>NZ_CP026387.1:0-4781217 GCF_002935105.1 Leclercia sp. LSNIH3
AACCCATCATTAATGGGCTGTTCGGCGAGTACGCGGCGCGCTACGGCGACTATTTCTCTAAAGATGCGGAGGTCGAACTGACCGAGTTGTATCTGGCGCCACAGGGGCTGTTTATTGTGCTGGAGCGCGACGGAAAAATCATCGCCACCGGGGCCTATAAACCCTTCGATGCACAGACCGCCGAGATCAAACGGATCTGGACTGACAAATCCCTGCGCCAGCAGGGGCTTGCCGCCCGGGTGGTGCAGGAGCTGGAGCGCCGGGCGATACTGGCCGGATACAGCCAGATCTACCTCACCACCGGCTTTCGCCAGCCGGAGGCGGTGCGACTCTATCTGAGCCAGGGCTACACGGCCCAGTTCGACCTGTCCCGCGACCCGGAAGAGTACAGCCAGCCGCCGTTCGACGGACGGCTGCGCTTCACCAAAACGCTGGTACGTGAAACGTTCAGTAAATCGGCATGAGGAACGACCATGAGCAACGTTGAAACCATCAAAGTGGTCCCGGCGCGCTACCCGCTGCGCACGGTGGGCGCGATCTTGGCGCTGTTTGTACTGGCGGTGGTGATCCAGTCAGTGGCCTTTAACCCCCGCTGGGAGTGGAGCGTGTTTGCGCGCTGGTTCTTCGACCCGGTGATCCTGGAAGGGGTGGGGCAGACGCTGCTGCTGACCCTGATTGGCACCGCGCTCAGCGTGGTGATCGGCGGCCTGTTAGCGTTGGCGCGGCTCTCGTCGTCCTGGCTGTTAAGCAGTCTCGCCTGGGGCTACATCTGGCTGTTCCGCTCCCTGCCGCTGATTGTGGTGCTGATCATCCTCTATAACTTCTCCTATCTGTACGACACCCTGTCGCTCGGTGTGCCGTTCACCGGCATTACCTGGGGCAGCTTTGAGACCATCAATGTGCTGGGGCAATTCTCCACCGCGGTGGTCGGGCTGACGCTGGTGCAGAGCGCCTATACGGCGGAGATCATTCGCGGCGGCTTCCTCGGGGTCGATCACGGCCAGTATGAAGCGGCAGCGGCCCTGGGTTTACCGGCCTCGCGTCGCACTCTGCGGATTATCTTGCCGCAGGCGCTGCGCACCATTCTGCCGGCCGGATTTAACGAAATCATCAGCCTCGCTAAGGGCACGGCGATGGTTTACGTTCTGGCGATGCCGGAACTATTCTATACCATCCAGATGATCTACAACCGCACCCAGGAGGTGATCCCGCTGCTGATGGTGGGGGCTGTCTGGTATCTGGTGATCACCACCGTCCTTTCCGCCATTCAACATCTGGTTGAACGCGCCCTGGCCCGCAGCGAGCGCCGCTCGGCGGTGAACTCTACCCGCGCAACCCGCACCCGTTCCGTTACCACCCAAACCACACAGGAGCCTGTCCATGCAAGCCTCTCCTGAAGGACATATTTCGATAACCGGCGTCAGTAAGTTCTTTGGTCGCCACAAGGCGCTGGATAACGTCTCGCTGGAGATACCGCCCGGCTCGGTAACGGTGATCCTCGGCCCGTCCGGCTCCGGTAAATCCACGCTGCTGCGCACCATTAACCACCTGGAGCGGGTCGATGAAGGCTTTATCCAGATTGACGGGGATTACATTGGCTATCGGCGGGAGGGCAACACGCTGTACGAGCTGAAGGAGAATGCGATCCTCAAACAGCGGGTTAACGTCGGCTACGTGTTCCAGAACTTCAACCTGTTCCCGCACCTGACGGTGCTGGAGAACCTGATCGAAGCGCCCATCGCGCATAAACAGCTGAGCCGTAAAGAGGCAGTAGAGCGGGCTTACGATCTGCTGGACGTGGTGGGGCTACGCGATAAAGCCGATGCCTGGTCACGCCATCTTTCCGGCGGGCAGCAGCAGCGCATCGCCATAGCCCGCGCGCTGGCGCTGCGCCCGCGAGTGATGCTATTTGATGAGCCGACCTCGGCGCTGGATCCCGAGCTGGTGGGCGAGGTGCTGGACGTGATCAAAAAGCTGGCCCGCTCCGGCACGACGCTGGTGGTGGTCACGCACGAGATAGGCTTCGCCCGGGAAGTGGCCGACCAGGTGGTGTTTATGGTGGATGGCAAAATCGTGGAACAGGGCAGCAGCGACGAGGTGTTGAACCGTCCGTCCCACGCCCGAACTCGGCAGTTCCTGTCGAAAGTGCTCTAAGGAGAGAAGATGAAAAAAGGATTACTGGCGCTATTCATGGTGGCGTCGACCAGCCACGCCGCCATCGATTTGAAAGCTAACGAGCAGCCGTTGCCGGTATCGGTAGACCCGCAGGCGGTGGCGAAGATCCCGACGAACTACAAATTTGTCGAACCGGGTACATTAACCGTCGCCATTTCGGCCCTGAACTCACCGCCGCTGGCGTTGCTGGCCAGCGATAACCGCACCCGCATTGGCAGTGACCCGGATATCGCCCGACTGCTGGCGGGCAGTCTCGGGCTGAAGCTTAAGCTGGTGCCGACGGCGTGGGAGGACTGGCCGCTCGGCATCACCTCCGGGCGCTATGATGTGGCGCTGGTGAACATTGCGGTGACCGAGCAGCGTAAACAGAAGTTTGATTTCGCCACCTATCGCGTCGATTCGCTGGCCTTTTCGGTAAAGTCCACCAGCGAGGTGCAGTTGATTAAGGGGGCCGCCGATCTGTCGGGTAAAAAGGTGATTGTCGGCTCTGGCACCAACCAGGAGCGCATTCTGCTGGGCTGGAACGAAGAGAATAAAAATGCCGGGCGCGAGCCTGCGCTGCCGGTCTACCTGACTGACGACGCCTCCGGCAATCTCTATATTCAGTCCGGCAGGGCAGATGTGTTCTTCGGCCCGCAGTCGGTCTCGGCCTATAAAGAGGCCCTGACCGGCAAAACCCGGGTGGTGGGCTTAGGGCCGAAAAAAGCGTACGTGGCTACTACCACCAAAAAGGGGAATGGGCTGGTGTATGCCTTGCAGGCCGCGCTCGACGGCGCCATCCAGCGGGGTGATTACCAGAATGTGCTGGCGCGCTGGGGCGAGCAGGACGAAGCGGTGGCGCAGTCAGTGGTCAACCCGCCCGGGATAACCTACTGAGGCTGCTCTACACTTAAGGCTTTGACTGAGGTGTTACCGATGATCAAAGTCTATGGCGTCCCTGGCTGGGGTTCAGCCATCAGTGAAGTCATGCTGACCCTGGCCGACATTCCCTATCAGTTCATCAACGTTGACGGGTTTGATAAGCCCGGCGAAACCCGTGAACTTCTCGAAAAACTCAACCCCTTGTGCCAGGTGCCGACCCTGGAGCTGGAAAACGGCGAGATCATGACGGAAACGGCAGTCATTGCGCTGCTGGTGCTGGATCGCTGTCCCGATCTGGCACCGCCGATCGGGCACGCGGATCGCCAGCAGTTCCAGCGCCTCCTGATCTGGCTGGTGGCCAACGTCTATCCCACCTTTACCTATGCCGATTACCCGGAACGCTGGGCGCCGGACGCCCCGGAACAGCTGCAACAAAGCTGCCGCGAATACCGCAAATCGCTCTACCTGTGGCTGGATAATCATCTCAAAGCCACGCCCTATACCTTTGGCGAGCAGATTACCCTTATTGACTGTTATCTGTGTGTGATGCGTACCTGGGGGCCTCGCCCGGACTGGTTTGCTGCCAATACGCCGAACATCACGGCAATTGCCGATAGCGTGTGCAAGCTCCCGAAACTGCACAAGGTGCTAAAAGCGAACGATATTCTCTGCTAGTCTGAAACGCTTACTCAAAAGGAGCCTGCACATGCCACACGTAGATATTAAATGTTTTCCCCGTGACCTGAACGACGAGCAAAAAACCGCCCTGGCCGCAGATATCGCCGAGGTGATTACCCGCCATCTGAACAGCAAAGATCGTTCTATTTCTGTGGCCCTGAACGAGGTTCAGGAAGCCGACTGGAAAGCGCAGGTGTGGGATACGGAGATTGGCCCGAAACTGGACGAGTTGATTAAGAAGCCGGGATATTCGATGTAAAGGCAAAACGGTAACTTAGGTTACCGTTGCGTGTGTTTGCTCTCTCTGCTGTGGGGGAGTGGATCAGAGCGCACTGTTTTGCCGGGCGGCGCTGCGCTTGCCCGGCGATAATCGCGCGATATCCATCGGCCGGATGAGGCGTAGTTGCCACCCGATGAACAGGGTAATTTGGTAAAATACTGTATTTTGTTGCCATGTCATTTCCTCAGGCGTTCTGCTGCTTATTAGAATAATGATTAATAATTTTTTATCATGGTGCTGATATAATTCGGCTTCACTTTCATTTTCCTTTTGTAAATAAATAATCCATTTTTATATTTGCTTGTTGATTGCTTTATATTTATTAATTTCTTTGGTGAATGTTATTAAGTCTTTGGCGCCTGGTTTTGCTGGGTTGAATCATATTTTAATTATCAATAGAGGTGTAATATTGAAATAAAGCCACCGTTAATTAAAAGGATGTTTGACAATGGAAGGGCAATCCGAATTACTCCAGCAACAGACGACCTTAAACCGATATTTACTGTACTTTCCCCATAATCAAAACGTTATTCCTGATGTTCATTCATTTACTGGAACAGAGGGATTGAGCGAGCCCTGGCGCTATACTATCCGCTTTACCAGTCCGGATCAGAACATTGCCATTGATGCCGTCCTTAACCAGATGGCTGAATTTATTCTGCGCGCCCCCAATCCAAAAGCCGCCTGGCAAGGGCAAACGCCCTGGCTGCCGGTACGGCAGATCAATGGCACGATCACCAAATTTTCCCGCCTTAAGTCTTCAGGTGATGAAGCCCTGTATGAATGTGTGCTGGAGCATGAGCTGGCGCTGCTGGATAAGAACTATCGTTCCGCCGTGTACATGAACATGACGGTCCCGGAGCTTGTCACAAAGCTAATGAAGGACAGTGGTCACTTTGAAGGCTACAACATCGATTTTGACCAACTGAGCCACAACTATCTGCGTCGGGAAATGATCGTTCAGTGGAAAGAAACCGATCTGCAGTTTATCCGCCGGCTGTTGGTTGAGGTGGGGATCTGGTTCCGCTTAGAGAATCACGACAAAGTGAAGGCGGAAACTGTGGTTATTTTCGGCGATTCTGACCGCCGTTACCGCTTTTGCGACAAACAGGTGCCTTATGTCCGCCATTCTGGCATGACCAGTTATGCCGAATACATAACCGATCTGGAAGAACAGCACGACCTGATCCCTAAAAACGTGCTGGTTCGCACCTACAACTACCGCGAACCGCATTCACCGCAGGCGGATAAAACCATTGAAATGAGTGACATTCCCCAGGGCATCACTTTCGGGCAACACTATCACTACGCCGATCCCTATCTCACTGATGGTGACTGTTATGGCACAGAGGCGGAAACGGCTACGTTTTACGCAAGGTTGCGCTATGAGCGTCTACTGAACAGCCAGAGTGTTCTGGGGGCAACCACCAGCGATCCCGAACTTCAGCCGGGCATTATGTTTAACCCTACAGGCCCCATCCCTGATGGGTTTAAGTCCGGTTTTCTGATAACGAAGATGACTATCCGCAGCAGCCGCGCGGAACACTACCGCGCCGTGTTGTCGGGGATCCCCTGTACCAGGAGCTACAGCTTCCGCCCTGGCTATATACCCCGACCAGTGATAGCCGGAACGATACCCGCCAGAGTGGCGGCTATCGGGGGAGATAAAACCTATGCCGGGCTTGATGCGCATGGTCGCTACCGGGTGAAGTTTGATTTTGACCTTGATGAAAAGCGTGACGGGTTCGAAAGCGCCCTGGTACGCCTCGGCAGAGCGTATGCGGGTGACACCTTTGGTATCCACTTTCCACTACTGGACGGAACCGAGGTCGCCGTGGGTTTTGAAGGCGGCGATCCAGACCGGCCTTTCATTGCTCACGTAATGCACGATGGCAGCCGGCCGGATTTAGTCACCAACCGCAACGATAGCCGCAACGTGATCCGCACGGCCGCGTCCAACAAGATCCGTCTTGAGGACCGTCGCGGCAAGGAGCATATCAAGATTTCCACGGAGTACGGCAAAGGGCAATTCAGCGTTGGTCACCTGGTGGATGCGGAAGGTAAAAAACGCGGGGAAGGCGTGGAAGCCCGTACCGACGACTGGATGGCGCTGCGTGCCGCTAAAGGGGTGATGATAACCACCGAGGCCCAGCCGCGTGCCGCGGGGAAACAGCTGGATATGACGGACGCCATTGCGCAACTGGAGAAAGCCTTAACGCTGGCGATGACCCTGCAGCAAAGTGCGCTGACGGCTGGTGCCAGTCATGTGGAAACCGATCGGCAGAATGCGCTCAGCCAGACGTTAAGTCACCTCACGGAGCCTGGCATTCTGGCGTATGGCAAAAACGGCGTCGCTCAGGTGACCCCGGATAGCCTGCAACTGTCAGCCGGGCAAGACCTGATCGCCACGGCAGGCAATGATACCAGCATGAATGTGGTGAAAAAATTCTCGCTGGCCGTGGGGGAGAAAATTTCGCTGTTTGCCCGCAAGCTCGGTATCCAGATGATTGCCGGCGCGGGAGATATTACGTCTCAGGCACAGCGCGGTGAAATGCACATGCTGTCGCAGAAGGATTTTACCCTGACCAGCACCGCCGGGAAGATGAACGGCAGTGCCCGGGAGGGGATGCAGTTTGTCTGCGGCGGGGGTGGGATCCGTATCAGCCCAAACGGGCTGGTTACCCTTTTCTCGCCAACTGGCATTGAGCTGAAAGCGCCGAGCCTGAAATACGACGGTCCGGATAGTGCGTCAGTCCAATCACCATCCTTCGAGAAAGGCGCTTTTAAACTCCGTTACAAGCTGCACGCTGGCGATGACCCGGAGCAAATTCTGGCGAACAAAAAATTCAGACTGACGAATTCGGCCGGCCAGATTGTAGAAGGCGTCACGGACAGCAAGGGTCATTCACCGCTGCTTGATGCTGACGACCTCGATAGTTACAAAATGGAGCTGATGGAATGACGGAGTCGAATACAAAACCGTACGCCCCGCGGGTGGTATCGGAAGGGGATATTCCGGTACACAGAACTCTGGGAGAGGCTGCCCAGACGCGCAACGTGGGAATACCGCGCCCGATGCCGGGGATTATCATTCTGATCCACGGCGTGAACGATGTGGGTGAAGCCTACCAGAATCAGGAGAAGGGGATACTTGCAGGACTGGGGAAACGGCTTAACCGCCAGGATTTTTACTCCCATCAGTGGAAAGATTACAGGATCGCGGCGCCCGGTCGCTCGCCCATTATCCCGTTTTACTGGGGATATAAACCGGTCACCCATGACGATTACCGGGCAGATCAGAAACGCTACCGGGAAGAGGTCGGCAAGATGAGTGACAAAGCCCATTTACCCTATGATGCTTACCAGGAAGATAACGAAGCGAATAAAGCCGCGCTGGGTAATGACGGCAACGGACCGTTTAAGTACCACAACGATAACTTCAAAAATGCGCTGGATACGCACTTTGCCAAAAATGGCGGGACCTTTGCTAATGCTACGACCACTATCCCCGATATGTTAGGACCCGGTGCGGGTGGCTTCGGTGTGGCCGCTGCGGGATTTGCTTCGTTGCACTTTAATGATGGCGATTTCACGCATCCTATCTTTGAAAACCCGCACCGGATTTATCAATTCTTTGCCGCTCAACGGCTGGCGGATTTGATTGTTCAGATCCGTCAGCCATTAGTGACTCGAAACGATGTAATCAATATTGTTGCGCACAGTCAGGGCACGATCATTACCATGCTGGCAAATATGCTGGTGAAACAGGCCGGATATGCTCCGGTTAACTGTGTGATTCTTAATCACTCACCCTATTCGCTGGAGTCGCGCGTGGCTGAAAATATTCAGCCTGGCTATCAGCAGACCGACGCCGCAAGGCAGAAGACCTTTAAAAATTTCTGTCGCCTGATGTATACGCAATGGAAAGGTGGCGGAAAAATGTCTGAAGGGGAATTATTGGACCTGGAAGCCTCCTGTACCCTGCGTAAACCCTCCGATAATCCGCTGCGGACCGATGACAGATATTGCCGAAGCAACGACGGCAAAGTGTATAACTATTTTTGCCCGAACGACGGTGTCGTGTCGCTGGAAAATGTGCAGGGTATCGGCTGGCGTGGCATTCCTCAGAAACTAGCCAGTGATATTCCTAATTTGTATCAGCGCGTGTTTTATCAGCATGGTGAGGTGGGAAAAGCCCCTGACGCTAAACCCTTAGAGTTACCGCCACGAAAGGAGGGGGATGCAAAATATGCCTTCTGGACAAATGCCAGCTACAGTGCGCGCGATGTAGTGGTAAATGGTGAGGAATTACCGGAACCTTTTATTTTCAAGCTTCAGGGTCAGGATAATTATCCTGATAACGATCCGAAAACCAGCGACACGCCCTATACCTATTATATCGATCCCGAGAGCCCGGATGCTTACATCTCTTATTCAGCTAAGGCCAGTGCCATCAAACGCACGGAATCTGCGATGTATATGCTCAACAGTTACCAGCGTATTAGCTGGAAACCGGGACATATTTTAACCCCAGACGAACTTAAAGTTGAAAAGGCTGACAGAAAACTCGACGTTATTCATGGAGCGGTCAGTGGTTCTAAAGAATACCCAGTGCTGACCATTACCTGGCGGAAAACTCGTGAGGAACTGGAAAAGGAGTGGCAGAAAACCGATCCGGTAGGTTACAGCCAGCACTCTTCTATTGTCATGAGTGAATTCGCTCCATCACATGCGATGGCGTTCGACCTGGCAATTGGACAATGTAAATCGTTTGACTATAAGGCAGGGAAATTCTGGGAAGACCTGTTACATCGCGCAGATTGGCGCGATCCATTAAATAAAAATAGTGACGTTAAAGAGTACTACCGGACAGGACAATTACCAATAGGTACAACTAAAAACTATATGAATAAACCTGATGAGGTGCTACCTCAGGGGGATTACGGCGTGGAGAATGATTATGCCGGCATCCGGCCTCGTGTGCGCTATCCGAAAAATATTGATATGGGCGTTTTTAAAGCAGAAGACTTCCAGGTTAGGAAGTCATTGCAGTGGGAAATGCCGAAACCTAAAAGTGACGACCAACTGGCTTAAGGATTGAGCATGAAAGGATTATGTACCGTTCTCGCAGTGGCCACTGTTGCACTGGCTGCTAAATGCATGGCGAAGGAGCCACCGACGCAGGTGGTATATCGCTTCGATGACCATCGCTACCTGGAATTGAAAGGCTGGGATTGTCAGGGAGAACTCTGGTATACCGATACAAAGCGGGGCATTCACTCACAGCCTTATTTTCAGTTTTACCGGATATTCACCCGTAAATTTATCCATCCTTCAGAACGTTATATTTCTATCCCAAACTGGGAGGTGGATGGCTTCCTTGTTTCGAAAGATTATGGTCAAACCTGGAGGGCGGTTGGCTTTTCTCCCGGGCATAATGAACCTAACGGGGATAACAGAGCATCGGCCGAAGACGCGGTGTCGTTTACTGTTGTCAACGATCAGGGTTTTCTGCAGACCAAACACCGGCTGTATATGTCGTCAAAGCCTTTTGAAGACCCGCGGATTCTGCCTGGCGGCCCGGGCATTGAATATACGGTGGATGACGGTATGGGAGGCACAGTCCACGGGAGGCTGGAACCCCGATTCCCTGGTTGGGCCTGGGGCATGATCTACATGACTAAGCAAGGGCTTGAGGGCAGCTCTCAACAACTGAAGAGGAACTGGCAAGATTTACCCGATAAAGTCCCCGAAGTGAAAGATTACGCCGGCTGGGATCGGATGCGCTGCGATATGGATGCGGGACGATAAATAATGAAGGGATTATGTACCGCTTTCGCAGTGGCCGCTGTTGTACTGGCTGCTGAATGCATGGCGAAGGAACCGCCGACACAAGTTATTTATCGGTTCGATGACCATCGCTACCTGGAGCTTAAAGGCTGGGACTGCGAAGGTGAACTCTGGTACACGGATATAAAACGAGGCATTCACACCCAACCAGCCAGCCAGTTTTATCGAATATTTACCCGTAAATTCATCCATCCGTCAGAGAAATATATAGCTATTACCAACTGGGAGGTGGATGGATTCCTTGTTTCGAAAGATTATGGCGAAACATGGAGGGCTGTTGGCTTTGCTCCCGGTCATAATGAACCTAATGGGGATAACAGAGCACCGGCCGAAGACGCGGTGTCGTTTACCGTCGTCAACGATCAGGGTTTTTTGCAGACCAGACACCGGCTGTATATGTCATCAAAGCCGTTCGATGACCCACGCGTTGTCACTGGGGGCCCCGGTATTACGTACACACTTGACGATGGAACCGTCCAGTCAATAACCCCTGAATCTCCCGGTTGGAAATGGGGAATGGTGTACTTCACTAAGGGATGGCTTGAAGGAAAAGTTGTAAGTCATGAACAAAACTATCAGGACTTACCCGAAAAAGTCCCGGAGGTGAAGGGCTACACCGGCTGGGATCGGATGCGCTGTGATATGGATGCGGGCGATAAGTGATGAAAGGATTAAGTACCGTTCTCGCAGTGGCCGCTGGTGCACTGGCTGCTGATTGTATGGCGAAGGAGCCACCGACGCAGGTGGTATATCGGTTCGATGATCACCGCTACCTCGAAATCAAAGGCTGGGGCTGCGAAGGTGAGCTCTGGTATAGCGATGTAAAGCGAGGTTTCCATTCAAGAATAGCCAGTCAATTTTATCGAATCTTTACCAAAAAATTCGTACATCCATCAGAACGCTATCTTGCAATTCCGTGGTGGGGAAATATTACTGGCGGTTTTTCAGTATCCAAGGACTATGGGAAAACATGGGAAAGAGGGGGGGCATCCATGTCGCCTGGAGGCAATGAACCTGATGGAGGTAACGCGCCTTATTATGATGATGTTATCTCTTTCACCGTCGTCAATGATCAGGGTTTTTTGCAAACTAAACACCGGCTGTACATGTCATCAAAGCCGTTTGAAGACCCGCGGATTCTGCCTGGCGGCCCGGGCATTGACTATACGGTGGATGACGGTATGGGAGGCACAGTTCACGGGAGGCTGGAACCTCATTTCCCAGGGCATGCATGGGGACTGGATTACATCACCAAAGAAGCTCTAAAAGAGGATACCGCGCAGTTTAAGATAAACTATCAGGACCTACCCGACAAAGTCCCCGAAGTTAAGGGTTATACCGGCTGGGATCGGATGCGCTGTGATATGGATGCGGGGCGATAAATAATGAAAGGATTATGTACCGCTTTCGCAGTGGCCGCTGTTGTACTGGTTGCTGAATGCATGGCGAAGGAACCGCCGACACAAGTTATTTATCGGTTCGATGACCATCGCTACCTGGAGCTTAAAGGCTGGGACTGCGAAGGTGAACTCTGGTACACGGATATAAAACGAGGCATTCACACCCAACCAGCCAGCCAGTTTTATCGAATATTTACCCGTAAATTCATCCATCCGTCAGAGAAATATATAGCTATTACCAACTGGGAGGTGGATGGATTCCTTGTTTCGAAAGATTATGGCGAAACATGGAGGGCTGTTGGCTTTGCTCCCGGTCATAATGAACCTAATGGGGATAACAGAGCACCAGCCGAAGACGCGGTGTCGTTTACCGTCGTCAACGATCAGGGTTTTTTGCAGACCAGACACCGGCTGTATATTTCGTCAAAGCCGTTTGAAGACCCACGCATCATGCCCGGTGGGCCTGGGATTAAATTCTCTGTGGATGACGGTATGGGAAACATAGTAAATGGAAAACTGGAACCCCGATCCCCTGGATGGGCCTGGGGCATGATCTACATGACTAAGCAAGCGCTGGAGAACAGCACTCAGCAATTTAAGACGAACTGGCAAGATTTACCCGATAAAGCCCCTGAAGTGAAAGATTACGCCGGCTGGGATCGGATGCGCTGTGATATGGATGCGGGGCGATAAATAATGAAAGGATTATGTGCCGTTCTCGCAGTGGCCGCTGTTGCACTGGCTGCTAATTGTATGGCGAAGGAGCCACCGACGCAGGTGGTATATCGGTTCGATGACCATCGCTACCTCGAACTCAAAGGCTGGAACTGCGAAGGTGAGCTCTGGTACACGGATACAAAGCGAGGTTTCCATTCAAGAATAGCCAGTCAGTTTTATCGAATCTTTACCAAAAAATTCGTACATCCATCAGAACACTATCTTGCAATTCCATGGTGGGGACATATTACTGGTGGTTTTTCAGTATCCAAGGACTATGGGAAAACATGGGAAAGAGGGGGGGCATCCATGTCGCCTGGAGGCAATGAACCTGATGGAGGTAACGCGCCTTATTATGATGATGTTATCTCTTTCACTGTCGTCAATGATCAGGGTTTTTTGCAAACTAAACACCGGCTTTATATGTCGTCAAAGCCGTTCGATGACCCACGCGTTGTCACTGGGGGCCCCGGTATTACGTACACACTTGACGATGGTACCGTCCAGTCAATTACCCCGGAATTTCCCGGTTGGAAGTGGGGTATGGTGTACTTCACTAAGGGATGGCTCGAAGGAAAAGTTGTAAGTCATGAACAAAACTATCAGGACTTACCTGACACAGTCCCGGAGGTTAAAGGTTATACCGGCTGGGATCGGATGCGCTGTGAAATGGATGCAGGAAGATAAGGAGATAAAAATAATGAAAGGTGTCATTCGACTGAACGACCCGCTTATAGGCGGTGGAAAAGTTATAAAAGCCACTGGTGCTGACTTTATGGGTAAGCCTGTAGCCCTGAGTGGTGATCTGGTGCAGTGCCCTATGCACAAAGGGACATTCACTATCAATGAATGTCATCCAACCTGGACCATGCACGGCAAGGGGGTTGTGGTGGAGGGTTGTCACGCGGCCTGTGGCTGCGAAATCAAAAGCACCTTGCCTGTTGCGGGGGCTGCGTGATGAAAGAGTGGTGGTTATACAAGCAACAGCCAGATGCAGAAAGTAATGTATCCGTCGCGGTAATTATTGCCATATATGTTCTGGCTATAGGCGCCAGTCTGCTGATCAGAGCATTAACCTGGCCTGAAAAGGAACATGTTACTGCTATATTTTTTGTGCCTTCCGTTATTCTCCCTTTCTGCCTTGTCTCTATGTTTGTATATATAGCGTTCATGTTTGATGATACCCATGTTCACTATTTCGAAACGCGTAAATTCATCGCAAAAGAACGAGAAATCAATTTAAAAACGTATGCTCGGAAAAATGTGGCTATTGCAGCCTGGTCTGCAATCACTCCTCTGGAGCAACCGGCACTGAATATGTTGAAGCTTGAAGGGGAGTTTCCGCTGGCACCGAAAACGCCGGTTAAAATTCACCAGGAAGCGCTTTTCGACCAGTCCCGTAATGAACAGATATTTAATCGCCTGCTGGCCCCGATGGCCGAAAAGCTGAAGGGATACAATTATCGTGTGTTTGAAATCGTTGTCTGGGTTCGCGGTGGGAATGAGAATTGTATTGAAGAACTCCGGCGTTCACTGGAGCGAATGGGTGTTGATCATGCCAGTACCTGCAAAATTGAATATATGACGGAATGCCCCGATTATGCGCTTATCAGCCAATGGGCTAATCTGGCAGATTACAGGATTGAAAACCGGTTAGTTGTTATTCTTGATTTGCATGAAGAAGACGACGAATCAAAGTGCATGGAAAATGCCTGTGCATTCCTGCTGACCAACCATTATGTTTGGGAGGAAGGTGAAAAACCGGTTTATCTGTATCAGCCCATGTCCGGTGTCACAGATATTGAGGCAAAAATGCCGATCTATCTGCAGGTGGAATCTGTGCTTACGCCAAAAACGCTCTGGTATACCGGTCTTTCCCGTACCGAGAAATACCCGTTAATGCAGGCCCTGAATAAAAAGGGGCAGGCGCCGGAACGGTTGGATCTTGATACCTCTTTAGGCGAGAAGAGTGCCGGGTATCGGTGGCTCGCGCTGGCGTTGGCGGCAGATGCGGTTAAATATGCCCAGGGGGAGCAGTTGGTGGCTTCTTCAGAAAAAAACAAATTTAGTATTACTGCGCTCTCTTCTCAGAAAACCGCCACTCCTGCAAACCTTGTATGGGGGACATGGAGTAATCCACTGTTGCCTGCAGGTATGGCGGCGTTTTTCTTTATAGTTTCACTCTTTGCGTATTATATTAGTTTCGCAGTTGAAAATGATCCCCTCTCTATGTGGGAGCTTGTTGCAAGCATCATCATCCCATTTGTTGTTTTTATTGGCACAGGTTTTTTACTTTTAATAGTAAAAACCAACGAAGCTTATAAGGATATAGGATACTAAAATTTATACCGCCCAGGCGAGCCGCTTACTTTCAAAGGGTACTGGTATTTACCCGCTTGCCAATATCTTTTAGCTGAGAATATTTTTCCAGCAGTTGCGGCCCGTCATCCAGGCTCATCGCAAACATCCACATGTAGGTCATGACCGAATAGATATGCCCGGCATCCAGTCCGCCTTCGAACGACATGGTCAGTATGGTACTGGCGAATAAAATCGCGGTCACCGTACCGATGGCTAAATAGCCAAACGCTTCCCGATCAGACAGTTTAATACGGAGCCTCGCCAGCACATCGTAGTGCCTGGACAACGACCTCCTGGATGCGCTGTTCACGAACGCCACCTCTTTTTCCAGCCGATCGTTTAGTCGCACGAATAGCGCTTCGTTCCTGGAGGAGAAGCCCGGTAAAAAGAGGGCAAAGAAAGCCAGGATGAACAGACAGGCGACGCCGGTCCAGAACTGTAGCAGGAGCAACATCGCCGCGGCACCGATGATTGACGCGACAGACGTCACCAGCACCGGCAGATGTTTCTCGAAGAAATCTACAAATTCACGCGACAGCGCCACGCGTGCGGCAATGGTTGAGGCGCTGTGCTGCTCTTCGCGTTGCGCAATGATGACCGGAACGGCCAGCTCGGCGTAAATGCGCGCAAAGGTGCGGGTATCGATGCTGCGTCTTGCCGCGCCAATCGCCCACATTACAAACACCATCACCGCATAGAGCACGGCATGTAACGCCTGGCCCGTAACAATGGCATTGATCGCAAAGCCTGCCAGCAGAGGGTAGAGCAGCATCGTGATATTTTCAGCCGCCACCAGTAAGAACGTGAGAATGAGTTTTCGGCTATGTCGTTGGCCCAGCAGTTTGAGGGTTTTGACCGCGCTGTTTGATACTGCGGCGGGTGCCGCATTTTTTAAGGTAAGCATAAAGTTTTTTGTTAAGATGGACTTGAGCGGTTGCTCAAATCTGTGGGGTGAGTCTATTTGAGCGCTTGCTCAAAGTCAACATAGGCAGGTCGATGAAAGAAGCAAAAGAGGCGTTAAAAGTCAGGATTCTGGACGGGGCTATCGCTCTATTTCTGGAGAAGGGGATTGCCAACGTCACCACGCGTGAGTTGACCGAGTCGTTAGGGATCTCACGCAGCCATATTTATCATTATTTCAGCAACTGGCAGGCCTTGTGTATTGCGGCGCTGGAGCGGTTTATGCGCGACGAGCTGGAAATCTTTACGCGTGAGGTGGCGGCTTTACCCTCCACGCAAAAAATGGATCGTCTGGTCGCCGATTTTTTGCCCTTTGAGCAGGATGCCGCCTGGCAGCTGTATGGCGCAACCTGGCAATTGGCGCTGCATAACGACGTATACGCTGAACTGGTTGAATCCATTATGCAGGCGTGGAGCGAACTGGTGCGCGACATCATTGAGGAGGGCGTCGAAAATGGAACCTTCCGCGCGTGCGACGCCAGCCGCACCACGCGACAGCTCATCTCACTCCTGAGCGGATATGATGAGTTTCTGGGTGTGCGACCCTCAGCAGAAAAGTGCGCAATGGTCCAGGCCGATATTGCCGATTTTATCCAACGATTTATTTATAAGGCGTAAGAGCCGGTTTTAACCCGGCGGGCTGCGATCTATCCCCTTAATCTCTCTCGAGGGAGAGGGGGCACGTGCTGCAGGCCGGGCGAAGCGAAGCCGCTACCCGTCTGGTTGAACATGACTATTTTTGACATTTCTCACCTCGAATGACGTAACGGACAAATTAAAGGTCAAACTGTACCGGGCAGCATTCGTGGGAAAAACCGCTCACGCGGAACTTCACTGTTTCCCTGGGGGTAACAATCCATGCAGTTGGGCGCTATTGTCGGCAAAAAGCGCCCTTAACCAGTCGATAAAGACTCTCACTTTGGGGGCAAGGTAGCGGCGATCGGGATAAAGCACTGAGATAGGTTTAGTGACGGTGGTGTAGCTGGTAAGGACCTCAACCAGCCTGCCAGACTCCAGATGCGGAGCCAGAATCGCACGGATGCCCTGCAACATTCCCAGGCCGGCAAGCCCGCACGAGAGCAAGATATCCGAATTATCCACCAGCATGGTTCGTGCGGGGCGCACAATCACCGGCGTGCCGTCCTGCATAAAGCGCCAGTCCATCACCGCACGGCTCTGACCGGAAAAGAACATTACGGCTTTATGTCCCGCCAGATCGTCAGGGGTTGTAGGCGTGCCGTGTTTTTCCAGGTAAGCGGGCGCCGCGCAGGTGACCAGTCGCGCATCACCCAGACGCCGGGAGATGAGCGTCGAGTCCTGTAACTCCCCAAGGCGGATCACGCAGTCGATCCCTTCTGCCACCATATCGACGCGGTGATCTGAGGAGGTCAGTTCCAGTTCAATATCCGGGTATTTTTCCTGAAACCCGGAGAGCGCAGGGATCAGCACCGCATGGGCCAGCGACAGCGGCGTATCGACTCGCAGCCGACCACGGGGAGGACGCGTGGGCGAGAAGAAAGCCAGCACGTCGTCTACTTCATGCAGTAAGACTTTAGCTCGCTGAAAAAAAAGCTCCCCTTCAGAGGTGAGGCTAATTTTGCTGGTGGTCCGGTGAAGGAGTTTTGTCCCCAGTTCGTCTTCCAACTGTTGCAGGGCTTTGGTGACGGCAGGACGATGAAGCTGTAGTCTGTCTGCCGCCCGGGTAAAGCTGCCCTGTTCGGCAACCTCCACAAATATGTTCATCCGTTCAAACATCCTGGCGCTCATCGTCTTCAGCCTTTTGGTGGGATTGTTTCTCAATGGATAACAGTGTAATACGAAAAAGCCACTTTTTACTGTACCAGCAAATACTTATCCTGATGTCATCCAACGCAATGAGGTCATGACATGTCGATATTTCACAATTACCAAGCACCCGCAGTCAATCGCAAACAAGTGGGTGATACCCTGGTCACCCTGGTGAGCGATGGCTATCTGGATGCTTCATTTGAACTGTTATCCGGTATCACCGGTTCACAAGCGGAAGCGGTCCTGCAGCAGCGGGGAGTATCGGCGCTGCCGCGAATGAATATCAACGTCTACGTAATTCAGAACGGTAAGCAGACGATCCTGGTCGACAGTGGGGCGGGTAACTTCAAGGGCTGGGGCGGACGACTGCCCGTGGCGCTGGCAGCAGCAGGAATTGATCCGCTGCAAATTGATACGATCCTGCTCACCCATGCGCATCCTGACCATATTGGCGGTCTGGCTGGCCCGTTACAGACGCCACACTTCCGCAATGTGGAGCGGCTCTTTGTTCATCAGGATGAGCTGGCTTTCTGGCGCAATAAAACACTACAGGCTTCTGCCCCGGAGGGTTTCAAGCCCGCTTTCGCGCTGGCGCAAAATGCTTTTACGGCCTACGAACAGAAACTGGTTCCGTTCAAACACGATGATATCCTGCCGGGAATACAGGCGGTGGCACTGCCGGGGCATACGCCCGGGCACAGCGGCTACGTTATAGGGGACGAGAAAGAATCCCTTCTCATCTGGGGTGATATTGTCCATTTCCCACATATTCAGGTTGAACACCCGGACGTGACCATCGCCTTTGACAGCGATCCGGCGGCAGCGGCAGCCACCCGCAAACGTCTTCTGGAGCGCGTGGCGACAGATAAACTCATCGTCTCAGGCATGCATTTCAATGCGCCCATCACTGCCACGGTGAAACAGGCGGCGGCACAACAGTTTACGCTCCACTATGACGGCTGGTCTCCGGTGGTCTGATTCTCTCTACTCTTCGACCGCAGAATCACCCGTCCCCCTGTTGTCAGGGCACTACACTGATCTACATACCTGCACGCGCTACCCCAGCGCGTGATTGTCGTGTCCATTACATAAGGATGCATCATGATCCGGTCTATTCCTCTTGAGCGTTATCGCAACATCGGCATCTCGGCACATATTGATGCCGGTAAAACCACCACCACCGAGCGCATCCTGTTTTACACCGGGGTGAGCCACAAGCTGGGGGAGGTCCACGATGGCGCGGCGATCACCGACTGGATGGCGCAGGAGCAGGAGCGGGGCATTACTATCACCTCTGCGGCGGTAAGCTGCTTCTGGTCCGGGATGGATCTCGGTTATGAACCGCACCACATCAATATTATCGATACCCCCGGGCACGTCGATTTCACCATCGAAGTGGAGCGCTCCATGCGGGTGCTGGACGGAGCCGTGATGGTCTACGACTCGGTGGGCGGCGTGCAGCCGCAGTCGGAAACCGTCTGGCGGCAGGCCAATAAGTACCGTGTGCCGCGTATCGCCTTCGTCAATAAGATGGACCGTCCGGGGGCCGATTTTTTCCACGTGGTGCAGATGATGATAGACCGGCTGAAAGCCCACCCGGTGCCGATTGTGATCCCCATTGGGGCCGAAGATCATTTCACGGGCGTGGTCGATCTGATCAAGATGCGGGCCATTATCTGGGATGATGCTACCCAGGGGATGACCTTTAACTATGCCCCGGTGCCGGATGACCTGCTGGCTACCGCGCAGACGTGGCGGGAAAAAATGGTTTCGGCGGCAGCGGAAGCCAGCGACGATCTGATGGATAAATACCTTGAAACCAGCGCCTTGGACGACGCGGAAATCATCCGTGGCTTGCGTCAGCGCACGGTTGCCGGGGAGATCCAGCCGATGCTGTGTGGCAGCGCCTTTAAAAACAAAGGGGTGCAGCGAATGCTGGATGCGGTGATTGAGTTGATGCCGTCACCTCTCGACGTGCCCGCCATCGACGGGGTGGATGAGAAAGGGCAGCACGCCGAGCGTCATCCCAACGATGACGAACCCTTCTCCGCGCTGGCGTTCAAGCTGATGTCCGACCCCTACGTCGGCCAGCTGACTTTTATCCGCGTCTACTCCGGGGTGTTAAAAAAAGGCGACGCGGTGTTTAACCCGGTTAAGGGTAAGAAAGAGCGCATCGGGCGCATCGTGCTGATGCATGCCAACGACCGTCATGACGTCGAGGAGTTACGCACCGGGGATATCGCCGCCTGCGTGGGGCTAAAAGATGTCACCACCGGGGATACCCTGACAGACCCCGGCGCGGTGATCACCCTCGAGCGGATGGAGTTCCCGGATCCGGTGATCTCGCTCTCCATCGAACCAAAAACTAAAGCCGACCAGGAGAAAATGGGCATCGCGCTGCACCGTCTGGCGGCAGAAGATCCCTCCTTTCACCTGCATACCGACGAAGAGTCCGGCCAGACCATCATCTCCGGGATGGGCGAGCTGCATCTGGAGATTATCGTTGACCGTATGCGGCGTGAGTTCGGCGTCGAGGCCAATATTGGCCGTCCACAGGTGACCTACCGGGAAACCATCCGCAAAGGGGTGAGCGATATCGAGGGCAAGTTCGTTCGCCAGTCCGGCGGCAAAGGGCAGTATGGCCATGTGGTGCTGAGTCTCGAACCGCAGGAACCAGGCAGCGGTTTTACCTTTGTCGATGCCACCAAAGGCGGGGTGGTGCCGCGGGAGTATATTCCGTCGGTGGAGAAGGGGCTGCGGGAGGCGATGAACAGCGGCGTGCTGGCGGGCTACCCGGTGGTGGATGTCAAAGCAACCCTGACCTTTGGCTCCTACCACGACGTTGACTCCTCAGAGATGGCCTTCCGCATGGCGGCCATCTTCGGCTTTAAGGATGCGGCGCGCAAAGCCGACCCGGTGATCCTCGAGCCGATGATGCACGTCGAGGTCGAAACCCCGGAAGAGTATGCCGGTAACATTATGGGGGATCTCTCCTCCCGCCGCGGCCTGGTGCAGGGGATGGAGGAGCGGTTCGGCAGTCAGATTATCCGCGCCGACGTGCCGCTGGCTGAGATGTTCGGTTACGCCACCACGCTGCGATCCATGTCCCAGGGGAGGGCGACGTACAGCATGGAGTTCCACCATTACGCCGAAGCGCCGCGTATCGTGGCGGATGATATCATCGCCGGGCGATCGAAAAAGTAGCCCCGGAGTGAACCATGAAGCGTCCGCATCTTGCCCTCGCTGCGCTCATGGCCTCCCTGACACTGCTTGGGTGTGTGGTAATGTCCGGCACCAGCCGCACCGACTTTACCGCCACCAGGCAGGCAGATTTGGTGTTTATTGGCCTGCCTGCGCCGTTGAACTGGCTTGCGGCGGGGATGCAGGGCACCACCTTTCCGGTCTCAAGTACCCTGTCGCTTACTGCCGCCCACGTCGCGGTGCCGTTGCTGAAGTCCATTAAGGCGCAACATCCCCTCTGTGATGTGGCGGTGATTGGCGATAACAACCGGGGCAAGATCGTGCATCAATTGGCCTATGCCAGAGCCGGACGCAACGTGACCCTGTTCGGCTACAGCGCTATCAACAGCCTGCCAAAATCCAGCATGGGCAAGATTGACGGTTTCGTAAAGCGTGACGGCTGCTACTACGGTGTCATCACCGGGGCGGGGGCGGTATCCGGCATGTCCGGCGGGCCGGTAGTGGACAGCCTGACCGGGGAGACGGTGGGGATCATTACCAACGTGATCCCGGGCAAAGGGGCCGTAGTCTTTATCGCGGTGCAGGATTTTACCAACCTGCTGGACCGGATGCGGATCCCCTATAAAACCTACTGACCCGGCGCTTTTACCTGCCTGCCGCTGGTCACAAAGGTGCCCGCGCCCAGGTGGTGCAGGGTATTAAGCTTATCGTCGTCAAACTGCCAGCGCCCGGCGACAAACGCCCGTTCATCCGCCGCGGCAGAGACCACTTCACCAAACAGGGTGTCATACTTTTCTGCTGCCGGGGTTGCGGGCAGCAGACGGCACTCCATCCACGCCAGACACTTCTCTTCCACAACCGGCAGGCCCAGCACCGGGCCATTGATGACCGGAATACCGTAGCAGTTGAATTTATCCTCATCCCGGCCGCTGACGCTGCCGACCGCCCAGGTCCAGTTGGCAGCCGCCACGCCGGGAATGACGATCCCGAACATGCCGCTGCGCTCAATCAGCTCCCGCGACCAGGTGCTTTTATCCACCACGATGGCGATGCGCGGCGGTTCGAACTCCACCGGCATTGACCAGGCCGCGGCCATCACATTGCGCCGGTCAAGGGTGTCGTCGCGGCTGGTGATCAACACCGTGGGGCCATGATTTAACAGACGGCTGGCGTGCATTAACTCAACGGGGCGGAAGTGGCTCATAGAAATTCCTCACAGAACGGGTCAGAGCATTAAACGTCTGAAAGCCATCGGAAATCAATACGCAACATTTACGTCATGTATTCGTCACATAAGCTGCCTACAGTGGCGAGCATCAAATCCCAAAGAGGATAACAATATGCTCACTTCCATAACGCTCAACGGCGTCTCGTACGCTTTTGGCGCGAATACCGTTTTGAATCAAATCGATCTGCATATCGAGCCGGGTAGCGTGGTTGCGCTGCTGGGGCCGTCGGGCTGCGGCAAAAGTACGCTTTTGCGTCTGCTGGCAGGGTTAACCCAGCCTGCGGAGGGGGCGATCCATTTCGGCGACCGTCTGGTGGCGAAAACGGGCTGGGCGCTACCGCCGGAAGCCCGGGACATCGGCATGGTGTTCCAGGATTACGCCCTCTGGCCGCACATGACCGTGGCACAGAATGTGATGTTCCCGCTGAAGATGCGCCATATCCCGCGTCAGGAGTGCGATCGCCGGGGCGCGCAGGCACTGGCGCGCGTGGGTTTAAGCGAGTTCGCCGACCGCAAACCCGCAGGATTGTCCGGCGGGCAGCAACAGCGCGTGGCGCTGGCCCGGGCGATTGTCGCCGAACCGCGGGTACTGCTGTTTGACGAGCCGCTCTCCAACCTCGACAGCGAACTGCGTGGAACCTTGTGTCACGAGATGGCCACGCTGCTGCGCCAGCTCGGTACCACCGCCGTCTATGTTACCCACGACCGCCGGGAGGCTGAAATCCTGGCCGATCGCATCGTGCATTTGTCTGCTGGCAGCGTCGCTGCCGATCGTTTGATTACATCCTCAGGGGAGTTCGCATGAAAGCTGCAATGTCCGTAAAAAAAGGAGTGCTGTTAGCCATGGCGTTATCGTCCGTTATGATGTCCAGCGCACACGCGCTGACCGTCTACACCGCAGGCCCGGGATCGCTCGCCAAAAGCCTTGCCAGCGGCTTTGAAAAGAAAAC
The DNA here is from genome assembly GCF_002935105.1 of Leclercia sp. LSNIH3. Classification (NCBI taxonomy): domain Bacteria; kingdom Pseudomonadati; phylum Pseudomonadota; class Gammaproteobacteria; order Enterobacterales; family Enterobacteriaceae; genus Leclercia; species Leclercia sp. LSNIH3. Next base: position 22,450 of record NZ_CP026387.1, read on the forward strand.
CGGCGTCAAGGTGGATATCTTCCAGGCGACCACCGGCAAAGTGATGGCCCGCCTCGAAGCGGAACAGGCTAATCCGCAGGCCGATATTTTGATTTCCGCCTCCTGGGATACCGCGGAAGATCTGCACAACCGCGGCTGGCTGCTGCCGTACCAGAGCGCCAATGCGGCGAACGTGCCCGCAGACCTGAAATCAGACGACTTTGTGGCGCAGGGCGTCTCAGCGTTAGGCATCGTCTGGAACACCAAAAGCGGCACCCCTGAGCCGAAAGAGTGGCGCGATCTGACCACTGACGCATTTAAAGACAAAGTCACCACCCCGGACCCGGCGCTGTCCGGTGCTTCGCTCGATCTGCTGATCGGTCTGCAAAATGGCATGGGCGATAAGGCCTGGACCCTGTTTGAGGATCTCAAGAAGAACGGCATGGTGGTGAGCGGCCCGAATGCTCAGGCGGTGACGCCGGTCATGCAGGGGGCGAAAGCGGCGGTGTTCGGCGCGGTGGATTATGTCTCCTATGGCAACATCAGCCAGGGTGAATCCCTGAAGGTGATTTTCCCGGCCAGCGGCACGGTGATGGCCCCGCGTCCGATGATGATCCTCAAATCTACCCAGCATGCGGATGATGCGAAAGCCTTCGTCGATTACGTCCTGTCGCCAGAAGGCCAGGCGATGGTGGCCGATGCCTGGCTGATGCCAGCCCGCGGCGACGTACAGGCTAAGCGTCCGCTGCTCAACGACCTGAAAATCCTGCCGACCAACAGTGACGGCACCAGCGAACGCAGCGATATCCTCAAGCGTTTCAATACGCTCTTCACCTTATAATCACGTGACGGGGGCAACCCCGTCTTCAGGACTGCTTTGTGAATCCTAAATTCTTGTCGGTGATGACGCTGGCGCTACTGGTGATCCTGGTGGCGTTTCCGCTGGCGTTTATCTTGCTACAGGCGGTGTTTCCGCAGTTCAGCGCCGGGGTGTTCTCGGGTGCCTTGAGCGGCGTCGCTACGCTGCTGGCCGAGCCGCAGTTGCCCACCATGCTGGGCGGCACGCTACAGGTTGGGGTTGGTGTGGCCCTGGTGAGCGCCTTGATTGGCTTTCCCCTTGGCGTGGCGCGCGGGCTGTTGAATCTGCCGCTGCCCCGGCTGTGGGATCTGCTGTTTCTGATCCCATTTTTAACCCCGCCCTATATTGCCGCGCTGTCGTGGATGCTGGTGCTGCAAACCAACGGCTATCTACAACAGCTCACCGGCTTCAACCTCAATGATGTGTTGTTCAGCCAGACCGGGATTGTGCTGGTGATGGCGCTGAATATCTTCCCGGTGGTCTATTTCGCGGTATCGCGCAGCCTGCTGGCCAGCGGACAACGTCTGGCGCTGGTGGCCCGGGTTCACGGGGCCAGCCCCGGACGGGCGTTCTGGCATATCACGCTGCCGATGCTTTCGCCGTCGCTGGCGGCCGGGATGCTGCTGGCCTTCACTCTGGCGATTGAGGAGTATGGCGTGCCCGCCGCACTTGGCACCCGCGCCGGGGTGTTGATGCTGACTACCGATATCGAGAAAAAGCTGGCGGAATGGCCGATCGATCTCTCCGGTGCGTCGATGCTCTCCGTGGTGCTGGTGACCCTTGCACTCAGCGCCTGGTGGCTACAGAAAAAACTGACCGGTAATCAGGATGTGACCAGTATTACCGGCAAGCCGACAGAGAACATGGGCGCGGATGCGGGGAGCTTTACCCTGCCGATAGTGGCGCTGCTGGGGTTGACCGGGTTTGTCGCGGTGATCCTGCCGGGTGCCTCGATGGCCTTATCCGGGGTGCTGGGCACCTTGTCGGGCGGGGTGTCTCTCGCCAATCTGACCGCTTCCCATTATGCGGCGCTGTTCAGTCAGCAGGGGGATGCGCTGTCGGCGCTGGGCACCAGCCTGTCGCTGGCGCTGGGGGCGGCCTGCATCACCGGCTTGCTCGGCCTGCTTGCTGCATGGCTGGTGGTGGTGCAGAAGATTAAGGGCCACGGGCTGGTGGATGCCCTGTCGCTGATGCCCGCTGCGTTACCCGGCGTCGTGGTGGGGGTAGGGTTGATCCTGCTGTGGAATCAGCCCTTCTGGCCGGTGTCTCCTTACAACAGCTGGGCGATCCTGCTGCTGTCGTATTGCTGCCTGCTACTGCCGTGGCCGGTACGCTATGTCGGTAGCGCGCTGCGCCAGCTAGGAGGGAATCTGGAGCCTGCCGCCCGAGTACATGGCGCGTCGGCGCTGCAGGCGTTGCGTTTTATCGTCCTGCCGCTGGTCTCTCCGGCCATGCTGGCGGCCATGCTGATGGTGTTTGCCATTGCCTCGCGCGAGCTGGTCACCTCGCTGCTGCTGGCCCCTGCGGGCACGCAAACCGTGTCGGTGTTTATCTGGCGGCAATTTGAGCAGGGATCCGTCGGGCAGGGCATGGCAATGGCTACCCTGACGCTGCTTACCGGGCTGGTATTGATGCTGACGGCGCTGGGGATCATGCAACGCACCACGCGCGGTTAAAAAGCACTTTTGAAACAGTCGCAGGCGAAAAATAGGTTATAAACACTTCATCCTTCACGCTGCCTCTGCGTTGGCTGCGTCTGCTCACCCCGGTCGCTTACTTACGTCAGCGCCCGGGCGTTCTCAGTCTTGCCGCCTTGATGCAACTTGAATGGTTTTGCGTAAAGATAAGGACGAATTGTTAAAGGAGCCAACCATGACCCCGTTTTTAACCGAGTATTTCGCCCGCACCGGCTGGCAGCAGCCGGTTTCTGTGGATATAGAGACCCTGCGGGCGCTGCACCTGCAACACAACAGCACCATCCCGTTTGAAAATATTGACGTGGTGCTGCCGCGGGAGATCCAGCTCGACGATCAATCCCTGGTGGATAAGCTGGTCACCGGCCGCCGCGGAGGTTATTGCTTTGAGCAAAACGGTCTTTTTGAGCGGGTGCTGCGTGAGGTAGGGTTTAACGTCCGCAGCCTGCTGGGTCGGGTAGTGATGGCGAACCCACCCCAAATGCCGCCGCGCACCCATCGTCTGCTGCTGGTTGAGCTAAATGGCGAACGCTGGATTGCCGATGTCGGCTTTGGCGGACAGACGTTGACCGCACCGATTCAGTTGATCGCCGAGAAGGAGCAGGCGACACCGCACGGGCTCTACCGGCTGATTAACGATGGTCTCGACTGGGTGCTCCAGTTCCGCCATCACGAACACTGGCAGTCGATGTATCACTTCGATCTCGCCGCCCAGTATCAAAACGATTACGTGATGGGCAACTTCTGGTCAGCGCACTGGCCGCAGTCCCATTTTCGTCATCATTTGTTGATGTGTCGGCATCTGCCGGACGGCGGCAAGCTGACCCTCACCAACCTGCACTTTACCCACTGGCAGAACGGGCAGGTGATTGAGCAGCGCAACCTCCCTGATGCAGAAGCGTTATATCAGCTGATGCAGGAACGGTTTGGGCTTGGGGTGGACGATCCGAAACACGGTTTTTCACTGGCAGAACTGACGGCGGTGATGGCCGGGTTTGAAACCCATCCGCAGGCGGGAAAATAAAACGGGAAGGGGCGTAAGCCCCTCTCAGTTAGCCGATCAAAACCTTCGCCCGCATTCTCACGGCATCCCGTTCTTCGGCAGTTGCCGTTCCCTTTTTCACTGCGTGAAGCGCAGAATGTATAGACCAGGACTTACAACGACAATCCCTTCGCATGTTGCTGATGTTATATAGAATAATGCCCGGTGGATAACCTATCGGAACATCTTCACTCATTAACTCAGAGCATATTGATATGGAAATCTTGTCACAGAATAAATTCAGTTCGTTCGGCATGCTGCTGGGCGCTATCGCCCTGGTGCTTGGGATTGTGCATTTCTCTTTTGGGCCTTTTTCTTCCCCACCGCCACGTCTTGAAACGGTAGTGGCTGAACAGGTTGCTGCCGTTAAAGAAGGCATTATTGCTGGCATAACGGGGAAGACGCCTGCGCCCGCAGAAAACAGTACCCTGGATATTGATCGGCTTCTCAATAATGGCGGGATTATCCTTGCCATCGCTGGGCTGGTGCTCGCGTTTATCGGCGGTATGCGCAAAGAAAATCGCTGGGGGATTGCGGGCGCGTTAGCATTCGGAGGAGGAACGCTGATGTTTCACGTGGCCCTGTTTGGTATTGGGATAATTTGCGCCATTCTTCTGCTTTTCCTGATTTTTTCCGTGATTAACGGTAGTTTGCCTGGTCTTTAGTCTATTTACTATGCACGGGCGGCGGGCGCAGTATCGTGCTCTTCCACAGGGGGAAAATAAAACGGGAAGGGGCCTAAGCCCCTCTCTGTTAGCCGATCAAAACCTTCGCCCGCATTCTCACGGCATCCAGTTCTTCGGCAGTTGCCGTTCCCTTTTTCACTGCGTGACGCGCCCGCCAGTCCAGACTTTTGATCTGATCGGCGAGGGCGACATTGCGGCGTGCTCCGCTAATGACAACTTCGAAGGGGTAGTTTTTGATTTGCGACGTGACTGGACAGCAGAGCATCAGACCGGTGCGTCCATTGTAAGTGGCGGGGGAAACAACCAGCGCAGGGCGATGGCCTGCCTGTTCATGACCTGACTGCGGATCAAAATCCAGCCAGACGATATCGCCCGCTTCCGGGATGTAGTCCATTACAACAGCTCCTTACCTTGCGGTTCTCCAAAGGTGACTTCGTGATGCAGATTGTCGTCGGTGATCGCAGCGAGCAGTGATTCCAGCGTCGGTTCGTCCTTCCTGACGGGGGTCAAAATAATGCGTCCTTCTTCGTCTACGTTAACGTTCACCACATCGTCAACGTGCAATTCAGCCTCGCGCATAACTGCGACAGGCAGCCTGACAGAAGGGCTGTTACCCCATTTTTTGACGGTGACTTGCGGCATAAAAAGACTCCAGATGTCGATACAAAGTATCGTCATCATAAAGGGTGGGGATTTTATGTGTCAACATTGTCGATACAGTGGCGAAGTGGAAACGCCGGGCGACGCATGCGCCTGCCCGGCTGGGTGGGGCGGTTCCGTAAGCCGGGTAAGGCGTAGCCGTTACCCGGCATGGCTCGGGCCTACCTTCTGGATCTCACCAGCTGATAGCGCCGGGTGATGTACTCAAACGGCGCGCTCCAGACGTGGACCAGGCGGGTGAAGGGGAAGATCAGGAAAATAGTCATCCCCAGCACCAGATGAACGCGGAAGATAAAGGCCACGCCGGTCAGCATCTCAGACGAACCACCGCGGAAGGTAAAGATTCCCTGCGCCCAGCCGACCAGCTTCAGCATTTCGCTGCCGTCCGGGTATTGCGCCGAAAACGGGATGGTGGTCAGGCCGAGCACGCACTGGGTCAGCAGAATACTCATGATGATGATATCCGGCGTCGTGGAGGTGGCGCGCACCCGCTGGTTGAACAGGCGACGATACAACAGCATCGAGCCGCCAATCAGGGTCAGCACGCCGCAGATCCCCCCGGCAATCATCGCCAGCTGCTGTTTGACCGCCATCGGCAGGAACCAGGCGTACATCCAGTGCGGGGTTAACATGCCGAACAGATGTCCGAAGAAAATCCCCAGAATACCGATGTGGAACAGGTTGGAACCCCAGTTCATGCCGCGCTTGCTCAGCAACTGGCTGGAGGATGCGCGCCAGGTGTACTGGCCGTAGTCGTACCGCAGCCAGCTGCCGAGGAAAAACACCGCGGCGCAGATGTAGGGGTAAATGTCGAAGAAAAAGACGTTCAGATGGTGTGTCATTTTGGGCCTCCGGCACTGACGTCCACGTACTGCGGCGCGACGTCCTGGCTAAAGCGTCGTTGATATTGCTGCATGGGCGAGCTGTCGCAGGCCGTCGCGTTATCTTCAATAAACTTCACTTGCTCCTCTTCCCAGACCGCATCCAGCGCCTGGCGGGTGTCATCCCGTTTTTCGCCCGCCACCTGCTGCGTGACACTGTCACTTGAGAGCTTGCTGCCTGCAAACCTCAGCAGGGCGTCGAACAGCTGATAGTGAGCCACCTGACGCTGTTTCAGCCGCCCGCCAATCAGCGCCAGAATGGGCGCGACGTTCTGCAACCCCTCCCGGGCCTGCGCGTCAGGCAAGATACTTAAATACTCCAGATAGAGCGGCAGATAGTCCGGCAGTTCGCGGCAGTCGAGCTGCAGCCCGGCCTGCTCGTACTGGTTCATCAGGTCAACCATCGCCTGGCCGCGATCCCGTGATTCGGCATGGACATGTTCGAACAGCAGCAGCGAGGTGGCGCGTCCGCGCTCGAACACTTCGCACCAGGAAGCCTGTTGGTCGAGCAGCGGGGCGCTAAGATACTGCTGCGCAAATGGCAGCAGCATGGGCGCATCCTGCGTCACCAGGGCGAGCGCCTCGTCGCGGCTCTCCCACAGCGCCTCGTCCGGGTACTCAATCAGCAGGGCAATAATTTTGAGGATCTGCATTAGTCTCCCTCCCCATGTTCACGCACCTCGGTGATGTTGATGGCATCGATGCGGCTGCTGTTGAACAGGTTGAATTTGGTGTCGGAGCCGTGGCAGCCGTCACCAAAGGTAAAGCCGCAGCCGTTTTTCTCCGGGAAGGCGTCGCGGGCCATTTCCCGGTGGCTGGTGGGGATCACAAAGCGGTCTTCGTAGTTGGCGATAGCGAGATAGCGGTACATCTCCTCGACCTGTTCGACGCTCAGGCCCACTTCCTCAATGGCGCGGGTGTCGGTCACGCCTTCCACGGTCTGGGAACGTTTGTAGTGGCGCATCGCCATCATGCGTTTCAGGGCGCGCAGCACCGGGCCGGTATCCCCCGCGCTGAGCATATTCGCCAGATACTGCACCGGAATGCGCAGGCTTTCGACCGCCGGGAGGATGCTGTCGGTCTGCGGCAGGCCACCAGCGTCGGCGTAAGACTGGATCGGCGACAGCGGCGGCACATACCAGACCATCGGCAGGGTGCGGTACTCCGGGTGAAGAGGCAGGGCCAGCTTCCAGTCCATCGCCAGCTTGTAGACCGGTGAGCGCTGCGCCGCGTCAATCACGTTCTGCGGGATCCCTTGCTTAACCGCCTCTTCGATGATGGCCGGGTCGTGCGGATCCAGGAACACATCGCACTGACGCTCATAGAGATCGGTTTCGTGTTCGGTGCTGGCCGCCTCCTCGATACGGTCTGCGTCATAGAGCAGCACGCCCAGGTAGCGGATGCGTCCGACACAGGTTTCTGAGCAGACGGTAGGCTGGCCGGATTCAATACGTGGATAGCAGAAGATGCATTTTTCCGACTTGCCGCTCTTCCAGTTGAAGTAGATTTTTTTGTACGGGCAGCCGCTGATGCACAGACGCCAGCCGCGGCATTTGTCCTGGTCGATCAGCACGATGCCGTCTTCTTCACGCTTGTAGATCGCCCCGCTCGGGCAGGTCGCTGCGCAACTCGGGTTGAGGCAGTGTTCGCACAAGCGCGGGAGATACATCATGAAGGTGTTTTCAAACTGGCCGTACATCTCCTTCTGCATCCGGTCGAAGTTACGGTCCCGGGCGCGCTTTTCAAACTCGCCGCCGAGTAGCTCTTCCCAGTTTGGCCCCCACGTGATCTTGTCCATGCGCTTGCCGTCAATCAGCGAGCGCGGGCGGGCGGTGGGCAGGTGGTTACCCTCCGGGGCGCGGTGCAGATCCTGGTAGTCGAAGGTGAAGGGTTCGTAATAGTCGTCAATCTGCGGCATCTGCGGGTTGGCGAAGATTTTCGACAGCACCCCCAGCTTGCCGCCGAGACGCGGGGTCAGCTTGCCGGTAATACTGCGGATCCAGCCGCCTTGCCAGGCTTCCTGATCCTCCCAGTTTTTCGGATAGCCGATGCCGGGCTTGGTTTCGACGTTGTTAAACCAGGCGTACTCCATGCCTTCGCGCCCGGTCCAGACGTTTTTGCAGGTCACCGAGCAGGTGTGACAGCCAATGCATTTATCGAGATTGAGGACCATGCCAACCTGTGAGCGTATTTTCATTTTTTCGCCTCCTGTACCTGATCCCGACCTTCGCCATCCAGCCAGTTAATGTTTTTCATCTTGCGGATCATGATGAATTCATCGCGGTTCGACCCGACGGTGCCGTAGTAGTTAAAGCCGTACGCCAGCTGGGCGTAGCCGCCAATCATGTGCGTCGGCTTCGGACAGACGCGCGTCACCGAGTTATGAATCCCGCCGCGCCGTCCGGTCACCTCTGAACCTGGAATGTTCAGGATGCGCTCCTGGGCGTGGTACATCATGGTCATGCCTGGCGGCACGCGCTGGCTGACCACCGCGCGGGCGGTGAGGGCGCCGTTGGCGTTAAAGCACTCGATCCAGTCGTTGTCTTCGATGCCCAGCTCGCGGGCGTCGGTTTCGCTGATCCAGACAATCGGCCCGCCGCGCGACAGGGTCTGCATCAGCAGGTTTTCGCTGTAGGTGGAGTGAATCCCCCATTTCTGATGCGGGGTCAGGAAGTTGAGCGCCTTCTCCGGGAAGCCGTTCGGCGGGATCTCGCGCATGTGGGTCACGCTGCGGGTATCAATCGGCGGACGATAGGCCACCAGACTCTCGCCAAAGGCGCGCATCCACGTGTGATCCTGATACAACTGCTGCCGCCCGGAGAGGGTGCGCCACGGGATCAGCTCATGGACGTTGGTGTAGCCAGCGTTGTAGGAAACATGTTCGCTCTCAATGCCGGACCAGGTTGGGCTGGAGATGATTTTGCGCGGCTGGGCCTGAATATCGCGGAAGCGGATCTTCTCGTCTTCCTTGTTCAGCGCCAGATGGATGTGCTCGCGGCCGGTAAATTCGGCCAGCGCCTCCCAGGCTTTGACCGCCACCTGACCGTTGGTTTCCGGGGCGAGGGCGAGGATCACCTCCGAGGCGTCGATTGCCGTATCGATGCGCGGACGGCCTTTCGCCGGGCCATCGAGCTTCACATAGTTCAGCTTGCCGAGGAAATCGACCTCATCCTGGGTGTTCCACGAGATGCCTTTCCCGCCATTGCCGAGCTTGTCCAGCAGCGGCCCGAGGGCGGTAAAGCGCTCGTAAGTTTCCGGGTAGTTTCGCTCCACCACGGCGATGTTCGGCGCGGTTTTGCCGGGGATCAGATCGCATTCGCCCTTGCGCCAGTCGGCAATGTCGAACGGCTGCGACAGTTCCGCCGGGGAGTCGTGTTGCAGGGGCTGCAATACCACGTCGGTTTCGCTACCCAGGTGGCCGACGCAGACCTCAGAGAAAGCTTTGGCGATGCCCTTGTAGATCTCCCAGTCGCTGCGTGACTCCCAGGCCGGGTCCACTGCGGCAGAGAGCGGGTGAATAAACGGATGCATATCCGAGGTATTCATATCGTCTTTCTCATACCAGGTGGCAGTCGGCAGAACGATATCCGAGAACAGACAGGTGCTGGACATGCGGAAATCCAGCGTCACCAACAGATCCAGCTTGCCCTCGATGGCGGCTGTCTGCCACTCCACCTCTTCCGGCTTCACGTCGTCCGTCGTGCCGAGATCGTCGCCCTGAATGCCGCTTTCGGTGCCCAGCAGGTATTTAAGCATGTACTCATGGCCTTTCCCGGAGGAGCCGAGCAGGTTAGAGCGCCAGACAAACAGGTTACGCGGGTGGTTGTTGCCGCTGTCCGGCTGTTCGCAGGCCATACGGATATCGCCGGATCGCAGCGCCTGGGTGGTGTACTCCTGCGGCGACATGCCAACGGCATCCGCCTGGGCCTTAATGTGCAGCGGGTTAAGGTTCAGCTGAGGCGCAGACGGCAGCCAGCCCATGCGTTCGGCACGCACGTTAAAGTCGATCAAATGGCCGGTGAACTTCGAGGCATCGGCCAGCGGGGAGAGCAGTTCCTGGGCCGTGAGTTTTTCATAGCGCCACTGGCTGGCATGGTTGTAGAAGAACGAGGTGCTGTTCATCTGGCGCGGCGGACGGTTCCAGTCGAGGGCAAAGGCCAGCGGCAGCCAGCCGGTTTGCGGACGCAGCTTCTCCTGGCCGACATAGTGCGACCAGCCCCCGCCGCTTTTGCCCACGCAGCCGCAGAAGACCAGCATGTTGATCATCCCGCGATAGTTCATGTCCATGTGATACCAGTGGTTCACCCCGGCACCGAGAATAATCATCGACCGGCCATGGGTTTTATGCGCCGTGTCGGCGAACTCCCGGGCGATCTGCTCGATATGGCGACGCGGCACCCCGGTGATCTGCTCCCCCCAGGCCGGTGTGTAGGCTTTGATCTCGGCGTAATCTTTTGCCGCAAGGTCATCCTCCAGCCCCCGATCGAGACCATAGTTAGCCAGCACCAGATCGTAGACGCTGGCAACATGCAGCTGTCGGCCATCGGCGAGGATCAGGGTTTTTACCGGCAGTTGGCGCACCAGCACCGGCTCCTGCTTCACGCTGCGGAAGTGCGGGTTTTCGTTGCCGCCAAAGTAGGGGAAAGCCACTCCGGCGACCGTGTCGTGGGTGCCCAGCAGAGAGAGCGCCAGGTCGGTTTCCTGGCCTGCCGCCAGCGGTTCAAGGTTCCATTTGCCTTTCTCACCCCAGCGGAAGCCGATAGAGCCGTTCGGCACCACCAGATCGCCCGTGGAGGTAAAGGCGACGGTTTTCCATTCCGGGTTATTGGCTTCGCCCAGCCCGTCGGCAAGGTCGGAGGCGCGGAGCATCCGGCCCGGCACGTAGCTGCCATCGTCGCGGGGATCGAGCATCACCAGCATCGGCATATCGGTGTAGCGACGGCAGTAGTTGAGGAAATAGTCGCTCGGGTTGTCGAGGTGAAACTCTTTCAGGATCACGTGGCCCATTGCCATGGCCAGGGCGCTGTCGGTGCCCTGTTTCGGTGCCAGCCACTGGTCGCTGAGTTTGGCCACTTCCGAAAAGTCAGGCGTGATGGCGATGGTTTTGGTGCCTTTGTAACGCACTTCGGTAAAGAAGTGGGCATCCGGGGTACGGGTCTGCGGCACGTTCGACCCCCAGGCGATGATATAGCTGGAATTGTACCAGTCGGCGGATTCCGGCACGTCGGTCTGTTCCCCCCAGGTCATCGGCGAGGCGGGGGGCAGGTCGCAGTACCAGTCATAGAAGCTCAGGCAGGTCCCGCCCAGCAGGGAGAGATAGCGGGTGCCCGCAGCGTAAGAGACCATCGACATCGCCGGGATCGGCGAGAAGCCCGCCACCCGGTCAGGGCCGTAGTGTTTGATGGTCCAGACGTTGGCGGCGGCGATAAGCTGGTTCAGCTCTTTCCAGTTCGAACGAATAAATCCACCGTGACCGCGCGCCTGCTTATAGCTCTGGCTCTTTTGCGGGTCATTCATGATGGCATTCCAGGCGAGCACCGGATCGCTGTGCTGGCCCAGTGCCTCGCGCCACAGCTCAATCAGCTTGCGGCGTACCAGCGGGTATTTCAGGCGGTTGGCGCTGTAGAGATACCAGGAGTAGCTGGCCCCGCGCGGGCAGCCGCGCGGCTCATGGTTCGGCAGGTCAGGGCGGGTGCGGGGGTAGTCGGTCTGCTGGGTTTCCCAGGTGACCAGGCCATTCTTGACGTAGATTTTCCAGCTACAGGAGCCAGTACAGTTCACGCCGTGAGTGGACCGCACAATTTTGTCAAACTGCCATCGCTGGCGATAGCTGTCCTCCCAGTCGCGGTTGGTGTGCATCACCTGACCGTGCCCATCTGCGAAGGTCTCGCCTTTTAGTTTGAAATAACGAAAGCGATCCAACAATTTACTCATGACGTTTCTCCTGACGGGGCGACTCCCGCCCCGTGGTTACACTGCTCACAAAAAAATTGAACTACGCGTTATGATTTGACGTGCTTCTGACGACGGCCATACACCAGCCAGGTGATGAACACGCAGACGATGTAAAACACCAGGAAGACCTTCATCGCCCCCACCGGCGAGCCGGTCATCGCCAGCGAGGTGCCAAAGGCTTTGGGAATGAAGAACCCGCCGACAGCGCCGATGGCCGAGATAAAGCCCAGCGCGGCCGCCGTATCGGTAACGGCCTCTTTCTGGGCCTGCTCGTCCGTACCGCCGCGCAGTTTCACTCTATAGACGGTGATTTGCCGGAAGATGACCGCAATCATCTGGAAGGTGGAACCGCTGCCCAATCCGGCGGTGAGGAACAGCCCCATAAACACCAGATAAAAGGCGGTAAAGCTGCCAGAGCCGGAGCCGGGCAGGGTGAGGAACAGCAGGGCGGTGAACAGCGCCATAAAGATGAAGTTCACCAGCGTGACGCGCACCCCGCCGAGTTTGTCGGAGATAACCCCACCGGCAGAGCGCGCCAGCGCCCCGATCAGCGGGCCGAAAAAGGCCAGGTGCAGGATGTTAACGTCCGGGAACTGGGTTTTCGACAGCATGGCAAAGCCAGCAGAAAAGCCGATAAAGGAGCCGAATGTCGCCAGATAGAGCAGACTCAGCAGCCACAGGTGCAGTCGCTTCAGCACCGGTAGCTGGCTGGCGATGGTCGCTTTCGAGCTGGCAATATCGTTCATGCCAAAAAAGGCGGCAAGGGTTGCCAGCAGCAGTAGCGGTGCCCAGATCCAGGCGGCATTAGCCAGGAATATCGACGAGCCATCCTCCTGGGGTACGCCGTGAACCCCGAGGAAGGTAAACATCGGCAGGAAGATCACCACCGGCGCCACCATCTGCATCACGCTGACGCCGAGGTTGCCCAGCCCGCCGTTAATGCCCAGCGCGCTGCCCTGTTTGGCTTTGGGAAAGAAAAAGCTGATGTTGCCCATGCTGGAGGCAAAGTTGGCCCCGGCGAAGCCGCACAGCAGGGCGATGACGATGAAGATTTCGTAAGGCGTGGCGGTATTCTGCACCGCAATACCCAGCCACACACAGGGCACGATCAGAATAACGGTGCTTAATACCGTCCAGTAGCGCCCGCCAAATATCGGCACCATAAAGGAATAGGGGACACGTAATATTGCCCCGGAGAGTGAAGGCAGAGCGGTTAACATAAACAGCTGATCGGTACTGAAATTAAAACCTACTTTATTCAGGTTGACCGCCACGGCGCTAAATAACATCCACACGCAGAAGGCCAGTAGCAGACAGGCAACCGAAATAACTAAATTTCGCCGCGCAATGGGTTTACCTTTCTTTTCCCAAAATGCGGCGTTTTCCGGTTTCCAGTTACTTAACAAATAGTGATTATTCTTCTCAGCTTGTTGTGACATATTGCCCTCTTGCATATCCGTAAATGGCAGAAAGAGAAATACATTCAGGTGGTTACCTGTTTTTTGATGAGAATTTATCTGGAGTGTTTTAGGAGACTTCTGAAAGGATAGATAAAAAAGCGAATCCATGAGTTTTGAAGGGAGAAATGGATCCGCTTAATATGTTACAAAGAGTAACAGTTAAGAGAGGCTGATGATTAACCCAGCTCGAGCGTAATTAATGTTTTCAGGTGCTGATTAAATGCGGCGTCGTCCATCTCCGGCATGGATAGCGCGTATAACCCGTCCAGCCCACAGACCAGACCAATCAGCCGCCAGGCGACGTTTTCGGCCGTGTCTTTCAGCGTAAAGGCTTTCGCCTGTTCGCCCGCACGTATGATGTCCACCGTTTCCTGATGCCACATCTCCATGGTTAACAGATAAGCGCCTTTTATCTCCGGGTCGCGGGCGGCTAACAGCTGGGCTTCCCGCCACAGACGAATGTAGGGTTCAAAGCTGCGGTCGTCGCTGCCGAGCATGGCGAACAGGCGTTCGCGCCAGCTGGCGTTTTCAGCCACGACGTCGGCATCCAGCAGCGCCCGAATCAGGCTGATAAAGGCCTGGGCTTTCAGTTCACCGGCCGAAGCAAAATGGTGATGCACCTGGCCCGTCGCCACCTTCGCTTCGGCGGCGATATTTCTCACGGTCATCCCGGTAAAGCCGTCGTTCAGCGCCACACGCATCGCCGCCTGCAGGATCGCTTCCCGCCGCTCATCCTTGCTCAGATAGGTCATTTTTTTCACTCTCAACTGGGGGGCAACGAGTGTAACAAAAGGCTGGACATGTGTTCAACTTTCCGTAGGATCGCATTCTGGACATGTGTCCAGCTTTAATCAAATAAGGAAATCTATGTTTCGTCAGTGGTTAGCGTTAGTAATTATCGTGCTGGTCTATATCCCGGTTGCGATTGACGCCACGGTGCTGCACGTTGCCGCCCCGACGCTGAGTATGACTCTGGATGCCAGCGGCAATGAATTGCTGTGGATCATTGATATCTATTCGCTGGTGATGGCCGGCATGGTGCTGCCGATGGGGGCGCTAGGGGATCGCATCGGCTTTAAGCGCCTGCTGATCATGGGGAGCACCCTGTTTGGCCTCTCTTCGCTGGCGGCGGCGTTTGCCCCCACGGCGGGGTGGTTGATTGCCGCGCGGGCCTCGCTGGCAATCGGCGCGGCGATGATCATTCCCGCGACGCTGGCCGGGATCCGCACGCTCTTTCCGGATGCGCGTCAGCGTAACATTGCCCTTGGCGTCTGGGCTGCCGTCGGGTCCGGCGGGGCCGCCTTTGGCCCGCTGGTGGGCGGGATGCTGCTGGCCCACTTCTACTGGGGTGCCGTGTTTTTGATCAACGTTCCCATTGTGTTGCTGGTAGTCTCCCTGGCGGCGCGTTTTGTCCCGGCCCAGCAAGGGCGACCGGAGCAGCCGCTGAACATCACGCACGCTCTGATGCTGATTGTGGCGATCCTGCTGCTGGTCTACAGCGCTAAAACGGCGCTGAAAGGGGAGCTTTCTCCCTGGATAGTCGCGGGCACGCTGCTGATCGGGGCGGCAATCCTGTGGGCCTTTATTCGCATTCAGTTGCGTGCCCAGACGCCGATGATCGACATTCGCCTTTTTGGCCACCGCATCATTCTCAGCGGCGTGGTGATGGCGATGACGGCCATGATCGCCCTGGTAGGTTTTGAGCTACTGATGGCCCAGGAGTTGCAGTTTGTCCACGGGTTCACCCCCTTTGAGGCAGGGATGTTTATGCTGCCGGTCATGGTCGCCAGCGGCTTTAGCGGGCCAATAGCCGGGGTGCTGGTAGGGCGTCTGGGATTACGGGTTGTAGCCACTGGCGGTATGGGGCTGAGCGCACTTAGCTTTATGGGGCTGTCGATGCTCGATTTCAGCACCCAACAGTGGCAGGCCTGGTGCCTGATGGTGCTGCTGGGCTTTAGTGCGGCGAGCGCATTGCTGGCCTCTACCGCCGCGATCATGGCCGCCGCGCCGAAAGAGAAGGCCGCAGCCGCCGGGGCGATTGAAACCATGTCCTATGAACTGGGCGCGGGGCTGGGGATTGCGATTTTCGGTCTGTTGCTGACCCGCAGTTTCTCGGCATCCATTGAGCTGCCCCAGGGGCTGGACGCTTCCCTTGCGGATCATGCCTCCTCGTCCATCGGTGAGGCGGTGAAGGTGGCGCAGGATCTCTCCCCGTCGCTGGCAGAGTCGGTGATTACAGCGGCGAAAACCGCATTTATCACCTCGCACAGCGTGGCGCTGGGCAGCGCGGGCGGGATGCTGATGGTTCTGGCGATTGGGATCTGGTTTAGCCTGGCGAAAGTATCGCAGCGGTAAACCACGCCCGGCAGCGCGGTGTAAACCCTCTCCCTGTGGGAGAGGGTTGGAGTGAGGGCAACCGACCGTACAACCCCCCGGCGGCGTGGTTTTACAACTCCTGTGCCGCACTCAGTACGCTGTGCAGCAACACATTTGCCCCTTTCTCTGACCACGCCGGCAGGATCTTTTCCGCTTCGTTATGGCTAATGCCTTTCACGCACGGAATAAAGATCATGCTGGCAGGGGCTATCTTGCTGACATAACAGGTGTCGTGCCCCGCACCGGAAACCATCGATTTTGCGGAATAGCCCAGGGCTGCCACGGCGTTTTCCGTGCGCGCCAGGCAGGTGGCATCAAACGCAATCGGCGCATAGTCAAAAATGCGCTCGACGTTTGCGCTGACACCGCGGGCAGAAAGACTCTTTGTCGCCTGATGCAGTGCAGCTTCCATCGCCTCCAGCGCCGCGCTCTGCGGATGACGGAACTCCACGCTGCACACCACCCGGGAAGGGACGACGTTGCGCGAGTTGGGGGTCACGTTCGCCATGCCGATGGTTGCCCGACCGTCAGGCGCATGCTGATACCCAATGGCTTCAACCTTCAGCGCCAGCATCGCAAAGGCGGTTAAGGCGTCGCGACGGCTGTGCATCGGTGTGGTACCCGCATGCGCGGCAAATCCCTCCAGCGTGATCGTGAACCAGCGCTGGCCCATCGCCGCCCGCACAAGTCCGATATCCACCGCCTCATCTTCAAGGATCGGTCCTTGTTCGATGTGCAGTTCATAGCAGGCGTGGATCGGGAAAGCGCGGGCAGGGAGCTCACCGCGATAGCCGATGGTATCCAGCGCGTCACCCACCGTAATGCCATCCCGGTCGGCCCGGGCGTGGGCATAGGCCTCGCTGAACTGCCCGGTCCAGACGCCGGAGGAGAGCATTGCCGGGGCAAAACGCGCCCCTTCTTCGTTGGTCCAGTTCACCAGCACGATGTCGCGCTCGGTTTCAATCTGATGGTCGTTCAGGGTACGCAGCAGTTCCAGCCCGGCCAATACGCCGTAAACCCCGTCGTAATTGCCACCCAGTGGCTGGGAATCCACATGCGAACCGGTCATCACCGGTGCCAGGGTGGGGTTTTTTCCGGCACGGCGGATAAACATGTTGCCCATGCTGTCCACCTCGCAGGAAAACCCCGCCTCCAGCGCCCAGTCACGCAGCAGGTTGCGGGCGATCCGATCTTCATCGCTTAACGCCAGCCGGGTGACACCCCCGGCGGGCGTGCCGCCGATCTGCGCCATCATCGCAAGCGTTGACCATAAGCGGTCTGCGTTTACGCGGATCATGGTTTGTCCTTGTTGCTGCGATAGCGGAAGTCGCAGCATTTACCGCCCTGCATGATGGTGGTGGTGCGGGTCAGCTCCACGTCCGGCGCATAGCCGACGATGAATTTTTCATCGCGCGCGCATGACAGCAGGTGGCCGATCTCCCCCAGCCCCATCTCGTGATACATCTCGGCATAGCGGCAGCGGGTGACGTCGTAGTTGTACTGCTGGTCGTCGGCGTCGATCACCTTCACGTCCAGGGCGTTATCTTTCTCCCACAGATATTGCAGGGCGATAAAGCTCTTCACGTCTGCGCCGTTCGGCTCTTTGCTGGCAAACTCTTTGCCTGCATTAATGGCGGCCTGCTCAATGGCCTCGCCAATAACCGCCTGGGCGCGGGTCTTGCCGATCTCGCGCACCAGGATTTCATAAATTGGCTTAATAATTTCTGCTTCAATTTTGCGGCGGGCGAGAATGCCCAGCTCATTATTATCACTCATCACATTGCCTCACTGCGTTACTTCGTTTGTGCGCCGCCGAGCACGGTTTGCGGCTGCCATTTGCCATCGACCACTTTATAAACGGTGAATGACGGGGCTTTCAGGTTGCCCTGGTTATCAAAGGCGATCTGCCCGGTGACGCCGGAATAGCTGATGGCGCGCAGGGCAGGCAGGTACTCTGCCGGATCCACCGAGTCGGCTTTTTCCATCGCGGCCACCAGGACACGAGTGGCGTCATAGGCGAACGGGGCGTGCAGTTCGATATGGGTGTGGTAGCGGGACTGATACGCCTGTTCGAAGGTCTTGCCGCCCGGCATCTGATCCACAGGCAGGCCCGGTTCCAGCGCCACTACGCCTTCACCCTCTTTCTGCGCCAGTTGCAGGAAGGTCTGGCTGACAAAGCCGCCTGCGCCCATCAGGGTGGCCTTCATGCCCAACTGTTTAATACGACGCGCCAGCGGTGCCGCCTGGCTGTCCACGCCACCGAAGAAAATCAGATCCGCATTTTTGCTGCGAATGGCGGTCAACACGGCGCTGAAATCAACGGTTTTGTCGTCAACGTACTGGCGATCGACAATCTTCACGCCCTGGGATTCGAGCGATTTAATAAACTCATCCGCCAGCCCCTGACCAAAGGCGGTACGGTCGTCAATGACCGCGATGCGTTTGGCTTTCAGGGTATTGACCGCGTACTGCCCGGCAAACTGACCGCCGTCATCATCGTGACCCATCACGCGGAAGCTGGTGTCAAAGCCCTGTTTGGTATAAGCATGGCCGGTGGCAACGGGTGCCACCTGGGCGATACCGGCATCGTGATAGACGCGGGCCGCCGGGATGCTGGTGCCAGTGTTCCAGTGGCCGACCACGCCTGCCACGTCGCTGTCTACCAGGCGCTGCGCCACGGCCACCGCGGTACGTGGATCCGACTGGTCATCTTCGGACTGCAGCTTAAAGGTCACCGCTTTGCCGCCGATGGTCGGGTGCTGCTTGTTGATGTCGTCAATTGCCAGCTGAGCACCGTTCTCCAGATCTTTACCGATACGGGCAGACGGACCGGTGAGCGGACCTGCCAGGCCAATCACCACGGTTTCACTGTCGGCGGCCCAGGCCGCGGTAGAGGCTAATCCGCTGAGCAGGATCGCGGCGCTGAGCGCGCTCATTGTTACGGTTTTCATTGTTATTCCCTGATGTTGGTGGGTGTTGTTAAACGGGCATTTCGCCCAAATAAATCTGTGCAATCTGGTCATCGTTAAGCATCGCTTTGGATTCGCCATGATGAACTATGCTGCCACTGTCCATCACCCAGGCCTGGTCGGTCACTTCCAGCGCCAGGCGGGCGTTCTGTTCGATGAGCAGCAGGGCCACACCACGCTCTCGCAACCCGGCGATGACGGCAAAAATGTTTTCTACCATCTTTGGCGCGAGGCCCATGGAGGGTTCGTCCAGGATCAGCAGACGCGGGCGGCTGAGCAGGGCGCGATTCAGCGCTAAAAGCTGCTGCTCTCCGCCGGAGAGCAGCCCGGCCAGCTGATGCTGGCGTTCGCCAAGACGTGGGAACCGGGCAAAAATCTCGTCCATCTCCTGCTTCACGGTGACAGTGTCACGGCGAAGCCAGGCTCCCATCTGCAGGTTCTCCAGCACCGTCATACGGGCGAAGATACCCCGGCCTTCCGGGACCATCACCAGCCCGTCGCGCAGCAGCGCTTCGGCTTTCTGTTTACGCACCGACTTGCCGTTGAATTCAATGTTGCCGCCAAAACGCTCCAGCCCGGTGATGGCTCGTACGGTGGAGCTTTTGCCCGCACCGTTGGCCCCGATCAGCGTGGCCTGTTCACCTTCGCGCAGGCTAAAGGAGACGCCGCGCACCGCCTGGATACCGCCGTAATGCACGTCCAGGCGTTCCACTTTCAGTAATTCAGACATGGGCATTGCCTCCAAGCCAGGCGGCGATCACCGCCGGGTCGCGTCGCACGCTGTCCGGCGTACCGCTGGCCAGCGTTTTGCCATAATCCAGCACCGTGAGGCGATCGCAGATCCCCATCACCAGCTTCACGTCATGTTCAATCATCAGCAGGGTTTTTCCGTCGTCGCGGATGCGGGTCAATAGCTCCCCCAGAGCCACTTTTTCTGCTGCATTCATCCCGGCGGCGGGTTCATCCAGCGCCAGCAGAAGCGGATCGGTGGCCAGCGCGCGGGCGATTTCCAGCCGACGCTGATGGCCGTAAGCCAGGTCGCAGGCGCGGTAGTGGGCGAACTTCGCAATGCCGGTGTACTCCAGCCAGTGCCACGCCTGTTCCCGGGTCTGGGCCTCTTCTTCCCTGGCGCGCTTGTGACGGCTCAGCGCCGCCCACAGCCCGTTGCGGGTACGCACATGGCGACCCACCATCACGTTCTCCAGCACCGACATCTCGTTAAACAGACGGACGTTCTGGAAGGTGCGGGCGATGCCTGCGGCGGTCACTTTCTCGATCTGCGTCGGGAAGTAAGGTGTATCGGCAATGGCAAATTCGCCGCTGTCTGCCGGGTACAGCCCGGTGATCAGGTTGAAGCAGGTGGTTTTACCCGCGCCGTTAGGGCCAATCAGACCGTAAATTTCGCCTTTGTTGATCGAGAGTGAGACGTTGTCCACCGCCGTCAGGCCGCCAAAGCGTTTGGACATATTGCGCACGGTTAACAGACTCATGCGTTGACCTCCTTGTGGCGAACCGGCCAGATGCCCGACGGGCGAACCAGCATCACCAGCACCAGCGCCAGACCGTAGAACAGCTGACGCAGGATCTCCGGGTCTATCAGCACCGAACCAAACAGCGCCTGTTGTACCGGCGCAGCCTGGCTACGCAGCAGCTCTGGCAGGGCGGTGAGCAGCACCGCACCGAGGACCACCCCTGGGATATGGCCCATACCGCCCAGCACCACCATCGCCAGCACGGCAATCGACTCCTGCAAGGTGAAAGATTCCGGCGAGACAAAGCCCTGGAAGGCACCAAACAGCGCCCCGGCCACGCCGCCAAAAGAGGCACCCATGGCAAAGGCCAGCAGCTTAAAGTTGCGCACGTTGATGCCCATCGCCCGGGCGACGTCTTCGTCTTCGCGAATGGCGTGCCACGCCCGGCCAATGCGCGAGTGTTGCAGTCGCAGACAGACAAAAATGATCCCGACAATCACCAGCATCAGCAGGTAGTACCACAGCCACAGGGCGGGCACCTTGACGCCGAACCAGTGGTAAACCCCGCTGAACTTCAGCCCAAACAGGTTGAGAGTATCGACACCGGTAATGCCCTTAGCGCCGTTGGTGATGTTCACCGGGCGGTCGAGATTACGCATCAGAATACGGATGATCTCCCCGAAGCCGAGGGTCACGATCGCCAGATAATCGCCCCGCAGCTTCAGCGTTGGCGCACCGAGCAGGATGCCGCATACCGCTGCGACCAGCGCGGCAATCGGGATGATCAGCAGATACGACGTATGTAGCCCATCCGGGAACCAGACGTTGAGGATCGGGAACACCTCCGCCAGGTGCGGCGACGCCAGCAGTGCGGCCAGATAAGCGCCGACAGCATAGAAAGCGATAAAGCCCATATCCAGCAGGCCGGTGTAGCCGACCACGATATTCAGCCCCAGCGCCAGCATGATGTAGAGCAGGGCGAAGTCGATCACCCGCACCCAGTAGTTGCCGCCCAGTTGGGTAGCCACCACCGGCGCAAGCAGCAGGGCAAGCACAAACAGCGTCATGCCGGACCAGAATTTACGGCGGGTCGCCGGTGTTTTGAGTTCAATGGCAGTCATGATTTCCTCTTACGCCCTGTGCGCCACGCGCTCGCCCAGCAGACCCGCCGGACGGAAGACCAACACCAGAATCAGCACGATAAAGGCGAATACGTCCTGGTAATTACTGCCAAACACACCGTCAGTCAGCTCGCCAAGATAACCGGCACCCAGTGCTTCGATAATGCCGAGCAGGATCCCGCCTATCATCGCCCCGCGAATGTTGCCGATGCCGCCGAGAACCGCCGCGGTAAAGGCCTTAATGCCGGGCAGGAAGCCCATCGAGAAGCTGGCGTTACCGTAGTTGCTGGCCATCATCACGCCTGCCAGCGCGGCAAAGATGCCGCCAATGGCGAAGGTGAGGGTGATGATGGAGTTCGGATTGACGCCCATCAGAGTCGCGACGCGCGGGTTTTCGGCCACGGCGCGCATACCGCGACCGAGGCGGGTGTATTCCACCAGCAGCCACAGGCCGGTCATGACGATCAGAGCCAGCGCCACGGTAACCATGCCGGTCACGGTAACAATCGCCGGGGGATGCGCCTCGCTGCCTGCGGTGATGGCAATGGGGTCCATCGGCAGGATCTGCGGAAACATCAGCGGGTTACGCGTCCAGATAATCATCGCCACGGTTTGCAGCAGCACCGACACGCCAATCCCGGAGATGAGCGGTGCCAGCCGCGGCGCATGCCGCAGGCGGCGGTAGGCGAAACGCTCCACCGCCATCGCCAGCAGGGCGCAGACCGCCATCGCGATCAGCAGCGCGAAGCCAAGCTGCAGCAGTTGCGGCATAGCGGGAAAATAACCGTTGAGGAGATTCAGCCCCGACAGGGTGGTCAGCGCGCCGACCATTAAAATATCGCCGTGGGCGAAGTTAATAATGCGCAAAATGCCATACACCATGGTATAGCCCAGCGCGATCAGCGCGTAGATGCTGCCCAGCATCACGCCGTTGATCAGTTGTTGTATGAGTGTGTCCAACGTTCCTACCCGACAAATTGCTCTTTCAGCGGGTAACATCTAATAATTGAATTAAATTGTGAAATACACATATATTCTTTCTTATGATTTTTGGAGCTTGCGTTATCTGATTGATTTTAAAGATGATGATAAATGGCTGATAAACCTGATTATCCATGACAGATCAATATATGAATAAAACAGAACAATCCCTGATGGTGCCGGCCTTTGCCGAGAGCCGACTGGCGAACGATCCACCGCTGCGGGCGGTACGGGCCTTCGAGGCAATAGCCCGGCTGGGCAGTGTGACCCAGGCGGCGCAGGAGCTGGATATCTCCCCGTCAGCGGTCAGCCATCAGCTCAAAGTGCTGGAAGGGTATCTGCAGATGCCGCTTACCGAGCGTCAGGGACGCAGGCTGATCCTCAGCCAACAGGGGCGAGATTATTACCGCTCCATTCGTGCGGCCTTTAACGTGCTGCGCCAGGCCACCGAGCATCTGCTTGAACAGGTACAGACCCGTCAGGTGACCATCAGCCTGATCCCGCTGTTTGGCATGGGGTGGTTTATCCCGCGGCTACCGGGGTTTATGCGGGCCAATCCGCAAACCGAAATTAATGTGGTCTACGCCAACCACCGCAACTACCTGAGCGATGCCTCGGATATGTCGATCCGCTTTGGTAACGGGCAGTGGGCAGGCTACCAGAGCGAGAAGCTTATCTCCGGGCAGATGGTGCCGGTCTGTAGCCGGGCGTTTTTGCGCCTGCACGGACATATCGATACCCCCGAACAGCTGCTACAAATGCCGCTCCTGCATGATGAGGAGCGCGCGACCTGGCAGCAGTGGTTTATTCAGCAGGGGGTTAAGCGCCCGCCGCGACGCAGCGGACCGATGTTTGAAGATGGCCTGTTAACGCTGGCGGGCGTGCAGGCGGGGCTAGGGTGTGCCCTGATGCGTGAGCCACTCATTGCGCCCTATCTGGAGAGCGGCGAGCTGGTGAAAATATTTGATATGCCCATCGACGATGGTCGGGATTATTACCTGTGCGTCCGGCAGGATGTTGAGATGAGCCAGGACGGTAAGCTGTTACAGAGCTGGCTGCGGCAGAACAGTTGAGGTAAAGGGTTAAGCGGGAACAGGCCGCACCGCAGCACCATCGACGGGTGGCGGCTGCGTCTTACCCCGCCTGTAATTCGGCGCTATTTGGTTCCCTCTCTCTGATGGGAGAGGACCAGAGTGATGGTAAAAACAGCCTGTTTGAATATCAGTGAAATGAGCATGATGAAGAATATCAATCCACTGGCATTATATAATGCTGGCATCTGGGTTTACCGTTAATGATTGCAAAGGTTTTATTATTACTTCAGTTTTTACTTGATCCTGTAATTTTCTCAGTCAATGATTTTTGTCGATAGAATAGGGCCTAAAAATAATAACAATCAAAACCCACCGTTTGTTTGTGTGGCATTTAATTATTCTGGGTGTAATGATTTTTCTGATGGCGCTGAACAATGCAGGGGGAGTATTATTTAACCTCTCCATATTGCGTTATTACCATTTTAATCAAATGTAAATATTCGCCGTTTCTTCTTTGAACATGAATGAATCAAATCTGCTCATTCGCTTTATTAAGGATGATGATTATGGCAATAGGTTATTTTATTCGTCTGGGTGATAAAACTTCCTGTGGCGGTACTGTGCTTTCCGCTTCACAACACCATAGTTTTGGAGGTGTTGCGACGGCCAGAAACGGCGATAAGGTTTCCTGCGGTATCGATCGTAAGGTCTATCATATCGCAGGGGGTATACCTAATTACTTTATTCATGGCGTGGCAGCAGCAGGAACATTGCATAGCCGTAGTACATGCCCGTGTCGGGCAAGGCTAATAACGTCATTCCCGAATGCCGTATATTGGTCCGGGGAAGATAAACGGGTTAACACGGTTGCCGGTGCACCTGTAAACGCTGGCGAGCCAGAACAACATGCGCAGGCCGCACGAAAAAATTCAGCCGCTACCTCTGACAATGTCAGCAACCCTGCCAAAAAAGAAAAACGAGAAATCACCCTGACGCTCGGTGTGTTTTTCGATGGTACGGGCAACAATGCCATTAATACCAATAACATGGTAAAAGCCTGTATTGCTGAACGCTACGAACTTGATAACATCGACGCGGGTGCGATTCTGGGAAAATGTGCGCGGGAGGGTATGGGCGTTTCGGGTGTGGGTGCCATTAGTTATACGGGGTATTACACGAATGTGCACTGGCTGCGGACACTTTATAAACAAAGCATTTCCGGTAGTGATTCAGATATTCAGCAGGCCATTTATATTGATGGTATCGGTACAGAAGCAGGTAAGCCGGACAGTATGATTGGTCAGGGGCTGGGTATTTCAGATACAGGTGTGATCGCCAAAACTGATAAGGCAATCAAATGTCTTGTGAAAAATATTTCAAACGCTATTGAAGATATAAAAAGTAAAATATCTGACTCTGAATTGGTTATCCAGGCGCTGGAATTCGATATTTTTGGTTTCAGTCGTGGCGCAGCCGCCTCACGTCACTTTGCCAATCGTATTCATTCAGAAGACCCCGCGATTATTGCTGCAATCCGTGAAGGTGTGCAGGGCACAGAGTTTAAAGGAGTTCCAGCAGGCAAAATTCGCTTTATCGGGATTTTTGATACCGTAGCCGCGATTGGCACCCCACTAAACGGCCTGAACCCGCACAGTGCGGATACGGGCGAGGTAAATCTTGTTCTACGCCCGGGTGTGGCGGATAAGGTTTTTCATATCACTGCGGCCCATGAATGCCGTTTTAACTTCGCTCTGAACAGCGTAAAACCCGCCTGGCCTGAACTGGCGTTACCCGGCGTGCATTCTGATATTGGCGGAGGTTATCTGCCCGCTGTGGAAGAAAATCTTTTTCTGACTCGCCCGGAGACCGACACTGTCCCGCTGCGCCAGTCCGGCGAACAAACGCGGGGTTACCATCAGACAAGAAAGCAACTGGATAAGCTGGACGCCTGTCCGGCAGTCGCCCCAATTATGCGTACCAGCGATATTTCTGTAGAAACCTGGTTTGATGACCGCATGCCGCCGGACCGCTACGGCGAACCGCAGAAACGTAGCTACGCCGCCCTGACGCTACGTAACCGAATCATTAGAAATGACTGGTCAAAAGTCGCGTTGCGGGTGATGTATGACGCCGCACAGGAGGCCGGGGTGATGTTTGATGAAATACAGGAAGACGATAATTTCAATGTTCCAGATGAATTGAATTCATTGTGCGCCAAAGCCCTGGAAATGGGTAAAGCGGTTCGTTCGGACCAGAGTTCAGGTACGTTTAGCCAGGATGAAATCGACACTATCGCCCGGCGATATATTCACTGCTCGGCAAACTGGAATGCGATCGTTGCGGATACAAAAGGTTTTACGCAGGGCGGTGCATCCGCAGCGGAAATCATCGGTTTTCTCGATCGTCCGGATGAAAACTGGCAGCGCACCCTATACGACATGGACGGGAAAAAAATATGAAACTGAAAATCGCCCTCGCACTGGTGTTATTAGTGAGTGGCTGCCGCGCTTCTGAGCCGCAGACACCGGAAGAAACGGGCAGCATGCCTTACGGCAAATGGGGTTTTGCATTTTTTACTCCCTATGCTTTGCCTGACATCGTGACGCACGCAGTGGTTATCGACAGCGGAAAAGTTGTATCGACCTTCCGGACGTTGGACAGTACGCAGAGTGATCCGGATACCGTACAGTTCTGGAGTGACACTACACCTAATGGCGGAGTTATCTTTAATAAAGTCCGCCACCCCCCCGTTTCCATGCTGTTCTGCTGGGACTCCATCATTGATAAAAAAACCTATGAAACGTGGATGATTTTCAAACCGTCGTTACGTGAAACCATGCTGACACCGACAGGGACAGACCGTTACGGAGAAACCGCCTGGTATAAAACGATGCTGTTTGGTCTTGCGCCGGAAGGGAAGGTAAAGATCTGGCTTCAGGACAGCGCCGGAGGGAGAAATGTCCCTTTAAGGCCGAAACAAATCGCGACGCTTTCAGGCGAGCAGCTTGATATCTGTAAGGGAATTACAAGGCATTTTCAGGGATATGGATATACCAAAACGACTCAGGAATTTATCAAAGATAAAGCCTATCCCTACGGCAACTGGTGATTGTTATCAGGCTACCTGCCGCGTCGGCAGGTAGCCTTTTTCTTCAGATTTTTGCATCGCCGGGATGAAAACTGGCAGCGCACCCAATACAACATGGATGGTAAAGAAGTATGAAACTGAAAATCGCCCTTGCGGTGGTGCTATTGGTGAGTGGCTGCCGGGCTTCTGAACCGCAGACCCCGGAAGAAACCGGCAGCATGCCTTATGGAAAATGGGAATTTGCTTTTTTTACACCCCGAGCCTTAAACGCTGTCGTGACATACGCTGCGATTATTGATAGCGGAAATGTGGTCTACAGATTCCGGATGCTGGACGGTACACCTGGCGATCCGGATACCGTTGAGACCTGGAACAACCTTGTTCGAATGCATGCAGAACTGAATAAAGCCCGCCATCCGCCCGTTGCCATGATGATCTGCTGGGACTCCATCATTGATAAAAAGACCTATGAAACACAGATCATCTTCAAACCGTCGTTACGTGAAATCATGCTGACCCCGACAGGAAAAGACAGAAAAGGAGAAACCGCCTGGTATAAAACGATGCTGTTCGGTCTTGCGCCGGAGGGGAAGGTGAAGATCTGGCTTCAGGACAGTGCCGGAGGGGAAAATGTCCCTGTAGAGCCAAAACGCATGGTGACGCTTTCAGGCGATCAGCTTGATATCTGTAAGGGAATTACAAGGCATATTCAGGGATATGGATATACCAAAACGACTCAGGAATTTATCAAAGATAAAGCCTATCCCTACGGCAACTGGTGATTGTTATCAGGCTACCTGCCGCGTCGGCAGGTAGCCTTTTTCTTCAGATTTTTGCATCGCCGGGATGAAAACTGGCAGCGCACCCAATACAACATGGATGATAAAGAAGTATGAAACTGAAAATCGCCCTTGCGGTGGTGCTATTGGTGAGTGGCTGCCGGGCTTCTGAACCGCAGACCCCGGAAGAAACCGGCAGCATGCCTTATGGAAAATGGGAATTTGCTTTTTTTACACCCCGAGCCTTAAACGCTGTCGTGACATACGCTGCGATTATTGATAGCGGAAATGTGGTCTACAGATTCCGGATGCTGGACGGTACACCTGGCGATCCGGATACCGCTGAGACCTGGAACAACCTTGTTCGAATGCATGCAGAACTGAATAAAGCCCGCCATCCGCCCGTTGCCATGATGATCTGCTGGGACTCCATCATTGATAAAAAGACCTATGAAACACAGATCATCTTCAAACCGTCGTTACGTGAAATCATGCTGACCCCGACAGGAAAAGACAGAAAAGGAGAAACCGCCTGGTATAAAACGATGCTGTTCGGTCTTGCGCCGGAGGGGAAGGTGAAGATCTGGCTTCAGGACAGTGCCGGAGGGATAAATGTCCCTGTAGAGCCAAAACGCATGGTAACTCTTTCAGGCGATCGGCTGGATATCTGTAAGGGAGTGCCCACCCGAATTGATTTTAATTACAGCATTCCAGATGGATATGATCAGTTCATAAAGGATTTTATCAAGGGTAAAACTTACCCTTACGGCAACTGGTAATTGTTATCAGACCACCAGCCGAAGCGGCTGGTGGTTTTCGCTACTCCTTGTCGCGTCCAGGAACTTAGCGCGTCCGCGCCCGCGTAGCATACCAACACAACAACGACCCCGCGCACACCATCATCGCTCCCTGCCAGAAGCTAAACGATAGGGGGGCATTCAGTAACACCGCCGCCAGCGCCGCTGACAGTACCGGCGTAAAATAGGACGCCACCGCCAGCAGCGTCACGTTGCCGTGCAGAATGCCGATGTTCCATGAGGCATAGCCAAACCCCAGCGCCACGCCGCACATCATGAGTTTAATCACCACCGGCACGCTGAAGACCATTTCCGGTTGATCGCTGAAGGCATATTTCACCCACAGAGTCAGGGCCGTCAGCAGCACAAACAGGGTGATGCCATTCTGGCCCCTGGCATATTTACTGGTCACGGTGCAGTAAGCGGCCCAGATAAAGGCCCCGACAAAGGCCAGGCCGTAACTCAGCGGATTCGAGATAACGTTTTGGGCAATGTCCGCCAGACTAAGCCCCTTATCGCCCCCGACGACCCAACTGACACCCAGCAGCGAGATAAGCAGCCCCGGGATCACCCACAGTGTCGATTTCTGGCGATTAAACAGAATGGCAAACACAATGGTCAGGCTTGGCCAGAGGTAGTTGACCATCCCAACCTCAATGGCCTGGTGACGGGTGGTGGCGTAGCCTAACGACAGGGCCAGACAGATCTCATAGCTGACAAACAGCACGCTACCCGCCATCAGGTAGCGGGGCGAAAAACGCCGCAGGTTGGGCAGCCCGACCGTGACCAGACAAAGTAAACCGCTGAGCGTGTAGATCATCGCCGCGCCCCCTACCGGGCCTAGCCCCTCGCTGACGCCTCGGATCAGGCCTACCATCGTGCTCCAGAGCACAATGGCCGCCAGCCCTGTCAACGTCGCTTTTTTTCTGTCCATCATTTTTCCATTGCCATGACATTTTCAGGGGCAAATTTATAGCACTGTTTCAGTACCTTCCGCGAATTAATCTCCCCGCGGTTACCCCCTTAGCGGTAACAAAACCGCGACCCGCTGACTATTAAGAGGGCGAAAAATAGCGATATTGATTTGCCGCAAAAAAAACAGGGGCTTTGCTGTTAGTTTTCCGCCGGAATTCTCATTGAGTTAACGAGGACAACGATGGACGTCAGTCGCAGACAGTTTTTTAAAATCTGCGCGGGCGGTATGGCCGGAACCACAGTGGCTGCTTTAGGGTTCGCTCCTAAAATGGCGCTGGCTCAGGCGCGCAACTATAAATTGCTGCGTGCGAAAGAGATCCGTAACACCTGCACATACTGTTCCGTGGGATGCGGGCTATTGATGTATAGCCTGGGAGATGGCGCGAAGAACGCCAAAGAGTCGATTTATCATATTGAAGGCGACGCGGATCATCCGGTCAGCCGCGGGGCGTTATGCCCGAAAGGGGCGGGCCTGCTGGACTATGTTCACAGCGAAAACCGCCTGCGTTACCCGGAGTACCGCGCGCCGGGTTCCGACAAGTGGCAGCGACTCTCCTGGGATGAGGCCTTCTCCCGGATTGCGAAACTGATGAAAGCCGACCGCGACGCCAACTTCGTCGAGACCAATGCGCAGGGCGTGACGGTAAACCGCTGGACCTCCACCGGGATGCTGTGCGCCTCGGCGGCCAGTAATGAGACCGGCATGCTGACGCAGAAATTTGTGCGCTCCCTCGGCATGCTGGCGGTAGATAACCAGGCGCGCGTCTGACACGGACCAACGGTAGCAAGTCTTGCTCCAACATTTGGTCGCGGTGCGATGACCAACCACTGGGTTGATATCAAAAACGCCAACGTCGTTATGGTCATGGGCGGTAACGCCGCTGAGGCCCATCCCGTGGGATTCCGCTGGGCGATGGAAGCGAAGAACAACAATGATGCGACGCTGATCGTCGTCGATCCGCGCTTTACGCGCACGGCATCGGTGGCCGATATCTATGCGCCCATCCGCTCCGGCACGGACATTACGTTTCTTTCCGGCGTGCTGCTGTACCTGATTGAAAACAACAAAATTAACGCTGAGTACGTTAAGCACTACACCAACGCCAATCTGCTGGTGCGGGAAGACTTTGCCTTTGAAGACGGGCTGTTCAGCGGCTACGACGCGGAAAAACGTCAGTACGATAAGTCTTCCTGGAACTATCAGTTCGACGAAAATGGCTATGCGAAACGCGACGACACGCTCACCGATCCGCGCTGCGTGTGGAACCTGCTGAAACAGCACGTCTCACGCTATACGCCGGAGGTGGTGGAAAACATCTGCGGAACGCCGAAAGCCGACTTCCTGAAAGTGTGCGAAGTGCTGGCCTCCACCAGTGCGGCAGACAGAACCACGACCTTCCTGTATGCGCTGGGCTGGACGCAACACACCGTCGGGGCGCAGAACATCCGTACCATGGCGATGATCCAGCTGCTGCTCGGCAACATGGGCATGGCCGGTGGCGGGGTGAACGCCCTGCGCGGGCACTCCAACATTCAGGGCTTAACCGACTTAGGCTTGCTGTCGACGAGCCTGGCCGGCTACCTGACGCTGCCGTCCGAGAAACAGACGGATCTGCAAAGCTATATGACGGCGAACACGCCAAAAGCGACGCTGCCTGATCAAGTGAACTACTGGAGTAATTATCCGAAGTTCTTCGTCAGCCTGATGAAGTCCTTCTATGGCGATGCGGCGCAGAAGGAGAACGACTGGGGCTTTAACTGGCTGCCAAAATGGGATCAGTCTTACGACGTCATTAAGTATTTCAACATGATGGCGAAGGGCGAGGTCACAGGTTACATCTGCCAGGGCTTTAACCCGGTGGCGTCGTTCCCGGATAAGAACAAGATTGTCGCCAGTCTCAGCAAGCTGAAGTACATGGTGGTGATCGATCCGCTGGTGACGGAAACCTCTAACTTCTGGCAGAACCACGGCGAAATGAATGACGTGGATACCGCCTCGATTCAGACCGAAGTGTTCCGTCTGCCGTCCACCTGTTTTGCCGAAGAGGATGGCTCCATCGCCAACTCCGGCCGCTGGCTGCAGTGGCACTGGAAGGGGCAGGATGCGCCGGGCGAAGCGCGTAACGACGGCGAGATCCTGGCGGGGATTTACCATCGTCTGCGTGAGATGTACCGCGCGGAAGGCGGCAAAGGCGCTGAGCCGCTGCTGCGGATGCGCTGGGATTACAAACAGCCGGATCACCCGGAATCGGAAGAGGTGGCGAAGGAGAACAACGGCTATGCGCTGGCAGATCTCTATGACGCCAATGGCGTGCTCATCGCGAAGAAAGGCCAGTTGCTGAGCAGCTTTGCCCAACTGCGTGATGACGGTACCACGGCATCCTCGTGCTGGATCTACACCGGCAGCTGGACCGAGCAGGGCAACCAGATGGCTAACCGCGATAACGCCGACCCGTCAGGGCTGGGCAATACGCTGGGCTGGGCCTGGGCGTGGCCATTGAACCGTCGCGTGCTCTACAACCGCGCGTCTGCGGATATCACCGGCAAGCCGTGGGATCCGAAACGGATGCTGATCCAGTGGAACGGTACGAAGTGGGCTGGCAACGATATCCCGGACTTCAACACCGCCGCACCGGGCAGCAACACCGGGCCGTTTATCATGCAGCCGGAAGGGCTGGGACGTCTGTTTGCCATCGACAAGCTGGCAGAAGGGCCGTTCCCGGAACACTACGAGCCAATGGAAACGCCGCTCGGCACTAACCCGCTGCACCCGAACGTGGTCTCCAGTCCGGTGGTACGTGTTTACCAGGAAGATGCCGTGCGCATGGGCAAGAAAGATAAGTTCCCGTACGTCGGTACGACTTATCGCCTGACCGAGCATTTCCATACCTGGACCAAACACGCGCGACTGAACGCTATCGCCCAGCCGGAACAGTTTGTCGAGATCAGCGAGACCCTGGCGAAGGCCAAAGGCATCGCTAATGGCGATAGTGTCAAGGTCAGCAGCCAGCGCGGGTTTATTCGCGCCGTGGCGGTGGTCACCCGTCGCCTGCAGGCCCTGAACGTTCACGGCCAACAGGTGGAAACCGTCGGAATTCCGCTGCACTGGGGCTTTGAAGGGGTGGCGCAGAAAGGCTATATCGCCAACACCCTGACGCCTGCGGTGGGGGATTCCAACTCGCAAACGCCAGAGTACAAGGCGTTCCTGGTCAACATCGAGAAAGCATAAGGAGCGAATCAATGTCGATGGAAACACAAGACGTCATCAAACGCTCCGCCACCAACGGCTTTACGCCCGCGCCTCGTGCGCGGGATTACAAAGCGGAAGTGGCAAAGCTTATCGATGTCTCCTCCTGCGTGGGCTGTAAAGCCTGCCAAGTGGCCTGTTCCGAGTGGAACGATATCCGCGACGAGGTGGGGCACTGCGTCGGGGTGTACGATAACCCGGCAGATCTGAGCGCCAAATCCTGGACGGTGATGCGCTTTAGCGAAACCGATCAGAACGGCAAGCTGGAGTGGCTGATCCGCAAAGATGGCTGTATGCACTGCGAGGATCCGGGCTGTCTGAAAGCCTGCCCATCAGCGGGGGCGATTATTCAGTACGCCAATGGCATCGTCGATTTCCAGCAGGATAACTGCATCGGTTGCGGATACTGCATCGCGGGCTGTCCGTTCAACGTGCCGCGTCTCAATAAAGAGGACAACCGGGTCTACAAATGCACGCTGTGCGTGGATCGCGTCAGCGTTGGTCAGGAGCCAGCCTGCGTGAAGACCTGTCCGACCGGGGCCATTCACTTTGGCACCAAGAAGGAGATGCTGGAGGTTGCCCAGCAGCGGGTCGATAAGCTGAAAGCGCGTGGCTATGCCAACGCGGGTGTCTACAACCCGCAAGGGGTGGGCGGGACGCATGTCATGTACGTGCTGCACCACAACGACCAGCCGGAGCTGTATCACAATCTGCCGAAGGACCCGGCGATCGATACGTCCATTAACCTCTGGAAAGGGGCGCTTAAACCGCTCTCCGCGGCAGGCTTTATCGCCACCTTTGCCGGGTTGATTTATCACTACATAGGTATCGGGCCGAACAAAGAGGTGGATGACGACGAGGAGGAACATCATGAATAAGTCAAAGATGATCGTGCGCACGAAGTTTATTGACCGCGCCTGTCACTGGACAGTGGTGATCTGCTTCTTCCTGGTGTCCTTATCCGGGATCTCGTTCTTCTTCCCGACGCTACAATGGCTGACCGAAACCTTCGGTACACCGCAGATGGGGCGCATTCTGCATCCGTTCTTTGGGGTGCTGATTTTCGTGGCGCTGATGTTTATGTTCGTGCGTTTCGTCCACCACAACATCCCGGACAAACAGGATATTCCGTGGCTGAAGGGCATTGTTGAGGTGCTGAAAGGCAACGAGCACAAAGTCGCGAAGGTGGGGAAATACAACGCCGGACAGAAAATGATGTTCTGGACCATCATGAGCATGATTTTCGTGCTGCTGGTGACCGGGGTGATTATCTGGCGTCCCTATTTTGCCCACTATTTCCCGATGCAGGTGGTGCGCTACAGCCTGCTGATCCACGCGACATCGGCCATTATTTTGATCCATGCCATTCTGATCCATATGTATATGGCGTTCTGGGTCAAAGGTTCGATTAAAGGGATGATCGAAGGGAAGGTGAGCCGCCGCTGGGCGCAGAAACACCACCCGCGCTGGTATCGGGATGTGGAGCGTCTGGAAGCGCAGAACGAGAGTCGGGAAGGGATGAAGTAATCTCGTCGCTTGTGACACCCGGCGGCGCTGCACTTACGCGGCTCTGCGGGTGAAGTACCCGCTCCGGGAAGGGATTCGGAGCGGGTTTTATAGGAGGTCAGGTGTTCTCATGTTCTGTCCGGGGGATTACGGTAACCGTTATATTGAAAGCATGACCGGGTCGCCTGGAAATACAGGTATTGCGAGCACGCTTCCAGATAAAAGCAATCGGATGAAATCAGGTGAAATTACGCCGAACCGCCCTCGCAATAAATAATTAAGAGGGCGGTAATCGTCAGAACTTCTCGTCAATATAACGGAACGGGTAAGCAGTCGGTTTAACTTTGCCGATTTTACGTTTCGGTAATTTAACCTCTTCTTCCGGCAGGTCCTTATAAGGAATTTGGGACAGGAGATGAGAGATAATATTCAGCCGCGCGCGCTTTTTATCCTCGGAACGGGCAACAAACCAGGGTGCCCAGGCGGTGTCGGTGGCGGCAAACATCGCATCACGGGCCTTAGTATAGTCATCCCAGCGGTTGAAGGATTTCACGTCCATTGGCGACAGTTTCCAGGTTTTCCGCCCATCGTTAATGCGGTCGCGCAGGCGACGCTCCTGCTCTTTGGGGGTGACTTCCAGCCAGTATTTAATCAGGATAATGCCCGCATCGACCATTGCTTTTTCGATGATCGGTGCCCCGTCGAGAAACTTCTCTACCTGTTCTTCCGTACAAAATCCCATGACGCGCTCGACGCCCGCGCGGTTGTACCAGCTGCGGTCGAAGATGACGATTTCCCCGGCGGAGGGCAGATGTGGAACATAGCGCTGGAAGTAGAGCTGGCTTTTCTCTTTCTCGGTCGGGGCTGGCAGCGCCACTACCCGGAACACACGCGGGCTGACGCGTTCGGTCAGGGCCTTGATGGTACCCCCTTTACCGGCGCCGTCGCGCCCTTCAAAGACGACGCACACTTTCAGGCCCTTGCTGACCACCCACCGCTGCAACTTAACCAGCTCCACATGCAGGCGGTGCAGCTCTTTTTCGTACTCCGTGCGCTTAAGCGGGGCGGGGGGCGCGATCTTCGTAACGGGTTTGCTTTTCTTCTTATCTTTATCTGCCATGATGCCTTCCTTTACGGGGTGATTCTGATAGTACGGTGAGACATAACACTTTGAAGTGTAATCAGGCCTGAGCATCCTGGCGGAAAATATTCACAGCCTGCCCGAATTGATGGAGGAATCGGCCAGCGGCGCGATTTGAACTGGCTCACCATACCAGTTTGGTCGATAATGGCTGTTGCAATTATTTAACAAGTGGTCGCGGTATGAAAAAGACGGTGTTTTCGTTAGCACTTGGCACCTTTGGCCTGGGCATGGCCGAATTTGGCATTATGGGCGTGTTAACCGAGCTGGCACGGGACGTGGGGATCACCATTCCTTCTGCCGGCAATATGATTTCGTTTTATGCCTTTGGGGTAGTGATTGGGGCACCGATCAT
Source organism: Leclercia sp. LSNIH3 (assembly GCF_002935105.1). Classification (NCBI taxonomy): domain Bacteria; kingdom Pseudomonadati; phylum Pseudomonadota; class Gammaproteobacteria; order Enterobacterales; family Enterobacteriaceae; genus Leclercia; species Leclercia sp. LSNIH3. The sequence continues at coordinate 57,507 of NZ_CP026387.1, forward strand.
CGCTATTTTTTCCGGGAAGTTCTCTTTAAAGTCGATCCTGCTGTTCCTGGTGACGCTGTGCCTCATCGGCAACGCCATTTTTACTTTCTCCACGTCGTACACCATGCTGGCGATCGGGCGGCTGGTATCTGGCTTTCCGCACGGCGCGTTTTTCGGCGTCGGCACCATTATCCTCTCGCGTATTGCGCCGCCGGGTAAGGTTACGCTGGCGGTGGCTGGCATGATTGCCGGGATGACGGTGGCTAACCTCGCGGGTGTGCCCCTCGGCACCTGGCTGGGGCATGAGTTCAGCTGGCGTTATACCTTCTTCCTGATCGCTGCGTTTAACCTGCTGGTCATGGTGTCGATTGCCCTCTGGGTGCCGCAGACATTTGATAAATCCCAGACACGCCTGAGCGAGCAATTTCATTTCCTGAAAAAGCCGGAACCCTGGTTTATCTTCGCCGCCACCATGTTCGGCAACGCCGGAGTCTTTGCCTGGTTCAGCTTCGTCAAACCCTTCATGATCAACGTATCGGGCTTCTCCGAAGGGGTGATGACCGCGATCATGATGTTAATGGGACTCGGCATGGTGCTGGGCAACCTGTTCAGCGGCAAACTTTCCGGGCGCTACAGTCCGCTGCGAATTGCGGCACTCACCGATCTGGTGATTGTTTTGTCGCTGCTGCTGTTGTTTGCCTTCGGTGCGCTGCCTGTGGCCTCGCTGATGATGGGCTTTATCTGCTGCGCCGGGTTGTTTGCGCTGTCGGCCCCGTTGCAGATCCTGCTTCTGCAAAATGCCCAGGGTGGGGAGATGCTCGGTGCAGCGGGGGGCCAGGTGGCCTTTAACCTCGGCAGCGCCATTGGGGCGTACTTTGGCGGGATGATGATTACCCTTGGCTTTAGCTGGAGTTACGTGACCCTGCCTGCGGCGGTACTGTCGTTCTGCGCGATGTCTTCGCTTCTGATCTACGGTTATCTGAAAGCCCGTCGGACACAGGCTAACGCACAGGCGCTAGCCTGAAAGTGCAATGCCGGGTGACGTTGCGCTCACCCGGCAGACAAACTCCCGTTCCATCAGCCTCTGGTCATGACCGGTTTACAGAACGCGCTCAAGGCTTTTCAGGAAATCGTCAACCTGCTCTGACGAAGCCGTGTCTGCCTGGTAAAGAATATCCAGCGTGACGTCCTTCAGGCCGCAAAAGCCGAAAACGCCTTCAACTAACTGGGTTCGTATCGCCGTCGAATAACCGTGTTTATCGAAACCTGCGACATCGCTGCCCGCCGTCGCGATAAGGCGTACCGGAACCTTGCGTAGATTGCCCACAATCCGGCCGTCTTCTGCCACTTTGTATGCCCAGTTCAGGGTGAGAACCCGGTCAAACCAGCCTTTCAGCAGGCCGGGAACAGACCACCAGTACACCGGAAAGACAAAGACCAGCATATCTGCCCGCTCCACCCGCTGTTGCTCACGCTGAATATCGGCAGGAGGGGCGCTGGCATCCCCGTGATACAGCGCAAGATCGGGACGTAGCATTGCCGGTGTAAAGGCTTCGGCATGAAGATCGGCAATCTCAACCTGCGTACCTTGCTCACGTAAGCGCGCGGCAATACGCGCCGCCAGTGAGTGGGATAACGAATTTTCGACAGGGTGAGCCGTCACGATCAGCGCATTATTCAGGACATTTGTTACAGACATAACCACCTCAGCACGGAGTTAACGTACTGCCTATATTACTATTGGTAACTTAGGTGTCAATCCGTCTGCTGTGCTTATTTGGTGCTATCGCTACAGGTGTTCAGTACGCCAAACATCGCGCCGCAGAGCATAGTCTCCGCAACGTTACGCGCCAGGACGCCGTTGCTTGCGGCGGTGCTCAGCGCATCCGCCGCACCAATAATGGCCGTCAGCGCCGCTTCACCCTGCACACCTTTCAGGGTGATGTAGGGGGAGAGCGCGGTGCGCAGGCAGTCTGCACACTCGGCGACGCACGCCTCCCGAAACGTCTGCAGTGCCCGTGAACCAGAGAGCGCAGCGGCGATAGGGCCTGTCTCTGGCCCGGCACTAATGGCGCAATCAATATAGGCGGCACTGAAAAAGCGAACCGTCTTCTCCAGTGTTTTGTTATCGACATTCAGCGTTTCACGGAATTTTTTTAACTGCTGGTCGCTGTAATCCTGGTACAGCGCCATCAATAACCCTTCACGATCCCCGAAGTGATCGTAGGGAATAGGCTTGGTGACATTAGCCCGCTCTGCCAGATAACCCAGCGTCAGCGCCTCGGTGCCTTGCTGACGCACGATCCCGCGAGCAACTTCCAACAATTGCACCCGCCGATCCTCTTTTCTCAACCGCTTAACGACCATAATGCCCTCGCGTCATTGTCTACTAAAAGTAGTTTACACGCTTTCTCCGCGAGGCTGTACGCTTTGTGGCAACAGTGCCATATCGTTGCCCTGGATTAACGGCTCCCGTCCCGGGAGCCTTGTACAGGCTTATGGCAGCGAAGGTTCACCCAGGGTCAACATCAAGCGGTTAGCCCAGGCGAAAAACGCCGCTGACTGCACCAGATCTAACTGAGCAAGGGTATCCAGCCCCTGACGCTCCAGCTCAGCCAGATGTCCCGGCGTTACCGCTGGAGGGGTTACCGACAGCGCGGCAGCAAACGTAATCCCTGCCTGCCAGCGCGGCGACTGTCCGCTGCTCAGCGACTGACCCGGCGCGACCGCCAGCAGCCTTTCCACTGCCTCGTTATCCTTCGACAGCTGGCTGGCTTTACGCGCATGGACCGAGGCGCAGTAAATGCAGCCGTTAACTTTGCTGGTCACCGCGGCGGCCAGCTCACGCTCCGCCCGCGACAGACCACCCGAGGTATAGAATATGCCTTTATCAGTAAGCGTGCGTTGCTCAAGCACCGGCAGGTTGCGCCCCAGCAGGCGGAAATAGTCGGAGTCGGTATGGCCGAATCTGGCGAGGATCGCCTGCTCATCGGCGGTATATTCTGCCAGCGGTTTGGGTGCCAGCCATGGCTCCCAGCCCAGTTCCAGCTGGGTGAATACCACCGGCGCGGCTTTGCCATTTTTGGTGAGCGGCACGGTGTGCCAGTGGCCTGCCACGACAGGGGCATCGCTTGGCACCACCGTTTTGTCATTGAGCAGACGCAGGCCGACGATCAGGCGGCTCTGGAAGCTGACAAACGCTATCAGCTGCGCCAGTGTGACAATGCCTTCTGTGCTCCAGCCCGCGAGGATGAGCGCATTGAGCGCACCGGGCGTGGCTTCGACCGGCGAAAAGGTCAGCAGACGGGCAAAGGTCAGGGCGGGAGTCAGGCGCACTGAGGTCGGATCGGCCAGGCCAAACCCGGCGTAATGGGCAGCCAGCGCGTCGGCGTTATGCCATTTCGCCACTTTTGCTGCCACGGCAAAGCGTTCGTCCAGCGCAAAGTCAGCATCCTGCTGACTAAATAAGGTTTCGTAGCTCCCCTGAGCGTGACGTGTTGCCGCCTCGCGGGTGAGTCGTGCCTGTTCCAGCGGGGAACCCGGGGCGATCTCCGCCAGTTCGGCGAGAATATCCTGACTTAATGCCATAGTGACTCCTTAAAGAAGATGAGGGGCGATCTGCTCTGCGATTAATTCAATCGAACGTAAGGTGTCCTGATGCGACGGTTCAACCGAATGCACCTGAAACGAAATGTCGGTGGCGCGCGCCAGCACCGAATCCTGCGCCAACGAGGCGAGCACCGTCTGCGGTGCGCCGATGTGGGCATCGAACTGGCGAATATAATCGGTGACAGTGTCACCGATGAGCGCGTTCCCGGCAGCCTGATGCTGCTGCGCCTGCCGGGTTAATCCCGGTTCGGCCACTCTCAGGGCATATGCATCGCTGCCGGCAACAAAGGCGGTGCGCGAAGCCAGAATGCGCGGCGCAACGCCGGACGGCAGAGCGTCGAGATAAGCATCGATAATCGGATTCTGGATCGCATCCAGCGGCAGGAAGAGATCATCTGCCGGTCGCGGCTGGGTGCGGGAGAGCATCAGCCCGTGTCCCTGTCGGGCGGCACGTACTGCGCCGTCAATCGAGAACGTCGCGATCCACACCCGCTCTGTAAGCCCTGGCGCGGGGGGGTAAAGATGGTTATCCGGGTGCGTCAGGGAATCCCCGCGCCAGGCGCTGTTAATCAGATGCAGGTGATCGGCGAAGGTCGCTGCCCGTTCGTTGATGGTCAGCCCAAACGGCAGAAACGAGGTCGGGGTCCCGCCGGAACCAAACCCGATTTCCAGCCGCCCGTCCGCCAGCAGATCCAGCACCGCCGTATCTTCCGCGACCCGTAGCGGGTTCTCCAGGGGCAGGGTGATAATGGCAGTGCCGAGCCGAATGCGGGTGGTGTATGCCGCCACGTGGGCGAGAAACACCAGCGGCGACGGCAGGCCGCCTTCATGCTCATGGAAATGGTGCTGGGCGATCCAGGCGGTATCAAATCCGTAGCGTTCGGCATGGCGGATCTGCTCTGTTGCCAGGCGATAGCGTTCTTTGGCTGGCGCATCGTCCAGCAGGCGGGTGAAAAAACCCAGGCGTTTACGCGTCATGCGTACTCCTCCGTAAGGGATGAAAAATGGGGAATGGCGTCGATCAGCTCGCGGGTATAGTCACTCTGCGGCGAAGCGAACAGCCTGTCGACGGCACCGTGCTCCACAACCTGGCCGCTGCGCAGCACGGTGACGCTGTGGGCAATGCGCCGGACGGTCGCCAGGTCGTGGGTAATAAACAGATATGTGAGGCCCAACTGCTGTTGCAGCTGCTGGAGCAGGGCGAGGATCTGCGCCTGCACGGTGACATCCAGCGCCGAGGTCGCCTCGTCCAGCACCAGAATGGTTGGCTCAAGAATTAACGCGCGGGCAATGGCGACGCGCTGGCGTTGCCCACCCGAGAGTTCCCGCGGCGTGCGGCTTAACAGCTCCGGTGGCAGGGCCACGCGCCGGGCGACGCTCTCCACCCGGGCGGCCCGTTCCGCTTTGCTGACCGGGGCGAAATTTTTCAGCGGCTCTTCGATAATCTCAAACAGCGTCTGGCGTGGATCCAGCGAGGCAAAGGGATTCTGGTAGACGAACTGGATCTTCTGCCGCAGCTGACGCCGCGCCTCGTGGCTTAAGGTGGTGGCATCGATATCATCGATAATCACCTGCCCGCTGTCGGCCTGTTCAAAGCCCAGCAGGATGCGCGCAAGGGTGGTTTTGCCCGAGCCGGACTCCCCAACCAGAGCGTGGGTGCTGCCGCGCTGCACGGCAAAGCTCACCGCATCCAGGGCTTGCAACTGGTGGCCTTTCCCCAGGGCAAAGCGTTTACTGATTCCCTCGGCGCGGATTGCCGGGGACGCCAGCGGGCGACCGGCCACCGGGGCGATGGTCAGCCGCTGACCGTTCAGATCGCTCAGCAGCTGGCGGGTGTAGGCGTGCTGCGGGGCGCGCACCACGTCAGCGGTGGCGCCGTGCTCCTGAACCTCGCCGTTGCGGAACACCAGCAGCCGGTCGGCACGCTGGGCCGCCAGGGCCAGGTCGTGGGTGACAAACAATACCGCCGTGCCGGATTCACGGCGCAGCAGGTCCAGCAGATCGAGAATGCGCTTCTGCACCGTCACGTCCAGCGCGCTGGTGGGTTCATCGGCAATAATGACGTCCGGGCGCAGGGCGATAGCGATAGCGATCAGTACCCGCTGCTTCATCCCGCCTGAGAGTTGATGCGGAAACTGCTTCATCCGCTGTTCCGGGTGGCTGAGGCCCACTTTGGTGAGCAGGGCCAGCACCTGATTGTCGCACTCGGCCCGGGTTATCTTCTGATGCAGGCGCAAGATTTCACCCACCTGCGCACCGACCGTTTTCACCGGATTAAGGGAGTTACCCGGGTCCTGCGGCACCAGGCTGATGCGCGCCCCGCGCAGGCTGTCGAGCCGTCTGGCTGACCACTGGCTGAGATCTTCTCCATTAAGGCAAATGCTTCCCCCGTCGCGGCGGGCATTATCCGCCAGCAGGCCAATGATCGCCTGGGCGGTGGTGGTTTTTCCCGAGCCGGACTCGCCGACGAAGGCCAGCATTTCGCCGCGTTCAAGGCTAAAGCTGACGTTATGCACCACTTCACGCCACTCCCGCCCCGTGCGGTAGCTGAGGGTCAGATTTTCAACAGATAATACGGTCATGGGCGACCTCCGCTTAACTGACGGCTGATACGGTTGGTGGCCAGTACCACGGCGAGGACCACCAGGCCGGGGAAGGTCGTCAGCCACCAGGCGGTAGAGAGATAGTTACGCCCTTCGGCAATCAACAGCCCCCATTCCGGGACGGGTGGTGGAGTGCCGTAGCCGAGGAAGCTGAGGGTTGAAAGCGCAAGGATCGCCTGACCAAACTGTAACGTGGCAAAGGCCAGCACGGCGGTGAGGGCGTTCGGCAGAATGTGGCGCCACAGCACCGCCCAGAAGGTGCCGCCGCTGCCAAACGCCGCTTCGACGTAATCACTGTGGCGGATGCGCACCACTTCACCCCGCGCCAGGCGGGCAAAGCTGGCAATCGACGCCACGCCAACGGCAATAGCTGCATTCAGGGTGCCAAAGCCGAGGAGAATAATGACCGTCAGCGACAGCAGCAGCGAGGGGATGGCGAGCAGAACGTCTACCAGGCGCATCAGCACGGACTCCACCCGTCCCGTAAAGGCACCGGCAATCACGCCGATGGCGGTGCCAATAAACAGACCCATGGCCACCGCCACCAGCGCCGCGCTCAGGGAGTGCGAGGCACCATAAATGATGCGGGTATACACATCACGACCCAGCTGGTCGGTGCCGAGCCAGTAGTCAGCCTGGGGAGCCAGGCGCTGTGCGCCCGCAATGCCTTCAATCGGGCTGAGAGGGGTAAACAGCCCTGGCGCGATGGCCGCCAGCGCGGCAACGGCAATAATGGCATAGGCCAGCCATAACCCCGGCTGCCAGCGCCACCCGTGCCAGGCGGGAAGGCGTTTACGCGCCGCGGCAGCATAATCAACAAGGCTCATGCAGCACCTCCGGTAACGGTTTGCAGACGGGGATCGAACAGCGGCATCAGCAGATCCACCAGCAGGTTAATCACGACAAAACCGAGGGCAGATATCATCACCACGGCCTGTAACACGGCGATATCCTGATTATTCACTGCCTGCTGAGTGAGCAAACCCAGCCCACTGCGGCCAAACACGGTCTCGGTGATCAGCGCCCCGGCAATCAGTTCGCCCAGCAGCAGCCCGGCGATGTTCAGCACCGGCAGCAGGGCATTGCCGATAACGTGCCGCCAGAGAACGGCGGTTTCGCTTAACCCTTTGGCCCGCGCCACGGCGACAAACGGCTGGGCAGCGACCTGATCCAGACTGCGCATCAGGATCTGCGCCAGCGGGGCGGAGATGGGAATGGCGACCGTAATAATTGGCAGGATCAATCCCTGCAGCGGGCTGGGGTTGATCACCGGAATCAAGCGCAACTGGAAGGAGAACAGCTGAATTAAGGCGATACCAAGCCAGAAGGTCGGCAGCGAGATAAACAGTACCGGCAGGGACTGGATGGCATTACTCAGCCAACGTAATCCAGGCAGACGCGAGGCCAGCGCCAGGGTGAAGGCCAGCACCACCGCCAGCGCAAAGGCGGGCAACGCCAGGCTTAAGGTGTCCGGTAGGTTGGTGGCGATAAGCTCGCTCACCGCAACGCCCGCCTGCACCGAGAAGCCAAAATCGCCGTGCAGCATCGCCCCAAGGGTATGCAGATACTGCTGCCACAGCGGGCTGTCCGCCCCGTAAGCGATGCGCATCTCTTCGATTTGCGCCGGGCTAAGGCCCAGATCCGGGTTCTGGAACTTGATCAGTACTGCGTCTCCCGGCAGCACCTGAAGCAGCACGAACGACAGGGTGAACGCTGCCCATAACACCAGCAGCCCCAGTCCGGCGCGTCGCAGCAGATAGTGGCTCATCGTTGCCCCCTTAGTGTTTCTCGATCCACGCGCCGTAGAACGACGGGCGTCCGACCGCTTCAAAACTTACCCCTTTCAGCCAGGGCGCACCGGCAAAGACCTGTGGCTCTTCAAAAATGGGGATCACATAGGCGTTATCCAGCAGATAGCGCTGGGCGTCACCGGTGAGCTGGAGGCGCTTCTGCGGCTCAACTTCGGCGGAGATGTTCACTAACAGGTCGTTGAGCTTGTCGTCGCGGAAGCTGTTCACCTTGTCGCTGGAGCCGCCTTTTTGCAGCAGGGCATCGCGGTTATTTGGATAGAACATGCTCTTCACCACGTCCGGGTCGGCGCGTCCCACTTCCGAGACGGTGAGGGGCGTTTTCAGCGGATCGAGGTTGTCGAGAACGTGGCTCCCGGCATCACCGGCCTTCACGTTCAGGGCAACTCCCACCTGACGCCACTGCTGCGCCACCAGCTGCAACACCTCTTTATTCTGCGGCTGCGGCAGGGATTCATAGATGGTCAGGGCCAGGCGCTGGCCATCTTTGGCGCGGATGCCGTCGCCGCCCGCTTTCCAGCCCGCCTCATCCAGCAGTTGGCTGGCTTTCGCTGGATCAAAGGTCAGCTTGTCGCTGAGGTCGATAAAGCCCGCTGCGGAGTCAGCAATCACCGATTTGGCCTGCGGATAGTTTGGTGAGAACAGGGTGTCCACCACCTGTTTGGCGTTAGTGGCATGCAGCAGGGCCTGACGCACCCGCACATCCGCCACCAGCGGGTTATCCGGACGGAAACTGATGCTGTCATTCACCCCGCGGGTTGGGGCGGCGTAGATGTGATATCCCTGCTCGGTGGCCTGCTTTTCGTCATAGGCTTGCACCTGGCGAATAAAGTCCGCCTGACCGGCCAGCAGGGCGCCGACGCGAACGCTGTCTTCCGGGGTAACCAGATAGGTAATGCCATCGAGGTTCGCCGGGCCTTGCTGGGCGAGGTTTTTCGGTCCCCAGGCGTAGTCTTTCCGCGCCTGAAGGTTAACTTCGCGCCCCAGCTTTTCATCTTTCACCACAAACGGGCCGGAACCGATGATATGCCGGGCATCACCCAGCTCTTCAAAGTTACGTTTTAACGTGCTCAGGGAGACTAAGCCGGACCCAATGGTCGCAGTACCTTGTAAAAAGCCCGGGGACGGCTTTTTGAAGTAGAACTTCACGGTCAGCGGGTCGATGACTTCGCTGTGGTCGTAGTTGTTGATCACTTCCGATACCGGCAGGCGCTGGGCCTTGTTGCCTTTGCCGTAGGTATCGAAGTTCTTTGCGACCGCGCTGGCATCAAGCGGTGTGCCGTCAGAGAAGGTCACACCCGGGCGGATCTTGAAGGTGTATTCGGTTTTATCGGCGTTGGTGGTCCAGCTCTCGGCGATCCACGGCTCCACCTCAAGGGTTTTCGGGTTCTGCCAGGTCAGCTTGTCGGTTATCTGGTTCAGGATCCCGCCGTTAGGGTAAAACCCGCCCGCCGGGGGATAAAGGTTGGTGTGCGCCTGTTGCTCCAGATAGACCAGGGTGCCGCCTTTAACCGGCGTATCGGCTGCATATGCCGCCGTTGTCGCAAGAATTAACGCCGTCAGCAGCGGCAGGCGAAATGGGGTTTGCATGGTGAATTCCTTTGTTATCTTCTTGTTAGCGTCGAATGCATCTTCGGGCGGGGCCGAAAAGAAGGGAACAAAGGAATTGAGCTAAGGATTTGCGAAAAGTGGCAATAAAAAAAACCGCGCCGGGGGGCGCGGTAAGCAAACGCTAGACAAATTTCGCCAGCGGATCGGCGGCGGCAAAAGCGACGGCGCGGTCGGCGGCAGGTGGGTAGATCAACTCGTTGGTGATGGCGATTTTGATTTTCTTTGCGTCATCGCGAACGGATTTCACCTTCTGATCCCAGCCTTCGCTGTAGACCGCGCCCCAGCCGCCCAAATCGAGACAGGTGACATAGTTCACCTGGCGATAGGGATAAGGCGCCACGTCTAACAGGCTGGCCGCGGCGTTATGTCCCGCAAACTTGCCCAACTGAATGGCGTGCTGACAGGTCATGAGCGCCGTATTGCCGCGGTCGTCAGTGTGGGCGTGGGCCATATCCCCGGTGGCATACACGTCCGGGTGCGCCGGTACTTGCAGGCTTTCGTTGACCTTTAAGCGCCCCTGGGGATCTCGCTCGCCCGCAATCTGTTGGCTGAGGGGATGGGCTTCCACGCCCGCCGTCCAGACAACGGTGGCGGCCGCAATGCGCTCGCCATTTTTAAGCGTGACGCCGTGGGGATCGATGGCGCTGATTTCACTGTTCAGACGCCACTCCACACCCAGCGCGAGGCTTGCCTCTTCAATAGTGCCACGCAGTTCTTCACTGTAACGACCGCCAATGACCGATCCGCGTTCAACTACGATAACTTTGGTCTGTGTATCATCACCAAAACGGGCGCGCAGACGCGCAGGGAGTTCGGTAGCCAGTTCTATGCCGGTGAAACCGCCACCGCACACCACCACGGTATTACGTTCCGGCGTCGAAGGGCGTGTCGCCAGTGAATCAAGGTGATTTTCGAAATGTTGGGCAGATTCCAGTTGGTCAATATCAAAGGCAAATTCTGCCAGACCAGGGATCGCCGGGCGGCGCGTCTGACTGCCTGTTGCCACAATCAGACGGTCGTAAGCGACCAGCGTTACGTTGCCCTGGCTGTCGCGATACCAGACACTTTTCTTTTTCGCGTCAATACGTTCAGCGGTTCCGGCAATAAAGTGAACATTCATTTCAGCAAAGAGATCGCTTAGCGGGGCGGCAAAGGCTGCAACCTGCTCTTCATAAAAGCGCGGGCGGATACGCAACTCGGGACGGGGAGCCAGAACGGTGATCTGCAGATCGTCACTTCCCGTTAAATCGGCCAGACGTGCCGCACTCACCGCTGCCCACATACCCGCAAAACCGCTGCCTACAATTAAAATTTGCTTCTTCATCTTCGATCCTTTTTCGCATCAGGCCCTGTGGCTGACGTGACTGCAACTATACTTGTCGGAGTTAACTGCGACAACTTCTTTCTGAGTTAGTTTTCTGCGGGTCGTAAAAACAGAAGGTTAGGGGCACAGAGGATTGCGGCTGTCTTTCTGTCGCGGAACGCGGCTATAATGACCTGGAATAATAACTTCGGAGTTAAGCATGGCTTTTTACAGTTCCGGTGTGGAGTACGGCATTCATAGCCTGATGACCATGGTGGATGCGAAAGGTAACGACCGTGAGATGAGCGTCAGAGAAATGGCGGCCTTGCAGGGCGTTCCCTATGACTACCTGGGCAAGATCTTCACACGTCTGTCACGCGCCGGACTGGTGAGCAGCACCGAAGGAAAGGGCGGCGGTTTTCGTCTGGCACGGCCTGCTGAACTGATCACCGTGCTGGATGTGGCGCATGCTATCGATGGCGAGAAGAACATATTCGAGTGTCGGGAAGTGCGTCAGCGGCTGGCCGTGTTTGAAGAAACGCCGCCTGCCTGGGTTTGCGACGGGCCGTGCGGTGTGCGCTCGGTGATGGACAGCGCCCAGCAGCGAATGGAAGAGGAGCTGGCGCGGCATACGATCCTTGACCTGGCGCGCAAAATGTACCGTAAAGCGCCGGATACTTTTCAGATTGAGGTGCAGGAGTGGATTGCGGATCGGCGGAACGCGTAGGCCCGACAGCGCAGCGCCGCCGGGCGTTCAACTTATGAGCGGAAATCAATCACCATGCGGCCGCGGATCTGGCCTTGCTCCATCTCTTTAAAGATGGCGTTGATATCCCCCAGCGGACGCAGCGCCACTTTCGGCACCACCTTACCTTCGGCGGCAAACTGGAAGGCTTCGGTCAGGTCCTGACGGGTGCCCACCAGCGAACCCACCACCTGAATCCCGTCCAATACCAGACGCGGAATATCCAGACTCATTGCTTCCGGCGGCAGACCGACCGCCACCACGCGACCCCCGGCACGAACGGCATCTACCGCAGAGTTAAAGGCCACTTTCGCCACCGCCGTCACGACCGCGGCGTGGGCACCACCGGTTTTTTCCTGAATAAATTTCGCGGCATCGTCGCTGCGGGAGTTAACCACCAGATCGGCCCCCATGCTTGAGGCCAGCTTCAGCTGTTCATCGTTAACATCAACGGCGATCACTTTCGCGTTAAAGACATTTTTGGCGTATTGCAGGGCCAGGTTACCCAGTCCGCCCAGGCCATAAATAGCAATCCACTGGCCAGGTTTGATCTCTGATACTTTCACCGCTTTGTAGGTGGTCACCCCGGCGCAGGTGATGCTGCTGGCGGCGGCGGATTCCAGTCCATCCGGCACTTTTACCGCGTAATCGGCGGTGACAATGCACTCTTCCGCCATACCGCCGTCCACGGAATAGCCGGCGTTTTTCACGGTGCGGCACAGGGTTTCATTGCCGGAGTTACAGTATTCACAGTGGCCACAGCCTTCGAAGAACCAGGCTACGCTTGCCCGATCGCCCGGTTTCAGCGAGGTCACGCCCGGCCCGATCTCCTTGACCACGCCAATCCCTTCATGGCCGAGGATCACCCCGGTCTTATCACCAAAATCGCCGTTCTTCACATGCAGATCGGTGTGGCAAACGCCACAGCACTCCATCTTCAGCAGCGCTTCGCCGTGCTTCAGCGGGCGCAATGTTTTCTCGGTTACTTCTACCTGATGGTCTTTGGTCACGACAGCAGCTTTCATATGTTTCTCCATTTTCATAATGAGGGATCTGCGAGGCAGGTATGGCGCTTGATGGGGCACGGCATACCCCTTAAGGATTAAAGTTTTTGAACTGTCTGGCAAGTCTGTTGCAATACAATTTATTCATTTATTTGATATTTAAGGCATATTGATTGCCGAAAATATCAATAACCATGATGATTAAGGGTGGAATATTTCTGTAGGAAATTTGTTATTATTCTGACATTTCAGCCCCGTAAGGTGTGGTCTTCTTAAAAACCGAAGAGTTAACAAGACAATGCATCTGGTAAAAAAACTTCTCGCAGTGAGCGTCCTCCTGTCAGCTTCTGTGCAGGCGCAAAATATCCTCGAATTCCCACAGCCTGATAACAACCCGGAAGAGTTTTACGCCGTCACCGAAATTCCGGCGGGCGGGATTATTAAGTATGAAACGGATGCCAAAACCGGCTTTATCGTGGCCGATCGCTTCCAGTCGATGCCGGTGGCCTACCCGGCAAACTACGGCTCACTGACCCAGTCTCTGGCGGGGGATGGCGATCCGCTGGACGTCATTTTCTACACCCGCGCCCCGATGGCACCGGGCACCCTGATTAAACTGCGCGCCATTGGCGTGCTGAAGATGATCGACGGCGGTGAAAAAGACGACAAAATCGTGGCAGTGCCAGCCAGTAAAATTGACCCGACCTATGACGACATCAAAGAGTTGAGCGATCTGCCGAAGATTGAACAGCAGCGTCTGGAGTCGTTCTTCCGCGTTTACAAACAGCTGCCGGAAGGGCGCAAGTCGGTGGAACTGAACGGCTTTAACGATGCCGCCACCGCTAAACAGGAAATCAAACAGGCATGGGATGCCTGGAAAACGAACCAGCCGAAGTAAAAAGATGCCCGGCGGCGGCTACCCGCCGGGCATTTTCCTACAGCTGCGCCGTCAGCGCGGCAATCTCCTCCTGCCACTGTGCCTGAAGCTGCGGCTTCTGATGTTTCGGCTTACGCAGCCGATCTTCTTCCAGCAACCTCTCCAGCAGCACCAGCCGCTCCAAAAGATCTTCCGCGGGGTTTGCCCGATCGTCATCCTGTGCAACGGGCGCGGGGAGAGTGCTCTGGCCATTGCCGTCGCGAAGACGGGCAAACACCGCGTCGGCGTCATGCCATTCGCTGAGCAGACCATCTTCAATCAGCCAGAAGCGGTTACAGCTCTGACTGATTAACTGCCGGTCATGGCTGACCAGCAGCACACCGCCCTCGAACTGTTGCAAGGTGTCGGCCAGTGCCTCTTTACCTTCCATGTCCAGATGGTTGGTCGGTTCATCGAGCATCAGCAGGCTGAAGCGGGCCAGAGTCAGGCCGATAAACAGCAGCCGTGAACGTTCCCCGCCGCTGAGCGTACTGACCTTTTGCCCGTGCCGCGCCCAGGCGAACCCGGCAGAAATCAGCGCCATTTTGCGATCCTGCGGGTTGGGTGCGAATGGCTCCAGGGCATCAATCAGCGTGGCGTCATCCGCCAGCTGATGCAGGGTCTGGTCGTAATACCCCATTGCCACACGCGGATGGATCTTCAGCCCCGCATGCAGTTCCTGGGCGATGAATTGCTGCCAGATAAGTCGCATCAGAGAGGATTTGCCGCAGCCGTTACGCCCGACAATCGCCACCCGGTCGCCGCTTTTAAGCCGGACGTTTTCTATCGCGAACAGTGGCGCAAGGCCGGGTGCAGGCGGAACGCCAAGCGCGTCAATCTCCAGCAGTCGGTCGGCCCTCAGCGCATCGCCGCGCAGGGTTAAAGTCCAGGGACTGCCGGTGGTCAGCGCCGTCTGGCTCTCCTTCAGCCGCTCCACCTGGCGTTCCATCTGTTTGGCTTTGCGGGCCAGATCTTCGTTATCGTAGACCTTACCCCAGGTCGCCAGCCGTTTTGCGCTGGCGGTGACCCGGTCGATCTCCTTTTGCTCGGCTTTATGGCGCAGGGCGTCGCTTTCGTCTTTCTCTATCAGCGCCTGACGCGCGCGGGTACAGGGAAGGGCGAAGTAGTGTAACGTTTTGTCCCGCAGGATCCAGCAGCCATTGGTGACGGCATCCAGTAACTGCCTGTCGTGCGAGACCAGCACAAAGCTGCCGGACCAGTTTTGTAGAAACTGCTCCAGCCACAGCAGCGTCGGCAGGTCGAGGTGGTTACTGGGTTCATCCAGCAGCAACAGATCCGGCTCGTTTATCAACGCCCGCGCCAGCAACAGACGGGTGTGCTGCCCGCCGCTGAGGGTGGCCGATTGCAGGGCCGTGTCCTGCGGGGTAAACCCCATACCCGCCAGCAGAGCTTCTGCCCGCCAGCGCAGGCTTTCGCGCTCGGCCACCGGCAGCTGCGCCAGAACCGCGTCGATCATGGTCAACGGATAAACAGATTCAGGAAGATGTTGCTCCACCCGCGCCATCAGACAGTGCCCGGCCAGCGCTACCCTGCCGGAGAGGGGCGTGTCAGTGCCGTCGAGGATCTTCAGCAGGGTACTTTTGCCGCAGCCGTTATCGCCCAGCAGACCAATGCGGTCGCCTTTTTTGAGGCTAAAGGTGAGGTCGTTGAACAGCGTGTCAAAGGCAGTATCAACACGAAGAGAAAGTGCAGTCAGTAATGTGCTCATTTGCTTACTCAAGAGTTACAGGCATGAAAATGCCTCGTCAAACATCGCTGACGATAACCCGGTAAGCCCGAGAGAAGGGATTCAGTCTTGGGTGTCTTCGCTCAAGCCAAAGTTATCGCAGCACGAAACCGATAACGCTTGAGCTGACGCGATCGCCAAGGTGAAGTGAAATATCAAAGATTTCACAGCACAGCATAATTAGCCTCCTTTTATATTCAGTGGGTTGATGGATGAAAGGAGTGTAGCGGGGTTTGGTATCTCCGGCAAGCAGGCGTGATTTTCGCCGGGTAGCGCTGCGTTCACCAGGGGGGAAATCCTCACCCTGAGTATGTGGTTGCATTTTAAAACCATCTGACCTACCCTCTAAATGGTTTTATTATGGAACCACATCGAGAGAGGCTGACAGCATGAATGTGCAACTGAGAACGGGTGTATCAACCAGCCTGGCGTGGCTCTTCGCCATCGCCAGCGGCCTGAGCGTGGCAAATGTCTATTACGCCCAGCCGCTCCTCGACGCCCTGGCCCGGGATTTCGGTATCAGTCACGCGGCGGTCGGCGGGGTTATCACCGCCACACAGTTGGGATGCGCGCTGGCGCTGCTGTTTCTGGTACCGCTGGGTGACAGGGTGGATCGCCGTCGTCTGATGGCGATGCAAATGCTGGCCCTGACGTTCGCACTGGTTGCAGTCGGCATGGCGCAGTCCACGCTTGCCTTGCTGGCGGGAATGCTCGCCGTCGGGCTGCTGGGCACGGCGATGACCCAGGGGCTGATCGCCTATGCTGCCAGCGCCGCGGCCCCTCATGAACAGGGGCGGGTAGTGGGCACGGCGCAGGGTGGCGTCTTTATCGGTCTGCTGTTGGCACGGGTTTTTGCCGGGGGCGTCAGCGACCTGGCGGGCTGGCGCGGGGTCTATTTTTGCGCCGCGCTCCTGATGCTGGGGATTGCGATCCCGCTGTGGCGACGGCTGCCCATCTTGCCGCCGGCCTCACGCACGCTCAGTTATCCGCGCCTGCTGGCCTCCATGCTGACGTTGCTGCGTCAGGAGAAAGTCCTGCAGGTCAGAGGAATGCTGGCGCTGTTGATGTTTGCCGCTTTTAACATCTTCTGGAGTGCGCTGGTGCTGCCCCTGAGCGCACCGCCTTACAACTTTTCCCATACCCTGATTGGCGCATTTGGCCTGGCGGGAGTGGTGGGTGCGCTGGCCGCCGCGCGGGCCGGGCAGTGGGCCGACAGAGGGTATGCCCGGCGTACCAGCGGATTAGCGCTCCTGGTGCTGCTGTTGGCCTGGTGGCCGCTGTCGCTGATGGACATTTCACTCTGGGCGCTGGTGATGGGGATCGTGCTGCTGGACCTGGGCGGCCAGGCGCTGCACGTCACCAATCAGAGCCTGATTTTCCGCACCCGCCCGGACGCGCATAGCCGGCTGGTGGGGCTGTACATGATGTTTTATGCCGTCGGCAGCGGACTGGGTGCCATCAGTACCACCGTCACCTATGCCCGTTTCGGCTGGCAAGGGGTGTGCACACTTGGCGCATCGGTCAGTTTGCTGGCGCTGGCGTTCTGGTGGATGACGCAACGCCAGCGCACAGAAACACGGGATTGCGCCAGTGAACGCAGGTGAATTCTCAGGCGCACTGTCGTAAAATCAGGTTTTTGCCACAGGTAACTTCACAATGGCTCTGATCCCTAAAAACTACGCGCGGCTGGAAAGCGGCTACCGCGAGAAAGCATTAAAAATCTATCCGTGGGTATGTGGGCGCTGCTCCCGTGAGTTCGTTTATTCAAACCTGCGTGAGTTAACGGTTCACCATATCGATCACGACCATACCAATAATCCGGAAGATGGCAGTAACTGGGAACTATTGTGTCTGTTTTGCCACGATCATGAGCATTCCAAATACACGGAAGCGGATCAGTACGGCACCACCGTGGTGGCTGGCGAAGACGCGCAAAAAGACGTGGGCGTGGCGACCTATAATCCGTTTGCCGATTTACAGGCGATGCTGAATAAGAAGAAGTAACCTGCGAGGGTTGGGATGTGCGCCCTGATGCCCTCATCCCAACCTGCACGCGCAAAGAGAGTAAAAAAAGCAACTTACGTTTTAATGCCAGTCAGTTAAAAGATTCGGTATCTCTAAATGACCGAAGTGGAAAGGTTCCGTTCACTAAAGCATCTCTGCTTTATGCCCCCTCCGCTGCGGTGAACGTGCCAGGGGGGCTCGCCGCCTCCCCCCTGGCTACCCCGGCTCCCGGCCAGGAAAATCGCCGCTTCGCGGTGCACTCAGCTTATTCCTTCAGGCTTTCGGGTCGGGCACCAGCCTGCATCCATGCAGGCTATGCCCTCTCGGCGCGTCCCTGCGCCTCGCCCCGGCCTTACGGAAACGCTTCGTCGATTTTCAGCCGGATTCACGCTCCCTCAAGCTTCTCTGCGGTTTGAATGGGGCACGGGGGTTGATTCCCCGCTGAAACCGGCGAACCGGAGACCGGATGACAAGGGCTGGCCGCCAGGGATGGCGGCCAGAGGCGAATCGAGACAGGATGTCGAGTTGAGCCGACCGCAGGCAGCCGGTCGGGAGGTGAGCGCAGTGCGAAGCACCGGTTTCATTGCGGGGCCGCGGGGATTGACAAGGGGGGCCCGGCGGCCCCCTTGTCACGTTCACGGGTTGTGTAATGCCATGTTCTGCTGAACCTGAGGTGAACGGAACAATCCGCCGGGCTTAACTGACTGGCATTACAACTTACGTTGCCTTTTTGCTTTTAGATTGAAGTCCTGCGGTAGCTGCGGTATTCCGGCTGCCAGAAGTTCTCATCAATCGCCTGCTGCAACGCATCGGCAGAGGTTTTCACCGCCACACCTTGCTGCTGCGCCATTTTACCCACGGCAAAGGCAATCGCCTTTGACACCACGTGAATATCTTTCAGCTCCGGCAGAACCAGGCCTTCACCGTTATTCACCAGCGGCGAGTGTTTAGCCAGAGTTTCGCTGGCAGACATCAGCATCTCATCGGTGATGCGCGAGGCGCCCGAGGCGATCACCCCCAGGCCAATCCCCGGGAAGATGTAGGAGTTGTTGCACTGGGCGATGGGGTAGGTTTTATCCTTCCACACGACCGGCGCGAACGGGCTGCCGGTAGCGACCAGCGCATTGCCCTCGGTCCAGGCGATGATGTCCTGCGGGGTGGCTTCCACGCGGGAGGTCGGGTTCGACAGCGGCATCACGATAGGACGCGCGCAGTATTTATGCATCTCGCGGATGATCTCTTCGGTGAACAAGCCGGTCTGCCCGGAGACGCCAATCAGAATATCCGGCTTCACGTTGCGCACCACATCCAGCAGGGACAGCACTTCGTTGTCGGTATCCCAGTTTTTCAGATTCTCGCGTTTTTGCACCAGTTTGGTCTGGAACGGCAGCAGGTTCGGCATGGCATCAGTCAGCAGGCCGAAGCGATCCACCATAAAGACGCGCGAGCGGGCCAGCTCTTCGCTTAACCCTTCCCGCTGGGTCTGGGCGATGATCTGCTCTGCGATGCCGCATCCGGCAGAACCGGCGCCCAGGAAGACAATCTTCTGATAGCTTAACTGGTTGCCTGCCGCGCGGCTGGCGGCAATCAGGGTGCCGACGGTGACCGCAGCGGTGCCCTGAATATCATCGTTAAAGGAGCAGATTTCGTCGCGATAGCGATTCAGCAGCGGCATGGCGTTTTTCTGGGCAAAATCTTCAAACTGCAACAGCACGTCCGGCCAGCGATGTTTCACCGCCTGGATGAAGTCGTCCACGAACTGGTAATACTCGTCGTCCGTGATGCGCGGGTGACGCCAGCCCATATACAGCGGATCGTTAAGCAGCTGCTGATTATTCGTACCGACATCCAGCACAACCGGCAGGGTGTAGGCCGGGCTGATGCCGCCGCAGGCGGTGTACAGCGACAGCTTACCAATTGGAATGCCCATCCCGCCGATACCCTGATCGCCAAGACCAAGAATACGCTCGCCGTCGGTCACCACGATCACCTTGATGTTGTGGTTTGACACGTTCTGGAGAATGTCATCCATGTTGTGACGGTTCTGATACGAGATAAACACGCCGCGCGAGCGACGGTAAATTTCAGAGAAGCGTTCGCAGGCAGCACCGACCGTCGGGGTGTAAATCACCGGCATCATCTCGTCGAGATGGTTTTGCACCAGTCGGTAGAAGAGGGTTTCGTTGGTGTCCTGAATATTGCGCAGGTAGATGTGCTTATCAATTTCGGTTTTGAAACCCTGATACTGGATCCACGCCCGCTCGGCCTGTTCTTCGATGGTTTCGACCACTTCTGGCAGCAGGCCCAGCAGGTTGAAGTTGCTGCGCTCTTCCATGCTGAAAGCGCTGCCCTTGTTCAGCAGGGGGAATTCCAGCAGAACCGGTCCGGCATAAGGGATATAAAGGGAACGATGTCGGGTTGATTTGTTGTCCATGTCACTCACTTAATTTTGGGAAATCCGTCCCTGGCACTGGTATTGATCATTGTCGCTATTGTGCCCGCAGGGGATGTCAGGGGCATAGTATAAAGGAGGTGAATGTTAAAAACCGCAACGTACAAATAAAAACACCACCGGCAATGCCGATGGTGTCGGGGATCCTGTAGCGAACTTACTTAGGTTCGTGTCGTTTTCTGCCAGTAGCGTGGGTGACCTGCGTTTCGCTGTCGCCCTCAATCACCACTTTACGCTGGTTAGAGAGTTTGTAGTTCAGTCCCAGAATATGGCGTGCCTGACGGTTCGATTTCATAGTAGCTCCTCAATCCTGTTAATAGTGATAAGGCGAACGAAATGTAACCCCTAAGGTTGCAGATCCAGCATAGCAGGTTTTTACAAACTGGCGTGCTGACCGCTGACGACGTAATTAATGGTCTGCTGGTAGATGTCACTGAGGATGTCATTGTCTGAGGCTTCAACCCACTTGGTGAGTTCCATCAAAATGTCATCTTCGGTGACAGCGCCCAACTCTGCGCGTAAACCCTGTGCAATAGCATTAACCAGCTCTGGCTGTGCGGATGGGGTAGTTGCTGATGTATAAGTAAACATAGTGCCTCCGTGTCGTTTTCTGTTTAATGTTCCGGTTCGCAATGACTTAACGCACATTCAGAATGGCAAAATTTTATTGCGCTGTGTGTAAGACTCGTCCTGGAAATAAAAATATCATTATCCTGGTCTTTTTAAGGATATATCACGGCTTCCAGCGACGCCGGTCTGTATATTTCTCATAAGGCATGGGTGAGGGCCAGGATATCAGTTCAATGACGCTACCCCAGGGCGTTTTCCCGTAGCAAAAAGCATTGCCTTCTCCCTGCTCGGCCGGAAAGGAGAGCGCCTTAGGCTCGGTAAACATCTCGCCACCTGCCGCCGTAAAGCGTGCTATCGCCTGTGCGAAATCATCAACTTAGACGGCAAAGTGTTGAAGACCAAAGTCGCTTGCTCGCGCGGGTGGTTGCTGTTCCGGGCCATGCATTTCGAAAAGTTCAATCCCCGGCCCATGTGGCATGGCCAGCATACGTATTGCGCGAACTTCTGTGCCGGGTACCAGGCGTAATGTCTTCTGCTGGGCATCGGGATCAATATTTCCGTCGCCAGGCTCTACGGATCGATATATTTCTTTGGCGTGAAAGGCCTGCTCAAAAAATAGCGTGGCCTGATTAATATCCGGTACGGTAATACCAATGTGGTCGATACCTCGGGCGGGTGAATTCATGCGCGACTCCTCTTTAAAAAAACAAAATATAGCAGGCTGACAGGGGACGTTATATTTTTGCGGCGGGTGAATAACTGCACAATGTCATGAGACTCTTCTGTCTTTGAGGCAATACTGAATCTCTCTTCTATACTTAACCCCTTGTAAGCCAAAAGGAGAACACTTATGACAATTCACAAACACGGTTCGGCACATTGGTCTGGCGATATTAAACGCGGCAAAGGTACGGTTTCTACCGAAAGCGGCGTCCTGAATCAGCAACCTTATGGTTTCAATACCCGCTTTGAAGGGGAGAAAGGCACAAACCCGGAAGAGTTGATCGGCGCAGCGCATGCAGCCTGTTTCTCAATGGCCCTGTCCCTGATGCTGGGCGAGGCGGGTTACACGGCCGACAGCATTGATACCACCGCCGATGTGTCGCTGGATAAAACTGACAGTGGCTTTGCGATCAGCAAAATTGCCCTGAAGAGTAAAGTGACCGTCCCGGGCATTGATCCCCAGCAGTTTGACGGCGTTATCCAGAAGGCCAAAGCCGGCTGTCCGGTTTCTCAGGTGCTGAATGCCGAGATTACGCTCGACTACACCCTGAACTGATCCTTCCGCCGGGCGTTATGCCCGGCTATCCCTTCACCGCCTCTGGAAACACCTCCGCCAGCCACGCAATAAAGACTCTTAAACGCTGCGTCACGTGCCGGTTTTGTGGATACACCACATAAAACGGATAGTGCGGTGGACGCCACTTCGCCAGTATCTCCATCAGCGTCCCTGCCTCCAGCAAGGCCCCCGCGGCGTAGCGAAAGGTCTGGATAATGCCCATCCCGGCAACCGCTGCCGCCAGATGCGCGTTGCTCTCATTTACCCCGATATGGTGGCGCAGGGTGATTTCGTGGGTTTCGTCGTTGTACGTAAAGCGGAAAGGGAACGCGCGGCCGGTCGCCGGGGAGAGATAACTCACCAGCTTATGACCATTGCGCAGCTCCTCCGGGTAGGCGGGGATCCCGTGCTGCTTCAGATAGTCCGGGGTGGCGCAGGTGACCATCTCTGCATTGCCGATATGCCGGGCAATAAGCGTGGAGTCTCCCAGCGCGCCGCCGCGGATCACGCAGTCTACATTGCCACTGATTAAATCCACCGGACGGTCGGCCACCCCCAGGTCGATGCGGATGTCGGGATAACGGCGCATGAAGTCTGGCAGCAGCGGGATCAGCACGTCCCGCGCCGTCGAACCACCCACATCAATACGCAAATGACCCTGCGGCTGTTGTTTGATCGCGCTGAACGAGGTGTCGATATCTTCGATGTCAATTAATACCCGCCGGGCTTTTTCGTAATAGTCCTGTCCTTCCGGGGTGGGCGTCACCCGTCGGGTGGTGCGCTGTAACAACCGCACGCCCAGATGCGCCTCCAGCGCCTTGACCAGTTTACTGAGCGTGGCGATGGGCATGTTCAGCGAGTCTGCTGCCCGGGTAAAACTGCCGGTTTCCACGACGCGCGTAAAGGCGCGCATTGCCATTAACTGATCCATCGGGAGGCGCTCACGAACGGGTGGATTATTGCCACAGGGAAAAAGTGATTTCCATTTTTGCTGATTTTTCCCTAATCCCGCAAGCGGTACAGTGCATCCACACCAACAACAGACAAGGTAAATCAGATGAACACAGTATTAGCAGGTAAAGTCGCTCTCGTCACCGGTGGTACCAGCGGTATCGGTCTGGCAACCGCCAAAGAGCTGGCCGCTCAGGGCGCGAAGGTATATATCACCGGACGTCGTCAGGCAGAACTGGATAACGCCGTCGCCAGCCTGGGCGGACAGGTCACCGGCATCCGCGCCGACGCCTCACGCCTAGAGGATCTCGATACCGTTTATGCGCAGATTGCGGAACAGGCCGGGCGGCTGGATGTGTTGTATGCCAACGCGGGGGGTGGCGATATGCTGCCGCTGGGTGCCATCACAGAAGAACATTTTGACCGTATCTTTGCCACTAACGTACGCGGTGTGCTCTTTACCGTGCAGAAAGCACTGCCGCTGCTGGTCTCCGGGTCGTCGGTGATCCTTACCGGCTCGACTGTCTCCATCAAAGGCACTGCTAACTTCAGCGTCTACAGTGCCAGCAAGGCGGCAGTGAGGAATTTTGCCCGCTCCTGGGCGCTGGATTTACAGGGGCGCGGGATCCGGGTCAACGTTGTCAGCCCTGGCCCGATTAAAACCCCAGGTCTGGGAGAGCTGGTGCCGGAAGATCAGCGCCAGGGGTTGTTTGATGCGTTAGCCGCGACTGTCCCACTGGGACGCATTGGCGAAGCGGAAGAGGTAGCAAAAGTGGTGGCGTTCCTCGCCTCCGATGCCGCCAGCTTTATCAACGCCGCCGAGCTGTTTGTGGATGGCGGGATGGCGCAGATTTAACGCTGATAAAGTAGGGTAAGGTTGCCGCCGAGGCGGCGATCCTGTAACGGACGGCTGGCATCCAGGCGTGACAGTGTCACTGAACTGCAGTGAGACAGGTTGCACCAGGGTTCCAGCCATTCGAGATCTCCATCCTTTTGCTGCAACACATAGTTCACCAGCCGCGCCAGCGCGCCATGGTTCTCCTGCGTCACATCCACCTTATTCGCCGCGGCAAAACTGGCGATCATCACCAGCGGCTGCAGGGCATAATTATGATAGGCCACTGCCCGCTCGCGACGGCGTTGTTCGTTTGCCAGCGTGCCGTCGGCGGCAATCTGTCCGGCGGCGATGCGGTACTCTTTCAATGACCAGACGAACAGATCCCGACGGTCGAGCGCCACGGCGCTGGCCATGACCGCCCATGCCGCCCAGTAGCTGTGGTTATTGGTGCTTTTCATCGGCAGGCCATCCCACTCCTGTACCACCCGATCCGCCAGCTGGCCCAGCCAGCGTTCTGTGGTCTGCTGCCCGGCAAGGGAAGTTCCGGGGGTAAACTTCAGCTCCAGCCAGCTGCTGGCCAGCGTCGCCAGCGCCCATTTACGCATTGCGCGGCCGGTGTGGCTGGTTTGCCCGGAGAGTAACGCCCCGGCGTCGGCCCATGTCGCGTAGCCCTCCAGAATACAACGTAAGGTTCGCGGATCCCCGCTCTGTTTATAGCGCCAGACCATTTTCGAAATCCCCCGTTCAAAGCCGACGATGGGCTTAGTCGCGGCACGAAATGCCTGTTCGGCCTGCGGATTGAGCGTGGCGCGGGCGCTGTCGGATCCTTCATATTTACTGCGCAACGCCAGGGGGGCGGTGTAGGGCGCGGGCAGGGTCACGCAGCCGCCCGATGCCGTGTGCGGCAAGGGCTGGGTAAAACCAACGGGAGGCACCAGCGGAGCGGCCAGCGCATACCCCGGCAAACAGAGCAGCAGCCACAATGTTCGTTTCATCAACACCTCCGCCGACATTTAACCGGCACTTTGATTATTTTTGAGCCGAATCGTTTCTTTGCTGATATATCTTTTTAATATTATTAGTCCATGAATGTAATGTATGCTAAACAAGTGTTTAAAAAGCCTAACCATCTTTCGGGAACAATAGCTGTGCTGACCACTCTCATTTACAAAAGCCAGTTAAATCCGTCCTGTAAATCCTTATCCCTCCTCGCACTTGTTGAAAAGGCCAAACAGAGCAATACCCTGTTGGATGTCACGGGCATTCTGCTGTTTAACGGGAGCGATTTCCTGCAGATCCTCGAAGGGTCTGAAGAGGTCATTGAGACGTTATTCGCGCGCATCAGCAAGGACAAGCGTCACGACAGCGTGGTGGAACTGATGCGTGATTACGGCCCGCGCCGACGCTTCGAAAACGTCGGTATGCTGCTGTTCGATCTGCGGGTCGACACGCCAAAATCGGTCCTGTCTTCGGTATTGCGCTACAGCAAGCTGGACAATTATCTGGCGGCGCAAGACCGGGTATTTAAATTCATTCAGACTTTTATTATCCAGCCCAAAAAGACGGCGGGTGAGTTAAACTTCCGGCCTGAAAAATGGACGATGGTCCCGGAGCATATGCCTTTCGGCAAAACCATTAACGGGCTGATTGAGAATCAAATTTGCCAGTTTGCCCTGCAGCCGATCGTGGAACCTACTGAGGGAAAAATCTCCTCGCTTGAGGCGCTTATTCGCGGTAACGACGGCGGTAGCCCGGAGCGGTTCTTTAACGCTCTGGATCAGGACAAAGTGTACGAGGTCGATCTGCTGACCAAAGCCTATGCCTTTGCGCTGGCCGAGAAGATCGACATTGGCGATCATAAAATTGCCATTAACCTGCTGCCGATGTCGCTGGTGAATGTGCCCCACGCCGTCGATTTTCTGATGGATCAGATCCTCGCCCACGGTTTGCAGCCGGAGCAGGTGGTGATTGAAGTGACCGAAAACGAAATGATCTCCGGGTTTAACCAGTTTAATAGCGCCATCAAACAATTAAGGGCGGCGGGGATCGGCCTGGCCATTGACGATTTTGGGTCAGGCTATGCCGGGCTGTCGCTGCTGACCCGTTTCCAGCCGGATAAGCTAAAAATCGATCGCGAGATTGTTAGCAACATTCATTTAAGCGGCCCAAAGCAGGCGATTGTGAAGTCGATCATCAGCTGCTGTACCGATATGGAGATAGCGCTGGTGGCAGAAGGCATCGAGAAAATCGAAGAGTGGTGCTGGCTGGAGTCGGCAGGCATCAAGCGTTTTCAGGGCTTTTTATTCGCCCGGCCTAAATTAAATGGTGTGGGAGAAATTCACTGGCCGCAATTTACCCGTGATGAATATTTGAGCGATTAACGCTGCAACAGATAATCAAGCGCTAAACAGATAAAAAATCTCAATGTTTAACAGGGCCGAAATATCCGGCCCTGTTGCGCAATATAATGATTTAAATAAGTATTAACGACATTATTGATGTTCGCATAAATAAATAACTTTAATTCAATATTAAGGGGCAAATGCCGATAACACTTCAGACCGTTTTATTTCTGAGGTAGTTATGTCGTTAAAAAAGTCGTCCCTTGCCATTCTTCTTGCCTTACTGTTTTTCTTTGTTGCCAGTGCCGCAACCAACGTCTGGCTGGCCATTAAAAGCAATGATTCTCTGGATAACGTGAATAAAGAGATTCAGGTGGTGTTATCCATCATCGATCCCATTAACCACAGCCGTACCCTGCGCGTGCGGGTCATGGAGTACATGAAGCAGGTCGAGAGTGGCGATACTGCGGGTCTTGCGGAGAAGCTGGACTCGGTAAAACTCGCGCTGACCAAAGCGGATGGCGCTTTCGCCGCCTTTAACGACGCGCCGCGCCTGGCAGATGAGGCCCCGTTAGTGAAGGACTATGACGATGCCTGGCTCGCCTATCGCAATGAAGGCCTGTCCCCGCTGATCGACGCGGCCTCAGCGCACGATGCGGCAAAATTCAATGCCCTGATCCCGCAGATTTCCCGGCTCGACCGCCAGTATGAAATCGTTCTCGATCAGGTACTGTCTGTGCATCAGAAATATGCGAAGCAGCTGAATGACGATGCGCGCACTCATTTTGCATCCGGCTTAACCATTATTGCCGCCTTTGCCGCGCTCTTTGTGGTGGTGATTATCGGGGTGAGCGTCCTGATGAAGCGGTATGTGTTTGCTCCAATCAACCTCGCCCGGGAACACTGCAGCCAGATTGCCGCCGGGCAACTGACGGAAGCCGTGCCGCAAAAGGCGGGTTCGAATAACGAAATCGACCTGCTGATGGGGTCGATGGAGCAGATGCGTCTGGCCCTGCTGGAGACCATCTCTCAGGTGCGCGAAGCCTGCCGTACCGTTAACTACGCCTCGCAGGAAATCGCCTCGGGCAACATCGACCTGGCCTCACGTACCGAGCAACAAGCTTCAGCCCTGACGGAAACCGCCGCCAGCATGGAGCAGTTGAGCGCCACCGTTGCCAATAACACCGACAATGTGTATCAGGCTGGTAAGCTGGTGCAGGATGCGGTGAACAACGCCCGCACCGGGGAGGCGGTAACCCGCGAGGTGATCGAGACCATGAACACCATCGCGGCCAACTCCCAGCGTATCGAAGACATCACCAGCGTGATCAACAGCATTGCCTTCCAGACCAATATCCTGGCGCTGAATGCCGCGGTGGAAGCCGCCCGGGCCGGCACACAAGGGCGCGGTTTTGCGGTGGTCGCGACCGAAGTCCGTACCCTGGCGCAGAAGAGCGCCGTGGCGGCGAAGGACATTGAAAACCTGATCGCCCAGTCGGTTTCCAGCGTGAAAAACGGTTCTCAGCTGGTGAATCGCTCAGGGGAAGTGATTCATGCCATCATTAACTCGGTCAATAAAGTGAACACGCTGATGGAGCAGATCTCGGTGGCCTCGGAAGAGCAAAGCCGCGGAATCGGCCAGGTCGGCCAGGCGGTGACCGAGATGGATGGCGTGACCCAGCAAAACGCCGCCCTGGTGCAGGAGTCTGCGGCCGCTGCTGCCTCGCTGGAAGAGCAGGCGAAGCATCTTACCCAGAGCATCGCCAGCTTCAGACTGCCGGAACCGGCATAACATAAGAGCACTGCTTCCGGCTTGCGGGTGCGGCCGGTTCTCCCTCGCCCTGACCCTCTCCTCAACGGGGAGAGGGGATTTATCTCCCTCCTTCTGTTCCTGTCGAAGTGACTCATCTCACATTACTTTCCTGGTCTATGCTTGAAGTTCATGCGCGGCGTCATGCCTGCGCATTTTCTCTTTTTCCCTCTGCTTAGTGATAAACGCAGGTAACCCGAGGATCACGGGTCAAACGAGGTGATGGAATGACTGCTAAATCTATTAGGTATTGGGGTTGTGAATATAGCGATGCGAACAACGTTCGCTTTCATCTGTGGGCCAGCGGTCAGCAGCACGTAACCCTGCGCCTGAATGACGAAACGCTGCCGATGAACCCGACCGGCGACGGCGGATTTGAACTGACGGTCAACAACGTTGCCCCAGGTTCTGCGTACAGTTTTATCCTGCCTGACGGCTCCGCAGTACCCGATCCGGCCTCCCGCGCGCAGCAAGGGGATGTCAACGGCCCTTCGCTGGTGTGCGATCCTCACAGCTATGTCTGGCGCAATACCCACTGGCAAGACCGCCCCTGGGAAGAGAGCGTGGTCTATGAGCTTCATATCGGGACCTTTACCCCTGAGGGCACCTTCCGCGCGGCCGCCGACAAACTGCCGTACCTGGCCTCGCTCGGCATTACCATGATTGAGCTGATGCCGGTCTCCCAGGCCGGAGGCAACCGTGGCTGGGGGTACGACGGCGTACTGCTGTATGCCCCGCACAGTGCCTACGGTACGCCGGATGAGCTGAAAGCCTTTGTCGATACCGCCCATGGGCTGGGGCTGTCGGTGGTGCTGGATATTGTCCTTAACCATTTTGGACCGGAGGGTAACTACCTGCCGAAGCTGGCCCCGGACTTCTTCCATCCGGAACGCATGACCCCGTGGGGGAACGGCATCGCCTATGACGTGGCCCCGGTGCGTCAGTTTATTGTCGATGCGCCGCTGTACTGGCTGACGGAGTTCCGCTTCGACGGCCTGCGCTTTGACGCCATCGACCAGATCGAAGACACCTCCGAGCCGCACGTGTTAATTGAGATCGCCACCCGCATTCGCGCTGCCATTACCGACCGGCCGGTGCATCTGACCACCGAAGACAGCCGCAACGTGGTGTTTCTTCATCCGCGTGAGGAGGACGGCAGCGTGCCGTTGTTCACCGGGGAGTGGAATGACGATCTGCACAATGCCGTCCACGTCATGGCCAGCGGTGAAACCCACGCCTGGTACCAGGATTTTGCTGAAAAACCCGAACAATGGGTGGCGCGGGCGCTGGCGGAAGGCTTTGCTTATCAGGGGGAACGTTCCCCGCAAACCGGTGAAATCCGGGGTGTGAAAAGTACCGCTCAACCGCCAGCGGCCTTCGTCGATTTCATCCAGAATCACGATCAGGTTGGTAATCGTGCTCAGGGCGATCGCTTGTTAAGTCTCATTGGGGAAGAGCGTACCCGAGTACTGATGGCTGCGCTGCTGCTGTCGCCGCATATCCCCCTCATGTTTATGGGTGAGGAGTTCGGTGAAACCCAGCCGTTCCTGTTCTTTACCGATTTTCACGGAGACCTGGCGCGGGCAGTGCGGGAAGGGCGCGCCAAAGAATTTAGCGATCACGACGAGACCGTACCGGATCCGAATGCCCCTGAGACCTTTGCCCGTTCGAAACTCGACTGGGACAAACTCAACCAGCCTGACGGCCAGAACTGGCTGCGCTTTACCCAGCAGCTGTTGCAGCTGCGCCAGCGGGCTATTGTGCCGTTGCTGGCCGGCGCGCAGGGCGGGAATGGCAGGGTGATAAAAACGGCCCCGGGTTGCGTGGTGGTGAACTGGACATTTATACAGGGTACGCTGTCGCTGGCACTTAATACGGGTGATCAGCCGCAGACGATGCCCGAGATAGCGGGTGAAACATTGTTTGCCTGGCCTGAAGGCCGCACGGAACTGCTCGCGAACACCGTTATTGTACGTTTTGCACAAGGAGAACCGACCTGATGATCCCCACAGCGACCTGGCGTATTCAGTTTCGTAACGGCATGACCTTTGATCGTGCCGCCAGTCTGGTGCCGTATCTGCAACAGCTCGGCATCAGCCATCTGTATGCTTCGCCAATATTTACTGCCGCCCGGGATTCGACGCACGGTTATGACGTCACCGATGCTAACGAGATTGACCCCTCCATCGGAGGCCGGGCCGGTTTTGAGCGGCTGGTCAGCGCCCTGAAGGCGGCCGGGCTGGGTTTGATCCTTGATATTGTGCCGAACCACATGTCCACCTCGCTGGAAAATGCCTGGTGGCGTGATGTGATTGAGCATGGGGAAAAGAGTCGCTACGCCCGTCATTTTGATATCGACTGGTCGCGCCGTCTGACGCTGCCGTTTCTGGGAGATGATTTTGAAGTGGTGCTGGCGAACGGTGAGCTCAGCGTGCAGCGCGATCCCAACACCGGCAAACCCGCGCTGGCCTATTTCGACAACTTCTACCCGCTGACGCCCGACAGCTGGCAAGGGCGCGAAGAGGAGGTGTTGAGCCTCAGCGATCCCGCGGCTATCAGCCGGTTGCACGACCAGCAGCCGTGGCGGCTTACCAGCTGGCGAGATGCGCCGAACGAACTCTCCTGGCGTCGCTTCTTCGAAATCACTGGCCTGGTGGGCGTGCGGGTTGAAGACGACGCGGTGTTTGATGACAGCCATGCCCTGATCCTCGCCCTGGTGCGTTCGGGAGCGGTGGACGGGCTGCGTATTGACCACGTGGACGGGCTGGCCGACCCGCGAGCCTACCTGCAACGTCTGCGTCAGGAGGCAGGTGCCGACTGCTATATCACGGTGGAGAAGATCCTCAGTAAGGGCGAGAACCTGCCCACCGACTGGCCGATCTCCGGGACCACCGGCTACGAATTTATCGCCTCGCTGTCAGAGGTGCTGATAGATGACGACAAAATCGACAGTCTGCGTCAGGCCTATGACAAGGTGATGGGCCGCCCGGTCGATATGCACGACGAACTGCGCGACGCGCGGTTGCTGATGGTGGACAGAAACTTCGCCGGGGAATTTTCCACTCTGCTGAAGCTGGCGAAAACCCTTTCCGAAACGGAAGGCGTCCAGGTGGAAGAGGAGCCTCTGCGGCTGGCATTGCGCGAGCTGCTGGTGGCCTTCCCGGTGTACCGCACCTATGGCACGGCACAGGGAATGTCAGCCGCGGATGTGCGCCTGCTGAACAGCGTGGTCGCCACAATCAGCGCCGATCCTGACGCCATCGCACTGCTGATGCGTATTTTGACCGGCGAGGTCTCTGAGGAGGCCCGCGATACCGCCACGCATTTCCGCACCCGTTTCCAGCAGCTGACCGGGCCGCTGATGGCGAAGTCGGTGGAAGATACGCTGTTTTTCCGTCAGCACATGGATCTGGCGCTCAACGAGGTGGGAGCCGAGCCGGTGCCGCAGGCTTTCTCGCTGACGCGCTTCCACACCGAGATGACCGCGCGACGTGACCGTCAGCCGGATGCGCTTTCCGGCACCTCGACCCACGACACCAAGCGTGGAGAAGATGCCCGCGCCCGGCTCTATTCTTTGACCGAAGCGCCGGAGGTGTGGGCGGAATGCGTGGCCCGCTGGCAGCAGTTGAACCAGACCCACGTTCGCTTTCTGAATGATGGCACGGCGCCGCGCGGTGCCGATACCTGGATGCTCTATCAGGCGCTGGCGGGTGTCTGGCCGCCAGAGCTGGACCCGCAGGATGCGGCGGGGCTGAATGCCCTGGAAGAGCGCTTCCTGGCTTTTGTCGAGAAGGCGCTGCGCGAGGCCAAGCTGCGCACCGACTGGGTGGACAGCAACGAAGCCTATGAAACGGTGGTACTGGAGTATGCCCGCCATCTGTTGTCCCCGGACAATCAGGACTTCCTGCAGGACTTCAGTTCCTCGTTACGTCCGTTTATTCGCGCCGGGCTGGTGAACAGCCTGAGCCAGACGGTGATCAAACTTACCGCACCGGGGGTGCCGGATGTTTATCAGGGCAGCGAGGGGCTTAATTTTAGCCTTGTCGATCCTGATAACCGCCGCGAGCCAGATTTCGACCAGCTTCGTCAGCAGCTGGATACGGCAGACCCTCATATTGCCGCCCAGGAGGCGAGCTGGCTGAACGGGCAGTTGAAGCTGTCTGTCACCCGCACGCTACTGCATCTGCGCCAGCGCAAACCGGCGCTGTTCCGCCTGGGCAGCTATGTTGCGCTGCTGACCCGTGGCGAACGGGCGGATAAGGCGATTGCCTACGCCCGCGTCGATGACGATGACGTGCTGATTGTGGTGGCACCGCGGCTGGCGCTGGCAAATGCCGCACAGACGTTTCCTGTTACCGGGGCGGCCCTGTGGGGCGCGACAGAGGTGGTTCTTCCTCCCGAACTGGCCGGGCGCCGCTACCGGGATTGTTTCAGTGGTGAAACCCTGACCTTAGGCGAAAGCCTGCATTTGAATGAAGCACAGGATTGCTGGCGGGTGTTACTGGCCTGCGGCTGATGATTATTACTGTTCGAGGGAGAGACTCTATGGCATATGACAAAATTTATGAAATTCAGGCGGGGCAAAGTTATCCCCTTGGGGCGAATTACGATGACAAAGGGGTGAATTTTGCCCTCTTTTCCGCCTGCGCCGAACGTGTTGAGCTGTGTCTGTTTGACCCGAGTGGTAAATCTGAAATAGCCCGTCTCGAGTTACCGGAATACACCGATGAAGTCTGGCATGGCTATGTCCCGGATCTGAAACCGGGTGCGTTGTACGGCTACCGGGTCTATGGCCCTTACGATCCTGAAAATGGCCACCGCTTTAACCCGCATAAGCTACTGATTGACCCTTATGCCCGGGCGTTGACCGGGGAGCTTATCTGGAACCCCGCCCATTTTGGTTATGAGCTGGGGCATGACGAGCTTGATCTTAGCTTTGATACCCGCGACAGCGCGCCTTATACCCCAAAATGCCGGGTTGTTGACCCGCGGGTGTTCGACGGTCAGGACCCGCACCGCCCGGCGGTGCCCTGGTCCAGCACCATTTTGTACGAAACCCATGTGAAAGGTTTTACCCAGCTTAACCCGGCGATCCCGCCTGAATTGCGCGGCACCTTCGAAGGGATGGGGCACAAAGCGACGGTGGATTACATCAAGAGTCTTGGCATTACGTCGGTTGAACTGTTGCCGGTGCATGCTTTCCCGGACGATCAGCATCTGCTGGATCGCGGGCTGAAGAACTTCTGGGGCTATAACACCCTTAACTTCTTCGCCCCGGCGTCACGCTACGGCGGCCCGAACGGCATCAAGGGCTTCCGCGACATGGTGCGCGCCTTCCACGATGCCGGTATCGAGGTGATCCTCGACGTGGTGTATAACCACACCGCCGAGGGTAACGAGCTTGGCCCAACGCTGTCATTCAAGGGGATCGACAACTTCTCTTACTACCGCACGATTGCCGGTCAGCACCGTTACTATGTGAACGACACCGGTACAGGTAACACGGTGAATACCTCGCACCCACGGGTGCTGCAGATGGTGATGGATTCCCTGCGTTACTGGGCAGAGTCGATGCACATTGACGGCTTCCGTTTTGACCTCGGCACCATTCTTGGCCGCGAGCCGGAAGGGTTCGATCAGCGCGGCGGCTTTTTCGATGCCATGATGCAGGATCCGCTCCTCTCGCGGTTGAAGCTGATTGGCGAGCCGTGGGACATCGGCCCTGGTGGCTATCAGGTCGGGGGCTTCCCGCCAGGCTGGGGCGAGTGGAATGATAAATACCGCGACACCGTGCGCGAATACTGGCGCGGCGATAACGTCTCGTCCGATTTTGCCGCACGCCTGCTCGGCTCCGGAGATCTGTATGACCAGCGCGGGCGTCGCCCGTGGGCCAGCATCAACTTCATTACCGCTCACGACGGGTTTACCCTGAACGACCTGGTCTCCTTCAACGAGAAGCACAACGAAGCCAACGGCGAGGACAATAACGACGGCCACAATGATAACCGGTCATCGAATTATGGCGTTGAAGGCCCAACCGACGATGAGCAGATCAACGCCCTGCGTGAACAGCAGAAACGTAACTTCCTGACCACGCTGCTGTTCTCTCACGGCACGCCGATGCTGCTGGCGGGGGATGAGTTTGGCCGTAGCCAGTTGGGTAACAACAACGGCTACTGTCAGGACAGTGAGATCAGCTGGGTACACTGGGAAAACCTCCCGGAAAGCGCCGAGGCGCTGCGCAAGTTCACCCGACATCTGATTGAGCTGCGCACCAGCCAGCCGCTGTTGCGCCGCGAAAGCTGGCGTGACGGAATGGAGATCCAGTGGTTTAACGCGGGTGGCGGGCCACAGTTGCCGGAGCACTGGGACGAGGGGACGACCCTTGGGCTGTATCTTACCCGGCCCGACCTGCACGATCAGCCGGGGATCTGGGAGGAGGTGCTGCTGTTAATCAACCCCTACGAGGGGTCGGTGCCGTTCCGAATCCCGGAATGCGGTCAGGATGGCTGGGTGCTGGAGCTGAGTACGGCAGGTGATGAGCAGATGGGGCAGGCAGTGCTCCCGGATACTGATTTCCCGCTGCCAGGCCGCAGCATCGTGCTGTTACGGCGGCCATAACGCGCGGGGTTACTTGCCAGCCCGTGCTCTTTCCCACGGGCTGGTGGTCTCGTCGTCGACGTCAGTCGGCGCGGGATCGTCCAGGGAGTCAAGATAGAGGGCTTCGACTTCGGCGCGTGCCCATGGCGTGCGGCGCAAAAATTTGAGGCTGGATTTGACGCTGGGATCGCTGTTAAAGCAGTTGATTTTAATCAGCTTACCCAGCTGCGCCCAACCGTAGCGCGCCACCAGGGCATTGATCTGCATCTCCAGCGTGACGCCATGCAAAGGATCTTTAGAAGGGTGTGCTGTCACAGGCATCCTTTTATATTCTGGCAAGGGGTTAAAAGCGGGGAGGGTACAAGAAAAGCAGGGGGCCAGCAAGCGCCTTGACGGGTTCCCAGGCTTAAGGAAAACGCGATGTTGATAGCCCAGATTTCAGATATTCATGCCGCTCCCGATAACGATCATCTGGCCCGCTTTGACCGGGTACTCAGGTGGCTGAGACAACTCCAGCCTGACGCGCTGGTGCTTTCCGGGGATTTAACCGACAACGATTGGCTTGAGGGGTATCAACAGATCGCCGCCCGTCTGGCTGAGGAGCATTATCCTTCTTTAATACTGCCGGGTAACTCAGACAATCGTCGCCTTATGCGCGCGTTATGGCGCGAGGAGACAGGGGTAAAGGATGCCTGTGATGGCGCGCTGCATGCCGTTCTGGAGGTTGGTGGTCTGCGTCTGATGGGTCTTGATACAACGGTGGAGGGGCACGATCACGGCTCTGTGACGGCGCATCTGGACTGGCTGGAGAAGCAGCTCAACCGGGCCGACGCGCTGCCATCCATTCTGTTCCTGCATCATCATATTTTTGCCTGCGGCATACCAACCCTGGATCAGACCCTGTGCAACGGGCTGGATCGGCTGGAAGCCCTGATTCACCGCGCGGCGACCAGACCGCTTGCGATGGCTTCAGGACACGTACACAGACCGGTGGCCGGGATGTTTGCGGGCATACCAGCACATATTTGTGCCTCCGTGTGCCCGGCCAATCCGGTCTGGTTTGGTAGCGAGCGGGTTCCTCCCGCCGAGGACGCGCCGGGGCTAATGATCCATCGCTACGTCAATGGCGCGCTAACCAGCCATCATGTGAGGGTATAACCGCGAACGGATGTTTTTGAAACGCTGTTCCGTTATAATGCCTCTCCCGAACCCGATGCCATTGACTCCATGAAAACGCCTCATAAAAACGTCCGTGCCTTTCATTTCTCCGCCTTTCGCTATCTATTTTTTGCTCGCTTCCTCACCGTGCTGGGGAATGGTATCGCTCCTATCGCCCTGGCTTTTGCGGTGCTGGATATCGGGGGGTCGGTCTCCGATCTGGGTATCGTTGTCGCGTCCCGGTCGATCTTCAACGTACTTTTCCTGCTGCTGGGCGGGGTGTTAGCAGACCGTTATTCCCGTAGCCGGGTGTTAGTTGCCTCTTCCGTGGTGGCGGCCCTTTCACAGGCTATTGTGGCCTGGTCGGTACTGGACGGGTCTGCGACGGTCACCGGACTGGCCTTGCTTGGCGCCATCAATGGCGCTGCTGCCGGCATTGCTTTACCGGCCTCATCCGCGCTCATCCCCCAGACGGTTCCCGCCAGGAACCTGCGTCAGGCCAACGCCTTTCTTCAGGCCGGTATTTATGGCGGGACGGTAATCGGCGCGTCGCTGGGCGGTATTTTAATCAGCGCTGTCGGTCCCGGCTGGGGATTGGCCATTGATGCGCTGGGCTTCGCCGCCGCGGCACCGCTCTATCATTTCATTCGCGTGCAGCCCGTCGAAACGGGTTCAACGCAAAGCAATATCCTGCAAGACCTGAAAGAGGGATGGAAGGAGTTCGTTAGCCGGGCCTGGGTCTGGGCTATCGTCGTCCAGTTCACCATTATTAATGCGGCCTTCAGCGGCGTGATGATGGTGCTGGGGCCAGTGATTGCGGATGCTTCATTTGGTCGAGCACACTGGGGGTTTATCATTGCCGCCCAAAGTATCGGCCTGATCGTCGGATCATCCCTCGCGCTGCGCTGGCGTCCTCGCCGCGACCTCTTCATTGGGGTGATGCTGATGTCGTTTTGCGCCTTACCCATTTTCATGCTGAGCCAGCTGGCTACCACCCCCTGGCTTATCGCTGCGTTCTTTATGGCTGGCGTCACCTTTGGGCTGTTTGGCGTCGCCTGGGCGCAGTCTCTGCAAACCCACATTCCCCCGGAAAAACTGGCGCGGGTCTATGCCTATGACGCGGTAGGGTCGTTTGTGGCCATTCCCTTTGGTGAACTTATCGCTGGCCCGCTGGCGATTCAGTACGGCACCAGCAACGTGCTGCTGGTTTCAGCCCTGGCGGTGGTGATTGCCACGGCAGGGGCCAGTCTGGTACCGGCAATCCGGCGGCTGGAGAGTGGTTCTCAGCCTGAAACGCATACTCTGCTTGGGGAACGCAGCCTGTAAGACGGGCAAATCCCTTTGCTCCCCGTTTGGGTAGGGGCGTAAAGGGGGCCTTTCAATGAATAAACGCGACAGGTACATTGGAAGAAAATTATAAATAAGGGAAATATACTAATGTGCAGAGCCTTCGCGGTTTTTGCTTTCCTGTTAGCCCCAACAATTGTCCACGCGGCCTCGCATGAAGAGGTATTGCGCTTAAATGCCGTACAACAGCCGGGTGCTCAGGTTATTTGTCATGTTCCGATAACGATCGTGGCGGATAATAAGCCCGTCATCCTGGATTACAAAAACAGCATGACCGTGATCGCTAATCAGGGTGACACCCGGGTATTTCAGGTCATCACAACCTTTATAGCCAAAGGCAAAACCACCTCTTACATCACACAACGCTATCGGCTCAGTATCACCACAGACGAAACGGGGCAGCTACATACCGTTGATCCGAACAGCATCAGTGTGACCAGCCCCTTTTCAGCGGAGTTGGCACGGGAAAATGAAGACCAGCTCCGCAATAATGCTCCTCCGAGTTATCAGTCTGACAGCATGGTCACGGTGACTGATTTCCCGAACTTCACCGTTCAGGGATATGATTACGGTCCCGTTACGGAATGCACCGTTTTGCCTGCAAAGGGACATTAACACCGGCGCGAATAACACAGATACCCAGCATCAGGCGCTAGGACCCCCAGCGGGTTCTCAAATACCGCACCGCCTCCTGCGCCTGAGGCTGATTGAGATTGTTCTCGCGGAACAAAATCGTGCCGTCGATGTGCGGCTCGGATTCGTTCAGGTCAAGCTGCTTTTTCAGCTCCGGCACGCCGCCTTTCACCGTCCAGTCTGGCTCTTTGCTTGACGGCTCGCCCACCTTATACAGCGCAACGCCAATGTAGAGGCGGGTATGGGTTGGTTTCACCACCCCGGCCCACCATTTCGCCAGCACGTCATACCGCGCTGCATCCCGCGAAAACGGCCAGTAGATCTGCGGGGCGATATAGTCCAGAAAACCCTGCTGCACCCAGCGACGGGTATCGGCAAAGGACTCGTCATACGCCGCGGCACCCCGTGTGTCGGACCCGGCCGGATCGTGGGAGCGGTTACGCCATACTCCTGCCGGGCTGACGCCGAACTCGACGTTAGGGTTGAGCTGTTTAATGGTACGCGAGACCTGAGCAATCAACTTCTGGGTATTATCACGGCGCCAGTCGGCTTTCGAGTCAAAACCCTGGCCATACTGGCGGTACGTCTGGCTGTCATTCAGCATCGAGCCGGGGGTTTCGGTATAGAAGTAGTCATCAAACTGCACGCCGTCCACCGGGTAACGCGACACCACTTCTGCCACGATGCTGGTGATCCAGTCCCGCGCTTCAGGAATGCCCGGGTCGAGAACATAGCGATCCCCTGCGGTGCGGATCCACTCCCGATGCAGAACAAACACGCTCGGCGGATTTAGCGACAGGGTACGGTTCAGCTCCGCGACCGTGCCGGGGCGGGTATTGGTGGAGACGCGATAAGGGTTAAACCAGGCGTGGACCTTCATTCCGCGCTTGTGTGCTTCATCGAGCATAAACTGCAGCGGGTCATAGCCGGGATCTTCACCGATTTTGCCGGTCAGCATATCGGACCACGGCAAAATCTTTGACGGCCACAGGGCTGTACCGTCCGGTTTGACCTGGAAGAATACGGTATTAATCCCGAGACTTTTCAGGTTATCCAGCTTATCGGTCAGCGCCTTTTGCTGCATAGCGATCCGCGATGCGGCAGGGCGACCGTTCACCGACTCCAGGGGCGGCCAGTCGAGGCGGGAGACGGTAGCCAGCCAGACGCCACGCACCGGCTCATGTCGGCCTGTTTTATCCGGCAGGGGATGTTTAGCTACCGGCGGCAGCGGAGTAACCAGCGATTTTGGCGGCGTAGAGCTGCAACTGACCAGCAATAATGCCCCCGCGATCAGGGCACCTGAACGTTTAAGCCGGGTCGTAAGCTGAAAATGACGTGAGCAGGCGATGATAGACTCCATTTCTATAGTGTGTCGCCGGGAACGTTTATTTTCGTTCTATTCGGAGGCAAGTCAATTTTTAACGGTGAGTGCTACTCGCGTGAGTATTGGTCGCCGCTATCCCTGTCAGCTATGACATCAGCCGATAGTGCGACTGCACCAGACCTGAAGGGAAGCTGCGGCTGGATAACAATGTCAGATTGATATCCCGGGACAGGGAACCGAACAGCGGTTTTCCTGAGCCCAGCAGGACAGGAACGGTAGTGATAACCATATCGGCGACCAATCCTTCACGCAGAAACGACTGAATCACTTGCCCGCCATCGAGATAGACGCGCTGTACGTTCTGCGCTGTCAGGTCATTGAGCACGTCCTTTGGCGTGTGGCGTGAGAACTGCACTTTGCCCTTCAGCGCTTCGGGCACCGGGGTATCGGCCAGCTGTCGGGAGAGTACCAGCACTGGGCGGTCATAAGGCCATTCCTTAAAGGTCAGCACCTTCTCATAGCTCCCCCGACCCATCACGATCCACTCTTTGTCCGCAATGAACGCTGTATAGCCATGATCTTCTGTCGGATCATCGCGCTGCAACAGCCAGTCGATATCGCCATCCTGGCGGGCAATGTAACCATCAAGACTGACCGCGATAAAAACATGTGTGCTAACCATCCGCTGCTCCGTATTCAGGTTGCCTGTCGCCAGTTAAGTGTAGTGATGTTAGCAATTTCGTCATTAAACCACGGCACGCCTGTTTATTCGTTTGCCTGCCTGTCGATTGCTTTATTGCCTGAGTTAAGAAAAGAGACGGGCAATGCCACAGACAAAAACACGTCTCCAGGCCGTGTTGAGCGGCTAACTGCTTGTCCTGACATAAAGTATTCCCGGCGGCTGGCTGATATTTGTTGGCGGGCACGCGGTCTTTATCCTGTTTGGGAGCGGCTTTTTTCTCAGCGGCGTACTGCTGTTACGTCTGCGGCTAAGCGAGATCTGGTTCTGCCTGATTGACGGGCGTTTGATCCAGACGATCCCAATGACTTGGCTCCGGCCGGCAGTGGCTCAGCCTGTTTCCGCTCTTTTGCATACTGTCGCTGGTGGCCGAATATTATTCTGGTCCGCGCAATCTCGGGAGACGTGGCCTCTGCATCTGCAGCATCCCCGATTCTTGCTATCCATTACCGGGGCGGTGCTGGTGGGGCAGTCATAAATGCGAGTATCACTTTCTGTCGTAGGCGGGGAGGCTGGTGAGTTCTCGTTCTGGTGCGCGGTGTTACGTTGTATGTGTGGATCGTCCTGTCTACGATCGGGATGTATCAGGCGACAGCATCACCGGAGACACCACGCGCTCAGCTGATAAGCGTTGCGCTGCTGGTTCCGGTGACGCTGCTGTATAACCCTCATGGTTTCCGGCTGTTTAGCAGGAGAATTCGCGACTTGCTACTGCCCCAAAATCCGCTCCAGCGTGGCACCTGTCGCCAGAATCTGCGCATCGCAGCCTGGCAAGCCGTCTATCTCCAGCCCCACAGGTAGCCCGCTGGTGGCACCAAACCCGACCGGCAGGGTCAGTCCCGGCAGTCGTGCATTGCTGCCAGGATCCACATTGCGGATCAAACGGGCAAAGTTTTCTGTTGAACTCACCTCATCATTCGCCAGCGGGGCGACGACCGGCGAGGAGGGGAAAATCAGCGCGTCGAGATGATGGTCGCTAAAGGTCTGTTCATATAGGGCGAGTAACCGCCCGAGCCCCTGCGAAATCGCCTCCTGATACAGCGGCGGCAGCGGGATGGGATCCCCGTTACTGTCCGGGATCAGCGCCGGTACAATCCCGTGCTCAAAGATGGCGCGGACATCCGGGCTGGCGATGTGCGCCACGATATCCTCCAGCGTCAGCCCGGTTTCGTGCGCCTGCAGATAATCAATCAAATCGTGTTTGCCCTCGTGCATCACCACCGGGAAGGAGACAGCGGCGTTGGCCTCTTCAAGCCCGGGCATATCCACACTAACCAGCGTGACCCCGGCAGCGCGCAGCCTGTCGAGCGCGGCGTGGGCCAGTTGGCTGACCTCTTCATCCAGCGCTTGCCAGAAATAGTGCGCAATTCCGAGGCGAAGGGTCCCGGCGGGTTTAGGGGCTAACACGTCGCCACCGGCTATCAGGCGGTCGAGCAGGGCAATGTCTGCCACGTTGCGGGCCATCGGGCCTGCGGTATCCCGGGTGTGGGAGATGGGGGTGATCCCTATCTGCGAATAGCGCCCGGTGGTGGGGCGAAAACCGACGCAGCCATTCAGGGCGCAGGGCTGGCGCACCGATGCCCCGGTATCTGTGCCAATTGCCACCGGAGCCATCCCGGCAGCTACGGCCACCGCGCTGCCCGACGAGGAGCCGCCCGCAATGCGGCTGACATCGTGGGCGTTGCGCACGCCCTTAATCGCAGGCGTGTGATACGCCGCGTTATAACCGGTGACGCCGAAGGCCAGCTCATGCATGTTGCATTTGCCAATAATAATCGCGCCCGCATCGATAAGACGTTGGATCACCGGGGCGGTGGTGTTGGGCACGAAATTTTTCAGCGCAGGCGTACCCGCCGTATTGGGCAAACCGGCGACGTGAATATTGTCTTTCACCGCGACGGGAACGCCACCCAGCGGCAAGGGGGCACCGCCGTCCGAGAGGTGTTGATCCCAGGCTCTGGCCTGGGCCAGCGCCTGTTCCGCATTGACCGTAATAAAGGCGTTGAGGTTCTCATGGGCATCGATGCGGGCTAAGCAGGCGCGAACCAGGGCTTCGCTCGTTATCTTTCGGTCGCTGATGAGCTGCGCCGCATCGGCGGCGGAGAGGGTATCCAGAGGTGCAGGGGTTGCGGGTGTTATTATTTTCATGGGCTGTTTCCTGGCTGTAGGTATCCGCAACATTTAGGCAAATCCCAAACGCGCCCGCCATCCTCAGGATTGAGGAGGCATTAATGCCTGAACCGTGAGGCCAGCTCCGTGCGGTTGGCGCAATCCAGCTTTTTGAGCGCGTGATTGAGATGAGTGCGAACGGTGGTGAAGCTGATGTTCAGCAGTCGGGCGACCTCTTTATCCCCCAGGCCTTTACTGACCAGATTGACAACCTCCTGCTCGCGGGCGGTTAAAGCCGGTGACGCGTCATCTTTGGGTAAGGCTCTGGCAAACCAGGGCTCCAGCAACTGCAGCAGCGCGATCTCGCGTTGCCCGAACGGCGGGGCACCTTTGGCCCGCCAGATGCGCAGATCGCCCACGTCTTCACCTTCACGTATAAAGTAGACATTCACCCCGTGATGCATCCCGCAGGGTTTCAGGAAGTGCTGGTAAAAGGGCGTTTTGTATAATTCGTGGGCTGGCATCACCTCATCAACCAGCGTCGGGCGCTGTTTTGCGCGCAGAAGTGGGGTGATGGGATCGATATATTGCCAGGTGCTGGCATGCTCGCGCATCGCTTTGTCGTCAATGTTCCAGCTGACGCCATGGCGTGAGGTGTTAGAGAGGGAAGACCAGATGCAGGATGCCGCAAAATCGGCCTGTAACAAGGCGCAGACATTTTCCAGCGTCTCCTGACGCAGGGTGCGGCTGCCCTGGCCCGAGCCGAGTTGCCACAGGATGTGCGAGAAGAGATGAAGCTCGTGGGGGGTTAATGGAGTCTCCATTTCTGATCTTCTCCCGATGGTGTTGTGTAAGTGAGTGTAGAACAGACCAGGCGCAGCGGCAGAATTGTCTGTAGTTACAACATACAATAAACTTATACGAATAAGACACCTCAACATTGTGCCCGTTTGTCTTGGTTCTACAGCGATTGGGAGCCCGATCGTCGCCGTTTGCGAACAATACGTTAGCGCAAACGGCGACAGCTGAACAGTTAATGATTTAGCCGTCAGGAAACAGAATGCCGGTAGGCCGATCCGCGGACTTTCTCGACCGCTACTTTCCCGGCGATAAACGCATGGTCTGAATTGTAGTATTCCCATTCGCTGTAACGTCCGGCCAGCGTGATGCCATGCAGCAGCAGCCATTTGCGGATCGTTTCCACGTTCTCTTTCCTGTTCTGATCGTAGATCACGTAGGCATACGGGATATCTATCTGATTGGCGGTGATAATCTCATCGTCTGCCGAAATGATCCCGCATTCAATGCACTCCTTAATGCATCGGTCGATTAACGCCTGGCCGTCAACCGGCAGCGGCTTATCCGGTGAATAACTGATTTCGCAGGTCAGGCCGCAACCGCCCGGTGGGCTACAGAAGGGGCTGGCGTTACCCTGGACGAATATGCGGTGGAAGATCGTTTTCCCGGCGTAGTAGATCCAGTGTTTGTCAGTCAGATTATCGCGACCAATCCCCAGGTTTACGCAGCGAACGGAGACGTGGCGCAGGCCTTTCGCCGCTTTACGGACTTCAGGCGGCACTTCATCGCCCATCAGACGAATCAGTTCCGGCAACACCAGGGTGCTGATCATCCTTTCATAGCGGTATTGCCGTCCATCTGCGAGGGCAACAATGCGCTGATTGGCATATATTTTACTTACTTCAGCCCCGGTCTCGATCCGGCCTTTGATATGCGGCAGGAACCCGTTCATCAGTGCCTGGAAACCGCCCTGTAACGGATACCCGAAGCGGGCGTTAGGCCCCATAGGTTTTGCGGTCTCATTCAGGGCGCCGTCGATAATTTGCTCCAGGTCGGGCAGGGGAACGCGGCCTCCCAGCCAGGACGTCTCCATCTCCGACAGCGGCACAGTCCACAATTTTTTATTGTAGGGGATGGCAAAGTGCCGGGCGATCCCCTTGCCCCAGGTCTCATAGATAAAGGCTTCAAAGCTGTCTTTTCGCGGCGCTTTTTCTGCCGCGTCTGCGCTGATGTAGTCCGGCACCGCGCCATCGGCACAGCAGTCGTGGTGATGTTTACCCTGAGCGGTTTTCTCTGTGCAGGTCGTCATGCTTTGCACATCAGACCCTGTCCCGTAGCGCGCCTCGATGGCACCCAGAATGCACTCTTTGACGATCGTGGCAGGCAGTCCGTAAAGCGATCCCTGGAACGGATAGCGTGTATAAACACCGTCGGTATAAACCCAGGCTTCGCGGATCTGCCAGTGAATATTGTCACCCAGCAACGTCTTGTACAGCGCCAGCACGTCTTCGTCTGCGGAAAACATAATGTGGCCCGCATAATCGAAGGTAAATCCTTTGTCCTGAATGGAGCGACAAAGCCCGCCGACCGTGGCATTGCGCTCAAGTAACGTTGCGCCTTCGCCATAGTGATAGGCTGCGCTCAGCCCGGTTGGCCCGGCGCCGAGGATTAAACACTCCTCAACTTCGCTATGGGCCAGTTTTGGTGGAACCAGCCGTAAAACCGGCTCGGAAGAGGCCTCGTCAGAGGGGCTATCCCCGGGCGCAACCGACCCGGCGGAGGCATCCAGATAGCGTGAAAACGCGCTCTCAATCAGCGCATGCATGCTCTGCACGGTTTTATCCCACGAGG
Organism: Leclercia sp. LSNIH3; assembly: GCF_002935105.1. NCBI lineage: Bacteria > Pseudomonadati > Pseudomonadota > Gammaproteobacteria > Enterobacterales > Enterobacteriaceae > Leclercia > Leclercia sp. LSNIH3. The sequence goes on from NZ_CP026387.1 coordinate 101,637, forward strand.
TGCTGGCCACAATGCTCTGCATTGTCTGCTGCTGCGCTTTTCGGGTCTCTTCCGGCAGCGCCAGGGCCTGTTCACAGGCGGTAATAAAGGCGGCGTGATCCTGGGCGACGGCAACAACGTGGCTATAAGGTTTTTCGACATCGGCAATGGCGGTGCTGACCACCGGCAGCTGCGCGGCCATGTACTCCAGCACCTTTGTCGGGCTAATGAATCGTGTGGATTCATTCAGCGCGAAAGGCATCAGGCACATATCCCAGCCGGCAAGAAACTGTGGCAGGGCCTGATAAGGCTGCATGCCGCAATAATGAATGTTGCTGCGTTGAGGCAGGGTTGCGGGATCGATCTTCACTACCGGGCCGACCATCACGATTTGCCACTCCGGATGCGAGTCCGCCAGGGCGGCTATCAGCGATAAATCCATGCGTTCATCAATGACGCCGTAGTACCCCAGCCGTGGATGAGGAATGTCGTCCTGCAGCGGGTGATGATTCCCCCGATCCAGCGCCTGTTCAAAATGAACCGCATCGACGCTACTGGCAAAACAGTGAATATTCGGGTGACGGCCTTTTCTGGCCTCATACAGGCTGGGGCCACCGGTAAAGACAATATCTGCCCGTGTCAGCAGGGCAGACTCGCGCTGCAACAGCTGGCGAGGCGCTTTCTCAAAGGCGGCAAGTTCATCCATGCAGTCGTAGATGACGATCGCAGGGGTAAAGACTTTTAACAGCGGCAGCGCCATCGGCGTGTAGAACCAGACCACCGGGGTTTCGTCCGGCTCCCGTAGCTCTGTCAGGAGCGTTTCCAGAAAAGCTATCTGCTCGTCATGGAATCCGGGCGCTTTTGATGGCGTGTGGGGCTGAACCACAGTGACGTTCGGGGCAGGCCGGGAGAGTTTCAGCTCCGGTTTATCCGCTGAATAGAGCGGCTCTTCGATAAAGACGATGTGATAGTGCTGGGCAAGACGTGTCATCAGATGCTGTGGACGCTGAAAGACAAAGTCCCAGCGCAGGTGACTAAATACATATATTTTATTCATATCTGATTCCTCTGTGCCGGTGAAGGTCAAAGCGCCGGATGGCCGTTGAAAATGTTCCAGCCGCGCCTGGGTTTGCTTAAGGGCATGTGCATAAACGGTATTCAGATGTCGTGCTTTATCGGGCGCGATGTCCCATAAACCGCAGTGATGCCAGACAGCGTTATTTTCCCAGTCGGGGCGATCAATAATGGGATAAAGGCATATCCCGGTCAGCTCAACGCCTGCCAGCTGAGCCTGAGCGACTTCAGAGGCGACGTCGTTAATCCAGGCGCCACGTCCACTGCCAACATGGCTTGTTTCGGCAAGCAAAATAGGGCGGTGATAGCGTTCATAAAGCTCCTGTAACATCGTATGTAATCGTCGTCGGCGGCCATCACCAAGATGCCAGGCGAGGCGCTGGTTGTTTCCCGTCATCCATTGGTTGTCGTGGTAATAATTGGCCCCAATCAGATCCAGATAGCGTGGATGGCCCCCCAGTTCTGGCTCCAGCCGTCCTGCTAACATGTCCCACGCCTGAAACTGCGCAGTGCGCAACGCCTCAGTTTCCAGTTCGACCGTTGGGTCGTTATCGGGAGAAATCAGATGGACAATGGGATCACAGTGCAACATTCTGGCGCGGGGATCGGCAGCCCATATAGCGTCGCAGGCCGCTATCGCGGCACGAACCAGCTGCCGTTTGATTTGCATGCCGTCCATGTCTTGCCCAAGGGAGGCGGGAAACAGACCTACCGCGATCCCCCAGGCGGTGAAGGAGATTTCATTGATCGGGGAATAGACCGGCGGCTCCTGATACCAGGGGCGTAAAAAAGCCGCCAGCGCGCCGCACAGACAGGCGAAACGCGTTACAAATTCATCTGAGAAAAAATCGATATCGTCCGGCCAGCCGTAATGGCAAATTGTCCAGCAAATCTGGACGCCATGCTCCTTTGCTGACACCATTTTTGCGGCCACGGCGCTAAAGTCGTAACCACCTGATTTGTCAGCGAGTCTCCAGCCAACGCTCTCTCTTACCGTGGCAATGTTAAAGGGGCTGAGCGCCCTGTAATCCTCGAGATGTCTGCTGCCGTGGCCCGTAATATCATCCATTGAAAGGGCATGACCCTGCCGCGTAACAAAATCCGCACCCTCAAACCCCGCCTGCCAGAATGAGTTGAAAATCGGCATCTCACTGCTCCCGTATGGATAGTATTTCTCAATAAAAAAGCAAACCAGCATGGTTTTAAAAAGGAGAAATAAATAAGCACTTCTATGGGTCAAATCCTGGTAAAATAACCTGGCTTTTACTCATATTTAGATCATATTCAGGCATGCCTACCCCCTCGCCGTATTTCATTAAAGGCTAAACAGAGTCAAAAAAAAACCACCCGGAAGTACCAGGTTTGTTTTAACATCCCTTGCAAAAATAAAGGCGAACCAGATCTACTGTTCTCTTATCTTTAAATGATAGACGGGAACCCTGATGAGCAGCGGGTTCTTTTCATGGAACACCTGCTTCGCTTTGCTAAAAAATGATTAAAATCATCGGGAGGTAAGGGTGTTTTTTTTACGCAGTACGCTTCGTTTAAGCGAAATTATTTTATATTGGACGCATAAATTACCCGAAGCCGCTACGTTAGTTAGTCGCAAAACAGGTTTACAGACTGTAATTAACGAAACGGGAGCTTGTTTTATATTTTGGATTATATTTGGGCAGTTCTTCATTAGCGCGGGAATATTAAATCGCGCACCTTTAAAAGGTATTAAATAGATGTCACTAAAATAATTTATTCTGTAGTTACAACATACAATGCCATTCTTTTATCTTTTACCTCAACATCGTGCACATTAACACAGTCTGGCAAAACAAGATGGCGAGGGCGATTATCCGTTAAAGGGGATAATTTGCACTTATCCCCTGTAGGGGGTATTCTCATTTTATCCCCTACAGGGGATTTTTCTAAAATATCCGCTATGGGGGATAAACATGAAAGTTACATCGGCAGACGCACTGGCTCAGGCTGTCCGGGATCAGCGTAAGGTCAATAAGTTAACCCAAACGGCAACGGCTGAACAGGTGGGGATTAAACAAACCACGGTATCGGAATTTGAGAACAAACCAGGCTCTACCAAACTGGAAACCTTGTTCAAAATCCTCTCGGCGCTGGATCTGGAGCTGCACGTGGTGAAAAGAGGCGGCACGTTGCCGGATAAGAATGCCTGGAAAAAGGAGTGGTAAGCGATGCGCGCACAACGACTGACTGTCGCGATGAATGGCGACGTAGTGGGTACGCTGCATCGTGACGGCAGCGGGGCAATGTCCTTCCAGTATGCCCCGGAGTGGCTGGCCGAGCCGGGTTCGCGCGCGATTTCGCTCTCTTTGCCGCTACAGCACGGCAGGATCAGAGGCGCGCAGGTCTTTAATTTCTTCAGTAATCTGCTGCCTGACTCCGAAGCGATTATTGCCCGCATGCAGGCCCGATTCCAGGTTGAAACCGCTCATCCCTTTGATCTGCTGGCCAGTGTCGGGCGTGACTGTGTGGGCGCCATTCAGCTCTATCCGCCGGGACAGGAGATCCCCCCGGTAACAGATATCGTGGCCGAACCGCTGGATGACGATCAGATTGCCGCGCTGCTCGACGGGTATCAGATGGCACCGCTGGGGATGACCGAGGAGGATGCCGACTTTCGCATTTCGCTGGCCGGCGCGCAGGAAAAGACGGCGCTGCTATGGTACCAGGCACGCTGGCAGCGGCCCCAGGGTAGCACCCCAACCAGTCACATCTTTAAGCTGCCGATCGGCAGAATAGAACAAAACAATATCGACCTGAGCGAAAGTTGTGAAAACGAATGGCTGTGTTTGCGCATTGCCAAAGCCTTTGGTTTCCCAGTGGCACAGGCGGAGATGGCAACCTTTGGCCGCAAGAAAGTGCTGATTATCGAGCGTTTCGACCGTCGTTGGTCCAGCAGCGGGTGGCTGATGCGCCTGCCGCAGGAAGATTTTTGCCAGGCCCTGGGCGTGTCCCCAGCGCTGAAATATGAATCTCACGGTGGTCCCGGGATTGCCGACGCCATGAAGCTGCTGCTCGGTTCCCGCCTGGCGGGGCAGGATCGCGAGCTGTTCTTTAAGGCGCAGATCCTGTTCTGGATGCTGGCCGCCATTGATGGTCACGGGAAGAATTTCAGCCTGTTTATCGAGGCGGATTCCGCCTTTCGCATGGCCCCGCTGTACGACGTGATTTCCGCGTTTCCGCTGTTCGACGCAGGGGGGATCCCGGTCAAAAAAGCGAAGATGGCGATGGCGTTACAGGGCAAGAACCGGCAGTACCATTTTGCGATGATCCAACCGCGTCACTTTATCAGCACCGCTGCTTATGCAGGTTATTCCCAGGAGGCCGCTCGCCGTTTGCTGGCCGAGATGGCGGAGCGAACAGACGACGTTATTGCCTCCGTCAGGGCAGAATTGCCACCGGATTTCCCCGTGCAGGTCAGTGAGGCCATTTTTAAGGGGTTAGCCAGCCAGGCGGCAAGAATAGGGCGGTTCGTGAGTTAAAGGCCCGTTAAGTGTGCGACATAACCGTTCTTTGATACTAAAAATGGTAGGTGGTTGAGAATTCTTTACAATTGTAAATGATATTTATTTTCATTATCATTTTCCTTTACGTAAGCAACTGTAAAGAATAATGACATGAAAACTACCTCTGCCGGAAAGAACAAAACCCTGTGTGCGCTTGCCGTTTGCCTGGCGGTGCAATCTGGTTCGCTATTCGCGAAAGAATTTACCGAAAAGGATTTCGTTGTACAGCCGCTTGGACATGGCGTTTATGAGCTGGCCTATGATAAAGCTCAGAATGCCCTCTATGCGGCATCCGCGCCCTCTTTTGATAAAGACAAAACGGCCGGACTGGTCTTCCAGCTGTCGGCACCCACGCTGAAAATTGAACACCAGATCCCGACAGAACGCCGCACTTTTGCCGTCGCGCTGGATCAGGAGCAGCACATTCTTTATCTGGGCAACGCTCTGGAAGGGTCGGTCACGCTGCTTAATACGCGCAACAACGACGTCATCAAAACCATCCAACTGAGCGACAATGCCGATCCGGATAAGAAAGCCCACGTTCGTGAAGTGGTGCTGGATAAGAAGCACCAGCGTCTGTATGTGTCGGGGATTGGTCGTAAAGATAAAGGCTTGCTCTGGGTAGTGGATACGCAGAAGCAAGAGCTTGTACACACCCTCCATAAGCTGGAGCCTGTAGGTTTTGCGGTGGATGAAGCGGGCGATAAAGTTTACGTCGTCTCCGGTACCGGGGAGCTGATCACCCTTGATGGCAAAACATCGCAGCCGCTGAGCCGCGTGAAGGTCGATCCTGCCGACCCGGAACATTACTTCCTCAACATCGCCCTGAACACCGCGAAAGGGGTGGGTTATATCGCTGACACAAACACCCGCGATGTGCTGGTTGTGCAGCTGGATTCCGGCAAGCTCCTGCACCGTGTCCCGACGCCTAACTCCGTTGGCGTGCTCTATAACCCTGCACGGGAAGAAGTCTATGTCACGCATCGCAACGATCGCCAGATTAGCGTGATCGACGCGACCAGCAACCGCCTGAAACACACCGTTAAAACCGCGGCGATGCCAAACAGTCTGGCGCTTTCTGCCGATGCCAACACGCTCTATGCCAGCGTGAAGCAGGATGAAAAAGCCAATAAAGCTGACTACGTGCTCAAGATTGATTTAACCCAGTTCTAAGGATCCCGTTGTGATAAAGCAAACACGCATGGCCGTGGCGGTCTCGCTCGCTCTGGCTAACCTGCCGCTGGCCGTTTTCGCCGCAGAAACGACCACCGCAAACGAAGATGAACTGGTGGTGACCGCGACCGGTTTTAGCCAGGAACGCCGCGAAGCACCGGCGACAATTTCGGTGGTGAATGAAAAGGAGCTGAACACCCGCTCGAATCAGAACGTCACCGAAGCGCTGCGCGAGATGCCGGGTGTCCTGGTGGGTAACGGTCACGGCAGCCTGGCAACGGGCGATGTCCAGATGCGCGGGATGGATTCCACCTATACCTCGTACATGGTGAACGGCATCAAACAGGCGACCCGTGAATCTCGCCCTTATGGACACCATATCGGCACCGAAGCGGCCTTTATGCCGCCGCTTGCCGCTATCGAGCGGATCGAGGTGATCCGCGGGCCGATGTCTTCACTCTATGGTTCTGATTCCATCGGTGGCGTGGTCAACGTTATTACCAAAAAGGCCTATAACCTGGAGAAATGGACGGGGGTTCTGGAGGATAACTACTTCCTGCAGGAGAAGAGCGAATACGGCAATACCAACCAGACCAATGCCTTTGTGATGGGGCCGGTGATCCCGGGCAAGCTCGGGGTGAGCGTGGCCGCGGATTATCTCGATCGTCGTGACGATGACAGCATCAACGATGAGCGTTTTGTGAAGCATCAGTCCGGCAATCTGGATGCGACCATCTCCATGTCGCCGACCGATACTCAGCTCTGGGATCTGAATGCCACCAAAGGCAACCAGGAGAAGACCCATAACGATAAGCAGTGGTACTGGGGCTTTGACCGCGATGCGGCATCACTGTCGCAACACGCCTGGTATGGCGACGATCTGCTGGAAGTGAAAAACTTCATCAGCTACGAAAAAGCCAAAACCGAGTACCGCGTTCCGGGGATGTCTTCGCAGTTTATTACTCAGAAAAACTACGAAGCCAACAGCGCCAACACCTTTACGCTGGGCGATCACAAACTGACGTTAGGCGTGAACTTTACGCGTAACGAACTGGATGATGAGTTCGGGATTAAAGATAAGGAAGCGCCGGGTGTAACGCCGGTCAGCGAAATTACCCGTGACGGCTGGGCGGTGTTTGCTGAAGATGCCTGGATGATTGTGCCAGACTTTACGCTGACCACCTCAGCGCGTCTGGATCATGACAGCTACTTTGGTTACCACGTCACGCCTAAGCTCTACGGCAACTGGACCATTGATGAACGCTGGGCGCTGAAGGGTGGCGTCTCTGCGGGCTATAAGAAACCGGATCTGCGGCAGAATAACGAAGGCTTTACCAGCGTGTATGGCGCTTATCCTTACTCGGAAATCGGCATTGGTAATGACGATCTGAAGCCGGAGGAGAGCGTCAACACCGAGCTGGGCCTGTACTGGCAGCAGGACGCGCTGGCGCTGGATGCGACAATCTTCTACACCAAATTCAAGGACAAAATCAGCGACCATCTCATTTGTACCGCGTCGGACACGCAGAAGTGTACCTACAACGGTTATGTCGCCGATACCGTCTTCCAGTACGCCAACGTCAGCGATGCGGAGATCTACGGTCTGGAGCTGAACGGCGACTGGCAGGTAACGTCATCCTTAAGAGCCAACGCCAACTATACCTATACCCACAGCGAGCAGAAAAGCGGGGACTATAAAGGGTATGCCCTGAGCGATTTCCCGGAAAGTATGGCGAACGTCTCTCTGACCTGGAACGCGGTAAATGACCTCGAGCTATGGACCAAGGCCAGCTGGCGCAGTAATTCGCCGGACATCGGTAAATCCAGCGAAACGGAAGCCTACGCGCTGGTTGACCTGGGCGCGCGTTATCATCTGAACAAGAACGTCACGCTGATGACCGGCATCTATAACCTGTTCGATGCGAACCCGATCTACCGCACCTCGTACAACCAGTCGTCGATGCTGGAAGGACGCCGGTATAACTTCGGCGCCCGTATCGAGTTCTGATCCTACTGCCGGAGCCTGCTGGCTCCGGTCTCTTCTCTTATTATTCCTCGCTTTTCTTCTACAGAAAGTGATTATCAAAGCGGCCGACATGTGATACTTAAACTGGGATACAACAAACCAGGATAATAAAAGATGTCGCAGAACAAAATTGCCCACAAAGTACAGAACCTCCAGTCATCGGCGATCAGAGAACTATTAAAACACAGCAAGATGGAAGGGGTGATTTCACTCGGCGGGGGCATTCCTAACCCGGATCTTTTCGATCGTGAAGGGCTGGAGCTGGCTATGGAGAAGGTGCTCTCCAGCACATGGAAAGAGGCTTTTCAGTACGGTCTGAGCGAGGGCAGCCCGGAGCTACGCGGCGCAATCTGCCAGCTGCTGAGCGGCAGGGGAATTCACTGCGGTGTGGATGACGTGGTCGTCACCTCCGGCTCCCAGCAATCGTTGGATATTCTGGCGCGTGCGCTGATCAATCCGGGCGACATTGTGGTTGTCGAACGCCCCACCTATCTGGCTGCGCTGCAGGTTTTACAGTTAGCGGAAGCTAACTTAATGTCGGTGGGTACAGACGGCGAAGGGATGATCATTGATGAGCTGGAAGCGCTGGTTAAGACCACGCCGGTGAAAGCCGTCTATATTGTTCCGACGTTCGGCAACCCGGGCGGCGTTACTCTGGCAGAGCAGCGCCGTAAGCAACTGGTGGAATTATCCCAGCGCTACGATTTCGTCATCATCGAGGACGATCCCTATGGCGAAATCAACTTCACCGACAAAACCTTCACGCCACTTAAAGCCTGGGCGGCAGAGATGGGCTGCGGCGATAACGTCATTTATACCTCCACGTTTTCAAAAATCCTCGCGCCAGGCGCAAGGGTAGGTTGGTTAGTGCTGCCAGACTGGGTGAAGCGTCAGGTGGTGATCCTGAAGCAGGCGACCGATCTGCACACCAGCTCGCTGTCGCAATCGCTGACGTACCACTACCTGGAGAGCGGCCGTCTGGCCGGGCAGATCGATCTGATTCGGGAGGCCTATAAACACAAATGCCAGATCCTGTGCCAGCACATTGAAAGCGAGCTGGGCGAGCATCTGACATTCCATAAACCGATGGGCGGCATGTTCCTGTGGGCGAAATTCAAATACGAGATGAACACCACGGAATGGCTGAAAAAGACGCTGAACAACGGCGTGGTCTATGTGCCAGGGGAGTTCTTCTACTGCAACGAGCCGGATCATGCCACGCTGCGCATGTCTTACGTCAGCGTGACGGATGAAAACCTGAAAGAAGCGGTGGCGCGTTTAAAAGCGTCGTTGTAAGTTCCCGGTAAAGCAAAACGGGTGGCAAAGGCCACCCGTTTTGTTGCCGTCAGCGACGGATAAATTCCAGTAGATCCTGGTTAATCGCATCGGCATGCGTCGTGTGCATCCCGTGAGGATAGCCCGGATACACTTTCAACGTGCTGTTGCTGAGCAGTTCATCCTGCAGCAGGCTGGCATTCTTATAAGGCACAACCTGATCGTCATCGCCCTGCAAGATAAGGACCGGCAGGGTGATCGCTTTCAGATCGTCGGTCTGGTCAGTTTCTGAAAACGCCTTAATACCTTCATAGTGCGCCTTCGCGCTGCCAATCATCCCTTGTCGCCACCAGTTCTGGATCGTGCCCTGTGAAATTTCAGCTCCGTCACGGTTAAAGCCGTAGAAAGGACCTGTCGCCACATCCAGATAAAATTGCGCCCGGTTTGCGGCCAGGGCTTTACGGAATCCATCAAACACCTCAATCGGCGTACCGCCCGGGTTATCCGGTGTTTTCACCATCAATGGCGGTACGGCGCTGATTAAAACGGCTTTCGCCACGCGGCCCTGCGGTTGGCCATACTTCGCCACGTATCGCGCCACCTGGCCACCGCCGGTGGAGTGGCCGACATGCACCACATTGTGCAGATCCAGATGCTCAACCACGGCAGAAACATCGGCAGCGTAATGGTCCATATCATGCCCGTCGCTGACCTGATCGGAGCGGCCATGTCCACGACGATCCGAGGCGATGACCCGGAAGCCTTCCGCTAAAAAGAACAGTAACTGGTTATCCCAGTCATCCGCACTTAATGGCCAGCCGTGGTGGAAGAAGATAGGTTGTGCATCTTTGGGACCCCAATCTTTATAGAAGATACGGACATTATCTTTTGTGGTGACAAATGACATGGTAGACCTCTCGGGGAGTAACAACACCTGGGTGAAATGAGTGAATCAACACGTAGCATTTTACAGCCGCTTAGAAGTCTAGTTGAGATCATTAGCGTCCGCCTCCCAGCGAGAACGTCACCGTTTTGCGCAGCCGGCTCAGGCTGAATAACACCGACGCGACAGAGGCGGCGACGGCGATCCACAGGGCAACATGCACAGCCTGCTCATGTAATGTCTGGCCGGTATCGTTCGATATGACGGTGAGCAGAATACCCACAACGGCGGCGCCAAGGCATTGTCCAAAGGTCCGCGCGATGGACAAGATCCCGGAGGCATAGCTGGCATATTCACGCGAAACGTTAGACAGCATCTCCCTGTTATTTGGGCTTTGAAAACAGCCAAATCCAATACCGCACACCAGGCTTCGCAGGCAGATATCCCACATGGCAGGCGTGGCGGGCAGCGTCGCCAACAGGATCAACCCCACGGCAAAAATAACCAGCCCAACGGTGGAGATCAGCGGCGCTGAGAACGTATCGGCCCAACGTCCCGCATGGGGCGCAATCAGCACAATTCCCACCGGCCAAGGGACAAACAGCAGCGCCGACACGACAGGGCTATAGCCATATACGCTCTGAAACAGAAAAGGCAGCGCAATAAAAGTGATCCCCTGGCTGATAAAAGAGGCCAGCGAGGTTAATGCAGCGAGGGAAAAACGGCCATTGTTGAAAATAGCCGGGGGCAGCAACGGCTCCCGGGCGCGGCGGATATGCCAGATAAACGCAACGGTGCTGACCATCGCGAGCAGACCCCAACAGGTTGCCTCGAGATGGGTGTGTTGAGCCACGGCCTCAGGGCCGGAAAAGCTGTTCGCCGCCATGATCGTCGCTCCCAGCAGCGTCGCCGATAACACCGCCCCGGGGGTGTCGAACGCCGTATTGCCGGCCATGCGTTTTGCGGGTAACGCTTTACCCGCCAGCACCAGGGCGAGGGTACCCGGGATCAGGTTAATGGCGAACAGCCATTGCCAGCTCAGCGTATCGAGGATCGTGCCGCCCAGTACGGGCGCAACCGCAGTACTGGAGGCAATAAGCAGGGCATGCAGCCCGAGGACGCGTCCAAGCAGCCGTCCGGGAAAGACCGATCGCAGGATGGCCGGGGCGATACTCAGTGTGGCCGCGCCGCCGATCCCCTGAATAATACGCATACCAATGAGCATTTCCGGGGTTGTTGCCAGCGCACAGCCCAGTGATGTCAGGACAAACATGGCGAGGCCAGCCATAAAAACCATCCGAAATCCGTAGCGGGCCGCCAGCGAGGCAAAAATAAGCAACGTCATCGCAGCGGAAAGCAGATAACCGTTGGCGAACCAGACGGCGATACTTGCAGGCACCTGCATGGCTTTCGCCATAGAGGGCAGGGCAATGTTGATCATCGTGCCATCAAACACGCCCATCAGCGTGGTAATCATGACGGCGATCATAACCCGGGCACGCGCCTGTCCTGGCAACCCCTCATCGCCGGGTTGGTTTGAAAATAGCGTATTCATCTTGACTCCTGGGGATGGTGTTTTGATGAAGAAACTATAATCATGGGGTATACAGTGCGGAAGATGCAGCATTTACACTTAATCATTGCACCAAACGCCTTATCTGATATCGCTTAGAGGTTCACTATGTCCGATCCTGATTTTAACCTGCTCGTCGCGCTCGATATCCTGCTGGCAGAAGCGAGCGTTGCAGGTGCCGCGCGCCGTTTAAACCTGAGTACATCCGCCATGAGCCGTACCCTTAGCAGGCTACGGGAAGTGACGGGCGATCCGATCCTGGTGCGGGCAGGTCGTAACATGGTGCTGACTCCCTGGGCTGAAGCCTCCCGGGATCGCGCCAAAAACGCGGTGCATGAGGCGAGGGCGGTGCTGCAGCCGTCCATGGAGACGCTCAAGGTGGAAAATCTGGCGCGGTTTTTCACCCTCCGGGCAAATGATGGATTTGTCGTTGCGTTTGGCCCGGCACTGATTGCCGCCGTGGCTGAGGCCGCGCCTGATGTCTGCATCCGCTTTGCGCCAAAACCTGAAAAAACGTCACGCTATCTGCGTGAGGGGCTGGTTGACCTGGAAATTGGTGTGCAGAGCAATATGGGTCCAGAGATCCGACTTCAGAGGCTGTTCCAGGACAGGTTTGTGGGTGCGGTTCGTAAGACGCATCCGCTGGCATCGTTACCGACAATCGGTCTAAAGGATTATGTCGCATGGGGCCATGTGGTCGCGGCACCCAACGGTTCCTTGCATGGGTTTGTGGATGATGCGCTGGCAGAATCAGGGATGACACGTAAGATTGCCAGCGTAGTGCCTGGTTTTCCGACTGCGTTATCCGTGGCCCTGGCGTCCGATCTGATTGCCATGGTGCCCGCACTCTATTTGCGGAACCAGCAGATGACAGAGCAACTGCATATTTTTGAATTGCCATTCAAAACCCGGACGATAACGGTCTCGCAGATGTGGCATCCCCGCATGGAAAATGATCCCGGACATCGCTGGCTAAGAGAGAAGGTCAGGGCAGTGTGTCGGTCGGCGGGAGAATGAAGCGATGAAGGTGATATTGGTGCGGCATGCGGAAACAGAGTGGAATATGCGAGGCATTATTCAGGGGCACAGCGATAGCCCGTTAACTCATAAGGGTTTGCGCGAAACATCTGCCTTACTGGCGGCGCTTGCTGCAAGTGATCACCAGATAGAATATGTTTATGCCTCTCCGCTTGGACGTGCCTGGCAAATGGGTCAGCGCCTGGCTGAGCACTTTCGCTGCTCGTTGACGGCTGAACCCGCTCTTAAAGAACAGGCATTTGGTGAATTTGAAGGCATGTCCACAGACCTGTTCGGACAAAATCATCAAAACGAAGCCCATGCATTATTTGAGCGAGATGCAGATTACTGCCCACCAGGTGGAGAGACTCTCGCACATGCGTCTCAGCGGGTTATGGATTTTTTATTTCGCCTGGAAGCAACTTCGCGTCATCAAACAGTTTGCATTGTGTCTCACGGGCATGTCAGTCAGGGCGTTCTTGCGAGGCTTAACGAAGGGGCTATCGTTAATTTCCCACGGTACGCGCAACCCAACGCGAGTTACTCTGTGTTCGATCTGATCAATGGGCAGTGCAGCGCTGTAAGATGGGGAATTGCCACGCACTTGCTTAAACTTGCTTGATCAACAACATGGGGCGCGGCGAGCCGTGACAGAAATCCGGGACCCAGACCCATGACGAAAAGCGCCCGTATTACCAGTGATGCGCTCAATTGTAGAACCTTGACTGAAATGCTTCGACTTATGAAAAGAAGAGGGAAGTTAGTGATGCGGTATGGATAAGGGACAGGACGCTATCAACTCACAGATCGCATTTAACATAATATACATTATGCGCACCAAGGTGCTGAAGGACTTATCAGCCGCAAACTTAGCCAGCTCAGCATCCGCCGGTTGACCGAATCTCTCATACTACGCGTGCTCAAACTGATACGTGAAAACTACAGCGATTTTGGACCCACGCTGGCCGCTGAAAAACTCAGAGAGCGCCATGATATCCGGCTTTCAATCGAGACCGTCCGCAACTGGATGACGTCTGACGGACTCTGGGTTCCGCATCATGACAGCTCTCGCAGCGGAATTTTTCTCAATGAGCGATGTAAACCGGCTCAGGATCCTTCAGGACGTTATCGACCACCGTCTTATCACACGTCTTGCTGCAACCCAACCCGGCTTAAGATATCTGACAGAGACTGTTAACGGTTACTGGAGCGCTATCGTGATTTAGAGCGTAAAGACAGACATCGACCCGTTACATGCTTTTGATGCAATGGGCTAAACTCGTTAACGCAACGGCATCTGATATTCAATCATGCCGCTTTTCTTTGCCACCCAGTCATAGAGACGCTGGCCACGCAGATTGGTTTCATGGGTATGCCAGTAAAGACGCGAAGCATGTCGTTTTCGAGCCTGTTGTTGTACATACTCAATAAGCTGTCTGCCAAACTGTTTGCCACGGACATCCGGGTTAACATAGAGGTCTTCAAGATAACAGTAATCCCTCTCCTCCCAGGTTGAGCGATGAAACAGGTAATGAACCAGACCAATAATGTTTCCCTCATATTTAGCCACCGCGCAATAAATCGGCTCATGCGGTGTGAGAAAGCGTGTCCAGGTGTTCTGTGTAGCGTTGTCTGAAATATCTACACGATAAAATTCCTGATAACGCTTCCAGAGTGGTAACCATTGCATGTAGTCGCTCTCTGTAGCGGGCTGAATGCTTATTTTTGCTGATTCTTCATTTAGATATTCATTGTTCATCGGTTTTCTATCCTTAATTATATAAACCACATTCTCTTGGTTAACATAATTCTATCTACCGTAATGGTTCCATGTAAGTGACACTTTTTGTATATTTATAGGATCCACTTTTTTTTGCTGAGCTTCTGGATTGTGCATGAAGAGAGTTATTGCGCCGCTGTTCCACGATTTGTTACTCCCTAAAGGCGTGATAAAGGATGCACTATACAGTGTGCTCCGTAATGCCATTCTGGAAGGTCGCCTTACCGCGAATTCACGGGTCCCCTCAAGCCGGGCGCTGGCTGAGATGATGTCAATTTCCCGCAATTCTGTTATCGCTGCTTTTGATCGCCTGATGGCTGAGGGTTATCTGGAAACGCGTAAAGGTGCCGGAACTTTCGTATCAACAAACGCTCCTGAAGGGCCGCTGAATGGAACCAGGCCTCTGACACATGTAACTCAGTCTCAGTCTATCGACGGCCAAATTAATCCTGACATTGCGGCGTTACGTCCGCTGTGGAGTGAAAGCCATAAAGAGGCTAGCACTCACCGCCTCTTTACTGTAGGCGTTGGATGTATCGACCTCTTTCCCCATGAACTTTGGGGGCGGCTGCTTGCCCGTATCTGGAGACAATCCAGACGTGAACTTGGGCTGCATACCCACGTCGCCGGCTATGCGCCACTCCGGCGCGCTGTTAGTAAGTATATTCAGGCAACCCGTGGGGTTAACTGTGATGAAGGCCAGGTGATAATTGTTAATGGTATCCAGCAGGCGCTTAATATCACCGCGCAAGCGTTGCTCTCGCCAGGGAACGAGGTGTGGCTGGATGATCCTGGTTATAACGGTGCCAGAGGTGCTTTCAGCTCAGTTGGCGCGATTGTCAGACCGGTGCGGGTGGACGACAACGGGATGGATATACACGACGGTATACTGCAATATCCCGATGCTAAACTGGTCTACACGGCCCCGTCCCATCAGTTTCCTCTGGGGGGGACGCTTTGCCTGTCACGCAGGTTGGCACTACTGGAATGGGCTCAGGCAAATCAGGCGTGGATTTTCGAAGATGATTATAACAGTGAGTTTCGCTATGCCACCCGCTCACTACAGGCGTTACAGGGACTCGATAAGCACCAGCGGGTCATCTATACAGGTAGCTTTTCTAAGATGATGTATCCGGAATTTCGTATGGGCTTTCTGGTGGTACCACCTGCCTTATGCGAACAATTTATGGTTACCCGATATTTTTCCGATCTCTGCAACGGCTATCTGGAGCAGGCGGTTTTAGCACATTTCATTGAAGAGGGGCACTATGCCAGCCATGTCAGACGTATCCGCAAAGCCTGTTTTGAGCGAAAAGCCTCGCTCACGGCAGCGATTCAGGAGTACTTAGGGGAAAAGATGACTGTTCATCCGTCTGACTCTGGCATTCATCTGGTTTGCTGGTTGCATAACGGTCTTCAGGGTAAAAAGGTGGAAGCAAAAGCCGCCCAGCTCGGAATGGGGATACAATCATTTGTACGTTATTGCCAGCGCCCTCTTCCCCGGGAAGGTATCCTGCTTGGTTTTGCTAATCATCCGCCAGAGGTTCTGCGAGAAGGCATTCGCCGACTAGCCGCTGCTCTCTGACAGTTCCTCGGGATGAGATCAGATGGAATCTGGCAATTAGCCGCCGTAATTTGCCCAGGCCGTAATAAGCCTATTAAACCGCTTCTGGCAAAATCGACTTCTGCACCTCATAACGGCCAATACAACCTCCGGACGCGCATTAAGTTTCCTGCCATTATGTCAGCATGCTGCTCTTGCTGGCGTAATGGCAGTTAATACGAAAATGACCGGCAATCCGTAGCAGACTGCCAGTCTGCAAAGATTTAAAATCCGCAGGAATCATCCCCACCAGCAAAGCAGTCTTCGTCCAGCGTCAGACGGCCAATTTTTTGCACCGGGCCGCTCATGCTCACCTGAAAATGCTCACCGAAGGTTATTTGCAACTGCCCACCCGGCATATTTACGCTGACACGGTTATCGACCCGGTCTAATTTGCGCATTACGCTTGCCGCGGCACAGCTACTGCTACCGGATGCCATAGTAAAACCGGCTCCCCGTTCCCAGATACCAATCCGCAGCGTATTGCGATCCACGACCTCCACCAGTTGGACATTGGTGCGTTTGGGGAACACAGGATGATTTTCAATTTGCGGCCCCAAACGGTGCACCAGCGCCAGATCGAGCTTATCCACCAGCACAACACAGTGTGGATTGCCCATTGAGACCAACGATACCCGCCGTGTTTCATCAGCCAGCTTAAGTGGATAATTCAGTACTTCGGGCTGTTCAATCAATGCAGGCAATGCCGCCGGACTAAAATTCGCCCTCCCCATCTCCACCGTGATTTGATGAGGATCTTCATGGACCCTACAATGTACGTCCCCGCCCGCGGTGCGCACCAGAAACGGCTCGTGTCCGACGCGGCCGATATCAAAAAGATAACGTGCATAGATACGCAGACCGTTACCGCTTTTCTCGGCTTCTGAACCGTCCGGATTGATGATTCGCAATGTGGGATGATGTTGATCTCCACTATCAATTAGCAGACCGTCAGATCCGAACCCATAGTGGCGATGGCATATGATGCGAATTTGCTCGATGCTCAGCTGCTCTGCGACAGAACGCTCGCACACCAGATAATCATTACCGAGTCCGTGATATTTATGGAATAACAAAGGTGTCATGGTCAGGATTCTAAATTTGATTATTTAACAAACACATTACCGTATTTTTCACTCCACAGAACCAAAAAGTGAACGCCGGGTACAGGCTGAATCCAGGGTATACGACGAAAGCCGCACAACCGAAAATCGGACAACCATTTTTTCGAACGATTAAGGGGGCCAGGCCCCCTGAGCGTTACAGTGCTTTATCGGTAAACAGCGGTACATCACATGACATGGAGACATGCTCCAGATAACCGCGTAATGCTGGTGAGTACGGGAAATCTTTCACAATCGTCAGCGAATTCAGGATTGGGAAGAGATAAAAATCCGTGATGCTGACAGGATTTTTGGCGCGTAAATAAGTCTCAATTTTACCCAATGCATCCGACAGCGTATCGATATAGGTCTGGCTATTGGACATTAACGTATCCAGATCGCCAAACGCGTTAATCTCGCGCTGGGTGTAGGCATCGCGCGCGGCTGGCGTAGAGAGTTCTTTAAAATCGGCCCGGGTAAAACGCGGGATCGCCAGGTTGAATACGGCGCGCGTATTCTCTTTACACCAGGCGTCAATCGCCGGATCGCACTCACCTGTTATTACTGGCGAGCCGTCAAGCTGATCAACATAGTGAACGATATCCATGCTTTCCGGCATATAAACGCCCTCTTCTTTTTGCAGGATCGGCACGACCTTTTTACCCACCATACGGGTTGGCGTTTCGACATCGCCCTCCATAATCACGCCCAACTCGAAAGGCACTTTTTTCAGGCCAAAGATCATTCTCGCGCGGATACAGAACGGGCAATGCTCATACACATATAATTTCATAGCGCTCTCTTTTCAAAATAAGGGGATGACTCTACACAGCATCTGGCAAATGGGGTCAAGGTTTCCAGACTAAATTTGGTAGGTTGAAGTCAGCCGCAAGGTTTATGATGGCCGAACCCTGTTGACCAGCCACATCCCCACCAGCATAGCCAAAATAAACAGCAGCCCTTTCCCGACGCCTGCGCCCAACAATACCAGTGCCGGCCCAGGGCAAATGCCCGCCAGCCCCCATCCCAGACCAAACAGAATGGCACCCACCACCAGCGTGCGGTCTATGGTGTTGTTCGCCGGTAACAGGATGGGCACGCCACAAAATGCCCTTTTTTTGCCTTTGACCAACGCAAAACCGACTATCCCCACCGCAATCGCCCCGATCATGACAAAGGCAAGCGAGGGATCCCAGGGCTGGGAGAGATCCAGAAAACCCAGCACCTTTTCAGGGTTTGCCATGCCGCTAATCAGCAACCCCACGCCAAAAATCAGGCCGCAAAGAAATGCAAAAATGACTAACATCTTTCCTCCTTAACCCAGCCAGAAACCGATCAGCGTGGCGGTAACAATGCCCACCGCCATAAAGGTGAGCGTGGCGACGAGCGATCGCTTAGAAAAGCGCGACAGCCCACAGACGCCATGCCCGCTGGTACACCCGGACCCCAGACGGGTTCCTGCACCCACCAGCAAACCGGCAAGGATAATGACCGGCCAGGAGGTCTGAACGGTTATCTCCGGCAAGGGATAAAACAGGGAGAACAGCAGCGGCGAACCGATCAGGCCCGCTAAAAAAGCCATTCGCCACCCTTCTGTTCGGGTCTTTTTCGTTAGCATCCCCGCCACAATGCCGCTGATACCGGCAATGCGCCCACAAAAGTGGATCAGCAGTATGGCGGCAAATCCGATTAACAACCCGCCCCCGAGACTGGTCAGCGGCGTAAAGTGAGAGAGATCAATCGTCATGGTCCACTCCTGTCTGAGGACAATAGAGGTCATATAAGGTATTGAGCAGCGCGAAGATCCGTGGATCCTCAATGCGATAGAAAATCTGTTTGCCCGTGCGCCGGGTCTCCACCAGCTTTAAGCGCCGCAATACACCCAGTTGCTGAGACAGCGTAGGCTGATGAATGCCCACCGCCGCTTCAAGCTGCGCGACGTTCGCTTCTCCCTGACTTAACTGACACATCAACAACAGCCTGTCAGCATTGGACAGACCGCGCAAAATCTCCGAGGCACCCAGCGCTGCCTGCTTCATTGCATCCTGAATATCGGTGTCCACCCTCACGGTCATCGTTATACACCCATCAATATATGATTTTATATAATGTACTATAGTATATTGTTTGCCGTGCGAGATGCAAAAAAACCGGCAAGGATACTAAGCCCCCTGCCGGTTGGTTGGTTCAGTGTGAATTAGTACGGATAGCTGATACCGCCCTGAACGCTGGCATCGTTATCCACATCGCCTGTAACGCATTACAGCCCCGTATTCAGGGAGAAATTATTACCGATGGTCGTGTTATTACCCGCGCCGAAGATACCCGTTGAGATGTTATGACCGTCGGTATTGTGCTCATCCGCCGCTTTGATGTCGGTATTATCGCTAAATTCAGTCTGGTAACGGGCATCGACCCACGGATACATCTCGACGTTCTTAAGGACGGTTTCACCCGTCAGCATGGCGTTGGCACCGGTACGCAGCTGGATGGGCTACAGTTTTAGCTCAGGTACCAGAGCTTTTTTATCCGACATACAGGTTTGCCATGCCTTGCCCGGCTGGCCATTATCCAGTACCGAGGAGGTGCGATACTCCACCGTGCGGGTGTGTTGACCGGGCACCACATACTCCACCGTTGTCCAGCGGGTATCAGTATCCTGCCCCTCGGCGGTGAGTTCGATGGTCTGGTTTTTCACGATTTCGGCGCACTCGCTCGCCGCGGCCTCGACTTTACGAAACTTCTTCTCTTCAGGGGATGTGCCTTCGTTGGACATACACCCGGTAAACAGCAAACAGGCGAGAGATAACAGGCTGATTTTTTGCAGCATCACGCAGTCCTTTTGTTAAACACGCATTCATTGAAGCGTAGCTTATGCGGCGGTGCTCTTCCTGCGGGTGGTTCAATCAACGTCGTTTATGCTGTCACTACCGAAATGCCCTGCCGACTCACCGCCTCCACCCAGCGGCTGTCCGTATCCGGTTCAACCACCACGGTATTGATCAGCGAAAGCTCACCGATCATAAAAGACGATGCGGTGTTGATTTTCTCGGGGGACGCCAGCACAACTGTTTCTGCAGCTCTGCCGGAAAATGCACGTTTGATGCACGCCTCTTCATAATCGCCAGTGGTTAGCCCGGCGTCCGGGTGAATGCCGGTCACCCCCATAAAAAACAGATCGGCATGGATTTGCGCAATGCCTTCAATGGCTGCGGCACCCACCGTGACCACCGAGTGACGGAATAAGCGCCCGCCGATCAGGATCACGTCTACCTGAGGATAATCCACCAGCGCCAGGGCAATACCAGGGCTATGAGTGACCGCCGTAAACGCCAGATCGCCAGGAAGGCAGCGCACCAGCTCGGTTGTGGTCGTCCCGCCGTCGATAATCACCACCTGGCCGGGCGAGATCAGTTCTGCCCCCCTCTTCGCCACCCGCTTTTTCGCCTCAATGCCCAGGCTGCTGCGTTCCGCAAAGCTGGACACCGCCTGTGATGCCGGCAATGCGCCGCCATGTACCCGCTGTAAACGCCCGTCGGCCGCCAGTTCGCGTAAATCCCGGCGAATGGTATCTTCCGACACCCCAAACTCCAGGCTCAGGGTTTTCGACAGCACCTGCCCTTCAGAACTCAGTTTTTCGAGGATCAGCTGTTTGCGTTGACGAGTGAGCATAGATCGGTTCCTGAAGCTGCATGTTTGATCTTGATATTGCACGAATGTGCGGTTTATGATGCCCACTCTACGTAAACAGGAGGCACCATGCAATCAGAACGTGCAGAAGTACGCATTCATGACAGCATAACGTTGTCAGATGACTGGTATACGCTCAAAAAATACACCTTCGATGTGCGCCGTCGTAACGGAGAGTGGCAGCGCCAGAATCGCGAAGCCTACGACCGGGGCAATGGCGCGACCATTTTGCTCTATAACCGCGAGAAACGGACGGTGATCCTCACCCGCCAGTTCCGCTTTCCGGTCTATATCAATGGTCACGACGGCTATCTGATTGAAACCGCCGCCGGTCTGCTTGATAACATGGCGCCGGAAAAGCGCATCAAGGCCGAAGCGGAAGAAGAGACCGGATATCAGATCGACCACGTGGAGAAGGTCTTCGAAGCCTTTATGAGCCCTGGCTCGGTCACTGAGAAACTCTACTTTTACATCGCGGAGTATCTTCCAGACGATCGCACCGGTGAAGGCGGTGGTATTGAGGCCGAAGGTGAAGATATCGAGGTGCTGGAGTGGCCCATTGAACAGGCGTTGCAGGCGATCGATGACGGCCTGATTGTCGATGGCAAAACCATTATGCTGCTGTACCACGTTGCCCTGAAGAAGATCCTCTAGCCGAATCGCGCCGACAGAAACGGATTTCTGTCACCCGGCAAACCTCATCATCTACACTTCTGGAAAGAACAAACCGGAGAACTCTGCATGACCGACTGGAACCCCGCCCTCTATTTGCACTATAACGCCGAACGTACACGCCCCGCCGTCGAGCTACTCTCCCGCGTTGCGCTGAATGAGGTTACTGATGTAGTCGACCTGGGCTGCGGGCCGGGTAACAGCACGGCGCTGTTACAGCAGCGATGGCCTTCTGCACGTATTACCGGCGTCGATACTTCACCTGCAATGCTGGCAGAAGCCAGAGCCGCACTGCCTGGCTGCCAGTTTATAGAGGCCGATATTCGCCACTTTCGCCCGGAGCAAGCCCTGAGCGTGATTTACGCCAACGCCTCGTTGCAATGGGTCGAGAACCACTACGAACTGCTGCCCCATTTGGTTTCGCTGCTGAAGCTGCACGGCGTGCTCGCCATTCAGATGCCGGATAATGACCTGGAGCCAACGCACGTGCTGATGCGGGAGGTGGCCTTTGAACAGGGTTATCCCGATCGCGGGCGCGAAGCCCTGGCAGGCGTCCATGCCTATTATGATATCCTGACCGAGGCAGGATGCGAGGTGGACATCTGGCGTACAACCTATTACCACCAGATGAATTCGCATCAGGCTATTATCGACTGGGTGAGCGCCACCGGCCTGCGGCCCTGGCTGCAGGATCTGAACGAGAGCGAGCAACAACGTTATTTACATCGCTATCATCAGCTTCTGGAGGAGCAGTATCCGCTGCAAGAGAACGGGCAGATACTGCTGGCGTTTCCGCGACTGTTTATCGTCGCCAGACGCGAACCCTGATTACGCCTTCGCCTCTTTCAACAGCTGCTGGATCACCTGCTCCTGCTTGTCATTATTCCCCTCCCCGAAAGAGGCGTAACGCAGCTGCCCTTTGGCATCAAAGAAGTAGTGCGCAGGCCAGTAACGATTGCCAAAGGCCGTCCAGATCTTGTAATTGTTGTCGGTGACCACCCGGTACGGGAGTTGCCATTTGTTGATGGCCTGCTGCACCGATGCCAGGGGTTTTTCCCAGGGATACTCCGGGGTATGCACGCCGATCACCACCAGCCCCTGGGCCTGATATTTGTTGGCCCATTCCCGAACGTGCGGCAGAGCGTGCTGACAGTTAATGCAATCCCAGGTCCAGAAGTCGATCAGCACCACTTTGCCTTTTAACGACGCCGGGGTGACCGGGTCACCGTTCAGCCATCCGGTGCCGCCCTCCAGCGAGGGCATGGCGCTGGTGGTCACCGGTTGGGCGACCGGCTGGAGAGTCGGCTGAGGATGACTGTCCGGGGCCAGCTGCAACAAGGTTTTCTCCAGACGATCGGCGACGCCGTTTGCCCCCTGAAAGACGCTGTTCAGACCGAACGCGGTAAAGGCGACCGACATCAGCATCACAACCCCCGCCGCTTTTCGCAACCCATCCATCATCGCCGATTTTGCTTTCAACCGCCCTATCAGCGCCTGACCGCTGAAGCCGAGCAGCGCGAGCATCACCGCACACCCGCTGCCGTACGCCGCCAGCAAACTCCCGGTGGCAACAGGGTTATGCCCGGCGATACTCAGACTGAGAATGGCCCCTAGCACAGGTCCGGCACAGGGCGACCACAGCAGCCCAACCGCCAGCCCGGCGAGCAGCGCCGAGGCGGTTCCACGGGTACGAGTGCTGCGGCTATTGATGGCATTGCCAAGGCGTAACACAGGACCGGCAACACGCTGAGCAAAAGATGGGAAGATCAGCCCCAGCGCGGCCAGGCTCAACAACGCCAGCGCAAGCCAGCGACCGACAAGGGTCGCGCTGACCACCCAGTCGCTGGCGACGGTGATCAGGCTGGCGACCAGGGTAAACATCATCACCATCCCGAACAGCATGGCGATTAGCTGGTGCTTCTGGCCGCGAAAGCCAGCAAACAACAGCGGAATAACGGGAAGTGTACAGGGGCTGAGCAGGCTGACCATGCCCCCTAAAAATGCGATCACGAGAAACATAACACACCTCATTTAAGCGGTTGGCTGCGACGATTGCAGTGACGCTATTACAAGGCAGGGATGTGTTTAGCATGTGTGGAGGATTGGCCGTTTTGTCAGATGGTGTATTTGCCTTGCGGGAGGATACAGTACGGTACAAAGGGTGCGGTCTGGCTGCCGCGCGCAATGACACTCTCCCTCACAAAAGAGGGAGAAAAGTCAGACCACCGGTAGCGTAATCCGGGCGCAAAGCCCGCCATCAGGCCGGTTCGTCAGCTGCAATTGGCCGTCAAGCTGGGCGGTGAGCTGGGCAGCAATGGCCAGCCCCAGCCCCGTGCCGCCGGTTTCCCGGTTGCGGGAGGATTCTACCCGGTAAAACGGCTGCAATACTGCGGCCAGTTCATCCTCCGGTATACCCGGACCGTTATCTTCCACGGTGATAAGCACCCGTTCATCGCGCACCGTCAGCGTCACCTCTGCGGTATCACCAAATTTCAGGGCGTTATCCAGCAGATTGGTCAGGATGCGATGCAGCGCCTGAGGCCGGGTAGCAAAAGGAACGGCGGTGCGGGTTGCAGCAAAGTGCACGTTTTTACCGGTATCAGCATAATCGCAGACCAGCGTATCAATGAAGTTATAGAGATCGACGTTGCGCACCGGCTCAGGCGATATCCCGGACGAACGCGCATAATCGATCCCCTCGCGCACCAGCCGGGTCATGCTATCCAGATCCTGGGTGAGTTTATCGCGCAACTCAGGCTGGTCAGCCATCTCCACCCGCAGCCGCATCCGGGTAATAGGCGTCTGTAAATCATGGGAGATAGCGGCCAGGATCTGCGCCCTCTCCTTTAACGAGGTCTGGATCCGCGCCTGCATGGCGTTAAACGCGCGCGCAGCGTGACGCACCTCCAGCGGGCCTTGCTCGGTGAGGGTCAGCGGATTCGGGCTGGTGGGTTCGAGAGTATCGACCGCCCGGGTAAAGCGGGTGAAAGGACGCACCACCTGCCGCACCGCCAGCCAGGCGCAGATCACCACCAGCAGCAGCTGGATGATAAACACCACCGACAGCCAGCGGGCCACTGGCGGCATCCGGGGAGTGAGATCCAGCGTCAGCGGCGAGCCGTCGTGCAGCGTAAGGTGCGCCTGAATATGCGACACTGGCCCCGGTACGGCGGTAAAACGCAGCGGATACTGGGTCGCCAGCGTATCCGTTAACGTTCTTACCGCATCCCGGGAGCGGGCATCCGCGGGCGGAGCGCCTGGCTCCCCCGGCCCGAGTACATAGTGATAGTTATCCCGGTCAAGGCGCGGAAGCCACTGCGCCCGCTCACTGGCAGGCAGGCGGTCCAGAATCGCCACGCTGGTGGAAACATCGTCCTGAAGATTTCCCAGCATCACGTTACGTACGCTGCTCATCCGCTCGGCCATCACCAGGGTCAGACTCAGACCATTGGCAAGCAGCAACCCCAGCAGGACGATCAGCAGCAAACGATAATGCAGCGAACGCGGCCAGAGCCTCACTCTTTCACCTCCAGAATGCTCACCGGCATCGAAAAGACATAACCTTCACTACGTACTGTTTTTATATACAGTGGTGTGCGCGCATCCTCATTCAGACGCTGTCGCACGCGGCTGACCAGCAGATCAATTGAGCGTTCGAACAGCTCCGCATCCCGGCCCTGGGTGAAGTTAAGCAGCTGATCGCGGGTTAACACCCGTTGAGGATGATCGACAAACACCCGCAACAGACGGTACTCCGCGCCACTCAGCGCCACGATGGTGCCGGTGGGATCCAGCAGATGACGGGCGCTGGTATCAAGCTGCCAGTCGCCAAAGGCGATGATCCGCCCGGCTTCGGTGACCTGCAAATTCGGCGGCAGCGTGCGAAAGCGGCGCATAATCGCTTTGATCCGCGCCAGCAGCTCACGCGCCACAAAGGGTTTAACCACATAATCGTCTGCCCCCATCTCAAGGCCCAGGATGCGGTCCATATCGTCGTGGCGCGCGGTCAACATCAAAATCGGCAGATCTTTATGTTGCCCGCTGCGCAACTGGCGGCACAGGGTCAGCCCGTCGTCGCCGGGCATCATGATATCCAGCACCACCAGGTCTACCGCCTGTTTATCGAGCACGGCGCGCATCTCTTTGCCATTAGCGGCGCCGGTAGCGCGATAGCCCGACTTCAGCAGATAATCGACGATCAGCTCGCGAATATCCCGGTCGTCATCAACGACAAGAATGTGATCGGTTGTCTCCACCCTAAGCTCCTGTTTATCAGCAATGCGCCAAAAATAGCATAGATTGCTTACAACTTATCCGCATCCACCACCGCCTTGACGAAATCCTGCGGATCTTCCTGCGCCGGATTGTGACCGATGTTGCCGGTAAAGGTACGATGCTGATATTTGCCCGTGAATTTCGCGGCATAGGCCTCAGGAGCCGGATGCGGCGCGCCGTTATTGTCGCCTTCAATGGTGATGGTCGGCACGCTGATGGTGGGAGACGTCGCCAGCCGTTGCTCATCGCTGTCGTAGCGGCGTTCCCCTTTCTCCAGCCCCAGACGCCAGCGGTAGTTACTGATGGTGACCGCCACATGATCCGGGTTGTCCAGGGCTTTGGCGCTGACGTTAAAGGTCGCATCGCTGAATTTCCAGCCGGGTGACGCCAGGGTCCAGATTAATTTTGCAAAATCATGGGTATTGGCGGCATAGCCCTTCTCTCCGCGCTCGGTCGCGAAATAGAACTGATACCACCATTGCAACTCGGCCTGAGGTGGCAACGGTTTTTCCCCTGCCTTCTGATTACCAATCAGATACCCGCTCACCGAAACCAACGATTTCACGCGCTCCGGCCACAGTGCCGCCACGATGTCCGCCGTTCTGGCTCCCCAGTCATAACCGGCGAAGACCGCACGATTGATGTTAAGCGCATCCATCAGGTTAACGACGTCTTTCGCCATGGCTGCTGGCTGGCCATTGCGTGGCGTGGATGCCGACCGAAAATGCGTAGTACCGAACCCACGGTTGTACGGCACAATCACCCGGTAGCCTTTTGCCGCCAGCGCCGGGGCAACCTGCGCGTAGCTTTGAATGTCGTACGGCCAGCCGTGAAGCAGGATCACCGGTTCGCCATTTTTCGGCCCGATATCGACATAGCCAATATTCAAATCACCGGCATCAATCTGCCGGATCTGTTTGAAGGCAGCAGCATAGTCTGTGCCCGCTGCTTCGGCCTGACAGGCAGAAACGGTTGCGAAAGAGAGGGTCAGCGCGAGGGTTGAGTAAGCCAGTTTGTTCATCATGGTGATATCTCCGGGTTATGAATTTCACCCGCTTATCTCACCACCCTGATGTATGGCGAATATGTGCAAAGTGGCCCGTTTTGCAAGCCGCTGTATCCTGTTCCGGTTCAGATACACTGCGATACAAATCCGCAGAAGTCGGTCAACAAGCCGATCAATCCACAGGGATAATGCTGTTCAGAGAGGGGAAATAGAACGGAGACATTCTGGCAACCCCGCAGAATTGAATGGCCAGAAAACAAGAAAAATGAGCATCAGGCGAAATGCGCCTGATGCATGCCGCGCTTAGGTCAGCTGGTAATACTTGTCCGGCAATTTACGCGTCGGGATCTCCTGCTCATCGTTCATTTGCAGCAAATCAATCTCCATCGCATTGCAGATGGCATCCAGCGGCAAATCGTTATTCTCGACGCCGAACGGCTCTTCCAGCTCTTCCGCCAGGGTATCCAGCGAAATAAAGGTGTAGGAGATTAAGACTGATACGAACGGGGTCATGTAGTGCAGATCGCTCACCAGCGCGAACGGCAGCATGATGCAGAACAGGTAAACCGTGCGGTGCAGGATCAGGGTGTAGGCAAATGGCACCGGGGTGTTGGCGATGCGCTCGCAGCCAGCCAATACGATTGACATGTCATTCAGACGAATATTCAGGCTGTGGAACAGGATGTCTGACAGCTCCCCTTTCCGGCGTCTTACCGCCAGCCATTCGCCCATGATCAGCAGAATGCGGTTGGCAGGCGAACTGGAATCCATTGCCACGCGCAGGTTTTCCGCTGAAAGATAGGCCGAAAGCTGGTCAGCCTGTGGCTGTCGGCGCAGGGTCATACGCAGACAGTGGGCAAACGCAATTTGCAGACGAACAAACTCACCCAGCGCGGGATCGTGCGGCAGCGTGTTTTTGACTTCACGGAACAGAGATCGCGATGCAATCATTAGTTGCCCCCACAGCTGTCGCGCCTCGACATAGCGTGCGTAGCAGGCGTTATTGCGAAAACCGAGGAAGATAGCGATGGCAACCCCGAGAATACTGAACGGCGCCACCGTCAGATGGATGCCCAGCGAGGAGTACCAGGGCAACATCAGGATCACGACAATCGAGAGCAAAAAGTTGAGAAACAGGCGGGAAAAGATTTTGGTCAACACGGAGCCGTGCCAGACAAAAATCAGGCGCAACCAGTGCTGTTGAGGTCGAACAATCATAGTCAGCTTCATCGGGAAAAAAGAGCGGTGACTATTAAACGTGATCGCTATCACAGTTGCAAGTATGTTAAATAATGCAGACGTTTTTGTGAGGCCGAGGACAGACCGCACGGAGGTAAGACCGGCTATTACAGGATCAATGTATAGTATGTTGTAACTATTGCGGCGTGAGGGATAAGGAAAGTTGTTTGTCCGGGTAAGCGCAGCGCCACCCGGCACAAACAGGGATAACCTAACGGATTAGCAGAGCGGTTTTACGGCTTCGCGCATCCCTTTCTGCAGGATCGCATCCAGGTCCTGCGCCACCTGCTCCACCAGACCATTTACCTGCGTCAGATCCTGCTCCCAGTGCTCGCTGACGCTCAGTACCGCCGTCACCAGTTCACGGGTGGTGATCTGCTGGTCATGATGCAGGGTCCACAGCTGCTGGAAGCGGGTCAGCCAGTGCGCATCGTCCTGCACCGGGTAGCTTTCACCGTGACGTTCCCCGCGATAGAAGGCAATCAGCGCCGCCAGGGCAAACGTCAGACGCGCCGGGAGCTGGCCGCTGGCCTGCTGCCCTGCCAGAAGCTGCGGCAGAATACGGGTGCGGTACTTGGTCATGCCGTTGAGCGCAATCGACAGCAGCTGATGTTTGATATACGGGTTGCGGAAACGGCCCGTTACCGCACTGGCGAAGGAGGCCAGCTCATCACGCGGCAGGTCCAGCACCGGGATAATCTCTTCATGAATGGCTTTTTCAACAAAGGCGCAGATTTCCGTGTCGTTCATCGCCTCGCCCACGGTATCCAGCCCGGCCTGAAACGCCACCGGCACCAGAGCGGTATGTGCGCCGTTGAGGATCGCCACCTTGCGCTCTTTGTACGGCTTGATGTCATCCACAATCAGCACGTTCAGCGACAGCTTGTCGAGACGCAGCTCTTGCGCCAGCGATTTTGGCCCCTGGATCACAAACAGATAGAAGTGTTCAGCGGTATCGAGGAAGGCATCGTGATAGCCGAGAGAGGCTTCGAGCTGGGCGACTTCGTCACGTGGATAACCGGTCACGATACGGTCAACCAGCGTAGAGCAGAAGGTATTGGCATCGTTCAGCCACTGGGTAAAGGCCGCTGGCAGCGCCCACTCCTGGGCATAGCGCAGCACCAGTTCACGCAGGGCATCGCCGTTATAGTCAATCAATTCACAAGGTACGATCACCCAGCCTTTATCGGCGGCGCCGTTGAAATGGCTGAAACGCTCGAACAGCAGACGGGTCAGTTTCGCCGGATAGCTCACCGCTGGCGCATCCTCAAACTTATCCCCGGCGTGATAGCTGATCCCCGCTTCCGTGGTGTTGGAGAAGACAAAGCGCATGTCCGGGTTGTGGGCCAGTTTCAGGAATTCGTCGTACTGGTCGTAAACGCTGATTTCGCGGTTCACCGAGCGGATGAGGCGCGCGTCGCTGACCGCTTCGCCCTGCTCATTCAGGCCACGGATGATGGTGGTATAGAGGCCGTCCTGGGTACTGAGTGAAGGGGGGAAATCGCTTTTGATTGGGCGGACAATCGCAATACCGGCGTTCAGGTCGGTGTGCTCATTGAGCAGGTCGATCTGCCAGTCGATAAATGCGCGCAGGAAGTTGCCCTCACCAAACTGGATGATACGTTCAGGGTAGAGAGCACCGGGAAAATCACGACGGTTCAGTGTGTTCACAATGGGGTCCTTGTAATGATTAGTCATACAGCCTGATAAGATTGGTACGATAACTTATCAAAACTTTACGACCACGAACCCCTGTTTTGATCAAATCCGGTGTGAATTGTGACAGGATTTATAAGAATTTGTAGAACACCGAGGTGGCCGTCAGCTCACCGTCCGGCATCAGGGCATAGCGCGGGATCTCCCCCACTTTCTGCCATCCCGCCCGCTGATAGAAGGTCTCCGCCCCGCTCCCGGTTGCCGTGTCCAGCACCAGCACCGTCTTGCCTTTATCGCGGGCCACATTTTCCAGGGCCTGCATTAATCGCCCGGCGTCACCGCAGCGCCGCGCATTCTGGTGAACCAGCAGTTTGGCGACATCCGCCCGGTGCGGCTGGTTATCGGGTTGATCGGTGATGAGTTGCACGGTGCCGGTGAGTTCGCCCTGCGCATTGGTCGAGACCAACACGGTACGCTCCTCGCGCGCGACGCTAGCGGCCACGCCGCGCCAGAACGCGCTGGCCTGCTCATGGTTGTAGGGCAACATAAAGCTCACCGACGCGCCGCCGGTCACGCAGCTGTGCAGGATGTCAGCTAACTGAGGAAGGTGCGCAAGAATATCGTCACGCGAAAAGATCTGTATAGCGGGTGATGCCATGATTATTCTCCTTTTTATCAATGGCATCACCATGCACTTTACATTTTTTTAACACAAGGGCCTTGTTCAGAGGATTTTCTTATCTCCGCCGCCGGTACCGCGCTGCTGCTTCATGGAGTACATCATCTCATCGGCGGTTCTCAACCAGCTGCCCAGATCGTCGCGGTGGTGGTTGAACTCACTCACCCCCCATGAGAAAGAGAGTGCCCACGGATGTTCGGCATGCTCATTCCATACCGCGGCCTGCTCGGTGAGATATTGCATGGCGATCCATGCGCCCTTCTCGTCACTGTTGGCGAAGAGGATTGCAAACTCATCCCCGCCGTAGCGCGCCAGCACGTCGGCTTCGCGGAAGGTAGAACTCAACAGACCGGCCATCGCCTTCAGGGCGATATTGCCATCGGCCCGACCGTATCGGGCGTTAATCTGCTTAAAGCGATCCAGATCCAGCCAGGCGAGGGTCAGCGGCTCGGCTCTGCGGCGCGCGGCACTAATGGCATAGGTGGCCAGGTGATGAAAACCCCGGCGGTTATACAGCCCGGTCAGGTCGTCGACGATGCTGGAACAGATCGCTGCGAACTCGGCTTCCACCAACGCCGCCAGATCGGCCAGGGCCTCAACGTCGGAAGGGGTAAACTGCCGTGGCTGATGATCGATAATGCACAGGGACCCTACCGCGGCGCCGCCAGGCAGATGCAAAGGGTGACCGGCATAAAAACGGATCGGATTGTCATCGGTCGCCAGCGGGTTATCCGCAAAACGGGTATCGTCCAGGGTATCGGGCACCACCAGCGGCATATTGTTGAGCACGGTATGGCCGCAAAAAGAGAGATTTCGCGGCAGATTGGTGGCATCGGCACCCTCTGCGGATTTAACCACCACCACATGCTCGTCCACCAGATTGATCATCGCCACCGGCACCGCAAACAGGCGTTTTGCCAGACGGGTCAGTCGGTCATAATTCGGGTGGTTCTCGATCTCAAGCAGCCCGGATTCGCGCAAGGCGCTGAGACGCTCCACTTCATTGTTGGGTCGTGAGGGTGATTTCATGAGATGCTCCGCACGTCAGGCTTTTTAAAAGCTTAGTGCATCCTGATGCCGCTTAGTGGGCAAAGATGCGGTTTTTACCTTCGCGTTTCGCTTGATACAGGGCATTGTCAGCCGCCTGTAACCAGTCCGTTACGTTTCCCATCTCGCGGGTGGCACTGGCAATGCCAATACTCATCGTACATGGGATCTTTTCTTCCGCGACGTCATCGATCACCGCAGCGGCATCCATAATGCGGGTTGCGACAACGTGCGCTTCGTCAAGCGTAGTATTGGGAAGCAGAATTACAAATTCATCTCCGCCCAGCCGGGCCGGGGTATCGCTCTGACGCGTAGCGATATGGAGAATTTGTGACACTGTCACCAAAAGCATATCCCCCACTTTATGGCCGTAGCGATCGTTCACCTCTTTAAAGTTGTCGATATCGATAAACATCAACGCCGAATCGCTGCAGGTTTGTCGCAGCTTATGCAGCTCATGATCGATACGCTTCTCCAGCAGGCGTCGGTTGGCAATATCAAGGAGCGGGTCCATCATCGCGATGCGTTCCAGCTCACGTGATTTAAAGCGCAGCCGCATGGCGATACTGTTGGTGAGAACGCTCAGTGCCACGGTATAAATGCCGATCAGCGGCAGCGTGGCGTACATTGTACGCTGTGACACCTGCGGGAACAGCGCCATCCCCTGGGTCAGCCAGGTGGCCATAAAGACCGCCAGCATCACCGCACCGGCTTTTCTCATCAGCGGGAATCCCCCCGCCGCCAGCCGATCGGCCAGTAAGATAGTGGCAATCGCGACAGAAGGCAGCGGGTTGGCCGCCATCATGGCGATCCAGAAACCGCCTGCCCCGGCATCCAGCACCAGGTTTTGATGTTCTGCACGTAAGGGCGCGGCAGATCGACGCGCGCGCCAGTAGGCGATGGTCGGCCAGATAAAGGCATTAGCCGCCAGCAGCCCCATAAGCCAGGGGGAACGTTGTTGTTCCACCAGGACGGAAAGAATGGGGAAAAAGCAGAGAAATGTTCCAAGCACCCGCATCAGAAACATGCGTTTGATAAACCGACTGCCAGGCACGCGAGGGGATTTACTGAGTCTGTCAGTTCCGTTCATCACACGATTTTTCCGATATAATCACCCCTTTATATTATTGACGATGAAAATGCGTATCAAGGCATTTATCAGTTTCGTGAATATATGGTAGGGGCCCTCGCCCCGCACGGGCAAACGATTACAGCTCTTGTGTCGCCTCTGTTTTTTGTCTGGCAGTGGTTATCTCTGTCATTCGGGCGCTGGTGCGATTTCGGCCTGCTTTTTTCGAACGATACAGATAATCATCCGCTTCGCTCATCAGGCGATTAAAATCGTCCGTGAGCTTCCACGACTCCGATTTTCCACTGCCCAGACCAATACTGACGGTCAAAAACAGCGACTGGCCACGCCAGATGAAGGGATGTTGTTCAATAGTGGTGCGGATCCGTTCCGCCAGGGCGTAGCCCTGCTGCGCCGACGCGTTATTCACCACGACGGCAAACTCTTCGCCGCCCATTCGCGCCACCCGCCCCGCGCTCCCTACCGTCTCCTGCACTTTGCGGGCAAAGGCCGCCAGCACGGTATCACCGCACTCATGGCCGAAGTTGTCATTGATGCTTTTGAAATAGTCGATATCCAGCAGCATCACGGTCAGCTGCGGGCTTTTACGCGTTCCCTCATCACTCTTCAGCGCCTCATACAGCCCGGAGCGGGAATAAACCTGGGTTAAAAAATCGTAATCGGCACGCAGGGAGATCTGGCGCATCAGCGAGTTGATTGCCGCCATGCTGACCGACACCATTACCGGGCAGATTGCCATGGTGGCGATTCCCAAACGGGCGGAGAACATCATGGGAGTGGTGAGCGGCGTGGTCGCCACGATGGTAATGATGGAGTTGGCGACGAGGGTGATCTCCACCGCGCCGGTGACAAACGTCAACAGGCAGGTAGCAGGCAGCGAATAGCGCACCGCGCACCAGATGAGCGCGGGCATCGGAAACGCCAGGGCACCGGCCCCGCCAATCACCACTGAGGCCACGACAGAGATCACCAGCGCCACCACCGGCATCAGCTGCTCGGCACGGACGGCCCAGTTAAAGGTGGGCCAGGTAATCGTCAGCAGACAGGGAACAATTAACACCCCGGTAGAGAACTGTTCGCTAAACCAGTCGGCGATCAGCGGCCAGAAGGTGCGATTAGATACCGCGCCTGACGCCACCGCGCCGACGATGGCACACAGCAGTGCGGCCAGCAGACAATAGTTAAACAGCCTCAGGGCATTGACCGGATCCGGGGTGCGGTTTTTCAACCGCCTGTCGCGCTGCACCAGCAGGGCAACGGTGACAATAAACACCATATTCGACAGGTTAATGCCCAGCGAACTAACGCCCCATTGCGTCGTCATGAGGTCGTACAGCAGCATGGCAATATACGAAATCGCATAATAGTGCAGCCGGTTGAGGTAAGCGTAACGGGCAAATACCCCTGCCATTACGCCATTCAGCGGCCAGAACATCGACAGGGATTCCACCAGACGTAGCTGCGCGCCAATAAAATAGAACAGCGTGGTCAGGGCAAATATTCCCGCAGCATTACGCAGGGGGCTTTGCGAATGAAATAACGCAAAAGTGCCGCTGGAAGAAGATGACATGCAATATCAATCCATAGGGTTGCTTTTAACAAGGTTTTATCACCCGCGCGGGGGATTGTTAAAAGTTTGGGATTAATTTATATCACATTAGGGGTATGGCGATCACCACTCCGTTAAGGGGGGCTAATCAGTTCGCCAGCCAGCCCCCCGGCTCAGGAACCGGTCAATAGACGGAACGGCCGAGCTTTTGTGTCAGGCGCTCCAGCACCGCGACGCCCGCCAGGGAGTTCCCCGTCTCGTCGAGCTCCGGGCTCCAGACCGCAATCGCCATCTCGTGCGGCACAATCGCCACCACCCCGCCGCCGACGCCGGATTTGGCAGGCAGTCCCACCCGCCAGGCAAACTCGCCGGCGTTCTGATACATACCGCTGGTCGCCATCAGGGCATTCACCTGTCGGGCCTGCATCGAGGTGACGACAGGCTCAGAGAGATGCGGCGCATAGCCCTGGGCCGCCAGAAACAGAAAGGTGTCAGCCAGCTCCACGCAGTTCATCTTCAGCGCGCAGTAGTGGAAATAGTTTTGCAGGACGGTCGGCACATCGTTATGGAAATTGCCGAACGACTTCATCAGCCAGGCTATCGCCGCATTACGCGCCGAGTGTTCGAACTCAGACCGGGCGACGGCGGCGTCATAGGCAATATCACTCACCCCGGAGAGCTGGCGCACAATCTCCAGCATCCTCTGACGGGGAGCGCTAAGACGACTTTGTAGCATATCGCACACCACCAGCGCCCCGGCGTTGATAAACGGATTGCGCGGTTTGCCCTGTTCGATCTCCAGCTGTAGCAGAGAGTTAAACGGCTGACCCGAGGGATCTTTGCCGACCCGCTGCCAGATCTCATCCTCGTCATACTGACGCATGGCCGCCACCAGGCTGAGCACTTTTGAGATCGACTGAATGGAAAAACGCTCGGTGGCATCACCGGCCTGGAAGCGCTGGCCATCGACGGTACGGATGGCGATCCCGAGCTTATTGCCATTGACAGAGGCCAGCGCCGGGATGTAATCGGCCACCTTGCCCTGGCCCAGTAAAGGACGGACTTGCGCCAGAATGGCGTCCAGGATCTGATTATTAATGTTGGTAGCCATCGGTTGCTCCTTGCTCACAGGCCAAAAACGGCCTGCGAGTATATCAGAGGCTTATGGATGACGTCAGGCAGGAAGTCGGAAGCGTGATACCGCCTGTAGCAGCAGGCCGGACTCATCATGCAGCCGTTGGGAGGCCACGGATGCCGTGTTCACCAGTTCATCGGTCTGGTGCGCCACCTGGTTCAGGGCCTGTAGCTGGCCGGTCATGCGATGAATGCTATCGCCCTGGCTGAGCGTGGCGACGGAGATCTCATTGAGTAAACTACACAGATTGCCCACCAGGCCGATGACCTGCTGCAGGTTATCCTCCAGCCGGGTCACCGCTTTCGAGCCATCTTCAATGCCCTGCAACGAGTGATTAATCAGCTGCTGGATGGTTTGCGTCGAGTGGCTGCTTTTGCGCGCCAGCAGGCCCACCTCCCGCGCCACCACGGCAAAGCCGCGTCCCTGATTCCCGGCATGTGCCGCTTCGATGGCGGCGTTCAGCGCCAGAATATTGGTCTGAAACGCCACGTTATCAATGATCGCCACAATGCCGCGCATTTCGGCAGAACGCTCCACAATCGCCGCCATCGAGGCGTTTACCGTCTCCATCATCCGATCGCCGCCTGCCGCCATCGCCCGCGCCTCATCAGCCCGCGAACTGGCCAGTCTGGCATAGCCGCTGTTGCCCTCAACGTGGGTTTCAAGGTCGGCAATGTGCGCGGTGACCTCTTTCAGCTCCTGCGCCTGCCGTGCTGACTGGTGATACAGCTTCTGATTTCCCTGCGCCAGCGAGCCGATATTGCTCACCATTGAGGTGGTCGCCTTGCTCACCTGGGTCACCAGTTGCTGCAGGCCCTGTTGCAGGGTATCAACACTGTCACCAAGCTGCGCCATTTCGCGGTTAAACTGCTTAACGCCCGGCGGCGGCGAGGAGAGATCCCCCGCCGCCAGCAGATTGATATGGGCGATAAGGCGGCGCAGCGGCACTATCACCCAGCGAGACATGGCAAACCACACCGCCACCGCGATCGCCAGCAGAACCACCGGCGCCAGTAAGAACAGGAATTGCAGGCTGGAGAGGCTGGCCGTCAGCGATTGACGCCCTTCGGCGACACGCTGGGCGCTTGCCTGCTGGTAGCGGGCATAGTTGTCATTAAAATCTGCCTGAAAAGCCTGGGCGGGTACGGCAAAGAAGGCGTCAATCGACTGGCTGTTAACCAGCCCGTCAGCCTGTTCGCGGATGGCATCAAAGAACAGTTGATAGCTGTTGAGCAGCGCCTCATCCCGCGGCGGCTGCATCGCCTGCCACGCCTGCCAGGCCTGTTGAGAGTCACGCAACGCCTGCTGCGCCTCATCCATCAGGCTGTGCCAGCTTCCGTCCGAACCGGTCTCTTTATCCTGCATAAAATAAACACCTGCGCGGTTAAGCAGATCGCTCGCCGCCAGCAGCGAGATCCGCGCTTGATCGACCTTCGCCTGCTGCATGTAGGCCATCTGATTGCGCTGTTCATTGTGCTGGGCATCGCGCAGCGAGACGGAAAGTAAAACAGAAGAGGAAATTTGCAGGGCGGAAAATAGCCCGATGATGCAGAAAATCCCCGCCAGCAAACCAAACTGACGGGGAATGAAGCGGCGAATAATTTTAGTTAAGTTCATAATGTCATTCATTAACAATGCCTTAGACGTGGGCGAGTCTACGCAGTGAAAATGACAGAACTATTTCAGAATAATGACAGCGGGGCGGAACGCCCGGCGGCGCTGCGCATGAGCCTGTGGGTCAGGCCAGGCGCAGCGTCACCCGGCAAACACGCGGGCAATCCATCACACCCGGTCTTTCCATACCGTCTGCATATTACAAAACTCATGCAGGCCAAAGTGGGACAGCTCCCGGCCAAAGCCGCTCTTTTTCACCCCGCCAAAGGCCACGCGGGCATCGCTGGCGCTGTAGCCGTTGATAAACACCCCGCCGCACTCAAGCTGGCGGGCAAAGCGTTCCGCCATCGCGGTATTCGCGGTAAAGACGGTGGCTGACAGCCCAAAGTCGCTGTCGTTGGCAAGCTGAAGGGCATGATCGGCATCGCTTGCCACGGTGATGGCGGCAACCGGGCCAAACAGCTCCTGACGAAACGCCGTCATCGTCGGGGTGACGTTACCCAGCACCGTGGCGGCATAGTAGTTCCCTGCCCCGGCGATCTTCTCCCCGCCCAGCAGCAGAGTGGCACCTTCGGCAAGCGTGGCCTGCACCTGCTGATGCAGCTCATCACGCAGATCGAAACGCGCCATCGGGCCAAGATAATTTTCCTCATTGTCGGGCGCCCCCATTTTCAACGCTGCGGTGGCGTCAACAAAACGACGGGTGAATTCGTCAGCGATTCCCGCTTCGACGATAAAGCGTTTTGCCGCCGCGCAAACCTGCCCGGTGTTCTGATAGCGCCCGGTTACCGCCGCTTTCACCGCCAGATCCAGATCGGCGTCGTTAAGCACGATAAAGGGATCGGAACCGCCCAGTTCGAGCACGCATTTTTTCAGCGCAGCGCCGGCCTGTGCGCCAATCGCCGCCCCGGCGCGCAGGCTGCCCGTGACGGTCACCGCCGCAATACGCGGATCGGCAATCATCTGGCTCACCCCGTCATTGGTGGCATTCAGTTGGCTAAATACACCCTGCGGGAATTGCGCGTCGTTAAAAATTGCCTCAATCAGGTTGGCAGCCCCCAGCACGTTCGGGGCGTGTTTCAGCAGATAGCTGTTGCCTGCCAGGATGATGGGTACCGCCCCACGCAGCACCTGCCACAGCGGGAAGTTCCACGGCATCACCGCCAGCACCGGCCCCAGAGGACGATACTCAATCACCGCGTCCGTTACCTGCGTCGCCTCGGTATTCAACATCGCCGGGCCATGTTCGGCATACCAGTCGCAGAGACCGGCAGATTTCGCCACCTCCCCGCGCGCCTGGGCGATGGGTTTGCCCATCTCCCGGGCGATCATCTGCGCCATCTCTTCGCCACGATTGCGCAGCGCGGCACCGAGGGCACGCAGTTTTTGCGCCCGCGCGGCCACCGGCACGTTGCGCCACTGGCGAAACGCGGCGTCGGTCTGTGCGAGGGCAAATTCAATCTCGCTGTCGGTCGCCCACGGCCAGACGGCCAGGGTTTCGCCGTTAGCCGGGTTGATGGACAAGGCAGGGGTAGCTGAAGGTGTAGTCATGATCGGCTCCGTGTAATAACAGTTGCTTCAGTGTGGCCCACTCTGCTATTTCTTAAAACTGAATAATAGTGACCACCTTATTCACGATACGAGAACGATATGGATCTGACCCAGCTGGAAATGTTTAACGCCGTCGCCCAGACCGGCAGCATCACCCAGGCCGCGCAGAAGGTGCATCGCGTGCCGTCCAACCTCACCACCCGCATCAAACAGCTGGAGGCCGACCTCGGCGTGGAGCTGTTTATCCGCGAGAACCAGCGGCTGCGCCTCTCCCCCGCAGGGCACAATTTTTTGCGCTACAGTCGGCAAATCCTCGCCCTGGTGGATGAAGCCCGCATGGTGGTGGCGGGCGATGAACCCCAGGGGCTGTTCACCCTCGGGTCGCTGGAGAGCACCGCGGCAGTACGCATCCCGGCCTCGCTGGCGCGCTTTAACCAGCGCTATCCGCGGATCCAGTTTGCGCTGGCAACCGGCCCTTCAGGGACGATGATCGACGGCGTACAGGAAGGCACCTTAAGTGCCGCCTTCGTTGACGGGCCGTTAAACCACCCGGAGCTTGAAGGGATGCCGGTTTATCGGGAAGAGATGATGCTGGTCGTTCCGGCCGGGCATCCGAAGGTAGAGCGGGCAACGGACGTCAGCGGACGCGATATCTATGCCTTTCGCGCCAACTGCTCCTATCGCCGCCACTTCGAGAGTTGGTTTCATGCGGACCGCGCCACGCCGGGGCGCATTCATGAGATGGAGTCTTATCACGGCATGCTGGCCTGCGTGATCGCCGGGGCCGGAATTGCGCTGATGCCGCGCTCGATGCTGGAAAGTATGCCCGGACATCAACAGGTGGAAGCCTGGCCGCTGGCCGAAAACTGGCGCTGGCTCACCACCTGGTTGGTGTGGCGTCGGGGGGCGATGACCCGCCAGCTGGAGGCCTTTATAGCGCTGCTAAACGAAGATCAGCCACCAGCGGTTTCTCCATAAACAGGCTCAGGGGATCTTCCACGTAGGGAGGAAATGCCGCGCAGGTCTGATAGCCGCAGCGTTCATATAGCCGCACCGCCGCTGGCTGGCTGATGCCGGTCTCCAGGCGCAGGGTATGACAGCTGCGGCTGAAGGCTTCATCTTCCAGCGCCGCCAGCAGTTTTTCGCCGAGCCGCTGCCCGCGATGAGCCGGGTCAATATAGACACGTTTCATCTCCCCGCTGCCGTCTGCATTCAGCACCACGGCCCCGCAGCCGACGGCGTTAAGCTGGCGATCGCGGATCACCATCATGATCAGGGTGTGCTCAGGGAGCCCGGTCAGATCCAGCAGGTGATTGCTTTCCGCCGGATAGAGCGCGCTCTGATAACGGTCGAGTTCAGCAATCAGGGCGATGATATCGGGATGGGCGGGCGATTCTGAGGTAATCGAATACATAGCAGGCTCCTTTTGTCGTTTTTCTCCACCATAGCGCCAGGCGGCGGGCGAACAGGCATATTTTTAACTTATAGCTGCCGCCAGCCATTGCACCCCCTTCGCCTGCGGCGTAAGTTTGAGCGCAGTCACGGTAAAATCTCAGGAAATACAATGAATACCAAAGCCCGCAAAGTGATGATTATCGGGGCCGGAAACGTCGGCACCTCGGCCGCCTATGCTCTGCTGAACCAGAATATCTGCGAAGAGCTGCTGCTGGTGGATATCAACCAGCCGCGCAGTGAAGGCCACGCCTGGGATCTGTCGGATGCCGCGGCCTATATGCCCGGCATGATGACCATCTCCACCCGCGAGGCAAGCGACTGTGCCGATGTGGATATCGCGGTGATCACCGTCTCCGGCGGTGCCCTCAAACCGGGGCAGACGCGGCTGGATGAGTTGACCGCCACTGCCAGCATTGTGAAAAGCATTGTGCCGCAGATGATGGCGGGCGGCTTTAACGGCATTTTCCTGATTGCGACTAACCCGTGCGACATCATTACCTGGCAGGTGTGGCAGCTTTCCGGCCTGCCGCGTCATCAGGTGATTGGCACCGGCGTCTGGCTGGATACCACCCGGCTGCGGCGCACCCTGGCGCAGGCGCTGGATATCGGCGCGCAAAGCATCGACGCCTTTATTCTCGGGGAACACGGAGACACCCAGTTCCCGGTCTGGTCGCATTCGGCGGTATACGGCTCGCCGATTGCCGACGTTTATCAACGCCACACCGGCCAAACGCTGGATTTTGATGAACTGGCGGAGCGGGTGCGTAAGCAGGGCTTTGAGATCTACGCCCGCAAGGGC
Source organism: Leclercia sp. LSNIH3 (assembly GCF_002935105.1). Taxonomy (NCBI): domain Bacteria; kingdom Pseudomonadati; phylum Pseudomonadota; class Gammaproteobacteria; order Enterobacterales; family Enterobacteriaceae; genus Leclercia; species Leclercia sp. LSNIH3. The sequence goes on from NZ_CP026387.1 coordinate 142,116, forward strand.
TGTACGGAGTACGGTATCGCCGCGACCATCGCTGAAATCTGCCGCAACATCTTCACCGGCAGCCACCGGGCGCTGGCGATCTCCTGTGTGCTGGAGGGCGAGTACGGGGTGGACGGCGTGGCGATCGGCGTGCCTGCGGTGCTGGCCCAGAGCGGCGTCCAGCAGATTATCGAGCTAAAGCTGGCGGATGACGAACTGCAAAAATTCCGCCATTCGGCGGAGGTGATCAAAGCCAATATCGCTCGCCTGCCCTGAGCCCTATGGCGCTAAGGTCAGCGTGGCATCAAGCTGGCTCAGGGTCTGTTGCACCCCCTCGTCCAGACGTTTGTCGGTCACGATATCGGTCAGGGTGTTGAGGTGGGTGACGTTAAACAGCGACCAGGCGCCATATTTCGAGCTGTCGGCCAGCAGGACGCGGCGTCGGGCGTTGGCAATCAAATCCCGCTTCAGGGCGGCTTTCTCTTCGGTCGGCGACGTAATGCCGCGTTCCAGATCCCAGCCGTTACAGCTGACAAAGGCGATATCCGGCCAGACGTTCTGCAACAGGCGGCGACCATGCTCGCCAATGCAGGACTGGCTGGAGTCGTCGATACGCCCGCCAATGATCGTCACCTCGATCTGCTTAAACTCTGACAAAAACAGGGCAATATGCAGATCGCTGGTGATCACGCGCAGCGGCAGATGGGTAAGCTGGCGCGCAAGCTCAATCATGGTGGTGCCCGCATCGAGCACCACGGCGTCACCCGCTTTAACAAACGCGGCTGCCGCGCAGGCGATGGCGTGTTTCTCCGCCAGGCTGCGCTGCATTTTTTCGCTGGTGGTGGGCTGCGAAGGGATGAACCGGTTCAGGGTCACGCCACCGTGGGTGCGGCTGATGACCCCTTCCTGATCGAGCTTAATCAGATCCCGGCGAATGGTCGCGGGCGAGGCATCCGTTGCCGCCACCAGCTGATCCACCGTCACCAGGTTGTGCCCTTTCAGGTAGTCCATTATCTGTTCTAACCGGCTATATCCCTTCATATTATTCCCGTGTGATTTGCATCGCTAACTGGATAGAAACCGTCATGCTCTCAGACTTCGCTTTACCTGTCCACGCAATGTCGAATGCGGTGCCATGGTCGGCAGAAGTACGGATAAACGGCAGCCCGGCGGTGATGTTCACACCGTCGTAAAAACCCAGGAGTTTTAACGGGATATGACCCTGATCGTGGTACATCGCCACCACCATGTCGTACATCCCTTCGTGGCACTGCATAAACACCGTATCCGGTGGGCATGGCCCTGATACATTCAGCCCCTTCGCCTTCATCGCCTCTACCGCCGGACCGACAATCTTGATCTCTTCGTCGCCAAACAGACCGTTCTCCCCGGCGTGCGGGTTCACCCCGGCCACGGCGATACGCGGGTTCTTATATCCCACGCGCTTAAGGAAGGTGTCTGCAATGCCAATCACGGTTTTTACCCGATCCTGGCTGAGGGTATCAAGGAATTTGCGCAACGCGATGTGAGTGGTGATGTGAATTACCTTCAGCTGGTCGGTATAAAGCACCATCGCGTAATCTTTGCTGTCGGTGAGGTGCGCCAGCAGTTCGGTATGGCCCGGATAGTGATGGCCCGCGAGATGCAGCGCCTCTTTATTGAGCGGAGCGGTGGCAATGGCTTTCACCTCGCCTGCCATTGCCAGCTCGGTAGCACGACGCACGCAGCGGTAGGCCAGATCCCCGGCCTGGGCCTGCACCACGCCAGGCTGTAACGCCTCCGGGTCCGCCAGCGGCTCATCCAGCACGTTGATGATGGCCGGGCTGAACCGGGCCTCGCTGACGCGGCTAATCACGCGTAACTCCGCCGGGGCGGTGATGCCTTTCTCCAGCACCCGTTGCAGGGTTCTGGCACAGCCGACCACGACCAGAGGCGCGCCAGACAGCTCGCCTTCGGTCAGGGATTTGATAATGATCTCCGGGCCAATGCCCGCCGGGTCGCCCATGGTTACAGCAATGATATTAGTCACTCATCTTCTCCTCGATAAAATGCAAAACCTCAAGCAGCGTGGATTCAGTACCAAAACCGCCTGCTTTGGTCATGACTGGCCCCTGCCAGCGACAACCCAAAAACCGACCAAACGGCACGCACTGCGCCACTTGTCCGCGAATGGCAAAACCTTGCGCGTTGAGGGCGCTGGCGACTGCCATTGCCACGTCGCCACCGGAGACATACAGTGCCGCCGGGGATGTGTTCTCCAGCACCTGCCGTGTTAACTCCCCGAGAAACGCGCTGATGGTCTCCCCCAGCGCTGCGCGGCTTAAGCCACGCTGCTGACAGAGAGTGTCAATTTGATGCCGGGCCTGGGTATCAGCGCAGGTATGCACCACGCAGTGCTGCCCTGCCGCCAGGGCCGTAACGATCTGCTGCTGATAACCCGCCCGCGCATCGCTGAACACATCATTAATATCAATCAGTACCGTGCTGACGTTGTGTTGGCTGCGGACCCGCTGGATCTGCTGCTGAGCAATTTCACTCATCGAACCGATCACCGCCAGCAGATGGCGCGGCCTGGCCAGTCGCCGTGCCAGGGCATCGCACAGCCCTGCCGAACCCACCAGCAGGGGGCGTTCGTTGCAGGCAAACGCTGCATTGATAATCTGATCCAACTCGTCGTCACTCTGCGCATCGACAATCACCAGTTGCGCATCACTTTGAAGGGCCGCCGCCAGCTGCGCCGGGCTGACCGCCAGGCTGTTAAGGCGGGTTTGCTCCGCCAGTACCGCCGCGATGTGGGCATGACGCACCGGGGTTTTCGGATCGCTGGCGAATTCGGTTTCAGTGACCGGCACGCCCTTCACCAGGCAGACGCCGTTTTGCGTGGTGCGCCCCGCCGCCGGAAATGCCGGGGCGATAATCGCCTGGCGCTGACCGCTGATGCGCAGCAGCGCCTCAACTTCTGCTCCTGGATTCCCCCGCAGGGTGGAGTCGATTTTCTTCACCAGCCATGTTGCGGCGTCAATCTCGGCAGCGTAGCGCGTCAGCTTTTCAGCGGCCTCTGATGCCCGAAGTGCCCGACTGTCGCTATTAATAACCAGCGCATCGGTGTCGCCGGTGAAGGGGGTCTGAAACGCCACGCTGACTTTTTTGCCGCTTAACGCCAGGCTGACGCCCGCATCGTTAGCCCCGGTAAAGTCATCGGCGATCACCACCACTTCTCTGTTCAGGTTGTTCTCTTTCATCCCCGCTCCGGGTTAGTCTTTCCTGTTAATGATTATATTCAATCATGATTGATTATATGTGAGCAAGATCAAGTTATTCAGTTTGCGAATAAATTATAAATTTAGACACACGATGACTGTGATTGCCTGAGTTGAGCGAAATCAATCACAGACACAGCAACAGGAGAGCAAAGTGTTAACCATTAACAGTACGATTATCAGCGGTGCAGGTGCGATCCCGGCCATCGCGCCCCTGCTGGCAGGCAAAACGCGCCTTCTACTGGTCACCGACGGCAATATCGCCCGTCTGGACGCCGCCAGCGCCATCCGCGCCCTGCTGGAAAACGACAACCGCAGCGTCAGCGTGATTGACAACGTGCCGCCGGAGCCGACCCATCATGATGTTCATGCCCTGCTCGCAGAAATTAATGACACCGCCTTTGACCTGGTGGTGGGCGTCGGCGGCGGCAGCGTACTGGATGTGGCGAAGCTGCTCTCGGTGCTGTGCCATCCCGCGTCTCCGGGGCTGGATGCCCTGCTGGCAGGAGAAAAACCGAACGAGCGCCTCGCCTCGCTGCTGATCCCGGCCAGCGCAGGCACCGGCTCCGAAGCCACGCCAAATGCGATCCTCGCCATCCCTGAGCAGAATACCAAAATCGGCATTATCTCCCCGGTACTGCTGCCGGATTACGTGGCGCTGTTACCGGAACTCACCACCAGCATGCCGCCGCATATTGCCTCCTCCACCGGGATCGACGCCCTGTGCCACCTGATCGAGTGCTTTACCGCCACCGTGGCGAATCCGGTGAGCGATAACGCGGCGCTGATTGGCCTGCGCAAGCTGCTGAACAATATCGAAACCGCCTGCGCCGAGCCGCATAACCTGGCGGCGAAGCTGGAGATGCTGTGGGCCTCGTACTACGGCGGCGTGGCGATTGCCCACGCGGGGACGCATCTGGTGCATGCCCTGTCCTATCCGCTGGGGGGCAAATACCACCTGCCGCACGGGGTGGCGAACGCCATTCTGTTAGCGCCCTGCATGCGCGTGGTGCGCCCGGATGCTGTGGAAAAATTTGCGCAGGTGTGGGATCTGGTGCCAGGTGCCGATACCACCCTGTCGGCGGAAGAAAAATCCCACGCGCTGGTGGACTGGTTTGCTGCCCTGGTGCGCCGCCTGAACTTACCGGACAACCTCGAAACGCTGGGCGTTCCGCGCAGTGACATCGCGTCGTTGAGCGATGCCGCGCTGAACGTAAAACGCCTGATGAACAACGCCCCGCGTCAGGTCAGCCACGCCGAGGTGCAGGGCATTTACCAGACCCTGTTCCCCGGAATTTAACATCGAAGGAGTGAGACATGCGTAACAAGATTGAAGGCGTGCTGACGGCGATCGTCACCCCTTTTACTGAGGAAGGTGCCCTGCATCTGCCGGGACTGAAACGCCAGATCCAGCGCCAGCTGGCGGCGGGGAACGGTATTTTCTGCGGCGGGACCAACGGTGAATTCTTTGTGCTGACCGAAGAGGAAAAAGTGGCCGTCGCCCGCACCTGTGTGGAAGAGGTCGCAGGCCGTGCGCCCGTGGTAGCGCATATCGGGGAGATCTCTACCCGCGCCACCATCCGGCTCGGTAAGCAGGTCGAGACGCTGGGGGTCGATGCGGTCTCGGTGATCACCCCGTGGTTTGTGCCCCTCACCCAGGCGGAGCTGATTAGCCACTACACCGCTATCGCCGATGCCCTGACGGTGCCGGTCTTCCTTTACAACATTCCGGCGCGTACCGGCAACACCATCGAACCGCACACCGCCCGCGTGCTGGCTTCACATCCGAACATCATCGGCATTAAAGACAGCGCAGGCAGCTATGACAGCCTGAGCGGTTTCCTGCAAGCCGCGCAGGGCATTGACGGGTTCGACGTGTTAAACGGCCCGGACTCCCTGATCCATCAGGGCTTTGTCGAGGGCTGCTCCGCCTGTATTTCCGGGCTGGCGAACGTGGCCCCGGAGGCAATCAACGCTATCTGGACCCGTTTCCGCGCGGGCGATGTTGACGGCTCGCGACAGGCGCAGGAGAGCGTCACTGACCTGCGCACCAGTTTATATAAAATTGCCTTCTCCCCGGCGGCGGTGAAAAAAGCGCTGCAGGTGATGGGCGAAGAGGTGGGTGAAAGCCGCTACGCGGTGGCTTTCGATGCGCAACAGACTGAACAGATCCGCCAGATAGTGACGAAGTCACTGCAGTAACCGGCGTTTGATTTCGTCCATAAGAATACCGGGTACCGCTGGGTGCCCAGGGTTCCTACGCCCTGATGAGAGGCAAAGATGAACAATTTTACCGCTGAAGATACCCTGATCATCGTAGGCATTGTGATTGTCTACATCCTGTTTACCACCTGGCTGACCTTCCGGTTGCGCAGTAAAAACTCCGGCGACTTCATGGAAGGCTCCCGGGCGATGCCGGCGTTTATCGTCGGGATCCTGCTGATGTCCGAATACATCGGCGCAAAATCCACCATTGGTACCGCCCAGGCGGCGTTCGAGGATGGCTTTGCCGCCTCCTGGTCGGTCATTGGCGCGGCCATTGGCTTCCCCCTGTTTGGCCTGCTGCTGGTGAAACGCATTTACAGTACCGGCAAAATCACCATCTCCGGGGCGATTGCCGAGAAGTACGGCACCAGCACCAAAAACATTATCTCGATCATCATGATTTACGCCCTGCTGCTGGTGAACGTCGGTAACTATGTGTCAGGCGCGGCGGCCATCTCCACCGTGTTGAAGGTCAATCTGCCAGTGGCCGCCTTTATTACCGCGATTGTCAGTACTTTCTACTTCGCCTTTGGCGGTATGAAAGGCGTGGCCTGGGTGACCCTGCTGCACAGCGCCCTGAAGTACTTCGGGATCCTGATTATCATGGGCTTCGCGCTCTCCAAAACGGGCGGCTTTACGCCGATGATTGAGCAGATGCCTGCCTACTACTGGACCTGGGATGGCAACATCGGTGCCAGCACTATCTTTGCCTGGCTGATTGGCACCATTGGCTCCATCTTCTGTACCCAGTTCGTGATTCAGGCGATTTCGTCCACCAAAGATGTGAAGTCCGCCAAACGCTCCACCTGGGTAGCCTTCTTCTTCTGCCTGCCAATTGCGCTGGCCATTGCGGTGATTGGCGTGGCGGCGAAGTATCTGCACCCGGAGATCGACAGCCTGTACGCTATGCCGATCTTCCTGCAGGACATGAACCCCTGGCTGGCCGGTTTAGTGACAACGTCACTTGTAGCATCGATTTTTGTGAGCGTGAGTACCGTGGCGCTGGCTATCGCCTCGCTTGTAGTGAAAGATTTCTACGTGCCTTACCGCAACCCCACCCCGGAGCAGGAGTTTAAAGCCACCCGCTGGATGTCGCTGCTGATTGGCTTCCTGCCGCTGATTTTCGTCCTGCTGGTGCCGGAAGTGCTGAAGCTCTCCTTCTTCACCCGCGCCATTCGTCTGTCGATTACCGTGGTGGCAGTGATTGCCTTCTATGCGCCGTTCTTTAAGAGCACCCGCGGGGCGAACGCCGGTCTGATTGGGGCCTGCGTCGTGACGTCGCTCTGGTATCTGCTGGGCGACCCGTTTGGTATCAACAATATGTATATTGCGCTGATCACCCCGGCGGTGATTATGGTCCTCGACCGTCTGATCCCGAATAAAGCGGATCGCAAAGTGCCTGCCCCTGTTCAACATAATGGAGTCTGATATGTCTGTAACCGTAACCCGTGACGGGATTGTTCGCCCGCAGCCGCAGGATGCCCGCGTGGAAACGGCAATGTTGCCCTCTTCCTGCCCGCAGAATCACGCTGCGAACCTGCTGCCGCTGCCGGATGGCACCCTGATGTGCGTCTGGTTTGGCGGCACCCAGGAAGGGATCGCTGATATTTCGGTGTGGGGGTCACGTCTGGCCCCTGGCAGTCACCAGTGGAGCGACGCGGTGAAGCTGTCGGACGACGCCAGCCGCTCGGAGCAGAACCCGGTGCTGTTCCTCGCCCCGGACAACGTGCTGTGGCTGCTGTGGACGGCCCAGCTTTCCGGCAACCAGGATACCGCCATCGTGCGCTGCCGTCAGTCGCAGGATCTGGGTAAAAGCTGGGGCGAAATTACCACCCTGCTGGATAAACCCGGCACCTTTATTCGCCAGCCCATCGTGGTGCTGGAGAACGGCAACTGGCTGCTGCCGGTCTTCTACTGCCGCACCCAACCAGGCGAAAAATGGGTGGGCAACGACGACATCAGCGCAGTGAAAATCTCGCAGGATCAGGGTAAAAGCTGGCGCGACGTCGAGGTACCGGAGAGCCTGGGCTGTGTGCACATGAATATCACCGCGCTGAAGAACGGCCATCTGGTGGCGCTCTTCCGCAGCCGCTGGGCTGATAATATCTATATCAGCCAGTCGCTGGACCACGGCGAAAGCTGGTCAGTGCCGGAACCAACGGATTTGCCGAACAATAACTCGTCGATTCAGGTCACGACCCTTGCCAGCGGCGAGCTGGCGCTGGTGTTCAACCACATGAGTGCGGCGGGTGCCCTGGAGCGCCGCGCCTCGCTGTATGACGAAATTGACGATGGCGACGGGCGTAAAGAGCCGGAGGTGACCCACGGTCGCGCTGCGTTCTGGGGGGCACCGCGCGCGCCAATGACGGTGGCGATCTCTGCCGACGGCGGCAAAAGCTGGGCCTGGCAGCGTAACCTCGATGAGGGTGACGGCTATTGCATGACCAACAACTCGCTGGAGAAACTCAACCGTGAGTTTTCCTATCCGAGCATCAAACAGGGTGCCGACGGGGCGCTGCATATTGCCTATACCTACTTCCGCCAGGCAATCAAATATGTGCGCGTGTCGCCGGAATGGGTGAAGGAGTCGCAACAGTGATTATCGGCCATCTTAACGCCCTACCGCTGGCCGGACTCCCCCCGGCACTGCGGGAGATCCTGGATCGCCCGGACTGCTCTCTGGCGGCGCTGGCCGCCCGGGATGACGGACGCTGGCAGCCGCAAGGCTGCCCGTGGTTCTGCCATATTGGCCCGGCACAGACTCAGCCCCAGGCCGAGCGTCATACGGAATATCACGCCTTGTATGCTGATATTCAGGTGGTACTGACCGGCGAGGAGACAATCCGGGCGGGAATGCAGTCTGTCGCCCGGACGGATGATGAAGAGCGCAAGCCGGATCTGTGGATCGCGCCAGGGGTTGTGCATCCGGTCAGCATGACCTTGCGCAGCGGCGATTTCGCGGTGTTTCTGCCCGGCGAGCCGCATCAGGCGCTCTGTGCGGTGCAGGCACCCATGACCGTGCGCAAGGCGGTGTTTAAGGTGCCGCGCGCCCTGCTGGAGGTGTGATATGCGTCATGCGATAGTCACCGGTGCCAGTTCAGGCATTGGCGAAGCCATCGTCACCCGTCTGCTGGCTGAGGGCTGGCAGGTGACGGGCTTAAGCCGACGCGGAATGGACTGCGGGCATCCAAGCTTCACCAGCCTGCGGGTCGATTTAAGTGACAGCGTCACGTTTAGCGCAGCACTTAATACCCTGCCGGTGCCGCAGGCCATCGTCCATGCCGCCGGAATGATGGCCGCCGCCCCGCTCGGCGAGCTGGATCCGGCGGTCAGTGGCCGTCTTTGGGGGCTGCATATTCATGCGGCCGAGATCCTGTTTAACCACTTTGCCCCGCACATGGTTGCAGGTGGCCGGTTGGTTGCTATCGGCAGCCGTACTTCACGGGGTGCCGCCGGTCGTTCGCAGTATGTCGCCACTAAAGCCGCGCTGGTGGGCATGGTGCGAAGCTGGGCCGCCGAACTGGCGCCGCGTGGGATCACCGCCAATGTGGTGGCCCCTGGGGCGACGCAGACCCCGATGCTGAATGCGCCGGGGCGGGAAACCTCACCACCAAAAGTACCGCCGATGGGGAGGCTCATCGCTCCGGAAGAGGTGGCGGCGATGGTGAGCTATCTGCTCAGCGCCGAGGCCGCGCCCATCACCGGGCAGGAGCTGGTGCTGTGCGGAGGGGCGTCGCTGGGGTAACGAGTGCGGCCTGTTGCCGGGGGGTGGTCACGCCTTACCCGGCCGACTATTCGGGTTGCCGTTTTGCCTTTACCTTGCCAGGGTTTAACCACCCTAACCCAACGCCGGAACCCGCCATGGAATACATGCCTCTTCTTGAATTCTGGTTTCACGACCAGCATCGCCCCCTCTGGTTTTCCCGCAATGATGATTTCGATGCCCAGTGCAAACATCGCTTCTATCCCTTGTGGCAGGCCGCCTGCCGGGGAGAGCTGTTTCACTGGCGGGACAGGCCGCAAGGACGGCTGGCGGAGATCGTGTTGCTCGATCAACTCTCGCGCAACCTGAACCGCAACGACGCACGCGCCTGGCAGCAGGATGGCATGGCGCTGATCCTCTCCCAGGAGTTAGTGTATCAACCGATGTGGAATGACCTTAACAGCAACGAAAAAGGGGTCTCGCTGCTGCCGATGATGCATGCGGAGTCGCGGGTGATTCATCAGGAGGCAGAGCGCCTGTTCACCGCCCTGAACGAGCCGGGTTTTCTGAATGCGGAAATTAAACACCGGGCGATAATCGAACGCTTTGGCCGCTACCCGCACCGTAACAGCCTGCTGGGGAGAAACTCCACCCCCGACGAGGTGGAGTGGCTGAAGCACAACAAAGGCTTTTAATGGCTGCGCAAGTAGACAGTCCCCTTCAGATAGAGCGCCGCCTGGCCGCCAATCAATACCCGGTCGCCTTTCAGCTCACAGCGCAGCTCGCCGCCGCGGGGAGAGACCTGCCGCGCCTGCAACGCCGTTTTGCCCAGCTTTTCGCTCCAGTAGGGGATCAACATACTGTGCGCCGAACCGGTAACCGGATCTTCCGCAACCCCTTCACCCGGGCAGAAAAAGCGGCTGACAAAATCATGCTCATCCCCTGGCGCGGTCACGCAGACCATTTTCCCCAGCGGCATCATCGCGTCGATGTCGGGGGTTAATACCTCGACCTGCTGCTGGTTTTCCAGCACCACCATATAGTCGCGCCCTGCCCGCACCTCCTGCGCACCGTTAATCCCGAGGGTGCTGAACAGCAATGCTGGAGGGTTTTCCACCGCCTCGCAGCCCCATGCCGGGAAGTTAAGCGTCAGCCAGTCGCCGCTGCGGGTCACCTTCAGATCGCCCACGAACCGGGTTGAGAAGACAATCTCGGTGTGTGGATAGTCCAGATACTCAAAAATCACATGTGCGCTGGCAAGCGTGGCGTGCCCGCACAGGTTGATTTCGTACTGGGTGGTAAACCAGCGCAGTTCGAACCCGGTGTCGGTGCGCACGAAAAACGCCGTTTCGGACTGATTATGCTGCTGCGCCATCTTTAACAGTACGTCATCCGGCAACCATTCTTCGAGAGGACAGACGGCAGCAGGATTCCCACCAAACGCGCGGTCGCTAAAGGCATCGACCAGATAAAATGCAATTTCTTTCATTGGGTTAACCCTTATTGTTAGCGTAAAAACAGATGACCTTTCATATACAGCGATGCCCTGCCGCTCATGCGTACCCGGTCACGTTTCAGTTCACAACGTAGCTCCCCGCCACGCGCCGAGACCTGCCGGGCGAAGAGCGAGGTTTTAGCCAGCTTTTCGCTCCAGTAAGGAATAAGCATCGTGTGCGCCGAGCCGGTGACCGGATCCTCCCATAACGCTACGCCGGGGGAGAAAAAGCGGCTGACGAAATCGTACTCCCCCTCGCCGCGGGCGGTAATCGACACTTTGTGCTCGCCGGGCGTCATGGCGTTGATATCCGGTTTTACCGCCTCAACCTGCTGGCGATTTTCCAGCACCAGCAGCCAGGCACGCCCCTTGCGAGCCTCGACATAGGTCTGGATCCCCAGCGCCCTCAGCATCTCTGGCGGGGGCGTATGCGGCTCGGTGGGACATGCCGGAAAATCGAGGGTTAACCAGTCGCCGTCACGGGTAACGGTAAGCCTGCCGGAGGCCGTCTCAAAATGAATATGGAGATCGGGGTATCCCATCTCGTTAAACAGGACCCAGGCGGTCGCAAGCGTTGCGTGGCCACAGAGGTTGACCTCACCCCGGGTTGTAAACCAGCGCAGTTCAATGCCCGCTTTATCGCGCACGAAAAAGGCCGTTTCCGACTGGTTGTGTTGCTGAGTCATCCTGAGCAGCGTTTCGTCCGGTAGCCACGCAGGCAAAGGGCAAACCGCGGCCGGGTTACCGCTAAACGCGGCGTCGCTGAAGGCATCAACCAGATAAAACGCAATCTCCTGCATCCTTTTGTCCACTGTTAACATAATGTTGCGTTCTATATTCATGGAAAAACAGGCATTTCACCAGTATTAATCCATCGGCCATATTGAGATCTGCGTCACAAAACGTTTGTAATTCCGCCAGCGATGGATTTATGATCGTCCGCTCTTTATTTACCTCAATCCCTCCCGGACATCTCAATGACAACCAACACAGTTTCCCGCAGGGTCGCGTGGCTACGGGTGGTTACGCTCGCGATTGCCGCGTTTATCTTCAATACCACTGAATTTGTCCCCGTTGGCCTGCTCTCAGATATCGCCAGCAGCTTCGGCATGGAAACCGCGCAGGTGGGGATCATGCTCACCATCTATGCCTGGGTGGTGGCGTCGCTCTCCTTGCCGTTTATGTTGCTCACCAGCCAGGTGGAGCGACGCAAACTGTTGATCGGGCTGTTCGTGCTCTTTATCGCCAGCCATGTCCTGTCGTTTTTGGCATGGAACTTTACGGTGCTGGTGATTAGCCGGATCGGCATTGCCTTTGCGCACGCCATTTTCTGGTCAATTACGGCCTCGCTGGCGATCCGCCTGGCCCCTGCCGGCAAGCGCGCCCAGGCGTTGAGTCTGCTGGCCACCGGTACAGCGCTGGCGATGGTGCTCGGGCTGCCGCTGGGCCGTATCGTCGGGCAGCTTTTCGGCTGGCGTACCACCTTTTTCATTATTGGCCTTGGGGCGCTGTTCACCCTGCTGTGCCTGATCAAGCTGTTACCGAAACTGCCGAGTGAACACTCTGGTTCGCTGAAAAGCCTGCCGCTGCTGATGCGCCGTCCGGCGCTGATGAGCCTTTACCTGCTGACGGTTGTGGTGGTCACTGCCCACTACACCGCTTACAGCTACATCGAGCCGTTTGTGCAGACCGTAGCCGGATTCAGCGCGAGCTTTGCCACGGTATTGCTGTTGCTGCTGGGCGGCGCGGGCATTATCGGCAGCCTGCTGTTTGGCAAACTCGGCAACCGTCACGCCTCGCTGCTGGTGAGCAGTGCCATTGGCCTGCTGCTGGGATGCCTGCTCCTGCTGTTGCCCGCCGCCGGTAGCGAAACCCATCTCGCGCTACTGAGTATCGTCTGGGGTGTGGCGATCATGATTATCGGCCTTGGGATGCAGGTGAAAGTGCTGGCGCTGGCACCGGATGCCACGGACGTGGCGATGGCCCTCTTCTCCGGGATTTTCAATCTGGGGATTGGCGCAGGTGCGCTGGTGGGCAATCAGGTGATCCTGCATCTGTCGATGGCGTCGATCGGCTATCTGGGAGCCATCCCGGCGCTGGCGGCGTTGATCTGGTCAGTATTGATCTTCAGGAAGTGGCCCGTCGCCCTGGAAGAGCAGCCGCAGCACGGCTAACGCGGTGACCGGGTGGCAGAGCGCCACCCGGCCCGGGAATCAGTGGTAGTTTTGAATAATTTCCAGCACGCCGTTGATAATAAACTGCACGCCCATGCAGACCAGCAGGAAGCCCATCAGACGGGAGATCGCTTCGATACCGTCCGTGCCCACCCAGCGCATAATCGCGCCCGAGCTACGCAGACAGCCCCACAGGATCACGCCGATGAGGGCGAAAATCAGCGGCGGCGCAATCATCACCACCCAGTCCGGGAAGTCAGTGCCACTGCGCACCGTCGAGGCGGAGCTGATGATCATCGCAATCGTACCCGGCCCAGCGGTACTGGGCATCGCCAGCGGCACGAAGGCGATGTTCGGGGCCGGTTTGTTGTGTTTATCGTCCAGTGCATCCTGCATATCAGCAGCATCTGGCGATTTCGGTGCCGGGAACAGCATTCTGAAACCGATAAACGCCACGATCAGTCCCCCGGCGATACGCAGACCAGGAATGGAAATCCCGAAGGTGTTCATCACCAGCTGTCCGGCGTAATAGGCCACCATCATGATCGCGAAGACATAAACGGAGGCCATAAGCGACTGTTGATTACGCTGTTCGCGATTCATGTCGCCCGCAAGGCCCAGGAAAAGCGCAACGGTGGTTAACGGGTTTGCCAGCGGCAGCAACACCACCAGCCCAAGCCCAATTGCTCGAAGTAAATCAACCATGTTATGGATTCGTCCTTAGCAAAATGTGACCCGGCAAGTATAGGGTTAAAACCACCCTAACCTCCATGCTCACCGCGTAAGTAATATTTACGCACCGAAATCAATTCATGCCCGTTATACGACGCAACAGAACCTGGGTGAAACTTTGATATGAATCGTTTTAGCAAATCGTGTCATAAGCAAATGCATTCAGTTGACTTATAGTTGCCTGAGCAATAATATCTGCCGTGATTAAACTACTTGCCAGGGCAACCATTGTGAAAAGCACCAGTGACCTCTTCAACGAAATCATTCCGCTGGGTCGGCTTATCTATATGGTTAACCAGAAGAAAGACCGCCTGCTCAATGACTATCTGTCACCGCTGGATATCACCGCAACCCAGTTTAAAGTGCTCTGTTCTGTGCGCTGCGAAGTGTGTATTACGCCGGTTGAGCTGAAGAAAATCTTATCTGTCGACCTTGGCGCGCTGACGCGAATGATGGATCGACTGGTCTGCAAGGGGTGGATTGAACGCCGCCCAAACCCGAATGACAAACGCGGCGTACTGGTGCAACTCACCAGCGACGGCGCGGAAATGTGTGAACAATGTCATCAATTAGTAGGACAAAAACTGCACCAGGAACTAACAAAAAACTTAACGGCGGATGAAGTGGCAACTCTTGAGCACTTGCTTAAGAAAATCCTGCCGTAAACAGAAAGAGGTATGACGATGTCCAGACGCAATACTGACGCCATCACTATTCATAGCATTTTGGGCTGGATCGAAGATAACCTGGAGTCACCGCTCTCGCTTGAGAAAGTGTCTGAGCGTTCAGGTTACTCAAAATGGCACCTGCAACGGATGTTCAAAAAAGAGACCGGCCACTCATTAGGCCAGTACATCCGCAGCCGCAAATTAACGGAAATCGCGCAGAAACTGAAAGAAAGTAACGAGCCGATCCTGTATCTGGCTGAGCGTTACGGGTTTGAATCGCAGCAGACCCTGACCCGCACGTTCAAGAACTACTTTGATGTTCCACCGCATAAATATCGCATCACCAATATGCGCGGGGAATCCCGGTATCTGCTTCCGATCAATCACTGTAACTGCTAATCGCCTGTATTAAGAGCCTGGCCCACCTGGCAACAATTTGAACATGGACAGCGCGCAACAACCGGAGTGCACTGCCCATGTACAAAATGGCAAATAAAACACCCTGGTGGGACAGGCTTTAAGACGTATCGAGGAAATTATGAAACTATTCGCTTCCGCCGCCCTCACCGCCCTGGTGCTGGTCTCCGGCCAGAGTTTTGCGGAGCAAACTCCACGTGTTCCGCAGCAGAACAACCGCGACACGATGATCCTGCCAACGGCTAACGGCCAGTCGTCCCATGACTTTAACCATATGGGCGCAGGCAGCGACAAATCCGACGAGTTAGGCGTCCCTTATTACAATCAGGGCGCCTGATACGTTTTGCCCCGCCCGTGCGGGGCTTTTTTTTAGCCTCTGACCCGCGTCGCCCGACGCAAGCGCAAGCCGAAGACATTGATATACAGCCCGGCCATCACCAGCAGCGCACCCACCAGTTGTAATGCCCCCAGTTTTTCATCCAGCAAGAGCGCCGCACTGGCGATCCCCACCACGGGTACTAACAGCGACAGCGGTGCCACCCGCCAGGTTTCGTAGCGTCCAAGCAGCGCACCCCAGATGCCATATCCGACGATGGTGGCGACAAAGGCCAGATAGATCAGCGACAAAATGGTGGTCAGGTCGAGGGTGACCAGGCTGTGCAACATTACCGTGGGGCCATCCAGCAGATACGACGCCACCATAAAGGGCACAATCGGGATCAGGGCGCTCCACACCACCAGCGACATCACTGCCGGACGAGTCTCAAGCTGCATGATCTTTTTGTTGAAGATATTGCCGCTGGCCCAGCAGAACGCCGCCGCCAGGGTCAGTAAAAAGCCCAACAGCGCCACGTGCTGACCGTTGAGGCTGGCTTCCGCCAGCACCAACACGCCCACTACGGCAAGGGCGATCCCCACCAGCTGTTTGCCTTGCAAACGCTCGCCAAACACCAGCGCCCCAAGAATGATGGTGAAGAACGCCTGAGCCTGCAGCACCAGCGAGGCCAGACCGGCGGGCATGCCGAAGTTAATGGCGCAAAACAGGAAGGCAAACTGACCGAAGCTGATGGTCAGGCCATAGCCCAGTAGCAGGCGGAACGGGATTTTCGGCCGGGCAACAAAGAACAGCGCCGGGAAAGCCACCAGCAGAAAGCGTAAACCGGCCAGCATCAGCGGAGGCATGTTGTGCAACCCGACTTTGATCACCACAAAATTCAGCCCCCAAACCACCACCACCAGCAATGCCAGCAGCCCGTCTTTGCGTGTCATACCCTGCCCCTGTTTATTAAATTTTTGTAAACACTCTTCAAGGTAACGAAAAAAAACGTCGAGGAACAGATCATTAATTCTGGCAGTCAGGCGAAGCACTTAGGGATAAATTTGGAGGTATACAAGCCTCTTATGCCGTGATAATCCTGATAAGACATAACAAAAACTTTACATGCAATTGTCGGGCAGGAAAATGAAACCATCACTCAGGCGCTCAACCGCAGCGCTGCTGGCGTCGTCGTTGTTACTCACCATTGGGCGCGGCGCCACGTTGCCGTTTATGACTATTTATCTCACTCGCGTCTACAACATGAGCGTCGAGAATATCGGTTATGCCCTGACGGTAGCGCTGACTATCGGGGTGGTTTTCAGCCTGGGTTTTGGCATTCTGGCGGATAAATTCGATAAAAACCGCTACATGCTGATCGCCATTACGGCGGTTGCGCTGGGCTTCCTGGCGATCCCGCTGGTGGATAACGTTGTGCTGGTCGTACTGGCCTTCTCGTTAATCAACTGCGCCTATTCGATCTTCTCTACGGTGCTGAAAGCCTGGTTCGCCGATGTGCTGAACCCGGCCGAAAAAGCCCGGGTCTTCTCGCTAAACTACAGTTTCCTCAACATTGGCTGGACCATCGGGCCGCCGTTGAGCACCCTGCTGGTAATGTACAGCCTGCAGCTGCCGTTCTGGGTGGCGGCCTTCTGCGCCGCGCTGCCGCTGGTACTGATCCAACGCTATGTGCAGAAAGGCGTGGCGGCCGATAGCGAACATGTGCCTGTGCCCTGGCAGCCGTCGGTGCTGCTGCGCGACCGGGCGCTGTTCTGGTATACCCTTTCCGGGCTGCTGGCCTCCTACGTGGGCGGCTCGTTCGCCAGCTGCATTTCTCAGTATGTGCTGGCGGCAGATTATGACAGCGATTTTGCCCAGAACGTGGTGGCCGTGGTGCTGCCGGTCAATGCCGCTATGGTGGTTTCATTGCAGTACATCATTGGCCGCAAGCTGTCGGCGCGTAACATCCGTCCGCTCATGACGCTGGGCACCCTGTTTTTCGTCCTCGGCCTGGCCGGGTTCATGGTCTCCGGGGAGAATCTGATCTACTGGGGGCTTGCCGCGGCGGTCTTTACCATCGGTGAGATTATCTATGCGCCAGGCGAGTATATGCTGATCGATAACATCGCCCCGCCGGGAATGAAAGCCAGCTACTTCTCCGCCCAGGCGCTCGGCTGGCTGGGTGCGGCGTTTAACCCGATGATCACAGGGCTGATCCTGACCCATCTCCCGCACTGGTCACTGTTTGTGATTATGATGGTCTCCATTGTGCTGGCGTGGATGATGATTTTGCGTGGCATGCGGGTGAAGGCGTGGATTGAATTACCTCGTGTCGCCTGAAAGCAGTGCCCGGCAGCGCTAAGCTTGCCGGGCACTGCCGATAAGCAAAGAAGATGAATGTTCATCTTTTTACGCAATTACATAATTGTTCCAGCTATCTTCGTACAAAATATTACCTTCAGTATACTTCCATATTATTGTTTCATAACGTAATTCAATATCTTCAAGATGTGTGCTGGTCACTCCGCCAGGGTGCAAATTTGGTGCAATGGCAGTAATTTTAACGTTCTGCATGACAATATTGAAATACTCCACTTCAATCCCTGCATCGTTGGTTTGATACATCTTCAGCGTTGCTTTTTTTAATATTCGGCCTTCGCAAAGTGCTCGAAACAGCAATGGCGTGGTTCTATCGAACTCCTTTTGAATCTTTAAAGGCGTATGAAGTCTGGTTGCCGTCAGTTTGCCCGTATTAGGATCCGTAGGTAACCAAACATGGTGGCTAACTGAACGCAACTCGATAGAGCCAAGCCGGGCGGGCATAACACAGGAGCCTACAATGGGTGAACCATTCTCATCCACTAACCATAAATGCGCTGGGTTAGACATACTTTTATCCTCTATATTATTTTTTAAATTTAAACCAAAGAAAAGCGTGGAAACAAACATGAAACATAATAAATAACCCTATCATCTTGATTGCGAATCCAGGGAAGTAAGAGACAGCGAAAATAGCAAATGCAATAATAGACAAACAAATCCCCCACCCCCATAAAAGTAAGAGGAACTCCTCTTTCAACCATTTCTTTAAAAACTCCATCATTTATCTCATCAGTCTAATAATTAAATCAACAAGTTCATCATCAGATATAAGCATGGGGTTTAAATAAGGACTTCGGGAAATTAAAGGCTCAATCAAGAAATACATCATTTCAAGATTACGTTCATACAGCGCCTGATAATAATAAGCATTAAACTTCTTAAGATTCTCAGCGCAGTTTGAGGCTTCATGAACTAAACCATAAACGCTGAGCGATATTGCTGAAGCAGTCACACTTCTTTTTAAAATAAGCGTTCGAGCCTGGCTTAAACGCTCATGTATAATGGCATGAAAACTATAGCTTTGGCATACGGCGATTGCCACAGAAGTGATAAGCAGTCGGTTAGTGGTCCCCGTTGTGGATAGATAAACACCGGCACTTACAAGTTTGCGAAGGATATTCTGAACACGCCCTTCTGTTTTGTTTTTAAAATGAACCTCAATATACAGACGAATCATTTCAAAAATGATATCACGGTCTTTATATAATTGAATAAGACCAGAAACAAACCTTATATCATCATGTTTAAGTTTCGCACAAACATCTTGATAATTATCCATAAAACATGAAGTATAATACGATGCACGAGTAACACCATTTCCCATCTGCTTAAGAGTTGAAGTGACGTTGTTCTTTACACCTGCCAGCGCTTTATCCAACTTAAGCGCGAGGATCTTCTCAGCCTGTAATGAAGTAATAATTGAATCACTAAAATACATACCCCCTCCATCAGTAAATCATTTTATTTAAATTTAGATGATGGGATATAAGCACACGTGAATTGAAGAAAATATTAATGAATTCCTAAAGATATTGAAGCCGGGTAAGGCATAGCCTCTACCCGGCTTACAGGCAGCGCCAACATTAATGGTGCAGCATCTCCTCCACCACCTGCTTGTTATACATTTCGTTTGGATAATAGGTCGGCCAGTTATCCATCTCTTTTAATAACGCCTCGTGGGAGGTGTTGCCCATAAAGATATGGAAATGCGCAGACTGGCGTGGGCCGATGGTGTGGTCGCTGAACTGGACGAACTTCGGCGCTTTGCTGCTGGCGTCTTTACATTCGAACAGGTAACGGACGCCCTTCTTGCCGGAAGCATAGGTCAGGATTTTGTAGCCGTTAGAGACGTATTCACAGCGGCTGACGTTTTTCCCGGTATGGAACTCCATCACGTTGTTCTCGATGCCGATGGTCTCCACGTCGGTGGCGTAGCCGGTGCGGTAATAGGCCTTCACCTCGTCAAAGGTTTTGCTGTTGTCCTTCTCGGCTTTCTTTTTAAACACCGGGTCGAGATCGCCGCTCAGCAGAAACGGATAGACCGACTGCCAGACGCCGTCCCAGTTGGACAGCGGCCGGTCTTTTACGTCTTTATCGTCAAATACGCCGTTAGCAGCTTTTTGTTCCGCCTCGGTCATCTGGTGGCCGTGGGAATGGGCGTACAGCTGGCCGCTCACCAGCATCGCCCCCAGAGTCATTGCAATTTTACCAATATGTCCTGCCAAGATAACGTCCTCACTCCATTTTAAAGAGTGATGGATGTTATAATATAACATACCGCAAAACAAGCCTCCTAAATCGCCACCAGGCCGCGAACGCCCTCCTGTGCCATGTTCTCGCCGCGCCCGCGCTGAATGATGCTGCCTCGGGACATCAGCAGATAGCTGTCCGCCAGCTCGGCGGCAAAATCGTAAAACTGCTCCACCAGCAGGATCGCCATATCACCCCGGTTCGCGAGCTGGCGGATCACCTGACCAATCTCCTTAATCACCGACGGCTGGATCCCCTCCGTCGGTTCATCAAGAATCAACAGCTGGGGACGACTGGCCAGCGCCCGGCCAATTGCCAGCTGCTGCTGTTGTCCGCCCGAGAGATCGCCGCCCCGGCGTTGCTTCATCTCCTGAAGAACCGGAAACAGCTGCCAGATCTCCTCCGGTACCTGTTTCGCCTCGCGCGCCGGGAAGCGCGATAAGCCGAGCAGCAAATTCTCCTCTACCGTCAGGCGGGGAAAGATATCCCGTCCCTGCGGCACATAGGCCACCCCGGCCTGCACCCGCTGATGCGGTTTTGCGTGGGTGATGGCTTTACCCTGCCAGAGGATCTCGCCGTTACGCGCCGGGATCAGCCCCATCAGGCATTTCAGCAGCGTGGTCTTGCCCACCCCGTTGCGCCCCAGCAGACAGGTGACCTCCCCGGTCAACGCTTCAAAGCTGACCCCGCGCAGGATGTGGCTCCCGCCGTAATACTGATTCAGTTCGTTAACCTGTAGCATCCACGCTCCTTAGCGTCCGAGATAGACTTCAATCACCTGCTCGTTGGCCTGCACGTCGCGCAGCGAGCCTTCCGCTAATACCCGGCCCTGATGCAGGACGGTGACGTGATCGGCGATGGTTTCGACAAAGCCCATGTCATGCTCCACCACCATCAGCGAGTGTTTGCCCGCCAGGGTGCGAAACAGCTCGGCGGTGTACTCGGTTTCGGCGTCGGTCATTCCGGCGGCCGGTTCATCCAGCAGCAACAGATGCGGCTCCTGCACCAGCAGCATGCCGATCTCAAGAAACTGCTTCTGTCCGTGGGAGAGCAGGCCCGCCCGGCGATGACGCTCGGCACCGAGGCGGAGCAGGCTCAGCATCTCGTGGATCCTGTCTTCCTGCTCGCTGTTCAGCCGGGCGCGCAGGCTGGCCCACACGGATTTATCCCCTTTCATCGCCAGCTCAAGGTTTTCCCACACCGTCAAAGCTTCAAACACCGTCGGCTTCTGAAACTTGCGACCGATACCCTGACGGGCAATGGCGATCGGATCGAGGGTGGTGAGATCCGTTGACTGGTCGTACAGCGCTCGCCCGCTCTGGGGACGCGTTTTCCCGGTGATAACATCCATTAGCGTGGTTTTACCCGCGCCGTTCGGGCCAATCACGCAGCGCAGCTCGCCGACGCCAATATTGAGCGACAGATCGGTAAGCGCTTTAAAACCGTCGAAGCTGACGTTGATGTTCTCCAGCTGCAACACCGGGTCGGTCCGATCGCGATAGCGATCCCCGGGCAACTGACGGGTAAAGAGTTGATCGCTCATTACTGATCTCCCTTGCGAAACAGACCCATTACGCCGCGGGGTAAAAACAGCGTGACGGCAATAAAGATCAGCCCAAGAAACAGCTGCCAGTACTCCGGCATCGCCACGGTGAACACGCTTTTTGCACCGTTGACCAGCGCGGCGCCTATCACCGGGCCGATCAGCGTGCCGCGACCACCCAGCGCCACCCAGATTGCTGCTTCGATGGAGTTGGTCGGCGACATCTCGCCGGGGTTGATGATCCCAACCTGCGGGACGTACAGCGCACCCGCCAGCCCGCACAACACCGCCGAGAGCGTCCAGACCAGCAGCTTAAAACCGCGTGGATCGTAGCCGCAGAAGGTGAGCCGGTTTTCCGCATCGCGCACTGCCGTCAGGATGCGGCCAAACTTACTTTTTGCCAGGGCGTATCCCACTGCCAGCGACGCCGCCAGCAACAGCACAGTGGCCAGAAACAGGGCTATGCGCGTAGAGGTAGCGGTGACCGAAAAGCCCAGCAGCGTGGTGAAGCCGGTAAAGCCGTTGTTGCCGCCGAAGCCGGTCTCATTGCGGAAGAACAGCAGCATCCCGGCAAAGGTCAGCGCCTGGGTCATGATCGAAAAGTAGACCCCTTTAATTTTTGAGCGGAAGGCAAACCAGCCGAACAGCAGCGCCAGCAGCCCGGGTACCAGCACAATCAGCACCAGCGCCCAGGCAAAATGCTGTGTGCCCCACCAGAACCAGGGCAATTCGCTCCAGGAGAGAAAGGACATAAAGGCCGGGAGGCCGTCGCCCGCTGCCTGGCGCATCAGATACATCCCCATCGCGTAGCCGCCGAGGGCGAAAAACAGGCCGTGGCCCAGCGACAGCATGCCGGCGTAGCCCCACACCAGATCCAGCGCCACGGCAACAATGGCATAGCAGAGGATTTTGCCCACCAGCGTCAGCATCCAGGTGGAGACCGCCAGCGGGTGCGTCGCGGGCAGCAGCGCCAGAAACGGCAGTACCAGCAGAGCGGCGAGGATCAGGCCGAGCAGTATTGGTACGCTGCGTGGCGCTTTCCGCGCCAGGGTTAAGGTCAGTGGCTGGCTCATCAGTCGATTACCCTCCCTTTCAATGCAAACAACCCCTGCGGACGCTTCTGAATAAACAGGATAATCGCCACCAGGATCACGATTTTGCCGAGAACGGCACCCATCTGCGGTTCGAGGATCTTATTGAAAATGCCCAGCCCGAAGGCGGCCGCCACGCTGCCAGCCAGTTGCCCGACACCGCCGAGAACCACCACCAGGAAGGAGTCGATGATATAGCTCTGGCCCAGCTCCGGCCCGACGTTGCCCAGCTGCGACAGCGCCACCCCGCCAAGCCCGGCAATGCCGGATCCCAGCCCAAAGGCCAGCATATCAACGCGCCCGGTAGGCACCCCGCAGCAGGCCGCCATGCTGCGGTTTTGCGTTACCGCCCGCACGTTCAGCCCCAGCCGGGTTTTATTGAGGATAAGCCAGGTGAAAAACAGCACCAGCAGCACAAAGCCCAACACCACCAGCCGGTTCCACGGCAGGATCAGGCTGGCATAGACCTGCACGCCGCCGGAGAGCCACGCCGGGTTCGCGACTTCGAGGTTTTGCGCGCCAAAAATCATGCGAACCAGCTGGATCAGCATCAGGCTGATCCCCCAGGTGGCGAGCAGGGTTTCCAGGGGACGACCGTACAGGTGGCGGATCACGGTGCGCTCCAGCGCCATCCCCACCGCAGCGGTAAGTCCGAACGCCACCGGCAGCGCCACCAGCGGATAGAAGGCGAGCCACTGCGGCGTAAACTGCGCCATC
Source organism: Leclercia sp. LSNIH3 (assembly GCF_002935105.1). Classification (NCBI taxonomy): domain Bacteria; kingdom Pseudomonadati; phylum Pseudomonadota; class Gammaproteobacteria; order Enterobacterales; family Enterobacteriaceae; genus Leclercia; species Leclercia sp. LSNIH3. The sequence goes on from NZ_CP026387.1 coordinate 165,108, forward strand.
GCCTGCTGCACCATCCAGGTGGCGTAGGCGCCGAGCATCAGCATTTCCCCATGCGCCATATTGATTACCCCCAGCAAGCCGTAGGTGATCGCCAGCCCGAGGGCGGCCAGCAGCAGAATGGAGCCGAGGGACAGCCCCATAAATGCCTGACCGAGCAGATCGCTGATGGTCTGACGGTGCTGGATCTGACGCAGACTTGCGGCGGCGGCCTCACGCACCCCGGCATCCGGCTCGGTCTGCGCCTGGGTATAAGGCAGTAGCCGGGCCTGCACTTCCGGGTCGCTCGATTCGCCCAGCAGCGTGACCGCCTGCTGGCGTACCGCTGGCTGGGTGCTGTTCAGTTGCAGGCTGGCAACGGCGAGGGCCAGTACCTGACGCACCGCCTCGTCGCGTTCGCTTGCAAGCTGACGCTGCAAAAAAGGGAGCATCTGCGGTTGCGGGTCGCGCTGGAGCTGCCGGGCAGCGGCCAGCCTTTCGGTGACACTGTCACCTGTCAGCTGATGAGTGGCGAGCGCCGTGGCGGCCAGTACCCGCAGGCGGTTGGTAAGCCGCACGGCTTTGGTGGCCCCTTGCGGTTGCGCGACCTCACCGAGCGCAGTTAACTCGCCGCTTTCGCGGGTAAAGGCGTGTTTGTTGGTATCGACAAAGACATTTTCCTGCTGCAATGCGCGCAGCAGCGCCAGCCGGGCTGGCTCGGGCGCGGCGGCCCACTGCTCCAGCATGGCTGCCTGTTGGCTGCGGCTGGCAGCGACAAAGTTATCGGCGTCCGTTGCCTGCGCCATCCCTGGCAGCAGTCCGGCAAGCCATACGAGAGCGAAGATCATGCGCATGACGTTCATGGCTTTACCTCTTTCGGATCAGGATCAGTTGCTGGCCGTTTTGATCGGGGTGTCGGGCTTTTTATCATTCCCGGCGATAAACGGACTCCACGGCTGGGCACGCACTGGCGCTTCGGTCTGCCACACCACGTTGAACTGGCCGTTGCCTTCGATTTCGCCAATCATTACGGGCTTATGCAGGTGGTGGTTGGTGGCATCCATGGTCAGGGTAAAGCCCGATGGCGCTTTGAAGGACTGACCCGCCATCGCGGCGCGCACTTTATCCACGTCGGTCGTGCCGGCTTTTTCCACCGCCTGCGCCCACATGTGGATCCCCACGTAGGTGGCTTCCATCGGATCGTTGGTCACCACCGTTCCGGCGTTTGGCAGCTTCTGCGCTTTGGCCCAGTTTTTATAGGCTGCGACGAAGGCCTGGTTGGCCGGGTTATCCACCGATTCGAAGTAGTTCCACGCTGCCAGATTGCCCACCAGCGGTTTGGTATCGATGCCGCGCAACTCCTCTTCCCCGACCGAGAAAGCAACGACCGGCACGTCGGTGGCTTTTACGCCCTGGTTAGCCAGTTCTTTATAGAACGGAACGTTGGAGTCACCGTTGATGGTGGAGACCACCGCGGTTTTGCCTCCGGCAGAGAATTTCTTGATGCTGGCGACGATAGTCTGGTAATCGCTATGGCCGAACGGGGTGTAGACCTCTTCGATGTCTTTATCCTGAACGCCTTTGGAATGTAGGAAAGCGCGCAGAATTTTGTTGGTGGTGCGCGGGTAAACGTAGTCTGTGCCCAGCAGGAAGAAGCGCTTCGCCGCCCCGCCATCTTCGCTCATCAGGTATTCCACCGCCGGAATAGCCTGCTGGTTAGGTGCGGCGCCGGTGTAGAAGACGTTCGGCGACATCTCTTCGCCCTCGTACTGCACCGGGTAGAACAGCAGGCCGTTCAGCTCCTCGAATACCGGCAGGACCGATTTGCGGGAGACCGAGGTCCAGCAGCCGAAGACTGCCGCCACCTTATCCTGGCTTAACAGCTGACGGGCCTTCTCGGCGAACAGCGGCCAGTTAGAGGCGGGATCCACCACCACCGGCTCCAGTTTTTTGCCCAGCACGCCGCCTTTGGCGTTGATCTCGTCGATGGTCATCAGCGCCACGTCTTTCAGCGGCGTTTCAGAAATGGCCATCGTGCCGGAGAGCGAATGCATGATGCCAATCTTGATGGTGTCGGCTGCCTGCACGCTGAAACTCATCCCCATGGCCACCACAGAGGCCGATAAAGCAAACGCTTTTAACAAGGTACGACGATGCATGATTTTCACTCCTGAAAAGAAAGCTGTGCGAAATCGTCCGTTACGGCGTGGACGCAGAAAAAGCAATCAGGATTAAAGAGAGCAAAAAGGATGCCAGAACGAAAAATCAGTGAGATCAGGGGGCTGGAGAGGGTTTTAAAGGCAGGGACGGATCAGAATGGCACAGCGTTGCACTTTATTAATGCAACGCTGTGGATAAGCAATTACCAGACTTCGCTGGCGATTTGAGTAACCAGGCGAACCTTGTCCCACTGCTGGGCTTCGGTCAGGGCGTTGCCCTCTTCAGTAGAGGCAAAGCCGCACTGCGGGCTGAGGCAGATCTGGCTTTTCGCTACATATTTTGCCGCCTCTTCGAGACGCGCTTTCACCCCTTCCGGGTTCTCCAGCTCGCCGCTTTTGGTGGTGATTAACCCCAGCACCACCTGTTGTTTGCCCGGACGCACAAAGCGTAACGGGGCAAAGTCGCCGCTGCGATCGTTGTCATACTCCAGGAAGAAGGCATCGACATTGACGGTGCCAAACAGGATTTCAGCTACCGGTTCGTATCCCCCTTCGGAGATCCAGGTCGAACGGAAATTCCCGCGACAGACATGCAGCCCGATGGTCAGATCCTCCGGCTTGCCTTCCAGCGCCTTGTTCAGCACCCGGGCATAGGTACGCGCCAGCTGGTCCGGGTCATCGCCACGCTCGCGGATCTGGCGGCGCTGATCGTCGGAGCAGAGGTAGGCCCAGACGGTGTCGTCCAGCTGCAGGTTGCGACAGCCCGCCGCATAGAAAGCGTGAATGGCATCGCGCCAGGTTTGCGCCAGGTCGTCAAAATAGACATCCAGATCCGGGTAGACAGTGGCGTCGATATCTTTGCGGCCGCCACGGAAATGCAGCACGCTCGGGCTGGGAATGGTCATCTTCGGCTGGGCGTTGCCACTGACGCTCTGCAGATAGCGGAAGTCCTCCAGCATCGGATGGCTGCCGAACCCCAGCTTGCCCGTAACGCGCACTCCGTGGGCTTTGGTCTGCACGCCGTTGAACTGAATGCCCTGGTTCGAGTCGTAACGCTCCACGCCCTGCAGGCCGTCGAAGAAATCAAAATGCCACCAGGCACGACGGAACTCGCCATCGGTAACCACCTGCAGGCCGCAGGCGCACTGCTGCTCTACCACATGGCGAATCGCTTCATCTTCTACCGCTCGCAGCTGCTGCGCGTCGATCTCACCGCTGGCGAATTTTACTCGCGCCTCTTTGATGGCGTCGGGACGTAAGAAACTGCCTACCACATCGGCACGGTTCGGGGCGTGTTGTCGCTGCATGCTTATCTCCTTTAACTGCCGCCAGGTAATTGCCGACAGTGATAATTCATTATTTGAACATTTAGACTTCTGGATGGCTATATGTCCAAAAGATGTCACAGCAGCCGCCTTCCGGCAAACGAGAAAAATTCATGGGTGTTGAAAAAAATTCATGTTGGTCAGCATGTCAAAAAAAACCGCCAGAGACTGGCGGTAAATGCTTGCATGGATAGATTTGTATTTTGAAATCTACGGACCCGGCATTCCATACCGGGCTGCGGATCCTGACCAGGTTAGCATGCGCAAGATAAATGAAGGTTAAACGGTGTTTGTGCTGTTTGAAGATGAGCGATAGCGCGCAACAAGCCAGACGGCAGTACAGGCCACAACCGGTACCAGCCAGTCGAGCAGGCTCGCCACATTCCACACCTGCCAGTCAAATCCGCCCCACCACGGCATGTTGGCGCGCTTACCCTGGCCGAACAGCGCGATCCAGCGGTATTCAGCCTGCGTCTGTTCCCGGGCGATAAACCACAGCGAACCCAATGCACCGCCGATGCCCCATCTGCCCCATCGCAGGCCGCAGAGGCACTGGATCGTCATTGCAGCTAACGCATGCAGTAAAGGGGAAAAATCCATTATCGTGTCCTGTCCATTAATGTCTCTTGTCCGGCATTGGTCTGAATGTTGAAAGAGCAATCTTCATTTATTGCCTGACTGAGCGGGATCGTTGGCGCTCGTTTTATTCCAGCTGATCGCCATACCTTCGCAGGCAGGTGAAACATATTGAAAGCCGAACTTTTCATAGAGTGCAGGAACATCCGCCACCAGAGAGATATAGGTGCCGTCCCAGGCATTTTTGCTCAGCCAGCCCATGATATGTTCCATGATGGCTCTGCCTAAGCCCTTGCCCTGAAAATTCGGATCGACCGCGATATCCACAACCTCAAAATTCAGTGCGCCATCGCCAACCACTCTTCCCATCCCTACGGGTATCCCCTTGTGAAGGATATGCACCGCGTAGCAGCTCGCGGGGAGTCCTTTTCTTGCGGCGTCCAGATTTCGGGGTGAAAGTCCGGCGAGGGTGCGTAAACGGCAAAAATCTTCAGCTGAAGGAGGGGTTTCGATAAATGTGAAATCTTCCAACATCCGGGGCGCTCTAAAAATTCAAAAAGGTAACGTTTAAATAACATTTTAGAATGCTATCTACAATATGCTTTTTTGGTGAGTCAGATGATCACAGAATGATAAGCCCGGATTATGACGAAAAAATACCGGGTATTTTTTTGGTTATAGTTTGCTTATTATACCGCCCCGCTACTGGTCTAATATGTCGCGTTCTTCAATCGTGTCATCATTTTTATGAATCATACAAACAATAAGGTCATTTATGAAAAAGTTAATTATGGTAGCGCTGATTGCGGGTGCGGTTTCCGGCTGTGCGCAGCAATCCTTTTCGGTAAACAAAGGGACTGCATTCGAGCCACAGAAAGTCACAACACACCATTTCTTTGTTAGCGGAATTGGGCAATCCAAACAAATCGATGCAGCGCAGGTGTGCGGTAGCGCAGACAAAGTCGTTCGCACTGAAGTACAGCAGACTTTTGTGAATGGCCTGCTGGGCGTTCTTACTTTTGGTATTTATACGCCGCGTGAAGCGCGCGTTTATTGCGCCAAATAAAGACGCAGTCAGCAGGATTTAATCCTGCTGACATTCTTACCCTGTCTGAATATTCTTCATTGCGCTTATCCTTCTGCTGGCAAAATAATCACCGTCACTCCTTCTGAACTTTCCCTGGGGGTCTGGGAAGAGAAAATCGATATCTCGACCGATTCTGTTTCCAGCCTGAAAAAACTCCTACGTCTAACCCGCGATCACCGGCATCGGTTCAATCACCGATTGTGAACAAGCGCAATTATCCTTCAAATATTGATACCCGCCGGACTCATTGTGACGCCAGGGCCAGCATGCGGTGTGCTATAAAGAGAGACTCCCAGGAAAACCGGGCCACGAGATGTTGAATACATTAAGATGGAGAAATTAAATAATGCGCGGGATACGAAACCTCAGTCTGGTCTGTTGTATGGGGTTAACCGGTTGTGTAGTCGCCGATATGGACTCAACAAATTACACCTCCTTCCCCTATATTCAGACGTTCCAGAAACCAGAGACCATGGGACACACCAATGTTCAGAAACGCCGAAACGATCTCTACGAGTGTGGCGTTAATAAAAAATTGTCGCTTAATTCATGGGATGAAAAATTTCGTCGTAACGCCCTGCAACCTGGCGAGACAATAGACCAGCTCATTACCAGAACGAATAAAGTAGAGGACTGTATGAAGTCAAAAGGATACGTCCTGCTGGATTTCGGAGAATGCGGACCACTCAAGAAGCCAAGCGGATTGTGTAATTGACGCCGCGTCATTTTCAGTTCTGACGCAGAGTAAAAAGGCCACCCAATGGCAGCCTAAGAACACTATTGTGATGGCATTGTAGTGCCGGGTGCCTCCCGGTGACTCTGTGCCAGACCACAGAACCGCGTTCAAAAAACCCGACTGCTTTTGCCTGGCCGCCCCACCGCTTAGGGGGATTCACCACCCAGGCACTCTACGTGGGCCGGATTCTAAAAGATACATTTAATTTACCCTTTTATTAATAATATAAAATTTCGCCGCCATTCGTTCTGCTCACGCCCTGCGCAGCGTATCAGCACCCGTAAGCCCTGCTGAGCGGTAAGACCTTACTTATCGCCATACCGCACCCACGGTATCGCAACTAACCCGCGCCTATTACGTATATGGGGAAATCTGAATTAACATGGGGTAATTATTTGGAAAGTGAATATTCTCTTCAGGTTATTGGGCGGAATATTAATGAAAAACATGCGTTACGTGAAAAGTCTATGATTGCTGGAGTGGCAACGATGTCAAAGCTTCTCCCTTTGATCATGTCGTTGCCAGCAAATTACTTATCGATAAGGATTCACCTTATCTGTGGTTTCAATATTGAAGCAGCATCAGCATCCAGCTTTCAAACCGCGACACATAAATAGGTGTGGCTCCGTTAAATCAGCCCTTCGGTATCCAACGACGTTCTGTAGCCCCTTCATCGTAGTGAACACCGGCTGGAAGGGATATTAATTCAATTAATACGCCAAACGGCGTCATGCCAAACCACGTCTGGTTACCTTCACCCTCTTCCTGGGCGAAACAGTCTGACGGCCCATCAAACATCTTTGCTCCGTGTAAACGCATGTCGGCAGCGGTCTTATGGATATCATCTGTATAAAGCGAGAAATGATTAATTCCCCGCTGGCCAGGACTGGCGGGTTGGTCCTGAACAGCGGGAGAGGTCTGAAAGAGTTCAACGTTGCAGCCGTTAGCCAGACGTAACATGGCTAATCCTGTGAGGTTCATTTCCGCGGGAAAACCATTCAGAGGGGACATTTTATCGCCTGTGATGGTCTGATCCGGATTGTCAGATGCCACCAAACGATAAAGGACTGAGGCACCCAGCGCCTGACAGAAAAATGCTTCAGCTTGACCAAGATCGGTAACCGTAATGCCAATGTGTTCTATACCGCGAATCATTAAAATCCTCCATTCGATGCTATTCATGAGATTGATATCTCAGATGTTTAAGCATGGCAGAAATGTCGTATTTGTCACAAAAAGCGGGTTACACGTTTTTTACAGATGAAGCAATATCCTCTGATAAATGCCACAAACGGACGTGAGTGCTGCGAGATAACGCCTTCAGGTTTAATGCATAGAAGGCGTTTTATTGCCTGTTAAGCCGATTCCGTCGGAAATCCTTTCTGCCTGGCCGCCCAGATAACGGCCAGCGCCAGGAGGAGCAACATGACAACTGCAGGTGAAAATGCGCTGACACTTAACGATCCCAGCAGTAAGCCACCGAAAAATCCGCCACCGGCAATCGCCAGATTCCAGGCCGTGACCAGCATTGACTGTGCCACGTCAGCAGCGTCGCCAGCGGTCCTGGCAATGGCGGTCTGGAATAACGTTGCTGCGCCACCAAAGGAAAGCCCCCAGACAGCGACTGCCGTGTAGACAGCAGCGGGGATATCACCCATGACCCACAGTACCAGCGCAGACAGAGCGAACAGTGCCGTGCTGATGAGCGCCAACGTACGCAAACATCTGTCAACGAATACGCCGATAACCCAAATGCCCAGCAACGAAGCAACGCCAAACACCAGAAGTATCAGGTCTGTTCGTTCGGCCATCCCTGCGGATGCCAGAAATGGCGCGATATAGGTGTATAAGATGTTATGCGCCATCACAAAAGTCAGCACGACAAACAACACCGGGCGGACACCTGCAAGCGTGAACACCTGTCCCAGCGGCAGGCGCTTACCCGCTGCCAGCCCCGGGAAGTCAGGCACCAGGAAGCGCACCCATACCATCAGCGTTATAGCCATCACACTGATGATACCGAAACACATGCGCCATCCGACCAGGCCACCCAGGAACGTTCCGGCGGGTACACCAAGCGACAGAGCTAGCGGCGTACCGACCATCGCAATGGCAATAGCCCGTCCTTTCTGCTCAACCGGCACCATGCGCGCTGCATAGCCCGCCAGTAGCGCCCACACAAGCCCCGCTGAAACCCCCGCCATAAACCGCGCAATCATCGTCATGACATAGTTAAGGGAGAACGCAGTGACGGTGTTAGTCACAACAAACCCGGCCAGGGCCAACAGTAATAACGGGCGTCGGCGTACGCCCTGTGTCGCTGTGATCAGGGGAATGGCAGCAACCAGCGATCCGACAGCGTAAAGCGTGACGAACTGCCCCGCCATTGCGCCTGAAATATTCATGCCAGCGCTAATCTGCGGCAGCAATCCTGCCGGCAGAGTCTCCGTCAAAATGGTAATAAAACCCGCCAGTGCCAGGGCCAGAAGTGAAGCGAGCGGTAGAGGGGCGCTTTGCGTATTTTGCCCGGATGCGGCGGTAATATTTGTCATAAATATGCCTTATCAGATATGAGAGTCGGATGTCTGGTGCCTGAAACAGACACGCATTTAGTGGTCCCGGTCATAGTGAAGGCGTTACCTGAGCAAGACAATAATGCTAATGTTCATGACATATCGGACAAATATTCTTAAATGGGTAAGCAATGGAATCCCTTAACGGCATCGCCTTTTTCGTGCAGGCAGCGGAAGCCCGCAGTTTTTCCGGGGCCGGGCGCAGCCTTGGTGTATCTTCATCAGCAGTAGGCAAAAGCATATCCCGGCTGGAAGAACGTCTGGGCGTTCGCCTTTTTCATCGCAGCACGCGCAGCATCACCTTGACCGCTGAAGGGACGCTATTTCTTGAGCGTTGCCGCAGGATCCTGAGTGAAGTTGAAGCCGCCGAGCTGGAGCTGTCTGAAACTCAACAGATGCCCAGCGGGCGTCTGCGCATCAGCCTGCCTCTCGTTGGCCCGCTGGTGATGCCAGCGCTAACCGCCTTTATGCTTCGTTATCCTGCGGTTGAGCTGGATGTTGATTTTTCAGATCGCATGGTGGATGTGATAGAAGAAGGTTTTGATGTGGTGATGCGCACCGGCGAACCTACGGATTCACGCCTCATGTCCCGTCCGCTGGGCAGCTACCGGCTGCAGCTGGTCGCCTCCCCGGACTATCTTAAACGCCATGGAGTGCCAGAGCTTCCTGCAGAGCTATCCCATCATGCCTGCCTGCATCACCGATTTCCGAGCACCGGCAGGCTGGAGCCCTGGCCTCTGACGTGTGGACCTGACGCTGAGGAGCTGAAACTCCCCACAACGATGGTATGTAACACCTCGGCAGCCTTGTTGGATGTCGCGACGGCAGGTCTGGGTATTGCGTGCCTGCCTGACTTCATGGTGCGTCAGGCCGTGGCTACAGGCAAACTGTTACGCGTACTGGATAAATATATTGATCATCAGGGCACGTTCAGGCTGCTCTGGCCATCCAGTAAATACCTTTCGCCTAAAATACGTGTGTTCATAGACTTTATGGTCGGTACCCTCTTTGCGGAGATGGAGTCTTAAAAAGAGAGATAAGGGCGTTCCAGCCAGGGGGTCGGCTTCGCAGTGATGACCAATTTCACCGCAATAAAGAATTTAAGCACAAAAAACCGGGCATTGCGCCCGGTTTTGCTTCCAGCCTGAAAAAGCCCTACGCAGTTAACCCGCGATTCACCAGCATCGGCTCAATCTGCGGATCGTGTCCACGCCATGCCCGATAAAGTTCAGCTAAATCAGAGCTATTCCCGCGGGACAAAATCGCCTCACGGAATTTCTGCCCGTTTTCGCGATTCAGTCCGCCCTGCTCCACAAACCACTGATAGCCGTCGTCGGCCAGCATTTGCGTCCAGAGATAGGCGTAATAACCTGCCGCATAGCCGCCGCCGAAGATATGAGCAAAGTAGGAGCTGCGATAGCGCGGCGGTACGGCGGGGAGATGCAATTGCTCACGCTCCAGCGCGGCGACTTCAAATGCCTCCACATCGTCTGGCGCTTCGCTGGCACTTAACCCATGCCAGTTCATATCCAGCAGCGCGGCGCTGAGCAGTTCGGTCATGTCATAGCCTTTATTGAACTGGGTGGCACTGAGCATTTTCTCGCGCAACGCGTCGGGCATCGGCTCCCCGGTTTCATAGTGGCGCGCATAGTGAGCGAAGACCTGCGGATGGCTGGCCCAGTGCTCGTTGATTTGCGACGGGAACTCCACAAAATCGCGCGGTGTGTTGGTGCCAGAGAGCGTAGCGTAACGCTGGCTGGCAAACAGCCCGTGCAGGGTGTGACCAAACTCGTGGAACAGAGTGATCACATCATCCCAGGAGATCAGCGCGGGTTGGCCTTCCGCCGGTTTTTGATAGTTACAGACGTTATAAATCACCGGACGCGTCCCGAATTCATGGGACTGTTCGACAAAGTTACCCATCCACGCCCCGCCGCCTTTTGAGTCGCGGGCGAAGAAGTCACCGTAAAACAGCGCCATTCCTTCGCCGTTCTGGTCAAAAATCTCCCAGACCCGCACGTCAGGATGATAAACCGGGATGTCATTGCGCTCTGCAAAGGTAATGCCGAACAGTTGGGTCGCCGCCCAGAATACGCCGTCGTTCAGCACCCGGTTAAGGGCAAAATAGGGTTTAACCTGTGATTCATCCAGGGCGTACTTCGCCAGCCGCACACGTTCAGCGTAAAATAGCCAGTCCCAGGCCTGCACGTCAAAGCGGCCCTGCTCGTCATCAATCACCTTCTGGATATCGGCCTGTTCCAGCAGTGCACGACCCCGTGCGGCCGGGACGATACCGCGCATAAACGCCAGCGCAGCATCAGGGGTTTTTGCCATCTGATCGGCAATTTTCCAGCTTGCGTAGCTGTCGAAGCCCAACAGCTCAGCCTGACGCGCCCGCAGCGCAACCAGACGACGAACCAGCTCGCGCGTGTCGTTGGCATCGTTTTTTTGCGTACGCAGCCAGCCTGCTTTGAACAGATTTTCCCGGGTCTGGCGGTCTCGCAGCTGTTGCAGGGCCGGTTGCTGAGTAGTGTTGAGCAGCGGGATCAACCAGCGATCGCTCAACCCCTTATCCGCCGCCGCCCTGGCAGCCGCATCCAGTTCGGCCTTGCTCAGGCCATCAAGCTGATGAGGATAATCCACCACCAGCCCACCCGCTTTATCGGCGGCCAGCAGACGCTGGTTAAACTGGCTGGTGAGCGTCGCCGATTCGGTATTGATCGCCTTCAGGGCCTGTTTTTCCGCCTCTCCCAGCCGGGCACCGGCGAGGATAAAGCGCTGGTGCAGCTCCTCGATCAGGCGCAGAGACTCTGCGTCCGGCGCCATCGTCTGCCGCGCCTGGTAAACTGCATCCACCCGGGCAAAGAGGGCGTCATTCAGCCAGATATCATTGGACAGCGCCGCCAGCTCGGTGGCGATCGCCTCTTCCAGCTGCTGCAAATAATCATTGGTGTGCGCCGAGGTCATGGCAAAGAAAACATTGCTCACCCGGCTCAGCAGGCCGCCGCTGTGCTCCAGCGCCAGCACGGTATTGTTAAAGTCAGGTGCTGCCGCAGACCCGGCGATGGCTGCGATCTCGTCGCGTTTCTGGCGAATGGCTTCGTCAAAGGCCGGGCGATAGTGACTGTCGTCAATCAGATCAAAATGCGGCGCCTGGTACGGTAGCAGGCTGTTTGCGAAAAAGGGGTTAGTGCCAGACATATCAGACTCCTGAATATGATGAATCTCACCAGAGTAGGCCAGCCCGGCAGTCGCTGCAATCGTTGTCACCCGACGGAGCAAAAAGTGGCCTTACTCTGCGCCAGATCACATGCTATGGTAGTACTACACAAAAAGCGTTGAGGAACAGTGACATGATAATTTTAGTTACCGGGGCGACAGCAGGTTTTGGTGAAAGCATCACGCGTCGCTTCGTCGCCAACGGCCATAAGGTGATTGCCACCGGCCGTCGTCAGGAGCGTCTGCAGGAGCTGAAAGAGGAGCTTGGCGACAGCATTCTGACCGCGCAGCTGGACGTGCGTAACCGCGCCTCCATTGAAGAGATGATCGCTAACCTGCCGGCGGAATGGCGCGACATCGACGTGCTGGTCAACAATGCCGGGCTGGCGCTGGGGCTGGAGCCTGCGCACAAAGCCAGCGTTGAAGACTGGGAAACGATGATCGACACCAACAACAAAGGCCTGGTCTATATGACCCGCGCTGTGCTGCCAGGTATGGTCGAGCGCAACCGCGGCCATGTGATCAACATCGGCTCCACTGCGGGTAGCTGGCCTTACGCGGGCGGCAATGTCTATGGCGCGACCAAAGCGTTTGTGCGTCAGTTCAGCCTGAACCTGCGCACCGATCTGCACGGCACCGCTATCCGCGTGACGGATATCGAGCCGGGTCTGGTTGGCGGGACCGAGTTCTCCAACGTGCGCTTCAAAGGCGATGATGACAAAGCCGGTAAAACCTACGAAAACACTACTGCCCTGACGCCGGATGATGTCACCGAAGCCGTCTGGTGGGTGGCGACCCTGCCGAAGCACGTCAACATTAACACCGTTGAAATGATGCCGGTCAGCCAGAGCTTTGCCGGTCTGAGCGTCCATCGCGGATGATTTTTCCAGACCTGGTCTGCGGGCCAGGTCTGGGATGCCCGACAAAAGAATGGTAGTATTTATCGGTTAATTTTCTGAGAAATCACAACCAATGGCCGCTGAATCGCAACTTAATCCTACCCAACCTGTTAATCAGCAGATTTACCGAATTTTGCGCAGCGACATTGTGCATTGTTTGATCCCGCCGGGAACGCCGCTCTCTGAAAAAGAGGTGTCGGTCCGCTTTGATGTCTCCCGCCAGCCGGTTCGCGAAGCCTTTATTAAGCTGGCTGAAAACGGCCTGATTCAGATCCGCCCTCAGCGCGGCAGTTACGTCAATAAAATCTCCCTTACTCAGGTGCGTAATGGCTGTTTTGTGCGTCAGGCTATTGAGTGCGCAGTGGTGCGGCGGGCGGCGAGTCTTATCGACGATCATCAGTGCTACCTGATTGAGCAAAACCTGCATCAGCAGCGCATCGCCATTGAACGTAAACAGCTGAATGATTTTTTCCAGCTGGATGACGAGTTTCACCAGAAGCTGGCGCAAATTGCCGACTGCCAGTTGGCCTGGGATACCATCGAAAATATCAAGGCCACCATAGACCGGGTGCGCTATATGAGCCTTAACCATGTCTCGCCACCTGAAATGTTGCTGCGTCAGCATCATGATATTTTCAGCGCGCTGGGAAAACGCGACGCTGATGGGGTGGAAAAAGCGATGACCCTGCATCTGCAGGAAATTGGCGAGTCGGTGCAGTTAATTCGTCAGGAAAACAGCGACTGGTTCAGCGAAGAGTAATGATTGCGCATCCCGACCCGGGTCGGGATGCAGCGCGTTATTATCGTACGACAAGAACCGGTAATTTGGCGTAGCGTAATACTGATTCTGCATTTGAACCCAGCAGATGGGTCGTAATCCCCGGTTTTTTTGAGCCGATGACGATGACGTCATATTCCCCTTCGGCACTCATCGCTATTATTTCATCGCGAACGCTACCGAAGCGCACTTCTGTATGAATATGTGCCGGGTCAATATCAAATAAACGTTTTAAATCCCTGAGCTTTTTCTCTGACTCTGCGGCCATATAGGTTTCAAACTTTTTAATATCAGCAGAAAAACCGCGCAGCATGGCCCTACTGTTGACGGGCAGAACGTTGAGCAGCGTGATGCTGGCGTTATCCGCACGGGCAAGGAAACTGGCATGCCGTACCGCTTTATCGCTTAACTCCATTTCAAAGACATCAACTGGCATTAATATTTTCTTATACATACGCCCTTCTCCTTAATAACGATAAATTCTTTTCCTGAGGACTTAAGGATGACAGGGCAATATCAAACCAACCTTAAACGATTTCAGTATGTAACTATCAATATACGTAAAGAACTGTCCGGCTGCGCTTATTCACAGTCCCGATAAAAAAGTGTGATATTGATCGAAAACAAAAACAGCAGCAGCCAACAGGCGTATTAATAGCCCCCCGTGAGCGGCAGGAAATTACATGTCGCTTCGGTTTGTTAGAAAGGAGAAATTATTATGATGACTTACGACCGTAACCGTAATGCTATTACCACCGGCAGCCGCGTAATGATTAGCAGCACTGGCAACACAGGCAAAATCAGCGCCATTCACGGCGAAGGGCTGAGTGCCGCACAATTACGTCGCAGTAAAACGGTAGAAGTAGAAGGCTATGAAGGCCGCTTCGAACCAGTTGAACTGATCCGTCTGGGGATGCACTAATTCGTGCAGCGTCATGCCGCCGCGAACGGCGGCATGGAATGGCGTCAGATTGCCGCAGCGTATTGTGCGACCGTGGCTTTCGCCCCTTTCTCCAGCAGAGTGAGATACGCGCTTATCACCGCGTCGATAAAGACCCCGTCCAGCGGTAACTCATTACCAAAGATCGCTTCAATGCCCAGCAGCGCGTTGACCCGGCTCTCACCTTCGGCACTGCTCTTTACCGCTTCCTGAATCGCTGACAGCAGCGGATCGCAGACGTCAATGGCTGTTCCCTGTTCATCGACGCCCCCTACATAGCGCATCCAACCCGCAATACCCAGCGCCAGTAACGGGAAGCTGCGCTGATGCGCACGATGCCAGCGCACAGAGTCCAGCATACGCTGCGGTAACTTCTGACTGCCGTCCATAGCAATCTGCCAGGTACGGTGGCGCAATGCCGGGTTGCTGTAACGCGCAATCAGCAGGTCTGCATAACGTGCTAAATCGACACCTTTTACTTTTAACGTCGGTGCCTGCTCGTTCAGCATCAGGGCATGTGCAGCAGCGCGGTAATGGCTGTCTTCCATGCAGTCATTGATGTGCTGATAACCCGCCAGATATCCAAGATAGGCCAGGAACGAGTGGCTGCCATTAAGCATGCGCAGCTTCATCTCTTCGAAAGGCACCACATCGGCCACCAGCTCCGCGCCGGCTTTTTCCCACTGCGGTCGCCCGGCCACGAAATTATCTTCGATTACCCACTGACGGAACGGCTCACAGGCCACCCCTGCCGGGTCGCGTACGCCGGTAATTTGTTCAATTTTCGTCAGAGTATCGGCCGTGACGGCAGGCACAATGCGATCCACCATGGTGGACGGGAAGGTCACGTTCGCGTCGATCCAGTCAGCCAGTTCGCTGTCCACCGCGCGGGCATAAGCACAGGTGACATTGCGCATCACATGGCCGTTCTCTGGCATGTTATCGCAGGACATTACCGTAAAGGCAGGCAGACCCGCCGCTTTGCGTCGCGCCAGCGCTTCTACGACCACGCCGACGGCGGAAACCGGGGTATGCGGTTGTTGCAGATCGGCAGCGATTAACGGGTGATCCAGCATTAACTCCCCGGTGGCGGGCGAGTGACAGTAGCCTTTCTCGGTGATGGTTAACGAGACGATCGCCACCTGCGGTTCACACATAGCAGCCAGTACCGCTTCCAGCCCATCCACCTGGGCGTGCAGCGCTTTTTTGACCACACCCACCACTCGCGCCGTCCAGGCATCGGCTGACATTTCTGCCACGGTGTAAAGATTATCCTGCGCCTTGAGATCCGCGATCTGCTGCTCACCGCCAATCAGGTTGACCTCGCAGTATCCCCAGTCGCTGTCGTGCTCTGCTGCCAGCATATCGGTATATACCGCCTGATGGGCGCGATGAAAGGCGCCAAAACCCAGATGCACGATGCGCGACTTGAGGTTATCGCGATTGTAGTGAGGCAGCGTGGCTTGCGCATGTAATAACGGATTTTTCATGTTAGCACTCGTCAATGTGATTAAGCAGGCGTTGCGGGCGGGTGTTAACCCCTGACCCGACGCACTAACCCAACTAGAATGGTAGATGGAATAAAAAATTCTCTGTGGTTAACCATACTGATTGTTGTCAGCGGGATATTGATTTACGTTAACTTTTCACCATCTGGTGTGACATACATTGAAAGTTGTGTGACAGCTTTCGATGTAAATCACAATGCGGTAAACCGCGTAGAGAGGGATAAAAAAAGACTCCCCTGCATCGGCAGGAGAGTCATCAGATATCAGGAGATAACGCGATGTTTATTGTTCATACCCAGCGCAGCAGCTTTGTCTTCTGCGGCATCGCCAAGGATGCTCAGGTCACGGTCACGCACTTCCGGCATCAGCAAGGCTGAGATCAGGCCGATAACGGAGTAGACCACCACCATCACCGCAATTGGCCACCAGGAACCGGTCATGTTGCAGAAGATCCCCGCCAGCACCGGACCAAAACCAACCGCCACCAGACCGCCCGCCTCTTTCGATATCGCCATTCGGGTGAAGCGGTTACGGGAGCCGAATATTTCGGCCATGGTGATATTTTCCAGCGCAAACAAGCCCAGTACGGCAAAGTTATGGATCACGATGATGGACGTCATGATCACTCCCGGCGTATTCGATTTATCGACAATGAGCGACAGCATCGGATAGGCCAGAATAATGGCGGAAATGTTCAGCAAAATATAAGGCAGACGACGGCCATATTTATCAGACAACCAGCCCAGCAACGGAATGGTAATAAAGCCAAGGATGGAGCTGATCATCAGGGCATCCGTCGGGATGGCTTTGTTGAACAGCAGCGTCTGTACGAGATAGCCCGCAAGGAACGTCTGGATCAGACCGGAGTTACCCGCCTGGCCGAAACGCAAGCCTGTCGCCAGCCAGAACGATTTGCTCTTCACCATCGCTCCCAGGGTATTTTCCTGCGCGGCGGCCTGCGCCGGGGCTTCTTCAGCATTGACCTGCTCAAACACCGGACTCTCTTTAAGATTCATACGCAGCCAGATGGCAAAGATCATCACCACCACACTGGCCAGGAACGGCACACGCCACCCCCAGGCCAGCAGCTCTTCACGGTCGAGAGCAAAGAACATCACCGCCCAGATCGCCGTGGCGCTGAGGGTCCCGCAGTTGGTGCCCATGGCGACAAGCGAAGAGATAATGCCGCGTTTCCCTTTCGGGGCATATTCCGCCAGCATAGTGCCCGCGCCGGAGATTTCGGCACCCGCGCCCAGCCCCTGGATAATACGCAGCGTCACCAGCAGCACCGGCGCGAAGATTCCAATTTGCGCATAGGTCGGCAGTACACCGATCAGGGTGGTACAGATCCCCATCATGGTGATGGTGATAAACAGCACCTTTTTGCGCCCCACGCGATCGCCCATTTTGCCGAAGATAAAGGCCCCGACGATACGGGCAATATAGCCCGCACCGTAGGTCCCCATCGCCAGAATCAGTGCCATCGCCGCCGACTGTTCCGGGAAGAAGATCTCGTGAAAGACTAAGGCTGCGCCCAGCGAGTAAAGCTGGAAGTCCATGATTTAAAGCGCTGTAACGGGTCTTTGTGGGATTGTCCTTAATTCCTGAGTATTTAACAGTAACTTGCCGCTAGTGAAATGCATCCATTTGTTCTTTTGCATATCATCTGCGGCACTTTTATGTCCCACCCATGCCCCAATACCCCATCACACCACGCCATCATCCTCCATCGCGCTGTTGATGAAAAACGTCACCCTACCCATAACCTCGACTTCTTCGGCCGCCGCGCCCTCAATCGCTTCGCCGTCCTCCGTGATTAACGCTTTTTCCATGACCCGAGCGAACTGCGTACGCCCGCCGCTGAGGATCAGCAGCACCTGCCCCTGCACCAACCGGGTGACCGGCTCGATCACCGCAAACCCGGTTGACGTTTCCAGGATGCGACTTTCGTTCGTGGTGCAAATGCTGGCCGGGGACAGGCGCTGCTCGACATAATCGGTTGCCGGAGATACGAAGCCCATCAGTGAACCATTCCCATGTTGCGCAGGATCCAGTAGTGATTATCGGTTCCGTCAGTTGTCTTATCCGTGAAATCTGGCTGGTAGCGCTGTATCCACTCGTTGGCGTCGGCTCGGCTGAAATGCCAATGGACCTTTGCCAACTCGCGGATAAAGTCTTCAGTGCGCAAGCACCGATAGCCCTTGGGGTTAAGCTGAATAGCAGCGTGGAAAGCCGAGTTAATTTCTGATTGACGGGGCATGGTGACCTCTCATTTATTACTACTGTGTATTCATACAGTAGTTTTAAGGAAGGGCCAGGGCAAGGAGGCTGTGCCTATTGATAATTACTGCTGAACATCTGGTTGTACTGCCGAATTAACCAAGCGAGTGCATAGAAATTTTTCAGAGACAGAGGTTAAGCCGATGCTGGGCATACTGGGAGAAGTTTTCGAAGAAGCCAATATGTGGCTGGTTTCGGAATGAGTCATGTAAACCCCTAAGGACTGCATCGATCATCGCAAGCCGCTTCGTGTCACAAATGATTAAACCACCTGTTTAGGCCATCGCCTTCTGCGCGGAGTTGGAAGGATGGAGCGCTTAGTAAGCCGGGTTCCGCATACGGAACATACCGCGCCGTGTGGCAGATTTTGCTCGGGATTGAAGGAGGTGAAAAAGAACCGATTACTTCTGCAAACAGGACAAATGAATTTCATAGCAGGTATGATGCCTCCAAGCTGTTAGCTGATCCACTACACCTCATCATGTTAGCTAAAGGATAGTTTAATAATCCTTAATGTTCTGGTAGTCATGGTCGGACCAGGCATCATTTTAAGCGGTATTTAAACTTGCTCCTTATCGCACCAAATATTTAATAACGTCCCTAAGAGGCCGATAAGCCCCGACACGATAAGCACAAACAAAACGGCTAACAAAGCAACACTCGCCATCCGAGACTCCTTATCAACATCGCAAAAAAAAGCCTGCCTATTAAGCAGGCAAAAGAAACCAGCACAAACAAACAGCTTACTCTGATACAGGTGCCGGGTGCCTCCCGGTGACTCGTTACCAGTCATACGAGCCGCAAGCATATTTACACCTACAGAACTGGATTGCCCCGCCGCATAGGGGGATTCACCTTCATTTAAATTTAGATGATTTTAAACGAAGCGCTAATGCTTCCTACCTAAAGTAATGGCTAATGCCGCCGATATGTTAACTACCTGCGTCATGAACGCAGGATTAATAACAAAGCTAAGGGAGTTGTGCCCGCTCCCGTGCGGGCTTTTTTCTCTCTTCAGAGAGTTCGAATTGCGGTTGATGATAATTACTGCTGAACATTCTGATGCCGTTACGACTTCAGTGCCTGAACCTCAACCTGCAGCTGCACGACTTGGGTGGTCAGCGCCTCGATTTTGGCAATCGCGTGATGCAGCGCCAGCGCCGTATCCATCTGGATAACGTTATTATCAAGAGCTAAGGTGTCGTCTTTATCACAACGATTCCCCTCTTTGTCAAACTCAGGCGCAGCGGGAACCAGCTTCACATACTCACGGTCAATATCCCGTAAAGCGTCCTGGGCGATGATCCCCCGGCGCACACGTTCCAGGTAATCGCCGTTATACACGAACGTGCAGGGTTTCAGCTTCCTGATGTTTTCGTAAGAGGCTTTGCCATCGTCATAGGCGATATCGTGCTTCAGTGTGGCATCTGAGGTTGCAGCCTTCTGATACGTATAGTTGCCAGAAAATCCTCCATCACCGCTGACTGAGGTAACAAAGTCCCCGTTGGCTGGGGTGAAGTACCAGTACCGTATCTTGGACCCACTATCTCCGAACTGTGTTAGTGCAGTGTTAGCCCAGGAACTCAGCCCGTTACCAACATTACCCCACATCGATCGAAGGTTATACCCACCGCCATGTTGATACCCCCAGGAAAGGCCAGCTATAGCCCCGTTACCCGGAGAATCCGTGGCGGTCTCCGCGTAATAAGAGGCATAGTGGGCCTGTGCTGAGTTCCACCACGAACTCACGGCTGGACCGCCCATATACAAACGTCCGGGAATTTGCACATTGCCGTTGGACATGAAGTCGAAGTAGTTGTTCTGCGCGGAGTCAGTACCCCCCGCATTTTGCAACACCACCAGTCTGGCAATGGAGTAGTTCCATTCGATGCGTTTCACGATCTGGAGTTGGGCGGATATCTTCTCAACACCATTTACGGTGTACTGTGACTTTATGTATCCGCCATAAACCGTACTCCCGGCCCCCGGCAGAGACGCGTCATTGATGGTGGATGTCCAGGCAGCAATGGCCCTGCTTAATTCAGCCGTATCTATTCTGTTTGCCATAACTTAATTCCTTACGCCCAGACGCGAGCCGGTGTTTTCGGTTTAACCACAAAATCGTTCAGCCCGGATAAATCGAGCGAGTCATTCATGACCCGCAAATTGACGTGATAGCCGGGTTCGGTGGTGTACTTGATAACTTCGTTTTCTTCACCGGCATTGATAACTTCAGCAGGAACAGTGATAACCCCGACGATATCCAGGCTGATATCCGGGTGAAATAAACCACCCTGTCCCTCATCTTCCATAAACCCCGCCGCGATTAGCTGCATGCGCATTTCGTCGGCGTCATTAAAACGCAGATATAAGTCTCTCATTAGCGGAGTCCATTAATTTGGTTGGGAGTTAGCAGGCGGTGCCAGATACGGAAGTTGCGAAGGTAATAAACGAACCTTGCAGTAGATTGGGCTACGTTACCGAATTTCGTGATCGCATTAACATCGGCATTGGTTCGGGTACCTGAAGTGGTCTTTCCAATAAATGACATAGACACAGCATTGCCCGTGATGGTATATGCGAATATACCTGACGCCCCATTTTCTAGAGCAATCTCCAGCGGGTTACTGCGGTAGGAACGCATCATTTTATTCGTATCGAGTCGACAAACGATGTCATATCTGGGTCCCTGGACAGATATAGCCTCAGTATAGCCACCCACAGGCATAAACTTTGCTGTTAACTCCGCTGCAACGGTCCTATTAAACAGAGTTGCAAGGGTTTTATATCCGGCATTTTCAACAGGAATGCTCCAACTGTCTGCGGTGCGTGCAACGGTAGACGCCTCGGTTTTGATATATGAAGTAGGGAAAGGACTGTCCTCTAACTGCGCGCCCCATACATATAAACCTGACTTGCCATCACCGGTGTAGTTTGATGAAACGCCGTTTGCTAATTGAAGGCGAATAACTGTGCTTTGGCTTGCGGCGGCTGTGAATGCCATCCATACGCGATAAATGCCGCTTCCCAAATCCTCGAACCCGCGATCAATATAATCAGCTCCGCCCGCATTACCAGACCATGCCCCTGTAACCGGATCAAAGAAAGTTTGAGATGTGCTACCAGAAGCAACACGCAAATATAAGTTGCGTGGACTGGAGTGAGCCTTAACAAAAACGGAAAAGCAATAAGTTGTTCCTGCTACCAAAGCAATATTGCGATCCTGCGTGTAGTGTTCTGCCCCCGCTGTATCCTCAATTATCAGCGCCATCGTTTTATCGCCACGAGGTGAGTCACCACTGTTGTTCGTGGTGTTAACTCTCGATCCTGCTCCCCATTGCTCGGAATTTATATATAAGTTTGTGGCCTGAGATTCCAGTAATAACCCAGCCTTTTCAAAGCGCGGTTCGTTAATATCTGCGGTCTGTAATACGCCGGATTTGTCGATATACGTTGCTTTGGTTGACCGGGTAAAGGTCGCTGATTTTGTTGCTAATTCCAGCACCTGCCCGGAAATGGTCAGCCGGTCGTAAGGCGCAAACCCAGCCAGCAGGCGGAGGTCATCATTCAGCGGCAACCAGACGTCAGGGAATGGGGCTTCCTCATAGGGTACAGACGTCAGAAGCTGTGCGGCCGCAAGTGATGCTGCGGCACTACTGGCGCTGGCGGCTGCGTTGGTCTCCGACGTTTTGGCATTCGTCTCAGACGTTTTTGCGTTCGTCTCGGAGGTTTTGGCATTCGTTTCGCTGGTCTTGGCTGCTGTAGCGCTGCTTGCCGCTACGGTCTTAGATGAATTCGCATTCGTCTCAGAGGTTTTTGCATTCGTTTCTGAGGTTTTGGCAGCAGCAGCGCTGGCTCCTGCCGCACCCGCCTGGGCGATCAGTTTCGTCCAGCTGGGACCCGTCTTTTTCGAGCCGTCTGCCAGGGTTACGGTGACATCGCCGGTTCCCGATAAAATAAGGTCCTGGTTGATGATACTGCTTTGCGCCAGGCGAAACCCTTCCGTGACGGCTTTCGCCAAATCGTCATCAAGTGTGGCCATTCGTGATGTCCTTAAAATGAAAAACCCAGCCGGAGCTGGGTTATAAGGGTGGGATTCGTATCAATTACCGGAGTAACCAGAAAAGTTTGGGGTATTTCTTTTGGTGATTAATACCATTGATGGCTGCATGTCCATATAAGCCTCGCCATTAGCTATTCCTCTCAGGCCAACACGTATAGCTACAGGCCCTGAATTTGCAGGAATATCCAGACTAGCCGTAACAGGTACATAACAGTTTACCTGGCGTTGAGTGTTGTTCGGCCCGGCATACGACAGCCTTAACCCAAGAGGCGCGACTGTAATATTACGTCCGTTTATATTGACGTAGGCTTCCATGGCAGCGTTATAACTATCACTTTCATTCCATACGACAAATGTCGGTACAGCGATAGTGACATCATATGGAACACCACCCGCCCAGGTAACCTGTCGATAGAAATCCTGTTGTTTGCCAGGATCCCCCCGATACCTGCCACCCGGGAACGAGAACATATTAACGACATCGCCTACGATTTTATTCGCATAAACGGTGCCCTTGAAGTCTCCATCTGTAGCGTAAACCGTACCCCGGAACTCTCCGTTGGTGGCATAAATCGTCCCACGAACCGTCACGCCATTAAACGTGGCATACCCGGATTTATTGATATGCCAGCCGACATTACCGGTCCCGTCCCAGTTGCTGGACTGGATATAATTCCCGATTTTGCCGTTGTCGATGGAACCGTCCTGGATGAACACCGAGCGCAAAAACATCTGCCCGCCGGTCGCCGCAAACACCAGTTCCTGCCCGTTCGTCGTCGGGTTATAAACCGCGAAGGTATCGGCAGAAATCAGGAAGTTTGAGGCCCCTGTACCGTCAATGCCCAGCTGGATACCCGCGATGCGTTTAACACCGTTCGCTTCCACCTGGACTTTAACGCCCCACTGGGCCGAGAGCTTGCCGTTGATATCAGCAACAGCCTCGCTGGTCGTCTGCACATTGGCATTAGTTTTCCCAATAGACGCTGTGACCTGCTCAATGCTGGTCGCGGTAGCGCTCCCCAGATCCGTAACGGCTTTATCAATGCGCGTGATGGCGGCGGCGTTGGTCTGGCCGTTTTGCTCAACCGTGGCCTTAAGCGTCGTAACCTGCTCAGCTACAGCGCTTGTGGCATCTGCGGCGGTCTTCCGGGTTTCGGTGATCTCGGCCATCGTTTTTGTTTCGCCAACGGCGAACGTGACGCGCTGATCAGAGAACGCCATGAAGTTGGCGAGAGCATTGGTGACGTTGCCGACAATACCGGCGTCGCGGCTGGCCGTGTTACCGTCCACATCCACTTTCAGGCTGTCGATACGACGCCCCAGCGCGCTGTCTGCATCCGTGCGGGCCGTGGTTTCCGTGCTGATATCCGTCTTATTCTGGTCAGTCGTGGCCTTAACCGCAGCCAGCGCGGTGGTCTGCGCTTTGTTGTTATCAGCGACAGTTTTATCGATGCGCGTGATATCGCCGGTATTTTTCCCGACGGTGGTCTGCAGGCCTGACAACGTAGTGGCCTGCGCCTCCTGCTCAGTCGTCAGCGTTGCCAGCTCCTGCGTCACGCTGGCTTTGTTGGCGTTAACGGTCGCTTCCAGCGCCGTCCGGGCCGTCACCTCCGCTTCCTGCGCCGTGATGCGCGCCTGGCGTTCGGTGTACAGCAGACCCGATGCCAGTTTTGACGGATCGTCACCGGTATAGCCGCCCCGGATCTGCGCCGCCAGCGTCTCGCGCGCTGTGGACTCCGCCTGGTCGCCAGCGACACGTGCTGTCGTTTCCTGCTGCAGCGCCGCCATACCTGCACCGGGCGTAGGCCGCCCGAGCGCCACCCAGTCAATCAGGTAGTAGTTCGTCGCATCCTGCTTAGTGGACAGGTCCAGTCTGAACTGATTCATCGTGGTTTCGGTCAGCCACGGGATGTTGTCGAACTCCACCGTTGCGATACCGTTGGCGTCATAGGCAGGCTCGGCGACGGTGATCATGTTGGTGTCGTTGAAACCACCAGTGCCACGCCACCGCAGCTGCCCCGTCCAGCCCGGCGCACCGAATTTCCTGATGCGGAGTTTAACGAAGCGATAGGACGAGGAGTTGATAGCCAGTGAACCCGGTGATGCCACCCACGGATCGGTGGCATGGTTCGCTGGTCGAATCCACCCGTCAACGATTGTGGGAGTCCCGTTCCCGGTCCAGCCCTCCACCGTCGAATCGAAGTACCAGATTTTGGCCGGGTCGAACTGGGAGCCGGTGCCGGCTGATATCTGCGCGATCTGCTGCGCCAGCGAATCAGTGGTGGTCTGAATCGTCTGGTTGACGTTGCTGATATCCGCGACGCGCTCGTTCTTCTCGGTCAGCAGCGCCTGCCCGCGCGCCGTTGCCTCGTCGGTGATGGCTTTCTTACGATCCGTGACCTCCTGCGCCAGTCCCGCTTTGGTCGTCGCAGACTCTGTAGTGACTGCGGTGATGTCATCGCGTGCTGACTGAAGGTCATCACCCAGATCATCTATGTCCGAAACGAGGTTCTTATAGGCGTCGGTCTGTTTGATCTGGTTATCGATATCCACCAGGTAATCTGCGGCAACCGAGCTGCTGCTGCCCTGAATGAAGTCAGTCCAGGCTGACTGGTTGCCGGTGCGGTCAACAAGCCGCGCGCGGTACCAGAAGCCTACCCCGGCTTTCAGGCCCAGCTGCTGATACATGTGCTGCGGGTAAGGCACTCCCGTCAACAGTTGTGCATTCGCGCCGGTCGAGACCGTCGAATACTGGATCTCGGTTTGCAGCGTATCGCCAGTGCCTGCGGGGAAATCCCAGTCCAGCTGTACCCCCCAAAGCAAAGGCGTTGTCCTGAAGTTGGCTGGCTTTGGCACTTCACCAACCCGGCCCTTGAGATGGGTCAGCGCTGACGTTGCCCACAGACTTGACGCACCACCAGCGTTTATCGCCCGAACGCGGACCAGGTAATCACCTTCGAAAATGCCCGGAACTTCCATATTCCGTAGGCCGGTTTGCGGAACGTTCACCCACTCGCTGCTCCCGCGGCGCCACTGAACCTGATAGGCGATCACATCCGCCTGCGGCTTCCCGGCTTTATCCAGCGGGACATCCCAGGACGCCGTCAGCGTCGCAATGCGCTGCCCCTGACGCACCGATTCATAACTCGACACCACGATGTTGCCAGGCTGAGAGACTACACCCGTAGGGATCAGGCTGACAGGCGGGATGTCCAGGCGCGCATTGTTATCGACAGCGTCATATTTCGAGGCGTTGTATTCCGCACCTGTAATGGTGTAGGTGTTCTCCTCGTCGTTGAATGTCAGGTTCATCACACGAAAATACTGCAGGCGCAGCTGTCCGGCATCGATAACGAAAACGGCATCTGGCGCTGGTGTAGAGGAAAACGCCGTGGCCAGGATTAACTGCGTGCCGTTGACCGCCTGAATGACCCGGTTTTCCACAATGCCGCCCTGTGTGCGGATCATCAGCGTGTCGCCCGGTACGGCGCTGGTCCCGCGATCGGTTGTAACGGCTTTAAGCCCGGCGTTGTAACTCACAACGCGCCCACCATACACTCGCCCGGAAAAGCGTTCATCCGCAAAAGCGAACACGGTGCCGGGAACATAGGCAAAGCCATCCAGCCCGGTTTGCAGCGTGATCAGGCGATCGAGATAGTTGGAGTACACCGCCCAGCCGCCGCGACGCTGCGCCTCACTCTCACGCGTACAGCCAATGGCAGTCAGCTGCGTCTGCTTGAATTTGAACTGCTTAACCAGGTCAGGAAACATCACCGCAGTGGTGCGATCCTGGTAGTGGTTGTCCGGGTCGCTGAAGTTAATCAGCGCCGAACTGTAGCGGTTCTTCTCGCTGCCGCTGGAATAGTTCGGCTTACCGACGACCGAGGCGCGGGTGAGGATCTGCAGTTTCGTCGTGTCTGCCGGCATGTCCGAGACAACATTGAACATGTTGTTGCCCCAGAACGTCATACCGTTGAAGCCAGCGGCGATATCCTTAATAACCTGCCAGGCATCGGCCTGCGACTGGATATAGACGTCAAACAGGAAGCGCGGCTCGGTACCGGTGCCGCCCTTACCATCGGGCACCTTCTGGTCACAGCGCTGGGCTATGCGATACAGCTCCCACTTATCCAGCATGGCTGCCGTTACCCGACGACCCAGGCCAAAGCGCGGCTCAGTGAGTACATCGAACCAGATCCACGCCGGGTTATTCGACCAGCCCCATTTGAATGTCCCATCCCAGGTGCCGTTATAAACCCGGCTAACCGGATCATAGTTCTGCGGGATGCGTATAATCCGCCCTTTCGGCTTGCAGGATATCTTCGGGATGTTGTTGAAGGATTTTGCGTTGAACGACACATACAGCAGCGCGGTATGCGGATAGCGCAGGCGCGCGTCGATCACCTCCGTGATTGCCTGCACCTGTGTCTTGTTCTGTAGCATCTGGCTGGTGCTGTCTGCGGTATCGCGAACCACGCGGATCTGCCAGCCGGTGTTAGCCTTAGGCAGATTGATGCGGTGGGTCAGCTCGTACAGAGAACTGAGCTTTTCCGTTACGGTTTTGGTGAGCACAGTGCTGTATGCACCGCCATCTACCGCCACATCGATGTGATAGGTGACGGAAGTGCCGACGATATCGCCATCATTCTCCTGCTGCTGCAGACCGGTAATGCCGATACGCACCAGCACTGCGTCAATCTGGGTATTACTGATGGCACGGGTCCAGGGAGTGACCTTCGTCAGCGACACGCCAATGCTGGTCTCGTTCTCCACAGCAGGAAAGCCGGGGATCGGCGTCTGCGTCTGCGTGCCAGGGCGAAAATCCCAGGAGACATTCTCAAAGTTCATCGAACCATCGGCGTTGCCCAGCGGAGTGCCGTCAAGGAAAATCCGGGTCGCGTCCAGCCCACCAGCAAACTCCCCTTCACCGAGCGCCAGCAGCATACGGCAACGCGCCATAGATTGGGCTGAATCAGGCTGTTCGACAGGCGTATGCTGCTTCTGGCTTCCGCCCTTTGCACCAGTAATCGTTGCCATATTGCATCCATAAAAAAGCACCCGACCGGGTGCTAATTGAAGAGTAAGAAGTCGTCAGATGTCCTCGGCCACGATCCCTGCACTGATAATCGCCCCCCCGATTTCACGCTCGCCATACAGCAGAGCAACCGGATTGCCCATCGCCAGGGTATTCACTGCGCCGCCAAAGGCATAGCTCGGTTTGTTGTCCGGGTCATCGCGCCCCTGCAGGCCTTTGGGCTGCGGCGATAGCATCTGGTAAATTCCGCCGGCCATCATTGAACCACCGGACATTATCAGTCCTGCAGCAAACGTCGCGCCGATACCGGTCCATCCAGTGAGAATGCCCGTTGCAATGCCGGCAACCACCATGACCGCCCCGAGAATGGTCTGGAACATGCCGGCCTTTTTCGCCCCTTCCATAATCGGCGCAATACGGATGTCACTATCGCCGCCCAACTCCTTGTAGTCCTGAACCCCTATATTCCGCTTACCGCGGAACACCGCAAACGTCATGCCGTTCTTTTTGGCGTTCATCAGGTAGCTTTCCAGCCCGTCCAGGTTGATGCAGAGTGCCTTCACGGCTTCTGCCGATGTCTGCACGGCCAGTTTATGGACACGCCCGAACCGGGCTCCCAGCGCTCCATACAGGCGGATAGTGGTTAAACGCGCCATGGCTGTATCTCCTGCGGCAGGTCTTTGTGGCGAACGCAGATCATGGTCCGGTCCTTGAAGTAACCCCGGGCATACGGCGTGATGCAGGAGGGCTGGCCATATAGATGGTGAAGTAGCTCACCTTCCTCTGTGATGATCCCCGCGTGGTTCCACTTAGCGGATTCAACCTGCATGATGACCATGCAGCCGGGCGCCGGGTCGCATTCGACAAACCCTTCCCGCTCCCAGTTGTCAAAATAGAGGTTGTCCGGGTACTGGCTTTCCCACCATGGGTAATCAACGCGGAAATCGTTAAGCATCACGCCCTGAGTGGCGTGCCAGTCCATGACCAGCCCCCAGCAGTCGTGCGAACCCAGAATGAACGGGCGGCCAATCAGCGGTATGGCGTCCGGCGTTACTTCTGCGTATTCATCGCAGTCCGGAGCGTAGATGCCCCAGACCACGCCGGAGTTATTACACTGCTGGCGATCGAGGTCAGACGGGATAGGCCGTGCGCCGTCGCCCGGGTGGGAGTGAATGACCCGGATAATGGTTCCGGCATCCTCAGCATTCGCCCAGTGCTGACCGTCAATTCTGAAATGCTCGGTCGGGTTTTCGTGGCTGTTCGGCACAGGGATATAGCGCTGGCGCCGTCCTGACTGAATGACAAAGCCGCAGCACTCGCGTGGGGATTCCTCCAGCGCATGCGCCCGGATCGCCGTCATAATGGTTTTGTTCATGGATATATCCGGTTATCGGGTGAAGAGAACTGTCGCCGGGTAGCCGCCGAAATCAAGAACGGCAGTGTTCGGTTCTGCCAGCCCTGCGCCGAAACGCTTGCGGCAGTCACTGAGGCAACCCCCGCATACATCAAACGCCGGGTCCGCTACCGCATTACCCTTCGCATCGAAATATGCCGTGCCGTTGTAGGTGCAGCCGTCACCGCTGCGATATTGTCCGCGTAGAGCCCATTCGCAGAGCGAGGTGATCTGCCGGGTTGGTATGACCAGGTTCTGCAGGTCTGCCGGGCTACTGAGCGACCAGGACACCATCTCGTCATCTTCAGAGGTTTTGGTATCCAGCCAGAAGGTCTGTAGGGAGAACATCGTCGGGTCTGCTGTCGGATTAACACCGCCCGGGAAGTTCACCGCATCCAGGTAAACCGCGTAGGTGTCAATGATGCTTACCTTCGCATTCACCATGTCCTTAAACTGGAGACAAAGCGCGGTGATGTGGCCGTCGAGGTTAGACACGCTGAGCTTTGGCTCGGCGGCCTGATCCGTTGAAAGCGCCAGGTCGGCAATCTGGAAGGGCCAGAACTCGTAGGCGTTGCCATCCCAGATGATGGGCTTCGGCCCCAGCCTGGCCTCGTCGCCGTTCGCCGCGTCAATCTCGGCAGGCGTATGGGGAAACGGGCTGTAGTGAAAGCGGTGGATCCCGCCGCTGAACTCTGAGGCATCCACTTCGACCAGGCGGACCCTGCCGCCTGGTGCCAGCTTCGCGGCCTGATCAACAAGTTCCATTATGCGTATACCCCGTAGGCCCGTTTAATAGTGAACGTCAGCTCAGCGAATTTGCTGTTGATCTGGTTCTTGCGCACCGAGTTAGCGACAGTCCGGTAAAGCCCCTTCTCTTCGCCTGGCGGCGTGATGATGAAAGCCTTTACGGTATGAGCCAGCAGGAAGTCGCGGATAGCTTTTACCTCGGCATCGGTACCAGTGTGCTTCATCGGCACCTGAATGGCCGTGGAGTTGATGCCGTTCTCGGCCACCTGCTCATAACCATCGCCGAACTGCGCTGCACGCACCGTCTGGTCATATTCAATGGGCCCGGCACCGAGCTGCGAGCGCCAGCCGTAGGTTTCAACTACCATATTTACTCCATAAAAAAACCCGCCGAAGCGGGTTTGAATTTGATAGTGGGAGCCAGTTATAAACAACTATTTCTGGCAAACCTTCTTAGACTTGCTGATAGTTCCATCATTACAAACAAACTTTTCACCTGAGCAATGCGATATTCCACCTTTCTTACCTGAGCATGGTTTGTTTGCAGCCGTTGCTGTTAGCGAGAAAAGTGACACCAATAGAACAACAAGAATTTTCTTCACATCCCTATCCCCATCAGTAAAAGATAAGATTAATCCTATCAGGAGAAATCACAGGCGCAACGGCAAATGCTGATTCATTGATCTCAATCGACTAACGACAAAAAAGCCCCGGTGGGTGGTCGTCGGGTGTGGTGGTTACTTACACTCAGCGTTCCAGATCTGATTAAATGTTTTTGCATTGCGCTTATCAAAAATCATATTTTTGAAAATGCCAGAAGTGTGCTTGCGCTTATTGATCGAGACCTCAGTAAAGAAGCGTTCCCCGGTTGTTATTGTTCCGCAAACATAGCCGTTAACAATGTCCTCCTCCGTCAGCTCTTGCTTCAGATAGAAGGTTGAGCTTTTGATAACGTCGGCACCTAGTTTATCTAGCGTTTTTGCAATCCAAGCGTTTGACTCACTTTTAGCAAACGCAGGTATGTCTTCGCTTTTTATCTCTTGTGATTTACTGGCATTGATGAACAAATAAATAACAACAATCCCTACAAGGCCAATTTTGAGCGCCTTCATTATCATCCCCTTGATTAGCATCGTATAGCTCATGATAACTAGGGGATGTATGGCTGTAACCAGGTACATGTGATATTCCCATCTCAGGAATTAAGCCAAGAAATTACTTTGCCTGGAACTGTCTCCCAAGTAATCCATCGCTTCGGGCGGCTCTTGCCAGGATCTCAGTCACCTTGGCTTCGATTTCCTTGCCTAAAGCTCTGGCAGCGGCATTACCATCTCCAGACGTATTTGATGATGTATTGCCCTTGTTATCGACGTAGATATCAATATTGACCTGCGGCTGCGAACCGCCCCCACCTTGCGCCCTGACTCCCAGTCGTCCTGCGGAATCACGCGTAAGCGGCATGATCGCCTCTTCGCCCGCCTCGGCAAATACACCACCCTTGGCAAACTTAGAGGCTCCCTGAAACGTGAAATACTGAGGTGAATTGTAGACGCCATTCACATATTTACTGAGACCTGGAGAATCGTATACGCCGCCTTTAGCGTTGAACGTTACACCTGCAGCAGCATTGGCGTAAGCTTCACCCGGAGTTGAGCCACCACCAGACCCGCCGTTAACCCACCCCATTGCCGCCTGCACTGCGTAGGCAACCATAAGACGGTTTGTCACATCCAGGATCATCTTGAGCATGGATTTGCCGAACTCTTTAACCGACGCTTTGCCGGTAGTCATAAGTTCGGTCAGCATGTCGCTCAGGCCTGTTAGGGTTGAACTGGCTACATTTTTAACGGCGTCATAAGTATTGGTGGCGACGTCCAAATACTCATTCCAGCCGCTGATAGCACCTGATTTCCAGTCGCCACGCAACTTATCTTCTTCAGCATAATATTTACGAAGTGCCGCTAACTCCTTCTCATATCCAGCGTCTTCAAGCTTACCGCCTCCGTTCAGCCAGCCCTGACGAAGTTGGGCCTCCTCCATCATACGCTGTGTCTGGCGACTGCTGAGGCCTGCGCTATCACGTACGGCATCAGTCTTTTCCGACATCTGAGTGACGTACTTATTAGCCTGCTGCGCCAGGCCATTAATCTTCTGCTGGGCCTCAATCTCCTTGTTTTTCTGATCCACAACCTTAGCAGCGTTGAGGATGGCCTCCCGACTTGAGAGAAGAGATTTCTCCTGGGCAGTCAGCGCACGGGTTTTAGCGGCCTCGTCCAATTCGGCAAAATGCGATTGCTGTTTGCTGAACTCAGTGTTTTTGGCGTGAAGATCGCCGGTCTGTCGCAGGGTTTCGAGCGTTTCCGTTAGGGTTCTGGCCTGGCCGCGGTAGTTCTCCAGGGTGCGATCGCCAGCATCCAGCGTAGCTCTTGCCTCTTTGGTCTTTTTGGCAGAGTCCTGGGTAAGCTTCGAAACTGCATCTCTCGATTCGCGACTTGTACCCCCTTCACCCTTGACCGAGGTTCCTCGCGCTTCAGCCTCGTAATTAGCTTGCGCGTTTGGTGCGGAGATCCGTTTCCAGAGTTCATCGTAGCGTTTTTTATTGGCTGCGATTTCTTTGTCAGCTTCAGCCCCAGCCTTTTTCATTGCCTCGACATCCATGCCGAGGAAATTTGCCAGCGCACCACCACCAGGAATTTTTTCAGCCCATCCGGCAACTGTTCCGGTGAATTTAGCGTCAAGCGAGGTGAGATTCAGAAACAAATCATTGATGGATGCTTTCAGCAATTTGAAGATATCAATGATTTGATTGCCCCAGGCCCGAACTGTAATCCCGATTTGGCCGAAAATGTCGGAAGAGGAGGCTTTTAGTCCGTTCCAGGCTTGCCCGATATTATCGGTGGCCTCAACAATTTTATTGCTACGGTCCTCCATGGTGCTGGCAAACAACGTTATCGCTTCGTTTGCAGCTGCTGTTTTGCCCTTAGTTTTTTCAAGGGTGATGATGTGCTTCATCATAGCTTCATCAACAAAGCCATATTGCTGATTAAGGCTTGCCAGCGCCTTAATAGGATCGCTTGCCAGCCGTGAAAAGTCCGCCAGTGCAGCCTTCGTATCGAGGCCAGCATCGCCCATAGCCATAATGGATTTGGCGATTTTAGTCATCTGGTCGGCGGTATACTTCCCGGTGTCATTAAGTTGTATCAGGGTATCAACAGAATCAGCCAGGGACGCGCCAGCATTTTCTGCAACATCTTTTGCCGCGTCATTCAATTGCTGCATTGATGAGAAGCCAGCCCCTCCCATCAAAATGAGCGATCTGGCAACATTGTCGAACTGCTGGGATGAGCTATATGCAGCTCCCGCCAGAACAGCCAGAACAGCTACAGAACCCGCAATAGCAAGGTTAAAGGTATTTAGCAGACCACCCGCCCGCCCCAGTTTTTCCGCTGCCTCACTCGTGTTATTAAGACCTTCAGCAGCATCACTGATGTTTGTTGCCGATTCAGCGGTCCCTCTGCTTTCTTCGTTAAAGCCAAATAATGCATCCCTCAGAGCCTGGAGCATTGGACCGAGGCCCCCGAAGGAATCCTTAATCTGCCCACCCTGTTGTAGCAGGATCAGGAATGGGGATTGTCCACCTGCCAGTTGAGTAGCAATATCGGTAAACTGCGCCGGGAGCGTGCGCAGCGCAGCACTGTACTGCCCCACAGAAATTCCAGCGCGGCGTGCAGCGGCCTCCTGTCGGGATAGCGCCTCAGGCAGCACGTCAGCCACGCCAGAGAGCCGTTCACGCGTCTGGTTGAGGATGGTGTTGAAATGCTCGAACTGGGTGCCGTTAATGCGCCCTGCTTCGAAGTGTGCCACCAGCTGCGCATGCTGCTCGTCCAGCGAGTTGAATGCGCGGATCGTCGGGTCGATTGAACCCAGCAGGTTCTTCAGCGCGGCTGATTGCTTCTCTGCCGCCTGAGTGGCCGCGAGTTCTGCCTGGGCACGCGCAGCTGCTTCGCCGGTATCCGTCAGCTTAAGTCGGGTATCGTCCAGGATTTTGTTGTAGTGCTGAAAATCGTCGGTATCCAGGAAGCCTTTGGTCTGGAAGTTACGCAGCGCAGCCTGCTGTTCATCCAGGCGGTTCAGCGCCTTGTTTACCGGATCGATATTCTCCAGCAGGCCTTTGAGCGCAGTCTGCTGCTCTTTGAGACCTTCGCTGCCCTGTTTCGCAGACTCAGCGCCAGCGCGGAATACACTGTTAAGGTCATCGGCTTTACCTACGGCTCCCGCCGCGGCTTCACCGAGTTTATCTAGTTCATTGCTGGCTGTTTTCAGATCGGATACGTCAGCACGCAATGTGATCGAGGCGATTTGGTCACTCATCAGGCCGTCTCCTTATGCATCACTTTGAGAGCCTCGCTTTCCATGATTCGAATATCAGCCATGCAGGCCGCCGCATCCTCAACCCCGTGCAATTCAAACACCCAAGGGAGAACGTTGTAATCAAGACCGGTCGCACCGCTCGCACCGACGCGCCATTGGGTCGCCAGAGTGGAGAAGACGGTAAAGGCCTCCCATATGGATGGCAGGATCCCCACCTCTTCCTCCACGTCCTCAGGCGTTAAACCAAAAGCGGCTAACTCCGCGAGTGTCGGTCCCGGTGTATACATCGCTGCGGCGACCTGCCTCAGTTTTTTTCGCGGATACCCATCAGCTCTTTGGTGTAGGCCAGGCCGATGCTGTCGAACGCGCGCGGATAGTTCTGCAGGAGGACGATCACGTTATCGCGGGTGAACTCATCCGGCAGCGCCCAGCCGTCGACGATTTCCATCAGATAGTCGGCCTGTGGCGCGATAGGCGCTTTTTTGCCATCGGCTTTTTTTTGCAGTTGCTCGTCCAGAGCGCGCAGCTCTTCAAGCGTTTTATGGCGGAAGCTGAAGGTCAGTTTGCCGTCTTCTTTCCCGGCTTGTGGGATGCTGGCAGTAGCTGAAAACGTTGGGTTCGGGATCAGGGAGAATTGAGTCATTGATTCATCTCAGAATAGCCCGGCGAACCGGGCATAAATGGTTAGCTGACGGTGACGGCGCAAGCAGCTGAAGTGAGCGTCTTGCCTGCAGCGTCGGTGACTTCGCAGATGTAAGAGCCCGCATCGCCGGATGCGATAGATGGGATGTTGAACGTCGAAGCTGTTTTGCCAGGGATGGCGGTGCTGCCCTTCTTCCACACGTAGGTGTAAGGTGCGGAGCCGCCCTGCATAACCACAGCCAGATCCAATGCAGCGCCAACTGCGAGGGTTTTGGTGGCTGGCAGGTTGGTCAGGAACGCCAGCGGCACAGCGGAGGCATCGGCGATCGGGTAAATCTGCATATCCGATTCGAAGTTCATGCGCGCGTCGTTGCTTTCCACCGCGTTGATTTCGGTACGCGGCACGCGCTGGAAAGATACTTTGGCGGAGTAGTAACGATCCGCTTTGCCACGCGGGTTGTGGAACCATACCGCCGTGGTGTCGCTGGAGTCGTCCAGGTCGATGAGACGCTTGTAGATCGCCAGCATCGGGTCATGCGCGAAGGTGTAGACCTGAACCACGGCGTTTTTGAACGTAGGGATGGTACGGGCCTTATCATCTTCCAGGAACTGGACACTGATGGTCTGCTGGTCGCCGCCTTCGGTAGAGAGCGTCATGACCTGAGGCATGGTGATCCACGAGTCGATTTTGCGCAGTGTGCCTGCGCCGGTGCCCGCCGGGAATTTCTTGGTATCGGTGGTATCGAACGCTTCCAGCACAATTTTGGTACTGGTTACCGATTTAACGCGCAGCACCATGTTATCGAGTTTGAGCCAGCCAGAACTGACCTGGACAACATCGCCCGCGAGAATCCCGGCAGCAGAGGCAACGGTCAGTTCGCATTCCGTCGCGTTGGAGGCTGCAGTGAAGACAATCGGCGCAAGATAGGCCTTGGCCACGTTCACACGTGACCCGTTAGGGATTGCGAATGCCATTGCATTCTCCTGAATTGAGGTAATAAAAAACCCGCCAGGCGGCGGGTCAGTAATCAGCGCGGTACTGCATGCTGACGGGGGTGGTGTAGGTGATGGAGCCACTACTGCCGTTGGGTGCAGATGTTGGGCGATCCTGTATCGGCGTGCGCACCTGCGGCGGTCCGTTGATATAAACCGTCAGGTCACCATCCATCAGCGGCAGCCCTTCGGGGAAGGCATCGGCAACAGACTTTGCCAGCCCTCGGGCCAGGGTCACTCCGCTGCCGGCAGGAGCGATGATGTTGATCTGGAGAATGCCCTGGTACGTACGCAACTGGCCTTCCAGGTCCTGCCCCACGGTTTGCGCCGGCAGAACATAAACACGCCCGTAAGGCGCATTATCCGGGGGAGTAAACGCGATGTTCGGCCAGGCCACTGGCAGTCCGAGGGAGGAGCAGATTACCGCAACCCGGCTCTCAAGCAGGTCAGCGATCCGCATTGACTGGTCACCGGCCATTACGCACCTCGCTCATTGCTTCACGGAACAGCTGCGCGGCGTCCAGCGCAGTGATACCCACCATGCCGCCGGGCGCCTGACCAGAGTGCCCGTTCTCAAGCGCCGCCGCATAAGGCAGATTATTGGTGAAGTAAATCGAGCTGACCTGGCCCACCCTGAACACCTCGAGCACCGCCATGCCACGGGAGTTTGAACCCTGGCCGGAAGCGTCCGGTGTATCGTTGGACTGAGTAGGCTGGCTGTCGAAACCCACATACCAGTTGTTTTTGAAGCGCCCGCCGACATAGCCCTCAGGCTTTTTGATGTCTATCGAGTCATTTACGCGCAGACCTCGCTTAAGCCGTCCCGATTTGGTCAGGTTGGCAGAGTCATCGCGAAGGGCCGCGTTATGCTCCCGCACCGCAGTGTTGTACGCCGTCGCGGTCTGGTTAACCTGCCAGATATCCGGCTGGCCCACCGGGGACATCTCAACCAGTTGAGCGAGGATTTTAATGCCCGTCAGGCGCACTACCTGATCCATCTCCTGCTTCGAACTATCCACAAATAACTGAATGGCAGCCAGGAACGGCTGATTAACAGAGCTGGCCATAGTCACGCCCTCAGCTGGATGTTGTAGGAGATGAGTACATCGGCAGGCTTAACCGGATTAGGCTGCACCACCCGCCATGCTTTGCCGTCGATCTCGATGCGGTCGTCAATGCGCACTTCCGTTTCGAACGTGGCCGCCAGCTTTTTATCGCCAGTAGTAATCAGAGAGCCATCTATTTCACGAGAGGAGTATTCAGTGACAACGCCAGTGACGGTCGCAGTGATAGTCGGGGTGGTTACCTCTTTGCCGAACTGATCGCGGGTAGTGCCGCCACCGCGGGTAAGCGGATAAGACTTCCCGTTCTCGGTCAGCAGTCGCTTTGCGGTGTTTCGCATGCGGCGGTAGTCGATTGGCATATCACCCCCTTTCGATGCGGATCTGATTGCCGCCCACCACCAGCCCACGCAACGAGGAGTAGAGCCAGGGGAATGACGGTGAGGCCTTATTCGTTCCCGGCTCGTACTGAACGGTAACCGCTCCCTCGACGCGCTCCATCGTCACTGCTCCACCACCTGCGACCGAAGGCGTGAGGTCTATCTCCTGCGATTCCATAGCCAGGCGGCACTGCGCATCAACCAGTCGTTGCGGAATGGTGTCATCCGGCAGGTCAACGCCATCAAAGCGCACGCCCATGCGCGGCCACGACAGCGGCTGCGATGTGCTGGAGCGCTGGCCGCGCCAGTTCTTCCCTTCGAGAAAGTCCATAGCCTGCATCAGCATCTGGCCGCACTCGCCGTCATCGGCAGGAACGGTATACCCGCGCCCCGCCGCGAACGCACGCAGGTCAGCAACGCTGGCGTAACTGTTGAAGCCAGGTGAATGGGGATCGGCAACCAGCATGGTTACTCCTCCAGACGCCAGTCTAGCGCCAGCCAGTTATCAACTTCGTCAGGGTGAACCTCAGCGCTCAGCGGACTGCCGGGAAACTCTGGGATGTCACGCACCATGACCACCAGCTCTACACCAGGCTGGTCCTGCTGAGCAGGAGTTTTTTCAGCACCATTCTGTGTGGCAAGCTTTTCAGCCTCACGCAGCGCGCGCTGCTCTTTGGTTAATCCGGCCATTGGGCCTCCTGAAAACAAAGGGGCCGAAGCCCCAGTGGTTAACCCATGATGATGGTGGAATGCTCAGGCTGCACGGCTGCAACGCCCCACGCCACACCAACTTCATAACGCACCTGGCGGTACTGGCGATACAGCGCGATCTGGAAGGTGATGCCGGATACCGGGTCGGTCACGTTCATCACATCATCGGCGGTGTCGCCGCCTTTTGGCATTGCCGGGGTGCGACACGCCAGCAGGAATGCGTTGCGATCGAAAGCCATGTTTGGTGCGAATTCAGCCAGGACAGTAACGGCCGCCTGGTCTGCCAGATCCTGACGCAGGCCTGGCGCACCAATGGTGATACTGGAAGAGGTAGCAGCCACCACCAGATACTGATTGTCGTCACCGTCGAATTTCACTGCGGTGCCGACTGCAATCCCACCAGTACCTGCAGAGATAGCGACGATGATGTCGCCTTCTTTCTTCGCGCCGTTGACCTTATAGCCACCCGCGGTGCTTTTCGCGGTGCGCTTGATGTTGGCGGATTCATGCAGGTTGAAGCCCATTACGCGACCGATTACACCTTCGCGCAGCAACTGGTCGGTTCCGGCTTCATTCGCTTTGAACAGCACGGACTGCTTACCACGAATGGAGGCCATCGCCTCACCGCCCAGCACCATACGCAGGTCGGTAGTTGGCGCACCGTTATCAACCAGAATCTGGCGAGCCAGCGCTGCATCAGACAAATCGTCTTTAATGCTGAACGGCGTATCTTTCGGCGCACCGACAGCGCGAGAGGATTTGTAGTACAGTGCCGCCAGGTCAGCGTCCATCTCATTGCTCAGTGCACGGAAGGCCTGGGAAAACTGGTCAGCCAGGATGACGTCGTAATTCCCTGACGGCCCGATAGCCAGCTGTTCTTCACCGTTCCATTTGACCGGGGCCATTTTGGATTTGGTGATTTTGACATCCACGGTACCGATGTTCTGATCGCCATCGTTCGGGGCGGTCGCTGCAGGGGTGATATCGACGGTGGTGGTTTTTGGTGCCACCGGCGCGGTGACGGTCTGGTCTTTAGCCGCAGCATCAGCTTTCGCGTTGCGCGCCACGGCAGGGATGAAGCCCACTTGCTCGCGGGATACGCGGTTCAGTGCGGTGTACAGAGTAGGAATCAACCCAGTAAGCGTATTGCTCATATTCTAAATATCCTTTCGATTAATCGACGATGCTGACGCCGTCGCTAAGCGCAGCCTGCTTGCCTGCGCCATCAAGAGCGTCAAACGCACCGCGTTTCATGGTTTTTTGCCCGGCCTGATGCTGCGACTGGTGGGAGCCACCGCCGCTGTTACCGGACGCTTTGAGGATGTAGTCTTTCTGCGGATGCAACTCGACCAGAGATTCCAGCGCTTCATCGAAGCCAGCCAGTTCGCCGGGTTTGGTGCGGGAGAACACCTTGTTGCCCTGGCCGTCGTAGGCCACGACCTTGCCGTCTTCAATTTTGAAGTTCTGGCCGAAGTGAGAACGCACGAACTCAGCCGGGATCGCCATCTTTTCGGAGATGAATTTCGAGCCACCGAAGCGGCCGCCGATCATCTCGTCGTAGAGCTGGGTTTCGAGCTGTTTGGTCTTGCCGTTCGCTTCGTCCAGCTGCTGCTGGTATACCTTGGTGATCTCGGCCTTCACCTGGTCAACGGCGCCAGCGTCGATCAGCTTTTTCTGGTCGATTTTGGTCATCATATCCAGGGCCTCGAGCGCCTTGGTCGGGTCGGAGATGCCAGCGAATTTCGCGAGGTTGGCTTCCGCCACCTCCTTCGCCTCACGGTGGGTTTTAGCCTCACCGTTTAGAGAGGTGATTTTGGTCATCGCTGCGGCTGCATCGAACGGGATCTCTTTGCCATCATCATGGATGTACACAGGCATACCGTTTTCAACGACCACATTGCCGTTAGCATCAAGTTTGAGTTTCATTGTTTTGCTCCAGCCTTCCGGCCATTGGTAATAGGTCATCCGACCCGTTCACCGCGTCGCATCCGCTCAGCGGCAGGCATAAAAAAGGCCGCCCGAAGGCAGCCTGATATTGATGAGGTTTGTATTACTCGAATGCCGACGCATCCACGCGGCGCAGTTCGTCCAGGGTGAGAAACTCCCCGGCATCATTGAACATTTCCGGCACCGTGATTTTGCCATCACGCAGCATCATGGCGCGGGTGACACCGAGCACTTGCTCCTGCCGTGCGTACGGCTGCCGGGTAAGCCACTCGGCATAGCTGGTATGCGCTGGTACCTGTCCGTCCATCGAGGCGCGCGTAGCGCTGCTCAGCTCGCCAGAGGCTATCTGCAGCTCGGCCCACGATTTGGTAATCAGGATTTCGCCGGAGCGGCAGTTTGAGACGAGCAAACCGTTAGCGAAGTATGAATTAGCCTCACCAACAGAAAGGTCGTATAATTCATTCCTATTATCGACAACAGAAATGGATTCAATGGTGCCATGAGAAAAGTTATTGATTACGCATTCCTCATCCAGTTCGAGCATTGGGGCAAGGGCCTTTCTTTGCGTGAAATCGAAAGGCTGTACGGGCTCGGTAATGGTGTTGTCTCCCGAGCAGCCATTAAGCACGGCATCAGAAGGCGTACCAGAGCTGAGCAGCAGCGTGTCAGCATCGACCGCGGAATTACCACCTACCACAGCGGAGCCGATCACCACTTCTTTGGGCTCAGAAAGGAAAGCAGCGATGTCATGGCCGCCCACTCCGCTCGCATGACCGCGAACAACCCCACTCAAAGCAGAGATGTCGTGGAAAGAATCAAGGCAACCAATCTTGCCAATGGTCATTTCGAGAGAGTCAGTGAGCGAATGAAGAGTCGCCACGTTAGCCATGAATACCGGGAGAAAATAGCCAAAACGCTGCAACCCCAATTCAGAGAGAAGATTAGCGATCGCGAGCAAATGATGCTTCTCGCTCTCTCCCATGATGATAGATGGGTTCACCAGCACCTTTTCGAACACTATCTGCTCGACTTTGCGATCCCATCCCTCGGCGTGGCTATCGAAATCGACGTCGGCGGGCACAAGCTCGGTCGTTCTCAGAAGCGCGATGAGAGTCTGGCGGAGTCTGGCTGGGTAATCTTGCGCATGAGATGTGACAAGGCAACTTCCGTTGATTACTGGCACCACCTCTTTTCCATGATGGAAAAGTTTGTCCCCAACTTTGAGAGCTCCTGCAAATTTCCATCCTTTAAGCGTCAATACCGGGTGATCGTGCGTTATCAAAAGAACCCTGCCGGTATCATCCTGGATCTTAATGACAGGGAGACCATTAGCAGCCTTTCTGACCTTCTGCATGACCGGCTCAAAGCGCCCTTTATGGGTTAAAGCCATATCCCCAAGTTCGATATGCTCTACCGCTTTAGGGCCATTGTCAGTTGTGATAATGGTCCCTTTGGGTACCGCGCAGAAGTGAATTTTTCCAGGTCCGCGTAAATACGGGATTTCATGCCCCAATGGCTTACCCTCGAGCGAGTAGAGCTTGCGGTCGCGGATGATGCACCACTGGCTGGTATGCGTATCCAGCGTGGACGACCACTGCTTGGCCTTGACTATATCGCTGTTGACCTGAGCGAATTCCTGCCGCGCCGTGGCGGCCATGTGATTCACCGCGGTGCGGGTCACCACCGCCAGGTCACGCCGGGATCCATTGATCACCCCATCTTCCCGGTTAAGTTTTGGCGTGCCGGCAACGCGCCGGACAATCTGTTCTACCGTCTCGCCCTGGAGGAAGCCGGAGCGCACAGCATTGGTGATTTTGTCCAGCCGGTCGGCTTCAAGCTTCTGGCCCCACTCCTTCAGCAATCTCCCCTGGAATGGCTGCGCTGCTGCTGCGGCGTAGACCTGCTCGGGAGCAATGCTCTGCAGCGGAACGTGTTTCAGGATCTGCTGTGGGATGCTGCTGCTGAACAGGTCCAGTTGATACCCGGCCTCATATTCAACGTAGCGCGTCAGTTCGCGTGCCAGCGCCGCGTTAACCGGTTCGTAGGCCTGCTGATTCAGTTCACGCACACCAGCCAGCAGCGATGCCAGGCGACGGGCGCTGTAGGTATCCGCCCGTTTGCCGTCCAGAAGCACCAGCAGTTTCGCGGCCAGCTCGGCATCCAGTTTATTCAGCAGCGCCACCATGCGCCGGGCGACGCCAGTGCCGTAGCACGTCACATAGAGGCCATGCGCTATCGTCTCATCCTGCAGGCGGTCGTTGACGGAACGGGCCATATCACACCTCTTCTGCTGGCGGTCCGATCAGCGAGGCCGATTCAGCCAGCAACTCATCAAGGACTTTCTCAGGGTCGGCATCAGCATCAATCAGGTTGAGCTTCTGCAGGGCTTTAATGGCATCAATACGACGGAGGTCACCACCCTGGCGCAGGGACTGAATAGCCAGCGCTGCCGGAGGGTTAAACTCTTTCGACTCGACATCCAGTTCAGTGCGGACATCGACGTTGCCACCCTCTTTCTCACCGATGTACTCGGCCATGATTTGCAGGATGTTGTCGATCGCATCTTCCAGACTGGTCGCCATGGTGTAGAGCGGGGACTGCTCCTGCATCTTCTCTTCTGAGGTCTGGTCTAAGGACTTCGTCGAGGTGTTATCGGTACGTAGCATCTTCGCGCCCGCCTGGCGCATCTGCTCCACCAGCTCAGCCAGCGATTCTTTGCCAGCGCCAATGGATGAGCCAGTATGCTCGACGTACTCGAGGCCCTGCGTCTGCCGATCGTTGAACGAGGTTGCCGATGAAGAGCCGATGGTCAACTCTTCCCCCTCCTCCAGCCCGAACACGGTGAGGATCGGCACCCGGGCGACGTGGAGGATGTTGTCCTGCTCGCTCTGGCTCTGCCAGTGTTTAACGTTCAGCAGCGCCATATTCAGCAGCGGCGGTGAACCGCACATGAAGCCGGTGCGCTTGGTGTAGAGCGTGACTAGGGTGATATCTCGACGGGAGGTTGCCCACTCTTCGTGCTTTTGCCAGGTTGCTTCACCCTGACCACCAGCGGTCTTTCGATAGATTTCGACCTTGCCCGGCGTCAGGAGGCGGATCTGTTCGACTTTCGTCTGCCCGAAGTCGTCACCGTCTTCGACCACCACCTCTTTGATGCGCAGCGACGTAAGCACGACCTTGCCGCCAGTCATCTTCGACTTCCAGCCGATCACCTGGCGGGGATTCAGCATGGTAACGTACGGGCGCGCGCCGGTGGCCTTCTCATCGGCTTTGGTCTTAACCTGTTCGGGGTCAACGCGGGGATAGTCCACCAGCGCATGGGAGAGGCCATACTGCATCGCCAGGCTGAAGAACGACTGCGCCCATACATCCAGGCGGGTGCCTTCAAGGTCCACGTCTTTCGCGAACTCACGCAGCTGGTCCGGCACGTTTTCGCCCAACTGGATTGGTTCAGCGAATACGCGCCCGACGTTCTGGTTGATCGTCTCTTCGTAGGCAGGAAGTAGCGTGGCCACTGCCAGGCGCTTTTTGTAATCCTCTTTGTCTTCCTTCGGCCAGCGCGGCAGATATGCCTCACACAGCTCGCGCATATACAGCGTGCCGCCCATCAGGGCGTCGTTAATGTCCCACGCCTGCACCATGTTCCCATAGTCCAGATTGGGTGTTGAAATATCAGGCATGGAGTTAAATCCGTAGGTTGGTGACTTTGCCGACTTTCTTCGGCGGTGAATGCAGGACGGCGTAGCGGGTACCATCCCAGTCATGATCTTCCTGCTGGGTGTCTACATCGTCAGGGTTCTTACTGTCGCGAACGAGCACCGGCACACGGCTTATCCAGCCCCGGCAGTAGTCAAACACGTAGAATGCTGGTTTCTCTGGCATACCTGATTCCAGCTTCTTGCCCTCAATGACGGCCTCCAGCATGTCAGCAAACAGTGCCGCGCCGTTCACACGCGATCCCGGCTTCTTGTTGGATGGCACCCATTTAACGCCCTGGGATTCCATTTTCTGGGCAATAGATAATTCGTCATCACCGGTGTTGTAGATAGCCCCGTCAGCAGGTCCGGGAACAACCTTCTTGCAGATACCGGGCATGATGTTCAGCTGCCCCTGCGTCACCCCGTTGAGTTTTATCTCCTCAGGCTCAGCAAGCTCCTCTCCCACCAGACGCTTATCAATCCACGCCACGCCCTTAGCAACGTTGGTGGATGACATATTCAGCCCTTTGTTCAGCTCATCAGGCGGGCAGCCGTACCACTCGCCAATGAGGATCAGCGACCCGGCAGGCGGGCAGAACTGGCGACCATCAGGCAGCTCGGCGGTGGTGCCGTCAGCCCGCGCCCACCAGAGGTTGGAGAACGGCTTCGATTCTCCCCAGTCATGAGAGCGGTCAACCGTCCAGCTATCGGGAATGCGGAACGGCTTAATCACGTGATGCGAGGCATTCCACAGATGGTCAAAGCGACCACCGCTGGTGACATCCCACGAACCCTCTACCCAGGCTTTGCGCCGGTTAGGGTCTTTGATTGCCATCAGCGTCGCGATGTACTGCGGATCCAGATACGGGTTCTCTTTGAACGAACCGTGGATAGCGACACGCGTCAGCGTCACGTCCTCTTCGCGTTCGGTCTGCGGGTTAAACACCTTCTGCGTTTCGCGAATGATGGTGCCGCGCGGCGCAGGCTCAATGAAGCGCTTCTTAACCCATGTGTGGCCGATGCCAAACGGGTTTGTGGTGCTGAATGTCTCCAGTGGAATCGGCTTCAGCAGTGAGCCATCATCCCTCGGGTAGTTCTCGGGCCGAAAAGATGATCGCCGGCAGGAGAACATCATCTCGTAGAACTCACCCGACTGCTGCTTGGTC
Source organism: Leclercia sp. LSNIH3 (assembly GCF_002935105.1). Classification (NCBI taxonomy): domain Bacteria; kingdom Pseudomonadati; phylum Pseudomonadota; class Gammaproteobacteria; order Enterobacterales; family Enterobacteriaceae; genus Leclercia; species Leclercia sp. LSNIH3. The sequence continues at coordinate 209,371 of NZ_CP026387.1, forward strand.
AGCTCGTTAAACCCGATAAACGGGAACTCCTGGCCGTGGTAATCCCAGTAGTCGCCCTCTTCTTTCCCGAAGCGGAACAGCAGCTCCTCACCAGTCGGCCACACCCAGCGCAGCTCAGATGCTGAGGCCAGATATCGGGCACCGTCGTTGAACAGGCGATACATACGCTTTGACTGGGTGATGATGTCGGTGAGGTTTTTATACTCGGTATCGAATATCACGCCACGCCAGAACGAGCCGTAGCCCAGACCAACCAGGCGACGAAAGCGCGCCAGCTGCGCGGCAGTTTTACCCGGTCCGCGCGTCCCCTCGTAGAGTATTTCGTTGCATGGGCAACTCAGGGAGAGCGACTGCGATCCCGGCAAAGGTTTCCAGACGGCTTTGTAATTCATCCACCAAGAACCTCGTTCTGTTGCTTCTGCGCTGCTGCTTCCCAGTCGTCTACGTTATCGCAGGACGGGACCGGCATGATGCTGTGGGTTGCGGTGACCTTCTGCTCCACCTGCTCTTTGAATGCCTGCACGCGCACATGCTTGCCGAGCAATTCGAGGTTTTTAACCTTATCAGGCCACTTAACCTTTTTAAGGATGGTCTCGGCGGTCTCTTCGTCGAAGTTTTGAATGGTCGTGCTGATGTCCAAACCGGTTAGCGAAATTCGCCAGGCTTTAGGCCATGAGGTGATCGGCCTTAGGCTTCCGTCGTCATTCAAGATGTCCAAAACATCCATCTGGTCGATCTCAACCAAGCGCCGGAGCACATAATCGGCATCAATGCCCACATCCTCGTTGCGCTTACTCTTGAGTTCGGCGATCCTGTTTTGAATGACAGGTTTTGACAGGTTCTCGGATGCGGTACGGTTTGCAGTTTTGACGCTGTACCCGGCCCGAATAGCCGCCTTTGTGGCGTTTAAATCGATCAGGTACTCGCGACAAAAAATTTCTTGTTTGTCGGTGAGTGCCATAAATATGACCTTTCTTAATTAGGGAAATTTGTAATGGCTATGCTTTCAATCGATATTGCTTGTCCACATTGTCTAAAAGACAACGCTGTAATGAAATTCATCCATCAAGCACATTTAGCTCAAAGACATTATTCATTAGTTTTTCAATGCCAATCCTGCTTTAAATTGTTAATTGCAGAAGTTGAGACTGATCTTCATGGCGGACCTAGCCAAAGCGCTCAAAACTCTGCTTATCCTGTAATTGTTAATAATCACCGCAATATACGTGTCAACTTAACTTACCCTCAAGCAAAGAGAATAGACGCTCCAATGAGTACACCTCCCCGCGCAGCAAAATTTTTAATTGAAGCCAAAGAGGATTTTGCTCGATGCAGGTATGAAACCAGTGCAATGAATTGCAGAAAAGTGATCGATATTGCAACTAAGGAGCTGCACCTCAAGGAGGAAGAAAAGCTCGTTCGTCGCATTTCTGCTCTTAGAGAGACTGGCTTAATTACTCAAGAGATGGCTGACTGGGCGCATATAGTCCGTATTGATACAAATAGTGCCATTCATTCAGATGAAGAGTTCACGGCCGATGAAGTAGATCAACTGTTGAAATTCACAGAAGTTTTTTTAACGTACTCTTTCACTCTACCAGCCATGGTCAAGGCGAAGCGAGAGCCTTCATAAAATTAATGTTCAGTGGAAGCTGCTTGCTGACGCTAGAAGGTAATACAATTACGATGAATCTACCCATGGTGATGGCTTCGTACGGAAATTCTTAATGTCCCACGCTTACGCTTGTTGTTCCCTGGTACGGTGCCAGGATGTACAAGACTCTGATGCGGAGAATGCCAACTCCGGGGAAACATCAATAAAAAGAGCACATAAACTGAGACTCCTGTAGCCCTCCTTGTGAGGGCTCTTTTTTTAACCATTATCAAGCGCCCCGGGTGAGACGCTTTGTAATGGCAATAAAAGGGCCGCCTAAGCGACCTCTTCTTTGAAAGATATGATTATAAAAGTTTAATTTTCACGTCATAACCTTCCAGACCTGTCATCGCTTCGCGAGCAACAAACTGAATTTCAGATACTTCTTTTCCTGTTTTTTTTCTTAATTCTGAAATTTTTTTTGCGATCAAAGCGGAAATTTCTTCTTCGGTCTTTTGTGTCAGAGCATCAACTTTCATTTGGGCCTCTTCTGGTTTACTCATATTCCCATTCTCCAGCAAGGTGATAGTTGTTGAATCACTATCTTCCACTATAAATGTCTATAAATTATAGACTAATGATGTTGTCGCTGCATACATCTACCAAACCCTTGCTTTCCTGGCTGTAGGGAAACCCTGATGCATTGGTCTGTGACAAAAAAAGCCCCTGCATCACCGCAAGGGCTTTGGGTATATGATGCCGGGTGCCTCCCGGAGAGTCGTTGGGATAACCACCCGTGACTCGCTGCTTCAGTCGTTCATGAGTTAGCAAGCTAAATTTGGAGTTGCTTCTGCGAGCTGCGCGACGCCTCTATCTTCCTGATGCTGGCCTTATCAATGTTGCACTGCCCTAGCGCTGATAACAGGCTTACATTCAAATTCAGGCTGGCCCCATAGGTCAGCGGATCGGGAATCGCAGGTTGCGGCGTCTCAGCTATCAGGTTTGCCGGCAGCGGTACCACCTGAACCGGTACGTACACTGTCCGCGTACTTCCGCAGCCGGTCAGCAGCTGCAGCTGGCACAGGCTGATGAGCGCAATCATCATTCGCAATAGCCACTTTGATATCTGCCTTGGCTCTCTGTGACGCCAGTGCGATCTGGTTCTTTGCATCCTGGTTGGCCTCTGAAATGGCGTTGATAATATTCACGGCCTGTATGACGTTGGCGGTGATGGCGTTTGCTGATTGAGCCTGCTGCTCTGCGTTATCTGCTCGCTCCTTTTCCCGACTGGCTTTGTCGCTGTAATACCAGGCTGACCAGCATGCGCTACCGAACAGGCAGACAATGAACACGACGATCGTAATAAGGTGTCTGGTTTTCATTTATCTAGCCCCCAGCATGCCAGAGCACTTTCCTGATCCCGTCGTTCCACCTGACCGTAACAGCCGTTCTTCTGACCCTTCGTTAACCGGCAGTCTTTGCCACCATCGCGGACCCACCAGCGAATTGCCTCGCACGCGCCTTTACGGTCATCGGCATTCATGCGCTGGTAGAACGTTGAGGGGAAGCACTTACCCGGCCCAATGTTGTACGGGCAGAACGAAGCGATCCCGGCCTTCTGTGGCTCGCTTAGCGGCACCCGAATATTACGCTCAACCCAGGCCAGCGCTTTGTTGCGCTCTACGGCATTCACCTGATCACATTTAGCCTGCGTCAGTTTCATCCCCTGACGAACCGGCTTACCGTCCACCAGCGTAGCACCACGGCAGATTGTCCAGATGCCGGAACCATCGCTGTAGGCGGTCAGGCTGTTACCCTCTTTCTCATTCAGGAACTGGTCGAGAATCACGGGAGCTGACGCACCGGCGAGAACAAGCCCCAGTACCGCAGCGCTAAGCTTTGATCTGTCTGCCACTATTCCCCCCTGACGGCTTTGCGCCGGTCCTCTTTGATTTTGAAGTACAGGTTCGTCAGATACGTCAGCAGACCGAATACCAGGCTGCCGAGCACACCAATGGCTGCCCACTGCGATGGTGATACCTGGTCGAGCAACTGGAGACTCCAGTAACCAGCGTTGGTCGCAGAAGCTCCATAGGCGATGCCAGTGGTTAATTTTTCCATGCGTAACATGCTCTCACCTCCGATAATTCCGGGGTGCTGTGTGTAGTTGGGATCAGGCTCTCCGGACGAATTAACGACAAGACGAGTGATGGGAGTTCCGGGAGCCTGAGATAAAAAAAGGCCCGCATTTTCAGCGGGCCTAACTGAGTTTAAATCTAAGTAGGTAGGTATGTTCCCCAGCCACCATCCGTATTGCAACTGTGTCGAGCAGCATTACTGACCGGTCAGGAGCTCCGGTTAATGGTTATGACTTGGTTACGATTAAATAATAGCACTACTAACGAAGCGCATATAAAAAAAGCCTGCTTTTGCAAGCAGGCAATACTAAACCCAGGTATTGATACTAAGACAGGTGCCGGGTGCCTCCCGGTGACTCGTTACCAGTTATACGAGCCGCAAGCATATCTGCACTTAGCAGTTAACTGGATTGCCCCGCCGCACAGGGGGATTCACCTGACTCTTAACAATAGCAAAAGTTTGTCAGAATTCTAAAGTGTCGATGCTCAAACAGAAAACTGGAAGCAAGTTCCATTAAGCCATCGAGCGGCACGCTTCTGCGCAACGAAGGCAAGCTTCAGAGCATTTCTGACAATGTTCTGCTTCGTGCTTCCCACATTCTTCACCGCATTTCTGACAGACTTCTGCGCAGACACGGCATAGCGATTTGGAAAATTCACTATCAAAGGTCATAAATTGCGCTGCGAGCCGACAAATATTCGCGCACTGCATATCGAGTCTTATGCACTCACGCATCATATCCACTTGTTCTTCTTTCAGACATGAAGCAGCACAATAATCACAGGCAGCCGCGCATTTGTAGCAGGCCTCGATGCATTCAGCATGGTTAATTGGCATATTTCGCTCCTTTCAGTCGTAAGCAGAAAACTAAGTCTGGTTACAGGAGTGCGATGATGCCAGTTAATAGGAGCGTTATTCCAAATTCGCCTAAATTGTAATTACAGGGAACGCATTCGAATAACGACTACCTTCATCAAATTCCGAAACGACTAACGATCTCATGATGGTGTAAGAGGACCTTCCAGAACTTCTGCTTCACCATTATCACAAATGGGATCCCCCTGCGTCAGGTGCCAGATACCGGTTACGGTCTTACCCGTTTCAAGGTCTTCCGTTTCTCCATGGGTATAGTAGGCAACCTGAACTCTGCCATTGTGCTGTATCCAGTAAAAACCCTCTATCATGCCTTTCCCTCCCTCACTGAGAGGAGAGTGTAGCCATTGTGGTTACGGGCTGGTGTGAGAAATACTTAATTAAGAATGAAGCGATGCAATGGTCCGCCATCGAGGACTCGACCCCCGAACCACAGAGGTAGAAGCTCCGTGCTCTTTCCAGTTGAGCTAATGGCGGATAAAAAAGACCAGCAATGAAGCTGGTCAGGGTCATGCAGTTGTCTCTGCAAAGTGGGCGCTTCCCCACTCCAGTGTTGTAATCGTATCGAGAGCATTATCGAATGCCACTTCAACTATAGCATTGCTAATAAAGTCGGCGCTCTGTTAAAGGCCGCTAAAAGGCAGCCTTAGAAATAAATGATATTGAAGATGTGATGCCGGGTGCCTCCCGGTGACCCTGCGCCAGACCACAGAACCGCGTTACTCACCTGCCTGTCTAGCCGCCCCACCGCATAGGGGGATTCACCACCCAGGCACTCTACGTGACACTATCCATAAAAGATAGTTATTAAATTATTTTCACTAATCTGACCGCAGCTTTTTAATCGTTCTGGCATCTGGCTCTCTGTTTTCTGGCAATCAAGGGGCTAACCTTGGGGTGTGCAAAAAACACACAGGAGGGTCAAATGTATAACTCTATTTTGGTTCCCATTGATGTTTCCGAGGATAGCCTGACAAACATGGTGATTCCCTTTGTTCAGGCGCATGCAGTCCTCAACTGTTGTGGTCAACTAAAACTGGCCACCGCGTTAGAGTTTTTCCAGTATCGGTTTTCTGATTCGTTTGGTGGTAACCCACCATTATATTCGTGCGGTCTTAGTGCGCTGTAATATCCAACGATATAGTCCGTTATTGCGTGAGCTGCATCGCTGAAGCTTACATAGCCCGTCGCTGGCACCCATTCGTTCTTCAGACTCCTGAAGAAGCGCTCCATTGGGCTGTTATCCCAGCAGTTTCCACGCCGACTCATACTCTGCCTGATCCGGTATCGCCACAGTAACTGCCGGAACTGCCTGCTCGTATAATGACTGCCTTGATCGCTGTGGAACATCACCCCGACGGGCTTACCACGGGTTTCCCATGCCATTTCCAGTGCTTTCATGGTAAGCCTGCTGTCCGGCGAGAACGACATGGCCCAGCCCACTGGTTTTCTTGCGAACAGGTCGAGAACAACGGCGAGGTACGCCCAGCGCTTACCCGTCCAGAGTAGAGTAAGAGGCAGGGCGTAGTCGGACTATTTCCCTGCCTCTCCTCCCCGAACCGGACGTGCACCTTTCAGCGCATCCGGCTCTCCATTTAAATGCTGGCGAACGCCATTGCCACTTCTGTAAAGCGCGATGTATACGTGTTTCTGGTCTCCGTCCTCAGATAGGGATTACCTTCGGGTAGCCGCCAGCGGAACAGCTTCTTGCCTTGCCCCACCAACCGGTACAGTATTTCGCCGCTGAGCTTGCCGTGATTGGTTTTACCAAATAAAACCCACGTTTTGCTCTGACCCGGTTTCGGTGATTTACACCACCACCTCATCAGGGAAGCGATACCTGTACGGTATTTGCGGGCCAGCCAGTGAGCCAGCTTCCAGAACACGACACGGTCGATATAACTGAAGACTTTGGCCTTAAAATCAACGAACTGATAGAACATGGCCCAGCCTTTCAGTTTTCGGTTGAGTTGTTCAGCCATATCGACTTTGCTTTCACTGTAGTTGCCTGATAACAGTGCTGTCAGCGATGCGGCGAAGTTTCTGGCTTTCTCCTGCGGGATCGTTGAGACCACTCGCATCTCGCCATAACGACTGCGTTTGCGAATGATCCTGTGCCCCAGAAAGATAAAGCCGTCATTAACATGGGTGATTTTAGTCTTATCCATGTTCAGCCTGAGTTTCAGACTGCCTTCGAGCACACCCCGACACTCCTCCCTGATGGCTTCCGCCTGTGCTTTGGTGCCTTTGACGATGAGGACAAAATCATCGGCATAGCGGCAGTACGCCACCGCGGGTTTCCACTGCCAGTTTTCTCTGACCGCCGTACTTCGGCCCCGTTGGATACTGTTATTCCAGTACCACCGATCTTTTCTGGCTTTCCCGCTCAGGTAGCGCTCATGCAGGTATTGATCGAACTCATTCAGCATGATGTTCGATAATAGCGGCGATATAACACCGCCCTGTGGTACACCTTCACTGGCCGCCCGAAAGAGACCGACATCGATATGTCCCGCCTTGATGGTTTTCCACAGCAGAGTCATGAAACGTGCGTCACTGATCCTGCGGCGTACAGCCTTCATCAGCAGTCGATGATGTACGGTGTCGAAGTAACTGGACAGGTCGCCTTCAATCACCCAGCGTCCCCGGGTTTCACCACAGTCTGTGAGCTGTAATTTCACCGTGCGGATCGCGTGGTGGACACTGCGCTCAGGCCGGAAGCCATATGAGAGCGTATGAAAATCACTCTCCCATATCGGCTCCATCGCCATCAGCATGGCCCGCTGAACAATACGATCCCGCAACGCGGGGATACCCAGTGGTCGCAGTTTGCCGTTGCTTTTAGGGATGTAAACCCGTCTGGCGGGCAAGGGCTGGTAGTGGCCTGAGAGTAATTCATCCCTGAGGATTTGCAGCTCAACAGCCAGTCTGGCCTGTAGCATTGTTTTGTTCACGCCATCAACGCCGGGGGTATGGGCCCCCTTTGATGAAAGCGTGATCCGCGCCGCTTCAGCCAGCCATTCTGGTTGTGTTATCAGACGCAGCAGCCGTTGAATCCGTAGGGACGGATCGGTGGCTGCCCATGTGGCAAGCTTGCGTTGCATTTCGCTGATTATCAAAGGTCTTCACCTCGTTAGGTCAGTTAATTCACGTCGCAAACACATTCAAACTGCTTCCCTTCGCCATGTAATGGGCTTTCCCCATCGCGGACTACTACGGAAGCTCCGCCAGCCAGCGCGTCATCGGAGCCATGCCCCCTTAACATCCGTCGCTGACCTTCCCCGGTTTACCTGCCTGGACTCAGGCATACTGAGGAGGCTGCCCGTCGCACTCTTTATCCTTGCTTGCCGCAAGTTGGCAGAAGTCAGCAACGCAAGCGTGATAGACGCTGCTGCCCCGGTGTTTCGCATACATGTCAAAACACCTTCGACCGGCAGTGCTTACGTATCACTGCCAGTTCCTCCTGCACGGCCTGTCAGATCACGTAGGCCGTGGTGACGTTTTCAACCCACAGAGGCGGATTAACGGGTTCATGTTCTTCAGCCTTTCAGTACTTAACCTTGAGGATCATCTCGGCTTAGTGATCTCGCCTCAATCCCCGTTGTCAGCGGGTTACATCACCCTGCGGGCATGCCGCAGGTCACTGCCGCTCAGGTTCTCCACCGTCACACCCGGTGGGATTGTTGGGTTTCTCATCGTGAGTTACCGGTTCAATATTCCAGACAGACTCGCGGTTCATTTAAGCATCCATGCCCGCCCTGAACTCCGGGCACACTATAGGTCACATCACCGCACCACACCTGATTTGGTTCCGTTACGGCGAACTGTCGCTCAAGATGATTCGGGATAGCAACGTGCTCATGACCGCCACGCTTATACCGGTGAGTCGGCTGCTGGCAACTGACCAGCCCCAGCTCTTTCATGAGTCTGCCAGCAAGCCAGCGCCCCATCTGGTAGCCTCTCTGGGTTGCCATTGTGGCGATGCTTCTTGCTCCGGCAGAGCCGTGGCTGATGCCATGCAGTTCAAGTACCTGGCTGCGTAATACAGCCCGTCTGCCGTCTGGCTTTTCAGGACGGTTTTTCCAGTATTTGTAGCTGCTGCGATGGACCCCGAACACATGGCAGAGAGTGGCCACAGGATAACGCGCCCTGAGTTTCCCGATTATCGAGAACTGTTCAGGGAGTCTGACATCAAGAGCGCGGTAGCCTTTTTTAATATTTCATTTTCCATTTCAGTACGTTGTAGCTTTTTCCTGAGCTCACGGATTTCAATTTGTTCCGGGGTAATGGGGGAGGCTTTTGGTGTTTTTCCCTGCCGCTCATCACGTAATTGTTTCACCCATCGCGTCATTGTGGAAAGGCCGACATCCATAGCGCTGGCTGCATCTGCCACGGTGTAATTCTGGTCAACGACCAGTTGAGCGGATTCGCGTTTAAACTCTGCGCTGAAATTTCTTTTTTTCATTATGGCACCTGTGTTGTTCTGAGGTGAGCATATCACCTCTGTTCAGGTGGCCAAATTCAGTAAACCACTTCAAACATACTCTATCGAACTTTCTAAAGACTCATACATTAAACCTTTACCTTGGCTAGCATGATCTAATGAAAACCCAAGGTAACATGCCTGAAAAACGCCATAAACAAAGTTAGTAAAGTTGATACTGCCTATAATTTTCTGGTCATTCTTCAAAGTAACAACAAGAAGCAGACTTCTTTTATCCTGATAATCATACAGAGAGTTAATTATTCGATTTTGTATATTCTCTAATGCAAAATATTCATCATCGCGTTGAGGTTCGTATGGCGCCAGATGAGCTCTATTATTCACTAAGTAAAGCTGAAGATTTTTTGCGTATTCACCAACCAGCAGATGTACATCAGTTCGTTCTGTCGAAAACAGTTTCATAATTCATCATCACGCAAGGACTTGGGGGGCGTATATTAACAAGTCATGTCTCTTACAAACTACTTAGTTGATTTTTTCTAATAATTTCAGTCTGTTTATTCATAAAGTTACTCAGATTTATACTTAATAGAGTCAACGCCCGCTCAACGATCCCCCGTACGCGCACTACTCCTGTCAGCTATGTGCCAGGAGCGGACGTAGAATTAACCCGGTTGTAAAACAGATTTTTTCCTTTTGGTTTAACTTAACGTGCCGTACTACTTGCAAAGAAGCGACAATAACTCAAAAATGAATGAACGTTCATTCATGACTGATTTGTGATTCTTTCTAATCATTCTGTGGTCAAAACAAGCAAAGGCAAATTATGACCAATAAAACGCTCAGACTTTTATTTCCCCAATGGCAAGGCGGCAATAACCCACCCTATCACCTTGGGTCGCTTCTTCTCTCGTATCTTTCCCCAGAATCGGATGGCCCTCTTGAGTCTGTTCCGGTCGATGAGCCCACAGCGGAGCCACTGGCGGAAGTAGATGGCATTACCGCTAAACTTCAAATTATCAGGCAGCTCAACGATGCAGCCACTCTGATTGAGAAACATAATCCCGATTCAATTGTTGTTTTTGGTGGCGATTGCCTGGTATCACTGGCTCCTTTTTCACATCTGCTCAATAAATACGGTGATAAACTTGGTGTGCTATGGATTGACTCTCACCCTGACGTACAGACTGCTAAACAGTATCCAAATGCTCATGCCCATGTTCTTGGAGCACTAATGGGAACAGGTGATAAAGATTTAGTTGCTCACGTAACCACCAGGCTTAATCCCTCAAAAGTAATGATTGCAGGTTTCCACGATCCACTGGCTTATGAAGCTGAATACCTTGCTCGTCATGACATTGCGACTATCAGTCCTGAACAAGTCAAAAATGATGGGAAAGAAGTTTTGGAGTGGATTCACAGGGAAAGCATTGAGTATCTGGCGATACACCTGGATCTTGACGTTCTCGATCCTTCACTTTTCCGTTCTGTACTTTTCGCCATGCCAGGCAGAGGCGAGCACGATTTTGGCGATGTAGCAGAAGGCAAGCTGACTATTGAAGATGTACTCAATCTGATAGCTCAGGCTACCTCAAAAACGGCACCGGTCGGCCTTACGATTGCTGAACATCTGCCGTGGGATATGATGAACCTCAAGAAAATGCTCAGTGTATTACCGCTGATGAAGTGATATATGATTCCAGGAGCCAGAACTACAGAGTTAAGTCTGGCTCCTGGAGGGATATAGCGTTAAAGTCCTGGCACCGTATAAAACATTAAACTCGACATGTTAAAGAAAACTGAAACCTACCATAAGCTGATTACCGCTGCTGCTGCCTGTTTTGCAGAAAAAGGCTTCAGTGCGACAAGCGTGCGTGAAATTTCTACCCGCGCTGGGATCAGTCAGGGAGCAATGTACACGTATTTCAAAAGCAAGGATGACCTCATTAAGGCTATCGTTCTTGAAGAGCAGAACTCAGCGCTGACAGCTCATAATGCTCCATCCAGGGGTACTCATTTCGACCGCCTTTGTGCGCGGGTTACTTCGTGCATAAGCGATGTAGGCTACCCGGTCACGCATCAATTGTGGGTTGAAATAATGGCGGAGTCTGCGCGGAACCCTGAATTGCAGAAAACGTATATATCCAGTGATACCATCATGCGTCAAAGTATTGCAGGAATTATCACAGAAGGTATGGCAGCAGGAGAGTTTCGCCAGGACATTAGCCTGGAGGAAACCACAATTATACTATTTGCCTTTATCGACGGTTTAATTGCACGCAAAGCCATAAACGCGTCTTTCTCTTTCAGTCGTGATCTACCCATGTTTTTTGAGCTAATGTCAAAATTATTGAAATAATGCTGAACAGGTTACGATAGCTCACGACTCGCAAATATCTGCTCCTCGCTCATAACAGATATTCTCCTGCGCAGCATCCGCTTCGTGCCCGAAGCGGACATAGAAACCGTAACCAGGAAGGTGGTGCCCAGTCATCAATGATCATATGATGCTCAATCCCACCCTATAGTAGACCTCGTCAGGCAGCTTTTTCAGTCAGATGTTACTCTATACCGTATTTTCTTTGAGTCACAAAAACCGGTTGTTTCCAGTTAGGACCTTTTATTACTCCCATTTTGTCATTAAGGGAAACAACACCTTTTTCGCCTAATTCGTGGAAAGCGTGCATGAACTCACCTGATTGAATTGCGCTGAATCGATATCGTACAAAATATTTATCCAAACTTGGATATCCAATACTTTTCGAAAAACCAGCAAAGAACGTTATGATGTCCTCAACCTTCTCATTTTTGAATAATAACTCTAAATCAATCAATTAAGCGCTCTCCGTTTTGATCCTTCTGCTGCTTTAAGAGTAGCATTGACATGCTTCCATTTGATGAATATACGATGAAGTGAGCGATATCTCCATCTGGCTATACGGATAATGCGAATGTCCGCTTTTCGCTCAAAGCGGACCTTGATGTCTCATGGACGGTCCGTTTCGTGCAGGAGCGAACCTGGCCCAGATAAGTATGCGTAATCCTCGCATTGACCTTAGTGATAGTGAACGGACGCGTTCAGCGCGAGTCGCTTAACCACTCATGCATTTTTATCGAATAGAGAAGACTTGGCGGTGCATCTTCAACGTCATGGATCTTTTTGATAAATCTTAACCCCGTTTTCTCAAGCACTTTCTGTGACGCCAGATGGTTCTCCCGGACAACCGCTGATATATCCGTGAGTTTGCTCTCCTCAAAGCCAAATTTTATCGCGCGGGAAGCAAGGTCTGTGGCCAGGCCTTTGCCCCAGGCCTCTGTGGAAAATCGGTATCCAAGATTATTGACAACGAGATCCCCATAACTCCGAATCCTCAACCCGCCAAAACCGATAATTTTTTCAGGGTCAGCAAGAAGCGAAATTGCCCAGTTTCCAAACCCCTGAGTTTGCCAGTGGTCGAGCCAACTGTTCAGAACCGTTTTTGCATGGTCAATGCTCGGATAGGGACCCGCCGGATTGAACGTATTCGTCGCGGGATCACCATAGATTTTGAAGAGATCGTCTGCATCTGATGAGATTACAGGGCGAAGGTATAACCGATTTGTTTGAAGTCGCAATTTTATCTCCCAGGCTCTCAGGCCAAAAGACTGTTTTTTAGAGGGTTCCTTTTGATTTAAGCACACTTTTGAGGGAGTCTGGAGATGACGTTAACCGCGATGTCCGCTTCTCGCAGATAACAGAAGGTGTTCATTATCTGCTCATGACTGATTCGACCGACTTGCCTGCTATTTCGCCCAGAGATAGCTATGAATAGCGTTCAGTAGCAGGCTGCATACCGGAAAGTAAGTATTTTCAATATTTGCGCAGACTACAAATTCAACCGGGATCTTTATTAATCAAAATATGCCGGTAATACTTCCTTATGACATAAATCGTACACTGGTCCCAGGCCATGACTGCTGGAGGAATACAAAGCACACACTGTGCAATGTCTCGCCATAATGCGTTTTCGCCTGGAAATAATGTATTAAAAAGGGAAAAAAAGATAAAAATCAGCGCAAAAAATAAAAGCGCTCCCAACCAATGTTCATAATGTGCACTGGCTTTGCTGCGCGCTTCTTTATAATTGCGATCTCTGATTGGTTTAGGCAGATCCCTAAGCTCAGGAATACTCTTTTTCGTCCAGTATATTTTCACTGTCACTCCTTTTGCACATCTGTTTATGATAATGAATATCATTTACAATGGCAAACTGATCTGTCCCCTGCCCTCATCAAACACGCTTTTAGCTATTCCCTTGCTCCGATAGCTGCCGGGCTGACTTAACATGCTCCAGCAGCATCGACTTGATGGACGCTCTGGATCTTATTCCTTTAAGAATGTCGCCACCGCGCCGGAGAAACGCTCGGGCTGATCAAGCATGACAAAGTGAAAACTGTCATCGATACGGGTGAAATGAATCTCTTTTGCAGAGGCATAGGCTTGACGGTACATCGAATCCACGCTGGCTGCCGGAATACCGAATAAAGGGTCATAGGCGTACACAACCTCAATCGGCGCTTTAATGTGGCCAAGTTCGGGGCGCAAATCGGTCATCATCAGTTCGTACACGGCATCCGCCACGGTTTTGGGATCGGAATGGATCCCTGCCGCCACCAGGGCGGGTCTCACCGCATCGGTCTTAACTAAACGGGCGATGGAAGTCGTCTGAAACTCTGCACGCTGCTCAGGCGACTGCGACAGCAGCCAATCCCGCATTCTGGTGGCAGGTTGGGCAGCCGTTTCGCGGGTCGCAGTGGGATCAATCATCAACGTATAGAATGGCAACGCATCGACAACCATCAAGCGACTGACCAGGTCGGGATGGCGGGCACCCAGCATCAATGCGATCTCCCCCCCAAGGGAGTGACCAATAAGCACAGGGGCTTTCAGGTGCCGGGTGCGAATGTACTCCGCGATCGCGTCAACTGCCGGAGCGATAACCTTCCCGTCAGGATTGGAAATGGCAGGGGTACTCGCAAATCCCGCCAGTTCGACAAGATGAATGCGGTGGCTCTTACGTAAATCTGCGGCTAAACCGGTCCAGACGTCTCGGGACGACGCCAGCCCTGGAATCAGTATGACATCCGTACCTGAGCCTTGCGTCTGTACAGAGATACGCTGCGAGTTCGGATGTTCGGCAGGTGTAGGCAGAGACTGAGCTGTGGACGTCGAGACTAAGGCTAACATCAAAAAAAACGTCCCGCCGATCATTGTACGGATAGTTGCGGTATACATTGGATTTCCCTGTTTAAGCTAAGCGGTCAGAAAGTAGCGGGAGCCGCGCCAGATCGCGAGTCGCCAGGACATTTTATAAAGCGAGTTTGTGACGCATAAGGTCGTAGAGAGACGCGCTTTTTAGAATGGCTGGATGACATACAGCCATGCACGCGTCAGCCCATCTTTTTGAAATACATAGCTTAATATACCGATTTTGTTCCGCAAAAAGTAGTCAAGGTCGGGTGCGAGCGGGAGCCGTCTGTGCCGTTTACATCAGGCCCGGCCCCCTGAAGGTGCGCCGCCATTCGCTTGGGCTGACGTTGTAGCGCGCCTTGAAACTCTGGCGGAAAGAGACCGGAGACTGGTATCCGGCAAGGGATGAGACGACTTCAATGCTGTGATCCGTGGTTTCAAGCAGCTCCTGGCTGCGCTGCAGACGCTGGGCGCTGAGCCAGTCTCCTACAGTCATACCGGTAGCCTTAATAAAATGGCGGGTCAGCGTGCGACGGCTCATGCCAGCGTAACCGGCTAAAGAGTCAATATCGTGTCGCTTGTCCAGATTGCGGCGCAGGTAATCGATAAGGTCATTTATCTGCTCGTCACGCGTCGTTTCAGGTACCGCATGCTCGATAAACTGCGCCTGCCCGCCCTCCCGGTAAGGCGGAATGACCATCCTTCGGGCTACGCGGTTCGCCAGCGCGGTACCGTAGTGTTCCCTCACGATATTGAGGCAGCAGTCGATGCCTGCCGCCGTACCGGCGGATGTGATGAGGCGTTCATCGCTGGTATAAAGCGCATTGCTGTCCAGCCTGACCTGCGGAAAGCGTCTGGCAAAATCCTGCTCAAATTCCCAGTGCGTGGAGGCTCTGCGATTATCCAGCAGTCCGGCGTAGGCGAGGACATAAGCGCCAAGACACAGCCCTGCGACTTCGGCTCCCCGTTGCCAGGCTCTGCGCAGCGCGTCAAGCAATGCGGGTGCCGGGCGCGTCTCAGGATGCTCCCAGAACGGCACGATAATGATGTCCGCCGTTTCCAGTTGCTCAGGCCCGTGCTCCACATTGATTGAAATCCCGATATCGGACACCACAGTACCGGGCTGTTCAGCGCAGACCGTCACCTCGAAAAGTCCCCGCTCCGGCATCGCCTTGTCAAAGACCATGGACGGAACGGAAAAGTGAAACGGGCTGAAGCCCGGCGTGGCGATAACAACAACGTGCAGAGCGGACATGATGGTGACCTTTTACTGATTAAACCGGGTGTGGCTGATGTTATGCCGTACAGGCGACAGTCGGATCTTAGTCGCCTGCAGGCATGTCGGCGTCAGAGGCTCAGCGTCTCGCCGTCTTCAGGCACCAGCACATTTTGCTGGATACCTTGCTCTGCGGTGTAGTCGCGCAGTTCCGCGCGGCTCAGCAGGCAATGGTTCACCGCTTCCATATGGGATGCCACGATGGTCGCAGCAGGCAGAATGTCCAGCGTGCGCAGGGCATCCTCTTTACCCATTATAATGGCGCCAATCCCGTCAACCGTGGCACATCCGATATTCAGGACCACAACGTCCGGCGCGTATTTTGTCAGGCTGTCCACGTAAGGGGGAACCCAGATGGTATCGCCTGCAATATAGAGCGTTTTTTCACCCTCTGCAGAAAAGACCAGCCCGCACGCATCGCCCAGACGCTCAGCCACCTCTGGAATGGCATAGGCCTCATCACTGCCATGCTGTCCATCGGTTTTCACGATCTTAATACCAGAGATGACGTTGCTGTCAGCCAGCACCTTGACGGCGGTAAAGCCCTGAGAACGGATGAGGGACGCGTCGCTTTCATTCTGGGTGTAGATCACCTTGTCTTTAGGGATCAGCTGCTGTGCCGCTTCGTCCCAGTGGTCCTGATGCGTGTGCGTCACAATAATCACGTCCACGTCCAGCAACTCATCAACTGCAACCGGCAATGCTACCAGAGGATTACGCAGGTGAGCGCGCGCGGTTCCGGCAAAACCGGGCCAGGCCTCTTTATCAGCGAGCATCGGGTCGATCAGGAAGCGAACCCCGGCATAGTCAAGCTTCAGTGTGGCGTTACGTATATGAGTCAGCTGCATTTTTTACTCCGTGAGATAAACCGCTGCGACGCGGTCTGTGCATTGAAAGTGCAGTATAAAAAAGTTGCAGACGAGGTTGTGAGGTGCGCGAAGGTCATTATTCGATGAAAAAGGGTCAAAGCGCCAGGCCAGATCGCCGCCGCTACAGAGGAGGCTGATGCACCACAGCGAACGCGCGCTCTGGCGCCTGAGCAACTATCTCAGGCGGTGTACCCTTCTGGTCGGACAGGGTTCTGTTTTTCGGGGAATGCCCTCTGACCCGATATCATCGCATTTTGACTTTTCTGCCTCTCACGCGGTTGCGGATTGCTCTTTTATCCTTACCGGACTGTAAACACCGAGGTAAAACTATGGCATACGCAATCACTGACGACGGCATCGAAATCTACTACGAAGCAAAGGGCCAGGGCCTGCCGGTCATTTTTGTCTCCGGCTATTTTGGGATCAGCGATATCTGGCAGGCGCAAACCGACGCGTTATCTGAAAAATTCCGCACGGTGTCTTATGACAGCCGTGGATACGGGCGTTCAGCCAAACCCCTGCCAGCAGAGGCATACAGCATTCCCCGTCACGCAGACGACCTGAAAGCGGTTATTGACGCCGCGGGCCTCAATGGCCCCGCTGTTCTTGTTTCCCATTCTATCGGTTGTAACATCATTTCCACCTTTGCAGTGAAATATCCGCAGCAGGTGGCCGGGCTGGTCTATACCGCCTGCTATGTTGACGGCAAACAGATGCGCGACGCGGGTATGTCTGTGGAAGGTGTCAGCGAAGCGGTATCCACACCCTCAGGTGCGGTGGCATTTTATAAACCCTTTGGCGTAACCGAAAGCGTGGGTGCAGAGGCTGCCAAATGGGCGACGCATGCATTGCAGGCGAATGCGGCGGCGTTTCTGAACCATGAAATGGCGGATCAGTATTCAGCCATTACCGCACCGGCACTGATCCTACAGGGCGAAAACGATGCACCCAACCCGCTTCCGTTTGCCACTGCGCTGCAGCAGGTTCTGGGCGGTGGAGCAGAGTTGAAAGTATTGAAGGGGGTCAACCACTTCCCGCCACTGGAGGCACCAGAAACCGTTACGGCTTTTGTGGAAGAACATGTACGCAAATGTTTTGCTGACTAACTCTGTGCCAGGTAAATCCAATCACTAAGCCATCTGTAAAGGTGGTTTTTTTATGCTCATGAAAATGTGCGACAGTCGATGTGCCCGGTGTCGGTATTTTCCGGGCATTGCCAGCCGGATTGTCAGACTGTTTCGCTACGTGATCCCCGCCATTACAGGCATCGCACGACGCATGCTTATTCATGCCCTGCTGTATTAAGCGAGCCGCAGGCAGTCCATAAAAACGTGCCGGCAAACATCCAGAATGACCGGCAGGTTTTACGTTATTTGCTCTGCACGTCAACGAGGTTTTTCGCCATCCACACGCGGTCGATTCCCCCCGTATTATAATGGGAAAGGGTAAAGACCTGGGCCTGACTCATCATGAGCGCCAGTTCGGGGGTGATACTGAAACTTGCCGCAACTTCATGGTGCTCAAGTTCAGGCCGACGCTTACGACGTTCAATACGAAAGCGCAGCTGGTTGTATTTTGCCCAGCCGATCAGCGCCATATCGATAAGACAGGCCACCAGCAGGTAGATACTCAACGTACTGAGCGTGGTGTAGAACGGCCTGGTTCCCATAAAAGGATCATGTTCAATCGCGTTTATCAGACCACTGTAAATCAGCCAGCAAAACCCCAGCCAGGCAACGATCGTTAACAGCAGATCCAGCGCGCGTGGAAACAGACGTTGTTCAGTAAAAATTAAAGGTTGAATCATGGTTTTAATCTCCCAATACCGCGATCGGGACTCACCCAACGAGCTCTGCTGCGTTTGCGGCGCAGCATGACTTTCGGGAAAGCCACAAGCGTAGTGAACAGGCTCAGCATCCAGTAGACCACCGGAAACCAGATAACCCAGAACAGTGACGCCGCAATGCCTTTCTCGTAGCGTCTTTCAATAAACAAACTGACCGCGAACTGCAACAGACAGACCACGCCCAGCATCAGGCCAGTAAAAGCCGGCGGGAAAAGGTGCTGAACATATAAAGAATCGGGCATCGGAATAAGCAGCCCGATGAGAAACAACAGAATGCTGACGGCATAAGCAAACGCCCATGCGGTTGACATACAAAACTCAATAAATAGCGGCCACATGCGCCGGTACTCCCAGTTCCACAAGCGACGCATATTGACAATGAACACTTCCGCGCCCCCCTGCGCCCAGCGCAGACGCTGCTTCCAAAGCCCTTTCAGCGTCTCGGGCATCAATATCCAACACAGCGCACGAGGTTCGAAGAAAATTGACCAGTGGCGCAGTTGTAACTTCCAGCTGATATCAATATCTTCCGTGATCATATCCGGGCTCCAGTACCCCACCTCTGCCAGGGCGCGACGGCGAAAAGCGGCAATGACACCGGAAACGGTAAAGACCTGACCATAGATGCGCTGGGTACGCTTGATGAGGCCGATGATCGATGAAAATTCCCCCACCTGGACTCGCCCAATCAGCGTTGAACGCGTACGGATACGCGGATTACCGGTCACCGCCCCCACGCGAGGGTGATTGAGCAGCGGTGCGACCAAATACACCGCCGCATCTTTATCCAGCAGCGCATCCCCATCAATACACACCAGAAAGTCACTGCGCGCCGCCGCGGCACCCGCCTGCAGGGCTACCGCTTTGCCCTGATTTTCCGCCAGATGAATCACCCGCAGCCGCGCATATTCACGCGCTAACTGATCCAGCACCGCCGCGGTGTTATCGATAGAACCGTCATTGATAGCAATGACTTCAATATTTTCATAACGTTGCGCCAGCGCCGCTTCGATAGTCTCACGTGCATTCAGCCCTTCGTTGAAGCACGGCACAAGAATGGAAATCAGCGGATTGCCTTCGAGTACAGGTGGCGGTGTGCCCGGCCCCCATGGCCAGTGGCGCTCGCGGTAGAACCAGAAATAAAGCCCACCGCTTATCCAGAGGGCCGACATAAACAGCGGCCAGAAAAAGACGAAATCAAGGATCACTTCACCGGTAAAAACCACCGCCACGCCGAGCGGAAAACTGAACATCAGGCAAAGGATCAGAAAGGCGATGAGGCGATCGGTCATTTTTGCGGATACCAGTAGGAGGAAAAAGCAGAACGGATCTCTGCCATCCGGGGTTGATCGTTAATGAAATCGTCCGGGTAGTAGCCATAGTTTCTGGCACCGCTTAGCTTGAGCTGCCGCATCCACCCGTTGAGCATTTCACCGCTTATATCGTCCTGCCCTGCCCCCTTACGCCAGTCGCGTGCCTGAAGTTCAAAAACCGTTTTATCCAGCGCACCAGGGTAACGGGCTACCTGCCCGACGAGTCTGTCCAGCCAGGCATTGGCATCGTTGACCGGGACATTTTCCATCAGCGGCATCGCCATCGGGGCTGTCCAGTCGTAGGTGCTAAGAAAATCATTCAGATTCTGCGCAAACCAGGTTTCGCTCTGCGGATCCAGTATCGGCATGGCGTAAATGTTGCGGGCGGTTTTGACCTGGGGGCCGCGCACGGCACGCACGGTTTGCGTGAGCTGTCGGGTAAAATCAATCAGGGCGAGACTTTTAAAGCGCGTCCAGCGCGCCAGCAGTTGCGGGTTGGCGCGGATCTGCGCGAGGTTGTCCGGGAAGCCCGCTGCCCGATAGGCTTTGAGCGCATCCGGGGAGGCATCCTCAAAGTCGGTCAAAAACGCGTCATCATGGAACAGGATGCCGCTGAAGTTGGCATGGCGCGCCAGGTCTTCGTAGATGTCGTTGATTCTCTGCCGGGCAACCGCACTCCAGGGCGATAAGCGCAAATATTGGCGGGTATCTGGCGCAATGCGTCCGTTGTCTGGCGACCACGCCGCCACACGAGGCACTGAAGGGTCTAACCCAAACGCCAGTACCGGCATCCAGGCGTAAACCTTCACCCCGGCACGGGTCTGCAACTGCCAGGAAACGAAGTTAAACAGATCCGCCCGCATAGGCAGCCAGCGACTGCGGAAATAGAGCGCATTGACGTTGCCGTCCCCTTTCGGATCGGCATAGGCCTGTAAAAAGACATGGGTAATCTTCATATCGAAAACACGCTGGATGAGCAGATCGATATTCTTACGCTGTTGAGCCTGGTTTTTGTCGTACACATAGTCGAGATCGATATGCATAACCCGCATGGTTTCAGGTTCCCTGACCTGGGCTATCTGGCTGGCGAAGCTTCGCAGCGAAGGGTTGTTGGAGATCAGCACCCGGGGGATATCTTCCAGATTTGCGGCATTCGCCAGCCCCTGATTCAGGGTAAACGCCATCTGGTAGCCCTCCTGATGCGCAAGCTTCAGTGTTGTACCGCTCGCCGCACCGTAGGGCCAGACCCAGGCACGCGGTGCTTTCCCGGTGACCTCTTTGATTTTGTTTGAAATGCGCTGCAGGTCGGCACGTATACGCTGTTCAAACTGCGCGTCCGTTTCGTACTGCCCGCGGGTTTTATCGTATAAACGGTTAGCGACCGCAGGCTCCAGACTGCCTTGCGGATTGGCCTGAATACCGTAATGGGATGCCCAGGTGTGCGCACCCACTTCCACTAACCCCGACTCGCTGGCCTCGTGTACCATCTTCCAGGTGGCAAATTTTCCCCGCGGCGTCTTTAGCCCGCCAAAATCCACCAGCGAATGTTGCGGTGCATCCACCCAACTGCCGACAGGCGCCCACAGAGCCGGCCATTTGAACAACCGAAGCAGCGGCAGAACGCGGGTTGAGAAGCTGCTGTATCCATCATCAAAGGTCAGCAGCACCGCTTTTTCAGGCAAGGTGATTTTCCCGGCATGGGCATCCAGCACCTGCTGCACGCTAATCGGGTGGTAGCCGTTATCATGCAACCAGGCGAACTGGTCGTTCAGGGCACTGGTACGCACGGACAGATAGCGCTGATCGGCGGCACCGTCCTCCACGTCATGCCAACCCAGCACAAGAAAACTGTTTGTGGGCCAGCGCTGGTCCGCATACAGCGGCGGCCGCTCGGCAGGAGGAAGATAACGTGGTGCCGCGGCCAATGCACACATGCTCATCATCATCCACCCGACGATTACCCTCGCGACGAGAAGCCATCGTTTCATCATGAAGCGCCCTTAGAACCTGACATTCAGATCAAATGCGAGGGCAATATTGCGCTCCCGCTTCCCATCGTAAGGACGTTTATCCCAGGTCAGTTTCACCCCGGCATCCACTACGTTATTCCATTGAATACGTTGCCCGTAACCTAACTGATTGATGGCCCCGGCGCTGTGCCCTTTTTGCCAGTAACCGCCCGCCCCCGCCTCAAACTGCTGCCTCCAGACCGTGTCGTAATGGCGGTACAGCACATGTTCGGCGCGCAGCCCTGCAACCGCCGAAACATCACGTTTAGGGTTGTAATAAGGCACATCTTCTTTGGTGTTATGGCTGCCGCTGATGCCAGGGATAAAATCAAGAGTAAAAAGTGGCAGCGTCCAGAGGCGTTCTTTGCCGCTGATGCCATATTCCAGCCGATCGTTACCGTCGGTGAAATGAGCGCCGAAAATTGAAAGTTGATATTCGCGTCGTTCGTTCTGATACCAGCGTAACCACAGATCGCCACCGTTGGCGTTTACCCCATTGCGCAGGGCACGCAGCGGCGTGTTACGGGATAACCGCTCTGCCGAGCCACCGGCCCGCCAGTTGTCGTTGAAATCGTACCAGCCCGAGAGGCGTCCGCCGATTTTCTGATCGCTACCATCGTTGCGCCCGGAAATCTCCATTTCGGCCCAACTGCCCCGTGACGTCCATTCCGCCCCCGCCAGCAGGTCCCGGCTGATTCCCTTCCCCTCCTCAAAATCGCCACGGGCAAAGTTGTAGCCGGTAAACAGGCGCCAGTTTTGGTTAATCGGCGGGCTATAAAGCGCAGTGTTGAGAGTAAAATCGTGTTTGCCACTGACCGGACTGTCGGATGAGATGCCCTGAGATCCGGCTATCCGCAGTTCAGCTTTATTGTGCAACGCCATCAGTCGTTCAAGCTGCAACGAGGCGACATCATCCGGGCTGCGGGCGACAACATCCTTCGTCAGCTCGTCAGCCTGCCGCCACTCCTGTAACTCCATGGCCGTCCATGCCTGTTGCCTTTCCAGCGCCAGGTTGCTGGGTTCAATGACTTCGGCAAGCTTCAGTTCGCGCTCTGCGGCACGAGGTAATCCTCTCGCCAGCAGCACTGACGCATAGGCAATACGCAGGGCCTGGTTACCCGACCCGGTACGCGCCAGGCGCTCCGCATGCGTCTCGGCTGCGGGCAAATCATTGATAGCCACCAGATAGTCGGTTTGTAAGGTTTTGGCCAGCAGCCAGTTGTCATTGGGCTGCGGCGTGGGAGAACCATAAACCTTTTGCAGGTAAGGGGTTTCGTTACTGTATGCATCCAGTTGCTGCTTCGCTTCGTCGAAGTGGTTGTTATCAAGACGGGCATACAGCAGCTCCTGTTGATCGTCCATGGTGAGCGGCTTTGAGGCCAGGGTCGAGCCACGTGGAAAATAGATGCTTTCAAGCAGGGACTCGGCTTTGTCCGGCTGCTTCTGCGCAAGATAGGCAGACGCGATCCATCTTCTGGCGTAGTCAGGAACAGGCGTTCCGTCCGCCTCGAGAGATTCAAATTCAGCGACCGCTTCAGCCGTGTGTTTACGGACAACCAGCGCCCCCAGCCGGTCAATTCTGGCGCGTCGCACATCAGCTTGCGCTTCGGGATGGTTTTTCCACTCGGCGATCAGCGCGTTATAGCGAGCCAGTGCTTTGTCTGCCACCAGAAAGCGTTCATCTTCATTGCGGGTAGGTGTGAACGCCGCGCGGACGGTTTGCGCCGCCGCGTCCAGTTCAAGTTGACGTACAATGGCATCCGGCTGTGGGTAGCGTTCTGAAAGGGTCAGCGCGGGGCCGGCAATGCGGTTGGCCGACATGGCAGCCAACAGGGTGGGCACCGCGTTTTTGTTGCGGTCTGAATCGGTATCGAGGTGGCTGGCCGCCAGTACGGAATCCCAGTTTTTCCCCTGAGCATGATAAACATAAGCCAGCAGTGCCTCTCTCTCTGGCCCCGGCTCCTCGTCAGCCCAGCGCTGCGCTTCGGTGATGGCCTGCTCGTTGCGATGGGCATCTGCGAGCGTCATTATCCAGCCGGTGCGGGCGTCGCTATTGCCGGGTTCATCTTGCAGAACGGTTTCCCAGACGGCCAGCGAGGCATTCCATTGCTTTTGGTTACGCAGCGCGCGGGCGGCAGCGACCTGCCCTCTGGCAGGGATGGCCATGCTGTGGCGATAACGATCCCATACCGCCAGCGTCTCGACGTCATTATTGGCCCATGAGGAAACCTGAAGCCAGTCAGCAATCTCCCCTGCCGTTAATTGTGTCTGCTTTTCCCGAACGGCAAGGTATTGCAATAAAGGTTGGCGGTCGCCCTCCCGTGCCTGAATAATAAGTTCGTCGTAAGCAGATGTTTGGGCGTATGCCCATGTCGGGAATAACATGCTCACCATTAATAAGTATCGTCCTGAACGCAAGGGTTTAATAACGCAAGAGGAGCAGGAAACGCTGAACATAGTTAACCCTTTATCTCTGTTTTAACGTGAGCTTTTCATTTATTCATGACTGAATGATGACGAGAATTTATTTGCCAAACAAGAAACAAAAAAGCACAGGAAAATGTTGAATGTCATACTTTTTTCGTATTTACCCTTACCCAATAAAGCACTACTTATTTTCAAATAAACACCTGGACGCTGCTCAAAACGTTAGCAGTCACGCTTACCTTTTACCAACGCATGAAATAAAAAAACACGCCGAAGCGTGTTTTTCAGGTTAATTTCATTCTTTCGTATCAGACTTTTTCTGCAGACTCAGTAAAATGACCTGGCATACGTCTGTTAAAAATTCTTATCCAGAGAAAGCATGATATACCTCTGTTGATAATCATAGAAATTGATATTGCTATCGACCCGCTTATAGCTGAAATTCAGTTTCGGCAT
Source organism: Leclercia sp. LSNIH3 (assembly GCF_002935105.1). Taxonomy (NCBI): domain Bacteria; kingdom Pseudomonadati; phylum Pseudomonadota; class Gammaproteobacteria; order Enterobacterales; family Enterobacteriaceae; genus Leclercia; species Leclercia sp. LSNIH3. The sequence continues at coordinate 233,847 of NZ_CP026387.1, forward strand.
CACCCCAAAGAAATAGAGGTCGCGATGCCAGAGCGAGAGGTTATAGATCTGTTCGTTATCTTTACGTCGCGTGGAGAAGATATCACTGTCGGCCTGGTAATTGCGTCTGGCAATGGCCGTGGTGGCGGCAAAAGAGAGTTGCCAGGGCATATCAACCTGCACCCCGCTGCGCAAACCTACCCGATGGTTAGATTCACTGCGAGTGGAGGTCTGCTGCTCAAGCAGATCGACGCCGACAAAGCCTGACACCCGGTTACTGAAGGCATGGGACAGGGTTGTAGAAGAGTAACGATTTTGCCCGCGCAAGAAGCGATAATCTTCATCATCATAATCCAGTTTCTGATATTCCAGCGCCTGACTCACCTGCCAGGTGGGCGTCAGTAAATAACTGTATTCCGCGCGGACGCCAGGGCCAGAAGAATAGGCCTCGGTGCCATACCATCTTTTTTCATAAAACGGCAACAGGGCAAATTGCTGCCGGAAATTACGCCATTGATATCCGGCATAAGCCCGGGTAGTCACATCATCAAAATCATGATTATTCCAGTAACTTTTACCGTTTACCGTACCAAGAAATCGCAAGCCATGCTGATCAAAGAGCTGAACATCTTTTTGTAATGCGCCATTGAACCAGAAACCTTCTCCGCGCTGTGGGAAACTATCCTTATTACGAATAAACAGACGATCGCCAACCCGAATGGTTTTACCCGATGACGCATTATTCACATTACTGTCATTCAAATAACTCACGCTGAATGAACCCGTTAATGCGCTGCCTTTCTGAATGCGCTCAAGATACTGTGCAATAACCTGCTGAATATTCTCAGGCGGATTGCTTTGTAATACACGACGAAACTGATAATCAGCCGCGTCAAATTGACGATTTTCAAACATGGCACGCGCTAAATCCAGACGCACTGCAGCAAAGTCAGGATGACGACTCAGAATGGCGCGATAGTGTTCAATCGCCTCTGCATAATTCCCCTGACTGCGCGCCAGGCCAGCGTTGGCAAAATGAATCAGGGTAGCATCGGGATTCGGTGACGCCGCATAGACAGGTAAAATGGCACGAACCATCGGCCACTTTTCTTCACGAATGGCCTGATCGAGTAGCGCCATCGCCAGCTCTGGCTGTTCCGCCAGTTGCGCATTGGTCACATGCAGCGTTTTATCGCCAGGCTCGGTGCGCTTGTCCGGCGTAGTCAGTCGTTCAAGGTGGGGAGCAGCAGGAATCGAGTCGGTTTCCGGCGGCGCAGCAAACGCAACGCTGAGCGGGCACAGCAAACTCAGTGCGCCAGTACGCAAAATATTCATAGAAAGGCTTACCATCTGAAGGTCCGGTCAGCCAGGCTGACCGGAAAACGATTTATTGACGTGTCGCGCCAAAGGAAGCGTTTTTAGTCGTGTCTGCAAACTGCGCCAGACCGCCTAACTCTTCAGCTGTGGGACCGTTGAAATGTCCGGTGAACGTCCCTTCCTGTCCGCCAGATTGCGCATTACCGGTGAAACCACCGTTGGCAATGTTGCCCTGCATCGCAACTTCGCTACCAAAGGTTTCATTTCCGGCAAGGGTGCCGTTGATGGTTTTCGCCGCGAAATCAATGTCAAAACGAGCATCACTCAGGTTATTTTCACGCATACCGTGACCCACATAGGCCGCCGTTCCCTGGGTTGGCACGTTAGCCGCGAGCGTGGCATCCCCGGTATAGAAGACGTCATGCTGACCTTTTTCATACTGTGTCCAGGTACCGAAGGTGGTGTAACTCATGCGGCCACAGCACCATGACGTTGAGGAGACCGGGGAATGATCGTCACGGGTGAGTCGCTGGGTTTGCACCAGACCCGCAGTGATCCCGGTGCCGCGCATAACGTATTCACGACCCTCAGGTGTGGTGTAGGTCCAACCCGAAATGGTACCGCCGGTGGTCAGGCTGACCGGTGCCGTAGCAGGGGTTTCCGGTGCCGTGACAGGGGTTTCCGGTGTGGTGTCCGTGTTGCCGTTATCCGTTTGCACAGGCGCAGTGGTTACCGGGGGCGTACTGTCACCACCACCGCCGCCACCACCACCACCGCCACCGCCACATGCAGTCAGTACAAAAGCAGTCAGTAATAAACCAGGTTTTAAGATCCCCATACGCTAAACGTCCTTGGTTGTGAATAAATTCGTAGGATTTGTAACAAAATTTTTTTGAATGAATTTACGCCAAAATATTTAGCATCACTAATGATTCGTCCATATTTCCGTTAATTCTAAGATTAATCTTAACAACCACTTATACAACGTTGCGCCTGTGGTTCTATTAACCGGCGTTAATTTGACTTAAGGCGATTAATTAGCGCCTTTTTCACGTGCCGTCTATTCTGTGCCCTTATTCATCCTATCTCCTGCTTCTGACAAATAATGTCAGCCAGGTCTTTGCATTTTTATCAACATTTAACTGTTTAACGGAGCACCACTGAACTTATTTTACACCCCTTTATCAGAGGAATAATGTCAGACTGCGTTCAACCAAAACGCCCCTTCCGCCGTTGTTGGTTATTTTGCCCGAGCCTCGCAGCGGCAAACGCGGGGTTAGCTTACCCGTTAAGGCTTCCGTGCAGGAGATCGCCGGAAACAAAGCGTTCAAGCGTATTTAATGCGTGGTGTAATTAATCCGGATTCAATGACTAATTTAATGAAGTCAGAATGAATCCGGATTCATTTTTACAGCATAGGCTTGGTCTTTTTTTGTTGATTCATGTAACTGATGACGGCATTCTGCCACGCAGGATCAATCAGATTTATTTTCGTATTCCCCATAGTAAGGCTTGCCGTACCGCTCTCACAGCCCATTCCTGAAGTGGGCATTGGTTTTTCACACCAGACAGGAAATACACCGCCCGTTGATACCGGCCCGTACTTTTTCAAGGCTGCTTCGACCATGTTGACTTCATTCTCTTTCGTCCATGGTATTTCATAGGTGACATGCGAAACAGCCATCGGATTAGATTTGTTATAAGGAACTCGAGGTTCGAAACTCACCTGCATGCGGGTTCCATTCTCTTCGTATACCAGATGAATGATCTGCTGACTTCCTGTAACGATACTTGGCGTCTGACTTTCCATCGACTTTGATGCTCTTATTTGAGCAGGCTTTATACCAAAGTTTTTCTGCATTGCAGCTTGCGCTTCTTCAATGCTCATTCCCATTTTAACACCACCAACGTCAAATGATTTGACATCTACGGCACGAACAGGAGGAATTGCATTTGCTGATACAGAAATAAGCGCAGAAGATAAAGCTACTAAATATAAGGGGTATTGCAGGCGAGTTTTCATTTTCCCTCTGATTATTGCGATGAATTATGGCTATAATTTACATTCACAAAATTTGCTTTGCAACTGAATACAATAATTTCTCATCAGTTATTAATAAACGCACCAGCAGACCGCGGTTATTGTGTTTTTAAAATTTTAATTACCAACAAACCCATCAAGGATATATTTTGTGCATTAGGAATATTCCTGTTTACATGATCAGTGCGCCCCCTAAAAAGGTTATTCACTTCATGGTTTAAATTATGAAGAGGGATATATCTTGCAGATTCCAGGTAGGCCAAGGCATCAACATGGGGGCCAAAATCAAATCGCATACATCGGTAGGTGGACTTTAAGTACCTCCCTTTTAGTTCCATGTATTTTGTGAAACTCCCGGATTTTTAGCCATCAGCTGGTACTCTTCCGGCATTAAGTTATTCAGTGATTTATAAGATCTCTCATCTTCGGATTGCTTCAAGCCCAACGTGTTGTCCATACAAAAACGCTAATGTATTACCATCAGGTTCGCGCTGCTGGTCAACAGACATGCCTTAATGGCGATTTGAGCGCGTTGCGGAGTAGACCATCGCCGCTCCGGGAGCAGCTTTACCGTAAGCTGTAGATACCCGCGTTCCAGTAGCCCTTACCCTGTCGCTGGCACTTTTTCCAGCCCAACGATATGAGTTCTTTTGCAATCAGTCTGTTCATCACTCCATGCCCCATCAGTAACACCGGGCCGTTTGATTCTTTTGCATACGCCACAAGGATTCTCGCCGCCTGAAAGGCACGGTGTTTCGCTACTTCCAGAGGCTCCGCGTTACGGGATATGCCCAATAGCCACATGACACGGAAAAAAGCAGCCCAGAGGGTTGGATATAATCTTAAAATGGGCATGTGAAATATCGGCAATCCCGCTTCCCTGAATACCTCATCTACGCATTCAGGCTCACGGCCCAATGCGTTCAAAGAAGAAAGTGCTCTGGGAAGATTGCTGCTTAAAATCCGATGCGCGCTGGACGCTATGGCTAAACTGGACTCTGACGGAATATCGTTGCCCGTATCAGAGAGATCATATCCTGCGATCCAATCGGCCATTTCATGGCTCGTTACTTTCGAAGAGCCAGTAAAAGCAGGCCTTCCATGACGCATTAAAATAATTTCCATGCAACGCTTCTTGTTAATAAGTCTTCAAATGCAGGCAGACTACGCTATCAAGACAGCGTGCACTACCACCCTATTTAGGGTTGACTACAGGGTTGAAATATCTCATCAAGTGAATAACGCAGAACCGATCAATTGACTCAAAGAGCGCAAAGCAACGTTAATTGCGGCTTTTGATTTTGACTTACATCCTCAAAACAATGTTAGCGAACCCTTATTTCCAGCGTTTATGTGTCAGGGCGAGAATTAACAGGAGAAGAGATACCCAAACTGATTTAAACGCAGGGACGCTTCAGGCAAAATTTGGTGGGTAATGGGGATGCTGGTCGTTTCGATACAGCACCCCGTGTGATACCTGAAACAAAGTCAGGAGGTCGTCACTGTAGACTGCAAAGAGCGAATGTTACTTTCGAGATACTGGCTGAGCGGTTTACTACACGCTTCGCTTAACCAGGTATCCACTGCGATCCGCATAGCACCCACGCCTGTCATAGCAGCGATCTTAAGCGCCTGCACTCTCTCCGTTTCTGGCCAGAGTACGCAGAGAGCAGCATGAGCGGCCTCCTCCATTTTGAGAAACTTCATCTGGTTTCCCAGACGCAACTGTTCTGTCGACTGAGTGATCCTCGCAATCAGTATCGCCACGTCAGGAGACATATTGATTGTCATCGTCATCAGGGCTTCGCTGACAAGCCCGAACGGCGTTACCGTTTTACCTCGTCTGAGAATTTCGGCATACAGGGCGTCAGGCAGACCATTCTGCCAGGCAAGAATGATCTCTTCTTTAGAGCTGAAATAGTTAAAGAATGTGCGCCGTGCGATACCCGCGTGACTGGCGATATCATCAAGGGTGGTCGCCTCAAACCCTTTTTCGGAAAACAATTTCAGCCCTGTTTCAGTCAGGTGCTGGTACATTTCCCGGCGCTTCCTCTCACGCAGGCCTTCATGCGGTGATGACGATTCTGACACGATACCTTCCCGTCCTTATTGAAATAATGCACTCAGTGCAATATATTGAATTGCACCGGGTGCAATTTTATCCCGGTCAGGCTGGCCTTAACAAGCCATAAAATTTATTCGCCACTCACCCCCTCCATGATCAGGATAATCCTATGAAAACTCACCTCGCTGACGATATTTTCACACCCACCGGAACCCGTCTTAGCCTCAGGAGGATGGGTTATGGCACCATGCAACTACCCGGGCCGCACGTATGGGGGCCGCCGCGCGATAAAGAGGCGGCAATTGCCGTGCTCAGAGAGGCGGTAGAGAGAGGGGTAAATCATATCGATACAGCCCAGTTTTATGGCCCGGACGTTGCGAATCAGCTGATACGCGAGGCACTGGCCCCCTATCCAGACAGCCTGACCCTGGTCACCAAAGTAGGTTTTGTCCGGGGAGCCGATGCCTCCTGGCAAATTGCCCGGCGTCCAGAAGAGCTTGAACGCGCAGTGTATGAGAATCTTAATACGCTGGGACTCAGTACGCTTGATATCGTCAACCTGAGACTGGGGAATGCCAACGGCCCTCAGGATGCGCCTTTCGCTGACTCACTTGAGGCGCTTGTCCGCTTACAGCAGAGAGGATTAATCCGCCATATCGGGCTGAGCAATGTGACTCACAAGCAGTTTACGGAGGCTAAAGCTATCGCTGACATTGTTTGTGTACAGAATCAGTACAACCTCGTCAGTCGCACCGATGACGCGTTTATCGACGCGCTTGCAGATGAAGGGGTGGCCTACGTACCCTTTTTCCCGCTTGGGGGGTTTACGCCGTTACAGTCCTCGCTGCTTAACGAGATTGCAGAAGAAGCCAGTGCGACACCAAAGCAGATAGCACTTGCCTGGCTGCTTCAGCGATCGCCCAATATTCTGGTTATAGCGGGCACTTCCTCGGTGGCGCACCTGCGCGAGAACCTTGCAGCAGCCAGTTTGTCGCTCTCGGCAGATCAGGTCCGTCGCCTTAACGAAATGACTGAAAATAAATAATAAAAGCCGCCGAAAGGCGGCTTTTACGTTTCAGGCTCGCAGGTGTTCTTGTGCGTCATAGTGCGCCCGGAAACGGACTCTTTACGCCTCGACGCTTTTTGATGACAGCGGTCATAAGCCATTCTGTAAAACGTCCGCTTTTCGCTCAAAGCGGACGAGTATGAAGTTGGGAGCCATCGCAGCGAGTACGGACAAACAATTCAGTGAGCAAGACTACAGTCTGTCGCCAGCTTCGTTCAGGAACATAAGCAATGGTGAAAGGTTGCGACTCACATCAACTGACGTGGCGCTGGTAAAGTGCTACTTTCTCGGCCGAGAAGGGACATATCCTGCTGACCACGCGGCGCGGCTGGGACAAGGGCAATCGCGCCTCCGTTGAATCGCTGCTGAATAAACGCTGCACTAGCCTTACGGCTCCGCCAGCTGACAGCCCTCATCCCGATTTTCTTAGTCGCGCAGCTGCTGCGCGATTGCGCTATACATCAGTGACGCCTCCAGCGGCTGGGCGCTAAACGAGGGTTCCGCCTGCGGCCAGGTCGACCATTGCACAATCACCAGCTGCTCGGCGGGGTTAACCATAATAATCTGGCCATAGATGCCCAGCGCCCAGAGCGACCCCTTCAGCGACTGCTGCGGCGTAGGCTCGACGTTTTTCGCGTTCGCCGGTACCTCGTTGTTCCACCACTGGAAGCCGTAAATGCCCTGCGGATGCGCGGCGGAAACCGAGCCCTGTGCCTGCGTCCAGCCAGAGGCGAGCTTCAGCCAGCCGTCCGGCAGCGCTTTATCGCCGTCCGGCAGTCGCCCCTCATGCCGTACAAACTCGCCGAAGCGCCCCCAGTCCTCCAGCGTGGCGTTGAAGCCGTGCGCGCCAACGTCATGTTTGCCGGGCTGATAGGCGTGCCAGACACCGTCGCTCGCCATGCCGTAAGGCTGCCAGATGCTCTGCTGCAGATACGCGGCGAGCGACATGCCGGTGGCGCGCTCCAGCACGTCACCCAGCAACCAGGCGCCGCCCGACGAGTAGGACCAGTGCTGGCCTGCCGGATGCGCCTTCTTCAGGCCGGTAATCAGCCCGCGCACGCAATCATAGGTGCCAGCACGCGCCTCGCACTGGGTCAGCTGGGCAAAATCAGAGTCGGGTCTTGTGTAATCTTCATTCCACGCCACGCCGGAGGTGTGGGTAAGCAGCTGTCGCAGCGTCACGTCCTGCCAGGCGGTGCCTTTTAGCTCCGGCTCGTAATCGGTGACCTTGTCATCCAGCGAGTGGATTTTCCCCTGTTTCAGCGCCACGCCGACCAGCGTCGACACCACTGATTTACCCACCGAGCGCGAGGTCTAGAGCGTGCTGTCGTTGTTGCCGTGCGCCAGATATTTGTAGGCGATCTGGCCGTTTTTCAGGACCAACATCCCCGCCACGTTCTGACGCTGCAGGTAGTCCGCCATGCTGTAGCGGTGGCCGTTGACGCGGTAGCTAACCTCACCGAGCTGATGCTTCGCCAGCGGCAGCGGCTGGGCGGTACCGTGATGAAAAACATCGGCGGGATAGTTGCGGTAGTCGTTGCGAAAGCCCACCACGCGATCCTGTTGATCCCAGTTGAGCATGGTTTTGGGATCGGGCAGGTCGCGATCGAACGGCGTCGGACAGACGCTCAGCGGTACGCCGCCGCAAGACTCAGGCTCAGCGGCTGTTGCTGCATACGACAGCAGCGCAGCCGTCGTCAGCGATGCTGCCAGTAGCAGGTTTTTTTTACTTTTCATCACTCTGTTTCCTTCTTAGCAAGCCTTAAAATCGACGAGCCGTAGTATAGATTTGGCCTGCGCTGTGCAAAAATCAGCATATGTGGGGAAATCCCCCCAACCAGTTGCATCAGGGAGCAGATATGGCCTGTCTCAGTTTTTCCTTTGCGCAAATAGAGGCGTTTTCTACCGTCGCCGCGCTCGGCACCGTTTCGCAAGCGGCGAAACAGCTTGGCAAGGATCGCGCCACGGTCAGCGAGCTAATTGAGTTTCTTGAGGCGGCACTGGGCTATGCGCTCTTTTCGCGACAGGGCCGCACGCTGGCGCTGACGCCAGAGGGTCAGCGGCTGAAGCGACAGGCGGCGCTGCTGATGCGCCAGGCGCAGGCGTTCGACGCGGCGGCGCGCCACGTCCGTCATGATATCTCCGACGAAATCAGCCTGGTTTACGATCCCTTTGTGCCACGCCCTTTTCTCTGCCGTCTGATTGAGACGCTGGCGGAAAGCAACATCCGGGTCAGCGCCTGGAGCGCGGCCCGCGAAGAGGCGGAAGCGGCGCTCGCCTGCGGCGCGGTGCAGCTGGCGCTCTGCCAGGCGCGCAACCGCAGTCTGGGCAGCGAGATGGCGTGGCGCTCGGTGGGGGTGGTCGAACTCGATTTTTACGCCGCCGCATCGCTCTTCGCGGACGAGCAGCCGGTATCGCTATTCGAACTCGCCTCGCAGCCGCAACTGGTGATGCATCCGGCGCCCGACGGCGTGGCGGCGAAGCAAGGACGCATCGCCGATCGTACCTTCTACACCAATGACCGGGCGCTGCTGCGCCATATGCTGGAGAGCGGCCAGGGGTGGGCCTTTCTGCCGAAGCATTTTGCCGCCGCCAGCTGGCGTGACGTTAAAGCGATTGACGTGGAGGTGGGCAATCTGGCGCTGAGCCAGATGATCGTAATGCTGTGGAAGCCCGGCATGACGATAGATTTCGCCGTCAGCGAGGCGATAAAGATCATTCCCGATGTCTGGGCGGAGTCAGCCGTAACGCTTGCCGGCCATGCTGGTTAGCGGGTGGGGCTGACGACCTGGCTATATCGGGAAGCCGGAGGAGGCCCACAGGCTGTGAGATTGAATGTCCGCTTTGTGCCAGACGCGGCCACTGGCTCTTACATGATGCCCTGTCGGAATCATCCTGAGAGGCAGGCGTGCCTTTAATGGCGATTTGAGCGCGTTGCGAAGTAGACCACCGCAGCTCCGAGAGCAACGATGAGCGTATCTTCAACCAGGCCACTTTTGGTCTGCCCTATCCCTTCGATGGCTTTTTTGCGTGCCGCCAGCGTGGCATAGGCCAGTGGCACGGCGGCAGAGACAGCGATCGCTGCTCCGGCTTTTTCTTTTCCGCTGGGTGCCAACGCGGCGCCCGCAATCCCTGCACTTGCCACACGGGCTGTCAGGCCCAAAAACACGGTGCGGTCTGGCGCTGACTTCATCTTGTCGCCAAAGAGTTCACCTACCCCCATCGCTAACGCGCCGAATTTAAATAACGGACGGTCGAGCAGAAAAAGATGGCCCGTTGTGTTGCGCCCGGCAATGCGTGCTGCGGCGATGGCCGCCATCGGCGTCATGGAACGGCAGCTGGCAACAACGCCAATTAAGGCGGAATAAACAAATTGGGTTAATTTCATTCATTATCTCCCGGATAGATAAAAGTTTTTATTCTTTAAGCTTTATTGCGGTAGAAGCCAGGAACACTCTTTCTGATTAACGCACTTACACGGTCACGTTATTTACGCTTTTTCATATGAGCACGGTATGTCACTGCAACAGTCAGTATAGATGAACGGCCTGAGACAGCAGGATTGACGGGAATAGCGGGTTGAAGAATGCGGCCGCAATTATTTGCCGGGCCAAACCTCAGCGATAATCCTCCGGCAGTATGGCTTCTACGAACGGCGACGTGCTGACGCCACTAAGTGGATTATTGTTCTTCAGGAAGAACGCATGCCGATCGGTCGCTCCTCGCTTATAGCGAAACAGGCAACGGACTGTGGAGTAAGCGGACATGCTGAGCGTCACCATTAAAAATCGTTGAGCATTAACAGGGGAATGGTAAGGTTGTTGTTTGCTCACTTCCAGAAAGGCCTTCGTTATGAACAATATAATACGGAAGAATTATCCTGAGTTAGGTGAAGTAAAGGCACCTTATGTTCATTCTGTAAAACATGGCAGCACGCTCTATGTTTCAGGATTGACCGCATTTGGCACACCTGCTCAACATAAAGGCATTGTTGAGCAGGCTGAAGAAATATTCAGTCAACTCAGGAAAATTGTCAGGGTAGAAGGCGCGGATTTCTCAACCCTGATCAAAGTGACCATTTTCATTACCTCTTTTGAAGAGATCGCTGCGCTTCGTGAAGTGCTGTACCGAAATTATGGTCATCACTTACCTGCCAGTTCGCTCGTGGAAGTCAGCCGCCTTTTCTCTCCAGACCTCTCAATCGAAATTGAAGCTATTTTTGGGCTTTAATTCATTCCTGACGGCCGGGTAGTGATGGCTATTCGGTTAAATGAACGCTTTATCATTCCCGTATGTCCGCTTTGCGCTTATGGCTGGCTCTAAAGCCGAACTGCAAGCGTCACGGCCTGCGAAATAGCGGCCTGCATCTTCTCAGCCTCGCCCCTCGCCTACAAAAACCCCATTAAAATCAGGTGTTTATAGAAACATTTTTTAACACTAACTGTTTACATTGAAATGAGAATTCATATTATTCCGATAATCACTATCACCTTTAAAGGGTGATTCACGTGCGGTACGGGGCATCAACGCCTCTGACACCTTGAATAATCAGGATGATCACAACAATGAAAGCGCGTCGCTATTGGGCTTTAAACCCTTGTTTATTAATGATGTTAGCCGCTAATGCCTCGGCTGAAGGACAAAAAGAAGAGTCGCTGGTGGTCTCCGCCAGTCGTACAAATCACAGTATGACCGACATGGCACAGACCACCTGGGTCATTGAACAGGCTGACATTGAGCAGCAAGTTCAGGGCGGGAAAGAACTTAAAGAGGTACTGGCGCAGTTGATCCCCGGTATGGATGTCAGCAGCCAGGGGCGTACCAATTACGGTATGAATATGCGCGGTCGTTCCATGATGGTGATGGTTGATGGCGTGCGGTTAAACTCCTCGCGCAGCGACAGCCGTCAGCTGGACTCTATCGATCCGTTTAATATCTCCCGCATTGAAGTGATCTCCGGCGCGACCTCCCTCTACGGCGGCGGCAGTACCGGCGGCTTAATCAATATCGTCACGAAAAAGGGCCAGCCGGAAACGGAAGTCGAGTTCCAGACCGGCGTAAAGTCGGGCTTCAACAGCCATAACGATAATGACGAAAACATTGCGGCGGCAGTCAGCGGCGGCAACGACAACGCCTCGGGGCGGCTGTCAGTGGCGTATCAGCGCTTTGGCGGCTGGTATGACGGCAAGGGTAACGAGGTCAACATTGATAACACCCAGACCGGTTTGCAGTATTCAGACCGTCTGGACGTGATGGGCACCGGCACCCTGAATATCGACGATCATCAGCAGTTGCAGCTCACCACGCAGTATTACAAGAGTGAATCCGACGGTAAGCACGGCCTGTATCTTGGCGAAAACTTCTCGGCCGTGACCGGTTCCGGCAATGCGTACAATAAAAATAATCTCGACTCCGACCGTATCCCTGGCACCGAACGCCATCTTATTAACCTGCAATATTCCAACACCGATTTCTGGGGTCAGGATCTGCTCGCACAAATTTACTACCGCGATGAGAACCTGACGTACTACCCCTTCCCTACGCTTTCAGGTGGCCGGGTCACCAGCATTGGCGCATCCCAGCAAAAAACCGATTTTTATGGCGGCAAACTCACCCTCAACAGTAAACCTCTGGATGCGTTAACGCTGACATGGGGTGTGGATGCCGAGCACGAAACCTTCGATGCCAATCAGCAGTTCTTCGACCTTAACAAAGCGGCGGCCAGCGGCGGCATGAAGCTGGATAACGCCTATAACGTCGGTCGCTATCCGGGCTACAGCATCACTAACCTCGCCCCGTTCCTGCAATCGAGCTATGACTTCTCCGCCATCACCCTGAGCGGCGGCGTGCGTTATCAGTACACCGAAAACAAGGTCGACGATTTTATTGGCTACGCCCAACAACAGGGGATTGCCACGGGCCGAGCCACCTCGGCAGACGCTGTACCGGGCGGGAAAACCGACTACAACAACCTGCTCTTTAACGCCGGTATTCTGGGTCATCTGACCGAACGTCAGCAGCTCTGGTTTAACTTCTCGCAGGGCTTTGAGATCCCGGATTTGGCGAAATACTACGGCTCCGGTACTTATCAGCTGGTGAATGGCCATTACCGCCTGGTCAACAGCGTTAACGTTAACGACTCGAAACTCGACGGTATTAAGGTAGATGCCTACGAGCTGGGCTGGCGCTTTACCGGGGATAACCTGCGCACCCAGATTGCGGGATACTATTCGCTCTCCGACAAAACCATCAACATCAACAAAAGTGACATGACCATCAACGTGGAAGATGATGAGCGTCGCATCTACGGTGTTGAAGGCCAGGTGGATTACTTCTTCACTGACAGTGAGTGGAGCACCGGCACAAACTTTAACGTGATCAAATCGGAAACCCGCGTCGATGGGAAATGGGAAAAGCTAACGGTAGACAGCGCCAGCCCGTCCAAAATGAGCGCATGGGTGACCTGGGCGCCAGGCGACTGGACGCTGCGTGTGCAAAGTACGCAGACCTTTGATTTGTCTGATGAAGCGGGTAAACGCATTGAAGGCTATAACACCGTGGATCTGTTAGGCAGCTACCTTCTGCCGGTGGGCAAGCTGAGCTTTAGCGTTGAAAACGTCCTGGATGAAGACTACACCACGGCATGGGGACAGCGCGCACCGGGTCTGTACAGCCCAACCTATGGGGCGGAGAACCTGTATACCTATAAAGGCCGCGGTCGTACCTTTGGCCTGAACTACTCGGTCCTGTTCTGATAGTAACAACTACCGCCTGCAAGACGGGCGGTAGTTGACAGATATCACTGCTCCGGTAAGAATGCTGTACATTAAAACAGTGTTTTTGGAGATCTGTCATGTTCGTGGAACTGGTTTACGACAAACGAAATGTTGCGGGGCTTGCGGGCGCCAGGGAAATCATCCTGGATGAATTGACCAGACGCGTGCACCGCATCTTTCCGGACGCCGAGGTGAAGGTTAAGCCGATGCAGGCGAACGGTCTGAACAGCGATGCCAGTAAAAGTGATCGGGAAAAACTCAATCGCATGCTGGAGGAGATGTTTGACGAGGCTGATATGTGGCTGGTAGCTGAGTAAGCCTCTCACGCCCTGAGACGGAAACCGCATCTTGCCCCCAGCGTCTATACTCCACAACGCCTGAAAAAAGGGTTCATCTTTGAGGTTTCCGCTATGACGACCTTTCATCAACTTTCTGCCACCAGCCTGCGCGGCCAGCTTATCCCGATGGCCGACTATGCAGGTAAGCTGGTTCTGGTGGTGAATACCGCCAGCCACTGTGGTTTTACACCGCAATACGCCGGCCTGGAAAAGCTTTATAAAAAGTACGCCGACCAGGGGCTGGTGGTGTTGGGTTTTCCCTGCAACCAGTTCGGTAAGCAAGAACCCGGCAATGCCGACGACATCACGCAGACCTGTCAGATCAACTACGGGGTGAGCTTTCCGATATTCGAGAAAGTGGACGTCAACGGCCCCACGGCGCACCCGGTGTTTCGTTACCTGCAAGACGAATTACCCGGCGTGCTGGGTAAGCGGATCAAGTGGAATTTCACTAAGTTCCTGATCGGACGCGACGGCAAACCCATCAAGCGTTTTGCACCGCTCACCACCCCGGAAAAACTGGAAGCCTCTATTCTTGCTGCTCTCGACATCTAGCGGATGTGCCGCAACGCGCGGCAGCACATTTTGGCTGCAACACCCATCAGGAACTGGTATACTGTATATAATTACAGTACGGAGGGCGCATAATGGCTGTTGAAACAAAATTTGTTGTCGTAAGAAAAGGTGAAGAGAAAATGACATTTGCCAGTAAGAAAGAGGCTGACGCTCACGACAAACTGCTCGACCTGGCAGAAGCGTTCACCGACTGGCTGTTGCAAAGCGGTAAGCAGATGGATGAAACGCAGGCTGAAGATCTTGGGCTGTATCTCGCCGAGCAGAAAGAGGCTGTGCAGCATATTCTGCGTACCAGTAAGGTGCCCGATCGCAATGCCACCCCTGCAACAGATAACACCGAGTCAGATGCGGCTGGCAGTAAAAAAATCAGAGCGGTAAAAGCGGCCTGATAGCCAGAACACATCATCACCGATCCTGAACGCCGTAAGCAGAAAACTGCTTGCGGCGTTTTTTTATGTGGAAGTCCATAACGGCTTACTGGACGAGGCTTAAAATCCGCTGCGTACCAGAAGCAGAGAACAGGCGCTATAGTGTAAGCCCCAGAATTAAAGAGAATCGGGATATGACAGAAACACAATACAGGAGTGCGCTGCACGATATTCTTCACATCCACACGCAGGAGGCGGTCGAAAAGATCCGCGGCATTAAGGGCATTCTTCCCATAAAAACGCAGGCCGTTGAGGTGGGTATCCATCCCGTCCAGGATGAGGACGGGATGTTTTCAGTCATGATCCATCTCCGGGGGCCAGATTTATACGTGTTAAACAGCGCTATAGCGCCTTACCGCGAGCTTTTCGACGTAAAATTTATCGACGGTAAACTCCAGCCAGACGTGCCCATCTTCGACCCTGAAGAGGTTTCATTTTCGGTCAACGATATTATTGTTGAGGCAGCCATTGGCTGGATTAAACAGGTCTGGGCCTTGTCTGGCGGTTTAGGCATTCCGGCATACGTATTTGGTGAGGAGTGCGACTGTACAGAAGGGCTTATTCCTCTCGACTAAGAAGATGAACTCTTCGTTTAGGGAGCGTGCTTTCCAGCCACGACGGGGGCGTTTCGCTTGCCCGTCCCACAGAAAACGTTGTGGAACAGTTATTAGCCTGCCGACCTGAGCGTTGTACGCTGATGTTCAAAGATACCCCGCGCTTTTATCACATTGTCCGCAACCCTCGACATCTCAAAGAAACCGGTGATAGGGATATCTTGCTGGTCGCCCCCTTCCCCCACCAATATTTGCCCTAAACTCCCTGCATACCTGATGTATTGTGATTAACTCAAACTACAAAGGACCCTGCATCATGCTCAAAATCCTCGGCAAAATCACCTCCATCAACGTGCGTAAAGTGCTCTGGACCTGCGAAGAAATCGGTCTGGACTATCTCCAGGAAGATTACGGCAGCGGCTTTGCCTCGACGGAAACCGATGCCTTTCGCACACTGAACCCGAACGCCATGGTGCCGGTGCTAATCGATGGCGATTTTGTTCTGTGGGAATCCAACGCGATCTGCCGCTATCTGGTGCGCAAAGCCGGGCGTGACGATCTGCTCCCCGGCGATCCGCAGGGGTGTGCTAACGTCGAGCGCTGGATGGACTGGCAGGCAAGCGAATTTAACAACGCCTGGCGCTATGTCTTCCCGGCACTGGGGCGTAAAAACCCGGACTTTAACGATCCTGAACGCATTGCGGCGGGGATTAAGGAGTGGAACCACCATATCGCGATCCTTGATCAGCAGCTGCAACGCACCGGGGCATGGGTGGCGGGCGAGACCTTTACCCTGGCCGACGTGGTGCTGGGGCTGTCGGTGAACCGCTGGAAAATGACGCCCTTTGACCGCCCGTCGTTCCCTGCTAATGAGGCCTGGTTTGCACGCTTAAACCAGCGTCCGGCATTTTTACGCCACGGGAATAATGGAATGCTGTGAGCATCGCGCGTCGTCTCGCGATTGCGACACAGCAGTCGGGAGACGTTTCGCGTCCGGGTTTAAATAATCCCTTTTTTAACAAGGTTATTTTAATTAATTACTAAATCTCCCTCCACCTCCGGTGCCGTAATAATTAAGCACTATCCTGGACAACCCGTTAAAACGCTTTGCTAGCCTGATTATTCAGGCAAAGCTCAAACCGGAGGTATTCTTTGCTGATTAAACTCAAGAAAGAACGAACGCATCAGGAGGATCGTCGGCTTGCCCTGTGGCTCGCCACTTCCGCAGGATTGCTGAATGCCATTGCGCTGGGGGCATTCGGCTTTTTCCCTTCCCATATGACCGGCAACACCTCACAATTTTCCAGTGAAGTCTCCTCAACGGATCTGAATGATATTATTTTCTTTGCCACGATTATTTTAGCCTTTGTCACGGGGGCAATCGTTGCACGGATTATTGTTTTATGGGGCATTGTTCATAATGTCCGGCTCATTTTTTGTCAGGTTTTGTTTATTGAAGGGTTATTACTGGCGGGTGTGTCCCTGTATGAAATGTTTTTTCATACCTTCACCACCAACCGTGAAATTATTGTTTTTCTCTGCGGCCTGATGGGGATCCATAATTCAACCTCCACTCAACTTTCCGGTGGCCGGGTAAGATCGACTCATATTACCGGCACGTTAACCGACGCAGGCATTTCGCTGGCCTCCGTGGTAGTGGCGATGCTCCGCCGGGACTACTCCAAAGATACCGCAGGACAAAAAAATCAGCTGATAACCCATCTCACCACCCTTTTCTCGTTTATCACCGGGGGTATTGCGGGGCTGATACTGTTCAGGTGGTTTGGCTTTAATGCGATGCTGGCGCTGGGAGTCATACTGGTGCTCGTGGCCGCCTTTTCCATTGTCAGTACCTCACTGCGTGTGCGCAAGGTTCGCGCTGCGCTTAGCAAATCATAAACCACATCCTTTCATTAAGTGACGGTGTCACTTAATGAAATTATCTTTAAGACAATTCTGCCCGCCACCTGTCAGCCCTTATCCCATAAGGCATAACCCCATGTTTCCCTCACTTTCATAGGGTTACAAATTTCGCCGCTTCGCTGGAACCCTTCCCGTTCGCTTGCTATAGCTCAATGACCCCTGCCGATTCATGGCATAACAACAGGCAACCGATGGTTGCTATAACGCATGCGCACAGGGAGACACACCGCAATGCATCCACTATTCAAACGTTCGCTGCTTTTTGTCGGCGCGATTATCGTGGTCGTCGCCCTCCTCGTCTGGGGAATTGGGCTGGAGACCATCAAAGCGCGTCAGGTTGACCTGGTCTATCTCGGGCAACAGCATCTGATTTTAGTCTTCTCATCGATGTTCTTCGCACTGCTGGTCGGTATTCCCAGCGGTATCTTGCTGAGCCGTCCGGCCGCGCGCGGTATCGCCGAATACGTCATGCAGATCTTTAACGTAGGGAATACCCTGCCGCCACTGGCCGTTCTGGCGCTGGCGATGGTGGTGATTGGTATTGGCGATACCCCTGCCATTATTGCCCTGTTCCTTGCCTCGCTGCTGCCGATTGTGCGTAACACCTACGCTGGGCTGTGCTCGGTGCCTGGCTCGTTACTGGAAGCGGCAAACGGTATCGGCATGACCAAATGGCAACGGCTGTGGCAGGTGGAAATTCCTAACGCCTGGCCGGTGATGCTCTCCGGGATCCGCATCGCTACCGCCATTAACGTCGGGACTGCGCCCCTGGCCTTCCTGATTGGTGCCAGCAGCTACGGTGAGCTGATCTTCCCGGGTATTTACCTGAATGACTTCCCGACGCTGATTTTGGGTGCCGCGGCCACCGCCCTGTTCGCCCTGATTCTGGATACGTTGCTGGCGGCGCTGGGTCGTCTGATGAGCCCGCATCTCGCACGATAATTATAATAAGGAGCTTTTATGAGACTGTTTACTGGCCTGACGGCGCTGTGCGCCGCCGCGCTCTTCTCCAGCCAGGCGCTCGCCGCGCCGCTGATTCTGGCGACCAAGAGCTTTACCGAACAGCATATTCTTTCGGCCATGACCGTGCAGTACCTGCAAAAGAAAGGGTTTCAGGTACAGCCCCAGACCAACATTGCGACGGTCATCTCCCGCAATGCCATGATCAACAAGCAAATCGATATGACCTGGGAGTACACCGGTACTTCGCTGATCATCTTTAACCACATCAACAAACGCTTGTCACCCCAGGAGTCTTACGAGACGGTGAAACGCCTGGATGCGAAACACGGCCTGGTGTGGCTCCAGCCTGCTGACATGAACAATACCTACGCCTTCGCTATGCAGCGTAAGCGCGCCGAAGCAGAACATATCAACACCATGTCGGAACTGGTGGCAAAGGTTGAACAGGTGCGTAAAACCGACCCTGATAATAACTGGCTGCTCGGTCTGGACCTGGAGTTTTCCGGGCGCAGCGACGGCATGAAGCCGCTGCAGGCCGCCTACAACCTGGAGCTTGATCGCCCGCAGATCCGCCAGATGGACCCCGGTCTGGTCTATAACGCGGTGCGCGATGGCTTTGTCGACGCCGGGCTGATTTATACCACCGACGGGCGCGTGAAGGGTTTTGACCTGAAGGTACTGGAAGATGATAAAGGCTTCTTCCCGAGCTATGCGGTGACCCCGGTGGTGCGTAAGGACACCCTGGAGGCCAATCCGGGTCTGGAGGAGGCGCTGAACACCCTCTCTGCCCAGCTCAATAACGACGTTATCACCGAGCTGAATAAAAAGGTGGATATCGATCATCAGTCACCGCAGCAGGTCGCCCGTGATTTCCTGCGTAGCAAGCAGCTGCTGTAAGGAGGCGCTATGGATACGATTCACTACATGATTGATAACTGGGGTTATCTCTGCACCCTGACGCTGCAACATCTGTGGCTGGTGGCGCTGGCTGTTGGCCTGGCCATCATTATCGGCGTGCCGCTGGGCATTCTGATTGTACGCCACAAATGGCTGGCGACCCCGGTGCTGGGTATTGCCACCATCGTACTGACCATCCCATCCATTGCGCTGTTTGGTCTGATGATCCCGCTCTTTTCGCTGATCGGTCAGGGTATTGGTGCCCTGCCCGCGATTACCGCGGTATTTCTCTACTCGCTGCTGCCGATTGTGCGTAACACCCACACCGCACTCGACAGCCTGCCGCCTGGCCTGCGTGAGGCGGGACGTGGCATCGGCATGACCTTCTGGCAACGTCTGCGCTGGGTAGAGATTCCCATGGCGCTGCCAGTGATTTTCGGCGGGATCCGTACCGCCGTGGTGATGAACATCGGCGTGATGGCGATTGCCGCCGTTATCGGCGCGGGCGGTCTGGGTCTGTTGCTGCTTAACGGCATCGGCGGAAGTGATATTCGTATGTTGATTGCCGGTGCGCTGATGATTTGTCTTTTAGCGATTGTGCTCGACTGGTTACTGCACCGTCTGCAGATCGTACTGACTCCAAAGGGGATTCGATAATGATAAAACTGGAAAACCTCACCAAACAATTTTCACAGAAGCAGGGCCAGACATTTAAGGCCGTAGACAACGTTAACCTGAACGTACCCGAAGGGGAAATGTGCGTTCTGCTTGGACCGTCCGGCTGCGGCAAGACGACAACCCTGAAAATGATTAACCGTCTGATTACCCCGAGCAGCGGGAAGATCCTGATTAACGGTCAGGACACCAGCGACATGGATACCGTCACCCTGCGTCGTAACATCGGCTACGTGATCCAGCAGATTGGTCTGTTCCCGAACATGACCATCGAAGAGAACATCACCGTGGTGCCGCGGATGCTGGGCTGGGACAAAGCGCGCTGTAAAACCCGCGCTGAAGAGCTGATGGATATGGTGGCGATGGACCCGCATAAGTTCCTTAACCGCTACCCACGTGAAATGTCCGGCGGTCAGCAGCAGCGTATCGGCGTGATTCGCGCCCTGGCGGCGGATCCTCCGGTACTGCTGATGGATGAGCCTTTCGGTGCAGTCGACCCGATTAACCGCGAGGTGATCCAGAACCAGTTCCTCGAGATGCAGCGCAAGCTGAAAAAGACCGTGATGCTGGTGAGCCATGATATCGACGAGGCGCTGAAGCTCGGCGACCGCATCGCCGTCTTCCGCCAGGGGAAAATCGTCCAGTGCGCCAGCCCGGACGAACTGCTGGCGAAACCGGCGAATGAGTTTGTCGGTTCGTTCGTCGGCCAGGACCGCACCCTTAAGCGTCTGCTGCTGGTCTCGGCGGGCGATGTGACTGACCAACAGCCGACGATCACCGTTCGCCCGGCCACCCCGCTGCCGGAGGCCTTCGCCACGATGGATGATAACGACATTCGCGCGGTCACCGTGGTGGACGAAAACGGTAAGCCGCTGGGCTTTGTGAAACGTCGCGAGGCGCGCCATGCCAGCGGCACCTGCGCCGATCTGATCCACCCGTTCCGTATGACCGGCAAGGCTGAAGACAACCTGCGCGTGGTGCTCTCCCGTCTGTACGAGAGCAACACCAGCTGGATGCCAATTGTCGATGAAGACGGACGCTATAACGGCGAGATTTCGCAGGACTATATTGCGGAATATCTCAGTTCCGGCCGCACCCGCCGGGCGCTGAATATTCATAGCGAGAGTTAATGTTGTAAGCCGGGCACTGCCCGGCTCTTTACGTTGCTAACCCCACGATTTCCCCCCACAATATTGTATCTTTCCTGTTTACGTGTACCCCATGCATCGACTCCATGCTTACCCGAACATCCGCGCGATGTTTCGCCGACTGCTGATTGCCACCGTTACCGGCGTGCTGGCAGCGCTGGCCGTGGCGCTGTTTCGTCACGCCATGTATTGGCTGGAGTGGCTGCTCCTGAGTAATGAAAGCGGCAGCCTGGTGAATGCCGCCAGCAGCCTCTCCCCCTGGCGACGTGCCCTGACTCCCGCCCTTGGCGGGCTGGCGGCCGGACTGTTGCTCTGGGGCTGGCAGCGGATCAACGCGCAGCGCCCTCATGCTCCCACCGACTATATGGAAGCCCTGGAAACGGGCGACGGACAGTTTGACTATGGTGCCAGTCTGGTGAAATCCCTGGCATCGTTACTGGTGGTCGCCAGCGGCAGCGCCATTGGCCGTGAAGGGGCGATGATCCTGATGGCCGCTCTCGCCGCCTCGTTTTTTGCCCAACGCTTTACGCCGAAATCCGAGTGGAAGCTGTGGATCGCCTGTGGTGCCGCCGCCGGGATGGCGAGCGCGTACCATGCGCCCTTAGCCGGCAGCCTGTTTATAGCCGAGATCTTGTTCGGCACCCTGATGCTGGCGTCGCTTGGGCCGGTGGTGATTGCCGCGGTGGTTGCGCTCCTCACTACCCGCCTGCTCAGCCCCGGTGCCAGCACGCTGTATGAGGTGCATCTCAGCGAAACGCTGACCGGGGTGGATTATTCCCTGATGGTCGGCATGGGTCTGCTGGCGGGGGTCTGCGGCCCGGCGCTGATGTGGCTGATGACCTTCACTCACGCCCTGTTCCTGCGCCTCCGGCTTTCCCCGCCGTGGCAGCTGGCATTGGGCGGGCTGATCGTCGGGCTGTTGTCACTGCTAACGCCTAAAGTGTGGGGCAATGGCTACAGCGTGGTGCAGGCGTTTCTGCTCGCGCCGCCGCTGCTGTCGGTAATTGCGGGGGTATTTATCTGTAAGCTGCTGGCGGTACTGGCCAGCAGTGGTTCGGGAGCGCCAGGCGGGGTATTTACGCCAACGCTGTTTGTCGGCATGGCGACCGGGATGCTGTTTGCTCAGATCTTTATGCTGTGGTTGCCCGGTTCTGAAACCGCGATTTTGCTGGGGCTGGCGGGGATGGCAACGCTGCTTGCCGCCACGACGCACGCGCCGATCATGTCGGCGCTGATGGTCTGTGAAATGACCGGGCAGTATCTGCTGCTGCCCGGCTTGCTGATTGCCTGCGTGGTGGCGTCGGTGCTGTCGCGAACGTTACGCCACGACTCGATCTACGGACAACACACTGCCGAGAGTCGAGAGGTCGATGTAGTGCGCTAGATCGCGCTGCTCTGCGCGCGGCAGATAGGGCAACTCGCCGACCAGCGGACCCGGCAGCTTTTTACTCAGCACCTCAATAATTTCAGCATAGTGGGCCAGGCCCGGATTGATACGGTTTGCCACCCAGCCCACCAGCGGCAGGCCGTCATTGGCGATGGCCTGTGCCGTCAGCAGGGCGTGGTTGATACAGCCTTCCTGAATGCCCACCACCATCAGTACCGGCAGTTGCTCCTGCACTACCCACTCTGATAACGGACGCAAATCATTCATCAGGCTTCGCCAGCCGCCAGTCCCTTCAACCACCACGTGGTCGACCTGATCGCTCAGGCTGGCCAGCCCGTTCGACAACAGGGTGTAATTCACCAGCCCGCTGTGGGCCACGCTGCTCTCATCTTCACTGAGGGCAATGGGGTTTACCGCATGGTAAGGCAGTTCGAGAGAGGAGACGCTTTGTAAAACCAGCGCATCTTTATTGCGCAATCCCTCTGGCGTCTCTTTACTCCCTTTTGCTACCGGTTTGTACCCTGCGACGCGCTTTCCGCTTGCCATCAAGGCTTGCAGCAAGGCGCGGGACACCACCGTCTTGCCGACAGAAGTATCAGTACCCGTTACAAAGAAACGCTTAAGCATCACTAACTCCACCGTTATGCTTTGGAAATATAAATCAAGGAAATAATTCAGTGGAGGAAGTCTAAGGCATGCGCTATCCGCTCAGTTTGAGATAGCGCAATTTTTAGTAAGACTTTAAGGATTGTTAACCCTGTAGCAGGCGGATCAGCAGGGAGCCGTTATACATCGCATCTTTCACCAGCGCCGCACCGGCCATCGTCCCCTGATTGGTAAACTGGGTGCTCTCCACCACGATATGTTTACTGTAGGCTGGCAGGGACTGCTGGCGAATTGAGTCGGCGATCGCCGGAAAGAGGACCCCTGCCGCCTGGCTCAGTGGCGAACCGATCAGGATTTTTTGCGGATTGAAGAGGTTAACCATGATGGCAATGATGCGCCCGACGTTCGTGCCAACGCCGGTAATGATGTCTTTCGCCAGCAGATCGCCCTGCTGGGCGGCGGCGCAAAGCGACTCCACCGTCAGGGGTTGACCGTGCAGAGTTGAACTCATCGACTGGCCGAGCCGCAGCTGGGCCAGCTCCAGCACGCTGTCCACGCTGGCAATGGTCTCCAGACAGCCGTGGTTACCGCAGTAACAGCGTTTGCCGTAGGGATCGACCTGGGTGTGGCCAATCTCCACCAGGCTGCTGCTCCCGGCATGCAACAGACGACCATCGGTTATCACTCCGGCGCCGACGTTGTGGTCGATGACCACCTGAATCACATCCCGCGCCCCGCGTGACGCGCCGAACAGCGCCTCGGCCATCGTCCAGGCGCTAATGTCATGCTGAATATAGACCGGCACGCCGGTATGGTTCTTCAGCACCTCGCCCAGCGGCATCTCTTTCACGTCATCGTAGAACGGCATCCGGTGCACGATACCATTTTCGGTATCAATGATACCCGGCATGGTGATCGCGATGGCGGTGAGACGCTCCAGCTTCTGCTGGTGATGAATAAAGAACCGATCGATAAGCGCAGTGATCCGCACCTCAAGCGGCTGCTCGGCTTTCAGCTCCAGCGGCAGTTGCTCTTCCACCACCAGCTTGCTGCTGAGATCGCGCAATGCAAGGTAGATTTCACCCCGGCTGATGCGCAACGAGAGGTAGTGCCAGGCTTCGGTTTCCACCACCAGCCCCACCGCCGGACGGCCGCGGCTGCCCGGCTCCTGAATTTCCGTCTCCTGCACCAGATGCGCTTCGAGCATTTCTCGTACGATCTTGGTGATACTGGCAGGTGCCAGTTGCGCAAGGCGGGAAAGATCGATGCGCGAGACCGGCCCAAGCTGATCAATCAGGCGATATACCGCACCCGCATTGGTCTGCTTAATCTGATCGATATGCCCAGGCTGACTATCAGCAACCACCACGTACTCCCTTATTTTCGAGCTTCGAAATAAACTGTGGGCTATGGTGAAGCACTTCTACAGTAATCGTCAAATTTTTACTTAGCCTTGTGATTTACAGCACATTTTTACCCGCTTTTTTTGCGGCTCAGCCGCCTGATGAGGCGTCGATCAGCAGTTTTTTGAAACGTTGTGCCGCGGCGCTAAGCTCATGATGCTTCGACCACACCAGCCACATCTCTGACACCGCGTCCGGTTCGGCTATCGCCACCCAACGCATCTCGTTCAGCTGGAGTCGCTTAAACGAGGCCGGCAGAATCGACACGCCCAGCCCCGCCGCCACCAGCCCGATAATAGTCATCGCCTCGCCCACCTCCTGAGTGATGACCGGCGTGACCCCGTAGCGACGCAGCAATCCCAGAATGTCGTCATACAGACCGGTACCTACCCGCGGATCAAAAAAGACAAAAGGCTCCTGGGCCAGCTCCGTGAGAGAAACCACAGCCTTTGCCGCCAGGGGGTGATCCCGATGAATCATCGCCAGCAGCGGCTCCCGCAGCACCTGCTGCCACGCCAGGGTATCCGGCAGTTGAGTATTACGCATCAGACCAAGATCGAGAGAGCCTTCGCTCAGCGGAACGATCTGCTCCCGGGTGTTGATCTCCCGGGTCTGGATATGGACATCCGGTGAGAGGCGGCGAAACGTCGAGAGCGTATGCGAGATGGCGCGGATAAAAGGCGCAGAGGAGGTGAAGCCAAGACGTAGCTCTCCGGTTTCGCCATGATGCAGCCGTTCCGCCCGGGCTGCCGCCTCGTCCACCAGGCCCAGGATCTGACGGCTATCGGCCAGAAACTGACGCCCTGCCGCCGTCAGCCCCACGCTGCGGTTGGTCCGCGCCAGCAGACGCGCCCCCACCTGCTGCTCCAGCGCCTGAATTTGCTGACTCAGCGGCGGTTGGGAGATATTCAGCCGCGCCGCCGCGCGACCAAAATGCAGCTCCTCAGCAACGGCCACAAAGTAGCGCAGATGACGCAGTTCAATATTCATATTTTTAACGTATCATTTGAGATTATTAATATATTAGACAGAATATTTACATTTTCCTACCCTGATCCTTGTGGTCATACCCGTCACCAGAAATCACGGGGATGTTGAAGCAAGGAACTTACGTGAGTCGTACAACAACGGCTGATATCGCCCCGACAGATGATATCGATCTCTTACCCACCCAACCGCGGCCGGTCCAGTTCATCAAACGCGGTACCCCGCAGTTTATGCGCGTCACCCTGGCGCTCTTCTCCGCCGGACTGGCGACTTTCGCCCTGCTCTACTGCGTGCAGCCGATCCTGCCGGTGTTGTCCCAGGAGTTTGGGGTGACGCCTGCCAGCAGCAGTATTTCGCTCTCGATTTCCACCGGGATGCTGGCGATTGGTCTACTTTTTACCGGCCCGCTGTCAGACGCCATCGGGCGTAAACCGGTGATGGTCACCGCCCTGCTGCTGGCCTCGGTCTGTACGTTGCTGTCCACGATGATGACCAGCTGGCACGGAATTTTGATCATGCGCGCGCTGATCGGCCTTTCTCTCAGCGGCGTGGCGGCGGTGGGTATGACCTACCTCAGCGAGGAGATCCACCCCAGCTTTGTCGCCTTCTCCATGGGGCTTTATATCAGCGGTAACTCCATTGGCGGGATGAGCGGACGACTCCTGAGCGGGGTCTTCACCGACTTTTTCAACTGGCGGATTGCGCTGGCCGCGATCGGCTGTTTTGCGCTGGCCTCAGCACTGATGTTCTGGAAAATTCTGCCGGAATCGCGCCACTTTCGCCCTACCGCTTTACGGCCAAAAACGCTGCTGATTAACTTCCGCCTGCACTGGCGCGATCGGGGCCTGCCCCTGCTGTTCCTGACCGGTTTTCTGTTGATGGGGTCGTTTGTTACCCTGTTTAACTACATCGGCTACCGGCTAATGCTTTCGCCCTGGCATTTAAGCCAGGCGCTGGTTGGCCTGCTGTCAGTGGCTTATCTCACCGGTACATGGAGTTCGCCAAAAGCCGGGGCGATGACCACCCGCTTTGGCCGTGGCCCGGTGATGCTGGCCTCGACAGGTATCATGCTGGCAGGCGTGCTGATGACCCTGTTCGCTAACCTGGGGGTGATTTTCGCCGGGATGCTGCTCTTCTCCGCGGGCTTTTTTGCCGCCCATTCGGTCGCCAGCAGCTGGATCGGCCCCCGCGCCCGCCGCGCCAAAGGCCAGGCATCATCGTTATATCTGTTCAGCTACTACCTGGGTTCCAGCATCGCCGGGACGCTGGGTGGCGTCTTCTGGCATCAGTACGGCTGGAACGGCGTGGGAGGATTTATCGCGTTGATGCTGTGCGGGGCGCTGCTGGTGGGTGTTAACCTGCATAAACGGTTACATTAATGTTGCGTGGCCTCGTGTTTCGCTTCACTGGATGGTACTTTTAACCATCAGTTGATGCAGACACGAGGTCTTAATGGAAAAGAATAATTATCAGCAACTCACCCGTACCTTCCAGCGTCTCTCCCGCTTCTCTCACCTCTCCGCCATTGCCAGTTGGGACATGTTTACCATGATGCCCGCAGGCGGCAGTGCCGCGCGAGGCGAAGCGCTGGCAGAGTTGAGCGTCCTGCAACACCAAATCCTGACCGATACAAAGGTGGCCGACTGGCTGCGTAATGCCGAAAGCGAAGATCTGAATGACGTCGAACAGGCCAACCTGCGGGAGATGACCCGCCACTACCAGCAGGCCGCGCTGCTGCCGGAGTCGCTGGTGGAGGCCAAATCCCTCGCGGGGAGTAAATGCGAGCATGCCTGGCGCACCCAACGTCCAGCGAATGACTGGCAGGGCTTTGCTGCCAACCTGAAAGAGGTGGTGAAGCTGAGCCGGGAAGAGGCCCGCCTGCGTGCCGACGCCAAAGGCTGCACCCCTTACGATGCGCTGCTGGATATTTTCGAGCCGGACATGACCAGCGCCCGGCTGGACGATCTGTTTGGCGATCTCAAATCCTGGCTGCCGGGCCTGCTGAATCAGGTTGTCGAGAAGCAGGCGCAGCAGTCATTTGTGCCGCCGCAGGGGCCATTCCCGACGGCAATCCAGCGCGAGCTGGGACTGGAGGCGATGAAGACCCTCGGGTTTGACTTTAACGCCGGTCGGCTGGACGTCAGCGCTCACCCGTTCTGTGGCGGCGTGCCGGAAGACGTACGCATTACGACCCGTTACGACGAAGACGAGCTGCTCAGCGCCCTGTTTGGGGTGATCCATGAAACCGGCCACGCCCGCTATGAGCAGAACCTGCCGCGCAACTGGCTCGGACAGCCCATCGCCCTGGCCCGCTCTACCGCTATCCATGAGTCACAAAGCCTGTTCTTTGAGATGCAACTTGGGCGTAGCACGGCGTTTCTCAACCATCTGCTCCCCGCGGTGCATGAGCGCTTCGGCAGCCAGGCGGCCTTCTCGCCGGAGAACTTTGTCGCCTGGAACCAGCGCGTCAAGCCCGGCTATATCCGTGTGGATGCGGACGAAGTCAGCTATCCGGCGCACGTGGTGCTGCGCTACGAGATTGAGCGGGCGCTGATCAACGGTGACATTGAAGTCGACGACATTCCCGCGCTGTGGGACGAAAAGATGCAGGCGTGGCTGGGCTTATCCACCAAAGATAACTACCGCAACGGCTGTATGCAGGACATCCACTGGACAGACGGCGGCTTCGGTTACTTCCCGTCCTACACCCTTGGGGCGATGTATGCCGCCCAGCTGTTCGCGGCTGCTAAAAAAGCCCTGCCTGGGCTGGATGCCGCCATCGCCGTCGGGGATTTCAGCGCCCTGTTCGACTGGCTGCGCCAGAACATCTGGCAACACGGCAGCCGTTTCACCACCGCCCAGTTGATTGAGCAGGCCACCGGAGAAGATCTCAACAGCCGTTACTTCCGCGATCATCTTACTTCGCGTTATCTGTAACCCTCCGCGCCGGGTATCGTACCCGGCGCTGTACAATCCGTTACACGTCGTCACCAATCACTCACGGAAGCCCCGTAATTTCAGGGATATAGTTCTTTCAACGGCCCCGCAGTGGGGTTAAATGAAAAAACCAATTCGAGGGTAGGATGATGAATAAAGTATTAGCTCTGGTTGTTGCCGCTGCAATGGGTCTCTCTTCTGCTGCATTCGCTGCTGACACCGTCGCCAACACCGCTGCACCGGCAGCCACCGCGACTACCACTACCGCAGCACCGGCTGCGAAGACTGTGCACCACAAAAAACACAAAAAAGCGGCCGTGCAGAAAGCGCAGGCTGCGAAAAAGCACCATAAAAAAGCAGTGAAAAAAGAAGAAGCAGCGCCGGTTGCCCAGAAAGCGCAGGCAGCCAAAAAGGTTCATAAAAAAGAAGTGAAAAAAGCGGAAGCGGCACCGGTTGCCCAGAAAGCTCAGGCAGCCAAAAAACACCACAAAAAAGCCGTTAAACACCAGGCTGCGACCCCTGCAGCGCAACCCGCTGCGTAAGCCTGCTTACCTTAACGTGCCCTGACGGGCACGTTGGTCCCGGCGCTGAACCGGCATGGTTCCAGCGCCGTTTTTCTGTGCGGAGGGCGTTATGTTTCAGCGCTATCGGTTTGAGTTGATTCTTACCACGCTTATTTTATGCGCTCTTATTGCGAGTATGTTTTATATTTCCTGAGTGTAGCACGCTGATTTTACTCCCACTTTCGCGCGGTCCCGTCTATAGTTAATAAGCAGGGTTCATATTTAATAATCATAATTATCCCCCTTCAGAGTGTGATATGCGTAAATCTGTTGTGGTTGTACTGGGAACGTTTTTTCTCTTTTCTGGGCTGAGTCATGCGGACGAAGGCAGCAACGACGCTGCGAACCTCAAAAAAGAGGTACAAACGCTGTTTTTTGGTCATGACGACCGTACGCGTGTCACCGATCCTACCCACTCTCCGTGGGATGCCATTGGCCAGCTGGAAACCGCCAGCGGGAATCTGTGTACCGCGACCCTCATTACCCCCCAGCTGGCGCTGACCGCCGGCCACTGCCTGTTGGTGCCCCCGAAGGGTAAACCCGATACCGCCGTTGCCCTGCGCTTTGTCTCGTTAAAAGGCAGCTGGCGCTATGAGATCCACGGCATTGAAGGACGCGTCCCCGCATCTCTGGGACGTCGGCTGAAAGCCGATGGCGACGGCTGGATCGTACCGCCATCTGCTGCCTCGTGGGATTTTGGTCTGGTGGTGCTGCGCAATCCGCCATCGGGGATCACGCCGCTGCCGCTGTTTACCGGTGACAAAGATGCCCTTACCGCCGCGCTGAAAGCGGCTGACCGTAAGGTGAACCAGGCGGGCTACCCGGAAGATCATCTCGACGTGCTCTATACCCATCAGGACTGCATTGTTACCGGCTGGGCGCAAACTGGCGTGCTGTCGCATCAGTGCGATACCCTGCCCGGCGACAGCGGCTCGCCGCTGATGTTAAAAACCGCCGATGGCTGGCAGGTTATCGGGGTACAAAGCTCGGCTCCGGCTGCGAAAGATCGCTGGCGGGCCGATAACCGCGCCCTGTCCATTACCGGCTTTCGTGACAAGCTGGAAGAGCTGGCCCGGCAGTGATCTAACACTGCCGCTTCTGGCGTAACGCCATAATCTCTTTTATCGGCATCGGCTGGCTGTACCAGAAGCCCTGCAACTGATCGCAGCCCGCCAGCCGCAGCATTTTCATCTGCTTCTCGTTCTCCACCCCTTCGGCCACCACGGTCATCCCGAGGGCGCTGGCAATGCGCACGGTGCCGCTGACCAGGGCCGAAGCCTGTTCGTCATGATCCACCAGCCCGGCCAGGGATTTGTCGATTTTGAGGGTGTCGAAGTTAAAGCGGCGTAGATAGCCGATGCTTGAGTAGCCGGTGCCAAAATCATCCAGCGCCACGGCGATCCCCTGGGCTTTAAGGTTGCTGATGGCTGAACGGGCGCGCTCGGGATTTTCCAGAACGTAGGTTTCTGTGACCTCCAGCTGCAGGCGAGTGGCCGGGAAACGGCTGATTGCCAGCGCCCCTTCGACTTTGGCCTCGAATTCCGGGTCGCGAAACTGCGCAGGTGAGATATTGACCGACAATTTTAAATCCGCGAAAGGCTCCAGATCCTGACAGGCCCGGCGCAATACGAACTGCCCCAGGCCGTAAATCAGGCCGCTGGTTTCTGCGATGTTGATAAATGCATCTGGCGGCAGCGGCCCCTCCGGGCGACGCGGCCAGCGAACCAGCGCCTCCACGCTGACCATTTTCTGGCTACGCGCATCGATGATCGGTTGATACCAGACGTCAAACTCCTCGCGCTCAAGGCCGCTGCGGATCTGGCTCTCAATCGCCACCTGCCGCTCACGGGCGCTGTTCAGCTCCGTATCGTAGTGCGTCACCCGCCCTTTGCCGGTGGTTTTGGAGTGGTACATGGCGATATCGGCGCGACGGAACAGCTATGAGCTGGTGCACTCAACAAGGCTGCCGCTGGCAATGCCGATGCTGGCACCAATATGGATGGTGCGCTCCCCGATGCGGATCGCATTATGCAGGTAATCGAGAACAAAGCCCGCAAACGCCGAGGCCAGCGCTTCGGCGTTGTCACCGCCAATGGTCATCGCAAACTCATCGCCGCCCATGCGGGCCAGCATGCCGTCCTTCGGTACGTTGTCGCGTAACGCGCCAGCAATGATGACGATCAGCTCATCGCCCACCTCATGCCCGTAGATATCATTCACGTCTTTAAAGCCGTCGAGGTCGATAAAGACCACGCTTTTACGATCGGTATCGCCGCGCAGGCTTACCCGCTCCAGCTCTTCAATCAGCGCCCGGCGGTTAGGTAAATGACTCAGCCAGTCGGTGCGGGCCACCGTTCGCGCCAGATTTTCCCCGCGCGCCAGTTTATACAGCCCTACGCAGCTGAAAAGAATGAACAGCAATATCAGCGCCAGGATGAACAGTACAATGCGGGTGATGTCCAGCGAGGCGGCTTTCGCCGCAGCCGCCCCCGGTAGCCGTGGCTTCCAGGAAAGATACCCCAGCACCTCGCCTGAAGCGCTTTTTAGCGGGACGCTCATGTCGTTGACCTGCTCTGAAGTGAGACTCAGATCGTCGATCTGAAAAGTGTCCCCCAGTTCACGCAAAATTTGTGGATTGAGGTGGCGAGTGATAACCAAAAAGCGGCGGGTATTATCCGCCACCTGAAGGCTTCCAACCGTCGGCCGGATCAGGCCGATGCCCACAAAGGCAATCCCCGCGCGGGTGCGGGTGACGCCGGTGAAGATGTTTTTATCCGTTTTCAGGGCGTTGGCGTGCATCTGGATCAGCGACGTCAGGCCTTCGCCAAAAAAATCGAGGTTCTTTTCCGTAAAGGGCTGGCTTCTGAACGATCCCCACAGCACCCGGAAACGTTCGTCGAGTACAAAGGTGCCGTCGTAAAGGTTATTCACCTTATAGCCTGCTCCCCAGGTGTTGTAGAGCCAGTCCACATCCAGCGCCGGGCGATACGCTTCGCGCACCGCGTCATCCCAGACGGCATTATCAATCACCAGCGACCAGACCCGGTTAATCGAGGTCTGCACGGCGCCCTGTACGGAGAGAGCCGTGCGCTGTTCGTCGATTTCATTGGCTTTACTGCTGATGAGGTTCAGGGAGAGGTAAAGCAGGGTCATTATCGAGAAGATTAAGCCCAGCCCTGCCATAAAAATCATGACAAAAAGGTTTTTTGCAGAAGGGATCTTACGCCAGCTTAAAGGGGTATGCATTCATTCTTCGTCCTTTTCAAAGCCCTCAGTCTAAGCGTAATACACGAGTTGAATTTCGCTGCCTGTAATGACAGGCAGCAAGATTATCAGGCCAGTTTTATCATAATCATCCCGGCGAGAAGCAGAAGCAGGCCAATCCATCCTTTTCTATTCAGCCGTTGACCAAACAGGATCCATCCCGCCGCCAGGGTTGCCGCGATGCCAAACCCGCCCCACAGCGCATAGGCCACCGACAGATCTATACCTTTAACCGCCTGCGACAGGGCGCTGAACGCGCCGAGAACCGCTGCAATCGACAGCAGGCCGTACACTTTGCGGCGAAAACCGTCGGAGAACTTCAGCAAAACGTTAGCGGCAATTTCCAGTACGATCGCCAGCGCCAGCCAGGCACCATGAACCCATTCAAACTGTTGCATGGTTCGCCTCCTTACGCTGTTTTACCGGTTTTCGGGTGCCAGATTTAATAAATATTATGCCCGCCACCAGCGTCGTCAGACCGGCCAGTTTCATCAGCGACAGCGACTCATCAAACAATAAAACGCTAAAAAGGGTAATTAAGAAAATACCTACCCCTTCCCATAATGCATACGCCACGCCCAATGCGATTTTTTTAACCGCAAAAGACAAGAAAATATAGGACAGCGTAATCATCGACAGCATTAAAATATAGCCGGTGTGACCACCGCTGAGGCTGGCCCATTTCATCGACAGCGTGCCGGTTATTTCAGCAACGATAGCCAGGGCTAAGAGGATCCAGTAAAACATGTTTTTCTCCTGCTTGAGAATATAATCCTTCGCGGCTCGCCATGGAGGGCAGCCGGGTAAAAACGAATGAATTTTTGGCCGGACGCAAAGCGCCAGCTCAGGCAGAGAGAGGGTCTACAGCGCGTTGCGCCAGTGCTGGTCGCCAGACGGCAGGCAAAAAGAGGAGAGTAATGCAGAGAGGTTTGAAAAATGCGTCCTGAACAGATTGTCCATAAAATTACAATTATCTGCGGTGTTGCTTCTCGTCAGTGCAGATGAAAATTGTCTCCGGTAGTTAAACACAGCTGATTTTTACCATAAGCCAGGAATTTACTCAAAGCCTTTTCATTTCTTTACCCTCATTGTTTGTGTTTGGTTAATTTTTTCATCGCGCCGCATCGGTAGAATAAATAAAAAGGACAGGATCAGGAGCCAGTATGGCCAAACCCATTATTACCCTCAACGGATTAAAAATAGTCATCATGCTCGGCATGCTGGTGATTGTGCTGACGGGGATCCGCGTTGCGGCGGATATTATTGTGCCCTTTATTCTGGCGCTGTTTATTGCCGTGGTGCTGCATCCGCTGGTGCGGCGACTGGTGCGCCTGCGTCTCCCTCGGGTGCTGGCGATCACCCTGCCGATCCTGCTTATCGTGGTCGCTATGGCATTGCTGGTGGCCTATCTGGGCACTTCACTGAATGAGCTGGCGCGCACCCTGCCACATTACCGTTCTTCGCTGGCCGTGCCTTTGCTGCATCTAGAACCCTGGCTACAGCGGGCCGGGATAGAAGTGTCGATGGAGGAGCTGCTGAAGTATATCGACCCCAATGCGGCCATGACGCTGGTGACAGCCCTGCTGGCGCAGCTCTCCAGCGCCATGACCGCCATCTTTTTACTGCTGCTTACCGTGGTATTTATGCTGCTGGAGGTGCCGCAACTGCCAGCAAAGCTCCAGCCACTGATGTCCCGCCCGGTGGAGGGGATGGCGGCGATCCAGCGCGCCCTCGACAGCGTTTCGCACTATCTGGTGCTGAAGACCGCCATCAGTCTGGTGACCGGGCTGGTGGTCTGGGGGATGCTGGCGGCACTGGAGGTTCGGTTCGCCTTTGTCTGGGCGCTGCTGGCCTTTGCCCTGAACTATATCCCTAACATCGGATCGGTGCTCGCTGCTATCCCTCCGATCGCGCAGGTGCTGGTATTCAGCGGCTTTTACCCGGCCCTGGTACTGCTGGCGGGGTATCTGATCATCAACCTGATCTTTGGCAACATTCTGGAGCCTAGGTTGATGGGACGTGGGCTGGGCCTCTCTACGCTGGTGGTGTTTTTGTCGCTGATCTTCTGGGGCTGGCTGCTGGGGCCGGTGGGGATGCTGCTGTCGGTGCCCCTGACCATTATCGTGAAAATTGCGCTGGAGCAGACTCACGGCGGCAAAACCATTGCGCTGCTGCTCAGTGATATGAGCAAGGCAAGCTAAGGGTTAAGCCCGGTAAAATCCAGCAGCGGCTTATGGGTTCGCCCCGCCTGTCGGTAGTCGGTCAGTGCCGACGGCCAGTTGTTAAACGGCAGTAGCCGGGCGTCGCTGTACTGGCTCTCTGCCAACAGGGGCCAGATTTCGGTAAACGCCGCCTGCCATGCCTGCGGGCTAAAGCTATCGAAAGTGTTGCGGATATGGAACCAGTGCATCGGCGGAAAGTGACGTTGTAACGCGAAGGGCTGGCCTGAAAGCAGACCGTAGCAGATAAACTGCCCGCTGCTACGCATCGCGCTGAGGAGAGTCAGCGCCAGTTCTCCACCCGTGGCATCAAAGACGATATCGCTGGCCGCAGCGACGGCGCGCACGGTATCGCTCTCCTGTTGCGCAATCGGGACGATCCCCATCGCCCGCAGCCGGTCTGCATGGACCGCTGAACGGTGGATGCCATACACCTCCGTGGCCCCTCGCCGCTGCGCCCACTGCCCCAGCAGAACGGCACAGTCCGATCCGGCCGCCGTCAGGAGCACCCGTTTACCCTGCACAGGATACAGGTTGAGCATCAGCCAGGCCGCCAGCGGGTTGATAAACGCCCGCGCCGCCAGGGGAGTCTCAATGGTATCGGGGACCGGGATCGCCAGCCCCGCAGGGCAATCGACTATTTGCTGCCAGGTACCTTCGCCGCGCAAGGGCAATACCCGCTGACCCAGCAAAGAGGCGGCATCGTCCGGGGCGGCAATCACCCGTCCCACGCCTTCATATCCGGCGATGGCGGGCAAGGTAATGCGATGCCGGTAGGCCCCGGTGATGGGAATCAGATCCGAGGCGTTGACCGGCGACAGCAGCATCTGCACCCGGAGCATTCCCGGCTGCAGCGGTGCTTTAGCCGCAGTCTCCTGCTGCAATACAGATTCAGGCTCACCAAACTGGCGGTAGCATAAGGCGGTGTTATCCATGATTTAGCGGCTGCGTTTAGCCAGTCGCTCACGGGTTTCGAGCTTCGCTTCGCTGGATTTGCGCAGCGCGACATAACAGGCACCGCTGCCGCCGTGGTGCGGCTGGGCCACACAAAAGGCCTGCACCGCCTCGAACTCCGTCAGCCAGCGCGCCAGATAGCTGCGCACAATATTGGCATGGGACTTATCGTCGCGTCCCTTGCCGTGAATGATGATCAGATTACGTAAGCCGTCGCGCTCCGCCTGGCGGATAAAGGTATACAGCTGCTGGCGGCACTGCTCAACGGGCTGACGCAATAAGGTCAGGCTCGCCTGGCGGGGATATTTACCTAAGCGCAGCTTATCAATCACCCCGAGTTGCACCCCTTCCCGCTTGAATGCCAGCGGCTCTGCCAGGGGTATCACATCCAGAAAGCCGGTGGTGAGAAAGTTATCCAGCTGGCTGGTGTCCACAGGCTGGCGGGTGCGCGGGGTTGAGGCGGGCTGCCAGTGGACGTCGGCACAGCGTCTGAGCGGCTGAACATCCTCCATCGCGTCGAGAAAAAGCGATTTATCTTCTGGGTTCATGACATCCTCCTGCTTGACTGACAGAGTACTATACCTGCCCCTGTCATGTGGCTCAATGCGGCGCTGCAACTCCCGTTGATTATTTAAAAAAGTATAATCAATTCAGTTAATTTAATTGATAATTCATTCGCTCTAAAATTAAATTTTATTTTACGTTAACATTATGACTTACATTAAATTTTTTTGATCCTGTTACGTTAGTTCCTTTATTTATGCCGAAAAGATGTTATATATGAAGTTATCTGCAGAACGGAAATAATAAGCAGAGATGCATGTGGAGCAATGCTGTGTGTACTGTGGAGTCTGTTGGATGTCGACCGGCTCCATTTTTTTATCCTTATACTGTCTAATAAATAACCTGCCGGGCGTGACGTCTGAATTGTGTGATTAATGAAGTGGTCAGCGGCGTCTGACGAGAATCCCTTCTTTGTATAAGGTAATAGGTCGCTTTCGGTAACGGCTCTTTCACCGCCAACATTACCAGCCTGTTAGCCAGCAACGGGTCGCAGCCCAGCTCCTGCGGCAGAATGCTGAGAAAATCGCTCTGCGCAACCAGGCTAATACAGGACGAAAATGTTTCACAGACCACGCCGATACGGGGAATCTGATCCCGGTGGGA
The DNA here is from genome assembly GCF_002935105.1 of Leclercia sp. LSNIH3. Lineage (NCBI taxonomy): Bacteria > Pseudomonadati > Pseudomonadota > Gammaproteobacteria > Enterobacterales > Enterobacteriaceae > Leclercia > Leclercia sp. LSNIH3. Next base: position 270,080 of record NZ_CP026387.1, read on the forward strand.
AAACATCTCTTCCAGCTGCTTATAATAACTGCCGCGCGGCGTAGGCATTGTCCAACTGTATTTCAACAATTCATTAATAGAATCAGCCTCTATTGCCGGATGGCCTGCCCGACAAAATATCGCAAAAGGCTTCTCAAACAATTTTTCGAACGTGAATTCATGATCATATGGCCCCTGATAATAGGTATTGATCGTAAAATCAAGTTCCCCCTGGCGTAATTCATTAATCATCGAAACTAATTGCCCTTCCATAATACGCACCTTGACCTGCGGGTGCTGTTGATGGAAACGGGAAATGACCGCCGGCATTAACAGGCGGGCAATACTGGCCCCCATGCCGATATTAATCTGCCCGGCAAGCTGCCCCTGACGCTGGCGAATATCGTCCTGCGCGCTGCGTAACTCTTCAAGGATCAGCCGGGCATGCTGATAAAAACTCTCCCCGCACTCGGTTAAGGTCACCCCTTTGCTGCGGCGGATAAACAGCTGCGCCGCGATGCCCTCTTCCAGCTCTTTAATGGATTTGGTTAACGCCGGTTGCGACAGGTTTAACACCCGACCCGCCCCACGAATGCTCCCCTGTTGGGCGACCTCCACAAAGGCCCGCAGTTGATGAATTTTTACCTGGAATGTCATGTCTGCACCGATAACCGTTGTTTATCAGAGTAAAGAAACTGTCATCTACTGTAATGGAATTGATTGTGCCAGGGTAAGCCACGAACGGTTAAATCTGTGAAAAATCGGTTAGTGATAAGTAAAAACTATCACAGTGTGAAGGAGTTCACATATTCTAATGATGACAGGAAACGATATGCATACACTGGCGCAGGACCTGCAAACCCTCTTCCCGCAACTCACCGCCTGGCGACGCGATTTCCATCACTATGCGGAATCAGGTTGGGTGGAGTTCCGCACCGCGGCAAAAGTTGCAGAGATACTGGAACAGTTGGGCTACGACCTGGCGATGGGCCGCGATGTGGTCGATGCTGACAGCCGGATGGGTCTGCCCGACGAGGCGACCCTGGCTAAGGCCTTTGCCCGCGCCCGACAGCAAGGCGCGCCGGAAAAATGGCTCAGCGCCTTTGAGGGCGGGTTTACCGGGATTGTCGCTACGCTGAATACCGGCCGTCCGGGGCCGACCCTTGCGTTTCGGGTCGATATGGACGCGCTCGATCTGGATGAATCCTCTCAGGATGACCATCTCCCTGCCCGGGAAGGCTTTGCCTCCTGCAACAGCGGCATGATGCATGCCTGCGCTCACGACGGCCACACCACCATCGGCCTCGGGCTGGCGCACCTGCTGATGCAGCACCGCGCAGAGCTAAACGGCACGATTAAACTTATCTTCCAGCCTGCTGAAGAAGGCACTCGCGGTGCCAGGGCGATGGTTGCCGCGGGCGCGCTCGACGGTGTGGACTACTTCACTGCTATCCACATCGGCACCGGTGTGCCTGCGGGTACCGTGATCTGCGGCAGCGATAACTTTATGGCCACCACCAAATTTGACGTGCGCTTCACCGGCGTCGCGGCACACGCGGGCGGCAAACCCGAAGAGGGGCGTAACGCTCTGCTGGCCGCCGCTCAGGCCGCCATTGGCCTGCACAGCATCGCCCCGCACAGCGATGGGGCGTCGCGGGTGAACGTCGGCGTGATGCAGGCAGGCAGCGGCCGTAACGTTGTTCCCGCCAGCGCATTGCTGAAGGTAGAGACCCGCGGTGAGAGCGAAGCCATTAACCAGTACGTATTTGAACGGGCGAAAGCGGTGATCGACGGCGCGGCGGCGATGCACGGCGTGAGCACCGAGCTGCGTCTGATGGGCGCGGCGACCTCCAGCGTCCCGTCACCGGCGTGGGTGAACTATCTGCGGGAGCAAGCCGCGCAGGTAGCGGGCGTAGAGAAAGCCATCGACAAGGTTAAAGCCCCTGCCGGTTCGGAGGATGCCACCCTGATGATGGCCCGGGTCCAGCAGAACGGCGGCCTCGCCTCCTATATGGTGTTTGGCACCACCCTCAGCGCCGGACACCACAACGAAAAATTCGATTTCGACGAGACGGTGATGCTGATCGCTATCGAAACCCTGGCGCGTACCGCGCTTAACTTCCCCTGGACGCGAGGTGTGTAATGCAGCGCATTTACCGTTTTGTTGAAGATGCCATCGAGACCCGATGTGAGCACTTCACCGCCATTGCCGACGAGATCTGGGATCACCCGGAGACCCGCTTTGAAGAGTTCTGGTCCGCGGAGCGGCTGGCCGGCGCGCTGGAAGAGGCCGGATTTACCCTGACCCGCGAGGCCGGTGGTGTGCCGAACGCCTTTATTGCCAGCTACGGCGAAGGGAAACCGGTGATTGCGCTTTTGGGGGAGTACGATGCTCTGGCAGGCTTAAGCCAGCAGGCACATTGCGCCACCCCGCAAACCGATACTCCGGGTGCCAACGGCCACGGCTGCGGTCATAACCTGCTCGGCACCGCCGCCCTGGCGGGTGCCGTGGCGGTGAAGAGCTGGCTGGAGCAGCACGGCGGCGGCGGCACGGTGCGCTTTTATGGCTGCCCCGGTGAAGAGGGCGGCTCGGGTAAAACCTTTATGGTCCGCGAAGGGCTGTTCGACGACGTGGACGCCGCCGTCACCTGGCACCCTGAAGCCTTCGCCGGGATGTTTAACGTCAGCACCTTAGCCAATATCCAGGCGGCGTGGCGTTTTCACGGCACCGCAGCCCATGCCGCCAACTCCCCGCATCTGGGACGCAGCGCGCTGGACGCGGTTACCCTGATGACCACCGGCACTAACTTCCTGAATGAACATATTATTGAAAAAGCCCGCGTTCACTACGCCATCACCGATACCGGCGGCATCTCTCCGAACGTCGTGCAGGCTCAGGCAGAAGTGCTGTATCTGATCCGCGCCCCGGAAATGGCCGATGCCCGGCAGATCTACGAGCGCATCGAAAAGATTGCCCAGGGCGCAGCGCTGATGACGGAAACCACCGTCGAACATCGCTTTGAAAAAGCCTGTTCCAGCTACCTGCCGAACCGCACCCTGGAGGCCGCCATGTATAGCGCCCTTCAGCATTACGGGACCCCGGCGTGGAGCGATGAGGAGCGTGCGTTTGCGGCGGAGATCCGCGCCACGCTGACCGACAACGATCTGCAAAATAGCCTGAAAAATATCGCTGCCTCCGGGGGTGACGCCGGCAAGCAGTTTGCCCGTCGGCATCAGCATACTCTGCTGGTGGATGAGGTGGCGCCGTATGCCATCACCGACAACGTACTGGCAGGCTCTACCGACGTGGGTGACGTTAGCTGGAAAATGCCGGTCGCCCAGTGTTTCAGCCCCTGCTTTACCGTGGGTACGCCACTGCATACCTGGCAACTGGTGGCGCAAGGACGCACCTCCATCGCCCATAAAGGGATGCTGCTGGCTGGCAAGGTGATGGGTGCAACTGCGCTGGCGCTGCTGCAGGACCCGGCCCTGCTGGCCGCCTGCCGCGAGGAGTTTACTCAACAGATAAATGAAAAACCGTACGTCTGCCCGATCCCAGAAAACGTGACACCGTCACCTTTAAAATAATAAAACATAACACAACAACACTCCCGAGGAACGCCCATGAGTATGTCATCCATACCTTCGCATTCCCCATCCGGCAAGCTCTATGGTTGGGTTGAAAGGATCGGCAATAAAGTGCCGCACCCTTTCCTGCTGTTCGTCTATTTGATTGTGATCCTGGCCGCGGCCACCGCTATATTGTCGGCATTTAACGTCAGCGCACGTAATCCGGCCGATGGCAGCATGGTCGTGGTCAAAAACCTGCTTAGCATCGAAGGTCTGCATTGGTTTTTACCGAATGTGATCAAAAACTTCAGCGGCTTTGCCCCGCTGGGGGCGATCCTGGCCCTGGTCCTGGGTGCCGGTCTGGCCGAACGTTCCGGCCTGCTGCCTGCCCTGATGGTGAAAATGGCGTCCCACGTCAGCGCGCGTTACGCCAGCTATATGGTGCTGTTTATCGCCTTTTTCAGCCATATCTCTTCTGATGCCGCCCTGGTGATCATGCCGCCGATGGGGGCGCTGATCTTCCTCGCCGTTGGACGTCATCCTGTTGCGGGTTTGCTGGCGGCTATCGCCGGGGTCGGCTGTGGTTTTACCGCCAACCTGCTGATTGTTACCACCGACGTGCTGCTCTCCGGGATTAGCACCGAAGCGGCCAAAACCCTCGATGCTGCGATGCACGTCAGCGTGATCGACAACTGGTACTTTATGGCCAGCTCAGTGATTGTGCTGACGATTGTCGGGGGGCTGATCACCGACAGGATCGTTGAGCCGCGTCTGGGCAAGTGGCAGGGCAGCAGCGACGAGAAGCTGGATGCCTTATCGCCGGAGCAGCGCCGTGGGTTGCGCGTGGCCGGGATCGTGTCGTTGCTGTTTATCGCCGTCATTGCCCTGATGGTGGTGCCGGATAACGGCATCCTGCGCGATCCGGTGAAGCACACCGTACTGCCCTCGCCGTTTATCAAAGGCATCGTGCCGCTGATCATTCTCTTCTTCTTCGTTGTATCGCTGGCCTACGGCATTGCCACCGGGAAAGTGCGCCGTCAGGGGGATCTACCCCAGCTGATGATCGAACCGATGAAAGAGATGGCCGGGTTTATCGTGATGGTGTTCCCGCTGGCGCAGTTTGTCGCCATGTTCAACTGGAGCAACATGGGTAAATTTATGGCGGTGGGCCTGACGGATCTGCTGGAAACCGCCGGGCTAAGCGGCGTGCCCGCTTTCGTCGGTCTGGCGCTGCTCTCCTCGCTGCTGTGCATGTTTATCGCCAGCGGGTCAGCCATCTGGTCGATTCTGGCGCCTATCTTTGTGCCCATGTTCATGCTGCTGGGTTTCCACCCGGCGTTTGCGCAGATCCTGTTCCGCGTCGCGGATTCGTCGGTGATCCCCTTGGCTCCGGTGTCGCCGTTCGTACCGCTGTTCTTAGGCTTCCTCCAGCGCTATAAGCCCGAGGCGAAACTGGGTACCTACTATTCGCTGGTGCTGCCGTATCCGCTTATCTTTTTAGGAGTATGGTTGCTCATGCTGGTGGCATGGTATCTTGTCGGCCTGCCTATTGGGCCGGGAGTCTACCCGCGACTGAACTAAGGAAGAGCCTATGCTGAGATTACTCGAAGATAAAATTGCCACCCCGCTGGGGCCGCTGTGGGTGATTGCCGATGAGCAATTTAACCTGCGCGCCGTTGAGTGGGAGGAGCACAGCAACCGGATGGTGGAGCTGCTCAATATCCATTACCGGGCGCAGGGCTACGAGCGAATCAGCGCCAGTAATCCGGGTGGGCTTAGCGATAAGCTGACCGCCTGGTTCGAGGGCGATCTCAGCATTATTGATACTCTGCCCACCGCCACGGCCGGCACGCCTTTTCAGCGTGAAGTGTGGGCAGCGTTGCGTTCCATTCCCTGCGGCCAGGTGATGCATTACGGCCAGCTGGCGGCTCAACTGGGTCGCCCAGGCGCTGCGCGCGCCGTGGGTGCGGCAAATGGCTCAAATCCGGTCAGTATTGTGGTGCCCTGCCACCGCGTAATTGGCCGTAATGGCACCCTGACGGGGTACGCGGGCGGGGTTCAGCGCAAGGAGTGGTTACTGCGTCACGAAGGGTATTTATTGCTGTAGTTCCAGGCTTTTAGTGCTTAATTTTCCTTTAGTTAGTGATAAAAACCGCAGCTAATTTGTGGAATTTCAAGAAGATGCTGGCGCTTTCACGTTTCTTGTCCTGATTGATGGTTTACCAGGCTTACGCAGGGTCCAAAAAGATGTTAAAATTGACCAATATCAATTAAGGCTTGAGCAAACCTATGATCCCGGAAAAGCGAATTATTCGACGCATTCAGTCTGGCGGTTGTGCTATCCATTGTCAGGACTGCAGCATCAGCCAGCTCTGTATTCCGTTTACCCTGAATGAGCACGAGCTTGATCAGCTTGATAATATTATCGAGCGTAAAAAGCCGATTCAGAAAGGGCAGACGCTGTTTAAAGCGGGAGACGAACTGAAATCGTTGTACGCTATCCGCTCTGGCACTATCAAGAGCTATACCATCACCGAACAGGGGGACGAGCAGATTACCGGCTTCCACCTGGCGGGCGATCTGGTGGGCTTTGATGCGATCGGCACTGGTAACCACCCGAGCTTTGCTCAGGCGCTGGAAACCTCAATGGTTTGCGAAATCCCGTTCGAAACCCTGGACGATCTGTCAGGCAAAATGCCTAACCTGCGTCAGCAGATGATGCGTCTGATGAGCGGCGAGATCAAAGGCGACCAGGATATGATCCTGCTGCTGTCCAAAAAGAATGCTGAAGAGCGTCTGGCGGCCTTTATCTATAATCTGTCCCGCCGTTTCGCCGAGCGTGGTTTTTCACCGCGTGAGTTCCGTCTGACCATGACCCGTGGCGACATCGGTAACTATCTGGGTCTGACCGTGGAAACAATCAGCCGTTTGCTGGGTCGTTTCCAGAAAAGCGGTATGCTGGCGGTAAAAGGCAAATATATCACCATCGAAAACGGTGAAGCGCTGGCGGTACTGGCAGGCCACTCCCGTAACGTGGCATAACCTCCTCTGCTTTCTCTGCCAGATCGATAATTTTACGCATTTATTGATCTGGCAAAACTTCCCCCCTGTTTCATTTCAAATATATAGGTTACTCTTTTAATTACAGTCTGTGGTGACAGTAGTAAGGAGACCTGTATGGCAAAGTATCAAAACATGCTGGTGGCCATCGATCCTAATCAGGACGATCAACCGGCGTTAAGACGAGCTGTCTATTTACATCAACGGATTGGTGGCAGAATTAAAGCGTTTCTGCCGATATATGACTTCTCTTACGAAATGACCACCCTTCTGTCGCCTGACGAACGCACTGCTATGCGTCAGGGAGTGATCAGCCAGCGTACCGCCTGGATCCGCGAACAGGCAAAATTCTATCTTGAAGCCGGTGTCCCCATTGAGATCAAAGTGGTGTGGCATAACCGTCCGTTCGAAGCCATCATCCAGGAAGTGGTGAGTGGCCAACACGACCTGTTGCTGAAGATGGCCCACCAGCACGACAAGCTGGAAGCGGTGATCTTCACCCCGACTGACTGGCACCTGCTGCGTAAATGTCCGTGTCCGGTCTGGATGGTAAAAGACCAGCCGTGGCCGGAAGGCGGTAAAGCGGTAGTGGCGGTGAATCTCGCCAGCGAAGAGAACTACCACAACGCCCTGAACGAAAAGCTGGTGAAAGAGACGCTCCATCTTGCCGAGCAGGTCAACCATACCGAAGTCCACCTTGTCGGTGCCTACCCGATTACTCCCATCAACATTGCTATCGAACTGCCGGAGTTTGATCCGAGCGTGTATAACGACGCCATTCGCGGTCAGCATCTGCTGGCGATGAAAGCGCTGCGGCAAAAATTCGGTATTGATGAGAAGTTAACCCATGTCGAGAAAGGGCTGCCTGAAGAGGTGATCCCCGATTTATCAGAGCATTTGCAGGCGGGGATTGTGGTGCTGGGCACCATCGGCCGGACCGGCCTCTCTGCTGCGTTCCTCGGCAACACGGCGGAACAGGTCATCGACCACCTGCGCTGTGACCTGCTGGTCATTAAGCCGGATCAGTATCAAACCCCGGTTGAGCTGGACGACGACGAAGACGATTAAAAATAAAAAAGCCCGCCGTAACGGCGGGCTTTTTTTTAGCTCTCGGTAACGGGCTGAGGTGACTGTTGCGCGCCCTCGCCCTCTTTCATCCAGGGCGCATGAAGAACCATGCTTGGCAAGGCCAGTTTTACCCCCTCATCATTCAGGCTCTCCAGAATACGGATGTTGATCTCCTGCTGGATATCCATGTACTTGTTGTAATCCGCCGTGTTGACGATATGCACCACTTCAAAGGTGAGCCTGTCCTTATCAAAACCCAGCAAATGGGCGCGGTCGAAGCGCGTTTCACCAATATCCGTGATAATCTTTTTCACGTTATCGCCAATGACCCTTAACTTTTCAGGCGGCGTATCGCTGGCCACGCCAAAGGTGAAGACGATACGACGGGTCTGCATTCGCTTGTAGTTATGCAGCGTTTGCTGAAGCAGGATCGCATTACCACAGACAATCTGTTCCCCGCTCAGGCTGCGAATACGTGTCGTCTTAAGGCCGATATGCTCCACCGTCCCGGCCACGTCGTTAAACACCACAAAATCCCCGATTTCAAAGGGCTTGTCGAAACCAATCGAGAGTGAGGCGAAAACGTCGCTTAGAATGGTCTGTACAGCCAGCGCGATGGCAATCCCCCCAACCCCCAGGCTTGCCACCAGCGCGGTGATGTTGACGCCAGCGTTGGCGAGAATCGACAGCAGCATCACAGACCAGACAATCGCCCGCAGAATCAGCCCGGTGATCACCAGGGTAACGGGATTCTTATGGCTTCCCGGCGTAAGCATGACGTGCCGTAGCCAGGAGACCACCCCCTGATCCATCCACAGTGCCACCTGAATCGCCAGCACCAGGAACCAGGCATGGCTCAGCGCACCGTAGAGCCGGTCCGGCAGTTCGACAAAGCGCAGACTGAACAGAAAAGCGACCACAAACAGCAGGATCCGGCTGGTTCTGTTCAGCATTTCCGTGAGGACAAAATGCATCTTGTGGGTGGCGGGATGTTTGTCACCCCAGTTGGTGATGCCCTTATGGACAAAGGTGATGAGGCGTTTCAGTAGCCAGTAGATTAGTAGGGTTACCACCGTCACAGTAGCAAAGCCAATCCAGAATCTGGGGGTCATCATTAACGTCAAAAAGTCGAAACGTGACAAGTACTGCATTCTCCCTCCTCCCTTTACGCAAAAAAAGAAAGTATAGACAGTGAGGGCGAGCAGCCTGCATAAATGAGAAAACCGCCCAGGTGGGCGGTTTTTTTTATCGTGCGTAACGCCGTATTACAGCGCTTTCAGGATCGCATCCACGCTGGCTTTGGCATCGCCAAACAGCATGTGGGTGTTCTCTTTGAAGAACAGCGGGTTCTGCACGCCAGCGTAACCGGTGTTCATGGAGCGTTTGAAGACGATAACGTTCTGCGCCTTCCACACTTCCAGTACTGGCATACCGGCGATTGGGCTTTTCGGATCGTCCTGCGCGGCCGGGTTAACGGTATCGTTAGCGCCAATTACCAGCACGGTATCGGTATCGGAGAAGTCGTCGTTGATCTCATCCATCTCCAGCACAATGTCATAAGGGACTTTCGCTTCCGCCAGCAGCACGTTCATGTGGCCCGGCAGACGCCCGGCAACCGGGTGAATACCAAAGCGCACCTTAATGCCACGGGCACGCAGGCGCTCGGTGATTTCCGCAACCGGATACTGAGCCTGCGCGACCGCCATGCCATAGCCCGGGGTGATGATCACCGTATGGGAGTTTTTCAGCATCTCAGCGGTATCTTCAGCGGTGATCTCGCGATGTTCACCCACCTCTTCGTCACCGTCGGACGTTTGCCCGTCTGAGCCAAAGCCACCGGCAATCACGCTGATAAACGAGCGGTTCATCGCCTTACACATGATGTACGAGAGGATGGCACCGCTCGACCCCACCAGCGCACCGGTCACGATCAGCAGATCGTTGCTCAGCATAAAGCCTGCCGCCGCCGCCGCCCAACCGGAGTAGGAGTTCAGCATCGAGACCACCACCGGCATATCTGCGCCACCGATGGAGGCCACCAGGTGCCAGCCGAAGGCCAGGGCGATGATCGTCATCACCAGCAGCGCCAGCACCTGCATGCCCACGCTGTCGGTGCGCACGAAGACCACCAGCAGTAAGAATGATACAACCAGCGCCGCCAGGTTCATCTTGTGACGGTTTGGCAGCATTAGCGGTTTTGAGGAGATCTTGCCGCGCAGCTTGCCGAAAGCCACGATAGAACCGGTAAAGGTCACCGCACCGATGAAGATCCCGAGGAACACTTCGGTCAGGTGGATGTTCACCAGAATCGGCGCCATCCCCGGCTCGTGATACAGGTAGCTGTTAAAGCCTACCAGCACTGCCGCCAGACCCACGAAACTGTGCAGGATCGCCACCAGTTCCGGCATTTCAGTCATCTCTACACGTTTGGCAAGACGGATACCAATCGCGCCACCGATGATCATCGCCACCAGGATCCACGCTACGTTGCCGGTATCCGGCCCGAAAATTGTGGCAATCAGCGCGATCGCCATCCCGGCAATACCAAAGTTGTTACCCTGCTGCGATGTTTCATGTTTTGAAAGTCCCGCCAGGCTGAAAATAAACAGGATCGCGGCAACAATGTATGCAGCTGTAACTAATCCTCCAGACATAGGTTACCCCTTATCCCTTACGAAACATTTTCAGCATGCGCTGAGTCACGGTGAAGCCACCGAAAATATTGATACTGGCGATCAGTACCGCGATAAAGCTGAAGAAACTGATCCAGCCGCCGTGACCAATCTGCAATAACGCGCCGACCACGATGATCCCGGAGATGGCGTTGGTGACCGACATCAACGGCGTATGCAGTGCATGGGAGACATTCCAGACCACGTAGTAACCCACTACGCAGGAGAGCGCGAAGACGGTGAAGTGTCCGAGGAACTCTTTCGGTGCGACGTCTGCCAGCCAGCCAAACAGCACGATCGCCAGCGCCATAAAGGCAAACTTGCGCCACGGCGAGGCCGGTTTTTCAGGCTCTTTTGGTGCTGGTGCGGCTTTGGCTGCCGCCTGCGGCTGGGCAGAGACCTGAATAGGTGGCGCAGGCCAGGTGATTTCCCCTTCGCGCACCACGGTCACACCGCGCACGACAACGTCGTCAAAATCAACGGTGATATTGCCGTCTTTTTCTTTGCACAGCAGCTTCAGCAGGTTGACCAGGTTAGTACCGTACAGCTGAGAGGACTGGGTCGGCAGACGCCCCGGCAGATCGGTATAGCCGATCACTTTAACGCCGTTAGCGGTGGTGGTCACCACGCCCGGCACGGTGTATTCGCAGTTGCCGCCGTTTTGCGACGCCAGATCGACAATCACGCTCCCGGCCTTCATGGAATCGACCATTTCACGGGTGATCAGCTTCGGCGCCGGTTTACCCGGGATCAACGCGGTGGTGACAATAATGTCCACTTCTTTCGCCTGAGCGGCGAAGAGCGCCATCTCCGCTTTGATAAAGGCTTCGGACATCACTTTGGCGTAACCGTCGCCGCTGCCAGCCTCTTCTTTGAAGTCCAGCTCAAGGAACTCGGCGCCCATACTCTGCACCTGTTCTTTAACCTCAGGACGGGTATCAAAGGCACGAACGATAGCGCCCAGGCTGTTTGCTGCGCCAATGGCAGCCAGACCGGCGACGCCTGCCCCAATCACCATCACCTTTGCCGGAGGGACTTTACCCGCTGCAGTGATCTGCCCGGTAAAGAAGCGACCAAACTCATGCGCGGCTTCGACAATGGCACGGTAGCCCGCGATATTCGCCATCGAACTCAGGGCATCCAGCGACTGCGCACGCGAGATACGCGGTACGGAGTCCATCGCCATTACGGTGACGCCACGCGCCGCCAGTGTCTCCATCAGCTCCGGGTTTTGTGCGGGCCAGACAAAGCTCACCAGCGTCGTGCCCGGATTGAGCAGCGCGATTTCACCCTCTTCCGGTGCATTTACCTTCAGAATAATGTCCGAATGCCAGACGTTCTCGCCGTCTACAATTTCCGCGCCAGCCTGATTGAAGGCCTCGTCATCGAAACTTGCCAGTTTGCCTGCGCCGCTTTCAACCGCGACGGTAAAACCCAGTTTGAGCAGCTGCTCCACCGTTTTTGGTGTCGCCGCTACGCGGGTTTCATTGGCAAACCGTTCTCTTGGTACCCCAATACGCATAGTAATCCCTTCCATCGGTTTTTGATGATGGTTTGTCGAACGTTCATAACGGGCAGACGATAACCGCGGCATGACTCAACCTGCCACTTACGCTTACCCGCAGAAAATAAAACAGTAACAAACTTTCTATAACCTACTGAAAATACCGCCTGTGATCCACAGCAAGAAAACACTATTTATGACTTTAACTGTCAAAAATAAGCGATCGCCGTCTCAGACAGGCATATCTGCCGCTATTTCCCCGCCAGGGCCGATGTTTAGCACAGGCGAAGCGACAAAAACACGATATAGCCCCACCCAGAAACAACTTATTAACATTAAATTAACTTGTGAAAGTCATATGCTTTATTAGTTTTACTGGTCAAACGGGTGTTTTTTCAACATATCAGTAAAGGTTATCTATTTTGATGACTTACTCCGCACCGGTCGTAAAAAATCGCGCAGACAGCGATGGGTGTTAAATGCAATAATCGTCAACGTTTTCAAATTAACAACCACACCAGTATCTGGTTTGCGTAAGGCGAAGGATTATTTTTATGAAGCTTAAGAACACTCTCCTGGCGTCCGCACTCCTTGCTGCGACCGCCCTGTCTGCCAATGCCGCGACAGAGTTAACGCCGGAGCAAGCGGCTGCAACGAAACCTTACGATCGCGTTATGATCGTAGGTCGTTTTAACGCAATTGGCGATGCAGTGGCTGCCGCCTCTAAACGCGCCGATAAAGAGGGCGCCGCTGCATTTTACGTCGTGGATAACTCCGATGTCGGCGACAGCGGTAACCAGCGCGTGATTGTGGCGCTGTATAAAGACAACGCCCCAAAAGCAGATGAGCCAAAAAACCGCGTGATCAACGGCGTGATGGAGTTGCCGAAAGAACAGGCCGTTCTGCTTGAACCCTATGATACCGTCACCATTCAGGGCTTCTACCGCAGCCAGCCAGAAGTGAACGACGCTATCGCTAAAGCTGCAAAAGCGAAAGACGCAGACTCCTTCTACATCGTTCGCCAGATTGATGCTAACCAGGGCGGCAACCAGCGCATCACTGCATATATCTACAAAAAAGACGCCAAAAAACGTGTTCTGCAAAGCCCGGATGCCATCCCGGCAAACTCTGAGGCTGGCCGCGCGGCCATTGCCAAAGGCGGCGAAGAAGCGAAGAAAGTCGAAATCCCTGGCGTGGCAACCAGCGCTACACCTGGCGCTTCCGCTGCCGGTGTGGGTCGTTTCTTTGAAACCCAGACCACCAAAGGTGGCCGTTACAGCGTAACGCTGAACGACGGGACCAAAATTGAAGAGCTGAACAATGCCACTGCCGCGCAGATGGTACCTTTCGACAGCATCAAATTCACTGGCAACTACGCCAGCATGACCGAAGTCTCCTACCAGGTGGCGAAGCGTGCGGCGAAGAAAGGGGCGAAGTATTACCACATCACCCGCCAGTGGCAGGAACGCGGTAATAACATGACTATCAGCGCCGACCTGTACAAATAAGTAAACCTATCCCCAGAGGCGGCGTAATGCCGCCTTTTTTTTTGCTTTTTACGCAGAATTCCACCCTTCCTGATTGCATGCCTCCCTGACACTCCGTAGAATTCCGCGCCTTAGTGTGATCCACCATTTTTATGCGCTTCGACGAAATAATTATTCTGGATCTGACCCTTTTTAAAAAGGAAGCCAATGGAAAAGAAACTTGGCCTGAGCGCTTTAACTGCGCTTGTTTTAAGCTCCATGCTCGGCGCAGGTGTATTCAGTCTGCCGCAGAATATGGCTGCCGTAGCCAGCCCGTCAGCATTGCTTATCGGCTGGGGGATCACCGGTGCCGGGATCCTGCTACTGGCCTTCGCCATGCTGCTGCTGACGCGCATCCGTCCCGACCTCGACGGCGGCATTTTCACCTATGCCCGTGAAGGCTTTGGTGAGCTGGTGGGTTTCTGTTCCGCATGGGGATACTGGTTGTGCGCGGTGATCGCCAACGTCTCTTATCTGGTGATCGTCTTTTCTGCGCTGAGTTTCTTTACCGACACGCCTGAACTGCGCCTGTTTGGCGATGGTAATACCTGGCAATCGATCGTTGGCTCCTCGGTGCTGCTGTGGTTCGTCCATTTCCTGGTGCTGCGCGGCGTGCAGACTGCGGCGAGCATCAACCTGGTCGCCACCCTGGCGAAGCTGGTGCCGCTTGGGCTGTTTGTCGTGCTGGCGATTATCGCGTTTCGTCTCGATGTGTTTAGCATGGATTTCTCCGGCGTGGCGCTGGGCGTCCCGGTCTGGGAGCAGGTGAAAAACACCATGCTTATCACCCTGTGGGTGTTCATCGGGGTGGAAGGCGCGGTTGTGGTCTCGGCCCGGGCACGTAATAAGCAGGATGTTGGTCGCGCCACCCTGCTGGCGGTGCTGGCCGCGCTGGGGGTTTATCTGCTGGTCACGTTGCTCTCACTGGGTGTGGTCGCCCGTCCTGAGCTGGCGGAGATGCGTAACCCGTCGATGGCGGGCCTGATGGTCAAAATGATGGGTTCCTGGGGCGAAGTGGTGATTGCCGCCGGGCTGATCGTGTCGGTGTGTGGAGCTTATCTGAGCTGGACCATCATGGCGGCAGAGGTGCCGTTCCTGGCCGCAACGCATCAAGCGTTTCCCCGTCTGTTTGCCCGTCAGAACAAAAACAGTGCGCCTTCCGCCTCGCTGTGGTTGACCAACATCAGCGTGCAGATTTGTCTGGTGCTGATCTGGCTCACAGGTTCGGACTATAACACGCTGTTAACCATCGCCTCTGAAATGATTCTGGTACCCTATTTCCTGGTGGGTGCATATTTGTTAAAAATAGCTACCCGCCCGATGCACACCGTTGTGGGGATGGGAGCCTGCATTTATGGCTTATGGCTGTTGTATGCGTCTGGTCCGATGCATCTGCTGCTTTCCGTGGTACTTTATGCGCCTGGGCTGCTGGTGTTTATTTACGCCCGTCGCACCCACCAGCTGCAACACGCGCTTAAACGCCGTGAAATGGTGTTGATTGGAATGATACTGGTTGCCGCATTACCGGCAACGTGGATGCTGATGGGATAAGCGACTTTTCCCATCGTCGACTGGATAAGGAGAATACGATGGGACACGCAAAGCCGCTCCCGATCCTGATTACTGGCGGAGGCCGTCGCATCGGCCTCTCGCTTGCGCACCACTTTCTGAATCTTCACCAGCCGGTGATTGTAAGCTACCGGACGAAATATCCCGCTATCGCCACCCTGTGCGAGGCGGGCGCGACCTGCATTCAGGCCGATTTTGCCACCGACGACGGGATTCTGGCCTTTGCCGAGCGCGTGAAAGCCGAAACCCCTGGCTTACGCGCTATCATTCACAACGCCAGCGCGTGGATGCCAGAGTCGCCGGATACCTCGCTCAGCGAAACCCTCTCCTGCATGCTGCAAATACACGTTCACGCCCCCTACCTGCTGAACCATGCTCTGCAGGACCTGCTGCGCGGGCACGGCCATGCTTCCAGCGACATTATCCATTTCACCGATTACGTGGTGGAGCGTGGCAGCGATAAGCACATTGCCTATGCCGCCAGCAAAGCCGCGCTGGATAACATGACCCGCTCGTTTGCCCGCAAGCTGGCGCCGGAAGTGAAAGTCAACGCCATCGCCCCGTCGCTGATCATGTTTAATGAGCATGATGATGCCGACTATCGTCAGCAGGCGCTGAATAAATCGCTCATGAAGATCGCGCCTGGTGAAAAAGAGGTGATCGATTTAATCGACTACATCCTGACCAGCTGTTACGTCACTGGCCGGTCGTTTGGCGTTGACGGCGGGCGGCCGTTACGTTAGTGAAAACGGCTCCAGCAGAAGATTAACACCCAGGCGCTGAAGCACCAGCAAACCACCGCCCCGCCCAGCGCCAGGGGCAGACGCATCATGCCGATGAAGTACCACAGCGAAAGCAGATAGAGGAAGTAGGGAATAATCGCCCACATGCCAAAAATGATGGTGGTGCGCAGCGCCTCAATGCCGCGCTCAGAGGCAACGATATAATGGGCGATCAGGGCAAAGGTCGGGAACAACGGCAGCAACCCGGCGATGTAATAATTCTTCGTTTTTGCCAGTATCCCAATGATTAAAACCACCAGTGCGCCTATCGCCGCTTTAATAAACAACCCCATCCCTTTTCCCTTAACAACTAAATAACAATGTCGGGCAGCATAACGGAACGACAACTTTTTGCGAATGATTAATGCAAGGTTAAGGTTTTGCGGTGTATGTTGGTTTTTTTCGCAGACTCAGACTGGTTATGAATAAGATCGTATACGTTGAGGATGAACCTGAAGTCGGCCAGCTGATTGCCGCTTATCTGGGTAAACATGATATGGACGTCATCGTCGAACCGCGCGGCGACCATGCTGAAGAGGTAGTGGCGCGGGAAAAACCCGATCTGGTGCTGCTGGATATCATGTTACCCGGCAAAGATGGGATGACCCTGTGCCGGGATCTGCGCGCCCGCTGGCAAGGCCCCATTGTATTACTGACCTCCCTCGACAGCGATATGAACCACATTTTGTCGTTAGAAATGGGCGCCAACGACTATATCCTGAAAACCACTCCACCGGCGGTGCTGCTCGCGCGCCTGCGCCTGCATCTGCGCCAGCACGTCACGGCCTTCAGCGATGCCTCCTCCCCGCAGTTAACGCCCCATAAAGCCCTGCGTTTTGGCACGTTATCCATCGATCCGGTGAATCGTCAGGTGCTGCTGTCCGGTGAGCAGGTGGCGCTTTCCACGGCAGATTTTGATCTGCTGTGGGAGCTGGCGACCCATGCCGGACAGATTATGGACCGGGATGCGTTGCTGAAAAACCTGCGCGGCGTCAGCTACGATGGGATGGACCGCAGCGTGGATGTCGCAATCTCCCGCCTGCGCAAAAAACTGCTGGATAACGCCACCGAACCTTTCCGCATCAAAACCGTGCGTAATAAAGGCTATCTCTTCGCGCCACACGCCTGGGATATCTGACCCCCTCAGCCCGCATCGCCAGAATACCTTTCCCGGCAATGCGGGCTGCTTCCTGCTGTTGAAATCCCCCCTGCTGATTAAACTTTTGCGCCTGCCTGCATAATATGTATTATGTTATAACATAACAATTATGAGGATGGGATTGTGTTAATCAAAAAGTTGGTGCTGGCGTCTGTTCTTGCGACCCTCGCAAATTCGGTTTTTGCCGCACAGGTTTATCCGCTGACGGTAGAAAACTGTGGGATTAAAGAGACATTTACCCGCGCGCCGCAACGGGTGGTGACTGTCGGGCAACACGAGACGGAATTACTGCTGGCGCTGGGACTGGAAAAGAAAATCAGTGCCACGTCGGTCTGGTTTGGTCCACTACCGGATGCGGTAGCGGAACGCGGTAAAGGATTAAAAAAACTGGCCGATAACGCCCCTTCCTTTGAGGCTGTCACCGCCCAGAATCCCGATCTGGTGCTGGCGCAATATCACTGGCATATCGGGCCGCAGGGAGAAACCGGCACCCGTGAGCAGTTTGCAACGCTTGGCATTCCGACCTGGATCTCTCCCGCCGATTGCATCGGCAAAAGCGTAACCGACAGTTCAAATGGCGACGGGGCGCGCAGCACCCCTTTCACCATTGAGGAAATCAAACGTGAAATCGATGCGCTGGCAGCCATCTTCGATGTTCAGCCGCAGGGGGATCAGCTCAACGAGGCGCTGACCCGACGTATTCAGAAGGCTCAGGCGCGCGCGGCGTCGCAGCACTCGCGCCCTTTAAAAGTGGTGTTCTGGTTCTCCAGTAGCCGTCTGAAAGGCGATCCCTGGGTGGCGGGCGATTACGGCGCACCGGGCTGGATCAGCAACACGCTGGGACTGAAAAATATCATTGATTCCCATGATGAATGGCCGGCCGTGACCTGGGAACACATTGCTCAGGCGCAGCCTGACATTATTGTGATTGCAGAGATGTCCCGGCGACTTTACCCCGCTGATGATGTGGCGGTTAAAAAAGCCTTTTTGCACGACGACCCCGTCACCCGAAATATGCCCGCTGTTAAAAAAGGCCACATCATTGTCGTGCCTGCGATGTCACTGAACCCCTCATTACGTAATGTCGATGCCGTTGAGATGATAAGTAACCAGCTTGCGACCTGGCAGACTGCACAATGAGCCTACTGACTTTGCGTGTTCCCTTCAGAATGCCACGCTGGAGACCGCGAAGCCTGATGGTCCTCGGATTGCTGACCCTGCCGTTAACACTGGTTTTCGCCGCAACCGTCGGTGATATGCCGGTGACGTATACGACGGCAGGAAAAGCGATCCTTAACGGCCTTGGGCTGGGTGGCTGGCCCCTCCCACAGATTGAGGAAGGGATTATCTGGGAATACCGCATGAGCCGGGCGCTGATGGCGGCCTGCAGCGGAGGGGGACTGGCGCTTTGCGGCCTGGTGATGCAGTCCATTCTGCGTAATCCGCTGGCTGAGCCCTATCTTCTGGGGATCTCTTCCGGCGCTTCACTTGGCGCGGTCTGCGTTATGCTGCTGGGGGTGGGTGGCAGCACGCTGGGCATCAGCGGCGGTGCCTTTGTGGGCGCATGCTGCGCGTTTGGGCTTATCATGCTGATCACGCACGGGATGAGCGACAGCCCGCCGCGCATATTGTTAGCGGGCATCGCCGGGACGCAACTGTTTAACGCCATGACGGCGTACATTGTCAGCACATCCGCGAATGCGGAGCAGTCGCGCAGCGTGATGTTCTGGCTGCTGGGAAGTTTGAGCGGCGTACGCTGGCCGGATGCCATCCTGGCCCTGGCGGTGGTAATGGCCGGGTTGATGGTGGTTTTCGCATTTTCACGTTCGCTTGATACCTTCACCTTTGGGGATGAAGTCTCGACTACGCTGGGCGTGCCGGTAACCCTGGTACGTATCATGCTGCTGCTTACCTGTGCGCTGGTGACAGCGGTGATGGTCAGTATCATCGGTGCGGTGGGGTTTGTTGGGCTGGTGATCCCGCACATTACACGCCTGTTATGTGGCCCCGGGCATCGCCGCGCCATTCCCCTGACCTTTCTGATCGGCAGTCACTTTATGATCCTCGCCGATGTGGTTTCTCGTACCCTGATTACTCATCAGGTTCTTCCCATAGGCGTGGTCACCGCACTGGTGGGTGCGCCTGCATTTGTGGTTCTGCTGTATCGCAGCCGGGAGAAAAAATAATGACCCTTTCCTTGAAAGGATTGCAGCTGACCCTGCAGTCGCGAAAAGTGCTGCACGACATCAATCTTGAGCTGGCTACCGGGGAAGTTATTGGCTTGCTGGGGCCGAATGGTTCCGGTAAATCAACACTGCTGCGCTGCCTGGCGGGGTTGTTCCCGCACCAGGCGCATCATATCCGCCTTGATGGAACTCCGCTCAACGCGATCCCCCTGCGGGAGCGGGCAAAAAAACTGGCGTTTGTTCCCCAGCATGCCGACGTCGACGGCGATCTTTGCGTGGAGCAAATCGTCCGTCTGGGCCGCACGCCGCACCGCAGGGGGCTTTTTAGCTGGGACAGTACCGACGACATCGCCGTGGAGGATGCCATCCGTCTGATGAAACTTTCCAGCTTGCGACACCGCCTCTGGCGACAACTTTCCGGCGGGGAACGGCAGCGCGCTCAAATCGCCCGCGCCCTCGCCCAACGGCCGGGGCTACTGATCCTCGATGAACCCACCAACCACCTGGATATTGAGTACCAACTGGAATTAATGACGTTAATCACCAAACTGCCGGTTACGGTGGTGGTGGCGCTGCATGATCTCAATCTCGCCGCCAACTATTGCCAGCGGCTGGTGCTGCTGAAATCCGGGTCTGTGATTGCCAGTGGACCACCGGATACCGTGCTGACCCCTGCGCTGATCGAAAATGCCTGGCATGTGAAAGCAAACGTGATAAAGCAAGGCGAGACGTTAAATATTCGCTATGCCATGAGGCAGCCCATTGCGTAAAGTGTGCCATGTTCCGCCAGAGAGTGTGAACCGTCTGGTCGGGCCGCATCATTAACGCGTGGTATTTGGGTGATACGTAATGAAAAAGCTGTTCGTGCAGTTTTACCTCCTGCTGTTTGTCTGCTTCCTGGTAATGGCCATGCTGGTCGGGCTGGTCTACAAATTCACCGCCGAGCGCGCGGGCAGGCAATCGCTGGATGACCTGATGAAAAGCTCGCTCTATCTGATGCGTAGCGAACTGCGTGAGATCCCTCCTCACGACTGGGCGCGCACCATTAAGGAGCTGGATCTGAATTTATCCTTCAAACTGCGCATCGAACCGTTGAAAAAGTACGACCTGGATGCCCCGACCATGCAGCGCCTTCGTGGGGGTGACATCGTGGCGCTGGACGATCAATACACCTTTATCCAGCGTATCCCGCGCAGCCACTATGTGCTGGCGGTTGGCCCGGTGCCCTACCTCTATTTCCTGCACCAGATGCGCCTGCTGGATCTCGTCCTGCTGGCCTTTATCGCCATTTCGCTGGCCTTCCCGGTCTTTATCTGGATGCGTCCCCACTGGCAGGACATGCTCCGCCTTGAGGCCGCTGCCCAGCGCTTTGGCGACGGGCACCTGACTGAACGGATCCATTTCGACAGCGCCTCCAGCTTTGAGCGTCTGGGGGTGGCCTTTAACCAGATGGCCGACAACATCAACGCGCTGATCGCCAGCAAAAAGCAGCTGATCGACGGTATCGCCCACGAGCTGCGTACCCCGCTGGTGCGGTTGCGCTACCGGCTGGAGATGAGTGAGAACCTGACCGCGGCGGAATCACAGGCGCTGAATCGCGATATCGGCCAACTTGAGGCGCTGATTGAGGAGCTGCTGACCTATGCCCGGCTCGATCGCCCGCAGAACGAACTTAAACTCACCACCCCGGATCTCCCGGCCTGGTTGCGTAGCTATGTTGAAGACGTGCAGAGCGTTAACCCCCAGCGCACGCTGCTGATAGACAGCATGGGCGGCGATTACGGCGCGCTGGATATGCGTTTGATGGAGCGGGTGCTGGATAATCTGGTCAATAACGCCCTGCGCTACAGCGATAACACCCTGCGAATTTCACTGCACCTGAGCGGCAGCCGCGCCACGCTGTCGGTGGAGGATGACGGCCCGGGCATTGCACCAGAGGCGCGTCAGCGGGTGTTTGAACCCTTTGTCCGACTCGACCCGAGCCGTGACCGCGCCACCGGCGGCTGCGGCCTGGGGCTGGCTATCGTCCACTCGATCGCTCAGGCGCTGGGCGGCGATGTCAGCTGCGAAGCGAGCGATCTCGGCGGCGCCAGGTTCTGCTTCAACTGGCCTGTCTGGCATCATATCGCCCTTCCCATCCCTGACTGAACCAAACCGCACGCTGGCCTGACCGGGCGTGCTGTGCTATATAATGAGTATGTTGTAACTAATGTGGTGTGCTATGGCGACTTACGATCTGCTCGAACGCTTAAACTCAACCTTTCGCCAGATGGAACACGAGCTGGCGCAACTTACCCACGATCTGCAATCCTGCCGCTTGCTGGCGGGCCGCGTCTTCTCCCTGCCGGACGTTGCCAAAGGGGCTGAACACGATCCGCTTAACGCCATCGCGGTAAAGCAGCACATCGGCCAGGAAGCCCTGACCATGGCGCTGCAACACTACCGCCACCTGTTTATTCAGCAGCAGTCGGAAACCCGCAGCAGCAAGGCCGCCGTGCGCCTGCCGGGGGTGATCTGCCTGCAGAGCGACGCCGCCCACCGGATGCAGCTTACGGAACAGATCGCGAGCATTAACGCCTTAAAAGCGGACTTTGAAAAAATCGTCACCGAGGAGTCTGGCCTGGCTCCCGCCGCACGCTTTGAGTGGGTGCATCACCAGTTGCCGGGGTTGATCACGCTCAACGCCTATCGCACGTTAACGGTGATCAATCACCCCGCCACGCTGCGCTTCGGCTGGGCCAATAAGCACATCATCAAGAATTTCACCCGCGATGAGGTGCTGGAGATGCTGGAAAAAAGCCTGAAGTCTCCGCGCGCCGTGGCGCCCTGGTCCAGAGATCAGTGGGTGGAGCGGCTGGAGGCAGAATATACCGCCATCCATGCGCTGCCTGTGCAGGCGCGGCTGAAGATCAAAAGGCCGGTAAAGGTGCAGCCTATCGCCCGCGTCTGGTATGCCGGACAGCAAAAGCAGGTGCAGTACGCCTGCCCGACGCCGTTGATTGCGTTGTACGACGTTGACCAGGGCGCGGTGATCCCGGATATCGGCGAGTTGCTGAATTACGATGCTGACAACGTACAGCATCGTTATAAGCCCCAGGCGCAGCCGCTACGCTTAATCATTCCGCGGCTGCACCTGTATGTTGCGGAGTAGCTATTTCAGGCTACCGACCATCTCTTCCGGGCGAACCCAGCTGCCGAACTCGGCCTCGGTGAGATAGCCCAGCGCCAGCGCGGCGGCTTTGAGCGTCAGCCCCTCTTTATGGGCTTTTTTCGCGATCTCAGCCGCCTTGTCGTAGCCAATATGGGTATTGAGTGCCGTCACCAGCATGAGCGACTCATTGAGCAGCTGGCTGATGCGCTCGCGATTAGGCTCAATACCTACCGCGCAGTGTTCGTTAAAGCTCTCCATGCCATCGGCCAGCAGACGCACCGACTGCAGGAAGTTATGGATCACCATCGGACGGTAGACGTTCAGTTCAAAGTTGCCGGACGCCCCGCCCATGTTGACCGCCACATCGTTGCCCATCACCTGGCAGCAGAGCATGGTCATGGCTTCACACTGGGTTGGGTTCACCTTGCCCGGCATGATGGAGCTGCCCGGCTCGTTCTCAGGAATACTGATCTCACCAATGCCGCAGCGCGGCCCGGAGGCCAGCCAGCGCACGTCGTTGGCGATTTTCATCAGCGATGCCGCCAGCCCTTTCAGCGCCCCGTGGGCATGCACCAGCGCATCGCAGGTGGCCAGCGCTTCAAACTTGTTCGGCGCGGTGACAAACGGCTGCCCGGTGATGGTCGCCAGTTCCTCAGCCACGCGTACCGCGTATTCAGGATGGGTGTTAAGCCCGGTGCCCACCGCGGTGCCCCCCAGTGCCAGCTCCGCCAGGTGCGGCAGGCTGTGGTCGATATGGCGCAGATTGTGGTCGAGCATCGCTACCCAGCCGGAGATCTCCTGGCCGAGAGTCAGCGGTGTGGCATCCTGCAGATGGGTTCGGCCAATTTTGACGATATCGGCGAACGCCTGAGCTTTATCATCGAGGGTCTGCTTGAGCACGTTCAGCTGTGGAATCAGCTGCTCCCGCAGGGCAATCAGCGCCGCCACATGCATCGCCGTCGGGAAGACGTCGTTGGAACTCTGGCTTTTGTTAACGTCATCGTTGGGGTGGATCTTGCGCTCCATGCCGCGTACGCCGCCGAGCAGCTCGCTGCCACGGTTTGCCAGCACCTCGTTCATATTCATATTGCTTTGGGTGCCGGAGCCGGTCTGCCAGATAGCGAGAGGGAACTCGTCGGGATGTTTGCCCGCCAGCACTTCATCGGCGGCGTTGATAATGGCGGTGGCTTTTTCTGCCCCCAGCAGGCCTAAATCCTGGTTTACCTTGGCTGCCGCACGTTTAGTCAGCGCCAGGGCCTGGATCAGCGAGACCGGCATTTTTTCAGTGGAAATACGGAAATGTTCCAGCGAACGCTGGGTTTGTGCGCCCCAGAGTTTGTCCTGCGGGACGTCGATGGCGCCCATCGAATCTTTCTCACTGCGTGAGGTCATTACTTTCTCCTTGATAACACTGAAGTGGATTGCTCACAGCTCAAAGAAATAAGTATTGATGAGATCGGGGAAACGGTATGGCGCTTTGTGCGCTCTTTTTGTTGTCCGGCGGCACTGCGCCTATCCGGCCTATCTTACTGGCAGGCCGGATAGGCGTTTTAGATCACTTCACACAGGCCGAACACTGTGAAGACTGGATCTGTTTGAAGAAGTCGTTGCCTTTGTCATCCACGAGGATAAACGCCGGGAAGTCTTCCACTTCAATTTTCCAGATGGCTTCCATCCCCAGTTCCGGGTATTCCACGCACTCGAGGCTCTTGATGCTGCCCTGCGCCAGCACCGCGGCCGGGCCGCCGATACTGCCGAGGTAGAAACCACCGTGCTTGTGGCAGGCGTCGGTCACCTGCTGGCTGCGGTTGCCCTTCGCCAGCATGATCATGCTACCGCCGTTGGCCTGGAGCTGATCTACATAAGAATCCATACGCCCTGCCGTGGTTGGCCCCAGGGAACCGGAAGCATAACCATCAGGAGTCTTGGCCGGACCCGCGTAATAGATCGGGTGATCCTTGATGTACTGCGGCAGCCCTTCGCCGTTATCCAGACGCTCCTGCAGCTTCGCGTGAGCGATATCACGGCCCACGATGATGGTGCCGTTCAGCGACAGACGGGTGGAGACCGGGTACTGCGAAAGCTGGGCCAGGATCTCGCTCATCGGACGGTTCAGGTCAACGCGCACCGCCTCGCCCTCGCCCGCTTTACGCAGCTCTTCCGGGATGTATTTCCCTGGGTTGTTTTCCAGTTTTTCGATCCAGATACCGTCGCGGTTGATTTTGGCCTTGATGTTACGGTCAGCGGAGCAGGAGACGCCCATACCCACCGGGCAGGACGCGCCGTGACGCGGCAGGCGGATCACGCGGATATCGTGGGCAAAATATTTGCCGCCAAACTGTGCGCCCAATCCGAGGTTCTGGGCTTCCACCAGCAGCTCCTGTTCCAGCTGCACATCGCGGAACGCCTGACCGTGCTCGTTACCTTCGGTTGGCAGGCCGTCATAATATTTGGTGGAGGCCAGTTTAACGGTTTTCAGGGTGCTTTCTGCCGAGGTGCCGCCGATGACAAAGGCGATGTGGTACGGCGGGCAGGCCGCGGTGCCAAGGGTACGCATCTTCTCGACCAGGTAGTTCTTCAGCTTGCCCGGCGAGAGCAGCGCTTTGGTCTCCTGGTAGAGATAAGTTTTGTTGGCTGAACCGCCGCCTTTAGCGATGCAGAGGAATTTGTATTCGTCGCCATCGACGCTGTAGAGGTCGATCTGCGCCGGCAGGTTGGTACCGGTATTCACCTCTTTGTACATATCCAGCGCGGCGTTTTGCGAATAGCGCAGGTTATCTTCGATATAGGTGTTATAGACGCCGTGCGCCAGGGCCGCTTCGTCACCGCCGCCGGTCCAGACGCGCTGGCCTTTTTTACCGGTGATGATGGCGGTGCCGGTGTCCTGGCAGGTCGGCAGAATGCCTTTCGCCGCGATATCGGAGTTACGCAGGAACTGCAACGCAACGTATTTGTCGTTTTCACTGGCCTGCGGGTCGCTGAGGATATCGGCCACCTGCTGCTGGTGCGCCGGGCGCAGCATGAAGGAGGCATCGTGGAAGGCCTGTTGCGCCAGTAAGGTCAGCGCCTGCGGGTCCACTTTGAGGATCTCCTGACCTTCAAACTCAGAGACAGAAACGTAATCGCGGGTTAACAGGTAATATTCGGTCTGATCCTTGGCCAGCGGGAAAGGATCCTGATAATAGAAGGGTTTATTCGACATTGTTCTCTCACTTACGACATTGCTGATTATGGTTCAGGCAGATGTTCCGTTTGCCTTGCTTAAAAGCGAGTTGGCTTATCCTACACAATTTTTTAACAAAAACTGAGACTAGTACGACTTTTTCCGTGCGCAGGTTACTTCCGCCCGGTTTATTGCTTTAATACGGGCAGTTAATTCCACATTTGAAACAGGGCTTGATAATGCAAAAACTCATTAACTCAGTGCAGAACTACGCCTGGGGAAGTAAAACTGCGTTAACGGATCTCTACGGTATCGCCAACCCCGACAACCTGCCGATGGCAGAGCTGTGGATGGGGGCGCACCCAAAGAGCAGCTCAAAAATTGAGGGTGCCCACGGGGTTCGCTCCCTGCGTGAGGTCATCGACGCGGATAAAGGCACGCTGCTGGGTACGCAGGTCGCTGACCGTTTTGGCGAACTGCCGTTTCTTTTTAAGGTGCTGTGCGCGGATCAGCCGCTCTCCATTCAGGTTCACCCGAACAAGCAGGCCTCAGAAGCAGGTTTTGCCAAAGAGAACGCCGCCGGTATTCCGCTGGATGCCGCCGAGCGTAACTATAAAGATCCGAACCACAAACCGGAGCTGGTTTTCGCTTTAACGCCGTTCC
The DNA here is from genome assembly GCF_002935105.1 of Leclercia sp. LSNIH3. Lineage (NCBI taxonomy): Bacteria > Pseudomonadati > Pseudomonadota > Gammaproteobacteria > Enterobacterales > Enterobacteriaceae > Leclercia > Leclercia sp. LSNIH3. The sequence continues at coordinate 296,132 of NZ_CP026387.1, forward strand.
TGGCGATGAATGCTTTCCGCGAATTCTCTGAAATTGTCTCCCTGCTTCAGCCGGTGGCCGGGGCACACAGCGCCATTGCCCACTTCCTCGAAAAACCCGATGCAGAGCGCCTGAGCCACCTCTTCGCCAGCCTGCTCAATATGCAGGGCGAAGAAAAATCCCGCGCGCTGGCGGTGCTGAAAGCCGCTCTGAACAGCCAACAGGGTGAGCCGTGGCAGACTATCCGCGTGATTTCAGAGTTCTACCCCGACGACAGCGGCCTGTTCTCACCGCTGCTGTTAAACGTGGTCAAACTCGAACCGGGTGAAGCGATGTTCCTGTTCGCCGAAACGCCGCACGCCTACCTTAAAGGCGTGGCGCTGGAGGTGATGGCCAACTCCGATAACGTGCTTCGCGCGGGCCTGACGCCAAAATACATCGATATTCCTGAACTGGTGGCGAATGTTAAATTTGTCGCCAAACCGGCGGCAGAATTGCTCACCCAGCCGGTTAAAAACGGTGCAGAACTGGACTTCCCGATCCCGGTTGAAGACTTTGCGTTTTCGCTTCACGAACTGAGCAGTGCAGAAAGCGCGCTGGCTCAGCAGAGCGCGGCGATCCTCTTCTGCGTTGAGGGCGAAGCCGTCGTGAGCAAGGGTGACGAGCGGCTGGTGCTGAAGCCGGGCGAGTCGGCATTTATTGCCGCCAGTGACTCGCCGGTCAACGTCAGCGGCGTCGGTCGTCTGGCCCGTGTTTACAACAAGCTATAGTGACCTACTGAATTTTTTAACATTTGTTGCTAAGCTATTGGTAATCTTATGACCTCACCGGGCGGTTTTAACCGCTCGGTTTCATTTTAGGGATAATCACGATGAAGAAATCGGTTATAGCCGCAGGCGTTATTGTTGCATTAGGTGTGGTCTGGACGGGTGCGGCCTGGTATACCGGGAAACAGCTGGAGAGCCATCTGGCAGAAATGGTCGCGCAGGCGAACAGCGAGCTTAAGCGCACCGCGCCAGAAGCCGGGCTGGAGGTCAGTTACCAGGATTACCAGCGCGGCCTGTTCAAAAGCCATCTGCAACTGGTGCTTAAACCGGTCGCTGGCACGCAAAATCCATGGCTGCAGCCAGGACAAAGCCTGGTGCTGAACGAAGTGGTGGATCACGGTCCCTTCCCGCTCGCCCAGCTGAAATCCTTCAACCTTATCCCTTCCATGGCCTCGGTAAAATCGACGCTGGTGAACAACGAAGCGTCAAAACCGCTGTTCGATCTGGCGAAGAATGAGTCTCCGTTCGAGGCCAATACCCGCATCAGCTATGCCGGTGATACGAGTACCGATCTGGCGCTGAAAGCACTGAATTACGAAAAGGGCGATGAAAAAGTGGCCTTCAGCGGCGGCAATTTCCAGCTGGATGCCGATCGTGATGGCAAAAACGTCTCGCTGAAAGGTGACGCAGCAAGCGGCCTGGTAAATGCCGTCAATGAGTACGGCCAGAAAGTGCAGCTCACCTTCAACAACCTCAAAACCGAGGGCAATAGCCGTCTGACCGACTTTGATGAGCGGATCGGCGATCAAAAACTCACGCTCGATAAGCTGGCTATCGCCATTGAAGGCAAAGAGATGGCCGTGCTTGAGGGAACCGATCTGAGCGGTAAAGCCGAGCTGTCGAAAGATGGCAAGAGCGTTAATAGCCAGCTGGATTACAGCCTGAAGAGCCTGAAAGTGCAGAATCAGGATCTGGGTACCGGCAAGCTGACGCTGAAAATCGGCAATATTGACGGCCAGGCGTGGCATCAATTCAGCCAGCAATATCGCGCCCAGAGCCAGGCGTTGCTGGCAGATAAAGCGCTGATGGAAAATCCGGCCCTGTATCAGCAAAAAGCGGCAGAAGTTTTCTTCAGCAACCTGCCCGTCCTGCTTAAAGGCGAGCCGGTGGTAACGCTGGCTCCGCTGAGCTGGAAAAACAGCAAAGGCGAGACCAACTTCAACCTGTCGCTGTTCCTGAAGGACCCTGCCACCGCCACGGGCGAGGCGCAAACCCTGGCCCAGGAAGTGGATCGCAGTGTGAAATCGCTGGAGAGCAAGCTTACTATCCCGATGGACATGGCGACCGAGTTCATGACCCAGATTGCGAAGCTGGAAGGCTATAACGAAGATGACGCTGGTAAGCTGGCTGGCCAGCAGGTGAAAGGCCTGGCGGCAATGGGCCAGATGTTCCGCATCACTACCGTGGAAGATAACGTCATCAGCACCAGCCTGCAGTACAGCAACGGGCAGGTTACGCTGAACGGTCAGAAGATGACGCTGGAAGAGTTTGTCGGCATGTTTGGCGTTCCGGCGCTGAACCTGGCGGTACCGGACGAGCCTGCCGCGCCAGCGGCTCCGGCTCCGGCTCCGGCTCCGGCTCCGGCACAGCCTACGGTTCCGCAGCAGTAATGCTAAAAAACCCCTCTTTGAGGGGTTTTTTATTGCCGCCAGCCAGGACGTCTTAGCGATCTTCCTGTAACCGTGACGCTACTTCACGGGGACTAACCGGGCGGAGACAATCTGATGCCCGGCTTGCACATCAGATTTTTCAATCCGCTGCATAATCCTGTCCGCCAGCGTGTGGCCCATCTCCCGTGCAGGGGTGGTTGCCCAGACGATAGGCAGATCGTCCAGCGCGTTTTCTGACACATCCGCAAAGGCACCGAGCGCCACCTGATGACCAAAGAAGGTTTCAACCCCGCCTTCCCCGCTCTGGCGTCCGGCCCGTATCAGGCCAAACCAGGCGCCCATTGCGATGACGTCGTTGTAGCAGATCACGGCGCTGATGGTGGGGCTGGCGCGGAGCAACGTCCCGATAGCCTCTGCCGCCTGCTTCTGGCTGGACTCGCACTCCACCACCCACTCACTGTGGAACGGCAGGCCGTATTTAATCAGCGTTGAACAGTAGCCGCCCACCCGTTCGGCGCGGGTCAGCGACGAGCTTTTTCCGCCCAGCCAGGCAATCCGCTGATGGCCGCGGCGAATAAGATGTTCGGTCAGCATTTGTGCTGCCTGCATGTTGTCCGGGCGCAGGGTATCGGCCTCATCCAGATAGCTGGCGCGAGAAGCAAACACCAGCGGAACACCCTTCTGGGCTGCCCGTTCGCACAGTTCGTTGCTTAACCCGGATGCCCCGGCAACGATCACCCCATCGACCCCCTGGGTCAGCAGCATGTCGAGGCGCTGGAGCAACTGATCCGCTTCCCGGCCACCGTGGAGTAAAAAGACCATCCGGCCTTGCGATTCCAGCGCCTCCGTCAGCCCTGCCGTCAGTTCGGCATAAAACGGCGAGGTCAGATCGCGGACAATCAGGCCAATCACCCCGCTTTGTCCACCGCGCAGCGCCGAAGCCTGCCGGTTACGAACAAATCCCAATTCCTCAACCGCATCGTTGACGCGCTGGCCTGTCGCGGAGGAGATCCGCCCTTTTCCGCTCAGCACCAGTGACACCGTGCTGACGGACACGCCCGCCGCCTGCGCGACGTCATTAATGGTGATCTTTTTCGCTACAGCCATGTGATGGCGTGACTCCCTGACAATGAGACCGGTAAAACGTTTTATCAATACGTTATCTTTATACTACCAGTTAAAGGCTAAGAATGTGATTTAGCGCGCACTAAAATTTGATAAAACGTTTTATCTTCTCGCAGCATTGAAGCAGATAAACTGATTTTAACAACACAGGAGTCGTTTTATGACGGCGAAAGCAGCACAAAAAATATCGCTGTGGGAGTTTTTCCAGCAACTGGGTAAAACCTTTATGCTGCCCGTGGCGCTCCTCTCGTTCTGCGGGATCATGCTGGGGATCGGCAGCTCGCTAAGCAGTCACGATGTGATTACGCTGATCCCGTTCCTCGGCAATCCTGTGCTGCAGGCTGTCTTCATCTGGATGAGCAAGGTCGGCTCCTTTGCCTTTAGCTTCCTGCCGGTGATGTTCTGTATCGCTATCCCGCTGGGCCTGGCGCGGGAAAACAAAGGTGTCGCGGCATTTGCCGGTTTCGTTGGCTATGCGGTGATGAACCTGGCGGTCAACTTTTGGCTCACTGCCAAAGGCATCCTGCCGACCACCGATGCGGCAGTACTCAAGGCCAACAACATACAGAGCGTGATTGGTATTCAGTCTATTGATACCGGGATCCTCGGCGCAGTGATCGCGGGTGTGATCATCTGGATGCTGCACGAGCGTTTCCACAATATCCGCCTGCCGGACGCGCTGGCATTCTTTGGTGGCACCCGCTTTGTGCCCATTATCACCCTTGTGGTGATGGGTCTGTTTGGCCTTGTGATCCCCTTGATCTGGCCTGTCTTTGCCATGGGCATTACCGGCATTGGCCGCATCATTAACGGTGCCGGTGATTTTGGACCGATGATCTTCGGTACCGGTGAACGTCTGCTGCTGCCGTTTGGACTTCAGCATATTCTTGTCGCCCTGATCCGTTTCACGGAAGCGGGCGGTACGATGGAGGTGTGCGGTCACGATGTGAGCGGCGCGCTGACCATCTTCCAGGCGCAGCTAAGCTGCCCGACCACCCACGGTTTCTCGGAGAGCGCCACTCGCTTCCTGTCCCAGGGTAAAATGCCAGCCTTCCTCGGTGGCCTGCCGGGCGCAGCCCTGGCGATGTACCACTGTGCTCGCCCGGAAAACCGTCACAAAATTAAAGGCCTGCTGATCTCCGGTGTGATCGCCTGCGTGGTGGGCGGAACCACCGAACCGATTGAATTCCTGTTCCTGTTCGTTGCCCCGGTGCTGTACCTCATCCACGCTGTGCTGACCGGTCTGGGCTTTACCGTGATGGCGGTGCTGGGTGTGACTATCGGCAACACCGACGGCAACGTGATCGACTTTGTGGTGTTCGGCATCCTGCATGGCCTGTCGACCAAATGGTATCTGGTACCCGTAGTAGCAGCGATCTGGTTCGCGGTGTACTACGGTATCTTCCGCTTCGCCATCACCCGCTTTAACCTGAAAACGCCGGGTCGTGATACCGATGCGGCCACCAGCGTTGAACAGGCGGTTGCGGGTACGATTGGCAAATCCGGCTATAACACCCCTGCCATTCTGGCGGCGCTGGGCGGTGCGGATAACATTACCTCGCTGGATAACTGCATCACCCGCCTGCGTCTGTCGGTGGCAGATATGTCTAAAGTAGATACCAACGCCCTGAAGGCTAACCGCGCTATCGGCGTGGTACAGTTAAACCAGCATAATTTGCAGGTGGTTATCGGCCCGCAGGTGCAATCAGTCAAAGACGAACTGGCGACCCTGATGCGAACAGTAGAAGCCTGATGCCTCCCCCCTCGCCATGAGGGGGTTTTATTTTAAGGACCAACGACATGTTTGATTTTGCTACCGTCGTGGATCGTCACGGTACATGGTGCACCCAGTGGGACTATATTGCCGACCGTTTTGGTGCCGCCGATCTGCTGCCTTTTACCATCTCGGATATGGATTTTGCCACCGCCCCTTGCATCATCGACGCCCTGCAAACGCGCATCGGCCACGGGGTATTTGGTTACAGCCGCTGGAAAAACGACGAATTCCTGGCCGCTGTGGCCCACTGGTTCCACCAGCGTTTTCACAGCACCATCGACACCCGTGCCATCGTCTATGGCCCCTCGGTGATCTATATGGTGTCAGAGTTGATTCGCCAGTGGTCGGACGCCGGTGACGGCGTGGTGATCCACACCCCCGCTTACGACGCGTTTTATAACGCCGTTGCGGGTAATAACCGACAGGTTGTCTCTGTCGGCCTGCAACACTCGGTGGCGGGCTGGCAGTGCGATATGGCCGAACTGGAAGCGGTGCTGGCCCAGCCGCAAAACAAAATCCTATTGCTCTGTAGCCCGCATAATCCGACCGGCAAGGTCTGGACACGCGACGAGTTAACCACTATGGCTGACCTCTGCGCGCGACATGGCGTGGCGGTGATCAGTGATGAAATCCACATGGATATGGTGTGGGGCGAGCAACGGCATACCCCCTGGTGCGAAGTCGCTCAGGGTAAATGGGCGCTGCTAACCTCTGGCTCCAAGAGCTTCAACATTCCCGCCCTTACCGGCGCATACGGCCTGATTGGCGATGAGGCCAGTCGCATGGCCTATCTGCAGGCGCTGAAAGGCCGTGATGGGCTGTCCTCGCCGTCGGTGCTGGCGCTGGTGGCGCATATTGCGGCGTATCAGCAGGGCGAAGCATGGCTGGATGCGCTACGCGCTTATCTGGAGGCGAATTTGCAGTACGTCGCCGACACGCTGAATGCCGCTTTCCCGACGTTAAACTGGCAGCCGCCGCAGGCGACCTATTTGGCATGGATCGATCTTCGTCCGCTCGGGATCGATGACAAGGCACTGCAGAAGGTGCTGATTGAGCTGCAAAAAGTGGCAATCATGCCGGGTTATACCTACGGGGATGGAGGCAAAGGTTTTGTCCGTCTTAACGCTGGCTGCCCACGCAGTAAGCTTGAGCAGGGTGTCGAGCGCCTGATTGCCGGGATCCGTACTTTGCAGTAATTCGTTTGCGCAACGGAATAATCCCTTGCGCAAATAGCTTTTTCTCTCGTTTTGTTTTTATAATAGCCCGCACTTCTACTAATAAAGAGTGCGACCATGATTGATATCACCCTCCCGTTAACTGACGTTCATCGCCACCTTGATGGTAACATCCGCGCCCAGACCATCCTTGACCTGGGCCGTCAGTATAATTTAACCCTGCCCGCACAAACCCTTGAGACGTTGATCCCACATGTGCAGGTTACGGAAAACGAGCCGGATCTGGTCAGTTTCCTGAGTAAGCTCGACTGGGGGGTAAAAGTTCTGGCCTCGCTGGACGCCTGTCGTCGCGTCGCTTTTGAAAATATCGAAGATGCCGCGCGCAACGGTTTGCACTATGTCGAACTGCGCTTCTCGCCGGGCTACATGGCGATGACCCATAAACTGCCGGTGGCAGGCGTGGTTGAAGCGGTGATTGCTGGCGTGCGTGAGGGCTGCAAGACCTTCAACGTCGAGGCCCGTCTGATTGGCATCATGAGCCGCACCTTCGGGGAAGACGCCTGCCTGCAGGAGCTTGAGGCGCTGCTGGCGCACCGCGACCATATCACCGCTGTGGATCTGGCGGGTGACGAGCTGGGCTTCCCGGGCAGCCTGTTCCTCTCTCACTTTAACCGCGCCCGCGATGCTGGCTGGCACATCACCGTGCATGCCGGTGAAGCGGCAGGCCCGGAGAGCATCTGGCAGGCCATTCGTGAGTTAGGTGCCGAGCGTATCGGTCATGGGGTGAAGGCGGTTGAAGACCCGGCTCTGATGGACTTCCTGGCAGAGCAGCGTATCGGGATTGAATCCTGTCTGACCTCCAATATTCAGACCAGCACCGTGGCGACGCTGGCGCAGCATCCACTGAAAACCTTCCTGGAGCATGGGGTGATGGCCTCGCTGAATACCGACGATCCGGCGGTTCAGGGCGTGGATATTATTCACGAGTATACGGTTGCCGCCTCGCTGGCTGGACTGAGCCGGGAGCAGATCCGCCAGGCGCAGATCAACGGGCTGGAAATGGCCTTCCTGACCCCTGCGGAGAAGCAGGCGCTGCGCGACAAGGTCGCACGCGGATAAGAAAAAGCCCGGCAGTGCCGGGCTTTACTTTTTTAAGCGAGACACAAGGTCGCGCGATGTTTCGCAGACTCAATCCCCAGCTCAATCAACTCCATAATCTGAATCGCCTGGCTCGCAGGAACAGGGTTTTCACCGTCGCCGTTCAGCGCATCGCGAATACCAGCATAATAGGCCGGATAGTTACCCGGCAGCGTCAGCCAGGTCTCTTCTACACGCTCTTCGCCTTCAACGCGGGTCAACACGCCGTCACGCATGTCGTAACCCCAGTCTTCCTGCGGCAGACGCTCGCCATTTTTCAGACGATCTTCCTGCGGGTCGAGGCCAAACTTCACGTAGCTGCCGCGGGAGCCATGCACGATATAGCGAGCCGATTCTGCCGCTGCCATCATGGTGCCGTGCAGTACCACACGACGCTGCGGATAACTCAGCACAGCGTGGAAGTAGTCCGTGGCCTGTGCGCCAGGACGCAGCTGGGCCAGATCGACGTTCAGGCTCACCGGTAGACCGAACAGGTTAACGGCCTGGTCAAGCAGATGGGGGGCCAGATCGTACCAAATACCGCTGCCCGGACCCGCCTGCTCGCGCCAGCGGTTGCGTACCTGCGGACGGAAGCGATCAAAATGCGATTCAAAGAAGGCTACTTCTCCGAGAGACCCGTCAGCGATCAACGCTTTCACGGTCAGGAAATCGCTGTCCCAACGGCGGTTATGAAACACGGAGAGCAATTTCCCGAGGCTTTTCGCCAGCGCGTCCAGCTCCCGGGCCTGTGACAGTGTCACGGTAAAAGGTTTGTCCACCACCACATGCTTCCCTGCTTCCAGGGCTGCTTTAGCCAGTGGGAAGTGAGTGTCATTGGGCGTAGGGATGACGATGAGATCAATAGTGGGATCGTTAAACAGATGCTTCGGCTCGGAAACTACCGGCACCGTCGGCCAGTCTGCATGCACTTTACTCGCATCGCTGCTGGAGATTGCCGCCAGTTCCATCCCTGGCGTGCCATCAATTAGCGGAGCATGAAACGTTTTACTCGCATAACCATAACCTATTAATCCAACACGGATTTTGTCGTTCATGACGTCGCCTCTCTTCTTTTGACACACATATTTCACACTATCTCTACTCTGGTCACAATAGGTTAAAACTGGGTTTTGCGCCTCGGGGCGATATATGCAATCAGTAATTTCTGATTAACAATTATAACTAGCTGAGTACAATCGCAAAACAACACTGCAAAGCGCTTGCCGGGCGGCAATCTGCGCTGTAAAATTCTTAAACTGTATTTATGGATAAAACAAAATAACGAATCATGACGACAATCATTAATCGAATTATCGAGTTAGCCGGATGGATTGTGTTGGGCGTGTCGGTGATATTGCTGGGCATCGCCAGCCATATCGACAACTATCAGCCGCCGGAACCGGTCAATAGTGTCAATCAAGCCAAGCCGCATGCACTGCTCAAAAATAGTGACATATGATGTCAGTTGCATATTGCCAGCCGTCATGAACAGCGTTAACCTTCATCGCCAGGCGTCGACCGACGCCTGATTTTGCCATGTAAAGAAAATTCTTATTTTTGCCGCTACGCTTCGGCAAATGTTTACGCCTTTTTTGTTCCGTTTACTATTCGACCGAATTACTTCTTTGGTATCACTCCTTCTTAATATGGAAAATTATTAATATGACCGTTCAGGACTATTTATTAAAATTTCGCAAAATTAATTCTCTCGAAAGTCTGGAAAAGTTGTTTGATCATCTGAACTACAGTCTGAGCGATAACCAGGAGATTATCAGCATGTACCGCGCCGCAGATCATCGCCGCGCTGAACTGGTCTCTGGCGGGCGTTTGTTCAACATTGGCGAAGTGCCTAAGTCCGTGTGGCGTTACGTGCTATAAGAGGGTAGCCATTCCCGGGAAATGTTATATACTCTCGCCCCTGCAAATTTGCAGTTTGCACTGTTACGCTGACTTCGGGAGAGAACATGACCACAACGGCTGGAGAAAAAATTGGCGGCTGGTTACTGGCTCCGCTTGCCTGGCTGCTAATGGCATTATTAAGCGCTTCGCTGGCACTCGTCCTTTACTCTACGGCGTTAACGTCGCCGCACGCGTTAAAAACGCTGGGCGCGCAAAATACCAGTAATATTGTCATGTGGTTTATTTCTTTCGCCTTTGCGATTGCCATGTGGTACTACACGCTTTGGTTAACCATTGCGTTTTTTAAACGCCGTCGGGCTGTGCCGAAACACTATATTATCTGGCTACTGGTTTCTGTATTACTGGCTATTAAAGCTTTTGCGTTTTCGCCCGTCTCCGATGCGCTGGCGGTGCGTCAGTTACTCTTCCCCCTGCTGGTGACTGCACTGTTTGTGCCCTACTTTAAGCGTTCGGCACGCGTGAAGAACACCTTTGTGAACCCGTAATAACCTTACAGTTAACCTGTTGTCGCCTGCCGCGGCTTGTCCGATAATAGGGGGCTTTTTTATCTCAGGCTGAAAAATGACCGATTACTTACTGCTTTTTGTCGGCACGGTGCTGGTAAACAACTTCGTTCTTGTGAAGTTTCTTGGCCTGTGCCCGTTTATGGGCGTGTCCAAAAAGCTGGAAACAGCAATGGGGATGGGGCTGGCAACCACTTTCGTGATGACCCTCGCCTCGATCTGTGCCTGGTGGATTGAAACATGGATCCTGCTCCCCCTTGGCCTGACCTATTTGCGCACGCTAGCCTTTATTCTGGTTATCGCGGTGGTGGTGCAGTTCACCGAAATGGTGGTGCGCAAAACAAGCCCGGCGTTATACCGTTTGCTCGGCATCTTCCTGCCGCTGATCACCACTAACTGTGCGGTGCTCGGCGTGGCGCTGCTCAACATTAACCTTGGGCACAATTTCCTGCAGTCGGCGCTGTACGGCTTTTCGGCTGCGGTCGGCTTCTCGCTGGTGATGGTCCTGTTTGCGGCGATCCGCGAACGCATGGTCGCCGCCGATATCCCGGCACCGTTTCGCGGTAACGCCATCGCGCTGGTTACCGCCGGTCTTATGTCTCTGGCCTTTATGGGCTTTAGTGGTCTGGTGAAGTTGTAATGAATGCAATCTGGATCGCCATCGCAGCCATCAGCGTACTGGGGCTGCTATTTGGCATCATTCTCGGTTACGCTTCGCGCCGCTTCGCGGTTGAGGACGATCCGATCGTTGAGAAAATTGATGAGCTGCTGCCGCAAAGCCAGTGTGGGCAGTGCGGCTATCCCGGCTGTCGCCCGTACGCAGAGGCGGTAGGTAACGGCGGAGAGAAAATTAACCGCTGTGCGCCTGGCGGCGAAGCGGTGATGCTGAAGATTGCCACCTTGCTGAACGTCGATCCGCAGCCGGTTGACGGTGACGAAAGTGCGCAGGAGCCGGTTCGTATGCTGGCAGTGATCGATGAACCAAACTGCATCGGCTGTACCAAATGCATTCAGGCCTGCCCGGTAGATGCCATCGTAGGCGCCACGCGCGCCATGCATACCGTGATTGAGGATCTGTGTACCGGCTGCAACCTCTGCGTTGCCCCCTGCCCGACGCAGTGCATTGAGTTACGCCCGGTAGCGACAACGACCGACAGCTGGAAATGGGATCTTCAAACCATTCCGGTTCGCATTATTCCTGTGGAACAACATGCTTAAGTTATTTTCTGCCTTCAGAAAAGAGAAGATCTGGGATTTCGACGGCGGTATTCATCCGCCCGAAATGAAAACCCAGTCCAGCGGTACGCCGCTGCGCCAGATCCCGCTGGCTAACCGTTTTGTTATCCCTCTTAAACAGCATATCGGTGCTGAGGGTGAGCTGTGCGTGAAGGTCGGTGACACTGTGTTACGCGGCCAGCCGCTGACCTTTGGGCGCGGGCGTATGCTGCCGGTTCATGCCCCCACGTCCGGTACCGTAACGGCGATTGCTCCGCACACGGTAGCCCACCCTTCTGCCCTGTCTGAGCTGTGTGTGGTGATTGACGCTGATGGTGAAGATCGCTGGATCGAACGCGACGGCTGGAGCGACTACCGTAGCCGCAGCCGCGAAGAGCTGATCGCCCGTATCCACCAGTCTGGCGTCGCCGGACTGGGCGGCGCAGGCTTCCCCACCGGCAACAAATTGCAGGGCGGCGGCGACAAGATTCAGACCCTGATTATTAACGCCGCCGAATGTGAACCTTACATCACTGCCGACGATCGTCTGATGCAGGACTGTGCAGCGCAAATTGTTGAAGGTATTCGCATCCTCGCCCATGTTTTACAGCCGAAGGAAGTGCTGATCGGTATTGAAGACAACAAGCCGCAGGCGATCTCAATGCTACGTGCGGTGTTGGCGGGGAGTCATGATATCAGCCTGCGGGTGATCCCGACGAAATACCCCTCCGGTGGCGCGAAGCAGCTGACCCAAATTTTAACCGGCAAGCAGGTTCCACACGGCGGTCGCTCCTCTGACATCGGCGTGCTCATGCAGAACGTCGGCACCGCCTATGCAGTGAAACGTGCGGTCGTTGACGGCGAGCCGCTCACTGAGCGCGTCGTTACCCTCACCGGTGAAGCCGTCAGCCGCCCTGGCAACGTCTGGGCGCGTCTGGGCACACCAGTTCGTCACCTGCTGGACCAGGCCGGGTTCTGCCCGAGCGCGGAGCAGATGGTGATCATGGGCGGACCGCTAATGGGCTTTACCCTGCCGTGGCTGGATGTCCCGGTGGTGAAAATCACCAACTGTCTGCTGGCCCCATCCGTCAGCGAGATGGGCGAGGAGCAGGAAGAGAAAGGTTGCATACGCTGCAGCGCCTGCGCCGATGCCTGTCCGGCGGATCTGCTGCCCCAGCAGCTTTACTGGTACAGCAAAGGTCAGGTCCACGACAAAGCAAAAGCCCATAACCTGGCCGACTGCATTGAATGCGGTGCCTGCGCCTGGGTTTGCCCGAGCAATATTCCGCTGGTGCAATATTTCCGCGTCGAAAAGGCCGAGATTTACGCCATCGCCCAGGAAGAGAAACGCGCTGCCGAGGCCAAAGCACGCTTTGAAGCCCGCCAGCTGCGTCTGGAGCGAGAAAAAGCCGCCCGCGAAGAACGTCATAAAAAAGCAGCGGTTCAGCCTGCGGCGAAAGATCAGGACGCCATTAATGCCGCCCTGGCTCGTGTTCGCGAGAAGAAAGCCACTGCCGCTCAGGATGTGGTGATCCCATCGGGTCAGCGCCCTGACAATAGCGAAGCCATTGCCGCGCGCGAAGCGCGTAAAGCAGAGGCTCGTGCCCGTCAGGCCGAGAAGGCGCAGTCCGGCGCCGCACAGCCAGAAGCGGATCCGCGTAAAGCGGCAGTTGAGGCTGCTATTGCCCGCGCTAAAGCCCGTAAGGCATCGCAGCCGGACGAGACTGAGGTAGAACCGACCTCCGTTGATCCGCGTAAAGCGGCTGTAGAAGCCGCTATAGCCCGTGCGAAAGCCCGTAAAGCGGCGCAGCCGGACAACATTGAGGCCGAACCGACACCCGTTGATCCGCGTAAAGCGGCCGTTGAAGCTGCCATTGCCCGTAAAGCGGCGCAACCGGACACTGTTGAGGCCGAACCGGCACCCGTTGATCCGCGTAAAGCGGCCGTTGAAGCCGCCATTGCCCGTGCGAAAGCCCGTAAAGCGGCGCAGCCGGACGAGATTGAGGCCGAACCGGCACCCATTGATCCGCGTAAAGCGGCAGTTGAAGCCGCCATTGCCCGTGCGAAAGCCCGCAAAGCGGCGCAACCGGACGAGCTCGAGGCCGAACCGGCACCAGTCGATCCGCGTAAAGCGGCCGTTGAAGCCGCCATTGCCCGTGCGAAAGCCCGCAAAGCGGCGCAGCCGGACGAAATTCAGGTAGAACCGACACCGGTCGATCCGCGTAAAGCCGCGGTCGAAGCCGCCATTGCCCGTGCGAAAGCACGTAAAGCGGCACAACAGGAAGAAGAACCGGCAGCCAATGACGATCCACGCAAAGCGGCAGTTGCTGCCGCCATTGCGCGCGTCCAGGCGAAGAAAGCCGCACAGCAGGCAGTTAACGAGGATTAAATGGTTTTCAGAATCGCAAGCTCCCCTTATACCCACAACCAGCGCCAGACATCGCGCATTATGATGCTGGTTTGCCTGGCCGCGCTGCCGGGCATTGCCGTTCAGTTCTGGTTTTTTGGCTGGGGGACGTTGTTCCAGATAATCCTGGGCTGTGCGAGCGCGCTGGCGGCGGAAGCCCTGGTGCTCAAACTGCGTAAGATGGCGGTAAGTAAGATCCTGGCCGATAACTCCGCCCTGCTCACCGGCCTGCTGCTGGCCATCAGTATCCCGCCGTTCGCCCCATGGTGGATGGTGGTGCTCGGCACCGTGTTTGCGGTGATCATCGCCAAACAGCTGTATGGCGGCCTGGGGCATAACCCGTTTAACCCGGCAATGATTGGTTATGTGGTGCTGCTGATTTCCTTCCCGGTGCAGATGACCAGTTGGCTACCGCCGCATGAGATCGCGGCCACCGTGCCTGGCTTTATGGATGCCCTGCAAGTAATTTTCTCTGGCCATACCGCCACAGGCGCGGATATGAACAGCTTGCGCATGGGCGTGGACGGTATCAGCCAGGCGACCCCGCTCGATACCTTTAAAACCTCTCTGCACGCCGGTCACAGCGTGGAGCAGATCATGCAGTACCCGATTTACAGCGGCGTGCTGGCAGGCGCGGGCTGGCAGTGGGTTAACCTGGCATACCTTGCCGGTGGCCTGTTTATGCTGTGGCAAAAGGCGATCCGCTGGCATATCCCGGTGAGCTTCCTGGTCACCCTGGCAATTTGTTCCGGGCTGGGCTGGGCCTTCTCGCCGGAATCGCTGGCGTCACCGCAACTTCATCTGCTCTCCGGCGCGACCATGCTGGGGGCGTTCTTTATTCTTACCGATCCGGTGACGGCCTCCACCACCAACCGTGGGCGTCTGATTTTCGGTGCTCTGGCCGGTCTGCTGGTGTGGTTGATCCGCAGCTTTGGCGGCTACCCGGACGGCGTGGCCTTTGCGGTTCTGCTGGCGAACATCACCGTACCGTTAATTGATTATTACACGCGACCACGTGTGTACGGCCATCGCTAAGGGACTCGCCATGTTAAAAACAATGCAAAAACACGGCGTAACGCTGGCGCTGTTTGCCGCGGTGCTGACCGGCCTGACGGCTCTCGTCAACGGGCTAACCAAACCCACCATCGACGAACAGGCGGCGCGTCAGCAAAAGGCGCTGTTCGATCAGGTGATCCCGGCAGAGCTTTACGATAACAACCTGCAAAAAAGTTGTTATCTTGTCGAGGCAGCCCCCTTAGGCAAAGGCACTCACCGTATCTTTATTGCCCGTAAAGGGGATGCCCCGGTTGGCGCAGTGATGGAAACCACAGCCCCGGATGGCTATTCCGGCGCCATCCAGCTGCTGGTCGGCACCGACTTCTCCGGCACCGTGCTGGGTACGCGCGTCACTGAGCATCACGAAACGCCAGGGCTTGGGGATAAAATCGAAACCCGCTTAAGCGACTGGATTTTGCATTTTGCCGGCAAAACCATTCATGGCAGTGACGATCCGGCATTTGCAGTAAAGAAAGATGGTGGTGAGATCGATCAATTTACCGGGGCGACCATCACCCCACGCGCGGTGGTAAATGCCGTTAAACGTGCGGGCATATACGCCCAGACGCTGCCTGCGCAACTCAACAATCTGCCCGCCTGTGAGGAGTGATCATGAGTCAGGTTAAAGAGGTTATTGTCCAGGGGCTGTGGAAGAACAACTCCGCCCTTGTTCAGCTGCTGGGGATGTGTCCCCTGCTGGCGGTCACCTCGACCGCCACCAACGCCCTGGGTCTGGGTCTGGCGACCACCCTGGTACTGACCCTGACCAACCTGTCGATCTCTGCCCTGCGTCGCTGGACGCCGTCAGAAATTCGTATTCCGATTTACGTGATGATCATCGCCTCGGTGGTGAGCGTCGTGCAGATGCTGATCAACGCCTACGCCTTTGGCCTCTATCAGTCACTGGGGATTTTTATCCCGCTGATCGTGACCAACTGCATCGTGGTAGGCCGCGCCGAAGCCTTTGCGGTGAAAAATGACCCGCTCATTTCTGCTCTGGATGGCTTTGCCATCGGCATGGGCGCAACGGGGGCGATGTTCGTGCTGGGTTCGATGCGTGAAATTCTCGGCAACGGCACCCTGTTCGACGGCGCAGATGCGCTGCTGGGCGGCTGGGCGAAATCCCTGCGCATTGAGGTGTTCCACACCGATACCCCGTTCCTGCTGGCGATGCTGCCTCCGGGCGCGTTTATCGGCCTCGGCATGATGCTGGCGGTAAAATACCTGATTGATGAGAAACGTAAGCGCCGCGCTGCCGCACGCAGCATCGAGGAAGGGATCCCTGAGAAGGCTTCATGAACAAAGAGAAACGTTTAACCATTCTGCAACGCCTGCGGGATAACAACCCGCACCCGACGACCGAGCTGAACTTTACCTCGCCGTTTGAACTGCTGATTGCCGTCCTGCTCTCTGCGCAGGCGACTGACGTCAGCGTCAATAAAGCCACTGCAAAGCTTTATCCTGTTGCCAACACGCCGCAGGCGATGCTGGAGCTGGGCGTAGAAGGCGTTAAGTCGTACATCAAGACCATCGGCCTGTTTAACAGCAAAGCCGAGAACGTGATTAAGACCTGTCGCATGCTGCTGGAGCTGCACGGCGGCGAGGTGCCGGAAGACCGCGCCGCGCTGGAGGCCCTGCCGGGCGTCGGGCGTAAAACCGCTAACGTGGTGCTGAATACCGCCTTTGGCTGGCCAACCATTGCCGTGGACACTCACATCTTTCGCGTGTGCAACCGCACCAACTTTGCCCCCGGCAAGAATGTCGAGCTGGTGGAAGAGAAACTGCTGAAAGTGGTTCCGGCGGAATTTAAGGTCGATTGCCATCACTGGCTGATCCTGCACGGGCGCTATACCTGCATTGCGCGCAAACCGCGCTGCGGCTCCTGTATAATCGAAGATCTCTGCGAATATAAAGAGAAAACAGACCACTGAAACCGTCATTTGACGGTTTTTCACCTTTTCAATGCCTTACGTAAAGTATGCCTCCCTGCTGATCCCCCCTTTTGCAGTTGTTCAACCTGAGCACGAGTCCGCCCCTCGCGTAATCTGTGGCGATATAACAATCAAACAGGTTAATTGTTTTTTTGTCAGCGAAATTTTCTATATAAGTGTGACGGGGATCACTCTGTTCACACTGTGTTAATTTTATGTATTGGAAATGCCGACAAAGCCTTATTGCATCAATAAATCACCTCTGATAACCCGAAGATATGACCGGATATTTTTCAGAACTTAGTCCATATCACTGCACATTGCCTTTTACAGCAGAACATATCGCCATCTGCGCATTTTTTGGGCTGATTAATAGTGAAAAAAACCAGTTTATACGCAACGGTAAAATTTAACGCTAAATAACATTTAGGTTTCTGGCGCATTATAGTGCCAGGGTTATATGTAACAGATTATTGCAAACACCTTGCCAGACGGGTCAGGATAGTGAACATTACCCGCCGTTTCCCCTCCCACTATAACTATAAAGCGGACGGACTACGGTCATCACGCTATGAACACCCCCGTTAATATGGGATGTAAAAAAAGAGGTATATGTGTCTACTGCAAACAATAAACCAGCTGAGGAAAGCGTAAGTCTTAACGCTTTCAAACAACCGAAATCGTTCTATCTCATTTTCTCTATTGAGCTGTGGGAGCGTTTTGGTTACTACGGTCTGCAAGGGATCATGGCTGTTTACCTGGTTAAACAACTGGGTATGTCCGAAGCTGATTCCATCACGCTGTTCTCTTCTTTCAGTGCTCTGGTGTACGGTCTGGTCGCAATTGGCGGCTGGCTCGGCGATAAAGTACTGGGAACCAAACGAGTTATTCTGCTGGGTGCCATCGTTCTGGCGATCGGTTATGGCCTGGTAGCCTGGTCTGGTCATGATGCCGGTGTGGTTTACATGGGTATGGCGACCATTGCGGTCGGTAACGGCCTGTTCAAGGCTAACCCTTCTTCCCTGCTTTCGACCTGCTATAAGAAAGATGATCCACGTCTGGACGGTGCATTCACCATGTACTACATGTCCATCAACATTGGCTCCTTCTTCTCTATGCTGGCGACCCCGTGGCTGGCAGCGAAATTCGGCTGGAGCGTGGCGTTTGCCCTGAGCTTCGTCGGCATGCTGATCACCGTGGTTAACTTCCTGTTCTGCCGCAGCTGGGTGAAGGACTACGGTTCAAAACCTGACTTTGCACCGGTACAGATGGGCAAACTGCTGGCGACCATCGTCGGCGTGGTGATTCTGGTCGCTGTTGCCACCTGGCTGCTGCACAACCAGGGTATCGCCCGTGCGGTACTGGGTGTGGTTGCCCTGGGTATCGTCTGTATCTTCGCGAAAGAAGCCTTCTCTATGCAGGGTGCGGCGCGTCGTAAGATGATTGTTGCCTTCATCCTGATGGTTGAAGCGATTGTCTTCTTCGTACTGTACAGCCAGATGCCAACGTCGCTGAACTTCTTCGCTATCCGTAACGTTGAGCACTCTATCCTGGGCATCGCGTTCGAACCTGAGCAGTTCCAGGCCCTGAACCCGTTCTGGATCATGGTGGGTAGCCCAATCCTGGCCGCTATCTACAACAAGATGGGCGACCGCCTGCCAATGCCGCACAAGTTCGCGATTGGTATGGTGCTGTGCTCTGGTGCTTTCCTGGTGCTGCCGCTGGGTGCGAAATTCGCCAGCGACGCCGGTATTGTCTCCGTCAACTGGCTGATCCTGAGCTACGCCCTGCAGTCTATCGGTGAGCTGATGATCTCTGGTCTGGGTCTGGCGATGGTTGCACAGCTGGTGCCACAGCGTCTGATGGGCTTCATCATGGGTAGCTGGTTCCTGACCACTGCCGGTGCCGCGATTATCGCAGGTAAGATTGCAAACCTGATGGCCGTGCCATCTGATGTAACCGATCCACTGCTGTCACTGCACGTGTATGGCGATGTATTCCTGCAGATTGGTGTCGCTACCGCAGTTATCGCCGTGCTGATGATGCTGACCGCACCGAAACTGAATCGTATGACTCAGGACGACGACACTACCGCAAAAGCGAGCAAAACCGCGACCGTGTAATGTCATCGGGAAACGACTGAACAGAAGCCGCTAACTGTGCGTTAGCGGCTTTTTTTTTAGTCGGTGGCGCACTACCATAGAGTAAACCTACGTAAACAGGAGTGACCGATGAAACTGTTCTATAAACCAGGCGCCTGCTCTCTTGCCTCCCATATTACGCTGCGCGAGAGCGGTAAAGACTTCACGCTCAACGGTGTTGATCTGATGAAAAAGCGTCTGGAAAACGGCGATGACTTTTTCGCGGTGAATCCTAAAGGCCAGGTCCCGGCACTGCTGCTGGAAGATGGCACCTTACTGACCGAAGGGGTGGCCATCATGCAATACCTGGCGGATGGCGTCGCGGATCGCCAGCTGCTGGCCCCGACCGGCAGCATCGCCCGCTACAAAACCCTCGAATGGATGAACTACATCGCCACAGAACTGCACAAAGGTTTCACCCCGCTGTTCCGCCCGGATACCCCGGAAGAGTACAAGCCGACCGTTCGTGCTCTGCTGGAGAAAAAGCTGCAATACGTGAACGAGTCGTTAAAAGACGATCAGTGGATTTGCGGCCCACGCTTTACCATTGCCGATGCGTATCTGTTTACCGTTCTGCGCTGGGCGCGGGCCGTGAAGCTGAATATGGAAGGATTAAGCCATATTGACGCCTATATGCAGCGTATGGCGGAGCGCCCTGCCGTGGCGGCAGCGCTGGAAGCGGAAGGTTTGAAGTAAATTAGTGTTTGTTGCCGGGTGGCGCTATCGTTCACCCGGCACTCTTTATAGGCCCGGCAAACGCAGTGCCGCCGGGCATAGAGGTTAAAGCTGGGTCGCGCTAAAAAGGTGCTCCGGCATGGCAATCCGGTCCTGGGCGGCCACCACCTGCAGTTCATACTCCTGCATACTCTTTGTGGCAATCATGATTTCGTATACTGCCGCTGTGACGTGCTCAAGCGCATCACGCACCGTCGCCCCTTGAAGCAGTTTCACCAGCAGCAGGCCGCTGGTCACATCCCCGACGCCTACCGGTTGACGGCTACCAAAATCCACCAGCGGACGGCTAATGTGCCAGGCTTCGTCTTTCGTCACCAGCAGCATCTCAAAGCGGTCCGGGCTTATCCCGGCGCGGGCGAGATGTTTCACCAGCACGATCTCCGGGCCTTTGGCAATCAGTTCGCGTGATGCCGCAATTGCCTGTTCCACATTATTTACCGGATGTTCGCAGAGGATCTCCAGTTCAATCAGATTAGGGGCGATGATATCGCTGGCGGGTAAAGCATAACGGACATGAAACTCGGCCACGCCGGGCGCCACGATGCAACCCTTTTCAGGGTGGCCCATCACCGGATCGCAGAAGTATTTCGCCGCCGGGTTGGCTGCCTTCACCTGACGGACAATACCAAGAATATGCTCGCCCTGCTCGGCTGACCCCAGATAGCCGCTCAGCACAGCATCACAGGTTTTGAGTTTGTCGATCTCCGCAATACCCTGAACAATCTCGGTCAGATGGGCAGGCGGCATCACGCAACCGGTCCATTTGCCGTATTGCGTATGATTGGAAAACTGCACGGTATTTAGCGGCCAGACGTTGGCCCCGAGACGACGCATCGGAAATTCAGCGGCGCTGTTGCCAGCATGCCCAAACACGACGTGGGACTGGATGGCGAGGATATTCTTCATTTTCTTACCACAACCCTGAAAAAATAAAGGGGCGTGGTTTCCCACGCCCCTGTGCTTTTATGATTACTTCCAGCAAATCAGGCAGTAATTCTTTTTGCCGCGACGCAGTAAGGTGTAGCGGCCAAACAGGCGATCGCTGTCCACGAAGGTATACTCCTCGTTGGACTGCTTTTCGCCGTTAATGGTGATGGCATTTGAGGCGATAGTTTTACGCGCCTGACCACGGGACGGCTGCAGCTCGGAGTCAACCAGAGCCTGCATCAGGTCTGCTCCTTTCTCCATCTCCACCATCGGCACGCCATCCTGCGCCAGCTGTTCGAAATCAGCTTCGCTCAGATCGCTCAGGGTACCGTTAAACAGGCTGGCGGTAATACGCTTCGCGGCCGCCAGGCCCTCTTCGCCGTGAACAAGCTTCGTAACCTGCTCCGCCAGCACGTACTGGGCGCGCGGGGCTTTACCGCTGTTCTTGTCTTCTTCTTCCAGAGCGTTGATCTCTGCAAGATCCATAAAGGTGAAGAACTTCAGGAAGCGATAGACGTCAGCATCTGCGGTGTTGATCCAGAACTGGTAGAACTTATACGGGCTGGTTTTCTTCGGATCGAGCCAAACCGCGCCGCCTTCGGTTTTACCGAACTTGGTGCCGTCGGCTTTGGTGATCAGCGGAACGGTCAGACCGAAGACCTGGTTCTGGTGCAGACGACGGGTCAGGTCGATACCGGAGGTGATGTTACCCCACTGATCGGAGCCGCCAATCTGCAGCGCCACACCGTAAAGGTTGTTCAGGCAGGCGAAGTCATAACCCTGCAGCAGGTTATAAGAGAACTCGGTGAACGAGATGCCCTGGTCGTCGCGGTTCAGACGCTGCTTCACCGCTTCTTTGTTGATCATCTGATTAACGGAGAAGTGCTTGCCGATATCACGCAGGAAGGTCAGCACGTTCATGCCGCCAAACCAGTCGTAGTTGTTGGCGGCGATCGCTGAGTTTTCACCACAGTCGAAATCGAGGAACGGGGCGACCTGTTTGCGGATCTTATCCACCCACTCCTGCACGGTGTCTGCCGTATTCAGTTTACGCTCAGCGGCTTTAAAGCTCGGGTCGCCAATCAGACCCGTTGCGCCGCCCACCAGCGCCACAGGCTTATGGCCTGCCAGCTGGAAGCGTTTCAGGCATAACAATGGAACAAGATGCCCCAAATGCAAGCTGTCGGCGGTAGGATCGAAGCCGCAATAGAGCGCGATCGGGCCTTGCGCCAGTCGCTCTGCTAACGCTTCCTCGTCCGTCACCTGGGCTACCAGCCCCCGCTCTTGCAATTGTTTAATCAAGTTACTGCTTGCCATCAAATTCTCCATGTATAAAACGACTGCACCTCTGCCGGTACACGACTTTTCGCCAGACGCGAAAGGTACATAGAATAAAGCGCTGACACCCGTTGTACCAGCGCTTAAAAGAACAAATTTATGGGATTAAGGTGCCAGACGATCGATTTTCCACGCGCTGTTATCGCGCTGGTATAAAAACCGGTCGTGGAGGCGATGTTCACCGCCCTGCCAGAACTCCATCTGCTGAACGCTGACGCGGAACCCGCCCCAGAAACTTGGCAGGGGCACTTCGCCCTGCTGGAACTTCTGTTTCAGCTCGAGGAATTTACTTTCAAGCACGCCACGCGCAGAGATGCGACTCGACTGTTTAGAGACCCAGGCACCAATCTGGCTGTCACGCGGGCGGCTGTGGAAGTACTTCACCACTTCCAGGGTAGAGAGGCGCTCAACGGTACCGGTGACCATGACCTGACGCTCCAGCATATGCCAGGGGAAGAGCAGGCTGATGCGCGGGTTGTTTTCGAGGTGGTGCGCTTTGCGGCTGCCGAGGTTGGTGTAGAACACCAGCCCTTTCTCGTCGTAATGCTTCAGCAACACGATGCGCTGGTAGGGTTGCCCCTGTTCGTCGACGGTCGCCACTACCATGGCGGTGGGATCCGCCAGTCGGGCTTCACAGGCCTGTTTCAGCCAGTGCTCAAACAGCACCAGCGGCTCAGCGGGGAGATCCTGGCGACGCAGGCCGCCTTTGGTGTATTCGCGGCGCAGGTGCGCGATGTTTTGCAATTCGTCGTTATCTGACATGGCGTTAGCTGACATTGACAATGGGTGAGGCTATTGTGCGCCCCCCCCTGCAAAATCTCAACGCTTCGGATTTTCGATCTGACAATTGTTCAGCACGATACGATCGCGCTTATATACCGTCGCGCTGTCGCCTTTCGACCAGAAGACATAGACCCCGTCGCTGTAACGGGTGCCGGAGGCAGACATCCCCTGCTTCAACGTCAGCAGCTTGTTGTCATAGACAAAACTGACTTCCTGACGAGGATTGTTGAGCTTCACGGTGAGCGGTTTTTCATCGCACTGGTATGCCAGGGAGTCGGTTTGCATGCGCTCGACAAACTGGTTGTAGACGCTACAGCTCGCCAGGAGGAAGGGGGTTAAAGCAAGAAGCAGTTTTTTCATGGGTGAGTTCCGAAGACTTTCCAGGTCCCGGAGGGCGAAAACGCCCTCCCGTTTTTTCGTGTAATTCTACCCATCGTGGTTTTAAGCGAAATTCGGTTAACTCTGATTTTGCCGCGGATTGGCTGGAAAAACAGCACCTAACACGCTGGCTTCACGCGCGCCGGTCACGGAGGGGAGGTTCCCAGGCAGTCCCGCCACCGTCCGCCACGCCAGCCAGGCAAAGGCCAGGGCTTCCATATCATCGCCGCTGATCCCGGCCCGATCGGTGGTTGTTACTTCTGTACCCGGCAGCAGACCGGCCAAACGCGCCATCAGCAACGGGTTACGGCCGCCGCCACCGCACACCAGCAGACGATCGCATCCGCCGCTCAGCAACACCTGTTCCGATACGGAAACGGCTGTAAGCTCTGCCAGCGTGGCCTGAACGTCCTGCGGCGCCAGGCCCGGGAAATTCGCCAGCTGACGTTCCAGCCAGCCGTAATTGAAATACTCGCGGCCGGTGCTTTTTGGTGCCGGGGCGGCAAAATAGGGATCGCACAGCATGCTTTGCAGCAGCGGGATGATGACCTTGCCGCTGCAGGCCCACTGGGCGTCTTTATCGTAAGGTTTGCCCGCCTGGCGCCAGATCCAGGCGTCCATCAGCATATTTCCCGGCCCGGTGTCGAATCCACGTACCGGCTGCCCGGGGATTAATAAGGAAAGATTAGCAATACCGCCAATGTTGAGTACCATGCGGCGCTCCGTCGGGTGCGCAAGCAGCGCATGGTGGAAGGCCGGAACCAGCGGCGCGCCCTGCCCGCCGAGCGCCATATCCCGGCGGCGGAAATCCCCCACCACCGTCACCCCGGTTTTGGCTACAATCTGGTTATTATCGCCAATCTGCAAGGTATGAGGCGCCTCTCCGACCGGCTCATGCCAGACCGTCTGGCCGTGACAGCCTATCGCCACCACATCCTGAGGGCGCAAATCCTCCTGGTTCATCAAGGCCAGCACGGCATCGCCGAACAGACGTCCCAGTTGCGTATCCAGTTGTCCCAGCTGCGACAGCGTTAGCTGTTGGCCCTGACAGATATTCAGGATCGCTTGTTTAATTTCCTGGGGAATGGGCCAGCTAAGGCTTGCCTGCTGCGCCACCATATTCTCATCGATTGCCGCGAGAACGACATCCACACCATCCAGACTGGTTCCTGACATTACGCCAATATAGCGACCCGATTTCATGAGTTTTCCTTACTTCGCTGGGTTGATGGCCCACTCCACCATAAACCCGGCACCAATTCCATGACCGGATAATACTTTTTAACAATACCTTCAGGTTAGGAGCATTCCAGGAATTATCCTTACCGGATATGGGGTGAAGTCAACGCCCGTTTATATCTGGTTAAGTCAGAATCAAGTACTATTCTCCTATTGTTTAGGCGAAGATAGGAACTATGGCCCCAGATGCCATATAATTTAGCCATAACGGATGCTCACAGAGCGTTTTTTGGTGAACAGGAGATTCAAATGATTTTACGTGTACTGGCCGTTTCGCTGGTTGGATTCACTCTGGCTGGCTGTGTTAATAACGACTCCCTCTCCGGGGATGTTTACAGTGCGTCTGAGGCGAAGCAGGTACAAAACGTCACCTACGGCACCATTGTGAACACGCGCCCTGTGCAGATTCAGGGTGGAGATGATAATAACGTGATCGGTGCGCTTGGCGGCGCGGTGCTGGGTGGCTTCCTCGGTAACACCGTGGGTGGCGGTACAGGCCGTTCTCTGGCGACTGCAGCAGGTGCTGTTGCCGGTGGTGTGGCCGGTCAGGGCGTTCAGGGATCAATGAACAAAACCCAGGGCGTCGAGCTTGAAATCCGCAAAGACGACGGCAACACCATTATGGTGGTGCAGAAACAGGGCAACACCCGTTTTGCCGCAGGCCAACGCGTCGTGCTGGCAAGCAATGGTAGCCAGGTTACCGTTTCTCCGCGTTAAGAACAATGTGGGCGTGGCCTTCCGGCCACGTCCCTTTACACTCTACAACATTACCGTGAATATATTTACAAAATACATTCATCACAAATATATTTAATATCCGCTTAACTTGTCCCTGCGCAAAGTATTTCCCCCTGCGCTCATGAGACCATTCGCAAATCCTCTCTCTGTGCTTTTTACTTTAAAACGATGCCTATGGTTGCGATGAGTCGAAATATAAAAAACAGTTATGTTCAGTTCTTTCTTGGATGCATTATTATCATTGGGATTGCAAACTTTCTCTTTGTTGGGCTTGAAGAAAAGGTTTCATCATTCTCACCGCTTTTATTCCCCATGCTGACCATATTTTTACTGGTCTTTCACCTGGTTATTGCCTGTTTCATGGTGATGAAATACTGGTGCGACAGAAAACGCTTATATCTGATGGCGTTCGCCTTCGCCTATACCGGCTCCGCTATGCTGATGGCGGGGACGCTGTCCAGCTACCCGGCCTGGCTGGATCTACACCAGTACAACGTTGTGAATTACAATGATGCGATGATCTTCTTTACGTTTCGTCATTTGTTAATGTCAATTCTGTTTATCACTTCAGCGCTGCTGTACGCTATTCGTAATAAACCGCTGTCGCGAAGGTTTCATTTCTCGCTTCTTTTCGGCGCCTCTCTTTTTACCGTCGTGATAGTAATGTTAGCCTGGATATATTCCAGCTATTCGCCTTTGTTAACATTAGATTTGGTCGATAATGAAACCCGGCATTACATGCTGCTGTGGAAAAAGGCGATAAGCGTCGCCTTAATTGTATTCTGGGTTGTTACATTAGCTACGCTGATGATTATTACCCGCGTGCGCAATATGTTTTGGGTCGGTGGGAATTTTATTTGCGTCTGTTATATTGTGACCCTGGCTATGCTCTTTTTAGGCGACCAGGCAGAAGATATCACCTGGTATCGTGCCCGTTTATTTGAAACGGTCGCCACTGTGCTGATTATTTTCATCCTGCTGTATGACGTCTTTAATCTGTATCGCGCTTCGCATCTGAAGTATCAACAGTCTTACCAGAACTCGATACGCGATCCCCTGACTCGCCTCTACAATCGAAGCTATTTTTACGACGCGTTAAACCAATCGCTGCGCACCGCAAATGAGCGAGAGCCGGTCTCGGTTATCGTGAGCGATCTCGATCGTTTTAAGCGTATCAACGACAACTACGGGCATCTTCAGGGCGACAAGGTGTTGCAGTTTGTCTCCCGACTACTGATGGATTCAGTACGGCCTCAGGACATCGCAGCGCGTATAGGCGGTGAAGAGTTTGTTTTACTGTTAAACCAGACCTCTTCCGAGGCCGCCCTTCAGATTGCAGAGCGGATAAGGTTAAAATTGAGCAGCGTTGACAGCGCCAGTTCCGGGGGACAACTTCCCGAACCCATCACCATCAGTATGGGCGTATTTACCGCCACGTCGACCAATACCAGCGCGGAAACCTGCGTAGAATGCGCAGATAAGGCGATGTACGAGGCGAAAGAGACCGGGCGTAACCGGGTAGTAGTATTTCGGTAAAGAAAAAGCCTTGCATCAGCAAGGCTTTTTTAAAGGTTAGTCACGGGATTGCAGCTCATGGATATTGCTTTCCAGCCGGGCGACCAGCGAGATGAGCAGCTCGAGTTCTGCGGGGCTTATCCCGGAGAGGATCTCACCACGCGTTTTGCTGATCACGGCTTCCATCTCAGTGATGATAGGCGTGGCTTTCTCGGTAAGCCTAATCCGCTTGGCACGACGATCGCTGGCGCAAGTCTGACGCGAGATCAGACCCTTATCTTCCAGTTGATCGAGCGTACGTACCAGAGACGGCTGCTCGATGCCAATCGCTTTTGCCAGTTGGATCTGTGACTGGTCGGGCGGCAGCTGATGAATATTATGCAGCGTGACCCAATGCGTCTGTGTCAACTCCAGAGGTTTCAGGCGATGGTCAATCAGAGCACGCCATATGCGTACTAACCTTGCCAGATCAGAACCTAGTGGCGATTCCAATTTCATCTCCTTATAATTAGCTTGCTAAGTTATTATACTGATTTTAGAATAGTGTGCAGCATTTATATTGCCAAAACAAATGCAATACTGGTCTAAAAGTTGATGGCCGTCTGTTTTACACTGCGTAGAGACGCCCACGGGTGTCATGCGACTGCTATTATGGTCACTTCCCCTTTTGCTAAGGAACCGGCTCGTGAATTTCACGTTTAACGCCACGGGGTTACCGCTTCAGGATTTAATTGTCGGCGCCTCGGTTTACTTTCCTCCCCTCTTTAAGGCGGTAATGCTGGGTTTTCTGATCTGGCTTGTCACCCACCGTATGCTGCGCGACTGGATCTATTCCGGTGAGATCTGGCACCCAATGTTAATGGATCTTTCGCTGTTTGTGCTGGCGGTGTGCCTGAGTCTGGCTCTGTTGATTGCATGGTGACGATACTGTGAAAACCATAAAATATTTCTCTTCATTACTTGTTCTGGCCCTGGCCCTGATCGCAGGCTGGTGGTTATGGAATTATTATATGCAGTCACCCTGGACCCGTGACGGCAAGGTGCGCGCCGAGCAGGTCAGCATCACGCCGCAGGTGTCCGGCACCATCACTCACTTGCAGATTAAAGACAACCAGTTTGTCCACGCGGGCGACGTGCTGTTTCATATTGATGAGACCCCTTATCACATCGCGATCCTCAATGCCGAAGCACAGCTGGCGAAATCCCAGTCCGACCTCGCGAAGGCGAATAACGAAGCCAACCGCCGCCGCCATCTGTCAAAGAATTATATCTCCGCCGAAGAGCTTGATACCGCCAACATCAACGTCAAAGCGATGCAGGCCAGCGTTGCCGTCGCCGAAGCCACGCTCAAGCAGGCCCAGTGGCAACTCACTCAGACGGTGGTTAAAGCCCCGGTTGATGGCTGGGTCACTAACCTTTCCACCCGGTCTGGTGATTACGCTACAACTGGCCAGCCGGTCTTCGCCCTGGTCGATAGCCATTCGTTTTACGTGGTGGGCTATTTTGAAGAAACCAAATTGCGACACATCCGCGAGGGTGCCCCGGCGCAAATCGTCCTCTACAGCGGCTCGACGCGATTACAGGGGCATGTGTCCAGTATCGGTCGCGCTATCTATGATCAAAGCGTAGAAACTGATTCAGGGCTGGTGCCTGACGTTAAGCCTAATATCCCCTGGGTGCGGCTGGCGCAGCGCATTCCGGTACGCATCGCCTTTGACGCGTTGCCGACGGATCTGACCCTGGTCTCCGGCACCACCTGCACCGTCTCTATCGGAAGCGCCCGGTGAATTTGCGCAACCTTCCGTGGCTCAGGGCAACCCCAGCGCAGTGGCGCTATGCCCTGCGCAACGGGATTGCGATGTGTCTGGCGCTTACCGTCGCTTACTGCCTCAACCTGGACGAACCCTACTGGGCAATGACCTCGGCAGCGGTGGTTAGCTTCCCCACCGTCGGAGGGGTGATCAGTAAAAGTCTGGGCCGTGTCGCGGGCAGCCTGCTGGGGGCCACCGCGGCGCTGATCATTGCCGGTCACACCCTGAACGATCCGTGGCTGTTTCTGTTGAGCATGGCGGCCTGGCTCGGGTTCTGTACCTGGGCCTGCGCCCATTTCAGCAATAACGTCGCCTACGCCTTCCAACTGGCCGGATATACCGCGGCAATCATCGCCTTCCCGGTGATCAATATTCTGGACATCACTCAGCTGTGGGATATTGCCCAGGCGCGGGTGTGCGAGGTCATTATCGGCATCCTGAGCGGTGGGGTGATGATGATGATCCTGCCCAGCACCTCCGACGGCACTGCCCTTATCAACGCCCTGAAAGCAATGCACGCCCGACTGCTGGAACACGCCAGCCTGTTGTGGCAGCCCGACACCAACGACGCCATTCGCCTGGCGCATGAGAAAGTCATCGCCCAGATCCTGACCATGAACCTGCTGCGCATTCAGGCTTTCTGGAGCCACTACCGCTTTCGTCGTCAGAATGCCCTGCTGAATTATCTGCTCCACCAGCAGCTGCGGATGACCAGCGCCATCTCCAGCCTGCGCCGCATGCTGTTGAACTGGCCCAACCCGCCAGCGCAGACCCGGGAGATCATCAAGCAACTGCTCGCTGCCCTCGCACGGCCCGACACAAATTTCTATACCGTGGCCCGCATCATCGCGCCGCTCAATCCGGGTGCTGACGGCGACTACCGTCATCGCGCCGTCTGGCAGCGGCTGCGCTATTTTTGTCGCCTGTACCTGCGCAGCAGCCGCTGGATAGCCGCTGTCGAAAACGCCACCCCGGTCACTGTGTTCGCCGTCCCGCGCAGCCCTGCTTTGGCACGGCATACGGATAATCTGGAGGCATTGTGGAGCGGCTTTCGCACCTTTTGCGCTCTCAGCCTGGTGGGCGCCTGGACCATCGCCGCCCAGTGGGATGCCGGAGGGGCAGCCCTGACGCTGGCAGCGATCAGCAGTGTGCTTTACTCGGTGGCGGCTTCGCCCTTCAATTCGCTGGCCCTACTGTTACGCACCCTGATCCTGCTTTCGCTGTTTAGCTTTGTGGTCAAATTTGGCCTGATGGTGCAGATCTCCGACCTGTGGCTGTTCCTGCTGTTCCTGTTCCCGCTGCTGACCACCATGCAACTGCTGAAGCAGCAAATGCCTGCCCTGGCCGGCCTGTGGGGGCAACTCATCGTGTTTATGGGCTCGTTTATTTCGGTGACAAACCCGCCGGTGTATGACTTTGCCGATTTCCTTAATGACGATCTGGCAAAAATTCTTGGCGTAGGACTGACGTGGCTGGCCTTTGCAGTGCTACGCCCGGGATCGGATGCACGGAAAAGCCGCCGTCATATCCGGGAGCTGCGGCGGGGATTTGTTGATCAGCTCAGCCGCAAGCCGCAGCTGAGTGAAAATGGTTATGAGTCGCTGGTGTATCACCATGTGAGTCAGCTCAACAGCAGTCAGGATGCCCTGTCGCGCCGCTGGCTGTTACGCTGGGGGGTGGTGCTGCTCAACTGCAGTCATGTGGTGTGGCAGCTAAGGGACTGGGAGACCCGCGCGGACCCGCTGGCCCGGGTGCGGGATGTCGCCGTGTCGCTACTGCGCGATATCATGAGCGAGCGCGGGGTGCAGCAGCGTCCGCTGGCCTCTGCTCTCGATGAACTACAGCGTATCTGCGACGTGCTTGGGCATCATCCACATCCGGCCGGGCAGGAGCTGGCAGCACTGATCTGGCGTCTGCACTGCTCGCTATCCCAGCTGGAACAGGCGCCCGCTCCGGGCACCTTAAGCGATCAGATAACGCCGCAGGCGTAACGCGCCCCGCCACCGCCGAGTGGTTTAGGGTGATCGGACATGTTGTCGCCGCCAACGTGGATCATCAGCGCTTTACCTTTAACTTCATCAAGCTTTTTAAGGCGCGGCGCGACCACAGGATCGGTGGCCTTCCCGTCGTTGTTCACGACCAGCGCGGGCAGATCGCCCAGGTGGCCCATGCCCTCTGGCCCTTCATGTTTGCCGGTATTCTGTGGATCGAGGTGTCCGCCCGCAGCCTCAGCGGCGGAAGGTTTACCCTCTTTCATTGCCGGTTCGCAGGAGCCTTTGGCGTGGACGTGATAACCGTGTTCGCCCGGTGGAAGGGCGTTGAGATCGGGGGAGAACTCCAGTCCTTTATCCGTTTCGGTAATTTTTACCGTCCCAATGGACTGGCCTATCCCTTGCGGGGTGACGAGGTTCATCTTTACTTCTTCACTGGCAGCCTGCGCACCTGCGCAAACCACCAGTGTCAGCATTGCCAGAGTAAAACGCTTCATATGACCTCCTTCGGTTATTTTTTGCCCCTTAAGTTTATACCAGGGGCAAGGATTTCACCGGGAAATCAGACGAATACGGCATTACGGCATTACGGCACGTCGTAGCCCAGCGCAGCTTTACGGATGCGGAACCACTGCTGGCGCGTCATTGCCAGCTGTTCTGCCGCCAGCGCCGAACGCACGCGCTCGATTTTACCGGAACCGATAATTGGCAGCGGCTGCGATGGCAGACGTAAAATCCAGGCGTATACCACCTGCTCGATGGTTTCGGCATTCAACTCCTGCGCCACCTGGGCGAGTTCATCGCGCAGCGGCTGGAAGGCTTCGTCGTTAAACAGGCGTCCGCCGCCGAGGCAGGACCAGGCCATCGGACGGATCCGCAGCTGCTGGAGCTGATCGAGGGTGCCGTCCAGCAGCAGTGGCTGGTGAACCGGTGAAATTTCGACCTGATTGGTCGCCAGGGTGAACGGCAGACGCGACTGCAGCAGGGCAAACTGCGCCGGGGTAAAGTTCGACACGCCGAAATGACGCACCTTGCCGCTCTGATGCAGGGCGAGGAAGGCTTCAGCCACTTCGTCGGCATCCATCAGCGGATCCGGGCGATGGATCAACAGCAGGTCAAGATAGTCGGTCGCCAGGTTGGTGAGGGACTGTTCCGCACTGCTGATGATATGGTCGCGGTCGGTAATATAGTGGCCAAGCGCATGTTCTGCTTTGGCAGTGGTGGCAATGCCGCATTTGGTGACGATCTCCATCCGCTGACGCAGCGCGGGTGAGCGCTTCAACGCTTCCCCGAAGGCCGCTTCACACTGGTAGCCGCCGTAAATATCGGCGTGGTCGACGGTGGTGACCCCCAGATCAAGATGTTCTTCAATAAAGCTGACCAGCTGTTGGGCGGACATATTCCAGTCCATCAGACGCCAGTAACCCATCACAAAACGGGAAAACTCCGGGCCTTGCGGCGCGAGGGTAATACGCTGAACCATAGCAATTTCCTTAAAAAAAGTCTGGGGGGAGTATACGCATTTACGAGGCTAAAACAGTGAGGGTTGCTGCGGTTCTTCGGTATCGGGGGCTTTGTTTGCGCGCAATTTGCGCAAAAGGCGCTGACGGCACAGGCGCAGGACCTCCTGCTTCTGGGCATCACTGAAGCTTTGCCAGTTAAAACGCTCCTCCCGGCTGCGCATACAGCCGCGACAGAAACCCCGCTCGTCAGACTGGCAAATCCCCCGGCATGGGCTCTGGACAGGAAAGAACTCCAGTTGTTCAGCCACACGACCCTCCCGAAACCCTTGAATACCCTAAAGTGAAGACCTTAAGCCGGGGTTACGCAAGGCGTCAATCATAGAATTGTGGCATTAAGGTTTCACTAATCTTCGCTTCTTATAATCGCCTCATCAATACATTCTGGTTTAACGATGATGCTGACCATAAAAAAGTTACAGTGTAACGACATAAAGTTTACGTTGGGTTGTGCGCTCTTATTTACGCTGTTAAACGCCCTGTTTATTCATCGCAGCTGGCAGGTGATCTCCCCCGCCCGGCTGCATGACGTGCTCTTCGCCCTCTCGGTGCCGCTGGTGCTCTTCTGCGGCTGGGTGATTGTATTCAGC
Source organism: Leclercia sp. LSNIH3 (assembly GCF_002935105.1). Lineage (NCBI taxonomy): Bacteria > Pseudomonadati > Pseudomonadota > Gammaproteobacteria > Enterobacterales > Enterobacteriaceae > Leclercia > Leclercia sp. LSNIH3. The sequence continues at coordinate 328,500 of NZ_CP026387.1, forward strand.
ATCCTGAATATCCCCCTCATCCGCAAACCGCTGCTGGTGCTGTTGACCCTGGGCTGCGCGGCGGCAACCTGGTTTATGTTTACCTACGGGGCGGTGATTGACCAGAACATGATGGTCAACGTCTTTGAGACCAACTCTCAGGAGGCCGCGGCGCTGGTGACCCCGCAACTGGTGGTGTGGCTGGTTGTCGCCGGACTGCTGCCCGCCAGCCTGCTGGCGATGATTCGCATCCGGCCGGGTAAATGGTGGCATACGCTGTTAATACGCCTCGCGGCAATGCTCGCCAGTGCAGTGGTGATTGTTCTGGTAGCGGCGGTCTTTTATAAGGACTATGCCTCGCTGTTTCGCAATAACAAAGGCATCGTCAAAATGGTGACACCGGCTAACTACGTCAGCGCTATCGCCAAATACAGCAAGGCGCGCTGGTTCGCCGGCGATCAGACCTTGATCCGTCTCGGTGAAGATGCCCGAAAAGGTCCGGTACTGCTGGCGCAGCAGAAAAAGACCGTACTGGTGCTGGTTGTCGGGGAAGCCTCCCGGGCGGAAAATTACTCCCTGAACGGCTACGATCGCGAGACCAACCCCGAGCTTAAAAAACAGAATGTGATTAACTTCCCGCAGGCCTCCTCCTGCGGAACCGAAACCGCCGTCTCCGTCCCATGTATGTTCTCCGGGATGCCCCGGAAAAAATACGATGCCGATCTTGCGCACCATCAGGAAGGATTGATGGATGTGCTGGGCCACGCTGGCGTTAATCTGCTGTGGCGGGATAACGACGGTGGATGTAAAGGCGCCTGCAACCGCATTCCGCACACCGACATGACCCAGTGGAAGCTGCAGCAGTTCTGTAAGGACAACTCTTGTATTGATGACGTGAATCTCTGGCGCCTGGATGACATGCTGGATGGTGTGAAACAGGATACGGTGCTGGTGATCCACCTGATGGGCAGCCACGGCCCGGCCTACTATCAGCGTTACCCGGCCCAGTACCGTCACTTTACTCCGACCTGCGACACCAATGAGATCCAGGACTGCACGCATCAGGCGCTGATGAATACCTACGACAATACCATTCTGTATACCGACAGCGTGGTGAGTAAAACTATTGATGCCCTGAAGGCGCGGCAATCGACGCTCAACACGGCACTGGTGTATCTCTCCGATCACGGGGAATCGCTGGGGGAAAACGGCCTGTACCTGCACGGCACGCCTTACATGCTGGCTCCTGAGCAGCAGACACATATTCCGTTTATATTCTGGCTTTCAAAGGACTACCAACAGAACTTCGGCGTTGACGCGCAGTGTCTGCGCGACCAGGCGGCGAAAGAAGCGGTGTCGCAGGACAACCTCTTCTCCACGGTGCTGGGGATGATGAACATTCGGACGTCGGTTTATCAGCCGCAAATGGATCTGCTCACCCACTGCCGTCGAACCTAAGACTTGCATTAGACCGATTGGTCTATTACATTGATGACATGAATAAGCATACTGAACACGATACACGCGAACACCTTCTGGCCACCGGCGAGCAACTTTGTATGCACCGCGGGTTTACCGGAATGGGGCTGAGCGAACTGCTGAAAACCGCTGACGTGCCGAAGGGGTCGTTTTATCACTACTTCCGCTCCAAAGAGGCGTTTGGCGTGGCACTGCTGGAGCGCCACTATGCGGGCTATCACCAGCGACTGGCCACGCACTTTGCCAGCGGCAACGGCAATTACCGCGATCGTGTTCTGGCTTATTACCAGCAGACGCTGACCCAGTTTTGTGCCCAGGGCATTATCAGCGGCTGTCTGACGGTGAAACTTTCTGCCGAAGTGTGCGATCTCTCTGAAGATATGCGCACCGCGATGGATAAAGGGGCCACGGGTGTGATCACCCTGCTGGCACAGGCGCTGGCGAAAGGCCGTGATGAAAAATCACTGGCCTTCGTCGGTGAGCCGCTGACCCAGGCGCAGGTGCTCTACTCCCTGTGGCTGGGCGCTAACCTGCAGGCCAAAATGTCCCGCAGCGCGCTGCCGCTGGAGAGCGCGCTGGACCATGTTAAAAATATCATTGCGACGCCTGGTGCATAACAGGCGTTTTTATTTCACGATTTACTAGACGACCGGTCTACTCAGGAGCCACTATGTCAGCCGAAAAATTATTCACCCCGCTTAACGTGGGCGCGATCGTTGCACCAAACCGTGTCTTCATGGCGCCTCTTACCCGTCTGCGCAGCATTGAGCCGGGCGATATCCCGACGCCGCTGATGGGCGAATACTATCGCCAGCGCGTCAGCGCGGGTCTGATCATCTCGGAAGCTACCCAGATCTCCGCCCAGGCCAAAGGCTATGCTGGCGCACCTGGCCTGCACAGCCCGGAGCAGATCGCAGCGTGGAAGAAAATCACCGACGGCGTGCATGCCGAAGGCGGTCGCATCGCAGTGCAGCTGTGGCACACTGGCCGCATCTCTCACAGCAGCATCCAGCCTGACGGCCAGGCACCGGTTTCAGCCTCTGCCCTCAACGCAGGAACCCGTACCTCCCTGCGCGATGAAAACGGTCATGCCATTCGCGTCGACACCACCACGCCGCGCGCGCTGGAGCTGGACGAGATCCCGGGCATCGTCAACGATTTCCGTCAGGCTGTCGCCAACGCCCGTGAAGCTGGTTTCGACATGGTTGAGCTGCACGGTGCCCACGGCTATCTGTTGCACCAGTTCCTGTCTCCGTCCTCTAACCAGCGTACCGATCAGTACGGCGGCAGCGTAGAGAACCGCGCTCGTCTGGTGCTGGAAGTGATTGATGCCGTATCCAAAGAGTGGAGCGCCGATCGCATCGGGATCCGCGTCTCGCCAATCGGTTCCTTCCAGAATGTCGATAACGGCCCGAACGAAGAAGCCGACGCACTGTACCTGATTAAAGAGCTGGCTAAACGCGGCATTGCGTACCTGCACATGTCCGAGCCTGACTGGGCCGGTGGTGAGCCTTACACCGACGCGTTCCGCCAGAAAGTGCGGGACGTGTTCCCGGGTGTGATCATCGGTGCAGGCGCTTATACGCCAGAAAAAGCAGAAGACCTGATCAACAAAGGGCTGATTGATGCGGTGGCCTTTGGCCGCGCCTATATCGCTAACCCGGACCTGGTCGCGCGCCTGGAGCGCAAAGCCGAGCTGAACCCGCAGCGCCCGGAGAGCTTCTACGGCGGCGGCGCTGAAGGTTATACCGACTACCCTTCTTTATAATCCCTTCATTGATAGCGGCGACCTTTCGCCGCTATACTAAAACATCGTTTCTGTTCAAGATGATAAAAAGCTAAGAGGATAATATGCGCCTACTTCACACCATGCTGCGCGTTGGCGATCTGCAACGTTCCATCGAGTTCTACACTAACGTGCTGGGCATGACCCTGCTGCGTACCAGCGAAAACCCGGAGTACAAATACTCCCTGGCGTTTGTCGGTTATGGCCCGGAGAGCGACGAAGCCGTTATTGAACTCACCTATAACTGGGGTGTTGAGCAGTACGAGCTGGGCACCGCCTACGGTCATATCGCGCTGGAAGTGGATAACGCGGCAGAAGCTTGCGAGCGTATCCGCAGCAACGGCGGCAACGTGACTCGCGAAGCGGGTCCGGTTAAAGGCGGCACCACGGTGATCGCTTTTGTCGAAGATCCAGACGGTTATAAAATCGAACTGATCGAAGCCAAAGACGCGGGCCGCGGTCTGGGCAACTGATCCTTGAGGGCGCGCCATGCGCCCTTTGTTTTACTGCATCTCACTGCAAAATTTGCCATAATGCGCACTGCTTTTTTCCCCTTGTAAGAGATCCAGATGTCCGATAACGCTCAACTTACCGGTCTGTGCGACCGTTTTCGTGGTTTTTATCCTGTAGTCATTGATGTCGAAACCGCTGGATTTAACGCCAAAACCGATGCGCTACTGGAAATTGCCGCCATCACGTTGAAAATGGATGAACAGGGCGATTTGTTGCCGGACTCCACGCTGCATTTTCACGTTGAACCTTTTGAAGGGGCGAACCTGCAGCCAGAGGCGCTGGCGTTTAACGGCATTGACCCGCATAACCCGTTGCGCGGGGCGGTCAGTGAATATGAGGCGCTGCATGCCATTTTCAAAATGGTGCGCAAGGGCATGAAAGAACAGAACTGTAACCGCGCGATTATGGTGGCGCACAACGCAACCTTCGATCACAGCTTTATGATGGCCGCCGCGGAGCGCGCCTCACTGAAGCGAAACCCGTTCCATCCGTTTGTGACCTTCGATACCGCCGCGTTAAGCGGGCTGGCACTGGGGCAAACCGTGCTGTCGAAAGCCTGCATCACTGCCGGCATTGAGTTTGACGGTACCCAGGCGCACTCTGCCCTCTACGATACCGAGCGCACAACGGAACTGTTTTGTGAAATCGTAAACCGCTGGAAACGCCTCGGTGGCTGGCCGCTGCCGGAAGCCGATAACGACGCATAAAAAAAGCGACCTTCTGGTCGCTTTTTATTTACCTGGCCCGGTGGATCACTCGGCGCCTGGCTCTTCAGATTTGTATTTCGCAGCTGTCTCTTTGATCAGCTGTTGCAGTTCACCGCGTTGATACATCTCAATCAGGATGTCGCAGCCGCCTACCAGTTCGCCATCAACCCACAGCTGCGGGAAGGTCGGCCAGTTAGCGTATTTTGGCAGCTCAGCGCGGATATCCGGGTTCTGCAGAATATCAACGTAAGCAAAACGCTCGCCACAGGCAGAAAGCGCCTGGACCGCCTGAGCGGAGAAACCACAGCTTGGCAGTTTCGGAGAACCTTTCATATACAGCAGGATCGGGTTTTCAGCAATCTGCTGCTGAATTTTTTCAATAGTAGTGCTCATGTTTTGCTTCCTTAAACTTCTGTTACGGCAATCGTCTGACATTGTAGCGTTTCAGACCGACAACGGAAAATAACATTTTTGTCACTTATATGATTTTACCGCGCGTCCCTTAAAGTTGCATTCAGAAACGACCTTATCGCGCGATTACCTGCGGTTTTGTTCAGCTAATACACAAAATGCCCAGGTGAAAGAGTGATATTTTTGCGCTAGCTAACGAAACGTGGTTTTAGATGCAAAAAGTTTATTAACGTCGGGCCTTTTTATAGATTAGAATCGACGAGTTTTGTAAATCATACGCAGGTTTATTTATAACCTGCTATTACCAGGGGATTGCCCAGTGGCGCGAATAAATACATTCTCGATCACGCTCTGTGCCTTGCTGTTTACGTCTCTCACCTGCACACCGATGGCTAACGCCTCAGAGCAGGCGCGGCCTTCTGCCGCGCATAAAACGCATCTGGCAAAAGCAACCGAACCCAAGAAAAAAAGCAGTACCAGCAAAACCACAAAAAAAGAGAGCACCAGTAAAAAAAGCAGCACTAAAAAAAGCCTCGCTAAAACGCAGTCAACAAATTCCAGCAAAAAAAGCCGAACCTCCTCACGCAGTGCCAGCCGAACCACGCAAACCGCCTCCCGCGTTGTGACAGAAAAATGCACCACCCGTAAAGGGCGCAAAACGCACTGCGTGAAAACCAGTAAAACGACCACCCTTGCCGAGGCGCATAAAGTCCGGGTGCAAAAAGCCCAGAAAACGGCAATGAATAAACTGATGGGCCAGATTGGTAAACCTTATCGCTGGGGTGGCTCGTCGCCGCGTACCGGCTTCGACTGCAGCGGCCTGGTTTATTACGCCTATAAAGATCTGGTTAAATTCCGCATTCCACGTACCGCTAACGAAATGTACCACCTGCGTGACGCCTCACCGGTCGATCGCGGTGAGCTGGAGAGCGGTGACCTGGTGTTCTTCCGCACCCAGGGTCGGGGTACGGCGGATCATGTCGGCGTCTACGTCGGCAATGGCAAATTTATTCAGTCGCCACGCACCGGCCAGGACATCCAGATTACTTCCCTCAGCGAAGACTACTGGCAGCGTCATTACGTCGGCGCGCGTCGCGTAATGAAGGCCAACACCCTCCGTTAATCCCCTGCCCCGCCAGTACGCTGGCGGGGTAAGTTCCTCTTTTGCATGGCCTTTCAATTTGCTACTCTATCCCTTCATTTAGTATGGCTATTAAATGGATCACTATAATAAGGAGAGTAGCAATGTCGTTTGAATTACCTGCATTACCGTATGCAAAAGACGCCCTGGCCCCGCATATTTCGGCGGAGACCCTGGAATATCACTACGGCAAACACCACCAGACCTATGTCACCAACCTGAACAACCTGATCGGCGGCACCGCATTCGAAGGGAAAACCCTGGAAGAGATCGTACGCACCTCCGAAGGCGGCGTGTTTAACAACGCCGCTCAGGTGTGGAACCACACCTTCTACTGGAACTGCCTGGCACCCAATGCAGGCGGCGAGCCAACGGGCGAGCTGGCGGCAGCCATTACTGCTGCATTCGGCAGCTTTGCGGATTTTAAAGCGAAGTTTACTGATGCGGCGGTGAAGAACTTTGGCGCAGGCTGGACCTGGCTGGTCAAAGAAGCGGACGGCAAGCTGGCTATCGTTTCCACCTCCAACGCCGGGACGCCATTAACCACCAGCGCCACCCCGCTGATGACCGTTGACGTCTGGGAACATGCGTATTACATCGATTACCGTAATGCGCGCCCAAATTACCTGGAGCACTTCTGGGCGCTGGTAAACTGGGAGTTTGTTGCGAAGAACTTCGCGGCATAAACAAAACGCCGAAGGTAACTCCTTCGGCGTTATTTTTTTTACTTGGTCGCGCAAACCGGTTCAGGTTGTTTTCGCCCGGAGGCCAAGACCAGAATAAGCCCCAGACCGGCAATGATCGCCCCCATTACCGGAACGAAGCTGTAACCCATTCCGCTGGAAATAACCGCCCCACCGGCCGCCGCCCCCAGCGCATTCCCCAGGTTAAAGGCACCGATATTCACCGAAGAAGATAACCCTGGCGCATCGCTGGCTACGCGCATAACGCGCATCTGCAACGGGGGGACCACCGCAAAGGTCGCCATACCCCATATCACCATCGCCACGGCCGCGCCCACCTCATTCCGCGCCAGCCACGGAATCGCCACCATGATCACGATAAGCAGCAGTAAAAAGCCTTTCAGGGTGCCGGTTACGGACTTATCAGCCAGCCTGCCGCCCAGATAGTTGCCGAGGGAAAAACCGACGCCAACCAGCACCAGCATGGCGGTGATAAAGGCTGGCGTCGCCTGATTGAGGTCATGCAGCACCGGGGCAATATAAGTATAAAGAGTGAACATCGCACCGGCACCCAGGACGGTGGTCAGCAGGGCTGATAACACCTGTGGACGCAGCAGGACCGCCAGCTCTTTGCGCACTTCCGGCTTTTCACCCGCACCGCCAGAAGGCAGAGAGAAGAACAACGCCATCATCGACACCACGCCCAGCAGCGCGGTGGCCAGGAAGGACATGCGCCAGCCAATCGCCTCACCCATCCAGGTTGCGGCAGGCACGCCGCCAATATTGGCGATGGTCAGCCCCATAAACATGGTGGCTACGGCGCTGGCCTGCTTATGCTTTGGCACCACGCTGGCTGCCACCACCGATCCGAGGCCAAAGAATGCGCCATGGTTCAGGCTGGTCAGAATACGTGACAGCATCAGGGTGGTGTAGTCCGGGGAGAGCGCCGACAGCACGTTGCCGACAGTAAAGATCGCCATCAGGAAGATCAGGGCGTTACGGCGGCCCCGATGCGACAGCAGCAGCGTCATCAGCGGTGCCCCCACCATCACCCCGATGGCATAGGCGCTGATCAGCATACCTGCCGCGGGAATAGAAACATCTACCCCTCGGGCGATAACCGGCAGCAGACCCATCGGCGAAAATTCGGTGGTACCAATACCAAAGGCACCGATGGCAAGGGCCAGCAGCGGAAAATTGATTCTCATACTTCAACTCCAGACACCGTGTCGTCGGGCGACACAGAACAATGAAGGCGAAAGCATGACATCAATCACAAAAAATGAGAAGTTAACAATTTAGCAAAAGATTTTTGCAGGGCGCGTAACAATCAGCGTAAAGGAACGAGGGAGAGCTGCCTCTCCCGCATCAATCAGTGCAGTGCCGCAACCAGACCGCTGGCGACAATCAGACTCAGAACAATAATGGTGGTAATCAGCGAAAACTTAAGATCGGTACTCATCAATTTTTCTCCTTTTAATCACCCTATGAAGAGTGAGCCTGCTCATTTTTACACAGTTCAGGGTAAAAATCTTGCTGGATTTAGATTGATATCGTTTTTTGCTCTTCCCCTTTTGGCCAAGATAAGACAAAATTCCACGCTAAATTTATTAGCGTACCGGCCATTGACCCCCTCCTGACGTCCTGTGTCGTTTTCCCGGCGTACCGCAATTCAAATTGCGCAATTAGGGCGAGTGAAGGCAAACGTTTACCTACCGGTTTTTCAGGAGCTTAGATATGGTCTGGAGTGACATCTGATGGCAACAATTAAAGACGTGGCGAAACGCGCAAACGTTTCCACTACAACCGTATCACATGTTATTAACAAAACCCGCTTTGTCGCGGAAGAGACCCGAAATAATGTCTGGGCGGCCATTAAAGAGCTGCATTACTCACCTAGCGCCGTGGCCCGCAGTCTGAAGGTCAATCACACGAAATCGATCGGCCTGCTGGCGACCAGCAGCGAAGCGCCCTATTTCGCAGAAATCATTGAAGCGGTAGAGAAGAACTGCTTCCAGAAAGGCTACACCCTTATCCTCGGCAACGCGTGGAACAGCCTCGAAAAACAGCGGGCTTATCTGTCGATGATGGCGCAAAAGCGCGTCGATGGTCTGCTGGTGATGTGTTCCGAATACCCAGAATCGCTGCTGTCTATGCTGGAAGAGTATCGCAATATTCCTATGGTGGTGATGGACTGGGGCGAAGCGAAGGCCGACTTCACCGACTCGGTGATCGATAACGCCTTTGAAGGCGGCTACATGGCCGGTCGTTACCTCATCGAACGCGGTCACCGCGAAATCGGCGTGATCCCGGGCGCGCTGGAGCGCAACACCGGTGCCGGCCGTCTGGCGGGCTTTATGAAAGCCATGGAAGAAGCGTTGATTACCGTGCCAGAGAGCTGGATCGTGCAGGGCGACTTTGAACCGGAGTCCGGCTACCGCGCAATGCAGCAGATCCTCTCCCAAAGCCCGCGCCCTACTGCCATCTTCTGTGGCGGGGATATTATGGCCATGGGTGCGCTCTGTGCCGCCGATGAGATGGGCCTGCGCGTCCCGCAGGACGTTTCGCTGATCGGGTATGATAACGTGCGCAACGCGCGCTTCTTTACCCCGGCGTTGACCACCATCCACCAGCCAAAAGATTCGCTGGGGGAGACCGCCTTCAACATGCTGCTGGACCGTATCGTCAACAAGCGCGAAGAGTCCCAGTCAATTGAAGTGCATCCGCGCCTGATTGAACGCCGTTCCGTTGCGGATGGTCCGTTCCGCGACTATCGCCGTTAATCTTCTCCGGGAGCCAGCACCTCTGGCTCCCGCAGCCACTCCCTGTTCATCGTTTCACTGTCTCCCAGATAATCCAGCAGCCATTCCAGGGCCGGTGACATATCGTTTTGTTGCCAGGTCAGGCAGCACGCCGCATCCGGGAAGGGATTCTCCAGCGCCAGCTCTACCCATTTCCCGCTGGCTATTTGCGGGCGGGCAAAATGAACCGGCACCATGCCCACGCACAATCCTGCCGAGAGGCATGTGGCGGACGATTCCCAGTCCGGCGCGACAATTCGCCGCTGGTTATCAAGCAGCCAGGTGATCCGTTTCGGCAGTGAGCGGGAGGTATCTTCTCGTACCAGCGACGGCCAGTTGCGCAGAATATCGTCGCTGATCGGCCCGTCCAGAGCAGCCAGAGGATGATGGCTGGCCACCACGCAGCACCAGCTCAGCATTCCCATATCGCGGAACGCATAGCGGCCACCTACCGGGATCGCCTGCGTGGCACCTATCGCCATCTCAACCCTGCCGTCTGCCAGCGCATCCCAGACGCCGTTGAAGACCTCCTGAGAAACCCGCAGCTCAACGTCAGAAAAGTGGCGGTAAAAATCGACAATCATCTGGCGGGTGCGCTCGGGACGAACAATGTTGTCCACCGCAATAGAGATATGCCCCCGCCAGCCATTGGCGATCTGCTGACACTGTTCGCGGGTGATCTGCATTTTTTTGATAACAGACCGCCCCTCTTTCAGAAACCACAGCCCGGCCGGGGTGAGAACCACATCGCGATGGCGACGCTCAAACAGCGGCACTGCCAGCCACTCCTCCAGTTGACGCACGGTATAGCTGATGGCTGAAGGTACGCGATGCAACTCCTGCGCAGCACCGCTGAAACTGCCGTTACGCGAGACCGCATCCACCACTTCAAGAGAATATTCTGACCACATTTTCTGCCTGCAAAATTTTTGAACGCAACCGCCAAATATTAGCGTTTCACAAGCCTGTTTGCACTCCCTACACTTTGCGGCAATGACAACCTGCGCCCATAAGGAAAATAAAACAGTGAAACCCGGGAAAGGATTTTTAGTCTGGCTCGGCGGCTTAAGCGTGCTGGGCTTTCTTGCCACCGATATGTATCTGCCTGCCTTCTCGATTATGCAGGCGGATCTGCAAACCCCTGCGGCTGCGATCAGCGCCAGCCTGAGCCTGTTTCTGGCCGGGTTTGCCTTTGCCCAGTTGCTGTGGGGACCGATGTCCGACCGCTTCGGACGTAAGCCGGTACTTCTGGCGGGCTTAGCCATTTTCGCCCTCGGCTGCCTCGGCATGCTGTGGGTTCGCGATGCGACCTGGCTGCTGGTGCTGCGCTTTATCCAGGCGGTAGGCGTCTGCGCTGCGGCGGTCACCTGGCAGGCACTGGTCACCGATTATTACCCGGCGTCGCGCACCAACCGTATCTTCGCCACCATCATGCCGCTGGTCGGGCTTTCTCCGGCCCTGGCACCGCTGCTCGGTAGCTGGATCCTCGCCCACTTTAGCTGGCAGGCAATTTTCGCCGTGCTGTTTGTGATCACTTTGGTACTGATGATCCCGGCCTTAAGCCTGAAGCCAGCGACGGTCAAAAATGAGCAACCCAAAGAACGCGTAACCTTTTTATCGCTGTTACGTTCGCGCACCTACCGCGGGAACGTGCTGATTTACGCCGCCTGCTCAGCGAGCTTCTTCGCCTGGCTGACCGGCTCGCCGTTTATTCTTAGCGACATGGGCTACAGCCCGGCGGTGATTGGCCTGAGCTATGTGCCGCAGACTATTGCGTTCCTGATTGGTGGCTATGGCTGTCGCGCCGCGCTGCAAAAATGGCAGGGGCATCAGATGCTGCCGTGGCTGCTGGGTCTGTTTGCCCTTAGCGTAATCGGCACCTGGGCGGTTGGGTTTATTCCGGGCGCGAGCCTGGCAGAGCTGCTGATCCCCTTCTGCCTGATGGCGGTGGCGAACGGTGCAATCTACCCGATTGTGGTGGCGCAGGCACTGCGTCCTTTCCCACAGGCGACGGGCAGTGCCGCTGCCCTGCAAAACACGTTACAGCTCGGCCTCTGCTTCCTGGCGAGTCTGCTGGTGTCGTGGCTGATTGCCACCCCACTGCTGACCACCACCAGCGTGATGGTGGCAACCGTGGTGCTGGCGGCGCTTGGCTATCGGATGCAGTATGTGCGTGCTGATCAGCAGGATAATAGTCTGCAAGCTGAATCGACCCGGGTATAACAAAATAAGCCGTTAGCTTGCTAACGATACCCTGTTGAATCAGTGCGATATCAGTCCTATACTGACTGAAGCGTTCTGATAAATACTAAAATATTATGTATTAACGGGAGCCGGAGTGCTCCCGTTTCTCCATGGATGGCCTTTCGGCAAGGGTCCCCTCCCTTCCTCTGTTCTACGTCGGATATTAGCCTCACGGTTCCCGTGAGATTTATCACTCTCCATAAAGAGCATCTACGCTGTTTATGGATTCTGATTACATCAGGTGATGGAGAAGCTATGAGTTCATCGTGTATAGAAGAAGTCAGCATACGGAACGATGACTGGTTCCGTATAGTCAATGAATTGCTGAGCCGCGCAGGTATCACCATCAACGGCCCGGCATCCTCCGATCTACAGGTTAAACACCCGGATTTTTTTAAACGCGTCCTGAAGCAAGGCTCGCTGGGTCTTGGCGAGAGCTACATGGACGGCTGGTGGGAGTGCGAGCGGCTGGATATTTTTTTCCATAACGTCTTACGCGCTGGCCTGGAAACGCAACTGCCCAGCCACCTGAAGGATACGCTTCGGATCGCCACTGCTCGCCTGTTCAACCTGCAAAGTAAAAAACGCGCCTGGATCGTCGGTAAAGAGCATTACGATCTGGGTAATGACCTGTTCAGCCGGATGCTCGACCCCACTATGCAATACTCCTGCGGTTACTGGAAAGAGGCGACCACCCTTGAACAGGCGCAGCAGGATAAACTCCGTCTTATCTGCGAAAAATTGCAGCTTAAACCCGGCATGCGGGTGCTGGATATCGGCTGCGGCTGGGGTGGTCTGGCTGAGTTTATGGCTAAACATTACGGCGTTAGCGTGGTGGGCGTGACCATTTCAGCGGAGCAGCAACGTCTGGCGCAGGCGCGCTGTGCCGGTCTGGATGTCACCATTCTGCTGCAGGATTACCGCGACCTGCGCGATCAGTTTGATCGTATCGTCTCCGTGGGGATGTTCGAACATGTCGGACCAAAGAACTACCGCACCTATTTCGAAGTCGTGGACCATAACCTGAAGCCGGATGGTCTGTTTCTGTTGCACACCATAGGTTCACAGAAAACCGATCATCGCGTTGACCCGTGGATCGATAAATACATCTTTCCGAATGGCTGTTTACCTTCTGTTCGCCAGATTGCAAATGCCAGTGAACCCCATTTTGTGATGGAGGACTGGCATAATTTTGGCGCTGACTACGATACGACGTTGATGGCATGGCATGAACGTTTCCTCGCCGCCTGGCCGGAGATCGCAGACAACTATTCCGAACGATTTAAACGGATGTTCAGCTATTATCTGAATGCTTGTGCCGGGGCGTTTCGCGCCCGCGATATTCATCTGTGGCAAGTGGTATTCAGCCGCGGCGTGGAGCACGGCCTGCGGGTGGCTCGCTAAACAAAACACCCCGGCAAGCCGGGGTGTTTTTTATTACGCGTCGTTGAGCGTCTGTTGGATGGCTGCGGCCTCTTTGGCCGCCAGCACGCGTTCAACGGTATCGACCACCGCCTGGGTTTGCGGATCGATTTCAATGTTAACCCGATGGCCCAGCTTTTTATTCCCAAGGGTGGTGCGCTGCAGCGTCTCCGGGATCAGGTGTACGCAGAAACGGGTTGGTGTTACTTCACCCACCGTCAGGCTGATACCGTCCACGCCAATAAATCCTTTATAGAGGATGTATTTCATTAAGGACGGATCCTGAACTTTAAACCAGATCTGGCGGTTATTTTCCGAGGTCAGGATTTTGGCGATTTCTGCCGTGGTCATAATATGGCCCGACATTAAATGACCGCCGATTTCATCGCTGAATTTCGCCGCGCGCTCAACGTTAACAATATCACCCTCAGCCAGCTCGCCCAGATTGGTGATGCGCAGCGTTTCTTTCATTAAATCGAAACTGATCAGGTTTCCGTTAATTTCGGTGACCGTCAGGCAACAACCGTTGTGTGCAACCGATGCTCCCGTCTCCAGCCCATCAAGCATCTCATCCGGCAGGGCCACAACATGGGTTCGGAAGTTGGGTTTTTCATCAATGGACACCAGTTTCGCGGTGCCCTGCACAATACCAGTAAACATGCTTACGACTCCTGTTTGTTCCTTCGGTGATGACACCGTTTTATCGCACCACAATAACAGTTGAAAATAGAGGTTGCCAGTACCCCACCTTTTCTGGCGATTTTTTCACTAGATAATTGGCGCATCCCCGCTACAATAGCTGGAATTCCCCGCATTTCTTCTTGCTGTTTTTCGCAGCGGCTTTTTTTATCTCAAATAACAACAATATCAAAGGTGTTTACGTGCAGAAGTACTTCATTGAAGCGCGTCAGTTATTAGCTCTGGCGATCCCGGTAATACTCGCGCAAATTGCCCAAACCGCAATGGGATTCGTCGATACCGTTATGGCGGGCGGCTACAGCGCCACCGATATGGCCGCGGTAGCCATTGGCACCTCTATCTGGCTGCCGGCAATTTTATTCGGTCACGGTCTGCTGCTGGCCCTGACCCCGACTATTGCGCAGCTCAACGGCTCCGGGCGCCGGGAGCGTATCGCCCACCAGATCCGCCAGGGCTTCTGGCTGGCCGGTTTTGTCTCAGTGCTGATCATGATCGTCCTGTGGAACGCGGGCTATATTATTCACGCCATGCGCAATATTGATCCGGCCCTGGCCGATAAAGCCGTCGGTTATTTGCGCGCCCTGCTCTGGGGGACGCCAGGTTATTTATTCTTCCAGGTGGCGCGTAACCAGTGCGAAGGTCTGGCAAAGACCAAACCGGGCATGGTAATGGGATTCATCGGGCTGTTAGTGAATATTCCGGTGAACTATGTCTTTATTTATGGTCATTTCGGCATGCCTGAGCTGGGCGGTGTTGGCTGCGGCGTAGCGACAGCGGCGGTTTACTGGGTGATGTTCCTGAGCATGTTGTCGTACGTGAAACGTGCCCGGTCAATGCGCGATATTCGCTATGAAGCTGGCTTCAGCAAGCCGGACATGGCGGTGGTTAAACGTCTGGTGCAACTGGGCCTGCCTATCGCGCTGGCGTTGTTCTTCGAAGTGACGCTGTTCGCGGTGGTTGCGCTGCTGGTTTCTCCGCTGGGGATCGTGGATGTGGCTGGCCACCAGATCGCCCTTAACTTCAGTTCGCTGATGTTCGTTCTGCCACTGTCGCTCGCAGCCTCCGTAACCATTCGCGTGGGGTATCGCCTTGGTCAGGGGTCGACCCTGGATGCGCAAACCGCGGCACGCACCGGGATTGGCGTCGGGGTGTGCATGGCAGTCTGCACCGCGCTGTTCACGGTCGCGTTACGCGAACAGATCGCCCTGCTCTATAACGACAACCCGGAAGTGGTGCTCCTCGCCTCCCAGCTGATGCTGCTGGCAGCGGTGTATCAGATCTCTGATTCCATCCAGGTCATCGGCAGCGGGGTGCTGCGTGGCTATAAAGATACTCGCTCGATCTTCTTTATCACCTTTATCGCTTACTGGGTGCTGGGGCTGCCGAGCGGTTATATTCTCGCCCTCACCGACCTGGTGGTGGATCGGATGGGTCCTGCCGGCTTCTGGATGGGCTTTATTATCGGCTTAACCTCAGCCGCGATCATGATGATGCTGCGCATGCGTTTCCTGCAACGCCAGCCATCGAGCGTGATTTTGCAACGCGCTGCACGCTAATTGCGCAGTAGCCGCCTGCGGGCGGCTACTTTCTCCGCATTTTGCGCGGGAATGAAGCAATCGCGTGAAATCGCGAAGAAATTTGCAGTTTTCCTCTTGCCTGATGCCCGCACTGCCGCTAATATTCGTCCCCGTTGTCACACACAACAATGCGTTCATAGCTCAGTTGGTTAGAGCACCACCTTGACATGGTGGGGGTCGTTGGTTCGAGTCCAATTGAACGCACCATTCTCTACAGTGCGTCCGTAGCTCAGTTGGTTAGAGCACCACCTTGACATGGTGGGGGTCGGTGGTTCGAGTCCACTCGGACGCACCATTTCAGTAAGTTCTCAGCAATACCTTTCTCCTCCTTATAAACGTCCTTGTTAATCGATTTTTTTATGCTTCCCGCATACCGTACTTATGCCGCTGACATACCGCACACCGATCCGTTTCCGGGGTAAAGGTATAAAATTCGCGCTGACAGCAACGGCAGGATTTTTGTATCCGTTCAAAGCGTAACACCCTGTTTTCACCCAACTGCCGGGCGATACGAATAGCGTCCACAGGGCATACCACGGCGCAGCTGTTGCAGCCGGTGCAGGATGAAGATGAAAACGTCAGCGCCCCTTCGTTCAGGCTCAGCGCGTTCTCCCCACAGATCCTGGCGCAGGCACCACAGGCCGTACACAACGCCCTATCCAGTGCCAGGTGATACTCGCTAAGTGTGGAAAAAGCCTGACGACGTGCCCGTCGCCCGGTACGCACAGTGGCAGACTCTACGTTCACCTCATTGGCTTTGATAAAGTGTCGGCGCGCCGCGTTGATCGCTTTTTGCTGCGGGGGGAGGATTTGCCAGACGGGGGCATTTAACTCCCGGAGTTGGATATTCAATGCCGCAACGGCGCGCACCCAGCCGGGAAACTTATCCATCTCCATTTCCACCGCCCGGATCCCGTGCTCCTGATGCCACATTAGTAACTCATCAACAGACGGCCCCAGCGTGGAAAATGGCGCAACCAGGGTTGTTCCGGTAAAGCGGCGGGTTTCAGGGCGAATGTTTTGCAGCGCATCTGTCGGACAGGCGAACAGGCAGCGGCCGCATTGCAGGCACTCCCCCTCGTCAATGGACGGCGTGCTGGCCGTTGCAGTAATGGCTTGCACCGGACATGCCGCCACGCATGCCTGGCAGTCGTGGCGAGGAAGCCGGTTGCGTAAACAGGATCCCCCCACGCCAGGCGGCGCGGGGGGCTGTGACAGGCGAAATAGCGCCATCAGTTAATGCTGAAGAAGATAAAGCGGAACAACACTTCAGACAGCACCAGCAGCAGACTGCCAAAGACCATCCCGGACTTGCCCTGACGCCATGCGCCAACGGCAAACAGCAGCGCGCCGAGTACGGATAAGGTCCAGCTAAACAGCCGCAGACCGCTTAACTGGGTGAAGCTCTCCAACGGCTGATGCGGTAAGGTGACAATGCCGCTCAGGCTGGCGCTCGCCAGATAAGCCATATAGTCCGGCTGCGCCAGCAGACGGATCGCCACAATCGACACCACCACTACCGCGGCGAAGCGCATCACGGCCTGCCGATCCCGGGCCATGGAGCGTGCTTTCAGTATCGGCAGCCATGCCACCGCCACCGCGCCCAGCACACCAACGGCACCGTAAAACATCAGCCAGGTATTGAAATGGCTCCAGGTAATAACCGACGTATGGGCATAGATTGCACTCATGCACCAGACATCAATCAGCCCCAGCACGGCAGCCAGGGGGAGCAACAGCGGAATCAGCTGTTTTTTGACCATCATAACCAGCGTACATAGCCCCAACGCTGCCAGATAGACGCTGGCAAAGACAATTTCACGGCTCAGCCAGGAGCTGGCGACGTGGCGCAGGGCGTTGAACGCGTTCAGCGGATAGCCAAGGTGCAGGGTGGAGACCATCAGCCCCAGCCCCCCGACCACGCAGGCTAGCAACATGCCAGGCAATAGCTGGTGTTTGACCTCCGGTATGCGCGACGCCGCGCGGGCGGATAAGGTCAGAAAGACGGTCATGCCAACCGAGCCTTGCACCAGCAGGGTAAAGATCAGGAGCGGTAACTCATGCATGGGGGTTTTCCTCTTTTTCTGCGCCCTGATGCGGCTTAATCACCAGGTTAGGCTGCGTAATGGATGACGCCGGCAGGCCCTGCACGTCGCAGAGATTGCCGTACTTCGCGCGCAGCTCCTCAATTGGCCCGAATTTAATCGCCCCCAGTGGACAGGTAGCGACGCAGATGGGCTGTTCACCTTTGGCCTGCAAATCCACGCAGAAATCGCATTTGGACATCTGTCCGGTCTCTTCATTCATCTGCGGCGCACCGTAAGGGCAGGACCAGGCGCAGTACCCGCAGCCAACGCATTTGTTGGTATCAACGCGAACAATGCCATCGCCCGGGCGCTTATGCATCGCCGTGGTCGGGCAGTTTTTGGTGCAAATCGGATCGGCGCAGTGGTTGCAGGAGATCGACAGAGTGTAGGCGTACACGTTATTGGCAAATCCGCCCTGCCCGGTCGGGATAAAGCCCCCGCCTTTCACCTCATAGACGCGGCGAAAACGGCGTCCTGGCTCAAGGTTATGTTTATCTTTGCAGGCCACCTGGCAGGCTTTACACCCGGAGCAGCGTGACGAGTCAATGAAAAAGCCAAGCTGCTTATCGCTGACCGGTGGGTATTCCTTATACTGCTGACTCATACTTTGCGACCTCCACAAGCATGGTTTGATGAGAATTGCCTTTCGCAAGCGGAGTAATACGTGCAGAGCTCAGCACGTTGGCACACCCGCCGTGGTCGACGCCTTCGGCATCCGGCTGCCACCAGGCGCCGGCCTGCATGGCGACCACCCCAGGCATAATGCGCATGGTGACTTCCGCCGGGACCTGGCAGATGCCGCGCTGGTTGTGAATACGCACGGTATCCCCCTGACGGATCCCCCGCTGTTGGGCATCCGCCGGATTGATCCACAGCTTCTGGATCTGCACTTCCTGTAGCCAGGGGTTGGCATACTGCGTGGAGTTGGCGCGGTTTTTCCCTTTCCAGGTGATCAGCTGGAGCGGGAACTGCTTCGCCAGTGCATCCTCCGGGCCTTCATGGGCCGGAACATAATGCGACAGCGCCGGTATTTCCGGGTTATTCATGTCGTACAGACGCTTCGAGAAGATCTCAATTTTCCCGGATGGCGTCGGGAAGGGATGATTCTGCGGATCGCGGATGTTGTCTTCAAAGGCCACATGCGGCTTGCTCTTAAAGAGATGCTGACGTTTTTCCCGCAGCTCAGCGAACGTCGGCAGATGCTCATCCGGCATGGAGAGGCGGGTCTGCTCCCAGATATGTTCAATCCACTGCTGCTCGGTACGGCCTTCGCTGAACTGCGGCTCCATTCCCAGTTTAGCGGCAACTTCACGCTGCCAGTCATAGTCAGAGCGGCGTTCAAACTCTGGCTCAATCAGTTTTTCTGACAGGATCAGGTAGCTTGCCGTCCCCCAGGTTTCCCCGATGTTCCAGCGTTCCATAAAGCTGGTTTCAGGCAATAGCAGATCCGCATAGCGGGCGCTTGGCGTCATATAGAGATCGCTGACGACGATAAACTCGATTTTCGACTCATCTTCCAGCACCTTCACCGCCTGATGCAGATCCGGGTTCTGGTTCGCCAGGTAGTTGCCTGCCAGCGAGAAGAGGATGCGGATATTGCTTTTGAGCTTATCCGCCCCTTTCAGCCCCGCCTCTGGCGTCACTTTGCTGGCATCGTCGGCGGCCTGCACCCAGTTCATGATCGAGATGCTCTCTTTGACCGGGTTGTCTGGCATCTCCGGGCCTGCCGCGAATTTACGGTTGCCGCAGCCGCCGTAGCCCGCCGCCCAGCCACCTTTGATCCCGACATTACCGGTGAGAGTTGCCAGCAGCGTCGAGCCACGGGCGGTACGTTCGCCACAGTTATGTCGCTGCGGCCCCCAGCCCTGAATTAACGCCGCCGGTTTGGTGTTGGCGTAATCGCGCGCCAGCTGGCGAATGGTTTGTGCCGGGACACGGGTAATCTTTTCAGCCCATTCTGGGGTTTTAACCTGACCGTCTTTTTTGCCCATCAGATAGGCCACCAGCGACTCGTTGGCAGGCACGCCTTCCGGCATAGACGTCTCGTCAAAGCCCAGGGTATAGCGATCGATAAAGGCTTTATCATGCAGATTTTCGCTGACGATGACGTACATCATCGCGTCCATCAGCGCGTTATCGGTGGCGGGCAGCAGCGGGATCCACTCATCGGCGAGCGATGCCACGGTATCGGAGTAGCGCGGATCGACGACGATAAAGCGCGTGCCGTTCTGTTTCATCTGCTGAAAATAGTGATTGGTATGCCCGAAAATGGTTTCCGTCGGGTTGTGCCCCCACAGGATCACCAGCTTCGTGTCCGCCAGGGTATCCAGCGAGTTACCGCTGGCGACTGTGCCATAGGTATAAGGCGTGGCGGCGGCCGTGTTGCCCATACTCACCGAATGGTAATACTCCAGATAACCGCCGGTGAGATTGAGCAGACGACGCATCATTTTATCGCCAGAGAAGGTGCCCCCGCTGGTCGCGGTATTGTTGTGCACAAAGCGGCACTCTGGGCCATATTTGGCGGTAATGCGTTGCAGATTGTTGGCGATAAGCGTAGTGGCTTCGTCCCAGGAGATGCGCTCAAATTTCCCCTCTCCCCGCTTGCCCACGCGCTTCATCGGATATTTCAGACGATCCGGGTGATAGACAAATTTGCGGTAACTGCGGCCGCGCACGCAGGCGCGCATGACGGGCATCTCGGGATCGAGCGCGCTATCCGGGCGCGTCGTAATCTGCGTGACCACACCGTCAGCGACGTGGGCGCGAATATCGCATTTACCGCCGCAGTCAAAGGTGCTGCAGGTCTGGACAACACGCTCAGTGGAGCCAGCGGCCTCTGCCGTCGTAGCGGCTTCGGATTTGGCGGCAAAAGACTTGCCGGACATCACAAAGGGCAGCGTCACCAGAGCGGAACTGGCCTTGAGCAGTCCTCGGCGCGTGATTTCGGGAAAAAGCGCGTCCCTTTTTTCTTTGCGTTCTGACATGTTGTTCCCTCTCAAAAAAAGAGGTGCATTCTTCCCTATAACCCCAATTTGGTAATTGATATGAATCAATAGAGAAAAAGTGCTGCTCGCCAGATGCGTTATTTTTGCTTTATTCAACTAAAACAATTGAATACGTGAATATTACTTTAAATACATATTCACAAAACTAATGATTTAGAGGTATCCCTGTGCTGCCGGTTTGCTCATTTTGCGTTTTCATCCACACTTATTTTTCATGGATTAATAATATGTGTGCCTGAGGCAACGCTGCAGGCAGGCAAAAAAGGGTAAGCACTGATGAAAAGGATCGCAATTATCGGCGCAGGGCCGACCGGCATTTATACGTTTTTCTCGCTACTGAACCAACGGACGCCGCTTTGCATCACCGTTTATGAGCAGACCGAAAAAGCGGGCGTCGGCATGCCCTACAGCGACGAAGACAATTCAAGACTGATGCTGGCCAATATTGCCAGCATTGAAATCCCGCCTATTTTTTCCACTTACATTGACTGGCTGCGCAGCCAGGACGATGCGCATCTGGCGCGCTACGGCGTGGAGAAATCGACCCTGCACGTGCGCCAGTTCCTGCCGCGCATTCTGCTGGGGGAGTATTTTCGCGATCAGTTTTTGCTTCTTGTGGAGCAGGCGAAAAAAGCGGGCTTTGACGTTGAGGTGCGCGAGTCCTGTCAGGTTACCGATGTGGAAGCCACCCCTGACGGGGTCAATATTTTGACTGACGATGACGCCTCGCCGAAGCTGTTCGATCTGGCCGTTATCGCCACCGGGCACGTCTGGCCTGATGAGGACACCACGTCGCGTTCCTACTTCCCCAGCCCCTGGTCCGGACTGATGGAGGCCGACATTCGCGCCTGCAACGTGGGGATTATGGGCACCTCGCTGAGTGGGCTGGACGCGGCAATGGCTGTCGCCGTCCAGCATGGCAAATTCATTGAGACCGATAATGAACAGATCCATTACCAGTTGGATGAGGGCAGCGAGGCGTTGAAGATCGTGCTGATGTCCCGTTCGGGTATCCTGCCTGAAGCCGACTTTTACTGCCCAATCCCTTACGAGCCATTACCCATCGCCACGGAAACGGCGATAGACGCTGCTATCGCACAGGGTTCGGAGGGTCTGCTCGACCGCATCTTTGATCTTATCGTGGCCGAATTGCAGAACGCTGACCCGCAGTGGAGCGAGGCGGTGGCATTGCACTCCCTCACCGCAGACACCATTCGCGACGCCTGGTTTGCCGACAGAGAAAAACACGGCCCGTTCCGCTGGGCGGTCTCAAATCTTGATGAAGTGGAACGCAACAAGCGCGATAAACGCACGGTGCCGTGGCGCTATACGATCCTGCGGTTGCACGAGGCCGTTGAGAAAATTGTGCCCCACCTGACTGAACAGGACAGAGAGCGCTTTAAGTCGGGTCTGGCACGTATTTTCATCGATAACTATGCGGCAATCCCGTCCCAGTCGATCCGACGACTGCTGGCCCTGCGCGAAGCCGGTATTATCAGCATTCTTACCCTGGGTCCCGATTATGAACTGGCCTTAAAAGAGGACCGGACGGTGATCCATGCCCAGGGTAAAGCCTGGTACTTCGATGTGTTTATCGATGCGCGCGGGCAGCAACCGCTCAAAACGAAAGACCTGCCGTTCCCGGTCCTGCGCCACCAGCTGGAGTCTGCCGGAGAAGATATCCCCGAGGTGGGCGACGATTACACTCTGCTCGCCCCTGACTACCTGCGCGGAAAAATTGCCTTCGGCGCCCTGCCGTACCTGATGCACGATCGCCCCTTTGTGCAGGGACTGGTGGTGTGCGCCGAAATCGGTGAGGCGATGGCTAAAGCCGCGGTGCAACCCGCCTCGCGCGTGCGCAGACGGCTACCCTTTACGGCAGAGTAAACGCGGTTTCGCAGGCGGCGGCCAGCGCCAGCAGCGCTGATTCCTCCCCGGCGGGGGAAAGAATTTCCAGTCCCACGGGAAAACCGGTTCGTGTTGTGCCGCAGGGGAGCGTGATAGCGGCGGATCCGCTGATGGCCGCCAGCTCAGGCGCGCAGCCGGGCGGCATTTTCTCAAGGCTTACCGGAACCCGGCCGACCGTCGGATAGAAAAAACCGTCGAGTCGCCCCTGCTCCGCCAGCAGGCCCAGGGTCTGGCGCAGCCGACGCCGCAGCTGCCGTCCGGCCAGCCACTGGGGCGTTTTTAACCTTTCGCTGGCGATCATCTGCGTCAGAAGCGGCATGAATTCCGGCAAAAACTGTCCCGAGGCGATAATCTCGTTCAGATCCGCAGGTGCGCCCGGATGCTGCTGTAACCAGGCGTCAAACGCCACGCGAAACTCATACAGGCTCAGGCAAGTGGCTCGGGCCACTTCAGGCAGGATTGGCAGGGCAACGTCGACGATGGTGGCGCCGTGCCGTCTCAGGGTTGCGATGGCGTCATACCAGACGGCCAGTTGTTCAGGATCCTCTCCCTCCAGAGCACGGATCACACCCAAGCGCACGCCTTTCAGCGACAACGGTGTAACGGCACCCGGCGTCTGTCCATGGATGATGGCATGCAGCAGGGCCGCATCCTGCACGCTGTGTACCATCGGCCCCACCGTATCTTTACTCAGGGAGAGAGGCGCAATGCCCTGCATCTGCGCCCTGCGCACCCGCGGCCTTAACCCCACCAGCCCGGTATAGCTACAGGGAATGCGGATCGATCCGCCCGTATCGGTGCCCAGCGCCCCTTCCGCCATCCCAGCCGCCACCGCCGCAGCGCTGCCCCCGCTGGAGCCGCCTGCTGTAATGGTTGGAAAGCGCGGGTGGCACACGTCGCCCCCCAGCGAGCTGCGGGAGCGAACGTCAAAGGCAAACTCAGACATATTCGCCCGGGCCAGAATAATCGCCCCGGCTTCGCGCAGGCGACGCACCACCAGGGCATCGGTGGTCGCCCGCAGTTGAGCCAGAGAGGCGCAACCCAGCGTCAGGGGCAGCCCGGCGCAGGCAATGTTATCTTTCACGATCACCGGCACGCCGTGCAGAGGCCCGGTAAGCTGGCCGCGACGCCGCAGTTTCTGGCTCGCTGCCGCCTCAACCAGGGCCGCCGGGTTCACCCCGAGAATGGCATTCAGCTGCGGGTGCGCGTCAATAATGGCCAGCCGCCGGGTTATCTCCGCAACGCAGTCCTCAGGTGGTATCAGCCGCATTTTTTGCATAGGGTTCTCTTCCTGTTCAACGCCGCCATGCCGGAGGCCAGGCCCGCGCCCGACCTCCCGTTGCATTTAGTCCCGCAGCCCGGAGGTGATGGCATCAAGATCGTGCGGGCGCAGACGGATCTCTGCGGCACGACGGTGCCCCTGCATCCCCTCGGTACGGCTCTGGCGAATCGCCGGTTCCGCAATCGCGGCAATACCCTGCTCGTCGATCCACTGGTGGGTACAGATTTTAACGTAAGCCCCCACCCACAACCCACCGGTATAGCGCGCCGCCGCCATGGTCGGCAGGGTATGGTTGGTGCCGCAGCATTTGTCTGAGAACACCACGCTCGCATTCTGCCCGATAAACAGCGATCCGTAGTTGCGGATTTTCGATGCCGTGCCGTGTGGATCCCGGGTATGCACCTGCAGATGCTCGGTCGCCATATAATCGGCAAAAGCAATCAGCTGCTCTTCGCTGTCGCAGACCACAATTTCGCCCTGGCGACGCCAGGCCTCGCTCGCGGTGACGGCGGTAGGCAGTGATGTCAGCTGGCGTTCAATTTCCGCAAGCACGCCCTCGGCAATCGACTGGCTGGTGGTCGCCAGCCCCACGCGGGTGTGGACATCATGCTCGGCCTGAGCCAGCAGATCGGCGGCGATAATGCGCGCATCGGCGCTGTCGTCGGCGATGGTAAAGATCTCGCTCGGCCCGGCCAGGGCATCAATCCCCACCTTGCCAAAGACCTGGCGCTTGGCCTCGTTGACAAAGGCGTTACCCGGCCCGACGATTTTATCCACCGCCGGCACGCTCTCGGTTCCCCAGGCCATAGCGGCGATTGCCTGCGCGCCGCCAATTTTAAAGATCCGGTGTGCGCCTGCGAGATGGCAGACCGCAATCATCGCCGGGTGCGCCCCGGGCGGCAAACAGGCGATAATCTGTTCACAACCGGCGACCGTGGCAGGCACAATCGTCATTACCGGCGCGGAGAGGATCGGGTAGCGGCCCCCTGGCACATAACATCCCACCGTCTGGACGGGAATAATGCGGTGCCCGAGATGGACGCCTGGCAGGGTTTCAACCTCCAGCGGCTGCATGGTGGCGAGCTGGGCCTCGGCAAAGCGGCGCACTTGCTGGATAGCAAATTCGCTGTCCCGGCGGGTCTGGGGATCCATCTCGCTAAGCGCCGTTTCGATCTCGTGGGCGGTGACTTCAAACTGCGCCGGAACCACCTTATCAAACTGTTGTGAGAAGCCTTTCAGCGCCTCGTCGCCTTCAGCCTTAACACGTTCAATAATGGCGCTTACCGTGTCGGTTAACGACCGGTCGGCCTGGGCATCCTGCCCCTGAGGACGTTTGATCCAGCTCACCTGGTCAACAATTGACTGTACAGACATTACGCTTCCTCCATTTGACCCAGTTTGATTTGCGCCAGCAGCGCCAGGTGATCGTAAATTACCCACTCATCGACGATTTTGCCGTTGATAATGTGGTAGTGAGACATGCCCATCACGAACAGGCGTTCGCCGGTCGGTTTACCCAGCTCGCCATAGCCCAGGTGGTGGCCCTCAATGATCCAGCGAACCGCCACTTTGGTGCCGCCCTCATCGCACGGGTTGGAGCAGATATGCTGCGGCAGCCAGGCGCCGTCGGGGATCATGCCGATCAGCGCCAGCGTCTGGTGCGTCACGGAAGCCGTGCCGTACAGCTCTTTCATCAGCGGGCCGTGCCACTGGACGTTCGGCGCATAGACCTCTTTGATTTTGCCCAGCATCCGGCGGTTGTAGATTTCGTGCAGCCAGCGCAGGCACTGCTCTTCGGTATCGGTATGGGCAATGGAGACATCGCAGACCATTTCCGGGGGATACTGCCCCAGCATGCGGCCATTTTCGCCGATGTCGGTGACACGAAAGCCCTTATCGAACTGCTCCTTCGCCATGTTGAAGGCAATCTCGTCAGTGTTCAGCCCCAGCTGCTTCATCAGCGACCTGTTGTCGCTCACCACCCACTCCCGGTAGATTTTGTTTTCGTGGATCATGCAGTCGGCCACGGTGCGGGTAACGAAGGTGCGGTTGGTCGGTTTACCTAAATGGCTGAACTGCGTATGGCGGCCGCTGCCGGTCACGAGGTGCGAGGTATAGAAGCCATCCACGTCGTTGCCGTTCCAGATAACCTGCGTCGCCATGCCGCGGCGTTCCGGGAACGCCACCAGGCGCTGAAGCGTATCCTGCACCACCTGCTCGCGAGTATAGAGCGTGCCCAGCGCGTTATATAAGACGCAGTTGTGCGTATAGTGGGTATAAATTAATCCCACGTCGCGTTCATCCCATATTTTATGGGTGCAACGCACGATGTAATCGACAATATCGGTATAACAATCATCGAACCCCCGTAATGATTGTACGCGCTGGCGTTTCTCCGGCACTAAATCGATAAAGTCCCGGCGCTCAACCTGTAATACGGGTTCTTCGCGGATAAGTTTATTATTTTTCTCAGGTACGGCTGGAGCTTTATTTGTTGCTTCGGTTGAAGACATGCGATCTCCTGCTTCTGTTTTCAGACAATACGATCCCGCACCCGAAATGGATGGAGAAGTGAGCCGCAATAAATATTGCGGCGGATTTAACACACGTTCAGATAAGTAAGAGTGCGGAGACTTACCTCCGCTTAATTAACGATTTGTGACCAGATAGCTAATTCATCGATACCCAGATATTCGCGAATAATTAAACCATCGCGTAATTCAAGCTGGCTGATACCGGTAATGGAGACCGGTTTACGGGTTGGCACGCCAAATTTACCGTAGCCGTCGTGCCAGGTCAGGAGCGACCAGCGCAGCGAAATGCGCACCGGCTCGTTGGGATCCCGGCGCACGATCAGGTGGTGCAGCTGCACTTCGCTGTCCGCAAAGGATGCCCGATAGCCTGACAGCAGCGCGGCGATCTCCTGCTCTCCGGTGCCGATGCAGTGTCCCGGCGCATACAGCGTGGCGGCGGGATGATACAGGCCCGGCACGGTACCACTGTTGCCTCCCGCCCACATGGTCAGATAACGCTCCACCACGCCGGCGACAGGCCCCTCAACATCATCACCTTCCGGCCCACCCGCCCAGCGGGCGTCGAGCGTTTCGGCACTTTCGCGGGCAATCCCCAGTTGATTCTGCATAACCCCCAGGCTGCGGGCAAACTCCTGCACGTTAAGCCCCAGCTGCGCCACTATTGCCGCCCGGTCCTGCAATAGCCACTCCTGGCGCACCGCTCCCTCGGCGCAAATACGATCTGCCCAGGTGCGCACCCAGACGGTTTTCCCGGTCGGCGGGCCAAAGAAGCCCTCTCCCTGATGGCGAATACAGGCGATGGTTCGCTGGGCGGCGTAATGCTCATCGCCTGGGTTTTGCGTCGCCAGGATGTCTTCCGTTAGCACGGTGCGCTGGGGGAAGCTGTGCATCGCCTCCAGCGTCAGGCGCATAAACTGCGGCAGATCGGTGAGCTGTTTCTCCGGGGTGATAAAGACCACCGGCGTGGCGTAAAAGTCAGCCAGTTGACCAATGTCCTTCTGCTCCCAGACCACGTGCGTCAGGGTGCGAATAAACTGTTGAATGGAGTCGAACTGGGGGCTGAACCCTGGCAATCTGCTCATTTGTCCTCCTGGGTCTGGAACACGTAATTACCCTCTGCGTCGATAGTGCCCCTATGCGGGCGGCGCGCTGAGTGGCGAACCACCAGCCGGCCCGGGACGATAACCTGTTCGGGTTCAATAGTGCCGCTGTCGATCTGCTTCAGCAGGAGATCCACCGTGGCGGCAACCATCGCCTCTACCGGCTGCGAGGCCGACGTTAAGGCATATGAGGCCCAGCCGGACGGGCCAATATCGTCATAGCCAATGATGGAGACATCCTCCGGGATGCGCAGGCCAAACTCGTAACGCGCCACGTCCATCACGATGACGGCCATATGATCGTTGGCGACAAAGATCGCATCCGGTGCGGGCGAGGCAGAAAAGAGCGCGTATGCCGCGCGGGCGGTCTGCTGCGCATCGTAGTTACCATTAACCACCCGGACGTCCTCCACCCCCTCCTCCTGCAGAGCGGCCAGATACCCCCGCTGACGGGCCAGGTTGACGGACGAATCCGCCACGCCGCCCACGTAAGCAAACCGCTGATGACCTGCCGCCAGTAAAAATTCGGCAATTTGCCGGGCGGCCGCCTCGTTGTTGCTGTTAACGCTCGAGGCCATGCCGCTCTCTTCGCTGCGGTTAAACAGTACCACCGGGATGCCCGCAGCCAGACACTCCTCCGACAGATCCAGCGACAGCGTCACCGAGGCCAGCACAATCCCGTCCACTCGGTACTGCATGATCTGGTCGAAAATGCGGTCAACGTTTCCTTCCCGATCGCCGACAAACAGCAGCAGGTGATAATTCAGCGTGTCCAGCTTTTGCGCCAGCGCCTCCAGCACCTGCGGGTAAAACTGGTTATCAAAGTAGGAGATCACTACGCCGATGATCCGCGAGCGGGCGGTGTTGAGCGAACGCGCTATGGCGTTTGGCCGGTAACCCAGCTCCCGCGCCGCCTTCAGCACTTTCTCACGGGTGGCCGGTGAAATGCTCGCCCCGGGCGTGAAGGTGCGGGAGACTGCCGACTGTGATACGCCCGCCAGTTGCGCCACCTGTTGTGAGGTCACCGCTGTAAAAGTCTTACGTTTCATTACTCTGTGTTCCTTATCCCTTTCGCTTCCCCATTCTGGCACAGATTCAAGACGTTAAACCGAACAGCCGCCCTGTTCCCCGCAAAACGGTGCCTCAGGAAGCGGGTACTTTTTATACTTACACCATCTTTGCATGCGTATGCAACAGCCAGAATTATTTTTTTCACAATGGTGACAAACAGCCTTTACAAAATTGAAACCTTTTCGTAACTTCAATTTTTGAATACGTATGCAGCGCAGTTTTCACACCGTCATGGTACCGGGCAGATTGGGCAGTATCCAAAAGGAGTGAGCCGGTAAAGGTTGTACTTGGCTGGTTATAACCCATTACTTTTTAAGAGGTTCACAACCATGTTTCGAGCACTGTTACGCCGACCGGAAGCCCGGCTGTTCTTTATCATCAGCGTATTGTTTTTTATCTGTATTCATAGCATTGATGCGTTTCTGGCCCCGATGATGATCAATCAGGGGATGGAGCCGCAGGTGATGGGGATCATCATGGGGGCCAGCGGTCTGGCGACCCTGCTAATCCGCTTCCCGCTGGGGATTGTTTCCGATGTGGTGAAGAGTCGAAAAATCTTCATCCAGTTCGCGCTGGTTCTGCCGATCATCGCCTGGCCTCTTGCCTGGCTGGAGCCGAACGCCCTTACCCTGTATCTGGCGAAAGCGGCAGACGGGGTGACCGCGGCTACCTGGGTACTCTACAACATCCTGTTTATTCGCTACTTCGACCAGAAAGAAGCGCCTGCCGCCGTGGCGCTGCTGGCGTTGGCCGGGCCGCTGGGGGTGTTCCTCGGCAACTGCATCGGCGGTCTGTTAATTCACTATTTTAATAACAACATCGCCTTTTTCGTCTCCTGCGTCTCGGCGCTGGTGGCGCTGATCCTGACCACCCGCATTCGCGACGTGCATGACCCGGTCAAAGCCCCGACGCTGAAAGCCTGTATCGCCGGTGCGCGCGTGCAACTGGCCGATCGTTCGGTGTGGTTGATTGGTATTCTGGCCACCCTCGTCATCCTGGTGCCCTTTGCCACCCGCGATACGCTGACGCCGATCTACGCCGAGCAACTGGGCGGGCGGGCCGGGATCTTAACGCTGCTCAGCAACATCCATCTGATCTTCTATGCCCTGGCGATTGCCCTGTGCAGCAGCGTGTTCTATCAGCGTCTGGGCCTGATGAAAACGGCGGTACTGGGCATTGTGCTGCAGGTGGTGTCGACCTTTGGCATCCCCTTCACCAGCAATCTGTATCTGATCCATCTGTTACAGGCTCTGGCCGGGTTCTCCTTCGGGATGGCGTTTGCGGCCTTTATGTCCCTGAGCGTGGTCAACACCACCTCCGATGAACAGTCCACGCGGATGGGGCTGTTCCAGACCATCTACTCCTGCGGCATGTTTGCCGGGCCGGTGATCATGGGGGTGATGATGCAACACATTAACCTATCGTCTGGTTATCTGTTTATTGCTGCCCTGTCTGTCGTCGCGGCGCTGGCGACCCCGCTCTCCGTGCGCTGGGTTAATTCCCGTAAAACACCCGCAACGGCTGAATTATCGCTTAACAGTTCCCTCGCGCCCGCGCGCGACCAGTAAATTTTATTTCCGATGACATTATCCCGGCCCGCCGGGAGGGTATCCCTCATCATAAATACAGAAGGAAAATAGTGTGGCTTATAGACTTAAAACCAGTAAACCCATTCAGGAACGTCAGGATGCACAGCGACAAATAAGGGAGACGGTGGAGCTTATTCTGGCGGATATAGAAAAACGCGGGAATAAAGCCATTCGCGAATTATCGGTAAAATTTGATCGCTATGACCGGCAAGATTATCGCCTGACGGAGGCGGAAATCAATGCCTGCATCGGCAAATTAAGTCGTCAGGATATTCGCGATATTGAATTCGCCCAGGAGCAGGTCTTTAATTTCGCCCGGGCGCAAAAAGACTGTCTGCGCGATCTGGAAATTGAAACCCGCCCCGGGGTGATCCTCGGCCATAAAAACATCCCGATTAATGCCGTGGGCTGTTATGTCCCGGGCGGGAAATATCCGCTGCTGGCCTCGGCGCACATGTCGATTATTACTGCCAACGTCGCGGGCTGCTCCCGCATCGTCAGCTGCGCCCCGCCGTTCGGTGGCGAGCCGGCTCCGGCGATCGTGGCGGCGCAAAAAATGGCCGGGGCGACGGAGATCTACGCCCTCGGCGGTATTCAGGCGATTGGCGCGATGGCGCTGGGCACCGATACACTGGCGCCGGTGGATATGTTAGTCGGCCCCGGTAACGCCTTTGTGGCAGAGGCCAAACGCCAGCTGTTTGGCCGGGTTGGCATTGATCTCTTCGCAGGTCCAACCGAAACCCTGGTGATTGCCGATGACACCGTTGACGCCGAAATCTGCGCCACCGACCTGCTGGGACAGGCCGAACACGGCGTTACCACTCCCGCCATTCTGCTGACCAACTCGATGGCACTGGCCAAAGAGACGCTGCGGGAGATCGACCGCCTGCTGGAAAAACTCCCCACCGCCGATATTGCCCGCCAGGCCTGGCACGACTACGGAGAGATCATCGTCTGCGACAGCTATGACGAAATGCTTGCCGAGGCCGATTGCATCGCCTCTGAACACGTGCAGGTGATGACCGACCGCGACGACTGGTTCCTCGCAAACCTCACCAATTTCGGCGCACTGTTCCTCGGCCCGCGCACCAACGTCGCCTACGGCGACAAGGTCATTGGCACCAACCACACCCTGCCAACGCAAAAAGCCGCGCGTTACACCGGCGGCCTGTGGGTCGGCAAATTCATGAAAACCTGAACCTGGCAGAAGGTCCTTAGCGATGAGGCCACTGCGGAGATCGGCAGCTACTGCTCGCGGTTATCACTGCTGGAGGGCTTTGCCGGACACGCCGAGCAGGCCAACGTTCGCGTGCGTCGCTACGGTCAGACAGAGGTGCCCTACGCCACCCCTGCCCCGGTCAGAGAGAAGGTGTAACCCATGACCTTTCCTGAGATGCCCTCCTTTGGCCTGCACGGCAAGCGCGCCCTGGTGACGGGCGGCTCCAGAGGACTGGGGTTCGCCTGCGCCATCGCGCTGGCCCACGCCGGGGCGGAGGTGTGGATCGCCGCCCGGGATCGCCAGACGCTGGAGGCCGCCGCCGCACTCGCCGCAGAACACGGGCGGGTATTGCACCCGGTGGCGCTGGATATTACCGATGTCGCGCAGGTCGGGGCAGTGCTCGCTGAACTGCCCGTTTTCGACATTCTGGTGAACAGCGCCGGGCTGGCGCGCCACGAGCCGTTCCTTATTGCCAGCGAGGCCAGCTTCGACGCGGTAATGGCGGTCAACGTGCGGGCCACATTCTTTATCAGCCAGCGGGTAGCAGCGCGGATGCGTGACCAGCGGATTGCCGGGTCGATCATTCATCTCTCCTCGCAGATGGGGCACGTCGGCGGCCCGCGTCGCAGCGTCTACTGCGCATCGAAATTTGCGCTGGAAGGGTTAACCAAAGCCATGGCGCTGGAGCTGGGTGAAGACGGGATCCGGGTCAATACCCTCTGTCCAACCTTTATTGAGACCGCACTCTCTGCGCCGTCGCTGGCCGAACCCGATTTTCGCCGCTACGTGCTGGATAACATCACGCTGCGCCGTCTGGGCAAACTGGAAGACATCATGGGACCCGTGGTGTTTCTGGCCTCCGACGCCGCAGGGATGATCACCGGCAGCGCGCTGATGGTTGACGGCGGCTGGACCGCAACGTGAGGCATGAGATGGAAAAGAGTCATCGCGCCCTGCCGCTGGTGCTGATTGGCGGCACGCTCTGTAACGCCCGGCTCTGGCAGCCGGTTCTCGACCAGCTCAATGTGTCTGCTGCGATCTGCCCTGAGCTAACGACAGACACCTCGGCTGTGCAGGCTTCGCAGCGGTTGCTCGCCAATCTGCCGCCGCGTTTCCTGCTGGCCGGTTTCTCACTGGGGGCGATAGTGGCGCTGCAGATGGCCGCCGACGCCCCAGGGCGGATTGCCGGGCTGGCGCTGCTGTCGGTCAACCCCCTTGCCGACCGACCGGAAAATACCGCACCCCGGCGTGAGGCGGTGAACGCCGCCCGGCAACAGGGGCTGACGCACTGGCTCTCCGCCAGCCTGTGGCCGAAGTACGTCGCGCCGTCACGTATGGATGATCAGGCCTTACACGATCTCATCTGCCGGATGGCAGAGGAAAGTGGCCTCGATACTTTCGTCACGCAAACGGAGATCGCTCTGACCCGGCGGGATAATCGCGGGGCGCTGGCCTCACTCGCTTGCCCCATCATCGTTATTAACGGCGTGCATGACCCTATTTGCACGCCCCATCACCACCAGCTGGTTGCCCAAAGCGCCCCGCAGGCGAGATGCGTCACCCTCACCTCTGCCGGGCACTTTACGCTGCTGGAGGCGCCCGAAGAGGTTGCGCCCCCGCTACGCCAGTGGATTCAGGAGTGTTCAGATGCGCAAGAATAAACTCAGGGCGGAGCATAACAACGCCGCCATTATCAACGGCTGGCTGGCGATCCCCTCCAGCTACAGCGCCGAGATCCTCGGCCATCAGGGCTATGACGCCGTGACCGTCGATCTCCAGCACGGCATGATCGATTTCGCCAGCGCCCTGTCCATGTTGCAGGCGCTCTCCGCCACTCCGGCGGTGCCGCTGGTTCGGGTTGCTGATAACGATCCGGCGCAGATCATGCGCATGCTGGATGCCGGTGCCTACGGCATTATCTGCCCGATGATCTCCACCCCGGAAGAGGCCCGACGCTTTGTCGCCGCCTGCCGCTACCCGCCGCTGGGCAACCGCTCTTTTGGTCCGGCACGCGGCTTGCTGTACGGCGGGGCCGATTACCCGCAGCACGCCAATGACGAAATTCTGACGCTGGCGATGATCGAAACCCGCGAAGGGCTGGCGAATCTTGACGCGATCCTGGCCACCGAGGGGCTGGATGGGGTGTTTATCGGCCCGAACGATCTCTCTCTGACGTTGACCGGCAGCGCCAGCGCCGAATCCCGTCACCCGGAGATGCTGGCCGCCGTTGAGCGGGTGGTCAGCCAGTGTCGCCAGAGGCAAAAAATCGCCGGGATCTTTTGTACCTCCGGCGAAGCTGCCGCCCGACGTATCAGCGAAGGTTTCCAGTTTGTCACCCCTGCCAACGATGTCATGCAACTTGGCCGCGCCTCGCGCGAGGCTGTCGCCCAGGCGCGCGGCAACGCTATCCCCACTACCGGCGCATCAGGCTATTAACAGGAGAGAACATGAAAGCACGTCACATTACCCCGGAACAGGCCAGAAGCCGTCTGGTTGCCCCTGAAGATATGGTCTCCTGCAATCTGGCGTTTATCGATTGCAAACTTCCCGGCTCGCACCTGAAGCAGAACTACTCCTTTATTGGTCCGGGCGTAACCCAGTCGTCTGCCCAGGTGGTGAACATCCCGGAGCCGCACGGTTTTAACATCGGTGCCGCAGCCATGCCGAAAGGGGTAACCAATAACCTGCACCTGCACTTCACCGCCGAAGTGTTTTTAATTCATGAGGGCACCTGGCGTTTTCGCTGGGGAGCGAACGGTGAAAACGAAGCGGAGTTCAGCGCCCCGGCCATTCTTTCGATACCGACCTGGATCTTCCGCGGCTTTACCAACGTCAGTAAAGAAGAGACCTGCGGCATGGTCTACACGGTGCTGGGCGGTAACCACACCGGGGGGATCATCTGGCACCCGTCGATTCTGGACGCGGCCAGCGAGTACGGCCTGTACCTGAGCAAAGAGAATATGCTCATCGACGTGAACGCGGGGGATACCCTGCCTGAACCGTCGGCGCTGCTCGCGCCGCTGCCGGCAGACGAGATCGCCGCCCTGCGTCACTACTCCGTCGAAGAGATGCGCCAGCGGGCGGTGACCGGGGAGGATCGTCAATGGTCTGCGGCGGGGTTACTTGATTCGGTCCTGCCGGGCCACGGCGGTGAGATCGCGCCGGTGATTGGGTTCGGCATCAGCCAGGACAAACACGCGGCCCCCGCCATCGTCAACCCACACGGCTTCTCGGTGGAGTGGCTGCGCCTGACGGCAGATCACGTGGTCGGTCGTCACCTGTGCCCGGATGTGCAGGTGATCATGGTCTTTAAGGGAACCCTGGAAGTGACGTGGAATGTGGAAGGGGAAGAGGTGAGTATTATCGCCCCTGAGCGTTCCGTTATTTCGGTGCCGGAGAACAGCTGGCGGCGTTATCGTGCGCTGGACGGCGACATGGAGTGCATTCTAACCACCCAGGGCGATCAGCGTAAGCGCATCTACTGGGATGAGAAAGTGCTTGAACAGGCCAGAGCCGCCAATCGCTGTCTTGATCCAGACGGTTACGTAACGGCAGTGGATCTGTTGCCTGAAACGGCGCGCCGCGCGGGTCGCAGACTGGAGGCCTTGCCTTAAGCGGATTCAGGGCGGGTCATCCCGCCCTGAACGTGGAGATTTACTCGAAGTAAACGCCCGGGTTATCGGACAGGGAGACGAAGGTTTTCGAATCTTTATCCAGGGCGAGGATCCTACCGCTTTCGATATCATAAACCCAGCCGTGCAGGCGGATGGCGTTGTTACGCAGACCGACCGCTACGGATGGGTGAGTTTTGATGTTACTCAGCTGGGCGAAGACGTTTTCCTGCACCATGGCATTCACTTTGTCAGTCGGATTTTCCCAGTTTTTATTTTCTACCACCGCTTTGGCGGCATCGGAGTAACGCAGCCAGTGCGACACGGCAGGCATCGGTTCCAGGTTAGCGTTGTCGGCAATCGCCTTCATCGCGCCGCAGTTGGAGTGGCCGCAGATCACGATGTCAGTGACGCCCAGCGCCACGACGGCGTATTCGATGGTGGCGGAAACACCGCCTGGCTCTGGCCCGAAAGGCGGCACGATGTTGCCAGCATTACGAATGACAAAGAGCTGTCCTGGATCCTGCTGGGTCACTAATTCCGGCACCAGACGGCTGTCAGAACAGGAGATGAAAAGCGCTTTGGGATTCTGGCTGGAGGCCAGACTACGGAAGAGGTCTTTACGTTGCGGAAAAACTTCTTTTTGAAAGCTGAGAAAACCTTCAATGATATGTTGCATAGCAATGTCTCATTTTTTTGTGATTGTACAGGCATGATCGAGATCACGGTTTTTTGAGTTTACCCACCGCGCCCGAGTTCAGACAAGCAATATATTTCTGGACGGACCGCATGACAATCTCCCGCGCGTGGGCGGAAATATTCTGCCCTTCAAAGGCGCCGTAGAGACGTTCGAAGCGCACATTGTCCAGGTGCGCAGCGATCTCGCTCACCGCGCTTGCCGGCAGCGGCAGCATATTCGGATAGCTCCACATAAAGGAGACCGCGTCTTTTCCCGGGGTCACCTGCAGGATATCGCCCGCCAGCAGCACGCCCCCGTCCTGGTTCCAGTGCAGCACCGTGCCTCCGGCAAAATGCCCGCCAAGCCTGAGCAGGGTGACGTCAGGCATAATCTCCAGAGAATCCCCCTCCCAGAAGCGCAGCGCGGGACTGTCCCGCATCACCCACTGCCGATCGCTGGCATGCAAATACACCGGCGCATCAAAGGCTGCGGCCCAGTCCTGCATGGTGGTGTAGTAGTGCGGGTGCGAGATGGCAATGGCGTCGATCCCGCCCAGCGCCGTCACCAGCGCGTGGGTGGCAGGATCGAGGTTGGCGATGCAGTCCCACAGCACGTTACCCTGCGGGGTTCGCAGCAGGATCGCCCGCTGGCTGATGGCAAAGGCGGGAACGGTTTTGATGCTCAGAAGACCGTCTTCGAGCTGTTGCCACTTATTCGTGTGGGTGGTGGTCAGGGTAGTGAAATCCACCCATTCCTGCCCCGTCGCGGGCACATACTGGCGTTCATCCTCGCAAATGGCGCACTGTTGCGGTTCGCGGACCACGTCGTACGACGTGCCGCAGGTTTTGCAGATGGTGATCATGACGTCTCCTTAGCCGAATACTGCATGAGTATGGCAAGGATTATCCTTATGTGCGCTGGCGTGCCTTAGCCCGGTATTTTGCTCTATAATACGACCTGGAACAAAAACCGAACAAAGCAGGTAAATGATGGAAATTGATCTTAACAATCTGGTGTTTGACGGGCTGGATGAAGCAGAAGAACGTAACGCAGAACGCCTTGAAGACGCTGATAAAAAAGCGCAGGCAATTGTAGCGGACGACGACTGCGGCGACGCCTGCAAGATCTGATGTAAAACGCCCCGGACGATTGCCGGGGCGTTACGTTTCAGGCCCACGCAAGCGCAACGCTGCCGGGCACTGATTACGACTTATTCATACCGTCGATTGCTTGCTGAGCGCAGGCTTCATCCAGATGCCCACCCGGCGCACCGCCAATTCCGATAGCCCCGATCACTTCATCCCCTTCCTTAACCGGCAAACCACCCGCCAGTAGCAGCAGGCCAGGGATATCGCGCAGGTTCTGCGCGCCCGCGTTGCTCTGGGCAGATTCCATCACTTTGCCCGAGGCATTTTTGGTGCTGAGGGCGGTGAACGCTTTCATCTCGCTGGCTTTCAGGGTGTGTGGACCGGCATTGTCCGTGCGCTGTACCGCTTTCACCACCCCGGCACGATCCACCACCGTGACGCTGACCTGATAATTTTTGGCCGTACAGGCCTGAATGGCCGCGCTGGCTAACGCGTTCGCCTGGGTCAGGGAGAGACTCTTTTGCGTAACGGACTGGGCATGCGCCGATACGCTGACCATCCCTGCTACACATGCTGCTGCCATCATCAACTTTTTCATCGCACATCCTCTGGTAAGTGGAAACAGAGGCAGCGTACCGAAGCGCGCGATGAAATGTTATTCGGTCGATTACGCAGTTATCCTGGTAGTTCTACGGATGGCAATTTGTCGTATTCCCGGATGGCCTGCACCAGACTTGAGACTCCCAACTTAACGAATACCGCTGCCCGGTGGGCTTCCACCGTGCGGGGCGAGAGGTTCAGGCGGGCGGCGACCTCCTTGTTACTGCTCCCCTCCATCAGGGCCAGCAGCACCTCGTGTTCCCGGGCGGTGAGCTGTTCAAAGAGCGCCCTGACCCGTTTTGCCTCCTGCCAGCGCACCACCCGCTGCTGGCTCTCTGCCAGCGCGACGGTAATGGATTCGATCAGCTTGTCGGCATCCAGCGGCTTGGTGAAAAACTCAAACACCCCGTTATGAAACGCCCGCCGACAGGCATCGATCGTGCCATGACCGGTCATCAGGATCACCGGCAGCAGCGGCCAGGGCCACGCCCCCTCCTCCAGCCAGGCCAGTCCGCCTTTGCCCGGCATCCGCATATCCAGCAACAGGCAGCCGGTCAGCGCTTGTTCAGCGCCGTGGGCAGCCATAAACGCCGCAATACTTTCATATGGCTCGACGCGCCAGTTCATCCCCGACAGCAGAAAAACCAGCGACTCCCTGACCGACGCATCATCATCAATTAACCAGATGACGTTATCCATCTACCTGACTCCCGTAATAAGCAAACTGCAACCGGACCCTGGCGCCGCCTTCCGGGGCATTATCCAGCGCCATCGTGCCATTCATTCTGGTGACTAACGACTCCGTTAAGGTCATGCCCAGGCCAGTACCGCCCTCTCGCCCGCTGTAAAAGGGCATAAAGGCGTTGTGTAGGGCGTCCGGGGTAAAGCCCGGCCCGCCGTCAGTAATGTCGATATGGATAACATCGTCGTTGCGCAAGCTGCGGATATGCACCCAGCCCGCCGCACGTTCCTGCTGCGCCTGGATGGCGTTGCTGAGAAGGTTGTGCAGTACCTGCTCCAGCCACAGCCGGTCGGCACAGAGCGTGCGGGCATCCGCGGCAAAGTCATGGGTAAGGCGAATGTGTCTGGCGGTGCGCTCGTGCTCCAGCAAATTCCCGACCTGTTGCCAGCAGCTGACCAGATCCACGTCGCCCAGGGTGACTGTCTCCTGGGTAACGTGTTCGCGAAAGCGGGTCAGTAGTTCATCTATCCGCCGGGTTTGCACCAACGCCGACGCGAGCGCCTGAGACACCGCCTCGGGATTACCCTGCCGCAACTGGCGCTGCGCCCCCTGGATCCAGGTCTGGGCTGCCGTCAGGGGTTGGTTGATCTCATGCACAATCCCTGCGGTGATCTCCCCCAGAGTATTGAGCCGGGCATGCTGATAATACCTGGCGCGCTGGTCGGCGTTTTGTCGTTGCTTACGCTGCCAGAGGATCACCCCGCCCGCCGCAATCACCAACCCCACCCCAGCCAGAGCAGTAAAAACGGCAGCAGGGCAATGTCCAGCCACGCCGGTCGGGCGTCGGCCCGCAGGATAAAGGGTTGGGTATGTTGCGTAAACTGACGCTGCCAGTGCCAGAAGGCGTCTGTCGGGGGTGGCGATGCGTCACCACGCAGATCGAGCGCGAGACGGGTAAAATGCGGCCTGGCATTGATCACCGACCGGGTGTCGATCAGCACGCGGATTTGTCGCCAGGGGTTGTAGAGCCAGTATTGCGTGTCGCCCACCGGTTCCACCCGCCCGGCGTCGAGGGCGCGACCCTGGGTCTTTTGCAGGTCGAGGATTTGCGGGAATTTTTTACGCAGCGCCGCAAGATCTTCATCGCCATTCAACAGCGGCAGCACCGACTCATTCTGGGTGAGAACCGCGCCAGCCTCAGTAAAGGCAAGG
This sequence comes from Leclercia sp. LSNIH3, assembly GCF_002935105.1. Taxonomy (NCBI): domain Bacteria; kingdom Pseudomonadati; phylum Pseudomonadota; class Gammaproteobacteria; order Enterobacterales; family Enterobacteriaceae; genus Leclercia; species Leclercia sp. LSNIH3. The sequence continues at coordinate 367,612 of NZ_CP026387.1, forward strand.
GCAAAATCCCGGTCCAGATCCCAGAACTGACGGCGGATCTGTTCGGCGTACAGCAACACGCTGCTCAGAAGACAGAGCACAAGCCAGATCAGGATCCCACGTTTTAGAAAATTTTGGCTGTTCATTCATTTAACTGGCGCAGGGAGAAGACGCCAGAGACCTTAGCAGGAAGCCAGGCCGGGGACAAAACTTGCGGTGTTTTTTGGATGTTAGCGTCCAGAATGGCGGGATGTGCGCGGTAGAACGCACACCTCGTTCCAGTAGGTTTCCCGCACCAGGCGGTGTTCAGCGTTGCGTTTGCTCATGGAACCACTCCGGGTCGATGGTGGCGATGTCCACGCCATAGAGGCTGGCAACCGGCAAAATGGATTCAATAATACGTTGCGCACTGTTCTCTGTGCCTTCCGGTGGCGCTGCAAAAAACCGCCGTAACCTACTCATCAGTCTGTACATTGCCGTGTTCCTCTTGTGCTCAACCTGAATGCAGTTAAACAGCAATCGCCTGCCCAGTGAAATGCCGATTCCGGCAGAGGATTTGCATGAATTGCAAAAGCACGCCATCCGTTTATTGAAGCGTAACAGACTGTTCATGCGTGTTTTTTGATAGAGCAAAGATAAACTTGGCATTTGGCGGCAAGGGGTGATGATGGAAGCGTATCCAGCTGGCCTTTATCGTCAACATGCCGGAACTGACGACAGTGGCAGGTCAGGTGAACAACCGGGTGCAGATTTACCCGGCGGCTATTTTGTCTTTACAGGCGTGGTGTATTACCTGCTGTGCAGTGGGATTGAACAGCTGGCAAAACGCTGACGGTTTAACCGGCCAGCGCTTTCACCACGGTTTCCATCGCCTGGGTGGTTAACTCACTGCGTTTTACTCGCTGGTTCGCCAGCGAGGTGCGCAGGACCCCGGCGATAACAATATGCTTTGGCTCCTGCCCGAGATCGCGCATCTCAAGAACGACTTTGCCTACCACGCGACACATCTCCTGATACAGCGCTTCGTCTTTGGTTACATTGCCCATGATCTTCACTCCATTGCCCGAAAACGCCAGCTTAAAGCATTCATTAATCTTATACAAAAAAGAAGCCCGGCGAGAGACTCACCGGGCTTTTTAAAAGCAGAATCAGGGGATTAGTTGTTAACCGGTATCACCGCGCCTTTGTATTTGGTGCGGATCCAGTCCTGAATTTCTTTTGAGTGCAGGACATCGACCAGCGCCACGATGTCCTTCTTCTTCTCATCGCCACGGTGCACGGTGATGATGTTGGCGTACGGGTTGTTTTCACCGCTCTCAACCGCGATCGGGTCGTGAACCGGATCCAGACCGGCGTCGATGGCGTAGTTGGCGTTGATCACCACCGCAGCCCCTTCGTCATTGTTGTACATCTGCGGCAGCAGAGAGGCTTCAACGTTCGGGGTGAACTGCAGTTTTTTCGGGTTCTCTACGATATCGCTGATGCGCGCGGTCACTTTGTCGATGCCCGGCTTCAGTTTGATTACGCCCTCTTTCTCGAAGATAGAGAGGATACGGCCTTCTTCAGAGACAGCATCACGCATGATGATTTTGCCGCCTTCCGGCAGGTCTTTCAGCGATTTATATTTTTTGGAGTAGATGCCGATCGGCTCGATGTGGATCGCACCGGCGCTGACGAAATCGTACTCTTTATCACCGGCGTGATCTTTCAGCACGCTGTTGAGATACGGAATGTGCTGGAAGTAGTTGGCGTCGATGTCACGACCCGCCAGCGCGGTGTTCGGCAGGATGTAATCCTGGAATGGTTTGATCTCCAGGTCAATACCCTGCTTCGCCAGAATCGGCTTCGCCTGCTCCAGAATTTCGGCGTGCGGGGTGTTGGACGCCCCCACGGTCAGGGTATCCGCCCAGGCGGCAAAGCTCAGGGCGCTCAGGGTTGCTGCGGCAATCAACGTCAGTGTTTTTTTCATGATGATGGTTCCTGTGTTTGTATTATTAGCGTTTATCTAACAGTGAAGTAATGATGTCGCCGCAGAACTGGATAATGAAAACGATGATCAAAATGGTCACCGTTGCCACCAGCGTGACGTCACCATGGTTACGCTGGAATCCTTCCAGATAAGCCAGATTTCCCAGACCACCGGCACCAATCACCCCTGCCATTGCGCTGTAACTGACCAGTGCAATCAGCGTTACCGTGATCCCTGAGACCAGCGCTGGGGATGATTCCGGCAGTAAAACCCGAAAAATTAAGGTACTCAGACGGGCGCCCATTGAGCGCGTCGCCTCGATCACCCCTTTGTCCACCTCACGCAGGGCGATCTCCACCAGACGGGCGTAGAACGGCGCAGCACCGACAATCAGCGCGGGCAGCGCCGCATTTGCCCCGAGGATGGTCCCCACCACGGTTTTGGTGAAGGGGATCAGCAGCACAATCAGGATGATGAACGGGATCGAGCGGAATACGTTCACCCCAATCGAAATCACGCTGTAAACCGTGCGGTTGTGGAACATGCCACCCCGGGCGGTTAAAAACAGCGCCAGGCCGAGGACCAGGCCAAGCACGAAGGTCGCGACGCCGGAGAGCGCTGTCATGTAGAGCGTTTCCAGCGTGGCGGCCCACAGCTGGTCCCATTTCAGGTGCGGAAAAAGATTCTCAGCCATGTTTAATTACCTCGCCTTCAATATCACTGTGCTGCAAATCGGCGAGGATATTGTTCAGTTGTTCTTCTGTTGCCACCACGTGAAGCCAGAGCTGGCCGAACACGCCGTGAGCGGTTTGGGTCATTTTGCCGTGCAGGATGTTGAACGGCAGGCCGTAGCGAAGGGTCAGCTCCCCGACAATCGGCTTGTGGGTGCTGTGGCCGGTGAAGGTCAGCTTGATGACGGTGCCTTCCAGCTCATTCGCCAGCTCCGTATTAAAGGTCTCTTCTTCAGCGTACTGGCTGACCTGTCGCACAAACTGTTGCGTAATCGGCTGCTGCGGGTGGGTAAAGACCTGCAGCACTTCGCCCTCTTCCACAACTTTGCCATTTTCCATCACCGCCACGCGGTCGCAGATTTTGCGCACCACGTGCATTTCATGGGTGATGAGAACAATGGTCAGCCTGAAACGACGGTTAATGTCGAGGAGCAGATCGAGGATCTGATCGGTGGTCTGTGGATCCAGCGCGGAGGTAGCTTCGTCGCAGAGCAGAACGTCAGGGCTGTTCGCCAGCGCACGGGCAATGCCGACACGCTGCTTTTGCCCACCGCTGAGCTGGGAGGGATACGCCTGTTCGCGGCCTTTCAGACCCACCAGCTCTACCAGTTCCGCCACCCGGGCTTTAATTTTGGCTTTTGGCACCCCGGCAATCTGCATTGAGAAAGCGATGTTCTCGCTCACCGTACGGGACCACAGCAGGTTGAAGTGCTGAAACACCATACTGATCTTCAGCCGCGCCTGGCGCAGGGCTTCGCCTTTCGCTGCGGAGATATCCTGCCCGTTAATGGTCACGCTGCCCGTAGTCGGTTTTTCCAGACCGTTAAGCAGGCGGATTAAGGTACTTTTACCCGCGCCGCTGTAGCCAATAATGCCGTAAATCTGTCCCTGCTCTATCGCCAGGTTCACGTTGTCAACGGCCGTCAGCGCCACTTTTCCGTTGTCAAAAATCTTCGAAATATTCCTGAGTACTATCATTCTTAAGGTAATCCGTTCGCCTGTGGCGGTTTAGCAGTATGGATGTCCAAACGATAGTAAACAGCCGTTATTAGCTTTTAAATGAATGAAATGGAATATCTTATAACTTACAGCGATATGCCGCGTGGGCATTGGTATGGGCCGCAATGCATAAATTCAGCAATCCATAGTTTTGGAACGAATATGTGGGCTCGCCCAGTCTTTTTACGGCGTTTGACAGAAGGTTTTCCGCTGGCGCAACATCCTGAAAGGGAACCTTAACGCCTTGATAACAATCCTTTGTGAATCACCAGATAAAATTTTTGAAACGCTGTTTTTCTTTCCCTTTTGCGCATCTTTAAGCGTATAATGCGCGCCTAATCCCTGATGAATGGTTTCAGCGCTTGGACTACAAAAAACAACGCATACAACTTTCCCTCTCTCCCTGGGCTGAAACACAGGCACACATTCTTCTGCACGCTCAATTGATGTCACCTATCCTTACTGCGTGTCATATAAAATTTCGCAACACAGGTTTAACTCTGAGGCAATACGCCCCCGGAGCGAGATTTCCATATCCTTCTCAACTTAAAGACTAAGACTGTCATGAAAAAGACGAAAATTGTTTGCACCATCGGCCCGAAAACCGAATCTGAAGAGATGCTGACCAAAATGCTGGACGCCGGCATGAACGTTATGCGTCTGAACTTCTCTCACGGTGACTATGCTGAACACGGTCAGCGCATCCAGAACTTGCGCAACGTGATGAGCAAGACCGGTAAAAAAGCAGCAATCCTGCTGGATACCAAAGGTCCAGAAATTCGTACCATTAAACTGGAAGGCGGCAACGACGTTTCTCTGAAAGCGGGCCAGACCTTCACGTTCACTACAGACAAGTCCGTTGTCGGCAACAGTGAAATCGTTGCTGTGACCTATGAAGGCTTCACCAGCGATCTGTCCGTTGGCAACACCGTCCTGGTGGACGACGGCCTGATCGGTATGGAAGTGACCGCCATCGAAGGCAAAAACGTTGTTTGTAAAGTGCTGAACAACGGCGACCTCGGTGAAAACAAAGGCGTTAACCTGCCAGGCGTTTCCATTGCCCTGCCTGCGCTGGCAGAGAAAGACAAACAAGACCTGATCTTCGGTTGCGAACAAGGCGTTGACTTTGTTGCGGCGTCCTTTATCCGTAAACGTTCCGACGTAGTTGAAATCCGTGAGCACCTGAAAGCGCACGGCGGCGAGCACATCCAGATCATCTCCAAAATCGAAAACCAGGAAGGCCTCAACAACTTCGACGAAATCCTTGAAGCCTCTGACGGCATCATGGTTGCGCGTGGTGACCTGGGCGTTGAAATCCCGGTTGAAGAAGTGATCTTCGCGCAGAAGATGATGATCGAGAAGTGTGTTCGTGCCCGCAAAGTGGTTATCACCGCGACCCAGATGCTGGACTCAATGATCAAAAACCCACGTCCAACCCGCGCAGAAGCTGGCGACGTGGCGAACGCAATCCTCGACGGTACCGATGCAGTAATGCTGTCCGGTGAATCCGCGAAGGGTAAATACCCGCTGGAAGCGGTTTCCATCATGGCCACCATCTGCGAGCGTACTGACCGCGTGATGCCTAGCCGTCTGGATAACAACAACGACAGCCGTAAACTGCGTATCACCGAAGCCGTGTGCCGTGGTGCAGTTGAAACTGCCGAGAAACTGGAAGCGCCACTGATCGTGGTTGCTACTCAGGGCGGTAAATCTGCGAAAGCCGTACGTAAATACTTCCCGAACGCGACTATCCTGGCGCTGACCACTAACGAGATCACTGCTCGTCAGCTGGTACTGAGCAAAGGCGTTGTGCCACACCTGGTGAAAGAGATCGCTTCTACGGATGATTTCTACCGTCTGGGTAAAGAAGTGGCCCTGCAGCTGGTTGAGCGTGGCCTGGCGCAGAAAGGTGACGTTGTGGTGATGGTTTCTGGTGCGCTGGTACCAAGTGGCACCACTAATACCGCATCTGTTCACGTGCTGTAATAATATCAAACGAATTAATTTGTTTAAAAAGCGTCCTTCGGGACGCTTTTTTTATATCCGCTATCAGCCAAAGTTATTAAAAAAGCAAATCGGGTTTTTCTATTTAACGGGTACGGTTTCTAAGATGAATCCGATGAAAATAGTCTGTTTTTGCACAATATTTTTCACGAAATAGTCAAAACAGGTGTTTCTTTGAGCGAACGATCAAAAATAGGCATATTCCCATCAAAAAAATATTCTCAACCTAAAAAACTTTGTGTAATACTTGTAACGCTACATGGAGATTAACTCAATCTAGAGGGTATTAATAATGAATCGTACTAAACTGGTACTGGGCGCGGTAATCCTGGGTTCTACTCTGCTGGCAGGTTGCTCCAGCAATGCTAAAATCGATCAGCTGTCTTCTGACGTTCAGACTCTGAACGCTAAAGTTGACCAGCTGAGCAACGACGTGAACGCAATGCGTTCCGACGTTCAGGCTGCTAAAGATGACGCAGCACGCGCTAACCAGCGTCTGGACAACCAGGCTACTAAATACCGTAAGTAATAGTACCTGTGTTAATAAAATGGCGCACATTGTGCGCCATTTTTTTTTGCCCGCTATTTTGCTTTACTGAATTGCCTGTTCATGCCCACTCTGATTTGCTGATACCGGCAGCGGCGTGTTCCGGGCTGACAAGCCGGTGCTCTGAACCTGAGACCCGATGCCTGTCGATACTTCTACCGGGATCCCCGCCCGCCGTGTCAACGCTTTATTCACCAGCAGCTTATCGCTCCCACTTTGCGACATAAACGACGCAAGCGCGCTGGATTGGGCGATTGCCAGAGTTTGTGGGTTTTCCCCCTCCTCCGACGCCAGAGGACGATGCACCTCAACGTAGCGCTTACCGTCCGGCTCCACGGAGAACTTCACCGGCTCATTGATGATCTGCACTCGCGTCCCGACGGACGTCTGGGCAAAAAGCGCTTTGATATCCGGGGCATTCATGCGCATACAGCCGGAACTGACGCGCAGCCCGACGCTATCCGGTGCGCTGGTGCCATGGATGAGGTATTCGCCGTTACCCACGCCCAGACGCAGTGCAAAGCGCCCCAGCGGGTTATTCGGCCCTGCGGGTACTACCGGGGGCAGTTTGATGCCCTTCTCCAGCGAGCGCGCTCTGATGCCCGCTGTGGGGGTCCAGGTCGGATTAGGGATTTTCTGGCTGATGCGGGTGACAGTAACCGGCGTATCCAGACCCAGTTGCCCAATCCCCAGCGGATAAACCTGCACGCTGTTTTCCCCCGGCGGATAGTAGTAAAGGCGCAGTTCGGCCAGGTTCACCACAATCCCTTCCCGGGGAGTGTCCGGGAGCAACATTTGCGACGGAATCGTAATCACCGTTCCCGGCGCAGGATAAACCGGGGCGATAGTATTATTGGTTTCGAGAATTAAGTGCGCAGCGGTATTAAACCGGCGCGCAATTGCCTGCAGGTTATTATCCCCTTCCTGAATGACATACGTCTGGTTTTGCCCAATAAGACGACTGCCCGCCGGTGGCAAGGGATAATCCATCGCCCGGGCGCTATTAAGCGCGCTGAGCGAACCAAAAAGAATGAGAGTGACAAGGGACGCGCGCTTCATACTGAGATTCCTTATTCACTGACTGGACGTCAGAAAGCTGAAAAATCCACGAGGCGGGAACCACCTCGTGAAACAGAATGATAGCTGTCCTGTAAGTCTAGCTAATGTTGGCGGCTTTGGTGCGGATTGCGCGGATCATCGCCTCAAGTCCCTGCGAACGGGAAGGCGTTAAATGCTGGGTCAGCGCCATTTTTTCAAACCACGGGCGCACGTCGAAAGCGACAATATCCTGAGGGGACATCTGCTGATATAAAATAAACACGACAGCAATTAGGCCTTTTACTATTGCCGCATCACTATCACCCGCTAATTCAATTACCCCGGCGTCATTCTGGTGCATTATTATCCACACCTGGCTCTGGCAGCCCTGAATACTGTTTTCCGGGATGTGCGCCTCTGGACTCAGCGGAGGCAGACGCTGCCCCAGCTCAATGATGTAGAGGTATTTCTCTTCCCAATTTGCGCAACGCGTAAAGTTGCGCAGTAATTTGTCTCTGTCTGGCAACGCAGCCATCTTTTGCCCTCTTTTAGCCCAGCAGATGGTGGATACGCTTCAGCCCTGCCACCAGTCTGTCGACCTCTTCCATTGTGTTGTACATCACCAGCGATGCGCGGCACATCGCCGGTACCTGATAGAACGCCATCAGCGGCATGGCGCAGTGGTGGCCGGTGCGTACCGCTACCCCGTAATTATCAAGAAAACTGCCGACGTCATAGGCGTGGTGTTTCCCCAGATTAAAGGCGATCACTCCCTGGCGGTCGGCCGGGCCGTAGAGGGTCAGATCCGGCACGCTGGCCAGCTCTGCCAGTGCATAGTGCATCAGCATCTGCTCGTACTCGGCAATGGCATCAAGGCCAATGGCCGAGACATATTCCATCGCCGCCCCGAGGCCGATAATACCGCCAGTGTTGGGCGTTCCGGCTTCGAAACGCCACGGCGCGCGGGCGTAAGTGGTGCCTTCGCTCAGGCTGACGGTGGCGATCATCGACCCGCCCCCTTCCCACGGCGGCATCTTTTGCAGAATGTCGTCTTTAACGTACAGCACGCCGATACCGGTCGGTCCGTAGAGCTTATGCCCGGAGAAAACGTAGAAATCGCAATCCAGCGCCTGAACATCAACGGTGTGGTGCATCACCGCCTGCGCCCCGTCCACCAGCACTTTTGCGCCAACCTGATGGGCTTTGGCGATGATCTCTGCCACCGGGTTTTCGGTTCCCAACACGTTGGAGATCTGGGTGAGGGTCACCAGGCGGGTACGTTCATCCAGCAAGGTATCCAGCCGGTCAAGCTGTAACGTTCCGTCCTGATTGAGAGGGATCACCCGCAGTTCCGCGCCGACGCGCTCGCACAGCATCTGCCAGGGCACAATATTGGCGTGGTGTTCCATCTGGGTGATGATGATGTTATCCCCCGCATGAACCTCAGCACTGCCCCAACTGTTGGCCACCAGGTTAATCCCCTCGGTGGTGCCGCGTACAAATACCAGCTCTTCCGGCGAGCGGGCATTTAAAAATGCCGCCGCCCGGGTACGGACGTTCTCCATCCGCTGCGTCGCCTCGGCGCTGAGGGTATGGATCCCCCGGTGCACCGCCGCATAACCATGCCGGTAAAATTCCGCTTCGGCCTCGATCACCTGCGCAGGCTTTTGCGCGCTGGCAGCGCTGTCGAGATAGGCAAGCGGCAGACCGTTCACTTCACGGGTCAGGACAGGGAAATCCGCCCGCACTCTCTCTACAGGAAATGTCATGCCACACCTCCGGGCAGACGCTGACCGATACGCGCCAGCACCTGCTGTCTTAAGGTTTCATCCCCGAGCGCTTCGGTCAGCTCGGCGGCAAAGGCGTAAATGATCATTTTCTCTGCCGCCTGCTTGTCGATCCCGCGGGAGCGCAGATAGAACATCTGCTCATCATCAATACGGCCTACCGTTGCCCCGTGGCTGCACTTCACGTCATCGGCATAGATTTCCAGCTGCGGTTTGGTGTCCACCTCTGCCAGCCGGCCCAACAGCAGATTGTTGTTGGTCATCTGCCCGTCGGTTTTGATGGCGTGCTGCGCCACATTGATCAGCCCGTTAAAGACCGCTCGCCCCTTATCGCTGACGATTGTTTTATGCAACTGACGGCTGTTGCAGTAGCCCTTATTGTGCTCAAGCCAGGTGCGGGTGTCGCACACTTCGTTTTTCACTGGCATCGCCAGGCTGTTGATGCGCAGCGTGGTATTTTCGCCGTTCAGCTGGGTACTGGTGTTATGGCGCAGTACCGCTCCGCCCAGCAGGAAGCTGTGGCTGAATGCCGTCGCATCGGCGGCAAGCCGCAGATCGTTATGGGCAAAGTGGTGGCTCGCCGCATTCTCAAACGCCAGCTTGATGTGGTGTAACCGGGCGTTAGCCGCCACGTTCATGGTCAGACGGCCGCCGGTAAAGTGCCTGGCCGGGGTCAGGCTGGCGTAGTGTTCGATAAGGGTCGCCTCTGCCCCTTCGCCCAACTCCAGATGATGGCGATAGTGGGCGGTGTTGATCTCGTCCCCTTCCAGCCCCTGGGTGATATGCAGCAGAAGCAGCGGCTTCGCCGGGCGCGTGTTGCGCTTCACGCTGATATGGGTCACGCTTTGCGCCAGGCTCTCGGTGAGATGCAGGAACACCTCAGGCTGCACCGGTGCCGCCAGGTTCTGATGCTCGTCGTTGATAACAACCTCAAACCCGCTGTTGTCGGTGCTGTCGCTCAGCGCCGGGTTAAAGCGCCCGTCAACAAACACCAGCCGGGTGGCATCCAGGGTAAGAGCCAGCGCATCCCGATCGGCAGGCGCGACGCTTGCCGGACGCGCCACGAAGTTGCCGTTGAGTAGCCCTTCCAGCGGGGTGTATTTCCAGTTTTCATGCTTACGCGTCGGTAACCCCAGGCGCAGCATCTGCTGCAGGTGCTGCTCGGCCTGCGCCGAGCGCGCCCCGCCCTGAGCCTCAAACAGACGGTGCCACTGCTGCAGCGCGTTACTGCTGTTCGCTAAGCCAGCCATAGCCCTGCTCCTCCAGCTGTTTCACTAGCGTGAAATCACCGGATTTCACAATACGCCCCTGATAGAGCACGTGCACGTAATCCGGCTTGATGTAATCGAGAATACGCTGGTAGTGGGTGACGATAATGAACGACCGTTTGCCGTCGCGCAGGGCGTTAACGCCGTCGGCGACAATTTTCAGGGCGTCGATGTCCAGCCCGGAGTCGGTTTCATCGAGGATGCACAGCTCCGGCTCCAGCACCGCCATCTGCAGAATGTCGTTGCGCTTCTTCTCCCCGCCGGAAAAACCGACGTTGACCGAGCGGGTGAGCAGGTCTTCCGGCATCTTCAGCAGCTGGATCTTCTCTTCCATCAGATCCTGAAAATCAAAGCGATCCAGCTCCTCTTCGCTACGGTATTTGCGCACGGCATTGAGCGCAGTCTGCAGGAAGAACTGGTTGCTGACGCCCGGGATCTCCACCGGATACTGGAAGGCCATAAAAATGCCTTCGCCAGCGCGATCTTCCGGCGACAGCTCCAGCAGATCTTTGCCTTTAAACTCCACCGATCCGCCAACCACTTCATAATCTTCGCGTCCGGCAAGGGTTGCCGAGAGCGTACTTTTCCCCGAGCCGTTCGGCCCCATAATGGCGTGCACTTCACCCGGACGAACCTCCAGGCTCAGGCCGCGCAGGATCGCTTTATCTTCCACACTGACCTGTAAATCTTTAATGCTTAACATGTGCTTTCCTTAATCCTTAACCGACGCTGTGTTCAAGGCTAATCGCCAGTAATTTCTGCGCTTCAACGGCAAACTCCAGCGGCAGTTCCGAGAACACATCCTTACAGAAGCCGTTCACAATCATGGATATGGCATCCTCTTCGCTGATGCCGCGCTGCAGGCAGTAGAAGAGCTGATCTTCACCAATCCGCGAGGTGGTCGCTTCATGCTCCAGCTGAGCGCTGTTGTTACGGCATTCGACGTACGGGAAGGTATGCGCCCCGCAGTCAGGGCCAATCAGCATCGAGTCACACTGGGTAAAGTTACGGGCGTTGGTGGCGGTTGGCATAATCTTGACCAATCCCCGATAGCTGTTCTGGCTTTTGCCCGCCGAAATCCCCTTCGAGATAATGGTCGATTTGGTGTTCTTGCCGATGTGGATCATCTTGGTGCCGGTATCGGCCTGCTGATGGCCGCTGGTGAGCGCCACCGAGTAGAACTCGCCGATGGAGTTGTCCCCGCGCAGAATGCAGCTCGGGTACTTCCAGGTGATGGCGGAGCCGGTTTCCGACTGAGTCCACGACATCTTGCTGTTCTCGCCTTCGCACAGGGCGCGCTTGGTGACGAAGTTCAGAATGCCGCCCGTGTTGTTATCCCCCGGGAACCAGTTCTGCACCGTCGAGTATTTCACCTCGGCGTCTTTATGGATGATCACTTCCACTACCGCGGCGTGCAGCTGATAGCTGTCACGCACCGGGGCGGAACAGCCCTCGATATAGCTGACGTAGCTGCCCTCATCGGCCACCAGAATGGTGCGTTCAAACTGACCGGTTTTCTCGGCGTTGATGCGGAAATAGGTCGATAGCTCCATTGGGCAACGTACGCCCTTAGGTACATAGATAAAGGTGCCGTCAGAGGCCACCGCCGCGTTCAGCGCAGCAAAGAAGTTGTCGTTGCCCGGCACCACGGTACCGAGATACTTCTTCACCAGCTCGGGGTGATCGTGAATGGCTTCGCCAAAGGAGCAGAAAATGATCCCCTGCTCACCCAGCTTTTCCCGGTAGGTGGTGGCGACCGAAACGGAGTCGAAGATGGCATCTACCGCCACCTCACGCCCTTCGCGCACCGGGACGCCAAGCTGCTCGAAAGCCTCTTCCACCTCTTTGCTTAAAAAGGCGTTAGTGCCGGTCTGCTGCACCGCGCCGGGTTCAGAGGCGCAGGTATCGTCGCAGTTGCCGCACGACGGCGCAGAGTAGTAGCTGTAATCCTGATAGTTCAGCTTATCGTAGTGCGCCTTCAGCCAGTGCGGCTCGTCCATCTCCAGCCAGGCTTTGAACGCATTGAGTCGGAACTCCAGCATCCACTCTGGCTCGTTACGCCTTGCAGAGATAGCGCGGATGACCTCTTCGTTGATCCCTTTTGCCATCTCATCGGTCTGCAATTGGGTGAAGAAGCCTTCTTTGTAATTGATATGGCCGCCGGACCAGGTGTTGACATCGTCAGTTGCTTCAGTATGTCGAGACATAATACCGCCTATACCCCAAAACTTTCGCCGCAGCCGCATTCGTTCTGGGCTTTCGGGTTATTGAATTTGAATAACTGGTTTAAGCCTTCGCGCACGTAATCCACTTCCGTACCGTCGATAAACGGCATTGCCTGCAAGGGAACATACAGCCGGGCACCGTCCTGCTCGAATAGCAGGTCGTCTTTAGCCGGTTCGCTGACGGTATCCAGCACATAACCAAAACCGGCACAACCGGTCGTCTTAACGGCTAACCGCACACCGAGCATGCCCTCCTTTTTGCTCACCAGGTCGCGTATATGCGCCGCTGCGGAAGGTGTGAGCGATAAACCACGCCACGCAAATTCTGTTGGATCGAATGTTTCTGAATGCTGTTGCATAAATCCACCTCTTGTAGTGCGCCCCCAGGGCATAACACCATGTTAGTGATAATGATTATCACTTCAACCCCTCAGTTGCAGGGGCATTCGGCTTAACCGCCCTTTTTGGCTACTTTCATTAAGCATAGACCCTGCTACGAGGGTTAACAGGGATGATCACATTTACTTAACACATTGATCGAAAGCGTAATTTTCGCTTTATTTGGGGCTGTACGCGATAAATGCAAAATATGTATAGAAAATGCCTATTTTTGAGATAGGAGGAGGGGTGGCTTCGCTGTTCGTACCTGTAAGCGTATTCCGAAAGCGGCCCGAAGGGGGCTAATAACAGGCCTGGGGTGCGCTATCCTTGCTGTATAGGGCCAGCAAAAGGAGGGGATATGCTTACTGCACTATTGATAACCGCCATCCTTGCCGTGGTCATTACCGGTCTGGTGTTCCTGTCAGCCATGCAGGACATTAAAGATGATTATTGAAGGGACAAAAGGCCGCGGTTGAGACGCGCAAAAAAGAAAGCCCTTAAGACTACCGCAGGTAATCTTAAGGGCTTCTTGTTCCATCCGGCGCTTATCTCCGGCACTCATCATGGCTTAGCTCTTGAAGGAACACCGGAATAGTCTCATAAACGTTGATCTGCGAATTAACAAAAATTGCGTCCTTTCTGAAAGCAGCGCGATATCAACGGGATGGAAAACAAAAAAGGCCGCTTTCGCGGCCTTAGTTTTTACACGACCGCGGTGGTCAGCCGCGACGAGCAGCACAAATTCTGCTGTTCATCGAAGATATCAATCTGCCACACCTGGTGTCGCCTGCCAGTATGCAGGGCGCGACAAACGCCCCGTACCCGACCGCTACGCACGGAACGTAAGTGGTTGGCATTAACCTCCAGCCCCACCACCTTTTGCTCTCCTTCGGTGCAGAGATACCCCGCCACCGAGCCAAGGGTTTCGGCCAGCACCACAGACGCACCGCCGTGCAGCAGGCCAAACGGCTGATGGGTACGACTGTCCACCGGCATGGTCGCTTCCAGTTCATCCTCACCAATGCGGGTAAACTGAATGTCCAGTAATCCCACCATGTTCCCGTCGCTCATGGCGTTTAACGCCTGCAAGGTGACCGCACGTTTCCAGATCATCCCATAATCTCCAGCAGAGCCTGCAGTGGATGGCGCACGCCGCTCCCCTCGACACGTTTGACCTGGCTTCGGCACGAGTAACCGGTCGCCAGGCAGCGATTACGCGGCAGACGCTGCATCGCCTGGTGCCAGGAGAGCTCATAGATCCCCAGCGAGTTTTTATGGTTCACCACCTCATGGCCATAGGTTCCGGCCATGCCGCAGCAGCCGACGCTGACGCTCTCGAGCTTCGCGCCAAAGCGGGCAAAGATCGAGGCCCACTGGGCAGGCGCACCCGGCAGTGCGGTCACTTCGGTACAGTGGCCGAACAGATACCAGGATTCGCCGCTGATTTCCTGGGGCGCTTGCCCGTCGACAATGGTCGGAAGCCACTCATGCACCAGCATCACGTGGAATTCTCCGCGCTTGTCGCCCAGGGTCTGCTTGTACTCATCGCGATAGCAGAGCACCAGGGCCGGATCGACGCCCACCATCGGCATCCCCAGAAGTGCCACCCGGCTAAGGAAGTCAGAAGTCTTCTGCGCCGTTTTCGCGAAACGATTGAGGAAACCTTTAATATGCTGGGCTTTGCCGTTCGGCGAGAACGGCAGCAGTACCGGCTGATAGCCCAACCGCTCCACCAGACGGATAAAGTCAGCCACCACCTGCGCATCGTAATAGCTGGTAAACGGATCCTGAACCACCAGCACCGTTTTCGCCTTTTGCTCGTCACTCAGCGCTTCAAGCTGCTCAAGGGTAAGGTTGGCGGAACGGTGGCCCACCATCTGGCGTTGCAGAGAAGGCGTGGAGAGCAGAGGCAGATCGATCATGCCGATATGCTTCTCGGACAGCTTGCGTACCAGCGGCTGGTTGATAAAGAAGTTGAAAGTGCGTGGTGCGCGGGCCATCAAGGGCGCATAGCTCTCGACCGTTGCCACCAGGTGATCGCGCACCGGACGCAGGTAACGGCTGTGATAGAGCTGCAGGAAGCGCGAGCGGAACTCCGGCACGTCGATTTTGATCGGGCACTGCGTGGAACAGGCTTTACAGGCCAGGCAGCCCGACATCGCCTCTTTTACTTCATGGGAAAAATCGTACTCCCCTTTGCGCGCATGCCAGCTGTTGCGGGTGCGTTCGACGAGAGTGCGCAGGCTGGCGCGTTTCTCCGGCAGCTCTTTCTCCAGCGCCAGCGGATCCACGCCGCGATCGGCCAGCAGACGCAGCCACTCGCGCACCAGCGTCGCACGCCCTTTCGGAGAGTGGATTCGGTTGCTGGTGATCTTCATCGACGGGCACATCGGGCTTTTGGCATCAAAGTTAAAGCACAGCCCGTTGCCATTACACTCCATGGCGCCACGCCAGGAGGATCGCACCGCAATCGGGATCTGGCGATCGAAGGTGCCGCGTTTCACCGCATCCACCTGCATCATCGGCGCATCAACGCCCATTGGCGGACAGATTTTACCCGGATTGAGGCGGTTGTCCGGATCAAAGGCCGCCTTGATTTTGCGCAGTTCGTCGTACAGCGCTTCGCCAAAGAAGGCCGGGCTGTACTCCGCGCGGAACCCTTTTCCGTGTTCGCCCCACAGCAGGCCGCCGTACCGGGCCGTGAGTGCCACCACCTCGTCGGAGATCTGTTTCATCAGTATCTCCTGCTGCGGATCGCACATGTCCAGCGCCGGGCGAACGTGCAGCACCCCGGCGTCAACGTGGCCGAACATGCCGTAGCTCAGGCCGTGGCTGTCGAGCAGCGCGCGGAATTCGACAATATAGTCAGCGAGATTTTCCGGCGGGACGCAGGTATCTTCGGCAAAGGGGATCGGCTTGGCCGCGCCTTTAGCGTTCCCCAGCAGGCCCACCGCTTTTTTACGCATCGCATAGATACGCTCGATGCCTGCCAGCTCGTTGCACACCTGCCAGCCAATGACCCCGCCTTCGCCCCGGGCAATCAGCTCGTCCAGACGCTGGCACAGAGCTTCGACCTGGCTTTCAATGAGTTCAGCGTCATCACCGGCAAACTCAACGATATTCAGACCCAGCATCTCTTTGTCGGGTACGTCGGTGATCAGCTCGCTGACCGAATGCCAGACGATATCTTCCCGCGCCAGGTTGAGCACTTTCGAGTCGACGGTTTCTACCGACAGGGCGCGGGCATCGACCATGAAAGGTGCATTGCGCAGCGCAGAGTCAAAGGAGTTGTACTTCACATTCACCAGACGTCGCACTTTCGGCAGACGGGTGATATCAAGGCGCGCCTCGGTGATAAAGGCCAGCGTGCCTTCGGAGCCGGTCAGGATGCGGGTCAAATCGAACTGGCTGAGGTCATCATTGAACACATGGCGCAGATCGTAGCCCGTCAGGAAGCGGTTCAGTTTTGGGAATTTATCGATAATCAGTTGGCGATTGTCGCGACAGCTTTCCAGCACGGTGCGGTAGATGCGACCGGTGGTGGTCTTGTCTTTGCCGAGCGTCTCGGCCAGTTCGACCGGTACGGGCTGGGTATCGAGAATATCCCCACCCAGCAGCACCGCCCGCACGCCAAGGACGTGATCGGAGGTTTTGCCGTACACCAGCGACCCCTGGCCGGAGGCGTCGGTGTTGATCATCCCACCGAGAGTGGCGCGGTTACTGGTCGATAGCTCCGGCGCAAAAAAGTAGCCGAAGGGCTTCAGGTACTGGTTAAGCTGATCTTTAATCACCCCGGCTTCTACCCGCACCCATCCCTCTTCCGGGTTGATCTCAATGATACGGTTCATATAGCGGGACATATCGACAACGATCCCCGTATTCAGCGCCTGGCCATTGGTGCCAGTGCCACCGCCGCGTGGGGTAAAGATCAGCGAAGCGAAACGCTCCTGGGAAGCCAGACGGGCCAGCAGGGCCACATCAGCGGTAGAACGGGGAAAAACGACTGCATCGGGAAGTAGCTGGTAGATACTGTTGTCGGTCGCCATGGTCAGCCTGTCGGCATAACGTGTGGCGGTATCGCCGGTAAAACCCTGTTGCTCCAAAGCCTGCAAAAAATTGAGCACCAGCTGAACGACGCCAGGTGCCTGAGAAATTTGTGGGATCATTACTGTCGACCCTGCCCCATCTGAATTGTTGTAGATAATCGTTTGCGTTGTGCTTCCCTGTTTGTATCACATTTTTTTCTTATGCGCCCGACAGAATTACAGGCAGAATCTGCCTGTTAAAAATCGCTGAAATCACTAATGATTGTAGTGATGCGGTTTCCTGTTCTCACCGGCCTTTCCGGTGTAATTCAAAGGTGAATTTCATATATGGTCAATCGACACCAGCCCAGGGACGTTGCGCAAGTTTTGCTGTCGGTGCTGTTTCTGGCAATCATGATTATTGCGTGTCTGTGGATTGTGCAACCCTTCATTCTGGGCTTTGCCTGGGCAGGCACGGTGGTTATCGCCACCTGGCCACTGTTTCTTCGGCTGGAACGTTTACTCTTTGGTCGCCGTGCGCTGGCCGTGTTGGTTATGACGCTGCTGCTGGTGCTGCTGTTTGTGATCCCGGTGGCGTTACTGGTGAACAGCCTGGTGGACGGCAGCGGCCCGCTCATCTCCAGTATTACCAGCGGGGATATGACGCTCCCGACGCTGGACTGGCTCAACGATATTCCACTGATTGGCGATAAGCTCTATGCCGGCTGGCACAACCTGCTGGACATGGGTGGCAGCGCCATTATGGCGAAAGTTCGGCCCTATATTGGCGCGACCACCACCTGGTTTGTGGGGACTGCTGCGCACCTGGGTCGCTTTGTTGTCCACTGTGTCCTGATGCTGTTGTTCAGCGCCTTGCTGTACTGGCGCGGCGAGCAGGTTGCCCTTGGGGTTCGTCATTTTGCAACACGTCTGGCGTCAGCGCGTGGCGATGCGGCGATGCTGCTGGCGGCGCAGGCCGTGCGCGCGGTGGCGTTGGGCGTAGTCGTAACGGCGCTGGTACAGTCGGTGCTGGGTGGGATTGGTCTGGCGCTTGCTGGCGTGCCTTACGCCACGCTCTTTACAGTGCTGATGCTGTTGACCTGCCTGATGCAGCTTGGCCCTCTGCTGGTACTGGTCCCGGCGATTGTGTGGCTCTACTGGAGCGGGGATACCACCTGGGGCACGGTGCTGCTGGTCTGGAGCTGCGTGGTGGGCACGATGGACAACGTGATCCGACCGATTCTGATTCGTATGGGTGCCGACTTGCCGTTAATCCTGATCCTCTCCGGCGTTATCGGCGGGTTGATCGCTTTCGGGATGATCGGGCTGTTTATCGGGCCGGTGCTGCTGGCGGTCTCCTGGCGACTGTTTTCCGCGTGGGTGCAAGAAGTTCCGCTGCCGCCGACCAACCCGGATGTCCTGTTGCAGACGCTTCAGGACGAACGAGAGCTTAAAAAGTAATACTCATGCTTCTGGTGGGTTCGCCCACCAGAATGTTAAGCGTCACTTATCATTCAGATTTCCCTTAAGCGCAGCTAAAGCCGTTTTTATCCGCAATTGCCTCATTCCTCTAATAAAATCTTCATTTTCTTTAAACTATTGAGACGAATCTGATCGACGCAAAAATCCACCATGCCTACTATTAGGTCACGGTTATGAATCAACAACACCTTGATTTATAAGCATGGAAATCCCCTGAGTGAAACAACGAATTGCTGTGTGTAGTCTTTGCCCATCTCCCACGATGGGCTTTTTTTTATCAATTTTTCAGGCGGTTATGCGTTTTACGTTTTGAGGTGAGCCATAGGTGTGTAAACACCGGAAGCGCAAATTATCAAAATTTTAATTTCTAATAATCAATATCTTACCTTGTATCTAAAAAACAAAGCAGCCGCATTCCAGTCTCTTTAGTTTGAGCAAACGGGGAAAAATAAAAAGGCGAGAACCTAAGTCCTCGCCTTTTTGTATTGCAGAAGCGTGACGTTACTTGTTCAGTTCCGCCAGGCTCAGCCAGGTTTGCACTACGGTGTCCGGGTTCAGGGACAGGCTATCAATCCCTTCTTCCATCAGCCAGGCAGCAAAGTCTTCATGGTCGGACGGCCCCTGACCACAGATGCCGACGTACTTGCCCTGTTTCTTCGCGGCACGGATGGCCATCGACAGCAGCGCTTTGACTGCCTCGTTACGCTCATCAAACAGCGCAGAGACCACGCCGGAGTCACGATCCAGACCCAGCGCCAGCTGCGTCATATCGTTGGAGCCGATAGAGAAGCCGTCGAAGTGTTCCAGGAACTGCTCTGCCAGCAGGGCGTTGGACGGGATCTCACACATCATAATGATTTTGAGGCCGTTCTCGCCGCGCTTCAGCCCCTGACGCGCCAGCTCGTCAATAACCGCTTTCGCCTGATCGACGGTACGCACGAACGGCACCATGATCTCGACGTTGGTCAGCCCCATGTCGTTGCGCACGCGTTTTACCGCCTCGCACTCCAGCGCAAAGCAGTCGCGGAAGCTGTCGGAGACGTAACGACCGGCACCACGGAAGCCCAGCATCGGGTTCTCTTCTTCCGGCTCGTAACGCTCGCCGCCCACCAGGTTAGCGTATTCGTTAGATTTGAAATCAGAGAGACGCACGATGACGCGTTTCGGGTAGAAAGCTGCGCCCAGCGTGGCGATCCCTTCGGTCAGACGGCCAACGTAGAACTCTTTCGGCGAGTCGTAGCCCTTCATCATCTCGCGGATCTCTTTCTGCAGCTTCGGATCCTGGTCGTTGAATTCCAGCAGCGCACGCGGGTGAACGCCGATCATACGGTTGATGATGAACTCCAGACGCGCCAGGCCCACACCTTCGTTTGGCAGACAGGCGAAGTCAAAGGCACGATCCGGGTTACCGACGTTCATCATGATCTTCAGCGGCAGATCCGGCATGGTGTCAACGCTGGAGCTCTTCACGCTAAAGTCGAGGATCTCGGCATAGACGTAACCGGTATCGCCTTCGGCACAGGAGACGGTAACGTTCTGATCGTCCTTCATGCGTTCGGTGGCGTCACCGCAGCCGACCACGGCCGGGATGCCCAGCTCACGAGCGATGATAGCCGCGTGACAGGTACGGCCGCCACGGTTGGTGACAATCGCCGCCGCCTTTTTCATGATCGGTTCCCAGTCCGGGTCGGTCATGTCGGTGACCAGCACGTCGCCCGGCTGGATACGGTTCATTTCGCTGATGTCGTGGATCACCTTCACCGGACCTGCGCCGATGCGGTGACCGATAGCACGGCCTTCAGCGATGATGTTGCCCTGCGCATGCAACGTATAACGCTCCATTACCTGACCGCGGGAACGCACGGTTTCAGGACGCGCCTGGACGATAAACAGTTTGCCGGTGTTGCCATCTTTGGCCCACTCGATATCCATAGGACGGCCATAGTGCTTCTCAATCTGCACCGCCTGCTTCGCCAGCTCCTGCACTTCGGCATCGGTCAGCGAGAAGCGGTCACACTGCTCCTGTGGCACATCTTCAATCCGCACCTGCTTGCCATGCTCCTGGGTCGGCGCATAGATCATGCGGATTTTTTTCGAACCCATGGTGCGACGCACGATTGCCGGACGATCCGCGGCCAGGGTTGGTTTGTGAACGTAGAATTCGTCCGGGTTGACAGCACCCTGCACCACCATCTCGCCCAGACCCCAGGCGGAAGTGATAAAGACCACCTGATCGAAACCCGATTCGGTATCAATAGAGAACATCACGCCTGACGAGGCCAGATCCGAACGCACCATGCGCTGCACGCCAGCCGACAGCGCAACGCCGCGGTGGTCATAACCCTGATGCACGCGATAGGAGATCGCACGATCGTTAAACAGGGAGGCAAACACATGCTTTACCGCCACCAGCACGGCATCGTAGCCCTGCACGTTGAGGAAGGTCTCCTGCTGCCCGGCGAACGAGGCGTCCGGCATGTCTTCTGCGGTAGCAGATGAGCGCACGGCAAAGGAGGCCTGAGCATCATCAGCAGAAAGCTGGTTGTAGGCGTCGTGAATGGCTTTTTCCAGTTCAGGCTGGAAAGGTGTATCGATGATCCACTGGCGGATTTGGGTCCCGGCTTTGGCAAGCTCAGAGACATCATCAATGTCCGTGTTATCCAGTAGTTCGTAAATGCGCTGGTTTACGCCGCTTTGATCCAGAAAATAGTTAAAGGCATCGGCGGTAGTAGCAAATCCATTCGGTACGGAGACACCCATACTGGACAGATTCGTAATCATTTCACCCAGGGAGGCATTTTTGCCTCCAACTCTGTCTACATCATTCATGCCGAGTTGGTTATACCAAAGCACCAGCGGTGACGAGCCATTGTTGGACATCGAAACAATCCTTTTGTGATATATGAACGGGTTTTAAGAAACTCCTTACTGCGTATTTATACTGTCATATTTATCCGCGCTAAAAAAACGGTGAATCGTGTAAGCACTTTTATTTTTTAGCTTTTCAGACTGTTCCCGCTTAAATCCTAACCTGATGATTATTATAGAATCCCACAAAAAACATCAGACTTTAGGGTGATTTTGAAAAATGAAACACCCCTTTCATTAAAAATAAAAATAGTGTTTCATTTTTATTTTAGGTGCGGCATTGACTGTTGTATTTTACTTTTTTAATTTAAGCTTTCAGTCAATTACATCTGATATACAGAGTGTGCCAAATGGATAATGCTGTCGATCGCCACGTTTTTTATATTTCCGATGGTACGGCCATCACCGCCGAAGTGTTAGGCCATGCGGTGATGTCGCAATTCCCGGTGTCTATCAACAGCATCACGCTGCCGTTCGTGGAAAACGAGAGCCGCGCCAGAGCGGTTAAAGATCAAATCGACGCCATTTTCCAGCAGACCGGCGAGCGTCCGCTGGTGTTCTACTCGATTGTGATCCCGGAAATTCGCAATATCATTCTGCAAAGCGAAGGCTTCTGTCAGGACATTGTCCAGGCGCTGGTGGCCCCACTGCAGGAAGAGCTGAAGCTGGACCCTACACCAGTGGCGCACCGCACCCACGGCCTGAACCCGGCCAATCTTATCAAGTACGACGCCCGAATCGCCGCCATTGATTATACCCTCGCCCACGATGACGGCATCTCAATGCGTAACCTCGATCAGGCGCAGGTCATCCTGCTCGGCGTCTCGCGCTGCGGCAAAACCCCCACCAGCCTTTACCTGGCCCTTCAGTTCGGGATCCGCGCAGCAAACTATCCCTTTATCGCCGACGATATGGATAACCTTGTCCTTCCCGCGGCGCTCAAACCCCTGCAGCATAAGCTGTTTGGGCTGACCATCAACCCGGAACGACTGGCGGCGATCCGCGAAGAGCGCCGGGAGAACAGCCGCTACGCCTCGATGCGCCAGTGCCGGCTGGAGGTGGCTGAAGTGGAAGCCTTGTACCGTAAGAACAACATCCCGTGTCTGAACAGCACTAACTATTCGGTAGAAGAGATCGCCACCAAAATCCTCGATATTATGGGTCTCAATCGCCGCATGTACTAACAGGCTAGTACATTAGTCCATAATCCTTTATACTCGCACTCCATCACAGGGCACCGCTTGTGCCCTGCACTTGAATTCAGCGGGGATTGGTTTAAGGTGATGCCCATCACTTCCCGGTAAGTTACCGATGAAGCACTACATTCTGAGAAATACCATGAATAAAACCGATGAACTCCGCACAGCGCGTATCGATAGTCTGGTCACGCCAGCTGAACTGGCCCAGCGGTACCCTGTTTCTGCGGCAGTGGCAGAAAACGTGACAACGTCACGTAAACGTATTGAAAAAATCCTTAACGGTGAAGATCGCCGCCTGCTGGTGATTGTTGGCCCCTGTTCTATTCACGACCTTGATGCCGCAATGGACTATGCCCAGCGCCTGAAAGGGCTGCGGGATAAACACCACGCCCGCCTGGAAATCGTGATGCGCACCTACTTCGAGAAGCCGCGTACCGTGGTGGGCTGGAAAGGGCTGATCTCCGATCCCGACCTGAACGGCAGCTACCGGGTAAATCACGGTATTCAGCTGGCGCGCAAACTGCTGTTGCAGGTTAACGAGCTGGGCGTTCCCACTGCTACCGAATTCCTCGATATGGTGACCGGACAGTTTATCGCCGATCTGATCAGCTGGGGGGCTATTGGTGCCCGCACCACTGAAAGCCAGATCCACCGTGAAATGGCTTCGGCGCTCTCCTGCCCGGTGGGCTTTAAAAACGGTACCGACGGCAATACCCGCATTGCGGTGGATGCCATCCGCGCAGCCCGCGCCAGCCATATGTTCCTGTCGCCGGATAAGAACGGTCAGATGACCATCTATCAGACCAGCGGCAACCCATACGGCCATATCATTATGCGTGGCGGCAAACAGCCAAATTATCACGCCCAGGATCTGGCCGAAGCCTGCGATACCCTGCGTGAATTTGACTTGCCCGAGCAACTGGTGGTGGATTTCAGCCACGGCAACTGCCAGAAACAGCACCGCCGCCAGCTGGACGTTTGCGATGAGATTTGCCAGCAGATCCGCAACGGCTCTACCGCTATTGCCGGGATTATGGCCGAGAGCTTCCTGCGCGAAGGCACGCAAAAAGTGGTGGTCGGTCAGCCTATCACCTACGGTCAGTCGATTACCGACCCCTGCCTGAGCTGGGAAGATACCGAAGTCCTGCTGGATAAACTTGCTGCGGCGGTGGACTCCCGTTTTTAACGCCTGCGCCGGGTAGCAGTTGCGTCTTGCCCGGCCTGCTCAAGCTCCCTTCACCGGCCCGGTAAGCGCAACGCCACCGGGCTTTTTTACAGACCGCGCCACCCCGCACCTCCCTCACGTCACTGTTTTTTCATAAAACGCTTGCCGTCAAAATCGATTTGTTGATAATGATTATCATTGTTACATTGATTGCTATTTTGAAAAACACTATGTCACGTATGGATAACACTGCTGCAACGCTCACTCGTCCTGAAGACAAAACACAGCCTGCACCAGGCGCGACCGACCGTCGCATCGACAGCAAACAACTGTTGGGCAAAGAGGGCCGCGTCATTATCGAGCATGACGGCCAGCACTACCTGCTGCGTCAGACACATGCCGGAAAATTAATTCTCACAAAATAAGCCCCCCGCCAGCCACCCAGGTTCCCCAGGCAGCCAGCGCTTTTCACTTTTAAATGGAGAGTGGCTCATGCCATACCTGAACACCGTGTTTTTACGCCCGTCGCTGCTGGCGCTGGCGATCGTCAGTGCCCTGCCGGGAGCGGCTATCGCCGCCACCGACGACATGACCGTTACCGCCACCGGTAATGCCCGCAGCGCCTTCGAAGCCCCGATGATGGTCAGCGTCATTGACGCCAGCGCCCCGGAAAATCAAACCGCCAGTTCTGCCACCGACCTGCTGCGCCACGTACCCGGTCTGACGCTCGACGGGACCGGTCGTACCAATGGCCAGGACGTCAATCTGCGCGGCTACGATCGTCGCGGCGTGCTGGTGCTGGTTGACGGCGTGCGTCAGGGCACCGATACCGGTCACCTGAACAGTACCTTCCTCGACCCGGCGTTGATTAAGCGCATTGAGATCGTGCGCGGGCCATCGGCCCTGCTGTATGGCAGCGGCGCGATGGGCGGGGTGATCGCCTATGACACTGCCGATGCGAAAGACCTGCTCCAGGCCGGACAAACCAGCGGCTATCGTGTATTTGGCACTGCCGCCACCGGCGATCACAGCCTGGGGATGGGTGCCAGCGCCTTTGGCCGCACTGATACTCTCGATGGCCTTGTGGCCTGGTCGAGCCGGGATCGCGGAGATATCCGTCAGGGCGGCGGCGGCACCGCGCCGAATGACGAATCGATCAACAACATGCTGGCTAAAGGCAGCTGGCAGATGGATCAGGCCCAGTCCCTGAGCGGATCGTTGCGCTATTACAACAACGCGGCGCAGGAGCCGAAGAACCCGCAAACTATCGAGGCCGATGACAGCAGCAACCCGATGACCGACCGCTCCACCATTCAGCGGGACGTGCAGCTGGGATATCACATCGCTCCGGCGGGCAATGACTGGCTAAACGCCGATGCCCGCATCTACTGGTCTGAAGCGCGTATCAATGCCCAGAATATCAACGGCACCGGCGAATTCCGCCAGCAGACCACCCAAGGCGGCAAAGTCGAGAACCGCACCCGCCTGTTCGCCGACTCCTTCGCCTCGCACCTGCTGACTTACGGCGGAGAGTATTATCGTCAGGAGCAGGAGCCGTCCGGTGCCACCACCGGCTTCACGGATGCGCGTATCGATTTCAGCTCCGGCTGGCTGCAGGATGAGATCACCCTGCGCGATCTGCCCGTCACTCTGCTGGGCGGCACCCGCTACGATAACTATCGCGGCAGCAGCGATGGCTACGAGGATGTGGATGCGGATAAATGGTCATCCCGTGCCGGGATCACCATCTCCCCGACAGAGTGGCTGATGCTGTTCGGCTCTTATGCTCAGGCCTTCCGCGCCCCGACGATGGGCGAAATGTATAACGACGCTAAACACTTCTCCATTGGCCGCTTCTACACCAACTACTGGGTGCCGAACCCGAACCTGCGCCCGGAAACCAACGAAACCCAGGAATACGGGTTTGGTCTGCGCTTTGACGATCTGCTGCTGGCTAATGATGCGCTGGAGTTCAAAGCCAGCTACTTTGATACCAACGCTAAAGATTACATCTCCACCACCGTCGATTTTGCCGCGGCCACTACCATGTCGAACAACGTGCCGAACGCCAAAATCTGGGGCTGGGACATGATGGCGAAATACTCTGCCAGCCTGTTCACCCTGGATGTCGCTTATAACCGCACCCGTGGCAAAGACACCGACACCGGGGAGTATATCTCCAGCATCAGCCCGGACACCGTCTCCAGCAAGCTGGATATCCCGGTGGCGCAGAGTGGCTTTAGCCTTGGCTGGATCGGCACCTTTGCCGATCGCTCCACCCACGTGAGCAGCAGCTACAGCCACCAGCCCGGCTACGCGGTGAATGATTTTTACGTCAGCTATCAGGGCCAGCAGGCGCTGAAAGGCGTGACCACCACGCTGGTGCTGGGCAACGCCTTCGACAAAGAATACTGGTCGCCGCAGGGCATCCCGCAGGATGGCCGCAACGGCAAGATTTTCGTGAGTTATCAGTGGTAATGACCCTGCCCTGGCGCTGCCAGGACATTTATCCGAAAGGAAGAGAGAATGAATCACTACACACGCTGGCTTGAGCTAAAAGAACAACATCCCGGGAAATACGCCCGTGACATCGCTGCTCTGATGAACATCAGCGAAGCGGAACTGACCTGGGCGCGGGTGGGGCATGATGCGTGGCGTCTGCACGGCGAAATCCGCGAGATCCTCGGCGCGCTGGAAGCGGTGGGCGAAACCAAATGCATCTGCCGCAACGAATACGCGGTTCATGAACAGGTAGGCGCGTTTACTAACCAGCATCTGAATGGCCATGCCGGGCTGGTGCTTAACCCGCGTGCGCTGGATCTGCGTCTGTTCCTTAGTCAGTGGGCCAGCGCGTTTCATATCACCGAGACCACCGCCCGCGGCGAGCGTCAGAGCATTCAGTTTTTCGACTATCAGGGCGATGCGCTGCTGAAGGTGTACACCACCGATAACACCGACGTGTCCGCCTGGGGCGATCTGCTGTCCCGCTTTATCTTTGCCGACAATCCCCCGCTGGCGCTGAAAGCTGCCGATCCGACAACCAATGTGACAACTGCCGACGCCGCGACGGTGGACAGCGAGTGGCGCGCGATGACCGACGTCCATCAGTTCTTCGGCCTGCTGAAACGCCACAGTCTGACCCGTCAGCAGGCGTTCCGGCTGGTGAGTGACGATCTCGCTTGCCAGGTCGATAACCGCGCGCTGTCGCAGCTGCTGAACGACGCCCGCCAGGCGGGCAACGAGATCATGATCTTCGTTGGCAACCGCGGCTGCGTGCAGATCTTCACCGGCACCGTGGACAAAGTGGTGCCAATGAAAGGCTGGCTGAACATTTTCAACCCGGCTTTTACCCTGCATCTGCTGGAGGAGACCATCGCAGAAAGTTGGGTAACGCGTAAACCTACCACCGACGGCCACGTTACCAGCCTCGAACTCTTTGCCGCCGACGGGACGCAGATCGCGCAGCTTTACGGCCAACGCACTGAAGGTGAACCAGAGCAGAGCCAGTGGCGTTCGCAGATTGACGCTCTCACGGTAAAAGGGCTGGCCGCATGAGAACCCTTCTCGCCCTGTTTTTCGCCCTACCGCTGGCCGCCTCTGGCGCTGCGCAGGAGAAGATCGTCGCCCTTGGCGGCGACGTGACGGAAATTGTCTACGCCCTGGGTGCCGAAGACGCGCTGGTGGCACGCGACAGCACCAGCCAGTGGCCGAAGCAGGCTACCGCCCTGCCGGACGTGGGTTATTTGCGCCAGCTTAATGCCGAAGGGATCCTGGCGATGCGTCCGACGCTGGTGTTAGCCAGCGCGCAGGCACAGCCTTCTCTGGCGCTAAAACAGGTCGGGCAGAGCAAGGTGAATGTGGTAACAGTGCCGGGCAGCAATGCCCTGAGCGTGATCGACGAGAAAGTGCGGGTGGTGGCGCAGGCGACGCACCGAGTTGCCGAAGGGGAAGCGCTGCGCCAGCGCCTGCAGCAAGAGCTGGCGGCACTGCCCGCCTCGCCCATCAATAAGCGCGTGCTGTTTATTCTCAACCACGGCGGGATGACCGCTATGGCCGCCGGGCAGGATACCGGTGCCGATGCGGCGATCCGCGCGGCCGGGCTGCGTAACGCCATGCAGGGGTTCTCCCGCTATCAGCCGCTCTCCCAGGAAGGGGTGATCGCCAGCCAGCCCGATCTGGTCGTGATTTCACAGGACGAGGTAAATGCTATGGGCGGGGAAGCGAATCTCTGGAAGCTGCCAGGTCTGGCGCAAACCCCTGCCGGTCGGAACAAACAGGTATTGCAGATTGACGATATGGCGCTGCTCGGGTTTAGCGTGCGTACCCCGCAGGCCATTGGCCAGTTGCGCAGTAAAGCCGAGCAACTGCCCTGATGCCTCGTCGGGTCAGCTTATCCCTGTGGGGACTGGCAATGACGCTGGCGCTGATGACGTTGCTGGCCACCGGTTTTGGCGCGTTGCGCCTGCCGATGACCGTGCTGTGGAACGGCGGTGACGAGGCGCTGCGCCAAATCTGGCTCACCATTCGTCTGCCGCGGGTGCTGCTGGCGCTGGTGATTGGCGGCTCGCTGGCGCTGGCGGGCTGCGTAATGCAGGGGCTGTTTCGCAACCCGCTCGCAGACCCCGGCTTGCTGGGGATCAGCAGCGGTGCCGCCTGCGCCGTCGCACTGTGGGTGGTGTTACCCGTTACCCTCCCCGCTCTGCTGATGCTTTACGCCCCGATGCTGGCGGCCTTTCTCGGTGCGCTGGCAGCCACGGTGGTGATTTTCCTGCTCAGCCAGCAGCGGGAAAGCTCCCTCTCGCGCCTGCTGCTGGTAGGGATCGCCATCAACGCGCTGTGCGGCGCGGCGGTGGGTGTCCTCTCCTGGGTCAGTAACGACGCGCAGCTGCGTCAACTCTCACTGTGGGGCATGGGGAGCCTCGGCCAGGCGCAGTGGTCCACTCTGCTGGCGGTCACCTCGCTAATGATCCCCACGGTGCTGGTGATCTGGCGCCTGGCGGCGGCTCTCAACCTGCTGCAGCTGGGCGAGGAAGAGGCTCACTATCTGGGCGTGGATGTGCGCCTCGTTCAGCGTGTTTTGCTTCTGTGCAGCGCCCTGCTGGTGGCGGCTGCGGTGGCGGTCAGCGGGGTGATTGGCTTTATTGGCCTGGTGGTGCCGCACCTGATGCGCATGTGGCTGGGGTCGGATCACCGGGCAGTGATCCCCGGCTCGGTGCTGGCGGGGGCGTTTCTGCTGCTGATGGCGGATACGGCTGCACGCACGTTAGTCGCGCCAGCAGAGATGCCGGTGGGACTGCTGACCAGTATTCTCGGTGCCCCCTGGTTCCTGTGGCTTATTTTCCGTCGTGGAGGTCAGCATGGCTGAACCCTTGCTCGCTGAAGGCTTGTCTTACTCCGTGGCGGGCCGGGAGGTGGTTCGCGACGTTTCGCTGTCGCTCGCGCAGGGGGAACTGGTGGCGCTGATCGGCCCCAACGGGGCGGGGAAATCTACTCTGCTGCGCCTGTTAACAGGTTTTCTTACGCCCGCTGCCGGGCGCTGTCTGCTGGACGGTAAAGCCCTGGAGAAGTGGAGCACCCAGGCGTTATCGCGTCAGCGGGCGGTGATGCGCCAGCAAACCCAGTTGGGATTTGACTGGCCTGTAGAAGCGGTAATCGGGATGGGGCGTGCCCCCTGGACGCCGCAGCCTGAGGCGCGGATTGTCAGCGAGGTGATGCAGCTCACCGGGTGTCACCTTCTGGCCGGTCGTCGATACGCGGCCCTGTCGGGCGGAGAGCAACAACGTGTGCAGTTGGCGCGTTCGCTGGCGCAGCTGTGGTGCGAGGGCGGGCCGCGCGGCTGGCTGTTTCTTGATGAGCCGACCTCAGCGCTGGATCTCTACCACCAGCAGCATCTGCTGCGGTTGCTGAAGGCGTTGACTGCTCACGGGAAGCTACACGTCTGCGTGGTGCTGCACGATCTCAATCTGGCTGCCTTATGGGCCGACCGGATCGTGCTTTTACATGAAGGCAGGATTGTCTCCCAGGGAACGCCGCCATCGGTGCTGCAGGCTGACGACCTTACGCGCTGGTACGGCGCGCAGGTGCACGTTGGCCTGCATCCCCTCAACTCCACTCCCCAGGTGTTTCTTGCCCCTTAGCTTGAGCAACTCACTTCCAGCCGCTTACCCCAGTCGGGCGGACGGTTGATATAGTCATCATTGCGGTCGGCAAACGGCGTGCGCAGGGCTTCATGTAAGCGGTGAAGCTCGGCGTAGTCGCCTTTTTCAGCCTGCTCGATCGCCCGCTGCGCCAGCCAGTTGCGTAGCACCATGGCTGGGTTAACGGCACTCATCTGCGCCTGACGCTCATCATCCGCGATGTTTTCACGCTGGAGGCGGGTACGGTAGATTGCGAACCAGTCATCAAAGGCCTGACGGTCGATAAACTCATCGCGCAGCGGTGAGGCGGCACTGTGCTGCTCGGTTTGCCCCAGCATACGGAAGGTGCGGGTGTAATCGCTGCCTTCCCGTGCCATCAGTGCAAACAGGTTATTGAGGATCTCATTATCCCCCTGCTCCTGGGTCATCATCCCCAGCTTACGGCGCATCAGTTTGCCGTACTGCTGTAGCAGCACCTCCTGGTAACCATCCAGGGCGTCGTTGAGGGCATCGACATCGATAAATGGCGACAGGGACTGCGCCAGCCGCTGCAGGTTCCACAGCCCTACCGCAGGCTGGTTATCAAAGCTGTAGCGCCCCTGATAATCGGAGTGGTTACAGATATAGCCTGGCTGGTAGTCGTCGAGGAAACCGTACGGGCCGTAATCGATGGTCAGGCCGAGAATCGACATGTTATCGGTGTTCATTACGCCGTGGGCAAAACCCACCGTCTGCCAGCTGGCGATCAGCGAGGCGGTACGCGCCACAACATCCAGGAACCAGAGGATGTATTTATCGGCATCGTCTTTCCACTGCGGCCAGTAATGGTTAATGACAAAATCCGCCAGCTGGCGAACTTTCTCCGGCTCGCGGCGATAGTAAAAGTGTTCAAAATGACCGAAACGGGCGTGGCTTTGCGCAATGCGGATCAGCATCGCGCCCTGTTCCATCGTTTCACGCGCCACGGGCGTATCGCTGGTGACTATCGACAGCGCGCGGGTGGTGGGGATCCCAAGGGCGTGCATCGCTTCTGAGGCCAGGCTTTCGCGAATGGTTGAACGCAGGACGGCGCGCCCGTCACCCATACGCGAGTAAGGCGTCAGCCCGGCCCCTTTCAGGTGCCAGTCCATCGTTTGTCCGTTAGCAAGCTGCTGCTCGCCGAGCAAGATCCCTCGCCCGTCCCCCAGCTGTCCGGCCCATACGCCGAACTGATGTCCGCTGTAGACCTGGGCCAACGGCTGCATGCCTGGCAGCAGGGTTTCGCCGCCAAAGACGCCAGCGCCCTGTTCAGGCGTAAACAGCGTTTCGGGGATCGCCAGATCGGCGGCCAGCGCCGTGTTATGCCAGATCAGGCGGGCATTATTCAGGGGAGTGGGTTTCAGGGCCGTATAAAAACCGGGTAATTCGTCATGCCAGTGCGCGGTAAAAGACAGGGTCATAGGTCCTCCTGCTTTTAGTGTAGTGGGTTTATCAGAGGTTAAACACCAGGCAAGAAAAGGGTTATCCCTGTACCAGGGTGGTAATGCGCTCAAGGGGAACGGCAGGCCACAAGCCGCCCTGCATGGCACTAAAGCCAAATGTAGACAGCCGTTGCAGGGCAATGTCATCGTCCACACCCGCGACCATCAGCGACTGACAGTAGGGTGAAACCTGGGTCATTATCGCCCGTAATAAGAGTTCGAATGTATTATCTGTTAAATGCTGCTGAATGAAGTTTTTATCCAGCGCCACGCGTTTAAACATGCCATCAAAAATGGCTTTGGTGGAGGCATCCCCGGCACCGAAATTGCCCAGTATCAGCGGAAAACGCAGGGCAAAGTCCATCAGGGTGGTATTCATATTGCCTTTATTGAGATCAGGATAATTCTCATTAATGCAGAACTCCAGCCACGGATGTTGTTCACATATCGCAACACCGTTTTCACCCATTAACAGGTATTCAACGATGGCCGGAGAGATATTTATCCATGCCGTGAGCTGCTGCTGAATAAAAAAGAGTTTGCAGCTGTCGAGCATCGCTAACTGCTCCTGAAACAGCATCAACTCTTGCTCGGGGGTGAGGTAGGGGCGCACGAGTTCGGTCGGAATGCGCACCTGGTTATCCACGCCGACAAAGTTAACGACTATTTCAATGCCTATAAGCGCCCCTGTATCTTGTCGTGCAGGGAGTAATAACAATTCAGACTGATAAGCAATATCCAGCATCACAATCATGGCGTCCGACCCGGTTTAAAGACGATACATGACATCCTGAAACATATGCTGAAGCAATTCAACGTTATGGATTTTAATAAGATTAATTTCATTCGTTCCATTTAATATTCGGAATTTCCTTAGTCCTGAAATAATCTTATCCTGGATACGGCTTAATAGCCAGTTGTCGCGAATCATCAGAATTGCGTCAAATTAATTCATCCGCTAACTAATCTTTAACTATTAAACCACGCTAATGAATAGCCTATACGGATGAAAAAAGTGTCGCGCCGGGCGGCGCGACAGGATTAAATGCGTCGGGCTTGCCAGAAATTTTTACGCCAGTAGACATTATTGAGGGAGGAACGCACGACGCCACGGCTGGTCGAGGCATGAATAAACTGATCGTCGGTGTCGTATATCCCGACATGCAACCCGCTTTCGCCGGAGCCGGTTTTGAAGAAAACCAGATCGCCCGGAAGCAGCTCATCCTTATTAATTTCGGTGCCGATAGTTGCCTGCTGGCGAGTTTCGCGTGGTAACTGTAGCGCAAACTGGTCGCGGAACGTGAGCAGCACAAATCCAGAACAATCAATCCCACGGCGCGTCATGCCGCCGTAGCGATAAGGCGTACCGCCCCAGTTATGGAGCTGATCGTTCAGGCCTGCAATCACGGCGATTGAATCAGACAGCCGCGGATTGGGCGGCGGTGCGCGATGGCTACTGCATCCTGCAAGAAATAGCGCGGCCATAAGGAGAAAACAGAATCGCATTCCTGACGAATCCTCTGATTTTTATGCTTTCCGTAATTTAGCCTGTGAATATGCCGCTACGCAATAAGCGCTTATTCCTGTGATGTCGAAATGATCATTCTGTGACCTTCGATATCCAGTCGACGGAAGGACATGTCATACGCTTTAGCCAGATTCGGCGGCGTTAGCACGCTATCGCGGGTGCCGCTGGCAATCAACTGGCCCCTTTTCAGCAGCCAGACGCGATGGGCATGGCGCAGCGTATGGTTCAGATCGTGGCTGCTCATGACCACTGCAATACCCTGGCGTGACAGTGCGCTTAACAGCCTGTCGAGCGCCACCTGCTGAGCGACGTCGAGGCTGTTCATCGGCTCGTCCAGCAACAATAGCTGGCCGTGCGGGTTGCCGCCAGGGTGAATTTGCAGGATCACGGCAGCCAGCCGCACGCGCTGCCACTCACCGCCGGAGAGCTGGCTGACGTGGCGCGGCAGCTTATCCTCAATACCCAACGCTGCCGCCACCTCTTCCAGCAGCGTTTTCTGCTGACTGTCGTACTGATGCAGCGTCAGATAGTGCCAGACCGGCATAGCGAATGGCGCGGTTTGCTGCTGCGCCAGGTACGCCCTGCGGCAGGCCAGCGACGCGGAGGACCACCGGGAAAGCGACTCGCCCTGTAACAGGATGTCGCCCTGCCCGGTACTCAGCCCGGCCATACGTGACAGCAATGTGCTTTTACCTGCCCCGTTCGGGCCGACCAGGTGCAGGATCTCCCCCGCATTCACCTGGGCAGAAAGCGGTTGCAGACGCCCGTGTTCCGTCACCCCATCCAGCTGCATCAACATCGACATTACTTCGCGAGGGCCAGCTTGATCGCTTCCATCAGGATCGGATCCTCAGGGGTCATATCTGGCGCAAAACGCTGTACCACTTCGCCATCGCGGCCAATCAGGAATTTTTCGAAATTCCATAAGATGTCATCAGGATAAAGCGGCGCGCGGCCTTTGCTCGCCAGACGCTCATAAAAACCGCTGCTTTCAGGGGCGACCGCGACAGGTGCAGCGGCAATCAATTTTTGATACAGCGGATGACGTGCGTCGCCATTCACCTCGATTTTGCTGAACATCGGGAAGGTGATGCCATAAGTGGTGCTACAGAAGGTTTTGATATCCTCTTCGCTACCTGGTTCCTGGCCGAGAAACTGGTTGCACGGGAAACCGAGTACGGTAAAACCGTCTTTTTCCCAGGCTTTATGGATATTTTCGAGCTGCTCATATTGCGGCGTCAGGCCGCATTTCGATGCCACGTTCACTACCAGCAGCACCTTGCCTTTGTACTCTTCCAGGGTGGTGGTTTTGCCATCAATGGTCGTTACTTCGGTGTTCAGAATATCGTTCGGCATAGCATTCTCTCAGGTTGTGGTTCAGATGGGCTGTACTTAACGTCCGGCTTTTAAGAGTAGCCAGATAAACACGGGTGCGCCCAGCGTGGCGGTCACTACCCCAATGGGCAGCTCTGCGGCGTTGAGCGCGAGGCGCGCGATGATATCAGCGAAAAGCAACGCTGCGCCGCCTGTTACCGCCGCAGCAGGCAATAACAGCCGGTGGTCGGTAATACCACACAAACGTAGCATATGGGGAATGACAAGGCCGATAAAGCCAATCGCACCGGCCAGGGCCACGCTCACACCCACCATCCAGCCGATGGCGACCACCAGCGTGTTGCGCCAGAAGGTGAGCGGCAGGCCGAGCTGGCGGGCCGAAATCTCTCCCAACACCAGAATATTCAACGGGGGTGCCTGAAAGCAGGCCCAGACGATGGCCGGTAACAGTAGCAGCATCAGCCAGCCCTGCCCCCAGTCCACGCCGCCAAAGCCTCCCATCATCCAGTACATCAACTGGCGCAGATCAAAGGCGGTAGAGAAATAGACCGCCCAGGTCATCAGGGCGCTACAGATGATACCCAGCGCCACGCCGGCAAGCAGCAGGCGGCTCACGGAGAGATGACGGCGGGCAAAACGCAGCAAAATAAGGGTAATGATCAACGCGCCGGCGATGGCGCAGAGACTTAAGCTCCAGCCCGACATCGCCCCGCCGCCGAGCATCACGGCGGCAATCAGCCCTACCCCGGCACCGTTCGATACGCCTAATAAGCCGGGCTCGGCCAGCGGATTATCGAACAGCGCCTGCATGATCGTCCCGCTGAGCGCCAGCGCTGCGCCCACCAGCACCACAGCCAGAGTACGCGGCAGACGGATTTGCCAGATAAACAGCTCCCCCCGGGGAGTGAACCACGCCTCAGGGCCAATCCACAGATCGCCCGCGCAAAGGCTCAATCCCAGGGCGATAACGAGCGCCAGTATGAGCGCGAGCAATTTACGCAGATTGGATCGGTACTGCTGACGGGCAAATTCGGGCATTGAAGTCATTTTGCGGGTGAATGATGTCTCTGATTTTACGGTGGGTTTATAGCAGCGCAAAGAAAAAAGGCCGCATAAGCGGCCTTTTTGGTTAGATCATATCACTCTGCTTTGGGTGAAGCGTTTTCGACACGGCTCTTTAACTTCTGGCCGGGTCTGAAGGTCACCACGCGGCGGGCTGTAATGGGAATATCCTCACCCGTCTTCGGGTTACGACCCGGACGTTGATTCTTGTCGCGCAAATCAAAGTTACCAAAGCCGGAGAGTTTTACCTGCTCACCATTTTCCAGAGCGCGACGGATCTCTTCGAAAAACAGCTCAACCAGCTCTTTGGCATCCCGTTTGCTAAGCCCAAGCTTATCAAACAGATATTCGGACATTTCAGCTTTTGTAAGCGCCATAGGTTCAATCCCTCAATGATGCCTGGAATCGCTCTTTTAATGCCTCTACACATTTGGCAACGGTAGCGGCAATCTCCTCTTCTTCGAGTGTACGGCTGGTATCCTGAAGGATCAGGCTGATAGCCAGGCTCTTAAAGCCCTCTGCTACGCCCTTGCCGCGGTACACGTCAAATAAGTTTACGCCAACTACCTGATTTACGCCAACTTTCTTACATTCGGCCAAAATATCTGCGGCAGGCACATTTTCGGCCACCACAACGGCGATATCACGACGGTTTGCCGGGAAGCGAGAAACGTCCTGAGCCTGAGGAATGACGCGGTCTGCGACCTTGTTCCACTCCAGTTCAAACGCCAGTGTGCGGCCGTTGAGATCCAGTTTGCGTTCCAGCTCTGGATGCACAACACCAATGAAACCAACGCGTTCACCTTTCAGATAAATCGCGGCACATTGGCCCGGATGCAGGGCCGGAATGGCCTCAGCGCGGAACTCAATTTCAGACAATTTACCGGTCAGGTCGAGTACGGATTCCAGATCGCCTTTCAGGTCGTAAAAATCGACACTGTTTTTGCTCAGGTCCCAGTGCTCTTCATAGCGGTTGCCGCAGATCGCCCCTGCCAGCATCAGATCCTGACGAATGCCGAGGTTAGCCTGGGTGTCCGGCACAAAGCGCAGACCGGTTTCGAAAATACGTACGCGGCTCTGCTGACGGTTCTGGTTGTAGACGATGGTGCTGAGCAGGCCCGGCAGCAGCGACAGACGCATGGCTGACATTTCGCTGGAGATTGGGCTTGGCAGGATCAACGCTTCCTGGCCCGGGTGGATCAGCTGCTGCACTTTCGGGTCAACGAAACTGTAGGTGATCACTTCCTGGTAACCTTTGTCGTTGAGCATGGTTTTCACACGCTTCAGAGACAGATCCGCTTCACGATGGGAACCCATCACCAACCCAGCCTGCACCGGCTCATCAGGAATGTTGTTGTAGCCGTAGACACGGGCAACTTCTTCCACCAGATCTTCTTCGATCTCCATATCGAAACGCCAGCTCGGCGCAACGGCTGTCCACTCGTCCTGGCCTTCGGTGACGTCACAGCCCAGACGGCGCAGAATGTCGCTCACCTGTGCATCGGCAATGTGATGGCCAATCAGGCGGTCCAGCTTGCTACGACGCAGGGTGATGGTCGCAGGCTTCGGCAGATGCGCCTCGCTGGTGACATCAATGACCGGGCCAGCTTCGCCGCCGCAAATATCAATCAGCAGGCGGGTCGCGCGCTCCATCGCTTTGTATTGCAGAGCTGGATCCACGCCGCGCTCATAGCGGTGAGAAGCATCGGTATGCAGACCATGACGACGCGCGCGACCGGTAATGGACAGCGGGCTAAAGAAGGCACACTCCAGCAGCACGTTCTGGGTTTCATCGTTCACGCCGGAGTGGTCGCCCCCGAAGATCCCGCCCATCGCCAGGGCTTTGCCGTGATCGGCAATCACCAGGGTGTCGGCATTCAATTTGGCTTCGCTGCCGTCCAGCAGGACCAGTGTTTCACCCTCTTTCGCCATACGTACGACGATACCGCCTTCGATACGATCTTTATCGAACGCGTGCATCGGCTGACCCAGCTCCAGCAGGACGTAGTTAGTCACGTCAACAACGGCATCGATGGAACGGATACCGCAACGACGCAGCTTCTCTTTCATCCACAGCGGCGTTGGCGCCTTAACATTGATACCCTTCACTACGCGGCCCAGGTAGCGCGGACAGGCGTCAACGGCTTCAACCTGAATCGGCAGCGTGTCAGTAATGGTGGCCGCCACTGGCGCGATTTCAGGCGCGTTCAGTTCGGTCTGGTTCAGGACCGCCACGTCGCGGGCAACACCGATGATGCCCAGGCAGTCGGCACGGTTCGGGGTGACGCTGATTTCGATGGTGTTGTCATCAAGGTTCAGGTAGTCGCGCAGGTCGGTGCCAATCGGGGCGTCCGCTGGCAGCTCAATGATGCCGGAGTGATCGTCGGAAATACCCAACTCGGAGAAGGAGCACAGCATGCCTTCAGACGGCTCGCCGCGCAGTTTCGCCGCTTTAATTTTGAAATCACCCGGCAGCACCGCACCCACAGTTGCCACAGCCACTTTCAGGCCCTGACGGCAGTTTGCTGCGCCGCAGACGATATCGAGCAGGCGTTCGCCGCCCACGTTAACTTTTGTGACACGCAGTTTGTCTGCGTTCGGGTGCTGACCGCACTCCACAACCTCACCGATAACCACGCCGTTAAAGGTGCCTGCAACTGGCTCTACGCCGTCTACTTCCAGGCCAGCCATGGTGATCTGGTTAGAGAGCGCCTCGCTGTCCAGCTCGGTGTTTACCCATTCGCGTAACCACAGTTCACTGAATTTCATTGTTCTGTCCTGCCCTTATTTAAACTGTTTGAGGAAACGCAGATCGTTTTCGAAGAATGCGCGTAAGTCGGTCACGCCATAGCGCAGCATGGTCAGACGTTCCATCCCCATGCCAAACGCAAAGCCGGAGTAGACTTCCGGATCAATACCGACGTTACGCAGCACGTTCGGGTGCACCATGCCGCAGCCCAGCACTTCCAGCCATTTGCCGTTTTTACCCATCACGTCAACTTCTGCAGACGGTTCGGTGAACGGGAAGTAGGACGGACGGAAACGAACCTGCAGATCTTCCTCAAAGAAGTTGTTCAGGAAATCGTGCAACGTGCCCTTCAGGTTGGTGAAGCTGATGTTTTTATCAACGATCAGCCCTTCCATCTGATGGAACATTGGGGTGTGGGTCTGGTCGTAGTCGTTACGATAGACGCGACCAGGCGCGATGATGCGGATCGGCGGCGCTTGCTCCTTCATAGTACGAATTTGCACGCCAGAGGTCTGGGTACGCAGCAGGCGGGTCGCATCAAACCAGAAAGTGTCGTGGTCAGCACGTGCCGGGTGGTGGCCTGGGATATTCAGGGCATCGAAGTTATGGTAATCGTCTTCGATTTCCGGGCCGGTCGCCACGGTAAAGCCGAGCTCACCGAAGAAACTTTCAATACGGTCGATAGTGCGGGTGACCGGGTGCAGCCCACCATTCTCGATACGGCGTCCCGGCAGGGAGACATCGATGGTTTCAGCAGCCAGACGGGCGTTCAGCGCGGCGCTTTCCAGCGCGTTTTTACGCTCGTTCAGCACTTGCTGCACCTGCTCTTTGGCTTCGTTAATCACCGCACCTGCAGCCGGGCGCTCTTCTGGCGGCAACTCACGCAGGGTAGTCATTTGAAGGGTCAGGTGCCCTTTCTTGCCCAGATATTCGACGCGGACATTGTCTAACGCGGCAACATCTGAGGCCTGGTTAATGGCGGCCGTTGCACTGGCAACCAGCTCTGCGAGATGTGACATGGTTTTCCTCGTTATGTAGCGATATTTACAAGCGGCAGATACGAAAAAAGCCTCCATCAGGAGGCTTTCTGGCGCTGTTTTCCGTTTCGTCTTTCACGCGCTAGCCTCCTGAAATCAGGTGCTAAAGTAAAAGAAGAAGCGGAAAATAGCAGCATTCATGCTTGCATTACCTTGTGTGGTAAGGGACCTAACGCCTTATTGAAAAGGGTCGCCGGAAAATTGTCAATGTTTTGATGCTGTTGAAACGAAAAGAGGGAGACTAGCTCCCTCTTTCAACTGGCTTATGCCAGAGCTGCTTTCGCTTTTTCGACCAGAGCGGTGAACGCTACTTTGTCGAATACTGCGATGTCAGCCAGGATCTTACGGTCGATTTCAACAGAGGCTTTTTTCAGGCCGTTGATGAATTTGCTGTAAGAAATACCGTTCTGACGTGCTGCTGCGTTGATACGCGCAATCCACAGTTGACGGAACTGACGCTTACGTTGACGACGGTCACGGTAAGCGTACTGACCAGCTTTGATAACTGCCTGGAAGGCAACGCGGTATACGCGTGAACGCGCACCGTAGTAGCCTTTGGCTTGTTTCAAAATTTTCTTGTGACGTGCGCGGGCAACTACACCACGTTTTACGCGAGCCATATGTGCTCTCCTGTATCTATTCTAATTAAAAAGTTAAAAAACGTTTACGACTTATGCGTACGGCAGGCACGCGATAACCAGACCCAGATCGCCTTTAGAAACCATGGCTTTCGGACGCAGGTGACGTTTACGCTTGGTAGCTTTCTTAGTCAGAATGTGACGCAGGTTTGCGTGCTTGTGCTTAAAACCACCTTTACCGGTTTTTTTGAAGCGCTTAGCAGCACCGCGTACGGTCTTAATTTTTGGCATCTTAATAACTTCCACTTCGCATTGTTAAATAAACGAAACCCAGGCGAACAAAACCTGCGAAGCCTGTCGGCTCCACAGGAATTGCTACTTGAAGGCCTACTGTTTCTTCTTAGGAGCGAGCACCATGATCATCTGGCGGCCTTCGATCTTCGTAGGGAAGGATTCGACTACTGCCAGTTCACTCAGATCTTCACGGACGCGGTTAAGCACTTCCATGCCGATCTGTTGGTGGGCCATCTCACGACCGCGGAAACGCAGCGTGATCTTGGCCTTATCGCCATCTTCCAGAAAGCGTATCAGGCTGCGGAGTTTTACCTGATAATCGCCATCGTCGGTACCAGGACGGAATTTAATTTCCTTAACCTGGATAACTTTTTGTTTCTTCTTCTGTTCCTTAGAAGACTTACTCTTTTCATAAAGGAACTTGCCGTAGTCCATGATACGACAAACTGGCGGTTCGGCGTTAGGGCTGATTTCAACTAAATCTACTCCAGCTTCTTCAGCCTTTTCGATTGCTTCTCTCAGACTCACAATCCCCAGCTGTTCGCCTTCCAGACCTGTTAAGCGAACTTCCTGGGCGCGAATCTCGCCATTGATACGATTCGGACGTGCCGTTTGAACTCGTTTTCCGCCTTTAATACCTTATTCCTCCAGTTGTTGAAGACTGCGGCTGCGAATCTCTTGTTGCAGCTTCTCAATCACTTCATTTACGTCCAGGCTGCCCAGGTCTTTACCACGGCGGGTGCGAACGGCAACTTTGCCTGCTTCCACCTCTTTATCACCACAGACCAACATATACGGGACACGACGTAAAGTGTGCTCGCGGATTTTAAAGCCAATCTTCTCATTTCTCAAGTCTGCTTTTACGCGAATGCCCGCATTTTGTAGTTTCTGCGTCAATTCTTTAACGTAATCAGCCTGAGAATCGGTAATGTTCATCACTACAACCTGCACTGGCGCAAGCCAGGTTGGGAAGAAGCCAGCAAACTCTTCGGTCAGGATGCCGATGAAGCGCTCCAGTGAACCGAGGATAGCACGGTGAATCATTACCGGTACCTGACGCTCGTTATCTTCGCCCACATAAGAGGCGCTTAAACGCTGCGGCAGGGAGAAGTCCAGCTGTACAGTACCGCACTGCCATGCACGATCGAGACAGTCATACAGGGTAAATTCAATTTTCGGACCGTAGAATGCGCCCTCGCCCAACTGGTATTCAAACGGAATGCCGTTTTCTTCCAGCGCTACAGCGAGATCCGCCTCAGCACGATCCCAGGTCTCATCGCTCCCGATACGTTTTTCCGGGCGCGTTGAGAGTTTGACTACGATCTTCTCGAAGCCAAAGGTGCTGTACATATCGTAGACCATACGAATACAGGCGTTAACTTCATCACGCACCTGATCTTCAGTACAGAAGATATGCGCATCATCCTGCGTAAAGCCACGAACACGCATCAGACCGTGCAGCGCGCCTGATGGCTCGTTACGGTGACAGCTACCGAACTCTGCCATACGCAGCGGCAGATCGCGATAGGATTTCAGACCCTGGTTAAAGATCTGAACGTGACCCGGGCAGTTCATTGGCTTGATGCAGTATTCACGGTTCTCTGAAGAGGTGGTGAACATCGCATCTTTGTAGTTGTCCCAGTGGCCGGTTTTTTCCCACAGCACACGGTCCATCATGAACGGGCCTTTCACTTCCTGATACTGGTACGCTTTCAGCTTGGAACGCACGAAAGTTTCCAGTTCACGGAAGATAGTCCAGCCGTCGTTGTGCCAGAAGACCATACCCGGCGCTTCTTCCTGCATATGATACAGGTCGAGTTGTTTCCCGATTTTACGGTGGTCACGCTTCGCCGCTTCTTCCAGACGCTGCAGGTACGCATTCAGGGCTTTTTTGTCAGCCCAGGCGGTACCGTAGATGCGCTGCAACATTTTATTGTTGCTGTCGCCACGCCAGTAAGCGCCTGCGGTTTTCATCAGCTTGAAGTGATGGCAGAAGCGCATGTTCGGCACGTGCGGTCCACGGCACATGTCGATGTATTCTTGATGATGATACAAGCCAGGCTTGTCATCATGAGCAATGTTCTCGTCAAGAATAGTGACTTTGTAGTTTTCACCACGTTTCACGAAGGTTTCACGCGCTTCGTGCCAGCTCACCGTCTTCTTAATGACGTCGTAGTTGCTCTCAGCCAACTCGTGCATACGCTTTTCGAGGGCTTCGATATCTTCCTGGGTCAGCGTGTGGTCAAGGTCAACGTCATAGTAAAAGCCGTTGTCGATAACCGGGCCGATAGCCATTTTGGTGTTAGGCCACAGCTGCTTGATCGCATGACCGAGCAGGTGAGCGCACGAGTGACGAATGATCTCCAGACCTTCTTCGTCTTTCGCGGTGATGATCGACAGCTTCGCATCGTTTTCAATTAAATCGGAAGCATCAACCAGCGCACCGTCAACGCGCCCAGCAATAGTGGCTTTCGCCAGACCCGGGCCGATATCCAGCGCAACATCCATTGGGCTGACGGCGCGGTCGAAATGGCGTTGGCTGCCATCAGGAAGAGTAATTACAGGCATTTTATATCCTTATTTGCAGTGATGCCCCACACATAAGAGCATATGCAAAGAAAATAATCTTTGATTTACAGTGAATTGCAAAGCCATCTGACCAACAATCGTCAAATTGGCCCGCAATCATGCACAGGATCGAAATCAGAAAAATGGCAATTTACGATCAGCCTGTTGATGGTAACACTAACGCCTGGGTGAAAACACCCTTCTGGGCAGATTGAACGCGTTAGTACTTTTGCATGAGTTTAACGTGGAATTTCAAACAGCTTCTCGCAATACCGGGTGGCTGAGCTATTCTTGAACAGGTCCTTCAATACACTATGGGGCATATTATGAACGTATCCAGCAGAACAGTCGTTATCCTTAACATTCTTTCTGCCACCGCATTACTCGTGATTCTGGCAGATAAGTTTCACTGGTTCTGACGCTCGATGTTGGAAGCGCCTGACGCTTTAACCTTCCGGCGAAACAAAATTATGTTTGCTCTTTGGTAAACGACCGCAACCAAAGAACAAGGATGATAAGATGGCGACAAAACGCTTTTCTAAAAAATACTGGAAGATGGTGATTGTGTTAATCACCCTTTGTGCTGCCCTGCTGATATTACGCTGGGCCGCAATACTTTGGGGTTAATCTTATCACCCATTTCAGCCCGGTAAAGGTATTACTTTTTTGCGGAACCCAACGGATTTAAACTTCCGTTTTAATTATCTTTACATAAACTTTAAAAATAAAAAAAACCGGTACATCAAAACCCGGTTTTTTAGCAGCTATAACTGCCGATAAATGAATGTATCGTGTTTGATAAATCAATCAAGACCATTCACCGGCGACCAGTTTATGCACGTCGAACGCGTCGTCCATAGATTGCCCGGTGGATTGCGAGCCAGGAGCGATGTTCGATCCGGCTTCTACATCAGAGGCCTTGGTAATGCCAATTTGTGTAGAAGTGTCACTGGCAGAGTGATATACAGAATCAGCGGCAAATGCGCCGAATGACAGTGCCGAAAGCACGATTGCTGCAGATGCAGTTGTGATTTTATTCATAATGTTTTTCTCTTACTGAATTAATACAGACCAACTTTAGGCAATATCTAGCTTGTCCTGATAGTTTAGATCTGGATCACACTTTTGCATAGTCAAAATATTTATCAATTCGTGTCAAATAAACTGAATGTTAACAAACCGGGGAATTATGGAGAGAATATGGAGATATCGGCTACGGCTATATTTTAAAACACTGTTTATTATTTATCAGCACAAAAATTAAAAACGGGTCAATATATTATTGACCCGCTGCGATTACATTTTGTAGCCCAGAGAGACCGTGGTTCTGCGATCGGTATGTTCCGGTGCAGATGCTGGCGGTTCGGAGTTCCAGGTCACGTTGTAAGCCACTTTCAACCCGAAATGGGCGTTGATGGCGACGTTTAGCGCCGTCTCGGAGTTGACGGTCGTGTCGTCAGCACCGAAGACAGAAACGCCCTGGCTAAATTTGGCGTTATCGGTCATCTGCCAGGCATAAGTCCCGGACGCATAGCCCAGCGGCTGGGTTTCAGTATCGCCGTCGGTGTATTCGTCGTAACGTACACCCGGACCAAATTCAAAACGGAAGCTGTGTACCGGCCCGTTCAGGAACTGGCGACCATAACCCGCTGTTGCCACGTCACGCTGACGATAACCGTTATAGCGGTCAGTCAACCAGCTTGCCTGGCCGAACAGATAGTCAAAGTCGGTCATGTTGTAACGGCTACGCCCACCCACCGCATATTTCTCGGAAGAGCGTTCATCGTTAGACGAGGTGTTGCTGGCGTTACCCCACAGCGACCAGGCGGTGGTGTTGCCGTACCAGGTCATGGTGGTATCGGCAGTCAGGGAAGAGCTTTTGGTATTGCCCGATTGCGCCAGATAACCTGCGTTCAGGTTACCTTCGAAAGGTTTCTGTGCAGTGGAGGGATCGTCCATGACAGTAAAAACGGAATCATCGGCTGTTGCATGCAGTGAC
The DNA here is from genome assembly GCF_002935105.1 of Leclercia sp. LSNIH3. Classification (NCBI taxonomy): domain Bacteria; kingdom Pseudomonadati; phylum Pseudomonadota; class Gammaproteobacteria; order Enterobacterales; family Enterobacteriaceae; genus Leclercia; species Leclercia sp. LSNIH3. The sequence continues at coordinate 412,026 of NZ_CP026387.1, forward strand.
GCAAACAGGCCTCCCGCTACCATCATTGCAGCGGGTACTGTCTTTAAGAGCTTCATTTTAATTTCTATTACACACTTTAAATTTAAGGAGATTTACATTAGCCGTCGCTCATTAGGTGTACTGTATGGCTACCACCGAAAGGCGTTGTGGAGTATGTCACATTTTTTCGAGAGGTGTAATGAGTTGTATGATTTTCTAAACGAAACCTCGTAGAGGATTTAACTGAATCGACCACAGCAGAAGCTAAAAAGCATCAAGGATATCTCTGCTGAAAAAGCTGAAGCGTATAAAGGATGAACAAATGAAGAAATTACTACCTGTATTGTTACTCGCTCTTTCTGGCTATGCATCCGCTGGCACCTTAACTATCTCTTGCGAGAATGCCATTGCAACGAAAGAGGACGGCAGTACACAAGTCATTAAGCAAGCCAACTTATCGAGCGATGGTGAGAAATCCGCTTTGGTAGTTGATGGTCACCAAACCGACCTACCACCAGTAACACAACAGTTTGGTGGCTACATAATCAGAACTATTGATAAAAATAATATGACTCTCACTGTCACTGGCTCAGATGGTTTTGCACCGCATACAGCCGCATTATTTGTGTCTATGGAAGATGAGAATGGTAACGCCATTTGGTCTTTGATGGGTGCAGGCTGCAAAAGTCGTAAGGCTAAGTAGGCAGGGGTCACATGAAAACGATTCTCTTACTTGCTCTGTTGCTGGTGGGCTGGTCTGCTCAGGCTGCAACGCTCAAGGAACAGTACCGGGATGAAAACAATGATTTGATATGTGTGTATGAGTCACATTTCAAACGGGTCACAATCAACGTTGGTTTTAATGGTCACTGTAAGTTCAACGTAGCAGACAAAGACCTACTATAAGAGCTTGCTCAGATTGTTGTTGTTTTTTTTTCTAATAAATTTCAAGGCTATCTTCGGATGGCCTTTTTCGTATCTGCTCCAAAGTATCTGAGACGCTGTATAGGCGCTTAGTAGGTCAGATGAGGTTAAGTACCTTTGCTGGCAAAATTTTAAAATATCTCATGTTACAGAAACGAAAAAAGGCCACCTGTTAAGGTAGCCCATAAGGATACTAATCACACATAGCTTTGATGCGCTGTACTGTTGATTTACCAACATTAAATTGTGCTGCGACTTTAGCAATTGACCCCCCGGCCTTGAGAGCTTCTGTGATTCCTTCACGGTCGATAGCTTTACCATAGCCACGTTTCATAGGGTTAATGGCTGCTGCTTCACGCTGACGTTCAAGCATTGTTTCACGCTCTGCCTGTGCTACTGCTGCAAAGATAGTTAACATCATGCGTGACATTGCAGAATCATCCGTACCTGCTATCAAGCCCTCTTTGTGGAAATGTACAGTGATACCTTTTGCATTCAGTTCCTGAACAAGTTGCAGTGTATCAATAGTGCTTCTGCAAAGGCGGTCTAAGCTGTGGACGTGTAAGACGTCACCTTCACGAATGTAGTTCAGCATTGCTTTCAATTGTGGGCGGTCGGTGTTCTTACCTGATGTCTTATCTTCAAACACCTTGTCGAGTTCTACACCATGCAATTGACGCTCTGTTGTCTGTGCGAGTGTGGAGACTCGTTTGTAACCGATATTGCTCATAGACTCACCGAAACTTGTTCAAAAGGCTATTGGTTGATGCAAATGAATATACCTTATTCATTAGGTCTATTTCAAGGCTTTTGAACATATTTTTTAGGGTCAAGTTTATTCATTCATTACGCATGGCTTTTGAATAATGGTCAGACAGCTTGCTTACCAGCCAGTGCAGCCTTAGATGATTTCTTCTTTTGCTCTGAAGCCCGTAACTCAGAGACTGCTGCTGCAACGTTGGTGTGAAATGTCGCTGTAGATGTCACATGTTTAGCTGGTGGTGTTTCTGATGGTAGTTCCTTGTCACCCAGTATCTGAGCAGCCTGAACACGTTTAGAAGTAGACCTTGCTCTAGTGTTCTCTGATTGTAGAAGAAGCTTTGCAGCATCTGAACGTGCTGAAGTTGTATCGAGTTCGTTTACCTGTTCTTTCGTCAGGCCATATGTCAGGAGCTTCTTGGAATCCCCGGTAAGGATAGCGGTGAACCATTCCTGAGCAAGTGACGGTTGTTCGATGTCCTGAACAGATGCATCACCAGATGTTGTGTTAGTAGTCATTCAGACCCCTGTATGTTGTGTGTATTTTTTGATATTGGATATGTGGGAAATGATATCGAGAAGGAAAGCATCATCAGCACCTAAACAGACACTAATAATGTTATTACAAATCAATTAGTTAAGTTATTACAGACCTGCTGTATTAGCCGCTTTACGGGTCACAGTGATAATCTTGTTTACATAAGCAGGTGAAATCTGTAGGGCAGCAGCAATCTGTTTGTGAGTCTGACCCTCAGCTTTAAGGATGAGGACTGCTTTGTATAGCTCTGATGGATTACTGTTGCGTTTACTATCAGCGATATGAAGGAGTTGGATATGCTCGTCTGTGATGTTCATTAAATATTGTCTCTGTTGGTCATCCGATATACTCCTTGTTGTGGTCAACTAAAACTGGCCACCGCGTTAGAGTTTTTCCAGTATCGGTTTTCTGATTCGTTTGGTGGTAACCCACCATTATATTCGTGCGGTCTTAGTGCGCTGTAATATCCAACGATATAGTCCGTTATTGCGTGAGCTGCATCGCTGAAGCTTACATAGCCCGTCGCTGGCACCCATTCGTTCTTCAGACTCCTGAAGAAGCGCTCCATTGGGCTGTTATCCCAGCAGTTTCCACGCCGACTCATACTCTGCCTGATCCGGTATCGCCACAGTAACTGCCGGAACTGCCTGCTCGTATAATGACTGCCTTGATCGCTGTGGAACATCACCCCGACGGGCTTACCACGGGTTTCCCATGCCATTTCCAGTGCTTTCATGGTAAGCCTGCTGTCCGGCGAGAACGACATGGCCCAGCCCACTGGTTTTCTTGCGAACAGGTCGAGAACAACGGCGAGGTACGCCCAGCGCTTACCCGTCCAGAGTAGAGTAAGAGGCAGGGCGTAGTCGGACTATTTCCCTGCCTCTCCTCCCCGAACCGGACGTGCACCTTTCAGCGCATCCGGCTCTCCATTTAAATGCTGGCGAACGCCATTGCCACTTCTGTAAAGCGCGATGTATACGTGTTTCTGGTCTCCGTCCTCAGATAGGGATTACCTTCGGGTAGCCGCCAGCGGAACAGCTTCTTGCCTTGCCCCACCAACCGGTACAGTATTTCGCCGCTGAGCTTGCCGTGATTGGTTTTACCAAATAAAACCCACGTTTTGCTCTGACCCGGTTTCGGTGATTTACACCACCACCTCATCAGGGAAGCGATACCTGTACGGTATTTGCGGGCCAGCCAGTGAGCCAGCTTCCAGAACACGACACGGTCGATATAACTGAAGACTTTGGCCTTAAAATCAACGAACTGATAGAACATGGCCCAGCCTTTCAGTTTTCGGTTGAGTTGTTCAGCCATATCGACTTTGCTTTCACTGTAGTTGCCTGATAACAGTGCTGTCAGCGATGCGGCGAAGTTTCTGGCTTTCTCCTGCGGGATCGTTGAGACCACTCGCATCTCGCCATAACGACTGCGTTTGCGAATGATCCTGTGCCCCAGAAAGATAAAGCCGTCATTAACATGGGTGATTTTAGTCTTATCCATGTTCAGCCTGAGTTTCAGACTGCCTTCGAGCACACCCCGACACTCCTCCCTGATGGCTTCCGCCTGTGCTTTGGTGCCTTTGACGATGAGGACAAAATCATCGGCATAGCGGCAGTACGCCACCGCGGGTTTCCACTGCCAGTTTTCTCTGACCGCCGTACTTCGGCCCCGTTGGATACTGTTATTCCAGTACCACCGATCTTTTCTGGCTTTCCCGCTCAGGTAGCGCTCATGCAGGTATTGATCGAACTCATTCAGCATGATGTTCGATAATAGCGGCGATATAACACCGCCCTGTGGTACACCTTCACTGGCCGCCCGAAAGAGACCGACATCGATATGTCCCGCCTTGATGGTTTTCCACAGCAGAGTCATGAAACGTGCGTCACTGATCCTGCGGCGTACAGCCTTCATCAGCAGTCGATGATGTACGGTGTCGAAGTAACTGGACAGGTCGCCTTCAATCACCCAGCGTCCCCGGGTTTCACCACAGTCTGTGAGCTGTAATTTCACCGTGCGGATCGCGTGGTGGACACTGCGCTCAGGCCGGAAGCCATATGAGAGCGTATGAAAATCACTCTCCCATATCGGCTCCATCGCCATCAGCATGGCCCGCTGAACAATACGATCCCGCAACGCGGGGATACCCAGTGGTCGCAGTTTGCCGTTGCTTTTAGGGATGTAAACCCGTCTGGCGGGCAAGGGCTGGTAGTGGCCTGAGAGTAATTCATCCCTGAGGATTTGCAGCTCAACAGCCAGTCTGGCCTGTAGCATTGTTTTGTTCACGCCATCAACGCCGGGGGTATGGGCCCCCTTTGATGAAAGCGTGATCCGCGCCGCTTCAGCCAGCCATTCTGGTTGTGTTATCAGACGCAGCAGCCGTTGAATCCGTAGGGACGGATCGGTGGCTGCCCATGTGGCAAGCTTGCGTTGCATTTCGCTGATTATCAAAGGTCTTCACCTCGTTAGGTCAGTTAATTCACGTCGCAAACACATTCAAACTGCTTCCCTTCGCCATGTAATGGGCTTTCCCCATCGCGGACTACTACGGAAGCTCCGCCAGCCAGCGCGTCATCGGAGCCATGCCCCCTTAACATCCGTCGCTGACCTTCCCCGGTTTACCTGCCTGGACTCAGGCATACTGAGGAGGCTGCCCGTCGCACTCTTTATCCTTGCTTGCCGCAAGTTGGCAGAAGTCAGCAACGCAAGCGTGATAGACGCTGCTGCCCCGGTGTTTCGCATACATGTCAAAACACCTTCGACCGGCAGTGCTTACGTATCACTGCCAGTTCCTCCTGCACGGCCTGTCAGATCACGTAGGCCGTGGTGACGTTTTCAACCCACAGAGGCGGATTAACGGGTTCATGTTCTTCAGCCTTTCAGTACTTAACCTTGAGGATCATCTCGGCTTAGTGATCTCGCCTCAATCCCCGTTGTCAGCGGGTTACATCACCCTGCGGGCATGCCGCAGGTCACTGCCGCTCAGGTTCTCCACCGTCACACCCGGTGGGATTGTTGGGTTTCTCATCGTGAGTTACCGGTTCAATATTCCAGACAGACTCGCGGTTCATTTAAGCATCCATGCCCGCCCTGAACTCCGGGCACACTATAGGTCACATCACCGCACCACACCTGATTTGGTTCCGTTACGGCGAACTGTCGCTCAAGATGATTCGGGATAGCAACGTGCTCATGACCGCCACGCTTATACCGGTGAGTCGGCTGCTGGCAACTGACCAGCCCCAGCTCTTTCATGAGTCTGCCAGCAAGCCAGCGCCCCATCTGGTAGCCTCTCTGGGTTGCCATTGTGGCGATGCTTCTTGCTCCGGCAGAGCCGTGGCTGATGCCATGCAGTTCAAGTACCTGGCTGCGTAATACAGCCCGTCTGCCGTCTGGCTTTTCAGGACGGTTTTTCCAGTATTTGTAGCTGCTGCGATGGACCCCGAACACATGGCAGAGAGTGGCCACAGGATAACGCGCCCTGAGTTTCCCGATTATCGAGAACTGTTCAGGGAGTCTGACATCAAGAGCGCGGTAGCCTTTTTTAATATTTCATTTTCCATTTCAGTACGTTGTAGCTTTTTCCTGAGCTCACGGATTTCAATTTGTTCCGGGGTAATGGGGGAGGCTTTTGGTGTTTTTCCCTGCCGCTCATCACGTAATTGTTTCACCCATCGCGTCATTGTGGAAAGGCCGACATCCATAGCGCTGGCTGCATCTGCCACGGTGTAATTCTGGTCAACGACCAGTTGAGCGGATTCGCGTTTAAACTCTGCGCTGAAATTTCTTTTTTTCATTATGGCACCTGTGTTGTTCTGAGGTGAGCATATCACCTCTGTTCAGGTGGCCAAATTCAGTAAACCACTTCACTGATTACCTCGATAGCTACAAGGATGAAGAAGGCTTCCATATAGCGAGGTTGCTCAATGATGACCACATGGAACCGATAAGACTTCTCTTCAACAATAAGCACTACCTTGCAAGCTTCAAACTGTTGATGTCTTTCGTTGACACTATCGCCTATATCGAGTTTGGCGATACTAACAGACTATTCCAGCAGTGGCTTGATACCTATTCAGAAATTCAAACTCTTGGTGTTAGCTCTGACGAACTATATGAATTAAGAAATTCTCTTCTGCATATGACTAACCTTAACGCCCGTAAGGTTATGCAAGGTAAAGAGCGTCGTTTGAGCATTGCTATCTGTAAGCGGGGTTATCCTACTCAAGAACATGACGGTATCGTTTATGTGAACTATACCGACTTCCTGTATCTGTTCGAAGAAGCCGTAAAAAAATGGGTCGAGACTTATAGCGACAGCAATAAGAGATTAACGTTTATTGAGCGATACGATGAAGTGGTCAGGGATAATTATTAGCCTTGTCAGAGGGGCATTGCGCCCCTTTTATTCAATCTTCTGCTGGTGGTCTCTGCCCTTCCTTCTCCATCTCTTCCTGCACCCAATATGGGGCAAGACACATAGGCTCATAAGCCACTCCAACAGGGTCACCAGCAGGGATGACCAGCGGTAGACGCTCACCAATGATTGCTGTTAGTTCTGCTTGCTTCTCTTCGTCTGTAGCCTCTGTAAATACAGCCTTTTTATTGCTGGTGGAGTCAATACAGAAGCCTGTGATGGAGTTGCCGTTTACAAGGTGCACATCAAGTAAACCTTTGTCCGTGTCTATGGTGATGGATGAAATCATGCGCTTGATGATGACCCTTGCCTCACAGCGTTGTGTGTAGTCGGAAAGGTCGAGATGGCTGATATTCTCGTACACGGATGACTGTTCGGTAACGCTTAGCGCAGCAAGCTCTGACCTTTTCTCTTCACGTTTCTTTTCGTTCTGAGAAATTCGTGAAGCTTGCCCGTCAGAGAGGTAGAAAGGGTGGTCACTGTTCTCGTAGTCTTCCCAACCTTTGCGTATCAGGGTGTCTAAGCCTTCTATCTCAGCTTTGAGTGTTTCAATCTGGTTAGATAGTTCGTGGTTAACATCCAGACGGGTCAGAGAAGGCAACAGACGAGTCAGGAGGGCTTCCTCTACCTTCTGACGGTTGATAGATGGCTTAGTGCATAGCGTTGAACCTGCACGCGCTGAGGCGCATTTAAACACACCTGCATACGTTGAACGACAGCCAGTTACATCCATATAAGCACCGCAGACACAACGAAGCATTTTCTTGAAGATTTGGATGCTGTTGATATTGGAGAGAACACGCTTCTTACCGTGCTTTTCATCCTTCAGAGATTGAACCGCTGCAAAGAGCGTCGCTGAAATAACAGCAGGATAGTAGCCGGGCGTATCAGTACGTAAGGTATCCTGACGGTGCTTGTTATGCTTATTGACCTGTTGCGCGGGTAGGATACCCAATACAGCTTTGTTAGAAAGTAGCCCGGATACGTTAGCTGAATGCCAGCAAGGGGCGACTCTGCGTTTTTTATATTCCTTACCGGGGGTCACGGTACGGTGTGTGTATACCGGAATACCCTCCTGATTGAGAATTTTACCGATAGCGTAACAGGACATAGACTCAAGACGCATTTTGAAGATACGTTCCACCAGCTTCGCTCTTTCAGGAATCACAAGTTGACGGTCATCCGGGTTAATCCAGAATGGTACGTTACGAGTCAGGGTTGCACCGTCTGCAATGCCTTCTGCTTTAATCTGCCATGCCTTAGTCACATTGTCAGACTTACGCTTGCTCTCACCATGGGCGCGGGAAGCGGTCATTACAAGTTGCATCAGGAAGAAATCGTCATCCACCTTATCAGGGGTAATGACTTCACTACGGTCTAGCAGGCAAATGGATACACCAGCCTCTAAGATATCGGTGATGTAGCCAAGAGCTTTACGGGGCTTAAGCCTGCCGAAACGGTCAAAGTTTTCTATAAGGAGAGTCGGAGCCTTGTAATGGTTGAAGGTGCCCTTCTCCACTTCCGAGATAAATTCACCTAACTGACCAAATTTGATATTGTCACCGTGATAGCCAGACACAGCTTCATCCACATAGTCAAACTGTGGAAGAGTCTTGTATTCAGGATTCTTAGACAGCCATTTTGTGACGAGGTCTTGCTGTCTGGTTAGGGATGAATTGCCTGTTTGCTTGTCGCTGCTGAAGCGTCGGTAAGGTATGGCAAGGTGAATCATTGCTGCATGTGCCTGAACAGTGTAGAGATGAGGAATCAGTCTATCAGACTTGTACGATAGAATTTATAGTTTTCATTTATAAAGAGTCCGTACAACAAAAAAAGAGACCATTACGGTCCCGGAAACTTTCTTGCGGATCAATGCCATGGGATCCCGCGAAAGGTAACAAATTATAAAAAGGCTCAAATAACATAGCAATGATTTCTTGTTTCATTTTTGGAATAAGAACGATCTCAAAGCAGCCTGTTATTTATAAATAAAAGTCACGGTAGGTAACGATATTCATATTGAAAATCATATTGTTATTTACTTTCCCTTCCGCAGGTTCGGTGCCAGGCTTAAGGTTATACTCATTCACAGGAGATCAGCATGGATCGTATCTTTACGTTGACGCCCTCCCCTTCTCTGGACAGCGCAACCCTGACGGCTCAACTCTATCCTGAAGGTAAGCTTCGCTGCAGCGCGCCGGTATTCGAACCCGGTGGCGGCGGGATTAACGTGGCGCGTGCCATCGTTCACCTTGGCGGTAAAGCAACCGCCATCTTTCCCGCTGGCGGCGCGACGGGCGAACACCTCGTCTCGCTGCTGGCTGATGAGCAGGTCGCCGTGGATACGGTTGAATCCCATGACTGGACCCGGCAAAACCTGCACGTACATGTTGAATCCACCCACGAGCAGTACCGCTTTGTCATGCCCGGCGCGACCCTGAGCGAAGATGAGTTTCGCCAGCTGGAAGAGAAAGTGCTGGCCATCGAGAGTGGCGCGCTGCTGGTTATCAGCGGCAGCCTGCCACCGGGTGTCAAAACCGAACGGCTGACGCAGCTAATTCGCGCTGCGCAACAGAACGGTATCCGCTGTATCGTTGACAGCTCCGGGCAGGCCCTCAGCGCCGCGCTGACCCTTGGCAACATCGAGCTGGTGAAACCTAACCAGAAAGAGCTTAGCGCACTGGTCAATCGCGATCTTAGCCAGCCGGATGACGTGCGCAGCGCCGCGGAAGAGTTGGTGAAGAGCGGCAAAGCCCGGCGGGTTGTCGTGTCCCTCGGCCCGCAAGGCGCACTGGCCGTGGATGAAACCGGCTCGGTGCAGGTGGTGCCACCCCCCATGAAAAGCCAGAGCACCGTCGGCGCGGGTGACAGCATGGTGGGCGCGATGACACTGAAGCTGGCGCAAGGCGCGTCCTTACGGGAAATGACCCAATACGGCGTAGCCGCAGGCAGTGCGGCAACCATCAATCATGGCACCCGGCTGTGCTCGCTGGATGACACCCAGAAAATATTTACATACCTGACAAATGCATAATCGTTGCCCTCCCGGCTACCCGGCGAGGGCGACAAATGACATGAATCGTCTATGCTAAAAAAATTTCGTGATAACAATGAGGTGAATTATGAGCAGTGGAGAGATCGCTCGCTATGTGGTAACCGTCAAAATTCATGAAGACTCACTGACGGAACTCAATGAAATCAATAATAATCTTACCCGCGGCGGTTTTTTACTGACCATGACTGACGAGGACGGCAACCTGCATGAACTGGGCACCCATACCTACGGGCTGGTTAGCCCATTGAGTGAAGATGAGGTAAAGGCGCTGGCCACGGGTCTGGTAGAGAACGCCACCGGAAAAGAGCCGCAGGTTGAAGTGACGAGCTGGGAAAACTGGCAGAAACAGCAGCAATAAATGCCACAGGGCCAACCAAACGGCGCAGATGTGCGTTAGTTCGTGTTTTTTGACCATAGTTTCACGCTAACTTTATGATCTGGCAGACAACATGGGAGAGCGATCATGTGGCAGGCTATCAGTCATCTTTTAAGTGAACAACTGGGCGAAGGTGAAATTGAACTGCGTAACGAGCTGCCAGGAGGCGAGATCCACGCCGCATGGCATCTGCGCTATGCGGGACGCGACCTCTTCGTTAAATGTGATGAACGTGAACTTTTACCCATCTTTACCGCTGAGGCTGACCAGCTGGAACTGCTCTCCCGCAGCAAAACCGTCTCCGTACCCCAGGTCCGGGCCGTCGGCAGCGATCGCGACTACAGCTTTCTGGTGATGGATTACCTCCCTGCCCGCCCACTTGATGCGCACAATGCCTTTATTCTGGGGCAACAGATTGCCCGTCTGCATCAATGGAGCGATCAGCCGCAGTTCGGTCTCGATTTTGACAACGACCTTTCCACTACTCCCCAACCCAACGCCTGGCAACGACGCTGGTCGACCTTCTTTGCCGAACAGCGGATAGGCTGGCAGCTGGAGCTGGCAGCAGAAAAAGGGCTGGAGTTCGGTAACATCGATGCCATTGTCGATCATATCCAGCAGCGCCTGGCCTCGCATCAGCCGCAACCTTCCCTGCTGCACGGCGATTTATGGTCGGACAACTGCGCGCTGGGTCCAAACGGTCCTTATATCTTTGATCCGGCCTGCTACTGGGGGGACAGAGAGTGCGACCTGGCCATGCTGCCGCTACATCCAGAACAGCCGCCGCAGATTTACGACGGCTATCAGTCCATTTCACCCTTACCGGCCGACTTTCTGCAAAGGCAACCCGTGTATCAGCTTTATACCCTGATGAACCGCGCCATCCTGTTTGGCGGTGAGCATATGGTAAATGCGCAAAAAGCGCTGGATCGCGTGCTGGCGGCATAAGGTACAGACTGCCGGGCTACATTGCCCGGCGGCGTACATTTATAACAGGCCGAGAAGGGAAAACAGGAAGTACCCGGCGATGATCATCAGCACCGGCAGTACATAGAGGGTGAAAATCTGCAAGAAAATGGTGTGGTTCGGTACCACAATGCGCGATTCGATCTGTTCGCGCGTTAACCCTTCATCCCCTTTCGCCTTCTCAAGAATCAACTGGGCCTCCAGCCCTTCACGAATAAGACGTGTCTGTCGGCGCATCCGCGCACCTGAAGCCTGCAACGCCAGGGCGATAAAGATCAGGGCAAAGATAATCCAGAAGGCAATATTCATGCCCTGCCTGAAGTCGGGCGTCGGAGAGTTGTACCAGAAGAAATTCAGAAACGGCGTGTTAAAGCGCATCATTTCGATCATGACATGGGCAAAATCCAGCATCACGGCATTGATCCCGGCCTGCTTTTCGCTGTGGTCATAGATAAATTTCAGGACGGAAATAATGGTTGAGATGACTGCCGGGATAAAAATAATCCATCCGGCGATGATCTTCAGTATTGCTACCCGTCCAGCTTGTTGATATGTCATCGGTTCCTCATTTTTAAAATACATCCTTTGAGGCTAAGTCTACCTGCTGGATCTCATTTTCGCCCGTTCTTTGCAGGCGATATGGTAAATTGCTGGGGTTAGGTAGTCTTTATCACTGCTCACCCCAAGAAAGGAGAAGTTGCATGTCGACTCCGCGTCAAATTCTTGCAGCCATTTTTGATATGGATGGATTACTGATTGATTCCGAGCCGCTCTGGGATCGGGCCGAACTGGATGTGATGGCCAGCCTGGGCGTGGATATCAGCCGCCGTCACGAACTGCCGGATACCCTGGGCCTGCGTATCGATATGGTGGTGGAACTCTGGTATGCCCACCAGCCCTGGTCAGGCCCTGGCCGTGACGAGGTGACCGACCGCATCATCAACCGGGCGATTACGTTGGTGGAAGAGAACCGCCCGCTGCTGAAAGGGGCGCATGAAGCCGTGGCCCTGTGCAAGGCACAGGGGCTGAAGGTTGGCCTGGCTTCCGCCTCGCCGCTGCATATGCTGGAGAAAGTGCTGATTATGTTTGATCTGCACGACAGCTTTGATGCGCTGGCTTCGGCAGAAAAACTGCCTTACAGCAAACCGCACCCCCAGGTATATATGGACTGCGCCGCGAAGTTGGGTGTCGACCCGACCACCTGCGTGGCGCTGGAAGACTCAGTCAACGGCATGATTGCCAGCAAAGCAGCGCGGATGCGCGCTATTGTTGTCCCCGCCGAGGAGAACCGGCATGACGTCCGCTACGCGCTGGCAGACGTTAAACTCGACTCACTGCAGGACCTTACCGTGGCGCATCTGCACGGGTAATTAATGTCAGCGGGCAGCGCCGGGTTGCCCGCAAACATGATCCACATAAAATTTTTAAAACATCATTTCATTTTAATTTGATATTCCCATCTGCTGCTTCTATGCTTATCTCAGAACAACTATACCCCCCTACTTTCTGAGGTTTGTATGATACTGGATGCCTTTAATCTTTCAGGAAAAGTTGCCATCGTGACCGGCTGTGATACCGGTCTTGGCCAGGGCATGGCGCTGGGTCTGGCACAGGCAGGCTGCGACATCGTGAGCGTCAATCGTCGGATCCCCGAAGAGACTGCCGCAGGCGTGAAAGCACTGGGCCGCCGTTTTATGGCAATCCAGGCCGATCTCAGCAAGCAGGACGGCATCAATGATATCGTCGAGCAGGTTGTCGCCGGGATGGGCCGCGTGGATATTCTGGTCAATAACGCCGGTACCATCCGCCGGGAAGATGCCCTGACCTTCAGCGAAAAGGACTGGGATGAGGTGATGAATCTCAACTTGAAATCGGTCTTTTTCCTGTCGCAGGCCGTGGCCCGTCAGTTCATCGCCCAGGGGCAAGGGGGCAAGATCATTAATATCGCCTCGATGCTGTCATTCCAGGGGGGGATCCGCGTTCCTTCGTATACCGCATCGAAAAGTGGCGTGCTGGGTATCACCCGCCTGCTGGCTAACGAGTGGGCACAACATGGCATCAACGTGAACGCCATTGCGCCGGGTTATATGGCGACTAACAATACCCAGCAGTTACGCGATGACGAGCAGCGCAGCAAAGAGATCCTCGACCGCATTCCGGCGGGTCGCTGGGGCAAGCCGGAGGACCTGCAGGGTCCGGCAGTATTTCTGGCCTCGTCAGCCTCGGATTACGTCAACGGCTATACCCTCGCCGTCGATGGAGGCTGGCTCGCACGTTAACCGCTTTGTGACAAAGAGTTACACCGTCACTACTTCCGTATACTGTATAAAATCCCTATACTGGATGCATTGACAGTTTAGTGGGTTTTATCATGACGGCGGAAGGTCATCTGCTCTTTTCTCTCGCCTGCGCAGTGTTTGCCAAAAACGCTGAGCTTACACCTGTGCTGGCGCAGGGCGACTGGTGGCATATCGTGCCATCGGCAGTTTTGACCTGCCTGTTACCTGATATCGATCACCCCAAGTCGCTGCTCGGGCAGCGGCTGAAGTGGATCTCCAAACCCATTGCCCGCGCCTGCGGCCATCGCGGTTTTACCCATAGTCTGCTGGCGGTCTTTGCCGCCCTCACGCTCTTCTATTTAAAAGTGCCCGACAGCTGGCTGATCCCGGCGGATGCTATCCAGGGAATGGTGCTGGGCTATCTAAGCCATATTCTGGCCGACATGCTCACTCCGGCGGGTGTTCCCCTGCTGTGGCCCTGCCGCTGGCGTTTTCGTCTGCCGATCCTGCGCCCACAAAAAGGCAACCAGTTAGAGCGCGCATTGTGCATGGCCCTGTTCGCATGGGCGGTGTGGATGCCGCAGACGCTGCCGGAAAACGGTGCCGTGCGCTGGTCTTCGCACATGATCAATTCCCTGCAGTTTCAGTTCAATCGCTTTATTCACCATCAAAGTGAGCAGTAACTGGACAAATTCAGGCGTTTTGGCATAACCCATTCCATTTGGATATAAGCGACGCGATCACACTTCTGATAATCTTGCGGCAATAAGGTCGGACCTAATACGATCTGCTATTCAATCAGGAGAACGGGGATGAATTTTCCATTAATCGCGAACATTGTGGTGTTCGTTGGCTTACTGTTGTTGCTGGCGCAGTCGCGTCACAAACAGTGGAGCCTCGCTAAAAAAGTACTGGTCGGTCTGGTAATGGGCGTGGTCTTCGGGCTGGCGCTGCAGGCCATTTACGGTGCCAGCAACCCGGTACTGAAAGACTCTATCCAGTGGTTTAACGTAGTCGGTAACGGCTACGTCCAGCTGCTGCAGATGATTGTCATGCCGCTGGTATTTGCCTCTATTCTGAGCGCTGTTGCCCGTCTGCATAATGCGTCTCAGCTGGGTAAAATCAGCGTTTTGACCATCGGCACGCTGCTGTTTACTACGCTGATCTCCGCTCTGGTGGGTGTGCTGGTTACTAACCTGTTTGGCCTCACCGCCGAAGGCCTGGTGCAGGGCACCGCGGAAACCGCGCGTCTGACCGCCATCGAGACCAACTATGCGGGTAAAGTCGCGGATCTTACCGTACCGCAGATGCTGCTCTCCTTTATCCCGAAAAACCCGTTTGCCGATCTGACCGGGGCTAACCCAACGTCAATCATCAGCGTGGTGATTTTCGCTGCCTTCCTCGGTGTGGCTGCGCTGAAACTGCTGAAAGATGACGCTCCGAAAGGCGAGCGCGTCCTGACCGCCATCGATACCCTGCAAAGCTGGGTGATGAAGCTGGTGCGTCTGGTGATGCAGCTGACCCCATACGGCGTTCTGGCGCTGATGACCAAAGTGGTGGCAGGCTCTAACCTGCAGGACATCATCAAGCTGGGCAGCTTCGTGGTGGCCTCCTACCTCGGCCTGGGCATTATGTTTGTGGTTCACGGCATCCTGCTCGGCGTGAATGGCGTCAGCCCGCTGAAATATTTCCGTAAAGTATGGCCGGTGCTGACCTTCGCCTTTACCAGCCGCTCCAGCGCTGCCTCCATTCCACTGAACGTGGAAGCGCAGACCCGTCGTCTGGGCGTGCCGGAATCGATCGCCAGTTTCTCTGCCTCCTTCGGCGCGACTATTGGTCAGAACGGTTGTGCTGGTCTCTACCCGGCGATGCTGGCAGTGATGGTTGCACCAACGGTAGGTATTAACCCGCTGGATCCGGTCTGGATTGCGACCCTTGTCGGGATTGTGACCGTGAGTTCTGCCGGTGTAGCCGGTGTGGGCGGCGGCGCGACCTTCGCCGCGCTGATTGTCCTGCCTGCGCTGGGTCTGCCAGTTACGCTGGTGGCACTGCTGATCTCCGTTGAACCGTTGATCGACATGGGCCGTACTGCGCTGAACGTCAGCGGCTCAATGACGGCCGGTACGCTCACCAGCCAGTGGCTGAAGCAGACCGATAAAGCGGTGCTGGAAAGTGATGAACATGCGGAGCTGGCGCATCGCTAAGCGCCTCCCCTGCTAAAAAAACCGCCTTCAGTGATGAAGGCGGTTTTTTATTATCTGTTAATCCTCAACTTCTTCTTCCTGGCGGACCTGCATCGCCCAACGTTGAGCCGACTCCGGCACGCTAAACGCCGGTGAACGGCGAAAACGCTCGCCAATTAGCACAAAGGCCACGTATTTGCCGCGTAACAACCACACGTCACGAAAGCCATCCATTTTGCTGGCATGTTCTGGCGGCGCGGGTTCAACGCGGGGCTGGTAACTGATAACAGGACGATTTTGTTGGCGAAGAGGTTTCATAAGCAGCGGGTTCACTAAAGCAAACTCAAAAATCAGTAAATTCCTATGATAGCCGATTGCCCCTCCTGCGTCGCGCCCCATGTGTCATCTCAAGCGTAAGCGGCAGCCAGAGATCGGGTTATCACCCGGTGTTCTACCCGTAATGTTCTATAGTTATTGAGTTTTAACGCAAATATGACCGTGTTTCAGTAATGAAAACAGGAGACGAGTGCAATGTCGCAAAATGATAAGACTCACCACCCGCAGCAATCCCCGGTACATGACGAAAACGAAGCGAAACCCGGGATGGATTCACTGGCTCCCGACGATGGTTCCCACCTCGCCAGCCCTGTTCCTACCCCGCCGGGCAAGGAGCCAACGGCACCCGGCAGCCTGAAGGCACCGCATACCGGCAATGAAAAGCTGAACGCGCTGGAGGCCGTACGCAAAGGCGGCGAAAACTGTCCGCTCACCACCAATCAGGGGGTGCGCATCGCTGACGATCAGAACTCGCTGCGCGCCGGGACCCGCGGTCCGACCCTGCTCGAAGATTTCATCCTGCGTGAGAAGATCACCCATTTTGACCATGAGCGTATTCCGGAGCGTATCGTTCACGCCCGCGGTTCGGCTGCGCATGGCTATTTCCAGCCTTACAAAAATCTGAGCGATATCACCAAAGCCGCGTTCCTCTCTGACCCGGAGAAAATCACTCCGGTGTTTGTACGCTTCTCCACGGTGCAGGGCGGCGCTGGGTCTGCCGATACGGTGCGCGATATTCGTGGCTTTGCGACCAAGTTTTATACCGAAGAGGGTATTTTTGATCTGGTGGGTAACAACACGCCGATCTTTTTCATTCAGGACGCACACAAGTTCCCCGATTTTGTTCATGCGGTAAAACCAGAGCCACACTGGGCGATCCCGCAGGGGCAGAGCGCGCACGACACCTTCTGGGATTACGTGTCGCTGCAGCCCGAAACCCTGCATAACGTGATGTGGGCAATGTCCGACCGCGGTATTCCGCGCAGCTATCGCACCATGGAAGGGTTTGGCATCCATACCTTCCGGCTGATTAATGCCGAAGGTAAAGCCACCTTTGTGCGTTTCCACTGGAAGCCGGTGGCGGGTAAAGCCTCGCTGGTGTGGGATGAGGCGCAGAAGCTCACCGGGCGCGACCCGGACTTCCATCGCCGCGATCTCTGGGAAGCCATCGAAGCGGGCGATTACCCGGAATATGAGCTTGGCTTCCAGCTGATCCCGGAAGAGGACGAGTTCAAATTTGATTTTGACCTTCTCGATCCGACCAAGCTGATCCCCGAGGAGCTGGTACCGGTTCAACTGGTGGGTAAAATGGTGCTCAACCGTAACCCGGATAACTTCTTTGCCGAGAACGAGCAGGCGGCCTTCCACCCTGGGCATATCGTCCCCGGGCTGGACTTTACCAACGACCCGTTATTGCAGGGGCGTCTGTTCTCCTACACCGACACCCAGATCAGCCGTCTGGGCGGGCCGAACTTCCACGAGATCCCGATCAACAAGCCAACCTGCCCGTACCATAATTTCCAGCGTGACGGGATGCATCGGATGGAGATCGACACCAATCCGGCCAACTACGAACCAAACTCCATCAACGACAACTGGCCGCGCGAGACCCCTCCGGGGCCAAAACGTGGCGGTTTTGAGTCGTATCAGGAGCGCGTGGAAGGGTCCAAAATCCGTGAACGCAGCCCCTCTTTCGCCGAGTATTACGCTCACCCTCGCCTGTTCTGGCAAAGCCAGACGCCTGTCGAGCAGGAGCACATTATCGGAGCCTTCAGCTTTGAGCTGAGTAAAGTGGTGCGAGCCTATATCCGTGAGCGGGTGGTCGATCAGCTGGCGCGTATTGATATTACCCTCGCCCAGGGCGTAGCGGACAACCTGGGGCTGACCCTCAGCGAGGCGCAACGCAATATGGCCCCGCCGCAGGATGTCAGCGGCGTGAAAAAAGACCCTGCTCTCAGTCTGTATGCCGTTCCCGGTGGCGATATCAAAGGCCGGGTCGTGGCGGTATTACTCAATGACGCCCCGCGGGCCAGTGACGTGCTGGCGGTGCTGCAGGCGCTGAAGGCGAAAGGTGTACACGCCAAGCTGCTCTACTCCCGAATGGGGGACGTGATCGCCGATGATGGCTCGGTGTTGCCGGTGGCGGCCACCTTTGAGGGATCGCCGTCATTGACCGTCGATGCGGTGGTGGTGCCCTGCGGTGATATCCAGAGTCTGCTGAAAAGCGGGGATGCCGTCTACTATCTGCTGGAAGCCTACAAGCACCTCAAGCCGATTGCGCTGGCAGGCGATGCGCGGCAGTTCAAACCCCTGTTGAAGGTAGCGGATCAGGGCGAAGAAGGGATTATTGAGGGCGATACCGCGGCAGGCGCGTTTATGGACGAGCTGGTCCTGCAAATGGCGGCGCACCGTGTCTGGTCGCGTCGCAGTAAAATCGCCAGCATACCGGCGTAAAAAAAGCCGGGTGGCGGCTTCGCCTCACCCGGCCTGGTGTATTTTTTCTGCCCGGTTAGCTTTGCGCTACCGGGCTGTTCCTCACAAATCCCTGAACGTCCCCAGACGATATCCGCGCTCGGCAATCGCATATTTCAGCGAGGTCGATGTCAGCACATCAAGTTCCGTCAGGCGCGGCCAGCAATAGGCGCTTTTACGAACGGTGTTATCAATAAAGGCCGGATGCGCCATCACTTCCAGCGAGGGTTCGCCCTGCTGTACAGAGTGATCCAGCACGCGCAAGAACAGCGCTTCACTGATTTCCTCGCCATAAAATGCGCTACTGAAACCGTCGGTGGTCGGCGGGAGTTCGGCGTTCAGTTCGCTGAAGCCTTCAGAGTGACGATCCACCCGCAGTGCCACCCCTTTACGGCGGGCAAACTCGGCCACAATGGGGAAGATGGCCGGGATCATATGCACATGATGATGACTGTCGATATGAGTCGGCTCACGTCCGAAAAGATCGACAAAGCGATTGAACTGACAGTCCAGCTCGCGGGCGATCTCATCGAGCGGCAACGTCCCCTGCTCTGCCATCTGCCAGATCCATTTGCCCAATTGCCCCTCCCGTGTCAGCCCTGGCATTGGCGTCAGCGGCATACCGAGCGTCAGAACAAAGTGCATGCCGACTCCCAGTTCCGGTAGCGCCCGGCTGAGTTCAGCGGCGTGCTCAATCGCATCGCCGTTAACCATGGCGGTGGTTGAGGTCACCACGCCGTGCCGACAGGCTTCCACAATGCCGTAGTTCTGGCCTTTTGACAGGCCAAAGTCATCGGCGTTGACGATCAGCAGATATTGCATAGTCATCCCTCTTAGTGCTGCTCACTTTTTAGCTTATCGACAGTGGCGGCAAAGTTTGGCAACCATTTTTCATGGGCCAGAATCAGGTCGCGTGCCAATTTCTCGGCATCACGATCGGACTGCACCAGCGGGCTGAGGTTCAGGGCCAGCAGCACGTCGTTCAGCTCGCCGCTGAGCGCCGCCTGACTTGCCGCCACTTCAAAGCCCTTGATGGTGTGGATCAGCCCCATCACTTTGTCATCGAAATGGGTCAGGCGGGGATGCGGCTTCGCCCCCTCGCGACCGAGGATGCAGGTCATCTCCACCGCCCAGTCGGCCGGGATATTATCAATGTGACCGTGGTGCGGCACGTTGACGTAATGCTCTGCCTGCTTGTCGTTGTAGATAGCGTTGATCACTTCGCAAGCCGCATCGGAGTAATATGCCCCGCCGCGCTGCTCCAGCTCTTTCGGCTTCACGTTCAGATCCGGGTTTTTATAGAGATCGAACAGCTGTTTTTCCACCTTCTGCACCACCTGCGCCCGGGCGCCGCCTTTGTAGTACTCGCCCATCTCAATCGCCAGCATCTCTTTCAGCTTGAAGTAATAAAGCAGATAAGAGCACGGCAACAGATTCAGGGAGCGGATCAGCCCTTCGCTGAACGGCAGGTCGAAAATATTTTTCACCGAACTGGCTTTCAGGGTGCCCGACGCCACGCCGTCCAGCAGTTCAGCGAAGCGTGACTCGCCGTTAACCAGCACGTCTTTGATAAAGACCATGTGGTTCAGGCCGAACAGGTCGATGGAAAGCTCATCGTTATCGGTCAGGGCCAGCACGTCGCGGATAAACATCTTCATGCCGATAGGGATATTACATACCCCGATAAAGCGTTTGAAATCGGTGTGGCGATAGACCGCTTCGGTCACCATGCCGGCCGGGTTAGTAAAGTTGATCACCCACGCCTGAGGGCAGATCTCCTGCACGTCTTTGATGATGTCGAAAACCACCGGAATGGTACGCAGCCCTTTAAACAGGCCACCGGCACCGTTGGTCTCCTGACCCAGATAGCCGTAGCTCAGCGGGATACGCTCATCCAGCTCGCGCGCCTTAAGCTGGCCAACACGTAGCTGGGTGGTGACGAAATCGGCATCTTTCAGCGCCTGGCGACGATCGAGGGTTTTATGCACGGTCATCGGCACGCCCGCTTTTTTAACCATGCGCTGGCAGAGGTCAAAAATAATATCGAGCTTCTCCTGGCCTTCGGCCACGTCCACCAGCCACAGTTCGCTGACCGGCAGTTCATGATAACGCTTGAGGAACCCTTCCAGTAATTCCGGGGTATAGCTGCTTCCGCCGCCGATGGTTACGACTTTCAGTTTCTTTTGCATAATATTCTCCCTGGGAGATCCGCCATTAGAGTATAGCGGTCCCGTCCCATATATTTAGGGCAAGCATTTAAATCGCTATTCCCGGCGGTGATCCCGCCGGACGTTAATTAATAACCGTGATATTTTTCCGGTAGCTGTTAGGTGTAAAAGAGGTCAATTTCTTGAAGGTCTTAATAAACAGGCTCGGACTGCTATAACCGGATTCGTAAGCAATATCCGTCACCGAATAGTTGGTGATCTCCAGCTGTTTTCTGGCGAAATTGATCCGTATTTCATTAATTATTTGCACCGGCGTTTTCTGATAATAACGCTGGGTCGCCCGGGTCAGGTACTCTTGCGATTTACCCGACAGAGCCACCATATTCTCCAGCGCATTTTCCCCAAAACGCAGTTTGTCGTGCATCATTTCAACGGTGGTACGCAGCCATTGCGGGATATCGTCCGTCACCTGCTGCTCTTCGCGATGGTGGCGTAAGCGGTTGACGACATAGAAGGTCACCGTTTCAATAAATTCATCAAATTCACTATCACGAAAGTTAAGCGAGGCAATAACGGTGTCGATCCAGTTCAGGAACTCACTTTTGACGTGATAAACCTGCGAGGCCACAAAGCAGAATGGCAGCAGCGGCGCGTAGTGGGTTTCGAAGAAGCGTTTACTGACGCCAACGTTGAGAATGCGCGTGGCGCCAAAGTCGTAAAAGCTCTGATGATGGGAACCCATGGGGATAAAAACGAAATCCCCGCGCTCCAGCAGCACCCGCTTGCCGTTGATCTCCTGAAAATAGCGGCCGGTCAACACAATGGTGAATTCATAGTAATCATGCTGATGCAGACCGCTAATGCTCTCCACCTTGTTGTAGATAAACACATGAAAATTTTTACCATTGAACAGCTGTTGTTCCCGGGCGGTAGTGATTTCCATTGCGCTGACCTCCTGCTATCAGTCTGACTTACTGCATTTTCTCGTGAAGTTCGATGAGTTCCGCCACCAGCTCACGCGCCAGCATGGAGGTCATCAGGTGATCCTGGGCATGGACCAGCACCAGGCTGACCTTCATCTTACCTTCACCCTGATCGCTTTCGATCAGTTTTGTTTGCACCAGGTGCGCTTCATTCAGCGCGGTGCGCGACTGGGCCATCATCTCTTTCGCCGTATCGAAATCACCTTGCTTGGCTTTTTTCAGGGCGCCGTACGCCAGACTACGCGCCTGACCGGAGTTGATGATAAGCCCCATCACCACTTCTTCAAGGTCGTTCTCTGCTACGTTTTCCACTTCTTCTGCAACAACATGGTCTAAATCAAACATTTCCGTTTCTCCTGTACTGACGCGGGTTGCCCCGCGTCAGACGACATCAGAATTTCAGTGCCAGAGCGATCTCTTCTTCGCTCTCTTCTTCATCAATGGTGGTCTGGGCCTTGTTAGCGATGGCAACGAACGGCATATAGAGCAGGGTCGCCACACCGAGGTTAAACATCGCCACCAGGAAGGCCGCTACGCTGCCGTTGGTGTTGAAGAAAGCCCCCAGGCCCGCTGGCATGGTCCACGGCGCAATGTTGGTCACCGGCGGGATAATGCCCAGGTAGTAGGCGGTCAGGGTTATCGCGGCCAGCAGCGGTTGCACCAGAACAAACGGAATAAACATCACCGGGTTCATGATAATCGGCAGACCGAAGAGGATAGGCTCGTTAATCTGGAAGATGCCTGACGGCAGCGCCAGCTTCGCCACCTGACGGTGATCTGCACGACGGGAGGTGATAAACACCGCGATAATCAGACCCAGTGTCGCCCCGGTACCGCCCAGGAAGATATAGGAGTCGAGCATCGGTTTGGCCCATACGTGGAAGGTTTTACCGGCCGCCAGCGCCGCGTCAACGGAACCGTACTGCTGGTAGAGTGCCACGTTTTCCAGCGCCCACGGCGTCATGATGCCGCTGTCCAGCGCGGCCAGCGCCAGGGAGCCATGTACACCAAAGAACCAGAGCAGGGAGGTGAAAATCACGTAAGCCCAGCCCACGACGCCACCCATAGAGGCCAGCGGTGTGGAGATGGTGTCCATGATGATCTGGTGGAAGTTAGTGCCCCAGTGAGAGAGCGCCCAGGCGATGGTGCCCATGATGGAGAGAATAATGAAGCCAGGGATCAGCGCTGAGAATGAGCGCGACACCGATGCCGGTACGCTGTCGGGTAAACGAATCACCCAGTTGCGACGAATAATAAAGGTAAACATTTCCGCCACGACCAGGCCGATCACGATACCGGAAATGATGTTTGCCCCGCCCAGCCAGTTGGCCCCCACCGCGTAAGCTTCACCGACGCTGTAAGGAGTCACGGTCATAAAGGCAGCGACAGATAATAAACCAGCGGCCAGCGCGTCAACTTTACGCTCTTCTGCCAGCGCCATCCCAATAAAGAAAGGTGCCATCAGCGACATAATACCCAGTGTACCGTTGTACACATTGCCGCCGATGGCTTTGAAACCATTTAACGTTTCAATAGTTGAGGGATCTAAACGCACACCTAATGAATAGAAGAATGAACCATCACCGAAGCTAAGAAAAACGTTATTAATTAAAACGAACATGGCCCCCGCCAGGGTTAACGGCATAACTTTAATAAAGCCGTTTTTAATGGCGTTGACATGCGGTTGCTTTCCTATTTTAACTGCAAAAGGAAGGAGTACCTTTTCAAGCGCAGCAATAAATCTACTCATAGAAAATGCCCTTAAATGCCGCGATAATATTGCGGCGTAAGTGTGTGTGAAATTGCTCTTTGACGGGAAAAATAATAAATTAAATTAATTAGCAGCTTTTTTAATCGCCGCTACAGCAGCTTTAAGAACACCCAAACCATCCACTTTGCCGTACAGCGCAGAGTCAATCACTTCAACCGGTTTATTCGGTAACAGACGTTGAATTTCTGGCAACATATAGGCGATTTGTGGCCCTAACAGCACCACATCCGCATTGTTCCCTTTCTCACCCGCCAGGGTTTCCGGGAACGCTTCAATCACGACAGGTACTTCGTACTTCTCTGCCTGCGCGCGCATCTTTGACACCAGCAGTGACGTTGACATGCCCGCTGAGCAAAACAGATAGATATGTTTCTTTTCCACAGCAATTTCCCTCTAATGTGCTCACCGCTTCGCCACGATGTTCCCGCCTTGACCGACCGGAACCCTTCGCTGGCGTATCTGATGAATGGAGTATACGGCAACTGCTATCCGGGAGATAATTCATAAGAGACTACAATTGTCTCTCCTTGACCTGGTGTTATGACACCCTTCACATTTTAGGTAAATAATTCGCGGTGAGAATTAAGATGGGTAGCGACGTAAAAAAACCGGCCAGGTGGCCGGTTTGTCTCTTTGCTCAGGAAAAGCGATATCAGGCTTTAGGTGCCTGCGGATCGGTGTCATATTCCGCGCAGGTCTGGTAGCCGGAGTTGATCACGTGGCCAGTATCGTCGAGGGCCACAAAGTAAGTTTCAGTTTTACCATCGCGTTGACCCAGGATGTAGGTCTGGCAGGTGCCACGAGCGTGGATCATCGTCACTTCTGATGACGGCTTACCGGCCAGCTGCTGTACCTGTGCACGGCTCATCCCTTTCTTAACGTCTTTTACGACGGGTTCTTTAAACTGGTCAGCGGTACGGTCATACGCGGTACACCCTGCCAGTAAAGTCATTACTGCCGCTGCGCCTAACATTCCTGCTAAATTCTTGTTCATATTCCGTCCTCTTGTTTATCAGCGTGTTAAGTAAGCCTGGAATAGAAAACGACATTTTTCAACCTCAAGCGTGACGGCAAAGTTTTTTCGGAAAATTCCTGTAATTCAAGCATAAGCTACTAAATCGCTCTGATTCACCCAATTCAAATGTGTGATCCTTGTCGTTTTCCCCATGACGAGTTAGCTTTAACAGAACATCCATCAGGCAAATTTGTGTAACGGAGGGGCTAAATGGCTCTGCAACAAGAAATTATCCAGGCGCTGGGTGCCAAACCCACCATTAATGCGGAAGAAGAGATCCGCCGTAGCGTCGATTTTTTGAAATCCTATTTAACCCGCTTCCCGTTTCTGAAGTCGCTGGTGCTGGGCATTAGCGGCGGTCAGGACTCCACCCTCGCCGGGAAGCTCGCCCAGATGGCCATCAGCGAATTACGTGCAGAAACAGGCAATGAATCCCTGCAGTTTATCGCGGTGCGTCTGCCTTACGGCGTACAGTTCGATGAGCAGGATTGTCAGGATGCCATCGCCTTCATCCAGCCGGATCGCGTGCTGACCGTAAATATTAAAGAAGCGGTGCTGGCCAGCGAAAAAGCGTTGCGCGACGCGGGCATTGAACTGAGCGACTTCGTGCGCGGCAACGAAAAGGCCCGTGAGCGGATGAAAGCCCAGTACAGCATCGCCGGGATGACCAGCGGCGTGGTGGTGGGCACTGACCATGCGGCAGAGGCGCTGACCGGTTTCTTCACCAAATATGGCGATGGCGGCACAGATATTAACCCGCTGTTCCGTCTCAACAAGCGTCAGGGCAAGCAATTGCTGGCCGCGCTGGGCTGCCCGGAGCATTTATATAAGAAAGCCCCTACCGCTGACCTTGAAGACGACCGCCCTTCTCTGCCCGACGAGGCCGCGCTGGGTGTAACCTATGAAAACATTGACGATTATCTGGAAGGCAAAACGCTGGATGAAGCCACCGCCCGGATTATCGAGGGCTGGTATCTGAAGACCGAACACAAACGTCGCCCGCCGATCACGGTATTCGACGACTTCTGGAAACAATAATTCTGACGGGGCGGCTTCTGCCGCCTCTTTTTTAACCACACCACAGCTGCTACACTGTATGCCTGAACAGTATCAGGAGTATGTTGTGAGCAGGCGTCAATCGGCACCGCGGCTTGAATTCGAAGCAGCAGCTATCTATGAATATCCCGAACATCTGCGCCCATGGCTGGAGGCACTGCCGAAGCAGCCAGGCGTCTATTTCTTTCATGGCGACAGCGATGCCATGCCCCTTTATATCGGTAAAAGCATCAATATTCGCAGCCGGGTGCTGTCGCATCTGCGCACGCCGGACGAAGCCGCCATGCTACGCCAGTCCCGGCGTATTACCTGGATCCAGACTGCAGGTGAACTGGGCGCGCTGCTGCTGGAAGCCCGTTTAATCAAGGAGCAGCAGCCGCTGTTCAATAAACGGCTGCGCCGCAATCGCCAGCTCTGCTCACTGCAGATCACCGAGGGCAAACCGCAGATAGTCTATGCCCGCGAGGTCGATTTTTCGCACACCCCCAATCTTTTTGGTCTCTTTGCCAACCGTCGGGCAGCACTGCAAACCCTGCAGACCCTGGCCGACGAGCGTCAGCTCTGCTATGGCCTGCTGGGGCTGGAGTCGTTAAGTCGTGGGCGGGCCTGTTTCCGTTCCGCGCTAAAGCGCTGTGCCGGAGCATGCTGTGGCAAAGAGAGCGTTGAGGATCATCACCAGCGCTTAGTCGAAGGGTTGCAGGCGATTGGTGTCACCTGCTGGCCGTGGGACAGCGCCGTGGCGCTGAAAGAGTCGCGCCCGGATATGACCCACTACCATATTATCCATAACTGGCTCTGGCTGGGCGCGGTCGACAGCCTGGACGAGGCGGCGGACCTGCTGCGCACGCCCGCCGGTTTTGATCAGGATGGGTATAAAATTCTCTGTAAGCCGCTGCTGACCGGCAACTACGAGATCATTCCTCTTAGTGCCCCGGAAGCCAAAAAATCTCGCTGAACAACAGCGTTCCCTCCGCCTTCAGCAGCCGCAGCGTATGGTTGCCTTCGTGCCACCATGCGCCCTGATCGGCGGTGAGCAGCTTCTCACCCAGCTGCCAGGCGCCGCTCAGGACAAACACCACCCCGCCACGTGACGCAAACGTGGTAAAGGTGCGATCCGCCACCCGCACCTTTGCCCGACAGCGATCCCGGCGGGTCATAATATTGAAATCCATCGACATTTGTCCCTCTAACAGCTTTGCTTTGACTGGCAGATCGCCGGCAAAGCTGAAGGGCTGATGACGCTGTAACGTATGCGTAAACGCATTGCCGCCATCAAGATGGACTTCCCCTCCTTCCAGTAGCGTGATCACCCGATCAATGCCAGGCGAGACGGAAAAGTCGCCATTGCTGGCGAGGGAGGCAATACTGGCGCGCCAGTTAAATTCCCGGGTTGCGGGGGGAAAACAACATATTTCGCGTGTTTCACCGGCCCCGTTACGCCAGAGGCTGATCGGCATTTTACGGATATCAAAGAATTCCATCACCACTCCGAATGGCGCAACAGGCGCCAGAGCAACCCGCGCAGGGCGGTCGCTTTTTGATTGTTATCGTTAGATCATCACTGTGTAGTATCGGCAGACGTGTCCAACGGCCTTAGCCTGACGACGAAAAAATCCGTAACGCCAGAAATTTCAAACACATTCTGCAAATCGATAACAGGAGAATACCGGGATGGCGGCGGCTGGCAAGAGGGCAGAAAAGAAAAAACCGCCGGACCTGTCCACAGCAAATATGCTTGGGTGAACAGGACTCCGGCGGTCTTGAATGGCTGAACCGATTATTCGGCTGGTGGGGTCATTTTACCTTCCGGCCCGGCACGTTCTGTCAGACGCTTCTCAAAATTCGCATCAAACTGTTTTTTCTGTTCCGGGGTCAGGATGTTGTAAATCTTGTTCTGGGTTTCCATGTGCGCCAGCATGCGGGCTTTGTTCTGCTCGGCCATCTTGTCGACCTGCGCCTGGGCTTTCGCTTTATCGAAGCTGTCGCTGGCGATGATGTCATGCATAGCGCGGCGCTCTTCAACCGATGGACGCTTCATCTGGTCACGCTGGCTTTTCATGATGTCGCGGATTTGCGTTTTCTGCGCATCCGTCAGATTCAGATCTTTAAACATCATGTCGTGATGCATACCCGGCTTGCCTTTGTGATGCATCATTTTGCTTTCGGCAGGCGCCGCGGTCGTGGTAGCGGTATCTGCGGCGAACGCCGCGCTGGTAGCGCCCAGAGCCAGGGTAGAGGCAACAAACAGTGCAGTTAATTTACGCATAATTTTGTCCTTCCTTTCAGTTATTCTTCGGCGCTATGCCGCGTTGACGAGATTCACTTTACGGGGTTTATCGTCAATTAATCAGAGCAAGGGTAAAACAATGAAAGTGTAAAAAACAAATTATCGTCAAATATGGAGAAAATAAGGATAAAGCGTGGAGAGTTGAAACAGAAATATACATCTGGCTGATTTTAAAGAGATTGTGAAGGAGTATACCGGGAAGAAGATTAATAATAAAGCAAACAGCCAGGAATAATCTGTAATAAAACAGGAGATCAATGAAATGGCTGAGAAAATAAACAACCCCACCGCATTACGCTGATGGGGTCAGAGGAGTGTCAGGTGATTTTTTCCAGCATCAGTCCGGCACGCAAACCAAAGGCCACGGCAGGGTTTGGGAACAGAACATACTCAGTCGGCTTTTGCACTTCGTAGCGTTCATCGCCATCCTGCGCCAGTAATACCCCCTGGCGAAATGGCGTAAAGTTAAGGGTATGCGCCGCCATGTGTAGCACGAAGGCCTCGCTGCGGCGGGTGATCTGCTGCACCACCCGATAGCGCTCAACAGGCTCAGCATGCTGCGCTGGCGCCTCGCCGCTCAGTAAAGCAAACAGCGCCCGATGGGTAGTGGCAAAACGCGACAGATCGTTATGGCCGAACGGCAGCGCCTTGCCCAACTCCAGGGTACAGGCCAGGGCACCAAAGCGTTCGCAGCTAAAATGGGTGAATGTCCCGCCCGGCGCCTGATGAAAGACCAGCGCCTCCAGCCCGGCATCTTCCAGCCACTGAATAAATGTCTCATCCCACGGTTGATTGCGCTGGGGCAGTACGCCAAAACGCTCATGATACGAGGCGCGGATGGCGGTATGCAGATCGAGATGCCAGCGGTCGGCCCCCGCCTGCTGATAAAACGCACCCACCAGCTCTTCCAGCAGCGCCGCCCGCGCGGTCTCATCACAGGCCGGAAACTGCGCCCCGCGCCCGCTGAACAGGCGGTTGATATCGCAGGTCAGGTAGCGCTTATCGGCCCTCAGCGCCGGAGGGTTGCCATAGATAACAAGCAGGCGGCAGCGTAGCGTCAATTCGCCACGAAATAGCGCCCGCACCAGCAGATCGACGATTTCCACCGGCGCGGTTTCGTTACCGTGGATCCCGGCAGAGAGCACCAGGGCACGCTCGCTTGCGACCTCTGGCGTGAACTCCAGTACCCCGCGCGCCAGCCAGCGCCAGTCAAAGGAGGCCCCTTTGCCCTGAAGGTGGGCAGGTGTTTCATCGGCCATCGTCAGCGCCAGAAAGTTTTCCATCACGCCTCCTTTATTGCTGGAACGGGTAGACAGACCCGAGTTGCAGAATACGGGTCAAGGCATCCAGCGCCTCGCGCCCTTCGCGCAACAGCTGCGGATCCACCAGGTCGGCCTGAGTCAGACGGTCGCGATAGTAGCGGTCCACCCAGTCATTGAGGGTGTTGAACAGGGTCTCGTTCATCATCACCGCCGGGTTAACTGCCCGCTGCTCCTCAGGGGTCAGCACCACGCGCAGGCGCAGACAGGCCGGGCCACCGCCATTGGCCATACTCTCGCGCAGATCGAACACCCGCAACTCGCTGACAGGGTTATCTTCTGCCACCAGACCGTTCAGATAGCGCCAGACGCCCGGGTGATCCTGCGATTCTTGCGGCAGGACCAGTATCATGCTGCCGTCGTCGCGACTCAGCAGCTGGCTGTTGAACAGGTAAGTGGACACCGCATCCTGGACCGACACTGCCCCGGTCGGCACTTCGATCGGCATGAAGCCGGGCACCCGCTCGCGCAAGGTCTGAAGCAGCGCAGGCTGATCGACAAACGCCTGCTCGTGGCAGAACAGCACCTGGCGGTTCGACACGGCGATCACGTCGTTGTGGAACACCCCCTGGTCAATCACTCTCGGGTTTTGCTGGGCGAAGAGGATCTGCCCGGGGTTGACCTGGTTCAGCCGGGCAACCGCCTGGCTCGCGGCCAGAGTCTGACGCGCCGGGTAGCGGGCCGGTGCCTCATTACCCCCCTCTTCACGACCATAGACGAACAGTTGCAGGCCCGGCTCGCCGTAGTCGCCGCCGAGGCGGTTGTGGTTTGCCGCGCCTTCGTCACCGAACATCGCGACCTGCGGCAGCGCCGTATGGACGCTAAAGCGGGATTCATCGCGGAAAATGGCGCGCAGCACCTTTTCGGTGGTACCGGCTTCACTGGCCCGGTGGAATTTGTTGTTGAGGTTGGCAACGGTGAAATGAACTTTTCCGTCGAGCGTGTCTGCCGACGGGGCTACCGTCGCGGCATTCGCCACCCACATGGAGGAGGCGGAACTGGCGGCAGAGAGCAGCTGCGGCATCTGCGTGCCGGCCTTCTCCACCACCTGCTCATCGGTGCCGGTAAAGCCGAGCTGGCGCAGCACGCCGACGTTAGGCCGCTCCTGAGGCGGGATCACCGCCTGGGGAAAGCCTGCATCCGCCAGCGCCTTCATCTTTAACAGCCCCTGCTTTGCCGCCAGCTGCGGGTTGGAGATCTGAAAGCGGTGCTTAGTCGAGGCTTCATTGCCGAACGACAGCCCGGCATAGTGGTGGGTCAAGCCCACCAGCCCGTCGAAGTTAACCTCACGCGCTTTCATGACGCTTCTCCCGCGTAAAATCGAGGCCCGGACTCAGCTGCTCCGGCAGGACGATGGCCGGGGTTTCGAGGCTCGCCATGGGCCAGGCGCAGTAATCCGCCGCATACCAGGCGCTGGCGCGATGATTGCCGGAGGCACCCACGCCGCCGAATGGCGCGGTGCTGGCCGCACCGGTAAGCGGTTTGTTCCAGTTGACGATCCCGGCACGTGCCTCCAGCAGCAACTGGTCAAATTTTTCGCGTTCCGGCGAGATCAGGCCGCACGACAGGCCGTAACGCGTAGCGTTAGCCATCGCGATAGCCTGGTCGAAATCGTCATAACGCCAGATGCAGAGCAACGGCCCGAAGACCTCTTCATCCGGTACATCACGCACGCCCGTCATGTCGACGATCCCCGGGGTCAGTAAAGAGGTGCCCGCCCGCACCAGGCGGGGATCGAGCAGCGACCGCCCGCCGCGGGCAACGTGTTCCCGCCAGACGTGATAAACGTTTTTCGCCGCCTGCTCGGAAATCAGCCCGCCCATAAACGGCTGGTCGTTGGCATCCCACGTCCCTGGCAGCAGTTTCGCGCTCACCTCCACCAGCCGGGCGAGGAAGGC
Organism: Leclercia sp. LSNIH3; assembly: GCF_002935105.1. Classification (NCBI taxonomy): domain Bacteria; kingdom Pseudomonadati; phylum Pseudomonadota; class Gammaproteobacteria; order Enterobacterales; family Enterobacteriaceae; genus Leclercia; species Leclercia sp. LSNIH3. The sequence continues at coordinate 442,810 of NZ_CP026387.1, forward strand.
ATCGCCTTCAGCACCGCTTTTAACCAGCAGGCGACGGGCGCAGGTGCAGCGTTGTCCGGCAGTGATAAAGGCCGACTGGATCGTCAGGTGAACCGCAGCGTCGATATCCGCCGGGTCGTCAACGATCAGGGCATTGTTGCCGCCCATCTCAAGGGCCAGAATTTTCTCTGGCTGACCGGCCAGCTGGCGGTGCAGCTGATAGCCGGTCCCGGCGCTGCCGGTAAACAGCAGGCCGTCAATATCGCTCAGGGCACTCAATGCCTGCCCGGTTTCCCGTCCACCCTGGACGAGATTGAGCACGCCCGGCGGCAGCCCGGCCTGCTCCCACAGTTTTACCACCGCCTCACCGCTCCACGGCGTCAGCTCGCTCGGCTTGAAGATCACGGTGTTACCCGCCAGCAGCGCGGGCACGATGTGACCGTTCGGCAGATGGCCGGGGAAGTTATAGGGGCCAAACACCGCCAGCACGCCGTGCGGACGATGGCGCAGCGTGGCTGCCCCGTCGGCCATCTCGGTGTGCTGCTCGCCGGTACGGGTGTGGTAGGCCTTTACCGAAATGGCGACTTTGTTGATCATCGCGGTGATTTCCGTTGCCGCTTCCCAGCGCGGCTTGCCGGTTTCGCTGGCAATGATCCGGGTCAGCTCCTGCTTATTGGCTTCCAGCAGAGAGGCAAATTTCTCAACGATGGCCTGACGCGCACTGAAGGGCAGCTTTGCCCAGCCCGGGAAGGCCGCACGCGCCGCCCGGCACGCCTGTTCGACCTGCGCGGCACTGGCATCGGCCCCTTGCCATAACCTCTCCTGGCCCACCGGATTGTATTTGGTGCGGGATTCACCTTCGCCGGTCACCCAGTCGCCATTGATCCATAAGTTCATGCTGTTTTCTCCTCGGGGCACAGGCGCACCATGCGAATACGATCGCCAGCGCGGCATTTCAGGGCATCCAGTTGTGCTGCGGTCAGCACCAGACGTTCACATTCAGGATCCACGCGCACCAGCGTGGCGCGGAACTGGTCATACTGTTCATTAGCAACCAGGCAGGCGGGCCACTCACCCGGCGCAGGCTGGCCTTCGGCCACTTCCACCAGACGGCTTTTGCGGATCGCCCTTACCCGGTCGATATCGCACTCCAGCGTCGGGCCGCCGTCAAAGATGTCGACATAGTTGCGGTAGCGGAAGCCCTCTTTTTCCAGCACCGCGCGCGCCGGGGCGGTTTGCGGATGCACCTGGCCGATCACGGCCTGCGCCTCGGGGCTGAGGAAATGGGTATAGATAGGGTGTTTCGGCATCAGCTCGGCAATAAAGGCTTTCTGTCCGGTGCCGCACAGGTAGTCGGCTTTGCTGAACTCCATCGAGAAGAAGCGTTCGCCCAGGCTTTGCCAGAACGGCGAGAAGCCGGTTTCGTCGATCACGCCGCGCATCTCGGCCACCACTTTTTCGTTAAAGCGATCGCGGAAGGCGGCCATAAAGAGAAAGCGCGATTTGGAGAGCAGATAGCCGTTGCCCTCCTTGCGCCAGTCGGGATCGAGAAACAGGCTACAGAGTTCACTGCTGCCGGTGTGATCGTTACTGAGAAACAGCGTGGGCAGCGCGTTGTAGACGTTCAGCTCTTTCGACGCGTGCACCAGGGTGCCGACGCGGTAGTTATACCAGGGGTCGTTTAATCCCACCGCCACCTCGATGGCGCAGATCCCGGCCACGGTGCCGGTGGCAGCTTCTTCCAGAACAAACACGTAACCCTGTTCGCCTTTCGGCAGCGTCCCTTGCCAGGTCTGCAGCGAGCGTTCGATGCGCGCCGAGAGCGTTTTTTCATCAACGGGAAGCGAGGTCAGCCCGCCTCCTGTTTTACCGGCAAGCTGCATGAGGGCGGATAAATCCCCGCGCTCAATGGGACGGATGACCATCATGATGACACCCCAGACTTCACACGATCACAGGCCAGCGCAAAGCGATCTAACCCGGTCTGCACCTCTTCCTCGCTGACGATCAGCGCAGGCGCAAAGCGCACCACGTTAGCCCCGGCGATCAGTACCATCACGCCCGCTTTTGCCGCTTCCTGTGAAATAAGTTTAGCTTTTCCGGCAAATTCCTCCGTGAGTACGCAGCCAATCAGCAGCCCCAGGCCCCGTATTTCTTTAAACAGCCCCGTTTTGCTGTTAATGGCTTGCAGGCGTTCGACAAACCAGTCGTGACGCTGCTTAACGCCGGTCAGCACGTCCGGGGTGTTGATGATATCCAGTACCTGACCGGCCACCGCCGATGCCAGCGGGTTGCCGCCGTAGGTGGTCCCGTGGGTGCCAACGGTCATCACCCGGGCGAATTTGTCGGTGGTCAGCATGGCACCGATTGGGAAACCGCCACCGAGGGCCTTGGCGGTGGAGAGCACGTCCGGCGTAACGCCATAATGCATATAGGCATACAGCTCGCCGGTGCGGCCAACCCCGGTCTGGACCTCATCGAAAATCAGCACCGCGTTGTGACGATCGCACAGTTCGCGCAGCCCTTGCAGGAAAGCTTTATCCGCAGGCAGCACGCCGCCCTCGCCCTGCATGGGTTCGACGATCACCGCGCAGGTGGTATCGTCGATCAACTCGCTGGCAGACTGGAGATCGTTATAGACCGCGTGGCGGATATCCGGCGGCAGCGGCGCAAAGTCCTGTGAATAGGAAGGTTGCCCGCCCGCGCTGACGGTAAACAGCGTGCGGCCATGGAAGGCATTTTTGAAGGCGACGATGCCGCTTTTCTGGTTGCCAAAGTTGTCGTGGGCATATTTACGCGCCAGCTTCAGCGCCGCTTCGTTCGCTTCGGCCCCGGAGTTACAGAAGAACACTTTTTCGGCGAAAGTGGCGTCGATCAGTTTTTTCGCCAGGCGCAGCGCGGGTTCGTTGGTGTAGCCGTTGCCGGTATGCCAGAACTTCGCCGCCTGGTCGTTCAGCGCCTGACGCAGCGCTGGATGCGCGTGACCCAGGGCGTTAACCGCAATCCCCCCGGCAAAGTCGATGTACTCTTTACCCTGTTGATCCCACAGGCGTGAGCCTTCTCCCCGTACCGGAATAAAAGCCGCCGGAGCGTAAACCGGCATCATCCATTCATCAAAGTTTTCACGCGTAATTGACAGAGACATAGCGACCTCATCCGGTAAATAAAAGGTTGATTAAATGTTAAATATTTTAGTGTTTGCGCTGTAAATGTAGATTGCAGCGATCGTGCCAGCCAGCACTAAAAATGCATAAACGGGATGGGGTAACGTAATATCAATGAGTTACAACATGGCGTTATTCACTGTTTTTGCATAAAAAGTGAATATTTTTACAACAAGCGGGGCTTTGCCGAATGAAAAATAGCTGTTTTATGCAGAAGCCAAATATAATTCTGGAATTGTGATCGCTCGCGAAATTTGTGGTCCCTTTTCGCGCCATTACAGGGCATCACGCGCCAGTTCGGTGCAAAAATTGCACTGTCGGCACGATCTGTCACAGTAATTGGTGGAACATACGCAGCGGCGGCAGTCAGCCCAACGAAATTCTGCTACCATCCTTGCACTATTCACCTTGCACTGGCAGCGACTATGAAATTTGTCTCTTTTAATATCAACGGCCTGCGCGCCCGTCCTCATCAACTGCAAGCCATCGTTGATCAACATCAGCCTGACGTTATCGGCCTGCAGGAGACAAAAGTCCACGACGACATGTTCCCTCTCGAAGAGGTGGCGAAACTGGGCTACAACGTCTTTTATCATGGCCAGAAGGGCCATTACGGTGTGGCGCTGCTCACTAAAGAGACCCCTGTCTCCGTGCGTCGCGGCTTCCCGGGCGACAACGAAGAGTCCCAGCGCCGTATCATCATGGCGGAAATTCCTTCACCGCTTGGTAACATCACTGTGATCAACGGTTACTTCCCGCAGGGCGAGAGCCGCGACCACCCGCTGAAGTTCCCGGCCAAAGAGAAGTTCTACCAGGATCTGCAGTCGTACCTCGAAACCGAGCTGAAAAAAGAGAACCCGGTGTTGATCATGGGCGACATGAACATCAGCCACACTGACCTGGATATCGGCATCGGCGAAGACAGCCGCAAGCGCTGGCTGCGCGCCGGGAAATGCTCCTTCCTGCCGGAAGAGCGCGAGTGGATGGCGCGTCTGATGGACTGGGGTCTGGTGGATACGTTCCGCCACGCCAACCCGGAGACTCAGGATCGCTTCTCATGGTTCGATTACCGCTCCAAAGGGTTTGATGATAACCGCGGCCTGCGTATCGACCTGCTGCTGGCAAGCTCCGTGTTGGCAGAGCGCTGTGTCGAAACCGGGATCGACTACGAAATCCGCAGCATGGAAAAACCGTCCGACCACGCCCCGGTATGGGTGACGTTCGACGTCAAATGAATGGCGACAAACGCTCGTAAAATCATCCTGATATGCGCCCTTCTGGGCGCATTTTTTGTTATTTATACGCAATTGCCGCCCGGCAGCGTAACGCTGGAAAATCTTCAGGCGCGGCATCAGGCGCTGCTGCTTTACTGCCAGCAGGCTCCGCGCCAGAGCGCTGCCCTCTATTTTATTCTCTATGTGCTGGTGACCACCCTGTCTTTGCCGGGGGCGGCGTTGCTGACCCTGCTCGGCGGGGCGCTGTTCGGTCTCTGGCCGGGGATCCTGCTGGTCTCTTTCGCCTCGACGCTGGGCGCCACGCTGGCGATGCTGGTCAGCCGTTATCTGCTGCGCGACTGGGTGCAGCACCGCTTTGCCGGGCAGATGCGCACCGTTAATGACGGGGTGGCGCGGGACGGGGCATTTTATCTGTTTGCCCTGCGTCTGATGCCATTGTTCCCGTTCTTTGTGGTTAACCTGCTCGCCGGGGTAACGCGCCTTGGGGTATGGCGCTACTGGTGGGTTAGTCAGCTCGGGATGTTACCGGGGGCTATTGTCTATCTCAATGCGGGCCACCAGTTGGGGCAGATAACGTCGCTGCATGATATCCTCTCGCCGGGCGTGGTTTTTGCCTTTACGCTACTGGGGCTGCTGCCGCTTATCACCCGCTGGCTGTTCGCCCGCTTTTCCCGAACGTCTTTATAACAGGGGGCATTATGCGCCGTGTGCGTTTTTGCATGTTATTGACCGGCCTGTTGATCGCAGGGCCGGCGCTGGCTGATGACGGCTGGCAGAAAACCAAAGAGGATGCCCGGGGCCAGACCGTCTGGTTCAATGCCTGGGGCGGCGACGAGGCGGTGAATCGCTACCTGGACTGGGTGAGCGGCGAGGTGAAAAGCCACTACGCCATTAACCTGAAGATTGTCCGTCTGGCGGATGCGGCCGATGCGGTGAAGCGTATCCAGACCGAGGCCAGCGCCGGGCGCAAAACCAACGGCTCGGTTGATCTGCTGTGGGTCAACGGCGAGAATTTCCGCACCCTGAAAACCGCCGGGCTGTTGCAGACCGGGTGGGCGCAAAGCCTTCCCAACTGGCGTTACGTCGACACTCATAAACCGGTGACAGAGGATTTCGCTATCCCGACGGAGGGGGCTGAATCCCCGTGGGGCAGCGCACAACTCACGTTTATCGCCAGCCGTCAGACCCTGCCGCACCCCCTTAAGGATCCCGAGGCGCTGCTGGAGTATGCCACGCAACATCCTGGCACTGTTACCTACCCGCGCCCGCCTGACTTTACCGGCACCGCGTTTCTGGAACAGATCCTTCTGACCCAGACCACCCAACCCGACGCGCTAAAACAGCCGCCGGACAGCGCCACCTTTGCCGCCGTCACCGCCCCGCTATGGGCTTATCTGGATAAACTGCATCCTCATCTGTGGCGCGAGGGCAAGGATTTTCCACCGTCTCCGGCGCGGATGGATGCCTTGCTGGCCAGTGGCAACTTAAACCTGTCGATCACCTTTAACCCGGCCCATGCCCGGCAACAAGTGAACAGCAAAGCGTTGCCCGCAGACAGCTACAGCTTCGGCTTTCAACAGGGGATGATTGGCAACGTACACTTCGTCACCATCCCGGCCAATGCCTCTGCCAGCGCAGGCGCAAAAGTGGTCGCCAACTTTTTACTTTCCCCGCAGGCGCAGATCCGCAAGGCCGATCCGGCCAACTGGGGCGATCCGAGCGTGCTGGATCCGCAAAAAGTGCCCGCCGCTGAGGCCACACAGCTGCGCCAGTTTATTCCAACCGATTTACCTGCAACGCTCGGCGAACCCCACGCCGCCTGGGTTAATGCGCTGGAGCAGGCATGGCTGCGTCGCTACGGCACCCACTAAGCTGGCTCGCATGGGCACTGATGGCGGCAGTTTATCTGCCGCTGCTGCCCGCCTTTGCCCTGCTGTTACCGCCGGTTTTCTCTCTGGACAACTGGCGTGCGCTGGCGACGGATCCGCAACTGCCGCAGGCGCTGATCGCCACCCTGCTTTCCACCCTGATTGCCGCCGCCGGCGCGCTGCTCCTGGCGCTGGCGGTAGTGGCTGCGCTGTGGCCCGGCAGCCGCTGGCGGCGGCTGTGTAATCACCTGCCTTGGCTGCTGGCGATTCCTCATGTGGCCTTTGCCGTCAGCGTGCTGCTGATGTTTGCCGAAGGCGGTGAACTTTACCGCGTCTGTTCGTTTTGCTCGCCGGTTATGGATCGCTACGGGATTGGGCTGGGCCTGACCCTCGCCGTCAAGGAGAGCGCATTCGTTGTCTGGGCTATTTACGCCTCGCTGCCGGAAAAAGCGTTGGCGCAAAAAGTCACGCTCCTGCGAACCCTGGGCTACAGCCGCTGGCAGGCGCTACGCTGGCTGATCCTGCCTGCCATTGCGCCCGCGCTGGGGGCAGTGATGCTGGCGGTGATCGCCTGGACGCTGTCGGCGGTGGACGTGGCTCTGATCCTCGGGCCCGGTAATCCCCCCACCCTCGCCGTGCTGGCCTGGCAGTGGCTTTCGCAGGGGGATGCGCAACAGCAGGCGAAGGGGATGCTGGTGTGCGTGATCCTGTTGGTGCTGCTGGAACTGATCGCTGTCGCGTTGTTTATCGGCTGGCAACGCTGGCGCCGCACTATCCCGGATATCTCCGGGAAGCGCCCGACACCGCGCCCGCTAAGGGTGGGACGCGCCTGCGGCGTGCTGCTGCCGTTGGTGGGGATCGTCAGCGTGGCAATACTGGTGCTCACGGCAGGCAATGCCAGCGTCTCCCGCGAGACGGCGGGCGAGAGCCTGACGCTGGGCCTCTCTTCGGCGGTGCTTGCCCTGGGGATGATCCTGCTCTGGCTGGAGTGGGGCCCGCAGCGCGGCGGCTTCTGGGTCTGGCTACCGCTGGCCCTCCCCGCCCTGCCGCTGGTGGCCGGGCAGTATCAATTGGCCTTGCTGCTGCAGCTCGACGGGCAATGGAGCGCTGTGTTGTGGGGGCATTTACTGTGGGTGTTGCCGTGGATGCTGCTGGTAATGCAGCCCGCCTGGCGCCGACTCGATCCGCGCCTGATCCTGATTGCCCGCACTCTGGGATGGGGATCGCTTAAAATATTCTGGCTGGTCAAATGTCCGCAGATGATCCGCCCGGCGCTCACCGCCTTTGCCGTCGGGTTTTCCGTCAGCATGGCGCAGTATCTGCCCACCCTGTGGCTGGGCAGCGGACGGTTCGCCACCCTGACCACCGACGCCGTGGCGCTCAGCAGCGGGGGCAGTAGCGCCGTGCTGGCGGCCCAGGCGTTGTGGCAATTGCTGTTGCCGATGCTGGTCTTCGCCGCCTGCATCCTGATTTCCCGGCTGGTTGGCCGTTTTCGACAGGGGTTACGTTAATGCTGATGGTTAAGGATGTTTCGCTCGCGCTGCGCCACACGACGCTGCTGCACAACGTTAACTTCAGCGTGCAGCCTGGCGAAATTCTCACCCTGATGGGCCCATCCGGCAGCGGTAAATCGTCGCTGTTTGCCTGGATGGCAGGTGCCCTGCCCGGCGATTTTCGCGCCGCAGGGGAGCTGTGGATCAACGCCCGGCGCTGTGACGCCCTGCCCACCGAGCAGCGCGGACTGGGCCTGCTGTTTCAGGATGCCTTGCTCTTCGATCACTTTAGCGTCGGGCAGAATCTGCTGCTGGCGCTTCCGGCGGCGATAAAAGGCGAGCGCCGACAGCAGGCGGTGATTGCGGCGCTGGACGCCGCCGAACTAAACGGCTTTTTTCATCGCGACCCCGCTACGCTCTCCGGCGGCCAGCGCGCCCGGGTGAGTCTGCTCCGCGCCCTGCTGGCCCAGCCGCAGGCGCTGCTGCTCGATGAGCCTTTTAGCCGCCTGGATAAAAACCTGCGCGACCAGTTTCGCCGTTGGGTGTTCGCGGAAGTGCGCACCCGGCAGATCCCGGTGGTACAGGTCACGCACGATGACGAAGATATTCCCCCGAACGGGCGCGTGCTGCCGATCGCGGGCTGGCAATGAATTCCATGACATCCTGCGCAAACGCAACGTTTTTTGGCTGGCAGGTTGCCACAATCACGGCTCATTTCTTTACGATCGGGCTTTTCGATGAAACGTGTTTCTCAACTGACCGCGCTGACCGCCGCTTTAGGTCTCGCCGCTTTCTCTTCTTTTGCCGCTGAAATGGCACCTTCCCTCACGCTGACAGCGCTTCAGCAACAACAAGGCGCCCTGATTGACACCCGCGCCAGCGCCTTCTACAACGGCTGGCCGCAGACCCTGAACGGCCCGTCCGGCCACGAGCCTGCCGCGCTGAACCTTTCCGCCAGCTGGCTTGGGGCGATGAACGAGACCCAGCTGAAAGCCTGGGCTTCGCAGCATCAGCTCACGCCGACCACGCCGGTTGCCCTGTACGGTAGCGACAGCGATAACCAGGCCGTTAAGGCGCGGCTGAATCAGGCGGGTTTCAGCCAGGTCACGTTGTTGAGTGATGCCCTGCAAACCCCGGCGCGTCTCCAGCGTCTCGCCCACTTCGAACAACTGGTCTACCCGCAGTGGCTGCACCAGCTCCAGCAGGGTAAGCAGGTCACGGCTGCGCCTGCCGGCGAGTGGAAAGTGATTGAAGCGGCCTGGGGCGCACCGAAATTTTATCTGCTAAGCCACATCCCCGGCGCAGACTATATCGACACCAATGAAGTGGAAAGCGAGCCGCTGTGGAACAAAGTTTCTGATGCGGATCTCAAAGCGATGCTGGCAAAACATGGCATTCGCCATGACACCACGGTGATCCTCTATGGCCGCGATGTATATGCCGCCGCGCGCGTGGCGCAGATCATGCTCTATGCCGGGGTGAAAGATGTTCGCCTGCTGGATGGCGGCTGGAAAGCCTGGGACAGTGCAAAACTGCCGGTTGAACGCGGCACACCGAATAACGTGACGCCAGCGGCCGATTTTGGCGCGCCGATCCCGGGTCAGCCACAGCTGATGCTGAATACCGAACAGGCGCGTGGCCTGCTGCACCGCAAGGATGCTTCTCTAGTGAGCATCCGCTCCTGGCCGGAATTTACCGGCGTGACCAGCGGCTACAGCTACATTAAGCCAAAAGGCGAGATCGCAGGCGCACGCTGGGGTCATGCCGGAAGTGACTCTACCCATATGGAAGATTTCCATAACCCGGATGGAACCATGCGTAGCGCAGAGGATATCGCCGCGATGTGGAAGCAGTGGCATATTCTGCCTGATCAGCAGGTGGCGTTTTACTGCGGCACCGGCTGGCGGGCATCGGAAACCTTTATGTATGCCCGGGCGATGGGCTGGAAAAATGTCGGCGTCTATGACGGCGGCTGGTACGAATGGAGCAGCAACCCGCAGAATCCGGTTGCTACCGGTGAACGCGGGCCAGACGCGTCACTCTGATCCTGCCTGACGCTGAGCCTCTTTCAGCGTCAGATAACCACTCCAGATGCGCGTTGCGGTGGTGAGCCAGCACAACGCGCCGAAAACCCACGCCAGCCATGCAAAGTGCGCCGGGAACAGGCAGAAAAGCACAAACAGCAGGATGGTTTCGGTTCCTTCTGTTAGCCCACCCACATAGTAAAACGACTTGTGGGCATAGCCCGGATTGTCGATGTCATGCTTCGCGGCCAGCGTGGCAAACGCCAGAAAGCTGCTGCCGGTGCCAATAAAGGCAAACAGTAGCCAGGCGGCTGGCAACGCATTAAGCGCGGGATCCGCGAGGGCAAAGCCAAAGGGCACGAGGGCATAAAACAGAAAATCGAGGGCGATATCAAGAAAGCCACCGGCATCGGTTAATCCTCTGCGTCGCGCCAGTGCGCCATCCAGTCCGTCCAGCAGGCGGTTCAGTACAATGGCCACCAGCGCCGCCAGATACCAGCCCAGCGCCAGAAACGGCAAGGCCAGCACGCCGATGGCAAAGCCGATCAACGTTATGCCGTCCGGGCTGATCCCCGGTCTATCCAGTCTCATCACCAGCCGATTGAGCAGCGGTTTCAGGCGCGGGTGGAGGTGACGGTCAAGCATCGTGTTTTTCTCCAGGCATGACGCATAACCCTTGCGAGGGGATATCCAGCGCGGCATTGAAACGCGCAGACAGATTCTGAAAAGCGAGTAACGAGGTCATCTCCGTAATCGCCTGCTCGCTGAAGTGGCGGCGCAATGCGGCTTTCAGTGCATCGTCAACCAACGGCGGGGTAGCGGAAACCGCCTCGGCATAGGCCAGTGCGGCACGCTCCTTGTCGCTGAAGAGCGTGCTGTCGCGCCATGTTGCAACGGCCTCTACCTTTGCCATCCCGCCGCTGCGTTGCGCCAGACGTAACGCATTGGCATCGATGCAGAACGCGCAATGGCACACCTGAGAGACGCGGGTCATCAGCAGCGAACGCAGCACCGGATCGAGAGGCGATTTTTTACGCTCGATATACCCGACAAACAGCGCCACCAGCCAGAATAGCCGGGGCATTCTCCCCCACCAGCGCAGCGGGTTAAGCACCGCGCCATAATGTTTTTTCTGCATCCTGGCGATTGGCGTTAAACTGGCGGGGATGGATTCGATGGGTTTAACCCAGACTGGCGGTGACTCTTTCACAGGATGCTCCCTGGTCGCTAATAAGTACGCAGATCCTAACGCTTTCTCTCTCACTCATTATTGACGACCATGCTAAAAACACTCGATGTTGTTTGCGCTATTCTCGAACAGGATGGCAAAATTTTACTGGCGCAGCGCCCGCTGCATGCGGATCAACCCGGTTTATGGGAGTTTGCCGGGGGCAAAGTGGAGGCGGGAGAGACGCAGCCCGACGCCCTGGTACGTGAGCTGCGCGAAGAGCTGGGCATCGAGGCCCGGCCCGCGCGCTATATCGCCAGCCACCAGCGTGAAGTGTCGCAGCGGCTTATCACTCTGCACGCCTGGCACGTGCCGGCGTTTACCGGCACGCCCGAAACGCATTATCACAGCCAACTGGCGTGGTGCTCTCCGCGCGAGGCGCTGAGCTACGATCTTGCCCCGGCGGATATCCCCCTGCTGGAGGCGTTTATTCTCTTACGCGACGCCAGACCAGCGGATTAGTGCTGATGGCATTCTGATCGCGCTGGCACTGCAATAACACCCCGTCAGCTTTCACCACCGCCCCTTCGGAATAGTTCTGATCCTGATAGATACAGCACTGGTTGCATGGCGGCGGGCGCTGACCGCTGGAGCTGAAGATCTCCGGCGGGATATTCACATCCACCCCGGTACCAAACCGCTGGTCGGCCTGACTGCCGGCCGCGAAAACCCCAAGCAAAACAGCCATCACAATACGCTTCATCGACGCTTCTTCCTGTTGTGTCCTGATATTCACTATAACGGTAAAAAACCCGGGAAGCTTTAATCCCGCCGATCATCGTTTTTTGTTATGACCCGGCACGTGTAATGAATTTAACTTGAGGACAAAATTTAGCTTGCGTCACAAAGCGCATCGGGTGGTATAGTCGAAAAACACAACAACATGCATCTTTTTGTTACAAATAAAATAATCCCAAAATATTAGAGGAACTTATCGATATGGACCAGGCGTGCTCTCTTGAATCCTTTCTGAACCGCGTTCAACAGCGTGACCCACATCAGAGCGAATTTGCTCAGGCCGTACGTGAAGTGATGACCACCCTCTGGCCATTCCTGGAACAAAACCCGCGCTACCGTCAGATGTCTCTGCTTGAACGCCTGGTTGAACCCGAGCGCGTGATCCAGTTCCGCGTAGTGTGGGTTGACGACCGCAATCAGGTGCAGGTCAACCGCGCCTGGCGTGTCCAGTTCAGCTCTGCGATTGGTCCATTCAAGGGCGGGATGCGTTTCCACCCATCGGTTAATCTGTCGATCCTGAAGTTCCTCGGCTTTGAACAAACCTTTAAAAATGCCCTCACCACCCTGCCTATGGGCGGCGGCAAAGGCGGCAGCGATTTTGATCCGAAAGGCAAAAGCGAAGGCGAAGTGATGCGCTTCTGCCAGGCGCTGATGACCGAACTGTATCGTCACCTGGGCGCGGATACCGACGTACCGGCCGGGGATATCGGCGTGGGCGGGCGTGAAGTGGGCTTTATGGCCGGGATGATGAAAAAACTCTCCAACAACAGCGCCTGCGTCTTCACCGGGAAAGGCCTCTCCTTCGGCGGCAGCCTGATCCGCCCGGAAGCGACCGGTTACGGTCTGGTCTACTTCACTGAAGCGATGCTGAAGCGTCACGGAATGAGCTTCGACGGCATGCGCGTGGCGGTGTCGGGTTCCGGCAACGTAGCCCAGTACGCTATCGAGAAAGCAATGGAACTGGGTGCTCGGGTGATCACCGCCTCTGACTCCAGCGGCACCGTGGTTGACGAAGCGGGCTTCACCTCTGAAAAACTGGCGCGCCTGTGCGAAATCAAAGCCAGCCGCGACGGTCGTGTGGCCGATTATGCCCGCGAGTTCGGTCTGACCTATCTTGAAGGCAAACAGCCGTGGGCTGTACCGGTCGATATCGCCCTGCCATGCGCGACCCAGAACGAACTGGATGTGGATGCGGCACGCCAGCTGATCGCCAACGGTGTCAGAGCAGTCGCCGAAGGGGCTAACATGCCAACCACTATCGAAGCCACCGACCTGTTCCTGCAGGCTGGCGTGTTGTTCGCACCGGGTAAAGCAGCTAACGCTGGCGGTGTGGCAACCTCAGGCCTGGAGATGGCGCAGAATGCCGCGCGTATGGGCTGGAAAGCAGAGAAAGTGGATGCGCGCCTGCATCACATCATGCTGGATATTCACCACGCCTGCGTTGAGTATGGCGGGGAAGAGAAGCAGACCAACTATGTTCGCGGGGCGAACATTGCCGGGTTTGTGAAGGTCGCGGATGCGATGTTGGGTCAGGGTGTGATCTGATTCTGCGCCCTCTTCTCAAGGGAGAGGGCGAAAAACTCAGGCCGGGTGAGCGTCGCGCCACCCGGCGAATTTTCAGGCCGTACTCTTCTTCTTAAACTTTTTCTTCTTGTCGCCACCCGGCGCAACCATGCCACGAAAATCCCTGACGGATGTGTTCCGCGCCTGGTTAATCAGATCGAATAACGTGCCCACCAGCGGCTGCATAAAATCCTGATATCGACACTGTTTTTCGCTGATCTGGGTCAGCACTGATTCCCAGTGCGCGGTCATATCCGGTCTTGCGGCCATCTCCGGCAGAGAGTGTATCAGCGCCTTTCCTGCATCTGTCGCGTGGATGTAACGCCCTTTCTTGTGCAGAAAACCGCGTTTAAACAGCAGCTCGATGATCCCGGCGCGGGTCGCTTCCGTTCCCAACCCGTCGGTGGCGCGCAGGATCTTCTTCAGATCTTTATCCTGCACAAACCGGGCGATCCCGGTCATGGCGGAGAGGATAGTCGCGTCGGTGAAGTGGCGCGGCGGCTGAGTTTGCCGCTCCACCACTTCGCCCTTCTCGCACAGCAGCTCATCGTCTTTTTTCACCACCGGCAGCGGCGTTCCGTCGTTTTCTTCATCGCGCTCTTTACTGCCCAGCAGCGTGCGCCAGCCCGCTTCGGCGAGGAAGCGTGCCTTGGCGATAAATTTGCCTTTGGCGATCTCCAGCTCAATGACGCACTTGCGGAACAGCGCATCCGGGCAGAACTGCATCAGGTACTGACGGGCAATAAGGTTATAAACCTTCGACTCATTCTCGGTCAGACTGACCTTACTGCTGCGGGCGGTCGGAATGATAGCGTGGTGAGCATCCACCTTTTGATCGTCCCAGCAGCGGTTGCGCGTATCCGGGTTGACCACCGGCTGCGGCATTAAATCAGGAGCATGAGCGGCAATGGCGTTCAGTACCGCGTGACGTCCGGCAAAATGCTCTTCCGGCAGATAGCGGCTATCAGAACGCGGGTAGGTAATCAGCTTATGCGTTTCATACAGCTTCTGGCAGATATCGAGCACGTTTTGCGCGCTCAGGCCGTAGCGTTTTGCGGCCTCGATCTGCAGAGCGGAAAGGGAAAACGGCAGCGGCGCGGGTTCTGATTCCCGTTTATCGTTATAGCTGGTGACGACGGCGGGCTGGCCCTGAATGCGGGTCACCACATGGTCGGCCAGAGGACGATGCAGCAGACGTCCCTCTTCATCCTGATAAGGTTCGCAGGCCTCGCTCGGCTGCCAGACGGCGGTAAAGCGTTCGTCCTTCGGGGTGACGATATGGGCCTTCACTTCGAAGAAGTCTTTGGCGACAAAGTTCTCAATCTCTTCATCACGGCGCACCACCAGCCCCAGCACCGGCGTCTGTACCCGGCCCACCGACAGCACCCCTTGATAACCCGCGTTACGCCCGAGAATGGTATAGGCGCGGGTCATGTTGATGCCATACAGCCAGTCGGCACGGGCACGGGCCAGCGCCGACACGCACAGCGGTACAAACTCGCTATTGGATCGCAGACGCGAAATGGCACGCTCTACCGCCTGCGGGTTGAGATCGTTAATCAGACAACGTTTTACCTGGTGGCGTTTTTCTGGCGCAAGGCTCAAGTAATCCAGCACCTCGTCCACCAGCAGCTGCCCTTCTCTGTCCGGGTCACCAGCGTGGATCACTTCTGCTGCGTCATTCAGCAGACGCTTAATGACGTTGAGCTGTTTGGTCACCGACGGGCGTGGCTGCAGCTGCCACTTTTCTGGCACGATAGGGAGATCGTTGAGATTCCAGCGCGCGTAGCGGCTGTCGTAGGCATCCGGCTGGGCCTGCTCCAGCAGGTGGCCGATACACCAGGTGACCACCTGCCCGTTCCCGCACTCGATATAACCATCGCCCTTGCGATGCGGCTTGGGTAGTACATCCGCAATCGCCCGGGCGAGGCTGGGTTTTTCGGCAATAAATAACCGCATTGAATTAACGGATCTCAATCATCGGACGGCCACCGCGCGCAGTCACCAGCTCGCCGATGGCGGTCAGGGTGATACCGAACTCAGCGGCGGTTGCCTGGACTTCTGCTTCGGCCTCCGGGGTGACCGCCAGCAGCAGGCCGCCGGAAGTCTGCGGGTCGCACAGCAGATCGCGCCACTCGGCGGGCATCTCGCCCATCAGGTGACCGTAGCTGGCGAAGTTACGCTGCGTGCCACCCGGCACAGCCCCCTGGGCAATATAGGCTTCCACACCCGGCAGTTTCGGCACGTCCTGATACCAGACCTGCGCCTGCACACCCGCCCCCTGGCACACTTCGCTCAGGTGGCCCAGCAGGCCAAAGCCGGTCACGTCGGTCATCGCCTTCACGCCGTCAATGTTGGCGAAGGCAGCACCGGCGAGGTTCATCTGGCACATCACTTCCGTCGCCAGCCCCTGGTGTTCTGGCTTCAGCAGGGATTTTTTCTCCGCGGTCGTCAGGACACCAATGCCTAATGGTTTGGTCAGAAACAGCTTACAGCCTGCTTCGGCGGTGCTGTTGCGTTTGACGCGCTCCGTCGGCACTACGCCAGTCACTGCCAGGCCGAAAATCGGTTCAGGCGCGTCAATGGAGTGGCCACCCGCCAGCGCGATCCCTGCCTGCTGGCAGGCAAAGCGACCGCCCTCAATCACCTCGCGGGCGATCTCCGGGGCCAGGGTGTTGATCGGCCAGCCGAGGATCGCAATCGCCATGATCGGCTTGCCGCCCATCGCAAAAATATCGCTGATGGCGTTAGTGGCGGCAATGCGCCCGAAGTCGAACGGGTTATCGACGATCGGCATAAAGAAATCGGTGGTGCTGATAATGCTGGTGCCGTTGCCTAAATCGTAGACTGCCGCATCGTCGCGGGTCTCGTTACCCACCAGCAGGTTCGGGTCGACAAACTTCGCCTGCTCGCTATGGAGAATGGTTTCCAGCACTTTAGGGGAAATTTTACAACCGCAACCGGCTCCATGGCTGTATTGCGTTAAACGAATAACTTGCTCGCTCATGACAATCTCCTTTCATTACAATTGCACTATGGTAGCGCTCATTCCATTAAGTGATAAGTATGACTGTCTGAATTCTGCTGCGGTTGCTCAGGATCCAGACAGTTTTGTGTTGGGGATCAGAAATGGGTGACGAAAGGCGCGGTATCAGGCACGGAAACGGTGGTCGAGGCTTTGAGCTGTGGGGTGCCCAGATAGAGGAATCCGACGATTTTATCGTCTGCGCCGCAGGACAGGCCGTCGCGTACCACCGGGCTGTCGGTTAACGCACCACTGCGCCAGATACCGTTGTAACCCTGGGCAACGGCGGCGAGCTGCATGGCCATCACCGCACATCCGGCTGACATCTCCTGCTCCCAGACCGGCACCTTGTGCTGCGGCTGGCATTTCGCAACCACGGCGATAATCATCGGCGCACGGAATGGCGCGTTGCGGGCTTTTTCAATCGCCTTTTCATCCTGACCTGCGGCCACGGCCCCTTTCTCCAGCAGGGCGCTAAAGCGATCGCGTCCTTCACCCTCTATGATAAAGAAGTGCCACGGTTGTAAGGTGCCGTGATCCGGGGCACGCATCCCGGCGCGAAGAATGTTGTCCAGCTGTTCGCCTGCCGGGGCTGGCTCCGCCAGGCGCGCCGCGCTACGACGGTTAACAAGCAGTTCGAGTGCATCCATGGGGTTACTCCTGTCTTGAAATTTACTCAAAATTAACACGACGGCAGATTTTGTTACAGCGTGGCAGGCGATTCCTGCTGACAAGTGGCGGTCGGGTCATTACGATAGCCCGACAACACCGTCCATGGCGACGGGAAGGTAATTATCTGGACAGGGAGAATACATGCGAACCCTCTGGCGACTGTTTGCCGGCTTTTTTAAATGGACGTGGCGACTGCTTAATTTCGTCCGCAATCTGGTGATGAACATCTTCTTCATCCTTATTCTGATGGTTTGCGTGGGCGTCTGGATGCACCTCAGCGCCACCAGCCAGTCGCAGAACACCGGCCGCGGTGCGCTTCTGCTGGATATCGCTGGGGTCGTGGTGGATAAACCCTCCACCAGCAATCGTCTTGGCGTGCTGGGTCGCCAGCTGTTTGGCGCCAGCAGCGACCGTCTGCAGGAAAACTCGCTGTTTGATATCGTCGATGCCATTCGTCAGGCTAAAGATGACCGTAACATTACCGGCATCGTGCTCGATCTGAAGAACTTCGCCGGGGCGGATCAGCCTTCCATGCAGTACATCGGTAAAGCGCTGCGCGAGTTCCGTGACAGCGGCAAACCGGTCATTGCGGTGGGCGATAACTACAGCCAGGGGCAGTACTATCTGGCAAGCTTCGCCAATAAAGTGTGGCTCTCGCCGCAGGGTACCGTCGATCTGCATGGCTTTGCCACCAATGGCCTCTATTACAAAACGCTGCTCGATAAGCTGAAAGTCACCACCCACGTGTTCCGTGTCGGCACCTATAAATCTGCCGTTGAGCCGTTTATCCGCGACGACATGTCCCCTGCTGCCCGCGAAGCAGACAGCCGCTGGATCGGCGAACTGTGGAAAAACTACCTGGGCACCGTTGCTGCGAACCGTCAGATCACCCCGGAGCAGGTCTTCCCGGGTGCGCAGGGGGTTCTGGACGGACTGCGTAAAGTCGAGGGGGATACCGCGAAGTATGCCCTGAACGCTAAGCTGGTGGATGCCCTGGGTACCAGCGCCGAGATTGAAAAATCTCTGACTAAACAGTTCGGCTGGAGTAAAGAGGAGAAGAATTACAGCGCCGTCAGCTTCTACGACTATCAGGCGAAAAAACCGGCCGATACCGGTGACAGCATTGCCGTGGTCTTCGCTAACGGAGCAATCATGGATGGCGAAGAGACGCCGGGCAACGTTGGCGGCGATACGACCGCGGCGCAAATCCGCGAAGCGCGCCTCGATCCGAAAGTGAAAGCCATCGTCCTGCGGGTGAACAGCCCGGGCGGCAGCGTCAGCGCCTCGGAAGTGATCCGCGCGGAACTGTCAGCGGCGCGCGCCGCCGGCAAACCGGTGGTGGTTTCCATGGGCGGGATGGCGGCATCCGGTGGTTACTGGATCTCGACCCCGGCGAACTACATCGTGGCGAACCCGAGCACCCTGACTGGCTCCATCGGCATCTTCGGCGTAATCAACACCGTGGAAAACAGCCTCGACTATCTTGGCGTGCATACCGATGGCGTTGCGACCTCGCCGCTGGCGGATGTTGCCATCACCAAAGCCTTACCGCCGGAAGTGTCAGAGATGATGCAACTCAGCATTGAGAACGGCTATAAGCGCTTTATCACCCTGGTGGCCGACTCCCGTAAGCAGACCCCGGCGCAGATTGATCAGATTGCGCAGGGCCACGTCTGGACCGGCCAGGATGCGAAGACCAATGGGCTGGTGGATAATCTGGGTGATTTCGATGACGCCGTCGCCAAAGCCGCCGAGCTGGCGAAGCTGAAGCAGTGGCATATCGATTTCTATCAGGATGAGCCGACCTTCATTGATGTGGTAATGGACAGCTTCTCCGGCTCGGTTAAAGCCATGCTGCCAGATGCGCTGCAGGCGTATCTGCCTGCACCGGTCGCCTCGGCGGCGAAAGCAGTCAAAGCGGAGGGCGATAAACTGGCCGCCTTTAACGATCCGCAAAATCGCTACGCGTTCTGCCTCACCTGCGCTAACGTACGTTAATCATCATCCCCTCTTCTGCGAAGAGGGGATTTTTCTTTGAAGCCCAAGAACATTACATGATGCAAAAGAAATCAATCTATGTGGCCTATACCGGCGGTACGATCGGTATGCAGCGCTCGGAAAACGGCTATATCCCGGTGTCGGGTCACCTGCAACGCCAGCTGGCGTTAATGCCTGAGTTCCATCGCCCGGAGATGCCGGATTTCACCATTCACGAGTATGACCCGCTGATGGACTCTTCCGACATGACCCCGGAAGACTGGCAACATATCGCCGACGACATCAAGGCGCATTACGATCAGTATGATGGATTCGTGATCCTGCATGGCACCGACACCATGGCGTTTACCGCCTCAGCGCTCTCTTTCATGCTGGAAAACCTCAGTAAACCGGTGATCGTGACCGGCTCGCAGATCCCCCTGGCGGAGCTGCGTTCCGACGGGCAGATCAACCTGCTCAATTCCCTGTACGTGGCCGCCAACTTCCCGATTAATGAAGTGAGCCTGTTCTTTAACAACCGCCTGTATCGCGGCAACCGTACCACCAAAGCGCATGCGGATGGCTTTGATGCTTTTGCCTCGCCGAACCTCTCTCCGCTGCTGGAAGCCGGGATTCATATTCGCCGCCTCGGTACGCCCCCCGCCCCTCATACTACGGGCGAGCTGGTGGTTCATCCTATTACCCCGCAGCCGATTGGCGTGGTGACGATTTATCCCGGCATCTCCGCCGATGTTGTGCGTAACTTCCTCCGCCAGCCGGTAAAAGCACTGATCCTGCGCTCCTACGGCGTGGGCAACGCCCCGCAAAACGGCGAGTTCCTTAAGGAGCTTCAGGAGGCAAGCAGCCGTGGGATCGTGGTCGTTAACCTGACCCAGTGCATGTCGGGCAAAGTGAATATGGGCGGCTATGCCACCGGAAACGCTCTGGCGCAAGCGGGGATTATCAGCGGATTCGATATGACGGTAGAAGCCACTCTGACTAAACTTCACTACTTATTGAGTCAGGATCTGGACGTGCAGTCGATTCGCACCGCGATGATGCAAAACCTGCGTGGCGAACTGACGCCAGACGAATAAGGAGTCTGCATGAAACAACGAGCCTTGTTACTGGTCGATTTACAGAATGATTTTTGTGCCGGTGGCGCGCTGGCGGTGGCTGAAGGCGACAGTACGGTGGATATCGCCAACGCTTTAATTGAGTGGTGTAAAGCCCGCGGCGAAGCGGTGGTGGCCAGCCAGGACTGGCATCCGGCAGATCACGGCAGCTTTGCCAGCCAGCACAAGGTCGAGCCTTTCACCCAGGGCGAGCTGGATGGCCTGCCACAAACGTTCTGGCCCGATCACTGTGTGCAGCACACGGAGGGCGCAGAGCTGCATCCTCTGCTGAACAGCAAAGCCACTGACGCCGTCTTCCAGAAAGGGGAAAACCCGAACATCGACAGTTACAGCGCCTTCTTTGATAACGGTCATCGGCAGAAAACCGGGCTGGATCAGTGGCTGCGCCATCACGAAATCGTGGAACTGATTGTGATGGGCCTGGCAACCGACTACTGCGTTAAATTCACCGTGCTGGATGCGCTACAGCTGGGTTACCGGGTGAACGTGATCACCGACGGCTGTCGCGGGGTCAACATCCAGCGCCAGGACAGCGCGCAGGCGTTTATGGATATGGCGGCGGAAGGCGCCACGCTGTATACGCTGGCAGACTGGCAGGAGACGCAGGCCTGATGCCGGTTTGGCCGGGCAGCACTATGCTACCCGGCCGATAATCCTTGGGATTTTTTACGGCCTGATACCTCACCCTCTCCCACAGGGAAAGGGCTCGAAGATAAAAAAACGGTAACCCGGGTTACCGTTTTTTTTTACCTCAAAACCGCTATCCGGCAGAGCATTAATGCACTTTCTGCGTGACGATCGGCTTCGGCGCAATGCCGAAATCTTCTTTAAGCTGCTGCTTACTCTTCATCACCATTTGGCCCTGGGTATCAATGGTCATGTGTTGCGCGTCTGTATTGTTGCGCGCCTGCCACAGCATCACCAGTTGCAGACAGTTCTCTTTTTGCTCCGGCGTCAGCGCCACGCCATCAGCCCATTTTCCCAGCTCGACCGCCGTGACCAGACGCTGGTATACGTCCGGCGTCATGCCCTTGATCATCTCTTTAATATTCATGTTAAATCCGACTCCAAAGGAATAATTTGCTGAATCGATTTTTCAACCTTTCATCTGGTCGCCATTCTGGTCATCAGTGAAGCTTAAAGAGGCAGAGTTGACGCAAAAACGTTCGCCTGTCGGCTGAGGACCGTCCGGGAAGACGTGACCGAGATGTGCGTCACAATTTCCACAGCGGATCTCAATGCGCTGCATGCCGTGGCTGTTATCGGTCAGGTAGCGAATCGCCTCCTCGCTGACCGGTTCATAAAAGCTCGGCCAGCCGCAACCGGAATCGTATTTGCTTTGGGAGTTAAACAGCGCAGCGTCACACACCAGACAGTGGTATACGCCATCCCGTTTATTATGCAGCAGACGCCCGGTAAATGGCGGTTCCGTACCGTGATTTTGCGTTACGTAGAACTGCATTTCGGTAAGGTTTTTTTTCAGGTCATCGGGGTTTTGTTGATTCGACATAGGCTTACATCTCGCAGTTGAAACAGACAACTTTTACCCTCGATTCTAACAAAACATTAACACTGAAGTATGAACTTTTGATCTAAACTTACTCGTTGCCAAAAGGCACTCGGCCAAATGTGATCTAGACCACATTTTTATGCGGCCAGCCCTTTAAAATTCCGTGCGCAGGCCCCATATGGGTGCTAGCTCCGAGGGAATGTGAGGTGAGTCAATCGAGCAAAGGTAATGCGAAGGATTGATTTGTCGCAATGATTGACACGATTCCGCTTGACGCTGCGTAAGGTTTTTGTAATTTTACACGCAACCTTTTATTCACTAACAAATAGCTGGTGGAATATATGACTATCAAAGTAGGTATCAACGGTTTTGGCCGTATCGGCCGTATTGTTTTCCGTGCTGCTCAGGAACGTTCTGACATCGAAATCGTTGGTATCAACGATCTGTTAGACGCTGAATACATGGCGTACATGCTGAAGTACGACTCAACTCACGGTCGTTTCAACGGCACCGTTGAAGTGAAAGACGGCCACCTGGTTGTCAACGGCAAAACCATCCGTGTTACTGCTGAAAAAGATCCAGCTAACCTGAAGTGGAACGAAATCGGTGTTGACGTAGTTGCTGAAGCAACCGGTATCTTCCTGACTGACGAAACTGCGCGTAAGCACATCACCGCTGGCGCGAAAAAAGTTGTTCTGACTGGTCCATCCAAAGACAACACCCCAATGTTCGTTAAAGGCGCTAACTTCGAGAAGTATGCTGGCCAGGACATCGTTTCCAACGCATCCTGCACCACCAACTGCCTGGCGCCACTGGCTAAAGTTATCAACGACAACTTCGGTATCGTTGAAGGCCTGATGACTACCGTTCACGCTACCACCGCAACTCAGAAAACCGTTGATGGCCCGTCTCACAAAGACTGGCGCGGCGGCCGCGGCGCAGCTCAGAACATCATCCCATCCTCTACCGGTGCTGCTAAAGCTGTAGGCGTTGTACTGCCAGAGCTGAACGGTAAACTGACTGGTATGGCGTTCCGCGTTCCAACTCCTAACGTATCTGTTGTTGACCTGACCGTTCGTCTGGAAAAAGCAGCAAGCTACGAAGAAATCAAGAAAGCAATCAAAGCGGCTTCTGAAGGCGCAATGAAAGGCGTTCTGGGTTACACCGAAGACGACGTTGTTTCTACCGATTTCAACGGCGAAGTGTGCACTTCCGTGTTCGATGCTAAAGCAGGTATCGCACTGAACGACAACTTCGTGAAACTGGTTTCCTGGTACGACAACGAAACCGGTTACTCTAACAAAGTTCTGGACCTGATCGCTCACATCTCCAAATAAGTGAGATGAGATTCTGATCCAAAAAGGCGACCTCGGTCGCCTTTTTTTATGGCATTAAAGACAGAGGATTGCGTAATGATTAAAACAATTTTTGCACTTCCGGTAGTCGAACAACTTACCCCTGTGCTCTCCCGTCGTCAGATTGATGATGTCGAAGTGATTGTGATCGAACACCCGCAGGTGCAGGCTTCTGTTGCCCTGCATGGCGCACACCTGCTCTCCTGGAAGCCAGAAGGCGAAGCAGAAGCGCTGTGGCTGAGCGACATCACCTCCTTTAAAAAAGGGGCAGCGATCCGTGGCGGTGTGCCAATCTGCTGGCCGTGGTTTGGCCCGTCTAAGGAACAGGGTCTGCCGTCACACGGTTTTGCCCGTAACCTGCCATGGACGCTGCAAGCCCACAACGAAGATGAGTCCGGCGTGGTGCTGACCTTTGAACTGCAAAGCGATGACGAGACGCGTAAGCTGTGGCCGCACGACTTCACCCTTTACGCCCGCTTCAAGCTGGGTAAAACCTGTGAAATCGAACTGGAAGCGCACGGTGAATTTGAGACCACCTCTGCCCTGCACACCTATTTCAACGTCGGCGATATCGCTGCCGTAACCGTGAATGGTCTCGGCGATACCTTTATCGATAAAGTGGATAATGCGAAAGAAGGGAAACTGAACGACGGTTCTCAGACCTTCCCGGATCGTACCGACCGCGTCTATCTGAACCCGGAAGCCTGCAGCGTCATCGAAGATACAGCGCTGAACCGCGCTATCGAAGTGATCCATCATCACCACAGCAACGTGGTGGGCTGGAACCCTGGCCCGGCGCTGTCGGTAAGCATGGGTGACATCCCGGATGATGGCTATAAAACCTTCGTCTGCGTTGAAACCGCCTGTGTCAGCGAACCGCAAACCGCGACCGAAGAGAAACCTTCGCGTCTGGGACAAACTATTCACATCGTGAAGCGTTAATCCCCTGCCCTTGCCCTCTCCATGCAGAGAGGGCATTACGCTCGCTTTATACCACGTCTAACGCCGTTTTTTGTTTCGGCGCCGGGAAGGCAGCATCCAGCTGCATTACTGCCTCCGCTGACAGAGAAATCGCCAGCGCGCCTGCATTTTCTTCCACATGTTGAATTGATGACGCTTTCGGAATTGCCATCACCCCGCGGTGACCGATCACCCACGCCAGCAGGATCTGGGCCGCCGTGGCGTTGTACTCTTTTGCCACCGCATTCACCACGGGATGATTGAACAGCCCGGTGCGTAGCCGCCCGGCCTGAGCCAACGGGCAATAGGCCATCACCGGCATCGACTGCTGCTGACACCACGGCAGCAGATCATATTCGATACCGCGCGAGGCCAGATGATACAGCACCTGATTGGTGGCACAGGCCTGCCCGCCCGGCACCTGCCAAAGTTCCTGCATATCCGCATAATCGAGGTTCGACACGCCACAGCGGCCAATTTTGCCCTGCTGTTGCAGCGTTTCCATCAGTTGGACGGTTTCTGTCAGAGAAAAATTTCCGCGCCAGTGCAGCAGGTACAGGTCAATATGATCGGTACCGAGACGGCGCAGGCTCGCTTCACAGGCGGCCATGCCTTTTTGCCCTCCGGCATGCCACGGGTAAACTTTGGAGACCAGAAATACCTTGTCGCGCTGACCAGCGATTGCTTCGCCGACCACCTCTTCCGCGCCGCCGTCGGCATACATCTCGGCGGTATCAATCAGCGTCAGTCCACGTTCAATACCTGCCCGCAGGGCATCCACTTCCTGGCGGCGCTGACTCGCCTTCTCGCCCATATACCAGGTGCCCTGGCCAATGGCCGGAAGCAGGATATTGTCGCCAAAGGTAACGGTTTTTTCGCTCATCACACTCTCCTGTTTATCTGCACCACCCTAAAACAAACGGAGCGCAAGCGCTCCGTTATGATGCATAAAATGCACAGTAAAAATGCACAATCAGAAACTGTAGGTGACACCCATCGACATTAGTCCGGTCCAGGACTTATCGACCATTGGGCTGTCTTTCACTTCATCGCTAAGACGGTGGTAACGACCCGTGGCATAGACGTTCCAGTCAGCGGCAAACTTATAGCTGGCGGTCAGCTCCAGGTACGGGCTCCAGCCATCGTCTGCATCATAGCTGTTCAGGCCGCTGCGTCTTGCTTCCTTACGGGACACGCCGTAATAGTAGTCGTTGTAGTTTTCGCTGCTGTACTCCATACCGATACCCGGGGTGAGCGTCAGCCCGCCGTTGGTGTAACGGTACAACCACGCCAGATCCCAGATATAGCCGTTACTGTTATCCAGCGTATCGCCTGCCAGGGCGGTGCGCAGGAAACCGTATTCGGTGTTATGGACCCAGGAAATCCCTGCCATCATGGTGCTCTTACGTTTATCGAGCTGACGAAGCTGGTAGCTATCGCTGTCGCCTGGCTTGAAGTGCGTTGGGTCGTAATAAGCCATGATAGAGAGTTTATCGGTCTGGTCGTTCCACAGATAGTAGCCACCGCCCAGGCCGCGGAACCAGAAATTATCCCCTTCATAGGTAATCACCGGAACCGGATAGATATCACGGTCATATTGCTTATAAGGGCTATTGATTACGCCTACACCAGCACCAACTGACCACTGATTCTCCGCGTATGCTGTACTCACTGAGGTGGCAACGATAATCCCCAGTGCCAGAAGTTTGAGTTTGGTCACAATCCATTCTTTCCTGTAGTCAAATAATCAGCGAATGAAGTGTAACCGTCATTCCCCCCATTTCTCAAAATTTTTTGTTAACTAATCAATTTGATTAACCCGTCATGGTATGTGCCTTACATGACGGAACGCAGTCAGCCAGATTACCGTTCAGTGAAGGAAGTCTGTTTGTCTTGCAAGCGCTGGCTAAATTTCTGGTTGAGTTATTGATATGTCATTGAAATTAGATTTTGCGTGCATGCAAGTTTTGCAAATGCCATCTACGCTTAATTTTAAGAAGCTGAATACCGAATCACCCCGCGGTTTTAGCGCCCGACCTGGCACACGGGTTGCTGCTCTTGCAGTGAGGTGCAACGGATCCCGCTTCCGGGAGCCTCTACTATTCATATGAACGGCTCTTTTCCTGTGCTAAAAAACGAAAGGACGGCATGCCATGAATATATTCGATCACTATCGCCAGCGCTATGAAGCTGCCAAGGACGAAGAGTTCACACTGCAGGAGTTTCTTACCATTTGTCGGCAAGATCGCAGTGCCTATGCCAATGCGGCAGAACGACTATTGATGGCTATCGGTGAGCCGAATATGGTTGATACTGCCCAGGAGCCACGGCTTTCCCGTCTGTTTTCGAATCGGGTCGTCGCCCGATATCCTGCGTTTGAAGAATTTTACGGCATGGAAGATGCCATCGAGCAGATTGTTTCCTACCTGAAGCACGCTGCTCAGGGTCTGGAAGAGAAGAAACAGATCCTGTATCTGCTGGGTCCTGTCGGCGGTGGTAAATCCTCGCTGGCCGAGCGGCTGAAAGCCTTGATGCAGCGCGTGCCCATTTACGTGCTCAGCGCCAACGGCGAACGCAGCCCGGTCAACGACCATCCGCTGTGTCTGTTTAACCCGCAGGAAGATGCGCAAATTCTGGATAAAGAGTACCGCATTCCCCGTCGCTATCTCGGCACGATTATGTCGCCGTGGGCGGCGAAACGCCTGCATGAATTTGGCGGTGACATTACCAAATTCCGCGTGGTGAAAGTCTGGCCGTCGATTCTGGAACAGATTGCGATTGCTAAAACCGAACCGGGTGATGAGAACAACCAGGATATCTCTGCGCTGGTCGGTAAAGTCGACATTCGTAAACTGGAAAACCACGCGCAGAACGATCCTGATGCTTACGGTTATTCCGGTGCGCTGTGCCGCGCCAACCAGGGGATCATGGAGTTCGTTGAGATGTTTAAAGCGCCGATCAAGGTGCTGCATCCTCTGCTGACCGCAACCCAGGAAGGTAACTACAACGGTACGGAGGGGATCTCCGCCCTGCCGTTCAACGGTATTATTCTGGCGCACTCCAACGAATCGGAGTGGGTCACTTTCCGTAACAACAAGAACAACGAGGCCTTCCTTGACCGTGTTTACATCGTCAAAGTGCCTTATTGCCTGCGGATCTCCGAAGAGATCAAGATTTACGAGAAACTGCTGAACCACAGTGAGCTGGTTCATGCCCCTTGCGCCCCGGGAACCCTGGAAACGCTGTCGCGCTTCTCGATCCTGTCGCGCCTGAAAGAGCCAGAAAACTCCAGCATCTACTCAAAAATGCGCGTCTATGACGGTGAAAGCCTGAAAGATACCGACCCGAAAGCGAAATCCTACCAGGAGTATCGTGACTACGCCGGTGTTGATGAAGGGATGAACGGTCTTTCCACGCGCTTTGCGTTTAAAATCCTCTCCCGCGTGTTCAACTTTGATCACACCGAAGTGGCGGCTAACCCGGTACACCTGTTCTACGTTCTGGAACAGCAGATTGAGCGTGAGCAGTTCCCGCAGGAGCAGGCTGAACGTTATCTGGAGTTCCTCAAAGGCTATCTGATCCCGAAATACGCCGAGTTTATTGGCAAAGAGATCCAGACCGCCTATCTGGAGTCTTACTCCGAGTACGGGCAGAACATCTTTGATCGGTATGTCACCTATGCCGATTTCTGGATCCAGGATCAGGAGTATCGTGACCCGGATACCGGCCAGCTGTTTGACCGTGAGTCACTGAATGCGGAGCTGGAAAAAATCGAGAAGCCTGCCGGGATCAGTAATCCGAAAGACTTCCGAAATGAGATCGTCAACTTCGTGCTGCGCGCCAGAGCGAACTTCAGCGGACGCAATCCGAACTGGACCAGCTACGAAAAACTGCGCACCGTGATTGAGAAGAAAATGTTCTCCAATACCGAGGAGCTGTTGCCGGTCATTTCGTTTAATGCCAAAACCTCAACTGACGAGCAGAAAAAGCACGACGATTTTGTCGACCGCATGATGGAGAAAGGTTACACCCGCAAACAGGTTCGCCTGCTCTGCGAGTGGTACCTGCGCGTGCGTAAATCGTCCTGATAGCCCGGTGCCCGGCGGCGCGTTGCTGTCGGGCCTACATAAGATGCGAACCGTAGGCCGGATAAGCAGCGCGCATCCGGCCCTGCGCCGCAGCATAAAGTTGGCAAATGCAGTACGGGGGGCATATGACCTGGTTTATTGACCGGCGTCTTAACGGCAAAAACAAGAGCACGGTGAACCGCCAGCGCTTCTTGCGCCGTTATAAAGCGCAAATCAAACAGTCGATCTCCGAGGCCATTAACAAGCGTTCGGTAACCGACGTAGACAGTGGGGAGTCCGTTTCCATTCCAACGGACGACATTAGCGAACCGATGTTTCATCAGGGACGCGGCGGTTTGCGCCATCGCGTTCATCCCGGCAACGACCATTTCATTCAGAACGATCGTATCGAACGCCCGCAGGGCGGTGGCGGTGGCGGCGGCGGCAGTGGTCAGGGCCAGGCCAGCCCGGACGGGGAAGGTCAGGACGAATTTGTGTTTCAGATCTCCAAGGATGAGTATCTGGATCTGCTGTTTGAAGATTTGGCCCTGCCGAATCTGAAGAAGAATCAGCACCGTCAGTTGAATGAATATAAAACGCACCGGGCTGGCTATACCGCCAACGGCGTACCGGCCAATATCAGTGTGGTGCGTTCATTGCAGAACTCCCTGGCGCGGCGTACCGCCATGACGGCGGGCAAACGGCGTCAGCTTCGCGAGCTGGAAGCCGATCTGGATAGCGTGGAGAACAGCGAGCCGGCGCAGCTGCTCGAAGAGGAGCGTTTGCGTAAAGAGATAGCCGAACTGCGCGCCAAAATTGAGCGCGTGCCTTTCATCGACACCTTTGACCTGCGTTACAAGAATTACGAAAAACGTGCCGAACCCTCAAGCCAGGCGGTGATGTTCTGCCTGATGGACGTTTCCGGCTCGATGGATCAGGCCACCAAGGATATGGCCAAACGCTTTTATATTCTGCTCTATCTGTTCCTGAGCCGAACCTATAAGAACGTGGAAGTGGTCTATATTCGCCACCACACCCAGGCGAAAGAGGTGGATGAACATGAGTTCTTCTACTCCCAGGAGACGGGGGGGACTATCGTGTCCAGCGCCCTGAAGCTGATGGATGAGGTGGTGAAGGAGCGTTACGACCCGGCGCAGTGGAACATCTATGCAGCCCAGGCATCAGATGGTGACAACTGGGCAGATGATTCGCCGCTGTGCCATGAAATTCTGGCGAAAAAACTGCTGCCGGTGGTGCGCTACTACAGTTATATCGAGATCACCCGCCGCGCCCACCAGACGCTGTGGCGTGAGTACGAGCATCTGCAAGCGATGTTCGATAACTTCGCGATGCAGCACATTCGCGATCAGGACGACATCTACCCGGTCTTCCGGGAGCTGTTCCATAAGCAATCGGCCACCAGCAACAGTTAACTCCACCGCCGGTCACTGACCGGCGGTGTTACGTTAGCCTCAGAAGGTGACGTTCATTTTCGCCCAGACGGTGCGGCCAGGCTCATTCACCGGGGTATCAGAGGAGTAACCAAAACTGCTGTTCCCCGCCAGGTTTAGATGTTCGCTGTAGTCCTTATCCAGCAGGTTATCCACCCCGCTACTCAACTTCAGGTACTGATTCACCTTCCAGGATGCGTTGGCAGAGAGGATCGCAAACCCGGCGCTCTGATCGAAATCTTTCCCGACCACGTTACCTTCGTTCATCGCCACCCGATGTTGCGGGCTGACCATACGCAGCAGCCCGGTAGAACTCCAGTCGCCCTTCTCCCACGTCAGGCCAAGACGCGCTTCCAGCGGCGGCATTTGCGGAAGTGGCTGGTGATCGTCGGTGTTCTGGCCCCAGGAGTAGTTAAGGGTCGCGTCGGTTTTCCACTGGCCGCTAAGCTTATACGTAGCCCCCATCTCGCCGCCCATGATGGTGGCATCCACGTTGTCGGCCTGGCTGACGTGGCTATCGTCCGGGTCGTAAATAAACAGGATATAGTCGTTGATGCGCCCGACGTAGGCCGAGATCCAGCCGGTGGTGCGCTCGCCTTTGTACTGGGCACCGATATCGAGCTGGGTGGTTTTCTCCGGTTTCAGATGATCAAACACGTCCGACGTACCATCTGGCCCGTAGGTGGGTGAAAACAGTTCCCAGTAATCCGGGAAACGTTCGGTATAGCCCAGCCCGGCGTAGACCATGCCCGGCATGGTGCCCAGATTATGCTCCACGCGCAAAAAGCCCGCCGGGAGGATATCTTGCCGGCTGTCGCTGCCGATGCCGGTGTAGTTATCCACCTCGACCTTATCGAGACGCGCGCCGCCGATCACTTTGCTTAACTCGGTCGCATTCCACGTCAGCTCGCCAAATGTACCGTAATCGTGGAAGCGGGCATCTTCCTGCCAGCCTTTGTCCTCGTCATCGTCGTTACTGCGGTGGGTGTTGGTTTGCATGTCCACCCCGCTCTGCAGCTGGAAATCTGACCACAGCCAGGTGCCCATTATCCTGCCGCCGACGGTACGGCGATCGACCTGTTTCTCCATCGGCATCGACATGTCCATCGACCCCATCGGCATTCCGTTCATGGCGTCAGGATCCGTGGTGCCAGGGGAGCGCATGGAGTAGTTATCCATGATGTGGTTGGCGTAGTTGTAGTAGATGCTCGCATCCAGCGAGTCGAAGACTTTACCGATATTCTCTTTCTTAAAGCGCAGGCCCAGACTTTCCCGCTTGAACTGGGAGCCGTCCATACCACGCCCGGCGTAGCTGGCGTCGCCATTGCCCTGCCCGGCGGACAGCTCCAGCAGCGTGTCGGCATCCGGCGTCCAGCCGATGGCGAGATCGGTGTTCCACTTGTCCCACTTCGAGGCCACGCGATCGCCGTTGCCGTCTTTGTAATCACCTGACTTCGATTTATTCCCATTCAGACGCACATAGCTCTGATCGTTACCAAAGCTGACGTCGGCATTCTCATCGAAACGATCGTTTGAGGCAGCAAGGAAGCTGGCATCGCCCTTAACGCCCGCGCTGTCAAAGCGCGGCGGCTCACGCTCGAAGCGCACCGTCCCGGCAGAGTTGCCCGGCCCCCAGAGTACGGTTTCCGGCCCTTTGGTCACCGTCAGGAGATCGTAGCTTTCCGGCGAGATGTACGAGCTTGGCGCATCCATCCGCGACGGACAGGCACCGAGCATCTCGCTGTCGTTGGTCAGCAGGCGCAAACGCGAGCCGAACATGCCACGAAACACCGGATCGCCGTTGCTGCCGCCGTTACGGATCTGACTGAAGCCGGGAATGGTTTTCAGGTAATCGGAGCCATCGCTGGCCGGTACGGGCTGCCGCGGCGTTTTCGGTGAGGTCACCACGTTAAGCGGAGAGAGCACGGGCGCCGTCACGGTGATCACATCCTGATCGTCTACGGGCGCGCTGGTAGGTTCTGTCGCCATCGCGGAGCCGGAGATCGTCATCAGCAACGACAGGGCCAGCGGATGGGGAGCAAAGCGTACTTTTTTCATTTCTGAGCCTGAGCAAGGGGTTTCGTGGAGTACCGCCGTAAAGTGAATCCTTTCGCTAACGAAAGCAGGTGACGAGCAGGCACGTAAATCAGGGTCAAAATATTGCCGGGCGAAGCGGGAGGGAACAACACTGAATGAAGAGAATAAGAGGAGCAGAAACAGTTGAAATTTTAGGAATGGTGATATGGGCGCAATTCACGCCCTGACGTCATAATTAAGCCAGTTAACTTCTAACTGGCTTATTTTCTCTAATCGCAAAACTTTTGCGTTTGCAGTTCCCGGTTAATCAGTTGGGAACAATTTCGGCCGCTTTTC
This sequence comes from Leclercia sp. LSNIH3, assembly GCF_002935105.1. Taxonomy (NCBI): domain Bacteria; kingdom Pseudomonadati; phylum Pseudomonadota; class Gammaproteobacteria; order Enterobacterales; family Enterobacteriaceae; genus Leclercia; species Leclercia sp. LSNIH3. Next base: position 474,628 of record NZ_CP026387.1, read on the forward strand.
TTGCCGGTATATAACGCAATATCTGCCCGCTCCAGCACTTCCCGGAGGGACTCTCCTTCATGAATGCGCGTTAATCCGCCGGTGAAGGTAACACGAATGAGATGTTCCCCGGCGATAGTTTCAAGCCGGGCAATGTCACGGCGCAGGCGTTCGGCAATGGCCACCGCATCCTGATCGTTGCTGGCATGCAGAACAACAATAAACTCTTCACCTCCATAGCGATACATCGATTCAGAGCGCCGAATATTCTTGCTGATATTCAGGGCCAGCGAACGCAGAACAATATCCCCGTTAAGATGGCCGTAATTATCATTCACTTTCTTAAAGTGATCGATATCCAGTAATAATAAATAGAGGCCATCCGCGCCCAACTCTTTATTCATGCTGGCGAAGGATTCATCGAGAATGCGTCGCAGCGGCAGGCCGGTTAGCGCGTCATAACTGGTACGCAGCTGCAGCAGGTGAACTTTATAATGGGTAAGGGCTTCGGTAAACGCCAGCAAGGATTCTTCGAAAAGGGTAAAAACGTCATTGGTCTGACGCTGCTGTTCAATGGCGGAAATAAGATTCCGGCACGCCTGATGAACGCGAATATGTTTTTTGTTAATATCCAGTAAAAAATTAGTGTCTTCCCGCTCTTCCAGTAAACGGGTATTCAGCCAGTGGCCAAACTCGCAATGCAGGTGGGCTTCGTCACTGCTTATCTCAGATAAATCGATATTACGACTGTCGATAAATCGTAATATTTTTACTAACCATCTAAAGTGCGCATCTGTGGATTGATTCAAACTGCGAACAGTATCATCAATTTCTTTAAACTTTCTGTTCACAGAACCCTCCATGACAATAAATTAATAACAACCAAAATCATAATTGATTAAATCTCAAAAAATGTCAGCGAATGAAAACATTATATAGCAGCCTACTAATAAAGATATGGAATGATTGTTTCCAATTATCTGTCAACGGGCTTTCACGGTTTAAACAGTTTAAGAGATAAACGAGGTTTAAGGGAGTTAGAGGATTAAGGGCAGCGTAGGCCGGGAAAGGCCATATCTCTCAGCGTCTTCAGGCAATCGCCCAAATCAGACATTTTTTTGTAGAAAAGCCTTTTTACCGGCGTGCCAGGGCGTAAAGTAAGCAGGCTTACTTTTTTTATTTTGGCAAGGAATACAATATGTTTGACCCTACCCTGCTCATTCTTCTGGGCCTGGCGGCGCTGGGATTTGTCAGCCACAACACCACAGTGGCCATCTCTATCCTGGTGCTGATCATCGTCCGCGTAACGCCGCTAAGCAGTTTTTTCCCGTGGATCGAAAAGCAAGGCCTGACCGTCGGGATTATTATCCTCACCATCGGCGTGATGGCACCAATTGCCAGCGGCACCCTGCCGGCCTCCACGCTGATCCACGCCTTTATGAACTGGAAATCGTTAATTGCCATCGCCGTGGGTGTGTTTGTGTCATGGCTGGGCGGGCGCGGCGTCACGCTGATGAGTTCCCAGCCTACACTGGTGGCCGGCCTGCTGGTGGGCACGGTGTTGGGGGTGGCACTGTTCCGCGGTGTGCCGGTCGGCCCGCTGATTGCCGCCGGGCTGGTATCGCTGTTTATCGGGAAGTCGTAGCCAGACTGGCAATATAGCGCGCGGGAGTCTGACCCAGCCCCTTTTTAAACATTGTGATAAACGCGGTGGTGGAGTCATAACCCAACTCCTGGGCCACCTGCTGCACCGACTGACCGCGGATCAATCCCTGCAGGGCCACGATCAGCTGGAGCTGATGCCGCCAGCGGCGAAAGCTAAGCCCGGTTTCACTTACCACCAGCCGGGCAAGATTGCGCTCACTCATCGCGAAATGGTGCGCCCACTGGTGCAGCGTCTGCCATTCCGCCGGGGAGGCGGCCATGGTATCACTCATCAGGCGAATTTTAGGGTGCGAGGAGACCGGCAGCTGCAGCTGCTCCTCCGGCTGACGGGGCAGTTCATCAAACAGCACCTCCACCAGCCGCCGGGTAGCGGGCTCATGGTGTCCCGGGCTGCGTTCCGCCAGGGTCAGAATCAGCTCCCGCACCAGCGGTGAAATTTTTAGCGTGCAGCAGCGATCCGGCAAGGTGACGGCACCGGGCTCGATAAATAAAAAACAGAGCCGGGCGCTGGGTGTGGCCTTATTGCTGTGCGGCAATTGTCCGGGGATCCAGACCGCAAACTGCGGCGGCACCATCCACATCGCATTTTCCACCTCGCAGGTGATCGCCCCATGCAGGGCCAGGATCAGCTGCCCTTTCCGGTGTTGATGCAGGGGGATGCGCTGCTCGTCTGCCACCACGCGCACATGAAACGCCACCGCGGCGTCATGCTGGCTGTCGGGATCGTAGCCTTCAAGGCCCAGGCCTATCATCATGTTGTCCGATATTAGCGATAATCTGTCATTTTAGCTTGATTTCAACCGACCTGAAAATGCGTATCCTGTGGATTCATTTCGATGTAAGAGAAAACAATGACTATTGCCCTTTCACCTGCCGGTAAACAGCGTGCGCTGCTGATTGCCGGGATCCTGCTGATTGCCACCTCGCTGCGGGTGACCTTTACCGGTGCTGCACCGCTGCTGGATGCCATCCGCACTGATTATGCCCTGACCACTGCCCAGACGGGGCTGCTTACTACGCTCCCGCTGCTGGCCTTTGCGTTGATCTCGCCGCTGGCGGCCGGTCTTGCCCGCCGCATCGGCATGGAGCGCAGCCTGATGATTGCCCTGCTGCTGATCATCGCCGGGATCGCCCTGCGTTCCCTCCCCTCTGCCGCGCTGCTGTTTGGCGGCACCGCGGTGATTGGCTGCGGGATTGCCCTGGGTAACGTGCTGCTGCCGGGGCTGATCAAGCGTGATTTCCCTGGCCAGGTGGCGAAACTGACCGGGGCGTACTCCCTGACGATGGGGGCAGCCGCGGCGCTTGGTTCGGCGCTGGTGGTGCCGGTTGCCCTGAGCGGCGCAGGCTGGCACGGTGCGCTGTTGATGCTGATGGTATTCCCTCTGCTGGCGTTGCTCCTGTGGCTACCGCAGTGGCGCCAGCGCCCTGCCGGATCGCTGAGCGGCTCGCGTGCGCTGCAAAGCCGGGGCATCTGGCGCTCGACGCTGGCCTGGCAGGTGACCCTGTTTCTGGGGATCAACTCGCTGATTTACTACGTGATTATTGGCTGGCTGCCGGCGATCCTGCAAAGCCATGGTTACAGCGAAACCGAAGCCGGTTCCCTGCACGGGCTGCTGCAGCTGGCAACCGCCGCGCCGGGCATTGTAGTGCCGCTGATCCTACTTCGGCTGAAGGATCAACGTGGCGTAGCCGGATTGTCGGCGCTGATGTGTGCGGTGAGCAGTGCGGGGCTGTGGTTTATGCCGGATCTGGCGGTGATGTGGACGCTAATTTTTGGCTTCGGATCCGGGGCCACGATGATCCTCGGCCTGACCTTTATTGGCCTGCGCGCCAGCTCGGCACATCAGGCCGCGGCCCTTTCCGGGATGGCGCAATCGGTGGGCTACCTGCTGGCCGCCTGTGGGCCGCCGCTGATGGGCAAAATCCACGATGCCAACGGTGACTGGCGCATCCCGCTGCTGGCCTGTGGACTGGTATCAGTGGTAATGGCCATCTGTGGGATCCTTGCCGGACGCGATCGGGAGATCACCTCCGGCTAAGCCAGCTTTTAGTACTTCTGCGCGGCGCGAAGCAGAGCCTGCACCAGCGGGGCCGGTCGGCCCGCCAGCGCAGCACGTTCATGCTGGAACAGTGTGGCGACAAAGAACGGGTGCGTCACCAGCTCTACGGCGCGGATCTCACCCTGCGCGTCCCAGCCGGTGACGCGCATATCGCCCTTCTCCAGCGCCTGCGCGAACTCAGGCGAGACGCCGTAATTGCAGTGATAACCCTCTTCGATCTCTTCCTGACCATAGGCTCTGGCAATCAGGGTGTTGGCGCGCAGTTCAATAGCGTCGCTGACTTCGACCAGCGAGCAGGTCAGCGGGGCAATCACCATGCGGCCTTCGGTATCGGTCTCCGCGTGCGCCGCATCCTGCCAGCCCAGGGCATTACGAGCATACTCAATTAATGCATGCTGGAAGCCACCGCAGGTGCCGAGAAACGGCACGCTGTTTTCGCGGGCATAGCGTGCCGCAATAAACGCGCCTGCAGCATTTTTATAGGGGCTTGCCGGAACCAGCCAGATAGCGTCGTAGCCCACCAGATCTTCCGGGCTGGTTAATTCGGTGGTTGCCAGCCAGTCGTAGTCGGCCGTGATCTCCAGCACCGCTGCGGCATCATCAATGGCCAGCGGGATCGCCTGGTGAGCCAGCACGTCAGGATTGTAGTCGCCAACCAGCGCAATTCGGAGGGTATTTTTTACCGCGGAGAGTTCCATAGAGAGATCCTTATGCCAGACAAATATCAAGTAACATAAGGCGCCTCAGACTACCGATCTTCCGTTGATATCACAACACCTTAAAATAAGTGGGCGAAAATAGCTTAGCGTTACAGCGACAGGAAAAGGAGCGGGAAAATGATTACATGTAAACGACTGTATGACGAGGCCAGTCAAGAAGATGGCTACCGGATCCTGGTGGACCGGCTCTGGCCGCGGGGGGTAAAAAAGGAGGCGCTGGCCTGCGACGAGTGGTGTAAGACTCTGGCCCCCTCCAGCGATTTGCGCAAAGCGTTTCACAGCGAGACGATAGACTTTGCCAGCTTCAGCGAGGCCTATCGTCAGGAGCTTGTTCTGCATCAGGATGAAGGACGGCGCATTGCCCGCCTTGCAGACGAACAGACCGTGACGCTGCTGTATGGAGCGAAAGATCGGCAGCAGAATCACGCGCAGGTGTTAGCCGACTGGCTGCGTCAGCTTTGAATCAATCCAGCATCAAGGCGTCGAGGGTTTCTGGCGCCTCTTCAGGCGTGAGCGGCATCAGATGTTCAGGGCGTACAAACGCAAAGCCCAGCTGGTTATCAAACGAAAATACATCCCCGGTCACCAGCCACAAGGCCCGCTCTGCACCTGGCGGCAGTTCTGTCACTATCCCGTTGACGGGGTTCAGAAAACGCTGCCCCGGCTGGCAGAGGCTGAATAACTCAACGGATTTTCCGATATTGCGACGCCCAGCTGGCGTGCGGGCACCGATAATCATCGCCAGGCTGCCCGTGTTTAACTGAAACATATGTCCTCGTAATTGGCTGCTGAATACATAGGAATAATCTTAGTGCGAAGTGTATCTCAGCCAAAACGCCGTGTCACCAGGGTGAAGGGGTGATCCTTTCTCCATTATTTCTTCATCATGAGGCCATGTTTCAATGCCAGAATGGTGCTGTTCTCACCTTGACCAGAGAACATCATTCCGTAATCAAGATGTATTTCCCCGGCCCGTGCCGGGGCTTTTTTTACCCGCCAGAATTTGCTGTTCCGCGCCTGAATATATGAAATGTTGTTAAATCGTGTTCTACTACGCGCAGTCGAATCTTTCAGCAATACAGACAGGTACAGAGGTCTTCTGTAGGGGAGTTGTGCAGCGTCATGTCGGATATTATTCTTGCCCGTGTTTCAGAAACGCTCAGCACTGAGCAATCGCTTGAGAGCCTGGTGCGTCAGTTGCTCGAAATGCTTGAAGTGGTCACCGACATGGAGTCGACCTACCTTACCAAAATCGATATCAATGCCCGCCTGCAGCATATTCTGTATGCCCGAAACAGCAAAAAGATGGAGATCCCGGAGGGGCTGAGCGTTCCCTGGGGCGAGACCCTGTGTAAGCGGGCGATCGATTCCAACTGTTTCTTCAGCAATAACGTGGCCGAACACTGGGACGACTGTGATGCAGCGCATGCGCTGGGCATCACTACCTATATGAGCATACCCATTCATCTGACGGATGGTACCCTGTACGGCACCCTGTGCGCCGCCAGTTCCAGCAAGCATCAATTGAGCGAACGCGGCGAGCACGTCTTAAAGCTTTTCGCCGGACTTATCGCGCAGTACATCGAGAAGGAGTCGCTGGTCAGGCAGCTGCGCGAAGCCAACGCCGCGCTGATCGCTTACTCCTATACCGATGCCCTGACCGGCCTGCCGAACCGCCGCGCCATCTTCGAGAACCTCACTACCCTCTTCTCGCTGGCGCGCCATCTGAACCGCAACGCCATCATCGCCTACATCGATCTGGATGATTTTAAGTTGATTAACGATCGCTTTGGTCATGAGGCGGGCGATCGGTTTCTGGTTGAGGTGGGCAAGCGCCTGAATGATGGACGCGGCGACGATGATATCGTGGGCAGACTCGGCGGCGACGAGTTTTTGGTGGCCTGCCTGAGTCAGGATCGGGAGAGCACTGAGCAGACCTCATTAACCCTGGTGAGAACGCAGCTGAGCGCGCAAATTGCCGGTGAGTACTGGCTGGGAGATCTCCATCTTGTCTATCCGGGCGCCAGCCTGGGGGTAATTGAGGTGGATCCTGCCGAAATAGATGCCGACAGCGCGCTGCGGGCAGCCGATGCCGCCATGTACAGCGATAAGAAAGGCAAACTCAAAACGCCCTTTCTCAATATTGATTAACCCCGTACACTTGACGGGTTTTGCATTTCAGGACAGGTGGTAGCATGCGGCTTGGTATTCTGTTCCCGATCGTGATTTTTATCACGGCGGTCATCTTTTTAACGTGGTTTTTTGTCGGCGGTTACGCTGCGCCTGGGGGATAAGTGAGAAAAACAACCATTATAATGTTGATTGTCGCCATCGCAGCCGTCGCCGGTAGCCAACTGGGCTGGTGGTAAACGATGCAAAAAGACCGCCACTTTAGGCGGTCTTTTTGTCTGAAGCGTCGGTTTAGCTTCTGACTTTACGGTAGATAAACAGCACAACCAGTGCACCAATCACCGCGACCATGAAGCTGCCGAAGTTGAAACCATCAACTCTGCCGAAACCGAAGAGGGTACTGATCCAGCCGCCCACGACGGCACCGATGATACCCAGTATGACCGTAACGATGAATCCACCGCCATCTTTGCCCGGCATGATCCACTTAGCCAGAATACCCGCGATAAGCCCAAAGATAATCCAGGATATGATTCCCATAGCTGCTTTCCTCTCTGTATGGTTTTTGTCGTCAAATCAAATACACACAAAGCTTAGCACAGGATTCAGAATTGCAAGTTTGTGATACCCATCACGAGAGAAATTTAAGAAAAAAGTGAGAAACCGGCCTTCCGCACAAAAATTGGGGTTGTAATCGTTAATGAGAAACATTATCTTTCTCAACACTGAATAGTTGAGCAAATCACTCAGGTATTCAGTACGACATTGCTCACATTGCTTCCAGTATTTCTTGCCCACTTTATGTGGGCTTTTTTTTGCCCTGCCCGCGTGATTTGATCGTTCCGCTATTTGCTATTACGCTTATCAGCACATTTCATTCATAGCCAGAATGGTGTTGAGACATGAACGTTTCCAGTAGATTCGTGATCTGCATTAATCTTGTTTGTGCCAGTTCGTTATTGTTGATTCTTTCTGACAAATTTAACTGGTTTTAACGTGAGCAGGCCCGGCATTCCGCCGGGTACTTCCTTCTAGTCGTCCCCTTCGATCAAAAACCCGGCCCGGCGTATCGCCTCTTTGCAGTCCGTGACGCCTGCGGCGTAGCCCGCTTCGATATCGCACACCGGGCTGGCGCTGGTATAGGGGAGTTTCACTTCCGTCGCTAACCGCTGTTTCAGCCGGGCGTTCTCCTGGCGCAAGGAGAGCAGCTCGGCGGCAAGTTCCGCCAGCGTCGCTGGTGTCAGCGTGGAGACTTCCCCTGCACGCAATCGTTGAAGCCATGCTTCGTCAATCATGGTCTCTCCTCCATGGTCTTTCATCATAGTGCCCATAAAAAAACGGGAGCCTGTTGGCTCCCGTTTTAGTCTAACCCGGAAACCGGATGACCTGTTCGCAGTGATCGTCCCTGCCCTACTTTTAAGGGCGTGGCGGGCGTCCCTGCCTGCAAATCCCGATGCTCATTAATATGGTGCCGTCGCGGAGGTGCGAATGGAAAAGCCCAGAGGAAGGGCATCCTCCTGGTCAATATCCATTGCGCTCGCCACGCTGTCATCCGTACCGACGTGGCCCGCCCTTAACGCCTGTGCTTTTTCCGGCTGCTCCGCTAATTCGTATGCCTGCGCCAGATCGCGTCGCCAGTTGAGATTCCACGGGCATGCCTCGTATCCCTTTTCCATGTGCACAATACCCTCAGCCAGATGCCCTTTACGCACGTATATCAGGCCCACCATAAACTGCGCGGTAGCGTGTTCGGGCACGTGGTGCAGCAGGCGTTTAAAGAGCATCTCGGCTTCATCAAGCTTCCCCTGACGATAGCGTGCTATACCCTCGCTCTGCATACCCGGCACTGGCAGGCTCACCATCTCAACAGGCTCATGCACGATCTTCGCATTCGTTCCCGCGATCAGCGGCGCCAGAAAGTCCGCGTAACGCCGCCAGCGTTCACGCGCCGTCTGATAGATAGGCTGACGCACTTGCCAGACACTGGCTGTCTTGACCGGCCTGTCCAGTTCAGAGGTATCAAGCACCTGCGGTTCCCATTGCACCCCCACATAATCCAGCATACGACGCGCCTCTCGCTCCGGCTCAGAGACCACGTCCTCATAGCGCACCTCGAGAATGTCACCCGGAAACAGCTGGTTCCAGTGGTGCATCATCAGGTTGTGGTCGGCCAGCTGTTCACCGATCCACTGCAGGTCATAGGCAAAGCCCATCCCACCGTGTCTGGCCGCGTAGTCAGTAAAGTAGTTGGAGATAGCGATATCGCGCGGATCACGTCGCACTGAGATTATCCTCGCGTTCGGGAACAGCAGTTTGATAAGACCAATGTTCTCGAAATTGTGCGGCAGCTTATCCACCACATGCCGGATCTCGGCCGCGTTTTCTGGCAAGGTTTCCCGCAGCTCCTTGAGCAGGCTGGCGGTGATACCCGCGACGTCATCCGCAGTCAGATCGTCCACACAGTCCGGGTAATGGCGTCCTGACCCGGTATGACGCTCCCAGCGTTCCAGCCGGGCGATCGTACTGGGGATCACCCCCAGTTCTCCCGCGCCGTGGATTTGGCTGTGTCCCGCCAGGATCTGTTCGACCAGGGTGGTACCGGAACGCGGCATACCCAGTACGAACACGGGCAGCGTTGAATCATTGCCGATGCTGCGTCGGTGCTCGTAGAGCGAACGGCTGAAAGCATGGCGGATACGCGCGCTGCCTTGCCGGTGTGCAACCGGGTCGTAGCGTAGCAGTGCGCGGCTGGCGGCATTGGCTTCGTTTGCCAGGGTGAAGGCTTTGGTGTAGTCCTTGCGCTTTTCCCAGGCTGCCGCAAGTTGCAGCAGCAATCCAGGCTGCACCGGGCCGAACAGGCCAGGTTGTCGCGCCAGGGTTTCCAGGCGAATCAACGTCTCTTCGTCTTGCGGAAAACGCCTGGCGTTGATCAATGCTGCATGACCGCGTGCCGGGTCGACAGCCAAAACCTGCCCGAACAGCGCGACAGCCTCGTCGATGCGCCCCAGTTGCATATATAACTGCCCCAGCCCCTGTAGCGCGGGCACCAGGTGCGGATGGGCTTGCAGGATGTCGACGTATCGCGCCTCCGCGTCGGTGTAGTGTTGCTCCTGTGCATCCACCCCGGCGAGTGCCACTTGCGCCTGCGCCAGCCACTGGCCGATCTGCGCCGCGTCCATCTCAGGTGATGGCGTCAGCGCCCCGGCCTCCTCGATAGCCTGTTCGGCCATCTTACGTGCCAGCGCCGGATAACCCTGAGTAGCGAGGCTGGCCAGCTTCAGGCGCAACGGAAGCGTCATTTTTTGCTGTTGTCCGGCCAGATGAAGGGCACGGTTCAGCAACGCCAAGGCCTGAGGCAGGCGCCCCTGTAACTCCGCCAGTTCAGCATGCTGTTGGTACAGATCCGTATGGTCCGGGTAATGCCACAGACCACGGCGCAGCGCATCCTCGGCCTGGGCATGGCGTCCGCGCTCGGCCAGACGCTGAGCATAACCGGTCAGCAGGCCGCAATAATCGTCCTCCGCCAGCTCAGCATGGCGTGCGTCCAGCCAGGCGTCAGCGCTGACGAAGTCATCACGGGCCAGCCACAGTTCCAGACGCAGGCCGCGCAGCTGCTGGTCATGCAAAGCCGCCTGCGATGCGGGCCAGTGCTCCCTTTCGCCTGCCCAGAAGAGGTCAGCGGCAGCCAGCGTCTCCTCGGCCTGCGGCAACGCCTCACTTTGCAGGTAGAGGCGCAGCAGTGGCTGATAGACGGCGATACGGGGTTGCAGGCGCAGGCTGCATTCATACAGGGGGATAGCCTCCTCCCCCCGTTGATGCTGCACATAACAGGCCGCCAGACGCGCCAGCAGAAGCGCGTGGTCGGGTGCCTCTGGGCGGGTGGCTTCCAGCAACGCCTGTGCCGCGTCACATTCCCCAAGCCGCAGGTGTACGGCAGCCAGGTCGACGCGGGCGTCGACCTCCAGTGTAGCCGGGTCCAGCGCCATCAGCGTCTGCCGGGCCGTCTCTGGCTGGCCCAGATGGGCCTGGGCCAGGGCCAGCAGCACCTGTTCTGCCGATGAAATCACCGGCAGGCTATAACAGGCTTCATGCAGCGCGTCGAACTGCTGCATTTCCACCAGACGGCGTAGCAACGTCAGAGAACCTGTCATGGCATCGCCAGCCCTTGCGAGGTGAGGACGCCAGCAGGCATCGCCTGTAGATACGCCTGAGCAAACCCGTTGTCCTGATTCGGGTTCGCGGCCCAGGAGCCGTTCCAGAGATCCACGTTATTACCATCCCGATAGAATTTGCCGCTTGCGTCAACGCCTGCGACGTTATAAGAGGAAAACGAAATAGAGGATCCCGCCAGCCAATTAATGGAATTCCCACCGCGCATCCCCGACACTGCGTTGCCAAAGTCACCCTTAACTTCGCTGCCCGTGCCCACCAGCACAATCTTGTCGTCTATGCCAAGATTCTGCGCGCCCGACCACATCTCATTGCTATCCAGCCCAACCAGCGAATGGGAATCGCTGTTGACCCGGATATAGATGGTGTACGCGGTATTGGCATCAAAGACGCGCCCGTTGTGATCGGAGCTTTGGCCCGTTGTCAGGTCGAACACCACGATGGACGGATCCGCGGTCGAGGCGGAAACGGTCGTGAAATTCAGCCCAGTAGACGAACTGATACCGGCATAGTCATTGCCCGCCGTGTCGTGCAGCGCAGTGCTGTCGATCTGGACGTGGTAGTTTGCGCCTGCCGCCAGGTCCGTTGTCGGGTCGATGGTCACCGTGTTGCCGCTGATGCTGACCTGCGAACTGTCGGTGATGTCGATGACTTTGTTCTGACTACTGTCGCTCTCATTAACGAGGGTGATATGGCCGCTGCCGGCCAGCACATCTTCGCTGAAGGTCAGCGTCAGGTTAGCGCCCGTGGCAATGCTGCCGCCATTGTCCTGCGGCGTACTGCTGGTGAGTACAGGCGCAGTGCTGTCGACCGTCAGGCCGGTGCTGTCCGCCGTCGTGGTAGACGTGTGATTCGCCGCAGTGACCGTGACGGCGACGTTGCGACCGGCTACATGGTCAAGGGCACCGGCGGTGACAGTGTATTGAGCGGTAAATTTACCGTCACCTGCGATGGCATCGCCGTGGGTGCCGTCATCGTAAGCCGTCGCCGAGGTGCTGCCGCCAAACTGGCTGAAATCCATGGTAACGCTGGTCACGGCGCTGGTATTGGCGTCGCCGCTGGCCGAGTTGTCCCACACGGCGGTGACGGTGTCGCCGACCTTGTAGGTCATGCCATCTGCACCACCTGGCGTAGAGGTGATGGCGATGTGGGCATCGGTCACTGTCGGTAACACCGGAGCAGGACCGGCATTCAGGCCGATCTGGTAGATACCGCCCACTGCGTAGCCGCTCTTGCTGCCATCGCTGGTGTCGGCATCAAACAGCACAGAATAGGTGATGTCATAGCCGCCTGCGCCATCGGAAACGATCCGCGGGTTATACAACTGCCCGCCCTGAGGCACCGTGATACCGGTGTCGGTCACGTCACTGGTCAGATCGCCGGTGGTTTTGGAGATGGTGACCTGGCTCAAGCCGCCGTTACCGTCAGGGAACACAAACACCAGATCGGTGCCGTTGTCGTAGGCCGTGGCCGATGCCGCCACAGAGCCATTGCCGATCCACGCCAGCTCGTCATGGAGCGTTTTGTCCATCGCGCCAACGTCCACGGCGTGATAGCTCTGGGTCCCCATGTTATGGACAGTGTTGCTCTGTATGTTGGTGGTGATCAGCGTGCCGTTGTTGTTGTAAAGCGTGACCTCCCAGGCCGCGGTGCGGTATTCCTGGCTAAAGACGGCAAAACCACCGTCGAAAGCAATGACGTTAGTCGGCGAGCCCTGCTCGTCATTCCAGTTAACGCGCTGCCAGGTGGTGCCGCTGTCGAAACTGGTCAGCGTGCCGCTGGCGTCGAGCTTGAAGATGAAGGCACCGATAGGCGTGGTTGTCGCCGACTGACCCGGCGTGCCAATCCAGTCGTAGACCTCGGAGGCCAGCACATAGCTGCCATCGCTCAGCGCCGTCAACACACCTGGCGTCAGCTGGAATTTCATCAACTGGACGGCCGGGCTGGCAACGCCGCCGAAGTTTTGACTCGCGTCATTGCCGCCAATCAGGGTCTGCGTTCCCGGTGTAAAGCTGGATCCGCTGCCGTTGTAGTGGAAGACCGAGATGGCCTCCTGCTGGTCGGTCCCGTTGCCCATCGTCTGGTAGGCGATCGCGAAATCACCGCCATTCGCGCTGCTTTGCGCCGCAATGGTAACGCCGGAGCCTGGCGACGCCAGCGTGTCGCTGGATTGCAGGTTACCGCTGTTGTCGTAGATCGCATAGTGGACGCTAAAGTCAGTCCAGTTAAGGGTATCCACCTGCGACCAGGCCACGACGAAGCCGCCGTTGGCCAGCGCCTTGATCTGCGTATCCAGCATGGTGTAGCCAGCAGGAATGCTGATGTCCAGGGTCTTGACGACGTTGTTGCTTGCGTCCAGCACCCTGACGACGCCGTCGTACAGCGCGCCGGTCGGATCCCAGGTGATATAGTCACCGCCGGTCTGCCGCATGTACTCGACGACCGTGTAACCGTTACTCAGCTTCTCCAGGCCGACGTTGACAATCATCTCGGTGGAGGTGTCGGTGGTGCTGCCCGAGACCATCGGGATGCCATCAAGGTTGTTGCCTGGCGCGACCTCAACGGTAACGGTCTGGCTGCTGTGGTTGCCCGCCGCATCGGTGGCGGTCACGACCAGGTTATAGCTGCCGGCGACGGCGGCGCTGTTCAGCGTGACGACACCGGTGGCGGCATTAATGTCGAACCAGGCGAGGCTGTCCTGGTCCAGGCTGTAGATGATGGCGTGGGCGTCGCTGGCATTGGCGTCGTACACCTGGGTGCCCGCCGCTGCACCGCTGGTGAGGCTGGTGCCGTTAGCCGTTGCGCCACCGGAGATGACGGGCGCAGTGTTATCCACTGTCACGCTACTGCCGGAGATAGCGGAGACATTGCCGGAGGCATCCACGGCATACGCGTGGTAAGTCCCTTCGGCCAGGCCGTTCAGGGCCAGCACGGTGCCGACGTTAGCCGCGACGGCAACGCTATTCACCAGGTTGTCGGCAGCATTGTTGAGGCTGTTCAGATCCGTCACCGTCACGCTGTCGCTGACCAGGTATACCGTGCCCGCCTCGGAGCTCTGCACGATGACCATCTCACCACTGTTCTCCACGCCGTCCGCGTCGCTGACGAGCATGACGCCCGGCGGCGTCGTATCGACGACGTTGTAGGTGACGGTCTGCGTGGTCTGATTGCCGGCGGCATCGGTGGCGGTGACAATGAATTGCGCACCGCTGGCCTGGTCCGGGCTGGAAATCAGTGTCACCACGCCGGTGCTGGCGTTGATGCGGAAGTGCTGGGTGTCGTTCAGGCTGTAGGTGACGCCGTGCGCGTCGGTGGCGGCAGCGGTATACACGGTATCGCCAGCGACGGTGCTGTCGGTAATGTCGGCGGCTGTGGTCGCGCTGGTAAAGACAGGCACGGTGTTATCCACCACCACGCTGCGGCCGGAAATGACAGAAAGATTGCCTGCCGCATCGACAGCCCAGGCGTGATAGGTGCCGTCAGCAAGGTTGGCAGCGGAGATCGTTGCACTGGTATTTGCGATCACGGCCGTGCTGGCCCACTGGTCGCTGGCGGCGCCAGTAATGTCGCTGAGCTGACTGACCACGACATTGTCGTTGACCAGATAGACGGTGCCGGTTTCGGTGCTTTGCACGGTGGCCTGGCCGTCATGGTTCAGTACGACCAGGTTGTCGTAAGTGCTGCCGTCGGCATTAAATTTCTGCACGTAGAGGTGGTAACCAGAAACGCCGCTGCCAGGGCTGTAACCGTACCATGTCACCATGTATTCACCGTCTGCACCGACGGCAGTGACCTGTGGATAGAGGTCACTCGCACCGCCGGAAGCTTCCAGTCGCACCATATCGCCTACCGCGACACCGCTGGCATTGAATTTCTGCACATAGATGTCCCAATTCGAGCTGCCAATACTCATCCAGGTGACGGCGTAGCCACCATCCCCCAGCGCCGTGATGCGCGGGAATTGATCACGGTCGTTACTCGTACTGTTGTGCGGTGCGTCCAGTTGCACGGTAGCGCCCACTTTGCTGCCGCCAGCAGAGAACTGTTGTACATAAACCTTGTAATTGTAGTAGCCGTTGGTGTTGTCGTATTCCATCCAGGTGATGGCGTAGCCGCCGTCGGCCAGGGCTGCGACATACGGATAGGTATAGCTGCCACCGTTATTGGCGTTGCTTGAGCCGTCCAGAACGACAATGCCGCCGACCCTGGAGCCTGTGGCATCGAACTGCTGCACATAGGTGCTGTTGTTGTAGTTCGAACCGCTGTAGTTATAGCCGGACCAGGTGACGACATAGCCGCCGTTAGCCAGCGCCGTGATTTGTGGCAGGTTTTCGTAGCTATTACTGGTTCCCGTCGTAGCGTCCAGCATCACAGGCGTGGTGCCGTTGCCTGTGGCGTCGAACTGCTGCACGTAGATGTGATAGTCGCCGGTGGTATAGCCCTGCCAGGTTACCACATAGCTGCCGTTGTCCAGCACGGTGACCTGCGGGCTGGCGTTGCCAGAAGAGCCGGACACAGCCAGTGGCACGGTGTTGCCTACTGCAACGCCAGTGTCGTCAAAGCGCTGCACGTAAATGCCACCGCTGTTGATGGACCAGCTCACGATATAGCCGCCATCGGCAAGCGTCGCGATTTGCGGGGCGAGGTCATGTGCAGAAGCAACCCCATCAAGTTGCGCGGCTGCGGATAGTGGAGTGCCGTCAGCGTTGAACGATTGCGCAAAGATGCTGCTGTAACTGCTGGTGCCGTCCTTGCCGATCCAGGCCACGGCGTAAGCCCCTGCATCATTAAGGGCGGTGACGCTGAGGAT
The DNA here is from genome assembly GCF_002935105.1 of Leclercia sp. LSNIH3. NCBI lineage: Bacteria > Pseudomonadati > Pseudomonadota > Gammaproteobacteria > Enterobacterales > Enterobacteriaceae > Leclercia > Leclercia sp. LSNIH3. The sequence goes on from NZ_CP026387.1 coordinate 490,161, forward strand.
ACTGTCTGAAGAACTCATGACCGTATAGGTTGCGCCTGATGCGAGCTGTACCGGATCGCCCATCGCCACACCCTGCGCGCTAAGGCGCTGGGCATATATCCCGAGGTTGCCATTGTTGTTGCTTGCCCATGTCACCAGGAAGGTGCCGTCACCCAGCGCGGTAGTGTCATAACCGTTGAGATACGTGTTGAGGGGCGCTGTATTCAACATCACAGGCCCCGTAGAGCTTCCATCGAGTGTGACTGTGGGGGCAATTTCGTCCACATCGGTGACATTGACAGTGACGGTCTGGCGGGTTGTGTGACCGGCTGCGTCAGTAGCGACGACTGCAAAGGTGTATGCAGGCGCGTGGGCACCTTCATAGTCGGGGCTGGACTTAAAGGTGACCGCCCCCGTTACAGCGTCAATGCTGAAATACTGGGCGTCTGCGGCACCATTTTCGTCAGCCAGGCTGTAAGTGACGTGCTCGCCACCGTCGGCGGCGTCATTATCATTCGCCTGCGCAGTATAGATGGCGGTGCTGGCGGCGATATTCTCGGCCACGTTCACCGTGGCACTGGCATAGCTGTCGCTGCTGTTGCCGGTAGTGAAGCTGGGGGCCACTTCATCGAAGTTGTTAATTCCCAGCGTAACCGCCTGACTGCTGTGGTTACCCGCCGCATCGGTGGCCACCACGGTGAAGCTGTAGCTGGCTTTGTTCTCAAAGTCCGGGTTGCCGGTCAGGGTGACCGCGCCGGTAACCGGATCGATGGTCAGGCCCGCATCGCTGCCCGGCTGGAGCGAGAAGGTGACGCCGCCGCTGATGTCCGCCGTGTCGGTGGCCGTGGCGGTGTAAACGATCTGGCCTGCGCCGCTGTTCTCGTTAATCGCCGTGGCGGTGGTACCGCTGGTGATGGTCGGGGCAACCTCGTCGAGGTTATTGATCCCAAGCGTGACCGCCTGGCTGCTGTGGTTCCCTGCCGCATCGGTGGCGACCACGGTGAAGCTGTAGCTGGCTTTGTTTTCAAAGTCCGGGTTGCCGGTCAGGGTGACCGCGCCGGTGACCGGGTTGATGGTCAGGCCCGCGTCGCTGCCCGCTTTCAGCGAGAAGGTGACGCCGCCGCTGATGTCGGCGGTGTCGGTGGCCGTGGCGGTGTAGATCACCTGCCCGCGCCGCTGTTCTCGTCGATCGCCGTGGCGGTGGTGCCGCTTGTGATGGTCGGAGCCACCTCGTCGAGGTTGTTAATTCCCAGCGTGACCGCCTGGCTGCTGTGGTTGCCCGCCGCATCGGTAGCCACCACGGTGAAGCTGTAGCTGGCTTTGTTCTCAAAGTCCGGGTTGCCGGTCAGGGTGACCGCGCCGGTGATCGGATCGATGGTCAGGCCCGCATCGCTGCCCGCTTTCAGCGAGAAGGTGACGCCGCCGCTGATATCCGCCGTGTCGGTGGCCGTGGCGGTGTAGATCACCTGACCCGCCCCGCTGTTCTCGTCGATCGCCGTGGCCGTGGTGCCGCTGGTGAGGGTTGGAGCCACTTCATCGAGGTTGTTAATTCCCAGCGTGACCGCCTGGCTGCTGTGGTTGCCTGCCGCATCGGTGGCGACCACGGTGAAGCTGTAGCTGGCTTTACTTTCAAAGTCCGGGTTGCCGGTCAGGGTGACCGCGCCGGTGACCGGGTTGATGGTCAGGCCCGCGTCGCTGCCCGCTTTCAGAGAGAAGGTGACGCCGCCGCTGATATCGGCGGTGTCGGTGGCCGTAGCGGTATAGATCACCTGGCCCGCGCCGCTGTTCTCGTCGATCGCCGTGGCGGTGGTGCCGCTGATGATAACCGGCGCGACTTCATCGAGGTTGTTAATTCCCAGCGTAACTGCCTGGCTGCTGTGGTTACCCGCTGCATCGGTGGCTACCACGGTGAAGCTGTAGCTGGCTTTGTTCTCAAAGTCCGGGTTGCCGGTCAGGGTGACCGCGCCAGTGACCGGATCGATGCTCAGCCCGGCATCGCTGCCCACTTTAAGGGAGAAAGTCACCCCGCCGCTGATGTCGGCGGTGTCGGTGGCCGTGGCGGTGTAGATCACCTGGCCCGCGCCGCTGTTCTCGTCGATCGCGGTGGCGATGGTGCCGCTGGTGATGGTTGGAGCGACTTCATCGAGGTTGTTAATTCCCAGCGTGACCGCCTGGCTGCTGGCATTCCCGGCCGCATCGGTGGCGACCACGGTGAAGCTGTAGCTGGCTTTGTTCTCAAAGTCCGGGTTGCCGGTCAGGGTGACCGCGCCGGTGGAGGCATTGATGCTGAACAGCGCGCCATCGCCGATGGTACTCAGGCTGTAGGTAAATGGGCTGGGGTCAGTCGCGACGGCAGTCCAGACCACCTGGCCAGCCCCGATGTTTTCATCCACGCTGGCTGTACTGGAACTGCTGAAAACAGGAGCATGGGTGTCAATAATAAGGCTGAGACCGCTGGACGTGTCAGTAGCGGCCGCTGCGCCTTTAATCAGCAACGACTGCACCCCATCGGACAGACTGCTACTGCTGCCGAGTGTGATTCCGGCAGTGACGGTGTCAAGGATGGTTTGGCTGGACGCTCCGGCATTGGCTTCCGCGCCGGAGAATGCCGCCAGCAGGAGGCCATATTTTTCACCGGCACTCAGGCCATCGGTCGCGTCATAACTGCCGCCGTTGGTTGCGACAACCGTGGTGTTCAGAATGTCATCCACACCTAACAGGTTGCTGATGGCAGCGGACGTGTCGGCCACCTGCGTCGCGTTCAGGGTCGCTGGGCTGTCAGGCGTGCCGCCCATGGCTTCCTGGGCCTTGGTGTAGGCGAGGGTTGTCAACACGTTAATATTGAGAACGAGGGTGCTGTTGTCTCCGGAGATAACACCCATGCTCCAGAGCTGAGCAGAGAGGTCTTTACCCGCGCCTGTCGCTTCGTCCAGGTAGTCAGCCGCGCCGCCGCTATTGACGAGCTTAACGATAACGACGCCGCTGTAACTGCCAGCAGACACGGTTACTGAGCCGTTTGGCCCCAGCGTTCCCGTGCCAATCAACGTTTTGCCATCGGCCTGATAAATCTCGACATTCAAATCGTTACTGCTGAGCGCCGGGCCGCCGACAAAATTAAGCTGGACGGCGTTCTCTACAGCGGGTTCACCCCCACCGTTGTCGTGCTTGCCGCCATTGTCACCCCCACTGTGACCACTTGCCACGGCAACCCCGACCACGCCACCCAGTCCGAGTGCGCCGGCGAGGTAACCCGCGTAAGAATGCGACTGAGGAAGGTAGGTAATCGGATGGCCCGACCCTGCCGTGCCATTTTGCAGGCCGGATAAGATATGATCCAGCCCCGGGTGGCCTGAGGTCATGCTGGCCAGCGCATCGGGAGAACCGTGCGCATAGAACACATGACTGCCGTCGGCCAAAGCCGCCCCCTCGGTGCTGGCTGGCGTCATCACCTGGGTAGATGTGCCATCAGCAGGCAGGGTTACGCTGGTATCGCTTTGCGTAAACCAGTCCTGCAGGGTCAACGAGGTCCCATCGGCATAGTCCAGTTGCAGATCTTGTCCGTGACGCGAAGCGACTACGTCATCGGCCAGCTTTTCCTGATCATTTTCGCCCTGGCGCTTGAGCACCCGGTAAGTTTCACCCGGCGCAGCCTTGTGAATGTTGGTCTGCCCGGCCTGCAGAGTGATACGGGTTTTACCGGTATTAAGCGTATATTGGCGTGGCTTCATCTGGGTCTCGGAGTTCATTGTGTGTGTTATGTCCAATTGGGGCGAACAGGAAAATCGGGTTGCAACGACCACCTGCGGTGTCATCGCTCCTGGAATGATTCACTGAGTGTTTTACGCAAAGGTTTAAGTAAAAAGTCCATCAACGTGCGATCACCGGTACGGATATCGAGCTGAGAGGTCATGCCCGGCAGGATGTCGAGCTGACGCCCTGTCGTACTGCGCACAAACTGCCCTTCTTCCTGACGGTCTGACTGACCTTCAGCATGGCTTTTCAAACGAACATGGACGCGGTAGTAGATCTCCTCGCCACGTGGTGTGTTTTCCTTAAGGGTGTCGGCCGAGACATAAATCACCTCCCCCTGCAAGGCGCCATAAATGGTGTAATCGAAGGGGTCAAGGCGTACGGTGGCCGGGAGTCCAACCTGAACACGGGCAATATCAGCAGGCAGAACCTTAGCCTCAATGATGAGGGCATCATCGGACGGGACGATCTGCATGATCTCATCACCCGCACGTAATACCCCGCCCAGCGTGGTGACGCGGACGTTTTTGACTATCCCAGGCCCCATGGCCGTAAAGACCGTATCGTGTACCTGTTGGCGACGGCCTGCCATCTGTTGCAATGTCTGGCCCAGGTCATCTTCAGCCTTGGTGAGATCGGCTCGTGCGTCGTCCAAAAACTTATTGCGGCGACCCAGCAGGCGGGCACGGGCTTCATTGAGATCGCGCTGCGCGTTAAGCCGCTCACTGGTGCTCACATCGCCAGAGCGTTCCAGCTCGTTGACCAGGTTGAGCTTCTGACTGGCTAAATTCACGGCGGTTTGCAGCGCGGTGATATCTTCCTGCAGGCTCTGACGGCGTTGCAGAAAAAGTGCACGCTCAATGTCTGCCTGCTCGCGCAAGGCCGGGCCTGGATCGGAGGGGAACCTTGGCGCTGACTGCCCCGTTGATTCTGCGCGAAGTCGGGCAATACGCGCCCTGAGACCGATGATACGTGCGTCCACTTCACCCGCCGCTGCTTCAACGCGAGTTGGATCGAGGCGAGCCAGAATCTGCCCCGCCTTAACGTGGTCACCCTCTTTGACATGCAGCTCGGAGAGTACGCCCCCGTCCACGGTCTGGATTATCTGCACCCGACTGCTGGCGATCACTTCACCGTGTGCCCGTGCGACTTCATCAATGCGAAAATAGCTCGCCCATATGACGAAACCCAGGACCAGTGCGACGCTGCTCCAGATCAGCCCGGCGGAGATGCGGCTGCGGTGGTAGTTTTCCAGCCGATGCACGCGAGCAGCATCAGCGACTTCGTCGTCAAACAGTTCAACGGCCATTAAGAACTCCTGCTGAATTTGATGCTTCTGGCATACGTGTTTTTACGTTCATGACCTCAACGGTGGGCCGCGAGCCGGTGGCGCGCGCCATCAGTCCTGGCAACAACTTGTCTGGAGTACCATCTCGTACGATGGTGCCTTCCTGCACGACCAGCACACGGGTTGCAAAATTAATGGCCGCCATCGGACGGTGAGTGGCGACGATGAGGATATCTTCTGGCTGGAGCCTGGCTTGTAATGCTTTCCACACACGGGCCTCCGCTTCGCCATCAAGCGAGGCTGTCGGTTCATCCAGAAGCCAGATACGTGGACGTGCCATCAGCACACGTGCCAGGCCTACCAGCTGGCGTTGACCGCCAGACAGACCCGAGCCACCTTCACTGATAGCCATATCCATACCCAGCGGATTACTGGCAGCCACCTGATCCAGCGCCAGATCGCGGGTAACGTCCGTCAGCGTGGTGTCGCTGACTGCACCTGCGAGCATAAGATTGCTGCGCAGCGTACCTTTGAAGAGCTGCACCGCTTGTGGCAGATAGCCGACCTGAGCACTGACCAACTGGGGATCGATCTCCCACAAATCGACATCGCCCAGACGGACGCTGCCTTCACCGGGGCGATACAGCCCGGCCAGGACCTTCAGCAACGTCGATTTACCGCCGCCAACGGGTCCTAACAGCAGGACGCGTTCACCGGCATGAAAGTGGAGTGCGGGAATATTGAGTTGTTGTACCGGAGACTGCGGAAAGGCGAAGCGCAGCTTTTCCACACTGATATGTTCTGGCAGGCGATCGGGTAACAACAGGGTCTGCCCGGGACGGCGCTCCGTAGGTTTACGCAAGAGGTTGTTCACCATATCCAGCGCTTCTCTGACCTGCTGCCACTGCATCAGGTACTGAACACCCTGACTCACCGGCCCGATGACACGGCCACCCAGAATACTGCACGCTACCATGCCGCCGGTGGTCAAATATCCGGCTTCGACGCCCCAGACCCCGACAACAATCCCCATGACATACGCCAGTGTTGCCAGGCTGCCGGTGGTGATAGTGCAGAACTGGCTGAGCGATTTTTGCTGAATGCTATAGCCAGAGATGGAATGACTGAGCGTCTGCCAGTCTTGTGCAAAACGCCAGCCAGCATGACTGGCGCGCAGCGTCTCGGCCCCGCGAATACTGTCCACTAACAGGCCCAGACGCTCATTGCTGCGAAGCATCTGTTGGCGCGTGAGACGACGTAAGCGCAGACGGGTGAACAGGCCAATCGCCAGGGCGACAGGTAACATCCCGAGGTAAACCCAGCCTACAGGCCCACCGATCAAACCAATAAGCCCGATAAACAGCAGTGCAAACGGCAGATCCACGATACCGAAGACCAGACCGGCAGAGACAACCTGCCGTACCGAATCCAGCGCCCCCACCTGAGCGGCCAGCGTGCCCAGACTGCCGGGCTGCTGGTCGAGTTGCAGGTGCAGCAGGTGTTCATAGACATGCTGGGAAAGCCGTTTATCCACACTGCTGGCAACGCTGTCCATGACGCGGGCACGCAGTGTTTTGAGTAGCCAGTCCAGCCCCACCACCAGCACCATCCCCACAACCAGCGTGGTCAGTGTTGCCCAGGCCAGCGTGGGAACCACGCGATCGTAAACCTGCATGGCGAAGAGCGAGGTGGGAATGGCCAGAATGTTTACCAGCAGCGTGGCGGCGACGACCCGGGACACCCAGCGGCGGTCGCGCAGCAGCTCTCGCCAGACCAGGCGCATAGCCGGATTTTCGCTATCAGAGAGATTTTCTGACTGGACGTGCGAAGCCAGGCTGAACCAGAGCACCGCCGTTTCGTCATCCGTAGCCGTACCCGGCGCGCCGGTCACAAGGTCGTCTACCGTCAGCGTTCGGGGTTCGACACCTTCCCGGGTTAGCGTGAGGGTATCGGTTTTCCCTTCCTCGCTATAGCGTTCGGCCAGCCACCATGTCTGTTCGTGCCACATCAGTGCCGGTAGATGGCGTGGATCAAAACGCCGCCAGGGAAGCAATGCCAGCCGGACATCTTTCATTCCCGCGTCTGACAATATCTTGCGCACATGATCCTGTGGACGATCTGTCAACGGAGTCGCGGTCTGCGCTCGCGCATACGCCTGCGTTAATGCCGCTTTATTCACCGGGGCGCGTAGCTTGTCCAGCAAGGCCAGTAATTCAGAGAGAGGAACAGGTATCATCAGGGATGGCTCGCAGAGGTGTTAGCTAGTGGTGTGCCCGTGGGCAGGGCGCCCGAGGTATCGTCCATACGTCCCGTGCGCGCGGCCAGTCGTAAGCTGTCGACCCGCCATGCCGATCGTACCGATACCAGCGCTTGTTGTTGTTCGGTTAATTCGCGCACAGCGTTGAGAACGTCCAGCCAGCTTTTGTAGCCCGACTCGTACTGACGACGGAACGATGCCAGCGTGTCGCTGAGTTCGACAACAGACTGCTCATAACCCACCAGCAACGTCTGGTTAGCATCACGCTGATCAAGCAACTGGCGCGTCTGAATGTCTTCGCTGTGGCGTTGTTGGGCCAGATCCTGTCGTGCGGACTCCACGCGTTCCAGCGCCGCGTTCTGAAGACCACGGTTCACCAGCCCCAGCCCTTCCATAGTGCCGGTCACCACAATATTGATCGTATTGTTATTTCTCTGGTTGGGGATGCCTGAGTAGTCGTTGCGGGAGGCTTGCAGGGAGACGGTCGGCAGCGATGAGGTGCGCTGACGTTCTACATCAGTTTCGGCAAGCGTAACCCCCGCTTCGCGGGCACGCACGGTCGCACTCTGCGCAAGAACTTGTTCCTGTATCGCCTGATCGGCAGGTAGCTGGAGGATGTTGCCAGGCACCGGTAGATCGCTTGCGATCGGCTCCTGAGTCAGGGATAACAGCGTGGATTCGGCGGTAAGCAGGTCCGATTTGGCCTGTTCGAGCGAGGAACGCGCCTGTAACAACCGGGCCTTCGCCAGGCTGACATCAGCCGAAGAGGCCAGTCCACCCTGCGCGCGGCGCTGGATCTGCTCCTGCAACGCCAGATGGTTGTTTACGTTCGATTCAGCAACCGCAAGACGCTCGCGAACCCCCTGCACATTCGCGTAGGCCACTGCGGTCTCTTCCAGCAATTCACGACGTGTAGCCCAGGCCGTGGCTTGTTGAGCAAGGGTGTCATCGTCGGCGTAGTCAATCGCGCTGTCGATACGCCCAAAAGCCCATAACGGTTGCGATACGCTTAAGGTGGTCGAAGTGGAATCATTGTAACCCGAAATTTGCCCCGTCCCTGCGCTGGCCCCAAGCGTGGGCAAACGCGCCGCGCGGGCACTGTCGGCATTGGCCTCTTTGGAACGCACAAGCGCCTGCTGACTGGCAAGACCGGGATGATGGAGCATCGTGCTCCGCAGCGCGGCAAACAAACCGCCCGGCGAGGTGTTGTCAGAAATAGAGTGCGAGGGAGACGAAGACGCCCTCGCCTGAGCCATGGTCACAGAAATGACAAAGGGCAAAGAAAGTATGATTGCAGGAAGAATGCGACAACCGTGTCGACCAGGAAGAATCCTCATCGTCTGAAGAGCCCTTTATGTAAGAAAGATTAAAAGGCCCACCGATCATGATTTTTCTCAGGTTATCCCGACATAACAATGATTTGATAAATGGCACGGCCGGAATAACGAACAATAAATAAGAATAACCTTATTGCTTAACGTAATAATTACCGATCGGCAACATTCGTGTCAATATGTGTAATCGCGTAATAAAAGCTGTAAATCAGGGGTAATTAAGAAGATAACTTCCTTTAATACAAATACCCGCAGGACAAGGAAAACTTTGTGTGCAGAATATCTGTTAAAGCAGGGGATTATATTTCGCTACCTGAAAGTTGCAGAGGCTTTAGCGGACGCAATAACAAGGCAGCGGATAGCCCTCCTGCCACGGTTGACTATGCACTTACAGGCCGGACAGCTATCTGGTGTTGATTTTGAGCATTTTTCTGAATGCGGAATGATAGCGCCGAGCTTTTTTTGAGCCATACTTGTAACAGACACATTTTTCTTTTTGTTTCACTAACAGAGGAGGAATGTATGCAGTTAGGCAGTGAGAAGGGTGTCGTGTCTTCCCGGGATTTAGATTTTCTAGCCAGTAGCTTTGCCCGGATGCATTTGCACGGCCGACATCTGTGCACGGATGCAATAACCGGCAACATGGATGAGGATTGCCGGCTGTGGTTCCTTGACCGTTATGACTTTTACGTTGAACACCTAAAAGATAAGGAATTGCAGTAGTAACCCAAGCCGGGTGGTGACAGCTGCCCGGCATTCAATTAAACATCTTTGCTTATGAAAGCAGGCATTCACTACGCGTTTCATCACTTCGGCATCCCGCTACAGGAAGGAACCCCTGAAGGTTCATTCAGTGAAAAAGCAGGAATGTATACCGCTGACAACCCGGGTAAATTCAGGGTTCAGTGACATCGTTTCACGCATGACTCTCCCCTCCACCCTTTTTTGAAAACCTTACCGCATGTCGCTTTTAAGGTAAACAGCCTGTCTGCGGCCATTGAAGGGGAAGAGATTATTCTGGGCCCTTACGAGCCAATTGATGGTTACCCGGTCGCGGTGATCAATGACGCGGGAGTGCCCATTGAACTCATCGAAACGACATTGTCAGATGACGAAATCTGGCCCCGTGCCCGCTCCGGTCACGGTAGCCTGTATCGTTCTCAGGAAAATAGCGGGTTGGATGAAATCATGGTGCCGGGTGCCTCCCGGTGACTCTGCGCCAGACCACAGAGCCGCGTCATTCACCTGCTCTGACTAGTCGCCCCACCGCTTAGGGGGATTCACCACAGGGGAAGCCTAATCCCCTTCCTTCAATAAAGCGAATGTTATCTTTTATTTTTCACGGCTAACAATAAAGACCTGTGTTGGTCAGCGGGTCAGGGTCAGGGTCAGGGTCAGGGTCAGGGTCAGGGTCAGGGTCAGGGTCAGGGTCAGGGTCAGGGTCAGGGTCAGGGTCAGGGTCAGGGTCAGGGTCAGGGTCAGGGTCAGGGTCAGTTAATAATAAAAAAAACGGGAGCCAACCGGCTCCCGTTTGTACATAACCCGGAAACCGGATTACATGTTCGCGATGATCGCGTCACCAAACTCTGAACATTTCAGCAGCTTAGCGCCTTCCATCAGACGTTCGAAATCGTAAGTAACGGTTTTGGCGTTAATCGCGCCTTCCATACCTTTAACGATCAGGTCTGCGGCTTCGAACCATTCCATGTGACGCAGCACTATATCGTTAGAATTTCCATAAATAATTGATATGTAATGAATTAATACAGATATTGCATCATAAATCGCTTTGATTAAGTTCCTAACTAAGCAATTGTTTTCGTTGACAATGATTAGAGGTTTGGAGAATCTACCGTTCCACTTTGTCTTAATTCAATTTAGACGAAGTTAAAGCCCTTAAGATGGCAAGTTTTTAAATTACACTTAACCAAAATTTAGACGGAGTTGGACATGGACATGTGGTTCGCAATTTTTTTTGCAATGTTCTTGGCATACCCTTTTTTAATGATCGCGGCCTATTTACTTTGTTTCTTTAGAAAAAAACCAGAAATACTTTATCACTGTTGTAAAACCACCTCCGTAAATAAAATATATCTCGATAAAAAATTCATAACGAAAACTGAGGGACGTGCCTATTTCTCCCCAAAAAAAGATAATAACTTAGGCTTATCTAAAATTAATTTAAAATGTCTTCACCGGCGATCTGTTAATTTATTCATTTGGATGCAAAATATAATTACAAATAAATCAAAAAAATTAATACCTAAACCAAGCATTAATACGTCCAATGTAATATTTCAGGGTAATTCTTTGGGATTACTTAATAGCATTTTTAATGTGCGCAATGTTTACCACATATTCAACATATGGGGTGCGATTAAATTATTTAGAAATGAATGGGTTACATATCCGTTACATAATATAATTTTAACAGAATGTCATTTAGATAAAGAGGGTAACTGCATCGTCGAAGATGCAAGGTTAGATAAAAAGCAAGGCTTTGATTATTTTTTCTGTTTATCCAAAGTTATTGGCATGATATTGTTAAATCTTAATGTAAGCTTTTGTTTTATCTCAAGTGCCATAACTTATTTCTATCCAAACTGGTACAGCGTATGGTTTTTTTCAGTTGAATTATTTCTTCTTTTCATTCCAATAATAGTGGCGTGGTTTATTGTAAATCATTTTAAAAATAAATAATAAAACTACTAATTTTTAAAGCTTTACTACTTTATGATAAAAATGAGATCGTACCATTCTCATTTTTATCTAACCCCATCACTTGTAAATTGCGAGTTATTTTTTAAATGCTATTTCTTTTCTTATGAAGTCACTTTAAAATATCATTGATGTATGATCTAGATAAAAAATAAATTACACCCGGCTTTCGAGACCGTCCCTTACGCCCTTACTTTTAAGTAGTTACCTTCAATTATGAGAAAAAAGGATATTTTGGTGATGTAATTCTTTCAATAACTTGCACCCAAAGATGATTGCGTTTTCTCAGTCAATGCAGGGTTAACTGACTTGCGGGGGCGGAGGTTCAAACCCCTTGTGCCAGTCAAAACTCTAAAGAATATCTAGCTATTAGGTTGTATTTCGCGAACCAGGTTCAACCGCCAAAGCCGGCTTTGTGCCAATTGCAGACGTTGTAGCACTGCAAAAATATCTTGTCCGGATCAAGGTATCGCCACCACTTGTTAGGTGGATTAATCCGTATTTATAACAAATACAATTCCCGGCTGTACCTATAAGCTGTTGTCAGTTATACAAAAGCGATGTAGTGTTCCACACATTAAATTTCAAACGTGGAAAAGTCCGTGTTTAGATACAGATTTTTCCGCTGAATAACCGCATATTACCAAAGGTTTATCATGAGTAAGTGGCTATTAGACAGGCTATTTGAAGCCGGTGATCAGGCAGAGCCCCGGTTTGCGTTTCAGGGGACTGTAAATTGGATGAGGGCCCTTGCCGAAGTCGTTAACGGTGGCGCTTGTGCCGATGATAAACTAAATGATTTATATGCTCGGGTACAACGTAGACCTGTCAATCGTGAAGCTGATACGCTTGTGTTTGAGAACACAATGATGGCCTTACATAATCTGTCATCTTTGAAAAGTATGAATAAAGATGTCGAAGATAAATATGACATATGTCGTTCAGCTATTATTTCTTGGTATTACAGTATCTATTTTTCCGCTAGCGCGATGGTTGCAGCATCTTCTGGTTCTATTCAAGAGACACATACAGCCACAGCAAAAGTTTGGCAGTCAGATATCGCGGAAAAAGAACTTATCCCATATCCATTTAATCTTCTTCTAACTAGTTTAGTTTCAAACACTGCTGATGCCGAGATTGCTGCATATAGAGGTGCTAACCGTTTCGACCTAAATGATAGAGCTTATGATAATGAAACTGCTCATGGTGCACTGGTTTCCTATCTAAAGGGGACTCATGGCTACAAAAAGTGGGAAACAGAAGAGAGGGTGAGAACTTCTCGTGATTTCAAAGCTCTTAGTGTTGACAACTTTCGCACGAAAGCTGCTCGCGAAGTTCGCGATCACGCACTAGAAAAAGGACAAGTTAATTTCCTTATTCAGGCATTTAGATACCGTGGTAAAGCGAACTATCGTGACTCTATATTTTTATCCTACGGTGACAACAACGAAGCTATTATAGAAGAATTTATCCAAGATTTGTATGACGTCGCTATTGGCTTCATTAGGGCTACTTCGCATTATTGCAGTCGAAGAGTCGAGAGAGGTACGTGGGCTGAGTTTGTCGAGGATATTTCTGATAACTCAAGGTTGTCTATTGACTCCGTCGTGCTTGAAATATAACAAACAATTTAAGAATGGCTCAGCACGCTTGGCATTTTCAGTTTGGTTCAAATTTAGTGATTAAGGTATTCAAATTGAGTATGGTGAATACGTGCTTCACACTTTAATTGGGCGTTAATGCCCGCTTTTCGCTCATAGCGGACCTTAGACTTTTTAGGCAAGGCCATCATGTCTTTATTTCGAATGCGTACAGATGCAGACCGGTTTGATCATCGTTAATCCTGGCGAAGTTTCGAGGCCGCGGGTTCAACTCCCGCCAGCTCCACCAATCATGATTGGACGGTGATAGGACATCACCAGCAATAACAGGAAGTTAGCAGTCTCAGCAGGACACCGACCAGACGGTGAGGGGACAAAAAAGGATACGCAAAGGAGCCGCGGCTCCCGAGTGATAAGAAGCCCGCTGATGCGGGCTTTTTTATGAACTCTTTCTACACCGGCCTATCATTAGCGTCTGTGCTGTTTATGAAGAAAGTCACCCTGCCCATTACTTCTACCTCTTCCGCTGCGTCGCCTTCTATCGCCTCGCCGTCCTCTGTGATTAATGCTTTTCCCAGAAACCGAGCAAATTGGGTTTGCCCGCCACTAAGGATCAGCAGAACCTGCCCCTGTACCAGTCGTGTGACCGGCTCGATCACCGCAAGCCCGGATGACGTTTCCATTATTCGAGTGTCGATGCCAACGCCGCAGATCAGCTCCGACGTTAAGCGCCATTCGACCTAGTCCGTTGCCGGTGAAGAAAAGCCCATGTCACAACCCTCCGTTCGGGTTGTAGAGCAGGAAGGTTCTGACTTGGCCCTCATTGATCGAGTTGTCTTTGAGGATCGTGACGTAATGCTCGATCCGCTGATTGGCCTCATGCAGAGACTAGTTCCAGTTTACCTTAGCGAGCTCGGTCACAAAGTCCTGCGTTGAAATTATTTTGCGGCCGTTTGCCGCTTCCTTTATTGCTGATGTAAACGCGCCTGGTATTTCGTATTTCCTGCCCATGATCCGCACTCCATAAATTGCTGTATATATATACAGCATCGTTTATCTTTACTGTCGATCAAGTACGGGATGTTTGCTAAACTTCTACTCCTCTTAGAATTCACTGACTTATACAATGTTAAAGTTATTTGCTAAGTACGTATCGATAGGTGTGATAAACACGCTCGTCCATTGGATTGTGTTCGCAGTATGCCTCTATGTATTCCAAACAAGCCAGGCCCTTGGGAACTTTTCAGGGTTCGTTGTCGCTGTTTCATTTAGCTTTTTTGCTAACGCCAGATTTACATTTAAGTCGTCAACTACCACGCTGCGCTACATGCTATATGTTGGGTTCATGGGCACACTGAGCGCCGCGGTTGGCTTGGCTGCTGATAAATCTGGTATGGCTCCGATCGTCACTTTAATCGTGTTTTCCGCGATCAGCCTTGTGGGTGGTTTTATCTATTCAAAATTCATTGTCTTTAGGGATGCGAAATGAAAATTTCTCTGGTAGTTCCTGTCTTCAATGAGGAAGACGCAATACCCCTTTTCTATAAAGCAGTTCGTGAATACGAGCCATTGAAAAAATACGATGTAGAAATCGTATTTATAAATGACGGCAGTAAAGATGCTACCGAGTCGATCATCAACGCGCTTGCAGTTTCTGATCCGCAGATTGTTTCTCTGTCTTTCACTAGAAACTTCGGCAAAGAACCCGCTCTTTTTGCTGGCTTGGGCCATGCTACCGGTGATGCCATTATTCCTATCGACGTCGACCTTCAGGATCCGATTGAAGCCATTCCTTTGATGATTGAAAAGTGGCAGGCAGGGGCCGATGTCGTCCTGGGCAAGCGCTCAGACCGTTCTACCGATGGCCGCTTGAAGAGAAAAACAGCCGAATGGTTTTATAAGCTTCATAATAAAATAAGTAACCCCAAAATAGAGGAAAATGTCGGCGACTTTAGATTGATGAGTAAACAAGTTATTGACAATATAAAGCTTCTCCCGGAGAGAAATCTTTTTATGAAGGGCGTTCTTTCGTGGGTGGGTGGAAGAACCGAGGTTGTGGAGTATATGCGCGCCGAGCGAGTCGCGGGCAATACCAAATTTAATGGCTGGAAACTTTGGAATTTAGCGCTCGAAGGTATCACTAGTTTTTCAACCTTTCCACTTCGCGTGTGGACGTATATAGGTTTAGCGGTTGCCAGCCTCTCCTTTCTCTACGGATCATGGATGATTATAGATACGATTGTCTTTGGAAACCCAGTTCGAGGATATCCATCTCTGCTTATTTCTATTCTTTTTCTTGGCGGCATACAACTTATTGGCGTTGGGATATTGGGAGAATACGTTGGAAGGATATATATAGAGGCAAAGAAAAGACCTCGTTACATTATTAAAAATAAGGGCGATTAAATGTTCAGATTTAACACAAAAAGCTGCGACAAGTATTTTATAACGCTTATAACGTTATGCAGCCTGGTATCAATCTATCTCTCCTTTCTTTACTTCGGTATCGATGCAGATGGCGTTAATGCCCCTGTAGTATGGATGGAGTTTAAACTTCATGGTTTTACAGCGTTAAAGGATTGGTTACCAACTCCAGACAACTGGTACTTTACTCTATATCCTGTCTATTTTTTGATGTATTTTATTACTGGCAATAATGGCCCATTGATGTTAATAGCAGGCACTGCGCTTTTCGTCATTGCCGTTATATTATTATCTGCGATTATTGCTAAAAAAGTTGATAAAAACGCATCTTTAGCAATAGCATGCCTGCCACTCACATTTTTACCACATATATTTTGGACAGAAGGGGCTGTACAGCACCCCTTTGCTCACTATTCTACAGTGGCTTATGGACTTCTGTTAACTTATCTTTTTATCATTAACTTCGAAAAGCAAAAATTAAGCCTGAGTTTTGCTTCTGGTATCGTAGGCGTAATCATTTGCTCTTCTGATATGTGGGTTGCACCAACCTTCCTGTTACCAATTCTTTTAACTGAATTTTTTTTCTTAGTTAAACGCAAGTCTAGGCCCCTAAACT
Organism: Leclercia sp. LSNIH3; assembly: GCF_002935105.1. NCBI lineage: Bacteria > Pseudomonadati > Pseudomonadota > Gammaproteobacteria > Enterobacterales > Enterobacteriaceae > Leclercia > Leclercia sp. LSNIH3. Next base: position 506,128 of record NZ_CP026387.1, read on the forward strand.
TTATTGTGGTGGCGGTTCTTTTTGCAATTGCTTTCAACCATACTATTCCTAAGCTATTAGGGATCGATTCACAACCATTTATAATTGCGAATTTCGCAATTATTTTGGAAAATATTAAGCAGGTAGCTTTAATAATTGGAGAAATGTTTAACATTTTCTTCGTTAAAGAAGCATGGTCTTATCTCGTCTCGCTTGCTTTAATGGGAAGCCTGTTTTTTGTGTTTTGTTTCTCATTGTTGAAAAATAATGACATCAAAAGTTATTTCTCATTATTAGCAATGCTATCTATTGCCGGAATAACCGCTGCCTATATAATCAGCAACCAAGATCCATTACAAAGAGTACCACGATTTTTTGTGAATATGGCACCGCTGTTTTTTATTATCCTTTCAATGATGGTAAAAACTCAACTGAGACGCGTTGCCTATGTAGTATGTCTTTTCTTTGTCGTCTCTAGTCTATTGAGCTATGACTACGAAAAGCCCTCATACAAAGAGTCGGAAAAAGATATAAGAAGCTATGTATCCTTCCTGCGGCAAAATAATCTCGCGTTTGGCTATGGTGATTACTGGAATAAGAGCATCACATCATTTTGGCTATCCAATGGCGAGATAACTATTGCTCCAATAAGCATATCCGCTGAAGGAGATGTAGTACTTAACAGTCCAAGATATCAAACGATGGTACCTTGGTACTCTAGCGAATATGCAGGAAAAAAGAATAGCGACAAGTATTTCATTGCTATTGATAAAAACACCGCATGTGGCGGCGTAGAGAAGTGTATCAACGCTATTTCTGCAAAATTTAAAAAACCGGATGAGATATTAACACATGCAGATATCACCCTTTTAGTTTTCAAAAAATAAATTAGATTAACGCCGCATTAGTGCGGCGTTAATCTTAAATTTTCTGTAATACCCAGCATTTCATTGCGCTAACTTTCTTTTTTCTTGAAAGAATTGGAAGAAAAAAAAGATAATTACACGGAAGAAAATCGGACCACATTTAAAACAGGAACATAAAATAAAATCAATGAGTTAATCACCTGCCACATTGGACAATATCGGACCATGCTGGACATTTTACCGCCCCAAAACGTGCCCCTAAGTTAAGATCTGCCCCCAAATTTGCCCCCTATTACGCACCGCTTCTTACACCGGAAGGTCATCAGCGTCCATGCTGTTGATAAAGTACGTCACCCGCCCCATAACCTCGACTTCTTCCGCAGCGGCGCCCTCGATCGTTTCACCATCATCGGTGATTAATGCCCGACCCATGACTCTTGCAAACTGGGTGTGGCCGCCGGACAAAATCAGCAGAACCTGATTCTGTACCAGTCTGGTGCACGGCTCGATCACCGCAAACCCGGATGACGTTTCTATTATGCGAGTATTGATGCCAACGCCGCAGATCAGCTCCGGCGTTAGGCGCCGCTCGACAGAGTCTGTTGCCGGTGAAGGAAACCCCATTACAGACCTCCGTTCGGGTTGTAGAGCATGAAGGTTCTGGCCTGCCCCTCAATTGTCGAAATGTCTTTGAAGGTCGAAACGTGGCTTTTTATCCACTCGTTCGCCTCCTTTAACGACCAATCCCAGTTAGCACGGGCCAGATGCTTTTCCCCACCAGCTATGAAGAAAGGACGTTTGTGGAGAGTAAGAGAGGATGCTGAAATCGTTGGCGAACTGGCAAAGCCTGATATCCAAAAAACTGATTCACAAAAACTTCAAAGGATCCTGAACGATGGCTGCTCGTCCGCGTAAGAACAATGTCAAAGTCCCAAACCTCTACCCGTATTTAGCCGAAAGGTTAATAAAGTCTATTGGCGATATAAGCACCCTTTCACTGGTAAATTTTACAGCCTCGGTACTGACGAGGCTGAAGCAACAGCGATTGCCATCGAAGCTAATGCACGACTCGCTGAGCAGCGAACCAGGCAAATACTGGCAATTAGTGACAAGATTGCCACCAGCAAGGGGAAAGCAATAACAACCAGTACTTGGCTTGACCGTTACTGGAAAATCCAAGATGAAAGGCTAGAGAACGGCGATATCAGGCCGAACACTTATAGCAAAAAGTTAAACCGGTCGCGCATCTCCGCGAAAAAGTTGGAATGAAACTTATTCCCAATGTTGACGTTCGAGACGTTGCTGAGATTCTCGAGTCTTATATATCAGAGGGTCAGCCGAGAATGGCACAGGTCATCCGCTCTGTATTAATCGACGTATTTAAAGAAGCTCAACACTTTGGCGAGGTTCCACTTGGTTATAATCCAGCCTTGGCCACAAAGCAGCCACGCAGACGTGTCACCAGGCAACGCCTTAACCTTGAAGAATGGCAAAAGATTTTCGAGATTGCTGACGCTCAGCACCAATATATGGGTAATGCGATGCTTTTGGCGCTCGTTACTGGCCAGCGCCTCGGTGATATTTCGAATATGAAATTCAGCGATATTTGGGACGACCATCTTCATGTTATTCAGGAGAAGACGGGGAGCAAGCTGGCAATCCCTCTTTCCCTCAGACTAAATGCAATTAATTGGAGTTTGAGGGATGTAGTAGCACGTTGCCGCGACTATGCAGTGAGCCCGTACCTTATCCATTTCTTCCGCACAACCTCAATGGCAGAACGAGGAGCACAGGTAAAACCGAACACATTAACGATGAATTTTAGTAAGGCGCGAGATAACGCTAATATTGAATGGGGTGATGGCTCTCCTGCAACATTTCATGAGCAACGCTCCTTGGCTGAGCGCTTATATGAAGCAGAAGGTATAGATACACAGAAACTGCTTGGGCACAAATCCCCAAATCAGACCGCACGTTACCATGATGATAGAGGTAAAGACTGGATTAATGTACCTCTCCAAAGATTTAAGCTATAAGGTTTAACAATATGCGGGCTTTTGCCCGCATACCAAATAAACATATTAAAAATTTCAAACCAACATTCCAATGTAATTATTTATAAAATTGAGCGACCGTACCGTCAATCAGATCATCAAAGGTTAATATTTCCAAATCTCTATAATCCGACATTATTTCACGCCAAACATCTGACTCAAAATCATGCCGCCGACCAACTACTATCCATCTGCGAGGTTTAAATACTTTGAATCCATATTTATCTTCAAACCACTTCCTATTATTAGGATCATCAAAATAAGTACTATAAACGCGAGTTTGTGATATATATGAGTTTAACCAAGAGCCAAATGTTTCTCTATTGCCTTTCCCAACTACAAATTTTTTATCAATAGTTGGCAGTTTAAATTCCACTATATCAGCGAATCCATTCGGTTGAACCACAAAAAAATCCGGACGAATGGATGGCCTATTCTCACTTTGCCATTCACATGTAAGTTCTGAGTGTATACTTATTGCTCCGAATTTCATGGACAATATAAATTCATTTTCAGACTCTGATAAGAAAGATGTTATCTCAGGCTCAGATGTTTCAACACAACCCCACTTTTCAATAAATTTATTTATTTTTGGTAATTGTTTGTATTTATAATCATCAGGAAGAGGATAACAATAGTGTGCATCAATCTTCACAAAATTCTCAATACCATCTAGAGAAAAACTTATACTATCTTTATCATCGTTAGCGCCATCAAATATAATTGGAAAGAAATCAATCCATTTAATTCTTCTGGTTTTCAGACCCGACTCATCAGCATCAAAAAACATACCATTAATTATGCGTGTAAAACTGCGTTCATCAACAGTAGGCGTTGGGACATTAAACCCCATAATACTGCTTTGAGCGCTAAAATTCCATCCTAACTCCCTTAATTTATCATAACCTCTGTTTGTTGGAAGGAGTAAATCTTCGCTGAATGTCGGAAGATGAAAATTAAAATCAACCGTTGAATCATACTCGAAACCTATTATCATTTCAAATAAGTTACATTCTTTGACAGAGTAATCAAAATATTGAACCTCTATCCGATATTCACTTGGAAGTTCCTCTAAAAGTTCAGAGTCATTGTACTCAATAGCAATATGAGTTCGACCAACATATATTATTATTTTTTGATGCTTAAGAAGAAAACCAGGCATGGTATTAATCAAATGAGGGTTATCTTTGACGTAATGATATAAAGGAGTCCAGTAGCGAGTTGCTAGTTGTTGTAAAAATTCAGTAATCAAAGGTTTTATTGTCGAATGCACTATGTCAGTCATAAAAGGCCTTCTGTAAACCAGTTGTTAGAAAATAAATCCGTAATTAAGTTCGAATAGTTAGAGGTCATAGTACAATATTGAGCCGCCATTCAACAAGTTAGCGCTTGATACTGTAACATTGCAGGCTGTGTTTATCTTGAGTTTTATTAGAACCGGAAGATGATTTTGTTAACTTGTTTTGATAAAATTTTGATAACCCTTCGAAAACTAATAATAAAAACGGGAACCAATCGGCTCCCGTTCCCACATAATCCAGATACCGGATTACATGTTCTTGATGATCGCGTCACCAAACTCTGAACATTTCAGCAGCTTAGCGCCTTCCATCAGACGTTCGAAGTCGTAGGTCACGGTCTTGTTGTTGATCGCGCCTTCCATACCTTTAACGATTAGGTCTGCGGCTTCGAACCATTCCATATGACGCAGCATCATTTCTGCGGACAGGATGATAGAGCCCGGGTTCACTTTGTCATGACCAGCGTACTTAGGTGCAGTACCGTGGGTCGCTTCGAACAGAGCGCACTCGTCACCGATGTTCGCGCCTGGTGCGATACCGATACCGCCAACCTGCGCCGCCAGGGCGTCGGAGATGTAGTCACCGTTCAGGTTCATACAGGCGATAACGTCGTACTCAGCTGGACGCAGCAGGATCTGCTGCAGGAACGCATCGGCGATCACATCTTTAATGATGATCTCTTTGCCGGTGTTCGGGTTCTTGATCTTCTGCCATGGGCCGCCGTCGATCAGTTCACCACCGAACTCTTCCGTCGCCAACTGGTAGCCCCAGTCTTTGAAGGAACCTTCGGTGAACTTCATGATATTGCCTTTGTGAACGATGGTCACAGAGTCACGGTCGTTGGTGATGGCATAGTCAATCGCTGCACGAACCAGGCGTTTAGTCCCTTCTTCGGAGCACGGTTTGATACCGATACCGCAATGTTCAGGGAAGCGAATTTTCTTCACGCCCATCTCTTCGCGCAGGAACTTGATCACTTTTTCCGCATCGGCAGAGTCGGCTTTCCACTCAATACCCGCGTAGATATCTTCGGAGTTCTCACGGAAGATAACCATGTCGGTCAGTTCTGGGTGTTTAACCGGGCTTGGGGTGCCCTGGTAGTAACGCACCGGACGCAGGCACACGTACAGGTCGAGTTCCTGACGCAGCGCAACGTTCAGAGAGCGAATACCGCCACCGACTGGGGTAGTCAGCGGGCCTTTGATGGCAACGCGGTAGTCACGAATCAGATCCAGCGTCTCAGCTGGCAGCCAGACGTCCTGGCCATAAACGTGGGTAGATTTTTCACCGGTGTAAATTTCCATCCAGGAAATTTTACGCTCGCCTTTGTAGGCTTTCTCAACAGCGGCATCCACCACTTTCAGCATCGCTGGGGTTACGTCAACGCCGATACCGTCACCTTCGATGAACGGGATAATCGGATTGTGTGGAACGTTCAGCTTACCGTCTTGCAGGGTGATCTTTTTACCTTCCGCCGGAACAACTACTTTGCTTTCCATTAACCTCTCCTTCGAGCGCTTCTGGTTGTTACTGATCTTATGTTAATAATTTGTAATGAGCCTATCGATAGTACCTGAATGTCTGGCGCCATGAAAGGCATTCGTTATTAGGCTATAATGCGGCAATTGATAACGTCTGAAAATACCATGCAGAAAACTTCTTTTAGAAATCACCGGGTTGAACGATTCAGCACACGACAAGCCGCCAGGCCGCGCAAGCAACGCGAGCCGACACGCGTCATATTGTTCAATAAACCTTATGATGTGCTGCCGCAATTCACCGACGAAGCCGGGCGCAGCACGTTGAAAGATTATATCCCCGTTCAGGGTGTCTATGCCGCGGGCCGACTCGATCGCGACAGCGAAGGGCTAATGGTGCTCACCAATAATGGCGACCTGCAAGCGAAGCTCACGCAGCCTGGGAAACGCACCGGCAAAATCTACTATGTTCAGGTTGAGGGCATCCCGGACGACGAGGCGCTGACGGCATTGCGTAACGGCGTCACGCTGAACGACGGCCCTACCCTGCCCGCAGGCATTGAGCTGGTCAGCGAACCTGAATGGCTCTGGCCGCGCTATCCCCCTATCCGCGAGCGCAAATCGATTCCCGTTTCGTGGATCAAAGTCACCCTTTATGAAGGCCGCAACCGCCAGGTGCGTCGTATGACGGCCCATGTCGGGCATCCAACCTTACGCCTGATACGCTACGCGATGGGCAGTTACACGCTGGATTCTCTCGCCAACGGTGAGTGGCGGGACGTTACCGAACAAGGAGAGCATCATGTTTAAGCCGCATGTCACGGTGGCCACCATTGTCCACGCCCAGGGTAAATTTTTAGTGGTGGAAGAGACCATCAACGGTAAAGCGCTGTGGAATCAGCCTGCGGGTCATCTGGAAGCCGACGAAACGCTGGTCCAGGCCGCGCGGCGCGAGCTGTGGGAAGAGACCGGCATTCATGCCGAACCGCAACACTTCATCCGGTTACATCAGTGGATCGCGCCGGATAAAACGCCTTTTTTGCGCTTCCTGTTTGCCATTGAGCTTAGCGAAACGTGCGCCACTGAGCCGCACGACAGCGATATCGATCGCTGCCTGTGGGTGGATGCCGACACCATTCTGAGTGCGACTAATCTGCGTTCGCCACTGGTGGCGGAGAGCATTCGCAGCTACCTCACCGGCAATCGTCTGCCGCTGGAGACCATTGGGGAATTTAACTGGCCGTTTACAGAGGGTGTCAATGCCGGGGGCGCGTGATAGAATACGCCGCCTTGAAGTTCAATGTCGTGAGTATTCCAATGTCTGAAAGCCAAAAAAAAGTGATCGTCGGCATGTCCGGCGGCGTCGATTCTTCTGTATCAGCCTGGCTCCTGCTGCAACAGGGCTATAAGGTTGAAGGCCTGTTCATGAAGAACTGGGAAGAGGACGATGGCGAGGAATACTGTACCGCGGCGGAAGATCTGGCCGATGCGCAGGCGGTCTGCGACAAGCTCGGCATTGAACTGCACACCGTCAACTTTGCCGCAGAGTACTGGGATAACGTGTTCGAGCATTTCCTGGCTGAATACAAAGCCGGCCGCACGCCGAACCCGGATATTCTGTGCAACAAAGAGATCAAATTTAAAGCCTTCCTCGAATTTGCTGCTGAAGATCTGGGCGCTGACTACATCGCTACCGGCCACTACGTGCGCCGCGCCGATGTCGACGGCAAAAGCCAGCTGCTGCGCGGCCTCGACGGCAACAAAGATCAGAGCTACTTCCTTTATACCCTCGGCCACGAACAGATTGCCCAAAGCCTGTTCCCGGTTGGCGAGCTGGAAAAACCGGAAGTGCGTAAAATCGCTGAAGAGCTGGATCTGATCACCGCGAAGAAAAAAGACTCTACCGGTATCTGCTTTATCGGTGAGCGCAAATTCCGTGAGTTCCTTGGCCGCTATCTGCCTGCCCAGCCGGGCAACATCGTTACCGTGGATGGCGATGTCATTGGCGAGCACCAGGGACTGATGTACCACACCTTAGGCCAGCGTAAAGGGCTGGGGATCGGCGGCACCAAAGAGGGTAGCGAAGATCCGTGGTACGTTGTTGATAAAGACGTTGAAAATAACATTCTGATTGTGGCTCAGGGCCATGACCATCCGCGTCTAATGTCCATCGGCCTGATCGCGCAACAGCTGCACTGGGTTGACCGTGAGCCGCTGAAAGGCACGCTGCGCTGCACGGTGAAAACCCGTTACCGTCAGACCGATATTCCCTGCACTATTACCGCGCTGGACGATGAACGCATTGACGTGCGCTTTGACGAGCCGGTTTCTGCCGTAACGCCGGGCCAGTCTGCCGTCTTCTACAGCGCCGAGATCTGCCTTGGCGGCGGTATTATTGAACAACGCCTGCCGCTGACTGCGGTTTAATACGATTACACACAGAAAGGAGCCAGTGTGGCGAAGAACTTTTATGACATCACCCTGGCACTGGCGGGAATTTGCCAGTCTGCCCGTCTGGTGCAACAGCTGGCACATCAGGGTCACTGTGACGCTGATGCCCTGCACGTTTCGCTCAACAGCGTCGTGGATTTGAACCCCAGTTCAACCCTCGGCGTCTTTGGTGGTAGCGAAGCGAATCTTCGCCTCGGTCTGGAAACCTTACTCGGTGTGTTAAATGCCAGTAGCCGTCAGGGGCTGAACGCGGAACTGACGCGCTATACCCTCAGCATGATGGTGCTGGAGCGCAAACTGAACGCCACCAAAGGGGCCATGGACACCCTGGGCGATCGCATTTCAGGCCTTCAGCGTCAGCTTGATCATTTCGATTTGCAGTCAGAGACGTTACTCAGCGCCATGGCCGGTATTTATGTGGATGTCATCAGTCCACTGGGGCCGCGGATCCAGGTCACCGGATCCCCTGCCGTCCTGCAAAGCCCGCAGGTACAGGCCAAAGTGCGCGCCTCACTGCTGGCCGGTATTCGTGCCGCGGTACTGTGGCAACAGGTTGGCGGTGGCCGCCTGCAGTTAATGTTTTATCGTAATCGCCTGACGACTCAGGCAAAACAAATTCTTGCTCATTGTTAACCTCCCGGAGTTGCGAATTATGGAATTATCCTCACTGACCGCCGTTTCCCCTGTCGATGGACGCTACGGCGATAAAGTCAGCGCGCTGCGCGGGATCTTCAGCGAATATGGTCTGCTGAAATTCCGTGTACAAGTTGAAGTACGCTGGCTGCAAAAGCTGGCTGCACAGGCAGCGATCGCGGAAGTTCCTGCTTTTGACAGCCAGGCAAACGATTACCTTGATAAAATCGTGGCAGAATTCAATGAAGAAGACGCCGCGCGTATCAAAACCATCGAGCGCACCACTAACCACGACGTGAAAGCGGTTGAGTATTTCCTGAAAGAGAAAGTGGCCAACGTCCCGGCGCTGCACGCGGTATCTGAATTTATTCACTTCGCCTGTACTTCAGAAGATATCAACAACCTCTCCCATGCGCTGATGCTCTCTACCGCACGTCAGGAAGTGGTCCTGCCGTACTGGCGCAAAATCATCGACGCGGTAAAAGCCCTGGCGGTGGAGTATCGCGATATCCCGCTGCTCTCCCGTACTCACGGTCAGCCAGCCACCCCGTCCACCATCGGTAAAGAGATGGCTAACGTCGCCTACCGTATGGAGCGTCAGTACCGCCAGCTGGAGCAGGTGGAGATCCTCGGCAAAATTAACGGTGCCGTCGGTAACTACAACGCGCACATGGTTGCCTACCCGGAAGTGGACTGGCACCAGTTCAGCGAAGAATTTGTCACCTCTCTGGGCATCCAGTGGAACCCGTACACCACCCAGATCGAACCGCACGACTATATCGCCGAGCTGTTTGACTGCATCGCGCGTTTCAACACCATCCTGATCGACTTCGACCGTGATGTGTGGGGCTACATCGCCCTGAACCACTTCAAGCAGAAGACCATCGCGGGTGAAATCGGCTCGTCCACCATGCCGCATAAGGTTAACCCAATCGACTTCGAAAACTCCGAAGGCAACCTGGGTCTGGCGAACGCCATGCTGCAACACATGGCCAGCAAACTGCCGGTTTCCCGCTGGCAGCGCGACCTGACGGACTCCACCGTGCTGCGTAACCTCGGCGTGGGCATTGGCTACGCGCTGATCGCGTATCAGTCGACCCTGAAAGGCGTAAGCAAGCTGGAAGTGAACCGCGAGCGCCTGCTCGACGAGCTGGATCACAACTGGGAAGTGCTGGCAGAGCCGATCCAGACCGTGATGCGTCGCTATGGTATCGAGAAACCGTACGAGAAACTGAAAGAGCTGACCCGCGGTAAGCGCGTGGACGCCGAAGGCATGAAACAGTTTATCGACGGTCTGGAACTGCCAGAAGACGAGAAAACCCGCCTGAAAGCGATGACCCCGGCCAACTACATCGGTCGCGCCATTGCGATGGTTGATGAGCTGAAATAATGCTTTTTGCCCTCTTTCCACCCGGAAAGAGGGTTGCTTCCCCTCCGGTTTACGAAATGTTTATCCCCGCCGCAACATAATCAGCGTTAAACTATTCTGACCATTCATATTAGGGAGAAGCGATGATGCGCGTACTGGTTGTTGAGGATAATGCGTTGCTACGTCATCACCTGAAGGTTCAGCTTCAGGAAATGGGGCATCAGGTGGACGATGCCGAAGATGCAAAAGAAGCCGATTACTATCTCAATGAACACCTGCCCGATATCGCCATCGTTGACCTGGGTCTGCCCGATGAAGATGGCCTGTCGCTGATCCGCCGCTGGCGCAGCCACGATGTGTCACTACCGGTGCTGGTCCTGACCGCCCGCGAAGGCTGGCAGGATAAGGTTGAAGTCCTGAGTGCCGGGGCAGATGACTACGTCACCAAACCCTTTCATATCGAAGAAGTCGCCGCCCGTATGCAGGCATTGATGCGCCGCAACAGCGGTCTGGCTTCACAGGTGATCTCCATTCCGCCGTTTCAGGTCGATCTCTCCCGCCGGGAACTCGCTATCCATGACGAGGTGATTAAGCTCACCGCCTTTGAATACACCATCATGGAGACGTTGATCCGCAACAGCGGCAAAGTGGTGAGCAAAGATTCGTTGATGCTCCAGCTCTATCCCGACGCGGAGCTGCGTGAAAGCCACACCATTGACGTTCTGATGGGTCGCCTGCGCAAGAAAATACAGGCGCAGTACCCTGAGGATGTTATCACCACCGTGCGCGGTCAGGGCTACCTGTTCGAATTACGCTAAATGAAAAAACTCTTTCGTCACTTTCTGCCTCTGTCGCTGCGCTTTCGTTTTCTGCTGGCGACGGCGGTAGTGGTGCTGGTGCTCTCGCTGGCCTACGGGATGGTCGCGCTGGTGGGCTACAGCGTCAGTTTCGACAAAACTACCTTCCGCCTGCTGCGCGGGGAGAGCAATCTGTTCTATACCCTCGCGAAATGGGAAGACAACAAAATCAGCATCGATATGCCGGAGCATCTGGATCACCAGAGTCCAACCATGTCTCTGATTTACAATGAAAAAGGCAAGCTGCTGTGGGCGCAGCGCGATGTGCCCTGGCTGATTAACAGCATCCGCCCGGAGTGGTTAAAGGCCAATGGTTTTCATGAGCTGGAGGCGGATGTGGATGCTACCAGCGCGCTGGTGGGTAACGATCGGAACATGCAGAAAGAGCTGGCTGAGATCCGCGAGGATGACGACAACAGTGAGCTGACCCACTCGGTGGCAGTCAATATTTATCCCGCCACCATCACCATGCCGCAGCTGACGATTGTGGTTATCGACACCATTCCGGTCGAGCTGAAACGCTCTTATATGGTGTGGAACTGGTTTGTGTATGTGCTGGCCGCCAACCTGCTACTGGTGATCCCTCTTCTGTGGCTGGCCGCCTGGTGGAGCCTGCGACCCATTGAGTCACTGGCAAAAGAGGTGCGCGAGCTGGAAGAGCATCATCGCGAGAATCTCGACCCGAACACCACGCGGGAGCTGACCAGCCTGGTGAGCAACCTGAACCGGCTGCTGAAAAGCGAGCGTGAGCGTTACGACAAATACCGCACCACCCTGACCGATCTGACGCACAGCCTGAAAACCCCGCTGGCGGTGATGCAAAGTACGATGCGATCCCTGCGCAGCGCGAAGCTCAGCGCCGATGAGGCAGAACCGGTGATGCTGGAGCAGATCAGCCGTATCTCACAGCAGATCGGTTACTACCTGCATCGCGCCAGTATGCGTACTGGCAGTACCCTGCTGAGCCGGGAGCTGCACCCCGTCGCCCCACTGCTGGACAGCCTGACATCGGCCCTGAACAAAGTCTATCAGCGCAAGGGGGTGAACATTACTCTCGATATCTCGCCTGAGATCAGCTTCGTGGGCGAAAAGAATGACTTTATGGAAGTGATGGGCAATCTGCTCGATAACGCCTGTAAATACTGCCTGGAGTTCGTCGAAGTCTCTGCCCGTCAGGGTGAAGACCAGCTGCACATTATTGTGGAGGACGACGGCCCGGGGATCCCGCAGGGCAAACGCGACCAGGTCTTCGATCGTGGGCAGCGTGCCGACACCTTACGCCCTGGTCAGGGGGTTGGTCTGTCGGTTGCACGCGATATTGTTGAGCAGTACGGCGGCCGGATCGATACGGGCGACAGTCTGCTGGGCGGCGCGCGGATGGAAGCCATTTTTGCCCGCCAGCACCTGATAAGCGACGAGAGTTAAGCCTTCGGGTGAAAAAAGCGTGATTCTCCCACGCAGCCCGCCAAGCTTCCGTTATAATCCGTGTCAGTAAAAGCCTGCGGAATATAAATATGGATTATCAATTAGCCCTTAACTGGCCCGACTTTATCGAACGTTACTGGCAAAAACGCCCGGTGGTTCTGAAACGCGGCATCACCAATTTCGTCGATCCCATCTCTCCCGATGAACTGGCCGGCCTGGCCATGGAGAGCGAAGTCGACAGCCGCCTCGTCAGCCATAACGAAGGGAAATGGCAGGTCAGCCACGGTCCGTTTGAAAGCTTCGATCATCTGGGCGAGAACAACTGGTCCCTGCTGGTGCAGGCGGTCAACCACTGGCACCAGCCTGCCGCAGCCCTGATGCAGCCGTTCCGCGCCCTGCCCGACTGGCGGATGGACGATCTGATGATCTCCTTCTCCGTGCCAGGAGGCGGCGTTGGTCCGCATCTGGATCAGTACGACGTATTTATCATCCAGGGCACCGGCCGTCGCCGCTGGCGCGTGGGTGAAAAGGTGCCGATGAAACAACACTGCCCGCACCCGGACCTGCTGCAGGTCGATCCTTTTGTCGGCATTATCGACGAAGAGCTGGAGCCGGGCGATATTCTCTATATCCCGCCAGGCTTCCCTCACGAGGGTTACTCCCTCGAGAACTCGATGAACTATTCGGTGGGCTTCCGCGCTCCAAGTGGCCGCGAGATGATCAGCGGGTTTGCCGATTACGTTCTGCAGCGCGAGCTGGGCAGCCATCGCTTCAGCGACCCGGATGTGCCATCGCGTGAGCATCCGGCAGATATCCTGCCCGAAGAGCTGGAAAAACTGCGCGGCATGATGTTGGATCTGATCAACCAGCCGCAGCATTTCAATCAGTGGTTCGGGGAATTTATCAGTCAGTCCCGTCACGAGCTGGACGTCTCTCTGCCGGAGCCGCCGTATCAGCCAGATGAGATTTACGATGCGCTGCAACAGGGCGACAAGCTGGTACGTCTGGGTGGCTTGCGCGTGTTACGTATTGGCGAAGAAGTGTATGTCAACGGCGAACAGCTGGATTCCCCACACCGTCCTGCGCTGGAAGCGCTGGCGAGCCACACGGTGCTGACGGCCAACACGTTCGGTGAAGCACTGGAAGATCCGTCGTTCCTCGCTATGCTGGCGGCGCTGGTCAACAGCGGATACTGGTTCTTCGAAGACTGAGTTGAGTTGCCCGGTGGCGCTGCGCTAACCGGGCCTGCAAAACCGTAAGCCGGGTATGGCATCGCTGCCACCCGGCTTTTTTTATCGGCGCGTCCTGGCGCCACAGGGTTACTGCTGTTTCGCCGTTAGCTCGGCGATCCGCACAATCACCTGTACCGCTTTCTCCATTCCCTCAAGGGTCACGAACTCATGCTTGCCGTGATAGTTGTAGCCACCGGTGAACAGATTCGGGCACGGCAATCCCATAAAGGAGAGCTGTGCGCCGTCGGTGCCGCCACGGATGGGTTTGAGCTGCGGTTCGACGCCACAGTCGCGCATCGCCTGCTGCGCCACCTCAAGAATGTACGGATGCTCGATCACCTTTTCATGCATATTGTAATAGCTGTCCTCAATGATCAGCTCAATGTAGCAATCCGGGTGTAGCCCTTTGCCCACCTTTTTGGCGATGTCCATCATCCTGCGTTTGCGCGCTTCAAAGCCGTCGCGGTTAAAATCGCGGATGATGTAGTGCATGTCCGCGCGATCGACCGTTCCTTTGATGCTGGTGAGGTGGTAGAACCCCTCATAGCCTTCGGTTTGTTCCGGGCTTTCATCTGCCGGGACTTCGGCATGAATACGGGCCGCCAGCGACAGCGCATTCACCATCACCCCTTTCGCCGTGCCCGGGTGGACGTTGTTGCCAACGATGCGGATATTGACCGACGCCGCATTGAAGTTTTCAAACTCCAGTTCGCCCACGCCGCCACCGTCAACGGTATAGGCCCAGCGGGCATCGAACGCTTCAACGTCGAAATGCTTCGCGCCTTTGCCGACCTCTTCATCCGGGGTAAAGGCCACGCGAATATCACCGTGCGGTACATTGTTGTGCTTCAGTACCGCCAGCGCGGTCATGATCTCGGCCACGCCGGCTTTATCATCGGCACCGAGCAGCGTTTTGCCGTCGGTGGTGATGAGCGTCTGCCCGAGCAGCTGGTGTAGCACCGGGAACATCACCGGGGAGAGCACTTCGTCGCCAACCCCCAGCGCAATATCGCCGCCGCGATAGTTCTCAACAATCTGCGGATTTACGTTTTTACCGCTAAAATCCGGTGAGGTATCAACATGGGAAATAAAACCAATCGCCGGAATATCACCGCTGACACTGGCGGGAAGCGTCCCCATCACCGTCCCTTTTTCACTTAACGTGACGTTGACCAGACCTAACTCTTCCAGTTGCGCCTTTAACAGGTGTAACAGTTTCCATTGTCCTTCGGTGCTCGGCACCTGGCGGACACCCGGTTTAGATTGGGTATCCAGCGATACGTACTGTAAAAAACGCTCAAGCAATTTATCCATGCAGTCACCCTCACTTTTTGTGACAACATTATCAGTAAGCATCAAAACCCAAATATTGCGTCAGGTCACTTTTATCCCGTTAACGAGAGTTTTTCCGTTTTGTCGCAGCTATCGCTAATAAATGTAGCTTATCAATGGGTAACAAGGATTGGCGATTACGGAGTATTCCCGTAGAATGTCCGCCCTCATTACGTTTCACCAAGGTGGCTAACCACAAACCCCGCTGCGATAAGTATCTGCAGCGTCGATATGGGACTGAATCAAAAATTGAATACACAACCAGCTTCACTGTCACCGTTGGTGCAACTGGCCGGAATTGGTAAAAGCTTTGACGGAAAAACCGTCATTTCCGACCTCGATTTAACGATCAACAACGGCGAGTTTCTTACGCTGCTTGGCCCGTCGGGCTGCGGTAAAACGACAGTGCTTCGCCTTATCGCCGGGCTGGACAACGTCGATCATGGTTACATCCATCTTGAAGATCAGGACATCACTCAGGTTCCTGCTGAACATCGTCACGTCAATACCGTCTTTCAAAGTTACGCCCTTTTCCCGCATATGACGGTTTTCGAAAACGTCGCCTTTGGCCTGCGGATGCAAAAAACCCCTGCCAGCGAAATTACGCCCCGCGTCACCGAGGCTCTGCGCATGGTGCAGCTGGAGACCTTCGCACAGCGTAAGCCACACCAGCTGTCGGGTGGACAGCAACAGCGCGTCGCCATCGCCCGTGCGGTGGTCAATAAGCCGCGCCTGCTGCTGCTGGATGAGTCGCTCTCCGCGCTGGATTACAAGCTGCGTAAGCAGATGCAGAACGAGTTAAAGGCGCTGCAGCGTAAGCTCGGGATCACCTTTGTCTTTGTCACCCACGATCAGGAAGAGGCCCTGACCATGTCGGATCGCATCGTGGTGATGCGCGACGGCAAAATCGAACAAGACGGCACGCCACGCGAGATATACGAAGAGCCGAAAAACCTGTTTGTCGCCAGCTTTATTGGCGAAATCAATATCTTCAGTGCTACGGTTATTGAACGCCTCGACGACCAGCGGGTGCTGGCCAATGTCGAAGGCCGTGCCTGCAACATCTTCGTCAACTTTGCCGTAGAGCCAGGACAGCAGCTTAACGTTCTGTTGCGCCCGGAAGATCTGCGCGTCGATGAGATCCACGACGAGACCGAAGCCGAGGGCTTGATCGGCTATATCCGTGAGCGCAACTACAAAGGGATGACGCTCGAGTCGGTGGTCGAACTGGAAAACGGCAAGATGGTGATCGTCAGTGAGTTCTTTAACGAGGACGATCCTGATTTCGACCATTCGCTCAATCAGAAAATGGTCATTAACTGGGTAGAAAGCTGGGAGGTTGTGCTGGCTGATGAAGAACACAAGTAAGTTCCAGAATGTGGTGATCGCCACTATCGTCGGTTGGCTTGTGTTGTTTGTCTTTTTACCCAACCTGATGATCATTGCCACCAGCTTTTTGACCCGCGATGACGCCCATTTCGTCTCGCTGGTCTTTACGCTGGAAAACTACGCGCGCCTGCTCGATCCGCTCTATTTCCAGGTGCTGCTCCATTCACTCAATATGGCGGTCATCGCCACCTTGGCCTGCCTGGTGCTGGGCTATCCCTTCGCCTGGTTTCTGGCGAAGCTGCCGCAAAAGGTGCGCCCGCTGCTGCTGTTTCTGCTGATTGTGCCCTTCTGGACCAACTCGCTGATCCGCATTTATGGCCTGAAGATCTTCCTCAGCACCAAAGGTTACCTGAACGCCTTTCTGCTCTGGCTGGGGGTGATCGACACCCCGATCCGCATTATGTTTACCCCCGGGGCGGTGATTATTGGGCTGGTCTATATCCTGCTGCCGTTTATGGTGATGCCGCTCTACTCCAGTATCGAGAAGCTGGATAAACCCTTACTGGAAGCGGCGAGAGATCTGGGTGCCAGCAAACTGCAAACCTTTATCCGCATCATCATTCCGCTGACCATGCCGGGGATCATTGCCGGTTGCCTGCTGGTGATGCTGCCGGCGATGGGGCTGTTCTACGTCTCCGACCTGATGGGCGGGGCAAAGAACCTGCTGATTGGCAACGTCATCAAAAGCCAGTTCCTGAACATTCGCGACTGGCCGTTCGGCTCGGCCACCAGCATTACCCTGACGGTGGTCATGGGGCTGATGCTGCTGGTCTACTGGCGTGCTTCGCGCTTGCTTAACAATAAGGGTGAACTCGGATGATCGGTCGACTGCTCCGCGGCGGTTTTATGACCGCCATTTATGCGTATCTCTACATTCCGATCATTATTCTGATCGTCAACTCGTTTAACAGCTCGCGCTTCGGCATCAACTGGCAGGGGTTTACTACCCAGTGGTACAGCCTGCTGATGAATAACGACAGCCTACTTCAGGCGGCGCAACACTCGCTGACCATGGCCATCATCTCGGCCACCTTCGCCACCCTGATTGGCTCCCTGACCGCGGTGGCGCTTTACCGCTACCGTTTTCGCGGTAAGCCCTTCGTCAGCGGGATGCTGTTTGTGGTGATGATGTCCCCGGACATCGTGATGGCCATTTCCCTGCTGGTGCTGTTTATGCTGCTGGGGGTGCAACTGGGCTTCTGGTCGCTGCTCTTCTCGCACATCACCTTCTGCCTGCCGTTTGTGGTGGTGACGGTCTACTCCCGTCTGAAAGGCTTTGATGTCAGGATGCTGGAAGCGGCAAAAGATTTGGGTGCCAGCGAAATGACTATTCTGCGCAAAATTATTCTGCCGCTGGCGATGCCCGCGGTGGCTGCGGGATGGCTGCTCAGCTTTACCCTGTCGATGGATGACGTGGTGGTTTCGTCGTTCGTCACCGGACCGAGCTATGAAATTCTGCCGTTGAAGATCTATTCAATGGTGAAAGTCGGCGTATCACCGGAGGTGAACGCGCTGGCGACCATTCTGTTGATGTTATCGCTGGTTCTGGTGATTGCCAGCCAGCTTGTTGCTCGTGATACAACAAAATCTCAGGGGACAGTGAAATGAAAAAAATGCTTGCCGCCGCGGCACTGGTGCTCGGAATGGGCGCTGCGCACGCAGACGACAGTAAAACGCTCTACTTCTACAACTGGACCGAGTATGTGCCGCCAGGCCTGCTGGAGCAGTTCACCAAAGAGACGGGCATCAAGGTTATCTATTCCACCTACGAGTCGAATGAAACCATGTATGCCAAGCTCAAAGCCTATAAAGACGGCGCTTACGATCTGGTGGTTCCCTCGACCTATTTCGTCGACAAGATGCGCAAAGAGGGCATGATCCAGAAGATCGACAAAACGAAGCTAACCAATTTTTCAAACCTCGATCCTGAGATGCTCAACAAGCCGTTTGACCCGAATAATGACTACTCTATCCCCTACATCTGGGGCGCGACAGCAATCGGCATCAACAGCGAGGCAATGGATCCTAAAACGGTTACCCGCTGGGCAGACCTGTGGAAGCCGGAATACAAAGGCGGTTTACTGCTGACCGACGACGCGCGCGAAGTCTTCCAGGTGGCACTGCGTAAGCTGGGTTACTCCGGCAATACCACCGATCCGAAAGAGATCGAAGCGGCGTATCACGAGTTGCAAAAACTGATGCCAAACGTCGCGGCCTTCAACTCCGATAACCCGGCTAACCCGTATATGGAAGGGGAAGTTAACGTGGGGATGGTGTGGAACGGTTCGGCGTACGTGGCGCGTCAGGCGGGTACACCGCTTGAGGTGGTGTGGCCTGAAGAAGGTGGCATCTTCTGGATGGACAGCCTCTCCATTCCGGCCAATGCCAAAAACGTGGACGGGGCGCTGAAGCTGATTAACTTCCTGCTGCGCCCGGATGTGGCGAAACAGGTGGCAGAAACTATCGGTTACCCGACGCCAAACCTGGCCGCCCGCAAGCTGCTCAGCCCGGCCGTGGCGAACGACAAATCGCTCTACCCGGATGCCGCAACCATCAGTAAAGGCGAGTGGCAGAATGATGTGGGCGATGCCAGCCGTCTGTATGAAGAGTATTACCAGAAGTTGAAGGCGGGTCGTTAAGCCCTGCGCCCTGATGCCCTCTCCCGCAGGGAGAGGGTGATAGCGTTGCAGACCGGGTAAGCGAAGCGTTACCCGGCAAATCTCCGTGTTATAACCCTTTCAGCAGTTTATCCACAAAGGTCGGCACCACTTCGCTCGCCAGTCCGTAGGTTTTTTCTTCAAATTCGCTGCCGACCTGGCTCGGCTCCAGGTTCAGCTCCACCGTATGCGCCCCGTGCAGCTTCGCCTCGTGGACGAATCCTGCCGCCGGATAAACATGCCCGGAGGTGCCAATGGCGATAAACACATCCGCCATCGCCAGCGCGCTATAGATCTCGTCCATGCCCAGCGGCATTTCGCCAAACCAGACCACGTGCGGGCGCAGCGGGGACGGGAACTGGCAGCAGTGGCATTTGTCAGCAAGGGTGACATCGCCGGTCCAGTTAAATACCTGGCCGCTGCCGGAACACCGCACCTTCAGCAGTTCGCCGTGCATATGGATCACGTTGCGGTTGCCCGCGCGCTCGTGGAGGTTATCGATATTCTGCGTCACCAGCAGAAAACGATCTCCCAGCGCCTCTTCCAGCTTTGCCAGCGCCAGATGCGCCGCGTTCGGAGCAATTTCCGGCGACTGCAGCTGACGACGGCGGGCATTGTAGAATTCCTGCACCAGCTGCGGGTTACGGGCGAAGCCTTCCGGCGTCGCCACGTCCTCAACGCGATGCTCTTCCCACAGCCCGTCGGTGGCGCGGAAGGTTCGAATGCCCGACTCGGCGGAGATCCCCGCCCCGGTCAGGACCAACACTCTTGGCTTTTCCATCAATTCTGGCAGTACCCTGTCTCTGAAGAAAATCCGCTGGCGTAAGCGTTCACGCAAGCGACGTTTGTTTCGACGAAAACGGCTGAGTCGATGTGACCGACGCGACAACATAATAACCTCGTATGGCTAACGGGTGAGATGGAGGAACGCGGCACCGCGCATCCCTCCGGCATCGCCATGGCGCGCGCGCTCAATGCGCGGCACACGGGCGACCGGCAACAGATGACGCGGCAGCCGACCGGATAACCGCTCGGCGATGGCCGTAAAGTTCGATAATCCCCCGCCGATCACCAGCAGGTCAGGATCGACAATGGTCAGGATGTTGCCCAGGCACACGGCAAGCAGATCGAGATAACGTTCCACGTGCTCAATGGCCTGTTCATCACCCTGCTCCCACAGCGTAATGATTTCTGGCGCCTGTCGTTTTTGATGATAGAAGTGTTCATAAAGCCACGCAAATCCCCCGCCTGAGAGATAGTTTTCGATGCAGCCATGCTGGCCGCAGCCGCAGCGGAGCAGCGGGAAATCGCGCCCGACGACCTCCAGCGCATCCACCGGCAGGCGAATATGGCCAAATTCGCCGGTGATATAGCTGCGCCCGGTGACCGGTTTACCCTCAACAATAATCCCGCCACCGACGCCGGTACCGAGGATCAACCCCATCACCAGCGGATACTGCCGGAACTCGTCATCCCAGGCTTCAGAAAGGGCAAAACAGTTGGCGTCGTTGTCGAGGCGCACGTCGCGCTCAAGCAGTCGGGTCAGGTCGGCGCGCAGCGGCTTACCGCTGGCAGCAGGGACATTGGCAGCATACAGCTTGCCGTCGTCGGTCTCCGGCATCCCCGGAATGCCAATCCCCACCGACCCCTTCACGCCGAAGCGTTCATCGGCCTGGGCCACCAGTGCGGCAATAGCGGTTAAGAATTCATCGTAACTTTCGCGCGGGGTGGGAACACGGGTTTCCCACTGCAATTTGAGCTGGGTATCAAATACCCCCAGGGCAATTTTGGTGCCGCCAATATCAAATCCATAATACATAGTGCATTCCTCTTTCTGATCTGGCGGCTATACACCTTATCCTTCAGGCTGCTTCTGCGTTGGCGGCGTCTGTTTACCCCAGCCACTTACCGGTGTAAGCGTCCGGGGCTTCACAGACTTGCCATCCTGATGCACCCCGAATGATGCGTGTCTAAGACGACCAGTCATGACGTAAAATTACTGGCCACTTAACACCCTCGCCGGATCGATCTTGCTTGCGCGACGCGCCGGATACCAGCTCGCCAACAGACTCAGCAACAGGGCCGTGACCAGTACATAAACGACGTCCAGCCAGTGTAATTCTGATGGCAAGAAGTCAATAAAATAGATGTCGCCAGACAGGAACTGATGGCCGATAAGGGCCTCGATGCCGTTGATGATTGGCGTCAGCTGGAGCGAAACCACCACGCCGATCACCACGCCACACAGGCTGCCAAACAGCCCCGCCAGCAGACCATACCAGACGAAAATGGCACGAATAAGACCGTCTTTTGCCCCGAGCGTACGCAGCACCGCGATGTCGCCGCTTTTGTCTTTTACCGCCATCACCAGGGTAGAGACGATGTTGAAGCAGGCTACGCCGATCACCAGCACCATCGCCAGGTACATAATGGCGCGGATCATCTGGATATCACGATACATATAGCCGTAAGTGCCAATCCAGCTCTTGATGTAGACATAGCTATTGGTCACTTCCCCGGCGTCGCGCACCAGCTTGTTGGCGTTAAAGACGTCGTTAACTTTCAGCGCGATACCGGTGACGCTGCTGCCCATGTCCAGATACTGGCGCGCATCTTCCAGCGGCACCATGGCAAAGCTGTGATCCAGCTGGCCGCTCAGTTGCAGAATACCGGTGACGTGCAGGCGTACGCGTTTCGGCTGCTGAAGCTTATGATCGGCGCTGGCGTTGGGGATCATGATCGATACCCAGTCGCCCTGCTTCACTTTCAGCGCATCGGCCACGCCTTTGCCGATAATGATCTGCTGTTCGCCCGCTTTAAAGTTCGCCCAGGCCTCTTTCTGAATAAACTGCGGCAGCGCGCTGAGTTTCTCTTCCTGACGCGGGTTGACCCCTTTAACCTGAATGGCGCGCAGGTTCGCCCCGCTCTCCACCAGCCCGGTAAAATTGATGTACGGTGCGGCAGCAGCAATACCCGGCACCTTTTCTACTTTGTTTAGCGCCTCTTCCCAGTTATTCCAGGGCTGATTCACCGGCTCAATTTCACCGTGTGGAACGACCGCCAGAATACGGTTATTCAGCTCGCGCTCGAAGCCGTTCATGGCGCTGAGACCGACGATCAGCACCGCCACTCCTAACGCAATGCCGATGGTGGAGATAACGGAGATCAGCGACACCATGCCGCCGCGACGACGGCCCCGGCTAAAACGCAGGCCGATGAGTAACGATAACGGGGAAGCCATCAATCCGCTCCCATCAGGGTCAGCTCAGTATTCAGGTGACCGTCATGCATCTCCAGCTGGCGGGACATGCGTTTTGCCAGTTGCAGGTCGTGGGTCACCACCAGAAATGCGGTGCCCTGCGAGGCGTTCAGCTCCCCGAGAAGCTGGAAAATGCTGTCGGCGTTGCGGGCGTCGAGGTTACCGGTCGGTTCATCCGCCAGCACCAGGCGCGGGTTGTTGACCAGCGCACGGGCAATCGCCACACGCTGACGCTCGCCGCCGGAGAGTTCTGACGGGCGATGATTGCCGCGATGGCCGAGACCTACTGCCTTCAGCATATCGCTGGCGCGGGCGTTGATTTCAGCAGGTTTCTTTTTACCGATCAGCAGCGGCATCGCCACGTTTTCCAGCGCCGTAAAGTCCGGCAGCAGGTGGTGGAACTGATAGATAAAGCCCAGCTCGCGGTTACGCAGATCGGCTTTGGCGCTCGACGACATTGAACTCAGGGGCGTACCGGAAAACACCACATCCCCGGAGGTTGGGGTATCCAGCCCGCCGAGCAGGTGCAGTAAGGTACTTTTCCCGGAGCCGGAGGTGCCGACAATCGCCATCATCTCCCCTTCCCCGACGCTGAAGCTGACATTGTGCAGGACATCCGTCTGCACCGTGCCTTCCTGATAGCGTTTGCACAGGTTGTCGCATTGCAACAGGATCTTATTCATAACGTAAAGCCTCAGCGGGTTGGGTGGCGGCAGCGCGCCATGAAGGATAAAGCGTGGAGAGTAAGGCAATGACCATCGCCACCAGGGCGATACCAACGACCTGCAGCGGCTCAATGGCCACAGGCAGTGCCGCGCCATCAAGAAACGCGCCGATGATCGGCATCAGATTGTTCAGCTGGCTGGCGAGCAGCGTACCGAGTACCGCCCCCAGTAACGCGCCAACAATCCCGGCGCTGGCACCCTGCACCATAAACACGGCCATGATCTGTCGCGGCGTCAGCCCCTGGGTTTGTAAAATCGCCACTTCGCCCTGCTTCTCCATCACCATCAGGCCAAGCGAGGTAATAATGTTAAACGCAGCGACCGCCACAATCAGGCTCAGCAGCAGGCCCATCATGTTCTTTTCCATCCGCACGGCCTGGAACAGCTCGCCCTTACGTTCGCGCCAGTCCTGCCATTTGGTGCCTTCCGGCAGGGTTTGCTGGCTCAGGACATCGACTTTCAGCGGCTCGTTAAGCCACAGACGCCAGCCGGTAATATTGCCGAGCGGGTAGCGCATCAGGCGCGAGGCGTCCTGAATATTGACCAGCATCTGATAGCCGTCCACTTCGCTATTAGCAGCAAACGTGCCGATGACGTTAAACAGGCGCTGGCTTGGCAAACGCCCCATCGGGGTGAACTGGCTGGCGGAAGGGACCATCACCCGCAGCTGATCGCCGCGGTTGACGCCAAGCTGGCCGGCCAGCTGTTCGCCAAGGATCACATTGTACTGGCCGGGAGCGAGATCGCTTTGTTTGACATTAACCAGAAACGGCGTCAGGGGGTCCTTTTGCGCCGGGTCGATACCGAGCATTACCCCGACCGCCACGCTGCGCGCGCTCTGCAGCACCACATCACCGGAGGTGATCGGCGCCACCCGGCTCACGCCCTGCAGTTTAACGGCGCTTTCTGGCAGCTTTTGCGGATCCACCGAACCGCTGCTGGATGAGAGAATGGCCTGCGGCATCAGCCCCAGAATATTATTTTGCAGCTCGCGCTCAAAGCCGTTCATGACGGACATTACCGTCACCAGTGCCATCACGCCAAGCGTAATGCCAATGGTTGAAAGCCAGGAGACAAAGCGACCGAAACGGTCCGCGGCGCGCCCACGCATATAACGTAAGCCTATGAAAAGTGCGACAGGTTGGTACATGAAATCCGTCTGTTTGCTGGTAGCAGACCCACGAGTATATAAGCGAATCCGCTAAGGGTAAATGACTGATACCCGAAGCTTTGATAATCAATTATCCGAAAAATATGGCTAAATCAAGGCAGTAACCGCTACCTGCCCCTCCGCTTCCTCACCCTTACTTTGCAGTTTTTCTGAAAATCGTCCGCTTACAGACTCTTACCCGTTACATCCCGCCAGCGGCTGAACACACTTACCCGTTCGATGACGATGAAAAACAGGACCCGGTAAGCGATGAAACAAAAAGCACTATGGATTAACCAGATAAAGGGGTTGTGCATCTGCCTGGTGGTTATTTACCACTCGGTGATCACCTTTTATCCCCACCTTGAGGCCCTGCACGCTCCGCTTTCGGTGCTGCTCGCCAAATGTTGGGTGACGTTCAATCTTTATCTCGCCCCCTTCCGTATGCCGGTGTTCTTCTTTATCTCAGGGTATCTGGTGCGGCGCTATATTGACGAGGTGGACTGGAAAACCTGCGTGGATAAACGGCTCTGGAGCATTATCTGGGTTCTGGCGCTGTGGGGCGTGTTGCAGTGGCAGGCATTGACCCATCTGAATGCGTGGCTGGCACCGGAGCGGGATCTCAATACCGCCTCGAACGCCGCCTATGCCGACTCGCTGAGTGGCTTTATCACCGGAATGCTCACCGCCAGCACCAGCCTGTGGTACCTCTATGCGCTGGTGGTCTATTTCACCCTCTGCAAGCTGCTGAGCCGCTGGAAGCTGCCGCTCATTGGACTATTGGCGCTGGTCAGCATCGCGATTAATTTTCTGCCGCTGCCGTGGTGGGGGATGAACAGCGTGGTGCGCAATATGATCTATTACAGCCTCGGTGCCTGGTATGGGGTGCAGCTGATGGCGTGGATGCAGGCCCGGGTATGGCGGCGTGACGCGCTGGCGGTAGCGGCGTTTGGCGTGGTCTCCGTGGTGCTGTGGTTCGTCGGGGTTCCCCTGCCGCTGTCGCTGCTGTCGATTCTGCTGATCATGGCCCTTTTCTACCGCTTTGAGCAGCGTTTTTCCGTCAGCCCTGACAATCTGCTGAACGTGGTTGGCTCTAACACCATTGCGATCTACACCACCCACCGCATTCTGATCGAAGGGGTCAGCCTGTTTATGATCCACCAGCTGAACAGCGGAACCTGGCCGATGTGGGCGGAATTGATGGTGGTACTGTTGTATCCCTTTGCCAGCCTGCTGGTCTGCACCCTCGTGGGACTGGGCGCGCGTAAACTCTCCACTGCGCTAACCGGAGATTTCTTCTTTAGCCCGCCTGCCCGTCTGACGCCGGTTCAGGCCACGCGCTAGCGCCCCTGCGGGGGCGTCTTCACGCTGCGTGCGGTTACGATTTGCTAATGTAAAACGATCAAGGATAATAAAGACATTGTGTATCAGTGATATGCCCACTAAGAGATCCTGACAAAGCCATGCCTGAACAATATCGTTTTTCCCTGCCCGGCAAAGCGGGCGACCAACGCCAGTTGGGTGAACTGACCGGCGCAGCCTGCGCCACGCTGGTTGCGGAAATTGCAGAGCGTCATCAGGGGCCAGTGGTGCTGGTCGCGCCGGATATGCAAAACGCCCTGCGCCTGCATGATGAGATCCGCCAGTTTACCGATCAGCTGGTTACCAGTCTTGCCGACTGGGAGACCCTGCCCTACGACAGCTTCTCGCCGCATCAGGAGATTATCTCCTCGCGCCTGTCCACGCTCTATCAGCTGCCCACGATGCAGCGCGGCGTGCTGATTGTGCCGGTAAATACCCTGATGCAGCGCGTCTGCCCGCACAGCTATCTGCACGGCCATGCGCTGGTGATGAAAAAGGGCCAGCGTTTGTCGCGGGATGCACTGCGCGTCCAGCTCGACAGCGCAGGTTATCGCCATGTGGATCAGGTGATGGAGCACGGGGAGTACGCCACCCGCGGCGCCCTGCTCGATCTCTTCCCGATGGGTAGCGCGCTGCCGTATCGTCTGGATTTCTTCGATGATGAGATCGACAGCCTGCGCCTGTTTGACGCTGACACCCAGCGTACGCTGGAGGAAGTGGAGGCCATCAACCTGCTGCCAGCGCACGAGTTCCCGACCGACAAAGCCGCCATCGAACTGTTCCGCAGCCAGTGGCGCGACAAGTTTGAGGTCAAGCGCGATGCCGAGCATATTTATCAGCAGGTGAGCAAAGGCACCCTGCCGACGGGGATCGAGTACTGGCAGCCGCTGTTCTTCAGCGAGCCGCTGCCCGCCCTGTTCAGCTATTTCCCGGCCAATACGCTGGTGCTCAACACCGGCGATCTGGAAGCCAGCGCCAACCGTTTTGAGAGTGAAACCCGTGCCCGCTTTGAAAACCGCGGCGTGGACCCGATGCGCCCGCTGCTCGAGCCGGAGTTGCTGTGGTTGCGCACTGACGAACTCTTCAGCGAGCTGAAGCGCTGGCCGCGCGTGCAGCTTAAAACGGACAGCCTGCCGGACAAAGCCGCCAACACCAATCTGGCCTATCAACCACTGCCGGACCTCGCGGTGCAGGCGCAGAATAAATCCCCGCTGGATAACCTGCGCAAGTTCCTCGAAGCCTTTACCGGCCCGGTGATCTTCTCGGTTGAAAGCGAAGGGCGTCGTGAAGCGCTGGGCGAACTGCTCAGCCGCATCAAAGTGGCGCCAAAGCGCATCCTGCGTCTGGACGAAGCCAGCGGTAACGGGCGCTATCTGATGATCGGTGCTGCTGAACACGGGTTTATTGATACGCTCAATAACCTGGCGCTGATCTGCGAAAGCGATCTGCTGGGTGAGCGTGTGGCCCGCCGTCGCCAGGACAGCCGCCGCACCATCAACCCCGACACGCTGATCCGTAACCTGGCAGAGCTGCATCCTGGCCAGCCGATTGTCCATCTCGAACATGGCGTGGGCCGTTATGCGGGGATGACGACGCTGGAAGCCGGTGGCATCAAGGGCGAATACCTGATGCTGATGTACGCCAACGACGCCAAACTCTATGTCCCTGTGTCATCCCTGCACCTGATCAGCCGCTACGCAGGCGGCGCAGAAGAGAATGCCCCCCTGCATAAACTCGGTGGTGATGCCTGGGCGCGGGCGCGGCAGAAAGCGGCGGAAAAAGTTCGCGACGTGGCGGCAGAGTTGCTGGATATCTACGCCCAGCGTGCGGCGAAGTCTGGCTACGCCTTTAAACACGATAAAGAGCAGTACCAGCTGTTCTGCGACAGCTTCCCGTTTGAAACTACCCCGGATCAGGCCCAGGCAATCAATGCCGTACTGAGCGACATGTGTCAGCCGCTGGCGATGGACCGGCTGGTGTGCGGCGACGTGGGCTTCGGGAAAACCGAAGTGGCCATGCGTGCCACCTTCCTCGCGGTAGAGAATAACAAGCAGGTGGCGGTCCTGGTGCCGACCACGCTGCTGGCGCAGCAGCACTACGATAACTTCCGCGACCGCTTTGCCAACTGGCCGGTGCGCATTGAGATGATGTCGCGTTTCCGCAGCGCTAAAGAGCAGGCGCAGATCCTGGAGCAGGCCAGCGAAGGCAAAATCGATATTCTGATCGGTACCCATAAGCTGCTGCAGAGCGATGTGAAGTGGAAAGATCTGGGGCTATTGATTGTCGATGAAGAGCACCGCTTTGGTGTGCGCCAT
Organism: Leclercia sp. LSNIH3; assembly: GCF_002935105.1. NCBI lineage: Bacteria > Pseudomonadati > Pseudomonadota > Gammaproteobacteria > Enterobacterales > Enterobacteriaceae > Leclercia > Leclercia sp. LSNIH3. The sequence continues at coordinate 533,962 of NZ_CP026387.1, forward strand.
AAAGAGCGCATTAAAGCGATGCGCGCCGATGTCGATATCCTCACCCTGACGGCCACGCCGATCCCGCGCACGTTGAACATGGCGATGAGCGGGATGCGCGATCTGTCGATTATCGCCACCCCACCGGCCCGTCGTCTGGCCGTGAAAACCTTTGTACGTGAATACGATAATCTGGTGGTACGCGAGGCGATCCTGCGTGAAGTCCTGCGCGGCGGCCAGGTCTACTATCTCTATAACGACGTGGAAAATATCCAGAAAGCGGCCGACCGGCTGGCGGAACTGGTACCGGAAGCGCGGATCGCCATCGGCCACGGGCAGATGCGCGAACGCGAGCTGGAACGGGTGATGAACGACTTCCACCACCAGCGGTTCAACGTGCTGGTGTGTACCACCATCATCGAAACCGGGATCGACATTCCTACCGCCAATACCATCATCATTGAGCGGGCGGATCACTTTGGTCTGGCGCAGCTTCACCAGCTGCGTGGTCGTGTCGGGCGTTCGCACCATCAGGCCTATGCCTGGCTGATGACCCCGCATCCGAAGGCGATGACCACCGATGCGCAAAAACGTCTTGAAGCTATCGCCTCGCTGGAAGATCTGGGGGCTGGCTTTGCGCTGGCGACGCACGACCTCGAGATCCGCGGCGCGGGTGAACTGCTTGGTGAAGATCAGAGCGGATCGATGGAGACCATCGGGTTCCAGCTGTATATGGAACTGCTGGAGAACGCCGTCGATGCCCTCAAGGCAGGCCGTGAGCCATCACTGGAAGATCTCACCAGCCAGCAAACAGAAGTCGAACTGCGGATGCCCGCCCTGCTGCCAGATGACTTTATCCCGGACGTTAATACCCGTCTGTCATTCTATAAACGCATTGCCAGCGCCAAAGACGAAGCGAGCCTCGACGAGATCAAGGTAGAGCTGATCGACCGCTTTGGCCTGCTGCCGGATGCGGCGCGTAACCTGCTGGATATCGCCCGGTTACGTCAGCAGGCGCAGAAACTGGGGATCCGCAAACTTGAAGGGAACGATAAAGGCGGCATGATTGAGTTTGCCGAGAAGAACCATGTCGATCCGATGTGGCTGATTAGCCTGCTGCAAAAGCAGCCTCAGCACTATCGCCTGGACGGCCCGACGCGTTTGAAATTCACTCAGGATCTGGCGGAACGGAAAACCCGCATGGAATGGGTGCGTAACTTTATGCGTCAGCTCGAAGAGAACGCCGTCGCCTGACCTACTGCTGGGCGATCCTACGATCGCCCGGCCTGATTTCCCCGCGCAATTTACAACTCTTTGCAATACGCCTGGATTTCCCGACACGTCCATTCGCCATAATTATCAATTAACTTTCAGATAACAATAATCTTTATTGCTATGGATTCTGGTGATGATGACAACTCCGCGTTTTACCCGTTGGATATCGTTGGTTGCGCTGCTCTCGACCCTGGCCTTTGCTCTGCCGGCCCGGGCCAATACCTGGCCCCTGCCCCCGTCAGGCAGCCGTCTCGTGGGCGAGAATCGCTTTCATGTGGTGGAAAATGACGGCGGCTCGCTGGAAGCGATTGCCAAAAAATATAATGTCGGCTTTCTGGCCCTGCTCCAGGCTAACCCTGGGGTGGATCCCTATGTTCCCCGCGCGGGCAGCGTGCTGACCATCCCGTTGCAGACCCTGCTCCCCGACGCACCCCGGGAAGGAATAGTGATCAACCTGGCCGAACTGCGTCTCTATTATTACCCGCCGGGTAAAAATGAGGTCACGGTCTATCCCATTGGCATTGGCCAGCTGGGGGGCGATACCCTGACGCCAACCATGGTGACCACGGTATCGGACAAACGCGCCAACCCTACCTGGACCCCGACCGCCAATATCCGCGCCCGTTATAAAGCCCAGGGCATCGATCTGCCTGCGGTCGTGCCTGCCGGGCCGGAAAACCCGATGGGACATCATGCGATTCGTCTCGCCGCCTACGGTGGTGTCTACCTGTTGCACGGCACTAACGCCGATTTCGGGATTGGCATGCGCGTCAGCTCCGGCTGTATTCGCCTGCGTGATAATGACATTGAGACGCTGTTCCGCGTCATACAGCCCGGCACCAAAGTGAATATCATGAATACGCCGGTTAAAGTGTCAGAAGAGCCAGGCGGCGTGCGGCTGGTGGAGGTGCATCAACCGCTCTCGAAGCAGCTGAATGACGATCCCCAGACCCTGCCGATTGTGTTGAATAGTGCCCAGCAGAGCTTCAAAGCCAGTGCAGATGAAACAGTGATGGAGCGAGCAATGGAGGCCCGCTCGGGAATGCCGGTGGATGTTACCCGCCATGCTGAGGTTCAGGCCCTGTAGCCAGATAGCCAAATAAAAAACGCTCTGCAATTGCAGAGCGTTTTTTTCGCAGTGGCATTAATGAGGGTTAAGCCAGGCTTATTTGTAGATCACCGCAGTACCGTGCAGGTTATTTGGACCGGTAACAGAGGTGATACGGAAAGATTTTGCACCCATCTCATCGGCTTTTTGCGCCAACTGGCTTTCCAGTGAACCCAGGTTAGGCCCGCCATTTGCGGCAATCGTGCCCACTTTTTGTTGATCCGCAGGGGTAGACTGAACCTGCACAGCAGCGAAGCTGGCAAAAGAGAGTGAGCTTAGTACGGCTGCGGCGATCAGTGTTTTTACGTTTTTCATAATGAGAACCTTATGCAAGTGATGGGATGTCGTAAGCATTAACTTAACGATCGATAACTAAATGATAAATGTGATCCCCATCACGGTCAAACTATTTTTATAACGATCGTTAAAATAAAATTAAAAGCGTTTAAATTCATATTGATATGAAGATATTTATTTTATGAATTCAGCGCTGGCTGCCAGAAGGGATTATTTTTATAATGGTCATTCAACAAACCAATTGAGGTACAACGGCTCATGACAACCGATGACACGCGTTGCGCTAAGAAAAGCCGTGGCCGACCAAAAGTGTTCGACAGGGAAGCGGCGCTGGACAAGGCCATGACATTGTTCTGGCAGCATGGGTATGAAGCCACATTGCTGGCTGACCTGGTCGCAGCGACCGGGGCCAAAGCGCCTACGCTGTACGCAGAATTTACCAATAAAGAAGGACTGTTCCGCGCGGTGCTGGATCGCTATATCAGCCGATTCGCTGCCCGCCATGAAGCGCAGCTGTTTTGCGAAGAGAAGCGCGTTGAAGACGCGCTGGAAGACTACTTCACCGCAGTGGCGACCTGCTTTACCAGCAAAGACACGCCCGCAGGCTGTTTTATGATTAACACGTCAGCGACGCTGGCGGCGTCGTCAGAAGAGATTGCCCATACGGTTAAATCTCGCCATGCGATGCAGGAAGAGACGCTGTGCCGGTTTTTACAGCAACGTCAGCAGCGCGGTGAGATCCCCGCCCAGTGCGATCCGCAAAAACTGGCGCAGTATCTGAGCTGCATTCTGCAGGGAATGTCAATCAGCGCCCGGGAAGGTGCCAGCCTGGAAAAACTGCAGACTATCACGCAAACCACCTTGCGCCTGTGGCCTGAACTCCTGAAATCCTGATCAAAAAAGGGCGGTTTACCGCCCTGCTTCTGCCCCACTTTCAGACAAATCTGTTTAAAGATAGGTAAAAACTATCACCACATGTCTGCCGCTTGCTATCCTTAACGGGTGATTATTGACGTGCTAATGATTAGACGCGTGGTCATAAGGGAGATGTTCTGGCTATTCACATTCAGAAGGAGAATAAAAATGATTTTGCTATTACCATTTTTCAAGGTGTTAATGGTCATTACATTGTTATTCGGTCTCTGGGTTTTATGTGGTGGGTCAGTTTTATTTGCATTCCTTTCCGTACTGATAACAGGATTTATGTTACTGCGCCAGGATAACGAATTTGACCTTTAACCACGGTTAACCCTGCTTTATCCTTAAGAAAGACCTTATTCCTGACGCATCGCTGCGGGGGTTGAGGTCTTTTTTATAAATAAAAAAAGCTCCCCAGCCTGAGCGAATGAGGAGCTAAACGCAGAGAACAGATTTTTTTATGCTTTATTATTCAGTACCAACTGCCCATCACCGTTGAGAGGGATTTGCGTGCCGGGATCTTTATCCATGCGAATTTTGCCCTGCTGATCGCCAATTTTGTACGTCACATCGTAGCCGAGCATTTTTTCCGATTTGTCATAAACGGTTTTACAACGCTGCTGCGTCGTGGTGTAAGTATCCCGCTCCTGGAGTGCTCCCTGAGCCTGGTTACCGGCATAACCGCCGCCCAGCGCACCCACAACAGTCGCGACATCTTTACCGCGCCCGCCACCAAACTGATGACCAATCACGCCACCTGCCACTGCACCCAGTACGGATCCGGCAATCCGGTTTTCATCCTGCACCGGACGACGATGCGTTACGGTTACATTACGGCACTCCTGACGCGGTGTTTTCACCGTCTCTTTAATGGGTGTCGCCGAAACAACCTGCGCGTATTGTGGGCCACGTTCAAAGACATTAAGACTGGCAACTGCCGCCACGCCTAACGCGGCAACCACGCCAATCCCTATACCTGCCACCATGGATTTATTCATGGGACGTTCTCCTTTTCGTTGCTATTGGTAACAATTCTGCAACTAAAGAGGTGTGTCCGCAAATCAGAGAAAGGATTAAAAACGTGGGGATAAACACAAAAAAGGTCTGTTTAGGAGGACTCTTAGACCCCAGGGGCGAGATACACAGAAGAATATGCTGAAAAAGCCCCTCCAGCGAGTGCGGAGGGGCATGGGTCTTAGTGCAGTTTCAGTCGCGGTCGGATCACGCGGTTGATGCTGCCAACCAGCATCATCAGTCCGGTTTTGAAGTAACCGTGCAGCGCCACCTGGTGCATACGGTACAGCGAGATATAGACGAAGCGCGCAATGCGCCCTTCTACCATCATCGAGCCGCGCATCAGGTTACCCATCAGACTACCCACTGTAGAGAAGTTTGAGAGCGACACCAGAGAACCGTGGTCTTTGTAGACGTAATTCTTCAGGGTTTTGCCTTTCGCCTGCGCCAGGATGTTATGCAGCGCCAGACTGGCCATCTGGTGAGCGGCCTGAGCGCGAGGAGGAACAAACCCGCCTTCCGGGCGTGCGCAGGAGGCGCAGTCACCAATGGCGTAAATGTCCGGGTCGCGGGTGGTTTGCAGCGTTGGCTCTACCACCAGCTGGTTGATGCGGTTTGTTTCCAGGCCGCCAATCTCTTTCATGAAATCAGGCGCCTTGATACCTGCCGCCCAGACCATCAGATCGGCTTTGATGTATTCGCCATCTTTGGTGTGCAAGCCATGCTCATCGGCACTGGTGACCATGGTCTGAGTCAGGACACGCACGCCCATCTTGGTCAGCTCGTTGTGAGCAGCGCCAGAGATACGCGGCGGCAGCGCAGGCAGAATACGCTCTCCCGCTTCCACCAGGGTCACGTTCAGGGCGTCGTTAGTTAACCCTTTGTAGCCGTAGCTGTGCAGCTGTTTGACCGCGTTATGCAGCTCCGCAGAAAGCTCAACGCCGGTAGCACCGCCGCCCACGATGGCGATATTAACCTTGCCATTTGCGCCGAGATTATTGGAGTATTTCAGGAACAGGTTCAGCATCTCCTGATGGAAACGACGCGCCTGGTGCGGGTTGTCGAGGAAGATGCAGTACTCTTTCACGCCCGGGGTGTTGAAGTCGTTAGAGGTGCTGCCCAGCGCCATAACCAGCGTGTCATACGCCAGCTTGCGCTCCGGTACCAGCAACTCGCCCTTCTCATCACGCAGTTCTGCCAGGGTAATGGTTTTGCTTTCGCGGTTGATATCCATCACCGAACCCAGCTGGAACTGGAAACCGTGGTTGCGCGCATGTGCCAGATAGCTCAGCGCGTCAACGCCCTCATCCAGAGAACCGGTAGCCACTTCGTGCAAGAGCGGTTTCCACAGGTGGCTGTGGTTACGATCGACGAGTGTTACTTTGGCCTTTTTACCGCGACCAAGCTTCTTTCCTAACTGCGTAGCCAGTTCCAGACCGCCAGCACCACCACCCACAATCACTATCTTTTTCAATGGCGTAGTCAACGTGACCCCCTAAATTATTAACCAATTGTTAACTAAAAGTTATGAAAATAACCTTTAATTAACAACAGGTTACAGCACTGAAACCATTCAACTGTCATGAGAATAACATGTTCGGTGCATTGGTCATACCAAAATTGATATGCATCAAGTTTTGCCGCTTAAAATTTACACAAGCTTAGCAAAAAGAAAGCCCGGCTCACGCTACGTGGCCGGGCTTAGGCTGTAATCAGGAATTAACCTAATGTCTTGAACGCTTTGATACGTTGCAGATGAGGGGCAATATTCTTGAACTTATGCGTCTGCTCTTCATCCCAGACAATCTCGTAGTAGTGGTGCAGCAGCTCCGCGGCACGTGGGCTGTTCAGTGCCTCATCGTTGCGGGAGAGGATCACCAGACAGCGATCGCGGTTCTTTTCGCGAAAGTTGCTTACGCACTTGGTGGCAATATCGACATACTCTTCCGGCCTGTCGATCTTGCCTTCCATGTTCTCGTTCGGGAACAGGTTTGGATTGAACACCACCTGGCGAATATCGCACAAGAACCCGATGCGCTCCGCCCAGTATCCCCCGAGGCCGACGCCACAGATCAACGGGCGATCGTCAACGTTCAACTGCAACATTTTGTCCACTTCTTTCAGCAGATGCTGCATATCATGCTTCGGATGGCGTGTGCTATAGCTAATCAGCCGTACATCCGGGTCGATAAACTGCAACTGCAGGACTTTCTCGTGATTACCGGGACTGTTCGAATCAAAACCGTGCAAATAGATGATCATCGTATCCTCGCCACACTACGCTTGCCAGGAGGGGTTATTGCCCCGCTTTATGCGCTTCCCAGCGCTCATGAAGCGCCTCAAGCTGCGCATTCACCGTTTTCCAGCGTGCTGTATCCCGCAGATCCTGACGGCTAAAAGAACCTTTATGATACAATTGTGTAACACGTTCAGCCTTGATCGGCGACAGGTTATCTAACACGCTGACTGCGCCTTTACGATTATTGCAGACCAGGATCATATCGCAACCCGCGTCCAGCGATGCCTGGCCGCGTTCGGCGTAGCTGCCCATGATCGCCGCGCCTTCCATCGACAGATCGTCAGAGAAAATCACACCGTTGAAGCCCAGCTCCTGGCGCAGGACCGTTTTCAGCCAGTGCGGCGAGCCGCTCGCTGGACGCGGATCGACATCGGGGTAGATCACATGCGCGGGCATGATGGCATCGAGCTTGTTGTCGCTGATCAGCGATTTGAAAATCGACATATCCCGGGCGCGGATCTCCGCCTGCGGGCGTGGGTCGCGCGGGGTCTCTTTATGGGAATCCGCCGTGACGGCACCGTGCCCAGGGAAATGTTTGCCGGTGGTTTTCATTCCGGCCTCATGCATCCCGTCGATAACGCGGGTGGCGATTTGCAGCGCCTTCTGCGGATCCTCGTGATACGCGCGCTCCCCGATGGCGGCACTGATATGGCCCACGTCCAGCACAGGTGCAAAGCTGATATCAATGTCCATGGCGATCATTTCGCTGGCCATCAGCCAGCCGGCCTCCTGCGCCAGTTTGCCGCCCTCTTCAAGCCCGAGTAACGCCGCAAATGACTGGGCGGCAGGCAGACGGGTAAAGCCCTCGCGAAAACGCTGCACGCGGCCGCCTTCCTGATCGACTGCCACCACCAGACGGTGATGAGAAGCTTCACGGATCTGACGCACCAGCTCCCGCAACTGCGCCGGATCGTGATAATTGCGCATAAACAGGATCAGACCACCCACCAGCGGATGCGCCAGAATCTCGCGCTCCTCCGCATCCAGTTCATAACCTTCCACATCCAACATGACCGGACCCACACGAACCTCTCTTATTCTGTTGTTTCTAACTGGCGCCAGATCTCATCGGCCAGCGTAATAAAATGTTTGTCTTGTGATTGTTGCCAGCGCAGCTCAAACCAGCCTGCCATCAGCATCAGCACCCACGGGCGCCAGCGATTCACCTGGCGTTGCAGCAGGAAGCGGTCAAGCTGCGCGATCTCACTGTACGCGGCGAGCAGCAGCTGACGCTGGGCGTCGCTCTCAGACCAGACGCTGGCCAGCTCGAGGGCAATGTCGCCGTCTCCGGCGTATTCCCAGTCCAGCAGCCGACAGCCGGTCTCTGTATGCACGATATTACCCGCATGAACATCCATATGCAGCGGCGCCAGTCGCAGCGGGCGCGGCTCGCCCCGTTTTTGCAACCGCTTATGCCATCGTAGCCATAACGGCGTGCGCCGGGACGGCGAGGCCTGCAACCAGTACTGCTCCAGCAGCGGGGCCAGGGTGATACGCCAGCCAAACCTGGGCTGTTGATGCAGATGATACAGCATTGCGGCAAGCGCTGGTGCGGTGGGTAACCCGGTTTTGATCTCGCCGGACAGATAATCGACGGCTATCCAGCCGGGGCTGTAAAACCGCGGCTGAGGAGCAATGTCGGCGGGAAGATGGCGGAGCGCATGATACTGGCGTCGAAAATGGGCTGGCGTGGCCAGTGCAGCGTGATACTGGCGTAGCACCAGCCGCTGTCCGGCATGCTCAATAATGCAACTCGCGCCGCTCAACCCGGCGTGGGTTTGCGGCGCGATAAGACGATATTGCGGGAAAAAGCGCGACAGCACTGTGTCGCGCGTCAGATTACTGTTGCTGAACTGCACCTTTGCCCGACCAGATAATTTCACCTGTCTGAACCAGCATCAGCTGCATTTGCAGCGCTGGTGAGTTGACGTTGCCGGTCGCGCTGGAGTAGAGCACATACTGCGCGCCTACGTTGCGGGCAATGCCGATGGCTTTACTGCGTGAGCCAAGGCTGTCCTGTGGAGAGAGGCCTAACTGCTGCTTGGCCACGGCCAGCTGCTGCGCCGACACGAGGGTAAATTTGCCGTTGTTGGCCAGGGCATTGCGCAGCGTTTCGGTGGCTTCCCCGGCATTCAGGCTGCCGTTGGTACGGTTGTTGACGCTGTCCACCAGCAGTACGCTGCCTGCGTTGACGCCCTGCGCCTGCAACATTTTGCCGACCATTGGCTGCATCGCGCCATTCCAGTCGTAATGACGCTCACGCGGCGCAGGCTGCGCGGGCTCTTCCTGATGTTCTATCGGGCCTGGTTGCTCAGGTACGGACGGCACAGTAGGCACGGTTGGCACAGGCTGGGTCGGTTGAACCGGCTGCTCAACACCCGGTTTCACCTCTTCCACCGGTGCGGGTGGTTGCTCAGTGCGGCTAATACAGCCCGACAGGAACAGTGCAAAAGCCGTGACAAGCGTGTAACGACTGATGTTTTTAATCAAAATTCACCCCTTAGAGATATAGATAAAGTCTGACCTTATGCGCGCCCAGGTAATTTGCGCCGCCGTAAAGTTTAACCGACGAATTCGCCGGGATCGTTACGCTACGCGGTGCTTCAAGTGGATGCATTTCCAGGCCACGGGCGTCATACCAGAAAAATCGGTAATGGACGGTAACCGCCTCATCTCTTTCATTAAACAGCACAGAGGAAGCGGATGGTTGAATTTCGCTGATCGTTAGAGAAGGCTTGTCGGCGGTGATACCTGCTGCCAGCACTGATGATTCCATTACCAGCGATTGTTCATCATTGACGGGTATCGCTGGCTGAGATTTACATCCCGCCAGCACCATCATGATGAACAGTATCGCAATCCGTCCTGCAGGCATCTTAGAGACCTTTATGCGCCAGCATCGGTCCCAGCGGGCGACCGCCGAGCAGATGCATATGAATATGATAAACTTCCTGACCACCGTGGCGGTTGCAGTTCATGATCAAACGGTATCCGTCTTCGGCCACGCCTTCCTGCTCAGCAATTTTCGCGGCTACTGTCAGCATACGGCCTAATGCCAGTTCATGCTCAGTTTTCACGTCATTTACCGTCGGAATCAGAATATTAGGAATAATGAGGATGTGCGTAGGAGCCTGCGGAGAAATATCGCGAAAAGCGGTAACCAGATCGTCCTGATAGACGATATCCGCCGGGATCTCGCGACGGATAATTTTACTGAAAATAGTTTCTTCAGCCATGAGATTTTCCTTGTTCATTTAATCTGCCGACGTGCCCGGAGATAACCCCCCGTCGCAGGCGCACTATTATGTGACACGACTCAAGAGTATGAGCGACTTTCTCTAATCCTTTCAACCTTATCCCTCGAATTCTTTCCTTATAGCGCAATTTATACGCTGTCGCCCACTGCGCCCTCCCCTTAAATCTTAAAACAGAATTTCAGATACGGCTGAAACGTCTGTTTACAGGGTTAATCACAATGCGTATATTTCGCATTTGCATTTACATGCGCATTTCAAAAACCGATAACGATCTCAGTCTGTACTTACGGAACTGAGGCATAACATTCACACTTCACTCAGAAAGGTTTATTGATGTCTTTCATGAATTATACCAGGGACGGGCAGCGCCAGCCTGTCGCTAAACCTTCGCTGCTCGCAGCCTGTATTGCCTTCGCGTTGACCCCAGTGGCCACCTTCGCCGCTCCGGCCGAAGAGACCGTTATTGTTGATGGTTCAACGGCGTCGGACGCCGCGGATGAAAGCCAGGACTACAGCGTAAAAACCACGACCGTAGGCACCAAAATGCAGATGGTGCAGCGTGACATTCCGCAGTCGGTCACCATCGTCAGCGAACAACGCATGGAAGACCAACAGCTGCAAACCCTGGGCGACGTGATGGATAACACGATGGGGATCAGCAAAAGCACCACTGACTCCGATCGCAGCAACTTTTATTCCCGTGGTTTTGAAATCGACAACTATATGGTCGATGGCATCCCAACCTATTTCGAGTCACGCTGGAATCTGGGCGATTCGCAGTCAGACACGGCTCTGTTTGAGCGGGTCGAAGTGGTGCGCGGCGCTAACGGTCTGATGACCGGTACAGGCAACCCGTCTGCGGCGATCAATATGGTGCGTAAACATGCCACCAGCCGCGAATTTAAGGCCAATCTGTCGGCTGAATACGGCAGCTGGAACAAACAGCGTTACGTGATGGATATGCAAAGCCCGCTGACGGAAGACGGCAATCTGCGCAGCCGCATCGTAGCGGGTTATCAGGACAGTGATTCCTGGCTCGACAACTACAATCAGAAGCGAACCTTCTTCTCCGGGATTCTGGACGCCGACCTGGGCACCAGCACCTCGCTGTCCGCCGGCTACGAATACCAGCGTATCGACATCAATAACCAGACCTGGGGCGGTTTGCCGCGCTGGAACACCGACGGCAGCACCAAACATTACGATCGTGCGCACAGCACGTCGCCAGACTGGGCTTACAACGACAAAGAGTTCAATAAGGTCTTCTTCACCCTGAAGCAGCGCTTTGCCGACGACTGGCAGGCCACGCTGAATGCGACCCATACCGAAGCGAAGTTCGACAGTAAAGCGATGTACATCGATGCCTTTGTGAATAAGAGCACTGGCATGCTGGAAGGCCCCTATTCGAACTATGGCCCAGGCTATGATTACATTGGCGGCACCGGCTGGAACAGCGGTAAGCGTAAAGTGGATGCGGTGGATCTGTTCGCTGACGGTGGCTATGAACTGTTAGGCCGCCAGCACACCATGATGATTGGCGGCAGCTTCAGCCGTCAGACGAACCGTTACACTAACTCGTGGGCTAACGTCTACCCGGATGAGTTCGGCAGTTTCTACGACTATAACGGTTACTTCCCGGAAACCAACTGGGGATCGCAGTCGCTGGCTCAGGATGACACCACCAATATGAAATCGCTGTACGCCGCGACGCGCATTTCACTGGCCGATCCTCTGCATTTAATTCTTGGTGCCCGTTATACCAACTGGAGTGTAGACACCCTGACCTACGGCATGGAGAAAAACCATACCACGCCTTATGCGGGTCTGGTTTACGACATCAATGACAACTGGTCTGCCTACGCCAGCTATACCTCTATCTTCCAGCCGCAGAACTACCGCGACAGCTCCGGAAAATATCTTGACCCGATCACCGGTAATAACTACGAAGCGGGCCTGAAATCCGACTGGATGAACAGCCGACTGACCACCACGCTGTCCGTGTTCCGTATTGAGCAGGATAACCTGGGCCAAAGCACCGGCCGGACCATTCAGGGCTCCACCGATGTGGCTTACGAGAGCGTTGACGGTACGGTAAGTAAAGGCGTTGAGTTTGAAATCAACGGTGCGCTGACCGATAACTGGCAGATGACCTTTGGTGCAACGCGTTACGTTGCGGAAGATAACCAGGGCAAGGCGGTGAACCCGCAGCTGCCGCGCACGACCGTAAAACTGTTTACCAGCTACCGTCTGCCGGCGATGCCTGAGCTGACCGTTGGCGGCGGCGTTAACTGGCAAAACAGCGTGTATACCTATCAGGACACGCCTTATGGCACCTGGCGTGCATCGCAGGGCAGCTACGCGCTGGTGGACCTCTTCACGCGTTACCAGGTGACGAAGAACTTCTCCCTGCAGGGTAACCTGAATAACCTCTTCGATAAGACCTACGACACCAACGTTGAAGGCGAAATTGTGTATGGCGAACCGCGCAACGTGAGCCTGACCGCAAGCTATCAGTTCTGATAATATTCTGTCGTCAAAGGGAGCCTGAAGGCTCCCTTTTTTTATGCGCGCTGTTGGCCGGATGACGGCTGTGCCTTACCCACCTCAGAGCCCTGAATGTTGTGTGCTCAGGAAAGCGCAGCGCCACCAGGCACCAGGCAACAGGCAACAGGCAATAAAAAAGGCAGCCATTCGGCTGCCTTAGTCTCCCCAGGTCACAACTTAGTTGCTGCGGATGTACTCATCCATTTCGGTTTTCAGGTTATCGGATTTAGTACCGAAGATAGCCTGTACACCGGAACCTGCAACAACTACGCCTGCTGCGCCCAGTTTTTTCAGACCCGGCTGGTCAACTTTCGCGATATCAGCAACGCTCACACGCAGACGAGTGATACACGCGTCCAGGTTAGTGATGTTCTCTTTACCGCCGAACGCTGCAACCAGTGCCGGAGCCATTTCGCTGGTCGCGCCAGCTTTAACGTCGTCTGTCGCATCTTCACGGCCTGGTGTTTTCAGGTCCAGTGCTTTGATCAGCACGCGGAAGATGGTGTAGTACGCCACCGCGTAGCACGCACCAACGATTGGGAACAGCCACAGTTTGCTGCTGTTACCGGACAGAACGATAAAGTCGATCAGACCGTGCGAGAAGGACGTACCGTCACGCATACCCAGCAGAATACAGATTGGGAACGCCAGGCCAGCCAGAACCGCATGGATGATGTACAGGATCGGCGCAACGAACATGAAGGAGAACTCGATCGGCTCGGTGATACCGGTCAGGAACGAGGTCAGCGCTGCGGAGATCATGATACCGCCCACTTTTGCACGGTTCTCTGGTTTAGCAGAGTGCCAGATTGCAATCGCAGCAGCCGGCAGGCCGTACATTTTGAACAGGAAGCCGCCAGACAGTTTGCCTGCAGTTGGGTCGCCTGCCATGTAACGAGGGATGTCGCCATGGAAGACCTGACCTGCTGCGTTGGTGTATTCGCCGATCTGCATCTGGAAAGGAACGTTCCAGATGTGGTGCAGACCAAACGGTACCAGGCAACGCTCAATGAAGCCGTAGATACCGAACGCCACTACCGGGTTCTGGTATGCAGCCCACTGGGAGAAGGTCTGGATCGCGGAACCAATCGGTGGCCAGATGAAGGAGAGGATCACACCGGTGAAGATCGCCGCCAGACCAGAGATGATTGGTACGAAACGCTTGCCTGCAAAGAAGCCCAGATACTCAGGCAGCTTGATGCGATAGAAGCGGTTAAACATATATGCCGCAATCGCACCCGAAATGATACCGCCCAGAACACCCGTATCAGCCAGGTGTTTTGCCGCGATTTCTTCAGCAGGTAAATGCAGCACCAGAGGGGCTACCACAGCCATGGTCTTAACCATGATGCCGTATGCAACTACAGCAGCCAGAGCTGATACGCCGTCGTTATTGGTGAAGCCAAGCGCAACGCCGATGGCGAAGATCAGTGGCATGTTAGCAAAAACAGAACCGCCTGCTTCGGCCATCACATGAGAAACTACGGCTGGCAGCCAGCTGAAGTTTGCAGAACCGACGCCCAGCAGGATACCTGCGATAGGCAGTACGGATACTGGCAGCATCAGCGATTTACCGACCTTCTGCAGGTTAGCAAATGCATTCTTAAACATAATTGAGAGTGCTCCTGAGTATTTGTGCTTTTTTTACGTTTTCACGCATTGGCCCGGGGGGAGAACCGTGCCGTGGACAGGACATCTAAGCGCCCTTTATTTATTACACAGAGTAAAATAAATCCGCGTAGCGTTGTTTGACGGCTATCACGTTTCAGCGTAAGGCAGCTGAAAAACTTTCAGATATTTACAAAATTAATTGCCAAATGTTTCAAGAAAGCGCTTCACCGCCCCAACATGGGCGGTGAACTTTACTCGTTTTGGCTATTAATTACGAGCCATAAAAAAATAGATTAATCAGGCAGATTGCAGGCGGGAGGGATCGATGTGAAACAGGCTGGCAAAGTTATCGGTGGTAATGCGTGCCAGTTCTGCAACGTCGACGCCTTTCAAAACGGCCATGTACTCGGCCACATCCCGTACCATCGCGGGTTGATTCTCTTTGCCGCGGTGCGGTACCGGTGCCAGATAAGGAGAGTCTGTTTCCACCAGCAGGCGATCGAGCGGAACGTAACGCGCAGCATCACGAAGCTGCTCAGCATTACGGAACGTCACGATCCCGGAAAACGAGATATAAAAACCCAAATCCAGCAGCTTACCCGCTGTTTCTCTGTCTTCTGTGAAACAGTGTAGTACGCCGCCGCAATCCGTCACCTTTTCTTCTTGCAGGATCGCCAGCGTATCAGCGCGCGCATCACGGGTGTGGACAATCACCGGTTTATTCAACTCCCGGCCAATGCGAATATGGTCGCGGAACGATTCCTGCTGGCGGGCTTTGGTTTCCGGGGTGTAGAAATAATCCAGGCCGGTTTCGCCCATCGCCACTACGCCCTCTTCCGCCGCCAGACGGCGCAAATCTTCAACGTCGTACGCTTCATCCTGGTTCAGGGGATGCACGCCGCAGGAGAACACCACGTTGTCGCGTACGCCCACCAGTTCACGCATGGTTTTGTAACCCGGTAACGTCGTGGCGACCGCCAGACAAAATTTCACATCGCGGGCGGCGGCTTTTGCCAGCACGTCATCGACGTTTTTATGCAGGGATTGATAATCCAGGCCATCGAGATGGCAGTGTGAGTCGACTAAAAACATAATGTCTCTCTCAGAGATAGGATGCAGGCAGCGTTGTGCCCGGTTGCAGGTAATGCTCGATTGTGAGTAACAGGTCGGTCAGGACAAGCTCCCGATTCAGCCCCGTTACGCTGAGTAGTTGTTCCCGACACTGGCAGACATCATGAAGGATAGCCCGCAACGCCACACCTGGCAGGCGCTGCGCCAGACTATCAACGAGCGACCAGGCATCGACATTGCTGACAAGGGTTGCTCCCTGCTGAATTTTAAGGGCATCCAACAGCAGAGCCGCCAGCCAATGCAGGCGATCGGGTGCTTGATCATGGTTGAGAGCCGGGAGCAGGCTCAGCCAGTCGCCACTGTCTGCCACTCCGCCGAGCGCGTGACAGAGTTGTTCCCGTTGCGTCTGGACGTTGGGCTGCAACAATGCCAGCGCCGCGGCAGGAGCTCCGCCGCTCAGGCGCAGCGCGCTAAACGCCGCTTCCTGTGACGTTGTCACTTCTCGTGCAAGCCAGCTGATAGCCCAGGCCTCCTGCGGCACGCTAAGATGATGCAAACGACAGCGGCTGCGGAGGGTCGCCAGGAGTCTTCCAGGCTCACGGCAGGCCATTAGGAACCAGGTATTTTCCGGCGGCTCTTCAAGAGTCTTTAACAGCGCGTTGGCTGCTGCCTCGGTAAGCTCGGCGGCATCCTTCAGCCAGACGACTTTCGCCCCGCCGAGCCGCGCGCGCTCGTACAGCTTTTCACTGATGGCGCGCACCGCATCAATACCCAGCGTAGTCTTGCCCTTCTCCGGCTCCAGCGCGTAATAATCCGGGTGCGTTTCTGCCTGCATCAGCTGACAGCTACGGCACTGACCGCAGCTTTTGTATCCCTGCGGCTGTTGGCACATTAAAAAACGGGTGATGGCGTAGATCAACGCCTCATCGCCCATGCCCGGCAGCGACTGGATCAGTAACGCATGATGCCCCCGACCGGACTGATAGCTGTTCACCAGCTGTTCAAAGTGCGGGCGCAACCATGGGTACCATTTCATGCCTGTTGTTCCTTCAGCCAGTCAGTGACTGTTTTGCGAATGTCGTTCATTACGTCTTCAAGCGGCTGGGTCGCATCGATGGTGCGGATCGAAGGGTCCTCGACGGCCAGCTCACGGTAACGGGCGCGGGTGCGATTAAAGAAGTCCAGCGACTCCTGCTCAATACGATCCAGCTCGCCGCGGGCGCGGGCGCGTTTCAGACCCACTTCGGGCGTCACATCGAGATAGAGCGTCAGGTTAGGACGGAAATCCCCGAGCACCGCATCGCGCAGTGTGCCGAGCATATGCTGATCAATGCCGCGTCCACCGCCCTGATAGGCCTGGGTAGAGAGATCGTGACGATCGCCAATCACCCAGCATCCCCGCGCCAGCGCGGGTTTGATCACGGTTTCAACCAGTTGGACACGCGCGGCGTAGAACATCATGACTTCGGCTTTATCGGTAATGACCTCATCCCCGACCGATTTGATGTCCAGTACCAGGCTACGCAATTTTTCAGCCAGCTGAGTGCCGCCCGGTTCGCGGGTGAAGATCATCTCTTCAATGCCACACTGTTTGAGCGTCTCGACCACCACGTCACGTGCGGTGGTTTTCCCGGCGCCTTCCAGCCCCTCAATGACGATGTAATTACTGCGCATTTTTTTCCTTACGTGCCTTCAGATAGTCCTGAACTGAACGATTATGACTGGCAAGATTGGTGTTAAAAGTGTGTCCACCCTTTCCGTCCGCGACGAAATAGAGATACGGCGTTTTTGCAGGATGCGCGGCGGCATTCAGCGATGCCTGCCCCGGTGTGGCGATTGGCCCCGGCGGTAAGCCGCTAATGACATAGGTATTATAATCGGTCGGGGTTTCCAGGTCTTTACGTGAAATATTGCCCTTGTAATTTTCCCCCATACCGTAAATCACCGTCGGATCGGTTTGCAGACGCATGCCGATACGCAGGCGATTGATAAATACCGAGGCAACCTGATCCCGTTCACTCGCGACTGCCGTCTCTTTCTCGACGATCGAGGCCATGGTGACGAGCTGGTTTTGATCTTTATACGGCAGATTTTCCATCCGCCCTTCCCAGGCTTTATCCACCGCAGCGACCATTTTTTTATGCGCACGCTGCAGCAACGCCACATCGGTAGTACCTGCGGTATACATCCAGGTATCCGGCCAGAACCACCCTTCCACCCACTCAGGATGCTCAAACTTCAGAACCTGAGCGACGGTGGCGTAGCTGTCATCCTGCAGGGTGTGTTTGATGTAAGGGGCTTCACGCAGCTGCTTCAGGTAGTCGCTCAGGCGCATCCCTTCCACAAAACGCAGCGGGAACTGCGCCTCTTTACCGCTCTCCAGCAGTTGCAGCAGCTCCTTGACGGTCATCCCCGGCGTAAAGCGATACGTGCCCGCTTTGAAATGCGACAGCTCCGGCTGCACACGTAATAACCACTGGAACACCCGTGGGCGGTTAATGATCTTCTCATTGTACAGCTGCTCACCCAGCGCCAACCGTCCGGTGCCCGGTTTCAGGGTAAAGATGGTCTCCGTCTCGATCAGGATTTGACTGCCCGCCAGCTGGCGAACTTTCCACATCCCCACCCCAGCGGCAATGCCCAGCACGACAAGGATGAGGAGAATAAAGCGCAACATTTTCTTCATGACTATCTGATTTGCTCACACTGAGGGGCTAAAAAAGCGTACAACTCACGCGATGAAAAACGTTGAGAACCATACTGGCGAACCGGCACGACGGGCATCAACGCATTGCAGACCACCATTTCGTCGGCCTCAGCCAGTACAGCCTCCCGGGCGTGTACTTCGACAACGCGATAACCGGAGTGTGCCAGCTGTTGCAGACAAAACTGGCGCATCAGACCGTTAACGCCTGCTTGATCCAGCCGGGGGGTAAAAACATCTTTCCCGTTACGCCAGAATAAATTCGCCGCACAGCATTCCGTAACGAACCCTTCACTGTCAAGAACCAAGGCCTCATCCGCATCGGTCTGTTCAAGATGGGTGCGGATCAGCACCTGTTCAAGCCGGTTCAGGTGCTTAACACCGGCAAGATGCGGGTTACGTCCCAGCCGCACCGGACTTAGCTCAAGCGTGATGCCCTCGCGACGCCAGCCATCATAATGGGCGGGATACCCCGACACCGAGAGGATTCGGACCGGATGCAGGCAGTTCGCCGCGCTGTAACCTCTGCCGCCGCTTCCCCGGCTGATAATGACCTTCAGCACGCCACGCTCGTTTCCCCGCGCAAGCTCTACCATCTCACGCTGTAATTCTGCCCACGCAACGAAAGGGATAAGCAGTTTTTCACAGGCCATCTGCAAGCGCTGCAGATGGGCATTCAGCAGACAGACCTGGCCCGCAGCAATGCGTGCCGTCGTGAAGCAGCCGTCACCAAACTGTATAGCCCTGTCGCTCGCGGGCAATGTTTCCTGTGGTATGCCATTGATCAAGAACATGATGGCTCCTTTTGAATGGGCGAATAGTCTGGCAGGAAGGAGGGCCGTGGACAAGGGAATAAAACCGAATAAAAAAGGCCCGACAAGCGGACCTTTTTTATCAATTTGCCGGGAAGGCGATCGGCCGCCCCGGCTGTCAGCCTCAGACCTTCTTAAAGATCAGAGAACCGTTGGTGCCGCCAAAGCCGAAGGAGTTACACAGGGTGTACTCCAGACCGCTGACCTGACGCGCTTCGTGCGGAACGAAGTCCAGATCGCAACCGTCATCCGGGTTATCCAGATTGATGGTTGGCGGAACAGCCTGATCGCGCAGCGCAAGGATGGAATAGATTGATTCTACTGCACCCGCCGCACCCAACAGGTGGCCGGTCATGGACTTGGTTGAGCTGACCATCACGCGGCGGGACGCATCGCCAAACACAGACTTAACGGCCTGCGCTTCAGCTTTGTCGCCTGCTGGCGTGGAGGTACCGTGCGCATTCACATAGCCAATCTGGCCCGGTTCGATACCCGCATCGCGGATCGCATTAACCATTGCCAGCGCAGCACCTGCCCCGTCTTCCGGCGGAGAGGTCATGTGATAAGCGTCGCTGCTCATGCCGAAACCAATGACTTCTGCATAGATTTTTGCGCCGCGTTTTTTCGCATGCTCGTACTCTTCCAGCACGACCATACCCGCACCGTCACCCAGCACAAAACCATCACGGTCTTTATCCCACGGACGGCTTGCCGCCTGCGGGTTATCGTTGCGGGTAGACAGGGCACGTGCAGCGCCAAAGCCGCCTACACCCAGCGGGGTACTGGCTTTTTCAGCGCCGCCTGCAACCATCGCATCGGCATCGCCATAAGCGATGATACGCGCCGCCTGGCCGATGTTATGCACACCGGACGTACAGGCAGTGGCAATCGAGATGCTAGGACCACGCAGGCCAAACATGATGGTCAGGTGACCTGCCACCATGTTAACAATCGTTGACGGAACGAAGAACGGGCTGATTTTACGTGGACCACCATTTACCAGAGAGGTATGGTTTTCCTCAATCAGGCCAAGACCGCCAATCCCGGAGCCGATAGCGGCACCGATACGGGTTGCGTTCTCTTCCGTAATTTCAAGGCCAGAATCCTGCATGGCCTGAACGCCAGCGACAATTCCATATTGAATGAAGGCGTCCATCTTGCGCTGTTCTTTGCGCGAGATGATCTCTTCACAGTTAAAATCCTTTACTAAGCCAGCAAATTTCGTTGCATAGGCGCTAGTATCGAAATGGTCGATTAGGCTAATGCCACTCTGACCGGCAAGGAGAGCGTTCCAGGTAGACTCTACGGTATTGCCGACAGGAGATAACATGCCAAGTCCGGTCACAACTACACGACGCTTAGACACGCTTGTCCTCCAGGGAGGGATAAAAAAAAGAAAAACGAGGGACTACAAAAGAAAAAACACAGGCGGTCGAATGACCGCCTGGAGATGCTCACTTACGCCTGGTGACCGTTGATGTAATCAATGGCAGCCTGAACGGTGGTGATTTTCTCAGCTTCTTCGTCCGGAATCTCAGTATCAAACTCTTCTTCCAGAGCCATTACCAGCTCAACGGTGTCAAGAGAATCTGCGCCCAGGTCTTCAACGAAGGAAGCGGAGTTCACAACTTCTTCCTGCTTAACGCCCAGCTGTTCGCCGATAATTTTCTTAACGCGTTCTTCGATAGTGCTCATACTCTTAAATTTCCTATCAAAACTCGCTTTCGCGATGGTTTTCGTAGTGTATAAAATGTTGAAAAATTTGCAACTAAATCCCGGCAGGTCTTACCACGATTTTACGTTATTTTGAGGCCATTGACCCTAATAACGCAAATATTTTCTATCGTGATTAAACCATATACATCCCGCCATTGACGTGGAGAGTTTCACCAGTGATGTAACTCGCTTCGTCAGAGGCTAAAAATGCAACCGCGCTGGCGATTTCTTTAGGGTCGCCTAAACGACCCGCTGGAACTGCCGCCAGCGTACCCGCACGCTGCTCATCGGTCAGCGCACGCGTCATGTCCGTTTCAATAAAGCCCGGAGCAACAACGTTTACAGTAATTCCGCGGGACGCAACTTCGCGTGCCAGAGACTTACTGAAACCGATCAGACCTGCTTTCGCCGCAGCGTAATTAGCCTGACCAGCATTTCCCATGGTACCAACCACAGAACCGATAGTGATAATACGCCCATGACGCTTCTTCATCATAGCTCGCATTACCGCTTTTGACAGACGGAACACAGATGACAGGTTGGTTTCGAGAATATCGCTCCACTCATCATCTTTCATTCGCATCAATAAGTTGTCGCGAGTGATTCCGGCATTATTGACCAGAATATCCACTTCGCCAAATTCTGCGCGAATATTTCCCAGAACAGATTCGATAGATGCAGGATCGGTCACATTCAACATCAAACCTTTACCGTTCGCACCCAGGTACTCACTGATCGCCTGCGCGCCGCTTTCGCTGGTCGCGGTGCCGATAACTTTCGCGCCGCGCGCGACGAGGGTTTCAGCGATAGCACGGCCAATACCGCGGCTTGCACCAGTGACCAGTGCGATTTTTCCTTCAAAACTCATGGTATTCCTCTTCTTACTGCGTGAGTGCCGCTGACAGGGCTTCCGGCTCATTAATGGCCGAGGCAGTCAGGGTATCAACAATACGCTTGGTCAGACCGGTGAGAACTTTACCCGGACCGACTTCATACAGGTGCTCAACGCCCTGGGACGCCATAAACTCAACGGTTTTGGTCCACTGAACCGGGCTGTACAGCTGGCGAACCAGCGCATGGCGAATGGCCTCTGGCGCGGTTTCGCACTGCACATCAACGTTGTTTACCACCGCAATGGTTGGCGCGTTAAAGGTGATTTTTTCCAGCTCTACCGCCAGCTTCTCAGCAGCAGGCTTCATCAGCGCGCAGTGTGACGGTACGCTTACCGGCAGCGGCAGCGCACGTTTGGCGCCCGCAGCTTTACAGGCTGCGCCTGCACGTTCAACCGCTTCTTTATGACCGGCGATAACCACCTGGCCCGGCGAGTTGAAGTTTACCGGAGAAACCACCTGACCTTCTGCAGATTCTTCACAGGCTTTCGCAATGGAAGCATCATCCAGACCAATAATGGCTGACATGCCGCCCGTACCTTCCGGCACCGCTTCCTGCATGAATTTACCGCGCAGCTCAACCAGACGCACTGCATCAGCAAACGCAATCACCCCAGCACAAACCAGCGCAGAGTATTCACCCAGGCTGTGACCGGCCAGCAGTGCTGGCGTTTTGCCGCCCTGCTGTTGCCATACGCGCCACAGCGCGACCGATGCGGTCAGCAGTGCAGGCTGGGTCTGCCAGGTTTTATTCAGCTCTTCGGCTGGCCCTTGCTGGGTCAGCGCCCAAAGATCATAGCCCAGTGCATCCGACGCTTCACGGAAGGTCGCTTCGATGACTGGATACTGCTCCGCTAAGCCGGACAACATTCCAACGGCCTGAGAACCCTGGCCGGGGAACACAAAAGCAAATTGCGTCATTTTTTTATCCTTATACTAGAAACGAACCAGCGCAGAACCCCAGGTGAAACCGCCACCGAAGGCTTCGAGCAAGACCAGTTGGCCTCGTTGAATGCGTCCATCGCGCACCGCTTCGTCAAACGCGCAGGGCACGGATGCTGCAGACGTATTGCCATGACGATCCAGCGTCACCACAACGTTATCCATAAACATGCCGAGTTTCTTCGCCGTGGCGCTAATAATGCGCAGGTTCGCCTGATGCGGCACCAGCCAGTCGAGGGCGGAACGCTCCAGATTGTTCGCTGCCAGCGTCTCGTCAACGATGTGCGCCAGCTCTGTGACCGCCACTTTGAAGACTTCGTTACCGGCCATGGTCAGATAGATGGCGTTGTCCGGGTTAACACGATCAGCGTTTGGCAACGTTAACAGTTCGCCATAGCTACCGTCAGCATGCAGATGCGTGGAGATGATGCCGGGTTCTTCAGATTGTCCTAACAGGACAGCCCCTGCACCATCACCAAAAATAATGATCGTCCCGCGATCGGTTGGATCGCAGGTGCGCGCCAGCACGTCAGCACCGATCACCAGCGCATTTTTCACCGCGCCAGATTTTACATATTGATCGGCAATGCTCAGCGCATAGGTAAAGCCTGCGCACGCAGCGGCAACGTCGAACGCCGGGCAACCTTTGATCTCCAGCATGCTCTGAATCTGGCACGCTGCGCTCGGGAAGGCATGCGTTGCAGAGGTTGTCGCAACGATAATCAGGCCGATGTCGTCTTTATCGACACCCGCCATTTCCAGCGCACGCTGTGCGGCTTCATAGCCCATGGTGGAAACTGTTTCATCTGGCGCGGCAATACGACGTTCGCGGATACCTGTACGCGTGACGATCCACTCGTCAGACGTATCTACCATTTTTTCCAGATCGGCGTTGGTTCGCACTTGTTTTGGCAGATAGCTGCCGGTACCTAAAATCTTCGTATACATGTACGCTCAGTCACTTTTTGCTAATACAGATCCCAGGCGAGCGGCAATCCGCTGTGGGACTTGTCGCTGCACCGCCTGCACTGCCTGTTCAATCGCGACGGCAAACGCTCGCTGATTGGCCGCACCGTGACTCTTAATCACAATGCCGCGCAATCCTAACAGACAGGCGCCATTATACTGGTCGGGGTTGAGGTGACTGAATCGCCGCGCCAGGCTCTTTTGTAACCAACGCTTCAATAAAATCAGCCACCATGACCGTTTTTTCCCCTCTCCCTGCGATTTAAGCAGAGAAAGAAACATCCTCACCACCCCTTCCATGGTTTTTAATGTAACGTTTCCTGTAAACCCGTCACACACCAGTACATCCGTTTTTCCGGTCAATAATTCGTTGGCTTCGAGATATCCAATATAGTTGATGGATGGCTCATTTTTTAGCCGCTCGGCCGCCTCACGGATGCTGTCGAGACCTTTCGTCTCTTCTTCACCAATATTCAGCAGAGCAACGCGGGGATGAGAAATCCCTACCACTTCCTCTGCCAGCACCGAGCCCATTACGGCAAACTGCGCCAGCATCACGCTGTCGCAGTCAACGTTAGCGCCTAAATCCAGCACCACCGTTTTGCCCTTTTGCTGGTGCGGCAATACCGTCACCAGCGCCGGGCGCTCAATCCCCTCAAGAGGTTTGAGCAGTAATTTTGCCAGCCCCATCAGCGCGCCGGTATTACCGGCACTAACGCAGGCCTCGGCACGACCCTCTTTCACCAGCTCCAGCGCAATGCGCATGGAGCTTCCGCGACTGCTGCGGATCGCCTGTGAGGCTCGAACATCACTGGCAATAACTGACTGGGCAGGAATAATCTGCAGACGTGAACGTTGTTCAAAGTCAGCTTTTGCAAGTAATGGCGTGATAGCGTCGGGATTGCCGACTAAAAGGAGAGTGAGTTGCGAATTAGAGTTCAGTGCCTGCAATGCTGCAGGCACTGTCACGGAAGGGCCAAAATCTCCCCCCATGACATCTAACGCCAGGGTTAGACGTGTCAAGGTATCGTCGCAGCCTGGTTCGGTATATCCCCGTTTTCACGGGGAAACCCTCACTAAGCCTAATCACGCAAACGCGTGATTACTTAGTGATAACCTTGCGGCCGCGGTAGAAACCGTCAGCGGTGATGTGGTGACGCAGGTGTTTTTCACCAGAAGTCTTGTCTACAGACAGGCTGGTAACTGCAGTCAGCGCGTCATGGGAACGACGCATGCCACGTTTGGAACGGGTTGGTTTATTCTGTTGTACGGCCATGGACCTTACTCCTTAATTACTTACGCTTTAAACTGGCTAATACGGCAAATGGGTTTGGTTTTTGCGCTTCATCAGGCAGTTCCCCAAAGACCATGTCCGCCTCGGACACTTCACAGTGTTCAGAATCATGCACCGGAACTACAGGCAAGGTGAGGATGATTTCATCTTCAACCAGCGCCAGCAGATCGATTTCACCGAATTCGTTAACCTCAATCGGCTCATACGCTTCCGGGAGTGCTTCAGCCTGTTCGTCTGAACGAACCGGACTAAAACAATATGTTGTGTGAACATGAAGTGGGAACGGTTTCCCGCAACGCTGACATTCGAGCGTGACCGACACCTTTGCATCACCGGTAATAACGGCAAGGCGCTGGGGATCGATCTCAAACGACATGGAGCATTCCACATCACTGTCCACACTGACTACGGATTCGGCGATACGCTCAGCCTGGTCACGAGTATAAATACCTTCGTAATCGAGGCGTTTTTGAGCCGTACGAACCGGATCAAGAGTCAGGGGTAATTTTACCTTTTGCATAGGGCGCGCATATTAACTTTGTAACGTCATAGAGTCAAAGAAAAAGGCAACCTCAGGCTGCCTTTTGCCATTTATTCGCACACATTGCGGCCTGTAGTTTAAAATGGCTGGCATCGATACGCTATATCTGGTGAAAAAAATATGCCAAATCTCATTCTTGCCTCCACATCACCTTACCGCCGCGTGTTGCTGGAAAAGCTCGGAGTTACCTTCGAATGCGCCGCGCCGAACGTGGATGAAAGCCCACAACCCGGTGAATCGCCACGCCATCTGGTGGTCCGTCTGGCTCAGGAAAAAGCGAAAAGTCTGGCAGCGCGATTCCCCGATCATTTAATTATAGGTTCCGATCAGGTTTGCGTCCTGGATGGAATAATTACCGGCAAACCGCATACCGAAGAGAATGCTCGCCAGCAGCTGCTGAAAGCGCGCGGTAGTATTGTCACCTTCTACACCGGCCTGGCACTTTATAATTCGTCTACGGGCCATTTACAGACGGAATGCGAGCCGTTTGACGTTCAC
Source organism: Leclercia sp. LSNIH3 (assembly GCF_002935105.1). Classification (NCBI taxonomy): domain Bacteria; kingdom Pseudomonadati; phylum Pseudomonadota; class Gammaproteobacteria; order Enterobacterales; family Enterobacteriaceae; genus Leclercia; species Leclercia sp. LSNIH3. Next base: position 559,698 of record NZ_CP026387.1, read on the forward strand.
TTCCGCCATCTCAGTGAACAAGAAATTGACGACTACGTCCGAAAAGAGCGGCCATTAAATTGCGCGGGCAGTTTTAAAAGTGAGGGACTGGGTATTGCTTTGTTTGAGAGACTGGACGGGCGAGACCCGAACGCGCTGGTGGGATTACCGCTGATTGCGCTGTGCCAGATGCTGCGTCGGGAGAATTACAACCCGTTGATGGCGTAGCCATCGGCCTCGCCCTGCGGCGCTACGCTTGCACGGACCTACGCTGTGTAGGCCAGCTAAGCGCAGCGCCCCGGCAATTAACCGCGCAGAATGCTCAGGCAGCGCTTCAGCTGATCATCCAGCGGCGCTTCGACACGCATCACCTCGCCAGTACCCGGATGAGTAAACTTTAACGCGGCGGCATGCAGGAACAGACGCGATAAACCCGTCCCGGCCAGCTGTTTATCAAATTCACGGTCGCCATAGCGATCGTCAAAGGCGATAGGATGGCCCGCATGCTGCGTATGAACGCGGATCTGGTGGGTACGCCCGGTCACCGGGCTGCAGCGCACGAGGGTGGCAAATTCATAACGCTCTTCCACCTTGAACCGGGTTTCCGACGGTTTGCCTTCCTGACTCACACGAACGATACGCTCACCGCTTTGCAGAATGTTTTTCAGCAGCGGCGCCTGCACCACTTTGACATGGGACTGCCACTGTCCGCGCACCAGCGCGAGGTAATCCTTCTGCATTCCTTTCTCACGCAGCTGCTCGTGCAGCGAACGCAGCGCCGACCGTTTTTTCGCGACCAGCAGCACGCCGGAGGTGTCGCGATCAAGACGATGAACCAGTTCAAGGAAGCGGGCTTCCGGGCGCAGCGCACGGAGACCTTCAATCACGCCAAAGCTCAATCCACTGCCGCCGTGGACGGCCGTGCCAGAGGGCTTATTGAGCACCAGAATATGATCGTCTTCATACAGAATCACATTCGTCAGCGCGGCGACTTTGTTCAGATGCGGCGACACCGCCTCCTCTTCCCGCTCGGCTACGCGCACAGGCGGGATGCGAACTTCATCACCCGCTTCAAGTTTATATTCCGGTTTGATGCGCTTTTTATTCACGCGCACCTCACCCTTACGCAGGATGCGATAAATCATGCTCTTTGGCACACCCTTCAGTTGGGTGCGCAAAAAGTTGTCAATGCGTTGCCCCGCTTCATCTTCGGTAATGGCAACCATTTTTACGGCTGGAGTCTCTGTTTTCATGGGGGGCGATTCTAATTATCGTCAGCCATTAGCGCCACTCATTTTTCTATGCTTATATTTAGCTCTACCCGGTCAGTGTTTCGTTCACGCAATCGATTTGGTGGTTATTAAACCAATCCTGCGAAGGAAGTGAAAAAACTGTGAGTAACCGGGTGATAATTGGCAAAAGTCATCTTGCTATAACCCGGTTAGCAATGGAATAATGCTGCTGTTTTCCGTGTTAAATCCTGGTTAAGTAAGGATGTCGACGGAATGACCAATTTTGTCTGACCGATCATCCACGCAGCAATGGCGTAAGACGTATTGATCTTTCAGACAGTTAGCGGGCTGCGGGTTGCAGTACTTACCGGTAAATGGAATCTTCTCTGGAGAGTTTTACCCAGGCTATTCCCCTGATAATCGCGCTGTATTTCCGTATGAAATACAGGCAACCGACACTTTGCGCCTCTTAAGCGAGCGACAACCGTGAGGTTGGCGACGTGAATAGACACGAGGCCATCGGTTCATACCCCGGAAAGCGTCACCTTGCCCGCAGCTTAGTCGTCAATGTAAGAATAATGAGTAAGTTACGATGAAAAGAATGTTAATCAACGCAACTCAGCAAGAAGAGTTGCGTGTCGCCCTTGTGGATGGGCAGCGTCTGTACGATCTGGATATCGAAAGTCCTGGACACGAACAGAAAAAAGCGAACATTTACAAAGGCAAAATCACCCGCATCGAACCCAGCCTTGAAGCCGCATTTGTAGACTACGGTGCCGAGCGTCATGGTTTCCTCCCCCTGAAAGAGATTGCTCGCGAATACTTCCCTTCTAACTATAACGCCCATGGCCGTCCGAACATCAAAGATGTCCTGCGTGAAGGCCAGGAAGTTATCGTTCAGATCGATAAAGAAGAGCGTGGCAACAAAGGCGCCGCGCTGACCACCTTTATCAGTCTGGCAGGCAGCTATCTGGTACTGATGCCAAACAACCCGCGCGCGGGTGGCATCTCTCGCCGCATTGAAGGCGACGACCGTACCGAACTGAAAGAAGCGCTGGCCAGTCTTGAACTGCCAGACGGCATGGGCCTGATTGTTCGTACCGCAGGCGTAGGCAAATCTGCCGAAGCGCTGCAGTGGGACCTCGGCTTCCGCCTGAAGCACTGGGAAGCGATTCAGAAAGCCGCTGAAAGCCGCCCCGCCCCGTTCCTGATCCACCAGGAAAGCAACGTTATCGTACGTGCCTTCCGTGACTATCTGCGTCAGGACATCGGTGAAATTCTGATTGATAACCCAAAAGTGCTTGAGCTGGCTCGCCAGCACATTGCCGCGCTGGGTCGTCCTGATTTCACTAGCAAAATCAAACTGTACACCGGTGAGATCCCGCTGTTCAGCCACTACCAGATCGAATCGCAGATTGAATCCGCCTTCCAGCGTGAAGTCCGTCTGCCATCTGGCGGTTCTATCGTTATCGACAGCACCGAGGCGCTCACCGCCATCGACATCAACTCCGCACGTGCAACCCGCGGCGGTGATATCGAAGAAACGGCGTTCAACACCAACCTCGAAGCGGCAGATGAGATTGCGCGTCAGCTGCGTCTGCGCGACCTGGGCGGTCTGATCGTTATCGACTTCATCGACATGACGCCAGTACGTCACCAGCGCGCGGTGGAAAACCGTCTGCGTGAGGCGGTGCGTCAGGATCGTGCGCGTATTCAGATCAGCCATATCTCCCGTTTCGGTCTGCTGGAGATGTCCCGTCAGCGCCTGAGTCCGTCGCTGGGTGAATCCAGCCACCACGTCTGCCCACGCTGTAGCGGCACCGGCACCGTGCGTGACAACGAATCCCTGTCACTCTCTATCCTGCGTCTGATTGAAGAAGAAGCGCTGAAAGAGAACACCAAAGAAGTCCACGCCATTGTGCCTGTGCCGGTCGCCTCCTACCTGCTGAACGAAAAACGTGCCGCGGTAAGTGCTATCGAAGCCCGTCTGAGCGGCGTACGCTGCGTGATCGTGCCTAACGACCAGATGCAGACCCCGCACTACTCCGTGCTGCGCGTGCGCAAAGGCGAAGAGACTTCAACCCTGAGCTACATGCTGCCTAAGCTGCATGAAGAGGCGATGGCTCTGCCGTCCGAAGAAGAGTACGCCGAGCGTAAACTTCCAGAACAGCCTGCTCTGGCGGCCTTTGTGATGCCAGAAGCCCCACCTGCGCCTGCGCAGGAGAGCACCGTTGCCAAACCAGCAGCAGCTAAACCTGCGGCAGACGTCAGCCAACCGGCAGCGCAGCCTGGCCTGCTGAGCCGCTTCTTCAGTGCCCTGAAGAAAATGTTTGCTGGCGAAGAGCCACAACCTGCCCCGGCGCCGGTTGAGAAGAAAGAAGAGAAACAGGAGCGTTCACCGGATCGTCGTAAACGTCAGAACAACCGCCGTGACCGCAACGAGCGTCGCGATAACCGTTCAGACAACAACGAAGGCCGTGAAGGCAATGAAAGCCGTGACAATCGCGATAACCGTGAAGGTCGCGAAGGCCGTGAGGGTCGTGAACGCCGCGAAGGACGTGACGATAACCGTCGCAACCGCCGTGAGAAGCCGCAGCAGAACGCGGAAGATCGTGAAATTCGCCAGCCGGCCGGCGAGGAGTCTGAAAAGAGCAGATCGCGTGATGAGCAGCAGCCACGCCGCGAGCGCAACCGTCGTCGTAATGATGACAAGCGCCAGGCGCAGCAGGAAGTAAAAGCGCTGAATCGCGAAGAAGAGACCGTGCAGGATGCGGATCAGGAAGAGCGTGTTCAGGTCATGCCACGCCGTAAGCAGCGTCAGCTGAGCCAGAAAGTCCGTTTCGAGTCTCAGACCGACGAAGCAGCTGTTGAAGCGGTAGCGCCACAGGTTGAACCCGTTCAGAGCACCGAACTGGCAAAAGTCGACCTGCCTGCGGTCATCGAAAATGCCCCTGAACAGGAAGAGACCACCGAAGGCCGTGACAATGCGGGTATGCCGCGTCGCTCACGTCGCTCCCCGCGTCATCTGCGCGTGAGCGGTCAGCGTCGTCGCCGTTATCGTGACGAGCGTTATCCGCTGCAGTCGCCAATGCCGCTGGCAATCGCCTGTGCGTCACCAGAAATGGCCTCCGGCAAAGCCTGGATCCGTTATCCGGTTGCACGTCCTCAGGAGCAGCAGTTTGACGAGCAGAACGTGACGGCCGAAGCGGTTGCCCCAGTCGCGCCAGTGGTTGATGAGGTTATCACCGAGGCTGCGGCAGTTGTCATCCCCGAGCCACAGCCACAGACTGCTGAAGTGGAAACGTCACACCCGGAAGTGATTGCCGCGCCTGTTACTGAACAGCCGCAGATCATCACTCCTGAAGATGTGGTTGTCGCAGAGCAGGTAGTGGAAGACGTTAAGGCTGCCGAGCCGGTTGAAATTACCGCGGAAGCCGTGGAGCCACAGCCAGTTGTAGAAGTGGAAGTGGAAACGCAAGTTCAACCTGAAGTTGAGATTGCTGTTGAACCTGTTGCTGAAGAGAAACCTGAAGTCGCTGAAGTGAAAGCGCCGGAAGTGAAACCAGCACCAGCGCCCGTAGCTCAGGTTAACGCGGGTGTTCACCACGCCACTGCGCCAATGACCCGCGCGCCAGCCCCGGAATATGTGCCGGAAGCCCCGCGTCACAGCGACTGGGTACGCCCGGCGTTTGATTTCGAGGGTAAAGGTTCAGCAGGTGGTCACAGCGCAACGCACCAGGCGACCGCGCCTGCCACGCGTCCACAGCCGGCTGAATAAGCCCGCTTAAGCGTAAAAGCCGACCTTCGGGTCGGCTTTTTTATTGCTTCTGTTCTGGCCTGCGCATACCGGCGATTTCAGGCATTACCTCTCGCATCATCTCAAGAAAGCGACGAAGGCGTGCCGGATAATAGCGTGACCACGGATAGACCAGATGAACCGGCAACGCGGCTGGCTGCCAGTCGGGCACCAGGTGCACTAGCCTGCCCTCACGAATGTCAGCTTCTACCGTCCAGCTTGATACCACCGCCACCCCCAACCCGGTTAATGCGCTTTTACGCGCCACGTACAGGCTGTCCGTACTCAACCGTGGAGAGATAGCCACCCGCAGCGATTGCGGGGTGCCCGCGTGGAACAGCTCAACGTGCTCACGATAAAACGTATTGAGTGCCACCCAGGGCAGCGCAGAGAGATCTTCTGGCTTTTTAACAGGCGCATGACCAGCGAGCAACCCTGGCGAGGCAACGACACTGCGCGGAACCTCCGCCAGCAACACCGATACCGTGGCGGGGTCGATCTCCGCTCCCACACGGATGGCGCAGTCAATATTGTCACTCAGGAAATCGGCCGAGCGGTCGTTGAGCATCCACTCCACATTCAACCGCGGATAGCGCAGCAGAAACGCCGTTAACGGTTCCAGCAATTGCTCCTGCCCGAAAGCATGAGGGGCACGGACGCGAAGCACGCCCACGGGTTCATCTTCCGTCTGCCCGACGTCGTCCTCAAGCGCATGCCAGCTGTCGATTACCCGCCGGGCGTGCTGGTAGCAGCGTTCCCCATCATCGGTCAGCTTCATGGCATGCGTGGTGCGCAGGATCAGGCGCACCCCAAGCAGCGTCTCCAGCGATTGCAGGCGACGGCTCACGGTGGCCTGGGTGGTGGCCATCTGTACGGCGGCAGCGGAAAGGGAGCCTGTTTCGATGATGCGCACGAAGGTTCGCATCAGTTCGACCCTGTCTATACGCTCTGAGCGTTTCATGATTTATCCGGTTATACGTTACACGTATAAGTGTTTTAACACTGCGCCTGCTACCACCGCAAGCCGGGCTGGTAAAGAATAGCGACACACCCGAAATGAGGAACTGCATATGAACACCAGCACCTTAACCCCAGCCGTCAGCCGTTGGGTCATTTTTATCCTTGCCATCGGCGCAGGATTCAGCGTCGCGTCCATCTATTATGCCCAACCGCTGCTGCCGCTGATGGGCACCGATCTGCATCTCAGCATTGAAGGGATGGGGATGGTGCCAACCCTGACCCAGGCAGGCTATGCGCTGGGTATCCTTTTCCTTCTGCCACTGGGCGATCGCTATGACCGTCGCACCCTGATAGTGGTAAAAAGCATTGCGCTGGCGGGATTGCTGCTGGCCTGTAGCCTGACAGGGCAGATTCACTCGCTGCTGTTGGTCAGCCTGCTGATTGGGATGGCGGCCACCATGGCGCAGGATATCGTTCCGGCGGCGGCGATTCTGGCCCCGGAAGGCAAACAGGGGAAAACCGTCGGAACGGTCATGACTGGCCTGTTGCTGGGGATCCTGCTCTCCCGTACGGTGAGCGGCGTCGTGGGTGAAGCCTTTGGCTGGCGCGTGATGTATCAACTGGCGGCGGGCAGCATTGCCATTCTTGCCGCCGTGATGTGGCTGATTCTGCCCCGTTTCGCGGTGCATTCAAACCTGCGTTATCCAGATTTGATGCGCTCAGTGGTGCACCTGTGGCGTCGTTATCCGGCGCTGCGTCGGGCCGCTCTGGCGCAGGGCTTCCTCTCTATTGCCTTCAGCGCCTTCTGGTCTACGCTGGCAGTGATGCTGATGGAACACTATCAGTTGGGCAGTGCGGTTGCGGGGGGATACGGGATTGCCGGTGCCGCAGGTGCCCTGGCAGCGCCGCTCGCAGGTGGCCTAGCTGATAAACTGGGCGCCGGTAAAGTCACCCAACTGGGTGCCGCGCTGGTGACCGTCTCCTTCGCCCTGATGTTCCTGATGCCCGCTCTTGGCGTACACGGCCAGCTGATCCTGATCGCGGTCTCCGCCGTCGGTTTTGATCTCGGCCTGCAGTCAAGCCTGGTTGCCCACCAGAATCTGGTTTATGGCCTCGAGCCGCAGGCACGTGGTCGTCTGAACGCCCTGCTCTTTACCGGCGTGTTTATCGGGATGGCGCTGGGTTCGGCGCTGGGTAGTCAGCTGTATACGATGGCTGGCTGGCCGGGTGTGGTTGCCCTGGCAACGGTGACCGCAGCCATCGCCCTGGCCATTCGTCTGGCAGAGAGCGCCCGCACTAGCGCCTCAGTGATGCAGAATTCCTGAAAAAAAAGCCCAATCCGCGCAAACGGATTGGGCACAGAACATAACCAGTTTCAAGTCATGTCCAAAGGTCAAGACGGTTATCTGTTGAGCTGGAACAGAGACATACCCTGCATATCGCTGAACGCTTTGTAGGAAGCCTGAAGCGCAGCCTGCTGCATGGTGTAAGACGAAATCGCTGCGTTCCAGTCTACTTCCACAAGATTACTCATCTGAGTTGATTGACCTAAAGCACGGTCACTTCCCAACGTATCGAGAGATTCCAGCTCCTTCAGTTTGGTCCCCAGATCGGCACGCACAGTCAGCACGTTATCCAGCGAATTACGTAAGCCGCGGTTTGCCTTATCAATGTCAACAGCAAACTGGTCAGCTTTTGTCTGATCGCCTTCAACAGGTACTTTCAGCGCTGCAATCGCGTTATCAAAAATTTTAAACAGATTTTTTTCCGTCGCGCTGCCAACAGGTTCTGGCGCCGCATTGCTGGTAAAGGATTCAAACACTTCGCTGCCAGTATGGCTAATCTGCATGGTACGTGCAGAATCAACCTGCTGGCTAATTGGCATTGAACCGCCAGTATAAGTCCCGCTAGCCTGATCGAATGCAACGGCGTCAGTTTTATAACCGGCAAAAATATAACGTCCGTTACCATCGGTACTGTTTGCCAGGTTCATCAGCTGATCGCGAATACCCTGCAGATCGGTAGCGAGCGAGTTGCGATCGCTGTCACTCAGTGTGCCGTTGCCAGCATAGACAATTTTTTCTTGCGCCGACTGCAGCGCGGTTGTCACCTGACCCAAAATATTTTCTTCCAACGACACTTTTTGCGTAGCGAAAGAGCGGGCCAGGGTGTACTGGCTGTTCTCCGACTGCGCCTGGGACAACACCACGGCCTGTGAGGCCGCGATCGGATCGTCCGAAGGACGATTAACACGTTTACCGGTGGACATCTGCTCACCGTATTCCATCCACTTGCTCTGGGAATCGGTGATCCCGCGCATGTTCTGCTGATACATCATCTGGGTGCTAATACGCATCGTTGACCTCGGCCTTAGCGAATATTAATTAACGCGTCAAAGAGCGTACTGGCGGTTTGCAGCACCTGGGCATTGGCCAGGTAGTACTGCTGGAAACGCTGCAGGTTGCCGTACTCTTCGTCGAGGTTAACCCCGGAGATCGACTGCTGCTGGTTGCTCAGCTGCGTCGCCACGTTAGCCTGGGTGGTGCTACTGGTTTTCAGCGTCGCGGTTTTGCTGCCGACGGTACTGACCAGAGAGGCATAGGCATCGTTAAAGGTTTTGTTGCCGCCCACCACTTTGGTTTTCTGCAGATCCAGCAGCGCCTGACCATTGCGGTTATCACTTTCACCGCCGTTTGCATCAGAGGCGAGAGCCAGTTTTGACTCGTCACTGATCGCCAGATCCATATTCACGATGGCATTGGCGACAGGCTTAACGATAAAGCTGTCTTTTTTATTTGCCGCACCTGATACGTTGACCGTCAGCCCATCGAAGGACAAGTTACCGTTGCCGTCGTTGGTGGCATTTACCGTGGTTTTATCGGAGAGACGGGTGATCTGCCAGTTGGAGCCATCAAACTCCATCTTGTAGTCGGTAGCCTGCACTTTGGCATAGTTGTCCATATCAACCGTCGCGGAGACGGAAGCCGAACCACTATTTTTGCTGTTAGCCAGCACCGCCGGAGCACCGATATCAAATAATTTCTCGCCGGCCTCGCCTTCTGCGTCAAAGCCCTTTGCATGCTGACTGTTCATCGAGTTTGCAAAGGAGAGCGCCAGTTGGTTTAGGGTGTTGCGTGCAGTGTCAAGTTCTTCGGTACGGAAGGTTAATATCCCGCCCAGTGAGCCGCTGGTCAGCAGCTTTTCCGGGATCTCGACCGGGCCAGAGGTGCCATCCACAAACGCCACTGTGGTACGGGACGGGTCGGCGCTGGACTTCACGGCCGCCAGCTGGTTAGAGGTGCTGCCCTGGACCAGGTTGTAGCCGTTACCGAAGGAGACGTTGTAGGTGCCGCCATCCTGGACCGAGACGTCAACGCCCACGATCTGGTTCAGCTCGCTCACCAACTGGTCACGCTGGTCGAGCAGGTTGTTCGGGGAAGCCCCTGCACCCACGCCGGTCAGACGGGAGATCTGGTCATTGAGGTTCGCAATCTGCTTCGCGTAGTTATTGATCTGATCCACGCTGGTGCCGATCGCAATGTTGATCTGCTTATCCTGATCGCGCAGATACTGATCGTTCACCTTGAACTGGTTCACCAGGCCCGCAGCTTTACCCAGCACGGTCTGACGCGCCGCCGGATCTTCGGCGTTGCTGACCAGGGTCTGCAGGCTGCTGAAGAAGTCCTGCAGCGTCGACGCCAGGCTGTTTGTGCTGCCGGACAGAACGTCGTCAATTTTGGACATCTGCTGGTAGCGGGTGGTCAGGGCGCTGCTCTGGTTCTGCGCGGCGCGCAGCTGGTTGGTAATGAATGAATCATATTCGCGCTGTACCCCGGAGACATACACGCCGTTGCCAACCCAACCGCCGCCTGTCAGGGTGCTGTTTGAGGCGCTCAGCACCGTGGTCTGACGGGTGTATCCCGCCACGTTGTAGCTTGAAATGTTATTACTGGCGGTATTCAACGCAGCCTGTGCCGCGCTGAGGCCACTCATGGCGCTGTTGATCAAACTGGACATGGGGGTTCCTTTTATACTTTCAGACACGAGTCCTGTTGGAGATTATCGGCAGCCCCCAGCTGGACTTGAGAACTTTCAGAACAGATTTTCGATATCGTTGCTGTATGCTTTGCTCACTTTTTCACCCATCGCTTTAAGCTGCTGGATCATGCTGGTCAGCTTACGGGCATACTGCGGATCGGTGGCGTAGCCCGCTTGCTGCAACGCTTGTGCACCCTGCTCTGCCGTGGCGGCCTGAGTCACTGCCGCATAGCGTGGGTTACGGCTCAGCACCCCGACATAGTCCGAAAGCGCTTCCAGATACGAGCTGTAGACGCGGAACTTCGCTTTAATTTTCTTCGCTTCACCGTTTTCATATTCGGTGGTGGTGATCTCGGTGGTTGGCCCTTTCCAGCTTCCTGTGGCCTTCACACCAAAGATGTTGAAGCTTGGCTCGCCGTTCTCACGACGGATCTGCCGTTGCCCCCAGCCAGATTCCAGCGCCGCCTGGGCCAGAATCAGGTGATGCGGTACCCCGCTCTGCTGGCTGGCAAGACGCGCCGGCAGCGAGAGCTGGGCCAGGAAGTCTTTGCTGTCGCCGGTGAGCGGCTCATCGTTACTTTCTGGCACTTTCGGCACTGCTTTACGCACCATTTGCGTCAGGGACTGGTTTTGATAGCTGGTCACCCTTTCCAGGTCGAACTTCATCGGGACCTGTTGAGGGGTCTCTTCCGGCGGCACGCCCTGAGCGGCCGCCATCTGCTTAACAATCACATCCGCCAGCCCCAGCCCTTTACCGGAAGTCATCTGCTGCGCAATCTGCTGGTCATACATACTGGTATACAGACGCGTTGAATCGCTGCTGAAGATGCCATCTTTCGGTAGCGCCTCACGCATGCTTTTCAGCATCATCTGGACAAACATCCCTTCCACCTGGCGGGCAACCGGGCGGATATTACCCGCCGGATCTTTGCCTGCTTTGGATTTCAGTTCGTTGAGCGACTGGGTATCCCAGGCCGCGCTGCTCAGCAGTTTGCTATCGGTCAGCATCAGATAATTTCCACTTTGGCGCGCAGGCAGCCTGCGCTCTGCATGGATTGCAGAATCGACATCAGATCGATCGGGGTCGCGCCGAGCGCATTCAGCGCACGCACCACGTTGTTCAGGTTGGCGCTGGAGCGCACGCTCTGCAGCGAGCCGCCGCTCTGACGCATATCAATCTGGGTCTGTGGCGTCACTACGGTTTCACCGCCGCCAAACGGCGTATCCGGCTGGCTGACGTTAGCCGAGCGGTTGACGGTGACCGAGAGGTTGCCCTGCGCCACGGCACAGTTGTCCAGAGTCACTTCACGGTTCATTACCACCGAACCGGTACGGGAGTTGATGATCACTTTGGCATCCTGCGGCGTGACGTTCACTTCCATGTTCTGGATATCCGCCAGCAGGCGAACCTGGTTGCTGTTGCCGCTGGAGACACGGATCTGCACGGTGCGGGCGTCCAGCGCCGTGGCACTGCCATAGCCGCGACCGCGGTTAATGGTGTCAGCGATCTGCTGCGCCATGGTGAAGTCGTCATCGTTCAGCTGCAGGTTGATGGTGTTCCCGGTGCCGAACTGGGTCGGCAGTTCACGCTCAATGATCGCCCCGTTGGTAATACGGCCGCCATTAAGCTGGTTAACCTGCACGCTGCTGCCGCCTGCGGATGCACCTGCCCCGCCGACCAGAATGTTACCCTGCGCGAGGGCATACACCTGGCTGTCCACCCCTTTTAGCGGCGTCATCAGCAGCGTACCGCCACGCAGGCTTTTCGCGTTACCCATGGAGGAGACCACCACGTCGATGGTCTGTCCCTGGCGGGAAAAGGCCGGGTAGGAGGCGGTGACCATCACGGCCGCCACGTTTTTCAGCTGCATGTTGGTCCCGGCGGGCACCGTAATGCCGAGCTGGGAGAGCATGTTATTCAGACTCTGCGTAGTAAACGGGGTCTGGGTCGTCTGGTCACCCGTGCCGTCCAGCCCCACCACCAGGCCGTAACCGATCAGTGAGTTTTCCCGCACACCCTGAACACTTGTGAGATCGCGGATACGGTCGGCCTGGGCAACAGTTGCCACCAGCACCAACAGGATCCCGAAGAGGGATTTAAACATAGGTCACCTCGCTTACATCGGCGATAAATTAAGGAAGAAACGCTGCAACCAGCCCATATTCTGCGCTTCATTGATGTAGCCGTTGCCGACGTACTCAATGCGCGCATCGGCCACCTGGGTGGACGGTACGGTGTTGGAGCCGCTGATGGTGCGAGGGTTAACCACACCGGAGAAGCGAATGAACTCAGTGCCCTGATTAATGGCGATCTGTTTTTCACCCACAACATGTAAATTGCCGTTCGCCAGCACCTGGTCAACGGTCACCGTCAACGTGCCGCTAAAGGTGTTGCTGGCATTGGCGCCGCCTTTACCGTTAAAGGAGTTGCCGCCAGACGTCTCAACATCGGCGCGTGCATTACCGAAGAGTCCTTCGAGGTAACGCGGCACAGTGTCGAAACCAAAATTGGTTTTCCCGTCGCGGCTGGCATTGGCTGAGGAGCTTTTGCTGGCGCTGACGTTTTCCTGAAGCTGGATGGTCAGCGTATCGCCGATATTACGTGGGCGACGGTCTTCAAACATCGGCTGATAACCGTAGTTAATCGGCTGCGCTGTCTGGAAAATAGAGCCATTCGCGACTGGCATCGGGCCAGGAACGGGTTGGGCGGAAGTCGCACCCTGCACCAGAGGTTGAGACGGGATCCAGGCGCAACCGGTCAGGGTAACGGCCAGGAGGGTCACTATCGGATAACGAATCGCCGCGAGTTTTTGCATTGCCTTCATCTTCGAAAACAGGGAGCCGGTGCGGCGCGAACCGCACCGGACTACACCTTAGAGTTGCGTCAGTTTCTGCAGCATCTGGTCGGTCGTCGACACTGCTTTGCTGTTAATTTCGTACGCGCGCTGAACCTGGATCATATTCACCAGCTCTTCCGCGACGTTGACGTTTGAGGTTTCCACATACCCCTGGTACAGCAGACCTGAACCGTTCAGACCTGGCGTGCTCTCGTTTGGCGCGCCGGAAGACTGAGTTTCGATGTACAGGTTCTCACCGATGCTTTCCAGACCGGTGTCGTTCATGAAGGTGGTCAGGTTAAGCTGGCCTACCTGCACCGGCGCGGCCTGGCCCTGCTGGGTCACGCTCACAATCCCGTCACGGCCGATAGTAATGCTCAGGGCATTAGCCGGAATGGTGATGGCAGGTTGCACCTGGAAACCGCCCGCCGTCACCAGCTGGCCGTTCTGATCCACCTGGAACGAGCCGTCACGGGTGTAGGCCGAGGTACCGTCCGGCAACTGCACCTGGAAGAAGCCCTGGCCTTTGATTGCCACGTCTTTGCTGTTGTTGGTCTGAGACAGGTTACCCTGGCTGTGCAGACGCTCGGTCGCCACCGGACGAACACCGGTACCGATCTGCAGACCGGATGGCAGCGTGGTCTGTTCAGACGACTGCGCACCCGGCTGACGGATGGTCTGGTAAAGCAAATCTTCGAAAACCGCACGCTGACGCTTAAAACCGTTGGTGCTGACGTTCGCCAGGTTGTTGGCGATGACGTCCATATTGGTTTGCTGTGCGTCGAGGCCGGTTTTCGCGATCCATAAAGAACTGATCATAAGGTGTCCTGTTAACTCATTGACAGCAGCTGGTTGGCGCGCCCGGCGTTTTCATCAACGCTGGAGATGACCTTCATCTGCATTTCAAAACGGCGCGCACTGGCGATCATGTCGGTCATCGCCGCGACCGGCTTAACGTTACTGCCTTCCAGCACGCCAGACATGACGCGAATGCTCGGGTCGGCCTGTAAGGTCGCGCCACGGGTCGCCTGCGCCGCCTGGGTCAGACGGAACATGCCGTCGTCGCCACGCTGCACTTCAAAACCTTCGGCTTTTACCAGCTTCAGGCGGCCAACCGGCGCTACGGTGTTTGGCGGATCGCCGGGGTTCAGGGCCGAGATGGTCCCGTCTGCCGCGATGGTGATCTCCGAGCCTTCCGGCACGGTGATCGGGCCGCCTTCACCGATAACCGGATGTCCCTGGATGGTCAGTTGCCCGACCGAATCCACCTGGATGTTACCGTTACGGGTGTAGCCTTCGCTGCCGTCGGCCGTTTGAACCGCCAGCCAGCCGTCCTGCTGCAGCGCCACGTCGAGCGGGCGCGAGGTATAGTCCATCTGCCCCGGTGTCATATCGGCACCTGGGGTGGAGGCGGTGACCAACGTACGCGTCGGCAGGGAAAGCCCTTCCACCGGCACGGCGCGCATTGCGTTGAGCTGCGCACGGAAACCTGGCGTCGAGGCGTTCGCCAGGTTACTGGCGGTGACTGCCTGCTGATTGAGCGTCTGACTGGCAGCGCCCATCGCGGTATATATTGCGTGATCCATTAAGCTATCCCGTCAGCTACTTAGCGGAGGTTAACCAGCGTGTTGAGGATCTGATCCTGCGTTTTGATGGTCTGCGCGTTCGACTGATAGTTACGCTGCGCGACGATCATATTGACCAGCTCTTTACTCAGGTCGACGTTGGAGGCTTCCAGCGCGCCGTTGGTCAGGGTACCGAAGTTACCGGAACCGGCGGTGCCCAGCAGCGCCACGCCTGAAGACTGGGTAGCAGACCAGACGTTGTTACCTTCAGACTGCAGGCCTTCGTTGTTGGCGAAGTTCGCCATGACGATCTGACCCAGCACCTGGTTTTGTTCGTTGGAGTAGTTACCTACCACGGTACCGTCATCGTTGATCTGATAGCTCACCAGGTCGCCCGGCTTGTAGCCGTTCTGGTTGGTTGCCACGATGTTGTTCGCCCCGGTGTTCTGCTGCATGGAGTTCAGGAAGCTCAGGGAGAAGGTCACCGGCAGCGCACCGCTCAGTGGATCGGTCGTCACGTTGATCGCCGGGTTGCCATTTGGGGTCGCGCTCAACGCGCCAGCGGCGTTGTAGTTGTAGATACCGTCCAGGTTACCGTTGCTGTCGAAGTTCATCTGTGCAGCTTTAGTAATTTTACCGTTCGTCACGCTACCGTCCTGGGTGTAGAGATCCCATTTGTTGTCTGCTTTTTTTACGTAGTAGACATACATGTTGTGGGCGTTACCCTGGTTGTCGTAAACGGTGATAGTGCCTTTCTTGTTGAAGCTGTCTGAATCCGGGTTGGCATTGGTCGCGTCAAACGCAATGTTCGGCACGCTGTCCGTGGAGTTCAGGTTGATCTGCTGCGCCGCAGTGCTGGTCGCTTTCGCGGGCATCAGGTCATTAGGGATGGTGATCGCCTGTGGGTTAGCACCGGTCTGAACCGTCGGAGGGCTACCTGCTGCCGGATAGCCGGTCAGCTGTAAGCCCTGCATGTTCACCAGGTTGCGGTTTTCGTCCAGGCTGAACTGACCGTTACGGCTGTAAAAAACAGAACCGTTGCTGTCGAGCATACGGAAAAAACCGCTCTGGCTGATAGCCACATCCAGACCACGACCGGTGTTGGTGGTGGTACCATCTGAAAAGTCCTGGGTGATCCCGGCGACTTTTACGCCCAGACCGACTTTGGAACCGGCGAACATGTCCGCGAATGACGCGCTACCGGACTTAAAGCCGTAGGTCGCGGAGTTGGCAATGTTGTTACCAATGACGTCGAGGTTAGTGGCTGCAGCATTCAGGCCGCTGACCGCTTGTGAAAAGGCCATGAGTTACTCCTGGTAAATGTTAGGGCTTAAATAATCTGCCGAACTTCGTCGAGCGTGGTGGTACCGTAAGTGCCGAGATCCAGCGTGTTACCGCCACCGCTGCGGATCACACCCTGCACCATCGCAAACTGCAGTGGCTGTGCCACCAGCTGCGTGCTGCCGCTGCTGGCGGAAATCGCTACGTTGTAAGAGCCGTTTGGTGCCGTGCTGCCGTCGGTCTGAGTACCATCCCAGGTAAAGGTATGGACGCCCGCTTTCAGCTCGCCAATGTCAATGGTCCGTATCACTGCACCGGACTTATCGGTGATAGTAGCCGTCACTTTGTCTGCGCTCTGCTGCAACTCAACACCAAATGGCGTGGTTGAGGTGGTGGTCGAGCCTTCGGCACCACTGGTGCCCGCCAGAACGGTCGAGCCAGGGATCATCACGCCATGGCCAATCAGCGTGCTGGCCTGCATCGACTGGCTGTTGTCGATCTGCCCGGAAATAGAACCCAGCGTGGTGTTCAGTTTCTCGATGCCGCTCACCGTACTGATCTGCGCAAGCTGCGTGGTCAGTTCGTTGTTCTGCATCGGGTTGGTTGGATCCTGGTTTTTAAGCTGGGCGACCAGCAGCGTCAGAAAGCTGCCCTGCAGATCGGAAGCATTGCTTCCGGTGAGGGAGTTGCTGCCGGTAGTGCCGCCGACGCCAGTCGTAGCCGTCCTGTCATTTACATTGACTGCAATAGACATTGATCTCTCCTTTACTGGCCCAGAGTGAGCGTTTTAAGCATCATGCTCTTCACGGTATTCAGCACTTCTACGTTGGCCTGGTAGCTGCGGGATGCCGACATGGTGTTAACCATTTCACCCACCACATCCACGTTCGGCATTTTGACGTAGCCACTGGCGTCGGCCAGCGGGTTGCCCGGCTCGTACACCAGTTTGTCCGGGGCCTGGCTCTCAATCACGTTGGCCACTTTTACCCCGCCGGTTGCCGCACCCGGTGCAGCATCCACCTGGAACACAACCTGTTTAGCGCGGTAGGGTTGGCCATCCGGGCCGGTCACGCTGTCGGCGTTCGCCATGTTACTGGCGGCCACGTTCAGACGTTGGGATTGCGCGGTCAGCGCGGAACCCGCGATATCAAAGATATTGAGTAAGGCCATTATTAGTTGCCTCCCTGCAGAACACTCATCATGCCTTTAATCTGTCCACCGAGAACGGTCAGCCCCATCTGGTACTTGAGACTGTTATCAGCGAACTGCGTACGCTCCCGATCCATATCGACGGTGTTACCGTCCAGAGATGGCTGATCCGGGATGCGATAAAGTAAATCGGTATTGGGGGTCGTGACGGTCTCTGCAGGAATATGACGTGCAGAGGTCAGCGCAAGGGCAACACCGCTGTTTTCGGCCCGACCACGCTCCATCACTTTCTTTAATTCACTGGAAAAATCGATATCACGCGCCTGAAACCCGGGGGTATCGGCGTTTGCGATATTGGCGGCCAGAATCTCCTGACGCTGGGCACGCAAGTTGAGCGCTTCTTGCTGAAAACGTAGCGCGGCGTCGAGTTTATCGAGCATGTCTCCTCCGCTGATGGCAAAATTTCAGTGGATAGCTTAAATCTCAACCCGTCTCCGTCATCGACGGAATAAGCGCAAAATGCGTCGCTATTTATTGCGTTGATGCCCACCCGCTACAGGTAGAATCCTGCTCATTCTGTAATCCGACGGTAACGGACGATATGGCACTCAAAGGTGGTTTGACCGCAACCCTGCTCCTCTGGAGCGCTCTCTCTCAGGCACAGGATCTGAATACTCAGCTGACGGCGTTTTTTGCCCAGCGACTGGCTGGATTTAGCGATGAGGTTTCGGTTCAGATCCGCACGCCAGCCAACATGCTCCCCACCTGCGAAACGCCTGAATTCAGCGTCGCTGGCAACACCCGACAGTGGGGTAACGTGAGCGTCACGGCACGTTGTGACACGGGAAAACGGTTTATACAGGTTGTAGTTCAGGCGACGGGCGATTATGTTGTCGCGTCCCGGAACATCCCCCGGGGTGCGGCCTTGCAGCCAGACAGCGTTACGCTGAAACGCGGCAGGCTGGATCAGCTCCCGCCGCGCACGATTCTGGATATTCACCAGGCGCAGAACGCCGTTAGCTTGCGCGATCTGGTGCCCGGGCAACCTCTGCAACTGTCGATGCTGCGCCAGTCATGGCGAATCAAAGCCGGACAGCGAGTCAGGGTGATCGCCAGCGGCGAAGGCTTTAGCGTTAACAGCGAAGGGAAAGCGTTGAACAATGCGGCCGTGGCGCAAAACGCCCGCGTCAGGATGATTTCAGGCCAGGTAGTGAGCGGCACGGTCGATTCTGATGGGAATATTCTGATTAACCTATAATCTTTTTAAAGATTATGCGGCGACTGCCGATAAATCATTAACAAATGATAATGTCAGGCGCTAACGCCGCCAACCCTCGATGAGGACACCATAATGAGCATTGATCGTACATCGCCCCTGAAGCCGGTTAGCACTGTACAACCTCGCGAAATGAATGACACTGCGCCAGCTAAAACGCGCACGCAAAAATCTGCTGCGACTAACAGCACCAGCGTCACGCTGAGCGATGCCCAGGCAAAACTGATGCAGCCAGGCAGCAACGATATCAACATGGAACGTGTTGAAGCGCTGAAAACCGCGATCCGTAACGGTGAGCTAAAAATGGATACCAGTAAAATCGCTGACGCGCTGATCCAGGATACGCAAAGTTTCTTAGAGTAATCGCCGTATGAGTCGTCTGACGGAAATAATGGATCACATGACGGTCGTATTAAACGACCTGAAAACGGTTATGGACGCCGAGCAGCAGCAGCTCTCTGCCGGGAATGTCAACGGCAGCGCACTGCAGCGCATTACCGAAGATAAAAGCTCCCTGCTGGCCACTCTGGATTATCTGGAGCAGCAGCGACGTACCGAGCAATCTGCGCGCCATAGTGCAAATGATGATGTGGCCGATCGCTGGCAAACTATTACTGAAAAAACTCAGCATCTGCGCGACCTCAATCAGCACAACGGCTGGTTACTTGAAGGACAAATCAGCCGCAACCAGCAGGCGCTGGACGTGCTGAAGCCGCACCAGGAACCGGCCCTGTATGGCGCGAATGGCCAGACATCCAGCTCACGCAGCAGTGGGAAGAAGTTTTCGATCTAATTGCCCGAACGGGACAGACAGAGAACGGGGAGTACCGACAGGTACTCCCCTTTTTTGCTTTAGATTTTGCTTTAGGCCGTACGGCGGGCGAACTCTTTTACCTTAAAGCCCAGCACGGCGAGGGTTGCGAAGTAGGCCACAACACCCACCACCACTACCGCCATCAGGCGCAGCAGTCGATAAGGCATCGTGCCCAGCGACCAGTCCGGCATCACGTACAGCATGCCAACCAGCGCCGCAGCCATCACCAGCACCGCAATGACCAAACGTAACAGGAAGCTCGACCATCCCGGCTGCGGGGTAAAGATCTGCTGCTTTCTCAGCTGCCAGTAGAGCAACCCGGCGTTAAGGCAGGCCGCCAGACCGATGGAGAGCGACAGACCGGCATGCTTCAGCGGGCCAATAAAGGCCAGGTTCATCACCTGCGTCATAATCAGGGTGACGATGGCAATCTTCACCGGAGTCTTGATGTCCTGACGCGAGTAGAAACCCGGGGCCAACACTTTCACCACGATCAGCCCCATCAGGCCGACGGAATAGGCCACCAGCGCCCGCTGGGTCATGGCGGCGTCAAAGGCGGTAAATTTCCCGTACTGGAACAGGGAAACGGTCAGCGGTTTGGCGAGAATGCCCAGGGCTACCGCGCTCGGCAGTGCCAGCAGGAAGCAGAGGCGCAGCCCCCAGTCCATCAGACGGCAGTACTCATCATGGTTGCCGCTGGCAAAGCTGCGGGAGAGTGACGGCAGCAGGATGGTGCCCAGCGCCACCCCCAGCACCCCGGACGGGAACTCCATCAGACGGTCGGCATAGTACATCCAGGAGACCGACCCGGAGACAAGGAACGAGGCAAAGATGGTGTTGATGATAAGGGAAATCTGGCTCACCGAGACGCCGAGGATCGCCGGCCCCATCTGCTTCACCACCCGCATCGCTCCGGCATCACGCAGGTTAATGCGCGGCAGCACCAGCATGCCGATTTTCTTCAGGTGCGGCAGTTGATACGCCAGCTGTAGCACACCCCCCACCGTCACCGCCCAGGCCAGCGCCAACACCGGCGGATGGAAGTGCGGCGCGGCGAACAGCGCAAAGCCGATCATGCTGACGTTCAGGAACGTCGGGGCAAAGGCCGGGACCGAGAAGCGGTTCCAGGTGTTGAGGATCGCCCCCACCAGCGACGCCAGCGAGATCAGCAGAATATAGGGAAACGTAATGCGCAGCAGCTGCGAGGTCAGAGCAAATTTATCGGCAGTATCGGCAAATCCTGGCGCGGTGACCATGATCACCCAGGGTGCCGCTAACATCCCGATGACCGTGACGATCGCCAGGGCAAGAGTCAGCAAGCCCGAAACGTAGGAGACAAACACCTTAGTCGCATCTTCCCCCTGTTTACTTTTGTATTCCGCCAGGATGGGGACGAAAGCCTGAGAGAATGCGCCTTCGGCAAAGATACGGCGCAGCAGGTTGGGCAGTTTAAAAGCAACAAAAAAGGCGTCAGTCGCCATCCCTGCGCCAAAGACCCTCGCCACAATGGCGTCGCGCGCAAAGCCGAGCACGCGCGAAAACATGGTCATCGAGCTGACGGCAGCCAGCGATTTTAATAGGTTCATTAATGTGAGCGTCCACTACCTGAAACAAAACGCCTGCAGAGCAGGCGTAATTTCGCCGGGCGGCGCGATGCTTACCCGACCTGGAAAACTGAAAACGCGCCTAGTCTACTCGTAAACATAGGAATTGCTATGGGCAGATGTTACAGCGAGTTATTCGCTCATGGCCTCGCGCCAGAGCTTCTCCACGATACGCTGGGCGCGGATCGCCTGTTCCCCGGAGGTTTCAGGAACCGTCTGATTTTGCACGCATTCGATAAAGTGACGCGCGCAGCCCGCAAAGCCGCGCTGTTCGAGAGTGCTTTGCCAGCCCGGGATGGCTGGCGTAATAACCCCTGCCCCCCGCTCCTCACGCCACTCGCGCATGTCGGTAATATCCAGAAGCGCACCGTCGGTCACCGCCTGGATCCACTCCCGCTGGCTGCCCGCCCGGCGGTGCATGGAGGTGGTGATTTGCACATTGCCCGTGCTGAAATGGTGCTCAGCATAGACCATCGCCCCCTGATCGTTGGTTTGCAGCGTGCCGCCGGTAAGCCGGGCATCATCCCCCGCCAGCCACAGCGCGGTGTCCACCACATGGAGATAATCATCCAGCAGGGTAAAGCGCAGATCGTTTGGCCCGATACTGTCGGCCCGGTGCTTGTCCATCCGCAGCGATGCCGCACCGGTGAGCTGCGTTTTGAGCTGCCGATAGAGGGGCGCGAAGCGGCGGTTAAAGCCGACCATCAGAGTGAGCTTCTTCTGTTCAGCGAGGTCAATGAGCCGCTCAGCGTCGGCCAGGTTGTCGGCCAGCGGTTTATCGACGCAGACATGCACGCCCGTCTGTAGCAGCTCGCTGACAACCTGATAGTGAGTGACGGTGGAGGTGTGGACAAAGACCACATCACAGTCGCGGGCCAAATCCTGTAGCGACGGATAATAAGGCATGCGCACGGACTCGCAGATCCGCAGCGCCTTATCCCGCGACGGCGACCAGGCACCCTGCAATGTCCAGTCTGTTGCAGTGCTCAGCACCGGCAGCCAGGCTTTCTGGGCGATTCCGCCCAGCCCTACAACGCCTACACGTAATTTTGTCACCGTTAATCTCCCAGATGTGCCAGCAGCGAATCGAGTCGCTGTTTCAGTTCTTCGACTTCATTTTCCAGCGCTTCAACGCGAGCCAGCAGGGTCTCATCCGCAACCGGCGCTGCGGCCTCGGGTGCCGCGTCGGCGGTGTCAACTTCACCGCTGAAAAGGTGCATATAGCGGCTCTCGCGCTTGCCTGGCTCGCGCGCCAGACGCAAAACAAAAGGCCCATCTTCACGGGTGGCAAGGCCCTCAAGCGCCTGCTCTACCTCCTGCATATCTGCGAACTCGTGCATGCGCGCGGCCCGGGTACGCAGTTCGCCAGGCGTTTGCGCCCCACGCAGGAGCAGAATGGCGATCAGCGCCACCTCAGCCGGGTTCAGCTTTAACGCGCCAAACTCGGAGTTACAAAACCGCTGTTCATATTTGGTGACGCGGTTGCCAAAGCCGCTGACGGTGCGCAGATAGTGCCGTTTTACCAGCGCATCGAGTTGCTCCTGCACTTCATGTTCAGCCAGATTCATCACCGGTTCACGGTTGGTTTTTTGATTGCAGGCCAGGGTAACGGCATTCACCGAGAGCGGATACTGTTCCGGCGTGGTGACCTGTTTTTCCAGCAGGCAGCCAATGACGCGCGCTTCTGTGGCGGTTAGTTGGTATTTCATCTCTGTTCCTTAGCGTCCTGCGCTCCACTCTTTAGTCGTCAGCGCTGTCAGAACATGATCGCGCCATTCGCCGTCAATCAACAGGTAGTCCTTGGCATAGCCCTCTTTGTCAAATCCGAGGCGCGCCAGCAGATCGCCACTGCGCTGATTGTGCGGCATATAGTTGGCCATAATGCGGTGCATATGCTGGGTGCGCTGCATATAGCGGATAGCCGAGGTTAAGGCCTCAAACATTAGCCCCTGCCCCTGCCATTTTTGCCCGATGGAATAGCCCAGGTAGCAGGCGTGAAAAGATCCCCGCACCACATTAGAAAAGTTGGCGATCCCGATGATCTCTTTCTCATCGGGGTCAAGCAGCGCAAAATAGAATGCCGAGCCTTGCTTGTGAAACTCGGCAATCATGCTCAGTCGGGCCTGCCAGCCAGAAGGATAACAGTGGCTCTCATCCCGCACGGGCTCCCAGGGTTTTAAAAACTGACGATTCTCTGCGTAGTAGTCCGCCAGACGCCAGGCATCACGCTCATGCACCAGACGAACCACCAGCCGGTCAGTCGTCAGGCGCACTTTCGGCACATTACTGCGATAGCCAAACATGGATACAACTCCTTCCAGTTACAACCTTGACCCGTTAGCTTTACTATACCTGCGCCGCTGCCGTCTGGGAAAACAGTGACATACCATTTTGAAGACTTTTCACATTTTTCGATTAAAAGCCTCAATCAAAGTACCTTTTTGATAAAAAAATATTGTCGCCTGCGCTGTGGGAAAAAACCGGGCGAGGCCGCAGAATATTAGCGCGCTCATCATCTTTATACCCTAAATAATTCGAGTTGCAGGAAGGCGGCGACGCAGCGAATCCCCAGGCGCCTACCCCAGTAAGTGACAGCGCTTGCGCTGGCCCCAAAGGGGCGAGGCCATGGGCCGAGTCATGTCAACGCACCGGCAACTTGAAGTATGGACGGGTATATTTCCCTGGAGGGGAAATGTCCCGTATCTCACACGCACGCCGTCTGGGCAAATACTTCCTGCTCGTTGATAACATGCTGGTTGTGCTCGGCTTTTTTGTCGTTTTTCCGCTAATTTCAATTCGCTTTGTCGATCAGATGGGCTGGGCGGCGCTGATGGTGGGCATTGCGCTGGGTCTGCGCCAGTTTGTTCAGCAGGGGCTGGGGGTGTTCGGCGGCGCAATTGCCGATCGCTTCGGCGCCAAACCGATGATCGTCACCGGCATGCTGCTGCGGGCGGCAGGGTTTGCCACCATGGCTATTGCCCATGAGCCATGGGTGCTGTGGGTCTCCTGCATTATTTCCGGGCTGGGCGGCACGCTGTTCGACCCGCCGCGTACGGCGTTGGTGGTCAAACTGATCCGCCCTCAGCATCGCGGACGCTTTTTCTCCCTGCTGATGATGCAGGACAGTGCCGGGGCGGTGGTGGGCGCACTGCTGGGCAGTTGGCTGCTGCAGTATGATTTTCGTCTGGTGTGCGCCACGGGCGCGGTGCTGTTTATCCTTTGCGCGGCCTTTAATGCCTGGCTGTTACCGGCATGGAAACTCTCCACCGTGAAAGCGCCGGTGCGCGAAGGGCTGGATCGGGTCTGGCGCGATAAACGCTTTATCACCTATGTGCTGACCCTGGCAGGCTATTACATGCTGGGGGTGCAGGTGATGCTGATGCTGCCAATCATGGTCAACGATGTGGCGGGCTCCGCAGCAGCGGTGAAATGGATGTACGCCATTGAAGCCTGCCTCTCTCTTTCTCTGCTCTACCCGATTGCCCGCTGGAGTGAAAAACGGTTCCGTCTTGAGCACCGTCTGATGGCGGGGCTGCTGCTGATGTCCCTGAGCATGCTGCCCATCGGCATGGTAGATTCCCTGCAACAGCTATTTATGCTGATCTGCCTGTTCTATATCGGCTCGATCATTGCCGAACCGGCCCGGGAAACCCTGAGCGCCGAACTGGCTGACCCGCGCTCGCGGGGAAGCTATATGGGCTTTAGCCGTCTTGGGCTGGCGATTGGCGGCGCGCTGGGGTATGCCGGTGGCGGCTGGTTATTTGATGCCGGAAAAGTCTTCCACCAGCCTGAGTTGCCGTGGGTCATGCTGGCGTTGATCGGGGTTCTCACCTTCTTTGCGCTGGGCTGGCAGTTCAGCCATAAACGTCGCGTGCCCGGCATTCTGGAACCCGGCACCTGATCGACGGGCAGACGCAGATATCAGTTTTTTCTGCTGGTCTGCCACTCTCTCCCCTGACATACTGGCGCGTCAGGATTGAAGCGCTGACACTATGTCGAGGAAAACCATGAAAAAATTCGTTATTGCCACTGCGTTGATCGTCAGCGGCCTGCTGGTTGGTTGTAATCAGCTCACCCAGTACACCGTCAGTGAACAAGAGATCAATCAGGCCCTGCAAAAGCGCAATAACTTTGCGAAAGATATTGGCGTCCCGGGTGTGGCCGATGCGCATATTGTCCTGACCAACCTCGCCAGCCAGATTGGCCGTGAAGAGCCGAACAAAGTGATGCTCTCCGGGGATGCAAGCCTGGATATGAACTCGCTGTTCGGCAGCCAGAAAGCCAATATCAAACTGAAATTAAAAGCGCTGCCGGTCTTCAATAAAGACCAGGGCGCAATCTATCTGCAGCAGATGGAGATTACCGACGCTGTGGTGTCCCCGGATAAAATGAAACCGGTTCTGCAAACGCTGATGCCCTACCTGAATCAGTCGCTGCAAAACTACTTCAACCACCAGCCGGCCTACATCCTGCGTGAAGACAACAGCAAGGGCGAAGCGCTGGCGAAAAAGTACGCAAAAGGGATCGAAGTGAAACCGGGTGAGATTGTTATCCCCTTCGTCGATTAACCTCTGAGGCGCTTCGGCGCCTTTTTTTGCGGAAAAGAGTGCAAACGAAAACGTTTCCCTCTATTCTTTGTGTCCGGCAAAAATCATCTCACTCAGCCGGAGCCTATCCATGACTGCACCTTCCCAGGTTTTGAAAATTCGCCGCCCAGACGACTGGCATATCCATCTTCGCGATGGCGATATGCTCAACACTGTCGTGCCGTATACCAGTGAAATTTATGGCCGCGCGATTGTTATGCCAAACCTGGTACCGCCCGTCACCACGGTCAACGCGGCGATTGCCTATCGTCAGCGCATTCTTGCTGCCGTCCCTGCCGGTCACGATTTTACCCCGCTGATGACCTGTTATCTGACCGACACGCTCGATCCAAACGAGATCGAACGCGGCTTTAACGAAGGGGTCTTTACCGCCGCCAAGCTCTATCCGGCCAACGCCACCACCAACTCCAGCCATGGCGTGACCAGCATTGATGCGATTATGCCGGTGCTGGAGCGCATGGAAAAACTGGGAATGCCACTGCTGGTGCATGGCGAAGTCACCCATGCCGAGATCGACATCTTCGACCGCGAAGCGCGTTTTATCGAGTCTGTGATGGAACCGCTGCGCCAGCGCCTGCCGGGTCTGAAAGTGGTGTTTGAACACATCACGACCAAAGATGCGGCCGAGTACGTGCGCGACGGTAACGAACTGCTGGCCGCTACCATCACTCCGCAGCACCTGATGTTCAACCGCAACCACATGCTGGTAGGCGGCGTGCGCCCACACCTCTATTGCCTGCCGATCCTCAAGCGTAATATCCACCAGCAGGCGCTGCGTGAACTGGTCGCCAGCGGCTTTGAGCGCGCCTTCCTCGGCACCGACTCTGCCCCGCATGCCCGTCACCGCAAAGAGGCCAGCTGTGGCTGCGCAGGCTGCTTCAACGCCCCTACCGCACTGGCCAGCTACGCCCAGGTGTTTGATGAGATGAACGCCCTGCAACACTTCGAGGCCTTCTGCTCCCTGAACGGCCCTCGCTTCTACGGCCTGCCGGTCAATGAGACCTACGTTGAGCTGGTGCGTGAAGAGAGCCCCGTGGTGGAGTCTATTGCGCTGACGGATGACACGCTGATCCCGTTCCTTGCGGGTGAAACCGTGCGCTGGACGGTGAAAGGTTAAAAATTGTTGGCCCCCCTGTTGTAAGTTCCACAATATGACTGTATAAATAAACAGTATATTACACAGGGGGCAACTATGCGTATCGAAGTCACCATTGCCAGAACAACTGCTTTGCCTGCTGGTGCGCTGGACGCGCTGGCGGGTGAATTTTCCCGCCGTATAAATGACTCCTTTCCCGAACGCGAAGGTGCTGTCACCGTGCGTTATGCCGGGTCTAACAATCTTTCGGTTATCGGTGGTGCCAAAGAAGATAAAGAACGCATCAGCGAAATTTTACAGGAAACCTGGGAAAGCGCTGACGACTGGTTTATTACCGATTAATTTTCTCCCTCTTTGTTTTTTTTGCCGGGTCGCCCCGGCTTTTTTTCATTTTCATAACGGAACTGCGAATAATCTGACTGACTCCATCAAAAATCATCTGCAAGATGATGTTTTAATGTTCAAACAATCCTAAAAGACACAAAAATGTCTTGCTCCCTGTTTCTTTTTCCCTTCATAAGCCTTATTTATTGATATACTGAAATTGCTTCAGAAAAACACGCATTGAACCTCACAGTCGTTGTCTTTTAACACGTATTCAGGGGGTTATGATGGAAAAGAATAATGAAGTCATCCAGACACATCCACTTGTTGGCTGGGATATCAGCACTGTAGATAGCTACGACGCACTGATGCTGCGTTTGCATTACCAGACCCCGGACCACCCTGACACCGAAGAAGCGGAGGTTGGGCAGACGCTATGGTTAACAACAGATGTTGCACGTCAGTTTATTTCTATTTTAGAAGCCGGTATTGCAAAAATAGAATCCAGTGACTACGAGGCAAATGAGTACCAGCGACATTAATGTAATGTCTCATTCTCACCCCAAAAGGCACCTCACGGTGCCTCATTTATTTCGCCCTTGTATAACCGTCCGGTCTTAATTACCCTGCTAAGCAACGAAACGCGTAAAGAGAACCAGATGAAATACGATCTAATTATTATTGGCAGCGGATCTGTCGGTGCAGCGGCAGGTTATTACGCAACCCGGGCGGGGCAAAACGTACTAATGATTGATGCCCATATGCCGCCGCATACCGAAGGCAGCCACCACGGCGACACCCGCCTGATGCGTCATGCTTACGGAGAAGGTGAACGCTATGTGCCGCTGGTATTGCGTGCGCAGGCGCTATGGGATGAACTGGCCCAAATCAGCGGTGAGCCGGTCTTTGAACGCACCGGCGTCGTCAATCTCGGGCCGTCTGAGTCGTCCTTCCTGGCAAACGTTGAGCAAAGCGCCCGTCAGTTCAATCTTAACCTTGAGCGGCTTGACGCGGCGGCGGTGATGAAACGCTGGCCTGAAATTCAGGTGCCCGAGGGCTATATCGGTCTGTTTGAAGCCGAATCCGGTGTGCTGCGCAGCGAACTGGCGATAAAAACCTGGATTGCACTGGCGAAAGAGGCTGGCTGTGCGCAGCTGTTTAACTGTCCGGTCAACGCGATTACGCATCAGGACGACGGCGTCACCGTCGAAACGCCCGAAGGCCCATACCGCGCCAATCGCCTGCTGGTGAGTGCTGGCACCTGGGTGTCGCGTCTGGTGCCAGACCTGCCGATCCAGCCTGTGCGCAAGGTTTTCTCCTGGTTCCAGTCCGACGGCCGTTACAGCCACCAGAATCACTTCCCGGCGTTCACCGGCGAGCTGCCTGACGGGGATCAGTTCTACGGCTTCCCGTCGGAAAAAGATGCATTGAAGATTGGGAAACACAACGGCGGGCAGGTGATTAACTCCCCGGAAGAGCGCAAGCCGTTTGGTGCTTACCCTGGCGATGGCTCCGAAGCGTTCAAATTCCTGCGCAACATATTGCCGGGTATTGGGGGCCTGTTATATGGCGCAGCCTGTACCTATGACAACACGCCGGACGAAGATTTCATCATCGACACCCTGCCGGGTCACGACAATACGCTGCTGATCACCGGCCTGAGCGGTCACGCGTTCAAATTCGCCAGCGTGCTGGGTGAGATTGCCGCGCAATTCTCTCAGCAGATCGCCCCGCCATTTGATCTCACGCCTTTCTCCCTGTCGCGCTTTAGCCGATAATGCTGTCAGGCTTCGGGTTGCCGAAGCCTTTCTTCCTTTTATTATCGGTATCCTCATGCGTCGTATTGTGAATTATCTGGTCAATAATATTCGCGAGCATTTAATGCTCTATATTGTGCTGTGGTCGTTACTGGCGATCCTCGATATTCTGTACATTGTATTTTTCTGATGAGATATATTGACACAAATTGACAATTCTTCAGATAACTATAATTTCAGAATAAATTATTTGAACATCATAAATTTGTCATAACCCGCCTATGAACAGCATTCCTACAAACCATTAACAACCACATTGACTATCAATATCAACATTCATTCGAAAATACTGAACAACAAAAAACTAATAATGAATATCTGTAAATATCATTTGCATTAATGTTTCACCCACGCCATTTTTAGCGCTCGCTAATTAATTTTGGTATTCACAATGCAGGTGCGTAATTCCCCCACACGCTATGGCGTTATTTCCATGAGTTTACATTGGCTGATGGCTATTGCGGTATATGGCATGTTTGGCCTTGGATTATGGATGGTTACTCTCAGCTATTACGATGGCTGGTATCACCAGGCACCGGAGCTGCATAAAAGCATCGGCTTTATGTTAATGCTGGCGCTGGTGGTGCGTCTGCTGTGGCGCCACTACTCCCCGGTTCCCCCGGCGCTGAAAAGCCAGTCACGCGCCACGCGCCTGACCGCCGCTGCGGCGCATGTTGCTCTGTACGCGGTGCTGTTCGCCATTCTCATCAGCGGCTATTTAATTTCCACTGCTGACGGCAAGCCAATCAGCGTCTTCGGTCTGTTTGACGTCCCTGCCCTGTTGGCCGATGCCGGAGCGCAGGCCGATCTGGCCGGGACTGTTCATCTGTGGCTGGCCTGGGGCGTGGTCTCGTTATCTGCACTGCATGGTCTTGCGGCCATCAAACACCACTTTATCGACAAAGACGCCACCCTGACACGTATGTTGGGCAAAGCGTCACCTGACTCTGGAGCATAAAATGAAAAAAAGCCTGCTGGGATTAACCTTAGGTTCTCTGCTGTTCACCACCGGTGCCGCGGTAGCAGCCGACTACAAAATTGATAAACAAGGTCAGCACGCCTTTGTGAACTTCCGCATCCAGCATCTGGGCTACAGCTGGCTGTACGGCACCTTCAAGGATTTCGACGGGTCCTTCACGTTTGATGAGAAAAATCCGGCGGCCGATAAGGTGAATGTCACCCTGAACACCAACAGCCTGGATACCAACCACGCCGAGCGCGATAAGCACCTGCGCAGTGCGGATTTCCTTAACGTTGCGAAATACCCGCAGGCCACCTTTACCTCTACCGAGGTGAAAAAAGAGGGTGAAGATCTGGATATCACCGGCAATCTGACGCTGAACGGCGTGACCAAGCCGGTTAAGCTGGATGCAAAACTGATTGGTCAGGGTGATGATCCGTGGGGCGGTAAACGTGCTGGCTTTGAAGCGACAGGTAAAATCCATCTGAAAGACTTCAACATCACGACCGATCTTGGCCCGGCGTCGCAGGACGTGGAACTGATTATTTCAGTGGAAGGGGTTCAGCAGAAGTAATGCCCTCGCCCGGTCAGCATCCTGCGACCGGGCAAGGTTTTAGCGTTATTCCGGGTCAGGAATACCCAGACGGGTGTTCAGACGCCCACGCGACTTATTGAAGATCTTATTGCCATTCTCGCGACCGGCACGGCGGCGGCGCTGCTCCTCTTCCGGCAACATGCTCTCCTCGCTACACAGCTCGCTGCAACAGCCGTTGAACTTCTCTGCGCAGGACGGGCACTGAATAAACAGCAGGTGACAACCGTCGTTTTTGCAGTTGGTATGGGTATCGCAGGCGGTGCCGCACTGATGACAATGGGCGATCACATCGTCAGAAATACGCTCTCCCATCCGCTCATCAAAGACGAAGTTCTTACCGATAAAGCGTACCGGCAGCCCTTGCTCACGCGCGCGACGGGCATACTCAATGATCCCGCCCTCGATATGCCAGACCTTGTTGAAGCCTTTGTGTTTCATGTACGCGCTGGCTTTTTCACAGCGGATCCCCCCGGTGCAGTACATGACAATTTTCTTGTCCTTATGCTCCTGCATCATCTCAACCGCTTTTGGCAGTTGCTCACGGAAAGTATCCGCCGGGATTTCGAGCGCGTTTTCAAAGTGGCCCACTTCATATTCGTAGTGGTTACGCATATCGATAAACACGGCGTCGGGATCGTCAAGCATGGCGTTCACATCGGCCGCTTTCAGGTATTCGCCCACATCGCTGGCGTTAAACGTCGGATCGTCAATGCCGTCGGCCACAATGCGTTCACGCACTTTCAGGCGCAACACCCAGAAGGATTTACCGTCATCATCGAGCGCCACGTTCAGGCGCAGGCCATCCAGCGCCGGATCGAAGGCGTACAGAAATTCCCGCAAGGCGTCGACTTTGCTCTCTGGCACGCTGATCTGAGCGTTAATGCCTTCATGGGCCAGATAAATACGGCCAAAGACGTTCAGGGCGGTTAACGCCTTGTACAGCGCGTCGCGCGTCGCCTGTGGGTTAACGATAGTGAAGTATTTATAGAACGAGATCGTCGTGCGCGGTTCGGTTTCAGCCAACATACGCGCTTTCAGCTCTTCGTTCGAAATGAGGTTGTGTAACACTGGCATGGTGTACGGTTCCTGCAATCGTAGTGAGAATGAAAATCGGGCGGCATCATATAGCAAACAATGAGAATTTACATCCCCTCATTTTGCGCTACATTTCTCACCTCAAAATGCGCAGAGCATAACAATTGCGGCTTCAATGAACATTTCGCTGCTATGCGTTTTGGATATGAAACGAATAATGCGACAATCTGCCGACAGGACGTATCAAAAACAGGAATGACATGACTCAATTACCTAAATTTTCCATTGCGCTATTACATCCTCGTTACTGGCTGACCTGGGCTGGCATCGGTTTATTATGGTTACTGGTGCATCTGCCCTATCCCGTGATCTACCGTCTTGGCTGCGGCATGGGTCGCCTGGCGATGCGCTTTATGTCACGCCGCGCCTACATTGCCCGACGCAATCTGGAACTCTGTTTCCCGCACATGAGCGAGCAAGAGCGTCACGAGATGGTCGTGAAGAATTTTGAATCCGTCGGCATGGGGCTGATGGAGACAGGCATGGCGTGGTTCTGGTCAGACAAACGCATGGCGCGCTGGACCGAAGTGACCGGCACCGGAATGGAGCCTGTACATCAGCTTCAGGCGCAAAAAACGGGCGTACTGCTGATTGGCGTCCATTTTCTGACCCTTGAGATCGGCGCGCGGATGTTCGGCATGCAGGCTCCCGGCATCGGTGTCTATCGCCCGAACGATAATCCGGTGATCGACTGGCTGCAAACCTGGGGTCGGATGCGCTCCAACAAGAGCATGATCGACCGTAAAGACCTTAAGGGGATGATCCGGGCGCTGAAATCCGGCGAGGTGATCTGGTATGCGCCGGACCATGACTACGGCCCTGGCGCCAGCGTCTTTGTACCGTTTTTTGCCGTTGATGAAGCGGCCACCACCACCGGCACCTGGACACTGGCCCGCCTGTCACAGGCAGCCATTGTCCCCTTCGTACCGCGCCGGAAGGCCAACGGTAAAGGCTATGAGCTGATGATGCTGGAACCTGAGTGTTCTCCGCCTCTGGACGATGCGAGAACCACCGCAGCGTGGATGAATGAGGTGGTTGAGAAGTGCATCCTGCTGGCACCTGAACAGTATATGTGGCTGCACCGCCGGTTTAAAACCCGCCCTGAAGGGGTGCCTTCCCGCTATTAATGTCTTCTCCTGCGGCCTGACCGGCCGCATCTCCCCTTTGACGTATGATGCTTTCCCACATTGCAGCAACCATCACCCAGGCGCATAATTAGCAGGCTTATTAATTCCTTCAAATAATGATGCCGCTGCGCATCATAACGCGGGTAGCTATGTCTCCTTCAGAAACGCCAATAAACTGGAAGCGCAACCTTATCGTAGCCTGGCTGGGCTGCTTTCTTACGGGAGCCGCCTTTAGCCTGGTGATGCCTTTCCTGCCGCTGTATGTCGAACAGCTGGGCGTCAGCGGCCACAGCGCCCTTAACATGTGGTCCGGGCTGGTGTTCAGCATTACCTTCCTCTTCTCCGCCATCGCGTCGCCATTCTGGGGTGGGCTGGCGGATCGCAAAGGGCGTAAAATCATGCTCCTGCGTTCGGCGCTGGGCATGGCAATTATTATGTTGCTGATGGGGATGGCGCAAAACATCTGGCAATTTCTGATCTTACGCGCCGTGCTGGGGCTACTGGGCGGATTTGTGCCCAATGCCAATGCGCTTATCGCCACGCAAATTCCCCGCAACAAAAGCGGTTGGGCGTTAGGAACACTCTCCACCGGCGCTGTAAGCGGCGCCCTGCTTGGCCCGCTGGCCGGAGGATTACTGGCAGACAGCTACGGCCTGCGCCCGGTATTTTTCATCACGGCGGTCGTCCTGTTTGCCTGCTTCCTGCTGACCTTTTTTTGCATCCGGGAAAATTTCACCCCCGTACCCAAAAAAGAGATGCTGCACGCCCGTCAGGTGTTTGCCTCGCTGAAAAATCCCCGTCTGGTGCTCAGTCTGTTTGTCACCACCCTGATCATTCAGGTGGCAACCGGGTCCATTGCGCCGATCCTGACCTTGTACGTCCGTGACCTTGCGGGCCACGTCAGCAACATCGCCTTTATCAGCGGCTTAATCGCCTCTGTCCCTGGCGTGGCCGCCCTGATCAGCGCCCCGCGGCTGGGGAAACTGGGGGATCGCATCGGCCCGGAAAGGATCCTGATTGTCGCGCTGGTGATCTCCGTTCTGCTACTTATTCCGATGTCTTTCGTGCAATCGCCGTGGCAACTGGGCGTGCTGCGCTTTTTACTCGGGGCAGCCGACGGTGCCCTGCTGCCCGCCGTACAGACCTTGCTGGTCTATAACTCCACCAACCAGATTGCCGGGCGTATCTTCAGCTATAACCAGTCGTTTCGTGATATCGGCAACGTCACCGGCCCGCTTCTCGGGGCCGGTATTGCAGCCAGCTACGGCTTTCGCGCAGTGTTTATTGTCACCGCCTGCGTGGTGATGTTTAACGCTTTTTACTCCTGGATCAGTTTGTCGCGCGCCGTCCGGCAGCCACGGGCTGTTGCTACGCCGGATAAGGTATCTGCGCCTGATTAAGACAACTCCGTGAATGCTTTTACGGCTTTCATACTTGCAATCATGGAGAATCAGCTATTCTTTCCCTGAACACCATGTCAAATCACAGGGAGACGCCGATGACTATGTTTGCCACTCTAGAGGAAGCGATTGATGCCGCGCGCGAGGAGTTCCTCGCTGATAATCCCGGCATTGAGGAAGATGACGCGAATATTGAGCAGCTCAATATTCAGAAATATGTCATGCAGGATGGGGACATTATGTGGCAGGCCGAATTCTTTGCCGATGACGGTGAAGATGGCGAATGCCTGCCGGTGCTGACCGGTGAAGCGGCCCAGGCAGTGTTTGATGGCGATTATGACGAGATTGAATTGCGTCAGGAGTGGCTTGAAGAGAACACCCTGCACGAATGGGATGAGGGTGAGTTTCAGCTCGAGCCGCCGCTGGATACCGAAGAGGGCCAAACTGCAGCGGATGAGTGGGATGAGCGTTAATTACTCATAAGGCCCATGATGAGCGTCGATGGGCAGTAGCAGGGTGTCGAAAACCAGCGAGAATGGCAGATCCAGCACCGTCAGGTAACGCCATGCGGAGTCGCGAACGTCCCACTGCACGCCCGGGTAGTATTGATTGCCGTGTCCCTGTCCAGGGATGGTCCGGCTGATAATACTTCCGCAGCCGCTCAGTAATAGCGCCATCGTAATGACGATGAAAAATCGCATCCAGTACCTCAAAAGATAAAAATACCGGCTCGAGAGCCGGTATTTATTTGCCCCGCTACGCGTCGCCTGCACGGGCCTGCAGATTCACAGGCCAGTCAGGCATAGCGCCACTCTGCGTATTACTTCGCTTTTAACGCCTTCGGATTCATCTTCAAGGTCTGGTAATAGTTCACCCATGAAGAGTATTTCTCCGGGGCAGACCAGACACGATAATGCAGGCGCGACATGGTGACCGGGTCGCTCAGCAGCACCAGACGACGATCGCGGTTCAGCTTCTCTGGCGTCTCGTTCAGCGCCTGTTCAACGTGACGATCGCGGGCGATCTCCAGCACGCGGCTGGCACGGTGACGGGCAGTCGCCATGGCGGTGGCCAGGGCGTTGAAGGACGGGTTAAACACCGCGTGCATAAACCCATCGTCCAACGAACGGCTGCGGTTGAGTTCCAGATACTTGTCGGTATCCACCAGCACCTGCGGCGGAGAATACTCTTCCGGGATCAGGAACAGCTTCCAGCGTTTGGTGCGCAGCCCGATCGTTGAACGGCTGGAGAACACCGACACAAACGGCGACAGGATCAGCGAGAACACAATCGGTGCCAGCCAGAACAAGAAGCGCAGATCCAGCCACGCCATCCCGACAGCCCACACAAGGCCGAGCAGCATTTGCGAGCCGTGACGCATAAAGGCTTCACCCCATGGGGTGGAGTCATCATCACGCTGCGGCGAGTTCCAGACCACTTCCCAACCGAGGAACGCACTGACCACGAAAACGGTGTGGAACAGCATACGTACCGGTGCAAGCAGCACTGAGAACAGCACTTCCAGCAGCAGGGAGAGCGTTACGCGGAAGAAGCCGCCATACTCTTTCGAGCCTTTACACCAGATCAGCACGATACTCAGCAGCTTCGGCAGGAACAGCAGCACCATTGTCGACGCAAAGAGCGCAATCGCCAGTTCAGGACGCCACTGCGGCCACACCGGGAACAGCTGACGCGGTTGCAGGAAGTACTGCGGCTCGGTCAGGGCGTGGACGACCTGCAACGCGGTCGACAGGGCCAGGAACATGAACCACAGCGGCGCGGAGAGATAGGACATCACGCCGGTCAGGAACACGGCACGGTGTACCGGGTGCATCCCTTTGACGAGGAACAGGCGGAAGTTCATCAGGTTGCCGTGACACCAGCGGCGGTCACGCTTCAGTTCATCCAGCAGGTTCGGCGGCAGCTCTTCATAAGATCCCGGCAGGTCGTAGGCAATCCACACCCCCCAACCGGCACGACGCATCAGCGCCGCTTCCACGAAGTCATGCGACAGAATCGAGCCAGCGAACGAGCCTTCACCCGGCAGCGGTGCCAGCGCACAGTGCTCGATGAACGGCTTCACGCGGATGATAGCGTTGTGCCCCCAGTAGTGGGACTCGCCCAACTGCCAGAAATGCAGACCGGCAGTAAACAGCGGCCCATATACGCGGGTTGCAAACTGCTGGCAGCGCGCATACAGCGTGTCCATGCCCGATGCTTTTGGCGAAGACTGGATGATCCCGGCATTCGGGTTGGCTTCCATCAGACGTACAAGGCCAGTCAGGCAGTCACCGGTCATCACCGAGTCGGCATCCAGCACCACCATATAGCTGTACTGATTGCCCCAGCGACGGCAGAAGTCATCGATATTGCCGCTTTTACGCTTCACACGGCGACGGCGACGACGGTAGAAGATCTGTCCTTCGCCCTGCACTTCGGCGATCAGCTCCATCCAGGCTTTCTGTTCCGCCATGCAAATGTCGGGGTTGTAGCTGTCACTCAGAATGTAAACATCGAAGTGTGCGGCGTTCCCGGTGGCCTTTACCGACTCCCAAGTGGCGCGCAGGCCAGCGAAAACACGATCCACGTCTTCGTTACAGATAGGCATGATCAGCGCAGTACGGTGCTCAGGATTGAGAGGTTCATCCCCCACCGTTGACGCAGAGATGCTGTATTTGTCCCGACCTATCAGCAGCTGTAAAAAGCCCATCAGCGCGGTCCAGAAACCGGCCGATACCCAACAGAAAAGGATGGCAAACAGCAGCAGGATGCCGCTTTGCAGCACATACGGCAGGATCTGCATAAACGAAACCAGCAGATCCTGGCCGAACATATCGGCCGGATTGATCAGCGCCCAGCCCTGGTAAGGCAGAATGGTTTTCATATACCAGGTGGCGACGACGGTCTGCGCGATGGTCAGCAGCAGCAGGATGTAGCGGCGAATGCTGCCGACAGTACGCCATTTTTCCTCACTGGCCTGTTGCTCTTTGGTCAGGCGGGAAAGATAGCGCGGGGTCACGTCACGGCCACGCAGGCGATCCCAGAAACGGCCTACCGGGTTGGTACGCCAGGGATCCGGGAACATAGAGGAGCGCGTGGCTTTCGGCATGGCCTCAAGCTGGGTACGCCCTTCGTCATCGCGAATCAGCTGGCCTTCGGCCAGTGAGTCGGGCCAGGCCTGCTCAAGGCGGCTTTTAACCGAGCCAAGCGGGGTATCATCTTCACGGGTAAACGCGTGATGATCGGCATCCAACGCGGTATGCACCTCGCTGATGTCACCCTTCGGCAGTGCCGCCTTCTCGATATCGGTCAGCGGCATGGCATCGATATACTCAGTTATCTTATTCATTGGCAGGTAGCTGATAGCTCCAGGTTTCACTCAGCGGCTGGTCAGCGTTCACCAGGGCGGCGCGCATCTCAGTCGGTTGTTTCGCGTCTTTCAGTTTCACACGCAGGGTTAAACGCCAGCCTTTGGTGACCGGGTTATAACGCACGCTGTTTTCAACGATTTCACCGTTATCACCGATGCTCGCCTGCGCGGTGACCGGGGTCTCCGGCGCCAGTTTACTCATCTCCTGACCGGTGAAGTCCACCACGAAAGCGATAGTGCCATCCGGCTGACGGATCAGATTCGACTGTTTCACATCGCCGGTGGAACGGCGGGTCTGCAGCACATACGCGCTTTCTGGCGCATGCAGCTTGTCTTCGTCGCGGCTCATGGTGATGGAGTAGTTAAAGTTCATCTCTTTACCGGCTTCCGGCAGCTGATCCGGCGTCCAGTAAGCGACGATGTTGTCGTTGGTTTCGTCGTTGGTTGGGATCTCCACCAGCTCCACTTTACCTTTGCCCCACTCGCCTTTCGGGGTGATCCACGCGCTTGGACGCAGATCGTAACGATCGTCCAGATCTTCAAAGCGGGAGAACTGACGACCACGCTGCAGCAGGCCGAACCCTTGTGGGTTTTCCATGCTGAAGCTGCTTACCGCCAGGTGTTTCGGATTGTTCAGCGGACGCCAGATCCACTCGCCGTTCCCGGCCAGGATCGACAGACCGTTAGAATCATGCAGTTCCGGGCGGAAATTGGTGGCTGGTGAAGGCTGGTTAGGCCCGAACAGGAACATACTGGTCAGCGGTGCCACGCCCAGTTTGCCCACTTTATCGCGCAGATAGACTTTTGACTGCACATCAACCACGGTGTCGCGGCCCGGAATGATGGTAAAGCGATAGGCACCGGTCGCACGAGGGGAGTCCAGCAGCGCATAAATGGTCAGGCGTTTGTCGGTCGGTTTTGGACGCTCAATCCAGAACTCGCGGAAACGAGGGAACTCTTCCCCGGAAGGCAGCGCAGTATCGATCGCCAGACCGCGTGCAGAGAGGCCATATACCTGGCCACCACCGA
Source organism: Leclercia sp. LSNIH3 (assembly GCF_002935105.1). Classification (NCBI taxonomy): domain Bacteria; kingdom Pseudomonadati; phylum Pseudomonadota; class Gammaproteobacteria; order Enterobacterales; family Enterobacteriaceae; genus Leclercia; species Leclercia sp. LSNIH3. The sequence goes on from NZ_CP026387.1 coordinate 597,650, forward strand.
TGACGCGGAAATAGCTTGCCCCCAGCATGCTGACAATTTCGTCGTTCTTATCTTTACTGTTGATGGGGTAAAGCACTTTAAAGCCTGCAAAGCCCAGGTCTTTTACGGTGTCTTTATCGTGTTGCACATTGCCGAAATTAAAATAGTCCGGGCTGTATTTGATTTTGCGTACCGCGTTGGATGTCACTTCATTAATGGTGACAGGCGTGTCGAAGTACATCCCCTGATGATAAAACTCAAGCTTGAACGGGGTTTTGATCTTATTCCAGTACGCTTTATCGTGATTAAACTGGATCTGCTGATAGTCCGCATATTTCATATCGCGGAAAACGGAGGGCAAGTTACTTTTTGGCGCTTCGTACCCCTTACCTGCCATCGATTTTGCCTGTTTTGCGACGTCGTCGATGGTAAAGGCCAGGGCCGATGAGGTATACAGAGACAACAAGACGGCTGCCCCTAACCAACGCATTTTCATCATTTGTGGTTTATGTTTCATAATAAGTAAGCACTTCCCCCTTTGTGTGCTTATATCGATCCGATCCATTTTAATGGAAAATCAGGCATTCCGACAACATAATCACCGCTTTGTTCAGCGTGCTGGCTCATGGAGTAAGCAAGTGAAAGTAACCCGTATTCACTTTGCGTGCTTATCCTGGAGACAGTCTGTCGGACTTCGTGTAGGGTTGGCCCCGAATGTAACCACTATTGGTCTTAGGGATAAGGCGATAAGTCTGAGAATGCATAACGCACTATGAGTACCGTACCCGCACAACGCGAATATTTCCTTGATTCTATTCGGGCCTGGCTCATGCTGCTGGGGATCCCGTTTCACATCTCCTTGATCTATTCGAGCCACGTCTGGCATGTCAATAGCGCCGAGTCCTCATGGTGGCTGACGCTGTTTAACGACTTTATTCACTCATTCCGAATGCAGGTCTTTTTTGTTATTTCGGGTTATTTTTCTTACATGCTGTTCTTGCGCTACCCGCTAAAGCGGTGGTGGAAAGTGCGCGTGGAGCGCGTCGGTATTCCGATGCTCACCGCCATTCCCCTGCTGACGCTGCCGCAATTCATTATGCTGCAATATGTCAAAGGCAAAGCGGACACCTGGCATACCCTGTCGCTGTACGAAAAATACAACACTCTTGCCTGGGAGCTGGTCTCGCACCTGTGGTTCCTGCTGGTGCTGGTGGTGATGACCACGGTTAGCCTGTGGGTGTTCAGCCGCATGCGCCACCGTCTTAGCACCCAATCAGGGACACTTCTCGCGGACATCACCTGGGGCAAACTGTCGGTCCTGTTTTTACTGCTGGGTATTGCCTATGCCGCCCTGCGCCGCACGCTGTTAATCGTTTATTCGCCGATCCTCAGCGATGGCCTGTTCAATTTTGTGGTCATGCAGACCCTCTTCTATCTGCCTTTCTTTGTTATTGGCGCCCTGGCGTTTGTCCATCCCAAACTGAAAGCCCTGTTCACCACGCCATCGCGCGGCTGCACCCTTGGCGCGGCACTGGCGTTTGTCGCCTATCTGCTGAATCAGCGTTATGGCAGCGGCGATGCATGGATGTATGAAACCGAAAGCGTGATTACTATGGTGTTGGGACTGTGGATGGTGAATGTGGTCTTTGCGCTGGGGCATCGGCTGCTGAACTTTAAATCCGCGCGCGTCACCTATTTCGTTAATGCGTCGTTGTTCATTTATCTGGTGCATCATCCGTTGACGCTGTTTTTCGGCGCCTACATCACGCCGCATATCAGCTCAAACCTGCTGGGCTTTATCGCCGGACTGGTGTTTGTGGTCGGGATCGCGATTGTGCTATATGAAATTCATCTGCGTATTCCGCTGCTGCGCTTTTTATTTTCCGGTAAACCGGCCAGCAAACCCGCCAATTCTCCGCAGACCACCAGCTAAACCTTTGTGCGCCGGTTACGTAACCGGCGCCGCTTTACAGAAGCCACTCTACAGGCAGCCAGTAGGCAAGCCGCACCAGCATCCGCTGCCAGAAGCGGGTTTTGGGTTCCTTTTTATGTACAATTTCCTCCCCATCCTTGCGCTCAATCCAGTTCAGACGCCCCAGCTTGTCCAGCTTTAACTGCCAGGCCTCGTGACGCTGACTGCGTACAAAACGGGTATGGATCAGTCGCGCCAGCACCTCGCTTTCTATAACGAAACCCATTTCTGTGTTGAGCATGGTTGAACGGGGATCAAAATTGAGCGAACCAATAAAAACCTTCTCGCCGTCGATACTGAACGTCTTGGCATGCAGGCTGGAGCCGGAGTTACCGGTGATGCCGCGATCGTGAATGACCGGCACGCCATCCTGGGTCGGCTTAAGTTCATACAGCTCAATGCCGTGGCGTAACAGCTTCTTGCGCCAGCGGGCATAGCCAGCATGCACCACGGCGACATCGTTGGCCGCCAGCGAATTGGTCATGATGGCGACTTTTACCCCTTTGCGCACCATCTGCAGCAGGAGCGCCACCCCCGCCCGGGTCGGGACAAAATAGGCTGAAATAATTGCAATTTGCTCAACCGGCGAACCCATCACGTCCAGCAGGCGCTGGGGCAACAGCGAATGGCGCTTTGCCCGGCCCTGCCCTTTACGCGGATCGTCGCTAAGCAACCGGGTTTTAGCCCAGATCAACGGCAAATTACCGGCTTCCAGGCGGGTGATAAACTCGCTGGACTGGAGTTTATCCAGATAGCGGCGGGTGATATCGTCCCGATACCACTCTTCAGGCGGCTGAATTTTATCTTCGATCTCGGTTTCCGACAGTTCCAGCACCTGCTGGAGCGTGGAGACCGACGCACAGTTCCAGTAGCGTTCAAAGTCATCCGCTACATCCTGCACCACCGGGCCTGTTGCCATCACATCCAGATCGGAGAACAGCGGCTCCTCACCCGCCCCAAAATAGGCATCCCCGATGTTTCTGCCGCCAACAATAGTTACTTCCCCATCCACGGTAAAACTCTTGTTATGCATCCGCCGATTAAGGCGGGCAAAATCGGTGAGATAACCCAGGGCGCGCAGAGTGCGAAACGAGAAGGGATTAAACAGGCGTACAGAAAAATTGGGATGCGCGTCCAACAAGCGCAGGATGGCGTCCAGCCCCTGCGTGTTGTTGTCGTCTAAGAGCAGGCGTACACGCACGCCGCGCATGGCGGCGGAGAGCAGCACGGAAAACAGCAGCCTTCCTGACATGTCGTCTTCCCAGATGTAGTACTGCACATCCAGGGTTTTTTCCGCCATCTCCGCCAGCCGGTAGCGGCAGGCGAAGGCGTCCAGACTGTTATCAAGAGGGAGAAGTCCACAAAGGCCAGGATGTGCAGAACTGACCGGTGCAATAGCGCGTCCTAGTCGCGTGTTATGCGTCGGTTTCCTGTCCTCGTTGGGTAAGCAGTCGCTTGTATAGCCGGGCATTTTCTTCATCATAGCAGACAAAGTATACCCGCTCCGGCAGAGGCTTGCGGGTGAGATAATCCGAAACCGTATTAACGGCGATTTCCGCGGCGGCGGCGCGGGGATAACCGTACACGCCGGTGCTTATCGCCGGGAATGCCAGGGAATGATAACCGTTGGCTGCCGCCAGGTTCAGGCTGTTGCGGTAAGCCTCTTCCAGAATGCGGGCTTCATGATGATCGCCCCCATGCCAGACGGGACCGACGGTATGGATCACCGCTTTGGCCGGCAAATCGCCCGCCAGTGTAATGACCGCCTGGCCCGGCGCGCACTCGCCCTGCTGCTGACGCACCACCTTGCAGGCCTCAAGCAGGGCTGGCCCCGCTGCCCGGTGGATGGCGCCATCCACGCCGCCGCCCCCCATTAATGAGGGATTAGCGGCATTGACGATCACATCAACATGCAGGGTGGCGATATCACCCAGAAAAACTTCAATACGCGAGTTCATATTCAACCTCTGCTGACGTTTTTCTCTTAAGTGTATCGCAGAGGATGGGCCATGTAAGGCCTGTAAACAGAAAACCGCCCCGCCATGGTGGTAATCCACCCGAACGATAGCCCGCGATTTTTCAGGACTGGGGGGTATGTCATGGTGATGGCCACGCGATCCCCGAAGACCGCCGCGCCGTTGACGGGTGCGCATTTTACTTTTCTGTGGGCAGGTTACGGAAATCGTCTGCGATGGAGGCGGAATGATGCAAGGCTCGTCGCGCCCCTTATCGGTAAAAGGGATAACATTGCCGTGGTTAGCGAAGCGGCAGGGAGAGGATTTAAATAGACAGGATACCTGGCAAGACCATCGGGAGGAGCTTCACTGAACATCATCCATGATGAAACAACAGGCCTTAAAACGGGCCGTCGACTGGCATCGGCGATGCCAGTAACATCAGACGCGAGTCAATTTCAGTAACATCAATCCATAAATATAAAGAATATTTCATCCCTTATGCTTTCGACGGCGGCCACTGTTGCGACAGGTGCAGAGATTTACCGTCCGACACCGTGACAATGACATTTATCTTATCGTTGGGTCCAGAGTTAAGGGTCATTCGGGAAAGATTGACCGTTTTATTAGCGGGTAACGAGACGGTATTTTGCTGCCGCGAAGTGCTTTGACCACCGGGTCCGTTGCGCGAAGTGAGAATTTGTACCTGACATAAACAGGGCTCCGTCACCGTGACCTGGGGAATAATGGTCAACATGTCGCCCTCGGTAGCCGTCTGAAAGGTGATCTGACTGCTAAGTGCAGCAAGCAATAAAAGTGTATTCATGATCTTCTCCCAAAAAAAAACAGGGCCTCAGCCCTGTTTTATCGTCGTACGGACGTCAGCTTAGTACTGGCCAGCAGTCACGGTGTTGCCGAAGCCAACCTGAGTGATGTTAGCAGTCGCGCCGTTCATAGTTTGATTCAGCTGGACGTCGTTACGACCACCAGACTGACGAACGTTAGCGGTGAGGTCACGACCACTCCACTGGCTGATAGTTGCCGAGTTACCCTGGCCTCTCTGGTTCAGATCGATTTCGCTGCTATCAGCGCCCTGTGACAGGTCAGCATCGTTACCGAAACCGCTCTGGCTAACGGTGATTTTAGACCCACGAGCGTCGCTTTGCAAAGCGTCTACGTTGTTACGACCACCGTACTGATAAACAGTCAGTGTTTCTGGGCTGATGTTATTACCACCGTTGTTGCCGCCGCCATGATTATTGCCCCATTGTGGAACGGAGCCAGCCATAGCACTGCCAGAAACCACGATTGCTGCAATTACTGCCACTTTTAAAAGTTTCATTGTAAAGCCCCCATCGGATTGATTAATTCGTCATCAAATAACTAGCGTTGGATAACGCGAATTGCCATTTGTGACTGTCTCTGTACTACAACTGCCGTTTTTTGCGTACCGTACTGCGTAATATTCGCTCTGTTACCAGAACCTTTCTGAATAATCATTGCGGTATTACCATATGCACCTTGATTAATACTCGCACTGTTCGAGTTCCCTTTTTGATCAATGTAGGCAAGGTTATAACTGCCTGATTGTTCAATGTTCGCCCGATTATTTCCGCCTTCCTGGGAAACGACAGATAACAATTTTGAGCCCTGCTGGAGAACAGTTGCGTTATTGTTTACGCCCTGCTGTCCAATAATAGCGGCCTGGTTATAAGATGATTTACTCAATTCATTCACCGCAAAATTGTATTCTGAAGCTGCCAAATCAGAGCTAGCGAAAACAAATCCAGGTGCACCCAGTAATGTAAACATTAATAACAAACTGTTCTTCATGTTATCACCCTGGACCTGGTGGTAAAATAACTTGTGTTAACAAGGCTAAATATTTTGTTAACCCGGCGTTACGATGAAGAGTATGTCTGCCGAAACAATTTTAATATCTCACCCGCCAGTTGTATTTTTATTTTCCCCGTCACCCCAAAGTATTAAAAAAAATTAAACAGCGTGGCGATACAGCCATTTAACAGGCGACATTTAATGGCGAAAGCCGGGTTTTGGAAATGGATAGAAGAGAAAATCCTGATTTGCCGTTTCGCCTGCCTTGCAGGTGCGCCATCACGATATATCCATGATAGCGTGACAAAGTGCGTGATTTCTTAAGACGTTTACACATTGTAAAAAGAGGCTTAGCGTTTTGACCACGCTCATACCTTCCCGCTAATAACATCAAAACTATAAATTATAGTAAAATCATTAAGATAATATAATTTGTATGATTTTTTAAATGTGTGCATCAATAACTTTGTGTACAACTTTATGATGAACTCTAAGCAATTCATGAACTCATTTTTTACAAGTTAATATTGATTTTTACATCTTGTTACACGTTTAACACTTGCTTTAAAAACCGTAATAGCTAGATTGAAAACAGAAGTTCGCAATTGTTTTTTTATTTTCCCTTACTTCGAGGGATATGGTCTTTCTTCTACACACAGCAGTGCCACATCTGTCAGTACTTCTGGTGCCCCCAATAATATTATTGGGGGCAGCTGCCAGGTGTTTCAAAAAAGGGGTTTCATCATGTTTAATGAAGTCCAAAGTTTTCATGGTCAGACATTATTGTTAGTGACCAAACCTTCTTTGCAGGCGACAGCCTTACTACAGCATTTAAAGCAGAGCCTTACATTGAGCGGAAAATTGCATAGTATTCAACGCTCTTTTGATGACATTACACCTGGCAGTATTATTCTTTTCGATATGATGGAAGCGGATAAAAAACTTATCCAATACTGGCAAGATATTTTAAGCAGAAAAAACAACAATATCCGTGTGTTATTGTTGAATACGCCTGAAGAGTATCCATTCAGAGATATTGAAAGCTGGCCGCATATCAACGGCGTCTTTTATGTCAACGAGGACGAGGCGCGCGTGGTTGACGGCCTGCAGGGCGTTCTGCGTGGGGAATGCTACTTCTCGCAAAAACTTGCCAGCTACCTCATAACGCATTCCGGAAATTATCGCTATAACAGTTCAGAGTCTGCTTTGCTGACCCATCGCGAAAAAGAAATTCTGAATAAATTACGCATCGGAGCTTCAAATATTGAAATCGCCCGTTCGTTATTTATCAGCGAAAATACGGTAAAGACCCATCTTTATAATCTTTTCAAGAAGATAGCTGTTAAAAACCGGACGCAGGCGGTTTCATGGGCAAATGATAACCTCAGGCGTTAACAGTATGAAACGCACAACGAGTTGGATTGCCGCAGCAAGCTTTTGGCTTGCTGCCGGGAATCTGCATGCGGTTGAAGTAGAGATCCCAGGATTGTTAACCGATCACACTGTCTCGGCTGTTGGTCATGCTTTTTATCGTGGCTTCAGCGACAAATGGGAAAGTGACTATCCTGGGAACTTAACGATCAATGAACGGCCCAGTGCGCGATGGGGTAGCTGGATCACCATAACGGTGAATCAGGACGTTATTTTCCAGACCTTTTTATTCCCAACGAAAAGAGATCTGGATCAGAACGTAATCTTCGCTCTGGCTCAAACCGAAGAAGCAATAAATCGTCTGCAGATTGATAAAGCTCTGCTCAGTACCGGCGATTTAGCGCAAGACGAGTTTTAATTCGGAGGCATTCATGCGTGTTGTCTATGCAGTTATTGCTCTACTGCTCATTCCATCATTGAGCTGGGCCGGAAATATGACGTTCCAGTTCCGTAACCCTAACTTTGGGGGAAACCCTAATAACGGCTCTTTTCTTTTAAACTCGGCCCAGGCGCAAAACTCCTATAAGGACCCAAGCGCCGATGATGACTTCGGTATTGAGACCCCAAGCGCACTGGATAACTTTACCCAGGCGATCCAGGCCCAGGTTCTGGGCGGATTATTGACCAACATCAACACCGGTAAACCGGGCCGTATGGTGACCAGCGACTTTATTGTCGATATCGCCAATGCGGACGGACAAATGCAATTAAATGTCACAGACCGGAAAACGGGGAGAACCTCCACCATTCAGGTCGCTGGCTTGCAAAGCAATTCCACCGACTTTTAGACATAGTTGAGATAAGGACAATAATCATGCAGCGCTTTCTCATACTTGTTGCAGTGTGCTTATTGAGCGGTTGTTTAACTGCTCCCCCCAAACAGGCAGCAAAACCGACATTAATGCCTCGCGCCCAGAGCTATCGCGATCTGACCCAGTTACCGTTACCAACGGGTAAGATCTACGTGTCGGTATACAATATTCAGGATGAAACGGGTCAATTTAAACCTTATCCGGCAAGTAACTTCTCCACCGCAGTCCCGCAAAGCGCCACCGCGATGCTGGTCACGGCGTTAAAAGATTCTCGCTGGTTTATTCCTCTGGAACGTCAGGGGCTGCAAAACCTGCTCAACGAACGCAAAATTATTCGTGCAGCGCAGGATAACGGCACCGTGGCGATGAACAACCGTATTCCGTTGCACTCACTCACGGCGGCAAACGTCATGGTTGAAGGCTCGATTATCGGTTACGAAAGTAATGTGAAATCGGGGGGTGTGGGGGCGCGCTACTTCGGCATCGGCGGTGATACTCAGTACCAGCTTGACCAGATTGCAGTGAACCTGCGTGTGGTTAACGTGAGTACCGGGGAAATTTTATCCTCGGTCACCACCAGCAAAACCATTCTCTCGTACGAGGTTCAGGCCGGGGTGTTCCGCTTTATCGACTACCAACGACTGCTGGAAGGCGAAATCGGCTATACCTCTAACGAACCGGTGATGCTCTGCCTGATGTCGGCTATCGAAACCGGGGTCATCTTCCTGATTAACGACGGTATCGATCGCGGTCTGTGGGATCTGCAAAACAAAAACGAAGTGAAAAACGATGTTCTGGTGAAATACCGCGAGATGTCATCGCCGCCAGAATCCTAATAGAAAGCGCATTAAAAAGGCGAGACCCTGGTCTCGCCTTTTTTATTTGCTTAACGCCGTGACGTTTCGCGCGCTGTCTCTGCGCGCCGCCAGCCACAGTCCGCTGTTTTTCATGGCATAGCCAAACACCAGCCCTAACGCCAGCGAAGGCACCACCAGCCGCCAGTCACCCTGCCCTGCAAAAGTGGCGCAGGCACCCATAAAGGTGCCAGGCACAAACGACAGCAGAAGATGCTTTGCCTGGATGCACATCAAAAACGCCACCACGCCGGTCATGACGTAGCCGACGATCTCCAGATGGGGCGCCAGCGCGCTGCCGTGGATGATGATCATCGCCCACGCTACGCCGCTCATCAGCGTACATGCAGAGATAAACAGCCCCTTTACGCCACCCTGCGGGCAGGCGAAATAGGCTGTACAGCCCAGAAAGCCCGCCCAGCTCAGGAGTCCGAGGGAGACGGCAACCCAACCCCATATCCCGGAGAGGATGCCTGTCGTGATTGCAATAGAAAGTAGTATGTTCATGGCGCGCATCTTAGCAGATACGCGGCCATGAAATGAGATCAGGAACACAAAATATGCAAATTGAGATTTGCTGTTACACTCAGAAAGTGATCCAGATCACTCTTCGTTCTCTTCCTGCAGTTCGTCCCACATAGCGGCAATGGCGTCACGGGTCAGCGGTGCCATGGTGCGCCAGAATGGCGAGGTGGCATGGGCCTCGACCTTGCCGAGAAACGCCCCGCACCAGGGTAAAATATACTCACCGAAAAGGGTTTCCAGCGCCTCGTTTTCGTCTTCTGCCGCGTGGTCTTCAATCCAGGAGGCCGCCAGCAACAGTGTGCCGATATGGTCGGCTGGGGTATCGGTCAGCGGCATACCGCGTGAAGAGAGAAACGCACGCACTTCGGCTTCGGTTGCGCCCTCTTCCCAGGCGGAGCGATAAGGCGACACGCGACACTCTTCGCCAACAAAGAGCGCGTTGTAATCAGCTGAAATCTGCTGCATGTCGCAGCTGTTTTGCAGACGTTGCAGCAGCTCATCCTGCTCAAGTGGCCAGCTTTCGGCCAGCTTGCCTTCGCGGACCAGGGTAAACAGCGGCACCAGCAGCGGATCCTGCGGCTGGCGATAATAAAGGGAACCCAGTACGCGACAGAGGATGGAAAACTCGTTCATTTATTTAGTCCATTACACAGTTAAAATTCAGCAAATTCGGGGATTGGCGCCATGCCACGCGACGCCAGAAAATCAAGTAAACGACGAGGCGTTACGTTCAGAATGCGCTCTTCAGGGAAGCCCACCGCATCGAGGATCTTAAGGCACTCGCTAAAATCACCCAGCGTAAAGGCGGTGTGGGAATCAGAACCCAGCGCCACGTAGCCACCGGCGTCACGCACCGCAGCCGCGACTTCACGGCAGTTGTCTTCACTGCCTTTGCGGGAGTGAATAAACGAAGAGTTGTTGATCTCCAGCGCCACGGAATGCTCAGCCGCCGCCCGGGCGACAGCCTGAATGTCGATAGGGTATTTCGGGTTACCCGGATGGCTGATGATATGCACGTTGCCGCTGGCGATGGTAGCAATCATTGCCTCGGTATTGGTGGCTTTGTCCTGCGGAGCAAATACTGGCTCATGAAAACCGGCAAGGATCAGATCCAGCGAGGTCAGCATCGGGCCGGTACAGTCAATCTCACCATGGGTGTTTTTGATGTTGGCCTCAATGCCGCGCAGGATCCCTACGCCATCCACCACCCGCGGCCAGATACGCATATTCACAAAGTGCCAGTAGTGCGGAGCATCTGCCATATCCGGGCCATGATCGGTGATCGCAAAGAGTTTAATGTTCTTTAGCTTTGCCTGGGTGATGTAGTCATGAAGATTGCTGTAGGCGTGAGTACTGGCAACGGTATGCATATGCAGGTCAACGGGGTACATCGTTCTCTCCTCTCGTGTTTCCCAAAGGATAGCAGTTATCCCAGGCGTTTATTAGCAAAAACCCGGCGATGGCCGGGTTTGACTCAGTAACCGCGCTGCCTGTCGACCTGCCCGGTGACCGGCTCGCCTTTTTCCAGCTGAGTGATGGTGCGCGCGATATAAGCCACGGCTTCGGCCGGACGCGTTACTGCCGCCACGTGCGGCGTCATCGCCACCCGCGGGTGCGCCCATAAAGGATTGTCAGCGGGCAGCGGCTCTTTACTGTAGACATCGAGCATTGCGCCTTTGAGTTTGCCGCGCTCCAGCGCCGCCAGCAGATCGGCCTCCACCACATGAACGCCGCGGGCAAGATTCATCAGGTAGCTATTATCCGCCAGCTGATTCAGCAGGCTGCTATTGATAATCCCCACGGTCTCCGCCGTGTTCGGCAGAAGGTTAATTAGCACGCGCGTGCCCTGTAAAAATTGCGGCAGTTCATCCATACCGGCAAAACTGGTGACACCCGGATAGTCTTTGCGCGTCCGGCTCCAGCAGCGCAGCGGGAAGCCCCAGGGTGCCAGCGCCTCGGCCACCTTCGACCCCAGCACCCCTGCCCCGAGGATACCGATGGTGAAATCTTCACGCTGATAATCGGCCAGCGGCTCCCAGCGCGCCTGCTGTTTTAACGCCTGATAGTCGTCAAACCGGCGGAACCAGTGCAGTACCTGACTGGTGGCGTACTCCTGCATCTGCTGCCCCATCCCCGTATCTTCAAGACGAAACAGAGGAATGGATTCTGCCAGCATCTCCGGGTGCGCCTTGAGCTTGCTGAGGATCGAATCTACCCCCGCTCCCAGGGCGAAGACCGCTTTCAGTTTACGCCCTTGCAGCATTTCTACCGGAGGATGCCACACCAGGGCATAATCCGCCGGGTCGTTATCGCCACGTTTCCACTCACGAACCCGTGCGCCCGGCAGCGCCGCCGAAAGCGTTTTTATCCAGTAAGCGTTATCAAATGTCGGGTGGTAAAAAATGATGTCCATTGCGATTGCCTTCTGTTGCGCTGTTTTACGTTCATTTTCAACTGCATCGCAGCATAACAAAATTTGTGCCCTTGGTCGTTGTAGATAAAAGAGGCACTTTCAGCACATTAAGAAATCAGGTTGGTTGAAGTTTGTCTCAACGCGCTAATTTACTGAAAAAGTTGATTGACGTCCGTAAGGCTTTTCCTTACATTAGCGCCCGTCCCAGCAACAACGGGATAACAATATGGTGAGGTGTCCGAGTGGCTGAAGGAGCACGCCTGGAAAGTGTGTATACGGCAACGTATCGAGGGTTCGAATCCCTCCCTCACCGCCATATTTAAAGAAGAGCTCGCATGAAAATGCGGGCTTTTTTTTCGCATGTAGCACGCCTGCGGGAGTGATGAGAACCCTCGACTGAGGGTTCGACAACTGGCGCAGCCAGTTGGACAGCCTGAGCGCGTAGCGAACAGGCTGCCCGTAGGGCGAGCGCAGCGAGTCCATCCCTCCCTCACCGCCATATTCAAGATGAGAGCTCGTACGAAAGTACGGGCTTTTTTCGTTTATATTCTCCCGAAAGGGAGGGATGAGAACCCTCGACTGAGGGTTCGACAACGGGCGACAGCCAGTTGGACAGACCGCGAACGCAGTGAGTGGACTGCCCGAAGGGCGAGCGCAGCGAGTCCATCCCTCCCTCACCGCCATATTTGAAGAAGAGCTCGCATGAAAATGCGGGCTTTTTTTTCGCATGTAGCACGCCTGCGGGAGGGATGAGAACCCTCGACTGAGGGTTCGACAACTGGCGACAGCCAGTTGGACAGCCTGAGCGCGCAGCGAACAGGCTGCCCGCAGGGCGAGCGCAGCGAGTCAATCCCTCCCGGTGCTTAATGCGACACCGTGCGGTCTGGGCCCCTCACCCTAAACCTTTGCCCAAGGGAGAGGGAACAAAGCGCCACCAGGCCTCACTCCTCCACCATCCTCGCATATTCCTCAGTCAAAAAATCCACCAGCGTTCTCACCGAAGGTAACAACCCACGCCGGGAAGGATAGACCGCATGAATAACCTCCCTGCGCGGCTCCCATGCCTCAAGCACTTTAACTAACTCCCCGGACGCCAGCTGCTCCTTGACCATCAAAATCGGCAACTGCACAAGACCCACCCCAGCCATGGCGGCCTCTCGCAGTGCCAGCATGTCGGTGGTGATCAGACGCGGTTGAAAATGGATCTCCGCTTTGGCCCCTTCCGGCCCGCTCAGCGCCCACTTATGAACTTGTTTCCCCTCCCCCATGCTCAGGCCGGGCCAGGCGCTCAGTTCAGACGGCGCACGCGGCGTTCCCAGCCGGGTAAGCAGCTGCGGTGCCGCCACCAGACAATGGCCTCTGTCGGCCAGCACCCGCAAAACCAGATCGCTGTCGTCAAACGGACGCGGGCGAACGCGGATCGCCACATCAATCCCCTCGGCCACCAGATCCACCCGCCGGTTGGTCGCCTCCAGCTGCAGATTAATACCGGGATAGCGCGCCATAAACCTCGCCAGCATCGGTCCGACATGCACATGCAGGAGCGTTACCGGACAGGTAATCCTGACCACGCCGCGGGGTTCCGCCTGCAATGCCGCAACGGCCTCTTCTGCCGCTTCGGCTTCTACCAGCATCGCCTTACAGTGCTGATAGAAGGTATGCCCCACCTCCGTGACCGTAAACTGACGGGTGGTACGCTGGATCAAGCGCACGCCGAGCCGCGTCTCAAGCTGCGCAATCCGACGGCTCAGTTTCGATTTAGGCTGATCCAGCGCCCGGCCCGCCGCCGCGAAGCCACCGTGATCCACCACTTTCACAAACCACACGAAATCATTCAGATCCTGCATAACGCCCTCATAGTTCCATATCAGGAACAGTGCATGTCATTTTCACCGTCTACCGGGATATTAAGCCTGAATATAAGCTAATTACATCGACAGAACATCAGGAGAAGAGGATGAAAAACGTAACAGGTATTTATACCGCACCCCGCCAGCACTGGGTTGGCGACGGTTTCCCGGTGCGTTCGATGTTTTCTTACCAGACCCACGGCGAGCCCCTTAGCCCGTTTTTACTGCTGGACTACGCCGGGCCGTACAGCTTCCCGCCAGATGGAGCAAAACGCGGCGTGGGCGAGCATCCCCACCGCGGCTTTGAGACGGTCACGATCGTCTATTCCGGCGAGGTGGAACACCGCGACTCGACAGGTAAAGGCGGCGTAATTGGCCCGGGCGATGTGCAGTGGATGACAGCTGGCTCCGGCATTCTGCATGAGGAGTTCCACTCCAGCGCCTTTGCACAGCAGGGTGGCGAGCTAAAAATGATGCAGCTGTGGGTCAATCTGCCCGCCAAAGACAAGATGGCGACGCCGGGCTACCAGAGCATCACCAAAAGCCAGATCCCGGTGCTGACATTATCCGATGACAGCGGTGAACTGCGGGTGATCGCCGGACGTTACGAGGAGGTCACCGGCCCGGCGCAGACTCACTCTCCGCTGAACCTCTGGGATATCACCCTGCGTCAGGGCAGCCTTCTGACGCTCACTCAGCCTGAAGGCTGGAGCACGGCGCTGGTTGTGCTGGAAGGCAGCGTGACGGTGAACGGCTCCGCCCAGGCGGGTGAAGCGCAGCTTGTCGTGCTGAGTCAGGAAGGCGAGAAGCTGCATCTGGAGGCCAGCAGCGACGCCAAAGTGCTGATGATGGCCGGAGAACCCCTGAATGAACCCATCGTCGGCTACGGCCCGTTCGTGATGAACAGTAAAACCGAAATTGCAGAAGCTATTCGCGATTTCAATTCCGGCCGCTTCGGCCAGATCTGAACGTAATAAAGGAGAGAACCATGTCGACCCCAGCTAACTTTAGCGGTGCGCGTCCAGTTATTGATGTGAATGATGCTGTGATGCTTCTGATCGACCACCAGAGCGGGCTGTTCCAGACCGTTGGTGACATGCCAATGCCGGAGCTGCGCGCCCGCGCCGCGGCGCTGGCCAAAATTGCCAGTCTGGCGAATATCCCGGTGATCACCACCGCCTCCGTACCGCAAGGGCCAAACGGCCCGCTGATCCCGGAGATCCACGCTAATGCCCCGCATGCGCAGTACGTGGCGCGCAAAGGCGAGATCAACGCCTGGAACAACCCGGAGTTCGTGGCAGCCGTGAAGGCGACCGGGCGCAAGACGCTGATTATTGCTGGCACCATCACCAGCGTCTGCATGGCCTTCCCGTCGATCAGCGCGGTAGCTGACGGCTATAAAGTCTTTGCCGTGATTGACGCTTCAGGTACCTACAGCAAAATGGCGCAGGAGATCACCCTGGCGCGTGTGGTACAGGCAGGCGTTGTGCCCATGGATACCGCAGCCGTGGCCTCTGAGATCCAGCGCACCTGGAATCGTGAGGATGCCGCCCAGTGGGCGGAAGTCTACACGCACATTTTCCCGGCATATCAGTTGCTCATGGAAAGCTACGGCAAGGCGCAAGAGGTGGTGAAGAACAGCGAAGCGCTCGATTCACAGCGTTAATGGTTCGCTCCATGGTCTGAAACCCGTGGAGCTGATTATTGCTTAACCGAACGCGCATTAATGCAGAAAATCTGCTTGACCGATTTAGCCTGACTCCCTATAGTAGCGCCCCGTTGCCCCCGAGAGGAAAGGCAGCAAAACAATATGGTGAGGTGTCCGAGTGGCTGAAGGAGCACGCCTGGAAAGTGTGTATACGGCAACGTATCGAGGGTTCGAATCCCTCCCTCACCGCCATATTTAAGATGAGAGCTCGTACGAAAGTACGGGCTTTTTTCGTTTATATTCTCCCGAAAGGGAGGGATGAGAACCCTCGACTGAGGGTTCGACAACGGGCGATAGCCAGTTGGACAGCCTGAGCGCGTAGCGAACAGGCTGCCCGCAGGGCGAGCGAAGCGAGTCAATCCCTCCCTCACCGCCATATTCAAGAAAAGAGCTCGTACGAAAGTACGGGCTTTTTTCGTTTATATTCTCCCGAAAGGGAGGGATGAGAACCCTCGACTGAGGGTTCGACAACTGGCGACAGCCAGTTGGACAGCCTGAGCGCGCAGCGAACAGGCTGCCCGCAGGGCGAGCGCAGCGAGTCCATCCCTCCCTCACCGCCATATTTAATGAAGAGCTCGCATGAAAATGCGGGCTTTTTTTTCGCATGTAGCACGCCTGCGGGAGTGATGAGAACCCTCGACTGAGGGTTCGACAACTGGCGCAGCCAGTTGGACAGCCTGAGCGCGTAGCGAACAGGCTGCCCGTAGGGCGAGCGCAGCGAGTCCATCCCTCCCTCACCGCCATATTCAAGATGAGAGCTCGTACGAAAGTACGGGCTTTTTTCGTTTATATTCTCCCGAAAGGGAGGGATGAGAACCCTCGACTGAGGGTTCGACAACGGGCGACAGCCAGTTGGACAGACCGCGAACGCAGTGAGGGGGCTGCCCGTAGGGCGAGCGAAGCGAGTCAATCCCTCCCTCACCGCCATATTTAAGATGAGAGCCCGCATGAAAATGCGGGCTTTTTTTCGCATGTAGCACGCCTGCGGGAGGAATGAGCTCCCCCGACCAAGTGTTCGACAACTGGCTGTCGCCAGTTGGACAGACCATGAACGCAGTGAACAGGCTACCCGCAGGGCGAGCGCAGCAAGTCCATCCCTCCCGGAGCCAACTGTCACTCCGTGCGCTCTGGGCCCCTCACCCCCGCCCTCTCCCTGAATGGAGAGGGGGCCGACCGTGCCAATATTTTTGTGGGGATTCTCCTCCCCCAGCAGAGAAGAAACAAAGCGCAGCGCCATCAGGCATCTGCCCCGCACAAACAACAAAGCCCGGTTTCCCGGGCTTTGCACACAGCAACAGACTCAATAGTAGGCGTTCAGTGTTCGCTGACAGAGCGCCGAACGCACACAGTCATCTTTCGTAAACTGTACTATCCCTACCATCTCATCCTCAACGAAACGTGCCAACGCATCGCTCAGACCCGATTTTACGCCGGCCGGCAGGTCGCACTGGGTGATATCCCCGTTCACGATCACCGTCACGTTTTCCCCGAGGCGCGTCAAAAACATCTTCATTTGCGCAGCAGTTACGTTCTGAGCCTCGTCGAGAATCACAACTGCATTTTCAAATGTACGTCCGCGCATATAGGCGAACGGCGCAATTTCTACCTTGCCAATTTCTGGTCGCAGGCAGTACTGCATAAAAGATGCGCCCAAACGCTTCACCAGCACGTCATAAACGGGCCGGAAATATGGCGCAAATTTCTCCGAAATATCACCGGGCAAGAAGCCGAGATCTTCATCGGCCTGCAATACCGGGCGAGTGACAATGATCTTATCGACGTCTTTATGAATCAGAGCCTCTGCCGCTTTGGCTGCACTTATCCAGGTTTTCCCGCAACCGGCTTCACCGGTGGCGAAAATCAGCGACTTTCTCTCAATAGCATTCAGGTACTGCGCCTGAGCGTCATTGCGTGCAACAATTGGCGCCATATCCCGGCTGTCCCGCGCCATGCCAATTGCTTCAACGCCACTCATCTGCACAAGCGAGGTGACCGACTCTTCTTCACGCTGTTTATGGCTACGTGAATCCCGTCTCAGCACACGTTTTGCTTCACGACGAGCTTTGATCACTGCTTTTTGTCTTCCCATGGATAGCACCTTGAGTTGTTGGTATTCATCACTCGTACCGGCATCGGTACGATTATGCGAACAAACATCTGAGGGTTGGCTTCCTTCTAAGCCATAGCTTGCTTGGTTAAATGACCCAACCGAATCGCTATGCTCACCATTCGGTGGATCGGAAAAATCAGGATTTACTGGGGAGGGGGAGAATTTTTCGGTGAAGAGATCGCTGCCGGAGTGTGAACCTCCGCGCCGGGTGCTGCGTTTGTTGCCTTTACCTTGTCCAGTTGAGGACCCAACCATTCGCGATCTCCAGAGCGATTCATGATCACTGTAAGGTTTACCGCTTTCTTAATGTAAGTACATCAGGATTTAGCATGAATGCAACATTATTTTTACCTGAGTGCAACTTTTAAGATTCGCCTGACAGCGTTAGTTAGTCTGCTATGGGAATATTACAGAATTATAACAAGAGTTTAGCGGAACATAAAAATAGGTCCCGCTTATGGGGTAAGCGGGACGGGATTCAGGCTTCGAGCAGCCCCTGCGCAAGCCAGCCGTTTTTATCGCGCACGCCTGGCAGAGCAAAGAAATAGCCCCCGCCAACCGGCTTAACGTACTCCTCCAGCGCTTCGCCGTTCAGGCGCTTCTGCACGGTCAAAAAGCCCTGCTCCAGATCGTGCTGGTAGCAGACAAACAGCAGGCCCATATCCAACTGGCCAGAGTTAGTCACCCCCAGCGAGTAGCTGTACCCCCGGCGCATCATCAGGTTGGACTCGGTCTCCTTTGTGCGTGGGTTAGCGAGGCGGATATGGCTGTCGAGCGCAATGGTCTCGCCGTCAGGATCGCTGGCGTAATCCGGCACGTCGTGCTCGTTTTTCATCCCCAACGGCGCGCCGCTGTGTTTGTCGCGGCCAAAAATGGTCTGCTGCTCCTTGAGCGGCGTGCGGTCCCAGAACTCAACGTGGAACTGGATAATGCGCACCGCCTGATAGCTGCCGCCCACCGTCCAGGCCGGTTCACTCTGGTCGGCCGTTACCCACACCACTTTGTCCATCAGGGGCGCATCCTGGCTGTTCGGGTTGGCGGTGCCATCCTTAAAGCCGAGCAGATTCACCGGCGTCTCTTTGCCTTTGCTGCGCGCGGCGTGGTCAGAGATAAATCCTTCCCGCTTCCAGCGTACACTCAGCAGATCCGGGGTGTGTTTAATCAAATCGCGCAGCGCGTGAATCACCGTATCCTGAGTGTTGGCGCAGATCTGGATCAGCAGATCGCCGTGGCACAGGGCCGCATCCAGGGAGTCATTCGGGAAACGCACCATCTTCTGCAACGATTTGGGTTTTTGCGCGGCGAGACCAAAGCGATCGTCAAACAGCGAGGCCCCCAGCGATACCGTCATGGTCAGGTTATCCGGGGCAATATAGGCACCCAGGATCCCCGAGTCCATCGGCGGCAGACGCGGGTTCTGCGTATCGGGCGCCGGGCCGCCGGTGGTCAAAAATGCAATGCGCTGCGTCAGAAGGCGGAACAGACGTTCCAGTTCGCTTTTGTCGCTGGCCAGTACATCAAAGGCCACCAGCATCATCGACGCCTGCTGCGGGGTTAAGATCCCCGCCTGATGCTGACCGTAAAACGGCTGCGTCTCCATCCACGCATCCGGGGAGAGCGTGCCCGGGGCACTCTGCGGTTTTGCCGCATGCGCCACCGGGCAACCACCCGCCAGGGCGAGAGCGCCGCCAAGCGCCCCTACCCCTTTTAACAACCGACGTCGTGAAGGTTCAGCCACGTCGTACTCGTCATGCTTGTTCATCTACTTAGTCCAGACCCAGTACGCCACGCAGCTGAGCCAGATCTTCCGCCAGGGTGGTGATCGGCCCTTTCAGGGCATTACGGTCAGCATCGGTCAGCTTGTCGTAGGTTTCAAACCCGTCTTTGGTGCGGTATTTCGCCAGAATAGTGGTGACCTTCTTAAAGTTGGCATCCACTTTCGCCAGCAGAGCGCTGTTATCTTTTTGCAGCTGTGGACGCAGCAGGTCAACGATCTTCTGGGCACCTTCGACGTTCGCCTGGAAGTCCCACAGGTCGGTATGGCTGTAGCGATCTTCTTCCCCGCTGATTTTGCTGGCGGCCACTTCTTCAATCAGCCCAGCCGCGCCACCCACGACTTTTGACGGCGGGAAGGCCAGCTCGCTGATGCGTTTTTGCAGCTCCAGCACGTCGCTGTTCAACTGCTCCGCGTATTGCTCCATCCCTTTGGTTGAGTTATCGCCAAACAGCGCTTTCTCCAGGCGGTGGAAACCGGTGAATTTCGGATCGGCGGCTTTCTGCTCGTAGTCATCCTCACGGGCATCGATGCTGCCATCCAGGTCAGAGAACAGCTCGGCGATAGGCTCGATGCGCTCGTAGTGCTGGCGGGTTGGCGCGTACAGCGATTTAGCTTTTTCGATATCGCCTGCTTTCACGGCGTCGGTAAAGGCTTTTGTGCCGGCAACCAGATCCGCGGTCTCTTTGGTCACGTAGGCTTTATAGGCGGTGATGGCATCGCCCAGGCTCAGCAGCGCGTCGCCTTTGGCGGCGTCGGCGGTGGCAGCGCCTTTAACAATCAGCTTGCCTTTCGGGTTGGTCAGCAGGCCGCAGGTCATGTCGTATTCACCCGGCTGCAGGTTGGCAGTCATCTTCTGGCTGAAGCCCGGCGCGATGTTCTCACGCTCTTCCACCACCATGACCCCTTTGAGGATCTCCCACTCCAGCGCTTTCTGGCTGTGGTTCTGGATGATGAACTGGGTTTTACCGCTGTTGACCGTGATGGTCATCGGCTCACACTGTTTATCATTGACGGTAACTTTAACCTGCGGAACATCCGCGGCCTGTGCAGCGAAGGCAGACGCAATCAGCGCTGCCACGCCAGCCTGTAACGCACTGCGACGAAATTGAATTGCCATGACCCTTCCCTTTAACAAGTATGTTGTAACTATACACGTCACCCTGCAAGCTACCCCTGCATTGGCTTCGTTTGCTCACCCCAGTCACTTACCTGAGTAAGCGCCTGGGGTGCCTCAGCCTTGCCGACTGGATGCAACGTGCATGATTTTGTAGACATAATAAGCACTTCAGGACGCGGTATGCGACGGCTGCGTGCCTGGCCGCGATGGCATGAAAAACAGCGCCAGCGCCGGAATGAGATAGATGAAATAGACAGCCACTTCACTGACGCTCGGCGTCTCCTGATAACCGAAGATCCCTTCCAGCAGGGTGCCGGTCAGCGAATGGGTGGTCAGGACGTTACTGAGATCGAACGCCACATCCTGGAAGTGGTTCCACAGGCCCGCCTCATGGAAGGCGCGGATCGCCCCGGCGGCCAGCCCGGCGGCTACCAGCAGAATAAACAGGCTGGTCCACTTGAAGAAAACGCCGAGGTTAAGACGGATCCCACCCCAGTAGAGCAGGAAACCGAGCACCACCGCGGTTGCCAGACCCAGTACCGCGCCGAGCGGCGGCCAGATCCCGACATCCTGCTGGAAAGCAGCCAGCAGGAAGAAGACCGACTCCAGCCCTTCACGCGCCACGGCGAAGAAGACCATCATGATCAATGCCCAGCCGTGGTGATTGCCCTTTGCGAGGGCGCTATCCACCGCCTGTTCCAGCTGAACCTTAACGTTACGCGACACTTTGCGCATCCAGAACACCATCCAGGTGAGGATCACCACCGCAATGACTGCGACGATGCCTTCAAACAGCTCCTGCTCTTTTTGCGGGAATTCCCCGGTGGTTTCGTTAATCGCAATCCCCAGACCGAGACAGAGGGCGGCCGCCAGGAAGACGCCAATCCACATCACCCCAATCCAGCGACCACGCTGGGTTCGTTTCAGATAGCTGGCGATCAGGCTGACAATAAGGGCCGCTTCGAGGCCTTCACGTAACATAATGAGAAATGGAACAAACATGCCGACACCTTAAATGTTTATCACGGTCAACTGATGCAAAGAAAGGTAAATTCTTGTGATAGTGATTATCATTACGGCAATAAGAAATACAAGCGAAATATGCTGCATTTTGATGACAGGATGTAAACCCATAAGGGAAATATAATCACCACAGTGACTAAAAGGTGAATAAGTTATCACGCAAAAGTTCATTTACGGTTAAAGCAGGCTGTGGCTAAATATGCGCCTCATTAATCTGCTGAAAATCAACTATGTATCAATTCCTGCACTTTCTGCTGGCGCTGGTGGTAATCCTTGCGCTGGCCTGGCTGGTCAGTTTTGACCGCCGTCATGTTCGCATTCGTTATGTCATCCAGCTTATTGTCATTGAAATTGCGCTGGCGTTCTTTTTCCTCCACGCCGAAAGCGGTCTGTTTGTTATTCAATACGTCTCGGGCTTCTTCGAGTCATTACTGAAATATGCCGCCGAAGGAACCAACTTTGTATTTGGTGGGATGGGTGAAAAAGGGCTGGCGTTTATTTTCCTCGGTGTGCTGTGCCCGATTATCTTTATTTCTGCGCTGATCGGTATTCTGCAACACTGGCGTATTCTGCCGGTGATTATCCGCGTCGTCGGCACCCTGCTGTCGAAGGTAAACGGCATGGGCAAACTTGAATCCTTTAACGCCATCAGCTCCCTGACGCTGGGCCAGTCGGAAAACTTCATTGCTTACAAAGGGGTGTTGGGGGATCTCTCCTCCCGCCGTCTGTTTACCATGGCCGCTACCGCGATGTCGACCGTCTCACTGTCGATCGTCGGAGCCTATATGACCATGCTGGAGGCTAAATATGTGGTCGCGGCGCTGATCCTGAATATGTTCAGCACCTTTATAATTCTCACGGTGATTAACCCGACCCGCCCGGAAGCGGAGCCGGAAATTAAGCTTGAGAAGATGCATGAGTCTCAGAGCTTCTTTGAGATGCTGGGCGAATATATTCTGGCCGGATTCAAAGTGGCGATGATTATTCTGGCGATGCTGATCGGTTTTATTGCCCTGATCAGCGCCGTTAACGCCCTCTTCTCTACCGTGTTCGGTTTAAGCTTCCAGCAGATTTTAGGCTATGTCTTCTATCCGCTGGCGTGGCTGGTAGGCATTCCGCTGAGTGATGCCCTGCACGCGGGCGGCATTATGGCGACCAAACTGGTGGCGAACGAGTTTGTGGCGATGATTGAGCTGCAAAAAATTGCGGCGCAGATGACCCCGCGCGGGCTGGGAATTCTGTCGGTGTTCCTGGTCTCCTTCGCTAACTTTGCCTCTATCGGCATCGTGGCCGGGGCGATTAAAGGGCTGAACGAGAAACAGGGCAATGTGGTGTCGCGCTTTGGCCTGCGCCTGGTGTACGGCGCCACCCTGGTGAGCCTGTTGTCGGCGAGCTTTGCGGGATTGGTGTTGTAGTTAGTTGCCCGGCGATGTTTGCCGGGCCAATAACGTCAATGCAAAACGGCTACTCGGGTTATTGCCAGCCAGTTAAGCAATTCGATATTTCTAAATGAGTGAAGTGGAAAAGTTCCGTTCACTAAAGCACCTCTGCTTTATGCCCCCTCCGCTGCGGTGAACGTGCCAGGGGGGCTCGCCGCCTCCCCCCTGGCTACCCCGGCTCCTGGCAAAGAAAATCGCCGCTTCGCGGTGCACTCAGCTTATTCCTTCAGGCTTTCGGGCCGGGCATAGCCTGCATCCCTGCAGGCTATGCCCTCTCGGCGCGTCCCTGCGCCTCGCCCCGGCCTTACGGAAACGCTTCGTCGATTTTCAGCCGGATTCACGCTCCCTCACGCTTCGCAGTCGTCTGAAAGGGGCACCGGTGTTGAGTCCCCGCTGAAACCGGCGAACCGGAGACCGGATGACAAGGGCTGGACGCCAGGGATGGCGGCCAGAGGCGAATCGAGACAGGATGTCGAGTTGAGCCGACCGCAGGCAGCCGGTCGGGAGGTGAGCGCAGTGCGAAGCACCGGTTTCATTGCGGGGCCGCGGGGATTGACAAGGGGGGCCCGGCGGCCCCCCTTGTCACGTTCACGGGTTGTGTAATGCCATGTTCTGCTGAACATGAGGTGAACGGAACAATCCGCCGGACTTAACTGGCTGGCATTACAACGCGCATTGCCGTTTTTGAATTAATCCTCTCACCTTGGGTGAGGGCAACAGGCCACACAGCATCACCTCAAAACTGCACGCACACCGGCTGGTCGACGCGCATCACTGACTCCTGAGCAAAGCGCTGCTTATAGATGCCGCGCAACGCCTCGATATTGCTTTCGCTCCGGGCATCTTTGCCGTGGATGAGCATCAGCGCCTTACTCGACTCGCGCGCCACTTTTCCGTCGTTACCCAGCCATTGCCCACGCGCCTCAAACACCGTTAAGCCATCACGAAAACGCGGGGTGACGTCCTGGTCAACAAACTGCTGCCACTCCTGGCCGGTGATCGCCTCCCCTGCCGGACGGTTCAGGCCAAAATAGAGCGTGGTCTGCTGCATCTGGTTATCGGCTTTGCAAGTGTTATCCGCTGTGCTGTGCGATGGGGCGTTGCATCCTGCCAACAGTAAAAGCGCACCCGCCATCAGCCCTGTTTTGATTATCATTGTTCGCTATCCTCATTGTTATTTGCCCTTCATGCTTCACGCTGCATGTGCGTTGGCTACGCACCGTCACCCCAGTTACTCACTTATATAAGCGCCTGAGGATTCACGTCCTTGCCACCTTCCTGCGACGCGAAGTATTCAGGGGCAACCCACAGCGATATCAACGTAAATCACGGATTTTGGCAAGAAAAAAGCCGGGCATGCCCGGCTTAGATTACGAAGGTAAGGGTTCTCCCTCTCCTTCATGGAGAGGGAGAAAACACATTATTCCGCCTGTAACTTCGTTGGCGGCGCGGTGTGGTACTGCGCATCCGCTTCCGCAAAGCGTTTCTGCATCGCGGCAGACGGCGCTTTACCCAGCAGGCTGAAGACCACAATCCCGATGCTGGCGAAGATAAAGCCTGGAATGATTTCGTACAGCCCCAGCCATGCGAACTGTTTCCAGACGATAACGGTGACGGCACCAATAATCATCCCCGCCAGCGCACCGTTGCGGGTCATGCGTGACCACATAACCGAGAACAGCACCACCGGACCGAAGGCCGCGCCAAAACCTGCCCAGGCGTAGCTTACCAGGCCCAGCACGCGGTTTTCCGGGTTAGCCGCCAGCGCGATGGAGACCAGCGCCACCACCAGCACCATAGTGCGCCCGACCCACACCAGCTCTTTCTGGCTGGCGCTTTTACGCAGGAATGCTTTGTAGAGATCTTCCGTGATGGCACTGGAGCAGACCAGCAGCTGGCAGCTCAGGGTGGACATCACTGCCGCCAGAATTGCAGAGAGCAGAATACCGGCAATCCATGGGTTGAACAGGATCTGCGTCAGCTCGATGAACACGCGCTCGGCGTTCTGGTTCACCGCACCTGCCAGCGACGGGTTGTTGGTGAAGTAGGCAATACCGAAGAAGCCGACTGCACAGGCCCCGCCCAGACAGAGGATCATCCAGGCCATGCTGATACGACGGGCATGAACGATGGTGTGGTGAGAGTCTGCCGCCATAAAGCGCGCCAGGATGTGCGGCTGGCCGAAGTAACCCAGCCCCCAGCCCATCAGCGAGACAATCGCCACAAAGTTCAGGCCTTTCAGCATATCGACGTTTTCGATGCTCTTCTGCTGGATCACTGCCAGAGAATCACCCAGGCCGCCCACGGAGAGGATCACAATCACCGGGGTCAGGATCAGGGCAAAAATCATCAGGCTCGCCTGCACGGTATCGGTCCAGCTAACCGCCAGGAACCCGCCCACAAAGGTGTAGAGGATGGTTGCCGCAGCACCCGCCCACAGCGCGGTCTCATAGCTCATGCCGAAGGTGCTTTCGAACAGACGCGCCCCGGCCACGATCCCGGAGGCACAGTAGATGGTGAAGAACACCAGGATGACCACCGCAGAGATAATACGCAGCACCCGGCTGTTATCTTCAAAACGCCCGGTGAAGTAGTCCGGCAGGGTCAGGGCGTTATTGTTGGCTTCGGTATGCACGCGCAGACGCCCGGCCACCAGCTTCCAGTTAATCCATGCCCCCACGGTCAGACCGATGGCAATCCAGCTTTCAGAGATCCCGGAGATGAAGATAGCGCCCGGCAGCCCCATCAGCAGCCAGCCGCTCATATCCGATGCGCCCGCCGAGAGCGCGGTGACGACCGGCCCGAGGCTACGCCCACCCAGAATATAATCGTCAAAGTTTTTGGTAGAACGCCATGCAAGGAACCCTATCAGGATCATGCCAAAAATATAGATAAGAAATGTCACCAGCATCGGTGTGCTAATTGCCATTTAAATACTCCGCAAAAATGTTCGACAGCCTTCCCGGCAGTCTTTATTCCACCCCCGGAACGAGGGGGTGATGATGTGTGTTTGTGTTGGCCGCGCGTATCCTGCCGTATGCGCTGCTCTGACACAAACGATTTAACACTGCATTTACATCAATTTCATCCCCGGTTTCACAGCAGATTGCTGGAGGTTGCACTCGCTCACGTTTTTCGCGGTTGCACCTGCAAAAAGTGTTAAGCGCCGCATGAAACCAGGGTTGAAAACGAAAATCCACATCTTTTTTGCGGTTAACCATGTCATAACAATCCATTCATTTTCCAGCTTGCAAACCGGGTCACATTTAACGAGGTTGCACAAAGTTGCAACATAGTGGATATTTCACGTTAACTACATTAGCGCTACTGAATCACAGGAGTTTTTGGCATGGGCATGACCACCATGGGGGTTAAGCTGGATGACGCGACCCGCGAACGGATTAAATCGGCAGCCACGCGAATTGACCGCACGCCACACTGGTTAATTAAGCAGGCCATCTTTAATTATCTGGAAAAGCTGGAGAGCGACGACGCCCTGCCAGAGCTGCCTGCCCTGTTGGCCGGTGCCGCTAATGAGGGCGACGAGCACGCCGAGGCCGTCGAAGAGATCCACCAGCCGTTCCTCGAATTTGCCGAGCAGATCCTGCCTCAGTCGGTGAGCCGCGCGGCCATTACCGCCGCCTACCGCCGTGCCGAGACCGATGCCGTCCCGATGCTGCTGGAGCAGGCGCGCCTGCCGGAGCCGATTGCCACCCAGGCCCATAACCTGGCGTATCAGCTGGCCGAAAAACTGCGCAGCCAGAAAACCGCCACCGGCCGTGCCGGAATGGTGCAGAGCCTGCTGCAGGAGTTTTCCCTCTCCTCCCAGGAGGGCGTGGCCCTGATGTGTCTGGCGGAAGCGCTGCTGCGCATCCCGGACAAAGCCACCCGCGACGCGCTAATCCGCGACAAAATCAGCAACGGCAACTGGCATTCACACATTGGCCGCAGCCCATCGCTGTTCGTTAACGCCGCCACCTGGGGTCTGCTGTTCACTGGCCGTCTGGTCTCCACCCATAACGAAGCCAGCCTTTCACGCTCCCTGAACCGCATTATCGGCAAGAGCGGCGAACCGCTGATCCGTAAAGGCGTGGACATGGCGATGCGTCTGATGGGCGAGCAGTTCGTTACCGGCGAAACCATCGCCGAAGCGCTGGCCAACGCCCGCAAGCTGGAAGATAAAGGCTTCCGCTACTCCTATGACATGCTGGGCGAAGCGGCGCTGACCGCTGCCGACGCGCAGGCCTATCTGGTCTCTTACCAGCAGGCGATCCACGCCATTGGTAAAGCCTCGAATGGCCGCGGCATTTATGAAGGCCCGGGGATCTCCATTAAGCTCTCCGCCCTGCACCCGCGTTACAGCCGCGCCCAGTACGACCGCGTGATGGATGAGCTTTACCCGCGCCTGAAGTCCCTGACCCTGCTGGCACGCCAGTATGACATCGGGATCAACATCGACGCCGAAGAGGCCGACCGTCTGGAGATCTCCCTCGATCTGCTGGAAAAGCTGTGCTTCGAGCCAGAGCTGGCAGGCTGGAACGGGATTGGCTTCGTGATCCAGGCCTACCAGAAACGCTGTCCGTTCGTGATTGATTACCTGATCGACCTCGCCACCCGCAGCCGTCGCCGCCTGATGATCCGTCTGGTGAAGGGCGCCTACTGGGACAGCGAGATCAAGCGCGCCCAGATGGAAGGCCTGGAGGGCTATCCGGTCTATACCCGCAAGGTCTACACCGACGTCTCTTATCTTGCCTGTGCCAAAAAGCTGCTCGGCGTGCCGAACCTGATTTACCCGCAGTTCGCTACCCACAACGCCCACACCCTGGCGGCCATTTATCAACTCGCCGGTCAGAACTACTATCCGGGCCAGTACGAGTTCCAGTGCCTGCACGGCATGGGTGAACCGCTGTACGAGCAGGTCACCGGTAAGGTTGCGGATGGCAAACTGAACCGCCCGTGCCGGATTTATGCCCCTGTGGGCACCCATGAAACCCTGCTGGCGTATCTGGTGCGTCGTCTGCTGGAAAACGGGGCCAACACCTCCTTTGTTAACCGCATCGCCGATGCCACTCTGCCGCTGGACGAGCTGGTGGCGGATCCGGTGCTGGCGGTGGAAAAAATGGCCGCTCAGGAAGGTCAGGTGGGTCTGCCGCATCCGAAGATTGCCCTGCCGCGCGAGCTGTACGGTGCAGGCCGTATCAACTCCTCCGGTCTGGACCTGGCGAACGAACACCGTCTGGCCTCGCTCTCTTCGTCGCTGCTCAACAGCGCCCTGCAGAAATGGCAGGCCAAACCGATCCTTGAGCAGCCGGTGAGCAACGGCGAAATGCAGCCGGTGGTCAACCCGGCTGAGCCGAAAGACATCGTCGGTTTCGCCCGCGAAGCCACCGAGCAGGAAGTGGATCTGGCCCTCGACAGCGCGGTGAACAATGCGCCAATCTGGTTCGCCACGCCGCCGCAGGAGCGTGCCGCGATCCTGGAGCGCGCTGCGGTGCTGATGGAAGATCAGATGCAACAGCTGATTGGTATTCTGGTGCGCGAAGCCGGTAAAACCTTCAGCAACGCGATCGCCGAAGTGCGCGAGGCGGTTGACTTCCTGCACTACTATGCCGGTCAGGTCCGTGACGACTTTGACAACGAAACCCATCGCCCGCTGGGGCCGGTAGTCTGTATCAGCCCGTGGAACTTCCCGCTGGCCATCTTCACCGGTCAGATTGCTGCCGCGCTTGCCGCCGGTAACAGCGTGCTGGCGAAACCGGCCGAGCAAACCCCGCTGATTGCCGCCCAGGGGATCAACATCCTGCTGGAAGCGGGCGTACCGGCAGGCGTGGTGCAACTGCTGCCAGGCCGCGGCGAGACCGTGGGCGCGAAGCTCACCGCCGACAACCGCGTGCGCGGCGTGATGTTCACCGGCTCCACCGAAGTGGCCTCCCTGCTGCAACGCAACATCGCCACCCGTCTGGATGCCCAGGGCCGTCCGACCCCGCTGATTGCGGAAACCGGCGGCATGAACGCGATGATCGTGGACTCCTCTGCCCTCACCGAGCAGGTGGTGGTGGACGTGGTTGCTTCGGCCTTCGACAGCGCCGGACAGCGCTGCTCTGCCCTGCGTGTGCTGTGCCTGCAGGATGACATCGCTGACCACACCCTGAAGATGCTGCGTGGCGCGATGGGCGAATGCCGGATGGGCAACCCAGGCCGTCTGACCACCGATATCGGCCCGGTAATTGATGCCGAAGCCAAAGCGAATATTGAGAATCACATCCAGGCGATGCGCGCCAAAGGCCGTCCGGTATTCCAGGCGGTGCGTGAGAACAGCGAAGACGCCCGCGAATGGACCAGCGGCACCTTTGTGGCGCCAACCCTGATCGAGCTGGCCAGCTTCGACGAACTGAAAAAAGAGGTCTTTGGCCCGGTGCTGCACGTGGTGCGTTACAACCGTAACAACCTCGATCAGCTGATTGAGCAGATTAATGCCTCCGGTTATGGCCTGACGCTGGGCGTGCATACCCGTATCGACGAAACCATCGCCCAGGTAACCGGCAGCGCGAAAGTCGGCAACCTGTACGTGAACCGCAATATGGTTGGCGCGGTCGTTGGCGTGCAGCCGTTTGGCGGCGAAGGGCTGTCAGGCACCGGTCCGAAAGCCGGTGGTCCAATGTACCTGTACCGCCTGCTGGCGAACCGTCCGGCGAACGCCCTCGGCGTGACCCTGGCGCGTCAGGATGCACAACTTCCGGTGGATGCCCAGGTGAAAGCGGTGCTGACTCAGCCGCTGGAAGCGCTGGCCACCTGGGCTGAAAAACGTCCTGAACTCCGGGCGCTGTGCCAGCAGTATGGCGAGCTGGTCCAGGCGGGTACGCAACGTGTGCTGCCTGGCCCGACCGGCGAGCGTAACACCTGGACCCTGATGCCGCGCGAGCGCGTGCTCTGTGTGGCGGATAACGAGCAGGATGCGCTGATCCAGTTGGCAGCCGCGCTGGCGACCGGATGTGAAGTGCTGTGGCCGGAAGATGGCCTGCACCGTGACCTGGCGAAGCAGCTGCCGAAGGCAGTGACCGCGCGCATTCACTTTGCGAAAGCGGATGTGCTGACCAGCCAGCCGTTTGATGCGGTGATCTATCACGGCGATTCCGACCAGCTGCGCGAGCTGTGCGAACAGGTTGCGGCCCGTAGCGGCGCGATTGTGTCGGTGCAGGGCTTCGCCCGCGGCGAGGATAATCTGCAGCTGGAGCGTCTGTACGTGGAGCGCTCCCTGAGCGTGAACACCGCTGCCGCAGGGGGTAATGCCAGCCTGATGACCATCGGCTAAACGTGCAATCTTTCCCCGGTGGCGCTACGCTTACCGGGGCTACAGATAGCGTGACAATGTGGTTTTCACCGGCCGGATAAGCGTAGCGCATCCGGCTTTTTTACACGGAGAGAAACATGAAAAGAGCTTTTATTGCCGTGGCAGCATTACTGCTGAGCACCAGCGCGCTGGCGGATGAGTGCGGTAACGCCAGCACCCAGGTTGAGATGAACACCTGCACCGCGCAACAGTATCAGGCGGCGGATAAAACCCTGAACCAGACCTATCAGGCCGTCATGAAGCGCGCCGCGACACCCCAGCGCGATCTGCTGAAAAAAGCCCAGCAGGCGTGGATCGCCCTGCGCGATGCCGACTGCGCCCTTATCGGCTCGGGCACCGCAGGCGGCTCCGTGCAGCCGATGATCATTAATCAGTGCATGACGGAGAAAACCAACGAACGAGACGCTTTCCTGGCCTCGCTGATGCAGTGTGAAGAGGGCGATTTAAGCTGCCCGCTTCCGCCGTCCAGTTAACGCACCCGGATCCCTTCGATAATCATCCGCTGCACGTTATCCACGGTGCTGTGGAAGAAGTCATCATCCTTGAGCGACTTGCCGGTCACCGCCTCCACCTGAGCGGAAAAGTCGGCGTAGTGCTGGGTGGCGGCCCAGATCATAAAGATCAGATGGTGCGGATCCACCGGGGCCAGTTTGCCAGTGTCCACCCAACCGGCAATGATCGCCGACTTCTCATCCACCAGCGATTTCATGTCCCCGCTCAGCACCGTTTTCAGCAGCGGTGCCCCCTGCAACATCTCCAGACAGAACAGCCGTGAGGCCTGCGGATAGTCGCGGGAGACCTCCAGCTTGAGGCGGATATACTGCTGGATCGCCACCAGCGGGGTCAGCTCTTCGCGGAACGCCTTCAGCGGCGCCAGCCAGATATCGAGGATCTGTTGCAGAACGGCCACGTACAGCGCCTCTTTTGAGGGGAAGTAGTAGAGCAGATTGGTTTTCGACACCCCCGCCAGCTCGGCTACCTGCTCCAGGCGCGTGCCGTGAATGCCAAACTGCGAAAAGGTCTCCAGCGCCGCCGAGAGAATTGCCTGTTTTTTCGCGCTCACTGCCTGGGAACGTTTACCGCCCGTTTTCACTGCGCCTTGTACCATTGGCTCACTCCTTGTTGATCTGCACCCAGCATAGCAAAAACCCCTGAGTTACCACGACAATCTGCACCGCTACCGCGCACGACTGCCTGCTTTGTGTGCAACTATTTTGACCAGACAGTCCACTTTTATCGCCTGCATTTCCTCAACCAATCATTAACACATTAATAACATTAGTAATTTCAAACCTGGCATCCGCTTTGCAAAACAGGCTTACGCGGCTGAACAGGAGATGCAGGATGCAGCGCCACGTCTGACTTTCACCCCATGTTGAGATGAAGAGAGGTTAGTGATGAAAATTGGCGTATTCGTTCCCATTGGCAATAACGGCTGGCTTATCTCCACCCACGCGCCGCAGTACATGCCGACCTTCGAGCTGAACAAAGCCATTGTGCAAAAAGCGGAGCACTACCACTTCGATTTTGCCCTGTCGATGATCAAGCTGCGCGGCTTCGGCGGCAAAACCGAATTCTGGGATCACAACCTGGAGTCCTTCACGCTGATGGCCGGGCTGGCGGCAGTCACCTCCCGCATCCAGATCTACGCCACCGCCGCCACGCTCACCCTGCCCCCGGCGATTGTTGCGCGGATGGCCTCCACCATCGACACCATCTCCGGCGGCCGCTTTGGCGTCAATCTCGTTACCGGCTGGCAAAAACCGGAGTATGAGCAGATGGGACTCTGGCCGGGCGATGAGTATTTCTCGAAGCGCTACGACTATCTCACCGAGTATGTTCAGATCCTGCGCGATCTGTGGGGCACCGGCAAAAGCGACTTTAAAGGTGAATTCTTCACCATGAACGACTGCCGCGTCAGCCCGCAGCCCTCGGTGCCCATGAAGGTGATCTGCGCCGGGCAGAGCGATGCGGGGATGGAGTTCTCGGCAAATTATGCCGACTTCAACTTCTGCTTTGGCAAGGGGGTCAATACGCCGACGGCCTTCGCCCCCACCGCGGCCCGCATGAAACAGGCCGCTGAAAAAACCGGGCGCG
Source organism: Leclercia sp. LSNIH3 (assembly GCF_002935105.1). Classification (NCBI taxonomy): domain Bacteria; kingdom Pseudomonadati; phylum Pseudomonadota; class Gammaproteobacteria; order Enterobacterales; family Enterobacteriaceae; genus Leclercia; species Leclercia sp. LSNIH3. The sequence continues at coordinate 629,899 of NZ_CP026387.1, forward strand.
ATGTCGGCTCCTATGTGCTGTTTATGGTGATAGCCGACGAAACCGACGAAGCGGCGCGGGCGAAGTGGGAGCATTACAAAGCCGGGGCCGACGACGAAGCCCTGAGCTGGCTCAGCGAACAGAGCCAGAAAGACACCCGCTCCGGGGCAGACACCAACGTGCGGCAGATGGCAGACCCGACCTCCGCAGTAAATATCAATATGGGCACCCTGGTCGGCTCTTATGCCAGCGTGGCGCGGATGCTCGATGAAGTGGCAAGCGTCCCCGGTGCCGAAGGTGTGTTGCTCACCTTTGATGATTTCCTGGCCGGAATTGAAACCTTTGGCGAGCGCATCCAGCCGCTGATGACGTGCCGATCGCATCTTCCCGCTATCACCAGGGAGGTCGCGTAATGACGACCCTGCCCGCACGCCCGGAAGCTATCACCTTCGATCCCGCCCAGAGCGCGCTGATCGTGGTGGATATGCAGAACGCCTACGCCAGCCCTGGCGGCTACCTTGACCTCGCCGGGTTTGACGTCTCCGCCACCCGGCCAGTAATCGACAATATTCGCACCGCGGTGGCTGCGGCTCGCCAGGCCGGGATCCAGATCATCTGGTTCCAGAACGGCTGGGATGAAGAGTACGTGGAGGCAGGCGGCCCCGGCTCGCCCAACTTCCACAAATCCAACGCCCTGAAAACCATGCGCCAGCGCCCGGAATTGCAGGGCAAGCTGCTGGCGAAAGGCGGCTGGGACTACCAGCTGGTGAACGAGCTGGTGCCGCAGCCAGGGGATATCGTGCTGCCGAAACCGCGCTACAGCGGCTTCTTTAATACCCCGCTGGACAGCCTGCTGCGCAGCCGGGGGATCCGCCATCTGATCTTCACCGGCATTGCCACCAACGTGTGCGTGGAATCGACCCTGCGCGACGGCTTCTTTCTCGAATATTTCGGGGTGGTGCTGGAAGACGCCACCCACCAGGCAGGCCCGGCGTTTGCCCAGCAGGCCGCGCTGTTTAACATCGAAACCTTTTTCGGCTGGGTCAGCGACGTCGCCACCTTCTGCGACGCCCTTACACCATCCACCTATGCCCGTATCGCCTGAGGAGTGAGCCAATGCCAAAATCTGTGATTATCCCGCCAGGCACCAGTACGCCGATCGCCCCCTTCGTGCCAGGTACGCTGGCAGATGGCGTGGTCTACGTCTCGGGCACCCTGCCGTTCGACGCCGACAACAACGTGGTGTTTCCCGATGACCCAAAGGCGCAAACCCGCCACGTGCTACAAACTATCCAGCGCGTTATCGAAACGGCGGGCGGGACGATGGCGGACGTGACCTTCAACAGCATCTTTATTACCGACTGGAAAAACTACGCCGCGATTAACGAAATCTACGCCGAGTTTTTCCCTGGCGATAAACCGGCGCGGTTCTGCATTCAGTGCGGGCTGGTCAAACCCGAGGCGCTGGTGGAGATCGCCACCATTGCCCACATCGGTCAGTGAGGTTGCCATGAACCTTTCAATTTCACCCCCGCCCTTTGCGGGCGCGCCAGTGGTGGTGTTAAGCGCCGGGCTGGGCGGCAGCGGCAGCTACTGGCTGCCCCAGTTGGCCGATCTGGAGCAGGATTACCAGGTGGTCTGCTATGACCAGCGCGGCACCGGCAACAACCCCGGCGAACTGCCGGAGGACTACAGCCTGGCGCAGATGGCCGATGAGCTGTGGCAGGCGCTCAGCACCGCCGGGATCGGGCGCTTTTCGGTGGTCGGCCATGCTCTGGGGGCGCTGATCGGCCTGCAGCTGGCGGTGGATCGCCCTGGCGCGATCGACGCGCTGGTGTGCGTCAACGGCTGGCTGACGCTGCATCCCCATACCCGGCGCTGTTTTCAGGTGCGCGAGCGGTTGCTGCATGCCGGTGGCGCGCAGGCGTGGGTAGAAGCTCAGCCGCTGTTTCTCTATCCCGCCGACTGGATGGCCGCCCGTCAGCCGCGCATGGAGGCCGAAGAGGCGCTGGCGCTGGCCCATTTTCAGGGTAAAGCCACCCTGCTGCGCAGACTGAACGCCCTCAAGCGGGCCGATTTCAGCCGCCTGGCGACAGAGATCCGCTGTCCGGTGTTAACGATCTGCTCTGCCGACGATCTGCTGGTGCCAGCCGTCTGTTCATCCCAGCTCCACGCCGCCCTGCCCGACAGCACCCTCACGGTGATGCCCCGGGGCGGCCACGCCTGCAACGTTACCGAGCCGGAGGTTTTCAACGCCCTGCTGCAAAACGGGCTTGCCAGCCTGCTGCACCGCCATGAACGTTTATCGAAGGAGTTGCCATGAGTGAAGCCATCACCCCAACCGCGCAGCATGCGCTGTTTACCGAAGCGCGGACCCATAACGGCTGGCTGGACCGCCCGGTCAGCGACGAGACGCTGCGTGAAATATACGAACTGATGAAGTGGGGACCCACCTCTGCCAACTGCTCTCCGGCGCGGATGGTGTTTATCCGCACCCCGGAAGGCAAAGAGAAACTGCGTCCGGCTCTATCCAGCGGCAACCTGCAAAAAACTCTCACCGCCCCGGTGACGGCCATCGTTGCCTGGGACAGCCAGTTTTACGATCGGCTGCCGGAGCTGTTTCCCCATGGCGATGCCCGGAGCTGGTTCACCGCCAGCCCACAGCTTGCCGAGGAGACCGCCTTTCGCAACAGCACCCTGCAAGCCGCGTATCTGATTGTCGCCTGCCGGGCGCTGGGACTGGATACCGGGCCGCTGTCCGGCTTCGACCGGGAGAAGGTGGATGCCGCCTTCTTCACCGGCAGCAACCTGAAAAGCAATCTGCTGATCAACATCGGTTATGGCGATACAAGCAAACTTTACGGCCGCCTGCCCCGCCTGAGCTTTGATGACGCTTGCGGGCTGGTATAAGGAGCAATCATGAACATTGATAAACAAGAATTTCGTGATGCCATGGCCTGCCTCGGGGCGGCGGTGAATATCATTACCACCGACGGCCCGGCCGGACAGGCGGGCTTTACCGCCAGCGCGGTGTGCAGCGTCACCGATTCGCCGCCGACGCTGCTGGTGTGCCTCAATCGCGGCGCTTCGGTGTGGCCGGTTTTTAACGACAACCGCACCCTGTGCGTTAACACCCTGAGCGCCGGGCAGGAATCGCTCTCCAATCTGTTTGGTGGCAAGACCCCGATGGCAGAACGCTTCGCCGCCGCCCGGTGGCAGACCGGGGACACCGGTTGCCCGCGGCTGGACGACGCGCTGGCCTCGTTCGACTGCCGCATTAGCCAGGTGGTGAGCGTCGGCACACACGACATTCTGTTTTGCGAGATCGTTGCTATAACCCGCCACCCGGTGCCTCAGGGCCTGGTGTGGTTTGACCGCGGCTACCACGCCCTGATGCGACCCGCCTGTTAACCCTCCTTAAGGAGCAGCTGATGGCACTATTCGGTTTTCCTCACTGGCAGTTGAAATCGACCTCTTCAGACCGCGGCGTGGTCGCGCCGGATGAACGCCTCCCGCTGGCGCAGACCGCGGTGATGGGTGTCCAGCATGCGGTGGCGATGTTTGGCGCCACGGTGCTGATGCCCATTCTGATGGGGCTGGATCCCAATCTGTCGATACTGATGTCGGGGATCGGCACGCTGCTGTTCTTTGTCATCACCGGCGGACGGGTGCCAAGCTATCTCGGCTCCAGCGCGGCCTTTGTCGGGGTGGTGATTGCCGCCACCGGCTTTAGCGGGCAAGGGATTAACCCACAACTGAGCGTGGCGCTGGGCGGGATTATCGCCTGCGGGGCGATCTACACCGTCATTGGCCTGGTAGTGATGAAGCTCGGTACCCGCTGGATAGAACGGCTGATGCCGCCGGTGGTCACCGGGGCAGTGGTGATGGCGATCGGCCTGAACCTCGCCCCCATCGCCGTAAAAGGGGTGTCCGGCTCGGCGTTCGACAGCTGGATGGCGGTGGTCACGGTGCTGTGCATTGGCCTTGTGGCGGTGTTTACCCGGGGGATGATCCAGCGGCTGCTGATCCTTGTGGGGCTGATCCTCGCCTGCCTGATCTTCGCCCTGCTCACCAGCGTACTGGGGTTTGGCAAACCGGTCGATTTCGCCCTTGTGCAGCAGGCGGCGTGGTTTGGCCTGCCGCAGCTGACCTCACCTACCTTTAACGGCCAGGCGATGATGCTGATCGCCCCGGTGGCGGTAATTCTGGTGGCAGAGAACCTCGGCCACCTGAAGGCAGTAGCCGGAATGACCGGGCGCAATATGGACCCGTGGATGGGGCGGGCCTTTGTCGGCGACGGGCTGGCGACCATGCTCTCCGGCTCGGTGGGCGGCAGCGGCGTGACCACCTATGCCGAGAATATCGGCGTGATGGCGGTGACCAAAGTCTACTCGACGCTGGTGTTCGTGGCGGCGGCGGTGATCGCCATCCTGCTGGGCTTTTCACCCAAATTTGGCGCGCTGATCCACACCATTCCGGCAGCGGTAATTGGCGGGGCGTCAATCGTGGTGTTTGGGCTGATTGCGGTGGCCGGGGCGCGGATCTGGGTGCAGAACCGGGTCGATCTCAGTCAGAACGGCAACCTGATTATGGTCGCCGTGACCCTGGTACTGGGTGCCGGTGATTTTGCTCTCTCCCTCGGCGGCTTTACCCTGGGCGGGATCGGCACCGCCACCTTTGGCGCGATTGCGCTTAACGCCCTGCTCAGCCGCCGGATGGCGGCAGTTCCGCAGGGCGAAGCCGTGACTCAGGAACCTTGATCCAGCGTGGCGCTGTCGGCCTCCGCCAGCGCCTTTTTCTTTCTTTTAAGCTTCAGCTCGCTCACCAGCACGCCCGCGATAATAAAGGCTGCCCCCACCAGGGCGAGTAACGGCAGGCGCTCCCCGGCCAGACGGCCAAAAATTCCCGCCCACACCGGCTCCCCGGTGTAGATCACCGTCGCCCGGGTTGGCGAGACGCTGCGCTGCGCCCAGTTCATGGTGACCTGAATAATGGCGCTGAAAATCCCCAGCCCGAGGGCCACAATCACCAGGCCTGACGAGAGCGGCGGCACGGACTCCCCCGCCGGGAGCATCGACAGAAACGCCACCAGCGAGGCGGTAGCCAACTGCACAACGGTGACGCGCTTGACGTCCACCTTTCCGGCCCAGGCACTGATCAAAATAATCTCAGCGGCAATCGCCACCGCACCTACCAGGGTAATCATCTCCCCCGGCCCGAGCGCCAGCAGGTTATCGTCTGGCCCCGCCAGCAGGATCAGGCCGATAAAGGCCAGCACGATGCCGATGCAGGACATCACACCCGGCATGCGGCGCAGGCACAGCCACTGCAAAAGCGGCACCAGCGGGACATACATGGCGGTGATAAAGGCTGATTTACTGCTGGGGATCGACTGCAGCCCCCAGGTTTGCAGACTGTAGCCCATTGCAATGGAGACGCCGATCGCCAGCCCGGCTTTCAGTTCGGTCATGGTCAGGCCAGGCAGCGTTTTCAGGGAGATGATCGCTACCGCGATAGCCGCCGTGGCGAAGCGCAGGCCAACAAAAAAGAAGGGATCGCTGAGCGTAACGGCGTACTGCACGGCAAGAAAAGTCCCACCCCAGAACATGGTGATAAGGATCAGGATCGCTTCCTGCGGTTTGATCGAAAAGGCATAACGGGAGGAGGACATGAGGCACCAGCACAATGAGTCAATCCGCTAGTGTGAAAGGAATTTGATAACACTTCAATAACAGACATAAAAAAACCGCCGGGAGGCCCGGCGGCGGGGGGTGCCAGGGGTCATGAGACCCATACTTCAGACGGCTGCAACTTAACTGCTTTTGTTGCCGCCATGGCTATTTTTTCCCCCTTTTTTGCCAGCTTCGGATGCGCGTTGAGGATCGTTTTTGAAGTTCCCCCCGCTTTGCTGGCCACCTTTACGTCCTGCTTCTGATGCTCTTTCACGGTCTTCTGCAAAATTACCTGACCCACCACGATGGTTTGCCATGTCGGACCTCCAGAGTTATAAAACATAAGACTTAATACTGTATTCAGTGAAAGCGAATTCTTTCACCTGATGGCGCTAAAAAAGTGTCTTTAACTGCGCCACGTGAACCTAAGCTTAGTGGAGTATGGGTATTCAGCCAGCTAACCGTAATATTCTGCAATATGAAATCAGCCTTTCGTATGACGTTCGCTAAAACGAAACCATAAGCCGTTCTTATCATTCTAAAAATCCACAATACCGAAAATGTTTCATTTTGCTACGTAAAAGAGGCCTCCCTGTTTTATGTTTGAAATCAAATAAATGCCCTCAAAATTTGCAGTCTCGCCGTCACGTCATATCTTTAAAAGAGCGCAGCATGCCGCTGCCTTCTAAATCATGCGAGGAGTGAAGCGAAATGACGAAAATTCTGGTGCTCTACTATTCCATGTACGGACACATCGAGACCATGGCTCATGCAGTGGCGGACGGCGCCAGGAAAGTCGAGGGAGTGGAGGTGGTGATCAAACGCGTACCGGAAACCATGCCGGCAGACGCCTTTGCCAAAGCCGGAGGCAAAGCGCAGGATGCGCCGGAAGCATCACCGCAGGAGCTGGGCGATTACGACGCCATTATTTTTGGCACCCCGACGCGCTTTGGCAATATGTCCGGGCAGATGCGCACTTTCCTCGACCAGACCGGTGGCCTGTGGGCCAAAAATGCGTTACACGGCAAGATCGCCAGCGTATTTAGCTCTACCGGCACCGGCGGCGGTCAGGAGCAGACCATCACGTCGACCTGGACGACCCTGGCTCATCACGGGATGGTGATCGTGCCCATCGGCTACGGCACGCCGGAGCTGTTTGATATTTCACAGGTCCGCGGCGGCACGCCATACGGTGCAACGACCATTGCCGGGGGTGACGGCTCACGCCAGCCGTCGGAAGCAGAACTGAACATTGCCCGCTATCAGGGTGAATACGTTGCCGGTCTGGCTGCTAAACTGAAAGGTTAATACTCAACAGGAGGTTCACTATGCCAACTCAAGAAGCTAAAGCACATCGCGTCGGAGAATTTGCGCGTTTACGTAATACGTCACCAGAGATCGCCGAGGCGATTTTTGAAGTCGCAAACTATGACGAAAAACTGGCCGAGAAAATCTGGGAAGAAGGCAGTGATGAAGTGCTGGTGATCGCCTTCGACAAAACCGACAAAGACTCGCTGTTCTGGGGCGAGCAGACCATTGAGCGTAAAAACGTTTGATACCAACGCGGACGACTAACGCCTGATGGCGCCAGGCTTATCGGGCCTACAGAATCCGTTCAGAGTTGGGATTCGGTAGGTCGGATAAGCAAAGCGCCACCGACACGTTACCCCCCCTCTTTGGGTGTGTAGTGCATCCATTTTAGTGGACTCTCTGAATGGGGAGTCCTCTACTCTGATGTACAAATAACCTCGAAGAATGCCTGCACGGAAGGCTTTTTCTGAACGTTACATTAGCTTAATTTTACGTCCGTAAACTCAATGACATCGACGGCCTGAAGGTCGTTATGAATGATGACGTTTGGTATTAGGGGTGCTTAGGTTTCTACTGATGTGTTTGTGAAGTCAGCCATAACCCATTCTGGAGCTGTTATGTTTACATCGTTTGCCTGGATAAATGAGCCTGCAAAGTGGCAGTGCCAGAATGACACTCTACAGGTCACCACCGATAACAAAACTGATTTCTGGCGCAAAACCTGGTACGGGTTTGAACGCTTTACCGGTCATGTCTTTGCCACTGAGGTTGAGGGAGATTTTACTTTCCAGCTCAAAATCTGCGCAGACTTTACTACGCTGTACGATCAGGCCGGACTGATGATGATAGGTGATGAGCAGCACTGGCTAAAAGCGGGTATTGAATATAACGATGGCGCGCCCGCCATTGGCAGCGTGCTGACGCTTGGCCATTCCGAGTGGGCTACAGGAGTTTTTCCCGGCGATGCGCGAGCGTTCTGGCTGAGGCTCACGCGTAAAGGAGACAGCCTGAGACTGCAGTATTCAACAGAGGGACAGACGTGGCCTTTAATACGCCTGAGCTATTTTCCGCCGGGTCCGGTCAGGATCGGTACAATGTGTTGTACGCCAGAACGGGCTGGGCTTGATGTCGTGTTTCAGGACATCCTTTTAACGCCGCCGCTGGATAAGGCACTGCATGATTTGAGCTAATGTCACAAGGCCAGCAATAAAAGGCGATTACGTCGCCTCCCTGCTTCTCTATAAATATGCCCTCAGGCTATTGATGAAGACATTACTAACATCAAGGTGTATTAATCAACGGGGAGCAGGTCATTGATATTGTTAAAGCAGCAGAACACTAAGATGGAGAGTAGCTAAGTGATTGATTTAGATTTACTATTATTTAATGAGACGGTTAAAGACATTGTATGTCCTTTGCTGGCTTTTTGAAAAGTATTGGATATCCAGGTTTGGATAGATATTTTGTACGATATCGATTCACCGCAATTCAAACATGAGAGTTTATGAATACTTTCCACGAACTAATTGAAAAAAGCGTCGTTTCCCTTAATGACAAAATGGGGCTGGTAAAAAGCCCGAACTGGAAACCACTTGGTTTTCTAACTCAAAAAAATACGGTATTGAGTAATATCTGACTGAAAAAGCCGCCTGACGAGGTTTTCTCTTTGATGGGAATGAGCACTATCATCTGACCATTGATGACTGTGCACCATCTTACCTTTCACGCGCTCTAAGTCCTCTTCTGGCACCAATCGTACAACGTCCTGGAGCTGGAAGTCTGTAATAAGCGAGGAGCGGATCCTGGCAACCTCACACAAAAAAAGTAATGGCAGTAAGAGACCGCCATTACGCTTCATAGTTTAGAGATAAGTGTGTAAATATTCAGCCATACACAGAATCGCCATAGCCTGGCCGTAAGGCATTGGCGTCAGAGGAATCTGTCTGTAGTAGTCCAGATTCGGTCCCATTTCTGTGCCAAAGGAGGACTGAGTCAGTTCACCTTCGTCGTTGATACAGCCCACCACACCCCGAATCGCTTTTTCTCCTACCACAGCGTAGTCGCTGCTGATATAGCGCTTGCGCACCGCTTTTAAAATTCCATAGGCAAAGCCCGCCGTAGCCGAACTTTCAAGATACGAATCCCGATCATCCAGCAGTGTGTGCCACAAACCGCTTTCATCCTGCAGTTCTGCCAGCGCGCTAACCTGGCTATTTAACACTTCCAGTAAAAACCGGCGTGTTGCATCGTATTCCGGGAGTTCTAACAGCTCGATAAAGTCCGGGATCGACACCGTCAACCAGCTGTTGCCGCGAGCCCAACGGGCGCGCGAGAAATTGTGGTTGCCTTCGAAGGTCCAGCCATGAAACCAGAGTCCGGTTTCCCGATCCATCAGATACTGGATATGGGTCAGAAACTGGAATTTAGCCTCTTCGATATACGCCTGCCGCCCCAGCAGCTTGCCAATTTTCGCCAGGGGCATCACGGTCATCATCAGGGTATCATCCCAAAGCTGCTGATTATTTTCTTTGTGAATGACGACATGCTGGATACCGCCCTTTTCCGTACGTGGCATTTCGTACATTACCCATTCAGCCCAGCGCTCAAGGAGCGGCAACCAGGCCGGATTGCGTGTCTCTTCATAACGGTAGGCCAGCGTTAGTAATGGACAGACAGTGTTAACGTTTTTAGTCGGCGTTCCTTCTGCAAGCCTTGCTCTGAACCAGTCGTCAATAATGGCAAGCACTTCCGGCTCACCCGTCTGCTGATAGAACTGCAAAATGCCATAAAGCCCGATGCCGTGCGTCCATTCCCAGCCTGCCGCCCAGCCTTTCGCATCTATGATTCGACCGTCATCCAGATGCAGTGCAAACTCACCGGTAGTGTCTTCGATAGCAGTCAGATTTTGTGCGACTTTATGGATCAAATCTTTCAACGCATCGCGAGAGATAACGTGCTCTGGCTGGCGCAGTAACGCGCTGTGTTTCACGGGATAAATCGTCATTGTGTCATCCTGTCTAGTTGTCGTTTTCAGAAGGGATAAAAGCGGAACGCGGTGCGCCTGCCCTTAGGGGCGCGGCTTTCATACGGTTGAGATAGCCAATATTGTTATTGCCCCATAGCGATTCATACTGCATACCCGTCAGGGTCTCGACCGTCGCTCGGGTCTGAGGCGAGACGCTTGCGGGCAGCGGGCCGTTGGCCTTTCGCATGCGTTGGTTTTCCTGCTGCAGTTGCTGGTGCGTTTGCAGGTTAAGCCTGAATTTAAGCGAGATAATAAAACCAATCGCCAGCACGCCGATGGTGCCAAAACTGAGAATATGTAAAATCGTATGGCTGACCTGCGGATCCTGAACATTCTGCCCCGACACAAAGCCCGACATCTGCATAACTATCCCCACGAGCATGACTGCTCCGGCCTGTGAGGCTTTGCGCGTCATGGTCATCACCCCAGCGAAGATCCCTTCGCGACGTTGGCCCGTTACCGCTTCATCAACATCGGAAATGTAGGTATAGATATTCCAGGGAATGTAGTTAATACCACCACGTCCCAGACCGGCCACCGCAGAAATAAACAGTAACAGCGAGTAGATATCGCTCATTCCCAGATAATAGACCAGCGCAAAGGACGCTGACGCCAGGCCAAACAGCACCACCACAAAACGGTAGCTCGGCGCTGGCCCAAAGCGGATACAAAGCGGGATCATCCCCACCACCGCCACGAACTGCAGGATCGCCATCACCCCCATCAGGTTCGACGCAGTCTGGGCGGTTTGCATCAGCACAAACACAACGTAATAGGTAAATACGGCGTTGAATACATCCTGAGCGATATAGCCCCCCAGATAGAGCCCAAGATGCTGACGGAAGATTTTGATGCGGAAGGTCGACGTCAGCTCAATTCGCAGGCGATTCAGACGCTGCCCGAGAGTGAGTACCTCCTCTTCTGACTGCCGCTCAGCGACCGACTTCAGCTCTGCGGGGCGCTCCCAGGTAAAGAACCAAACCAGGGTCAGCACCACCGCGCAAAGCGTTGCCAGTACGAGGCTGGCATAAAAGAAGGAGAGCGGATTGTCTTTGCCGAAATGGCCGAGAAAAACGCCTGGCAAAAAGGCCGCGAGTATTGCCGACAGTTGCCCCATCGCAATACGCGCCCCGGAGAATTTTGACTTGTGTTTGAAGTCGTCTGTCATCTCCGGTACCAGGGTTTCATAGGGCACCAGAACCATGGTATAGACGATATCAAACAGCAGATACGTTACCAGGTAGTACCAGAAATCCATCCCCCCCACCCACATAAAGCTGTAGCTGAAGATGCAGGGAATACCCAACATAATAAAGAACTTACGTCGTCCAAATCGTTTACCAAACCAGTTGCCGCCAAAGTTATCGCTCAGATAGCCCATCAACGGACTGACCACTGCGTCCAGCACTCGCGCGCAGGCAAAAATCAGTGTCGCTTCAACAGGCGTGAGTCCACAAAAGCTGGTATAGAAATAGAGCAACCAGGCAGAAGTGAGCACTGCGGTTCCGGCGCCAAGAAAATCGCCTGAACCATAAGCCAGATAGTGATGGAGCCGGATTTTACGTTCTTTCATTTTTATTATGCCCCGAAGCGTAGAGGACAGGGAGAGCGTGCTGACGCCCGAAGCCGCCAGCACCGGTGGGTAAAGGTTTTAATCAGCGTGTGGCACCAGCAGCACTTTTACCGCCTCTGGCGTACCGAAGGTGTCGAAAGCCTGTTCCCAGCGATCGAGCGGGAATTTATGCGTGACGATGCCCTCAGCGGTGAGAAGCTTGCGGCTGAACAGATCGATAACTGTCTCGTAGCAACCCGGGCTGAGATGCGCGCCGCGGATATCCAGCTCTTTACGATCGCCAATAATGGACCAGTCCACCGTCGTTTCGCGGCTAAAAACGCTGAACTCAACGAAACGGCCCAGCTTACGAATCATCTGCAATCCCTGCGTGACCGCGGCGGGATTGCCAGACGCCTCGATATAAACATCACAACCGTAGCCCTCTGTGAGCGCTTTAACTTCGGCGATGACATCATCTTCAAGTGGGTTAAGAGTCACATCTGCCCCCAGTGTTTTCGCCAGCGCCAGGCGGTAAGGCATAGTATCGATGACGATCAGTTTTTTTGGGGTTTTGAGCTTGATAGCCTGAATCATCCCCAGCCCCAGCGTCCCGGCACCGGCCAGAACTACGACATCATTAAACTGAATATCGCCCCGGTTGACCGCATGTACGGAGCAGGAGAAAGGTTCAATCAGCGCGCACTCTTCCAGTGAGAGAGACTCAGGGATTTTATGCACCCGGCTGGTAGGTTTAAACAGCATGTATTCGGTCATGCCGCCGTCGGCATCCTCTTTCTGGAAGCCATAGATATCGTGTTTTTCACACATCCAGTACTGACCGTTACGGCAAAACCGACACTTGTCGCAGGGAACGATCTGCTCGGCGATCACCCGGTCGCCCACCTCGACGCCAAAATGCTCCAGCGCATCAGGACCCGCAGCAACCACCGTACCAAAAAATTCGTGGCCGCTTACCACCGGCGTTTTGACATAGGCCGGGAAGATTTCATTCCCCCAGAACATAGGCGCGCCGTGATAGCAGTGGAAATCAGAGGCACAAATGCCACATGCGCCGACTTTCACCAGCAGCTCATTGTGCTGTGGCTCCGGCAAGGGCGAAGTCACTAATCGGTAATCGTGCGGGCCAAAATTGACCAGTTGTTTGATGACGGTAGGTTTGATGTTCAAAGCAGCGTTCCTGTAACGAATGAAGTTACATAAACCTTATAATGTTTTCGTGAACATTTATAAGCAACGCCACTCTATTTGTGATCTTCATTACAATATAGTTTCAATAACCCTTAATAATCAGCAACATAAAATAAAACAGCGTTTTACTTTATGAACCTCCTGAAGATTACCTATGAATCCACCCCAGAAAATGTTCATGTTAACATTGATGGTTAAACAGCGACCCTATCAGTCCTGGCTCAACGGGTATTCTTCAAAAAGCCATTAATCACAGTTCGTGGCTGCCAGGGGCGCCCCTCAATAGCGGCAACCAGGTTTTCCGCCACAATGGTGGCCCACTGTTTGTAATCATGAACAACGGAGGGGTAGAAAAAGCCGAAATCCTCGGCGTTAGGGATGTCGTCGATAGAGAGGAAATCCACGCCAGCCAGCGACCATTTCGTCGCGACGCTGCGTGCAGCCAGAGAGATGGCGCCATTGACGCCTACGATAGCGTCATAATGCCTGTCACCCGCAGCAAAATGAGCCGTTATCATCGCCTTCGCATTGTCATAACGATAATCGGCATACAAATGCGTTACTTGCGTTGTAGAGGGGAGATTCTGGCAAATGCTGTTAACACGAGCCTGTGTGATGCGGGATTGCTCCTGACCACCAATCACGAGTACATGCTGATACTGCTTTTGCTTGATCACTGAAGCTATCAGCTCACCTGCCCGCTCATCGTTTACGTAAACAGCGGGTAGCGTGGTGTCGAACTGGCGATCAAACTGAATGAGTTTGGTTGAAGAATGGTACAGCGTTTTCAGGTGGCTGGTGTCATAGTCGGGCGTATCATTGATAACAGACAACACCACGCCAGCTGCCTTGTAGCTAACCAGCGTATTAATAGCCTTTACCTCTGATTCGCGATTGCCGCCCGTGGTAAAGATCATCACTGAATAGCCTTTCGCTTCCGCATGCTGACACAACTCCTGAATAACATACGAATAGCTCTGGTTAAAGGTGTCGTCGGTGACAATGCCAATAATCGGGCTTTGGGTGGTCTTGATATTCTGGGCAAAAACATTGGGAACGTATTCAACTTCGCCAGCAATTTGCAGGATTTTCTCCCGCGTTTTAGCTTTCACTTTATCCGGATCGGTAAAAGTTCTGGAAACGGTAATGCTGCTTACCCCCGCCAGACGAGCAATATCAGTGATGGTAGGTGCTTTATTACCGATTTTTTTCATGTAGAGGACTTTTTTGGATGAATGAGGATGAATATAACCTCGAAGTATGAGGACTTTATTTTACCTGCTGTGCAGCCATTGGATCAATTTCATCACCAGCAGTGAATGTAAACGGACAGTTCTGGTTTAGCTGGAAGAATGTCTCCTTGTTGGACCATAATCTTATCATCTGCATCAGGCTCTGGTACTGTTTTGGTGGCATATTAGCGCGAAGCACCCTGCCCTGACTGGAAAATACGTTGGGTATGAGAAGTCTGTCCGCATCTCGTACAAAACAAACCTACAGCATTCAGCGTTCTGTCTGTTATTACTTCACCCAGGTTTTCTGCACCCGTTCCAGACGCTCACAATTGTTGAGCACAAGAACAGCATCGACGACTATGGTGTAGCTTGCAATCGCTGTATAGTCCGCAAAGACCTGCGTACCGATGGCGGCGAGTGCAACATCGATATCTGGTAGCGTCTACGATCGTCCGGTTCCGGCCCTCAAAGCATCAGAGCATCAGAGCATCAGAGCATCAGAACAGGCGCAAAAAAGGTCGCTAACTGCGTGTGGCATAGCACGCTCTTCTTACCTGTCGCTATAATCTGCGTGGCGTCATGGGTCCATTGATGTCAAAGCTTCGGTAGTTTTGGTTGAGCGGTTGGCGCAGCAGGCAGAAACTAATGACCGGGAGAATAGACAGTACAACATTAGTATACCCGGAAAGATTCCGTCTGACTGACTTCCAATCGCTGTTCAGTATTACCTCTTATCGCCTGCCACACGTCATATTATGTTCCTGCTTTCATGTGGTACTGAATATGTCATTGAAGACAATACTGCCCGCTTTTTGCGCGATCGCAATTTCAGCACAATTACAAGGCGTATCTGTAGCCACAAATGAACCACATCACATATAAAGGAATATTGTTCAAAGGGTTTATTATCTTATAAACAGCTGGCAGTGATGAGAGATTTATACGTATAACTGTCAGAGAGGAAAGAGATGAAGGGTGGATGGCATATAAAAACCACTCTGTTATAACGTTCTGTACAGCATAAACCTCTCTTGCCGAAATAATATTTTATTTATTTTCAACACCTTTTTTACGAATTATCGATGGCGGAAGCCTATAGTGTCTGGTAAAAGCCCGGGAGAAAGCCTGCAATGACTCATAGCCATATTTGACCGCAATGTCAGTAATTGTCTCTTCTTTTACCATGATATCATGGTAAGCATATTCCAGCTTTTTCCGTTTGATAAACAACCCAAGAGGGGTGCCTGTGTTTTTTTTGAACACTCGTTGCAGATGCCATTTTGAGTAGCCGGATTTTATCGCAATATCATCGAGAAGAAGTCTTTCACTGATATTATCTTCAATCCATATTATTAACTCAGAGCAAAACCTGGATTCATTCATAGTGTCACCTGCAAGCAGATCTGGTTATCGTGTATTGACACAAAAACCAGTGCTTGTTAAAAGACCGGGCTAATAAACCCGGCTCGAAATTAAAATGTATAAGCGACCCCGGTCCACAAGGAAAGAAGCGAATCTTTTTCTATCATTGGACTCTTTTTAACGTCATCCGGTAACAGGGTATAGCGAGCCCCCCCGTAAATGTTCCAGTTTCCAGCCAATGTATAATTCATATTGATTTCTGCATAGGGTGTTACACTTTCACCGGGCGTATATTTTCGTAACCCACTTCTCCCGGCTTCTTCGGCGCTAACGCCATAGTAATATTTGTTGAATTTTCGGTCATTCCAGTTGAAACCCAAAGCGGGTTCTATACCAAGTGAACCAATCTGTACCGGGTAACTCCAGGCGTTGTTCCAGTGAAAACCATTGCTCGTACCAAGGGTATCAGTAGCAAGCGTGGTTTCAAATTTACCCATATTGATAGATTCATGCTCATACCGGATACCTGTCATCAACGTACTGCGGCGGTTCTTTAGCTGTCGCATTGCATGTGAACGGCTGTCACTTGCTTTAAAAGAAAGCGGGAAATAATATCCGACTAAAGAGATGCTATCCGCAGGTGTTTGAAGAAGATCATATCCAGCGCTAAGCCCATGAAACCAGAAGCGACCCGCATCATAATCGATATTGGGAAATATGAGACTGTTTTTATTAGGATTAACATCTTTATACAGTTTTGAAGACCATCCCGCAGTTAAACCTAACGAAAAATCATCCGCCTGCGCAGAGTTTAAAGAAATTCCCATCAGAAATGCCAGAGACACGCCCGATACAATTTTATATGCCATACCTTACCTTGCCAAAAATTAAACAATATTATAATGCTCTTTCTCACCAGAAAATTTCCTCTGAAATCTTCCAGGTTACGTAATTATCTCAATCTGACTCCTGATAAATGCTTCGGTGCTGTCTTTATATTCCTTATGACCAAAGCCCTCGATTCCGAGACTGAATATCCCGTCAAGGCCATGAGAATAAGCAATAAAATCCCATGCTATCAATTCTTTCGGTCTGCCATATCTGAATTCATTATTTAAGGCGCCTTTTTCAAGAAGGTTAACAATCGACGTATGCCACTGTCTGGTAACCTGCCGGAACGCGTCACGCATGTTTTCATCATTAAATGAAATGACCTCAGCTTCTTTCCACAATTTGCTGTACTTATGTGCCTCTTCATGATCCTCAATAAACAGACACCAGCTGAGCATTTCCAGACAACTTGCGTTTTCTTTTTCTCCCACATCAATCAGCAGATTCAGGGCTTGCTCGACCGAAAGCTTAAAAGCCTCAGACCTCAACTCGCCAGCAGATGAAAAATGGTGGTGAATCTGTCCAATGGCAGTTTGGGCTTCCTGTGCAACTCTCCTTACTGTCATAGCCGATAATCCCTCCTGGTAAGCAATGTTTACGGCTGTTTCCAGGATCATCTGGTGCCTCACTTCACGACTGTAATAAGACATTCCGATTCGACTCCTTTTTTAAACTCAATGTGGACATGCGTTCAAGTTCACTATAAATTTAACTTGAACACATGTCCACTTCTTACTGTTTCTACAAGGCACCTATAGCATGAAAAGTAAATGGTATGTACTTTAGTGATTATATTCATGTACTTACCTGTGTCCATTGACGCAACAGTCCTCTACGTTGTAGCGCCTGTATTAAGTACGCAGCTTCAGGCTTCTCACCATCAGTTACTGTGGATTATGGACATTTACCCTCTGATTATGGCTGCACTTCTGCTGCCCATGGGTTCATTTGGAGACCGTATCGGTTACAAAAAAATGGCGATCGCAGGAAGCATGGTTTTCGGCATAGCTTCTGCAGGAGCTGCCTTCTCCCAATCGCCGGAACTCCTCATTGCGGCGCGTGCGCTTCTGGCAGTCGGTGCTGCAATGATTGTGCCTGCGACGCTCGTAGCTGTAAGAAAGAATTTTACGGATGATAAAGACAGAAATATGGCTTTGGGAATCTGGACAACAATCGGTACAGGCGGTGCTCTGGCAGGCCCACTGGTAGGCGGGGCTTTACTGAGCCATTTTTACTGGGGATCTGTTTTCCTCATCAATGTCCCGGTTGTACTGGTTGTAATTATGTTAATTCAGCGATGGATACCTGATGATGAAAGCCGTATCCGCAAACCAGTAAACCTCTCTCAGGGGCTTTTGCTGATGAGTGCAATACTGATAATTATCTATGGAGCCAAGAGCCTTATAAATCATGGCAACCCCGCCCTTATGTCGGTTTATCTCTTACTGGTCGGTCTGGTTTTACTGGGCAGTTTCATCACTATCCAGATGGTGAGCCGATCACCTCTTCTCGATACAGATTTATTAAAACAACGCAATATTCTCGCCGGAATCGTTCTTGCGCTGATCTCAATGATTACGCTGGTTGGTTTTGAGCTTGTTATTTCTCAGGAGTTACAGTTCGTCCACCGCTTCACCCCTGTACAGGCCGGGCTGTATATCATGCCGCTTATGCTTGCAGGTTGTCTGGCTGGCCCTCTTGCCGGTTATCTGATTAACAGCTTCGGTATCAGGATGGTTGCTGTGTCCGGCCTTGCCGTATCAGCCCTGAGTCTTTATATGCTGTCAGACATTAACTTTGGTATTCAGGCCACAAAAGCATGGCTATGGATGACCCTACTCGGGGCCGGGGATACCGTTGCTTTAATGGCCTCTTCTTCAGCCATCATGTCCGCAGCACCTGTGCATAAAGCCAGTTCTGCAGGCTCCATTGAGGGTATGTCTTATGAACTGGGGACCGGGCTGGGAATAACTATATTCGGTTCGGTTCTCGCTGGCGTGTACTCCAGTACAGTTCGTCTGCCGGAGCACTTGCCGGAATCCGTTCGCGCTTCTGCAGGCGCATCGCTAAGCGAAGCCGTTGAGGCTGCTCGCCATCTGGATGAAGGAGCCCGTGAGGCGCTTCTTACATCTGCATCGTCTGCTTTTATGCAGTCGCATAATGTCATGCTTGAATCAGCCTCGTTAATTCTGATGGTGTTGATGATTATGACTTTTTTTATTTTCAAACAGGGTAATGCCGTCAGCCACAGCTGATGGCAGGGCCACACTTCTTACATTAATAAACTCGGAAATTGACCATGAATATCAGGAAGCTGGCTATCAGCACAACGCTATGCTTATTTTTTATCGCAGGTTGTGATTCGGCAGAGATGAATGAAACTTCTTCCACGCCAGCAAAAACCAAAGTCGTCACTAAAACGCTTGGCACTGAAGATATCTATTCCGTTCGTGATTTTCCTGCACGCGTTACTGCGGTAAAGACAGCACAAATTCGCCCTCAGGTAGGGGGGATAATTCAAAAGCGACTTTTCCTCCAGGGTTCTGAAATACGGGAAGGACAAGCACTATTTCAGATCGATGCAGCGCCTTTTGAGGCAGATGTCGAAATGGCTAATGCGGCAGTTGCAAAGGCCAGAGCCACCTATCAACAGATGAGTAGCCGCGCTTATCGTTTCTCTCAATTACAAAAAAATGCCGCAATTAGCCAGCAGGATCTTGACGATGCAAAAGCGGCAAGTGCACAGGCTGCGGCAGAACTTGCCGAAGCGACAGCATCTCTAAACCGTAAAAAGCTGGATTTAAATTATGCAACCGTTAAGGCCCCTATCAGCGGGCGCGTGGATCAGGAATTCGTTACCGAAGGCGCACTGGTCAGCCCTGGCGATACGCAGGCTATGGCTGTCATACAACAAGTCGATCATGTTTATGTTGATGCACGTGTCCCCTCTCAGGCTCTTCGCTCTCTCTACCAGCTCAATGACGCTGTTCCGGCAGGTCAGTCTGGCATAACAGCTGTCGTGCTTGATGATGAGGGTCGGCCCTATGACACGCCTGCGCATTTGCTGTTTTCGGGCATAAGCGTTAGCGATGAAACCGGCGATGTTGTTCTTCGGGCGGAAGTCGAAAATCCTCAACGGACCCTGCTTCCCGGTATGTTTGTGAAGCTGCAAATTACACGCCTTATCAAAAAAGAGGGCATGGCCATTCCTGAGCAGGCTATTAACAGATCTGAAGATAAGACCACCGTATGGATTGTTGGTCAGGATAATAAAGCGAAACGCGTTGAAATCCAGACCGGAGAACAAACGGCGAAAGGAATCACGGTAACAGCCGGCCTGAAAGCTGGCGACAAGATAGTCATTGAAGGTCAGGACAAGCTCCAGGAAGGCGCTGATGTTACTGCTCGTCCTGATGAAACCCAGTTAGCTTCGTAATGACTTATTATCACAGGAAATTCTGATGTCACAGTTCTTTATTCGCAGACCTATATTTGCCTGGGTAATTGCGCTTTTTATTATTCTTTTAGGCGTGATCGCTATCCCGCAACTCCCGGTCGCTCAATATCCGTCGGTTGCGCCGCCGAGCCTGTCTATTACGGTGACCTATCCCGGTGCAACGCCTCAGACCATGAACGAATCGGTCATTTCACTCATTGAACGTGAGTTATCCGGTGTTGACGATCTGCTTTATTATGAGTCGACCAGCGATACATCTGGCGTAGCGACTATCACCGTTACTTTCAAACCCGGTACAGATATCCGGCTTGCACAGGTTGATGTGCAGAATCAGATTAAAGTCGTGGAGCCTCGGCTACCACAGGCTGTCCGTCAGAATGGTTTAAGCGTTGAGGCCGCCTCTTCAGGATTCCTGATGATGGTGGGTCTTAATTCTCCTGATGGAAGGTTCAGCGAGGCCGACCTGAGCGATTACTTTGC
The DNA here is from genome assembly GCF_002935105.1 of Leclercia sp. LSNIH3. Lineage (NCBI taxonomy): Bacteria > Pseudomonadati > Pseudomonadota > Gammaproteobacteria > Enterobacterales > Enterobacteriaceae > Leclercia > Leclercia sp. LSNIH3. The sequence goes on from NZ_CP026387.1 coordinate 650,075, forward strand.
GCGAAAAATAACAGACGAGCTTCGTCGTATTGATGGCGTCGGCAAAGTACAGGCATTTGGCTCGGAGAAAGCCATGCGCATCTGGGTCGACCCTTCAAAACTCATTGCCTACAAGCTCTCAATCAGCGATATCAATACGGCAATTACTGAACAAAATGCTCAGGTCTCGCCCGGCAAACTGGGTGATTCCCCTGCAACTGCGAATCAGTTGACAGCCTATCCATTAGACGTCAATGGTCAGCTTGGTACGCCAGAAGAGTTTCGTAACATCGTCCTCAGGGCGAATCCGGACGGATCGCGGGTAACGTTAGGTGATGTGGCTCGTGTTGAACTAGGTTTACAGTCTTATTCGTTTGCCATCAGGGAAAACGGGCATGGCTCAACCGCCGCTGCCATTCAGCTCTCTCCCGGTGCAAACGCTGTTCGTACATCTGACGCGGTTAAGGCCAGAATGCAGGATCTTGCGCAATCCTTCCCGTCAGGCATGGAATATTCCATTCCTTTTGATACATCGCCCTTCGTAAAAATTTCGATCGAAAAGGTAGTTCATACATTTATCGAAGCGATGGTGCTGGTTTTCCTGGTGATGTATCTCTTTCTGCAAAATGTGCGCTACACCTTCATACCGGCGATCGTTGCGCCGGTAGCGTTGCTGGGCACCTTCACGGTCATGATGCTGGCCGGTTTTTCCATCAACGTTTTGACGATGTACGGCATGGTTCTGGCCATAGGGATAATTGTGGATGACGCCATTGTCGTGGTGGAAAACGTCGAGCGCCTGATGGCGGAAGAAGGATTATCGCCTAAAGAGGCTACGGTTAAGGCCATGAAGGAGATTACCGGCGCGGTTGTCGGTATCACGTTAGTTCTGACGGCGGTATTCCTGCCAATGGGGCTTGCCTCTGGCTCGGTGGGTGTGATTTATCGTCAGTTTACACTTTCGATGGCGGTTTCGATTCTGTTTTCCGCGTTTCTGGCATTAACGCTAACTCCCGCGCTATGCGCAACCCTACTGAAACCCGTAACGGCTGATTCCCATAAAAAAAACCGTTTCTTCACGTGGTTTAACACATCATTTGATCGCCTCACAGGCCGTTACGAAAATGGCGTTACCCGGGTCATACGTAAGACAGGAAGGATGACCTTCATCTATCTGGCATTGTGCGGTGTTCTCTATTTAGCATTTAAATTCTTACCTTCATCATTCCTGCCAGAAGAAGATCAGGGATACTTTATTACTTCAATACAGCTGCCAGCTGACGCCACGATGAAACGTACTGAGGCGGTGGTGAAGGAGTATGAAAAACAGGTAATGGAACGTCCAGGGGTGGAACGTAATGTTTCAATTCTGGGGTTCAGCTTCTCTGGTGCGGGTACAAACTCCGCGATGGCGTTTACCACGCTTAAAGACTGGGATCAGCGCAACGGCGCGACAGCGCAAAATGAAGTGACAAATATCCAGAATGTTCTGGGCGATATTCCGGAAGCCACTGTAACCAGCCTTCTTCCTCCTGCGATCTCTGAGCTGAGCACCTCATCTGGTTTCACCCTGCGTCTGGAAGACCGTTCCGGGCACGGTTATCCGGAGCTAGTGAAAGCCCTTAATATGCTTCTGGAAAAAGCAGGCCAAAGTGAAGCGCTGTATGGCGTGTATATGGACGGACTGCCTGATGGTATGGGGCTCAGCCTGAAAGTTGACAGACAAAAAGCTGAAGCGATGGGCGTTTCTTTCAATGAAATCAATCAGACGCTTTCCGGTGCACTTGGATCGAGTTATGTGAATGACTTCCCTAATGATGGCCGTATACAGCAGGTTATAGTGCAGGCCGAGGCGGAATCACGCATGCAGTTGCCCGAAATACTGTCCCTCAACGTTCGTAATAAAAATGGCGGGATGGTACCGCTGTCAGAGTTCGTCCGTCCGGTATGGCAGGTCTCACCAGTGCAAATGGTCCGTTATCAAGGATATCCGGCATTCAGGATAACAGGCTGGCCAAACTGGGGTTATTCGAGCGGGGATGCAATGGCGGAAATGGAAAAAATTGCCGCAGATTTGCCGGCGGGTTTTGCCATCGAATGGACGGGTCAGTCACTCCAGGAACAGCAGTCAGCTTCTGAGGCTCCGATGTTAATGCTGCTCTCAATGCTGGTCATTTTCCTCGTGCTGGCTGCTCTCTATGAAAGCTGGTCCATCCCGGTTTCAGTCATGCTTGTGGTCCCGCTTGGCCTTATCGGGGCGATGATTGCTGTCTACCTGAGAGGGATGCCGAATGACGCCTTCTTTAAGGTGGGGATGATCACCATCATCGGTCTTTCTGCTAAAAACGCTATCCTCATCGTTGAGTTTGCCCGTCAGTTGCAACACGACGGCGAAAATCTTCTGAATGCTACGGTCAAGGCCGCGCGGATGCGTTTAAGGCCGATAATGATGACATCGCTGGCATTTACGTTGGGCGTCGTTCCGCTAATGCTCGCTTCTGGAGCAAGTGCCACAACGCAGCAGGCTATTGGGACCGGCGTGTTTGGCGGCATGGTAACCGGAACCCTACTGGCTATCTTTTTCGTTCCCGTTTTCTTCGTAACGGTTTTAACGCTAGTTGACAAGTTCAGAAAGAAAGCGCGCACCTGATTGATCATTTACAGGAGAGGTAATACCTCTCCTGTAGCCGGGACAAATCACCATTCTGAAATGAATAACCTGACCCCCGTTTAACCAATAAGTCCTGAAAGCTCAAATTCAATGTAACTGGAAAGGTCTGTATTCCTGTCAGGCCTTTGAAAATTGAAGTCTGTAAGAACATCCCAACCTATGGCGATACCTATAAGACGCCTTGAAGAAACATGAAGATCTCCTGCGACTACCAGGCCTCGTTCAGCTACAACAGCGAGCAACGCATCGGCAACCCTGACGCGCCAGCCTTCGAGTACCGCCTGGACTGATTCACGAATAAGGCTGTTCTGGCCGGAGGCGAAGATCGCCTCCTTCCACAAGCGTTCTACTCCAGGTCCTGAATCATAGGAATCACAATCGAGCAAAAGGAATAGTTGGTCAAAGGGAGTCAGCGAGCTACTGATGTCGTCATACTCTTTTTCCAGGCGCAATCCAAACTCTCTGAAAGCTTCAGCGCGAAGTGCATCGGCTGATGGGAAGTGATGATGAATCTGACCTGGTGAGGCATTGATGGCTGCTGCAACAGCTCTCACCGTTGCGGCAGCTAAACCATCACTGATCGTTAATGCAACAGCAGCGTCTACAATCTGTGTCCGACGTTCTTCCCGAGCTAGATAGGACATTAACGACCTCATTAATCCTCAAACAATTGCGCAGAATAGAGCAAAAGAGATTTGTACACCAGTCCAAGTTAATTCTGGACAAGTGTACAAATTTAACTATATTGATGCGCAACACATAAAAATCACTCACCTACACGACTATATCTGGAGTTCCGTATGACAAAAATTCTTATCATTGGCGCGGCAGGCAATGTTGCTTCCCGAATCGTCGCCGGTTTATCTCAAGAAGCGGATGTCTCTCTTCGACTGACAAGCAGCCGCAAGGAGGGAGTGGATAAACTGCAAGCCGCTTATCCTCAGGCCCAGGTCATGCATGCTGACTGGTATGATGTGCAAAGTCTTCATCGTGCGTTTGAAGGAATGAATCGTATCGTTGTGATCCCGCCTGATTTTGTAACTGATGAAGAGAAAGCTACTCCAAACATTATTGCTGCTGCAAAAGCCAGTCCCACTGTTGATCTTGTTGTTCGTATGCTTGCAAACTCGCAAACAGATAGCGCCGACGATCTCGATCCTGAATATCGAGCGATTAAAGTTGGCAGCAGTTTGCATACAGTCGCACAGGGAATATATGCAAAAAGTGATATTCCTGTTGCATTTGTGAATGCGGGTGGGTGGTTCTTTAATAATCTCTCGTGGATGGTTGCTTCAGACGTCAAAGAGCATAAAAAAGTAATTCTGCCGCATGACGCATCTCGTTTCTGGCTGAATGAAGACGATCTGGCTTCGGTATTCATCAAAGTTCTTCTGGAGGGTCCAGAAAAACACGTTGGGAAAAATCATATCATAACGGGTATTGGTCGTTACAGATTTAGCGATATCGCTACAATTATCAGTGCTGAAACCGATAAGAATGTTCAGTATGAAGATAGTGATGCTGGAATAAAAAGTTGGGCGGGAGATCAGGCTGAAACGTTAATTCAGTATATGAAACATGAGAGTAAAATTTGGGATGCTGCACATGCAAGCTCTGATTTTTACAAACTCATGGGATACCATCCCGAGACGCTACAAAGTTTTATCCACAAGAAGCGTGATTGGTTCATTTAATGTAAAGAACATGATCGGTTATAAATGTAGCCTGTACATAAATTTACGGGCTACATCAGTGTGGCTTTAATATTATTGCCCATACAATTTTTTAAAGAAGCCTTAATCGCACGCTTAAATAATGAATTCTTGATATGTAAACTCAGGCGTGCCAAGAATTTTTTCTGGTAAATATAAAATTATCACCCCGAAGGTTGCATTAGAATGCAGAAAGTACTGATCATTGAAGATGATTTGGATACGGCAAATATTCTTGAGGCGTATCTAAAAAAAGAACGCTTTCACACGTTGGTAGCCAGTGACGGGCAAAGAGGGCTTGAACTTGCTTTAAGATGGGAGCCGAATTTAATTCTACTCGATATAGTGCTGCCAGCATTAAGCGGCATGGAGATTTTGCTTGAATTAAGACGCAACAGTGAAATCCCTGTGATAATGTTATCGTCACCAGAAAAAAGTGCCGGTGCCATTAATGCCTTACGCTTCGGTGCGGATGACTATGTCTTAAAACCTTATAACCCTACAGAAATTTCGGCTCGCGTTCATGCAGTACTCCGTCGTACTTCGGGGATCCATAAAGTGAGTTTTCTAAAATATGCAGAGATCCGTGTTGATACGGCATCTTATAAAGCATGGGTGGTCAATGATAAGGGTAAGGAATTTCGCTTGAAGCTCACGCCTACAGAATTGACCCTATTGATACTATTTATCTCCTATCCGCAAAAAGCCTTTTCTCGTCAAGCTCTGCTTGAGGCCTGCCATCCCGAAAGTGAAGCGTTTGAACGTGTAGTGGATACGCATATCTACAATTTACGTAAAAAATTAGAGCAGGCGGGTCAGTATAATATTATTACCAATATAAGGGGTATTGGTTATAGGCTCAGAGATGCATGAAATGAAAAACAAAATCATCTATTAACTTTATGGCATACATTATACTTAATGCTGTTTTTTTCAGAAGCACATTATTATGGTAAGGATTTTTCCCATATTTACTCTCATTATCATGCTTCGCTTACACAGCTCGCAAATTATATTTCACCGCTTACAAAACAACCGCTCGCAAACATTATTGAGTAATTTAACATGTTATCCCTGCTACCTTAACAGTCGTTAACGCGCGTTTAAGGTGACTCTGCCCAGGGTATCCTTACCATAATATTAGCCTGTTATTTGTACCTGGTTGTAAATCAGGTACAAGAGGCGACTAGATAAAGGGTTTTCCCGTTTTGTTTACATAAGCCCAACGGAGTTTATAAGACCATTGCTCTTCAAAAGCGCCTATAGAGAAAATCATTTTTTTCTTTTTAGTCTCACAAAAGGCTTTAGCTGCATGTATGTTTTTCCACATCAATAAACTTCCAGGACTGAAATGCGAATAAGCGGGATCAAGGCCACCGTTAGGAACGTCAAAATAAACCATACTTTTGCTTTCTGCACAAAATACGAGGTCAAACGCACAAGGGAGGTCATTAATTAAAAGTACATTACCGAATATAAGGTGTCGTAACTCTGTAATCATATCTACAAGATTTTCCTCACTGTGACAGGTAACCTTGCCTGCAAAGCGGGAATTGAAAAGTCTAACATACAGACTCGCAAGTTCAGTAGCTGAAAAATAACTTTGATCTATACAGACCCCTCCAGCATCAGTAAATTTCTTTAATTCATTTCGTCTGTTTTTCTCAGTTTTTGACGAAAATTCATCCTTAATAATACATACAGTACCTTTTCGTGCAATTTTATAATTAATATTTAAGAGGTTATCTTTCAGAGAGGGAGAGATTCGATTGCAACGTTCAGGAAACATTGCCCGACTTGTTTTGGACATGGGGAAAAGAACATCATCATAAGAGATGGGGTATTTTTTCCAGACCCTGACTCCAACATGTTTATCAATTAAAGGGTATGCCCCCTCAATCTCACCATTTTTCTCACGCTGAAAATACGTAACCTGATGCCCGGTTTTCTTGGCTATAAAATCCAGCACATCCGGATTAACATTTATACTTCCTCCATGACTCTCATAACACTCTCGATATGTTTCTGAGTCTGAGGCTTTCCAGCCATAGATAACTCTTTTCAGTTTCCCCATGTTCTAACCATTTGAAAGTTTGCAAAATGACGTGCTTTATAACTCGTCATTGTCAAGACTTAATCAAGATTGCAACTTATTTCGAAGTCGTTTAGGATTGGTATATATTCACTATAAAATTGCGCTCAAATAAATTATCAATGATATTTTGACTCAATATTTACTGCAGTACGGCATAATTTAAGCAAGAGGCTTTTATCATTCATTCTCTCTGTTTTTGATTCTGTTTATATCTCTTTTCGAGGATTAAAATTAGGACGAGGTCAAAATTTGCCCGAGCAACTTCGTCTTTCATTTTTTCTGGCCACATCACATTTTAAATATGATACCTTTCTGAGCCCCTCCCCCATCATTGCTTTTAATTACAGATAAATGCAATAATCTTTATCAAATTTGCATTTTTACTCAGGGCGCTTAGATGAAGATTAGTGCACTAACCGAAAGAATTTCACAAAAGATCATGGGGTTAATCGATACTGGCGATATTGCTCTGGGTTCACATTTGAGTGTACCTAAGCTGGCCGAAACCTTCGATGTTTCCCGCTCGCCTGTCCGCGAAGCCTTAGTTTATCTGGAACAGAAAGGGGTTCTGCAGCAAAAGCAAAACCGCGGCTTTTTCGTTAAAGATGACTACACCCCGCAAGCAGATACTAAGCAGGAGCTGTCGGAAGAGCTTGATTTACCGGAGTATTACCAACTTGCCGAAGACTGGCTACGGGACGAAATCGAGTCAGAAGTGACCGAGCTATTCCTGATGAAGCGCTATAACCTCACCAAGAGCCAGTTGTCGACTGTCCTTGCCAGGGGGATCAGTGAAGGCTGGGTGGAACGTAAACAGGGCTACGGCTGGCGTTTTTTACCGGTGGCAAAAACCAAGACCGCACTGGAGCAGATTTTCAGCTTCCGTATGGTTATTGAGCCGATGGCCATTCTGGAGCCCACCTTTAACGCGCCTCAGGAAAAGATTAACGAGATCCGCCGCGAGCTGGAGATGCTGTTGGAGAGTGGGATTGAACGCCTTTCCCCTACCCAGCTACAGCTGGCAGGCTACCGCTTCCACGAAACCATTATCGCTTTTTCCAATAATCCCTTTTTTGAAATCTCGCTGCGCAATGTCAACCGCATGCGTCGGCTGATGGATTACCGGATCATGGATGACCGCAACCGTTACTACGCTGAGGTAAAAGATCATATGCGCATCCTCGCCCTGATCGAATCCGGGCAGCGCATAGAGGCGTCCTACACTATGAAGCAGCACCTTTCCGTCGCCCTCGATAATAAAAAAATGCGCCGAATCAGCGCGGAAAGTTAAAGCCAGCCCAAAAAAATCGGCTCACATCGTGAGCCGATTTTCGATTAACTGGCGACAGAATAGAGGGGATAAAGCCCCAGCAGTAAGCCCGATCCCAGGAAGACCATGCAAAGCAGGAATGCCCACTTGAAGGTGTATTTTTGATGGTCGCTGAACTCTACCCCTGCCAGCCCCACCAGCAAATAGGTTGAGGCCACAAGTGGACTTAACAAATGTACCGGTTGCCCCACCAGCGATGCCCGGCCAATCTCAACCGGATCGATGCCATAGGCTTTTGCCGCCTCAGCCAGAACGGGTAGCACGCCATAATAGAAGGCATCGTTGGACATAAAGAACGTGCCCGGCAGGCTGATGAGCGCGGTAATCGGCGCCAGATAAGGCCCCCAGGACTGCGGCAGGATGTCCAGCAGCGTGTTGGACATGGCGTTAACCATCCCCGTCCCCGACAAAATTCCTGCGAAGATCCCGGCCGCGAGGAAAATCGAGGTCTGGTTCAGCGCGGCGGGCGCATGTGCCGCAATACGCTGACGCTGCGCATCCAGATGCGGATAGTTAATCAACAGCGCGATGGCAAACGCCACCATAAACAGCACCGAAAGCGGGAGAAGCTCCATCACCAGCGAAGCCATCAGCGCCAGCGTCAGCGCTGCATTTAACCAGAACATTTTTGGCCGACGCAGCTCATCATTGACTTCATTGATGGCAGGCAGATAGCTCTCGGCATCTTCTTCAATCACCGAGCCATGCCCATTGGTTTGAATACTCAGTTTGCCCAAACGACGACGTTCGCGGATGCCGATATACCAGGAGAGCACCAGTACCCCCACCAGGCCGCAGATCATCGAGGGGATCAACGGTATAAACAGCTCACTCGACTCCACCTTTAACGACGCCGAAACGCGCGCCAGCGGGCCGCCCCATGGCAGCAGGTTGGTTACACTCCCGGAAAGGAACACCACACAGGTCAGGGCAAGCGGGTCGAGACGAATACGTTTAAACAGCGGAAGCATTGCCGTAACGCAGATCATGTAGGTGGTTGAACCGTCGCCGTCGAGGGAGACCATCGCCGCCAGTAGCGCCGTACACATCACCGCTTTAACCGGGTCACCATCAATAATGCGCAGGAAGAAACGTATTATCGGGTCGAACAAACCGGTGTCGAACATGGTACAAAAATAGAGGATCGCGAAAATAACCATAATCGCGGTGGGCGCGACCTTCTTTAATCCCTCAATCATCATATCGCCCATCTCACCACCGAAACCGGCAATAAGCGCAAACAGAATGGGAATAATAGTCAGGGCGGTCAGAGCGGATAATTTTTTGGTCATGATAAGGATCATAAAGACCACAATCATGCCGTAACCCAGTAACGAGAGCATAAGAGTCTCCGACGCAGATATTGCTAACTGCGTAATGAAGGAATGTACGTTATTAAATGTTTGGGAGAAGCGATTAACTCATGTGCATACCGCCATTGACGGAGAAATTGGCCCCGGTGGCATAACCTGCTTCATCGGAAGCCAGCCAGGCGCAAATGGAGGCGATCTCTTTTGGCCATCCCAGACGCCTGACCGGTATCTCCTGAACAATTTTATCGATGACCTGAACGGGGGTGACTGTCTTCAGCTTACTGGTGGCCAAATAGCCGGGAGAGACGGTATTCACCGTCACGCCGCGCGCCGAAACCTCGCGCGCCAGGGCGCGTGTAAAACCACGCACGGCATATTTTGCGGTGGAGTAGTTAACCTGCCCGACGGTGCCAATCTGCGCATTAAGGGAGGAGATATTAATAATGCGGCCCCAACCGCGCGCCATCATGCTATCCACCACCTGACGCGTTACGTTAAATAAGGAGTTCATGTTAGTGTCAATAACCGCCCGCCACTCCTGGGGCTGCATTTCGCGGAACAGGACATTACGCGCGGTCCCGGAATTATTAATCAGCACATCCACCTCACCCACCTCGGCGCGGATCTTTTCGAAGGCTTTTACCGTTGAATCCCAGTCTGCAACGTTTCCCTCAGAGGCGATAAAATCGAAACCTAACTTCCTGTTATCTTCCAGCCAGACGTCCTTCCTTTTTGAATTGGGTCCGCAACCGGCCACGACAATAAAGCCATCCTGCGCTAACCGACGACAAATAGCCGTACCAAGACTACCCATTCCCGATGTGACATACGCGATACGTTGGGTCATACCCCTCTCCCGTTGCAGTTTATTAACATTCGCTCACTTCTTATTAACATTAAGCGGGGGGCATTATGATTCCGCAACCTGACCTTGTTGGAAATGTGAGCAGGATCGTTCAATTTATGCATTTAAAGTTAATCAAATGCAATTTAAGCGAAAACTCAAAATCTGCGCTTTTGCTTTTCACTCCCATGAACATCGGTGAAATGCACTTAAAGCCAGGAGGAGAGGGATAAGGTAAGGAGAATTGAGATAAGCATCACAACATAGCATCTGCATTTATAATATAAAAAATGCAAAATAACAGGAGTAATCATGACAACCTATGCTTATGTTGGCTGCCGGACTTCGGCATGGCGCGGTGCGCGTGGTAAGGGAATCAGCGTGTACCGGATTGAGAATTCAGGTCATTGGGAGCTATTACAATGCATTGCTTCGGTGCAGGATAACCCTTCGTGGCTGACGCTCGATCTGCCGCGTAACCGGCTCTACGTTTTACACGGCGACGGCGACCGCGTTGCGGTGTTTAACCGCGATCCTGACACAGGCCTGCTGAGTCTGTATCAGGATCAAACCACCGGCCCCCGACACAGTAATCCAGATCTGGATCCCGCCCGCAGGAATAATCCGGTCGGGGCCGCCCTCACTCCCGACGGCAATACCCTGCTCATCGCTAACCACGAAGGGGGCAATATTGCCGCCCTGCCCGTCAGCGACCAGGGTCTGGAGCCACCAGTACATCTTGCCGCTATCGAAGGCCATACCGCCGCGCATGCCACGCTGTCGCGCCCGCATGAAATTGTTTTTGCCCCGGGAAGCACTCTTTTTGCCGTGCCGGTTCAGGGCCGAAAGGCCGGTAACGGCATCGATATGATCCGCCTTTATCACTGGGAGCAGACCCGCTCATGCCTGGCGGATGAGATTCAACTTCCGGAAGGCAGCTGGCCGCGTCACGTCGATTTTCATCCCAGCGGGAAGTGGCTGTACGGCATTAGCGAGCTGAGCAGCACCGTCACGGTATATCATCTCGATCGGGAAAAGGGCACTTTCTCACTCCAGCAAACCCTCAGCGCGCTACCTGCGGGCTACACGAGCCGCAGCGATGCCAGTGAGATAGAGGTGCACCCGTCCGGGCGTTTTGTCTATGCCGCTAATCGGGGACATGACTCCATCGCCGTGTTCAGCATTAATCAGCAGGATGGCTCGCTGACGCTCATGGGATGGGTTCCCTGCGGCGGAAAAACACCCCGTTTCACCACCCTTTCACCCGATGGCGCACGTTTCTTTAGCGCGAATGAAGATTCCGACACCATTCAGGTATTCGATGTCGACGCGGAAACAGGAATGCTATCAGCAACAGCGATTTCAATTCCCTCCGCCAGCCCAACCTGCATCTGTTTTGTCTGAGCCCGCAGCCTGCTCGGTCGGTAGCAGGCTGCCGATAAGCGTTTTCACCGAGGGAGAAGCCTGCCCGTAGTCCCGGACGCCGACGAGCAGATCCCGTTTCGCCCAGGGCTCCGCCAACGGAATGACCCTGACACCACTGTGCAGGGTCGATGATGCCACTTCATTCACCGGCAGCACGGCAATCCCCAGCTGCTGTGCAACCAGCTCGGCCATCGAGATAAAGCTGCTGACACGTAGCCCCACGTTCAGGGTTTTACCCAGGGCGCGCGCCTGCCGCTCCAGAATATGACTTACGGCGCTGTTGCGGTGCGAACCAATCAATTTCTCATTCACGATATCGGCAAAGGTAAGCTGGCTGCGCGCGGCCAGGGGGTGAGTGGGCCACACCAGCACCGACAGCAGATCGTGCTGCCAGGGCCAGAACGCAATCCCTGCCGCGGGCGTCCAGCTGGAGAAAAAGCCGACGTCGGCTTCTCCTGCCAGTAACCCCTGAACCACGCTCATCCCGGTTTGTTCTTCAATCTCAATGTCGGTCTGCGGATAGAGCGACAGATAGTCGCTCACCACCCGCGGCAAATGATTCATCAGCGCCGCAGAGATAGTGTAAATACGGATATGGCCGCGGATACCCGCGGCATAGTCACTCAGCTCCTCTTCCATTTTTTCAAGATTGCGGAACACCTGACGCGCATGATAGAGCAGTGAATGACCCGCTGGGGTCAGGGTGATGCCCCTCGGCAGACGCAGCATCAGTTGGGTGCCCACCTGCTGCTCCAGCTCGGCAATACGCTTGCTGACCGCAGATACTGCCGTATGCTTCCTGCGGGCTGCATGGGTGAGATTTTGCGTCTCCGCGACCGCCACGAAGAGAGATAAAGAAACCAGATCAAAGCGCATCGTTGTATCCATAATTAGAGCTGCAGTGTTTGCTGAATAACATAAGGCAGAATGCCCCCGTGCCGGAGATAACGCAGCTCCTGCTGCGAATCGAGGCTCAGCGTCAGCCTGAATTCGCCCAGCAGCGCCGTGCCGCGCCGGATACGCATCCTCAGAGGCGTGCAGCCCGTCTGTACATTATCCAGCCCGTCAACGTCAATCTCCTCGCGCCCATCCATTTCTGGTAAATCCGCCGCATCCTCGGGAGAGATATGCAAAGGCAAAATCCCCATCCCGATCAGGTTGGTACGATGGATACGTTCAAAACTGTGCGCCACCACCGCTTTAACGCCCAGCAGCGCCTGAGCTTTGGCGGCCCAGTCCCTGCTGGAGCCTGCGCCATAACGCTCCCCGGCAAAGATCACCAGCGGCGTCTCACGCCGGAGCCAGCTTTGTGCCGCTTCATACGCCGGCAGGATCTGCTGATGCTGCGCATCCCAGGCTTTGCCGCCGCCGCTGCGCTGCGCTGCAGGAAGCAGGCGGTTGACCAGCGCCGTATTGGTGAAGGCCCCGCGAACCATCACTTCGTGATTGCTACGGCGCGTCGAGTATAAGTTCAGGTCCTGCGGATCCTCATGATGTTCGATCAGCCACTGCCCCGCCAGACTCGCGAGCGGGATCGCCCCGGCTGGAGAGATGTGGTCGGTGGTGACATCATCCCCTAACCACAGGAAGGGATGCGCGCCAGAGAGGGTTAGCGGCGCGGCGGGATCGCGAGGTAAGCGTTCCAGGTAACCCGGACGGCGCAAATAGGTGGACGTCGCTTCCCAGGGATAATGCACGCTGCCTGGGGCTTCAATCTGCTGCCAGTGTGGGGTTCCCTGCCAGATAATGTCCCGGCGTTTTATGTAGTATTCCGGTTTCATTACCCGGCCGAGCCACATTTCTACCTCCTCCCGGGAGGGCATTAAATCGCGCATTGTAAGCGGACGCCCTGCATCGTCCACGCCCAACGGGTCATTTACCATGTCATGGGCGATATGCCCGGCGAGTGCCCAGGCAATCACCAGCGCCGGAGAGGTCAGATAACCGTGCCCAAGCGAGGGGTTGACGCGACGGGGGAAGTTACGGTTGCCGGAAAGAACGCATACCGCCTGCAGCCCCTCGCTGACCAGCGCCTCCATGGCCGGTTGCAAAGCGCCGGAGCTGCCAATACAGGTCATGCAGCCGTAGCCGGTGACATCAAAACCCACCTTTTCCAGTTCGGTCAGTAAACCCGACGCGCTAAGGTAGTCGGTGACAGCCCTGGAACCCGGCGAGAACGAGGTTTTGACCCACGGCTTTGGCCTCAGACCATGTTTCGCGGCATTACGCGCAAAGAGTGCCGCCTGAATGATAAGCCAGGGGTTAGCGGTGGTGGTGCAGCTGGTAATGGCGGCGATGGCTACGGCACCCTGATGGATCGGCTCCGGGTATTCAGGCCGAATCCAGTAGCGTTCCCTTGCTTGCGGACTGAGCGTGTCGTCGAAACTGCTGGCCGCCTGGCCCAGCGGGATCTGTTGATGGGGATTAACCGGCCCGGCCATGCATGGCTCGATGGTGGAGAGATCGAGCGCAATGAGCTGGCTGAATACAGGCTGCGGCGCATCCGTTGTGCGCCACAGGTGTTGCGCCTGCATGTACGCTCTGATTAAGGCCTGTTTCTCTTCGCTACGCCCGGTTAAGGCTACGTATTCCGCGCTGCGTTCGTCAAATGGAAAGAACACTACCGTCGCGCCGTATTCCGGGGCCATGTTGGCGATAGTGGCCCGGGATTCAACGGACATGCTGGCTAATGCCGGCCCTGTAAACTCAACGAATTTACCGACCACGCCGGTTTCGCGCAGCAGGCGAGTGATATGCAGGGCCAGATCGCTGTCGCTGACGTCAGGTGAAAGCGCGCCTGATACCGAAATGCCAATCACCTCAGGGAAGCTCAGGGTGACGGGCTCCCCCACCAGCGCAGCCTGCCCTTCAAGCCCGCCTACGCCCCATCCCAGAATGCCAAGGGCGTTGATCATCGGGGTATGGCTATCGGTAGCAATCATGCAGTCCGCATGCAGAAGCGGCACGGGCGCGGTAGTATCCACCGTCACCACTTCAGCAATGGCCTCAAGGTTCATCAGATGGATGATCCCGGTGCCCGGCGGGATGACGCGGAAATTGTCCAGACTCTTTTCAGCCCAGCGGATAAAGCGGTAGCGCTCCGCATTGCGGCGAAAATCAAACTGCAGGTTATCTTCCAGCGCCGAGGCGGTGGCATAGCTTTCGACTATTACCGAGTGATCGATGGTCAGCACCGCCGGAATGCGCGGGTTAATCGCCGTGGCGTCACCGCCCAACTCGGTGGTGAGATCGCGCATCGCCGCGAAATCAGCCAGCGCTGGCAGACAGGTAGTGTCATGGAACATCAGCCGATCGGGAAAGAACTCCACCTCGCCTTTGTCCGCCGCTCCGGCCAGCATCAGCAAAAACCGCGGCAGTGCGTGCGGAGAACGCAGGGCGACGTTTTCCAGCAGCACGCGCAGGCTGAAAGGCAGGGTCTGCAACTGCTCCAGGGGCAGCAGCCGTGTGAGATCCACAAAATGATAGTGCTGATGATCAATCATCAGTTCTGAACGTTCGAGAGCCAGGGGTGATGTCATAGAACCTTCCGTCACAGCAGTATTGTTATGTTCCTGAGTGGATAACGTTGCCATGCCCGGGATGGGGTGAAAATTGAACTTTTGATAAGATAGCGTTCTCTTATCGAGAACGCTAAGAGGGGAGTCACGAAACGGCTAATTCTCTGTCAATAATCTGCTGTACGCTGCCGTCTGCCTGCCATCGGGTCAGGAGCGCAACGAGATCATGGTAGCGTTTTTCATTACCCCGCGGAACGCAGATAGCCTGGTTTATCTGCCCAAAATTGTCCGGCAGCACCCGGTATCCGGGATGTTCTGCGGCTGCACGCTCCAGAGGCTGGCGAATACCGGCAGCCATATCCCCTTCGCCATTCAGAAACGCATCGATAGCGGCCTGAGATGAGGCGAGCCGATTCAGCGTGGCGTTTTTTAGCTGCCGGGTAAGATGAAGGTCGTAGGCCGCCCCTTTACCGACATTAATCACCACTCCAATGTTGTCCATCTGCGCCACGCTCTGCCAGGGGCTGCTGTCGTTAACCAGAACAGTTCCCTGGATTTGAATATAGGGCTGGGTAAAGTGCAGCACCTCTTCACGCTGGGGATCGACCGCCAGGAACGCGATATCCCAAAGCCCCTTCTGTGCGTCATCCACCACCTTTCCGGCAGTCGGATAGGTTTCAAACTGCGCCTCTCTGCCCCATTCCGCCGCGATTTTATGCGCCAGTTCCACGGTAATGCCGCCCGGACTGCCGTCTGGCAACGCTTTCGCCAGTACGGCGTTGCCCAGATTGATGGCGAAACGTAAGGGTTCACTGCGTGACATGGGGTTCCTCCGGAAGACGGTTGTGATCATGCTGGCTGGTGTCAAAACTCAGACGCTGGATTTTACCGGCGACGAATAAATAACAGCACAAATTCAGGAAAGCGCAGACCCCAACGAAAATCAGCGCGCCGTTAAATGAGCCGGTGTCTTTAATAATGTAGGCAATGATAATCGGCGTGAATATCCCCGAGATATTACCAATCATATTAAACAGCCCGCCGCTTAAGCCGATCGCCTCTTTCGGGGAGAAGTCGGATACCACGCACCATCCCATCGCCCCGAATCCTTTGCCGAAGAAGGCCAGAGACATAATCGCCACCACAATCCAGGCAGAGTCGACATAGTTGCAAATCACCATACTAACGGCCAGCAGCATACCAATCACAATCGGCGTTTTGCGGGCCGCGGAGAGGCTAAAGCCACGGGAAAGCATATAATCGGACAGCACGCCCCCCAGCAGCGCCCCGGCGCAGCCGCACAGCGCAGGTAACGAGGCGACGAAACCGGCTTTCAGAATGGTCATCCCGCGATCGTGAACCAGATAGACCGGGAACCAGGTCAGGAAGAAGTACGAGAGCACGGTAAAGAAGAACTGCCCCATATAGACCCCAAGCGCCAGCCGGTTGGTCAGTAATTTTCGGGTGTAGCCCTTGCCCGCAGTATCGCCCTTTTTGCTGGCCTTCAGGTTGGTCAGGCCGCCGCCCGACTGGATGTAATCCAGCTCTTCACTGTTGACCAGCGGATGGACCTTCGGGGTATCGGCAAGCACCTTGTGCATCAGGAGAGAGACCAGGATCCCCAGCCCGCCCATAAACCAGAACACCGATTCCCAACCGTAGCTGTAGGAGAACCATCCCATTAGGGGTAAAAAGACCACCAGCGCGAAGTACTGCGCGGCCGTAGTAAAGCCGGACGCTTTGCCGCGTTCGCGCGCCGGGAACCAGGCGGCAAGAAAGCGCGAGTTAGCAGGCAGGGTCGGTGCTTCAATCAACCCCATCATAAAAATAAACCCGAAAATCATGACGCGGGTAACCCAGACGTTGTCAAAAGAGGTGCTGAACCCCACCAGAAAGACAAAAAGTGACCACGTAAAGACCCCGGTAACCAGCACCCTTTTTGACCCAAAACGATCGAGTAACCAGCCGCCCGGATACTGCCCAAGCACGTACGCCCAGGTAAAGGTGGAAATCAGATAACCCAGCGCCACAATGTCCAGGCCAGCGGCTTTGACCATATCGGTTCCGGCTATGGAGAACGTGGCGCGATCGCCGTGGTTTAAGGCGATACTGAAGAACACCATCAGCAAAATCATATAGCGATAATGTGTGGGTCTCTTTTTTGTTGGAGCAGAGTCAGGAGTTGTCATTCTTTTCAGCCTTATCATGAAGACGAAGAGTTAAATCCATAGAGTTCAGACGGGTTATCGACAAATAATCTCTGCCGGACCCGGTCATTACTTGCCCAGTGAAAGATCCTGGAGAGAATCAGGGCATCATCTGGCATGTTCTTATTTGCGCTAATAAGGTTTGGGTGCGGCCAGTCGCTTCCCCACAGCACGCGTTCGGTGGCTTCATGCAAAAAACCTTTCATCACACCAGCCATATCAGACACATCATCCCGTTGCGACTGATGGTAAAGGGCTGACAATTTTACCCAGCAGCGCCCTGTCCCTATTAAGTCCCAGGCGAGTTGCCAGGCGGCATGGGACATCGGTTCCGGCTGCGGCAGTCGAAAGAAATGGTCGACGACCAGCCTGCCGGGGATCTGTTTCAACAAGGCGCGCAGGGCCCACAACTGGTCAGCAGTGGCATGGATCTGCACATGCCATCCACGTTCAGCCACCCGGGATGCCAGCGGTAGCAGCATCTCTTTCGTGGTGATACTGCCCGCGCCAAAATTGAAGCGGATCCCGGTCACCCCCGCTGCCGCGAGGCTGTCCAGCTCAGCGTCGCTGACGGTATCGGTGACCACGGCTTCGCCGCGCGCCACCGGGCCAAAAGACTGCAGCGCATCGATCAAACAGCGGTTATCCGCACCGTACGAGGAAGGCTGAACCAGCACGTGACGCGTAAATCCCAGCCAGTGTTTAAACACGCGATAATCACTGACAGTGGCATCGGGTAAATTGCGCTTATCGTCCGGCGCATAGGGAAAACGCCGGTCAAAAATATGATGGTGACAGTCACAACTATTCGCGGGTAATACGACTTCGGGCACAGACGCCACATGGCTGTATTTACACTCTGCCCCTGGTTTCTCACGCAGCACGTTAATTCATCACCCGCTTTAACTTATTTACCGCGGATTGCGGGCTACTTAACACCGCGCAGGAGACGGCGGAACTGACCTGCGGGTAAGCGATCTCCATCGAGAAATGCGCCAGCAGAATGGCGTCGGCGTGCTGGTGCTGCATGGCCGCTTCGACAATCAGCTGGTTATGCAGGTGGGCGTTACCGGCATTCAGGGCATCACGGGCGCCCGGCACCACGTAGCTGGTCAGCGTGGCATCAACCTGACGCGCCGCAGCCAGCTCCCTGAACTCCTCCTCCATTCCTTTCACGGCAGGCCCAAAGGTGGCGAGCATGACGATATTGCGCCCTTTTCCCAGCGCATCCTCGAACATGGCTTCATTAGGCTTGAGCACAGGTAAGGTTTTACCTTGCGCGCTGGCCTCTATAGCGGCACCGAAGGCCGAACAGGTAAACAGCACCGCGGCGGCATCAATGCTGAGGGCATAGTCCACTAAGGCATCGATACGCTGATACAGACGCGGGGTAAGCGTGGCCTCTTTCGCGCGATCCACGCTTAGGGCGCCGTCCAGCAGATTGCTGACTTCAACTTCCGGCCACAGCAGTTTAAAAGTGTCATTGATCGGGGCCACAGCCAGCGGGGTGGCGTGGATCAGGACGATACGTTGGCTCATGGCTCTCTCCAGATAACAGGCTGCCCGGATTCGGGCAGCCACAACCCCAACTCAGGAGCGAATAGCCGCTGCCACTTTTTCCGCAAATGCCTTAGTGCCGCAGGTGCCGCCCAGATCCGGAGTGCGGGTAGCCGGGTTCTCCAGCACTTCATCCACCGCACGGTTGATTTCATCGGCCGCTTTCAGGAATTTCGGCTGGTTATGCTTTTCGGCATACCAGGCCAGCATCATCGCCGCAGAGAGGATCATCGAGACCGGGTTGGCTTTGTCCTGATTCTGGATATCCGGCGCGGAACCGTGCTGTGCCTGGGCACAACAGTGGGTGTCACTGGCCATGATGGAGCCAGCCAGGCCCAGGCTGCCGGAGAGTTCACTTGCCAGATCGCTGATGATATCGCCGTAGAAATTGGTAGCCACCAGCACGTCGAAGCGTTCCGGGTTACGCACCAGGTGCGCGGTGGAAGCATCCACCAGCAGGTCGTCCAGCTGCACTTCCGGGAACTCTTTTGCCACGGCGCGCACAGCTTCGAGGAACAGACCATCCGTCATATGGAAACTGTTGGCTTTGTGGATAGCCGTCACTTTTTTCTTACGCTGCATCGCCAGCTCAAAGGCTTTTCGCGCAATACGCTCGGAGCAATGGCGGGTGATTTTGCGGGTTGATAGCGCCATGTCCGGACTCGGCATTACCTCTCCCCAGCCGCGGGTCATATTACGATCCGGATAAAAACCTTCCGTGGCCTCACGCATGATCACCAGATCCATGGTTTTGCCCTCTTTCATGTTCGACGTGAGGAACGGACGCGTGCGTGCCGGACGCACGTTCGCATAAAGATCCAGACCGATACGGAAGCCCGCTGATACGTTGCGGCCACCCTTTTCAGGAACGGGATAG
Source organism: Leclercia sp. LSNIH3 (assembly GCF_002935105.1). NCBI lineage: Bacteria > Pseudomonadati > Pseudomonadota > Gammaproteobacteria > Enterobacterales > Enterobacteriaceae > Leclercia > Leclercia sp. LSNIH3. Next base: position 669,603 of record NZ_CP026387.1, read on the forward strand.
TCTGCATGGGACTGAGTGCCGAGGATGATGCCATCATAGGTTTTCGCTTTGTCTAAAGACTCCTGACGAAGCGTGGTGCCATATTTTTCGAGGCTCTTAAAGCCCACGTCTTCGTAATCAAACTCAAAACCCAGGCCGAAGGCTTTATCCAGTGAATTCAGCACCGTTACTGCTGCTGAGGTGATTTCAGGACCGATACCGTCACATGGAAGAACCAGAATGCGCATAAAAACTCCAATAGGTTGTTTGCTTTCGATTGCATTTTTATATCAATAAATGCATATGCCGTAAGGTGATGACAATCACATTTATCTGATAAATCTTTTTGGATTTAGCATTTTGTTTACCTTTCATGCACTTGCGAACACCCAATTTTTACGTCATAAATCGCCTGAAACCGCTTGCTCAACGCTATGCAGGCAATAGTAGGCTGAGTTATTTAATTAGCGGCAAAAATGTGATCTTAACCACGTTTTAACATGACGCACATTTGCATTTATAGATACATAAAAGCAGTATAACGGCATCAACGGGTTTGTGAGGAGTGAACATGACTAAGTTAGGCGTTATCGCCGATGACTTTACCGGGGCCACCGACATTGCCAGTTTTATGGTCAACGCAGGCTGGAAAGTGGTGCTTTTTAATGGCGTGCCTTCGGAAGCATTCGACGCGCAGGATACCGACGCCATTGTGATTGCGCTTAAAAGTCGTTCCATCCCGGTCAACGAGGCAGTGGAGCTGTCGTTATCGGCTTCGGCGTGGCTGCAGGCCCAGGGATGCCAGCGGCAGCTTTTTAAGTATTGCTCAACCTTTGACTCGACTGCTCAGGGCAACATCGGTCCGGTGACCGATGCGCTGATGAAGTTTCTTAATACCTCTGCAACCCTCGTCTGCCCGGCGGTTCCGGATAATGGCCGCACCATTGTGCATGGTCATCTGTTCGTTAAGGGGGAACTGCTTAATGAAAGCGGCATGGAGCACCATCCCGTCACGCCGATGAAGCACTCTTCCCTGAAAAAGCTAATGGAGGCACAGTCGATGGGGCTGTGCGGGATGATTAATCTCGATAAAGTGAAAAACCATCCGGACGAGCTATCGCGTGAGATTGAAACACAACTGGCGAACAAGGCCCGTTATTTCATCTTCGACGTACTTGATAATCAGGATCTTTTGACTGTCGCCCGGGTTACGGCGAACTTCCCGCTGGTGACCGGTGCCGCCGGACTGGGTTACGCCATCGCCGCTCTGGACGAACACCGCGCGCTGTCCGGAAAACAGGCCATGCACATTGATGCCCGCGGGGCCAGCGTCGTGCTCTCAGGCAGCTGCTCGGCTATGACCAATCAACAGGTAGATTTCTATCAGCAGCGCGCCTCCTCGCTGGCGCTGGACGTGGAAAAAATCATTAAGGATCCCGCATACCTGGAGTTTGTGTCGCAATGGGTGATCGCCCACGCCAGTGATCACCTGGCGCCGATGGTTTATGCCACCCAGCCACCGCAAATCATCGAGCTGATTCAGAAGCACTACGGCGCTGAATACATCAGCGACCGGATCGAGACCTTCTTCTCTTCGCTGGCCAGGTCGCTGACCCGGGCAGGTTTTAATAAGTTTATTGTCGCGGGAGGCGAAACCTCCGGCGCGGTAACGCAGGGTTTAAACATTGAGGGGATGGTCATTGGCGAGCCGGTCGCGCCGGGCGTGCCCTGGACCCAGGTTCTCAACAAACAGCAGTGGGTCATTCTCAAATCCGGGAACTTTGGTAGCCAGGATTTCTTCCAGAAAGCACAGGAACATTATCATGAGTGAAAAACAGTTTAGAGAGGATATGGTTCGCTATGCACGTTCCATGTTTGAACGCGGATACAGCAGCGGCGGCGCGGGTAATATCAGTCTGAAGCTTCCGGACGGCAATATTCTGGCGACACCAACTAACTCAAGCTTTGGCGATCTTGATGCGGACGCGCTGAGTAAAGTCACCATGCAGGGTGAGCTCCTGTCCGGGCAGAAAGCTTCAAAAGAGGTGCTGATGCATCTCGCCATGTACCGCCAGCGCCCGCAATGCGGCGGCATCGTTCACCTGCACTCTCCCTGGCTAACCGCCCTGTCGTGCCTGCCGGGTATCGATCCTGAAAATGCCCTACCCCCGATTACCCCCTATTACGTAATGCGCGTGGGTAAACTTCCCGTTGTGCCTTATATTCGTCCAGGTTCACCGCTGATTGCGGAGCATGTTGAAAAACTGGCGGCGGAACATAACTCCATTCTTCTGGCCAATCATGGCCCTATTATTTCGGGCAAAGATATCCGTGAGGCGGTATTTAATGCCGAGGAATTAGAGGAAACGGCTAAACTCTACTTCATGCTTAAGCCTTTTGGTATGAATACCCTGACGCAGGAAAATGTCGACGAACTCAACGCCACATTTAATATGAAGTAAATAATAATTGAAAGCCTCTGCGTAATCTATTACGCAGGGTTTACCCTGCCTGTGTCACCCAAATTATAATAAGGTCGTCTATGTCTCTTATGCTTATCACTGGGATAGTTATGTTTGTCATATTAACCTGGTGTCTTCTGAAAAACATATTTCCTCCCAGCATCTTATTTATTGTTCTGCCTACTGCTGCGGCATTAGTGTGTGGCTTCGGTTTTAAAGAGTTAGGCGACTATGTTGCCCAAGGTTTGAAATCTGTGGTGGGCACAGCAACGCTCGTTGCCTTCAGCGCCATGTTTTTTACCCTGATGAAAGAGGCCGGGGTGTTCGACGTGATCGTTCGCTTTATCCTGCGCTTCATTACGCCCTCCACATTTTCGGTGTTACTCGCGACCCTCGTAATTGCCTCCATTTGCAGTCTGGACGGCAACGCGTATGCCACTCTGCTGGTGACAGTACCCGCCCTGCTGCCCATCTATGAGAAGATGAACATCAGCAAAAAGACGTTGTTACTTTTGATCACTGTGGGTGTGGGTGTAACCGGGATCACCCCCTGGGGCGGATCGCTCAACAGAGCAATCGCGGTGACGCATCTGGATATTCTGGATGTCTATTACCGGCTGATCCCGCTCCAGGCAATTCTGTTTGTACTGGGCGTAATGCTGTGTTGGTTTATGGCGAAGATCGAAAACAGAAACGGCTCAGGTATTTCGCCGGAAGAGTTTCATTATATGCGCGCCGATATGCTCGCCTGCAAAACAGATCATAACCCCTGGTTGCTGAAACTGAACTTCGCATTGGTTATTGCCACTATTGTTATACTGGTATCAGGCCTGGTCGCTGGCAATTATCTGTTTATGATTGCTTTTTCGCTAGCGGTTATCATTAATTATCCTGACGCGAAGAAAGCCCAACAAAAAATAAAAGAATATGCCCTGACTATATTTCCCGTGATCGTTATATTTTTAACCATCGGTGTGTTTGTTGGGATTTTGCAGAATACCGGCATTATTAAAGTATTAGTGAACGAGATCGCCGAAATCTTCCCCACCAGCCTGGGTCCCTATCTGTATCTTATTCTCGCGGCCTTCAGCGTGCCAATCGTTATTCTGATAGGTTCCGATGCGTTCTATTTTGCTCTGTTACCTCTCGCGGTCGGGCTTGGCCAGAGCTTCGGCGTGTCGCCTCTGCACGTTACCATTGCCATGCTTATTACTGAACAGATTGGCTTGCTGCTGAGTCCGGTTATACCGGCCACGCATCTCGGACTGAGTCTGCTCAATTTACGCGTTGATGAACATATCAGACACTCTATGACGAAAGTCTGGATCATGAGCGTGTGCGCGCTTATCGCAGCACTGGTAATCGGAACTATCCCTGTGTGAGAGTAAGACAAAAACCTCACTTGAGGCAGTGAATAAGGTAAGGGCAGAATAATCTCCGATATAAGAGTGCGTTAACCGGCGCTTGCCCTTCTACATACGAATGTCCGCTTCTGGCACAGGGCGGACCTTCTGGCCTTTAAGATTTTTTCTGCTATCAGCTAGCCCAGTCCTCAAGGAACAGGTCAGGCACATTCTCACACTCTCGCACATTGTTCGTCACCAACACGGCACCGGCGGCGATGACATGCCCGGCGATCGCCGTGTCGCTGAGACAGATTGGCCTCCCGGTCGCTGTCAGCGCGTCCTTGATCTCCGGGGTTGCGTCTACCGCGGCGCGCTCTCAGAAAAGGATTGCATCAGGACGAGCGCAGAAGACATCGACGCAGGAGAATCGAGAATTTGGCTACAGAAGCGTTGATTCAACGTTAACAGGAAACAAAAAGAGCCCATCTATTCCATGGACTCTTTCTCATATGCCTCGGTTAATCTGCCCCACTTTCAGGGTCAGTACAGAGAGGGGCTAAACTTATTTCGCCGCCGTATTCAGCACCGTATTAAATGTCTCTATCGGGCAGAAGCCGTCCGCATCCACCGGGCAGCCGTTCAGCGCCAGAGTGACACGCTGCGCCGGGGCTTTTAACGACAGGACCTGGGCATTACGTAGCTGCTCCGTACTCTGATAAACATACTCAATTTTCATCAAATCCCGGTTGCCGGTCTTATCGTGCCAGCGCTGGAAAACGATCTTGCCGCCAATCGGCGTGCGCTCGTACTGACCGGGCAGTTGATAAGGCTTGAAATCGAGGGCTTTCAGCAGCGAGGCGATGTTCGAGTCATGCCCCACCAGCAGCGTGATTTTCGGTGCCTTCGCCTGGTCGGTGACCAGCACGTTATCAATGTATTTCACCAGCGGTTTCGCCACGTTCCGCGCCACCTCTGCCGAGGTGAACAGCGAGTCCTGATAACCATTTTTCAGCTGAGACAGCACCCGCCACTGCTGGTCGGTTTTGATCTCGCCCCACGCCACCTGATCCAGCGGGAAGCCTTCGTAGTATTGCAGGGTAAAGGCATCCACCAGCGAGTTACCCACCTTCAGCGGGCCGGAGACGCCAGGCTCTTTCTGGTATTCGGCGCTGTAAGTGTCTTTCGCCCCGGTCAGGGAACAGACCTGTTTCTCTTTGCAGGAAGGCGAATCCTTGTAGTCGGTCATCTGCTCCAACAGGCTGTAGCTCTCGTCGAGCTTCATCCCCTGGCGCTCGTTGTTCATTGCCTGCAGCGCTTTCTCGCGGAATTCCGGGGAGTTATCGGTAATAACCGGGTTAAAGGTCGGATCCATGGTGCCCATTTGTTCCTGATGGTGCACCGGCACATCGCAGCCCGGGAAGGCCCCGGTAATGAAGAACTGTGCGGTCGCCACCGTGCGTTGCAGGCTGTTGGCGTAGGCATAAACGCTGTTCGCCGTCGGGCACTCCCCGGCGGTTACCACGCCCTCCTCTGCCAGCCACTCGCGCATGTAGTGGCCCATATAGACCTCCAGCACCCCGCCTTTGGTGGTGAGCTGCCCGCCAGGCACATCCCACTCCGGCCATTTTTCCGGGGTTGACTGCTCCAGCACGCTGCCGTTATTGGCCAGCGGCGCACGCAGGTTATGGCGGCTCATAATCAGAACCTGTTGCAGCTGATACCCTTCCGGCGCGGTTTGCGCCTGGACGCCGCCAGACAGACCGATGCTGCATGTCACGGCGACAGCGATTAGTGCTTTTCTCATCCCTAATTCCTCACTCTGATTTATTGTCGTAAACAGTGTGACAGATTTGTGACGGATTACCTGGAGCACACCCGCAAAGTGGCGGCAAACTTTGTGCGGTGGCGAAGAATGGTTTTATAATAAAACTCTGTGCTGATAAGGAGCCGCCATGAAACGTACCCGCCTGGAAGAGAGTCCCTGTGCTGTTGCCCGCTCGCTGGATATTATCGGTGACTGGTGGTCACTGCTGATTGTGCGCGATGCCCTGAGCGGGATTAAACGCTTTGGTGAGTTTCAAAAAAGCCTTGGGATTGCGAAAAACATGCTGGCGACCCGCCTGAAACTGCTGGTGGACGAAGGGATCCTGGTGCTGCAACCCGCCTCTGACGGGAGTGCGTGGCAGGAGTATGTTCTGACGGAAAAGGGCCGCGCCCTGCAAACCGTGCTGCTGGCCCTTTCCCAGTGGGGAAATGCGCATCTGTTTGCGGAAGGGGATGTGGGAACAGTGCTGGTAGATGCCCGGGATCGTAAGCCGTTGCGGCCGCTGGCAATGGTGGCAAGTGACGGAAGGGAGCTGGGGCCGGATGAGGTCGTGCCAAAGTATCCGCAGACGGAGGGGTGATAATTCATTGTCCCGTTTAACTTACCGGGCAAAGCCGGGTTTACCTGTTCGGGCTGCCCTGCGATGACTCACTCCTGCCCCTTCACCCGCTCAGTAGGCCGTTCGCGATTTAACCGTTTCTGATTCTGCCATCGATACCGGGCTGAGGCTTGCCAAACAGATAGCCCTGGGCGAGATCGCACCCCAGTGCCTGAAGATTTTCCAGCTGTTCTTGCGTTTCAACACCTTCAGCAACTGTTAGCATGTTGAGGGACTTCGCCATGCCGGTGATGAGTTTGATGATCTTCAGGGCATCTTCCTGCGTGGAGATGGAATGCACAAAGGATTTGTCTATTTTGATTTTATCGAAGGCCAGCTTACTCAGCCGCGAAAGCGAAGAGTAACCCGTGCCAAAATCATCAATGGAGATTTTCACGCCCACTGCTCTGAGCTTGTTGAGCGTATTCATCGGCGTACTGTTCTCGGTAAAGAGAGAAGACTCTGTCACTTCCAGTTCAAGACGGTCTGCCGCAAGGCCTGTCTCTTTCAGAATGGATAGCACCATCCCGGCAAAGGCTTTACTGCTGAGCTGAACAGGCGAGACGTTAACGGAAATTTTGGCCGGTACCGCCCAGGTAGCCGCTTCCCGGCAGGCCATTTCAAGCACAGACTTCCCCATCTCGTTAATCATCCCTGTTTTTTCAGCAACAGGAATAAAGCTATCCGGCGACAGAAGCCCCTTCAGAGGATGCACCCAGCGAATAAGCGCTTCATAGCTGTAAATATCCTGGCTGAACGAATCCACAATAGGCTGATAATAGACCACGAACTCTTTATTCATTAAGGCCATGGCCATATCGTGTTCAAGAGTTCTGCTTTCCAGCAGCTTCTGTAGCATACGTTGGCGGAAGACCTTGATCTGGCCGGAGCCTTGTTTTTTGGCTTCATAAAGCGCCAGGTCGGCAAATTTATAGAGATAATCGGCGCGGCGTTCCGTTTCGGAGATAACAATCCCCACGCAGGTCGCGATATTAATAATGGTGTTATCTATGGTGTAAGGCTGGTTGATAGCGTCACAAATCTTTTGCGCTCGCGACACAGCGCTGCTCTCGGTCAGGCCACGCGACAGAAACGCAAACTCGTCCCCACCTAAGCGATAGAGCGTTTCTGTGGTCAGGCTCATCGACGTCAGGCGGTCGGATATCTGGCGCAGCAACATATCGCCGGCATCATGACCATAGGTATCATTGACCTCTTTAAAGCGATCTAAATCAAACAGCATCACAACCACAGAATTATTATTTTTCTCTGCTACCTCGATTATCTTTTTTAAATTATCCCAGAAGAACTGGCGGTTATTCATTCCGGTGAGCGAGTCATGGTAGACGTCATATTCCAGCTGCGTATTCTGGATTTGCAGTTTCTCTTTCGATGTTTGCAGCTCTTCAGCCAGGCTCTGGACCTGAAGGTGTGCCTTGAGAATATTTCTGTTCTGATAAAATATCAGCGTACCCAGTATGGCGCTGAGTATGATCAGCAGGACAGAGGTCGCGGAATAGACATAATACAGCGTCTGAATTTTAAGGTTGGCGCTGTTAATCGAGTTAACATCTTTATTTAACGCACTGGATGAAAGGTTGCTGAGCGGCGCATCAAGGGTATGCATCGTCTTCAGATATGTCTTGAGCTCTGAGCGATTCATTTGCTCAAGATGGAGATCGAGATATTTCAGGGACTTTTCCAGCTCCGCAGCCAGTGCCTGATGCGCTTCAGAACTTTCAATATAATACCCCAGATCCCCTTCTTTCATTAAATCACTCTGGCTGAGCATAATGTCGAGGCGCAGGCGTACATCATCGATGGAGAGCGTTTCATCGATAGCATAAAGACCCAGCATGGACTCAAATCGGTAATATTCGGATACCAACTGTGCCGCCGACCAGGAATCAGTGTAATGCGTCAGTTTTTGTAATTCTTGCTGCCTTTCATGCACAAGGAAAGAGACATACCCGGTAGAGATAAAGAGGAAAAAAATGATGCCCGCCAGTATCCTGTTCATGAAGCTCTCCTGAACGCCTATTCGATCATCATTTTGCTGACCTGCCACGCAGACCTTGAATAGAAAATCTGATTATTCAGTTCAGGCATGCTGTCATAAGGATACACGACGAATAACGGGCCTTTATCACGGATACGCATATACTCCCCGTTGACTTTTAAGGCCAGGATAACGTTGTATTTTTGGGCATCGCTAAGAGGGATCACGGTTGTGTAATCATTGAGCGCGGTGATTTTAAGGACAGACCCCTTCGCCCCAACATACTCCATGAGCTTTTTCAGTGGCACGCCCGTAAAGGTCGTGCGCCCATCATACCAGGGAGAGGTGGTCTTAAAACTCACCAGGCCCAGTTTCTCAAGGCTGGCGATATCAAAGACGGCTTTGCCCTCTTCATTTGTATTTTCTATATTACCGGACAGTGTTAAAAGGACTTTGCCGACAGGTTTGGGAAGTTCACCAGCCCAGGCCTGGATGGTTACCACAAAGCTTAACAACAAGACAATTAACCGCATTCTAACCTCATCCTTCTGTCAATTGGTAAGAAGTATAATTTAGTTATTATGCTATTAATATATGTCACCGGACTATTATGGATTCAGCAAATTCATTGAAAAATTCTAACCATACAAATCAACGAGTTAGAGAGAATCGCGCGCTGTAATTTAGATTAAGTCTGGTCTGAAAAAGTATTAGATGTAGGTTAATTTTATTCCGGGCGTACAAAAAACAAGCCAGCACGTTATACAACGCAAATAAACACCCATAAACATAATGGTTTAATTCACTTTGTTGCTACGGGGAAGGGTTGTTTTGCGCAACACAGCGGTGATGAATACATCCGCACATTTTTCATGCCTGTCACGGGGCGTAATTATACGCAACAGGATATATAAGCCAGGCCGCCGCTACCGTTTGAGACGGAAAGCGGGTTGCTCGCCCCGCTCTCCTCTGAATGTGCCAACCCGATCCCGCGAATCTCCCCCGCAGGGAAATCACGCTTAAGAAAGGACGGCGGTTGAACCCGTCGCACCGCTCGCCACGTAGCCGATGCGATAATTCTCTTTTCCCGCCTGTGGCGCGTCACCAAACCCGACCTCCAACACCTGCCAGCGGCTGACATCCCATGCGCACAGCGGCGCACGCAGGGTCAGCGCCGACAGGTCGCTGTGGGGGGCGATCGGCTGGCGATCCATCGACAGCCAGGCGGCCTCTTTTACCTCATCAACAGCAGGCAGGCGCAGCGCCAGCCAGGTATCGATCTGCGGCCAGCCAAAATCCTCGGTCAGCTTGCGAAAGCCAGGGCTTTGTAAAAACTGCGCCATCGCCCCGACATTTTCCCAGACGTAGAACGGCGCATAGCGGTTTTCTTCGGTATGGGCGTCTTCTCGTCGCGAGACGAGAAACGCTTTAAACAGCAGCCCGGCGAAACCGTTCAGCCGGGCACCGTTCTGCGCAATGCGCTTCTCAACGATGGCCATGTCGTAGTCGGCAGGCAGGGTGAAGCGGTATTGCATCACGATCATAACCCCTCCTCCGACAGCATCCGTCCCTGGCTGAAGCTCCAGTCATCGGCGGTGTTAAAGTGGATCATCACCATCACATCATCCGGGTGTATACCCAGCGCCGCGTGCAGCCGATCGCTCAGCAGACGGCAGAAATTTTGCTTCTGTTCGCGCGAGCGGGGCTTGCCCGCCAGAATGTGGAACTGAATAAAATTGTCGCTGCGTCCTCCACTTTTATAGTGGCGGTCGAACAGGCGCTGTCCGGCGGGGATCGCCTCAAAAATCTGAAAGCGATCGCCGAACGGGACGGCAAACTCCGCCTCGAGACTCTGCTGCAGGATGTCGGAGATCTGCGCGATCTGCACATCGCTGTACCCCGGACGCAGGGAGATACGGGTGAAAGGCATCGGGGTTACTCCTCGTCCAGGCAGCCAAGGGCCGACACCGCCGCAGGCCAGCCAGCGTAGAACGCCAGATGGGTAAAGGCTTCGGTGATCTCCTCTTTGCTCAGGCCGTTTTGCTGCGCAAAGTCGATATGCCAGGGCAGCTGCTGGACGCCCCCCAGGGCCGTCAGGGCAGCCAGGGTGATCAGGCTGCGATCGCGCGGGGAGAGCGCATCACGCTTCCAGATATCATTGAAAAGGACCTCCCTGCTCAGCTCGGCCAGTTTGGGTGCGACGCGGGACAGGGTTTCCGCAGTCAGTGATTTCGCCATGGTGTGCTCTCCGTATTGACAGTAAGCCGATTCTGGCGCGATATTTTCATCCTGAAAATCAAATAATATGCGGCTTACCATCCCGCATTTCAGGACGATTATGAACAAGATCCCGCCCACGCTCGACCTCGATGCCCTGCGCAGTTTTGTCACCGGCATGGAGTGCGGCAGCTTCGCCCAGGCCGCCATTCGCCTCTGCCGCTCCACCTCTGCGGTCAGCGCCCAGCTGAAAAAGCTGGAACAGCAGTGCGGGGCAGACCTGGTGATGAAAAAGGGCCGTGGCCTGGCGCTGACCCGCGACGGCGAGATCGTCATGAGCTATGCCCGCCGGATGCTGGCCCTGAATGATGAGATGCAGTGCGCCCTGAAAGGGGAACAGTTACAGGAGGAGATCCGTATCGGCATGCAGGAGGATTTTGGCGAGTCGCTGATGCCGGGCATTCTGGGGGAATTTAAACGCCACCATCCCGATGTGCGGATCATTGCCCGGGTCGATCGCAACCGGGCTTTGCTCACTGCCTTTGATGATGACGCCCTCGATATGGTGCTGCTATGGCAGAACGCACAGGAAAAGCGCCAGGGCCAGCTGATTGGCCAGCGCCAGATGGCGTGGATCCAGCCCCCGGAGATGGACATCGGCGCCCTGCTGGCCCGGGGCGAACCTCTGCCCCTGGTCATGTTTGACTCCCCCTGCCTGATGCGCGCCCGTGCCATCGACTGCCTGAACCAGGCGGGCATCCCCTGGCGGGTGGTGTTTGTCAGCCACAGCCTGAGCGGCATCTGGGCGGCGGTGCAGGCGGGACTCGGCGTCACCCTGCGCACCCGTATCGGCATGCCGGGCAACCTGCGGGTGGCGGAGAGTGTTCTGCCTGCGCCAGGAAGCCTGGGGATCACGCTGGAACAAAAGAGCGGAAGCACAGCCCAGACGAAGCTGGAGCAGCTGATGGAAGAGGCGCTGCACAGGGCGATGTGATGTGGCGGATCCTCGCCACAGGTTGTCAGTTTTGCGCCAGTGCCCTGCCCCCTTTTTCGCCAGGATAAAAACACAACATCACCTGGAGAATAACCATGCTGCCCAATCCCTCGCAAAAGTACGCCGCCTTTGCCCCCATTGCGTTACCTGACCGCCAGTGGCCGGATAAGACCTTAACCCACGCGCCACGCTGGCTCTCTACCGACCTGCGCGATGGCAACCAGGCGCTGGCCGAACCGATGGATATTCCGCGCAAGCTGCGCTTCTGGGAGCAACTGCTGACATGTGGATTTAAGGAGATCGAGGTCGCCTTCCCTTCCGCCTCAGAGACGGACTTTCAGTTTGTCCGTCAGCTGATTGAGGAGCAGCGGATCCCGGATGACGTGACCATTCAGGTGCTCACCCAGGCCCGCAGCGATCTGATTGAGCGCACCTTTGCCTCTCTTGAAGGTGCCAAACGCGCCACGGTGCATCTCTATAACGCCACCGCGCCGCTGTTCCGCCAGCTGGTGTTTCGCCAGAGCAAAGAGGAGATCGTGCAACTGGCCGTCAGCGCCACGCGCCAGATCCGCGCCTTATGCGAGGCTCACCCGCAGACTCGCTGGTGCTACGAATATTCGCCGGAAACGTTCTGCTTCACCGAACCGGACTTCGCCCTGCAAATCTGCGAGGCGGTGGCGGATGTCTGGGAACCCTCTTCCGCCCGGCCGATGATCATCAACCTCCCCGCCACGGTCGAGGTGAATACGCCCAACGTTTATGCCGATCAGATTGAGTACTTCTGCCGTCACTTTTCTCGCCGGCGTGACGTCTGTATTAGCGTGCATCCCCATAACGACCGCGGCAGCGGCGTCGCCAGCGCCGAGTTGGCTCTGCTTGCCGGGGCCGATCGCGTGGAAGGGTGTCTGTTTGGCAACGGGGAGCGCACCGGCAACGTCTGTCTGGTGACGCTGGCGATGAATCTCTACAGCCAGGGGATTTCGCCGCAGCTCGACTTCAGCGACATGAAGCAGGTGGTGGAGCTGGTGGAGCAGTGCAACCAGCTGCCGGTGCATCCGCGCCACCCTTATGCCGGTAAGCTGGCGTTTACCGCCTTCTCTGGCTCTCATCAGGATGCCATCAAAAAAGGGTTTCACGCCCGGGAACAGTCAGCCTCACCGCGCTGGGAGATGCCCTATCTTCCCGTTGATCCGAACGATATCGGTTGTAGCTATGAGGCGGTGATCCGCGTCAACAGCCAGTCCGGGAAAAGCGGCGCGGCCTGGATGCTGGAGCAAAATCACGGTCTGGTGCTGCCCCGGGCGTTGCAGCAGGACTTCAGCCGCCACGTTCAGGCCCACACCGACCGGGAAGGCAACGAGATGACGCTGAGCGCGCTGTGGCAGCTCTACCGCGAGCTGTATGGCCCGCATCAGCTCGCCCCACGTCAGTTGCTGGACTACCGGACGGAGAGCCAGCCGGACGGTGGGCTGGTATTGTCGGCGCGGGTGCAGACCGCCGGGGGTATCGTGACCTTAGAGGGAAAAGGCAACGGCCTGCTCTCTGCCGCCGCCAGTGCGATAAAAACCTGCTTTAATCTGACATTCGCCATCGAGGATTATCACGAGCATACCCTCGGCAGGTGCAGCGAAAGCCGGTCGGCGGCCTATATTCGCTGCAGCACTAAGCAGGGCGTGAGCCGCTGGGGAACGGGCATCGACAACGATGTTTCCCGGGCATCGCTTCAGGCATTGTTGAACGCATTGCCGGAAAGCGACTCAGGCTGGAAGTAGTCGCTCGGGGCCACGCCGAGGGTGCGGCGGAACATGGCGCTAAAGGCGCTGTGACTCTCATAACCGAGGTCCAGCGCCACCCGGAGCACGGACTGCCCCTGCGCCAGGCGGTTCAGGGCCTCCATCAGCCGCGCCCTGCGCAGCCATTCGCTGAACGCCAGCCCGGTCTGCTGGCGAAAATGCCGCAACAGGGTACGTTCGCTGATGTTTAACTGGCTGGCCGCCAGCGCCGTCGTCCAGCGCGCGCCCGGCTCGGCCTGGATCTGGCGGCACAGCGCCAGCAGTGCGGGTGTCTCTGGCTCGGGAAGATTGAACGGCAGCACGCTTATCCCGCGGATTTCATCGAGGATCAACTCATAAATGCGCTCGGCTCTGCTGCCCGCCGCGTAACTTTCTGGCAGGTGCAGCGAGGCGAGGATCAGCTCGCGCAGCAGGGTGGAAATTTGCACCACCTGGCAAACCGAGGGCAGATCCGCCCGGGCAAAAGGATCGATAAACAGCGTCCGTGCCGCCACGTTGCCGGTGATCAGCAGACGGTGCTGCGTCCCGGCAGGCAGCCAGACGCCCCGCCCCGGCGGTACAATCCAGAACCCCTGCGCGGTCTCCACGCGCACCACCCCGCTCAGGGTATGCAGCAGCTGGGCGCAGGTGTGACTGTGCCACGGCTCCGTTTCGCCATGCGTGTAATCATGGGCGAAAGGCACCAGCGGGCGCGTGGCAAAGGTGAATTGCTGTTGGGTTGTCATGGTTTATTTATTTTGCGCTATCTGCTCGTTGATAAAATCAAAAACCTCTGCGGCTTCGCTGGTCGAAGCAAAAACCCTTTCAGGTATCACCACGCAATTATCGTTCATCATATGGATAAAAATAAATCCACCTTTCCGGTAGCTGTCCTTAACGTTTTTCCAGTAGATTTTCCCGCTGGCGGTGTTGGTGATATTTTCAATAAAGAAGCGGTTTAGCTTCACTTTCTGTAAGGTCTCCGGGTCCTCCTGCTCAACCCGCTGGTGTTTCTTCATGATGTTATTCATCAACACGTCATAGAGTTTGAACAGGGCCAACGCGACACCAAACAGCACCAGCAGAGCGATACTGAAGTTACGTGTTCTGGCAAAAAAAGCAGCGTCGGGGGCGGTTTTCAGGCTTAACATCAGCAGCGTAATAAGCGTAAATAACGCCGCTACCCCTAAAACAGAGACCGCCGCCTTTTGAATGAGTGAAAGATAACCGTAGGGTTTGAGATACTCTTTTTTATGATCGTTAATAAGTTTACTGGCTTTAGTGCGCTCTAAAATGGATAACGAATAATCCACAACGATCCTGTTTTTCCTTACCATCTTCTCCCTCTTGCTTATTTGCGCCTGGTGTTTTGCGGATTCTAACATATTGACTGGGGGTTGAGAGGTCACCACAAAAAAACCTTGCGGCGCTGATTCCCCTCTCCCGGTAACCAGGCGGATATCCACCATTTCTGACCCGGTTACGGCGGAGTCAATTTATTGCCCCGCAACGCGCCGCGAAAGCGTTCACCTGAACGACACCTCAGGCTTTTTATTTCCCGTATGACACGCAAGCATCCGCATAAATAATTGCCCTGATGAGATATTGATTTCTGCGTACAGGGCGTGCCCTATATTTGGGTAAGACATCCTGCGTAAAAAAGCAAAAATATATTCAAAAGAAGAATCGTCCGAATTTTGCCTCCCGGAAATGTGTGTCACGTCACAGTGACTATTATTTATATTCATTGACTAAGGAGGTCGGGATGACATCAGGAAACATCACTTCAAAACACTACCCACGCCCACCGTTTGTGGAGCAACCGCAACAAACGCCAGGACTGGCATCGGAAATGAAGCCAATCCCCGATCATGGCGAAACCAGTTATATCGGTTCTGGCAAACTCGCAGGTAAAAAAGCGCTTATTACCGGGGGTGATTCCGGTATTGGACGCGCAGTCGCCATCGCTTATGCCCGCGAAGGTGCCGATGTGGCCATTGGCTACCTGCCGGAAGAAGAATCTGATGCTGCGGCCGTTATCGCGCTGATTCAGGCTGAAGGCCGTAAAGCCGTGGCGATCCCCGGTGATATTCGGGTGGAATCGTTCTGCGACACGCTGGTTGAACGGGCGGTGAGTGAACTGGGCGGCCTCGACATTTTAGTGAATAACGCGGGCAGACAGCAGTATTGCGAGTCCATTGAAGAGCTGACGACAGCCGCTTTCGATGCGACCTTCAAAACTAACGTTTATGCTCTCTTCTGGATCACCCGTGCCGCCCTGCATCACCTGTCGGAAGGCGCGGTCATTATTAACACCTCTTCGGTGCAGGCCTTCAAGCCTAGCGAGATCCTGCTGGATTATGCCCAGACTAAAGCCTGTAACGTGGCCTTCACCAAATCACTGGCGAAACAGCTGGGTCCAAAAGGGATTCGCGTCAACGCCGTAGCACCCGGTCCTTACTGGACGCCCCTGCAATCCAGTGGCGGTCAGCCTCAGGAAAAAGTGCAGCAATTCGGTGCCGATACCCCGCTGGGAAGACCTGGCCAGCCTGTTGAGATAGCGCCGCTGTACGTTCTGCTGGCGTCTGACAGCAGCTCTTACGCATCCGGTCAGGTCTGGTGTTCTGACGGTGGTACTGGCGTCGCCTGAGTCAATAAACCTGATGCCGGTGATAAATAAGGTTGATTATAAAGTCCGTTACTTTACGCGGTAACGGACTTTTATAAAACCTGGCACTGGCCTATTTAATTATCTCGCCAACTTGTGGCGATCGTTTTAATAACCTGGACAGGATGGGAATTATTTTCCCGTCACATAATCATACGTCTTGATAATAGCAACGCTGAGTAGCATAACCCCGGCGCACTTACAAATCATTACAATATAGCTTTGTATTTATTTGCTTCAAAAAGTGTCCGGGCCAACATTATCAACTATCCTGAAATCATGGGTTAGTTACATTTACTGTTTTTATTTAATTTAATCTTTAATGACATCGTTATTATAAATTGCCCCACTTCGTCCTTAAAGAGCCTTAATGTTGAAGTTGATAATGTTTCCTGTTTTTTCAATCAGTTCCTGGTACTGAACGCAAACTCCCGTTTTGCGTTCCGGCGTAAGATTATTTAAAGGACAACAGCTATGACTCACATTCACGATCATTCCACTGCTAATACTCAGTATGTTGAGCCGCGTCTGCCTCTGCCCGACGCGGGCAGCAGCAGTGCTGTATCATGGGGCGCCATCTTTGCTGGCGCGGCGGCAGCAGCGTCTTTATCGTTGATTATGCTTATGTTGGGCGCAGGATTGGGCCTGACAACAGTGTCTCCCTGGGAAAATGACGGGCTTGATGCCGGTACTGTCGGTATTGCGGCCATAGGGTGGCTGACGTTCACGCAAATTGTGGCGTCAGGGATGGGCGGCTATTTAGCCGGACGCCTGCGCACCAAATGGGTTTCTACCCATACTAATGAAATTTACTTCCGCGATACTGCCCACGGATTTTTGGCCTGGGCGGTTGCCGCGCTGGTCTCGGCGATGCTGTTAACCTCCACGGTCAGCGCCATCGTAGGCGGCAGTGCTAAAGTGGTCGGTTCTGTTGCGGGCGGTGCAGCTGCAGCCACCGTCGGCGGCGCAGCGGGGATGGCGAAAGATTCCTCTGACGGCTCAGGTTCGCCAATGGACTATTTCGTTAATTCCATGTTCCGTCCGGGTACGCCATCTGCTGCTCCAGCAAACCCAACCGCGACGCCAGATGCGCCAGCAGCACCCGCTGCACCGGCACCTGCCGCGCCACAGCAGGAACTCACTCCCGCTCAGTTGAATGAAGTGACCGGTATCTTTGCTAACAGTATCAGCACCGGCCAGTTACCTCAGGAAGATCGCCAGTATGTCGCGCAGCTGATTGCTCAACGTACCGGTATCAGTCAGCAAGAAGCTGAACAACGGGTTCAAACCACCTACGACAAAGCCCAGGCGAAATTAAAAGAAACGAAAGAGAAAGCGCAGAAGGTTGCTGATGAAGCCCGCAAAGCCACCAGCTATCTGATGCTCTGGACATTCATCTCGCTGTTGGCCGGTGCTTTTGTAGCCAGCTTGTGTGCGACCTGGGGCGGCCGTCAACGCGATCTTTAATACTTAATTAAGCAGGAGGTTTACATGCGCTCACTATTACTGTTCTTTTTAGGTGTCCCGATCCCAATCATTATCCTGATTGCGCTGTTCTGGCACTAATCAGTCTCTGACAGGATAGATTCAGTCGAAACATAAATGCCCTTACGGGCATTTATGCTTTCTACGGGAACTGACTCATGAAGAGATAGACGCGAAAGCCGTTCCGACACTATGGACAACGCTCTCAACCCTGCGATATCGCTGTCGCGGGGTTGCGGTCTCTCTGGCATAGTGAGGCAGACGCAACCCGCTGAAAGGAAGAAACCTATGCTCGAACTTCGCCCGAACTGTGAATGGTGTGATCGCGACCTGCCTCCTGATGCCCTGGACGCCCGAATCTGCTCCTTTGAATGTACCTTCTGCGCCGCCTGCGCTGAAACTCACCTCAACCATCGCTGCCCCAACTGCCAGGGAGAGCTGGTGCGCCGCCCGGTGCGACCGGCAAATAAACTGGTAAATTCCCCTGCGTCCACCGTACGGGTTCATGCCCGGAAAAGCGCCTGACAGCCCTGCTCCTGACGATGAGGTCAATGATGATCCAGCTCCAGCCTATCCCTGCGCCGCGCCATTTCACCGATGTGCCCCCGGTGTTGCTCACCGATGCCACCCTGCTTGAGCGTAAAAATAAGGTGCTGACCCGCATGAACGAGGCGGGCTTCGATGCCCTCGTGATTTACGCCGATAAGGAGCACGGGGGTAATTTTGAGTATCTGACCGGGTTTGTGCCCCGCTTCGAGGAAGGCCTGCTGATACTGGATAAATCAGGCGCTGCGACCGCTATTCTGGGTAATGAAAATCTGAAGATGGCGCAGCATTCGCGGATCCCGGTCACGTTGAAGCACTGCCCGTTATTTTCGCTGCCGAACCAGCCGATGGATAACGAAACCTCGCTGGAGACGCTGTTCAGTGAGACCGGGCTTTACAGGCTGAACCGAATCGGGCTGGTTGGCTGGAAAATGTTTACCGCGACCAGGGCTGATAATACGCAACTCTTCGATCTGCCGTACTTTATCGTCGAGGCGCTCAAGAACAGCACCGGCGCGCAGCTGGTGAACGCGGCGCACCTGTTTATTTGCGGCGACAACGGCGCCCGCGTAACCAACAACGAGAACGAAATCGCGCATTACGAGTATGGCGCTAACCTTGCCTCCGGCTGCATGTTGCAGGCCATGAACGCGGTGGAACCGGGGATCCGCGAAACCGAACTCGGGGCGCTGCTCGCGGCAGAAGGCCAGTATCAGACGGTGGTGACCATTGCCGCCGCCGGGCAGCGTTTTGAGAAAGCGAACTTTTATCCCACCTACAAAAAGCTTGAGCGCGGCCAGCCCCTGTCGATGACTACGGCCTTTAAAGGCGGGTTATCAAGCCGGACCGGGTTTGTGATTGCCGACGAGAGCGAGCTGCCCGAAGCGCAAAAAGATTATCTCGATCGGGTGGCGAAACCCTATTTTGCCGCGGTTGCCAGCTGGCTTGAGACTATCCGCATTGGGATGCCGGGGGGTGAACTGTACGCCCACATCGAACAGGTGCTCAACAAAGCGCAGTATGGCTGGCATCTGAATCCGGGCCACCTCAGCGCCGATGAAGAGTGGCTCTCCTCCCCTGTTTATCCGCACTCCGCCGAGACGCTGAAAAGCGGGATGATCCTGCAGATCGATATTATCCCCTCCGTACCCGGCTATACCGGGGTCAGCGCCGAGGAGAGTATCGCGCTGGCAGATGCGGCGCTGCAAAGCAACATCCAGACGGCGTACCCGGCGCTGTGGGCGCGGATCGTCACCCGCCGGACGTACATTCGTGAAGTGCTGAAGATTAAGCTTGCCGAGGAGGTGATCCCGCTGTCGAATACCGTGGCGTATCTGCGTCCGTTCCTGCTGGCGAAGGAGAAGGCGTTTACCTGCTGAGACGTTTTCTTGCCCGGGTCTATGGAGGGTCCGGGCATTACATTGGCTGGAGGTGACTATGATCAGAACCCTGGGTGATGGAGATGCCCCCGCCCTGGCGCAGTTGTTCCTCGAGGCGCGACGCCGCACTTTTTACTGGGTGGAGCCGTCGCGGTTTCAGCGGGATGATTTTGCCCTTCAGACCCAGAATGAACAGATCTGGGTCGCAGAGCAGGCGGGACATCTGTGCGGTTTTATCGCCATCTGGGCCGAAGAGAATTTCGTCCACCATCTGTATGTCGACGAAGCCTGTCATGGCCAGGGGCTAGGGCGCGCCCTGCTCACTCAGGGGCTGGCAGGCGCGACGCAGCCAGCCACGCTGAAGGTGGCGACCCGCAATGTCCAGGCCCTGGCGTTCTATCACCGGCTGGGCTGGAAGGAAACCGATGAGATGGGCGTCTGTAACATCACCGGGCCATGGCGAAAGCTGGTGCTGCCTTTTACATCACACTTTCTCAATCCTCGCCGGTAACCCCTGACGCACCGAGGATCCCGTTACCCATTCCAGCCACGGGCCCGGCACCTTGCGGGTGGGGTCAGCAAAGCCGAGATCGTTGAGATTTACCCCGGAGGCAATCTGGCTTCGCTGAGCCAGCGGTTCGCCATCCAGCCAGTGCTGCCGTGCCCCCATCTCCCTGTGGCCGTAGCCATGCTCCATGGCAATCACCCCCGGCATCACTCCGGAGAGCAAACTCACCTGTGCCTCCACGCTGCCGCCCGGCGTCTGTATCCGCGCAAGGTCGCCGTGCTGAAGGCCAAACCGTGCACCATCCTGCGGGTGGATTGCCACCAGTCCCGTCGGCTTGACGTGGTGCAACCGTTCCACAACGGTGCTTGAGCTACTCATCACGTTCGATTTAAACGACATCAGCTGCATCGGCCACTCCGCTGGCGGATAGACCGCCTCCAGCGCCCGGCCATCAGACAGGCGGGCCGGATACCAGGTTGGACAGCCGCTGAAGCGCTCGCCGGTAATGGCATGTTTGTAAGCCGCCACCTGCGGGTTCCAGAGATGCAGCGGTTTAGTCCACTCGGTCCCTATCATCTCCCCTTTGCGACCGGAGGCCTCCGGTGCAAAACGCCCTCCCCGGCTGTAGAGAAATGCCACCGGCAGTACCTCCTGAGGCGTGAGTGTCTGTTTGATTGCCGGGAAGATGCGATCCACGCCCGACAAAGCTATATCCTGTTCGCTGGCGGGGGGCAACGGCTTCTGCCCGGCAAACGCGATATTGGCGGCGATGCGCAGATAGTAATCTTCAGCACGATGGAGAGGATGCATTTCCCCTTGTGCATCCGGGATGGCATTGTCGCCAAACCCCGGGAGTTGCATCCGTTTTGCTACCGCAATGCAGAACGCCTCCATGGAAACCGGCTCACCCCCGGCGGTTTTTGCCATCGCGGCGGTTACCACCGGCCAGCGCGCAGTGGATGTTTTACTCGCTACCCCGCCCCAGGGTGCACTGAATCCCCAGCTTTCGAAATTATGGGTATCCGGGACGATATAGTCCGCCAGGGCAGTGGTCTCATTCATGAACGCATCAATGGCGATAAACAGCGGCAGGCGCTGCGGATCCGCCAGTTGCGCCTCAATTATTGCCCGCAGCCCCGGCACGCCGTACAGCGGGTTGGTCATGTTGGAGATCCACGCCTTCAGCGGATAGGGATAGCCAGCCAGCGCGGAGGGTAACAGCTCGGTTAATTGCCCGGCGACAAAAGGATACCATGGCGCTGTGGCAGGCCACGGCGACTGGCCCGCGGCGATTTTCCCCCGATACTCCTCCGAGCTGGCATAGTCGGCTTTGCTCCGGGCGATATTGAGTCCTTTTGGCGCCACCTTGCCGGGGAACTGCTCCAGGTTATAGCAGGCACCCTTCACCTCGCCGTTGAATTTGCCGCCGCCGACGAAGACCCCGCCGCTGAGGCTCATGTTTCCCAGCAACACGTTAAGCATCATTACCGCCCAGGCGTTATAGAATCCGTTCCCGGACATCATGCCACCATGAGTCACTACCGCCGCCTTGCGCCCGTAGCTTGTGAAGGCCGTGGCCAGCGCGACAATCTGATCGACAGCCACCCCGCACTGCTGGCTGTAGGCTTCCAGGGTGAAGCGCTGCGCCGACTCCTTCAGGCACTGGAAGCTGCTTTTCACCGTTACTCTGGTGCCATCGTGCAGGGTCACCTGCCGGGTTACCAGTAGCGCACCGCGATCGCACTGGCTGACGGGCACCAACTCCCCCACCTCGTTCACCACCAGCGCCTCATCTCCCTCCCCGTCGCCCCCATTGAGGTGGGACAGGTGCAGGTGCTGGCCCGCGAGGGGATGGTGTTCATCGACGATCGCCAGCCAGGTGGCGTTGCTCCAGCTCTTCTCCCCGGCGCGCGCCATCGCCTCACGGCTGGTGAGTGACAGGTACTCAGCGGCATAGCGCTCGTTCCCGATAATCCAGCGGATCATCGCCATCGCCAGCGCCGAATCCGTGCCAGGTTTCACCGCCAGCCAGTGGCCATGATCGTCGGCCAGCACCGTGGTCAGCGGCAGGGCCGGCGAGACCACAACGTAGTTAAATTTCCGCAGTCGGGCGCTGGCAAGCTGGCGGGCCTGGCGCTTGAAGGGGTTGCCCGACTGGGCCGGTGAGGTGCCCATAAACAGTGCGAACTCGACGTTGTCCCAGTCCGGTTTGACGTGCGGGTTTTTATCCAGATCGCCCATCAGCGCCCCGGAACCGGCGCGGTAGGCCAGCCCGCAGTAGGCCCCATGGGCACCGAAGTTCTTCGATCCGAAGCTGTTGAGGGCAAAACGGCGCAGGAAGCCATCCCTGCCCTCATCGCTGGTGTTGGTCACCAGCAGCTGATTGGCCTTCGGTCCATAGGCAGGATGACGGGCATCCACCGGTGTGGTGAGATCGCGAATGGCGCGCAGCCCATCCACATGCCCCTCCCCAAACAGATCCCCGCCTTCCACAACCTCTTCAATCAGCTGCTCGAAGCTGATGCGCTGCCATTTCCCCTCACCGCGTTTCCCCGCGCGCTTCATCGGGGTGAGGAGCCGTAGCGGGCTGGTCAAGCTCTCCAGCAGGGTGGCCCCGCGCGCGCAGGCGGTAGAGCGGGATTCAAGCCCGCTTTCGCCGGCAAGCCGGGTCATTGCCTCGGCAAACGGCATCGTGCTGGGGAAGGGTTTCTCATGGGAGAGTGGATGCCAGGGGTTACCGGCGATGCGCAGCACCCGGTTAGCCTGCTTGTCCACCCGCACCCGGATGCCGCACAGCGTCCAGCAGCCAAAACACTGAGTCATGGAAACCACCTGGCCGGGCGTATTCTGCCAGCCATTGCGGGCGCAGCCTTCCGGGGGGAGCGAGTTAGCGTGGATCCGGTCGCGAGTCACTTTACCAGAGGTGCCGTTGACCAGCCCTTCAACAGCCCGCTGGGCGACATCGCGATAGCTCAGACCAAACGCGGCAAAACCACCGGCGGCCACGCCGATTTTCAGCCATTGACGGCGGGATAACTTAGGCATGCGGGTATCTCCTTGAAAGCCAGGTAACACACTCCCCGAGGACGACCGCCAGAGCCAGCCACAGACCGAAGGTGCCGATAATCGCCAGCAGGCCGTCGGTGCCCATCGGCAGGGAGTAGTCATTCATCAGAGCGTTGAATTTCGGGATAATTTGCCCGCCCATCAGCACCGTCCAGCGCAGCGTCCAGCAGAGGATTGCCACCAGCAGCGTGCTTGCGAGCGCGATAAAGAACGGGGGTTTATACCGGCTGGCATACAACGAGACTGCCAACGTCGCCGTCCACAACAGCATCAGGGTAAGCAGGTAAAGGCGAATCTCACCGCCGAGCCGCCACTGCTGGCGCAGCGCTTCCCCTGACAGGGTATCGCCGAGATACCACGCCAGCAGCACCGCCCCAAGCAGGACGAGGGTCACAACCTGCCCCTGCGCCATCCGCCGGGTAAGATCGCGCATCGCCAGGCCAAGCATCGCCAGCAGCGCGCTCATGGCGCTTAAGAACATCGCCACCGGGAACCAGTAGCTGAACCACATCGGTCTGCCACGCACCACGGAGACTTCCCGCCCGGTATAGAGCAGCAGGCCGATAGCCGTCAGCGCCGTCGCCAGCGCCAGCGCGCGCAGGAGTCGGGTATCGCCCTTGCGCAGATGAAAAAGTAGAAACCACAGCCCCAGCAGCAGCGTGAACAGCGGTAAAAAGAGCGCCCCCCAGGGCATCCACGACCAGGGGGTCGGCCAGGCGTAAAAGTGCCAGAAGCGGGCAGTCTGGTGCAGATCGGCGGTCAACGCCAGCGGAGCGGTGATCCCGCAGGTGAGAGCAATAAACAGGCACACCCGTTCACATTGCTGGCTGCGCCGGTGCCGCAGCCAGCGGGCGGCGCAGGCCACCAGGGCGGCACAGGCGGCAATCCCGATAAAGAAAAAGTACTGTACGGCCCAGGGCAGCCAGGTAATCGCCTGGGGTTGAGCCAGCATCTCATGAATGACCATATTCCACCTCCTGCCAGAGTGCAGGCTGGGCGCGGCCCTGCAGCGGCGAGACAAAGGCCTCATCCAGCCCAAGATAGAAGACGTGCGGCCGGGTGTTATTTTCCGGTTTCAGCACCTTGATGTCGTCCCGGTGTGCCGCCAGTATCCGGCTCAGAGTGCTGCGGGGATCTTTCAGGTCGCCAATGATTCGAGCTCCCCCCACGCAGGATTCCACGCAGGCCGGCAGCAGCCCGGCTTCGAGACGGTGCGCGCAAAAGGTGCATTTATCCGCCGTCTGGGTAGCATGATTGATAAACCGGGCATCATACGGACAGGCCTGCACGCAGTAGGCGCAGCCTACGCAGCGGGTGTTATCGATCACCACGATGCCGTCCTTACGCTGGAAGGTGGCTTGCACCGGGCAGACCGGCACGCAGGGCGGGTTATCGCAATGGTTGCACAGGCGCGGTAGCAGCACGTTGGTCACGTCGTCGCGGTCGGCAAGTCGGACCTGATACTGGTTGACGTTGGTGCGAAACGCCCCTTGCGGCGTCTGGTTCTCAATGGTGCAACTCACCGTACAGGATTGACAGCCGATACAACGACGCAGATCGATCAGCATGGCGTAGCGATGCTGGTCTGAACCTTCACGTCGCTCCGGGCCGAACGCGATCCCCGCCTCCGCCAGCGGCACCAGCGCCGCGCCGGCCGTGACAACGCCTATTTGCTGTAAAAACTGGCGCTTACTGATGTCCATGTTGCCCTCCACTCAGTGCGCGTAAGAAAACGATCAGGGATGGTATTACCTGACCAAATGTGGTTATTTACAGTCTAAAAATCTGGCCGGTTGGCTCACTATTGTGGTTAACCACATTTACACAGCGGTCTTGATCTAACGCAAAAGAAAGGGGCAGGTATTGCATGGAGCACAGCGTAAAAATCCTTTTGTTCCTGATCCTTACCAGCCTTACCTCCCCACTGCTGGCAGCCGACTGGACCATCGGCATCCTGGCCTTACGCGGTGAAACCGCCACCCGCACCCACTGGCAGTCGCTGGTCGACTCGCTTAATCACGCCGTGCCTGATGCTAACTTTCGCCTGCTACCGCTGGATCTCGACGGTATGCGCGAGGCGGTGAACCAGGGCACCATCCAGTTTGTGCTGACGAACCCGGGGCAGTTTGTGCAACTCAACAGCCACTATCATCTGCGCTGGCTGTCGTCGTTGCGCTCCGGGCAGGGCGATGCCCTGGAGAGTATGGCCACCGGCAGCACCATTCTGGTCAGAGATGGCAGCGGCATTACCCATCCGCAGGATCTGGCCGGGAAAACGCTGGGGGCGGTGGATACACAGGCCTTCGGTGGCTATCTGCTCGGCTACCGGGCGCTGCGGGATGCCGGGCTGCAGGTGGATGAAAGCAAGGTGCGCTTTGTCGGCTTTCCGGCCGATGCCCTGCTCTATCTGCTGCGTGAGGACGCCATCCAGGCCGCCATCGTGCCGGCCTGTTTACTGGAGAGCATGGACAGCGAGGGGCTGATCGACAAAAGTCAGTTTCACGTGCTGCTGCAACAAAACACCGCCTTTCACTGCCTGACCAGCACCCCGCTCTACCCCGACTGGTCGTTTGCCGCGCTGCCCGGTGTGGACGATCGGGTAGCGGATGCGGTGACCCGGGCTCTGCTGAGTTCACCCCGCTGGGGTGCCCCCACCTCCACCAGCGACACCGAAGCCCTGCTGCGTGAGCTTAACCGTCATCCAGAACAGCAGCGGATCGGACAGACGGTGATCGACTGGATGCGTCAGCACCGGCTGGCTATCGGGCTGGGTTTATTGCTGGCGGCGCTATTCATTGCCAACTATGGCTGGGTGATGGTGCTGGTGAATCGCCGCGGTAAAGCGCTGGAACAAGCACACAACCAGCTGCGCGCCCAGCAGCAGGCCCTGGAGCAGGCCCGGCAGATGAACGTGCTGGGGGAGATGGCCTCCGGCTTTGCCCATGAGCTTAACCAGCCGCTGGCGGCCATTCGCATGTACGCCCAGGGTGGGTTGAACCATCTGTCAGCGGCTGAAAACCATGCCGCAGTCGAGAAGGCGCTGATCAATATCGAATCACAGGCCGAACGCTGCGGGTTGATTATCCGCCACCTGCGGGAGTGGGCCACCCCGGCGCGGCAGAATGAACATGCGACAGAAAGTTACATCCCCTGCGATGTAGCCGGGACCCTGAAGCAGGTGCTGACCCTCCTGCAGCTGGATAAGGCCGCACCCGGCCTGAGCGTTTGTCTTAACAGTCACCAGAGCATTCTGCTTTTTCTGCCCCCGGTATTACTGGAGCAGATGCTGGCGAATATCATTCTGAACGCGGTTCAGGCCGGGGCCTGCAACCTGTGGATAGATCTCCATCGTGATGAGCAACAGTACCTGATTGCCTTGCAGGACGACGCTGGCGGCATCCCCGTTGAGCAAATCTCTGACCTGTTCCGCCCTTTCCATTCCGGTAAAAAAACAGGGATGGGGCTGGGGTTGGTCATTTGCCAACGGTTGCTGCGTGGCGTCCATGGCGAAATCAGTGTGAACAACCACCGGGCGCCGGACGGCAGCGAGGGGGTGCGCGTGACCCTCACCTTCCCGGCTGACGATAACAACGGAAAAACGCAATGATTCACTTAGTTGACGACGACGAGGCGGTCACCAGCGCCTGCAGCTATTTACTTGAGAGCCTGGGCCATAGCGTCCGCTGCTGGAACCGGAGTGAGCAGTTTCTGCACGAAGCCCCGCTAGGCACAACAGGTGTCGCTTTGCTGGATATGCGGATGCCGGAGATGGATGGGCATGCGCTATTTCAGGCCATGCGCGAGGCTAACAGCACCCTGGCGGTGATCTTCCTTACCGGGCACGGCGACGTACCGATGGCCGTCCAGGAGATCCAGTCAGGCGCGGTCGATTTTTTACAGAAACCCGTCGCTGCCGGGGCACTGAAGGCAGCCATCGAGAAAGGCTATGCCCACTCGGCGCGCCTGATGCAGACCAACGATCTCCGGCTGCGCTACGCCACGCTGACGCCAAAAGAGAAAGAGGTTGCGCACTGCGTCGTCGCCGGCCTGATGAATAAAGATATTGCGTTGAAGATGCATATCGCCCTCCGCACGGTAGAAGTTCACCGGGCGCGGGTGATGGAGAAAATGGACGCGAAGAGCATGGCGGAGCTGGTGTTGCAGATTAACCGTTCAGAGGCATAACAAGGCCTGCCGAAGCAGGCCCCTGAGTTTACTGCAACGCATCCAGAATCTGATATGCCGCCTTCACTCGTTCCGGGTTGGGGTAGTTTTTATTTGCCAGCATCACGATGCCGATGTTCTTTTCGGGGATAAAGGCGATGTAGCTACCAAACCCACCGGTCGCGCCGGTTTTATGCACCCATGAGGCCTTCACTGGCGGCTGCGCCGGATTGATGTCCCTGGCCCCGCGCGCGGCCAGGGCGTATTGGTTATCCGCCCCCTGCTCCAGCGCCCGGGAGGTCACCGGCCAGTTCAGCATCTCCCAGCCCAGCCCCTGATACATTTCCCCCACCTGCCAGTAGCGTGACTGGGCGAGCGCCACCCCTTTTTTCAGCGACGCGTTTTGGATCTTATCCGGCTGGATGTTGGCCTGAAGCCAGCCCGCCATATCGACGATGGAGGCTTTCACCCCATAGGCTTCTGCATCCAGCATTCCTGGCGAGACGTGGACGGCCTTGCCGTCCCGGTAGCCCCAGGCATAGTTCGCCTGTTCACTGGCCGGGACTGTGACCCAGGTGTGGTTGAGGTTAAGGGGTTTCAGCACCCGACGGGTGAGCGCCTGCTCGAAGTCCATCCTGGAAGGTTTCACCGCCAGGGCACCGAACAGCCCAATACTGGCGTTAGCGTACTGACGCTTCGTGCCCGGGGCCCACTCCGGTTGCCAGGACTGATAATATTTTTCCAGCGACGCGGCGTCGGTGACGCTGTCCGGCACTTGCAGCGGCAGACCGCCCGCGGTGTATGTTGCCAGATGCAGAAGCGTGATGCCCTCCCACTGCTTGCCCGATAATGCAGTCCAGTATTTACTTGCCGGATCGCTGAGGGCAATCTCACCGCGCGCCACTGCATCGCCGCCCAGCACCCCGGTAAAGGTTTTGCTCACCGAACCCAGCTCAAACAGCGTCTGGCGGGTGACGGGCCTGTTCGCGGCGACGTCCGCCTGCCCCCAGGTGAAGTAGTAAGGTTTACCCTGATAAATCACCGCCACCGCCATACCGGGGATCGCCTGCGCCTTCATCAGCGCCGTGATAGTGGGGTTAACCACCTGCGCGACCTGCGCCTCCTGCGACGTGGTGGCCAACGCGGAGCCGGACAGGCAGACAAGGAGCGCACAGAGCAGAGATTTTTTCATCAGAATGATCTTTATCGAAATGTGGGAGGACTATTTTGCCGGTCTGGGGGGAGGATGTAAAACGGGGCCATGCAGGCCCCGTATGTTGAGCAATGCCAGCATCATCAGCATTGTGCTCCTGATGCTGGACGTTTTCACCGCCAGCCGGGCGGCCAACCTCTACCGCTGCTGACGGCAGTAGGTCCAGTTCGATACGTCCTGACAGGTATAGATCGAGGTCTGGTTATAATTCGTGATCGTCGGAGATGGCGGAGCATAGGTCGGCATATTCTGCATCACATTACGCTGCAGCTGCTGGGTGGTCTGATTAAGTTGGGCAAGAGAGGCGTTCAACGCCTGGTAATTTTGCTGCGCGATCTGCTGCTGGCGCATGGCCTCTACACGCTGGCTCTCGATGTTAGCCAGACGCTGCTGTTGCGCACTGTGATAGGCCTGGGCAGTCCGTTCAAACTCGCTCTGATACGCAGAAAAAGGTTGATCGTCACAAAAGGCCGCGACCTCTGCATTCTCTTTCGCGGGACAGAGTCTGTTTTTTAATTCCGTTATTTTCCGGGTGGCTTCGGCATAAGCAGACGGTGCGGAAA
Organism: Leclercia sp. LSNIH3; assembly: GCF_002935105.1. Classification (NCBI taxonomy): domain Bacteria; kingdom Pseudomonadati; phylum Pseudomonadota; class Gammaproteobacteria; order Enterobacterales; family Enterobacteriaceae; genus Leclercia; species Leclercia sp. LSNIH3. Next base: position 698,387 of record NZ_CP026387.1, read on the forward strand.
CCAGTTTGCTGTCCAGCTCTGAAAGCTGCGCGCTGACGAACGGCATAATACTTTGCGCATTAAGATACTGACCATTCTGGCTGGTGACCACAGCACCATTTTGTAATTTCACCGCTTCCAACAGAATATGATTCTGTTGGCCGATGCGAATGTTCTGCGCAATATTATTGGTGTAATCATTATAAACATTCAATGCCAGGCCTGTGCCATTTCGGTCCATCTTCATATAGGACGTCATGCCCGTAATCGGATTGCGCATCAGTGAATAATTAATCTGCTGTTTTCTGTCAAAGCTGAAATAACCTTCCACGGGTGACAGATATACACCGTCGCGATAAAGTCGCAACGTTTTACCGGAATATCCTTGATTATTACCTACACCTATATCATAAAAATCCTGGGCGATATTATGTTGATAATAAGCGATATCGTTTATCCCCCCAGGCGTTAAAAACTCCACACTGTTACTTTTGGTGCCGGATGACGATAAAATTACCAATCCCAATCCAGATGCCTCACCATTCTGACACTCACCGTACCAGCGAAGGTCGTCAATTTGCGGTGCCTGGGTCGCCGTATAGGTCACAACACAGGGGGCGGTAATATTGTTCGGTTGAAGGGTAAAACGCTGCTCAGTAGCCATACTGCCTTGCTGATTAAACAAGGCAGTAAATTGTGAAATTACCGGATCGGGATCATATTCCGGCATTTTATCCGCACAGCCAGAAAGAGTTATACTCGCGGCAAGCATTAGCGCTTTTTTCATCGTTATTCCGGGAGGTATTTAATTAGCCGGTCATTATCTGTTTACCTTCAGACGAAAGCAATACGGGAGCTGGCCTCGCTTACCTGATAAATCTGGTAGGTATTGCGGCGTTATCTGCCAAAAAGCAGTCGATTTCCCATGCTCATCCCCATTTGGCGTAAATATTTGCCGCGAAAGAGTTGTTCCCCTTCCCATTCGGCAAGGGCTTTGTCGGTATCGTCAGGCCAGGCCTTCAGCGCATCCCCTAATGCCAGCGCATTGGCGGCTGCTTTTGAGGTGCTCGCCGCAGTATGAGGGCGGGGGATCGCGGCCGCGTCACCCAGTAAGATCACCCTGCCCTTCACCATCTTATCGACGGCGAGGTCGCGTATCGCCTGGGCAAAAGGTTCCTTTGTTGCCTGCACGATGTCGCGGAATCCGGGCGGGAGCAAACGCTGAGCCTCTTCCTTCAGGTGCGCTTTCCAGCGTGCAGACAACAGCCCTTCCGGCACGGAATAGCTGCGCGCAACACCGTCGGTCCCCGTCATGATCGCTTCGCGCTGCACGTCATCGACCACCCGATACCAGACCCAGTTGTAAAAACGGTGCCCAGGCCGTAAATCGTTATCCGCGCCCGGCACCAGATAGCCCAGAATGTGCGACCCTTCGTTGCTGGCGAAAGCAAAGTCGCCGTGAAGCTGCTCTCTGGCGAGCGCAGGCATGTCGTTTTCAGGCACCAGCCCGCGCCAGGCGATATACCCGGCATACTCTGGCGTGTCGCTCCAGAGCAGTTTACGCACAAATGAACCGTTGCCGTCAGCGCCGATAAGCAGATCCCCGGTCACCTTTGCCCCACCTTCAAACAGGGCCGTGACATGGCGGTTATCAGGAAACGCCACATCCGTAAGCACATGGTTTTTGTGATAATGAATATCGCTGATCGTCGAGCGCATCAGGGAATAGATCAATGACCACGAGGTTTGCACCTGAGGCGCATACTGCCGGTGTTCCACCGAGCCGTCCGGGCGATACACGACTCGGTGCGATGAGCGCACGCCCAGATCGTCCCAGTTGCGTTCGATGCCGCTGCGGCGAATGAGCTCCACCACTTCGGGCTGGAGCACAATGCCGCCGCCCCTGCTGTCCAGATCCCGGGCCGAGCGCTCGAAGATATCCACCTCCCAGCCCGCCTGCTGCAGCATATTCCCGGCAAATAATCCCCCTAAGGAGCCGCCAATAATAATGGCCCGTTTTCTGGGGCGTGTTTCACCGATCATATCTGACCCCCTTCCGTTTTAATCGGGTTGCGATACGCATCCATGATGTAATAGCGGAGCTGATCCACCGGAACGGCGCCTGTCAGCCGGATACCGGCAATATCAAGGGTTGGCACGCTATTGATATCGCCCTGCCGCGCCAGGTCTTCCAGCTGGATCACCTCCGCTTCTCCCGCGGTACTCAGCAGATAATTGTGCGCGGCCTCTTTGTCCATCCCGCACTCGCCCGCCACTTCCGCCAGAACATCAAGGTCGCCAATATCCCTCCCCTCCTCGAAGTAGGCCTGGAACAGACGTTTAACCAGCAGGGATCGGGCCGGTCCGGCCCCGGCAAAGAGCGTCAACCGATGCGCAGCAAAGGTGTTGGGCACCCGCTGAATCGCCGGATAGTTGAACGTGACATCGTCAGTTTTGCCTTTCTCAACAGTGTGCTCATCCAGCTGATGTGAATACGCCCAGCTACCGAATTTCGCGCGTCGATAGGCGGTACGGTCCATGCCTGCCAGCGGCATACCCGGGTTGAGTTCAAGGGGGAGCCAGTCAACCTCGACCTCGACGTCTTCGGGCAAGGATTGCAGCACCTTTTCCAGACGCGCATCTGCGATCCGGCACCAGGGACAAATAAAATCTGACGTAACCTTGATGGATATTTTCATGTTTCACCTCTCACTGAACGGAAGGCTAACACTGTTACTTAAAGGTGATAATATGGTTAAAACAGCTAACAGAGTTGCGCGATGCGCAACGATGCGGGGAGAGTAAAAATGGATATGCTGGCATCGCTTGAGGCCTTTATTACCGTGGTCGAAGAAGGCGGGTTTGCACCTGCGGGCAGAAAATTAGCGCTGGCGACGTCCTCGGTAACCCGACAGATTGACGGACTGGAAAAGGTGCTGGGCACGCAGCTGCTGACCCGCTCGACACGCAGCGTGGCGCTGACGGCGGCCGGGCATGTGTATTTCGAGCACGCGGTCAGGATCCTCAACGACCTGGAGTATGCCAATCAGGAGGTGCGGGACCAGACGGGAGAGCCGCGGGGAGTGTTACGGATAAGCTTACCGGTCTCGTTTTCCAGGCTGCATATCGCCCCGCTGCTGGCCCCCTTTTCTCGCCGCTATCCGTTAATTTCCCTGGATCTGACCTTTACCGACGAGGTCGTCGATCTGGTGGAAAAGCGGCTAGACTTGACTGTCCGACTGGGTAAGGTCGACACGCCCAATCTGATCGCACGTAAGTTACTTTCCCAGCGCCGGTGCGTCTGCGCCAGCCCGGACTACCTGAAAGTGCAGGGTTATCCTGATGCGCCAGGCGATCTTAAAAACCACAACTGCCTGATCTTTTCCTATTCATCCGGCAAAACGAAGTGGTATTTCAACGGGGAAAGCCAGGTCGCCATCGATGTGAAAGGCACCCTGAAATGCAATAACTCGGAAATATTGCGCGAGGCGGTGTTAAGCGGCTATGGCATCGCGCTGCTGCCGGACTGGCTGATTGGCAAGGATATTGCCGAAGGGAAGCTGATCAGGTTACTGCCGCAATGGCGCGCGGAAGTGAATGACGGAGAGGATGATTCCGCGATTTATGCCATCTACCATCCCACCCGCAGGAACACCAAAAAAGTGAAGGTGTTTGTCGATTTTCTGATGGCGCATCTTTCACCCGAGCAGGAAAGTGTAGAGCACTAATGCTGTAGCGTTGCGCCAGGCGCAACGCACTTTTGCGCAAACGGGAGGTTCAGTTATCACTGCCTGTGCGTTATGTTGATGAATATTCAAGGATAAAAATCGTCGCATCCTGACCAGGACCCGGCCCCTTTTTTAACGCTGCAATCTGGAGTGACATGTATGTCTCAACCCAAGCTGTTTACACCGTTACGTATCCGCAATCTTGAACTCGAAAACCGTATTGTGATCGCCCCCATGTGCCAGTACTCCGCCGAAGAAGGCTGCATGACTGACTGGCATACCCTCCATCTGGGACAACTGGCACAGTCCGGTGCGGGCCTGCTCACTATTGAGGCAGCCGCCGTTTCCCCCGAAGGCCGCATTACCTACGCTGATGTCGGTCTCTATGATGATAAGACAGAAGAGGCGATGGGCCGGGTGCTCGCCACTATTCGTAAGTGGTCAGATATTCCGGTTGGCATCCAGCTGGCCCATGCGGGGCGCAAAGCCTCAACGTACAAGCCCTGGGATAAGCAGGGGCAAATCCCACCCGATCAGGAAGGTGGCTGGCAAACTTTAGCCCCGTCTGCGGTGCCTTACAGCAAGGGTTACACCCTCCCGACCGCCCTCGACAGCAACGGCCTGGCAGAAATCCGTAACCAGTTCGCAGAGGCCGCCAAACGTGCCGCCCGACTGAATATCGACCTGATCCAGATCCACGCCGCGCATGGTTATCTGTTACATCAATTTTTATCCCCGCTCTCTAACCAGCGTACGGATAATTACGGCGGGTCGCTGGAAAACAGAGCCAGATTCCCGCTGGAGATTGTTGATGCAGTGCGGGAAGCCTTCCCGGCCGATAAAGCCATCAGCGTGCGTATCTCCGCAACAGACTGGGTCGATGGCGGGTTTAACCTTGAGGAAGCGGTCGAGTTCTCGAAGATGCTGGAAGCCCGTGGCGTGGATGCGATTCACGTTTCCAGCGGCGGCCTGCATCCCGACCAGCAGATTGATGTCTACCCTGGTTATCAAGTGCCGCTGGCAAGAGCGGTGAAAGCTGCCGTGAAGATTCCGGTGGTGGCGGTAGGGTTAATCACTAACCCTGAACATGCGGAATCCATCGTCGCCAGTGGGGATGCGGATATCATTGGTATCGCCCGTGGCGCGCTCTACAATCCGCGCTGGCCATGGCATGCAGCGGCGGAACTGGGTGCTCAGGTACATGCGCCCGATCAGTATCTGCGCTGTCAGCCGCATACGCTGAAGAACCTGTTTAAGTCCTGATCGTGTTGCTGAGGTCAACCCGCGGCTCAGAAGCATTGCGCCGGGGGATGACCAGGGGTTGATCGTTATCCTGCCGTATTCGGCAGGATAACTCATAAAAGCGATTTTACCGGGAGGAAGGCTTGCGGGTGCTGGCGCGAACTTGCAGCGTTGAGGGCAACTCAATGGCTTTATCTGTCGATTTGCCGTCCAGGAGATCCAGCAAGGTTTTTCCTGCGACTGTCCCCGTTTCACTCCACGGAAATTCCACCGCAGTCAGAGCCGGTGAACACACTGCGGCGAGGGTACTCCCACTCAAGCTTGCCAGTGCCAGGGTGTCAGGCACTTTCTGCCCCGCACCATGGCAGGCCATAATGCAGCCGCAGGCAATTTCATCCGAAGTGCAGATCAGCGCATCCAGCTCAGGCCAGGTAATACGGATATCCCCCAGCAGGTTTAAACCGGTCGTAATCCCGGCTGGCAGGTGAGAAGTCACCACGCGATGTGGGGAGTGGTTAACCGAGAGCATCGCGCTGTTCCAACCGCTCAGAACCTGGCGGAACATAATGTTATTGGAGGCGGTGCAAAGCAGGCCGATATTTTTATATCCGGCCTCTGCGAGCGATCTGACCAACTTTTTGATGGCCGCAGCGTAGTCAACGCCAATGCTGACCCAGCCTGCATCGCGATTGATGGCACCGATCTCAACCACCGGCACGCCGGTGTTACTTATCATCTGCGAACAGCTGCTGATGTTATCAATATTGAATTGAATGATCGCCGCCGGGTTGTAGGCGAGCATTTGCGCAAACGCGTTTTCTTCACTCTGCCCCCCCTGCCCGGACTCGATAAACATCATGCTATAGCCCTGCGTCGCGAGTACGGTCTGCAGAGTTTCGGAGACGGCCAGAAAACCCGGGGCGGAAAAAGCAGGCACCACGCCCATCACCAGGCGGGAGTCAGCAGAGGCCAGGCTGCGGGCCTGCAGGTTGGGTACATAGCCCAGCTCGCTCACCGCTGCTTCAATACGGGTGCGCAGTTCAGGATTCACTTTCTCAGGCATACGTAACGCGCGTGACACGGTCATCGTGCTCACGCCGACCAGTTTTGCAACTTCAGCGAGCGTAATTTTACCGGTGTTTTTCCTGCGTTTTTCTCTCGCGCTATCGTCCGCATCTAACGTGTGCACTGATGTCCTCCTTTCGCCTGGCTGGGCAGCCATTGTAAATGATGTTTACCGTTTTGCGCATTGCCCAACTGCAAAGTAATGAGCAGTATCGTTAATAAAGTTAGCGGTAACAAGAATTTTAACATTCCAGCCATGTTAGCGCTAACTTTGAGAGCAAGATCACGGTAAGCCACAAAGGCATTCCACTATAGTAAACTCACTTTCAACGCATCGGGGTATTTATGATTACGACCTGGTTACCTGCAGAAAATATCCAGATTGTGGATTCAGTCAGCGACTGGAAACAGGCCATTAGGTTATCTGCTCAGCCCTTACTGGCGAAAGAGACGATGACCGAAGCTTATATTGACGCCATTTTTAACAGCCATCAGGAATTGGGGCCTTATTATGTTTTAGCCCCTGGCCTGGCGATGCCTCATGCTCGCCCGGAACAAGGCGCAATTAAAAACGGGTTATCGCTTTTACATATTAAACAAGGCGTTTCTTTTGACGCAGAAGAGAATGACCCTGTTTACGTTGTGATTATGTTGTGCGCACTTTCGGGAGATGAGCACATCAATATGATTACCGCTCTGGCGGACATTTTTAGCGATGATGAACGACTCTCAGCGCTGCTGAAAGCATCATCAATTGAAGAAATTCAACGCGTTATAAAGGGATAGAGGTAAAGATGAAAAAGGTTCTGATTGTGTGTGGTAACGGGTTAGGCAGCAGTTTTATCGTTGAAATGAACGTGAAAAAAATCATTAAAGAGCTGAATAAAGAAGCAGAAGTTTCCCATACCGATCTGACATCGGCAAAAAGCGAAACTGCCGATATTATTCTTAGCGCCCGGGATATTGCGGAACATCTGTCCGGCCATTCTGCCCAGGTATTTGGTTTATCTAACCTGCTGGATAACAATAAAATCAAAGAAATTCTCTCGGAAAATCTCTGATTAATTATTTGCGGCCTTACGGAGTCATTCTATGCTGCAGTTTATTATTCATGATGTGTTGGGTACACCCGCCATACTGGTCGGCCTGTTTTCCCTGATTGGCTTATTATTACAGAAAAAAGCGTTTTCTGAGGTTATTTCCGGAACCCTCAAAACCATTATGGGTTTTGTGATATTAACATCCGGGGCGGCGATCGTCGCGACGACGTTAACAACCTTTAGCCAGCTGTTTGAGCATTCATTCCATATTCAGGGGGTCGTACCCAATACCGACGCGATGGCGGCGCTGGCGCAGAAAAACTACGGCACCGCCACGGCAATGATTATGGTGCTGGGGATGCTGTTTAACATTGTCCTTGCCCGTATCACACCGCTGAAATACATCTTCCTGACGGGGCACCACACGCTCTATATGTCGGCGATGCTGGCGGTGATCCTCTCCGTTGGCGGTCTGTCGCCGTTCTGGGTGGTACTGGTGGGGGCGGTGATCCTCGGCATCATGATGGTGGTCTCGCCGGCCATTCTGCAGCCGTTCACACGCAAAATAACAGGCACTGATGACCTGGCGCTGGGGCACTTTGGTTCAACCGGCTATCTGCTGTCGGCGCTGGTGGGGAAAGCGATCGGTAAAGGCAGCCCGTCGATTGAAGAGCTGAAGGTCCCGAAATCCCTGAACTTCCTGCGTGACTCCTCGGTCGCCATCTCACTGACGATGATGATCCTGTTCGTGATTCTGGTGCTGGTTGCAGGCAAAACCTTTGTTGAGTCCAGCATCAGTGGCGGTCAGAACTTTATTATCTTCGCCATTATCCAGTCGCTGACCTTCGCGGCAGGCGTGTGGATCATCCTTGCGGGTGTTCGCATGATTATTGCCGAAATTGTTCCGGCCTTTAAAGGCATCGCCGACAAGCTGGTAAAAGACGCTAAACCGGCCCTCGACTGCCCTACCGTCTTTCCGTTTGCCCCGAACGCGGTGATCGTCGGATTTCTGTCAAGCTTCGCCGCCGGTCTGATGAGTATGTTCCTGTGCCCACTGTTTGGTTTAAGCGTCATCGTTCCCGGCCTGGTGCCGCACTTCTTCTGCGGCGCGACGGCGGGCGTTTACGGCAACATCTGCGGCGGTCGTCGCGGCGCGGTGGTGGGTGCTTTCGCTCACGGTCTGCTGATCTCATTTTTGCCTGCGATTTTGCTGCCTCTCATGGGCGACCTTGGCTTTGCATCCACGACCTTTGGCGATGCGGACTTCGGCGTTGTGGGCATCATTCTCGGGCATGTCGTTTCACTGTTTAACTAATTAATTCTGCTGGAGGTGAAGTATGGCGGCTAAATTTTCGCCCTCGTTAATGTGTATGGATTTAACGCAGTTCAGAGAACAAATTACGGCCATGAACAGCCGGGCTGATTTTTACCACGTCGATATTATGGACGGCAGCTATGTGAAGAACATTACGCTGTCACCGTTCTTTATCGAAAACCTGAAAAAAATTACCGATGTCCCTATTGATGTGCATCTGATGGTGAATCACCCGGAAGATATTATTCCCATGTGCATTGATGCCGGGGCCGATATTATCAGCTTCCACCCGGAGACGGCGAATAACAAAATCTTCCGTCTGCTGAACCAGATTAAAGATGCGGGTCGTCGTTGTGGCGTGGTGTTAAACCCGGCTACCCCGGCGGATGCAATTAAAGAGTACGCCCACCTGCTGGATAAGGTGACCGTGATGTCGGTGGACCCAGGCTATGCGGGGCAGAAATTTATTCCCGAATCACTCAATAAAATCAAGCAACTGATTGCGATGCGCGAGGAGAATGGTTACCACTACCTGACCGAGATTGACGGCTCCTGCAACGAGAAAACCTTCAATGTCATCTCCCGGTCCGGCGTGGACGTCTTTATTGTGGGAACCTCGGGCCTGTTCTCTCTGGCGGATAATGTCAGCGAGGCCTGGGATAAAATGGTCGATATTTACCAGCGCGAAGTCGCTGCCTGAAAATTGCAGCGCACTCAGCCGTATTGAGCCATAGCGCAGGGCAAAGAGTCTATGTAACCGGTCTGGCTCTTTGTCCTCGCCCTTGATTGATACGGTTGAGGGTGCTGTAACCCTGTTATTTCTGGCGTTTCCTTATATCACCTTGCCCTACGGCAGGTATTGTTTTGCCCCTACTTTTAGCTAACGCCGTTAACCCGGCTGCCCAGGCATAAATTTATATTAATGAAGGATAATTATGGATATTTCGAATGTACTTAATGTAAAGAGCATCAAATTAAACATGATGGCTAAAAGTAAAGAAGAAGCCATTGAAGAATTAACTGATTTATTGGTGCAGGATGGGGCTGTCATTAATAAAGAAGATTTTCTGAAGGATGTCTGGCTACGCGAGGAGCAAGGGTCCACTGGTTTCGAAAATCATATTGCCATCCCGCATGGTAAATCTTCAGGCGTTGCCCGTACTGCCCTGGCGATGGGGCGAACTCAATATGAAATTCCCTGGGAAACGATGGATGGTAGCGATGTCCGCTGCATTATCTTATTTGCGGTCTGTCTGGTGGATCAAAATGCAACGCACATCCGACTCTTATCCCAGGTCTCAGGCTCTCTGGCCGATGAGGAGATAATAGAAAAATTACTGCAAGAAAATGATCCCCAGAAAATCATCGATCTGTTGAACGCTGAAAACGAAAGCGCTAACGCTTAACGTCATTATCACCTCTGCCATAGCATGGCAATAAAGTCACTCCTGGAGAACCGTTATGAATATTGTCGGAATTACAGCTTGTACTGTTGGCATTGCACATACTTATATCGCGCAAAAGAAAATTGAAATTGCAGCAAAAAAAGCCGGACACAATGTCAAAATTGAAACGCAAGGCACTATTGGTATCGAGAACGCATTAACCGCCGAGGAGATTGCCCAGGCCGATATCGTCCTGTTAGCCGCCGATGTGAAAGTGTCTGGTGAAGAACGTTTTGCCGGAAAGAAAGTCGTTAAAGTCCCTACCGAAATGGCCGTTAAGTCGCCGAATAAGCTTATCGAGAAACTCACTGAATTGGTCAATTCATAATTTTTACCTGTGCGTATCCTGTCTGAAAGAAAGGACATAATGTATGAATATAAAAGAAATATGGAAAGCAGCAAATCCTAAAGGACATTTGCTGACGGCTATCTCATACTTGATTCCCATTGTCTGTGCTGCTGGATTTATTATTGCTATCGGTATGGGTCTTGGGGGTACGGTTCAGGACGCATTAGTGCCGGGCCAGTTTGATCTGTGGCAGGCCTTAGCCACCCTGGGGGCCAAAGCGCTCGGACTTTTACCCGTCGTGATTGCCATCGGTATTTCCGGCTCGATCGCGGGCAAGCCTGGTATTGCACCGGGTTTTGTTGTCGGTCTGGCGGCTAACACCATTGGTGCCGGTTTCATCGGCGGCATGATTGGGGGTTACATCTCCGGCTATATTGCTCTGGCAATTATAAAAAATGTTAACGTCCCGGCCTGGGCCAGGGGGTTAATGCCGACATTGATTGTGCCATTTTTTGCCTCCATTATCAGTGCCCTGATCATGGTCTATATCATCGGTACGCCTATTGGGATTTTTACCGATGCACTCACCTCCTTCCTGAGAAGTATGGGAACGTCATCTAATTTACTTTTAGGGGCGGTTATTGGCGCGTTATGTATTATTGATTTTGGCGGGCCGATCAATAAAACCTGCTTCGCATTTGTTTTAACGCTTCAGGCGCAGGGTATCAATGAGCCTATTACTGCCCTTCAGCTCGTTAACACGGCAACACCTATCGGTTTAGGGCTTGCATTTTTTATCGCCAAACTTCTTCGCAAGAATATCTACAATAACGAAGAGATCGAGATGTTGAAATCGGCGGTACCTATGGGGGTCGTGAACATTGTTGAAGGCTCTATACCTATAGTAATGAATGATATCGTTCGTGGCATTACTGCGGCGGCCATCGGTGGCGCGTGTGGGGGTGCGGTTACCATGGTATATGGTGCGGATGCGACAGTACCTTTTGGCGGCGTGTTGATGATCCCAACTATGTCAAATCCTGTGGCGGGTATTATGGCCTTGCTGGTCAATATAGTTGTAACAGCCACTGTTTATGCCGTTATCAAAAAAGACGTTCCTCGCGATGTTATTATCAACAACGATAATGAAGAGGAAGATCTCAATCTGGATGACATTAAAATAAGCTAAATGTACACCTGAGCATCGTCAGGGTATTTTCTCGCAAGGCCAGTGAATAAGGAATTCAACGTTCACTCAATGGCAGTGAATCGCAGGCTGCACGACGATGCTTCAGAGACGCCCATTTTTGCTATAAACCGCAAAAGCAAAAAACCCTGCGATATTGCTATCGCAGGGTTTTTCAAATTTGGCGGAAGCGTAGAGATTCGAACTCTAGAACCCTTTCGGGTCGCCGGTTTTCAAGACCGGTGCCTTCAACCGCTCGGCCACGCTTCCAAAGTGAGGCGCACTATAAACATCTCTGCGCGCTATGTAAAGAGGAGAAGTGAAGAATTTGATAATGTTCCGGTTTTGCACGCCCCGCACTTTTTTGCACATATGTGCAAATTTTTAGCAAAAATGTAACATTGCCTCGATATATTCCTGACTGTCTTTTACAGCCAGGGGTCAACGTGTGTCTTACCAATCTGATATCCACCCACGCCACAGTGCGTGGCAAAAGCTCCGCCATACTCTGTCGATTATCAGTCATGAGCCAGCCAACCTTCTGGCCGTGCTGCTGCTCGGTCTGTTCAGCTGGATAATCCTGGCCCCGGTCATTTCCGTACTGCTGAACGCGCTGCTGGTGCAGAGCGGCGATGAAGGCCGCACCGGTGCCACCGAAGGGACATTCACCGCTTATTATCTGCTGCGCACCCTTAGCTCGCGCATGTCCGATCTTCTGCTCTGGACACCGTTGCTCAACACCCTCGCGGTGGCGCTGAGCACCGTCGCCATCTCGCTGGTGGTGGGCATTGTGCTGGCGTGGCTGGTCAATCGCACCGATATCGCGGGCCGCAAGTGGTTTGCCACCCTGCTTATCGTGCCCTTTATGCTGCCCTCCTGGACCTTCGCCCTGGCGTGGAGCACCCTTTTTAAAAACCACGCCATCGGCGGGCAGCCGGGATGGCTGGAGGCGATGGGGATCCAGACCCCGAACTGGATGGCTTACGGCTACTTCCCGATTGTGACCATTATGGTGTTGCATTACGCCCCGCTGGTGATCCTGATTGTCGGCAATGCCCTGAAGCGCATGGACAGCCAGATGGAGGAGTGTGCTCAGGTCCTCGGCGCATCCCGCCGGGTTATCGCCTTTAAAATTATCATCCCGCTGGTGCGCCCCGCGCTGCTCTCCGCCGCCCTGCTGATTTTTGCTGACTGTATCGGCGAGTTCGCCCTGCCCTATATTCTCGGCCTGCCGGTGCATTTCGATACGCTTTCTACCGGGCTGTACCGAGCCATCGGCACGCGCCAGTCCGGCGTGGCGGCGGTGATTGCGGCGGTGATCATGCTGATGGGCATGCTGACCCTGCTGCTGGATATGAAAATGCTGCGTGAGGCGAAACGCTTCGTGACCCTGGGCGGCAAAGGCGTGATGGAACGCCGCCATAGCCTGGGACGCTGGCGCAGCGTCGCGACAGCCCTGCCGCTGGCATTCGTCCTGCTGGGGGTGGCGATCCCGCTTCTGACCCTGTTCCTGTCGACGGTCATGATCCTGCCGGGCCGCTTCAGCGCCGATAACTTCACCCTCGATTACTGGATTGGTCACAACCTTGACACCGTGGCCCTGCACAACGGGATCCTGCTGAGCGCCGAATTCTGGCATACGGTGTGGAACACCCTGGTCATCGTTGGCTCGGCGTCCCTCGCCTGCGGCCTGCTGGGCCTGCTGGTGGGCTACGCGGTGCTGCGCTGCCACTTCCGCTGGGTCGCCGCCGTCCTGCGTCAGCTGACCTTCCTGCCCTATCTGGTGCCGGGTATTGCCTTCGCCGCCGCCTTTTTATCGCTCTTTGCCGTGGCCCGCGGACCGGTTCCGGCGCTGTATGGCACCCCGATGATCCTGATCCTCGCGCTGATTGCCGAAAAAATGCCGTATGCCAGCCGCTCCGGCATCGCGGCGATGACCCAGCTTGGGAAAGAGGCCGAGGAAGCGGCGCGTATTGCCGGTGCCGGCTGGTTCGCCCGCCTGCGCCGTATCGTCATCCCGATTCAGGCCGCACCGCTGGCGACCGGGATCCTGCTGCCGTTTATCTCAGGGATTAAAGGGGTCAGCCTGTTCGTCATTCTCGCCACCCCGGCGACGGACGTGCTGACCACCTGGTCCCTGCGCCTGATTGACTACAACTACCAGCAGGCGGCCAATGCCGTGGTGCTGATGATTGCCCTCATTTCATGGGCTGGCACGGTGATGATCCAGAAGATCACCGGGACTGGTCTGGCTGATGGTCTGGAGAAATAAGATGCCTACTATCCACTTAACGAATCTCAGCAAAACCTATCCGGGCAGCGATGCCCCGGCGGTCAACAACATCAACCTGACGGTGAAAGATGGCGAATTTATGTGCCTGCTGGGGCCATCCGGCTGCGGCAAGACCACCATCCTGCGGATGATTGCCGGCATTGAGCACGCCAGCGGCGGGGAGATTAGCATCGGCGATAACGTTGTTGACTCCATCGCCCGCGGCACATACGTGCCGCCGGAAAAACGCGGCATCGGACTGGTCTTTCAGAGTTACGCGCTCTGGCCGCATATGACCGTCGAGCAGAACGTCGATTTCGGCCTGCGGTTACAGAAAGTGCCCACCAAAGCGCGTATCGCCCGCTGTCAGGACGTGATGGAAAAACTGCGTATTGCCGATTACGCCAGGCGCTATCCGGCGCAGCTCTCCGGCGGTCAGCAGCAGCGTGTGGCCCTGGCCCGCATGCTGGCGGTGAATCCTGGCGTACTGCTGCTGGACGAGCCGCTCTCGAACCTCGACGCCACGCTGCGCCTGGAGATGCGCGCCGAGCTGCGCCGCCTGCATGAAACCTTCGGCACCACCATCGTCTTTGTCAGCCACGATCAGTGGGAAGCGATGACCCTCGCCACCACCATTGCGGTGATGAGCGCCGGGCAGATGCAGCAGGTGGGTACCCCGGACGAGATTTACGCCACCCCGGCCAACCGCTTTGTCGCGGAGTTTATTGGCACCCCGCGCCTGAACATGATCCCGCTTCACCAGCCCTGTAGCGAGCTGGCACAGCATCTGCAGCGGCGCTTTACCCTGCACGAGCAGACCCAGCTCTGCGGTATCCGCCCGGAGGAGATCGTGTTGAGCGCCGAGTCGTGTAGCAACGCCGTTCCCATGACCATCGATAACATTATGCCCACCGGCGGCAGCTGGGTGATTGAGCTGGTGGCGGGCGAAGACCGGCTGTTCCACTCCACGCAGCTGCGGCCGCGCTGGCAGGCCCGTCAGCAGGTGCATTGCCAGCTCCCGACCTCTTCCCTGCACTTTTTTAACCGCAACGGACTGCGTCACGACGTGACCGCGAATTAACCTCCATTGACTCTTAAGGAACACACATGAAGCGCAAGTTGTCCGCCGTCCTTATCACCAGCGCCCTGCTGAGCAGCGCTGTCGCTCAGGCTGAAACCGCCGATCTGCAGAAGCTTATCGCCGCCGCGAAACAGGAGCAGCCGATCACCGTTTACGCCTCGACCGGGAAAATCGTGCAGCAGGCCAAAGCCTTTAGCGAGCAGTACGGCTTGCAGGCCGTAGGCGTGAAGGCCGATGCGCCGCAGATCATTGAGATCATGAGCCGGGAAGCGCAGGCCAAAAACGTCCGCGCCGATGTCGCCATCGTTGAGGACGCCCCTGCCGGGATGACGCAGCTACTCAAAAAAGGCTATGTCCAGAGCTGGGTGCCGGACGATCTGAAAGGCGACATTCCCGCCCGCTATCAGGACCCGCTGACCGTCGTGCTGGCCCCGAACGTGTTTGCCTATAATACCGATCATCACGCCACCTGCCCGGTGACCAATCTCTGGCAGTTGACCGAGCCAAAATGGCGGGGCCGCGTCGCGATGCAGGACCCCACCAGCAAACCGGCTTACACCGACTGGTTCAGCCAGATGGAAACCCACTATGACCAGCAGGTTCGCGATGCCTATGAGCAGCAATTTGGCAAGCCGCTGCAAACTGACGAGAAGTCGGCCACGGCAGCTTTTGTGAAGGCGCTGGCGGGCAACGGCGTGTTGCTCACCCATTCCGATAACGACGCGGCATCCGCCATCGGCGCGCCGGACGGCAAAACCGACTTTGTTGGCCTGGTGTCCACCGCCAAATTCCGCGACAACAAGCAGGGGATGAAGCTGGGTCTGTGCAGCGGCCTGAAGCCGTTTATCGGCTGGAACTACCCGAGCCTCGGCGTGGTGGCGACCGGCAGTAAAAGCCCGAACACCGCGAAGCTCTTTACCTATTATCTGCTGACCGCCGAAGGCATCGCCCCTCAGGGCGTGGACGGCAAAATGTCCACCAACCAGAAGGTGAACCTTCCCGCCGATGAAGCCTCCGGCATTGCAAAGCATCGCGGCGAGCTGATGGAATACCTGACCGCTACCGCCCAGAACGACTGGGAAAGCCGCCAGGACTGGCAGGACATCTGGAGCCTGAACTACAAGAAGTAGTTTTCAGCGTACATTTTCATTCTGAACAGGCAGCACACTTTGACTACTCATGACATTGAACTGCGGGAAGCTGCGCTGAGGCGCATTATCGTTGACGCCGGGGAGACCGCCCTGCGTTTCTTCCAGTCGCGCACACCCGGCGAGTATGCGCTGAAGGGCCATCAGGATATCCTGACCGAGGCCGATACCTTCGTTGAAAAACAGGTTCTGACCGCCCTTGCCGGGGCATTCCCGAACGATCTGATCCTCGGTGAAGAGTCCGCCAGCCAGCCTGCCAGCGCGGAGAGCCTGTGGGTGGTGGATCCCATCGACGGTACCGCCAACTTCGCTCGCGGTATCCCCCATTTTTGCGTCTGTATGGCGTGGGTTCGCCAGGGCGTGACCGAACTGGGGGCGATTTATAACCCAGTCAGCCAGGAGCTGTATCTGGCCCGTCGCGGCCATTACGCCCTGAAAAAGGGTCAGCCGTTGCGCTGTACCGCCATTACCGACCCGCAGCGAGCCGCCGTTGAGCTGGGCTGGTCTTCCCGTCACAGCCAGAATCACTACCTGAAGGTGCAGGCCTCATTGCTCAATCTGGGCACCAGCGTGCGTCGGGGCGGTTCCGGGGCGCTGGCGCTGGCCTGGGTGGCGGAAGGCCGTACCGACGGGTATCTCGAAATTCATATGAACGCCTGGGATTGCCTGGCGGGGCTGTTGCTGGTGCGGGAAGCAGGCGGCCTGACGGGCGTGGTTCCTGAAAGTGCCGAAGGGATTTTCAGCGGACTGCCGGTCCTGGCCGCCGCCCCCGGCATTGCGGCTGAACTGGCGGCTGCGGCGGGTATTCCTCTGACGATCGACGCTGAGGCGAAGCCCAGGACCGGTTATTTCCCCCGCCCGCCCATCAGCCTGATCGCCGAGAATTTTCCCGGCTGGGAGGTGGATATTTATATCGGCGGTTCCAGCGGAGTGAGCGATGCGGCCCTGCTGGCGGAACATGATATCGGGATCGTGATTAACTGCGCGGTGAACCTTGATATCGACTGGGTGACGCACCCGGAAGCCAGCGCGCCTGTACAGCTGCTTACTCATGGTTCAGGCCCGGTCCGCTATTACAAGCTGGGGCTGGTGGATGGCGAAGGCAATGCCCCTGAAATGCTGCACGCCGGTTATCAGCTGATGCGTTCGGCCCTGCTCCAGCAGATCCCGGATAAAGCCTCTTACCGAAACCGCAAGCGCGGCAATATTCTCGTCAACTGCCGCGGTGGGCGGAGTCGCTCTGTCGCTCTGGTGGCGCTGTTTATGCATCTGGAGTGCCCGGCGCGCTTCCCGACCCTTGAGTCCGCCATCGATCTGATCCGCGACCGACGCCAGCTCCACCCGGACGAGTGGTATGAAACGCCGAAGCCGTCGCTGATCCGCCTGGCCGAACATGCCATTATCCGCGAACGGGCCATCGCCGGAGTGGAACAGCGTCATGAGTAATAACAGCCTGAGGAAAAACCCTGGCTTCGCCAGCGCCACCGAGGTGGCGCGCCTGGCGGGGGTCTCCCGTTCCGCGGTGTCGCGGACCTTTACGCCGGGCCGCAGCGTCTCTGAGGATACCCGGCGCAAGGTGCTGGCCGCTGCCGAAGCGCTGAATTACCACGTTAACCATCTGGCGCGGGGGCTTTCCCGGGAGGAGAGCCGCCCGGTCTGTATTCTGGGCGGCAATCTGTCGTTCCCCTGGCAGGCCAGCCTGCTCGACCACCTGACCCGCCGCCTGCACCATGCCGGACGCGCGGTGATGGTGATCAACACCGACGACGACGAAGCGAGTGCCAGAGAGGCATTGCAACAAACGCTGAATTACCGCTCAACCGCCACCATCGTGCTGTCGGGCAAACCACCCGCGTCCCTGATTGAACTCTGCCTGCAGAGCGGACAGCAGGTGATAGCGATCAACCGCATGGGGCAGTTCCCCAGCGCGGACAATATCGATATCGACTACAGTTCGACGATGAAGGAAGCCCTGGACCACCTGATGGCTGCACATTGCCGCCGTCTGGCTATTGTCTCCTCCTCCGCCCGTTCCCCAAGCATGATTACCCGTGAAACGCGCTTTCTGGCGGCCGCGGCCGAAGCGAGCGCCGGGGTCACGCTTATCCGCCCCGGCAGCGCCAGTTACCAGACCGGCGTCCTCGCTGCCCGTGAGTTGCTCAACCAGCCATTGCCGCCGGACGGCGTCTTTTGCGTCACGGACCTCATCGCCTGCGGTTTTATCGATGCCGCACGCCACGAGTTTGGCCTGCGCATTCCAGAGGACATCCGCGTTATTGGTTTTGATGATATTGACCAGGCCAGCTGGCTGGGGTATCAGCTGACGACCTTCGCTCAGCCGCTGGCAGAGATGGCGGAGGCCGCCTGTGAGATGTTGCTCGCCGCGGATGCCGAAAAACCGGCCAGCCGGGTTTTCAGGGCGACGCTGGTGAAACGGGGAACGACGGGCCCTGCCGGGTACGGCGCGGCCTGATGCCCTCACTCCGGCACTTTCCCACGGGGAAGCTTGTTATAACAATTGAACAAAGAGCGAGATAATTAAAGTTAGAAAACGTTAATTTAATTCATTTTTTAGCCGTTGCATGAGTAAGTTTTGCTCATTACGTTAAAGTTTAAGAAACCGTTTTTTTTTACTCGTTTTGAACTTTAACTGCGAATAAATCTGCACTTATTATGCAAAGGATATGAATAATGCAAATCAACCTTACTACGAAAGCACCAGAGAACCTTTTCCCTAAAGCCGCCGCTTATATAGCTTATCATGCAAGCGGCGAACGAGGCACAGGACGGGTCGGGTGCGCGTCTATCTATATGGACGTAAAACATTCCTCTATCGCCATTTTGTAGGGAAAATAGCAACATTTCTGACGCCAGGTGAATACCTGGCAATGTCTATCAGTAGCGCACTTGAGACGTTCGAAAACCTTTCTTCATGCTCGGATGTGATCAAAGTTACTAAAACAAGCGGTACGCTTGCAGATGTGTTTGAGGTACACAAAACCGATTTTATTGCTTCTGGAAAACCGGATGAAGAGTCCGTTGCCCCTACAAAATTTATGAATAGCGATTTCCTGACGGATAATATTAAACGCTTTTGTGAGAGAAAGAGTGTTGATTTATTTATTCCGAGAGATTATTTCCGCACCTTTTCAAATATTGGACGAACAATTGAAAATCACAAAAGAAATTCGTCAATAAATTCAGCATCATGATTTACATGACGTATCATCGGTTCATTATGATAGAAATTATTATAAACAGGAAAAACTGTAAGCGCGTTTGAAATGGGAAAATAAGCTCAAAAAACAATGAACAACAATTAACCACACATTACATTCACCAGCTTAATTATTTAAAGCCACCTATCTATCTGGATAATATGAAGGTGGCTTTTTTTTACTATTTACAAGAATTGAGAGTGTGATCACTTTGAACAAAGCGAAACGTATAAGATGATCAACGTATCAAATCACAGGAACATATTATGTATTACAGTGAAGATATTATTAGAAAAATAGGAACCGACAAAGAATTAGCCGTGAGATTAGATAAGGCCATGGCTGGTGTAAAAGATGGTTTTGTGGATTATGTGGATAATCTTGGTGATGCCGCCACGCGCCTTTTATATTACACCTCATGTTTCACTAAAAATTACCATGATGTATGCGTAAGATTAAGAAATGAAGATGTTAGATTTGTTTTGGGATTAAGCCAACTAATAAAACACCGTGATTTGATTTTCAGAATGATTACGCTTTATATAGAAACCATTCTCAAAAACAAAAATGAAACAGAGAAAAAAACACTTCTTGAAAAATTAACCCCTGTCACAAAAAACATTGCCATAAAAAATGTTTCAAAAGGCGCCTTAGTTTATTCCGTTGTATCTTGCATTTGTTATGGAAATAAAATGAGCGTATCAGTAGAGGCTGCTTTTGTGAAGAAATTAGGTGGGCGGGCTGGCATTCCCATTACAGCATTAAATGTATATGGGATTGTTCACAAAGCTTCTGAAAGTGCAAATAGATTAAAAAGTTTTATGCCACAATTTTATCACGCCCTTTATGTGGAAAAACTTGAAATGATGTATTTCCTTATTGAGCC
Organism: Leclercia sp. LSNIH3; assembly: GCF_002935105.1. Classification (NCBI taxonomy): domain Bacteria; kingdom Pseudomonadati; phylum Pseudomonadota; class Gammaproteobacteria; order Enterobacterales; family Enterobacteriaceae; genus Leclercia; species Leclercia sp. LSNIH3. Next base: position 718,281 of record NZ_CP026387.1, read on the forward strand.
AATTATTATGAAGGCTGGATATTTAAATGTAAGCACAGCAACTGACAATGAAATTACTAAAGCTTTAAAGAGAATAATGTGATTATGTTTGGGCCAATCAAGAAATTTTTAAAGCAATTCTTGGTAATGACTCCAACTTACTGATAGTGTTTTATGTTCAGATAATGCCCGATGACCTTGTCATGCAGCTCCACCGATTTTGAGAACGACAGTGACTTCCGTCCCAGCCTTGCCAGATGTTGTCTCAGATTCAGGTTATGTCGCTCAATGCGCTGAGTGTAACGCTTGCTGATAACGTGCAGCTTTCCCTTCAGGCGTGATTCATACAGCGGCCAGCCATCCGTCATCCATACCACGACCTCAAAGGCCGACAGCAGGCTCAGAAGACGCTCCAGTGTGGCCAGAGTGCGTTCACCGAAGACGTGCGCCACAACCGTCCTCCGTATCCTGTCATACGCGTAAAACAGCCAGCGCTGACGTGATTTAGCACCGACGTAGCCCCACTGTTCGTCCATTTCAGCGCAGACAATCACATCACTGCCCGGTTGTATGCGCGAGGTTACCGACTGCGGCCTGAGTTTTTTAAGTGACGTAAAACCGTGTTGAGGCCAACGCCCATAATGCGTGCACTGGCGCGACATCCGACGCCATTCATGGCCATATCAATGATTTTCTGGTGCGTACCGGGCTGAGAGGCGGTGTAAGTGAACTGTAGTTGCCATGTTTTACGGCAATGAGAGCAGAGATAGCGCTGATGTCCGGCAGTGCTTTTGCCGTTACGCACCACGCCTTCAGTAGCGGAGCAGGAAGGACATCTGATGGAAATGGAAGCCACTGGAGCACCTCAAAATCACCATCATACACTAAATCAGTAAGTTGGCAGCATTACCCAATTCTTCAATAGTTTTATAGAGGATTGTTTGAATGATATTTATTGGTATAGCGTATTTATATCTGCTGCTTTTTTTGCTGGAATAGTAGCATCCAATATAGATGATTCAAAAGTAGCAGGGGAAATAATCTTAGGCATCCTTATAATCATATTCGTAATTGCTTTCCGTTTCAAAGACAAAGGATAAAAAATGACAATACCAGCACATATTTGGCTTACCGATGAAAATAACTCACCTGTAATTGGTGAATGTTTAATGCCAACACGATTGGGTTCAACTGAGCTTAAATCGTTCAATCATTCTGTTTGGATTCCTACAGATCATAATACAGGGAAGCTAACTGGAACACGTCTTCATCTTCCTATCACATTTGAAAAAGAAATTGATCGCATCACGCCATATTTATTCAGAGGTGTATGCACTGGCAGAATATTTAAAGAAGCTATAATAAAAATGTATAGAATCAATGAGGCAGGCATAGAGATAGAATATTTTAATATAACATTAAGAAATGTGAAAATAACAAGAATCTCTCCCGTTTTATTTCCTCTGGGAGTTGCAAGTAAGCATATGGAGGAAGTTGAAATCCGTTATGAATCTATCGAATGGAAATATTGTGATGGGAATATAATATTTAATGACACCTGGAATGGAACAGCAGTAGCATAAAAAAGGGACTCTCACGAGTCCCTTATCTATTTACTTCATTTTTACTTCAATGCCCCGTATACCTGATCAACAATCCAGCCGTATGTGGCTACGGGTAATAGTCCACTGATAAACACAGTTGGATTGATTTCAGGTCAACTACCGGGGAATACGGTCTGTTGCCGGGAATAACGTTAGCCATGTGATTAACAGCATCGATAGCCGTCAGCGTTCCTGTCCATCCGGTGTGTCCATAAGTTTCTTTACTGGCTAACACCCCGAATGCAGGAGTCTTTGAAGCGTTGCCGTTTTGCTTTTACCTTACCTAGAACCAGGCTTCCCACATCGCGCCGACGTTGAAGTCGTCCAGCGTTTCATCCCGGGTGTTGTTCACGCGGGCGGTGCGCTCGTTATCCACCTTGCCGCCGGTGACATAGAAGCGCAGCATCGGACGGAACTCCGGCCCCATGGCGATGGACATGTTCTGCGACAGGGTCAGCTTCCAGCCCTTGTTATCCCCGCCGTTGTCGTAATCCACATGCTGCCAGCCCGCTTCCAGCCAGGTGGAGTGAACGTCGTTCCACCAGTGCATCGGACGCACGATGGCGTTGTAGTTTTTACGGTTGTCGGTATTGTCGCGGCTGTTGTCATAGTCGTGGAAGGCCAGCAGGTACTCCACCTGGGTCGCCTGGGTGAACTTGTACAGCCCTTCGAAGCTGGCGTAGACCGTGGTCAGATCCTCGGTTTTGTTGTACACGCTGTTGTCAGCGTTATCAGAGTAACGGGCGATCACCTTGTTCACGCCGCTGTCATTGGTGTGGCTCAGGACCACGCCACCCTGCCAGGCGTTGGTCCGCTCTTCGGTGTCGATGGCTTTCGAGTCAAAGCCGTAGTTGGCGTACAGCTCCAGGTCGATCGGGCCGAGCTTCATGCCGTGAATTTTGGAGGTGGCCGCGTAGTTGCCTTTGTCCCCGGTGCCGGAGCCGCCGGTACAGGTGATGCGCGACGGGTTAGCTTCGTCGTCCATCACTTCCGGGCTGCAGGATTCGACTGCCGCCACGGTGGCCACGTCAAACTGCACCCCGCCGATGTCGAAGTTCTTCACCCCGGCACCCTGGCCGTCGTGGTTCATCCAGAAGTAGTCGTTGATGCCCTGCTGCGGACGCTGGTGGAAGTCACGCCCGGCCCAGATATAGGCGTTCGGGTTGGATGCCAGAATGTTGGTCACCCCGGCGTAGGCTTTTTTCAGGTTCACCTCGTCGCCCCAGTGGTCGATCATCACGTTGACGTCCCAGATGGCGCCGTTTTCACCCTTAAAGGCTTTCGAGAGCTGAAACTCGCCGCCGTTGCCTTCGTTACCCAGACGACCAATGGCCGAGGCGCCGTTGTAGGAGCCGTCCACCGCGACGTATTTCTGGTCGGCGGCCTGGAAGTGCGCGCCGTAGCGGGCATAGCCGGTAAATTTAATGCCGAACGGGATGGCCATATCCGGGGACTGGGCGGCGCTTTGCGGCTCGGTCACCACGTCGGCCTTTTTCGCCACCGCGGCATCCATTTTTGCCTGGCGCTCGGCCAGAGCTTTGTCCACCGCTTTGGCCACAATGGCGTCGATTTGCTCCTGCGTGAATTCCTGGGCGAGGACAGAAACCGGGCAAAGCGCGGCGATAACCGCCATTGTTAATGGAAGTTTTTTAATCATATTCATGGTTATCTCAATATATTTAAATTTTATTCAGACAATAACCACCCCGTTCCGCATTGACAGAATATGTCGCTGTCATCAGAACAAGTTGATTTTTATTTTTTATAGGGCCAGAGGTACACACTATTATCGTAAGGCTATCTCCTTCTCAGCATTATTGATGTTAAATTCAATAGCGCAGGCGCGCTCAGGAAGCGGCCAATAATCGGCTGAGACATACCCTCTATTTTCCTCGCCGGTAGCTCAATTACGTTATTTCACTATTGGAGTAAGATAATCCTCAAACGTGAACCGTGTCGCAAAAATACCCTTATATTTCCACCACATAGATAACCCTGCACCTGAACTATTTAAGGGTTTTAAATAAACCTGTGCTCGACGATCACAGAAGTAAAAAAACATAATTACTTAATTTAAAAACGTAATGGATTCTCCCGGGCCACCTGTGTCAGAAAGAGCCTAACATTCATAAAACAAATCGGAGATCGGATTAGAATGAGTAAAACGATAATGCAAAGCCGGCATGATGAATATCATAAATTATCTCGCGGGGAGCGCATTGGCTACGGGATGGGGGATTTTGCGCAAAACCTGGTGTTTGGCACGATTGGTGGTTTTCTGGCGCTTCACATGTTGACGGTAAATACCATCGGTACCGCCACGGCAGGTTTCATATTTCTTTTTGTCCGCATCATCAATGTGTTTTGGGATCCAATGGTCGGCACCTATGTTGATAAAAGAAGTTCAGCGGCGGGCAAGTACCGCCCCTGGATTTTAAGGGCAGGCGTTCCGCTCGTTATTCTTTCCGCGTTACTTTTTGCGCCTATTCCTGGCGTCAGAGGTTCCGTTCCCTTCGCCTTTATCGTTTATCTGGCACTGGATCTCGTTTATTCCGTGGTGAACATTCCTTATGGTTCACTGAATGCGTCTTTGACCCGTGATCCTGAGTCTATTGATAAACTGACCAGTACGCGCATGATGCTGGCAAACAGCGCCAACCTTCTGGTCTATACCCTCTTCCCCATGTTTGTCCAGATGGCCTCGCCCAAGGATCGTAGCCTCAAGGATACGGGTTTCTTTGGGCTTGAGCTGAATATGGGGAACTATACCGATCCTTCAGCGAATTACGCCTGGTTTGGGGTTTACGCGGTCTATATGGTCATCGGTGCGGTGGCACTTTTCATTTGCTATAAATTCACAAAAGAACGTGTTGTTGCCTCTGCAGAACAAACGGCCAACGTCAAAACCACCGATTTATTCCTTGAACTCAAAAATAACCGCCCTCTGGTTATTCTTGGCCTCTTTTTCATGCTGGCCTTTACATTCATGTTCTTCATGAACACGGTGAATGGCTTTTTCAATCAGTACGTTGTCGGCCATTCCGAATGGATGGGTGCCGTTGGCCTTGTCGCGTCAATTCCGGGCATTCTGTTCCCCATTTTCTGGCCAAAATTGAAAAAAATCTTTGGTAAAAAAGGGTTCTTCCACATCTTCCTGGGCATGTTTATTGTGGGGGAATTATTGACTTATGTTTGGTCACGCGAAGGTATGCATGATGCACTCTGGCTGGCTTATATCGCTACCTTCATTAAACAATGGGGCTTAACCTCGGCGACCGGATTCATGTGGGCACTGGTCCCTGAAGTGATTGCTTATGGTGAATTAAAATCAGGCAAACGCAATGCCGCCATCATTAATGCCATCATGGGCCTCTTTTTCAAGATTGGTTTTACTATCGGCGGTGCGATTCCACTGTGGTTACTGGCTGTTTATGGCTTTAACGAAACAGGGGCACAGCAAAGTGCGAACGCCATCGACGGAATAATTGTTACCGCGGTCTGGATCCCCATTGTTTTAGCCTTTATCTCGATGATCGTTATTCACATTTATCCTATCTCAGATAAACATGTCACCGACATTAATCGTCAGCTTGATGAGATCCGCGTGTAGTTTTAGATTCATCTTAAAGTCTTAGAAAAATTGAAGTCAGAAAAACATTAAAAAGGTAGAATGATATGTCGCTTATTCAGAACCCTGTACTGCCTGGTTTTAACCCAGACCCCAGCATTATCCGTGTTGGAGATACCTACTATATTGCCAACTCCACGTTTGAGTGGTTTCCCGGCGTTCGTTTACATGAATCCAAAGACCTGCAAAACTGGAATCTGCTGCCCAGCCCATTATCAACTACCGCGCTTTTAGATATGCGAGGCAATCCTTCGTCAGGGGGAATTTGGGCACCGGCGCTCTCTTACGCTGACGGCAAATTCTGGTTGGTTTATACAGATGTGAAAATTACAGAAGGTGCTTTTAAGGACATGACCAATTATCTGACCACCGCCACAGATATTCGTGGTCCCTGGACAGATCCTGTCAAACTTAACGGCGTGGGTTTTGATGCCTCACTCTTCCATGATGATGATGGGCGTAAATACCTCGTACAACAAACCTGGGACCACCGGGAGTATCATCATCCCTTTGATGGCATTACCTTAACTGAGCTGGATACCCGGACACTAAAATTAAAACCCGAGACAGCGCGGACTATTTATCGTGGTACTGCCGTTGCACTTGTTGAGGGGCCACATCTCTATAAACTGAACGGCTATTACTATCTTTTCGCTGCTCAGGGCGGGACTGTGTTTACCCACCAGGAAGTGGTGGCGCGCTCCAGAACCTTAGATGCCAACAGCTTTGAAACAGAACCGGGAGAGGTTTTCTTAACGAACGTCGATACGCCCGACAGCTATATTCAGAAACAGGGACATGGTGCGTTGGTTTCGACCCCCGGCGGTGAATGGTATTATGCCTCGCTTTGCGCGCGACCGTGGAATCGTCCCGGTGAATCCGCCTACGATCCCCGTGGCTGGTCAACGCTGGGCCGTGAAACCTCTATTCAGAAAGTCTACTGGGATGAAGATGGCTGGCCACGTATTGCAGGCGGCCACGGTGGAAAGACCTTTGTCGAAGGGCCAGCCGATGCCATTCATACCGAGAGCGCGAAAGACCATAGCCAGTACGATAATTTCACCAGTGCGACGCTCGATATTAACTGGAATACCCTTCGTGTCCCGTTCACCGAAAAAATGGGTACCACAGGCGATGGAAAGCTGACGTTAACGGGGCAAGGGTCTTTAGCGAACATCCATGACCTTTCTCTGATTGCCCGACGCTGGCAGGCTTTTTATTTTGATGCTCAGGTTAAGGTCAAATTTAATCCATTTAGTTATCAGCAAATGGCAGGCTTGACCAATTATTATAATGACCGTCACTGGAGTTTCGTTTTCATCACCTGGAATGAAATTAATGGCCCGGTGATTGAAGTTGGTGAAAATAACCGCGGGAAATATACCTCTTATCTGAAAGATAACGCCATCAAAATTCCTGAAGGCACAGAATACGTCTGGTTCCGCACGAAAGTGCGCAAGGAAAATTATACCTATGAATACAGCTTTGATGGCGTCACTTTCACGGAGATCCCGCTCAAACTGGATGCCGCTGTTCTCTCAGATGATTATGTCCTGCAAAGCTATGGCGGGTTCTTTACCGGGGCGTTCGTGGGTCTCGCGGTCGTCGATTACTCGGGTTACGAGATTAGCGCAGATTTTTATGATTTCGCGTACCAGGAACTTGGCGATAGGTTGACGGCAAATGGCGCGTATAGCTGGGAGGCCAGCGAATCGCGGTTTAATTAAAGGCTGATAAACCTACGTTATCGCAACGATAACGTAGGTTTACTCCAGAACAGGCTTACGTATCCCACTTCGTCCCCGCCCATGGTTAAAGTTTTTACCACTCGTTAACCTGGTCACAATTTTTTAACTTTCCATGCGCTTCTCTTGACTGTTTCTCTCTCAGTCGTAAAACTCATGAAAAAGTAAAACGTTTTACTTTTTGATAAGACTGTCGCGGTATTCATGCTTTTTCCGTGATTTTCAGTGGGTTAAACACTACTGGGATACATCATGAAACATGTAGAAGAGTTCGATAGTACGCTGGCAGGTGTGGGTGTCATGCCTGAGCCAGACAAGTCAGAAATTTCATCGCTGGCAAGTGGTGCGATAAGAAAAGCCAAATTCCGGCTGATGCCCCTGATACTGCTGATGTATCTGCTCGCGTTTATAGATCGTTCAAATATCGGCATGGCCGCGTTAACCATGAATCAATCCCTGGGACTGACGCCTGAACATTTTGGCTTTGCTGTCGGTATATTTTCTTTTGGTTATATCCTGTTTGAAATTCCCAGCAACGTGTTGCTGGAACGATACGGTGCACGCTTCTGGTTAGCCCGAATTATGATCACATGGGGCATCATTTCCATGGCGATGGCGTTTGCACAGGGCGTCGTGACACTCAGTATCTTACGTTTTTTACTGGGCGTGGCAGAAGCGGGTCTTGCTCCTGGTATTGTTTTCTATCTCACTACCTGGTTCCCCAAAAAAGAGCTGGCCAAGGTTTTTTCTATTTACTACCTGGGCGTTCCGCTGGCTGCAATTATCGCCAACCCGATCTCGGGTTACATTCTGGATAATTTCCATAATGTCGGCGGGCTGGAGAGCTGGCAGTGGCTGTTTTTAATTGAAGGCTGCCCACCGGTAATCTTGTCAGTTATTGTTTTCCTTTATCTTACCGATAATCCGTCCAAAGCATCCTGGCTTAAACCAGAAGAACGTCAGGCCTATCAGGATCTGATGGAAAAAGATCAACACGCTACCTTGTCCGTAGGGCACTCCGGTTTCAGGGAGATGATCAAAGATCGACGCGTCTGGATCCTGGGGATGGCCTATTTCTTCACCGTCATTGGTCTTACAGGCCTGGGTTTCTGGATGCCGCAGTTCATTAAGCGCTTCGATTATTCAGATACGGTTGTCGGTATGCTGGGAACTATTCCCTATATTGCTGGTGCAGTCGTGATGTGCTGGTGGTCGAATCATTCTGATAAAACCGGTGAAAGAACCTGGCATTTTATTATCCCTTCGCTGGTATTTTCTGTCGGTTTTGTGATCGCAGCTATCAGCGATTCACCTGTGATTTCTATGTTGGGATTAACAATATCGACGATAGGAATGCTGTCGTGCGTTCCGACGTTTTATACCCTTCCCGCCTCATTCCTTACCAGCCGGGGCTGTGCCGGTGGCATGGCACTGATTAATTCGATTGGCAATATTGGTGGGTTCTTCGGCCCCTTCCTGGTTGGCCTCACCATCTCCATTACCGGTAAATCACAAAACGGCCTCTACCTGTTGTCCGTTCTGGTTTTGTTCTCGCCGTTGCTGATTTATCTCATGAGCAGAAGTCGCCGTCAGGTTGCTGGCTGGCGTTAATCCATCACATCCCCCTGTAAAGGAGTAGAAAATGAACTTAGCAGCATTGTTAGCTGAGCGTGCCTGTGCCGTAAAATCGGGTTCAGCACAACCTGTTCGTGTGGGTATTATCGGCGCCGGCAAATTTGGTTCGATGGTACTGGCCCAACTGCGACATCTTGAAGGGCTACACGTGGTGGCAGTGGCAGACCTCGATATTAAGAAAGCCCGTGCAGCACTGGCTCGTGTGGGATGGCCAGAAACGCAGTATCAGGCACAAAACATCGATGCAGCCTTACGCGAAGGCACCACCTGCATCGTGGAGGATGCAGAACAGCTGATCCGTTGTGAGCAAATCAATTGCATTGTGGAGGCGACGGGACACCCCCTGGCAGGAACGCGTCACGCTCTTCATGCAGTCGAACATCACAAGCATGTGGTCATGGTCAATGTGGAAGCCGATGTACTGTGCGGGCCTTTGATCGCTGACCGTGCGCGCCAGAACGGGGTGATCTACAGCATGGCTTATGGTGATCAGCCGGCGATCATTTGCGAACTGGTTGACTGGGCTAAAGCCTGCGGCTTTGAAATCGTTGCTGCGGGTAAAGGAATGAATTACGAGCCTCGGTACCGTTACTCTACCCCGGATACCGTATGGGGATTTTTTGGCTGGTCTGACGAAGAGGTCGCGGCCGGGGACTTTAATCCTAAAATGTATAACTCGTTTACCGATGGCACCAAAGCGGCTATCGAAATGGCCGCCGTCGCCAACGCGACTGGATTAGACTGCCCTGATAATGGGCTGGAATTTCCTCCTGCGGGGGTGCATGACCTGGCCCGCGTTTTCTCGCCAGAGTCGGATGGCGGGCGACTGAGCCGAAGTGGGCTTGTTGATATCGCTGCCAGTCAGGAGCCTGACGGACGTGAGGTGCTTAACAATATACGCTACGGCGTCTTCGTGACGTTCAAAGCCCGCGATGAATATAGTCGCGCCTGTTTTAAACAGTACGGATTACTCACTGACCCAAGTGGCTGGTACGCATCCATGTGGCGCCCATTCCATCTGATTGGTCTGGAAACCAGTATCAGTATTCTCTCTGCGGTATTACGAGGAGAAGCTACTGGTACCGCGTTAAGCTTCAGAGGCGATGCGGTTGCAACGGCAAAACGCGATCTTAAAGCAGGTGAAATGCTGGACGGTGAAGGTGGGTTCACCGTCTGGGCCAATGCCTTACCTGCCAGCATCAGTGTGGCGCAGGACTTCTTGCCTATGGGGCTGGCCCATCATGTCCGACTGGTGAAAGATGTCGCAAAAGATAAGGCGATTCGTTTCAGCGATGTCCATTTTGACAACAATCTGGACATCGTCGAACTGCGTAAGCAAATGGTCAGTCTTGCGGGATTATAAATGATGGCAATCCCCGTAACGGCCTAAGTTGCGGGGATATCTGGAGGACACATGAAGAGTCAAATACGTATTGGTTTGTTGGGGACCGGATTGATGGGACAACCGGTAGCGCGTCGACTTGCCGCTGCCGGATATTCGGTCGCGGTGTGGAACAGGTCGCCAGAAAAAGCGCTGCCATTAACCCGCGCGGGTATAACGATCAAACAATCTTCCGCGCAATTACTTGCTGACAGTGACGTCATCATCTGTCTGTTGAGCGATGCAACAGCCTGCGACCAGGTCATATTCAACCAGGATGCACTTCATAGCGTGGGTAAAAATACCACCATTATCATGATGAGTACGCTCTCCCCTGACATTGTTGTTGAACAAGCACGTAAGGCAAGCAGCGTCCAGGCTCACTATATCGACATGCCTGTTTCCGGCGGAACGATAGGGGCAGAGAAGGGTTCACTGTCATTAATGGCTGGAGGTGACAGAAAGATCGTTGATAGTCTTCGCCCTTTGCTCTCACATCTGGGGAAAGTGACACATGTCGGAGGCGTTGGAGCCGGTCAACTCACAAAACTTGCCAACCAAATCATTGTCGCCGGAACCTTAAGTTTATTGTCGGAAGCATTTACTCTCGCTCAACAAGGCGGTGCCGATCCGGCAAAGGTACGCGAAGCCCTGCTGGGGGGGTTTGCAGATTCCACCTTGCTGCAACACCAGGGCGAACGAATGGTTAAAGGAGACTTTGAGGCGCGAGGTGCTGCAAAGTGGCAGCTTAAAGATACGCGTAGTGCTGTAGCACTGGCGAAGCAACTTGATTTGACCCTCCCTTTGACTGAAACCGTGAATCAACTCTTTAGCCAGATGATTGATGCCGGAGAGGGTGAGCTGGATCATTGCGCCATCATTAAGCAAATTCAGCGTTTAAATAACGTCCTTATTTAATCCAGGAAACACTTTCACGTTTAATTAAGGTACTGTCGAGTTCACAGGGTGTTTGCTGTTCCCCGGATAAACTCAAAAGCGCTTTATTAGCGAGTTCTTCGAGGGGATGTTTTATGACGCTAATGGATGGACTCAGCAGTCGACTCCAGTGACTGTCATGATAAACAATTAATGAAAGATCGTCGGGTATCGATAACTTTAGCTCCCGAATACGCGACATAATGACTGGCGCTATTGAGGTATTGCCAATGATAATTGCTGTCGGTGGGTCTTCAAGCGATAGCAATTCATCAAGCGACTGGCTGGCTAGCGGATCGCGAAAATTTTTCACCACAATAAGCTGGGTATTACATTCAATCCCATTCGCCTCAAGGCCTTTCTTGTAGCCTTCCAGTCTTTGCAAAGAGGTGGAGGTATTAAGAGGCCCGCTTATCCATCCAATGCGCCGATGACCCTGTTCTGCCAGATAGGATGTCGCCTGTCGAGCGGACGTTTCATTATTAAAACCAATCACATTGGCGCGAGTAAAATCTTCCAGATAGCGATCGATGAAGACGATTGCGATCCCCATATCACTGATCGACTGCCACATGTCCTTATTAGCACTTGTCGGCGTTGCGATGATGGCTTTGACCCGCTTTTGCATCAACATTTCCAGGCTTTCTCGCTCGAGAAGCGGATCTTCCTGAGTCGTGACCAGAATGACATTCATCGCCAGTTCACGAGCACGTCGAACGATAAGATCAGAGATCTCAGAGAAAAACTCGTTACTGATGTCGGCCACCACTAAGCCGATGGTGTTATTCAGGTTGGTCTTGAGCTCGCGCGCGGCGCTCTGCGGGGTATAACTAAGCGTTTGCATGGCAGCAATAATACGCTGACGGGTACGTTCAGAAACTGAACCGGTTCCGGGATTCAATACGCGGGACACTACGCCGATTGAAACGTCGGCTAAAGCAGCGACATCTTTGATGGTGCTTTTCTTTTTATCAACCAATGCAACACTTAGCCTCAGGTCCGCAGGATAGATAATTTCATGTTAGAGCAATCATGTTTCAATGAACATTGATATTTGGCTATAAACAGACCGGATGAGCACAGAGTTGTTATTCGACAGACAAATCAAAAAGCAAAAGCCCTGCGATATTGCTATCGCAGGGCTTTCTAATTTGGCGGAAGCGTAGAGATTCGAACTCTAGAACCCTTTCGGGTCGCCGGTTTTCAAGACCGGTGCCTTCAACCGCTCGGCCACGCTTCCTAAGTGAGGCGAACTATAAACACCTCCGTGTGCGCTGTAAAGTACGAGCACAATCGTTCGCCTGAAAAATAGTCAAAATGCGTTTAATCGGTTGAATAGACGACATTCTGACCATTTTATCAGCACAAAATCTTACTGCCGCGCCTTAGTGCTTTTTGATGTACATATCTTTGGTGAAATAGTAACCCAGCTTATCCGGCGTGAAGCCCCCTACCCACGGCTTGATCAGGTGGGTGCGAACGTAGTGGTAGACCGGGATCGCCGGTACGTCCCGGGCCAGCAGATCTTCGGCCTGCTGGTAGAAGGTGCCGCGCTCGGCGGTGGTCTTCGCTTTTGCGGCATTGACCAGCGCCTCGTCATAGGCCGGATTGCTGTACTGGCTGGTGTTCTCGCTGTCACCAGTACGGAAGTTATTCAGGAAGGTGGCGGCATCGTCGTAATCAGCGATCCACGCGTAGCGCACCGCGTCAAAGTTGTGGGTGTGCATGGTGTCCAGCATCGTTTTCCACTCCTGGTTTTGCAGCTTCGCCTCTACGCCGAGGTTTTTCTTCCACATCGAGCTGGCGGCGATGGCAATGCGCTGGTGCGACTCCGAGGTGTTATACAGCAGCTTGAAACTCAGCGGATGGCTGTCGTTATAGCCCGCCTCGTTCAGCAACTTCTTCGCTTCGGCAATGCGTTTCTCCAGCGGCCAGCTGGCGTAGTCCGGGCTGTTGAGTTTGACGCCACCGATATCCGGCTGGCTGATGACCCACGCCGGGCGCTGCCCCTGCCCTAACACTTTACCGGCGATAATGTCTTTATCCAGCGCCAGATTCAGCGCCTTGCGCACGCGCGGGTCATTAAACGGTGGACGCGTAGTGTTGAACTCATAGTAGTAAGTCGCCAGCTGCGGGGAGACATCCAGCTCACTGCCCATCGTTTTTTGTAGCTGGGCAAACTGGTTGATCGGCACGGTATAGACAATATCAATTTCGTCCGCCTTGTAGCGGTTCACGTCCGATGCTTCGGAGGTGATGGGCAGGTACGTTACTTTGTTGATGACGGTATGGGCGTTATCCCAGTAGCGCGGGTTGCGCTTGGCGATGATCCGTTCGTTGACCACCCACTGACTGAGGGTGTAGGCCCCGCTGCTGACAAAGTGCTCCGGCTTGGTCCACTTATCGCCATAGCGGCCAATCAGCACCTTATCGACCGGCACAAGCGACGGATGCGCCAGCATGGCAAGGAAGGCCGCGTTAGGCTGGGTCAGCGTCACTTCCAGGGTGGTGTCGTTCAGGGCTTTGACCCCCAGGGTGTCGGGCGTTTTTTTGCCCTGGGCGATGTCGGCGGCGTTCACCAGGTGCATGTTGCCGAGGTAGCTGGCATACGGCGAGGCGGTTTTCGCATCCACCAGCCGTTGCCAGCTCCAGACCACGTCCTGAGCGGTGATGGCAGTACCGTCGCTCCAGGTAATGCCCGGGCGGAGATGGAACGTCCAGACGGTATTGTCTTTGTTCTCCCATTTTTCCGCCAGCCGCGGCTGGATCTCCCCTTCTGGCGAGACGCTGACCAGCCCTTCGAACAAATCGCTGATAATATTGAATTCGACATCGCTTTCGACCTTATGCGGATCGAGCGATGCCGGTTCATTGCCATTATTCCTGACCAGTTCCTGCTTCTCTGCCAGCTCTGTTCCTGCCGGTACGCTGGCGGCAAAGGCCGTTGCGCTTGCGCAAAGGAGCCCTGTCGTCAGCAAAGAGAGTGTAAATGTAGCGCGTGATGATGGTTTCATGTCCTTCGCCTTATAGTTTAGTTTTGACGATGCAAAATAACTCTTAGCGTTGCGGCTGGAATAAGGCAATATATTTCAGTGACCTATAAGAGCTTGATCTGATTAATCCTGACAAACCGCGGTTCGTTCTGCATATGGCGCGTTGTGGAAAATTTCATGCTGGCTCTGTCCCTAAGACGCTGAGTAAAGATGGGTAAAACCACTTTGTAACCGGCGCGTCGTTTTCTATTCTTGCCGTTAATTACATCTGTCATAAGAGAGTGACTCATGGATCGTATTATTAGTTCTTCACGCGACCGCACATCGCTGCTCAGCACCCACAAGGTGCTACGCAATACTTACTTCATGCTCAGCCTGACGCTGGCCTTTTCCGCACTGACGGCCACCGCCAGTACGGTGCTGATGCTGCCGTCTCCGGGGCTGATTCTGACGCTGGTTGGTATGTACGGTCTGATGTTCCTGACCTACAAAACCGCTGATAAGCCGGTGGGTATTTTATCCGCGTTCGCCTTCACCGGTTTCCTGGGTTATATCCTGGGGCCAATGCTTAACACCTATCTGTCTGCCGGTATGGGCGATCTGATCGGTCTGGCACTGGGGGGCACAGCGCTGGTGTTCTTCTGCTGTTCCGCTTACGTGCTGACCACCCGCAAAGACATGTCTTTCCTTGGCGGTATGCTGATGGCGGGCATCGTCGTGGTGCTGATCGGTATGGTGGCGAACATCTTCCTGCAGCTGCCGGCCCTGCACCTGGCCATCAGCGCGGTGTTCATCCTGATTTCTTCCGGGGCGATCCTGATGGAAACCAGCAACATTATTCATGGCGGCGAGACTAACTACATCCGCGCTACCGTGAGCCTGTATGTGTCGCTGTATAACATCTTTGTCAGCCTGCTGAGCATCCTGGGCTTCGCCAGCCGCGATTAACCCATAGTGCTGTATAAAAAGCCCCGCTTATGCGGGGCTTTCTTTTTTGGTAAACTGCCGCGGTTTTCGATAAACCTGTGATGATTATGCTGAACTTTGAAGGTAAAGAGATTGAGACCGATAGCGAAGGCTATCTGAAAGAGACCAGCCAGTGGAGCGAAGGCCTGGCGGCGGTCATTGCTGAAAAAGAGTCGATCGCCCTCACGCCAGAACACTGGGAAGTGGTGCGCTTCGTGCGTGATTTCTATCTGGAATTTAACACCTCCCCCGCCATCCGCATGCTGGTAAAAGCGATGGCCAATAAGTATGGCGAGGAGAAAGGCAACAGCCGTTATCTGTATCGCCTGTTCCCGAAAGGCCCGGCAAAACAGGCGACCAAGATCGCCGGCTTGCCTAAGCCCGTGAAATGCATTTAATAGCGAATACCAAAATTGACGTAATCCCGTTCGGGTTGATGCGGCTCTGACAGAACCTTCTCAACCCGGGCGATACGTGGCCCGCCCGCTTTAAGCCAGTCGAGCAGTTTCTCGACCTGTTCCGCCTCGCCGCAGGCCACCACCTCGACGCTACCGTCATCCATATTGCGCGCGTACCCGGTCAACCCCAGTTCAGTGGCTTCTCGCTGAGTGCTGTAACGAAAGCCAACGCCCTGAACCGTGCCGTGGACCCATGCGATTGTGCAGACTTTTGCCATGTTCTGTCCCCTTATCCGTATCTGGCCCTGAACCCAAAGAATAGCAAATTATGGCCGGGCGATTCGCCCAGCGTTTTAGCTAAGCAGCCGTAATGTTGTCGGAAACGGGCTGTAAAACGCGGGCTGGCAACAACAGTGTCATCCGCTGCGAACAGGTAATTCGCCTGAATAATTTTTGATTTATGCCGCCACGCTCAACGGTACCCGCAGATGATTGCCCCCGGCCATCTGTGCTACTCTACGCGCCATTTCCCTGGAATCGACAGAATAGTAAATTATGAGTGTACGTTTAGTGTTAGCCAAAGGGCGCGAGAAATCCTTGTTGCGCCGCCATCCCTGGGTCTTCTCCGGCGCGGTCGCCCGTATGGAAGGCAAAGCCAACCTCGGTGAAACCATTGATATTGTCGACCATCAGGGTAAATGGTTAGCGCGTGGCGCCTACTCGCCTGCGTCCCAGATCCGCGCGCGCGTCTGGACCTTCGATAAAGATGAAACCATCGACATCAATTTCTTTGTTCGTCGTCTGCAGCAGGCGCAGCAGTGGCGCGACTGGCTGGCAAAACGCGACGGGCTGGACAGCTATCGCCTGATCGCCGGTGAATCCGACGGTCTGCCGGGTGTGACCATCGACCGTTTCGGCAACTTCCTGGTGCTGCAACTGTTAAGCGCGGGCGCTGAATATCAGCGTGCGGCGTTAATCAGCGCCCTGCAGGCGCAGTATCCTGAATGCGCCATTTACGATCGCAGCGACGTTGCGGTGCGTAAAAAAGAGGGGATGGAGCTAACTCAGGGCACCGTCACCGGTGAACTGCCACCAGCCCTGCTGCCGATTGAAGAACACGGCATGAAACTGCTGGTGGATATTCAGGGTGGCCATAAAACCGGTTATTACCTTGATCAACGTGACAGCCGTCTGGCGACCCGCCAGTACGTTGCTGATAAACGCGTGCTGAACTGCTTCTCCTATACCGGCGGTTTTGCGGTCTCGGCGCTGATGGGCGGTTGCAGCCAGGTGGTCAGCGTTGATACGTCTCAGGAAGCGCTGGACGTGGCGAAGCAGAACGTGGCACTGAACAAGCTGGATCTGAGCAAAGCCGAATTTGTGCGCGACGATGTTTTCAAGCTGCTGCGTAAATACCGCGACCAGGGCGAGAAGTTTGACGTTATTGTGATGGATCCGCCAAAGTTCGTGGAAAACAAAAACCAGCTGATGGGTGCCTGCCGTGGATACAAAGACATCAATATGCTTGCGATCCAGCTGCTTAACCCCGGCGGCGTGCTGCTGACCTTCTCTTGTTCCGGCCTGATGACCACCGAATTATTCCAGAAAATTATCGCGGATGCCGCTGTAGATGCTGGTCGTGATGTACAATTTATAGAGCAGTTCCGTCAGGCGGCCGATCATCCGGTGATCGCTACCTATCCGGAAGGGCTGTATCTGAAAGGATTTGCCTGTCGCATCATGTAACTTGAAAAGTGGAATGTTGCCCTCACCTATAGTGTAAGTAACGTTTCCCGGGAGGTGACTATGATTGCCAGCAAATTCGGTATCGGCCAGCAGGTCCGCCACTCCCTGTTAGGATACCTGGGCGTGGTCGTGGATATCGACCCGGAATATTCCCTCGATGAACCGTCAACCGATGAGCTGGCGGTGAACGCAGAACTCCGCGCCGCCCCCTGGTACCACGTGGTGATGGAAGACGACGAAGGCCAGGCCGTGCATACCTATCTTGCCGAAGCCCAACTGAGTGGCGAACAGCAGGATGAACACCCTGAACAGCCTTCCATGGATGAACTGGCGCAAACGATCCGCAGACAGTTACAGGCCCCGCGCCTGCGCAACTAACGAAAACCCGGTAGCCGGTGGCTGACCGGGTTTTTTATTACTTCGCCATTCCCAGACGTGGGATCTCAATCGCCGGGCAGCGATCCATGACGACATTCATCCCCGCGTCACGCGCCAGCTCCGCGGCCTGTTCATTAATCACCCCGAGCTGTAACCAGAGGGTTTTTGCCCCGACGGCAACGGCTTCCTGCGCGACGCCCCACGCGGCCTCTGAATTACGGAACACATCCACCATATCGATTTTTTCCGGTACTTCTGCCAGGGTGCCGTACCCCTGCTGGCCCAACAGCGTCTTACCTGCCACTTTTGGTGATACCGGGATCACGTGGTAGCCCTGATCGAGCAGGTATTTCATCACCCGATAGCTGGGACGGTCGGGTTTATCGCTTGCCCCTACCAGCGCAATGGTCCGGGTGGTGGACAGGATCTCAGCAATATCATTCTGTTTCATGGATTTCCTCCTGGCGTATTCATCATCAATATTCATGCAGCGAAAGCAACCTGCCATCCCATACGTCCGCATGAGGGCAAATGCCCAGATTATGTCTATATGTTAGTAAATATGATTTAAGAAAAAATTTGATACATTATTCATGACGCGCGTCTTTTAAGAGGGTTTTTTATGAAAACCGGCATTGCCTGGAGTCTGTTTGCGCTGCTCATGCCGGTTTGCGTTTTTGCTACAACGCTGCGGCTCTCTACGGACATCGATCTGCTGGTACTGGACGGAAAAAAGGTCTCCAGTTCACTGCTGCGCGGCGCGGACAGCATCGAGCTGGACAATGGCCCTCATCAGATTGTGTTTCGGGTAGAGAAGACCATTCGCCTCGGCAATCATGAAGAACGGGTCTATATCTCCCCTCCCCTGGTCGCCAGTTTCAACACCCAGCGCATCAGTCAGGTTAATTTTAGTCTTCCCCGGCTGGAAACAGAAAAAGAGTCGCAACTTTTTGATCATTCACCGCATATTGAATTACTGGATGGCGATGCGACCCCGATTCCGGTGAAGCTGGATATTCTGGCGATCACCGATACGCCTTCCGGCGTGAATTACGAATACGATACCGAGCGATATAACAAAGCCGGACAGAGCGCCTCAATACCGCAATTCTCCACCACCATGGCCGACGACAGCACGCTGCTATCTGGCGTGTCCGAGCTGGATATGCCGCCGCCGCAGTCGCAGAACCTGACTGAGCAGCGGCTCAAATACTGGTTTGCCCAGGCCGATCCCGAGACCCGTAGCCGTTTTCTGCAATGGGCGAAGCAACAACCCTCGTCCTGAGCCGCATTTTTTACCCCTTTCCCTTGCAGCGTCAGGTGCTTCCAGTAATCTGTAACCAGTTAACTAACGGATAGAGATTATGGAACTCACAACTCGCACACTGCCGGACCGCAAACATATCGCGCTGGTGGCGCACGATCACTGCAAACAGATGCTGCTCAACTGGGTCCAGCGCCACAAATCCTTGCTGGAAAAACACCAGCTTTCTGCCACCGGCACCACCGGTAATCTGATCCACCGCGAAACCGGGCTTCAGGTCAATGCCATGTTGAGCGGCCCGATGGGCGGCGATCAGCAGGTGGGCGCGCAGATTTCGGAAGGAAAGATTGATGTGCTGATCTTCTTCTGGGATCCCCTGAATGCAGTCCCGCACGACCCGGACGTGAAAGCGCTACTGCGCCTGGCCACGGTATGGAACATTCCGGTCGCCACCAACCTGTCGACGGCGGATTTTATTATTGCTTCTCCGCAGTTCAACGACCAGGTAGAGATATTGATCCCGGATTATCAGCGCTATCTGGCTGAACGCCTGAAATAAATACCCGCCCTGCCGGGTAGCGGCTTCGCCTTACCCGGCTTACAAAACTCCTAAACCGCATGTCCCGTAGGCCCGGTAAGCGCAGCGCCACCGGGTAAAACACCGCTACGGTTTACGCGCCACCGGCACATCAATGTCCTTTAAAATCTCCACAAAGCGCGACGGCTGCTCTTTATTGAATAACAGCCAGACGCGGTGACGGGCGCGGGTCATCGCCACGTACAATAATCGTCGCTCTTCGGCATCGGGAAAATCTTCCACCACTGGCAGCAAAGCCTGCTCCATTACCGATTCGCGCGCCGGTGCCGGGAAACCATCGCTCCCTTCCTGCAACCCTACCACAATCACATAATCTGCCTGCTGCCCCTTGCTGGCATGGATGGTCATAAAATCCAGCTGTAATTTCGGCCAGCGGGTCGCGGCTTTCTCCAGGCTGGCGGGCTTAAGGTGGTGATATCGCGCCAGCACCAGAATGCGCTCCTCCGGCCTGGCGTAACCGCTGAGTTTATCCAGCAGGGCATCGAGTTGATCCTCTGCAAGCAGGGTGACCGCTTTTTTGTCGCCTGCCGACAGGCTGTTCAGCGGTTTTGCCAGCTGGGTCGGGTTCTGCTGAATAAACCGGTTGGCGATCTCGCCGATCCGGTTATTGAAACGGTAGGTGGTATCGAGATCGCAGCGATCGCCTTCGCCAAAATAGTGATGGAACGCCGTGGTCAATGACAGCTGGGCACCACTAAAACGGTAGATCGCCTGCCAGTCGTCCCCGACGGCAAACAGGCTGGTTTGTTTATTCTGCGCCCGCAGCGCCGCCAGCAGGGCTGCGCGCTGAGGAGAGATATCCTGAAACTCATCCACCAGAATGTGCTTCCACGGGCTAATAAAGCGACCTTTTTCAAGAATAATGACGGCCTGATGGATCAACCCGGAAAAATCGACGGCATTTTCTTCCTTAAGGGCAGTTTTCCAGGCTTTTAACAGCGGGGCCATTAACTTCACCCGTTTTGAGAACAAGGCCCGGATCTCTTCGGGCGCGCCCGCAATCATCTCAGCCTGAGCGCCACCGTGCATCCGCATCAGGCTCACCCAGCGATCGAGCCGCGGGGCCAGTCGGCGCGCCAGCTTCTCGTTTTGCCAGAAACTCCCTTCCGGCACGCTCCACTCCAGCTCCTCTTCCAGCCACTGACGCCAGCCCTTGGCCTGCGCTTTTTTCTCGCTGCACTGCTGTTGCCAGGCCTCGATAAAGATCTTTTGCCGCGCCACGGTGTCATTCTCAAGCTGGCTGACGACCGGCACCTTTTTACTCCCCTGCTGAATGATGTGCAGGGCCAGGGAGTGGAATGTTCTGGCGGTAATGTCGCGGGTGTGCAGCCGGGCCTCGATTCGCTCATCCATCTCCTGGGCCGCTTTGCGGCCAAATGCCAGGAGTAAAATTTGGTCGGGGACGGCTTCATTGCGGGTCAGGAGCCAGCCCGCCCGCGCCACCAGCACCGAGGTTTTCCCGCTGCCGGCTCCCGCCAGCACGAGCAGCGACTGCTCGCCGTTAACCACGGCCCGGGCCTGGGCCGGGTTAAGAGGAGATGACTCTATACCGGCAAAAAAATCGGCATACTGGCTGAGCATGGCGGTGGTCCACGCCTGGTTGTGCGCCAGCCGGCTCTGGTCAATATCCTCCAGCCAGGCCCGACACTGGCGCCAGGCTTCCCGACAGTTATCAAACTCGTCCAGCCGCGAGACCGACAGCGGCAGCGCCTGCAACGCCTGATTAATTTTTTGCTGCAGGCCCAGCGTTTTCTCCCGCGTCAGCCAGCTGTTTTGCTCATTGCTGGTGGTAATGTCATTCAGCGCGTTTTGCAATACCTGCGCCGCCACCTCGCTCATTTCAGCACTCCATTGCTGCCAGAGCGTGTTCAGATGGTGATGAAAACGCTGGGTTTCCGCCCACTCCGTCCCATGCAGACGCACCACTTTCTCTTCAGGCAGGACAAACTCCAGCTCGCCCCAGACCAGGCCGCGCTTACAGTGAATGGCCAGCAGCTGGTTAAAGGGAATGAGATATTCGTGACGTTCGCCGGAGACTTTTACCCCGGCGTTGAGCAGAACGACTTTGTCGTACGCATGTTGTGCCAGGCGCTTGCCCAACGAAGTTGCTTTCAGTTCCATGTCCAGCCCGATCCACGACGTGAATTATTGCCTGATAGTTTAACTGCCAGTTTTCAGGTGCTCCAGCGCAAAAAAACGTTACAATCAGCAGGGCTTCAACATTATGGAAAGAATTGAGGTTTTATGCGTACCGTTCTGAATATTTTGAATTTTGTCCTGGGTGGGTTTGCCACTACGCTCTCCTGGCTGCTGGCAACCCTGGTCAGCGTGGTCCTGATCTTCACCCTGCCGCTGACGCGTTCCTGCTGGGAGATCACCAAACTTTCGCTGGTCCCGTTCGGTAATGAAGCGGTCCATGTGGATGAGCTGGAACCTGGCAGCAAAAACGCGCTCATGAATACCGGAGGAACGCTGCTCAATATTCTGTGGCTGATCTTTTTCGGCTGGTGGCTGTGTTTGATGCATATTGTGGCGGGGATCGCGCAGTGCATTACGATTATCGGCATCCCTGTCGGGATCGCCAATTTCAAAATTGCCGCCATTGCGCTGTGGCCTGTCGGACGCCGGGTCGTCCCGGTGGAGGTTGCCCGTGCTGCGCGTGAGGCCAACGCCCGCCGTCGTTTTCCGTAACAAGGATCCCGTGCGCTTATGCTAAGCCCGCTGCTTCGCCGCTACACCCTCAACAGCGCCTGGCTGTATAACGCCAGAATCTTTATTGCCCTCTGTGGCAGCACCGCCCTGCCCTGGTGGCTGGGGGATGTGAAGCTGACCATTCCGCTGACGCTGGGCGTTGTGGCCGGGGCGCTGGCCGATCTGGATGACCGTCTCGCCGGTCGGCTGCGCAATCTGGTCATCACGCTGATCTGCTTTTTTATCGCCTCGGCGTCGGTGGAGCTGCTCTTCCCGTGGCCATGGCTTTTCGCCATCGGACTGACGCTTTCCACCAGCGTCTTTATTCTGCTGGGCGGGCTGGGCCAGCGCTACGCCACCATCGCCTTTGGCGCTCTGTTGATTGCTATCTATACCATGCTGGGAGTGTCACTTTACGACCAGTGGTATCAGCAACCGGTTCTGCTGTTGCTGGGGGCGGTCTGGTATAACCTGCTCACTCTTGCCGGGCATCTCATCTTTCCTATTCGCCCGTTGCAGGACAATCTTACCCGTAGCTATGAGCAGCTGGCGCATTACCTGGAGCTAAAATCCCGCCTCTTCGACCCGGATATTGAAGATGACGGCCAGGCACCGCTGTACGATCTGGCGCTGGCGAACGGTCAGCTGGTGACCACGTTAAACCAGACCAAAGCCTCTCTGCTTACCCGCTTGCGCGGCGATCGCGGCCAGCGTGGCACCCGCCGCACCCTGCACTACTATTTTGTGGCGCAGGATATCCATGAGCGTGCCAGTTCATCACATATTCAGTACGCCACCTTGCGCGAGAAGTTTCGCTATAGCGACGTCATGTTTCGCTTCCAGCGGCTGCTCTTTATGCAGGCGCAGGCCTGCCAGCAGTTGTCACGCTCCATCCTGCTGCGCACCCCCTATCAGCACGATCCGCGTTTTGAGCGGGCCTTCACGCACCTGGATGCAGCGCTCGATCGCGTTCAGGCCAGCGGGACCTCTGCCGAACAAATGAAAGCGCTGGGTTTTCTGTTGAGCAACCTGCGCGCCATTGATGCCCAGCTCGCCACTATCGAATCCGGGCAGGCTCAGGCGATGCCCGGTAACGATGTCGAAAACCAGCTTGCCGACGACAGTCTTAACGGTTTTAGCGATATGTGGCTGCGCTTAAGCCGCAACTTTTCACCGGAATCGGCACTGTTTCGCCACGCCGTCAGGATGTCGGTGGTGCTCTGTATTGGCTATGCCTTTATACAGGTGACCGGGCTTGACCATGGCTACTGGATTTTGCTGACCAGCCTGTTTGTCTGCCAGCCCAACTACAACGCCACCCGCCACCGGCTGGCGCTGCGTATTCTCGGTACGCTGGTGGGGGTCGCCATCGGATTGCCGATTCTTTACTTTGTCCCGTCGGTGGAAGGCCAACTGATCTTAATTGTGATCACCGGGGTGCTGTTTTTTGCGTTTCGCAATGTGCAGTACGCGCATGCGACTATGTTCATAACCCTGCTGGTTCTGCTCTGTTTCAACCTGCTCGGGGAAGGCTTTGAAGTGGCGCTGCCGCGCATCATCGATACCCTCATTGGCTGCGCCATTGCCTGGGCCGCGGTGAGCTTTATCTGGCCAGACTGGCGCTTCCGTAACCTACCCCGCGTGCTGGATCAGGCGATGAACGCTAACTGCCGGTATCTGGATGCCATCCTTGAGCAGTATCATCAGGGCCGGGATAACCGACTGGCGTATCGCATCGCCCGGCGCGATGCGCACAACCGCGATGCGGAGCTGGCGTCGGTGGTCTCGAACATGTCCACGGAGCCGCGGGCGACGGCGGAAACACGTGAAGTCGCATTCCGCCTGTTGTGCCTGAACCATACTTTTACCAGCTACATCTCGGCGCTGGGCGCACACCGTGAGCGGCTGACCAGCCCGGCCATCCTGGCGTTGCTGGATGACGCCGTTTGCTATGTCGATGATGCGCTTCATCAACGCCCGGCGGATGAGCCTCGTGTTCAGCAGGCCCTGTCCGAACTGGCGCAACGCATTTCGCATATTGAACCGGGTACCGAGACCAAAGCGCCGTTAGTGCTGCAGCAAATCGGTCTGCTTATTGCGTTGCTGCCAGAAATTTGTCGTTTACAGCAGCACGTGAATCAACTGCCGGAGTGAGGACTGTTCTCTACCGGTAGCGTTTTGTACCACTCCACCAGCTCCCGGCGCCTGAGCTCCGGGAGCGCTGCTTCATGCAGCCCCACTATTGCCCCCTCTAGCGCAAACAGCACTTTGTAACTCAGGTGCTTGTTAAGCGCTCTGATCTTTAGCCAGCTCTGCTCAGCACCGAGGGCGCGTAATGCTGCTTCGTTGGTGATGCCCGCCTCATTCAGCAGAATCTCAAGCTGAAAATTGAGATTGGGTAAATCTTTCAGCCTGTCGCGTTTGTACCGCTCGCGACGTTCCCGCCGCGCGGCTTCAAGTGCAAGTGAAGAGAGCTGTAAAAGCTTATTCTGATCCTGCCAGAGCGCCTCATCGACACGGTAATAATTCAGCAATACCGCGCGCCCCCGCTTCATCAGCGTCAGATAAGAGGTGGTATTTTTGGCGCAATACGGTGCGCTCTCTTCACAGGCACGCAGGTACAACTCCCCATCTGACACCATCGCAAAGACTGCGTCATCCACCGCCAATGTGTATCCGCCAAACAGGGCGCGATGCTGGACCTCTCCGAGGGGTGAAAGATATTTCGTGGATTGATAGATCCGCTCGTAGGATAACTTTTTCATGATATTTCCCTTTTAAATCATGGAGTAATGGTGCAGTCATTTGTTAACGGATCCGTTAGCCAAAAAATAGGTAACTTATGATTGAACGGCAAGATGATTTTTCAATACGCCTCAATAACAAACCAAATTTGCGAGGCGCTTTCCGAAAATGAAGTTGATCTTTAGACGTACAGGGGTTACTGTATATCCATACAGTAACTACAGGGCTGGATAGATTATGTACTCTTCAGGCTATGCAAACCGTTCAACAACTTTCTCTTCTTCTGCCGGCAAAAGTGCACGGAGTTCCGCTGCTTATATGACCACCGGGCTGATTAGTGAAGTGCTTTACCGTGAAGACCAGCCCATGATGACGCAGCTGTTATTGCTGCCCCTGTTACAGCAGCTTGGTCAGCAGTCTCGCTGGCAGCTGTGGCTCACGCCGCAGCAGAAATTAAGTCGGGAATGGGTGCAATCCGCAGGTTTACCACTTACCAAAGTGATGCAGGTTAGCCAGATGGATCCCTGCCATACTGTAGAATCCATGGTGAGAGCGCTGCGTACCGGGAATTACAGCGTAGTGATTGGCTGGTTTACGGAAGAGCTAACCGAAACGGAACAATATCGACTGGCCGAAGCGGCCGAAGAAGGGAATGCACTCGGCTTCATTATGCGTCCCGTCAGGATGAACGCTCACGGCAACGGACACCTTTCTGGGCTAAAAATTCACTCAAATTTGTATCACTAAGTAAAAATAAGAGTTTTCCTGGAATTTTTTTTGCACGCGCTGTACGCCATTGGTTCCCCTTCTAAAAGCCGCGACAAGTCTTGTCTGCCGCGGCTTCCTCCAGTTTAGCACGCCCAAAACTTCGCCAGAAATGTTAAATATTGTGTATATAAAACTTTTTTTTTCATATGCCTGACGGAGTTCACACTTGTAAGTTTTCAGGTACGTTGTAGACTTTACATCGCCAGGGGTGCTCGGCCTAAACCGAAGATATCGGTAGCTTTACTCTTTGTCCCCGCCCCCCGGTGAAGGATTTAACCGTGACTCTCATTGAGATTCTCATGGCGATTTTTGGATGATAACGAGGCGCAAAAAATGAAAAAGACAGCTATCGCGATTGCAGTGGCACTGGCAGGTTTCGCTACCGTAGCGCAGGCCGCTCCGAAAGATAATACCTGGTATGCAGGTGGCAAACTGGGCTGGTCTCAGTTCCATGACACTGGCTGGTATAACGATGCTCTGAACAACGACGGCCCAACTCACGAAAGCCAGCTGGGCGCAGGCGCGTTCGGTGGTTATCAGGTTAACCCGTACGTTGGTTTCGAAATGGGCTACGACTGGCTGGGCCGCATGCCTTACAAAGGTGACAACGTTAACGGTGCATTCAAAGCACAGGGCGTTCAGCTGACTGCTAAACTGGGCTACCCAGTAAATGACGCTGTAGACATCTACACCCGTCTGGGCGGCATGGTATGGCGTGCAGACTCCAGCAACAGCATCGCTGGCGACGACCATGACACTGGCGTTTCTCCAGTATTCGCAGGTGGCGTTGAGTGGGCAATGACCCGTGACGTTGCTACCCGTCTGGAATACCAGTGGGTTAACAACATCGGCGACGGCAACACCGTTGGTGTTCGTCCAGACAACGGCATGCTGAGCGTAGGTGTTTCCTACCGTTTCGGCCAGCAGGAAGAAGCAGCGCCAATCGTTGCTCCAGCGCCAGCACCAGCTCCAGAAGTACAGACCAAGCACTTCACTCTGAAGTCTGACGTTCTGTTCAACTTCAACAAAGCTACCCTGAAACCAGAAGGTCAGCAGGCACTGGATCAGCTGTACACCCAGCTGAGCAACCTGGATCCTAAAGATGGTTCCGTAGTTGTTCTGGGTTACACCGACCGTATCGGTTCTGACGCTTACAACCAGGGTCTGTCCGAGAAACGTGCTCAGTCCGTTGTTGACTACCTGATCTCTAAAGGTATCCCGGCTAACAAGATCTCCCCACGTGGTATGGGCGAATCTAACCCAGTTACCGGTTCTACCTGTGACAACGTGAAAGCTCGCGCTGCACTGATCGACTGCCTGGCTCCAGATCGTCGCGTAGAGATCGAAGTTAAAGGCATCAAAGACGTTGTAACTCAGCCAGCGGCATAAGTTATCGTCTGACAAAAAACCCCGCCATGTTGCGGGGTTTTTTATTGCCTGAAGAAAAGGTAAACGCTACTTCTTACCAGCCAGCAACGCCTTGAGATCGGTTTTCAGGGTCGACATCTGACTGGCGTACTTCTCTTTATGTTCCGCATCTTCGATCAGTTGCACGATCGTTTCTGACAGGGTTTTACCGCGGCGCTGGGCTAGCCCGGCCAGCCGTTGCCAGACCATAAACTCCAGATCGATCGACTTCTTCCGCGTATGCTGGTGCTCGGCATTAAAATGCCGTTTCCGCCGCGCGCGGATGGTCTGCTTCATGCGGTTCAGTAGCGCCGGATTGATGTGTTTATCTATCCAGCCGTTGACCAGAATGGGTTCATTTTCGAGGGTCAGCAATAAATTCACAGCTTCTTTTGCGGCACTGGCTTCGAGGTAGCACGTGATCAATTCCCCTTCACGGTGTTTTTTGACCAGATACTTCCATTTCCAGCCGCTTTCGAGATTTTCCAGTTGTTGGTATTTCATCGCGATCTCAGTGTGACCGTGTAACTCTGTTCAGAATATCAGTTTTTTGGCAATCTGCTGAAAAGAAATCATATCCTGTGACACGCGGTGATGCATTCATCTCTTGAAACGCCCATTCCCTCATGGGCAGAGCCTGCACCTTACGGTATACTCCATCGTTTTACTTCTGACTAAAAAACATCAACTTTGACCATTACGAAACTTGCATGGCGTGACCTCGTTCCTCATACCGATAGCTATCAGGAACTGTTTGCACAGCCAGATCTCGCGAAAGAACACGAATACATCCTCAGTGACACACAGCCCCGTTTGCATTACGCACTGGAGCAGGTGTTAAGCCCGTGGGCAACCTCACCGTTCATGTTGTTGAAAGCGCCAGACGAAGCGGAGTACCTGAGTCTTCTGGCGGATGCCATGCGGCAGCTGCAACCAGAAACCGGGACGGTCTTTGGGGGTGAATACAGCATCAGCGGCCACAGCGTCACCTTTGAACCCGCCACCGTACCCGATGGCCGTTTTGCGGTCACAGGCAATATCGTTCCGGCGGGCTGGACAGAAGCAGAACAGCTGTTCGGCTGCCTGCGTCAGTTCAATGGCGAAATAACCCTGCATCCCGGTCTGGTCCATCAGGCCAATGGCGGCGTGCTGCTCATCTCTCTGCGCACGCTGCTGGCCCAGCCGCTGCTGTGGATGCGTCTGAAAAACAGCGTTAACCAGCAGCGCTTTGACTGGGTGACCTGGGATGAGTCTCGCCCTCTTCCGGTTGCCGTGCCTTCTATGCCGCTCTCCCTGAAAGTGGTGTTGATTGGCGATCGCGAAGCGCTGGCTGATTTCCAGGAGATGGAACCCGAGCTGGCCGACCAGGTGGTGTACAGCGAGTTTGAAGACAGCACACAGATCGCCGATGCCGAAGATATGCAGCAATGGCTCCAGTGGGTGCTTGCCGTTTGCGAACGTGCGCAATTGCCTACCCCGGCAGCCGATGCCTGGCCCGTGCTGATCCGCGAGGCGGTTCGCTACACCGGCGATCAGGAGACCCTGCCGCTTTGCCCGCTCTGGCTTGGCAAGCAGCTGCGTGAAGCTGCGGCCATGACTGATGACGACACTATTACCGGCGAACAGCTCTCCCAGATGCTGTTGCAGCGAGAGTGGCGCGAAGGCTACCTGGCCGATCGCATGCAGGATGAGATCCTGCTTGAGCAAATCCTGGTCGAAACGGAAGGTGAACGCGTCGGACAGATCAATGCCCTGTCGGTGATCGAGTTCCCGGGCCATCCGCGCGCCTTTGGCGAGCCGTCTCGTATCAGCTGCGTGGTACACATTGGTGACGGTGAGTTTATCGATGTGGAACGTAAAGCCGAGCTGGGCGGGAACATTCATGCCAAAGGCATGATGATCATGCAGGCTTATCTGATGTCGGAACTGCAGCTTGAGCAGCAGATCCCCTTCACCGCCTCGCTGACTTTCGAGCAATCCTACAGTGAAGTCGATGGCGACAGCGCTTCAATGGCAGAACTGTGCGCATTAATCAGTGCCCTTGCCGATGTGCCGGTGAATCAGAGCATTGCCATCACCGGTTCGGTGGATCAGTTTGGTCGTGCGCAGCCGGTCGGTGGTCTGAATGAGAAGATCGAAGGCTTCTTTAACGTTTGCCAGCAACGCGGCCTGAACGGTAAACAGGGCGTTATTATTCCACTGCCGAACGTGCGTCATCTCAGCCTCAGTCAGGCGCTGCTGACCGCGGTAGAAGAGGAACAATTCAGTCTCTGGGCCATCGAAGACATTGCAGATGCGCTACCCTTACTGACAAACCTGGAGTGGGATGCTGAAGGGCAGACGACGTTAATGAACACCATCCAGGAACGTATTGCGCAGGCAACACAACAGGAAGCACGGCATCGTTATCCCTGGCCGTTACGCTGGTTGAACTGGTTCACGCCGAACTGATCGGACTTGTTCAGCGTACACGTGTTAGCTATCCTGCGTCCTTCACTAAAATAAGGCATACTGAGAACATGGTAGATAAACGCGAATCCTATACAAAAGAAGATCTTCTTGCCTCTGGTCGCGGTGAACTGTTTGGCGAAAAAGGCCCGCAGTTACCGGCCCCGAACATGCTGATGATGGACCGTGTCGTTAAGATGACGGAAACCGGCGGCAACTTCGATAAGGGTTACGTAGAAGCAGAGCTTGATATCAACCCGGACCTGTGGTTCTTTGGTTGCCACTTTATTGGCGATCCGGTGATGCCAGGCTGCCTGGGTCTGGACGCAATGTGGCAGCTGGTTGGTTTCTACCTCGGCTGGCTGGGTGGCGAAGGCAAAGGCCGCGCCCTGGGCGTTGGCGAAGTGAAATTCACCGGTCAGGTTCTGCCGACCGCGAAAAAAGTCACCTACCGTATCCACTTCAAACGCATTGTTAACCGTCGCCTGATCATGGGCCTGGCGGATGGCGAAGTACTGGTCGACGGTCGTCTGATCTACACCGCGAATGACCTGAAAGTGGGTCTGTTCCAGGATACTTCCGCATTCTGATTTTTGCTTTTACCGAAGCATAAAACGGCGAAACCTCCGCACTGCGGAGGTTTCTTTTTTAAAGAGACGCTATCAAGCAAGTACTGCCCTGTCTCCGATGGCTTCTCGCCAGCCCCCTAACCATTGCGACCTTTGATTGATGGTCTGATAGGGACACATTTCTTTAGAACGTCCGGCGATGCCAGCCTGATAACCACGTTGATGAGCCCTTTCAAGGCGATCTCGTTTCTGTCTCTTCATGCCTCGTTTCCCTCATTATTTGATCTGGTGGAAAAGAAAACAGTGATTACAAAACGTGCAACCACAGATAACGAATACCCTGATTAGCGTTGATCGTCAATGCGCAAAATTCACGCCAGTGTCATATTTGTGACCAACTCAAAAGATCATTTGTACAAAAAGTGTGATGCGGCACAAGTAAAGGCCTGAGCATAAACCAAAAAAAAGCCGCAATTAGCGTGACGCTAACTGCGGCCTGGTGCGATGAATTTTACTTATGGCAGTCGGGAAATCTCTCTGGCAATGCTCGCGGACTCCTGCGTCCACCCTTGTGCCAGCACTTTCACCATCTCATCGTAGCCATCTTTTTGCTGCTTCAACTCAAGATGGAAAGGTCGCTTAATCAACTGACCCTGATGGTTCAGCAACCATTCCCCGCTGACAATCACCCTGCCATCATAGCGACCATGGAAGTTAGTCACGTTGACGTTCAGCGTATCCTGGTCGCTTCCTAACGGCTGCGAGGCCACCACCCATCCCGGCAGCTGGCTACCGAGATTAGCGACCAGCGTGTTACGCAGTTGCTGGTCCAACGGGCTGGCCCACAGGTTGTTATTGGCGATGACATACTGCACATCGCTGGTTTGATATACCACGCCATTACCGGCCAGGTAATCCGGGACGGCCACCTGCTCTACCCACAGCAGGCGGTTCCCCTGACTGGCGATACTTTGCCCACCCGCTTGCGCTGCGACAGGCAGTTGGTAATAGCTCTTGTTCTCTGATGAGCTACAGGCGGTCAGAAGCGCCACTGCGGTAATCATTAGCCATTTTTTCATTATTTAGCCCCCTTCGGCTCAGGGTCCTTTTTGTCTTTCGCTTCGAATACCAGCGCGTTGCTCTTCGTATTCAGCGTCTTCAGTACCGGCTGCAGTTCACGCAGAACCTGATCGAGGCGCTGCATATCCGCCACCATCTTGTTGTACGCCGCTGAACCCGGCTGGAAGCCCTGCATACTGCGGTTCAGCTCACGCAGCGTTTTCTGCATGTCCTGCGGCAACTGCTGCATCGACTGGCTGGCGGTCAGCTTGTTAAGGTTATCCAGCGTGGTTTGCAGACGACGCATTGTCGCCTGGCTCTCGCTAAGCGTATTGGTGGCCTGTTGAATCATCGGATTGAGCGGCAGACTGTTGATCTTGTCGAGCGTTTCCATCAAACGCTGTTGGATCTGCGCCAGTCCACTGCTCACGGTTGGGATGATTTTGTAGCCCCCAAACTCGCGGATCGCTTTTACCGGCGGCTCTTTCGGGAAGAAGTCCATATCCACGTATAGCGCGCCCGTCACCAGGTTACCGGTTTTGAGCGAGCCGCGCAGGCCGCGCTTCATCAATCCGTCGATATGCTGAGCGATGTCAGGCGTATCGCCAACCTGATTAATCAGACGCTCCGGTTCAATGCGGATCAGCACCGGAATACGGTAATCGTCATCCAGCACCTGACGCATCCCCGGCGCAAAGAACGGCACTTTGCCGACGGTGCCAAGGCGGATGCCACGGAACTCAACCGGCGCGCCCGGCTGCAGGCCACGAACGGAATCTTTGAAGAACATCAGGTAGTCGATGTGGTCGGTATAAAGCGAATCCTGAATGCTCTTCTGATCGTCATACAGTCTGAACGCGGTTTTCTGCGCCACGGGCTGTCCCTGATCCATTCCTTCCGGCACGTCAAAGCTCACGCCGCCGCCAAACAGCGTGGAGAGGGAACCCATCTCGACGCGCATGCCTGCGGAGGTTAAGTCAACGGCGATGCCGCTGTCTTTCCAGAAGCGCACGTTGCCCGTGACCAGACGATCGTTCGGCGCGTTGATAAACAGCTGATAGCTGATGGTGCGCTTTTGTGTGTCAAAAGTACTGGTTTCAACAGAACCGACCCGATAACCGCGGAACAGCACCGGATCGCCCGGACTGAGCTGACCGGCTTTTTTACTGTCGAGGATCACGCGGATCCCCTTCGCATCCGGCGGCGCCAGCGGCGGAGAGTCCAGCAATTGATACTGCTCCGGTTGAGCACCTTTTTTCCCCGGCTGCAGTTCGATGTAGGCCCCGGATAACAGGGTTCCCAGACCGCTAATTCCTTCGCGACCCACCTGTGGTTTCACCACCCAAAACACCGAGTCGCCATGCAGCAGCTTTTCCATACCGGCATTGAGGCGGGCGGTAATTTCTACGTGCGTCAGGTCGTCGGTCAGGGTCGCGCTCTCGACCACCCCTACATCTACGCTGCGGCTCTTGATGGTCGTTTTACCGCCCTCAATTCCTTCGGCGTTGGTGGTGATCAGCGTGACAACCGGGCCTTGATGGCTGTAATGATAAAACAGGATCCAGGCACCGATCAGCGCGGTCACAATGGGGAAGATCCACACCGGTGACCAGTTTTTGACCTTCTGGACTTTTGCCTCTCCACTCTTATTTTCCATGCTTTTATTCATCCTCATGGCTCAGTTCTGACTCACGATCCCACGATAAACGCGGATCGAAGGTCATGGCCGCAAACATGGTCATAATCACGACCAGTGCAAACATCAGCGCCCCAATTGCAGGGTAAATACTCATTAACCCGCCTATCCGCACCAGGGCAGACAGAACGGCAATCACGAAGACGTCAATCATTGACCAACGTCCAACAAACTCGACGACTTCATAAATCAAATGCATCCGCTCGCTATCCCGCTTGCCGTGTCCTTTGGCATCCCAACAGAGCCAGGCAATCGCAATCATTTTGAGCGTAGGAACCATAATACTGGCGATAAAAATCACCAACGCCACGGGATAAGACCCCTCGCCCCACAGCAAAACCACCCCGGCCATGATGGTGGAGGGCATTTTATCGCCCAGCAGATCGGTGATCATAATCGGCAGGATGTTGGCAGGGAAATAGAGCATGATCGAAGTGACGAGCAGCGCCATCGTCCACTGGAGACTGTTTTTGCGCCGCACATGCCCTTTTGTTTCGCAACGTGGACAGATTTCCTGGTCAACGGGGAGGATCGCCGTACAGCAGGGACACAGACGAAGATTCTGTTGGATACCCGGCACACCGACCTTTAGCTTTTGCGACAGCACGGGCGCCGGGGCGATATCGTCCCAGGCCCAGCGGCGGTCAACACACTGAAACGCGCGCAGTTGCAGGACGCAATAGAGACACCAGGGAATAAAGCTGCTGCCAACGCCCACGTCGCCGTAGGCCATCAGTTTGACAAAGCTCACCAGGATCCCGGCAAGAAAAATCTCCGCCATCCCCCAGCTTTTTAACTGGAACAGGATCCGCGCCAGCCTGATTTTCAGTGCCCTGGGTATCTGCACGCGGTTCACCAGCAGCAAAATCACCACCAGGCAAAACGCTGGCACGATCTGGACGAAAAGCATAAAGAAAGTGCCCAGACTGGCGTAATCTTCCGAGAACATAACACCGGGTATATCCAGCAAATGCACTTCGCTGGTGATACCACTCACTTTCATGTTGATAAAGGGAAACAGGTTGGACAGAAGCAGCATGAACAGCGCAGCAATAGCATAAGCAGTGGGACGCTGCCGCGGCGCGTCCCACTTCGTTGTCAGCGTTGTCCCGCACCGCGGGCATGCCGCTTTGTGTCCATGCTCGAGCGCGGGTAGCGCCACGAGCATATCGCACTGGGAGCATAAAATATGCCGATCGGCATGGTGATGTTCACACATACTGGCTCCATGTTTCACTTATGCGCCGTTTTTCAGAGCCTCAAGATATTCCCAGCGTTCAAATGCCTCTTCCAGCGCCTGCTCAGCCTGGGCCATATCGGCAAGAACTTTTTGCGTATGGTCATGCGGCTGGCTAAAGAATGACGCGTCGGCCACCTGAGCCTGCAAACTTTCCAGACTGGCTTCCAGCTCTTCCAGACGCTGCGGCAAGCCTTCGAGTTCGCGCTGCAGGTTATAGCTTAATTTATTACTGCCACGTTTGACCGTTTCTGCTTTGGTTACCGCAACGTCCGCTTCGCTCTTTACTTTTGACTGTTTCGTCGCCAGCGACTGCGCCTGCTGGCCACGGGCATCATGGTAGCCGCCCACGTAGCGTCCGATACGACCCTGCCCTTCGAAGATCCAGCATTCGGTAACGGTATTGTCCACGAACTGACGATCGTGGCTGACCAGCATTACCGTTCCCTGATAACTATCAATCAGTTCTTCAAGAAGTTCCAGCGTTTCCACATCAAGATCGTTTGTCGGTTCATCGAGAATCAGCAGGTTGCTGGGTTTCAGGAACAGACGCGCCAGTAACAGACGGTTACGCTCCCCACCGGAGAGAGCACGAACCGGGGTCATCGCCCGTTTAGGATGGAACAGGAAGTCCTGCAGATAGCCCAGCACGTGACGCGGTTTCCCGTTTACCATCACTTCCTGCTTACCTTCTGCGAGGTTGTCCATGACCGTTTTGTCCGGGTCCAGTTCGGCACGGTGCTGGTCGAAGTAAGCCACTTCCAGCTTGGTCCCGCAATGGATGCGGCCGCTGTCGGCCTTCAGTTGTTCCAGCATCAGCTTCAGCAGGGTCGTCTTGCCACAGCCGTTCGGGCCGATGAGAGCAATTTTATCCCCGCGCTGGACCTGGGCAGAAAAGTCCTTCACCAGCACTTTGCCGTCTACCTGGTAGTTGACATTTTCCATCTCAAAGACGATTTTGCCTGAGCGGCTCGCCTCTTCGACCTGCATTTTCGCGCTGCCCATTACTTCACGTCGTTCGCTGCGCTCACGGCGCATCGCTTTCAGGGCGCGGACGCGGCCTTCGTTACGGGTACGACGGGCTTTGATGCCCTGACGGATCCATACCTCTTCCTGAGCCAGCTTGCGGTCGAATTCAGCGTTTTGCAGCTCTTCCACCCGCAGGTTTTCCTCTTTTTCCAGCAGATAGGTATCGTAATCGCCAGGATAGGTCACCAGCTTACCGCGGTCGAGATCGACAATGCGGGTTGCCATGTTGCGAATAAACGAACGGTCATGTGAAATAAAGATAATGGTGCCGCCGAAGGTTTTCAGGAACCCTTCCAGCCAGTCGATGGTTTCAATATCGAGGTGGTTAGTCGGTTCATCAAGCAGCAGCACTTTCGGCCCGCTGACCAGCGCCCGGCCCAGCGCAGCCTTACGCAGCCAGCCGCCGGAGAGAGAGGCCAGCGGCATATCCGCTTCCAGCCCTAACTGGGCCAGTACTTCGTTGATACGGTTTTCCAGCTGCCACAGACCATGGTGATCCAGCAGTTCCTGCAAACGCGCCATCTCGTTGAGGTTTTTGGTGCTCGGGTCGGTCATCACCAGGTGCGAGATCTCGTGGTAACCTTTCAGGTATTCCGCCTGCTCGGCGATCCCCTCGGCC
The DNA here is from genome assembly GCF_002935105.1 of Leclercia sp. LSNIH3. NCBI lineage: Bacteria > Pseudomonadati > Pseudomonadota > Gammaproteobacteria > Enterobacterales > Enterobacteriaceae > Leclercia > Leclercia sp. LSNIH3. Next base: position 753,800 of record NZ_CP026387.1, read on the forward strand.
ACAAAATCATAGACACTACCCTGCACGTTACGCGGCGGATCCTGTTGCAGACGCGCCACCACCAGGTCCTGCTCGTACACGATACGTCCGTCATCCAGACCCTGCTCACGGTTCAGGATCTTCATCAGGGTCGATTTACCTGCGCCGTTACGGCCTACCAGACAGACACGTTCGTTATCTTCGATATGCAGCTCTGCATTATCGAGAAGCGGTGCGTCGCTGAAGGACAGCCACGCGCCATGCATACTAATTAATGACATTTACTTTTCCTTTCAGGCGGCGGTGATCAGCCAGCAGTTGTGGATCTGACGGTTACGGGCAAAATCCTGGGACAGGGTTTTTTGACTGATTTCTTGTGCTTTCAGCCCCAGTTGTTCCAGCCCTTCATGATCCATGCGGAAGCCGCGTTTGTTGTTCGAGAACATAATGGTGCCGCCTTTACGCAGCATCCGTTTGAGATCCTTCATCAGCGCCAGATGGTCGCGCTGCACATCAAAAGACTCTTCCATGCGTTTGGAGTTGGAGAAGGTCGGCGGATCGATAAAGATCAGATCGAACTGTTCATCCGATTCGCGCAGCCAGCCCAGCACGTCGGCCTGCAGCAGACGGTGCGCCCGGCCAGTGAGGCCGTTGAGACGCAGGTTACGCTCTGCCCACTCCAGATAGGTGCGGGACATATCCACCGTGGTGGTTGTGCGTGCGCCGCCCAGACCCGCATGCACGCTGGCACTGCCGGTATAGGAGAAGAGGTTCAGGAAGTCTTTACCTTTGCTCATCTGGCCCAGCATACGACGGGCGATACGGTGGTCGAGGAACAGACCGGTATCAAGATAGTCTGTCAGGTTCACCCACAGGCGGGCGTTATATTCGCCCACTTCGATAAACTCGCCCTTGCTGTTCATCTTCTCGTACTGATTTTTACCCTTCTGACGCTCACGGGTTTTGAGGATCAGCTTGTTCGGGGCGATATTCAGTACGCTGATGGTTGCAGCGATGATATCAAGCATACGCTGACGCGCTTTTTGCGGATCAACGGTTTTCGGTGGGGCATACTCCTGCACGACCACCCAATCGCCGTAGCGGTCGACCGCCACGTTGTACTCCGGCAGATCGGCGTCATACAGGCGATAGCACTCAATCCCTTGCTGCTTCGCCCATTTTTCAAATTTCTTCAGGTTCTTACGCAGACGGTTGGCGTAATCTTCCGCAATGCTGGCTGGCTTGCTGTCGGCTTCTTTCTCGGCCAGGTGATAATTCTTCTGTACACAGTCCAGCGGGCCGTTTTTGGCTTTGAACTGACGCTCGGCGCGCAGCTGCAGGCAGCTCAACAGCTCCGGCGAGGCGCTGAACAGCGACAGATTCCAGCCGCCAAACAGATCTTTCATGGTGCGACCCAACAGGCTGTGCAGGGCAATCAGCGCCGGTTCGCTGTCCAGACGTTCGCCGTAAGGCGGGTTGCTGATCACCGTGCCGTACGGGCCTTTTGGCAGTGGGTTGGTGAGCTGGGAGACATCTTTCACCTCAAAGGAGACCAGATCGCCAATCCCGGCGCGACGGGCGTTGCTGCGCGCGCGTTCAATCACGCGGCTATCGCTGTCAGAGCCGTAGAAACGGGACTCATAGGCTGCCAGACCTGCGCGCGCACGGGTCTGCGCTTCGGCTTTGACATCCTGCCAGGTGGCTTCGTCGTGCTGTGCCCAGCCTTTAAAGCCCCACTGGCCGCGGTGCAGGCCCGGTGCGCGATCGGTCGCCAGCATGGCCGCTTCAATCAGTAGCGTACCGGAACCGCACATCGGGTCGAGCAGCGGCGTACCCGGCTGCCAGCCGGAACGCATCACAATGGCCGCCGCCAGGTTCTCTTTGATCGGCGCGATACCTGCCCGGTCGCGGTAACCGCGCTGGTGCAGGCCTTCGCCACACAGATCCAGCGCGATACTGGCGATCTCTTTGTTCAGACGCACGTTGATACGCAGGTCAGGGTTTTCACGATCGACGTTCGGACGTTCAAGATTTTTACGGGTGAAGCAGTCAACGATGGCATCTTTGACCTTCAGCGCGCCATACTGGCTGTTGCGGATCTCGTCATTCAGGCCGCTGAAGTGCACGGCAAAAGTGGCGCCCGGGGCAAAAATCTCTGTCCAGTCGATAGTCTGCACGCCCAGATAAAGATCGAGATCGCTGTAAACCTTGCACTCTCTCATCGGCAACATGATGCGTGAGGCCAGGCGACTCCACATCAGGCTCTGGTAAATAAGCCGCGTGTCGCCCTGAAAATGGACCCCACCCTGAACCACCTGGCACTCTTGCGCACCCAGGTTTTCCAGTTCAGTTTTTAACAGCTCTTCCAGCCCACGGGCCGTACTGGCAAACAGAGAATTCATATCGTCACTTTTACTCTAAGAAAATTGCTGCGCATTATAGCCAATCCAGGCGCTATGTCATAAAGTTGAGGGCTTATTTTCATTTGAGGGAGCGGTGCCGTGGCGACGTTATCCAGGCTTTTCATTCATCCGGTCAAATCCATGCGCGGTATTGGGCTGACGCATGCCTTCGCAGACGTCAGCGGTTTTGCGTATGATCGCACTTTTATGATCACAGAACCGGATGGCACCTTTATTACCGCACGCCAGTTCCCGCAGATGGTTCGTTTCACCCCGGCCCCGGTTCAGGACGGCCTGCATCTTACCGCACCAGACGGTTCCAGTAGTCTTGTTCGCTTCAGCGATTTTGCCCCAGCGGATGCGCCTACCGAAGTGTGGGGCAACCACTTTACCGCGCGTATCGCCCCCGACGCGATCAACCGCTGGCTGAGCGAATTCTTTTCGCGCCCGGTACAGCTCCGCTGGGTCGGGCCTGAAATGACGCGACGCGTTAAAGATTTTGCCGCGGTTCCGCTGTCGTTTGCCGACGGCTTCCCGTTCCTGCTCACTAACGACGCCTCCTTGCGCGACCTGCAAAAGCGCTGCCCGGCCAGCGTGCAGATGGAGCAGTTCCGCCCGAATCTGGTGGTCACAGGCGCAACGGCCTGGGAAGAGGATACCTGGAAAGTCATCCGCATCGGGGAGGTTATCTTTGACGTGGTGAAACCCTGCAGCCGCTGCATCTTTACTACCGTCAGCCCGGAAAAAGGACAAAAGCACCCTGCCGGTGAACCGCTAAAAACGCTGCAATCTTTCCGCACTGCACAGGATAACGGCGATGTCGATTTTGGTCAGAACCTGATCCCGCGCAGCAGCGGGGTGATCCGCGTAGGCGACGAAGTGGAAATTCTCTTCACAGGGCCAGGCCGGATCTACGGCGCAGGGGCTGAGGAAGAGGCTATCGAAGTAGAGACGCAGCCCGCGACGGCTGTCACTATTCAGTGGCAGGGTCAGACGATCCGTGGCAACAATCAGCAGGTATTACTGGAACAGCTTGAACAGGCCGGTATTCGTGTGCCCTATTCCTGCCGGGCGGGGATCTGCGGATGCTGTCGCGTTACCCTGGTCGAAGGCGAAGTAACGGCGTTGAAGAAATCGGCTATCGGCAGTGACGGCACGATTCTGTGCTGCAGCTGCGTACCGAAAAGTGCGTTACAGCTGGAAGCTTAAACAGCCTGCTCGAGGCTGAAACAGACCGGCTGCGGTTTTAGCCGGTCATTCATCACTTTAATCGGGTCGCCCAGCTGCATGGTGCGCCCGGCAATGGTCACCGATGGCTGCGCCAGTAAACAGAGCGCGGCATTATCGCCCGGCTCCACCACCAGCAAATTCACCTGCTCGGCATTCTCGCTCAGGCTGACGCACGCGGCATCGCCGGTGACGGGAGACCAGCGCTCGTTGTGAGCAAGAAAGTGCCAGCTTTTCGGCATCTGAGGTTTAAGGAAGCGTATCGCCACCAGCGCATTGAGCACCAGCTCGGCGCGTTGTTCTTTCGACAGTTCGAGGTCACGGCACTTCTCTTCAAAAGAGAAATAGAGTGCAGCATCATCAACGCAAAAACCGGTATCGGCAAAGGCATCCGGGGTCAACATCCTGCGGGCAAAACGAGAACGAAACAACATACCATTGGCCAGATCGAGCATCATGCGATCGTGCTCGTCACAGAAATACCAGCGCCAGTTATCGTCAGGTTTAATTCGCATTTGTCTCTCCCGTTCCTAAAACGTCCTGTCGTAAGAAAGTCCTGTATTGCCGCTTCGCTTTTTAAACTTCAATAATCAAAGACCACAATGTCTAATAAAGCAACAGTCCGGGAATATAAAACAACCAGAGCTGGAAATAAAGCCCTGGTTGTGAGTCATGATAAAAGATTAGATATGATTAACGATTTCTTTAATCAGCGGTGGGCCTTTGAAAATAAAGCCCGAATATATCTGCACCAGCGAAGCGCCAGCCGCCATTTTCTCGCGCGCGGCCATCACTGAATCAATTCCCCCCACCCCAATAATTGGCAGGCGGCCCTTCAATTCTTCTGACAGACGACGAATAATTTCAGTGCTTTTTAACTGCACCGGACGCCCGCTCAGGCCGCCCATTTCGTCGCAATATTTCATCCCCTGCACTAAAGAACGGTCGAGGGTCGTATTAGTGGCAATAACGCCATCAATATTATGGCGAACTAAACTGTCGGCCACCTGCGCCAGCTCTTCTTCGGTCAGATCTGGGGCGATTTTAACAGCCACCGGAACATATTTATGGTGGGTCGCCTGGAGTTCATTTTGCTTATTTTTGATGGCGACTAACAAATCGTCGAGCGCTTCACCATATTGCAGCGTGCGCAGGCCTGGGGTGTTAGGTGAAGAGATATTCACCGCAATATACCCGGCGTAGGCGTAGACTTTTTCCATACAAATCAGATAGTCATCTTTGCCCTGCTCTACCGGCGTGTCTTTATTTTTGCCGATATTAATGCCCAGAACGCCATCGAAATGCGCTTTCTTCACATTCTCGACCAGATGATCGACGCCGAGGTTATTAAAGCCCATGCGGTTGATCAGCCCTTCGGCCTCCACCAGACGGAACAGGCGCGGCTTGTCGTTACCCGGCTGTGGACGTGGCGTGACGGTGCCAATTTCAATGGAACCAAAGCCCATCGCACCCAGAGCATCGATGCACTCGCCGTTTTTATCCAGCCCTGCTGCCAGACCCAGTGGGTTTTTAAAGGTTAATCCCATGCAGGTGACCGGCTTCTCCATCACTCTCTGGCGCACCAGCGCTTCAAGCGGGGTTCCCGTAATACGGCGTAATTGCTGGAATGTAAATTCATGAGCGCGCTCAGGATCGAGCTGGAAAAGGGCTTTACGAACGAAGGGGTAGTACATGAACTCTCCTGGATTCCCGGTGTGCAAACCGGGGGCGTATTATCTGCGATTGCAGCGGGAAAGGGAATTGACCTGGGACAAAAAAAGCGCCCTGCCGCGCAATCGTTTACTTTTCATTCCTCCTTTATTCATTTTTTGGCATTTATTCTGCAGATAAATCATTTAGTGGAATAAGTCAGCAATGCCACACTGCCAACAAATGTTATCAATGTTAGATAAAAGCAAACAATTGGTTATAAGGAGCATTTATGCGCGTCATTACGTTGGCTGGCAGTCCGCGATTCCCTTCCCGCTCCAGCGCGCTGCTGGAGTACGCAAGAGAGCAACTCACTTCGCTGGATGTTGAGGTGTTCCACTGGAATCTACATAACTTTGCCCCGGAAGATCTTCTTTATGCGCGTTTCGACAGCCCGGCGCTAAAAACCCTGAATGAGCAGCTCAAAGATGCCGACGGGCTGATCGTCGCAACGCCGGTTTATAAAGCCTCGTTTTCCGGTGCCCTGAAAACCCTGCTCGACCTGCTGCCGGAGCGCGCGCTGGAAGGCAAAATTGTCCTGCCCCTGGCGACTGGCGGCACCGTCGCCCACCTGCTGGCGGTAGATTATGCCCTGAAGCCCGTCCTCAGCGCCCTGAAAGCTCAGGAGATACTGCATGGCGTGTTTGCCGATGATTCGCAGGTGATCGATTACCAGCACAAGCCGCACTTTACCCCGAATTTACAGACCCGTCTCGACAGCGCGCTGGAGACGTTCTGGCAGGCGTTGCACCGCCGCGACGTCCAGGTTCCTGCTTTTGGTCTTCAGAAAGGAGTCGCCCATGTTTAAATCCCTGGTCCGTACAGGCCTCGCAGGGCTTCTGGCCTTTTCTGCCCTGGCGCACGCTGCCGAGCCTACCCCGGATAGCCTGCGTATCGGCTACCAGAAAGGCAGCGTCAGCATGGTGCTGGCGAAAAGCCACCAGCTGCTGGAAAAACGCTACCCGGACACCAGATTCTCCTGGGTAGAGTTTCCGGCAGGCCCGCAGATGCTGGAGGCGTTGAACGTCGGCAGTATCGATCTCGGCAGCACCGGCGATATCCCGCCCATCTTCGCTCAGGCCGCCGGGGCAGATCTGGTCTACGTTGGCGTGGAGCCGCCCAAACCGAAAGCCGAAGTGATCCTGGTTCCTGAAAACAGCCCGATTAAAACCGTCGCAGACCTTAAAGGTCATAAAGTCGCTTTTCAGAAAGGCTCCAGCTCACACAATCTTTTATTGCGCGCCCTGCAGCAGGCAGGACTGACGTTTAAAGATATTCAGCCGGTTTATCTGTCACCGGCGGATGCGCGCGCCGCCTTCCAGCAAAACAACGTGGATGCCTGGGCCATCTGGGATCCCTACTACTCCGCAGCCCTGTTGCAGGGTGGCGTGAGGGTGCTTAAAGATGGCGAAACCCTGAAACAGACCGGTTCCTTCTACCTTGCCGCTCGCCCTTATGCCGAGAAAAACGGTGAATTTGTTCAGGGCGTCCTGAATACCTTTAGCGAGGCGGATGCCCTGACTCAGAGTCAACGTCAGGCCAGTATCGCCCTGCTGGCAAAAACGATGGGTCTCCCGGAGCCGGTGATTGCCACCTATCTGGATCACCGCCCGCCTACCGTCATCAAACCGGTGGATGCCAATACCGCCGTGTTACAGCAGCAAACCGCTGATCTTTTCTACGACAATCGCCTGGTCCCGAAAAAAATTGATATTCGCGACCGTATCTGGCACCCCACAGCGCTAAAAGGAGATAAGTCATGAGTCTGAATCTGTTCTGGTTTTTACCTACCCATGGTGATGGTCATTATCTTGGCACCGACGAGGGCGCACGCCCGGTGGATCATGCTTATCTTCAGCAGATAGCCCAGGCGGCAGATCGGATTGGCTTTACCGGGGTGCTGATTCCGACTGGCCGCTCCTGCGAAGATGCATGGCTGGTGGCGGCATCGATGATCCCGGTGACACAACGCCTGAAGTTTCTGGTGGCCCTGCGTCCGAGCGTGACCTCTCCGACGGTGGCCGCACGCCAGGCTGCGACCCTGGATCGCCTGTCGAACGGACGGGCGCTGTTTAACCTGGTTACCGGTAGCGATCCGCAGGAGTTGGCGGGAGACGGTGTCTTCCTGGATCACACCGCGCGCTATGAAGCCTCCGCTGAATTTACCCACGTCTGGCGTCGTCTGCTGGAAGGTGAGAACGTGACCTTCGAGGGCAAACATATTCATGTTCGCGATGCGAAACTCTTCTTCCCGCCGATCCAGCAGCCACGTCCGCCACTCTATTTTGGCGGTTCATCGGACGTCGCCCAGGACCTGGCCGCCGAGCAGGTAGACCTCTACCTCACCTGGGGCGAGCCGCCGGAACTGGTTAAAGAGAAGATTGAGCAGGTGCGTGCCAAAGCGGCGGCCCGCGGTCGTCAGGTGCGCTTCGGGATCCGTCTGCACGTGATTGTGCGCGAAACCACGGAAGAGGCGTGGCAGGCCGCTGACCGCCTGATCGCCCATCTGGACGACGCCACCATTGCCAAAGCCCAGGCCGCCCTGGCCCGTACCGATTCCGTAGGGCAACACCGGATGGCCTCTCTGCACAACGGCAAGCGAGAGAATCTGGAGATCAGCCCGAACCTGTGGGCGGGCGTGGGGCTGGTGCGCGGCGGTGCGGGCACGGCGTTAGTGGGTGATGGCCCAACCGTCGCGGCGCGGATTAATGAATACGCCGGACTCGGTATCGACAGCTTTATTCTTTCCGGTTATCCACATCTGGAAGAGGCTTACAAGGTGGGCGAGCTGCTGTTCCCGCATCTGGATGTTGCCATTCCTCAGATCCCGCAGCCGCAGCCCCTGTTGCAGCAGGGTGAGGCAATCGCGAATGAATTTATCCCGCGTAAAGTCGCCCAGAGTTAAGGAGATCGCATGGCTAACCCTTCCCGAAAATGGCTGCTGCGCATTGCGCCCTGGCTGCTCCCTGTGGGTATTGTCCTGATCTGGCAGTTGGCCTCCTCCGTGGGTTGGCTGTCGAGCCGCATACTGCCCTCCCCGGAAGGCGTTGTGGCGGCGTTCTGGTCGCTGAGTGCCAGCGGTGAGCTGTGGCAGCATCTGGCGATCAGCTCCTGGCGCGCGGTCATTGGTTTTTCAATCGGTGGATCGATTGGCCTGACGCTGGGTCTGATCAGCGGCCTGTCCCGCTGGGGCGAGCGTCTGCTGGATACTTCCATCCAGATGCTGCGCAACGTGCCGCATCTAGCGCTGATCCCGCTGGTGATCCTGTGGTTTGGTATCGATGAGTCGGCGAAAATTTTCCTCGTCGCCCTCGGCACCCTGTTCCCGATCTACATCAACACCTGGCACGGCATTCGTAATATCGACCGCGGGCTGGTGGAAATGGCGCGCAGCTACGGTTTGTCCGGCTTGGCTCTGTTTATCCATGTCATCCTGCCGGGCGCCCTGCCCTCGATCATGGTTGGCGTGCGCTTCGCCCTCGGCCTGATGTGGCTCACGCTGATCGTGGCGGAAACCATCTCCGCTAACTCCGGTATTGGTTACCTGGCAATGAACGCCCGCGAATTCCTGCAGACCGACGTGGTGGTGGTCGCCATTGTTCTTTACGCCCTGCTCGGCAAACTGGCGGATGTGAGCGCCCAGTGGCTTGAACGCCGCTGGCTGCGCTGGAATCCAGCCTACGCGATTAAGGAGGCACACGCATGAATACGGCTCGCTTAAACCAGGGTACGCCGCTGCTGCTCAACGGCGTCACCAAACGCTACGGCGAAAACACCATTCTGAACCAGCTGGAACTGCATATCCCGGCCGGGCAATTCGTGGCGGTCGTGGGCCGCAGCGGTGGCGGTAAAAGCACCCTGCTGCGCCTGCTGGCCGGGCTGGAAGCGCCAGACGGCGGTGAACTGCTGGCCGGGAACACCCCGCTGGCAGAGATCCAGGAAGATACCCGCATGATGTTTCAGGACGCGCGTCTGTTGCCGTGGAAAACGGTGATAGATAACGTCGGGCTGGGGCTGAAGGGTAACTGGAAAGCGCAGGCGTTGCAGGCCCTGGCCGCCGTCGGGCTGGACAATCGCGCAAGTGAGTGGCCTGCTGCCCTTTCCGGTGGGCAAAAACAGCGCGTGGCGCTGGCCAGAGCGTTGATCCATCGCCCGGGGCTGTTGCTGCTGGATGAACCGCTGGGGGCGCTGGATGCGCTGACGCGGATCGAGATGCAGGATCTTATCGTCTCGTTATGGCAGGAGCATGGCTTTACGGTGCTGCTGGTCACTCACGATGTGAGCGAAGCCGTAGCCATGGCCGACCGGGTACTGCTGATTGAGGATGGCAGGATAGGGCTGGATCTGACGGTGGACCTTCCACGCCCTCGCCGGATAGGTTCAGCGCGGCTTGCGGAGCTGGAAGCGGAGGTGTTGGAGCGGGTGATGGCGCGTGGGGTGACGGAGCGTCATTTAGCGACGGCCAATGCCTGATGCGCTTATCCACACGGATAACGTGCAGAGATTAAAAACGGCAACCGAGGTTGCCGTTTTGCTTTTAGCTTACCGCCGGACGTTTACTGTCAGGCCAGCGCTTTACTGATCTTCTCGTACAGATCCCCGGACAGATTCTCCAGCCCTTTCAACTGCTCCAGTGCGGCACGCATCTTCGCCTGACGTTGCTCATCGTAGCGTTTCAGACGGATCAGCGGCTCAATCAGACGCGACGCCACCTGTGGGTTACGGCTGTTAAGCTCTGTCAGCATCTCCACCATAAACTGGTAGCCGCTGCCATCTTCCGCATGGAAAGCGGCCGGGTTGCTGCTGGCGAAGGCGCCAATCAGGGAACGGACGCGGTTCGGGTTGCTCAGAGTGAATGAGCGGTGGTTGAGCAGGCTGCGCACCTTGTTCACCACGTCCGCTGCCGGGCTGGTGGACTGCAGAATGAACCACTTGTCCATCACCAGACCATCCTGATGCCATTTGTCGTCATACGCCTGCATCAGGGCATCACGGCACGGCAGTTCTGCGGCTACGCTAGCGGCCAGTGCGGCCAGGGCGTCGGTCATGTTGTCGGCCGTGTGGTACTGCTGGCTGACCAATTCGTTGGCGAGCGCCGTCTCGCCAAACGCCAGATAGCGCAGGCAGGTATTACGCAGCGCGCGCTTGCCGATATCGGCATGCTCAACGCGGTACGCATCCAGCTTGTGGAGGTTGTAAATGGCGAGGAACTCATCCGCCAACTCGGTCGCCAGAGTACGGGTCAGGGCTTCACGCACGGCCACAATCGCAATCGGGTCGATAATCTCAAACAGCTCGGCGATTTCCGTTGCAGACGGCAGGGTCAGAATTTCAGCCGCCAACGCCGGGTCGATCTTCTCATCCAGCAGGATCGCACGGAACGCATCCGCAACATGGACGGGCAGAGACAGCGGCTGGCCCTGCTGATGACGGTTCACGTTGAGCTTGATGTAGGTTGCCAGCAGACTCTGCGCAGCATCCCAGCGGGAGAAGTCATTGCGCGCGTGACGCATCAGGAAGGTCAGCTGCTGATCGCTCCACTTGTACTCCAGCTTGACCGGCGCGGAGAATTCGCACAGCAGCGCAGGCACCGGCTGGAAGTAGACGTTATCAAACACGAAGGTCTGCTCGGCCTGAGTCACGTTCAGCACGTTATGTACCGGATGACCGCCTTTTTGCAGCGGGATCACCTTGCCTTCGTTGTCATACAGCTCGATGGCGAACGGAATATGCAGCGGGTGCTTCTCTTCCTGCTCAGCCGTCGGCGGTGTGCGCTGGCTGATGGTCAGGGTGTACTGCTCGGTTTCCGGGTTGTAGTCGTCTTTGACGGTCACAATCGGCGTACCGGCCTGGCTGTACCAGCGGCGGAAATGGGACAGATCGACATTAGAGGCATCTTCCATCGCCTGTACGAAATCGTCGCAGGTGGCAGCGCTGCCGTCGTGGCGCTCGAAATAGAGCTGCATCCCTTTCTGGAAATTCGCTTCACCCAGCAGGGTGTGGATCATGCGGATAATTTCAGAACCTTTTTCATACACCGTCAGGGTGTAGAAGTTGTTCATCTCGATCACTTTATCCGGGCGGATCGGGTGCGCCATCGGGCTGGCATCTTCCGCAAACTGCAGGCCGCGCATGGTGCGCACGTTATTGATGCGGTTTACTGCGCGCGAGCCGAGATCAGAGCTGAACTCCTGATCGCGGAAGACGGTTAAGCCCTCTTTCAGGCTTAGCTGGAACCAGTCGCGGCAGGTGACGCGGTTGCCGGTCCAGTTATGGAAGTATTCGTGGCCGATAACGCGCTCGATATCGAGGTAATCTTTATCGGTGGCGGTATCGGTACGCGCCAGCACATATTTGGAGTTAAAGACGTTAAGGCCTTTGTTCTCCATCGCGCCCATATTGAAGAAATCGACGGCGACGATCATGTAGATGTCGAGGTCATATTCGAGGCCGAAACGCTCTTCGTCCCACTTCATGGAGTTGATGAGGGAGGTCATCGCCCATGGCGCACGATCGAGGTTGCCGCGATCGACAAACAGCTCCAGCGCCACTTCGCGACCGGAACGGGTGGTGAAGGTGTCACGCAGGACGTCAAAATCACCTGCCACCAGCGCAAACAGGTAGCACGGTTTCGGGAACGGATCCTGCCACTGCACCCAATGACGGCCGTTTTCCAGCTCGCCCTCACCCACGCGGTTGCCGTTGGAGAGCAGGAACGGATAGGTGGCTTTATCGGCGATGATTTTAGTGGTGAAGCGGGCCAGCACATCCGGGCGGTCGAGATACCAGGTAATGTGACGGAAACCTTCGGCTTCACACTGGGTACAGAGCGCGACGCCAGACTGGTATAACCCCTCCAGCGCGGTGTTGGACGCCGGACTGATTTCGTTAACGATGCGTAATGTAAAGCGCTCCGGCAGATTATCGAGCACCAGTTGGTTGTTTTCTTCTTTATAGTCAGTCCATGCGGTGTCGTTTACGTGTATCGACACCAGGGTCAGATCTTCGCCATCAAGACGCAGCGGCACTGCCGTGGCGTTATGGCGTGTCACCTGGCTTACCGCCGTGACAACGGTTTTAGTGGCATCCAGGTCAAAAGTCAGATCGATATCGCTAATCAGGTAATCCGGCGCACGGTAGTCGTGGCGGTATTTGGCTTGAGGCTGTTGTGTCATAGAAAACCTTTTGCATCGTTTGTCGAATAACGAGTCAGTCTATTCCTGTTGTGTAAATCGCGCTATGCAGAATGTTCATCTTTTCAGTCACAAACACTCTATTTGCTACATTTTAATAACATGCGGCACGAAATGCTCTCGACCCTGGTCCAGGCTTATGGTGTGATCGGGGTTCAATAAATCGCTAAACAAGGTATACTCCAGCGGTTTCATTAGTCGTTTATTGTACTAAACGCTCCCGTGAGAGGATGCTACTGCGCACCTATGACTCGATTCGCTTCACCTGTTCTGCATACGCTGCTGGATACCGACGCGTATAAATTGCATATGCAGCAAGCCGTTTTTCACCACTACCACGACGTACAGGTCGCGGCTGAGTTCCGCTGCCGTGGTGATGATTTGCTTGGGATCTATGCTGATGCCATTCGTGAGCAAGTCGACGCTATGCAACATCTTCGTCTGCGGGACGAGGAATTCCAGTGGCTTTCCGGCCTGCCTTTCTTTAAAGAAGACTACCTGCAATGGCTGCGGAATTTCCGCTATGACCCGGCCCAGGTTCAGATCAGCAATGATAACGGCAAGCTGCATATTCGCCTGGAAGGCCCGTGGCGCGAAGTGATCATGTGGGAAGTGCCGCTGCTGGCGGTGATCAGCGAGCTGGTACACCACTTCCGTTCCCCGGAGGTCAGCGTTGATCAAGCGCTGGATACCCTGGAACACAAGCTGGTTGATTTTGCCCAACTGACCGACTCGCTGGATATGTCGCGTTTCCGGCTGATGGATTTTGGCACCCGCCGTCGTTTCTCCCGCGAGGTGCAGCAGGCCATCGTCGAGCGGCTGCAGCAGGAGCCGTGGTTTGTCGGCACCAGTAATTACGATCTGGCCCGCCGCCTGAACCTGACCCCAATGGGCACCCAGGCGCATGAGTGGTTCCAGGCGCATCAGCAGATCAGCCCGGAACTGGCCACCAGCCAGCGTGCGGCGCTGGCGGCCTGGCTTGAAGAATACCCGGACCAGCTCGGCATCGCCTTAACCGACTGTATTACTATGGATGCCTTCCTGCGTGATTTCGGCCCGGAGTTCGCCACCGCCTATCAGGGGCTGCGCCATGACTCAGGGGATCCGCAGGAGTGGGGCGAGAAAGCCATTGCCCATTATCAAAAGCTGGGCATCGATCCGATGAGCAAAGTGCTGGTCTTCTCCGATAATCTCGACCTGCCAAAAGCGGTAGGCTTGTACCGGCACTTCTCTTCACGCGTAAACCTGGCCTTTGGCATCGGCACCCGGTTGACCTGCGATATTCCCCAGGTAAAACCGCTGAACATCGTCATTAAACTGGTGGAATGTAACGGCAAGCCGGTGGCGAAACTCTCCGACAGCCCGGGCAAAACTATTTGCCATGACAAAGCTTTCGTACGCGCACTGCGTAAAGCGTTTGACCTGCCACAGATAAAAATCGCCAGTTGATCCTTTCAGGGAGTCTGCCCGGCTCCCTTTCTCATTTATTTCTTATTTCTTTTCTTATCAGAGCGAAATCTGCTTGTCTGATGGCGGATGCCAGGTAACATAGATATCCCCCCATTGAAGGGGATACAGATTTTATTTTTGGACTACATAGAGAGATTATTATGAGCGTTGTGCCTGTAGCCGACGTACTCCAGGGCCGCGTAGCCGTTGACAGCGAAGTCACCGTGCGCGGATGGGTGCGTACCCGCCGAGATTCAAAAGCTGGCTTTTCATTCCTCGCCGTTTATGACGGTTCCTGCTTTGATCCTGTACAGGCCGTTATTAATAATTCTCTGCCCAATTACAATCAGGAAGTGCTGCGTCTGACCACCGGCTGTTCCGTGGTTGTCACCGGTAAGATCGTGGCCTCTCAGGGCCAGGGTCAGAGCTTTGAACTGCAGGCCACCTCAATTGAAGTGACCGGCTGGGTTGAAGATCCGGATACTTACCCGATGGCGGCAAAACGCCACAGCATCGAATATCTGCGTGAAGTGGCTCACCTGCGTCCGCGTACCAACATGATTGGTGCCGTGGCCCGTGTTCGTCACACTCTGGCGCAGGCGCTGCACCGTTTCTTTGACGAGCAGGGCTACTTCTGGGTCTCCACCCCGCTGATTACCGCCTCCGACACCGAAGGCGCTGGCGAGATGTTCCGCGTCTCCACGCTGGACATGGAAAACCTGCCGCGCACGCCGGAAGGCAAAGTGGACTACGACAAAGATTTCTTTGGCAAAGAGTCCTTCCTGACCGTATCTGGCCAGCTGAACGGCGAAACCTACGCCTGCGCACTGTCCAAAATCTACACCTTCGGCCCAACCTTCCGCGCCGAGAACTCCAACACCAGCCGTCACCTGGCGGAATTCTGGATGCTGGAGCCGGAAGTGGCCTTCGCCAACCTCGATGACGTAGCTGGCCTCGCGGAAGCGATGCTGAAATATGTCTTTAACGCAGTGCTCACCGAGCGCGCTGACGACATGAAATTCTTCGCCGAGCGCGTCGACAGCGATGCAATCTCCCGTCTGGAGCGTTTCGTCTCTGCTGATTTTGCGCAGGTCGATTACACCGATGCGGTGACGCTCCTCGAAAACTGCGGTCAGAAATTTGAGAACCCGGTTTACTGGGGTGTTGACCTCTCCTCCGAGCACGAACGCTACCTGGCCGAGAAACACTTTAAAGCCCCGGTGGTCGTGAAAAACTATCCGAAAGACATTAAGGCGTTCTATATGCGCCTTAACGAAGATGGCAAAACCGTTGCCGCGATGGACGTCCTTGCCCCGGGCATCGGTGAAATTATCGGTGGTTCTCAGCGTGAAGAGCGTCTGGATGTGCTGGATGCGCGTATGGCTGAGATGGGCCTCAATAAAGAGGACTATTGGTGGTATCGCGATTTACGCCGTTACGGCACCGTACCGCACTCCGGTTTCGGTCTCGGCTTCGAGCGTCTGATCGCTTACGTGACCGGTGTTCAGAACGTGCGTGACGTTATTCCTTTCCCGCGTACCCCGCGCAACGCCACCTTCTGATTCAGTAACACTCAATGGCCAGCCTCTGCTGGCCATTATTTTATTCTGCACTGTCAAATTTTGTCAGTTGAAAGTCATTATCCTTAAAGCGCAACCCCGCAAAATCCTCTCCACTGTTACGCTTTATTTCCATGAAATATCTTTGCACACAAAATAAACCACAGTCTTATTGCGCCTAATACTTATCTCAAGCATTAGCACATTTTTCGTACAAAAATACGGCTATCCAGATGTCCATCTTCAACGATAAGAAAAATAGTGTGCTAATGCTTCGGATCATAAAAAAAGTCGTTAGCTGAAATTAAGATAAGCAATTCATATAGATAGAATTAGTCGAGCTTTAATTTTGACCATTCAACTCTGAACTTTGAGATGCTTCACAAAGTTCCTCAAAATACATCTTTTGTTACACATATTTTCTTCTTGTAACCGATTCTTTAGGTTTGTAGCACATTCAGGCTAGCGAAACGTGGATTTGAATGGAAAGATGCCTGTCAGACACATAAAGACACCAAACTCTCATCAATAGTTCCGGAAATATTTATTGACAGAATTTATTGACGGCAGTGGCGAGTGTCATAAAAAAACCAATGAGGGTAATAAATAATGATGAAGCGCAATATCCTGGCAGTGGTTATCCCTGCCCTGCTGGCAGCCGGTGCAGCTAACGCAGCAGAAATCTATAACAAAAACGCTAACAAGCTGGACTTCTACGGTAAAGCAGTAGGCGAACACCAGTGGACCACTAACGGTGATACTTCTAACGCTGACACCACCTATGCGCGTATCGGCTTTAAGGGTGAAACCCAGATTAATGACCAACTGGCTGGTTACGGTCAGTGGGAATACAACATGGACGCCTCCGGTCAGGAAGGCAAACAGGGTACTAAAACCCGTCTGGCATTCGCAGGCCTGAAAGCCGGTGAATACGGTTCATTCGATTACGGTCGTAACTACGGCGTGTTCTACGATGCGCTGGCTTCTACCGATATGTTCGTTATCTGGGGCGGCGACTCCCTGGCTGCAACTGACAACTTCATGACTGGCCGTAGCACCGGTCTGGCTACCTACCGTAACTCTGACTTCTTCGGTCTGGTTGACGGCCTGGCGCTGGGTCTGCAGTACCAGGGCACAAACACGTCTAACCACGATACCGAGCGTCAGAACGGCGACGGCGGCAGCTACTCTCTGGGTTATGACTTCGCTGAAGGCTTCAACGTAACTGCAGCCTACTCTAACTCCGATCGTACTGCTGCGCAGAGCCGAGACGGTAAAGGCGAACGTGCTGAAGGCTGGGCAACCTCCCTGAAGTATGACGCAAACAACCTGTACGCAGCGGTAATGTACGGCGAATCTCAGAACATGACTCGTGAAAACGACAGCGAGTTCGCTAACAAAACTCAGAACGTTGAAGCTGTGGTTCAGTACCAGTTCGACTTCGGTCTGCGTCCATCCGTGGGTTACGTACAGTCCAAAGGTAAAGATCTGACTGCTCGTAACGGTTTCAGCGGTGGCGATGCTGACCTGGTGAAATACGTAGAAGTGGGTACCTGGTACTACTTCAACAAGAACATGAACGTGTACGCTGCGTACCGCTTCAACCTGCTGGACGACAACAGCTACACTGAAGCAACTGGCCTGTCTACCGACGACCAGGCGGGTGTTGGTATCGTTTACCAGTTCTAATCAGTACACCACTTTGTTATATGTCTAAAAAACAGGGCTTCGGCCCTGTTTTTTTATGCCTGAAAGCTAAAAATGGCGACTTTTGAAAAGCCGCACGCTTTTTGTAGCAAACGGTTGGCATTTTGTAGAACTATCGTTAACCTGATAGCGGATTTCACTTCCGTAACCACAATGGAACTTCGTCATGTTTGAGAACATTACCGCCGCCCCTGCCGACCCAATTCTGGGCCTGGCCGATCTGTTTCGTGCCGATGACCGCCCTGGAAAAATCAACCTGGGTATTGGTGTCTATAAAGATGAGACCGGCAAGACCCCGGTACTGACCAGCGTTAAAAAAGCTGAGCAGTATCTGCTGGAAAACGAAAATACCAAAAACTACCTCGGCATCGACGGTATTCCGGAATTTGGTCGTTGCACTCAGGAGCTGCTGTTCGGCAAAGGCAACGCGATTATCAACGATAAACGCGCCCGCACCGCACAGACCCCTGGCGGTACTGGCGCCCTGCGCGTGGCAGCGGATTTCCTCGCTAAAAATACCAGCGTAAAAACGGTCTGGGTGAGCAATCCAAGCTGGCCGAACCATAAGAGCGTTTTCAACTCTGCTGGTCTGGAAGTGCGTGAATATGCTTACTACGACGCGGCGAATCACGCTCTCGACTTTGACGGTCTGCTGGCCAGCCTGAGCGAAGCGCAGGCGGGTGATGTGGTTCTGTTCCATGGCTGCTGCCATAACCCAACCGGCATCGATCCTACGCTTGAGCAGTGGGAACAGCTGGCGAAGCTGTCCGTCGAAAAAGGCTGGCTGCCGCTGTTCGACTTCGCCTACCAGGGCTTTGCCCGTGGTCTGGAAGAAGATGCCGAAGGCCTGCGCGCGTTTGCTGCGCTGCATAAAGAGCTGATTGTTGCCAGCTCCTATTCCAAGAACTTCGGTCTGTACAATGAGCGCGTAGGTGCCTGTACGCTGGTCGCTGCCGATGAGCAGACTGTCGATCGTGCGTTCAGCCAGATGAAATCCGTTATTCGTGCCAACTACTCCAACCCACCGGCTCACGGTGCGTCTGTGGTGGCAACCATTCTCAGCAATGACGCACTGCGCGCTATCTGGGAACAGGAGCTGAACGACATGCGTCAGCGTATTCAGCGCATGCGCCTGCTGTTCGTGAATACCCTGGCGGAAAAAGGCGCGAATCGCGACTTCAGCTTCATCATCAAGCAGAACGGCATGTTCTCCTTCAGTGGCCTGACCAAAGATCAGGTTCTGCGTCTGCGTGAAGAGTTTGGCGTGTACGCGGTGGCTTCTGGTCGTGTTAACGTGGCGGGTATGACGCCGGATAACATGGCGCCACTGTGCGAAGCGATCGTCGCGGTGCTGTAATGCTTTAAGCCGGGCGGCACTGCGGTTGCCCGGCTACATGATGCAGGCCCGGTAAGCGTAGCGCCACCGGGCAAAAAAAAGCCTGCTTTGAGCAGGCTTTTTTATTTGTTCGTTACCAGACCGGCAATTCATCCTGGAGGAACGGATTATGCAGCCGTTCGTAGCCCAGGGTGGACATCGGGCCGTGGCCGGAAATAAAGGTCACATCATCGCCCAACGGCAATAACTTCTCTTTGATAGAGCGAATCAGCTGACCGTGATCGCCACGGGGGAAATCGCTGCGCCCTACTCCGCCTTTGAAGATCACGTCGCCGGAAATCAGCAGACGCGACTGGTCATCAAAGAAGACAATATGGCCTGGCGTATGTCCGGGGCAATGGAATACCTGTAAAGTCACATTACCGACGCTGACGCGCTCACCTTCATTCAGCCAGCGATCGGGCGTAAAAGGCAGACATTCATCCAGACCGAACATACGGCTTTGTGCCGGCAGGCCCTGCAGCCAGAACTCATCTTCTTTTTCCGGGCCTACGATCGGCACACCATAATGTTGCGCCAGCTCGGCCGCAGCCCCCACATGATCGAGGTGACCGTGAGTCAGTAAAATCTGCATTAAGGTCACGCCAGCGGCTGCGACTTCCTGTTTGATTTTATCTGCATCACCACCGGGATCGACCAGGGCTGCCAGTTTGGTTTGCTCACACCAGATAAGCGAACAGTTCTGGGAGAACGCGGTGACCGGAATAATACGATAGTTCATACTGCTCCTGATTTCGTTATTACCAGTGCCGCAATGGCCCGGTATCAATATGCACAAAGTTGCTACGTGGGTAATATCCTACACCACCTGCGCGCATAGATAACGCAGCTTTGCGAACATTGGCTAACGAAACGCCTTCAATATGAAAATCCATCGCCTGCCCTTTGGTGTGATAACTTTTTTTAGCGACCCCACGGCTGTGGGCGCGTAATTCGTTATTCGTATCAAGGGAGCGGTAACCAGAGATCAGCTGGACCGGTTTGCGCGTTCCCAGCAGGCCCTGCAGGCGGTAAAGCTGATCGAATAATCCTGGATCGATGGCTTTAATCTTATTTGCGCGGAAATCACGGAAAAAGTGATTCAGCTTTGCTAATTCATCCTGAATATAGCCCCGTCCATCAAAAAACTCGGCTTTGATAGACTCACCTGTATGCAGGTTATTGAGCGTCAAAATACGAGGTCTGGGGGTGGAGAGCGTGGCAAATGATGGCGTCGGTAAGATGGCAGCGCTCAGCGCAATGCCCCCTAACGCCAGCAACTTACGGCGATTAGCGTCGAATTTGTCCATGATAATCAGGTCTACAGGTCAGTGTTATCGTATATATGCAATACAGCGCACGAAAGGCACCTTACCGGGCAAACCTGTCAGCGTCAAGGTAGCAAAACCAGGAAATACGGGGCTTGCAGCCGCAAGCCCCGTATCTTTTCACCACTTAAAACAGCAGAATTTTCCGAACTTGTTCATTTATCTGATCAATTGTTCAGCCTTTGTCAGGATTTGGGTATTAGATCGGGCAATCTCATCATAAT
This sequence comes from Leclercia sp. LSNIH3, assembly GCF_002935105.1. Taxonomy (NCBI): domain Bacteria; kingdom Pseudomonadati; phylum Pseudomonadota; class Gammaproteobacteria; order Enterobacterales; family Enterobacteriaceae; genus Leclercia; species Leclercia sp. LSNIH3. Next base: position 773,953 of record NZ_CP026387.1, read on the forward strand.
TGTAAATATCTGTACGATACTGGGTTCGACCGTCCTTGCCCACGAAGGCGGTCAGATAGTACAGATTAACCGGAATATTTTGGCGGATATTCACATAACGCGTGTCGCCCTGCTTCAGCGCGTCGGAGATACGTGTATCGTTCCAGCCTGCATCCTGTAACAGCATGTTAGCCAGTTCAGACGCCTTATTTACACGTACACAACCGGAGCTAAGTGCGCGAACGTCTTTCTGGAACAGGTTGTGGTTAGGCGTATCGTGCAGATAAATAGCATCCGAGCTAGGCATATTGAATTTATACCGCCCCAACGAGTTATGCGCCCCAGGTGCCTGCTGGAAACGGAATGGCAGATTCGCAGGGGTAATGGTCGCCCAGTCTACTCGCCACGGATCGATGGCCTCTTTACTGTTCCAGCCTCGCAGCACGGTGTAGTTGTGACGTTCAAGATAACCCGGGTCATTCCACACTTTCGGCAGAATATCTTTGCGCGCCAGCGTCGGAGGCACGTTCCATGGCGGGTTAACCACCACGTTATTCAGCGCGCTGCTCATCATCGGCGTTTTACGATCCGGGCGACCGACAATCACTCTTGATGCCAGCACCTCATTGCCGTTCTGATAATAGACCAGTGAAAAGGCCGGGATATTCACCATAATGCCGGTAGAGAGTGTTCCCGGCAGCAGGCGCAGACGCTGGATGTTCAGCGCCAGTACCCCGGCACGCTGGGCAGGGGTGAGATTCAGCGCATCACGGGTGCCCTGGCCAATAACGCCATCCGCACCCAGTCCCTGAGTGATCTGGAAGGCTTTTACCGCCTCGACAAGGCTGCGGTCATAGGAAGCGGGTTTGCTGGAGACGGGCTTCGTTTTCTTTTCGAGCGCCGGGGCGGACGGGCTGACCACCACGCTTTGCGAATCGTCACCCGGCAGAGCAATTTTAGGTCCACCGTCGAGTACGCCGGAGCGTTTCAGGATTTCACGCAGGGCCGGTACGTCGCTGCTCCACTGCCCTGGACTCAATTTGGTGGTGCTCCGTAGCTGCGGCCAGGGTTTCGTATCGGCCACCAGTTCCAGCAGTGATTCGTGCATTACCGCATACTGCGGATGGGTCGGCGCAAGACCGGCAATGAAATGTGGCACCGTCCCGTTATCCAGTGCCAGCTGCCACTGGTTTATCACTGACAGCGGCGGTGTTGCCATCTTGTACGGCTTGGTGCTGTAGAGCCAGCGGTTACCGTTGACCGGGATCCCCGCCACAAATTGCAGATAGCCCATCATGGCATCCGACAGAATCACGTCCCGCGCCATTCCGGTTATCGCAGGCTGGGTCAGCAGTTCCACCCAGGCAGTAAATTGCGGCTGGAAACCGGCGATAGCGACTTCAGCAAGCTGTTGCTGGAACGCCCGCACGGCCTCGCGATCGTCCCACATGGGTTTCATGTCGCGGGCGGCATACAGCAGCGTAAGCTGGTTGAGATAGACCGGGGAGTATCCCGCAGGCAGGGCCGACAGCAACTGTTCGCGGCGTTGTTCCGCGCTGACATCGGCAGGCAGCGGTCGAATCCCGGCCATGATGGCGGTGGCTGGCGATTGATCCAGCGGTTGTGACAGCGACGTAGGCTGCGCGCCCATAGTGGCGGAGCTGTCGACAGGAACCAGTTCGGGCTCATCGGCCCGGGCGTTAAACAGTGGAGCCACTACTACTGTCAGGCATAAACTGAGTGCTGACAGCTGACGACCATACATTTTATTCAGCAACATCCCTTGCCCCCTGTTTGCTTTACGTCGCGCCCTCATCACCGGGGCTTCATTTTCATTATAGGAAGACAGACCGGTACCAGCCTTGCCTTATGTAAAGAAGTTTAAAGTTAACGCAGCCGCCAGTACAAGCTCAAGGTAAAAAAAAGGCGGCCCGAAGGCCGCCATGGGTAATTTTAGGAATCTTCAGGAAGCGTCAGCCGTTCCCGGGAGGGACTCCGGGGGCTGCGGGGCAAAACCGCGCAGACCGACAACGTGAACGTGCTCGCTGTTCTGGTAGACCTTACGCACCAGTTTATAGGTGGTGCCTTTCTCCGGGCTGATGTTTTCCGGCGCCGCGATAATCAGCTGCATATCCAGACGGTCGCACAGCTCAAACAGTGTGGCGATGGAGCGGGCATCCAGACGTGCCGCTTCATCGAGGAACAGCAGGCGGCATGGCGAGATATCTTTGCCGCGCAGACGCCGGGATTCGTCTTCCCAGCTCTGTACCACCATCACCAGAATCGACATCCCGGTACCGATAGCTTCACCGGTAGACAGCGCGCCCGATTCTGCACGCAGCCAGCCGTCTGAGCCACGGTTAACTTCCACTTCCATCTCCAGATAGTTGCGGTAGTCCAGCAGCTCCTCACCGATGGTTTGCGGTGTACGCTGGCCCATGTCGATTTGCGGATTCAGGCGCTGATACAGCTTCGCCAGCGCTTCGGAGAAGGTCAGGCGGTTACTGTTGAACAGATCCTGATGCTGCTCGTGCTGTTCAGCCAGTACGTCCAGCAGCGTGGCGTGGGCTTCACGCACGTTGACGTTCAGTCGCACACTGTTGACCTGGCCGAAGGAGACGCTCTGCAGACCCTGGTTCAGCTGACGGATTCGGTTCTGCTCGCGCTGGATCGTCTTACGGATGATGTTGGCTACGCTGCGGGAGCTGATCGCCAGCTTCTGCTCACGGGAGGTCAACTCTTCCGTCAGACGGCCCAGTTCGATTTCCATCTGTTCGATGGCTTCGACTGGATCGTCGGTGCGGATGATATCCTGACGAATACGCTCGCGCAGATGCTGATAGACTGCCACGAAGAACTGAATTTTGCGCTCAGGACGTTTCGGATCTTCAGACATGCGCAGCACATCGCGCAGGTGTTCGTTATCAGCCACCGCCAGACGCAACGCACCCAGTGCCTTATCCGACATGGAACGCAGTTCGTCGCCAGAAAGATAGGCCAGCTCGCGGCGATGCAGACGGCGTTCGACGCCGTTGTCTTTCACCATCCGCATCACGGCGCACCAGCCCGCTTTGGCGGTAACGACCTGCTCACGCTTCTCGTGGTAGTCGCGCTCCAGCTTGCGCAGACGGCGGGTCAGGTTATCCATCTCCGCTTCGCAGAAAGTGAGCGCTTTTTCAAGCTGGTTGCGGCGCGCACGGTTGTTGCTGAGCTGGGCATGCAGTTCGTCGCGACGGATACGCGCCCGCTCCTCTGCCCCACTGTCGGCCCGCACGCCGATATCCTGCAATTCTTTATGCAGGTCGGTCAGCAGCTCTTTCTTGGTATCAAAGGAGCTTTTCAGCGATGCCAGCACCTGGCTGTACTGGCTCAGCTGCGCGGCATGGCTACGCATCGCTTCACGGGCGCGGGTACGTTCTGTTTCCGCCTGCTCCAGACGCTGGCGCAGCTTCTCGTTCAGATCGCTATTACCGTTCAGCATTTCCGCCGAGTCGGAGTAGCTGAAGTGCGCCCGGCGCTGGGCCACTTCGGTCAGGGCAAACGCCTGCTGACGGGCTTCGCGCTGAACCTGCTGTGACCAGGCGTAATCTTCTTTTAGCTGTTCATACTGCTCGGGATCGCTTTGCAGAACTGACAGCAGCGGTTCGAGTTTCGCCAGCTGGTTGCCATGCTGCTGCACAAAGCGCGCAGCTTCCTGCGCTTCGTCGAGACGCTCCTGGATCTCATCAACACGATCGGCAAGGGTGTCATCCGCCAGCAGGTTAAGGCGCGGCAGGATGCGGTTCAGCGCAGCGACACCCTCTTTGGCCTGTTCGAACTGAACGCGGCTTTGCTGGTTGTCGTTTTCGTGCGCGGACAGTGCCCGCTCAAGCTCGGTACGACGGGTCGTGAACTTGCGGATCTCCGCCTCTGGATCGGCTTCAAACGCCACCGCCAGATGGCTACCGATAAAGCGGCTAAACGCCTGGTGCAGACGCTGGGTTTTCTGGACATCGAAAGAGAGCGTGGCGAAGCGCTCAGACAGCGCCTCACGCTCGGTATGCAGGCTTTCGATGCGGCTTTCACGTGCGGCGCGGCCAAACAGCGGCAACGACGGGAAGCGCGAATAACGCCACTGGCGATCGGCAATTTTCACCACCACGGCCTTTTCCAGTTCGTCGACGCCAAAGACGCTGTCATCGAACGACTGCGGATCCCCTTCGATCAGATAGAGATCTTCCGGGCAATCTTCCAGGCCTTCAAGCTGGTCAGCGATCAGCGACAGATCCGGCACCACGATAGCGTGGCGGGACGGACCATACAGCGCCGAGTAGTACGGGGCATCTTCCAGGCTGACGTCGTCATAAATTTCGGACAGCAGTACGCCGCCAAAACGCTCTGCCAGGGTGTTCAGACGCGCATCTTCTGCCCCGCCCGGCTGGCTTAAGCGTTCGATCTCTTCATCGACGGCACGCTTGCGCGCGCCCACTTCATCACGCTCAACAATCGCTTCGCGTTCACGCTCCAGCAGTTGCTGGAGGTACTCTGTCACTTCCTGGCCGGATTCGAACTCCTCGCCGCACTGCTCGCTAAGCTGACTGAGACTGCTCTGGGCGGCCAGCCAGATCGGGGCGCGCTGCATCAGCGTCTGAATACGCGACTGCAGCTGCTCCAGCTCCTGGCGCAACGCCATGCGTTGTTCCTGGGCGTTAGAGACGCTGTCGGACAGCGACGCGATACGGGCTTCCAGCTCCTGATGCAGGGCCTCCAGATCGTCAATATCGACCCGTTTACCCTGACGCTTGCAGAATTCAGCCAGCAGACGTTCTGCCTCCTGCTGTTCGCGCAGACGCTGTTCCAGCTCGTTCAGCCGCATACGCAGCGGCTGAACCTGTTCTGCCAGATGACGCTGATTGACGCCATCGCGCAGTAACTCGCGGGCCACTTCCCACGCCTCAGCGCGCGCCAGCGGACCGTTGATAGACGCCACCAGTTGGTAAGCCTGCTCAAACTGGCTGTGAGCGGATTGCGCCACGCTCATTTTCTGATCGAGATTCAGCAGTTTCTCGGTCGCTTCCTGCTCTTTTGCCTGGAAGGTTTCCAGCCACTGATCGGCGCTCTCCGGGGTCAGATCCGGCAGATGGCAGAGATCTTTCGCACGCTGCAGGGCCTGCAACGCCTGGTTGTACTGAATCGCGCGGGTTTGCTGCACGTCCAGCGCCTGCTGATAGTCGGCAAGCTGGCTTTTCAGTTCATCCACTTCCAGCTCGGCGGCTTCTGCGCGGCCTTCGTTCTCTTCCTGCTTGTCGGCGGCTTCGGCCACCACTTCGTTCTGCTCTTCCAGACGAATTTGCAGTTCATCGAGATCCGCTTCGTAGCGCTCAATTTTTTCCTGCTGGCGCAGCGCGGTCTGGACCAGGTTCAGGTGATCGCTGGCGGCCTGGTAATCGGCCTCCAGATCCCCTTCCGCCCCGTTATGTTCGGACAGTTCACGCGCCATCTCGACGTGCTTGTATTGCTCAGACGCCAGCTGCTTACGCGAGGTAAACAACTCGCGGCGATACTCAAGAGCCTGATCCAGATGGATACGGCGCTCGTTGGCGTGGCGCATATAGTCCGCCGCCACATAGTTGGTGGCTTCGCTGATGAGATGCTTAAACAGGTCGCGGTCCGACTGGGTTACGCGGATCGCTTCCAGCGTCATGCGGTTTTCACGCAGCGCCGCTTCCATATCCTGGAAGGCCTTACGCACGCCGCTGTTTTCCGGCAACAGGTAGTCGCGCAGGGAGCGGGTGATGGCACTGGAGATCCCGCCGTACAGCGAGGCCTCAATCAGGCGATAGTACTTACTACGATCCGAGGCCGAGCGCAGACGTCGTGCGACCACACCCAGATCGAACATCAGCGAGTGGTATTCGGTAATGGAGTTGAACTGCTTGAACTGCACGCCCTCGATGGCTTCCAGCTTGTCTTTCAGCTCCTGGAGCGTCAGCACACGCGCCTGACGGTCGTTGAGGGTTTCCGTTAACAGCGAGGTTGGCTGAACGGACGTTGGCAATCCCTGAATGGCAAACGGCTTGATGTCCACCTTACGGTCACGCCCGGCAACCTGCTGCAGACGCACGCCGACGACCACGCGCTGGTGACGGGAGTTGATCACGTCCAGCACCGAGTAACAGACACCCGCCTTCAGCTTGCCGTGCAGACCTTTATCGCGTGAGCCGCTGGTTGCACCGGCTTCGGTGGTATTACGGAAGTGCAGTAGCGTCAGATCCGGGATCAGGGCAGTGACGAACGCCGCCATGGTGGTGGATTTCCCTGCCCCGTTACCGCCCGAGAGCGTCGTTACCAGCTCATCGAGATCAAAGGTGCGGGCAAAGAAACCGTTCCAGTTAATCAGCGTCAGTGAGCGAAATTTACCGCGTTCAATCATTACTCTTCCTCCCCGCTATCCGGCTGAGTGTCTTCATGCTCATCATTGAGCTGCAGATGGTTTTCCACCGGCATCGCTTCGCCATCACGGATCATGCGCAGCTGCGCTTCACGGGCGTCGTCACCCACGCGCACGTCGGCGCCAAAGCGGAATACCGATTCCGTGATGCGGAATTTACTGCTGTCGTGGCCCATAAACCACACCATGCCCAGACGACGCAGACGGTTCAGGGAAGAGCGTACTTTTTCCTGTAACTTCTGACGGTCAACGTCGGAACCGGTGGAGCGGTTGTTCACCAGCTTCAGCAGCTTGCCTTCATCGGCCAGCGTCATCAGCTCGTCATAAAGCTCCTGCTGGGTGAAGATACCTTCGTTAGCCAGACGCTCCGGGCTGAGATAGAGGTAGCAGAGAATTTTGCCGACCATCATGTCCAGCTCGGACAGCACCGAACGCGGAATAAGCGTGGTGGAACGCGGGCGCAGGTAGAAGAAACCTTCCGGGGCGCGGATCAGCTCCACGTTATAGCGGGCGTAAAACTCTTCCAGGTATTCCTGGAAATCCATCAAAAAGGCGTGATTATCCAGCTCGTCGAGACCAATGTGACGACCGGCACGCAGCTGGCTGTCCAGCGCCGGAAAGATCGGATTTGCCAGCGCCTGGGCCAGTTTTACTGGCATCACGTGTTCAATATTTGTCAATGACATGCGCCTGTACCTTGGCTCCGTAATCGTTAATTGGCTGCCACTTCGGCGGCAGGCCGGTGAAATCTGCTTGCGCGACGCCCAGGCGTACCGCCTGGTCAACCACGATGCGGGCGATATCAAAATGGCGCGCACGCGGGTATTGTGCGAGGTAGTCACGCACCACCAGACCGAGATCCAGCGGTTTGTTTTTGGCTTTGAAGATCGCCAGCTGCTCCTCGATCATCGCCGCAAGCTGTTCCCGTATTTCGTTAAACTCTTCATATTCAAGATCGGCTGGCAGTTCACCGGTCACCTCTTCGTCGCGCAGGCTCATCTCTTCGTCACGCATATCGAGCAGGCGGTCGGCACTGGCGTAGGTCAGTGCCCACGGTGCATCGAAGTAGGTCTGAACCGACTGGCGCAGACGCTGGGCAAAGACGCGGTTTTTATCCATGTCGATAGCGGTACGGATAAATTTATGCACGTGGCGGTCATAGCCGATCCACAGGTCGATGGCCTGCTGACCCCAGCTGATAATGCGGTCGAGTTTGCTTTGCAGGTCGAAGACCAGACGATCGACAAAATGCAGGTTGTCATGGGCCAGGGTGGCATCCTGAATGCGCAGCAGGTTGGCCTGCAGCTTGTCGCCCGCAGCTTCCAGCGTATCCTGCAGTTCACGCAGGGTGCCGGAAGTTTCCGATAACAGCATTTCGCAGCTGGAGATCGCCGCCCGCCAGTCTTTGTTCAGCAACTGGGCGATATCGTCTTTCACCAGTTGCTGCTGCTCGTCCATGATGCGCTGGGTCAGGTCGATGCTGTCGAAAATTTCAGCCACCGAGTATTTCAGCGGTGCATAGACGTTGCGGTGCCAGTGGAACTCGTCACCGTCTTCCTCAGCGGCATCGGCCGCCCGCTTCAGTTCGCCCGCCACAATGGAGAGCTGCATTGAAAGGCGCAGGGTCGAGAATTCGCGCTGACGAATGTAATAGTCGGTGATGCCGATACCCAGTGGCGTCAGACGATAGATGGCGTTTCCTTCCGCCTGCTCGCTGGTAAAGCGGTTCAGCAGACGTTGACGCACCATATCGTTAATCGCGTTATTGGCACGCACATTAATGGTTTCGCTGGTTTGCTCAAACGCATCACTGACATGGCGGAACGCATCCACCAGTTCGCCCTCGCTCATTTCTCCATCCAGCCGCTCGCTGTTCAGCGTGGCAACCGCCAGCAGAAAAGAGAGTCTGTCTACCGGCAGCGAGAGGGAGAAATCGTTTTTTCTGGCCCAGGCAACCAGCTCGGGGACTGTCTGGGAAAATTCACTCATAAGTTATCCTTGCTCTGCGGCTTGTGCGCGGTGACGTGTATGTAGCGGCCAAGGCTAATCCAGGGTTCCTGGCGACAGTACCGCGTCTCTAATTCTGTCAGGGCGTCAAAACAGTCATGCTGCTTTTGTTTATCACGCAGATAATCGTGAAACACCCTGATACCGGTTTTACCGGCGATCTGCCAGCCCATCGCTTCCAGCCAGCCATAGACCTGCTGCGGATCGCGCGGAAAGTCCGGTGAAAGCGTGCGCCGTTTCTTTTTGTACATGCCCTGCTGCACATAGCCAAAATTGCCCACCAGCACGTTACGCATCAGCAGGCCATTGGCGTTGTAAAACATCAGCGACAGCGCGCCACCAGGGCAAAGTATCGACCAGAGCGTCTGTAACAGCGCCTGGGGATCGGCGACCCACTCCAGCACCGCATGAGACAATATCAGATCAACCGGGCTTTCCAAATGTTGAGCGATGTCCTGAGCGGCGCAATGTATAAATTGCATGTTATCGCTCACACCTTTTTCCGCCGCGGCGCTTTCGGCACGGGCGATCATCTCTGCCGACAGGTCGCACAGGATGACATGGTGCCCACGCTCGGCCATTTTTATCGCCGTCTGACCTTCACCGCCGCCAGCGTCGAGAACGCGCAATTTTTTTGACCCGAAGCGGGCAAGAAGGATGTCCAGATCCTGCCAGAGGATCGTTTGACGCAATCGGCCCTTGGTCGTGCCATAAATATTGCGGGCAAACTTTTCCGCGATGTCATCAAAATTGCGATCCCGCATTGGGAGAGGCTCCACCCACTAACAACAAAACCGCTATTTTGTCACAGCCGGACGGATAATGAACCTCTCTGGTGTAATATCCCTGACAATCCTCAGCTGTATGGTCAAAAAAGGAGCCAGAAAGGATGCTTTTTACCCTAAAAAAATATATTGGCGGCATGATGCTTCCCCTCCCTCTTCTTCTGCTGTGTATCGCGCTGGGCCTGGGGTTGCTGTGGTTCAGCCGCTTTCAGAAAACCGGCAAGATTATCGCGACGGCAGGCTGGTTGGTGCTGCTGCTGCTGAGCCTGCAACCGGTGGCCGATGGCTTATTACGTCCAATAGAAGACAAATACCCGACCTGGCAGGGAAATCAAAAGGTTGCGTACATAGTGGTGCTCGGCGGAGGTTATACCTGGGATCCTGACTGGGCACCGAGTTCCAATCTGATTAACAACAGCCTGCCGCGACTCAATGAAGGGATACGCCTGCGGCTGGCCAATCCGGGTTCGAAAATGATCTTCACCGGGGCGGCGGCGAAAAGCAATCCGGTGAGCACCGCAGAAGCCGGTGCACGTGTGGCGCAGTCACTGGGAGTGCCACGGGAGGACATCATCATCCTCGACAGCCCAAAAGATACCGAAGAGGAAGCCGCAGCGGTGAAGCAGGCGATCGGTGATGCTCCCTTCCTGCTGGTGACCTCCGCCTCACACCTGCCGCGGGCAATGATCTTCTTTGAACAGCAGGGGTTACACCCGCTGCCCGCCCCGGCTAACCAGCTGGCGATTAGCGCGCCGCTCAACCCCTGGGAACGGATTATTCCGTCCCCGGTCTGGCTGATGCACAGCGATCGCGTGGGTTATGAGACGCTCGGGCGCATCTGGCAATGGCTCAAAGGGCCGTCAGACGAGCCAGGGAAGCAGTGATTTCGAGGCCAGGTCGAAGTTGGCGCGGTTAAAGTGCCCGGTATTCACCAGCTGCGCCACTTCGTCCCACAGCAGATACAGCCAGCGCCGCCAGAGGAAGGACTCTGAGACCGGCGCGCGCTGCAGATAGTGCCAGAGCAGATCTTCTGCCAGCCCGCTCTCGCTCAGGCGAAACAGTTCATACTCCCGCGGCGCCCACAGCATCACCCCTGGCCCGACCATCGCCAACAGCTGATCGCTACGGGGATCCTTGAGCATACTGCGCAGGGTAAAGTTGCCGTGGATCAGCACGCTGTTGTCGTTGAAGCCTTCAAACAGGGCGGGCAGGCATTCCCGGGTTCGAAACAGTATCCGTTTGTCCTGCATGGTCAGGCCGGTATTGCGGTACTGGTTTAGCGTTCCCCACAACACCTCAACCCGCTGGCGATACCAGAGCGGCCACAGATTCTCCTGGGTGCTGTCAACCGACCCGACCAGCCCCCCGCTGTCCATCCGGTGCCAGGCCAGCAGCGCCTCGACGATCTGATCTTTCAGCTGTTCCCAGCGTTCCGGGGTGCGGGCCGGGGCTTCAACCGGGACGCCCCGCAGGCGCTCGATCAGCAGTACGTCAGGACCCGGATGCTCCTCGTGGGTCATCACACCATATACGGTCGGCATTCTGACTGTGCCACTGCGGGCCAGCATGGAGATTTTCCACGCCAGTTGTCTGGCAACATCCGGTGAAGTGAAGCTTCGCGCCAGTAACGGCATGGGGTTTCCATGGCTGTCATATAACGACCACAGCGTGGTATCTGCTTTTTCATGCACGCACTCCACACGGCTCAGTTTTTCACCCAGCAGATGGCTGAGTTCGACAAGCAGCTGTTCCATTTCAGATTACCCCTATTAAGACTACTGCTTTTATAATGAGCGTCTGGCGGGCGAATGTCACTCTTATGCGACGATTCTTGAGAAGAAATACAGAAGATAAAATATCCCCTCAGCCGAGGGGATGAGGGGGGATTAACGCATCTCAGCGCGAACGCGGGCGAGATCCTCTGGCGTATCAACGCCTGTACCGGGAACTTCCTGCGCGACGGCAACATGGATCTTCTCGCCGTACCACAGTACGCGCAGTTGCTCGAGCATTTCGATATTTTCCAGCGGACTCGGCTGCCAGGTCACGTAACGGCGAATAAAGCCGGCGCGATAGCCATAAATACCCAGATGTCGCAGTATGTTGTCGCCGATCGCGTCGCGGGAAGCGGCAAAGCGGTCGCGATCCCAGGGAATGGTCGCGCGGGAGAAATAGAGCGCGTAGCCTTCCCTGTCCAGCACCACTTTCACGGCATTCGGGTTGAATGCCTCTTCGGCGCTGTGTACCGGCACGGCCAGCGTCGCCATACCAACCTGACGCTGGGCCAGATTTTCTGCAACCTGGCGGATAATCACCGCCGGGATCATCGGCTCATCGCCCTGCACGTTGACAATCACCGTGTCATCGCTGAAGCCGCATTTTTCGACCACTTCCGCCAGGCGCTCGGTGCCGGACTGATGATCGGCGCGGGTCATGCACACTTCGCCGCCCGCCGCTTCAACCGCACGCGCTACCTCTTCATGATCGGTGGCGACGATGATGCGGTCAGCGCCGGACTCACGTGCACGTTCCAGCACGTGGACAATCATCGGCTTACCGTTAATGTCGACCAACGGTTTACCCGGCAGGCGGGTGGAGGCGAAACGCGCCGGAATGATGACAACAAAACTCATGGTTTGCTCTCTTCGGCCGCCAGCGAACGGGCTTCGGTTTCAAGCAGGACGGGAATGCCGTCGCGCAGTGGGAAGGCAAGGCTATCCAGTTTGCAGATTAACTCCTGCTTGTCCTGGCTGTAGTAGAGTTTGCCGTTGCACACCGGGCAGGCAATAATTTCCAGTAAACGGTGATCCATAGTTCCTCCGTATCAATAATCGTTAAAGTTTACCATATTCCATTTTCAGACCGCGTCTATTTCCCAGCCACTTCGACAGGCCGCAAAAAGTCCGTCGGGAAGATGGCCCAGCGCGATCCGCGTTGCGCCCTGCCAGCCCGCAAAATCACTTATCGCAGCGGTCAGCCCCTTTTCCAGCCCAGCGCTGACCCGCACACCCTTCTCCAGCCAGAGGGCGATAATCTGCAGCTCACCGGTTTTACGGTGCATTTTTGCGTCCATTCGCCCCACCAGTTGCCCTTTATGCAGCAGCGGCAGAACGAAATAGCCGTACTGACGTTTCGGTGCCGGGGTATAGCACTCCAGCCGGTAGCTGAAGTTAAACAGCTGCTCCGCACGCTTACGATCCCAGACCACCGGATCAAACGGCGACAGGACAGCGCTGTGAGTGGCGGTGAGTTTGCCCGCCTGCGCCTGCGTAAGCAGCGGCAGCAGATCGGCATGCAGCCACATTTCGCCCAGGGTTTCTACCTCGACACGCACCACTTGCTGCTGCGCCTGCCAGCCTTCAAGCAGAGGCCCCAACGCCGGCTGGCGCAGGCGGTAATAATCGGCTAACCACTGCCCGCGAAAAATGCCCAGGCTACGGGCGCTGTTTTCCAGCATCACGGCCTCGGCCGCCGCCTGGGTCAGCATATCCCGGCTGTCATCCCACTCCGGCATCACCCGGTGAGTGAGATCGTAGACGCGCTGAAAGTTACGTCTTTCGATCACCATCACCTTTCCGGCGGTAAATAGCCCCTCAAGATGGCGTTTATGCGGCTTCCACTCCCACCATCCGCTGGTGCCTTTACGAGGATGTTCGAAATCGGCGGAACGTACCGGCCCCTTCTCGTGGATATGAGCGATCAGCTGTTCAATTTCTTCTGCGTGTTCCTGCATCCATGCCTGGCGGTATTTCCAGCCCATGTTGTCGGGGGAGAGCATCCGATGACGCACCAGGGCAAAATCGCTGCGCGGCAGGAAGCACGCCTCATGCGCCCAATACTCCATGAGTTCGCCCTGACGCAGCGCGCTATCCAGCCATTCGGGCGGGTAGTGGCCGAGACGGCTGAACAGCACCAGATACGGGCTGCGGGCAACGATATTGATGGTGTCGATCTGCAGCAGCGACATGCGCTGGATGGTTGTAAGAATATCGGCGGGCTGCGCGCGGCGACGGGGCTTTTTCAAAAGCCCCTGCGCGGCAAGATGAAGATGACGTGCGGCTGAAAGCGTGAGTTGCGGTAAAGCCATGCCATTTCCTGTGTGTTAGTGCGCGGGTGAACCCTCTTCTGCCAGGGCAATGAGCGCCTGCAGCAGTCGTTCAGGCTGTTCGCCCTGCAGTTCAGCATCAACCGGTAAATACCACCAGTTATCGCGGGCAAAGGCACGGCATTTCACCGCATCTTTTTCGGTCATGATCAGCGTCTGACCGGGCGCAGTAAAACCTGCAACCTGCGCCTGGCTCAGCGCCTGATGGTCGGCCAGCGGTACCGTATTGAGGAGCCGGGCGCCGCAAGCTTCGAGCGTAGAGAAAAAGCGCGGGGGATGACCAATGCCGGCCATCGCCACCAGGTTTGGGAGTTCAGCAACATCACGCCTTTCCCCGGTCACAAGATTCACGGCCAGGCCAGGACGCAACTGCATCGGGATTTCCCCCGCCTGTGCGGAACCGCCGTTGACGATGACCGCGTCCACAGATTTTAAGCGAGAAGCACGCTCGCGCATCGGCCCGGCGGGTAACCACCAGCCGTTGCCAAAGCGGCGCACGCCGTCAATCACCACAATCTCTTTATCCCGGGCCAGGGCGTAGTGTTGCAGCCCATCATCGGTGATTACCATCTGCACGTCCGTCTGACTTAGCAGGGCCTGAACCGCCTCGCTGCGCACCGGTGAAACCGCGACCGGAGCACCGGTGCGCTGAAAGATCAGCACCGGCTCATCCCCCGCCTGCGCGGTGGTAGTTTGCCCGGTCAACAGCAACGGGTAGCGCTCCGCCTTTCCGCCGTAGCCCCGGGAGACAACCCCCACACGGATACCGCGTTGGGTCAGCTGTTCCACTAGCCAGATAACCACCGGCGTTTTGCCGTTGCCGCCAGCGGTGAGGTTCCCCACCACCACCACCGGCACCGGGGCACGCCAGGCCCGCTTCAGCCCCACTTTATAGCTGAGGCGGATCAGGCCGCTCACCAGGCCATACAGCCAGGAGAGCGGCAACAGCAGCAGCCAGAGTAGAGACTCACCGGACCAGATGCGGGCAATCATGCGCCAAACTGCATCTTATGAAGTTGCGCGTACACGCCCTGATGCGCCAGCAGATCGGTATGGCTACCGCGTTCAACGATATAGCCATCTTCCACCACCACGATTTCATCGGCTTTTTCGATAGTCGACAGACGGTGCGCGATCACCAGCGAGGTGCGGTTCTTTTGCAGCTCATCCAGCGCAGACTGGATGGCACGTTCGGACTCCGTATCCAGCGCCGAGGTGGCTTCATCGAGGATTAGGATTGGGCTGTCACGCAGCAGCGCGCGCGCAATAGCGATACGCTGGCGTTGGCCGCCGGAGAGCAGCACGCCATTTTCACCGATAATGGTATCCAGACCATTATCCATTTTATTAATGAAGTCCATGGCGTAGGCCATTCGCGCTGCAGCTTCAATCTGCTCACGGCTGTACTCTTCGTTACGGGCATAGGCGATGTTATTGGCCACCGTGTCGTTGAAGAGATGCACATTCTGCGAGACCAGAGCAACCTGGTTACGCAACGACCGCAAGGTGTACTCGCGCAGATCGTGACCATCAATCAGGATTTCTCCCTCATCGATGTCGTAGAAGCGGGTGATCAGGCTGGCAATGGTCGATTTACCTGAGCCAGAGCGGCCCACCAGCGCGACGGTCTTGCCTGCCGGGATTTTCAGATTGATGTTACGCAGCGCTGGCGCATCACGACCCGGGTAGGTAAAGGTCACGTTGCGGAATTCTACATCACCGGTTGAGCGCTCAATCACGCGTTTACCTTCGTCTTTTTCCTGTTCGGAATCGAGGATCGCAAACAGGGTCTGACAGGCTGCCATCCCGCGCTGGAACTGGGCGTTAACGTTGGTTAACGATTTCAGCGGGCGCATCAGGGCAATCATCGACGAGAAGACCACGGTAATAGTACCGGCGGTTAAGGTTTCCATCACACTCGGGAAGCTGGCGGCGTAGAGAACAAATGCCAGTGCCAGAGAGGCGATAAGCTGAATGATGGGATCGGAAATGGAAGAGGCAGAAACCATCTTCATCCCCTGCAGACGCATCTTATTGCTGACCTTATCGAAGCGCTTGGTTTCCACTTCCTGGCCACCAAAAATCAACACCTCTTTGTGTCCTTTCAGCATCTGCTCTGCACTGGTAGTGACCTGCCCCATCGTGTTCTGCATGTTCTTACTGATGCTGCGGAAACGTTTGGAGACCACGCGGATGGCGATCGACACAATGGGCGCCAGCACGATAAGGATCAACGACAGCTGCCAGCTGTACCAGAACATGAGGACAAACAGACCAATGATCGAGGCCCCTTCACGCACCACGGTAATGAGCGCGCTGGAGGAGGAAGACGCAACCTGCTCGGAGTCGTAGGTAATACGCGACAGCAAGGTACCGGTCGACTGCTTGTCGAAGAACGCCACCGGCATGCCCATCATATGGCTGAACAGGCGACGACGCATGGTCATTACCACCTTGCCCGATACCCATGAGAGGCAGTAGCTGGAGATATAGCTGGTGATGCCGCGTAAAATCATCAGGCCGATAACCACCAGTGGCATCCAAAGCAGCACTGAGCGATCCGTTTTACCAAAACCGTCGTCCAGTAACGGTTTGAGGAGCGATAACATGAAGGTATCGCTGGCTGCGTTGAGGATTAACGCTACGCCCGCCACGATAAGGCCCGTTCTGAAGGGCGCAATCACCGGCCAGAGCCGGCGGAAGGTCTGCCACGTGGAGAGATCTTTGTCGTTATGCATTCAAAAAACCAGCATTTGTTGAAATAGCCGCATATTCTACCCGTTATCTCCGGGCGCGCCAAACCACTGATGATACCAACGGGGCAAAATTTGATCCCGTAAGCGTTGGATTTGCCAGCCATGTTGCGAAAACGAAACCGTGATTTGTCCAGATCGGGGCGTAGTTAACCAGAGATACCCCTCCTTTCTGTAGCGGCGCGCCACCTTGTACGAAGGCAGTCGCCACGCGTTATAGCGGGATGCGGACACCAGGGCGATACGCCCACCCACACGCTGCACCAGAGGGAGTGATGAAGAGGTATTACTGCCATGGTGCGGCACCTGGATAAGTGTAGACGCAAGATATTGCCAGTGACGACTGAGCATCGCTTTTTCTCCCTGCGCCTCAATATCCCCGGTTAACAACAGGCTATGGGTGCCGTCCTCAATTTTGACCACGCAGGAACCGTTGTTACCGCGCTGCGGTGCGGTGGCGAGAGGCCAATGCGCGCTGAAGGTCAGCCCCTGCCACTGCCAGCGTTCGCCGCGAAAACAGACATCATGTCCCTTCTGGCGCAGTGGGCTGCGTATCCACATATTCGGCCACGCCTGGCGTAACGAGGCCAGCCCGCCGATATGGTCAAGGTGTTCATGGCTGACTATCACTCCTTCCGGGCGTAAGTGATGCCAGCGCAGCCAGGGGATAATAACCTGTTGCGCACTGTCCCCGCCTGGCCACGCAGGCCCGGTATCATACAAAATCGCTTTCCCCTGACGCTCGATAACCATTGCCAGTCCCTGTCCGACATCCAGCATATGCACCGACCACCCTTCCGTTTTGTTTGTTCGCCATAACGGACTGGCCGCCAGCACCAGTGCCGACACACAGACCACCGGGTAGGTTCGTGCGCCGCGCATCCGCCAGGCGACAATCGCCGCCCAGGGCAACAGAGTTAGCCACAACCAGCGTTTATCGACCCCGATCCAACCGTCAGGCAGCGAGGTCAGGAAGCCAAACAACAGGGAGAGTGAACCATCTGCCAGCCGCCAGACCAGATGTTCCGCGAGCGGCCATAGCCCGAGATGCAGACACATCCCCAGCAGAATGAGCGGCACCGAGACAAAGGTCACCAGCGGCACCGCCACCAGGTTCGCCACCAGTGATGACAGGCTGAATCCGTGAAAGACCATCACCTGTACAGGTAGCAACAGCAACAGCATGCCGAGCTGCAGGTGCAGCAGATTGCCTCCCGCTCTGATTATCCACGGCCCGGATAAACGGGGGGCAGGCACCCACTGATACCAGAAAATTAGCGCTGCCACCGCAAAGGCCGAAAGTAAAAGGCTATGCGATAACACCGCCAGCGGGTCGACCAGCAAAATGGCGGCGATGCAGACTCGCCATACTTGCCAGGGCGACCAGAGACGGCCGCTCAGCTGCAGCGCCAGACAGGTGCCCAGTGAAACGACGGTACGCAGCGCGGGGGGCTGCATGCCGGTAAGCCAGGCATAAAAGGCAGCAAAGCAGAATCCCGCCACCAGCGGCGCTTGCCAGTTCACCCAGCGAGCCGGAACAAAAAACTGCATGCCTCGTACCAGCAGCCAGATAACCGATGCCGCAAGGGCAATATGCAATCCCGAAATCGCCATGAGATGCGCCGTACCCGTTTGCCGCATCAAATCTTTAATGTCTGGCGTCAATGCCAGACGTTCCCCCATCCCCAGCCCCAGCAGAACCGGCCCCCAGGTATAAGACGAAAGCCTGTCCGTCAGCGTGGCAAGATACCGGGCGCGTAAGCTGCAGCGGGCATCTGTGACTTCCGGGTTGGTGAAACGCCCGGTCAGGGGCTGATGCTGCGCCAGAGCATAGCGCTGGGCATCGAATCCTCCTTCGTTAAGTTGACCGTGAACAGGCCGTAGTGTCAGGGTCATCTTCCAGCGCTGCCCGGCACAACCTGGCTGCGGTAGTGTATTGCCATACAGCGTAACCCCCACCGTAGGCAGCATTGCCCTGCCGTTAAGCCTGACAATACGGGCCTGATACATCTTATCGCTCCCGATCGCCACAATCTCCAGCTCTGCCTTCTGCGGCCCGTGGGTCAGGTTCTGCATCGGCCAGACTGCGCTTAACGCGGCGAGCCCGCCCCAGGCAAAAAAGAGCAGCCAAAGGCCGATGTATCGCGCCATGGTATGGCGAATTAAAGCGAGCAAGAACCCGGCAACAATCATGACCTGGATAAGCGGCAGTGCTGGCAGCGTGGGCAACCAGAGCAGCGGTAAGATGGCGAGAATCAAACATGTCGCTAACGCAGACAAACGCATTTACACCTCCCTGTATCCGGGCAGTGTGCAGCGGGCTGTTTAGCAAGTCAGGTGTGAAAAAATCAGATTGCAGCGCAGGCTGGTGGGATATGTTCGCTTTACAGCAACCGGCAGCAAAACTTGCGATGCCGATTCAGGTTCAGGTTCAGGTTCAGGTTCAGGTTCAGGAAAAACAAAAACAAAAAAAGCACCCGCAGGTGCTTTCTTTTGGTTACTCAGTTTCGCCCACAGGCCAAACTCAGTCGCCGTAAATGTTGGCGCGATCGCGCAATTCTTTACCCGGCTTAAAGTGCGGAACGTATTTACCTTCCAGCTCTACTTTATCGCCAGTCTTCGGGTTACGCCCGGTGCGTGGAGCACGATAGTGCAGAGAAAAACTACCGAAACCGCGGATTTCAATGCGCTCGCCCTGTGCAAGAGTGGTCGCCATATGCTCCAGCATCTCTTTTACGGCATCTTCCACTGCTTTAGCAGGTATGTGCGATTGCTGGCTGGCAAGTCTTTCAATCAATTCTGACTTGGTCATGATTCCTCCGGTTCCTTCAAACCCATTAGCTAAACAGCTTAAACAAGGGCGGCCGTAGCCGCCCTTTGTTATTGATTACAGGACGAATCCTGCAATCTGTCAAGTTACTCTACGAGTAACTTATTCGCCTTTAGCTGCTTTGAAAGCTTCAGCCATTGCGTTGTTAGAGAAGTTTGCATCTTCCTGTTTGTTAACAGTTGCGATTGCATCTTTCTCATCAGCTTCGTCTTTAGCACGAACAGACAGGCTGATTGCACGGTTTTTGCGGTCAACGCCGGTGAATTTAGCTTCAACGTCGTCGCCTACGCTCAGAACCAGAGTTGCATCTTCAACGCGGTCACGTGAAGCTTCAGAAGCGCGCAGGTAACCTTCAACGCCGTCAGCCAGTTCTACGGTTGCGCCTTTCGCGTCAACTGCAGTCACTTTACCGTTTACGATTGCGCCTTTCTTGTTCAGTGCAACCCAGTTGTTGAACGGATCTTCTGCGAGCTGTTTAACGCCCAGAGAGATACGCTCACGCTCTGCGTCAACCTGCAGAACAACTGCTGCGATTTCGTCGCCTTTTTTGTATTCACGTACTGCTTCTTCGCCTGCAACGTTCCAGGAGATGTCAGACAGGTGAACCAGGCCGTCGATGCCGCCGTCCAGGCCGATGAAGATACCGAAGTCAGTAATAGACTTGATTTTACCTTCAACACGGTCGCCCTTGTTGTGGGTTTCCGCGAACTGCTGCCATGGGTTGTTTTTGCACTGCTTCAGGCCCAGGGAGATACGACGACGTTCTTCGTCGATATCCAGAACCATCACTTCCACTACATCGCCAACGTTAACAACTTTGGATGGGTGGATGTTTTTGTTGGTCCAGTCCATTTCGGAAACGTGAACCAGGCCTTCAACGCCTTCTTCGATTTCAACGAAGCAGCCGTAGTCAGTCAGGTTGGTAACGCGACCAGTCAGTTTAGTACCTTCTGGGTAACGTTTAGCGATAGCAACCCATGGATCTTCGCCCAGCTGTTTCAGGCCGAGGGATACACGAGTACGCTCGCGGTCGAACTTCAGCACTTTAACAGTGATTTCGTCGCCCACGTTCACGATTTCGCTTGGGTGCTTAACGCGTTTCCACGCCATGTCGGTGATGTGCAGCAGGCCATCAACGCCGCCCAGGTCAACGAATGCGCCGTAGTCAGTGAGGTTCTTAACGATACCTTTGACTTCCATGCCTTCCTGCAGGTTTTCCAGCAGCTGATCGCGTTCTGCGCTGTTTTCGGATTCGATAACGGCACGACGGGAAACAACAACGTTGTTACGCTTCTGGTCCAGCTTGATTACTTTGAACTCAAGCTCTTTGCCTTCCAGGTGCAGGGTGTCACGAACTGGACGAACGTCTACCAGTGAACCTGGCAGGAACGCACGAATACCATTCAGCTCAACAGTGAAGCCACCTTTAACTTTGCCGTTGATAACACCGACCACAGTTTCAGCTTCTTCGTAAGCTTTTTCCAGGGTGATCCATGCTTCGTGACGTTTAGCTTTCTCACGAGAAAGCAGGGTTTCACCGAAGCCGTCTTCTACTGCGTCCAGCGCAACGTCAACTTCGTCACCAACCTGGATTTCCAGCTCGCCCTGGGCGTTTTTGAACTGCTCTGCCGGAATGGCAGACTCAGATTTCAGACCGGCGTCAACCAGTACGATATCTTTGTCGATAGCAACAACAACACCACGAACGATGGAACCCGGACGGGTTTCGATTTCTTTTAAGGATTCTTCAAACAGTTGAGCAAAAGATTCAGTCATGTTTAATCTTCAGGTTAATATTAACGTCCACCTGGCTCCGTGCCGGATGGGGTTGTTTCACATACCCGCCGTCAATCCATTGCAGCGGGGGTACTGCTAAATCGGTCGCGATTACGCGATTGCCAGTTTTTGGCGCGCATATTGTAGCGCTTTTTCAATCACTTGCTCAATAGTTAAACTGGTAGAATCCAGAACTAATGCATCATCTGCGGGAACAAGCGGCGCAACGGCGCGATTACGGTCGCGGTCGTCGCGTTCTTTTATCTCGGACAAAAGACGTTCAAAGTTAACACTAAAGCCCTTTTCCTGCAACTGTAGCATACGGCGCTGCGCACGCTCTTCCGAGGAAGCGTCAAGGAAAATTTTCACCGGCGCATCAGGGAAAACCACGGTCCCCATGTCGCGTCCGTCAGCGATCAAACCCGGCGCATCCCGGAAGGCGCGCTGGCGACGTAAAAGTGCCTCGCGAACGCGCGGGAACGCGGCGACCTGAGAAGCGGCGTTCGCCACGTCCTGGGTGCGGATCTCACCGCTCACGTCTTCCCCTTCCAGAATCACTTCCAGATTGCCGTTGGTGGAGACAAAACGCACGTCCAGATGGGCGGCCAGCGGCACCAGCGCCTCTTCAGAGGCCACATCAACATGGTGATGCAAAGCAGCCAGCGCCAGCACACGATAGATTGCGCCTGAATCTAAAAGATGCCATTGCAATGCTTCCGCCATCGCTTTGCACAGAGTTCCTTTACCTGCTCCACTCGGCCCGTCAATGGTGATAACCGGGGCAATTGCCGTCATCTTTTTCTCCTTAAAGTAGGCATACCGTTGTGTAAACGCCGCGCATTATACGCGTCAATGCGCACAACTGTTACCTTTGCATGTAAATTACGAAATGTTTGAAGCTGAGTGTAGAAGAATTGGACGATGATGACGTCAGGAAGCGTAAGCAAATAAGATGCCGCACCGGGCGGTGCGGCTGGGGGTCATCAGGCAAGCGTACTGATACGCGCCAACTGCTCGAAATAGTCCGGGAAGGTTTTCGCGGTGCATTTCGGATCGAGAATGGTGACCGGCGTATCCGACAGCGCCACCAGCGAGAAGCACATCGCCATGCGGTGGTCGTTGTAGGTGCCAATTTCCGCCGCCTGCAGCTGTGCCGGTGGCGTTACGCGGATGTAGTCCTCGCCCTCTTCCACCTCGGCCCCCACTTTACGCAGTTCAGTGGCCATCGCGAACAGGCGATCGGTCTCTTTCACGCGCCAGTTGTAAATGTTGCGCATCGTGGTCGTGCCTTTGGCAAACAGTGCCGCGGTAGCAATAGTCATCGCCGCATCGGGGATATGGTTCATGTCCATATCGATGGCGTTCAGTTCACCGCGGGTACAGGAGATGAAGTCATCGCCCCAGGTGACCACTGCGCCCATCTTCTCCAGCACATCGGCAAAGCGAATATCGCCCTGCACGCTGTTGCGGCCAATACCGGTCACTTTGACGGTACCGCCCTTAATGGCGCCTGCGGCGAGGAAATAAGAGGCCGACGAGGCATCGCCTTCCACCAGGTAATGACCCGGCGTCTGGTACTGCTGCCCGCCGCGCACCACGAAACGCTGGTAGCTGTGGTTTTCAACGTCCACACCGAAGGTCTTCATTAGATGCAGCGTGATATCGATATAAGGTTTGGAAACCAACTCACCTTTGATGGTGATGGTGGTGTTCTGCGGTGCCAGCGGTGCCGTCATCAGCAGCGCGGTGAGGAACTGGCTCGAGACGCTGCCGTCTACCGCCACGTCACCACCGGTAAAGCCACCGCGCAGCCGCAGCGGCGGATAGTTTTCCTGCTCCAGATAATCGATCTGGGCGCCGCCCTGACGCAGCGCGTCCACCAGATGGCCAATCGGGCGCTCTTTCATGCGCGGCTCGCCCGTCAGCACGATGTCGTTGCTGCCCAGGCACAGCGCCGCCGCCAGAGGGCGCATTGCCGTACCGGCATTTCCGAGGAACAGTTCCAGCGCGTCGGCGGATTGCAGTGCCCCGGCATTGCCGGTGACTTCGCAGCGGGTGCGATCGGCAGACAGGGTATAGTGGACTCCCAACGCTTTCAGCGCATTGAGCATATGGCGAACGTCATCGCTGTCCAGCAGGTTAGTGAGAACAGTGGTGCCGTTTGCCAGCGCTGCCAGCAGCAAGGCGCGGTTCGAGACACTTTTTGAACCAGGCAGATTAATGGTGCCATCTACCCGCGCGATAGGTTGTAACGTCAGGGATTCCATGAAACTTAACTCTCAATTCAACATAATAAAAACCCCGCAGCCTGGCCGCGGGGTAAACAGGGACGCAATTAACCGTGGCGACGTTCGAAGTCAGTCATGAAGTCGGTCAGGGCCTTAACGCCTTCGAGCGGCATGGCGTTATAAATAGAAGCACGCATCCCGCCGACGACACGGTGGCCTTTCAGTGCGTGCAGGCCTGCGGCGAAGGACTCTTCCAGGAACAGTTTATCGAGATTGCTGTCGGCCAACTGGAACGGGATATTCATGCGGGAACGGTTAGCTTTGGCGACGTCATTACGGTAGAAGTCGCTGCCGTCGATCACGCTATACAGCAGTTCAGATTTCTGCTGGTTGATCTTATCCATCTGCGCCACGCCGCCATTGTTTCTCAGCCATTTAAAGACCAGGCCAGAGAGGTACCAGGCAAAAGTCGGCGGGGTGTTG
Source organism: Leclercia sp. LSNIH3 (assembly GCF_002935105.1). NCBI lineage: Bacteria > Pseudomonadati > Pseudomonadota > Gammaproteobacteria > Enterobacterales > Enterobacteriaceae > Leclercia > Leclercia sp. LSNIH3. The sequence continues at coordinate 797,329 of NZ_CP026387.1, forward strand.
AACATCGAGTCGTTATCGTTCAGCACGGTGTAATCCAGAATCGACGGGCAAGACTTGTGGGCTTTACCCAGTAAATCTTCACGCACGATCACCAGCGTCAGGCCTGCCGGGCCGATGTTTTTCTGTGCGCCGGCATAGATTACGCCGTAGCGGCTGATATCCAGCGGCGAAGAGAGAATGGTGGAGGAGAAGTCCGCTGTGACGACCACTTTTTCGCCAAAGTTTGGCTCTTCGTGGATGGCGATGCCGTCGATGGTCTCATTTGGGCAGTAGTGCAGGTAGGCAGCATCCTGGGAGAGCTGCCATTCGCTCATCGGCTTCACCGCACGTAAACCATCGACAGTAACTTTGGCATCGATCACGTTCGGGGAGCAGTATTTGTGTGCTTCTTTTACTGCGCTTGCCGCCCAGTAGCCAGCGTCGACATAATCCGCAGTGGTTTTGTCACCCAGCAGGTTCAGTGGAATGCCCGCAAACTGACCGCGTCCGCCGCCGTGGCAGAATAATACTTTGTAATTTGAGGGGATATTCAGCAGGAAACGAAAATCTGCTTCTGCCTCTTCTGCCACCTCAATAAACGGTTTACCACGGTGGCTGACTTCCATCACTGACGTGCCCAGACCGTTCCAGTCACACAGCTCCTGTTGAGCCTGTTTGAGCACTTCCGCCGGTAACATTGCCGGACCTGAACTAAAATTAAAGACCTGAGCCATTTCCCCTCACCACGCTAAAAGCCATAAGTTATAACTGTGGATATCGGTTTTATCATTCAGTGACACGCGCCGCAATGTCTAAAACTTATGACCCTGGAAATGTGCCCGCCGTCACACAATAGATTCTGCCAGCGCGCTGTCACAAAACCGACAAAATCGCTGTCAGGTGATGCGTTTGGCCCGGCTAACCTTCGTCCATTCTGGATTCGTGCAGCGTGGGCATAATTGATGCGCCCCGGCCTGTAGAGTCTGAACATGACCACAACGCCGGCAGGCATAATCGCCGACTTCCGGTATCGTCATAAAACGTTCCACAAATTCATCCGGCAAGATGCACAGCCCGGGCTTAACCTGGTCATCGTCGTAGAAGTAAACGCTTATCTGCCCATTGGTCTCCATAATAGCAAGTTTGACCTGCCCTAGCTGCTCGACGCTGCTGGCCCGCAGTTCCATAAAGAATTCAAACTCGGTCATGTTGGCGCGCTGTACTTTTTCCCAGGCCAGCTTGCCATCTTCGACAATGGCGACCGGTTTTCCCTCCAGCAGATCTTCCAGCTTTTCACTTTTCGACATCAGCCACATTACCAGCCGGTAGAGCAACGCCAGGGTGACAAAAACAATGAAGACGGGAATCATCGGCACATCGTCATAAAACGCCACGTCACCCGCCGCCGATCCCAGTGTCAGAATGATTAACACTTCGAAGAGCGACATCTGACGCACGCCGCGCCGCCCGGTAATTTTGAGGAACAGGAAAACCAGTACAAAGGTATAAAGACTTCGCAGCGCAACCTCGCCTAAAAACTCAACGGGGACTTTATCAAAGGCCATTCGCTGAAGATCGAATGCTTTCATTTTTATATTCCTTTACAGTAAGTTACTCCATGTAAGCATAGCCCAGCCTTTTATTTTCGCCGAAACCGCCGGGAAGATAGCGCCTGCCATGCAAAACCCGTATCATTGCGCGCTTTCCGTACGATATAAGTGATCGCCATGACTCAAACGTTTATCCCCGGCAAAGACGCCGCCCTGGAAGATTCCATCGCTCGCTTCCAGCAAAAACTGACCGACCTGGGCTTTAATATCGAAGAAGCCTCCTGGCTCAACCCGGTCCCTCATGTCTGGTCTGTGCATATTCGCGATAAAGAGTGCGCGTTGTGCTTTACCAACGGCAAAGGTGCCACTAAAAAAGCAGCACTGGCCTCTGCACTGGGTGAGTATTTTGAGCGTCTGTCCACCAACTATTTCTTTGCCGATTTCTGGCTGGGCGATACCGTGGCGAATGGCCCGTTTGTTCACTACCCAAATGAAAAATGGTTCCCGCTGACCGAAGACGACGAACTGCCAGAAGGGATCCTCGACGATCGCCTGCGCGCGTTTTACGATCTGGAAAATCAGCTGACCGCCAGCATGCTGATCGATCTACAGTCAGGTAACGAAGATCGCGGTATCTGCGCCCTGCCGTTTACCCGTCAGTCTGATGAACAAACCGTCTATATCCCGATGAACATCGTCGGCAACCTGTATGTCTCAAACGGAATGTCCGCCGGTAACACCCGCAACGAAGCGCGCGTTCAGGGCTTGTCCGAGGTGTTTGAGCGTCATATTAAAAACCGCATTATCGCAGAATCCATCAGCCTGCCGGAGATCCCGGCTGACGTGCTGGCCCGCTATCCGGGCGTGGTGGAGTCCATTGCCAAACTGGAAGCCGAAGGTTTCCCAATCTTTGCCTATGACGGCTCTCTGGGCGGTAAGTACCCGGTGATCTGCGTCGTGCTGTTCAACCCGGCGAACGGCACCTGCTTCGCCTCCTTCGGTGCACACCCGGACTTCGGCGTGGCGCTGGAGCGTACCGTCACCGAACTGCTGCAGGGCCGTAGCCTGAAAGATCTGGACGTGTTTACCCCGCCGACCTTCGATGATGAGGAAGTGGCTGAGCACGCCAACCTGGAAACCCACTTCATCGACTCCAGCGGCTCGATCTCCTGGGATATGTTCAAGCAGGACGCGGATTATCCATTTGTTGACTGGAGCTTCGCTGGCACCACGGAAGAAGAGTTCGCTACCCTGATGGCGATCTTCACTGCCGAAAACCAGGAAGTGTACATCGCGGATTACGAGCACCTGGGCGTGTACGCCTGCCGTATTCTGGTTCCGGGCATGTCCGATATCTATCCGGTTGAAGACCTGTGGCTGGCGAACAACAGCATGGGCGCGCACCTGCGCGAAACCCTGCTGGCCCTGCCGGAGAGCGCGTGGGAGAAAGAGGACTATCTGAACCTTATTACCCAACTGGACGACGAAGGCCACGACGACTTTACCCGCGTGCGCGAGCTGCTGGGCCTGGCAACAGGCAAAGATAACGGCTGGTACACCCTGCGTATCGGTGAGCTGAAGGCGATGCTGGCGCTGGCAGGCGGCGATCTTGAGCAGGCGCTGATCTGGACCGAGTGGACCATTGAGTTCAACGCCTCGGTCTTCAGCGCAGAACGCGCGAATTACTATCGTTGTCTGCAGACGCTGCTGTTGCTGGCGCAGGAAGAAGATCGTGAGCCGCTGCAGTATCTGAACGCCTTTACCCGCATGTACGGTGCCGACGCGGTAGAGAATGCCAGCGCAGCCCTGAGCGGCGAAGCGCCATTCTACGGCCTGCAGGCAGTGGATAGTGATCTGAAAGCCTTCCCTGCTCACCAGTCGTTGCTGAAGGCCTATGAGAAATTGCAGAAGGCCAAAAGCGCTTACTGGGCTAAATAACGTTACATAGCATTACAAACAGTAGGCGTATACAATCACCTACGTTATATTACGGGGCAATTTTATTGCCCCGTTTTTTTATTTCTGCGGCAAGAAATTTTAATTGTAATAATAAGGTTAAATAATGGTAGCTATGATATTGGCGACCTACCGGTTATTGTTACTTTTTATATTAAATACTCCATTATAATTAACTGCCCGGGAGAAGGTATTAAGAAAAAAATCAAATCATTTTATAACTTTTAAAATATATTTTTATACGGATAATCAAATACTTACACCGCATTCGCTGGAAAACCACGCACTTTGCGGGCCTATAAGCCAGGCGAGATATGATCTACATCAATTTCTCTTCTATAATGCTTTGTTAGTATCTCGTCGCCGACTTAATAAAGAGAGAGTTAGTGTGAAAGCTGACAACCCTTTTGATCTTTTACTCCCAGCCGCAATGGCAAAAGTTGCCGAAGAAGCGGGTGTCTATAAAGCAACGAAACAACCGATGACGACGTTCTTCCTGGCCATCACTGCCGGGGTGTTCATCTCCATTGCCTTTGTTTTCTATATCACCGCCACCACCGGTACTGCCGGGATGCCTTTTGGTATCGCTAAGCTTATCGGCGGCATCTGTTTCTCACTGGGTCTGATCCTTTGCGTAATTTGCGGCGCTGACCTCTTTACCTCAACGGTCCTTATCGTCGTCGCGAAAGCCAGCGGTAAGATAACCTGGGGTCAGCTGGCTAAAAACTGGCTCAACGTTTACGTTGGAAACCTGGTTGGCTGCCTGCTTTTTGTCCTGTTGATGTGGTTGTCAGGTGAATATATGACCGCCAACGGCGCATGGGGGCTTAACGTCCTGCAAACCGCCGACCACAAAGTACACCACACATTTATTGAAGCCGTTGCGCTTGGCATCCTCGCCAACCTGATGGTCTGCCTGGCCGTCTGGATGAGCTACTCAGGGCGCAGCCTGATGGACAAAGCCATGATCATGGTTCTGCCTGTCGCCATGTTCGTTGCCAGCGGCTTTGAACACAGTATTGCAAACATGTTTATGATCCCTCTGGGTATTGTAATCCGTGATTTTGCCAGCCCGGAGTTCTGGACCGCAGTCGGTTCCAGCCCGGAAAGTTTCTCTCACCTGACCGTTATGAACTTCATTACTGATAACCTGATCCCAGTCACAATCGGGAACATTATTGGCGGTGGTCTGCTGGTTGGGTTGACATACTGGGTCATTTACCTGCGTGGCGATAACCATCATTAATGGTTTTCTCAGGCAGTAAATAAAAAATCCACTTAAGAAGGTAGGTGTTACATGTCCGAACTTAATGAAAAGTTAGCCGCAGCATGGGAAGGTTTTGCCAAAGGTGATTGGCAGAATGAAGTCAACGTTCGTGACTTCATCCAGAAAAACTACACCCCATATGAAGGTGACGAATCCTTCCTGGCCGGTGCTACCGACGCAACCACTGCCCTGTGGGACAGCGTTATGGAAGGCGTTAAGCAGGAAAACCGCACTCACGCGCCTGTTGATTTCGACACCTCCATCGCGTCCACCATTACTTCTCACGACGCGGGTTATATCAACAAATCCCTCGAGAAGATTGTTGGTCTGCAAACTGAAGCACCACTGAAACGCGCGATTATCCCGTTCGGTGGTATCAAAATGGTAGAAGGTTCCTGCAAAGCGTACGATCGCGAGCTGGACCCAATGCTGAAGAAAATCTTCACTGAATACCGCAAAACCCACAACCAGGGCGTGTTTGACGTTTACACCAAAGACATCCTGAACTGCCGTAAATCAGGCGTCCTGACCGGTCTGCCAGATGCATATGGCCGTGGTCGTATCATCGGTGACTACCGTCGCGTTGCGCTGTACGGTATCGACTTCCTGCTGAAAGACAAATACGCACAGTTCCTGTCTCTGCAGTCCGATCTGGAAAATGGCGTTAACCTGGAAGCGACTATCCGTCTGCGTGAAGAGATCTCCGAACAGCACCGTGCGCTGGGTCAGATCAAAGAGATGGCAGCGAAATACGGTTGCGATATCTCCGGTCCTGCGACCAACGCTCAGGAAGCTATCCAGTGGACTTACTTCGGTTACCTGGCAGCGGTTAAATCTCAGAACGGCGCAGCAATGTCCTTCGGTCGTGTATCCACCTTCCTGGATGCCTACATCGAACGTGACCTGAAAGCAGGCAAAATCACCGAACAAGACGCACAGGAAATGATTGACCACCTGGTCATGAAACTGCGTATGGTTCGCTTCCTGCGTACCCCTGAGTATGATGAGCTGTTCTCCGGTGACCCAATCTGGGCAACTGAATCTATCGGCGGTATGGGCGTAGATGGCCGTACTCTGGTGACTAAAAACAGCTTCCGCTTCCTGAACACCCTGTACACCATGGGGCCATCACCGGAGCCGAACATCACTGTTCTGTGGTCTGAAAAACTGCCACTGAACTTCAAAAAATATGCCGCTAAAGTATCCATCGACACCTCTTCTCTGCAGTACGAGAACGATGACCTGATGCGTCCAGACTTCAACAACGATGACTACGCGATTGCATGCTGCGTAAGCCCAATGGTTGTTGGTAAGCAAATGCAGTTCTTCGGTGCGCGTGCTAACCTCGCGAAAACCATGCTGTATGCAATCAACGGCGGCGTTGATGAAAAACTGAAAATGCAGGTTGGTCCTAAGTCTGAGCCGATCAAAGGCGATGTCCTGAACTTCGACGAAGTGATGGATCGTATGGATCACTTCATGGACTGGCTGGCTAAACAGTACGTCACCGCGCTGAACATCATCCACTACATGCACGACAAGTACAGCTACGAAGCCTCTCTGATGGCGCTGCACGACCGTGACGTTGTTCGCACCATGGCATGTGGTATCGCAGGTCTGTCCGTTGCGGCTGACTCCCTGTCTGCTATCAAATATGCGAAAGTTAAACCAATTCGTGACGAAGACGGCCTGGCTGTAGACTTCGAAATCGAAGGCGAATACCCGCAGTTTGGTAACAACGACGCTCGCGTTGATGACATGGCGGTTGACCTGGTTGAACGTTTCATGAAGAAAATTCAGAAACTGACCACCTACCGTAACGCTATCCCGACTCAGTCTGTTCTGACCATCACCTCTAACGTGGTTTATGGTAAGAAAACCGGTAACACCCCAGACGGTCGTCGTGCTGGCGCGCCATTCGGACCAGGTGCTAACCCAATGCACGGTCGTGACCAGAAAGGTGCTGTTGCCTCTCTGACCTCCGTTGCTAAACTGCCGTTTGCTTACGCGAAAGATGGTATCTCTTACACCTTCTCTATCGTGCCAAATGCGCTGGGTAAAGACGACGAAGTGCGTAAAACCAACCTCGCGGGTCTGATGGATGGTTACTTCCATCACGAAGCGTCCATCGAAGGTGGTCAACACCTGAACGTGAACGTCATGAACCGTGAAATGCTGCTCGATGCGATGGAACACCCTGAGAAATATCCTCAGCTGACCATCCGTGTTTCTGGTTACGCTGTGCGTTTCAACTCGCTGACTAAAGAACAGCAGAAAGACGTGATTACCCGTACTTTCACTCAGTCCATGTAAGGGGATTTGACTGAAATGGCGCCGTAAAACGCGTACAATAAAGGCTCCACACAAGTGGGGCCTTTTTAACACCTCCCCTACCTTAGTCTCTTTTGCCCGCTATCTATAATGAATGGATAACAGCCAAAACAGACTCGACACAGCCGATTGAGTTGTGCATATACACAGGCCCCGGACGGGCCGAATCTGGAGATATCACCGCAATGTCAACTATTGGTCGCATTCACTCCTTTGAGTCCTGTGGCACCGTCGATGGCCCGGGCATCCGCTTTATCACTTTCTTCCAGGGCTGCCTGATGCGCTGCCTGTACTGCCATAACCGCGACACCTGGGATACTCACGGTGGCAAAGAAGTTACTGTCGAAGAATTAATGAAAGAGGTAGTGACCTACCGCCACTTTATGAACGCCTCTGGTGGCGGTGTGACGGCTTCCGGCGGAGAGGCGATCCTGCAGGCCGAATTCGTTCGTGACTGGTTCCGCGCCTGCCATAAAGAGAGCATTCATACCTGTCTGGATACCAACGGCTTTGTCCGTCGCTACGATCCTGTGATTGATGAGCTGCTGGAAGTGACCGATCTGGTGATGCTGGACCTCAAGCAGATGAATGATGAGATCCATCAAAATCTGGTCGGCGTCTCTAACCACCGCACCCTCGAGTTTGCGAAATACATCTCCGCTAAAGGCATCAAAACCTGGATCCGTTACGTTGTGGTGCCGGGATGGTCAGATGACGATGACTCTGCACACCGCCTGGGTGAGTTCACACGCGATATGGGCAACGTTGAGAAAATTGAATTGCTGCCGTATCACGAGCTGGGCAAACATAAATGGGTGGCGATGGGCGAAGAGTACAAACTGGATGGCGTTAAGCCGCCGAAAAAAGAGACCATGGAACGCGTAAAAGGCATTCTGGAGCAGTACGGTCACAAGGTCATGTATTAACAAAACGCCCGGCTTTCACCGGGCGTTTTATTTATTAGTCAAAGACACCATTAATAATGGTGGTCACTATCGCCGTACTCAGCGCAATTAAGACCAGATCCTTTCCGACCACCCGCCATTCATACCCAGGATAAGAAGGTAATTGACCTAGCATTGATGCCGGAACGGCCTTTTTCGCGATGCCCGGAGGCAGCGGTTTACCGCGCGCGAGGTTTTTAGCAATCCCCGGAGGAAGTGAATCATAACCCGTTAAGCCGTAATTCAACGCCAGATGCCGGGCGTGATCGTAACTGACGCGGGCATCGACATCGTCTTTTACGCTTTTATTCGATTTGCCTGAATTCTGGTGACCGTTATTTTGTTTATGGCCCTGATTACCGGCATTCCCCTTACCGGAATTGCCGTTACCATGATTGCCGCTATTACCTTGTCCGTTGCCGTGACCATTTCCGTTTCCTGGATTAGCCATAGCGGGTGCAGTTGCGAAGGTTAAAGACAATACTACTGCCAGCGCTGTAGTGGTAAAACGACGAGTAGACATGATCGCTGCCTTTTAGTGATAGAACGCTTCTGAATTATCGTCTGACACAATAAACAAACAATGCGTAAAACTCTTATATGTGACAGAAGCAAAAAAGCCTGTCGGCGACAGGCTTTTATTTACTCAGGCATGCGCCACCGGCGTTGGATGTTCGCCCACTTTACGCAGCAGCATTAACAGATAAATAAATGACACGCTGGCGATCATGATAAACAGCAGATTGTCAGAATAGTTCTGCATCAGCATGGCGGTGAAGGTGGGTCCCAGCAAACTGCCGATGGTATAGCTCAGCAACAGCGCCTGGTTCATGGCCACCAGCTGATGATGCTCCACTTTCTCACAGGCCCAGGCCATCGCCACCGGATAGAGGGTAAAGCCCGCTGCACCGAGGATAAACAGTGCCGGCGCCATCGCGGCATTACTGAGCATGGCGAGACAACCCATGATCACCACAAAGACCTGAACGCGCAACACCAGCAGACGGCCAAAGCGGTCCGCAAGGCGACCAATCGGCCACTGCCCGACAATCCCGGCGCTGACCATCACCGCCATCCAGAAACCGATGCCGGAATCACTGACTCCCTGATGGTTCAGATAGAGCGGCATGAGTCCATACAGCGAACCCAGTACAATCCCGGAGATAATGCAGCCATTTACTCCCAGACGCGCCTGACGCAATCTCAGCATCGGCCAGATGTGAGTTGCCTCCTGATGCTCGCTGCTCTGGTTAACAATACGCGTAAAGAGCAGCGGCAGAATGGCGGCCAGCACCATGCCGGTCACCCATGGCAGGACGCTCATCAGGTCAGTTGGCAGTTTGCTGACCATCAGTTGACCCAACACGGTTCCGATGTAATAGACCATCATATAGGCTGCCAGCAGACGCCCACGGTTGCGGGAGGTGCCACTGCACATCAGGGCACTCTCCACTACCACCCAGATCATGGCGCAGCCAACGCCCGCAATAAAGCGCCAGGCCATCCAGCTCCAGAATCCGACCATCAGCCCTAACCCGGCACAGCCAGCGGCAAAAATAAGCGATGCCAGATAATAGCTGCGGTTAAAACCAAAACGTTTAATCAGGCTTCCTGTCATCAGGGTGCCCAGCAGATTACCGGTAAAAAAGGACGAGCTGACCATACCCACCTGCCAGGTCGGTAAGTGTTCATGGGCGAGCCACAGCGGGACGAGCGTATTTAACACCGCGATCGCCAGGGTCAGCAAAAGGAGGCCACAGAGCAACAGGAGCACTGGCCGGGTATAGGTCGACATGGATTAAAAACCGTGAGGAAGTTCAGATTTCGTGCGCATCATGCCACTGGCAAAAACAAAGTCAATCCACCCGGAAGGGGCGCACGCACAATATGTACCTTGTCGATTGAAAAAACTCATCCTGCTAATGCAAAGTCAGCTATCGATATTAATTATGTATTTGTTTTTGTTTATTTAGATTAAAAATGAAAGCCAGGCGACAGTTGAAAAATTTCATGATTGAAAAAAGAAAAGCCGGGCACTAAGTCCCGGCTTTATATAACAATAATCAGCGTTAACTGGCGATAGCCATGCCAACGGTCATATGCAGACCGTAAAATACCCCGCGGCCAATCAATTCTCCTGCCAACACCAGCAAAAATGCCAGCGACAATAACGGGAGCGCAGGCTGATAGCCTTTCAGCTGAGGCACAATCCAGCACACCAGCGCCACTGCCAGCAGCGCCACCCGCCAGGCCATCAGCGAACCATACTCGGGCACCAGGGTTGAGGCCTGCTGAATGGAGCTGTGGATCGTCGCCAGTTCCGCGCCCTGGAGCAGCGCAACGATCGTACTGACCGCCAGCGCCAGCAGCGACACGGCAGGCAGTAAACGCATGGCCCAGCCATCGACGCCTGCTACGCGCAGGAGCAGGAAGCCGAGCAGCGGGCCACCGATAAACAGGGTCAGGAAGAAGCTCATTGGCGTCCAGACGCTGTACCAGGTGGGGACCGTGTCGATGGTGTTATAGACCCGCACCATCATCCAGACAAACACGACACCCAGCACCATGGTCACGATCAGCCAAAGATTGCGTAATCCTGTCGGCAGTTTTTTCAACGCCGCCAGCAGCCAGCCCAGCCCACCGACAGCAAAGAAGAGCGCCCCGCTGGCGATTTCGTTGCTGAGCGAAGAGGCGCCCACACGATTCAGGGAATTGAATGCGCGCATTGGAGACCCGAGGTGCAGCGTGGAGGCGATAAACCCGATCCCCATCAGCACCCACAGACCAAACATGCTCATTACCAGCCGCTGCTGTTGCTCCCTGTTCAGATTGCCGTTTAACAACGCCACGGCGAGCACGATAAACCCGCCCGCCACACACTGTCCAAAGACCGTAAAAATCATCAACGGCCATTCATGCCATCCGTTTCCCATCTCACACCTCCTGCGGATTAGCCAGATAGCCGGTGGTATCACCCGTGGGTCGGCTGTTGGCATTGGGTTTAATGACGATAGACGGCTTCGTGAAGTGCGCCGACGGCAGCGGGGCGACAGCGGCCAGTTTGCCGTGCTTCTTGCGCAGCTCTTCAATCGGGCCGAAGTCCAGCGCCCGCAGCGGGCAGGACTCGACACAAATCGGCTTCTGGCCCTCCGCCACCCGCTCATGGCAGCCGTCGCACTTGGTCATATGGCCTTTGGCGGCGTTGTACTGCGGCGCACCGTACGGGCAGGCCATGTGGCAGTAGCGGCAGCCGATGCAGACATCCTCATCCACCACCACAAAGCCGTCTTCGCGCTTGTGCATCGCCCCGCTCGGGCAGACCTTGGTGCAGGCCGGGTCCTCGCAGTGGTTGCAGGAGATGGACAGATAGTAGGCAAACACGTTCTGGTGCCAGACGCCGTTGTCCTCCTGCCAGTCGCCGCCCGCATACTCGTAGATGCGACGGAAGCTGACATCCGGGGTGAGATCCTTGTAATCCTTGCACGCCAGCTCGCAGGTTTTGCACCCGGTGCAGCGGCTGGAATCAATAAAAAATCCATACTGAGTGGTCATCGGCTACTCCTTACGCCTTTTCAACCTGAACCAGGTTACTGTGGGACGGGTTGCCTTTCGCCAGCGGCGACGGGCGTTGGGTGGTCAGCACGTTAATGCAGCCCGCCTGATCGACACGGTTCGCATCCGGGTTGTACCAGGCCCCCTCGCCTAACGCCACCACGCCCGGCAGAATGCGCGGCGTGACTTTGGCTTCGATATGCACTTCACCGCGGCTGTTGAAAATACGGATACGATCCCCGTTGGCGATGCCACGTTTCTGTGCATCAACCGGGTTGATCCACATCTCCTGACGGCAGGCAGACTTCAGCACATCCACGTTGCCGTAGGTCGAGTGAGTACGCGCCTTATAGTGGAAACCTGTCAGCTGAAGCGGATAGTCTTTGCTTTGCGGATCATCGTAGTTCTCAAAGCCCGGGCTGTAGACCGGAAGCGGATCGATGACGTCCCCTTTTTCCAGCTCCCACGTCGCTGCAATCTCCGCCAGCTGCGCCGAGTAAATTTCAATTTTGCCGGACGGCGTGGTCAACGGGTTAGCTACTGGATCTTCACGGAACGCTTTATAGGCCACGTGATGCCCTTCCGGATCGCGCTGTTTGAACATGCCCGCCTTGCGGAACTCGTCAAACGGCAGGAGATCAGGGATAGCCTTGCGTGACTGCTCGTAAAGATGACGCATCCAGCCTTCCTGGGTGCGGCCTTCGGTGAACTTTTCCTCAACGCCCATTCGCTTCGCGATCTGCGTCGTCATCTCATAGATGGTTTTGCATTCAAAGCGCGGCTTGATTGCCTGGTCGGCAAAAATCACGTACGACATATTGCCGCAGGAGGCATCCAGCGCGAAGTCCATCTGTTCTGAAGCAGTGCAATCCGGCAGCAGAATATCGGCGTACTTCGCCGAAGAGGTCATATGGCAATCCACCACCACTATCAGCTCGCACTTTTTGTCGTCCTGCAGGATTTCGTGGGTGCGGTTGATTTGTGAATGCTGGTTGATCAGACAGTTACCGGCGTAGTTCCAGATCATCTTGATCGGCACGTCCAGCTTGTCTTTGCCGCGCACGCCGTCGCGGGTGGCGGTCATTGCCGGACCGCGCTCAATGGCGTCGGTCCACATAAACATGGAAATGCTGGTCTTGACCGGATTCTCCAGGGTTGGCATGCGTTCGAAAGGCAGGGAGTAGGAGCCTTCGCGCGCGCCTGAGTTACCGCCGTGGATGCCCACATTGCCGGTCAGAATCGCCAGCATGGAGATAGCGCGGGACACCAGCTCACCGTTGGCGTGGCGCTGAGGCCCCCAGCCCTGCGAAATAAACGCCGGCTTAGCGCCCGCAATTTCACGCGCCAGTTTCACAATGCGCGCCTGCGGAATGCCGGTAATGGCAGATGCCCATTCAGGCGTCTTGGCAATGCCGTCGCTGCCCTGCCCCAGAATGTAGGCCTTGTAATGCCCGTTGGCTGGTGCGCCTTCTGGTAACGTTTTTTCGTCGTAGCCGACACAATATTTATCGAGGAAAGGCTGGTCGACGAGGTTTTCATTGATCATCACCCACGCCAGGGCGGAGATTAGCGCCGCATCGGTTCCCGGACGAATCGGGATCCATTCATCTTCGCGGCCCGCCCCGGTATCGGTGTAGCGCGGATCGATGATGATCATTTTGGCATTCGATTTTTCGCGCGCCTGCTCAACGTAATAAGTCACGCCGCCGCCGCTCATACGCGTTTCGCCCGGGTTGTTGCCGAACAGCACCACCAACTGGCTATTTTCGATATCGGACGGGCTATTGCCATCCGCCCAGCCGCCGTAGGTGTAGTTTAGCCCTGCCGCGATCTGCGCGGTAGAGTAGTCGCCATAGTGATTAAGATAGCCGCCACAGCAGTTCATCAGACGGGCGATGAGGGTTTTGCCCGGCGGCCAGGAGCGGGTCAGGGTTCCGCCGAGGGTACCGGTGCCGTAGTTAAGATAGATGGACTCGTTGCCGTAATCCTTTATCAGACGCTGCATATTACTGGCAATGGTGTCGAAGGCTTCGTCCCAACTGATGCGCTCGAATTTACCCTCCCCACGCTTACCTACCCGCTTCATTGGGTATTTCAGGCGATCCGGGTTATAAACACGGCGGCGCATGGAACGGCCTCGCAGGCAGGCGCGCACCTGGTGTAACCCGTCGTAGTTATCATCCCCGGTATTGTCAGTCTCGACGTATTTGATCTCACCGTCGACCACATGCATTCGCAACGGGCAGCGACTGCCGCAGTTCACCGTACATGCGCTCCAGACTACCTTTTCATCCGGCTTTTTGGCTGTTACGGATTCAGCCGCCGAGGCCAGGCGTGAAAAAGGCAAAGTAAATGCGCTACTGGCAACGGCCAGGCCGCCAATCGCGGTGGTTTTCATCAGCCCGCGACGGCTCACCTCAGCAGCCAGTAAGGCATCAGGCGTTTTTATTTTCATAGACTCTCACTTTGATTGCTCACAAAATTCCATGTGCAACAGCAACCGCTATATAGTTATTTATATAAGGAGTGATTGCGTTAGCAGCGGTTTATGCTAACCAACTGCCGGGAGAGTATTACCCCTTTAGAGGGAGTGGGTATTGCCTGATGTCAAAAGCGGGGCATAAAAAAAGCGCCCGCAGGCGCTTTTTTACATTTTGGCAATTAGCCGATGAACTGCTGGCCTTTCATGTAAGGGCGCAGAACTTCGGGAATTTCGATACGTCCGTCAGCCTGCTGGTAGTTTTCCAGCACCGCCACCAGGGTACGGCCCACTGCCAGGCCGGAGCCGTTCAGGGTATGTACCAGACGGGTTTTCTTGTCGGACTTACTGCGGCAACGTGCCTGCATACGACGCGCCTGGAAATCGCCAACGTTGGAGCAGGAGGAGATTTCACGATAGGTACCCTGCGCCGGAACCCACACTTCCAGATCGAAGGTTTTGCAGGCACCAAAGCCCATGTCACCGGTGCACAGCGCCATGCGGCGATACGGCAGACCCAGCAACTCCAGCACTTTTTCTGCGTGGCCGGTCATCTCTTCCAGCGCCTCCATGGAGGTTTCTGGACGTACGATCTGCACCATCTCAACTTTGTCGAACTGGTGCATACGGATCAGACCACGGGTATCACGACCATAAGAACCTGCTTCAGAACGGAAGCACGGAGAGTGTGCAGTCAGTTTGATCGGCAGATCGTCTTCGTCGATGATCTCATCACGCACGAGGTTGGTCAGCGGCACTTCTGCGGTTGGGATCAGCGCGTAGTTGCTGCTGTCTGCCTCTTCGTCCAGCGGACGGGTGTGGAACAGATCGCCGGCAAATTTCGGCAGTTGCCCGGTACCGTACAACGTATCGTGGTTGACCAGATACGGGACGTAGGTTTCGCTGTAGCCATGTTGCTCAGTGTGCAGATCCAGCATGAACTGCGCCAGCGCACGGTGCAGATGGGCAATTTGGCCCTTCATGACCACAAAACGGGAACCGGTCAGCTTAACGGCCGCGGCAAAATCCAGCCCCGCGTGCATTTCGCCCAGCGTAACGTGATCGCGAACTTCGAAATCGAATTCGCGTGGGGTGCCCCAGCGTTTCACTTCGACGTTGTCATTTTCGTCTTTGCCGACAGGTACGCTGTCGTCAGGGGTATTCGGGATTGCCAGGGCAATATCACGAATCTCAGCCTGAAGAACGTCCAGTTCGGCTTTCGCCTGATCCAGTTCTTCACCGAGTTTGTTCACTTCCAGGCGTAATGGCTCAATGTCTTCCCCGCGCGCTTTCGCCTGGCCGATGGATTTCGATCGAGAGTTACGCTCTGCCTGCAAGTTTTCAGTTTGAACCTGCAGAACTTTACGACGCTCTTCAAGAGCGCGCAGCTTATCTACATCCAGTTTAAAGCCCCGGCGTGCCAGTTTTTCAGCGACTGCGTCTGGCTCGTTACGCAGCAGATTGGGATCGAGCATGCTTATCCTGTGCTTATCGAATTAAAAAATAGGAGGAAATGACCGCAGCCTGCGGTCACTGAAGTTTCCCGTCAACCTTACCGCAACGATCGTTCTAACGGTAGCGTTTTATAGGGCTATTTTGATCCTGTCCGGCAAGCCAGGTGAGCTTTTCGCCAATCTTGCCCTCAAGACCTCTGTTTGTCGGGCGATAATAGCGTGTTTGTGCCATCTCCTGCGGGAAATACTCCTCCCCGGCAGCGTATGCGTTCGGCTCATCGTGGGCATAACGATAGGCCTGGCCGTAGCCCATCTCTTTCATCAGTTTGGTCGGGGCATTACGCAGGTGGACAGGGACATCGTAGTCAGGGCGCTCACGTGCATCAGACATCGCGGCTTTGAACGCGGTATACACGGCATTGCTTTTCGGGGCACAGGCCAGATAGACAATCGCCTGGGCAATGGCGCGTTCGCCTTCAGCAGGCCCGACGCGGGTGAAGCAGTCCCAGGCTGAGAGTGCCACCTGCATGGCGCGTGGATCGGCGTTACCGACATCTTCCGAAGCAATCGCCAGGCAGCGACGGGCAACGTACAACGGATCGCCCCCCGCAGTGATAATGCGCGCATACCAGTAGAGCGCAGCATCGGGTGCACTGCCGCGCACCGATTTATGCAGCGCCGAGATCAGATCGTAAAAACGGTCGCCTTTGTTATCAAAGCGCGCGCTGCGTTCCCCGGCGATTTCGGTCAGCAGAGCCGGAAGCAGCACCCGCTTGCCGCTGTCGTCGGCTTCGGTCATATCGACCATCATTTCCAGGGTATTCAACGCCCGACGCGCATCGCCATTGACCAGTTCGGCAATCGCATGACGGGTATCGTCTGGCAGTACGATATCCTGCCCGCCGTAGCCCCGGGCCTTGTCTTCCATCGCCTGCGTCAGCACCTGCTCAATGTCTTCGGTGGTTAACGATTTCAGCAGATAGACGCGAGCACGGGACAGCAGTGCGGAATTGAGTTCAAAAGAAGGGTTTTCCGTGGTCGCACCGATAAACGTGATGGTGCCGTCTTCGATATGCGGCAGGAAGGCGTCCTGCTGACTCTTGTTGAAGCGGTGAACTTCATCGACAAACAGGATCGTGCGGCGACCGGCATTACGGCTCTGCCGTGCACGCTCAATGGCTTCGCGGATCTCTTTCACCCCTGAGGTGACGGCCGAAATACGCTCGACGTCGGCGTCGGCGTAACGGGCAATGACCTCTGCCAGCGTTGTTTTACCCGTACCCGGTGGCCCCCAGAGGATCATCGAGTGCAGATGCCCGGCCTCAATGGCGCGCGGCAGGGGTTTGCCCGCAGCCAGCAGATGCTGCTGGCCGATATACTGCGCTAAATTTTCTGGCCGCATACGGGCGGCCAGAGGTTGAAACGCATTATCTGAAAAATCGAGCGACAGGTTGCTCACGCACGCCTCTTACTTATTACGTTGGTCATCCACCGTCACGCCCTTCGGCGGGGTAAAGGTGAATTTAGATGCATCAACCGCCCCGTTCTGCTGGGATTTCAGCTGATAGCTGCTGCGCTGATCGTCCTGCTCAACGGCGCCGAACTGATTGATGGTGCCATTATTGCTGACATTAATGGTGAACTGCTTCAGGTTACCGTTACTGCCTTTCGGCGTCAGCACAAACTCATCACCGTTCTGTTTAATGTTGTACTGCTGCCAGTCGCTGGTCTGGTTACGGGCGATCAGCATAAACGGCGTATTGCTGGTGGCATCTTTCAGCCAGGTGGCCGTGGCCTGCTCAACAAACGGGTTGAAGAACCACAGGGTCTTGCCGTCGGAAACCAGGATGCTCTCATCCGGTTGCGTCATGTGCCAGTTGAACAGATTGGGACGTTTCACCCACAGGTCACCCTGACCTTCCTGCACCGCATTGCCGCTGCCATCAGTCACTTTCTGGGTGAAGCTGGCGTGGAAGCTGCTGACTTTGTCCAGGCGGCTTTTCAGGTCGCTGGCGGCATCTGCCCAGACGCTGCTGGCCACGAAGCTGGTCAATAATGCACAGGTGATTGCAATTTTTTTCATTGGTCGTCCTTACAAAGCGTCATCCCGAAAATGGGGGTTTTCTGTCAACTATTCTGGACCTGCCCGCAGGCAGGCGACAGAAGAAAATGCTTAATTATTGCTGATTTACCCATCTTTGCAATCGAGGGGGTTTTACTCAAACGGCGGCGGAGCCAGCACTTCACGGTTGCCGTTGTGCCCTTGCTCGCTGACGATGCCCTGCGCTTCCATCTGTTCGATGATACGCGCCGCGCGGTTGTAGCCGATGCGGAACTGGCGTTGTACCCCGGAAATAGAGGCTTTACGTTTCTCGGTGACGAAGTTAACGGCCTGATCGAACAGCGGATCCAGCTCTTCGCCGCCGTCAACGCCACCACCACCGCCGCCTTCACTTTCGCTGTCGGAGGTGATGCCATCCACGTACTGTGGACGACCGCGCGCTTTCCAGTCCTGTACTACGGCATGCACTTCCTGATCGCGTACAAAGGCACCGTGGACACGCACCGGGGAGGTGGAGTTCGGGCCGGAATAGAGCATATCACCCATCCCGAGCAGCGATTCAGCGCCCCCCTGATCGAGAATGGTACGGGAGTCAATTTTGCTCGACACTGTAAAGGCTATACGGGTCGGGATGTTCGCTTTGATAAGCCCGGTAATTACATCCACCGACGGACGCTGGGTCGCCAGCACCAGGTGGATCCCCGCCGCACGCGCTTTTTGCGCCAGGCGGGCGATAAGCTCTTCTACCTTCTTACCGACGGTCATCATCAGGTCGGCAAATTCGTCCACCAGCACCACGATGTAAGGCAGTTTTTCCAGCACCGGATGTTGGGCATCCATGCTGTCGCCCGGCTTCCAGTACGGATCCGGGATCGGACGCCCCATCTTCGCCGCTTCGGCGATGATCTCGTTATAACCGGCAAGGTTACGCACGCCCAGCGCAGACATCAGTTTGTAGCGGCGTTCCATCTCGTTGACGCTCCAGCGCAGCGCGTTGGCGGCATCCTTCATATCGGTCACGACTTCGGTGAGCAGATGTGGAATACCTTCGTAAACCGAGAGTTCCAGCATTTTCGGGTCGATCATGATGAAACGCACATCTTCCGGCTGCGCTTTGTAGAGCATGCTGAGGATCATGGCGTTCACGCCGACGGACTTACCGGAACCGGTCGTACCCGCTACCAGCAGGTGCGGCATTTTCGCCAGATCGGCGACTACCGGTTCACCAGCAATATCTTTACCCAGCACCACGCTCAGCGGTGACGGGTTATCGCGGAATTTGGCGTTATCGAGCACTTCACGCAGGTAAACGGTCTGACGTTTTTTGTTCGGCAGCTCCAGCCCAACGTACGGCTTGCCCGGGATAACCTCAACCACACGCACGGCCACGGTCGACAAAGATCGCGCCAGATCACGGGAGAGGTTTGAAATCCGGGCGGCTTTTACACCCGGCGCCAGATTCAGCTCAAAACGGGTGATGACCGGGCCTGGCGAGTAGTTCACCACATCCGCTTTAATGCGGAAGTCGGCCAGGCGGGCCTCAACCAGACGGGCCATCTGCTCCAGAGCAAAGGTGTCTACCGGCTCAACTTCTGTCGGTGGCGGCGTTAGCAAATCCAGCGACGGCAGTGGCGTAGTCGGCTTCTGCAATGGTCGGCTGTCACCGTTGCGCATCAGCAGCGGGTGGATCAGGCTCTCCTGCGGCTGAGGCGGTGGCTGAATCACAGGCTGTTGCGGCGGTGCATACTGCTGTGGTTGCGAGACATGCTGCGGCTGAGCAGGTTGTGCAAACTGCTGTGGCTGCGCTGCGTGCTGCGGCTGAGCAGGTTGTGCATACTGCTGTGGCTGCGCTGCGTGCTGCGGCTGAGCAGGTTGTGCATACTGCTGTGGCTGCGCTGCGTGCTGCGGCTGAGCAGGTTGTGCATACTGCTGTGGCTGCGCTGCATGCTGCGGTTGAGCAGGTTGTGCATACTGCTGTAGCTGCGCTGCATGCTGCGGTTGAGCAGGTTGTGCATACTGCTGTGGCTGCGCTGCGCGGTGCTGCGGCTGCACGGTCGCCGGTGCCACCGCGGGCTTAGGCGGGGTATAGGCCTGGCGCGGCGGCTCGGCTTCCGGCATCACGCCCGGCGTGAATAGCGGTTCACTCGGGGTATCATCCACCAGATCTTTCATCGGCGAGAATTCAAAATCCGCCAACGAGAATGGATTCGCCCCTGTCGGTTGTTCACCGGCGTAACGCTGCTGCTGCGTGGCGGCAAACTGGCGAGCCAGCTCCGCTTCGGCGGCATCATCTTCGTCAACCTGACTTTGAGACTGCTGTGGCTCAGGCTGATACTCATCGCCATAACGTTGCTGTTGCTGCTGGGCGAACTGGCGCGCCAGCTCATCCTGCTGCATTTCGTCAGCATCGTCTTCGTACTGCTCATCATCGTACTGCTGCCGTCCGGCTTCACGGGCTTTCTCTTCTGCCATCCGCTGAGAAGGCAGCTTAATGCCATACGAGGCCAGTTCACGGCGGGTGGGAACGCGCACGCGATTAGGACGCGGCAGTTGCGGGCCAATACCCTCTTTCACCTGCGGACGCGGCGCGCCGCTGGTGGCCAGGCTGAATAAAGGTGCAGCAGCGCTGGCCGCAGCGGCACCTGCGGCTGTGGCCTGCTGCACACTCGCCGCAACAGGGGCGACAACGGACGCAGGCTCCACGGCCGGAACCGGTACCGATGGGATCTCAGCAGCTTTTACCGGGGCTGGCTCTTGTACTTCCTCTGGCACCGGCTGATACCAGGCCGCAAGCTGTTCGCGCTCACGGGCACGTTTTTCTTCCACTTCTTCAAAGTAGTAAAGCGGTGGTCGGGACGGTTTCACCTCTTCAACCGGCGGCGCTTCAACGACAGGCGGGGCAACAACCGGCTCAGGCTGATACTCAGCTTGCTGCGGTTCATACTGCTGCGGCTGCGGCTGTCCGTACTGCGACTGCTCGTACTGCGGCTGCTGTGGCTGCTGGTGCTGCGGCTGCTCGTACTGAGACTGCGCGTACTGAGGTTGCTCATACTGCGGCGGCTGGTGCTGTGGCTGCTCATACTGCGGTTGCTCATACTGCGGCTGCGCGTACTGAGGCTGCTGGTGCTGTGGTTGCTCATACTGCGGCTGCGCGTACTGAGGTTGCTGGTGCTGAGGCTGTTCATACTGCGGCTGCGCGTATACCGGTTCAGGCTGATAAGGCGGCTGCCACTGCTCCTGCGGCGCGGCGGCATAAGGTTGTGGTTCCGCATAGACTGGCGCGGCTGGCGCTGCGGGTTCCGCATGCCATTCAACCGCTGGCGGCTGAAGATGGGCATCCGGCATCGAAGGGGTTGGTGGGGTCACCGGATCAACCGGGGCAGCATAGGCCTGTGTTGCTGTAGTCGCCGCGGCAGCGGCGGCAAGCGGCTCAGCCACCGAGTGGCCGTTAAGCAGCGGATCGTACTCGTCATAGTCGGAGGCCAGCGCACGGTTGCCGGAGAACAGCACATCATCCGGGTCGGCGGCCACGCCACGAGCGCTGTATGCCACTTCCTCGTCGTCCATCCGTTTGCCGGAGAACAAGGCCGCATCGGTCTTGCGTCCTAACGGATTAGCGAATTTCTCTGCCACGCGCTTACGGCGCGCCAGTGCCCCGCGCATAATGCGGGCGCGACGGGATTCACGACGCTCTGTGGTCGGTTCCTCGTCTTCGTAGTCGTCGTCTTCATATTCGTCGTCGACCCAGGTGTCATCCCGACGGGTGCGGTTGCTGGCAAAAGTCAGCACGTTGAGGATGACGCTGCCGATTTTTTCCGCAATGCTGACCCAGGACCAGCCGGTAAAAAGCGTCAGTCCCGCGCCCCAGACGCAGAGTAGCGCAATCGTGCCGCCGCTGCTGTGCAGCATCGGCTGTAGGGCGGTACTCAGCAGGCTGCCGATCACGCCACCCGAGGCAAAATACCAGATGTCATCGGCGTTAATTGCCGCCAGACCGCAGGAGGTGAGAATCAGCGCCAGCGCGCCAATCAGACGCAGCGAGACGGCAAAGTAATCGATGTAATCATCGTTCTGGCGATGACGCCAGGCAAACCAGCAGCCACCAATAATGATGACAGGGAGGGTGTAGGCCATCACGCCAAAGATAAAGAACAGCGTATCTGCCAGCCAGGCGCCCGGTACACCGCCTAAATTATGGATAGGCTCGTGCCATGCGGTCTGTGACCAGCTGGGATCGGAGGGATTGAAACTGAGTAAGGCTGCCATCAACCAGACGGCAAAAAGAGCAACAAGGATCAGTAACGCCTCAAGGAGTCGACGTCCACTGCTGAGCTTGGTTAAATTGACTTCTTTGTCTTCGGTATATTCCTGGCTCAAAACAGGCTCTCCAGGTATCAGGCAATTCCTGCCTGAGTGCTAAACGGACAACAGTGCCGGGAGGCCCGACACTGTTGCTGTATGGATTACCAGGAGTGTAATCAAAGTACGCTGATAATGCACCTGTTCCGTGTTAGCGCGTCTTAATAACCAGACGATTGCTCTGCTTGACTTCTTCCATTACCACATAGGTACGGGTGTCGTTCACGCCAGGCAGTCGCAGCAGGGTTTCACCCAGCAGCTTACGGTATGCAGACATATCAGGTACGCGGGTTTTCAACAGGTAGTCGAAATCACCGGAAACCAGATGACACTCTTGAATTTCTTCAAGTTTTTGCACAGCGGCGTTGAACTGCTCAAACACATCCGGCGCACCACGATTCAGAGTAATCTCAACAAATACCAGAAGTGAGGCATCCAGATAATGCGGGTTCAGCAGCGCTGTATAGCCCTGAATAAAACCCTGTCTTTCCAGTCGGCGCACACGCTCAAGGCATGGCGTCGGGGAAAGTCCCACACGTTTTGAAAGCTCGACGTTGGAAATACGCCCATCCTTTTGCAATTCATTAAGAATGTTACGATCGATGCGGTCGAGATCTTTGCCAGGGCGCTTCTTGCTATCTACCATTATTATTGTCTCTCTGTATTCCTTCCCTAACTCCTGCCAGGACCCTGTGCACTTCACTGTTCAGAGTCTTTCCCCGCGGTTAATCGCATCGCCTGTTATTTAGTTTGAGCGATTCGATTGGGGTTATGTGGTATGAAGACCGTTGCCCAGAGGCGGCCATCAACATCACGAATGGCATCTGTCCACACCATGCGTAGATTTCGCTGACCCGGTAAAAATGGTGATTTTGTGCATGACTATGCGTTACACAAAGACCGTTTTTTTTTCTTCCTTGAATGTTTTCGCAAAAGCGCAGGGGATTGTCAAAGCAAAACATCGATTTTTAGTACAACATGCCGGATATTCATTACGTCCGGGGATTAATCCTCATTTTATCGCCGTCGTTTCGAGCGATTAGCCATGATTATTGTTATAAAATCACCTTCCCTGCCCTGCCGTTGATTGGCGCTTTCTATTACACATATCGTTAACAAAATCGCTGCGCCCTTTTTTTACGACCACAAATTCCCTACAATCCGGGAAAATGTCTGCCAACAACAATGGGGATCTCATGGGCACGGCCAAACACAGTAAGCTGCTAATCCTTGGTTCTGGACCTGCGGGATACACCGCAGCGGTCTACGCTGCACGCGCTAACCTGCAACCGGTACTGATTACGGGCATGGAAAAAGGCGGTCAGCTGACCACCACCACCGAAGTAGAAAACTGGCCAGGCGATCCTGAAGGCCTGACCGGGCCGCTGCTGATGGAGCGCATGCACGAGCATGCCGCCAAATTTGATACCGAAATCATCTTTGACCACATCAACAAGGTCGATCTGCAAAACCGTCCGTTCCGCCTGACCGGTGACAATGCGGAATACACCTGCGACGCGCTGATCATTGCGACCGGTGCCTCTGCCCGCTACCTGGGCCTGCCGTCTGAAGAAGCCTTCAAGGGCCGCGGCGTATCTGCCTGCGCCACCTGCGACGGTTTCTTCTATCGCAACCAGAAGGTCGCGGTCATCGGCGGCGGCAATACTGCTGTGGAAGAGGCGCTATACCTGGCGAACATCGCCTCTGAAGTCCATCTCATTCACCGCCGTGATACCTTCCGCGCGGAAAAAATCCTGATCAAGCGTCTGATGGACAAAGTGGCCAGCGGCAACATCGTGCTGCACACTCACCGCACGCTGGAAGAAGTGACCGGCGATCAGATGGGCGTGGCGGGTCTGCGTATCCGCGATACCCGGAACACCGACAATGTCGAAACGCTGGAAGTGGCAGGTCTGTTTGTTGCCATCGGCCACAGCCCGAACACCGCGATCTTCGACGGTCAGCTGGAGCTGGAGAACGGCTACATCAAAGTGCAGTCCGGCATCCACGGCAATGCCACCCAGACCAGCATCCCGGGCGTGTTCGCTGCGGGCGACGTAATGGACCACATTTACCGTCAGGCGATCACCTCTGCGGGCACCGGTTGTATGGCGGCGCTGGATGCAGAACGTTATCTCGACGGACTGGCCGATCAGAGCAAATAATTTTTACAAATCAGCAACAAACGTAAAAAAGGCGGCGATAAGTCGCCTTTATTGTCTCTGCGATGTAACATTGCCGTGCCCAATACCTAATAACATCACCTGCAAAGCACGCAATGGAAAAAACCCGTCAACAAGAGTTAACACGCTGGCTTAAACAGCAAAGCGTTCTTTCCCGCCGCTGGCTGAATATTTCCCGTCTTCTAGGGTTTATCAGCGGTGTGTTGATTGTAGGCCAGGCATGGCTGCTGGCCCGCATTCTTAATCATATGATCATGGAAAACATTCCGCGTGAGGCCCTGTTACTGCCTTTCATTGTGCTGATTCTGGTCTTTATTTTGCGTGCCTGGGTGGTCTGGTTACGCGAGCGCGTGGGTTTTCACGCCGGGCAGAATATTCGCTACGAAATCCGCCGCCAGGTGCTCGACAGGCTGCAGGAAGCTGGCCCCGCCTGGATTCAGGGCAAACCCGCCGGCAGCTGGGCGACGCTTATCCTTGAGCAAATCGACGATATGCATGATTACTATGCCCGCTATCTGCCGCAGATGGCGCTGGCCGTCTTTGTGCCTCTGCTGATCGTATTCGCGATTTTCCCTTATAACTGGGTTGCAGGGCTGATCCTGTTGGGCACCGCCCCGCTGATCCCACTGTTTATGGCGATGGTCGGCATGGGTGCCGCCGATGCCAACCGCCGCAACTTCCTGGCGCTGGGGCGTCTTAGCGGCCACTTCCTTGACCGCCTGCGCGGCATGGAGACGCTACGCATTTTTGGTCGCGGTGAAGCCGAAACTGACAACATCCGCCACGCTTCACAGGACTTCCGTCAGCGCACCATGGAGGTGTTACGCCTGGCGTTCTTATCCTCCGGGGTACTGGAGTTCTTTACCTCCCTGTCGATTGCGCTGGTCGCCGTCTATTTTGGTTTCTCCTACCTGGGCGCTCTCGATTTTGGTCATTACGGCACTGCCGTGACCCTCTCGGCAGGCTTCCTGACCCTGATTCTGGCCCCGGAATTCTTTCAGCCGCTGCGCGATCTGGGCACCTTCTATCACGCCAAGGCCCAGGCCGTGGGCGCAGCTGACAGCCTGAAAACCTTCCTTGAAACGCCGTTGGCCCATCCGCAGCGTGGGGACGTGACTCTCAACACCAGCAAACCGGTCAGCATTGAAGCAGAGAATTTTTGCGTACTGTCGCCGGAGGGTAAGGTGCTGGCGGGGCCATTGAACTTCACCCTCGCGGCAGGTCAGCGCGTGGTGCTGGTCGGCACCAGCGGCTCCGGCAAAAGCTCGCTGCTGAATGCGTTATCCGGTTTTATGGCTTACAGCGGATCGCTGCGCATCAACCAGGCCGAGCTGTCAGCGCTCGATCCTGATGAATGGCGCACCCATTTGAGCTGGGTGGGTCAAAACCCGCAGCTTCCGGCGGCCACGCTACGTGAAAACGTGCTGCTGGCACGCCCGGATGCCAGCGATGAAGAGCTGCAGTCGGTGCTCGATCGCGCCTGGGTCAGTGAATTCCTTCCCCTGCTGCCTGACGGGGTGAATACCCTTGTCGGCGATCAGTCGGCGGGGCTTTCCGTCGGCCAGGCGCAGCGTATCGCTGTGGCCCGCGCCCTGCTCAACCCTTGCCAGCTGTTACTGCTGGATGAACCCGCCGCCAGCCTTGATGCGCACAGTGAACAGCGCGTGATGCTGGCGCTGGATGCCGCTTCACAGCAGCAAACCACGCTGATGGTGACCCACCAGCTGGAGGGCATTGCCCACTGGGATGAGATCTGGGTCATGGACAATGGACAGCTTGTTGAGCAGGGCAATTACGCCACGCTCGCGGCGGCACAGGGGCCGTTTGCGGCCCTGCTGGCGAACCGTCAGGAGGACATTTAATGCGCGCTTTACTGCCTTATCTGGCGCTCTATATGCGCCACAAATGGATGCTGATCCTCGGCGTCGTGCTGGCCATCGTCACCCTGTTGGCCAGTATCGGCCTGTTAACGCTCTCCGGCTGGTTCCTCTCTGCCTCTGCGGTGGCCGGGTTTGCCGGGTTGTACAGCTTCAACTATATGCTGCCTGCTGCGGGTGTGCGCGGCACGGCCATCACCCGCACCGCCGGGCGCTACTTCGAGCGTCTGGTCAGCCATGACGCAACGTTCCGCGTGCTGCAGCACCTGCGCGTCACCACCTTCAGCAAACTGCTGCCTCTCTCCCCTGCCGGGCTGGCGCGCTATCGCCAGGGCGAACTGCTGAACCGCGTTGTCGCGGATGTCGATACCCTCGATCACCTCTATCTGCGGGTTATCTCCCCGATGGTAGGTGCGCTGGTGGTGATTGTGGTCGTTACCCTCGGGCTGAGCCTGCTGGATGCCAGCATCGCGCTGGTGCTTGGCGGGATCATGCTCCTGACGCTGTGTCTGCTGCCGCCGCTGTTTTACCGCGCCGGTAAACCGACCGGTGAAAACCTGACCCGACTGCGCGGCGAATATCGCCAGCAGCTTACCGGCTGGCTGCAGGGCCAGGCAGAGCTGACAATTTTTGGCGCCAGCCGCCGCTATCGCGCGCGGATGGAGAACACCGAGCTGAACTGGCATGAAGCCCAGCGCAAACAGTCGGAGCTGACAGCCCTGTCCCAGGCATTGATGCTGTTGATTGGCGGTATTGCCGTGATGGCGATGCTGTGGCTGGCCTCCGGCGGTGTGGGGGATAATACCCAGCCGGGGCCGCTCATTGCGCTGTTTGTCTTCTGTGCGCTGGCGGCGTTCGAAGCGCTGGCTCCGGTGACCGGGGCTTTTCAGCATCTCGGCCAGGTGGTGGCCTCCGCGCTGCGTATAACCCAGATCACAGGTCAGCAGCCGGAAGTGCAATTCAGTACCGCCGCAACAGACGTGCCTGAGCAACTGGCTCTCCGTCTGGCAGATGTCAGCTTTGCTTACCACGGGCAGGCGCAACCAGCGCTGGACAACATCAATCTGACGATCCCCGCAGGCGCACACGTTGCGGTGCTGGGCCGTACAGGGTGCGGGAAATCGACTCTGCTGCAGCTGCTGACCCGGGCCTGGGATCCGGCTCAGGGCCAGATCCTGTTTAACGATATGCCTCTCAAAGAGATGAGCGAGCCAGCGCTGCGTAAAACAGTGAGCGTAGTGCCGCAGCGGGTCCATCTTTTCAGCGCCACCCTGCGGGATAACTTGCTGTTAGCCGCGCCGGGAACCGCTGATGACGAATTACGTGCGATGCTGGAAAAGGTCGGTCTGCACAAGCTGCTGGACGATGAAGGTCTGAACAGCTGGCTCGGTGAAGGAGGCCGTCAGCTTTCCGGTGGTGAGCTGCGTCGCCTGGCGATTGCCCGCGCGCTACTGCACAATGCCCCGCTGATGTTGCTGGATGAACCGACCGAAGGGCTGGATGCAACAACAGAACGGCAAATCCTTGATTTACTGGAAAAAGAGATGCAGGGCAAAACCGTGCTGATGGTGACGCACCGCCTGCGCGGACTGGCGGATTTTGATCAAATTATTGTGATGGACAACGGAAAGATTATTGAGCAAGGTAGTCACGCAGAACTGTTGGCAAAACAGGGTCGTTACTACCAGTTTAAACAACGTCTGTAGTCTATATTTGAACCGATCCCCACTTCGCGTACTGGAGTTGTGTTGTCATGCGCCTGGTCCAGCTTTCTCGTCATTCTCTTGCGTTCCCTTCCCCGGAAGGGGCGCTGCGCGAACCTAATGGTTTGCTGGCCCTGGGCGGCGATCTCAGCCCGTCACGTTTATTAATGGCTTACCAGCGCGGTATTTTCCCGTGGTTTTCGCCCGGCGATCCGATCTTATGGTGGTCGCCTGACCCGCGCGCTATTTTGTGGCCTGAACGGTTTCATCTCAGTCGCAGCATGAAACGGTTTCACGCCCACTCCCCCTATCGCGTCACCCTCAATCATGCGTTTGGCCAGGTGATCGAAGGCTGTGCCAGCGATCGCGCAGAAGGCACCTGGGTCACCCCGGAGGTGATCCATGCATATCATCGTCTGCACGAGCTGGGTTACGCCCACTCCATTGAGGTATGGCAGGGTGATGATCTGGTGGGCGGCATGTATGGTGTGGCTCAGGGCACGTTCTTTTGCGGTGAATCGATGTTCAGCCGCGCCGTGAATGCGTCTAAAACTGCGCTCCTGGTTTTCTGCGATCGCTTTACCCGTAGCGGCGGCAAGCTGATTGATTGCCAGGTGCTGAACGAGCATACCGCCTCGCTGGGGGCGATTGAGATCTCCCGCCATGAATATCTGACGCAGCTGGCCGCTCTGCGAATGCAAAAATTACCGCAGAACTTCTGGGTGCCTGCGACGTTATTTACGCCCCAGGGATAAATGTTTTCCGCATATTTTTCCTCAAGGTGCTATAATTCTGCCGCAGAGTAGGTTCTGCCTGTTGCCCCGCCGCCGTTTGGGAATAGTTCGCATCCGATAACGCCCTATCGTTTATCCTGCCACCTCCCCTTTACGTATGCGCTTTTCGTACGGTCGAACCGTGACGTCCGGGTAATACGCTGAAACTGCTTTGCTGCGTTTTAAACGCGCAAATCTTTACTTAATTGATGAATTTCGGCATTATCTTGCCGGTTCAAAACTTGGTAGTGATACCCCAGAGGATTAGATGGCCAAAGAAGACAATATTGAAATGCAGGGTACCGTTCTTGAAACGTTGCCTAACACCATGTTTCGCGTAGAACTGGAAAACGGTCACGTTGTTACCGCGCATATCTCCGGTAAGATGCGTAAGAACTATATCCGTATTCTGACGGGCGACAAAGTGACTGTTGAGCTGACCCCGTACGACCTGAGCAAAGGCCGCATTGTCTTCCGTAGTCGCTAAGAGTTTTTCGCCGCAAATGGCGTAGAGAGAATACTAAAGGCCGGGTTATCCCGGCCTTTTTTTATTCAGCAGAGGTCAACACCCGATTTCAGTCTGCATGCCAACATTCCCTGTCCCGCCCGCAGTAAAGCCTGCGCTGCCGAAGTCATCATTGATGGCATTCCGATCCTCTTTATCCCAGCTCATTAAGGTCGCGAACAGACGGCTCTCCCGCCGCGCCTTGATATCAAACACGTTGCCTACCTTCAACGTTGGGGCACCGACTCAGTGGACGTGCACCACGGTCAGATCGGCCAGCATCGCATGGCTGATCTCGTACAGCAGGCCGGTAAGATGCGGCAACATATCGCGGTCGAAATGCGACACCAGCAGCACATGGTTTAACGCCCGGCAGTAATTGCACTGGGCTTCGGTGCTGTCGAGTAACCACTCCTGTTTGTGCATCGGTGGGATCTCATCCTCTTCCAGCACGCGGAAATCGGTCATTGATTTTTCCAGCTCACTTCTGAATGCGTCCAGATATGCAGCAAGGCAGCGGCAGATGGGCTGTGTTTGGGGCAGCGAATTGCAATCGACCAGAATTTCGGTGAGCAGGTTGCAGCGCGCGGCAAGCGTGGAGAGATCTGGCGTATTGAGTTCGAGTTCGCTGTATAGCTGGGGGATGTTGTAATTATCCATAATTATAATCTCCGTAAATAATATACTGACCACCCGAACGCCAACTCAGGCGGTGGACTGAACCAGGTTGGCGTACCGACTAACATCCCAGTAAAATCGGCGCTTCAAAGAAGCCCAGGCCCAGCCCACCATAATCTGAATATGCGGATTATATCCGCAGCTTCCAAAAGAGTGAACGAAACCGCTGATGGTTGCGAATGCAACATCATTTCTGGAGTTAGGTCAGGACGCCAATCCTGGCACCTGATTTTGCAGGTGCATCGCCATTCTAATACTGGGGTTTTATCCAGCAATATCCCTGTTGAAATTCTGGATAACGCCTCGCAAAATTTTACGATCGTGCGCGCGGTTCCCCCTCACCCTAACCCTCTCCCTCAAGGGAGAGGGAACCGATCGAGCATGCAGCCAGGACAGTGGCAAAGATTTGCTTCATCACTCACAGCGATGACCTGGTCCGGCTGAAAATCGCCGAAGCGTTCCGCAAGGCCGGACAAGGCGCAGGGACGCGCCGAGAAGGCATCTTAACCCTTTCCGAACCGATCGAGCATGCAGCCATGACAGCGGCAAAGATTTGCCTCAACACTCCCAGCGATGACCTGGTCCGGCTGAAAATCGCCGAAGCGTTTCCGGAAGGCCGGGGCGAGGCGCAGGGACGCGCCGAGAGGGCATAGCCTGCAGGGATGCAGGCTGGTGCCCGACCCGAAAGCCTGGCGGAATAAGCTGAGGGCACCGCGAAGCGGCGATTTTCTTTGCCGGGAGCCGGGATTGTTAAGGGGGCGGCGGCAAGCCCCCTTAACACGTTCACGGGTGACGTGGCTTACAGAGAAATACAGATCGTAAAGTGAACGGAACCACCACCGTAGGGACATACTGTGCAGCCCGCCGCCCTCACTCCCCCCACAATAAGAAGCAAAAAGCAGCCATAAAAAAACCGGGCTTTCGCCCGGCTTTTATCATCACGCAACAGTCTTAGTGAGCCGCTTCCGGCTTATGCTTCGCCGCACTCTGGAAGTCATACGTCAGCTCATTCTTCGCCTGATCCAGCGCCACCGTCACCTGGCCCCCATCCACCAGCGAACCAAACAGCAGTTCGTTAGCCAACGGTTTCTTCAGGTTGTCCTGGATAACGCGCGCCATCGGACGCGCACCCATCGCACGATCGTAGCCT
Organism: Leclercia sp. LSNIH3; assembly: GCF_002935105.1. Classification (NCBI taxonomy): domain Bacteria; kingdom Pseudomonadati; phylum Pseudomonadota; class Gammaproteobacteria; order Enterobacterales; family Enterobacteriaceae; genus Leclercia; species Leclercia sp. LSNIH3. The sequence continues at coordinate 828,131 of NZ_CP026387.1, forward strand.
TTCTCCGCCAGCCAGTCGCGGGCTTCCTGACTCACTTCCAGGGAGACCCCTTTCTGATCCAGCTGAACCTGCAACTCGACGATGAACTTATCCACCACCTGATGGATCACCTCAGTAGACAGGTGATCGAACCAGATAATGTTATCCAGACGGTTACGGAATTCCGGCGTAAAGACCTTCTTGATCTCTTCCATCGCATCGGTGCTGTTATCCTGATGGATCAGGCCGATGGATTTACGCTCGGTCTCACGCACCCCGGCGTTGGTGGTCATCACCATCACCACGTTGCGGAAGTCTGCCTTGCGCCCGTTGTTGTCGGTCAGCGTCCCGTTATCCATCACCTGCAGCAGCAGGTTAAAGACATCCGGGTGCGCCTTCTCGATCTCATCGAGCAGCAGTACCGCGTGCGGATGCTTGATCACCGCGTCGGTGAGCAGGCCGCCCTGATCAAAGCCCACATAGCCCGGAGGCGCACCGATCAGACGACTGACGGTGTGGCGCTCCATATACTCAGACATATCGAAGCGCAGCAGCTCAATGCCCAACGCTTTGGAGAGCTGCACCGTCACCTCGGTTTTCCCCACCCCGGTCGGGCCGGCGAACAGGAAAGAACCGACCGGTTTATGCTCATGCCCCAGTCCGGCACGGGCCATCTTGATGGCTTCGGTTAACGCCTCAATCGCTTTATCCTGGCCAAAGACCAGCATTTTCAGGCGATCGCCCAGGTTTTTCAGGGTATCGCGGTCGCTCTGAGAAACGCTCTTCTCAGGGATACGCGCGATGCGGGCCACCACGGATTCGATATCCGCCACGTTGACCGTTTTCTTGCGCTTACTGACCGGCATCAGACGCGCGCGCGCGCCCGCTTCGTCGATCACGTCGATCGCTTTATCAGGCAGATGGCGATCGTTGATGTATTTCACCGCCAGCTCCACCGCGGCACGCACCGCTTTCGCGGTATAACGCACATCGTGGTGCGCTTCGTACTTCGGTTTCAGGCCGTTGATGATCTGCACCGTTTCTTCAACGGACGGTTCAGTAATGTCGATTTTCTGGAAGCGACGCGCCAGGGCGCGGTCTTTTTCGAAAATATTGCTGAACTCCTGGTAGGTGGTCGAGCCAATTACCCGGATCTTGCCACTGGAGAGCAGCGGTTTAATCAGGTTGGCCGCATCCACCTGGCCACCAGAGGCAGCACCGGCACCGATGATCGTGTGGATCTCATCGATAAACAGGATGCTGTTGGTATCCTGCTCCAGCTGTTTCAGCAGCGCTTTGAACCGTTTTTCAAAATCACCGCGGTATTTGGTTCCGGCCAGCAGCGAACCGATATCCAGCGAGTAGATGGTGCAATCGGCGATCACTTCCGGAACGTCGCCCTGCACAATGCGCCAGGCCAACCCTTCAGCAATGGCCGTTTTACCGACGCCGGATTCACCCACCAGCAGCGGGTTGTTCTTGCGGCGGCGGCACAGTACCTGGATCGCCCGTTCCAGCTCTTTCTCGCGGCCAATCAGCGGGTCAATACCGCCGACGCGGGCAAGCTGGTTAAGATTGGTGGTGAAGTTTTCCATACGTTCCTCCCCGCCTGCTTGCTCTTCGCTGTTGACCTGATGGCCGGAATCGGATGCCTGATTCGGCTCGTCTTTTCGCGTTCCATGAGAGATGAAGTTCACCACATCGAGGCGGCTGACTTCGTGTTTGCGCAGCAGGTAGGCCGCTTGCGACTCCTGCTCGCTGAAGATGGCAACCAGCACGTTGGCACCGGTGACTTCGCTACGCCCTGAGGACTGGACGTGAAATACCGCACGCTGGAGAACACGCTGGAAGCTGAGCGTCGGCTGCGTGTCGCGCTCCTCTTCACTGACGGGCAGTACAGGTGTGGTCTGTTCGATGAAGGCTTCAAGTTCCTGACGCAGCGCCACCAGATCCACGGAGCAGGCTTCAAGCGCTTCGCGGGCGGATGGGTTACTGAGCAGTGCAAGCAGCAGGTGCTCGACCGTCATAAACTCATGTCGGTGCTCACGCGCTCTGGCGAAAGCCATGTTTAAACTGAGTTCCAGTTCTTGATTGAGCATAGGCACCTCCCCCAATTTTCATTGCCTTATTCAGGCTTTTTCCAGCGTACACAGCAACGGATGCTCGTTCTCCCTCGCATACTGGTTCACCATCGCCACCTTCGTCTCTGCGACTTCTGCAGTAAAAACACCGCAGATGGCTTTGCCATGATAGTGAACGGTAAGCATCAGTTGCGTTGCACGTTCTACATCATAAGAAAAGAACTTTTGTAGCACGTCAATAACAAATTCCATCGGCGTGTAGTCATCGTTCATTAACATAACTTTATACATAGATGGCGGTTTTAGCGCGTCGCGCACTTTATCTTCCGCCAGCTTGTCGAAATCGAGCCAGTCGTTCGTCTTACCCATTGTCAGTCGTCATCTTCGTTTACGGTCTCCGGTCGCGGTTCTGATGCTGACAGGAGGCTATACATAACCTGAATCTACCTCAGATGTCAGATAACTCACATCTATTATTGCCATCCGCGATGTCTGTCACAATACCTGTCAATAGCGTTAACTGCTTCAAATTTTGACTCATTTTCCCCCTCCCTTCACCGGCAAATGCTTGACGATCTATCTGGTTTATCTAAATTGTACAGGCGTGAGTTGGCGAGGTTTTGAACAGCCCCCACTCCATCACCGGTTCATTACATCTAACTCAATAAGATTTACGAAGGATGTCGAAGCATGGAAACGGGTACAGTTAAGTGGTTCAACAACGCCAAAGGGTTTGGTTTCATCTGCCCTGAAGGCGGCGGCGAAGACATCTTCGCGCATTACTCCACCATTCAGATGGATGGTTACAGAACGCTGAAAGCCGGACAAGCCGTTCGGTTCGATGTACACCTCGGGCCAAAAGGCAATCATGCCAGCGTTATTGTGCCCATCGAAGCAGAAGTGGTGGCATAGCCCTCTGTTTCATTGTGTACACCCCTCACTCAAAATGCCAGCCCGATACGCTGGCATTTTTATTTGCGGGCTGTCGTACGGCTTCATGCCCGACGGCGCTGCGCTTGCGCAGGCCTACAAATTTTTGTAGGCCGGGTTAGGCGTAGCGGCCGCCCGGCAACAGACTCACTCCCGGGCTAAGGCATCCACCGGATCCAACCGCGCGGCATTTCTTGCGGGTAGCCAGCCAAACAGGACCCCGGTAAAGGTAGAACAGAGGAAGGCCGTTAACAGCGCCATCGGTGAAAAACCAATTTCCCAGCCGGGTAAAAACAGCTGCAGCGTAAAGGCAATTAACAGGGAGAGCGAAATCCCCAGCGCGCCGCCCACCAGACAAACCAGCACCGCTTCAATCAAAAATTGTTGCAGTACATCGCTGGCCCGGGCGCCGACCGCCATGCGGATGCCGATTTCGCGCGTACGCTCGGTCACCGACACCAGCATGATATTCATTACCCCAATTCCCCCGACCAGCAGGGAGATGATCGCCACCAGCGTGAGGAAGAGCTGAAGAGTACGTGTGGTCTTTTCCGCCGTTTTCAAGAGGCCGTCCATGTTCCAGGTGAAGAAATCTTTCTTCCCGTGGCGCAGCGTCATCAGGCGCTCAAGCTGTTGCTCCGCCTGGGCGCTGTCGTAGCCCTCCTTCACTCGCACGGTGATCGAGTTCAGCCATGACTGCCCCATAATGCGCCCGGAGATGGTGGTGTACGGCAGCCAGACACGTAAAATCTTGCTGCTGCCAAACATCGACTGCTTCTCCTCCGCCACGCCGATCACCGTCGCGGGCATATTGCCCACCAGGACAATCTCGCCCACCACCTTCGATTTGTTGGGGAACAGCTGTCGCCGGGAGTTGGCATCCAGCACCACCACCTGCGCCCGGCCCGCCAGTTGCTCTGCGTTGAAGGTACCTCCCTCGCTGAAGGTCATGCCGTAGACGTTAAAGTAATCGCCGCTAACGCCGTTGGCGCTGGCGGCCACGTCGATATTGCCGTAGCGCAGACGCAAATTCTGCGACACCGCCGGGGTGGCGGAATTGACCCACGGCTGCTTCTGGATAGCGGCCAGATCGTCATATTTCAGCGCCTGCTGATACTGCGGCTCATCATCGCCAAAGTCTTTGCCGGGATAGATATCTATGGTGTTGGTGCCAATGGAGCGGATATCGGACAGCACCAGCTGTTTGGCGGCATCGCCTACCACCACAATCGACACCACCGAGGCGATACCGATGATGATCCCGAGCATCGTTAACAGGGTCCGCATCTTGTTGGCGGCCATTGCCAGCCAGGCCATGGTCAGCGCTTCGCGGAAACTGCTGGCAAACTGCCGCCAGCCGGACGGCGGCGGTAGCGCCACCTCCTGACGTCGGGTGGCGTTAAGCGTGGCAGGCGGGTTGCTCACCAGCTCACCGTCGTGGATCTCCACGATCCGCCCGGCCTGCGCGGCCACCTGTGGGTCGTGGGTGACGATGATCACCGTATGCCCCTGATCCCGCAGCTGGTGCAGGATCGCCATGACCTCCTCCCCGGAGTGGCTGTCCAGCGCCCCGGTCGGTTCATCGGCAAGAATCACCTGCCCGCCGTTCATCAGCGCCCGGGCGATACTCACCCGCTGCTGCTGGCCGCCAGAGAGCTGCGAGGGCTGGTAATCCACCCGCTCCCCTAACCCCAGCCGGGTGAGCAGCGCCTGCGCCCGCTCAAGGCGTTTTTTTCGCTCCACACCGGCATAGACCGCCGGCACTTCGACGTTCTGCGCCGCGCTCAGGTGCGAGAGCAGATGGTAACGCTGAAAGATAAAGCCGAAATGCTCCCGCCGCAGTTTTGCCAGCGCGTCGCTGTCCAGCGTGGCGACATCGGTCCCGGCCACCCGGTAGGTGCCGCTGGTGGGTTTATCCAGACAGCCAAGGATGTTCATCAGCGTTGATTTACCGGAACCTGAGGCCCCGACAATCGCCACCATTTCCCCGGCCTCGACCTGCAGCGTGATGCCTTTCAGCACCTCCACCGGTCCGTCGCCAGAAGGGTAGCTCCGGCGGATATCAATCAGCTCCAGCAGCGCGGTCATTTAGCCGCCCCGGGCTGGCTCTCGCTGATGACCACCTCGTCGCCCTCTTCAAGCCCTTTCACCACTACTACATCGGTGTCGTTACGCGAGCCGAGGCTCACCTCACGCTCACGCGTCTCGCCGTTACGCAGCACCTTCACGTTATAGCGGTTATCCCCCGCCGGTTGCCCCAGCGCCGCCAGCGGTATGGTCAGCACATTTTTGACCCCGGCCAGCTGGATATGCACCTGCGCGGTCATGTCCAGACGCAGCACCCCCTGCGGGTTGGGCACTTCAAAGCGGGCGTGATAGAAAATAGCGTCGTTGACCTTCTCGGGCGTCGGGAGAATGTCTTTCAGTACCCCTTCATAGCGGGTTTGCGGATCGCCCAGTACGGTAAACCAGGCTTTTTGCCCCGGCTTAAGGTGGATCACATCCGCCTCAGAAACCTGGGCTTTCACCAGCATGGTGCCCATATCCGCCAGCGTCAGGATGTTCGGTGCCTGCTGGGCGGCGATCACCGTCTGCCCCTGCAGGGTGGTAATTTGCGTCACTTCCCCGGCCATCGGGGCGACGATACGGGTATAGTCGAGGTTGGTTTTGGCCGTGTCCAGTGAGGCCTGATTGCGTTTGATCTGTGCATCGATAGTGCCGATCTGGGCCTGTTTAACGGCCAGTTCGGTCACTGAGGTATCCAGATCCTGCTGTGAGATCGCCTGGGTTGCGGCCAGCTGCCGCTGACGGTTCAGGGTCACCTGGGCCAGCTTACGCTCCGCTTCGGCCTGGCTGCGCTGGGCGCGCAGCTCCATCAGGGTCGCTTCCACCTCTTTGATCTGGTTTTCGGCCTGCTCCGGGTCAATGACCCCCAGCAGCTGCCCCTTTTGTACTTTGTCGCCGATCTCCACCGACAGCGTTTTCAGCTGCCCGCTGACCTGCGCGCCCACGTCTACCTTGCGCAGCGCGTCCAGCTTGCCGGTGGCGAGCACGCTTTGCTGCAGTTCGCCCGGACGGACAATCAGTGTCTGATATTGCGGCACCGGCGCGTTTAGCACCTGCCACAGCCAGAATCCAGCCACCAGTACAATCAGCACCAGCAGCAGAAACAGCTTCCTGCGTTTTCCCTTGAAGTTCATAAATATTCCAAATAGATATTCTGGCTTACATAACTGTTGATTCTAACTAAACCGTTCCTCAACGAAACCCCTGCTTGTCGGGATGGATGAAAATCGTTGAGGAGAGGTTGATAAAACCCCTGCTGAAATAAAGACCTTGCAACAAGACCGGTATTGATTATGTCATCCATCGCAGAGTCATCTTATTCACATCAACCGCAACCCAAATCGGGCTGGCAGCTGTTTCAAAGCCTGGCCTCGGGTGATTAACTCCCGGGCTTGCCTGGCGCAATCCGGCCTACCGCCGCAAGTTTATGCTGCGATCGCTGATGACGCCATTCAGCACTGCCCGCCTGCTGACAAGCCTGGCAAAACAGCCGCAGTTACTGCAGCTGTTGCAGGTACAGCCGGGACTGCCCTGCCGCCTGCACCGCCCGTGGTTATCCGTTGCCATCAACCGTCAGCAAACCCTGCAGGCGCTGAGCTGGCACTATCAGACAATGCAGCACCAGCTCCCGGCGGCGCTGATGAACGGCTATCTCTCCCGGGAAGGGGTGACGTTACTGACCCTGACGGGCAAAGACGATCAGCAGTTTACCCTGCGCCTGTGCGCCGATGCCTTTCTGGATAAAGAGGGTGAAGCCACGCTGGCGTTTTGCGACGCACAGCAGACGGTGCTGGCAGAGATGACTTTCACGCTGTGCCAGGTTAACGGCACCGCGACGCTGTTTATCGGCGGGATGCAGGGGGCAAAAGCCTTTGTGCCGCACGAGGCGATCCAGAGCGCCACCAAAGCCTGTCACGGCTTGTTCCCGAAACGTCTGCTGGTGGAGGCTGCTATGACGCTGGGCAGCGCCCTCGCCGTAGAGCAGATCGTGGCAGTGAGCAACAGCACCCATATCTACCGCAGCTGGCGCTATCGCAAGAAAAAAGAGGGCAAACTGCTGGCCGATTACGACAGTTTCTGGGCGTCGCTGGGCGGCGAACGCAGCGATGACGGCAATTTCCGTCTGCCGCTCGCCATGCCGCGCAAACCGATGGAGGAGATCGCCAGCAAAAAGCGCGCCGAGTACCGCCGCCGCTTTGCCCTGCTGGACAGCCTGATCGAGCAGGTCAACCAGGCAACCGGTTGTTAATCGGCTCTCCCGCGCGCCAGCCACAGCACGCGGGAGAACATTTTCCGCAACAGGGTCGGCACTGCTTCAACCCCGCGCCGCCCGGCCTCCATCGCCACTTCAATCGCCAGATCGGGCTTCGACGAGCGATGAATGGCTTTCATGATCACCCGCCGCATATTCATGGGAACATCGTCGGGGATCATCGCCACCCGATGAAAGACGTCTGAGAATCCCTGGCGGTACATGAAGTGCTCCATGTCCATGGCGGGTAGCGCCGTCAGGTGCGCGCGCTCCTCTTCCCGATCGTTATTGATCAGCCCGCGCACGGTGGCGGCATATTTCTTGCCCGCTTCGTCGCCGTCCACCAGCACATGCCACTCAATGCCCATCCGCCGGGCAAACTTGATCAGCGGTTTTAAGCCCGACTGGGCGAACTCAATGACCTTAATCCCTTCGGCATCGAAGTGGTGGCCGCACTGGCGGGCCAGCTCGTTGATTACCCAGGTTTCGGTCTCCCCTTCCACCAGCAGCCAGCAGCGGGCGAACAGGGAGGAGGCGCGATTAAAGCGAATATGGAAGGCGATCCGGCGGCTGTCCTCGGCGTTCATCCCCCCCGGCCCGAGACGAAAAGCCGTGACACGGGATGATTCGCGTACCAGGCGACAGACGTGCTCGACCGGGGTTAACGACAGTAGCTCGCCAGAGTTGGTGGTGGTGATACGTTGCAGCGGCAGCAGGTTGAGCAGATGCCACGCCACAGATAGCATAATCGGGTGCAGGCGCGTCTCGGGATCTTCCACCAGCAGCAGCGGGCGGGCATCCCTGTCGAGCCGGACCGTGCCTTTGGCCTGCAGCAGCGTTGAGAACAACCCCAGCAGGATCACCCGGTGCGAACGGCCGCCGGGCTTGTCGATCATCCGGTTGATGATGTCGAGATAGCGCCAGCTGCGCTGTTCATCATGGGATCGCCGCCGCATCAGCCGGTTGCGGACCGGCGAGGTGCCCTGCTCGGTAAAGTAGTGCTCCAGCAGTTGCACCATCGCAGACAGCCCCTGGCGGATCTGGCCGTCGGTTAAGTTTTGCGGCCGGGCTACCAGCTCGCGGGCCAGGTAATCCAGTTCGCGGGCGGTGACTTCCACGTCGGGCATGTTGGGCACCGTGCCGTTGCGGATCCGGCGCATAAAGCGGGCGTCGCGCAGGCGTAGCACCGGCATCAGGCGCACCAGATGCCGCGCCAGCTCGTCGATATCCGCCAGCTTAAGAGGATTGCCATCGGTATCAAGAAAGCCGCGCAGGGTCAGCACGCTGTCGTCATTGGCCAGCTCCCCTTCAAGACGATAAAAGATGCGCTGATAGCCGTCATCGCAGGGCACCCAGCAGTCGGCAAGCGGGCGGTAGCGACGAACGCGATGGCGGCCCGGCTCGGATTCACGGAAGGTGAGAATAATATGCAGATGGTGTTCACGTCCCAGCAGATCCCCGGGAGGGAACCAGAAGTCTTCCCGGACAAAATGGTACAGATCGGATTCAGGGGAGAGCAGCAGCGTCAGGGCATCCAGCAGGCTGGATTTACCCCAGGCGTTTTCCCCAATCAGCACGTTGTTGTGCTCCAGCATCAGCGACAGACGGTTAATGCCGCGAAACCCCACGATTTCCACACGTTCCAGCAACATGTACCCTCCGGGAGAGATGAACTTTTTCCTTTAAGTTATCAGGAGTATAACCCCAGCGCGGCCGAACGGACACCCGATTATCAGTGGAATAGTCATAAGCAAATTCAAAAAAATTAAATATTCAGCCGCCAGCTTTCATCCGAAATAAAAATATCCGCGTAATCGTTTTGCTGCCGGAAATTCCGCCATGCGTTTTTTACTTAAAGGCATCACCTTGCCCTACATCAAATTTACCTTATTTATTTCGCTGGTGAGGGGGGGTATTCATTTTTAAAATAATGGCGTTTCAAAACTCATCGCCCTATTGGCGATAAATAACAATGGCGCAGACTTGCGCCTTTTTTCATTGAGGTGGTTATGTTCAGAAAATTAGCAGCGGAATGTTTTGGTACATTCTGGCTGGTGTTTGGTGGCTGCGGCAGCGCCGTGCTGGCGGCAGGTTTCCCGGAATTAGGGATTGGTTTTGTCGGGGTTGCTCTGGCCTTCGGCTTAACAGTTTTAACCATGGCGTATGCCGTGGGGCATATTTCCGGCGGGCATTTTAACCCGGCGGTTACATTAGGTTTATGGGCGGGCGGCCGTTTTCCGGCAAAAGAGATTATCGGTTATATTATTGCCCAGCTGATTGGCGGCATTATTGCGGCCGCGATTCTGTATCTGATTGCCAGCGGTAAAGCAGGCTTTGATGCCGCGGCCAGCGGTTTTGCTGCGAACGGTTTTGGCGAGCACTCGCCGGGCGGTTACTCGATGCTGTCTGCCATCGTCATTGAAATTGTGCTGACCGCCGGCTTCCTGCTGGTGATCCACGGCGCCACCGACAAACGCGCCCCGGCCGGTTTTGCCCCAATTGCGATTGGCCTGGCGCTGACCCTAATCCATCTGATCAGCATTCCGGTGACCAACACCTCGGTTAACCCGGCACGCAGTACCGCAGTAGCACTCTTCCAGGGCGGCTGGGCGCTGGATCAGCTGTGGCTGTTCTGGGTGATGCCGATTGTCGGCGGTATCCTCGGCGGCGTGCTGTACCGCACCCTGCTGGAAAAACGCGACTGAACCAACGCCGCGCCGGGCAAGCGTTAGCGCCGCCCGGCCTTAAACCGCACCTCCCCCCATTTTCTACCTTTACTGAACCGCCTGAATTGGGTAGTGTCACTGCGCCATTCATATAAAGGACCGGTTGTTCATGTTTTCAGGACTCTTAATCATTCTGATCCCGCTGATCGTGGGTTATCTCATTCCTCTTCGTCAGCTGTCAGCGTTAAAACTGATCAACCGTTTACTGAGCTGGATTGTTTACGTCATTCTGTTTTTTATGGGCATCAGCCTCGCCTTCCTCGATAATCTGGCGACCAACCTGCTCTCGATCCTGCATTACTCCGTCATTACGATGGGGGTTATTTTGCTGTGCAATATTGCGGCCCTCTTCTGGCTGGAACGCGTTATTCCGTGGAAAAACCACCATCATCAGGAAAAATTACCGTCGCGTATCGCCATGGCGCTGGAGTCACTGAAATTATGCGGCGTGGTGGTGCTCGGTTTTATGCTGGGTCTGACCGGGTTCGCCTTTTTACAACACGCCACCGAGGCCAGCGAATATACCCTGATCTTCCTGCTGTTCCTGATTGGTATTCAGTTGCGAAATAACGGCATGACCTTAAAACAGATTGTCCTGAATCGTCGCGGCATGATGGTCGCCGTCATCGTGGTGGGCAGTTCACTGGTGGGCGGGGTGATCAACGCCTTTATTCTCGACCTGCCGCTCAATACCGCCCTGGCAATGGCCTCCGGTTTTGGCTGGTACTCTCTGTCCGGCATTCTGTTAACCGAATCTTTTGGCCCGGTCATTGGCAGCGCCGCCTTCTTTAACGATTTAGGCCGCGAGCTGATCGCCATTATGCTTATTCCGGGCCTGGTCCGTCGCAGTCGCTCCACAGCGCTGGGCCTGTGCGGTGCCACCTCTATGGACTTTACCCTGCCGGTGCTGCAACGCTCGGGCGGGCTGGAGATGGTGCCTGCAGCCATCGTTCACGGCTTTATTTTAAGCCTGCTGGTGCCGATCATGATGGCGTTCTTCTCCGCCTGATACTTCTTAGGCGGTAGCCTTCTACCGCCAAAATTGCGCTAAATCAATAACCCTCTACTTAGTGGAAGAAAGCCCTTTTCACCGTATCGCCGCAAGCATAATCTTAAACATGTATATCAAATATAACTTTAACAGGTGTGATTATGTTTTGTGTGCAATGTGAACAAACCATCCGTACCCCAGCTGGCAACGGCTGCTCCTACGCACAGGGCATGTGCGGTAAAACCGCAGAAACTTCCGATCTGCAGGATCTGCTGATTGCAGCCCTGCAAGGTTTATCCGCCTGGGCGGTAAAAGCCCGGGAATATGGCATTATCGACCACTATGTTGATAACTTCGCTCCACGCGCGTTTTTCTCTACCCTGACGAACGTCAACTTCGATTCACCACGCATTGTCGGCTACGCCCGCGAAGCCATTGCCCTGCGTGACGCCCTGAAAGCGCAGTCCCTGAATGTTGATGCCAATGCCCGCGTCGATAACCCTATGGCCGACCTGCAACTGGTGAGCGACGATCTCGGCGACCTGCAACGTCAGGCGGCAGACTTTACCCCGAACAAAGACAAAGCGGCGATCGGTGAGAACATCCTCGGCCTGCGTCTGCTGTGCCTGTACGGCCTGAAAGGTGCCGCGGCCTATATGGAACACGCGCACGTTCTGGATCAGTACGACAACGATATCTACGCCCAGTACCACAAAATTATGGCGTGGCTGGGCACCTGGCCTTCTGACATGAACGCTCTGCTGGAGTGCTCCATGGAAATCGGCCAGATGAACTTCAAGGTGATGAGCATTCTGGATGCCGGTGAAACCACCAAATATGGCCACCCAACGCCGACTCAGGTCAACGTCAAAGCGACCGAAGGCAAGTGCATCCTGATTTCCGGTCACGACCTGAAAGATCTCTATAACCTGCTGGAGCAGACCGACGGCACCGGCGTGAACGTCTACACCCACGGCGAGATGCTGCCTGCCCACGGCTACCCTGAGCTGCGCAAATTCAAACATCTGATCGGTAACTACGGCAGCGGCTGGCAGAACCAGCAGGTCGAGTTCGCCCGCTTCCCTGGCCCGATCGTGATGACCTCTAACTGCATCATCGACCCAACCGTTGGCGCTTACGACGATCGTATCTGGACCCGCAGCATTGTCGGCTGGCCGGGTGTGAGCCACCTTGAGGGTGACGATTTTGGTCCGGTGATCGCCCAGGCACAGCAGATGGCGGGCTTCCCGTACAGCGAAATTCCACACCTGATCACCGTTGGTTTTGGCCGTCAGACCCTGCTGGGTGCCGCGGATTCCCTGATCGACCTGGTGAGCCGTGAAAAACTGCGTCACATCTTCCTGGTGGGCGGCTGCGACGGCGCACGCGGGGAACGTAATTACTTCACCGATTTCGCCACCAGCGTACCGGACGACTGCCTGATCCTGACCCTGGCCTGCGGTAAATACCGCTTCAACAAGCTGGAGTTCGGGGATATCGAAGGCCTGCCGCGTCTGATCGACGCCGGTCAGTGTAACGACGCTTACTCGGCAATCATTCTGGCTGTCACCCTGGCTGAAAAACTGGGCTGCGGCGTGAACGACCTGCCGCTGTCGCTGGTGCTCTCCTGGTTCGAACAGAAAGCGATTGTGATCCTGCTGACCCTGCTGTCGCTGGGCGTGAAAAACATCGTCACCGGCCCGACCGCACCAGGCTTCTTTACGCCGGATCTGCTGGCCGTCCTCAACGAGAAGTTTGGTCTGCGTTCCGTGACCACCGTTGAAGAAGACATGAAGCAACTGCTGAGCGCGTAAGGAGTAAAGAATGACAATGCCAACCCATCAGTGCCCATGGCGGATGCAGGTTCATCACATCCATCAGGAAACGCCGGACGTCTGGACCCTGTCACTGCTCTGCCACGACTACTATCCGTACCGTGCCGGGCAGTATGCGCTGGTCAGCGTGCGTAACTCAGCGGAGACGCTGCGGGCGTACACTATCTCCTCAACGCCGGGCATCAGCGAGTACATTACGCTGACCATCCGCCGCATTGATGAGGGGGCAGGCTCGCAGTGGCTGACCCGTGACGTGAAACGTGGGGATTATCTCTGGCTCTCCGACGCGCAGGGGGATTTCACCTGTGACGATAAGCCAGACGATAAATTCCTGCTGCTGGCCGCCGGTTGCGGCGTGACGCCGGTGATGTCAATGCGTCGCTGGCTGGCGAAGTACCGCCCGCAGGCCGACGTTCAGGTGATCTTCAGCGTGCGCTCGCCGCAGGATGTGATTTTCGCGGATGAATGGCGTAACTACCCGGTCACCCTGGTGGCCGAAAACAACGCCACGGCCGGTTTTGTCGCCGGTCGCCTGAGTCGCGAGCTGCTGCAGCGCGTGCCGGATATCGCCAGTCGTACCGTGATGACCTGTGGTCCGGCACCGTATATGGACATCGTGGAAGAAGAGGTGAAGGCCCTGGGCGTGACCCGCTTCTTTAAAGAGCAGTTCTTTACCCCGGTGGCAGAAGCCGCCACCAGTGGGCTGAAGTTCACCAAACTGCAACCGGCGCAGACCTTCTTTGGCCGCGTGGGCAGCACGCTGCTGGAGGCGCTGGAGAGCAATAACGTGCCGGTGGTGGCCGCCTGTCGTGCAGGCGTGTGTGGCTGCTGTAAAACGAAGGTGGTTGACGGAAATTACACCGTCACCAGCACCATGACGCTGACGGATGCCGAAGTGGCGGAAGGTTATGTACTGGCCTGCTCCTGTCATCCGCAGGGAGATTTAGTGCTGGCCTGATAAAACGCCCGGTGGCACTGCGCTTACCGGGCCTGCCATAGAAAGCAAACTGTAGGCCGGGCACATGCAGTGTCGCCCGGCTTTACTGGCGCAGAGGCGTTACTTCCACGCCGGATCGCGCACCACCGCATACCGCCCTGCCCCTAAAAATGCCACCGCCAGCGCGCCCACAAAGAAGTAGACCAGGCTCTCAATCGCCCACGCCCCCACGGCATCCAGCGCGAAGGTTTTACCGGTGCCTACCATCAACCACGCCACCACCATGGTAAAGGCCAGCACCAGCGCAGCAGGACGGGTAAGGATGCCGAGAATAATCAGGATTGGGGCGATAACTTCGCCAACCAATACGCCATAAGCAATAAAACCTGGCAGCCCCTTCGCCACCAGCATGCCTGCAATGCCCCCCACCCCGTCGATGGCCTTATGCAGACCATGAAACAGCATCAATCCCCCTACCGCCAGACGCAACAACAGCTTACCCGTATCGTCGCATGTTAGCTTTTCATTAACAGCAATTAACAATGATTTAACCATTTGAATTTATTCCTGTTTTCACCCGAAGTCACCCCACAATATGACGAAATATTGCACATTGAAAGCAACCATTAATGAGGGGGATTAAACCAGCATGGCGGTGAGTTTCATCTAAGCTTGAAAGCGTTATCACATTCAGGAGACGGACTACCATGAAACAAACCGTGGCGAACTACATCGCAAAAATGCTGGAACAGGCCGGAGTAAAACGGATCTGGGGTGTCACCGGGGATTCACTTAACGGCCTGAGCGACAGCCTGAACCGGATGGACACTATCGAGTGGATGCCCACCCGTCATGAGGAGGTCGCCGCGTTCGCCGCCGGGGCCGAGGCTCAGCTCACCGGCGAGCTGGCGGTCTGCGCCGGTTCCTGCGGGCCAGGTAACCTGCATCTGATCAATGGCCTGTTTGATTGTCATCGTAATCACGTCCCGGTGCTGGCCATCGCCGCACACATTCCGTCGAGTGAGATCGGCAGCGGCTATTTCCAGGAGACACATCCCCAGGAACTGTTCCGCGAATGCAGCCACTACTGCGAGCTGATCTCCTCGCCAGAGCAGATCCCCCAGGTGCTGGCTCTGGCCATGCGTAACGCCATTTTAAAACGCGGCGTCTCGGTGATTGTGTTGCCTGGCGACGTGGCGTTGCAGGCGGCCCCGGAGAGCGCCAGTAACCACTGGTATCCCGCCCCCCTGCCGGTAGTCACCCCCGCCCAGGCCGAACTGAAAAAGCTGGCCCAGCTACTGCGCTACTCCAGCAATATTGCCCTGATGTGCGGCAGCGGTTGTGCCGGCGCGCATGATGAGCTGCTGGAATTTGCGGGCATGCTCAAGGCCCCGATTGTTCACGCCCTGCGCGGTAAAGAGCATGTGGAGTACGATAACCCTTACGACGTGGGGATGACCGGGCTGATCGGCTTCTCGTCCGGGTTCCACACCATGATGAACGCCGACACCCTGGTGCTGCTTGGCACCCAGTTCCCTTATCGCGCGTTTTACCCCACCGATGCCAAAATCATCCAGATCGACATCAACCCGGCCAGTATCGGGGCGCACAGCAAAGTCGATATGGCGCTGGTGGGGGACATCAAGGCCACGCTCGCCGCCCTGATGCCGCTGCTGGAGGAGAAGACCGATCGTAAGTTCCTTGATAAAGCGCTCAGCGACTATCGTGACGCGCGCAAAGGGCTGGACGACCTGGCGAAGCCCAGCGACAAGGCGCTGCACCCGCAGTACCTGGCGCAGCAGATCAGCCATTACGCCGACGAGGACGCCATCTTCACCTGTGACGTGGGCACCCCCACCGTCTGGGCGGCGCGCTACCTGAAAATGAACGGCAAGCGCCGCCTGCTCGGCTCGTTCAACCACGGCTCAATGGCGAATGCCATGCCGCAGGCGCTGGGGGCCAAAGCCACCGCGCCGGATCGCCAGGTGGTGGCGATGTGCGGCGATGGCGGGTTTAGCATGCTGATGGGCGATTTCCTCTCGGTGGCGCAGATGAAGCTGCCGATTAAGATCATCGTCTTCAACAACAGCGTGCTGGGCTTTGTGGCGATGGAGATGAAAGCCGGGGGCTATCTCACCGACGGCACCGACCTGCACGACACCAATTTCGCGGCCATCGCGGAAGCCTGCGGCATCACCGGCATCCGGGTGGAGAAAGCCTCGGAGGTGGATGACGCCCTGCAACGTGCTTTCGCCACCGACGGCCCGGTGCTGGTGGATGTGGTGGTCGCCAAAGACGAACTGGCGATCCCACCGCAGATCAAACTCGAACAGGCGAAAGGATTTAGCCTGTATATGTTGCGTGCCATCATCAGCGGTCGCGGTGACGAAGTTCTGGAGCTGGCAAAAACCAACTGGCTCAGGTAAAAATATCCTTTTCAATTCATACACAAAATCCTTCGCGTTGCATTAAGGCGGCAAGCCCGAAAATCCCCAGAAGCAGAGGTCACGATGTGATGGGGATTTGAGGAGGCAGCCAACGCCGCGGCAGCACGAAGGAGGACGTGTATAAGGATATGACATGATTGATTTACGCAGTGATACCGTTACTCGCCCGACGCAGGCCATGCTCAAGGAGATGCTGGAAGCACCGGTCGGGGACGACGTCTACGGTGACGACCCCACCGTTAACGAACTTCAGCGTTATGCCGCCGAACTGAGCGGCAAAGAGGCCGCCCTGTTTCTGCCGACAGGCACCCAGGCCAACCTCGTGGCCCTGCTCAGCCACTGCGAGCGCGGCGAAGAGTATATCGTCGGTCAGGGGGCACATAACTACCTGTACGAAGCCGGTGGCGCAGCGGTGCTGGGCAGCATTCAGCCGCAGCCAATCGATGCCGCGCCCGACGGCTCCCTGCCGCTGGACAAGGTCGCGGCCAAAATCAAAGCCGATGATATCCACTTTGCCCGCACCAGACTGCTCAGCCTCGAAAATACCCATAACGGCAAAGTGCTGCCGCGCGAGTACCTGAAAGCGGCGTGGGACTTTACCCGCGAGCGTAAGCTGGGGCTGCACGTGGATGGCGCGCGCATCTTTAACGCCGTGGTGGAGTATGGCTGCGAGCTGAAAGCAATCACGCAATATTGCGACTCGTTCACCATTTGCCTCTCCAAAGGGCTGGGTGCGCCGGTGGGTTCCCTGCTGGTGGGCGATGCCGACTACATCAAGCGAGCTAACCGCTGGCGTAAAATGACCGGGGGCGGCATGCGCCAGGCCGGGATCCTCGCCGCTGCGGGTCTGTACGCGCTGAAAAATAACGTTGCTCGCCTGAAAGACGATCACGACAACGCGGCGTGGATGGCGACACAGCTGCGCGAGATCGGCGCCGATGTGATGCGTCACGATACCAACATGCTTTTTATCCGCGTCGGGGATGATAACGCCGCGGCGCTGGGCGAGTTTATGAAGGCGCGCGGAGTGCTGATTAACGCCTCGCCGGTGGTTCGTCTGGTGATGCATCTTGACGTCAACCGCAAGCAGCTTGCCGAAGTGGTTGCCCACTGGCAGGCTTTTTTGCAGCGCTAAGGAGCTAACGTGCCGCAACGTATTCTGGTGCTGGGTGCCAGCGGGTATATCGGCCAACATCTGGTGGCCGCCCTGAGCGCACGCGGGTATCAGGTCCGGGCTGCGGCACGCAACGTTGAGCGCCTGCAAAAACAGCACCTGCCCAACGTCAGTTGCCATGCTATCGATCTTAACTGGCCGCAGGAACTGGCGGCCCTGCTTGAAGGGGTGGATACCCTTTATTATCTGGTGCACAGCATGGGCGAAGGGGGAGACTTTATCGCTCACGAGCGCCAGGTGGCGATGAACGTGCGCGACGTACTATTAGATAATCCGGTCAAACAGATCATCTTCCTCAGTTCGTTGCAGGCACCGGAGCATGAGCAGTCCGACCATTTGCGCGCCCGGCAGTTGACCGCTGAAACCTTGCGCAGCGCCGGGATCCCGCTCACCGAACTGCGGGCCGGGATCATCGTCGGGGCGGGATCTGCCGCCTTCGAGGTGATGCGTGACATGGTCTATAACCTGCCGGTGTTGACCCCGCCGCGCTGGGTGCGCTCGCGCACCACGCCGATTGCACTGGAGAACCTGCTGCACTATCTCGTTGAATTGCTCCATCACCCGGCCACAGCGCACCGGGTACTGGAGGCCGCCGGGCCAGAGGTGTTGAGTTACCAGCAGCAGTTCGAACATTTTATGGCGGTAAGCGGCTGCCGTCGCCCGCTGATCCCCATCCCCTTCCCGACCCGCTGGATCTCGGTGTGGTTTTTAAACGTCATTACCTCCGTACCGCCGACCACCGCCAAAGCCTTAATCCAGGGGCTGAAGCACGATCTGCTGGCCGATGACCGGACACTGCGGGCGCTGATCCCGCAGGAATTAATTCGCTTCGATGACGCGGTGCGCAATACGCTGAAAGAAGAGGAGAAGCTGGTAAATTCCAGCGACTGGGGTTACGACGCCCAGGCCTTCGCCCGCTGGCGGCCGGAATATGGTTATTACCCGAAACAGGCCGGTTGTACGGTAAAAACCGCCGCCAGCCTGAGCGCCTTATGGCAGGTGGTCAATCAGATCGGCGGGAAAGAGGGCTACTTCTTTGGCAATGCCCTGTGGCAAACCCGGGCGATGATGGACCTGCTGGTGGGGCACAAGCTGGCGAAAGGCCGTCCGGCGGCACCCTGGCTGCAAACCGGCGATACGGTCGACAGCTGGAAGGTGATTATCGTCGAGCCGGAGAAGCAGCTGGCGATGCTGTTTGGCATGAAAGCCCCCGGCCTCGGGCGTTTGTGTTTTACCCTTAAGGATAAAGGCGACCACCGGGAGCTGGACGTGCGCGCCTGGTGGCACCCGCACGGCATGCCCGGCCTGTTCTACTGGCTGCTGATGATCCCGGCGCACCTGTTCATCTTCCGCGGTATGGCCCGGCGTATTGCCCGTCTGGCAGAACAAAAGACAGAAAAAGTCTAATTAAAACTGCGAATCTTTCACGTTTCCCATTGCATGCAAGCGTAATTCACGGAAGAATGCGCACGAAATTCTTTTCAAACAGTGGATCGATATGAAGGTACTGGTTACCGGCGCCACCAGCGGCTTAGGCCGTAATGCGGTGGAGTTTTTGCGCAATAAAGGCGTCAGCGTCCGGGCTACCGGTCGCAATGAAGCGATGGGTAAATTGCTGCAAAAAATGGGCGCAGAGTTTGTCCATGCCGACCTGACGGAACTGGTCTCTTCCCAGGCAAAAGTGATGCTGGCCGGGATCGATACGCTGTGGCACTGCTCCAGCTTTACCTCGCCGTGGGGAACCCAGGAAGCGTTCGATCTGGCTAACGTGCGCGCTACCCGCCGTCTGGGGGAGTGGGCTGTGGCCTGGGGCGTGCGCAACTTTGTCCACATCTCTTCCCCGTCGCTCTATTTTGACTATCACCACCATCGCGACGTCCAGGAAGATTTCCGTCCTGCGCGCTACGCCTGCGAATTTGCCCGCAGCAAAGCCGCCAGCGAACAGGTGATCGATCTGCTGGCGCAGTCCAACCCGCATACCCGCTTTACCATCCTGCGGCCCCAGAGCCTGTTTGGCCCGCACGATAAAGTCTTTATTCCACGCCTGGCGCAAATGATGCACCACTACGGTAGCGTGCTGTTGCCGCGCGGCGGGGATGCGCTGGTGGACATGACCTATTTCGACAACGCCATTCATGCCATGTGGCTGGCCAGCCAGAGCGAATGCGATCAGCTCCCTTCCGGGCGGGCGTACAACATCACCAACGGCGAACCGCGCTCCCTGCGCAGCATTGTGCAGAAGCTGATTGACGAGCTGAATATTCACTGCCGGATCCGCTCGGTGCCTTACCCGATGCTGGATATTATTGCCCGCAGCATGGAGCGGCTGGGAAACAAGGCTGCCAAAGAGCCTGCCCTGACCCACTACGGGGTGTCGAAACTCAACTTTGATTTTACCCTCGATACGCAGCGCGCTGAGAGTGAGCTGGGCTATAAACCGCTGGTGACGCTGGATGAAGGGATTGTGCGTACCGCGGCGTGGCTGCGGGATCACGGGAAATTACATCGCTAGCCATCTGTGACGTGATGCCCTCTCCCAGCAGGAAAGGGCAAAAACAGGGGTTTTACCGTGCTGACCCGGCGTCTGCCCATGTCAGACCTGCGTCAGGTTCACCCTACGCCGAACCCGGAACAGCCAAATTGTCTTTCTGAAAAATACCGGGAAAAACTCGTCAAAAAATCAGCCCGGTTATTTGTACTGCGACACGCGTTTTATTCTCTGGTATTTATCCCAGACTTTTCTGGCGTAGAGCATACGCTGAGGGAAATTTTCGCGTTTTAGTCCGGCGTTATACGCCCCGACTGCTTCCCAGTTATAGCCATAAACTTTAATCATGCCGGAGAGAATAGACGCGCCCACCATAATGGAGGTGCATGGCTCCGCCATTAAGCGATATTCATCGATACCTTTACGTTCCAGCTCAGCGAAATGCGAGCTGTTAATTTGCATCAGTCCAACATCCCGCGAACCATCGTGGTTATAGCCTATTGCATAGGGGTTAAGGCCGGACTCGACTTCAGCAATGGCAAATAACAGATAGGGATCGACGTGATAATAATGCCCTGCCGTATTCCAGCAATTGGCAAATGCCCCCGGGCTGATTAACAGCAACAGAAAAATAAACCGTTTCATTTCATCACCTGACGGATGCAGGCCGTTTTCCTTGTGTACCTTTAAAGAACTGACCGCCCTCCGGGAGGAGCGCGGTCAGGGGTTGCGGGCGATATTCACACCCGCGGTCTCAGACGAAGAAGATTATTTGCAGTCTGATGCTGCACCCTCTTTCACCCAGACATCGCTGTGGGCCGGGTTGTCACCACGGGTCCACCATTTTGCACGGTACTCGGAACCTTCATAGGTTGTGGTATCGCCACCGTTGTAAACCACATCCGCTTTCCAGCCGAATTTCACCTTGCTGACCAGATCCCAGGATTCGGAAGCGAAGCCAGGCTGGTTGCCCTGAGTCCAGTATTTCGCTTTCCAGACCAGGTGGTCGAAGCTGACGATATCGCCATTGTTGTACACCGCGCTGGCGTTCCAGGCAGCGTATTTGCTGGCATTGGCATCGACAGGGTTATCGCAGCTGCTGCTCGCGCTGCCCTCATCAGACGGCGGTGTCACTTCATCAGCCGGTGGCGTGACGTCGTCAGCAGGCGGGGTCACGTCGTCAGCTGGCGCAGCGGCTTTTGGCGCCACAGTGACCTGCACGTTGGACTGCACGCTGGTCTTGCCATCGCTCACCATGGCGCTCAGGGTGTAATGCTCTTCTGAAGACACTTCCGGTGCGGTGATACGCACGTTCGCGGTATCAGTACCGGAGGCATTCATATCTGCCGGTACGCTCCAGCTGTAGGTCAGCGCATCGCCATCCGGGTCGGTGGCCTGAACATGCAGAGACTGCGTCTGGCCCGCTTCCAGGCTGATGGCTTCCATTGGGTTAACCACCGGTGCCTGGTTCGCTTTTGGCGCTTTGTTCAGCACCTGGACATCCGCCGTGCTGCTCAGACCTTTTGCATCGGTCACGGTCAGGCGGAAAGCCAGCGTCTGGTTAGCAGTTACCGCTGGGGCGCTAAAGGATGCTTTCGCGGAGGTGCTGTTGGCGATAGCCACCGTTGCACCTGCGGTCTGGGTCCACTTGTAGGTCAGCGCATCGCCATCCGGGTCGGAAGAGGCAGAGCCATCCAGCGTCACGGTAACCGGGCCGGTGACGGCCTGATCCACTGCGGTTGCCACTGGGGCACGGTTGGTGACAACAGGCTGGTCAGAGGAAGAACCGCTGCCCAACAGGCTTTCGTTCATGGCATTCAGGATGTCGCCGTTATCGGACTCAACGGACCACGCGAACAGGCCGCCGAGGTTTTTGTCCAGGACATACTTGCCTTTCGCGGCAACAGAACGGGCGTCGTCATAGCTCAGCAGTTCGCCGGTGGATTTGTTAAAGAGGTAAGGTGCTTCAGCCGCGGCGTCATATTTGTACTCCCAGCCTGGCTTGCCTTTCATCTGGTTAGCGATGACGCGATAGTCAACGATCCCCGCTTCCCAGGTACCTGCAATTGGCCCGGTCGCTGTGCCGGTGAACGGATTGTCACCGTTATAACCATGCACACCCGTCCAGCCGCGGCCATACATCGCCGCACCGACCACGATTTTGCCCGGCTGTACGTGCTGATCCAGCATCGCTTTCACCGCGTTGTCGGTGGTGTAGTTAGTCGCAGGATTCCAGGAGGAGCCATACAGCGCCGTCTGGTGACCCAGCTCGGTGTTGCTCCATGCGCCGTAGTAGTCGTAGCTCATCAGGAAGATATGGTCGATATACTGCTGAGCGTTGGTGTAATCCACGTCCTCGATCTTATCTTTACCCGCGCCAATCGCGGTGGTCAGCTCATAAGTGCGGCCGGTTTCCGCTGACAGCTCATTCAGCATCGCACGGAGATCGTGCATCAGCGCGGTGTAGGTAGCTTTATCGGTTTGCGGATTGCCCAGTTTGGCATTCTCACCGCCGCCGCCCGGGAATTCCCAGTCGATATCCACACCGTCAAACACTTTCCAGGTTTTCAGGAACTCTTTCACGGAGCCGACGAAACGGTCGCGCAACACTTTGTTATCCATCTGGAAGAATGGATCGGACAGGGTCCAGCCGCCGACGGAAGGCAGGATTTTCAGATTCGGGTTGGCTTTTTTCATCGCCATCAGCTGGCCGTAGTTGCCTTTGTACGGCTCATCCCAGCCGGTCACGCCTTGCTGTGGTTTTTGCAGGGCAGCCCACGGGTCATGAATGGCTACGGTGTAATCCTCGCGACCTGCGCAGGCACGTTTCAGAGATTCCAGCGCGCCGGACGCTTTTGCGCTGTCGTTGATGCCATCACCGCCACAGATTGGAATGAAGCCGTACAGGATGTGGTTCAGGTTGGCCACCGGGATTTTATCTACGGTGAAGTTACGGTCATAGACGCCCCACTCAGGGAAATAGGCCGCCACCACTTTGTCGGTGTGCTTCGCAAAGGCTTTGTTGTTCTCTTGCAGGGTGGTGGTCAGCGGCAGCAGGTGGCTGCCATCGGTATCCGCCACAATGATCAGCTTGCTGGCGCTGGTGCTACAGCCGCTGTCATTACACAGCTGGACCTGCTCCTGGTAACGGCCGCCTTTCATCACTTTAAAGGTGGCAGAGCCTGCTGCGCTGCCCGCGCCGGACCAGACCTCTTTGCCATCCAGCAGCACTTTTGCTGACATTGGCGCATCGCCGCTCCACATGTTCCACTCGACTTTGACGTCAGCGCCATCGTGAACTTTGACCAGGTTGTTATAATCCTGCGCGGCCTGGTTAACTTCAACGATCGCAAATTTGTCATTACCGTTGGTAAGCGACGGTACGCCTGGGACGGCTGCAAATACAGGGCTGACGGCCGCCGCCACAAAAAGTGCCAGATATTTTGGCTTCATAAATTTCATTTTCAATTCCCGATAACTAATTTGTGAACTTAAAGAACATGTCTTCCATAAACATGAATAAAACCAGCATGGCGCGCAAAAAAGATTAAAATACATTGCCACTTAATATGCTTTTAAGATTTTCTGTTAATCTCAACAGTAAGATTAATAATCCATGCGGTTTGTAAATCGAATGGTATTCGTAAAAGAAGCCATACTCACTCAATTCCCCTGCCGAAAAAATTTCAAAAAATAATTGACAGATTATTTACAGAGCGAGCGCATAAATATGGCTAATAAAGGTCATTACACCGGCTAAAGCAATAGCGGGACCAAAAGGAATCTGCGGTGATTTATTCGTCGAACTAATAAAAAAGAAATAACCCGTAATGCCCATTAACGAGGCCAGCAATATTATTGTCGGTAACGCCAGCCAGCCGCACCAGGCTCCCAGCGCCGCCAGCAGTTTAAAATCGCCGTAGCCAAGCCCCTCTTTTCCCGTTGCCAGACGAAACGCCCAGTACAACAGCCAGAGCGACAGATACCCCGCCACCGCGCCGATAATGGCATCGCTCAGCGCCAGCGTATGGCTGAAGGTGTGAACTAGCAGCCCGGCCCACAGCAGGGGTTGCGTCAGGCAGTCCGGTAGCAGCTGATAGCGCCCGTCAATGATGGCCAACGGCAGCAAAAAGGCCGCCATCAGCCAGAGGGAAAAGAGCGCCGACACGGTGGGTAGACACCAGGCCGTGGCGGCAAAAAACAGGGCGGTAAAGGCTTCGAGCAGCCACAACCGCAGCGGGATTGCGCTGCCGCACTGGTGGCATTGGCCGCGCAGCGCCAGCCAACTGACCAGCGGAATGTTTTCCCACCAGCACAATTGATGCTGGCACGCCGGGCAGTGGGAGGCCGGGAACAGGAGATTGATCCGTGAATCCTCTCCAAGCATCATCTGCGGAACCCGCTCTGCCACCACGCCGAGAAAGCTGCCGATAATGGCCCCCAGTATGGCGCTCATCGTGCAAAACAGCGCCGGGCTGCTCTCCCGCAGCAGCGCCAGGCTGGTCATGCCATCTTCGTCCAGCTGAGCTGGATCTCCGCCTTAACGTCACTCAGATGGTCCACCGGCGTGAGCTTCATTTTATCCAGCCGGATCCCTGAGGCAGTATTGATTTCACGCAGCCAGTTCTTCAGCTCATAAATATTCACGCGCGGCACAATAAAAGATAACGTCTGCCCCTCCTGTCGAACATCATTCAGCGGCAGCTTAATTTCCCGCGCGCTGTTTTCCACCACGCTGCGCGGATTATTGGTTTTCAGTTGCTGGACCTGCAGATGATTTTTATCGATTTCGCTGCGCATCCAGGCCAGGGTTTCAGTCTGACGCTTCAGCGTGGCCTGGCTGTTTTTTATCATATTGTCCAGCGGCACCACGCCTGCGTAATAGACCAGGGCGCAGCAAAAGGCTGTGCCACAGAGAGTAATTAATCGCTTTTCGCGAACGCTGTATTGCTGATAACGCGCTTTGAGTTGCGCGACTCGCTGTTTCATTTGTGCTTCCCTGTGATCATGGCGGTATAAGGCGCAACCGTGGAAACCGGCTGGAGAGAAAGATCAAAATCCGTATTCGCCTGTCTGATAAATGTCTGTAGTGATTCGCTCTGTTCTGCCACGGCGCTGAGCGTCCACGCGTTTTGCGCGCTGTCGTACTCCAGCAAATTAATTTCCATTCCCGGCACCGATTGCTTCGCTTTATTCAGATCGTCCAGTTGCAGGAAGACGCCTTTCTTCACCTTCTTAAGGTTCTGACCAAAATGGTATTTGATGTTCGTTTGCTGCCGCAGGCTGGGGAAATGGTACTGATACACCGTGGCATTCTCCTCTTGCAGCTGGTTTTCCTGCTGCACCAGCATCCAGGCCATGGCCAGCCTCGGCCCCAGCAGCAGCCCCAGGCTGAGGATCCCCAGCGCGACCATCACGCCTTTCAGGCTTTTTGTCGTGCCCCCCTGCCCACCGCGGGGATCAAAATCACCGTGCAAGACGTTAGCCCGGCAGGCCTGCCATTGGGGCTGAATCAGTTGCAAAGGATGCTGCCAGGGTAAGGTTTCATCCACCTTCACTCCGTCTGGCGCTTCGCCGTAGCAACACACCTCTCCTTCGCCGGTCTTCTGCATCAGCAGCGGCAGGAGCGAGGCATCGGTTTCACACGCACCTGCGTTGGAGCAACGCAGCCAGTAGTTCTCCCCCAGCGAGACCAGCGTGCGCCCCCCCTCAGCCACCGGCAGCAGCCAGGCGTCAGGCAGCGCCTGCACCACCTTTAGCCCGGCCTGCTGGAAGAGTGCGATCCAGTGACGTAAGCGCTGGGCATCAATGGCGACGGCGTCCACTTCCCGCCCTTTTTTATTCAACACCGTCCAGTGAAGCGCATCGACGTCGCCAATCAGCGTCTCTTCCGCCAGCCAGGAGAAGGCCGTCGCCTGGGTGCCAGGGCCTTTCTTCGGCAGTGAAAAGTGACGGAAGATCATCTCGCTGGCGGGCAACAACAGACAGACGTGGGCAGCCAGGGGGTGTGACGCAAGCGTATTCAGCGCCGCCATGCCGCTGAGCGTCTGCACCTGCTGGCTGGCGGATTCGCACCACGCAATATTCCCGTCCTCGCGGCTATCGGGACGAATAAAGAGTCTTTTTTTCATCGGTATCGGCTTTTGTTATTCAATCATTCGGTAACGACGCTGCCACGTCAGGATCTCACCCGCTTCGGTATTCATCTGAAGCTGGCTGACTACATGAAGCGTTAAATCGTCGGTGTTGCCGGTGTAGTTGACCCGGAAATAACGACTGCTGACGGCAACCTGCGCAGCCACCTGCGTTAAATCGTCTTTCAGCTGCGGGAAGTTTTGCTCCAGCGCTTTGCTGAACGCCTCAACACTCTCCCACCCTGCTTCGGGGCGCGCCGCGAGCAGGCGTGCTGCGTCATCCTCCGTCAGTTTCCCCGGAAACAGCGCCGCCAGCAGGGTTGCCTGTTCGGGCTTCAGGGTGTTGACGTCAATTTTGCTGTTGGCATCCGGCAAGGCACACAGCAAGGTACTGACTTTCGCGTAGGCCGCCGCCGGGAACGCGGGCAGCAGCTTAATTTCGCCAATGTTGCGCATCATCTGGTTGGCCGGAAGACGCGCGGGCTGAACGCCCGCCCAGGCATCACTCTCCTGCGCTTCTTTCGCCGTGGTGCTGTCGCCATCAAGATAATCCACCAGCTGGTCATAGACCTGTTCCGCCGTGGCGTGATCCAGACCGCCCTTAACCAGCAGTTGCTCGACGGTGCGCCGTTTACGCGGTTTTTCCGGGATAGCCGACGGCTCCTGCCCCTGTGCCGCCTTCTCTTCTGTGAGCAGGTTATTGACGTTAAAGCAGTCTTCGGCATCCTCAACCTGGCTCACCACCGTGTAATACTCCCCCTGTGTCTCAAGGGGTTCATGCCATTCGCCCTCCAGCGTCAGGACGCTGTTTTCGCCGATGGCGGCGGTCTGCAACCGCATTTTCACCACCTGCTCCTGACGCTGAATGGCCCAGCGCAGCTGCTGCTGACTCACCTGATAGTGGGTTTTCTGTAAATTGCGGCAGAACTGCTGGCTAATTTTGGCCGCCAGGGCTGACATCATCACCAGCAGGATGAGCACCACTAACAGGGCGACGCCTCGCTGCTGTCGCAGGGTAACGCGGCTCATGGCTGGCCTCCCGTCGCAGGCGCTGCCGCCTGCTCCGGCGCGGGTGCGGATGGCGCGGCCTCGGGCTTCTCGCCTTCGGCTTTTGCGACGATCTGCGGCTGCGGCATATCGCCTGGGGTCGTAAACACCCAGCGCCAGGTCTCGCCATTCTCCATCGTCAGCGTCAGTTCCACGCCGTCAGGCTGGTGGTCGCTCTCACTCCAGCGCTTTTGCCATGACCCGCTGTAAAACCGCCACTCGGCTGACTTCACCTCAGCGACAATCGGCACTTCTTCCGGTTTGACGCCCGCCGGGCTGTCTATCGCCGGCCACACATCGCGCCACAGGCGGTGATCGTCAACGCGCCAGCGGACGCGTTCGAGCTGCACCTGGCCGCTCATGCCATTAAGGGTGGTCAGTTCAAGGGCATTACCCTGCTGGACAAAAACCCTGCCGTCGTTGCGCGGCGCCCGGGCCTGCAGCTGGAAAAAATCACGCTCCAGCAGGCTCCAGGCGCGCTGGATCTGGTTGAGCTTTGCCGCATTACGATCCGTCGCGTTACTGGTGCGCATCGCGCCATCCAGGATTTGCCAGGCGAGGGTGCTGATCACGGCAAAAATAGTGAGCGCAATCATGATCTCCAGCAGCGTAAACCCGCGCTGGTGCTGAATTTTTTTCACTTTTTCTCCCCTGGCGGCAGGATCCTGAGCGCCACTACCGGCTGGCTCTCATCCCCTTCGGCATAGACCTGGATCTCATCCACCAGGCTGTTGTCAGCAGCCTTAACCCGCTGCATACGCCAGTTCCAGCTGCGCCCGCCCATGATTTCGGTGCCCTGCTGCTGAGCATCAGGGAAATCGCTTCCGGTCAGTTGCGCTTCTGCCAGCTGATTCTCTGCGACCCAACTGGCCTGCAGGGTATCGGCAAGCCCGTGGGTGAAGCCCACGTTCAGGGAGATGGAGTTCATGAGCGCCAGCGCGGCGGTGGAGAAGATCACCAGCGCCACCATCACCTCCAGCAGCGTCATGCCTTGTTGCTTTGCCTTAGCCATCGTTTTCTACCGTTACCGGTGCCGCGCCCTGCGACACCACGCGGAAATGGTGCTGTTTATCGAAGCTCTGCAATGTCAACGTGAAACGGCTGATCTCCCCGTCCGGCAAAAAGACAATCTGCGGCTCAGCGTCGGGCGTAGCGGCCAGACGCTGGGGGGAGAGCGACACGTGCATCTCTTCAGGGAAATGCCCTTGGGTCGTGATACGTCTTTCAGACAGAGGCACCCAGCGACGCTGGCCGTTTTTAACCGCCAGCGTCACCAGCTGATAGTTATCCGGGGTGATCACCAGGCCAACAATATTTCCGTCCATGACGGCACGATCAGAACCATAATCCACAAGGGCTTTTAATTGCTGGCCAAATATATCCGCGCCACTGCGGGAGGGTATTGTCGAGACCACCATCATGGCGCAACTGGCAAATATGACTAACGCCAGGATAATTTCCAGCAAAGTAAAGCCGCGTTGCCTGTTCATTATTTTTTATCGAATGACCAGTTAGTAATATCGTCTGCGGTATTGGCTTCCCCGTCCGGGCCTGCGGAAAAGACATCAATGGCGCCATGTTCACCAGGGCTGACCAGAATATAATCGCTACCCCACGGATCCTGCGGCAGACGGCGGATATAACCGTCGGCACGATAGCCGTTCGGGATTGGCGCGATTTCCGGTTTGGTGACCAGCGCCTGCAGGCCCTGTTCCGTGGTGGGATAGCGGTGGTTATCCAGCTTGTACATATCCAGCGAACCTTCCAGCGCCACAATATCGCTGGTGGCTTTCTGGGTATCGGCCTTCTCTTTATTACCCATTAAATTCGGCACCACCATACTGGCCAGCACGCCGAGAATAACAATGACCACCATTAATTCGAGCAAAGTAAAGCCCGCCTGGCGCGCCAGGTTTTTTCGTTTCATCGCCATAATTAACCTACCATGTTATTAAGTTGCAGAAGCGGTTGTAATATTGACATCACAATAAACAGAACAATGGTCGCCATGGAGACCACCAGCGCCGGTTCAAATACCGACAGCGTTAATGTAATTCGATGCTGTAATGCGGATTCCTGGTTTTCTGCCGCCCGATCCATCAGATTGCCTAATTCGCCACTCTCTTCACCGGAGGCGATCATATACAGCATGGTGGGCGGGAATAATTTCGCCTGCTCCAGCGCGGCATATAACGAGGCCCCCTGACGCACGGTGTCCGCTGCCTGCTCCAGCACCTGGCGGGCATGAAGGTTTTCGATCCCGTCCATGGCGATATACATCCCCTCCAGCAACGGCACGCTACTGGCTTGCAGAATGCTCAGGGTACGGATATAGCGCGCGCTGTTGATGGCGCACACCAGCTTTTTAATGGGCGAGGCGTTTACCAGCCAGCGGTGCCAGAGATAACGATGACTGTTTTTTTTCAGCCAGCTTTTAAAGCCGATAAAGGCGGTCGCCAACCCGCCACCGATATAGATGCCGTACGCCTGCAGGAAATCACTCACTGCAATCAGCGTCCGGGTGGTGATCGGCAGCTGTTGTTTCATATGGGTAAACTGCTCAATCACCTGGGGCACAACCGCCACCAGCAGAATGCAGATCACCGCCACGGCCACCACCGTCAGGGTGATGGGGTAAACCATCGCCTGGGTGAGCTTGCTTTTCATCTTCTGGCGCTGTTCGTTGTATTCGGCCAGCTTTTCCAGCACATCGCCGAGGTGCCCGGTCTTTTCCCCGGCCATCACCAGCGTGCAGTAGAGCTTGTCAAAGGTGCGCGGAAACTGGCTGAAGGCGTCGAACAGGGTATGCCCTTCCACCACCTTGTCGCGGATATCCGTCACCATCGCCGCCAGTTTTTTATCTTCCGATTGCTTGGCGATCGCCTTCAGGGCGCTTTCCAGCGGCAGCGCGGCGTTAACCAGGGTTGCAAGCTGGCGGGTAAACATCGACAGCACGGGGGTGGAGAGCTTTACCCCCTTCTGCGCGCCACCGCTGGCGGCCTGCTCGCGGGTGACGGTAATGCTCACCGGGATCAGCTTTTGATCGCGCAACGCCTGACGCACCTGCTTTGGCCCCTCGGCCTGTAAGGTGCCGCGCTGGGTTTTGCCCGCCGCATTGGTAGCCGTCCATGCATACCACGCCATTATTCATCTCCCCCGCGCTCGGCGGTGACGCGCATCACCTCTTCCAGCGAGGTGACGCCAGAGATCACCTTCAGCAGGCCGTTTTCGCGCAGGCTGTAAGCCTGACGGAACAGCTCGGTCTCAATGGACATTTCGTCTTTGTCTTCATGAATAGCCCGGCGCATCGTACTGTCGACCACCAGGAATTCATGGATCCCCGCTCGCCCCTGATACCCGCTCTGGCGACAGTGCTCGCAGCCCACTGCGCGATAGATCGCTTTCGGCGGCGTATCCATAAAGCTGAACAGGGCTTTTTCATTGTCGTCCAGCGGACTGGTGGTTCGGCAGTGGGTACACAGCCGTCGCACCAGACGCTGGGCAATGACACCGAGCAACGATGATCCGATTAAAAACGACTCCAGCCCCATATCGCGCAGACGGGTAATCGCCCCTGCCGCGCTGTTGGTGTGCAAGGTGGACATCACCAGGTGACCGGTCAGTGACGCCTGCACCGCAATTTGCGCGGTTTCGCCGTCACGAATTTCACCGATCATCACCACGTCCGGGTCCTGACGCAGAATGGCGCGCAGCCCGCGGGCG
Source organism: Leclercia sp. LSNIH3 (assembly GCF_002935105.1). Lineage (NCBI taxonomy): Bacteria > Pseudomonadati > Pseudomonadota > Gammaproteobacteria > Enterobacterales > Enterobacteriaceae > Leclercia > Leclercia sp. LSNIH3. The sequence goes on from NZ_CP026387.1 coordinate 858,941, forward strand.
AACGTCATATCCACGCGCGGATTGACCTGCGTCTGTCCTACCCCTTCCAGCTCGTATTCAATCGGATCTTCAACGGTGAGAATGTTGCGTTCGTGGCCGTTCAGCGCTGAAAGAATGGCGTACAAGGTGGTGCTTTTCCCGGAGCCTGTCGGCCCGGTAACGAGAATAATGCCGTGCGGGCGACCAATCAGCCCTTTCAACTGCTGTAACTCTTCGTCTATCAGCCCCAGCTTGTTGATATCCGGCTTGAGGTTGCTCTTATCCAACAGACGCATGACCACGCGCTCGCCGTACTGCGACGGTATGGTGGAAACACGCACGTCGATGGCTTTACGACCGATGCGCAGCGAGATACGGCCATCCTGCGGCAGGCGTTTTTCGGCGATATCGAGCTTCGACATGACCTTGATACGCGACACCAGCAGCGGCGCAAGCTTCCGCGCCGGTTGCAGTACCGGGCGCAGCACGCCATCGACGCGAAAGCGAATGCTCAGCGTGCGCTCGAAGGTTTCGATATGAATATCCGAGGCGCCCTCTTTCACCGCTTCGCCCAGAATGGCGTTAATCAGGCGGATCACCGGCGAGTTTTCGTCGTTATCCAGCAGATCCTCGTTGTCGGGGATCTCCTCCGTTAACGCCATCAAATCGATGTCGGCGTCCATGTCATCCACTAACTGCTGGGAAACGCCGCTGTTCTGCTGCCAGATTTTGGCCAGCATCTCGTCAAAGGCTTCGGCCGTGAGGATCGTTGGGGTGAAGGATCGCCCCAGCACCCGGCGTACTTCCAGCAGGGCAAACGCCGGGGCGTCATCACGCACCCAGACCTGATCCTGATAACAGAGGATCCCGTGGGTTTTGGCGTAGTTGCTGGTGCATAACTCATGACTCAGTCCATCCATGTTGCGCCTCGCCCTTACTCTTTAAACGGATTGCGATTGACCGGTTTTGTACTGGCCGCAGTCGGGTAAGCGGGCAGCACGGCATTGCTCTCAGGTTCGATAACGCCGAGCTTTTTCTCCTCCAGGCGCTGCTGCTGCCGCGCCCGGATCTGGTCATATTTTTCCTTCGAAGACGCGCTGTAGGTATCGTCGTCACGCAGAACGGTGGTATGAATAAAGACCATCAGGTTACGTTTCGAGGTGTCCTGGGAGGTGTAGCGGAACAGTTGCCCCACCAGCGGAAGATCCCCCAGCAGCGGCACTTTCGAAACGTTCTGCCTGGTGACGTTCTCCATCAATCCGCCGAGGACTACTGTCTGCCCACTGTGCACCATCACTTCGTTATTGATGGTACGGGTGTTAAAGGTCGGGCCGAGGCTGGCATCATCCGTTGAACTGGCATCCACGCTGGAGACTTCCTGCTCAATCTTCAGATGAATGATGTCACCGTCGTTGATCTGCGGAACAATTTTCAGCTTCGTACCGACCGTTTTGCGCTCCACCGAGTTAAAGACATTATCGCCGCTGGTGGTCTGAGAACCCGCCAGCACCGGCACATCCTGGCCGACGTTAAACGAGGCCTCTTTATTATCCAGGGTCACCACGCTCGGGGTCGACAGAATGTCGTTTTTGCCGTCGGTAGAGAGCGCGGTCATCAGCGCGCCGAAATCACCGTTAAAGAAGCCCGTTGCCAGGCCGGTAAAGCTGGTGCCTTTCATGGTCCCGTTCTTGATCTGGCTGATCGGCAGGCCGGTGGAGCCAAACTGCACCCCGCCGTGTTTACCGGTCCACTGCACGCCGAGGTCAAGACCGCTTCCGTCCTGCACTTCAGCAATGATTGCCTCCACCAGCACCTGTGGACGGCGGATATCCAGTTTGTCGATGACCTTTTCCAGCGAGTTCATCACGTTTGGCTGGGCGGTGATCACCAGCGAGTTGGTGGCCTCGTCAGCGGTTATATTCAGATCGTTGCCGGCGGAGGTTGTTTTCCCTTTCGCCGCACCCGATTTATCCTTCATTTGCTCGCCGATACCGGTTAACACCGGGACGACTTTGCTGGCATTGGCATATTTCAGGTAGAAGACGCGGGTATTGCCTTCATTGTTCTGTTCGCGATCGAGCTGCCCCACCAGCGACCGGGTGCGCGCGCGGGCGTCTTCCGTGCCGCTGATGATCAGGCTGTTGGTTTCGTCATCGGCAACCACTTTGGTGGCCAGCTGCGGCGCGTTTTGCCCCTTCTGCTCTTCATTGTTGAGATTATTCAACATGTCAGACAGCTCTTTGGCAGAGGCGTAGCGCAGCGGCACGATCTCCCGGCGCTGCATCCCGGAACGATCGACGCGCTGCACCAGGTCCACCAGGCGGTTAACCACCGAGGCTTTTCCGGTCAGCAGCAGCACGTTGGAAGGTTCAAAATGGACCACGTTGCCAATACCGGTGGCGTCGTTCAGCTGGCGCAGCAGCGGGGCCAGTTCGCGGACCGGCACGTTTTCCATCCGCACGACACGGGTGATGATCTCATCGCCCTTGCCGGGATGCTGGCTGTCAGCCAGCGGCGCACCCGCGGTACGTGCGACCGTTGAACGCACAACTTTCACCATACCGTTATCCATCGGGATCACCGACAGACCGTACAGATCCAGCACGCTAAGGAAGAACTGATAATATTCATCTTCCGTCAGCACGTTATAGGTCTTAACCGATACATTTCCCTGAACGGAAGGATCGACAAGAATTGTTTTATTCAGATTGCGGCTTACCGTATCAATAAATTCGCGAATATCGGTGTTCTTGAAACTGGCGCTAAAATTTGCCGCCATCACGGAATTAGACATCAAAGACGCTGCTGTCAGCGCGACACACGCCCAGGGAAATTTCTTCATAACATTACACTTGTTAATTGTTGAAAACATTAACCCGAATATTTTCAAGGTGAGCGTGGCGTCGTACTACGACTTCCGCTTCTCTCATTTTTGACCAGCTGGCGATAATATTTTTCGCCTGCTCCGCTCGCGTCATATCGACGGCATTTACTTTCACTACCACATCCCCTTTTTTCAGCCCGCTATGGCTAAAAAAGGAGGACGAATTTTTAGGTTTTATTTGATAGCCTTCCAGTTGGCCCTTTTCGACATAAGGCTTCAGGACAAGGTAATCATTGAGATGAATATTATCGGCACCCGCATCGTTTTTCGGTTTTGGCACCGGCGACGCATTCACATCGCCTTTAATATAATCGGGGCGTTTTAACGCCAGCACCTGCCGCTCTCCCTGGTAATTCACCACCACATTGTCGCTGTTGATCTCTTCGATCCACGCATCGTTGTAGCCCGGCAGATACTCGCCTTCGCGGTAACTCTGCTGGCCAACCGGGGTTTTGATCACCGCGAACGAGAGCCACGCTTCGTCGCTGCTGATAATCCCGTCGACCTCCGCTGAAATCGTCTTTTGCGCTGCCTGCTGAAGCGCAGGCTGTTTAACCGCAGGCTGGAACAGCGCGAAAGTCTGCTCCTCCGGGCGCGGACGCGGGCTCGCCGGTGAATGACCCGGAAGGGGATCGGCCGCCTTTCTGTACTCTTTAAATACGACATATCCCTGATGACCGCTAAATATCAGCAGGACAAACATCACGCAGGGCGCAATCAATCGGGAATAAAGCTGCATTTTCATTTTTTAACTGACCTTGTCGCAAATGCAGGAATTAGCAGCCAGGCGCTGCACCTTAAAAACCCGGAAATAATAATAATGACGCCCGGCCCGCTCCATCGGGTTTGCCGTTAACTTTAATGAAGAAAAATATTGACCCTGAAAAAAAGCAATGTTAAGCGCTAACAACAGGTTATTTTTCTCCTGTATAAAAATTGCTGCGACACGCGCCTTCCCTTACTTTTCAGCCTGAAAATCGGTTAATGAAATACAACGGTGAAGTGTCATGTATCTGAGTCATTATAAATTTACCCGCCACCCTTTCAGGAGTGCGGTCCGCCCCTGCGGGAGCTTCTTTGCCGCTTACCACCAGGATGTCTTCGGCATGCTGGCGGAGAAATCGACCGTACCTGGCATTGCCGCGCTCTTCAGCGATGACGAAGATCTGCTGGCCACCTTCACCGGCCAGGTGCTGGCAAAGTCACCTGCCGGGGTTGCCATCAACGCGTTTCCGAAACTCAACGCCAAAGCCCTGCTGTATAAACTCAGCGCCAACGCAAAAGATGCCAATAACAGAATTCATGCCATTGATGCAGTGCTGCGCCAATGGCATGAAAAATACCCTTCCTGCAAAAAAAACGGCCTGGTGCTGGCTATCACCGCCACCCAGTCGATGCGGGATAATTGCTGGGAAACTCTGGGCATGCTGCTGTCCCGCGCGCAGGAGTGCAATCTGTCGCTGACGCTGGTGCTGACCGGCACTCCCGATCAGGAAGCTCGCCTGATGAATCACTCCGGTCTGGCGTCCCGGGTCCATACCCGCCATACCCTACGCCCGCTGACCTGCCATGAGACCCTGAGCTATGTTACGGCGCAGGCGGAGGCGTGTGGTGCCGGGGCATCCCCCTTTACCCCGGCCCGTGTACGCCGGATGCACGCCCTGACCAAAGGGTCGGTGAGCAAACTGAACAAACTGGCGCACCTGTCGATGCTGGCGGCCTGGACGGAGCGCGCCGCAGTGGTGGGGCCACGCCATTTACGTCTGGCGGCAGGCGAAGTGCTGCCGCGTAAAACCCACGGCAAAACGCTGGCGACGGTCGGCCTGTTCGCCAGCGTGCTGTTTGCCGCCTGCGGCTGGTACTTCTCTCCCGCCATAACCGCAACATTGCCAGTGCAGCCGCCCATCCCCGCAAGCTGGACGCAACCGCGCCCTGCCCTGAAAGCGCCGGTCCAGCCGGCGATCGAGAAAGAGGTGGTGAACGCGCCGGACGCCATGCATCAGCTCTATACCATGTGGGGGTACGATCCTTCCGCCGAGGAGGCGCTCTGCCAGAATGCCGCCCGGGTGAATCTTGCGTGTAAGCAGGGTAACGCCCCGCTGCCGACGCTGGAAAAAGAGGGCTATCCGTGGATAAGCGAACTGAAAACCGGGGATCACCTGAACTATGCCGTGGTAGCACGGGTGGGAGCGAACTCCCTCGATCTGCTGATGAATAATCGCACCTGGCAGGTGAAGCGAAGCTGGTTCACTGCCCATGCCACCGGGAACTACACCTTACTGCACCGTCTGACCCCGGCCGGGAAAGATGAGATCAACGCCACCAGCAGCGGCCAGGATCTGGCCTGGTTCGATACGCAGCTCAGCCAGGCGTTGCATGAGCCAGACACGCATACGCAAGCCTGGACGCATGAGCTGGAGAAGCGGACCCGCGAATTCCAGTCTGTCGCGCAGTTAAATGTCGATGGTATACCGGGTGAAGATACCCTGATGCAGTTGATGCGTTTCAATAACACCACCCCTGCCATATTGACGCCGGTTTCAAAGACCACGCCGCAAACCCTGGCGCAAGGAAAAGCACGCTAATGTCCACGATTTGCCTGGCTGCGCAGCGCAGCTTCCAGACCGGTGAGGCGGTCTGGTTCTCTTACCGTCTCCCCTCACTGAATAAAATACTGGTCAGAACGCTGGCAAGCTTATGTTGCCTGTTTGCGCTGCTGGCCGCGGGCCTGTATGCCCATATTTACTGGAATCTGCGTCACCCGGCCCCTGCGCCAAAACCGGTGAGCGTCGCGCAGCCTGACACCCAGCTTTCCGATATGCATTATGTTTACGTGTCGAAACCCTTCCCGACACCAAAAGTCAGTCACCCGGAATACAGCGCGCCTTTGCCGCCGCCGGGGGATCCGTTGATGATGGACAGCGAGCCTGACTGGCAGCAAGCCCCGGACAGTGACAGTTCCGCCAGCCCTTTATCCGACTCGCATGACGTTCCGCCGGAAACCGGCTCACTCTCATTAAAGGAACGGCTTATGGAAGCGCTTAAAGAACAACAGCAGGATTATTCGCAGGGAAAAATACCGCAGGACCCGGTTGATGAGACACAAGCCAGCGCTCTGAATGGCGAAAGCGTAATAAATCAGACGGCGGCGTTTAAAACTGAAAAAATATCTGTGCAGGGAATAAAAAAATCTCCATCGGCGTTAACCCATGGAGATTCGGAGAAGGATGTTCAGTAACGTTCCGGTAGGCTGCTGATGTTTATCAATTTACCTTTTTCCACCACAATGTACTGACCTTTTTTCAGGTCGGAGAGAATTTTTATAATGGTGCTACGCGCCAGGTTGGTGTATTCCTGAATATAGTCATAAACATTAATATCGCGATTCTGGTAGAGAATAAGATCATTAATTTCCAGAAGAAATTCGCGCACCACGGAGTAGGCGCTGCGGGCAACCAGCACATCGTCCCGCTTACTCAGAATATCAATATACCAGACCAGAATTTGGCTGAATTCGAGCCAAAGATTATTTTCATTGATGATGCGCTCAAATTCCTCTCGTTTAATGGTGCGAATAATGCTGGTATCGCGGGCAATACCGTACATATGGGACGCCCGGTTATAGACAGCGGAGACACCTAAAAAGCCCGCATGGCGCATGGTGAACATACTTAGCTCATCGGAACGTCGGCGAATTTCGATTTCACCGCGGATCAGGATGTGAACATAATTGGTATCTGCAGTAATGACTTTCTGCCATTTTTTTAGTGTTTTTTCAGGATAATCAGCCGTGGCAGCGATAATCGCATCTATCGCTTTTTCCGGGCGACTATTTCTACAGTAAATATTTAACATTAGTATGCCTGTTTCATTTTTTTAGAGTAAAGGGGACCCCTGCAACAATAATGTCGCAAATGATAAAGAAGGTCCGAGTCAAATAAATTAAGACGATATCCTGGAGAAAAATAACTCTCTAATATATTTAATTGGCTAACTTGATTAGCAAGCTATGCGTCTATATTAAATGTGGGTAATTTTAAGTCAATTAACTAAAAATGAATTGCCAATGTACTTAAGATTAATCTTAAGCACAGCGCAAATGTGCGTTAGATACTATGATTTTAAAGGTTATTTTTGTCCGTATTTTTCCAGCAAAGCTTCCGCAATCGCAATTGTTTCTCTATCAGAAACACCACTCCATAATTTTGACCGGAAATGCATCTGAAACGCCATAATAATACGTTTCTGCTGCGCCAAAGAAATATTATCCGGGACATCGTAACCGTATCGGGAGAGTAAATTAAGCAGCGTGGCACTGTCCGCAGGCTCATAAGGAGGCTGTCCGTTCAGATAAAACGCGACCCGGTCGGGATCGGGCCAGGCACCAATGCCCTGCTGCGCCAGCGCCTGCCACGGGAACAGCGGCCCCGGATCGTCTTTGCGCTGAGGCGCGATATCCGCGTGGGCCACCACGTTCTGTGGCTTGATGTCATAGCGCTGGATAATGTCCTTCGCCAGCGGGATCAGGGCGGCAATCTGCGCCGGTTCAAACGGCGCGAAGCGTTTCTCATCGCCGCGCTTTTGCCAGCCGCGGTTTTCCAGCTCAATCCCAATCGAGGTGTCATTAATACGGGTGGCGCCGCGCCAGTAGCTCACCCCGGCATGCCACGCCAGATCGCGCTCCGGCACCAGCTGCCAGATCCGCGGCTTGCCGTTGTGCTGCGGCGGGATCGCCGGGATCAAATAGTGGGAGCTGACGTTTTTATCGGTCAGGGTGGCGAGAGAGCTGTCAAAGTCGTCGGCGGTATAGTGGATCACCAGCACCTTGATACGCGGGTAGGCCGCCTGGGCCTGCCGTCGGGTATCCAACTCATAGGCACCTTTATCCACGACGCCTTTTTCTGTCGCACAGCCTGCCAGCAGCAGCGCCAGCAGGAGAGGCGCAAGCGCGTGCTTCATCGGCGCGTTTTCACTGCCGTACCGCTGACGCTGACCATCAACATGCTGGCGTCTTTGCCGACGGTTTCGTAGTCGATATCGATCCCCACGACGGCATCCGCGCCCAGGGCCTTCGCCTGCTCCCCCAGTTCTTTAAAGGCGATGTCACGAGCTTTACGCAGCTCTTTTTCATACGCGCCAGAGCGGCCGCCGACGATATCGCGGATACCGGCAAAAAAGTCGCGGAAGATATTGGCGCCGAGAATGGCTTCGCCGGTCACCACGCCGCAGTATTCGCTGATCGGCTGCCCTTCCAGAGTGGGGGTGGTAGAAAATTGCATCTTCGTCTCCTTGTTGCGCGTTAAGTGCAGGACCCGGCCCATCAGGCGTTTATTGTTGAAGGCAGTTTGGACACGGACAGCGCGGAACAACCGGAGCGTACACGTAGTACGTGAGGATTGTGAGCACTGGCAAGGTCCAAAATGGCGAATAAAATAGCCTGATGGGCCGGGTCTAAGCGTATAAGAACAAAACCATTATCTCTTCGTTACGCTATCATTTAAAGGTTAGTTAATTATTGCAGCCTCATAAGGAAATCAACATGCGCTATTCTGCTTTGACGCTTTTAGTGCCTTGCGCGCTGCTGCTCAGCGCCTGCACCACCCCGGTCACCCCGGCTTTTAAGGATATCGGTACCCGCAGCGGCAGCTGCATTACTGGCGGCCCGGATGCTGTGGCCCAACAATTCTATGATTACCGCATTTCGCACCGCAGCAATGACTTCACCGCGCTGCGCCCGTATCTGAGCGATGACCTGGCGATGCTTCTCAGTAATGCCAGCCGCGATCCGCAGCATCAAAACCTGCTGAAAGACGATCCTTTCTCCAGCCGCAACATTGCGCCGCAAAAAGCTGAAGTCTCCAGCGCATCCACCATTCCTAATACCGATGCGCGCAACATTCCGCTGCGGGTGAAACTGACGCAGGGCAGCGAGACCTGGCAGGATGAAGTGCTGATGATCCGCGAGGGTCAGTGCTGGGCAGTTGACGACGTGCGCTACCTCGGCGGCACTGTCCACGCCCCGGCAGGCACCCTGCGCCAGTCCATTGAAAAACGTTAAACAGTCACGCTTAACCGCCCGTCAAGCAGGGAAAACCCCGTAAAATGTCTGGCATTTCGTGAGGAATGCCGACATTTATACTCGCCGCCCAGACCTTCCGCTATTTTGTGCTATGTTTAGGTATAGATTCGGTTTATATTTAACTTTTAACGCAGAAATATTGCATAACTATTCTGCCGACGGTACTATTTGCGGCCTCAATTGCTATAGATTGCCTGGATGAGTAAAGACTGCCCCGATGAGTATTCAACTAAACGGCATTAACTGCTTCTACGGCGCACACCAGGCGCTGTTCGACATCACACTGAATTGTCCTGAGGGCGAAACGCTGGTGCTGTTAGGCCCAAGCGGGGCGGGTAAAAGCTCGCTGCTTCGCGTCCTCAATCTGCTTGAAATGCCGCGCTCCGGTACGCTGGATATCGCCGGTAATCACTTTAATTTTGCCAAAGCGCCGTCTGAAAAAGCGATCCGCGATCTGCGTCAGAACGTCGGGATGGTCTTTCAGCAATACAATCTTTGGCCGCACCTGACCGTGCAGCAGAACCTGATCGAAGCCCCGTGCCGCGTGCTTGGCCTCTCCAAAGAGCAGGCGCTGGCGCGTGCTGAGAAGCTGCTGGAACGTCTGCGCCTGAAGCCCTACAGCGATCGTTATCCGCTGCACCTCTCTGGCGGTCAGCAGCAGCGTGTGGCCATTGCCCGCGCGCTGATGATGGAGCCTGCGGTGCTGCTGTTTGATGAACCGACCGCCGCGCTGGACCCGGAAATCACTGCCCAGATCGTTAGCATTATTCGCGAGCTGGCGGAAACCAATATTACTCAGGTGATCGTGACGCACGAAGTGGAAGTGGCGCGTAAAACCGCCAGTCGTGTTGTCTATATGGAAAACGGTCATATTGTTGAGCAAGGGGATGCGAGCTGCTTTGCCCAGCCGCAGACCGACGCGTTCAGAAATTATCTGTCTCACTAATCGAATCGAGAGAACGACAATGAAAAAAATAGTGATTGCCGCCCTGCTTGCCAGCGTTAGCCTCTCTGCCACCGCTGCCGAAACCATTCGTTTCGCCACCGAAGCCTCCTACCCTCCGTTTGAATCAATGGATGCGAACAACAAGATTGTGGGCTTCGATGTGGATCTGGCTAACGCCCTGTGTAAAGAGATCGACGCCACATGTACTTTCTCGAATCAGTCTTTTGACAGCCTCATCCCAAGCCTGAAATTCCGCCGTATTGATGCGGTCATGGCCGGTATGGATATCACGCCAGAGCGTGAAAAGCAGGTTCTGTTCAGCACCCCGTATTACGAGAACTCTGCCCTGTTCATCGGTCAGAAAGGCAAATATGCCTCTATTGATGCGCTGAAAGGCAAGAAAGTGGGCGTGCAGAACGGCACCACCCATCAGAAATTCATTATGGATAAGCACCCGGAAATCACTACCGTGCCTTACGACAGCTACCAGAACGCCCGTCTGGATCTGCAGAATGGCCGTATTGATGCCGTCTTTGGCGATAACGCGGTGGTCACCGAATGGCTGAAGGCCAACGACAAGCTGGCTGCGGTTGGCGATAAAGTGACGGATAAAGATTACTTCGGCACCGGTCTGGGTATTGCTGTGCGCCAGGGCAACACCGCGCTGCAGCAGAAATTCAACACCGCGCTGGAAAAAGTGAAGAAAGATGGCACGTACGATTCCATCTATAAAAAATGGTTCCAGAAGTAAGATCTGATGAACGAAATTTTTCCATTAGCAAGCGCCGCCGGGATGACCGTCGGCCTTGCCGTTTGTGCGCTGATTATCGGCCTGGTGCTGGCGATGATCTTTGCCGTGTGGGAGTCGGCTAAGTGGCGACCTGTCGCCTGGACCGGCTCTGCTCTGGTGACCCTTCTTCGTGGCCTGCCGGAAATTCTGGTGGTCCTGTTTATCTATTTCGGCTCCTCGCAGCTGCTGCTGATGCTGTCGGACGGCTTTACGCTCAATCTGGGCGTGGTGCAGATCCCGATTCAGATGCAGATCGAAAACTTCGATGTCAGCCCGTTCCTGTGCGGCGTGATCGCCCTCTCCCTGCTCTATTCCGCCTATGCTTCGCAGACTCTGCGCGGCGCACTGAAAGCGGTGCCGGTAGGCCAGTGGGAGTCCGGCCAGGCGCTGGGGCTGTCGAAAACGGCGATCTTCTTCCGTCTGGTGATGCCGCAGATGTGGCGTCATGCCCTGCCGGGGCTTGGCAATCAGTGGCTGGTGCTGCTGAAAGATACCGCGCTGGTGAGCTTAATCAGCGTTAACGACCTGATGCTGCAAACCAAAAGCATCGCCACCCGTACCCAGGAGCCGTTTACCTGGTACATCGTGGCGGCGGCCATCTACCTGGTGATCACGTTGCTCAGTCAGTACATTCTCAAGCGTATTGACCTGCGTGCGACGCGTTTTGAACGGAGACCAGGCTGATGCTGGATTACTTACCCGAACTGATGAAAGGGCTGCACACCAGCCTGACGTTGACCGTCGCCTCGATTATCGTGGCGCTGGTGCTGGCGTTGATTTTCACCATCATCCTGACGCTGAAAACGCCGGTACTGGTGTGGATTGTCCGCGGCTATATCACGCTGTTTACCGGCACACCGCTGCTGGTGCAGATCTTCCTGATTTACTACGGCCCGGGCCAGTTCCCGACGCTACAGGAATATCCGGTGCTGTGGCATCTGCTCTCCGAGCCGTGGCTGTGCGCCCTGCTGGCCCTGTCGCTGAACAGCGCCGCCTATACCACCCAACTGTTCTACGGGGCCATTCGCGCCATCCCGGACGGGCAGTGGCAGTCGTGCGGTGCGCTGGGGATGAGCAAGAAAGATACGCTGGCGATCCTGCTGCCGTACGCCTTCAAGCGCGCCCTCTCTTCGTACTCTAACGAAGTGGTGCTGGTGTTCAAAAGTACCTCGCTGGCTTACACCATCACCCTGATGGAGGTGATGGGTCACGGACAATTGCTGTACGGACGCACCTACGATGTGATGGTGTTTGGTGCCGCCGGATTGATCTACCTGGTGGTCAACGGCCTGCTGACGCTGCTGATGCGTTTAGTTGAGCGTAAAGCGCTGGCCTTCGAACGCCGCAACTAAGACTGCATACATTGTGATTACTCTAGGCGGGCAAGTCTAACGACCACCCGCCTTTTTTTATGAATCAAGTAATAGTTAATCATTTTTATTGCATACAAATTCATTAAATGGCATTGTAACTCCCAGCCGCAGACACGGCGCATAATGACAAGATTGACAGACGGGAGCTTCACAATGAAAAAGTTAGTTCTGGCCGCTTTACTGGCAACCTTCGCCGCAGGCGCTTCTGCCGCCGATAAAATCAACTTCGGTGTTTCTGCTACCTATCCACCGTTCGAGTCACTGGATGCCAGCAACCAGATCGTCGGGTTTGATATCGACCTGGCAAAAGCGCTGTGTACCCAAATGCAGGCGGAGTGCACCTTTACTAACCACGCCTTTGACAGCCTGATCCCGTCCCTGAAATTCAAAAAATATGACGCGGTGATCTCGGGCATGGATATCACCCCGGAGCGTAGCAAGCAGGTTGCCTTTACTGACCCGTACTACGCCAACTCCGCAGTAGTGATCGCCAAAAAAGGCCAGTACACCTCCTTTGAGCAGCTGAAAGGCAAGCGCATTGGCATGGAAAACGGCACCACGCACCAGAAATACCTCCAGGATAAGCACCCGGAAGTGAAAACCGTGGCGTACGACAGCTACCAGAATGCGATTATCGACCTGAAAAATGGCCGTATCGATGGCGTGTTTGGCGACACGGCGGTGGTGAACGAGTGGCTGAAAACCAACCCACAGCTGGGCACCGCAACGGATAAAGTGACCGACCCGCAGTACTTCGGCACCGGTCTGGGCATTGCCGTACGCCCGGATAACAAAGCCCTGGTAGAGAAACTGAACGGCGCTCTGAAAGCCATTAAAGCAGACGGCACGTATCAGAAAATCAGCGACCAGTGGTTCCCGCAGTAAGATTTTTTGCCCGCAGGCGGCTACGTCTTACCCGGCTGGTTTGAGATTTGCATGCCGGGTAAGCGTCAGCGCTACCCGGCATGGCTCATAGCGGCACAAAGAAGCGAAAACAGGCTCCGTGCGCCGCCTCCATCAGCTTGATCCCGCCGCCGTGCAGCTCCAGCATCCTTTTGACAATCAACAGCCCCAGCCCACCGCGATTATCCCGCGATGCCTGCTGACTCAGCGCTGAAGGCCGCATGAACAGCTGATCCCGGAGATGTTCATCGACGCCCGGCCCGCTGTCATTCACCTCCACCTGCAATTGCTCCCCCTCCAGCCACACCTTCAGCCCAATTTCGCCGCCTGGCGGCGTATGACGAATGGCGTTATCCAGCAGGTTGGTCACCACCCGCTCGATCATCGACAGATCGGCGTTGATCATCGGCAACTGGCGCGGCACGTCGATATGCAGCCGGAGCTGACGGGTCTCCACCGCCAGGTCAAACTTTTGCGCCACGTCGGAGATCAGCTCCCCGATGGCAAAGCGCTCCCGCTGCGGCTTGATGCTGCCATGCTCAAGACGCGCCAGCTCAAACAGCTGCTGGGACAGATGACGCACTTTATGCCCCTGACGCAGGGCAATAGCGAGATAGTGCTGCGTCTCCTGCGCCGAAAGCGTGCCGGATTTGAGGGACAGCGTTTCCAGATACCCCAGCAGCGAGGTCAGCGGCGTGCGCAGATCGTGGGAAATATTGGCGATAAACTCCCGGCGCTGCCGGTCGCTGTCGGCCAGCTGATCCCACTGGCTGGCAATCTGCTGCGCCAGCTCGATAAAGGTGTTACGCAGCAGGGCAACCTCGTCAGACGGGGCGGCCTGCGGGGGCTGGGCGGCCAGCTGCTTGATAACGTGCATACTTTCCCGATCGAGGCCACTCACCTCGTCGGTTAACTGCTTCACCGGCCGGGTGACCCAGTACCAGACCAGCCCCCCCGCCAGCGCACCGAAAAGGGCCACCAGCAGCAGCGACCAGAGCACGGTGCTCCAGAGCGTTTTTTGCCACGCCTGCTCCGCCAGTGCGTTCAGCTCTTCTCCCTGCAAGATGATATACAGATAGCCGCGCAGTACGCCGTCCTGATGCAGCGGCACGGCACTGAAGATCTTCTCGCCCGTCAGGGTGCGCGGGTCGTCCCCGTAGACCGGCATCATCCCGCCGCTGAGAAACTGCTGAACCGGCGCAACGGCGAGCTTCTGCCGTTTGATATGCCCCGGCGGGGCGGCATCCGCGAGGATCTGTCCGTCCGGGGAGAGAATGTAGAGTTCCACACTGGGGTTAAAGGTCATCAGCCGATCGAACAGCGGCTTGAGCCGGGTGCGATCGACCTGCCCCTGGGCATCCAGCAGTGTTTCGCGCTGGGCGATGTGCTGCGCCAGCCCGCCGGACAAACGCTGCACCATGGCGTTACCGTACTGCATGCTGGTCCAGAGCTGCACCGCGCAGGCCACCGCCGCACAGCCCGTCAGCAAGAGGATAAACAGCAGGGTCAGGCGGCGCGTCATTCTGCCTCCCGGGCAAACCGGTAGCCTTTACCCCACACGGTGCGGATCACCTCCGGCTCGGCGGCATCTTTTTCAATTTTGACCCGCAGGCGGTTGATGTGGGTGTTGACGGTGTGTTCGTAGCCTTCGTGCTGGTAGCCCCACACCTGTTCGAGCAGGGCCAGCCGGGAGAAGACCTCCCCGGGATGACGGGCGAAAAAGTAGAGTAAATCGAACTCACGCGGCGTGAGATCCACCACCTCGCCGTGCAGCTGGACGCTGCGGGCCAGCGGGTCGATGGTCAGGCCGTGGGCGGTGATAAGCCCGGATGTCTGCTGGCCCATCGCCTGCTGACGGCGGAACAGCGCCCGGATCCGCGCCACCAGCTCCTGCACCGAGAAAGGTTTGGCGAGGTAATCATCGGCCCCGGTTTCAAGGCCCAGAATGCGCTCGGTTTCGCTGCTGCGGGCGCTGATGATAATCACCGGCAGGTAGTGGTCGCGCTGGCGGATCGCCCGGCAGAGGGTCAGTCCGTCAACGTTGGGCAGCATCAGGTCGAGGATCACCGCATCCCAGTGGGTTTGCCCGAGCAGGTGCAGCGCCTTTTCCCCGTCTGCCTCGTGGGTGATCACATAACCTTCATCTTCTAAATTGAGGCGCAGTAACGCGGCGATATCGCCATCGTCCTCCACCAGCAGGATCTGCTTCATCGGTCAGCCTTATTCAATCTTAACAGGTAAAGCTTACCCGATTTCCGGGGCGGGAAACGTTCACATTTTGTTTAACATTGTACGGAGGTGCCCTCGCCTCGGCGCTCTCCCGCAGGGAGAGCGCAAGCGCAGCGTCGCCGGGCAGTGGCTCAGTGCTTAATTAACAGCGTCAATACTTCGTAGTGCGCGGTGTGGGGGAACATATCGAACAGCTGAACGCGCGCAACGCGATAGCCCGGCAGGGCATGGAGATCTTTCGCCATCGTCTGCGCATTGCAGCTGGAGTAGATAATAAACTGTGGGGCCATCTGGCTCAGGTAGTCGCACAGCGCCTGGCCGATGCCGCGCCGGGGCGGGTTAACCAGCACCAGATCCGGCACGTTGTCCTGGCCGGTGGCAAACTGCGTTGAATCGAGCGCCTGAAAATGCAAATTGGTTAACCCCAGCTCGGTGGCTGACTGCGTGGCGCAGGCGATCGCCTCGGCAGAGATTTCAATCCCGGTCAGCTTCATCTGCGGCGTGGCGCAGTGCAGGCCAAAGCCGCCGACGCCGCAGAACAGATCCCACATATGGTTGACCGGCAGCTGACGCACCCAGTCGCGCGCGGTGGCATAGAGCTGGCTGGCAACGGTTGGGTTGGTCTGGAAGAAGCTCTTCGGGCGGATCCACAGCGGCACGTCGTTGAAGCGTTCTGCCAGCGCCTGGGCGTCGGTGAGGAAGATCTCTTCGTCCCCTTCCATGATCGCCATATGCACCGGCTGAATGTTCGCGGTAATCACCGTCAGCTGCGGTAACTGCTGTTGCAGCCACGGCAGGGCCGCACGCAGTTGGGGCAGCTTAGCCTCCGAGCGCAGCACGAAACGCAGCATCATCCCGCCATCACGCTGGCTTTCTGTCAGCAGAATATACTTCAGCTCGCCGCGCTTGCGTTCCACGTTGTAGGGGGTCAGACCCGCGCGGGCAATAAAGGGTTTCAGGGCGGCAAAGACCGGGGCGAACGAGGCGGGATAGAGCGGGCAGTCGGTGAGATCGACAGGCGTGCCATCCCGGTGCAACATGCCAAGCAGCGGTTTCTCGACGCTGCCGCTGACCACCATTTTGGCTTTATTGCGAAATGCCTGTTCCGGCCCGCTGACGGGCGCGCACCACTCAGCCACCGACAGGCCAGACAGTAAAGTCTGCAGGTTGGCCATTTTGGCGGAAAGTTGAGAAGAGACCGGCTGTTCTATCCACTGACAGGAGCGACAGCGACCGGCGTCATAGAGTGCGCACTGCATAACGAAACCTTAATACGTCTGGGGGCAGCGATTATACACGTTATTGCAGACGGAAAAACCGTCGGCTGGCCGCCGGAACAAACAGCAGGCCGAGCACCAGCAGGTCGGGCAGCTTTTGCATCACCAGGGTGTGGAAGATCTCGCGTTTTGACTCGCCGGGGATGCTGAACAGTTCAGGATAACCGTAGCCCAGCGACGCGGCCCACAGATAGCCGGTAGCCACCACCTGGGTCAGAAGGTAGATAAGTCGCGCCCAGTTACGCCCTTTTACCAGCGAAAAAGCGCAGTAAATTTCGATAAACACCAGCATCAGGCTGGCGAAAAAGACCAGCGTCAGGTTCCATGTCTGGACACTGCGGTGAATGAACTCCCCCATGCCGCGCACGCCCAAGGTATTGAAAATCATGAATACATCAAGGCAGCGGATCATAATAATGGCGAGCGCCGCCACCTGCACCAGAGCAGGAACATTCAGACGGGCATGTGACTGACTTGTTTTACTGAAAAATCCCAACGTGATGTCTTCCATGAAACGATGCCGCGATAACGCGGCATCTCATTTACGCCTGTGCAGATTTTAGGAGCTTCAGCCGCGTCTTGCACGTTGGATATCGCGCTGGCGCTGTTTTTCAGAACGCGCCATCAGATACCAGGCAATCAGCCCGATAATGCCCACCACGCCGAGAATGATCGTTGCCAGGGCGTTGATCTCCGGGTTAACCCCCATGCGCACGCTGGAGAAGACCAGCATCGGCAGCGTGGTCGCTCCCGGGCCAGAGACGAAACTGGCGATCACCAGGTCGTCCAGCGACAGGGTAAAGGCCAGCAGCCAGCCGGAGACCACCGCCGGCATAATCATCGGCAGGGTGATGATAAAGAACACCTTCAGCGGCGTGGCACCCAGATCCATCGCCGCCTCTTCAATGGAGTGATCCAGCTCGCGCAGGCGCGAGGAGATCACCACTGCAACATAGGCGGTACAGAAGGTGACGTGGGCCAGCCAGATGGTCAACATGCCGCGATCCGACGGCCAGCCGATGGCGTGACCCATGGCGACAAACAGCAGCAGCAGTGACAGGCCGGTGATCACGTCGGGCATGACCAACGGAGCGGTGATCATAAAGGCAAAACCGTTGGCCCCGCGAAAGCGACCAAAGCGCACCATGACCACGGCGGCGATGGTGCCGAGGATCACCGCCATCGTTGCCGCACAGGCGGCAATGGTCAGGCTTAACCCCACGGCGCTGATCATCGCCTGGTCGTGGAACAGCTCGCCGTACCAGCGCGTGGACCAGCCCGCCCACACCGTCACCAGCTTCGAGCTGTTGAAGGAGTAGATCACCAGCATCAGCATCGGTGCATACAGGAACGTAAAGCCGAGCACCAGGATCAGGATCCGCCACGGAGAGCGCACTACCGGTAAGTTGTTCATCCATGATCTCCCATCTGTTTCTGCTGGTACTTGTGGAACCACATGATCGGCACGATCAGCAGGAGCAGCATCACGATCGCCACCGCCGAGGCCACCGGCCAGTCGCGGTTGTTAAAGAACTCCTGCCACAGCACGCGGCCAATCATAATGCTGTCCGGGCCGCCGAGCAGTTCCGGGATCACGAACTCCCCCACCGCCGGGATAAACACCAGCATCGATCCGGCGATAATCCCGCCTTTGGTCAGCGGCACAATCACGGTGAAGAAGGTTTTCAGCGGGCGGGCGCCGAGATCAAGCGCTGCTTCCACCAGCGAATAGTCGATGCGCGTTAGGGCGGTGTAGATCGGCAGCACCATAAAGGGCAGATAGGCGTACACGATGCCGATATAGACCGCCAGGTTGGTGTGCAGAATCGTCAGCGGCTGATCGATAACCCCCAGCCACAGCAGAAAGTTGTTCAGCACGCCGTTGTTTTTCAGGATCCCCATCCAGGCATAAACGCGGATCAGGAACGAGGTCCAGGAAGGTAAAATCACCAGCAGCAGCAGGATATTTCGCGTCGAGGGCTTGCTGTGCGCCACTGCCCAGGCCAGCGGGTAGGCCAGCAGAAGACAGCAAATCGTCGAGATGCCCGCCACCTGCAACGACTGTAAATAGGCCTCGAAATAGAGCGGATCGTCGGTCAGTTGCAGGAAGTTGCCCAGGTTGAGCATGATCGACAGCTGACTGTCCCCCCACTCCACCAGGTCGCTGTAGGGCGGGATCGCCCGCGCCATCTCTGCCAGGCTGATTTTAAACACAATCAGGAACGGCAGCAGGAACAGCAGGATCAGCCACACATAAGGGAGGGCGATCACCAGTTTGCGGCCGTGGGCCATCTGCATCCGTGTCAGCCAGCTGGTATCAATGCCCGCCGCTACGCGGGTCTCAGGTTCAGGTTTGCTCATCGCCGTTCCTTATACCGTCAGTACAACGCAGCTGTCTGCTTCCCAGCACAGACGCACTTCGTCGCCCCAGGTCGGCAGCCCCTTGCGGTAGCGCCAGGTGTTCTGCAGCTGGGCGCTGATCATCTGGCCGCTCTTCAGCCGGACGTGATAGATGGAGAGATCGCCGAGATAGGCAATATGTACCACCTCTCCCACCGCAAAGTTGTAACCGTCGGCCGGGGGCGCATCGCACAGGGTGATTTTTTCCGGGCGCAGCGCCACGTATACCGGCACGTTGTCCACCACCGAGTTGTCGGCGGCAACCTTCAGCGGGTGAATAAGCCCCGGCGAGTCGATCACCAGGCCGTCCTCTTCCCGCGCTTTCAGCAGTCCTTCAAACACGTTGATTGAGCCGATAAATTCGGCGCTGTAGCGGGTGGTCGGATGCTCGTAGATCTCTTCCGGCTCCCCTATCTGCACAAACTTGCCGCGGTTCATGATCGCGATGCGTCCGGCCATGGTCATGGCCTCTTCCTGGTCGTGGGTGACCATCACGCAGGTCACGCCCACGCGCTCCAGAATATCCACCACTTCCAGCTGCATACGGTCGCGCAGTTTTTTATCCAGCGCCCCCATCGGCTCATCTAACAGCAGCAGTTTGGGACGTTTCGCCAGGCTGCGGGCCAGGGCCACACGCTGACGTTGCCCGCCCGAGAGCTGATGCGGCTTGCGCTTTGCAAACTCCTGCATGTGCACCAGGCTCAGCATTTCGGCCACGCGGGTGGCGATCTCGGCTTTCGGCATTTTGTCCTGCTTCAGGCCAAAGGCGATGTTCTGCTCCACGGTCATGTGCGGGAAGAGTGCGTAGGACTGAAACATCATATTGATGGGACGCTGATACGGCGGCACGTGGGAAAGGTCGACGCCATCAAGCATAATCTGCCCGGCGCTGGGCTGTTCAAACCCGGCCAGCATACGCAGCAACGTCGATTTCCCGCAGCCGGATGGGCCAAGCAGGGCAAAAATTTCGCCTTTATAAATGGTCAGGCTGGCATCATCCACGGCATTCTGACCATCAAAGGATTTGGTCAGGTTGCGGATTTCCAGCAGCGGGGTCAGCGCTTTACGGGTTTTCGCCTGCGGGCGGGGGATCGCGTCGTTCACGGGGTGCTCTCCGGCATCAATCAAACTGGTGCAAACGCACCATCAGGGTGCGTATCGCCGGGCACGCGCTTGCGCTGCCCGGCGTACATCACATCGTTATTTACCGCTTTTCACTTTCGTCCACGCACGGGTACGCACGCGGTCGATTTTCGGCTCCTGAACGCTCAGGGTGAACATTTTGGCGCGCACGTCAGCCGGTGGATAGATCCCCGGGTTATCACGCACTTCGGCGCTGACAAGGCTGGTGGCCTCTTTGTTGCCGTTGGCATAGAAGACGTGGTCAGAGATGTGGGCGATAACATCCGGGCGCAGCAGATAGTTCAGGAACTGATAGGCTTCGTCTTTGTTTTTCGCATCGGCAGGCATCGCAAAGACGTCAAAGAAGGCCATCGCCCCCTCTTTCGGGATTGAATAGGCGATATTCACACCGTTTTTGGCTTCTTTGGCGCGGTTAGCCGCCTGCAGAACATCCCCTGCCCAGCCGATGGCTACGCAGATGTCGCCGTTCGCCAGATCGTTAATGTACTGAGACGAGTGGAAATAACGGATATTTGGACGCAGCTTCAGCAGCAGGTCTGTTGCCGGGCCGGTGTAGTCATCCGCTTTGGTGCTGTTCGGATCTTTGCCGAGGTAATTCAGGACGGTGGCAAACACCTCTTCCGGGGCATCGAGGAACGACACGCCGCAGCTTTTCAGCTTCTCGAGGTTCTCTGGCTTCAGCACCAGATCCCAGCTATTTACCGGGGCATCGGCACCCAACACCTGTTTCACTTTGTCGACGTTATAGCCGATGCCCGTGGTGGCCCACATATACGGCATCGCGTATTTGTTTTCCGGGTCGTGTTTGGCGATAAGCTTCAGCAGCTCGGGATCGAGGTTTTTCCACTCCGGCAGTTTGCTTTTGTCCAGCGGCTGGAACACGCCAGCAGAGAGCTGACGCTCAAGGAAGCTGGCTGACGGCACCACCAGGTCGAAGCCGGTGCTGCCCGCCATCAGTTTGCCTTCCAGTACTTCGTTGGAGTCGAAGACGTCGTAAACGACTTTAATCCCGGTCTCTTTTTCGAAATTCGCCACCGTGTCCGGGGCAATATAATCAGACCAGTTATAGATATGCAGCGTTTTTTGTTCTGCAGCAAGCGTGCCGGCAGAGACCGCCATCAGAGCACCTGCAACCAGACCCGATAACCATTTTTTATGTAAAGCGATCATAGCGTTAATCCTTCTGAAAGCGCGTTAACAAACGCGCCAAAAATGAACACTCTTAACCTATGCAAGAAACGTGCATAATTTATCACTCTGCATGCAGCAGAAGATGTTACTCAGGTGGCGGTATCTGCTCGCATTTAACAGCATCGCAAGAATAAACTGTAGCTTGTCTCCGTAGCTATAGCTCAGATTAAAAAACGCCTTTTAACAATTTTTTATGCAGGAAGTGTCTATGTGATAAGCCGATTTGCCGGGATGGCGGTGAATAATTCTTTAAAGGAAGGTTAAATCCAGCAGAAACGAGGGTGTTATGCAGCCGCCACGACAGCGACTGCCTAAAAGTCAGACAGCTTTAGTGCAGAAAATTGCCCGCAGATTCAGGCTGCTCAGCGCCCTCTTCGGCGTTGTAGAGCAGTTGATGGGCGCTGGCTTCAAGCATCACCATGGAGATCTGCTCTTCGCTCTGCTGGATGAATGCCGCGAACTGCGGGAAAGTCAGCCCGACGGTGGCGTTGAAAGACTGGCAAACCACCAGCTTTGGCAGATTATCATCCTGTATATCGAGAAATGCTTTCACCGTCAAAGAACTGGCATTGATGGCAGATAAATCCGATGCTAAGGCCAGTAACGCCGAGGGTTTGACCTCTGCCAGCGCGGAAAAAAGAATGACGTCATTAATCAGATCGAGCTTGGCATCAAACACACCGTCAAAGTTTTGCATATGCGGCAGGTGCAGCGCCTGGCAGGTGTCGCATTCAAAAAAGCTGACGCCCATGTTGTCGAGCCAGTGACGCAAAGTATCAAGTGTCGGTACAACGAGTGAATCCATAACGGTGGAACCCCTTAAAAAAATAGTGCCTGTGCCAGGCGACGTGTGCGTGGCAGGTCAGTTATCCGCCCGTTTTCAGGCAAAACTCCGGCGTGGCCTGACGCTCTATCCAGCCGATCATCTTCCCGGCTATGTCAATCCCGGTGGTTTTCTCAATGCCTTCCAGCCCCGGTGAGGCATTCACTTCCATCACCAGCGGCCCGCGATCGGCACGTAAGATATCGACCCCGGCAACATCCAGCCCCAGCGTCTGCGCGGCCAGCAGTGCAATCTCCCGCTCGCGCGCGGTGATCTCTACCACCCGGGCAACACCGCCCCGGTGCAGGTTGGAGCGAAAATCGCCCTCTTTGGCCTGGCGCTCAATGGCCGCGACCACTTCATCCCCCACCACCAGACAGCGAATGTCGCGCCCTTTGGCCTCCTGAATGTACTCCTGCACCAGAATATGCGCGTTCAGGCCGCGAAAGGCATCAATCACGCTCTCTGCCGCCTGGCGGGTTTCGGCCAGCACCACGCCAATCCCCTGGGTGCCTTCTACCAGCTTGACCACCAGCGGCGCACCGCCCACCATCTCGATCAGATCGCTGGTGTCATCGGGCGAATGGGCAATACCGGTGATCGGCAGGTCGATCCCCTGACGGGCCAGCAGCTGCAGGGAGCGAAGTTTGTCGCGCGCCCGGGTAATGGCCACGGATTCATTCAGCGGATAACTGCCGAGCAGTTCAAACTGGCGCAGCGCGGCGGTGCCATAAAAGGTGATTGCCGAGCCAATGCGCGGGATAACCGCGTCGAAATGCGGCAGTTGACGCCCTTTATAGTGAATGGAGGATGCCGCCGGACTGATATTCATATAGCAGGACAGCGGATCGAGGATTTCTACATGATGGCCACGCTGCTCTGCCGCTTCACGCAGGCGTTTACAGGAAAAGAGCGTTCCATCCCGGGACAATATGGCAATTTTCACCCTGCACCTCTCAGACATAATCCGGTAAAAGCCTGCGTATCATACACGCAGGCAGGCGCAGGATGAATGGACTTATCGTGTAGCCCAGCCCTGTTTATGCAAATAATCGAGAATAAACGGACGGTTTTCCTTGATGATGGTGCGGCGGATATGGTCGCTCCAGGTATCACGGCGGTTATTGGTCGCGCGGCTGAGATAGTAGTTCGCCAGCTCCTCGTCGTACTGCGCCAGCACCTCTTTATCGACCGGCTGGTAGTGGTTTTCATGCACCACCATCGCCGCTGGCAGGCGCGGCTTGACGTCCGGGTTATCCGCAGGCCAGCCAAGGCACAGGCCAAACAGCGGCAGAACGTGCTTCGGCAGCTGCAGCAATTCGGTCACGGCCTCAATACTGTTGCGGATACCACCAATGTAAACGCCACCCAACCCCAGCGACTCTGCCGCCGTCATCGCGTTCTGCGCCAGCATCGCGGTATCCACCACGCCGAGCAGCAGTTGTTCTGCCAGGCCAAGCTGCGCCTCAGGACATATTTGCAGATGGCGGTTGAAGTCGGCGCAGAACACCCAGAACTCCGCCGCCTCGGCAACGTGCTTTTGCCCGCCGGTGAGGGTCACCAGCTGTTCACGCATCGCCGGGTCGGTGATGCGGATAATGGAGCTGCACTGCAGGAAGCTGGAGCTGGAGGTGCCTTGCGCACCGGCAATAATGGCCTCGCGCTGCGCATCGGTGATAGGTTCCTGGGTAAAATGGCGGATGGAGCGGTGGGAACGTAACAGATCAATTACTGGCGTCATCTTGTCTCTCTTTACGGCGTTACTGACATTTCGCCAGTATAGGCAAAGAAAATGAGACTGTAATTGGCCAAACATAGCCTGAAGGTATCAATGTAACAGGCAGAACCTGCTTTCCATTACCGATAGTTATCGGCAATATAGTGTCATTCGCCGTCTGGCTTAGTTTCAGGAGAGAGAAAATGTTTGCAGTAATTTTTGGACGTCCGGGTTGCCCTTACTGTGTGCGCGCAAAAGATCTGGCAGAAAAACTGACCGCTGAGCGTGAAGATTTTAACTACCGCTACGTGGACATTCACGCAGAAGGTATCTCTAAAGCCGATCTGGAACAGACCGTGGGTAAGCCGGTTGAAACTGTTCCGCAGATCTTCCTCGACCAGACTCACATCGGCGGCTTTACCGATTTTGAAGCCTATGCCAAAGAGCACCTGGGCCTGTTCGCTGCCCAGTAAGCCTTTCACGCCCTCACTCTGAGGGCGTTTTTACTCTCACGCGGCGGTTCTTCAGCGCCCGGCGCACAAACAGAAAGAACAACGCCCCTAACGCACACCAGAAAACGCCGCTCAGCAGCCAGGCCAGTTCCTGCAGGATGCTGCGTGACGAGATAAAGATCATCCGCATCACCACCAGACAGACCGGCGCGGCGAGTATCGCCCCCATCAGCGGCCTGATCACCTCTCCACCACGGGAGAAGAAGCCAGCAGCGATACCGGGTAAGATGAAGAAAAGTAGCCCCAGACCAGGATACCCCGAAGAAATAAACGCCCCCCTCACCTGGTACATCAGACAGATGCAAACTGCGGTAAACAGTAAAAAGCAGCAAGCCACGCCAAACCAGTTACGTTTAATATTCAATCTATCCCCCTGCCATTGCGGGCAAATACTTTTTCGTCCGATGGACGCCAATTAGTTGAGTCACCCGGCCTTCCTTGCCAAAATCACCGGGTCTTAACGTCACTGCTATCATTGGGTGATATCTGTTAAAAATTCACTAATAGTTTGATATTACTTTGTGGGATATATTATGATATGCGATCAGGAGTGTCTTAACTCCTGTTATTACAGCGCAAACAGTAGCCTAAATATCCCACCCCTTCAACCACTTACTGGTAAACGAAAAGTTATCCTCCGTGAACATAAACGTCGCAGAATTGTTAAATGGGAATTACATCCTGTTATTATTTGTGGTACTGGCTTTAGGTCTTTGCCTGGGGAAATTACGTCTCGGGTCGATCCAACTCGGTAATTCTATTGGCGTTTTAGTCGTTTCATTATTATTAGGCCAGCAGCATTTCAGTATTAACACCGATGCCCTGAATCTGGGCTTTATGCTGTTTATTTTTTGTGTCGGCGTCGAAGCTGGTCCCAACTTTTTTTCTATTTTCTTCCGCGACGGTAAAAATTACCTGATGCTGGCGCTGGTGATGGTTGGCAGTGCCCTGTTAATCGCGCTGGGTTTAGGCAAGCTTTTTGGCTGGGATATTGGCCTGACGGCGGGCATGCTGGCCGGGTCGATGACCTCCACGCCGGTGCTGGTCGGTGCCGGGGATACGCTGCGCCATCTTGGGCTGGATAACGCCCAGCTGTCACTGGCGCTGGATCACCTGAGCCTTGGCTATGCCCTGACCTATCTGATCGGTCTGGTGAGCCTGATTGTGGGCGCGCGCTATTTACCGAAATTGCAGCATCAGGATCTGCAGACCAGCGCCCAGCAAATCGCCCGCGAGCGCGGTCTGGACACTGACATCAAACGCAAAGTTTATCTTCCGGTGATCCGCGCCTACCGTGTCGGCCCGGAGCTGGTGGCCTGGGCTGACGGTAAAAATCTTCGCGAGCTGGGCATTTATCGCCAGACGGGCTGCTATATCGAACGTATTCGCCGTAACGGCATTCTGGCCAACCCGGACGGTGATGCGGTGTTGCAGATGGGCGATGACATCGCGCTGGTGGGTTACCCGGATGCGCACGCCCGTCTCGATCCGAGCTTCCGCAACGGCAAAGAGGTGTTCGACCGCGACCTGCTCGACATGCGCATCGTCACCGAAGAGATTGTGGTCAAAAACCACAATGCCGTTGGCCGCCGTCTGGCACAGCTCAAGCTGACCGACCACGGTTGCTTCCTCAACCGGGTGATCCGCAGCCAGATTGAGATGCCAATCGATGACAACATCGTGCTGAACAAGGGCGATGTGTTGCAGGTGAGCGGCGACACGCGCCGCGTGAAAACCGTCGCTGACCGCATCGGCTTTATCTCCATTCACAGCCAGGTGACCGATCTGCTGGCGTTCTGCGCCTTCTTTATCGTTGGCCTGATGATTGGGATGATCACCTTCCAGTTCAGCAACTTTAGCTTCGGCATTGGTAACGCGGCGGGCCTGCTGTTCGCCGGGATCATGCTCGGCTTCCTGCGAGCCAACCACCCCACCTTCGGCTATATCCCTCAGGGCGCGCTGAACATGGTGAAAGAGTTTGGCCTGATGGTGTTTATGGCGGGCGTCGGTTTAAGCGCGGGCAGCGGCATTGGACACAGCCTGGGCGCGGTGGGCTGGCAGATGCTGGTGGCCGGGTTGATCGTCAGCCTGGTACCGGTGGTGATCTGTTTCCTGTTTGGCGCCTACGTGCTGCGCATGAACCGCGCCATGCTGTTTGGCGCGATGATGGGGGCGCGTACCTGTGCCCCTGCGATGGAAATTATCAGCGATACCGCGCGCAGCAACATCCCGGCGCTGGGCTATGCCGGTACCTATGCCATCGCTAACGTGCTGTTAACCCTGGCGGGGACCTTGATTATCATCATCTGGCCGGGGCTGGGGTAAGGGAGAAATTTGCGCAACGGCGAAAAAATTTCGCTAAGTGCAGAACTTTTCTGTCAGATGTCAGTCATAACTATTGCCACTGCTTTTCTTTGATGTCCCCAATTTGTGGAGCCCATCAACCCCGCCGTTTTGGTTCAAGGTTGATGGGTTTTTTGTTGCCTGAATTTTACCACCCATCGAATGAATCACTTACACCACCGCTTTCCCTTGTTGGCTACAAAGTGGCGACAACGCTTTAAACTGGCAGCAAAATCTTCACCTTAAGCCGTTTCAATCGCGTGCTACAATTCAACCAAAGCAACAGCGCCAACGTCATCCCAGCGCAAATAACTCGATAAAGAACTTGTTCCTGAATCCCTTCCTAAAACTTTCTGACAGATAGCCTGATGATCGGCTGATGCGGAAACCCAAACGGCCCCGCCCTGCTGGCAAAAGTAAGTAGAACCTTTCAAACCATCCCTCTGAATACGTTTCTTCCAGGTATCCACCTGCTGCGTTGTTACTCTTAAACTCATATTAGCCCCTACGTAAATCAACTCATCACAGCCAACAATCCCTTAAAATACCAGGAATCAATCAGCGCGGAGAATCCCGGTGTTTAATTTTTATCCTGACAAAACATTCAGCAGAACAGAAGTCATGAGCCAACCAACACCTGTTCCTGCAATCAACGGTGTCTATTTCTGGTGGTTCAAAGAAATCCCTCCAGGCGTACCGACGAAAGATTGCCTCACTCAGGATGGGTACACATTGCTCTATGTCGGTATCTCACCTGATAAAAAGGGAAAACCCAACAGTCGCGCTAACCTTAAAACACGCATTAAAACGCATTACAGCGGCAACGCAGAAGGCTCGACACTCAGACGTTCGCTAGGGGTTTTACTTGCACTGGAAAGCAATTATCCGCTCCGCCGGGTTGGTTCAGGAAAAAGAACGACGTTTACCCATTTAGGTGAGCAATGGCTTGACCAGTGGATGGAAGAGAATGCAAAAGTTTACTGGGTCGCACATGAAGAACCCTGGTTACTTGAAGAAATTCTTATTGGCAGTATCTCACTGCCATTAAATATTCAAGGAAACAACCATCCTTTTAAGCCAACCCTTTCAGCCATGCGTAGTAAGGCAATGAAGGAAGCCAAAATAATGGAGATCGCAGATGAAACAGGATTTAGCAGAAGTAAAGTTGCAGAGATTATAGAGCAAGCTACGCAAGTAAAATGAAACAGTTATGAAGACAGCCGCTGCGCACGCCACCCTTCTCCCATTTAAGTGTTACGCTTAATACCTGAAACCCCATCCCTCCCCGAGCCAAAGGAGCAACAATGCTCGCGTTGTACAACACATTGATCGTGCTTTTAACCGTTGCCGCCATGGAGTTAGTCGCGGCCCTTGCGCATAAGTACATTATGCACGGCTGGGGTTGGGGGTGGCATGAATCGCATCATGAGCCGCGCACCAGCTGGTTTGAGGTCAACGACCTTTACGCGGTGGTGTTCGCTGTGCTGGCGATTGTGCTGATTGCTCTGGGCACCTGGGGGATATGGCCATTACAGTGGATTGGGGCCGGGATGACGCTTTACGGCGCGCTCTATTTTATGGTGCATGATGGCCTGGTGCATCAGCGCTGGCCGTTTCGCTATATCCCGCGCCGGGGTTATCTCAAGCGCCTTTATCTGGCGCACCGCCTGCACCACGCCGTCCGGGGCAAAGAGGACTGCGTCTCCTTTGGTTTCCTGTATGCGCCGCCCGTTGAAAAATTGCAGGCCACGTTACGCCAGCGCAAGGCGCGTCGCGCGACTAGCGCGGACGCTGCCAGAGCCCGGCCGGACGCGGCGTCTGTGTCGCAAAACGAGAAGTGAGCGCCTGCCCGGCGCCTTTCAGCAGCAATCCCGACTTTTCCACCGCGCTGGTCCCCTGCCGTTTATCCCAGGCGCGGGACCCAGCCGCACTCACCTTCACGCCAATCTCACGATATACCCCGTGCGCCGAGGCGATGGCCCAGGCGGATCGCAGCGGCAGCCCCGCCAGCCCTTGCCGGGCAGAGGCATAGTAAGGCTCGGCTTCTGCCACCAGCCGCTGGGCAATATCCGCGAGGGGGGCGCGCATTTTTGGCTGCGCTATCGCCTCCGGGGGGATATCCGCCTCGGCCAGCCATTGGGCGGGCAGATAACAGCGGCCAACCCGGGCATCCTCGACAATATCTCTGGCGATATTGGTCAGCTGAAACGCCAGGCCTAAATCACAGGCACGATCGAGCACAGCTTCATCGCGCACGCCCATCACCCGGGCCATCATTAACCCCACCACGCCCGCCACGCGGTAGCAGTATTGCAGGGTGTCGTCGAACGTCTCGTAATGCGTCTCGCGCACGTCCATGGCAAAGCCATCAAGGTGATCGTAAGCCAGCTGGAGCGGGATATTGTGGCCCAGCGCCACTTCCTGAAAGGCGGCAAAGGCGGGCTCGTGCATCTCGCCCCCTTCCCAGGCGCGCAGGGTCTGCTTTTTAAGCATCTCCAGGCGTAACTCTGCCTGAGCGCTGTCCACGGGAGTGGCATTAAACCCTAGCTCCTGGCCGTCGATAACGTCGTCGCAGTAACGGCACCAGGCGTAGAGCATCAGCACGCTACGTCGGGTCGCCGGGTCGAAGAGTTTCGCCGCAGTGGCAAAGCTTTTCGAACCCACAGCCATGGTGCCGGTCGCATGATCCATCAGAGTCGTATTCATCGGGAAAGCGCCTCCAGCATCAGCCCTGCCGTCGCTTTAGCCGAACCAATCACGCCGGGAATACCGGCCCCCGGATGGGTACCCGCCCCGACCAGGTAAAGGTTGGGAATTCGGCTGTCGCGATTGTGCGGTCGGAACCAGGCGCTCTGGCGCAGGATCGGTTCGACAGAAAAAGCCGACCCCAGATGCGCGCCCAGCTGATCGCGAAAATCGAAGGGAGTGAACATGCGGTGGGTTACCAGCTGGCTGCGCAGCCCCGGCATGTAATGGGCTTCCAGATAGGCAAAAATCCTGTCCCGCAGGCGCGGCCCTTCCACCGTCCAGTCGAGATCTGCGGTGCCCAGGTGGGGCACCGGCGCTAATACGTAATAACTGCCGCAGCCCGGCGGTGCCAGCGAGGGATCGGTAACGCAGGGGGCGTGAAGATAGAGCGAAAAATCCTCCGCCAGCGCGTTTTTATTAAAAATATCGTCGATCAACTCTTTGTACCGCGGCCCGAAACAGACGGTGTGGTGCGCAAGATCGTGCTGCTTGTTCAGGCCAAAATAGAGCACAAATAAGGAATTACTCATCCGTTTACGCTTGAGCGATGCCGCGCGGGCGGCGCCTACCGGATGGTGTCCCAGCAGTTTTTCATAGGTATGCACCACGTCGGCGTTGGAGGCCACCGCCGCGACCGGGATTACCTGGCCATCTATCAGCTCCACGGCGCGAATATGTTCACCCTCGGCCACCAGCCGGGTCACCTCCGCATTCAGCTGCAACTCGCCGCCCAGATCCTGATAGAGCTTCACCAGCCCCTGTACCAACGCCCCGGTGCCGCCGCGGGCAAACCAGACGCCCCACTCACGCTCCAGGGCGTGGATTAGGGTATAGATGGACGAGGTGGCAAACGGATTACCGCCCACCAGCAGCGAATGAAAAGAGAACGCCTGGCGCAGCTGTTCATTCTCGATAAAGCGCGAGACCATGCTGTAGACGCTGCGCCAGGCCTGCAAACGGGTAAGCTGCGGCCCGGCGCGGAGCATATCGCGGAACGAGAGGAACGGCACCGTGCCGAGCTTGAGATACCCCTCGTTAAACACCTCCCGCGAGTAGGCGTGAAACTTGCGGTAACCCTCCACGTCGCGGGGGTTGAACCGTCTTATCTGCTCTTCCAGCCGGGTCTGCACATTGTCGTAATCAAACACCTCGCCGGTCTCCCAGCACAGGCGGTAGAAAGGGGTGACCGGCAGCAGATCAACATAGTCCGCCATGCGTTTGCCGGCCAGGGTAAAGAGCTCTTCGATGGCGGTGGGATCGGTTATCACCGTCGGTCCGGCGTCAAAGGTGAACCCTTTATCGTGATAAACGTAAGCGCGCCCGCCGGGCTTATCCCGCTGCTCCAGCAGAAGTGTGGCAATACCCTGCGCCTGCAGCCGAATGGCCAGCGCTAATCCGCCAAAACCGGCACCAATAATCACTGTTTTATTCATGGTGAAACGCTCGCATCCGGGGAGTGAGTTTCAGTATGGCGAGCATCGCTTCGCCGACGGGAACCGGGGGCTTACCTGCCAGGATCCGCGCTTTGTCGGCCAGGTTCAGTTGCCCGGCGTAAAAGCGGGCAATCAGCCCTTCGTTAAGAGAGTAAAAACGCTGCATGACCTGCCAGCGTTTATCGGCATCCCCTGCCAGAAAGAGCATCCGGTTCAGGGTGCGGAAAAAACGCTGCGCGTGCCACTGGTGCAGGGCATAACGATGTATAACGGAAAAAACTGCGGCCGCGCTGAACTCCGTGCTACCGGCAATAGCATCGGCCAACGCCACCGCGTGCGGCAACGAATAGCCGGTGGTGGCATGAAACAGCCCGGCGCGCAGGCCGCTGCACGGCTGCTTATCCCGCGCCTGCCAGTAAGCCGGGAAATCCCCCGCCAGCATAATCGGCAGATGGCCCTGCTCTTCGCGAACCAGGCTCTCCAGGTACCAGCCCTGCTGGCGGGCATAATCAGCGATATTTTGCCGCGCGGCGCTCAGATGCAGCCGGGCGGCGTCAATGTAGTGGGTATCTTCAACCAGCAGTTCGGTTGCGGAAATCGGCAGGGTATAGACAAAACGATACCCGCCCTGCTGATTGACCGTGGCGTCCATCAGTATCGGTCGGGTCAGGCCGTGGGGCTGGCGCAGACGCCACTGTTGGCCGAGGAATGACTGGCTACCGGTGTTGAGGTGTTTGTCCGGCGTATAGCCCCGGCCATCAATGACCGCGCTGGCCCGGAGCCGCGTGCCGTCGGCAAGGGTCACCGACTCAGGGGTGATATCAGTGACCGCGGCGTCGGTTTGCAGGCTCTCGCCCAGGGTCTCCGTCAGCACGGCGGCAAAACGCGCGGAAGTGATGCTGAGATACTCCCCGGCAAGGGTTCGGTTCAGGCGGGGAAAGCGGACGTCATATCCCTGCCAGCGATGCGCCACCAGGGGGGCAATCCACCGGTGCTGATCGGGAGTTATATCGCCCTCATGAAAGGACCAGGTGTGGTTACCGCCCGGCTGGCTGTCGGCCTCGAGCAGCAGCACGCGCAGCGCTGGGCGCTGTTGTCGCAGCCGCAACGCGATCAGCCCGTTCGCCAGCCCACCGCCCACTAAGATGATGTCCCACGCGTGTGCCATCAGGTTTGTGCCACCAGCGGGGCCTGACGCAGCTGCGCCAGGTTTGCACTCCCGGTGCAGAAACAGGCGACGCGCAGCTGGGCAATGATTACCTGGAAATGGTCAATGACCGCCTCGCTGGAGACCAACGCGCTCTGCAGCACCCCGGCCGCTTGCCCCACCACGCTTGCGCCTAAGCGGATAGCTTTTGCCACCTCAATACCGTTGGCGATCCCGCCCGAGGCCACCAGCGGCATGTCGGGCAGGGCCTGATGCAGATCCTGTAATGCCGTTGCGGTGGGGATGCCCCAGTCGGCAAACGCCATGGCCACCGCCCGGTCGTGCGCGGTGACGGCGCGTTCGCCCTCTACCGCCGCCCAACTGGTGCCGCCAGCACCGGCGACATCCAGCATCGCCACGCCCGCCGCGGCCAGCTCGCGGGCAACCGGAACCGAAAGCCCGTTGCCCACCTCTTTTATCACCACCGGCACATGCAGCGCCTCAACGGTGTGATGAATAGCGTCGATCACCCCGCACCAGTTGCGATCGCCGCCGTGCTGCAGCGCCTCCTGAAGCGGGTTGAGGTGGATAATCAGCGCATCTGCCGCAAGGGTCTCTACCGCACGTCTGGCGTAGTCGATCCCCTGTCGGCCCGCAATCTGCGCCGCACCGAGGTTGGCCATCAGCACAACGTCCGGGGCAAAGGAACGCAGCTCGCGCGTCAGGCCATAATTTACCTCGCTCTCCAGCGCCACACGCTGGGAGCCAACCCCCATTGCCAGCCCCAGCGCCTGCGCGGCAAGGGCCAGATGTTGATTGATCTGGCTCGCCCGGCGGGTGCCGCCGGTCATCGAGCTGATCAGCAGCGGCGCGTTAAGGGTCCGGCCAAACAGCGAGGTCGAGAGGTCAATATCATCCAGATGCAGTTCGGGCAGAGCACAGTGCCCGAAGCGCCATTTTTCAAAGCCGTTGGTACACTTTTTTGCGCCGGGTGCGCTGTTCAGTACGATATCGAGATGATCGCTTTTACGTTGCGACAGGCTGCTCATTGACACTCCGACAGGGATAACGACAGGCTCTGACTGATAAGCGTCAGCTGTTTTTCAAACCAGACGTGAACATAGTACCGGGCGGTATTTCCCGGCTGGCAGGCGCTGGCAATATGCTGATCGGCGCTGCGCACGTGTTCGCGCAGCCGCAGGAAGACGCTTTCTGCCCCCAGCACCGCGACCAGCGTCGATTTATCTTTGTCCTGATGCGGATCTTTACCGGTGGCACTGGAGCCGTCCGTCAGGTCATCAATCAGCTGGAAGGCCTGGCCCAGATCGCGGGCGAAAAAGCGCAGACGTTCACTGACCTGAGGCGGTGCATCAGCGGCAATGGCCGCCAGTTGCAGGGTGGCGTTGAACAGGCTGCTGGTTTTCAGCTCGTTGGTCAGCAGGATCTCATCCGCATTCCGGCTCTGCCGGGACTCGTTCAGATCGCGAAATTGCCCCTGCACCAGCCCCATATGCCCCACCGATGCCGACAGCTCAGCAATCGCCCGCGCTTTTGCCTCAGGCGTAAGCGCAGGCGCGCGTGAGATAACGCAAAACGCATGACTCAGCAACGCCACCGCCGCCAGTATCGCGACGTTTTCGCCGTACTGATAATGAACGGTAGGACGTCCACGTCTGAGGGTGGCATTGTCCATGCAGGGCATGTCATCCAGAATCAGGGAGGCGACATGGACCATCTCAATGGCGCAGGCAAGGTCCAGCAGGCCTGTCTGCTCAGTTTTATAGCCCATATCCGTCGCGGCCAGCAGCAGCAACAGAGGGCGCATTCGCTTGCCGGCGACAAGCGTTGCTTCGCGCATGGCCGCATAGACCTGGCCTTCCTGCTCGCCCTCGGGCAAGAGTTGTTCCAGACGTCGTTCAAACGCAGACAGCAGCATTTTGACATCATCTTCATGACTAAGGGTCATAGGGGCTTCCCCGGTATTATGGTGGCGACGTCCGCAGAAGGGGTAAAAACGCTTGCCGCAGGATGATTTACAAAGCGTAGCGTATCCTTGTGCGTTTTGTTGTCCGGCGGAACAGTGGAAACGATATTTTGATTTTACACTCAATAAAATCAATATCTTAAAATTTATTTTGAGGAGTAAATTGCACAAAAATTTACATTTGTAGAGATTTTGAGTCGCCCGGCTGTGCCTCTCCCCGGGCTATCCTCATTCTTTGCCAAACGCCAGCCGGAGTGCGTAGTGGCGAATATCCTGCGGCCAGTGCCTGATACACGTGGTAAACGCCGCCTCGTCATCAGCGAAAAGTGCGCGCAGGCTGGCCTCGTAATCAGGCAGATCTCCCGCGATTTCGTACATAAAGTGGTAGGCGCGATCGTGGCGCTGGCGCTTATTATCCGCCGCTACGCTGGATTTTCTGGCCTGATCGACAAGCCTGCGCAAGGTGGCAGACGCTCCGCCGGGCTGGGTGGCCAGCCACTCCCAGTGGCGTGGCAGCAACGTGACCTCTTTCGCGAGGACGCCGAGCTTTGGCCTGCCCCGGGTTCTGACGACGCTGCTTTCAGCCAGCTCCGGGTATAACGCCAGCGTGCTGGCAATATCGCCGTGAAGGTGAATATCGAGACGCTTGCCGCTGCGATCGTTAAAAATGAAAACGGTTTCATGGTCGAGTTTTGCCGATTGGATCTGCTGGATCAGTTCGCTCAGCGTACCCTGGGCGATCTGTTTGTGCCGCCAGAAGGCGGTAAGGGTAATGTTCGCCATGCCGCTTCCTTTTTTATCCGGGTAAAAATAGCAACGTAGGCGTAAGGCCACATCCTGTCAATTATACCCGGGTAAAAACCATGGCCCCTGGCCCCTGCTGAACATGGGGAGATATGACGCGCTGGAGTGTGTATAACAACGGAAGATCGCTGTACGGCTTAAAAATAAAAGGCAGATGAAAGCCTGGATCATTTTCGGTTAAAAACGGCTTCTGGAGGAATATATATCATCGCAGCGGAAAAATTTAATCCCTGCGGTTTTTCGCCGCCTGCTCTGCTGTATCCCGCTCCAAAGAACTACCAGAAATGGAGATTGACTGATCATGTCAACATGTTAAATTTTTTGAGGTTTTTCTCATGGATGAGCATCACGCTTTCTCGAGAGCAGTGGCAACATAAATTTTTCCTCCATCAGAATACGTTTTCGTGACTTGCCAGAACTTAAGTCAAATTTATAAGCGACCGCGAAAATCCTCCTCATCAATTATCAATGGCTCCATTGATAACATTGCGCCTTGAAAAAATAACGAACAAAAACGGAATTAACAGATGAGTATCACCCGACACAATTTAATCCTGCGTAGCTTACTGGTTCTGGCGTTAATTCTTGGGTTAAGTGGCTGCTCTGTTCGTTACGATAAAAAAGGCAAAATTCTGTTTAATACCGATCTGGCGAGCGTACTGGGGAACGAAGTCGGACAGTTCACGCTGGCGGATGGCTCAACAGGGGCATTAAGAGAGCTGAATGGACGTTATAGCCTGAAGTGGAGCAATCTGATGATTGAGCGCCCGCTGGAGGGCATCAGCTGGGCGAGGATCATCAACCAGTATCACATCGAAGGGCATACGTTACTGCTGCTGAAAGTGGCAACGTCATTCTGCCCGGCACAGTATCGCCTGGTCGATCTGCAAAATACGCGCTCCCAGGAGTGGGCCTTCACCGGCGTATGCGATACAGGGCCAGAGATCAACGCCAGCGCGGACAAGCTGCAACTGAATTTCACCACCGGCAATCGTGTTGAGCAGTTCAACTGGCAGCATGGCGAGGTTTACTACCGTCGCTTCCCTGTTCAGAAGCAAAAAACGGTCGTCAGCAGCAGTAACGATAACGTGAGAACGTCCCGTAAAACCAAAGCGCAGCCTGTGGCGAAGCCGGTTAAACGCACACCGACCAAAACGGTGGAACCACTGCCGCCTAAGGTAGCCCAGCCTGAGCTGAACAATTCCGTGCCCACCGAGATCTATGCGCCGACGAAGACCCGTCAGACCAGCCTGGAGCTTAAATCATGACCGCGCAGGTTCAGGAAAAACACTGGCCGCAGGACGGGATCAAGCGTTCGGTCCTCCCCGCCTGGCAAAACTGGCTGGTGACGGGCATCACCCTCACCTATCTCATTTGTGAACTGGCCTTTAACTCCCGCCTGCTGGACCTGGTCGGCAGCGTCTCGACCGCCGATGAAGTTCACAACATGGAGCGCTACGGACGGACATTAACCGCCATCGCGGCGGCACTGCTGGCGTTACAGTTCTCGCTGATGGGTCTTGTCCGGCTAAAGAAAAAAGGCGTCTGGCTGACGGCGAAAGCCAGCACCGCGCTGGTGCTGTTGATCTGCCTGATCACCGGCACATTAACCTGGCATGCGGTCGAATGGGTGATCGAACGCCAGGTGACGAAGAGCACGGGTGAGTTCCGTCAGATGTCCCTGCTGGCGCAGCTCTATCAGCACGCCTTAATTGAAGGACAGCAGACGCTGGAAGGCATCCCGCTGGATAGCGGCGGCGGACAGGCGCAAACCTGGACCAGCCCCTCCGGGAAGGCGTTTCTGGCAACCTTACCGGTTCTGCTCAGTTCCTCCGATCGCTACCGTAAATTACTGGAACGCGATGCGGAACAGAACTTACGCGACAATATCAGTGCCCGGGAAGGTGGCGTTCGCGGCTACTACGAGCTCTGGCTCCAGGCTCGCGGCGAGGTGCATAAACAGTTTGTTGCCTATTACAACGATGAGATGGATATCAGCGAAACGGTGCGGCTTGAGCAGGCCCGGGCCTGGCAAAGGTACGAGCGCTCCTTAGAAGCGAAACGCCTGAAAACCTGGAACGTCCCACGCCGTTATTACGCCACCGTAAGAAAACAGGTTCGCGGCCAGGGCGTCCCTGTCACCAACGACTGGTCGCCGTCAGATCGCACCGGGTTTAATGCCGCAGTGGCGAAAGCCGCCAGGCAGAAATATCTCGCCCAGCGAACCGTGGTCTACAAAGGGGTCACCCTCCCTAAGCGGCTGGACTGGGGCGTCTTTTTCCGCCTGGAGGTGATTCAGAAAGAGTTACGCGAAAAACTGCTTCTCCCGGCGAATACGTTTGTTCGTGAAGAGTATCCGCTGAACGATAAGCTGAAGCAGTTTGCCCTTGAGCTTCACACGCCACATCTTAACGAGGCGGTGAAGCAGCAATTACCTGAACTGCGCGCGGCGGTATCAAGCTATAGCGCGGGAGGGAGTAATGAAAAGCTGGGTGAAGATGCCGCGCGTGCCGTTATTGTGCCGCCCATTGCGCTGATTTTCTCTCTGGTGGGTGCGCTTACGCACCTGGCAAAACTGCTCTATTTAGTCCTAGTTCCCCTGACGGCGACGCTATTAACCCGCCGTCCCTCGCGCCCGGTGCGGTTCCTGAATCGCTATCCCCTGGCCTTCCCTGTTGCGTTAATTGCCGTTCTGGTGGTCACGTTCAGTCTTATCAATAACAGCATCACTGAATCAGTGGCCTATAAAAATCTGAAAGATGGGCTGGCGGGCGCGAAAATTACTATTACCGATGAACCTATACCGCTGAGCGGGGGAGCGGTATTGCGTGTGATGCATGCCGTCAGTATCGGACAAAGCTACAGCTACCCGATCAATCAGTATTTACGTGAACATGTGCTGCAGGGATTTGAT
This sequence comes from Leclercia sp. LSNIH3, assembly GCF_002935105.1. Lineage (NCBI taxonomy): Bacteria > Pseudomonadati > Pseudomonadota > Gammaproteobacteria > Enterobacterales > Enterobacteriaceae > Leclercia > Leclercia sp. LSNIH3. The sequence continues at coordinate 896,560 of NZ_CP026387.1, forward strand.
TTCGGGTATGTCACGCGCGAAAAGTGATCCCCGGCCGGGAATACATCCATCAAAACATCGCATAAAGGCCAGCGCAAGCTGGCCTGTTTGTTGAGGTTATATTCCCGCAATTCGCCTCACCATCGCCCCTAATGCCTCCCGCGAAAGCGGCTGTCTGTCGGTGACAAAATGCAGCGTCATCCCTTCGATAAACGCATCCAGCCCGCGGGCGGTGACCGGATCAAACCACTGCTCCAGCGTCGTCTGGCTGGTTTTCATCCAGTCCTGCATCACGGTTTTTAACGAGGGGCTGCGGTTCATAAACGCATAAAGCTGGTACATCAGCTCCATATTGTGCGGCGTGGTGACCTGGGAGCTGTAAATCAGGGTGGTGATGGATTCACAGGCCATTTCCGGCCCGGTCACACCGGCAAAGAACTCGCGGTACTGCACCGACATCTGCTGCGTAAACCAGGTGAAGGCCTCCTCAAGCAGTGCATCCATACCGGAAAAATAGTAGGTCATCGACCCCAGCGGCACCCCGGCGCAGCTGGCGATTTTGCGATGCGTGACGGCGTTCAGACCATGTTCAGCAATGGTGTCCAGGGTAGCCTGCAATATCCGTTCCCGCCGTTGCGGATCGTTGGGTCGTCTGTTCATTTATACCTCAGCGCATTTATGTACAAATGTACACAAACTTGCTAGTGTTGTCTTCTATGTTGTCCTTCTGGTACAGAAACCATGACCGTCATCTCACCGCGCAAAACTTTGCAACGCCGCCTGTGGGCGCTGTTTATGTTCTTCTTTATCCCCGGCCTGTTAATGGCCTCCTGGGCCACGCGTACCCCCGCCATCCGCGACATTTTGTCGGTCTCGACGGCGGAAATGGGCATCGTGTTATTTGGTCTGTCGATAGGGTCAATGAGTGGCATTCTCTGTTCCGCCTGGTTAGTTAAGCGCTTCGGCACGCGGAAAGTGATCCGCGCCACGATGTGCTGCGCGATTGTGGGTATGATGATGCTCAGCGCTGCGCTGTGGTTCGCCTCCCCGCTGGCCTTTGCCCTCGGATTGACCGTGTTTGGCGGCAGTTTTGGCGCGGCAGAGGTGGCGATCAACGTGGAAGGCGCCGCTATCGAGCAGGAGATGAACAAAACCGTGCTGCCGATGATGCACGGGTTTTACAGCCTCGGCACGCTGGCAGGCGCCGGTATCGGCATGGCGCTCACCGCCTCCGGTATCGCCGCCACGACCCATACCTTACTGGCCGCGCTGGTCTGTATCGCCCCAGTTCTGCTGGGGATCACCGCCATCCCGGATGGCAACGGCAAGAACCCCGCAGGTGAAGCCAAATCGGGTGAGAAAGGGCTGCCGTTTTATCGTGATATGCAGCTGATGCTGATTGGCGTGGTGGTGCTGGCGATGGCCTTTGCCGAAGGCTCTGCGAATGACTGGCTGCCGCTGCTGATGGTGGATGGCCACGGATTCAGCCCGACCTCCGGCTCGCTGATTTACGCCGGGTTCACGCTGGGGATGACCGTCGGTCGCTTTACCGGCGGCTGGTTTATTGATCGCTACAGCCGCGTGACGGTGGTTCGCGCCAGCGCCCTGCTGGGTGGTCTGGGCATTGCGTTGATTATTTTTGTCGATGTCGATTGGGTGGCTGGCGTATCGGTGGTGCTGTGGGGGCTGGGTGCCTCGCTCGGTTTCCCGCTGACTATCTCCGCGGCCAGCGACACCGGCCCGGATGCGCCAACCCGCGTCAGCGTGGTCGCCACCACCGGCTATCTTGCCTTCCTGGTGGGACCGCCGCTGCTGGGCTTCCTCGGCGAGCACTACGGCTTACGTAGCGCCATGCTGGTGGTATTAGGATTAGTGATGATTGCCGCCCTGGTCGCCCGGGCGGTCGCCAAACCGGTGACCCAGGCGAACTCGGTCATGGAGAATGGATAATGAGCGTAAAACTGATTGCGGTTGATATGGATGGCACCTTCCTGGACGATGCGAAGCAGTACAATCGCGCGCGTTTTCTGCGCCAGTACGCGCAGATGAAGGAACAGGGCATACGGTTTGTGGTCGCCAGCGGGAACCAGTACTACCAGCTGATCTCCTTTTTCCCGGAGATTGCCGATGAGATCGCCTTTGTCGCGGAAAACGGCGGCTGGGTAGTGAATGCCGGAGAAGATGTTTACAACGGCGAGTTAACGCAGGCCCAGTTCGCCACCGTGGCGGAGTTTCTCTGCACCATTCCTGAAGTCGAAGTGATTGCCTGCGGTAAAGGCAGCGCCTATACCCTCAAGCATTATGGCGAAGCCTTCCACGATCTTGCGGCGAAGTATTATCACCGGCTGGAAAAGGTGGATAAATTCGACAACTTTAACGACATCTTCTTTAAATTTGGCCTGAACGTGTCGGATGACGACATCCCGCGTATCCAGGCAATCATCCACGAAAAGCTGAGCGACATTATGGTGCCGGTCACTACCGGACACGGCAGTATTGACCTGATCCTGCCGGGCATTCACAAAGCCAATGGCCTGCGTCTGCTGCAGGAGATCTGGGGCATCGACAACAGCGAAGTGGTCGCCTTTGGCGACAGCGGCAACGACGTGGAGATGCTGACCCAGGCCGGATTCAGCTTTGCGATGGCGAATGCCCGGGATCACATCAAAGCGGTTGCCCGCTATGAAGCGCCGAACAATAACGAAGAAGGGGTACTGGAAGTGATTGACCGCGTGTTGAAAGGGGAAGCCCCGTTCAACCAGGGCTAAACCCGGCGGCGCGTTACTTGCACCGGCCTACGGGTTTCGTAGGCCGGGTAAACGCAGCGCCATCCGGTAAAACGGCGAGCAGACTGCTTGCTTAATCCGGCTGTAATGAACTGCCCACCTACTTGTCTTTCAGGAACACAAACATCAGCGCCAGCCATAATACGCCGTTCGCCAGGTTGAACAGGCTGAACAGCCCGTTGCCGCCGCTGCTGAAGGCGTGTTTGCTGACTTCGATGCCGACGGTGAAGATCAGCATCTGCAACATACCCATCGCCGCCGATACGGTGCCTTTGCTTATCTCGCTGGCAAACAGCGTCAGGCGCACCAGCCCGGCATTCGCCAGCCCAATACCAAACGCATAGATGCTCAGCCCGGCGGTCATCCACAGATACGCATGGGAAGAGACCACCGTCGCCACCGCCGCAACCACCAGCCCAATCACAATCGGCCAGCCGCCCATAATGATCAACGAGCGCACAGTACGGCGCGACGTCAGACGGGCCAGCACGACGTTGCCCACAATCAGCGCGCCAAAAATGGGCACCTGCAGCAGGCCATACTCGTAGCTGCTGAGCTTTTCGCCACTGATGATGATCACCGGCGACTGGGCAATCCACGCCAGCAGCGGCAGGCAGACAAAACCAATTGCCAGCGCCCCCGCCACAAAGCGAACATTTTTCAGCACCGCTTTATAGTCGCGCCCCAATTCCTGCAGGGAGAGCTTCTCCCCGATGCGGGTGGCGGTTTCAGGCATGGCGCGGTACAGACCGTAAAACGAGATCGCCGCCAGCGCCGCAAAGAGTACGAACATCCCCTCCCAGGGCGCAACATGCACCCAGGCGGCCCCCACAAGCGGACCGAGCAGCGGCGCAATCAGCGCCACGTTAGCCATCAGGGCGGTGATTTTAATGCACACCGCCTCCTCGAAAGACTCCTGAATGGCGGCATACCCGACAGCGCCAATAAAGCACAGGCTGATGCCCTGTAAAAAACGCAGCACCATAAATTGTTCGATGGTTTGCGCCAGCAGGGTCGCCAGGCAGGTGACGATAAACCACACCACCCCGGTTAACATCACCGGGCGGCGGCCAATACGATCCGACAGCGGCCCGAGCAGCCACTGTAAAAACATCCCCCCCGCCAGATAGGCGGTCATGGAGGTGGGAACCCACTCAATCCCGGCGTTGTACTGCTCCACCACCGCCAGCATGCCCGGCTGGATCATATCGTTGCCGATATAGGTAGAGAATTCGTACAGCACCAGACACAGCGGGAACAGCAACGCCTGACGCCCCAGGCGCGTGCGGGAAGAAGAACGGTTTAACATGGGGTCTCAATATCCGATAAAAAATCGCGCAAAGTGTAATGAAATGGCTGCGTCAGAGATAGCAGAAACACGCAGTTGTACAGAAATAACGCACAAATCGCCGTCGTTTAAGGTTGCCTTAAGTTAACGACCGTATGCTTAGACGTTTTTAGTCATTGGCTCTCAGTATGACACAACTCGTCTCCACTTCAGAATTGTCTAAGTTAAAGACTTCTAAGACAAAACCGCTTTACCGTATGCCGGTTCGTTTTTATGGTTACCAGCTCCTTGCGCTGCTGGTTCTGGCCGGGCTTTTTACCTGGCTGGCGCGGGACGAAACGCTGGACAGGATGTTAACGGGCTACTGGTATGACGCGGCGAGCCAGCACTTCCCGCTGCAGCACAACGCGTTGCTGGATCTGCTCAATCATCGCCTGGCGAAATACGCGACCATTGCCGTGGCGGCGGTGACGCTGCTTTACGGCGCGTTCCGGCGTAATGCCCGGCTGGTGACCGCAGCGCTGCTGATGGCGCTGGGTACGGCGGTGGTGGGTTTACTGAAAGCGATCAGCCATCACAGCTGCCCCTGGGATCTGGTGGAGTACGGCGGCAAGGCGTTGTCCTATCCCCTGTTTGACGCAGCGCCTGCTGGCAGTGGCCCTGGCCGCTGTTTTCCGGGCGGCCACGCCTCGAGCGGCTTTATGGTGATGGGATTGTTTTTTGCTTTCTGGCGCGAACGTCCCCGTCTGGCCTGGGCGCTGGTGGCCACGGGTGTCGTACTCGGGCTGGTCATGGGCTATGGCCAGGTGATGCGCGGCGCACATTTCTTCTCTCATAACCTGTGGGCAGGTTGGTGGGTGTGGTTTTCACAGGTGGTGGCCTATGGCCTGATTTCCATCTGGTTTGCAAAAGAGTAACAAGGGTATGTTAGAGAATCTGAACTACGGACTGTTTTACCTGATTAATGCGACGCCAGCATCACCGGAGTGGAGCATCAAACTGGCCATCTTTGTGGCGAAAGATCTGATCAGCATTATGCCGGCGCTGATTGCAATCCTCTGGCTGTGGGGACCGCGTAAGCAGGTGGGTGCTCAACGTCAGCTGGTGATTAAAATCGCCATGGCGCTGGTGATAAGCCTGGCCGCGTCGTGGCTGCTGGGCCATCTGTTCCCGCATGACCGTCCGTTTGTCGATCATGTCGGCTATAACTTCCTGCATCACGCCGCCGATGACTCCTTCCCGAGCGATCACGGTACCGCCATTTTCACCTTTGCCCTGGCATTCCTGCTCTGGCACCGGATCTGGTCAGGTACGGTGTTGATGGTTGTGGCCTGCGCCATCGCCTGGTCCCGCGTTTATCTGGGGGTCCACTGGCCGATGGATATGCTGGGTGGTTTGATGGTTGGGCTGCTGGGCTGCCTGAGCGCACAGATCCTGTGGAACCTGTGTGGAGACGTCCTCTACCAACGCCTCTCGCAGCTGTACCGGTTCTGCTTTGCCCTGCCCATCCGTAAAGGCTGGATACGTGACTAATTTGGGTCTCGCGAGTTAAACTTGAACCCCCGACGTAACGGGGGTTTATTAATGGCTCTGAGGACCTATGGAAACACGACGTGACGAACGGCTGGCTCAACTGATTACCGCGCTTAAGCGCAGCGATAAACTGCATCTGAAAGAAGCCGCCGCACTGCTGGGCGTCTCGGAGATGACTATCCGTCGCGACCTCAACAGTGAAAGCGGGCCAGTCGTGCTGCTCGGCGGCTACATTGTTCTCGAACCTCGTAGCGCCAGCCACTATCTGCTGAGCGATCAAAAAACCCGCCTGGTGGAAGAGAAGCGCAAAGCGGCGCGCCTGGCCGCCTCGCTGGTGCAGCCTCATCAGACGCTGTTTTTTGATTGCGGCACCACGACGCCGTGGATCATAGAAGCCATTGATAACGCTCTGCCCTTCACCGGGGTCTGCTACTCCCTGAATACGTTTCTCGCCCTGCAGGAAAAGCCCGAGTGCCGGGTGATCCTCTGCGGCGGCGAGTTCCATGCCAGCAATGCCATTTTCAAACCGCTCAATTTGCAGGACACCCTCAGCAACCTGTGCCCGGATATCGCCTTTTACTCCGCGGCAGGTGTGCATGTTCGCCAGGGGGCGACCTGTTTTAATCTGGATGAGCTGCCGGTAAAACAGTGGGCGATGAACATGGCGCAGTATCACGTGCTGGTGGTGGATCACAGCAAAATTGGTAAGGTGCGCCCGGCGCGGATGGGGGAACTGACGCGCTTTGATGCCATTGTGAGTAACTGCCGCCCGGATGAAGAGCTGGTGACGTATGCGAAGGCGCAGCAGATTAAACTGATGTACTGAGTGCGGTTTATTGCCCGGCAGCGCTACGCTTGCGCGGGCATACCGGGTCGTTCGTAGGCCGGGTCAGGCGAAGCCGCCACCCGGCTTTGACTTAATTAAACCAGCCGCCAAACCAGTCGTGGAACTTCATCAGCACGTAATCCCACATCCGACCAAAGAACCCGCCCTCTTCCACCGCTTCCATTACGATCAGCGGACGCTGCTCAATCGATTTGCCGTTCAGCTGGAAGTCGATAGATCCGACCACCTGGCCTTTTTTCAGCGGTGCGGTGAGCTGCTTTTCAGTAAGGGTGTAGCTGGCCTTGAGATTTTTCAGTTGGCCGCGCGGAATGGTGACCGAGCCGCTTTCACCGGCACCGAGCTTGACCTCGCTCTTGTCACCAAACCAGACGCGCTGGCTGACAAAGGTGGCATCCGGCTTGATAGGGGTAACGGTTTCGAAGAAGCGGAAGCCCCAGGTCAGCAGTTTTTCTGACTCGTTAAAGCGGATACGGTCGGTTTTGGTGCCCAGCACCACCGAGATCAAACGCATATCGCCCTGGGTTGCCGAAGCCACGAGATTATACCCCGCCCCGGCGGTAGTGCCGGTTTTCATCCCATCCACATTGACGTTGCTGCTCCACAGCAGACGGTTGCGGTTCGGCTGGCGGATCTTATTGAAGGTAAACTCTTTCTCTTTATGGATGGCGTACTCTTCCGGCACATCATGAATCAGGGCCTTACCCAGCAGCGCCATATCGCGGGCGGTACTGAACTGGCCCGGCGCGTCCAGCCCGTGAACGGTCTTGAAGGTGGTGTTGGTGAGGCCTAATTTTTGCGCATAACCATTCATCAAACCAATGAAAGAATCCTGACTGCCGGCCACATAATCGGCCAGCGCGATGCAGGCATCATTCCCAGACTGAATGATTACACCTTTGTTCAGATCGGAAACCGCCACCTGATCCCCCGGCTTGAGGAACATGACCGAGGAGCCGCGCAACGCCGGGTTGCCGGTCGCCCAGGCGTCTTTGCCGATGGTAACCATGTCGGTGAGCTTGATTTTACCGGCCTTCAGCACCTGCCCCACCACGTAGCTGGTCATGATTTTGGTCAGGCTGGCTGGGTCGAGTTTTTCATCCGCATTGCCTTCTGCCAGCACTTTGCCGCTGGCATAGTCCATCAGTATCCAGGCGCGCGCATCAACCGGCGGAGCTTCTGGTGCCGCCTGTTCCGCTGCGTACAGCGAAGGTGCAAAAAGGACCAGTAGCGCAGAACCTGCGACCAGACCGCGTAAAGAAAAAGTTTTTCGCATCATAATGCCACCCGAGTTTCCATTCCAAAAATCACGTCATACCACCGTGTCAAAAGAAGCGATGAGTAATAACGTACTAACGCCTTAAAAAAAACCAAAACCTCGTAAAGTTTTTAAAGTTTATGCAATAACAACCCGATACGCTTTGACCGCATCGATTTTTTTCGCGTCTGTTGCGTATTGGTTTGGTTTATCTCACCATGTAAAGTCATCAACACGGATCTCATCCTGATATCGGCTTTAATTATAAGGGGTTGTTATGATTACTTTGTGGGGCAGGAACAATTCAACCAACGTTAAAAAGGTCATCTGGACGCTGGAAGAGCTGGATTTACCCTTTAAGCAGATCATGGCGGGACTGGAACACGGGGTAAATAAAGAAGCCGAGTATCTGGCCATGAACCCCAACGGCCTGGTGCCCCTGCTGCGGGATGACGAAACCGACCTTACGCTGTGGGAGTCCAACGCCATTGTGCGTTATCTCGCTGCGCAATACGGCCAGAACCGTCTGTGGATCGATGCGCCTGCGAAGCGTGCCGTCGGCGAAAAGTGGATGGACTGGGCTAACCAGACGCTCTCCCCGGCCCACCGGGTGATTTTGATGGGGCTGGTCAGAACCCCGGAAGCCAGGCGCGATTATGCGGCCATCGACGCTGCCAAAGCGACCTGCGAATCGCTGTTCGCCATGATGGACGAGGCGCTGGCGGCACAGCCGTGGTTCTCGGGCGAAGAGTTTGGCGTGGGTGATATCGCCGTCGCCCCCTTTGTCTGGAATCTGACCAACGTGGGCCTGGAGTGGGCGCCGCGCCCGCATCTGGCACGCTGGCTGGCGAACCTGAGCGAACGTCCGGCCTACCGCAGCGTGGTGATGATCCCGGTTACCTGATTTACTCCCTGGACGGGCTGACTTTTAACAGCTGCCCGTCGGATTCATCGGTCAACACGTACAGATAGCCATCCGGCCCGACCCGCACGTCGCGCACTCGCTGGTTGCGGTCGCCGAGGATCCTTCCCTCCTCGGTGACGCTATTGCCACTGACGTTCAGCACAATCACATCTTTATCCTTCAGCGCACCGATAAAGAGTTTGTTCTTCCACTGCGGGAAGACGTCGCTGTTATAGAAAGCCATCCCGCTGAGCGCCGGGGACTTTTTCCAGACAAACAGCGGCGGCTCGGTGCCTGCGACCGTTTCCCCTTTCGCTTCCGGGATGGGCAATCCGCTGTAGTTGATGCCATGCGTCGCCAGCGGCCAGCCGTAGTTTTTGCCTCTTTCCGGGATATTAATTTCGTCGCCCCCGCGCGGCCCGTGCTCATTAAGCCACAAGGTGTTGCTCCACGGGTTCATCGCCATCCCCTGCGGGTTGCGGATACCGTACGACCAAATTTCCGGCCGCGCCTCTTTGGTCTTCACAAAGGGGTTATCGTCCGGTACTGCTCCGTCTTCGGTCAGGCGTACCACTTTGCCCTGTAACTTATCCAGATCCTGGGCCGTAGGGCGCTGGTTATTCTCGCCCAGCCCAATAAACAGGTAGCCTTTGCCGTCGAACACCAGTCTGCCGCCAAAGTGATTGCCGGTAGAGAGTTTAGGCTGCTGTCGGAAGACCACCTTGAAGGCCTCCAGTCGGGTGTTATCGTCGCTCAGACGGCCATACCCCACCGCGGTGCCCGCTTTCCCGTCGTCGCCCGCCTCGGCGTAGCTCAACCAGACCCGGCGCGACGTCGCGAAATCGGGTGCCAGCGCCACGTCAAGTAATCCCCCCTGGCCGCTGTCCCAGACCTTAGGTACGCCGACAATGGGATCAGATAGGCCTTTGCCTGGCTGCCAGCGTTTAAGCTGCCCGCCTTTCAGCGTGATGAGCATGCCCTGATCTTGCGGCAGGAACGCCAGCGCCCAGGGGTGATCGAGTTTATTTTGCAGCACCGCCACCTTCACTTCGGCGGGCGCGGCAAACAGCGAGGCGGATATTAGCAACACTGGCAGGGAAATAAGCGAGGATCGACGCATAACGCACTCCTTTTCGACGTATGGCATAAGACTAGCCACTCAGCGCAGGGGCGTTGATACTTTTACAAAAGCTTAACCAGAAGGGGGAGTTGCCTCCCCCGGGATCAGCTCTGAATCAGCGGTGTATGTGATTTCAGATACTGGATGCAGAGAGTGAGGTCGTTCAGACAGTTTTCCAGCTTCTCTGCGTTGACGGCGATGAACGTCGGGCAATCGTGGTTGCCGGTCATCATACAGACGCCTGCGGTGGTGAGCGATCCGGCGGCGCGATAGAGCATCGCCTGCTCGTCGGCATTGCAATGCGCTCTCAGCTCAGGCGCTTTTTCTCGCATGTAGGTGCAAAGTTCAAAGAAGTTGTCACGCAGATGGTCGCTTTCGCTGACTGACATATACCCTTTCGCTTTCCTTAACTGCAGATAGGCCGCGAGATCAATTCGGGCATTGATCATCTTGTTAAGAAGATCGCGTTTCAGTCTGTCAACGGACATGCTTTTTCCCCCCTTGTCAGCTTAATTGCACCTTCAGATTATGTTTATTTTTTGCTCAAGTTAATGCGTCAGGTCAATAATTCGTGACGGATTAACAAAATTTACAATGTTAAAACAGCAGGCGGAGAGGCTGTGCGGAGGTGGTTGTTTTGACTGAGCATAAAATCATGCTTCTCTTCTATAGCCTGTGGAGTCTCTTAAACGTGGCCGGGATGCTGGACGTTTCGGCCTTTGCTTTTAGCCCGTCTTTGGGATAACGGCACGGACCGCCGGGAGTCCATTAAAGCCGGAATAGGTAAATATAAACAGTTACCTTCCCTGCACAGGGATCTGTATAAATCCCCGCGAGAACGCTGTACAATCCCTGCCCTGATAACTCCCTAACTGACTACTTTTTAATCTATGAGCAATGTTACGCACCAGCCGAAAATCGGCTTCGTCTCGCTGGGCTGTCCGAAAAACCTGGTGGATTCCGAACGTATCCTGACCGAACTTCGCACTGAAGGTTATGACGTCGTGCCGAGCTACGACAATGCCGACATGGTGATCGTTAACACCTGCGGCTTTATCGATAGCGCCGTGCAGGAGTCTCTGGAAGCCATCGGTGAAGCACTCACTGAAAACGGCAAGGTGATTGTCACCGGTTGTCTGGGCGCCAAAGTCGATCAAATCCGCGAAGTCCATCCGAAGGTACTGGAAATCACCGGTCCACACAGCTACGAGCAGGTGCTGGAACATGTGCATCACTATGTGCCAAAACCAAAGCATAACCCGTTCCTGAGCCTGGTGCCGGAACAGGGCGTGAAGCTGACCCCGCGTCACTATGCGTACTTAAAAATTTCTGAAGGCTGCAACCACCGCTGCACCTTCTGCATCATCCCGTCCATGCGTGGCGATCTGGTGAGCCGTCCGATTGGCGAAGTGCTGGCCGAAGCCAAACGTCTGGCGGATGCGGGTGTGAAAGAACTGCTGGTGATCTCCCAGGACACCTCGGCCTACGGCGTGGACGTGAAGCACCGCTCCGGCTTCCACAACGGCGAGCCGGTGAAAACCAGCATGGTCGGCCTGTGCGAACAGCTGTCTAAGCTGGGCATCTGGACACGTCTGCACTACGTCTACCCGTACCCGCACGTTGACGACGTGATCCCGCTGATGGCGGAAGGCAAAATTCTGCCTTATCTGGATATCCCGCTGCAGCACGCCAGCCCGCGTATTCTGAAGCTGATGAAGCGTCCTGGCTCCGTTGACCGCCAGCTGGCGCGCATCAAGCAGTGGCGTGAAATCTGCCCGGATCTGACCCTGCGCTCCACCTTTATCGTCGGCTTCCCGGGTGAAACCGAAGAAGATTTCCAGATGCTGCTCGACTTCCTGAAAGAGGCGCGTCTGGACCGCGTGGGCTGCTTCAAGTACAGCCCGGTAGAAGGCGCTACCGCCAACGAACTGGCGGATCAGGTGCCGGAAGAGGTTAAAGAAGAGCGCTGGAACCGCTTCATGCAGCTGCAACAGCAGATCTCTGCTGAACGTCTGCAGGAAAAAGTGGGCCGCGAAATTCTGGTGATCATCGACGAAGTGGATGAAGAAGGCGCGATTGGCCGCAGCATGGCCGATGCCCCGGAAATCGACGGCGCGGTCTACCTGAACGGCGAAACGAAGGTGAAACCGGGTGATATCGTGCGTGTGAAAGTCGAAAACGCCGACGAGTATGACCTGTGGGGTAGCCGGGTTTAATCCCTGTTAACGCCTGATGACGCTGCGCTTATCAGGCCTGAAAAAAAGGGGACGTAACGTCCCCTTTTTTATTGCTATTAATACTCGAACTGCCGGTAGTAGCGGCGAATATCCAGACTGTGGCCGGTGTAGTGCTCGAAATGGGCAGCAAGACGGTCCACCAGCAAGGTTGAGATGAGGCACGGTGCCAGCAGCCAGCGGAACCGATCATCAATCCCCGCCAGCGCGTACTCACGCGGGTCAAACACCACCAGATTATCGGTAATTTTCGCTGCGAAACGCTCCACGCGGTCGTCCAGCGCCCGGCATTTGCCCTCGCCTTTCACCAGGAACAGCGGGACGTCCTTTTCCAGCAGCTCCAGCGTGCCGTGGAAAAACTCCGCAGATGAAACCGATTTGGTGCGCTTCCACTGCATCTCTTCCAGAATACACATCGAGAAGAGATAGACTTCGCCCCACATCTCCGCGCCGCCAATCCACATCATATAGTCGGCACTGTGATATTTTTGCGCGATGGCATCGGCCTGCGGATCAAATTGCTTTTTCGCGTTCAGGAGATTCTCAGGTAACAGCTCCAGCTGGCTGGCGAAGCGGTCATAATCGTCAAATTCCCCGTTACCCTGAACCAGGCGGAAGAATACCCAGTACAGCAGCATATACTCATATTCCACGCCGTTTTTGTGCCGCATCGGAATATGCCAGGTGGCGGCATTTGCCAGCGGCGAATCGCTATTTTTGGTGATCGCCACCACGCGGATCCCTTGCGCCTTACACCATTCGGCAATCGCCACCGACTCTTTGGTATCACCCGATTTCGAGAGAGTAATCACCACGGAATCTTTATTTAAGCGTTTATGTCCGGCATGGATTAATTCTGCCGCCTGCTCAAGATAAACCGGCAGCTCGGTTAATTCCCGGGCGAAGGCGTTAATCGCCATCATCGGCGCTAACGATCCCCCTACCGAGGCGAAAAATAGCGTGCTGAAGCCCTGCTGAATAATCTCATCAGCGACCTGTTCCGCCTGTTTACGCGCAGCAACAATCTCACGAGCACTGGTCAGGTACTCGTCCTGATTAAAACCTAACATAGTTGTTCTCCTTTAGATTTTACTCTTTAAAACCCGATCGAAGTCGTCGAAGATACGCACCGAGAGATCGATGCCTTTGGCGCAGGCGGTACGCCAGGCCAGAATTTGCAGAGGGACAATCAACAGCAGCGGCGAGAGCAGATGCGGCAGATGGCAGTTCAGCGCCAGGGTATTCTCCTCCCCCTCATCCGTCAGGGTGATCAGGAACGCCTGATTAACCGCCGGAGCCATATAGTCTCTTAGCGCCCGCAGGCGTGGGTTTGGCGCATCCTCAATAAAGAACATCACATGCTCAGCGTTGGCTTCCAGATAGGGGCCATGCATGTACGCCTCCAGTTCAAACCCACCGGACGGCACCCGCACCGTTTCGGTGAACTTGGTTTCGAACTCTTTCGCCACGCCGGTCAGGGCACCTTCACCGATGGCGATAAAGCGCGTGCCGGATTGCAGGGCCTGAAGGTGCCGCTCGAAGAATGCCTCCGTGCGGGCAATCGTGTCGGGGATCGCCGCCGCAAGCTGGTGCAGCGCCGCCAGGGTGTCCTGCGTTTCATGCTCATCGAGCTGCTGTTGCGCCCGGGCAAGCGTCAGCGCGACCAGCAGCAGATTCAGCACCGTGGCGCTAAAGCCGCGGGTCACGAAGCCCACTTTCTCGATCCCGGTATGGATGTCCAGCACCTGGTCGCAGCGGCGACCGATCGGGCTGTCGGGATCCGAGGTCAGGGCAAACACCGGCAGCCCGGCGGCCTGCACTTTTTCCATTGCCGCCAGCGTCGAGGCGCTTTTTCCGCTCTGGGAAACGACCAGCACCATATCCGTGTGCGGGTCGATGACCTCATAGTGCACAAAGTTGTACGGCTCTTTGATGTCCACCAGCAGGCCAAAGCGGTGTTCAAAGAAGTAGCGCGCGCACATCGCTGCATTCAGCGAGGAGCCGGTCGCCAGCACCAGCAGACGGCGCACCGGATGCTGGCGGGCAAAGGCTTCCACGGACGCCAGATGCTGCGGGTAGGCCCCGAGGATCGCCTCAAGCGCCGCGGGCTGCTCTTCGATATAGGTCATCATTGTCGGTTGCATCGTTTTCTCCGCTTAAAACAGGCCAATCCACGAACCCAGAATCCCCACCAGCGCCATGCCACCGATAATGGTGAGCGGTTTGACCTTGCGCCCCAGCAACCAGTAGACAATGCCGAAGCTGACGAGCGGCAACAGGCACGGCATGATGTTGTCGATAATCCCCTGGACCTCGGTTTTCGCCTCCCCCGCGCCGAAGGAGATGGGGATAGTGATGTTGATCATCGAGGCGGCCATTGCCCCCACCACCATCAGCCCGATAATCGAGGCGCCGTAGGTGAGGCTCTCCATCATCCCGCTCTTCTGAACGCGATGAAGCACCCCGGTGCCGAGCACGTAGCCCCAGCGGGTAAAGAGCCAGCGCACCAGAATGTGCGGCACGTTAAACACCAGCAGGAACAGGATTGGCCCCAGGATGTTGCCCTGCAGCGCCAGGCTGGTGCCGATGCCGGTGGCGATCAGGCGCAGCGTGCCCCAGAAGAAGGAGTCCCCCAGCCCGGCCAGCGGCCCCATCAGCGACGCTTTCACGTTGTCGATCGCCGTGCCGTCCATCTCCTGCTGCTGGCTGTTTTTCTCCTCCATCGCGGTGGTGATGCCCAGCAGCAGCGTGACGATATGCGGCGTGGTGTTAAAGAATACCAGGTGGCGTTTTAACGCCGCCGCCAGCGCGGCTTTTTGCGGGTAGAGCTTTTTCAGCACCGGGATCAGGGCATAGACAAAAGCGAGGTTCATCTGCCGCTCATAGTTCCAGGAAAACTCCATCTGGAACGACCGCCAGAACACCCGGCGCAGATCGCGTGCATTGATCGCGTTCTCATCCTGCGTCTCAGGCAGGGTCTCTTCAGAAATCATCTTCGTCGTCATCACTGACTCCTTGATCGGTGGTAGGACGGGGAGCGTTATGCGCAGTCGTGTTGACCATCACTACCGCCACAATGGCACCCAGAATGGCGATACCGGTGACGGGTATTTTCAGGTACGCCATCAGCGCAAAGCCGAGGAAGAAAAAGGGGGCCACTTTTTTGTTGATCAGCAACCGGGCCAGCATTGCAAAGCCCAGCGCTGGAATGATTCCCGTCGCCACGCTTAACCCGTGTTTAATAAATTCCGGGATAGCATCCAGTAAGGATTTCACCGCGCTGCTCCCGACCAGGAACGACACGGTGACCACTGCCGCCAGCATCAGTGACAGACCAAACCCGGCGAGAAGGTGCATTCGCTCGATACCGCGGGTATCCGCCTGCTCGGCATAGCTGTCGGCCTTCTGGCTGAGCATCGGGATAAACATGCCGAGATAGACGTTTTTCAACACCAGGGTCAGGGTGGCAATCGGCAGGCCGAGCAGCAGCGCCGTTTCGGTTCCCGCCCCGGAGGTGATGGCAAACGCCACCCCCAGCACCCCGCCGGTGACCACATCGGGTGGAATCGACGCTCCCACCGAAAACGATCCGATAAACGCCAGTTCCAGCGTCGCCCCCATAATCACGCCCGTCTGTACATCGCCTAACACCAGCCCGGTTAATAATCCGGTGACAATGGGCCGGGAAAGCAGCGAGGTGCCCAGGGCATATTCCGACTGGGCGATAAACGCCACCAGTCCGAGTAACAGTGCCTCTACCATAGTGAGTCCTCAGGAGTTACAGAGATTCCGCTAATAACTGTTTGCGATCGTTAGGCACCTGGCGTATTTCGATCTCAATGCCGTTGCCGACCAGCTGAGTGAGCTTTTCAATTTCGTCCGGCAGCAAATTAATGGCCTTTGAAATATTCCTTGCCCCTTCTTTCGCTTTAATGCCGCCGAGATTAATGCTCTTAATCCCGTCCACCGCGGAGGCTAATCGCCAGGCATCCTCTACCGACTCCACCACAATAAACAGGTGGTATTTATCGGTGACGCCGCTTTTGATGGCCTCAATCGAGTCGTTAATATTTTTAATCACCAGCTTGACCGCAGGCGGCTTGGCCAGCTTGATGGTTGTTTTTCGCAGTTCGTCGTTGGGCACGCTGTCATTGGCAATTAAAATGCAATCTGCCCCGACATATTGCGTCCAGGAAAAGGCCACCTGTCCGTGTAATAAGCGGTGGTCAACACGCAGTAACGTAATCATTATTATTCCTCGCGATCAGAAGTCTTTATCTGCCTGTACCGCACTGGCAATGGTGTGGTTGCAATACTGAATACTTTCCCGGGCGCTGGATAACGCCTCATGGATTAATTTTTCGGTATCCGGTTCATCCGCAGAAATAAGCAAGCCGATGACCAGCGGCAAATTCAGGCCAGCGATCAGATGAAATTTCGGCTGATGCAGATAGCGGATAAATTCGTTATTGACGCTCCCGGCAAAAATATCGGTGATCACAATCACCTCATCCTGCTCCGGCAGGCTGGCAAGTAGCTCAGCCACCTGCCCGGTAACATCCTGGTTCTCGTCGACATAAGCGCAGAGGGTATGGATGTCCTGCTGCTTGCCGAGGATCAACTCGACCGAGTCGAGTACCCCGCGGGCTAAGGTGCCATGGCTGGCAAATATATAATGTCGTTTCATCCTGTCCTCGAAGCTCATTCCACTGTGCAGCTGTTTGCTCTACAGAGAGTGCAACCCACGTGCCAGGAAAAAGTGGCGCGTGGGGGACAGGAGAGAGGGAGGGATTAAAACTCTTGATCTGCCTGAATAAATTCCGTTTCCAGGGTCAGAATATTGTGGATGTAGCACAGCTCGACAACGGGGATTTTGACACTATAACTGCTCTCAATGACACTAAAGGCCTGCCGCAACAACGCCAGCTCGCTTTCAGGACACTGTCGCCCGGCGTAGGTGGTGGGCGAGGCGTTACGGATCAGCCGCTCAATCAGACAGCTGATGTGCACATAGAGCGCCACCTTGCGTTCGTTCGGCACCTGGCAGCCCGCCAGATGCTCATAGCGGAAGACAAACTGCTCCACCTGGTTGATGACTTTGGTGGTATCGAGAATGGTCACCGACTCAATCACCCGCCGCAGGGAGAAGTTCTTCAGCAGCAGATTGTTGATCTCGGCCACCTGCTCCACCGTGGCGATATCGCCAAAGATACGCATCAGCGGCCGCGTCCCCTCCCCGGCAATCAAGGAATCCAGTGAGATCCACGGCACACCGGGCACCTGCGGGTCGAAGGTGCCAACAATCGCCAGCATGTCGTAGCGGTTAAAGGCCACCGCCCGTTCCTGGGCGTCGCTGAGCATCTCGTAGTCGCAGGCGATGATCTCAATGCCCAGCGCCTCCGGGATGCTGGCCTTCAGCAGCTGACAGAGATTGGCCGCCGCGCCAATCCCGGTGATGCAGGTGGTGAGAATAACCCGGGGTTTACTGGCCTGCGGCCAGAAAAGCTGGTGTTCCACCGGCAAATCCGCGCCGATCTCGCGGGCGATTTCCTCGATGTGATGCCCCTGGAGGATCCGCTCCCCGACATACAGCGCCATGCTGGTGGAGACGTTGTTCACAATCGCGACCGGCGTGGAGACGCGGCGCTGGAAGTGGCTGTGGATAGCGTTCAGCGACCCCATATCCACCAGAATCATCAGCCCGGACGCCAGAGCATTGCTTTCGATGTAGTGCATCACCTGCTGGGCAATCGCCTCCGGCGTGACGTCGAGCGGCATGTCGAAGGATTCAAAGACCGTGTGTTTCAACAGGCGGTTTGCCACATTGGCGATGCTGCTGGCGGTGGCGTAGCCGTGGGCGAGGATCACCGCCCGGGTCACCTGGGATTGGCTCACCGCGCCTGCTTTATGCAGCCATAGCACCAGCAACAGCGCGTCGATCCGCTGGGCGTCGATATCGAGCTTTTGCGTCAGGGCGGCGATCATTGCCTGGCAAAAGCGGTACAGCAGGGGATATTTTTGCGCCAGGAAGTCATCCAGCAACCGGACCCGCTCCTGGCTCAGGGCTGACAGCGCACCTGGCGCGCGATGCACCAGATAGTGGCTCAGGGCGTAGATGCCATTGCCGTTAAACTGCACGTTGAACTGCTGCTCCAGCCGGTAAAACGCTTCCCGCACCTGCTGCGTAGTGAGCTGCAATACCGGCGAGGCGGTGGTGTCGCGATGATGAAACACCAGCCTGTCGAACAGGGTTTCGATCTCCTCCCCCATCCGACGGTGGACCTCCTCCCATCCCGAGCGGCCGCTGAGCACCTCTTCGTACAGGGCCAGGACCTGGCACTGCGTATCATGGATCATCCCCTGGGTGCGATCGTGAGCGCGAAGCAGCCACAGCAGGCTGGTTTCCGGCTCGATGGTCAGCGGCTCTTCTGCAACGGGCATTTCGCCCATCGTCGGGATCGCGGCCATTACCTTCTCCGGCAGATCCTGAAGGGTGACGCCAATCGTCTCCTGCCCCCGCTGCCTGGCCCAGGCGGCGGCGACCGCATACTTGACCACGTTTTTCAGCTCGCCTACGTTGCCGCGATAGGGTGCGTGCTGGAGCACCTGGCGCAGGCGGGGCGTCAGATTCAGGCGCACATTCAGCTTTTTCGCCTCCCGCCAGAAGAACTGGAGGATCAGCGCCTCTTTTTCCTGGCGGGATCGTGCCTGGAGGTCGGGTAGCGTGACCAGGATAGGAATGCGGCGCAGGAAGGTGGTTAAAAAGGTGCTGTGCAGCTCCTCGGTGGTGGCGAAGACCAGCCGCGTGGTGATGGGGCGGCCCTGAGCGGTCTCCCCCACCCGGTAGATCTCCTTGCGATCGAGCCAGGTAAAGAGCTTCTCCTGACCCTCGGCGTTCAGACGATGCACTTCATCGAGAAACAGCATGCCGCCGTCGGCGGCTTCGAATGCCCCTTGTTTATCGGTCTGCGCCCCGGTAAAGGCGCCCTTCACATAGCCAAACAGGTTCGCCGCCAGCAGCTCCGGGTTGCTGGCGTACTGGGCGCAGTTAAAGCTCACAAAGGGGGCATCGTCTGCCAGCAGTCCCTGGGAAATAGCGAAGGCGTGCATCAGGTTCGCCATGTAGCTTTTGCCGGTGCCGCTGTCGCCGGTGATCAGCAGCGGCAGGCCGCCAGCGGGATAGAAGAGTGCCGTTTTCAGTTGGGCAATGGCCTTTTTGAGGCTGCCGTCATGCCCGATCAGCAGTGCAAAATGATCCGGCGGCGCCTGCCCGCTGTCGCCGTCGTTCAGCAGCTGGGCGATGCTGTCGTATTCGTTCCCGGCCAGGCCGAAAAATTGCTGGCTGAAGGCTTTTTTATGCAGGAAGTAGACCGGACGGGTATTGATTTTGACCAGCTCCCCCTGGGCCACCAGCTGGTTCAGATAGTGGCTGGCGGTATTGCGTTTGAGGTCAAACCGCTCTGCCAGGTAACTGGCGGTGAAGACTTCGCTCAGGTTTTCGGGGTCGAAAAAATCGGTCTGATTGGCCAGAAAGGTCAGGATTTCATTACGCATGGCTTATCCCACGGCTGGAGTGTCATGGGGGGTATGATGCCCGCAAACGCACGGGCGAAGGGAGGACGACGCCGGGTTATGTGCGCTTTTGTGGGGGAGTGCACAGAATGCCTGAGGGGGAGATAGCGAGAAGGGCGTGCGCAGAATGCCTGAAGCGGGGATAGCGAGAGAAGAGTGTACAGAATGTCTAAGGCGTGGATAGCAAGAATGTTGAGGGTTAAGTGAACGCCACAAACAGTTTCCGCACGGACGATCCCCTTTCCCCTCTGAAAACAGGGTCAGGAATAGTTTCCGCACGGACGATCCCCTCTCCCCTCTGAAAACAGGGTCAGGAATAGTTTCCGCACGGACGATCCCCTCTCCCCTCTGGGGAGAGGGTTAGGGTGAGGGGAACATGCGGCTCTTATGGCCGTTCCGTTCACCTCAGGTTCCTTGCTGCTCTGCTACACCGGAACCGGGGAACGTGCCAGAGGGGCTTACCGCCTCGCCCCTGCCTTCAGGAAGCGCCCCAGCGATTTCACCCGGACCAGGAAGTCGCCGTAAGCATTTGATTATTATCTACGTTCTTCGTTACGTTAAAATTTTTGCGAGACGTCTTCCGGGAATGATTTTCCCGGCTTGTCGCCACGAATTCCCCGCAGTATCTTCCTGATGCGCCTGCAAAATCAGGCGCCGGGATTGGAACCCTGACTGACTTTATCGATGACATAAGAGGCCTTATGTCGTACGCTTTGCTGCACCTCAATGGTGGGCTGGCGGGGGCATCGTAAGATGCGCCGGTATCCGATAAAGCCGGTAGTTCCAACCTCGCTCAGTCCACCGCCATGAGATTGGAACCTCTGACGGTGGGTTTAACAACTTTATCGGAGGCTGCCACTATGGCTACTACCCCAACCCATGCTCAGGCATTATTTAACGTACCCTTCTCTCACAATACCGATTTCACCGAGCTGGCGAACCATTGCGAACGCTTCGCCTGTACTCTGCTGGAAACTGATGATCCGGCGGAAAAACTGGCGCTCTGCGCCCGCCTTTCTGCTTGCCTCGCGCTGCTGCAGCCAACGCTTAACGAGCCTATTCCGCCGCACCTGGTGGCGCGTTTCACCCTGACCGATCTGCCCTCCCGTTTGCCCGCCTTTGAACCGGAAAGCGAGTTGTTGGGACTGTACTGTCAGACACTTACGCAACTGCTTATCAGCAACGCACTGCCGCGGGATATGGCAAAGGTAATGGAAGGGCTACTGTATGAGCTGGTGAACTTCTACGCCGACACGCTGAACGCGCCACGCTGGCTGCAAACACCGGACGGGCGCGTGGCGATTGATGCGTTGATTGACTGAGGAAGGTTAACGGGGGGATCTGCGCGTGGTTCCCCCTCACCCTAACCCTCTCCCCAAAGGGGAGAGGGGATCCGTCCGTGCGAATATTATTTGTGGGGATCCCTCAGCCTTCGAGGGAGAGGGGATCCGTCCGTGCGAATGTTATTTGTGGGGATCCCTCAGCCTTTGAGGGAGAGGGAATCGACCATGCAGACAGTCAGTTCACAGGCCGGGCAAACGCAGCGCCGCCGGGTATTGTTAACGTAGAGTGCAAGAGTTGCCGGCGGCTGCGCCTTATCCGGCCTACAAACCGCATAGTCTGCAAACAGCTAAATCGTGATCCTATAGCGAACGTAATCATCCACCACTGCCAGCTTGTCGTATAACGCCCGGGCCGGATTACCTTCCCGGGTCACCCAGTAGACTTTCGACCAGCCCTTTTCGCGCGCCTCGTTGATAATGGCCTCAATCAATGCCCTGCCCGCCCCTTTGCCGCGCGCCGCGTCATCGACAAACAGATCCTCCAGATAGCACAGCGGCTGGGTCACCCAGGTGCCTTCATGCAGCACACAAATCGCGAACCCCACCACCCCGTGTTCGGTTTCTGCCAGTCGGCAAAACAGACAGGAATCCGCGGACAGTACCCGGTGCCAGGTTGCCAGGGTTACCGCCTCATCGAGGCCTGTGCCGTAAAAACTGAGATAGCCGTTCCACAACCTTAACCATGCCTCGTAATCTTCCGCTTTCGCCTCACGCACCTTAACCATCGTTGTTATTCCTTGTTCTGCCTGGGATAACCGTATGATACCCGGGATCACCTCCTGTCCGCCCGTCTCTTCAGAAAGCTATTTCTGGTAAATATATTGTTACCTGGTTGTTGTACACTCGCGCGCCTTAGATTATAAATCATCATTTTTGAGTGATATCACTCATTTTTTGTCAACATCAGGGAACATTTATGTCCGTTCAAAAATTATCCAGAACCGCAGCGATATTGCTGGGGCTTCTGGGCGTCTTCATTCTGGCGATGGGGATATTCTTCGCTTACTACGGTGGGAAGCTGGTCAGCGTTAAGGGTAGCCCCTACTTTCTGATCAGCGGCTGCCTGCTTATCGTCTCGGGTGTGCAGATTGTGCGTCAGCGCCTGAGTGGCGCGGCCCTCTATTTTGTGGTGCTGGCGGGCACCGCCCTCTGGGCCTTGTGGGATGTCGGCTTCGACTTCTGGCCGCTGGTCTCCCGTCTGCTCACCCTCGCGGGCATTGCCATTCTGGTGGCGCTCTCCCTGCCCTCGCTGCTGCGCCGCGCCGGTAAGTTCCCGTGCTGGAAAGGCGCAGGGGCACTTGCGGCCCTGCTGGCGGTTGCCTTTGCCGCCACCGTTGGGGGCATGTTTGTTCCGCACGATCCGGTGACGGCATCGGGCAAACAACTTCCTCTCACCCCGGTTAAGCCCGGTGAAGAGCAGAAAGACTGGGCCAACTATGGCAACACCCCGGGCGCATCGCGCTTTGTGGCGCTGGACCAGATCACCCGCGATAACGTAAAAGACCTGCAGGTCGCCTGGACCTACCGCACGGGCGATATTCCCGTCAGCCCGAACGGTGGCGGCGCGGAAGATCAGCAGACTCCGTTGCAGATTGGCAATAAACTTTTTCTCTGTACGCCGCATAACAACGTAATTGCCGTCGATGCGACGACCGGCAAGGAGTTGTGGAAAACCGAAATCAACGCGAAACAGAAAAAGTGGATGCGCTGTCGCGGCCTGGCGTACTTCGATGCCACAGCCCCGCTGCAACAGCCAACCCTGCCGGACTCTTCGCCGGTGGCCGCCGTTTCACTGCCTGCGGATGCCCAGTGTAAGCGCCGGATCATCATGAACAGCGTCACCCCGGAACTGATTGCGCTGGACGCGGATACCGGTCAGTTCTGCGAAGACTTTGGCAATCACGGTCGCGTCAGCCTGAGCGCGCAGATGGGTAAAGGCGCGGATACCGGCCTGTACTATCCGACCTCTGCCCCGACGCTCGCCGGGACGACCGTCGTGGTGGGCGGCCGTGTGGCGGATAACGTGGCGACGGATATGCCGGGCGGCGTGGTGCGCGGTTTTGACGTGATCACCGGCCAGCTGCGTTGGGCATTTGATCCCGGTAAACCGGACGACCAGAACGCGCCTGCCGATAATGAAACCTTTACCCGCTCCACCCCGAACGTGTGGGCGCCCATGTCTTACGACCCGCAATCCAACACTGTCTATATGCCAACCGGCAGCGCGGCGGTGGATCTGTGGGGCGTGAAGCACAACGCGCTGGATCGCAAGTTTGGGGCCGCCATGGTGGCGGTGGACGCCAGCACCGGCAAGGTGAAATGGGTCTATCAGACCGTTCACAATGACCTCTGGGACTTTGACGTCCCGATGCAGCCGACCTTTACCGACTTCCCTGCTGCGGATGGCAAAACCACCCCGGCGCTGCTCTTCGGCACCAAATCCGGCCAGTTGTTTGTGCTGGATCGCGCGACCGGTAAGCCGCTGACCGACGTGGAAGAGCGCAAGGTGACGCAGGGGCAGATCCCGAAAGAGATCTACTCCCCGACGCAGCCCTTCTCAGTGGGAATGCCGACCATTGGCGCAGACGTGCTGAAAGAGTCCGATATGTGGGGCGCGACGCCGTTCGACCAGTTGATCTGCCGTATCGAGTTCAAATCCAAACGCTACAACGGCCTGTTTACGCCGCCGGGGGATGACCCGTCGCTGAACCTGCCCGGTTCGTTAGGCGGTATGAACTGGGGCGGTCTGTCGATTGACCCGGTGAACCAGTACCTGTTCATTAACGACATGCGCGTGGGCCTGGAAGTGCAGCTCATCCCGGCCTCCCCGGAGATTCAGGGAGCTAAAAACGACGGCAACGAAGCCGCCGCCATCAGCCGTCCGGTGCCGCTGGCCGGTACGCCGTACGCCATTAACGCCAAAGTGCGCTTTATGTCGCCGGTGGAGATCCCCTGTCAGAAACCGCCGTTTGGCACGCTGACGGCGGTGGATCTGAAAACCCAGAAAATTGCCTGGCAGGTGCCGGTGGGCACGGTAAAAGATACCGGTCCGTTTGGCGTGAAGATGGGGCTGCCGATCCCGATTGGTATGCCGACCATCGGCGGCACAATGGCCACCCAGGGCGGTCTGGTGTTTATCGCTTCAACGCAGGATTACTACCTGCGCGCGTTCGATACCTCGACCGGGAAAGAGGTGTGGAAAGCCCGCCTGCCGGTGGGAAGCCAGAGTACGCCAATCAGCTACAAATCGCCGGTGGACGGAAAGCAGTATTTGCTGATCACCGCAGGCGGGGCGCGTAACTCGCCGGATCGCGGTGACTATGTGATTGCCTATAAGCTGCCGTAATAGTTCTGAAACAGCCATCCCTGCGGGGATGGCTTTGCCGAACCAGGCTACTTTTATAAATCACGACATCTGCGGAGATAACAATGAAAGTTTTAATGGTTCTCACCTCTCACAGTGACCTGGGCAATACCGGTAAGAAAACGGGCTTCTGGCTGGAAGAGTTTGCCGCCCCGTATTACATCTTCAAAGATGCGGGAGCCGAAGTGGTGCTGGCCTCCCCGGCCGGTGGCCAGCCGCCGCTGGATCCCAAAAGTGATTCAGCCGATTTCCAGACCGAACTGACCCAGCGCTTCAAAGCCGATCAGGCAGCACAGCGTGAACTTGCCAACACCCTGAAGCTCGACAGCGTGCGTCAGGACGATTTCGACACCGTATTCTATCCAGGTGGGCACGGCCCACTGTGGGATCTGGCGGAGTCACAGACCTCCATTGCGCTGATTGAAGCCTTCAACCGCGCGGGTAAACCCATCGGTTTCGTCTGCCATGCGCCGGGTGTGTTGCGCCATGTGAAGGCCGCCTCTGGCGAGCCGCTGGTGAAGGGCCGTCAGGTGACCGGTTTTACCAACGGTGAAGAGGCCGACGTCGAACTGACCGACATCGTTCCGTTCCTGGTGGAAGATGAGCTGATTGCCCTGGGCGCTAACTACCAGAAAGGCCCGAACTGGGGCTCCTTTATTGTTGAAGACGGTACGCTGATCACCGGGCAGAACCCGGGCAGTTCCGAAGCTGTGGCGAAAGCCTTAGTGGCTGCGCTGCGCTAATCCCCCTGCCCGGCCGCTGGTCGGGCAATCCCCTCATGATTTTCGCATAGAGTGTTAAAGGCAAAACGGTGCCGGGCTGGTAGGCTTTTGCGCTTCACACCGGAGATGCTATGAACACGATTATTGACCTGTTTAACGACCATAAAAGCGAGCGCAGCTTTACCGATCGCGCCATTGATGACGCCACCCTCGAACGCATTATTAGCACCGCGTACCGCGCCCCCACCTCCGTGCATTCCCAGCAGGTGTCGGTCATCGTCACACGCGATGCCGAAAAACGCGCGCAGATTTCACAGATCGCGGGCGGCCAGCCGTGGATTGCCAAAGCCCCGGTGTTTATCACCTTTGTGCTGGATATGTATAAAACGGAAGTCGGCATGAAGCTGGCGGGCAAGGAGCAGGTCGCGCATCAGAGCATTGAGAGTCTGGTGGCTGGCGCAACCGACGTGGGTATCGCCCTCGGTTCCGTGATGGCAGCAGCCCGCTCAGAAGGGCTGGGGATCGTGCCGATTGGCGGGATCCGTCTGCGTCCACAGGAACTGATTGAGCTGCTTGAGTTGCCGGAGCACACCTTCCCGGTGGCGGGCATGGTGATTGGCCACGTTGATGTTCCTTCGCATCATAAACCGCGTCTCCCGCTGGAGACCTTCCGTCATGACGAGGCTTACGTTGCAGAAGGGCTGGAAGAGAAGATCGCGCATTATAACCAACAGATGACGGCGCACTGGCAGGCCATTAACCGTCCTGACGGTGAAACCTGGAGCGAAAGCGTGAGCGGTTATTACCAGCATATCTACTTCCCGGATGTGCTGCCGGCGATTCTGAAGCAGGGCTTCGGCGTCGATAAATAGACAAAAAGCCATCCCGTCTGGGATGGCTTTTTCGTAAAGAGACTGCCGTTAACGGAAGGCTTAGCGCGTGTCGGTAATCTGCGCCCGGGGCTGGGATTCAAATCCCCCCTTCGAGGCCATAACTGAGCAACTTACCGCTGCCGCGATGCTGAGCACGATCCAGATTTTCATAACGGGTCTCCTTTCAATACAGTGAAAAGTATTAAGCCTGGCACAAGCCCCGCATTTTACTTACGGATTAGCCCTTAATTCGCGGATCCAACGCGTCACGCAGCCCATCCCCCAACAAATTAAACGCCAGCACGGTAAAGAAAATCGCCAGGCTCGGGAACAGCGCCACATGCGGGGCAATCACCATATCGGCCCGCGCCTCGTTGAGCATCGCTCCCCACTCCGGGGTCGGCGGTTGCGCGCCCAGACCTAAAAACGACAGGCTGGCGGCCGAGATAATCGACACCCCGATACGCATGGTGAAATAGACCACGATAGAGGAGACGGTGCCCGGCAGAATATGGTTAAACAGGATTGTGGTATCGCTGGCCCCAATGCTGCGCGCCGACTCGATAAAGGTCTGCTGTTTTAGCACCAGCGTATTGCCGCGCACCAGGCGGGCGAAGGCCGGAATCGAGAAGATCGCCACGGCGATGATCACGTTCGCCATGCCGTTGCCCATCACCGCCACCACCGCAATGGCCAGCAGAATGCCAGGGAAAGCAAAAAGCACATCGCAGATGCGCATGATGATCCGATCCCACCAGCCCTCGTAATAACCGGCCAGCAGGCCCAGCACCGTGCCGATGGCCGCGCCAATCAGTACCGCAAAGACCCCGGCGGCGAGCGAGATCTGCGCCCCCATCAGCACCCGGCTGAAGATATCGCGTCCAAGAGAATCTACGCCGAACCAGTGCATTACCGACGGACCTTCGTTCAGACGGTCGTAATCGAAGTAGTTTTCCGCATCAAAGGGGACGATCCAGGGGGCCAGCACCGCCACCAGGATCAGCAGCAGGACAAACAGCCCGGCGGTCATCGCCACCGGCTGCTTACGAAAGCGCCGCCAGAATTCATGCCACGGGGTGCGGATCTGATCCGGTTTAAGTCCCGGCATGGCCTTTAACATGGCCTGCCGACGCCAGTTTAACAGTCGCATCTTACTTGTACCTGATAGCGGGATTAATGGCGGCATAGAGCACATCCACCACTAAGTTGATAAGAATAAACTCCAGCGAAAAAAGCAGCACTTCCGCCTGGATCACCGGGTAGTCGCGCATGTCGACAGAATCGACCAGCAAACGCCCTAACCCCGGCCAGTTGAAGACCTTTTCCACCACGATCGAGCCACCGAGCAGGAAGCCGAACTGCAGTCCCATCATGGTCACTACCGGGATCATCGCATTACGCAGACCGTGCTTGAGGATCACCCACTTCTCGCTGACCCCCTTTGCCCGGGCGGTTCGCATATAGTCTTCGTTCAGCACGTCAACGAAGGAGGCGCGGGTGAAGCGCGCCATCACCGCCGCCACCGCCGCGCCGAGGGTCAGCGAAGGCAAAATGTAATGCCGCCAGCTGTCCGCGCCCACGGTGGGGAGCCAGCCCAGCTCGACGGAGAAGATCTGCATCAGCAGCATCCCCAGCGCAAAAGCCGGGAAGGAGATCCCGGTGACCGCCAGCGCCATGCCCAACCGGTCCGGCCAGCGGTTACGCCAGACTGCCGCCACAATTCCGGCCATCAGGCCAAACAGCACCGCCCAGGCCATGCTGGCGAGGGTCAGCCAGAAGGTGGGCATAAAGCGGCTGGCAATCTCCTCGGAAACGGGACGACGGGAGACCATCGAGGTACCAAAGTCCCCCTGCACGACACTGGTAATGTAGTGCCAGAACTGCCGGTAGAGCGGCTGATCCAGCCCCAGTTGCTTACGCACCAGCTCGATGACCGTGGCATCGGCTTCCGGGCCGGCAATCAGCCGCGCCGGATCCCCCGGCAGCAGATGAACAAATAAAAAGACCAGCACCGCCACAATCAGCAGCGTCGGGATCAGCCCCAGCAGGCGTTTAATCACATAATTCAGCATGCACATTCCTCTCATCCCGCAGACGTACACCTGCGGGAATGAGTGCTTTATTTCAGATCCGCGTCGTCAAAGCTAAAGCCGGTATCCGGCATGATGTAAAAGCCGGTCAGCGCCTTGTTATGCGCCGAGACCAGTTTTTCGACCACCAGCGGTATCCACGGTGACTCCTTCCAGATCGTATCCTGTGCATCCCTGTACAGTTTCGCTTTCTCTTCCGGTTGGGTGGTTTTCAGCGCCTCCGTCAGGTCTTTATCCACCTGCGGATTGCTGTAGAACGCGGTGTTGAACAGGGTTGGCGGCCAGTTTTGCGAGGCAAACAGCGGCGACAGCGCCCAGTCGGCTTCGCCGGTGGAGGCCGACCAGCCGGTGTAGAACATCCTCACCCCGCTCTCTTTCTGCCCTTTGCCTTCCACTTCGGCGGCACGCTGCCCGGCATCCATCGCCGTGACCTGCACCTTAATGCCCACCTGTGCCAGCTGCTGCTGGGTGAATTGCAGCACCTTCTGGGCGGTACTGTGATTGTGCGACGACCACAGCGTGGTGCTGAAACCGTTCGGGAAGCCCGCCTCTTTCAGCAGTGCACGCGCTTTTGTCGGATTATATTCCCACGGATGATACTGCTGGGAGTACGCAATGGACGGTGGCACCACGCCCGTTGCCGGGGTCGCATACCCGGCAAAGGCCACCTTCACCAGCGCCTCACGGTTGATGGCGTAGTTAATCGCCTCGCGCACTTTCGGGTTATCGAACGGTTTTTGCGTGACGTTCATGCTGATGTAACGCTGCATGATCGACGGGCTGGCGACCAGCTCCAGCTTGCTGTTTTTCGCCAGCAGCGCCGCCTGCTCGTACGGGATCGGGAAGGCAAATTGCGCTTCGCCGGTCTGCAACATGGCCGCGCGGGTGTTGTTATCCACCACCGGACGCCAGGTGATGGTGTCCAGCTTCGGCAGCCCCTGCTGCCAGTAACCGGCGAACTTTTTCACCTTCACAAAGTCGGTCTGATTCCAGGTCACCAGCTCATACGGCCCGGTGCCGACCGGATGGAAGCCGATCTCTTTGCCGTATTTTTTCAGCGCGTCGGGGGAGATCATCGCCGTGGCCGGGTGGGCCAGAATATTGATAAAGGCCGAGAACGGCTCTTTCAGGGTAATTTTTACCGTGGTGGGATCGACGGCCTCGGTGCTGGCGATGTTCTTGTACAGGTTATAGCGCTTAAGGCTGTTTTCCGGGTTGCTGGCGCGATCAAGATTGACCTTTACCGCTTCAGCGTTGAAGTCGGTGCCGTCCTGGAACTTCACCCCACTGCGCAGCTTAATGGTGTAGACCAGCCCATCGTCCGAGACGGTGTAACTCTCGGCCAGCACGTTTTTCAGCTGCATCTCTTTATCGAGACCAAACAGCCCCTGATAAAACGACTTCGCCACCGCCTGCGACAGGGTGTCGTTGGCGTCATACGGATCCAGGGTGGTGAAGTTGGAGGCCACCGCCACCACCACGTCTTTTGCTGCGAAGGCCGGCGTGGCCGCCAGGGCTGCCGTGACGCTCGCGGCTAACAGCCATTTGCGAGCAACATATTTTGTCATTGTTGTGTTCTCCTGTTGTTCCCTGCTGTCGTGATTTATAGATGTTTAAAGGCATTATCCTGGCGCGGCGGCGCGACGAAGTGGCCGGGGCCAACCTCCCGCAACACCACGCGTTCGGTGGATTCTCCCCGCTTACGAATGTTGCCCGGCAGTTCGTCCTGCAGCAGCACCCGCCGGGCCTGACGATGGGCCGGATCGGCCACCGGCACCGCCGCCATCAGCTTGCGGGTGTAAGGGTGCTGCGGGTTTTCAAACACCGCCCGACGCGGGCCAATCTCGACGATCTGCCCGAGGTACATCACCGCCACCCGGTGGCTGATGCGCTCCACCACCGCCATGTCGTGCGAAATAAACAGAAATGCGATGCCCATCTCCCGCTGCAAATCGAGCAGCAGATTGATGATCTGCGCCCGGATGGAGACATCCAGCGCCGAGACCGACTCGTCGGCAATAACCACTTTCGGATTGAGCGCCAGCGCGCGGGCAATGCAGATTCGCTGTCGCTGGCCGCCGGAAAATTCATGGGGATAGCGCCAGGCGTGCTCCGGCTTCAGGCCGACACGCTCCAGCAGCCACGCCACCCGCCGCTGGGCGGCATCGCCATCCAGCAGGTTATGCACCCGCAGCGGCTCCATAATCGAATAGCCCACCGTCTGGCGGGGATCGAGGGAGGCGTAAGGATCCTGAAAAATAAACTGAATATCCCGCCGCAGGGGTTGCAGTTGCCCGGCCGGCAGGGTGTCGATGCGCTCACCGTTGAAGGTAATGGTGCCCTCCTGGGCCTCCACCAGCCGCAGCAGCGCCCGTCCGGTGGTGGACTTGCCGCTGCCGGACTCGCCCACCAGCGACAGCGTCTCGCCAGGCCATAAATCAAAACTGACATTTTCTACCGCATGCACTTCCCGCTTAACCCGGTTCAACAGGCCGCCACGCAGCGGAAATCGGGTGACCAGGTCGCGCACCTGTAAGATGGGTTCGCCGGGCACCACCGTATCTTGTTCGGTTTCGGCCTCCTGAAAACCCGGATTCGTGAGGGAGATCAGCGGAAAACGGCGCGGTAAATCACTGCCGTTCATTGCCCCCAGTCGCGGCACCGCGGCCAGCAGCGCCCGGGTATAGGGGTGCTCAGGCGCGTGGAAAATCTGTTCTACAGTGCCGGTTTCGACCGCCTCGCCCTGGTACATCACCAGCACCCGGTCGGCGATATCCGCCACCACGCCCATATCGTGAGTGATAAAAATCACCCCCATCTCCATCTCGTCCTGCAACACTTTGATCAGCTGCAGAATTTGCGCCTGAATGGTGACATCCAACGCGGTGGTCGGCTCATCGGCAATCAGTACCGCCGGACGACAGGAGAGCGCCATGGCGATCATCACCCGCTGGCGCATCCCGCCAGAGAGCTGATGCGGGTAGCGTCCCAGAATGGCGTCGGCCTCCGGGATCCGCACCTGCTCCAGCATACGTCTGGCTTCAGCCAGCGCCTCATCGCCGCTCAGCCCCTGGTGCAGGCGGATCGACTCGGCAATCTGCTCCCCCACCGGGAAGACCGGATTGAGCGAGGTCATCGGCTCCTGAAAAATCATGGCGATGTCAGCACCACGCACGCTGCGCACCTGGGAGGAACTGAGGGTGGTGAGATCGCTCACCTGGCCATTACGACGACGCAGCAGCAGACTGTCGCATGCCACCAGCCCGCCGGACTGTTCAATCAGGCGCATCAGCGACAGGGCGGTCACCGACTTACCGGAGCCGGACTCGCCGACGATCGCCAGCGTCTCGCCGCGTTTCAGCGAAAAAGAGAGGTTTTTTACCGCCGGGATCGGTTGCCGTTCGTCGGGAAAGGCGACATTCAGGTTGCGCACCGCCAGCACCTGCTGGCGGTCAAGTTCATCGCTGTGTGGCACCCTTTCCCCCTTATTCACGGTAAATGCCGGTGCTCGGCGTATCGCCGGCATAGCCCCAGGCGCGGTACATCCCTTCGCTGTTAAAGGGCAATGCCACGTTACCCTCGCGATCGACGGCAATCAGTCCGCCGCTGCCTTCGAGCGCCGGGAGTTTTTCCATTACCACCCGCTCGCAGGCTTCAGCGAGGCTTAAGCCGCCGTAGTCCATCAGCGCGGCGATATCGTAGGCGGCCAGGGTGCGAATAAACACTTCGCCGGTGCCGGTGCAGGAGACCGCCACGCTGGCGTTATTGGCATAGCAGCCCGCACCGGGCAACGGGCTATCGCCCACCCGACCGGGAAGTTTATTGGTCATGCCGCCGGTGGAGGTGGCGGCGGCCAGGTTTCCGGCCTTATCCAGCGCCACCGCGCCAACGGTACCCATTTTGGTGGTTTCATCCAGCGGGGCCGAATGGTCAAGTCGGGTTTCATCCGCATCACGCGCGGCCAGCAGTTGCTGATAGCGTTCGGGGGTGGAAAAAAGATCTGGCGAGACTGCTTCCATGCCGTGTTCGAAGGCGAATTTCTCGGCCCCCTCGCCCACCAGCAGCACGTGCGGACTTTTCTCCATCACCAGACGCGCGGCCAGCACCGGGTTGCGCAGATGGCTGACTCCGGCCACCGCGCCCGCTTTCAGGGTAACGCCGTCCATCACGCAGGCATCCAGCTCATGGGTTTCGTCGCGGGTAAATACCGAACCGATACCGGCGTTGAACAGCGGGCACTCTTCCAGCAGGCGTACCGCTTCGGTGACCACATCCAGCGCGCTCTCCCCCGCCTCCAGCATCCGCTGGCCGGTTTCTACTATCGACGAGAGCGCCTCAATGTAGCGCCTCTCCTGTTCCTGACTGAGCTGTGCGCGGGTAATCGCCCCTGCGCCGCCGTGGATTGCGATGACTGCATTCCCCATCTACTTCACCTTTACGCGCGTAATTACCGCTTTTTCTATAAATATCATTATTGTTGCAGGAACTTCAGATGATTTTTGAATATAGAAAGACGTCACTGTGATGTAAAGGCTAAGCCCATGGTGTCATACAGTTAAGGGCACTTTTCTGCCATAATGGCCGCCTTCGTTATTCTCTTGCTGGAGTGACCCATGGATTTTACCGCCGGACTGATGCCGCTTGAGACGGCACTCGCGCAGATGCTCGATCGACTTTCACCGCTGTCAGACCAGGAAACACTGCCGCTGCTGCACTGTTTTGGCCGCGTGACCGCCACCGACATCGTTTCGCCCCTTAACGTACCGGGCTTTGATAACTCGGCGATGGACGGTTATGCCGTGCGGCTGGCCGATCTGGCGGCGGGCAATGCGCTGCCGGTGGCGGGTAAAGCCTTTGCCGGTCAGCCCTTCCAAAGCGAGTGGCCAGCCGGAAGCTGTATCCGCATTATGACCGGTGCCCCGGTGCCAGCGGGCTGTGACGCGGTGGTGATGCAGGAAGAGACCGAGCAGACCGACGACGGCGTGCGGTTCATCGCCAGCGTGAAGCCGGGGCAGAATATCCGTCGCAGCGGGGAGGACATTACCCTGGGCGCGACCGTCTTCCCGGCGGGCACCCGGCTGACCGCGGCTGAACTGCCGGTGCTGGCCTCGCTGGGTATTGCGGAGATTGCCGTGGTGCGCAAGGTGCGGGTGGCGCTGTTCTCCACCGGTGACGAACTGCAACTGCCGGGCCAGCCGCTGGCCGAGGGGCAGATCTACGACACCAACCGGCTGGCGGTACACCTGATGCTGGAGCAACTGGGCTGCGAGGTGATCAACCTTGGGATTATCCCGGACGATCCAGAAAAACTGCGCGCCGCCTTTATTGAAGCGGATCGCGTGGCCGACGTCGTGCTCAGCTCCGGCGGCGTGTCGGTGGGCGAAGCGGATTACACCAAAACCATCCTCGATGAGCTGGGCGAGATCGGCTTCTGGAAACTGGCCATTAAGCCGGGCAAACCTTTCGCCTTTGGCAAGCTACCGGACAGCTGGTTCTGCGGCCTGCCGGGGAACCCGGTTTCTGCGGCGCTCACGTTCTACCAACTGGTGCAGCCGCTGCTGGCGAAGCTCTCCGGCAACCGGGCGCACGCCCTGCCTGCCCGTCAGCGCGTGCGTGCCGCCACCCGCCTGAGAAAATCACCGGGACGTCTCGACTTCCAGCGCGGCATCCTGGCGCGTAACGCCGACGGCGAGCTGGAAGTAAGCACCACCGGCCATCAAGGCTCGCATATTTTCAGCTCCTTCAGCCAGGGTAACTGCTTCATCGTGCTCGAGCGCGAGCGCGGCAACGTCGAAGCGGGTGAATGGGTTGAGGTTGAGCCGTTTAACGCGCTGTTTGGGGGCTAACCATGGCGGTGGAACTGAGCGACCAGGAGATGCTGCGCTACAACCGTCAGATTGTGCTGCGCGGCTTTGATTTTGACGGTCAGGAAGCGTTAAAAGCGGCAAATGTGCTGGTGGTCGGTCTCGGCGGATTAGGCTGTGCCGCGGCGCAGTATCTGGCTGCTGCGGGTGTGGGCCGCATGACGCTGCTCGATTTCGACACGGTGTCGCTCTCCAACCTGCAACGCCAGACCCTGCACAGCGATGCCACCCTCGGCGAGCCGAAAGTGGAGTCGGCCCATGCGTCGCTGATGCGCATCAACCCTAACGTGCAGTTCACCCTGCTGAATGCCCTGCTGGATGAACCTTCGCTGTTGGCGCAGATTGCCCATCACGATCTGGTGCTGGATTGCACC
This sequence comes from Leclercia sp. LSNIH3, assembly GCF_002935105.1. Classification (NCBI taxonomy): domain Bacteria; kingdom Pseudomonadati; phylum Pseudomonadota; class Gammaproteobacteria; order Enterobacterales; family Enterobacteriaceae; genus Leclercia; species Leclercia sp. LSNIH3. The sequence continues at coordinate 930,707 of NZ_CP026387.1, forward strand.
GATAACGTCGCTATTCGTAATCAGCTTAACGCGGGCTGTTTTGTCCATAAAACCCCGCTGGTCTCCGGGGCGGCGATCCGCATGGAAGGACAGGTAAGTGTCTTTACCTATGCCGAAGGCGAACCCTGCTACCGCTGCCTGAGCCGCCTGTTTGGCGAAAATACCCTGACCTGCGTCGAGGCGGGCGTGATGGCGCCGCTGGTGGGGGTGATCGGCTCGATGCAGGCGATGGAGGCCATTAAGGTGTTGACCCGGTACGGCACGCCCGCGGCGGGAAAAATCGTGATGTACGACGCCATGACCTGCCAGTTCCGCGAGATGAAGCTGATGCGTCATCCGGGGTGTGAGGTGTGCGGAGGTTAAAGCAAACGGCAACCTTCAGGTTGCCGTTTTAGTGTTTTCTCCCTCTCCCTCAGGGAGAGGGTTGGGGTAAGGGCATCAGGCCGCCCCATCAAATCGACGTCCGCCCGAACGCCCCCTGCCAGTCCTGCTCAAACTTCGCAATCGCCGCATCCACTGCCGGAGAGGTGATTAACTGCTGGGCCACGTCCAGTGGCAGGGTGATGGACTCACAGCCCGCCAGCAGGCAATCCAGCGCCTGGCGCGGGGTTTTGAAGCTCGCCGCCAGCACTTTTGACTGCGGCACGTGGAGCGTCAGCAGCTGCTGTAGCTCGACCACCGTCTGGATCCCATCCCCGCCCTGCGCATCCACGCGGTTCACATAGGGGGCGACATACTCCGCGCCCGCCAGCGCCGCCATCATCCCCTGCGCCGCGCTGTAGACCGCCGTCCCCAGGGTCGGCACCCCTTGCGCTTTCAGCATTTTGATCGCCGCCAGCCCTTCCGCTGTGACGGGCACTTTTACCACCAGATCCGCAACGATGGCGCGCAGCTTGAGGGCATCTTCCACCATCCCTTCTGCGGTCGTCGCCATAACCTGAGCAAACAGGCGGCCCTGACCCCCCATCGCCTCCTGCAGCTGAGGCAGTAACACCTCCAGCGGCGTTTTACCTGCGGCAACAATGCTTGGGTTGGTGGTTACGCCTGCCAGCGGCAACACGCGGGCCAGTTTTTTAACAGCCAGAACATCAGATGTGTCGAGATACAGTTCCATGATGGGGTCCTCAAAAATGACGATGCCGTAACCCTACACGGCAAAACCTGCGTCGGGGTTGATTTGCGTCAAGATAACTTTCATTCGAAAGTAATTTAATCTTCATACGCAACAAGAGGCGACATTATGATCTTCAACATTCAGCGTTACTCGACACATGACGGCCCCGGTATTCGTACCGTGGTGTTTATGAAAGGCTGCTCGCTGGGCTGCCGCTGGTGTCAGAACCCGGAAAGCCGTGCGCGGTCGCGGGACCTGCTGTTCGACGCTCGCCTGTGTCTGGAGGGGTGCAACCTCTGCCAGCAGGTGGCGCCTGATGTCATTGACCGGACGCTGAATGGGCTGGTGATCCACCGCGAAAAACTCGACGATACCTGTCTGGATGCCCTCACCCACTGCTGCCCAACCCAGGCACTGACCGTCTGCGGCGAAGAAAAGCAGGTGGAGGAGATCATGTCCACCGTGCTGCGCGATAAGCCGTTTTACGATCGCAGCGGCGGCGGGATCACCCTCTCCGGCGGCGAGCCATTCATGAACCCGGACCTGGCGCGCCAGCTGTTTCAGGCCAGCCATGAGCAGGGGATCCACACCGCCGTCGAAACCTGCCTGCATGTCCCCTGGCACTATATCGAGCCGTCGTTACCCTATATCGATCTGTTTCTCGCCGACCTGAAGCATGTCGATGGCGCGGTCTTTAAGCAGTGGACGGACGGCTCTGCGAAACGGGTGCTGGATAACCTCAAGCGCCTGGCCGCGGCCGGGAAACCGCTCACTATTCGCGTGCCGCTGATCCCGGGCTTTAACGCCGATGAAGCCTCGATTACCGCCATCACCAATTTTGCCGCCGACGAACTGAACGTCCACGACATCCATTTTCTGCCGTACCACACACTTGGCATGAACAAATACACCCTGCTCGGCCAACCCTACTCTGCCCCAGATAAACCGCTCGATAATCCTGCATTACTGGACTTTGCCCGGCAGTATGCCGCCCAGAAAGGGTTAACCGCGACCTTACGAGGATAATGTTATGACACAGCTGAATCTTACTACCCTGAGCGATCGCATTAAGGCGCACAAAACGGCTCTGGTCCACATCGTTAAACCGCCGGTCTGTACCGAGCGTGCCCAGCACTACACCGAAATGTACCAGCAGCATATGGATAAGCCGATCCCGGTACGTCGTGCGCTGGCGCTGGCGCACCACCTGGCGCAGCGCACTATCTGGATCAAACATGATGAGCTGATCATCGGCAACCAGGCAAGCGAAGTGCGCGCCGCGCCGATCTTCCCGGAATATACCGTCTCGTGGATTGAAAAAGAGATCGACGACCTGGCCGACCGTCCGGGCGCGGGCTTTGCGGTGAGCGAAGAGAACAAACGTGTGCTGCATGAACTCTGCCCGTGGTGGCGCGGCCAGACGGTGCAGGATCGCTGCTACGGCATGTTCACCGATGAGCAGAAAGGGTTGCTGGAAACCGGCATTATCAAAGCGGAAGGCAATATGACCTCCGGCGATGCGCATCTGGCGGTGAACTTCCCGCTGCTGCTGGAAAAAGGGCTCGACGGCCTGCGCGCGAAAGTGGCCGAACGCCGCTCGCGCATCAACCTGACGGTGCTGGAAGATCTGCACGGCGACCAGTTCCTGAAAGCAATTGATATCGTCCTGGACGCGGTGAGCCTGCATATCAAACGCTTTGCCGATCTGGCCCGTGAGATGGCCTCGACCGAAACCCGCGAAAGCCGCCGCGACGAGCTGCTGGCGATGGCGGAAAACTGCGATGTTATCGCCCACGAGCCGCCAAAAACCTTCTGGCAGGCGCTGCAGCTGTGCTACTTCATCCAGCTGATCCTGCAGATTGAGTCCAACGGCCACTCGGTGTCGTTTGCCCGTATGGACCAGTATCTCTACCCGTACTACCGCCGTGACGTGGAGCTGAACCAGTCCCTGGATCGCGAGCACGCCATTGAGCTGCTGCACAGCTGCTGGCTGAAGCTGCTGGAAGTGAACAAGATCCGTTCCGGCTCTCACTCTAAAGCCTCTGCCGGTAGCCCGCTGTACCAGAACGTCACCATCGGTGGCCAGATGCTGGTCAATGACGTGCCGATGGATGCGGTCAATCCGCTCTCCTATGCGATTCTGGAATCCTGCGGGCGTCTGCGCTCCACCCAGCCGAACCTGAGCGTGCGCTACCATGCGGGCATGAGCAATGACTTCCTCGACGCCTGCGTGCAGGTGATCCGCTGCGGCTTCGGGATGCCAGCCTTTAACAACGATGAGATTGTCATTCCTGAGTTCATCAAACTCGGCATCGAAAAAGCGGATGCCTACGATTACGCCGCCATCGGCTGCATTGAAACCGCCGTCGGCGGCAAGTGGGGCTACCGCTGCACCGGGATGAGCTTTATCAACTTTGCCCGCGTGATGCTGGCGGCGATGGAAGGTGGCCGCGACGCCACCAGCGGCAAAGTGTTCCTGCCGCAGGAAAAAGCGCTGTCCGCGGGCAATTTCAACACCTTCGACGAGGTAATGGCCGCCTGGGATAACCAGATTAAATACTACACCCGTAAATCCATCGAGATTGAGTACGTGGTGGACACCATGCTGGAAGAGAACGTGCATGACATTCTCTGCTCGGCGCTGGTAGACGACTGCATTGAACGCGCGAAGAGCATCAAGCAGGGTGGCGCGAAATACGACTGGGTATCCGGCCTGCAGGTAGGCATCGCCAACCTCGGCAACAGCCTGGCGGCGGTGAAGAAACTGGTCTTCGACCAGGGCGCGATTGGTCAGCAGCAGCTGGCGGCGGCACTGGCCGATGATTACGAAGGGCTAACCCACGAGCAGCTGCGCCAGCGTCTGATCAACGGCGCACCGAAGTACGGTAATGATGATGACAGCGTGGATCTGCTGCTGGCGCGGGCTTATCAGACCTACATCGAAGAGCTGAAGCAGTACCATAACCCGCGTTACGGCCGCGGCCCGATTGGCGGGAATTACTACGCCGGGACGTCGTCTATCTCTGCCAACGTGCCGTTTGGGGCGGCCACCATGGCGACCCCGGATGGACGTAAAGCGCACACCCCTCTCGCGGAAGGGGCCAGTCCGGCTTCCGGCACTGACCATCTGGGGCCAACCGCGGTTATTGGCTCTGTCGGGAAACTGCCGACCGAAGCGATCCTCGGTGGCGTGCTGCTGAACCAGAAACTTAACCCGGCGACGCTGGATAATGACAGCGACCGCCAGAAGCTGATGGTGCTGCTGCGTACCTTCTTCGAGGTGCATAAAGGCTGGCACATCCAGTACAACATCGTCTCCCGCGAAACGCTGCTGGAAGCGAAAAAACACCCGGACCAGTATCGTGATCTGGTGGTACGCGTGGCGGGGTATTCTGCGTTCTTCACCGCCCTGTCACCGGATGCGCAGGACGATATTATTGCGCGTACCGAGCATACGTTGTAACGGTGTATCCCCTCTCCCCGGCTCTCTCCCACGGGGAGAGGGAAAACACTAAAAACGGCAACCCGGGTTGCAATGACAGTCAGTTAAGCAACTCGGTATTTCTGAATGACTGAAGTGGAAGAGTTCCGTTCACTACAGCACCTCTGCTTTATGCCCCCTCCGCTGCGGTGAACGTGCCAGGGGGGCTCGCCGCCTCCCCCCTGGCTACCCCGGCTCCCGGCAATTTTGTCCTCAGCTTATTCCCTCCGGCTTTCGGGCCGGGTACCAGCCTGCATCCCTGCAGGCTATGCCCTCCCGGCGCGTCCCTGCGCCTCGCCCCGGCCTGCGGTCAACGCTTCGGCGATTTTCAGCCGGATTCACGCTCCCTCACGCTTCTCAGTCGCCTGAATGTGGCACGGGTGTTGAGTCCCCGCTGAAACCGGCGAACCGGAGACCGGATGACAAGGGCTGGGCGCCAGGGATGGCGGCCAGAGGCGAATCGAGACAGGATGTCGAGTTGAGCCGACCGCAGGCAGCCGGTCGGGAGGTGAGCGCAGTGCGAAGCACCGGTTTCATTGCGGGGCCGCGGGGATTGACAAGGGGGGCCCGGCGGCCCCCCTTGTCACGTTCACGGGTTGTGTAATGCCATGTTCTGCTGAACATAAGGTGAACGGAACAGTCCGCCGGGCTTAACTGACTGGCATTACAACTTAGGTTGCCGTTTCGCTTTTACTTTCGAATGAAATTAAATTTGTGGTTTTAGTCACATTGTTATTAGAATGTTGCTGGTCGCAGTAACATCCAGGAGCGCAATGTATGACCGTTAAAGTTATCGTCACAGATATGGACGGAACTTTTCTTAATGACGCCAAGCAGTACGATCGTGACCGCTTTCAGGCGCAGTTCCAGCAACTTCAGGCCCGTAATATTGAGTTCGTTGTCGCCAGCGGCAACCAGTATTACCAGCTTATCTCCTTCTTCCCGGAGCTGAAATCGCAGATCTCCTTCGTGGCGGAAAATGGCGCGCTGGTGTTCGATCACGGCGAGCAGATTTTCCACGGCGAGCTGACGAAGCACGAATCGCAGATTGTGATCGGCGAGCTGCTGAAAGATAAATCCCTGAACTTCGTCGCCTGCGGTCTGGAAAGCGCGTACGTCAGCGACCAGGCACCCGAGGCCTTCGTCGCGCTGATGTCGAAACACTATCACCGCTTAAAGCACGTCAGCGACTACCGCGATATCGACGATGTGCTGTTTAAATTCTCCCTGAACCTGCCCGACAGCGATATCCCGAACCTGATTGACGCCCTGCATGTTTCGCTCGACGGCATCATGAAACCGGTGACCAGCGGGTTTGGTTTTGTCGATCTGATTATCCCCGGCCTGCATAAAGCCAACGGCCTCAGCCGTCTGCTGAAACGCTGGAATATCTCCCCGCAGGCATGTGTGGCGATAGGCGACAGCGGTAACGACGCCGAAATGCTGAAATTCGCCCACTACTCCTTTGCCATGGGAAATGCTGGCGAGAGCATTAAAGCCATCACCCGCTACCAGACCGACGACAACAACCATCAGGGCGCGCTGAACGTGATTCAGGCCGTCCTCGATAACACCCCGCCTTTCAGCCACTGATCCTCTCGCCGGAGCCTGCTCCGGCGAATCTCCCTTTCTCTCCAGGTTGTGCACTTCATCAAGTTATTTAACTTGCTTTAACTTATTTTTAACCTAAAGTATCACTTGTAATTACTTTTACTTTCGAATGAAAGATAGCGAGGCTGTTATGACCTTAACCTTTACCAGTGAAACTTTGCCTTCAGACCACAAGGCCGCGATTCGCCAGATGAAACGCGAGCTGCGAGCGCAGATCGGTGACGTGCAGGCGGTGTTCGATCGTTTGAGCGATAAAATTGCCAGCCGCGTGGCAGAAATTAACGCGCTGAAAAGCAAAGGCGATCCCGTCTGGCCGGTGATCCCGTTTGCCGACGTGCAGAGCGGTAACATCAGCCAGGAGCAGCGCGAGGCGGTTAAGCGTCGCGGCTGTGCGGTGATCAAAGGTCATTTCCCCCGTGAGCAGGCGCTGGCGTGGGACAACGCGATGCTCGACTATCTCGATCTCAACCGTTTTGATGATGTCTACAAAGGCCCGGGAGATAACTTCTTTGGCAGCCTCACCGCCTCCCGCCCGGAGATCTACCCGATCTACTGGTCACACGCGCAGATGGAAGCCCGTCAGAGCGAAGAGATGGCCCAGGTGCAGTCGTTCCTGAACCGTTTATGGACATTTGAGAGCAACGGCAAACAGTGGTTTAACCCGGACGTGAGCGTGATCTACCCGGACCGCATCCGTCGCCGTCCACCGGGCACCACCTCGAAAGGCCTCGGCGCACACACCGACTCCGGCGCGCTGGAGCGCTGGCTGCTCCCGGCTTATCAGCAGGTCTTCGCCCGGGTATTCGATGGCAATGTCGATCAATACGATCCCTGGAATGCCGCACACCGTACCGAAGTGGAAGAATATACCGTGGATAACACCACCAAGTGCTCGGTGTTCCGTACCTTCCAGGGCTGGACGGCGCTCTCCGACATGATCCCGGATCAGGGGCTGCTGCACGTGGTGCCGATCCCGGAAGCGATGGCGTATATCCTGCTGCGTCCGCTGCTGGATGACGTCCCGGAAGATGAGCTGTGCGGCGTGGCACCGGGTCGCGTCCTGCCGATCTCTGAGAAGTGGCACCCGCTGTTGATTGAAGCGCTGACCAGCATTCCGGCGCTGGAAGCCGGGGATTCCGTGTGGTGGCACTGCGATGTGATCCACTCGGTGGCACCGGTAGAGAACCAGCAGGGCTGGGGCAACGTGATGTACATTCCGGCGGCCCCAATGTGCGAGAAAAACCTCGCCTATGCGAAAAAGGTGAAAGCAGCGCTGGAAACCGGCGCCTCTCCGGGCGACTTCCCGCGGGAGGATTATGAGTCTGACTGGCAGTCACGCTTCACGACGGATGATTTAAATATCCACGGCAAGCGCGCGCTGGGTATGGTGTAAGTCTGGCTTTATCTCACTGATCCAGAAAGCGAAATACAAACCTGTCATACAACATTTAAATTGTGGTATGACAGGTTTTATAAATGTTAAATTGGCATGCCAATTTCCCGAGCGCCAAAAAAGACGCACTGAGATTGATCAGCGAAACAAGACGTTATCAGGAAAAGTGCGGAGGGAGAAGCGAAAGGAAAGAGGAACGGCCCTCCCCCAACGGGAAAGGGCCAGACTGAGGACAATTAGTTGTCGATGCCTTTACTGCGCAGGTAATCTTCGTAGTTACCGCTGAAGTCCACGACGCGCTCCGGCGTAATTTCAATCACGCGGGTCGCCAGCGAGCTCACGAATTCACGGTCATGGGAGACGAAGATCAGGGTACCCTGATACATCTCCAGCGCCATGTTCAGCGATTCGATAGATTCCATATCCAGGTGGTTGGTCGGTTCGTCCATCACCAGGATGTTCGGTTTTTGCATCATCAGCTTGCCGAACAGCATACGACCCTTCTCACCACCGGAGAGCACTTTGGCTGGCTTTTTGATGTCGTCCTGGCTGAACAGCAGACGGCCAAGGAAGCTGCGCACCACCTGCTCGTCATCGCCTTCCGACTTCCACTGGCTCATCCAGTCGAAAACGGTCAGATCGTTGTCGAAATCTTCGGCGTGATCCTGCGCGTAATAACCAATCTGCGCGTTCTCGGACCATTTCACGGTGCCGTGATCCGGAGTCAATTCACCCACCAGCGTTTTCAGCATGGTGGATTTACCCACGCCGTTGGCACCGAGGATAGCGATCTTCTCGCCCACTTCCAGCAGCAGGTTGAAGTTCTTGAACAGCGGGCCGTTGTCGAAACCTTTGGTCAGCTCTTCGACGGCTAAGGCGTTACGGAACAGTTTCTTGTCCTGCTCGAAGCGGATAAACGGGTTCTGACGGCTGGACGCTTTCACTTCATCCAGCTTGATTTTGTCGATCTGACGGGCGCGGGAGGTTGCCTGACGCGATTTAGAGGCGTTAGCGCTGAAGCGGCTGACGAAGGATTGCAGGTCAGCAATCTGCGCCTTTTTCTTGGCGTTATCGGCCAGCAGACGTTCACGCGCCTGGGTTGCCGCGGTCATGTATTCGTCGTAGTTACCGGCATACACGCGCAGTTCGCCGTAGTCCAGATCCGCCATGTGGGTGCAGACCATGTTCAGGAAGTGACGGTCGTGCGAGATGATGATCATGGTGCTGTTACGCTCGTTCAGCGTCTGCTCCAGCCAGCGAATGGTGTCGATGTCCAGGTTGTTCGTTGGTTCATCGAGCAGCAGGATGTCCGGGTTAGAGAACAGCGCCTGCGCCAGCAGAACACGCAGCTTCCAGCCTGGCGCGACTTCGCTCATCAGACCGTAATGTTGTTCCACCGGAATGCCCACGCCGAGCAGCAGCTCACCGGCACGGGACTCCGCAGAGTAACCGTCCATTTCGCCATACTGCACTTCAAGATCGGCCACTTTATAGCCGTCTTCTTCGCTCATTTCGGCAAGGCCGTAGATGCGATCGCGTTCCTGCTTCACTTCCCACAGCTCACCGTGGCCCATGATCACCGTATCAAGGACGGTGAACGTTTCAAAGGCGAACTGATCCTGACGCAGCTTACCGATGCGCTCGTTCGGATCGAGAGAAACGTTGCCCAGCGTCGGCTCTAAATCGCCGCCGAGGATCTTCATGAAGGTGGATTTTCCGCTACCGTTGGCACCAATCAGGCCGTAACGGTTGCCGCCGCCAAATTTGACGGAAATGTTTTCGAACAGCGGCTTACTGCCAAACTGCATAGTGACGTTGCTGGTAACTAACACGGGAGATTCCTGCGAGAAGTGTGATAAACCCAGCATTATGCCACAATTCCGAAATGAGATCCCGTGTATCAACGTAGCGCTAAACTCTAACAGGATGGAAAAAAGTGTGATTTAGTACACATCCGAATTCCATGCGGTCAGGAATGCACATATAATGCGCTCCCTAAACCGTTCTGACTTTTAAACAACCTGCCAATGTGGCACAGATACCTCGCACACCATGAATATGAAATTAACATCGCTTTTTGCGGCGGCGTTTGCCGTAGTAGGGTTTTGCAAGACCGCTTCTGCTGTCACTTATCCACTGCCAACCGACGGTAGCCGTCTGGTAGGTCAGAACCAGGTTGTGACCATTGAAGAAGGTAACACTCAGCCGCTGGAATATTTTGCTGCGGAATATCAGCTGGGCCTCTCCAACATGATGGAAGCCAACCCGGGCGTCGATCCGTATCTGCCGAAGGGCGGCACCGTGCTGAACATTCCTCAGCAGCTGATCCTGCCGGACACCGTGCATGAAGGCATCATCATTAACAGCGCCGAAATGCGTCTGTACTACTACCCGAAAGGCACCAACACCGTCATCGTGCTGCCAATCGGTATCGGCCAGTTGGGTAAAGATACCCCGATGAACTGGACCACCAAAGTCGAGCGTAAGAAAGCTGGCCCAACCTGGACGCCAACCGCGAAAATGCACGCGGAATACATTGCCGCGGGCGAGCCGCTGCCAGCCGTTGTTCCTGCTGGCCCGGATAACCCGATGGGTCTGTACGCTCTCTATATCGGCCGTCTGTATGCGATCCACGGCACCAACGCCAACTTCGGTATCGGCCTGCGCGTGAGCCACGGCTGTGTACGTCTGCGTAACGACGACATTAAATTCCTGTTCGAGAACGTGCCGGTTGGTACTCGCGTGCAGTTCATCAACGAGCCGGTAAAAGCGACTACCGAGCCAGATGGCAGCCGTTACCTCGAAGTGCATAACCCGCTCTCTACCAGCGAAGATCAGATCGACAACAACGTCACCGTTCCGGTCACCCTGACCAGCAACGTGCAGGCCATCACCGGCCAGCAGGACGTGGATGCGAACATCGTTGAGCAAGCGATCAACAACCGTTCCGGTATGCCGGTTCGTCTGAACTGATCGTAACAGGAACAATTCTGTTGTTACTGTGGAATTGTTCCGTTCACTAAAGCATCTCTGCTTTTATGCCCATCCCGCTGCGGTGAACATGTTAAGGGGGCTACTGCCGCTCCCTTAACCATCCCGGCTCCCGGCAAAGAAAATCGCCGTTTCGAGAAATATTCGTCTCACCCCTTTGGTGCTAGCGCAGGCGCTGTTCAACATTGCTCCTGGCAATGTTGTCTTCGGCTTATTCCCTCCGGCTATCGGGTCCGGCGTGATTCTACATCCATCCAGGTCCGCATCCATGTGCCTCAACCCGGCATGCGGTCAACGCCTCAGCGATTTTCAGCCGGACTCATCCCTCCTTCCAGCTTCTCAGCCACGTGAATGTGGCACGGGTGTTGAGTCCCCGCTGAAATCGGCGAACCGGAGACCGGTTGACAAGGGCTGGCCGCCAGGGATGGCGGCCAGAGGCGAATCGAGACAGGATGTCGAGTTGAGCCGACCGCAGGCAGTCGGTCGGGAGGTGAGCGTAGTGCGAAGCACCGATTTCGTTGCGGGGCCGCGGGGATTGATAAGGGGGCCGCGGTGGCCCCCTTATCACGTTCACAGGTTCCGTTCATTTCATATTCTGCTGGAAATAAGGTGAACGGAACGCACCACCGTATCGACCAGAAAACGATAAAAAGCTACTGCTGCGCCAGCTGATTACGCCGGTACTCCCCCTGTCGTACCAGCATCCAGCCTGGGTATTCCCTCGGCAGCGCGCTGACGGCATCCAGCTGTTTCAGCTCCTCATCGCTCAGGCGAATCGCGGTTGCGGCAATATTGTCATCCAGCTGATCGACCCGTTTCGCGCCAATAATCACGCTGGTCACCGCTTTTTGATGCAGCAGCCACGCCAGGGCAATTTGCGCCACGGAAACGCCCTTGCTCCCGGCAATGTGGCGCATCACATCCACGCAGTCGAATGCCCGCGTTTTATCCACCGGCGGGAAGTCAAATTCCTGGCGACGGCCACCGCCCTGCACCTGCCCGTCGCGGCTGTATTTGCCGCTCAGCAAGCCGCCCGCCAGCGGGCTCCAGACCATCAACCCGACACCTTCGCTTTGTAACATCGGCACCAGCTCACGCTCCAGGTCACGCCCGGCAAGGGTGTAATAGGCCTGTAATGAGGCAAAACGTGCCAGCCCGAGCCGTTCGGAAATGCCCAGTGCCTTCATGATTTGCCAGGCTGCCCAGTTCGATACTCCGATATAGCGTACATGCCCGTGCTGGACGAGGTTATCCAGGGCATAAAGCGTCTCTTCAATCGGGGTGGCCGGGTCAAAACCGTGCAACTGATAGAGATCGATATGATCGAGCTGCATACGGCGCAGGCTCTCTTTCACGCTGCTGATGATGTGATACCGCGAGCTACCGCGTGAGTTCACCCCCGCCGTGCCCGTTTCGCCAAACACCTTGGTGGCAATCACCACGTTTTCGCGCGGTATCTTCAGGTTTTTCAACGCCTGGCCGGTGATCTCTTCTGAACGCCCTTCGGAATAGACGTTGGCTGTATCAATAAAATTGATCCCGGCGTCCAGCGCACGCCCGACCAGCTGCTCGGCATCCTGTTGCTGGAGCTGACCTATCTTGCCCCACATGCCGCCTTCGCCGCCAAAAGTCATGGTGCCGAGGCAGAGCTCAGAAACAAACAGGCCGGTATTACCCAGTTTTTGATATCGCATTTGACGCTCCTCGTATGTTGAGTACCCGATAGTTATACCCGGCTCACGCCGATAGCGAATGTGCGGTTCCTGCCCGTTTCTTGCCCAATCCTCTGAACTTATCCGCGCGGGGCGTCGCCAAAGACGGCGTACTCCGGCAGCTGCACCTGCTGATACGGCTCCCAGCCACCGCCCAGGGCTTTATAGAGCGCCACCAGATCCAGCGCGCTCTGGACCCGGGCCTGATCCCGCTGCTGCTGCGCCTGAGCCAACTGGCGCTGCGCATCCAGCACGTCGATAAAGGTCGCGATCCCCTGGCGATAGCTGCTGCTCGCCAGATCAAAGGCGTTTTGCAGCGCATCGATGGTTTTGCTTAATCCCGCCTCCCGCTTCTGATCGGTGCGGTAGCTGACCAGCGCGTTTTCCACATCGCCCAGGGCGGTGAGCACCGTCTGACGATATTCCAGTACGGCGGCACCCTGCTGTGCGCGGGCGACCTTCACGCTGGAGACCAACCGCCCGCCCTGGAAGATGGGGATGGAGACTTGTGGCCCGACGCTGTAGAAGTGGCTGCTCCAGTCGGTGAGCCAGCTGGCTTCGCTGTTACGCAGGCCAAACTGGCCGCTGAGCGAGACGCTGGGGAACAGTTGCGCCACCGACACGCCGATCTGCGCGGTGGCCGCATGCAGATTCGCCTCGGCTTCACGCACGTCCGGGCGTCGCCGCGCCAGCGTAGAGGGAATACCGGTGGGAACAATCTCCGGCAGCGCAGGCAGCGGTTTGCTGGCCTGTAGTTCGCCATCCAGCGCCCCCGGGGGTTTGCCAAGCAGGATCGCCAGGCCGTTCATCGCCTGCCGCGCCTGGGCTTCATATTGCGGAAGCTGCGCCTCCAGGTTGCCAAGCTGGGCGCGGGCGTTCTCCACGTCCATCTGCGGTGACAGCCCGCCGCGCTGGCGGCTGTCGGTCAGCTCCAGCGTCTGCTGCGCGCTCTCGATCTGGGTGTTAAGGGTGGCGATACTGCTCTGGGCGCCGCGCAGCTGTAACCAGCCGCGGGCCACTTCGGCCTCCAGCGACACCAGGGCATCGTTACGCTGCTCGATGGCTGCCTGCTGTTGCGCGTCGGCGGCTTCTACCTGACGGCGCACCTTGCCCCATAAATCCAGCTCCCACTGGGCATCAAAGCTGCCCTGGTAGAGGTTAATGGGCTGGGTCAGCGGCCCCAGCGCGCCGCGCAGTTCGGGATCGACGTCATCCAGCTGATCGTACACGCCGTGGGATTTCAGTTCTCCCTCCAGCCCCAGCTGCTGCCGGGTGGCCTGCAAATTACCATTCACCGCCGGGAAGAAGGCACCGCCCGCCTGGTTGATCTGTTCCCGTGCCCCCGCGATGCGCAGCACGGTTTGCTGCAGCGACAGGTTACCGGCAATGGCGCGTTCAATCAGGCTGTCCAGTTGCGGATCGCCAAAGGTTTTCCACCAACGAGGATTGATGGCCGTTGACGCGGTTTGCGATTTTACGCCGCCGTCGCCCGGATCGTTCCAGTGCGTCGGGGTGTTGGGCGCGGGCTGCTGGTAGTCTGGCCCCACGGCGCAGCCTGCCAGCAACAGCATTAACATCAGGGGGCTTAAACGTCTGCAAATCATCAGTGTGCTCCTGCACTCCCCTCGCTCTTAACCGGCGAGAGCAACAAACAAAACGGAATCAGTAAAAAGGCCACCGCGCTCAGAATGGTGAAAACGTCCACGTAGGCCAGGAAACGCGACTGTTCGATCATCGCCTGATACATGCGCCCGGTGGCAATGCCGGTGGGGTCGCCCACCTGGGTGGTAAAGTTCTGGATCGCCTGCGCCATCTCGCGGAGCGTTTGCTGGAACGGCTCGTCGAATGCCGAAGTGTGGGTGGCCAGATAAGCGCTGTGGGCCTGCGAGCGCTCGGTAATGGCCGCCGTCGAGAGCGAAATGCCGATCGACCCCGCCACGTTACGGAACATGGTAAACAGCGCCGCTGCGTCGGCGTTCAGCTGCCGCGGAATCGAGATAAAGGCGATGGTGGTCAGCGGCACAAACAGGAAGCCCAGCCCGATCGACTGAGCGCTGCGGAACAACACCAGGGTCTCGAAGTCGATATCCGGCGTCAGCGTGCGCGACCAGAAGAACGACACCGCGAGACAGGTAAAGCCGAAGGCGATGATCCAGCGCGTCTGCACAATCGGCATCAGCTTCAACACCAGCGGGATAGTGAGCACGATCAGGATCGCGCCGGGCGACAGCACCAGCCCCGACCAGGTGGCGGTATAGCCCAGATCCTGCTGCGCCAGCTGCGGGATCACCACCGAACTGCCGTACAGGATCATTGCCATACCGGCCATCAGCAGGCTGGAGACGGCGAAGTTTTTGTCCTTCATGCAGTGCAGATCCACAACCGGCTTTTTGGCATACATCAGCCAGTAGATGGCCCCGATAATGCCAATCAGCGTCAGCACGGCAAAGGTGCGGATAAAGTTCGAGGTAAACCAGTCGTCATCTTCCCCGCGATCGAGCATCACCTGCAGGCAACCCAGGCCCAGGGCGATAAGCCCGATACCGGTCCAGTCGATGGAGAGCTTCTCCTTCGATTTACTCTCCCAGGGCGGATCTTCCAGCAGCTGATAGATCGCCAGCACGGTAACGATCCCCACCGGAATATTGATAAAGAATACCCAGCGCCAGGAGTAGTTATCGGTGATCCACCCCCCGAGCGTCGGCCCCAGCACCGGGGCGACGATAATGGCAATCGACGACAGGCCAAAAGCCTTGCCGCGATCTTCCGGCTTAAAGTAGTCGAGCAGCACCGACTGCTGGGTGGGCTGTAGCCCGCCGCCAAAGAAGCCCTGCAAAATACGAAACAGGATGATCTGCCACAGCTCGGTGGCGATACCGCACAGGAACGAGCAGATGGTGAACATCACAATGCAGATCAGGAAGAATTGCTTGCGGCCAAAGACCCGGCTCAGAAACGCCGAGATAGGCAGTACGATGCCGTTGGCCACCAGATAGCTGGTGAGCACCCAGGTGGATTCATCATAGCTGGCCGAAAGCGAACCGGCGACGTGAGGCAGCGCCACGTTGACGATGGTGGTATCAAGGATCTCCATAAATACCGCGAGGGTGACGACGATCGCCACCGCCCACGGGTTACTGGCTGGCCGCCAGTTTTCATGGCTGTGCTCACTCATTCCACGGTTACCTTAGGTTCAACCGAGAGGCCAAGCGGCAGCGGCTGGTTGGGATCCAGTCCTTTATCGATAACGATTTTTACCGGCACACGCTGCACGATCTTCACGAAGTTACCGGTGGCGTTCTCCGACGGGAAAGCGGCAAAGCGCGAGCCGCTCCCCTGCTGGATAGAGTCGATATGCCCTTCCAGCTCCAGATCCGGCCAGGCGTCCACGCTCAGCGTTACCTTATTACCGGGGCGCATCCGCTCCAGCTGCGACTCTTTAAAGTTGGCGACAACCCAGATATCCGCCGAGACCAGCGAAAAGAGCGCGGTGCCCGCCTGCACCAGGGTGCCGGTCTGGACGTTGCGTTTCGTTATGTAGCCATCAAAGGGTGCCCGTACCTCGGTGTACGAGAGATTCAGCTCTGCGGTTTCCAGCTGGGCGCGGGCCTGTTCCACCTGACGCTCCCGGGCTTCGACGTTGGTCTCCTGCTGGCGAATTTGCAATTGCACCTGCGAAGCCACCTCAAGCTGCGCTTTCGCGCTGGCAAGCTGGGCCTGGGCGCTGCGCAACTGGGCGTTGGCCGCGTCGATGCTCTGTTGCGTGGTGGCGCGGGGATCGACGCCGCGCTGGCGGCGATATTCCGCCTGAGCGTTGGCCAGATCCGCCTGGGCTTTGATCACCTGGGCGTTGGCTTCATCGCGCTGGGCAGGATATTGCACCTTCGAGAGCGCCAACTGCGCCTGGGCCTGATGAAGCTGCGCTTCGGCCAGGCCAAGCTGGGCTTTTGCCTGGTCGCGCTGGGCAGCGGTGTCCCGGGGATCGATGGTCACCAGCAGATCGCCCTTTTTCACGCGCTGGTTATCCCGCACCCGCAGTTCGGTGACATAGCCTGCGGTTTTGGGCGCGATGGTCACGGCGTCGCCTTCGGTAAAGGCGTCGTCCGTCGTCTCCTGGTTACGGGTCATGAACCACCATACCAGGGCCACAATGACCATCACGATCACCACAATGCCCAGAATAATCAGCGGCTTTTTGCCGGGGCGTTTACGTTGCGTCTCTTTTTTATCGGTGTTTTCGGTGTTTTCGGAGGGTTGGTTTTCTTCAGCCATATAACAGCATCCGTCCTGTTAGTGAACGACATCACAATTTATGCCGTTCACTAAAGTTAGGACGTTGCTATACATTTGCCAGGAAAAACTGACAAACAGGGCACTATATGAGAAGGAATAATCCGAATCCGATCAGCCCGGCCCAGACCAGCATCGGCAGCGACCAGAGGTGGAAGCGCCACCAGATACGGCGATCGTTTGCCATACGCAGGGCGATCAGGTTAGCGAGAGAGCCAGGCAGCAGGCCAAAGCCACCCACGTTCACCGCCCAGGCCAGCAGCGCCGTCGGCGGCACGTAGTTAAGCAGCAGGATAGTCGAAGGCACATTACTGATCACCTGCGACATCCCGATAGCGGTCAGCCACAGCTGGCCCTGCGACAGGTGGGTGACGTTTTGCAGCACATTCTGCAAGGCCGGCACCTGAATCAGCAGGTGGACATCAATAAACATCGCCATAAAGACCAGCAGCAGCGTCCAGTCGACGCTAATCAGCACACGACGGGCCAGCAGCAGGAAGCCCCCCGCCACCAGCAGCACGCCCCACAGCTCCTGCTTGAGATCGAGGGCCACAAGGAAGACCAGGTAAAGCGCCAGACAGCTCCACGCCAGCCGCGGTGTAGACTGGGCCGCCGCGCTACCGCTGTGATAGCGCAGTGGCCTGGCCGGGAAGGCGAACCAGCTCAGGGCCATCAGGGTCAGTACCATCACCAGCGCCAGCGGCGCCATCTGCCAGGTAAAGGCGGCAAAGGACAGGCCGGAGCGTCCCCACAGCAGGATGTTTTGCGGGTTGCCGATCGGGGTGAGCAGTGACCCGGCATTCACCGCCAGCGCCTCAAAGATGATCAGCCGGTTGACCGGGATTTCGCACAGCTTACGCAGCGTGAGGGTGAGCGGCACCACGATAAACAGCGCCACATCATTGGTGAGAAAGGTCGACAGCAGCGCCGCGGAAAAGACCATAAACAGCGACAGGCGTCGCTCAGTGGCGAAACGGCGCACCATCTTGCGCCCCAGCACGTCAAAAAAACCGCTCTGCTCGACCCCTTTGGTCAGCATCATCAACCCGGCAAGGGTAATGATGGTGTGCCAGTCAATGGCGGCAGGCCAGCGCTGCGGGGCGAAGGGCACCAGAAAGCTGAGTCCGACCCCAACCACCAGTAACAGATGAAAGAAACGATCCCGGGCCAGTGCCCGCAGGCCAGGCACGGTCATTCCGCGGACGATCCATATTTAAGGGTAAAAGCCAGGAACTGTTGCAGGGTCTCTTCGCTGACGTGATGCTCCATCCCTTCGGCGTCACGGCGGGCGATGTCAGGACTGACGCCCAGCACCAGCAGGAAATTTTCGACAATTTGATGGCGCTCGCGGCTCGCCTGCGCCAGCTTCTCCCCTTCCGGGGTGAGAAACACGCCGCGCCAGGGGATCATTTCGATCAGGCCAACCGTTGCCAGGCGCTTGAGCATTTTTGCCACCGTCGGCTGGGAGACGCCAAGACGTGCCGCCATATCCACCTGACGGGCCTCCCCCACTTCACGGATCAGATCCGAAATCAGCTCGACATAATCATCGATCAGCTCGCGACGATGCGCTTCACGAACCTGGCGAAAGCCTTCGACATGCTCTTCGACGTTGACCAGTTGCGTCATTTTTTTTGTTGTTGGTTTACCTGCACGGCGGTTCATTGTGCTTCCTCAAGCGGGGGACACATCAAGCGTATCAATAGATAAACGGCCATTGTAAACCATCACTACACAAGCACAAAAAATTAACGATTTATACCCGTCATGCTTCAGGGTGCCTGTGCGTTAGCATGGCCTCGCCCCGTTGTGGCCAGTGCAAACGCTGTTCAACCTTGCGATGCCAGTTTGCCCTCATCCACCCCCGCCACTGACTTCAGTAAGCGCCTGGGGATTCGCTGCGCCGCCGCGTTACCCGGCATTTGGCCTCGCCGGTTTAGGTCCAGCGCAAGCGCAGTTCAAAACGATTAATCGTTTTGTCAGGCATCGCGAATTATTTGAGGTATAGCCATAGCCATATAATATAGCCTGTGCTATATCTGTATGTAATGCAGTCACCCTTCACGGATCGAAGGGATCAACCCGCAGGAGGTAACCATGAACGAATTCAAGAGGTGTATACGCGTGTTTAGCCACTCTCCCTTTAAAGTACGCTTAATGCTGCTGAATATGATTTGCGACATCATCAACGGCAAGCCACAGCAGAACAAACCATCTCACTAAGCGGCGTCGCGGTACGCCGCTTCATTTTTGTGTCATTTATCTCCGCTATACTGCTCGTCCCCACGTTATGCCCTGACCTTTTTTGCGGAAATGGAATCCTCTTCGCAAAACACCCTCTTTATAACTGTTGACCTTAAAGGCCACTGGCTCTATCTTCTTGCAGCCCTGCACTATTTGCGGCTCCCAGATGCGGACCTCCTCTCCCCTTCTACGCATTCTCAGGCAGGTTTTGACCCTTGGCGCCAGGGTGAGCACATGGCGTTTTCACAATAGTGACCTATGAATTTAACCCTGAAAGAAACGCTCATTACCCGCAGCCGGGCCTTAAGCCCGTGGACGGGATTCTACTTTTTACAGTCGCTGCTGATTAACTTTTCCTTTGGCTACGCCTTCAGCCTGCTGTATGCCGTTGCCTTTACCTGTGTGCTGCATCTGCTCTGGATCAGCGCGCCGCGCGTGCAAAAAGGGCTAATCGGGATCTGCTCGCTGGTGGCGGCGATGTATTTCCCCTTTGGCCAGGCCTATGGCGCGCCAAACTTTAATACCCTTCTGGCGATGCACTCCACCAACATGGAGGAGTCAACGGAGATCCTCACTATCTTCCCGTGGTACAGCTACGTCGTCGGCCTGTTTATCTTTGCCCTCGGGGTGATCGCCGTACGCCGTAAGCCGCAGCCCAAAAAGGCGTGGGGCAAAATCGACAGCCTGTGTCTGGTGTTCAGCCTGGTGGCCTTTTTCGTCGCCCCGGTGCAAAACCTGGCCTGGGGCGGCGTCTTCAAGCTGAAAGATACTGGTTATCCGGTGTTTCGCTTTGTCAAAGATGTGGTGGTGAACAACCAGGAAGTGGTGGAAGAGCAGACCCGGATGGCCGAGCTGTCGCAGATGAAGGACACCTGGAACGTGCTGGCCGTGAAGCCGAAATATCACATCTATATGGTGGTGATCGGTGAAAGCGCCCGCCGTGACGCGCTGGGTGCCTTCGGTGGACACTGGAACAACACCCCGTTTGCCAGCAAGGTCAACGGCACGCTGTTTACCGACTACATTGCCGCCAGTGGTTCAACGCAAAAGTCGCTCGGGCTGACGCTCAATCGGGTGGTGGATAACAAGCCGCAGTATCAGGATAACTTTGTCACCCTCGCCAACCGCGCGGGCTTCCAGAGCTGGTGGTTCTCGAACCAGGGGCAGATCGGTGAATACGACACCGCTATCGCCAGTATTGCTAAACGGGCTGACGAAGTGCAGTTCCTGAAAAGCGGGGATTTCGAGGCAGATAAAAATACCCGGGACGAGGCGTTGCTTAAGATGACCGAACAGGTCTTTAGCAGCCATCGCACCCAGCCGCAGCTGATCGTTCTGCATCTGATGGGTTCACACCCGCAGGCCTGCGATCGCACCCAAGGGAAATACGCTGAGTTTGTGCAGTCGAAAGAGACCTCGTGCTATCTCTACACCATGACCCAGACCGACGATCTGCTCAGCAAGCTCTATACCCAGCTGCAAAACACCGGTGAGACCTTCTCGATGGCCTATTTTTCCGATCACGGGCTGGCCTTTAAAGAGCGCGGGAAAGAGGTGCAGTACCTGGCACACGACGACAGCTTCCAGCAGAACTTCCAGGTGCCGTTTATGGTGCTGTCGAGCGATGATAAAGCCCATCGCATCGTCAAGGCGCGCCGTTCCGCGAATGATTTTTTAAGCTTCTTCTCGCAGTGGACGGGCATCAGCGCGAAAGAGATCGCGAATAAATACCGCTTCATGTCGAACGACAAGGCGCCGCCGGTGTATGTGACAAACTTTAAGTTACAGAAAGTGGATTACAACCATCTGGGGACGGATCTGTTTGAGACGAAAAGCCGGTAACAGCGGTGCGGCCTGATGCCCTCACCCTGGCCCTCTCCCACAGGTAGAGGGGAAGGATCGCGCATCCCGCGATGACAGAGTACAAGAATGGCTCAGAGACAACAGCGATGGCCTGGTCCGGCTGAAAATCGACGAAGCGTTTCCGCAAGGCCGGGGCGAGGCGCAGGGACGCGCCGAGAGGGCATAGCCTGCAGGGATGCAGGCTGGTGCCCGACCCGAAAGCCTGGAGGAATAAGCTGAGTGCACCGCGAAGCGGCGATTTTCTTGCCGGTAGCCCGGGTCGCCAGGGTGGTGGCGATTGAGCCACCCTGGCACGTTCACCGGTTCAGGTATATCAGAGAAGTAAGGAACGTGAGGTGAACGGAACTACCACTTCTGCCACATGTTTCCCTCACCCCTCAGGTAAAGAACAAAAACAAAAAAACCCGCCGAAGCGGGTTTTTTACTAGCTCACCGAAGTGATTAGAAGCGGTAACCTACGCCTGCGATCCAGGTACCAACATCAACGTTACGGATGCGGCTCTGCTCATAGGAGAAGTCCAGCGCAACGTTTTCAACTGGGTTGAACTGCATACCTGCGCCATAGGAGAAACCGTAGTCGCTGGTGCTTGCAGAGCGGTTGAAGCCCTGGTTTTCAGTCTGCTGGAATTTACCGTAGCCAACACCCACAACACCGTAGATGCTTGCCCAGTCGTTCAGACGGTAAGCCGGGCCAGCGGTGATGCCGTAGTACTGAGCTTTGTTGTAAGCGCCGTCTTCAGAACGGTCTTTCTCAGTGTAGGTGAAGGAACCGATGGCACCCAGCGGGTTGTTGTCCTGCTCGTAGCGATATTTCAGGTTGAAACCGTTGGTTTTGTTCATGACGCCCTGCATATCGCTCTGAGCGTAACCGCCAGTCACGGTAGAGGTCGCTGCTACAGCGGAACCTGCGGAAACAGCCAGAACAGCTGCCAGTGCTGAAAGACATGCAATTTTTTTCATAACCACCTCAAATGTGCTTCAAGTAATTCCGTAAGTTTTAAATATATCAAAAAATCTTGTGAAACTCTTTGTGCTTCGTGATGTCTAACGCAGGTTTTCATGTAACCAAACATTTCCACCCACAGCTATCTTCTTCAAAAAACACCAAATTTGTGTTTCAAAAGCGCATATTGCGCGTCAGTCACAATACATTCATCCAGACGATTCCTAATCTGTTACAGAAATCACCCACTGGGATGACGCCATTTTACGGATTTCCGGCGACTTTTTTTTCAACAAAGACTCAACCGCGCGGCGATATTTCCTTTACACTCCCCCTCTTTACTTCCTTTGACAGAAACTGACAGGAGAAAGGATGCCTGGGTTGTCTCGCAGGGCGCCAGTCTGGTTGCCCGTAATCGTCATACTTATTGCCATGCTCTCCATTCAGAGTGGTGCTTCGCTGGCTAAATCCCTCTTTCCGGTGGTGGGCGCGCCTGGCGTCACGGCGCTGCGTATTGCACTCGGCACCTTAATCCTGGTGGTTATCTTTAAACCCTGGCGACTGCGTTTCCAGAAAGAGCAGCGCCTGCCCCTGCTGCTGTACGGGCTGTCGCTGGGGGCGATGAACTATCTCTTCTACCTGTCGATTCAGACGGTGCCGCTGGGGATCGCTGTGGCGCTGGAGTTTACCGGCCCGCTGGCGGTGGCGCTGTTCTCCTCACGTCGCCCGATCGATTTTGTCTGGGTGGTGCTGGCGGTACTGGGGCTGTGGTTTCTGCTGCCGCTGGGGCAGGACGTCTCTCACGTCGATCTGACCGGCGCGGCACTGGCCCTGGGGGCGGGAGCCTGCTGGGCGGTCTATATTCTCACCGGACAACGTGCCGGCGAAGAGCACGGCCCGGCCACCGTGGCGCTGGGGTCTCTGATTGCCGCCATCATATTTGTGCCGCTGGGGATGGCGCAGGCCACCGAGTCTATCTGGCAGTGGTCGATCCTGCCGGTAGGTCTGGCGGTGGCGGTGCTCTCAACCGCGCTCCCCTACTCGCTGGAGATGATTGCCCTGACGCGCCTGCCAACGCGCATCTTTGGCACCCTGATGAGCATGGAACCCGCGCTGGCGGCGATGTCCGGGATGGTGTTCCTGGGCGAATCCCTCACCTTTACCCAGACGCTGGCGCTCTGCTCCATTATTGCCGCATCGATGGGGTCGACGCTCACCCTGCGCCGGGAGAGTAAAGTCGAAGAAGTGGATATCCGCTAGCCAAAATTATTTTGCCGGGAAGCCACTTCCCGGCAAAATATTCCCATTCGCAATAACCGTCATTATTTTGAAATATCGCCTTACCTTCTCACCCGCCCGCTAAAAATAAGATAAATTTACCCACAAATAAAATTAAGTTAATTATTTCAATAACTTAACTATCACAACCCGCCTTTCACTATTAAACCAATAGGCAGGACCCAATCGCACCTTCTATAGCCGGTGCTATACTTGATTTCGGAAATTACTTTGGACGCCAACATCAAGAGGAAATGAGATTATGCCTACCGCTAAACTGGTAAAAACGAAAGCACCTAATCTGCTCTATACCCGTAACGATGTCTCTGACAGCGATAAGAAAGCGACAATTGAGTTGCTGAATCGCCAGGTGATCCAGTTTATTGATCTGTCACTGATTACTAAACAGGCGCACTGGAATATGCGCGGCGCTAACTTTATTGCTGTACACGAGATGCTGGATGGCTTCCGTACCGCACTGACTACCCACCTGGATACCATGGCTGAACGTGCTGTACAGCTGGGCGGCGTGGCGCTGGGCACCACTCAGGTGATCAACAGCAAAACGGCGCTGAAAAGCTACCCGCTGGATATTCACAGCGTGCAGGACCATCTGAAAGAGCTGGCGGATCGTTATGCTGTCGTTGCAAACGACGTTCGTAAAGCGATTGGTGAAGTTAAAGATGAAGATACTGCTGACATCCTGACCGCGGCTTCCCGCGACATGGATCAGTTCCTGTGGTTCATCGAGTCTAACATCGAGTAATCCATAGCATTTTGCTATCACACCCTCGCTTCTGGCGGGGGTTTTGCACTTTTATAGTGCAGCAATTTCGCCCTCCCCGCCGCAAACGTAAAGCATTTGTAATAATCACCTCACACAATCGTTAACGAAAGATTGTTTTCTCATCAATATTTGCGCTTAATAGCTTAACGGTCAGTGATGGCGTCGCCATGCACCAAAACAGGGCTTCGTTATGGTGCATTTCAGCGCCATTGCTCCACATTTTGTGCAATGAAATTCGTGTTGGCCTTTTAAAAACAACCTGTTGCAAAGTTGGCACGATTTTTTCATAGAGCCGTTCGTTCTCGCAGGGGATCGCCCCGTGGATATAAAAGGAAATGCTATGAAGTCTGTATTAAAAGTTTCACTGGCTGCACTTACCCTGGCTTTTGCCGTTTCTTCTCAGGCTGCTGATAAAAAACTGATTGTTGCCACCGACACCGCCTTCGTACCGTTTGAATTTAAACAAGGCGATCAGTACGTTGGTTTTGACGTGGATCTGTGGGCAGCCATCGCGAAAGAACTGAAACTGGACTACACCCTGAAGCCAATGGACTTCAGCGGCATCGTTCCAGCGCTGCAAACCAAAAACGTTGACCTGGCGCTGGCCGGTATCACCATCACTGACGCACGTAAAAAAGCTATCGACTTCTCTGATGGCTACTACAAAAGCGGCCTGCTGGTAATGGTCAAAGCTGACAACAACGACGTGAAGAGCGCGAAAGATCTCGACGGTAAAGTGGTCGCGGTGAAGAGCGGTACCGGTTCTGTTGATTACGCGAAAGCCAATATCAAAACCAAAGACCTGCGCCAGTTCCCGAACATCGACAACGCCTACATGGAACTCGGCACCAACCGTGCTGACGCCGTGCTGCACGACACGCCAAACATTCTGTACTTCATCAAAACCGCAGGTAACGGCAAGTTCAAAGCGGTAGGTGAATCCCTGGAAGCACAGGAATACGGTATCGCCTTCCCGAAAGGCAGCGACGATCTGCGTACTAAAGTGAACGGCGCGCTGAAAACCCTGCGCGACAACGGCACTTACAACGAAATTTACAAAAAATGGTTCGGAACTGAGCCAAAATAATAATGACGTTTTGAGCACTTTTTATCCTGGGGGCGTGCTTCGCCCCCTGTTGTTTTCACCACGGTATACAGGAACACATCATGGAGTTTGACTGGAGCGCCATCTGGCCTGCCATTCCTCTGTTGCTTGAAGGCGCCAAAATGACCCTGTGGATTTCGGTCCTCGGTCTGGTTGGCGGGTTAATTATCGGCCTCGTCGCCGGTTTCGCCCGCACCTACGGCGGCTGGATTGCCAACCACATCGCACTGGTTTTCATCGAAGTGATTCGCGGCACGCCAATTGTGGTGCAAGTAATGTTTATCTACTTCGCCCTGCCTATGGCGTTTACCGATCTGCGCATTGATCCGTTCAGCGCGGCGGTCGTCACCATTATGATCAACTCGGGTGCCTATATCGCTGAGATCACCCGCGGTGCGGTGCTGTCGATTCACAAAGGCTTTAGCGAGGCCGGTCTGGCGCTGGGGCTTTCCCGTCGCGAAACCATCCGCCACGTGATCCTGCCTCTGGCGCTGCGTCGTATGCTGCCGCCGCTGGGCAACCAGTGGATCATCAGCATTAAAGATACGTCCCTGTTCATTGTTATCGGCGTCGCTGAACTGACCCGTCAGGGCCAGGAGATCATCGCCGGTAACTTCCGCGCCCTGGAGATCTGGAGCGCCGTAGCAGTGGTCTATCTCATTATTACCCTGGCACTGAGCTTCGTGCTGCGTCGTCTTGAAAGAAGGATGAAAATCCTGTGATTGAATTTAAAAACGTTTCCAAGCACTTTGGCCAGACCCAGGTGCTGCACAATATCGATCTGCAGATCCAGACCGGTGAAGTGGTGGTGATTATCGGGCCGTCCGGTTCCGGTAAATCGACGCTGCTGCGCTGCATCAACAAACTGGAAGAGATCACCAGCGGCGATCTGATTGTCGATGGCCTGAAGGTCAACGACCCGAAAGTGGACGAGCGACTGATCCGCCAGGAAGCCGGGATGGTGTTCCAGCAGTTCTACCTCTTCCCGCACCTGACGGCGCTGGAGAACGTGATGTTCGGTCCGCTGCGCGTGCGCGGTGCCGACAAAGCGGCCGCCGAGCGGCTTGCAAAAGAGCTACTGGCGAAAGTGGGTCTGGCGGAGCGCGGACATCACTACCCGTCCGAGCTTTCCGGTGGCCAGCAGCAGCGCGTGGCCATTGCCCGTGCGCTGGCGGTTAAACCGAAAATGATGCTGTTCGATGAGCCAACCTCGGCCCTCGACCCGGAACTGCGCCACGAAGTGCTGAAGGTTATGCAGGATCTGGCGGAAGAAGGGATGACGATGGTGATCGTGACCCACGAAATCGGCTTTGCCGAAAAAGTGGCCTCACGTCTGATCTTCATCGACAAAGGCCGTATTGCCGAAGATGGCAATCCGCAGACGTTGATCGAGAACCCACCGAGCCAGCGTCTTCAGGAGTTCCTGCAACACGTTTCCTGATGACAGCTCTGTTCGTACTTCAGGCCGGGTAAGGCGTCGCCGCCACCCGGCTTTTTTGTCGCTGTTGTCAGGCGGCGCTGGCGCTTGCCCGACCCAGGGTTTTGCGACTGTTACGATTTTATCCCTGGAATCGTCCCAAAAACCCCCCGCTTCTGCGCGCCTTCTATACTTATCACTTTGCACAATATTGTCACCGGAGGACGCCGTGCCGTGGATCTTGCTGCTCCTGATAAGCCTGTTTTGCCTGCCTGCCCAGGCCGTTAGCCTGCCCGGCGTTCCTGCTGCTACCGCGACTGACGCGACAACCCCGCCCGCCGAGCCGGACGTTGAGCAGAAAAAAGCCGCCTATTCCGCGCTGGCCGATGTGCTGGAAAATGATGCCTCGCGCCAGGAGCTGATCACCCAGCTGCGCAGCGTCGCCGCCACGCCCCCACAGGAGCCGGTGCCCAAAATTACGCCGCCGGAGATCGTGGAAGAAAAGACCGTGCTGGAGAACCTGACCGACATCAGCCGTCATTACGGCGATGCACTCTCCTCCCGTTTTGCCCAGCTATACCGCAACCTGATCGGTTCCCCGCACAAGCCCTTTAACCCGCAGACATTCGTCGTGGCCGCGCGGCAGTTTTTGATCCTCGCCGGGCTAGTCTTTGCCTTCTACTGGCTGGTCAGGCTCTGCGCCTTGCCGCTGTACCGCAAAATGGGCACCTGGGGGCGCAGAAAGAACCGGGAAACCAGCAGCTGGTTCCACCTGCCGCTGACCATCGCCAGCGCCTTTATTATCGACCTGCTGCTGCTCGCGCTAACCCTGTTTATTGGTCAAATCCTCAGCGAATATCTTAATACCGGCAACCCCACCATCGCCTTCCAGCAGGCGCTGTTCCTCAACGCCTTCGCGCTCATTGAGTTCTTCAAAGCGATCCTGCGGCTGATATTCTGCCCACGGGTACCGGACCTGCGCCCTTTTGCCATTAGCGATCGCGCCGCACACTACTGGTCGCTACGCCTGAGCATTCTCAGCGGCATGATTGGCTATGGTCTGCTGGTTGCCGTGCCCATTATCTCCAACCAGGTTAACGTGCAGATTGGGGCGCTGGCCAACGTGCTGATTATGCTGTGCATCACCGTCTGGGCGCTGTACCTGATTTTCCACAATAAACGCGCCATTACCGAGGGGCTGCTCCACCTTGCCGACCGCTCCCTCGCCTTCTTCAGCCTGTTTATTCGCGCGTTTGCCCTGGTGTGGCACTGGCTGGCGAGCGCCTATTTTATCGTGCTCTGCTTCTTCTCCCTGTTCGATCCGGGAAACAGCCTGAAGTTTATGATGGGGGCCACCTTCCGCAGTCTGGCCATCGTCGGGATCGCCGCGTTCGTCTCCGGGCTGCTCTCACGCTGGCTGGCTAAAACCATTACCCTGTCGCCGCATGTGCAGCGCAGCTACCCGGAGCTGCAAAAGCGGATTAACGGTTGGCTCTCCGTGTCGCTGAAGGTGGCGCGGATCCTGACGGTCTGTGTCGCCATCATGTTGCTGCTCAGCGCCTGGGGGTTATTCGACCTCTGGAACTGGCTGCATAACGGTGCAGGTGAAAAGACGGTGGATATTCTGATCCGCATCGCACTGATCCTGTTCTTCTCCGCCATTGGCTGGACGATACTGGCGAGCCTGATCGAGAACCGGCTGGCGTCGGATATTCATGGCCGCCCCCTGCCCAGCGCCCGCGCCCGCACGCTGCTGACGCTGTTCCGTAACGCCCTGGCGGTGGTGATCAGCACCATTACCATCATGATTGTGCTGTCGGAAATTGGCGTGAACATCGCCCCGCTGCTGGCGGGTGCCGGGGCGCTGGGGCTGGCGATCTCCTTTGGTTCCCAGACGCTGGTAAAAGACATCATCACCGGCATCTTTATTCAGTTTGAAAACGGAATGAACACCGGGGATCTGGTGACCATTGGGCCGCTGACCGGCACGGTAGAGCGGATGTCGATTCGTTCCGTCGGGGTGCGACAGGATACCGGCGCGTACCACATTATTCCGTGGTCTTCGATTACCACCTTCGCCAACTTTGTTCGTGGTATCGGTTCGGTAGTGGCGAACTACGACGTGGACAGGCATGAAGATGCCGAGAAAGCGAAGCAGGCGCTGAAAGCGGCGGTGGATGAACTGCTGGAGAAAGAGGATATTCGCGGCCTGATTATTGGCGAGCCGTCGTTCGCCGGGATTGTCGGGCTGACCAGCACCGCCTTTACGCTGCGCGTGTCGTTCACCACCCAGCCGCTGAAGCAGTGGACGGTGCGTTTCGCCCTCGACAGCATGGTGAAAAAACATTTCGATCTGGCAGAGGTACGGATGCCGGTGCAGATGTATCAGCTGCTGCCGTCCCCTGGCCCGACACCGCCTTCGCCGCAGGAGCCTACCCTGTAACGGACGGTGCCGTCAGACGTGCCCGATGCCGCTACGCGTATCGGGCCTCACCTGTTAACGCTGGCGACGCTTGTCGTTATCCATAAAGGTCCAGGCAATGAAGCGGCTCTGCTTCTGGCCCTGGGCCATCTCTTTTTTCACCACTTTGACCGCACCGACTTCCGTCAGCGCGCGGTACAGTGGCGGCAGGTTTTCACCGCGCGACACCAGCGTGGTAAACCACTTCACCTTACGGGCAAACTGGGCGCTCTCGGCAATCATCTTCGTGATAAAGGCCACTTCGCCACCTTCGCACCACAGCTCCTGCTGCTGGCCGCCAAAGTTCAGCGCGGCATCTGCCGCCTGGCCGAGGTTACGGCGCTTACGCTCGCTGCCGGCCCGGGCTGCTTCTGCCGAATCGTGGAACGGCGGATTGCACAGGGTGGCATCGTACTGTTCGTTTTTATGGATCACCCCGGCAAAAATCGCTGAAGGCTCTTTCTGACGACGCAGACGAATGGCGCGGGTCATGCCGGGGTTGCCATTAATAATCGCGGTGGCGTTGGCATACGCCTGCGGATCCACTTCGCTGCCGGTGAAGCGCCAGCCATATTCATGCGCACCGATCAGCGGGTAGATGAGATTAGAGCCAGTACCGATGTCCAGGATGGTCGCCTGGGCAGGCACCGCGCCATTATTCCCTTCTGCCAGCAGATCGGCGAGATGGTGAATATAGTCGGCACGCCCCGGCACGGGCGGGCAGAGATAGCCATCCGGGATATCCCACTGCGCCACGCCGTAGAAATGGGCAAGCAGCGCCTTGTTCAGCGTCTTCACCGCCTGCGGATCGGCAAAGTTCACCGTCGGCTCGCCCGTTGGGTTCTGAATGATAAATTCGCGCAATGCCGGACAGCTCTCGCATAAGGCATTCATATCGTAACGGCTGCGGTGGCGGTTGCGTGGGTGCAACCCCGGCTTCTCGGGTGTCATGGCGTTCTCCTGTAAACAGCGGCGTAAGATACCCGTTGCGGGCGCGACGGTAAATATTTCTCTGCACCGGCGAATAAACCGCCAAAAATCAGTGACCTGTATGTATTTGATTTGTCATAGAATTGTCAAAATATGTCGTTCAAAAAATAAGCAGATCATCATCAATTTTTTGCACTAAATCACACTCTGACCCCTTCTACACTTAGTGTGCATCACCCCGTTGTCAATCAGAGGAAGTGATTATGAAAAAATACCTGGTAATGCTCGCTGCCGCTTCACTGGCAGGCGCGTCGTTTGCTGCATGGTCGATTGAATCACTCAATAGCGGCGATACTAGCCAACTCAGGCCAGCCGGAACGGTGCAGGCTTCGGGCGCAAGAGACCTCGACGATCTGCAGGATAAACTCGCTGAAAAAGCGCGTGAACAAGGTGCTAAAGGCTATGTGGTTAACTCTGCCAGCGGCGATAACACCATGTTTGGTACTGCCACCATCTACAAATAGTTCCCTCCCTGTATAACGACTGCATCCTCTCGGGTGCAGTTGATTTTTTGCCCAAAATCCACTTTGTGAAGTTTTTTAGCAGGCAATGTAAATTTACGTATTTCATTTTGTTGGCGAGAGTGATAAAAAGTCACGCTAAATGATAATGTTTATCACAATTATTATCATTTGTAGGTTCATTACGGTTATTCACGTGGCACAGGAAAAGGCACAGACCTGCCTGACAACGTAATGGAAACTCGATTCTAAAAATTATAAGTCGCTAAACAATATGGATAAAAATCGCAACGTTCCGAACAGCTTCAGTTCGCTGACCTTTTTCGCCGGCCTGTGTATCGGTCTGACCCCGGTCGCGAGTGCGCTGGCTGCGGATAATAACGAACAAAAGTCTGATGAAACCCTGGTGGTGGAAGCCGCGCAGCCTTCGCTCTATGCACCGCAGAAATCTGCCGATGCGAAGTTCAGCCGCCCGGTGGCCGACACCACCCGCACCATGACCGTGATTTCCGAGCAGGTATTAAAGGATCAGGGCACCACGAATCTGACCGACGCGTTGAAAAACGTGCCAGGCGTGGGGGCCTTCTTTGCCGGGGAAAACGGCAACTCCACCACCGGAGATGCGGTGTACATGCGCGGGGTAGATACCTCGAACAGCATTTACGTTGACGGAATCCGCGACATCAGCACCACCACGCGCGACACCTTCAACACCGAACAGGTCGAAGTGATTAAAGGGCCATCCGGCAGCGATTACGGACGTAGCGCACCCAGCGGCTCCATCAATATGATCAGCAAACAGCCGCGTCTGGACTCAGGCATTGATGCCTCTGCCAGCATCGGCAGCGCGTACATGCGTCGTGGAACCCTCGACATTAACCAGGTGATGGGTGACACCTCGGCGTTTCGTCTGAACCTGATGGGTGAAAAGACCCATGACGAAGGGCGCGATAACGTTAAGAACGAACGCTACGGCGTGGCCCCTTCTCTCGCTTTTGGCCTGGGAACGGAAAACCGTCTGTATCTGAACTACCTGCACGTGACCCAGCACAACACCCCGGATGGCGGTATTCCGACCATCGGGCTGCCGGGCTACTCTGCGCCATCTGCGGGGACCGCGGCGCTGAATCACTCGGGCAAAGTGGATACCAATAACTTCTACGGCACCGATTCGGATTACGACGACTCCACCTCTGACACCGCCACGATGCGTTTTGAGCACGACTTTAACGACAACACCACCGTGCGTAATACCACGCGCTGGTCACGGGTGAAGCAGGATTACCTGATGACCGCCGTCATGGGCGGCGCCTCCAACATTACGCAGCCCGATCGCAACAACGTGGATACCTGGACCTGGTCGCGTCTCGCTAACACCAAAGATGTCAGCAATAAGATCCTCACCAACCAGACCAACCTGACGACCAAATTCTTTACCGGCAGCGTCGGCCACGATATCAGCACCGGGGTGGAGTTCACCCGCGAAACCCAGACCAACTTCGGCGTGAATGCCATTACTCCGCCGCCGGTGAACATCTATCACCCGAACAGCAACGTCAGCCTGGGCGGGTTGGATAACAACGGTGCTAACGCCAACGGCCAGACCGATACCTTCGGTCTGTACGCCTTCGATACGCTGCAAATCACCCGTGATTTTGAGCTGAATGGCGGCATTCGTCTCGACACCTACCATACCGAATATGACAGCGCCAGCGTCTGCGGCGGCACAGGTCGCGGGGCTGTTGCCTGCCCGGCCGGCACGCCTAAAGGCTCTCCGGTCACCACGGTAGACACGGCAACGTCGGGCAACCTGGTCAACTGGAAAGCCGGGGCGCTCTATCATCTGACCGAGCACGGCAACGTGTACGTCAACTATGCCATCTCCCAGCAGCCGCCAGGCGGCAATAACTTCGCGCTGGCCCAGGGCGGCACCGGCAGCAGTGCCAACCGCACGGACTTTAAACCGCAGAAGGCCAAAACCAGCGAGCTGGGCACCAAGTGGGAAGTGCTGGATAAGCGTCTGCTGCTGACCGCGGCCATCTTCCGCACCGACATCGAAAACGAAGTCGAGCAGAACGATGACGGCACTTATTCGCAGTACGGTAAAAAACGTGTTGAAGGGTATGAACTCTCTGCCGCAGGTAACATTACTCCGGCCTGGCAGGTGATCGGCGGTTATACCCAGCAGCACGCCAGCGTGCGCACCGGTAACAACGTGGCGCAGGATGGCACCTCTTCCCTGCCGTACACTCCAGAACATGCCTTTACGCTGTGGAGCCAGTACCAGGCCACGGATGCGATCTCCGTCGGTGCTGGCGCACGCTATATCGGCAGTATGCACCGCGGCTCTGACGGTGCGGTGGGGACCCCGTCCTTCACGGAAGGTTACTGGGTGGCCGATGCCAAACTGGGCTATCGCGTTAACCGCAACCTCGATATGCAGCTCAACGTCTACAACCTGTTTGATGAAGACTATGTCGCGTCCATCAACAAGAGCGGTTACCGCTACCATCCGGGCGAGCCGCGCACCTTTATGTTAACGGCGAACATGCACTTCTGATCCCGCGTGGGGCTTCGGCCCCACCTTTCGGAGAATCTTTTATGATGTATCACATTCCGGGCGTGCTGAACGCCGATGAGGTGGCGCAATTCCGCGCCCAGCTGGATCAGGCTCCCTGGGTCGATGGCCGCGCCACCGTGGGCAACCAGGGCGCACAGGTTAAAAATAACCAACAGGTCGATACCCAAAGCCCGCTGTACGCCAGTTTGCAGGCGGCGGTGTTGCAGGCGGTGAATCAGCACGCGCTCTTTTTTGCCGCTGCCCTGCCGCGTCAGATCTCCAGCCCGCTGTTCAACCGCTATCAGCAACAGGAGACCTACGGGTTTCACGTTGACGGGGCCGTACGTAGCCACCCCCAGAGCGGCTGGATGCGCACCGATCTCTCTGCCACCCTCTTTTTAAGCGACCCCGACAGCTACGAAGGCGGCGAGCTGGTGGTGAACGACACGTATGGCCAGCACAGCGTTAAGCTCCCGGCGGGGGATCTGGTGCTCTACCCCTCCAGCAGCCTGCATTGCGTTACCCCGGTTACCGCGGGCGTGCGGGTGGCCTCCTTTATGTGGATCCAGTCGATGATCCGCGATGATAAAAAGCGCGGCATGCTGTTCGACCTGGACCGTAACATCCAGGCTTTGCGCGCCCGTCACGGTGAAAGCGACGAAGTGCTCTCCCTGCTCAACCTCTACCATAACCTGCTGCGCGAATGGTCTGAAATCTAGCCCCGCGCCTTGATTGTGCGTTTTTTGACCCCATAGTTACTGGATAGCGCAATATCCTGTCAGGAGGGGTCTATGGCTTCCGGTTGGGCGAATGATGACGCCGTGAATGAACAGATCAACAGTACCATTGAAGATGCTGTTGCGCGGGCGCGAGGCGAAATCCCGCAAGGCGAAAGCCTCAAAACCTGTGAGGAGTGCGGGGAGCCCATCCCCGAGGCGCGGCGCAAAGCCGTACCCGGCGTCCGGCTGTGCATCGCCTGCCAGCAGGAGAAAGATTCACATAACGCATCTCATGCAGGATATAATCGCAGGGGATCGAAAGACAGCCAGTTGCGATGACTGGCATGGCGGCGGGTTTACCACGCAAGCGGTTACGTTCTTGTGCACGAATTTTCACCACAGGTTTGGCAAAATGTGCCCTTACCGTTGCGTCTGTAAAGCGCAATGGCAAGAAGCGTAAAGGCATTCACTGAATTTATTAATATTCAATAACTTATTTGTCATTCAAATTTTTCGAATGATGTCGTCAATTCTCTTCGATTTTATCTTTCGCAAAAAAGCGTAATACTTATCACATCGACGGAACAACGTCCCCTTAACAGAATAACCTGCGAGAGATTAACCATGAAAACCATCAAATATGCTGTTGCTGCTGTTGCCCTGACGACTCTATCTTTCGGTGCTTTCGCTGCGGAATCTCTTACCGCTGCCCAGGCAAACAGCATGAACAAAATCGGTGTGGTGAGTGCTGAAGGCGCGACCACGCTGGACGGTCTGGAAGCACGCCTGGCAGCAAAAGCTGAAGCGGCTGGCGCGACCGGTTACACCATTACCTCCGCTAACACCAACAATAAACTGAGCGGTACTGCGGTTATCTACAAGTAACCTGACCCTTATCTCTGCCCTGCTCGCCAGTTCGCTGGTGGGCTGCTCCAACCCTCATTGACCCTGTTGTTATTTTTTTGGCCCGTCCATCGCTGGACGGGCTTTTTTTTCGCTAAAAACTCTGGTTAACCCGCGCCAGTCCGGCGTCAACCGTCTCCACCTCACCGGTCGCCAGCAGGCAGCAGGCCATCTGGAGCTTCAGGGAGTGCGGCACCGCTTCGCGTCCGGCCAGACAACTTTCTATCCAGCGGGCAGTGGTTTCAGGATCTTTCGCCTGCGGCAGGGAGACGTCGGTGTTCTCTTCCCCACGCTCCAGTATCACCCGTGTACCCGCCGTGGGATCAATCAGGGTTTGCTGCGGGCAGCGTTGCGGGTTGGCGTACACCTCCCCTTCGGTGCCGTGCATCAACAGCCCCCGGCCACCGATATCGGCAAAAAAGGTCGCCACGCGCGTGACATATTCCGGGTGCGAGACGCTGGAGAGGCGCAGCGCGGCATCCTCCGCAAAAGGCGTCGCCAGTTTGGCAAGGGTATGGGCGCTGTTACGCACCCCCATGCGCCAGCGCATCGCCAGCTGTTTTTCCAGCGGTGGGCACAGGGTGCTGATCGGGATATAGACCGGGTGATGCCCCTCGAGCTTCGCCTGCGCCTGACCGCCGTGCAGGGTCGGCTCAATGCCCAGCAGAGTGAAAATGGTTTCTGTCAGCACGCGGGTGGGATCTTCACTGACGCCGTGCACCACCACCGGGAACCCCAGCTTTCGCAGCAGAATAGCCAGCAGCGGGGTCAGGTTGGCCTGTTTGCGTGCGCCGTTGTAGGTGGGGATCACGATTGGCATCGGCTTGAGGGCGGGCGGCGTCAGGCGCAGGGTGCGGGCCTGCATCGCGTCGTAAAAACCCCGCATCTCCGCTTCGCCTTCACCTTTAATTCGTAGCGCGATCAGAATACCGCCCATCTCCAGGTCGGGAACTTCTCCGTCCAGCATATGGGTATAGAGCATGCGGGCGGTCTCATGATCCAGGTCGCGCGCATGGTTCTTACCACGCCCTACCTCTTTGATAATTTTACGGTAATCCACGGGATTTCTCCTTTACGACATGTTTTAAACACTATAGCCCTGATAAAGACCCGGCCGATAGCTTTTTATCCTTTGCCATTAACAGGCTGTTTTAACACAAGAATTAATTACGCAAGATTTATCGAGCATATTTGTGAATCGGGCAAAAGATTCTTATCAGGAGACATTCTGATTAAATAAACACCGGATTGTTGTTGAAGGCAGAAACCAGGATTGATTATGAACAAGGTGGCTTTAAGTTTATTCATCGCCGCAATGGCAGGATGCGCCGCGTCCGCCTTTGCGGCCACAAATGGCGAAGGACAGATTAACTTTAGCGGCGAAATTATCGATTCCGCTTGTCAGGTAACGAACGGTTTGAGTAATCCTCTGGATGTGCAGTTAGGTAAGGTGTCGAAAACCCTCTTTACCGGCACAGGCTCAACCAGCACCGCAACAAAGTTCGACATTCAGCTAACCAATTGCCCGGAAACGGTCACCTCTGCTGCGGTTAACTTCGGCGGGACGCCGGATGCAGATAACAATTCCACACTGGCGTTAACGCGAGATGCGGATGCCGCGACCGGTGTGGCAATTCAGCTGCTCGACACCGCCGGGCAACCCGTCAGTCTGTATACCCCTTCTCGCCAGTACCCGTTAACGGCTGGCAGTACGGTAAACGATCTGGAATTTGGTGCACGTTATATTCAGACGCAAGCGGCCGTAACCGCAGGCCCTGCCAATTCCGTGTCAACCTTTACCATTATCTATAACTGATATCATCAATTCAGAAATATCAGCCCTGATTTCGGGGCTGATATTTCTTGTTTATGTTGAGACATATTTATGCGCCATGTTTATTTACTGAGCACTCTATTACTGGTAGCCGCGACAGCGCATGCGGGTGTCATTATTAACGGCACCCGTCTTGTCTACCACGGAGATAAAAAGGAATCGTCTCTTGGCCTTTCAAATCCAGATAACACGGATTATCTGGTTCAGTCCTGGGTTGATTCTGGCGATAAAAACATGGCCAAAGCCCCCTTCCTGATCACGCCGCCGCTATTCCGTCTGGACGGCAAGGAAGATAACGTTCTGCGTGTGGTCCGTACGGGCGGAAATATGCCCGAAGATCGCGAATCGCTTTTCTGGCTTAACATTAAAGCGATTCCCTCTTCTAAAAATCAGCAGGGGGTGAATACCCTGCAAATCGCGATTAATACGCGCATTAAGTTGCTTTATCGTCCCGCGTCAGTAAAAGGCCAACCCGAAGAGGCAGGCGATAAACTGGCGTGGCATCGCGAGGGCAACGAGCTGATTGTAAATAACCCAACGCCGTTTTATATGAACTTCCAGCAAATCATGCTGAACGGCAAGAAAGTGCCAAACGTCACCTGGGCGGTACCGAAAGCCGAAACGCATTTTGCCCTTCCGGCCACTATCAGCGGTAATTCCGTCAGTTACTCCATCATTACTGATTACGGTAGCGTCAGTAAAACCTGGACCGCTGCACTCCATTAATTAAGCGGTACACGGGCGTTTCAAATAATCATGTACAGCACTAAAAAGCCTTTTTCCTGTCATTTACTCGCACTGCTGGTCATTTTATGTGGCCTGGCAGTGGCGTGTTTTTCACAGCAAATATGGGCCGATGATTATTTTAACCCCGCCCTGCTGGATCTGGATAACCCCCAGCAGGGAAAAACTGACCTCTCAATCTATGAAAAAGGCCCTGGCCAGGCACCGGGTCAATATCAGGTGGCCCTTTTTATTAATAACAACAAGATTGATACCCGTGAGGTCACGTTTAAATTACATAAGGATGCCAAAGGCGACAGTTCACTTCAGCCCTGTTTTTCGCTGGGCGACTTAAAGCGTCTTGGCGTCAAAACGGAAAAATTTCCGCAACTGATGGCGAAGGGTGAGTGCGCAGAGTTAAGCGTGATTCCTGCCGCATCGGCCACGTTTAAAGTCCGCCATCAGCAGTTGCTGCTGAGCATTCCGCAGTCTGCACTGGGCCAGATACCCCGTGGCTATATCGACCCGAAAGACTTTGATGAAGGCATTACCGCCGGTTTGCTCAACTACAGCACCAACGCCAGCCAGAGCCATGCGCGCCAGCCAGGCGAGCAGGACAACAGCAGCCAGTATGTGAACCTGCGCCCGGGTCTGAATATCGGTGCCTGGCGCGTGCGAAACTACTCAACCTGGAATCGCAGCACCACCGGCCACGAAGAGCAGCACAGCTTCTCCTCCGTCTATACCTACGCTCAGCGCGATATCGTGGCGATGAAAAGCGATCTGACGGTAGGGCAAAGCTCTTCCCCGGCGGATGTGTTCGACAGCGTGCCCTATACCGGCATGCAGCTCAATTCCGACAGCGACATGCTGCCAGACAGCGAGAAAGGCTACGCGCCGATTATCCGTGGCACCGCCCACAGCAACGCGCTGGTGATGGTGCGTCAGAACGGCTATGTGATTTATCAAAATACCGTCGCCCCCGGTGCGTTTGAGATTAACGATCTCTACCCCACCGGCAGTAGCGGCGATCTGCAGGTCACGGTGAAAGAAACCGACGGCAGCGAAAGCCATTTCGTGGTGCCTTACGCCTCGGTCCCCGTGCTGCAACGTGAAAAAAATCTGCGCTACAGCGTGACCGCAGGGCGCTATCGCTCTTATGACAAAGATGTTGAAAAAACTCCTTTTGCCCAGGGTAGCGCCATCTACGGCCTGCCTTACGGTTTTACTGCCTACGGCGGCGTGCAAGAGAGCAGCCATTACCAGTCGCAGGCCGTTGGCGGCGGGAAAAACATGGGCGATTTAGGCGCCTTCTCTGTCGATGTCACGCGGGCCAAAGCGCTGCTTAAAAAACAGCATGCCAGCACCGGGCAGTCATGGCGCGTGCGTTACAGCAAAGATTTCTCAAAAATGGGGACTAACTTCATGCTGGCGGGCTATCGGTATAACAGCAAAGGATTCTACACCCTGGAAGATACCATGGAGTCTTATACCCGGAGTGACGACTGGTCTGCACCGCAGCAGCGCCGCGCCCGTACCGAAGCCACCATTGACCAGACGCTGGGCGAAGGCTGGGGCTCGGTCACCCTGAGTCTGGTGAAAGAGACCTACTGGAGCCAAAGCCAGGACATGACCTCCATGAGCGTTAGCTACAACAACAGCTGGCACGGCGTGAGTTACAGCCTGAGCTATAGCCTGAACAAGAATACCAACGACACCAACGATGACGGTGAATCCGTTACCAATGATAACCAGTTCGCGCTGAGCGTCTCCGTGCCACTGGATCACTGGATGCATAACACCTGGGCGACATACAACCTGAACAACACGAAAGCGGGCACCACGCAAAATATCGGGCTAAACGGCACCGCACTACAGGGTGACAACCTGAGCTGGAATATCCAGGAGGGATTGAGCAACAGCGGAAGCGGCAACTCAACCAACCTGAATGCCGATTACAAAGGAACTTATGGCGAAATCAGCGGCGGCGTGAGCCAGGACAAAAATCAGCGGAACGTTAACGTCGGCTTGCAGGGCGGTATGGTGGCCCATGCCAACGGCATCACCCTGAGCCAGCCGCTGGGGGATACCATCGCGCTGGTTAAAGCCCCAGGCACGCACGGCACGCACATTACCAACCAGACCGGGGTCAAAACCGATTTTCGCGGTTATACCGTCGTGCCCTTTGTCACCGCCTATCGCCACAACACTATTGCCCTGGATACGGAAACACTGCCGGACGAGGCCGACGTGACCCACGCGGCGCAAGTTGTTACACCAACGCGCGGCGCGGTGGTCCGCGCCAGCTTTAACACCCGCGTGGGCAGCCGGGTCTTAATGACGCTCACGCGACAGGGTAAGCCGCTGCCCTTTGGCGCAACGGTCACCACCGGGGATAAGGATAGCGAGTTTATCGTAGGCAATGACGGACAGACTTACCTCTCCGGCCTGCCTCAGCACGGAACGCTGTCTGTTTCCTGGGGTCAGGATGCCAGCGAAAGCTGTGTAGCTGAGTACCGGCTAACGGATGAGGAAAAGAAAACCAGCATCATCAACGCTGCCGCGCAATGTCACTGATTCACCGTTCAGGCTAACAATTATGCAGATTCTCAAACACTGTTTTTTCCTTCTGGTTCTTGGCATGGCGGCGTTGTTTATGCCCCACGCTAAAGCGGCCTGTACCACTCCCGATATGCCAAAAATGATCGATGTCGCCTCCGTCTCCATCCCCACCACGCTGGCGGTGGGTTCCACCATTCCGGGTACGGAACAGACCGTGCACGTGGCGGGTAATTGCGATCATTCGTATGAGAGTGGAATGGAAATTATCTCCTGCTATTACGGCAGCGGGGCCGAAATTCCAGGGCTGACTGGCGTCTATGATTCTGGCGTGCCGGGCGTCGGCGTGGCGTTGATGAATGATAAGGGGCAGCGTATCTCCGGTGGGGGAAAGACCGCGTGCGACTCCCGCAGTACCCCAATCGGCTATGTCTCGAATGATGGAAAAATGTCGTTCGACTTTAACGTGACCCTCCAGCTCGTCAAGACCAGCGAAACGGTAAAATCAGGAACGCTGAGTCAGGCGCAAACCCAGTTTGGTATTGGCGTATTCGGCAATGACGGCATCGGCAGTCCCAATACTGTCTCCTATGCCGGTAACGTTATTCTGCATCAGGTCACCTGTTCCGTATCACCGAAAAATCTTACCATCAACCTGGGGGATTTTCCGGTCAGTGATTTCGCCGTCACTGGCACGCTCTCGTCTCCGGCCCAAGAGTTTAATGTGGATGTGGATTGTGACACCGCCGTTCAGCCGTTAGTGAAAATCACCAGTGCCAATGGTTACGAACCGCAGTTTGAAGGGGTCATCAAACTCACCCAGCAAAGCGGCATGGCAACCGGCGTCGGCGTCAGAATGCTGTTCGACGACAACATTGCCACCTTTGATAGCTACGTTCCCACCCAACGTTCGGCAAACGCCAATGAAACGCTGAGGATCCCCTTCGAGGTGCGTTACGAACAGATCAGCGATGTCGTCACACCGGGGCCAGCGAACAGTATCGCGACCCTTACCCTCGCCTATAAGTGATCGTTATGAAAAAAACCGCATTGATTATGGCGCTGACGCTGCTGAGCCAGGCTCACGCAGAGGATATTCAGATTGAGATGAGAGGGAATATTTACGCCAATACCTGCATCGTAGACAGCGCCAGCAAAGATCTCACCGTCAACCTGGGGCAGGCCGTATCAAGTGACTTTAAGAATGTCGGAGACACGGGCACGTGGAAAGCGTTCAGCCTGTCGGTATCGCACTGCCCGCAAACCCTGATGCTGGCCAACGCCTTTTTTTACGGCCAGGCCGACCGCATTCATCCAACAAAGTTTGCCAACACCGGTAGCGCCAAAGGGCTGGCGCTGGAGCTGGGCGACCCGCAGGACAATATTCTGCTTGCGCCGCAGGCGAGTTTTAACGTGCTGATCGATCAAAACACGCACACGGCTACCTTCCCCCTTGCCGCCCGCTATTACGTCACCTCGATGCCCATCAGCGCAGGGACTTTCAGCAGCGTAGTCCAGGTGACTTTTACTTACCAGTAGGGCCACGCCGCTTAGCGCGGACGCTTTTTTTACGCCCGGCGGCGAGTGTAGCCGGACGTTTTTTCACCTCGGGTACGTCGGGCTGCTCGATAGGAAAGACCGGCAGGGCATTCAGCAGGCGCTTACCGTAATTTTTGGTGAGCAGGCGTTTATCGTAGATCACTACCTCCCCCCAGCAGCTGTGGCTGCGGATCAGACGCCCGACCTGCTGGATCAGATTGAACGAGGCCGCAGGCAGGCTCTGTACTTCGAACGGGAAGCGATTCAGGCTTTTCAGCCACTCGCCTTCGGTGAGCACCACCGGGCTGTCTATAGGGGGGAAAGCAATCTTGTGAATGTGTACCTGGGTCAGGTAATCGCCCTTCAGATCCAGCCCTTCGGCAAAGGATTGCAGCCCCACCAGTACGCTGCGTTCGCCGTTATCAATGCGTTTGCGGTGTGTTTCAACCAGCCGGTAACGGGGCTGATCGCCCTGCACCAGCAGGAGCAGGCGCAGATCGGTGACAAAGGTTAAAAACAACTGCATTGCCCGGGCGCTGGCAAACAGCACCAGCATGCCGGGGTATTTTTTGCTTACCAGCTGTTCGCGGAAATAGGCCGCCATCTCGGCAAGGTGGTGCTCTTCGTTGTCGATCAGTGGCTCGTAGTTCATGCGTGGAATGACCAGCTTGCCCTGCTCGCAGTGGTTGAACGGCGAGTCGAGCGCGACAAAGCGATCCCCTGCCTTTTCCTTCAGGCCGCTCATCTCCTGCAACCGCGAGAAGCTGTTCAGCGAGCGCAACGTGGCGGAAGTGACTACCACATGCGGCACGCTGCGCCAGAGCAGCTTTTCCAGCTGATCGCTGACGCGAATACCCGCGCAGTGGAAGAAGAGATGCACTTGCCCTTCTTTGACCTCCCGCGTCGCCCACTTGGTGACCGGCGCGCCGGAGGCCTGGGCCATGGACGCCAGCCGCCACAGCTTGCTTTGCCCCTCGAACATGCCCAGCGCGCGGTTCATCTGCAACAGCACCCGGTGTACACGCACCACATCATGGGTGCCGGTTTTTTCACTCAGATCGTTTAAAAACAGCTCTGCCAGCCCGCGCAGTTTTTCGATGAGCTGCGCCAGTTCGCGGCAAACCGCCATGATCTCATCCGGCAGCTCGCCCATCTCAAAGCGATGCTCCGCCTCCTGGCTGGCCGGGAGGTAGAGATTGAGGATGTTATTCAGCGAGGCGATATGAGTGTAGATGGTTTCGCAGTGTTCGCTCAGCCGCTCCGGGACCGCCAGCGGCGGGATGGTTTTCGGGCGGAATTGATCCATGCAGGTCGCCACCAGCTTGCAGAACAGATCCAGCTGCAGGCGGAACCACGGGGCGGTGATCTCGGCGCTCATCTCCAGCGCATCGCGGGCGACGTCCGGCAGGTGGTGGCCTTCATCCAGCACCAGCAGCAGGTGTTTTGGGTCCGGCAAGACCGACTCGCTCTCCATTGCCGCCATCACCAGCGCATGGTTGGCGACCACCACTTCCGCCTCCTGGATCTCACGGCGGGCGACGAAGAACGGGCACTCGCGATAGTAATGGCAATTGCGGTTCAGGCAGCTGGCTTTGTCGGTGCTGAGCCTGCGCCACAGGTCGTCGCTGATGGCCTGATCGGTGTGATCGCGCAGACCGTCCCACTTATAGCCGTCGAGATCGGTTTTGAGCGTCGCGCACTGCTCCTGCTCGGCCTTGTTGTTGGGGGTGAGTTCGTCATCGAGAAACGCCAGCAGATCCTGCTGGGATGGCTCACTGCTGGCAAGGGCGGCCAGGTTGCGCGGACAGACGTAGCGCCCGCGGCCAAAGGCGGCGGTAAAGCGCAGCTCCGGGATGATTTTGCGCAGCAGGGGCAGGTCTTTGCTGTAGATCTGATCCTGCAGAGCGACGTTGGCGGTACTGACCACCAACGTTTTTTGTTCTTCCCGGGCAATGGCGATGCCGGGGATCAGGTAGGACAAGGTTTTACCGACGCCAGTCGGGGCTTCAACTGCCAGATGTCGGCCCTCGTCACCGGCCAGCGTTTTTGCCACATCGGCAATCATCTGCCGTTGCGGTGCGCGGGGAATGAAGTCGGGGATCTGCTGTTGTAGCGCCTTATACCAGGCGGCAATTTGCGCTTTCAGCGCGGCGGTTAAAGCCATGATGAACCTGAAATACTGTATAAACAGCCACTATTGTGGCACTTTCTTAAGCGGGCCGCAAAAGAAAAGCCCGGCTTTACGACCGGGCTTCCAGATTACTGCGCTGCGGCAGGTTTGCGCGGACGGCGTCGGCGCTGCTGTTCGCCTGCCGGTTTGGCGTCGCCGTCACGACGCGGAGGTTTGTTCGCGGCTTTTGGCGCACCGCCTTCGCTACGGCGCGGCTGCTGCTGACCACGGCCACCGCCGCCCTGCCCGCGTCCACCGCCCTGACCACGCCCGCCACCCTGGCGACCGTTCTGGATCGGCTCGGCTTTGATTGACGGATCTACGTCGTAGCCGTCGAGAGCGATACGTGGGATCTCTTTTTTCAGCAGGCGTTCGATGTCGCGCAGCAGTTTGATTTCATCCACACAGACCAGCGACAGGGCTTCGCCCGTTGCCGCGGCACGGCCGGTACGGCCGATACGGTGAACGTAATCTTCCGGCACGTTCGGCAGCTCGTAGTTCACCACGTGCGGCAGCTCTTCAATGTCCAGGCCACGGGCAGCAATATCGGTTGCCACCAGCACGCGGATATCACCGGATTTAAAATCTGCCAGCGCGCGGGTACGTGCCCCCTGGCTCTTGTTGCCGTGGATGGCCGCGCTGCGGATCCCGTCTTTGTTCAGCTGTTCTGCAAGGTGGTTGGCACCGTGCTTGGTACGGGTGAAGACCAGCACCTGCTGCCAGTTGCCCTCGCCAATCATCTGTGACAGCAGCTCGCGCTTACGCTTTTTGTCCACCATGTGGACATGCTGGGTCACCTGCTCGGAGGCGGTGTTGCGACGCGCCACTTCCACTTCCAGCGGGTTGTGCAGCAGTTTTTCCGCCAGCCCTTTGATCTCATCGGAGAAGGTGGCGGAGAAGAGCAGGTTCTGGCGGCGAGCCGGCAGTTTTGCCAGCACGCGGCGAATATCGTGGATGAAGCCCATGTCGAGCATACGGTCGGCTTCGTCGAGCACCAGGATTTCAACGCTGTCGAGCTTCACGGCGTTCTGATGTTCCAGATCGAGCAGACGGCCCGGGGTGGCTACCAGCACGTCCACGCCGCTGCGCAGTTTCATCATCTGTGGGTTAATGCTCACGCCACCAAACACCACCAGCGAACGGATATTGAGATAGCGGCTGTACTCACGCACGTTCTCGCCCACCTGGGCGGCGAGTTCACGGGTCG
Organism: Leclercia sp. LSNIH3; assembly: GCF_002935105.1. Taxonomy (NCBI): domain Bacteria; kingdom Pseudomonadati; phylum Pseudomonadota; class Gammaproteobacteria; order Enterobacterales; family Enterobacteriaceae; genus Leclercia; species Leclercia sp. LSNIH3. The sequence goes on from NZ_CP026387.1 coordinate 975,062, forward strand.
GGGTCAGGATCAGGGCGCGCACCGGGCGACGGCCTTTGGCGTGCGGCTCTTTCTGGATCAGACGTTGCAGCAGCGGCAGGGTAAAGCCCGCGGTTTTACCGGTGCCGGTCTGGGCGCTGGCCATCAAATCGCGGCCTGCCAGCACGGCAGGAATGGCCTGCTGCTGAATAGGGGTAGGTTCGCGGTAGCCCTGCTCTTCTACAGCGCGCAGGATTTCCGGGTCCAGGCCAAGGGTATCAAAAGACATAACAACTCCGAACCGCCCCGACCGTTTCAGGTGTAGTTTTCAGGGAGATAGTGACAAATAAGAGGACAAAAACCACAGTGTCGCAAAGCAGCGGAGTGTAGCAGCTTTTGTGACGTGGCGCATAAAATATCCCGTTGGATTCCCTTAACGAAATATTTCTCCGGCTGGCTGGACTTATCACAAATCTGGCATAATCTTAATCAATCGATTGATTAAGATTATGCACACTATGAATCCGACCCCAACCACCACGAAAGGCGAACAGGCCAAAGCTCAGTTGATTGCCGCGGCGCTGGCGCAGTTTGGCGAGTACGGACTGCATGCCACCACCCGCGATATCGCCGCCCAGGCGGGGCAGAACATCGCCGCCATTACCTACTATTTCGGCTCGAAAGAGGATCTGTACCTCGCCTGCGCCCAGTGGATCGCCGACTTCATCGGCACCCACTTTCGTCCTCACGTCGAGGCCGCGACCACCCTGCTGTCCGAGCCTTCACCGGATCGCGCCGCCATTCGCGGGCTGATCTTAAACGCCTGTCACAATATGATTCAGCTGCTGACCCATGACGATACGCTGAACCTGAGTAAATTTATCTCCCGGGAGCAGCTCTCGCCCTCAGCTGCCTATCAGCTGGTGCACGATCAGGTTATCGCCCCGATGCACACCCACCTGACCCGGCTGGTGGCGGCGTATACCGGCCGCGACGCCAGTGATACGCAGACCATTTTGCATACCCATGCCCTGCTGGGCGAAGTGCTCGCCTTTCGCCTCGGGCGGGAGACCATTTTGTTACGCACCGGCTGGACCGAATTTGATGCGGACAAAGCCGCGCAGATAAGCCAGGTCATCACCTGCCATGTTGATCTGATCCTGCAAGGTTTAACCCAAAGGAGCCTGGAGTTATGAAAAAACCTGCCGTTATTCTTCTGGCCGTGGTGGTTGTGCTGGCCGCCGGATTCGGTGGCTGGTGGTGGTATCAGAGCCAGCAGGATAAGACGTTAACCCTGTACGGTAACGTAGATATTCGCACCGTGAATATGAGCTTTCGCGTCGGCGGGCGGCTGGCGTCGTTAACCGTGGACGAAGGGGACACGATCACCGCCGGGCAGACGCTGGGCGAGCTGGATAAAGCCCCGTACAAGAATGCGCTGTTTCAGGCCCAGGCGGGTGTTTCTGTCGCCCAGGCGCAATATGATTTAATGCAGGCCGGTTACCGGGATGAAGAGGTGGCCCAGGCCGCCGCCGCCGTGAAACAGGCTCAGGCAGCGTATGACTATGCGCAAAACTTCTACAATCGCCAGCAGGGGCTGTGGAAAAGCCGCACCGTGTCGGCTAACGATCTGGAAAATGCCCGCTCCTCGCGCGATCAGGCTCTGGCGACCCTGAAATCTGCTCAGGATAAGTTACGCCAGTACCGCTCCGGCAACCGCGAGCAGGATATCGCCCAGGCAAAAGCCAGCCTTGAACAGGCGCAGGCCCAGTTAGCGCAAGCCCAACTGGATCTGCATGACACCACCCTGGTGGCACCAGCCAACGGCACCCTGATGACCCGCGCCGTCGAGCCAGGCAGCATGCTGAACGCGGGCAGCACGGTGCTAACCCTCTCCCTGACCCGCCCGGTGTGGGTACGCGCCTATATCAATGAAGCCAGCCTTGGGGAAGCCCGGCCGGGGCGCGAAGTGCTGCTCTACACCGACGGACGCGCGGATAAGCCTTATCACGGGAAGATCGGCTTTGTCTCTCCGACCGCCGAATTCACGCCGAAAACCGTGGAAACCCCGGATCTGCGCACTGACCTGGTCTATCGCCTGCGCATTATCGTCAACGATGCCGACGAAGCCCTGCGTCAGGGGATGCCGGTCACCGTCAGCTTCGACGATGGGCAAACCCATGAGTGACGCGGTGATCCAGCTCACCGGCCTGGTCAAACGCTTTGCCGGAATGGACAAACCCGCCGTCGCGCCGCTCGACTGCACCCTGCATAAAGGCTATGTCACCGGGCTGGTTGGGCCGGACGGCGCAGGCAAAACTACCCTGATGCGGATGCTGGCCGGGCTACTTAAGCCCGACGAAGGCACCGCCAGCGTGCTGGGGCTGGACCCGGTTCGCGACGATCGCGCCCTGCATGCGATGCTGGGCTACATGCCGCAGAAGTTCGGCCTGTACGAAGATCTGACGGTGATGGAGAACCTGACCCTGTATGCCGACCTGCGCAGCGTTACCGGCGAGACGCGGCAGAAGACCTTTCAACGCCTGCTCGAATTTACCGCGCTCGGCCCCTTCACCGACCGGCTGGCGGGCAAGCTTTCCGGCGGGATGAAGCAGAAGCTGGGCCTCGCCTGCACTCTGGTGGGTGAACCGAAAGTCTTACTGCTGGACGAGCCGGGCGTTGGCGTGGATCCCATCTCCCGCCGCGAACTGTGGCAGATGGTGCATGAGCTGGCAGGCGACGGCATGTTAATTCTCTGGAGTACCTCGTATCTCGATGAAGCGGAACAGTGTAGGGACGTGCTGCTGATGAACGAAGGGGAGCTGCTCTATCAGGGGAATCCTACCGCGCTCACGCAAAGCATGACCGGCCGCAGCCTGCTGCTGAATTCACCCCACGAAAACAACCGCCGCCTGCTGCAGCGGGTGCTGAAGCTGCCCCAGGTGAGCGACGGCATGATCCAGGGGAAATCGGTGCGGGTGATCCTCAAAAAAGAGGCCAGCGCCGATGATCTGCGCCAGCATGCGGATCTCCCGGATCTGGCCGTCAGGGATGCAGCCCCGCGCTTTGAAGATGCCTTTATCGATCTGCTTGGTGGCGCAGGCACCGCGGAATCTCCTCTGGGGGCGATCCTGCATACCGTGGAAGGCACGCCGGGTGAAACGGTAATCGAGGCCAAATCCCTGACCAAAAAGTTCGGCGATTTTGCTGCCACGGATGACGTGAACTTCGCGGTGAAACGCGGCGAAATCTTCGGCCTGCTCGGCCCTAACGGCGCGGGGAAATCCACCACCTTTAAAATGATGTGCGGCCTGCTGGTGCCCACCGCCGGGAAGGCGCTGGTGCTGGATATGGATTTGAAAGTCAGCTCCGGCAAGGCGCGCCAGCATCTGGGCTATATGGCGCAAAAGTTCTCTCTGTACGGCAACCTGACGGTGGAGCAGAACCTGCGCTTTTTCTCCGGCGTGTATGGCCTGCGTGGGCGGGCGCAGAACGACAAAATCAGCCGCATGAGCGAAGCGTTCGGGTTGGATCATGTTGCCAGCCATGCCACCGACGATCTGCCGCTCGGGTTTAAGCAGCGGCTGGCGCTGGCCTGTTCCCTGATGCATGAGCCGGACATTCTGTTTCTCGATGAACCGACCTCCGGTGTGGATCCCCTCACCCGTCGCGAGTTCTGGCTGCATATCAATAGCATGGTAGAAAAAGGGGTCACTGTGATGGTGACCACCCACTTTATGGACGAGGCGGAATATTGCGACCGCATCGGGCTGGTGTACCGCGGCAAGCTGATCGCCCACGGCACGCCTGACGATCTCAAAGCCCAGGTGGCCGACGAGCAACAGCCCGATCCGACGATGGAGCAGGCATTTATTACCCTGATTAACGACTGGGATAAGGAGCACGGCCATGTCTGATACCGCCCTCTCCTGGCGTCGGGTGCGCGCCCTGTGCATCAAAGAGACGCGGCAGATCGTTCGCGACCCGAGCAGTTGGCTGATTGCGGTGGTGATCCCCCTGCTGCTGCTGTTCATCTTTGGCTACGGCATTAACCTCGACTCCAGCAAGCTGCGGGTCGGCATCCTGCTGGAGCAGCGCAGCGAAGAGGCGCTCGACTTTACCCACACCATGACCGGCTCGCCGTACATTGACGCCACCATCAGCGATAACCGCCAGGCGCTGATCCAGATGATGCAGGCCGGGCGCATTCGCGGGCTGATTGTCATTCCGGTGGATTTCGCCGAGCACATGGCCCGCCCGAACGACACCGCCCCCATTCAGGTGATCACCGACGGCAGCGAACCGAATACCGCCAACTTTGTGCAGGGTTATACCGAAGGGATCTGGCAGATGTGGCAGATGCAGCGGGCGGAAGATCGGGGTGAAACGTTCGAGCCGCTGATCGACGTGCAGACCCGCTACTGGTTCAACCCGGCGGCCATCAGTCAGCACTTTATTATTCCCGGCGCGGTGACCATCATCATGACGGTGATCGGCGCTATTTTGACCTCGCTGGTGATTGCCCGCGAGTGGGAGCGCGGCACCATGGAGGCGCTGCTCTCTACCGAAGTCACGCGCACGGAACTGCTGCTGTGCAAGCTCATCCCTTACTACTTCCTCGGGATGCTGGCGATGCTGCTCTGCATGCTTGTCGCAGTCTTTATTCTCGGGGTGCCCTATCGTGGCTCGCTGCTGGTGCTGTTCATCATCACCAGTCTGTTTTTACTCAGCACCCTGGGGATGGGCCTGTTGATTTCTACCGTCACCCGCAACCAGTTTAACGCCGCCCAGGTGGCGCTGAATGCCGCCTTTTTGCCGTCCATTATGCTGTCCGGGTTTATTTTCCAGATCGACAGTATGCCCGCGGTGATCCGCGCGGTGACCTACATCATTCCGGCGCGCTATTTCGTCAGCACCCTGCAAAGCCTGTTCCTGGCGGGCAATATCCCGGTGGTGCTGATTGTGAACCTGCTGTTTTTGATTGCCTCGGCGGTGATGTTTATCGGGCTGACGTGGATGAAAACCAAACGGCGCCTGGATTAGGTTGCGCCCGGTGGCGCTCCGCTCACCGTACCTGTAAGACCCGTTGATTTTGTAGGTTGGGTAAGCGAAAACGCCACCCGACAAGAGGACGACACTATGCTTTACCGTTTATGGACGTTGATTCGCAAAGAGCTGCAATCGCTGCTGCGCGAGCCGCAGACCCGGGCAATATTGATATTGCCGGTGCTGATCCAGGTGCTGCTGTTCCCGTGGGCAGCCACCCTGGAGGTGACCAATGCCACTATCGCCGTCTATAACGAAGATAACGGCAAGCATTCGGTGGAGCTGACCCAGCGCTTCGCCCGCGCCAAAGCCTTTACCCACGTGCTGATCCTCAATAGCCCGCAGGAGATCCAGCCAACCATCGACACGCAAAAGGCGCTATTGCTGGTGCGCTTCCCGGCCTATTTTTCCCGTAACCTGGACACCCTGCAAACCGCCCCCATGCAGCTGATCCTCGACGGGCGTAACTCCAACAGCGCGCAGATTGCCGCTAACTATTTGCAGCAGGTAGTGAAAACGTATCAGCAGGAGTTGATGGAGGGCAAACCGAAGCCGAACAACAGCGAGCTGGTGGTGCGCAACTGGTATAACCCGAACCTCGACTACAAATGGTTTGTGGTGCCGTCGCTGATCGCCATGATCACCACCATCGGGGTGATGATTGTCACGTCGCTGTCGGTGGCCCGCGAGCGCGAACAGGGCACGCTGGATCAGCTGCTGGTTTCCCCGCTGGCGACCTGGCAAATCTTCGTCGGCAAGGCGGTGCCAGCGCTGATTGTTGCCACCTTCCAGGCCAGTATCGTGCTGGCGATTGGTATCTGGGCTTATCACATCCCCTTTGCCGGTTCGCTGGCGTTGTTTTACTTCACGATGGTGATATACGGGCTGTCGCTGGTGGGGTTTGGTCTGTTGATCTCGGCGCTCTGTTCAACCCAGCAGCAGGCGTTCATCGGGGTGTTCGTCTTCATGATGCCGGCGATTTTGCTCTCGGGCTATGTCTCGCCGGTTGAGAATATGCCGGTCTGGTTGCAGAACCTGACCTGGGTGAACCCGATTCGGCACTTCACCGATATCACCAAGCAGATCTATCTCAAGGATGCGAGTCTGGATATTGTGTGGGGGAGTTTGTGGCCGCTACTGGTAATAGCGGCCGTGACAGGATCAGTGGCGTACGCGATGTTTAGACGCAATATCGCGTAGCTTTTTATCTTTGGTTAACAGTGAAACGATCGCTGGCCCTGCAAGGATCGCCAGGCCTGCGACGGCCAGCAAAAAGTTGTTTTGCAGTACCCGGGACAACAACCACAGCACAATGACTGCCGCGCCAAAATACCAGGTGGTGGTCAGCTCTTCGAGCACATCCGCCACTTCGCGCCAGCGCTCTTCATGGTGACGCTGTAAAAAGAGCATTAACAGTACGGTGACGCCGTACAACACACATAATCCCAGGCCGACCCGCACCAGGGTTCCGCTCATCCAGGCCATCACCAGTACAGCCACTACCAATAAATGCAACATAATCTGCCAGCAACTGAGGCCGGTCGCGACGCGTATGCGTTGTTGCCACTTCATGGCACTCTCCTGAAGGATTTTACTCTGCTTGTTCAGACTATCGCACTTTACGGAAAATTCCGTAACACAGCACCTTTTTGTGACGACGACTACACTTTATTTTCATCAGGATAGAGACGCGGGAAGGAGTGTATGGCCCAACAAACCCGGCATTTTTCGCTAAAAGTGTTAACGATCAACATTCATAAAGGATTCGCGGCTTTTAACCGCCGTTTCATTCTGCCCGAACTGCGCGACGCCGTACGTACCGTCAGCGCCGATGTCGTCTGCCTGCAGGAGGTCATGGGCGCGCATGAGGTGCATCCGATGCATGTGGAGAACTGGCCCGATACCAGCCACTACGAATTTCTGGCTGACACCATGTGGAGCGATTATGCCTACGGGCGTAACGCCGTCTATCCAGAAGGGCATCACGGCAACGCGATCCTCTCCCGCTACCCCATCGAACACTATGAAAACCACGATGTCTCGGTTGGCGAGAGCGAAAAGCGCGGGCTGCTTTACTGTCGGCTTGCCGTACCGGAGCTGACCATGCCGCTGCATGTGGCCTCGGTTCACCTTGGCCTGCGGGAAGCCCACCGCCAGGCGCAGCTGCAGATGATGGCCGAATGGGTCAATGCCCTGCCGGAAGGCGATCCGGTGGTGGTGGCTGGCGACTTTAATGACTGGCGCCAGCGCGCCAGCCATCCGCTGAAGGCGGAGGCCGGGCTGGAGGAGGTGTTTACCCTTGCTCATGGCCGGCCTGCCCGCACCTTCCCGGTAAGGTTCCCGCTGCTGCGTCTTGATCGTATCTATGTCAAAAATGCCCATGCCAGCAGCCCAACCGCGCTGGCCCTGAGTAACTGGCGTCATCTCTCCGACCATGCACCGTTAAGTGCGGAGATCCATTTATGAAAAGTTCATGGCAAAGCGGTAACCGGATCAAGCTGCTGGAAAATGGCGATCAATTTTACCCGGCGGTCTTTGCTGCCATTGATAAGGCGCAGAGTCGGGTGTTCCTTGAGACCTTCATCTGGTTCGATGACAGTGTGGGCCGCAAGCTGCATGCCGTTATCCTGCGTGCAGCCCAGCGTGGGGTGCATATCGAAGTGCTGCTCGACGGCTACGGCTCCCCCGACCTCGACGACGACTTTGTAGGGGAACTCACCGCAGCAGGCGTGGTATTCCGTTACTACGATCCGCGCCCTCCTCTGTTTGGTATGCGCACAAACGTGTTCCGCCGTATGCACCGTAAAATTGTGGTGGTGGATGAGCAGGTGGCATTTGTCGGCGGCATTAACTACTCCGCCGAACATATGTCGGACTACGGCCCGGAGGCGAAACAGGATTATGCCGTCCAGGTCGAAGGGCCTGTGGTGCAGGATATTTTGCAGTTTGTCGTGGAAAACCTGCCCGGTAAAGCCGCCGTGCGTCGCTGGTGGAAGCGGCGTCATCGCCCCGAAGAGAACACCAAACCGGGCGAAGCCCAGGCGCTGTTTGTCTGGCGCGATAACGAAGAGCACCGGGATGATATTGAGCGGCACTATCTGAAGATGCTGGCCAACGCCCGGCGCGAAGTGATCATCGCCAACGCCTATTTCTTCCCGGGCTATCGTCTGCTGCACGCCATGCGTAACGCGGCCCGTCGCGGGGTGCGGGTTAAGCTGATTGTACAGGGCGAGCCGGATATGCCGATTGTCACGGTGGGCGCGCGCCTGCTCTATAACTATCTGGTCAAAGGTGGCGTAGAGATTTACGAATACCGCCGCCGTCCGCTGCACGGCAAGGTGGCGCTGATGGACGATCACTGGGTGACCGTCGGCTCCAGTAACCTTGACCCCCTCAGCCTGTCGCTGAATCTGGAGGCCAACCTGATTATTCACGATCGCGAGTTTAACCAGACCTTGCGCGATAATCTTTCCGCCATTATCGCCGAGGATTGCGTGCGGGTTGATGAAACCATGGTGCCGAAACGCACCTGGTGGAATCTGGGCAAAAGCGTGCTGGTGTTCCACTTCCTGCGTCACTTCCCGGCCCTGGTGGGTTGGCTGCCGGCCCATACGCCTAAGCTGGCGCAGGTGCCGCCGCCGGTACAACCCGAAATGGAGACCCAGGATCGGGTCGAAGCAGGTAGCACGGGAGTGAAACCCTGATGAGCAAAAAACATTCGCGCTGGCGTCTGGCAAAAAAGATCCTCACCTGGGTGTTTTTTATTGCCGTTGCGGTGCTGCTGGTGGTTTACGCGAAAAAGGTCGACTGGGCTGAGGTCTGGAAGGTTATTCGTGACTACGACCGTATGTCGCTGATGGGTGCGGTGGCGCTGGTGGTGCTGAGCTATCTGCTGTATGGCTGTTACGACCTGCTCGGACGGGTCTACTGCGGGCATAAGCTGGCCAAACGCCAGGTTATGCTGGTGTCGTTTATCTGCTATGCCTTCAACCTGACCCTGAGCACCTGGGTGGGCGGCATCGGGATGCGCTACCGGCTCTATTCCCGCCTGGGGTTGCCCAGCAGTACCATCACGCGGATCTTCTCCCTGAGCATTACCACCAACTGGCTGGGCTATATCCTGCTGGGCGGGGTGATCTTTACCGCAGGGGTGGTGCAACTGCCTGACCACTGGTACATCGACCAGTCTACGCTGCGCATTCTTGGCGTGGTATTGCTGCTGGTGATTGCCGTCTATCTGTGGGCCTGCGCCTTTGCCAAACATCGCCATATGACCATCAAAGGACAGAAGCTGGTGCTGCCTTCCTGGCGCTTTGCGCTGGCGCAGATGGCCATTTCTGCCGCTAACTGGATGGCGATGGGGGCGATTATCTGGCTGCTGATGGGCGAAGATGTGAACTACTTCTTCGTGCTGGGGGTGCTGCTGGTGAGCAGTATTGCCGGGGTGATTGTGCATATCCCGGCCGGGATCGGCGTGCTGGAAGCGGTGTTTATTGCCCTGCTGGCGGGGGAACATGTCTCCCACGGCACCATTATCGCCGCCCTGCTGGCCTACCGTATGCTCTATTACTTCCTGCCGCTGGCGCTGGCGACGGTCTGTTATCTGGTGCTGGAGAGCCGGGCGAAGAAAATGCGGGCCAAAAACGAGCAGCAGATGGCGAAGTGATGTCCCCTCACATCAACCCTCTCCCCATCGGGGAGAGGGAGAAGTCCTTTGCGGGCCCGGCAAGCAACGCGCCGCCGGGCATCACACTAACGGCGGTTGCCGAAGATGCGCAGCAGCATCAGGAACAGGTTGATGAAGTCCAGATAGAGCGTCAGCGCCCCAAGAATGGAGTATTTGCGCAGGTTTGAACTGTCGCGCACGTCAATCTGCTCACCGATATTTTTCAGCTTCTGCGTGTCGTAGGCCGTCAGCCCAACAAACACAATCACCCCGATATAGGTCACAGCCCACATCAGCGCTTCGCTCTTCAGCCAGAAGTTCACCAGCGAGGCCAGCACGATACCAATCAGCGCCATAAACAGCATATTGCCAAAGCCGCTCAGATCGCGTTTGGTGGTGTAGCCGTAGAGACTCATCGCGCCAAACATCCCGCCCGCCACGACAAAGGTGCTGGCAATCGAGGAGTAGGTGTAGACGATGAAGATGCTGGAGAGCGTCAGGCCGGTGAGCGCCGAGTAGAGCATAAACAGCGTGGTAGCCATCCCGGCACTGAGTTTATGCACCAGCCCCGACAGGACAAACACCAGCACCAGTTGGGCGATGATCAGGCCGAAAAAGGTAATTTTGCTGGAGAAGACGAACATCATCACGGCGGGGGTGTTCGCAGAAAACCACGCGACAAACGCGGTGAGCAATAAACCGCAGGTCATCCAGCCGTAGACCTGGGCCATGTAGGTTTGCAGCCCGGTACGGCTCTGCTGAACGATGGAATCGGAACGGGGAAATCTGTCCATAACATACTCCTTTTTAAGTGGACGCATGTTATAGACTAGTACATCACCGGAATCCGGCTACCAGCGGCTGGCGGCTTCCTTGTCGCTGTCGCGGGATTCCACCCAGCGATCCCCTTCCGGGGTGGCTTCGCGCTTCCAGAACGGGGCGCGGGTTTTCAGATAATCCATAATGAACTCGCCCGCGGCAAAAGCGCTGCCGCGATGGGCGCTGGTGACACCTACAAAGACAATCTCTTCTCCGGGCCACATTTCACCGATGCGGTGGATAACCGTCACCCGACCGAGCGGCCAGCGTTCACGGGCCTGTTCGACAATCTCTGCCAGCGCCTTTTCGGTCATGCCGGGATAGTGCTCCAGCGTCAACGCCTTCACGCTGTCGCCCAGATTGTGGTTACGCACTTTACCCGTAAAGGTGACCACCGCCCCGTCTTCGTCGCGCTCCGCCAGCCAGTTATATTCTGTGCCGACGTTGAAACGCGCCTCATCGACAACGATTTTGGTCTCTGTCATGTCAGCCCCCGGTCACCGGTGGGAAAAAGGCCACTTCATCGCCCGACGTAATTGGATGATTGAATTCCACCAGGGTCTGATTCACCGCCGCCAGCAACTTACCGGCGTCCAGCGCCAGTGCCCAGCGGTCGCTCTGCGCCGCCAGATGCGCCCGCAGCGCTTCTACGGTAGCGAATTCGTTATCCAGCGTCAGGCTGTCGGTATTGACCAGCTCGCGAACCTGCGCAAAAAACAGCACTTTAATCATTTTCTTCCGCCCTGAAATCACCCGATTTACCGCCGCTTTTCGCCAGCAGGCGAACCGGCCCGATCACCATATCCTTCTGCACCGCTTTGCACATGTCGTAGATGGTTAATGCCGCCACCGACGCGGCGGTCAACGCTTCCATCTCCACCCCGGTCTTGCCCGTCAGGCGGCAGAGGGATTCGATGCGTACCCGGTTATGCTCCGGCTCGGCCCGTAGATTCACTTCTACTTTACTGAGCATCAGCGGGTGGCACAGCGGGATAAGATCCCAGGTGCGTTTCGCCGCCTGGATCCCGGCGATGCGCGCCGTGGCGAAGACATCCCCTTTGTGGTGGCTGCCGTCAATGATCATGGCCAGGGTTTCGGGGAGCATGGTGACGAACGCTTCCGCGCGGGCTTCACGTACGGTCTCGGCTTTGGCGGAGACATCCACCATATGGGCTTCGCCCGCGGCGTTAATGTGGGTCAGTTGCGACATAACTTACTTCTTCAGATGTGGATGGAAATTACACGGACGCGTGCGGGCATCCAGCTGCGGGGCAATAATGTTTTCCCACGCGGTGCGGCACGCTTTAGTGGAACCCGGCATAGCAAAAATCACCGTGTTGTTGGCGATACCGGCGACAGCGCGCGACTGCAGGGTAGAAGTGCCGATCTCTTCGAATGAGAGCATGCGGAACACTTCCCCAAAGCCTTCGATCTCGCGGTCGAACAGCGGGAGCAGTGCTTCCGGAGCCTGATCGCCCGCGGTAAACCCGGTGCCGCCGGTGATCAGCACCACCTGTACGTTGTCACTGGCGATCCAGCGCGACACTTCTGCGCGAATGGCGTAGCGGTTCTCTTTGACGATGGCCTTGTCGACAATCTGATGCCCCGCCTCGTGGGCTGCATCGCGCAGCCAGTGGCCGGAGGTGTCATCCTCTTCGCCGCGACGTTCGGAAACGGTAAGGATAGCAATACGCGTCGGGATAAATTCTGCGCTTACCTGACTCATCTTCTGGTTCCTTGTAGCGATTACCCGCCGATATAGGACAGGTTCTGGGTGATCCCGGTGTTGCCCTGATGCAGGAAGTGGGTCTGTTTTTTGTGCATCAGCGCCTCAGAAATGCGCGCTTCCAGTGCCTGCTGCTGGGCATCATCGGCCAGCAGATCGCGCAGGTCGACGCCACCATCACCAAACAGGCACAGGTGCAGCTTGCCCACCGACGAGACACGCAGGCGGTTGCAGCTGGCGCAGAAGTCTTTTTCATACGGCATGATAAGCCCGATCTCCCCTTCGTAATCGGGGTGACAAAAGACCTGCGCCGGGCCGTCGCTACGCTGGCGAAGCTGGTGGATCCAGCCGCGTCTGAGCAGCTCATCGCGCAGCACCATGCCGGAGATGTGATGACGGGCGAAGAGGTCGCTGCCCTCGCCGGTTTCCATCAGCTCGATAAAACGCAGTTGTATGCGGCGAGGTTTGATCCACGCCAGGAAGGTATCCAGCTGATGATGGTTTACATCGCGCATCAGCACGGTGTTGACCTTCACCTTGTCGAAGCCGGCCGCAAAGGCCGCATCGATGCCCTCCATCACCTGGCGGAATTTGTCCTGGCCGGTGATGGCGTGAAACTGGCGGGCATCCAGGCTGTCGACGCTGACGTTAATGGCCGTCAGCCCCGCCTCGCGCCACTGGGCGACATCGCGCGCCAGACGATAACCATTGGTGGTCACCGCAATCTGACGGATGGCGTCGTTTTCACGTACCGCCGCGAGGATCTCGGTGAAATCCCGGCGCAGCGAGGGTTCGCCGCCGGTGAGACGGATCTTCTCTGTTCCCATGGCGGCAAAGGCGCGCGTCACGCGGCGCACTTCATCCACGGAGAGAAAGCCGTTATTGGTGGTGTCGCCCGGCTTGTAGCCGTCCGGCAGACAGTAGGTGCAACGGAAATTGCACACATCGGTAATAGACAAACGCAGGTAAAAAAACTTACGCGCGAATGCATCGGTAAGTTGTGATGCCATGTACACCTTTCCTGATACGGGAGGCACAGTCATTTCTTTCTGTACCCTGGTGGCGAAACCGCCACGGCCAGAGCACCATATCTTTCGACACAGGCGCAAAGGCTAGAGTGTATGTTTTCGATTACGAAAACGTGGTTATGCCGATAGTAGCGTGTTAAAAGCAGTTTCGCTATTACCGTCTTTCGTTATATAAACTTGTATATATCGACATGTTCGTGCCATTTCGATCCAGAATACGTCATTATCAAATTCTTGCATTGATATATGTCATTTTGCCCCCGGCGTAGCATCGTCATTTAGGGGTAGTTGAGTTACTGTTAAGGTGTTCGTCTTACTAAGGAATTTCTATGCGCAATCGCATTTTTGCTGATCTCGACCGTGTCGTCGCTCTCGGCGGAGGCCACGGACTGGGCCGGGTTATGTCCTCGTTGTCATCGCTCGGTTCACGGCTGACCGGGATCGTTACCACCACCGATAACGGCGGCTCCACCGGACGCATTCGACGCGCCGAAGGGGGGATCGCCTGGGGGGATATGCGCAACTGCTTAAATCAGCTTATCACTGAACCCAGCGTCGCTTCCGCCATGTTTGAGTATCGTTTTGGCGGTAATGGCGAGCTTTCGGGGCATAACCTCGGAAACCTGATGTTAAAGGCGCTGGACCACCTCAGCGTGCGGCCTCTGGAGGCGATCAATTTAATTCGTAATCTGTTAAAAGTGGATGCGTTTTTGATTCCGATGTCCGAACATCCGGTCGATTTAATGGCTATCGACAGTCACGACCATGAAGTGTATGGCGAAGTGAATATCGACCAGCTGGACCTGCCGCCAAAAGAGTTGATGCTCTACCCCACTGTCCCGGCCACCCGGGAAGCGGTAGAGGCGATTGGCGAAGCGGATCTGATTCTGATTGGCCCCGGCAGTTTTTACACCAGTCTGATACCGCTGCTGCTCATCAAAGAGCTGGCCCAGGCGCTGCGCCGGACGCCCGCGCCGGTGGTCTACATCGGCAATCTGGGCCGTGAACTCAGCCCTGCTGCTGCCGGGCTTTCGCTGCCCGCTAAGCTGGCGCTGATGGAGCAGTATGTCGGCAAAAAGATTATTGATGCGGTGGTGGTCGGGCCCAACGCGGATGTATCAGGGATGGAAGGCCGGGTGGTGGTGCAAGAGCCGCTGGAGGCCAGCGATATCAAATACCGTCATGACCGGCATTTACTGCGCGTGGCGCTGGAGAAGGCTATTCAGGCGTTAGGTTGAGATTGTGGGCGCTACGCTTACCGAGCCTACGGGCTGGTGCGGTCTGGTGCCCTCATGGCGGCCTTCTCACACCGAGAGGAGGTGTAAACCCTAAAAATGGCTGCCTTCGGCTGTAATGCCAGGCAGTTGAGCAATTCGATATTTCTAAGGGACTGAAGTGGACAGGTTCCGCTCACTAAAGCACCTCTGCTTTATGCCCCCTCCGCTGCGGTGAACGTGCCAGGGGGGCTCGCCGCCTCCCCCCTGGCTACCCCGGCTCCCGGCAAAGAAAATCGCCGCTTCGCAGAATATTCGCCCCATCCCCGAGCCTCACCCCTTCGGGGCCAGCGCAGGCGCTGTTCAACATTGCTCCCGGCAATTTTGTCCTCAGCTTATTCCCTCCGGCTTTCGGGCGGGGCACCAGCCTGCATCCCTGCAGGCTATACCCTCTCGGCGCGTCCCTGCGCCTCGCCCTGGCCTTACGGAAACGCTTCGTCGATTTTCAGCCGGATTCACGCTCCCTCACGCTTCTCAGCTATCTGAATGTGGCACCGGTGTTGAGTCCCCTCTGAAACCGGCGAACCGGAGACCGGATGACAAGGGCTGGACGCCAGGGATGGCGGCCAGAGGCGAATCGAGACAGGATGTCGAGTTGAGCCGACCGCAGGCAGCCGGTCGGGAGGTGAGCGCAGTGCGAAGCACCGGTTTCATTGCGGGGCCGCGGGGATTGACAAGGGGGGCCAGGCGGCCCCCCTTGTCACGTTCACGGGTTGTGTAATGCCATATTCTGCTGAACCTGAGGTGAACGGAACAATCCGCCGGACTCAACTGACTGGCATTACTCCAGAGATGGCCATTTCGCTTTTACCTAGGACGCGGCGATAAACAGATCCCGCAGCTGGTGCAGCTGGTCGCGGATCTGCGCGGCCTCCTCGAACTCCAGATTCTGCGCATGCTGCATCATCTGCCCTTCCAGCTCGTGAATTTTCTGCTGCAGCGCCTTCGGCGTCAGGGCAACGGTATCAGCCTCCACCGGTGAGCGTGACTTGCCGCGACCTTTCGCTTTGGTTTTGGCGATGTTCTGGCCGAGCGCCAGGATATCCACCACCTTCTTGTTCAGACCCTGCGGCGTAATGCCGTGCTCTTCGTTGTAGGCCTGCTGCTTCTCGCGACGGCGTTCCGTTTCCCCAATCGCTTTTGCCATTGATGGGGTGATTTTGTCGCCGTAGAGAATCGCTTTGCCGTTGACGTTACGCGCAGCGCGACCAATGGTCTGGATAAGCGAGCGCTCAGAGCGCAGGAAGCCCTCTTTATCGGCATCCAGAATCGCCACCAGCGACACTTCCGGCATATCCAGCCCTTCACGCAGCAAGTTGATCCCCACCAGCACGTCGAACTCGCCAAGACGCAGATCGCGGATGATCTCCATTCGCTCCACGGTGTCGATATCGGAGTGCAGATAGCGCACCTTCTCGCCGTGCTCCTCGAGGTATTCGGTCAGATCCTCGGCCATGCGTTTGGTCAGGGTGGTGACAAGCACGCGCTCGTTGATGGCCGACCGGGCGCGGATCTCCGACAGCAGGTCATCCACCTGCGTCGCAACCGGGCGCACTTCGATAATCGGATCCAGCAGGCCTGTCGGACGCACCACCTGATCGACCACTTCGTCGCCCGATTTCTCCAGCTCGTAGTTGCCCGGCGTTGCGGAAACGTAAATGGTTTGCGGTGCCAGCGCCTCAAACTCTTCAAACTTCATTGGGCGGTTATCCAGCGCTGACGGCAGGCGGAAGCCGTACTCCACCAGGGTCTCTTTACGCGCCCGGTCGCCACGATACATCCCGCCAATCTGCGGAATGGTGACGTGGGATTCGTCCACCACCAGCAGGCCATCCGCCGGCAGGTAGTCAAACAGGGTTGGCGGTGCCTCCCCCGGCCCGCGGCCAGAGAGATAGCGCGAGTAGTTTTCAATCCCGGAGCAGTAGCCCAGCTCGTTCATCATCTCGAGATCGAACTGGGTACGCTGGCTGATACGTTGCTCTTCCAGCAGCTTGTTATTGTCCAGCAGCGTTTTGCGGCGATCCGCCAACTCGACTTTGATATCTTCCATCGCCTGCACGATGCGCTCGCGCGGGGTCACGTAGTGGGTTTTCGGGTAGACGGTGAAGCGCTGAATAATTGACTCCACCTGGCCGGTCAGCGGGTCAAACAGCGACAGACGCTCGACCTCTTCATCGAACAGCTCGACGCGCAGCGCGAAGTCGTCCGACTCGGCCGGGAAGATATCGATGACCTCTCCGCGAACACGGAAGGTGCCACGCTGGAACGCCTGATCGTTACGGGTGTACTGCAGCTCCGCCAACCGCCGCAAAATGGCGCGCTGATCGATAATCATCCCCTGGGTCAGGTGCAGCATCATCTTCAGGTAGAGATCGGGATCGCCGAGGCCGTAAATGGCTGATACCGATGCCACCACCACTACGTCACGGCGTTCAAGCAGCGCCTTGGTCGCGGACAGACGCATCTGCTCGATATGCTCGTTCACCGAGGCATCTTTTTCGATAAAGGTATCGGAGCTGGGGACGTAGGCTTCCGGCTGATAGTAGTCGTAGTACGAGACGAAATACTCCACCGCATTTTCGGGGAAGAACTCTTTCATCTCGCCGTACAGCTGCGCAGCCAGCGTTTTATTCGGTGCCAGCACCATGGTCGGCCGCTGCAGATCGGCGATCACGTTGGCGACAGTGAAGGTTTTACCCGAACCGGTTACGCCCAGCAGCGTCTGGTGTGCAAGCCCATCCTCCAGCCCCTCTTTCAGACGGCGAATCGCTTCAGGCTGATCGCCGGAAGGACGGAAAGCGGAATTCAGTTTGAACGGTTTACTCATGAGCGGCGACCTGATGATGGTTAATACGGCAGGTGTGTAATTTTACTCCTGATGGCTATTTTTGCCAGTAAATTATACTGGATATAAATCCAGTGGCATCCGCGCCATTTTGTGCCAGCAGCAGTGGGAATCGAGCGAAGCTGCGTAAAATTTCGACTGCAACGGGATAAAATTCCAACAGGGGTGGGTTATCCCCAGAACTTTTCATTTTTTAACATTTGTCAAGGCGAGCCGCTGGACTTCACCCCTGCAAGTTGACACTTTGATGACAATGATTGCTTTTATTTAACGATTTGATCTTCTTAAAAGTTTTCAAAAAGACGCGTTTCGCAGCAATTCAGGCGCAGGCCGCGTATTCTCTCGCTTACCTTGTGTTTTCTAACTCTAATGCACATGGTTATCCACAGGAATAGTGGATAACTGCCGCCAGCCCATACGGAACGTGACTCGGCTCGTTCCCGGTTTTTACCCACAACGGGACGGTAAAAAATTTTTATCGCCTAATTTTGGCGATCTGATGACCAAAATCACCAAAGGATTTGGTGAGATCCTGTTCACATTTTGACCAAAATCGCCCTGCACCAGGCGCATCTCAGAGGGCACCGACACAGTGCATCGCCCCTGGCTCACCGCGCTGATTTTTGAGCCGATTCCGAAAAAAGCCGCTTTAAGCGCCCTTTTTCAGGCAGTGGCAAGAGTCTTGCAGAGTATCAGGTGTCACCGATGCCTGAAAAGGAGCACCACCATGTTAAGCCTGCGCGCCGTTAATCAGTATTACGGAGATCGCCACACCCTGTGGAACGTTGACCTCGATCTCCCCCCCGGCGTCTGCACCGGCGTACTCGGGCTACCCGGGATGGGGAAAACCACCCTCGTGAGCTGTATTGCTGGCCTGCTGCCGATTGCCAGCGGCACCATGGTTTGGCATGACGCCGGGGCCTCGCCCTGCGATTTGCAGCAGGCCAGAACGGGAATTAGCTTTGTGCCGCAGGACAGGCGGATCTTCTCGCAACTGACGGTAGAGGAAAATTTGCACATTGCGCGAATGGCGAAAGGCGTCGCGGGCGGGACAACAAGCCGCGACGTTTTTGAGTTCTTTCCCGAGCTTTATCCGCTGCGCCAGCTGCGGGCCTCCGGTCTTAACGACGATCAGCAATATCAGCTGGCGCTGGCGAACGCGCTGGTGACCCGCCCTCGCCTGCTTATCCTCGACGAGCCGAGCCGTGGGACCGGCCAGTTATTTACTCTCAAACTGGCGCAACTGCTGCTCAGGTTCAACCGGGAGCTGGGGTTATCAGTGCTGCTGGCCGAGCAGCACCTCTCCCTGATCCGCCGGGTAGCGGATCGCTTTTGCCTGCTTTACCGGGGGCGAAATGTAGCCCAGGGCAGGGTCAGCGAGCTGGATGATCCGCTTATAGCCCACTGGATGGGGCCTGCGGCGTCAGCGCAGTAAGGGAAAGATACTGCCCGACGGTTGCGGTGTCCGCTTCGTCGCCCAGCCACGGGATTTCGCCCAACAAGGGGGCTGGCAGCACGCGCCTGAGCGTGGCCATGTATTCAGGATGGCGCTTGCCGGGCGGCACCACCCCGTTCGCTACCCAGCCTGCAAAATGCAGCCCTGCCTGGCGGATCGCCTGCGCGGTCAGCATGGCGTGGTTAATACAGCCCAGCTTGACTCCCACCACCAGGATCACCGGCAGACGCTCGGCCATCACCCAGTCTGCGAAGGTCTGCTCCTGCGACAGCGGCGTAAACCAGCCGCCCGCGCCTTCCACCAGCACCCAGTCAGCCTGCGTCTCCAGCGAGCGTAACCCGGCGGAAAGCGTACTGAACAGGATCGGGCGCTGCTCATCCGCGCTGATGATATGCGGCGAGGTCGGCTCGGCAAAGGTGTAGGGATTGACCGCCGTATAGCTCATGGCCACGCTGCTGTTGCGTTGTAACGCCAGCGCATCGCTGTTACGCAGCCCCGCTGCGGTCATCTCGCTACCGGAGGCCACCGGTTTGTATCCCGCGGTATGGCGACCCAGCGCACGCGCCGCCTGTAACAGAGCGGTGCTGGCAACGGTTTTTCCGACCTCGGTGTCGGTGCCGGTGACAAAATAACGTTCAGTCACGTTCAATAATCCCATGAAAAAGTTGGTAAGAGAGCGGGAATTTTCCCGCCTGCTGTGGCCAGGCCTGGGCCAGCTGGTGCAGTTGCCCGCGGGTTAAGGGTTTACTCGACCGTCCGGCGTGAAGATGGGTGGCCCCAATCCCCTTCAGGGACTGCATGGCGCTGAGCGCATCGTCAAACAGCAGCGTAACGGTCTGGACCGCGGAGCGGTACTGCCAGCCGGACAGGGCGTCGTTTACCTGCTCCCCGGACAGAAACCGGTTGGCATGCGGCTGGGTATCTATCGCCTGCCAGGCCTGATTCAGCTCCGGCAGCGAGCCATTGAGCAGCGTCGTGAAGGCCACCTTGCCCCCCGGCTGCGCCACCCGGTAGAGTTCGGCCAGCGCCTGCGGCAGGCTGGCGCACCATTGCACCGCCAGATGGCTCCAGACGAGGCTGAACTGCCCCTCCGCCAGCGGAATGGCTTCGATATCGGCCTGCAGATAGTGGTCGGCCGCCTGGTTGCGACGCGCTTCCTCCAGCATCGGGGCGCAGAGATCCATCGCCGTCACGTGGCTCCCGGCCTTGCGCCAGGCGAGGCTGTTGCTCCCCGGTCCGCAGCCCGCATCCAGCACGCGGGGGAAACGGTTTTCAGCGAGCAAGGCCCGCAGCCCGTCAGCACTTTGCCGCTGGAGTCCGTCGTGGCGTGCGTAGCTGTGCGCCGCCCGGCCAAAGGCGGCGGCAATCGCCTGTTTATTCACTTGCGACATGCAGCGCCTCCAGTAATGCGGCAATATCTGCCGACTCATGGGCCGCCGTCAGGGTCAGGCGTAAGCGCGCCGTCCCTGCCGGAACGGTAGGGGGACGGATCGCGGTTACCCAGATCCCCTGCTGCCTGAGGGTGTGCGCCAGATGCAGCGCACGGGCGTTTTCGCCCACAATCAGCGGCTGAATGGCGCTCTGCGAGGCGGTGATCGTCATCGGGAGGTCACCCACACCCGCTCGGAACTGGCGGATATGCCCCGCCAGCCGCTGCCGACGCGCTTCACCTTCATCGCTACGGATCAGGTTAAAGGCCGCCTGCAGTGCCACCGCCTGGGCGGGCGGCATGCTGGTGCTGTAGATCAGGTGCCGGGCGAACTGCAGCAGGTAGTCGGCCACCGGGTCACTGCACAGTACCGCCGCCCCGCTGATGCCAACGCCTTTGCCAAAGGTCACCACCAGCAGCTCGGGTTTTACCCCCTGCCCGGCGGCACTTCCTCGCCCTTCTGGCCCGGTGACGCCAATGCCGTGGGCATCGTCCACCAGCAGCCAGCTGCCCTGGCGCTGCGCTGCCGCATGGATCTCACCCAGCGGCGCGCTGTCGCCGTCCATGCTAAAGATCCCCTCGGTCACGACAAGCTGTTGCCCTTCGCAGGGTTTATCCAGCAGCGCGTCCAACTGGGCGACATCGTTATGAGCAAAACGGCGTAACTGTGCCGGGCTAAGGCTGGCGGCCTCCAGCAGCGAGGCGTGGCTTAAGCGATCGGCCAGGATGCGATCGTCCTTGCCGGTCAGGGCGGCAATCAGCGCCTGATTGGCGGCAAAGCCGGATATAAACAGCAGCGCCCGGGGGTAGCCGAGCCAGTCAGCAAGATGCGCTTCCAGCGCCTGATGCGCATGGGTGTAGCCGCTCACGTGGCCGGAGCCGCCGCTGCCCACCCCGTACTGCTCCGCGCCCTGTTGCCAGGCGCGGATGATCGCCGGGTGCTGGCTCAGGCCGAGATAGTCATTGCCGGAGAAATTGCAGTATTGCCGCTGCTCGCGGATGAGAAAGCGCCCCGCGCCGTGCTCCACCGGGGTGCGCACGCGCAGGGCGTCTGCCGCCCGGCGCGCATCAAGGGCAGCATCGATGCGTTGTTGCCAGGTCATACCGTCGCCGCGTTGTAGAACTGGTCGGTATCGGCGTTGATTAATTGCTGCTCGAGCTGATGCTGCTGCTCGTTATCGCCCGTCAGCACCGCGGTCTGCTGCGGATTCAGCCCCAGCTTGCGGAACAGCTGTACGTCTTTGTCCTCTTCCGGGTTCGGGGTGGTGAGCAGCTTGCAGCCGTAGAAAATGGAGTTGGCCCCGGCCATAAAGCACATCGCCTGGGTCTGCTCATTCATCTGCTCCCGGCCCGCCGAGAGGCGCACGAACGACGTCGGCATCATCACGCGCGCTACGGCAATAGTGCGAATAAAATCAAACGCGTCCACATCGTCGTTGTCGGCCAGCGGGGTGCCCTTCACCTTCACCAGCATGTTAATCGGCACGCTCTCTGGCGGGGTCGGCAGGTTCGCCAGTTGCAGGAGCAGACCGGCGCGATCGGTCACCGTTTCGCCCAAGCCGACAATCCCGCCCGAGCAGACCTTAATGCCCGCATCGCGCACTTTGTCCAGCGTATCCAGACGCTCCTGATAGGTGCGGGTGGTGATAATGTTGCCGTAAAACTCCGGGGAGGTGTCGAGGTTATGGTTGTAGTAATCCAGCCCTGCCGAGGCCAGACGCTGGGCCTGGGTGTCGTCCAGCGTGCCGAGGGTCATACAGGCTTCGAGGCCCATGGCCTTCACACCCTGCACCATCTGCTCGAGGTAGGGCATGTCGCGCTCGTGCGGGTTTTTCCATGCCGCGCCCATGCAGAAGCGGGTCGAACCGGCGTTTTTCGCCTGACGCGCCGACTCCAGCACCTGCTCGACCTCCATCAGGCGTTCGGATTCAAGGCCAGTCTTATAGCGCGCGCTTTGCGGGCAATATTTGCAATCTTCCGGGCAGGCGCCGGTTTTGATCGACAGCAGAGTACTGACCTGAACCTGCTGCGGGTCGAAATGCTGACGGTGGATCTGCTGCGCTTCAAACAGCAGTTCCAGCAGCGGTTTTTCAAATAATGCGGTGACTTGCGACAATGTCCAGCGAGTCTGGTGAGCCATGGGGCGTCTCCAAAGGGGTTTAGTTCAGGATGGGTTCGGGTTATGCTTGTAAACCTAAATGTTTTCAAAATGGTTTACAAGTCGATTATGACAACGGACGATCTTGCCTTCGATCAGCGCCATATCTGGCATCCCTACACCTCCATGACTCAGCCCCTGCCGGTATACCCAGTGACGGAAGCACACGGCTGCGAGCTGACGCTGGCCAGCGGCGAACAGCTGGTGGACGGTATGTCCTCCTGGTGGGCAGCCATTCATGGCTACAACCATCCGCGGCTGAATGACGCGATGAAAGCGCAGATTGACCGCATGTCCCACGTGATGTTCGGTGGGATCACCCATCAACCGGCGGTGGATCTCTGCCGTCGGCTGGTGGCGATGACCCCCGAGGCGCTGGAGTGTGTTTTCCTGGCGGATTCCGGCTCGGTGGCGGTGGAAGTAGCGATGAAAATGGCCCTGCAGTACTGGCATGCGAAGGGCGAAAGCCGTCAGCGCTTTATCACCTTCCGCAACGGCTACCACGGCGACACCTTCGGCGCGATGTCGGTGTGCGATCCCGACAACTCCATGCACAGCCTGTGGAAAGGCTACCTGCCAGAAAACCTGTTTGCCCCGGCACCGCAAAGCCGCTTTGACGGCGAGTGGGATGAAATGGACATGGTCGGCTTTGCCCGTCTGATGGCCGCCCATCGCCATGAGATTGCGGCGGTGATCCTTGAGCCAGTGGTACAGGGTGCGGGCGGGATGCGCATGTATCACCCGGAGTGGCTGAAGCGCATTCGCAGGATGTGCGACCGCGAAGGCATCCTGCTGATTGCCGATGAAATTGCCACCGGCTTCGGGCGTACCGGCAAGCTGTTTGCCTGTGAGCACGCGGGCATTACGCCGGACATTCTCTGTCTCGGCAAAGCCCTGACGGGCGGCACCATGACGCTCTCCGCCACCCTCACCACTCGCCAGGTGGCAGAGACCATCAGCAATGGCGAAGCAGGCTGCTTTATGCACGGCCCGACCTTTATGGGCAACCCGCTGGCCTGTGCGGTGGCCAGCGAGAGTCTGGCGTTGCTGGAGAGCGGCGAGTGGCAGAGCCAGGTGGCTGCCATCGAAGCCCAGCTGAAGGATGAGCTGGCGGCGGCGCGGGAGGCAGAATATGTCGCTGACGTGCGTGTGCTGGGGGCCATCGGCGTCGTCGAAACCACCCATCCGGTGAACATGGCGGCGTTGCAACGCTTCTTTGTGGCGCGTGGCGTCTGGGTACGCCCGTTCGGGAAACTAATTTATCTGATGCCGCCGTATATCATTGGCCGCGATCAGCTCAGCAAACTGACCGCCGCCGTGGTGGATGCCGTGAATAATCCCGCCCACTTTGCGATTTAAGCCCACAGGATTACACTTTTTGCAGGGCTTATACGGAGAGATACGATGAAACTGATCAGTCAGGATCTGCAAGACGGCGATAAACTCCCGCTGCGCCACGTGTTTAACGGTATGGGATATGAGGGAGATAACATCTCTCCGCATCTGGCGTGGGACGAGGTGCCATCGGGCACCAAAAGCTTTGTCGTGACCTGTTACGACCCGGATGCGCCTACCGGCTCGGGCTGGTGGCACTGGATCGTCGCCAATATTCCCGCCGATACCCGCGTATTGCCGCAGGGTTCCGGCTCCTCGCTGGTGGCGCTGCCGGATGGCGCGGTGGAGACCCGTACCGATTTTGGTAAGCCGGGATATGGCGGCGCGGCTCCGCCGAAAGGCGAAACCCATCGCTATATCTTTACGGTGCATGCGCTGGATGTGGAGAGAATCGAGGTCGATGAAGAGGCGAGCGGTGCGATGGTGGGCTTTAACGTCCATTTCCATACCCTGGGCAGCGCGTCGATTACGGCGATGTACAGTTAACTAAAAAAACCGGCCAATAAGCCGGTTTTTTTGTAGGCCCGGTAAGCGAAACGCCACCGGGCAAACCGTTACAGCACGGGAGGCAATAACGCCACCAGAGTGCGTTTATCCAGCAGCCCCATCGCCGCATCAATATCCGGGGCGAAGAAGCGGTCATCATCATAGTGCGCCACCTGCTCCCGCAGGATCTGCCGCGCCTGCTCCAGCAGCGGGCTGGAGGTCAGACCGTCGCGCAGATCGCAGCCCTGACAGGCCGCCAGCCACTCCACCGCCAGCACGCCGCGGGTATTGCTTGCCATCTCCCACAAACGACGCCCCGCCGCTGGGGCCATCGAGACATGATCTTCCTGGTTGGCTGAGGTCGGCAGGCTGTCCACGCTGTGCGGGTGCGACAGGGCTTTGTTCTCGCTCGCCAGCGCCGCCGCCGTCACCTGGGCAATCATAAACCCGGAGTTTACGCCGCCGTTGCGCACCAGGAACGGCGGCAGTTGCGACATGTGTTTATCCATCATCAGCGCGATACGGCGTTCGGACAGCGCGCCGATTTCGGCAATCGCCAGGGCCAGATTATCCGCCGCCATCGCCACCGGTTCGGCATGGAAGTTCCCGCCGGAGACCACGTCGTTTTCGGCCGCGAACACCAGCGGGTTATCGGAAACGGCGTTGGATTCAACCAGCAGGACCTCTGCCACCTGGCGCATCTGGGTCAGGCAGGCGCCCATCACCTGCGGCTGGCAGCGCAGGGAGTACGGATCCTGCACTTTGTCGCAGTTGTGGTGCGATTCGGCAATGGCGCTGGTATCGGTCAGCACGTGACGGAACAGCGCCGCGGCGTCGATCTGCCCGCGCTGGCCGCGCACGTCATGAATACGGGCATCGAACGGACGGCGGGAACCAAGCACCGCTTCGGTGGTGAGCGCCCCGCAGACAACCGCAGAGGCAAACAGATCTTCGGCTTCGAACAGGCCTCGCAGGGCAAAAGCGGTGGAAGCCTGGGTGCCGTTCAACAGCGCCAGCCCCTCTTTTGCCGCCAGCGTGACCGGGGCAAGCCCCGCTTTTTGCAGGGCGGTGGCGGCCGGTAGCCATTCCCCACGGTAACGGGCTTTGCCCTCGCCGAGCAGGGTCAGGGACATATGCGCCAGCGGGGCCAGGTCACCGGACGCGCCGACCGAACCTTTGGCCGGGATCCACGGATAAACCCCGGCATTGACCAGCGCGATCAAAGCCTGAATCACACTCAGGCGGATACCGGAGAAACCGCGCGCCAGGCTGTTAATTTTCAGCACCATCATCAGACGCACAATGTTGTCATCCAGCGGCTCGCCGACGCCTGCCGCATGGGACAGCACCAGCGAACGTTGCAGATTTTCCAGGTCGTGGGTAGCGATACGCGTCTGCGCCAGCAGGCCAAAACCGGTGTTGATCCCGTAGGCGGTGCGCCCCTCTGCCACTATCGCTTCCACGCAGGCCACGCTGTCGTTAATCGCCTGGTGGGCTGATTCATCAAGCGTCAGCTGCAGCGGCTGTTGCCAGACCTGGCGCAGCTGGGCCAGCGTCAGTGAACCGGGGATCAGGGTTAAGGCGTTCATCAGTGCTTTCCTTCTCTGGAGGTGATCATCGGCAGGTTCAGGCCCTGCTCTTTCGCGCAATCAATCGCGATGTCATACCCGGCATCAGCATGGCGCATTACGCCTGTCGCCGGATCGTTGTGCAGAACGCGGGCAATACGGGCCGCGGCTTCATCGGTGCCGTCACAGACGATCACCATCCCGGCATGTTGGGAGAAGCCCATCCCTACCCCGCCGCCGTGGTGCAGCGAGACCCAGGTCGCGCCGCTGGCGGTATTGAGCAGGGCGTTCAGCAGCGGCCAGTCGGATACCGCGTCGGAACCATCCTGCATCGCTTCGGTTTCGCGGTTCGGGCTGGCAACCGAGCCGGAATCAAGATGGTCGCGACCGATGACGATTGGCGCGGAGACTTCCCCGCTGCGAACCATTTCATTGAAGGCCAGGCCCAGCTTCTGGCGCCACTCCAGCCCCACCCAGCAGATACGCGCCGGTAAACCCTGGAAGCTAATGCGCTCGCGGGCCATATCCAGCCAGTGATGCAGGTGCTCATCATCGGCGACGATCTCTTTCACTTTGGCGTCGGTTTTGTAGATATCTTCCGGGTCGCCTGAAAGCGCCACCCAGCGGAACGGGCCGATGCCGCGGCAGAACAGAGGGCGGATATAGGCAGGGACAAAGCCCGTGAAATCGAAGGCGTTGGTCACCCCCATCTCTTTCGCCATCTGGCGAATGTTGTTGCCGTAATCGAAAGTGGGCACGCCCTGCTGGCTGAAGGCCAGCATCGCGCTGACGTGCTCGGCCATCGAACGCTTCGCCGCCAGTACGGTGCCTTCAGGATCCTGCTGGGCTTTCTGCTGATACTCTTCCCAGCTCCAGCCTTTTGGCAGGTAGCCGTGCAGCGGATCGTGGGCGCTGGTCTGGTCGGTGACCAGGTCCGGGCGTACGCCGCGCGCCACCAGTTCCGGCACGATATCGGCGGCGTTGCCGCACAGGGCAATCGAGACCGCTTTGCCTTGCTGGGTGTATTTATTGATACGTGCGAGGGCGTCATCCAGCGAGTCGGCCTGCTCATCGACGTAACGGGTGCGCAGACGGAAATCGATGCGGCTCTGCTGGCACTCAATATTCAGGGAGCAGGCGCCTGCCAGGGTCGCTGCCAGCGGCTGTGCGCCACCCATCCCGCCTAAGCCCGCAGTCAGTACCCAACGTCCTTTCAGGGAGCCGTTGTAGTGCTGGCGACCCGCTTCGACAAAGGTCTCGTAGGTGCCCTGGACGATGCCCTGGCTGCCGATGTAGATCCAGCTGCCCGCGGTCATCTGGCCATACATTGCCAGCCCCTTCGCATCCAGCTCGTTGAAGTGTTCCCAGGTCGCCCAGTGCGGCACCAGGTTGGAGTTGGCGATCAGCACGCGCGGAGCGTTTTTGTGGGTTTTGAATACGCCGACCGGTTTGCCGGATTGCACCAGCAGGGTTTCGTCGTTTTCCAGTTCGGTGAGGGCGGCAACTATCGCGTCATAACAGGCCCAGTTACGCGCCGCGCGGCCAATCCCGCCATACACCACCAGCTCGTGAGGATTTTCCGCCACGTCGGGATCGAGGTTGTTCATTAACATGCGCAGCGGGGCTTCGGTGAGCCAGCTTTTGGCATTTAACGTGGTGCCACGGGGGGCGCGGATCTCTTGCTGGCGATACTTACCTGACGACATTGTGTGCTCCTCATTGGGGACAGAATATACAGTAAGATATACTTGTATAGACAAGTGCACACAAGGCTGGTTTTAACAATTACGATACATTTTTGTTATATTGCGTCAGCAATCACGCTTTTGGCTTATGACATGAAATGGCCCTGCAGCCGGTAGCGGTTGCCCGGGAACAGCAATCTGGCATGGGAAACGATGTGCGAGGCTGACCAGGTGCGGCGGTGGATCAGCAGGCAGGGATCGTGCTCTTTAATGCGCAGCAGCTCGCACTCCTGCGGCGTGGCGCGTACCGCTTCAACGATATGCTCCCCTTCCGTCAGCGGCGCAACCTGCGACAGCCAGGCATGAGGCGTGGTGACGGTGTAGTCCTGTTGCAGATAGTCCGGCACCAGCGTGGCGTTTACACAGCGATCTTCTATCTGGACCGGTACGTCGTTTTCGTAGTGCAGCATCAGGGAGTGGAAGATCAGCGTGCCCTCTTTAACATTCAGCGCCACGGCCTGCACGGCGTTGGCCTGCGTCTCTTCGAGGAGCAACACCTCACAACGGTGTTGATGGTTGCGGGAGGCGATCTCATCGGCAATGCTGCGGATCTCAAACAGCGCCGACTGCCCCTTCGGCTCGGCCACAAACGTGCCGACCCCCTGCAGACGCACCAGCAGCCCCTCATCGGTTAGCTCCCGCAGCGCGCGGTTAATGGTCATCCGGCTAAAGCCGAACTGCGCCACCAGCTCGGCTTCGGACGGGATGCGATCGTGCGGACGCCAGACGCCGGTGGCGATCTGATGGCTGATCGCTTGTTTTACCTTTTCATAGAAAGGGGCTGGCGTATTGGCCTGCTGCTGCGGGGCGCGAGAAAACATAGCAATTCCTTAAGCCGGAAGAAAAAGTCGAGTATATACAGCCTTTATGCCCACCAGTGAGCTATTTGCCAGGCAAGCCGCGCGGCGAGCTTCGCGCCCTGACCGTCGCGGTCGAAACCGGGGCTGAACTCTACCAGATCGGCCGCCTGCAGTTTGCCGCTGCGGCAGACCCGCTCAATGACCGGCAGCAGATCCCGGGCGGGAACGCCCAGCGCGGCAGGCGCGGACACAGCGGGCATCTCCCCGGCCGGCATCACGTCAAGGTCGATGGTGAGATAGACCCGATCCGCCTCGTTCAGAATGTTCTCAACTACCCGTGACGCCTGCTGCGGGAAGTCGAGATCCTCGACCAGGGTGACGTTAAGACGGGCCGCCTCATCCCAGAGTGCCCGGGTATTTGCCGCCCGGCTAACCCCCAGGCAGGCATAGTGAAACTCACGTTGCTGTTCCGCGCAGTACAGCGCCAGCTGGCGGAAGGGTGTCCCGGAGGTGGCCTGGCTGGCGTTTCGCAGATCGAGATGCGCATCCAGGTTGATAATCACCACCCGCTCGCCGGGAAAGGCATCCAGCACGCCCCGGCCATGCGCCCAGGCGGTTTCATGCCCACCGCCGAACACCAGGGTGCGCATTCCCGCCTGCTGACAGGCGGTCACCGTCTCACTCAGCGCCTGCTGGGCGGCCTCCAGCGCCTCCCCTCCAACGCAGATGTTGCCCATGTCGGTCAGTCGCTCATGGCCCTCATGGCTGGCCATATTCCCTAGCGTCCGGCGTAACGTATCCGGGGCCTGTGCGGCACCGGTCCGGCCCTGATTGCGTCTCACCCCTTCGTCACAGGCGAAGCCGATCAGGGCGATGCCGTCGCCAGAAGGCTGCTGCGTGTCGCTTTGCCGTACGGTCTGGAACAGGCGCAGGGCGTTGCTGGCCTCGTGACGGTCGTCGCGCCCCTGCCAGATGTCAGGCGAAACGGGCTGCCACAGACTCATTGTACTTTTCCTCTGAATACGCGCTGATAAAGCGGGTTACGCCCCGGCTCATACACCATCTCCACCGGGCTTTTCGCATCCCAGATCGCCAGATCGGCGACAAACCCGGCCTTCAGCTGGCCGTGCGTTTCGCCGCGACCGAGCGCCTGTGCGGCGTGCCGGGTCACCCCTGCCCACGCCTCTTCCGGGGTCAGACCAAACTGGACGCAGGCCATGTTCATCGCCAGATGCAGACTGGCAAACGGGCTGGTGCCAGGGTTGTAATCGGTGGCGACGGCCATCGGCACCCCCTGCTGACGTAACAGCGCAACCGGCGGACGCTGGCGCTCCTGTAAGAAATAGAAAGCACCGGGCAGCAACACCGCCACGGTGCCGCTTCGGGACATCGCGCTCACCCCGGCTTCATCAAGATATTCAATGTGATCGGCAGATAGCCCCTGGTAACGGCTCACCAGCGCGGTGCCGCCGAGATTCGAGAGCTGTTCGACGTGGCCTTTTATCGGGATCCCCCGGGCCTGTGCCGCCTGAAACACCCGCTCGCTCTGTGCTGGAGTAAAGCCGACATTCTCGCAAAACACATCCACGGCTTCGAAAAGCCCTTTCTCCCACAGCTGCGGCAGGGTGTGCTGACAAACATGGTCTATATAAGCATCGGGATCCTGGCGGTACTCTTTCGG
This sequence comes from Leclercia sp. LSNIH3, assembly GCF_002935105.1. Lineage (NCBI taxonomy): Bacteria > Pseudomonadati > Pseudomonadota > Gammaproteobacteria > Enterobacterales > Enterobacteriaceae > Leclercia > Leclercia sp. LSNIH3. Next base: position 1,005,142 of record NZ_CP026387.1, read on the forward strand.
CACCGCGTGAGCGGCCAGCAACGTCGGGCTGATCTCAATGGGATGGGTATGCGCCAGACGCTGGACCACGCGCAGCATCTTCTCTTCCGTTTCGTCGTTCAGGCCATAACCGGATTTGATTTCGAGGGTGGTGACGCCTTCGCGCATCAGGCGCTGTAAACGCTGCTGCGCCAGCTGCTCAAGCTGCTCTGGCGTACTGTTCCGGGTGGCGGTCACCGTGGCATTAATCCCACCGCCCTGGGCGCTGATGGTCTGATAGGAGACGCCGTTCAGCCGCTGCTCCCACTCGGCGGCGCGATCGCCGCCGAACACCAGATGGGTGTGGCAATCGATCAGGCCCGGCGTGACCAGCCGGCCCTGTAAATCGTTGGCGTTGGGCAGATCCGCAGGCAGGTCAGATTCAGGCACGATCGCCAGGATGGTCTCACCGCGTACAATTAACGCCCGGTTCTCCAGCAGACCATAGGCTGTGCCGTGGGCAGGATCCAGGGTCGCGAGGCGCAGGTTACGCCAGATTACGTCGTCGGGATGAAGTTGCAGCATCGGGCTTCCGCTTGTCATGAGTTGTATAGACATTTATTTTCATTCCCGGCGGCCTGTCAATCGCCTTTACCGAAATTGTTATTTATTTGTGACAACTTTCCCGCTAAGCGTGGGAAGAAAAAGTAACTTTTTGCCTTTTCATCTTCCCGTTTCGCTCAACTTAGTATAAAAAAGCAGGCTATTTCAGTTATCCCCCTATTGATATGCTTAGCAGGAGCTTCCCTTGAACATTTCCAGGATTTCTCGTCTGGCGCTGGCCCTCGCATTTGGCGTGACGTTGTCTGCGTGCAGCTCTACGCCGCCGGATCAACTGCCTTCAGAGCAGGCCGCGCCAGGCACGGCTTCCCGCCCGATCCTTTCCGCTGATGAAGCGAAAAACTTCCAGCAGGCCCGCTACTTCACGGCCATGGATCCGAACGCGGCGCCGTGGAGTCCTTATGCCATTCGCCTGCCTGCACAGCCAAACTTTGTTGTTGGCCCGGCGGGAACCCAGGGCGTTACGCATACCACTATCCAGGCGGCCGTCGATGCAGCCATTGCTAAGCACAGCAGCTCCCGCCAGTACATCGCCATTTTACCCGGCGAATACGAAGGGACGGTGTATGTACCTGCCGCGCCAGGCAGCGTGACCCTGTACGGTACGGGCGAAAAACCCATTGATGTGAAAATTGGTCTGGCGATCGACTCCGAAATCGATACCACCACCTGGCGTCGTCTGGTTAACCCGGGCGGTAAATACATGCCTGGCAAACCAGCCTGGTACATGTTTGACCGTTGCCAGAGCAAGCAAAGCGCCACCATCGGCGTGATGTGTTCCGCGGTCTTCTGGTCGCAGAACAACGGCCTGCAGCTGCAGAACCTGACGATTGAAAACAATCTGGGTGACAGCGTCGATGCCGGAAACCACCAGGCCGTAGCCCTGCGCAGCGATGGCGATCAGGTGCAGATCGACAAGGTGAATATTCTGGGTCGTCAGAACACCTTCTTCGTCACCAACAGCGGTGTCGAGAATACCCTGAAAAACAACCGCATCACTCGCACCCTGGTGACTAACAGCTACATCGAAGGCGATGTGGATATTGTTTCAGGTCGCGGTGCGGTGGTGTTTGATAATACCGATTTCCGCGTGATGAACAGCCGTACGCAGCAGGAAGGCTATGTCTTCGCACCGGCTACCCTGTCGAACATGTTCTATGGCTTCCTGGCGGTAAACAGCCGCTTTACCGCGATGGGTGATGGTGTGGCGCAACTGGGCCGCTCGCTGGATGTCGATTCTGCCTCTAACGGCCAGGTAGTGATCCGCGACAGCGTGATCAACGAAGGCTTTAATATGGCAAAACCCTGGGGCAACGCCGCGATTTCTCAGCGTCCGTATGCGGGTAACACCGGTGCGGTGGATGATAAAGGCAACGTGCAGCGTAACCTTAACGACGCTAGCTTCAACCGCATGTGGGAATACAACAACCGCGGTGTAGGCAGCAAAGTTATCGCCGAACCAAAGCAGTAAGATTCTGGTAAAAAGGGGGAGTGACTCCCCCTTATTGCTGCGGCTGGGCACGTCAGGCACCGCGCCTAAGATACGCATCCAGCCGTTGCAAACAGCAACCCTGCTTATAGCGCATCAGCTCGGGATTAATAGTGGGGTTGGTGTTATCGGTGTGCTCACCCGATTACCTCCGGGCATAAAAAAACCTCGCATTGGCGAGGTTTTTTATTTCATCGGCCTTAGTGCGCGTTAACCACCACCCACATTGGCCCCTGGCCGACTGCGTAACGCCCCTTCTCTTCCAGCAGGCCTTGCTCGCCCTGAATCTCATACAGGGCGATATGGTGCGATTTCTGTCCCGCCGCAATCAGGAATTTACCGCTGTGATCGACGTTAAAGCCGCGCGGCTGGGTCTCGGTTGGCTGGAAGCCTTCAATTGCCAGCACGCTGCCGTCTTCAGAGATGCTGAAGATGGTGATCAGGCTTGAAGTACGATCGCAGGTATAGAGGTGGCGTCCGTCAGGGGTGATGTGAATATCCGCACCCCAGCGCGTATCGGTGAAGTCCGTCGGCATCATGTCCAGGGTCTGCACACACTCGATGTTGCCGTGCGGATCGCGCAGCGCCCAGACGTCCACAGAGCAGTTCAGCTCATTCACGACGTAGGCGTACTGCTGATTCGGGTGGAAGACCATGTGACGCGGGCCAGCGCCTTCTACAGTGGTCACTTCCGCAGGCGTTTGCGCCGCCAGCTTGCCGTCCTCGCCAAGAGTAAACAGGCAGATACGATCCTGTTTCAGCGCCGGTACCCACAGGGTGCGGTTATCCGGGGAGATGTTGGCTGAGTGGCAACCTTCCAGACCTTCAACAACCTCTACGGTCTCGGTCGGAATGCCGTCATCCAGGCGGGTCACGCTAACGCAACCGGCATTGTAGGAGCCGCTAAAGATAAAGCGCCCCTGTAGATCGGTTGAGATATGGGTTGGGCTACCCGGCAGAGCGGCTTCGGCCGTCCAGGTCAGAGCGCCATCGTCAGGAGAGATACGGTACGCAAGCACACGGAATTCCGGGCGCACGCCCACATACAGGAAACGTTTATCCGGGCTGATCACCATCGGCTGAACCTGGCCGGGAACATCGACGACCTGTACCAGGGTGAGTGTGCCTTCGGGATTCAGACGCCAGACATGGATCTGCTGGCTTTCAGGACTGGCGGTATAAACGGTTTGTTTCATGAATGCTCCTTTCCTCACTGCGCGTAAAAGTAATGTACCAGGATAGTCTTTTTTAACGGTGAATGCTGAATTTTAATCAGGAATTTTGCAGCGTTAGTTACGCGGTGTACCATCTGCTCATTCTGCCATTTCAACATTAACCCGGAATATCAAATGACCTCGCGTGTGATTGCACTGGATTTAGACGGTACGCTATTAACCCCGCAAAAAACCCTGCTCCCCTCTTCCCTCGACGCCCTGAAGCGCGCCCGGGAGGTGGGATATCAACTCCTCATCGTGACGGGTCGACATCACGTTGCTATTCATCCTTTTTATCAGGCACTGGCGTTAGATACACCTGCAATTTGTTGTAATGGCACTTATTTGTATGATTATCAAGCTAAAAAGGTTCTGGAAGCCGATCCTTTACCGGTTACGCAAGCCCTGCAATTGATTGATCTGCTCGATGAACATGACATTCACGGCCTGATGTATGTTGACGACGCGATGATGTACGAGCGTCCGACCGGCCACGTTATTCGCACCAGCAATTGGGCGCTGTCGCTGCCGGAAGCGCAGCGTCCGGTGTTCACCCAGGTGCCGTCGCTGGCGCAGGCAGCCCGGGAGGTTAACGCCATCTGGAAATTCGCCCTGACCGGTGAAGACACGGTAAAACTGAATACTTTCGCAAAACATGTCGAGCAGACGCTTGGGCTGGAGTGCGAATGGTCCTGGCACGATCAGGTGGATATCGCCCGCAAAGGCAACAGCAAGGGCAAGCGCCTGGCGCAGTATGTCGAATCCATCGGCGGATCAATGAAGGATGTGATTGCTTTTGGCGATAACTACAATGATATCAGTATGCTCGAAGCAGCGGGTACCGGGGTGGCGATGGGTAATGCTGACGACGCGGTGAAAGCGCGCGCCAATATCGTGATTGGCGACAACACGACCGACAGCATCGCTCAGTTTATCTATACCCATCTGGTGTAATCAGGTGGTGATCGACACGCTCTTGATCTGCGCGTAAAGCCAGAGGCCAGGTTTGATCCCCAGCTCATCCCTGGCCCACGGGCTGATGCGCGCCCACAGCGTGCGGCTGCCAATTTCCAGCTGGACCTCAACCTGGCCGTTATCGTCGTAACATTGGGCCACTTTGGCGCGCAGAATGTTACGGATGCTGCTCTGTAACGGCGGCTGAAGCACCAGCGAAACATCCGACGCCTGAATGCGAATGCGCACGCTGCTTTGCAGGGGTTTATCCAGCTTATTGACCCACACATGCTGATCGCCGATCGCCAGCGCAGTCATTGCGTAGTGCGGATGATGCTCCAGTACGCTCACCTTCAGAATGCTGCTCTGCTGCTCCTGCGGCAGCCACGGATGCATCACGCTGCTGCCCCACACCTCCTCCAGATTCCCGAACGCTTTAACGCTACCGTTTTCCAGTACCAGCACCTTATCAGCCAGATGCAGGATCTCATCCAGCGAGTGGCTGACGTAAAGCATTGGAATATTAATTTCGCGCGCCAGACGTTGCAGGTAGGGCAGTAGCTCGCGCTTGCGGGGGATGTCGAGCGAAGCCAGCGGCTCGTCCAGCAGCAGCAGCTCCGGGGCGGTGAGTAACGCCCTGCCTATCGCCACGCGCTGTTTTTCTCCGCCCGACAGCGAGGAGGGCAACCGGTCAAGCAGGTGCTCAATCCCCAGCAGGGCCACCAGCTTATCGAACTGTCCGGCCATGCTTTTCGCCATGCCATAACGCAGGTTACCCAGCACTTTGTAGTGTGGAAACAGCCGCGCATCCTGGAAGACATAGCCAATCCGGCGCTTTTCTGGTGCCAGGTAGATGCGCTTTTCAACGTCATTCAGCACCCGATCGTTGAGCACGATGCGGCCGGACTGCGGCCTGGTCAAGCCGCTTATCGCGTTGATCAATGATGTTTTCCCCGCCCCGGAGACACCAAAGATGGCGGTGATCCCGCTGGCTGGCAGGGTTTCGTTAAGGGTCAGGCAGTGCTCGCCCAGAGTCTGGGTAAAATTGAGTTCCAGCATGGTTATTTCCCCATCCGCTCACGGCTCAGGCGAGCCAGCCACTCAGACACCAGCAGCGAGGCCATCGCCAGCACAATGGAGAGAATGCAAAGACGCGCGGCGGCCCCTTCACCACCGGGCGTCTGAATCAGGGTGTACATCGCGGACGGGATGGTGCGTGTTTCGCCGGGGATATTGGAAACAAAGGTAATGGTCGCGCCAAACTCACCCAGCGAACGGGCAAACGCCAGTACGGTACCGACAATAATGCCCGGCAGCGTCAGGGGAAGCGTGATAGTCATAAACACGCGCCAGCGCCCGGCCCCCAGCGTGCGGGCCGCCTGCTCGAGTTTGAGATCCACCCCTTCCAGCCCCAGGCGGATCGCCCGCACCATTAGCGGGAATGACATTACCGCCGCCGCCATGACGGCCCCGCGCCAGCTGAAGGCAAAGCTGATGCCAAACCACTCGTACAGACGCTCACCGATAAACCCGCGACGCCCCATGGCGATGAGAAGCAGGTAACCTACCACCACCGGCGGCAGCACCAGCGGCAAATGCAGAAGACTGTCGAGCAGCGCTTTGCCGGGGAACTTACAGCGAACCAGTAACCAGGCGAAGAAGATCCCAAAGGGCAAACTGAATGCAACTGCCAGGGAAGAGACTTTCAGGCTCAGCAGCACGGCCTGCCATTCAGGATCGGTTAATATCATTCGTAAGTCGTAAATCCGTAACGTTTAAAGATGGCAGACGCCTGCGGCCCCTTCAGATAGTCGTAAAAGGCGCTGACGGTTGCGTTTTTATGTCCATCGACGATGGCCACAGGATATTCTACTTTCTTATGGGAGTCTTCCGGGAAGGTCCCCACCACTTTTACGCCTTTTCCGGCGACCGCATCGGAACCGTAGACGATCCCCAGCGGGGCTTCGTTGCGCTCCACCAGCGCCAGGGCACCACGCACATCTTCGGCTGGTGCCAGTTTAGGTGACAGCGTCTCCCAGGCACCCAGTTTTTGCAGTGCCTCTTTGGCATAAATACCTGCCGGAACGTGTTCCGGGTCACCCACCGCCAACCGCCCCTCTTTCAGGAGGCTGGTCCATGGGGTCTCTTTATTGATGGCAATCTCGCCCTGAGCACTCTCTTTCGGTGCCACAACCACGAGGCTATTGCCCAGCAGGGTTGCGCGACTGGTGTTATCCATCGATTTTTTCTCGACGGCATAATCCATCCACTTCTGATCGGCAGAGATGAACAGGTCGGCAGGTGCCCCCGCTTCAATCTGACGCGCCAGGGTGGAGGAAGAGGCAAACGACGAAACCACCTCGACGTTTTTCTCTTTTTTATACTCCGCAGCAATATCCTGCATCGCATTCGTCAGGGAGGCCGCCGCGAAGACGGTAATTTTGCCCTCATCCGCCAGTGCATGTCCGGTCAGGGTGAGGGTCAGCGTTGCCCCTGCGAAAAGGCGTAACCATGTACGTGCCATTTTGTAGCTCCTGTTGCGTTTCGTTATATACAGCGCAATATAACGATAACCCCAGGATTTTCCCAGCGGTAAATCGTACCGATGAGTGAGTAGATCAAATTGATGCCATAAATAATATCGGCGCGGAGGGGGGAAACTTGAGAGCAAAACGCCCGGCGGAACCGGGCGTTTTTAAAGGGAATTAATTCTGTTTTTTCGGCTGTTTTCTGTGGCCGACATTGGAAAAGATGTTGAACACCTCACCCAGACCGTAGATGGCACCGAGGATGATAGCCATCACCACTGGTACCATGATCACGGCGAATACCAGACTTTTCAGCAACTCTAACATGGCTTTCTCCAGACAATGTGAATGCTTTATTCTAACCGGAAAAGCGAGAAATACATCCCCTTTTGTGCGGTACAGTTTGCGCATAAAACGAATTACGTCACAATAGTCCTTTTGCCAGGACATTGTTATGCAGGCCGAAATTCTCCTCACCCTACGTCTTCAGCAAAAATTGTTTGCCGATCCCCGTCGCATCGCCCTGCTCAAACAGATTGCGCAAACCGGCTCCATTAGCCAGGGAGCCAAAAACGCCGGCATTAGCTATAAAAGCGCCTGGGATGCCATCAACGAAATGAACACCCTGAGCGAACATCCCCTGGTGGATCGCGCCACCGGCGGCAAAGGCGGCGGCGGCGCGATCCTGACGCGCTTCGGGCAACGCCTGATCCAGCTCTATGATCTGCTGGCACAGATCCAACAGAAAGCCTTCGACGTCCTGAGCGACGACGATGCCCTGCCGTTAGACAGCCTCCTTGGTGCTATTTCGCGTTTCTCTTTGCAGACCAGCGCCCGTAACCAGTGGTTTGGTACCGTCACCGCCCGCGACAACGACCATGTGCAACAGCATGTGGAGGTTTTACTCGCGGACGGCACCACCCGCCTGAAAGCGGCCATTACCGCCCAGAGCGGCGAACGACTGGGGCTGAATGAGGGCAAAGAGGTGCTGGTGCTGCTGAAAGCGCCCTGGGTCAGCATTACCCGGGACAGTGCAGCGGCGCAACAGGCAGATAACCAGTTACAGGGGATCATCAACCATATCGATCGCGGTGATGAACAGTGTGAAGTGCTGATGACCCTGCCCGATGGCCAGACGCTCTGCGCTACCCTGCCGCTGGCGCAGAGCCAGGATTTAGAAGAAGGTGCTAAGGCAACGGCATATTTTAATGCTGACCGGGTGATTATCGCCACGTTGTGCTGAGCGCATTGACATTCGCGCCGACAGTGCGTATCCCTGATGCTTATTGCTGCAAAAAATGGGATAAATCATGTCATCATTGCAAATTTCGCAAGGCACGTTTCGTCTTAGCGACACCCGAACGCTCACGCTCGCAAATTTTACGCTGAATGCCGGCGAAAGCTGGGCGTTCGTTGGCAGTAACGGCAGCGGCAAGTCAGCCCTCGCCCGGGCGCTGGCCGGGGAGCTGACGCTGCTGAAGGGCGAACGCCATAGCACTTTTACTCGCCTGACCCGCCTCTCGTTCGAACAACTGCAAAAACTGGTCAGCGACGAGTGGCAGCGCAACAACACCGATCTGCTCAGCCCCGGCGAAGAGGATACCGGCCGTACGGCAGCTGAAATTATCCAGGACGAGATCAAAGATGACGCCCGCTGCCGCCAGCTGGCGGAGCAGTTCGGCATCGCTCACCTGCTGGATCGACGCTTCAAATACCTCTCAACAGGGGAAACCCGCAAGACGCTGCTGTGTCAGGCGCTGATGGCGGAACCCGAACTGCTGATCCTCGATGAGCCTTTCGACGGCCTCGATGTGAAATCCCGCGGGCAGCTGGCGGATCTGCTGGCCTCGCTCAATCAGCAGGGTTACACCCTGGTGCTGGTCCTGAACCGTTTTGACGAGATCCCCGACTTTGTGCAGAACGCCGGCGTCCTCGCGGATTGCACCCTGACGGCCGTAGGCAAAAAAGCGGACCTGCTGAACCAGGCGCTGATTGCCCAGCTGGCGCACAGTGAAAAACTGAATGGCGTTACCCTGCCCGAACCGGATGCCCCTTCGGCGCGTCATGGGCTGCCGCAGAATGAACCGCGTATTGTGCTCAATAACGGCGTCGTGTCGTATGACGATCGGCCGATCCTCGACCAGCTTAGCTGGACGGTGAATCCCGGCGAGCACTGGCAGATTGTCGGCCCCAACGGTGCCGGTAAATCGACCCTGCTGAGCCTGATTACCGGCGATCATCCCCAGGGCTACAGCAACGATCTCACACTCTTTGGCCGCCGTCGCGGCAGCGGCGAAACCATCTGGGATATCAAAAAGCATATCGGCTACGTCAGCAGCAGCCTGCACCTCGATTACCGCGTCAGCACGACGGTGCGCAACGTCATTCTGTCGGGTTATTTCGACTCGATTGGAATTTATCAGGTGGTCTCGGATAAGCAGCACAAGCTGGCGCAGCAGTGGCTGGATATTCTGGGGATGGACAACCGGGTCGCGGATGCGCCCTTCAGCAGCCTGTCGTGGGGTCAGCAGCGGCTGGCGCTGATCGTTCGCGCCCTGGTCAAGCACCCAACGCTCCTGATCCTCGACGAGCCTTTGCAGGGGCTGGATCCCCTCAACCGCCAGCTCATTCGCCGGTTTGTGGATGTCCTGATTAGCGAAGGCGAAACGCAATTGCTGTTCGTGTCCCATCATGCGGAAGATGCCCCCGCCTGTATCACCCATCGGCTGGAGTTTATCGCCGACGGCGAGCGCTACCGCTACCAGACGAGCCGGGTCTGATATCCTCACGGGGGCCATGCCCCCGTTTTTTTCGGATAACCTGCAACATCCCACCCCAGGCGCTTTGATCTACAATCGTTTTTTAGCCAGAGAGCTGCTGCGTTTCATACAGTGTAAACGATTCCACTATTTTATCCCATGTCACACTTTCCAGCTCTCTGTTATGCTAGGATTATCTCATACCATAAGCCTAATGGAGCGAAAAATGCGAGTTCTGGTAACAGGTGGTAGCGGTTACATAGGAAGTCATACCTGTGTGCAACTGCTGCAAAATGGCCACGATGTCATCATCCTTGATAACCTGTGCAACAGTAAGCGCAGCGTGCTGCCGGTTATGGAACGCCTGGCCGGTAAACAGCCAGTCTTTGTCGAAGGCGATATTCGTAACGAAGCGCTGATGACGGAGATCCTCCACGATCACGCTGTTGATACAGTGATCCACTTTGCCGGGCTGAAAGCCGTGGGCGAGTCGGTGTCGAAACCGCTGGAGTATTACGATAACAACGTCAACGGTACGTTGCGTCTGGTTTCTGCCATGCGCGCGGCAGGCGTGAAAAACTTCATCTTTAGCTCCTCCGCCACTGTCTATGGCGATCAGCCGCAAATCCCATATGTCGAAAGCTTCCCGACCGGGACGCCGCAAAGCCCGTACGGCAAAAGCAAGCTGATGGTGGAACAGATCCTGACCGACCTGCAAAAAGCGCAGCCGGACTGGAGCATCGCCTTGCTGCGTTATTTCAACCCGGTGGGTGCGCATCCATCCGGGGATATGGGTGAAGATCCGCAGGGTATTCCGAATAACCTGATGCCTTATATCGCTCAGGTGGCGGTAGGCCGTCGTGACTCGCTGGCGGTATTTGGTAACGACTACCCGACCCCTGACGGCACCGGCGTTCGCGACTACATCCACGTCATGGATCTGGCCGACGGCCACGTCGCAGCCATGCAGCAACTGGCGGATAAACCGGGCGTTCATATTTATAACCTCGGTGCCGGTGTCGGCAGCAGCGTGCTGGATGTGGTTAACGCCTTTAGCGCTGCCTGCGGCAAACCGGTGGCATATCACTTTGCCCCACGTCGCGACGGCGACCTGCCTGCCTACTGGGCGGATGCCACTAAGGCCGACAAAGAGCTTAACTGGCGTGTCTCGCGCACGCTCGATGAAATGGCACAGGATACCTGGCGCTGGCAGTCTCGCCACCCGCAGGGTTATCCAGACTAAGGATCTGTCATGACCCAATTTAATCCCGTCGATCACCCGCATCGTCGTTTTAATCCGTTAACCGGGCAGTGGATCCTGGTCTCTCCGCATCGCGCCAAGCGCCCATGGCAAGGGGCGCAGGAGACGCCAGCGAAACAAACGCTGCCGCAGCACGATCCAGACTGTTTCCTCTGTCCGGGCAATACCCGCGTAACCGGTGATGTTAACCCTGATTACACAGGCACCTACGTTTTCACTAACGATTTTGCCGCCCTGATGACCGACACGCCGGACGCGCCGCAGAGTGACGATCCGCTGCTGCGCTGCGAAAGCGCGCGCGGCACCAGCCGGGTGATCTGCTTCTCGCCGGATCACAGCAAAACCCTGCCGGAGCTGAGCGTTGAGGCCCTGACCGAGGTGGTGAAAACCTGGCAGGAACAGACTGCCGAGCTGGGGCAGAGCTATCCCTGGGTGCAGGTTTTTGAGAACAAAGGCGCGGCGATGGGGTGTTCCAACCCCCATCCGCACGGCCAGGTGTGGGCCAACAGCTTCATGCCTAACGAAGTCGAGCGGGAAGATCGCCTGCAAAAAGCCTATTTCGCTGAACAGCAGTCGCCAATGCTGCTGGACTATGTGCAGCGCGAGCTGGCCGACGGTAGCCGCACCGTGGTCGAGACCGAACACTGGTTAGCGGTGGTGCCGTACTGGGCGGCGTGGCCGTTCGAAACCCTGCTGCTGCCGAAAGCGCATGTTCTGCGGATCACCGATCTGAGCGAAGACCAGCGCAGCGATCTGGCCCTGGCGCTGAAAAAGCTGACCAGCCGTTATGACAATCTGTTCCAGTGCTCTTTCCCCTATTCCATGGGCTGGCACGGCGCACCTTTTAATGGCGAAGAGAATCAACACTGGCAGCTGCACGCCCACTTTTATCCGCCGCTGCTGCGCTCCGCTACTGTACGAAAGTTCATGGTCGGCTACGAGATGCTGGCGGAAACCCAGCGCGACCTGACGGCTGAACAGGCCGCAGAGCGCCTGCGTGCAGTCAGTGACGTTCATTTTCGCGAATCTGGAGAATAACAATGAGTCTGAAAGATAAAACCCACGCCCTGTTTGCTGAAAAGTTCGGCTATCCCGCCACTCACGCTATCCAGGCGCCTGGCCGCGTTAACCTGATCGGCGAGCACACTGACTACAACGACGGATTCGTGCTGCCCTGCGCCATTGATTACCAGACGGTGATCAGCTGCGCGAAACGCGATGACCGCAAGGTGCGCGTGCTGGCGGCCGATTACGACAACCAGATCGACGAGTTCTCGCTGGATGCGCCTGTTGTTGCGCACGACAGCCAGCAGTGGTCCAACTACGTTCGTGGCGTGGTAAAACACCTTCAGAAGCGTAACAACAACTTTGGCGGCGCAGATCTGGTGATCAGCGGCAACGTACCGCAGGGCGCGGGCTTAAGCTCATCCGCCTCGCTGGAAGTGGCGGTCGGCACCGTTTTCCAGCAGCTGTATCACCTGCCGCTGGACGGGGCGCAAATCGCCCTCAATGGCCAGGAAGCCGAGAACCAGTTTGTGGGCTGCAACTGCGGCATCATGGATCAGCTGATTTCGGCGCTGGGTAAAAAAGACCACGCCTTGCTGATCGACTGCCGTTCACTGGGCACCAAAGCGGTGAGCCTGCCGAAAGGTGCGGCGGTGATCATCATCAACAGTAATTTCAAACGCACCCTGGTGGGCAGCGAGTACAACACCCGCCGCGAGCAGTGCGAAACCGGCGCGCGCTTCTTCCAACAGCCTGCGCTGCGTGATGTCTCCCTCACTGAGTTCAATAAAGTCGCGCACGAGCTGGATCAGGTGGTGGCAAAACGTGTTCGCCACGTGCTGACCGAAAACGCCCGTACCGTGGAAGCGGCGGCTGCGCTGGAGAAAGGCGACCTGCATCGGATGGGGGAACTGATGGCTCAGTCACACGCCTCCATGCGCGATGACTTCGAAATCACCGTGCCGCAGATCGACACCCTGGTAGAGATTGTCAAAGCGGCGATTGGCGAACAGGGCGGCGTGCGCATGACCGGCGGTGGTTTTGGTGGCTGCGTGGTTGCGCTGGTGCCGGAGGCGTTAGTCCCGGTTGTTCAGCAAGCCGTTGAGCAGCAGTACGAAACCAAAACCGGTATCAAAGAAACTTTCTACGTCTGCAACGCCTCACAAGGAGCTGGCCAGTGTTAAACGAAACCCCTGTTCTCGCCCCGGACGGCCTGCCGTACCGCCTGATTACCTTGCGCAATAGCGCAGGGATGGTGGTGACGCTCATGGACTGGGGCGCCACCTTACTCTCAGCCCGCGTCCCGATGAGTGACGGCAGCGTGCGCGAGACCCTGCTCGGCTGTGCATCGCCTGAGCAATACGTTGAACAAACCGCGTTCCTCGGTGCCTCTGTGGGCCGTTACGCCAACCGTATCGCTAAAAGCCGCTTTGAGCTGGACGGCGTGCCTTATGCGCTGCTGCCTAGTCAGGGTGAAAACCAGCTGCACGGCGGCCCGGACGGCTTTGATAAGCGTCGCTGGCGCATTATCAAGCAGAACGATGGCGAAGCGCTGCTGTCCCTCGACTCGCCGGATGGCGATCAGGGCTATCCGGGTAATTGTGCGGCGACCGTGCATTACCGCTTAACGGATGATAACCGGATCGCCATTGAGTACCGCGCCACGGTGGATAAACCCTGCCCGGTCAATCTGACCAACCACGCTTACTTCAACCTCGACGGCGACTGCAGCGACGTGCGCAACCACAGACTGCAACTGCTGGCGCAGGCGTATCTGCCGGTGGATGAGATGGGGATCCCGCATGAAGGGTTAAAAGCGGTGGCGGGCACCAGCTTTGATTTCCGCACCACCAAAGCCATCGCCCAGGGTTTCCTGGCAGATGACGATCAGCGCAAGGTGAACGGTTACGATCATGCGTTCCTGCTTGATGCAGAGGGCGATGTCAGCCAGCCAGCGGCGCACCTCTGGTCTGCCGATGAGAAGCTGCAGATGACGGTTTACACCACCGCCCCTGCCCTGCAGTTCTACTCCGGGAACTTCCTCGAGGGTACGCCCGCGCGTGAAGACGGAGAGTACCGTGCCTGGCAAGGCCTGGCACTGGAAAGCGAGTTCCTGCCGGACAGCCCGAACCATGCGGAATGGCCGCAGCCCGACTGTATTCTGCGCCCTGGCGAAGAGTATGTCAGCGTCACGGAATATCACTTTATTGCTCAATAAAAACTGGCCCTCCCACCGGAGGGCTTTTTTTTGCCCAGCTTGCTGAAAATAGCGCCACTTACAGACAAAATCACAACCCCTCATTCACAAGCATCTTACACTGAGACACTATTTTCGCTATGGTTAGGGTTAAGCGTTGCCCGCGGCTTCCCCGCGGCAATATAATGAGAATTGTTATCATTCAAATAATGCTTGTTCTGGAGGAGTAAAATATGGCTGTAACTAAGCTGGTTCTGGTACGTCATGGCGAAAGCCAGTGGAACAACGAAAACCGCTTTACCGGTTGGTATGATGTTGACCTGTCCGAGAAAGGCGTTGGCGAAGCAAAAGCGGCAGGCAAACTGCTGAAAGACGAAGGCTTCAGCTTCGATTTTGCTTATACCTCCGTGCTGAAACGTGCCATCCACACCCTGTGGAACGTGCTGGACGAACTGGATCAGGCCTGGCTGCCGGTTGAGAAATCCTGGAAACTGAACGAGCGTCACTACGGTGCGCTGCAGGGTTTGAACAAAGCCGAAACCGCAGAAAAATACGGTGACGAGCAGGTTAAACAGTGGCGTCGCGGCTTCGCGGTAACCCCACCAGAGCTGACCAAAGATGACGAGCGCTACCCGGGCCACGACCCGCGTTACGCGAAACTGACCGATGCTGAACTGCCACAGACTGAAAGCCTGGCGCTGACCATCGATCGCGTTGTGCCTTACTGGAACGAAACCATCCTGCCACGCCTGAAAAGCGGTGAGCGCGTGATCATCGCGGCTCACGGTAACTCCCTGCGTGCGCTGGTGAAATACCTGGACAACATGGGTGAAGACGAGATCCTCGAACTGAACATCCCTACCGGCGTGCCGCTGGTATACGAGTTCGACGAAAACTTCAAACCAATCAAGCACTACTATCTGGGTAACGCTGATGAGATCGCGGCTAAAGCTGCGGCCGTTGCGAACCAGGGTAAAGCCAAGTAATAAAAAAGCCCGGTCGCGATGACCGGGCCTTAGATACAGAATGCCGGATGCTAATCCGGCATTTTTTTAGCCGCGACGGGCTTTCACGGCATCCGCCAGCTGGCGCAGGACCGTTTCGGTATCGTCCCAGCCGATGCAGGCATCGGTGACGCTCTTACCGTAAACCAGCGGCTCGCCGCCTTCCAGATTCTGATTGCCTTCCACCAGATGGCTTTCGATCATCACCCCGATAATGGCCTTTTCACCGCCCGCAATCTGCTGGCAGACATCGGTGCCGACATCCATCTGCTTTTTAAATTGCTTGCTGGAGTTAGCGTGGCTGAAGTCGATCATGACCTGTGCAGCCAGACCCGCTTTGTCCAGACCCGCCTTCACTTCCGCAACATGTGCCGCGCTATAGTTAGGCTCTTTGCCGCCGCGCAGAATGATATGACAGTCGCCATTTCCGCTGGTGTTAACAATGGCGGAGTGACCCCATTTGGTCACGGAGAGGAAGCAGTGCGGCGCCCCGGCAGCATTGATGGCGTCGATCGCCACTTTGATGGTGCCATCGGTGCCGTTTTTAAAGCCCACCGGACAGGAAAGCCCTGATGCCAGCTCACGGTGAACCTGAGATTCAGTGGTACGTGCGCCAATGGCACCCCAGCTCATCAGGTCTGCCAGATACTGTGGGGTGATCATGTCGAGGAACTCACCTGCCGCAGGCAAGCCGCTGTCATTGATATCCAGCAGCAGCTTACGGGCAATGCGCAGACCGTCGTTGATCTGGAAGCTGCCGTCCATATGCGGATCGTTGATCAGCCCTTTCCAGCCTACAGTGGTGCGTGGCTTTTCAAAGTAGACGCGCATGACGATTTCCAGCTCATCCTTCAGCGTCTCGCGCAGCGTCAGCAGACGCGCTGCGTACTCTTTCGCCGCTGCGGGATCGTGAATGGAGCATGGCCCGATCACCACCAGCAGACGATCGTCATTACCTTTCAGGATCTTGTGGATCGCTTTGCGGGCATGAGAAACGGTGTTGGCGGCTTTTTCAGTGGCAGGAAACTTCTCAAGGAGTGCGACAGGGGGTAATAACTCGTTGATCTCTTTAATACGTAAATCGTCATTCTGATAATTCATGTTCTTTCCAGCGTTGCCATATTTTTATAAACGAATGCAATCCCTTCAATCTATCTTGTCAGTCAGGAAGTGTAAACTGGCTTTTACACTTCGCACAGATAAATCCTGGAATTCGCTTAAAAAACCCCACAAAGTAGCGAAAAGCAAGATACAACCTAAACTTTTTAACTGTATGCACTGCATTTATTACGTTTATCACGATTCCATACTGATCTAAGTAGGGACCATGGCATCTTTGACCACTGAGCACCGTATCGATTTCGCATATGCACTGTGGAAAGAAGTTATCCAGAACATAACGACCAGAACAGGAGCAGCATGATGAAAATGACTAAACTCGCAACCCTTTTCCTGACCGCTTCCCTCACCATGGCAAGCGGTGCTGCGCTGGCCGCTGATTCTGCCGGCGGCTCTGACAGCAATAACGGCCAGGCGAATGCCGCCGCTGATGCTGGTGCGGTAGCGCCAGATGCACGCCAGAATATTGCGCCAAATAATACCGGCAACAGCCAGATTAATACCGGTTCTGGCACTACGGGTACAACCAGCAGCGGTGGCAGCGGGACTATGTTAAATCCTGATGGTACTAACGCCACCACTAACGGATCAACTACCGGCAGCGGTAATAGTTCTACCACCGGTGGCTCCAATTCCATCATGGGTAATGACGACCCAAGCAAGATGGGCAATGACGGCATGACCAAGGACGATCAGCACAAAAACTCTATGTGTAAAGACGGTAAATGCCCGGATCAGTCCGGTAAAGTGGATTCCGAAAGAACCCCACAAGAGCAGAAAACTGACGGCACTACCCAGTAATTACCGGTAATGCGATGATGATGAAGGAGAGCTAAGGCTCTCCTTTATTTTTTGTGCAAAATGTTAAAAACTCTACACTTACAATAATAATGGACCGGGACATCATTCATGGCGCACACCCACTCACACGCCCCTTCTTCACAGGATGGAAATGCTAAACGCTTAATGCTGGCGTTCGGCGTCACTGCCGCCTTTATGATCATTGAGGTGATTGGCGGCCTGGTTTCCGGCTCGCTGGCGCTACTGGCCGATGCGGGACATATGTTAACGGACGCAGCGGCACTGCTGTTTGCGCTGCTGGCGGTAGTATTCGCGCGCCGCCCGCCCAGCCAGGGACGCACCTTTGGCTGGCTGCGTCTGACGACCCTTGCTGCTTTCGTCAACGCCATCGCGCTGGTGTTGATCACCATTTTAATTGTCTGGGAAGCCATTCAGCGTTTCCGCTATCCGCAGCCTGTCGCGGGCGTCACCATGATGGTGGTAGCCGTCGCCGGGCTTATCGCCAATATCCTGGCGTTCTGGATTTTGCATCGCGGTAGTGAGGAGAAAAACCTTAACGTGCGGGCGGCGGCGCTGCACGTGCTGGGGGACCTGCTGGGATCGGTAGGTGCCATCGTCGCGGCGCTGGTGATCCTGTGGACGGGCTGGACACCGATAGATCCGATCCTGTCGATTGTCGTCTCCTGTCTGGTGTTGCGCAGTGCCTGGCGATTACTGCAGGAGAGTGTGAATGAGCTGCTGGAAGGCGCGCCAGCGACGCTGGATATTCCGGCGCTGAAACGCAACCTGACGCGCTCTATTCCAGAAGTCCGCGACGTGCATCATATTCACGTCTGGATGGTGGGAGAGAAACCGCTGATGACGCTGCATGTTCAGGTCATTCCTCCCCACGATCACGATGCGTTACTGGGGCGTATCCAGCATTTTCTGGAGCATCATTACGCTATCGCGCATAGCACTATCCAGATGGAGTACACCCCCTGTAACGGGCCGGATTGCCACCTCAATGAGATCGCCTCCGGCCACGCCCATCATCATCACCATTAACGTGCCAGCGCGTGGGAACCTCGTTCCCGCGCGCTGTTAATCCACATCCTGCTGCCGTTGAGGGCAATAAAGGTAAGGATCATATACTCCAGCGACATGGCATAGACGCCCTGCAGGGCAAAGATCACCACGCTTATCACATTAATAATCACCCACAGCAGCCAGTTTTCGACATATTTTCGGGTCATCAGGATCATGGCGGCAATCGACAGAACCATCATGCACGAATCCCAGAACGGGAAGGCGTCAGGCTGTAGATCTGGCATGGTAACGTTCAGTCCGAGGCTGCTCATCACCGATACCGCCACGCGGGTCAGGAAGGCAAACACCGGGTCGATATAGACCGTCATCAGGCCGATAGCGACCACGCAAGCTGCCAGCCAGCCGATGGCTTTAGGCAACGGCAACCAGCGGATCTGCAGTTCCGCCTCCTGCTGGCTGTTCTGCCGCGACCAGGCGTACCAGCCATAGATATTGGCCACGAAGAAGAACAGCTGCAACAGCAGGCTGGCATACAGCTGGATCTGAAAGAAGATAATGGCAAACAGCGTGACGTTCACCAGGCCAAACGCGTAGTTGACTATCTTCTCCAGACTGGCGAGCCAGATACAGAGCAGACCCGCAATTGTCCCGACGGCTTCAATCCATGACAAGTCATAGCCGCCGGCACCAATCGGTATATGTACCAGAATGTTTTGCGTGCTAAAAAAATCCATCTTTTTCCCTCAGCGTTACATTACGTTGCTTAAGCACGTAGTGTAGCCGCAAAATCCAGCATCCGGTTAAGCGGAATTAACGCCCCTTCACGCAGCGCCGCATCCACATGGATCTCATGCGCCGCGCCGCCGGACTCCAGCCCTTCGGCAATCGCCTTGAGCCCGTTCATCGCCATCCAAGGACAGTGCGCACAGCTGCGGCAGGTTGCCCCCTCGCCCGCCGTTGGCGCTTCCAGCAGCTCTTTCTCCGGCACTGCCTGCTGCATTTTGTAGAAGATGCCGCGATCGGTGGCGACAATAAGCTGACGATGCGGCAGCGTTTTCGCGGCAGCGATGAGCTGGCTGGTTGAACCTACGGCATCCGCCATGTTGACGATCGCCTGCGGTGATTCCGGATGGACCAGTACGGCGGCCTCCGGGTAAAGACCTTTCATGCGCTCCAGGGCCTGGGTTTTGAACTCGTCATGAACGATACAGGCCCCCTGCCAGCACAGAATATCTGCCCCGGTCTGCTTCTGAACGTAGTTGCCAAGATGTTTGTCTGGTGCCCAGATAATTTTCTCGCCCAGGCTGTCGAGATGCTCGATTAACTCAACAGCGATGCTGGAGGTTACCACCCAGTCGGCACGCGCTTTTACCGCGGCAGAGGTGTTAGCGTAAACCACCACCGTTCTGTCGGGATGGGCGTCGCAGAAGGCGGTGAATTCGTCGATCGGGCAGCCTAAATCCAGCGAGCATTCTGCATTCAGGGTTGGCATCAGGATGGTTTTTTCCGGGCTGAGGATTTTTGCCGTCTCGCCCATAAAGCGGACCCCGGCCACCAGCAATGTCGACGCGGGATGTTTTGCACCGAAGCGCGCCATTTCCAGTGAGTCAGAAATGCAGCCGCCGGTCTCTTCTGCCAGCTGCTGGATTTCCGGGTCAGTGTAGTAATGCGCCACCATCACCGCATCGCGTTCTTTGAGCAAGCGCTTGATCTTTTCGCGATAAAACTGCTTTTCGTCGAGGCTCAGCGGGACGGGTTTAGGCGGGAAAGGATAGATGGCGGCTTCAGGATCAAACATCACACTCATTTTGGCTTCTCGTTTTACTGGCTTAACAAGTTTGCCGTTATTTTTTGGTGGAAACCAAAGTAATGGCAATTGTGTTTTATATACTAAACAAGATAGCGGATTTGGGAGTCAAAGTCACATCAAAAGCGTGCCAGTAGCATTTGTGGTTGAGTCGTGCAGTGAATTGCTTTTGTAGGCCTGCTAAGCGAAGCGCCATCAGGCATGTTTTTCAGACGCAGGAACAGCAGATAGCAAAAAAGCGCCTTTAGGGCGCTTTTTTACATTGGTGGGTCGTGCAGGATGACTTGCTCCGCTCGCCCTTAGGGCCGTCGCCTTATGGCTCCGGTGCCTCACTGCGTTCGGCCCGAACCTGCTGCAGGTTCGAATCGTTCATATCGCAGATAGCAAAAAGGCGCCTTTAGGGCGCCTTTTTACATTGGTGGGTCGTGCAGGATTCGAACCTGCGACCAATTGATTAAAAGTCAACTGCTCTACCAACTGAGCTAACGACCCCTTGCGGGATTTACTGCTTATTCTTCGAAGTGGTGGGTCGTGCAGGATTCGAACCTGCGACCAATTGATTAAAAGTCAACTGCTCTACCAACTGAGCTAACGACCCATTCGGGTGCTGACTTCGAAGATAATTTTTACTCGGTACCAATCAAAAGATTGGTGGGTCGTGCAGGATTCGAACCTGCGACCAATTGATTAAAAGTCAACTGCTCTACCAACTGAGCTAACGACCCGAGTGGTGGGTGATGACGGGCTCGAACCGCCGACCCCCTCCGTGTAAAGGAGATGCTCTACCAACTGAGCTAATCACCCACTCTGTACTGCCGGAACTGCTTTAAGTGGTGGGTCGTGCAGGATGACTCGGCTTCGCCTCGCCCTACGGGCCGTTGCTGACGCAACGTTATCCTTCACGTTAAACTATCGCTATCCACCTAATGATTGGTGGGTCGTGCAGGATTCGAACCTGCGACCAATTGATTAAAAGTCAACTGCTCTACCAACTGAGCTAACGACCCACTATTTTGGCTGCTTTTGGGCTGTTTGATATCCCTTGGCAACGGCGGCATATATTACTGATTTAAGAATTCCGCGCAACTAATATTTTGATGAATATCACTTAACTGCTTAGGAAGTATGCGGCAAGACCAGAAAAAACGCGATTTCTGGTCATCCGGCAATCATCCCATCGCAGCAAGACGTTTTTGCGCTTGTTTCGCACCTTCAGTGCCAGGGAATTTAGTGACCACCTGCTGGAAGACGGCCTTCGCTTTCGCGGTGTCGCCTTTGTCCTGCATGATCACCCCGACCTTATACATCGCATCAGGGGCTTTCGGTGATTTTGGGTAATTTTTTACCACGGAAGCAAAATAGAACGCCGCGTCGTCTTTTTTACCCTTGTTGTAATTCAGCTGTCCCAGCCAATAGTTCGCATTAGGCTGATAGGTTGAATCAGGGTATTTCTTCACGAAGTTCTGAAACGCTGCCATCGCGTCGTCCTGGCGTGATTTATCCTGCACCAGGGCAATTGCCGCATTGTAGTCCGTGTTCGCATCACCGCTCTGTACAGGCGCGCCTGTCGAGGCTGAGGCATCAGCCTGAGGCGTTGCCGCTGCACCAGCTGCGCCACTTTGATCGCCTGCGGCGGGTTGCGCTGCTGCGCCGCCATTATTCAGGCTATCCATCTGCAGCAGGATCTGCTTCTGACGCTCCACAACCTGATTGAGCTGATACTGGCTTTCCTGAATCTGTCCGCGCAGTGAGTCAATATCGGTTTGGTTGTCAGAGAGTTGCTGCTGAAGTTGGGTTAAAAGCTGGCTGTGAGCATTAGAAATACGCTCGAGTTGGGTGACCCGGTCTTCTACCGAGCCTGAGCCGACACTACTGATTGGTGCCTGAGCAAAAGCGGCCCAGGGGGCCGCTATACCAACCAGTAACGACAGACTCAACAGATGATGTCTGAAGTTACTGCTCATGCAATTCTCTTAGTAAACCAGTACGGCACGACGGTTTTTGGAGTAAGCCGCTTCGTCGTGGCCCAGTACTGCAGGTTTTTCTTTACCGTAAGAAACGATGGAGATCTGGTCAGCAGAAACGCCTTTACCCTGCAGGTACATTTTAACGGCGTTAGCACGACGCTCACCCAGGGAGATGTTGTACTCAGGAGTACCACGTTCGTCCGCGTGACCTTCTACGGTGACTTTGTAAGACGGGTTGCTACGCAGGAAGTTAGCGTGTGCATCCAGCATTGCAGCGAAGTCAGAACGAATGTCGAACTTGTCCAGATCGAAGTAAACAATGTTGTTCTGCTGCAGCTGCTGCATCTGAAGACGCGCCTGCTCTTCAGAAGACATATTGCCGTTGCCGTTTGCGTCCATACCAGTGCCGGCACCCATCATGCCTTCGCCGCTCTGGTCGTTGCTGGCGTTCTTGTTAGAAGAACACGCTGCGATTGCCATAACAGGCAGAGCGATCATCAGCCCTTTCAGCACTTTGTTCAGTTGCATTTCTATGATTCCTATATTATTCAATTAATTATTATTACAGGTACGGCGACCAGGCAGGTGATTTTACCTGTCCATCAGTTGCCGGAATACGCGCTTTGAAACGCCCATCGGTAGAAACCAGATTCAGCACGGATCCCATCCCCTGAGAAGAGCTGTAGATAACCATAGTGCCGTTAGGTGCCAGACTTGGCGTTTCATCCAGGAAAGTCGACGACAGAACTTGTACGCCGCCCCCGCCCAGATCTTGTTTAGCAATGTGCTGCTGACCACCGGCCGAGCTAACCATTACCATAAACTTACCGTCAGCACTCACGTCTGCGTCCTGGTTCTGAGAACCTTCCCAGGTGATACGCTGCGGAGCACCGCCGTTAATATTGACTTTATAAACCTGTGGACGACCGGCCTGGTCAGAGGTAAAGGCCAGGTTTTGGCTGTCCGGGAACCAGGTTGGTTCGGTGTTGTTGCTACGACCATCGGTCACCTGACGAATCTGGCCGGAGCCGATGTCCATCACGTACAGGTTCAGGCTACCGGTTTTAGACAGCGCAAACGCCAGTTTAGAGCCGTCTGGTGAGAATGCCGGTGCCCCGTTGTGACGCGGGAAGGAAGCCACCTGACGAACCGCACCGTTAGCCAGCGTCTGAATTACCAGTGCTGAACGGCCGCTTTCGAAGGTTACGTAAGCCAGTTTTGAACCGTCCGGCGACCAGGCTGGAGACATCAGCGGCTGCGGTGAACGGTGAACGGTGAACTGGTTGTAACCATCGTAGTCAGAGACGCGCAGCTCATACGGGAACTGGCCGCCGTTGGTCTGCACGACATAAGCGATACGGGTACGGAACGCACCTTTAATGCCGGTCAGCTTTTCAAATACCTCATCGCTGGCCCCGTGTGCCGCGTAGCGCAGGTACTGTTTAGTGATCTTGTATGTGTTCTGTGCCAGAACGGTACCCGGTGCACCGCCAGTATCCACGAGCTGCCAGGCCACATTGTAAGAGCCGTCCGGGTTAGGAGATACCTGCCCCACAACCACCGCATCAATACCCAGTGCAGACCATGCAGCAGGCTGCACTTCCTGTGCGCTGCCCGGCTGCTGAGGCAGACGAGAACGATCTAATGGGTTGAATTTACCGCTGTTACGCAGGTCAGCCGCCACGATGCCACCAGCATCTTCAGGTGCAGCGCCAGGACCGGCCCACTGGAACGGAACAACACCAATCGGACGTGCCGAGTCCACCCCTTGGGTGATCTCGATACGCACTTCTGCGTGCAGCACCGCTGCCCACAGTACTAAGAAACTCATTGCAACACGTAATGCCTGCTTCATCATATCTCCCATATCCGGGTAACCTTACCCGCGATAATTTAGCAGAATGTTAACAAACCCAAATAAACAAAACTACCAGAACGCTAAGACTAAACCTGGCCTGTTTTTCCCCATTTGCACAGGAAAAATAAAACTTAAGGCTTAAAGTCCAGTGGTGCATTTTTGAACGTTTCATACACTGCTTGCGAAGGTGGTTTCGGGAACTTGGTCATTCTGCTGGTAGCAGATAACATCTGCTGACAGAATGCCTCATCGCCACCCTCTTTTTTAACGCTAAGAATCGTCCCATCTGCGCTTAGGTTTACCCTAAGCGTACAGGTCTTGCCACGGTAACTATCCCAGTCATACAGATGTCCACGAATAGCGGCCTGCACTTGCGCAATATATGATGCAATCTCAGCCTGAGACGCACCACCTTGTCCTGGCTTACTTCCTTTAGCAGGAGAGGCACCACCTGCGCTACCGCTGTTGCTGCCTTTCGGCGCATTCTTACCTGAACTTAACTCGCCAAACAGGCCATCAACGTCCGATGCGGCTGCTTTTTCCGCGGCAGCTTTTTTAGCTGCTGCGGCTTTTGCAGCGGCCGCTTTGTCAGCAGCAGCTTTATCGGCAGCGGCTTTCTTCTCTGCAGCGGCTTTTTTATCAGCGGCGGCTTTTTCTGCGGCGGCGGCCTTCTTCTCAGCAGCCGCTTTTTCTGCGGCAGCAGCTTTCTCTGCGGCAGCCTTTTCAGCAGCAGCCTTTTCAGCTGCGGCGGCTTTTTCTGCTGCAGCGGCCTTTTTAGCTGCTTCGGCAGCCGCTTTCTTCTCGGCTTCCTGAGCTGCTTGTTTGGCAGCTTCAGCTTCCGCTTTTTTCTGTGCGTCGGCAGCAGCTTTCTTCGCGGCTTCAGCTTCTGCTTTTTTCTTCGCATCAGCAGCCGCTTTGGCGGCTTCAGCTTCAGCCTGTTTTTGCGCATCGGCAGCGGCTTTTTTCGCGGCTAATGCAGCGGCATCCGCGGCCTGTTTTGCCGCCTCGGCAGCTTGTTTAGCCTGCGCATCGGCCTGCGCTTTGGCATCGGCTGCGGCTTTGGCTGCCGCCTCTTCTGCCTGCTTCTGCTGCTCTTGCGCTTTCTTCGCTGCGGCTTCAGCCTGTTTCTGCTGCTCCGCCTGCTCTTTCGCCGCTTCCTGCGCCTGCAAACGCTCTTTCTCGAGCTGCTTCAGACGTTCCTGCTCGGCGGCCTGCTTTTCACGCAGCTCTTCCGCCTGCTGTTGCGCCTGCTTTTCACGCAGCTCTTCCGCCTGCTGTTGCGCCTGCTTTTCGCGTTGCTCTTCAGCACGTTTTGCACTCGCCTGCTGTTGTTGCTGGCGGTTATAGTTTTGCACCACCGCGCCGGGATCGACCATCACGGCATCGATGGATGAACCTCCCCCACCGCCAGCAGCGGTATCGAGATGCTCATCGAACGAACTCCAGATCAGTGCTGCAAAAAGAATGACATGCAGCACCGCCGAGATAATGATCGCCCGCTTAAGCTTATCGTTTTGTTCGGTTGCCTTTGACACTATGGGTTCCCAAAAACTCTGTTGTGTACGCAGATGATCAAATAGGCTGCGTCATCAAGCCGACTGACTTAACGCCCGCGCTATGCAACAGGTTCAGCGCCTTTATTATTTCATCGTAAGGCACGTCTTTCGCCCCACCAATTAAGAAGACCGTTTTCGGATTGGACTGCAGACGTCGTTGCGCTTCGGCAATAACCTGCTCCGGCGGCAGTTGATCAAGACGATCTTTTTCAACCACCACGCTGTACTGCCCAACGCCGGATACCTCAATGATGACCGGTGGATCGTCATTGGTGCTTACAGCCTGAGATTCTGTCGCATCCGGTAGATCAACCTCAACGCTCTGGGTGATGATGGGTGCTGTCGCCATAAAGATCAGCAGCAGCACCAGCAGCACGTCCAGCAGCGGTACAATGTTGATTTCGGACTTCAGTTCGCGACGACCCCGTCCACGCTGTCTGGCCATGGTTTACCCCTTGTTGCTCTCGGTGCTGGTAAACGCCTGGCGGTGCAGAATCGCGGTGAACTCTTCCATGAAGTTGTCGTAGTTCAGTTCCAGTTTGTTCACGCGCTGGTTAAGGCGGTTATACGCCATAACGGCAGGAATAGCGGCGAACAGACCGATAGCGGTCGCAATCAGCGCTTCTGCGATACCCGGCGCAACCATCTGCAGCGTCGCCTGTTTTACCGCGCCCAGGGCGATAAAGGCATGCATGATCCCCCAGACCGTACCAAACAGACCGATATACGGGCTGATGGAACCCACGGTGCCCAGGAATGGAATGTGCGTTTCCAGCGTTTCCAGTTCACGGTTCATTGAAATGCGCATCGCACGGGATGCCCCTTCAACGACCGCTTCCGGCGCATGGTTGTTAGCGCGGTGCAAACGGGCAAACTCTTTAAAGCCGCTATAGAAAATTTGTTCGGAGCCGGAGAGGGTTTCACGACGCCCCTGGCTTTCCTGATACAAACGGGAGAGTTCAATACCGGACCAGAACTTGTCTTCAAAGGCTTCCGCTTCGCGGCCAGCTGCATTGAGGATACGGGTTCTCTGGATGATGATGGCCCAGGATGCGATTGAAAAACCAATCAAAATCAACATGATAAGTTTAACCAGAAGGCTTGCCTTCAGGAACAAATCAAGGATATTCATGTCAGTCACTGCTTAAACTCCGCGACAATAGACTTAGGAAGCGCACGAGGCTTCATGATGAGTGGATCAACACAGACAATCAGGACTTCAGCTTCGTTCAGTACCGTATTCTCTGCATTGACGATCCGCTGCGTGAAAACCAGTGAGGTTCCGCGCATTGATGTTATTTCTGTTTGGACTTCGAGCATATCGTCGAGTCTGGCAGGCGCAAAATACTCCAGCGTCATCTTGCGTACCACGAAGGCAACTCGCTCCGCCAGCAAGACCTGCTGGCTAAAGTGATGATGGCGCAGCATTTCAGTGCGTGCTCGTTCATAAAAGGCAACGTAGCTGGCATGGTAAACCACACCACCGGCATCCGTATCTTCGTAGTAGACACGAACCGGCCATCGAAACAGCGTTGTATTCACTTTACATCCCGGTAATACAAAAAGAGTTAGAGCTTTTAAACTTCGCTACTATACGCGCGGGAATGGTGCTTTGGAATGGGGGAAAGTAAACGGAGAGTAAATATTTATGGGCCAGGGTAAGCCCATAATATTAACGGATAGTTCTTATTCAGCTGAAAAAGAAAATCAGGCCCACAAGAAGGACCACATCAGCGATCAGGGGGCAGAAGATGCCCTGCCAGAGAACGGCTTTAGGGCGAAAGCCAACGCCGTGGATCACACCGGCGCATACCGCCCACATGATGAGAAAACCGTGCCAGATTTCAAGCTCGCTGGTCTTCGCCGCAAAACGCGACGGGTCCCAGAAGATGCAACCCGCCAGCAGTAACGCCATCACTAAGGAAAGCGCCCTGAGCGGGCGCTTGTCCATGATCCCGTAGAGATACGCGATCATCAGTGCTTTTCTTCACCGGCTTTGGTCGCTTCAACGTGCTCAAGCGCCAGGGCGGTAATCACACCAAATGCACAGGCAAGAAGCGTTCCTAAAATCCATGCGAAATACCACATATTCAGCTCCTTCCTTAATACATAGAGTGAGTATTGCTTTCGATATGTTCTTTCGTGATACGACCGTACATTTTCCAGTAACACCAGGTGGTGTAAGCCAGAATAAGCGGGACGAACACGGCAGCCACAAACGTCATCAGGTTCAGCGTCATCTGACTGGAGGTGGAATCCCACATCGTCAGGCTAGCATTCATCATGGTGCTGGATGGCATCACGAACGGGAACATCGCGATACCGGCCGTCAGGATGATGCACGCCAGCGTCAGCGAAGAGAAGACGAATGCCCATGCGCCTTTTTCCATGCGGGAAGTCAGCAGGGTCAGCAGCGGCAGCACCACACCCAGCGCCGGGATAGCCCACAGAACCGGCGTATTATTGAAGTTCACCAGCCAGGCACCGGCCTGACGTGCAACTTCTTTGGTCAGCGGGTTAGACGGCGCAGTATGGTCAATCGCAGAAGTCACCACGTAACCGTCGATACCGAACATCACCCAGACGCCTGCCAGCGCGAAGCCGACCAGAGTTACCAGCGCCGCAATCTGCGAGACGGCGCGAGAGCGCAGGTGCAGTTCACCTACGGTACGCATCTGCAGGTAAGTCGCCCCCTGGGTCAGGATCATCGCCACGCTGACCACGCCTGCCAGCAGACCGAACGGGTTCAGCAGCTGGAAGAAGTTACCGGTGTAGTACAGACGCATGTATTCATCGAGGTGGAACGGTACGCCCTGCAGCAGGTTGCCGAACGCCACGCCGATCACCAGCGGCGGCACGAAGCTACCAATGAAGATGCCCCAGTCCCACACATTGCGCCAGCGGGTGTCTTCGATCTTCGAGCGGTAGTCAAAACCGACCGGACGGAAGAACAACGATGCCAGCACCAGGATCATCGCCACATAGAAGCCGGAGAACGCAGCCGCGTAGACCATCGGCCAGGCAGCGAACAGCGCGCCGCCTGCGGTGATCAGCCACACCTGGTTACCGTCCCAGTGCGGGGCGATGGAGTTAATCATAATTCGACGCTCGGTATCATTACGACCGAGGAAGCGGGTGAGCATGCCCACCCCCATGTCGAAACCGTCAGTGACCGCAAAACCAATCAGTAAGATCCCGACCAGCAGCCACCAGATAAAACGCAATACTTCGTAATCGATCATTTGACGACTCCTGTCTTAGCGTGCCGGCTGAGAAGCGACGGTGGACTGCTCGTAGTGGTAGCGACCCGTTTTCAGGCTGCTTGGACCAAGGCGCGCAAACTTGAACATCAGGAACAGTTCAGCCACCAGGAACAGGGTGTACAGGCCACAAATCAACAGCATGGAGAAAATCAGGTCCCCAGGGGTCAGGGATGAGTTCGCCACCGCAGTTGGCAACACCTCACCGATAGCCCATGGCTGACGGCCATATTCCGCAACAAACCAGCCGGATTCGATGGCGATCCACGGTAATGGCATGCCGTACAGCGCAGCACGCAGCAGCCATTTACGCTGACCGATACGGTTACGAATGACCGACCAGAAGGAGGCACCAATGATCAACAGCATGATGATGCCGCAGCCAACCATGATACGGAACGCGAAGTACAGCGGCGCAACGCGTGGAATCGAGTCTTTGGTCGCCAGCTGAATCTGCTCTTCCGTCGCGTCAGAGACGTTCGGGGTATAGCGTTTCAGCAGCAGGCCGTAACCAAGGTCTTTTTTCACGTCGTTGAACTGATCGCGAACGGACTGATCGGTAGAGCCGGAACGCAGCTGCTCCAGCAGGGAGTAAGCTTTCATCCCGTTACGGATACGCTCTTCATGCTGCACCAGCAGATCTTTCAGACCGATAACCGGTGTATCCACGGAGCGGGTGGCAATGATGCCCAACGCATAAGGGATCTGAATAGCAAAGTGGTTTTCCTGTGCATCCTGATCGGGAATACCAAACAGGGTGAAGGCTGCCGGAGCCGGTTGGGTTTCCCACTCTGCTTCGATGGCGGCCAGTTTGGTTTTTTGTACGTCGCCCATCTCGTAACCGGATTCATCACCCAGCACGATAACAGAGAGGATAGCTGCCATACCGAAGCTCGCCGCGATGGCGAAGGAGCGCTTCGCAAAGCCGAAGTCACGACCACGCAGCATATAGTAGGCGCTGATGCCCATGATGAACATTGCACCGCAGACATAGCCAGAAGCCACAGTGTGAACGAATTTCACCTGAGCGACCGGGTTCAGCACCAGCTCGGAGAAGCTGACCATCTCCATGCGCATGGTTTCGAAGTTAAAGTCTGACGCGATAGGGTTCTGCATCCAGCCGTTGGCCACCAGGATCCACAGCGCGGACAGGTTAGAGCCTAACGCGACGAGCCAGGTTACCGCCATGTGCTGGACTTTGCCCAGACGATCCCAGCCGAAGAAGAACAGACCTACAAAGGTGGATTCGAGGAAGAAGGCCATCAGACCTTCAATAGCCAGCGGCGCACCGAAGATATCCCCAACATAGTGAGAATAATAAGACCAGTTAGTCCCGAACTGGAACTCCATGGTCAGACCGGTTGCCACGCCCAGTGCAAAGTTGATTCCAAACAACTTGCCCCAGAACTTGGTCATATCTTTATAAATCTGTTTGCCGGAAAGAACGTAGACCGTTTCCATAATGGCCAGCAGGAACGCCATACCGAGCGTCAGTGGCACAAACAGGAAATGGTACATAGCGGTCAAGGCAAACTGTAAGCGCGACAGTTCGACTACATCTAACATCATGACTCCTTGCTCATCGCATGAAGACTTCGAGAGTGAAACCTGTTAGATAAGGATTCACACACATGCCCCAAAACAAATTATTCGCATCCTTATCGTCACGCCTGCCTCTGGAAAGAAAAAAGCGAGAGTGAAAGGTTACAAATAGGTTAAGAAAAAAGAAATTGATCCCGCAAATATAATACGCTGCAAACCCCTTACAATAAACAGGTTTTATTGAATCAGATTTACATTTTTCGACGATGATCAATTTATAGCAAAACTACCACTTTTGGTGCGTTTTGATCGCGAACAATTTAGCGCCTTTTGGCGCCTTTTTCCAGGCATTAAACATTGATTTAAATCAAAAACGCGCCTGATTGTTAACGATGTTTAATTGTGGGTTAAATAGTAAAAACCATGTTAATGATATGTATATCCCGAGGTGTTAATGGTTATCGAATTCTGGAAATAATATAAATAAAAGTGATTTTTATTAACGAGGAAGGATGAACCGGTTTTGCTTTAAGAAAAACACCGCCTGTTTATTGCCGCAAAGCGTTATTCATTGCGGGTGTGCAATTTTGCACAATTACATTTAACTTACCTTTATCCACCTTAAAATTAACACCGCGATGTGACTATTTAATGAAACAAAAGGTCACATGCGCTGTGACCTTTTAATTGCTGGAAAGGTTATTTGCCTATTTCGAGACTAAAGGTTCGCGATTGCCCCGGCCGCAAGGCCTCTACAAACTCTTTACCTCCTTGCAGCGGCGCCTTTATCACCTCATTCATGTCCGTTTCGCTGCCCCCTTTGATAGCCCGGCTCATGGAGAATGCGACATCAGAGGAATGGGACTGAGAAGGGTTGAACACACGAAGAACAAGCTCATCACGATCTTCAGCCTTCTTCAGGGCGCTGAGAACACATCCATTCGGTGCGAGCGTTAACAGGCTATAGTGACCAGGGGTCGTGAACGTGGTGCGGTTCAGCTTCATCGCGTCCCACGGGATTTTGTTATAGCACTGCACGGGGGTGAGCCATGACTTCGCCTGCTGCGCAATACCCGCACTCACTGGCGAACCGCTAAAACTCAACAGGCTGAAACGGCAACGCATCTCGCCACGCATTTGGGAATCAGGAACAGGCATTTTGATGCCGGATGGCCGGCCCGGACGCAGGAGTAAATCCTCCTTCCCAAGCAGCCCTACCCCGCGAAGTAAAGTCAGGGCAAACGTTTTTTGGCCCTCCCCCACCACTTCAAATTCACGCAGCCCCTCGGTAAACAGCGCCATCCCGTTACGCTTTTCCTGGAGAACTGCGTAATTAAGGAGATTCCAGACCGGCAGCGGCGCTTCCTTCCAGCCCTCCTCCTGCCAGTTTGTCATGGCGTCATCCTGCACAGGGCGCGTCAGCGATCCAAACTGCGTGTCGGATAACACCTCTTCGGTGTTAAACGGCGTGGGGATCAGTACCCGAACCCGGTGGTCGTCGGCCTGATTGTCCAGCCGCACCGCCACGTCGATGCGCCTGCTATTGTGGCTAAGCGTTACCTCAATCTCGGCCTCAAGAGATCCATGTTGTTGGCGCGCCGAGCGTTCGGCCAGATTCGCCGGAACGGCCATCCGATGCCGGATAACCGCCCTGCTCTGCCAGCCTTCATGAATCACCTCGACGTCATGCTCTCCTTGCGCTGAAGTGAGTCGCCACTCTTCGCGTGAAGGGGAGTAGTCGTACTCATCGCCATCATCAGAACTCTCTTCAAGTTCCAGCACCCGCTCATAGACCAGGCCGGATTCTTTGTCGCGCAAACGCAGCGTGCCGTCGCGGTTCAGATCGATTTGCCAGAACGTATTTTCCAGCAACGCCCCGGTAGGCGTCACCGATGGCAGTATCTTACCGGCGACATGCGGCTCAATGTAGAGAGTGCAATAGCCCATCGACGGCAGGATCTGGCGGAACTGAATATCAAATTCCATAAAAGGGTCGTAATTCCCGTAATGCACGATCTGCCGGTCAATCAGCCCGGGGTCGATTTCACGGGCGTGACGGATAAAACAGGGGATCGTATTGCCCTTATCGTCCAGCAAACGGAACTGACTGGCGCGCAGACGGATGGTGGTGTTAACCACTTCTTCACGTGGCCAGGGCATCAGATTGAACATCACCAGCTTGTCTTCATCGCTTTGTGGCATGTTGTCGACAATCTTACGCATATAAAAAAGAGTCAGGTTGTCGGCCATGTCTTCAGCCAGTTCGAACCGGGAGACAATCTCGCGATGAACCTTGTCGCTACAGCAGCAGCCGATGCTGTCGTGGGCATGGTTTTTGAGGATCTCTTTCCACATTTTTTCCAGCAGACCGTGGTGATACTCAAAACCCAGCGTCCAGGCGAGCGTCGCCAGCGGCTCAAGGATGTTGACGATTTTATTCTCAATGCGGGCGTGGGCAATTTTGATATCCATGCGCGTGGAGCCAATTGTCCGGTGCACACGCATGTATTTGCCGTCGATAAACTCCCCTTTCAGCGTCGCCAGTTCATCACGGTTCGCATCAATGTGCCGGAACACCTCCTCGAACCGGCTCATTACAAATTTACGCTGCGGGTAAATTTCACGAAGCTTATCCATCACCGCGAAAATGTTCTGCTGCAACGGCATCTGGTCATGCCCGTTGGGCAGCAAAATCTCTTTGGTCACAGAGGCGTTTTCCAGCACCTCAAAGTAATTGTCGAGTCGTTTACGTAGCCCGGCTTCGTCCTCCGGTAAGTACTTACCAATTGCGTAACCCAGCGGCAGCACCTGTGCCGTTACTTCGCTGCCGTCCATGCTCTGCCACAGGAATTCGGTTTTATCGGTGCCGTGACGTTCGGAGCAGCCGCGCCAGAACATCGTGCGCGTAATACCGAAACCGTTATAAATGTGGGGGAGCTGCGCGGACATCCCAAAAGAGTCCGGCAGGTAGCCAATTTTCATCGGCTCGCCAAACGCCATGCAGTCACGAATGCCGTACATCAGGTTACGTACAATCGACTCGCCGGAGACGATAGTGGTATCGGTCTGGGTATACCAGGGGCCGATAATCAGCTTACCGGCTTCTACCATCGCCTTTACGCGGGGCCGGTTTTCCGGCTTCACCGCGAAGTAGTCTTCCAGCACCGCCGTCTGGCCATCGAGAACGTAATATTTATACTCCTCATCTTGTTCGAGGCGGGTGAGGATCTCCTCCATATTATTGACCAGGAGAATACGTGACGCTTCGGTGGTGAAGTACCACTCACGGTCCCAGTGCATATGTGGCGTGATATGAACGCGAGATACAGCTTTCATCTTCGTTTCCTGTTAGTGAGTGTTTATGGCGTAACGTCTTCAGTGAGGTAGTTGCCCTTCTTCACCGCCTGGCGTCGCCAGAGCAGTAAAATGAGCGTGGAGATGGCGGTGCCCACCAGCGCCGCGCCAAACCAGCCCGCCGCAGCGGTCATGCCGCCCATGCCAGCATCATGAAGTAAAAAGAGGGAGAAAATGCCTGCCCCCGGCGTGGACAAACCAATGCCCATCGCGCCCACAATCGCGCCTGTTGCCATCGAGCCGAGAACAAACGAGCCAATCACCCGCAGCGGATCTTCGATCGCCATCGGAATCGCCCCTTCGGTGATACCCGCCAGCCCCAGCAGCCACGTTGATTTGCCGGTTTCAATTTCAAACTGCTTAAAGAGATGCGGGGCCAGCATTGTTGACGCGGTAACGGTAAAGGCCGACACCATTTTGACGGAGGCAAAAATCGCATAGGGACCGTACACGCCGTTCGCCATTGCCCCCAGGCAAAACGCATAAGAGGCTTTGTTGACCGGCCCACCCAAATCGAATGAGCACATAAACCCGAGGATCGCCCCCAGGAGCAGGGCATTTGCGCCGGAAAGACCGTTAAGCCAGGCGGTGAGCGTGTTATTAAGCCAGGCCACCGGTTCGCCAATGACAAACAGCATCAGGCTGCCCGCGCCCAGCACACCAATGACCGGATAGAGATAAAAGGTTAAAAAGCCGTTGAAGCGGCTGCTCAGGCGGATGTGACTTTTCACCCAGCGCATCAGGTAGCCCGCAATCAGCCCACCGATGATCGCGCCCAGAAAACCGGAGCCAATCATATTGGCTGCAAGACCGGCCGCAAAGCCCGGCGTCAGGGCGGGTTTATCTGCCAGCGAGTAAGCGGTATAGGCCGCAAGGACAGGCACCATCAGGATGCCAAGCATGCCGCCGCCGAGCTTGCGATACATCCACAGCCACGAGTTCTCCTGGTCGAACAGGTGCTGCAGGCCCAGGATTTGCGCCAGCAGTACCGACACGGCCAGCACCGTACCGCCGGCAACGATCAGCGGCACCGCAAAAGAGATACCGCTAAGGAGCGCCTGCTTGAGCTCGGTTTTAACGCTCTTTTTCGTTTCGGTATCGCCATGCGCATGACGCGCATCGGTTGAGGGCTTGAGCGCCAACGCGCGCTCGATGAGTGCTTCAGCATGGCGCAGCGGTTCCGCAACCGGTACGGAAATGGCGGGGATCCCCTGAAAACGCTCATGCTCTTTGATGGCCACCTCCGCCGCAAAGATGCACGCTTTGGCCTCCTGTAACTGCTGCACGGTGAGACGCCCCTCAATGCCGTTCGCCCCCTGCTTCTCGACCACCACGTTGACGCCGAGCTTCCGCCCTGCTTTTTCCAGGTATTCAGCCGCCATATAGGTATGGGCGATCCCCGCTGGACAGGCGGTCACACAGACCACGGTTGGCGCATCCACCAACGCTGTAGCCTCTTCTGCCTGGGGGACATCGTCCAGCGCAGCCAGCAGAGCATCTGCCGTGGTAGCTGCCATCACTCTCGCTCGCAGGACATCATCAGCCAGCCTGGATGTCAGCTCCGTCAACAGCTGAATATGCGTTGAACCTGCTTCGGCAGGCGGAATGGCGAGCAGGAAAATTAGCTCTATGTCCTCCGGGCCATCCACGCCCTCCCATGTAAGCGGCGTGCTTAAGGTGGCTACGGCGAAGGCCGCCTCTTTCACGGCAGACGATTTGCCATGGGGCACCGCCAGTCCTTCGCCCAACGCGGTGGGGCCAAGCGATTCACGTTGCAGCACTTCTGTTAAAAATGCCTCCCCGTCGGTAATTTTGCCCAAATCCAGTAGCCGCAGGGTGAGCTGGCGTATGGCTTCATCGCGGCTGGCATAGTGCGCCTGCACGCAGATGGCGTTGGGGTGGGTCAGGGTCGTCAGGTTCATCAAGATCCTCACATGGATGTTGTTATTGTCTGCGGGGAATTGTGGCAGACCAAATAATACATTTATGTGATCACTTTCACTAACGACGATAATTTGTATCTAACTTGTATTATTTACAATTTAGATGCTGAAGGCATAATTCGATGAAAAGGTATTAAACGGGCACTGCAAATGGGTAATAAACCGATGTACCGGCAGATAGCCGATGCTCTACGTGAAAAAATTAACACCGGTGTTTTACAGCCTGGAGACGCGTTGCCAACGGAATCCACGCTACAGGAGGCGTTCAGCGTCAGCCGGGTGACGGTTCGCCAGGCGCTAAAACTGCTGACCGAAGAGCAGATTATTGAAAGCATTCAGGGCAGCGGCTCTTACGTCAAAGAAGAGCGCGTCAATTATGATATCTACCAGCTCACCGGCTTTTACGAGAAGCTCGCCGACAGAAACGTGGATACGCATAGCGATGTAAAAATTTTTGAAGTGGTAAAAGCCGACACCAAGCTGGCAGAAAAACTGGATATCAATCCCGATGACAACGTCTGGCATGTCAAACGGGTGCGCTTTATTAAGCGAAAACCGGTGAATCTGGAAGAAACTTGGATGCCGCTGGCCATGTTCTCTGACCTCACCTGGGAAGTGATGGAAAACTCCAAATATCACTACATCGAGCAGATTAAAAAGATGACGATCGATCGCAGCGAGCAGGAGCTGGTGCCGATCATGCCATCGCAGGAGGCGATCGCCGCGCTGGCGCTCGATCCGGCAAAACCGATCCTGGAAAAGGTGTCGCGCGGATTTTTAAAAGACGG
Source organism: Leclercia sp. LSNIH3 (assembly GCF_002935105.1). NCBI lineage: Bacteria > Pseudomonadati > Pseudomonadota > Gammaproteobacteria > Enterobacterales > Enterobacteriaceae > Leclercia > Leclercia sp. LSNIH3. The sequence continues at coordinate 1,041,156 of NZ_CP026387.1, forward strand.
TCGCGTGTTTGAATACAGCCGCAACGTGTTTAACAGCGACGATTATAAATTCACGCTGGTTGCCAAACGCAGGCAATAAAAAAGGCCGCTGTGTAGCGGCCAACCATGTCGAAACAGACATTTTATTATGTCAAAGCTCCCCACTCGGGGAGCAGAGAGGATTTACTTGATGATGGACTTCAGCGCTTCGCCGATGTCAGCCAGGCTGCGAACGGTTTTCACGCCTGCAGCTTCCAGCGCCGCGAATTTCTCATCCGCAGTACCTTTGCCGCCCGCGATGATGGCGCCCGCGTGGCCCATACGCTTGCCTTTCGGCGCAGTCACACCCGCGATGTAGCCAACTACTGGCTTAGTCACGTGGTCTTTGATGTAAGCAGCCGCTTCTTCTTCCGCGCTGCCGCCGATTTCACCGATCATCACGATCGCTTCAGTCTGCGGGTCTTCCTGGAACAGCTTCAGGATGTCGATGAAGTTAGAACCCGGGATTGGGTCACCGCCGATGCCCACACAGGTGGACTGGCCGAAACCGTAGTCGGTGGTCTGCTTAACCGCTTCATAGGTCAGCGTACCAGAGCGGGAAACGATACCCACTTTGCCTGGCTTGTGAATGTGGCCCGGCATAATGCCGATTTTGCATTCGCCTGGGGTGATCACGCCCGGGCAGTTTGGCCCGATCATGCGCACGCCGGCTTCGTCCAGCTTCACTTTCACGGTCAGCATATCCAGGGTCGGGATGCCTTCGGTGATGGTGATGATCAGTTTGATGCCTGCGTCGATGGCTTCCAGAATGGAGTCTTTGCAGAACGGCGCCGGAACGTAGATCACGGTGGCGGTTGCGCCGGTCGCTTCTACCGCTTCACGTACGGTGTTGAACACCGGCAGGCCCAGATGGGTGGTGCCGCCTTTACCTGGCGTCACGCCGCCAACCATCTGCGTACCGTAGGCAATCGCCTGCTCAGAGTGGAATGAACCCTGGCTACCGGTGAAGCCCTGGCAGATGACTTTGGTATCTTTATTAATTAAAACGGACATTATTTCCCCTCCACTGCGGCAACTACCTGCTGAGCGGCATCCGTCAGACTTTTCGCTGCAATAATATTCAGGCCGCTGTCAGCCAGTTTTTTCGCGCCGAGTTCAGCGTTGTTCCCTTCCAGACGCACAACCACCGGGACGTTCACGCCCACTTCTTCTACCGCACCGATGATGCCGTCAGCGATCAGGTCGCAACGTACGATGCCGCCGAAGATGTTCACCAGAACCGCTTTCACGTTGTCGTCAGAGAGGATGATTTTGAAGGCTTCGGTCACGCGCTCTTTGGTTGCGCCGCCGCCCACATCGAGGAAGTTTGCCGGCTCGCCGCCGTGCAGCTTAACGATGTCCATGGTACCCATTGCCAGGCCCGCACCGTTAACCATGCAACCGATGTTGCCATCGAGTGCCACGTAGTTCAGTTCCCACTGTGCAGCCTGCGCTTCACGTGGATCTTCCTGAGACTGGTCGCGCATTTCGCGCAGATCCGCCTGGCGGAAGAGTGCGTTGCCGTCAGCGCCCAGTTTGCCGTCGAGGCAGATCAGATCGCCCTGTTTGGTGATAACCAGCGGGTTGATTTCGATCAGCGCCAGGTCGCGCTCCAGGAAGATGGTCGCCAGGCCCATGAAGATCTTGGTGAATTGCTGCACCAGTTTGCCTTCCAGACCCAGTTTGAATGCCAGCTCACGTCCCTGGTAAGGCATTGGGCCTGCCAGCGGATCGATAGCGACTTTGTGGATCAGGTGCGGGGTCTCTTCCGCTACTTTCTCGATTTCCACGCCGCCTTCGGTAGAGGCCATAAACACCACGCGACGGGAGCTACGGTCTACCACTGCGCCGAGGTACAATTCTTTTGCAATGTCGGTCGCCGCTTCAACCAGGATCTGGTTAACCGGCTGGCCGCCTGCGTCTGTCTGGTAGGTCACCAGACGTTTGCCGAGCCAATGTTCAGCAAAGGCACGGATCTCTTCTTTACTGTTAACAACTTTCACACCGCCCGCTTTACCGCGGCCGCCAGCGTGAACCTGACATTTCACTACCCAAGGACCGGCGCCGATTTTAGATGCGGCTTCTTCTGCTTCACGAGGGGTATTGCAGGCATAACCCACCGGAGCCGGCAAGCCATACCGGGCAAACAGCTGTTTTGCCTGATATTCATGTAAGTTCATGTGTTCTATCCATCCTTCAGGGTAATCGTTAGGTCATGCTTTTGTAGGCCCGGCAGTCAAAGTGCCGCCGGGCAGTACGGCTAAAAACTAAACGTCCAGCAGCAGACGGGTTGGATCTTCCAGCAGCTCTTTAATTGCCACCAGGAAGCCCACAGACTCGCGGCCGTCGATCAGACGGTGATCGTAGGAGAGCGCCAGGTACATCATCGGCAAGATCTCGACTTTACCGTCAACCGCCATAGGACGATCTTTGATGGCATGCATGCCCAGGATCGCGCTCTGTGGTGGGTTGATGATCGGGGTAGACATCAGCGAGCCGAAAACGCCGCCGTTGGTAATGGTGAAGTTACCGCCAGTCAGGTCTTCTACGGTCAGCTTGCCGTCACGGCCTTTCACGGCCAGTTCTTTGATTTTCTTCTCGATGTCAGCCATGCCCAAGGTGTCTACATCACGCAGAACCGGGGTCACCAGGCCGCGCGGGGTAGAAACGGCCATGCTGACGTCGAAGTAGTTGTGATAAACCACATCATCGCCATCGATGGAGGCGTTCACTTCCGGGAAGCGTTTCAGGGCTTCAACAACGGCTTTCACGTAGAAGGACATAAAGCCCAGACGGATACCGTGACGTTTTTCAAACGCGTCACCGTACTGCTTACGCAGGTCCATGATTGGCTTCATGTTCACTTCGTTGAAGGTGGTCAGCATCGCGGTGGAGTTTTTCGCTTCCAGCAGACGCTCGGCCACGCGCTTACGCAGGCGAGTCATCGGCACGCGTTTTTCGCTGCGAGCGCCCAGTGCAGGCTGTGCTGCTGGTGCGGCTGCCGGTGCTTTCGCTTCAGCTTTTGCGTCAGAAGGCGCTTTCGCCAGGTGTTTTTCAATGTCTTCACGGGTCAGACGACCACCCACACCGGTGCCTTTAATGGCAGCCGCGTCGAGAGTGTGCTCTGCCAGCAGGCGACGGATCGCCGGGCTGAGTGCGTCGTTCGTCTGCTCTTCCAGAGAAGCCTGCTGGCGCTGGGCCGGTGTAGAGGCTTTCTCTTCAGATTTCGCGCTGGACTCTTTGCCCGCGCTGTTGCCTTCACGCAGGCGACCCAGCAGCTGACGAGAGGTCACAGTCGTGCCTTCATCTTCCAGCACTGCATCCAGAATGCCGTCCGCTGAAGCCGGTACTTCCAGTACCACTTTGTCAGTTTCGATTTCTACCAGCACTTCATCGCGTTTTACCGCGTCGCCTGGTTTTTTATGCCAGGTTGCAACGGTCGCATCAGCGACGGATTCAGGCAGGTCGGGAACAAGAATATCTACGCTACTCATTATTTATCCTTTAATTAATCGACGTTCAGCGCGTCATTAACCAGATCTTGTTGCTGCTTCTGGTGAACGGACATATACCCTACTGCCGGAGAGGCAGAGGCCGGGCGACCTGCGTAACGCAGAGCAGACCCAAATGGAATCACTTCACGGAAATGATGCTGGCTGCAGTACCATGCGCCCTGGTTGAGCGGCTCTTCCTGGCACCAGACAAAATCATGTACGTGAGCATAAGGTTTTAACGCTTCCTGCATCGCCTGATGCGGGAACGGATAAAGCTGTTCGATACGCACGATGGCGACATCTTTCTGATCGTTCTTACGGCGCTGTTCCAGCAGGTCGTAATAAACCTTACCAGAACACATCACGACGCGCTTAACGCCCTGCGGATCCAGGTCGTCAATTTCACCGATGGCCGGCAGGAAAGTGCCATTTGCCAGTTCATCCAGCGAGGAGACCGCCAGCGGGTGACGCAGCAGCGATTTCGGCGACATCACCACCAGCGGACGACGCATCCCGCGCAGCGCCTGACGACGCAGCATGTGGTAGACCTGAGCCGGGGTAGACGGCACGCAGACCTGCATGTTCTGCTCGGCGCAGAGTTGCAGATAACGCTCCAGACGCGCGGAGGAGTGCTCCGGGCCTTGCCCTTCGTAACCGTGCGGCAGCAGCATCACCAGGCCACACATACGGCCCCACTTCTGCTCGCCGGAACTGATGAACTGGTCGATAACGACCTGCGCACCGTTGGCGAAGTCACCGAACTGCGCTTCCCAGATGGTCAGGGTGCGTGGTTCAGCAGTGGCGTAACCGTATTCAAACGCCAGAACCGCTTCTTCAGAGAGCACGGAGTCCCAGACCTTGAACTGGCCCTGACCGTTATGCACGTGCTGCAGCGGGGTGTAGGTGGAACCGTTAGTCTGGTTATGGATCACCGCATGGCGGTGGAAGAAGGTGCCGCGGCCCGCATCTTCACCGGACAGACGCACAGGAATACCTTCGTCAACCAGGGTCGCGTAGGCCAGGTTCTCTGCACCGCCCCAGTCGAACAGCTTCTCACCTGACGCCATTGACTGACGGTCAGCGTAGATCTTCTGCACGCGGGACTGCATTTCGATAGCTTCTGGTACGGTGCTGATGCGTTTTGCCAGCTCCTGCAGACGCTTCATCTCGACCTTGTTCGGGTAGCTCTCATCCCACTCGTGGTTGAGGTACGGCGACCAGGTGAAGGAGTGCATGTTCATTGGACGCAGCTCTTTCACCACGCATTCGCCCGCATCCAGCGCATCGCGGTAAAGATTGACCATCTCGGTCGCATCTTCCAGCGTCACAACCTTGTCCGCTTCCAGCTTGTCAGCGTAGATTTTGCGCGGGGTCGGATGCTTTTTGATCTTCTGGTACATCAGCGGCTGGGTTGCGCTTGGCTCATCTGCTTCGTTATGGCCATGACGGCGGTAGCAGAACAGGTCGATCAGCACATCGCGTTTAAAGGTATTACGGAAGTCCAGCGCCAGACGGGTCACGAAAGCAACGGCTTCCGGGTCATCCGCGTTCACGTGGAAAATTGGCGCCTGAACCATCTTGCCGATGTCGGTGCAGTATGGGGTAGAACGCGCATCCAGTGGGTTAGAGGTGGTGAAGCCCACCTGGTTGTTGATCACGATGCGAACGGTACCGCCCACTTCGTAACCACGCGCTTTAGACATGTTCAGGGTTTCCTGAACCACGCCCTGACCGGTAATGGCCGCATCGCCGTGAATGGTGATTGGCAGCACTTTGTTGCTGCTCGGCTCGTCCAGACGATCCAGACGGGCGCGCACGGAACCGATAACCACCGGGCTAACGATCTCAAGGTGCGACGGGTTGAACGCCAGCGCCATGTGAACCAGGCCGCCGTTGGTTTCGATATCCGATGAGAAGCCCATGTGGTACTTCACGTCACCGGTACCGAGGTGTTCTTTATGTTTGCCTGCGAATTCGTCGAACAGATCCTGTGGTTTTTTACCCAGCACGTTGATAAGTACGTTCAGACGACCACGGTGGGCCATGCCCAGTACCACTTCGCGAGTGCCGCTATTACCTGCATGGCGGATCAGCTCTTTCAGCATTGGCACCAGCGCATCGCCGCCTTCCAGCGAGAAGCGTTTTGCACCCGGGAATTTGGCACCGAGGTAGCGCTCCAGCCCTTCTGCTGCGGTCAGTTCGCTAAGGAAGCGTTTTTTCTCTTCCGCATTGAAGGTGGATTTACCGGCAACCGATTCAATACGCTGCTGGATCCAGCGTTTTTCTTCGGTGGAGGTGATGTGCATATATTCCGCACCGATAGAGCCGCAGTAGGTTTGCTTCAGCGCCTCCAGCAGATCGCCCAGCTTCATCGTGTCTTTGCCGATAGCGAAAGAACCCACGTTAAAGGTTTCCTGGAAATCAGCTTCGGTCAGATCGTGATAAGCCGGGTCGAGATCTGCCACACGCTCCTGCTGCCACAGTCCCAGCGGATCCAGATTCGCATGCTGGTGGCCACGGAAACGGTAGGCGTTAATCAGCTGCAGGACTTTAACCTGCTTTGCATTGGTGTCAGGATCGGAGATGGCGGAAGAGTAACGTGAGGCATCCTTCGCCAGACGACGGAAATAATCACGTGTTTTGGAATGAAATTGATCCGGTTTGACTCCTGTTCCAGGTAACTGCTGGAACATCGAACGCCAGTTAGCGTCCACTGAGTCAGGGTCGGTTAAGAAGTCTTCATAGAGCTGTTCAATCCAGCTCTGGTTCGCACCAGAGAGGAATGAAGAGTCCAGCCAGGCTTTCATTGCGCCGTTCTGCATCGTGATCCCTTAAGCATTTTTATGCTTACTTTCGCCGTAGAAACTACCACGCACACCACGTGTACGTGCCGGGGTTCACCTGCGAGCTCTTTTCATTTGGCTCGCGAAGGAACCTTTAGAAACTGTCTAAATAATCTTCGTCGTTCCGGCTGCGATTGCGTTGCGGCTTTCACTCACCCCATTCACATAGTCACTATGCTCTGGGGATTCATTCAACCGCGCCTTGTCTCGCGCTGAACGTCTCGATTATTTATTCATCTGGCAGTTTTTAAAGGTTTCTGCAATCTATCCCCTCTCCCCTGTGGGGAGAGGGTTAGGGTGAGGGGAACCACGTTCCCCTCTTATGACTTACGCACTGCGCTGCAGCAGCATCGACTTGATGTGGCCGATAGCGCGCGTCGGGTTCAGTCCCTTAGGACATACACTGACGCAGTTCATGATGCTGTGGCAGCGGAATACGCTGAAAGCGTCACTCAGCCCTTCCAGGCGGTTGTCGGTTTCGGTATCACGGCTGTCAATCAGGAAGCGGTATGCTGCCAGCAGGCCAGCCGGGCCGATAAACTTGTCCGGGTTCCACCAGAACGACGGGCAAGAGGTCGAACAACATGCACAGAGAATACACTCATACAGGCCATCGAGTTTTTCACGCTGCTCTGGCGACTGTAAATGCTCGCGAGCGGGTGGATTTTGCCCATTATTCAATAAGTAAGGCTTAATCTTCTCATATTGTGCATAGAATTGCCCCATGTCCACCACCAAATCACGAACAACCGGCAGACCTGGCAGAGGCCGGATCACAATCTTCTGTCCCGCACGCTGTAGCGCAGAGATAGGGGTGATACAGGCCAGACCGTTTTTGCCGTTCATGTTCAGGCCGTCGGAGCCACACACGCCTTCACGGCAGGAACGACGGAATGACAGTGTCGGATCTTTTTCTTTCAGCTGCATTAACGCATCAAGCAGCATCATGTCCCGGCCTTCTTCCGCTTCCAGGGTGTAATCCTGCATATGCGGAGCGTCATCAACATCCGGGTTATAACGATAAACTGAGAATTCGAGTTTCATTGTCCTGTCTCCGCATTAATAAGTACGAATCTTCGGCGGGAACGCCGGACGCAGTTTCGGTTCCATATTGACGCTACGACGTGTCATGGATTCCGACTCTGGCAGGTACAGGGAATGGCACAGCCAGTTTTCGTCGTCACGATCCGGGAAGTCGAAGCGGCTATGCGCGCCACGGCTTTCGGTACGGAAGTTTGCAGAGACCGCAGTCGCGTAAGCGGTTTCCATCAGGTTATCCAGCTCCAGACACTCTACGCGCTGGGTGTTGAACTCGCTGGAAGTATCGTCCAGACGGGCATTTTTCAGACGCTCGCGGATCGCTTTCAGCTGCTCAAGCCCTTTCGCCATCGCATCGCCTTCACGGAATACCGAGAAGTTGTGCTGCATGCACTCCTGCAGCGCCTTACGAATCTCTACCGGATCTTCGCCGTTGCGGTTACCGTTCCAGCGATTCAGACGTTCCAGAGAGGCGTCGATATTCGCGTCGGTGGCATCACGCAGCGGCCCCTGCTCAGCAATAGACTCTTGCAGATGCAGACCCACCGCACGACCAAACACCACCAGGTCGAGAAGCGAGTTGCCGCCCAGACGGTTGGCGCCGTGTACGGATACGCAGGCAATTTCGCCTACCGCGAACAGGCCCGGGATCACCACGTCTTCGCCCTGCTCGTTCACGGTCAGCGCCTGGCCGGTCACTTTGGTCGGAATACCGCCCATCATGTAGTGGCAGGTTGGGATTACCGGGATCGGCTCTTTAACCGGGTCGACGTGAGCAAAGGTACGGGACAGCTCCAGGATGCCTGGCAGACGTGATTCCAGAACCTCTTTACCCAGGTGGTCAAGTTTCAGCTTCGCGTGCGGCCCCCACGGACCGTCGCAGCCACGACCTTCACGGATTTCGATCATGATGGAACGCGCCACCACGTCACGACCCGCCAGATCTTTCGCATTCGGGGCATAACGCTCCATGAAGCGCTCGCCATGTTTGTTCAGCAGGTAGCCACCTTCACCGCGGCAGCCTTCTGTAACCAGCACGCCCGCACCGGCGATACCGGTTGGGTGGAACTGCCACATCTCCATATCCTGCACCGGCACGCCAGCGCGGATCGCCATACCGACGCCGTCACCGGTGTTGATATGGGCGTTAGTGGTGGACTGGTAAATACGGCCTGCACCGCCGGTTGCCAGCACGGTTGCACGGGCTTTGAAGTAGACGACTTCACCGGTTTCGATACACAGCGCGGTACACCCTACGATCGCGCCATCTTCGTTTTTCACCAGATCCAGGGCATACCACTCGGAGAAGATGGTGGTTTTGTTCTTCAGGTTCTGCTGATACAGGGTATGCAGAAGCGCGTGACCGGTACGGTCGGCCGCTGCTGCGGTACGGGCCGCCTGCTCGCCGCCGAAGTCCTTCGACTGGCCGCCAAACGGACGTTGATAGATGGTGCCGTTCTCCAGGCGGGAGAAAGGCAGACCCATATGGTCCAGCTCCAGAATCGCTTCCGGGCCGGTTTTACACATATATTCAATGGCGTCCTGGTCACCGATGTAATCGGAGCCTTTCACCGTGTCGTACATATGCCATTCCCAGTTATCATCATGGGTATTACCGAGCGCGACGGTGATGCCACCCTGCGCAGATACGGTATGGGAACGGGTCGGGAAGACTTTAGAGAGCAGCGCACAGGTCTGGCCGCTCTGGGAAATTTGCAGCGCCGCGCGCATACCTGCGCCACCGGCTCCAATCACTACAGCATCAAATTCTCTGACTGGCAGTTTCATTACACACCCCATACCACAACGAATCCATAAATAACGTAAACCGCCAGGGCAACCACGATTGCCAGCTGCAGCGTCAGACGAATCGCCACGGGTTTAACGTAATCGGTCAATACCTGCCACATGCCAATCCACGCATGGATAAGGATGGAGGCCAACGCCAGCAGGGTGAAGACTTTGGTGAATGCCGAACCGAAGAAACCGGTCCAGATTTCCCACGTCAGGTCGCCGCTGGTGGCAAAGAAACCGATCATGTAGATGATGTAGAGGGTGAGAACGATAGCGGTAGCACGGACCAGAATGAAGTCATGTACGCCGTTGCGTCCCAATGCGGAGGCGTTGCTTACCATACGAGGACTCCTGCGAGAAGTGAAAGCACGACAGTGATGACAAATGAAATGTTAGCGGTGCGTTTGCCGGATTCGAAGGTCTCTTCCAGGTAACCAACGTCCATCAGCATATGGCGAACACCGCCGACGACGTGATAGGCCAGCGCGGTCAGGATGCCCCACATGATAAATTTCACGAAGAAACCGTTCATGATGTCGGAGGCCTGCTGGAATCCTGCTGGAGACGAGAGGCTGGTACCCAGCAACCATAACAGGATACCCACCGCGACAAACGTGATCACACCGGATACACGATGAAGGATGGACGCTATTGCCGTTACAGGGAATCGGATCGTTTTCAGATCCAGATTGACAGGTCTTTGTTTTTTCACATTTCTTATCATGAATAACGCCCACATGCTGTTCTTATAGTTTCCTTCCTCCGGACTGCGATGCGGGTCAGACAGCGTGCCTTTTATATAACTGTGCGTCATGCAAAACATTGCTTCCAGATGCTCAAATGACACGTTACAACGCTGGTTGGCTCGGGATTGCAGGGTTTTCCGGAGACCTGGCGGCAGTATAGGCCGTTCACAAAATCATTACAATTAACCTACATACAGTTTGTCTGGTTTTATGCGGAACAGTGATCAGGGTCACGATAACAACATCTTTTTAATTTTTAATCATCTGATTTGACAAATGTTAAACATTATTGTTACAAACATCACCAGAAAAGGCATATAATGCGCAAAAGTTATGAGGTCTCTCTTTCACCTGAGAATAAGTTATGTAACAGTGTGATGGTATTGACCGAAGTTATCAGGACAGTTATTAGTGATATACAGGTTTGAATAATTCGGACTGCACAAACACTGATTTGCTGTTATTTCTCTGGTTTCTCATTTGTTTACCTGCTAGCGCCATTGCTCTGTACCCTGGTTTCTCCTCGTGAGCTGAGCGGCGAGCCAAATAACAAACTGGTAACAATGATAAATCAGCTGAATGCAAATCCGGTTAAGGGCAGTCTTAAGCAATAAGGCGCTAAGGAGACCGTAAATGGCTGATACTAAGGCAAAAATCACCCTGAATGGTGATGATGCTATCGAACTGGATGTGCTAAAAGGCACGCTCGGTCAGGATGTTATTGATATCCGTAGTCTTGGTTCAAAAGGTATGTTTACCTTTGACCCTGGTTTTACCTCCACCGCATCTTGCGAATCCAAAATCACCTATATCGACGGTGACGAAGGTATCCTGCTGCACCGCGGTTTCCCCATCGATCAGTTAGCCACTGAATCCAACTATCTGGAAGTGTGCTACATCCTGCTGAACGGCGAAAAGCCGACTCAGGAACAGTACGATGAGTTCAAAACCACCGTTACCCGCCACACCATGATTCATGAGCAGATCACCCGTCTGTTCCATGCGTTCCGTCGTGATTCCCATCCGATGGCGGTCATGTGTGGGATCACCGGTGCGCTGGCTGCGTTCTACCATGACTCGCTGGATGTAAATAATCAGCGTCATCGCGATATCGCTGCATTCCGTCTGCTGTCCAAAATGCCAACCATGGCTGCGATGTGTTACAAATACTCCATCGGACAGCCGTTTGTTTATCCACGCAACGACCTCTCCTACGCCGGTAACTTCCTGCGCATGATGTTCGCCACGCCGTGTGAAGAGTATGAAGTGAACCCGGTTCTGGAACGCGCCATGGATCGTATTCTGATCCTGCACGCTGACCACGAGCAGAACGCCTCCACCTCTACCGTGCGTACCGCTGGCTCCTCTGGCGCCAACCCGTTCGCCTGTATCGCAGCAGGTATTGCCTCCCTGTGGGGACCGGCACACGGCGGCGCGAACGAAGCGGCACTGAAGATGCTGGAAGAGATCAGCTCCGTTGAGCACATTCCTGAGTTCGTGCGTCGCGCGAAAGACAAGAATGACTCCTTCCGTCTGATGGGCTTCGGTCACCGTGTTTACAAAAACTACGATCCGCGTGCAACCGTGATGCGTGAAACCTGCCATGAAGTGCTGAAAGAGCTGGGCACTAAAGATGACCTGCTGCAGGTGGCGATGGAGCTGGAACACATCGCGCTGAACGACCCGTACTTCATCGAGAAGAAACTCTACCCGAACGTCGACTTCTACTCCGGTATCATCCTGAAAGCGATGGGTATTCCGTCTTCCATGTTTACCGTGATCTTCGCGATGGCGCGTACCGTGGGCTGGATTGCGCACTGGAACGAAATGCACACCGAAGGGATGAAAATTGCGCGTCCACGTCAGCTGTACACCGGCTACGAGCAGCGTAATTTCGAAACGGCGATCACCAAACGCTAACCGCATGAGGGCAGCCTGATGCCCTCCTCCTCTCTTACAGGGAGAGGATGCAAAATAAAAAACGGTAACCCAAGGGTTACCGTTTTATTTTTACCTTCGCCACCCGGCTTTTATACCTGGCACCCAGGGCACCAGTAAAAGGGTCGTGAAGAGAGCGTGGTCTTCTCTATCTTCCCGCCGCACCGTTCACACTTTTTCCCTGCGCGATGAAACACCTTAAAACGGAACAACGCCCCGTGATGCTTATTGTCATTCACCACGCCGCGGGTGTTGTACGACAGGCGCGGGATCGCCAGCAGCGCGTGCGCCAGCGCGTCGAGCTGTAGGTCAGTTAACTGTGACGCCTTGTGCTGCGGCGCCAGCCCTACCTCCCACAGGATCTCAACCCGCAGATAATTCCCTAACCCCGCCAGAAACGCCTGATCCAGCAATAGCCCGGAAAACTGGCGATTGCGGAATTTTGCTGATAGTAACCGCGCTTTGACATCTTCTGCCGTCAGGCTTAAATCCAGCACATCCGGCCCCACCCGCTGCAGGAAGGAATGGGTGGCAAGCTGCTCTGGCATCAGCATTTCGATATCCGAGGCGCTGTAAAGCAGGATGGTTTTCTCTGCGGTCTGTAACTTAACGCGCAGCACCCGCGTGGTCTGCGGCTCCTGGCCGGTTTCCACCACCCGCCAGACGCCGTAAAGCTGGTTATGGCTGTAGAGCGTCAGTTGGTTAGAGAAGTGGGTAAGAAGCGCTTTGCCCCGTGTCTCCACATGCGTAACCCTCTCCCCAATAAGCCGGGATTCAAAGGGTTTTAGCTGAGGAAAAGCAAACCACACGTCGGTGAGCGGTTTGCCTTTTATCGCCGTCTCAAGGCTGTCCGCCGCGCGGCGGATCTCCGGTCCTTCTGGCATCGTAATGTCCTGTGTTAGTGCGTTGCGCCGCCAACCACCTTGATGTCGTGCGCTTGTCGCAACGCCACCGTAATGGCAATCTCCAGCGCCTGCTTCACGGTTTGCGCGGCCATGCTCGGGGCGCCAGGATGCGCCGCGGCCTGCTCGGGCAGGTATGGAATATGGATAAATCCGCCTTTTACCTCCGGCCAGTCCGCCAGCTTGTGCAGCACGCCATACATCACATGGTTGCAGACGAATGTGCCAGCCGTTTGCGAAACCGAAGCAGGAATACCGGCCTCGCGGAGCGCCGCCACCATCGCTTTGATCGGCAGGGTGCTAAACCAGGCCGCCGGACCATCCGGTACGATAGCAACGTCCACCGGCTGCTGCCCACGGTTATCCGGGATACGGGCATCATCGACGTTGATCGCCACCCGTTCCACGGTCACATCCACGCGCCCACCGGCCTGGCCTATCGCCAGCACTACTGACGGCTGCAGGGCATCAATGGCCGCATTCAGAACTTCTAACGACTCGCCGAACACGCAGGGCAACTGCCGCGCCACTACGCGGCAGTCGTCAATAATGGTCCCATCCAGCAGCTTTACCACTTCCCATGACGGGTTAACGGTTTCGCCGCCAAAGGGTTCAAATCCCGTGATTAATACGGTTTGCATCATTTCTCCTTACAGGAACATCAGGAAGTAGAGCAGGAAAACGTTGGCAATCAGCAGCAGCACCCCGGTAGGCACCTGCGCTTTGATAACCGCATTTTTATCCGGCAACTCCAGCAGGGCGGCGGGCACAATGTTGAAGTTGGCCGCCATTGGCGTCATCAGCGTACCGCAGTAGCCGGAGAACATGCCAATCGCCGCCATCACCGCCGGGTTGCCGCCGTGCTGCAACACCAGAATCGGAATGCCGATCCCGGCCGTGACAATCGGGAAAGCGGCAAAGGCGTTGCCCATCACCATGGTCAGCAGCGCCATACCGATGGCATAGACCGCCACCGCGATAAACCGGCTATCGACCGCCAGATACGTCTGGGTAAGATACGAAATCCCCTCCCCGACCCCGGCGGCGGTAAACAGCAGGCCAAGGGTGGCGAGGATCTGCGGCAGAATAAAGGCCCAACCGATGGAGTCGAGAAGACGGCGAGCCTCCTGCAGCGGCTGATGCACGTTTTCGTGGGTCATTTTGATCGCCATCGCCAGACCTATCAGCGAACCGACCGTCATCGAGAAGAGCGTCACCAGCGTTGCGTGGTTGCCCGGCCCGAACAGGGTTTCCTGGAGGCCCGGAATGTGGTTAAACATCAGCACGCCCACCACCGTCACTACCGGAATGGCCAGCGCCGGTAAGAACAGGCGATTACCCAGACGCTTCGCGCTGCTCTCACGCTCTTCCGCCGTGCGCTGGTGATAGCTGCCCAGACGCACGCCACCAAAACCGGCAATCAGCGCCAGCACGACAACCGCCACCCCTACCGCGATATGAACGGTTCGCTTGTCACCCACCAGATCGTAAGTCCAGGTGCCGAGCAGGAACAGCAGACCGTAAATGCCCCAGAACAGGCCAGTCGTGATGCGTCGCGGGTTGGCTTTATCGCGAAACGACATCAGCGCCACGATCAGCAGGATCAGCCCTGCCAGCCAGTAGAGATAACTTTGCTGGAAATTCATTTCACTTCTCCCTGCACTTTGGCCAGCTCACGCTCCAGATGCTTATCCAGGCGGTACAGGCGGGTCGCGTGGATCGCAAAGGCGCAGAGCGCGGTCGGGATCCCCCACAGGGCAATATGCAGCGGTTCCGTCTGGATCCCGCCGGATTCGAGCATAAAGTTATGCATAAAGATGATGGCGCCAAAGGCGACAAAGATATCTTCGCCAAAGAACAGCCCGACGTTATCGGTGGCCGCCGACATCGCCCGCAGGCGATAACGCACCGCGCCCGGCAGTTCGCCATACTTCTTCTCTGCTGCCCCTTCCGCCATCGGTGCCAGCAAAGGGCGCACCATCTGCGGGTGACCGCCGAGACTGGTCAGCCCCATCGCCGCCGAGGCTTCGCGGACAAACAGATAGACGATCAGCAGACGACCGGCGGTGGCGCTGTGGATCTTCGCGATCCACGCCTGCGCCCGCTCTTTCAGGCCGTGACGCTCCAGCAGGCCGATAACCGCCAGCGGGATCAGCAGGATAAAGGGCAGGTTGCGGGTATTCAGGAACCCTTCACCCAATTTTTCCAGAATGGTGGCAATCGGCATATGCGCCGCAAGGCCGGTGACGATCCCGGCGACAATGACCACCAGCACCGGGTTAAAGCGTAAAAGAAACCCGACCACAATCACCGCGATACCGATGAGTGGCCAGAGGGATAGCGTCTCTGCCATGTTCTCTTTCCTGTTGTTGTGTTTGCAAGTGTGCGTTATGCACTGATTTTTATATTATTTGCTTCAAATTCTGTACGCAGGCGACGGGCAAAGGCCAGCGCGTGTTCCCCGTCACCGTGGATGCACACCGTCTGCGCGTGCACGGTTGCCCATTCACCGGTAATACTTTTCACCCGTCCGTGCTGGAGCATCTCCAGGGTTTGCGCCAGGGCCTGATCTTCATCGGCAATCAGCGCTCCGGCCTGGGTGCGCGGCACCAGGCTGCCGTCAGCCTGATAACCCCGATCGGCAAAAACCTCCTCGCGTGTAATCAGGCCAAAGCGCGTCCCCGCCCGGATCAGCTCGCTGCCCGCCAGCCCCACCAGAATTAAATCCGGGTCGATGGTAACGGTAGCACGGGCAATGGCATCGGCCAGCTCACGATCTTTTGCCGCCTGGTTATAGAGCATGCCGTGCGGTTTCACATGACGCAGCTGCCCCCCTTCGGCGCGAACAATCGCCGCCAGGGCGCCAATCTGGTACAGCATTTGCGCGTAGACCGTATCCGGCGGCAGGGTCATGGCCGTGCGGCCAAAGTTTTCCCGGTCCGGGAAGCTGGGGTGCGCCCCAATGGCCACGCCGTTTGTCAGCGCCTCACGCACGCAGGCCAACATGGTCCGGGCATCACCGGCGTGAAAGCCGCAGGCAATGTTCGCAGACGATACCAGCTTTAACAGCGCAGCATCGCTGCCGCAGCCTTCGCCTAAATCAGCATTTAAATCAACCGCGATCATGTAACCTCCACGCCAGTTGTTCGATGTATTGCTTCTGGATCCGCCGCGCCTCGAGCGCCTCTTCCAGCGTACAGGGGACAAAGTGGATCGGCTGCCCAAGTGGGGCCTGTGCCAGGTGGTACATATCGGCCTCAATGATGCAGGCGATCCGTGGATACCCCCCGGTGGTCTGCGCATCGTTCATCAGCACGATCGGCTGCCCGTTGTGCGGCACCTGAATGACACCCGGCAGCAGACCGTGCGACAGCATTTCACGCTCGGTAGTGCGCACCAGCTTCTGCCCCTGCAGGCGATACCCCATACGGTTACTTTGCGGGCTGAGCTGCCAAGGCAGGCGCCAGAGCGCATCCTGCGAGGCCTTATCAAACTCGTGATACTCCGGCCCCGGCAAGACGCGCACGCGGTTATCCCACAGCAGTTGTTTTACCCCCTGGGCTTCGATGAACGCCCGCGCGCCAGGCCGAACGGCCAGGCGATCGCCATCTTTCAGCAGGCGTCCCTCGTGACCACCCAGCCCCACTTTCAGGTCGGTGCTGAGGGAGTTCATGACCGATGGCACGTCGATACCGCCCGCAATCGCCAGATAGCTGCGCATGCCGCGGCGGGGACGATTCAGGGTGAGCTGTTGCCCGGCTTTCACCGGCAGACGCCAGCCGGTCCAGACCGCTGCGCCGTCAAGGTGGGCGTCGCAGCCCGCCCCGGTCAGGGCGAACCAGCCGTCTTGCTCAAATTCGAAAGTACACTGCCCGAGGGTGATCTCCAGCGCAGCATCGTCCGGGTCATTCCCCACCAGCAGATTGCCGATCTGTAATGCCGGTTTATCCAGCGCGCCACAGTAGCTGATCCCTGACTGGCGAAAACCGATACGTCCGCCATCCTGCACCGAGGTATATAACCCTGCGCGAATAATTTTTAGCATACCCCCTCCTTCTGCGGGATAAACCGCACGGTATCGCCCGGTCGCAACAGCACCGGCTCGTCACGATGGGGATCAAACAGCGGCAGCGGAGTGTGCCCAATCAGCTGCCAGCCGCCAGGGGTGGCTAACGGATAAATGCCGGTTTGCGCCCCGCCAATCCCCACCGAGCCAGCCGGAACCAGCAGCCGGGGCTCATCCCGACGCGGCGTCGCCAGCTGCTCGGGCAACCCGCCCAAATAAGGAAAGCCCGGCTGAAAACCTAAAAACCAGACCACATAATCAACGGAGGCGTGAAGCTCCACGACCTGTTTCTCGGTCAGCCCGGCGTGCCGGGCCACCTCGCCCAGATCGGGGCCTGCTGCGGTGCCATAGACGACGGGAATGTCGATATTGCGGGACTCAGGCTCCAGCGCCTCGCTCTCCTCCCACCAGCGCTGCAGACGCTCAATCGCATCCAGCGCCAGCGAGTGAGGATTGCGCAACACCACGGTGATGTTATTCATCCCCGGAATGGCTTCCACCACTTCGGGGATCTCCCCCAGCCGCTGGGTCAGGCGCCAGATCCGTTTTTGCGTCGCCAGCGTGACCGGCGGCTCCAGTTCCAGCACTACGGCGGTTTCGCCTAACAGATAACAACGTGCTCGCTGCACTTATACACCTCTCATCAGGCTGGATTAGGGATATCCACAAAAGTGACATCCAGGTCAGTCGTTTCCGTCAGCCATTCGCTGAGGGCACGGATGCCGCCGCGTTCCGTGGCATGGTGTCCCGCGGCATAAAAATGCAGCCCCTGCTCCCGGGCAGAGTGAATGGTTTGCTCCGACACTTCGCCGGTAATAAAGGCATCGACGCCAAAGCGCGCCGCGCTGTCAATAAAGCTCTGCCCGCCGCCGGTACACCAGGCGACGCGCTGGACGTTGTCCGGCCCGGTGTCGCCGCTCCACAGTGGGCGACGCCCCAGACGGGCTTCAATCCAGGAGGCCAGTTCCAGGCCCGGTACCGGCATGGATAGCTCGCCCCAGGGCACCAGCGGCTCGATTTCGCCCATGACGGTAATGCCGAGCAGCGCCGCCAGCTGGGCGTTGTTCCCCAGTTGCGGGTGAGCGTCCAGCGGCAGATGCCAGCCGTAGAGGTTGATGTCGTTTTCCAGCAGCGTTTTCAGGCGATTGCGCTTCATACCGCGGATCACCGGGGATTCGCCCTTCCAGAAATAGCCGTGGTGGACAATTACCGCATCGGCTTTCTGGCGCACTGCTTCATCGATCAGCGCCTGGCTTGCGGTCACCCCGGTTACAATCTTCTGCACCTGCTCACGCCCTTCTACCTGCAGGCCGTTCGGCGCATAGTCACTAAAGCTGCTGCTGTTCAGCTTGTCGTTAATCAGTTTTTCCAGTTCACTGTTTTTCATTGTTGCTCCCTTACGCTTTTCGGGCGGCTTCATACGCTGCCAGCGTGGCTACGCGCGCCTGTTTATGATCGACAACCGGGCGCGGATAATCGAGGGTGATCCCCTGCTTGTCTGCCCAGGTCCAGGGGTCATGGATGGCCTTGTCCGGCACGGAGGCCAGCTCCGGCAGCCAGCGGCGGATAAACACGCCGTCGGAATCGAACTTCTGCCCCTGGGTTGTCGGGTTAAAAATACGAAAATAAGGGGCCGCGTCGGTGCCGGTTGACGCCGCCCACTGCCAGCCGCCGTTGTTGGCGGCCAGGTCGCCATCAATCAACTGCGAAATAAAGTAACGTTCCCCGGCTCGCCAGTCGATCAGCAGATCTTTCACCAGAAAACTGGCGGTAATCATACGCAGGCGGTTATGCATCCAGCCTGTTTCATTCATCTGGCGCATGGCGGCATCGACGATGGGGTAGCCGGTCTGTCCATATTGCCAGGCCCGCAACTGAGTCTCGTCTGCCTGCCACTGGACGTTATCCGTCCAACGTATGAAGGGTTGATATTTACACAAATCAGGGTGATACGTCATCAGGTGGCGATAAAACTCTCGCCAGATCAGTTCACTTAGCCATACCGAGCCCGGGCCGCCTTCCAGCGCCTGGGGTTGCTCGGCGAGCAATCTGTGCAGGCACTGGCGGGGGGAAAGCACCCCCAGTGTCAGACAGGCGGAGAGACGGCTGGTGCCTTCGATAGCCGGGAAATCGCGCTGTGTCTCGTAGTCGCCCGCGCTCTGCTGGCAGAACTGGCGCAGCCGGGCAATCGCCTCTTTCTCGCTCGCCGGAAACAGGTCTGCATCGAACGCCTGCTGCGGGTAGTCGAACTCCAGCGTCTCCAGCGTAACTTTTTCGCCCTCGCGCCCGGCAGGTGCCGCCGCACACTCGGGTAGCCCCTCTTTCAGTCGCCGCAGCCAGGCGTTTTTGAAGGGCGTAAACACTTTGTACATCTCGTGATTGCCGGTCATGACGCTGCCGGGAGGCAGGATAACGCTGTCATCAAATCCCTGACACGTTACGTCCTCCAGCGCGCGCTCCAGCTGGCGATCGCGCTGTTGCTCGTTCAGTTCGTACTGGTAGTTATAAAAAAGTTGGGTGACGTCATGCTCGGCGCAAATCTGCGCCACTTTCTCTGCTTGTGCCGCAAAATCATCGACCTGAGCGTACAGCAGCGGAATGCCTTTATCGGCCAGCTGCTGCTGTAAGCCGTTGAGATGGGCGTGAAGAAACGCGGCCTGGCGCGGTGCCATCGCGTGCTGCTGCCACTGTTGCGGCGTAGCGATGAAAAGCGCCAGCACGCGGGCATTTTTGTTGCGACAGGCGGCGGCAAGCGCCAGGTTGTCGTGGATGCGCAGATCGGCGCGAAACCAGACCAGATGGGTGGCCATAACACTCCAGTGATTATCGTCTGTAACATCTACAAGTCACCGAGGATACTTCGCTTTAACAAGTGTAGCCATATTGGAATAAAAAAGGCCGCCCTGATGGCGGCCTTAACGCTACTTGTCCTGCATGTACGCGGTAAGGGCAACGGATACGACAGACTCGTCACTTCTTACCACGAATACGCTGGTAACAATGAACGCAATACAAAGATAGCGTTTCATTATGCGGTCCCTGCATATAAACCGCTCCACCGTTCACCACCGGTGATAATCCGGCAGACACAAGCTCTGGAAGATCCTGAGTTACGGTTGTGAATGCACCTTTCCTGGGACCGATGCCCATGTGCCTGATGGCGGAAAGGGACGACACATCATAGTAACATCCTGGCTCATAGGCAGACCGCCACAGGCCTTTCCGAATTCATTTAGATTGCTTACATTTCCCCTGAGAGCGGTTAAGGATAAGATAGTCTTCTCTGGAAGAGCCTGATAGCTCCACCCAACGGACCGCGAATCCCGAGGGATAAAAAAACCGCCACATTGCTGTGGCGGTTTTTTGTTGGTGCAAGTGCTGTGTGTAGTCTTTCTTAATGCTTAATAAAAATCACAAATGGCTTTTTCGGCCTGGTCCATCCACACCGGTTTATCGCTGGTTTTAGCCCAGACACGATGCAGATAGCTATAAAAACGAGAACGCTCTTTCCAGAAAAGCATCACTGGTAACGCCAGAACACCCGCTAAAACAGCGAAAGTGCGGCGAATAAAAACGATATGTGCCGGATACGCTTTGTAAGATTCCATCATTTTCTCCCCTTTTTCTGGCCGGAAACCCTCTCCGGAAAATTGAAATTGCTTAACTGAGGAAAATAATAACGCTTTGGTTGTAATTTTACTACTCATCCGACCACTTTTTTGGTGAATAAGAAGGTACTTTACAATTCGCACCGTAATTAAGTTACATAAAAGTTAAATTTATACTAACCATTAGTTAAATTAGGGTCTTATCCCTCTTTATACTTTTTTTACACCTCCCCCTCCGATTTTTGCGAAATCTTTGCGCCCGAAATTTTAGCCTTTGCACCAAGACTAATGTCACCCGGAGGTGAATTGTGAGTGCAGGTGTAATTGCGGGCATCGTGCTGGTGTTCCTGTTACTGGGGTATCTGATTTATGCCCTGTTGAACGCGGAGGCATTCTGATGGCCGCACAAGGATTTCTGCTTATTGCCGGCTTTCTGCTGGTGCTCCTGGTGCTCGCCCGCCCGCTGGGGATGTGGCTGGCGCGGATGATCAACGGCCTGCCGTTGCCGGGGGTGCAAGCCCTTGACGCCGGGTTACTGCGAATGCTCGGGATCCGCACCGGCGAGATGGACTGGCGTCACTATCTGCTGGCGATCCTGTTGCTGAATGGGGTGGGCCTGGCGGTGCTGTTCGCCATGCTGATGCTACAGGGTTATCTGCCGCTTAATCCTCAGCAGCTTCCGGGCCTCTCCTGGCATCTGGCGCTGAACACTGCGGTCAGCTTTGTCAGTAATACCAACTGGCAGTCCTATGCCGGAGAGACCACCCTGAGCTATTTCAGCCAGATGGCGGGCCTGACGGTACAAAATTTCCTCTCGGCCGCCAGCGGCATTGCGGTGATTTTTGCCCTCATCCGCGCCTTTGCTCGCCAGAATGTCACCACACTCGGCAACGCCTGGGTCGACCTGACCCGCATCACCCTGTGGGTGTTGCTGCCGCTGTCGCTGATCATCGCCTTGCTGTTTATCCAGCAGGGGGTGTTGCAAAACCTGCTGCCTTATCAGCCCTTCACCTCGCTGGAGGGGGCAAAGCAGCTGCTGCCGATGGGGCCGGTGGCCTCGCAGGAGGCGATAAAAATACTTGGCACCAACGGGGGCGGCTTCTTCAATGCGAACTCTGCCCATCCGTTTGAGAACCCCACGGCACTGACGAACGCCGTGCAGATGCTCGCGATCTTCCTGATCCCCGCCGCGCTGTGCTTTGCCTTTGGCGAGGCGGTCAGCGAGCGTCGCCAGGGGCACGCGATCCTCTGGACCATGTCCATCATCTTTGCGATCTGCGCAGCGCTGGTGATGTGGGCGGAATGGCAAGGCAACAGCCACTTCATGCTGCTGGGGGCAGACAGCAACAGCAATATGGAGGGCAAAGAGAGCCGCTTTGGCATTCTTGCCAGCAGCCTGTACGCCGTGGTCACGACTGCGGCCTCCTGCGGGGCGGTTAACGCCATGCACGACTCTTTCACCGCGTTGGGCGGGATGATCCCGCTGTGGCTGATGCAGATTGGTGAAGTGGTGTTTGGCGGCGTCGGATCGGGTCTGTACGGCATGCTGCTGTTCGTGCTGCTGGCAGTGTTTATCGCCGGGTTGATGATTGGCCGCACCCCGGAATACCTGGGTAAGAAAATCGACGTGCGGGAGATGAAGCTGACCGCGCTGGCGATCCTCGTCACCCCGGCGCTGGTGCTGCTTGGCACCGCGCTGGCGCTGATGACCGACGCCGGACGCAGCGGCATTTTCAACCCCGGCATCCACGGGTTCAGCGAGGTGCTGTACGCGGTGTCGTCGGCGTCCAACAACAACGGCAGCGCTTTCGCGGGCCTGAGCGCCAACTCGCCATTCTGGAACTGCCTGCTGGCGTTCTGCATGTTAGTGGGTCGCTTTGGGGTGATTATACCGGTTATGGCTATCGCCGGATCGCTGGTGAATAAGACTCGCCAGCCCGCCTCTGGCGGCACGCTCCCGACCCACGGCGCGCTGTTTGTTGGCCTGCTGATCGGCACCATCCTGCTGGTGGGCGCCCTCACCTTTATTCCCGCCCTCGCCTTAGGCCCGGTCGCGGAACATCTCTCTTTACGCTGATTTTGCGGAGTATTGGTCATGAGTCGTAAGCAACTGGCCCTGCTCGAACCCTCGCTGGTTCGTCAGGCGCTGATGGATGCGGTTAAAAAAGTCGACCCGCGCGTGCAGTGGCGCAATCCGGTAATGTTTATTGTCTGGCTGGGCAGCCTGCTGACCACCCTGTTGGCCCTGGCCATGGCGGGCGGATTACTGGCAGGCAGTGCCACCTTTACCGCAGCGATCAGCCTGTGGCTGTGGTTCACCGTGCTGTTTGCCAACGTCGCCGAAGCCCTGGCAGAAGGACGCAGCAAAGCGCAGGCTAACAGCCTCAAAGGGGTACAGAAAACGGCTTTCGCCCGCAAGCTGCGCGAAGCCCGGTACGGTGCCGCAACGGACAAGGTTCCGGCGGATACGCTGCGCAAAGGCGACATCGTGCTGGTAGAGGCCGGAGACATTATCCCCTGCGACGGGGAGGTGATCGAAGGGGGTGCCTCGGTGGATGAGAGCGCCATCACCGGCGAATCCGCGCCGGTGATCCGTGAGTCCGGCGGCGACTTTGCCTCGGTCACCGGCGGGACGCGCATTCTTTCAGACTGGCTGGTGATCCAGTGCAGTGTTAACCCCGGTGAGACCTTCCTCGACAGGATGATCGCCATGGTGGAAGGCGCGCAGCGGCGCAAAACCCCGAACGAAATTGCCCTGACCATTCTGCTGGTGGCGCTGACCATTGTCTTCCTGCTGGCGACTGCCACCCTGTGGCCCTTCTCGTCATATGGCGGCACGGCGGTAAGCGTCACCGTGCTGGTTGCCCTGCTGGTCTGTCTGATCCCAACCACCATCGGCGGCCTGCTGTCGGCCATCGGCGTGGCGGGCATGAGCCGGATGCTGGCGGCCAACGTCATTGCCACCAGCGGCCGGGCGGTGGAGGCGGCCGGTGATGTCGACGTGCTGCTGCTGGACAAAACCGGCACCATCACCCTGGGCAATCGTCAGGCATCCGAGTTTCTGCCTGCCCCAGGCGTGGATGAGAAAACACTGGCCGATGCTGCCCAACTGGCCTCACTGGCGGATGAAACCCCGGAAGGCCGCAGCATCGTGATCCTCGCCAAACAGCGCTTTAATCTGCGCCAGCGCGACGTACAGAGCCTGCATGCCACCTTTGTGCCCTTTACGGCACAAACACGGATGAGCGGAATTAACTTCCAGGATCGGTTGATTCGCAAAGGCTCGGTGGATGCCATTCGCCGTCACATTACCGCCAACAACGGCCACTTCCCGCCGCAGGTCGATACCCTGGTGGAAAACGTCGCCCGTCAGGGGGCCACGCCGCTGGTGGTCGCGGAAGGCTCGACTGTGCTGGGGGTGATCGCCCTGAAAGACATCGTTAAAGGCGGTATCAAGGAGCGTTTTGCCCAGCTGCGTAAAATGGGCATTAAAACGGTGATGATCACCGGCGATAACCGTCTGACCGCCGCGGCCATTGCCGCAGAAGCAGGCGTGGATGATTTTCTCTCCGAGGCCACGCCAGAGGCCAAACTGGCGTTGATCCGGCAGTATCAGGCCGAAGGACGGCTGGTGGCGATGACCGGGGATGGCACCAACGACGCCCCGGCGCTCGCCCAGGCAGATGTGGCGGTGGCGATGAACTCCGGTACCCAGGCGGCAAAAGAGGCGGGCAACATGGTCGACCTTGACTCCAACCCGACCAAGCTGATTGAGGTGGTGCATATCGGCAAACAGATGCTGATGACCCGCGGCTCCCTGACCACTTTCAGTATCGCCAACGACGTGGCGAAATATTTCGCCATCATCCCGGCGGCATTTGCGGCGACCTATCCGCAGCTAAACGCCCTGAACGTGATGCATCTGCACTCCCCCGCCTCGGCAATCCTGAGCGCGGTGATCTTTAACGCGCTGATCATTGTCTTTCTGATCCCGCTGGCGCTCAAGGGGGTGAGCTACAAGCCGCTCACCGCCGCCGCCATGCTGCGCCGCAATCTGTGGATTTACGGTCTGGGTGGGCTGGTGGTGCCTTTTATCGGCATTAAAGCCATTGACCTGGTGCTTACGCTGTTCGGGCTGGTTTAAGAGGAAAATCAAATGGCTATGTTACGTCCCGCTATACTGTTGTTTATTCTGCTGGCCCTGGTCACCGGCGGCGTCTACCCGTTGGTTACCACCGCCCTGGGTCAGTGGTGGTTTGCCGACCAGGCCAACGGATCCCTTATCCGTCAGGAGGGGGAGATCCGCGGCTCACGTCTGATTGGACAAGACTTTACCGCGCCGGGATACTTTCACGGTCGTCCTTCTGCCACGGCAGAAAGCCCGTATAATCCGCTGGCCTCAGGCGGCAGTAACCTGGCAGGCAGCAATCCTGAACTGGATAATGCCGTTCGCGCCCGCATAGCGGCATTACGCGTCGCCAACCCGCAGGCCAGCCAGGCGGTGCCGGTGGAGCTGGTGACCGCCTCCGGTAGCGGGCTAGACTACAGTCTGACGCCGCAGGCCGTCGCCTGGCAGATCCCCCGCGTGGCACAGGCGCGTCAGCTCACGCCTGTGCAGCTCAGCCAGCTGGTGGCCGAACATACGCAAAAACCGCTGTTCAGCGCGATGGGCGGCACGGTGGTCAACATTGTTGAATTGAATCTGGCGCTGGACGCACTAAGGAAAAACTAAATGATCGACGAGCCTCAGCGCCCGGACCCGGACAAACTGCTGGAGCAGGCTGCCACCCCCCATCGCGGCAAGCTGAAAATCTTTTTCGGCGCCTGCGCGGGGGTCGGCAAGACCTTCGCCATGCTCAGTGAAGCGCAGCGTCTGCGCGCCCAGGGGCTTGATATTTTGATCGGCGTGGCGGAGACCCACGGTCGCCAGGAGACCGCCGCCCTGCTGGCCGGGCTGGCGACCCAGCCTTCCCGGCGTATTCATCATCGTGGTCGTCTGGTGACGGAATTCGATCTGGACGCCGCCCTCGCCCGCCGTCCGGCATTGATCCTGATGGACGAGCTGGCGCACAGCAACGCCCCCGGCTCGCGTCACCCCAAACGCTGGCAGGACGTTGAAGAGCTGCTGGAAGCGGGCATTGATGTCTTTACCACCGTCAACGTGCAGCATCTGGAAAGCCTGAATGATGTAGTCAGCGGCGTCACTGGCATCCAGGTGCGGGAGACGGTCCCGGATCCCTTCTTCGACGCAGCAGATGAAGTGGTGCTGGTGGATCTGCCCCCGGACGATCTGCGCCAGCGCTTGCACGAAGGTAAGGTTTACATCGCCGGGCAGGCCGAGCGGGCAATCGAGCACTTCTTCCGTAAAGGCAATTTGATCGCCCTGCGCGAGCTGGCCCTGCGCCGTACCGCCGACCGGGTGGACGATCAGATGCGGGCCTGGCGTGACCGTCAGGGCGAGGAGAAGGTGTGGCATACCCGCGACGCCATCCTGCTCTGCATCGGGCACGGCAGCGGCAACGAGAAGCTGGTGCGCACCGCCGCGCGTCTGGCGGCGAAGTTCGGCAGCGTCTGGCACGCTGTCTACGTCGAGACGCCGCAACTGCACCGTCTGCCGGAGAACCAGCGCCGCGCCATTCTCAGCGCCCTGCGTCTGGCGCAGGAGCTGGGGGCCGAAACCGCCACCCTGGCCGAACAGGCAGAAGATAAAGCCATCCTGCGCTACGCCCGGGAGCATAACCTGGGCAAGATTGTCATCGGCAGGCGTTCTCATCGCCGGTGGTTTAACCGGGACACCTTTGCCGACAGGCTGGCGCAGCGTGCTCCCGACCTCGACCTGTTGATCGTCGCCCTTGACGACAAGCCCGCCGCCCTGCCCGCAAAAACGCCCGATAACCGGGCGTTTACCGAAAAATGGCGCATCCAGCTGCGCGGTTGCCTGGTGGCGGTATTGCTGTGCGCCCTGATCACCTTTATCGCCAATCAGTGGCTACCCGACTTTGATGCCGCCAACCTGGTGATGATCTACCTGCTTGGGGTGGTGATCGTGGCGCTGTTTTATGGCCGCTGGCCCTCGGTCCTGGCGACGGTAATCAACGTGGTCAGCTTCGATCTCTTTTTCATCGCCCCACGCGGTACCCTGGCGGTATCGGATGTGCAGTACGTGCTGACCTTCGCCGTGATGCTGGCGGTGGGCTTGCTGATTGGTAACCTGACGGCGGGGGTGCGCTATCAGGCGCGGATCGCCCGCTACCGCGAGCAGCGCACCCGCCATCTGTATGAAATGTCGAAGGCGCTGGCGGTGGGCCGCACGCCGCAGGATATCGCCCACACCAGCCAGCAGTTTATTCACTCGACCTTTCACGCCCGCAGCCTGATCCTGAGCCCGGATCGCGAGGGCGCGCTGCGTCCGATGACCCCGGTCTCGGGAATGACGCCCTGGGATGAGGCCATTGCCCGCTGGAGCTTTGACAAGGGCCAGCCCGCCGGGGCAGGCACCGACACCCTGCCCGGCGTGCCCTATCTTATCCTGCCGCTCCAGCATCAGGGGGTGGCGATCGTTGAGCCGTCTAACCTGCGCCAGCTGATGATCCCCGAGCAGCAGCGCCTGCTGGAGACCTTCACCCTGCTGGTCGCCAATGCCCTTGAGCGGCTGGCCCTGACCGCCAGTGAAGAGCAGGCGCGGTTAGCCAGTGAGCGGGAGAGCATTCGCAATTCGCTGCTGGCGGCACTCTCCCATGACCTGCGCACGCCGCTGACGGTGCTGTTCGGCCAGTCGGAAATTTTGACCCTCGACCTGGCGGCAGAAGGCTCCCGCCATGCCCCGCAGGCCAGTGAGATTCGCCAGCACGTGCTGAATACCACCCGGCTGGTGAATAACCTGCTGGACATGGCGCGGATCCAGTCCGGCGGTTTTAACCTGAAAAAAGAGTGGCTGACGCTGGAAGAGGTGATCGGCAGTGCCTTAAAAACGCTGGAGCCGGGACTGGGTGGGCGACATATCGCGCTCGATATGCCCGATCCGCTGGCGTTAATCCACGTGGATGGTCCTCTGTTCGAGCGGGTGCTGATTAACCTGCTGGAGAACGCTGGCAAATACGCGGGCCGCAAAGCGCAGATCGGCATCCATGCCAGCGTCACCCCGGAACAGCTCCAGCTGGAAGTGTGGGATACTGGCCCCGGCATCCCGGCGGGTCAGGAACAGGCTATCTTTGATAAGTTCGCCCGGGGTAATAAAGAGTCGGCCATTCCCGGCGTCGGGCTGGGGCTGGCCATCTGCCAGGCGATTGTTGAGGTACACGGCGGCACCATCACGGCCCATAACCGCCCTGAAGGGGGGGCCAGATTCTGTGTTACACTGCCGCGCGATACGCCACCCGAACTGAATGAATTGCCAGAGGATTTGTGATTAACGTCCTGATTGTTGAAGATGAACTCGCTATCAGCCGTTTTCTGCGCGCCGCGCTGGAAGGTGAAGGGCTGCGCGTACACGATGCCGGGACGTTGCAGCGGGGCCTGATTGAAGCCGCGACCCGCAAACCGGATCTGGTGATCCTCGATCTGGGCCTGCCCGACGGCGACGGCCTCGACTTTATCCGGGAAGTGCGCCAGTGGAGCCAGATGCCCATCATTGTGCTCTCGGCGCGTCTGGAAGAGACCGACAAAATCGCCGCGCTCGATGCCGGTGCCGACGATTATCTCAGCAAGCCGTTTGGCATTGGCGAACTGCAGGCGCGGCTGCGCGTTGCCCTGCGTCGCCACGCAACCACCTCTCCTGTCGACCCGGTGTACACCTTCTCTGATATTCGCGTCGATCTGGCGTCACGACGCATTCAGCGGGGAGAGGCAGAAATCCATCTGACCCCTATCGAGTTCCGCCTGCTGGCGGTCCTGCTCAACAATCATGGCAAAGTGCTCACCCAGCGCCAGCTGTTAAGCCAGGTCTGGGGGCCGAATGCGGTGGAGCATAGTCACTATCTGCGCATCTATATGGGCCACCTTCGGCAGAAGCTCGAAGTGGATCCCGCGCGCCCGCGCCACCTGTTAACCGAAACCGGCATTGGCTATCGGTTTATGCTTTGAGAGAAAGCAAAACGGCAACCCTGAGGTTGCCGTTTTTAGAGGTTCCAGGCCGGGCAATCGCCTTGCCGCCCGGCACACAAACCGCACTTACGCGTTCTTCAATACTTCACTCACAATCTCAACCGCTTCTTTCTCAATCAGCTGACGGTGCTCGTCGCCGAGGAAGCTTTCACAGTAGATTTTGTACGCATCTTCCGTACCGGATGGACGCGCAGCGAACCAGCCGTTCTCGGTCATCACCTTCAGGCCGCCAATCGACGCGCCATTACCTGGTGCTGCCGTCAGACGGGCCGTGATCGGGTCACCTGCCAGGGTGCTGGCGCTGACCATTTCTGGTGACAGCTTAGACAGCGCCGCTTTCTGTGCGGAAGTGGCAGACGCCTGCAGACGGTTGTAGCTCGGGGCACCAAAACGGGCTGCCAGCTCGTTGTAGTGCTCCTGCGGGTTCTTACCGGTAACGGCAGTGATTTCCGCCGCCAGCAGGCACATGATGATGCCATCTTTATCGGTAGACCACGGCGTACCGTTGAAGCGCAGGAAGGACGCCCCCGCGCTCTCTTCGCCGCCAAAGCCGAAGCTGCCATCGAACAGACCATCAACAAACCATTTAAAGCCAACCGGCACTTCCACCAGCTTGCGGCCCAGGTCGTTGACCACACGGTCGATCATGGCGGAGGAGACCAGCGTTTTACCTACTGCAACCTCTTTGCCCCACTGCGGACGGTGCTGGAACAGGTAGTTGATCGCAACCGCCAGATAGTGGTTCGGGTTCATCAGCCCTGCCGGGGTGACGATGCCGTGACGGTCATAATCCGGGTCATTTGCGAAGGCAAGGTCAAACTTGTCGCGCAGCGCCAGCAGGCCAGCCATCGCGCACTCGGAGGAGCAGTCCATGCGGATCGCGCCGTCTTTATCCAGGTGCATAAAGCGGAAGGTCTGATCGACATGGTCGTTAACGATGGTCAGATCCAGCTTGTAGTGCTCTGCAATACGTTTCCAGTATTCGATACCGGAACCGCCGAGCGGGTCAACGCCTAGCTTCAGACCGGCTTTCTGGATCGCCGCCATATCGACGATATCCGCCAGCCCTTCAACGAACGGCTGCACCAGATCCTGCTCTTTCACGTGGCCGGAGGCCATCGCCTCGTCCAGGGAAATGCGCTTCACGCCGTTCAGACCGGCGGCCAGCAGGGCGTTAGCACGATCTTCCACCACTTTGGTGACGTTGGTGTCAGCCGGGCCACCATTCGGTGGGTTGTATTTGATGCCGCCATCTTCCGGCGGGTTGTGGGATGGCGTGATCACAATGCCATCGGCCTGTGCGCCGCCTTTCTGGTTGTGCACCAAAATTGCGTTAGAGACCGCAGGGGTCGGCGTATAGCCGTTGTTTTCCTGAATCACGACGTCCACGCCGTTGGCCGCCAACACTTCCAGTACGGAAATAAATGCAGGCTCTGACAGGGCGTGAGTATCTTTACCCACGTAGCACGGACCGGTGATACCGTTTTTGGCGCGCTCTTCGGCGATAGCCTGAGCAATGGCCAGAATATGTGGCTCGTTAAAGCTGTGGCGTACCGCACTGCCGCGGTGCCCGGATGTACCAAACTTCACTGCATGTTCTGCGTTACCCACTTCCGGCTTCAGCACGTAGTACTGCGCGGTAAGTTGGGCGACGTTAATCAAATCGCTCTGTTGTGCAGGTTGACCCGCACGCTCATGATTTGCCATTGCCTGGTCCTTCTGATGCAAGGGTTAGATAGTGCCGCAAACCTTATCAGTCAATTCCGCCGGAAACTGCATGGATTGCATGATGTGTTCGATCATGCTGCGCTTGCGTCCGGTATTGGTATTGGTGATCACCCAGTACGGCGTACCGGGCAGGTGCTTGGGCTTAGTTTGATTGCCATTCTGTAACAGCGTTTGCTCATCCGCCGCGAAATAGACGCGGGTACGACCGTGAAGTGACTCTGTCGCGTCGGCAAATGCGTTGTTATCCAGTGAATAGAGTGTAGTCAGCACCAGCATAAAGCGGTTAACTGCTTTCTTCTGCTCAGCGTATTCGTCAGAAAGCAGCAATTCGCGCATCGCACGCACTTTGTCTTTAACCGGTGACAGCGGCTTCTCCTGCACGACAGCCGCGGGCTGGCGCGTTTCTTTGATGGCCGGAGCGGCAGACTGCGAGGCGGCGGCGATTTTCAGCATGCGCCGTAAAATGTCGGACGCGCTCTCACCGATATGCCGCGTCTGGCTGGCGATATACTGATAAAGCTCGTCATCAACTTCGATTGTTTTCATCTTAATCCAGTGCGATATCTTATCTGAATACAAGTCGTTGGGAGTATAAGGTCAAAACCCAACAGCGGATAGCGTCAAGCCAGAATGGCGGCAAAAGTCAGAATTAACTGTTTCCTTGCAGCCGGGCGGCAGAATGGTCAACATGATACCCTAACCTGACATACGTAAAAAAAGAACTTTGCCATGAAATTGAATACCCGAGCGCAATCTGCACAATCGCCGCACAATAATTCTCCCATCGTCCTGGTGCATGGCCTGTTTGGCAGCCTTGATAACCTTGGCGTGCTGGCGCGGGATCTGGTGACCGACCACGCGCTGCTCCAGGTGGATATGCGCAACCACGGTCTGTCGCCGCGCTCGGCGCAGATGACCTATGCCGATATGGCCCAGGATCTGCTGGATACGCTGGATGAACACCATATCGAAAAGGCGATCCTGATTGGCCACTCGATGGGCGGCAAAGCGGTGATGGCGCTGACGGCGTTAGCGCCGGAGCGGATTGCCGGGCTGGTGGTGATCGACGTCGCGCCTGTGGATTACGACGTGCGTCGCCACGATGAGATCTTCGCCGCCATCAATGCCGTGACCGACGCAGGCGTCAGTACCCGCCAGCAGGCCGCAGCGCTGATGCGTGAACATCTCGACGAAGAGGGCGTGGTGCAGTTCCTGCTGAAATCCTTTGTTGACGGCGAGTGGCGCTTCAACGTGCCGGCGCTGTGGGACCAATATGACCAGATCGTTGGCTGGCAGTCGGTGCCCGCCTGGCCGCACCCTACTCTGTTTATTACCGGCGGCAGTTCACCCTATGTGACCGAGGCGTACCGTGACGCGCTGCTGGCGCAATTTCCTCAGGCCCGTGCGCATGTGATTGCCGGGGCCGGACACTGGGTTCATGCCGAAAAACCGGACGCCGTGCTGCGCGCTATCCGCCGTTACCTCGCTGACATCGAAAATTGATTAAAAAGAGAGCGACTGGTCGCCTGCGGGCCTCCAGTCGTTGGCGTGCCGTTTTCGGTGATGTATGATGGCGCGCTTATCGCCCGGGCATTAGCAGGGTGTCTTGTTTCCCCCGAAGTCTCAAAATCATGGCCAAAGAACACACGGACCGCACGACATTAGATCTGTTCGCGAATGAGCGTCGCCCGGGACGACCGAAAACCAATCCGCTTTCGCGTGATGAACAGCTGCGCATCAATAAGCGCAATCAGCTTAAACGCGATAAAAGTCGTGGGCTCAAACGCGTCGAGCTGAAACTGAATGCTGAAGCCGTCGATGCGCTGAATGAGCTGGCGAACGCCCGTGAGATCAGCCGCAGTGAGCTTATCGAAGAGATGCTGATTTCTCAGCTCGAGAAATGGCACGGCAAAGCGTAAGTCAGAAAACTCCCCTTCTTGTTGTTTTCATGTAGCACAGAGTGCAGTCCTGCGTGATAGCAGTTTCCGCAGGCTTCTCTGTTCTGCTATGATTGCCCTTATCCGTGGCTAAATTGCGCCACCATACCATTAAGTATCAAGAGGTTATTTTACTCATGGCAATCATCGGCATTTTTTTCGGCAGCGACACGGGTAACACCGAAAATATCGCAAAAAACATTCAAAAACAGTTAGGTAAAGACGTTGCCGATGTGCATGACATTGCGAAAAGCAGCAAAGAAGATATCGAAGGTTACGATATTCTGCTGCTGGGCATCCCGACCTGGTATTACGGTGAAGCGCAGTGTGACTGGGACGATTTCTTCCCGTCTCTGGAAGAGATCGACTTCAACGGCAAACTGGTCGCCCTGTTCGGCTGTGGCGATCAGGAAGACTACGCAGAGTACTTCTGCGATGCCCTCGGCACCATCCGCGACATCATTGAGCCACGCGGCGCAGTGATTGTTGGTCACTGGCCAACTGCCGGTTACCACTTCGAAGCCTCTAAAGGCCTTGCCGATGATAACAACTTTGTTGGTCTCGCCATCGATGAAGATCGCCAGCCGGAGCTGACCGCTGAGCGCGTGGACAAATGGGTTAAACAAATTCGCGAAGAGCTGCATCTCGACGCCATTCTGAATGCCTGATGATATCGCGGTGCAACGTTACAGTTGCGCCGCATCAATAGGCAAAACCAATCAAAATAATTGCTACAAATTTTTAACTTTTGCTGCCATACCTGTACAATGATCCAGGAGTAAACGCGGAACCTTGTAACAACTTTGTTGGCGGTACCACGTTTTTATAAGCATACTTTACTTGAGACTTGCAGTTTTCATTAGGTCATGGCAGTTCTATAATGAGACGCATTATCCCAGGTGCATTTTCTGTCACTTCTTCTTTAGAAGTGAATCGTTTAGCAACAGGACAGATTCCGCATGACTGACAACAACACCGCATTAAAGAAGGCCGGACTGAAAGTCACGCTTCCACGGTTAAAAATCCTGGAAGTGCTTCAGGGTCCGGATAACCATCATGTCAGTGCGGAAGACTTATACAAGCGTCTGATCGACATGGGCGAAGAGATTGGTCTGGCTACCGTTTACCGTGTACTGAACCAGTTCGACGATGCAGGCATCGTTACGCGTCATAATTTCGAAGGCGGTAAATCCGTGTTTGAACTGACGCAGCAGCATCACCACGATCACCTGATTTGCCTCGACTGCGGCAAAGTGATCGAATTCAGCGATGATTCCATCGAATTACGCCAGCGCGAAATTGCCGCACGTCATGGCATTCGTCTGACCAACCACAGTCTGTACCTGTATGGCCACTGTGCCGAAGGCGACTGCCGCGAAGATGACCACGCGCACGACACCAAGTAATCTTTGCATCGACTCTGAGCCAACCTGACGGTTGGCTTTTTTTTGCCTGTCATCATGCAAAAAGCCCGGTGGCGCTGCGCTTACCGTACCTGAGGGGATTTCCCCTTTCAGGCTGTGTAAACGTAGCGCCACCGGGCGTGGCAAACAGCAGATTACTTCGCGTTGTTAGTGCGGATCTCCTGCCAAATCTTATCGCAGCTTTTAGTGACTTCCTGATCGTTACCCGTTTTCCGCGCCTGGATACAGGCCTGGTAATCCGCCACCCTGATGGTCTCCTGAGTTGCGAACTGCTCGTGCGCCTTCTCCTTACGCAGCACGTCGAGCACGCTTTGGCAGGCTTCGATCTTCTCTGGCGAACCTTCAGCGGTATTGATGCAGGCGCTGTAGGCCTCTTTCAGCCGGGTATCTTCTTTCTGGGTCTGGGGCTGCGCGCAGGCGGCCAGTCCTGATGCCAGCACCGCAACCACTACGATTTTTTTCAGCATAACGCTCTCCAGTCAGGCGGGGATCGTCCCCGCCCGGATTGTCATCAGAAGATGGTGAACGGGGCGATAACCATAAACTTCACGTCACGCTCATCCTGGAAGATATTGCCGTAGCCGCCGCCGTAGCTTGGGATATCGGAGTGGTTGTCATACTGTGTGAAGTGCAGTTTGAACATGGTTCCTTTCGCGCGGCCGTCCTGCAGGGTGTAGCTCGCATCCAGGCTATAGGCCGATTCTTTGATCTTGTTAGAGGCGATATCCTCACGCTGACCGGCGCTGTTGATTAACCAGTCTGCCGGTTTCGCATCCCAGGCGTAGACATAAGACGCACCAACGCTCCAGCCCGCCAGGTTCCAGTTGCTCAGGTCATACATGGCACCAAAGAAGACCGCTTTTTCACCGTTGGCGTTAAAGTCAGAGCGGTTATCCCACCATACGTCCAGACGACCGTTGGAGGAGGCGTAAGTTGGGGTCATACGTTGCAGGAAGTACCCCTGCTGCCCTTCGGCCTTGACGTAAGTCCCTTCCAGACGTAAATCCACCTGGCCAACTTTGTAGCCCAGGGTGAGCGCCTGCAGCCATGCCGTACCGTCATAAATATCATTCACGGTGCCGCTGTCGGCTTTATCACGCGTGCCGTAAAACTGATAGGTGGTAGAGAGCGGGCCGCCCACGATATCGAGCTTGTAGCTGGCTTTAGCAAAGTACTGATCGATAAAACCTTCAGCCTGGCCAAAAGCGGCTTCCAGAATCAGGTCATTTTTGAAATCGTACTTCGCACCAAAGGAGTGGAGATAATCGACGCGGGTTTTGCGGTCATTCTGATAAAACTTGTCCATCTCGAGATGCCACGGCGCTTTATACTCGTTGGTCCACATGTAAGAGAAACTCAACTCACCGCTATCGCCGTAGTCAAATTTTGCCCCGGCTTCGGCCCCCTGATAGGTACCCGGCATAAAGCTCCAGTGCGGTGCTAACAAAGTTTGACCGGTTGGCTGCAGCCAGCCACCACGCGCCCAGACCGGACCGTATTTAAATTTTGCAGCCGCTTTGTACAGGCTGATCCCGCTCTTATCACCGGACCAGTCCTCTTTATAGGCTTTGTTGCTGGAAGAGAAGGCAATTTCGTTCGGGTGGCCGCTGTCGCCATTTTCGGCCATTTCGATGGCAGTAAAGGCTGCCAGATCAAGACCAAACATATCGGCGGCATAGCCGGACTGGAAATCAAGGTTGGCGTTCCAGGTGGAATGAGCCAGGTTAGTTTTATATTTATCTGACTCAACATCTTTACGGTCACGTTCACGCTGCCAGTAATAGACACCGCCCGTGAGGGTTGAATCATCAATAAAACCTTCGGCCTGAGCTTTTGGAGAAACCATCAAGCCTGACATTGCTGTAACACCGGCGATAGCCAGCGCAAGCGCACTACGTTTGCCACTAAACGCACGCATAATTAATCCTCTTTGACGTATTAAAAGCGCCTTAAACGGCGAAAAACAAAAAAGTAAAAAGTGGAGGTAACCGGCAATAGCCACTTACATCTGCTGCCCTTAGACTATTTTTCGCGACGCGAATTATCAACGCTTTTCAGCGATCAAAAGTCAGGATTATGACAAAGCGCACATATTTGGTTGCTGTTTGTAACAAAAGAAATGAGGGAGAATTTTTGCTTAAAATAATATTAAGAATGAGCCATTTATTTTTATTAAATTAAATTTAATTATCCCAACCGGTAGTAATAACGGTTAATTTGCGCGAAGGAAGAGAAAGCGAACCGTTTTAAGAAACAGGATTAATTCGCAACGCGAAGATTTAAATGACCAGGCTGCGATCGACAGGTAAAAAAAACGCCGCAGTACGCGGCGTTTTTAAGAGGAGAAAGGGGTTATTCGCCCGCTTTCGCCCAGGTATCACGCAGACCAACGGTACGGTTAAATACCAGTTTGTCGGCGGTAGCATAGCGGCTGTCGAGGCAGAAGTAGCCTTCGCGCTCGAACTGATAAGCGTGACCGGCAACGGCATCTTTCAGGGATGGCTCAGCAAAGCCCTGCTTGATCACCAGTGAATCCTGGTTAATCACCTGCAGGAAGTCCTCTGCGGCCCCCGGGTTTGGCACGCTGAACAGACGATCGTACAAACGGATTTCAACCGGCAGCGCATGAGCCGCGCTCACCCAGTGGATAACGCCCTTCACTTTGCGACCGTCGGCCGGGTCTTTGCTCAGGGTCTCGGCATCGTAGGTGCAGAAGATGGTCGTGATGTTGCCTTCTGCATCTTTCTCGACACGCTCGGCTTTGATCACGTAGGCATTACGCAGACGCACTTCTTTGCCCATCACCAGACGTTTGTACTGCTTGTTGGCTTCTTCACGGAAGTCGGCGCGATCGATCCAGATTTCTGCGCTGAACGGCACGTCACGGCTGCCCATCTCCGGCTTGCTCGGATGATTCGGCATAGTCACCAGCTCGCTTTCGCCCTGCGGATAGTTTTCGATAACCAGTTTTACCGGATCGATAACAGCCATGGCGCGCGGCGCATTGTCATTCAGATCTTCGCGGATACAGGATTCCAGCGATGCCATCTCGATGGTGTTGTCCTGCTTGGTTACGCCGATGCGTTTGCAGAACTCACGGATAGAGGCAGCGGTATAGCCACGGCGACGCAGACCAGAGATGGTCGGCATACGCGGGTCATCCCAGCCTTCAACGTGCTTGTCGGTCACCAGCAGGTTCAGCTTGCGCTTGGACATCACGGTGTATTCCAGATTCAGACGAGAGAACTCGTACTGACGCGGATGCACCGGAATAGAGATGTTATCCAGCACCCAGTCGTACAGACGACGGTTGTCCTGGAACTCCAGCGTACACAGGGAGTGAGTAATGCCTTCCAGCGCATCGCTGATGCAGTGGGTAAAGTCGTACATCGGGTAGATGCACCACTTGCTGCCGGTCTGATGGTGATCGGCAAACTTAATGCGGTATAGCACCGGATCGCGCATCACGATAAACGGCGAAGCCATATCGATTTTGGCGCGCAGACAGGCTTTGCCCTCTTCGAAGCCACCGGCACGCATTTTTTCAAACAGCGCCAGGTTCTCTTCCACGCTGCGATCGCGATACGGGCTGTTTTTACCCGGCGCGGTCAGCGAGCCGCGGTATTCGCGGATTTCGTCCGCAGAAAGCTCATCAACGTAGGCCAGGCCTTTGTTGATCAGCTCAACGGCGTAGGCATACAGCTGGTCAAAATAGTCAGAGGAGTAGCAGATGTCGCCAGACCAGTTGAAGCCCAACCATTGCACGTCGTTCTTAATGGACTCTACGTATTCGATATCTTCTTTCACCGGGTTGGTGTCATCGAAACGCAGGTTGCATTGACCCTGGTAGTCCTGCGCGATGCCGAAGTTCAGGCAGATAGATTTCGCGTGACCAATGTGCAGGTAGCCGTTCGGCTCCGGCGGAAAACGGGTATGAACTGTGGTGTGCTTACCAGTGGCCAGATCTTCATCGATGATCTGACGAATAAAGTTGCTTGGGCGGGCTTCAGCCTCACTCATCGTGGATTCCTCAAAGCGTAAACGACGTATAACGGCATATGATCTTATAAGCCGGGCGTAGTGACAACCTTTAGTTACACGAAAAAGGTCTCTGGAGAGAATAATCGGGGCGATTGCTGCAAAAAAAAGCGGCGGGGATATCCCCGCCGCTCAGGCATTAACGCTAACTCAGGAGCACTTATTTGCCTTTAATTTCATACAGTGGCGTCTGACCAGCAACAACCTGACCCTGCGCCTTAATCACCAGGCCGCTAAAGTCGTCGATGTTGCTGCAGACAACCGGGCTGATCATGGAGCGCGCATTGGCGTTCAGGTAAGCAAGATCCATTTCCAGAATCGGCTGACCTGCCACCACTTCTGCGCCCTCTTCAACCAGGCGTTTGAAGCCCTGTCCACCCAGCGCGACGGTATCGATACCCATATGGACAACGATCTCCGCACCTTTCTCCGTTTCCAGACAGAAAGCGTGGTTAGTATTGAAGATTTTAACGATGGTGCCCGCTGCCGGAGAAACGACGGTTTTATCCGTTGGTTTCACCGCCACGCCATCACCGACAGCTTTGCTGGCGAAGGCTTCATCAGGCACCTGCTCCAGGGCAACCACTTCACCGGTTACTGGTGAAACCAGCGCCGCGATGGTGGTGGTGGCATTGGCAACAGCCTGTGGCTTAACGGCAGCAGGTGCGGCAGCAGGTGCAGCTTCAGCAGCGGCAACCGGGCCGGTGGTTTTCATTGCGTTAGCGATTTTCTCAGCCACAAAGCCGACAATGATCTGCACGCTGGTTTTGTTCAGGCGGATGACGCCAGAAGCACCCAGACGTTTCGCCAGCGCTTCGTTGACCAGAGAAGAGTCTTTCACGTTCAGACGCAGACGGGTGATGCAGGCATCAATACCGGTCAGGTTGTCTGAACCGCCGACTGCCGCGATGTACTGACGCGCCAGACCGGAAACATCTTCAGTCCCTGTGCCGCTCACGTTCACATCCTGACCATCCGCTTCGCTACCGGCAACGGCCAGCTCGCGACCCGGGGTCATCAGGTTGAATTTGGTAATGGTGAAGCGGAACACCACGTAGTAGATCACGAAGAACGCCAGACCCTGCAGGATCAGCATGTACCAGTGAACCGCCAGCGGGTTACGGGAAGACAACACCATATCCACCAGGCCCGCACTGAAGCCGAAGCCAGCAATCCACTGCATGGATGCTGCGATGAACACGGAGATACCGGTCAGCACGGCGTGGATCACGTACAGTACCGGGGCAACGAACATGAAGGAGAATTCCAGCGGCTCGGTGATACCGGTGAAGAAGGCCGCGAATGCGCCCGCCATCATGATACCCAGCACTTTTGCTTTGTTCTCTGGACGCGCGCAGTGGTAGATAGCCAGCGCAGCACCCGGCAGACCGAACATCATAATCGGGAAGAAGCCCGCCTGGTAACGACCGGTGATACCAACAACCGCTTTACCTGCTTCGATGGACTGTGCGCCGCCGAGGAAGTTAGGGATATCGTTAATACCTGCAACGTCAAACCAGAACACGGAGTTCAGCGCGTGGTGCAGACCAACCGGGATCAGCAGACGGTTGAAGAACGCATAAACGCCCGCACCGACGGAACCCAGTTTCTGGATATGCTCACCGAAGTTTACCAGACCGTCGAAGATCACCGGCCAGATGTACATCAGGATGAAAGCAACAACGATCATGACGAAGGAGGTCAGGATCGGCACCAGACGACGGCCGCTGAAGAAGGAGAGCGCTTTTGGCAACTCAACGCTACTGAAGCGGTTGTACAGTTCAGCGGAGATGATACCCACCAGGATACCCACGAACTGGTTGCTGATCTTGCCGAACGCTGCCGGAACCTGGTCCGCAGGGATCTTCTGAATCATGGAAACCGCAGCCGGGGAGCAGAGCGTGGTCAACACAAGGAAGCCCACGAAGCCGGTCAGTGCCGCAGCACCGTCTTTATCTTTGGACATACCATAAGCCACACCAATGGCAAACAGTACGGACATGTTATCAATAATGGCAGAACCGGACTTAATGAAGAAGGCCGCTAACGCGTTGTCTCCACCCCAACCCACCGGGTCAATCCAGTAACCGACACCCATCAGTATTGCTGCCGCAGGCAGCGTGGCGACCGGCACCATTAAGGCGCGACCAACCTTTTGTAAGTAACCTAAAATGCTCAATTTGTTCCCCCTATGAGACCCCGTTAACGGTGTATTCTCAGCTGTTTTTTTTGTGTCACTAACTTATAAATACAGTTGATGATTCACTGGCTGATTGAGTGTGTGGAAAATTAATTCGTATCGCAAATTAAACGCGTACTTTTTGTGATTTTTGTCACCAAATATTGTTTATCATCCTCCCCTGCACTGGCAAACCGCCAAAACTTATTTTATGATACGAAAAATCAAGACGGATTACCCCCTCTCGGTGTGAACCAGGTTAGTCTTAATCATACCCGGACATGCAATCCGCCAACTTTTATGAAAACTTCAGAGGTGAATAATGAGACTGATCCCCCTGGCAACTGCAGAACAAGTCGGTAAATGGGCTGCCCGCCATATCGTAAACCGTATCAATGCGTTCAAACCGACTGCCGATCGTCCTTTCGTGCTCGGCCTGCCAACCGGTGGCACACCTCTTACCGCCTATAAAGCTTTGGTTGAGATGCATAAAGCGGGCCAGGTAAGTTTTGAACATGTTGTCACCTTCAACATGGATGAATACGTTGGCCTGCCAAAAGATCACCCGGAAAGCTACCATAGCTTTATGCACCGTAACTTCTTTGACCATGTTGATATTCAGCCAGGAAATATAAACCTGCTGGATGGAAATGCACCTGATATCGAAGCTGAGTGCCGTCATTATGAAGAAAAAATCCGCGCTTATGGCAAAATCCACCTGTTCATGGGTGGCGTAGGCAACGATGGTCATATCGCGTTTAACGAACCGGCCTCTTCTCTGGCGTCCCGTACCCGTATCAAAACCCTGACTCATGACACCCGTGTGGCAAACTCCCGCTTCTTTGATGGCGACGTTAACCAGGTGCCAAAATACGCTCTGACCGTTGGCGTGGGTACGCTGCTGGATGCAGAAGAAGTGATGATTCTGGTGCTGGGTGGCGTGAAAGCACAGGCGCTTCAGGCCGCCGTTGAAGGCAACGTCAACCACATGTGGACCATCAGCTGCCTGCAGCTGCACCCGAAAGCGGTGGTCGTGTGTGATGAGCCGTCCACGATGGAACTGAAAGTGAAG
Organism: Leclercia sp. LSNIH3; assembly: GCF_002935105.1. Lineage (NCBI taxonomy): Bacteria > Pseudomonadati > Pseudomonadota > Gammaproteobacteria > Enterobacterales > Enterobacteriaceae > Leclercia > Leclercia sp. LSNIH3. The sequence goes on from NZ_CP026387.1 coordinate 1,082,084, forward strand.
ACGTTGAAATATTTCAACGAATTAGAAGCAGAAAACATCAAAGGTCTGTAATGTAACGCCGCCTCTGTTTGCAGAGGCGGGATGCTATTTTTAAACCGGGGGTCGTTATGTACGCTTTAACCCACGGTCGGATTTATACCGGCCATGAAATTCTGGATGACCATGCGATTGTGATCGCAAATGGCCTGATTGAACGTGTCTGCCCACTGGCCGAACTGCCGGCGGAAATAGAACAACGCTCGCTCAATGGGGCAGTCATCTCCCCCGGTTTTATCGACGTACAGCTTAACGGCTGTGGCGGCGTGCAGTTCAACGATACTGCGGAAGCCGTCACGGTTGAGACGCTGGAGATCATGCAGCACGCCAACGAAAGATCGGGCTGCACCAGCTACCTGCCGACGCTTATCACCACCAGCGACGATCTGATGAAACAGGGCATCCGCGTGATGCGCGAATACCTGGCGAAATACCCGCATCAGGCCCTGGGCCTGCATCTTGAAGGACCGTGGCTGAATATCGTCAAGAAAGGCACCCATAACCCGGACTTCGTGCGTAAACCTGACGGCGAACTGGTCGATTTTCTGTGCGCCAACGCGGATGTGATCACCAAAGTGACCCTGGCACCAGAGATGGTCGAGCCGGACGTTATCCGCAAGCTGGCGGATGCGGGGATCGTGGTTTCTGCCGGGCACTCCAACGCCACGCTGAAAGAGGCCAAAGTGGGCTTCCGCGCCGGTATCACCTTCGCTACCCATCTTTATAATGCCATGCCGTATATTACCGGACGTGAGCCGGGTCTGGCCGGGGCGATCTTTGATGAGCCGGACGTTTACTGCGGCATTATTGCTGACGGGTTACACGTCGATTATGCCAACGTGCGTAACGCCAAACGCCTGAAAGGCGACAAGCTGTGTCTGGTCACGGATGCAACCGCACCTGCGGGGGCAAATATTGAACAGTTCATTTTTGCTGGTAAAACAATATACTACCGGAATGGACTGTGTGTGGATGAAAACGGAACCTTAAGCGGTTCGGCGCTGACCATGATTGAAGGCGTGCGCAATCTGGTGGAACATTGCAGTATTGCCCTGGATGAAGTGCTGCGTATGGCAACCCTTTATCCGGCTCGCGCAATTGGCGTGGACAAACAGCTGGGCAGCATTGCTCCGGGCATGGTGGCTAACCTCACCGCATTCACACACGATTATAAAATCATCAAGACCATCGTTAATGGTAACGAGGTCGTCACAGAGTAAGTAAACGTATGACACCTGGCGGACAAGCTCAAATTGGTAACGTTGATCTGGTAAAGCAGCTGAACAGTGCTGCGGTGTATCGACTGATCGACCAGCATGGACCCATCTCGCGGATCCAGATTGCAGAACAGAGCCAGCTTGCCCCCGCCAGCGTGACGAAAATTACCCGTCAGCTCATTGAGCGCGGGTTGATTAAAGAAGTGGATCAGCAGGCCTCTACCGGAGGCCGTCGCGCTATTTCCATTGTCACCGAAACCCGCCATTTTCACGCCATTGGCGTACGCCTTGGCCGTCATGACGCTACCCTGACGCTGTACGATCTGAGCAGCAAAGCGGTTGCTGAAGAGCATTACTCCCTGCCGGAACGTACGCAAGAGACGCTTGAGCATGCCCTGCTCAATGCCATTGAAGAGTTCATCGAATCCTGCCAGCGCAAAATCCGCGAGCTGATCGCTATTTCCGTGATCCTGCCCGGGCTTGTCGACCCTGAAAGCGGCGTGATCCGCTATATGCCGCACATTCAGGTCGAAAACTGGGGGCTGATTGATGCTCTGGAGAAACGCTTCGCCGTTACCTGCTTTGTCGGTCACGATATCCGCAGTCTGGCGCTGGCTGAGCACTACTTTGGTGCGAGTCAGGACTGTGAAGACTCTATCCTGGTGCGCGTACACCGCGGTACGGGGGCCGGGATCATCTCCAACGGACGCATTTTTATTGGCCGAAACGGCAACGTTGGGGAGATTGGCCATATCCAGGTCGATCCGCTGGGCGAGCGCTGCCACTGCGGCAACTTTGGCTGTCTGGAAACGGTGGCCGCCAACGCCGCGATAGAGCAGCGCGTGCGTCATCTCCTTGAGCAGGGTTATCAGAGTCGTATTACGCTGGATGACTGTAAAATTAACGCCATCTGCAAAGCCGCTAATAAGGGCGACGCGCTGGCCAGCGAAGTGATCGAACAGGTTGGCCGCCATCTCGGCAAAACTATTGCCATCGCCATCAACCTGTTTAACCCACAAAAAGTGGTGATCGCGGGCGAAATTACCGAAGCCGAAAAGGTCCTGCTGCCTGCCATCGAAGGATGTATCAATACGCAGGCGCTGAAGGCGTTTCGCCAGAATCTGCCGGTGGTTCGCTCCGCGCTGAACGATCGCTCCGCCATTGGTGCCTTTGCGCTGGTAAAACGCGCCATGCTTAACGGTATCCTGTTGCAGCGTTTGCTGGAAAGCTGACAGCGCTTTATAGTGTCGCCTTCTTTTTTTGATGCCGGGAAGTCCATGACCATTAAGAACGTTATTTGTGATATCGACGGCGTGCTGATGCACGACAACGTTGCCGTGCCGGGCGCAGCCGAATTTCTTAACCGCATCATGGAACAAGGCATGCCGCTGGTTCTGCTCACCAACTTCCCGTCCCAGACCGGGCAGGATCTGGCGAACCGCTTTGCTACTGCCGGAATCGATGTACCTGACAGCGTGTTCTACACCTCGGCGATGGCTACCGCCGACTTCCTGAAGCGTCAGGAAGGCAAAAAAGCCTATGTGGTGGGCGAAGGTGCGCTGATCCATGAGCTATACAAAGCAGGCTTTACCATCACCGATGTGAATCCCGATTTTGTGATCGTCGGTGAAACGCGCTCCTATAACTGGGAGATGATGCACAAGGCGGCGTTCTTTGTTGCCAGCGGCGCTCGCTTCATTGCCACCAACCCGGATACCCACGGCCGCGGCTTTTATCCGGCCTGTGGCGCGCTCTGTGCCGGTATTGAGAAAATGACCGGCCGCACGCCGTTTTATGTGGGTAAGCCCAGCCCGTGGATCATTCGCGCGGCCCTCAACAAAATGCAGGCCCACTCCGAAGATACTGTGATCGTAGGCGACAACCTGCGCACCGATATTCTGGCTGGCTTCCAGGCGGGTCTGGAGACCGTCCTGGTGCTGTCGGGAGTATCGACCCTCGATGATATTGATTCGATGCCTTTCCGCCCGAGCTGGATTTACCCCTCGGTCGCGGAAATCGATATTCTGTAACCCGAAACCACGTCCCCGGACGTGGTTTTTTCATTTTGCCCAGGCAAAAACAAAGACATATTTAATTAAAACCGTCATTCATTGAACAATCATCAATAAATAAACCCAGTACATACGCTTTTTTCAACATTCGGCAATGACCGTTGCACTTTTTCTCTTTTACCCGGCAAAACGCTTGCCGCCCCTCCCCTTTTGCGGCATTTTCATAAGCAAGCAACATCACACTGCAACAGGGTTAATGGAGAAGGTTATGTGTTCAATTTTCGGCGTACTGGATATTAAAACTGACGCAGGCGAACTGCGTAAAAAAGCACTGGAATTGTCCCGTCTGATGCGCCATCGCGGCCCGGACTGGTCCGGTGTTTACGCCAGCGATAAAGCCATTCTGGCTCATGAGCGTCTGTCGATTGTTGACGTCAATGCCGGTGCCCAGCCGTTATATAACGAGAAAAAAACCCATGCGCTGGCGGTCAACGGTGAAATCTACAACCATCAGGCGCTGCGTGCGGAATACGGCGATCGTTATGCCTTCCAGACTGGTTCTGACTGTGAAGTGATCCTGGCGCTGTATCAGGAAAAAGGCCCGGAATTCCTCGATGAGCTGCAGGGGATGTTCGCCTTCGCCCTGTACGACAGTGAAAAAGATGCGTATTTGATTGGTCGCGACCATATCGGGATTATCCCGCTGTATATGGGCCACGACGAATTCGGCAACTTCTATGTTGCATCCGAGATGAAAGCCCTGGTGCCGGTGTGCCGCACCATTAAAGAGTTCCCGGCCGGGAGCTTCCTGTGGAGCAAAGATGGCGAGATCCGCTCTTACTATCAACGCGACTGGTTCGATTACGATGCCGTTAAAGACAACGTGACTGACAAAGTTGAGCTGACGCAGGCCCTGGAAGAGGCTGTAAAAAGCCACCTGATGTCAGACGTGCCATACGGCGTGCTGCTCTCTGGCGGTCTGGACTCGTCTGTTATCTCGGCGATCACCAAAAAATACGCCGCCCGCCGCGTGGAAGATCAGGAGCGCTCCGAAGCCTGGTGGCCGCAGCTGCACTCCTTCGCCGTCGGTCTGGAAGGCTCCCCGGATCTGAAAGCCGCGCAGGAAGTGGCTAACCACCTCGGCACCGTGCACCACGAAATTCACTTTACCGTGCAGGAAGGCCTGGATGCGATCCGTGACGTTATCTATCACATTGAAACCTATGATGTGACCACCATTCGTGCCTCGACGCCGATGTACCTGATGTCGCGTAAAATTAAAGCGATGGGCATCAAAATGGTGCTGTCAGGTGAAGGGTCTGACGAAGTGTTTGGCGGTTATCTGTACTTCCATAAAGCGCCGAACGCCAAAGAGCTACATGAAGAGACAGTACGTAAGCTGCAGGCGCTGCACATGTTCGACTGCGCCCGTGCCAACAAAGCGATGTCTGCCTGGGGCGTGGAAGCGCGCGTGCCGTTCCTGGATAAGAAGTTCCTTGACGTTGCCATGCGTATCAACCCGCAGGACAAGATGTGCGGCAACGGTAAAATGGAAAAACATATCCTGCGCGAATGTTTTGAATCTTACCTGCCGGCAAGCGTGGCCTGGCGTCAGAAAGAGCAGTTCTCGGACGGCGTAGGTTATAGCTGGATCGACACCCTGAAAGAGGTGGCCGCGAAGCAGATTTCCGATCAACAACTGGAAACAGCCAGCTTCCGCTTCCCGTACAACACACCGGGTTCGAAAGAAGCCTATCTGTACCGTGAGATCTTTGAAGAGCTGTTCCCGCTGCCAAGCGCAGCAGAGTGTGTCCCGGGTGGCCCATCCGTCGCCTGCTCCTCTGCAAAAGCCATTGAATGGGATGAAGCGTTCAAAACCATGAACGATCCGTCAGGTCGTGCCGTGGGTGTCCACCAGTCTGCTTATAAATAAGCAACAAGCGTCGCCATGAGGTCCTTCGGGGCCTCTTTTTTTGCCTCGCGTTTCGCTGGACAAAAACGATTAATAACCAATAATTGCCGAATATTCGGCCACGCTGTTCGCAACCTAACCAAACAGTCACATTCCAGACATTTTCGTTGAAAAAGGTGTTGACGCTGCAAGGGTCTATACGCATAATGCGCCCCGCAACGCCGATAAGGTAACGCGAAAAAAAGATGGCTACGTAGCTCAGTTGGTTAGAGCACATCACTCATAATGATGGGGTCACAGGTTCGAATCCCGTCGTAGCCACTATCTTTTTTGCGGGAGTGGCGAAATTGGTAGACGCACCAGATTTAGGTTCTGGCGCCGCAAGGTGTGCGAGTTCAAGTCTCGCCTCCCGCACCATTCCCAGGAAAGCGTTGCACGGATGGGGTATCGCCAAGCGGTAAGGCACCGGTTTTTGATACCGGCATTCCCTGGTTCGAATCCAGGTACCCCAGCCATATTTCTTCGATTTGCGGTTCTCCGCGGTTATTGGGGTATCGCCAAGCGGTAAGGCACCGGTTTTTGATACCGGCATTCCCTGGTTCGAATCCAGGTACCCCAGCCATCGAAGAAAGCAGTTTGGCTACGTAGCTCAGTTGGTTAGAGCACATCACTCATAATGATGGGGTCACAGGTTCGAATCCCGTCGTAGCCACCAAATTAGTCATTTACCGATTATTTCGGTAAACTAGAAAAAATTGTTGGGGTATCGCCAAGCGGTAAGGCTCTGGTTTCTGATACCAGCATTCCGAGGTTCGAATCCTCGTACCCCAGCCAATTTAAAAAAGTCGTTAAATGTTTTTTGTTTAACGCAATTGGGGTGTCGCCAAGCGGTAAGGCTCTGGTTTCTGATACCAGCATTCCGGGGTTCGAATCCCTGCACCCCAGCCACTTAGTTACAAAAAAGCCCGCTCTGCGGGCTTTTTTGTTTTTGTCATCTGATGCGGTCCGATGCCTCACTCTGGCCCTCTCCCACCGGGAGAGGGAAAAAGATTAAAGACCCAGAGCGTACTTGAGTGCCTGGCGTTTCAACCCACCTGCTCGCTGCGCCGCCATCAATCCCACGTTACGCAGAACGCGTAGCGGCCCAATATCGTTGCTGAATCCGGCATAAAACAGATCCATCCCGGACTGCATAATGAAGTTGTCCGCCATCCGTCGCATCTGATAACGCTTCAGCACCTGATGGCTTGCCCAGGCCTCACCCTGGTTGCGGGCGCTGCATAACACCTCTATCAACGCGTCAACATCGCGATAGCCAAGGTTGACCCCCTGCCCCGCCAGCGGATGAATGGTGTGCGCCGCATCGCCTACCAGTGCCAGGCCTTCCTGCGCATAGTTCAGCGCATGGCGACGAGTCAGAGGAAATGCCCCTGCGGCAACCGGTGTGACTGTGCCCAGGCGGGCCGGAAACTCGCGGGCAATCTCCCGCTGTAGCTGTTCCATGGGCATTCCCTGCAACTGCCGAATACGCGCAGGCGTGTCGTACCACACCAGTGAAGCCCAGCGGTCGAACAGCGGTAAAAAGGCGTGCGGGCCATGCGGGGTGAAGTGTTGCCAGGTGCTGTCGCCCGGATCATTTTCACAGGCAACGGTAATCAACATACAGGATTGCTGATACTGCCAGGCGTGAATACCGATCCCCGCCAGCTCGCGTACCCGGGAATTCGCCCCGTCGGCACCAATCAGCAGTTTTACCGCCAGCTGCTCACCGCTATCCAGTTCAATCAGGTGCTGCTCGTTGTGGCGGTGCAAATGTTTCACCGACGCAGGGACCCGCAGCGTGACCTGAGGATGTGCCTCCAGCGCCTGCCAGAGCGCCTGCTGCAGCACCGTATTTTCAACCATATACCCCAACAGCGGCAGTTTGAGCTCCGCGGCGTCAAACATCACATGGGCGTTTTCCCACTCCCAGGTCTCCAGGCGGCGATACGGGTGCGCACGCATCCCCAGGATCGTGTCCCATACCCCCAGCCCGCGGAGCAGATCAACCGAGGCGGCGCTGATGGCAGAGATACGTACATCCGGTTGTGCAGAATCGTCAAAGGCAGGCGGCGGCGCCTGTTCGATAACCGTTACGTCGAACCCGTGTTGCGCCAGCCCCAGCGCCAGCGCCCCGCCGACCATACCGCCGCCGACAATGGCGATCCCGGTTTGTTGGATAGTCATGGTCATTTGTCCTTATTTGAGAATCCCTTAAGTTTACCGGATTTTTTCACCTTGAGTCCGGGAACCTTCATACTGGTCACAACCGCACCAAAGCATTACAATACGCGCCCTGCAATCCTGAGCACGAGCAAGTCGATGACAAAAAAACTCCATATTAAAACCTGGGGCTGTCAGATGAACGAATACGATTCATCAAAGATGGCCGATCTGCTGGATGCCACCCATGGGTATCAACTCACCGACGTGGCGGAAGAAGCAGACGTGTTGCTGCTGAACACCTGCTCAATCCGTGAGAAGGCGCAGGAAAAAGTCTTTCACCAGTTAGGTCGCTGGAAGCTGATCAAACAAAAAAGGCCGGACGTGATCATCGGCGTCGGCGGCTGTGTCGCTTCGCAGGAAGGTAAGCTGATTCGTCAGCGTGCCCACTATGTCGATATTATTTTTGGTCCACAGACCCTGCATCGTCTGCCGGAGATGATCAACTCCGTGCGCGGGAGCGGTAATCGCAAAGCGATCATCGACGTCAGCTTCCCGGAAATCGAAAAATTCGACCGTCTGCCGGAACCGCGTGCGGATGGCCCGACCGCCTTCGTCTCTATCATGGAAGGCTGCAACAAATACTGTACTTACTGCGTGGTACCTTACACCCGCGGTGAGGAAGTCAGCCGTCCTTGCGACGACATTCTCTTTGAAATTGCACAGCTCGCGGCGCAGGGTGTGCGTGAAGTGAACCTGCTCGGGCAGAACGTAAACGCCTGGCGCGGCGAGAACTACGACGGCAGCACCGGCACCTTTGCGGAACTGCTGCGCCTGGTGGCGGCCATCGACGGCATCGACCGTATTCGCTTCACCACCAGCCACCCGATTGAGTTCACTGATGACATCATCGATGTCTATCGCGACACGCCGGAGCTGGTGAGCTTCCTGCACTTGCCGATTCAGTGTGGCTCTGACCGCGTGCTGAACCTGATGGGTCGTACCCATACTGCGCTGGAATATAAAGCGATTATCCGCAAGCTGCGTGAAGCGCGCCCGGATATTCAGATTAGCTCGGACTTCATTGTCGGCTTCCCGGGTGAAACGGACGAAGACTTTGAACGCACGATGAAGGTTATCGGCGACGTGAACTTCGACGTGAGCTATAGCTTCATCTTCTCGGCTCGCCCGGGTACGCCTGCCGCCGATATGGTTGACGACGTGCCGGACGAGGTGAAAAAGCAGCGTCTCTATATCCTGCAGGATCGCATCAACCAGCAGGCTAATGCCTGGAGTCGTCGGATGCTCGGCACCGTGCAGCGCGTGCTGGTAGAAGGCACCTCCCGTAAGAGCATCATGCAGTTGTCAGGCCGTACGGAGAACAACCGCGTCGTGAACTTCGAAGGTACGCCAGATCTGGTGGGCAAATTCGTTGATATCGAGATCCTTGAAGTGCTGACCAACTCCCTGCGCGGAAAACTGGTCCGCACCGAAGACGAAATGGGTCTGCGTATCGCCGAATCACCCGAATCGGTGATTGCCCGTACCCGTAAAGAAAGCGATCTGGGCGTCGGCGTTTATCAGCCATAATTCCTCTGGCCTGCTATTTTGGCAGGCCTTGTTTTCCCCTGTTCTTTCCCCCATATCCTTCGCAATGCTTGCGCCTTTATCCTGGGGCGTGAATACTTTCATAAGACAGAAACACTGCCTTCTGACACCCGAGACATTAAGAGGACCGGTTTGAATATAGACACACGTGAAATTACCCTTGAGCCAGCAGACAACGCTCGCCTGCTGAGCCTGTGCGGGCCGTTTGATGACAACATCAAACATCTGGAGCGACGTCTGGGTATTGAGATTAATCGTCGCGATAACCAGTTCAAACTCACCGGACGCGCAATTTGCGTCAATGCCGCTGCGGATATCCTCCGCAACCTGTACGTCGATACCGCCCCGATGCGCGGTGAAACGCAGGATATTGAGCCAGAACAGATCCATCTGGCGATCAAAGAATCGCGGGTACTGGAGCAGAGTGCGGAGAGCGTGCCGGATTTCGGTAAAGCTATCCACATCCAGACCAAACGTGGCGTCATCAAGCCACGCACGCCAAACCAGGCGCAGTACATCGCCAATATTCTCGATCATGACATCACCTTCGGCGTTGGCCCGGCGGGTACCGGTAAAACCTACCTTGCGGTGGCCGCTGCCGTGGATGCTCTGGAGCGCCAGGAGATCCGCCGTATTCTGCTCACCCGTCCGGCCGTTGAAGCAGGCGAGAAGCTGGGCTTCCTGCCTGGCGACCTGAGCCAGAAAGTCGATCCTTACCTGCGCCCGCTTTACGATGCGCTGTTTGAGATGCTCGGCTTTGAGAAGGTTGAAAAACTGATTGAACGTAACGTCATCGAAGTGGCTCCGCTGGCCTATATGCGCGGTCGTACGCTAAACGATGCGTTCATCATCCTGGATGAGAGCCAGAACACCACCATCGAGCAGATGAAGATGTTCCTGACCCGTATTGGCTTTAACTCCAAAGCGGTGATCACCGGTGATATCACCCAGGTCGACCTGCCGCGCAGCACCAAATCAGGTCTGCGTCACGCCATTGAAGTCCTGTCCGAAGTGGACGAAATCAGCTTTAACTTCTTCCACAGTGAAGACGTGGTGCGCCACCCGGTGGTTGCCCGCATCGTCACGGCGTATGAAGCATGGGAAGCAGCAGATCAAAAACGTAGAGCAGAACAGGCCGCGGAACGTAAACGCGAAGCCCAGGAGCAAGAGCAGAAATGAGTCAGGTGATCCTCGATTTACAGCTGGCCTGTGAAGATAATTCCGGCCTGCCGGAAGAGAGCCAGTTCCAGGCGTGGTTGAACGCCGTCATCCCTCAGTTTCAGGAAGAGTCAGAGGTCACGATTCGCCTGGTGGATGAAGCCGAAAGCCACGACCTGAACCTGACCTATCGCGGGAAAGATAAGCCGACCAACGTGCTCTCCTTCCCGTTTGAAGCGCCACCGGGCATCGAACTGCCGCTGCTGGGTGATTTAATCATCTGTCGGCAGGTGGTCGAGCAAGAGGCGCAGGAGCAGCAAAAGCCGCTCGAAGCACACTGGGCGCACATGGTGGTGCACGGTAGCCTGCATCTGCTGGGCTACGACCATATTGAAGATGAAGAAGCGGAAGAGATGGAATCCCTCGAGACAGAGATAATGCTTGCTCTGGGCTATGAGGATCCGTACATTGCCGAGAAAGAGTAGTCTGTTCGGCGCTTTTGCGCCGAACAGACATAATGTGCCGTCGTGTCAGACACTGGTCCGCGACGGCAGTTTTATATCAACATGAGAACCCTTAACAAACGCCATGAGCGACGACAATTCACACAGTAGCGACACACCAACCAGCAAAAAGGGATTTTTCTCCCTCATTCTGAGCCAGCTGTTCCACGGTGAACCCAAAAACCGTGACGAACTGCTTGAGCTGATCCGTGACTCCGGGCAGAACGATCTTATCGATGAAGATACGCGCGAGATGCTCGAAGGGGTAATGGATATCGCCGACCAGCGCGTTCGCGATATCATGATCCCCCGCTCGCAGATGATCACCCTGAAACGCAACCAGACCTTAGATGAGTGCCTCGACGTTATCATCGAGTCTGCCCACTCGCGTTTCCCGGTCATCAGCGAGGATAAAGATCACATCGAAGGGATTTTGATGGCGAAAGATCTGCTGCCGTTTATGCGCAGCGATGCCGAAGCCTTCAGCATGGAAAAAGTGTTGCGCCCGGCGGTCGTTGTCCCGGAAAGCAAGCGGGTAGACCGCATGCTGAAAGAGTTTCGCTCTCAGCGCTACCACATGGCGATTGTTATCGATGAATTTGGCGGTGTTTCGGGCCTGGTTACCATCGAAGATATTCTCGAACTGATTGTGGGTGAAATCGAAGACGAGTATGACGAAGAAGAGGATATCGACTTCCGTCAGTTGAGCCGCCACACCTGGACCGTACGTGCGCTGGCACCGATCGAAGATTTCAATGACACCTTTGGCACGCACTTCAGCGATGAAGAGGTGGATACCATCGGCGGGCTGGTGATGCAGGCATTTGGTCACCTTCCGGCGCGCGGTGAGACCGTGGAAATAGATGGTTACCAGTTCAAGGTCGCGATGGCCGACAGTCGACGTATTATTCAGGTTCATGTAAGAATGCCGGACGATGCTCCGCAACCCACACTGGATGATTGATTTAAATGGCATTTGCCCCACTGTTTGAACGCCAGCGCGTACGTCTGCTGCTGGCGCTAATCCTCGGAGCCAGCGGTACGCTGGCTTTTTCCCCTTATGACTTCTGGCCCGCCGCGCTCCTCTCTCTGATGGGGCTTCAGGGGCTGACCCTGAACCGCCGGCCCGTACAGGCCGCGGCCATTGGTTATGTCTGGGGGCTGGGCCTGTTTGGTTCCGGCATTAACTGGGTTTACGTCAGTATTGCGCAGTTTGGCGGTATGCCGGGACCGGTGAATGTCTTCCTCGTCGTGCTGCTGGCGGCCTACCTCTCGCTCTATACCGGTCTGTTTGCCGGTATTTTGTCGCGCCTGTGGCCGAAAACCAGCTGGCTGCGGGTGGCCATTGCCGCCCCGGTAGTCTGGCAAATTAGCGAATTCCTGCGCGGCTGGGTGCTGACCGGCTTCCCGTGGCTGCAGTTCGGCTACAGCCAGATCGACGGCCCGCTGAAAGGGCTGGCACCGGTAATGGGCGTCGAGGCCATCAACTTCCTGCTGATGGTTGTGAGCGGCCTGCTGGTCCTGGCATTGGTGCAGCGTAACTGGCGACCGCTGTTTGCGGGGCTGATCCTCTTTGCGCTGCCCTTCCCGCTGCGCTACATCCAGTGGTTTACCCTTGAGCCTGAGCGCGCCACCCAGGTGTCGATGGTGCAGGGTAATATTCCCCAGTCGCTGAAATGGGATGAGGGTCAGCTGGTCAACACCCTGAAAATTTATCTGGATGCCACGCAGAAAGAGATGGGCAAATCCCAGTTAATTATCTGGCCGGAGTCAGCGATCCCGGATCTGGAGATCAACCAGCAGCGTTTCCTCGCCATGATGGACGATCTGCTGCGCGCCCGTGACACCACCCTGATCACCGGGATCGTGGATGCACGTCTGAACAAGCAAAACCGGTACGATACCTACAACACCATCATTACGTTGGGGAAAGACAATCCGTACAGCTACGAGTCGGCTAACCGTTACAACAAAAACCACCTCGTACCGTTTGGTGAGTTCGTGCCGCTGGAGTCAATTCTGCGTCCGCTGGCGCCGTTCTTCGATTTACCGATGTCCTCGTTTAGCCGCGGTCCGTACATCCAGCCTCAGCTCAGCGCCCACGGCTTTTTACTGACCGCTGCCATTTGCTACGAGATCATTCTGGGTGAGCAGGTGCGCGATAATTTCCGCCCGAACACCGACTATCTGCTGACGATCTCTAACGATGCGTGGTTTGGTAAGTCGATTGGTCCGTGGCAGCACTTCCAGATGGCGCGGATGCGCTCGCTGGAGCTGGCGCGCCCACTGCTGCGCAGCACCAACAATGGCATCACAGCCGTGATTGGTCCGCAGGGCGAAATTCAGGCCATGCTCCCGCAGTTTACCCGCGATGTGCTGACCGCCAAGGTCACGCCAGCTACCGGGCTGACGCCATATGCCCGCACCGGCAACTGGCCGCTGTGGATCCTGACCGCGCTGTTCGGCTTTGGCGCAGTGCTGATGAGCCTTCGTCAGCGTCGTAAGTAATCCCCTTCCTTTTTGCCCGGCGGCGCTACGCTTGCCGGGCTTACCGTTTTTAAACCGGGTAAGGCGCAGCCGCAACCGGGCAATTCCCTCCATTCGACAACTCTGGCACGTCTATTGCTTTGTTTATTCACGCAAACGCGATTTGGCTTAACGTGCAACCGGGTCGCACCAGCATAGTTCGTCGGTAGCACCGAAACGGTGCAACGGGAGATTTATGCCTCTGAATGGTGCGGCGCGCTTCGCAAAAATAAACAATAAAGCAGCAAAATCTTTACATTAAGCCAAACTAAATGTTAACAAACATGTATAACACTGCACTCGTATCGCGCGAGCTATAACAACATCACACCGAATATCAATGCGCCCCTGACGCTGATAAAAAAGGAGTTGGATATGCAATTACGTAAACTGGCCACAGCAATGCTGGTGATGGGATTGTCTGCAGGCGTTGTTCACGCCGAAGATGCTGCACCAGCAGCGGGCGGCACCCTGGAAAAAATCGCTAAAAACGGCGTGATTGTGGTCGGCCACCGTGAATCCTCCGTTCCATTCTCATACTACGACAACACGCAAAAAGTCGTGGGTTACTCTCAGGCTTACTCCAACGCCATCGTGGACGCGGTGAAGAAGAAGCTGAACAAACCGGATCTGCAAGTGAAGCTGATCCCAATCACTTCACAAAACCGTATCCCGCTGCTGCAAAACGGCACCTTTGATTTTGAGTGCGGCTCCACCACCAACAACCTTGAGCGTCAGAAACAGGCTGCCTTCTCCGACACCATTTTCGTGGTTGGTACCCGTCTGCTGACCAAAAAAGGCGGCGATATTAAAGACTTCGCTGACCTGAAAGGCAAAGCAGTAGTCGTCACCTCCGGTACCACGTCTGAAGTGCTGCTGCACAAGCTGAACGAAGAGAAGAAAATGGACATGCGCATCATCAGCGCCAAAGACCACGGTGACTCCTTCCGTACGCTGGAAAGCGGTCGCGCCGTTGCGTTCATGATGGATGATGCATTGCTGGCCGGTGAGCGCGCTAAAGCGAAGAAACCGGACAACTGGGAAATCGTCGGTACCGCGCAGTCTAAAGAAGCGTATGGCTGCATGATGCGCAAAGACGATGCGGAATTTAAGAAACTGGTCGATGACACCATCGCTCAGGTTCAGACCTCCGGCGACGCGGAGAAATGGTTCGATAAGTGGTTCAAGAACCCAATCCCACCAAAAAATCTGAACATGAACTTTGAACTGTCTGACGACATGAAAGCCCTGTTTAAAGAACCGAACGACAAAGCACTTAACTAATTAGAACCACTAAGGGGCGGGATCTCCTGCCCTCTCGATTGTCGGGAAGCGCGGACAGACTAAACGTTGAGGGGTCGTTCCCCACTCAGCGCGACGATTAAAGCTTCTCACCAATCTTCGAGGGTAGCGCTGCTACCCTTTTTTTTCTGGAGTTTATTATGTCAATCGACTGGAACTGGGGCATTTTCCTGCAGCAAGCCCCGTTCGGCAACACCACCTATCTTGGCTGGCTGTGGAGCGGTTTTCAGGTCACGGTCGCACTGTCGATCACCGCCTGGATCATCGCTTTCCTTGTCGGCTCGCTGTTCGGTATTTTGCGTACCGTCCCGAATCGCTTTCTCTCCTCGCTGGGAACCTGCTACGTCGAACTGTTCCGTAACGTTCCGTTAATCGTGCAGTTTTTTACCTGGTATTTGGTTATTCCCGAACTGCTGCCGGAAGATCTCGGCATGTGGTTCAAATCAGAGCTGGATCCTAACGTTCAGTTCTTTGTCTCCTCCATGCTCTGCCTGGGTCTGTTTACTGCCGCCCGCGTGTGTGAGCAGGTGCGTGCAGCGATTCAGTCTCTGCCACGCGGGCAGAAAAATGCTGCGCTGGCGATGGGCCTGACCTTACCGCAAGCCTACCGTTACGTTCTGCTGCCCAATGCCTATCGCGTGATCGTACCGCCGATGACCTCGGAAATGATGAACCTGGTGAAAAACTCGGCCATCGCGTCCACCATCGGTCTGGTGGATATGGCGGCGCAGGCGGGCAAACTGCTGGATTACTCTGCCCATGCGTGGGAATCCTTTACCGCCATTACCCTGGCGTATGTTCTGATTAACGCGGTAATTATGCTGGTGATGAACCTTGTCGAACGTAAAGTTCGCCTGCCGGGCAACCTGGGGGGCAAATAATGTACGAATTTGACTGGAGTTCCATTGTTCCTTCCCTGCCCTATCTGATGGATGGCCTGATCATTACCCTCAAGATCACCCTGACGGCGGTCGTGATCGGGATAATCTGGGGTACGCTGCTGGCGGTAATGCGCCTGTCGAGTTTTAAGCCTGTCGCCTGGTTTGCAACGGCTTACGTTAACGTGTTTCGTTCCATCCCGCTGGTGATGGTACTGCTGTGGTTCTATCTCATTGTGCCTGGCCTGCTGCAGGATGTGCTCGGCCTGTCGCCGAAAAATGACATCCGTTTGATCTCGGCGATGGTGGCCTTCTCGATGTTTGAGGCGGCGTACTATTCAGAGATTATCCGTGCCGGGATCCAGAGCATCTCCCGCGGGCAATCGAGTGCCGCGCTGGCGTTAGGCATGACCCACTGGCAGTCGATGAAGCTCATCATTCTGCCGCAGGCGTTCCGCGCCATGGTTCCGCTGCTGCTGACCCAGGGCATCGTGCTGTTCCAGGACACCTCTCTGGTGTATGTATTGAGCCTGGCAGACTTCTTCCGTACCGCTTCTACCATCGGCGAGCGCGATGGTACTCAGGTCGAGATGATCCTGTTCGCAGGTGCGGTCTATTTTGTTATTAGTTTAAGCGCGTCGCTGTTGGTCAGCTGGCTGAAGAAAAGGACAGTGTAATGATTTCCCTGAAAAATGTTTCTAAATGGTATGGGCACTTTCAGGTGCTGACCGACTGCTCCACGGAAGTGAAAAAAGGCGAGGTTGTGGTGGTGTGCGGGCCGTCCGGCTCGGGTAAATCAACGCTGATCAAAACCGTGAATGGCCTGGAGCCTGTGCAGCAGGGCGAGATTATCGTCAATGGCACCAAAGTGAATGACAAGAAAACCAACCTGGCGAAGCTGCGTTCTAACGTTGGGATGGTATTCCAGCATTTTGAGCTGTTCCCGCATCTGTCGATTATCGAGAATCTGACTCTCGCGCAGGTGAAAGTCCTCAAACGCGATAAGGCGCTAGCCCGTGACAAAGCGTTGAAGCTGCTGGAACGTGTCGGCCTGACTGCCCATGCCGATAAGTTCCCTGCACAGTTGTCCGGTGGCCAACAGCAGCGTGTAGCGATCGCCCGTGCGTTGTGTATGGATCCGGTAGCCATGCTGTTTGATGAGCCGACTTCTGCCCTTGACCCGGAAATGATCAACGAAGTGCTGGACGTCATGGTGCAGCTGGCACAGGAAGGCATGACCATGATGGTGGTCACCCACGAAATGGGCTTTGCGCGTAAAGTGGCGAACCGCGTGATCTTTATGGATGAAGGGAAAATCGTGGAGGACTCAGCCAAAGAGGAGTTCTTTGCCAACCCACAATCCGATCGCGCGAAAGATTTCCTCGCCAAAATTCTGCATTAATCTTCCCGGTGCGCAATCGCAGGATTGCGCACTGCTTCACGCTTTTCATCTCTTTTTCTCGTATGCACATTTCTTCAGCGTTAGCCTTGTCACAAAACAACACTGAGAAATGGAGAATTCTATGGCACTGCCCATTATCCTCGATTGCGATCCGGGTCATGATGACGCGATAGCTCTCGTGCTTGCCCTCGCCTCGCCAGAGCTGGAAGTCAAAGCCGTTACCTCCTCTGCCGGTAACCAGACACCGGACAAAACCCTGCGCAATGTTCTGCGGATGCTGACGCTGTTAAAGCGCAGCGATATTCCGGTTGCCGGAGGCGCGGTTAAACCCCTGATGCGCGACCTGATCATTGCCGATAACGTCCACGGAGAAACCGGTCTTGATGGCCCCGCCCTGCCCGAGCCGGATTTTGCCCCACAGAATTGCACCGCTGTAGAGCTGATGGCAAAGGTGCTGCGCGAAAGCCCTGAACCGGTGACGCTGGTCGCAACCGGCCCGCAGACCAACGTCGCCCTGCTGCTGAACAGCCATCCTGAATTGCATGCAAAAATCGCCCGGATAGTGATCATGGGCGGCGCCATGGGGCTGGGGAACTGGACGCCAGCCGCGGAATTCAATATTTATGTCGATCCTGAAGCGGCAGAAATTGTCTTCCAGTCCGGCATTCCGGTGGTGATGGCCGGTCTGGATGTGACGCATCGGGCGCAGATTATGGCGGACGATATTGAGCGTTTTCGCGCGATCAATAACCCCGTAGCCCGGACCGTAGCGGAGCTGCTCGATTTCTTTATGGAGTATCACAAGACGGAGAAATGGGGTTTCCAGGGCGCGCCGCTGCACGATCCCTGCACCATCGCCTGGCTGTTGAAACCGGAGATATTCACTACCGCCAGACGCTGGGTCGGCGTAGAAACGCAGGGGAAATATACGCAGGGCATGACGGTGGTCGATTATTACATGCTCACTGGCAACGAACCCAACACCGACATCATGCTGGATATCGATCGCCAGGCCTTCGTTGATTTACTGGCAGAACGCCTCGCGTTTTATCAGTAGTAATACGACGCCACCACGATGCGTCATCGGACGCATCGTGGTGGTCTCTGTTAAGGTTCAAACGGGCGACGCTGGAACTGGTCATGACCGCATTTGGGGCACAATGGCAGGAGATCCGGGGTGTAAACGGCCAGATGGAAGTGACATTTTTCGCAGACCAGATTTCCCAGCCCAACGACCTCTCCACTGTGGTATACGCCATGATGGTTCAGATCCTGAAACACCTCACGCCACTCCAGCTGCGTTTTATCGGTGATATCTGCCAGCTCCTGCCACACACTCTCTTTAATCACCCGCATAAAGACGCTATCGGCAACCTCATCCTGGCTCTCCTCATAGCTACGGGCAAACTCTTCCAGATCGCGGCGAACCGCGCGGGTCACCTCTTCCACTTCGGTACGTGTTAACTCACCCGTCTGCATCACCCTCAGGCGAGCCTGGTCGACGAGCGCGTCAATATCCCGCTCACCATTACGCAGACGTTCGGTCAAGGTGGCGACCAGTTCACGGTAAAATTGAGCAACCTTGTTCATCATTTTCCTCCCGGGTAAGTAACTCTCTCTAATGATAGACCTTATTTGCGCCCCGCTTTGTCAGCTCATCCACACTCTGCGTAAATTCCTGCAAGAGCCTTTTCAGCTAAAGGCTGTTTTGACGCAGGCGTTTGGGCTATGCTATGCGGATCTGAAATACCACATCCTTTGGCTACGTTTGTAGCTGTAATAAACACAGGACCACTGGCTGCCATGCAAGAGCAATACCGCCCGGAAGAGATAGAATCGAAAGTCCAGCAACACTGGGACGAGAAGCGCACTTTTGAAGTCACCGAAGACGAGAGCAAAGAGAAGTATTACTGCCTGTCGATGCTTCCCTATCCTTCTGGCCGACTACACATGGGCCACGTGCGTAACTACACCATCGGTGATGTGATCGCCCGTTACCAGCGTATGCTGGGCAAAAACGTTCTGCAGCCGATCGGCTGGGATGCGTTTGGTCTGCCTGCGGAAGGTGCTGCGGTAAAAAACAATACTGCCCCTGCGCCCTGGACCTACGACAACATCGCCTACATGAAAAACCAGCTCAAGATGCTGGGCTTTGGCTATGACTGGAGCCGCGAACTGGCGACCTGCACCCCGGAATATTACCGCTGGGAACAGAAGTTCTTCACCGAGCTGTACAAAAAAGGGCTGGTCTACAAAAAAACATCCGCCGTTAACTGGTGCCCGAACGACCAGACCGTTCTGGCAAACGAACAGGTCATCGACGGCTGCTGCTGGCGCTGCGACACTAAAGTTGAGCGTAAAGAGATCCCACAGTGGTTTATCAAAATCACCGCTTACGCCGACGAACTGCTGAGCGATCTGGATAATCTGGATCACTGGCCAGATACCGTTAAAACCATGCAGCGCAACTGGATCGGCCGTTCTGAAGGGGTGGAAATCACCTTCAACGTGGAAAATTACGATCAGAAGCTGACCGTTTACACCACCCGCCCGGACACCTTCATGGGTGCCACCTACCTGGCCGTGGCGGCAGGTCACCCGCTGGCGCAGAAAGCGGCAGAGAACAATCCAGAACTGGCTGCCTTTATCGACGAATGCCGCAACACCAAAGTGGCCGAAGCCGACATGGCGACCATGGAGAAGAAAGGCGTTGCTACCGGTTTCTACGCCACGCACCCGCTGACTGGCGAAGCGATCCCTGTCTGGGCAGCCAACTTCGTGCTGATGGAGTACGGTACGGGCGCAGTCATGGCCGTTCCGGGTCACGACCAGCGCGACTACGAATTTGCCACTAAATACCACCTGGCGATCAAGCCAGTTATCCTCGCGGCAGACGGCTCTGAGCCGGACCTGTCCGAACAGGCGCTGACCGAAAAAGGCACCCTGTTCAACTCTGGCGAATTCAGCGGCCTGAGCTTCGAAGAGGGCTTCAACGCCATTGCCGATAAACTGGCCTCGCTGGGCGTTGGCGAGCGTAAAGTTAACTACCGTCTGCGCGACTGGGGTGTTTCCCGTCAGCGTTACTGGGGTGCGCCAATTCCGATGGTCACCCTGGAAGATGGCACCGTCATGCCAACCCCGGAAGATCAGCTCCCGGTGATCCTGCCGGAAGATGTGGTCATGGATGGCATCACCAGCCCGATTAAAGCCGATCCTGAGTGGGCAAAAACCACCGTGAACGGCATGCCTGCGCTGCGTGAAACCGACACCTTCGACACCTTTATGGAGTCCTCCTGGTACTACGCGCGTTATACCTGCCCGCAGTATCAGGAAGGCATGCTGGATTCCGACGCGGCGAACTACTGGCTGCCGGTCGATATCTACATTGGCGGGATTGAACACGCCATCATGCACCTGCTCTACTTCCGCTTCTTCCATAAACTGATGCGCGACGCAGGCCTGGTGACCTCCAATGAACCTGCCAAACAGCTGCTGTGTCAGGGCATGGTGCTGGCAGATGCCTTCTATTACGTGGGCGCGAACGGCGAGCGTAACTGGGTCTCCCCGGTTGATGCCATCGTTGAGCGCGACGAGAAAGGCCGCATCGTTAAAGCGAAAGATGCTGCTGGCCATGAGCTGGTGTATACCGGCATGAGTAAAATGTCGAAGTCTAAAAACAACGGCATTGACCCTCAGGTGATGGTTGAGCGTTACGGTGCGGATACCGTGCGTCTGTTCATGATGTTTGCTTCTCCGGCAGACATGACGCTGGAGTGGCAAGAATCTGGCGTTGAAGGGGCTAACCGCTTCCTGAAACGTGTCTGGAAACTGGTTTACGAGCACACCTCTCAGGGCGCTGTACCGGCACTGGATACCGCGGCACTGACGGAAGATCAGCAAGCGCTGCGTCGTGATGTTCATAAAACTATTGCTAAAGTGACCGATGATATTGGTCGCCGTCAGACCTTCAATACCGCAATTGCGGCTATTATGGAATTGATGAACAAGCTGGCGAAAGCCCCGCAGGAAGGCGAGCAGGATCGTGCCTTGATGCGTGAAGCGCTGCTGGCGGTTGTCCGTATGCTGAACCCGTTCACCCCTCACGCCAGCTTTACGCTGTGGCAGGAGCTGAACGGTGAAGGCGATATCGACAATGCACCGTGGCCGGTGGCGGATGAATCCGCAATGGTTGAAAACACCACGCTGGTCGTTGTTCAGGTTAACGGTAAAGTGCGCGGTAAGATCACTGTTCCGGTTGATGCAACCGAAGAGCAGGTCCGCGAACGTGCCGGCCAGGAACATCTGGTGGCGAAGTATCTTGATGGCGTTACCGTACGTAAAGTGATCTACGTGCCCGGTAAACTGCTGAACCTGGTCGTTGGCTAAGCGCGGGAGGAAGCGTGCGACAACTGGCAACATTACTGTTATCGCTGGCGGTGTTAGTCACCGCCGGCTGTGGCTGGCACCTGCGTAATACCACACAGGTGCCGGAACAGATGAAAACGATGATTTTCGATTCGGGCGATCCTAATGGTCCGCTGAGCCGTGCCATTCGCAATCAGCTGCGTCTTAACGGCGTTGATCTGATCGAACAAGGAACGCTGCGCCAGGATATACCGTCATTCCGCGTATTAAGCTCTACCCTGAGCCAGGATACCGCGTCCATCTTCCAGGATGGCCGTACTGCGGAATACCAGATGGTGATGGAAGTCCATGCCGCGGTTCTGATCCCGGGTAGCGATATTTATCCTATCAGCACCAAGGTCTACCGTTCGTTCTTCGATAACCCGCAGACTGCGCTGGCGAAAGATGCTGAGCAGACCATTATCATTAACGAAATGTATGACAAGGCAGCGGAGCAGCTGATCCGTAAGCTGCCGAGCGTCCACACTGCTGAAAAAGAGAATGCCCTGAAAGCTCAGCCTGGTACTCAGCCAGCGGCATCCTCACCACGCGTCTCCACGACGCTGGGTCAGTAATGCTCAGGTTGTACCCTGAACAACTCCGCGCGCAGCTCAATGAAGGGCTGCGCGCGGCGTATCTGCTTCTCGGAAACGATCCGCTGTTGCTGCAGGAGAGCCAGGATGCCGTACGTCAGCTTGCGGCGACCCAGGGCTTTGAGGAGCACCACAGTTTCACGCTGGATAACAGCACCGACTGGCAGGAGATTTTCTCCCTCTGTCAGGCGATGAGCCTGTTTGCCGCCCGGCAAACCCTGCTTATTCAGTTACCGGAAAACGGCCCTAATGCGGGCATCAACGAACAGCTGGCCACGCTGGTCAGTTTGCTGCATAGCGATCTTCTGCTGATTGTTCGCGGCAATAAACTCACTAAAGCCCAGGAAAATGCCGCCTGGTTTACTGCACTGGCAAACCATTCGGTGCTGGTGACCTGCCAGACCCCGGAGCAGGCCCACCTGCCAAAATGGGTTGCGGCCCGGGCTAAGCAGAACAATCTGCAACTGGATGACGCTGCGAATCAGCTGCTCTGTTACTGTTATGAAGGCAATCTGCTGGCTCTGGCCCAGGCCCTTGAGCGGCTGTCTCTGCTCTGGCCGGATGGCAAACTGGCCCTGCCGCGCGTCGAACAGGCGGTTAACGACGCCGCCCATTTCACCCCTTTCCATTGGGTCGATGCCCTGCTCTCAGCGAAAAGCAAGCGCGCCCTGCACATCCTGCAACAGCTGCGTCTTGAAGGCAGTGAACCGGTGATCCTGCTCAGAACCCTGCAGCGTGAACTGCTGCTGCTCCTGACCCTGAAACGGCAGTCGGCGCACACGCCCCTGCGTGCGCTGTTTGATAAACACCGGGTCTGGCAGAACCGTCGCGGCATGACCACCGAGGCCCTGAACCGCCTCAGCCCGGATCAGCTGCGCCAGGCCGTTCAACTGCTGACACGCACCGAGCTGACCCTGAAGCAAGATTACGGCCAGTCGATCTGGTCAGAGCTGGAAAGCCTCTCGCTGCTCCTGTGCCACAAAGCGCTGGCCGATATTTTTATAGAAGGTTGAAATGCACTCTCTACAGGCTCTGTTTGGTGGCACCTTTGACCCGATCCACTACGGGCATCTGAAACCGGTCGAAATTCTGGCAAACCAGATTGGCCTGCAGCGCGTCACTATTATGCCGAATAATGTGCCGCCGCACCGTCCACAGCCGGAGGCCAGCGCCGCACAGCGTAAAATGATGCTGGAACTGGCGATTGCCGATAAGCCGCTGTTTCAACTGGATGAGCGTGAGCTGCGCCGGGACAGCCCGTCGTATACCGCGCAGACGTTGCAGGAGTGGCGCGCCGAACAGGGGCCGGAGACACCGCTGGCCTTTATCATCGGCCAGGACTCGCTGCTCACGTTCCCGGGGTGGTATCAGTATCAAACGATCCTCGAAAATAGCCATGTGATCGTTTGTCGCCGCCCGGGCTATGCTCTGAGGATGAAAGAGGAGCAGCATCAGCAGTGGCTTGAGGCGCACCTGACGTATCAGGTTGAGGATCTGCATACCCTTCCTGCCGGTAAAATTTTCCTGGCGGAAACGCCGTGGTTTGATATTTCGGCCACGCTGATCCGCCAGCGTCTGCAACAGGGGCTGCCCTGCGATGAGATGTTACCCCTGCCGGTTTTGCGTTACATTCAACAGCAGGGTCTGTATCAGAAAAGCAGCAACTAACTGGGCGCCGGGAGAAAAAGCGCGCCATTCGCGCTCTCGCCATTGACACCCCCGTCCAGGCTGATATCCTCCGCTGCCAGACTTCCCGCCAGCACTGTTTTACAAAAACTGTTTTACAAAAATGGCGATGCAATCTCCGGCATAGGGTGGGATGATACCCGCCTTCGCAGGCCCGTGCGGTGACATTTGTCCCGACACTGCGGCCAGTTCAGGTATACTGACTGGCTACGAATTTACAGTTATTCAATCTCACTCTCCCAGGGGGAAAACTTGCAGGGTAAAGCACTCCAGGATTTTGTTATCGACAAAATTGATGACCTGAAAGGTCAGGACATCATCGCCATCGACGTTCAGGGCAAATCAAGCATCACCGATTGCATGATTATCTGCACCGGTACCTCCACTCGCCACGTTGCTTCCATCGCTGACCATGTTGTTCAGGAATCCCGCGCTGCCGGTATGCTGCCGCTGGGCGTTGAAGGCGAAGCGACCGCTGACTGGGTCGTCGTTGACCTTGGCGATGTGATTGTCCACGTCATGCAGGAAGAAAGCCGTCGCCTGTATGAGCTGGAAAAACTCTGGGGTTAATGCGTGAAGCTGCAACTGGTAGCCGTCGGCACAAAAATGCCCGATTGGGTACAAACAGGGTTTACCGAATATCTGCGTCGTTTTCCGAAAGATATGCCGTTTGAGCTGGTGGAGATCCCCGCCGGCAAACGCGGCAAAAACGCAGATATCAAACGCATTCTCGATAAAGAGGGTGAACTGATGCTGGCTGCCGCAGGCAAAAACCGCATCGTCACGCTCGATATTCCGGGCAAGCCCTGGGATACACCGCAGCTGGCGCATGAACTGGAGCGCTGGAAGCAGGACGGTCGCGACGTCAGCCTGTTAATTGGCGGTCCAGAGGGATTATCCCCCGCCTGTAAAGCGGCAGCAGAACAGAGTTGGTCTCTCTCCGCGCTGACGCTGCCCCACCCGCTGGTTCGGGTGTTGGTTGCTGAAAGTCTCTATCGCGCGTGGAGCATCACGACTAACCATCCTTATCACCGTGAGTAATGATGACATCCTGGATAAATTAAGCAGCGGATGAAACTACAGAATTCTTTTCGCGACTATACGGCTGAGTCCGCGCTGTTTGTGCGCCGGGCAGTGGTCGCCTTTTTGGGGATTTTGCTGCTGACTGGCGTGCTGATCGCCAACCTCTATAATCTGCAGATTGTCCGTTTTACCGATTACCAGACCCGCTCCAACGAAAACCGCATTAAACTCGTCCCTATCGCCCCAAGCCGCGGCATTATCTACGATCGCAACGGTACGCCACTGGCGTTGAACCGCACGATCTATCAGATTGAAATGATGCCAGAGAAGGTCGATAACGTGCAGCAGACGCTCGAAGCGCTGCGCAGCGTAGTCGATTTGAATGACGACGATATTGCCGCCTTCAAAAAAGAGCGCTCCCGCTCGCATCGCTTCACGTCGATACCGGTAAAAACCAACCTCACCGAGGTGCAGGTAGCCCGTTTCGCCGTGAACCAGTACCGCTTTCCCGGCGTAGAGGTCAAAGGCTACAAGCGCCGCTTCTACCCGTACGGCTCTGCCCTGACGCATGTCATCGGCTATGTCTCGAAAATCAACGATAAAGACGTCGACAGGCTGGACAAAGACGGCAAACTCGCCAACTACGCGGCGACGCACGATATTGGCAAGCTGGGCATTGAGCGCTATTACGAAGAGATTCTCCACGGCCAGACCGGGTATGAAGAGGTTGAAGTCAACAACCGGGGCAGAGTGATCCGTCAGCTGAAAGAGGTGCCACCTCAGGCCGGGCATGACATTTATCTGACCCTGGATCTCAAACTTCAGCAGTATATTGAAACCCTGCTGGCAGGCAGCCGCGCGGCGGTAATTGTGACCGACCCACGTACCGGCAGCATTCTGTCGCTGGTCTCGACGCCGAGCTACGACCCGAATCTGTTCGTCGATGGCATCTCCAGCAAGGACTATTCTGGCCTGCTCAACGACCCTAATACGCCGCTGATCAACCGCGCGACCCAGGGTGTTTATCCCCCGGCCTCGACGGTTAAACCTTATGTGGCCGTGTCGGCGCTCAGCACAGGTGTTATCACCCGTAATACCAGTCTCTTCGACCCGGGTTGGTGGCAGTTGCCTGGCTCGGAAAAACGCTACCGCGACTGGAAGAAGTGGGGCCACGGCCATCTGAACGTCACCAAATCGCTGGAGGAGTCGGCGGATACCTTCTTCTACCAGGTAGCCTATGACATGGGCATTGACCGTCTGTCGGAATGGATGGGCAAATTTGGCTACGGCCACTATACCGGTATCGACTTGTCAGAAGAGCGTTCCGGTAACATGCCAACCCGGGAATGGAAGCAGAAGCGCTTTAAAAAACCGTGGTATCAGGGTGACACAATTCCGGTAGGGATCGGCCAGGGCTACTGGACCGCCACCCCCATTCAGATGAGTAAAGCGCTGATGATCCTTATCAACGACGGGGTGGTAAAAGTGCCGCACCTGCTGATGAGCACCGTTGAAGACGGCAAAAAAGTGCCCTGGGCGCAGCCGCACGAGCCGCCAGTGGGCGATATCCATTCCGGTTACTGGGAAATCGCCAAAGACGGGATGTATGGCGTAGCCAACCGTGCGAACGGTACGGCACACAAATACTTTGCCGGCGCGCCCTATAAAATCGCGGCAAAATCCGGTACCGCCCAGGTGTTTGGCCTGAAAGCCAATGAAACCTATAACGCGCATAAAATTGCTGAACGTCTGCGTGACCATAAGCTGATGATTGCGTTTGCACCATACGAAAACCCGCAAGTCGCCGTGTCGATTATTCTGGAAAACGGCGGTGCAGGCCCGGCGGTCGGTACCATCATGCGCCAGATCCTTGACCACCTCATGCTGGGTGACAACAACACTGACTTGCCGAGTGAAAACCCGGCTACCGCCGGCGCGGAGGACCAATAATCGTGACGGATAATCCGAATAAAAAATCGCTGTGGGACAAGATCCACATCGACCCGGCCATGCTGCTTATCCTGCTGGCGCTGCTGGTTTACAGTGCCCTGGTTATCTGGAGCGCCAGCGGCCAGGATCTCGGCATGACGGAGCGTAAGATCGGCCAGATCACCATGGGTCTGGTCGTCATGGTGGTGATGGCGCAGATCCCACCCCGCGTGTACGAAGGCTGGGCGCCCTATCTCTACATCTTCTGCATCATTCTCCTGGTTGCGGTAGACGCCTTTGGTGCCATCTCGAAAGGCGCGCAGCGCTGGCTCGACCTCGGCATCGTCCGTTTCCAGCCCTCGGAGATTGCGAAAATCGCCGTTCCACTGATGGTGGCGCGCTTCATCAACCGTGATGTCTGCCCACCGTCGCTGAAAAACACTGCTATCGCACTGGTGCTGATCTTCCTGCCTACGCTGCTGGTGGCCGCGCAGCCGGACCTTGGCACCTCGATTCTGATCGCCCTCTCCGGCCTGTTTGTTCTGTTCCTCTCCGGGCTGAGCTGGCGGCTTATCGGGATTGCGGTGGTATTAGTGGCGGCCTTTATACCGATTCTGTGGTTCTTCCTGATGCACGATTATCAGCGCCAGCGCGTAATGATGTTGTTGGATCCAGAGAGCGACCCGCTCGGAGCAGGCTATCATATTATACAGTCGAAGATTGCAATCGGCTCTGGCGGCCTGCGCGGCAAAGGCTGGCTGCACGGTACGCAGTCGCAGCTTGAGTTTCTGCCCGAACGCCATACCGACTTTATCTTTGCGGTTCTGGCTGAAGAGTTAGGGCTGGTCGGAATTTTAATCCTTCTGGCGCTGTACCTGCTGTTAATCATGCGCGGATTGTGGATTGCCGCCCGGGCACAAACCACCTTTGGCCGCGTCATGGCCGGTGGCTTGATGTTGATTTTATTCGTTTATGTTTTCGTAAATATTGGTATGGTGAGCGGTATTCTGCCGGTGGTAGGCGTACCGCTTCCGCTGGTGAGTTACGGAGGCTCGGCCCTGATCGTTCTGATGGCCGGGTTCGGGATCGTCATGTCGATCCACACACACAGAAAAATGTTGTCAAAAAGCGTATAAGGGGCACGCAATGCGTAAGCAGTGGTCTGGGATCTGCATCGCAGTGAGTTTACTGGCAGCCTGTACAAGTGACGATGGTCAGCAGCAAGCGACCGTCGCACCGCCGCAACCGGCAGTATGTAATGGTCCGGTGGTTGAGATCAGCGGAGCCGATCCGCGTTTTGAACCCCTGAGCGCCACGGCTAATCAGGATTACGAACGCGACGGAAAAAGCTACAAAATTGTTCAGGATCCTTCCCGCTTCAGTCAGGCTGGCCTAGCGGCTATTTATGACGCCGAGCCGGGAAGCAACCTGACCGCAAGCGGTGAGGCGTTCGATCCTATGCAGCTCACCGCTGCGCACCCGACGCTGCCGATCCCAAGCTACGCGCGTATCACCAACCTGGCGAATGGCCGAATGATTGTGGTACGTATCAACGATCGTGGCCCTTACGGCAATGACCGCGCGATCTCGCTGTCACGCGCCGCGGCCGACCGTCTGAATACCTCCAACAACACAAAAGTGCGTATCGACCCGATTATTGTTGCTCAGGACGGTTCGCTCTCTGGCCCCGGTATGGCCTGTACCACCGTGGCTAAACAGACTTATGCCCTGCCCGCACGTCCCGATTTGAGTGGCGGGATGGGCAGCGCGTCGTCCGTTTCTGAACCTGCGCCGCAGGGTGACGTACATGCCATCAGTAACGACACGCTGAAAAGCGAAGACACTATGGGCGCACCGGTCAGCAGCGGTGGTTTCCTTGGCGCGCCTACAACCCTCGCCTCCGGCGTGCTGGAAGGCAGCGAACCGCCTGCACCTCAGCCGGTCGTCACCGCGCCGGTGAACCAGACGGCACCGGTCACGGCACCTGTATCTGCTCCGACTCAGGCTCCGGTTACGGCACCTGGTTCTGCTCAGACTCCGGTTACGGCGCCTGTTTCCGCACCCGCACAGGCAGGCGGTTATGTTGTTCAGGTTGGCGCGGTCAGCGATCAGGCTCGTGCCCAACAGTATCAGCAGCGCCTCGGCCAGCAGTTTGGCGTGCCGGGCCGCGTAGAGCAAAATGGTGCGGTATGGCGTATTCAGCTCGGCCCGTTTGCCAGCAAATCTGAGGCTGCAGCCTTGCAGCAACGTCTGCAGAATGAAGCGCAGTTACAGTCATTTATCGCTGTTGCAAAATGATTAATAGGCGGTATCCGAATTGTCAGTTTTTGTCATGATGATTCACACTCTCATGCTTAAAGTCGGATGCCTGCCTGTATAGCATTTGCTATAGTAAGGCACTTTTTTTAATTCCATCACGGATGTCGTTTTTCTGACCATGAAGACCACTTTCTCCGCTCGTTTTATGCAGCGCATGGCGCTCACTACGGCGCTTTGTGCAGCCACGCTCTCTGTTGCTCACGCCGATGACCTGAATATCAAGACCATGATCCCGGGCGTTCCGCAGATCGACGCGGAATCCTACATCCTGATCGATTACAACTCCGGTAAGGTGTTGGCTGAACAGAATGCTGACGCACGACGCGATCCGGCCAGTCTGACTAAAATGATGACCAGCTACGTCATCGGTCAGGCCATGAAAGCAGGTAAATTCAAAGAAACCGACCTGGTAACCATCGGTAACGATGCGTGGGCCACCGGCAACCCGGTATTTAAAGGGTCATCCTTGATGTTCCTGAAACCCGGCATGCAGGTTCCCGTCTCCCAGCTGATCCGTGGCATCAACCTCCAGTCCGGTAACGATGCCTGCGTGGCGATGGCAGACTTTGCCGCCGGCAGCCAGGACGCTTTTGTTGGCCTGATGAACAGCTACGTTTCCGCACTGGGTCTGAAAAACAGCCACTTCCAGACCGTACACGGCCTGGATGCTGACGGTCAGTACTCCTCTGCGCGCGATATGGCGCTGATTGGCCAGGCGCTGATCCGTGATGTACCGAACGAATACACCATCTATAAAGAGAAAGAATTTACCTTTAACGGTATCCGTCAGACCAACCGTAACGGCCTGCTGTGGGATAACAGCCTGAACGTTGACGGCATCAAAACCGGACATACCGATAAAGCCGGTTACAACCTGGTGGCCTCTGCCACTGAAGGCCAGATGCGTCTGATCTCTGCGGTAATGGGCGGTCGTACTTTCAAAGGGCGTGAAACCGAGAGCAAGAAGCTGCTGACCTGGGGCTTCCGCTTCTTCGAAACGGTAAACCCACTGAAAGCGGGCAAAGAGTTCGCCTCAGAACCGGTCTGGTTTGGTGATAACGACCGCGCCTCTCTGGGCGTCGATAAAGATCTCTACCTGACCATTCCACGCGGTCGCATGAAAGATCTGAAAGCCAGCTATGTGCTGACCGCCAGCGAACTGCACGCTCCGCTGAAGAAAAATCAGGTTGTGGGCACCATCAACTTCCAGCTTGATGGCAAAACCATCGACCAGCGTCCGCTGGTGGTGTTGGATGAAATCCCGGAAGGCAATTTCTTTGGCAAAATCATTGATTACATTAAATTGATGTTCCATCACTGGTTTGGTTAAAAATTGAACACTTGAAAGTGTGATTTCCATCCCCATATACTATGTAACCTGATAACTCCCACCCGACGTGGGAGTTATTCTTTTTTTGACGTACTGCCGGAGTTGACATGAAAACCAAACTTAACGAACTGCTTGAATTCCCTACTCCTTTTACTTACAAAGTAATGGGGCAGGCGTTGCCTGAGCTGGTTGATCAGGTGGTTGAAGTGGTACAGCGCCATGCGCCAGGCGACTACTCTCCGACGGTGAAACCAAGCAGCAAAGGCAACTACCATTCCGTGTCTATCACCATCACGGCGACGCATATCGAACAAGTTGAGACGCTCTACGAAGAGCTGGGTAACATCGATATCGTTCGCATGGTGCTGTAACACCTTTCGGTTACCCGCATCGCCGGGTAACCTGTTTCTCCTCTGTGATATACTCCCCGCTACAGTTTGTCCCTTCGTTCGGAGATATCGTTTTGTACCAGGATACCATTCTCGTCCGCCAGCTTGGGCTGCAGCCCTATGAACCTGTCTCCCAGGCTATGCATGATTTCACTGACACACGCGACGAGAACACGCCGGATGAGATCTGGCTGGTAGAGCATTTGCCGGTGTTTACCCAGGGTCAGGCCGGAAAAGCAGAGCATCTGTTAATGCCCGGCGATATCCCGGTTATCCAGAGCGATCGTGGGGGCCAGATCACCTACCACGGGCCGGGACAACAGGTGATGTATGTCCTGCTTAACCTGAAGCGCAGAAAGCTCGGGGTACGTGAACTGGTGACGCTGCTTGAACAGACGGTAGTTAATACGCTGGCGGAATTTGATATTGATGCGCACCCGCGGGCAGATGCACCCGGCGTCTATGTCGGCGAAACGAAAATATGTTCCCTTGGTCTGCGGATTCGTAAAGGGTGCTCTTTCCACGGCCTTGCTTTGAATATCAATATGGATCTTTCACCTTTCCAGCGGATCAATCCTTGCGGTTATGCGGGTATGGAAATGGCCCAAATGCGTCAGTGGGTAGAGAACATTACACCGGAAATTGCACGTCCGCATTTGCTTAATGCTTTTTTAGCGCTGCTAAACAATCCACCCTATAAATATATTACTGCTTAATTATCCCGGCAATTTGGCTCATTATTTGATGAGCCATTCTTATTTCAAGGCTTTAAGCTTTACAACAATCCGTACTTTCTATATTTTCAAAATACCTGCAACGCGCTTGCGAATTAGCATTTACCCGTTATCTACTCCGCCAGGACCAACCGACTGGTATGAATATCGCCTGCGCAAAAATTAGACAAGATGATGAATTTACTTAGAAATGTTGATTATCAAAACTAGTTTAACCACAACAATAAGCACATTATTTAAATTCAACTATTATTTATATTGTGAATAATTAGGGAGAGATCGCGTGGATAATAATAATTCACCAGATAAGCGCTTGAGTGATCCTGGCAGTGAAACAAAACCACAGGTTTTTCGGACGTTACGCAATATTGACCTTAATTTATTGACGATTTTTGAGGCCGTGTATGTCCACAAAGGGATCGTCAATGCTGCGAAAATTCTGAATCTCACTCCCTCAGCAATAAGTCAGTCCATCCAAAAATTACGCTCAATTTTCCCCGATCCGCTGTTCATACGTAAAGGCCAGGGCGTGACGCCGACCGCCTACGCCACGCATCTGCATGAATATATAAGCCAGGGTCTGGAGTCAATTCTTGGGGCGCTGGATTTAACCGGCACCTATGATAAGCAACGCACCATCACTATTGGTACTACCCCGACCGTAGGCGCGCTGGTTTTGCCGCAGATTTACCAGGCCGTGAGAACCCATGCCCCGCATCTGATGCTGCGCAATATTTCGGTCAATGATGCCGAAACCCAGCTCGGCCAGTTCCAGACCGACCTGATCGTGGACAGCAACGCCCTGAATGCCCGCGCCCTGAGCCACAACGTGCTGTTCGCTGACAAACTTCTGCTGATCTGCCGTAAAAACCATCCGGCGCTAAGCCAGGCAGCCACGGTAGATAATCTGGGGAACTACGAACAAACGTTGCTAATGCTAGAGGGACAAAACCTTAACGGATTACGCCAACGTATCAACGACATTTTCCCTGAACGTCTGGTGCACTTCAGCAGTTACAATCTCTTTACGATTGCTGCCCTGATCGGCAGCAGCGATCTGATTGGCATCATCCCCGAGCGCCTGTTTAATCTGGTACGTCACTGCTGGCCGCTGGAACAGATCCCCTTCGCCCCGCTCAATGCCGAATGCGTTGAAATCTCGCTGTATGACAACAAACTGAGCCTGCGCGATCCGGTGCTGGAAAATTTGATAAACGTCATCCGCCAGGCCTTCTGATCAGGGGGTATTTCCCTTAAAGCCGCGCAGCCCCACATAAAAGGCACTAAACAACAACTATTTTACAATTTGGCGACCGGGCAGGCTGCTTTATCGTCCGTATCAATGATATACTGCCTGTCGTTCGTTCAAAAATAGTTGATAAATACAACATTCCCTTGAATTGAAACGCTTTCCTTCGATTTTCGCAACTGGAAGACGCACGCTATGAGTAAACCCATTGTGATGGAACGCGGTGTTAAATACCGTGATGCCGATAAAATGGCCCTAATCCCGGTTAAAAACGTGGCTACGGAGCGCGAAGCGCTGTTAAGAAAACCGGCCTGGATGAAGATTAAACTTCCGGCGGACTCTTCGCGTATTCAGGGAATTAAAGCAGCGATGCGCAAAAACGGTCTTCACTCCGTTTGCGAAGAGGCCTCCTGCCCGAACCTTGCTGAATGTTTTAACCACGGCACTGCGACTTTCATGATCCTCGGCGCGATTTGTACCCGCCGCTGCCCATTCTGTGACGTTGCCCACGGTCGTCCTGTTACGCCTGACGCTAACGAACCACAGAAACTGGCACAGACTATTGCTGACATGGCCCTGCGCTATGTGGTTATCACCTCTGTTGACCGCGACGATCTGCGCGACGGTGGTGCCCAGCACTTTGCTGACTGTATCTCTGCCATTCGTGAAAAGAGCCCGTCCATCAAAATC
This sequence comes from Leclercia sp. LSNIH3, assembly GCF_002935105.1. Lineage (NCBI taxonomy): Bacteria > Pseudomonadati > Pseudomonadota > Gammaproteobacteria > Enterobacterales > Enterobacteriaceae > Leclercia > Leclercia sp. LSNIH3. The sequence continues at coordinate 1,115,186 of NZ_CP026387.1, forward strand.
GAGACGCTGGTTCCCGACTTCCGTGGCCGTATGGATCGCGCGCTGGATATCCTCAACGCCACGCCACCAGACGTGTTTAACCACAACCTGGAAAACGTACCGCGTCTCTATCGTCAGGTTCGTCCGGGCGCCGATTACAACTGGTCTCTGAAACTGCTGGAGCGTTTTAAAGAAGCGCATCCTGAGATCCCAACCAAATCTGGCCTGATGGTGGGTCTGGGTGAAACCAACGAAGAGATCATTGAAGTCATGCGCGATCTGCGTCGCCATGGCGTCACCATGCTGACGCTGGGCCAGTATCTGCAGCCAAGCCGTCACCACCTGCCGGTGCAGCGCTACGTAAGCCCTGAAGAGTTTGACGAAATGAAAGCTGAAGCGATGGCGATGGGCTTCACCCATGCAGCCTGCGGCCCGTTTGTTCGTTCGTCCTATCACGCCGATATGCAGGCGAAAGGCGAAGAAGTGAAGTAAACCCGTCACAAACGTTTACAGTTCACCCATAAAAAAACCGGCTTTAGCCGGTTTTTTTCTATCGCAAGCCATTTAGGCGTAGCCGTTACTCTTTGTGGGAAAGTTTTTCGGCAGTGATATCCGCATCGGCGCTTTTCTTCGCCATAGCGTCATCGTCGTTCATCGCCTTTTTAAAGCCTTTGATAGCAGCACCCAGGTCTCCGCCCAGCGTACGTAATTTCTTGGTACCAAACAGCAGGACAACCAGTGCGGCTACCACCAGCAGTTTGGTAATACTAATCTCACCCATAGATACCTTCTTGACGTAAACAGGCTGCGTTTCGCGCCTTAAAAACCCGACCTTATTAACGGTCATTTGACGCCCGCACACAATAGCAATCTGTAACAAGGTGAATCAAGCGTTGTTTAAAAAACGTCACAACAATTGCGGGGGCGCGAAGCGTCGGTTGCGTAGCACCGGCAACTGCTGACGCGCCAGCGTAATGCGCTGCTGGCTGATCTCCGCTATTAACAGTGCTGGCCCTTCTGCCGCGGCCGCAATGGTTACGCCAAGGGGGTCGATAATGCGGCTCTGACCGATATTCTTGTTACCACACTCCCCTGCTGCCACCACATAGCAGGTGGTATCCAGCGCCCTGGCTGCCAGCAGCGTTGACCAGTGGTGCTCCTTGAGCGGCCCCCTGACCCATGCCGCAGGCAGAACCAAAACCTCTGCTCCCGCCAGCGCCAGGTTCAGCGCCATCTCCGGGAAGCGCAAATCGTAGCAGGTCATCAACCCCAGCCGGATACCCTCAATTTCAATCAGCGGCGGTACTCTCGTCCCCGCATCCACCAGCCGGGATTCCTGAATATTGAACGCATCGTAAAGATGCAGCTTGGCATACTGCTCAACGATCCTGCCACCACGCAGGGCGACGAGGGTATTGATCGCCCTGCCCGCGGTGGAGGGGACATGCACCGTCAGCACCGTAGTCAGTTCATTACGGGCGCTCTCTGCCAGCAGCATCGCCAAAAAGCCGCCGTCCAGCGGCTGGGCCGACTTTACGGACAGGTCGGGATCGTTATCATCGCGGGCGAGTAACGCTTCGGGCAGCACCAGCAACGATGCCCCCTGCGCGGCCGCCTGCGCCATCAGCGAAACGCAAGTTTCGGCATTTTTTTGCCAGTTCGCCGTTACTGCAAATTGTCCAACCGCAACGTACATATTTTCCCCTTGCCGCAAACGGCGTTACACTCTGGATCCTTACACATCAAATAGCAGGTATTGTTCGTGTTTCAACTTCTTTTAGCCGTTTTTATCGGCGGGGGCACAGGAAGCGTGGCGCGCTGGTTGTTGAGCATGCGGTTTAACCCTCTGCATCAGCAGATCCCGTTCGGAACGCTAACGGCCAACCTTATCGGTGCCTTTATCATTGGGCTGGGGCTGGCGTGGTTCAACCGCATGCCCCATCTCGATCCGGTGTGGAAGCTGCTGATCACCACCGGCTTTTGCGGCGGACTGACGACCTTCTCGACGTTCTCGGCCGAGGTGGTGTTTTTGTTGCAGGATGGACGGGCAGCCTGGGCGCTCCTGAACATTGCGGTCAATCTTCTGGGTTCGTTAATGATGACCGCGCTCGCATTTTGGTTAATCTCTGCGGTAAATGCTCACTAAAAGAGACGACCTTAATGTTGGCTTAATTTTTCTCGGGCACCCTGTCAGCACATACACTGAGGGTGTCGCAATGAAAGAGAAAATAACAAATGTGGGGATGGTTGTACTGAGCATGGCAATCGTTGTCAGTTTTTTGCGGCTGTACCTGCTCAGCTAAGCCAGAACGAAAAAAACCCGCTCAGGGAGCGGGTTTTGAAATTCTTGCTGGTCTCGTCTGAATTACAGAGCGATGACGTTAGCAGCAGAAGGGCCTTTGGCACCGTTAGTGATTTCAAACTCAACGCGCTGACCTTCAGCCAGGGTTTTGAAACCATTGCTCTGGATTGCAGAGAAGTGTACGAACACGTCTTTGCTGCCATCTTCCGGAGTAATGAAACCGAATCCTTTGGATTCATTAAACCACTTAACGTTACCTTTAATCTTAGACATCAAAATTACCTTTACATGAAAATTGGACACAAATGCTGTGTCGGGTATCAGTACAACAATTGTGAGCGGTTTTGTCCAGCGCCTTTTTGAAGAAAAGTGACAAAAGTCGCGTTAATTTTCTCGCCCCAATTTTTATCCTTTACACGTCAACAAGTGGCTATTAAATCACCAGTATGTAAAGTTTTTTCAGCTAAAACTGAAAGCGCATCCAGGCGAAGTAGACGTTGCCATTGTTATAGGTTCCCGGGATATAGGTCATCTGAAAAGTGGCCGGGCCGTAGCCCACAGAGGCCAGCGGCAGCACCAGCGGAATGGGGATGTAGTTCCAGTTATCGCGCGCCGTCACCGCAGCGGTAAAACCGAGCCCCAGATGGAGGTTATCATCAGCCAGCGGACGCCAGGTTTTTTCCCAGCCGTAACCCGCGATCGGCTCCCATTTATTATAGGAATCTTTAAACGCCATGGCGTACAGGCCATGCCAGTTACCTTTCTCATCCCAGCGTGACTGACCAAAGCCCGCGCCCCACGGTCGCTCATTGTAGCGGTCGGTCTTCTCTTTATCGTAAGCGAAGCGGGCATGCCATGTAATGGCGGGCACATAGAGATCGTAATGCTGGGGGGCTTCCCAGGTTTCAACCATATCGTTATGGATAGTTTTGACCCAGGCTCTCAGGGGAGGGACATCTTTAGCCATTGCTACAGTCGAAAAAGAGAACTGAGCAAAAATAAAAGGAAATACAATGAAAAACTTATTAATAATTGTCACAACTTTATTACCACTTTACTCTTCGCAGCGTGTTCTTGCCCAGAATAGTGGAATGGCAGCCTGACGGCATGGGTGTTTATCTTAATTATTAACGGCAAAAGATAAGAATTCTCCTGGTAAAAGAGCGCGCGCCGAAAAATACCTCATGAACAATAAACAAAACCTATACTGATGCAATAATTTATGCAGCGCATGAATAAATAATACAGATATCATCGTCAACCTGACCCTCCCGCCTGCCAGCTGCACAACAATGCGCTACATCATCTCTGCACTGCCCTTCCCGCCTCGCATCCCCGGCAGCATTCGGGCCACGATGGCGACAACGGCCATCACTTTAATAAGGAGCGCACTTTCGTAAAACGCCACAATAAACACTTTATTTTAGCCATCATGATCGCGAACTTAATATATTCAAATCCCGCGTAATATAAAGCACAATAATAATATCAAACCTTGCCAACACACCTGACACAACACTATTTCCCACCGATAAATCATATTCCAGAAACCATAACAACCAGATATCAATAATAAGTCAAAAAGGTAATATCCCCATGAGGATAAGCCCCTCAGGAATAAAGTTAAAAGTCAGCCTGAGCAGCGTCTGGCGCTGGCAAAAGAGACTGGAACATACGCGGGGAAACGCCTGAGACAGAAGTCGTTTTCGATTTATTTCATTTTGTGCGGTGACTGGCTCTCTACAAGCCGTACAGAACTAACCCATGCTCATTCGCGTTGCGGCAGTAGCATAATCGGCCTGAATACTTCTTTAGTAGGCGTTTTATTGATTTTGGTCAGCGAGGCCGGTCCATTATTTCGGCACATTTTGTCACCTTAACTTTATTGCTAATTATCCTTTCGCTCTGGGGGCGTCGGGACACTGAGGGATCCATGCTAACGTTTATCGAGTTACTGATTGGAGTGGTGGTCATTGTCGGCGTCGCACGCTACATCATCAAAGGCTACTCCGCCACCGGCGTGCTGTTTGTGGGCGGCCTTGTCCTGCTGATTGTCAGCGCCCTGATGGGCCATAAAGTGCTGCCATCCAGCGCCACCAGCACCGGTTACACCGCAACCGACATTGTTGAGTACATCAAAATCCTGCTGATGAGCCGCGGTGGCGATCTGGGGATGATGATCATGATGCTCTGTGGGTTTGCCGCCTATATGACGCACATTGGCGCCAACGATATGGTGGTTAAGCTGGCCTCAAAGCCGCTGAGCTATATTAACTCCCCTTACCTGCTGATGATCGCCGCCTATTTCGTCGCCTGTCTGATGTCGTTGGCCGTGTCGTCGGCAACCGGCCTGGGCGTTCTGCTGATGGCCACCCTGTTCCCGGTGATGGTCAACGTGGGGATCAGTCGTGGCGCGGCGGCGGCTATCTGCGCCTCTCCGGCAGCGATTATTCTCTCCCCGACCTCCGGTGACGTGGTGCTGGCCGCCAAAGCCGCCGAGATGCCGCTGATCGATTTCGCCTTTAAAACCACCCTGCCGATCTCCATTGCCGCTATTCTCGGCATGGCGGTTGCGCACTTCTTCTGGCAGCGTTACCTCGATAAAAAAGAGAACATCTCCCACGAAAGACTCGACGTCAGCGAAATCACCACCACCGCCCCTTCGTTCTACGCCATCCTGCCGTTTACGCCCATCGTTGGGGTGCTGATTTTCGATGGCAAATGGGGGCCGGAGTTGCACATCATCACTATTCTGGTGATCTGCATGCTGCTGGCGGCGGTGCTGGAGTTTGTTCGCGGCTTCAATACCCAGAAGGTATTTAGCGGCCTGGAAGTGGCGTATCGCGGCATGGCGGATGCCTTCGCTGGCGTGGTGATGCTGCTGGTGGCGGCCGGGGTCTTTGCCCAGGGGCTTAGCACCATCGGCTTTATCCAGAGCCTGATCTCCATCGCCACTTCGTTCGGTTCCGCAAGCATTATCCTGATGATGGTGCTGGTGGTGCTAACCATGCTGGCGGCGATGACCACCGGTTCCGGTAACGCGCCTTTCTACGCTTTTGTAGAGATGATCCCGAAACTGGCGCACTCCTCCGGTATTAACCCGGCCTATCTCACCATCCCAATGCTGCAGGCTTCCAACCTGGGCCGTACCATCTCCCCGGTCTCCGGCGTGGTCGTGGCCGTCGCCGGGATGGCAAAAATCTCGCCTTTCGAAGTGGTAAAACGCACATCCGTGCCGGTCCTCGTGGGCCTGGTCATCGTCATTATCGCCACAGAGGTATTGGTGCCAGGCACTGCTGTGGGTTAAGGCACACTACAGCATAAAGCGCCTACGGGCGCTTTTTGTGCTTTAATAATCCCCAGCAATATTTTGCTTTCAATCATCAGGAATAGACATGTTCAGAAAGGATCTCGTTTTGCCTGCCAGCGCAGCCGCCGTGGTGCTGTGCGCCTTTGCGGCGCAGGCTGCCCCGCTTCAGGCAACACAATATGCGGATTTTGATCGCTACGTGCTGGCGCTCTCATGGCAGTCCGGCTTTTGCCAGAGCCTGCACGATCGCAACCGCGACGCGCCCGACGAATGTCGACTGCAAAAAGAGCGTGACGATAAAACAACGATCCTCACCGTTCATGGTCTGTGGCCGGGCTTACCAAAATCCATCGCCGCACGCGGAGTCGACGATCGCCGCTGGATGCGCTATGGCTGCGCAACCCGCCCAGTTCCCAATATGCCGGAGGCAAAAGCCAGCCGTAAATGCGATGCCGCAGAGACCGGATTATCGCTGACGGGTGCCGCGAAGCTGAACGAGGTGATGCCTGGCGCAGGCGGCAATTCCTGCCTGGAACGTTATGAATATGCCAAACACGGCGTCTGCTTCGGCTTCGATCCCGACGCCTATTTCAGCACCATGGTGCGGATGAATCAGGAAGTGAAGGCCAGCCCGCTTGGGCAGTTCCTGGCGGCAAATTACGGCAAAACCGTCAGCCGAAGCGCGTTCGACGCCGCGGTAGCCAAAAGCTGGGGGCCGGAGACGGTGAAAGCCGTTAAACTCAGCTGTAGCGGCAAGCCAGCCTATCTTACCGAAGTGCAGCTCACGCTCACCGCTGCCAGCATCAACGCCCCGCTGGCGACCCCCTCGTTCATTGCCCAACCGCATCCGGGTAACTGCGGCAAGCAATTTGTGATCGACAAGATCGGCTACTGAGGTTGGCTCACCCTTTTCGGGCGTCCGGGCGTACCAGATCAAAACGCTGATCCTCACCGATGGCGAAGTACGCCGTCGGCCCCCCGGCGCGCAGGACCGGCTGCGCTTTCGCCGTCTGGTAAATGCCGTCCTGCAGCAGGCTTTCATCAATGTGGATCCCGACCACCTCCCCCAGCACCAGCCAGGTATCGATCGAATCGCCGTTCGCCGCCGTCAGCTGGATGCACTGCGACAGGCGGCACTCAAAGTTGACCGGGCTTTGCGCCACGCGCGGGACTTTCACCACCCGGCTTTCGGCTTTGGTCAGCCCGGCACGTAAAAACTCATCCTCGCCGTGGGGCAGGCTGGCGGAGGTTTCATTCATGGCGCTGGCCAGTTCCCGGGTGGTGAGATTCCAGACAAACTCCCCGGTCTCGACAATATTGCGCACGCTGTCTTTCCAGCCCGTGCTGGCGAAACCGATAATGGGCGGATGGTAGTTAAAGCAGTTGAAGAAGCTATACGGCGCCAGGTTAGGGCGTCCTTCAGTATCGCAGGAGGCAATCCAGCCAATCGGGCGGGGTCCAACAATCGCGTTTAATGGATCATGCGGCAGGCCGTGTCCCTGGGAAGGTTGATAAAAATACATAACGCTCTCTGGAAATTGAGGAATAAAAATCGGCAGGCACGGATTACGCTTCGCTCATCCCCCTACCCCAAGAGGATCAGCGTAACGCAATCCGTAGAAAAGTAAGACTGAATAAAGTGCGACAGTCTTCGTTGTTCTGCTGTTATGGGTGTTTCACGCGACATAACTTGCGCCTTAAAAGAATAATCCAGATTGACGAAGATTCACCTTTTTCGCCTGAATTTCATACTAACGACCCAGTAATGGCCGCTGGATTAAATCCACGCCATGAATGTGACAAGCATCACTTCAAACCGGGGCACAGACTCAGTATTATCAGACAGAGTTGAACCCTCGCTACCGGATGGCGAGGGTTTTCTTTTGGCATCTCTTCTGCGGTTGTCGCAGCATTAACGACATGGAGTAAATAATGTCCAGACCCACAATCATCATTAACGAACTCGATGCTGAGCGTATTGACCGCCTGCTGGAGCAACCGGCCTTTGCCTCGCTGCCTATCGCCAGCGCCCTGAACGACGAGCTGGATCGCGCGCAGATGTGTGCGCCGCAGGACATGCCCGCTAACGTGGTGACCATGAACAGTCAGGTAAAATTTCGCGATTTGACCACCGGCGAGGTGCGCACCCGCACGCTGGTCTATCCGGCGCAGATGACCGACAGCAGTACACAACTGTCGGTTATGGCACCGGTAGGTGCTGCGCTGATTGGCCTGCGTACTGGCGATACCATCCACTGGGAACTGCCGGGCGGTACCGCCACGCATCTGGAAGTGCTGGAACTGATCTGGCAGCCTGAAGCGGCGGGCGAATACCTGCGCTAATCCCATCTGAACAAGCGTTAACCCGCTTTGCCCAGAGGATGCCAGGGCATCCTCTTTCCGCGTTTTCTACTGTCAGATAACGCCGCCCGGTACAGGGTTGACCAGCCCGGTAACCCGCTCTTTTGCCACTTCTGCGCTTTGCGCGCCGGGTACCAGGATAATTTTTCGGCAATCTTCCTGACGTTTCTCAAAGATTTCGTAGCCACGAGCCGCCTCTTCAAACGGCATATAGTGGGTCACGATCTCCTCCGGTTTAAGCAGCCCCTGTTCAATCAACGGCAACAGTTCGCCGAGCCAGGCGTGAACGTTGGTCTGCCCCATTTTAAAGGTGAGTCCTTTGTCGAAGGCATCGCCAAACAGGAAACCGTGAATAAACCCAGCATAGACGCCGGGGACGCTGACAATACCCCCGCGCCTTACCGCGGCGATACACTGCCGCAGGGCTTTACCGCTGCTGCCTTCGAGCTTGAGGTTTGTCAGCACCGTTTCGGTCGTGCTCCCTTTCGCCTCAAAGCCGACCGCATCAATCACCGCGTCAACCCCGCGCTGGCCACGGGTCTGCTCGATAATTTTTTCTGCGGCATCGTCGTCGCGGTCAAAATTGATTGGGATCGCGCCGTAACGGTCCTGGGCAAAACGCAGCCGGTAGTCGTGATGATCGACAATAAAAATCTGCTCAGCCCCGAGATAGCGTGCGCAGGCGACGGTCAAAAGCCCCACCGGCCCGGCACCGAACACCGCGACGCTGCTGCCCTGTGTAATCTGGGCATTTTTGGCCGCCTGCCAGGCGGTAGGCAGGATGTCCGAGAGGAACAGCGCTTTATCATCTGACAGCACCGGCGGCACCTTAAAAGGCCCGACATTGCCTTTTGGCACGCGAACATATTCCGCCTGGCCGCCGGGTACGCCACCGTACAGATGGCTGTAGCCAAAGAGCGCAGCCGGAGGTGGGATCTGTTTTTTATTCAGAGTCGCGCCACGCCCAGTGTTGGTACTTTCGCAGGCGGCATATTGCTGCATACGGCAGAAAAAGCAGTCGCCGCAGGCAATGACAAAGGGGATCACCACCCGGTCGCCTTTCGCGAGATTTTTCACGTCGCGCCCGGTCTCCACCACTTCGCCCATAAACTCATGGCCGAAGATATCACCATGTTCAACCTTAGGTATCTTCCCGCGATAAAGATGCAAATCAGAACCGCAGATCGCAGTTGCTGTGATGCGCAGAATGATATCGTCAGCTTGCTCGATGGCCGGATCGGGTACCGTTTCAACCTTAACGCTGTGTGGTCCGTGATACGTCAATGCTTTCATTCGACCTCCGGTTTCAGAGAAAAAATGCGGGTTTACCTTAAAAGGGTAGCCATCAGCGGGGATATACCGGGGAATTGTGAGGCTTTGGGATTAATCCTGGAGGTGAAGCGTTACGGCAAAAGGCCGACAAACGAGGCGATATAAAAAAGTGTCAGCGAGCTATCAGAATCCAAATATATTTTGTGTTTGAATGGATTAAGCGTAAATAAACAAGGAGAAACGGTTATGTACCAGACAATTATCATGCCGGTGGATGTTTTCGAGATGGAATTGAGCGATAAGGCGATCCGCCACGCTGAATTCCTGGCCCAGCAGGATGGCATTATTCACTTACTGCACGTTTTACCTGGCTCTTCCAGCTTTGGTTTGCATCGCTTCGCCGCCGATATGCGCCGCTTCGAGGATCATATTCAACACGAGGCACAAACCCGGCTGAAGACAATGGTGAGCCATTTCAGCATCGACCCGTCGCGGATCCGAACCCATGTCAGTTTTGGTAACGTCCGTGACGTGGTAAATGAGGTGGCCAGCGAGCTGAAAGCCGATATCGTGGTGATCGGGTCGCGTAACCCGTCTATCTCCACTCACCTGCTTGGCTCCAACGCCTCCAGCGTGATCCGCCACGCTTATATTCCGGTGCTGGTGGTGAGATAAAAAAGAGGGTTGCGTAATCTGCCCCTCTCTACTCATCAGCCTGGCACCAACGCCGCCAGCGCTATCAGCCACGCTTACAGCCCGGTGCGGGTGGTGAGATAAAAAAGAGGGCCACGCAACCCGTCCCTCTCCACCCACCGGCCTGGCGCCAACGCCGCCACGCTTACAGTCCGGTGCAGGTGGTGAGATAAAAAAAGAGGCTACCGTCAGGTAGCCTCTGTGCTTTGCAGGTGTAGTCTTACGTTCTTATGCTTTGGTGCGAATCAGATGATCGAAGGCGCTCAGGGAGGCTTTCGCCCCTTCGCCGGTCGCGATGATAATCTGTTTGTACGGTACGGTGGTGCAGTCGCCCGCCGCAAACACGCCCTTCACGCTGGTTTCACATTTGGCATCGATGATGATCTCGCCCATGCGGTTACGCTCAATTGCGCCTTCCAGCCAGGTGGTGTTTGGCAGCAGACCAATCTGAACGAAGATCCCGGCCAACGCGACGCTGTGCACATCCCCGCTCACGCGGTCACGGTACTCAAGACCGGTCACTTTGCTGCCGTCGCCTTTCACTTCGGTGGTCTGCGCGTTCAGGATGATATCGACGTTTTTCAGGCTGCGCACTTTATCCTGCAGAACCTGGTCGGCCTTCATCTCTGGCGCGAATTCCAGCAGCGTAACGTGTTCAACAATGCCCGCCAGGTCAATTGCCGCTTCCACACCGGAGTTACCGCCGCCAATCACCGCAACGCGCTTGCCTTTAAACAGCGGGCCGTCGCAGTGCGGGCAGTAGGTGACGCCTTTGGTGCGATACTGATCTTCGCCAGGCACGTTCATGTTGCGCCATTTGGCACCGGTAGCAATGATGATGCTGCGCGCTTTCAGCACCGCGCCGGAGGCGGTTTCAATCTCATGGAAGCCGCCTTCCTGCGCCGCAGGCACCAGCTTGCTGGCGCTCTGGCTGTCGATCACATCCACTTCATAGTCACTGACGTGCGCTTTCAGCGCGCCAGCCAGTTTTTGACCTTCGGTTTTTGGCACGGAGATATAGTTTTCGATATCGACAGTATCCAATACCTGGCCGCCGAAACGTTCGCCCATCAGACCGGTACGAATGCCTTTACGGGCAGAGTAAACTGCCGCCGCCGCACCCGCCGGGCCGGAACCAACGATCAGCACATCATAGGCATCACGCTTGTTCAGCTCTTCAGCAGCGCGTTTTTCAGCGCCGGTGTCCACTTTGGCAACGATCTCCGTCAGTGTCATACGACCCTGACCAAACTCTTTGCCGTTTACAAACACGGCCGGAACGCCCATCACGTTGCGATCGGTGATTTCGTTCTGGAACACGCCACCATCAATCGCGGTATGTTTGATGCGTGGGTTCAGCACCGCCATCAGGTTCAGGGCCTGCACCACGTCCGGGCAGTTGTGGCAGGAGAGCGAGTAGTAAGTTTCAAATTCAAAATCACCCTCGATATCGCGGATCTGCTCCAGCAGCGCCTGCGCCTCTTTCGACGGATGACCACCGGTCCACAGCAGCGCCAGCACCAGTGAAGTAAATTCGTGCCCCAACGGGGAACCGGCAAAGCGCGGACCCTGAGTAGAGCCTGGGTTGGTGATCAGGAAGGACGGCTTGCGCACCGGCAGGCTGTTATCTTCCTTGAAGGTCACTTTCTCAGACAGTTCGGCAATTTCTGCCAGCAGTTCCTTGATTTCTGCCGATTTAGCGCTGTCGTCCAGCGTGGCAATCAGCTCAACAGGTTTGGTCAGCTTCTCAAGGTAGGCTTTGAGCTGGGTTTTCATATTTGTGTCGAGCATTATTCATCTCCTGCTTAAAAAACATCATCATGCAAGCGGCCTTATCCGGGCTGCCTGAATGCAACTTGCATCATGGTGCTGGAATGAAATGGGCGCAGATGCGCCCATTGATACCGGGTGGCACGTCGTTTACCCGGCCTACGGTTGTGTAGGCCCGTACAAGCCGAGCGCCGCCGGGCATTGCAGACGAATTTCCAACGTGGTTCGCGTCAGCGCAAGGCGGCTAGCCTGTGAGTCCCTGGCGCTTACAGAAGTAAGTGACCGGGGCGAGCAGGCGACGCCAACACCGCTATGGCGCGAAATACGACGGAAATTTAGATTTTGCCGACCAGGTCCAGAGATGGAGCCAGAGTCGCGTCGCCTTCTTTCCATTTCGCCGGGCACACTTCGCCTGGGTGAGAAGCAACATACTGAGCCGCTTTGATTTTGCGCAGCAGGTCGGATGCGTCACGGCCAATACCTTCAGCGGTAACTTCGATGGCCTGGATGATGCCCTGCGGGTCAACGATAAAGGTGCCACGGTCGGCCAGACCTTCGTCTTCACGCATGTTTTCAAAGTTACGGGTCAGGGCGCCAGTCGGGTCACCGATCATCGCGTATTTGATTTTCGCGATGGTTTCAGAGCTGCTGTGCCATGCTTTGTGGGTGAAGTGGGTGTCAGTAGAGACAGAGTAAACGTCTACGCCCAGCTTCTGCAGTTCTTCGTAGTGATCTGCAACGTCACCCAGTTCGGTCGGGCAGACGAAAGTGAAGTCAGCCGGATAGAAGAAGAACACGCTCCAGCGGCCTTCGGTATCTTTCTCAGTGATCTCTACGAAGTCACCGTTTTTGAACGCCTGGTTTTTGAAAGGTTTAATCTTGGTATTAATTAAAGACATCTGTACTTCCTCCGTGTTTTCGTTGAAAGCTAAGGTAACGAACTTTTCATAAACGGGCTAATGCGTTTGCTTTATCAAATCAATCAGCAATACCTAACAACGTCTGACGCATAATGGGATTAACAAAAGTAAAAAGGCCACCTTAACGGCGGCCCTGTTACCTGAAAGACCCGGGGGCCTCTTCAGTGCCAGCCAAGGCTGGCGATGCGTTGCGCTCTACATTACCTTTCGCAAGGTCGTAACAGCGTCGTCGATTACACCACCCACCCCGATAAAGGGCAATTAGCAAAGACGTTGTAATACCTATGATTGCGATAGGTTTTATCTAACCCCTTTGTTGTCATTGATTCAGATAGCAGGCATACCCGGATGAGGTTGGGGAAAATGCCGAGCGGCGTGACGCCCTGTTTAAAATGCAGAAAGCTCATCAGTCAGGCACGGTACGCCAGGAATAACCAGATTGAATTACATCAGGTTGTTAGATTAACGGACAGAGACCAACTTAATATGATGATGAGTGCGTCTTAATACTGTAGTGGCGGCAGAATATCAACTATTCCGCACGCTTTTTTCAGATAAAAATCATCCCACCAAAGGCTACGCGTTTATTTCATTAATCTGCATCCATGATATATTAAGATTGAATTTAAATTCAGTTAAGTTATTCAATCCATTGGATGGTGAATGGCTGACTAACTTCTATAATTATTGTGTATAAGAATGCGGTAACAGCACAGCTTATCAGGATGAACAATGGCTAATCTTTACGATCTGAAAAAATTCGACCTTAACCTGCTGGTCATTTTTGAATGTATTTACCAGCACCTCAGTATCAGCAAAGCGGCGGAAACGCTTTTTATTACCCCTTCCGCGGTGAGTCAGTCTCTGCAACGATTACGTAATCAGCTTAACGACCCGCTGTTTATCCGCTCCGGGAAAGGGATCACGCCGACCACGGTAGGGACCAATCTGCATATTCATCTGGAACAAAACCTGAACCAGCTGGAGCAAACCATCAATATTATGCATGGCAGTAAACTGACAAAGAACTTTGTTATCTACTGCCCGCAGTTGGTCACACCGCAGGTGATGCTTGAGCCAATGAAGCGCCTGATGGACCTGCATAATTATGAAATTGAGCTGCACGATCTCCTGCTTGCGCCGGACTCTACAGAGAGCCTGCTGGCCTACCGTAAGGCAGATTTAGTGTTCTCCTTTGCACCGGTTCAGAATCGCTCTATCGTCTGTACCCCGTTCAAAACCCTGCCGTTCACCCTTGTCTGCCGTAATGACCATCCGCGCATAAACGGCAAAATTGAAATCGAGGACCTGCTACAGGAAAAGTTCACTGCATTCTTGAGTGAGGAACCTGGCGTAAAAGATTACCAGCAAAAAATGAATCATAAATTGTCGGAAAGAAATATCGTGTTCAGAAGCGACTCTTTTATGTCAATCCTGGCCATGATAAGCGCCTCAGATTTAGTGGGTGTTGCACCTGAAACAACCTTTGAACAATTTGGCAAAGTGCTGAATTTAAAACGCGTCGAGGTCGATTATAAATTGCCTCCCGTTGAAATTTACATGATGTATAACCGCTCCGCGTTAAACAGTCCGGTATTTGCAGATTTTATTGAAAACAGCCTGGCGTAAAAAAAGCCCGTATTTCGTGTTTAAAATAACGGGCCACTGTAAAGCGAGCCTGATGACTCACTGCTTAAATCAAATTGCCGACAGGCGCTCGGCTGCCGCCCGCAGCGTAGCCTCCTGTTTGGCGAAGCAGAGACGTATCAGTTTGTGGGGGAACGGGTCGGCACAAAATACCGATAACGGTATTGCCGCCACGCCCACCTCTTTGGTGAGCCACTGGCAAAAACTGACATCATCCAGATCGGAAATGGCGCTGTAGTCAGCCAGCAGGAAATAGGTGCCCTCGCAGGGTAAAATTTTCAGCCGGCTGGCGCTCAGCGCGTCGATAAACAGATCCCGACGGGCGCGGTAAAAGTCCGGCAGCTCACGGTAATGTTCCGGCTGGTTACGCAGCATATCGGCAATCGCCAGCTGTGCCGGGGTGTTGACCGCAAAGGTCAGGAACTGATGCACCTTGCGCAGCTCGGCGCTGATCGCCGCCGGTGCCACACAGTAGCCCACCTTCCAGCCGGTCATGTGGAAGGTTTTACCAAAGGATGAGACGGCAATCGCCCGCTCACGCAACTGGGGATGGGCCAGCACGCTGGCATGTCCCGCATCGGCAAAACAGATGTGCTCGTACACTTCATCGCTCAGGACGTAGATTTCACGCTCCGCAATAGCCTGCCACAGCGCAGCAAAATCCTCTTTCTGCCAGACCGTTGCCGATGGGTTATGCGGCGTATTCAAAATCACCAGCCGGGTTTTATCACTCAGCAGCCCTGCAAAAGCCTGCCAGTCCGGGCGAAAGTGCGGTGGCTGGAGCGCCACGCGCTTCACCACGCCACCGGACAATTCAATCGCCGGGGCATAGCTGTCGTAGCTCGGGTCAAAGCAGATCACCTCATCGCCGGTACGCACCAGGGCAGTAATCGCCGCATACAGCGCTTCGGTCGCCCCTGCGGTGACGGTGATTTCACTGTTTGCATCCAGTTGATAGCCATACAACTCTGCGGTTTTGTCAGCAATCGCCTCGCGCAGCGGCTGCGCCCCGGTCATCGGTGCATACTGGTTCGCGCCGTTTGCCACATGGTAAGCCAGCCGTTGTTGCAGATAATCCGGGCCATCGAAATCGGGAAAACCTTGCGACAGATTAATCGCCTTATGCTGCTGCGCCAGGGCACTCATCTGCGTGAAGATGGTGGTACCGAGACCGGGTAGTTTACTTTGTGGAATCAACGGGTTATTGCTCATTTCAACGGACCTGTATGTAATACATATGTTGCTGCCACTATAACACGATGTTAGTATTTGGCAATCAAGACGCTTAGACGTCTAAACCATAATGATATTCCTGGCCGAAGAGGTAAGAAGGATGACAGACAACCTGCAACTCACATCCCTGGTCGATGCCTGCCATTGGATCGGCGCAAAAGGCTGGGCACCCGCCACTGGCGGCAACATGTCCGTGCGTCAGGACGATACCTGGTGCTGGCTCAGCGAATCCGGTAAAGACAAAGGTAGCCTGACGCCCGATGACTTTCTGCAGGTTGAAATTGCCACCAACCGCGCCCCCTCCGGGCGAAAACCTTCCGCAGAAACCGGCCTGCACACGCTGGTCTATCGCCTCTTCCCCACGGCGAACGCAGTGCTGCATGTCCATACGGTGAACGCAACGGTGCTGTCGCGACTGGTCAAAGAGCCGGAGCTACACCTCAGCGGCTTTGAGATGCAGAAGTCACTCAGCGGCCAGACCAACCACCTTGATACCGTGCCCATTGCCGTGTTCGATAACGACCAGGACATTGACGCCCTCGCCTCCCGAATCGCCGATTACGCCCGGCAACGTCCGCTTAATTATGGTTTTCTTCTGCGCGGTCATGGCTTAACCTGCTGGGGACGCGACGTGGCAGAAGCCCGGCGTCACCTTGAAGGCCTCGAATTCCTGTTCGAGTGCGAGATGCGTTTACGACAACTGGAGAGAGTATGATTCGCGCGATTGTGACGGATATTGAAGGCACCACCAGCGATATCCGTTTTGTCCACAATGTCCTGTTCCCTTATGCACGCGAGCGGCTGGCGGCCTTTGTCAGCGCGCAACAGTATGCCGAACCGGTCAACACCATTCTGGACAATCTGCGCGAAGAGATTGCTCAGCCGCAGGCCAGCACCAACGACCTGATCGCCACCCTGTTCGCCTTTATGGATGAGGATCGCAAATCAACGGCGCTGAAAGCCCTGCAAGGGATCATCTGGCAGGATGGCTACGTCAACGGCGACTTCACCGGCCATCTCTACCCGGACGTGCTGCCCGCGCTGGAAAAGTGGAAGTCGCAGGGCATTGATCTCTATGTTTATTCCTCGGGATCGGTGGCGGCGCAAAAACTGTTATTTGGCTACAGCGACGAAGGTGATATTACTCATCTGTTCAGCGGCTATTTCGATACCCATATTGGCGCCAAGCGCGACGTGCAGTCTTATCAGAATATTGCGGCACAGATTAACCTTGCCCCCTCGCAGATCCTGTTCCTGTCAGATATTCATCAGGAGCTGGACGCCGCTGAGCAGGCCGGTTTTCGCACCCTGCAACTGATTCGCGGCGATGACGACGGCGCCAGCCATCATCATCAGGTGCACCAGTTCGACGACATCAACCCGGAGCAGATCCCTTCATGAGCGCATTGACCATTTTTTCCGATAAAGAGGCCAGCGAGCCGCAGTGGCACAGCACCGACCCAGAGGCGATCCAGCAGCAGCTGAATGCCCGTGGCGTTCGCTTTGAACGCTGGGAAGCCGACCGCGACTTAGGCCAGGATCCGGCAGCCGACACGGTGATTAATGCCTACCAGCACGCCATCGACAAGCTGGTGGCAGAAAAAGGCTACCAGAGCTGGGACGTGATCAGCCTGCGTGCGGATAACCCACAAAAAGAGGCCCTGCGCGCGAAGTTTCTCAATGAACATACGCATGGCGAAGATGAAGTGCGTTTCTTTGTCGAAGGTGCCGGGCTGTTCTGCCTGCACATTGATGACCAGGTGTATCAGGTTCTGTGCGAGAAAAACGATCTGATCTCTGTACCCGCCGGTACACCGCACTGGTTTGATATGGGTTCCGAGCCGAACTTCACCGCCATCCGTATTTTCGATAACCCGGAAGGCTGGGTGGCGCAGTTTACCGGCGATGCGATCGCGGATGCGTATCCAAGATTGCCTTAACGTTTTTTCCCTCTCTCCTTTGCTGAGGGATCCCCACAAAAAATAGGCACGGTCGGCTCCTTCTCCTGATATTGGCACGGTCGGCCCCCTCTCCCGATATTGGCACGGTCGGCCCCCTCTCCCGATATTGGCACGGTCGGCCCCCTCTCCCGATATTGGCACGGTCGGCCCCCTCTCCCGATATTGGCACGGTCGGCCCCCTCTCCCGATATTGGCTCGGTCGGCCCCCTCTCCCGATATTGGCTCGGTCGGCCCCCTCTCCCGATATTGGCTCGGTCGGCCCCCTCTCCCGATATTGGCTCGGTCGGCCCCCTCTCCCGATATTGGCTCGGTCGGCCCCCTCTCCCCTTTGGGGAGAGGGCTGGGGTGAGGGGTACATGCGGCTCAGGCGGCGGTTCCGTTCACCTTACGTTCTGCACTTCTCTGTCAGCCGCGTCACCCGTGAACGTGTGAAGGGGGCTCGCCGCCGCCCCCTTCACAATCCCGGCTCCCGGCAAAGAAAATCGCCGCTTCGCGGTGCACTCAGCTTATTCCTCCAGGCTTTCGGGTCGGGCACCAGCCTGCATCCCTGCAGGCTATGCCCTCTCGGCGCGTCCCTGCGCCTCGCCCCGGCCTTCCGGAAACGCTTCGGCGATTTTCAGCCGGACAGGGGAGTCGCTGTAAGTCATTTATAATATTGTGATTATTTCATTGCTGTAAGGGCAATAAAATGACTGGGGATCCCTCCCCCCGTGGCAGAGAGTTATCGCCGGGGGATATCAGCCCACACGCTCCCCAAAAACCCCCTTCGCCACCTCTTCCGGCGTCACCACCCCGCTATCCAGCACCCAGCCACTGATCAGCGCCGCAGGCGTAACGTCAAACGCCGGGTTATACACCTGCGCGTCAACCGGTGCCCACTGCACCGCCCCGAAGCTCCCCGCCACACCGGTCACTTCCCGGGCATCGCGCTGCTCAATCGGGATGGCCTCGCCGTTCGGGCACGCGGGATCGAGGGTGGTTTGAGGGGCCGCCACGTAAAACGGAATACCGTGGAATTTCGCCAGCACCGCCAGGGAATAGGTGCCGATTTTGTTCGCCACATCGCCGTTGGCGGCAATGCGATCCGCCCCGACCCATACCGCATCCACCTGCCCTTGCGCCATCAGACTGGCGGCCATGGAGTCGGTGATTAACTGATAAGGAACGCCCAGCTCGCCTAACTCCCAGGCGGTTAACCTTCCGCCCTGCAACAGCGGACGGGTTTCATCCACCCAGACCTGGCTGACATTGCCCTGCTGATGCGCGAAGGCAATCACGCCCAGCGCGGTACCCACGCCTGCGGTCGCCAGCCCGCCGGTATTGCAGTGGGTCAGCAGGCGGCTGCCCGGCGTCACCAGCGCGCTCCCGGCGCGGGCAATGGCATCGCAAAGCCGCTTGTCTTCGTCGATCAGGCGCAGCGCCTCAGCCACCAGCGCCGGCACATAATCCTCCTGCCACAGCGCCTGTTTCATGCGGTCGAGATTATTCATCAGATTCACCGCCGTCGGGCGTGCGGCACGCAGGGTCTCCAGTGCCACCGCCAGCGCGTCCCGGTTATGGCCGTTTTCTGCCAGCAGCGCCAGGAGCAGGCTGGCAGAGAGACCAATCAGCGGCGCACCCCGTACGCGCAGGGCGTGAATATGCCCCACGAGGGCGTCAACCGTCGAGGCATCCAGCCAGCGTTTCTCCTGCGGAAGCGCCTGTTGATCGAGAATAAATAGCTGATTTTCCGTCACCCGCAGGCTGGTCGTCTGTAATCTCTGCATGTCGTTAATTCTCTGTTGCGTTGTTGTAGCACATTGTGTCAGGATAAAATTCAGATGTATAGACGTCTAAATGTCTTTATTACCGGAACAGATGAGGAACTGGCAATGTCGCAATACCGTACCTTTACCGCTCATGACGCCGTGGCCTACGCCCAACAATTTGGCGGCCTTGAAGATCCCTCGTCACTGGTGGAGGCGCAGGAGGTGGGCGACGGCAACCTTAATCTGGTGTTTAAGATTTTCGACAGCGCGGGCGTAAGCCGCATCATCGTTAAGCAGGCCCTGCCCTACGTGCGCTGCGTGGGGGAATCCTGGCCGCTGACGCTGGACCGCGCCCGTCTCGAAGCGCAAACCCTGGTAGAGCACTATCAGCACAGCCCGCAGCACACGGTGAAGATCCACCACTTCGACCCGGAACTGGCGGTGATGGTGATGGAAGATCTCTCCAGCCATAAAATCTGGCGCGGCGAGCTGATCAACAATGTTTATTACCCCCAGGCGGCCCGTCAGCTGGGGGAATACCTGGCCCACACCCTGTTCCACACCAGCGATTTTTACCTGCATCCTCACGACAAAAAGGCGCAAGTGGCGCAGTTCATCAACCCGGAAATGTGCGAGATCACCGAAGATCTGTTCTTTAACGATCCGTACCAGATCCACGAGCGCAATAACTACCCGGAGGCGCTGGAAAACGACGTCGCCGCCCTGCGCAATGACCATCAGCTGAAGATTGCCGTCGCCGCCCTGAAGCACCGCTTCTTCTCCCAGGCCGAAGCGCTGCTGCACGGCGATATTCACAGCGGCTCGATTTTTGTCGCCGAGGGGAGTCTGAAAGCCATTGACGCAGAGTTCGGCTATTTCGGCCCGATTGGGTTTGATATCGGCACGGCGATTGGCAACCTGCTGCTTAACTTCTGCGGCCTGCCGGGTCACCTGGGTATTCGCGATGCGGCGGCCGGTCGTGAACAACGCCTGATCGATATCCAGCAGCTGTGGACCACCTTCGCGGAACGTTTCCAGGCCCTGGCGGCGGAAAAATCCCGCGATGCCGCCCTCAGCGTGCCGGGCTACGCCAGCGCGTTTCTGAAAAAGGTCTGGCAGGATGCGATTGGCTTCTGCGGCACCGAACTTATACGCCGCAGCGTCGGCCTGTCCCACGTGGCGGATATCGATTCTATCCGCGACGACGAGATGCGCCACGAATGCCTGCGCCACGCCATCACCCTCGGTAAGGCGTTGATTGTGATTGCCGACCGTATCGACAGCGTGGATGAGCTGGTGGCGCGGGTGCGTCAGTACAGCTAAGAGCAGGCGCGACACTTACCGGGCCTCTCTCACAGAGAGAGACCCGGCGTAAAAACATCACACCGCACTCATCCCAGATACTCAATCACCGACAATCCGCCGTTGTAATCCGTGCTGTAGATAATTCCCTGCGCATCCACAAACACATCGCAGGACTGGATCACCTGCGGGCGATTGGGCCGGGTATCCATCATCTTCTCTGGCACCGCGGGCACCAGCGCCGCGGTTTCTACCGGACGGTACGGGTCCGAAATGTCATAGGCGCGGACGCCTGCATTCTGATAGGTCGCGAAAATCAGCGTTGAGCTGATAAAACTGCCGGGGCGGTTTTCATGCAGGTTATGCGGCCCGAAGTGCGCCCCTTTCGCCACGTAATCCCGCTCGTTGGGCTGCGGGAAGGTGGCAATACTCACCGGGTTCGACGGCTCGCGAATATCAAACAGCCAGATCAGCTTTTCGCCATCCTCCTGATTGTCGAGCACCGCTTCGTCCAGCACCACCAGCAGATCCCGGTCCGGCAGGGGTAGTGCGGTATGGGTGCCGCCGCCAAATGGCGGACTCCAGTTGCGATGGCTGATCAGCTTCGGCTGCGTTCTGTCTTTTACATCCAGCAGCGTCAGGCCGCCGTCACGCCAGCTCCCGTAGGCGGTATCGCCCGCAATGATCGCATGATGCAGAGCATAGCGTTTGCCTTCCGGCCATGCTGGCGTTTCGCCTGCCGCCTGGTTCATCCCCGGCAGCCACCAGCGCCCCGCGACCTCTGGCTTGCGCGGATCGGCAAGGTCTATCGTCAGAAAGATATAATCGGTAAAGCCGTCGATCAGCGCCGAGACATAGGCCCAGCGTCCCCCCACGTACCAGATGCGGTGAATGCCGATCCCGTCCAGCGACAGAAAGCCGATCTCCCGTGGCTTATCCGGGGTGGAGATATCAAAGATGCGCAGCCCGGCGCTCCAGCCTCTGTCCTGTACGTCGCTGACCGTCTCCCCCACCTGGCGGGTGTAGTAGACCTTTTCATCCGCAAAGCGGGCATCGGCAAACAGGTCCCGGGCGTTGATCACCAGCAGCAGGTCGTCATGCGCCTGGAGATGTACGTTCCAGGTGCCGGGCGGCGCGGGCACATAGCCTGCGGCCCGCGGGTTTTTCGGGTCGCGCACATCAACGATCGAAAAGCCCTGCGACACCATATGGCCGATATAGGCAAAGCCGCGATGCACCATCAGCTGCACGCCGTCCGGGCGTCCGCCCTGGTCGCTGTGGCCGATCAGTCGCATATTGCGGCTGTATTCAGGGGTGGGTAATTGAGACACCTTAAACTCCTGTCGCCCGGTGGCGTAGGTTTAACCCTCTTCCTGGGGAAGAGAGCCGGGGTGAGGACACCAGGCCCCACCCCGCCACGTCCGGGAAAGTGTTACTTATTCTTCGCTTCTAACGTCGCGAACCACGGGGCGATAAAGTCTTCGGTCTGGCCCCAGCCCGGGATGATTTTCCCTAATGACGCCACATTCACCGCGCCCGGCTGGGCCGACAGCAGCGCCTGCGGAATGGCCGCGGCTTTAAAGTCATAGGTTGCAGGCGTTGCTTCACCGGCAATCTTATTGGCGATCAGACGCACGTTGGTCGCACCAATCAGCTTCGGATCCACCGCCACGCTCACCACCCACGGACTGCCCGCCTCACGCATCAGCTGTAAATCCTGGTTGGAGATGTCGATACTGTAGAGTTTGATCTCCGTGCGGCCATTCTCTTTCAGGGCTTTATACGCGCCCTGGCTGAAGGCATCCCAGGTGCCCCAGATGGCGTCGATCTTACCTTTCGGGTATTTCGCCAGCACCGCGCCCACTTTGTTGGCGGTGTCACCCTGCACGTCGGAGGAGACCGCGCCGATGGACTCCAGCTCTTTGATACCCGGATTCTCTTTCAGTAGCGCCTGGTAGGCCGTCTGACGACGCTCCATCGGCGGGAAGCCAGCGACCCACAGCTTGATGATGTTGGCCTGGCCGTTGAAATCTTTCACCAGTTGGCCGAAGGAGAGATTGGTCAGGGAGGCATCATCCTGCTGCGTGACGGTCACGCCCGGGATCTCCCCGGTCACTGCGGTATCGAACACCGCCACTTTGATCCCGGCATCGACGGCTTTTTTCACCAGTGCGGTGGAGTACGGATCGCGCCCCTGAGAGAGAATAATGCCGTCATATTTCTGGGTGATCGCCTGGTTAACGAAGTCCTGGAATTTGGCGTCGTCGCCGTTGCTTAAAAAGGTGCTGACCTTAAAGCCGAGCTTTTTGCCTTCCTGGATCGCGCCCGCCACAAACTGGGTAGTGTTGTCGTCAGAGCCGAGGTTACGGATCACCGCGATGCGGATCTGTCCGTCGTGGTTGGCGATGGCCGCCGGCACCGGCGCAGGTGTTGCCGCATAGCCCGGCAGTGAACTCAGTAATCCCAGCGTCAGCAAAGAGAGTGCAACTTTTTTCATTTTAAATCCCGTCGTGTTGTTAGCGTTTTTGTACGTAGGTGATGGCCAGGGCAATCGCCAGCACCAGCCCTTTTATAATGTCCATGGCGTAATAGGGCACCGAGAGCATCACCAGCCCGTTAGAGAGCACCCCAAGGATGACCGCCCCCACCAGGGTGCCCAGCGCATTCGGTTTACCGGAACCGGCCAGCGAGAAGCCGATCCACGCCGCTGCCACCGCATCCATCAGGTAGCCACCGCCGGCATTCACCTGCGAGGAGCCAATACGCGAGGCCAGCAGAATGCCGCCGAGGCCCGCCAGCAGCGAAGCAATCACATAGGCGGCCACCTTGTAGCGGGTGGTACGAATGCCGGATAAGCGCGCCGCCTCCGGGTTGCCGCCAATCGCGTACATACGGCGTCCGTGGGTGGTCAGCGACAGCCCCAGTTGCGCCAGCAGAGTCACCGCCAGCATGATAATCACGATGGTCGGCACCTGCCCCAGCGCGCCAAAGGCCGCCGGGATGGTGCCCTCTGCCATGTCGCCGCTCGGCAGTACCATGTTTTCGGTAATCGACCCGCCATAGCTGTACGTCATCGCCACGCCCTGGATCACAAACAGACTGGCAAGCGTGGCGAGCATGTCAGGAATGCGCAGAATGACGATCAAGAAGGCGTTAAACAGCCCCACCAGCGTGCAGAGCGCGAGGGTGATCAGAATGGATTCGGTAGTGCCGAAGCCATGCCAGACAAACAGGGAGATCACCAGCGCATTGGCAAGCGATGCAGTGGAACCCACGGAGAGGTCAAACCCGCCAATGGTCAACGAGATCGAGACCCCGATAGCAATCACCGTCACAATCGCGATAGAGCGCAGAATGTTGATGATGTTGTTGGGATCGAGAAAGTTCTCTGACGCCACGCCGAAGATGGCTACCAGCGCCACCACCGTCAGCAACATGCCCCATTTATAGAGAAAATCGAAAATTTGCTGACGGCCAGACGCCGCCGCCGTCACTGAAAGGGCCTTGCTCACGACGCCGTTCCTCCGGTTGAATAATAAAGTAATGTCTCTTCGCGGGCGGTTGCCCCCTCGAGTTCCGCCACAATGCGTCCGTCCCACAGCACGCAGATGCGGTCGCACAGGCCCACCAGTTCGGCAAACTCACCCGAGGCATAAATCACCCCTTTGCCTTCCCGCGCCAGGCCATCAATCAGCCGGAACAGATCGGTTTTGGCCTTCACGTCCACCCCTTTGGTCGGCTCGTCGAAGATCAGCACCTGGGCGTTGCCGCGCAGCCATTTGCCGATCGCCACCTTTTGCTGGTTGCCGCCGGAAAGCCGACGCAGTACCTGCCCCGGACCGCGGGTGCGCACACCCACCCGGGCGATCACCTCTTCAGCCCAGCGCCACGCCTGGCGATGGCCGAACAGGCTCCAGCGCGAGAAACTGTTATCCGCGCTGACGGCGAGGTTCATGCTCACCGTCTCCTCGATAAAAATGCCCTCTTTACGCCGCTCTTCCGGCACCAGCGCCAGCCCACGCAGCACGGAGTCCGCCGGATCGCGCGGTCTCCACGGCTTATGATTCAGCTCGCCCTTTGTCACCTGGCTTTTGGTCGCGCCAAACAGCGCTTTGCAGAGTTCGGTTTTTCCCGCCCCGGCCAGCCCGGCAATCCCGAGGATTTCGCCCTTGCGCAGATGCAGGGAGATATCTTTCAGCAGCTTTTCATCATGCAGCCCCTCGACCCGCAGCAGCGTTTCATTGCTGTGTGGCGGGCGCGCAGGCGGATAGATATCGCTCAATTCATGGCCGAGCATCTTCTCGACGATCGCTTCTCCGCTGAGATCCGCCATCGGCCCGGACTCAATTAGCTTGCCGTCGCGCAGCACCGTTAAGGTGTCGCAGATCGCTTTCAGCTCATGGATCCGGTGGGAGATAAACACCACCCCGATCCCCTGCTGTTGCAGGCGTCGTACCACGGCAAACAGCCGCTCGCTCTCATGGGCATCCAGCGGCGCGGTGGGTTCATCCAGAATCAAAAACCGGCAGTGATGAGAGAGCGCACGGGCCAGCAGGATTTGCTGTTTTTCTGCCAGGGTGCAGCTGTCGATGGCACGGCGAACGTCGAGGGTGATGTCCAACTGCGCCAGCGCCTGCCGGGCCTGTTCGCGCAGTTTCCGCCAGTGAAAGCGGTGCCCCGGCTGCGCCAGATGATCGAGCATGATGTTTTCCGCAATGCTCAGGCCGGGGATCAGCGCCACGTCCACCTCCTGCTGCACCAGATGGATGCCCAGCTGTTTGGCATCCACCGGCTCACGAAGGGTGACGGGCTGGTTATTAATGCTGATTTCGCCTTCATAGCGCGCGTGCGTGCCGCACAGTACCGCCATCAGGGTGGATTTGCCGGCACCGTTCGCGCCCGTGAGCGCGTGTACCGATCCACCTGTCAGCGTGAAATCGACGCGCGACAACGCCTGAAAGCCAGAAAAAGCCAGGCTGATGCCGCGCATCTCGAGGCGACTGGTTAACATTCGCTGCGATCCCTTATCATTAATCTTTTGATTTATGGAATTTTTCACAGCCGGGTCTGGCTGGCAACGAAGGAAAAAGCATAAGATAAAGCAAAATAGTATTAGCCATCTGGATGTCTAGCCATAACATCAGGTTAGCGCTTCATAAAAAGGACACCATCATGAGCAACACCGATATCCGCGTCGTACCCGGTCCGGCCAACTACTACTCCCACCGCGGGGTACTTGCCCGTCTGGACGCTTTTTTTACCCCGGAGCAGCTCTCCCGGGCGGTATGGATTTACGGTGAACGCGCCCTTGCCGGTGCGCAACCCTTCCTGCCACAGAGCTTCCATGCAGAGGGCGCAAAACATCTGCTGTTTAAGGGCCACTGCAGCGAGCACGATGTGAGTCAGCTTGTGAACGCCTCCGGCACCGATCGCAGCGTGGTGATTGGCGTCGGCGGCGGTGCGCTGCTGGATACCGCCAAAGCGGTGGCGCGCCGTCTGGGCTTACCGGTGGTGGCCATTCCCACTATCGCCGCCACCTGTGCCGCCTGGACGCCGCTGTCGGTGTGGTACAACGATGCCGGGCAGGCGCTGCACTTTGAAATTTTTGACGATGCCAACTATCTGGTGCTGGTGGAGCCGGAAATTATCCTCAATGCCCCGGCGGAATACCTGCTGGCGGGGATCGGCGATACCCTGGCGAAATGGTATGAGGCGGTGGTACTCGCACCGCAGCCGGAGCTGTTGCCGCTGACGGTGCGCCTTGGCATCAACGGCGCGCTGGCGATCCGCGATGTCCTGCTCGAACACAGCGAGCAGGCGCTGGCCGATCAGACGCGCCGGGAGGTCACCCGGGAGTTTCATGATGTGGTGGATGCCATTATCGCCGGTGGCGGCATGGTCGGCGGGCTGGGGGAACGCTACACCCGCGTGGCGGCGGCCCATGCCGTGCATAACGGCTTAACGGTATTGCCGCAGACCGCGGCCTTCCTCCACGGCACCAAGGTGGCCTACGGCATTCTGGTGCAGAGCGCCCTGCTCGGCCAGGACGAGGTGCTGCGCGAGCTGGTCGCGGCTTACCAGCGCTTCAACCTGCCCACCACTCTGCGCGAGCTGGACGTGGATATCCACAACCGCGACGAACTGGATAAGGTGATCGCCCATACCCTGCGTCCGGTAGAGTCTATTCACGCCCTGCCCATCGCCCTGACGCCTGCGGTGCTGCACGCCGCGTTTGAGAAAGTGGAAAACTTCAGCCACCCGGCGGATTGACGCCGGGCAAACGCCCTCTATACCTAATGATGGTTCTCATTACTTTCGTGTTGAGGTCATCATGCAGATCGATTTAACAGGTAAGAAGGCGCTGGTCACCGGGGCCAGCCGGGGTTTAGGACGCGCGATTGCGCTCTCGCTGGCCCGGGCGGGGGCCGATGTGGTTATCACCTACGAGAAATCCACCGTGAAAGCCCAGGCCGTGGTCGATGAAATTGTGGCGCTGGGACGGCACGGCGAGGCGATTCAGGCCGACAGCGCCAGCGCAGAGGCCATTCAGAATGCCGTGACGCAGGCGGCGCGTACCCTGGGCGGGCTGGATATTCTGGTGAACAACGCCGGGATTGCGCGTGGTGGCCAGCTGGAGTCCATGACGCTGGCAGACATTGATGCCCTGATTAACGTCAATATTCGCGGGGTGGTGATCGCCATCCAGGCCGCGCTCATGCATATGTCCGACGGCGGACGCATCATCAACATCGGCAGCTGTCTGGCCAACCGCGTCGCCCAGCCGGGTATCGCGGTCTATTCAATGACCAAATCGGCGCTCAACTCCCTGACCCGGGGGCTGGCGCGTGACCTGGGGCCGCGCGGTATTACCGTCAATCTGGTCCACCCTGGCCCCACCAATAGCGATATGAACCCGGAGGATGGCGTGCAGGCTGAATCCCAACGTCAGCTCATTGCGACCGGTCATTACGGCCAGCCGGAAGATATCGCCGCGGCGGTCACCTTCCTTGCCAGCCCTGCCGCCGGGCAGATCTCCGGCACCGGCCTGGACGTGGACGGCGGTCTGAACGCCTGACGCCTCGTTGCAAAGATTGGGTAGGCCTCTGCCGTCTGGCAGAGGCGTTTTCATCTGGTCTGGAGGGTTAACAGCACTTGGCTCCGCCTTTAGCACCGTAACGGGCGTCCTGGCGATCGCGGAAGAAGGCTTCGTAGGTCATCGGGGTCTGATCGGGATGGTTGACCCGCATATGCTCAACGTAGTTGTCATAGTCCGGCACGCCGATCATCATTTTCGCGGCCTGGCCTAAGTATTTACCTGCTTTGGATAGGGTGTCGAACATCGCTTTTATCTCACAGGGAATAGAAGCCGGGTAGCGCTAGCGCCACCCGGCATTGTCTTTAATGCGCCCCTTTCGCCTGCGTCACACGCTCATCATAGTTAGCAGGCATCGGCTGATACGGCGTCTCTTTCGCGGTAGGTTTGTCCTGTTTCAGGGCAGCCATCGCGGTCTTCAGAGAATACAGCGCCAGCACCACAACCACCACCATAAAGAAGATGGTCAGCCCGGCATCCAGACGGTTATTAAACACCAGCTGTGACAGCTGCGACTCGGTGTACTGCGCCGGGATCTTGCCGCTGTCGATCATCGCCTGGAACTTGTTGGCGATCGCGAGGAAGCCCACTTTGGCATCACTGCTGAAGGCTTTCTGCCAGCCAGCGGTCAGGGTACAGATCAGCAGCCAGGCCGTCGGCACCAGGGCGACCCAGGCGTAACGCTGACGTTTCATCTTGAACAGCACCACCGCGCAGAGCATCAGCGCCATACCGGCCAGCATCTGGTTAGCAATACCGAACAGCGGCCACAGGGTGTTGATGCCGCCCAGCGGATCGACCACCCCCTGATGCAGGAAGTATCCCCACGCCAGCACGCAGAGTGCGGTCGCCAGCAGGTTGGCGGGAAGCGATTCGGTGCGTTTCAGCCCCGGAGAAATCACCCCCAGAAGATCCTGCAACATAAAGCGCGCCGCACGGGTCCCCGCATCTACCGCTGTCAGGATAAACAGCGCTTCAAACAGGATGGCAAAGTGATACCAGAACGACACATCCATCAGGCCGCCCAGCGCACCGTGCAGGATGTAGGCCATCCCCACCGCCAGGGTCGGAGCACCGCCCGCGCGCGAGATAATCGACTGCTCGCCCACTTCGTTGGCAATCTGGGCCAGGGTATCCGGGGTAATGGCAAAGCCCCAGCCGCTAACCACCTGCGCCGCAGAGGCCACCACGTCAGCCGTACCGGCGGGTGCCAGCACCGCAATCGGGCTGTTCATCGCAAAATAGACGCCCGGATCGATAATGCAGGCCGAGACCAGCGCCATAATGGCGACGAAGGACTCCATCAGCATGCCGCCATAGCCGATAAAGCAGGCCTGATTTTCATTGGCCAGCATCTTCGGCGTGGTGCCGGAGGCAATCAGCGCATGGAAGCCAGAGACCGCGCCACAGGCGATGGTGATAAACAGGAACGGGAACATGTTGCCGGACCAGACCGGGCCGGTGCCGTCGATAAACTTCGTCACCGCAGGCATGGTCAGGGTCGGACGCATAATCAGAATGCCGATCGCCAGCCCAACGATGGTGCCGATTTTCAGGAAGGTGGAGAGGTAGTCGCGCGGGGCCAGCAGCAGCCACACCGGCAGTACCGCCGCCACAAAGCCATAGCCCACCAGCATCCAGGTCAGCTGCACACCGGTATAGTCAAAGTACGGTGCCCAGGTAGGGCTTTCAGCCACCCAGCCGCCGGAAATAATGGCGAACACCAGGAAGAACAGCCCAATCACTGACACTTCGCCGATACGCCCCGGTCGCAGGTAGCGAATGTAGATCCCCATGAAAATCGCCAGCGGGATGGTAAAGGCGACGGTGTAGGTTCCCCACGGACTGTGGGTCAGGGCTTTCACCACGATCATCGCCAGTACCGCGAGGATAATCACCATGATCATGAAACAGGCCACCAGCGCAATCACCCCGGCAGTGGGTCCCATCTCCTCTTTCACCAGCTCCCCGAGCGAACGCCCGTCGCGGCGGGTGGAGACGAACAGCACCATAAAGTCCTGCACCGCCCCCGCCAGCACCACCCCGGCGAGGATCCAGATCATCCCCGGGAGATAGCCCATCTGCGCGGCCAGCACCGGCCCCACCAGCGGCCCGGCACCGGCGATGGCGGCAAAATGGTGACCAAAGAGCACTTTTTTGTCGGTCGGCACATAGTCCAGACCGTCGTTATGCCGCACCGCAGGCGTCATGCGCGTGGGATCGACAGAGAGCACGTTACGGGCAATAAACTTGCCGTAAAAACGATAGGCAATCAGATAGATACAGACCGCTGCAACCACTATCCACAGCGCATTGATCTGTTCCCCCCGGTTAAGGGCGATATAGCCCAGGGCAAAGGCTCCCACAACGGATAGCCCTGCCCATAAAAGGTATTTCCCTGAGTTATTCATAATGGTTGTCCGTTGTCGTGAAACAGTGGAATGTTACATTTTGTTTCTAGAACACCGCTTAAAATTTAACAACTTTAAAACGCAATAATGCGTGGTCAAACCAGAGATTTACACCACAGTGTTAAGCCGATCACTATTACTCTCCCCCTGCTCTGTCGCCGGTCACATTTTTATCTTTTTCATCCTGCAACGCCGTTACGAAATGATTTGTATCATCTTTTTTGCGCACAACCTCGCCAGAATGACCCTGCGCACCCGCGCACTTACAAGGAAAAGGATATGAATAGTTCACAACATCAGGAGTATAAGGTCGGGCCAGGCGCTTACTTTGCGCTGGCTTTCGCCGCCGTTTTCTTCTCTGGCCTGTTAGGGGGAAAAGAGTGGTACGGCGTATTTGATTTCACCACCCTCAACGGGGCGTTTGGCAAAGTGGTCAGCAAGGCCAGCCTGAACGATGGCACGCTCACCACCGCCACCAGCGCCTTTCGCGGTACGGGCGGCAGCGGTGCGATGGACGGATTTCTGTTCGCGCTCGGGCTGATTCCGGCCGTCATGTTTGCGCTCGGCATGATCAACGTGCTGGAGCATTACGGCGCGCTGCGTGCCGCCCGCAAGCTGTTAACCCCCTTGCTGCGCCCGCTGCTGGGCATCCCTGGCACCGCCGGGCTGGCGCTGATTGGCAGCCTGCAAAGCACGGACGTCGGTGCCTCCCTCACGCGTAATCTGGCCGATGAAGGGCAAATCAGCGAAACGGAAAAAGACGTTTTCGCCATGTTCCAGTTTTCCGCTGGCGCGATGATCACCAACTTCTTCTCCTCCGGTGCCATTCTGTTCACGCTGGTGGCCGTCGATGGCACAGCGGCGGTGCCCGCCTCAATTGGGGCCTGCATCGCAGTGATGTTCATCATGAAAATCGTCGGCGCAAACCTGCTGCGTCTGATCCTGGCCTTTACCGGAAAAAACACCGCTGAATCACCACAGGCAAAAGGAGAAGCCGCATGAGTGCGCCACAATCCAATCCCGTTATTACCGATGTGTTCGTCGAAGGGGCGCGTAAAGGCTGGGGGATCGCCACCAGCAGTACCCTGCCCAATGTGGTAATGGCATTTATCATCATCAAAGCCCTGGAGATCACCGGCGCGCTGAAAGGCCTGGGCATGATCTTCGCGCCGTTAATGGGCCTGTTTGGCCTGCCGGGCGAAGCAGCCGCCGTGCTGATCGGTGGCTGGATGTCGATGGGCGGCGGCATCGGTGTCGCCATTGGCCTTTTTGATAAAGGCATCCTGACCGGGGAGCATCTGGCCATCCTCGCCCCGGCTATCTATCTGATGGGCTCCCAGGTGCAGTATCTGGGCCGCATTCTGGGTGTGATTGGCACCCGCGCCAAACGCATTCCGCTGATGATCGCCCTTTCGGTGGTCAACGCTTTCTTAGCCATGCTGCTGATGCGCATTATTCTCTGAACAGGACGTAACCATGAATCTTGACCACTATATTGAAGAACTCAAAACCCTGGTGAACGTGGACTGCGGCACCCAGACCATCGCAGGCGTCGCCACCGTCGCAGGCATCATGCAGACGCTGTGGCAACGCGAAGGCTGGCACACCGAGCAGGTTAATTTGGGTGATAACGTCGGCCCGGGCCTCTTCGTCAGCAATAAGCCGCACGCAGAGCAGTTTGACGTTCTGCTGGTGGGCCACCTCGATACCGTCTTTGCCCCCGGCACCGTAGCCGAACGTCCGCTGAGTGAAGACGATACTCGCCTGTACGGCCCTGGCGTCTCCGACATGAAAAGTGGATTGCTGAACATCCTCTGGGCGATGCGCGGGCTGGACGCGGCGGATAAGGATCGCCTGGCGATTGCCGTGGCAATGAACCCGGACGAAGAGACCGGCTCGGTCTACTCCCACGAATGGATTGGCGAACTGGCTAAACGCGCCCGCTGCGTGCTGGTGTGTGAAGCGGCACGTGCCGACGGTTCCCTGGTCAAAGCGCGCAAAGGCATGGCGGGCTACCACCTCACCTTTAGCGGCGTGGCGGCGCATGCGGGTAACGATCCGGAAAAAGGCCGCTCGGCGATTACCGCCCTGGCGCATGCTGTGACCGCCATTAACGCGCTCACCGACTGGGATCGCGGCACCACGCTGAACGTCGGCGTGATTCACGGCGGCAGCGCGGCCAACGTGGTGGCGGATAGCGCCGTTGCCGAACTCGACGTGCGTTTCTGGGAAAACGACGAGTACGACCGGGTCAATCAGGCGCTGGAAGCCCTGTGTGAAAAAGGATTTTTAGAGGGCGTCACCACCTCGCTGACGCGCGTCAACCACAAGCCAGCCATGGCAGCGAGTGAAGCCACGCAGGGTCTGATGCAGCTCGTTGAGAACGCAGGCAAAGAAGAGGATATCGCCATCACCTGGCAGGCGGTGGGTGGCGGCAGCGATGCCAACCACACTGCCGCGCTCGGCATTCCGACCCTCGACGGCCTGGGGCCGATTGGGGCAGGCTTCCACAGCCCGGCGGAGTGGCTGGATAAGGCGTCGATTGCGCCGCGGATTCGGTTGCTGAAGCGGATTGTGTCGATGCTGTAAGCGCATTTCCCCCTCACCCCGGCCCTCTCCCCGCAGGGGAGAGGGGGAAAACAGTGCTCCGATCTCTCCCCCATCCCCGCAGGGGAGAGGGGAAAACAGTGCTCAGATCTCTCCCCTATCCCCTCAGGGGAGAGGGAGAAAACAGTGCTCATATCTACCCCTATCCCCACAGGAGAAAGGGGGAAAACAGTACTCAGATCTATTCCCTCTCCCCGCAGGAGAGAGGGGAAAAACAGTGCTCAGATCTCTCCCCTACCCCCGCAGGGGAGAGGGAGAAAACAGTGCTCAGATCTTTCCCCCATCCCCGCAGGGGAGAGGGAAAAACAGTGCTCAGATCTATCCCCTCTCCCCTCCGGGGAGAGGGTTAGGGTGAGGGGCAACTCTGCCTCCCTCACCCCAGCACCATCGTACTCAACCGACAGGTACAGCAGCGCCTTCCCTGCTCGTCATACACCACGATCTCCCAGCTCTGGCTGGTGCGACCGAGGTGCAGCGGCTGGCACACGCCGCGCACATTTCCCTGCGACACCGCCCGATGGTGCGTCGCGTTCAGCTCCGTGCCTACCACGCTCTGCCCATCACGGGTCATCAGGAACCCGGCCATCGACCCCAGCGTCTCCGCCAGCGCCGCCGATGCGCCGCCGTGGAGCAGGCCAAACGGCTGATGGGTGCGGGCATCCACCGGCATCTCGGCTTCGAGGGTGTCGTCGCCAATCCGGGTGTAGACGATCCCCAGATGCGCCACCATGGTGTTGAGGCTGGAGCGGTTTAATTCCTCCAGCGACAGATGTCGTTTCCAGATCATCTAGGCCCCCAGCGTCGAGCCGCCATCCACCACGATATCCTGCAAGGTGATATGGCTGGCGAGGTCGGAAGCGAGGAACAGTACAGTGCTGGCAATCTCCTCAGGACGGGCGATTTTACCCAGCGGAATGCCGAGCTTGAACTGCTCGCCAAAGCCGCGAATACGCTGCTGCTCGGCGTCATCACTCACCCACAGGGTGCGCTGCATGTCGGTGTCGGTGGATCCCGGCGACACCAGATTACAGCGCACGCCGCTGCCCGCCAGCTCAAGGCCGACGGTCAGGGCCAGGCTTTTCAGCGCCGCCTTCGACGCCCCGTAGGCGCTCATCCCGAGGCGCGGGGTGTGTGCCGCGTCAGAGGCCACGGTGACAATCGCCCCGCCCTGCTGACGGCGGAACTGCCCCATCGTCTGCTGGAACAGGTTAAACGCCCCGCCAACGTTGACCGCGAAGGTCTGCTGCCAGTCGTCCTGCGAGAGCTGGTCAGTCGCCCCCATCCGCAGGATCCCTGCTGCATTCACCAGCACATCCAGACGATCGACCGAAGCCAGCAAACGCCCGCAGACCTCGCTCACCTGCGCAGCGTCCGCCACGTTCAGCACTTCGGTGGTAAAGGGATAGCTCGCCTGCGGGAAGGCCACGTCAAAGCCCGTCACCCGGGCGCCCGCCTCTGCGAACGCCACCGCGGTGGCGTAACCGATGCCTTTCCCGGCCCCGGTCACCCAGACGGTTTTCCCCGCAAAATCGAACGTAGCCATTATTTCACCTCGCGGGAGAGCAGCGCCCACCAGGCATCCAGCGTCGGGTTTTTCGCCAGCATCACAAAGTCGATATCGCCATGCACTTTGCGCCAGCGCGCCGCCAGGGCCATCATGCGTACCGAATCCAGACCGTAGTCGAT
Source organism: Leclercia sp. LSNIH3 (assembly GCF_002935105.1). Lineage (NCBI taxonomy): Bacteria > Pseudomonadati > Pseudomonadota > Gammaproteobacteria > Enterobacterales > Enterobacteriaceae > Leclercia > Leclercia sp. LSNIH3. The sequence goes on from NZ_CP026387.1 coordinate 1,149,481, forward strand.
CAGGTTTTCATCATCCATCGGTTCGTCGGACTCGTCCAGCAGGGGCAGGATCGCCTCGCGCAGCGCCGCTTTACTGGCGGGCACTGACGGCAGCAGTTCGTCGGTGGTCACCACGCGCCCGGAACGACCGGCCACGTACTTGAGCGACATCAGATGCTCATCCCGGGTGAAATCCGCCAGCGCATCGGCGACGAAGAACGGCTGGATGTCGCGCATAAAGGCGTCGGTCGCGGTGGTCATGCAGCCGATGTGGGCGTACACGCCGGTGATGATCAACTGGTCGCGCCCGCTGTCTTTCAGCATCTGCTCCAGCGGCGAGCGGTGAAACGCGCTGTAGCGCCACTTCACCAGCACGGTGTCTGCTTCGTCCGGGGTCAGTTCAGCGACAATGCGCTGCTGCTCCGGGGAACGGGTCAGGCCCGGTCCCCACATGTCGTTCAGCAGAGCGCGGTCTTCATCGCTCTGCTCTTTCGGCTGGGCGGTGTAATAGACCGGGATCCCCTGCTGCTTGCAATAGTCGCGCAGACGGGCGATGTTCGCCACCACCTGCGCCATCATCGGACAGTTATCGCCCCAGAAGTTAAGAAAATACTCCTGCATATCGTGGATCAGCAGCGCGGCGCGCGCGGGCTCCATGGTCCAGCTCACTTTATTGCTGGGCAGATCTGCCGCGCCTGGCAGCGCATAACCGGTTAATTTTGGAATTGCCATCGTTTGCTCCTCAGCCCTGCGCCCGTTCGGCCAGCCACAGGCGTAATTGTTTTTTATCGACTTTGCCTACCGGCGTCAGCGGCAGTGCGTCCAGGCACTCCACGCGATCCGGCAGTTTGAATTCAGCCACGCCCTGCTCGCGCAGGAAGCGGCGCACGTCAACTGCACGCAGGGGCTGTTTCACCACCAGATACGCGCAGCTCTTCTCGCCCAGCAGGCTGTCCTCCATGCTGACCAGCGCGGCGTGGATCACCGCCTCGTGGCGCAGGAGCAGGTTTTCCACCTCTTCGGCGGCGATCTTCTCCCCGCCGCGGTTGATCTGATCTTTCTCGCGCCCCTGCACGGTGATGTAACCCTGCTCGTCAATGGCGATCAGATCCCCGGAGCAGTAAAAGCCGTTCGCGTCAAAGGCGCTGGCGTTATGCTCCGGGCTTTTGTAGTAGCCGCGGAAGGTGTACGGCCCGCGGGTCATCAGACGCCCGACCTCACCGCGCGGCAGCGGATTACCGTTCTCATCGGCTACCCACACTTCATCATCCGGGCACATCGGACGGCCCTGGGTATTCATGATGCGTTCCGGGGTGTCATCCAGGGCGGTGTAGTTCACCAGCCCTTCCGCCATCCCAAAGACCTGCTGGAGCTGGCAGCCCATCTCTGCCGGAATGCGGGCAGCCAGCGTGGCGGAAAGCCGCGCCCCGCCCACCTGCAACAGTTGCAGCGACGCCAGTTGGGCATTGCCTGCGCCTTCGGTAATGGCCTGCAGCCACAGGCTTACCGCTGGCGGCACCAGCGAGGTGACGGTGATACGATGCTGTTCAATCAGCGGGAAGCAGAGCGTGGCGCTCGGATCGTGCGCCAATACCACGCAGCCACCGGCCATAAAGATCCCCAGCGAGCCGGGGGAACTCATCGCAAAGTTGTGGGCAGCAGGCAGCGCGTTCAGGTAGCGGGTATCCGCGGTGATGCCGCAGATCTCGTTACTGCGGCGAATGCTGTAGTAATAGTCGTTATGGGTGCGCGGGATCAGCTTCGGCGTGCCGGTACTGCCGCCGGAGAGCTGGAAGAACGCCACCTCATCGGCCGGGGTCGGGCTGGCGATAAAGTTTTCTGCCGGACGGGCAGTGGCCGCTTCCAGCCCTTCGCCGCGCAGCAGCGCCACGCGCACGGAGGGGTGCTGATCCCTGAAGGTGTTAAGGAAATCGTCGCCAGCAAACAGGCTATGCGCCCGGTCAGCAATCAGCAGCGTCGGTTCAATCTGGGTGGCGTAGGCGTTCAGTTCGCTGCGCTGGTGGCTAAAGAGCGCATTCACCGGGGCCACGCCCACCTGCAACAGCGCGAAAAAGGTGATGTAGAACTCCGCGACGTTACCCAACTGCACCAGAGCGGTTTCACCCCGCTGGATCCCCTGCGCCTGCAACGCTGCCGCGAGGTTATTGACGGACTGCTGGAACTGGCGGTACGTCAAGCGGCGTTCGCCGTCGATAATCGCCAGCGCATCGCTGTCAGCATGGCGGGTCAGAATGTCCGTCAGGGGCAGATCCTGCCAGTAACCTTTTTCACGATAGCGACGGGCGAAGTCGTCGGGCCAGCGGGTAAAGGGAAGGGTCATGATTAATCCTTAATGCAAGCCAAAAACATTGAGCATGGTGGTCAGTTTGACGCCGGTTTCGCGCCACTCGGCAACCGGTGAGGAGGCAGGCACAATCCCGGCACCGGCAAACAGGCGCACACGGTTGGCGTGAAGGCGCGCGCAGCGGATGGTCACCACCCACTCGCCGTTGCCTTCACTGTCGCACCAGCCGACGATTCCGCCGAAGAGTTCACGGTCGAACGGCTCCAGCTCGGCAATCAACGCTTTCGCCGCCTGGTGCGGGAAGCCGCTCAGGGCCGGAGTCGGGTGCAGCAGACAGGCCAGGGTCAGGGCGTTTTCATCTTCACGCGCTTCGCCCTCTACCGGGGTGGCGAGGTGCCACAGGGTCGGGGTGGTCACTAACTGCGGCGAAGCGGGCATAGTCAGCTGGTGGCTGCGCGGGGCGAGCACCGCCTTCATCGCCTGGGTGACCAGGTCATGTTCATGACGATCTTTTGCCGAAGCCAGCAGCTTGTTGCCCGCCTCACGATCGAGCATATCGTCCGGCTGACGACGCGCGGAACCGGCCAGCGGCAGGGAGCTAAAGTGAGCCCCCTCTTTACGCAGCAGCAGTTCCGGGCTGGCGCCAAGCAGTACCCCGCCATCCTCCAGCGGGACGTGGAAGTTGAAGCTGGCCGGGTTCTGGGCAATCAGTTTTTCCAGCAGCACGCTGCTGTCGAGGTTCTCTTCGGTGGCGATGTCGATCAGGCGCGACAGCACCACTTTATTCACGCGCGGCGTCGCCGTCAGGGCGGCGGCGCGGGCCACCATCTCTTCAAAGGCTAACTGGGCCGGGATCTCGGTGCGGGATTTCACCGTCAGCGGCGGCGTCTGGGTCGCATAACGGGCAGACTGCTGGCGTGCCGGACGGGCAAAATTTTGCGATGTTTGCGGAATGAACAGCGACGACGGCTGGCGGGTATCAAAGGGGATCGCCCCCACCATCACCGGGTTAGCAATCCCGGCGGCTTTAGCATCGGCAAAGGCCTGGGCGAGCTGTTGCTGGAAGGGGCTTGCCGGATCGTCGCCGCCCACGGCAGGGGTGGAAAAACGGCGAAAACAACCCGACGTGGTAAAACTGCGATAAGGCGACATAAAAAAGAAGCTGTCTTTTTGCAGCCGGGTCGCGTTGTGCTGAATGTCCTCAGCCAGTGACGTATCCATATCATCCTCCTGAAATGATAAAAGCAGTAAGAATTATTATCATTTATATTTTCGCTGGCTAACCTAATCCCAGAGCGCGATGGTGTCAACCGATGAGCGCGCAACTTGTGCGACTATCGCTTGCATCCCTACGGTTCATTTATGAAAATGAGAAGCATTAACTTCAACAAAAACAGGATGCCCCTTAGTGAAACTGCCCGCTGTTTGTCGTAACACCCTGCTTTTAACCGGACTTTTAATTTCAGGATTAACCTCAGCGCTCGCCGCCGACTGGCCGCGTCAGGTCACGGACAGCCACGGAACCCACACGCTTGAGAGCAAACCGACGCGAATTGTCTCCACCAGTGTGACCCTTACCGGCTCGCTGCTGGCGATTGATGCCCCGGTGATCGCCAGCGGAGCCACGACGCCAAACAATCGGGTGGCCGACGATCAGGGCTTTTTGCGCCAGTGGGGCGAGGTGGCAAAACAGCGTAAGCTTGCGCGCCTGTATATTGGCGAGCCGAGCGCAGAAGCCGTAGCCGCCCAGATGCCGGATCTGATCCTGGTCAGCGCCACCGGGGGAGATTCAGCCCTGGCGCTGTACGATCAGCTGTCGGCCATCGCCCCGACGCTGCTCATCAACTACGACGATAAAAGCTGGCAGGCGCTGCTGACCCAACTGGGCACCATCACCGGCCAGGAGAAGCAGGCCGCGGCGCGGATTGCCGAATTTGATAAACAGCTCACCCGGGTGAAGCAGCAGCTGAAACAGCCGCCGCAGCCGGTGAATGCCATCGTCTACACCGCCGCGGCCCACAGCGCCAACCTGTGGACCGCCGAGTCGGCCCAGGGCAAGCTGCTGCAACAGCTGGGCTTCTCTCTGGCTCCTCTGCCCGCCGGGCTGAACGCCTCGCAGAGCCAGGGCAAGCGCCACGACATTGTGCAGTTAGGGGGAGAAAACCTGGCGACCGGGCTGAATGGCGAAGGGCTGTTCCTGTTTGCCGGGGGTCAGAAGGATGTGGATGCTATCTACGCCAACCCGCTGCTGGCCCATCTGCCGGCGGTACAAAACAAACGCGTCTGGGCGCTGGGGACAGAGACATTCCGACTGGATTACTACAGTGCGATGCGGGTGCTGGATCGTTTAGAGGGGTTGTTTAAGTAAGGGCACAGACCGCCTCCCTCTCCTGATATTGGCACGGTCGGCCCCCTCTCCTCTTTGGGGAGAGGGTTGGGGTGAGGGGGAACATGCGGCTTCCTGTGGGCTGAGGGATCTCCACTAAAAATTGGCCCGGTCGGCCCCCTCTCCTGATATTGGCACGGTCGACCCCCTCTCCTCTTTGGGGAGAGGGCTGGGGTGAGGGGGAACATGCGGCTTCCTGTGGGCTGAGGGATCTCCACTAAAAATGGGCCCGGTCGGCTCCCTCTCCTGATATTGGCACGGTCGGCCCCCTCTCCTCTTTGGGGAGAGGGCTGGGGTGAGGGGGAACATGCGACTCAGGTGGCGGTTCCGTCAAAAAAATGGGCCCGGTCGGCTTCCTCTCCTGATATTGGCATGGTCGGCTCCCTCTCCTCTTTTGGGAGAGGGTTGGGGTGAGAGGGAACATGCGACCTCCCTGTGGGCTGAGGGATCCCTACAACAAATTGGCACGGTCGGCTCCCTCTCCCCTTTGGGGAGAGGGTTGGGGTGAGGGGAACATGCGACTCAGGTGGTGGTTCCGTTCACCTTACGTTCTGCACTTCTCTGTCAGGCGCGTCACCCGTGAACGTGCCAGGGGGGCTCGCCGCCTCCCCCCTGGCTACCCCGGCTCCCGGCAAAGAAAATCGCCGCTTCGCGGTGCACTCAGCTTATTCCTCCAGGCTTTCGGGTCGGGCACCAGCCTGCATCCATGCAGGCTATGCCCTCTCGGCGCGTCCCTGCGCCTCGCCCCGGCCTTACGGAAACGCTTCGTCGATTTTCAGCCGGACAGCGGAGTCGCTATAAGTCGTTTAAAATATTGTGATTATTTCATTGCTGTAAGGGCAATAAAAATACTGGGGATCCCTCAGCCTACACGGAGAGGAAGAAAACCACCGCCCGGCACATTCCCGCTACACCGTAGCTGGCGCCTGCCGGAACCGGCGCAACTCGGCTAACACCACCAACAACATCGCCCCGACGATGGCCAGCACAAATCCGCTGCTGCTGGCCGACGCCACCGGGGTCATGATCACCCCCAGCCCGCCCAGAATGGCGGCACCAATCGCATCCCCCGTCACGTTCTGCGCCGTCCACAGGCCGTTGATGCGCCCGAGCATCGCTTCCGGGGTCTGGGTCTGGATCAGGGTGTATTGCAGCAGCGAGCTGACCGCACTCAGCCAGCCGAACAGGGCCAGACAGATCACCCCCAGCGCCCAGACCGGCATCAGGCTGAAGAAGCCAATCGCAATAAACGAGGCCAGGGTCGCCAGTAGCATAATCAACCCTGGACGGGCACTCTGTGCAAGGTTGCCGCTGGTCAGGGCGCCAAACGCCGCCCCCAGAGGAATGGCGGCATACAGCAGACCAATCTGCGACACGCTCATCTGCCATTCCATCGCCAGCGCCGGATAGAGTACCCGCACCGCGCTCGCCATCGTCAGTAACCCGCCCAGCAGGGCGATACCGCCAATCAGCGGATTGCTGAACAGAAAACGGATCGCCGCCAGCAAGGATTTAAGCGGATGTTCACGCGGCTGCGGCGGTGGCGGCAGTAAAGGCAGACGCAGCAGGGTTAAGGTGGTGATAAACGTGCCCGCCGCTGCCAGGCCGTAGTTCCAGGCCACGTTGCCGGTGCCGAGCAATAACCCTCCCACCATCGGCGAGATCACCGATCCCAGGCGCACGGTCAGCATGGTAATGGCCCCGGCCTGCATCAGGTTTTCGCGCCCCACCAGCGCTGGCGTTGCCGCCAACAGCGCCGTCACGCCGAGCGAGGCGAAAAAGCCGTCCCACAGGCCGAGAAGGTAAATGGCGATTAACGACGGCTCCGGCAGTATCGCGTTCAGACACAGGCCGACAAACCCCACGCCGCACGTGCCGCGCGCCAGCAGAATCAGCTTTTTACGCTCGTAGCGATCCGCCAGCACCCCGCCGACCATCAGGCCAATAAACATCGCCCCGCCGGTCAGGGTGACGGATAGCCCCACCAGCCAGCTGGAGTGGGTCATCGCCTGGATTTGGACCGGAACGGCCACGCCGAGCAGGCCAAGGGATAAAATGGAGATAAAACGGGCAATAAAAATAGCACGAAACGCCGGATGAGTCTTCAGCAGGCTCAGATTGAGCAGCCAGGATTGTCGGGTCATTACAAAGCCTTAATGGTTTCTTTTGTACCAATTCCATGGCCGCACATGCTAACATAGCTAAATAAGATAGATAACGATAATTACTATCATTATCAAGTCATGGACGTTGCTATGTCGTACTCCTCTTCCGCGCCACGTGCCCTTGCCGTGCCCGGTTTACTGCTATTGCTCACGTTTGCCATCGCCCTCAGCCTGTCGGTGGGTGCGAAACCGCTGCCGTTTTCCGTGGTGGTGGATGCCCTCACCGCCACCTGTCAAAGCGCCGATTGCACCATCGTGCGGGATGCGCGTCTGCCGCGTACCCTCGCCGGTCTGCTGGCCGGAGCCGCTCTCGGTCTCGCCGGGGCGCTGATGCAAACCCTGACCCGCAATCCGCTGGCCGACCCGGGCATTCTCGGCGTTAACGCCGGTGCCAGCTTTGCCATCGTGCTGGGTGCAGCGCTGTTTGGTTTTTCCACCCCCGGTGAACAGCTGGTGATGGCGCTGTGCGGCGCCTTTGCCGCCTCGCTGCTGGTGGCCTTTACCGGCAGTCAGGGCGGGGGCCAGCTCAGCCCGGTACGCCTGACGCTGGCGGGTGTGGCCCTCGGCGCGGTGCTGGATGGCCTCTCCAACGGTATCGCCCTGCTCAACCCGGACGTCTACGATCAGCTGCGCTTCTGGCAGGCGGGTTCGCTGGATATCCGCACCCTGCAAACCTTACAGGTGGTGAGCGTGCCGGTGCTGATCGCCGCCACCGTAGCGTTGCTGTTAAGCCGGGCGCTCAACAGCCTGAGCCTCGGCAGCGACACCGCCACCGCCCTCGGCAGCCGCGTGGCGCGCACCCAACTGACCGGGTTACTGACCATCACCGTCCTGTGCGGCAGCGCCACGGCGGTGGTCGGCCCCATTGCCTTTATCGGCCTGATGATGCCGCACATGGCGCGCTGGCTGGTGGGGGCCGATCACCGCTGGTCTCTGCCGGTGACGCTGCTTGCTACCCCTGCGCTGCTGCTGTTTGCCGACATTATCGGGCGTCTGCTGGTGCCGGGCGAACTGCGCGTCTCGGTGGTTAGCGCCTTTATCGGCGCGCCAGTGCTGATTTTCCTGGTACGCCGCAAGCGCGGAGGTGCCCTGTGATGGCCCCTTCCCGTCGGTTAGTGCTCAGTTGCCTGCTGCTGATGCTGGTCAGCCTCGCCGTGGCCGTGTTTAGCCTGCGCAGTGGCGCGGTGACGCTTGATTTCACTCAGGTCTTTAATGCCCTCACCGGCAGTGCGCCGCGCAATATCACTATGGTGGTGACCGAATGGCGACTGCCGCGGGTGATAATGGCGTTGCTGGTGGGCGCGGCGCTGGGCATCAGTGGCGCGATTTTCCAGTCGCTGATGCGTAACCCCCTCGGCAGTCCGGATGTGATGGGCTTTAACACCGGGGCCTGGAGCGGCGTGCTGGTGGCGATGGTGCTGTTTGGTCAGCACCTGACGGCCATTACCCTGGCGGCGATGGCGGGCGGCATTCTCACCTCCCTCATCGTCTGGGCGCTGGCCTGGCGCGATGGCATCGAGACCTTCCGCCTGATCATCATTGGCATCGGCATGCGCGCCATGCTGATGGCCTTTAACACCTGGCTGCTGTTGCAGGCGTCGCTGGAGACCTCGCTCTCTGCCGGGCTGTGGTTCGCCGGGTCGCTCAACGGCCTAACGTGGGCCAAAACCCTGCCCGCCGCCCCGCTGATCCTGCTGATGTTCGTCTGCGCCTTATTGCTGGTGAAACGGATGCGCCTGCTGGAGATGGGGGACGACAGCGCCTGCGCGCTGGGCGTGAGCGTCGAGCGCTCGCGTCTGATGCTGATGCTGGTGGCGGTGGTGTTAACCGCCGCCGCGACGGCGATTGCCGGGCCGATCTCCTTTATTGCGCTGGTGGCCCCGCACATCGCGCGGCGTCTGAGCGGCACTGCCCGCTGGGGGTTAACCCAGTCGGCGCTGTGCGGATCGCTGCTGTTGCTGGCCGCCGATCTCTGCGCCCAGCAGCTGTTTATGCCGTATCAACTTCCGGTGGGGGTGGTAACCGTCAGTCTTGGCGGGATCTACCTCATCGTCTTGCTTGTTCAGGAGTCCCGCAAGAAATGACAGAGACTGCAACCCGCTTGCGCGGCGAAAATCTGACCCTCGGCTACGGCAAAAAAACCGTGGCCAAGGATCTGCAGGTGGCGATCCCCGACGGCCACTTTACCGCCATTATCGGCCCCAACGGCTGTGGAAAATCGACGCTGCTGCGTACCCTGAGCCGTCTGATGACCCCGCTGCACGGCAACGTATTTCTCGATGGCGAACAGATCCAGCGCTTCGCCAGCAAAGAGGTGGCGCGTCGGGTCGGACTGCTGGCGCAAAACGCCACAACGCCGGGGGATATCACGGTGCAGGAGCTGGTCGCGCGCGGGCGCTATCCGCACCAGCCCCTCTTCACCCGCTGGCGTAAAGAGGACGAAGCGGCGGTGGCCAAAGCGATGCAGGCCACGGGTATTACCGACCTGGCGGCGCAGAGCGTAGACACCCTCTCCGGCGGGCAACGCCAGCGAGCGTGGATTGCGATGGTGCTGGCCCAGGAGACGTCGATTATGCTGCTGGACGAACCGACCACCTGGCTGGATATAAGCCATCAGATCGACCTGCTGGAGCTGTTAAGCGACCTGAACTGCACCCAGGGCTTTACCCTGGCGGCAGTGCTGCATGACCTCAATCAGGCCTGCCGCTATGCCACCCATCTGATTGCCCTGCGCGAGGGAAAAATTGTGGCGGAGGGTGCGCCGAAGGAGATTGTCACCCCGGCGTTGATCGAGCGGATCTACGGGATGCGCTGCATGATTATCGACGATCCGGTGGCGGGCACACCGCTGGTGGTGCCGTTGGGGAAACGTGCGGTCTGACCCCCTCTCCCCGGCCCTCTCCCCAAAGGGGCGAGGGTGAAAAGACGGCCCCGTACCCTCTTCCCCAAAGGGCGAGGGTGAAAAGACGGCCCCGTGCCCTCTTCCCCAAGGGGCGAGGGCGGAAAACCGGCCCCGCACCCTCTTCGCCAAAGTGCAAGGCCGAAAAACCGGCTCCGTACTGTTCCCTCTCCCCTATGGGGAGAGGGTTAGGGTGAGGGGATAAGCTACCCCAATATCCCTTTCAACACTGGCCCTATCTGTTCAAACGCCTGTGGAGAGATGATATCGACATGGGCGCAATCCTGGCGATAAACCTCCAGTTCCCCCACCCAGGGCGCCCAGGCCTGGTGCGGATCCATCGTTCGTGTGCGCTCGGCAACAAACAGCGTCGCTTTGCCGTCAAAGGATGAGCTGTGCGCCGTGGTCAGCAGACGTACCGCATCGGCGTAGTTGCCCTCTATCGCGCTGAACAACTCCCCGGAAGCCTGCCCCTGCTGGGCGGCGAGAAACGCCTGACGCTCGCGCTCGATCTCCGCTAATACTTCAGGATCGAGGCCATTCGCCTCTATTTCGCGCCAGTTTTGCGTCTCCGGCGGCCAGGTATCCAGCAGTCCCAGGAACGCGACATCTTCCCCCTGCGCGCGCAGCCGGGCGGCAATACCCTGCGCCAGCGTGCCGCCGAGGGAATAACCGAACAGATAATAAGGCCCGTGCGGCTGTTGGGCGCGCAGCGTCGCCAGATGATGCTCGATCACCTCATCCAGCGTGGCGCACTGCTCCATCGGCCCTGGTCGCGGCGACTGAATGCCGGTGATCGACCAGCGTGGATTGAGGTAGCGCGCCAGCACGCTGAACTGCCAGGCAAAGCCGGAGGCCGGATGGAAGCAGAACAGCGTCGGGCCGTGGCTTTCACGCAGGGGCAAGAGCGTCTCGTAGCCCAGACGCTGCGCCTGCTCATCGCTCATGTCACCCGTCAGCAACGCGCTCAGCTTGCCCACCGTCGAAGCCACCATGACCTGACCGGGCGTGACCTGGCGGGCAAAGTGGCGACTCAGGCTGGCAGCGAGACGCATTGCCAGCAGCGAGTGCCCGCCGAGGGCGAAGAAATCGGCCTCGATGTCGTTGATCTCGTAGCCCAGCAGGGTAGAGAACGCTGCCGCAATCGCCTGTTCCGCGTCACTTTCCGGGGCGCGCCCCGGGGTTTTCACCGCCAGTTCAGGCAGCGGCAGCGCCTTGCGATCCAGCTTGCCGTTGGCGCTGAGCGGCAGCGCGCTTAACTGCAATAACACCACCGGCACCATATGCGGTGGCAGCTGCGTTTTCAGGATGGTCAGCAGCGCATCGCGGTCCAGCGGCAGGCCGGACTCCGATACCACATAGCCCACCAGCTGACGGGCATCGCCGCCGGTGTCTGCGGCCTGGTTGATAACGCAGGCATGGGTCACCGCCTGGGCCACATCGGGCAGGGTCAGCATCGCCCGGTCGATTTCTCCCAGTTCAATGCGCTGACCGCGAATTTTCAGTTGATCGTCGCTGCGGCCTAAATACTCCACCGCGCCGTTATCCAGCCAGCGGGCCACGTCGCCGGTGCGATACATGCGCTCACCCGGCACGAACGGGTCAGCGATAAACCGACTGGCGGTCAGATCCGGGCGGCCCAGATAACCCTGCGCCAGCTGAATGCCGGTGAGATAGAGATCCCCCGCCACGCCGAACGGCACCGGGCGCATCATGGCATCCAGAATGCGCAGGCCGGTATTCCACACCGGGAAGCCAATCGGCACGCTGTTGCCTGTAACCAATGCCAGCTCCGGGCCAAAGGCCGGATACCAGCTGACATCCACTGCCGCCTCGGTGGGGCCGTACAGGTTATGCAGCGGCACATGAGTAAGGTGTTCCCACTCGCGGCACAGCAACGTCGGCAGGGCTTCACCGCTGCAGAACACCTGTTTCAGACTGGCGCAGCAGGCGGCGTTTTCCGGGGTCAGCGAGGCGACAAAAGCCGCCAGCATTGACGGCACAAAGTGGGTGGTGGTGACGCCATATTTCGCAAAGAACGCCTGCATCGCCAGCGGATCGCGGTGCGCCTCCGGCTCGGCCATCACCAGCTTCGCCCCGGCGATAAAGGGCCACCAGAACTCCCATACCGAGACGTCAAAACTGCACGGCGTTTTTTGCGCCACCACGTCGTCGGCGGTGAGCGGATAGTGGTTTTGCATCCACAGCAGGCGGTTGACGATGGCGGTCTGGCCGACCATCACCCCTTTTGGCCGTCCTGTCGAGCCAGAGGTAAAGATGATATAGGCGGTCTGTTCCGGGGCACTGAGGTTGAGCGGTTCGCTGCCCTCAGCACTAAATAGTGTGTTGTAACTAAAAACGTCCACCGACAGATGGCTGAAGCGCGGGCGCTGGTCGTCCGTGGTGATCAACAGGGATGGCCTGGCGTCCTCCAGCATCATCTGCAGGCGATCGTCGGGATAGCCGGTGTCCAGCGGCAGCCACGCGGCACCCGCTTCGACGATGGCGTGCAGCGCCAGCGTCAGGAACACTGAACGCGGTAACGCCACCGCCACGCTGTCGCCGGGCTTCACGCCCCGGGCGCGCAACTGGTTCGCCAGGGCCACCACCTGCTCACGCATCTCGCGGTAGGTCAGATGGTGTTGCGCATCGGCCAGCGCTGGCGCGTCCGGGGTTTTCGCCGCCTGCTCCGCCACCAGTGCGCTCAGGGTGGTGAGCGGCAGCGTCATCTCAGTCTGGTTAATCTTCTCCAGCTGCTGATATTCGGCATCAGACACCGTTTCTGCCTCGCCGCAGCGCAGGTCGATATTGGCGGCAAACTGCGCTAATAGCCCATGCAGGCGCTCGACGTGGCGCACCAGGGTGGCTTCATCATAACGCTGCTTGTTGGCAAGGATCTCAATGCTCAGGCCGCCCTGCTCATCCGGGAACAGCGCCATCTCCAGGTCGTTGACCGGGCCGGTAGCGAGGGTGTGAGTGACCGCCTGAACGCCAGCAAGATCCAACTGGTAGTCGAAGACTTTTACGTTGAACACCGGGCCAAACAGCGCTTCGTCGCTGGCGGCGCGACCGCTGTCGCGCACGATCTGCTCGGCGTCGTAACGCTGATGGCGGCGCATCTTTTTCATCTGCCCGGCCAGGCGCTGGGCTAGCTCCGGCAGCGTCTCCTGCGCCCTGATGTTCACCGCCAGCGGCAGCACGTTCAGCACCGGGCCAGTGGCCGTCAGGGCCGCAGACCCCATCCGGCGCATAAAGATAAAGCCAGCGGCATAGTCCATGCGCCCGGTCAGGCGGGCGAGCCACAGGGCCACCAGCGCCAGGGCGAGGTCGGTGCGCTGGCTCTGGCTGGCAGTGGCCAGCTGGCTGAAGGCGTGACGATCGGCGGTCAGTTTCAGGCGCAAAATATCGGTCGTGGCGGCACGCCCTGGCAATGGCACGCTGGAGAGCGACACCGGCGGTGGAAGCTGCTTGCGCTGTTCAGCCCAGAAAGCACCGTCGCGGGCATACGCCTCACTGTCGCGGTAACGTTGATACTCCTCCACCACCTCCGCAAAGGGGGTAAAAGGCGACTCCGACGTGGCTTCGCCATTAGACCAGGCGCGATAAATGGCGACGATCTGGCGGGTAATGGCCGGGAAGCTGAAGCCATCCACCACTAAATGGTGATAACGCTGATACCAGTACCAGCGGTTGTCTGCCACCTGTATCAGCAGATGAAAGGCCAGCGGTTGCCCACTGTCCACGCGCAGGTTCTGGTTAAGATCGGCCTGCATCTGCGCCAGCGCCGCGGCATGGGGGTCGGGGTTCGCGCGCAGATCAATGATCTGCGGCTCCGGCAGGATAATGCTCTCGTCCACCCACTGCGCGATCTCGCCGTTGTCCTCGGTAAACCGCATGCGCAGGGTATCAGCCTGCATCATGCCCGCCGCTACTGCTTTCGCCAGCAGCGGGGCGTCAACCGGGCCGGTCAGTTCGACGTAGTGGGCCACGCTCCAGGCGTTGGGTAGGTCGGAAAGCTGTTCCGCCATCCAGATACCCGGTTGGGCGGCAACAAGAGGATAGGCAGCGCTCATGGGTTCACCTGTGCAAAATGGGCCGGGATCAGCGTTTGCCAGTGGGCAGTAAGCCACTGCTGACAAGCTTCCTGCGACTGCGGCTCGCACACCACGCGCCAGCCTTCCGGCAAGGCGCACTGCTGCGGCCACAGGCTGTACTGCTGTTGCGCGTTTTGCACCAGGGTGAACAGACCCTGTGGATCGTCGAAGGGGTTACTGAATTCCATACCAGACTCCGTGATTAAATAATCGGCTGCCAGAGAGTCATCAGCCCCTGCGTCAGCCCTCCCCGCCAGCAAAGTGCATCATGTCCACCCTCAACCGGCCGCCAGATAACCGGCTGCCGGGTGTGCTGTAGTTCGGCGTACAGCGCCTGACAGGCGCGGTAAATCAGGGGTTCCCGTCGCCCCGCCTCAAGGACGATGCGCAGCCCCTGTGCCGACAGTTGGTGGTTTTTAAGCTGCTCGAGGATCAGGCCGTCCTGCTTGCCGCCGCGGTGGGGCCACCAGAAGGAGCCGGACTGGCTGAGCACGCAGCCAAAACGCGCCGGCCAGTGCAGCCCGGCATACAACGCGGAAAGCCCGCCGAAGCTTTGCCCGGCGACCACGGTACGATCGGCGCGGTCGCTGAACGGGGCCAGCTTATGCACCTCCGGGAGTAATTCCTGCTGTACCGCCAGCCAGAAATCGGGGTTACAGGGCAGCTCATGGCTGCGGTGGACGGTGTCTATCACATCGATCAGCACATAAACGGCGGGCGGCAGTTGGCCTTGTTCAGTCAGCGCCGTCAGCGCGGGCCATACCGGCATGCTTTCGGCCCAGAACTGGCCGTCAAGCAGCACCGCCAGCGGGCGCTCATGAGGGGTGTCCTCACCGGTGGTGAAGATCCAGACCCGACGGGTATTGCCGAGGCGGGTACTTTGCCAGGCAATACAGTGCGGAGGACGATAAGCGGTGTCGAGCCGATCCCAGCCGGGCTGAACCGGTGCCTCGGGCATCTCAAGCGCTGATACCGGATGGCCGCGCCCGCCGCGCCAGTGCTGGCGGTTAAGCGGATCGGCGACGGCATGCGGCAACAGTTTGCGCCAGCCTTCGCGCAGCGCCATGCGGTCCGGCGGATCGGTAGCAAACACCGCTTCGGCAAAGTCATCTTCATGGGTTGAGGGGATAAAACAGTAACTGCCGCGCCAGGTCGGGCTGAACTCGCCCTGCCATTGCCAGACATCGGTTCCGGCAATGCGCACCAGCGTCTGCGGGCGGGCATTATGGTGGTGATCGGTCACGCCGGTGATGTAGATCCACACCCGCTTCAGCGGCGAGGTCTGCTCTGTTCCAGCCGGATCGCGCCACCAGAACGTCACCCGGTAATGGTCGTCTTCCCGTACCCACTCCGGCCCCTGCTTCGACAGCCACCAGCCATCGCTCCCCGTTTCCAGCGTCGTCACCGATATAACCCCATGACCTGTTCGGTTTTTTTGATAAAAGATAAACAATATCGATAATATTATTGATAACTATTTTCATTTGCAATAGCGTATGGGCGCGCTGTGGGAAGCGCGCACATTAAATAACCATGCCATGCGCTGCGTACTGACTCAGGACAGAGAGGTTTTCGCAGACTGCGGGCGATATCCTTCCGCCGCCTCACCCATTCGGGACGGAGCCTTGAGGCATGCGGCATTGAAAAGCAGGACAGACAATGAATAACAAGCTTCACTCACTGGCCTTACTGGTCAATCTGGGGATTTACGGTGCGGCACTGCCTGCGATGGCAGCCGATACCGCGGCTAACGAAGATACCATGGTGATCACCGCCGCCGAGCAGAACCTGCAGGCGCCGGGCGTTTCCACTATCACCGCGGATGAGATCCGTAAAAACCCCGCCGCGCGCGATGTGTCAGAGATCATCCGCACCATGCCGGGCGTCAACCTCACCGGTAACTCCACCAGCGGCCAGCGCGGCAACAATCGCCAGATTGATATCCGCGGCATGGGTCCTGAAAATACCCTGATCCTGATTGACGGCAAGCCGGTGACCAGCCGCAACTCTATCCGTCTGGGCTGGCGCGGCGAGCGTGACACCCGCGGCGATACCGGCTGGGTGCCGCCAGAGATGATCGAGCGCATCGAGGTGATCCGTGGCCCGGCGGCTGCACGTTACGGTAACGGCGCAGCGGGCGGCGTGGTGAATATCATCACCAAAAAGGTCAGCAACGAGTGGCATGGCTCCTGGAACACCTATCTGAACGCCCCTGAGCACAATGAAGAAGGCTCCACCAAACGCACCAACTTTAGCCTGAATGGCCCGCTCGGCGGAGATTTCAGCTTCCGCCTGTACGGCAACCTGGATAAAACCCAGGCCGATGCATGGGATATCAACCAGGGCCATCAGTCTGAACGTACCGGTGCCTATGCCGATACGCTGCCTGCCGGACGCGAAGGGGTCGAGAACAAAGACATCAACGGCGTGCTGCGCTGGGACTTTGCTCCGATGCAGGCCCTGCAGTTTGAGGCCGGTTACAGCCGTCAGAACAACCTTTACGCGGGCGATACGCAGAACACCAATAACGACAACAGCAGCAACGGGCTGGTGAAGAAGAACTACGGCAAAGAGACCAACCGTCTCTATCGCCAGAACTTCGCGCTCACCTGGACCGGCGGCTGGGATAATGGCATCACCACCAACAACTGGGCGCAGTACGAACACACCCGCAACTCGCGTCTGGGCGAAGGGCTGGCAGGCGGTCTGGAAGGGCTGTTTAACAGCAATAAGTTCACCGATACCGACCTGTCCGACGTGATGCTGCACAGCGAAATCAACCTGCCGATCGACTTTATCGTCAACCAGAACCTGACCCTGGGCACCGAGTGGGATCAGCAGCGGATGAAGGATATGTCCTCCAACGGCCAGACCTTGCAGGGCGGCGCCATTCCGGGGATGAGCAACAACCGCAGCCCGTACTCAGATGCCGAAATCTTCTCCCTGTTCGCGGAGAACAACATGGAGCTGACCGACAGCACCATGCTGACCCCGGCGCTGCGCTTCGATCATCACTCCATCGTGGGCAACAACTGGAGTCCGTCCCTGAACCTGTCGCAAGGTCTGGGGGATGATTTCACCCTGAAGATGGGGATCGCCCGGGCCTATAAAGCCCCGAGCCTGTATCAGACCAACCCGAACTACCTGCTCTACAGCAAGGGCCAGGGTTGCTATGCAAGTTCGGACGGCGTCGGCTGTTATATGCTGGGTAACGAGGATCTGAAAGCCGAAACCAGCATCAACAAAGAGATCGGCCTGGAGTGGAAACGCGTCGGCTGGCTGGCGGGCGTGACCTGGTTCCGTAACGACTATCGCGACAAGATTGAAGCGGGCTACGCCCCGGTGGGTCATACCTCTTCCGGTAAAGTGCAGACCGATATCTATCAGTGGGAAAACGTGCCGAAAGCGGTGGTGGAAGGGCTGGAGGGCACGCTGAACGTGCCGGTGAGCGACACCATTAACTGGACGAACAACGTAACTTACATGCTGCAAAGCAAGAACAAGGAGACCGGCGACCGCCTGTCGATCATCCCGGAGTACACGCTGAACTCAACCCTGAGCTGGCAGGTACAGCAGGATGTGTCGCTGCAGTCGACCTTCACCTGGTACGGCAAGCAGCAGCCGAAGAAGTACAACTACAAAGGTCAGCCGGTGAGTGGTTCTGAGAAGGACGAAGTCAGCCCTTACAGCATCGTCGGCCTGAGCGCGACCTGGGACGTGACCAAATACGTCAGCCTGACCGGCGGCGTGGATAACGTCTTCGATAAACGTCAGTGGCGTGCGGGTAATGCCCAGACTACCGGGAATACCACTACCGGGGCGTATATGTATGGCGCGGGCGCGTATACCTATAACGAACCGGGACGGACCTGGTATATGAGCGTGAATACGCAGTTCTGATCCTTTACGCCCTGTCCGTCAAGGTTTGAAGGATCCTCGCAAAAAACAGTGGCACGGTTGGCCCCCTCTTCCCTTTGGGGAGAGGGTTGGGGTGAGGGGGAACATGCGACTTCCCTGTGGGCTGAAGGATCACCACACAAAAATTGGCACGGTCGGCACCCTCTCCTGATACTGGCACAGACGGCTCCCTCTCCTGATTCTGGCACAGTCGGCTCCCTCTCCTGATTCTGGCACAGTCGGCTCCCTCTCCTGATTCTGGCACAGTCGGCCCCCTCTCCTGATTCTGGCACGGTCGGCCCCCTCTCCTGATTCTGGCACGGTCGGCCCCCTCTCCTGATTCTGGCACGGTCGGCCCCCTCTCCTGATTCTGGCACGGTCGGCCCCCTCTCCTGATTCTGGCACGGTCGGCCCCCTCTCCTGATTCTGGCACGGTCGGCCCCCTCTCCCCTATGGGGAGAGGGTTGGGGTGAGGGGGACATGCGGCTCAGGTGGCGGTTCCGTTCACCTTACGTTCTGCACTTCTCTGTCAGCCGCGTCACCCGTGAACGTGCCAGGGGGGCTCGCCGCCTCCCCCCTGGCTACCCCGGCTCCCGGCAAAGAAAATCGCCGCTTCGCGGTGCACTCAGCTTATTCCTCCAGGCTTTCGGGTCGGGCACCAGCCTGCATCCCTGCAGGCTATGCCCTCTCGGCGCGTCCCTGCGCCTCGCCCCGGCCTTCCGGAAACGCTTCGTCGATTTTCAGCCGGACCAGGGAGCCGCTGTAAGTCTTTTAAAATATTGTGATTATTTCATTGCATTAAGCGTAAGAAAATGACGGGTGATCCATCTCTCCTCAAGGGAGAGGGAACCGTCCGGGCGCGTGTGTTAACATAGGTGCCCTTTTTTCAGCGCCGGGAAACTCATGCACACCACGTACTCCTCGTTTCTCCTCGCTGGGCGCACCGTCCATCAAATTACCTTCGATCCCGCGACTTTTACCGAGGCCGATCTTCTGTGGCTTCCTCACCATGAACAGCTGAGCAGTGCCGGGCGCAAGCGCAAAGCCGATCATCTCGCCGGGCGCATCGCCGCGTTTCATGCCCTGAACCGGCAAACCCTTCCCGGCATCGGCAGCAATGGCGAACCGCTGTGGCCTGCGGGTGTATGCGGCAGCATTTCACACAGCGGTTCACTGGCGGTGGCGATATGTCAGGAAAAAGGCCTGGTGGGTATCGATTGTGAAGCCATCATTGCCGAAGATGAAGCCCGTGATATTCAGGACGGCGTAGTCGATACCCAGGAGGCTCAACGGCTCGCGGAGAGCGGCCTCCCCTTCGATCTGGCCTTCACGCTCGCCTTCAGCGCGAAAGAGAGCCTGTTCAAAGCGCTGTTCCCCCGGGTGCAGACGTGGATGGGCTTCGAGAGTGCGCGCGTGACGGCGCTTACGTCCGACACCCTGACCTTAACCCTCACCTGCCCTCTGCCGCCCTTTGTACAAAATCAGGCGTTTACCCTTCACTGGTGCCGCATCGACGCACAGGTTATCACCCTGATCTGTGATGCATAACGGCTCAGGATCGTGATCCTTTTCTCCTTTTAAACAAATTAGCTGCCTAAACCGTAGACAGTTTTAGCAGGCAGTCTTATCGTTACATTGAATAATAAATCATTATTGAATAAATATTCAATGTGGAGAAAAAGAATGAACACGACCTTTGTAAAATCCGCTTTACTGGCCTCAATGATCGCCGCTTCCGGTTCCCTGTTTGCCGCCGATAACGGACTCATTGCGATTATTACCCCCTCACACGACAACCCGTTCTTCAAGGCAGAAGCCGACGGCGCGGCGGCGAAGGCAAAAGAGCTGGGTTACACCACGCTTGTCGCCTCGCATGACGACGACGTGAACAAACAAAACCAGCTGATTGAGACCGCCATCGCCCGTAAAGCGAAAGCGATCATTCTGGACAACGCCGGGGCAGATGCCACCGTCGGTCCGCTGGAGAAGGCCAAAGCGGCAGGCGTCCCTGCCTTCCTGATCGATCGTGAAATCAACAAAACCGGTATTGCGGTGGCGCAGATTGTGTCGAACAACTATCAGGGGGCACAGCTGGGTGCAGAGAAGTTCGTGAAGCTGCTGGATGGCAAAGGCAAATACGTTGAGCTGCTGGGCCGTCCGTCGGACACCAACGCCCATGTGCGCTCCCAGGGTTACCACGATGTCCTGGACGACTACCCGGACATGAAGATGGTGGCGCAGCAGACCGCTAACTGGAGCCAGACCGAAGCCTTCACCCGTATGGAAGCCATTCTGCAAACCAACCCCGATATCGTCGGCGTGATCTCCGGTAACGACACCATGGCGCTGGGTGCTGAAGCGGCGCTGAAGGCCGCAGGTAAGAACAACGTGATTGTGGTCGGCTTTGACGGCAGCGACTACACCCGCGACTCGATCCTGAAAAACGGCAACATCAAAGCCACGGTCCTGCAACCGGGCTGGCAGCAGGCGCAGATGGCGGTGGAACAGGCGGATTACTACCTGAAAAACGGCAAAGCGCAAAAAGACGAGAAGCAGCTGATGGATTGCGTGCTGATCGATGAAACCAATGCCAGCAAGCTGAACCTGTTTAACCTCAGCAAATAAGCGGAGGCCGTATGCGTTTAACACAATGGGGCGCGGCGCTGACAGGCGCAGCCGCCCTGTTGCTGACGGCCTGCACGGTGGTGGATCTGGATGAGAACGGCAAGCCAATCATGCCTGCCGATCCCAACGCCAAAGCCAGCTTTGACAACCAGACACCCCAGCAGATCGCGCAACAAACCTGGCAGCCGCGGATCCTCGACGCCGCCAAAAATCATGCGCTGGATGCCAGCGCCCTTTCCACCCAGTTGAAAACGCCCTCTGACAAGCCGCAGAGCGTCTTTGTACGGCTGAGCGGCAAAGTGGAGCGCGTGGAAGCCAGCAATGCCAACGAGCAGAAACTGGTGATGACGGTGAACGGCCAGCCGCTTGAGATCCAGAGCGGCCCGGT
Organism: Leclercia sp. LSNIH3; assembly: GCF_002935105.1. Lineage (NCBI taxonomy): Bacteria > Pseudomonadati > Pseudomonadota > Gammaproteobacteria > Enterobacterales > Enterobacteriaceae > Leclercia > Leclercia sp. LSNIH3. The sequence goes on from NZ_CP026387.1 coordinate 1,170,219, forward strand.
GATGCGCGGTAACGCCATCCGCGACGCCGCCGGTTTCCGCTTCGATGAATTTACCAACCAGGTGCAGTATGCCCAGCTCTCCCGCGCCTTAAACCGCGAGGCGGTGAAGCATCTGCCCAAAGTGGATGACAGCTGGCGCGGCAAAAACGCCACCGTGCTGTTCGCCACCACCCTCACGGGCGGAAAAGCGAACGAGGCGGCGGCGCTGGAACTGAAACAGGAGGCACCGTGATGAGCGATAACCCGGCAGAGGACATTATCCTCAGCACCCAGGGCATCTCGATGCTGTTCCCCGGAACCGTGGCGCTGGATAAGGTCGATTACCGCGTCTGGCGCGGCAAAGTGAACGTCATTATCGGTGAGAACGGCGCCGGGAAATCGACGCTGATGAAAATCCTTGCCGGGGTGCAACAGCCCAGCCTTGGCGAGATGTGGCTCAACGGCAAACAGGTGGCGTTCTCCAGCACCCGCGATGCCGCCGCTCACGGCATTGGCATGGTGCACCAGGAGCTGAACCTGTTTGAGAACCTCAACGTGGCGGAAAACGTCTTCCTTGGCCGGGAGCTGCAAAAGGGCGTGACGCCGATCAACGAGGCGGAGCAGGAGTCCCGCACCGCGGCGCTGCTGAAACGCCTCGATCAACCCATTTCCCCGCGCGAGCTGGTTGGCAACCTGAAGGTGGGGCAGCAGCAGCTGATTGAGATCGCCAAGGCGCTGGCGGAGGACGCCGACATTCTGATCCTCGACGAGCCGACCTCGGCGCTCAGCAAAACCGAGGTGGAGATCCTGTTTCGGGTGATCCGCGAGCTGACCCGCCAGGGGGTTACCATCATCTATATCTCCCACCGGCTGGAAGAGCTGATGGCGATAGGCGATGTGATCACCATCCTGCGCGACGGCAAATTCCAGGCCGAGGCGAAGGTAGAGGATATCGACGTGCCGTGGATTGTGCGCGAGATGCTCGGTAGCGATCCGGTGAGCAATTTCCTCGAGCCGGGCCGCACCTTTGGCGCACCGGTGCTGGAGGCCGAACATATCACCTGCGTGAATGCTGCGGGCAACACGGTGGTCAACGACGTCAGCTTCCAGGTGAACGCCGGGGAGATTGTCGGTATTTACGGCCTGATGGGGGCCGGGCGTACCGAGCTGTTCGAGTGCATGCTCGGCACCGAGCGCAACTATCTGGGCAAGCTGTGGCTCGACAGCAAACCGGTGCCGCAGCGTTTAACCACCGCCGAGCGTATCCGCATGGGGATGAGCCTGGTGCCGGAAGACCGCAAACGAACCGGGATTTTCCCTGGTTCGTCGGTGGCCAGCAACCTGACCATCGCCAGCCTGTGGCGACGTTTGCAGCGCGGTTTCACCATTGCGCAGAAAGCGGAGCAGGAGGTCGTGGCCAGCACCATTGGCAATCTGTCGATCAAGGTCTCCACCCCGGAGGTGGAGATCCAGGCGCTCAGCGGCGGCAATCAACAAAAAGTGGTGATTGGCCGCTCGCTGCTGACCAATCCGAAGGTGCTGTTCCTTGATGAGCCGACGCGCGGCATTGACGTGGGCGCCAAAGCGGATGTGTTTCGCATGATGGTGCAGCTGTCGCAGCAGGGTATCGCGGTGGTGTTTTCCACCTCGGACCTGAAAGAAATTATGGCGGTATCGGACCGCATTCTGGTGATGTCCGGCGGCAAACTGACCGCCGATATTGTTCGCGATCGGGCCGATGAATCGGCACTGGTAACTGCAAGTGCTCAGGGGTTCTAAGATGAAAACAACACAGTCTGTCGCGCTGGTGCCGCAAAAAGGGGCCGCGCCTTCCCGGGAAAAACTGCTTCTGCTGTTGCTGAAAATGCGCACCTTCATTGCGCTGTTTTTAATTGTCGGCTTTTTCACCATGACCGTGCCGGGCTTTCTCTCCGCGGGCAGCCTGGTGATCATGATTAAGCATATCGCGATCAATGCGTTTCTGGCGCTGGGGATCACCTTCGTGATCATCACCGCCGGGATCGACCTGTCGATTGGGGCGACGCTGGGGCTGTGCGGGATGATCGCCGGGTGGATGATCACCAAAGGGATTGTGCTGCCGATGTTTGGCATCGCTATTTTCCCGAGCGTGTGGGTTATCGTGCCCGTCGTGCTGCTGATTGGCGCGCTTATCGGGGCGGTGAATGGCTGGATCATCACCCGCTATAACGTCGCCCCGTTCATTTGCACCCTTGGCACCATGTACGTGCTGCGCGGGGCCTCGATGCTCACCTCCGACGGCCAGACCTTCCCGGGCCTGTCCGGCAACCCGCAGTTGGGCAATACCGGCTTCGATGAGATTGGTGCCGGGACGCTGCTCGGTATTCCGTGGGCCATCTGGATGATGATTGTGCTGGCGCTGGTGATCGCCTACATCGCCCGCCGCCTGCCGTTTGGCCGCCACGTTTACGCCATTGGTGATAACGAGCGCGCCGCCGAGCTTTCCGGGGTGCGGGTGAAGCAGGTCAAGGTGCTGGTCTATACCCTGTCGGGCTTCTGCGCCGCTATCGCCGGGATTGTGGTCTCCGCGCAACTGCTGGCAAGCCACCCGGCCAACGGCACCGCGTTTGAGATGAACGCCATCGCCGCGGTGGTCCTGGGCGGCACCTCGCTGGCTGGTGGGCGTGGCACCATTCTCGGCACGCTGATCGGCGCTTTTGTGATCGGCTTCCTGGCCGACGGCCTGGTGATGATGGGCGTTAGCGAGTTCTGGCAGATGGTGATCAAGGGGATTGTGATTATCGTTGCGGTGATTATCGACCAGATGCAAAACCGGATGCAGCAGAAAGCGGCGGTAGTGGCGCAAAAGGCGGTAATGGAGGGGAAATAGCGTCTGAATGGGCTTTAAGCCGTGTGACGGAGGCAAACGCAAAACGGCAACCCGGGTTGTGATGCCAGTCAGTTAAGCCTGGCGGGTTATTCCGTTCACCTCATGTTCAGCAGAACATGGCATTAAACAACCCGTGAACGTGACAAGGGGGGCCGCAATGAAACCGGTGCTTCGCACTGCGCTCACCTCACGACCGGCTCGCCGGTTTCAGAGGGGACTCAACACCGGTGTCCCTTTCAAGCGACTGAGAAGCGTGAGGGAGCGTGAATCCGGCTGAAAATCGCCGAAGCGTTGACCGCAGGCCGGGGCGAGGCGCAGGGACGCGCCGAGAGGGCATAGCCTGCAGGGATGCAGGCTGGTGCCCGACCCGAAAGCCGGAGGGAATAAGCTGAGGGCACCGCGAAGCGGCGATTTTCTTTGCCGGGAGCCGGGGTAGCCAGGGGGGTGGCGGCGAGCCCCCCTGGCACGTTCACGGGTGACGCGGCTGGCAGAGAAGTGCAGAACGTAAGGTGAACGGAACCACCACCTGAGTTGCATGTATCCCCTTACCCCAGCCCTCTCCCCAAAGAGGAGAGGGAGCCGACCGTGCCAATTTGTTGTAGGGATCCCTCAGCCCACAGGGAGGCCGCATGTTCCCCATCACCCCAGCCCTCTCCCCAAAGAGGAGAGGGAGCCGACCGTGCCAATTTGTTGTAGGGATCCCTCAGCCCACAGGGAGGCCGCATGTTCCCCCTCACCCCAGCCCTCTCCCCAAAGAGGAGAGGGAGCCGACCGTGCCAATATTTTTGTAGGGCTCCCTCAGCCCACAGGGAGGTCGCATGTTCCCTCTCACCCCAACCCTCTCCCCAAAGAGGAGAGGGAGCCGACCATGCCAATTTGTTGTAGGGATCCCTCAGCCCACAGGGAGGTCGCATGTTCCCTCTCACCCCAACCCTCTCCCAAAAGAGGAGAGGGAGCCGACCGTGCCAATATTTTTGTAGGGATCCTCAGCCCACAGGGAGGCCGCATGTTCCCCTCACCCCAGCCCTCTCCCCAAAGAGGAGAGGGAGCCGACCGTGCCCATTTTTGTGGGGATCCCACCGCCATGTGGAAGAAGGCCAGGGTGAAAGCATCAGGCCGCACCGATCCCGGCTAACTTACGCCTCTTTCAACAAACTGCGCGCCGTCGGGTAGTCGGTGATTAACACATTGATGTAGTTCCCCTCCAGCGCCCCGCGGATGGCGTTGCCTTTTTCGGCACCACCAGCCAGAGCAATCACCTGCGGGCAGGCGCGGATCTGCGCCAGCTCCATCCCGATCACCGGGTCCTCTTCCGGGCTCAGAACCGGCTCGCCGTTGGCGTCGTAATAATGCAGGCAGATATCCCCTACCGCCCCGCGTTCGGCCAGCAGTTTGAGCATGTCTTCGTTGTAATAGTTACCGGAGTTTTTCAGCAACTGCGAAGGCTCCAGCTCGCCGATACCGACAATCGCCACATCCACTTCCGCGAATTTGCTCACCACGCCCGCCACGTCCGGGCTGCTCACCAGGCGCGCACGCTCTTCAACCGAATGCTCAATACTTTGCGACGGCAACAGCCACGCCGGGCAACCGAGGTGCGCCGCCAGCTGCTGGGTGAGGATGGTCGCCTGCACGTTGCCATTCGGCCCTACTCCGCCGAGCAGTTGGATCACCCCGGCGGCACGGATATTCTGCGGGTGCATCTCATCCACCATGCAGCGGATGGTGCTGCTCCAGGAGGAGATCCCCACCAGGTCTTCCGGGCGCAGGCGGGTTTCAACATAGTGCGCCGCCGCGCTGCCGATGGCGTGTTTAATCTGAGCGTTGGAGGGGTTCTCCCCCACATCCACCACGATGGCCTGGCGGATGCCGTACTGCTCTTCCAGCGCCTTTTCCAGCGAGACAAAAATATTGGTGGGCTGGACGACGGTAATTTTTACCAGCCCCTCTTTCTGGCAGCGCGTCAGCGCCCGCGACACAAAAGATTGCGAGAGGTGCAGCAGCGAGGCTATCTCGGACTGCTTTTTATTCTCGCTGTAATACAGTGTGGCGATCTTGACCAGTAATCGCTGTTCATCCTGCTTCGACATAACGTTCCCCTTAATCGGCTGCCGTTATTTTTATTCATCACTGAATATTTAACAAGCAAGCGCCGGTACGATCCCGCGGGCAAATGTGATCCTTTTCTCCTTTCTTCGAAATTTGCCCGCTCAAAGCGTAGACAAACCCCGGGGCAAGGCATATCTTACATTACATGAATAATAAATCAGCATTGAATATATATTCAAAGCGGTCATAACTCCCTGCTGTGACAAAGAGAACAGGGAAATAACGCACCCGGCTGGAATAATTATTCACAACAGATTATAAATTCAGGAGGTATGTTATGAATCCGTTTTCGCTCTCCATCGCGGAGCTTGAATCCCGGGCGCGCTCGATACGTCGCCGGATCATCGTGCTGAATGCCGAAAGCCCGGCGGGCGGCCATACCGGCGCCGATCTTTCGCAGGTTGAACTGCTCACCGCCCTCTACTTCCGCATTCTGAACTGCTCCCCACAGCTGAAGGACAGCGATGAACGCGATATCTACATCCAGTCGAAAGGCCACGCGGTAGGTGGCTATTACTGCGTGCTGGCGGAGGCCGGGTTTATCCCGGTCGAGTGGCTGTCCACCTATCAGCATGCCGACTCTCACCTGCCTGGCCACCCGGTCAAACACAAAACCCCCGGTATTGAGCTGAATACCGGCGCGCTGGGGCATGGCCTGCCGGTGGCGGTGGGGATCGCGCTGGCCGCGAAACGCAACAACAGTAAACGCCGGGTGTTTGTGGTGACCGGCGACGGTGAACTGGCGGAAGGCAGCAACTGGGAAGCCGCGCTGGTGGCTGCCCATTACCAGCTGGATAACCTGTTTATTATCAATGACAAAAACAACCTGCAACTGGCTGGCTCCACCAAAGAGATCCTCAATACCGATCCGCTGGATGCGAAGTGGAAAGCCTTTGGCCTGGAGGTCACCGGCTGTAACGGTAATGACATGGCGGATGTGGTCGCCACGCTTGAAGGCCTGACGCCCAACGGCAAACCGCATGTCGTGATCGCCCATACCACCAAAGGCGCGGGGATCTCGTTTATTCAGGGACGGCCTGAATGGCACCACCGCGTGCCGAAAGGGGAAGAAATTGAACTGGCGCTGGAGGAACTGAAAGATGAGTAATAGCGAACACCTCGCCACGGTGATGGTTAATGCCTTTATTGATGCCGTCGATCGCGGCGTGGACCTGGTCCCGGTGGTGGCAGACTCCACCTCCACGGCGAAAATCGCCCCGTTTATGCAGCGTTTTCCGGGCCGCCTGGTGAACGTCGGCATTGCCGAGCAGACGCTGGTCGGTGCCGCCGCCGGGCTGGCGATTGGCGGCAAGATCGCCGTCACCTGTAACGCCGCGCCGTTTTTGATCTCCCGCGCTAACGAGCAGATCAAAGTCGATATCTGCTACAACAACACCAACGTGAAGCTGTTCGGTCTGAACGCGGGTGCCAGCTACGGCCCGCTCGCCAGCACCCACCACAGCATCGATGATATCGCCATTATGCGCGGCTTCGGCAATATCGAAATTTACGCCCCCTCCAGCCCAAACGAATGCCGCCAGATCATTGACTACGCCCTCGACCACGTGGGGCCGGTCTATATCCGTCTGGACGGGAAAAACCTGCCGGAGCTGCATGACGAGAATTACCAGTTTGCCCCAGGCAAGATTGACGTCCTGCGTGTGGGCCAGGATGTGGCGCTGGTGGCAATGGGTTCCACCGTACATGAAATAGTGGAAGCCGCCGCACAACTCGCGGAAGAAGGTATTGACGCCACTGTTATCAGCGTTCCATCTATTCGTCCCTGTGATACCCAACAGTTACTGGCAGCCATGCGATCCTGCAAGGCGGTGGTGAGCGTCGAGGAGCATAACGTCAACGGCGGCGTCGGCAGCCTGGTGGCGGAAGTGCTGGCCGAAGCCGGATGCGCCGTGCCGCTGAAACGGCTGGGGATCCCGGATGGACAATACGCGATTGCCGCCGACAGAGCGTCAACGCGGGCACGCCATGAGATTGATGTCGCGGGGGTGGTGAAACACGCCCGGGAAATGCTGACGCGATAACTTTGCTGAAAATAACAACAACATCTTACTGGAGAAAAAAGCAATGTCCCGAATTCCTCAACAACTCACAATGGGCGTGATCATCGGCAACCGCGGATTTTTCCCGAGCTATCTGGTGGCAGAGGCACGCGAGCAGGCAATTGCCCTGTTTGGCCGCCTGGGGATCAACACCGTGATGCTCGATCCCAGCCAGACCGAACTGGGCGGCGTCGAAACCCGTCAGGATGCGAAAGTCTGCGCCGAGCTGTTTCGTGCCCATCGCGATCGTATTCACGGTGTGGTGGTGCTGCTGCCTAACTTTGGTGATGAAAAAGCGGTGGCGGAAACCCTGCGTCTCTCCGGCCTGAACGTGCCGGTGCTGGTACAGGCCGAGGAAGACAACCTCGACAAGATGGGGCTGGCGACCCGCCGCGACAGCTTCTGCGGCAAGATCTCCCTGTGCAACAACCTGCGCCAGTATGGCATTCCCTTTACCCTCACCTCCCAGCATGTTTGCGCCCTGACCGGGGAGGTGTTTGAGCAGGATCTGAAGCGTTTCGAGCAGGTGTGCCGCGTGGTAAGCAGTATGCGAGGGGTGCGCGTGGGGGCCATCGGTGCCCGTCCGGCAGGCTTTAACACCGTGCGCTACAGCGAGAAGCTGCTGGAACGCCTCGGCATTGCCGTGGAAACCCTCGACCTGTCTGAAGTGTTCACCCGCATTAAAACCCTGCGCGATGACGATATCCGCGTGGACGAAAAACGCCGGATCCTGATCGACAACGCCGACGCCAGCCGCATTCCGGCTGACAAGCTGGTGACCATGGCGAAGCTGTTTGTGGTGATCAGCGAGTGGGTGGTCGCTAACGACATCGACACTACCGCTATCCAGTGCTGGACCTCCCTGCAGGAGAACCTCGGCATTAACGTCTGCTCGATCATGAGCGTAATGTCCGGCCAACTGATGCCGAGCGCCTGTGAAGTGGACGTGATGGGCGCGCTCTCCATGTACGCTCTGGCGAGCAGCAATATGAATCCCGCCTCGATTGCCGACTGGAACAACAACTTCGGCGACGATCGCGACAAATGTGTCCTGTTCCACTGCGGTAATTTCGCCGCCTCCAGCCTGGAATCGCCACACATGGGCACCGCCGACATCATCGGCACCACGGTGGGAAAAGAGAACACCTGTGGCGCGGTCCACGGTCGTCTGAAAAGCGGCCCGCTCACCTACTTCCGCCTGAGCACCGACGATCTCACCGGGGAAATCAAAGCCTATGTAGGCCAGGGCCAGTCGGTAGACGATCCGCTGGATACGGTGGGCTGCCGGGCGGTGATCCAGGTTCCGCATCTGGAAAACCTGCTGAACTGGATCTGCCGCAACGGTTTTGAGCATCACGTGGCGATGAACCACTCCGCCAGCGCGGAGATCCTGCATGAAGCCTTCACCCGCTACCTTGGCGTCTCAACCTATCTTCATCGCTAAGGCAGGAGGCCGCTATGTCGGTGAACAAGGACATTATTATTGCCCTCGATGAGGGCACCACCAATGCGAAAGCGGTGGCGCTGGACGCAAAGGGGCACGTTGTGGCGAGCTTCTCCCAGGCGCTGGCGATCCAGACTCCGCACGAAGGCTGGGTAGAACAATCCGCCGAACTGTTGGTGGCGGCCTCTTTCGAGGTAGTCGCCCGGACGATTGCCTCCGTCGGGGCAGATCGCGTTGCTGCGCTGGCAATCAGCAATCAGCGTGAAACCGTGGTGGGCTGGGATCGGGCAACCGGCCAGCCCATTGCGCCTGCGCTCAGCTGGCAGTGTTCCCGCACCGCGGCCTTTTGTCATCAGCTGCGGGAACAGGGCCACGGGCCGCGCATCAAGGCGGCAACCGGCCTGCCTATCGCGCCGCTGTTTTCTGCCTCCAAAATGCGCTGGCTGCTGGATAACACGCCCGACGGCGCACAGCGCGCCGCCCGGGGTGAAATCTGCCTGGGCACCGTAGACAGCTGGCTGCTGTGGCAGTTGACGCAGGGTCAGTCCTTCAGCTGCGACCACGCTAACGCCGCCCGCACTCAGCTGATGAACCTGCATATCGCCGACTGGGACCCGGAGATGCTGGCGCTGTTTGGCATCCCGCGTGCGGCGCTGCCTGATATCAAACCTTCCAGCGGGCTGTTTGGTTATACCCGCGGTTGCCCGTCGATCCCTGATGGACTGCCGGTGATGGCGATGATCGGTGATTCCCACGCCGCGCTGTTTGCTCACGGGCTGGGCGCTGAAGGCTGCGTGAAAGCAACCTACGGCACCGGGTCGTCGGTGATGGCACCGGTCTCCTCCGCGCACTGCGATGTCAGTGCGCTGGCCACCACCGTGGCGTGGCATGACGGCGAGACCCTGGTCTACGGGCTGGAGGGCAATATCACCCACACCGGCGATGCGGTGGCATGGATGGCAGACAGCACCGGTTTGAGTGAGCTGTCGCAGGCAGAGCTGATCCATGAGCTGAACACCCTGCCCCGCTCGGTGGATTCCACGCTTGGCGTCTATTTTGTGCCAGCGCTTACCGGCCTCGGGGCACCCTGGTGGGATGAAAACGCACGCGGCATGATCCACGGCCTGAGCCGGGGCGTGAAGCGGGCGCACCTGATCCGTGCGGCGCTGGAGGCAATTGCCTATCAGATTGCTGACGTGGTGCAGGCGATGCGCGTCCATCCGGGCTTTACGCTGAATGCGCTGATGGTCGACGGCGGGCCGACGAAAAACGACTGGCTGATGCAGTACCAGGCGGATCTGCTTGGCTGCCCGGTGATGCGCAGCGACGTGCCGGAACTCTCAGCCATGGGAGCCGCCCTGCTGGCCCGTAAGGCGCTGTTTAACCTGACTACCACGCAGCTGCGACAGTATCTGCCGGAGCATGTCACTTTTACCCCAGATATGGCGCGCCACGCCCGACTGCAGACCCGCTGGCAAGCCTGGCAGGAGACGGTTGAGCGGGTGCGGACGTAAAAATGCCCCGCCTGGCTGTAAGTCAGACGGGGCAAAAAAATGGGTGCCTGTACCAAACCGACAACCGGATAGGCGGGGATTACTCCCCGCATACCGCTACTTCTTCGTTTCGTAAGCGAGAACAGCTTTCACTTCCCAGTCACGCTCCTTAAAGCTCAGCTCGCACAATGTCTCGCGAACCAGAAACGTGACCCCCAGCACGGTTAACCCCATTACCAGGATCGCCGCAAAGGCGTACTTGTTAAGCATGTCATTGCCTCCTTGCTAAGAAGGGGCTACCATCCAAATTGCTTAGGTTTGGTTGTGGTAGCCCCGGTTGATGGAAACATCTCCGGGGCATTTGCTTTCTGGCTCACCACACCTGCCTGCGCTCAGAAAGCATCAGGCACCCGCCGCAATACTACTCCTTCCCGGGCTGAAAAACCGCCACTTAACTGTACATTCATCCAGTCAAGATCATCTTTCAGAATACGTTTAGATCGCAGGAAAAATTGACCTTAGGGTGGCCGCCCGAGAAAGGCAGAAATAAAAATGCCCCATCTGGCGATACACCAGACGGGGCAAAAAAGTGCCGGTGTCAAGTCTTTCGCGCAAATCAAGAAGGACTTGAAACCGTATATGGGACAGTAGGTTAGCTCCTTTCGGGGCCGCTTAGAAGAAGAGCGGCGTTGTCGGCTAGGAGCGACATAGGAGCGTTGGGAGAGAAAGCCGCATCGCACTGTGTAGTGCTGGATTGCCGAGGAACGGCGGGCCTGTCGCATCATCATAGCCCAACAGGCTCGGCGGCATCCAGAATGAAGAACGCGCAGCCTGGGCTGCGCGTTCGATGGATGCCGTTGAATAGCATGCGGTGCAATCATGGCGGCTTCGGTGGTGTGCTGCGGGTCGCCGTGCCCTTCCTGAATCCTCGATCCCCCGCCATGAACGCTTCCAGCATATGCGGGATCAGCGTCGCCGCATCAACGGCCTCGCCATACGCCTGCGCGTGTAGCGCGGCGTAGCGGTCGAGGTCGGCTTTCAAGCTGGTCGGGCAAACGAAAGTCAGCTTGGTGCTCTCGGTCTTCGGCAGCGGGCCGAGCCGCAGCTTCTTGGTCGTGCTCATCGTGAAGTCCCCCGGTTGAAGAACAGCGGCTGGTACCGCCGCAGCACCAGATCCCGGTTGACGATGATGCGAACCGGCAGGCCCGGCCGTTGCGTTAAGGTCGGCTGGATGTTGAGGTTGCGCCGGGTCATCTCCTGGCCGACCTGATTGATGCTGTCCTGCGCGCTGTCGCGCCCAGCGATGATGACGCGATCACCATCCTGCCGGTTCTCCGGCGCGGCCAGCTCGGCACCGACGCCCAGCAGCGTGGTGAGTGCCGCACCGGCAAAGATGCGGCCCCAGTGGTAGTCCACATCGTCCTCCAGCCCGGCATAGCCGGCTGGGTCGGTGCCGGCCAGGTTGTCGAGCGTGAGCGAAGACGTGTCCGGCAGGATGATCCGGTTCCAGACGACTTGAACGCGGCTCTGCCCGTAGCTGACCTGGCTGTTGTATTTGCCCAGGATGCGCGAACCCTGCGGAATCAGCAGGAAGCGCCCGGAGGCTGTGTCATAGACCGGCTCCGTCACCGTGGCGATCACGTCGCCGGGCAAGTCCGACTTAATCCCCGTCACCAAGGCACCTGCGACCACCGTTCCGGCCATGACCTGATACGGCGAAGTTGGCAGGGTCAGATTGCCGGAATTACGGGTTTCAGTGGAGCCACCTTTCAAGAAAGCCTCTTTATGGTCTTGCCGGTTTTGCACCGCTGTCGGGTCAGCAGGCTGGGCCGCCGTGGAGACCGGCCCGGCCGCCAGCGGGTCAAACACCGCATTGGCGGCGAAGCCCGGCGCAGCGGCCACCTGTGTCTGCGCCACCGGCGCCGCATTCTGCCCTCCCGAGCGGAAGAACACGGACGAGGCCGCGGCCGCTTCGGCTTCTTTGCGCAGAGCATCGTTCGGGTCGTGGCCGGGGGCCGCGTAGGCGGCCGTCGCCGGCTGCTGCGACTTCACGATGGCCGGGCCAAGATCGCCCGGCAGCGGCGGCCCCAGTTCGGGAACGGCAGGCGGCAACGCCGGCGGCAGCTTGGAGTAGTCCGTCGGCAGCGCATCCAGTCCTTCAGACTTCGAGACACGATCGACGTTGTAAAGCTCGGTCTGCTCGCCCGCACCGCGCCGCTGAGGTTGCAGCGACCACATCACCGCGCCGAGCACGGCCACCGCCAGGACGCCGGCGAGGATGGCCAGCGTGCGCCGATTCAGGCGCGTGACCGGGCGCGGCTGGGCGCGAAGCGCGACCGCCTCGGGAGCGATCTTGCCCGCCGCCTGCGGCGCGGCAAGGTCGGGAGTGTCATCCTGGCTCATGGTCAGTTCCTCCGCGCAACGCCATCGGTGCGCTCGATCCGCACCACGTCGCCGCCGTCGCCGCCCAGCCGCAGTTCGGCCGCGCCGAACAGGCGATCCACGACGTAGTACGGCGCGCGGAAACGGTAGTTCACCAATTGCCCGTCGCCCTGCGCGCCGATGACAAACAGCGGCGGCAACTCGCCCTGGGCGATGCCCGCCGGAAACTGGATATAGACCTTCTCTCCATCATCGAAGGCGCGTAGCGGCTTCCACGGCGGGTTGCTGCCCGATACCGCGTAGCGGAAGCGGATCTTGTCCAGCGACAGGCCCGTATCGACAGGCGTTGTCGCCTGCGCAGCCTGCGCCTGGCGCTGCAACGCGAGCATCCGGTCTTTCGGGTAGTCCCAGGATACCGACGCCATCCATGCCTTCTCGGTCGAGGTCAGCTCCAGCAGGTAGGTGCGCCGACTGGTGGTGATGACGAGATTGGTTTTCAGGCCGGAACGGATGGGCTTGACCAGCACATTGACGCGCAGATCGGCCCCGCCGCCGCTGGACGTGTCGCCCACGATCCAGCGCACGGTATCGCCGGCGGCGACCGTCACCAGTTCCTCGCCCGGTTGAAGCGAAACCACCGTCACGCGCCCCGGCGACGCATAGACCTGATAAAGCGCGCCATCGGTGAACGGCCACACCTGAATCGCGTTGACGTAGCCCTCACGGGTAGGCGCGATACGCGCTTCTGCATTGGCACGGGAAACGCGCACCTTTTCGTCGGCCGGCTCCGGCGCAACGGGGGCCTCATCGAGTTCCGGCAGCGGCTTCAACTGCGCCGGCAGCGCCAGCGGTTCAGGGACGGCGACGACTTCGACGGGCTTGGGCGGTTCGGGCAATGGCTGGGCCAGCACCGGCTCGTCGAGCGAGATGGACGGCGGCGGCTTGCCCTGCGAGGCGCAGCCCGCGAGGGCCAGCAGCGTCAAAGGAAAAACGTAAAGGCAGAAACGAAGTTTCATGGTTTGGCTCCTTCGGAAGAATCCAGTTCGCGGCTCCATGACAGGCCGTTGACGTAGATACCCAATGGGTTCTTGCGCAAGCGCTGTTCAGTACGCGGGGTTTGCAGGACGGTCGAAAGCACGGCGTTCCAGCGTTCGGTGCCGGCGGGCGCACCGTTGACATAGCGCTGCTCTGTCCAGCGCACGTTGAAAGACGTGTCGCTGGCGCGAACCACGCTGGTGATTTGCACCGTTACCGATTCCTTGCCGATGCGGGCGAATGGGTCATTGGTGCGGGCGTAGTCGTTGAGCACCGCCGCGCCCTTGTCGGTGGTGTAGTCGTAGGCATCGAGCCAGTTCTGCCGCACCACGATGGGGTCGATGGACAGCGAGCGAACCAGCGTCACGAAGCGCGCCAGGTGGTGCGCGATCTGCGCGTCGCCGGGCCGATACGGCGTAGCGGCCTTACCTACAGCGCGCACCTGCCCGGCCTGATCGACCTCGATGACATAGGGCGTCACGATGGACTGCGCCGAGCGCCACACCAGGCCGCCGGCCATCAACAGCGCGAGCACTAGACAGCCGAAGGCCATCAGGCGCCAATTCTTCGCCTGCACGCGGGCGGAGCCGATACGGTCGTCCCACACCTGGGCGGCGGCTTGATACGGGGTGGCAGGCTGCGGCGTATCGGCGTAGCGCACCTGCGGTCGTTTGAATCGCATGGGTGTTCTCCTTGAAGGTTAGGTATCGGAATCCCGCAGGCTCGGGCCTTGCCCGGAGCCGCCGCCGTCGCCCCCGCGCAGCGTGTGGGCGGCAGTGGTCGCGGCATGGGTAGCCTGCTGGCGGCGGTGCATCCGCTTGGCCCAGGCCGGTTGCTCTTGCTTCTGCGAGCCTGCGGTGCCGTCTGCGGTCTGGCCGCGGCCAGCACCGTCGCTGCCGGCTTCTGTGCCGTTCCAGCCAGCGCGGAAGGAGTCGGCCACCTTCTGCCCAACAGCGGAAGCACCAGAGGTGACGCTGCGGCCTGCGGCTTGTGCGCCGGTCTTGGCGACATTGCCGAGGCCAGCCGCCGCGCCCTTGGCACCGCCGCCGGCCGCAGCGGAACCGGCCTGGAACGCCGATCGGGCACTGCCGGCCGCCGAAGTCGCGGCACGCGCGCCGGCACCGGCCAGCTTTGCGGCCGCCGGGGCCATTCGTGCCCCAGCCATGACGGCGCCGCCCACTCCCGTTGCGGCGGCTCCGATGGCAACGCCGGTGCCGACAGCCCCGACCGCAGCACCAGCCATCGCGCCCGCACCAAGCTGTGGCGCACCGGACACCAGGCCGGTGGCGATACCGGGGCCGAAAATGCCCAGCGCCAGCAGCGCGAGCGAGGCCAGCATCACGACCAGCGCGTGGTCGATTGATGGTTCGTCGGGATGTACCTGGAACTCGGCAAACAGCCCGGAACCAATGCCGACGATGACGGCCAGCACCAAGACCTTGATGCCTGACGACACCACGTTGCCTAGCACCTTTTCCGCGAGGAACGAGGTCTTGTTCCAGAGTGCAAACGGGATCAAGACGAAGCCGGCGAGCGTAGTCAGTTTGAACTCGATCAGCGTGATGAAAAGCTGTACGGCCAGCACGAAGAAGCAGAGGATCACCACCAGCCAGGCGATGAACAGAACCACGATAGGGTCGATGTTCACGAACACCTCGGGGAACCCAGCCATGTCCCCGATCTGTTCCAGAATCGGCGCGGCTGCGTCGATGCCGGTCTTCGCCAGCCGGCCCGGCTGAAGAAAGTTCTCCATCGTGATGGCCGAGCCGGTAGCGGTGATTCCCAAGCCGGCGAACGAGCGGAACACGATGCTCGCCAGCCAGTTGAAGTTGCCGATGATGTAGGCGAACGCGCCGACATAGAGCACCTTGCGCAGCAGCTTGGCGATCACGTCGTCGCCCTGGCCGGTGGCGTGGCTCATGGCCCAATACAGGCCAGCGATCGTCATGTCGATGACGATGAGCGTGGCGGTGAGAAATGCCACTTCGCCCTGCAATAAGCCGAAGCCCGAGTCGATGTAGCGCGAGAACGTATCGAGGAAACGGTCGATGATGGTCACGTCGTTCATGGCGAATCCTCGGGCGGAGTGAGCGGAACGGCGCCCTCTGGCAATTCATCTGCGGGCGTATCGAAGCTCGGCGGAATCGGCGGGAGTTCAGCCAGCGAGTTGTATTCATCCGGCCCGGTATGGCCGGCGAAGAAGCGCCGCCGGAAGGCTTCGGCGGCGGCGCGGCAGGCATCCTCGCCCATGGCCTGCCGGTCGACCGCGCATTGCCCGCGCAACGCCTTGAGCCGCACCGGATCTGCGGCCAGGGCGTCGGCCAGGTTCTCGGCCGGCTGCTGGCCGCACGCGGTCAGCAGCACGGCCAGCAGGACGGAAGCGCATCGCATGGCCGCCTCCGGTCAGTTGTTGTAGAAGTTGACGGACTGCGGCGTGTACGGCGTGCCGGTGCCGAGGAAGCGCCGCCGCACTTCGCGGGCGCGCTCCATAGCCGCCGCTTGCCGCGCCAGTTCCAGCGAAGCGGCCCGGTCTTGCGTGATCTGGAGCTGCTGCGCCTGGATCGACTGCTTGGCCTGCAAAGCCAGGAGCTGGTTCGTCGCCTGCATCGCTTGCAGCGCGCCGGTGGCCGACTGGCTCTGGCTCACGAGGTCGGCCAGCGCGCTTTCGTCTTGGGCGAGGTTCTGCGACACCTGCGCCTGCATCCGCATCGCGGTGTGCAGGCCGTTCAAGGTGTTCTGCCAGCGTTCGCGGGCATCCTGTGCCATGCGGTCGCCGCTGATGGTGGAGGCGTACTGTTCCGGGTACAGGCGGGCGAACGTGGCATCCATGCTCTGCACGTCGTAGGCCAAGCCGCGCGCCTCGGCGATCAGGCGCTCGGTGGTGGCGAGCGTCGAGCGCAGGCGGTTGACGATGTTGAAGTCGAGATTTGCCAGGTTCCTGGCCTGGTTCATCAACATCTGCGCCTCGTTCTGGAGCTGGTTGATCTGGTTGTTGATCTGTTCCAGCGTGCGCACGGCGGTCAGCGTGTTCTGCACGAAGTTGGACGGGTCGAACACCGTCAGCGCGGATGCGGGCTGCACGGCCAACAGCGATACCGACAGCACAGCAGCGAGTGAGACAGAGAGCAAACGGGGCTTGGTCATCATGGCGAAACCTCCAGCGGTTGAGAAGCGAGAAAGGAAGCTGCCGCCGGAGCGGACGGCAGCAGGTCGGCGGCCCAGCCGAGGCCGCGATGGCGCAGCCACGCGCCGGCGAAGCCGGGAGCGCCGGCCTGCGTCAGCACGCGGTCAATGTCGCGTTGGTCTTGAGGGGTGGATGCGCTCGCGAATGCGAGCGCGACAGGCCCCAGGTCGAGGTCGAACAGGCGATTGCCGAGGCGCGACTGGTAGTAGTAATCGCGCTTGGGCTGGGCGGTCGCCACGATCTCAATCTGGCGGCTGCTCAAGCCGAAGCCTTCGTAGATCGTGCGAATCTGCGGCTCGGTGGCCTGCGGGTTAGGTAAGAAGATCCTGCTCGCGCAGCTTTCGATGATGGCTGGCGCGATGGTCGAGTCCTTGATGTCGGCCAGCGACTGCGTGGCGAAGATGACGCTGACGTTCTTTTTTCTGAGCGTCTTGAGCCATTGCCGGATGCGGGCCGCGAAGGACGGCTCATTGAGGAACAGCCACGCTTCATCGAGGATCAACAGCGTGGGCGCGCCGTCGAAACGTTCGTCGAAGCGGGCGAACAGGTAGCGCAGCACCGCTTGCACGGCGGCCGGGCTGTGCATCAGTTCTTCCATCTCGAAGCCCTGCACGTCGGCCATGCCCAGCCGGTCGTGGTCAGCGTCCAGCAGCTTGCCGTGTGCGCCGCCCAGCACATAGGGCGCGAGCGCTTGGCGCAGCGCGTTAAACTGCAATAACACCGACAAGCCGGTCATGGTGCGCTGCTCCACCGGCGCACCGGCAAGGCTTCTCAGCGCCGACCAGATGGCAGCCTTCTCGTCCGGGCCGACCGTCACGCCTTCGTGCAGCAGCCGGCCCTCCACCCATTCGGCGGCCCAGGTGCGGTAGCCCTCGTGGGCAATTCGCGCGAGTGGCTGGAAGGCGATGCCGCCATCGGCGCCGAGGTCATAGTGCTCACCGCCAAGGCCGAAGATGGTGGCGCGCATCGAGCGGCCCATGTCGAAGGCGAAGATCCGCGAGCCGAAGTAGCGCCGGAACTGCATGGCCAAGATGGCGAGCAGCACCGACTTGCCCATGCCGGTCGGCCCGGCGACAAGGGTGTGCCCCACGTCGCCGATGTGCGTCACCAGCCGGAACGGCGTCGCGCCATCGGTGCGGGTGACGATCAGCGGCGGGCCATCGAGGTGTTCGTTCTTCTCCGGCCCAGCCCATACCGCTGACATCGGCATCATGTGCGCCAGGTTCAGCGTCGAAACGATGGGCTGACGCACGTTCGCGTATGCGTTGCCGGGGACGGACGACAGCCAGGCATCGACTGCGTTGAGGGTTTCGGGGATGGTCACGAAACCCCGGCCCTGGATGACGCGCTCCACCATGCGCAGCTTCTCGTCGGCCACGGCCGGGTCGGCGTCGAGCACCGTCACCGTGGCGGTGAGGTAGCCGAAGGCGACTTGATCGCTGCCCAGCTCCTGCAAGGCGGCATCGGCGTCGGCGGCCTTGTTGCTGGCATCGGTATCGACCAGCGGGCTTTCCTGCTGAAAGATCGTTTCGCGCAGCAGCGCGATGACGTTCTTGCGCTTGGCGAACCATTGGCGCCGCAAGCGCCCCAATTCCCGTTCCGCCTCGGCTTTGTCCAGGCACAGGAAGCGCGTACTCCAGCGATACGCAAAGCCCAGGCGGTTGAGGTCGTCCAAGATCCCCGGCCAGGTCGAGGTCGGGAAGCCTCGTACCGACACCACGCGCAGGTGCTGATCGCCCAGCATGGGCGCCAGGCCGCCGACCAGCGCGGCATCGGCAAGCAGTGCGTCGATATGGAACGGCACGTCGGGCACGCCGACGCGATAGCGCCGGGTGGAGACTGTGGCATGCAGGTAGGTCAGCGTCTGGCTATCGTCCAGCCAGGCAATCTCCGGCATCACACCATCGAGCAGGTCGAACACGCGATCGGTCTCTGCCACGAAGGAATCAAGCCGACCACGCCAGTCCACACCCTCAGTGGGCCGGTTCTCGTACAGCATCCCAGCCGCACGGGCGCGAGACTCTTGCGGCGGTAGGTGTTGCAACGTGAAGTGATAGACGCTCTCGAAATGGCCATCCGACTCCTCGAACGCCGCGCGTCGCTCCTCATCCACCAGCCAGGACAGTGGTTCGGGAAAGGAGGATTGCGGATAGCTCGATGCCCGCATCCGCTCGGCCTCGATATAGAAGGCCCAGCCAGACCCGGTACGGCGAAGCGCGTTGTTCTGCCGCGCCGACGTGGCAATCAGCTCGCCCTGTGTCGCACTGTCCAAGTCGGGGCCGCGAAACTGGAACGTGCGTTGAAACGAACCATCTTTGTTCAGCACAACGCCCGGCGCGACCAGCCCGGCCCAGGGCAGCCAGTCGGCAAGCAAGGCCGGGCGCTGACGATATTCGGCAAGGTTCAGCATGGCGTCCTCCCCTCACACGTCCAGAAGCGGGCGGTGTTTGATATGCCGCGCGAAGACCTGCATGAACTGCGGATCGACGCGCGCACCCCATACGGCCAGCGAGTGGCCGACGATCCAGAGCACCACGCCGGGAATCCACAGTTGCAGGCCCAGCCCGACGGCGGCGGCCAGCGTGCCGTTGGCAATTGCCACGGTGCGCGGCGCGCCGCCCAGCAGGATTGGCTCGGTCAGCGAGCGATGCAGCGGCACCTCGAAGCCTGGAAGGTCGCTGGCCGTACTCATACGACGGCCCCGCCGGAGAACGAGAAGAACGACAGGAAGAACGAGGAAGCGGCGAACGCGATGCTCAACCCGAACACGATCTGGATCAGCTTGCGAAAGCCGCCGCTGGTGTCGCCGAAGGCCAGCGCCAGGCCCGTGGCGATGATGATGATGACCGCGACGATGCGTGCCACCGGCCCCTGGATCGACTCCAGAATCGACTGCAAGGGCCCCTCCCACGGCATCGAGGAACCGGCGGCTTGCGCCGTTCCGGCCAGCAACAGCAGCAGCGCGGCCAGCAGCAGCCCCTGCCTCGCAGGGCGGGTGAGGCTGCGCAGCCGCGCCAGGCCGGACAGGCGAGGAAGCGGATTTACGGAAAAGCGGAAAGAATCAACGTGCGTCATGGCAGTTCTCCAAGTTGGTTGGGGGACGGGAATGTGCAGCGGCGTCGGCTGCGAGAGGAACCGGCGTCAGCTCGGGAAACGGCGTTTCCAGTGCGTCCGCCAGGCGATAGCCGGTGCCGTCGAAGCCGACGACACGGGCGATGGTTTCGACGTGGCGCTTGCGGCCGCGTCCGGCGATGTTGATGACGACGTTGACCGCCTCGGCGATCAGCGCCCGCGGCGGATTCACAGCGACTTCGAGAATCAACTGTTCGAGGCGCAGCAACGCGCCCAGCGCGGAGCCGGCATGGATGGTCGCAATGCCGCCGGGGTGGCCGGTGCCCCACACTTTGATGAGGTCGAGGGCTTCGCCGCCGCGCACCTCGCCGACGATCACGCGGTCAGGCCGCAGGCGCATCGTGGCCCGCACCAGCTCGGTCATGGTGACGACGCCGGCGCGGGTGCGCAGCGGCACATGGTCGCGGGCCGCGCATTGCAGCTCGATGGTGTCTTCGAGCACCAGCACGCGGTCGCCTGTGGCGGCGATCTCGGCCAGCAGCGCGTTCGCCAGCGTGGTCTTGCCGGTGCTGGTGCCGCCGGCGATTAGGATGTTCTGCCGCTCGCGCACGGCGCGGCGCAGGAACTCGGCCTGCCCGGCGGTCAGGATGCCGTCGGCCACGTAGCGATCCAGGCCGATGATGCTCACGGCCCGCTTGCGTAGCGCGAAGGCTGGCCCCGGGGCGGCCGGAGGCAGGATGCCCTCGAAACGCTCGCCGGTTTCCGGCAACTCGGCGGTCAAGAGCGGCTGGCCGCGATGCACCTCCGCGCCGACATGCGCGGCGACCAGGCGGATGATGCGTTCACCATCGGCCTCGGGCATCTCCACGCCCAGCGGCGAGCGACCCGACGACAGCCGATCCACCCACAGGGTGCGATCGGGGTTGAGCATGATTTCCACCACATCCGGGTCTTCGAGCGCAGCGGCGATCAGCGGCCCCATTGCAGTGCGCAGCATCTGGATGCGGCGATCCTGGGACGCTGCTGCGGATGAGCGAGGTTCGGGCTGGATCTGTGGAACGGCACTCATGACGCACGCTCCGCAGTTCGTTCATGGGCGGAGGCCATCGCTGCTGCGTCATCCATCTGCATCGGATCGGGGTGCAGTTCCTCCACCACGTCGCGCACCAGACTGCGGCCACGCAGAAGGTGGCGACCCAACTGTTCGACGAACTGCTCGAAGCGCACCTTGCCCTGGGCGCGTGCCGCATCCTGATGGGCTTCGGGCACCGGCGTGCTGACGGTCAGGAAGTAGCGGATGAACAGCGCCAGCGTTTCGATCTGGATGTTCTGGTCGCGCTCCAGGCGTTCGGTCTGCCGCGACAGTCGATCCAACCGCTTGGCAATGGCGGCCTCGCGCTGGTCGCCAGCATCGGGCGACAGCCAGGACGCCAAGGCCGCTGCGACGATGGACGACTTGGACACGCCTTTCTTGGCGGCCAGTTCGTCCAGGCGCTGGGCGTGCTCGGGCTGGATGAAAAGATTGAGGCGGTATTGGCTCATAGGTCGATTCCGTCGTTGGGGTCGAGGGAAGCCAGCCGGGCCGTGCGCTGCATGGCCGGGTCGAGCTGGCCGGGAAGCGGCAGCGCCAGGTCGTCGTCATCGAGCAGCGCCAGGTCGTTCGCATGTGCGTCCGGCTCGGGGTCGTAGGCGACGGTTTCGGAGAGTTCGGGCTGGCGGCGTGGGCCGCCGTCATCGGTGCCGCCCAGGCCATCGGCGGATGCCGAGGCCGGCGCCGCAGGTACGGCCGGGATCGCCAAGCCGCTCCAGTCGTCGGGGCGGGCTGGCGGCGCGTCGGCGTACCTCCCGGCTACGAGCGCGGGCGGTGGCAGGACGCGATTCTTGAAATTGGCGTCGGCGTAGTAGCGCAGCTTCTTCGCGCGGATCGGGGCGACGCTGGACACCATGACCACGGCGTCATCAGGTGGAAGCTGCATCACCTCGCCGGGCGTCAACAGCGGCCGTGCAGTTTCCTGACGCGACACCATCAGGTGCCCCAGCCACGGAGCGAGCCGGTGGCCGGCGTAGTTGCGCTGCGCGCGAAGCTCGGTGGCGGTGCCGAGGGTTTCTGAAATCCTTTTCGCCGTCCTTTCGTCGTTGGTGGCGAAAGTCACCCGGACATGGCAGTTGTCGAGGATGGAATGGTTCTGCCCATACGCCTTGTCGATCTGGTTCAGGCTTTGAGCGATGAGAAAGCTGCGGATGCCGTACCCGGCCATGAAGGCAAGCGCGGACTCGAAAAAATCGAGGCGGCCCAGCGCCGGAAACTCGTCCAGCATCAGCAGCAGCTTGTGCCGGCGCGCGATGCCATCGCTGCCGTCGAGCGATTCGGTCAGCCGCCGCCCGATCTGGTTCAAGATGAGCCGGATCAGCGGCTTGGTGCGGCTTATGTCGGAGGGCGGCACCACCAGATAGAGCGATACCGGGTGCTCGGCGGAAATCAGGTCGGCGATGCGCCAATCGCAGCGCGATGTGACTTCGGCCACGGTCGGGTCGCGGTACAGGCCGAGAAACGACATGGCGGTGGAGAGCACGCCCGATCGCTCGTTGTCCGACTTGTTAAGCACTTCGCGGGCAGCGGATGCGACAACCGGGTGAGGCGCATCGCCCAGGTGCTTCGTCGTCATCATCCGGTGCAGCGTCAGCTCGAACGGACACGCCGGGTCGCTGAGGAAGTTGGCGACGCCGCGCAGCGTCTTGTCCTCGCCTGCGTACAGCACATGCAGGATGGCGCCGACCAACAGCGCGTGACTGGTCTTTTCCCAATGGTTCCGGCGTTCGAGTGCGCCATCGGGATCGACAAGAATGTCGGCCACGTTCTGCACGTCGCGCACTTCGTGCGCGCCGCGCCTCACTTCCAGCAGCGGGTTGTAGGCTGCCGACTGCGCATCCGTGGGGTTGAACAGGAGGCAGTGGCTAAACCGCGAACGCCAGCCTGCGGTGAGCGTCCAGTTCTCGCCTTTGATGTCGTGAACGACGACGGATGCGGGCCAACTCAACAAGGTGGGAACGACCAGGCCCACACCCTTGCCCGAGCGCGTTGGTGCGAAGGTCAGGACGTGTTCCGGGCCTTCATGGCGGAGGTACTGGCCGCGATGCAGCCCGAGGAAAACCCCGTCGGGCTGGATCAGCCCAGCTTTGCGTATGTCTTCCGCATCGGCCCAGCGTGCCGAACCGTAGGTGGTGACAAGGCGCGCTTGCCGCGAGCGCCACACCGACATGGCGATGGCGACCACCACGGCCACCAGACCACTTCCACCCGCGATGGCCCCGCCGATATCGAAGACGTGCGGCGCGTAGGCATCAAAGAAGAACCACCACTCGAACAGCCGCCAAGGGTGATAGACCGGGGTTCCAAAGAAGTCGAACCATGGCGAGCCAAGGCGTAGTTGATAGCCCAGGGCGGCGGCTGTCCATTGCGTTGCACCCCACACGCCGGCGATCACGATGCCGAATACGGCGGCGATCTGCCCGAACAGTACGCCCTGAGCTTGCATTGACTGGCCTCCGATTTCCCTGCACTGATTCCTCGTTCAAAAGCGGCACAGGAACGTGCCGCATAGAGCGAGGATCGGTGCCGCGTGGGTGCCCGTCAAAGACCGTTTTGAGCACAACGGTCGAGGGAAAAGAAAGAATGAGCGGCGGGGCGAGTCGAAGACAAACGCCGCAAACTAAAGCACCCTATGGCGCATTTGGAGTTTCCAAGAGGTTGCCCAGAAAAAAATTCTCGCTGGGTCTCGCTCCCCTCATGAGCAGAATCTAGATATCATGGGAAAGAATTATTTATTGAAATCTGGATAAGAATGAAAGATATCAAGAGCATGGATCTCAACTTACTCAAGGCGCTGGACGTATTGTTGGACGAACGCAACGTGACACGGGCGGCAGCACGTCTTGGACTAACCCAACCGGCCTTGAGCGGCATGCTTGCGCGGCTGCGTGAAAGCTTCGGCGACCCGCTGTTCGCGCGTGCGCAGCGGGGCATCGTTCCGACGCAGCGGGCGCTAGACATAGGGATATCTGTCAAACAGGTGCTAGCGGAAATCGACGCGCTGCTCCAGCCACCTTCTTTCGACCCGGCCACCGCACAACTGACCTTCTCCATCGCCGCGACGGACTATGCGCTGCGTGCCATTGCTGTCCCATTTCTATCGGCACTCAAACAGCACGCACCGCGCGTTCGAGTCTCATTAGTGCCAGTCGAGAGCGGACTGCTACAGAACCAGCTTGAGCGCGGTCAAATCGATCTAGCCCTCCTGACGCCAGAGATCACTCCGCCAAATCTGCATGCCCGAGAGCTATTCAAGGAGCACTACGTGTGTGTCCTGCGGGAAGACCATCCAGCGGCTATGGGGCGCAAGCTGACAGTTAAGCAGTTCTGTGCTCTCGACCATGCGCTTGTTTCCTACGATGGTGGAGGTTTCCGCGGCGTCACCGACGATGCGCTAGAACAGTTGGGCAAACAACGAAGCGTCACACTGTCGGTCAAGAGCTTTCTGATCTTGCCAGACATCCTGCGTGCCAGTGACATGGTCGCGATCTTGCCGAGCCGCTTGGTCGCCGGTATGGACAAGCTGGCTATCTCCCTGCCGCCGATGAAGATACCGGGGTTCACCAAGACGGCTGCTTGGCACGAACGCACCCATCACGATCCAGCACATCGCTGGATACGAGCACTGCTGTTCACTTCCTGTGCTAACAACAAGTAGGCAAGATGGCTCTCATCGTCATGCTCAGCACAACTCTGCCTCGCACTACAAATATGCAATCAGCCGGCTCAATTGGAGACGGACCCTTTCGTAGCACCGCTGCGAGATAGCCTTGTCGGCGGATGGCAGAACCTAGACGCTGATATCAAATTATATGATTTCAAAAATAAAAAATTAGGATTTCACTTATTTCACAGGGAGGCTCATGATTGCTCTATGACCACTTGAATGACGCAGCCACCCCTGTTGCGTCATTGACATTTTGTGAAGGAGCTTCGATATGAGCAAGCAACAGAACGCCATCCTCTGGCCCGAAGGCTACACGCCGGGCTTTACTGAGAATTTCGCCTCTAATGAGATCATCGCCGCCGGCTTGAGCGCGGCCGACGTATGGCCGCTACTCGTCACACCATCGCTGTGGCCAAGCTACTACGCCAACTCGGCTAACGTGCGCTTTCATGGCGGCAAAGGCCCGGTACTGGCCGACGGCGATCGATTTTATTTCGAGACCTTCGGCTTCCCGGTAGAGGGGCAGTGCAACGAGTACGTGGCACCTGCGGATGGGCAACCCGGCCGCGTGGCCTGGCACGGCTGGTCCGGCGAGGAAGGCACAGATACGCGCCTGGATGTGCATCACGCCTGGCTGGTCGAGAACCTGGACGGCGGGCGCGTGCGCATCCTCACGCAGGAAACGCAGAAGGGCAAGCCGGCCGAGGAGCTGCACAACGCCAAACCCAACCCGATGATCAACGGCCATCAGGACTGGCTCGACAGCTTGGTCGAGACAGCGCGCAAAGCCAAGCAGGCGTAATGGTCGCTGGCCGCTTGATCCCAAGCGTCTGAACTGAGAAAACCATGATGGGAACTCCCCTCGAGATTCTGCTGGTTTTGACTTCGCAGGCAACGATGGGCGACGACCCGCGCCTGACCGGCGTGTGGTTCGAGGAACAGTCCACCCCGTACTACGCCTTGGTCGATGCAGGTGCCAATGTGGATATTGCGTCAATCGCCGGCGGCGAGATTCCGGTGGATCCTCATTCCATAGCGAGCGAAGGCATGAACCCGCCGAGCGTGGAATGCTTCCTCGATGACAAGGTGTCGATGGACAAGCTCGAAGGCTCGCTGAAGATCGACAGCATCGCCCCGGAAGGGGGTGCGGTGATGTTCCTGCCCGGCGGCCATGGCACCATGTGGGACTTACCCGGAGCGGGGCGCTCGTCAATCTGCTGTCGGGCGCTTGGGCTGACGGCAGGGTGGTCGCGGCGGCCTGCCACGGCCGAGCCGGACTGGTTAATGTCAAGGAAGCGAATGGCCAGCCGCTGGTTGCCGGCCGTCGCGTCAGCCCCTTTGCCAAACGCATGAGCCGCGAGACTGGGCTACCTGTGGCAGTGAGTTGGGGCATCGACGATCCGCGAATGGCCGAGCACGTGATCGCTGGCAGGTAGATGGGTTTGGTGATTCTTGGCCGCGCCATGCTAGCCAACCCACACTCTTTCTCCACCTTTGCAGGAGCTGAAGGTGGAGCACCCGGAATGGCTGCTCCACCGCCTTACGCGCACTGGCTCGAACTCTCCCGAGGCTGCGGCAAGCTCACCACATATAACGACTAGGAGGAGGTGACCGTGCGAGTTCCCAGAACCCGATCCAGTCTGTGTCGCAGGGTGTCCCAGTGACTACGCTATCAAAGGAGCTAGTACTCAACTCGATAACTTGAGCGTGATAACGCCCAGGATGATCAGCGCCACGCCAAGGTATCGCATCAGGGAGGTTGGGTCGCCATAGAAATGAATTCCGACTAAGAACGTTCCCGCCGCTCCGATACCCGTCCACACCGCATAAGCAGTCCCAATCGGTATCTGACGCTGAGCAAGCCATAGGAAGGCGCCGCTAATTGTCATGAAAGAGACGGCTACTGCGACCCCACTCCAACGCGATGTTGGCTCTTGCGCCATTTTCAGCCCGACCGGCCATCCGATTTCAAACAATCCAGCCAAAACAAGATAGATCCAGCCCATTGCAATTCTCCTTCAAGTTTTTCATATCCGGCATACATACTCCAGCGTGACCACCAGCTTAGAACTTCGGCGGCTCTTTAGGTGTGGTGTAGGGCACATCGCCATCTTCGTAAAAGCGCTTTCGCGTAGCCTCGGCAACCCGGTTACATAGTTGGTCGCCCAGCATAGGACGATCCAACTTGCATTGCTGGCGCAACTTTTTCAGCCGCTCAGGATTGAGCGCTAATTCATCGACCGTCGGAAGGTTGCCTTTATCTGGTTTCCCGGATGGGCTGCAGGCTGCCAGTGTCGAGGAAAGCAATATGAGAGCAATCTTCTTCATGGTTAAGTTTCCTTGGGAGATTGTGTGATGGTTTACCGCCGACTTTTGGCGTCTGGAGATTTGATCGAATGAACGCGTTCCATGAAGCGAGTCAGTATTTCTGACGGCTCGCTGGCCGGTCGTAGCAGATAGGTCGTGAGCATGGGCGAACCTCCAGTCAGCGGCCGTGCGACCACACCCTGTTCCCTGCTGGCAGTAATATGCGCACCTCCTGTGAGGCCTAGTGCAAGTCCCGCCGAAACCAGGACCATCATTAGATCGCTGGAAGTCACGCGTTCGGCAATTAGAGGCTCAATGTCCACGCGACGTAGCACCCGTTCAACTTGCCGAGCATGGCCCTCACACGCCACCGCGTCGCAGAGCACCAGCGGATACCGCAACAGCTCTTCCAGGGGAATCTGTTTGTGGGATAGCAAGGGGTGCCGTGCGGGCACAGCTACCATCAGAGGGTCACTCCACACCGGCACGGCGATGATGCCTTCGCCGACTTCATCCGATTGAGCGAAGCCGAGATCGTACAGTTCGCCACACAATCCCTTGATTTGCTGTGACAAAGGCACTTCGAAGAAGCGAACTTCCACTTCCGGCTCTTCCTGCCGGCAGAGCGCCAACAACGCAGGCAGGCGCGATGGCGTGATTCCATCAGACAATGCAATACGGAGCTGGCAATGAAAGCCATTGGCTGCGGCGTTCACACTGTCGCGCGCCTGCTGCAAAGCTGCGAAGACACGGGGTACGCTCTCAAAGAAGAGTCTGCCTGCACGAGTCAAGCGGGTGCTCCGAGTGGTTCTCGCAAATAGCGCTACGCCCAACTCCTCTTCAAGCTCTTTGATGGCGCGCGACAGCGGCGATGTCTCGATGTGGAGGCGCTCTGCGGCTCGGGCAAAGTGCAGTTCCTCTGCCACCGCTAGAAAGTAGCGCAGATGCCGAATTTCCATGTTCGCATTCCTCCTCACTTAGGCCTCACCACCTTCGCCTTGCGCCACGCTATCTAGCCTTCGCAAGCTGCTCCAGCAAGCTTCCCCGATCAAACAGGTGGGCCGGATAGTGCTTTTGCCAGCACACCCCATTGCACGGCTGTCTCGGCCCGCGTGCGGATCAGCGAAGCCTGCGCTGACATCACCCCCGCCTCAGCCTCGGCCACCACCGTGGCGTCCACTTGTCCCGCCTCAAACAGACGGCGGCTGCGATCGAGCTGACGCTCCGCGACTGCGACCCCCTCGGTCTGATGCTCCAGTGCGGCGTGCTGCGTATGCCAACCGAGGTATGCGTTCTCTACGTCCTGCAATGCACTCAACAAAGTGCGCTCGAACTCCGCGCGCGCAGCTCGGCTGCGCGCCTCTCCGGTCTCGATGCCGGCACGGATCGCGCCACCATCGAAGATCGGCAACGAAACCCCGGCCCCAAGTGAAAAAATGTTGCCGGTAATGCGCGTCCCCGCACTCTCAACGCGCTGCCGTCCGCCGCTCAGGTCCAACACCAGCTTAGGGAAGCGTTCGCCTTCGGCTGCGTTCCAGCGCGCGGTTTCGGCTGCGAACTTCGCTTCGGCGGCGCGCACGTCGGGCCGCTCACTCAGCAGGTCCGCAGGTATGCGTGTCGGTGTCCAATTGGGGGCGGCGAGTGAAGCAAGAGTCGGAGAAGCTGCAGACGCTCCGGGCGTTTGTCCCGCTAGTACATCAAGTGCATGCGTCGCCTCGCCGCGCGCACGCCGAAGTTGCTCTTGCTCCACACGCAGTGCGACGACGCCGGAGCGGGTTCGCTCGATGTCGAAGCCGGTAGCTTGTCCGGCCTCGAACTTCCGTTGTGTCAGCAAGACGAGTCGCTCGGCGGATGCCAGCCGCGCCGTGGCGAGCGCTTCGAGTTCACTGGCTTGGCGCTGCTGCACAGCCGCCGACACTGTTTCAAACGCGACCTGCCAACGCGTGGCAACCCACGCTTGTTCGGCTGCCACCGCATCCAGGCGCGCACCTTCTGCTGCCTGCGAAAGCCGCCCCGACAGGTCTGCCTCCCACGATGCAGACAACGTGGCGCGGCCATCATTGCCGATCGCAACGTTCTCTGAATAGTCGCGTCCTCGAGTTGCCTGCGTGCCCGCGGACAACGAGGGGAGCAGGGAGGCCCGTGCTCGCCGCGTGGCGGCCGAGGCCTCGTCGACGCGCGCGCGCGCAATCGACAGTTCGGTGTTGCGCTCCAGCGCCGCCCGGACTAGGACATTGAGCTGTGGATCGCCGTAGGCCGTCCACCAGTCGACGGGAAGAGTACGGCGGGATGATTTGTCCAGGATGCCTTCACCTCCCTCTTCATTTGAGAAATGGGCCGGTACATCCAGGCGAGGCGGATCGGCAGAGTGCGGAGCATGGCTGCAAGCCGCAAGAAGCATTAGCGGCGAAATCATGGCCATGAGGCGATAGCGTTCAAGAATTTGAGACATGGCAGGTCCTTGCATTCCGAAAAAGTCTTGACGGACTGTTTTACGCCTTCTACTATACCGACTGGACTGTATATGACTCAAGCTTTTTTTGGAGCACGACCATTCCGCCTCGCGCGAAAACAAAGTTGCCCCCCCCGTCCACCGCCCATAGCAGCACCGATGCGCAGCCCGTTCTCCAGCAAGGAGCCCAGCTAACTCGCGAGCGCATCCTGCAGGCCGCTCGCGAACTGGTGCTGGAGGAAGGCGCCAGTCGTCTGACGCTGGACGCCGTCGTCGTGCGGGCCGGGTTGAGCAAAGGGGCGTTTCTCTATCATTTCAAGACCAAACGCGATTTGTTCGTGACACTGATCGACGAGATGATCCGGGCGTTCGACGCGGTACAAGCCAATCACGAGCGCAGGTTTGCCGGAGATTTGTGGCTCGCGCTCAAGCGGATTCCGATCAGCGCGGCCTCTGCAGCCTGGGCAGGAATCGGGCTACTTGGAAACTTGGGTATCGGCGCCCTCTTGCTAGGCGATCTCGCATCAGTGACGCGCTGGTCTGGCACCGCCCTCATCGCAGCAGGCATTGCCTGTCTTAGTTTCGTTTGATCAAGGAGACCCATTATGAAGAGCAAAACTGCATTGATCCGCGGCGGCATTTTTTTTTGCGTAGCAGCCGCGCTCTCTGGATGCGCGACCAACAGCATGACGCGCTCCGGATTTCTCGGCGACTACGAGAAGTTATCGCCGACACGATACGAGAACGTACTGATGTACCGCGCAGCGGGATTCGAGCCCAAGCGTTATGCCGCTGTCGTGGTGGAAGATGCGCAGATCAAGACCGCCTCGGGTCGCATCGATGGGCTCGATGACGCGCAGCAGCGTGAAGTGCTAGACCATGTGACGAGCGAACTGAAACGCCAGGAAGGCAAAAGTCCCGCCACCCCAGGTGGCACGGGACAGGTTCGGGTGCGTGTAGCGGTCACCGAACTGCAGACACCGAATCGGGCAGTCAATGCAATGACGACCCTGCTGGTTGGACCCGTGACGACGGGCGGTGCCAGCCTAGAGTTCGAAGCAGTCGATGTAAGTACGGGACGACGCGTTGCTGCCGCCAGTTGCTTCGAGCGCGGCAACGTCATTAAAGAGTTCGCCGGTTCGTACACATTGCTGGGTCATGCCAAAGCGGCGATCACGAACTGCATCGAGCGCATCGACAGCGCTTGGCGGGACACGCAGCCATGAGCAACGCTTCACAGGCTTGGCTCCGGCAGGATGCCATGGTCGGCGGTGATCACAAATGGCTGGCGGGTGGCGACTGGACGATAGAGCACTACGCCAGTCTGGCAAAATCCGTGTCCGCCGCCCGCATCAGCCATGCCGAGGGGTACGCCACTCCCTTGCTCGACTGGACGCAAGTCCAGAGACTGGACACCGCCGGCGCGGCTCTGCTGGTGGAAATTCTCGGGCCAGACTCGATACTCGACCGGCCGGAGGCAGCTCCAAATCTGTCCCCGGATCGCCTCGCCCTAATGAAAGCGCTTGCCGCCGCTGCTACCGCTCAGCAGAAGACGGACAAAGCAGCGGTGAGCGGGAATCCTCTGCTCCGCGGTCTGGGACGCATAGGCCTGACCGTGGAACAGGGCTGTCGTGCGTGTCTTGGTCTGGCCGGGTTCGTGGGTCAGATCATCGAAACATGGAGCCGTACCGTTCGTCACCCGCGTCGCTGGCGCACGACCTCGGTGATCGCTCAAATCCAGCGGTCAGCGGTGGACGCCATTCCCATCGTGGCGCTACTGAGCTTCATGGTAGGAATGGTGGTGGCGTTCCTGGGCGCAACGGTGCTGGCCAACTTCGGTGCGAGCATCTTCTCGGTGCATCTGGTCGCCTTCTCGTTCATGCGCGAGTTCGGAGTGCTGCTCCCGGCCATATTGATTGCAGGCCGTACCGCAAGCGCGTATACCGCCCAAATCGGTTCGATGAAGGCAAATGAAGAGATCGATGCGCTTCGCTCCAACGCGCTCGACCCCATCGAGTTGCTGGTGCTGCCACGCGTGCTGGCGCTTCTTGTGTCCTTGCCACTGCTCACATTAGTAGGCATCTTGGCTGGCATTGTGGGCGGCGCCACTGTATGCGCACTGAGCTTGGAGATTCCTCCTGCACAGTTCCTTGCCATCGTGCAGGAAAAAATCGAGGTGCGCCATTTTCTTGTCGGAATGAGCAAGTCCCCGCTCTTCGCGGTGATGATCGCCGCTATCGGCTGCCATGAAGGGTTCAAGGTCGCCGGTAGCGCTGAGTCGGTAGGCGACCACACGACTTCTAGTGTTGTGCAATCAATCTTCATGGTGATCCTGATCGATGCCATCGCTGCACTGTTCTTCATGGAGATGGGCTGGTGAGCGCGGTGAAGGAAGACACCGACAACGGTGTGCGACACGCTATTGAAGTGCGCGGCCTAGACAACAGGTTTGGAACCCAGCAGGTCCATCAGGACCTGGACCTGGACGTGCGACGCGGGGAAATCCTTGGCGTGGTGGGAGGATCAGGCACCGGGAAATCCGTGCTCTTGCGTAGCATCGTCGGGCTGCAGAAGCCGCATTCGGGCGTGGTCCGTATCGGGGGGCGCGACCTACTGCGAGCCCAATGGCTTGCACGCGCGCGTATGGAGCGAAGGTTCGGCATTCTGTTCCAGAAGGGCGCGTTGTATTCATCGCTGACCGTCTTGGAGAACGTCGCTCTTCCTTTAATCGAGCATGTCGGTCTGGCGCGGCCTCTTGCCGAGCGTTTGGCAAGAAGCAAGCTGGGCTTGGTGGGGTTGCCTGCCGGAGCGGGAGACAAATATCCGGCCTCGTTGTCCGGAGGCATGGTGAAACGAGCAGCACTGGCGAGAGCCTTGGCGCTTGATGCGAACATCCTGTTTCTTGACGAACCCACCGCAGGACTGGATCCAATCGGGGCTGCATCTTTCGACCAATTGATTCTGACCCTGCGCAATGCACTGGGTCTCACGGTGTTTCTGGTAACCCACGACCTCGATACGCTGTACACCATATGCGACCGTGTCGCGGTCCTGGCGAACCAGAAGGTACTCATCAACGACGGCATCGAGGCAGTCGAGCGATTCAAGCACCCGTGGATACAGGAATACTTTCACGGCCCCCGTGGCCGTGCGGCCGCACAGGCCACTGGTGCTTCCAGCCAAGAGACGCAGCCATGAAACCCTTCCGCATCTGCATCATTCTTCCGTCGCGCACGCATTGGGCTGGGCGCACGCAATATTTACACTCTGAAAACGAGGTGGTCTGATCATGGAGCCACGTGCCCATCATGTATTCATTGGTCTGTTCGTCGTGCTGCTCGGTGCGATTGGTATCGGCTTCGCGCTCTGGCTCAGCGACACACGTTCCGACCACGATTACCAGTATTACCGGATCATGTTCGATGAGCCAGTGACCGGGCTTACGCCCGGCAGCCAGGTTCAGTACAGCGGAATCACGATTGGCGAAGTCGTTGCACTTTCTCTTTCGCCGCCTGACCCAAGGCGGGCGATAGCGCGCGTGCGTATCAATGCCACCATCCCGGTCCGGCAGGATACCCGCGCTGAATTGGTCATCACGGGAATTACCGGCAACGCGGTGATCGAGTTGAGCGACGGTGGGCCAAACGTGCCATTGCTGGATCGGAAAGAGGACGAGGAACCGTTGATCCTCGCGCCACGTTCGGCGATGGCATCCCTGGTCTCCGGCGAGGGTAACAGCATGACGACACTCAACGGCATCTTGCTGCGCACGCAGGAGTTACTGTCGAAGGAGAATTTGGCTCTTGTGCACCGCAGTCTAGTGAATCTCGAACAGACTACGGGCGCGGTCGCTGACCAGAGGGCCGAGATCGCGACGTTAATCAGCAATCTGACCGAAGCAAGCAGAGAATCGACAGCTGCCGTGCGCCAAGCAAATAGCACTCTTCGCGATGCCAACCTGCTACTAAATAACGATGGTAAGCAAATCATGGTGAACACGCGTGATGCAACGGCATCCCTCGAACGCGCCGCTTTCAGGGTTGAGACGCTACTGCAAAACAATCAGGAATCGCTGAACCAAGGCATGGCCGCCACAGGCCCTGCCATGCACGAACTCCAGCAGGCGCTGGCCAATCTAAACACCGTGCTGCGCCGACTGGATCGCAATCCGGCGCAATACCTGCTCGGTGGAGAGAACATTGAGGAAACCAAGCCGTGAACACTTCCGCCAGGATGATTCCCGTCGCTGCCGCGACTATGACGCTAGTACTCGGCTTGTCCGCGTGCAGTGTGCTTCCCAAAACAGCTCCAATGGTCACCTACAAACTGCCCGACTATCACATCGCCCAGGCGGAGAGTACGCCACGCGCCGTTCCTGGACCTGGGGCGCTGCGCGTCTACGCCCCTGAGAGTAGTCGCGTCCTGGATTCGGAGCGGCTTTTCATTGCGCAGCCCGATGGTCGCTTGTCGGCTTGGCAAGGAGTGCGTTGGGCCGACCCCGCACCGGTGCTGCTACGCGACCGAATCGTCGAAGCCTTCATGCGCGATGGGCGGTCGACTTCGGTGATTACCGATAGCACGCCAATGAGCGCCGATATGGAGTTGCGCAGTACGCTACGGGCGTTCCAGCTCGAATACCGCGGCACTGAAGCGATCGCCGCGGTTCGGGTTCGGCTCGATGTGCAACTGGTCGATCCGGCCAAACGGACTGCTATTGCCAGTAGACGCTTCGAAGCAATCCAAGCTACAGGCAGCAAGCGAGAGGCAGATGTGGTGAGCGCGTTCGGTGTCGCGACGGACGTGTTGGCCGGGCAGATCGTTGAATGGGCAGTTCAGGTCGGGGCAGCGCGTTTGCGAGTTGCACCGGAATCGGCAAGCAACCATGCACCCACAGCGTCGGCGATAAGCACAGACTAGTCGCCTTAACGGAGCACAGAAGCTAGGGCCAGAACGCTGCTCGACACCTTAACTCGGTACGACAGCCTACGGCCCCTATCCAATCCCAGGACCTCGTTGCCGTCCAACCTCCCATGACACACCGCCGCCGCGTACAGTCGCGGCGATCTGCTGCCCCAGTCGTGGCTCGATTATCGGCCGCCAAGGCACCAGACTGAACCCCATGCCGTCATCGAGCAGCGCATAGCGACCGCTGGCGAGAATGACCGAGCGCCGGTAGATGCCGGCTACGCGCTGCCCGTCTGTGACGTGCCGATGCTCCAACCCACTATCGGCGGCAATGTGCTGGGCGGCCTGCGCCAGCTCCCGATTGCGCAGCGTTTCCAGCAGATTCCGGGAGAGAATCACCCGCTGCCCACGCCGCTGGGCCAGCCCCTGTTCTTCGAGGAAGTCGGCGCGCTGCTGCAAGGCTTGCTTGGCATCGCCACCAAAGCCCAGGTCGCCCAATCCCCGGCCGCCGCCGATCAGTTGCTGGTCGAGCCAGGTGGCGCCGATCACGCGGGCCTGCCGCTCGATCGGCAGGTGAGATTTCAGGTCCACGGCCACGCCGCCCAGTCGCTGCGCATCGTACTGGCGCCCACGCTCGGATAGGTCGTCCGGCACTTTCCATAGCCCTTCCGCCACGCGCTCCACGATGCCGGCCCGGCGCAGGGCTTCCAGCCGTCGGACGTGGGCCGCGACGACTTCCTGCGGGTCGCGGCCGGGCTTGGCTCGGCCTTGCTCGATCGCCAGGTGATGATCGGTACGGTACAGGCCATCGCTCGCCAGTGCGGCGATGTTCTTGTCCGCCGCCCGTACCTCGGCGGAACCACGCACCTCCACCACCGCGCCGGTGGGGTAGCTCGCCAGTTCGTCGCGGGCGTTCAAAGCGACGTAGTGGGCCTTGCCGTCCACGCCGTCGATGACCAGATAGCCGCGGTCGTGCAGCTCGTCGGCCAGCCCCTTGGCGGCCACGCGGCCGACGAGGGTACGGCCGTCGTCGGCCGGCTCGAATACCGCCAGCTCGCGCGGCTGGCCGCTCATGGCGCGCTGCATGGTGCGGATGATGTCGCCACGCTCGCCCAGGGCACGCAGGGTCTTCTCAGCGTCGGCATGGATGGCCCAGGTGCTGGGCTGCACCTCGTCGGCCAGGCCGAGCCGCTGCAAGCGTTGCAGCCGGCCGATCAGTAGCAGGCGCTGGCGTTGCAACGTCGGTTCGTTGAAGCGTTCGATCCGCACCCGGTCATCCTCGCCGACCTCGCGCTGCAACGTGCGGTCGAGGCTCGTCCACCGCTCTTGCTTCACCTCGCGCTGCCAGGTCTGCTGGATCTCCAGTTCGGTGCGCGGCCCCAGCCATTCCGTCGCCAGCTCGGCGGCGCGATGGCGGAAGCCGTGGGCGATGTAGTCGCCCGCGATGACGAGGTCTCTGCCGGTATCGTCGCGTCCGCGCACGATCAGGTGCGTGTGCGGGTTGTCGGTGTTCCAGTGATCGACCGCCACCCAATCCAGCCGCGTTCCCAGGTCGGCCTCCATGCGGTTCATCAGGTGCCGGGTGTAGGTGCGCAGGTCGTCCAGCTCGGCTCCGTCTTCCGGGGAAACAATGAAACGGAAATGGTGTCGGTCGTCCTGGCAGCGTTCCTTGAAGGCATCGAGGTCGGCATGGTCGGTCTGCGGCCCGTAGGCACGGCCCGGCTCGCCGTCCCGGCCGGCACCGTCGCGCTCGATGTAGCGCAGGTGCTTGGCGAGCGACTGCGGGCTGGCGTTGCGCTGGTTGACCAGCAGCGTCTTGACGGTCACGCGCCGTGACATGGGTGTCAGCTTTGCACCTGCGAAGCGCGCTGCCGTATGGCCGCGCCCAAGCCGTGAGCCGGGCCGCTGGCCCGCGTGCTGGCCGCTCCCGCCAGCGACAGGACGGCGCACCGCCGACTTGCCGCCGCTGGCTTTGCCAGCCCGCTTGAGCACCTTGGAAACGAAGCTCTGGCCCTGGCCTTTGCCTCGGTTCTTCGGCGCGCCAGGGCGCACCCGGAAATCGTCGTCGCGGCGGTCGGTCATGGCAGCGCCCCTGGCAAGCTCCGGCGTCTCCGGGCGTGCGAAGCACGCGGACATGCCTGCATTGGCGCGGGCCTCGCGCCCCACGCGGCACGGCGGCAAAGCCGCTCCGTGCCGCGCCACCCCCATGTGCAGACAGGCCTTCGACGCGGCCCGGTGCCGCGTCCTTTTGTCTTGCCTTCCGCCTTTGCCCCTCGCTCCCGCTCCGGGCATCGGCGGCCCGGCGGCGCTGCTGCACCAGCAGCCAGCCCGCCGGCGAACACGCCAATGGCCGCAGGCCAGGCGCGTTCGAGGCAAGACGCCTGCACGTTGGACGGCTGCGCCGAAGGCAGCGCGAAGTGCGGTGCGAATGCACCCGCACTGCACGTGCGATGACAAGGCGACGAACAGTAGAACGACATGCCCGATGGCACGATGAGAGGCGCGGCAAAGTGCAGCGAATCGGCGGCCATCATGGACGTGTCTCCAGCCAGATCGGATGCGCAACGCCGATCGCGGTGGATGCACTGACCGGCCCGAAATAGCGGCTGTCGAACGACGCTGGGTTGGTCACGCTCAAGAGGAACAGTTCGCCCGGTTCGAGACGGCGGCAAAGCTGCAAGGATGGCAGCGGTCGGCCCTGCCGGTCGGCAGGCAGGGCGGCGGCCACCGGCACGCCGTCGATGCGAACCTGGCCGGCGACGATGCAGACGTGTTGTGGCGCGACTGCGCCCACACGTTTGAGCAGCGGAACGCGGGTCGGTAGGTAACTGCGCTGCGCAGCCAGCATGGCGGCCCTGTCGGGCAGCGGCACCAGCACGATGCTGTCCACGGACAGCGGACGTGGCCGCGAGGCGGTGCGCGGGTCGAACGGTTCGATGCGATACCAACCGACCGCCACGCTGTCGGACGGGTTGTAGGCCATTCGCGGCAGGGGCTGCACGAACGCAGCCCAGGCCAGCGCAGCGAGGCCGACGGTGGCGAAGCCTGCCAGCACGAGGCGAGTGCGCAGGCGCGAGCGAGGATGCGGCACGGGGCCGGTCGTGGAAATCGTGGTCATGGCAATGCCCTCCCTGCCAGCCAGGCGGCGTGCCGTTCTGTGGTGTATGTGGGTAACGCCGAGCGCGCTGCGAGCCGGTTCGCGAGCGTGCGCCAGTACGCGGGCGATGTGTCTGCGGCTGCGATGCCCAGCGCCTCGATGTCGTCGATGCGTTCCAGCACGGCGCGAACGTTGGCATCGCCTTCGGCGTGCAACAGCAGACGCGCGCCCGGCTGCACGCCGGGGATGCGTTGCACGGCGTCCAGCGGCGTGGCGGTCTGCATCACCATGAGCTGCCAGCGGATCGTGCCGTAGTCGTTGGCCTGCCAACGGATGCGGCACAGAACCGCGTTCGGCAGGAACACGGCGCAGCGCCGCCAGCGGTCGAGCTGGAGCGTGCGCGCCGGTTCGCCGAAGCGCAGGTAGAGCTTGAAGCGGGGTTCGATGTAGGTCAGCGCCACGCGCGTCAGCGGCACGTTGCCGGCCTGGCCGGCGAGTGTCGAAGGCGCCGGCGGCGGTGCAGCCGTGGGCGCACTTGCTTTGGGGGTGTGGGCGGTCGAAGCGGATGCGTTCACGGCGTGCCCTCCGGGGGAAACTCCCGCTCCAGCAGGCTGCGCAGCAGTTCGGCTACGGTCACGCCTCGCGTGAAGGCCGACACCTTGATGCGCGCCCGCATGGCGGGCGTGATGTCAAGCGTCAGTCGAGCGGTGTAGAGGTCGCCTTTCTGCAAGGCATCTGCGTCGCCCTGGCGAATCCACGCTTCGGCGTGCGGATTCGCTGGGGGACGTACACCGATGCCGACGCGCTTGCTGCGTGGTGATGGCTTTCCAGTCATGTCGGCCACCGCAGCAGTTCGTCGGTGAGCGCGGCGATCTCGCGGGCAGCCGCGCTGTCGGGCGCGGTTTCGCGGGCGAGCCGGCCAGCGGCTACGCTGTCGGCAAAGACGATGCGCTGGTGGATCTCCGAGCGCAGCGCGGGCAGCGGCTGTTCGGCCAGCGATTGCCGTGCCTCCCTGCCGATGATGGTGGTGCTGACGCGCCGGTTGATGACGAAGGCCGCGCGTAGCGCTGGCCGGAACACCTGTGCTTCGCGGATCAGTGCGACCATCTCGGCAGAAGCCCATACGTCGTAGGGGCTGGGCTGCACGGGGATCAGCACGCGCTCGGCCGCCAGCAGCGCGGAGCGCGCGAGGGCGGCGATGCGCGGCGGGCCGTCGATGATGATGTGATCGGCCCGCCTGGCGAGTTCTGGCGCTTCCTGATGCAGCGTTTCGCGGGCAAGGCCCACGGCGCTGAACAGACGGGGCAGGCCCTGCTGGCTACGCCGCTGCGTCCAGTCGAGCGATGACCCCTGCGGGTCGGCATCCAGCAGGATGACATGCAGGCCGCGCATCGCCAGTTCGCCGGCGATGTGCGTGGCGAGCGTGGTCTTGCCGACGCCGCCTTTCTGGTTGAGAAACGCGAAGATCATGGCGCGGCCCTCCGAGCTGGAAAGCCGGCCTGGGCGTGCCATTTCGTGGTTGTCCACCGAAACGGCGCGCTTCTACTAAAAGTTATGTATTTCTTGTTAGGTAAGTTAGAGGGAACGCAAACCCGCGCCGTTGTTGGCTTTCCGGCGTTTTCGTACTCCTGATAGCACGAGGGTCGTACTCCTGATAGCACGATACCCGGTACTCCTGATAGCACGAGGCCGTCCACAGGTTCTCCCGCAGTTATCCCCGTGCCGCGTGCGGCACGGGCCGGAAGGTCAGCAGCTCGGTGTTGTCGTCCGGCATCCGCTCGATGCCGAGGACGTAGCCGGGCAACGACTGCCGCGCCACCAGGGCGCGCACGTCGTAGGCGAAGTCCGAGAAGCGGGCCGCGCTGCCGGATTTGCGGTACAGGTGTCGGAAGTCGAATTGCCAGCCGTGCTCCTGCCGCCCGCCATGCTTGCGCACCAGGCGGTACAGCCAGCGTTCGATACCGCCTTTCAAGCGGAAATAGGCCGGGTCGATGGTCAGCACCAGGGCGGCGTCGAGCACGCCGGCATAGAACCAGTCCGGCAAGATCAGCTCGATGCCCAGCGGGGTGCCGCTGGCGTCGGCGAGTTCCTTCCACTCGTTGATCCACGAGAAGCGATGCAAGCGCCTTCCCGTGGTTTCGCGGATGGACGTGGCCACCGTGGTCGATTGCAGCCGGTCGAGGGCGGCCTTCAGGCGCTGGTAGTCGTTGAGGGACGTGCCGCGCCCGATGAAGCGCAAAATCTCGTAAGGCGTGGCGCGTATCCAGCGCGACGGGCGCAGGCCCGCGTCGCGCGCCTCCACGATCTGCGAGGCGGCCCATATCAGCACGTCGGCATCCCATATCGTTGCGATGCCGTGCTCCTGCGTGCCTTCCACGCGAATGGTGACGTTCCCGCTGCGGAAGTCGATCGGCGCCGTGCGCCGCGACTTGGCAAGCGAGAAGAACGGAAAGGCCATCAAGTCCTGGGAATCGCGTGGCGCCATGTCGCCCGGCAGCGCTCGGAACAGATCGAGCTGTTCGCGCTGCGGCAAGGCTTGCCCTGGCGGGCTGGACATGGCGAAGGCCACCCACGCGCCGACGATCAGCGGCCATCACGGTAGTCGCCCGCGTGGCGCTCGGCGTATTCGGGATCGGACGTGGCCTCGTAGCTGCGCTGGTCGGCCCAGGCATCGAGGTCGGACACCGCGTACATGACGCGGCGGCCGAACTTGCGGAACTTGGGGCCGCCGCCGATCACCCGCTGCTTCTCCAGCGTGCGCGGCGACAGCCGCAGGTAGTCGGCGGCTTCGTCGTTTGTCAGGTAGCGTTGAGGCTGCGAGGTCGCAGTGACGGCAGCGGCGGCAGGCCGCGAGGGAGCAGGTCGCATGGGATGTACCTCCATCAAGCCCGGCCACACCACGCGGCCGGATAGAGGCACTCTCAAGAAAGCAAGGCTTCTTGCTAAGGGACGATTCGCACGGGTCGAGAAACGTCCCCCCTAATGCGACGGGAACATTGGAAGCTGCGCTAGTCGGCGGTAGCCGCCGTGCATCAGCTCATCGCCGCGGCGTACCAGCCGCCGCACGCGGGCACGCAATGCACTGTCTTTGTGCCAGTCGGCCGCGACGGCATCCGCGCCGAACAGACCTTCGGCCACTTCGCGCAAAGAGGCTCCCGCGAGGGTCGCGTCGAGCGCTTGCAAGGTATGCAGTTCCAGCAGCGCGGCGGGCGTGGGGCGAGAGCGGGCTGTTGCCACAGGCGCGGCCACGGTTGCGGCAGATAGCGCATCCAGCTTCGCAGCGAGCGTGCGGTAGCGCGCACAGGGCGTGGCGCAGGCGCGTGTGGCGTAGAGATAGGCCGAGCCATCTTCTAGGTCGGGTGCGAGTGCGAGCCGAACGCAGCAGCCTGGCCAATGCGATACAAGCACCAGGCGCTTGCCGTCGTGGGTCAGTTGCTTGCGCCCAGGAATGCGCCAGAACTCGAAGGTATGCGCATCGGGTGGTGGGTCGGCGTCGGGGTATAGCTGCACCACGCCGTCGTGATCGGGGAACCAAGCAGGATGTGCATCGCGCGCATCCAGGCCGGGATCTTCCAGCAGGCGCAGGCCCCAGGCCTGCGCCGCATCTGGCTTGCGACGCCGGCGTAGCCAGTCGCGCCGGTAGCTTGCATTCCTGCGCAAATACTCCCAAGCCAGCGCTGGGCCATCGAGGTGCAGCGTGTAGAGATACGCGGCCGTGGGATACCAGTGTTGGCTGCTGCGGTCAGTCATGGCGAAACCTCCCTGTTTCTGGGAACGTCGCCACAATTCCGCTGTGCGGGAGCTATCGAATCGCCATCAAGTGGTCATCAAACTCGGGTTACGCTTTAACTGCTGGTGTCAAGACAGATTCGCTCCAGTGCATTGCCGAAATCGTCTAAATGCGACGACTGCACCGCCCGGAAATGGGGTGCAGCATTGAACACCGTGCCGAATCTCGCGCCTGGCATCATGACTGTTTTGGTCAGGAGCGCACCACCCTGGTGCAAGCATGCGGATCAAGACTTGCCAGGTCTTGGCTAAGACCGAAATAGTCACAATGCGATACTTTTTGCCTGGTCGCGCTGGAATGCGTCAATCGGTGATCGAACCGTTTTCCTGAGCCAGTCGAACGTATTCCGACAGCGGCCGCGTCGGCTGGAAGTACCGATCTCGTATCACGGGCTGCTTGAGCGGCCCGACGATGGACGCCAGATCGGACAGCTTCACCGTCGCCAGGGCAGGCATCCCGATCCCGAGGTCGATCAGGCCGTAGGCCGTATCGCCATCGGTCGG
Source organism: Leclercia sp. LSNIH3 (assembly GCF_002935105.1). NCBI lineage: Bacteria > Pseudomonadati > Pseudomonadota > Gammaproteobacteria > Enterobacterales > Enterobacteriaceae > Leclercia > Leclercia sp. LSNIH3. The sequence continues at coordinate 1,211,657 of NZ_CP026387.1, forward strand.
ATCGAGCGCGGCCAATAGCCAGGTCGCATGTGCGTCCGGTGTGAACAGGCGCACCACGGGCAGCGGGTCACATTCCTGGCCTGCGGCGCGGGTGAGGCCGTGGGCCAGTAGGTGCACCCGGTCTTCCTCGGTGACAAGCGTGGTCAAGGCCGCGCCCCTTCCACGAACACACGCAATCGCCGAGGCGCATCTGTGCCTGCGGACGGATGCACGTATGCGCAAGCGCACGAAGCCGCAAAAGCGGAGAGGCACGAAGGCGTATTGGTGGAAGTCAGGAAAGACACGGACGCGGTTCCCTGGGTCTGAGGAAATCCGCAGATGCGGATCTCCGTAAAAGCACGGAAAAGGAAAACATCACCACCAAATGAACACTATAGATTGTAGTCCTATAGGGCGCAATGGGCTGTCATCTTGGTTTTTTGGGGAAACCATAGGTGGCAGCGAAGAACTCATTGGCAGCGGCGATTCGGACGGTAAGGAAGGCGCGTGGTTTGAGCCAGGAAGCGTTCTCCAACGTGTCCAGTCGCACCTACATGAGCACGCTGGAGCGCGACCTGAAAAGCCCAACCATCCAGAAGCTGGCCGATCTGTGCGAGGTCATGGAAGTGCATCCGCTCACGCTGCTCACATTGGCTTATGCCGGTGACAGCACCCGCGAAGCTGATGAATTGCTGGCACAGGTGCGCCAGGAACTCAGGGCGATATTGGAAGAGCCCGACACGCCGTAGCGCGTTGGCGTGTGGTACTGAATTGCAGCAAGCGGAGCGCGCAGCGCCGCAGGCGCGAAGGCGTGAGGGATTGAAGCCGGATGGCCGTGACGGCTTGCCGGCACGGGGCGAAGCCCGAAAGCCCGGCGGCGCTTACAGCGCCGACACGCCACACACCGCTCGTTGACACGGATTGCGAGCCACAAGGCACGCATGCAGGCCCGCGGTGACGGGCGTATCCAGCACGCGGCAGCAGCAGAAATCCTGCGCGTGCGGTGCTGCGATCAGCAGCATCGCGCCCCGCCGCAGTGGGCGGGACGCGGTAAGCGGCTGTCAGGCCGCCTTCGGCTTGTTGCGCGACCAGATCAGGTCGTGCGTGCCGTCCTCGTTCTCGATCAGGCGGGCATAGACCGTCGCCGGGAACGAAGGGTCGTCGATGGATACGGACAGGTATTCCCGCCCGGCCTCGCTGGTCTTCTTCCACGCTGCGCCGACTTCGTGGCCAGCCGCTTGCAGGTGGAAGTCGGGGGCGTTCTCGGTGTCGCCCTTGTCGTTGGGAACCAGCTTGACCTTGACGTTGAGCGTCAGGGTGCGAAGCGTGCCGGTGAAGCCGTCTTTCTCTGCGGTGAAGGTGCCGATGTTAGCCATGATGTTTCTCCTTTCGGGTTGAACAAGGTCGCGCCAGTGCGTCCTTGTTGTGATCCGGCCGGCGGGGGATGGGCTGGTCGCACCGCGCAGCGGTCGCAACAACGTGGAGAACCTGGAAGCGAAAAGAATTTGTCCCGCGAGGAATGCGCGCAGCGCAGGGGAAATTGTTTTCGCTGCAAGGTTGCGGCCATGAAGCCCAAGGCGCAGCCGCGCCACCGCCAGGATTCACAACAAGACAAGGACGCACAGGCCGCCCGCTCCCGAATGGAGACGTGGCCAACTCGGCATCCCCGCGTGACGGCTGCACCGGCTTGCGCCCTGACGCGGGCCAGGTCAATGCCCCGACGACAAGGCCAGAGCGCCCCTGCCGCAGCTCACGGCCACATACTGAGGCGTGGTGTGGAAGCTCCATAGAAGCGAGGCTGGGCGGCGTGTCGGTGAACCGTCTTTCGTGACGTACAGACAACGAACCGCCAGCGTCGGGGACGGCACGCTTTCGTGCAACCTGCCGCAGCAAGCCGGGGCGTAGCCACACCAGCCCCGCCCATTGCGGCGGGGCTCGGTCGAATCGTTGGCGGCGCGATGCGCCGCCACACTTGCTGGCTTCGTGGATTTCGCGCACGAGCGCCCTTGTGCGTGGCCCCATCGCCGCCGACCGAAGGCGGCGATGGGGCTTTTTTTTAGCAGTGAAACCGGGCGCGGCCACCGCCGCGCCCGGAGTTTTCGACCACCGGCCCCAAGGCGGCACGGCTTGGGGCCGGTGCGGCTCGTTATTTCTTGGTTTCGATGATCCACCACACGGCGCGCGGCAAGGCGCGGCCCGTGAGGGGATGCAGATCGGTCAGGTCGGCGCGGGCCGTCCAGCCACGCGGCGGACGGTAGCCGCGCACGTCGCCGTCGCCGTGCCAGCGGCGGGCGCGCACCGTGCCGGAGGCATAGGTCGCAGCCATACGGGGGCGGTTTGCGGGTTGGTGGGTCATGGCAGGCATCCTCAATATGAAGCGCCCCGGCCGGAACCGGGGCGCTATCTACGGTGCGAAGTCACGCGGCCAAAGCCTCGGCCTGCGGCTGGACATCCGCCACGGCGGCCGCTTCTTCCTGTGCTTCGGCTTCGCCATCCGCCGGCGCGTCCTGCCCGGCCTGCTGCGGGCCTTCGGTGCGGAAGATGGCGGGCATCCAGCCGGTGCCAGCGGCGAGCCGTTCGGCTTCGCTGGCAATGTCGCCCTTCTTCAACTTCGCCAGTCGGGTGACGTGCGAGGGCGCGAACCCGCCAACGGCTTCCAGAATCGCGGCCTTCGGCACATGCCGGAAGTAACCCTCATTGGTGGGCTGCCACCACGCGGCCATATCCAGCCCCACGGCCTGCGCCAGTTCCGCGCCGGGCTGGTGCGGCGTGGCGCGAGGCGTCACCACGTCCACCGTGGAAGCTAAGCACACGGCCAGCAGCCGCACCAGTTCATCCTGTGATTTCGCCAGCAGCGCGGCGAACAGTTCGGCGCTGTCCTCCGGCAAGGTTTCGCCTGCCACCTGTTGCAGTTCGCGCAGCGCCACGGCGGCGGGTGATTCCGGCCAGTCCGGGGCCATGCCTTCCAGCCGGTCTTGCACCGTGAGGCGCACGCCCAGCGGCAGGTCGTGGCCGTAGTGGCTTTCCTGCAAGACGGTCTGCACCATGCCATGCACCACGGCGGCCAGCGCGGCTTGCGGATGCCGGGCCACTTCGATTTGCAGCGCGGCGGTACGGTGCGCGCTCAACCGCTGCGCCAGTCGGTCGGACATGGTGGCGGTCTTGGGCTGCTCGTCGTCCTCGCCTTCGTCCTCGTTTGCGGCTTCGCCTTCGCTGCCGAAACCCTGCCGCAGTCGTTCCAGCGTGCGCAGCGCCTTGGCTTCGGCTTCGCGCAGCAGCCCGCGATGAATCGCGGCCTGCCCGTCGCGGTCGATGGTGACGATGGCACCGGCTGCGGCCTTCACATTGGCCGCATAGTCCAGCAAGCCTTCTTCCAGCGCCTGCAACTGCTCGCCCAGGCGTTCGCCTTCTTCCTGCAAGGCATCGGCCTTTTCTTCGTCTTCGTCGTCCAGCGCGGCATCCACGGCTTCGGCCAGTTCGTGCAGCTTGGTTTGCAGCTTCTCGATGCGCTGCGCGTCGCGCTTGTTCGGACTGCGGCGTTCCCTTGGCGCACGCTGGAAGGCTTGCAGATCGGCATGGGTCATGCCCGGCGTGGCATCCACCCACGCCCAGCCCTCGGCCTGCACCTTGGCGGCGATACCTGCCAGCTTGTCCTGCGCCAGCCGTTCCAGCAGTGCGGCATCGGTCAGATACACGCCTTTGTCGCCCTCCGCGAACAGGTCGCGGCGGATGCCACCGCCTTCCTGCTCGTAGCCGTCCAGCCCGACAAAGCGCACCAGCGGATGCCGGTAGGCGTCGATTTCGCGTTCGGTCAGACGGTCGCGCAGGTTGTGCGGGCTGCGCTGCCATGTCGGCGCATCGTAGAACGCGGCTTCCTGCGCGGCGTGGTCGTCGGTGATGGCAAGGGCCATCAACTGGTCAAGGCTCACGGCCTCGGCGCGATAGTCGGCCAGCAGGCGCGGCGAGACGTTGGCGAGTTTCAAGCGGCGCTGCACCACCAGCGGCGTGACGGAAAAATCCGCTGCGATATCCTCGATGCTGCGGCCTTCGGCCACCAGCGCGGCGAACGCCTCGAACTGGTCGGCGGGGTGCATGGCTTCGCGCTGCACGTTCTCGGTCAGGCTGGCCGTGCGTGCGGTGCCATCGGCCACCTGCAGGCAAGGCACCTCCCATTCCTTGCTGATGCGGTGCTTCTTCGCCAGCAGCTTCAACGCTGCGAGGCGACGGCCACCGGCCACGACTTCGTAATGCTCGCCGTCGGCGGCGGCAATCACGATGAGGTTTTGCAGCAGGCCGACACGCTGGATGCTGGCGGCGAGTTCGGGAATGGACATGCGCGGGGTCTTGCGCACGTTGCGGCCAGTGGGGCGCGACACCAGCCGCGACAGCGGAACCAGAATCAGGTTCTTGGTCGGGTCAGCGGCTTCCAGCGGGATAGCGGCGGCGGTGTTGATGGCGCGGGCTTCGGTTTGGGTAACGGCGTTCATGGTGATAACTCCTATCGGTTCAGGAATGCAGCAGCGAAGAAAGCGACAAGGGCTGCTGCCTGCCCCTGCCGCGTGGGGATTCAGGCTTTCAACTGGCGCATGCCATCGGCCAGCAGCCAGAGGGCGCGATTCAGTCGGATGTTTTGGTCGATGCCCTGCACCGGGCGGGTTTGCTGTCGGCGCCCGTTGGCGCTGCGGCCACGCAGCCCGCCTTGGGTCAGGTTTTCTTGGGTGCGGTTGAACACGCTCCACAGGTCGGGGCGGCGGTCGTCGAAGCGGCGCGGCATCAGGATTTGCGATTCCGTGATGGGCGCGGGCTTGTCGGGGTCGTCGTACTTGAGGGCGAGCGCGGCGCGGGCGAACACTTCGGATTCGCCATCGTCCAAGGTGATGCCGCGCATGGCATCGCGCGATTCCTTCACCCGATCGAAACCGCTCAAGACTTCGTAAGCGCCCTCAATGACCAGACCGGCCACGTCGCCTTTATGGGGCACTCGCACATCGGCCACGGTGTTGCCGCAAACAAGGCCATTGCTGCACACGAACCGGAACATTCCGGCCAGCATCTGATAGCTGCTGGTGCCGTCGTGCGAGTTCAGCAGCACGATTTCGTTGGCCTCCGCGCCGTTGATCTGGCTGGCATGGCGCAAGCGAATCATGTGTTTGGTGTGCTCGCGCTTGCCTTCGTCGCGCACGCGGGTTTGCGTCACCATGAAAGGCTGGAAGCCTTCTTTGCGAAGCTCGGTCAGCACGGCGGCGGTGGGGATATAGGCGTACCGCTGCGAACGGCTCTCGTGCGGGGCATCCGCGAAGATGGACGGGGCCACGCGGTGAATCTGGTCGTCGGACAGCGGGTAATCGCTGCGCAGCGAGGGGGAGCGGAAAGCGAAACGGGATGCGAGTTGCATGGTCTTTCTCCTGACAAAAGAGGTTTGCTGTTCACACCGCACACCGGATTTCTAGATTCGGAGCCCAGCCTTTCGGCTGTTTGGTGCGGTCGGCACGAGGAACCCGGTTGGCCCTGTTGCCACCGTCTTTCCTGAGTTCATCGCCCGCGGCCAAAGGAGCGCGCGGACGGGGGCCGTCAAGGAGCCAAGCGCAGGGTGGGTGCGGCCCGCAGGCGCAGCCGAGGACACGGCCCTGCGCGCCTTGACGGCACACGGGCGCGGGCTACGGTCGCGGGTAAGGTGATGAAGTCAGGGGAGACGGCTGGACAAGGCAACGGCCATCCCTTTGTGCTGACCGCACGCAAGCGAAGCGCGCAGGCCCGAAGCTGGAAGCCGGGCCGTAGGCGTCAGCGATGCGGAAGGCTGGCGAAGCCAGTCCCGCCAGGGATGAGCGACTAGCGAACCTGGAGCAGCGCGATCCGCGAAGCGGAGACGCAAGAGGACTCTTCGTTTACCATTTGTTTCGCAAGCTAATGATGGGAAAGCAAGAACACGGAGATCTAGAGATGATTGTCTGCATCAACCGCCTCAAACAGTTCGGAATCTTCAGCGACTTCAATGGAACGAAGATCCAAAAGTTCGGCCGGTACAACCTGGTCTATGGTTGGAATGGAACAGGCAAGTCAACGTTATCGAATCTATTCTCTTGCTTTGAGCTTCGCTCGATGGTTCCCCGCTTCAGCACGGGCCAATTTTCAGTAGTTCTGGAGGATGGCTCAACGATCACGGAATCCACACTCCACTCATCCCAATTGAATATTCATGTTTTCAATCAACGCTTCGTGCATGAGAACATTGATTGGGACAAATCCGTAAAGAGCATCCTTCTTATTGCGAAAGAGAAGATTGATGACTTGCAGAAGCTGGAGAAGCTGAAGAGCGAGCTTCAGTCGAAAAAGAAGGCTCACGACGACAAGCAAAGCGATATCAAGAAGCAGCGTGAGGCATTAGAGAAGTTCCTGACCAATGCTGCCAAGAAAATGAAGCTTGGACTTCAGGCGATTGATACGAGCGACAGTTATTACTTGAATTACGACCGCCGCAAGCTCTCCAACTTCATACAGAATAACGGCGAGACAATTATCAAGGCGGAGTCGGTTCTTCCAGATGAGAGGGTTATCGACCTTACGAATGCCGCCAAGCCAGATCAGCTTCCAAGCATTGCTTTCGCCTCAACGGCCATTGAGCCGGACTACTTTAAGAAAGCGGCGGGCCGCATCAGAGATTTGATTGGGACTACGGCGGTCAATCAAGCAATCCAGCGGCTTACCGATAACCCGGACATCCGCGAATGGGTTCAAGCAGGCTTGGAAATCCATAAAAACCACGACTCGCAATCCTGCGAGTTCTGCGGCTCTCCGTTCGCCCAGCTTCGTGCCGAGGCGCTTGCTGCCCACTTCAGCAAGGAGTTCACGGAGTTTCAGAGCCGACTTCAGAATGCGGCGACATGGATTGAATCTCAAGGCGCTCCAGCTAATCAGTTTCCCGCATCGACCGAGTTTTATAAAGAACTATCGGCCGAGGCAGAAAAGCTTCAAAAGGACTACGCAACTGCTGCTGAAAAGATCGACCAGCAAATGGACGCCTGGCGGGAAGCCCTGAAGGCCAAGATCACAGACCCTGGGAAGACAGACATTCAGATCTCGGATGTGGTTGAAGACGATGTCACCAATTTCAATGACATCCTGAAGTCGATTGTTGCTCTCGTTGGAAAGCACAACAATAAGACTTCAAATTTCAAATCTGAGACCTCAAAAAGCAAGGTGGCACTGGAGCTTCACTTTGCTGCGGCTGAGGTGCAAGAGTTTGACTATGCTGGAAGTGAGAAGAAGTGCAATGACCTTGAGTCAGAAGCAAAGAACGACCATAAGGAAATTGAAAAAATTAGTCTAGAGGTCGGAGCCATAGAAGCGGCGCTCTCGAATGAAACGGTCGGGGCAAAGGAGTTCAATGACATCCTGCATCGCTTCATTGGCCGCTCTGAGCTTTGCCTGAACTTCAATCAGAAGAAGAAAGGCTATGAGATCATCAGAAACGGGGTTGGTGAGCACGATGGGAATTTGAGCGAAGGTGAGAAGACTGCGATTGCATTTGTCTATTTCATCACGAAGCTCAAAGAAAATGGAAATAACATCAAGGATACGATCGTCGTCGTTGACGATCCGGTCTCAAGCTTTGATTCTAATCACTTGTTTCACGCCTACTCGTTTTTGAGAACGCAATGCACTGAAGCCAAGCAACTTTTTGTGCTGACTCACAACTTCACTTACTTTAAGCTAGTGAGAGACTGGTTCACTGGCACCAATAGGAATCGAGTCAAAAAAGGCAACGCCGAGAATTGCTTCTTTTATCGCCTGGATGCGCCACCTGGCTCCCCTCGTCACTCCCTACTTGTGGATGCCGACGACTCACTCAAGAACTACGGTTCCGAGTACCACTATATCTTCAAGAAGCTTTACGAATATAGGGCGCACACGACACTCAATCGAGATGAGGCGTTCTTGACCGCCAACCTCGCCCGAAAGCTTGTTGAATCGTTTTTTACCTTCAAATATCCAAGGCGGCGAAGCGACATTAGTCAATTGATGGAGGCTGGCCTAAAAGATTGCACCATCACGACACCAGAGCTTAAAGAAAAAATCTACCGCTTTATCAATAAGTATTCACATAGCGACGTTATTGAGATAACAGAGGAATCCGCAGAAAACTTGGCAGGCGAAAGCCACAGCGTCATCGGGAACATCTTCCAGTGGCTGGAAGAGGTGGACAAGAAACATTACGACGAGATGATTCAGGTTGCGACGGCCTGAGCATCAGGCCGCGAGGGCCATAGCTATGCCACCAGGCGCAGCAAAAAGGGGCCGAAGCCCCTTGGGCTAGATCAGCCCATGCTCGGCGAACGATGCCGTTTCGTTGCCCGCAACGATGATGTGATCGAGCACGCGCACGTCCACCAGACCCAACGCTTCCTTGAGCCGCTGGGTCAGCGCCCGGTCAGCCGCGCTCGGCTCGGGGTTTCCGCTCGGATGGTTGTGCGAAACGACGACCGCCGCCGCATTGAGCCGCAGCGCCTCCTTGACCACTTCGCGCGGATACACCGACGCACCGTCAATAGTGCCGTGGAACATCTCCCTGTATTCGATCAGACGATGGCGCGTATCCATGAACAGCACTACGAACACCTCATGCTCGAAGCTGGCCAACTTTGTACGCAAGTATTCCTTGACCGCCGCCGGCGAAGTGAACTCTGCTCCGCGCTGCATTTTCCGGTCAATGACCTGGCGCGCAGCTTCCAGAATGTCGTCGGCCGATGCCGGTAGATAGCGCCCGTGCGCGTCGCGCACCAGCAGACAGGAATCGAACGAGGGAAAGGACAGTTGCGACATGATCGTGCTCCGGTTGCTCGGGCGGAATTGCCCGGAACCGGCGGCAGCACGGCGCAGCGCAAGCAGTCAGGGGTCGCAGACGGCCGCCAGGACGCAAGCGCGCATGGCGCGCGCCGCCCTTGACGGCGAGAACGCCGTGATACGGTGAAGGGAACAGCAAGACCGCCCACACCCGCCCACTGCACAGAGTCGATTTTTGGCAAGCGGAGCGCGCAGGCCCGGATCAACGAGCCGGGACGGAGGCGTCAGTGATGGAAGCCCGACAGGGGCGAGACTCGCGCAGCGAAGCTCGATGCGCAGCACGACAGCGCGACGGCGGCACGCCGGGACGCCCGACTGCTTGGGACAGGACTACTCGTTGTCCGTCTTGCGCTGCTCGATTTGCAACTGCGCCCGTTGCGTTGCCTGTTGCAGCCGCTCCACCAGCACGCCCCTCGGCGGCAAGGCGGTCAGATACTCGGCAACGTGGATGCCGGACTTGTCCAGCTCCAGCAATTCGATCTGCTCGCGCTTCTTGCCGGTGCAAAGGATGATCCCGAGCGGCGAGGCTTCCTCCGGCTCCCGTTCGTGCTTGTCTAGCCACCGAAGGTAAAGCTCCATCTGCCCTTTGTAGGCCGCCTTGAAGTCACCTACCTTCAACTCCACCGCAACCAGCCGCCGCAGCTTGCGGTTGTAGAACAGAAGGTCAAGGTGGAAATCCTCGTCGTCGATCGGAATGCGCTTCTGCCGGGCGACGAATGAGAAGCCCGCGCCCAGCTCCAGCAGGAAGGACTCCATTTCACGGATGATCGCCGCTTCCAAGTCGCCTTCCTGCCAAGTGTCCCGCAGGCCCAGGAAGTCGAGGATGTACGGGTCGCGCATGACCAGGGCCGGCGACATGCGCTGCGCATCGCGCAGGGTCGCCAACTCCTGCGCTATGGTTTCTTCCGGCTTTTGGGAAAGCGCCGTGCGCTCGTACAGCATCGAGTCGATACGCTCGCGCAGCGTCCGCACGCTCCAGCGTTGGGTGCTGGCCATCTGTGCGTAGTAGTCCCGCTGGAGCGGGACTTTCAGCGGCATCAGGGCGATGAAGTGCGTCCAGCTCAATTCTCGTATCAGTGATACGAGAATTCGCTCGTCGGGGAAGGTGGCGGCGAACTGCACCATGCGGCGCAAGTTCTGCTCTGCAAAGCTGCTGCCGTACTCCTCCACCAACTGCGCAGCCAAGGTGGGCAGAACTTCCTTGCCGTAGGCGCCCCGGCGCCTGTCCAAGACCTGCGTGTGGATGCGTTGGCCGATGCGCCAGTAGAGCATCGTAAGCTCGCTATTCACCGTCGAGGCGGCGCGCTTGCGCGCCGCCTCGATCAGTGCCCGAATGTCGCCCAGCAGCGCCGCGGGCGCTGCGAGCGATGCTGCTGATGGCCGGCGCCCGTTCATGCCACCGCCTCCGCAAGCTGCCGCGCGCCCGTGATGGCTTGGCGGCGGCTGGCCACCAGCTCGGCCGCCTCGCGCACCGGCTTGTCCTCGGTGTGGACGTAGTGCATGAACATCGCCACGGTCTTGTGGCCCGTCAGCTTCATTCCCACTTTGGTCGGCACACCGGAATTGGCAATGTCGGTGGTCGAGCGATGACGGATGCCGTGCGTGCCTACGTGCGGCACGCTGGCGGCCTTGAGCGTCCGGCACCAGCCGCCATAGTGCTCGCCAAAGGTCAGGTGCTTGGCCGGGTCGTTCGGCGACGGCAGGACGTAAGGGCAGCCTTCCAGACGCGGCGCCGTCGAAAGCAGCCGATAGGCTTCCTCGCTCATGGGCTTGGAAATGCCGCCAACCTTGCTGTCGGGCCACACCACGCGCCGGTTCTCGAAGTCCAGCCAGCTCCATTCGAGCGGGCAGATTTCGGAGCGCCGCGCCGCAAACTCGAATTGCAGCCGGATCGCCAACGGGATGACGTAGTTCTCCAGCCCCTCCGCCTCCAGTTTCTCCAACTGGCGGAAGATCCGCACCATTTCCTCGTCCACGATGAGCCGGGTTTCCTTGCCCGGCGGGTACATCGGGACGTGGCGGCACGGATTCGTACCGTCCGGGCGGAAGCCCCAGACTTCGGCCAAGTTGAACATCTTGCGCAGCACGCCGAAGGTCTTGTTGGCCTCGGTCGGCTTGTAGGCCAGCTTTTCCATGAGCCCCGCAATGTCGGGCCGCTTCACGTCATGCACCTTCTTGCGGCCCAGCAGCGGGATGATGTTGCGGTCGATGACGCCCTGGTAGCCGTCCTGCGTGCTGACCTTGTTGCGCTTCTTGGAGTAGTCCTCCATGAACTTTTTGCACAACTCGGCCATCGTGGGCGCCTTGCGCGCCTCGGCCTTGGCACCGCCGGGATCACCACCCCGGCGAACCTCGGCCAGCCAGTCCTGCGCTTTGACCCGCGCCTGTTCGACGGTTAGCTCCCCGTAGAGTCCCAGCGAGGGCTTGCGGGGCTGGCCAGAGTTCGTGCGGTACTGGAGCATGAACACCCGGCGTCCCGTCGGGGTAATCTTGCAAAGGAAGCCGGGCACGACGGTATCCCGTAGTTCGATGTCCTTCGCCTGGGGTTGCGCCGACTCTACGGCGGTCTTGGTGAGCTTGATCTTTGCCATGATGACTCCTTGGAACGACCCGGATTCCAGGAGCCAGATAGGAGCGGCGCGAGGGAGAACCGGGTCAAGTTTCAGAAAGCACCGGCATATGATGGACGCGCGTAAGCTATTGATAAACCTGTTGTATCGGGCTACGTCGCAGTCCAGCGAACTACCGGGCTGGAGTCATCGTGAAACAAAAAAACGGGTGCCCGAACCAAACCGACAACCGGATAGGCGGGGATTACTCCCCGCATACCGCTACTTCTTCGTTTCGTAAGCGAGAACAGCTTTCACTTCCCAGTCACGCTCCTTAAAGCTCAGCTCGCACAATGTCTCGCGAACCAGAAACGTGACCCCCAGCACGGTTAACCCCATTACCAGGATCACCGCAAAGGCGTACTTGTTAAGCATGTCATTGCCTCCTTGCTAAGAAGGGGCTACCATCCAAATTGTTCAGGTTTGGTGATGGTAGCCCCGGTTGATGGAAACATCTCCGGGGCTTTTGCTTTCTGGCTCACCACACCTGCCTGCGCTCAGAAAGCATCAGGCACCCGCCGCAATACTACTCCCTCCCGGGCTGAAAAACCGCCATTTACCTGTGCATTTATCCAGTCAAATGCATCTTTCAGAAAACGTTTAGATTGCAGGGAAAATTGACCTTAGGCTGGCCGATAGAGAAAGGCAGAAATAAAAATGCCCCGTCTGACAATTAATCAGACGGGGCAATACAGCTAAAGAGCCTTTTCAGAATACGTTCAGATTGCCGGTTGAATCAGGCCGTTTCCGGGCGAATATGAAACGTCTCCAGCCGCCTGATTTGCCGTCCATTCTCATCAAAATTATCCGCTGCCAGCCAGCCGCGAATGGCTGCGTCCCGTTCCGGCCATTCGCTGTCGATTATCGACAGCATATCGCTGTCGCGGTTGCGGCCTTTGCGCACCAGTTTCTGCCGCAGCCGCCCTTCCCAGACAAAGCCCAGACGCTCGGCGGCACGACGCGAGGCAATATTCATCGAATCGCATTTCCACTCCAGCCGACGGTAGCCCCGTTCAAAGCCATACTTCAGCAGCAGCCATATTGCTTCGGTGCCGAGCGGGCTGTTTTTCATTTTCCGCGACCAGGTGACATGACCAATCTCCACCGAGCCGAGCTGCTGTTCAATCGCCATATAGCAGACCAGCCCGACGGCGCGTTCGCTGTGGCGATCGATCACCGCAAAGGGCACCAGCGCTTCATCCTGCACTTTGCCCTGCAACCAGTCGACGGTGGCTTCTATGCTGGCAGGCTGATTACTGGCAAGCCAGGTCCAGTCGCTGTCATCGCCCATGGCGTAGGCGTCGAACAGATCCACCCCATGTTGTGCCGCATCCAGCGGCTCAAGACGACAAAACCGCCCTTCCAGCACGCCACGCTCTAATACGCTGGCCCCTTGCCAGCCGGGAACAGGATCGTTAACGGTTTGACCCCAGCTATTGATTTCCGGCACGCTCTACCCCTTTTTATTGTTAATAGATTGTTATTTTTACAATACAGGATTGCCTGCTTAACAGTAACGCTGTCTCCACTAATAACCATAAATAATTCGTTATGCGCTACGGTAATAAGCTAAGCAGAATTAAGACTTTCCTAAATTCAGCTCGCCCCCCTAACGTAACGGTCTATAAAACAATCAAAAACAAGACGTTCAGGGATCGCTATGACAAAAAAAATACTGCCGTTACTGGTGCTGGCTGCGTTGTCAGCAACCGTCCATGCCGCTACGCCACCGGATACGCTGGTGGTTGCTCAGGGTCTTGATGACATCGTGAGCCTCGATCCGGCAGAAGCCAATGAGCTTTCCAGCATCCAGACCGTGCCGAGCCTGTATCAACGTCTGGTGCAGCCGGACCGCGACAACCCGGAAAAAATAACCCCGATTCTGGCCGAAAGCTGGGAAGCGGATGCGGCCGCAAAAACCCTGACCATTAAGCTAAAACCGGATGCGAAATTTGCCTCCGGCAACCCGCTGCGCCCGGAAGATGTCATCTTCTCGTATACCCGCGCCATCACCCTTAACAAGTCTCCGGCCTTTATTCTTAACGTGCTGGGCTGGGAGCCGGGCAACATCGCCAGCCAGTTGAAAAAGGTGGATGACCACACCCTGCAGCTGCACTGGACGGCAGACGTCAGCCCGTCCGTTGCGCTGAACATCCTCTCTACGCCAATCGCTTCCATCGTGGACGAGAAGTTAGTCACGGCGAACGTAAAAGGTGATGACCTTGGCAACGCATGGCTGAAGATGCACTCTGCGGGCAGCGGCGCGTATAAAATGCGCGTTTATCAGCCGCATCAGGCCATCGTGTTAGAAGCCAACGCCAGTGCACCGGGCGGTGCGCCGAAGTTGAAAAACATCATTATCAAGAACGTGCCGGATCCCGCCTCCCGTCGCCTGCTGATTGAGCAGGGTGATGCCGATGTCGCCCGCGATCTCGGTGCCGACCAGGTAGGTGCCCTCACCGGCAAGCCGGGCGTCAGCGTCTTGAGCATCCCCTCTGCGGAGCAGAACTACCTGGTGTTTAACGCCGGGAACAGCGCCAACCCGCTGCTAAATAACCCGGCCTTCTGGGAAGCGTCACGCTGGCTGGTGGATTATGAAGGCATCACCAAAGATCTGCTGAAAGGCCAGTATTTTGTCCACCAGAGCTTCCTGCCGGTAGGCCTGCCGGGCGCGCTGGAGAACAATCCGTTCAGATTTGATCCCGCAAAAGCGAAAGAGATTCTGGCCAAAGCGGGTATCAAAGACGCCCACTTCACGCTGGACGTAGAGAACAAACCGCCGTTTATCACCATCGCCCAGTCAATGCAGGCGAGCTTTGCCCAGGGCGGCGTGAAGGTTGATCTGCTGCCAGCAGCGGGCAGCCAGGTGTATGCCCGCGTGCGCGCTAAACAGCACCAGGCTGCCATCCGTCTGTGGATCCCGGATTATTTTGATGCGCACTCCAATGCCAGCGCCTTCGCCTGGAACGACGGCAAATCCAGCACCGTGGCCGGGCTTAATGGCTGGCAGATCCCGGAGCTGAACAAAGCCACGCTGGCGGCGGTAGCCGAGCCGGATCCAGCCAAACGCCTCGACCTGTATAAGCAGATGCAGGAGCAACTGCAGCACACATCGCCGTACGTGTTTGTCGATCAGGGCAAAACCCAGATCGTGGTGCGCGATAACGTGAAGGGTTATCAGCAGGGGCTGAATGCGGATATGGTCTGGTACGACCGCGTAACGAAGTAAGTTTTCCCCCTCTCCCCTTGGGGAGAGGGGAAGTCCGTGCTCTCATTCAGGAATAACGATTTTCCCATGCCTCCTCTTTCTACCCACGTGGCACGCGTTTTACAGGGCCTGCTGACCCTGTTCCTCACGCTGCTCGGGCTTTTGCTCGTGACCTTTGCGCTCTCCGCGCTCTCGCCGGTCGATCGCGTTTTGCAGATCGTTGGCGATCACGCCAGCCAGTCCACCTACGATCAGGTTCGCCACCAGCTTGGGCTGGATCAGCCGCTGCCGGTGCAGTTCTGGCATTATCTGGTTGATCTTGTGCACGGCGATCTCGGCACCGCCAGCGCCACCGGGCAACCGGTACTCCAGGATCTGCTGCACGCCTTCCCGGCGACCCTTGAGCTGGCTACTCTGGCGTTAATTCTCGGTTCCCTGCTGGGAGTCATCGCTGGGGTGCTGTGCGCCCGGTACGCCGGTTCGCCGCTCGATATGGTTATCCGCACGCTTACCCTGCTCGGTAACTCGGTGCCCATTTTCTGGCTCGGGCTGCTGATGCTGGCACTGTTCTACGCGAAGCTGCAGTGGAGCGCCGGGCCAGGTCGGCTGGATGATATCTGGCAATACACCGTCGAACCGCGCAGCGGATTTGCGCTGATCGACACCTGGCTTTCCGGCGACATGGCGGCCTTCAAAAATGCCGCCAGCCATCTGGTGCTGCCGGTGCTGCTCCTGGCCTACTACTCACTGGCGAGCATCACCCGCCTGACCCGCTCGGCGTGTCTGAGTGAGATGAATAAAGAGTACATCCTGCTGGCACGCGCCAAAGGGGCGGGCGAAATGACCATCCTGCTGCGCCACGTGCTGCCCAATATTCGCAGCACCCTGTTCACCGTGATTGCGCTGGCCTACACCAGCATGCTGGAAGGGGCGGTGTTAACGGAGACCGTGTTCTCGTGGCCGGGGATTGGTCGTTACCTCACGACCGCCCTGTTCGCCGGAGATACCACCGCCATCATGGGCGGGACGCTGCTGATCGGCGTCTGTTTCGTACTGATTAATAACCTGACCGACCTGCTGGTGCGGTTCACTGACCCGAGGGTGCGCTGATGCCGTTTTATCTGTTTTTGCGTCGTCTGCGCCGCTCGCCAGCGGCATTTTGTGGGCTAATCATTATTACCCTGCTGCTGCTGGTGGCGCTGTTCGCCCCGTGGCTGGCTCCGCTGGATCCGAACTGGCAGGACGCCGCCGCCCGTCTGCAACCCCCGAATGCCCAACACTGGCTTGGCACCGACAGCTACGGGCGTGACCTGCTTTCAAGGCTGATCTACGGTAGCCGACCGGCGCTGGGGCTGGTGGCCTTAGTGACGGTCATTACCTTGCCCGCGGGCCTGCTGGTAGGGATTTTGTCCGGCTACTACGGCGGCTGGCTGGAGCGGGTGCTGATGCGCTTCACCGACGTGGTGATGTCGATGCCGCGGCTGATCCTCGCCTTTGCTTTTGTCGCCATGCTCGGCCCGGGGCTGGTTAACGGCGCGCTGGCGCTGGCGTTAACCACCTGGCCCGCTTACGCTCGTCAGGCGCGCAGCGAGATCCAGCGCCTGCGTCACAGCGACTATCTGGCCGCCGCCGAGATGATGGGCATTCGCGGTTTTCGCCTGCTGCTGGGGCACATTCTGCCGCTGTGCCTGCCCTCGGCCATTGTGCGGCTGGCGCTCGATCTGGCGGGAATTATCCTCGCAGCGGCCGGGCTGGGCTTCCTCGGTCTGGGCGCGCGTCCACCGATGGCTGAATGGGGGGCGATGATCGCGGACGGGATGCAGGTCATTTTCGATCAGTGGTGGATTGCCGCCATTCCGGGCGGGGCGATCCTGATTGCCAGCCTGGCCTTTAACCTGCTGGGCGACGGCCTGCGCGACGTGCTGGAGCCACAACATGACTGAACCACGCATTATTGTCGATTCCCTGACGATTGATTATCCCGCCGCACGGGTCGTCAACAACGTCAGCTTTACCCTGGGCAATGAACGGCTGGCGGTGGTCGGGGAGTCCGGCTCGGGCAAGTCGATGACCGCCCGGGCGCTGATGGGGCTGGTGCGAACGCCAGGCCGGGTCAGCGCACAACAGCTCACTGTGCTGGGGCACGACCTTACCACCCTGTCGCCACGCGGCTGGCGACAGTTGCGCGGCAATGAGATTGCGATGGTGCTTCAGGATCCGCGCTACGCCCTCAACCCGGTTAAAAACGTGCAGGCGCAGCTGGATGAAGCGTTAACCCTGCACCAGTCGCTGCCGCGCCGGGAGCGTGTGGCACGCATCCGCGAGATGATTCACGCTGTGGGTCTGACCAACGCGGTGCTGAGCCGCTATCCGGGGGAGCTCTCTGGTGGCATGGGCCAGCGGGTGATGATCGCCATCGCGCTTATCAACAACCCACGGGTGCTGATTGCCGATGAACCAACCTCTGCGCTTGATGCCCGCTTGCGGAATCAAATCCTTGAGCTGCTGGTAGAGCAGTGCGCGCAACGCCAGAAGGCGATGCTGCTGATTAGCCACGATCTGCCGCTGGTAGCGGAACATTGCGACCGCGTGCTGGTGATGTATCAGGGGGAGAAGGTGGATGAGATGGCGGCGAGTCAGCTTTCTCAGGCCACCCATCCCTATACGCAGACGCTGTGGACCTGCCGCCCTGATGCCAGCACCTTCGGGCAGATGCTGCCGACGCTCGACCGCACTCAGCCGTGGAAGGAGACACCTCATGGCACTCGTTAATGTAGAACAGCTTCATGTGACTTTCGGTGAGAAAACGGCGGTCTCTGCGGCCAGCTTTGCGATTGAGCCAGGCGAAACCTTCAGCCTGATTGGTGAATCAGGTTGCGGAAAATCGACCATTCTGCGGGTGCTGGCGGGGCTGCAGCGCCAGTGGCACGGCAACATTCAGGTGCTGGGCGACCGGCTCCAGCCCGGGATGCGCTTTACCGGCGCGCTGCGGCGCAACGTGCAGATGGTCTTTCAGGACCCCTGGGCCTCGCTGCATCCGAACCACACCCTGTCACGCACCCTGGGGGAGCCGTTACAGATCCACGGTGAAACGCAGATCGCAGAAAAGGTGGCGGAGGCGCTGCAGCAGGTGGGGCTGACTGCCGATGCGGGCAAGCGCTATCCCCACCAGCTCTCCGGCGGACAACGTCAGCGCGTGGCGATCGCCCGGGCGCTGCTGTTACGCCCACAGCTTCTGCTGCTGGATGAACCCACCTCGGCGCTGGATATGTCGGTGCAGGCGGAGATCCTGAACCTGCTGAATCGCCTGAAACAGCAGCACGGAATGACCTATCTGTTGGTTAGCCATGACGCGGATGTGATTGCCCATATGTCAGACCGGGCCGCGTTTATGGCGGGTGGCGTGATCGCGCGTTTCTTTGACCGCGAAGCCTTAAACGCAGGTGAGCATCGGATGAAGTAGTGGCAAAGCCTTGCGGCGCTTACGCGGGCTGGAAGGTAAAAGCAAAACGGCGACCTGGTCGCCGTTTTTAGGGTTCGCGCACCCGGTGAGTGCGACGGGGTGAGAGCATCAGGCCGCACGCCACCTGGCAGGCGGCAGATTACTTCAGGCTTTGCAGCTGTTTCACCGTGGCATCGATGTCGATCTCATCTTCAGAGAAGATGAACGTTCTGCCCGAGAAAGTGGTGATCGCCAGCTTTTTCACCGAACGCATCTCCCCGGCTTTCGCGGTTGATTTCGGAGCGATATTGCCCATCAGGCTCTTCACCGTCAGCACCCCGTTTTCTTTATCAATCCGGGCTTCGGCAGGCTCTTCTTCGCGGTACACCAGGTACGACTTGATGGCGGTGATTTTATGACGCTCGCCATCAAGGAAGATGTATTTGCTTTCCGGTATGACTTTTACCGCAAACGCTGACAAACCCTTGTTGTTGGTGGTGGGTTCAAACGTCACTGCGGCATCTTTCTTAATCAGATCAGGGTTGGCGACCTTAATCACGTGAAAATAGCGGTTATCGCCGTTTTCATCTTTGATAAATCCAAAACCCTTATCTGCAAACCACGTCGTGATTGTTCCGTTCATCGCCTTTACCACCTGATTAATCGTTTACCAACTCAATTTTTGCCGCGCGCAGTGTAAAGCACAACGCCTGCACAGACTATGCCTTTCATGCAGGAACTATTCATTACCCCACTGATTGAGGAAATTGGCGATATCATCGATGCGCTTCGTGTCGATACCCGCTTCGACTGCCATCTCGGTCTGCGCCTCTTCGCTGATCTCTTCGTTATTCATCAGACGGGTGATCAACAGCTGGAAATAGAGCGCCAGGGGATCGCGTTCTGCTTCGCTCACCGGCGTTGCGGCTTCCGTCGTGTACTCATCCACGATGTCATAATATTTAATCGGTACGTCGTTGCTCATGCGTTATCCTCAGGATGTCGGTTGCTGCCTGGATAATAGCATCCTCAGGTCCTTTTTTCCGCGAGACCCACAATAGACTTGCTCATGTTGACGCCCGTAACCCCAAAACCGCTGGTCTCGTAGAGATGCCGGGCACGGGCATTATCACCTGCCACACGCAGTCTGATCTCCTTGAAACCCTGCTCGCGCAGATGCGCTTCCAAATCGCGAAGAGTCTGTTTACCCAGCCCCTGCCCCTGACAGGCTGTGAAAATATGAAAATCATAGATAAACACTGAACGCATCATCGTATCGGGTTTGTACCAGAGATAACCGACCGGCCTGTTGGTCTCATTTATCGGCGCAACAAGCGAGCATAAAACGTGTCCATGCGTATTCACGCCCTCAGGAAGCATTTCGGCGATTTCCTGCTTTGCTCTGGCAAGCGAATCAGGTTGAGAGAGCCCGTAATTTGACCCGATCTCATCGGCATAATCGTGAATAAAATAGTCAAGATAAGCAGGATACTCATCTTCTGTCAGCGGACGAAATGAGACCATCGCTTACTCCGTAGTGTTAATAATCAGGGCGATATTAATAACGATAAGGCCGCTGAAACGTCAATATGATTAGCTTTTGAACCCGGTCGGGTTTCGTTGCTATGGGGAAAAGGTGAATATCACCCGTTGTCTATACTCAACTGATAACAGACAACGGAGTGCGCTATGCCTTTACCCGACTTTCATTCCTCTGAACCTTTCACCCTTGGCGTTGAACTCGAACTGCAGGTGGTTAACCCGCCGGGCTACGATTTAAGCCAGGACTCCTCTGCCCTGATCGACGCCGTGAAAAATGACATTAAAGCTGGTGAGGTGAAGCACGATATCACCGAAAGCATGCTCGAGATCGCGACCGGCGTGTGCCACAACATCGATCAGGTGGCAGCGCAGTTCTCCGCCATGCAGCAGAGCATTCTGCGCGCAGCGGCGAAGCACCATATCCAGATTTGCGGCGGCGGCACCCATCCGTTTCAGAAATGGCAGCGTCAGCAGGTGTGCGAAGACGAGCGCTATAACGTGACGCTGGAGCGCTTTGGTTATCTGATTTTGCAGGCGACGGTGTTCGGCCAGCACGTCCATGTGGGATGTCGCACCGGCGATGAGGCCATCTACCTGCTGCACGGCCTGTCGCGCTTTGTGCCGCACTTTATCGCCCTGGCGGCCAGCTCACCCTATATGCAGGGCACCGACACGAAGTTTGCCTCATCGCGGCTCAATATCTTCTCCGGATTCCCGGACAACGGCCTGATGCCGTGGGTCAACAGCTGGCAGGAGTTTGAAGGGCTGTTCCGTCGCCTGAGCCACACCAGCATGATCGACAGCATTAAAGATCTGCACTGGGACATTCGCCCCAGCCCCCATTTTGGCACGGTGGAGGTGCGGGTGATGGATACGCCGCTCACTCTCGCCCATGCCATTAATATCGCCGGGCTGATCCAGGCCACGTCGCACTGGCTACTGACCACACGCCCCTATAAGCATCAGGAAAAAGATTTTCTGCTGTACCGTTTTAACCGTTTTCAGGCCTGTCGTTACGGACTGGACGGGATCCTGACGGACGTGCATACCGGGGAGCAGAAAACCATCGCCGAAGATCTCACCTGGCTGCTGGAGCAAGTCGCGCCGTCTGCGGAGAAGCTGGGGGCGTCGAGTGCGATTCAGGAAATTACTCTGATGCTCAAACAGGGCAAGAGCGAGGCGCAGCGCATGCGGGACTTTATCGCAGACGGTGGCTCGCTCATCTCCTTAGTGCAAAAACATGCCGAGCTGTGGGCCACTAGCCCGTAAGCCGGTGCCCCCACTCGCGCAAGCGCTGGAACAGCACAAACAGCGCCGGGATAAAGATTATCCCCACCACGGTGGCGACCAGCATGCCGCTGAACACCGTGGTGCCGATGATGCGACGGCTCTGGGCGCCCGCCCCGGTCGCCAGCATCATCGGTAATACCCCGATAATGAACGATACTGCGGTCATCATCACCGCCCGGAAGCGACGGGAGGCCCCTTCCCTCGCGGCATCCACTATTGCCCTGCCCGCCATACGCTGCGCGCGGGCAAACTCAACGATAAGAATTGCGTTCTTCGCGGCAAGGGCGATTAACAACACCAGGCCGATCTGCACGTAAACGTCGTTGGCGTACCCGGCCGCCCACAGCCATACCAGCGCCCCGCCGATGGCGAACAGCGCCGAAAGCATTACGCTTGCCGGTAATGTCCAGCTCTCGTACTGGGCGACAAGAAACAGCCACGCCATGACCACCGCCGCCAGCACAATCCAGATCGCCTGGTTCCCGGTCTGCTGCTCCTGATACGACATACCGCTCCAGGCGTAGTCATAACCGGCTGGCAGGTTCTGCGCCAGAATCTCACCCATCACTGCCATCGCCGTGCTGCTGCTTACCCCTTCTGCTGCCGAACCGCTTACCGACACGGACGGGAACTGGTTGTACTGCTGCAGGAAAGGTGCGCCAACGGTGGGGGTGATGGTCACGAGGTTACTCAGGCGTACCCGCTCGCCGTTATTGCTGCGCACGAACAGCTCGCTGATTTGCTCCGCCCGCTCGCGCCACTGCATCTCGTTTTGCATGACCACGTGGTAGACGCGGTTGTTAACGCTGAAGTCCCCGGCACGCGTGCCGCCAAAGGCGGTCTGCAGGCTGCTGAAGATGCGGGAGACGGGCACATCAAGACGGGCGGCACGCTCGCGATCGACGGTCAGCGTCAACTGTGGCACGTTGCTGCTCCAGGTGGTGAACACCCGGCTCAGTTGCGGATGCTGGTTGGCTTTTGCCAGCACCTGGCGGGTGACGCGCTCCAGCTCCACCGGGCTTTGTCCTGCCTGGGCCTGAATGCGCAGGTCGAAACCTGAGGCGTTCCCCAGCCCCGGTAGCGTCGGCGGCGCGAAGGTCATGATGGTCGCTTCCGGCAACGCCAGCAGCTGGCGCTGAAGCGTGCCCATCACTTCGTCCAGGGTTGGACGCTCGCTCCAGTCCTTCAGCATCACGGAGATAAACCCGCCGTTGGAGGCGCTGGTGCCGTTGAGAATGTTAAACCCGGAGACCTGAATCACGTCTTCCACCGCCGGATTTTGAGCAATCAGCGCCCGGGCCGTCGCCATCACCGCTTCGGTGCGTTCCAGCGAGGCTGACTCCGGCAACTGAACGCTGGCAAAGAAGTAACCCTGATCCTCCTGGGGCAGGAAGCCTTTTGGCATCGACATAAAGCTGAATGCCACCACGACGGCAGCGCCTGCGGTTGCCAACAGCGCCAGCCACGGGCGCAGGGTAAACAGGCTCAGGATTCGAGTGTAAAGGTTGCGCGTGGCATCCAGCCCGCGGTTGAAGGCGCGGTAGACTGCCGCCGGGCGCGCAGGGCGCGGGCGCAGCAGCATCGCGCACAGGGCAGGCGTCAGGGTCAGCGCCACCAGGCTTGAGAGCGTGACGGCGGTCGAGAGCGTCACCGCAAACTGGCGGTACAGCTCACCGACAATCCCCGGCAGCAGCGCCACCGGGATAAACACCGCCAGCAGCACCAGGGTGGTGGCAATCACCGGCCCGGCAATCTGGCGCAGCGCCTGCGCGGTCGCCGCCGTGCGGCTCTGCCCTTCCGCCATCAGCGTTTCAACACTCTCTACCACCACGATGGCGTCATCCACCACCATGGTCAGCGCCAGAATAAGGGCGAACAGGCTCAGCGTGTTGGCGGAGTAGCCGAGCGTATAGAGCACGGCAAACGTGCCCACCAGCGACACCGGGATCGCCAGCGCGACAATCAGCGTGGCGCGCCAGCTCTGCAGGAACAGGGAGACCACCACCACCACGGCCAGCAGGGTTAACGCCAGCGAAACGCCAATCTCTTTAATGGTCGCGGCGACAAACTGCGTGGTATCGAATTTGACTTCGTAGACAAGGTCGTCCGGGAAGCGCGTCGAGAGATGCTCCAGCTCAGTACGCACCGCATCGGCCACCCGCAGGGCGTTGGCGGACGGCGTGGGGTAGATGGCGAGATAGGCGGAGTCATGCCCGTTCAGCTGTGCGCCCGCGCTGTAGCTGCGCGAGCCGAGTTCGATGCGGGCGACATCTTTCAGGCGCACCAATTGGCCCATCTCACCGACGCGGATAATGATATCGGCAAAATCTTCCGCCTGATTTAAACGCCCCAGCCCGTTGATGGTCAGGGTCTGCTGTTGGCCGTTAAACACCGGCGGCGTGCCCACCTGGCCGGCCGCCCCCTGCACGTTCTGCTCGCGCAGCGCCTGCGCCACGTCGTCGGTGGTCACGTTGAGGGCGTTCATGCGATCCGGTCGCAGCCAGATGCGCATGCTGTAGTCCCCTGCGCCAAACAACTGCACCTGCCCCACGCCCGGCAAACGCGACAGCGCCTCACGCACATGGGTGCTGGCGTAGTTGCTGACCAGCAGCGGCGTGTGGGTGTTGCCCGGGGAGTAAAGACTGACCCCCATCATCAGGTTGGTGGCGCGCTTGCGCACCTGTACGCCATTTTGCTGTGCCTCGGCGGGGAGTTGCGCCACGGCCTGTGCCACGCGGTTTTGCACATCGATGGCAGCCAGATCCGGGTCGGTGCCCGCCGCAAAGGTGATATTCAGGCTGTAGGTGCCCTCGTCGGAACTGGTGGACTCCATATAGAGCATGTGATCCACGCCGTTAAGCTGGGTCTCCAGCGGTGTGGCGATGGCCTCCGCCACGTCAGCCGAGCTGGCTCCCGGCCAGGACGCACTGACATTCACCACCGGGGGCGTGATCTGCGGATACTGCTCTACCGGAATAATTCTCAGCGCGATGGCCCCCAACAGGGTTATCACCAGCGCAATCACCATCGCGAAGCGCGGGCGTTTGATGAAAAACGTCAGCATGATGGCTCCTTAATTGAGAATCTGAACGGCCGCGCCCGGCTGCACGCGCTGCGCGCCGTCGGTGATCGCTCGCTCGCCGGAAGTGACGCCGGACGCGATCCGGAACTGCTGGCCAATTTGCCCGGCGACGGCCAGCGGACGCATTTCTGCTTTGCCGTCGGCGTTAACCACCCAGGCATAGAATCCGTCGCCGTTTTGCTGCACCGCCGCGGCGGGCAGGGTCAGCACCGGCTGCTCGCTTGCCGGGCGCAGAAAGACATTCACATTCCCGCCGGGCAGCAGCTGATGGCGCGGATTCGCAAACTCGGCACGCAGCATCACGCTGGCGGTGCGCGGATCGATGCGGTTATCCACGGACGTCAGTTCACCGCTGATGCGCTGGCCGTTGCTGTCTATCAGCGCCTGCCAGGCCTTTTTCAGGGCACTGATATCCGCATGCTGTCCGACCTTGGTGGCAAACGCCCCCTCTTCCAGCGCAAAGGCGATGCGGATCGGGTCAAGCTGTACCACGTCCACCAGCACGCCGCTTGAGGGATTCACGAGGCTGCCCACGTGAAAGCGGCTGTGGCCCACGCGGCCATCGATGGGTGATGTGATGCGCGTGTACCCCAGCGTGACATGGCGGGTTTCCAGCCGGGCTTTCGCCTGCTCCAGCGCGGCGCGGGCAACGTCGCGCTGCATGCGGGCGTTATCCACGTCGTGGCGGCTGATGGCGTTATTGCTGCCCAGACTTTCGAAGCGGGAAAGCTGCTGCTGCGCCTGGCGCAGGGTGGCTTCAGCGCTTTGCACTTCGGCCTGTGCCAGCCGCACGGCGGCACGCGGCTCGGCGTCGTCCAGCTCGAACAGCAGGTCGCCTTTTTTCACATACTGTCCGTCGCGAAAGTTGATTTTGGTAATGGCGCCCTCCGCGCGGGCGCGCAGCTCAACGGTGTGAATGGCTTCAATGCGCCCGGGGATCTGGCGCTCGGCGGCATGGGCGGTCTGCTCCACGGTAGCGACGCGCACGGGAATGGCGGCGGCAAATGCGGGTTGCAGGGTGCTGGCGAGAAGCACGAACAGGAGCGGGAGTTTCATGGGAGTACCTCAGTGTAATTTTCCCCTCACCCCGGCCCTCTCCCCAAAGGGGCGAGGGAGAAAACCGAGCCGTCCTCTCTTCCCTCAGGTGGAGGGAGAAAACCGAGCGGTTCCCTCTCCCCGCAGGTGGAGGGAGAAAACCGAGCCGTCCTCTCTTCCCTCAGGTGGGAGGAGAAAACCGGGCGGTTCCATCACCCCACAGGTGGAGGGAGAAAACCGGGCGGTACCATCACCCCACAGGTGGAGGGAGAAAACCGAGCAGCTCCCTCTCCCCACAGGTGGAGGGAGAGTGCCGAGCGGTTCCCACTCCAAACAGGTAGAAGGAGAGTGCCGGACTGTCCCCTCTCCCCTATGGGGAGAGGGTTAGGGTGAGGGGTAAGGTTTTACGTTTTCAGTTATGCAGCCTTACGGAACCTGCGGGTCAGTCGCTTCTCGATCTCGACGATGAAGAACATCGCGCTCGCCATACCCAGGGTGACACCCCAGTAGCGCAGCGGCAGGGCTTCGGTGCCAAACAGTATCTGCATAAACGGCAGGTAGATAATCGCCAGCTGCAGCAGGAGCAGCACGCCGGTGACCAGCCAGATCCCCTTGTTCGCCAGCAGGCCGCGATTAAGGGAGAAGCCTTCGGTGTTGCGGCAGTTAATCATGTAGACCCACTGCGCACAGACCAGCATCTGCAGCAGCACGGTGCGGATGAACTCGGCGCTGTGGCCGCGCGGGGCCAGCCAGGCTTCCAGCGCAAAGGCGGCAACGGCAATCAGGGTGCCGACGAAGGCCACCCGCCATACGGCGTAAGCATCCATCACGTGCTGGCCGGTCTGACGCGGCGGACGGCGCATGATGTTGCGCTCGGCGGCTTCAAAGGCCAGGCCGAAGGAGAGCGTGGCGGACGTGGCCATGTTCATCCACAGGATCAGCACCGGCGTCAGCGGAATAATGTTCCCGGCCAGCAGGGCAATCACAATCAGCAAACCCTGCGCGAGGTTAGTCGGCATGATGAACAGAATGGTCTTCTTCAGGTTGTCGTAGACGCGACGCCCCTCTTTTACCGCGCTGGCGATGGTGGCGAAGTTATCGTCCGTCAGGACCATATCCGCCGCCTCTTTGGTGACTTCTGTCCCCTTGATGCCCATGGCGATGCCCACGTCTGCCTGGCGCAGAGCCGGTGCGTCGTTTACGCCGTCGCCGGTCATGCCGACGATCTCGCCCTGCTCCTGCAAGGCCTTCACCAGACGCAGCTTATGCTCCGGGCTGGTGCGGGCGAAGATGTCATACTCCACCGCCGCTTTCGCCAGTTCGCCATCGTCCATGTGCTCCAACTGATAGCCGGTTACCGCCTGGGCGCTGTTGGTGATCCCCAGCATCTGCCCGATGCTCATCGCCGTCTGCGGGTGATCCCCGGTGATCATCTTCACGCGGATCCCGGCCTGCTGGCAGGCGTGAATAGCGTCGATCGCCTCCGGGCGCGGCGGATCCATCATCCCGGCGATGCCGAGGAAGATCAGGCCGTGGTTCAGCGCATCATGGGTCAGCGCCTGCCCCTCCTGAGCCTGTTTGAACGCCGCGGCCACCATGCGCAGCCCCTGACGGGCATAGCGCTCCATCTCAGCTTCCCAGTAGACGCGGTTAAAGGCTTCTGGGCCGTTACGGGTCTGCTGCTCTGCACAGAGGGCAAAAATCACGTCCGGCGCGCCGGTGATCAGGATCTGCTCCTCGCTACCGATCTGGTAGTGGGTACTCATGTACTTGTACTGCGAGTCAAACGGGATTTTGTTGATAAGCGTGGTCATCACCGGTGCAAGGTGGGCTTTCGCCGCCAGCACCTTCAGCGCGCCTTCGGTCGGCCCGCCGGTGATCCCCCACAGGCCGCGCTCGTCCTGAATCATCTGGCTGTCGTTACACAAATCGACGGTGCGCAGATACTGCTCCAGTACGGTGCCCGGCTGGATCTGCACCGGCTCGTCGCTGCCCTCAAGGCAGATCTTGCCTTCCGGGGCATAGCTGTCGCCCTCAACGCGATAGCAGCTGTCGGCGGTGATGATCGCCTTAACGGTCATCTCGTTCATGGTCAGGGTGCCGGTTTTATCCGAGCACACTACGGTCATCGCCCCTAAGGTTTCCACGGTAGGCAGCTTGCGGATGATTGCCCGCTGACGCGCCATCGCCTGTACGCCCAGCGACAGGATAATCGAGATGATGGCAGGCAGACCTTCAGGCACCGCCGCCACCGCCAGGCTAATCAACGACAGCAGCAGTTCGCCGAGCGGCATGTCCCGCAGCAGCAGGCTGAAGACAAAGAGCGCGGCCATCATCGCCATGATCAGCCCGAAGATGGCTTTGCCGAGCTTGTCCATCTGCACCAGCAGCGGGGTGCGGTGTTTTTCAATCCCGTCCATCATCTGATTGATGTGGCCCAGTTCCGTTTCCTGGCCGGTAGCAATCACCACGCCCATGCCACCGCCCGCGCTGACGGTGGTGCCGGAAAACAGCAGATTGGTCCGGTCGCCGAGGGTTAATTCTCCGGTTAACGGCTGAATATGTTTATCAACCACCGTGGATTCGCCGGTGAGGATCGCCTCTTCCACACGTAAATTATGCGCTTCAATCACTCGCATATCCGCGGGAATACGATCGCCAGCGCGTAATACAATAATATCCCCGGGAACTATTTCAGTTGTAGGTATTGTTTCGTGAACGCCTTCACGAATAACGCGCGCATCGCTGGCGAGCATATTTCGAATGCTGCTCAGGGATTTTTCGGCGTTGCTCTCCTGAATATGACCAATTAAGGCATTAATCACCGCCACGCCCAGAATAACCAGCGTATCCACCCAGTGGCCCATTATTGCGGTTAAAACCGCGGCGGCCAGCAATACGTAAATTAAGACATCGTTAAAATGGGCCAGAAAACGCAGCCATGCGGGTCTGGCTTTTTTTGCTGGCAGGGCATTCGGGCCATGCTGCTGCAGGCGCGCCTGCACCTCTGCGCGGCTCAGTCCGGCCATGGTGCTGCGCTGTGCGGCAAGGGTCTGCTCGACGGTCTGCTGATAAGCGTGCGTCGGGGCGCGGTCCTGGCTGGACGGGGGCGTATGGGGGTGATGCATTTTGGTCATATTTCAGCTCCTTCAGTTTGCGGTGAGCAAAAGCCTGAATTCCATGTCTGCTTTTAAAAATCGTGAGCGTTAATTTAATGGGTTGTCACGGCAATTAATTTAACGCACTATTATTTCTGTCGATGGCATTAAACAGAGAACGTTTCATTTCGTTACAGTGATTTTTACAAATTATTTTTAAACCTAAGCTAAACGAGGGATAAGCATGTTTGGTATTTATCGCGGTCGGCGTCTGGCGTTATATATTATCGCTGCCATTGTTATTGCAACGTTAATTGGATATAGCACTTATACCTTTGTAAGATTATTAGCCGGAGGGTGACAATAATTTACATTAACGCAGGTTAATTGAATTAATGGTCATGATGAGGGTAAATAATAGCGAATAAACGGGCGATTATTTATCGCCCGCCTGCTTTACGGTTGATATTGCTTTACGAAGCCCTATCCGTGACAATGTTATTTTTAACTGACGATTAACATAATCATGAAACACCCGTTAGAATCGCTGCTTACTGCGGGGGGCATTTTATTGATGGCCCTGCTGTCCTGCCTGTTGTTACCTGCGCCGTCCCTTGGGCTGGTGCTGGCGCAAAAGCTGGTTCAGACCTTTCACATGGTCGATCTGAACCAGCTTTACACCATTTTATTCTGCCTGTGGTTTTTAGTACTCGGTGCCGTTGAGTTCTTTATCCTGCGCTTTATCTGGCGCCGTTGGTTTTCACTGGCGTCGTAAGCCCATGAAATCACGCATGCCGTGGATCAACGCTTCACACCAGGCCGCGTAGTCGTGGCCGCTCGACCACGGGTGGAAACTGACGCGATAGCCTTTCTCCCGTAGCACCTGTTCGAAATCCTGCGTGGTGCGATAGATCCCCCCACCCGGCCCCGTGGTTTCAAACTTCCCGGCCTGCAGCCAGAAGCGCACCGGATACTGCGGCGACTGTTGATACTGCCGCGTCAGCCAGCCTGGGGCTTCACCTTTCGGCGCCCACCAGTAAGAGCCAGAAAGACTCAACACATTGCCAAACAGTCGCGGGTAGCGCAGCGCCACCCATGAGGAGGCGATCCCCCCGTAGCTTGAACCCGCCAGCACCGTTTTCTGCCGCTGCATCGCCACGCCCTGCCCGCGCAACCACGGCAACAGTTCATGCGCCATAAAATCGGCAAAAGCCGGGTTCGGCGGCAGCTCTTTACTGCGTCGGGCGTGATCGAGGCTGTCGATAAACACGACATTGACCGGGGGCAGATGATGGCGGGCTATCAGGCCATCCATCACGTTAGCGAAATGGTAGTCATCCTGATAGATCTGTCCGTCGAACAGGATTAACGTCCAGCGGGCGGGTTGTGCGCCGCGCGGCTTGTAAAGCATCACTTCGCGGGAATTGCCGAGGAATTTGCTGCTCAGCATCTGGCGGGTCAGGGTGCCGCTCACCAGCGGCTGCGCGGCGGCCTGCACCGAGCAGTAACGTGCCGGGCTGAGATCGAGCAGTGAATAGCGGTTCCAGCGATCGGCCTTCTGTTCACCAAAGGTGTTCGGGTTGAGCGGATCGGCCTGGGCGCTCACCAGGATCGCCCGTCGTTGATCCCGCGCCGAGCCGTCAATCACGGGGACATCAGGCGCGAGCTTGTACTGCATCACCGTATCGGCGGGCACGACGTAACTGCGAAACCAGACGTCACTTTTGCCCAGACGGAACAGCGGATCGTGATCCCCCGCCGGCGAGCCGAGAATAAATACGTTGCCGCGCGCGCCGCGCCACAGGAAGGTGACACGCTTATGGCTGGCGTCTACCGGCTCCACCATCGGCGTTCCCTGCCGAATCTGCGTCTGCCAGAACGCATCAGTACTCCCACCGGCAGCAACCGTTTTTGCCAGCGCCTGCAACGTGGGGCTTTCAGGCTCCAGCATCTGTACGCGTGGTAAGGCAGAGGTCTCTTTCATCCGCCACTGAAAACGCCAGGGTTTGCCAGCTTCGCCGTGCAGCACCAGAGACGCGTTTTGCTTCACGGGCAGAGCAAACAACAGGGTGTGTTCACCGTCGGCGGGGCCATTTTCAACCAGCGTGCGAATGCGGCGGTTTTGCGCGTCCAGCAGGCGGGCATCCGTCACGCCGTTCAGCGTGGCAGAAACATAGTTTTCACTCAGCTCAGGCAGGATAAAACAGACTTCACCGCTGGCATCAAACTTTCCCTGTATGTCTCCCTGAAGGGACGAATGTTCGCACGTCACCGCCACCGCGGGTAGCGTCACTATCCCTAATAACAATCCACTCCATGCCCTCTTCATTACCGCGTGTTCCCCGACGAAATTTGTTAATAACGCTAATGCAAATGGTAATAGTTTGCAATATCATCTAGCAGAATTAACCGGTGTTTTATGGCGATAGCAACCAAGGACGTTAAAAAAACATGTTTAAAAATAATAAGATAATGCAGGCATGGCTTCTTAGTCTGGCCACGGTCAGCGTGGCGGCCCAGGCAGAAAATAGAGAAGAAACCATGACGGTGACGCAGGGGATGAGTGAAGACCCTACCGCCCCTGTGAAGGGGATTGTGGCAACGAAGACGCTCTCTGCCACCAAGACCAGTGCAGAGATCGTGAAGACGCCGCAGTCGGTATCGGTGATCACCCGCGATCAGATGGACATGCAGGATGTGACCTCCGTTTCGCAGGCGCTGCGCTATTCGGCGGGGGTATTTACCGAGTACCGCGGATCGTCTAACCGCAACGATGAGGTGTTTGTTCGTGGCTTTAGCTATGTGCCGAAATTCCTCGACGGCCTGAGCTTCGGTGCCACCGCCTCGTCACAGACCGGAACGATTGACCCCTGGTTACTGGAGCGCGTGGAGCTGGTTCGTGGCCCGGCATCGGTGCTGTTTGGCCAGGTCAATCCGGGTGGATTAATCAGTATGACCAGCAAGCGCCCGACCTCTGAATCTATTCACAACATTCAGTTCCGCACCGGCAATAACCACCTCGCGGAGGGCGCGTTTGATTTCGGCGGCAAGCTCAGCGACGATGGCCGCGTGCTGTATCGTGTTAACGGGATTGCCCGCACCCAGCATAATCAGGTGGAGGATTATAAAGAGACGCGGATGGCGATTGCGCCAGCGATCACCTGGTATCCTAACGATCAGACCCGCTTTACGCTGCTCACCAGCTACCAGAAAGATCCCGACGCGGGATACCGCAACTTTCTGCCCGCGTACGGGACGGTGAAAAGCGTCGACGGCAAATACATCCCGCGCGACTTTAACGTCAGCGACCCGGATTACGATCAATCCTGGCGCGAGCAGACGATGATCGGCTACGAGCTGGAACATCAGTTCGCCGATAACCTCATCTTCCGCCAGAACGCGCGTTACGCCACTATCAAGCAGAAGTATCGTTATCTTGTTTACGCCACCAGCGCCGCCAACAGTTCGGTATTGACCCGCCGCGCCCAGCATGAAAAGCGCACCACCAACGAGTTTGGCCTGGATAACCAGCTGGAATACCTGATGGATACCGGGCAAGTGAGCCATACGCTGCTCGGCGGATTCGACTATAAAACCAGTAAAGATAAACAGCTACTGGAACGTGGGAGCGGTTCGCAGTACAACCTCGACTGGATGAATCCGGTCTACGGCGTGAATGTGGATGAAAGCAGCTTTACTACCGCCAGTAACGAACAGCAAAACCTCGATCAGATGGGCCTGTATTTGCAGGATCAGATGAGCTGGCATAACTGGGAGTGGCTGGTATCCGGGCGCTATGACTGGAGCGAAGTACGCACTAACGATTTCACCGATAGCAGCTTCACCCAGCAGAATGACAGTAAATTCACCTGGCGTACCGGCCTGCTGTACGCCTTCGATTTTGGCCTGTCGCCGTACATCAGCTACAGCACCTCGTTTGAACCGAACCTGCAAACCAACCGGGCACCGGGCGTAGGGCCGTTTAAACCGACCACCGGTGAGCAGACGGAGATTGGCCTCAAATATCAGCCGGTTGATACCACGCTGATGACCCTGGCACTGTACGATTTAACCCAGGATAATGTGGCGACCTACAACAGCACCGAAGGCTGGTTCGAGAATGCGGGCAAAGTGCGTTCGAAAGGCGTTGAGGCAGAAGTTCACTCCACGCTGATGGACACCATCAATCTGATTGGCTCGTACACTTACACCGACGCGAAAACCGAGAGCACGACGGTGGCCGGCACCGAAGGCAAAACGCCAGCGCGCATTCCGGCGCACATGGCATCGGCGTTCGCCAGCTACACCCTACCTGGCGGGCCGCTGAAGAGCCTGACCGCTGGCGTGGGCATGCGCTATATCGGCACCAGCTACGGCGACGCGAAAAACACCTTTAAGGTGCCTTCGGTGGATCTGTATGACGCGATGGTGAGCTATGAGCTGGGCGAGTTGAACAGCAGCCTGAAGGGGGCGAATCTGCAGTTTAACGTCAATAACATCGCCGACACCAAATACGTGGCCTCCTGCGCCAGCGATACGGCATGCTTCTACGGCATTGGCCGGACGATAACAGCGACGGTGAACTACAGCTGGTAAGGTGCTTTTTGTTGACGCGGTAAGCGCAGCGCCACCGGACAATACGGTATTGTGCCAATAAAAACGCCGGGTAGTGGCTACGCCCTACCCGGCCAACCTTCGATGCCTTCAGTGTGCCCGGCTGGGGTGATCCCTGCGGTAAGCCCCGGGCGGCTGGTTAAAGGTGCGGGTGAAGACGCGGGTAAAGGTCTGCTGGGAGTCAAAGCCGTAACGCAGGCAAATATCGTAAACTTTTTCGTCCGATTCACGCAGATCCCGCGCCGCCAGGCGCAGCTTACGTTCCCGAATGTAACGCCCCAGACTCTCGCCCTTATACTGCATAAACAGCCGCTGGAGGTGCCATTTGGAATAACCCGCATGGCGGGCGATATCCTCGATACGCAACGGCTGATGAAGGTTGTCGTCGATCCACTCGACTATGGTGTCGATAACCTGAGCGGAAATAGTCATACTGCTCTCCCCCTCTGCTCTTCGATTAAACATTATTCCCACCACGCGCGAAATTGTTGCGTGGCATCATTCACTCTGAGTGGCTCCCCGAGTTCCGGCGTCAACAGGCGATAGGGTTTATCCTTGCTGGCCTGCGAAAGCTTGATCAGCGGGTCGTTCCAGGTGTGTTTTGCCAGTACAAAGCGCCCGGAGTGACCCGGCACTACCGCCCTGGCATTTAAATCCGTGGCGGCCTGCGCCGTTTCAGAGGGCTGCATGTGGATGTACTTCCAGTCCTGGTCGTACTGCCCGTTCTCCATGATCGCCAGATCGACGCTGCCAAACCGCTCCCCGATGGCGCTAAAGTGCGGGCCGTAGCCGGAATCCCCGCTGTAGAACACCTTTTGCTGCGGGGTGACAAACATAAAGCTGCCCCACAGCGTCTGGTTGCGCTTCAGCCCGCGCCCGGAGAAATGGCGCGCGGGCAGGACGTGTACGGTCAGGTCATCGCTGATGCGCACCGATTGATCCCAGTCCCGCTCCTCAATGATGGACGGCTCCATGCCCCAGTAACGCAGATGGGAACCCACGCCGAGCGGCGTGACCACGCGTTTCACTTTTGGCAGAAGCGCTTTGATGGTGGCGTAGTCGAGATGGTCGTAGTGATCGTGGGAGATAATCAGCAGATCGATGTCGGGCATCTCTTCCGCGTGCCACGGATACTCCCCGGCAAAGGCTTTGTTGAGGAAGGAGAACGGCGCCGCGTAATTGCTGAAGACCGGATCGATCAGGATACGTTTGCCCGCCAGCTGCAGATACCACGAGGAGTGACCGAGCCAGACCAGAGTGTCCTGATCCAGCGGCAGCTGCGCCAGATCGGTTTTGACCAGCGGCAGGGGCTGGGCCGGACGCGCGTTTTCACGCTTCGTCACCAGAAAATCCCACCAGGCCGCCAGCATGTTCTTGTTGCCGGTAAAGCCCGGCGTGGGCAAGGTGTTATGGAACTGCCCGTCGCGATACTGCGGCGAAGCGGCAAACTCACTTAGCTGCGCGCCCTGTGGCGGCTGGCCGAATCCGGCATTCAGTACGAACGGCAAACTCGCCGCTGATGCAATAATCATCACTACCACCAGGCTAATAATAAAACGCTTTTTCATATCCCGACCCGAATTCGCGCCCCATCCGATGGCCTGCGCGGGCAAAACTTGATTATGAGTGAGTAAGCACTCATTATAGGAGTGATGCGAAAGTCGTCAAGACGTTTTAAGAACTTTGACATTCCGCGTTGCAGCCCCGCAAAGAGCATGATTCAATCAAGGTTTTTGCACATAAACTGGAGGAAATGCAGTGGCTCGTCCGAAAAGTGAAGATAAAAAACTGGCGTTGCTGGACGCGGCAACCTCCGCTTTTGCCCAGTCGGGCATTGCGGCTTCAACCGCGTTAATCGCCCGCAGCGCAGGGGTGGCTGAAGGCACCCTGTTTCGCTATTTCGCCACCAAAGACGATCTGCTCAATGCCCTCTACCTGCACCTGAAACAGGATCTGTGCCAGACCATGCTGGCGAATATGGATCGTGCCCTCACCCAGCCGAAAGAGCATACCCGCAATATCTGGAACAGCTACGTTGACTGGGGGATCCGTAACCCGATGGCTCACGGTGCGATCCGCCAGCTCGGGGTGAGTGAGAAGATCAACGCCGAGACCGAACAGGCGGTGCACGAGATGTTCCCGGAACTGCATGAGCTTTGCCGCCGTCATATCCGCCCGGTGTTTATGTCTGAAGATTTTCGTCTGTTTGGCGATGCGCTGTTTTTATCGCTGGCGGAGACAACCATGTCCTTCGCCACCCGCGAACCGGCGCGCGCCACCGAATTCAAGGCGCTGGGTTTTGAAGCCATGTGGCGTGCGCTGGCCGAAGAGGATAGCCATGGACAGTAAAACGCTCGCCGCCTGCGCACAGCAAGTGGCACTGGAACTGCCCTTTACCGAACACTGCTGGCCGTTTGGACCGGAATACGATGTGTTCAAAGTGGGCGGCAAGATTTTTATGCTGATGGGCGTGGCGCACGGGCGTCAGCACGTCAGCCTGAAGTCCGATCCGCAAAAATCGCTGCTTAACCAGCAGATCTACCGCGGGATCGAGCCGGGCTACCATCTGAATAAAAAGCACTGGATCTCGGTTTACGCGGCGGAGGATATCACCCCTGAGCTGATGGCCGATCTGGTCAACGATTCGTGGCATCTGGTGGTGGATAAGTTGTCGAAGAAAGAGCAAAAACGGTTACGCCCCGGCGGTTAAGCGCTCGGAATGCCCTTACCTTTGTTCACCTCCCTTTGTATCATTTTCCCTTTTGCACTTAATCCCAGGAGCCGTAATGGATATCATCTCTGTTGCCTTGAAGCGTCACTCTACCAAGGCCTTTGATCCGAACAAAAAATTGACTGCCGACCAGGCGGAACAGATTAAAACCCTGCTGCAGTACAGTCCGTCCAGCACCAACTCACAGCCATGGCACTTTATTGTGGCCAGCACCGAAGAAGGTAAAGCCCGCGTGGCGAAATCCGCAGCCGGTGGCTTTGTCTTCAACGAACGCAAAATGCTGGACGCTTCTCACGTGGTGGTCTTCTGCGCCAAAACCGCGATGGACGATGCATGGCTTACACGCGTCGTGGATCAGGAAGAGGCCGATGGCCGTTTCGCCACCCCGGAAGCGAAAGCCGCCAACCACAAAGGCCGCACCTTCTTTGCCGATCTGCACCGTGTCGATCTGAAAGATGACCACCAGTGGATGGCGAAACAGGTTTACCTGAACGTCGGCAACTTCCTGCTGGGCGTGGCCGCTATGGGTCTGGACGCCGTGCCAATTGAAGGCTTTGACGCCGCGGTCCTCGACGAAGAGTTTGGCCTGAAAGAGAAAGGCTTCACCAGCCTTGTGGTAGTACCGGTTGGCCATCACAGCGTGGAAGATTTCAACGCCACGCTGCCAAAATCGCGCCTGCCGCTGAGCACGGTTGTGACTGAGTGCTAAGACAAACGGGCCGCAGATAGCGGCCCGTTACTTTTTACTGATAACCAGTCTGCGATGCGGATGCACGTCACGATCGTCTCCCCAGGCGAACGTAATCCACCGCTCTTCCAGTTCAGCGTAAGAATGAATCGGCGACCTTTTAAAGAACGGGCTGCCGATCCCGGAAGCCCCCTCGCAAAAGATTTACTTCGCCGCTTTTCCCGCGTGCCAGATCCGCTCCGCATAACGTCCAATCACCGCCAGCGATGCCGCCAGGATCAGGAAAAACAGTACCTTGTTCATTCCATCCCAGAAGTATTCGAAATAGCGGGTGTAGAGGTTAATGGCCAGAAAGGTCAGGCCAAACCCGCGCAGCATGCCGTCGTCGGTTTTCAGGCTGATCCAGATACAGATCCCCGCCGCCACCGCAAACAGCAGCACCCACGGCAGCAGCGCCGCACGGGTAGTACCGTACCCGCCATTATCGATATCGTAATGACCAAAAATCGACATGATCCACAGGGCGACAAACAGATAGGTTAACCCCATCGCTTTACTGGTGGTGTACAGATGGCGTTTGCGCAGCATCCCTCGCAGCCACCAGCACAGGGCCAGCAGCGCGCCGCCAAAGAAGATAAAGCGCATCGGGTAGCTCATCCCCAGCCAGTAGGCTCCCCAGCCGGACATATAGCCGGTCTCTGCGCCGAACCAGTTGCCAAGCGAGAGCAAAAAGAACAGCCACACCAGGCCGGAGCGGCCTAAAAACCCGACCAGCCCATAAATGACGCAACCCAGCAGGAAAAGCGGCGCGATATGGCCGCTGCCGGTATCAAGCCGCTCCCCCAGTTGCCAGAGGGCGATGGCGGTAAAAAACACGCCGAGGAATAAAATCGCCTCGGTGCTGTAGTGCCATTGCGTTTCCCGCCGCTGGCGGCTGAATCCCCGCAGATAGAACAGCACGGCAACCAGCGCAGGCAGCCCGATACGGGCGAGGGTTGAGAAGGCAAAAAATTCAATAATGCGCGCCATCAGTTCGCTGTCAGCAAACAGGCTACCGATAGCGATGATGACGCAGGCAATGGCCGTCCAGAAGGCGTAGCGACTGAGGCGCTGCCAGTCCAGGGTGACGCGTTTTAAGCTACTGGCCAGACGTTGATGCTCGTCGGGGGTGAGTGCCCCTTCCTGTTGCCACTCGGTGAGGGCGCGGCGCAGGAGGCGTTCCTGCTTGCGGGTGACGTTCATTGTGCCTGCTCCGTCAGCCACGCCAGCGCGCGCTCGCCTGCGTCATCCACTGGCAGATAAACCAGCAGCCGCGAGCCGTTGCGCGGGGCGGAGTACCAGTACATCTGCTGGAGATGAAAATCGCCCAGCTCAGGATGGGTAAAGAGCTTGAGCTGGTTTTCCACGCCGCGCACGTCGTTGCGCTGGTGCCACAGGGTTTTGAACTCCTCAGAGACCGCAAAGAAGCGCGCCAGTTTAGCCTCCCACTGCGGATCGCCCCGGTGCTCGGCCATCGCCGCGCGGAAGTAAGAGACAAAGATCGGCAGCACGTCATCGCGCTTACCGAGGCGGGCGCGCCACGCCGGGTGGGTGAGGAACAGATAAATACAGTTACGGTCTTCCGGGGGAATGGCGTTGAAATCCACGCCCATCAGATGGCCGAAGCTGTCGTTCCACGCCACGATATCGAAATTTGGTTTCTGAATGCTGGCAGGTTTTGGCATCAGGGTATCCAGCAGACGACGGGTGCCCTCGCTGATCCCCTCGCAGCAGACCGCCTGGGGCGCTTCGCCCGGCGGCAATCCGGCCAGCAGGAACAGGTGCCGGGCTTCGGTCGGGGTACACTGCAAGGCTTTCGCCACCGCCGCCATCACCGCGCTGGAGGGGTTAACATCCCTGCCCTGCTCAAGCCAGGTGTACCAGGTTACGCCCACGTCGGCCAGCAGGGCCACCTCTTCCCGGCGCAGGCCCGGCGTGCGACGGCGGCCGCTGCGCGGTAAGCCGAGGCGCTGCGGATCGAGACTTTCTCGTCGGGCGCGTAAAAATGCGCCCAGCTGTTTACGGGTGTCATCCTGGAGTGAGGTGACGGGTTCAGACATCAGCGCCATATTGCCCCCTGCATGGTAGTGCCAGTACCAGTATAAGCAAGAACTGGTACCCGTTTATCAGATGGTTGATGCTACGACGCTACGCTGTTTGACGCAATGGAGTCACCATGAATACGTCAGTTGTTTCACCGGGCCGGGCAGGCCTGATATTGCTGTTAACCGGCCAGATGCTGCCGCTGATTGATACCTCAATCACCAATGTGGCGCTGGATTCTATTACCCACTCCCTGCACGCCACTGCCACCGAACTGGAGCTGATTGTCGCCCTCTACGGCGTGGCCTTTGCCGTCTGCCTGGCGCTCGGCAGCAAGCTGGGGGATAACCTTGGCCGTCGTCGTCTGTTTATGTGGGGCGTGGCGAGCTTTGGCCTGGCCTCGCTGCTGTGCGGCATGGCGGGGAATATCGAGCAACTGCTGGCCGCGCGCGTCGTCCAGGGTGCCGGGGCGGCGCTGATCATGCCGCAAATTCTCGCTACCCTGCACGTGACGCTCAAAGGCAGCGCCCACGCGAAGGCGATTAGCCTGTTTGGCGGTATCGGCGGGATTGCGTTTATCGTCGGGCAGATGGGCGGCGGCTGGCTGGTGTCGGCGGATATCGCCGGGCTGGGCTGGCGTAACGCCTTTTTTATCAACGTGCCGATCTGTCTGCTGGTGCTGGCCCTGAGCCGTCGCTACGTGCCGGAAACCCGCCGCGATACGCCGTCGCGCATCGACTGGCCGGGTACCGCACTGCTGGCCGTCATCCTCTGCTGCCTGCTGTTCCCGATGGCGCTCGGTCCGCAGTGGCACTGGTCATGGCCGCTGAAGGCCATGCTTATCGCCATTGTTCCGCTGGCCGGGTTAATGGCGCTGAATGCGCGTAAAAAAGAGCGCGAAGGTGCCCACCCGCTGATCCCGCCGCGTCTGCTGCAACTCGGCAGCATCCGTTTCGGGGTGCTGATTGCGGTACTCTTTTTCAGCGTCTGGTCCGGGTTTATGTTCTGCATGGCGCTGACCATGCAAACCGGTCTGGGAATGGCACCTTGGCAGTCCGGTAACAGCTTTATCGCCCTCGGCGTGACGTACTTTGTCTCGGCGTGGTTTGCCCCGCGCCTGATTGCCCGCTACAGCACCAGCACGATTTTGCTGACCGGTCTGGCAATCCAGATAACCGGTCTGCTGGCGTTGATCGCCACCTTCCGCTACTGGGGAATGGCGAACACCGCCCTGACCCTCGCCCCGGCGACAGGGCTGGTGGGCTACGGCCAGGCGCTGATTGTGAACAGCTTCTACCGTATCGGGATGCGCGATATTCAGCCCGACGACGCCGGGGCTGCCAGCGCCATTCTCAGCACCCTGCAACAGGCGGCGCTTGGCCTCGGCCCGGCCCTGTTTGGCGCGATCTTACTTCATGCCCTGCACAACCATCACGGGGATTACGCCCAGGCGATTAACGTCTTCCTGGTTGTCGAAACCGTCATGATGCTCGTGCTGGCACTCGCCACCCTGCGGCTGCGCCACCGCCTCTGCCTGCCGGTGGTGAAGACCTGTCAGGCGGTAAAATAAGCCTGCGAATTTGCATAATAGATCCGCAGCCGCCATTATGGCGGCTGCATTAATACAGGAGACGTTATGCAGGAGTTCATTTCCCTGATCGAAGAGTCAGGCATTGAAATTAATCACACCACTTCAATCGCGATCATCTTTGGCATTATTTTTCTTACCGCCGTCATTATTCACTTTATTCTGCACAAAATCGTGTTGCGGGCTTTTGAAAAACGCGCCCGGGCCAGCAGCCATTTATGGCTGCAAATCATTACCGAGAATAAGTTATTTCACCGTCTGGCCTTTACCCTGCAGGGGATAATCGTCAATGTCCAGGCGGTATTGTGGCTACAAAAAGGCAGCGATGCGGCGGAAATACTTACCACCTGCGCAAAGCTGTGTGTGATGGTGTATGCCCTGCTGGCGTTTTTCTCGCTGTTGGACGTGATCTTCAATCTGTCGCAAAAAATGGCCACCGCCTCGCAGCTACCGCTGAAGGGGATTTTCCAGGGCATTAAGCTGGTGAGCGCCATTCTGGTGGGGATCCTGATTATCTCCCTGCTGATCGGCCAGTCCCCCGCCATTCTGATTAGCGGCCTGGGGGCGATGGCGGCGGTCCTGATGCTGGTATTCAAAGACCCCATTTTAGGGCTGGTGGCGGGCATTCAGCTCTCCGCCAACGACATGCTCAAGCTCGGCGACTGGCTGGAGATGCCAAAATACGGTGCCAACGGTACGGTGACCGACATCGGCCTGACCACCGTCAAGGTGCGTAACTTCGATAACACCATCACTACTATCCCGACCTGGGCGCTGGTCTCCGATGCCTTCATCAACTGGAGCGGCATGTCGGCTTCCGGTGGACGGCGCATTAAGCGCAGCCTGAACATTGATACCACCAGCATCCATTTTCTCGATGAGCAGGAACAACAGCAGTTGATACAGGCGAAGCTGCTGAAGCCCTATATGGCCACGCGCCACGAGGAAATTACGCTGTGGAATCAGGAGAATGGCGAAGGAGATTCGGTGCTGAACCTGCGCCGGATGACCAATATTGGCACCTTCCGCGCCTACCTGAATGAATATCTGCGCAACCATCCGCGTATTCGCCAGGATATGACCCTGATGGTGCGGCAATTAGCACCGGACGCCAACGGGCTACCGATTGAAATATATGCGTTTACCAACACCGTGATCTGGGCGGAATATGAAGCCATTCAGGCCGATATTTTCGACCATATTTTCGCGGTGATTGATGAATTTGGTCTGCGCATTCACCAGACGCCGACCGGAAACGATATTCGCTCACTGGCAGGCGTCCTGGCGAAATAACTCAGCTACTGGCGCGGGAAATAAAGCGCCAGTTCATCATCACCCGTTCGGTGGGGGCGTCGGGGTTGTCGATTTTATTCAGCAGCAGATCGACCGCCTTACGCCCGATATCCCGCGACGGCTGCTTGATGGTGCTGAGCGGCGGCGAGACCATTTCAGAGAGTTCAGTGCCGTCGAACCCCACCACGGCGATATCCTGCGGGATACGCAGACCGGCCTTTTCGATGGCGCGCAACGCACCAGCGGCCAGGGTATCGGACACCGCAAAAACTGCATCCGGGCGCGGTTCCGTCGCCAGCAGTCGGGTCATGGCCGCCATGCCGGCCGCCGCGCTGAGATCGCTGGCGTACTCAATGGCCTGATACGACAGATCGCGCAGGTGCAGCACGCTTTTGTAGCCCCGCTCGCGCAGGCGGGCATATTTGTAGCTCAGGTCGTGGTTGATCAGGGCGATACGCTGACGCCCGCCGTCGGCCAGGCGGCTGACCACGTGCTGGGAGGCATCGACGTCGTTAATTCCCACGCAGGAGACTGCCCCCGCATCGGCATATTCAGCGCACTGCACCCAGGGCGCATCGCCAATCAGCGCCGCCAGCTCGGTGAGCCGGGTAAACGCATCCATGGTGATAATGCCATCGACCATTTTGCCGGTCAGCAGGCTTAGCCCCGAACGGGAACGTTCAATATCGGAGCCGGAGTTGCACAGCAGAATGCGATAGCCGTTTTTCTCTGCCTGCTCCTCAATGCCCTTCACCACCTCAGCACAGAATGGGTTAGCAATGTTGGAAACCATCACCAGGATCATAAAGCTGCGCGAGGTGCGCAGCTGACGGGCAAGAAGATTGGGCTGATAGTTAGCCTCTTTAATCGCCTGCAAGACGCGATCGCGATTTTTGGCTTTGACGGTATCGCTGTTATTCAGCACACGCGATACCGTCGCCACCGAGACGCCCGCCAGTTGGGCGATTTTCTGAATTGACATAGCG
Organism: Leclercia sp. LSNIH3; assembly: GCF_002935105.1. Lineage (NCBI taxonomy): Bacteria > Pseudomonadati > Pseudomonadota > Gammaproteobacteria > Enterobacterales > Enterobacteriaceae > Leclercia > Leclercia sp. LSNIH3. The sequence goes on from NZ_CP026387.1 coordinate 1,253,765, forward strand.
ACGAGTGATCCTGCAGTTAGCGTTAGCAGCAGGCTACCATAAATTCATTGCCCGGCGTACCGGGCAAGGTGTTACTGCGCGACGCTAACCCAGCGCTGCTGCTGATGGCTTTTCACTATGGCATCAATGATATACATCACGTTCGCCCCGTCATGGAAGGTGGCAAACAGCGGTTTTTCGGGCATCCTGCCCGCCTGTACCGCCCGATAAAACTGCGCCATCATGTTCTTAAACGCATCCGGCCAGCCTTCAATGTGGCCGCCCGGGAAGTGGGCGCTGTCGGCCACGTCACGGTTCATCAGCCCCGGATCATCCGTCAGCGTCTGGTTAGCCTGCGCGCGATGGCCGACCCACAGCTGCTGGGGCACCTCCTGATCCCAGGCCACGGAGCCGTCGCTGCCGTTCACCTCCAGGCTCAGGCGGTTTTTCCGTCCGGCGCTCACCTGCGAGACGTTAAAGCTGCCCTTGCTGCCATCGTCGAAGCGGAACAGCACCGAGCCAAAATCCTCGGTGGTGACGGGTTTGTCTTCATAGACGGCGTCGGCTGCCTGGCTGAAGGTCTGATGACCGGCCACGTTCGCCTTGCGGGTCGGCCAGACGATAGAGAGGTCAGCCATGACCTCAGTGATGCGCCGCCCGGTAATAAACTGGATTGTGTCGCACCAGTGGGAACCGATATCGGCCACCGCACGCGATGCCCCCCCGAGCGCGGCGTCGACACGCCAGTTGTAATCTGTTTCCAGCAACATCCAGTCCTGCAAGTAGCTACCATGGGCGGCGAACAGCCGTCCGAGCGTGCCCGCCTCCACCATGCTCGCCGCCTGGCGTACCATAGCAAACTGGCGATAAACAAAGCTCACGCCGTGCACCACGCCCGCCTGCTCCGCCAGCGCAACCAACTCCCGCGCCTCGTCCGGGGTCATGCACAGCGGTTTTTCGGAAAAGACATGCTTCCCGGCACGCAGGATCTGGCGGTTGATCTCCGCATGCAGATGGTTTGGCGTGCAGTTGTGGACCACGTGGAGATCCGGGTGCGCCAGCAATGCCTCCACGCTGCCGTAGGCATGGGGGATGTTCAGTGCCCGGGCCTTCTCCTCGGCCTGTGCCTGGGTGCCGTCGCACAGGGCGACAACCTGCACAAAGCCGAGACGGCGCAGGGCTTCGATGTGCGCCGGGCCGATAAAGCCGCTGCCGATAATGCCGACGTTAATCATGAAGTTCTCCTGCGGCGAAATCGTCAAACGCCCGGTCGGAGACCGGAATAATGTGGCGGGAGATAAACTCACGCCCTTCCCGTGCGCCGGTATCGCCCTCTTTCAGGCAACACTCCCACTCCAGAACCGCCCAGCCGTCGTAGTCGTACTGCGTCAGCTTGCTAAAGATGCCCTTGAAATCGATCTGCCCGTCGCCCGGCGAGCGGAAGCGCCCTGCGCGGTTGATCCAGCTTTGATAGCCGCCATACACGCCGCTGCGCCCGTTGGGGCGGTACTCGGCATCTTTAACGTGGAACGCCTTGATGCGGGCGTGGTAGTGGTCGATAAAGGCCAAATAATCCATCTGCTGCAGCAGCAGATGGCTCGGATCGTAGAGAATGTTGCAGCGCGGGTGGTTGTCCACCAGCGCCAGAAAACGCTCGAAGGTCACACCGTCGTGCAGATCTTCTCCGGGGTGGATCTCATAGCAGACATTCACCCCCTGCTCGTCGAAGGCGTCCAGAATCGGACGCCAGCGGCGGGCCAGCTCGCTGAACGCCTCCTGGAAACGCGCCTCGTTATGGGGCGGCCAGGGATACATCCACGGCCAGGCCAGCGATCCCGAGAAGGTGGCATGGGCGGTCAACCCAAGCCGTGCCGATGCAACCGCCGCCTTTTTCACGATATCGGTGGCCCACGCCTGGCGTGCAGCGGCATTGCCGCGCACCGCCTGCGGGGCGAAGTTATCAAACGCCTCGTCATAGGCCGGATTCACGGCGATAAGCTGACCTTCCAGATGGGTGGACAGCTCGCTTACCACCAGCCCGTGCTGCGCCAGCTTGCCGCTTATCTCGTCGCAGTAAGTCTGGCTTTCTGCCGCCAGCTCCACGTCAAATATCGCCTTGTGATTGCAGGGAATTTGCAGCGCTTTGTAGCCTTTTTCCGCTGCCCAGCCTGCCAGCCCGTCGAGCGTGTTAAACGGGTGTTGCCCGCCGATAAACTGCGACAGAAAAATGCCTGGACCTTTAATTGTCCTCATACCACCTCCAGTTAGTGCGCCTTTTCTTCGTCATATTTGAACGAGAAGAGGAAAATCAGCGCGATGACCGCAGCCGCCACCGCCGGGATCCACCAGAAGGTGACCCAGGCTTGTGGAACGGTCTGCCCCGCCACCAGGCGGTTGTACAGCGCGCCGGAAATCTGTGAGCCGAGCAGCATGCCGATACCGTAAGTGAACATCACGATCATGCTCTGCGCCTGGCCTTTTACCTTTTCGCCCGCCACGCGATCGGTGTAGATAAAGCCCACCACAAAGAAGAAGTCATAGCAGACGCCGTGCAGCAGGATGCCGAGATACAGCAGGATACGTCCCTCTTCGCTCACGCCCAGGGCAAACATGGCGTAACGGACGAACCACGCCAGCATGCCGATCAGCAGCATATATTTCACGCCCAGACGGCGGAACAGTAGCGGGATCACCAGCATGAAGAAGATTTCAGACATCTGGCCAAAGGACATGGCGGTACTGACATCAGCGATACCGGCATCGGCCAGATAGGACGCGGTGTAGGCGTAGTAAGTGCCCAGCGGAACGGAGATCAGCATCGCGCACAGGCAGAAGATAAAGAAGTGACGGGTTTTCAGCAGCGCGAAGGCGTCGGCGCAGAAGAGATCGCGCATCTGCACTGGCATCCCTTTGGCCGGCGCCGGCGTGTGCGGCAACGTCAGGCTATAGAGCGCCAGCAGGACGGAGCTGGCCGCCGCTACGTGGAAGATGGTGACGCTGGACGCCACGCCGGTCACGCCGATAAAGATCCCGGCCACAATCCAGCCAATAGTGCCGAATACGCGAACCACCGGGAAGGTCTTATCGACGTTCGCCAGGCTGTGGAAGGCAATGTTGTTGGTCAATGCCAGGGTCGGCATGTAGCAGAGCGTGTAGCCAAACAGCAGGCCGATCAGCAGCGCACCGTTTTCCGCAATTAATGCCCCCGGCACGAACCACAGGATTGCCGCGCCAGCGAGGTGCATTACCGCCATCACCTTTTGCGAGGCGAAGAAGCGGTCCACCAGCATGCCGAGGACAAACGGCGACAGAATAGAGGCAATCGGCCCGGCAGAAAAAGCATCGCCGATCAGCAATGACATGTTGTGCTGGGTCATGACCAGACCGAGGGTAACTGACCAGCTACCCCAGATAAAAAATTGCAGGAACATCATCAGCGACAGGCGCGGCACCAGCATCCGGTGCTGCCCTATCACCTTTCCACTACTTTCAGTTGTTGACACCATGATCATCCCCACCCTTAAAAAGTAATCGATTACAAACCATATCAAATGAAAAGTAATCGATTACAAAACAAAGATCCTGTGGATCGATTCAGAAGTGCGAGGAGGGTCACGATAAAGGTTTGGATTGGGGCGAGCAGGTGCCGGGTGAGAGGTGCGCCTTACCCGGAATAGGGGTTGTCAGGCTTGTGAGAGCGCTGCGCCACAATATAGTTGCAGTTGCATTTATAGCCTTTTGGCTATAATCTTTTATAGCCAAAAGGCTATAAGAAAATAGTTATGTGGGAAGTCGAAACAACGGATACGTTTGACAAGTGGTTTAACCACCAGACACAAGCCTTGAAAGAAGATGTCCTGGCTATAATGCATATCCTCTCAGAGTACGGTCCACAGCTGGGCCGTCCCTGGGTCGATACAGTTAAAAACTCACATTACGCGAATATGAAAGAGCTACGCATTCAGCATGCAGGGGATCCGGTTCGTGCTTTTTTTGCCTTCGATCCTGGTTGTAAAGGCATAATTTTATGTGCTGGAAATAAGACGGGAAAAAATGAAAAGCGATTCTATAAAGATATGATCACCATAGCTGACGCTGAATTCAGCGATTATCTGGCGAGTAAGGAGGCCGAATGGCTACGTTAAAAGAACTCATGGCCCAGCAGAGCCAGGAAAGTCAGGAGCGAATTGCCGCTAAAGTTGAGGATCTGCGCATTATTGTCGCGCTCAACCAGCTCCGGGAAGAACTCAACATATCGCAAACTGAACTTGCTGCCGCGATGGGGGTTAAACAGCCTACCGTTGCGAAAATTGAGCAACCGGATAATGATCCGCGTCTTTCTACGCTTAAACGCTATGTTACGGCGTTAGGGGGTGAAGTGAGTATTGATGTCATTCTGCCCACCGGGAAGCGGGTGGCGTTTCATTTTTGATTACCCTGCGGCATTTTTGCGGTTAGGGCTGCGCTTACCGGGTTTACGGTTTTTGTAGGCTGTTATAAGCGCCGCGCCGCAATGCGAAAACGGGAATGGTGCGGCCTGATGCCCTCTCCCACCGGGAGAGGGCCAACGCCTTTACTTTCTGGAAAGTTTAAAGGCCGCAAACAGGAACACAATCCACACCGGCAGCAGGATGGCTGAGGTGCGCATGCCGTCCATGGTGCACATCAGCACCAGGATCATCGCCAGGAAGGCGATACAGAGATAGTTACCCGCCGGATAGAGCAGCGCTTTGAACTGCGTCTCGCGTCCTTTGCGGCGCATCGCCGCGCGGAACCGCAGGTGCGCCAGACAGATCATGATCCAGTTCAGCAGCAGGGTCGCGACCACCAGCGCCATCAGCAGGCCAAAGGCTTCGTGCGGCAGCAGGTAGTTGACCAGCACCACCAGCGAGGTAATGCCCCCGGAGAGCAGCAGCGAGTTCACCGGGACGCCGCGACGGCTGACGCGGGTTAAAAACTTCGGCGCGTTACCCTGTACGGAGAGGCCAAACAGCATGCGGCTGTTGGAGTAGACGCCGCTGTTATAGACCGACAGCGAGGCCACCAGAATCACAAAGTTCAGCGCCGACGCCACCACGTTGCTGTTCAGATCGTGGAAAATCATCACAAACGGGCTGCTGTCAGACTTCACTTCCACCCACGGGTAGAGCGCCAGCAACACCACCAGCGAACCGATATAAAACAGCAGAATACGGTAAACCACCTGGTTGACCGCTTTCGGGATGCTTTTATGCGGGTCCTGCGCTTCGGCGGCGGTAATGCCAATCAGCTCCAGCCCACCAAACGAGAACATGATCACCGCCAGCGACAGCACCAGCCCTTTCCAGCCGGTCGCGAGGAAGCCGCCGTGCTGCCACAGGTTGTCGAGGGTCGCCCGCTCGCCGCCGTGACCGGAGAACAGCAGCCACAGGCCAAAACCGATCATGCCGATGATGGCCAGCACCTTAATTAAGGCGAACCAGAACTCGGTCTCTCCGTACAGGCGCACGTTCACCAGGTTAACGGCGTTAATGATGATGAAGAATACCGCCGCCCAGATCCAGGTGGGTACCTCTGGCAGCCAGTACTGCATATAGATGCCCGCAGCGGTCAGCTCTGCCATGCCCACCAGCACGAACATCACCCAGTAGTTCCAGCCAGAGAGGAAACCGGCGAACGGCCCCCAGTATTTGTAGGCAAAATGGGCGAAGGAGCCGGATACCGGCTCTTCTACTACCATCTCGCCGAGCTGGCGCATGATCAGAAAGGCGATAATGCCCGCGATGGCATAACCCAGCAGCACGGCAGGACCGGCCATCTGAATGGCAGGACCGATGCCGAGAAACAGCCCAGTGCCGATAGCGCCACCGAGTGCGATAAGTTGAATATGTCGGTTCTGTAAACCACGATGCAGCGTCGGTGTCTGTTCCGACGAGGCTTCAGTAACACCAGTACCTGAAGCGGATGACGCGTTTTTCACGTCTTACCCCTGTCTCTTTTTATGGAAGGGGCACCTTTTAACACTTCAGGCAGACGGGAGCAAGTTAAACGCCGGGCAACGGTTGCTGCCCGGCGGGAGGCTATCACGAACCGATAATACCGCCGTCCGCTCTGGTGATGACCACCGTTGAGGCGCGAGGACGCCCTTGCGGATTGTTATCCGGCCAGTTAGAAACGGCGCGCGGGTTTGCCGGGTCGGTAATATCGTCCCCGCCCTCCCCCGGATGCTGAATATTAATAAACAGCGTGCGGTTGTCCGGGGTGAACGCAATGCCGGTGATTTCGCAGCCGCGTGGGCCAGTCAGGAAGCGGCGATACTCGTTGGTGCCCGGAATGGTCGCCACCATCTGGTTATTGCCCATCCCCTCATAGGCTTTCTTGTTAATGGTGCTGGAGGAGACGTCGGTCTGGATCCAGAGCACGCCCTGATGGTCAAACGACAGGCCGTCCGGGCTGCCAAATTCGGCCCCCTTCATGCTGCCTTTCGCCTTTTCATCCGCAGTGTCCGTTCGCCCGGCCAGCACCAGGATGTCCCATTTAAAGCGTAACGCTGCCGGATCGCCGCCCTCTTCGTGCCAGTGCATGATGTGGCCGAACGTGTTGTTTGCTCGCGGGTTGGCCGCATCCACCGGCGCTTTGCCCTCTTTGCCGCGATCGCTGTTGTTGGTCAGCGTGCAGTAAACGCTGCCGCTGTTATGGGGATCGACCGCAATCCACTCAGGACGGTCCATCTTAGTCGCCCCTACGGCATCGGCCGCCAGACGGGTTTTAATCAGCAGGTCGCCCTGATTGTCGAACCCTTTGCTCTTATCCAGGCCGTTCTGGCCAAACACCAGCGGCAGCCACTCGCCGGAGCCGTCATCGTTGAATCTGGCGACATAGAGCGTGCCAGCGGAGAGCAACTGCATGTTGGCTTCGCGATCCGCCGGATTGTAATTGTTGTCGGAAACAAATTTGTAGATGTACTCAAACTTCTGGTCATCCCCCATATAGGTGACCACGCGCTTATCGGCGGCCAGGGTGACGGCGGCCCCTTCGTGTTTGAAGCGACCCAGCGCGGTGTGCTTGCGCGGCGTGGAGTTCGGGTTGTACGGATCGATTTCGACCACCCAGCCAAAGCGATTCGGCTCGTTAGGGGTTTTATCCACGTTGAACCTGTCGTCCACCTCGCTCCAGCGGTAGGACTCATCGCTGTCGCTGATGCCGTAGCGCTTCTCCAGCGCGTTACGCTCGCTTTTTTTGACGAAAATATCCGACCAGTTCTCTTCGCAGGTGAGATAGGTTCCCCAGGGGGTATAACCGTTAGCGCAGTTTTGCATGGTGCCGAGCACCTGCTCGCCCTGCGGATCGGCGGCGGTTTTCATTAACGCCTGCTGACGCGCCGGGCCGGTGAGCTGCATCGGGGTATTTACCGTGATGCGGCGGGCAAAGCCGGAGGGGCGCACCACTTCCCAGTCGCTGCCGCTCTTTTTCACTTCGATAATCGACACGCCCATCGCGTTCTGGCCTTTACGCGCCTTCTCCAGGCTCCAGTTGGCGGTGCCGTCGGTAAAGAGCATACCGTTGTCGATATACTCGTGATTCATCGCCAGCAGGCCATGGGCGGGATCCTGCTCCCCTTGCGGCAGGCTAAACCACGCCATGCCGTCATGGTGCATACCCGCCTGTGCCGCCTGCTCGTCTGTCGTGTTGCTGGCGTCAAATTTGAAGGCTGGCAGATTGCCCTTGATACCAGTAGCGTCGCCCCAGCGATAGAAAGGACGCGCAATGTAGCCCTCGGGCACTCTGACCGTATCGTCGGTTGAGACCGGAATGCTGGTAAAACCGAGCGAGACCGCTTTGCTCAGCGCTGAAGGCTGTGACACCGCGGCCAGGGCGTTTTCAGGCTTGAGTAAAAAGGGGAAAGAGGCGGCGGCACCGGCAACGGCACCCATCTGCAGGAAACGGCGGCGGGAGAGGAACATCTCCGCCACGGTGGAAAATACCGGGTTAGCGCTGGGATTGCTGACATCATCGCGATGTTCTTTTTTGAATACGGACTTAAGAGGTTTACCCACGATGGCTTCCTTTCTTTAGGCTAAGAAATGACAAAGTGGGAACACTATAAGAACAATTTGTTACATTTTTATAACAGACGGACGGTGGGGCATCCCTGCCCCGATAACGAGGGTCGAACTCAGAACTCGTAGCCGACAGAGACCTTAAAGGTACGTGGCTCACCCTGGAACAGGTAAGTGCCGCTGTCGTCAACGCTTGACCAGTAGTTTTCGTCGGTGACGTTTTCAATGCCAGCGCGAACGGTCATCTGGTTCTGGTCATTGTTGACCGCGAAGCGGTAACGCATGCCCAGATCCAGGGTGGTATAGCTGTCCAGCTTTTTGCTGTTGGCCAGATTGGCATACTGCGAACCGGAGTGGTTCACACGGGCGGTGGCGGTCAGGCCGTCGACAGGCTTGATGTCATACTCCGCACCCAACACGCCGTAGAACGACGGAACGCCAATGGCGTCGTTGCCCTGATTAACACCGTTGTTGGTTTTGGTCAGCTCCGCCTGCAGCCAGGTGGCGCTGGCATTCAGACGCAGGCCCAGCGTCGGCTCGCCAAAGACGTTCAGCTCGATACCGCGGTTACGCTGCTCTGCATCCAGCCCGTAATATTTGGTCTGGCTGTCGAGAATGGCAGACGGCATTTTAATTTCAAACAGGGCCAGCGAGCCGCCAACGCGACCGAAGTCAGCCTTCACGCCCACTTCGTTCTGCTTAGAGTGGACGATACCGGTGCTCTGGCCGTAGTTGATGGCGGTGTTAGGCGCGGTTTTACCCGGCTGCAACGCTTCGGTGTGGTTAGCGTACAGCGAGATTTCGTCCCAGGGTTTGTACACCACGCCATAGGTAGGCATCCAGCGGTCGCCGTCGAAGCTATCGCCAGCGTTTTCCAGACCGGTGACTTTGTTATACCCACGAATGACCACTTTCTGATGGCGCGCCCCGACGGTGAACAGCAGTTTGTCGTCCAGCACGCCGAGGGTGTCGCTCAGCAGCCAGCCCTGGGTTCGGGTGCGGCCGCTGGTCAGCGGATCGCTGTAGTTACCGCCCGCCCCATTGGAGTTGGTGCTCGGTGGCGCATCCACACCGGTGTTGTGGTAGATGTTGGTGACCGGGTTATCCTTCGCCGCCGACATCTTCCAGGCAATTTTCTCGTTTTTGGTCATCGCCGAGTAGCCGACGTTAACCTTATGGGTCACAAAGCCGGTCGCAAAGTTACCGCGGATCCCCGCCATGCCGCTTACGCTGTCGCTGATACGGTTGGTATCCAGGCGGCTCGCGGTGGCTTTGCCGCTCTTATCCACCAGCTTCGCACCGCTGTACAGCCCCTCTTCATGGGCGTGTTGCGCCCCCAGACCGGTATAGGCGGTCCAGTTGTCGGTGATGTCATACTCGCTGCGCCACATGCCGAATTCGTTTTCGATATTGCTGTAGGCCCATTTCTGCGAGTAGTTGCGATCGTTTTTCGGCGGCTCTGGCACGAAATCTACGCCAGAGATGTTGACCCCGGTTTCCGAGCCGTGGAAGGTTTTCTTCTGATACCCCAGGTCCACGGAGGTACGGAAGTCATCTCCCGCATAGTCCAGACCGGTGGACAGCAGCGTGGTGCGGCGGCGGTCGTTAGCAACCGGCGCTTCGCCTTCACGGTGTACCACGTTGACGCGGGCACCAAACTGGTCGCTGTCGCCGAAGCGACGACCGGCATCAAGGGTGGTGCCAATCTGCGAATCCGAGGTGTAGTCCACGCCCACTTTCGCCTGCGGTGTTGCCCCCGCGTGTTTCGGTTCGAGGTTAATCATGCCGCCCACGCCAGAGCTGGCCGCGCCGTTCATCAGGGAGTTAGCACCTTTGAAGATCTCAATGCGATCCACCATCTGCGCATCCACCACCTGACGCGGCAGCACGCCGGAGAGGCCGCCGAAGGTCATGTCATCCCCGTCGAACTTCAGGCCACGAATGCGGTAGCTTTCTGCGCTGTTGCCGTAGCCCTGTACGGACTGGACGCCCGCATCGTTAGCCACCACGTCAGCAATGGTGTGCGCCTGCTGATCCTCCACCAGTTTGGAGGTGTAGCTGATGATGTTAAAGGGAACGTCCATCGCATTTTGCTGACCGAGCATCCCCATGCGGCCGCCGTTCGCCACCTGCCCGTCCAGGAAGGCTGGCACCAGCTGGTCGCCGCCGGGTTTAAAATCGCTGGCGGCAGACTGCACCACGATGGTCTCTTCTTTTTTGCTCTCCGCTGCCACCGCGGAATGGGCGATGGCGCCTATAGCGAGTGCCAGCAGCGTTTTGTTCATTTTTCTGGTGTGGTTCATGATTAACTCGTTCAAATTTCGCGCAAAATGGCCCGTTGCCGGGCCTGAGTTGTTATGAGAAAGCTTATTTCAGGGCGATACGCACAACGCTGTCCGGCCCGTTAGTCGAGTGGTCTTTGTTGAACGCCTGCTTAACGGTGACGTACAGCGTCTGGCCGTCAGCCGACAGCAGCAGGCTGTTCGGGTTCGGCGGCAGATCCCACGTCTGCTTGACGGCATAGGTGGTGGCCTCGAGGCTCAGCAGCTTGCCGCTTTCACGCTGGGTGATGTACAGCTCGTTGCGTTTGGCGTTGAACTTCACCGCCAGCGAGTCGCCGACGTCGAGCTTCTTAATGATTTCACCGGTATGGATGTCCAGCACCAGGGTGGTTTTGGCTTTCGAGTTGTCGGTGACAAACAGGCGGCCCGTCGCGCTGTCTTCCGCGAGGTTCAGCAGCAGCGCCGGTTTATCCCCGAGCGGCTTCCAGCGTTTTTCAATGCGGTTGCGCTTAGGATCCAGGATCAGAATTTCCCCCCCGCCATTCGCCACGTAGATGCGTTGGGTCTGTTCAGACCACATCAGGCCGGTGACCCACTGGCCCGCGTTCTGGATGGTCTTTTTCAGCTTCAGCGTTTTTGCATCTACCACCCAGATCACCGCCGGATCGGCCACGCCGCCGATGTAGAGCACGTCGTTATGCAGCAGCACCTGGCGCGCGCCGTACGGGAAGCCCTCTTTGTTGCGCTCGGTGAACAGCAGGCGCTGTTTCACTTTGCCATCGGCGGTGCTGATGGCGCTGATCCCGCCGTCCAGTGAGTTGGTGGTATAAAGGGTCTGGCCGTCCTCAGAGATCGCGAGGGCGAAGTTTTTCAGATCGGTATGGCTGCGGCCGATGGTTTTCAGGGTCGCCGGATCGAGCTTGTACACCACCCCGCCCTGCACATCCTTGAAACCTTCCGAGCTGGCAACGTACAGCGCATCGCCTTTCGGGCTCATAACCATTTCGTACAGGCCGTCAGCCAGATCGCGTTTAACGACGTTGGTCTGCGCCGGGGCGGCAGGTTTCGGGGCATCAGCAGCGGGAGCGGTGGTCGCGGTGTGTTGAGCTGCGCAGCCGCTGAGTGAGACAGCAACCAGCAGCGCCAGGGCGGACAATTTTTTTGACATCAGGAACATCCTTTACCGTGCAAATCGAATTTGAGGTGGACGTCTGCGTCGCATATGCATTGCGATTAGAAGTGTGATTTCGGGCCATCAGGCCTGTGCAGCGTCCACCGTTAACACTCAGTGTTCCGTGTGAGATCTGCACTCACTGTTGATGCGGGAAAGTCCCTACGCGCCCACAAACACTAAAGAGAATGAGAACTATACTCATTATCCTTCTGTAATCAAGTGTAAACAGGGACACAAAGTAAAAAAGCGGTTCAAAAACATCCCGGTAATGGTTCGGGTTTATCCTGTCGTGGAAGAGAGGTTCGGAGAGGTGCGGTTGGTTAACACGCCGCTGTGAGGTGTGGCGGGAATAGAGATATGCGGCGGGTCGATAGCGTGATCGTCTTCGGGGAAAACTTGCCCCTGAATGTCTGTCTGAAGGGGGGGACAAAAGTCCAGGCCGATGATGTGCGCATTAAGCACAGCGATTTATGCCGGGGGATGCTCTCGGTAAGCCGTTACCGGCCAGTTAGCTTATCCATCGGGTTATTGCCCTTACCCGCGAGTTCTCCAGCTGACGCTTTCAAAACCGGTGACGGGCTTTCCGACAGCACCTCCGTCCCTAGCGCCGAGGCGATGCCGCTTGCGATCGTCTCATCGGAAAACGGCACGTTCCCATTTTCCTGATGAATAATGGCTTTGCTCAGGGCGGTTAAGACGCCAGGCGAGGCGACATCCAGCCGGGTCGTCGGTGTTACGCCAAGCGCCTGGCTGACGTTCTGAATATAAGCGGTGGTATTGTTATTATCCTGCGGCGGTGCCCAGCGGGAGATAATTTTGCTGATGGTATCCAGTCCACGCCGCTGGTAGGCGAGCAGGTTTACGCCCAGAGCGCGGATCCCGTGCTCGGGAGAGGCGAAGGTAGCGAAGCGCCCGTCGGTGCCGTTCTGCCCCTGCCAGGTAAAGGCCCAACTGGCCTCCAGATTACCGGGGTTGTTATTGCGGATCCCGCGAACGCCCCCAACGGGCGACCATGCAGGCCCGGTGTGGCTGTTTCGGTACTGGGGTAAGCGGTTCATGAGCGCCAGCTGATTTTCACTCCAGCCCTGCAGGCTGGCGTACTGCCCCAGTTGCTCAAACGAGGCGGGTGTGGCGGTAACCGATGCCTGTCGGTGGTCAGCGGGTTGCGATGCGCTTGCCGCAGGCTGGGCGATGATCGGCTGGGAAGAGAGGGTTACCTGCTGAAAGGAGGCGGGTACGCTGGTCTGCGTCATTCCGGCAGCGGGCGCCTGAGCCGATAGCGTGGCCAGTTGCTGCGTGTGAACGCTCTGCTCGTGTAAATGGTAATGCGCAATACCGGACATGATTTCAATCTGGTTCTAATAAGGAACACGAAGAGACGGAGAAATGCGACGTTATGATGCGAATGGCACGCCCTAAAGGATTCGAACCTTTGACCTACGGCTTAGAAGGCCGTTGCTCTATCCAACTGAGCTAAGGGCGCACAGAGAAGAATGTCTTCGCAGTGGTGAAGCGCGTGGAATTATACGGTCAATGACCGATGAGTCAATGGATTTTAGTACAATCCCCTTGCAGTTCATACCTATGCCCGACAACAACGCCGCTTAACAGGAAAATCCGCAAAGTGTGACTGACAGCAGCGCGCGCTTCTGACAAAATATGCTCATCCCCCCTTTCACTCCTTACAGATGGAATCTTCTCTCTGATGGCAGCAAAGATTATTGACGGTAAAACGATTGCGCAGCAGGTGCGCTCTGAGGTTGCGGAAAAAGTGGCAGCTCGTCGGGCCGCTGGAAAACGCGCCCCCGGGCTGGCCGTTGTGCTGGTCGGCAGCAACCCGGCATCGCAAATTTATGTCGGCAGCAAACGCAAAGCGTGCGAAGAGGTGGGCTTTCTCTCCCGCTCCTACGATCTGCCAGAAACCACATCCGAAGCAGAGCTGCTTGAGCTGATTGATACCCTGAACGCCGATAACGAGATCGACGGCATTCTGGTACAGCTGCCGCTGCCTGCGGGCATCGACAACGTGAAGGTGCTCGAACGTATCGCGCCTGACAAAGATGTGGACGGCTTCCACCCGTACAACGTTGGCCGTCTGTGCCAGCGTGCGCCGCGCCTGCGTCCGTGTACCCCGCGCGGCATCGTCACGCTGCTGGAGCGTTATAACATCGACACCTACGGCCTGAACGCCGTGGTGATTGGCGCGTCCAATATCGTGGGCCGTCCGATGAGCATGGAGCTGCTGCTGGCTGGCTGCACCACCACCGTTACCCACCGCTTTACCAAAAATCTGCGTCAGCACGTCGAAAATGCCGACCTGCTGATCGTCGCCGTGGGTAAGCCGGGCTTTATTCCGGGCGAGTGGATCAAAGAAGGCGCTATTGTCGTCGACGTAGGGATTAACCGTCTGGAAAGCGGCAAAGTGGTGGGGGATGTGGTTTACGAAGATGCTGCCGCCCGCGCCTCTTACATCACGCCGGTACCGGGCGGCGTAGGCCCGATGACCGTAGCAACACTGATTCAGAATACTTTGCAGGCATGCGAAGAGTATCACGACGTAGAGGAAGCGTAAGATGGCCACTTTTTCATTAGGAAAACATCCGCACGTTGAGCTGTGCGATCTGCTGAAGCTCGAAGGCTGGAGCGAAAGCGGTGCCCAGGCCAAGATCGTCATTGCTGATGGTCTGGTGAAGGTTGACGGTAAGGTTGAAACCCGCAAACGTTGCAAGATTGTTGCCGGGCAGACCGTGAGTTTTGAAGGCCAAAGCGTCACCATTACTGCCTGAGTGCGCTTACCCCTCCTCTCCCCCAAACGGGGAGGAGTCAAACGCCATGCCGGGCAAGGCGCCAGCCGCCACCCGGCAGCTTTCCTCAACAATCCCCCATGACCATCACGGTTAATTATCGATCGACTTCAAATAATCACTATTTCATCTGTTGAAATGTGAAAATTCAGTTGCGCGAAATTCAGGCTTTCCTCACGATAAGTAGAACGTTCTACTAAAACGTTCTACTCACTATAACAAGCGCTCACAGAGCGCACTCGGGGGAAATCAGCATGAGTCTGATATCAGGGTTTGTTAAATCGCTGTCGAAATTATCGATGATTGGTCGCGCCTTAATGCTGCCAATCTCACTGCTTCCTGCTGCGGGCCTGCTGTTGGCCTTCGGGGATAAGTTCCATCTGCCGCTGATGATGAATGCGGGCGGCGTTATCTTTGATAACCTTCCGATGCTGTTTGCCATCGGCTCGGCCGTGGGGCTGGCATCTGAATCCGGTATCGCGGCGCTGTCAGCGGCGGTGGCGGTATTTGTCACCAACATCACCATCGGCACCGTGCTCGGCATTACGCCGGAGATGGCCTCCCAGGGTGGTAAATATGCCATGGTGGTGGGCATCCCGACGCTGCAGATGGGCGTCTTTGGCGGCCTGCTGTGCGGTATTCTCGCCGCCTGGTGTTACAACCGCTTCCACACCATGCAGTTGCCAGAGTTCCTCGGCTTCTTCTCCGGTAAGCGTTTTGTCGCCATTGCCACGGCGTTCCTGTCCTTTGTGATGGGCCTGCTGCTGCCCTATATCTGGCAACATATCCAGGCCGGTATCGACGCCCTGTCGGTGGTGGTCAACGGGGATAACCAGGCGGCATCGACCTTTATCTTTGGTCTGGTGGAACGCGCGCTGATCCCGCTGGGTCTGCACCACATCTGGTACCCCTCTTTCTGGTACTCGTTCGGGGATTACACCACGCAGGCAGGCCAGGTGATCCACGGCGACCAGACTATCTGGTTCAAAATGCTGGAAGAAGGCACCAAATCCTTCAGCAGCGATACCTACCAGAACGCCGGTAAGTTCATGCAGGGTGAATTCCCGCTGATGCTGTTCGCGCTGCCTGCCGCCTGTCTGGCGATGTACCACGAAGCGCACACCAAAAATAAAAAGATCGCTGCCGGTATCCTGTTCTCTGCGGCACTGACCTGCTTCCTGACCGGGATCACCGAGCCGGTAGAGTTCACCTTTATCTTCGTGGCACCGATCCTCTATGTCTTTAACGCCATCATGGCGGGCCTGGCCTACATGACCATGTACCTGATGCATGCGCATATCGCCAAATCCTTCTCTGCCGGCTTTATCGACTACCTGTCGTTCGGGATCCTGCCGTCGTTTAACGGCTACCAGACCAACTTCCTCAACGCCATTATCATCGGTATTCCGATGGCGCTGATTTACTACTTCACCTTCCGCTTTGTGATCCGTCGTTTCGACGTGAAAACGCCGGGCCGCACCGAAGTGACGGCTAACGCGGATGATAAGACCGACAACGAAATCGCCACCGAAATTATCGGCCTGCTGGGCGGTGCGCAGAACATCGACTCTGTCGGCTCCTGCATCACCCGTCTGCGTCTGGAAGTGGCGAAGAGCGAGATGGTGGATAAAGACGGTCTGAATGGCCTCGGCGCACGCGGCGTGGTCTTCGTCGGTGACTCTGGCATCCAGGTTATCTTTGGCGCCCGGGCGCAGTTTATCGCCCAGACGATGTCCACCATGATCGGTAAATAATAAGCTGCCTGACCGACACGTCTCCTGTACTCTTACGGGAGACGTTGTCTTATCAGGCATTTCAGGGAGAAGATGTGAAGAAGGTCAGCATCATTGATGTCGCCAGAGAGGCAGGCGTTTCGGTCTCCACCGTCTCGCTGGTTCTGCGTCAGAAAGGAAAGATCTCCGAGGCGACGATCGAAAAAGTCCACGCCGCCATCACCGCCCTGGGCTACGTCCATAACGTGGCCGCCGCCAACCTCCGCGCCAACACCTCGAATCTTATCGGTCTGATCCTGCGCGATTTCAGCGACAGTTTTTCCATCAAAGTGATGGCGAGCATCGTTCAGGAGCTGGAGAAGCAGGGTTTTATGGTTTTTCTCGGCCAGCCGCTGAATGATGGCGAACATCTCGAGCGCTGCCTGCTCTCCTTTAAGCAGCAGGGTGTCGCCGGGGTAATCTACCTGGCGTCCAACACGCGACATGCCACCCTGCCGACGTTGATCCGTCAGTGTCCGCTGCCGCTGGTTGCGGTGTCGCAGTCGCTACTGGATGAAACCTGCAATCTGGTGATGCGCGATAATCGCCAGGCAGCGCATCTGGCGACCCGCTACCTGATTGAGCGCGGCCATCGCAATATCGCCTACATCGGCGGCCGGGAAGGGGATCTGATCCGCGAGCAGCGCCTGCTGGGTTTTCGCAGCGCGATGACGCAAAACGGGCTGGTGTTCCGCGACGAATCTGCCCCGGCCTGCAGCGACGACACCCAGGCGGTGAGTTTCGCCACCCGTCAGTTGCTGGAGAAAAACAACACCATCACCGCCCTGCTCTGCCACTCGCCGGATGCAATGATCGGCTCTATCTCCGGTATTCACCACGTGGGCCGCACGGTAGGAAAAGATGTGTTTCTCACCCAGCAGGTGGCGCTGGTAGGGTTTGAAGATATGCTGCACGTCAATCTCACCTCTCCGTCTTTTACCTATGTCTCCTCCGCCAGCGAAGAGACGGGCCGCCAGGCGGCGGGGCTGATGATCCGCAAGCTGAAAGAGCCTGAACTGCAAACCCAGCGCATTACCCTGTCGGGGCAGTTAATCGCAAGGGAATCGGCCTGATTCAGATTTACGCCCGGGCCTGACTTCCGCCGCGCTCTGCTATATTTCCATGCTTTGCCATGGATAATTTTATGCCAACGATCATTACCCACGCCGCTGTGCCGATTTGCCTCGGACTGGGGCTGGGCACCCGGGTTATTCCCCCTCGCCTGCTGTTCGCCGGGATTGTCCTCGCCATGCTGCCGGATGCCGATGTGCTGTCGTTTAAGTTTGGCGTCGCCTACGGCAATATTTTTGGTCATCGCGGCTTTACGCACTCCCTTCTGTTCGCCTTTGTGGTGCCCCTACTCTGCGTGTTAATCGGCCGACGCTGGTTCAGGGCCAGCCTGATGCGCTGTTGGCTGTTTTTAACGGTATCGCTGCTGTCACATAGCCTGCTGGACTCGGTGACGACGGGCGGGAAAGGGGTTGGCTGGCTGTGGCCCTGGTCGGATGAACGCTTCTTCGCCCCCTGGCAGGTGATCAAGGTCGCGCCCTTTGCGCTGTCGCGCTACACCACGCCGTACGGGCATCAGGTGATTCTCTCGGAGCTGCTGTGGGTGTGGTTACCGGGGGCGATAGTGATGGGAATGTTGTGGTGGAAGCGGCGTTAAAAAAACCGGGTGGCGGCTACGCCTTACCCGGCCTGTCTTCTTGCATTTGTCGGCCCGGCAAGCGAAGCGCCGCCGGGCGTTACAGACTTACTTACGGCGCCAGGTGGTCCCTTGCGGGCCATCTTCCAGAATGATACCCATCTCGGTAAGACGGTTACGCGCAGCATCGGCTGCGGCCCAGTCTTTCGCCTGACGTGCTTCCAGTCGGGCTTTAATCAGCGCTTCGATCTCCGCCACTTCGCCGTCATCGGCCTGGGCACCGCTCTGCAGGAACACTTCCGGTGCCTGCTCCAGCAGACCCAGCACGCCAGCCAGCTTACGCATATGGGAGGCCAGGGCGTTAGCGGCATGCGCATCTTCCCCTTTCAGGCGGTTCACTTCACGTGCCATATCAAACAGCGCCGAGTAAGCTTCCGGGGTGTTGAAGTCGTCGTTCATCGCCTCGACAAAACGGGCTTCGAACGCCTCGCCACCGGCTGCAGGTACGGAGGTATCGGTCCCGCGCAGCGCGGTATACAGACGCTCCAGGGCGGAACGCGCCTGCTTCAGGTTCTCTTCGCTGTAGTTCAGCTGGCTACGATAGTGGCCGGACATCAGGAAGTAGCGAATGGTTTCGGCATCGTAATACTTCAGCACGTCGCGCACGGTGAAGAAGTTGCCCAGCGATTTGGACATCTTCTCGCGGTCAATCATCACCATCCCGGAGTGCATCCAGTAGTTCACATACTCGCCGTCGTGCGCGCAGGTGGACTGGGCAATTTCGTTTTCATGGTGTGGGAACATCAGGTCTGAACCGCCGCCGTGAATATCGAAATGATTACCCAGCTGTTTGCAGTTCATGGCCGAACATTCGATGTGCCAGCCCGGACGGCCCGCGCCCCACGGCGACGGCCAGCTTGGCTCACCCTCTTTGGACATCTTCCACAGTACGAAGTCCATTGGGTTACGCTTCACGTCAACCACATCCACGCGAGCACCGGCTTGCAGCTGATCCAGGTCCTGACGGGAGAGCTGACCGTAATGCGGATCGGTCGGTACATCGAACATCACGTCGCCGTTATCTGCCACGTAGGCGTGACCTTTGGCGATCAGCTGTTCGGTGATCTCAATGATCTCAGGGATATGGTGCGTCGCACGCGGCTCCAGGTCCGGGCGCAGGATATTCAGCGCATCGAAATCTTTATGCATTTCGGCGATCATACGATCGACTAATGCGACGAAATTCTCGCCGTTTTCATTAGCGCGCTTGATAATTTTGTCGTCGATATCGGTGATATTGCGTACATACTTAAGGTTGTACCCGAGGAAACGCAGATAGCGTGACACCACGTCGAAGGCGACAAAGGTCCGGCCATGACCAATATGACAGAGATCGTAAACGGTAATACCACACACGTACATGCCGACTTCCCCGGCATGAATAGGTTTGAATTCCTCTTTTTGGCGCGTCAGTGTGTTGAAGATTTTTAACATCGAAGATTCCATGTGAGACGTGTGTGGACGAAAACGGCGTATTCTACACGCAAAATCATTTAAAGGGATGCGGCGTGTAACCGTAATTCAAACCCGAAGCCGCCAACAATGCAAGGTGATCGCGCCGTGAGGTTATGCTATAACAAGCGCTTATTGTGGCCCCCCGAGGGGTCGAAGCACCACTATAACGGAACAGGATGCAAAAATGGTTACTTTCCACACTAATCATGGCGATATCGTAATCAAAACCTTTGATGACAAAGCGCCTGAAACAGTTAAAAACTTCCTGGACTACTGCCGCGAAGGTTTCTACGACAACACCATCTTCCACCGTGTCATTAATGGCTTCATGATTCAGGGCGGCGGTTTTGAACCTGGTATGAACCAGAAAGAGACCAAAGCAGCCATCAAAAACGAAGCTAACAACGGTCTGAAAAACACGCGTGGTACGCTGGCAATGGCCCGTACTCAGGCTCCGCACTCTGCAACCGCACAGTTCTTCATCAACGTCGCGGACAACGACTTCCTGAACTTCTCCGGCGAAAGCCTGCAGGGTTGGGGCTACTGCGTGTTCGCAGAAGTCGCTGAAGGCATGGACGTGGTTGATAAGATCAAAGGCGTTTCTACTGGCCGCAGCGGTATGCACCAGGACGTTCCAAAAGAAGACGTCGTGATCACAAGCGTGACCGTCAGCGAATAATTCGTGGCGACACTCTTTATTGCAGATCTGCATCTGCAAACAGAAGAACCGGCGATCACCGCCGGTTTTCTGCGTTTTTTACAGGGTGAAGCCCGCCACGCCGATGCGCTTTATATCCTCGGGGATCTGTTCGAAGCCTGGATTGGCGATGACGACCCAAACCCGCTGCACCGCGAAATAGCCATTGCCATCAAGGCACTGGTGGATTCCGGCGTCCCTTGCTTTTTTGTCCATGGCAACCGCGACTTTCTGCTCGGCAAGCGCTACGCCCGCGATTGCGGCATGACCCTGCTGGCAGAAGAGACCGTTCTCGACCTGTATGGCCGCAACATTCTGATCATGCATGGCGACACGCTCTGCACCGACGATACCGGTTATCTGGCGTTTCGCGCCAAAGTGCATACCCCCTGGATCCAGACCCTGTTTCTCGCCCTGCCGCTGTTTATCCGCAGCCGCATCGCCGCGAAGATGCGCGCCGGGAGCAAAGCCGCCAACAGCAGCAAATCCATGACCATCATGGATGTGAATCCGCAGGCCGTCGCCAGCGTGATGGCAAAACACCAGGTTCAGTGGCTGATCCATGGCCATACCCATCGCCCGTATATGCACGACCTGACCGTCAACGATAAACCCGCCCATCGCGTGGTGTTAGGGGCCTGGCATACCGAAGGTTCGATGATCAAGGTCACGCCGGATGGCGTAGAGCTGACCGCTTTCCCGTTCTAAAATCCCCCCGCCTGAAATTCATTCAATTTTTTTGAACTGTAACCGCAAATTGTTTTGATTTTAATCACACTTTGGTCGGCCTATGATTACTCACATCAGGGCAACAACGCCCTATCCCAAACAAAAACGCTTAAGGAATACGACCATGAAATCCATCAAAACTTTCGTTGCAGTTGCCGCTCTGTCTCTGATCTCTTTCGGTTCTTTTGCGCAGAGCATCAGCACCACCGCCTCTACCCTTGACCGTGCCGAAGCCAATATCGCCGCGCAGGCTGCTAAAGAAGGCGCTGCTTACAAAATCACCAGCGCCCAGTTCGACAACCGCGTGCACATGACCGCTGAACTGACCAAATAATTTAACTGATTGCCGTGCCGCCAGATAACACACCCGCGACAGCGACAATACGATGAAGAAGGAAAAGAGAATGAAAAATATCAGCATCGTCAGCGCCCTGCTGCTGGCCGCAACACTTTCATCTGGCGCAATGGCTGCAGCGCATCCTGTTTCCACACCGGAGGCGGGTTCGAATATCGACACGGCGATCCATCACAATCATATTGATGTGAACCATGCCTTCGACAAAGAGAACCTGACCGCAGGCAATCTCCTGTAAAAAGGGTTCAGGTATCCTGTGAAAGACCGCCGAAAGGCGGTCTTTTTTATTGCAGCAAGAGACCGACTTTGGCTGAAGTTTTAGCCGCGCAACCGTTTTCCTTGCCTGTGTATCGTGCTATTCTCTGTCACCTCAAAAGCCGAGAGTTGTGCACCACAGGAGTTTTAAGACGCATGTCTTCCAGCAATAATCCGGCGCGTGTCGCCATCGTGATGGGGTCCAAAAGCGACTGGGCTACCATGCAGTTCGCCGCCGAAATCTTTGACATCCTGAATGTTCCTCACCACGTTGAAGTGGTTTCCGCACACCGCACCCCCGATAAACTGTTCAGCTTCGCCGAAGGTGCGGAAGAGAACGGCTATCAGGTGATTATTGCCGGTGCCGGCGGGGCCGCGCATCTGCCCGGCATGATTGCCGCCAAAACCCTGGTGCCGGTGCTCGGCGTCCCGGTACAAAGCGCTGCCCTGAGCGGTGTCGATAGCCTCTACTCCATCGTGCAGATGCCGCGCGGCATCCCGGTGGGCACTTTGGCGATTGGCAAAGCGGGTGCCGCTAACGCCGCCCTGCTGGCGGCACAGATCCTGGCGACGCACGATAAAGAACTGCATCAGCGTCTGGTCGCATGGCGTACCGCCCAGACCGACGAGGTGCTGGAGAACCCGGATCCGCGAGGTGCGGCATGAAGCAGGTTTGCGTCCTCGGTAACGGTCAGTTAGGCCGGATGCTGCGTCAGGCCGGTGAACCACTGGGTATCGCCGTCTGGCCGGTCGGGCTGGATGATGAACCCGAAGCCGTACCGTTCCAGCAAAGCGTGATCACCGCAGAGATTGAGCGCTGGCCAGAGACCCCGTTAACCCGGGAGCTGGCGCGTCATAATGCCTTCGTTAACCGCGACGTCTTCCCGATCATTGCCGACCGTCTGACGCAAAAACAGCTGTTCGACAATCTGCACCTCGCTACCGCTCCGTGGCAGCTGCTGACGGAGAAAGGCCAGTGGCCTGACGTCTTTGCCACGCTGGGTGAACTGGCGATCGTCAAGCGCCGCGTTGGCGGCTACGACGGACGCGGCCAGTGGCGTCTGCGCGCCGGTGAAACCGACCAACTGCCGGATGAGTGCTATGGCGAGTGCATCGTTGAGCAGGGCATTAACTTCAGCGGTGAAGTGTCGCTGGTGGGTGCCCGCGCCCACGACGGCAGCACCGTCTTTTATCCCCTGACCCACAACCTGCATCAGGACGGCATTCTGCGCACCAGCGTGGTCTTCCCGCAGGCCAATGCGGCCCAGCAGGCACAGGCCGAAAGCATGCTCTCGGCCATTATGCAGGAGCTGGGCTACGTTGGCGTGATGGCGATGGAGTGCTTCGTCACTCCTGAAGGTCTTCTGATCAACGAGCTGGCACCGCGCGTGCACAACAGCGGCCACTGGACGCAAAACGGCGCTTCCATCAGCCAGTTTGAACTGCACCTGCGCGCCATCACCGGCCTGCCGCTGCCGCCGCCGGTGGTCAATAGCCCGTCAGTGATGATCAACCTGATCGGCACCGATCTGAACTATGACTGGCTGAAACTCCCGCTGGTGCATCTGCACTGGTACGACAAAGAAGTGCGTCCGGGTCGTAAGGTTGGCCATCTCAACCTGAACGACGGCGATATCCCTCGCCTGAGCGCGACGCTGGAAGCCATCGTGCCTCTGCTGCCGCCGGAGTACGCAAGCGGCATCGCCTGGGCGCAGGCAACACTCCGCTAAGCCCCACCGCCGGGGAGTTGCTATTCCCCTTCCCCGGCGTAAAATCCTGCCCATCGCTGTTTTGAGGGATCCTTATGAACGATGGGACGGACTACCGCGCCATACTTGCCGCCGACACGCCGTTAATCGACGTGCGTGCGCCCGTGGAATTTACCCAGGGTGCCATGCCTGCGGCAATCAACCTGCCATTAATGAATAACGACGAACGCGCCGCCGTGGGCACTTGCTATAAACGCCAGGGGCCGGAGGCAGCGCTGGCGCTCGGCCATCGTCTGGTAAGCGGCGAGACGCGCGAGCAGCGGCTCGAAGCCTGGCGCACCGCCTGCCTTGCGCAACCTCAGGGCTATCTCTGCTGCGCCCGGGGCGGGCAGCGCTCGCACATTGTGCAGTCGTGGCTGCAGGCGGCGGGCGTCGATTACCCGCTGATTCGTGGCGGCTATAAAGCTCTGCGTCAGGCAGCGATGCAAGCTACCGTTGAGCAGGTGCAAAAGCCGATGGTGCTGATTGGCGGCTGTACGGGGAGCGGCAAAACGCTCCTGGTGAAAGCCCGGCCTGACGGCATCGATCTTGAAGGTCTGGCGCACCATCGCGGCTCGTCTTTTGGCCGCACGCTGACGCCGCAGCTTTCGCAGGCAAGCTTTGAAAATCATCTCGCGGTGGAATTGCTGAAGAGAGACGCCGCGCGCTGGGTACTGGAAGACGAGGGGCGGATGATTGGCTCCAACCACCTGCCGGAATGCCTGCGCGACCGCATGGTGCAATCGCCGATTGCAGTAGTTGAGGATCCGTTCGAGGTGCGCCTTGAGCGCCTGCGCGAGGAGTATTTCGCGCTAATGTGGCAGGCCTTTCGCACCGC
The DNA here is from genome assembly GCF_002935105.1 of Leclercia sp. LSNIH3. Classification (NCBI taxonomy): domain Bacteria; kingdom Pseudomonadati; phylum Pseudomonadota; class Gammaproteobacteria; order Enterobacterales; family Enterobacteriaceae; genus Leclercia; species Leclercia sp. LSNIH3. Next base: position 1,277,597 of record NZ_CP026387.1, read on the forward strand.
GCGGGGCGAAGAGGCAGGCTGGCAAGAGTACAGCGAGTATCTGCACCACGGCCTGTTTGCCATCCGCCGTCGGCTGGGATTACAGCGCTATGCTGAATTTACCGCCCTGCTGGATACCGCCCTGGATGAACAGCAGCGCACCGGCAATACCGAGGCGCATTTCACCTGGCTGGCACCGCTGCTCAATGATTATTACGATCAGATGTATCGCTATCAGCTTGAGAAAAAAGCAGAGAAGATTGTTTATCGCGGAACCTATGCAGAGGTTGCGGAGTGGTTGAATCGCTAATAAAAAGCCGGATGCGCTCATGCTTATCCGGCCTACAGGTTCTGCCCGACGCTTCCCTCTCCCTTTCAGAGAGAGGGTGAGGGTCAGAAGTCGTAACGCAGACGCACCAGGTTCATGTCACTCAGGTCGTCGGTGCTGGAGGTGAATACGTGTTCGTAATCAACACGGAAACCGTAATCCAGCTGGAAGCTAATACCCACGCCGTTGTCGATGCGCTGATAGTTGCGGCCATTCATGGTCTCAATACGGTCACCCATGAAGTAAGGCTGGATGGATTTCACCGCATACTGACCAATCGGGAATTTATAGCCCGCGAAGTACTCAATACCCCACGCATCACCCGCGAAGTAGTCGTTTACCGACACTTTTTTGCTGGTCATGAAGTTCTGATACCAGCCGCCGCCCGCGGAGAAGGTCCAGTTGTCCGGGGTCCAGCTCAGCGCGGTGCCGAGGATATTCTGATCCCAGGACTTGCTGTCGCCGTTATCCGGGTTACGCATGTCTGCGCGGGTGTAGTTCCACGCGGCGCCCCAGGTCAGGTCGGTGGTCAGACGATAATCCAGACCCAGCGAGCCGCCGCCTTTACGCTTGTAACGCAGGCCATTGCCTGGCAGGTATTCGCTGTCTTCGAACAGGTAAGAGGCGTAGATGTCGGCGTCGCCGAGGGTTTTCTTGTACTTCAGCATCTGACGTGAACGGTAAGAGCCGTCATAGTCACCGTTGATGCCGTTACCCGGTGCCTGGCCGATCATGTCGTAATCCCAGATATCGGTTTTCGCGCCAACCACATCATAGTAAACGCTGTTCTGCTGACCGAAGGTCAGGGTGCCCCAGGTGTCGCTTTTCAGGCCGGTGTAGAGCATACGACGGGAGGTGTCGTGCGCGCCCTCAGCATGGTGATTATCCCAGTCGAACTGGGCCGGAATATTCACGCCCAGTTCGTAATAGCTGATCCAGCTGATGTCATCAAACAGGTAATAATCTGCCGCGAAACGGAAACGGGTGCCGCCATCAAAGCCGTTACGCTTATAGCTGTTCTTGCCGTCATCGCCGGTCATGTTCTGGAACTGCGGACGAATACTGCCGCCCACGGTGAAGTTCAGGCGGCTCAGCGGGTTACCTGCCTGTGGATCCTGTTTCAGTACGGTGATTTCAGCCTGGGATGCAAAAGACGCCAATGCCACTGCCGCGCCGATCGCAACCGCCAGCGCTTTTTTTGTTATGGTCATTATTTTTCCTTGATAGACACATTGCCATTTATTTAGCAGGTGAATATTAACCAGGATTTATCTGCCCGTGTTGCCCGGTTTTTAATGATTTGTGCCACTAAAATTCAAGGAGTTATCTTTTTATGCTACTTAAGTGGAGCGCGCCGGTATATTAACCGGCGCGTTATGACTGTAGAGGGGAATTAACCAGAGAACTGACGGAACAGGGCTTTGCCTTTCAGCAAACGAGCGCCCAGCCAGCCGCCGCACAGTGAGAGCATCACCGCCCCACAAAGTGGAAGGATCACCCACAGCCGCCAGTCAGGCTCCCACGGGAAATCGAACACCCGGGTCTGTAGCACCGCCAGCGCCGTTTCTGCACCAATGGCCGCCACCAGGCCTGCCACCAGTCCCAGCAGGGCAAACTCGCTCCACAGCGTGGTACGCAGCAGCTTTTTACCTGCTCCCAGGGTGCGATAGACCACCAGCTCCTGATGACGCTGACGCATCCCGACCTGCACTTGCGCCAGCAGCAGCAGCACGCCGCAAATCGTGACCAGCACCACCATCACCTCCAGCGCCCGGCTCACCTGCTCCAGTACCTGCCCGACCTGTCTCAGGATCGCGCCGATATCCAGCAGGCTGATCGTCGGGAACTCGCGGTTAAGCTGGGTGAGCATGCCGTTGCCGTTCTCCCAGCGGAAGCTGGTCAGCCAGCTCTGGGGTTGCCCGTCCAGCGCCCCGGAAGGGAAGATAAAGAAGAAGTTTGGCCGCAGGCTCTCCCAGTCAACCTTGCGCAGGCTGGTGACTTTCGCGCTGAAGTCCTGCGTATCGCCGGTAAAGGTCACCGTATCACCCAGCCCGACGTTGAGGCGTTTCGCCAGCCCCTCCTCCATCGACACCTCACCCGCTTTCGGCGGCCAGCTGCCGGCAGTGATCGGGTTATGATCCGGGCGTTTATCCTGCCAGGTCAGATTCAGCTCGCGGTTAAGGGATTCATCTTTATTACCCTCGGTCGATTGACCGTTAATCTGAGTCAGGCGCGCCCGCACGATGGGGTAATACGACTCGGGGATAACCTGGTGCTCCGCAAGAAATTCCTTCAGCGGGGCGATCTGCTCCGGGGCGATGTTGATCAGGAAATAGTTCGGGCTTTCCGGCGGGAGCTGCTGTTGCCAGCGATCCAGCAGGTCGCCGCGCAGCACCAGCAGCAGCGCCAGCAGCATAAACGACAGCGAAAACGCCGACAGCTGGCTAAGGGTCGACCACGGCTGGCGCAGCAGGCGGTTCACCGCCAGACGCACCGGCAGCGACTTCACCGTTAGCCCTTTCAGCACGCTGAGCAGCATCCAGCCCAGCATGCCGCAGAGCAGGGCCAGCACTATCGCTCCGGCCAGCACCGCCCACAGCAACATGCTACCGCCCATCAGCCAGGCGAGCAGCGCTACCACCACCATCACGATAACCGGCAGATAAAATTTGAGCGGCCAGACGCTGGCGACCACATCGCGGCGCAGGACACGCAGTGGCTGGGTCGCCAGCAGCAGCCGGTAAGGACGCAGCCCCACCAGCAGCGAGATGACGATCATCGCGCCGACGGCCCACAGCCACGGCCAGAGGCTGGCAGGCGGCAGCGCGGCGGGCAGTACCGGCTTAAGCAGTACCATCAACACCTTTTCAAACAGCAGGCCCATCGCCCCGCCGGTCACGGCAGAGAGCGCGAGCACCATCAGCCACTGGCCGACAATCAGCTTACGCAACTGCGCCCTGCCCGCCCCCAGCGTTTTGAGGATCGCCACCAGGTCGTAGCGGCTGCGGCAGTAGTGACCCATCGCCACCGCCACGGCCGCCACGGCCAGCAGCAGCGTCAGCAGCGCCGAGAGCAGCAGGAACTGCTGGGAACGCTCCAGCGACTTACCGAGCGCGCCGTCCTCCTGTTCCATCCCGGACCAGCGATGCTCCGCCTTCAACTGCGGCAGCAGCCACTTCTCGTAACTCGCCAGTTGAGCGGGCGTGCCGCCAAACTTAATACGCCAGGTGACGCGGCTCCCGGGCTGGACCGCCCCGGTTTTTGCCACATCCGCGGTATTCATCAGCAGGCGCGGCGCCATCTGGAAGGGGTTAAAGCCGGAGTCCGGCTCCTGAACCACTTCCCCGGCAATTTTGAGCGTGGCATCCCCGACGTCGATGCTGTCGCCGGTTTTCAAATTCAGCAGTGCCATCAGACGCGAGGCCAGCAGCACCGTGCCCGGGGCCGGTTTCAGGCCCGGCGGGTTGGTCTGCAACGCGCCGTACATCGGATAAATATCATCCACGGCCTTCACGCTCGCCAGTTGCGGGGTGTCGGCGGCAAAGGTCATGGTCTGGAAACTCAGTTGCTCGCTGACCTTCAGCCCCGTTTTTCTCGCCTCATCAAGCCATGCCTGCGGCACCTCGCGGGAGCTGCGTAGCGTCCGGTCACCCGCCATAAACTCGCGGCTTTGCTGGCTAAGTCCCTTTTCCATCCGATCGCTGACGCTGCCGAGCGCCAGCACGCAGGCCACCGCCAGGCTTAACGCCAGCCAGACGATCAGCAGCGAGGGGGAGCGCCATTCGCGCCAGAACCAGCGGGCAATCATGCTTCCTCCTGCAATTCACCGTTGACCAGCCGCAGGCGGCGGTCACAGCGGGCCGCCAGCTGCGGATCGTGGGTGACAAGGATCAGCGTGGTGCCGTGCTCACGGTTCAGGGAGAACAGCAGATCGGCAATTTTGTCCCCGGTCTGGCGATCGAGGTTACCGGTGGGTTCGTCGGCAAAGAGCACGTCCGGGCGGCCATTGAACGCCCGGGCCAGCGCCACGCGCTGCTGCTCACCGCCGGAGAGTTGCGCCGGAAGGTGATCAAGACGCTTACCCAGCCCCAATTGCTCCAGCAGAGCTTTAGCACCCGCCCGGCTCTGGGTCGTATTCTCGCCGCGAAGCAAACCCGGCAGCTCAACGTTCTCCAGCGCATTGAGGGTGGGAATCAACATAAACGACTGGAAAACAAAGCCAATGTGTTTTGCGCGCAGGGCGGCGCGCGCCTCTTCATCCTGCTGATGCAGCGGTTGCCCGACCAGGTGGACCTCACCGCTGCTGCCGTCATCCAGACCGGCGAGGATCGCCAGCAGGGTGGATTTGCCGGAACCCGACTCACCAATCAGGGCGATGCTCTGCCCGCGTTTGACAATGAGTTCAACTCCGGTGAGGATGGAAAGCTCGTGCTCACCCTGACCCACGGATTTCTTAAGATGATGAACTTCAACAATGTTTTCCGCTGGCATTTGCCCTTCCTGTTTCTGATTCTGATGACATTTCGCGCCGCGGCGGCGGACACGTTATTAATTCTGGGCGACAGCCTCAGCGCGGGCTACCGGATGGCGGCCAACGCCTCCTGGCCTGCCCTGCTGAACGATAAATGGCAGGCCCAAACCTCGGTTATTAACGGCAGCATCAGCGGCGATACCTCACAGCAAGGGCTTTCTCGTCTGCCTGCCCTGCTGAAACAGCACCAGCCGCGCTGGGTGCTGGTGGAACTGGGCGGCAATGACGGTCTGCGCGGTTTCCAGCCTCAACAGACCGAGCAGACGCTGCGGAAAATTTTGCAGCAGATCCGCGCGGCGAACGCCCAGCCGCTGTTAATGCAAATTCGTCTGCCTGCTAACTATGGTCGTCGTTATAATGAAACCTTCAGCGCGATATATCCGAAGCTTGCCAAAGAGTTCGATATTCCGCTGCTGCCCTTTTTTATGGAAGAGGTCTACCTGAAGCCGCAGTGGATGCAGGATGACGGTATTCACCCCAATCGGGACGCACAGCCGTTTATTGCCGACTGGATGGCAACCCGGCTGGCTCCTTTAGTTAAACATGACTCGTAATTCAGCGGAGATCCTGACAGGTAAAGTTATGCAAAAATCGGTCTTAATAACAGGATGTTCCAGCGGAATTGGCCTTGAAAGCGCCCTTGAACTCAAGCGTCAGGGATTCTGGGTGCTGGCCGCCTGCCGCAAACCCGAAGACGTTGAACGGATGAACGGCATGGGGTTAACTGGCGTATTGCTGGATCTGGATTGTACCGACAGCATTGAGCGCGCCGCCGATGAGGTGATCGCTCTGACCAATAATCGTCTGTATGGGCTGTTTAACAATGCCGGTTTCGGCGTTTACGGCCCCTTGCAGAGCGTGACCCGCCAGCAGCTTGAACAGCAATTTTCCGCCAACTTTTTTGGCGTTCACCAGCTCACCATGCGCCTGCTGCCTGCCATGTTGCCGCACGGCGAAGGGCGGATTGTGATGACCTCCTCGGTGATGGGGCTGATCTCTACGCCAGGCCGCGGGGCTTATGCCGCCAGCAAGTACGCGCTGGAGGCCTGGTCAGATGCGCTGCGCATGGAGCTGCGCCACAGCGGCATTAAGGTCAGCCTGATTGAACCGGGGCCAATCCGCACCCGCTTTACCGACAACGTTAACCAGACCCAGGCCGATAAACCGGTAGAAAATCCGGGTATTGCCGCACGTTTTACGCTGGGGCCGGAGGCAGTCGTCGCCAAAGTGCGCCATGCTTTTGAGAGCAAAAACCCCAAAATGCGTTATCCGGTCACGCTGGTGACCCACGCCGTCGGCCTGCTGAAGCGCCTGCTGCCCGGCCGGATGATGGACAAAATTTTACAGGGCTGAGTTGAAGCCACGCGCCACGCCCCCATGTAAATAAAAACTCATAACCGAGAATGACGCATGTCCGTACAGAATATTGTCAACATTACCGAAGCAAACCTGCACCAGACCCTTGAACAGTCAATGACCAAGCCGGTGCTGTTCTACTTCTGGTCTGAACGTAGTCAGCACTGTCTGGAGCTGACGCCGGTGCTCGAGAAGCTGGCAGCCCAGTACAACGGTCAGTTTATTCTGGCAAAACTGGATTGCGACGCTGAACAGATGATCGCCTCGCAGTTTGGCCTGCGCGCCATCCCAACGGTTTATCTGTTCCAGAACGGCCAGCCGGTTGATGGTTTCCAGGGGCCACAGCCGGAAGAGGCGATCCGCGCCCTGCTGGATAAAGTGCTGCCGCGCGAAGATGAGCTGAAAGCGCAGCAGGCGGCGGCCCTGATGGCCGAAGGCAAACACGACGAAGCCCTGCCGCTGCTGAAAGAGGCCTGGCAACTCTCCGGTCAGAACAGCGAGACCGGTCTGCTGCTGGCAGAAACGCTGATTATCCTGAAACGCTCCGAAGATGCCGAAGTCGTGCTGAAGACCATCCCGCTACAGGATCAGGATACCCGTTACCAGGGTCTGGTAGCGCAGATTGAACTGCTGAAACAAGCCGCGGATACCCCGGAAATTCAGCAGCTGCAGCAGCAGGTTGCCGCTAACCCTGCCGATGCAGCGCTGGCCAGCCAGCTGGCACTGCAGCTGCATCAGGTTGGTCGCAACGAAGAGGCGCTGGAACTGCTGTTCAGCCATCTGAAAACCGATCTGGCTGCCGCTGATGGCCAGGCGCGTAAAATGTTCCAGGAAATTCTGGCGGCGCTCGGTACGGGCGATTCACTGGCCTCGACCTATCGCCGTAAGCTTTACGCCCTGCTGTACTGATCTCCCTAACCAGCCCGGTAGCACGTTGCTCGCCGGGCCAGCCACACCTTGCTGTTTTTATCTCGCCCCGCCATATTTAGCGGGGCGTTTTTATGTCTGGATCCCGCCCGCCTCGTTGATTCCGCGCGAATTTATGCCTGTTTGTCGGTATACTAGTGAACAACAAACGAACAATTGTTATCGCAACAAGGAATGCAAAACAGGAGGTTTTATATGTTCATCGTCATCCCTATTCTGATCTTCGTCGCGCTGGTCATTGTGGCCGCCGGGGTGAAAATTGTCCCTCAGGGCTATCAATGGACGGTTGAGCGTTTTGGTCGTTACACCAACACGCTGCAGCCGGGCTTAAGCCTGGTCGTTCCCTTTATGGATCGCATTGGTCGCAAGATCAATATGATGGAACAGGTGCTTGATATCCCGTCCCAGGAGGTTATCTCCAGAGATAACGCCAACGTCACTATCGACGCGGTCTGTTTTATTCAGGTCATTGACGCGCCAAAAGCCGCCTACGAGGTGAGCAACCTTGAGCTGGCCATCATCAATTTAACCATGACCAATATCCGTACCGTTCTCGGCTCGATGGAGCTGGACGAAATGCTCTCCCAGCGCGACAGCATCAATACCCGCCTGCTGCATATCGTGGATGAAGCCACTAACCCGTGGGGCATCAAAGTCACCCGTATCGAGATTCGCGACGTGCGTCCACCCGCTGAGTTAATCACCTCCATGAACGCCCAGATGAAGGCCGAGCGAACCAAACGCGCCTATATTCTGGAAGCCGAAGGGGTGCGCCAGGCAGAGATCCTGAAGGCCGAAGGGGAAAAACAGTCACAGATCCTCAAAGCCGAGGGCGAACGCCAGTCTGCGTTTTTACAGGCTGAGGCTCGCGAACGGTCGGCTGAAGCGGAAGCCCGCGCCACCCAGATGGTCTCGGAGGCGATCGCCGCCGGGGATATCCAGGCGATTAACTACTTCGTGGCGCAAAAATATACCGACGCGCTGCAACAAATCGGTTCGGCGGATAACAGCAAAGTCGTGATGATGCCGCTGGATGCCAGCAGCCTGATGGGGGCGATCGGTGGCATCGCGGAACTGATCAAAAACAGCGGCAACGAGCGCAAATTATGATCGAGACGATCGCAGCACATCCGCATGTCTTCTGGCTGAGCCTTGGCGGCCTGCTGCTGGCGGCAGAAATGCTCGGCGGCAACGGCTACCTGCTGTGGAGCGGCGTGGCGGCGGTGATCACCGGGCTGCTGGTCTGGCTGCTGCCGTTCGACTGGGCGTGGCAGGGGGCACTTTTTGCGGTGCTGACCCTGACCGCCGCCTGGCTCTGGTGGCGCTGGCTCTCAAGGCAGGTGCGCAGGCAAAAGCCCGCCGATGCCCGGCTCAACCAGCGTGGACAGCAGCTGGTGGGGATGCAGTTTACGCTGGATAGCGCCCTGGTCAACGGGCGCGGCCATATGCGCGTGGGCGACAGTTCCTGGCCGGTTATTGCCGATGAGGATCTCAGCGCGGGCGCCAAAGTCGAGGTCGTTGCCGTCGAGGGGATCACCCTTCGCATCCGAACCCTTTCCCGATAAGAACAGGAATAGCATCATGGTCAGGAAGACGACGCTGGCAATCAGCGTTAGCGCATTACTGGCGAGCGCCGCACCGGCATTCGCCTCGTTTGATATGGAAGACTGCAAGTGGAGCGATGAGCACTGTCTGCTGAAAGGCGATCCGGTGCTGACGCCCGGCAACGACTCGCGCGATAACCTGCTGCGTCTGCTGAGCGAAGCCAAATCCTTCACTTTGCCCGTGCAGTCGATACCAGCGGATATTACCCGCTCCAGGGATGTCTATTTTGCCTACCACCCGGAGTGGGATGACCTGGAGGATCCGGCTCCCGCAGCCGTGGACAAACCGGCTGAAGAGAGCCCCCTCAATAAGCAGTTGGCCGCCTTGCAGCTTGAGCCAGTCGAAACGGATCAGGATGGTGAGCAGGAAAACCGCTTCGTCTCGAACAACGCCGGGAGCCTCAGTCAGTTTTTTGCCGCGCTGCTGGCCGACGATTCCCTGACGGCGGAGCAGCGCCATGCCCTGGCGCAGGCGCGTCTGGGGCTTTACGCTGGCGCGTCCGATGAGCAGATTTCCGCCTCGCTGGCGACACTTCCCGCCGACTCGACCGCCCTGCTGTATAAAACCTATCTGACCGGCGCGGCCCGTTTTTATGCCGGGGATTACGAGGGCGCGGATCGGGCCTTTGCCCCGCTGATCGACAGCGATCGCCCGTGGCTGGCTGAAACCGCGCACTATATGCTGATGCGCACGGCGCTGAACAAAAGTAGCCAGAACAGCATGGGCGAGTATGGCGATTTTACTATCGATCGCATCGACCGTCCGGCTGCAGAACAGGCGCAGAAAGCCGCCCAGGCATATCTTCAGCGCTGGCCCGAGGGCCGTTACGCCGACTCCACGCGCGGGATGCTGCGCCGCATCAACTGGTATCTGCAGGCGTGGCCGCAGCTGGCGGGGCTGTACGAGCAGCAGTTCCAGCAGGCTGCCGATGCCGGGGCGCTGCGGGGGCTGGTTATCGAATACGATAATGTCTACGGCATGCAGTTCAACGGTCGCGCCGTGCGGGAGGCTTTCCCGGATGCGCCGCTGATAAGCTATATCGAGCTGCTGCGCGCCCTTCGCCTGAACAGCGATGAGAAACCGACGCTGACGCAGGACGATCTCAACAGCAGCAAACCGGCCTTTGAACAGCGCGGCAAGCTGGCGCTGTGGCGCAATTTACAGCTGAACCTGTGGCAGGCGACAGACAACAATGCCGCCATCCTTCAGGCCGTCAAACCGGCAGAACAGCTCCCGCCGCACGACATTCTCGCCTTTAGCGAGCAGGTTTTGTATGGCGAAGCGCTGATGGCGCAAAAGCAGTGGCCCGCCGCGCGCGATTTCTGGCTCAAATTGCTCAAGCTCAGCCAGGATGCGGAACAGCAGCAGTATGTGCAGGCCAAACTGGCGGCTACCCTGGTCTTTAGCGGCGACACAGAGGCAATTTTTGCCGCGGACAGCGCCATCACCAACCTGCGTTTTCGCTCGCGGGTGCTGAAAACGGTAGCCTCCCCCGAACGGTTACGCCAGCAGGCCAGCCAGGGACCTAACAACGAAGAGCGCACCATTGCGCTGCATACCCTGCTGGTGCGCGATTTGACTGAGAACCGCTTTAGCGACTGGTTAAAAGACAGAAAGCTCGCCAGCGCCATTACGCATCCGGTTCTGGGCAAGGCGTTTGACGATGTGAATCTAAGCGCCTTCGACTGGAACGGCGATGCCGCCGAAACCGGGTACGTCTGTCGAAGCCTGAATGAAACGGTGCACGTGCTCAGCCAGAACGCCAACGATGCCCATGCCCTGAACTGTCTGGGTGAGTTCTTCCGCACCTCAAATACCCATGTCGATCTGTGGAAAGACAGCGCGGGCAATGACGTACTGGAGACGGCGATCCACCGTAAGGCACCTTACGGGCAGTTCGACAGGCAGGCCTACTATCAGCAGGTCATTGCGGCACCGAAGGCAGAGCCAGAAGATAAAAGCTATGCGCTTTATCGGGCCATCATGTGTTATGCCCCGTCCGGCATGAACGAATGTGGCGGCGCAGATGTCGACAAAGCCCAGCGCAAAAGCTGGTTCTCGCAGTTGAAAACGCAGTATCCGGGCAGTCCGTGGGCGCAAAAGCTCAAGTATTACTGGTAGCCGCGCTGCTGGCCGGGCAGGCGCAGGCGGAGATCGTCACCGCTGGCGAGCACCCGGCTTTCTGGCTCTGGTCGGGCGTGAAAGCCAGTGACGCGTTGAAAGCGGCGCAAACGGTCTATCTGCATCAGGGTGAAGTGCTGGCCCGGCCTGGTGAGGTGGTGTTTCAACGCCTCGGCCTGCCGGTCAGCCGCCTGACGTTTCCGTCAATCTGGCTAACCGTGCGCTTTACCACCCTTGAGGTGCCGCCCACCGTGCTGCCGAGAATCGTGCGTTTAATGCAGCGCTGGCAGGCAGCCGGAAATCAGGTGGTGGGGTTGCAGATCGATTTTGATGCCGCAACCCACCAGCTGGCGGATTACGCTCGCTTTCTGCGCACACTTCGCCAGCAGCTGCCGCCTGAATTTGCGCTGGGGGTGACCGGGCTGCTGGACTGGGCGAAAACCGGCGATGTCGCCACGCTGAACACCCTGGCGGTGGATGAACTGGTGATCCAGAGCTATCAGGGCCGTCATACGGTAGATAACTATCAGGCCTATTTGCCCGCACTTGCCCGGCTGCGCATTCCGTTCAAGCTCGGGCTGGTAGAGGGCGGCAAACGGGATCGCCAGGCCGAGGCGCAGCTACAGCGCTCCCCCTGGTATCGCGGGACGGTGGTCTTTATGCTCAATCCGGCGCGCGGTTAGGCCTTCACCTTGCGATGGCAGCAGCCGGAAAGGTTATCGATGATCGGGCAGTCTGCGCCTTCATCCCCGGGGCAGCTCTCTGCCAGCGCCAACAGCTGATCGCGCATGGTCTGCAACTCCAGGATATGGCGTTCAATTTCGGCGACCTTCTCGAGGGTCCGGCTTTTCACATCGGCGCTGTGTCGCGCGGGATTGTTAAACAGGTTCACCAGGTCGCCGCACTCATCAAGATTGAACCCCACCTGGCGAGCCTGACGCAGCAGCGTGAGTTCATCGAGGTGCTTTTGCGTGTAGCTCCGGTAGCCGTTCTCGCTGCGCAGCGGCGGCGTCACCAGCCCTTTCTCTTCGTAAAACCGGATTGCTTTGCTGGTTAACCCGGTTTTTTTGGCAACATCACTGATATTCACGTTTCCCCCTTGACCTTCCCCTTGATGGAAGGTTTAACCTTCATAACAGTTAGATGAAAGTGTCCCTCCGGTCAATATCTGGCTGGAGATTTATAAGGAGTATTCGTATGTCTCACACCATCGATCTGACACTGGACGGCCTCTCCTGCGGCCACTGTGTCAAACGCGTTAAAGAGAGTCTGGAGCAACGCCCGGACGTTGACACCGCAGAGGTCACCATCGACCACGCCGCCGTTACCGGCAGCGCCAGCGCCGATGCCCTGATCGACACCATCAAACAGGCCGGTTACGGTGCGGTGTTAAGCCACCCAAAGGCTGATCCGCTGACAGCGTCAACAACTCCGTCGGAAGCACTGACAGCGGCCCCCTCTGAGCTTCCGGCAGCTCACGACAGTGATGACAGCCAACAGCTGTTGATCAACGGCATGAGCTGCGCCAGCTGCGTTACCCGAGTACAGAACGCCTTGCAGGCCGTACCGGGTGTCGCACAGGCACGGGTCAACCTGGCGGAGCGCACTGCGCTGGTGATGGGCCATGCCTCCGCCGCTGATTTAGTGCAGGCCGTTGAAAAAGCAGGCTATGGCGCCGAGGCGATTGAAGATGACCTCAAACGCCGTGAACGCCAGCAGGAAACGGCCATTGCCACCATGAAACGTTTTCGCTGGCAGGCGATTGTCGCCCTGCTGGTGGGGATCCCGGTGATGGGCTGGGGCATGCTCGGTGACAATATGATGGTCACCGACGACAACCGCACGCTGTGGCTGGTAATTGGCGTTATCACACTCGGGGTGATGATCTTTGCTGGCGGCCATTTTTATACCAGCGCCTGGAAAAGCCTGAAAAACCGCACCGCTACCATGGATACGCTGGTGGCGTTGGGCACGGGCGCGGCGTGGCTCTACTCGATGAGCGTCAACGTCTGGCCGCAGTGGTTCCCGATGGAAGCCCGCCATCTCTATTATGAAGCCAGCGCCATGATTATCGGCCTGATTAACCTCGGTCATATGCTGGAGGCGCGGGCGCGCCAGCGCTCCTCCAAAGCGCTGGAAAGATTGCTCGATTTAACCCCGCCGACCGCCCGGGTAGTCACGGAAAACGGTGAACAAAACCTGCCGCTGGCCGAGGTTCAGGCAGGGATGATCCTGCGCCTGACGACCGGCGATCGCGTGCCGGTAGACGGCGACATTACCCAGGGCGAAGCCTGGTTTGACGAAGCCATGCTCACTGGCGAGCCGGTGCCGCAGCAGAAAAGCGCCGGGGAGAGCGTCCACGCCGGTACGGTGGTGCAGGATGGCAGCGTGCTGTTCCGCGCCAGTGCCGTCGGCAGCCACACTACGCTGTCGCGCATCATCCGCATGGTGCGCCAGGCCCAGAGCAGCAAGCCGGAGATCGGCAAGCTGGCGGATAAAATTTCCGCTATTTTCGTGCCGGTGGTGGTGGGTATTGCCCTGTTCAGCGCCGCTATCTGGTACTTCTTTGGCCCTGCGCCGCAGATTGTCTACACCCTGGTGATCGCTACCACGGTGCTGATCATCGCCTGTCCGTGCGCACTGGGGCTGGCGACGCCAATGTCGATTATCTCAGGCGTTGGCCGGGCCGCAGAGTCCGGCGTGCTGGTTCGTGATGCCGACGCCCTGCAACGCGCCAGCACTTTAGACACTCTGGTATTTGATAAAACCGGGACCCTCACCGAAGGTAAACCGCAGGTGGTCGCCGTCGATACCACGGGCGGGATCGACCAGGCCGAAGCGCTGCGCCTGGCCGCCGCGCTCGAACAGGGTTCCAGCCACCCGCTGGCACGGGCGATTCTGGAGAAAGCAGATGCCTCCCTGCCGCAGGTGAATAACTTCCGTACCCTGCGCGGGCTGGGGGTCAGCGGGGACGTTGATAACCGTAGGCTGCTGCTGGGCAACCAGGCGCTGCTGGCCGAAAATGGTATAGACACCGGGGCGCTGGATGCGCAGTTGCAGGCCCATGCCGCGCAGGGGGCGACCCCGGTACTGCTGGCGGTGGATGGCCAGATCGCGGCGCTGTTTGCCGTTCGCGATCCACTGCGCGCCGACAGCGTGAGTGCGCTGCAACGCCTGCACCGCGCGGGCTATCGTCTGGTGATGCTGACCGGGGATAACGCCGTCACCGCTCAGGCGATTGCCAGCGAGGCCGGTATTGATGAGGTGATCGCGGGTGTGCTGCCGGACGGCAAAGCGGATGCGATTATCAAACTGCAGGATCAAGGCCGCCGCGTAGCCATGATTGGCGACGGCATCAACGATGCCCCGGCGCTGGCCCAGGCGGATGTGGGGATCGCCATGGGTGGCGGCAGCGATGTCGCCATCGAAACGGCGGCGATCACCCTAATGCGCCACAGCCTGATGGGCGTGGCCGATGCGCTCGCCATTTCGAAAGCGACCCTGCGCAACATGAAGCAGAACCTGCTGGGAGCCTTTGTCTATAACGCCTTCGGCATTCCCATCGCCGCCGGGATCCTCTGGCCGCTGACCGGTACGCTGCTCAACCCGGTGGTCGCGGGTGCCGCCATGGCCCTCTCCTCGATTACCGTGGTGAGCAACGCCAACCGCCTGCTGCGGTTTAAACCGAAAGAGTAACCGCGTGCATAAGACAAGGACGTCTTGCACCGCCCTTTCCCACGCGCTAGCATGAATTTTTTCCATCCTGGAGCGCGTATGAGTCTGTTTCAACGTATAAAAGCATCGTTTCGCTCCCTTTTCCCCCGCCGCTATCGCTGGCCCGGCCTCGATATCTCCTTGCCTGGCGGGCAGCACCTGCATCTGGTCGGCAGCATCCATATGGGCACCCGGGATATGTCTCCCCTGCCCGCGGGCCTGATCGACAGGCTGCACAATGCCGATGCGCTGATTGTAGAAGCGGATATTTCCGGGGAGGAGTCGCCCTTTTCAGGCCTGGCGATCCCGCCTCCGCTCAGTGAGCGTCTTAGCGCCAGCCAGCTGGCCGAGGTGGAACGGCTTGCCGACGAGCTTGGGCTGTCGCTCTCTATGCTAGAAAGCCAGCCGTTATGGCAAATCGCGATGGTGTTGCAGGCCACGCAGGCCCAGCGTCTGGGGCTGCGGGGCGATTACGGCATTGATTACCAGTTGCTGAATGCCGCCCGTACACAGCAGCTGCCCATTATTGAGCTGGAGGGGGCCGCCAGCCAGATTGCCCTGCTGCGCCAGATGCCAAACGACGGCTTACTGCTGCTGGAAGATACCCTGACTCACTGGCATACCAATGCCCGGCTGCTGCAAACCATGGTGAGCTGGTGGCTGGATTCACCCCCCATCGTCGACAGGCTGGCACTTCCGGCCACCTTCAGCGAATCGCTGTATGACGTGCTGATGCACGAGCGTAACCAGGCATGGTGCGAGAAGCTGCGCGCGCTGCCTGCGGGACGGTATGTGGTTGCGGTTGGGGCGCTGCATTTGTACGGCGAGGGGAATTTGCCGTCATTGCTGAGATAAAAAAGTGGCCAATATTTCTATTGGCCCGTCAAAGAGGAATTTCATCGTTATTATTATGCCGAAGGAGACCTCCGGTTGAGCCGATTGTCGCTCAAAGTGACCATCACTGCCAACACTATATGCGCAAGATGGTGCTATTTTTTAGCCTCTTCTGAGGCGTATGCTTAGAGCGTTTATTGTCCGGGCTAAGAAGGATTGCTATGACACCCGCCGTGAAATTACTCGAAAAAAACAAAATCACTTTTCGGATCCATACCTATGACCACGATCCGAGTGAAACCAATTTTGGTGATGAAGTGGTGCGTAAACTGGGGCTGAACGCCGACCAGGTTTATAAAACGTTGCTGGTTGCGGTCAACGGCGATATGAAGCATCTCGCCGTGGCGGTGACGCCGGTTGCCGGGCAGCTGGATCTCAAAAAGGTGGCGAAGGCGCTGGGCGCCAAAAAAGTGGATATGGCCGACCCAATGGTGGCGCAGCGCACGACGGGGTATCTGGTGGGCGGTATTAGCCCGCTGGGCCAGAAAAAACGTCTGCCAACCCTGATCGATGCCCCTTCTCAGGCCTTTGAAACGATCTATATTTCGGGCGGCAAGCGCGGGCTGGATATTGAGCTGGCGGCCAGCGATCTGGCCAAAATGCTGGATGCACAGTTTGCGGATATCGCGCGCCGGGAATAAAAAAGCCGGGTGGCGGCTACGCCTTACCCGGCCTACAAGATGAAACTATCCAACCGCTGGCCGGGTAAGCGAAACGCCACCCGGCACGGCCTTCATTACTGCCAGCTCACCTCACCCTTAGGTTCATACGCGTTCACATCCAGCGGAGAATTCTGCTGGATATACTGCTTCAGCACCTCGGCGTCGATAAAGCCGGTATTCACATAGCCCGGTTTGTCATCGATATGCGGATAACCGTCGCCGCCGGTGGCGTTAAAGCTCAGGGTCGCCATCCGATAGGTTTTGGCCGGGTCAACCGCTTCGCCTTTGATCTTCAGGTCGTTGAGTACCCCGCCCTTCGCCACAAAGCTGACGTTGGCGAACTGCGGATAGGCACCGGAGTCAGGCTTCATCTGTGCTACCGCGGTCAGGTAATCCGTCACCTCTTTGCCGGTCATATCGACATACACCAGCACGTTGCCAAACGGCTGCACCTTCAGGACATCTTTATAGGTGATATCACCGCCTTCAATGGAGTCGCGGATCCCGCCGCCGCTCATTACCGCAAAATCGGCGTTAGTACGCGCCATTTGCGCTGCCAGCACCAGGTGCCCCATGTTGGTCTGCACGAAACGCACCTTACTGCGATCCCCTTCCAGCCTGCCGGAGAGTGTACCGATCTTCACATCCAGCTGGGCTTTGCCTTTATTCTGGAACGGCGACAGCAGGGAGAGCATCTGTGGGTTTTCCGCAATTTCCGGGGTATAGAGGACGCGCTCGCTCTGGCCGTTATCGTAGGTCACCTTCTTCTTCAGGTTGACCGGGATCAGCTGATAATGCACCAGCTTCATCTCCCCGTTACGGAATTCGAAATCCGCGCGGCCGACGTATTTACCCCACTCATGGGCCTGCACAATCCAGATGCCGTTCTGCTTGTCCGGCGCGCACGGCGTGCCAGGCACATAGTCCACCTGCTTTTTATTTTCTGACGCCATGCAGACCGGATCCTGGGAGTGACCGCCCACAATCATCGCCAGCGAACCCGCCGGCAGGCTGCGCGCCATCTCCACATCGCCCGGGGCGTTCGAGCCGTGGTCGCCATTATCGTAATGGCCCATATGGGTGGTGGCGATAATCACGTCCGGTTTTTCGTTCTGCTGTAATTCCTGGATCACCAGCTTCGCTTCGTCGGCCGGTTTACGGAATTCGATATCGGTAAAATATTCCGGGTTGCCGATTTTGGCTGTGTCATCGGTGGTCAGCCCGACCACGGCGATTTTAATATCCTGGCGTTTGAAAATGGCCCAGGGTTTAAATAAACGCTCGCCGGTGCTTTTCTGGTAAATATTGGCGGAGAGGAACGGGAATTTGGCCCACTTCTCCTGCTGGCGTAATACTTCGATAGGATTATCAAATTCGTGGTTACCGACGGCCATCGCATCGTAGCCAATCAAATTCATGCCGCGGAAATCGGGTTCTGCATCCTGTAAATCCGATTCCGGCACGCCGGTATTAATGTCGCCGCCGGAGAGTAACAGCACGCTGCCGCCTTTGGCTGCCACCTCTTTGCGGATCCCGTCCACCAGCGTCTTCTGCGCCGAGAGGCCATACTCGCCATATTCGCTGCGCCAGAAGTGGCCGTGATGATCGTTGGTATGCAGGATGGTAATGTTATAGGTTTTATCCTGCTCCCAGGCCTGAGCTGGCAGGCTTAACAGACCGCACGCCGCGATTATTGCCAGCGCGATGCCTCGCTTCATTAACTTCATTTCTTCACTCCCTGATCCATAGACAAAGGCAAAAATTACAGCGAGTAAGCAGAATAGACAACTTTGTTTTCAGAAATGCGACTTTCCTCAAATGTCGGGGACAGGTATGTTAGTCGGATAATAATTACATCCTGCATTTCCTATAACAATCGACGTGGTATTTATGGCAATCAGTGAATCTACTCCACCGGTGTCGGCTGCTAAGTCTCGCACCTCATTTGGTATTCTCGGCGCAATCAGTCTTTCACATCTGCTGAACGATATGATCCAGTCGCTAATTCTGGCGATCTATCCGCTATTACAGTCCGAGTTCTCCCTTACCTTCGTACAGATCGGCATGATCACCCTGACCTTCCAGCTGGCCTCATCGCTGCTGCAACCGGTGGTGGGTTACTGGACGGATAAATATCCGATGCCATGGTCACTGCCGATTGGCATGTGCTTTACCCTGAGCGGCCTGATCCTGCTGGCTATGGCGGGCAGCTTTGAGGGCGTTTTAGTGGCCGCCGCACTGGTGGGTACCGGCTCGTCGGTCTTCCACCCGGAGTCGTCCCGCGTGGCGCGCATGGCCTCCGGGGGTCGTCACGGTCTGGCGCAGTCGCTGTTCCAGGTGGGCGGTAACTTCGGTAGCTCCCTCGGCCCGCTGCTGGCAGCGGTGATTATTGCCCCGTACGGTAAAGGCAACGTGGCGTGGTTTGTGCTGGCGGCGCTGTTAGCGATTGTGGTGCTGGCGCAGATCAGCCGCTGGTATGCGGCCCAGCACAAGGTAAATAAGGGCAAACCAAAAGCGCCGGTAATTAATCTCCTGCCGCGCAACAAGGTAATTCTCGCTGTCAGCATCCTGCTGATGCTGATTTTCTCCAAATACTTCTACATGGCGAGCATCAGCAGCTATTACACCTTTTATCTGATGGAAAAATTCGGATTATCGGTACAAAACGCCCAGTTTCACCTGTTTGCCTTCCTGTTTGCGGTAGCAGCAGGGACGTTTATTGGCGGGCCATTGGGGGATAAGATTGGGCGTAAATATGTTATTTGGGGCTCTATCCTCGGCGTAGCGCCTTTCACCCTTATTTTACCTTACGCAAGTCTGTGGTGGACGGGTGTTTTAACCGTGATCATTGGTTTTATCCTCGCTTCGGCGTTTTCGGCCATCCTGGTGTATGCCCAGGAGCTGCTTCCGGGACGTATCGGCATGGTTTCCGGGCTGTTTTTTGGTTTTGCCTTCGGGATGGGCGGCCTTGGCGCGGCGGTATTAGGGCTGATTGCAGACCATACCAGCATCTTTTTGGTCTACAAAATCTGTGCTTTCCTGCCACTTCTTGGGATGTTGACCATATTCCTGCCTGATAATCGACATAAAGCCTGATTTATCCGCGGTCAAACTCCTGGTTTGGCCGCAACCTTCCCTACTGCCATAAGCCTTTCTTAGCATAGCTTCTGCAAAATCGTCCTGTTCTGCTTTCGTTTAACTCTTATTGCTGTTTTACTCAAATTTCAACAATTATTCATAAACATAATCATTAAATTTGTCATAAACTATTACTCGGCTTTTTGGTTTTAAACCAAAAATGGATTAACTCAGCAACGAAAGGAGACGGAATGCATCACGCCACACCGCTTATCACCACCATTGTCGGTGGACTTGTACTCGCATTTATACTCGGCATGCTTGCCAATAAACTTCGCATTTCGCCTCTGGTGGGCTATTTATTAGCTGGCGTGTTAGCCGGTCCTTTTACCCCAGGTTTTGTTGCTGATACTAAACTTGCCCCGGAGCTGGCGGAGCTTGGCGTGATCCTGCTGATGTTCGGTGTTGGTTTGCATTTCTCCCTGAAGGATCTGATGGCGGTAAAGTCCATCGCCATTCCCGGCGCGATCGCCCAGATAGCCGTGGCGACGTTGCTGGGTATGGCGCTTTCAGCGATGCTGGGCTGGCCGCTGATGACCGGCATTGTGTTTGGTCTGTGTCTTTCTACCGCCAGTACCGTGGTGCTGCTGCGCGCGCTTGAAGAGAGGCAGTTAATTGACAGCCAGCGGGGGCAGATCGCTATTGGCTGGCTGATTGTTGAAGATCTGGTGATGGTATTAACCCTGGTGCTGCTGCCTGCTGTCGCCGGGATGCTCGAAAAAGACAACGTCGGCTTTGCCACGCTGGCGCTGGATATGAGTATCACCATCGGTAAAGTGGTGGCGTTTATCGCCATTATGATGCTGGTAGGTCGCCGCCTGGTGCCGTGGATCCTCTCCCGCAGCGCCGCGACCGGCTCGCGCGAGCTATTTACCCTCGCGGTGTTGGCCCTGGCGCTGGGCATCGCCTTTGGCGCCGTTGAGTTGTTTGATGTCTCCTTCGCCCTCGGCGCTTTCTTTGCCGGGATGGTGCTGAATGAATCTGAGCTGAGCCACCGCGCCGCCCACGATACCCTGCCCCTGCGCGATGCATTTGCCGTGCTGTTCTTCGTCTCCGTGGGGATGCTGTTCGACCCGCGGGTGCTGATTGATCAGCCGCTGGCCGTGCTTGGCACCCTGGCAATCATCATCTTTGGTAAGTCTGTCGCCGCGTTCTTCCTGGTGCGTATGTTCGGTCACTCGCCGCGTACCGCATTGACCATCGCCGCCAGCCTTGCGCAGATTGGTGAGTTTGCCTTTATCCTTGCCGGGCTGGGCATGGCGCTGGATCTGCTGCCACAGGCCGGGCAAAATCTGGTGCTGGCGGGGGCAATCCTCTCGATTATGCTCAACCCGGTGCTGTTCGCCCTGCTGGAAAAATACCTCGAAAAAACCGAAACCCTTGAAGAGCAGACGCTGGAAGAGGCGACGGAAGAAGAGAAACAGATCCCGGTGGATATCTGCAACCATGCCCTGCTGGTCGGCTTTGGCCGCGTCGGGAGCCTGCTGGGCGAGAAGCTGATGGCCCAGGGCATTCCGCTGGTGGTGATTGAAACCTCCCGCACGCGAGTGGACGAACTGCGCGAGCGTGGTATCCGCGCGGTGCTGGGCAATGCGGCGAATGAAGAGATCATGAATCTGGCGCATCTTGACTGCGCGCGCTGGTTGCTGCTGACCATCCCCAACGGTTACGAAGCCGGTGAGATTGTGGTTTCCGCCCGTGAAAAATCCCCGCACCTGGAGATTATTGCCCGGGCGCATTACGACGACGAAGTGGAATACATCATGGAACGCGGCGCTAATCAGGTGGTAATGGGCGAGCGTGAGATTGCGAATACCATGCTGTCGCTGCTGGAGAAACCGCCGGTTGAAGCGACGGTGACGGGTTAAGTTTGCTGCGGGCTGATGCCCTCACCCTGGCCCTCTCCCACAGGGAGAGGGAACAAACACTAAAAAGGCAACTCACGTTGCCTTTTTGCTTTTACCTGTCCCAGTAAGACTCTTCCAGGCTATCTTCCCGCTCCGGCAAGCCACGCGTTAAGCGCGGTGAGTGCTGGTTCAGCACCTGATAGCTCACGCGGTTCGCGTATTTACACACCTGCGCCAGTGACGAATAGGTCAGCCAGTTAAACTTGTGTTTGCTGGAGTTCGGCACGTTGGTGCGATGGAAGGCGTTGGCGGTGATATCGTGCAGCAGCGCAGCCAGCGCGCCGTCTCCTGCGCCGTTTGTGTTCATGATCTTCTCAGGCCCACCCATATACGGGGCGATATGCGAGAAGATACGCAGCGGGTTCTGGCAATCCTTGTGGCGCATGGCGCGACTGAATTCAAACTGGTTGAACTCGGCGATCGCCCCTGGCAGTAGTGGATGCTGGGTTTTGCGTTTCGCCTCTTCTTCGGTGAAGCCCGCCATATACAAGCCTACCGGCCCGGCGGTGCAGAGTACCAGATCGACCCAGTCCAGCGCTTTATCAGAAGCCAGCAGCGGATCGCTCTCGCCGGTCAGGGCTTCGGCCTCTTCTTCATTCATCGCCAGAATAGAGACGTGCTCTTTCAGGAAGGCCTGCCACCACTCCGGGTTATCCGCGATCACGAATTTGGTACCCAGGGTCAGGACCACCGGCACGTTATACTTCTTCGCGTACTCTATCGCCTTCATGGTGGCTTCCGGCATCGGCTCGCCCGGCTTGCAACGCACCAGATAGGAGGTCAGTACCAGCGCTGATGCCCCGGCAATCACCTCTTCCGGGATGCTCTCTGCGCGCAGTTTGTTCATGTGCCCTGGGCTGATGGCGAAGGTACGCTCGCCGGATTCGCCGATCAGCGTAAAGCAGCGGCCAATCGCCCCGTCCACCCCTTGCAGGTAGTTCAGATCGGTACGGCTGGAGGTGTTGCAGAGGTAGCGGTAGGCATAACTGCCAATTTCGATGTTGCTGCACATCACACCCAGCAGAACGGAGCGGTCATCCGCCAACACCGAGTAGTTGTGCATGGTGTTGCCTATGGTGCCACCGGCAAACTGATGGGTAATGAGGTTGTCCCGTACCAGCTCCTGGTACAGCGCTTCCGCCACATCGTCTTCAATGACCAGGGAGTGCCCGGCGCTCAGGCCGTAACGCGCGACAAACGCATCGTCCACTTTTGCTTCAATATCCACCAGCGTCTGATCGATACCCACCACCCAGGCGGCGTTGGTCTCATTCTCCGGCTGAATTTGTTGGAGCAGCGGATCGCGGGCGTTAACGGGAAAGTAGTGTTTGGATTTGCGTTTACCGGGAAATTTCATCTTCTGAGCTACGAGTAACGGATGGGCCGGAAATGGTAGCACAATCCCGGCCTTTAACGCGATCAGCGGCTGTTAGTCACCAGCGACACCATCATCTCGATGTGTTCTGGGTCGTCGTTCAGCGCCGGAATGTACTCGTACTTCGTTCCGCCCGCTTCGAGGAAGAACTCGCGGTTTTGTACCGCAATTTCCTCCAGGGTTTCCAGACAGTCGGCCGCAAAGCCCGGCGACATGACCTGGATATGCTTCACGCCTTTCTCGCCCAACATTTTGAGGGTTTCATCCGTATAAGGGGTCAGCCACGGCTCGCGGCCAAAGCGCGACTGGAAGGTCATCATCACCTTTTCCGGCGGCAGGCCCAGGGCGGACACCAGCTCACGCGTGGTATCGCGGCAGCGCTGCGGATAATCGTCACCTTCATCGGCGAATCGCTGCGGGATACCGTGATAGGAAAGCAGCAGCAGATCCGGCTCGCCGTGTTTTGCAAAGGACGCGCGTGCGCTGCTGGCAAGGGCGTTGATATACATTTCGTTATCCGCGTAATCGCGAATAAAGGTCACGGAAGGAATACGACGTCGGGTCGCCAGAATGCGCGCCAGCTCGTCCCAGACCGCGGCGACGGTGGAGCAGGAGTATTGCGGATAGAGCGCCAGCACCACGATATGGTCCACGCCCTGCGCCAGCAGCTCCGTGACGGCGCTTTCCAGCGACGGTTTACCGTAGCTCATCCCCAGCGCAACCGGAATATCCGGCAGACGGGCAGCCAGCGCCTTCTCCTGGCGACGGCTGTAGACCATCAGCGGCGACCCCTCTTCCATCCAGACGGACTGATAGAGCTTAGCCACACGCGGCGAACGGATCGGCAGGATCACGCCACGCAGTAATGGCCACCATAGCAGGCGCGGGGTATCCACAACGCGCGTATCACTCAGAAACTGACGCAGATAACGGCTGACCGCTGCGGGGGTGGGGGCTTCGGGGGTACCTAAATTGGCAAGCAGGATGCCGGTTTTCGCCTGACTCATTCACGCCTCATAACCTTATAACAGGCTGATAAGTGTATCTGAAAAGCGCGTAAACGGAACCCATTGCTGCGATAGATAAGATGAGAATTTTTCTCACCCGGGGACCCGGGTGAGAGTCACGACATCCTTCAGGCTGCCTCTGCGTTGGCTGCGTACCCTTACCCCAGTCACAGCGTTATCTGAATGACTGGGATTCGCGTACGTGCCGCCGCGATACAACCCGAATGACTGGGTGATGGTGTGCGATTAGCCGAGGATTTTTTCCAGCTCTGCACGAACTTCAGCGACAGGCTTGGTGCCGTCAACTTTAGCGTATTTGGTGTTACCCGCCTGCGCTTCCTGAGAGTAGTAGCCGATCAGTGGCGCGGTCATCTGATGGTATTCCACCAGGCGCTTACGCACGGTCTCTTCCTGATCGTCTTTACGGGTGGTCAGCTCTTCGCCGGTCACGTCGTCTTTACCTTCCACCTGCGGTGGATTGAATTTCACGTGGTAAACGCGGCCGGAAGCGGCGTGTACGCGACGACCGATGATACGGTCCACGATCAGTTCGTCCGGTACGTCGAACTCCAGCACGTAATCCACGTTGATGCCCGCTTCTTTCATGGCATCAGCCTGAGGAATGGTACGTGGGAAGCCGTCCAGCAGGAAACCGTTGCGGCAATCTTCCTGAGTAATGCGTTCTTTAACCAGAGCAATAACCAGCTCATCGGTTACCAGTTTGCCGGCGTCCATAATGTCTTTCGCCTGTTTGCCCAGCTCGGAGCCAGATTTAACAGCGGCACGCAGCATGTCACCCGTAGAGATTTGCGGAATACCGTATTTCTCCATGATGAACTGAGCCTGAGTTCCTTTACCCGCGCCCGGAGCGCCAAGCAGAATAATACGCATTGCGAAAATCCCCTCAAAAGTTGGTTCAATTTTTCAAAAAGCGCTAAACAATACCATCAGAACGGACGTGGCTCAAGGAAGGCGGGAAGGCTGAAACGGTTAACGAGGGAGATAATTTGACAGAGGGCAGGGGATTTCCCCTCACCCTGCCCTCTCCCCAAAGGGGAGAGGGCATTGTAGTCCCCTCTCCCCTTTGGGGAGAGGGTTAGGGAGAGGGGCAGACGTTTAATTACGCCAGCAGCAACGCATTGACGCGCTTGATGAACTGGTTTGGATCTTCCAGCGTGCCTCGCTCGGCCAGCAGGGACTGATCCAGCAGCAGTTCAACCCACTCGGCAAAGCGGGCGTCGTCCTGGGTGTCTGCCGCGCGTTTCACCAGCGCGTGATCCGGGTTGAGTTCAAAGATGTACTTCACTTCCGGTACGCTCTGGCCCGCAGCAGCGAACAGCTTCGCCATCTGGGTGCTCATCTCATCGGCTTCGGTGGTGACGATGGCTGGCGTATCGGTCAGACGGTGTGTGAAGCGCACCTCTTTCACGCGATCGCCCAGATGGGTTTTCACACGCTCAACAAATGGCTCCAGCGCTTTTTCCGCCTCTTTCGCGGTTTCGTCCACTTCATCCGCCAGCTTGTCGATGGACTCATCGGCTTTCGCCACGGACTGGAACGCTTTACCGCTGAACTCGGTCAGGTAGTTCATCATCCACTCATCGATGCGATCGGAAAGCAGCAGCACTTCGATGCCTTTCTTACGCAGCAGCTCGAGGTGCGGGCTGCTCTTCGCCGCGGCATAGCTGTCGGCGGTGATGTAGTAGATCTTCTCCTGCCCTTCCTTCATACGGGAGATGTACTCTTCCAGCGACACGGTCTGCTCGGAGGAGTCGGTATGCGTGGAGGCAAAGCGCAGCAGCTTGGCAATGGCTTCGACGTTGGAGGAATCTTCCGCCGGGCCTTCTTTCAGTACCAGGCCGAACTGTTTCCAGAAGGTCTGGTATTTTTCTGCGTCGTCTTTCGCCAGCTTGTCCAGCATCTGCAGGGCGCGTTTGCTCAAAGCGGTGCGCAGATTGCGGGTCACGGTGCTGTCCTGCAGGATCTCACGGGAGACGTTCAGCGGCAGATCGTTGGAATCAATCAGGCCACGCACAAAGCGCAGGTAGTTCGGCATGAACTGCTCGGCTTCGTCCATGATGAACACGCGCTGCACGTACAGCTTCAGGCCGTGCTTGTGATCGCGGTTCCACATATCCCACGGCGCCTGCGCCGGGATGTACAGCAGGCTGGTGTACTCCTGCTTCCCTTCCACGCGGTTGTGGCTCCAGGTCAGCGGATCGGTAAAGTCGTGGGCGATGTGCTTGTAGAACTCGGTGTATTCTTCGTCTTTGATCTCAGACTTGTTACGCGTCCACAGCGCCTGCGCCTTGTTGATCTTCTCCCAGGAAATAACGGTTTCGCCGTCCTGTTCTTCCCGTTTTTCGATCTCAACCGGCAGAGCGATATGGTCAGAATATTTGCTGATGATGGAGCGCACGCGCCAGTCGTTGAGGAAATCGTCTTCCCCTTCGCGCAGGTGCAGGGTGATCTCGGTGCCGCGATCGGCTTTGGTGATGTCGGCTACGGTGTATTCGCCTTCACCGTGGGATTCCCAGAAGACGCCGTTTTCAGCGCTCTCGCCTGCCGCACGGGTGCGTACGGTGACTTTATCCGCCACGATGAACGCCGAATAGAAGCCCACGCCGAACTGGCCGATCAACTGGCTGTCTTTAGCCTGATCGGAACCCATGGACTGCAGGAAGGCTTTGGTGCCGGATTTCGCGATAGTACCGAGATGGTCAATGGCTTCATCGCGGGTCATGCCGATGCCATTATCCGCGATGGTCAGGGTGCGGTTCTCTTTATCAAACGAGACGCGCACGCGCAGTTCGCCGTCACCTTCATACAGCTCTGGCTTCGAGAGTGCACGGAAACGCAGCTTGTCTGCCGCATCAGAGGCGTTAGAGATAAGCTCACGCAGGAAGATTTCTTTATTGGAATAAAGAGAATGGATCATCAGATGCAGAAGTTGTTTTACTTCTGACTGGAAACCGCGGGTTTCTTGTCCTTTCATACTAAGTCGACCTCAACAATGCCATTTAATGGGGTTTAAAAGCGTTGAGGGAGAGATGGGGATAGCGAGGAAGGTTTTCAAGCGGAGGCCACGGCTGCAGCCTCCGTTTGGTCAGAAAATAATCTTGTGACGACCGGCCAGAGAGTGTGACAGCGTGGTGCCGTCCACCATCTCCAGCTCGCCGCCCACCGGTACGCCGTGGGCGATACGGCTGGCTTCGACGCCTGACTCCGCGCACAGTTCCGCGATGTAGTTGGCCGTTGCCTCCCCTTCCACCGTTGGGTTGGTGGCGAGGATCACCTCGTTGATCGTTTCCGATTTCAGACGCTGTTCCAGACGGTCCAGACCAATATCATCCGGGCCGATACCATCCAGCGGCGACAGGTGGCCCATCAGCACAAAATAGCGGCCAGAAAACTGCCCGGTCTGTTCGATGGCGTAGATGTCCGCAGGACTCTCCACCACGCAGATCTGACCGTTTTCCTGACGGCGCGGATTGGCGCAGATGTTACACACTTCCTGCTCGGTAAAGGTGCGGCAGTCTGCACAGTGTCCGATTTCTGACATGGCGCGGGTCAACGCCTGCGCCAGACGCATGCCGCCGCTACGATCGCGCTGCAGCAGGGTAAACGCCATGCGCTGCGCTGACTTCGGGCCTACGCCCGGCAGGCAGCGTAGCGCTTCCATTAGCTGCGTGAGCAGCGGACTGGTTTGCATCAGAACGGCATCTTAAAGCCCGGTGGCAGCTGCATTCCAGAGGATACAGAGGCCATTTTTTCTTTCTGGGTTTCGTCGATACGGCGCGCAGCATCGTTAAATGCAGCGGCGACCAGATCTTCCAGCATGTCTTTGTCGTCTTCGAGCAGGCTTGGGTCGATCTCCACGCGACGGCAGTTATGCGCACCGTTGATGGTCACTTTGACCAGACCTGCGCCAGATTCGCCAGTCACTTCCATCTGTGCGATCTCTTCCTGCATCTTCTGCATTTTTTCCTGCATCTGCTGGGCCTGCTTCATCAGACCACCCAGACCGCCTTTACCACCAAACATAGGCTTCTCTCTTCTTTCACGTTAAAGATAACAACCGTAAGTCAGACTCACGATCAAATGGGTCGAATACTCTCTTCATCCAGTTCTGCATCAAAGTAACGCTGCAGGGTCTGAATGTTATTATCCGCGATAATCGACTCACGCGCCTGCGCGAGTTTCTCTTCATAGATGGCCTGACGCCACTCCAGCGGCGTTCGCACCGCCGGATTATCATCTTCAATGATGGTCAATTCAACAGGCGCACCCTGTAATGTGGAGAGCGCCTCAGTCAGGACCTGTTGGGCACTTGCTGAGTTCAGATGGCGCTGGCCTGAACGCAGATGCAGGCAGATCCGGTTGCCGTCCTGTTCACGCCAGGCATTCAGGGCAACCTGCTCCACCAGCTTGGGCAGTTTTAACTGACTGACCTCAGCCGCCCAGGCATCACGCTCCAGCGACTCCCCGGCAAGCTTAGCGGCCAGTTCCGGGGTTTTCTCGTGCTCCAGCGCCTTTTTCAGCGCTTTCGGCGTGGCGACTTCCACCTTCACCTCTTCGGTGACGGTGGTCGCTTTCCAGCGATAGGCCTCTTTCTTTGCCGGAGCCTGTGGCTCAGACGTGACCGAGGTAGAACGCGACTGCACGCGCTCCGAGACCGAGGCCAGACGTTCAAGCGCGGCGTTATTTACCGGCCGCGCTCTTGCAGGCGCTGCCGGTTCACTCTTTTTTGGCTTGGTTGCTCCCTGCGCGCGTTGCAACTGATTGCGGGCGGCGAGTACCGAACTGGTAGCATCCGACAGCGGCACATCGTGGCGCGGCAGTGGCGGTGCACTCTGCTGCACGGGAACCTGCGGCGGCGTCATCACTGCCGTAGGGGCGACCGGCGCGAAAGAGGGTTGCGGCACCTCGGGTTCCGGCAGCGGCATTCGCGGATGGAACGCCAGCGCGCGCAGCAGGGTCATTTCCACGCCCATGCGGCGATCCGGTGCAAAAGGCAGCTCTTTGCGACCAATTAACAGGGTTTGATAGTAGAGCTGCACGTCGGTTGGCGGGATAGTACGCGCCAGTTCGCGCATGCGCTGCTCAATCGCGGCCATGTCCGGCCCCAGCGCAGCCGGGGAGAGCTGTATCATCGCAATGCGGTGCAGCAGGCTAAGCATCTCAACCAGCAGGGCTTCCCACTCGATGCCGCGCGCCGCTGAGGCGTTGACTAACGCCATCACTTGCTCGCCGTTGGCCTCGACCACCGCCTCAATCAGCGACAGGGCCTGATCGTCGTCCAGGGTGCCGAGCATGGTGCTGACCGCAAGCGTCGTCAGCTGCCCATCACCGCTGGCAATGGCCTGATCGGTGAGGCTGAGCGCATCGCGCAGGCTGCCGTCAGCGGCACGCGCCAGCAGCTGCAGGGCACGCGGTTCGTGCGTCACCTGCTCTTCATTCAGAATATGTTCAAGCTGATCGCGGATCTGCCCGACGTCCAACGCCTTCAGATGGAACTGCAGGCAGCGGGATAAGATGGTCACCGGCAGCTTTTGCGGATCGGTGGTCGCCAGCAGGAACTTGACGTGTGCAGGCGGCTCTTCCAGCGTCTTCAGCAGGGCGTTAAAGCTGTGGCGCGACAGCATGTGCACTTCATCGATCAGATAGACCTTGAAGCGGCCGCGCGCCGGGGCGTACTGGACGTTATCCAGCAGATCGCGGGTATCTTCAACTTTCGTGCGCGAGGCGGCA
Organism: Leclercia sp. LSNIH3; assembly: GCF_002935105.1. Lineage (NCBI taxonomy): Bacteria > Pseudomonadati > Pseudomonadota > Gammaproteobacteria > Enterobacterales > Enterobacteriaceae > Leclercia > Leclercia sp. LSNIH3. Next base: position 1,306,892 of record NZ_CP026387.1, read on the forward strand.
TCGATCTCAATCAGATCGACAAAGCGCCCCTGCTCGATTTCACGGCAGTTGTCGCAGACGCCGCACGGCGTGGCGGTGATCCCGCTTTCGCAGTTGAGGCCTTTCGCCAGTAAACGGGCAATAGATGTTTTACCGACGCCGCGGGTGCCGGAAAAAAGATAGGCGTGATGGATACGTCCTAGCGATAAGCCGTTCGCCAGGGCGGTCAGCACATGTTCCTGGCCGACAACGTCAGCAAAGGTTTGGGGTCGCCATTTACGGGCTAACACCTGATAACTCATGGGCAGGCTCTGCAACGCTGGAAGGTGGATAATCAGGGGGTAATGCTAACACAACCTCACCCGTTGGGCGAGGTTGCGGGCGGGAGGATTAATGTCCCGGGAAAGGCACGAGGCTGTAGCTGGTGATGCCCTGTTTTTCCAGGCGCTGTTCGCCACCCAGATCGAACAGGTTGATGATGAAGGCCGCATCGGTCACTTCGCCACCCAGACGACGGATCAGCTTCACGGTCGCCTCAATGGTGCCACCGGTTGCCAGCAGATCGTCAACCACCAGCACTTTGTCGCCAGGCTTGATCGCATCAACATGGATCTCAAGCTGGTCGGTACCGTACTCAAGCTCGTAGCTCTCAGCGATGGTTTCGCGTGGCAGTTTGCGCGGCTTACGCACCGGCACAAAACCAACGCCCATTGCCAGCGCAACCGGGGCGCCAAACAGGAAACCGCGGGCTTCGGTGCCGACAACTTTGGTGATCCCGGCGTTTTTGTAACGCTCGACCAGCAATTCAATGCTGAGGGCGTACGCTTTCGGGTCTTCCAGCAAGCTGGTGACATCACGGAAAAGAATGCCAGGTTTTGGATAGTCCTGGATACTTTTGATGCTGTTTTTAAGGTATTCAAGCTGCTGCGCAGTTGCGGTCATAAATGGATGCCTGATGAAAACGGTGTTACTCACGGAGCGGAGAGATGGTCGGTCAAAATAACAATTGCTTAACCTTTGACCAAGCCTGCCCGTGCTCGAAAACGGTCGAATTTACTGGCTGCGCACAAGAATTGCAACAGCCAGTCTGAGGATTATTGCTTTTGTTGCTTTCCATCAACTACGGGCATCCGCCACATGAAAATCAGCAGGCACGCGAGGATAGCCAACAGCAGGATCCGCACCCACATAATTTTTACCATCCATAATGAAATGGCGAAGGTGACGAGGATCACCGCAATGGCCCGCGGCTTCGCGCCGGGCGGCATGGCGCGGTACTGTTGCCAGTGGCGCAGATAGCCGCCAAACCATGAGCGGTACAGCAGCCATTGGTGAAAACGCGGAGAAGAACGGGCGAAGCACCAGGCTGCCAGTAATATAAAGGGGGTGGTTGGCAGAATGGGCAAAACGACGCCCAGCGTGCCGAGCACTACCGCTAGCCAGCCAATGATGATTAAAATAGTACGCTGCATAATGCGATTCGTTATCAAACTGAACGGCTACTGTACCACTGGAGAGCGGATTGAAAACAGCCTTGCTTTTACAGACGCTGCAAAATCAGCTGACGTCCCTGCGTACGCAGGCCGCCCCCCTGATGCAGCACGCTACGCTAAAACCGCGCTTTGACCGGCAGCTGTTTCGTACCCGCAGCACAGTGATGAAAGATTATCTTGATGAAGCTCAGGCCAATCTTGATGAATTGGGTCATGCGGTAGAGAAGGCGCAAACGGAGCAGGTCAACTGGCTGGCCACCCATCTGGCGGAGCAGATCGCCGCCCTGCACAGGGAGATTGCCGCCTGGCCTTTACGGGTCTGGGACAGTGCTTCTGCCGGTGCGACAAAATGGCAGCGCAAGCGGCTGGAGCATCAGGAGTTTGAGCGGCGGCTGTGTGAAATGAAGTCTGAACGCGAGGCGCGGCTGAACCAGGCCGAAACGCTGGAAGAGCAGCAGATACTGATGCGCGAAATTACTGCGCTTGAGGGGCGGCTTGAACGCTGTCGCAAGGCACTGGATGATATTGAGCGCGTGATTGCGCGTCTGACCCGTTAACAGGAGTAGTGTGTGTCACTGGAAAACGCCCCCGATGAAATAAAGCTGGCGGTTGATCTGATCATGTTGCTGGAAAATCATGACATCCCGGCCGAGACGGTGCTGAAGGCGCTGGAGATTGTGAAGCGGGATTTTGAGGGGAAAATCGACGCCGCTTCCCCCTCACCCTAACCTTATTCCAAAGGGAGAGGGAATCTGATCCGCCCTCCCCTTAAGAAAATCATGCCGGTGTTGGGTCATCCCCCTTCACTTCACGTTTCACTTCTGTGTGCTCGTCGCCCTTCTCATTGCGCAGATGCACTTCAAGCTGGTTGAACGCGATGTTGATGTTGTTCTCACGGCACAGACGCTCAATGGTGCGGTTCAGTTCATCCACGGTGTAGCTGCGGTCACGCAGTTCACGCACGTACAGACGCAGTTCATGATTCAGCGTACTCGGGCCGAAGGTGGTAAAGAACACGGCCGGCTCAGGATCGTGCATCACTTTCGGATGATCCATCGCCGCTTTCAACAGCACTTTTTTCACCGTATCCAGATCGGAACCGTAAGCCACGCCCAGACTGATCACCACGCGGGTGATGGTGTCGGAGAGCGACCAGTTGATCAACCGCTCGGTCACGAAGGCTTTGTTCGGGATGATCACCTCTTTACGATCGAAATCCGTAATAGTGGTGGCACGAATACGGATCTTGCTGACCGTTCCCGAGAAGGTGCCGATGGTCACCGTATCGCCGATGCGCACCGGGCGCTCGAACAGGATAATCAGACCTGAAACGAAGTTACCAAAGATCTCCTGTAAACCGAACCCAAGACCTACCGACAGAGCCGCCGCCAGCCACTGCAGTTTGTCCCACGAGACCCCGAGCGAACCGAAGACGGTCATCGCGCCCGCCACCAGAATCACATAGTTCAGAATGGTGGTGATGGCGTAGGAGGCCCCCTGGCGCATATTCAGGCGCGAGAGTACCAGCACTTCCAGCAGGCCTGGCAGGTTGCGGATCAAGGCCCAGGCCACTACCGCCGAAACCAATGCAAACAGCAGGCTGCCCATGGTGACGTTTTTCACCACTGCCGCACCGGCTTCAGTGCCGCTGTAGTGCCACAGGGTAATGCTGTCGAGATAGGCAAAGACGGTAATTAAATCAGACCAGATGGCCCAGAACATCACGCCGAACAGAGCGATCATCACCAGCATGGTAATGCGCAACGTCTGCTGGTTGACCTGCTCGAGGGCGATGGTCGGCTCCTCCTGCGGCTCCGCGCCTTCGGCTCCCTCTTTTACCATATTCTGCCGACGCGCCAGGGCGCGGCGATAGGCGATACGACGGGCGGCCACGCTCAACCCGCGCAGGACGGTCTGATACAGCAGGTTCCAGAGGATCACCAGATAGACGGTTTCAATCCAGCGGCCCGACAGACGCAGGGTGGTATAGAAATAACCGGTAGCCGTGAGCACCATCAGCGCCACCGGGATAATGGACAGCACGGTGACCGTCGCCAGGCGAATGGAATGGGACTCTTTATCGCGCCAGCTGTCGCGGCACATCGGCCACATAAGGATGGCGATCACCAGCAGGTTAAGCAGAATAACGAACTGCCCCAGCACGTCATCCATCAGATGCAGCGGAGAGAGTTCCGCCACCACCGACCAGAAGTGCAGTGGCAACAGCGCGAGGCTCACCCGCACGATCTGGCGTCGCCAGTGGCTGGTGAGCTGGGCAGGCATATTAAAGTGATTCACCGCCACGCCGTCTTTTTCCAGCACTTTCCAGCACAGGCCAAACACCAGCCAGAACAGCGCCAGTTTTTTACTGAAGGCCCACAGCAGATCGCTGATGTTGAGCTGCATGGTGAGCAGGATCAGCCCCGCCGCCAGAATTAACAGGCAGACCGGCAGAGCGCGGATCAGATCGATAAGAATGGCTTTCGGGGTATGAAGCTGGCTGTCATTACGCAATTGCCCTACTTCATTCGCCAGTTTCGCCTGGTACTTTTTCAGCCAGCCGAGACGCCAGCGGATCAACCCGGCAATCAGCAACAGCGGCAGACCCGCAAGGAAGGCAAAGGCCACCGCCGGACCGGCTTTTTCCCAGTTAACGGTGATTTTCATTCCTTTGATCTGGTCTTTCAGCATCCCCGGGAAGGATTTGATCCAGTCCCAGTCCATCGGTTTGTTGCTGTTTACCCAGAAGATCTGCTGGGTGAGGATCTCCTGCAGGCTTTTGGATACGCTCACCAACTGCTGCTGGTTGATCTGCAGGTTAATGGCCATCATCAGCTGATTACCCAGCTGTTTATTCAGCTGATCGAGCAGCTCGCGGCGCATGTCTACCACCTGCAGCAACGCATCGTGGACTTCAGCGTTGACGTCGCTGCTGTGCCCCTCTTCCACTTTGGCGACGAAGGCATCGCTCTGGAACAGCGCATCGCGCTGCTGGTTGACCTCGAACTGTTCGAGACGCAAATCCGCAATGCGGTTGGTCATGTCCTCCAGTTCATCGGCGGAGGGTAAAGTCTGCTGCTGCTGATAGAGGATACGCGACAGCAGCAGGCTGCCTTTCAGGACGGCGATCTGCTCTTTGATGTTGCGCTCAGACTGCAGGGCGCGATCCAGCCAGTTTTTGACTTTGATGTTCCGCTGAACCAGCGAGTTGCCGTTTTCAGTGGCCGTTATCAAGCGCTGGCTGAGCTGATGGTTGGCATCCAGCTCTTGTTTCACCAGCGGGTTTTCCTGGATACGCGCGGTTTCGTCCGGGTTAACGGCTTCCTGCGCGGTTTTCTCCGTCAGGGTGAGTCGCTTGCTGTTGACCGCTTCCTGCAACAGCTGTAGCTGATGCTCCAGACGGTTAATGTTGGCGGTAACATAGTCGCGCTGTTTTTGCAGGGTATCCTGCAGCACGGTGTTACCTTCCAGACTCTTACGCTGCTGTTCGATCTGGGCATTGAGCAGCTGCTGCTGCGTCAGGAGTAAGGTTTGCTGCGTGGGGCGTAACGCCGCTTCGCCCGCAGAGGTGCCGTTCAGGCGATTGCGGATCTGCTGCAACTGCTGAGATGCCGAATACATCGCATTCTGCACGCGCTCCGGCTGGGTTTGCAGGGAAACCAGTTGGCTATTGTAAGTGGCGAGATCGTTTTGTGCGGTTTGTAAATCGTCGAGCAGTTGCGCCACGCGCAGTTCCAGCTGACGCAGCGACAAGGTCGCCAGCGTTTTGCGGGTTTCCGCATCGTTATCGACATCACTCAGCGCGTTAAGGCTCTCGGTCGCCTTACGCATCATCTCAGGCGCTTGCGCCACCTTCTGGCGTAACTGCGTAGTTTCCGCTTTGACCCGCTCGAGCTTGTCGAGGGTCTCCAGGGTTTCCGTCAGATCCTGCTGGACCAGCTTGTCCTGCGGAGTAAGCTCTTTCTGTTTGCTCAGGGCATCAAGCTGGCTCTGCACATCTGCCCGGGTAGGCATGTCGCTGCTATTATCGGCACGCGCAAACGCAGCCGGTGAAGCCATCAACGAGAGAAAGAAAACCAGAATAAAAGCAAAGATGGGATGCTGTTTGCGTGTGTAGTGCAACATAGTTATGTGTAATTCGTGTGATGAATACCAAAAAGACCGGCGTGAAGAATATCACGGCAATCGGGTGCAAAATAGCATCAACGCGTGGCTCCCGGACAATTCCTGGGATCAGGCATGGAGCGAGTCTGGCTGCGCGCGCAGCGTAGGGCAGAACTGGTACATCTCCAGCAGGATTTCCACATAATCACGGGCTTCACGTTGCAGATCAAAAGACTGGGGAGCAAAAAGCCAGTTTTCCATCAGGCCGGAAATATAGCTGCGCATCAGGATGGCGGCGCGGCGGGTTAATAAATTGGCAGGTAACATGTGGGCTTTAATACAATGCAATAGGCTCTGTTCAATACGATCGTAACTCTCCAGACAAAGACTGCGCTGTGCCTGTTGCACTACCGCCATTTCCCCGACAAACTCGCATTTGTGGAAGATAATCTCCATCATCAGGCGGCGGCGTTCTTCTATAACTGTAGCCTCAAGGATATAGACCAGAATCTCTCTTAAAACTGAGAGTGGATCGTCGGGGAATTTTGCCTGATACTCAGTCTCGAGATCCCCAATATTGGATTCTGAAAGCTCCCAAATTTCACCAAATAAATCTGACTTATTTTTGAAATGCCAGTAAATCGCTCCACGGGTTACTCCCGCCGCCTGAGCAATCTGTGCCAGCGAAGTGGAAGAAACACCCTGTTGCGAAAACAAGCGCAAAGCTACATCAAGGATGTGCTGGCGTGTCGCAAGTGCTTGTTGTTTGGTTTTTCGTGCCATACCCAGGTGAATTTACAGGAGTCAGATTTACATACATTTATGAATGTATGTACCATAGCACGACGATAATATAAACGCAGCAATGGGTTTGTGGACGCGTGATCCATTGATCAATTTGAAATCGGAAACTCGAGGTTTACATATGAACAAAAACAGAGGGTTAACGCCTCTGGCGATCGTTCTGATGCTCTCAGGCAGCTTAGCGCTTACAGGATGTGACGAAAAACAGGCTCAACAAGGGGCTCAGCAGGTGCCAGAAGTTGGCGTCGTGACGCTCAAATCCGAACCTCTCCAGATAAAAACAGAATTACCCGGCCGAACCAGCGCTTACCGCATTGCTGAAGTGCGTCCACAGGTGAGTGGCATCATCCTGAAACGTAATTTTACGGAAGGCGGCGATGTTAAAGCCGGTGAATCTCTGTATCAGATTGATCCCGCTACCTATCAGGCTAATTACGAAAGTGCAAAAGGCGATCTGGCTAAAGCCCAGGCTGCGGCAAAAATTGCCCAGCTGACCGTCAGCCGTTATCAGAAACTGATTGGCACTCAGTACATCAGCCAACAGGAATTTGATAGCGCCCAGGCCGATGCTCAGCAGGCAAACGCTGCCGTTACCGCTGCGAAAGCCGCCGTTGAAACCGCACGTATTAACCTGGCTTATACCAAAGTGACGTCGCCTATCAGCGGCCGCATTGGTAAATCGGCAGTGACCGAAGGTGCCCTGGTGCAGAATGGCCAGACTACCGCACTGGCCACTGTGCAGCAGCTTGACCCGATCTATGTCGATGTTACCCAGTCGAGCAATGATTTCCTGCGTCTGAAACAGGAGCTGGAGAACGGCACCCTGAAGCAGGAAAATGGCAAAGCGAAAGTGGAGCTGGTCACTAACGACGGCATTAAGTTCCCACAGGCCGGCAGCCTCGAGTTTTCTGACGTGACGGTCGATCAGACCACCGGTTCTATCACCCTGCGCGCCATCTTCCCGAACCCGAACCATACGCTGTTACCAGGTATGTTTGTTCGCGCAAGCCTGGAAGAAGGGACTAACCCAACCGCACTGCTGGTTCCACAGCAGGGTGTGACCCGTACGCCGCGCGGCGATGCCAGTGCAATGGTCATTGGCGCTGAAGACAAAGTTGAAGTCCGCCAGATCACCGCAACCCAGGCAATTGGCGACAAATGGCTGGTTACCGAAGGTCTGAAAGATGGCGATCGCGTCATCATTACCGGTTTACAAAAAGTTCGCCCGGGCGCCCAGGTTAAAGCGCAAGAGGTCACGTCTGACAATCAACAACAAGCCTCCGCAGGCGGCCAGTCAGAACAACCTAAGTCTTAACTTAAACAGGAGCCGTTAAGACATGCCTAATTTCTTTATCGATCGCCCCATTTTTGCGTGGGTGATCGCCATAATCATCATGCTAGCCGGGGGACTTGCGATCCTGAAGCTGCCTGTCGCGCAATATCCAACTATTGCGCCGCCAGCAATTTCAATCGCCGCAACCTACCCAGGGGCTGATGCCAAAACGGTGCAGGACACCGTAACTCAGGTTATCGAACAGAACATGAACGGTATCGATAACCTGATGTACATGTCCTCCAACAGTGACTCCACCGGTACGGTGCAGATCACGCTGACCTTCGAATCCGGTACGGATGCGGACATCGCTCAGGTTCAGGTGCAGAACAAACTGCAGCTGGCGATGCCGTTACTGCCGCAAGAAGTACAACAGCAGGGTGTGAGCGTGGAGAAATCCTCCAGCAGCTTCCTGATGGTTGTCGGCGTTATCAACACCAACGGCACCATGACGCAGGAGGATATCTCCGACTACGTGGGCGCCAACATGAAGGATGCCATCAGCCGTACTTCAGGCGTGGGTGACGTGCAGCTGTTCGGTTCTCAGTACGCGATGCGTATCTGGATGGATCCGAACAAACTGAACAACTTCCAGTTGACGCCAGTTGACGTGATCACCGCGATTAAAGCGCAGAACGCCCAGGTGGCAGCCGGTCAGTTAGGCGGCACGCCGCCGGTGAAAGGCCAGCAGCTGAACGCCTCAATCATCGCGCAGACCCGTCTGACCTCGGCAGATGAATTCAGTAAAATTCTGCTGAAAGTGAACCCGGACGGTTCCCAGGTTCGCCTGCGTGATGTGGCGAAGGTAGAGCTGGGCGGTGAAAACTATGACGTTATCGCCAAGTTTAACGGCCAGCCGGCATCCGGCCTGGGGATTAAGCTGGCGACTGGCGCTAACGCCCTGGATACCGCTACCGCGATCCGTGCCGAACTGAAGAAAATGGAACCTTTCTTCCCGTCAGGCCTGAAAATCGTTTACCCGTATGACACCACGCCATTCGTGAAAATCTCCATTCACGAGGTAATCAAAACGCTGGTCGAAGCGATTATCCTGGTGTTCATCGTGATGTACCTGTTCCTGCAAAACTTCCGTGCGACGCTGATTCCAACCATCGCCGTGCCGGTCGTTCTGTTGGGGACGTTTGCGATCCTCTCGGCCTTTGGCTTCTCGATAAACACCCTGACGATGTTCGGGATGGTGCTGGCGATAGGCCTGCTCGTGGATGACGCCATCGTCGTGGTAGAAAACGTCGAGCGTGTCATGTCCGAAGAAGGACTGCCGCCGAAGGAAGCTACCCGTAAATCGATGGGTCAGATCCAGGGCGCGCTGGTCGGTATCGCCATGGTGTTGTCGGCGGTATTTATCCCGATGGCCTTCTTCGGGGGTTCTACCGGTGCGATTTATCGTCAGTTCTCGATCACTATCGTCTCGGCAATGGCCCTGTCGGTACTGGTTGCGTTGATCCTGACCCCTGCACTGTGCGCCACCATGCTGAAACCAGTGGCCAAAGGCGATCACGGCGAGAACAAAAAAGGCTTCTTCGGCTGGTTTAACCGGATGTTCGATAAGAGTACGCACCACTACACCGACAGCGTAGGCAATATCCTGCGCAGCACCGGTCGTTATCTGCTGCTCTATATCATAATCGTGGTGGGTATGGCGTACCTGTTCGTTCGTCTGCCAAGCTCCTTCCTGCCGGACGAAGACCAGGGTGTCTTCCTGACCATGGCCCAGTTGCCAGCGGGTGCATCTCAGGAACGTACCCAGAAAGTGCTGGATGAGGTGACTAATTACTACCTCACCAAAGAGAAAGCCAACGTTGAATCGGTGTTTGCGGTTAACGGCTTCGGCTTTGCGGGTCGTGGCCAGAACACCGGTATTGCCTTCGTTTCTCTGAAAGACTGGGCTGAACGTCCGGGCAAAGAGAACAAGGTTGAAGCCATTACTGGCCGCGCGATGGGCACCTTCTCGCAGATTAAAGATGCGATGGTCTTTGCCTTTAACCTGCCTGCGATCGTCGAGCTGGGTACGGCAACCGGCTTTGACTTCCAGCTTATCGACCAGGGCGGTCTGGGCCATGAAAAACTGACTCAGGCGCGTAACCAGTTGTTTGGTGAAGTTGCCAAGCATCCTGAGCTGCTGGTAGGCGTGCGTCCGAACGGTCTGGAAGATACGCCTCAGTTCAAAGTGGATATCGATCAGGAAAAAGCACAGGCGCTGGGCGTTTCTATCAGTGACATCAATACCACACTGGGCGCGGCCTGGGGCGGTAGCTACGTCAACGACTTCATCGACCGCGGTCGTGTGAAGAAAGTGTACGTGATGTCTGAAGCGCAGTACCGTATGTTGCCGAACGATATCAACAACTGGTACGTTCGCGGCAGTGACGGACAGATGGTGCCATTCGCCGCCTTCTCCACTTCACGCTGGGAATACGGCTCGCCGCGTCTGGAACGTTACAACGGTCTGCCATCAATGGAGATCCTGGGTCAGGCGGCACCGGGTAGAAGTACCGGTGAGGCCATGAACCTGATGGAAGAGCTGGCGCAAAAACTGCCAGCAGGCATCGGCTACGACTGGACGGGCATGTCCTATCAGGAACGCCTGTCCGGCAACCAGGCTCCTGCCCTGTATGCCATCTCGCTGATTGTGGTATTCCTGTGTCTGGCAGCGCTGTATGAAAGCTGGTCGATTCCGTTCTCGGTTATGCTGGTTGTGCCACTGGGGGTTATTGGTGCCCTGTTGGCGGCCACGTTCCGTGGGCTGGGTAACGACGTGTACTTCCAGGTGGGCCTGCTAACAACCATTGGCTTGTCGGCGAAGAACGCGATACTTATCGTGGAATTCGCCAAGGATCTGATGGATAAAGAGGGCAAAGGGCTTATCGAAGCCACGCTGGAAGCGGTGCGTATGCGTCTGCGTCCGATTCTGATGACCTCCCTGGCATTTATCCTCGGGGTTATGCCGCTGGTAATCAGCTCGGGTGCAGGCTCCGGTTCGCAGAACGCCGTAGGTACTGGCGTAATGGGCGGGATGGTCACCGCAACCGTACTGGCCATCTTCTTTGTTCCGGTCTTCTTTGTGGTGGTACGTCGTCGTTTCAGCCGTAAATCTGAAGACGTCGAACACAAACATTCGGTGTAAGACCACCCGGAATGTGCTGTTAACAGTTAAAAAGGCCGCTAATGCGGCCTTTTTTTTGGCAATTGAAAATCATAAAATAAGCTTATTGGCGATTTATATATTTTATGTCACCTTTAAACCACTTCTCATATTTAACCTAATCCTCTTACACAAATTCTCACTTTCTTGCGTTGCTTCTTAGTTATTAAGAGTATTCCTGGTGTTTTTTGTTTACGATGGCGCGTAATAGCGCTTTTGAAATGGTCTTAACATCGAGTCGGGAGATAAGAGACCGGGGGCAACTGGAAAAACAATATATAACAGAGCGTCTGCCTAAACCTTTACCCTCCGGCGTAATTGTAATTTTTCGTAATAGCGCGGTGAAATCCTAATCAGAGTAGATTATAGTTAATGGTAAGACGCATACAGTAGTCGTTGACGCTAAGTCAGTTGTACCCTTCCCGACAACGATGTTCGGTGAGTAAAAAATCACTCAAAAAGGGGATGCGCTATGGACGAATACTCGCCTAAAAGGCAAGATATTGCACAGTTGAAATTCCTTTGTGAATCCCTGTACCATGACTGCCTTTCCAATCTCGATGAAAGCAACCATGGCTGGGTCAATGACCCTACTTCTGCCATTAATTTGCAGTTAAACGAGTTGATTGAGCATATAGCAACCTTCGCGCTTAATTATAAAATTAAGTATAACGAAGATAATAAGTTGATTGAGCAAATTGACGAATACCTGGATGACACTTTTATGTTATTCAGCAGCTACGGCATTAATGCACAGGATTTGCAAAAATGGCGTAAATCGGGCAATCGGCTTTTTCGTTGTTTTGTCAATGCAAGCAAGGCTAACCCGTTAGCTTCGCCAGTTAAAATTATTACAAACAATTAGGTGACTTTATGTCTGATAAACCCTTAACCAAGACAGATTATTTGATGCGTTTGCGACGCTGTCAGTCAATTGACACCCTTGAACGTGTGATTGAGAAAAATAAATACGAGCTTTCTGATAATGAGTTAGCAGTATTCTATTCTGCAGCCGATCATCGTCTGGCTGAACTCACTATGAATAAGCTGTATGATAAAATCCCGACAGCCGTGTGGAAGTTTGTACGCTGATTGGGTGATTCACACGCCGAAGAGCATCACACTGCATTAGACGTTTAAACACTGCTTTCTACCACCAGCATGAGTTCCTCACCCGTATGGGCGACCGTTATCGCCCAACGGAGACGCTGCCTCGTACTGAACAGACTAACCGCTTTATCTAACCCGCCCTTTTCTGGCAACTGTTATGTTTTTTCTTAGCCTAACTGTTACTATCCACAAACATTGTGGTCACTTAAAATATACAGATCCCCGTTTTAAGTGATTTGAGAAAGGGCAGAAGATGACCGAGATACAACGCCTGCTTACCGAAACCATTGATGACCTCAATGTTCGAGAAAAGCGTGACAACAGACCGCGCTTTAGCATCAGCTTTATTCGCAAACACCCGGGTCTGTTTATCGCCATGTACGCCGCCTGGCTGGCAACGCTGGTGGTGATGCTGCAATCGGAGACGCTGATCGGTTCCGTCTGGCTACTGGTGGTATTATTCGTCGTCTTTAACGCCTTCTTCTTTTTTGACGTTAATCCGCGCTACCGCTACGAAGATATTGATGTGCTCGATTTTCGCGTCTGCTACAACGGTGAGTGGTACAACACGCGCTATGTGCCCAACCAGCTGATCGAGAGCATCCTGCACTCCCCCCAGGTTGAGTCACAACAAAAAGAGAAACTGCAAAAAATGATCGCCACTAAAGGCGAACTCTCTTTCTACGACGTCTTTACCCTTTCCCGCGTATCTGCCTGAAGCCTGTCCCGGCCTGCCGCCTATAGCCTCGCTGTAAGCGGCAAGCCTGCTGTCCTGCTCTACCGTTTCTTCTTACGTCCCTGCACGGCCTTGAACCGCGGATTGGATTTGCATATCACATACAGCCGACCTTTGCGTTTAACGATCAGGCAATCTTTATGACGTTTTTTAGCACTGCGCAATGAATTGAGGACCTGCATATTTACCCTTATCGAAGTGAATTGTTATAACATAACAATTAGCATATCCGAGTGGAGGTGCAAAAACAACCCACGACGGATAAGCGCCTCCTCAACTCTTCGCCCTTCGTTAATCTCGCCTAAAATATTTTTATTCGTGCGCCCGGTTGCTAAATGAAATCAATGGCAGGGGCGTGCTATAACACTACAATGCAGCGTGGCTTTCCGTTTTAATGTCATCGACTTGTGCGCCCCTCGCCCGGCGTAATAAAAAGGAAACAGGAGCATGACAACCCGACACCTGGTTAGTGTGGTGACCTGCGTACTCGTTATTGCAGTGCTTGTTCCTGTCTGCCTCAGCGTCTGGCTGGCACACAGTAATGCGGAAGATAAGTTTGTTGAGGACCTGAACAGCTACGCTTCCCGCGTCCAGATCCGTACCGACCGAGTGATTACTCAGGCCAAATCTGCGTTAAACGAAATGCAGTCCTTCAAAGGGATCCCCTGTAGTCGCGAACATACGCTGATGATGCGCCGCACCGCATTCTCCTGGCGTTATATTCAGGAAATGCTCTACGTTGACGATCTCAAGCCACGCTGCTCTTCGCTGGAACAAGAGAGCCAGACTCCCTCTTTTCCACCCGCACTGCGGATCACCCCCGATGGCTATCGGGCCTGGGTGACTTCGCACAACGATTTAAATGTTAATCGCTATATGGCCGCTATTGGCACAGGGCATTATATCGTAATGATCGACCCGGGCTCGCTGATCGACGTGATCCCCTTTGGCTCCTGGCCGATCGACGTTGCCCTGGTCGGGATCCGGCGCAATATCGTTTTCGCCAGCAGCAACAGCCTGGATATGCAGGTGTTCAACGAAATGCAGCGGACTAACAGCATGCATTTTCAACATAACGGTGCGATGTATAACGTGCACAATGTGCCCGACCTGGGTTTTGCCATTGTGACGTGGGCGTCCCTGAAACCGTTAAAAGAGAGCTGGCATCACCAGCTTTATTTTTGGCTGCCTTTTGGCATTTTGATCAGCTTGCTGACGGCCTGGTTTATATTGCGCGTGTTACGCCGCCTGCAATCGCCCCGGCATCGCCTGCTGGATGCCATCAATGCCCGGGAGATTCAGGTGCATTTCCAGCCAATTGTTGCATTAAACAGCGGCAGATTAACCGGTGCAGAAGCGCTTGCCCGCTGGCCACAGCCGGACGGCAGTTACCTGTCACCTGATATTTTTGTTTCGCTGGCAGAGCAAACTGGCCTGACAAACTCGCTAACGACTCTGATCATTGAAAAGGTATTTGAAGAGATGGGCGAGTGGTTGCGCCAGCATCCTGGCCACCATATCTCGATTAACCTTGCCCCGGCCGATTTGATATCGGGTAGCGTACTCCCGCTGCTGAGCCGTCTTCTGAATCAATGGAAGCTCCACCCGTCTCAGATTGCGCTTGAGCTTACCGAGCGGGGGTTTGCCGATCCTACCGTCAGCGCACCCGCCATCGCCAGCTTCCGCCGTGCTGGGCACGCTGTCTATATCGACGATTTTGGCACTGGCTATTCCAGCCTCAGCTACCTGCAGGATCTGGATGTCGATACCCTGAAAATCGATAAATCTTTCGTGGACGCGCTGGAATACAAGAATGTGACGTCACATATCATTGAGATGGCCAGGTCGCTGAATCTCGATATGGTAGCGGAAGGGATTGAAACCGAGGGCCAGCTGGCATGGCTTCGCCGCCACGGTGTGCAGTACGGCCAGGGCTGGTTTTTCAGTAAAGCGCTGCCGAAAGAGGCCTTTATTCAGTGGGCAGACAACAATCTCGATCCGGAATCACACAACTAGCGCCCGGCGGAGTGTACCGCCGGGCATTATAATTATTCATCCAGCAGCGGCGAGAAGCCGCCATAAATCATACGCTTGCCGTCGAACGGCATTGCGTCGCCAAACGCTTTCATTCTGGGATCGTTCATCATCTTCCGGTTTGCTTCATCGCGAACCTCTCTGGAAGGATATTCGATCCAGCTGAAGACCACTTCTTCGTTCTCTTCCGCCTTCACCGCCAGGCGAAAGTCCGTTAATTTGCCGTCGGGGACATCATCTGCCCAACACTCTACGATGCGAAGCGCGCCAAATTCTTTAAACAGCGGCGCGGCTTTCGCGGCCATCTCGCGATAAGCCTCCTTATTATTCGCGGGAACGGCAACCACAAAACCATCGACATACTTCATCAGATAAACCTCCGAAGTGAATGTGCGGCCACATGGTGTGACCGCATCAGCGATTAAGTTTAGTTCTGTTGCCAGCTAAAGGCGTAACGTACCTTTTTCTCCTGCAGGATAAATTCCGGCGACACGCTCGGGCTCCAGGAGTCGTCGCCCCCAACGCCCATATGAAACGCATCCAGGTTCAGCCAGCAGCCAGGCTCTTCCCGTAACAGATGGTGATGGGAGGTCTCGCGCAGCTGCGTCTGGCTGTAACGGCTCACCCCAAAGTGGAAATCGCCATCCAGCTGATGCTGCCCCAGCGTCAGTTGCCGGGTATTGCAGCGCAGGCCGTTTTCGGTCGGGAAAATATAGGGCGTATGCAGCGCCGCAAGCGGCAACTCCCAGCGGCCCTGCCGGGCGGCAAGTTTGCGATCCGGATAGTTTTCATAAGGCCCAAGCCCACACCAGTTCACGCTCTGTGGCACCTGCGCCAGCTGACAGCTCAGCCCGATACGCGCCGGCTCCGGTATGTCGCTCGCCACCTGCACCTCAATATCGCCATACAGTACACCCTGGCTGTCGATGCGCCAGCATTTGCGGCTCAGGAATAGCACCTGGTTGTCATGCTCCCAGGCATGCAGGGTGGTGATCGCCACCGCCTGCGCCAGCTGCTCGCCGTCGCACTGCAAAAGACGCGGCGTCAGACTGTACATCCCCGCCGCCTTCCAGCGTTCCACCCAGGCATTGGGATCGATACGGGTCGCTTCACTGACGCCGATATCGTTATCCAGCGGGGCGCGGGTAAAGTTGTCGGTCAGCGGCGCGAGCAGCGTCGTCTCCCCCTGCCGCCACCACTGGGTCAGATCACCGGTGGCGCGGTTAAACTGCCAGCGCTGCTGTTGATGGGTTACCACCAGCGCGTCATCTTCGCGCATGAGCTGTGGTGCCACCCCACCAGCTTTCGTTGGTGCGACAAGTAACGGGACCGGCAGCGGCCATTGATCCCAGGCACAGAGATGATTTTCCGCAGACCACGGCGTGGCCGCGGGCTGGAACACATCCACATTCAGCCACAGTTCACCCTCTGCCGGTGTGCCCTGCGGCAACGCGATCTCCAGTCGTTGCGTACCTTGCGCCGGGATGTTAAGCGCCACCACCTCAGAGGCCAGCACCTCGCCATTACGCAGCACTGACCAGCGCAGATGCTCGTTGTCGGTATTGCGGAAGAGATAATCGCTCTGTACCTCCACCACCAGCGGGGAATGACTCACCAGGGTAAAGGTAAAGAATTGCTGGGCGCGCTGGGCCTCATACAGAGCCGGATGCGGCGTGCGATCGGGGAAGACTAACCCGTTCATACAGAACTGGCGGTCGTTGGGTTTATCGCCAAAGTCGCCGCCGTAGGCCCAGAAAGGGTTGCCCTGTTCGTCATGCTTCGTCAGCGCCTGGTCCACCCAGTCCCAGACGAAACCGCCCTGCAGACGAGGATGCTTGCGGAAAGCCTCCCAGTATTTAGCGAAACCGCCAAAGCTGTTGCCCATCGCGTGGGCGTATTCGCAAAGGATCAGCGGACGTGTCTCGTCCGGCATGCCGATCCACTTCTTAAGCGACCATTTCGGTACCGCCGGGAAGGGCTGATCCTGATCGACGCGGGCATACATCGGGCAAACAATGTCAGTTGCAGCGGTGTTGGCCCCGCCGCCCTCATATTGCACCGGACGGGTCGGATCCGTCGCCTTCACCCAGCGGTAAAGGGCATCGTGGTTAGCGCCGTGACCGGACTCATTGCCCAGCGACCAGATGATAATCGACGGGTGATTACGATCGCGCTGCACCATGCGGGTAACGCGCTCGCTCATGGCAGGCAGCCAGCGCGGATCGTCGGCCAGACGGCTCATCGGCACCATGCCGTGGGTTTCGATATTGGCTTCATCCACCACGTACAGCCCGTAGCGGTCGCACAGGCGATACCATAGCGGGTGGTTAGGATAGTGCGAACAGCGCACGGCGTTAAAGTTATGCTGCTTCATCAACGCAATGTCGCGGCGCATGGTGGCTTCGTCCATCACCTGCCCGTGCTCAGGGTGATGTTCGTGGCGGTTAACACCGCGGATCAGCAGCGGCTTACCGTTGAGCTTCAGCAGACCGTTGCTGATTTCGACCCGACGAAAACCGACATCGCAGGCTTCAACGTCCAGCACCTGGCCCTTCTCGTCGCGCAGCACGAGGGTTAACCGGTAAAGGGCGGGGATTTCAGCGCTCCACAGGGCCGGTTGATCCACCCTGAGGGAGACATTCACTCTCTCCTGCCAGTGACCACGCTCATCAACAATGGCCGAGCCGGGCGTACCGGTTGCGCTGGCGATACACTCCCCTGCCCGCCACAGATTCACGTCGATCTTGCAGTTCGCGTAGTCGGCTCCCCCGAGGGTCAGTCCAAGCTGGAGTTGAGCGCGATCATAATCGGCGTTCAGTTCGGTGACCACATGGTAATCGGCAATATGGGTGTCGGGTTTGTGCAGCAGGGTGACATCGCGGAAGATGCCGCTCATGCGCCACATATCCTGATCTTCAAGGTAGCTGCCGTCACACCAGCGAAGCACCATCACCGCCAGTCGATTGCTGCCCGGGCGCAAGAAAGCGGAAATATCAAATTCCGCGGGCAGACGGCTGTCCTGGGAATAGCCGACCCACTGTCCGTTGCACCACAGGTAAAAGGCCGAGTTGACGCCTTCAAATACCAGCCGCGTCATGCCGCTCTCCAGCCAGCTGGCATCCATATCGAATGTGAGCGAGTAACAACCGGTTGGATTCTCTGCCGGTACAAACGGCGGATTCACCGCAATGGGATAGGTCACGTTGGTGTAGATCGGGGTATCGAAGCCCTGCATCTGCCAGTTGGAGGGAACGGGCATGATCACCGCATCCGCACAATCTTCCTGCGTCCAGCTATCGGGAACGCGCTCTGGCGCGGCAAAGAAGCTAAATTTCCAGTCACCGTTCAGCGAGCGAACGGCAGGTGAATCACCCTCCTCCCGCGCCGCCTGCTCGTCACGCCAGCCGCTGAGCGGCACATGGGCAGGGAGGCGATTCCATTGCGTGACGCCGGGGTTTTCCCAGTCACGGCGGGCGAGAAGTGCGCTGAGAGTCAGCGGATCAGAATGGGACATAGTTACCTCTTTTGCGAAGCGCTCACAATTTTCAAACTACAATGCCCTGTCGGGGGAACAGGGTAAAGCGGGAGAGCGTCATGAAGCGATGGGGATCACAAAAGCGTTATCGGCGCGCCAGTTGTTCAGCCAGTACAGCCAGCGATTTTAGCTGCTGGGCCAGCTCTTCACTGCTCTGCGGGATCCCTTCCCGGGCGGTGGAGTGACGTTCGATCAGGGATACCGGAAGACGGGTTTGCGCAGGTGCCTGCCCGACGATGCCCTGCTGCGCCAGCAGCCACTCTACGCTGCGCAACCCCGCCTCGCGGAAGGCCTGACGAATGGTGGTCAGCGGCGGGGTAAACCATGCGCTGTCGGTGGTATCGTCAAACCCGACTACCGAGAGCTGGCCCGGAACGCTAATGCCCTTATCGGCGCAGGCGCGCATTACACCGAGCGCCATCTGGTCATTAGCCACCAGGATCGCCTGCGGAAGCATGGCACCCGCCAGCAGCTGATGGCCTTTCTCGTAACCCGAGGCGGCGCTCCAGTCGCCCTCGGCGATGGCACAGGGTTCCACCCCCGCCGTCGCCAGCGTCGACAACCAACCCGCCAGGCGCGCACGCGCCGACACAGAACGTTGCGGCCCACCGAGCAGGGCGATCCGCTGATGGCCCAGCGCCAGCAGATGCTGCGCGCCAAGGGCTGCCCCCTGTCCGGCATCAAACACCAGGCTGTGCACCCGGGCAGTGGGCGAGACATCAAGAAAGAGCACCGGCACCGGAACGGCCTGCGCCTGGAGGCTTTCTGCCTGTTCGTCCTCCAGCGGCACGTTAACCAGCAGTCCCTCTACGCGCTGCGCCAGTAGCTCCTGGACCGCCGCCAGGCACTGCTGCGGATGTTCGACCATCGAGATCAACACGCTCGCCCCGCGCTCGCCTGCACGGGTCTTGACCGCAGAAGCAATCTGCGAGGGGGCATGCAGGGCCAGATCGGTGGTGATCAGCCCCAGGGTGCGGGTGCGTTTCCCGGCCAGCTGCTGTGCCCCGCGGTTGGGGACATAGTGCAGTTCGGCCATTGCCTGCTGTACTTTCTCCCGGGTCCGGGCAGAGACATGCGCCGCATCATTAATGACACGTGAGACGGTCTGATAGGAAACGCCCGCCAGGCGGGCAACGTCGTAAAGGGTTATGGCTTTCATGCGCGTCGCGTTGCAAGGAGTGATGCACGTATTTTGTCATAACCCACCGCACAAAGCATGTGAGCGCTTCGCAAAATCAAACAACGCGCTCAGGCTGCGGGGCTAACATACGCGGCTTCTGACGAAACCACGGCAGGCAGATCTGGATCAGCGGGCCGATGCTTAAGGCATAGAGCACGGTTCCCACGCCAAACGTGCCCCCCAGCACGCATCCTGTCAGCAGGACTGACACCTCAATCGCCGTGCGCACGCTGCGAACCGACCAGCCGGTGCGGGCGTTGATCCCGGTCATCAGGCCGTCGCGCGGCCCGGCACCAAACCCGGCGCCAATGTACATGCCGGTCGCCAGCGCATTGACGATCACCGCGCTGACCAGCAACAGGCTGCGCACCATCAGGGAGTCGATAGCCGGAATGAACCTTAGCGCGACATCGGCGGCCAGACCAATGGCAATCACGTTACTGATGGTGCCGAGGCCGGGGCGCTGTCGCAGCGGGATCCACAGCAGTAGCACCAGCACGCCGGTGAGAATAATGACTGTGCCAATATCCATTGCCAGCAGTTTAGCCACCCCAAGGTGGAAGACATTCCACGGATCGGCACCCAGATCCGAACGTATAAACATCGCCGTTGACAGGCCATACAGGCTTAATCCGACGTAAAGCTGAAGTAATCGACGCAGCATAATCTTTCTCCGGTTATCTCGACTTTCATCATCACCTGAAATGGCACTATGATTAATGTCCAGTTTTGAAAAAGTGGACTGCTTATGTCATCGCGTCGATTTGGAAGCCAGTCATTAGTTCGCCTGTTAGGCCACTGGCAGCAGGACACCTCCCGTACCCCGCTTTGGCGTCAGCTTGCCGATGCACTACGCCTGCTGATCCTTGATGGCAGGCTGGCGCTGGATACGCGCCTGCCAGGCGAGCGCGAGCTGGCCTTAACCCTGGCGGTAAGCCGTACCACC
Source organism: Leclercia sp. LSNIH3 (assembly GCF_002935105.1). NCBI lineage: Bacteria > Pseudomonadati > Pseudomonadota > Gammaproteobacteria > Enterobacterales > Enterobacteriaceae > Leclercia > Leclercia sp. LSNIH3. Next base: position 1,327,309 of record NZ_CP026387.1, read on the forward strand.
GTCAGCAGCGCGCTTGCGCACCTGCGTGATGAAGGCTACCTCGAAAGCCGCCATGGCAGCGGGTCGCGGGTGATCCTGCCCGACAGCCGCACGCCCCCTACCCGCGCTAACGCCAGTGCGGCGCTGGATCTCTCTACCGCCGCACTGGGTGCCGGGCCGGAGATCCATCAGGCTTACACCCACGCCCTGACCGCCATTACGCAGCATCTGACGCAAACCGGTTACGACCAACTGGGCTTGCTGGCGCTGCGCGATGCCATCGCTGCGCGCTATACGTCACGGGGTCTGCCTACCCGGCCAGAAGAGGTGATGGTGGTTAACGGGGCCGTCAGCGGGCTGGCGCTGGTGCTGCGGATGTTCACCGGCCCAGGCGATCGGGTGGTGGTGGATCACCCTACCTATCCGCTGGCTATCGCTGCTATTCAGGGTGCCTCCTGCCGTCCGGTTGGCGTGTCGCTGCCGCAGACCGGCTGGGATATTGATGGCTTTGCCGCCACCCTCGCCCAGACTGCGCCGCGCCTGGCGTACCTGATGCCGGACTTTCATAATCCCACCGGCCGCTGCATGGATGCGACCAGCCGTGAGGCCATTGCCGCCATTGCCGCCCATGTCCGCACCACGCTGGTGGTGGATGAAACCATGGTTGATCTCTGGTTCGATGCGCCCCCGCCCCCGCCGCTGGCCTCCTTCTGCCCAAACGGCAATGTCATTACCCTGGGCTCAGCGGGAAAAAGTTTCTGGGGAGGCCTGCGTCTGGGCTGGGTGCGTGCACCAGCGCGCACTATCGCGGCGCTGGCGCAAACCCGCGATACGCTCGATCTGGGATCGCCGCTGCTTGAACAGCTGGCCACCCTGTGGTTGATTGAAAATGGCGACACATTTTTACCCGCCCGACGGGAGATGCTGCGCGAGCGGCGGGATCGCTGTGCGGCGTTACTGCGTGAACATTTCCCGGAATGGCGTTTTCAAATGCCGGAAGGTGGGCTTTCCTATTGGGTGGAGCTGCCGGATATGTTGGCAACCCAGCTGGCCACCCGCGCCGAAGCGGCAGGGATCCATCTGGGGACCGGGACGCGCTTTGGGCTTTCCGGGTCCTTTGACCGCTATCTGCGGATGCCCTTTTCGCTGGAGACAGCGGAGCTGGAAAGTGCGCTGATGCGGATCAAGCCGCTGTGGCTGGCGCTGAATAAAAGTGGGCGAGCATTCAAACGCCCCTTTGTATAACGTTCTGCAACGGTAATATTTATTACCGTAAAAAAGTGAGCGGGCGCACAAATAATTCCCCCGACGGGGAGATTCAAAAATGTCTGACTGTAATCATTACAGTCAGACATTTTCAGCAGGGAAGAAGTCAGTGCTGAGCAGGGATAGGGAAACCTTTAAGGGAAATAACAAAACTATCGCCTTCTTTCTTTATTTTAGCCCCGGTATCGCACCAGTCAGACGCAATTCGAAAGAACTCATCACTGCCAACATCCCAGCCCAGGCGGACATGTTTGACATAGCCAGAGCGCAGAAGCGTACAGGCTTCCGAGTAGCTGCTGGCGGTTGATTGCTGATGTTGTTTCATTTTTTCTTCTTCAGAATTTTTCTTAATGCTTTGATTTCTTTAGGAGTAAAAGGTGCTACGCTCTCTTCTTCCGTATGTTGATTATCGATATCCTCTTCCGTTACTCCCGCCTCGTCTGCTACAGAAAATGCCATTTGCAGCAGTTTCTCTGTGGTAACGCTGAGATTCTCATTATTCACTTCTGCGTAGTGACGAAGCTTCTCTTTTAGCGCTTCGTCAATTTTTACATTCAGCACGGCAGTGGTCATAGTGGCTACATCCTTGACATCAATTTGTTAAATTAATACACGAAGTTATCATTATTATCCAGATATATATTGCCAGCTTATATATCATAAAAATGTCACACTTAACCTGCACAACATTTATGACAGAATAATGACAACCACATTTCAGTATGATGACAATTAAGGAAATAAACAGGACAACTCAGAAATATATAATGTACTTACTGTTGCCATGGATATTGGACCGATACGGAGCGTAAGAGATGAAAAGAGTGAAGGATAAAGATAATTGAAAGGTTTTCAGAGGCAGAAATGGGTGGAGGCCCTGCCAGCTACATCCCGGCACACACGTCGTCTGCCCTGGCTGCTTCCTTCCGGACCTGACCTGGTGAACAGAGTAGCGTTGCGGGAGAACCAACAGAGCCTCCATTGAGAGCGTTGATAACCAACGCGCTGGCGCATTATCACTGTACCCGATCGCAATTGCAAGTTAACCGCGTCCGGGTGGTGCTTTATTGCGCAAAGCGTTTACAGAGTGCACGTTTTCTTCTTGTCCTGGCGGTGAATCTTTATCATGCTCTCAACACAGGAGTAAAAAAATGGACGAACACGACACTTTTCCCCAACGGGTCTGGCAGATAGTGGCCTCGATTCCCGAAGGGAGCGTCACGACTTATGGTGAGGTAGCACGACTGGCAGGTTCCCCGCGTGCAGCACGGCAGGTGGGTGGCGTTCTCAAACGGTTGCCGGAAGGGAGTACCCTGCCCTGGCATCGGGTGGTGAACCGCCATGGGGCAATCTCTTTAACCGGCCCCGATTTGCAGCGGCAGCGTCAGGCCTTGCTCAGCGAAGGGGTGCAGGTTTCAGGCAGTGGGCAGATCGATTTGCAACAATACCGCTGGCGGTATTAAAAAGCCCCTCTCAGGCGAGAGGGGCTGGCAACATTAAAGCTGGGTAGGTGCCGGGGTAGCCGTAGACGGGCTAACCTGAGTTGGCGAGGTGGAAGGTACAGTTGTTGGCGCACCGCCGCCAGGCTGCAGCGGCAACGAGGTCTGCTGTACTGGCACCAGCACCAGATCGGCTTTTGTACCGCCCTGATTAATGACCGGCTTGACGATATCGGTCATCAGTACAACCTTATCGTTAATGGTGATCGCCGCGCTCAGCAGGATACGTGCGTTTGGCTGCACATCCGCCGGGTTAAACGGCAATTCAAACTTGAACGGGGCCTGTTTACCTTCAGTACGGGTCGCCTGCTGCGCCAGCACTTTTGATGGTGAATCGGCCAGCGAAGCATCAGACAGGGTGACGGTTAATACCGCATCCGGCGGCAAAGCTACTTTCTGACGGATCCAGATGGTCCCGGATACATTAGGCTGCTGAATAGTCGGCTGAGTTGCCACACCAGCAGTGTTTGGGTTTGGCGCTGGCGTCTGTATATCTGCACTTTTATCTGCGCAGGCAGAAAGAGCAACCGCTACCGCTAAACCACTTAACACGTGCACGAGTTTCATTGAGTTCTCCTTATCATCAATGCACCAGCGGGATCGATACCGCCAGATGAGTGGTTAACATAAACATAACGAGAGTAAGTGTGGCACACATCACTTATTTATGCCTGGAATCTCCCTGTTATTCAGATTATTGCACCCATCGGACCACTTCCTTTTCTGCGTTATACTCTCTCTATCTTTCGCCACGGCGTTTTAATTGAGGACGACTATGAGTCAGGCACTAGGCAATCTGCTGACATTATTAAACCTGGAAAAAATTGAAGAAGGACTCTTTCGGGGACAAAGCGAAGATCTGGGCTTACGCCAGGTATTCGGCGGTCAGGTTGTGGGGCAAGCCCTTTATGCAGCGAAAGAGACAGTACCTGCAGAACGCTTTGTGCACTCCTTTCACAGCTACTTTTTGCGCCCGGGCGATAGCCAGAAACCGATCGTCTATGACGTGGAAGTCCTGCGTGACGGCAACAGCTTCAGCGCCCGCCGCGTGGCGGCTGTGCAGAATGGTAAGCCGATCTTCTATATGACCGCGTCATTCCAGGCACCGGAGCCAGGGTATGAGCATCAGAAAGTGATGCCCCCTGCCCCGGCACCGGATACGTTACGTTCTGAAACGGACATTGCCCGCGCGCTGGCACATCTGCTGCCGCCGCAGGTTAAAGAGAAGTTTCTTTGCGACAAGCCGCTGGAGATCCGCCCGGTTGAGTTCCATAACCCGATGAAGGGCCATACCGCCGAGCCGGCACGTCAGGTCTGGATACGCGCCAATGGAACGGTGCCGGAAGATTTCCGCGTGCATCAGTATCTGCTGGGTTATGCCTCTGATTTCAACTTCCTGCCAGTTGCCCTACAGCCTCATGGCGTGGGCTTCCTTGAGAAAGGGATGCAGGTTGCCACCATCGACCATTCGATGTGGTTCCACCGTCCGTTTGATATGAACGACTGGCTGCTGTACAGCGTGGAGAGTACCTCTGCGTCGAGCGCTCGCGGGTTTGTTCGCGGTGAGTTTTATACTCAGGATGGCGTGCTGGTCGCTTCTACGGTGCAGGAAGGGGTAATGCGCAACCGGGGATAACAGCTGCGGGCTGATGCCCTGCCCCTCTCCCTCAGGGAGAGGGGGCAAATACAAAAACGGCAACCTCTCGGTTGCCGTTTGCTTTTACTTAAGCGTTATACGCATTCTCGCCGTGGCTGTTGACGTCCAGACCTTCGCGCTCCTGCTCTTCTGGTACGCGCAGACCCACCGTCATGTCCGCCAGCTTGTAGCCGATGAAGGCCACTACGCCAGACCAGACCACCGTAATAGCGATACTTTCCAGCTGCACCAGAACCTGATGGCCCATGGTCACGCCTTCTGCGTAGCCGACGCCGCCCAGGGAGGTAGAGGCAAAGAAGCCGGTCATGATGCAGCCGATGATGCCGCACACGCCGTGCACGCCAAACACATCACAAGGATCGTCCACACGCAGAACACGTTTCAGCGCAGTGACGCCCCACAGACCGGCCAGACCCGCGACGATACCGATGATGAGCGCGCCGCCCACACCGACAAAGCCACAGGCCGGCGTGATACCCACCAGACCGGCAATTGCACCGGAACAGGCACCCAGCAGGGAAGGCTTGCCGCGTACCGCCCACTCGCCGAAGATCCACGAGAGGATAGCGCCCGCCGTTGCCACCACGGTGTTCACGAAGGCCAGCGCCGCGATTTCGTTTGCTGCACTGGCGGAACCGGCGTTAAAGCCAAACCAGCCGAAGTAGAGGATCGCGGTACCGGTAAAGACCATCGGCAGGTTGTGCGGTTTGAAGGCCTCTTTGCCAAAACCGACGCGTTTGCCAATCAGGTATGCGCCTACCAGGCCCGCTACCGCGGCGTTGATGTGCACAACGGTACCGCCCGCAAAGTCCAGCGCGCCATGGGAGGCCAGCAGACCACCGCCCCAGACCATATGCGCCACCGGCACATAGGAGAGAGTCAGCCACACCACCACGAAGATCAACACCGCGGAGAAGCGAATACGTTCCGCCAGCGCCCCCACAATCAGGCCGACGGTGATACAGGCAAATGAGCCCTGGAATGCCACGTGAATGTACTGATAGAAGCTGCCCATCACCGCGGTCAGCTCGATATTTTTCAGCATCGCCCAGTTAAAGCTGCCGAAGAAGGCGTTGCCTTCACCAAAGGCCAGCGAGTAGCCGTAGACGACCCACAGGACGCACACCAGAGCGAAGGTCACTGTTACCTGGGTAAGCATGGAGAGGACGTTTTTACCGCGGATCAGGCCGCCGTAAAACAGCGCAATCCCCGGAATGGTCATAAATAGCACCAGCGCGGTGCAAATCATCATAAAGGCGTTATCGGCTTTGTCTGCCACCGCCGGTGCAGCCATTGCCAGCCCCGGCAGCAGTGCCAGAGACCCCAGACCTGCTTTGAGTGTTGTTGTGTTCATTTTCTCGATCCCTATCACTGTGTGCCTGATTTTTTACAGTGCCGCTTCGTCGGCTTCGCCTGTACGAATGCGAATAACGCGTTGCAGCTCAGCAACGAAAATTTTGCCGTCGCCAATTTTGCCGGTATAGGCTGCTTTGCTAATCACATCGATGACTTCATCCAGCTGATCGTCGGCGATCGCAACGTCAATCTTCACTTTTGGCAGGAAGTTGACGCTGTATTCGGCGCCACGGTACAGCTCTGCATGACCTTTCTGTCGCCCAAAGCCTTTCACCTCGGTGACGGTCAGTCCCTGAATACCCATTGAAGAGAGTGCTTCACGCACGTCTTCGAGCTTGAATGGTTTGATGACCACGGTAACCAGCTTCATATATCTCTCCAGTCAGAATTCGGTAATGGCTCGCGAACTGATTAGGTATTGCAAGGGGTGTGCCAGAATTGAAAAGAGAGGAAAGATGAGGCGTGGCGGAGAGAATATGAAAAAAAACGCACCATGACAGTGCATGGTGCGTTTCATTTTTGCACCAACCGATTCAGCGGCTGGTAACTTGCTTAATTTTAGTGCATCAGGCGCTTAGCGACTCTTCGCGGGTGCTGGCGGCCAGCTCTTCACCGGCCAACTGCAATTGATACATTTGCCAGTAACGCCCTTTTGCCTCAAGCAGTTGCTTATGGGTGCCGCGCTCAACGGCCTGGCCGCGATGAAGCACCAGAATGGTATCTGCCTCGACAATGGTCGAGAGGCGGTGGGCGATAACCACCAGCGTGGTCTGGTCCCGCACCGCGGCCAGCGCCTGCTGAATCGCCTGTTCAGTGCCAGAATCGATGCTTGCTGTAGCTTCATCAAGGATCAGCACCTGAGGCGTATCAATCAGCACCCGGGCCAGAGCCAGGAGTTGTTTTTGCCCCACGGATAGGTTGTTCCCCTGCTCGCCCAGCCGGGTGTGGATCCCCTCGTGCAGGCCGCGCGCCAGCTCCGCCAACTGGACTTTCTCCAGCACGTCCCACACCTGCTCCTCGCTAAACGGCCGCCCGAGCGTCACGTTGGCGTAGAAAGTATCGGCCAGCACCACCGGATCCTGCTGCACCATTGCCACCCCTTTACGCAGCACGGCGTGACTCAGGGTCGAGAGCGGACGCCCGTCGAGGCGAATTTCCCCTTCGGTAAGCGGGTAGTAACCCATCAGCAGGCTGGCGAGGGTACTTTTACCGCTGCCGGTATGGCCCACCAGCGCGACAAAGCTTCGGGAAGGCACCTTCAGATCGATATCCTGCAACACCAGCCGATCCTCGCGATAGGCGAAGGAGACCTTATCGAATTCAATGGTGCCGCTTTGCAGGTCACGATCGTCATCGCCATATGCCTGCCGCGGGCGGTCCATCAGTTCAAAGACGCGTTCGCCAGCAACCACCGCCTGCTGCAGCATCGACTGCTGCGTGGTCAACTCAATCAGCGGCTCGTTAAGACGGCCCAGGTAGCTGATAAAGGCATACAGTACCCCGACCTCAATGGTGCCGCGTGCGGCAAAACCAAACTGCATCAACAATCCGCACAGCACCAGGGCCGAAAACAGGCTGAGCAGCGGGCGCAGGAGAAAGCCGTCCAACCGCAGCGTCTGCATGCGGGCCATATAGTGTGAACGGCTGGCCTCACCCATCCGCTCGCCAAAGCGCGCCTGCTGACGGAACTGCTGGATAACACTCATGCCGTTGATGACTTCGTTGAAACCATCATTGATATCCGCCAGATAGGTCCGCACGCGACGGACAATGGGCGTGCTGTAGCGCTGGTAGATGATCATCACAATCATCACCGCCGGGAAAATGGCCATCGCCACCAGCGCCATTCGCCACTCCAGGCTGAACATCGCCACCAGCATGGCACCGACCAGCGCGGCGCTGCGCAGCACCGTGGCGACCACCGTGACATAAAGATCGCGGATCACTTCGGTATCGTTAGTCACGCGCGAGATGATCTGCCCGACGGGCTGGGTATCGAACGCGCTCAGCGGCTGGCGCAGGGCGGCGTCCATCACGTCGGTACGCAACTGCTGTACCACCCCAACGGCGGCCTGGTTAAACAGCAGCGACTGGGCGTAGTGCAGCCCGGCCGCCAGCAACTGCAGGCCCACATAGGCCACCGCCAGGCCGGTCACCAGACCGAGCGGGAGATAATTTTTTGCCACCATGTTGTCGATGAAATAGCTGATCAGCAGCGGGCCGGTGACTTCGGCGATGGCCGCAATCCACAGCAACACCACTGCCAGCGACAGCGGTTTACGCCATGGCGAGCCATAGGCCAGCAGGCGTTTAAGGGTGGGCCACAGCTGGGAAAAACTACGCATCGGTGGCCTCCTCGTTTATGTCCGGCACGTCATCCAGCGCCGCTTCCAGTTGTTGATAGCGATACATATCGCGATACCATCCCGGCTGGTCTGCCAGCTGTTCATGCTGCCCGCGCTGGGCAATATGCCCGTGCTGCATCACCAGAATTTCACTCGCCTCGGTCAGAGCCGACAGACGATGGGCGCTAATGATCACCGTGCGCCCTTCTCCCCACTGGCGCAGGTTATGCAGGATCTGGTGTTCGGTACGGCCATCTACCGCAGACAGGGCATCGTCGAGGATCAGGATCTCGGCATTAAGCAGCAGCGCGCGGGCGATGGAAATACGTTGCTTCTGCCCGCCCGAGAGCATCACGCCGCGCTCCCCCACTTCGGTTTCATAACCCTGGGGCAGGCGCAGGATATCGTCATGTACGCTGGCGAGACGGGCGACGTGCTCGATCGCTTCCCGGGTCGCTTGTGGACACCCCAGCGCAATATTGTTGGCGACGGTATCGGAGAAGAGGAACGGCGTCTGGCTTACCACCGCCAGCCGGCTGCGCCAGCTATCCAGCTGCAGCTGCGTCAGGGGGATGTCATGGAAGCGGATCTCGCCCTGGTCAATATCAAAGTGGCGCTGGATCAGCGACAGGATGGTGCTCTTTCCGGCCCCCGTAGGGCCACAAATGCCCAGCATCTGTCCGGGTTGCAACCGGAAGTTGACGTTTTCGAGCGTCACCTGCTCCGTTTGTGGATAGGTAAAGACGCGAACAGCAACATTCAGCTCACCGCGCCCGGTCGGCACCGGCTCGCTGCCGTCATTGACGACCGGCGCTTCAGCAAGCATGTCGCGGATCCGGCTGTAGGCCGCGCTACCGCGCTCGACGATATTGAACATCCAGGCCAGCGCCAGCATCGGCCAGATCATCAGCCCCAGATACATGGCAAAGCTGGTCAGCTGCCCGAGCGTCAGCGAACCGTTGATCACCATCCAGCTGCCGCCGCCAATGGCCAGCAGGTTGGCGGTACCAATGGCGATATAAATAGTGGGATCAAAGCGGGCGTCGATGCGGGCAACGCGCAGGTTTTTGGCCCCGGTATCGGCGGCATCGGCAGCAAACAGCGCCGACTGGCGATCTTCCAGGCCGAAGGCTTTGATCATACGGATACTGGTCAGACTCTCCTGAGTGCGGTCGTTAAGGGAGGAGAAGGCTGCCTGCGCCAGCTTGAAGCGCTGGTGCAGCTGGTCGCCGTAGCGTTTGATCGCCAGCGCCATAATCGGCATCGGCAACAGAGCCAGCAGCGTCAGCTGCCAGCTGATCTGCGTGGACATCACAATCAGCACCGCGCAGCCCATCACCAGCGAATCCACCAGGGTCAGCACCCCTTCCCCGGCGGCAAAGACCACGCGATCCACATCGTTAGTGGCGCGGGCGATCAGGTCCCCGGTGCGGTGGCGCAGATAAAATTCCGGGTGCTGACGGCTAAGCTGGCGGTAAAAATCTTCCCGCAGTTCCACGGCCAGCTGATAGGACGCGCCAAACAGCAGTACGCGCCAGACATAGCGCAGCAGATAGACGACCACCGCCGTCAGCACCAGCGTGCCGATCCACATCATCACCCGTGCGTTGGTGTAATGTTGTTCCGTTACGCCATCCACGACATAGCCCACCACTTTCGGCGGGATGAGCTGCAGAACGGCAATGATAATAAGCAGGGCGACTGCGCCGAGATAGCGTTGCCACTCCCGGCGAAAATACCAGCTTAACTGAGCAAATAATCGCACGCGGTTTTTTCCTGAGGATCGTTTTCCGGCGAGGCCGGGAAGTTATTCAATGGGTAAGGCGGTGGTGTATTTAATCTGTTCCATCGCAAAACTGGAGGTGACATTCGACAAACCTGGCACGCTGTTAACCAGCCGTTTATAGAAATCATCATAGCGCTTCATGTCTGCCACCTGAACGCGCATCAGGTAGTCGTATTCGCCCGCCATGCGCCAGAAGCCCAGCACTTCCGGCATCTCCGATACCACGCTGACGAACCTACAGTACCAGTCACTGCTGTGGTGCTGCGTTTTTATCAAAACAAACGCGGTCAGCCCAAGCCCCAGTTTTTCAGGATCCAGCAGCGCCACGCGTCCCAGCAGAATGCCTTCGTCTTCGAGTCGCTTAAGGCGTTTCCAGCAGGGCGTGGTGGTCAGATTAACGGCATCCGCCAGCGCCTGCAAAGAGAGGGTGCAGTCGCTTTGCAGTAAGGACAGCAGCTTACGGTCAATTTTATCTAGCATACCCACCCCCACAGAGAAAATTTTTCTCCTTACATTCTATTTTAAAGGCCAGATAGCAACAATTTTTTCTGTGCTTTTCGCTATGCTGGGCACAAAATGACAAACGGATAACTGTGATGAATAGCTCCTGGGTTAAAAACGCCATCAGTGAAATTAATGCCGATTATCAGCGCTCGGCAGATACACACCTTATTCGCCTGACCCTGCCAGGCTTTGCCGGTATTCAGCTCTATCTGAAAGACGAAAGTACCCACCCGACCGGCAGCCTGAAGCACCGGCTGGCGCGTTCGCTATTCCTGTACGGACTGTGTAATGGCTGGATCAATGAAGGTACCACCATCATTGAATCCTCTTCCGGCTCCACCGCCGTTTCTGAGGCCTATTTTGCCCGCCTGCTCGGCCTGCCCTTTATCGCCGTTATGCCCGCCTGTACGGCGAAACGCAAAATCGAACAGATCGAATTCTATGGTGGCCGTTGCCACTTTGTGGAAAGCGCCTGTGAAATTTATGCCGCGTCAGAGATGCTGGCCCGGGAGCTGAACGGTCATTATATGGATCAGTTTACGTATGCGGAGCGGGCAACGGACTGGCGCGGCAATAACAACATTGCCGACAGTATTTTCCGCCAGATGCAAAATGAACCTCATCCCGTGCCCGCCCATATCGTGATGAGCGCCGGAACCGGTGGGACCTCGGCCACCATTGGCCGCTATATTCGCTGCCAGGGGTACGATACCCGTCTGATGGTGGTGGATCCGCAAAACTCGGTGTTCCTGGATTACTGGCAGCAGCGCGATCCCGCCCTGCGCAGCCCGGTGGGCAGCAAAATCGAAGGGATTGGCCGCCCGCGGGTAGAGCCGTCGTTTATTCCTGACGTTGTGGACGAGATGCTCCGCGTGCCGGATGCCGCCAGCGTCGCCACCGCCCACTGGCTGGAAACGCAGCTGGGCCGTAAGGTCGGGGCGTCGACCGGGACCAACATGTGGGGCGCGTTACAGCTGGCCGCGCGGATGCGGGAGGCCGGGCAAACCGGCTCCATCGTTACCCTTCTGTGCGACAGCGGCGAGCGTTACCTGGACACCTACTACAACGCCGGATGGGTGAAAGCCAACATTGGCGATGTGACCCCGTGGCTGGCAGAGATTGCCCGGCTGGTAAAATAAAAAAAGCCAGACTATCGTCTGGCTTGCTGGAAGGGTCTCACTATTCGGGGGAATAAGGAAGATCAAGTGTATCCAGCCAATGGGTTAAAAAATGGGACACGGCCTCGTTACGGCAGTGTCCAATAACCGGTAAATGCGAAAGCTCAGCGATCAGTTGCGGCATCGCATTGCCCATGATCAGGCCGCGCCCCACGCTGCCCAGCATCTCGCGATCGTTCATCGCATCGCCAAACGCCATACACTCCTGCAAACTCAGGCCCAGATGCTCACTCAGTACCGCCAGGGCAGAACCTTTGTTGCACCCGACCGGCAGCACTTCCAGGCAATCTATTGCCGAAAACGTAAGATGCGCGCGGCTGCCTAAGGCTTCATTGAGCTGGATGCGCAGACGGCACAGATCGTCGTGGTCGCCGCAAAAACAAATTTTGGTTACCGCATGCGCCGGAATACGGCGTAGATCGGTCAGCTGGTACTGGAAGCCGCTGTAGACGTGCGCTTCCAGCAGCGCCGGGATCGCTTTTCCAGTCAGCCAGCCGGTGTCGTTAAACACATGAATGCTGGCCTGGGTATCCCAGGTAGTATGCAGCACCTGCTCCGCCACATCCGGGGCGAGATCCTGACGATAGAGCACGTCCCCCTCCAGGGAGTGAATGCGCGTGCCGTTGCCGGTGATCAAAAAGGCATCAAGGGCCAGCGTACCCATCAGGTGACGCATCTCCAGCACATGTCGACCGGTGGCGAAGGTAAGCGTAATGTCGCGCTTACGCAGTCGCTTGAGCACACTTAGCGTTTTGTCGCCTAAACGGTGGTCCGGCGTTAACAAGGTGCCATCCATATCAAATGCAGCAAGCCGTGCCATAGGATCTCCGAAAGTGTGAGGGGGTTAACTTGTGCTTCAGTATTGCGTGATATATACGGAAGTAATACTGAATAGATGGAAATTATTGTTCCGGGTTTATTATGCGCCAGCTCAATCGACTTAATCAGTACCAGCGGCTGTGGCAACCCTCCGCCGGTGCGCCGCAGCAGGTGAGCGTGGCCGAACTGGCCAGCCGCTGTTTTTGCAGCGAAAGGCACGTGCGTACACTTTTGCGTCAGGCCCAGGAGGCGGGCTGGTTAAGCTGGCAGGCGCAATCCGGGCGGGGTAAACGCGGTGAGCTGCGCTTTCATGTCACCCCCGAATCGCTGCGCAACACGATGATGGAGCAGGCGCTAAAAAACGGCCAGCAGCACAACGCTCTGGAGCTGGCTCAGTTGGCTCCCCAGGCGCTGCGCGCGCTGCTGCATCCTTTTCTGGGTGGGCAGTGGCAGAACAATACTCCGACGCTGCGCATTCCCTATTACCGGCCACTCGATCCGCTTCATCCCGGTTTTTTACCCGGCCGCGCCGAGCAGCATCTGGTCGGGCAGATCTTTTCCGGCCTGACGCGGTTCAACGACACCAGCAGCGAGCCTGGAGGCGATCTGGCCCATCACTGGGAGATTACTGCTGACGGGTTACGCTGGCATTTTTATCTTCGCTCCACGCTTCACTGGCATAACGGTGATAAGGTCGAGGCGGCCCAGCTACAGAGCCAACTGACGCAGTTACTCACCCTGCCCGCGCTGCGCAAACTGTTTAACAGTGTGAAGCTGATTGAGGTGACCCACCCGCAGTGCCTGACCTTTGTGCTGCATCAGCCGGATTACTGGCTGGCACACCGTTTGGCAAGCTATTGCAGTCGTATTGCTCACCCTGAACACCCCCTGACGGGGAGCGGGCCGTTTCGGCTGGCGATCTTCGACGCGGATCTGGTCCGGCTGGAAAGCCACGAGCAGTACCATCTGGGGCATCCGCTTCTGAAAGCGATTGAATACTGGATCACACCCCAGCTTTTTGACCAGGATTTAGGCACCAGCTGCCGTCATCCAGTACAAATCGCCATTGGCGAGCCGGAGGAACTTGCCCGTCTGCGGCTGGTCAGCAACAGTATCAGCCTCGGCTTTTGCTATCTCACCCTGAAACAGAGCGGCCGGTTAAGCGAGGCGCAGGCCCGCAAGGTGATCGACATTATTCATCACACCGCCCTTCTGCATACGCTGCCGTTGGACGAGGATCTCATCACCCCGACCCAGGCGTTACTGCCGGGGTGGTCCATTCCACAGTGGGCGCAGGAGGAGAACACTGTTCTGCCACAATTCCTTACGTTGGTTTACCACCTGCCGGTAGAACTCCACACCATGGCAGAGCAGCTTAAACGCTACCTGGCGCAGGAAGGGTGTCAGCTGACAGTGATTTTTCACGACGCGAAAACCTGGGATGGCTGCGCGGCTCTGGCTGATGCCGATATCATGATGGGCGACAGGCTGATTGGCGAAGCGCCGGAATACACCCTGGAGCAGTGGTTACGCTGCGATACCCTTTGGCCGCATCTGCTCAGTGCCCCGCAATTTGCGCACCTGATGGCGACCCTGGATGCAGTTCAGGTTCTGCCCGACGCGGCAGCGCGCCATCTGGCATTGAAAGAGGTATTCACCCGGTTGATGGAACGCGCTGTCCTGACGCCGCTGTTCAACTATCAATATCAAATCAGTGCCCCGCCGGGGGTAAATGGCATCCGTCTGAATCCGCGTGGCTGGTTTGATTTTACCGAGGCCTGGCTGCCAGCCCCGAAAGCGTGAAGAAGCTGGTCGCCGCCACGGGCAGACGTTAACATAGGTCTTTAATCGTCAAAGTTGGGAAGACTAATGAAACGTGCCGTTGTCGTGTTCAGTGGAGGCCAGGACTCTACCACCTGTCTGGCTCAGGCTCTGCAGCAATATGATGAAGTCCATTGTGTGACTTTTGACTATGGTCAGCGCCATAGCGAAGAGATTGAGGTCGCGCAGAAACTGGCTGTGAAACTCGGCGCACGGGCGCATAAGGTTCTGGACGTCACCCTGCTCAACGAACTGGCGGTGAGCAGCCTCACCCGCGACAGTATTCCGGTGCCGGACTACGAACCGGATGCCGAGGGGATCCCGAATACCTTTGTGCCGGGACGTAATATTCTTTTCCTGACCCTGACCGCCATCTATGCCTACCAGGTGAAAGCCGAGGCTGTTATTACCGGCGTGTGTGAAACCGACTTCTCCGGCTACCCGGACTGCCGCGACGAGTTCGTGAAAGCCCTAAACCATGCCGTAAATCTTGGCATGGCTAAAGATATCCGCTTCGAAACGCCGCTAATGTGGCTCGATAAAGCCGAAACCTGGGCGCTGGCTGACTACTGGGGCAAACTGGATCTGGTGCGTAACGAAACGCTGACCTGCTATAACGGCATTCAGGGTGATGGCTGCGGCCATTGCGCCGCCTGTAATCTGCGCGCTAACGGCCTGAATCACTATCTTGCCGATAAAGCCGGGGTGATGGCGGCCCTGAAAAAGAAAACCGGTCTTAGCTAAGCGGGCCAGTCTGCCGGGTGAAGGATCCGCTTCGCCCGGCATGCACAGCGGGGTTATTTGATTAACAGCTCCAGCTTCTCACGGAGTTCCCCTTCCAGCGGCAACGCTTTCTGCGTTTTCAGATCGATGCAGACAAAGGTAATTAACGCATCTGCCACCACCTGTCCTTCCGGCTCCAGCGTCACCACCTGACTTAGCACCCCGCTTTTACCGTTCAACTGCTGAAGCTGACTGGTGATGGTGAGCAGGTCGCTGAGTACCGCGGGGCGACGATAGTTAATGTTGATATTCGCCACCACAAAGGCGATACGACGCTCGGTCATCCATTGAAAGCTGTCGCTGTTTTCCAGCCCTTCCCAGCGCGCCTCTTCGAGAAACTCGAGATAACGAGCGTTATTAACGTGTTGATAAACATCAAGGTGATAACCGCGTACTTTTATTTGGGTCTGCATAGCGCAATAGCCTTCAGAGTTATTATTTATAAGATTCAGAGGTCATAACTGGTATGACCTCTTTATCCTGGCAAATTTTAGCCACTGTGCAAGTTATTACAGCGTCAGATTAGCAAGATTACGCTCCACCAGCGCCGCGCCCATTCCAGGCACCTGTTTCAGGTCATCAAGCGTTTTAAACGGGCCGTACTCTTCCCGGTAACTGACAATCGCCTGGGCTTTCTTCAGCCCCACACCGTTCATCACCCGTGCCAGCTCCTCCGCCGGAGCGGAATTAATGCTGATCCGCTCTTTCTCCGTTTCCGCCGCTTTCGACGGCTGGGGTGAGGCGGCGAGGGGTTGCGCATCGGATTTGCCCTGCACAGCCTGTGTTTTGGCGGCTGGTGTCGCCGCCAGCACGCTATGACTCATCCCGGCAGAAGCAAGGGCAAGCGTAATAAAAAGGGCTTTAATTCCATGTTTCATGCTGTTTTCTCCTTGTTTGTTGACAGCCCACTCACCATAAACGGGCCGCTTCACCGGGACAAACAGCAGATTGCAGAAATGGAAAAGGCCGCGAAAGCGGCCTTTAGTTGTTGCATTACGTTGCTCAGATTTGCGAGCAGCGACGTAATTACTGCTGGGTCATAATATCGCCCAGCTTGATTTTGGCGTCTTTACGCAGGTTGCTCATCAGGGCTTCGAAGGTGATTTGCGCGTTGTTCTGGGTGATACCCTGAACCATCGCTTTCTTCTGCGCTTCCGGCATGGTGCCCGCTTTCACTTCGTCCAGCGCCAGAACCACTACGTTGCCCTGCATGTCGTTGGCGATACCGAAGCTCGGCTTGTCTTTTGCCGGCAGGCTCAGACCAAACGCCGCCTGGCTGATCGGATCCTGACCGGTACGGCTCAGCGTCTTCGCCTCGCCAAAGCTCAGGCCAGCCGCTTTCAGCGCCTCGTCACCTTTACCGGCTTTCAGCTCAGCCAGCAGCTTTTCAGCGTCCAGCTTGGCCTGTTGCACGGCTTTGTTATGTTTCACCAGCGCAGTAATCTGATCTTTCACTTCGTCCAGTGGCTTGATCGCTTCTGGCTTGTGATCGCTCACGCGCAGAACAAAGGCGCGATCGCCATCGACGGTGATGATGTCAGAGTTGCTGCCCGGGGTACCGTTTTCGCCCACCAGACCGCCACCAAAGATCGCATCCGCAACCGGCTTGAAGTTCAGCTCTTCCGGCAGGTTGTCATGACTGAACCAACCGGTGGTTACCGCTTTCGCACCTGCAGCCTGCTCAGCGCCCGCCAGCGATTCGTTGTCATTGCTGGCCGCGTCGCTCACTTTCTGCTGCAACGCATAGAAGCCATCCAGCGCTTTCTCTTGCTTCACTTTCGCCGCGATATCATCACGGACGTCAGCCAGCGGTTTGGTAGTCGCAGGGGTGATGTCATCCAGACGCACCACCAGGAAACCGACGGAGGATTTGATCACACCAGAAAGTTGACCTTTCTCTTTCAGACCCGCGTTTTTCAGCTCGTCCGGGGTGGTGCCCTCTTCCAGCCAGCCCATGTCACCACCGTTTTTCGCAGAGATGATATCGGTGGATTTCTCTTTCGCGACCGTCGCGAAGTCGGTGCCTTTGTTCAGCTCGTCCAGGGCCGCTTTGGCATCGGCTTCAGTTTTGGTCTGAATGACGCTGTAACGGTTACGCTGTGGCTGAGTGAACTGGTCCTGATGCTGATCGTAGTAAGTCTGGATCTCCGCATCGGTAGCGTTTTCCTGCATCGCAGCCGCATCCAGCTTGATGTAGCTTACGCGGAACTGCTCCAGAGAAGTGAAGTTGTTCTTGTTCTGCTCGTAGTAGCTTTTCACTTCTTCGTCGCTTGCCTGCTGTTTAGCCGCAAGAGCGTTGACGTCGAAGGTAGCTTCCCGCACCACGCGCTGCTGAGAAACCAGCGTCGCCAGTTCATCCGCTTCGCCTTTCAGCATGAAGTCGGTGCCCACTACGGCGTTGATCAGTTGCTGAGTGGTCAGCTGGTTACGCAGCGCCTGAGCATATTGATCCGGCGTCATCCCCATCTGGTTCACGATAGCGTTATAGCGGGTGTTATCGAATTTGCCGTTATTCTGGAAAGCCGGGGTGGAGAAAATGGCTTTCTTAACCTGATCGTCGCTGATGCTCAGACCGATTTCACGGGCATACTGATCCAGCAGTGCTTCGTCGATGAGACGGTTCAGCGTCTGCTGGCGCAGGTTTTTCATGTACCCTTCATTCGCCGCCAGTTCAGAGAACTGATCGCCCAGCTGTTGCTGCATGCGGTTACGTTCACCCGCAAAAGCATTCTCAAACTGCCCACGGCTGATTTCCTGGTCGTTCACTTTTGCGGCGTAGTTTGCACTACCGCCAATCAGGTATCCGCTCACGCCGGTCAAAATGAACGACACGATAATGATACCAAAAATAATCTTGAGCACGAGACTGTTAGCAGCCGTGCGTAAGCTGTCCATCATGGTGTAACCACACTCCGCTGTAGGTGACTGGTGACCTGACGCTGGCGGAAATCCTGACCGCAGCGCGTAAAGACGTATTGTGACAAGAAACCGGGGCGATTGTCAGCCCACAACTCGCATAAACTCACATAAATCAGGTCTGGACAAACAAAAAAGGCACATCAAATGATGCGCCCTTGTACTTTTCAACTTCCCTGACGTAAGAAAGCGATCAGTTTACTGCGTCTTTCAGCGCTTTGCCGGCGCGGAAGCCCGGAACTTTAGCAGCAGCGATGGTGATCTCTTTGCCGGTCTGAGGGTTGCGGCCAGTACGGGCAGCACGCTCTTTAACAGCAAAAGTACCAAAACCTACCAGCGCCACGTCGTCCCCAGCCTGCAGAGATTCGGTAACAGAAGCAATCAAAGCATCTAACGCACGTCCAGCCGCAGCTTTGGAGATGTCAGCACCCGCAGCAATTTTGTCAATCAGTTGAGATTTATTCACTCTTCTCTTCCTCTCTTTATAATTTATATCGCGCCTGAGTCCTTCAAAACGCGACCGCGCAGCAGTTATATCAGGCCTGCCATGACCTTACAACACCCGTTGTTGATGGTTGGCCTAATCAGCAATCTAAATTAGCTATACAAAAAAAGGCTGGCAAGCCCGAATTAGCTTACCAGCCTTGTTTTTATTGACGCTCTTTGCGCGAGGTCACTATTTTGCGGTTACAACCTGCATACCGGAAGGCTCATTCTGCAGTGCAAGGGTCAGAACTTCCTCAATGCGTTTCACCGGATGGATTTCCAGATCGGCGATAACGTTATCCGGGATTTCTTCCAGATCGCGCTTGTTCTCATACGGGATGAGGACCGTTTTAATGCCACCACGGTGGGCTGCCAGCAGTTTTTCTTTCAAACCGCCAATTGGCAGAACCTGGCCACGCAGGGTGATTTCACCGGTCATCGCCACGTCGGCACGCACCGGGTTGCCGGTCAGGCAGGAAACCAACGCAGTACACATCGCGATACCCGCGCTTGGGCCATCTTTCGGGGTTGCCCCTTCCGGCACGTGAACGTGGATGTCGCGTTTTTCGTAGAAATCCGTGTTGATACCCAGTTTTTCCGCACGCGCACGCACCACGGTCAGCGCAGCCTGAATGGACTCCTGCATGACTTCACCCAGCGAGCCGGTGTAGGTCAGCTTGCCTTTACCCGGTACGCAGGCGGTTTCAATGGTCAGCAGATCGCCGCCCACTTCCGTCCACGCCAGACCCGTTACCTGGCCTACACGGTTCTCGCTGTCAGCACGACCATAGTCGTAACGCTGAACACCAAGGTATTCGTGCAGGTTGTCGCCGTTAATAACGATGTGCTTCAGGCTCTTATCGAGCAGCAGCTGTTTCACCGCCTTACGACACAGCTTGGAGATTTCACGCTCCAGGCTACGCACGCCCGCTTCACGGGTGTAATAGCGAATGATGCCGATGATCGCGCTGTCTTCAACGGTCAATTCGCTTTCTTTCAGTGCGTTACGTTCAATTTGCTTCGACAGCAAGTGACGACGGGCAATGTTCAGTTTTTCGTCTTCGGTGTAGCCAGAAAGACGGATCACTTCCATACGATCCAGCAGCGGTGCCGGGATGTTCATGGAGTTGGAGGTCGCCACGAACATCACATCGCTGAGGTCGTAGTCCACTTCCAGGTAGTGATCGCTGAACGCCACGTTCTGCTCTGGATCCAGCACTTCAAGCAGGGCTGAAGCCGGATCGCCGCGCATGTCGGAAGACATTTTGTCGATCTCATCCAGCAGGAACAGCGGGTTTTTAACCCCTACTTTTGCCATTTTCTGGATAAGTTTGCCTGGCATCGAACCGATATAGGTCCGACGGTGACCGCGGATTTCCGCTTCGTCACGCACGCCGCCCAGCGCCATACGGATGTACTTACGTCCGGTCGCTTTAGCAATAGACTGACCCAGAGAGGTTTTACCCACCCCTGGCGGCCCTACCAGACACAGAATTGGGCCTTTGAGCTTGTTAACACGGCTTTGAACCGCGAGATACTCAAGGATGCGGTCTTTGACGCGCTCCAGACCGTAGTGGTCGGTATCCAGGATCTCCTGCGCTTGGCGCAGGTCTTTTTTGACCTTGCTGCGGGCGTTCCAAGGAACCTGAACCATCCACTCGATATAGCCGCGAACAACCGTGGCTTCCGCTGACATTGGAGACATCATTTTCAGCTTCTGCAGTTCTGCTTCGGCCTTCTCTTTTGCCTCTTTCGGCATTTTCGCCGCGTCGATTTTACGCTTCAGCGCTTCGTTTTCGTCAGGTGCGTCATCCATCTCACCCAGTTCTTTCTGAATGGCCTTCATCTGCTCATTCAGATAGTACTCGCGCTGAGATTTCTCCATCTGCTTTTTAACGCGGTTGCGAATGCGTTTCTCAACCTGCAGCAGATCGATTTCAGATTCCATCATCGCCATCAGATATTCCAGACGCTCGTTAACGTCGGACATCTCCAGCACGGACTGTTTGTCAGCCAGCTTCAGCGGCATGTGCGCAGCGATGGTGTCAGCCAGACGTGCAGGATCGTCGATGCTGTTCAGCGACGTCAGCACTTCTGGTGGAATTTTTTTGTTCAGCTTGATATAGCCTTCAAACTGACTGATGGCGGTGCGTACCAGCACCTCCTGCTCACGCTCATCAAGCTGAGGCGAGTCCAGGTATTCGGCTTTTGCTGCGAAGTGTTCGCCATCATCAGATAGCGTGGTAATACGCGCACGCTGCAGCCCCTCGACCAGCACCTTCACGGTGCCATCAGGCAACTTCAGCATTTGTAAAATAGAGGCCACGGTTCCGACGGTGAACAGATCGTTTACACCCGGCTCATCCGTTGATGCTTCTTTCTGCGCAACCAGCATGATTTTTTTATCATGATCCATGGCGGCTTCAAGGCAACGGATAGATTTTTCCCGCCCTACAAATAAGGGTATGACCATGTGCGGATAAACCACCACATCGCGCAACGGCAATACGGGGATTTCAATGCGTTCAGAACGCTCAGGATTCATAGAGCTCTCTCTTAGTTTAGTGTCCGCCAGGTAATCAGGTTGCAGGACTGTGCTTCATGCAACCATAAACATGTAATCCAGTATATGGGGATGATTCCCACACATTCAACGCCATGTTTACGGAAAAATAAAAGGGGGGATAAAATCCCCCCTTTTTGATTAACTGCTTGTATGCCCTGGTGAATTATTCGCCAGAGGCCTGCTGGGCTTCCGGGGTACCGTAAATCAGCAGCGGCTTGCTTTGGCCGGCGATGACGGACTCGTCGATAACCACTTTCTCAACTTCTTCCATTGAAGGAAGATCGTACATGGTATCGAGCAGGGCTGCTTCAACGATCGAACGCAGACCACGTGCACCGGTTTTACGCGCCATCGCTTTTTTAGCGATCGCATCCAGCGCTTCGTCGCGGAACTCCAGCTCAACGCCTTCCAGATTGAACAACGCCTGATACTGTTTGGTAAGGGCGTTTTTCGGTTCTTTCAGGATCTGAATCAGCGCATCTTCACTCAGCTCTGTCAGCGTGGCGACAACCGGCAGACGGCCGATGAATTCAGGGATCAGACCAAACTTGATCAGATCTTCTGGCTCCACCTGGGTCAGCAGTTCGCCCTCTTTTGCTTTTTCAGACTTCGCCTTCACCGTTGCGCCAAAACCAATACCCGAGCCGGTTTCAACACGGTTAGCAATGACTTTATCCAGGCCAGCAAATGCACCGCCACAGATAAACAGGATTTTAGACGTATCAACCTGCAGGAACTCCTGCTGAGGATGCTTACGGCCTCCCTGCGGCGGAACAGCAGCAACCGTGCCTTCGATCAGTTTCAGCAGAGCCTGCTGGACGCCTTCACCGGATACATCACGGGTGATGGACGGGTTATCGGATTTACGCGAGATTTTGTCGATCTCATCGATATACACGATCCCGCGCTGGGCTTTCTGTACATCGTAATCGCACTTCTGCAGCAGTTTCTGGATGATGTTTTCCACATCTTCACCCACATAACCGGCTTCGGTCAGGGTGGTGGCATCCGCCATGGTAAACGGAACATCCAGCAGACGTGCCAGGGTCTCTGCCAGCAGGGTTTTACCGGAACCGGTTGGACCGATCAGCAAAATGTTACTTTTGCCCAGCTCAACGCCGTTGCTGTTATCCCCGTTACGCAGACGTTTGTAGTGGTTGTACACCGCCACTGCCAGCACTTTTTTAGCCTGTTCCTGGCCGATGACATAATCATCAAGATGATGACGGATCTCATGCGGTGTAGGTAACGCGCTGCGCTCACGGTGTGGTGCGACTTCTTTAATCTCTTCGCGGATGATGTCGTTACATAAGTCGACACATTCGTCGCAGATATACACGGATGGCCCGGCAATCAGTTTGCGCACTTCATGCTGGCTTTTGCCGCAAAAAGAGCAATAAAGCAGTTTGCCCGATCCATCTTTGCGTTTATCTGTCATGAGTCAAAACCTCTTTTTAAGTTCTTTGTGCCGCACATGACGACGCAAATGCCATTCTCAGACGCAGGCTGCTCGTAAGCAAGGTGCCGCCCTACCATAGTATAGCGGCACACCCGCGCCGTGGGCATCAATTACGGTGGGTCAAAATGGAGTCGACTAAGCCGTACTCTACTGCCTCTGGTGCGGACAGGAAGCGATCGCGCTCGGTATCGCGCTCGATCTGCTCTAATGATTGACCCGTATGATGAGCCATAAGTTCATTCATGCGCCCTTTAACTTTCAGGATTTCACGGGCATGAATTTCAATATCTGTCGCCTGGCCCTGGTACCCGCCCAGCGGCTGGTGAATCATTACGCGCGAATTCGGCAGGCAGAAGCGCTTGCCTTTTGCCCCTGCAGTCAGCAGGAATGCGCCCATCGATGCCGCCTGGCCCATACAAATGGTGCTCACATCAGGCTTGATGAACTGCATGGTATCGTAAATGGACATCCCGGCAGTGATCACGCCGCCTGGGGAGTTGATGTACAGGTAAATGTCTTTTTCCGGGTTTTCCGCTTCCAGAAACAGCATCTGCGCTACGATCAGGTTCGCCATGTGGTCTTCCACCTGGCCGGTCATGAAGATAACGCGTTCTTTAAGCAGACGGGAGTAGATATCAAAAGAACGTTCACCTCGAGAGGTTTGTTCAATAACCATTGGCACCAGCGCCATATGGGGTGCAAAGTTATCTCGTTCGCCACTGTATGACATTTCCGTCTCCTGGATAAAAAAATGAAAATACCTGCTGTACTGATTGTAACCTTGTGGACGGATTATCAGCCAGTCTCTTTAATACTACCTTTCCCACTAATGGGGACGGCTCAGCCCTAATTCAAGCATAACAATCTTTTGTTTTAACGCTAACACTGAAAAGGCGTTTTATCACGCTTCGTGTTTTATAAGTGTGATAAAAAAAACCCGCCGCCGGAAGGCAACGGGTTTTTTGCTCAAACTTTAAACGAAGCAGGCAGGATTAAGCCTGTTGGTTCATCAGTTCGTTGAAAGAGGTGGCTTTTTCAGACACTTTTGCTTTGGCCAGAACGGCTTCAACAGCCTGCTCTTCCAGTGCAACGTTGCGCATGTTTTCCATCAGCTCTTTGTTGCTGCCGTAGAAAGCAACCACTTCTGATGGATCTTCATAGGCAGAAGCCATCTCTTCGATCAGACCTTTAACACGCTCTTCGTCAGCTTTCAGCTCGTGGGTACGAATGACTTCGCCCAGCAGCAGGCCAACAACAACGCGGCGTTTAGCCTGCTCTTCGAACAGCTCACGAGGCAGTTCCAGAGCTTGCTTCTCATTGCCACCGAAACGCTGTGCAGCCTGGCGACGCAGAACGTCGATTTCGCTGTCGATCAGAGCAGATGGGATCTCGATTTCGTTAGCTTTAACCAGACCTTCGATCGCCTGAGACTTAACGCGGTTACGCACAGCGCCTTTCAGCTCGCGTTCCATGTTTTTACGCACTTCTGCACGCAGGCCTTCAACAGAACCATCTTCAACGCCGAAACGTTTGATGAAATCTGCAGTCAGTTCTGGCAGTTCGCGGTCTTCAACTTTCTTCAGGGTAATCGCGAACTTCGCGGCTTTACCTTTCAGGTTTTCAGCGTGGTACTCTTCCGGGAAGGTCACGTCGATAGTGAACTCTTCACCTGCGCTGTGGCCTTTGATACCGTCTTCGAAGCCTGGGATCATACGACCCTGGCCCATTGCCAGTACGAAGTCAGACGCTTTGCCGCCTTCGAACTCTTCGCCGTCTACAGAGCCGGAGAAGTCGATGGTGACGCGGTCTTCTGCATCAGCAGCGCCGTCTTTGTCTTTCCAGGTCGCCTGCTGCTTACGCAGGGTGTCCAGCATGCCGTCAACGTCGGCTTCAGTGACTTCAACGATTGGTTTTTCAACTTCGATCGCGTCCAGACCTTTCAGCTCAACTTCCGGGTAAACTTCGAACTCTACTGCGTAGGTGAAGTCTTCGCCCATTTTGTATTCGCCCGGAACATAGGTCGGGGAACCGGCTGGGTTGATTTTTTCTTTGATGATCGCGTCAACGAAGTTGCGGCTCATCAGGTCACCCAGCACGTCCTGGCGAACAGAAGCGCCATAACGCTGAGCAACAACATTCATCGGTACTTTGCCCTTGCGGAAGCCGTCAATACGGACTTTCTTTGCTACGTTGACCAGCTCGCTTTTTACAGCGTTTTCGATGCTGTCAGCAGCGATTGTAATCGTTACACGGCGGCCAAGGCCTTGAGTGGTTTCAACTGAAACTTGCATCTTTATACCTCAAAAAAATCACAGTGCTCGGTCAACTCTGAATTTGCCTCGCAATACCGGGATGCTCTCTTAGCAGATTCACATTCCCTGTCGCCAGAATCATCCCGAAGACATTCATATTAAGACGCGGCATTATAGCGGCATCACTTTAGTGAGTCGAGAACGGTTGGCGCATGTTGCTGCGGCTTTTTTCACAATTTCAGGCTATTTTCGGCCTTAAAATCGCGCCACCAGCCCTAAACCCGGACAAAACAAAACGGCCCGCAGGCCGTTTTGACGTAATCTTTATGCAACATACTGGAAAAGCTCCCGCTGTTGCAAACTGGATTTCTTAGGCGATCGTCCCGGCTCCCCGGCACGGTGGCGATGCAAAAATCGTATCCTGCAGACCTTTCCACTCTTTGATCGTGTAAGTGTGCAACGCCAGCGCATGGACCGTGGTCGAAAGCTCTTCCGTCAGGGTTCCGTAAATCATACGGTGACGATTGAGAAAACGCTCACCAGTGAAACGATCGCTGACCAGCACCACTTTGAAGTGGCTCTCAGAGCCTGCCGGTACGTTATGACGATAGCTTTCGTCGACGACTTCAAGGAACACAGGTTCAAAGGCCGCCCTTAACTTATCTTCAATCTGTTCACGTATCATCATGAAATTACTCCTCCGACAACGCTGAGATGTCACCCATCCCTTTAAATATTAGCCGCTTTTACCGCTTGCATAACAAGAAGACAACAAAAATTTAGCTTTCATCTGATTTTCTCATTCAACCGTATGAAGTCATATAAGGGGAGAGTCGTTTTGTCGCTCAGATAACGGAAAAGCGTTTCAGGTGGTCAGTTTTCAGACAAGGCGATGAATTTACATGCGTTGACCACTTCCCCTTGCCGTTGGCGATGTTATGATGGCGGCAATTTTTTTCTATATATGTCTACGATTCGTTGAGAGCCAGAACATGTTAAAAAAACTTCTTTTCCCGATGGTCGCCCTGTTTATGCTGGCCGGCTGTGCAACCCCACCGACTACCATTGATGTTTCTCCGAAGATCACGCTGCCGCAGCAGGATCCAAGCCTGATGGGCGTCACTGTCAGCATCAACGGCGCGGATCAGCGTAAAGACCAGGCGCTGGCGAAAGTAACCCGTGATAACCAGCTGGTGACGCTTACCGCCTCCCGCGATCTGCGTTTCCTGCTGCAGGAAGTGCTCGAGAAGCAAATGACGTCACGCGGCTACATGGTTGGCCCAAGCGGTGCAGTTGATCTGCAGATCATCGTTAACAACCTGTACGCTGACGTCTCTCAGGGCAACGTGCGCTACAACATTGCGACCAAAGCCGATATCGCCATCATCGCCACCGCCAAAAACGGCAACAAGATGAACAAGAACTACCGTGCAAGCTATTCTGTTGAAGGCGCCTTCCAGGCTACCAACACCAATATCGCTAATGCCGTGAACAGCGTGCTGACCGACACCATCGCCGATATGGCGCAGGACACCAGCATTCACGAATTCATCAAGCAGAACGCACGTTAATACTGCCTGCTGACCCGACACCCGGTCGGGTCAGTTTGCCTGCTCATGTCCAGTCAATACTTACGTATTTTCCAGCAGCCCAAATCAGCTATCCTGCTGATCCTCGGTTTCGCCTCGGGTTTACCCCTTGCACTGACATCGGGCACGTTACAGGCCTGGATGACCGTAGAAGATATCGATCTTAAAACCATCGGCTTCTTCTCACTGGTCGGCCAGGCCTATGTCTTTAAGTTTTTGTGGTCGCCGATGATGGACCGCTACACCCCGCCTTTCCTCGGCAGGCGTCGTGGCTGGTTATTAATGACTCAGGCGATGCTGCTGCTGGCGATCGCCGCGATGGGCTTCCTTGAACCCACGTCGCAGCTTCGCTGGATGGCCGCGCTGGCGGTAGTGATTGCCTTTTGTTCTGCGTCCCAGGATATCGTTTTCGATGCCTGGAAAACCGACGTGCTCTCGGCCGAAGAGCGTGGCGCCGGGGCTGCAATCAGCGTTCTGGGTTATCGTCTGGGGATGCTGGTTTCCGGTGGGCTGGCCTTATGGCTGGCAGACCGCTATCTCGGCTGGCAGGGTATGTACTGGCTGATGGCCGTCCTGCTGATCCCCTGCATGATTGCCACCTTCCTCGCGCCTGAACCAAGCGATGTTATTCCCGTTCCTCGCTCACTTGAGCAGGCCGTTGCCGAACCGCTGCGCGACTTCTTTGGCCGCAACAATGCCTGGCTCATTCTGCTGCTGATTGTGTTGTATAAGCTCGGTGATGCGTTCGCCATGAGCCTGACGACCACCTTTTTGATCCGCGGCGTGGGCTTCGATGCGGGGGAAGTGGGCGTGGTGAATAAGACGCTGGGGCTGATTGCCACTATCATCGGCGCGCTGTATGGCGGCGTCCTGATGCAGCGCTTAAGCCTGTTCCGTGCCCTGATGATTTTCGGCATCCTGCAGGGGTTGTCGAATGCCGGTTACTGGCTGCTCGCCATCACCGATAAGCATATGCTCAGCATGGCGACGGCGGTGTTCTTTGAAAACCTGTGCGGCGGGATGGGAACGGCAGCCTTCGTCGCCCTGCTGATGACGCTATGCAATAAATCCTTCTCCGCGACCCAGTTCGCCCTGCTCTCTGCGCTCTCTGCCGTAGGGCGGGTCTACGTCGGTCCTATTGCGGGCTGGTTTGTGGAAGCGCACGGTTGGGCGGAGTTTTATCTCTTCTCCGTCTTTGCGGCCATTCCTGGGCTACTGTTGCTGTTAATATGCCGTCGCTCGCTGGAATATACTCAGCAGACAGAACACTTTATGGTCAGGACGCGTTTCCCGGCGGCCTATCGCTTCGCGTCAGGAATATTGCTGGTGGGATGTTTGACCCTGGCTCTGTGGCTCATCGTGGCGATCGTTAATGCCACCACCGCCCTTGCACTGCCGTTTAGCCTGCTTCTGCTGGACATTGGCGCGCTATTGGCGGTAACCGGGATCCTGACCGGGGCGCTTCTGGACTACCTGGCAATGCGTGGAACCCAAAATGCGTAAAACCCTCACAAAATGTTATTTCCTGTTGTAATCACCCTGGTAAATTATAACGCCGAATAAGTTTGCTCAATCCAAAATTATATTTGTTGTTTCGTGCCTCTTAGAATTCTGGAAATTACTGGAACGGGGAATAAAGGATATTTTCCGTTAACCGATTCAGCAAACGAAACATTAATTTTACGTTTTTTATTTGTCTCTTTATTGATGATTATTTGTTAATTATTTGTATGTTTTTAGCAATGGTTATACCAATTGCCCTTTTTACCCCTCCCGCAGAGTCTGTTTCGTTATAAAGCCCGGCTGACGGTGCTTGCGTCTGGAAAACCGCTATAATTTGTAACAACTGTGACTTCCCTGGCAGAACCCGGTAACACGTTCCTGACACAGGTCTAATGATGTTTACAGTAATGTAACCTTCCCGTAAAATGCCCGCACACTTTAAACGCCACCAGGTCCCCGTGGAATTGAGGTCGTTAAATGACACTTAGGAAATACAATAAATGTTTGGGATGGTTGTCGTTATTTGCAGGCACTGTTTTACTCAGTGGCTGTGATTCTGCGCTGCTAGACCCCAAAGGACAGATTGGACTGGAGCAACGTTCGCTCATTCTGACGGCTTTCGGCCTGATGATGATCGTCGTGATTCCCGCCATCTTGATGGCTGTTGGTTTCGCCTGGAAGTATCGTGCGAGCAACAAAGATGCGAAGTATAGCCCTAACTGGTCACACTCCAATAAAGTGGAAGCTGTGGTCTGGACGGTGCCAATTCTGATCATCCTGTTCCTTGCCGTACTCACCTGGAAAACCACTCACGCGCTCGAACCTGCAAAACCGCTGGTTCACGATGAGAAACCGATTACGATCGAAGTCGTCTCCATGGACTGGAAATGGTTCTTCATCTACCCGGAACAGGGCATTGCTACCGTGAATGAAATCGCCTTCCCGGCGAATGTCCCGGTGCAGTTCAAAGTAACGTCTAACTCCGTGATGAACTCCTTCTTTATTCCGCGTCTGGGTAGCCAGATTTACGCGATGGCCGGTATGCAGACCAACCTGCACCTGATCGCGAATGAAGCAGGCACCTATGATGGTATCTCCGCCAGCTACAGTGGCCCGGGCTTCTCTGGTATGAAGTTCAAAGCCATTGCCACGCCGGACCGTGCCGCTTTCGACCAGTGGGTTGCTAAAGCGAAACAGTCTCCGAACACCATGTCTGACATGGCTACGTTCGACAAAGTGGCAACACCTAGCGAATACAACAAGGTGGAGTACTTCTCTAACGTGAAACCGAATTTGTTCAAAGACGTTATTGGCAAATTTATGGACCACGGCAAGAGCATGGACCTGACCCAACCTGAAGGCGAGCATAGCAAGCACGAAGGGATGGAAGGCATGGACATGAGCCACGCGGAAACCTCTCACTAAGGGGCCGAGGAAGAAAATGTTCGGAAAATTAACACTGGATGCAGTGCCGTACCATGAGCCGATTATCATGGTTACGATTGCTGCCATTGTCATCGGTGGCGCAGCCTTACTGGGCTTGATCACTTACTTCGGTAAGTGGAGCTACTTGTGGAATGAGTGGCTGACTTCGGTTGACCACAAAAAACTCGGTATCATGTACTGCGTCGTCGGTATCGTCATGTTAATTCGTGGCTTTGCCGATGCAATCATGATGCGTAGCCAGCAGGCTCTTGCGTCTGCGGGTGAAGCAGGCTTCCTGCCACCGCACCACTACGACCAGATCTTTACCGCGCACGGCGTGATTATGATCTTCTTCGTGGCCATGCCGCTGGTTATCGGTCTGATGAACGTGGTTGTGCCGCTGCAAATCGGCGCGCGCGACGTTGCGTTCCCGTTCCTGAACAACCTGAGCTTCTGGTTCACGGTTGTCGGTGTGATTCTGGTTAACCTTTCTCTGGGCGTAGGTGAGTTCGCGCAGACCGGTTGGCTGGCTTATCCGCCGCTGTCAGGGATTGAATACAGTCCAGGCGTAGGTGTTGATTACTGGATTTGGGCGCTGCAGCTCTCCGGTGTCGGTACTACCCTGACCGGTATTAACTTCTTCGTGACCATCCTGAAGATGCGTGCACCAGGTATGACGATGTTCAAGATGCCAGTATTTACCTGGGCATCTCTGTGCGCCAACATCCTGATTATCGCTTCCTTCCCAATTCTGACTGTTACCGTCGCGCTGCTGACCCTGGATCGCTATCTGGGCACCCATTTCTTTACCAATGATATGGGCGGCAACATGATGATGTACATCAACCTGATTTGGGCATGGGGTCACCCTGAAGTGTATATCCTGGTTCTGCCGGTCTTCGGTGTTTTCTCCGAAATCGCAGCGACCTTCTCACGTAAGCGTCTGTTTGGTTACACCTCGCTGGTGTGGGCAACCGTATGTATTACCGTTCTGTCGTTCATCGTTTGGCTGCACCACTTCTTCACCATGGGTGCGGGCGCGAACGTAAACGCCTTCTTCGGTATTACCACCATGATTATCGCGATCCCAACCGGGGTTAAGATCTTCAACTGGCTGTTCACCATGTACCAGGGCCGTATCCAGTTCCACTCAGCAATGCTGTGGACTATCGGCTTCATCGTCACCTTCTCCGTTGGTGGGATGACCGGTGTACTGCTGGCCGTACCGGGTGCTGACTTCGTTCTGCACAACAGCCTGTTCCTGATTGCGCACTTCCATAACGTTATCATCGGCGGCGTCGTCTTCGGCTGCTTCGCTGGCGTAACCTACTGGTGGCCAAAAGCGTTCGGCTTCACGCTGAATGAAAAATGGGGTAAACGCGCGTTCTGGTTCTGGATCATCGGCTTCTTCGTAGCATTTATGCCGCTGTACGTGCTGGGCTTCATGGGTATGACCCGTCGTCTGAGCCAGCAGATCGATCCGCAGTTCCACCCAATGCTGGTTGTTGCAGCTGTCGGTGCAGCGCTGATTGCCTGTGGTATCGCGTCTCAGCTGATTATGTTCTACGTCTCTATTCGTGACCGTGAGCAGAACCGTGACCTGACCGGTGACCCATGGGGTGGCCGTACGCTGGAGTGGGCAACCTCTTCTCCACCGCCGTTCTATAACTTTGCCGTTGTGCCGCACATTCATGAGCGTGACGCATTCTGGGAAATGAAAGAGAAAGGCGAAGCGTACAAACAGCCAGCGCATTACGAAGAGATCCACATGCCGAAAAACAGCGCTGCGGGTATGGTTATCGCCGCCTTCGCTACGGTATTTGGTTTCGCCATGATCTGGCACATCTGGTGGCTTGCGATTGTCGGCTTTGCTGGCATCGTGATCAGCTGGATTGTGAAGAGCTTTGATGAGGACGTGGACTACTACGTACCAGTCCGTGAAGTTGAAATCCTGGAAAAACAGCATTTCGACGAGATTGCTAAAGCGGGGCTGAAAAATGGCAACTGATACTTTAACCCACGCGACTGCCCATGCGCATGAACACGGGCACCATGATACAGGGCCGATGAAAGTCTTCGGTTTCTGGATCTACCTGATGAGCGACTGCATTCTGTTCTGCTGTCTGTTCGCAACCTATGCCGTTCTGGTGAACGGCACAGCGGGCGGCCCGACCGGTAAGGACATTTTCGAGCTGCCGTTCGTTCTGGTTGAAACCGCACTGCTGTTATTCAGCTCCATCACCTACGGCATGGCCGCAATTGCCATGTATAAGAACAACAAAAGCCAGGTTGTCTCCTGGCTGGCGTTGACCTGGCTGTTTGGTGCTGGCTTTATCGGGATGGAAATCTATGAATTCCATCACCTGATTGCTGAAGGCTTCGGCCCGGATCGCAGTGGTTTCCTGTCAGCGTTCTTCGCGCTGGTTGGTACCCACGGTCTGCACGTGACCTCCGGTCTGATCTGGATGGCGGTACTGATGTTCCAGGTATCCCGTCGCGGCCTGACCAGCACTAACCGCACCCGTATCATGTGCCTGAGCCTGTTCTGGCACTTCCTGGATGTGGTGTGGATCTGTGTGTTCTCTGTTGTGTATCTGATGGGGGCGATGTAATGAGTCATTCAAACGATCATGGCGCTTCCCACGGTAGCGTAAAAACCTACATGACAGGTTTTATCCTGTCGATCATCCTGACGGTGATCCCGTTCTGGATGGTGATGAGCGGTACTGCTTCTCACGCGGCAATCCTGGGCACCGTCCTGGTTACCGCGGTAGTGCAGATTCTGGTGCATCTGGTTTGCTTCCTGCACATGAACACCAAATCTGATGAAGGCTGGAACATGACGGCATTCATCTTTACCGTGATTATCATCGCAATCCTGGTAGTCGGCTCCATCTGGATCATGTGGAACCTCAACTACAACATGATGGTTCACTAAGAGCGGCGAGTATGTTTAAGCAATACCTGCAAGTCACAAAACCTGGCATCATCTTTGGCAACCTGATCTCGGTGATCGGAGGGTTCCTGCTGGCCTCGAAAGGCAGCATCGACTACACCCTCTTTATCTACACGCTGGTTGGGGTGTCACTGGTTGTCGCGTCCGGTTGTGTATTTAATAACTACATCGACATGGATATCGACAGGAAGATGGAAAGGACTAAAAATCGGGTGCTGGTAAAAGGCCTGATGTCTCCTGCCGTCTCGCTGGTGTACGCCACCTTGCTGGGTATTGCTGGCTTTATGCTGCTGTGGTTCGGCGCTAACCCTCTGGCCTGCTGGCTGGGGGTGATGGGTTTCGTGGTGTATGTAGGCGTCTACAGCCTGTATATGAAACGTCACTCCG
The DNA here is from genome assembly GCF_002935105.1 of Leclercia sp. LSNIH3. Classification (NCBI taxonomy): domain Bacteria; kingdom Pseudomonadati; phylum Pseudomonadota; class Gammaproteobacteria; order Enterobacterales; family Enterobacteriaceae; genus Leclercia; species Leclercia sp. LSNIH3. The sequence continues at coordinate 1,359,841 of NZ_CP026387.1, forward strand.
TCTACGGTACGCTGATTGGTTCTCTCTCCGGCGCTGCGCCGCCGGTGATTGGCTACTGTGCTGTCACCAACGAGTTCGACAGTGGTGCGTTCATCCTGCTGGCTATCTTTAGCCTGTGGCAGATGCCGCACTCCTACGCCATTGCGATTTTCCGCTTTAAGGATTATCAGGCAGCGAACATTCCGGTTCTGCCGGTGGTGAAAGGCATTTCAGTGGCGAAGAACCATATCACGCTGTACATCATTGCCTTTGCCATTGCTACGCTGATGCTCTCCCTGGGCGGCTATGCCGGATATAAATATCTGGTCGTGGCGGCCGCAGTGAGCGTCTGGTGGTTGGGAATGGCGCTACGCGGTTATAAAGTCGAAGATGACAAAGTCTGGGCGCGCAAGCTGTTCGGCTTCTCCATCATCGCCATTACCGCGCTGAGCGTAATGATGTCCGTCGACTTTATGGTGCCGGACTCACAAAGCCTGCTGACTTACGTGTGGTAATTCACACCGGTAAATAAAGGGGTGCTTCGGCACCCTTTTTTATTCCCCAAATCTATTAATTAAGTCTGTAGCATTTGTTAAATAACCCCTTGTTTACCCCGCCCCTTCCCCGCACTACACTATGGCCTGCTTTTGAATTGAGGTGGTAATGAACGATTATAAAATGACGCCAGGTGAGTTACGCGCCACCTGGGGCTTAGGGACTGTTTTCTCGCTGCGGATGCTTGGCATGTTTATGGTCCTGCCTGTTCTGACCACGTACGGTATGGCGCTGCAAGGAGCCAGCGAGGCGCTGATTGGCCTTGCAATTGGTATTTATGGCTTAGCGCAGGCGATCTTTCAGATTCCGTTTGGCCTGCTTTCGGACCGTGTAGGCCGCAAGCCCCTGATTGTCGGCGGGCTGCTGATCTTTGTCCTTGGCAGTGTTATCGCCGCCCTCTCCCACTCCATCTGGGGAATTATTCTTGGCCGTGCCCTACAGGGTTCGGGTGCAATTGCCGCCGCCGTCATGGCTTTGCTGTCAGATCTCACTCGCGAACAGAACCGTACCAAAGCGATGGCGTTTATCGGCGTCAGCTTTGGCGTAACCTTTGCTATCGCCATGGTGCTTGGCCCGATCATTACCCATTCGCTCGGCCTGCACGCCCTGTTCTGGATGATTGCCGTGCTGGCGACCATCGGAATCGCGCTCACGCTATGGGTCGTACCCGACAGTAAACATCACGTTCTGAACCGTGAATCCGGGATGGTAAAAGGCTGCTTCAGCAAAGTTCTCGTTGAGCCGCGCCTGTTAAAACTGAACTTCGGCATTATGTGTCTGCACATTTTGCTGATGTCGACCTTTGTCGCCCTGCCCGGGCAGCTTGCCGCATCGGGCTTTCCTGCTGCTGAGCACTGGAAAATTTATCTGGTGACCATGCTGATCTCCTTTGTTTCTGTGGTGCCTTTTATTATTTATGCCGAAGTGAAGCGCAAGATGAAACGCGTCTTCGTGGGTTGCGTGGCGTTACTGCTGATTGCCGAAATTGTGCTGTGGGGGTCTGGCCCGCATTTCTGGGAGCTGATCGCCGGTGTACAGCTTTTCTTCCTGGCGTTCAACCTGATGGAAGCCCTGCTGCCGTCGCTGATCAGTAAAGAGTCCCCGGCGGGATACAAAGGCACTGCGATGGGCATTTACTCCACCAGCCAGTTTCTCGGTGTGGCGATCGGCGGCGCGCTCGGCGGCTGGGTGGACGGTTTATTCGACTCCCAAACTGTTTTCCTGGCGGGGGCGTTATTAGCGATGGTCTGGCTCCTGGTTGCCAGTACCATGAAAGAACCGCGCTACGTCAGCAGCTTGCGGGTAGAAATTCCAGAAGATGTCGAGATTAATGACGTATTAAAAGCGCGCCTGCAAACAACGAAAGGGGTAAGTGAAGTATTGATTGTCCCGGACGAACGCAGTGCTTACGTCAAAATTGACAGCAAAGTGACTAACCGTTTTGAAGTCGAGCAGGCGCTGCGCGAATCGCCGGCGTGCTAATTTTTTCTTGAGCCCCTTCTTAGGGGCTTTATTAAATACCGTGCATATTCATACCATTACGGTATTTAACGACCCCCTCATACCCTCTAAAAAGACAGAGACATCAGCGGCTTAATTTAAATCTGGACGCAAATAACAAACAGGCTAATGTATTTTTGATCGCTTAAAGATGATGAGCGCAAATTAAAAAAAAGAGCCGTTTTGCACGGCTCTTTTTTATTTATCCGACATGATTAATCGCGGAAGTTTTTAAACTGGAAAGGTTGACCCAGATCGCCGCCACGCACCAGCGCCATCACACCCTGCAGATCGTCGCGGGATTTGCCGGTAACACGAATCTCTTCGCCCTGGATTTGCGCCTGTACCTTCAGCTTGCTGTCTTTGATGAGCTTAACGATCTTTTTCTGCGTCGCGCTCTCAATGCCCTGTTTCAGTTTGGCTTCAACAAACCAGGTTTTACCGCTGTGAACGAAGGTTTCCGGCACGTCGAGGGAGGTCCCTTCAATGCCGCGCTTCAACAGCTTGGCGCGCAGAATGTCCAGCAACTGTGTGACCTGGAAATCCGACTCGCTCAGTACCTTAATGGTCTTATTCGCGTCGTTCAGCTCAAAACTGGCCTCAACGCCACGAAAATCGAAGCGTGACTCAACTTCGCGGCTGGCGTTGTCCACGCCGTTACGTACTTCCTGGATATCAACTTCAGAAACAATATCGAAAGATGGCATCTTTTCTTCTCCCTTCACTTTTGTTGCGTTGCATAATACCCGCAACGAGGCATAACTCAACAGAAGCTTAGTTGTCGACGCTATACTACATGTTGTAACACCTGGCCAGTTGCAGGTGAGGAGGAACAATGAAAATTACCGTGCTCGGATGCGGGGCACTGGGACAACTCTGGCTCGCCGCGCTTTGCAAACAGGGACATGAAGTCCAGGGCTGGATGCGCGTGCCACAACCCTATTGCAGTGTAAACCTGATTGAAGAAGACGGGAGTATCTTTAACGAATCTCTTATCGCCAACGACCCTGATTTCCTGGCGCAAAGCGAGCTGTTACTGGTCACCCTGAAAGCCTGGCAGGTCTCTGATGCTGTACGCTCACTGGCGTCCACGCTTCCCCCTACTTCCCCGATTATGTTGCTCCATAACGGGATGGGGACCATTGAAGAGCTGAAAAGCGTTCCCCAGCCGCTGTTAATGGCCATCACCACCCATGCGGCCCGCCGCGACGGCAACGTGATTGTTCATGTCGCCAGCGGGATGACCCACATCGGCCCAGCCAGAGCGCAGGAGGGAGATTACAGTTATCTGGCGGATCGCTTCCAGCAGGTGCTACCGGATGTCGCCTGGCACAATAACATTCGCCCGCAGATGTGGCGCAAGCTGGCGGTGAACTGCGTGATTAATCCCCTGACCGCCCTGCTGGATTGCCCGAATGGTGAGCTTAAAAATCACCCGCAGGAAGTAGCAACCTTATGCGCTGAGGTCGCAGCCGTCGTGGAGCGCGAGGGCATTCACACCTCGGTTGATGATATTCGCTATTACGTTGAACAGGTCATCGAGAGTACCGCCCAGAACATCTCTTCGATGTTGCAAGATATCCGTGGGTTACGTCATACCGAAATTGACTACATTACCGGTTACCTGTTAAAACGCGCCCGCGCGCACGGTATCAGCGTGCCGGAAAATATCCGTCTGTATGAACAGGTTAAACGTAAGGAGAGTGAGTATGAGCGCGTCGGCACTGGTATGCCTCGCCCCTGGTAGCGAAGAGACCGAAGCGGTCACCACTATCGACCTGCTGGTTCGCGCCGGGATTAAGGTCACGACCGCGAGCGTCGCCAGCGATGGCAATCTGATCATCACCTGCTCGCGTGGGGTCAAGCTTGTGGCTGATGCCCCACTGGTAGAGGTCGCCGACGGTGATTACGACGTCATCGTGCTGCCGGGTGGTATTAAAGGCGCGGAATGTTTCCGCGACAGCCCGCTGCTGGTTGAGACGGTCAGGCAGTTCCACCATTCCGGGCGCATCGTCGCCGCCATCTGCGCAGCTGCGGCCACGGTGCTGGTGCCGCACAATATCTTCCCGATTGGCAATATGACCGGCTTCCCGACGCTGAAGGATAAAATACCCGAAGAGCAGTGGGTGGATAAGCGTATGGTCTGGGATCCGCGCGTAAACCTGTTAACCAGCCAGGGGCCGGGTACCTCGATTGATTTTGCGCTGAAGATTATCGAGCTGCTGGTCGGGCGCGCAAAAGCGTATGAAGTGGCATCATCGTTAGTGATGGCGGCGGGAATTTATAACTATTACGAAGCGTAATGCATAAAAAAGCCGGGTGGCGCGAGGTAAAAGCAAAACGGCAACCAAAGGTTGCCGTTTTTTATGTTTGCGCCCTCTCCTCGTGGGAGAGGGTCGGGGTGAGGGCATCAGGCCGCACTCTCCTGCAATGAACTACGGGCGATACACCTTCACATTCGTAAAGCCCTGCTCGCGCAGATAGAGCGCCTGCAGACGGCTCATCACCCCGCGCTCGCACCACAGCAGATAGGTTTTGCTCTTATCCAGATCGCCAAATTTGGTGCTCAGCTTGTAGAACGGCAGCGAGGCCACTTCCACACCTTCCGGCTCAAACGGCTTCGCATCCTGCTCGTCCACAGAGCGGATATCCAGCAGCACGTCGTCAGGACCGAAACCGTTCACGGTCTCAACTTCCACCACGTCCTGCTCGGTCTGCTGGGCGATTTCGCGAATATCAATGTTAGAGGCTTCGGCCACCACTTTCTCAAGGATGCTGAAATCGAAGTTTTCTTCTTCCGCTTCGATCTTCGCTTTTACCGCTTTCACGGTCGGGCTTTTTGAGATCACACCGCAGTATTCCGGCATGGTACGGGCGAAGTCTTCAGTACCGATCTCACGCGCCAGATCGATGATGTGTTCTTTGTCGTGTGAAATCAGCGGACGCAGGATCAGGGTATCCGACACGTTGTCGATCAGACGCAGGTTGGTCAGGGTCTGGCTGGAGACCTGGCCCAGCGCTTCGCCGGTCACCAGCGCCTGCACGCCATAACGCTCAGCCACTTTCGAGGCCGCACGCACCATCATGCGCTTCAGCACCACGCCCATCTGGCCGTCGTCCACTTTCTCGAGGATTTCGCCCACCACCGGTTCAAAGTTGATCGCCACAAAACGCACGCGGTGAGAGCTGCCGAAGCGGTTCCACAGATAATGGGCCACCTGACGTACGCCAATTTCATGCGCCGCGCCGCCGAGGTTAAAGAAGCAGTAGTGCACACGGCAGCCGCGGCGCATCAGCATATAGCTGGAAACACCGGAGTCGAAACCGCCGGAAATCAGCGACAGCACATCTTCCTGAGTACCGATTGGGAAGCCGCCAATACCTTCGTAGCGGCCTTTTACCAGCAGCAGGCGGTCGTTCTCAATTTCCAGATTAACGGTCACTTCCGGGTTGGTCAGACGCACACGCGCAGATTCAACGTGCTGATTCAATCCGCCGCCCACATAGCGTTCGACTTCAATGGAGCTAAACTCATGTTTGCCGCGACGCTTGGCGCGCACGCAGAAGGTTTTGCCTTCGATCTGATCGCGATACTGCGCCAGCGCTTTTTCGAAGATGTCGTGCAGGGAAGTGAATGGAACATCTTCCACTTCCAGAATATGGTGGATCCCCGGAATACGGGTTAAGGCTTCTCGAATGTCCAGGCGCTTGTTTTCATCTTTAGCGCGGACTTCGACATGATCCCAGTGACGCACGACGGCCAGCGTCTCGTCGTAATGCTTCAGAACGTTACGAATGTTCCCGGTTAAAATTTTAATAAAGCGCAAACGCACAGATTGGCTTTTGATGGTGATTTCCGGGAACAATTTAATGATAAACTTCATGGCGGCAATGTTTCTTAGGCAAGCAGTTAAGCTTGTAATGGAAAAGTACAGCAGCCCACATTTCCAGGGCTGCATCCAGGCGCAGAAGTATACCACCATCACGTGGCTCCTGTGCACATTGCGCGTTATTTGATAATTACCCTGAGTCCGATACCATATCAGGGATAAAAAACTGAGAGTCAGACATTCACTATGCCGAAGAAAAACGATGCACCCGCCAGTTTCGAAACTGCGCTGAGTGAACTGGAGCAAATCGTTACCCGTCTGGAAAGCGGCGACCTGCCGTTGGAAGAGGCGCTTAATGAATTCGAACGCGGCGTGCAGCTGGCGCGCCAGGGCCAGGTTAAACTGCAACAGGCGGAACAACGCGTGCAGATCTTGCTCTCCGATAACGAAGATGCTGCCACGACCCCCTTCACACCGGATGCCGAGTAGATGGACTTTTCGAACCAGCTTCAGGCTTGCGTCGGACGTGCTGACGACGCATTGCGCCGTTTTATCGCTCCCCAGCCTTTTCAGAACACTCCACTGGTTGAGGCCATGCATTATGGCGCACTGTTAGGCGGTAAACGCCTGCGTCCTTTTCTGGTGTATGCCACCGGCGGAATGTTCGGGATCAGTGCCGATACGCTGGATGCGCCTGCCGCCGCGGTGGAGTGTATTCACGCTTACTCGCTGATTCACGACGATCTGCCGGCGATGGACGACGACGACCTGCGCCGCGGCCAGCCGACCTGCCACATTAAATTTGGTGAAGCGAACGCCATTCTGGCAGGCGATGCCCTGCAAACCCTGGCATTCTCAATTCTGAGCGATGCCCCAATGGTGGAAGTGGCGGATCGCGACCGTCTGGCGATGGTCTCCGAGCTGGCAACGGCCAGCGGCGTAGCCGGTATGTGCGGCGGTCAGGCGCTGGATCTCGAAGCAGAAGGACGTCAGGTTAATCTGGAACAGCTGGAACGTATTCATCGCCACAAGACCGGCGCATTGATTCGTGCAGCCGTTCGTCTGGGCGCATTGAGCGCGGGTGAGCAAGGTCGCAACGCCCTGCCTGTTCTGGATCGCTACGCAGAAAGTATCGGTTTAGCGTTCCAGGTTCAGGATGACATTCTGGATGTCGTGGGCGATACTGCAACATTAGGTAAACGTCAGGGTGCCGATCAGCAGCTTGGCAAAAGTACCTATCCCGCCCTTCTGGGCCTTGAGCAAGCCCAACAAAAAGCCCGGGACCTGATTGCAGATGCCCGCCAGTCGCTTGAACAACTGGCCGCGCAGTCACTGGATACCTCGGCACTGGAAGCGCTAGCGGACTATATAATCCAGCGTGATAAATAACGAAAACACCACGATGAGTCTCTGATGAGTTTTGATATTGCCAAATACCCGACACTGGCGTTGGTTGACTCCACCCAGGAGTTACGTCTGTTGCCGAAAGAGAGCCTGCCGAAGCTGTGCGACGAGCTGCGTCGCTACCTGCTCGACAGCGTCAGCCGCTCCAGCGGTCATTTCGCCTCCGGGCTTGGCACGGTGGAACTCACCGTGGCGCTGCATTATGTCTATAACACGCCATTCGATCAGCTGATCTGGGACGTGGGTCATCAGGCTTATCCGCACAAAATTCTTACTGGCCGTCGCGATAAAATTGGCACCATTCGCCAGAAAGGCGGCCTGCATCCGTTCCCATGGCGTGGCGAGAGCGAATACGACGTGCTGAGCGTCGGTCACTCTTCCACCTCTATTTCAGCCGGGATCGGGGTAGCCGTCGCGGCTGCCAAAGAGAACAAACAGCGCCGCACCGTCTGCGTCATTGGCGATGGCGCGATTACCGCCGGGATGGCCTTTGAGGCGATGAATCATGCGGGCGATATCAAACCAGACATGCTGGTGGTGCTCAATGACAACGAGATGTCGATTTCCGAAAACGTCGGGGCGCTGAACAACCACCTGGCGAACCTGCTCTCCGGTAAGCTCTACTCCAGCCTGCGCGAAGGCGGCAAAAAAGTCTTCTCTGGCGTACCCCCGATCAAAGAGCTGCTGAAACGCACCGAAGAGCACATCAAAGGCATGGTCGTGCCTGGCACGCTGTTTGAAGAGCTGGGCTTTAACTACATTGGTCCTGTGGATGGACACGACGTGCTGGGGCTGGTCTCCACGCTGAAAAACATGCGTGACCTGAAAGGCCCGCAGTTCCTGCACATCATGACCAAAAAAGGTCGGGGCTACGAACCGGCGGAAAAAGATCCGATCACCTTCCACGCGGTACCCAAGTTCGACCACACCAGCGGCTGCCTGCCGAAAAGCAGCGGTGGGATGCCGAGCTATTCTAAAATTTTCGGTGACTGGCTGTGCGAAACCGCCGCCAAAGACAGCAAGCTGATGGCCGTTACCCCGGCAATGCGCGAAGGTTCCGGGATGGTCGAGTTTTCCCGCAAATACCCGACGCAATATTTTGATGTCGCCATCGCCGAGCAACATGCCGTGACCTTTGCCGCAGGTCTGGCGATAGGCGGTTACAAACCGGTCGTGGCGATCTACTCCACCTTCCTGCAGCGCGCCTATGACCAGGTGATCCACGATGTCGCGATCCAGAAGCTGCCCGTGCTGTTCGCCATTGACCGCGCAGGCATTGTCGGGGCCGACGGCCAGACGCACCAGGGCGCGTTCGATCTCTCTTTTTTACGCTGTATCCCGGATATGGTGGTGATGACCCCAAGCGACGAAAACGAATGTCGCCAGATGCTGTTCACCGGCTATCACTACCAGGATGGCCCAACGGCCGTGCGTTATCCGCGCGGTAACGCCGTGGGCGTCACCCTGGAGCCGCTGGCAAAACTGCCAATCGGCAAAGGTGTCGTTAAACGTCGCGGTGAAAAGCTGGCGATCCTGAACTTTGGTACGTTGATGCCAGAAGCGGCAAAAGTGGCAGAGTCCCTTAACGCGACTCTGGTCGACATGCGCTTTGTGAAGCCGCTCGATGAGGCCCTGATTCTGGACATGGCATCACGTCACGAGGCGCTGGTCACCCTGGAAGAGAATGCGATTATGGGGGGAGCTGGCAGCGGCGTGAACGAAGTGCTGATGGCGAATCGTAAACCTGTACCCGTGCTGAACCTGGGTCTGCCGGATCACTTTATCCCCCAGGGTACGCAGGACGAAGCGCGCGCCGACATTGGTCTGGATGCCGCGGGTATCGAAGCCCGCATCAACGCCTGGCTGGCATAATCCCTCCCCTTTCCGCTCCTGCTATGCTTAACGTTACGTTTTAAGTAATCAGCAGGAGTGGAACCATGCAATACAATATATTAGGAAAAACAGATCTTAAGGTTTCTCGTCTTTGTCTGGGCTGCATGACGTTTGGCGAGCCGGACCGGGGTAAGCACGCCTGGACGCTGCCGGAAGAGAGCAGCCGTCCGATCATCAAACACGCTCTCGAGGGCGGCATTAACTTCTTTGATACCGCCAACAGCTACTCCGATGGCAGCAGCGAAGAGATCGTCGGCCAGGCGCTGCGCGACTTCGCTCGCCGCGAGGAAGTGGTGGTCGCCACCAAAGTGTACCATCAGGTGGGTGATCTGGCAGAAGGCCTCTCCCGGGCGCAGATCCTTCGCTCCATTGATGACAGCCTGCGACGCCTGAACATGGAATATGTCGATCTGCTGCAGATCCACCGCTGGGATTATAATACCCCGATTGAAGAGACGCTCGAGGCGCTGAATGACGTGGTCAGGGCGGGAAAAGCGCGCTATATCGGCGCCTCGTCGATGCACGCCGCCCAGTTTGCCCAGGCGCTGGCACTTCAGGAACAGCACGGCTGGGCGCCCTTTGTCACCATGCAGGATCACTATAACCTGATCTACCGCGAAGAAGAGCGCGAGATGTTGCCCCTGTGCTATCAGCACGGCGTGGCGGTGATCCCGTGGAGTCCGCTGGCGCGCGGGCGGTTAACCCGTCCGTGGGGTGAAACCACTGCCCGCTCGGTATCGGATGAGTTTGGCAAAACGCTGTATGACGAAACCGAAGCCAATAACGCGCAGATAGCCGAACGTTTAACAAGGGTTGCCGAGGATCTCGGCGTAACGCGCGCCCAGGTGGCACTGGCATGGGTGTTGAGTAAGCGGGGAGTGGCAGCGCCCATTATCGGCGCATCGCGCGAAGAGCAGTTGGACGAGCTGATCAATGCCGTAGATATCACCCTGACCCCGGAACAGATCGCTGAGCTGGAGACGCCGTACAAGCAGCATCCGGTCGTAGGGTTCAAATAAAAAAGCCCGGTGGCGCTTCACGCGTACCGGGCTTTTCAAAGTATCTGTAAGCCGGGTAAGGCGAAGCTGCCACCCGGCAATACACGCCGCACAGAACTATGCGAAGTGATCGTACCCTTTCCAGTCGAGCGTTACCGGCGAACCGTTCTGCACAAACTGCAATCCTTCGCTTTCCGGCATAATCTGGCCGATACAGGTAAACCCAGCCCCCAGATTAGCTAACGCCACATCCAGCGTGCCGCGGTTCAGCTCAGGAACGGTAAAGCACAGCTCATAATCTTCGCCGCCGGAGAGCGCCCAGCGCAACGCCTGATCTGGCTCCACGTGCCTGCGCATCGCCTCAGAGAGCGGGAACAGATCCAGGTCGATCCGCGCGCCTACGCCGCTGGCTTTCAGAATATGACCCAGATCGGAGATCAGGCCATCCGAGAGATCGATAGCAGAGCTGGCGCGATCCCGCAGCGCCTGGCCGTGCAGAATGCGCGGCGTCGGGCGCAGATGGCGTCGCACAAAGTACGCCTCATCATTCGCGTCCGGCACGGTTAACTGCTTCTGCAATATGGCCAGCCCTGCCGCGCTGTCACCCGGCGTGCCGGTGACGTAAATCCAGTCGCCCGGTTTCGCTCCAGAACGTTTTAACGCCCGCCCAGCCGGCACATAGCCGTGGATCGCCAGGGTCATCGACAGCGGACCGGCGGTAGTATCGCCGCCAATCAGCTGCATATCGTAATAGTTAAGCTGTTCAAACAGCGCGTCGCTAAAGGCCTCAAGCCAGCTTTCATCAACTTCAGGCAGGGTCAGCGCCAGGGTTAACCACGCCGGATCGGCCCCCATCGCCGCCAAATCGCTCACGTTCACCGCCAGCGCTTTATACGCCAGATCGGCAGGATCGATATCCGGCAGAAAATGATGACCACACACTAAGGTGTCGGTGCTGATGGCCAGCGTCTGTTTTTCGGGGATATTGAGAAGTGCACAGTCGTCGCCGATGCCGGTTTCCACATCGAGACGCGAGCTTCTGACTCGGTCAAAATAACGGGCAATCAGGGAAAATTCGCCACATGCCATACGTTATGCCTCAGCAAAGAAAATAAAAAAACCGGAGCACGCACCGCCCAAAGGCGACACGATACTCCGGCTTGCGGATCACTTTTTACGGGGACGGATCGCAGGTGCGGCTTTATCCAGCACGCCATTCACAAATTTGTGGCTGTCTTCAGCACCGAAGGTTTTCGCCAGTTCGATCGCTTCGTTGATGGCCACTTTGTACGGCACATCATCACGCTTCGACAGCTCAAACAGTGCGATACGCAGCACAGCTTTTTCAACCTGGCCCAGCTCTTCGAGCAGACGGGACAGGTACGGCTTCATCAGACCGTCGAGATACGCGCTATTAGTCGCCACTCCCGACAGCAGTTCACGGAAGTACACGACGTCAACGTCTTTGACGTCTTGTTCCGCCAGGAACTGGTATTCAACATCAGCGATGTCGTTCTGGGACAACTGCCAGGAGTAAAGTGCCTGAACGGCACATTCACGGGCGCGGCGACGAGCAGCAGGTTTCACGGAATTCCCCTTACAAAAAAATCAGGCCTTGATGGCTTTCAATACATTGATCATTTCAAGCGCGGTCAGTGCAGCTTCTGCACCTTTGTTACCGGCTTTGGTGCCAGCACGTTCGATGGCTTGTTCAATACTTTCAGTGGTGAGTACGCCGAAAGCGACAGGAATTTCTGCATCCTGTGCCACGTGCGCCAGACCGTTGCTTGCGCCACCCGCAACATATTCAAAATGCGCGGTGCCGCCACGAATTACCGTACCCAGTGCGATAACTGCATCATACTTACCGGTTTTCGCCAGTGCGCCCGCTGCCAGTGGCAGTTCGTAAGCACCCGGAACCCAGACAACGGTAATGTTTTCGTCTTTCACCTGGCCGATACGTTTCAGGGCGTCAATGGCACCCTCCAGCAGGCTGTCGTTGATGAAGTTGTTGAAACGCGCAATGGTGATGGCGACGCGAGCGTCCGGGGTAGCAACGGCTGCTTCAATAATGTTCATACTCTTCCTTAACGGGTTCATTTGGTGGCCCCGCAGGGGGGCGGATTTTATCATAATATTTTGCGCACTGCTTCCCTATTTAGGCAAGCCTTACGCGGTGGTCAGGTGGAGACACAGATCCGGCCCAACCGGGCGTATCTCGCTAAATTTAAATGCCGGAGCATCCGCCAGTTTTTCCAGCCCAGGTAACACGCACAGACCACGCGCGTCGCTGCCTAACAGTTTAGGCGCCAGATAGACGATCAGCTCGTCTACCAGCCCGGCCTGCAACAGCGCACCGGCCAGCGTCGGACCGGCTTCTACCCAGATACTGTTGATCTGCTGTTTACCCAGCAACATCATCAGCACCACTAAATCCACGTGCCCGTTATGCTCCGGCACCAGGATGCTGCGAACGCCTTCCGGCCAGCTGCGCTCATCTTCCTGCGTACGGGCAAACCAGGTTTCGCCCGGCTGCTGCACAATGCGGTGCTCAGGCGTCACGCTGTTCTGCCGGTCAACCACGATGCGCAGCGGCTGGCGTAAATTTTGTTGCGGATACAGCGTCTGCGTGTCGGCATTCAGCTCATCCCAGCGCACCGTCAAAGCAGGATCGTCGGCCAAAACGGTGGCATGGCTGGTGAGGATAGCATGGCTTTGCGCGCGCAGACGTTGCACATCGCGCCTTGCTTGCGGGGAGGTTATCCACTGGCTTTCGCCGCTGGCCATTGCCGTGCGGCCATCCAGCGAGGCACCCAGCTTCAGTTGGATATAGGGAAAACCGGTTCGCATCCGCTTGAGGAAGCCTTTGTTCAGGCGTTCGGCCTCACTCATCATTAGGCCATGACTGACTTCAATGCCCGCCTGCTGCAGGCGATACAGGCCGCGACCAGCAACCTGAGGATTAGGATCCTGCATCGCCGCGACGACCCGTGAAACGCCCGCAGCAATAAGGGCATCGCAGCACGGCGGCGTGCGACCGTGATGGCTGCAAGGTTCCAGCGTCACGTAGGCCGTCGCACCGCGCGCCTTCTCGCCGGCCATGCGCAAAGCATGCACTTCGGCATGCGGCTCACCGGCACGATAGTGAAAACCTTCCCCGACGATCTCGCCATCTTTCACGATAACGCAACCCACGTTCGGATTGGGGTGGGTGGTAAACCGCCCGCGTTGCGCCAGCTTCAGCGCTCGCGCCATGTAAATCTCATCCTGCATGTGCTTAGTCCTGTAGGCGGGCGATCTCTTCACCGAACTCTTTGATATCTTCAAAACTGCGGTAAACAGAGGCAAAACGGATATAGGCGACTTTATCGAGCTTCTTGAGCTGTTCCATGACCAGATTGCCGATCATTTTGCTCGGCACCTCGCGCTCGCCGGTGGCGCGCAGCTGAGTTTTGATATGGTTAAGCGCCATTTCGACGTCATCTGCGCTCACTGGCCGCTTCTCCAGCGCTTTTAGCATTCCACTGCGCAGCTTCTCTTCATTGAAGGGTTCGCGAACGTCGTTACTTTTGACGACGCGCGGCATCACCAGCTCCGCCACTTCAAAAGTGGTGAAGCGTTCGTTACATACCAGGCACTGACGGCGGCGGCGTACGGATGAGCCTTCTCCCACGAGACGGGAGTCGATTACTTTAGTATCCACGGCGAGACAGAATGGGCAATGCATACGGTGTCCTGGCTATCGGGTTGACTGAACTCCATTTTACCCCGAACTGGGCTGACAACAAAGAAGGAGCGTTTTTGAGATAAAGGATCTATACGCAGGGCCGCGTCGTTGACTACCCTTAGCAGAATCCGTTATTTCAGGGAAATAATTGCCATGACAAGACGTTACCTACATGTTCTGCTGCTGGGAAGCCTTTTTAGCCTCAGCGCCTGTGCGCAGCAAAGCGAAGTGCGCCAGATGAACCAAAGCATCAGTTCATTGAATACGACCATGAATAAGCTTAACCAGGAAACCGTCAAGATCACCCAGCAGAATGCGCTGAACGCGAAATCGACCAGCGGCGTCTATCTGCTGCCGGGATCGAATACGCCAGCCAGGCTGAACAGCCAGATCGGCACACTACGCATGTCGCTGGTGAACGTCGCGCCAAACGCCGATGGCACCCGTGCCACGCTGCGCATTCAGGGGGAATCAAACGATCCCCTGCCGGCATTCAGCGCCACCGTTGAGTGGGGCCAGATCCAGGGCACTACCGATAGCTTCCAGGAGCTGAACGTCCAGACCCAGCTGATTAATGCACCGGCCAGCATTCTGGCACCCAGCGATGTCGACATTCCGTTGCAGCTTAATGGCCTGACGCCCGATCAACTCGGTTTTATCCGCATCCACGATATCCAGCCCGTCGCGCAATAATCCCCCGGCGGAACGTGGATCACGTTCCGCCCCCCTCTTTGGTTACAAACATTGGCAACAGAAATGTTTGCTATTACAATCCGCTCCGTTTAAAAATACGCAAACGTGAACGCAATCGATTACGTATGTGAGAGAACTGTGAAACAACACATATTTTTGTGAGCAAGGATTCCTATAATAGGCTCCCAGAAACACGAAATATTTAGAAACGCAATTCGCGCCTTTTTCACTCCCGTAAGGGATTTCAAATCAGTGGCATTATTATGAAAAAAACATTACTGGCAGCCGGTGCAGCGCTGGCGCTCTCCTCTACTTTCTCTGTTCAGGCAGCAGAAAACGATAAACCAGAGTACGTTTCCGACTGGTGGCACCAGAGCGTCAACGTCGTTGGCAGCTACCACACCCGTTTCGGACCACAGATCCGCAACGATACCTACCTGGAATACGAAGCGTTTGCCAAAAAAGACTGGTTTGATTTCTATGGTTACATGGATGCACCGGTCTTCTTCGGTGGTAATACTGACGCGAAAGGTATCTGGAACCACGGTTCCCCACTGTTCATGGAGATCGAACCGCGCTTCTCCATCGACAAGCTGACCGATACCAGCCTGGCCTTTGGTCCGTTTAAAGAGTGGTACTTCGCAAACAACTACATCTACGACATGGGCCGCAACAAGTCCGGTCGCCAGAGCACCTGGTACATGGGTCTGGGTACTGACATCGACACCGGTCTGCCGATGAGCCTGTCCATGAACGTTTATGCCAAATACCAGTGGCAGAACTACGGTGCAGCGAACGAAAACGAGTGGGATGGCTACCGTTTCAAAGTGAAATACTTTGTGCCAATCACCCAGCTGTGGGGCGGCAACCTGAGCTACATCGGCTTCACCAACTTTGACTGGGGTTCAGACCTGGGCGACAACGACTTCCGTGACCTGAACGGTAAGAAAGCGCGTACCAACGACTCTATCGCCTCCAGCCACATCCTGGCGCTGAACTACGATCACTGGCACTACTCTGTTGTGGCGCGTTACTGGCACAACGGTGGTCAGTGGAACGACGACGCCAGCCTGAACTTCGGCGACGGTAACTTCAGCGTGCGTTCTACCGGCTGGGGTGGTTACCTGGTTGTGGGTTACAACTTCTAAGTTGTGCCTGTAACGCCACCCGGCAAAAAAGCCAGCTCAAGAGCTGGCTTTTTTATTGCTTAACCTTCCGTAAAAAGTCCGCCAGCGATCGATCTGCACCTTCGCTAAAGCGTCTGTCCGTCATCGTGATATTCAGACACCTGTCGAGTCGGAAACAGCGATAGTCATCGCGCCGTTCACACCATGCTGCCAGCAGCCAGTGCTCGCCCCAGAAGAACAACCCCAGCGGCTGCACGTCGCGGGAAGAGAGGTGCCCGCTATCATCACGATAGTGCAGTCCCAGCACCCGCTGAGCAGAGATCGCCTGATGAATCACATCGAAGCCGCTGCGGGAGTGGTGTTGCATGGCAATATCCGGGGCGTAGATCCGCGTCTGCTCGGCCTTGCGGCGGCTCTCCTCCGGCAGGATCGCCAGCACCTTTTCCTGGGCCGACTCCAGCTCACGCGACAGCGACTCCCCGCCCCAGGTTTTAAGCAGGCGGATCGCCACCATCAGCGCTTCGGACTCCCTGTTGGTCAGCATCAGGGGCGGCAAGTCAAAGCCCGACATCAGTCGATAGCCGCTTCCCGCCTCCCCTTCCACCGGCACGCCAGAGAGCGATAGATCGCGGATATCACGATAAACCGTGCGTTCAGAAACGCCGAGCCTGTCTGCCAGATGCGCTGCTGTGGTCAGCCGCCTGCCTCGCAGGATTTGCACAATCTGAAACAAACGGTCAGCGCGTCGGGTCATTGTTTATTCGCTTTACAGGTTGATGTCAGGCAGGTTGATGAAGTCCAACCCGGTTGCCTTCGCTGTCGGTAAACAGCGCAATGGTGCCAATACCGCGCGGCAGTTCCAGTGGGCCAAACACGCATGCCCCACCCGCTGACACCACACGATCCAGCGTTGCCGCCAGGTTATCAGTATGCAGATAAATAATAGCGCCCTGCGATGAGGGTGTAATGCCGTCAAATTTTGCCAGCGCGCCGCCGGTAGCCGGATCCTCATGAGGAAAAATGGCCAGCTCGGCAACGTCCATTGTCTCGCGCTTCAGCGCCACCTGCATCACCGGCTCGTAAAATTTGATGGCACGATCCATATCCGCGACCGGAATTTCAAACCAGTTAATCACACTTTTCATACATCCTCCTGCCTGTTGTTTGGGTTCAGGAGGAGTGTATGACAGGCCTCCTGACAGCATACTGTCAGGAGTGTTTGTCAGGAGCAGATAAAAAAAATCCCGGTCATCAGACCGGGATTTCGATAGCGCGCTACCTATCTTACGGCAGGATAGAGGGCTGATCCGCCCCTTCTTTCTCGACCTTCTGCTGGAGCAGGTGCTCGCGCTTCATGCCAAGTTTCAGTGCCAGTGCCGACGCGACGTAGATGGACGACGCCGTACCGATGGAGACACCGATCAGCATGGTTAGCGAGAAGCCTTCCAGAACCGGACCGCCGAAGAGGAACAGCATCAGGATCACCATCAGGGTAGTACCGGAGGTGATCAAGGTACGGTGCAGCGTCTGGGTCAACGACACGTTAAAGATTTCGTACGGCGTACCGCGACGGATCTTACGGAAGTTTTCACGGATACGGTCAGATACCACGATACTGTCGTTCAGTGAGTAACCGATAACGGACATCAGGGATGCCACGATTGTCAGGTCAACCTCAATGTGGAACAGCGACAGAATACCCATGGTAATCACTACGTCGTGCGCCAGGGCGATAACCACACCTGCCGCCAGTCGCCATTCAAAGCGGAAACCGACGTAGACCAGGATGGAGATCAACGCGACCAGCAGTGCCATCGCACCGGTCTGGGCGAGATCCGCACCCACGCTTGGCCCGACGAACTCAATACGCTTAACCGTCGCGCTCTGGCTGGTTGTTTCGTTAATCACGTTAACAACCTTGCTGCCCAGCTCCTGACTGCCGTTAGCATCGTGTACGGGAGGCATACGTACCATGATGTCGCGGCTGCTGCCAAAGTTCTGCAGCAGCGGCTCTTCGAAGCCTGCTTTTTGCAGGGATTCGCGCATCTGGTCCATATCGACCGGTTTTTCCAGGGAGATCTCAATCACCGTACCACCGGTGAAATCAAGGCCCCAGTTAAAGCCTTTCACGCCCATAACGACGATGGACAGGATCAGCAGTAAACCTGAAATGCCGAAGGCCCAGTAGTCCCAGCGCATAAAGTCCCAGACTTTACGGCCGTAGTTCAATTGTTCAACAGTATATTCCTGTGCCACAACGCACTCCTCAGATAGACAGCTTTTTAACGCGCTTGCCGCCGTACAGCAGGTTCACGATGGCACGGGTGCCGACAATAGCGGTAAACATCGACGTTGCGACACCGATACCGGTCGTAATCGCAAAGCCTTTGATAGCGCCAGTACCCACTGCATACAGGATAAGAACCTTAATCAGTGTTGTTACGTTCGCATCGAAGATGGAGCTGAAAGCGCCTTTATAGCCTTCGTCAATCGCCTGCTGAACAGAGCGACCGTTGCTTAACTCTTCCTTGATACGTTCGTTAATCAGTACGTTGGCATCGACCGCTACCGCAAGGGTTAGAACGATACCCGCAATACCCGGCATGGTCAGCGTCGCCCCTGGCAGCAGGGACATGATACCGATGATCAACACCAGGTTCGCAATCAGCGCACTTGTCGCAATCAGACCAAACTTCTTATAGAAGAAGATCATGAAGACGATGGAGATCGCCAGACCTGCCAGACAAGCTTCCAGACCCTGGGTGATGTTCTGCATGCCCAGTGTTGGACCGATGGTACGTTCTTCAACGATCTGAATTGGCGCAATCAGCGCACCGGCACGCAGCAGCAGCGAAAGCTGACGCGCTTCGTTCGGGTTGTTGATACCGGTAATACGGAAGCTGTTACCCAGGCGAGACTGGATATTGGCGATGTTAATCACCTCTTCCTCTTTCACCAGAATGGCGCGACCGTTAGCGTCTTTTTTACCGCTGTCTTTGTACTCCACGAACAGGGTCGCCATCGGCTTACCGATGTTGTCCTTGGTGAAGTTAGACATGATATTACCACCTGCGCTATCAAGCGAGATGTTAACCTGCGGCTGGTTGTATTCGTCCTGGCTGGAGGTCGAGTCGGTGATGTGGTCACCGGTCAGGATCACCCGCTTGTACATCACAACCGGCTGGCCTTCACGGGTCTGCTTCACTTCAGAGTCGCCCGGAACGCGGCCAGAGGCGACTGCGGACTGATCGACGTTGGTGTTCACCAGACGGAATTCCAGCGTCGCGGTTGCGCCCAGAATCTCTTTAGCACGTGCGGTATCCTGGATACCCGGCAGCTCTACCACGATACGGTCAGCACCCTGACGCTGTACCAGCGGTTCAGCTACGCCAAGCTGGTTAACACGGTTACGCAGGATGTTGATGTTCTGCTGAACCGCGTATTCACGCGCTTCTTTCAGACGCTCATCGGTCATCACCGCACGCAGCTGGTTGCTGCCCTGAGAAGAGAGCACCAGGTCGCGATGACGCTGGGTCAGGTAATCCATCGCCTGATCGCGGGCCTTGCTGTCGCGGAACGCGATGCTCATCCCGTAATTATCTTCCTTACGCACGGTGGTGTAAGGGATGCCTTTGTCGCGCAGATCGCTACGCAGGCTGTCGATGTTTTGTTCCTGGAGTTTGCCAAGCGCGGTTTCCATATCGACTTCCATCAGGAAGTGGACGCCGCCACGCAGGTCGAGACCGAGTTTCATCGGTTCCGCGTTGATAGAAGCTAACCAACGCGGCGTTGCAGGAGCAAGGTTCAACGCCACGACATATTTATCACCCATCACGCCCATCAGCGCTTCACGCGCGCGGAGTTGCGTGTCGGTGGAGTCGAAGCGAGCAAGAATAGCGCCCTCTTCCAGTGCCACAGACTTAGCGGTAATTTTTTCTTCTTGTAAAGTTTTCTGGACCTGGATCAGCGTTTGCTCACTGGCGGCGACACCGCGCGCGCCAGTGATTTGAACAGCCGGATCCTCACCATACAGGTTGGGAAGCGCATACAGCAGGCCGACGACAATGACGACGACCAGCATGATGTACTTCCACAAAGGATAACGGTTTAACACGGCAGTTCCCTTTGGGAAAAGTTAATTACAGCGCTTTCATGGTGCCTTTCGGCAGAACGGCAGCGACGAAGTCACGTTTGATCACTACTTCAGTGGTATCGTTCAGCGCGATAACGATGTAGCCGTTATCTGCAACTTTGCTCACACGACCAACCAGACCACCGTTAGTCAGCACTTCATCACCTTTAGCGATGGAGTCCATCAGCTTTTTGTGCTCTTTGGTGCGCTTCTGCTGTGGACGCAGGATCATGAAATAGAAGATCAGACCGAACACCACCAGCATCAGAATCAGAGACATCGGGCTGCCCTGCGCCGGTGCACCTGTTGCCGCTACCGCATCAGAAATAAAAAAGCTCATTAAAATTCCCTCATTAAATAAATTAATCAACGTTCAAAGGTGGGACTTCCCGACCCTGTCGTTGGTAAAAATCGGTCACGAAGCTCTCTAATTTACCCTCTTCGATAGCCTTGCGTAAACCAGCCATTAAGCGCTGGTAATAGCGAAGGTTATGAATCGTGTTGAGACGCGCGCCCAGTATTTCATTACAACGATCAAGATGATGCAAATAGGCACGAGAATAATTGCGACAGGTATAGCAATCGCACTCGGCATCGAGCGTGCTGGTGTCGCTTTTATGCTTCGCATTACGGATTTTTACCACGCCGTCGGTCACGAACAGGTGACCATTACGGGCGTTACGGGTCGGCATAACGCAGTCGAACATATCAATGCCGCGACGCACGCCTTCGACCAGATCTTCTGGCTTACCGACGCCCATCAGGTATCGAGGCTTATCTGCTGGAATTTGCGGGCAAACATGCTCCAGAATACGGTGCATATCTTCCTTCGGCTCCCCTACAGCCAGACCGCCGACAGCGTAGCCATCAAAACCTATCTCTACCAGACCTTTAACCGAGATATCGCGTAAATCTTCGTAAACGCTTCCCTGAATAATGCCAAACAGCGCATTTTTGTTGCCAAGGCCGTCAAAACGGTCGCGACTGCGCTTCGCCCAACGCAGCGACATCTCCATGGAGCGTTTAGCGTAATCCCAGTCGGCCGGGTATGGGGTACATTCGTCGAAGATCATCACGATATCGGAGCCGAGATCGTACTGAATCTCCATTGATTTTTCCGGATCGAGGAAGATCGGGTCGCCGTTGATAGGGTTACGGAAATGAACGCCTTTTTCAGTGATCTTGCGGATGTCACCGAGGCTGAAGACCTGGAAACCGCCGGAGTCGGTGAGGATTGGGCCTTTCCACTGCATAAAATCGTGCAGATCGCCGTGCAGCTTCATCACTTCCTGGCCCGGGCGCAGCCACAGGTGGAAAGTGTTACCGAGGATAATTTGCGCGCCCGTGGCTTCAACTTCTTCCGGCGTCATCCCTTTTACGGTGCCGTAGGTGCCAACAGGCATGAAGGCTGGCGTTTCTACTACGCCACGATCGAACACCAGACGGCCACGGCGCGCGCGACCATCAGTGGTATCAAGTTCAAATTTCATTTTCATTCCTCTGTGCCAGAAAAACAGTCCGACACATTATTCTGGTACCGGAGAGTTATTCCCCGACACGTTCATTCAAAGCTTGCGGATTGTACGTGATAAACATCGCGTCACCGTAGCTAAAAAACCGATATTTTTGTTCTACCGCAGCCTTGTAGGCATTCATGGTGTTTTGATAACCCGCAAATGCCGACACCAGCATAATCAGCGTCGACTCCGGCAGGTGGAAGTTGGTCACCAGCGCATCGATTACCTGATATTGATAACCCGGGTAGATGAAGATTTGTGTGTCGCCGAAGAACGGCTCAATCAGATCGTTTTTGGCGGCCTGGGCAGCGCTTTCCAGCGAACGAACCGAGGTAGTGCCGACGGCAATGACGCGGTTACCGCGCGCTTTCGCTGCCAGAACCGCATCCACGACGTCCTGCGGCACTTCGGCATATTCGGAGTGCATGATGTGATCTTCAATGCTGTCTACCCGCACCGGCTGGAAGGTGCCCGCGCCCACGTGCAGGGTGACAAAAGCCAACTCCACGCCTTTCTCGCGCAGTTTTGCCAGCAGCGGATCGTCAAAATGCAGGCCCGCGGTCGGGGCAGCGACGGCACCCGGCTTCTGGCTGTAGACGGTCTGATACAGTTCGCGGTCAGCGTCTTCATCCGGGCGGTCAATATACGGCGGCAGCGGCATATGGCCGATGCTGTTGAGGATATCCAGTACCGGACGCTCATCGTTAAACTGCACTTCAAACAGCGCGTCATGGCGCGCCACCATGGTGGCGTTGATGCTCTCGTCATCGCCCAGCAGCAGTTCCGCCCCCGGCTTTGGCGCTTTAGAGGCGCGAATATGTGCCAGAATACGTTTATCATCGAGCATTCTTTCGACCAGCACTTCGATCTTACCGCCGCTGGCTTTGCGGCCAAACAGACGGGCCGGAATGACGCGAGTGTTGTTGAACACCAGCAGGTCGCCCGGATTAAGCTTGTCGAGCAGGTCGGTGAAAGTCCCGTGCGTCAGCGCACCCGTCGGCCCATCCAGCGACAATAAGCGGCAGCTACTGCGCTCAGGCATAGGATAGTGGGCAATAAGGGACTCGGGTAATTCAAAGGAGAAATCGGCGACGCGCATGGCATATACTCGTGACTTAAAAACAGGCGGCTTAGTCTAGTGCTCACACCTCTTTGCTGCAACAACTAGCCGACACCGGATAACGAATCGCATGAATTTTCTCGCTCACCTGCACCTCGCCCATCTCGCTGACAGCTCTCTTTCCGGCAATCTGTTGGCCGATTTTGTGCGTGGCAATCCCGCCGAGGATTACCCCCCTGACGTGGTGGAAGGCATTTTTATGCACCGCCGGATTGACGTCATGACCGACAACCTGCCTGAAGTAAAAGAAGCAAAAGAGTGGTTCCGCCCGGAAACTCGCCGGGTCGCCCCTATTACGCTCGATGTCATGTGGGATCACTTCGTCTCTCGCCACTGGGAACAGCTCTCTCCCGACATGCCGCTGCCGGAATTCGTCCGCTATGCCCACGCCCAGGTGGCAATCATCCTCCCGGACTCGCCGCCGCGCTTTGTGAATCTGAATGATTACCTGTGGTCAGAGCGCTGGCTCGAACGCTATAGCGATATGGACTTTATTCAGCGGGTACTGAATGGGATGGCCAGCCGCCGTCCTCGTCTCGACGCCCTGCGCGACTCCTGGCAGGATCTGGATGCCCATTACGATGCACTTGAAATACGTTTCTGGCAGTTCTACCCGCGCATGATGGAGCAGGCGAAATATAATCTGCTTTAATGTGAATGTGATTGATAGGTAAAAGCTGGGTTAACGATTGTCAGCGCCTCTTTGTCTTTCGCGCGAGGACTCTCTATACTGGGCCGCGTTGCGTTCCAAATAACCTTAGTAATCACAGGAGAATCATATGGTTCTGGTAACTCGTCCGGCCCCGGATTTTACAGCAGCAGCTGTACTGGGCAGCGGTGAAATCGTTGAAAACTTCAACTTCAAACAGCATACCAACGGTAAAGCCACCGTTCTGTTCTTCTGGCCAATGGACTTCACCTTCGTTTGCCCGTCTGAGCTGATTGCTTTCGACAAGCGTTATGAAGAATTCCAGAAGCGTGGCGTGGAAGTGGTTGGCGTCTCCTTCGACTCTGAGTTTGTCCACAACGCATGGCGTAACACCCCTGTCGACAATGGCGGCATCGGTCCAGTGAAATACGCGATGGTTGCGGATATCAAACGCGAAATCCAGCAGGCTTACGGTATCGAGCACCCGGATGCGGGCGTTGCCCTGCGTGGTTCCTTCCTGATCGACGCTAACGGTATCGTGCGTCACCAGGTTGTGAACGATCTGCCACTGGGTCGTAACATCGATGAAATGCTGCGTATGGTTGACGCGCTGCAGTTCCACGAAGAGCACGGTGAAGTGTGCCCGGCTCAGTGGGAAAAAGGTAAAGAAGGTATGGCCGCGTCTCCAGCAGGCGTTGCGAAATACCTGACCGAAAACGTATCCAGCCTGTAATCGGCACGGTTTACGAAAAGGCCCGCAGATGCGGGCCTTTTTTATGGCGATTATCATGCCCGTAGGCGCTACGCTTGCCGGGCCTGAATGATACGCAGTGCCGCCCGGCAGCGAAGATTAATGCCCGAACCAGACGGAAGCCGAGATCGCTGGCAGAGAGAGCACACCCTCCTGCGCCACGCCTTTCCCCTCTTTCAGTTGCCACTGTTTTACGTTAAGTAGCGGCGAATCGTCTATTACCACCTCACAGGCATCGCCCCGGTTAATAGCCACCAGCACCCGCTGCTGGTTGTAGAGACGCATAAACACCACCACATTGTCGTGAGCGTAGACGACCTGGCAGCCGCCATAGCGCAGCGCCTGGCTCTGTTTACGCAGTTTAATCAGCCGCTGATAAAGCGTGAACAGCGCCGGATCCTGTTTTTCAGCCTCCCACGGGAAGGTCTTGCGGCAGAAGGGATCGTTATTGCCATCCAGCCCCACCTCATCCCCGTAGTAAATGCAGGGTACGCCCGGCCAGGTAAACAGCCAGGTGACCGCCAGCGGCAGGCGCGCCACGTCTTTGCCGAGCAGCGACTTAAAGCGCGCGGTGTCATGGCTGTCGAGCTGGTTGAACATGCGGAGCTGCTGCTGATGCGACAGGCTGGCGCGGTAGTTATCCATCCACTTCATGCAGGTTTCCGCGTCGATCAGCTGCGGATCGTAGGAGATATCGGTATTGGCGAGGAAGCCCCACAGCGGGAAGGTGAAGCCGCGGTAGTTCATTGCTGAATCTTCCGCATCGTTCTGCAACCACTGGCGGGCATCGCCAAAGTGCTCGCCAAAGACGAAGGCATCGGGCCGGGCCTGCTTCGCGGAACGGGTGATCCCGGCCACATGTTGCAGGTTGTTCCGCGCTCCGCCCGCCTCGCCAAGCATATGCACCACATCCAGCCGCCAGCCGTCCATATTCCACGGGGCTTTTAGCCAGTGACGAACAATACTGTCTTCGCCGCCGTAGATCTCCTCCACCAGCGTGGGTGACTGGTAATCCAGCTTCGGTAAGCTGGCGTAGCCCAGCCAATCGAGGGCGCGGCCTTCTTCATCAAAGCTGTACCAGGCCCGCTGGGGCGAGTCCGGGTTATGGCAGGCACCGCCTGTTCCCCGGTTGTGGCGGTCGAACCAGGCGTGAGAATCACCGCTGTGGTTAAACACGCCGTCCAGGATCAGGCGCATCCCTTCCCGGTGGGTATTTTCCCGCAGGCGTAACAGGGCCTCGTCGCCGCCAAACTGCGCATCCACGTGGCGATAATCTTCGGTGTCGTACTTATGCACGCTGGGGGCAACAAACACCGGGTTAAGGTACAGCGCCGTGACACCCAGTTTTTTTAGATACGGCAGCTTCTCGCTAATGCCGTCGAGATCGCCGCCGTAAAAGGTGGAGCCACCTGCCTGGGCAGTGACCGGCTCATCCCATTCATGGAAGATCGTCTCGTGACCGGCGGCGTGGTGATAGTAGGTTTTATCCCTTTCCGGGTTGCGTTGCTGGCTGCGGGCAAAGCGGTCCGGGAAAATCTGATAGAAGACCTGCTCAACCACCCACTCGGGCCCGGCATCAGGATAATCGACGGCGAACTGCTCCAGCCGGGCGGGTGGAAAGCGGCTGAACCCTTGTGGGGTAAACCAAAGCTGACGGTTATGCCAGAGCATTTTAAAGCTGTAGCGGTGCCGCGGCTGCCCTTTCGCTGCGTCAATGGTCGCGCGCCAGGCGGTCACGCCGGGTTGCGGCTGGCTGCGCACCTTATGCATCGGCAGCGAGGTCTCTTCATTATCGAATTCAGCGCGCAGCGTGACCCGCTCAGGCAGCTGCTCACCCGTCAGCCACAGCGTAATGACAAGTTTATCGTTGTTTTGCTTAACAAATGGGGCAACCGGCAGGTGCCATGCATTCAACATCTCTTATCCCCTATCCCAGAAATGAGGTCACCTTGCCACAGGGTAGTTGATGTTCACTCATCGCGAAGCGGTTTATTGGGGGAGGAGAAAGGGGGAGGAGAAAAATGCCCGGCGTTTGCCGGGCATTCTGATTACTGCACTTCTGCTAACTGACGCTCGCGGCGGCGTTTGAACACCCAGCCCACCAGCAGCAAGGCAATCCACGCGAAGCCAACATACAACGAGATGCGGGTTTCCGGGTGGTAACCAATGAGGCCGATAATAAAGACCAGGAAGATCAGGCCAGCGACGGTGCTTGCCACGCCGCCCGGCACTTTAAACTTCAGCGCTTTCACCTCTTCAGGCGACAGACGACGACGGAAGCCAATCTGCGACATCAGAATCATGATCCACACCCAGACGGTGGCGAAGGTCGCCAGCGAGGCGATCACCAGGAAGACGTTCTCCGGCATGATGTAGTTCAGATAGACCGACAGCAGCAGCGCAACGGTCATCACCAGCACCGTCACCCACGGCGTGCCGCGGCTGGAGGTTTTGGCGAAGGCCTTAGGCGCACTCCCCTGCTCTGCCATGCCGTGCAGCATACGCCCCACGCCAAAGACGTCGGCGTTAATGGCGGAGAGGGACGCAGTCAGCACCACAAAGTTAAGTATGCTGGCGGCAAAGGTGATCCCCAGATGCTGGAAAGTGAGTACGAACGGGCTACCGTTGGTGCCAACCTGGTTCCACGGGTAGATAGACATGATCACAAACAGCGTGCCCACGTAGAAGACCAGAATACGCATCGGCACCGAGTTGATGGCGCGCGGGATAGACTTCTCAGGATCTTTCGCTTCACCAGCGGTAATGCCGATGATTTCAATCCCACCGTAGGCGAACATCACCATCTGCAGCGACATCACCATGCCGATCCAGCCGTTGCTGAAGAAGCCGCCGTTACTCCAGAGATTGTGTATCCCGGTCGGTTGTCCGCCGTTGCCAATCCCCCAGATGATAATGCCAATACCGGCGGCAATCATGATGATGATGGTGGCGACTTTAAAGAAGGAGAACCAGAACTCCAGCTCGCCGAACACCTTCACGCTCATCAGGTTGATGGCGCAGATGATCAGCACCACGCTAAGGACCCAAACCCAGTGTGGCACTGTCGGGAACCAGACGCCCATGTAAATGCCGAAAGCCGTGACATCGGCAATGGCCACAATCAGGATTTCGAAGCAGTAGGTCCAGCCGGTGATATACCCGGCGAGCGGGCCTAAGTTTTCCTGGGCATAGCGGGAGAAGGAGCTGGCCGACGGGTTATGAACGGACATTTCCCCCAGCGCACGCATAATGATGTAGGCGGCAACACCGCCGATAAGATAGGCCAGCAGAACGCTGGGACCGGCCATTTTGATGGCATCTGCCGAGCCATAAAAAAGACCGGTGCCGATTGCAGAACCCAGCGCCATAAAGCGGATATGGCGGGCGCTTAATCCACGCTTGAGTTTGTTAGTGCTTTCCATTTGTTGTCATGCCATTCAGACTAAAAAAAACAAAAAACCACGGGGCATTACGCCCCGTGGTTTAACATTCAGCCGTTGATTAGTGCGCGTTCGATGTAACCTGGCGCCCTGCAGCACGATCCCAGATAATAGCCAGTACCAGTGCAACAACGGTAGGCATCAGCCAGGCCAGACCTTGTTCAGACAGCGGCAGACGCTGTGTCCAGGCGGGCAGCATGGCGCTGATTGCCGATGCCTTAATCCCGTCAAGCATACCAAAAAGCAGGCTGATAAACATGGCCGGGGCGATAATTCGTGTGGAATTATTCCACCAGCCGCGGGTGAAGCTCAACACCACCAGCACGATGCACGGCGGGTAGATGGTGGTCAGCACCGGAATGGAGACCTGAATAAGGTGGCTCAGACCCAGGTTCGACACCGCCATCGAGAAGCCGCCAAGGATAAACACCAGCGTACGATAAGAGAGCGGAACGTACTGCGCAAAGAACTCCGCACAGGCACAGGTCAGGCCAACCGCAGTCACCAGACAGGCCAGGAAGATCAGGATAGCCAGCATCGTGCTGCCCGCGCCGCCAAAGGTATGCTGCACGTAGGCATGCAGAATGGCCGCACCGTTCGCGCCCTGGTCAACCAGCACGCTGCTGTCGGAACCCAGACGGAACAGCGCCAGATAGAGCAGTGCCAGACCCGCGCCCGCCATCAGGCCAGCCCAGACGGTGTAACGGGTCAGCAGACGCGCTTCGGTCACGCCACGGGAACGCGCAGCGTTAACGATCACGATACCGAACGCCATCGCACCCAGCGTATCCATGGTCAGGTAACCATTCACAAAACCGTTAGAGAAGGCTGCGTTTTGATACGCTTCAGTGGCCGAACTCAGCGGGCCTGCAGGCCAGATAATTGCCGCAATCGCAAGTACCAGCAGCGCCAGAATCTTCATCGGGGCCAGGAAGTTGCCCACGGTATCCAGCAGCTTGCCAGGATAGAGCGACACCAGGATCACGATAGCGAAGTAGACCAGGCTGTAGATAAACAGCGGCAGCGGGCCGTCACCGGTCAGCGGGGCGATCCCCACTTCGAAGGAGACGGTCGCGGTGCGAGGGGTCGCGAACAGCGGACCGATCGCCAGGTAGCAGACCACGGCCAGCATCACGCCAGCCACTTTGCCAATCGGTGCACTGAGGCTATCGACGCCGCCGCCGACTTTCGCCAGCGCCACGACGGTCAATACCGGCAGGCCCACAGCGGTGATCAGAAAGCCGATCGCTGCAGTCCAGACGTGTTCACCTGCCTGCAGGCCAACCATGGGTGGGAAGATGATGTTGCCTGCGCCAACGAACAGCGCAAATGTCATAAAGCCCAGTGCGATGATATCGCGCGATTTCAGTTGATGGGTCATAAAACCTTACTGCCTGTGGATGTGGTGTTGAAAACGTTGAATTTTTCGCTATCCCATGCGGAATAAAACAGCGGAAAAAATGTGCAATTTCAGCGGGAAATGCTCCCCTGCTGCCGTGGTCAGGAATAATTTTTCGATTTACCACGCAAATACAGTCTGTCCGACAATATCAGGACGGCAATTTAAACGCTTATAACGTTTAAAGGCAATATGGGATCGCAAAACCAGAACAATATGCCAGCTTGAAATTAACACCTGGAACATTACACCATTTATAAGAAAAACCCATGGCTAATCATGCGAACAAAAAAGCATCAGGCGTATAAAATTTATTCGCGCTTCGGTTGACTGCAAAGCAAACAGGCCAGCTTACGCTGGCCTGTGGCAATATCTGATTACAGTCGGGGCGTCAGGCGCTGTTACTGGCAATCAAACGTTCCGGGATCACGAAGCTAAAACGCGTGCTTTTGCCCGGCGTGCTGACAATATCGAGACGGCTGTCGTGGTGATTGATGGCATGTTTAACGATAGCCAGCCCCAGCCCACTGCCGCCCGTCTGGCGGGAACGGGCTTTATCCACCCGATAAAAACGCTCGGTCAGACGAGGAATATGCTCCGGGCCAATGCCAGGGCCGTCATCCTCGACGCTGAACTCCGCCCCCGTAGGCACATGCTGCCAGCGCACGGTAATGTGAGTGCCTGCCGGCGTGTGATTCACCGCGTTATAGACCAGGTTGGAGATGGCGCTGCGCATCTCATCGGTACTGCCGCGCACTTTGAGAGTGTTATCCACCTCGAAGGTGAGCTGATGCTGCTGCTGGCTTAGGGTTTGCGCCTCTCGCTCTAACATCCGCAACATCATCGGCACGTCGATAGTTTCATTGAGCGCCAGGGTTGGTGCGGCCTCAATACGGGAAAGGGTCAGCAACTGCTTGACCAGCCCTTCCATCCGTTGCGTCTGCTCGCGCATGGTCTGCAACGCTTTTTCCCGCGGCGCGCCCTCCAGAGTCTGCTCCTGCATCATCTCCAGATAGCCCTGCAACACCGTCAGTGGGGTGCGTAATTCATGGCTAACGTTGGCGAAGAAGTTGCGCCGCGCCCCTTCCAGCTGGTGCATTTGCGTCACGTCGCGTGCCACCATCAGCCACTGCTTGTCGCTGTAGGACATCACGCGGATCTCCAGATGACGACCATTGTTCATCACCAGATTATGTGGGCGGGTAAAATCGCGTTTTTTCAGATACTGGGCAAACTCGGGGTAACGCAGCAGGTTGAGGATGTTCTGTCCATTATCGTCTGGCCAGCGCAGGCCCAATAGCTGTTGCGCCAGTCCGTTACACCAGAACATTGCCCCTTCTTCGGTGGTGAGCACCACCGCATCCGGCAGGGATTCCGCGCCGCTGCGAAAGCGCTTGATCAGATTGCCCAGCTCGCGTCGGCGCTTTTTATTACGCATCTGCATCTGGTGCAGACCATACAGCAGAGGTTCCCAGCTACCGCTTCCCGGCGGAGGGGTCATGCTTCTGTCTACCCACAGCCACCATGACAGGCGGAGCAGATTCCAGAAGTGCCAGATCAGCAATCCGGTGATTGCCGCCAGCAAAAACCAGGGTAAATAACCGAAAACAGCCCCGAGGATCAGGGCCGGAATACAGCAAAGTACCAGTTCAAAACAGAGCCTTTTCCATGACAGACGTTCCAGCACGCGTCACACTCCTGTGATTGTTCAGAAACGGGTGGAGAAACGATAACCCGTGCCGCGGACGGTCTGTACCATACGATCGTGACCGCTGGTTTCCAGCGCCTTACGCAAACGACGAATATGAACATCCACCGTCCGGTCTTCAACATAGACGTTCGTGCCCCAGACATTATTAAGCAGCTGCTCGCGGCTATATACGCGTTCCGGGTGGGTCATAAAGAAGTGCAGCAGTTTGAATTCTGTCGGCCCCATATCGAGGGGATTTTCACCGGTCATGACGCGGTGCGAGGTGGGATCCAGGCTCAGACCCTGCATCTCAATCACCTCTTCGACCGCCATCGGTGAAATACGGCGCATGACCGCCTTGATACGCGCCACCAGCTCTTTCGGGGAGAAAGGTTTGGTGATGTAGTCATCCGCGCCGGTCTCCAGGCCGCGAACGCGATCTTCCTCTTCGCCACGGGCGGTCAACATCATCACCGGGATATCGCGGGTTAAGGCTTCGCGTTTGATATGTTTAATGAATTGCAGACCAGAGCCGCCGGGCAACATCCAGTCGAGCAGGATCAGATCGGGCCAGGGTTCGTTGAGCTGATTTACTGCGCTGTCGTAATCTTCGGCTTCTACCGGTTGAAAGCCATTTTGTTCGAGCACGAAACAGACCATTTCACGAATGGGTGCTTCATCTTCTACGACCAGAATACGTCTCGCCATACTTAGCCCTGTCTTATTTAGGTTACATGTTTGTAATACGGCGTCATTATGCGTCAGATTTATGACAGATTTATGAAAAAGACGCCCACCAATAAAGGCAAACCGTTGTTTTCTGGTCGCCCTGATTGTAGCGGTTATCTTCCTTCCCCTGAATGTTTATAATCCCGCTTACATTTTTTTGCCACGGATCTGTTATGCGCATACTTCACACCTCGGACTGGCATCTGGGACAGAACTTCTACAGTAAAAGCCGCGCCGCCGAACATGAAGCCTTCCTCAGCTGGCTGCTTGAGATGGCGCAAACACACCAGGTGGACGCCATTCTCGTGGCCGGTGACATTTTTGATACCGGATCGCCGCCGAGCTATGCGCGAGAGCTGTATAACCGTTTCGTGGTGAACCTGCAAAAGACCGGGTGCCATCTGGTGATTGTGGCCGGTAACCATGATTCCGTGGCCACGCTGAATGAATCCCGTGAAATCCTGGCCTTTCTCAACACGACCGTGGTCGCCAGCGCCGGACATGGGCCACAAATTCTGCGCAAGCGTGACGGTACACCAGGGGCGGTGCTATGCCCTATTCCGTTCTTACGCCCTCGCGACGTGATGAAAAGCCAGGCGGGTCTTTCAGGAATCGAGAAACAGCAGCAGCTGTTAACGGCTATCACCCATTATTACGCCGATCAATATACCGCCGCCTGCCAGCTGCGCGGCGACAGCGTCCTGCCGATCATTGCCACCGGGCATCTTACCACCGTAGGTGCCAGTAAAAGTGACGCGGTACGTGACATCTACATCGGGACGCTGGATGCCTTCCCCGCGCAGCACTTCCCGGCGGCCGACTATATTGCGCTGGGCCACATCCACCGCGCACAGAAGATTGGCGGCTGCGAGCATATTCGTTATTGCGGCTCCCCTATTCCCCTCAGCTTCGATGAAACCGGCAAAAGCAAATGCGTGCATCTGGTGAGCTTCGACCACGGCAAGCTCAGCGCCGTCGAATCCCTTGACGTGCCCATTACCCAGCCGCTGGCGGTACTGAAGGGCGATCTGGCGGCCATTGCTGCCCAGCTGGAGCAGTGGCGCGGCGTGAAGCAGACGCCTCCCGTCTGGCTGGATATCGAAATTGCCACCGAGGAGTATCTGCACGACATGCAGCGTAAAATTCAGCACCTGACGGACGATCTGCCGGTGGAGGTGCTACTGGTGCGGCGCAGTCGCGAGCTGCGCGAGAAACTCCTCGCCAACAGCCTGCGTGAAACCCTCAGTGAGCTGCGGGTGGAGGAGGTCTTTGAGCGCCGCCTGGCGCAGGAGACCCTGGACGACGCACAGCGGGCAAGGTTAAACGAGCTGTTCAGCCATGCCCTGCATGCCCTGGATAACGAGGAGGACAACGCATGAAAATTCTCAGCCTGCGCCTGAAAAACCTCAACTCACTCAAGGGCGAATGGAAAATCGACTTTACCGCCGAGCCATTCCTCAGCAACGGCCTGTTTGCCATCACCGGCCCCACAGGGGCCGGGAAAACCACCCTGCTGGATGCCATCTGTCTGGCGCTGTACCACGAGACGCCGCGCCTGAATACGGTTTCACAATCGCAAAACGATCTGATGACCCGCGATACCGCCGAGTGTCTGGCAGAGGTGGAGTTTGAAGTCAAAGGGGTAGCCTATCGCGCTTTCTGGAGCCAGAACCGGGCGCGCAATCAGCCGGACGGCAACCTCCAGGCCCCGCGTGTGGAGCTGGCCCAGTGCGAAGATGGCAAAATCCTCGCGGATAAAGTGAAGGATAAACTGGAGCTTGTCGCCTCCCTGACCGGCCTGGACTACGACCGCTTTACCCGCTCGATGCTGTTATCCCAGGGGCAGTTCGCCGCCTTCCTCAACGCCCGGCCAAAAGAGCGCGCCGAGCTGCTGGAGGAGCTGACCGGCACCGAAATTTACGGCCAGATCTCGGCGATGGTGTTTGAAAAACATAAAGCGGCCCGCAGCGAACTGGAGCGGCGTGAAGCCCAGGCCGCCGGGGTGGTGTTACTCAGCGAGGAGCAACAACAGCAGCTTCAGCAAGGTTTGCAGGTACTTACTGACGAAGAACATCAGCTCCTGGCCCAACAGCAGGCGCAGCAGAAAGATTATCACTGGCTGACCCGCCACGATGAGTTATTGCGCGAGCAGCAGCAGGCGATGGCCGCGCAGCAGCAGGCGCAGCAGGCCCTGACCGATGCGACTCCCGAGCTGGAAAAGCTGCATCTGGCCCAACCTGCCGCGCTGCTGCGCCCGCAGTGGGAGCGGCAGCATGAGCAGACCGCCCGCCTGGCACAAACAGAACAGCAGATGCTGGATGTGAACACTCGCTTACAGTCCAGCGAGGCGCTGCGCGCCAGGATCCGCAACGGGGCGTTGCGGGCGCGCGAGCAACTGCAAACCGAGTTCACCACTCTGACGCAGTGGCTGACCGACCACGACCGCTTCCGTCAGTGGGGTCAGGAGATGGCGGGCTGGCGGGCGCACTTTGCCCAGCTGAATCGCGATAAAACGCAGCTCGCGACGCTGACCCGCCGTATCGCGGAATTACGCCACAAGCTGGCGGCCTTGCCGGAAAACACGCTCACGCTCACGGCGGAGCAAGTCGCCGCCGAAATGGCGCTACAAACCCAGTCCCGTGCGGCGCGCCAGCGTCTGACCACCCTGCACGCCCGTTATCAGCCCCTGCAAAAGCGACTCAGCCAGAATGGCGAAAATGTGCAAAAGGCGCAGATTGAGCTGGCAAAACTGAACGACGTGCTAACCCTGCGCCGCCAGCAGTACAAAGAGAAAAATCAGCACTACCTTGATCTCAAACTGTTATGCGAGCAGGAAGAGAAGATCAAAAAGCTGGAGAGTTATCGGGCTGAACTCGAGGCCGGCAAACCCTGCCTGCTCTGCGGCTCCACCGAACATCCGGCGATCGCCCAGTATCAGGCCTTAGCGCTTACCGAAAACCAGCGTCGCCGGGAGGCGATGGAAAAAGAGGTCGCCGCCCTCAAAGAGGAAGGCCTGCTGGTGCTGGGCCAGGTGAATGCCCTCACCACCCAGCTGCAGCGGGAAACCGCCGAGGCGCAGACACTGGCCCAGGACGCGCAGGTGCTGACTGAGGAGTGGCAGAAGGTATGCGCTTCCCTGACGGTGAGTCTGAATATTGAGGACGATATCGCCCCCTGGCTGAATCAGCAGGAGCAGTACGAACAGCAGCTTTACCAGCTTAGCCAGCGTCTGACGCTGCAAAACCAGCTAAGCGAAGAGGACGCTCAGGAACAAAGCTATCACCAGCAGCTGGCGGCAACGCGCACCGCCATGGAGACCTCGCTTCAGGCGATGTCGCTGGCGATGCCTGATGACGGTGCGGAGTCAGCCTGGCTCGCTGAACGTGAAAAAGAGTCGCAGCACTGGCAGGCACAGCAATCTGAGCATAGCGCCCTGCGGGAACGCATCACTGCGCTGGCACCGCTGCTGGAGACCCTGCCGGCAGTGGAGTCGGATGAAGCAGAAACCGTTATCCCGGCGAACTGGCGCGACATCCATACCGAATGTGTCTCGCTACAGAGCCAGCTTGCCACTCTGCAACAGCAACACAAACTGGAAAGTGAACGTCTGCAGCACGCTCAGGCGCAGTTTGCCGCCGCGCTGGCCGCCAGCGTCTTTAGCGATCGCGACGCGTTTCTCGCGGCCCTGCTGGATGACAGCACCCTTCACCGTCTCGAGCAGTTGAAACAGACTCTGGAAAATCAGATCCAGCAGGCCACGGCGCTGCTCCAGCAGGCAGGCCAGCGGCTGAACGAACATCTGGAACAACGACCAGAGGGGCTGAGCGCCGACGCGCCGGTTCTCCAGGCGCAGTTACAGCAGCTTGCGCAGAAGCTGCGTGAAAACACCACCCGCCAGGGGGAGATCCGCCAGCAACTCAAGCAGGACAGCGATAACCGTATGCACCAGCAGGCGCTGATGCAGGAAATTGAGTCCGCGGCCCGGCTGGCGGATGACTGGGGTTACCTCAACGCGCTGATCGGCTCCAGAGAGGGAGATCGCTTCCGTAAGTTTGCCCAGGGCTTAACCCTCGACAATCTGGTGTGGCTCGCCAACCAGCAGTTGACCCGCCTGCATGGCCGCTACCTGTTGCAACGCAAGGCCAGCGACGCGCTGGAGCTGGAAGTGATGGATACCTGGCAGGCGGATGCCGTGCGCGACACCCGCACGCTTTCCGGGGGAGAAAGTTTCCTCGTGAGTCTGGCGCTGGCCCTGGCGCTCTCCGACCTGGTAAGCCACAAAACCCAAATTGACTCGTTGTTCCTTGATGAGGGCTTCGGCACGCTGGACAGCGAAACGCTGGATACCGCCCTGGATGCGCTGGATGCGCTGAATGCGAGCGGGAAGACCATCGGCGTGATCAGCCACGTCGAGGCGATGAAAGAGCGCATCCCGGTGCAAATCAAGGTGAAGAAGATTAACGGGCTGGGGTATAGCAGGCTGGATAAGGTGTTTGCGGTGGAGTAGAGATTTGTCGGTGCGGTCTTTACCCCTTTTACCCGCTCTCACAGGGATAAGGGGGAAAGACCGCACCCGTCACTATATCAATGCGGCCACAACCACGCCGCGCCGCGCACGCCGCTGGAGTCGCCGTGCACCGCTTTGCGGATCGGCGTTTCACATTCGCCGCCAAACACCCACTGCTTCACCAGCTGCGGAACGGTGGTGTACAAACGATCCACGTTGCTCATTCCGCCGCCCAGGACAATCACATCCGGGTCGAGGATATTGACCACGTGCGCCAGCGATTTTGCCAGCCGCATTTCGTAGCGACTGAGCGCCAGTTCCGCCACCGGATCGTGCTCCTCTACCAGCCGCATGATCTCATTGCCTTTCAGCGGATGGCCGCTTAAACGACGATAGTCGGTAGCAAAGCCGGTGCCGGAAATAAAGGTCTCGATACAGCCCTGTTTTCCGCAGTAGCACGGCACTTCGGCACGGTACTTTAGCTCATCCTCATCCATCCACGGCAGCGGGTTGTGGCCCCACTCGCCTGCGGTGCCGTTACCGCCAATATGGGAACGACCGCCAAAGGCCACGCCTGCCCCGCAGCCGGTGCCGATGATCACCGCAAAAACCGTCTGCGCGCCCGCCGCGGCGCCGTCGATCGCCTCCGACACGGCCAGGCAGTTAGCGTCATTCGCCAGCCGCACTTCCCGGTTCAGGCGCTGGCTTAAATCGCGGTCGAAAGGCTGGCCGTTGAGCCAGGTCGAGTTAGCATTTTTCACCACGCCGGTATAGGGCGAAATCGAACCTGGAATGCCCATACCGACAGTGCCCGTCTGACCGGTTGCTTTTTCGGCCATCTCCACCAGCGTGGCGATGGTTTCGATGGTCTGCCGATAGTCGTCACGCGGGGTCGGGAGGCGATGGCGGAACAGCTGTTCCCCCTGCTCGCCCAGGGCAATCACTTCTGTTTTAGTGCCACCGAGATCAATACCTATACGCACAGAACGCTCCTCATTTTTTTGATTATCAACAGAGTAGAAGCCCGCTACCCGATTAGCAATGCAAGCGATGCGACAATTCGCTATCATGCCCGCTGAATTAAACGACAAGACCGTGGAAATTATCATGCTGTGGTTCAAAAATTTGATGGTTTACCGTCTCAGCCGTGACGTGCCGCTGCGCGCCGACGAGATGGAAAAACAGTTAGACCTTTACGCATTTACCCCGTGTGGTAGCCAGGACATGGCGAAAACCGGATGGGTTCCGCCTATGGGATCACAGAGCGATGCGCTGACCCACACCACCAATGGTCAAATCATCATCTGCGCGCGTAAGGAAGAGAAGATCCTGCCGACGCCGGTCGTGAAACAGGCGCTGGAAGCCAAAATCTCCAAGCTGGAAGCCGAACAGGGCCGTAAGCTGAAAAAAACGGAAAAAGATTCGCTGAAAGATGAAGTTCTGCACTCGTTGCTGCCGCGTGCCTTTAGCCGCTTCAGCCAGACAATGATGTGGATCGACACGGTTAACGGCCTGATTATGGTCGACTGCGCCAGCGCTAAAAAAGCGGAAGATACCCTGGCCTTGCTGCGTAAAAGCCTCGGTTCTCTGCCGGTGGTGCCGCTGACGATGGAAAACCCAATCGAGCTGACCCTCACCGAGTGGGTGCGAGCCAACAACGTCCCGCAGGGCTTCCAGTTGCTGGACGAAGCCGAGCTAAAAGCGATCCTTGAAGATGGCGGCGTGATCCGCGCCAAGAAGCAGGAGCTGGTTAGCGACGAGATTGCGGTGCATATCGAAGCCGGCAAGCTGGTGACCAAGCTGGCGCTCGACTGGCAGCAACGCATTCAGTTCATGATGTGTGACGATGGCTCCATTAAGCGCCTGAAGTTCTCCGATGAACTGCGCGATCAGAACGACGATATCGACCGGGACGACTATGCCCAGCGTTTTGATGCTGACTTCATTCTGATGACGGGTGAACTGGCGGCGTTGATTCAGAGCGTAGTAGAAGGATTAGGCGGCGAAGCACAGCGTTAATGCTTTACGCCAGAAATCGGAGCCGGGTTAACCCGGCTCTTTTTTTATAGATAACGACACAGATAGGAGGAGGGTTCAGCCACCTGCAGATGGAATTCGCTATGACCTGGTACATTGAAAACATCGCCCGGGTTATACACTTTCCACTCTGTTTCCCCTGGCAATAACACTTTCAGCGAGCCGCTGACCACGGTCATCTCTTCAGGCTGCGCGGTACCGAAGGCATACTCCCCTTCCGCCATCACGCCAACACTGGCACGGCCAGTAATGCTGCTGGTAAAACCAATGGACTTCACTTTACCGGAAAAGTATTCATTACTCTGAAGCATGGACGGGTCCTTATTGTCATTGGATGTGAATCCAATATAGGGGCGACTCTCCATGCCTGTCACGCAAAATCATCAGACCAGCAATTCCGAGGCCAGGCGGGCGACCAGCACGTTTGACAGCAGCACCGGCACATCCAGGTGTTTTTGCAGTAAATCCCGGTGATGCTGATGGAAACCAAGGCAGTCGAGCATAAGAACGTCTGCGCCGCGCTCCAGCAGATCGCGTCCGGCGGCGATCAGTTTCGTTTCGCTGTCCCAGAACGGATTCGCTACAGAAAGCAGCGGCGTATTGACCAGCCCGCGCCACTTCTGCGATTGGGTTTCCAGCAGCTCTTCGATCGGCAAGATCACCCCAACCTGATGGCTGTCGACGATCGATCCCACCAGCGGCGGGATGATCCGCATCGGCTCCAGCAGGATCGCATTACGGGCGACGAGGCCGGTAATGGGTGCGGTGCTCATTAACAGAATAACTTCATAGCCCTGGTTATCGAGCACTTCGATAACGCTTTGCAGGGCGCGCTCGATCTTTGGAAGCGAGACGTTGCCCAGCTTACCGTCGCTAAGCAGAGTCGGCAGAAGCACCTCGCCCGCTTCAGGTGCATAGTCTTCCATGACCTCTTCCCGGCTCAGCGTGCCGAGTAGACTGTGGTGTGTAATTTGTTGCTCAGAAATATGCTCCGTTAAGAGCGGGAGCACTTCGCTTACCGGGACTACCCCAATGGTGAGGATCGCCAACGTCGCTTTCATTGTTCTCGCCTTACTAACTACTACCGACCGGGACACAGAGACAGGCTCGCTTCGCTGTACAGTGCGCTGTTCAGAAAAGTGCTGAAAAGCGTAGCAGTTGATTAACGCACCGGAATGTAAAGATCAGCGAGCCTGACAGGATGTGTCTGTAAAGCCTGTACATTACCCTCCGAGTAAAGTTATCGCTTTTTAAATAGTGTGATTACGGTATCGTTTTTTCCGCTTTAAGATTTTGTTCAGGCTTTATCAGGGTCTTCGTATCGCACTTTGGCATCCTGCGCTTCCTGCTCCGTTTCGTGCTCGCTGATCAGCGAATCGGGTTTCGGGTGGTCGGCGCGCAGCTGATACCAGGTGACAGTCTGGCCCGTCGCGCCTTTCTCAACGGCAACAATACGGGCTTCACGCGGATAGGGAGGTCTGGTTGGCATAGTTCATCCTTTTTTTCATGGCTGAACTATCAGTATAGACATCAGTTAGCTAGCGCAAGCCAGATGCAGTGCGGTTACGATGTTTTGCACTACTTTGGCCGGTGGCAGGGACGCATCCACCACGTGATGAGCGGCTTCACGATAGAGGGCGTCGCGCTCTGCCAGCACGGCACTCACCTCTTCGCTGATGGGCTTACCGGTCAGGGTTGGGCGCTGGCCCTCTTCCGGGGAGGCTTCGAGGCGCTCCACCAGTACCGGCACCGGCGCGCAAAGGTAAATGACGATGCCTTTCTCGCGCATAAACTGCCGGTTATACGCCGACAAAATAATGCCGCCACCGGTAGCAATGATGCCAGCACCCGCCGCCACCGCCTCGAGTGTCGCCGTCTCGCGGGCGCGGAAACTCTCCCACCCTTCTTGTTCAACGATCTCGGCAATGCTCTGACCGGCATGGGTCTGCAACCAGTGGTCGGTGTCAACAAAATCGCTCTGGCACAGACGCGCCAGTTCCAGACCAACGGTCGTTTTTCCACAGCCGCGGGGGCCAATTAAAAAAATAGGCTGGGTCATAACCAGGTGTTCCCCTTAAGGCCGCAGGCGTGCGGTGGGTGAAGTCGAAAAGAGTGCCATGATATCATTAAGCTAGTACATAAGTAATCGTAAAACATTTATTACATCAGGCGTGGCATTAATATGCCATATCAGTCAATGCTATAGAGAGTCAGGGAAGATCCTGTAAAGAAATAGTTGCACTGACGGTGCGCTCACCTTACCTGAACCCACCCGCCATTGACAACCCCGGAAGGGAGTAATAGTGGCAGACGCCTATGTCACTATGATGATTACCCCTGACGGCGCTTCACTTCCAGCAGCCATTTATCGAGTTCGGCGGCAAAGAGCTGTCTGTCGCGCTGAGACAAACTGTCCGGCCCGCCGGTCTGGACGCCACTGGCGCGCAGGGTATCCATGAAATCGCGCATCGTCAGCTTTTCGCGGATGGTGGCCGGGGAGTAACGTTCCCCGCGCGGGTTCAGCGCCGCCGCCCCTTTCTCCAGCACTTCTGCCGCCAGCGGGATATCGGCGGTGATCACCAGGTCTCCGGCGCTGCACTGGCGCACAATTTCGTTATCGGCCACATCAAAACCTGCTGGAACACGCAGGGTGCGAATAAAGCGGGACGGCGGCACACGCAGGTTCTGATTCGCCACCAGCGTCATTGGCATCTGTACGCGCTCGGCGGCACGAAACAGGATCTCTTTAATGACATTCGGACACGCATCGGCATCCACCCAAATCGCCATCTTCTCTCTCCGGTATAGAACAGGAGCCTATTGTCGCCTGCTTTTCCCGCCAGGCAAAGTAACGGATGGAGCGGATGCTTTAATGCTGCGTAAAAAACCGCGATAGGCTAAAGTTCCACACACATAACAAAGCCTAAGAGGGAGACGTGATGGAGAAGAAAATCGGTTTTATCGGCTGCGGTAATATGGGCAAAGCCATTCTCGGCGGTCTGATTGCCAGCGGGCAGGTGCTGCCCGGCCAGATTTGGGTCTATACCCCCTCGCCGGACAAAGTCGCCGCTCTGCACGATCAGTACGGGATCAACGCTGCGCAAAGCGCCCAGGAAGTGGTCCAGGTCGCCGATATCGTCTTCGGTGCAGTGAAGCCGAACATGATGGTGAAAGTCCTGAGCGACATCACTTCCAGCCTCAACAAAGAGACGCTGGTGGTCTCTATCGCCGCAGGCGTTACCCTCGATCA
Source organism: Leclercia sp. LSNIH3 (assembly GCF_002935105.1). NCBI lineage: Bacteria > Pseudomonadati > Pseudomonadota > Gammaproteobacteria > Enterobacterales > Enterobacteriaceae > Leclercia > Leclercia sp. LSNIH3. The sequence continues at coordinate 1,400,768 of NZ_CP026387.1, forward strand.
GCTGGCGCGTGCGCTGGGCCATGACCGTAAAATTGTCCGCGCCATGCCCAACACGCCGTCGCTGGTCAACGCGGGCATGACCTCCATCACGCCGAACGCGCTGGTGACCGCCGAAGAAGTTGCCGATGTGCTCAACATTTTCCGCTGCTTCGGTGAAGCCGAAGTGATTGCCGAGGCGATGATCCACCCGGTGGTCGGGGTCAGCGGGTCAGCGCCTGCCTACGTGTTTATGTTTATTGAAGCGATGGCCGATGCGGCCGTTCTGGGTGGGATGCCGCGTGCGCAGGCCTATAAATTTGCCGCACAGGCGGTAATGGGATCCGCCAAAATGGTGCTCGAAACCGGCAAGCATCCGGGCGAACTGAAAGATATGGTCTGTTCCCCGGGCGGCACCACCATCGAAGCGGTGCGGGAACTGGAAGCGCGCGGCTTCCGTGCCGCCGTCATTGAAGCCATGAACAAGTGCATGGAAAAATCAGAGCTGTTGAGTAAGTCCTGACCGACTGCCGGACGTCAGGCCGCCACTTCGGTGCGGTTACGTCCGGCGTTTTTCGCTTTGTAGAGCGCGATATCCGCCGCTTTAAGCCACTCCTGGTAATGCACCATCGACGTCGTGAGTGGCGCAACGCCGACGCTGATGGAAATCTTTACCTGCGGCATTCCCGGCAGATGTAAATCTGCCAGCCTTTCATGCACCCGCGACATCGCCGCAATGGCGCTTTCCGCTGTCGTACCGCTCATGATCACCGCGAACTCATCTCCGCCAAACCGGCCAATCATATCGCTGGCGCGTAATGTGAGCTGCAGCTGGCGGGTGACGGCGACAATCGCCAGGTCGCCAACGTCATGGCCCCAGCTGTCATTAATGTTCTTGAAGTGATCGATATCTATCAGCAGAAGCGTGGCGCTACGGTGGTAGCGGCGGTAATTTTCATATTCCGTGCGCAGTAACACTTCCCAGTGACGACGGTTAAAGACGCCGGTCATGCCGTCCAGGGTACTCATCAACTCAAGCCGTCGCTTATGTTCCACCAGACGACGGGTGGTCTGGAAACTCATCCAGGCAAACAGCATCGGGTAACAGACGATCACTGGCAGGGCGAGTCCAATCTCCAGCGGCGTGCTGACGTAGTCCGGCGTTACGTGGGTGAGTTGCAAAGCGATCAGCGCGGCCAGCGCGGTCATTATCACTCCGGGGCCGTACAGGCGGATCCCGCCCACGCCTATCAGGTTCATGCTTATCATCATGACCAGCGCCGCGCTGGGCATGGCATTAACCCCCATCACCCCAATCCAGACCCCGGCCATAATGGCGTCCACTCTGAGGTTAAACATCTCGCTACTATGCGGATCGGAAGAACGCGCAGCTATTTGCCAGGCCAGATGGGGCCAGACGAACGCCCAGCCCACCAGCAGTAGCCACCAGACGCCGTTGACCGGCTGCGAGACCAGCACGCTGGCAATCGGGATAAAGAGAATTGCCAGACCCACCGCGCGCGGCCAACGGAGCCGACGCGCCAGGCGGATACCCGAGCGGTGATGTTCATCTGCGGTACGCGCATGAATAATCCCTTCCCGGGCATAGACTTTGCTGTAAAAGTTTTCATCATTCATAATTTTTGGGAACACTCAAAAGCATTTTCCCAAATTATAGAAAGGCTTACTTGAGGCTAAGTATGATATTTCGGGTGAGCCGCCTGGCTCGCTCACCCGTTTGAACTAGCCTTTTTTCTTCAGACAGGCGCTCATAAACTTATTCCGGTCGTCGCCTTTGAGCGATTGTTGGGTCGCCTGATCGTTACATTCACGCATCCTTTGTTGCTGTGGCGTCAGGCTTTTTTCGGCAGGTTTAGAGGAGGCATTTTTCAGACAGTCGCTCATGTAGGTCTTACGGGAATCGCCCTTCAGGGCCTGAGCGGTCGCCTGTTGATTGCAGGTGGTCATACGTTGCTGCTGCGGGTTGGGCTGTTGATTCTGCGCCCCGGCAGGGGTTAGCGTAAACAGACCCAGGAGCAGCGTAGCCAGCAGTGTGATTTTCATAGCACTATCCTTCTGTGGATGATCACAGTAAGTCTGGTTCGTGCTGGTGAAAAAACCACCCGGCAGGCGATTTTCCTGCCGGGCGTTGCTTATTTAAGACCTAACGCGGCTTGCATGGTGTAGAACAGATCGGTTTGATCCGTCAGGCCAATCACATTGGCGGCATGCGGACCGTAGGCCGCGATACGCAGCTGGCTGCCGGTATGCTCCATCGACTCCCCTTCCGCGTTGCCGTAGCTCATCGCCATCACGGCACCGTCTTTGGTGGTCAGCGCCTGCGTCAACCCCGGTGCTTTGGTATCCGGCGCGACAATCTGGCTGGAGTGGGCGTGATCTGCAGTGACAATCACCAGCGTATTGCCATCCTGCTTCGCAAACGCCAGCGCCTTCTGCACGGCCTCATCCAGATCGACGGTTTCGCCAATCTGCCCGCACGGGTTCGCGGCATGATCCTGCTTATCGATCGAGGCACCTTCTACCTGCAGGAAGAAGCCTTTTTCGTTTTTGCTCAACAGGGAGATCGCTTTGTCAGTCATCGCCGCTAAGGTTGGCACGCTATCATTGCGCTGCGGATTAGGCGTACAGGTGACGGGAGGCTTATCGAGATTGCCATGATAGCTGGCTTTCGGCCCTTCCCAACGCACCGGCATATTGCCTTCGGCAAACAGCCCCAGCAGCGGCTTATCCTGGCCCGCGTCGGTAATGGCGGCGAGGGATGCGGCATCGCTTACCAGCTGATAGCCGCGCGCCTGAGCCTGCTCACGCAGGGTTTTGCCCTGCCATTCGCCGGTGGTGGCGGTTTCTGCGAAGGTCTTCGCGCCGCCGCCAAGGGTAACATCGGCGCGGGCGTTCAGCAGTTGTTCGGTAATGGAGCCTTTTCCGCCTTTTTCCAGCGCGTTGCTGGCGCATTTTTCACTGGTCACTGACGGGCCGTAGCATTTACGCGAGGTCACATGGGCGACCAGCGCCGCGGGCGTCGCATCCTGCAATTCGGCGGTGGAGACGTTGCCGGTAGCCAGCCCCGCCGCTTTCGCCATCTCAAGGATGGTCTGATGATCTTTTTCGTGGATATCAACGCCCAGCGCGCCATTATAGGTTTTTACGCCTGTGGTCCACGCCGTTGCGGAGGCTGCGGAGTCGGTCACGTAATCGGGTTTGCCCGTTTTTTTATCCAGCGCATAGTGAGTATATTGCCCGGTCAACGGCAGGGCATCGATGCCTTTAAAAAAGCCGCCCGCGCCTTCGGCATAATTTCGTGCCGCTGTTATTTCGGAGTCGCCCATCCCGTCGCCAATCAGCAGAATAATATTTTTGGCTGGCTTGTCATTCAGTGATGCACGTATTGCCGCAGTCTGATCCTCTGACAGACGGCGAGCGCCGCCAGGTTGAGTGATATCCCCCTGCGCGGCACGATTATCCAGAACCGTGGTCGGTGCCACAGTTTCAGCATAAATTGTAGGGGTAACCAGCAAGGAAAGTAATGCGATATAAAGTGCGCTCTGTTTCACTTATTTTCTCCATGTAAAAATACATAAAAAATAAAACAGAGCGACTATAGGCAACCGATGTGACGGTTCTATGACGGGGAATTACATCATATGACCGTTCAGCTGCGCGGGTGCCGTAACAGCTTTTTTACGTATTGTTGCAGCATCTCGCTGTCCTCAACAGATAACTGTTTATCTGGCCGAACCTCATCCAGCGCGCCTTCCACACTGTCGATCAGCGCCTGCTGCTCACTTTTCGCCATCTGACGTAACAGTGCAGTCACCACAATTTCGAGCGCTTCGACCTGGGCTACCAGCTCTTTCGACTCTTCTTCCTTTTGGGCAAGCTTAAGCAATAACTCAGCAATGAGATTTTTCACAGCGGTATTTCCTTATGTGGTTTTTTCCGACGTTATCATTATGCCTGAGGATTGCAAAGTGGCTAAAAGTACTATTTTTAAGCCAAAACTTATTCCCGATTAAATAGTCTGCGCGACGTCAAATAAAAGGTTTCTTTAAATGAAATTCAAATCGTCGTGACAACGCAATATAAACGCAGAACCATCATTTTTAATTATGGATAACGACAGTCCTGCTTAACTATCTTATACAGCAGCGCTACAACCGCTTAATCTGGCGCGTTCGATCTTCCTGCTGACGACGCCGCCGCATAGCCCATGCCAGCTGGATAATATTCAGCAATATCACCACCGCAGTGGCGAAAAATACCCAGCGGAATCCGGCCATCGCCGAGACCGCCGCCCCCATCAACGGCCCGGCAACGTTCCCCAGATACATAAACGATTGGTTATAGCCGAAGATCCGCCCGGTCACCCGATCGCTGGAGTATTTTATCAGCAGGGTTTGCACCGCAGGCAGCATGGCTCCATCGGCAAAGCCCAGCAGGAAACGCAGCACCCCAAGCTGGAAGGGCGTGGTGACAAAGGACATGGCGAAAAAGAGGACCACCGCCACAACAAGCGTCGCCATCAGAATGCGACCAGTGCCGATGCGATCCCCCAGCTTGCCCAGACGCGGGGCAGACATCAGCGCCGAAATGCCCGGCACGGCGGCAATCATCCCGCTGAGGAAGGCAATATTGCTGCTCTCTGGCGCCATCGACTGAATAAACAGCGCGAGGATCGGCCCGACCGAACCATTGCAGAGCTGGATCACCATGGTAGTGACAAACAGGCTAATCATCAGCCAGGGATAGGGTAACGACGCAAATACCGCCTTACCGCTCAGACGTTCCGCCTTGCTCACGCTCGGGCGGGCGCCCTCTTTAATCAGAAACAGCGTCACCAGAAAACTGATCACCAGCAGGACGGCGGTGATGAGGAACACCGCGCGAAGCCCCACGTGATCAGCCAGAAAGCCGCCCATCAGCGGGCCGCCAATCACGCCGCTGATCTGTGCCGTTGAGAGCGTGCTGATGGCCCAGCCACTGCGCTCACGGGGCACCTGCGATGCCACCAGCGCCATGGCGTTCGGAATATAGCCGGACGTCAGCCCCATCAGCGCCCGCAGCAGGAACAATTGCCAGACGTTGGTGGCAAAGGCCTGGAGCAGGATCGCAATCGCCATCCCCAGCGAGGCGCGCAGCAGCATCAGCTTGCGCCCTTTACGATCGGCAAGGCTGCCCCACATCGGTGAGACGATAGCTGAAACCAGAAAAGTGACGCTGAAGGTCAGCCCCGACCACATTGACAGCGCCTCATGGGAGGAAACGCCAAGCTGGGACACATACAGCGGCAAGAAGGGTAAAATCTGGCTGATGGCGAGGCCGGTGAAAAAACAACCAAACCAGACCGAAATGAGGTTAACTTTCCAGGATTCCATAGGCGGATACTGTCTACATTTTGCGTGAATTCGCTATCAGATTAGCAAGTTACGATGCGCCGAAAGTTATCAGAGATGCGCCTGCCGTGACTTTGGGGTTTTATCTTCCCAGTCATCATATTTGTGAAACATGTCACATATTTTTGCCTTTTGTCTGGTGATTTATGCTTTGCGGACAGTAACCAAAACCCCGCATCCCAAGATGGAAATGGTTGGCGTGGGCGGCATTGTAATCCGGGCCGAGAGCATTGCCGAAATAGCCGCAACTGGCGTCCAGCATCGCGCGCAGCCACGGGCCGGAAGTGGCGTTTTCCCAGCCGCGCAGGACCGAGATCCGCTGCCCGTTCTCAAGGGTGAAACCGCTGATATCCAGCGCCTGAGCGCTAGCATGTTCGCTGCGCCGGGCATTGGGGCGATGATAGATATTCCGGCAGGCAAAGCTGCCGAGGTGCTCAACGCGCGACAGGCTACTGCCCATCATGGTTTCGGTCAGGGGCCGGGCTTGCTGGTTGATGAACAGCGCCGAACTGAGGGCCAGCGGGCAGCTGGCTAGAAAACTGCTGCTAAGGCTGACGCGGCCAAAACTCCGCACCCGCACCACATCACTGAGCGGACACTCCCCCGCGCTGTCGGCCACCGACTGGGTACGGATCAGCTGGCGCGCATTGGCCTGCGCCAGCAGTATTTCACAATGTTCAGGGGTCAGGCGACGCAGCTTAAACTGGGTCAACGTGCCGGGGGGATCGTCGAGGGTCAGCGGCACAAAGGGGTTGTAATACGACGGCAGCCAACGGTACCCCGCGATGGCCGCAGCAATGACAGCAAGACAGATAATCAGGCTTTTCCCTTTCACTCACCCTCCTGAAACAATGTGCCAAAACATTATGGCAGAAGGCGGCGAATCCCGCCGGGCATCGTGATATGGTAAGCGTTTTGAGTCAGAGTGGATGAGCGAAGTGATGGCGAAGTTGCGGGTAGGTATTGTCTTTGGGGGAAAATCAGCCGAGCACGAAGTGTCGCTGCAATCGGCCAAAAATATCGTTAACGCGATTGATAAAAGCCGCTTTGAGGTCGTGCTGTTAGGTATTGATAAGCAGGGCCAGTGGCACATTAACGACGAGCAGGGCTATCTGCTCAACGCCGACGATCCGGCGCACATCGCGCTGAACCCGTCTGAGATTAGCGTTGCTACCGTGCCAGGCGTAATGGAAGGCCAACTGATCAATGCCAGTACCGGGCAGGCGCTTTCGTCTGTCGATGTCATTTTCCCGATTGTCCACGGCACGCTGGGCGAAGATGGCTCCCTGCAGGGGATGCTGCGAATGGCTAACCTGCCGTTTGTCGGCTCCGACGTGCTCGGCTCTGCTGCCTGCATGGATAAAGACGTCACCAAGCGCCTGCTGCGCGATGCCGGGCTGAACGTGGCCCCCTTTGTCACCCTCACCCGCGCCAACCGCGACCAACACACCTTTGCCGATCTTAGCGCCCGCTTTGGCCTGCCGCTGTTCGTTAAACCGGCAAACCAGGGTTCCTCCGTCGGCGTCAGCAAAGTGAACAGCGAAGCGCAGTTCAGCGACGCGGTACGTCTGGCGTTTACCTTCGATCACAAAGTAGTGGTTGAGCAGGGAATTAAAGGGCGTGAGATTGAGTGCGCGGTGCTGGGGAATGATTTCCCGCAGGCCAGCACCTGTGGCGAAGTGGTGCTGAACAGCGAGTTCTACTCTTACGATACCAAATACATCGACGACCAGGGCGCGCAGGTGGTTGTACCTGCCGTGCTGGATGCTGAGGTCAACGACGCGATCCGCGCCATTGCCATCGAGGCCTATCAGGCGCTGGGCTGTCGCGGTATGGCACGTGTCGATGTCTTCTTAACGGCGGATAACCGCGTCGTTATCAATGAAATCAACACCCTGCCAGGCTTCACCAACATCAGTATGTACCCGAAACTGTGGCAGGCCAGCGGCCTCAGCTACCCGGATCTGATCACCCGCCTGATTGAACTGGCGCTGGAACGGCATGCCGCTGACAGCGCGCTTCAGGTTTCCGTTAACGGTTAATCCGCGTCTTTTGCCGTCGCCTCTTCCGGGCGACGGCGAATGATAAACCCCGCCAGCCAGAAACTGATCACCCAGGTCACCAGCCCTACCGCATAGGTTTGCCAGCCCTTCGCTTCAAAGCCCAGCAGCCCTACCACCCCATTCAGAATAAAGATCAGCCCAATTGCAAAGGCGTAGAAATGCCAGTCACGGCGAATTTTGGCAGGCAGTTTCATGGTCGCTCCAGAAGAAAAAATCTATCCTCGCACAGTTTCGCCGTCAGGTCTGTGGCGTATGCGGAAAATCTGAAATGAGAGTGAATTTCACTTAAGTAAAAAATCTGTGATGTGCGGCAAAATTCGCACATCCAGGAGAATTCTCCAGGCCAAATTACCATCATTCCGATATTGACATCTGCCATGAGGTGTCAAACTCAGCGTGTACAACAGGCATTTAGCCAGACAGAACATTGCGGAGGTAGTTATGGCAGACTTTACGATGTCGAAGCCGATTTTCAGCACCAGACAACCTAAGACCTCCACGGCAGGAAATATTGCATACGCTCTGTTTGTGCTGTTCTGCTTCTGGGCAGGCTCACAACTGCTGAACATCCTGGTGCATGCCCCTGGCGTGTATGAACACCTGATGCAGGTCGAAGACTCCGTTCGCCCGCGCGTGGACATTGGACTGGGCGTCAGCACTGTGTTCGGGCTGATCCCGTTCCTGGCAGGTCTGGTGGTGTTGGGCGCCGTTGCGTTGGTGGTGCGCTGGCGCCGTTACCGCTAATTTAGCGCCATACACTTCGCCCGGCGATCGTCAACGCGCTGGGCAAACCAGGCGGTTGTCAGATTGCGGGTGATTTTCGGGCTTTCAAGCTGGATCCCCGGCAGCATCGCTTTCGGTAGTGCCTTCCCGCTCTTCTGCTCCGCCAGTTTATAGACCTGCTGATACAGGTCGGTTTTCTCAAACGCCAGGCTGTCGCCTTTTGCCAGTTGCTGGCGAATCTCACTGTCGCTCATGTCCAGCTTGCCTTTCAGTTTACGCACCGCCAGCTCTGTCTTCCCGGCCTCGCTGCTGCCATAGGCAATCAGGTCCCCGTCCAGGGCCAGTTTCACCCCAGAGGCGCGGCTAACCGCATTCTGGAAGGCCGCGTTGCGGCTGGCGTACCAGCCAGCGTTGAAATCAGCAAAGCGGTAGAGTGGCACCGTATAGTTGGCGGGATAGTTCAATAGATGGTAAGTGCCGAACCACAGGCCGCCGCGCAGGGAGAAGACCTCCTGGCGCACCGTATTCTCGATTTTCCACGGATAGCCGTCGGTATGCTTTTCCGCGAAGGCGATACTCACCTGCATTGGCCCGCCAGTATGCACCGGGTTCAGGGAGCCAAACAGGGTCTGCCCCATCGGCACCATACTGATCATATCGTCGAAGATGGCGCTGAGCTGTTTCTCGGTTTTCACCGTATCCAACCGCTCGCTGTAGCTTTTGCCGTTCGGCGAGGTGATTTTCAGCGCGGTGTGGACCAGAAACGCCGGAATGTGCAGCTTTTCCGCCCGGCGGTCGATCTCTTTCCAGGCAATTTTGTTCAGCCCCGGCACCGCCGGATCGGACTGATACAGCGACTCCTGCTGCGCCACCGCCAGCACCGAGCAGATATTCTCCTCGGTGGGGGCGATCTTCTGGCTCTCGAAGGTTTTTGCCAGCGCCGAGGCCCACTGATCCCGGTCTTTCACCGTAGCGGGCATTTTTTGCCGCACAACGCTGGCCACATCGACGGGCTTTTCACCCTTTTTCAGTGGCGCAGCCCCCTTCTCCGCACATCCGGCTAAGGCCAGAGCGGCAAGCAGCGAAAACGGTATCGCACGCGGTACGGTAAAAGACATAACGACTCCCTGTATTAGCTCAACGTATGGGTCACTTCCTGTAGATCCTGACCATCCAGCTCACGTTCAAAACTGCGTAAACGTTTATAGATAGACATCAGCTCCACCAGCGTGGTCCATGAACTGATCAGGTACTGGAATGAACCGCGCACCTGACCAAACACATTCGTGATTTGCGTCATCAGACCCAGGGTGATAGTACCGGCAACAATCGATGGGAACAGCAGGAACAAGCCGAAAACGTTATCCACCTGCAGATAAAGAATACGGGCAATATTGAAGTACATATAGTGGAAATAGAGGCGGAAATAGTTACGACGCACCGCGCCGAACAGCTCGCGCACCGTCGGCGGCGAGGCGCGGCTGGCATCGTCTTCGCCATAGACCAGCTCTTTACGATAGGCGGCCTCGACGCGCTGGTTTTTAAACTCCAGCCCCGGCAGTTTGATCCCCACCGCCGCCAGCAGCCCCGTCCCCATCAGCGACCAGACAATCGCGGCGATCACCAGACCGTACGGCAAATGGCCCACAATCGGCAGCTCCGGCACGTGGGCTGACAGCGTGACCAGCACCGGCAGGAAGGCGATCAGGGTCATAATGGCGTTGATAAAGCTCACCCCCATATCTTCTAAGGTAGAGGCGAAACGCATGGTGTCTTCCTGCACACGCTGAGCGGCCCCTTCGATATGGCGCAGCTGCTGCCAGTGCGCCATATAGTATTCGTTCATTGCCGTACGCCAGCGGAACACATAGTGGCTGACAAAGAAGTTATTCATCACGCCAATAATAACGGCGATCAGCGCGATCCCGAGGAAGACGCCGACTTCATGATAAAACTGGTTAATGGTGACTTTATGCGGTGCGCTGAGCGCGGTCTGGATCAGGTCATAGAAAGGAGCATACCAGGCGTTGACCGCCACCCCGACCTCCACCAGAAACCAGGTGACAAAGATAATCAGCGAGGTGCCGAGAACTGACCAGTACTGCCAGCGGTGCGGCGAGTAAACAAACCAGAACAGGGCAAAGGCGCCTACGCAGAACGCGTAATAAGCGTAAAAGAGCAGGTAGCCCGGAGACCAGAAACGCGCCGCGCTGATGGGCACATCATTCGTGATGCCGAGCAGGCGCTCAAACCAGGCTCCCCCACCGGCCTGCCAGAAAACGACAGCGAGCAAAGCCCAAATAAAGGCCGAAAGGAAAAAGGGTCCCGGTTTGGGGAAAAACGACTTAAACATAACGCTTCCTTCTTGTAGTTATCGCTACTGCTGTGGACGACGGATTATCAGACCTGCCGACCTCTTTTTAGTTCGCCATCAACCGCCACCTGAGCGGAAAAGTCAATCAACCTGACGGGTATCATAAGCGCAATGTCACAAAACATGAGATCGGTAATAACGAAATTGTTCGTATTTACCCATGGTTACGTTTTTTCGCGCTATCGTTAAGCTGTACAGGCCTTTGCAATACGCCGTTTAGTAGTATAAATACGCATACTTTTACCATTCACTTCATGGATGCTTTCGTTGAAACGTAGTCTGTTACTCTCCGCCGCGCTGTATGCGGCCAGCCTCACCTGCGTGCAGGCGGCCCCTGCCCAGCCGATTGCCGATCCGGCCTTCGCCTCCGATGTGGTCGATCGCTATGCGAACCTGATATTTTACGGCAGCGGCGCAACGGGGATGGCCCTGGTGGCGATTGACGGCAATCAGCGCGTATTCCGCAGCTTTGGCGAAACGCGTCCGGGCAACAATGTCCACCCGCAGCTGGATTCGGTGGTGCGCATTGCCTCCCTGACCAAATTAATGACCAGCGAGATGCTGGTGAAACTGCTCGATCAAGGCGTGGTGAAGCTGAACGACCCGTTAAGCAAATACGCCCCGCCGGGCGCACGGGTGCCGACATACCAGGGCGCGCCTATTACGCTTGTCAATCTGGCCACCCATACCAGCGCCCTGCCGCGTGAACAACCGGGCGGCGCTGCGCATCGTCCGGTGTTTGTCTGGCCGACCCGGGATCAGCGCTGGAACTGGTTATCGACGGCAACCCTGAAATCAACGCCAGGTTCGCAGGCCGCCTACTCAAACCTGGCGTTCGATCTGCTGGCCGATGCACTGGGCACCGCTGCGGGTAAACCGTATGCTCAGCTGTTTGACGAGCAAATCGCCCGTCCGCTGGGGATGAAAGACACTACCTTTACCCCCTCCCCCGATCAGTGCAAGCGCCTGATGGTGGCAGAGAAAGGGGCCAGCCCGTGTAACAACACCCTGGCAGCGGTCGGCAGCGGCGGCGTTTACTCCACGCCAGGGGACATGATGCGCTGGATGCAGCAGTTCCTCTCGTCTGATTTCTATGCGCGCAGTAACCAGGCCGACAGAATGCAGACGCTGATTTATCAGCGTAACCAGTTAACGCGGGTGATCGGCATGGATGTGCCAGGCCGCGCGGATGCGTTGGGCCTCGGCTGGGTCTATATGGCGCCAAAAAACGGGCGTCCGGGCATTATTCAGAAAACCGGCGGTGGCGGCGGATTCATCACGTACATGGCGATGATCCCGCAGTCTAACGTGGGGGTATTCGTGGTCGTGACACGCTCGCCGCTCACGCGTTTCGTCAACATGAGCGACGGCGTCAACCAGCTGGTGGTGGAACTGAGCGAGAATAAACCGAAGGCGATCCCCACCTCTGGATAATTAATACTCCGCGGGCAAACGGTTGACGCTAACCAGTTTGCCCCTTTCCATCGTAATGTATTTGCCCTGCCGTAACGCTGCCAGCACCTCTGCCACGACCGAACGTGAAATCCGCGTGCGGCGCTGAATGTAGCTCATTACCCCAATCCGCATCCGTAACGTCTCATCCCACTGGGCCATATTCAGTAGCGTGGCGCGGATCTGGCTGTACGAGTTGTTGCCCACCAGCTGTTTGTCGCGGATCTCCATGACCCTGTGGTGCCAGGAGAGCCAGCAGAAGGCATCAGCCCATAAACCGGCCTGTTGGATCAGATTGCGGGCGCTGGCGGCAGGAAGGTAAAACCCGCTACAGGGGGATTGGGTTACCAGCTGATACTCTGTGCTGCAGCCCATCATGCCGGCATTAATTCCGAAGATATAAGGCGCGGCGACAATCTCGAAAAGCAAATCATCCGGCTGTCGGTAAATACTGAGTGAGCCTGACTGAAGCACTACCGTGCAGTAATTTTCTTCATTGCGAGCCTCAAACAGCGGAAGTTGGGCGGAGAGTTTGAACGGCGTGCTGTGTGCAGAGAAGCACTTTTCGAGCCGGGAGAATTCAGAAATAGGTTTTGCATACCGGTTCATGCAGGTCTCGAGTCATCTTTAACTGACGCTAAAAGCGGGGAGATATCTCTCCCCGCATCAGGCATGTTACCAGGTGTATTTCACACCGAGGTTGGCACCCCAGTTTTGATCAACATCACCACCACCGACGTAGGTCGCATCAGTGTAAGCACTGAAGTTTTTGGTGAAGCTGAACTGAGTACCCAGACCCACGCGTACAGCGGAGCCTTTCATACCGTTATCAATGTCATCGCCGTTGACGCTCGCATCTTCACCCGCATCGTCATAGACATATGCCAGTTTGAAGTACGGAGTCAGCGCCTGATCATCGCCATAACCGAAGGTGTAACCTGCGTCGATACCGGCTTCATAACGCATGCTGTCGTAAGACTGACTGCCCACGCGCATGTCGTTGCTCAGACGATAGTCGTCGCCAGACTGGAACAGGCCAGAAACGGCAGCATACGGCGTGATGTAACCGGAGGTGTTCGGTTTCCAGTCGTAGCCCAGTTTCAGCCCAAAGCCCCAGGCGTCGGTTGTGGTGTTGCCATCAACGTATTCGCCATTGCTCATGTTGGCAGTGAGATCGTTATTGAAGCGTGAGTAGCTCAGGGAGCTGTCGATGAAGACATCGTTAGCAAAGCGCGCCGCAGAGTACAGCATCGCGGTCTGGCTATCCTGATCCACCTGGCCGCTACGATCGCTCATATCGCCTTTGGCAAAGCCCGCAGCCGCACCCACAATCCAGTCGGCGTTGTTGCCAGCAATATGGCTATCCACACCCACCATGACGCCGGTGACGTCCTGATCGTAATGGATGGTGCCGTTATCACCGTCGAAATTACCGCCGAAGAAGTTCACCCATGCGCCACCGTTGTCTGTCAGGCCATGACGGCTGTTAGTCAGACGGTTAGCCAGAGCGTCCTGCTGCAGATGCCAGATGTTGGTATTGGCAGACGGAATGCTCAGCGCCATGTTGGCGTAGTCAGTCAGACGTTCCTGGTGCAGTACTACGGTGTCGCCCTGCTGCTGCGCCTCGTAAGTGTAAGCACCGAGATCCGCTTTGTTGGCTGCGGTGAAGCTGGTGTGGGTATCCGCGTTGTTATCGTAAATGCGGATCACTTCTTTATTGTTGTAATCGGCAACGGAACCGGCACCGGTCGCGTTATCAATACGGACTTTATAGTTCCCGGAAACTTCACCATTAACCGCCAGGTGGCCATCGGAATTCAGGGCAATCACCCCGTAATCGTAATCGGCATGGTGGATGTCGTTGGTGATGTAACGGGCATTGCTCAGATCGGAATTGAAGACGTATTCACGGCTGGCAACGTTCAGCACACCGCCATCCGTCAGCACCATCTGGTGGGTGTCCACCTGGCCCAGACCCAGTGCCAGTTCTGCGCGGTTATCCACCGTAATGGTGTTGGCGTACAGTTCTGCTGTTTCTTCAGTCAGGGTAGCCTGGCTGCTGCTGTCGAGATACAGGCTATTCGTGGCAACGCCACCGGCATCACCGATGTTCAGGGAAGACGCATTGGTGAGCGTAATGCTGTCAGCCAGCAGACTGGAGTTTTCAACATTGACCTGCGAACGGTTATTCACTGTCAGCGCATCGATGTTGGATTGCTTACGGGTATCCCATTCAGAACCGTTATTCAGCGCAACATTGAAAATACCGCTCTGATAAACCTCATTGCCGACCAGATGGTTGTTGTCGTCGAAGGTGGAGCCTGGCCAGATGCTGTTTGGCGACAGGGTATGCAAGTCAACACCGCTGTAGCCGAGGCCATACATCTGCGCTGTGCCAATTGCATCCACGCTGGAGACGGCAGCACCGACCCATTTGCTGTGGTTGTCCAGGGTCAGATCCAGTCTGTCGGTACCATCCCAGCCGTTGGTGGTTGGGTTGTAGACGCCGTCAGCAGTGGTGTCGGTGGCAGGATCGCCATTCGGGTAGAAGTTGTTGTCGAAGGTGCTGCTGAACAGCACATCGCCGGTCAAGGTAGAGTGATCGAAGTTAGCCGTCGTCTGCATTGCGTTATCCGCGCTGCTGGCCGCGACAATCAGAGCCGCATCATCCAACGCAGTGGCGTTGCCGTTGCCGTAATCGCTCGGTTTCGCCGACTGACCATAGAAACCTTCAGTGCCCAGATCGCTATACGCACCGGAAGTCACAACGGAATCATTGACCTGCAAAGTATTGGTAAAGACATGGCCGTTGTCTTCGATACCGGTGACGGAATCATACGGGGTGTTATCCAGCTGATGATAACCCTGCACCAGGGTGATCCCGGCAATGCGGGAGTTATTCTGGATAACGATGTCGGATTCTTCGTCGAGGGTAATGGCATTGCCCAGCGCGTGGGTATCCCAGTATTGCGTGGTGGTCTTGTCACCGTCCACGACATCGTAAGCGTAGTGCTCATAGGTATCGTTGATGGTGGAGTTGTCTACCGTCAGCTGAAAACGATCGAACTGCTGGTGCGCAGTGCCGTCCGTATTCAGGTTATCAGCACATTCCGTGGTCATGCACTCGGAGGTGATCATGCCGTTGATGGTGCTGTTGGAAATAGACAGTGCGTTGGCATAGCCGCCTGCGCCGTCATCCAGGTAGTAGGAAGAGATCACGCCGTTGACGGTTGACTTGTTGATGACAGGGTAGATATCGCCATCGTGCGCCGCGCTGGAGTAATTCCAGTCGGTATAGCCGTTATACCATGCCGCTGTGGCGGTATTATCGTAACCAAAGGTGTTATAGGTTGTACCCGAAATATCTTTTGCATTGGCCTGAGAAGCGATAGCCACCGTACAGGCTAATGCAAGTTGAGATACGACAAGTTTATTTTTCCATGTTTGCATTGGGTCATCCCTCCTCAGGGACGTAAGCAAGTTTGTCCGTATATACAGTGCAAATATATTGCGAGGCGAATTATGCAGCCTCGCCACAAATTAGTTCAATAAATCCAGCCATTAAGTCCGAAATCAGACTGAATACAGAAATGGATATTTTAGACATATTAAATAATAATTTAATTCAATAATTACAATAACTTAATATAAATAGTAAAAGACATACTAAAACGCGAAAGATCATTGAGACTGATAATACAAAAGCAATCAAGAAATATAATAAATAGATGCTACCAAGTTTATGCAATTTTTCATTTTTATATTTGTAGCTTTTACCAGAAAAACGAAAAAACGTTTCGAAAATGGATTAAGGCCATTCACACCTGAACTTATTTCAAGGTATTAAACCGACGTGAAAAATAATAAGATACCCTTTCCGCCCTGAATAGTGCGGGCTAAACGACAACTTTAGTAAAACAGACGATGAGCATTTCGGGTACACTGACCCTCTTTGATTCACACTCGTCAGGCATATCATGAACGATTTAATTGCTCGTCCCCGTCGTCTGCGCAAATCCCCGGCTCTGCGCGCGCTTTTCGAAGAGACAACACTGACCTTAAACGATCTGGTGTTGCCGATTTTTGTTGAAGAAGAGATCGATGACTACAAAGCCATCGACGCCATGCCGGGCGTCATGCGTATTCCAGAGAAACACCTGGCCCGCGAAATTGAGCGTATCGCCAACGCAGGCATCCGGTCGATCATGACCTTTGGCATCTCGCACCATACCGACGCCACCGGCAGCGATGCCTGGAAAGAGGACGGTCTGGTGGCGCGGATGTCGCGGATTGCCAAGCAGACGGTGCCAGAGATGATCGTCATGTCCGACACCTGCTTCTGCGAATACACCTCCCACGGCCACTGCGGCGTGCTGTGCGATCATGGCGTAGATAACGACGCGACCCTGCTCAACCTGGGCAAACAGGCTGTGGTTGCCGCCGCTGCGGGCGCTGACTTTATCGCCCCGTCTGCCGCAATGGATGGTCAGGTGCAGGCTATCCGCCAGGCGCTGGACGCCGCGGGCTTCACCGATACCGCGATCATGTCTTACTCCACCAAGTTTGCCTCGTCTTTCTACGGTCCGTTCCGCGAAGCGGCGGGCACTGCGCTGAAAGGCGATCGCAAAACTTACCAGATGAACCCGCTGAACCGCCGCGAAGCGATCCGTGAATCGCTGCTCGACGAAGCCCAGGGTGCCGACTGCCTGATGGTAAAACCGGCTGGCGCTTACCTGGACATCCTGCGTGATATCCGCGAGCGCACAACGCTGCCGCTGGGTGCCTATCAGGTGAGCGGTGAGTACGCGATGATCAAATTCGCCGCTCAGGCGGGGGCGATCGACGAAGAGAAAGTGATCCTTGAAAGTCTGGGCGCGATCAAACGTGCAGGCGCGGATCTGATCTTCAGCTACTTCGCGCTGGATCTGGCCGAGAAGAAAATTCTGCGTTAATCCGTATTGCCGGGTAGCGGCTTCGTCCTGCCCGGCCTACGACCTGGAACACAAGCTTCACTCCTCTGCAATACAACCGACATCTGCCGCTTCTACTGTCTGAGCAGGACAGCAGGAGGTGCCACCATGTTTAGTCTCGACAGCGTTCTTGATGACCTTTGGCCGCAGGCGAGGCCTGCCCCCTGGCAAAAAAGGCTGTTAAAGAAGTTATTCCACGAAGAGGAGTTCCGGCAGTTTGCCGCCGACCACCGCCACCTGAAAGGGCTGGATATGGTGGAACAGGTTCTGGAACATCTCGATATCCTCTGCACCCTTCCGGCTCACGACCTCGAACAGATCCCCGCTCACGGCCCGCTCATTGTGATGGCTAACCATCCTACCGGTACGCTGGACGGGCTGGCGCTGCTGTATGCCGTCTCCCGCGTGCGCCGTGATGTAAAAGTGGTGACCAACCGCATGCTGACGCATCTGGAGCCGCTAAGCTCGCTGTTTATCCCGGTGGATAACATCGGCGGGCGGACGGCGAAATCGTCGTTCACCCTGATGGAGCAGCATTTGCAACATGCCGGCGTGCTGATCTTCTTCCCGGCGGGGGAAGTCTCCCGCCCGACGCGCACAGGCATCCGCGATAAAAAGTGGCACCCTGGCTTTATCAAGCTGGCGGGCAAATTCCGCGCGCCGCTGCTGCCGGTCAACATCCACGCCCGCAACAGCCTGCTGTTCTATGCCAGCACCCTGCTCGCCCCGAATCTGTCGATGCTGCTGCTGATGCAGCAGATGTTTCGCCGCCGCCACAGCCGGCTGCCGGTCAAAATCGGCCAGCAGATTGGCTGGAGTCACTGGTTCAGCCCCACGCTTTCCCCGCGGGAGATGGCCGAGCAGTGCCGCCAGCACGTGCTGCGTCTCGGCAAGGGGCTGCCGGGGATATTCAAAACCGAATCTGCCATTGCGCGACCGGAAGACCGGGCGACCCTGAAGCGCGAGCTGGCGCAGGCGGAATCTCTGGGTACCACCGCCGATGGCAAAACCATCTATCTGTGGCAGCGTAACGGCCAGGAAGAGGCCCCGATCCTGCGCGAGTTGGGACGTCTGCGGGAGATCGCCTTTCGCGCGGTGGGGGAAGGCAGCGGGAAGCGCCGCGACACCGACAGCTTTGATGATGACTACCTGCACCTGATTTTGTGGGATGACGAGGATCTGGAGATCGTCGGCGCCTACCGCTTTATCCCGACGGCGATGCGGGAGCCGGAGGCGCTGTACAGCTACAGCCTGTTCCACTACGACGACAAAATGCGGGATATCCTTGAACATGGCATTGAACTGGGGCGCAGCTTTATTCAGCCGCGCTACTGGGGACGGCGCGGGCTGGACTACCTGTGGTCCGGGATTGGCGCTTATCTGGCGCGCTATCCGCACTATCGCTACCTGTTCGGCCCCGTCTCCATTTCTGGTGGATTACCGCCCGCAGCGCGGGATCTGCTGGTGGCCTTTTACCGGCTTTGGTTCCCGGCAACGCACCCGCTGGCCGCCTCGCGTCGCCCCTATCCCGCCTCGTTACCCGAGGTGCTGGCGCAGTTTGGTGGGGAAGATTATGTAGAAGATCTTACCCGTCTGAAATCGCTGCTCGGCAATCTGGGATGCGGCATCCCGCCGTTATATAAGCAGTATTCCGAGCTATGCGAGCCAGGCGGCGTACAGTTTATCGATTTTGGCAGCGACCCGGCGTTTAACAATTGCGTGGATGGGCTGGTGCTGGTGGACTTGCGCTATCTGAAGGCGAACCGCTATCAGCGGTATATAGAGGCGCATTTACAACCCTCACCCCAGCCCTCTCCCTAAAAGGGAGAGGGAGAAAACCACCGCGTCGGGCAGTCTCCTCGCCCCTTTGGGGAGAGGGTGAAAACCGCATCGGACAGCCCCCTCCCCCCTATGGGAGAAGGTGAAAACCGCGTCAGACGGTCCCCTCGCCCCTTTGGGGAGAGGGTGAAAACCGCATCGGACGGTCCCCTCGCCCCTTTGGGAAGAGGGTGAAAACCGTGTCGGGCAGTCTCCTCGCTCCTTTGGGGAGAGAGTGAAAAACGCATCGGACGGTCCCCTCGCCCCTTTGGGGAGAGGGTGAAAACCGCATCGGACGGTCCCCTCGCCCCTTTGGGGAGAGGGTGAAAACCGCATCGGACGGTCCCCTCACCCCTTTGGGGAAAAGGGGAAAACCGCATCGGACGGTCCCCTCGCCCCTTTGGGGAGAGGGTTAGGGTGAGGGGATCAGGGCGCACGATAAAAAGGCTTATCCCCTAAAATCGTTGCCCGCTGCATAATCCGCCGCTGCGGCAGGTAATCTGCATTCGCGTAATGCTGCGTCACCCGGTTATCCCAGATCGCCAGATCGTTCTCCTGCCAGCGCCAGCGCACCTGAAACTCCGGTTTGGTGATGTGCGCAAACAAGAACCCCAGCAGGGCCTCGCTCTCTTTCTCACTCACATCCACAATCCGCGTGGTGAACCCTTCGTTAACGAACAGCGCCTGCTTGCCGCTGACCGGATGGGTGCGCACAACCGGATGCAGCAGCGGGGGATGTTTTGCCACCGCCTCCCGCCAGCGCTGATGCTCCTCTTCCGTTTTACGGTACTTATACTCCGGGAAGGATTTTTTGAAATCATGCTCCGCCCGCAGGCCGCTCAGCAGCTGGCGGAGCGGCGCGGATAACGCCTCAAATGCGGCGATCCCGCTGGCCCACAGGGTGTCGCCGCCGCTGTCCGGCAGCTGTTTGGCCGCGAGGATCGCCCCGGCAGGCGGCGTGTCAATAAAGGTGACATCGGTGTGCCAGTTATCGTTGTCCGGCGGGTTATCATTGTGGGTATCCAGCACGATAATTTCTTCCACCCCTTCGGCGTGCGGGTAGACCGGATGGATATGCAGATCGCCAAAACGGAGCGCCAGGGCGCGCTGCTGCTGGGGCGTGATCGCCTGCTCCCGCAGGAACACCACCTGATGGCGTAGCACCGCGTGATAGAGCTGCTCAAACTGGTTATCACTTAATGGTCGGGTGACATCCAGGCCGGAAATCTGTGCACCAATGTACGGCCCCAGCGGGGTAATAGTCAGACGTTCACTCATTGTCTCTCTCCATGCCAGGGCGTCAGGCGGCGCTGTAGCGCACGCAGCCCCAGTTCTAATCCGAAGGCAATCACGGCGATCACCATGATCCCGGCCAGTACCACGTCCGTCGCCAGGAACTCCCCCGCCGACTGGACCATAAAACCTAATCCACGCGTCGCGGCGATCAGTTCAGCCGCCACCAGCGTCGACCAACCAACCCCGAGTCCGATACGCAACCCGGTCAGGATCTCCGGCAGCGCGCCGGGTAAAATCACAAACCACAGCACCTGGGCACGACTCGCCCCCAGCGACTGCGCCGCCCGGATCCGCACCTGCTGGGCGCTTTTGACCCCCGCCATCGCCGACATCGCCACCGGGGCGAAAATCGCCAGGTAGATCAGCAGGATCTTCGAGGTCTCACCGATGCCAAACCAGATCACCATCAGCGGCAGATAGGCCAGCGGCGGCACCGGGCGATACAATTCGATCAGCGGATCAAGAATGCCGCGCACCGTCGGGCTTAAGCCCATCGCAATACCCACCGGAATACCGAGGATCACTGCGGCCAGCAGCGCCACCAGAATGCGTCCGAGGCTGGCGGCCAGATGCTGCCACAGCGTGGCATCCATAAACCCCTCTGGACCGGCGATGGTGAAGAGTTTCACCAGCACCTGGCCCGGCGGCGGCAGGAACAGCGGGCTAATCCACTGCTGTGCGGCCACCGCCCACCACACGGCAAGCAGCACCAGCAGGGTGCCGACGCTGAGCGTTAACTGGCGGGAGAAGGGCCAGCGCAGGGTCAGGCGTTTGCGCGCGGTTTTATCACTCACCACAATGCTCATGAGAAAGCCTCCCGCTGTTCAAACACGCGGCTCAGCACGTATTCGCGCTGGGCGATAAACTGGGGATCGGACTTGATGCTGCGCACCGGCTCCCCTGCGACAAAGCGACGGGCAAAGCTGAGCGGCAGACGCTCCTGCACCCGTCCCGGTCCCGGCGAGAGCAGCACCAGCTCGGTGGCCATAAACACCGCTTCTTCGATGTCATGGGTGATCAGCAGCACCTGTTTGCCGGTTTCATGCCACAGGCGCAGCAGCAGGGTTTGCATCTGCTCGCGGGTAAAGGCATCCAGCGCCCCGAAAGGTTCATCCAGCAGCAATAGCTGCGGATTCGCCGCCAGCGCCCGGGCGATGCCGACGCGCTGACGCTGGCCACCGGAGAGTTGCCAGATAAAGCGATTTCCCGCCCCTTCCAGGCCCACTTTTTTCAGCATTTCCCGGGCAATTGCCAGCCGCTCATCCCGTGATTTGCCCGCCAGTTGCAGGCCGAAGGCGACGTTCTCCTGCACGTTGCGCCACGGCAGCAGACCTTCATTCTGGAAGACCACGCCGCGCTCGGCGCCGGGGCCTTCCACCTTTTTACCGGCCAGTTGAATGGTGCCGTGCTGCCAGGGTACAAACCCGGCGATCAGATTCAGCAGCGTGGTCTTCCCACAGCCGGACGGGCCGAGTACCACCAGCAGCTCGCCGTTGTCCAGCGTCAGGTTGATATCGTCCAGCGCAGACTTGCCAGCGTAATCGGCGTACAGATTTGTAATAGTCAGCATACGGCCCCCTTACTTCACAAAGCGGTCGGTCACGTACTGGCTGTAGTCAGCCGCCACCGCGGGCACTTTGCCCTGCTCTTTCAGGAAGCCTGCGGTATCGATAATTGCTTTATTCACCGGCCCCGCCAGCTGTTGCTGCTGCTGGGCAGGCGTCAGATAGGTATTGCCTTTTACCAGCCCCGGTACGTCGGTCTCCGGCACGCCGCTCAGACGGGCAAGTTTCTCCAGATTTTCTGGCTTTTTCAGCCATTCATCCGGGTTGGCAATGTAGGGTTGTTGGGCGTCAATGGCGCTTTTGGCGAAGGCTTTCACTACCTCCGGGTGTTTTTCGGCAAAATCTTTGCGCACGACCCAGACATCCAGGGTCGGCGACCCCCACTGGCCCACCTGGGCGGAGTCGGTCAGCACGCTGCCGTCTTTCTGCAGTTCATTTACCGCAGGCGACCAGACGTAGGCCCCGTCAATATCGCCCCGCTGCCAGGCGGCGATAATGGCCGGTGGTTGCAGGTTGATAATCTCTACCTGCCCCGGCTTGATGTTCCAGTGCTTCAGGGCGGCGAGCAGGCTGTAGTGGGTGGTAGAGATAAAAGGCACCGCAATGCGTTTGCCGATCAGATCTTCAGGTTTAGTGATATTTTTCTTCACCACCAGCGCTTCGGAATTGCCGAGCTGCGAGGCCAGCAAGAAGACTTCGATGGGCACCTGCTGACTGGCCGCAACCGCCAGTGGGCTTGAGCCGAGGTTACCAATCTGCACGTCGCCGGAGGCCAGCGCCCGCACAATGCTGGCGCCGCTGTCGAACTTACGCCAGTCCACTTTGGCGCCGCTCGTTTTCTCAAAGGTTTTATCCGCCTGCGCCACTTTTGCGGGTTCCGCTGACGTTTGATACGCGACGGTGACCTCCACCGCCTGCGCCTGAACGGCCCACAGCGCCAGTGCGCCAAATAAGGTAAACCGCGATGAAATTGCCATAATGTCTGCTCCCCCTCTGTTGTTACGAGGGCAGTATTTCTGGCGGCGGAATTTTGATAAAGGAATTAAAAAGCATCGTTAATGCCGAATCGTTTTTAGAAAAAAAGCGGCAATAGATAGTGAATTTTGTGCGGTTTGTTTTGCCCGGCGGCGCTGCGCTTACCGGCACTATTGCAATTTTGTTACATTCGTTACATAACCGCAGGCATGGGATTGCCAGATAAGCATTGACAGGCATCATAGGTAAATTATTCCGCAAAGGTAATTGTGATGATCAAAGTGGTGCTGGTGGACGATCACGTGGTGGTGCGTTCCGGGTTCGCCCAGCTGTTAAATCTGGAAGAGGATCTGGTTGTCGAAGGCCAGTACAGCAGCGCCGCCGAGGCCTGGCCCGCCCTCACCCGCGATGCCATCGACGTGGCGGTGCTTGACGTCGCCATGCCTGATGAAAACGGCCTGAGCCTGCTCAAACGCCTGCGCCAACAGCGCCCGGGGTTCCGCGCCATTATCCTCAGCATCTACGACACGCCCGCCTTTGTGCAGAGCGCCCTGGACGCCGGGGCCAGCGGCTACCTCACCAAACGTTGCGGCCCGGAGGAGTTAGTGCAGGCAGTGCGATCCGTCGGGATGGGTGGCCATTATCTGTGTGCCGATGCGGTCAAAGCCCTGCGCGGCGGTGAACCGGTGTCGCAGGCGCTGGCGGCGCTGACCCCGCGTGAGAAAGAGGTGTTCGAGCTGCTGGTTCAGGGCGAAAGCGTGAAGGAGATAGCTTTCAAACTCGAACTGAGCCACAAGACCGTCCACGTCCACCGCGCCAACGTGCTGGGCAAACTGCAGTGCAACAGCACCATCGAACTGGTGCATTTTGCCCTTGATCACCAGCTGTTGACCGGCCACTGATGCGACGCTCCCTGCGCCACATCATCCTCTCGCTGTTTATTATGCTGGCCTGGGGCACCGGCTGGCTGATGCTGTGGACGCTCAGTTTTTACCTCACCCACAACGGGCAGCAGGCGGCGCTGTTTTTGCCGCAGGGCGTTTATCTGGCGCTGCTGATCGTGCTGGCACGCCGTTTCTGGCCCGCGTTGATCCTCCCCCCGCTGGCCGCCATGCTCTGGCTACAGGGGGAACAACTCCTGACCCATCACCTGATGCTGGGAGTGCCGCTGGTGGGCACCGTCAGTGCGTGGCTGGCGCAACGCTACTGGCACCGCTTTCCGCTCTACTGGCAGCGCCTGTCGCTGCTGATCGCCGCGGTAACCCTCAACGCGCTGCTCCAGACGCTGATTCTGGCGCCGTTTCTCGCCAGCCCGACCACGTTGCTGGCGCTGGCCTCCTTTACCGGCGGCGTGCTGCTGACGCCGTTCGTCTATCTGGTATTTGAGTTTTTACGCCAGCAGCACCGCTATCATCTGCTCGGGCTTGATACCAGCAACCCACCCCTGCGCACTTCGCTGATCATCTGGTGCAGCCTGTTCTTTATTATCGGTATCGGCACCCAGATGGTGCTCTCCCCCGCCCTGGAGCGGCTGCTGCTGATCGTAGTATTTCTGCCCAACGTGGTGATGGCGTGGAAGTTCGGCTGGCAGGGCGGCGTGCTCTCCGGGCTGCTGGGCAGCATGATGATCACCATCGCCCGCCAGGTGGGGGTAGGATTCAGCGACTTGCTGGAGCTGGAGATCTTCCTCGCCACCCAGTCGCTGCTGGGGATTGGGCTGGGGATCGCCATCAGCCGCCAGCAGCATCTGGCGATGAACCTCGATCATTACCGCCGTCGGCTGGAGGCGGAACTCCAGGCGCGTCGCGAACTGACGGAAAAGCTGATCCACACCGAAGAGGACACCCGCAAGCACCTGGCCCGCGAGCTGCACGACGAGATTGGTCAGAACATCACCGCCATTCAGATCCAGTCCCAGCTGGTGAAGCGGGCGGGCGACACGCCGCAGGCCTTAGAGGCGGCCGGGCAGATCAACGAGCTGGCCCGGCGCATCCATCACTCCACCCGGCAATTGCTGCGTCAGCTTCGCCCGCCGGTGCTGGATGAACTCTCCTTAAAGGAGGCGCTGCACCACCTGGTGAATGAGTTCGCCTTTGCCGAGCGCGGGATCCACTGCCGGTTTGATTACCAACTGCCTGGCCCGCCCCAGAGTGAAACCCTGGTCTTTACCCTCTATCGCCTGCTGCAGGAGCTGCTGAATAACGTCAGCAAACACGCCGATGCCAGCGAGGTCAGCGTCCTGCTCTGTCAGCACGACAATCAGCTGCGCCTGGAGGTGCGGGATAACGGCAGCGGCATCAGCCCGCAGCAGATGCCCGGTTTTGGTATTCAGGGGATGCGCGAGCGCGTGCATGCTCTCGGCGGGGAAATGACGCTGGAGTCGCAGGGCGGCACCCGTGTAATTGTTAACCTGCCCACAATTTTGCAACAAACACACCGCTAACCAGGAAAAAGTCTTAGTCCCGCCAGACTTTCTCTCATCCCTTTTTCGTCGCGCTTTCATACAGTCATCTCAAATGGAGAACGCCATGCCCGCACTGTCAGCTGAACAGGTTACTCAACGCTACCGTCGGCTTCGCCCGAAACTGCTGATCTGCATGGTGATAGGTTACGCCGCGTTTTACCTGACGCGTAAAAGCCTCAACTACATCCTGCCTGCTTTGCAGATGGATCTGGGGTTGAGCAAAAGCGACATCGGCCTGATCGGGTCGCTGTTTTATCTGAGCTATGGCCTGTCGAAATTTGCCGCCGGACTGTGGCATGACAGTAAAGGTCAGCGGGCATTTATGGGTATCGGCCTGATGGCAACCGGAGTGCTGAACGTGCTGTTCGCCTTCGGCGACTCGCTGCCGCTACTGCTGTTTATCTGGACGCTGAACGGCTTCTTTCAGGGATGGGGATGGCCGCCCTGCGCAAGATTGCTCACCCACTGGTATTCGCGTAACGAGCGCGGCTTCTGGTGGGGATGCTGGAATACCTCTATCAACATCGGCGGGGCCATAATTCCGCTGATCTGTGCCTTTGCCGCCCATCGCTGGGGCTGGCAGGCAGCGATGCTGACACCGGGGATCATCAGTATCGTGCTCGGCCTGTGGCTGACCACACAACTGCGGGGCACACCGCAGGAAGAGGGTCTGCCAACGGTGGGCGAGTGGCGCAACGATCCGCTGGAGTTGCGCCAGCAACAGCACAGCCCGCCGATGGGGCTGTGGCAGATGTTACGCACCACTATGCTGCAAAACCCGATGATCTGGCTGCTCGGGGCGTCGTATGTGCTGGTGTATCTCATCCGCATCGCCCTCAACGACTGGGGCAACATCTGGCTGGCGGAGAGCCACGGCGTCAACCTGTTAAGCGCCAACGCCACGGTGATGCTGTTTGAAGTGGGCGGTTTGCTCGGGGCGCTGTTCGCTGGCTGGGGATCGGATCTGCTGTTCAGCGGCCAGCGGGCGCCAATGATTTTGCTGTTTACGCTGGGGCTGATGGTGTCGGTGGCCGCCCTGTGGCTGGCGCCGGTTCACCACTACGCCCTGCTGGCAATGTGCTTTTTTACGGTGGGATTTTTTGTCTTTGGTCCGCAGATGCTGATCGGCCTTGCCGCCGTGGAGTGCGGACACAAGCAGGCAGCAGGGTCGATTACCGGTTTTCTTGGCGTGTTCGCTTATCTGGGGGCCGCGCTGGCCGGGTGGCCGCTGTCACAGGTTATCGAACGCTACGGCTGGTCGGGGATGTTCAGTTTGCTCTCGATTGCCGCCGTGCTGATGGGTTTACTCCTGATGCCGCTGCTGATGGCGGGCATCACCGCTTCTCGCAGTCACATAACGTCATAACAAGGGCTGAATAATGAAAACAACGCTTCTCTCTACCCTCATTGCTTCCGGGATCGCGCTGGCCACCTTAACCGGTGCCGCACAGGCCAAAGGCCGCCTGGTGGTTTACTGTAGCGCCACCAACGAAATGTGCGAAGCCGAAACCAAAGCGTTTGGCGACAAATACGACGTCAAAACCTCGTTTATCCGCAACGGCTCCGGCAGCACGCTGGCGAAAGTGGATGCCGAGAAGAAAAACCCGCAGGCTGACGTCTGGTACGGCGGTACCCTGGATCCCCAATCCCAGGCCGGTGAAATGGGGCTGCTGCAGCCGTACAAGTCGAAGAATCTGGAGCAGATCATGGAGAAATTCCGCGATCCGGCGAAAGTGAAAGGCAACCTCTCTTCCGCAGTCTACGTGGGTATTCTGGGCTTCGGCGTCAACACCCAGCGCCTGAAAGAGAAGAACCTGCCGGTGCCACAGTGCTGGAAAGATCTGACCAAACCGGAATACAAAGGCGAAATCCAGATTGCCGATCCGCAAAGCTCCGGCACCGCCTACACCGCGCTGGCGACGTTCGTCCAGCTGTGGGGTGAAGATCAGGCCTTCGACTACCTGAAGCAGCTCAACGGCAACGTCTCCCAGTACACCAAATCCGGTATTGCCCCGGCGCGTAACGCCGCCCGCGGTGAAACGGCCATCGGTATTGGCTTCCTGCACGACTACTCCCTGGAAAAAGAGCAAGGCGCGCCGCTGGAGCTGATTTCGCCGTGCGAAGGCACCGGATATGAAATCGGCGGCGTGAGCATTCTGAAAGGCGCACGTAACGAAGAGAACGCGAAGCTGTTCGTGGACTGGGTGCTGTCAAAAGAGGCGCAGGAGCTGGCGTGGAAGCAGGGCAAGTCCTATCAGATCCTGACCAATACCACCGCCGAGACTTCGCCGAACTCGCTGAAGCTGGATGACCTGAAACTCATCAGCTACGACATGGATAAGTACGGCTCTACGGACGTGCGTAAGGCGCTGATCAACAAGTGGGTCAGCGACGTGAAGATGGGTAAATAAGCCCACGACGCAGTCAATGCCGGGTGGCGGCTGCGCTCACCCGGCCTGTACATTCCTCAACACCGGACTCTCTATGTCACAGACACTCGCTCTTCATCCCGTGAAAAAACGGGATGCGGTCTTCCTTTGGGTTTTCGTTGGCTGGCTGGCCTTTGCCTTGCTGCCGAGCTGGAGCCTGGATTATGGCCTGCTGGAATCCACCGGCGACGAGATCCTCGATGCCTATAGCTGGTCGCACTTTAACGTCAGCTGGCTGTGGTATCTGCTCCCCACTCTGCTGCTGGTACGTCCGTTCAGCGAAGCGAAGCGCGAACAGCGCAGCCGCCACTACCTCGACGCCGGCTGGGCGCTGCTGTGCATGGCCTTTGTGGTCATCAGCGCCATCCTTGAAGGGCGCGGTTTAGGCTATGCCACCATCGTGCTGTTTGTGGCGCTGGGGGCGATTATGACGCTGGCCCTGACCCGTCTCGAATGGCTGGGGGGCGACCGCTTTGTGATTGGCTCGCTGATCGCCATCGTCGCGCTGATCGGCATCTTTATCGTCTGGCCGAGCATCGCCATCTTTATCCCGATGTTCACCAACGACGCAGGGGAATTCGCCCCGCTGGCATTTATGAATGTGCTGTCGCAGTCGCACATCATCCAGGTGATCATCAACTCGATCCTGCTCTCCATTGCGGTGGGTATCGGCTGTACCTTCTTTGGCCTCGTGCTGGCGATCTACACCACCCGCATCGCCAGACGTAGCGCCATTATTGGCCGCATCTTCTCGATCCTGCCGATCGTCACCCCGCCGTTCGTGGTGGGCCTGGGCGTGACGCTGATGATGGGGCGCTCCGGCTACGTCACTGAACTGATGGTTGACTGGTTTGGCTTAACCAACACCAACTGGCTGTACGGGTTTACCGGCATCTGGCTGGCGCAGGTGCTGGCCTTCACCCCGATGGCGTTTATGATCCTCGATGGCGCGATCAAGACCATTCACCCGTCGCTGGAGGAGGCTTCGTATACCCTGCGCGCCAGCCGCTGGCAGACCTTTAACGGCGTCTTTGTCCCGCTGCTGAAACCGGCGCTGGCGAACGCCTTTTTGATCGTGATTGTGCAGTCGCTGGCCGACTTCAGTAATCCACTGGTGCTGGGGGGCAACTTCGACGTGCTGGCCACGCAGATCTACTTCTATATCACTGGTTCTCAGCTGGATTACCAGGCGGCGAGTACCCTGGGCGCCTTCCTGCTGCTGTTCTCGCTGCTGGTGTTCTGCATCCAGTATATGTGGATCGGCAAACGTTCTTACGTAACCGTCTCCGGCAAGTCCTATCGCGGCGACGTACAGCCCCTGCCGGTGACGCTGGTGTGGAGCGTAATCGCCCTGTTGGCCGTGTGGATCGCCTTTAACGCCCTGCTCTACGGCAGCATTTTCTACGGCAGCTTTACCGTCAACTGGGGGGTGGATTACACCCTGACGCTGGATAACTTTATCAAGCTGTTCGGCCAGGGGATGAGCGACGGCGCATGGCCTTCGCTGCTCGATACCCTGCTGTACGCCGGGATCGCCGCACCGATCACCGCCGCCTTCGGTTTACTGATCGCCTGGATCGTGGTGCGCCAGCAGTTCAAAGGCAAAAAGACCATCGAGTTCACCACCATGTTGTGCTTTGCCGTTCCGGGCACCGTGGCGGGCGTGTCGTACATTCTGGCCTTTAACAGCGCGCCGGTGTACCTCACGGGCACCGCCGCCATCGTCATTATCTCGATGGTGATGCGTAACGTGCCGGTGGGTATTCGCGCCGGGATCGCGGGTCTGGGTCAGATCGACAAATCGCTGGACGAAGCCTCACTCAGCCTGCGGGCCGGGTCGCTGCGTACCATCACCCACATCCTGCTGCCGCTGTTGCGTCCGGCCATTTTGTCGGCGCTGATCTACAGCTTTGTGCGTGCCATTACCACCGTCAGCGCCATTGTGTTCCTGGTCACCCCGGATACCCGGGTAGCCACGGCTTACATCCTGAACCGCGTAGAAGATGGCGAATACGGCGTGGCGATTGCCTACGGCTCGATCCTGATTGTGGTCATGCTGGCGATCATTTTCCTCTTTGACTGGCTGATCGGTGAGGCGCGTATCTCCCGTTCTAAAGCCAAAAACCAGGCGTAACACTATGACTCAGAAACATTTTGTTGAACTGCGTAACGTGACCAAGCGCTTTGGCGCGAACACGGTGATTGAAAACATCAACCTGGCGATCCCGCAGGGGGAGATGGTGACGCTGCTCGGCCCCTCCGGCTGCGGTAAAACCACGGTACTGCGTCTGGTCGCCGGGCTGGAAAAGCCCACCAGCGGGCAGATCTTTATCGACGGCGAGGACGTGACTCACAGCTCCATTCAGCAGCGTGATATCTGCATGGTGTTCCAGTCTTACGCCCTGTTCCCGCACATGTCGCTGGGCGAGAACGTCGGCTACGGCCTGAAGATGCTCGGCGTGCCGCGTGTAGAGATCAAAACCCGCGTCAAAGAGGCGCTGGCGATGGTGGACCTGGAGGGCTTTGACGATCGCTATGTGGATCAGATCTCCGGCGGCCAGCAGCAGCGCGTGGCGCTGGCCCGGGCGCTGATCCTCAAACCGAAAGTACTGCTGTTCGATGAGCCGCTGAGTAATCTTGATGCCAACCTGCGTCGCAGCATGCGCGACAAGATCCGCGAGCTGCAAAAGCAGTTCAACATTACGTCGCTGTACGTCACCCACGATCAGAGCGAGGCCTTTGCGGTCTCGGACACCGTGCTGGTGATGAACAAGGGCAACATCATGCAGATTGGCTCGCCGCAGGATCTCTATCGCCAGCCCGCGTCGCGCTTTATGGCGAGCTTTATGGGCGATGCCAACCTGTTCCCGGCCAGCTTCAGCCACGAGTCTGTGGCGATCCACGGCTACCGCCTGCCGCGTCCGCTGCACTTTGCCGCCCAGGGAACCGGCACCGTGGGCGTGCGCCCGGAGGCGATCACCCTGAGCCAGCACGGCGACGAGAGCCAGCGCTGCGTGATCCGCCACGTCGCCTATATGGGGCCGCAGTATGAGGTGATCGTCGAGTGGCACGGGCAGGAGATTTTGTTGCAGGTGAATGCTACGCGTCTGCAACCGGATGTCGGGGAGACGTATTACCTGGAAATTCATCCGTACGGGATGTTTGTGCTGGCGGATGCAGCCTAGGTTGTACTCCCTTTCCATTCAGGAGGAGATACCGCGTGCCGCTCTTGCGGCACGCGGTAGTTCAACATGACTTTTCCGTTCGGATTTCATCACATCATAAGTTAGCTGCGGCGGTTTCTCAGTTCTTCGAGCCGCGCTCTTTTTCTGTTTTCTCTCTGGCTTTCAGCTATTCCAACAGATGCCTTATTCTGCCGTTGCACCTGAACGCCGCCACCACAGGTGCGGCACGCTGGGTAGTTACGATGAGCGGGGAGAGTTTCGGAATGCACGTAGTGGGTGTAGTGAGATGAGCGTCCGCTATGAGCGAAAAGCGGACATCTAAGAATTGATGAAAAGTACAACATCTTCAGGTAATAAATTTCGCCGAAATAATGTAATTACCGACCCGAAGGCCGGTAATTGTTAACACTGATAACCGTTTTACCACGCGTAAGCTTCAGGTGCCTCCCCGCCTGGTCCCGGCCAGATGGTATCAAGCCTTTTGAGCGTATCGTCTGAAAGAGACAGCGTCAGGGCATTGAGATTCTGACGGAGCTGTTCAACTGTACGCGGACCACTGAGCACGGCGCTAACCACAGGGTTCTGCAGCAGCCATGCCAGCGCGACGTCTGATGGTGTTTCCCCCAGCTCATCACACAGTGTTTCCCAGGCCTCCAGTTGCGGCCGCAGGCGGTTGATTTGTGCCTGCAACTGCGGTGTTGCCCGGCGGCCACCGGCAATTTTTTTCAGCACGCCACCCAGCATCCCCATCCCGACCGGGCTCCACGGGATCATGCCGATGCCGTAATGACGGAGCGCCGGAATGACCTCCAGCTCAACCGTACGCTGGGTCAGGTTGTACAGGCTCTGTTCCGATGCCAGCCCCAGCAGGTTGCGCGCGTCAGCCTTGCACTGTGCAGTGGTAATATCCCAGCCAGCAAAGTTACTGCTGCCCACGTAGCTGATTTTACCCTCACGGATCAGCTGTTCCATGGCCTGCCAGATCTCCTCCCAGGGCGTGTTCCGGTCGATATGGTGCATCTGGTAGAGATCGATATGGTCCGTTTTCAGCCTTTTCAGGCTGGCCTCACAGGCGCGGCGGATATGGTAGGCAGACAGGTATTTGTCGTTCGGGCCCGTGTCCATCGGCTGGTAAACTTTCGTGGCCAGCACTATCCGGTCACGCTGACCACTGCGCGCTAACCAGTTACCGATGATTTCTTCGGATGTTCCGTAACCCTTTGCCATATCCGGTGACTGCGGCCCGCCATAGACGTCAGCGGTATCGAAAAAGTTGATACCTGCATCCACGGCTTCATCCATGATCCTGAAGCTGGTCGACTCATCCGTCAGCTCACCGAAATTCATGGTGCCGAGACCGATGCGGCTCACCCGCAGTCCGGTACGACCAAGATGTTTGTAGTTCATGCCAAATGCTCCTTAACTGAACACGTTATTTCAGATTTTTACGGAAAAAGTCTGTCAGCTTGTCAAAAGGGATTACGTCGGTACGGTCATACAGATCGACATGCCCTGCGCCCGGTACGATGTACAGTTCTTTAGGCTGACCGGCGCGTTTGAAAGCATCCTCGCTGAACTCTTTTGAGTGTGCCTGATCGCCGGTAATAAACAGCATCGGGCGCGGAGAGATAGTTTCAATATCGTTGAACGGATAGAAGTTCATAAACTTGCCAATACTGCTCAACATCGGTTTCGTCGTCAGTTCTTCTTTCTGACCCTGCGGGGTGTAGCCGCCGCGTTCTGTGCGGTAGAAATCAAAGAACTCACGCTGAATATCCGGTGTGGAGTCATCCAGTTTGTTCACGGTGCCAGGGATATAAGCCGTCTCGCCGCCCTTAAACTCGGCTAACCGTTGCTCAATGGCTGACTGGATAAAGGCCTTACGTTGTTCTCCCGTCTGGGAATGATTAAGGCCATTACGGAACGCGCTCCCCATGTCATACATGCTGACCGTGGCAATGGCTTTCATACGCGGGTCAATCTTGGCGGCACTGATAACAAAACTTCCGCTGCCGCAGATACCCAGCACACCGATGTTATCCGGATCGACAAACGGCTGTGTGCTCAGATAATCAACCGCCGCGCTGAAATCATCTGTGTAGATTTCCGGTGAAATCAGGTGCCCCGGTTTGCCCTCGCTTTCTCCCCAGAAAGAGAGATCGATAGCCAGCGTGACAAAACCCTGCTCCGCCAGCTTCTGCGCATAAAGATTTGAACTCTGTTCCTTAACGGCTCCCATCGGATGACCCACGACGATAGCCGGGTGTCGGGTGTTCTGGCCCATCGTTTTCGGGATAAACAGGTTGCCGACCACGGCCATCTGATACTGGTTTTTAAAGGTGACTTTTTGCTGCGTCACCTTATCGCTTTTATAAAAATTATCGGCTCCACGGGACATATCCGCCGCAGAGGAAGCAAATGCACTGATCAACAGCCCCAGCGCTAACGTAAATTTTTTCATGATGGTCTCCTTATTATTAAGCCAGGGTGGCGTTATCAATGACAAACCGGTAATGCACATCGCCCCTGAGCATGCGCTCATAGGCGTTGTTAATCTGATCGGCTCGAATAAGCTCAATGTCGGCGACAATGCCGTGTTGGGCGCAGAAATCGAGCATCTCCTGCGTTTCAGGAATGCCGCCAATCATCGACCCGGCAATCGACCTGCGCTTCATGATGAGGCTGAACACTTCTGGCGCGTCATGCGGCGTGGCTGGCGCACCCACCAGTGTCATCGTGCCGTCGCGTTTCAGCAGTGCGGTGAACACGTCGAGGTTATGCGGTGCAGCAACGGTGTTGAGGATGAAATCGAAGCTCTTTGCATGGGCTTCCATTTCGCTGGCATGACGGGAGACCACAACTTCATCTGCACCAAGCGCTCTGGCGGCGCCTCTTTTGGACTCAGACGTGGTAAAGGCCACGACATGCGCGCCCATGGCGTGCGCCAGCTTGATCCCCATATGCCCCAGCCCGCCGATACCGACCACCCCGACCTTTTTGCCGGGACCCGCCTGCCAGTGACGCAGCGGGGAGTACGTTGTGATCCCCGCGCACAGCAGCGGTGCCACGGCGGCCAGCTGCACTTCCGGGTGAGTAACGCGCAGGACGTAGCGTTCATGCACCACAATCTGCTGCGAATATCCGCCCAGCGTGTGGCCCGGTGCATCCGGCGTCGGGAAATTGTATGTCCCCGTCATATGGTCGCAGTAGTTCTCCAGCCCGTCGTCACAGTCACCGCAGTGCCTGCAGCTGTCAACAATGCAGCCGACCCCCACCAGGTCCCCTGCACAAAAACCGGAGACGTGATCGCCAACGGCCACTACACGACCGACAATTTCATGTCCCGGTACGCAGGGATAGAGCGTTCCGGCCCATTCAGCGCGTACCTGGTGGATATCCGAATGGCAGACACCGCAGTACGCGATATCAATCTGCACATCATGGGCACCGGGGGCGCGACGGGTGATATCCATCGGCTCCAGCGGCAGTGTGCCCGCATGGGCACCGTAAGCTTTAACTGTCATGGCATTACTCCTGGGTTTATGAATGGTCTGCGGCAGAAGTGTCTGCCCGCGAGGTCAGAAAGATCAGTACGGTTGCGATAATCAGCATCGCGGCGCTGGCCAGGAAGGTGCTCTGGTAGCCGTGATGGTCGAAAAGCAGGCCGCCCACCGTCGAACCGAGGGCAATGGACAGCTGCACCATCGCCACCATCAGTCCGCCGCCCGCTTCGGCATTCTGCGGGAAAGTACGCGGAACCCATGCCCACCATCCCACCGGTGCGGCAGTGGAAATCAGCCCCCACAGCCCGAGCAGCGCCGTCACGATGGCTACATCACTGCCGAAGGCAATCAGTGCCAGCGCAGTGATGGCCATCAGCACCGGGATGGCCATCAGGGTCGGGTAGAACCCGCGTTTCAGCACCCGGCCAATCAGGGTAGTGCCGATGAAACCCGCGACACCAATAACCAGCAGGACCAGGGTCACCGTTGCAGCATCCACCCGCGTCACCGTCTCAAGGAAAGGCCTGATGTAGGTAAAGAGCGTGAATTGCCCCATAAAGAAGATCCCCACACCCAGCATGCCCAGCGTGACCACCCGGCGACGAAACAGCATGAATACGTTGCGGGAAGCCGCGGCCTGACGGGTGACCGGCATGGAAGGCAGACTGAGTAATTGCCAGACAAACGCGATGATGGCGACCGGCACCAGGCAGAAGAAGGCACCCCGCCAGCCAACCACCGATCCGAGCCAGCTGCCCAGAGGGGCAGCCACGACGGTAGCCAGAGCATTGCCGCTGTTGAAAATAGCCAGAGCCAGCGGAACACGGTGCACCGGGACCAGACGCATTGCCGTCGCGGCCGACATCGACCAGAACCCGCCGACCACAATGCCAATCAGTGACCTGCCCGCCATGTAGGTCAGGTAATTGGGTGCCATCGCAATAACAGCACCGGAAATTGCCATAATGCAGGTCAGGCCGAGCAGCAGCGTTTTCCGGTTAAGCGTGCCTGCCAGCACGGAAATAAACAGACTGGTTACCACGGCAAATGCCCCGGAAATGGCGATGCCCTGTCCGGCCATGCCTTCGGTGACATGCATGGTCTGCGCCATCGGTGTCAGGAGGCTGACCGGCATAAATTCGGAGGCGATCAGGGCGAAGACGCACAGCGTCATGGCAAAGACACCACTCCAGTGCGCGGGATGTTTCCCGCTTCCGGTGGTTTTTTTTCTGTTCTCGTCTGTCTTATTACTCATTCAGGGATTTCTTTTCAGTAGATAACATGAAGTCTCCGCCGCGAAGCCTTCAGCACTGCAGGAGGAGCTGAAACGGCATACGGGGGCGGGACGGTGATAAGAGGAATAATCGCGGTGCGGAAGATGCTGTGGGTCAGTTGGCGACCCTGATCTGCACCGCAAGAGGTCCGTGGCGCTGCAGGACCGGCAGTCCGGAATCCACTTTCCCTAACGGGATCAGTGAACGGGCGTAATCCCTGCCCCGGGCAAAAATCGCCAGGTTGCCCCAGGGCGCGTAGTAAGTGATATCTCCGGCTTCCGGCGTCATACCGTCCGGTGCCTGTGCCGTAGAAAGCCTGCGCGGCAAGTTGCTTATGCGCTCGATATCGGCATAGTCTTCCAGCGTCAGGCTGAGGGGAAGCAGAGACGCAAAGTCCCGGCCTGTAGGCGTATCAAAGAGGGTGGCGGTGGCGGTTTCTCCCTCCACAATGATCTCAATTTTCACAAGCGTCTCCTGAACGACTCCCCGGTCGTTGTCACCCGCCATTGCGGACTGCGTGACGAAAAGCAGGCCGGCAAGGAGCAGCAACAGTGACGTTCTGCGGTAAGCGTTTTGCATAAGGGTTAGCGTTGACTTTTTCATCGCATTATTGTTACCAATATGCGGTGGGTTAACTAGCTAATGAATCCTTAATGACCTTATAAGTAAAATTTATAAATAGACCGGAAACAATCATGGCCAGACGCAATCTCAACGACTTACTCTCTTTCGTCACCGTGGCGCGTGAGGGCAGCTTTACGCGCGCAGCCGCGCAGCTTGGGGTGACCCAGCCCGCACTTAGCCAGGCGATTTCCGGGCTGGAAGAACGGATGCAAATCCGCCTGCTGACAAGGACCACGCGCAGTGTGTCAGTGACGGCTGCCGGGGAGCGACTGCTGCAGTCTGTGGGCCATCGTATTGATGAGATTGAAGCCGAGCTGGACATGCTGACGGCACTGCGTGATAAACCTGCGGGGACGGTCCGTATTACTTGTGGACCTAATGTTCTGAAGACCACGCTGCTGCCAAAGCTGACACCACTGTTACGCGAATATCCGGATATTCATATTGAGTTTGATGCCAACCACGGGTTCCGGGATATCGTTGCGGATCGTTTCGATGCCGGCGTGCGGCTAGGAGACACTATCGACAAAGATATGATAGCCGTACCCATTGGCCCGAAACTGCGCATGGCGGCTGTAGCTTCCCCTGAGTATTTCGCCCGGTGCGCCGCTCCTCAGACGCCACGCGATCTGATGCAACACTGCTGTATTAATGAGCGCATGGTTCAATCGGGGAAAATCTACGCCTGGGAGTTTGAGCAGGAAAACGGCAAATTTCACGTTCGGGTTGAAGGCCAACTGACGTTTAACACATCGGAACACGTCGTTGATGCCGCTCTTGCCGGACTGGGCATTGCCTTTTTACCTGAAGAGGAGTTCGGCACACATCTACAGGAAGGAAAACTGATCCGCGTACTTGAAGAATGGTGCCGTCCTTTTCCCGGTTACTATCTTTATTATCCCAGCCGTAAACAACCCTCTCCGGCCTTTTCACTCGTTGTGGATGCGTTGCGTATTAACCGGAAAATGTAACGCTGAATTATCGGGCCAATATTTCAGGAACGGACGTGAACGTCCGCTTCTGGCACAAAGCGGACATTCCGGCCTTTTACATTCGTTCTGCCCTTATTCAGCCCATCCTTCAAGGATCAGGCCAGGCACACGCTCACATTTCCGCATATTGTCCTGGCCGCAGTCAGCGCGCCCCTAATCTCCGTGGTTGCATCTACCGGGGCGCGGTCCTATGAGAGGGAGAAGTCACGACATTTTATTACCGCTGTGCGTTCAGATCCGCAATATCCTTCGGTGTCGTCCGGCAGCACCCGCCGATCAGCTTCGCCCCTGCCCCCAGCCACTGCGGCAGATAGCCCGCCAGCGTTTCACAGGCTTCGCCGTGATGGTGCCAGGTTTTGCTGACCGCATCGTAGTGTTCACCCGAGTTCGGATAGACCACCAGCGGCAGCGCGGTCAGGCTTTGCAGATGTTGCAGCGCGGCGGTGGTGTTCTCAAGGGCAATACAGTTAATGCCCACGGCAATCACCTGCGGGTAATGTGCCAGCGCAGCGACCACGTCGCGCAGCGGGGTGCCGTCGCTCAGGTGCTCGCTGTCGCGCAGGGTGAACGAGAACCACGCCCGGGCGCGCGGGTAAGCAGTCAGCAGATCGGCCAGGGCCTTAATTTCAGCAAACGACGGCAGGGTTTCGCAGGCCAGCAGGTCAGCCCCGGCATCCAGCAGCGCTTCCACCCGCGGGCGGTGAAACGCGGCAAACACCTCAGCGCTAAGCGTATAGTCGCCCCGGTACTCCGATCCGTCGGCCAGATAGGCACCATACGGCCCGACCGAGCCCGCCACCAGCAGCGTACCCGCCTGCGGATTTTCTGCCAGATACGCCTCGCGCGCCTTACGCGCCAGTTCAACACTTTTACCAATCAGCGCCCGGGACTGCGCCTCATCCAGCCCGCGGGCGGCAAACCCGTCCGGCGTGGCCTGGTAGCTGGCGGTGATCGCCACCTGCGCCCCGGCGCGGAAGTAATCGAGGTGGACGTCGCGGATCAACTCCGGGTTTTCCATTAACACTTTGGCCGACCACAGGCTGTCGGCCAGGTTACAACCGCGCGCTTCCAGTTCCGTTGCCATCGCCCCATCCAGCACCACAAACGGCTGGGTTTCCAGGAGGGCGGTAAGCGGATTATTCTGCGACATGTTCAGGCTCCTGCGTTTTCAGATGTTGAGTAAGGTAGTACGCGCCATAGCACAGCGCCACAAACGGCAGCCCACAGTAAAGGGCAATACGCTGGCTCGGGTCAAACGCCAGGCCGACGCAGGCCACCAGGCACAGGATAAAGCCCAGCACCGGCACCAGCGGATACCAGGGGGCGCGGTAGTGCAGATCGCCGAGCGGTTTCCCGGCCTGCAGATGACGACGACGGAAGACAAAGTGTGAGGCGCAGATGCTGATCCACACCGCCACCACCGCAAAGCCCGAAATGGCCGACAGCGCAACAAACACCGTATCCGGGGCGACCACGCTGGAGAAGAGCGCCAGCACGCCGCCAAGCATCGACACCGACAGCGCCGTCAGCGGCACGCCGTTTTTGTTCACCCGGGCAAAGCAGCGCGGCAGGGTTTTCTCGTTCGACAGGGACCACAGCATCCGCCCCGAGGCATACAGCCCGGAGTTGGCCGCCGAGAGGATCGCCGTCAGGATGACAAAGTTAACGATATCCGCCGCATACGGAATGCCGACCTTCTCAAACACCAGCACGAACGGGCTCTTTTCCACCCCGGCCTGCTGCATGGGGATCAGCGCCGCCAGCACGAAGACGGTGCCGATAAAGAAAATGATCAGGCGGGCAATGGTGGTGCGGATCGCCACCGGAATGACCTTGTGCGGGTTTTCGGTTTCCCCGGCGGCGATACCGATAAGCTCGGTGCCTGAGAAGGCAAAGTTAACCGCCACCATCGTCATCAGGATCGGCAGACCGCCGTGCGGGAACCAGCCTTCGGCGGTGATGTTCGCCAGCCCGGGCGCTGCGGAACCGTCCTGCATCGGGATAAAACCAAAGATTGCCGCCCCGCCGAGGAGGATAAAGGCGATGATGGTAATGACCTTCACCAGCGAGAACCAGAACTCCCCTTCGGCAAAGAAGCGGGTCGAAATGACGTTGAGGGCGAAAATGACCGCGCAGAAGACCACGCACCACACCCAGACGGGCACCTGCGGGAACCAGTACTGCATGCAGAATCCGGCGGCGGTAAAGCTCGATCCCAGCGCCACCGTCCAGGTGAGCCAGTAGAGCCACGCCACGGTGTAACCGGTCGCCGGGCCGAGATAGCGCGCGGCATAGACGTGAAAAGCGCCGGTCTCCGGCATCGCCACCGAGAGCTCGCCCAGACACTGCATCACCAGCCAGACCACCAGCGCGCCGATCAGATAGGCCAGCAGCGTTCCCGCTGCACCCGTGGTCGAAATAATGTAACCCGTATTAAAAAACAGCCCGGTACCAATCACGCCGCCGAGGGAGAGCATGATCAGGTGGCGGGTCTTCATGGTGCGCTGTAGCTGCCCGTTTTGTTGTGTTTGCATATCACCTTCTATACGTATGGACATCTAAACATCCAAAAGAAGGTGTGTTTATACCGCGATTGTTAATAAATTGCTAGCCATGCACCAGACGAAGACGCGCGCGACGGGCGCTCAGCCGGGGTCGAACCGTGTAAATGACGTAAAGATAGGGTCGCCATGCCATATACCACCTCCTGCAAGTCGATACTTACAGCATGCGCCGCACAGGCCGGTTCGTCGGTCAGGCGAAAGTGGTATCTGTTTTTTCTTACTCAACTTTGGGGAGCGTGCGCAGCGCCAGAAGCATGCTGGCAACGCTAAACAGCGCGATGATCCACGCCATGGTCCAGGGCGTGCCGTCGCTCATCGTTGCCAGCAGCAGTGAGGAGATGATCCCGCTGCCGTACTGCAGCGAGCCAATCAGCGCCGAGGCGGCTCCCGCATGGCCCGGTACCGCATCCAGCGCGGCGGCGGTCGAGGTGGCGGCGATAATGCCGTTCATTGAGAAGAAGACAAAGATCAGCCCGACGATAGCCGCGATGCCACCAACCTGTAACCCGACGCAGGTCGCCATCACGCCCGCCGCAAGGGCCGCCACGCAAGAGGCGTATCTAAGCAGCGTCTCCAGGGGGTAGTGATTCACCAGCCTGCGATTCACCATGCTCATCCCCATCACGCCGACAATATTCAGCGCAAACAGCCAGCCATAGTAGGCCGGGTCAACGCCAAAATAGCGAATGTAGACAAACGGCGAGCCGGTGATAAAGGCATACGCCGCCACGTAATAGCAGGTCAGGCTGAGAGTAAATTGCATAAACGGACGATTGCGCAGCAGCGCGGCATAATTTCTGAACGCCCCTGCCACCGAGGCTCTAGCGCGCTTTTCCGGCGCAAGGGTTTCAGGCAGCCAGTACAGGGAGGCCAGCATCAAGGCGCCAATCACCACCAGCAGCCAGAAAATGCTGTGCCAGGAACTGACTTTAATCAGCTGCCCACCGATAAGCGGCCCGGCTATCGGGGCGATGGCCATGACGATCACCAGCGTCGAGAGCATCTGCGCGGCGCGGGTACGGCTGAACAGATCGCGGATCATCGCCCGGGCCAGCATCGGCCCGGTACAGGCCCCCAGCGCCTGGAAGACGCGCCAGAACACGATATGGCTGATATCCGTCGCCAGCGCACAGCCGGCGGAGCCGATAATAAACAGCACCATCCCGATGAATAAGGGTATGCGCCGTCCAAAGTGATCGCTGATCGGCCCCCAGATCAGCTGCGCAATGGCAAAGCCGACGAGAAAACCGGTGATGGTCAGCTCGACATTGCCGTGCAGCTCGGCCGCCATCACTGGCATGGCAGGGAGATAGATATCGGTGGAGAGCGAGGTGAAGGCCATTAAGGCGCTCAGGATCAGCACAAACGGCAGGCCAGTGGTTTTGGTTTTAGACATGAGGATCGCTTCAGGTTAACTGGGCGGTAAGCTTACATGAATCACTCTCATGAATAATCCCGGCAAAATGGGATGTCGTTATGAATGTGGATCATGAGTGCAGCCTGCTGCCGGGTGGCGGTATTGTCATACCCGGCGTGCGTAGGGCTGCTTCTCCAGGCCGGCGCGAGCGCATCGTCGCCGGGCAATCGTCCCGTACGAAAGCATGAGAATGTTAATTCATGCAAAACACTCTATAGTCGTAGTGTTTCATTAATAAAGGATGAGCTAATGCGATTTAACGGACTGACCAAAGGGTTTTTCATTCTCATACTCCTGATTGTCACCTGGGCGTTTTTTGATGTGCTGTCGCCCTACTTCTCGGCGATCCTGTGGGCCGCGATCCTGGCGGTGATTTTCTACCCGGTCAAAAACACACTGCGTATTCGGATGGGCGATCGTAACGGGCTGGCGTCGCTGTTGAGCGTCCTGCTTATCTGCCTGATCGTCTTTATTCCCCTGATGGTGATCTTTTCCTCCCTGGCCTTTGAACTCAATATTGTTTACACGCGCCTGCAGCAGAACGACACCCAGTTTTCCGGGGTGTTCGCGAGTCTGTTCTCGCATCTGCCTGACTGGGTGCGCGCGCTGATGATCGAGCACGACCTGGATACCGCCACGCAGATCCAGCAGAAGCTCTCTGAGGCGGCGTTAAGAGGCGGGCAATACCTTGCCGGCAGCGCGTTCCTGATTGGTAAAGGGACCTTTGGCTTCGCCATCAGCTTCGGCGTCATGGTCTATCTGCTGTTTTTCCTGCTGAAAGATGGCCCCTGGTTGATGCGCCAGATCCTCGACAGCCTGCCGCTGTCGAATTTCGCCAAACAGCATCTGTTTGCCAAATTTGCCGGCGTCGCCAGAGCGACGGTAAAAGGTACCGCCGTCGTGGCGTTAGTGCAGGGTTTGCTGGGCGGCATCGCCTTCTGGGTCGTCGGAATTAACGGCAGCATTTTGTGGGGCGCGTTGATCGCGTTTCTGTCACTGATCCCGGCGGTCGGCTCGGCCATTGTCTGGGTCCCGGCGGCCATTTACCTCTTCGCCACCCACCAGCTATGGCAGGGCCTGTTTATTGTCGGGTTCTTTGTGCTGGTGGTAGGGCTGGTGGATAACCTGCTGCGTCCGCTGCTGGTGGGGAAAGACACCAAAATGCCCGATTACCTGATTCTGATCACTACCCTCGGCGGGATGGAGATTTACGGCATCAACGGCTTTGTCATTGGCCCGCTCATCGCCGCGCTGTTTATTGCCTCCTGGAATCTGCTCTCGGGTCGCGATCATGCCGGTAATGCCGAAGAGATTGACGATGCGATTATCGAAGAGGGGAAAAATTCTCGAGACTTATGAATAACAAGCATTATCATCCTACAGACGCTATCGCGACCTAAAAGGAATACGCCGTGCGTATCGCGACTATCACTAACTGGGCATACGGCGCCACCGTCTGCCTGACCCTCGCTTCCGGCGTGGCCATGTTGATGGCCTCCAACGCCGAAAAGGTTGAGCGGCAGGCCGTTGAACAGCGCTATGTATTCGATCAGCTCACCGAAGAGGTGGAGGCCGACGCCTGGGCGCTCTCCGACCTTGCGCGGCTGTACGTCATCAAACAGGATCCTGCGGTAGCCGACCAGTACCGTCAGAAAGCGGAAACGATGGTCAGAATCGAGCATCGCCTGCAAAAGTTGCGGGACGCGGGTGCCAGTGATGATGAGCTGGCGCTGCTGCACGAAGGGTTAACCGTGGCCGATGCCCTGCAGGATGAACAGCAGAGCGCCATCGCGAGTGTGAAAGGCGGGCAGCAATCTCAGGCCATCGGGCTGATTTATGGCGAGCGTTATGAGAGCGAACTGGAGCAGGTTCAGAATCAGCTCGACCATTTTCGTCAGATGCTCGACAGACGTACCGACGCGGCCATTGACGATGCCACGGTAAAATCGCGCGGGCTGCGGACGCTCTCTGAAGTGATGGTCGGCCTGACCGCGCTGATGTTTTTGTTTGTTCTCGGTTTTATCCTCAAACGCCGGGTGCTGCGCCCGGTGGTGCGCCTGAGCGATGTGGTCAACCGGCTGGCCTCGCAGGATTATGCGGTGGAAGCACCAGACTACCGCCAGATCGATGAGATTGGCGACATGGCGCAGGCGATCCGTATCTTTCGCGAAAACGGTCTGGTGCGGCAACGGCTGGAACAGGAGCGCGATGCCGACTGGGCGATCCGGGAACTGCTGGCGCGAATGACCCAGCGGCTACAGGGCTGCGAGTCCGTCGAGGATGTCCTGAACGTGGCCCGGCTGTTCGCGCCCGGCATTGCCCCTGGCGTCCCAGGACGGCTCTGGCTGCTGGAGCGGGAGCCGTGGCAGATGCACTGTGCCGCCGAATGGCTCGACCCGCAAGGCGAAGCCGAACCCTTCCACCCCGACCAGTGCTGGGCGGTGCGCCGCGGGCAGAGCCATCCGCCCGTGACCGGCGAGCCGGACATCACCTGCTATCACCTGCCAGACGCTTGCGCCGACCATTCGCTCTGCGTACCGCTGATTGCCCAGGGCGAGACCATCGGCCTGCTCTCATTCCAGAATGTCACCCGGGAACGGGCACCGTCCCGCGCCTATCTGGAACTGATGGCCGAAGCCCTTGGCCTGGCGCTGGCTAACCAGCGCCTGCGCGATGCCCTGCTGGAGAAAGCGTTATTCGATCCGCTGACCAATCTGCGCAACCGCCATCATCTGGATGACGCCCTGCGCACGCAGCTCGGCCAGGCGCAGCACACCGGTCAGCCGGTCAGTTGCCTGATGATCGATATCGACCACTTCAAAGCCATTAATGACAAGTTTGGTCATGATGCGGGAGATCTGGTGATTAAAAGCGTCGCGACGGTGGTGCAGCGTGCGGTAGGCGACAAGGGAATGCCGTTCCGCTATGGCGGGGAAGAGTTCCTGATCCTGCTGCCGGGCGCAGATGACGCGGCGGCGTTTGCCTGCGCCTCCGAAATCCAGACCAACGTGCGCAGCCTGGCGCTGCGGTATGAGTTAACGGAGATTGGCACGGTGGATGTTTCCATCGGCATTGCCAGCTACCCGCAGCACGCCCAAAGCGACAACCTGCTGCG
The DNA here is from genome assembly GCF_002935105.1 of Leclercia sp. LSNIH3. Classification (NCBI taxonomy): domain Bacteria; kingdom Pseudomonadati; phylum Pseudomonadota; class Gammaproteobacteria; order Enterobacterales; family Enterobacteriaceae; genus Leclercia; species Leclercia sp. LSNIH3. The sequence continues at coordinate 1,444,958 of NZ_CP026387.1, forward strand.
CGCCGCGGATGTGGCGCTGTACCGGGCGAAGGAGCTGGGGCGCTCAAGGATTGTCAGTTTCGGGATGCTTGAGGCGGAGTGAGGGGCTATCATTGCCCCCTCTCCTTCCCTTATGCCGTTGCCGCCTTATGAATCTTAATTACTTCTGTTACGTTCTTCTGGCCTTTACCGCTGCGGGCAGCGCCCTGCTGCCGTACCCTTTGGCGATGTGGTTTGTGCTGGTCAGCACACTGACGCTGGTTATCTATGGCGCTGACAAGCTGGCGGCCCGCAAGGCCTGGCGGCGGGTCCCTGAGGCGACACTGCTGATCTTTGGTGTGGTGGGTGGATGGCCGGGAGCGATCCTCGGCCAGCAGCTCTTTCGGCATAAAACCCAGAAACAGCCGTTTAAAACCTACTTTATGATCACGGTGATACTTAACGTCGTGCTGCTGCTGGCGGCCTGGCGATTTTGGCCCCTGATTGACAGCCACTTATGATGGCAAGCATGGCCAGGCCCACAGTAGAGTAATCCCTTACTCCGGCCCTCTCCCTCACGGAAAAGGGCATGATGTCGTTACACCTCCAGCCCGGCGCGGAACTGGCCCCATTTCAACACCGAATTCACCCCCATCGACAGGAACGGCTCCGGCGGAGTTCTGTTCGGGCCTGGCGATGCCACCAGAAAATCGATCAGCTCGTTGCGCTCTCCGGCGATCATATCCGCCAGCAGTTTGCCGGTGGCGGTGCCGCGGGTAATTCCCAGACCATTACAGCACAGCGCGCCATAGACGTTCGGTGCCAGCTGACCAAAGAAGCCCTCGTGGTTGTCCGACAGGCAGATGGCCCCGCTCCAGGAGTATTCGAAATCGACCTTACTCAGCATCGGGAAGCGACGCTCGAACGATTTACGGTGGGTTTCAATATTGTGCTTCAGCTGCTTTTCCCGTGGGCGGCCATCGGGATGGAAGCTAAAGCTGTTACGCATCAGGATGCGGTTATCGACCGTGCGGCGCACGGTGCTGCCAAACGGGTGCGCCGGAATAACGCCCCATACCGGCTTGCCGCCGAGCTGCGCCTGCTCTTCAGCAGTCAGAGGGCGAGTCAGGCTGCCATAGAGGAAGGTTGGCAGCAGGCGCCCGCGCAGAAAACCAAAATGGGCGGCAAAGGCGTTATTCGCCAGAATCAGCGTGTCGGCGGTAATGGTGCCCTGAGCATGCACCAGCGTCACTTTGTCGCCATAGTCGATGGAGGTGATGGGGGTATTTTCATACAGCGTCACGTTAGACGGCAGGTTGTCCGCCAGGCCTTTCACCAGCGCCGACGGCTGGAGCAGAATGGTGCCCGGAATGTAGAGCGCCTGCTGGTAGTAAGAGGTGCCGATATGGTCCGGCAGATCCTTTCCGGGAATCATCTCTGCGTGGCGGCCAATTTTCTCCAGCCCGCTGCGGTAGGCCTCCAGAATCGCGACCCCCTTCTCCCCCACTGCGGCCTGGTATTTGCCGGATTCGGTCATCTGGCACGCGATACCGTGCTCTTTCACGATCCCGCGCAGGTAGTTCTGCCCGAGGGTGTTGAGTTTGAGGATCAAATTGGCGGTGGTGACGTCACCGATATAGTCCTTGGCCCCGATATCGTGCGGCACATCAATGGCAAAACCGGCGTTGCGCCCGGAGGATCCGAAACCCACGTCCTGCGCTTCAATCAGCACCACTTCATCATTCGGAAAATTTAGCGCCAGCTGACGGGCCGCCGCCAGCCCGGTTAACCCGGCACCGACGATCGCCCAGCGGGCATGTTTTTGCCCCACGTGGGCAGGACGTGGGGTACGCGGTTGACTGGTGTGATACCAACCCGGCAGGGCGTCGTCAGCAGGCAGAGAAGTGATCTTTTGCACGTTGGTTACTCCGGTAGCTCTGATTATGTTCTCGTCACGTCACCGCAGGATCCGGCAACTGATATGGGATCAATGTTAGCCATCATGAGTAAATGAATATGTGATGTATATCGCATGTATACATGAAGTATAAAAATAGTTAACGGAATGATAAAAAAGGCGTGCGAAGCCCGGCGCAGCGGGGCGTCTGAGAAGAAAACAGCATGGGAGAAGAGGGCCTGTCAGCGGTCGCCAGCAGGCCTTATGGCAAGAAGATTAGCGGTTATCGCCCTCCTGGAAAGGCGCAAAATTGTCAGCTTTTAGCCCCTGCGGAGCGATGAAAATTTCCATGTTTTCCCGCGACAGCTCCCAGTGCTCAAAGACCAGATCGACGACCGCCTGCTCGTCACGTGCCTCAATGGCCACGATAAACGCATCGTGATGATCGGCGGCCAGCTGTAAGCGGCGCTCCATATCCTCGTTTTGCGGCCGGAAGAAGGTGTGTCCGATACGACAATGGTCGATCAGCAAACGCCCCAGGCTCGGCTGCAAATAGGGATTGGCCGCCATCTCGCCCATGATCTCGTGAAAACGGTTGTTCTCCAGCGCCAGCGCCTCGGCATCGCGGGTTTGCACCGCTTTGCGAAAGCGCTTTTGGGTCTCTTTCAGCGCTTTTAACTGCGCTGGCTTGTAATGCTGTACGGCAAGGCGTCCGGTGGCGGCGTAAATCATCGGTGCCACCAGGAAGAAATTGCGCAGCGTCGAGTGACTCATCGGGATCACCCGCACGCCGCGTTTTTCCACAATTTCGAGATACCCTTCTCCTGCCAGGCGCTGGAAGATTTCGCGCACCGGCGTACGGGACAGACCGTACTGCGCGGTCAGCGCGGCTTCATCCAGCAGCTCGTCTGGATCCAACTCCATGGTCAGAATATGTCGCTTGAGATCCTCGTACAGCGCTACCTTTCCCGTTCTCATTGACGCCTCCTGAAAATCGACCGGTGATGCTTAACTATGATGTTGCTTAACCTACAGATAAAGATGTGCAACAGCAAAATTATCAGCCACGGCAATCATGTTCTGCGCATTTCACTGGCAGTCAGATAGATCAGCCTCAGGACAGGCTCTGGATCCCGATCCGGTGGATGACGCAGGATCTCCCCACGCAGCCAGTCTATTTCACTGCCGGCAACGTGGCGAAACGTCCTCAACCGCCCGGCATTTTTTAGCCATTTCATAATAAAGGCATTTTTCTGCCGGTTAGAGCAAATGCGTCCCTGCTTTCTCGACAGGCCAACCGCCACCAGAAGACAGAAATAGAAATGAATTCTCTCTTCCAGACCGTTAAACACGGCTTCAGGCGTCGTCTTCAGAGAGATCAATCCAGAGGGTCTTCAGTTCGGTGTACTGGTCGAGGGCGAAGACAGATTTATCGCGCCCGCCAAACCCCGACTGCTTGTAGCCGCCAAACGGCGTGGTGGCGTCGCCTTCCCCGAAGCAGTTCACCGTTACCGTACCCGCACGAATGGCGCGCGATACCCGAATGGCCCGGTTAAGTTTGCCGGTGTAGACCGATGCGACCAGACCGTACTGTGTATCGTTCGCCAGGGCGACGGCCTCGGCTTCGGTGTTGAAGGTGGTCACGCACAGCACCGGGCCGAAGATCTCCTCCTGGAACAGTGCGCTCTCTGGCGTCACGCCGTCGATAATGGTTGGCTGAACATAGGCACCCTGCTCGGTATCGCCCCCCTGCACAATCCGCAGCCCTTCCTGGCGAGCCGTATCGAGATAACCGCTCACCTTGCTGAAATGTTCCGTCGAGACCATCGCGCCGAGCCGGTTGCGCGGATCGAGAGGATTGCCCATCGGCCAGTCGCCGATCTGTTTTGCCATTTCGGCCAGCAGCGCCGCTTTAACACTTTCCTGCACCAGCAGGCGCGAGGTGGCAGAGCAGTTCTCGCCCATGTTCCAGAATGCGCCGTTAAGCACATGTCCGGCCACGGTCGCCAGATCTCCCGCATCGTCGAAGACGACGGCCGGGTTTTTACCGCCGCACTCCAGCACCACCTTCTTGAGGTTAGATTCGGCTGCATAGTGCAGGAAGCGTCGTCCGGTGGACGTGGAGCCGGTAAAGCTCACCATGTCGATATCCGGGTGCAGACCAATCGGCTCCCCGACCTCTTTACCGGTGCCGGTGACGATATTCAGCACGCCCGCCGGGATGCCCGCCTCAAAGGCCAGGTCGGCGACCCGCAGCGCGGTGAGCGAGGTTTGCTCTGCCGGTTTCACGATGACCGAGCAGCCAGCCGCCAGTGCCGGGCCGATCTTCCAGGCCAGCATCAGCAGCGGGAAGTTCCAGGGCAGAACGCACCCCACCACGCCAATCGGCTCGCGCACGACCAGCGCCATTGCGCCGTTACCGACCGGGGCGGTGTGGTCATACAGTTTATCGATGGCTTCTGCGTGCCACTTCAGGACGTGAATGGTTTCCGGCACGTCCACCGCCAGGCATTCGCTTACCGGTTTCCCGCTGTCGAGGCTTTCCAGCACCGCCAGTTGGTCGATCTCCTGCTCCATCAGCGCCGCCAGTTTCAGCAGCACCGCTTTGCGTTCGCCCGGTGCCTGCTTGCTCCAGCTCCCGGCCTCGAACGCACTGCGCGCTCCCTCCACCGCGGCATTGACATCGGTGATGTCGCAGGCAGCGATGTGGCCAAGGGTCTCCCCGGTGGCCGGGTTGGTAGTGGGCAGGGTTTTCCCGGATTGCGCGGCGACGAAGCGCCCGTTAATAAAGGCCTTGCTCGCCAGGGAGAGATCCCGGGCGATGGCCGTTACGTCGTCCAGCGTGTGCAGCTGACTCATATCGCCTCCTTACAGCGCCGCAGCGACGTTGCGTTTTACATCAGTGATCACCGCTTTCAGCTGCGCTTTCTCTTCTTCATTGAGATCCTGCAACGGCGCGCGCACCGTACCGGAGGTCAGACCGTTCAGCTCGCAGCCGTAGCGGATAGATTGCACAAACTTGCCCCCGTCGAGGAAGTTCATCAGCGGCATCATGGCGGCCATGATTTTGCGGCCTTTGGCGAAATCTTTTTCCACCACGCAGGCTTCATACAGCGCCACGTGTTCGCGTGGAATGAAGTTAGAACCAGCACAGACCCAGCTTTGCGCGCCCCAGGCGAAGAACTCCAGCGCCTGATCGTCCCAGCCGCAGGAGAGCGCGATGTTCGGGAACTTGCAGGCCAGCAGGTGCAGGTTGTTGAAATCCCCGGAACTCTCTTTAATGGCGACCACGTTTGGTGAGCGGCTCACTTCGCGAAAGTAGGTCTCGCCCATGGTGATCCCCATGCGGCCCGGGTAGTTGTAGAGCATGATCGGCAGCTGGGCGGCTTTATCCACGGTCAGCGCGTGATGGGCATTTTCCAGCTCGGTCGGCAGGGCATACGGTGGCGAGGTAACCAGGATGGCATCGGCTTTGATCTCACGCGCATGTTTGGCGTAGTCCACCGCGTCTTCGGTGCGGGTGGCCCCCGTGCCGACGATCAGCGGCAGGCGGGTGCCAATCACCTGACGGGCGTGTTCCACCAGCGCTTTACGCTCTTCCTGGCTCTGCGCGTAATATTCGCCCGTGGAGCCACCAATGATGATGCCGTGAACGCGGGCCTCGATCAGCGACTCCAGCACCTCGGAAAAGCGTGCAAAATCAATGCTGCCATCGGCTGCGTAAGGGGTAATTGCCGGGGTGTAGATACCTTCAAATGTCAACACGATAACCTCCAGGGGGGAATTCACGACCATCACAGTCTGCTACGCAACCCTGATGGACTGCGTTTGTTAAAAATTTGCACACGGGCAGGTAAAAGGTCAATGGAGGAATATTTTTTGTATACATGAAAAATACAACATAAATACGTAATAACAGGAGATTTTTACGCATTCGTTAAAAATAACTTATATAAATCAATAAAATAAATGCATTATTTCGTTGTAGTAATTTTCTATATAATTTCCGATAGCGATCACATTCCCGAATTATCACCCTCTGAGACGTATTTACAGCGCCTTTCCGGCGGCATAGTTTTAATGCTGTAGTTAACCAGAATTTAACAAAACACCACGCCGCAACGCCGGGTTGTGACCAGAATGTAAACAGAGGTACCGGGTATGTCCCATAAGAAAGCGACACTCATCGGCCTGATCGCCATCCTGCTGTGGAGCGCGATTGTCGGCCTGATCAAAAGCGTGAGCGAAGGCTTTGGCCCGGTGGGCGGGGCGGCGTTGATTTACACCTGTAGCGCGGTGTTGCTGCTGTTTACCATTGGCTTTCCGAAGATCCAGAAGTTTCCGGTGAGTTATCTCATCATCGGCAGCGTGCTGTTCGTCTGCTATGAGCTGTGCCTGTCCCTGTCGCTGGGCTTTACCCATAGCGGGCGTCAGGCCATTGAAGTGGGAATGGTGAATTACCTCTGGCCGAGCATGACGATTTTACTGGCGGTGATCGTTAACCGGCAGAAAACCAGCCCGTTAATTATTCCCGGCGTGGTGTTAGCCATCATCGGAATAGGCCGGGTATTAGGTGGCAACGGGGGATTTTCGCTGACAGAGATGATGAATAACGTTATGGATAATCCGTTAAGTTACGGGCTGGCATTCAGCGGAGCGGTGATCTGGGCCATATATTGCGTGGTCACTCAACGTATCGCCCGGGGAAATAACGGAATTACATTGTTCTTTATCTTAACGGCGCTGACGCTGTGGGTGAAATATTTCACCTCGCCCCAGCCGGAATTTGTTCTGTCGTGGCACGCGTGGATCAGCCTGCTGCTGGCGGCGATGGCGATGGGCTTTGGCTATGCTGCCTGGAATGTGGGGATCCTGCACGGCAACGTCACGGTGCTGGCGGCGGCGTCGTACTTTATTCCGATCATCTCGGCAGTGCTGGCGGCGTTTATGCTGGATTCGCACCTGACGCTGGCTTTCTGGCAAGGAACGGCGATGGTCAGCCTCGGCTCGCTTATCTGCTGGTGGTCAACGCGCACGGTTGCCGTAAAACGTTTATCTGACGAAACGTCTTAAAAATAATAAACACAGTAACACCATAATAAATATAACTAACATCTTATCCGACCATCCTGCAGCGGAGGAGTATTTGCCATGAATTACGCGAAATAACGCACGCTATTATTTAACGCTTGAATCTTCTTAGACCTATATTTATTCCGTAATCGCTTGATTAATGGAAAGCGGCCTCGCTCGGCTTTAATAAACATCCATCGCTATTTATGTTTATTACCGCCTGCCCGTAAGCCATTAATTTAACGATGCCGGAGAAAGACAGGAGTTACCATGTCAAATACCGTTTCTGTTGAAGACGTACCACTTAACCGCTTTCACCGCCTGCTGACCATTCGCTCCGGTGGCGGCTCCTTCGTCGATGGCTATGTACTGAGCATTATCGGCATCGCCATGATGAAAATCTCTCCGGCGCTGGGGTTAACCGCCTTCTGGGAGGGGCTGATCGCTGCCTCTGCGCTGATCGGCATCTTCTTTGGCGGCTTTATCGGCGGCGCCCTCACCGACCGGCTGGGCAGACGGATGCTCTATTTCGTTGGCCCGACGCTGTTTGTGATCTGCTCCGTGGCGCAGTACTGGGTGCAGAGCGGCGAGATGCTGTTTGCCCTGCGCTTTTTAAACGGCGTGGCGGTGGGCATTGAGTACCCGGTGGCGACCGCCTTCCTGGTGGAGTTTCTGCCGAAGAAAAACCGCGGTCCTTGCCTGGCCACCCTCACCATCCTGTGGTTTGCCGGTGCCGCCGCGGCCTATATGATCGGTGAAGCGCTGCTGCACTTTGGCGGCCCGGATGCCTGGCGTCTGACGCTGGCCAGCACCGCAGTGATCGGCGCGCTGCTGTTCCTGGTGCGTATGGGCACTCCGGAATCCCCGCGCTGGCTGATGAGCAAAGGCCGTCACGCCGAAGCCGAAGCGATCATTCGCCGGGTATATGGCCCGGACTTTGGCCTGGACAATCTGCCGGAGCAGGCGGAAAGCAAAAACCTCTCCTTCTCCAACCTGCTGCACTCGGGTTATGGCAAACGCATGGCGTTCGTGACCATCTTCTGGACCTGCTCGGTGATCCCGGTCTTCGCGGTCTATGCCTTTGCCCCGAAAGTGCTGGATGCGCTCCACCTGAGCGGGAAGTGGGCGTCGTACGGTTCGGTAGCCATCACCCTGCTGTTCGTGGTCGGCTGCATTATCGCTACGCGCCTGGTGAATACCCTGGGACGCCGCAAGCTGCTGCTGCAAAGTTTCCTCTGGTCGGGGCTGGCGCTGCTGCTGCTCGGTCTGCTGCGTGACGGGCCATCCATGATCATTCTGCTGATGTTTGGTGCTTACGCACTGTTTATCGGCGGGGCGCAGGTGCTCCAGCTGGTCTACCCGAACGAGATTTTCCCGACGGAGATCCGCGCCTGTGCCGTGGGTGTGGGAACGTCGCTGTCGCGTATTGGGGCTGCCGTCGGTACCTGGCTGGTGCCCGTCTCATTGCAGAGCCTGGGGATCGGCACCACCATGTATATCGCCGCGGCAATCACCTTTGTGGGCCTGGCCGTCTCCTGGTGGCTGGCACCGGAAACCAACGCCCGCAGCCTTGCCGATGCAGCCTCGCTGGATGACACCCCGTCACAAAAAGCGAGTATGCCGGGACCGATGGCGAAGCGTCATCTGCTGTAACCTGGATAAAAAGGGCCGCATCGCGGCCCTTTACTCTTTCACCCGTTTTTCCACTTCCCTGCGCCGCTTTCTGAACGAGCTGGGCGTTTCACCGTACTGTTTACGGAACCAGGCGATCAGGTGCGAGGCGTCGGCGAAGCCGGTGGCAGTGGCAATGGCGTTAATGCTGTTGCTGGAGTCGGCCATCAGTTTGCGCGCCTGCTCAAGGCGCATCCGCCGCCAGTAGACCGCCGCCGAGTGGCCAGTACACTGGGTAAAGATCAGGTTAAGCTGGCGGAACGTCACCCCGGCAAAGTCAGCAACCTCCGCCAGCGGTACCGGCGAATCGAGATGGTGCTTCATAAACTCAATCACCTTCGTCACCAGCGGGTTCTCGTAGACGTCGGGTTCGCTGAGGGGCGTTTTATGCTTCGCTTTTGGCGTTGGCACCTCATCCACCAGCAGATATTTCAGCACCTTTTGCGAGCGCACCAACCCGCAGTGCTGGCGGATCAGATCGGCCGCCAGGTCAATCGCCGTACCGCCAGGGCAGGAGATGATCCCGCCGTCTTTGATGTAGGTTTTATCGATCACCGGAATGGCTTTCGGGAAACGCAGCCGGAACTCGTCGCGGGTGGTGAAGTGGATCGCGCAGTGGCGACCGTCCAGTAGCCCGGCGTTACCGGCGACAAAAGCCCCGCTACACAGGGTGATGATGGGAATATTGCGGGCGTGCAGATCCCGCAAGGCCTGCAATAGCCACTCCGGCGGCTGGCGGGTCTCTTCCAGTAGCCCGCCCGCCACCACGAAGTAATCCCAGTCCCGGGCGAAATCGAGCGGCGCGGTGGGCGATACCGGCAGGCCACAGCTGGCGGTGATGGGCTGGTCATCGCAGGTCATCCACTCCCAGCGGCAAAAGATCTGCCGGCTGGAGAAGGACTCGTCTGCCGCAAAGCGCAGAGACTCTACCAGCCCCGCCACCGAGGCCAGCGTAAAGTGCTTCATCAGCAGAAAGCCGATCGTCAGATCAGGCTTCGGCTCACTGTGGCTGTCAGACAGTTTCGTTGGAGGCATGGTCATCAGGCTCCTGCAATCCTCCCAGCTTGCTCAGCAGACGCTTCAGGTCGGCGATATCCTGGGTATTCAGACCGGCGGTGATCATCTTCTCGGCGCTTTTGGCCTGCTCAATCATCTGCGCCAGCATCGCTTCGCCCTCTGCCGTCATGGAGACCAGCTTGCGGCGGCGGTTAGCGGGATCGGTCTGCACCGTCAGTAACCCGCTCTTACTCATCCTATCGATAACGTAGGTGCCGGTGGCTTTATCAAACCCGGCGCGGTTCCCCAGCGTTTGCTGGTCGCAGCGCGTTTCTTCCGCCAGTACAACCAGTATGGCGTATTGCACGGCTGATAACCCGGTATCGACGCACTGGCTCCAGCAGGTGGTGGAGTGCTGCCCTGCGCGGCGCATCAGGTGCATTAATGAACAATCGCCATGCGGCCACAGGGGCGCGGCAAGGATTAAGTCGCGATTTTCTGCCATCGACTCTCTTGACTCCTGAAAACGACAAACATATAGTTCGAACACAAACAGTTTGAACTCAAACTATACATGAAAGAATACATTCAGAGAACCCGCATGAAGCTTGTTGTAGGCATGACTGGCGCTACTGGCGCTGCAATTGGCGTTCGTTTACTGGCCGCGCTGAAAGATCTGGACGTCGAAACGCATCTGATCATTTCCAAATGGGCGCGTGCCACCATTCAACTGGAAACGCCCTACAGTGTACAGGAGGTTATCGCTCTCGCCTCGAAGACTTACAGCGAGCACGATCAGGCTGCAGCCATCTCCAGCGGCTCCTTTCGCGTTGACGGCATGATCGTGGTGCCGTGCAGCATGAAGACCCTTGCCGCTATCCGTTGCGGCTACGCCGATGGTCTGATTGCCCGCGCCGCCGACGTGACGCTGAAAGAGCAGCGCAAGCTGGTGCTGGTTCCCCGCGAATCGCCGCTCAACGCCATTCACCTTGAGAACATGCTCGCCCTGACCCGCGCCGGTGCCATGATGCTGCCGCCAATGCCCGCCTTCTATAACAACCCCACCAGCACTGACGACATCATTGATCATTTTGTGTCGCGCATTCTGGATCAGTTCGGCCTGGATAACGCTTTAACAAAACGCTGGGGTGAACCTCACTCCGCTCCCACGGCTTAAGGAGAGCCTGATGACCTATTACGGTGATTTACGCAGTTATATCGATGCCCTCGACGCCATGGGCGACATCATGCACGTGACGCGCGAAGTGGACGGTGATTTTGAGCCAAGCGCCATTACCCGCCGCAGCTATGAGATCCAGTCCCCTGCCCCGCTGTTCCACAACGTGGCGGGCGTGGCACCCGGTTTCCGTCTGTTCGGCGCGCCTGCCAGCCTCTCATCCCGACAGGATATGCCCTATGCCCGCGTGGCGATGTCGCTCGGCCTGGCCCCGGACTGCACCGGGCCGCAGATCGTCGAAGCGCTGTCGGCGGCGCGCCATAAGCCCGGCATTCCCCCGGTGCGGGTGGCCTCTTCTGACGCTCTGTGCCATCAGAACATTTTGCGCGGTGAAGATGCGAACCTCGACCGCTTCCCAATCCCCTTTGCCCACGACAAGGACGGCGGTCGCTACGCCAATACCTGGGGCACGCTGATCGTGAAGACGCCGGACGGCAAATGGGTGAACTGGTCTATCGCCCGCGTGATGAAGGTCGATGGCAAGCGGATGGTGGGGCTGATTGTCCCGAGCCAGCATATCGGCCAGATCTGGACGGAGTGGGTAAAACTCGGTCAGCCGATGCCTTATGCACTGGTGCAAGGCCCGGCGCCGGCGATCTCCTGTGTGTCCGGCATCCCGATCCCGGCCCACGCCGATGAGGCGGATTACATTGGTACCCTGGCGGGCGAGCCGGTGCCGGTGGTGAAAGCGGTTAGTATCGATCTGGACGTGCCTGCCACCGCCGAGATCGTGATTGAAGGGCATGTCTCCATCAACCGTGATTGCCAGGAAGGGCCATACGACGAGTATGGCGGTTATCTGGGCGAAGGCTCCTCCGCCCAACCGACCTTCCACGTCGAGACGATTACCCATCGTGACGATCCGATCTGGCCGATGTCGATTACCGGCCGCCCGACCGACGAGTCGCACACCCTGTGGGCGATGGGGCTGGCCGCAGATGCCCTGACCTATCTGCGTGAAGCGGAACTGCCGATTGTCACCGCCTGGATCCCGGAAGATTCTACCGTCCACTGGCTGCTGGTGGTGGTGCCGCAAAACTGGCGCGAGTTGCTGCCGGGCGTCACCAGCGAAGCACTGGCCCAACGCATCGGCGAAGTGCTGTTTAAGACCGACGCGATGGTGTTTATTCCGAAGGTCTATGTGGTGGACGATGATTTTGACCCAACCAACCTGCGCGAAGTGGTGTGGGTGCTCTCAACCCGCGTGCACCCGGTTGGTCGCCGCGTGGTGTTTAACGATCAGCGCGTGATCCGCCTGCCACAGTGCTATGAAGAGGAGGAGTACGTGGCCGGTCGTGGGGCGAAAGTGGTGTTTGATACGCTGCAAACCACCCGACATCTGCATGCCTCGTTTGAGCAGGGGTATCCAGAAGCGGTGCGCCAGCGGGTACTGGATAACTGGCCGACGGATCGCTAAGCCACACTTTGCCTGTCTGTTTGCAAAAACAGGCAGGCCTTACCAGCTGGCCTCCTTCCCCATCGCACACTTATTAAACCCTCTCATAACCGCATCCTCGATTTAAGAATAATCCCGCCCGCATCGCCGTCTATGCTTAATGTTTAAAAATCAGACGACACAGTCGCACCCTTTTTCCTTTTTATTTCCCCTTTAAATACCGGAGGCCTGGCATGAGCAACCAAGGCGAATTTCCTGAAGACGGTCAGTCACCCGACTTCAGCCTGTCCCGACGGGATCTGATAAAAGTCAGCGCAGCGGCGGCGGCAACCGCTGCTGTTTATCCTTGTGGCGCACTGGCTGAGAGCGAGCCTGCTGTCACCCCCCCGCCCGAGATGATGCCCCTGACGCTGCGCGTTAACGGCAAAAGTCAGCAACTCGAGGTAGATACGCGTACTACCCTGCTGGATGCACTGCGGGAAAACTTGCAGCTTACCGGCACGAAAAAAGGCTGCGATCACGGGCAGTGCGGCGCCTGTACCGTGCTGGTGAATGGCCGCAGGCTCAACGCCTGCCTGACGCTGGCAATCATGCATCAGGATGCCGAAATCACGACCATCGAAGGGCTGGGTACGCCTGACAATCTGCATCCCATGCAGGCGGCATTTATCAAACATGATGGTTTTCAGTGCGGCTACTGTACCTCAGGGCAAATCTGCTCCTCCGTCGCGGTACTGAAAGAGATTGAAGAGGGCATCCCCAGCCACGTTACGCTCGATCTGGTCTCCCCGCCGGAAAAGACGGCGGATGAGATCCGCGAACGCATGAGCGGCAACATCTGTCGTTGCGGCGCGTACGCCAACATTCTGGCCGCCATCGAAGACGCAGCAGGGGAGCTTAAATCATGAAAGCCTTTACTTACGAACGGGTAAAAACCCCGGCCGAGGCCGCGGCCAGCGCCAGGGATAAACGCGGCGCAAAATTTATTGCCGGGGGAACGAATCTGCTCGATCTGATGAAGCTGGAAATTGAGACGCCAACCCATCTGATCGACGTGAACGGTCTGGGCCTCGACCAGATTGCCGCCACCGACGAGGGCGGTCTGCGGATCGGCGCCCTGGTGCGCAATACCGATTTAGCCGCAGATGAACGTGTGCGCCGTGACTATGCCGTGCTGTCCAGAGCGCTACTGGCAGGGGCGTCCGGTCAGTTACGCAACCAGGCCACCACGGCTGGTAATCTTCTTCAGCGTACCCGCTGCCCCTATTTTTACGATACCAATCAGCCCTGCAATAAACGTCTTCCCGGCAGCGGCTGCGCGGCGCTTGAGGGGTTTAGCCGTCAGCATGCGGTGGTGGGCGGCAGCGAGGCCTGTATTGCTACGCATCCGGGCGATATGCCTGTCGCGATGCGTCTGCTGGATGCAGTAGTGGAAACCGTTTCTGCCGATGGCAAAGTGCGGAACATCCCCCTCGCCGACTTTTATCGCGCCCCAGGGAAAACGCCCCATATCGAAACTGTCCTGACGCCAGGTGAACTGATTACCGCCGTCACCCTGCCGCCGCCCGTGGGTGGGCAGCACATCTACCGTAAAGTCCGCGATCGCGCCTCTTACGCCTTTGCGCTGGTCTCGGTCGCGGCGATTGTCCAGCCAGATGGCAGTGGGCGTGTCGCGCTGGGCGGCGTGGCCCATAAACCCTGGCGGATTGCCCAGGCCGATGCGCAGCTGCCCCAGGGCGCGCAGGCCGTCTACGATGCGTTGTTTGCGGAGGCTCACCCGACGCCTGAAAACACGTTCAAATTAACCCTGGCGAAGCGAACGCTTGCCTCCGTGCTGACAGAAGCGAGGGCTAAGGTATGAAATTCGATAAACCGGCAGGTGAAAACCCGATCGATCGCTTGAAGGTGGTCGGTCAGCCTCGCGACCGTATCGACGGTGCCTTAAAAACCACCGGCACGGCGCACTACGCCTACGAATGGCATGATATCGCGCCCAATGCGGCGTATGGCTATGTTGTGGGGTCGGCAATTGCCAAAGGCGAGATCGCCGCCATCGACACGCAGGCCGCGAAAAACGCGCCGGGGGTGTTAACGGTGATCACCGCCAGTAGCGCGGGCGAACTCGGCAAAGGCGAGCGAAACGCGGCCACCCTGCTGGGCGGCCCAAAGATTGAGCACTACCATCAGGCCGTTGCGCTGGTAGTGGCAGAGACGTTTGAGCAGGCCCGGGCGGCGGCGGCGCTGGTACAGGTGACCTGGCGGCGTGAAAAAGGATCTTACTCGCTGGCAGATGAAAAACCCGCCGTCAGCCAGCCGCCTGAGGATACACCCGATAAAAACACCGGGGATTTTGACGCCGCCTTTTCCGCCGCCGCGGTGAAGCTGGATGCGATCTACACCACGCCTGACCAGAGTCATATGGCGATGGAGCCGCATGCCTCGATGGCGGCCTGGGAGGGCGATAAGGTGACCCTCTGGACCTCCAACCAGATGGTTGCCTGGTGCCGTACCGACCTCGCAGAGACCCTCAAGATCCCGGAGGAGAATGTGCGCGTCATCGCCCCGTATATCGGCGGCGGCTTTGGCGGCAAGTTGTTCCTGCGAAGCGATGCCCTGCTGGCCGCGCTGGCCGCCCGCGCCATAAAGCGCCCGGTGAAAGTGATGCTTTCTCGGCCCACTATTCCGAATAACACCACTCACCGCCCGGCCACCATTCAGCATATCCGCATCGGGACGGATACCGCCGGGAAAATCACGGCCATCGCGCATGATAGCTGGTCGGGCAATCTTCCCGGCGGCACCCCGGAGACCGCGGTTCAGCAGACTGAACTGCTCTACGCGGGGGCGAATCGCCATACCGGGCTGCGGCTGGCAAAACTGGATCTGCCGGAGGGCAATGCCATGCGTGCCCCTGGCGAAGCACCGGGTTTGATGGCGCTGGAAATCGCCATTGATGAGCTGGCCGAAAAAGCGGGTATCGATCCGGTTGAATTTCGCATCCTCAATGACACCCAGGTTGATCCGGCCGATCCCAGCCGGCCTTTTTCACGCCGTCAGTTGATTGAGTGCCTGCGTACCGGTGCCGACGCGTTCGGCTGGAAAGCGCGCAACGCGACGCCCGGCCAGGTGCGTGACGGTCGTTGGCTGGTGGGCATGGGTATGGCGGCCGGTTTTCGCAATAACCTGCTGGAAAAATCTGCCGCCCGTGTGCATCTGGATGCCGCCGGAAACGTGACGGTAGAGACCGACATGACCGACATCGGGACCGGGAGCTATACCATCATTGCCCAGACGGCGGCAGAAATGCTGGGCGTACCGCTGGAAAAGGTGACGGTTAACCTGGGTGATTCAAGCTTCCCGGTATCGGCCGGTTCAGGCGGGCAATGGGGGGCGAACACCTCCACCTCGGGAGTTTATGCCGCCTGCGTGAAGTTGCGTGAAACCATTGCCACGAGGCTCGGTTTTGACCCGGACCAGGCGCAATTTAGCGACGGGAAGATCACCAGTGATACCCGCAGCGCAGACATTACCGAGGCCGCAGCTAACGGCACCCTGACCGCTGAAGACGGTATCGAATTCGGCGATCTGGATAAGCAGTATCAGCAGTCCACCTTCGCCGGACATTTTATCGAGGTGGGCGTGGATAGCGCGACCGGCGAGGTGCGGGTGCGTCGCATGCTCGCGGTATGCGCGGCCGGGCGTATCCTTAACCCAAAAACGGCGCGCAGCCAGGTGATTGGCGCGATGACCATGGGGCTGGGCGCGGCGCTGATGGAAGAGCTGGCAGTGGATACCCGGCTGGGCTACTTCGTCAACCACGACATGGCCGCGTATGAAGTACCGGTCCATGCCGATATTCCCGAGCAGAAGGTGATTTTCCTGGATGATACTGACCCCATCTCCTCCCCGATGAAAGCCAAAGGCGTGGGCGAGCTTGGCCTGTGCGGCGTGGGTGCTGCCATTGCCAATGCGGTGTATAACGCGACGGGGGTAAGAGTGCGGGACTATCCTGTCACCCTGGATAAATTGCTCAGCGGCCTGCCGGACGCCGTTTAAGGAGGAACCATGCCCCACTCGCTTTTTAATCTGGCAGACGATCTGCGCCAGACGCCGGAACAGGCGTTTCTGACTGACGACAGCCGGGAGATCCTGCGCTTCGCGGTTGAGACGCTGATGGCCGGCAAAGAGGCGGCGCTGGTGATGCTGACGGAGATACGCGGCGGCGCGGCGCGCTCGTTGGGGGCGCAGATGGTGGTTCGCGAGGATGGCCAGTACTGTGGCTTCGTCTCCGGGGGCTGCGTCGAAGCGGCAGCGGCATTTGAGGCGCTGGAGGTGATCGTGTCCGGCCAGGATCGCGAGGTGCGTTATGGCCAGGGTTCGCCCTGGTTTGACATTGTCCTGCCCTGCGGCGGGGGCATCACGCTGGCGATTCATAAGCTGCGCTCGGCGCAGCCGCTGCTGGCGGTACTGAACCGCCTGGCGCAGCGCCAGCCCGCCGGGTTGCGTTATACCCCGCAGACGCAGATGCTCACCTGCCTGTCCGAGCCAACGCTCACTGGCTGGCATAATCAGGGTATCGAGATAGCTTTCCAGCCCTGCGTGCGGTTGCTGATCCACGGAAATTCCATCGAAGCGCAGGCGACGGCTGAACTCGCGGCAGCGGCAGGGTATGCCATTTGTCCGTTTGACCCCTGCTCGGGTGACCCGGGTTCCCTCATTGATGCTGACACGGCGGTGATCCTGCTGTGGCACGATCTTCACCGGGAACTTCCCGTCCTGCAGGCCGCACGTGACGCGACCCCGTTTTACATCGGCGCGCTGGGCAGCCAGCGTACCCATAGCCAGCGCAGACAAAAGCTCATTGAGCTGGGCTGGCGGGATGACGAGATTGCGCGCATTAAAGCGCCGATCGGTATCTTCCCGAAAGCCCGGGACGCACGCACCCTGGCGCTGTCTGTTTTGGCAGACGTGGCTGCCGCACGCCTGCGTCAGGACGAATGTTAATGTCCTCGCCGGTTGTGATTATTCTCGCCGCCGGACGCGGCGAGCGGTTTCTCGCCTCGGGGGGCAAAACGCATAAGCTTGAGGCGGTGTTGGCCGGGCAATCTGTCCTGACGCACGTGATTCAGGCGGTTGAAGCCGCAAACCTGCCGTGGCATCTCGTCAGGCCTGAAGGCGGAACGCCGGGCATGGGCGCGTCGAT
The DNA here is from genome assembly GCF_002935105.1 of Leclercia sp. LSNIH3. Classification (NCBI taxonomy): domain Bacteria; kingdom Pseudomonadati; phylum Pseudomonadota; class Gammaproteobacteria; order Enterobacterales; family Enterobacteriaceae; genus Leclercia; species Leclercia sp. LSNIH3. Next base: position 1,462,389 of record NZ_CP026387.1, read on the forward strand.
TTCACTGGGTGTCCAGGCCACAGACCTGGCGTCGGGATGGTTAATCCTGCCCGCCGACCTGCCTTTAATTCAGCCCCGGACGTTGCAGCGCGTTGCTGAAGAACTGATGAATTACGGGATTGTGGTCCCTCACTACCAGCAACAGGCGGGGCACCCGGTGGGGTTTCGCCGGGAATACCGCGAGGCGTTGCAGGGTCTGGCGGGTGATACGGGGGCGCGGGAAATAGTGATGCGTGCGCGCAGTCAGGGGGATGTGCTGGATCTTTCGCTGGATGACGCTGGCGTTATATTTGATATCGATACGCTGGAGGATCTACGGGCGGCGCAAAAAACACGGTGCGCCCACGCCGTTGTGCCTGACTGAGACTGTTTAAATCAGCCCTGCCCAGGGTAGTAGAATTCAATTCTTATACCGCTGGGGTCGTAACACATCATGTGCATTGACGGCCCTTCTCTGATCACGGTTGGCTCGAATTCAATTTCGATCTGATTCGCCTTTAATACCTCAAGAAGCTGGAACAGATCCGCTTTATTTTCGACCCGTAACGCTAAGTGATGAAGTCCAACGTTCGTTTTACGATTAAATTCTACGGGGTCGTCGGTTTGCGTTTTCCAGAGTGTAATCGTCAGGGCATTATCTCTGACGAAGATGGCGGGATAATCTGCACGGCGTTTCACTTCCTCCCAGCCCAATATTTTAGTGAAGAACGCCGCGCTTTCTTCAAGTTTTGATACGGCCAGGCCAATATGTTGTACGCCCGTTGTCACTGCCATCATTTTATTCTCCTTCAGAAAATGGCTTTCGCCAGCCTGTACACCGGCCAGGGATACATGCGCTTGTGGAACAGTCTGGCTTTCAATGCGGAACGCGCAGCCATGGCAATCAGGTTTTTTTCATGCTGACATGGCTGCTCTCACCGGATGGACGCTACTCTGACTGGCGGACATGCCGGTCGAGGAAGTCACGCACGGCGGTACCTATCTCTTTAGCATGCGTTTCAAGGGCGAAGTGGCCCGTGTCATAAAAGCGTATTTCAGCGTCAGGCAAATCACGTTTCCAGGCTTCTGCGCCCGCTGGCATGAAGAAGGGATCGTTTTTTCCCCATACGGCTAATAGCGGTGGCTGATACTGGCGAAAATAGTCTTGAAACTGCGGGTACATCTCTACGTTCGAGGCGTAATCCAGCAGCAGGTCTAACTGGATTTCCGCATTACCAGGCCGTAATACCTGCATCCCTTCGAGCGAATAACCGTCAGGTGAAATCAGACTCTTATCGGAAACGCCTTCCAGATATTGCCACTTGATAGCCGCTGGCGTCGGAAATTCACTCAGCGCATGGCGGTTTTCCACAGTGGGATCACGCCAGTATTGCTGAATAGGTGCCCAGGCCTCTCCCAGCCCCTCTTCGTAGGCATTGCCGTTCTGGGAAATAATGGCTGTTACCCGCTGCGGATGCGCTAACGCCAGTCGCCATCCGACAGGCGCGCCGTAATCGTGGACCAACAGCGCATAGCGGTTGAGATGAAGCTCTTCGGTAAACCGGCCAATGGTTTCAGCAAGCTGGGCAAAAGTATAAGCATACTCCCCTCGCGCGGGTGCCTCAGTGAAACCAAAGGCGGGCAAATCCGGGGCGATGACATGATAACGATCGGCCAGTTGGGGGATCAGGTCACGAAACATAAATGATGAACCCGCGAAGCCATGAAGCAGCAGTAATACAGGCGATGCCGGATCCCCCGCTTCGCGGTAAAAAACGTTCACGTCGCCTGCTTGTTGATAACGGTAATGGATCGCGGTAACTGGCGAGACGGAGGCGTTATCGGTTGTGGAAGACATCATGGCAAACCCCTTTGTAACCATTAAAGTGTGTATTTGAAGGCTACACGCAAATTTGGTAACCTGTCAAAATGATTTTATGAGTTACGGACAGGTATGGAATTCAAACAACCTTCTTCTCAGCCTCTCTTCCTCGCCGATAATCTCGCACTGGATTTTATTAACAGTGAATACGGGACGGGTGATGAGCGGCATGATTGTTTTACCGACAATCTCAGCGTCATCGACTGGCTGGAAACGGCGGGTGTTGTGCCGAAAGGCACTGAGGCACCGGATGACTTACTAACTGAAGCCCGTCAGCTGCGCGATGCTGCCAGAACCCTGGTGCATGCCGCGATGAAATCCGAGGCAGCTAACCTGACGGTGATTAACCAGATACTGCAAGCGGGGCGTCCCGAGACTGGACTGCAATGGGACGAAGATACACGGCGATATCGGGTTGATGTTTGTTCAAACACGCTCAACTCTGCAGGCCTGCTCTGGCCCATTGCGGATGCCCTGGTGAAGCTGGTCACTGATGAAAAGTTTGAATACGTGAGAGAGTGTGAAGCACATAACTGTATTTTACTTTTCCAGGATTTAAGCAAGTCACATCGCCGCCGCTGGTGCAGCATGGCAACCTGCGGTAATCGTATGAAAGTCGCGGCCTACCGAAACAGAAAGGGTTCATAGCGCTCATTCTCAGTGACATGCGTTAACGCGTTGAGGCTGGCCGCACCCGGCGAGCGTACCAGCCTCTTACCCCCTCTGGTTTAAAAGAGTGTTGACCTGGACTTGACCAAAGAGAACGATCGTTCTACCATTTACCTATGAACAAAAACACGACTGATACACGCGAAAAAATCCTCGCGACAGCTGAACAACTCATTTACCAGAACGGTATTCATGCCACCGGCATGGATCTTCTTGTAAGAACGTCAGGTGTGGCCCGGAAAAGTATTTATCGCTACTTCGCCAACAAAGACGAAGTGGCGGCTGCGGCCCTGAACGCACGTGATGTGCGCTGGATGGAATGGTTCAGGAGCGAGTGCGACAAAGCGGATACGCCGCAGGAACGCATCCTGAATATGTTTACCGTACTCAAAGGCTGGTTTGAGTCGGAGGGCTACCGCGGGTGCGCATTCATCAATACCGCGGGGGAAGTGGGTGACAGTGCCGATCCCATTCGCCAGATTGCTAAACTGCATAAGCAGAAAATCCTGGATTACGCCCTTGAGCTAACCGGACAGCTGAATATTGAGCACTCCTCATCACTGGCAAGGCAGCTGCTGTTATTAATTGAAGGTGCTATCACCATGTCACGAGTTATGGGTGATAACAGCGCCGCCGATGATGCAAAAGATATTGCGCAGCTGTTACTGAAACAGGTCTCGTAAAAGAGGCCTGTATTCCGGAAAAATAATACTCGCTGAATTATCCAGTTATGCTGGAGGTTCACGCGTGGGTGTCATTTATTTAATTTCAGACCACGAAAGAGAATATTACATTCATCTTCTGATATGGCTTTATCTTTAATCGGCTTATACCAATGTAAAACGTATTTCACCTCTTCCCCTTTCCTCCCCGTCGCTATTTCATTCTGACTTCTCGCCTGACCGGCTTTGGCTCTATTCTCATATCAAAAAATCCTGCAAGGCAACGAGCCCTGAGTACCCAATTGAAATTAAACGATTTTCCTCTGAAAGATATCCCAAACCACCAGCAGATAAGAATATCTAAAAATTAATTTCTTATTATTTATGAACGCGTTAACACCATTTTTTAAAGGGATGCATTGCTTTTTTAATGATTTTATCAAACACCGTCTTGACGAGGTAGAACGATCGTTCTACCATGAATTCATAGACCAGACGGACCCTCTGAGAAAGTGATATCGGGCATGATTGAGAATACAGAATTCTCATAGCTACCCAGGGCGTTAAATAACAGAGGAAGAATTTATGTCTACGTCTCGAAAAGCAAATGAAACCGATCTGTCCACATTTACAGGAGTCTCTACCATGTCTGATGCACAAATTCGTCCGCCGCTTCCTCCATTTACACTTGAGTCAGCGATTGAAAAAGTACGGCTTGCTGAAGATGGCTGGAATAGCCGTGACGCTGCAAAAGTCTCGCTGGCCTATTCACTGGATACCAAATGGCGTAACCGCGCAGAATTTGCGAATAACCGCGAAGAAGCCAAAGGATTCCTTGAACGTAAATGGAAAAAAGAATTTGAGTACCGTCTTATTAAAGAATTGTGGGCATTCGGGGGCAACCGCATTGCGGTCCGTTACGCCTACGAGTGGCGCGATGATTCAGGCAACTGGTTCCGTTCTTACGGAAATGAGAACTGGGAATTCGGGGAAGATGGTCTGATGCAACGCCGTTTCGCGTGTATCAATGATATGCCTATCAAAGAGAGCGATCGTAAATTCCACTGGCCGCTGGGGCGTCGTCCAGATGACCACCCAGGGTTATCAGAGCTGGGTCTGTAACGTCCGGTTTATTCTGTTAAGCCCGGCGACTGTCCTGGTCGGGCGCTTGCTCTACTCCTCTACGGGTAAAACTGCTGCAACAGGCGTGGCAGAATTTTTAAATATAAATAATGCCCAGGGCTTATCCGGTCGTGATAAGCCTGAGGGTTCGCTTATGTAAAAAGCACGCGAAATAATCATAAGCATTACGAATAAGGTGACACTATGAATATCAGATCCGCGTTATTGTCTGTCGCAATGGCTGCCGTTTCAGCCAATAGCTTTGCTGATACAACTGGCCCAGAACGTCATGTTCAACAATTCCTGAATGTGCTGAACGGGAGTGGCGGGAAGCCCATTGAGCAATTGTCTCCTCAGGCAGCACGCCAGGTATTGATCGATGCGCAAAAAGGCGCCACCCTGCCTGCTGCCGACGTCAGTGTAAAAACGATTACTATTGATGGGCAAAATCTCATACTGAATATTGTGAAGCCGCATAACGCGCAGGGAACCCTGCCGGTATTTATGTTCTTTCATGGCGGTGGCTGGATCCTGGGCGATTTCCCAACACATGAGCGTCTCGTTCGCGATCTGGTTAATGCGTCTGGCGCGGCAGCCGTTTTCGTTAATTACACGCCCTCCCCGGAAGCGCATTTCCCCGTTGCGATTAATCAGGCTTATGCAGCAACCCGCTGGGTAGCCGAAAACGGAAATGAAATTGGCGTTGATGGTAAGCGCCTGGCGCTGGTTGGTAACAGCGTGGGCGGTAATATGGTTGCGGCCGTCGCCCTTCAGGCTAAACAACATAAAACCCCTGCTATTCGCTATGACGTTATGCTCTGGCCTGTCACTGACGCGAATTTTGATACCGGTTCTTATCATCAGTATGAAAACGGCTATTTCCTGTCGCGCAATATGATGAAGTGGTTCTGGGATGCTTACACTACAAATGAGAGCGTTCGAAATAACATCCTCGCCTCTCCGCTGCGCGCCACAACAGCGCAGTTGCAGGGGCTGCCGCCTACTCTGATTCAGACCGCTGAGCTTGATGTACTGCGTGACGAAGGTGAAGCCTTTGGTCGAAAACTTGATGCCGCGGGTGTCGACGTGACGGTGACGCGCTACAACGGATTAATTCATGATTACGGCCTGCTGAACGCGCTGAGTGACGTTCCTGCCGTGCGGGCTGCCATTGGTCAGGCTGGTTACCAGCTGAAAGAGCACCTGAAATAACGATAAAGCGACCAGCGGGACTTACCGGCTGGTCATTCTCTGTAATTTTTTGGCCGCTACTCTCTGCTGATACTGATATTCGCCTTTACAGCAGGATAGTGGCCGAAAGGCTTATCATTCAATATGGAGTATCAACCCCTGAGTTCCTCAGAATAGTGCTGTATGTCATCGCACATCGCTTGTAACTCATTGATTAACCTCGCCGCATGAAAACCATCGCACACGGAATGATGCACCTGAAGGGCGAAAGGCAATAATACTTTTCCATCTTGCTCGTAGTATTTCCCAAAAGTGAACATAGGGGAAAAAAAGTTCTGCATGTGAGCGACGTTGATATCAAAACTGGTAAAACTCACCCAGGGAATAGCGGATACGAAAAATATATTGTCTGGCGACTGTCCCTTGGGCCAATAAGCAAGATTATTACCATGGCGTGCCACGTCTTCGGAATAAACATTCTGGAAGTGCTGAATATTGCCGTCGTACGGACTCCATATTGATGAAAAGGTCTCCGTTTCATTATGGAAGATGGTATAGCTTGGATGGACTTCATCCCATATCACAAGCTCATTGTTCTTCATCGCCATACGGAATTCCGTATGCCTGTTTACGACGTGAGCAATCAGGAAAATCATCGTCGGGTAAAATTTCCAGCCAACCGCTTTGATATGCTTTAACAGCGCCGTAATGTCTAATTGCACCGTCTGGTTAAACGTACTTTGTGCAAACGACTGAAATACCTCAAAATGCTCCTTCCTTGCCCAACGAGACAAGTCCACAACGGTATATGCTGGGGTGGTTGTTTTCATTTTTTACCTTTGATTAGCGATCATCTATCAGAGAGTAGCCTGAGCTATTTCATCAATTAAACACGCATACAAGTCCCGAACCATTTTGGTAGCGAATGCTTTTGTGAGAGTAGCGCAACCTTTTGCGGCAGGGAAGAGAATGTTAACTGTTTGATAATTAATAGAATAAAAGGCGCTCGAGCAAATTAATGGCTAATGAATTTTTTGCTGATGCAGGAAAATGTGAAGAAATGCTTGAATGGTGCGATAATAGGAACATAACACACCGCGAATAACCATTGATAAATATATGTTTTTTCTTGTTTCATCTTTATAAGTGCCCCCTTTTGTGCCCCCATCTTGTTTTTCATGCGACTCGATGAGCCTTTCATCGAGTCGCTAATCCCACTAATATCTTCACAGACCGTACAAATTTTCTCAGCTATTGAAGTACACCTCACTGCCGCGATCGGCCAAGAACAATATTACTTACTTCCCGATAAGGACAACTGTTCGTTAATCCACATGCTCTCCTGGCATGAAGGATATCTGTCACGGTCAAATATGGCACTTGTCCCTGTGAGCTAAATCCTCTGCGGTCGATACGGATCAATTCGTACTTCTCCACCAAAAAATTAACGGCATCGACAAGCGTGATACCAGCTTCGATATGTCTTTTAATAACAGCCTCATCGCTGAACGGCGTGTCATTTAAGGTCAGGCCATAGTGCTGCTCAAGTAGTCGAGCAAGCAGCATTTGCCAGACAACCACGGGTGATAAGCATGTCTGAACAGCCCGCTGGTTTATTGCAGGTAAAGTATTCATGAGTTGTTCTCGTAAAAGTGAGTTCTAAAGTTAATTAGCGTTGAGTAGGATAAATGGAGATATAGACGTGACCACAGGAACCCAGCGTATCAGCTTCGCAGGTCAGCCCCTTTGCATAGAGGGTGACGCAATGCTGGTGTCGGGGATTCAGTTCGCCGCTGGTAAGCATGAGCTCCGCCTGCTTCAGCAGAACAGGAAATGCCTGGTCAAGACGGAGCAAATCTGCTTTATTGAATAGGCCTATTATGCTGGCGCGGTCAGCCAGGTAATGCAGGCGAGTACCTTCCTGAACCAGACGTGCGCCAAAACAAGGGATGACGTTACGACTTAAACCCCACCAGGGCTCAGCAGTATCATCATTCACTGTCAGTGTCTTATTCGACATCTGAAGCTCCTTTTATAAGGTTAATTGAGAGTGACGCTGCGCAGACAGACATAAGGTCCGTTCCGGTCCTGACGTCGCTCGGCAAAGACAGCCAGAACACCATAGATATCCTGAACTTCACGACCGTAGTAATGGCAGATGCTCCCGGACCAGCGATATTTCCCGGTACAGAAGCGAAACAATCGGGATTCAGGATGCAGACGATAAATTGCCATCGCCCGACGCTTACTGATGATTTTCATTAGCCCTTCCTCTTCTTATAGCCATCCATGTTCAGCAAACGACAAAGCGTCACCATCACCTATGATGAAATGATCCAGTAGCCGGACATCGACCAGACCCAGCGCCTCTATAATCCTGGCGGTAATGGCTCTGTCAGCTTTACTCGCTTCGGTAATCCCTGACGGGTGGTTATGGGCGATGATCACCGCCGCGGCATTATGACGCAGTGCAGATTTCACAATTTCGCGAGGATGGATTTCAGTATGGTTAATCGTGCCGAGGAAGAGCGTTTCATGCTTCAGCAGACGATGTTGATTATCGAGATAGATAACAACAAAGACTTCGCGCTCCTGCTTTGCCAAATAAAGCTGTAACCAATTTTTCGCGAAGCTAGCGGCAAGGAACGATTCACTGGGCTGCCGCTGATATTTCTCCAGTAATCGCAGGGCACGACGGATGGTACGTTGCTCATTCATCGGGAAGACCGAAGGTAAATTCAGTTCGGACATGGTGGCTCCTTAAAAGAAAAAGCCCCGTAACTACCAGCTACAGGGCTATAAACACACACGGAGATTTCGTTCATGAGGCGAGTTGCAGCATATTTTCAGCCATTACCCACAGCGCACGGTTCAGCTTCACATCACCATCGATACCTTTAATTGCACGGGTATGTGTGCGTCCTCCTTTTGCATTGCGACCGTTCAAACCACCTTTGATTAGGTTCTCCTGAATACGCTGATAAGTTGTCCAGAGATCTCCGGACTCATCCTGCCAGCGACGAGGGGCTAATAGCTGTGATTCCGTCACAGGCTGATGCTCCTCGCCAAAGCGATATGTCAGTGCAGCTTTTGCCAGTGCCTGTTGTGCTGGTGGCGGAAGCATTAGTGACTGCATGGCGTCGCGTTTTTCCTCCACCCTGTCAAACACCCCAAGCACCTCGTAAGCCCCTTCGATAACCTTTTCCACCACGTTGCCCTTATGGGGCACTCGCACCTCTCCAAAGCTCTCGCCGCAAATCAGTCCGTTCTGACAGACCGATCGGAACAGTCCCGGCAGCATCTGGTATGAACTAGAACCGTCATGGCTGTTAAGCAGGATTATTTCCGGTACCTGTTTACCGGTAATCTGCCCTTCGCGGCGCAGACGTAGCATATGTTTGGTGTGTTCCCGCTTGTCGGGGTTACGCACACGGGTCTGGCAGGCAAAGAACGGCTGAAAACCTTCGCGCTGCAGGTTATCCAACAGAGTGATGGTCGGGATGCAGGTATAGCGCTCGCTGCGCGATTCATGCTTTTCCTCACTAAACACGCTGGGAACATAGTGAGCAAGTTCATTACGGGTTAAGGGACGGTCACGGCGAACAAGGTTCACCGCACCAAAGCGGGATACTAATCGCATAATCCACTCCTTTGTGTGTTTATCGGTATAAAAAGAAAAGGCCACGCTCCGAAGGAACATGGCCTTTAACATTAAAAATGGCGTGGCGGATAAGACGTTATTGCCCCATGTATTCAACCCTGGCACCGGTGGCCTTACCATCAGCACCAACGGTCACCACCACCTTATCGTAGGTACGATACCCGGCATTGTAGACCTCATAAACCACAGTATTTCCCTCCACTTTATAGCTGCCAAAATCAGCGGCCTCAGCCGTGTCACGGTCATACTCTTTCGTGTACGCTTCTTTGGCCGCTTTCATGACTGAGCCTTTGTTAATCTCCGGCGCTCGACTCCCGGCACTGGCAGCAAGGGCAGATACGTATTTCGGGCAGACCGTCATCATGTCCCCACGGGTGAATGTCAGTTGCGCACCAAAGACCTGAAGGGTCGATGTTTCCTGACCTGCAATCGAAGCAATTGCCTCTCTGGCGGCTGCAGGTGCCTGTCCGCCTTCAACCTCAACGGCCTTAAATCCTGTTTGCTGGTTGCACAACTGAGATGTGGGTACCAGATTGCCGTTTACACTGATGCGACTCCCTATCAGCTCCTGCGGGCCATTGGGGCAGCCCTGCAACTGACCAAAGATGCCAATGGTGTTGTTTTTCAGCATCACCAGCGCCTGACCATTATCGGTCAGCGTCTGGCACCAGCCGTTTTTCACAGCCCAGTTACCCGCCTGAGCAGAAACCGAAATGGCTGACAAAACAAGTGCAATCACGGTCTGAATTTTCATATGTCACCTTATTAATGAATCAGAAGCGGCAACGGAGGACGCGGTACACAGAACCTGATGCATCTTTGTATCCGGACCATCACGTCAACGTCCCTGTTCGTCGTGCTCATGAACACTTTTGAGAAAGAAATATCCCTTTGCTTTGATAGGTAAAAGCGATCAATAGGGGGCTTATACATCGATATTTTAATAGATAAAAACGATCGATATTCTATTATCGATCGTTTTTACAGATCAATATACTGTTTTTTGAATGTGGTAATTGAGGGGTAAAGCGGCAGATTTCAGCCAAATACTCGGTCCCATAATGTCGTGGCAAGTTGCACTAATTTTTGTCGGAGACTCCTTAACAGAGCAGTCCAGACAGAAGGCAGGTGGTCAGGATTAATCACCGTGTCAAAAGCCTTACCCGCTGCCTCACCAAACTGCTGCCGTACAGCGGCGTCAGTGTCCGGGGTCTGATGCTCTGGTTTCAGCTGGCAATACACGGCACTGCTGGCCTGTACGGGCAAGGCATGCACCATCAACTCCACCAGGGCGGGCAGGTTATAGCCGGTATGTGCAGAGACAGCCATGACCGGGAAAGAGGACGGCAACTGACCGGCAACCTGCGCACTGACTGAAGCCAGTGAAAGGCATTGCTCAGAAGAAGGTGATGCCTGCCAGGGCTCACCATCCCTGAGGGGTGGAATGCGGTCGGCCTGAGTCAGTACAAACAGGAAACGTGAAGGGTCGGCACCGGCTTCCATCAGTGCCCTGTATGCCGTGATATCCGTTGCCCGAGCACGGTCATCGGCACGCAGTACCCAGATAATCAAATCCAGCTCTACCAGCAACGCCTTATAGAGCGCCAGATACTCCTCGTCGTATTCCGGTGTCTCGCCCACCCCAGGCAAATCCACCAGTGTCATGCTGCGCTCACCAACGGTGAGTAACAGACGCTGGGGTTCCCGGGTGCAGCCTAGCAAATCACTGGTCAGACAGACGGGTTGCTGAAAAAGCGCGTTGCATAATGAACTCTTGCCCGCACCACTTTTGCCCATGATGCCTATCAGGGGTTCATAGTTAATCGCCTCCTTGAGGCGGGACAGAATACGTTCAGTAGCTTGCCGGGGTAAGAGATTGAGACAGGTACGCACCGCATCACTGGTATCCTGCGGATCGGGGATTTGAGGCATAATTTACTCCTGTGAAAAAATAGCGCCGGAAAATGGTTAACCGTCTGTTCAAAGGAGTAATATAGGTTTAAATTTTTCTGGAATGAGGGAATATGAAATGGCTAAATGTGTACGAAAAAACTGCAATCGTTTAGTGTCCCCATTACCTGAAGCAAAACGTAAAAGGCTCTGTAAAAAACATTATTTGCGCTTCTGCGAACTGAGTGAGCGCAAGGAAAAAGACCTTGTTTATCGGATTAATAAATATATCCCTCGTAAAATAAAACGATTAAAGAAGGGGCGCATTTACTATTGCGCATTCAATAGCAGGAGGGGATATGTCAGAAAGATATCTTCGATTGAAAATGCTGGATTAATAAGACAAGCCAGAGAGAAGCTTGTATTAATACGAAAAACACCGGCCTGGAGAAACACAGAAAGCTATGTACGCCGTATAAGAATCGGGCCGGATCTTCCTGTTTCATTAAATGAAGTAACGGAACTGTATAGTATCTACTCCTGGATTGATTTTTGTAAAAACAGCACGCTTTATGCAATAAATTATCTTGGTGGCGGCGAGGGGAATTTAAAATTGCAACTTTATAAACTTCCTTCCCCAGGTAAGACAGGAGATTCCTCACACCAACAAAACATTATTACACCTATTACTTTAAAAAACAAAGTAATTAATCAACTCGCAAAAACCCGCAATTCCAGGGGGACTACTAACGTAAAAAAACCACTCAGCCTGTACAAATCTTTAATTGAGTTAGAGGATGAACGGGTTGTGGCATTAAAATTACTCCAATTAACAATTGAGACATCTGTACACCCTCACCAATATAGTAATAATCTACCGTATCTTAGCCCTGGCGATGTCCCTCCATTATTTGGCCTCTTATTAAATGAACTAAAAAGACTGAATGTCGTTGGCGTGAATGATTCGATGTTAAAACTCGCTAAAAAATACAAAAATGAATCCTTTACGTTAGAGTTAATAGCAATTCATGTTATTTTTAACATGGCAAGAAATGGCCCCCCCGAAGTTTATTCATTTTTATCAAGTAAGTTTGATAAAAATGGTCATTTGTACAGGTCCGTAATGATTATCTTCATGATGCTTGAGTTGGATTTTGATTCTTATTCTGAATTAGTAGAGTTTTACAACTCCTTCTTTAATAAAGATGTAATCAAAATCAAAGATAATATATTGCTATGGGCGTCAGGCAAAAAAGAAACACTCCCTTTTGAGTGCCAACCTGGAATTTAAAAATTAAAGACATCTAATATCAATAAATCTGATATCGATTGTCATTCTCACTTGTAAGTTTCGTTTTTTCAGCATGCGCGAAAAAAATCGATCATGGCGGTGAAAGCCTCGTTAGCGCTATGACATAGCTTGCTATTCGCTAAACGCGCAGAGCTGTGAATCTCAACCTTGAGAGGTACTTCTGGAAAATCAACATAGCTTTACACAGTCTAAAATTTACTTGCAGGCGGCTCGACAGGACTCTCTTAAGTACACCTTAAAAAGGGGCGCATACTGAGCATAAAAGATATTAACTGTATTTTTTTACTGTTGAGTACCATGGTGTGAGGTGAATATCCAGGGTACCACTGGGTACCAAACATCGCCTCCCGAACTCACACTAAATTGCGGGAGCATTACCATGACAAACAAAACTCATCCGATATCATCCAGCACCCAGACAACCACATCTTTACTGAATGATCAGCTCGTTGATATGACGTTCATCACCGCCTATACAAACATGACAGACAAATGGTTCTACCGATTAATTTCAGAGAATGCGTTCCCTGCACCAATTAAACTGGGTCGCAGTTCACGCTGGCTAAAAAGCGAAGTGGAAAAATGGATGCTGGATAGAATACAAGCATCTCGAGGTTAGAACCTTTAGCGTTGGTGTTTTACACAGGAGGTTACGTAATTTAATATAGGTTTTTTAATATAATTATACTCACTCTCATTTATTCTTATATTCACCGCTTACTGTCAATGTCTCTTTTAAACACCCTCGCAAATACTATTGGAGCAACCAGTCTCGTCTTTAAAGCAATAATTAATTTAAGTATCAGCTCAGCATTGCCTTAAAGAAAAGTCTTGCATGAAATATCATTAACTTAGTGCTTGCACTGACCTCTCTCATCATCAGCAGTGGAATAATCATGCTCAAAAATTCAGATAGAAATTTTAATGAAGACTGGTTCCTGGCTTCAGTTCTCAATGCACACATCGATGAAATGATAAACAGATACTCATGCCTTTTGGCATTACGCATGGATTTTTTCTACAAAAAGAAAAGTGCCAGGTATTCACACTTAAATCACCAAACACTTGAACATAACTTGCGTGTACTAATGGAGAAAATGACAAAAGAGAAAGGTGTGGTGGGCTATTTCTGGGTTGTCGAATGGACTGAACGACATAGATACCATGCGCATGTCGTATTCTGGCTGGACAGACAAAAAACACAGCATTCTTATCCCTTTGCCCTTACAGCAAATACAATTTGGGAGGAAATAACGCACCGGGACGGCGTATCGCACCGATGTGAATATCGGCCGCAGTATTCTAGAAATATCAATATACCTGTTCGGTATAACGATCCGGAAAGTATTAACAATATCCGTCATGTTCTGAGCTATCTGGCTAAGGAAGAACAAAAAGAAGGTTTGTGTGCATACGGCTGTAATGACGTTCCTCCACGCTCAGCGGCAGGGCGTCCACGTAAGCCAGGCCCCTGATCCTACGGCTACGCAACTGGCTCGGCATCCTGTACAAACCCCGTTATTACGGCGATAAATAATGTCCTCGCAGTCGTGACTGAACCTGCCCCTGGAAGCCTGACGTTCCGACCTTTACTGAATCAACAATTCACAACTCCATTTATACCCGACAGTTTACCTGTCGGGTATTTCTCATACCTGTCAAACAAGGGAAATCAAAAAATGAAACAGCCATAGAACACAATCGCGGTAAAAGTGGCGGAATATCGTTTACACATCACCCGGCTAAGGGTCTGCCGGGATAGCCTGGCTGGATGTTGCAGTGATGCCGAGCGGCGTGGCTGGCGTTTGAGAGCACTTGAGCAGTTAAGTACAGCCTCATCGCTCTACTGCCAAAGGGCTAACTCTGCCGATACCAGCAGTGGAACAGCCCTTCAACTCTGGCTAAACATAGTAACCACTGGAACCTCCGTTGCAGATTAAGTCGTTTCTCCAGCTCGACTCTCAGACATGTTTACTATGGTTTCCTGGGAAAATAAGTTATTATTTCTATAATTCTGGAAATATAGAAATATGAACCTTATGAATCTTTCAAAAGCAGCAGACACCCTGAAAGAGCTGGGTCATTCTACACGACTAAGCGTGTACAGGGAGCTGGTTAAAGCCGGACATAAAGGGTTACCGGTTGGTGAACTGCAGAAGCGGCTCGAAATCCCAGCTTCTACACTGAGCCATCATCTTTCCTCGTTGATATCAGTTTCTCTGATACGGCAGGAACGTCAGGGCAGAACGCTCTTTTGCCATGCTCGATATGAAAACCTTGAGGCTCTGATTGCCTTCCTGACAGAAGAATGCTGCTCCGGGACTGACGACTGCCTCACCATGCACCAGAAGACGGAGAAGTAAAATGACAGGTGATCTTAAGAATGTTGATTCGGGTTTGTTCGACACCTCAATCACAGAGGCAAGATTCGGTGTTCCTGCCGTTCCTCATCCTCCACGTATCCTCATGTTGTACGGCTCTGTGCGCGAACGTTCCTACAGCCGACTGGCAACGGAAGAAGCGGCAAGGTTACTGACCGCAATGGGTGCAGACGTGCGGATCTTCAATCCTTCTGGCTTGCCTCTTCCTGATGATGCACCTGACTCGCATCCTAAAGTCATGGAACTGCGCGAGCTGGTTCGTTGGTCCGAAGGGATGGTGTGGTGTTCCCCTGAACGCCATGGTGCGATGACCGGCATCATGAAGGCCCAGATTGATTGGATACCGTTATCAGAAGGTGCAGTTCGCCCTTCGCAGGGTAAGACGCTGGCCGTAATGCAGGTCTGCGGTGGCTCTCAGTCTTTCAATGCCGTAAACCAGATGCGGATTCTTGGCCGCTGGATGCGGATGATCACCATCCCGAATCAGTCCTCCGTGGCAAAAGCCTGGCAGGAATTTGATGAAGATGGACGAATGAAACCGTCGTCTTATTACGACAGGATCGTGGATGTGATGGAAGAACTGGTGAAATTTACTCTGCTGACCCGAGCTAACTCAGCCTATCTCGTTGATCGCTACAGCGAACGAAAAGAGTCTGCAGAAGAACTTTCACGGCGGGTTAATCAGAGCAAAATTTGAGGGCTGGTATGAGTGATGTAACGGCATTCAACAACTGCATGAGCTTGTTCTGGCGGCAACATGAAGCCGAACTCTCTCGCTTTCTGACATCGAAGACAGGTGATAGCGAAAAAGCAGCAGACCTTCTGCAAGAGCTATTCCTGCGTGCCCGCGCTCATTCAGACAGTTTCTGCGAAATGGAGAATCCGCGAGCCTGGCTGTATCGGGCGGCGAGGAATCTGCTGATTGATGAGTACCGCACCACCAGGGAATTCGTTGAGCTGGAAGATGATGCCCCATTAACTGATGCATCCCCTGATGCAATCTCAACGCTGGATATTTGCCTGCCTGAAACATTGCAGGCATTACCTGAAGATGAGCGGTGGTTGATTGAAGAATCCGACCTTAACCGGCGTCCCCAGCAGTCCCTGGCCGATGAACTGGGAATCACGCTTACGGCGTTTAAATCCCGACTACTTCGGGCCAGAAAACACCTGAAAGAGACGATGACAGAACTTTGTCAGATTGAGGCGGATGACACGTCTTCCGTCTGCTGCCACAAAAAAATGAATTAATCGCGCATCTTTTCCCCACCACCTTCGTTTACCTCAGTGTAAAGCCAAATGACTAAACACTGAGGTAAACAGTCCATGTCAAAAATTGAGATCTTTGAAGCAGCAGGCTGCTGTGCAACCAGCAGCGTTGTAGTCAGTGACGAAGCCGTCAAATGGAACGCCAGCGCCGAATGGGCGAAAAAGAATGGCGTTGATATACAGCGCTACAGCCTTGCGAAGAACCCGCAGCAGTTCCTGAATTCGCCGGTCATGAAAGAGTTTCTGAACACATCAGGGATGGAGTCTCTCCCTGTCACCTTGCTCGACGGCAAGCTGG
The DNA here is from genome assembly GCF_002935105.1 of Leclercia sp. LSNIH3. Taxonomy (NCBI): domain Bacteria; kingdom Pseudomonadati; phylum Pseudomonadota; class Gammaproteobacteria; order Enterobacterales; family Enterobacteriaceae; genus Leclercia; species Leclercia sp. LSNIH3. Next base: position 1,478,705 of record NZ_CP026387.1, read on the forward strand.
TGATGGCAGGCAAACTGCCGACTCGTGAAGATATCGCCCGTTGGGTAGGTATTCCGCTTAGTCAGGACTGGAGTGAAGACAGCACGCAACCACGCTGCTGCAGCATTCCACGTATGCCTTAATTCCAGAGGAGCGATCACTGATGAATATGCCATTTTTAAAAGACATTCCCCCGTTCATCTTCTTCACTGGCAAAGGTGGCGTGGGTAAAACATCCCTGGCCTGTGCTACTGCGGTATGGCTGGCCGATCAGGGTAAGAGAACGCTTCTGGTGAGTACCGATCCGGCTTCCAATGTCGGCCAAGTCTTTAGCCAGACTATCGGCCACCGAATCACAGATATCAGTACCGTAGAAAATCTTGCCGCGATGGAAGTTGATCCGATGGCTGCAGCACAGGCTTATCGTGACCGAGTACTCGACCCGGTTCGCGGGCTGATGCCAGCCGATGTGGTCAGCAGCATTGAAGAACAGCTCTCCGGTTCATGCACTACGGAAATCGCGGCATTTGATGAGTTTACTGGTCTTCTTACCAACCATGAGTTGCGGGAAAAGTATGACCATATCGTATTTGATACTGCGCCAACCGGTCATACCATCCGTATGCTTGAGTTGCCGGGGGCCTGGAGCGGTTATCTCGAAGCGAACCCTGATGCCGCCGCTAACCTCGGGCCGCTGGTGGGGCTGGAGAAACAACAGCACCAGTACTCAGACGCGGTTAAGGCGCTGTCTGATGCAGCTCTCACGCGCTTGGTTCTGGTTGCCCGAGCCCAGGCTTCAACACTGAAAGAAGTCTCTCATACGCACGATGAGCTTTCTGCTATCGGTTTGCAGCATCAACACCTTGCCATTAATGGCGTGCTGCCGCCGTTTGCGGGTGAAAATGATCCACTCGCGCAAAGTATTCTGGCTCGAGAAGAAAAAGCATTACAGGCAATGCCAGAGAACCTGGCGAACCTTCCCCGCTCGCAGCTGTATCTGAAGCCATTTAATCTGGTCGGTCTGGAAGCCCTGCGTCAGTTATTTACGGAGAACAAAGCCTCGCTGCCGCTCCCTGCTACCACGCTGAATACTTTGGATTTACCGAAACTTGCCTCACTGGTAGATGAACTCAGCCAGACAGGCAAAGGGCTGGTCATGACGATGGGTAAAGGCGGAGTGGGTAAAACGACCGTAGCGGCATCGGTAGCGGTATCGCTGGCTAAGCGTGGTCACAAGGTCCACCTGACCACATCCGATCCGGCGGCACATCTGTCTTACACTCTGGATGGCTCGCTGCCAAATCTTCAGGTCAGCCGTATCGATCCGAAGGTGGAGACAGAGCGCTATCGCCGCTTTGTGCTGGAAAATCAGGGCAAAGGATTAGACGCTGAGGGACTAGCAGTGCTGGAGGAAGATCTCCGCTCGCCATGTACTGAAGAGATCGCCGTCTTCCAGGCATTCTCGCGGATCATCAAAGAGGCAGACGATCATTTTGTCATTATGGACACCGCGCCAACGGGTCACACACTTCTGCTACTGGATGCAACAGGAGCCTATCACCGGGAAATGGTGCGTCAGATGGGGCAAACACATGACCATGTGATGACGCCAATGATGCAATTGCAGGACCCGGAGAAGACAAAGGTTATTATCGTGACGCTTGCCGAAACGACACCGGTACTGGAAGCGGCAAACTTGCAGCATGATTTGCGTCGCGCTGGCATCGAGCCGTGGGCATGGGTTGTTAATAACAGCCTGGCGGCAGCTGAACCGTCTTCACCTTTCCTGAAGACCAGGGCGAACCGCGAGTTGCCTCTCATCTCTGATGTGGAAGAGCAGTATGCAAAGCGTATTGCATTAACTGCGTTACAGAGCGAAGAGCCGGTAGGTATTGACCTACTGAAAGAAATGGCTAAGTAACCATGAAGGGGGCAAATGCCCCCTTCATTTTTATTTCAGTCTTTTACCTGCATCATTAACGACTTTTTCACCATCTTCTTTGGTGAAAGCCCCTTTCTGAGATTCTGGCAGGATATCCAGAACGACTTCAGAAGGACGGCAAAGTTTAGTTCCCAGTGGCGTCACTACAATCGGACGGTTAATCAGGATCGGATGTTGCAACATAAAATCGATTAGCTGGTCGTCAGTAAATTTATCATCTGCAAGACCCAGTTCCTCATACGGTTCGACGTTCTTACGCAGCAAAGCCCGGACGGAAATGCCCATATCTGCAATGAGTTTGACCAGCTCATCGCGTGAAGGTGGGGTCTCAAGGTAAAGAATAACGGTCGGCTCATTACCGCTGTTGCGGATCATCTCCAGCGTGTTACGTGACGTGCCGCAGGCCGGGTTGTGATAAATAGTGATGTTGCTCATATCAGTATCTCATTACAAAGTGAAAGAGAGACGTAGCGCCAGCGCTGCCAGCGTTACAAACAGCACAGGCAGAGTCATGACGATCCCGGTGCGGAAATAGTATCCCCAGGTGATGGTCATATTCTTCTGTGAAAGGACATGCAGCCAGAGCAGCGTTGCCAGGCTACCAATAGGTGTAATTTTCGGGCCCAGATCGCAGCCAATCACGTTGGCGTAGATCATCGCTTCTTTGATAACGCCTGTTGCGGTGCTGCCATCAATAGAGAGAGCGCCAACCAGCACGGTAGGCATGTTGTTCATGATGGAAGACAGGAAAGCCGTCAGGAAGCCAGTACCAAGCGTCGCAACCCAGAGTCCTTTATCCGCCAGTACGTTCAGCACACCTGAAAGGTATTCGGTTAGCCCAGCGTTGCGCAGACCGTAGACCACCAGGTACATCCCCAATGAGAAGATGACGATCTGCCATGGCGCACCGCGAAGCACTTTACCAGTGTTAATGGCATGGCCTCGTTTCGCCACCGCAAACAGAATGACAGCTCCTACAGCAGCAATCGCGCTGACCGGGATACCCACCGGCTCAAGGACGAAAAAGCCAACCAGAAGAAGGATCAACACTATCCATCCGGTTCTGAAGGTTGCCAGATCTTTAATCGCTTTTGCAGGTGCTTTCAGGAGAGCCAGGTCGTAAGTCGGCGGAATATCTTTGCGGAAGAACAGATGCAGCATCACCAGCGTGGCGATAATAGCGGCAATATCAACCGGCACCATGACCGACGCATACTCAGTGAAACCCAGACCAAAGAAATCTGCAGAAACGATGTTAACCAGGTTCGACACGATAAGCGGCAGGCTGGCCGTATCAGCAATAAACCCGGCGGCCATGACGAATGCCAGCGTGGTACCTTTGCTGAATCCTAATGCCAGCAGCATGGCAATAACGATTGGTGTCAGGATTAACGCTGCGCCGTCGTTGGCAAACAGTGCCGCGACCGCTGCGCCGAGCAGAACGATATACGTAAAGAGTAAACGACCACGACCGTTACCCCAGCGTGAAACATGCAATGCCGCCCATTCGAAAAAGCCGGATTCATCGAGAAGCAGACTGATGATAATCACGGCAATAAACGTTGCCGTCGCGTTCCAGACGATATTCCACACCACCGGGATATCACCTAAATTAACAACGCCTGAAATCAAAGCCAGTACCGCGCCAAGCGTCGCACTCCAGCCAATCCCTAATCCCTTCGGTTGCCAGATAACCAGGACAATGGTCAGGACAAAAATAGCACCTGCCAGTAACATACATCCTCCAGACAGGGCGACTCTGCCACCCTGTATATGACAAAAAATTAACTCACCAACTCTCTGAGTTTTTCGATACCAGCAGGCTCAGATGCCAGTACCGGAACGAGCGCTATACGGTTAGCGTGCTGATTCTTAACAGCCTCAATCTGAGGTAGTTCCTGCTGGGCGCGCTGGCAAAGCAACGGAGAACTCGTATCCGCAATGGAAAGGCTGTTATTGATAATCCAGCCCCACGGATGAATCCCCGCACGCTCAAGATCGGACTGCAGGTTTGCCGCTTCCAGTACCGGTGTGGTTTCAGGCAGAGTGACCAGCAGGACTTTGGTGCGTTCCGGGTCCTGAAGCTGCATCATCGGAGTGGAAAAATGACCTTTATCCCCCATCTTCCTGGCAATCTCACGGTGATAAGCCCCGGTAGCATCAAGCAGTAATAGCGTATGCCCGGTAGGTGCCGTATCCATGACCACAAACCGTTTGCCTGCTTCACGGATTATGCGTGAGAACGCCTGGAACACCGCAATCTCTTCCGTGCAAGGAGAACGTAAATCCTCTTCGAGCAGCCGTTTCCCTGCCTCATCCAGATCCCTGCCTTTCGTCTCAAGAACATGCTGGCGATAGCGTTCAGTTTCATCGTGAGGGTTGATTCGGCTGACCTGCAGATTTTTGAGACTTCCATTGAGCGTTGCACTGAGATGTGCAGCGGGATCTGAGGTGGTGAGATGGTCATCAAATCCCATATCCGCCAGCCTGACGGCGATGGCAGCAGCCATCGTGGTTTTACCTACGCCACCTTTGCCCATCAGCATAATCAAACCGTGTTCACTACGGGCGATATCATCAACCATGGCAGACAGCGACACATTCTCTGGCTTGATCTGCATGCTCTCGCTCTGCACAGGAAGCGATGCTGATTCAGCATATTCGTTTAGCAGGCCTTTCAGCGCGGAGACACCAACCATGTTCAGCGGCTGAAGGTATAAGCTGTCTGTCGGCAACTCAGATAACCCGGAAGGAAGATTTGCCAGCGCTTCTTGTTCCCGTTGCCATATCGCAGCGGCCAGGGCGTCATGTTCAGCTTCAGTTGTAGGCAGCACACCATTAATCACCAGGTACTGGTTTTTCAGCCCAATCGCAGCCAGTTCTTCATGGGTGCGGGCGACTTCCTGCAGCGTAGATTTTTGCAGTCGTGCAACCAGAACCAGTCGGGTACGATCAAGATCGGATAACGCCTCTACTGCATGAGCATACTGCTCACGCTGCTTTTCCAGCCCGGCCATTGGGCCAAGACAGGAAGCACCATCTGGATTGCTTTCAATGAAGCTACTCCAGGCACCGGGAAGCTGGAGAAGGCGAATCGTGTGGCCCGTCGGCGCTGTATCAAAAATGATGTGATCGAAGCGGGTCAGCAGGGAAGCGTCTGTCAATAAGCCGGTGAACTCATCAAACGCCGCAATTTCAGTGGTACAGGCTCCTGAAAGTTGCTCGCTGATACTGTTAACAACGTCATCAGGCAGAAGACCTTTGATAGGATCAACGATTCTGGAGCGGTATTGTTGGGCGGCTTCCTGCGGGTCAATCTCCAGAGCGGAAAGTCCAGGAACTGCCGTCACAGGGCGAATGGTGTTACCGATAGCCTGATCGAATACCTGACCGACATTGGAGGCCGGATCGGTACTGACCAGCAAAACCCGCTTACCCTGTTCAGCAAGGCGGATTGCCGTCGCGCAGGAAATAGAAGTTTTTCCTACACCTCCCTTACCGGTAAAAAACAGGTAAGGCGGGATATTCTGTAAGAATTTAATATGTCCTCCTGACATATTCAGCAACAGGAAGTATCACCACCACAGCAGCTGGTGGGAGCTAACCCTACCTTCCCCAGCGGAATGCCGAACCAGCGAGCCAGCTCAGCACGTTTTGGGTATCGCCCTGCCATCACCGTTTCACCGTCCAACAGCAGTAGCGGAAGCCCTTCTGCTCCAGATGATTCGAGGAATGCTTTCGCTTTCTCATTCTGAACAAAGCTCATGGGCTGCTGCGCCAGGTTGTAACGTTCAACCTGTACACCACGTCCTTTCAGCCACTGCACATCAGCAGAAAAATCAACCAGAACCTGATCGACATCTGAGCCACATACGCCGGTACTGCAGCACATTGCCGGGTCAAACACCGTTAACGTCTTCATTCTGAATACCTCACATTCGAAAAATCATATATGTTAAGGCAAATTTTTTAGATGCAAACAGCCTTACCGCTACTAGAGCAGTTTGCCGATGCCAGCTTACGGGCGATGGCCTGTACATCGTCCTGTTGGCTTAACCAGGCGTGCTCAATCACCTGAGCGGCCCAAGAAGGAATATGCGGGGATAAGCGGTAGTGAACCCACTTGCCCTGTTTGCGATCCAGCAATAGACCACTTTCCCGGAGCATTGCCAGGTGGCGGGAGATCTTGGGCTGCGACTGCTCTAACGCCGTGCAAAGATCGCACACGCACAGCTCTCCCATCTCCCTGAGCAGCAGCACGATGCCCAAGCGGGTTTCATCGGAGAGATTTTTGAAGAGTTGTATTGATGATAATTGCGGCATAAGCCCTCCTGCTTCTGTCTGACAGTCTCTCTCTGCAACAATACAATGTCAAAGTTATATTTGAATTATCATATGTGATGTACATATAACGATTGAACAGGCCGCCCCACATCGTTGCCTGGCCTTTCAGCTAAACCATACTCCCACATTCAGGCTGATCCTGAGGGAGCAAGCATGGTTGGACTCAATAGACTAATAGAATTTTATAACTGATTATTTATCAAGGGAAAGTTGAGAGAGGTGACGTTCAGGGAAATAGAGACTGGAGCGGGAGAAGGGAAATCTCCCCGCTCCGGACAGCTCGTAATTCCATGGATTTATTAACAAAAGCTTGATGCTTTGTAGGATGCACTACAACACCTTACAACCCCTTTTACCCAAGAGCACGAATAAGTTTAAGCGCATCATTTCTGACAGAATCTTGTATTCGCCCAGAGTCGGCAACCAACGTCAACGCTTCAATACTTAAACTATCCCTGATCACTTTTCGCGCTTTACTGAGACGGATCCGGCAACTTTTCTCTGTATACCCCTCACATGAGTGCATTTGCTCAATGATGTCAGCGCTTGATAAATTTGAATCGGCAAAATGATGGTAGTAGTTTACAAAGCACTCCATCCCGATAGCCTTAAGGAGTCTGACCAGGGTAACACTACTCGTTATCTTCTCTGGTTGATTCAAAACCTCTTCCATAGGTTCGGGCGGAAGGGTTTGCATAGGTGCTTCATTGGCCGAAGCTGAACTCCTGACAATCAAGTCTTCTTTGATGGAACTAACTCGGTGATCAGTAAGAATCGCGCCCTTGAGGTTAACGATATGTGCGTTAACGTGATCACTATGCCGAGCGTAATCTCGTATTACTTCATGTGGGATTTTGTAGGCATCAAGAACGTAGTAAGTTTCATCGAAAATAACGGCTATCAAATAATCAAAATCGGCAGCTTCATAGTTACGCAATGCACTCAGTTGCCGGGAAGGATTATCCGGCGTGACTCTCCTTGCTTTGATCTGAACCTTCTTGCCATCAGTGTCGATGGCATCAGCACCAGCAGATGAATTGCTAAGAAGAGTCATACATAACGCCTTAGAAACCAGCCATTCTGCATAGTCACCTACTGGATTGTTCTTGGTGCGTATAACATCTCTCGAACGTAATACTGTCAAAATTTTGGAATGAAGTGACAGTAATTCAAGATTACTCAACGAGGCCAGGTAACCATCTGATATTAAATTTATATTTCTCATAATCTTTCGCCCCGAGTGAGGTGGAACGCTACTGTAACGCCTACGTAGCGCATCTATGTTGTCCAGAGGTGAGCATACCCTTGCAGTCGATTCATGGCACAAAACGGACGAACTAACTGAGCTGAAGGTCTGCTGTGAGCAAAGAGCGGAACTAACGCTCTCTACACCGGGATATCTGGAGCATAGTAGCTGCGTGCAAGTTTGGTTACACCGTTGATTCCGTAACACTAATGGTTAACCTTACTATCTTACTAAAGGGCCCCAGAAAATGATTAAACATAAATCACTTTGCGCCCCTACTCGTAATCATTTATCAACCCCTTCTCAAACTCTCCACCACTCTTGCTGAATCTTTTCACCAAGTGATAATCCCCGCCTTCTTCTAGAACCGGCGGCAAATCATTGTCAACAACAATGATTTGGAATAGCCTATTTTCTGCTCGAGCCTTGTTCACCAAACCAAGGAATTGCTTAAATATATTGTTGTAGAGGACAGGGTCTGAAAGGGCTGAGTCATCATCCTTTCTTCCCCTTCGTCCAATATTTTGACCCGGTGTATCTACCATAAGAAAAGTAGGGAGATTTCCGGCAGTAGAGAGTAAATACTCCATTCTAGATACAAATCCTCCGATAGACATGATAGTTCTCACATGAAGTGGTCAACTAAAACTGGCCACCACGTTAGAGTTTTTCCAGTATCGGCTTTCCGATTCGTTTGGGGGTAAGCCACCGTTATATTCATGCGGCCTGAGCGTGCTGTAATATCCAACGATATAGTCCGTTATTGCGTGAGCTGCATCGCTGAAGTTTATGTAACCCGTCACCGGTACCCACTCATTCTTCAGGCTCCGGAAGAAGCGTTCCATTGGGCTATTATCCCAGCAGTTTCCACGCCGGCTCATACTCTGCTTGATCCGATATCGCCACAGCAACTGCCGATACTGCCTGCTCGTATAATGACTGCCCTGGACGCCCTTCTAAGAGTCAAGCTGTTATCGGGATACTGTTGATCCGCCTGTTTTGATTGCGCAGTAACGTGTAAACTTCGCGGGAGATATATCGCTTTAGACAGCGTATCGCTTCCATTTTTGTATGTCCTTCGGCTACACGCCTGGCGACATATTCCTTTGTTTTTGCGTCAGTTCGTAAGCGTCCGATGGCGATGATGTGAAGTGCACTATTTGCAGCACGATCTCCACCACGATTAAGTCGGTAACGGTTCGTTTTTCCAGAAGAAACGGGGACCGGGCTGACACCACACAGTGCCGCAAATCCTGATTCTGATCTTAACCGTTGAGGATTGTCTCCGGCAGTGATCAGCAACTGTGAAGCGCTTTCGTATCCGATAGCATTACGTTTAATCAGCTCAGGTGCCAACTCGTCGACAATTGCCGCAATCATGACATCCAGATCAGCGATTTCGTCATGTAACTCGAGATAGCGTCGGGCAAGGGACTTTAATGAAATGCGATAAACGTTGGTTACATTGCGGTATTCACTGGCATCAGGTCTCCAGGAACCCAGGGTCCTGATGAGCTGCATGCGCGTCATATTTCTGAGCTGTTCACGTAATTCATCCGGGGCAGAGATAATATTTGAATGGATAATCTGGAGAGCGACTCTGCGGGCTGATATTGCTGTTTTTCGGCAAGTTTTTAATACCCGCAGGGACTCAATCATGCCATCACGCGTTTTGGGAGTAACTGTCCTGATGCCTGAGAATGCTGCATGAGCGGCACATTCAGCATCAATTGTGTCACTTTTACCCCGTTTGCGTCGCTCCATCCGGTCTGGAGCAGTCACCTCAAGAACTTCTAACCCGGCGTTCTGAAAATAACGAAGCAAACCGGAACCATAGGTACCTGTGCACTCAACACCAATTCGCTTTAATGTCCCAAACGAGGTCATCCATGCCAGCATCTGCCGGTAACCTTGTCGTGTTGTGGAGAAATACTGAGTCCCAAGGACTTTATTGTTCTGATCTACGACAGCGGCAACGTGCAAATCTTTATGTGTATCCACGCCACCCACAACGGCAGCTTCGGTAACTTTATCAACCATGACAGAGCTCCTGTGAGGAAACAGAGTTGAATCTCCAGACAGATAACCCGGACAGGACAGTAACGAGACAAGCCGTCAGGCCCTTCTTGAGTCACGCGCATCGGTGAGGAGATGCCTCGCATGAAGGCGCTTCCGGCAACCGACGGGTCCAGGGCAGGACACAAAAGGTCGATCGCTGTGTGAGTCAGGATGCGGGAAGGTCTTCACTGCATCAGTAATCACACCAATCTGGTTAAACGGCAAACTAAGTGGTGGTAAAGACTGACATCGGCATTATTACTATCGCTGTGGAACATCACTCCGGCTGGCTTGCCGCGCGTTTCCCATGCCATTTCCAGCGCTTTCATGGTGAGTCTGCTGTCTGGTGAGAACGACATTGCCCAGCCCACTGGTTTCCTTGCGAACAGGTCGAGAACAACGGCAAGGTACGCCCAGCGCTTACCTGTCCAGAGTAGAGTAAGAGGCAGGGCGTAGTCGGACTATTTCCCTGCCTCTCCTCCCCGAACCGGACGTGCACCTTTCAGCGCATCCGGCTCTCCATTTAAATGCTGGCGAACGCCATTGCCACTTCTGTAAAGCGCGATGTATACGTGTTTCTGGTCTCCGTCCTCAGATAGGGATTACCTTCGGGTAGCCGCCAGCGGAACAGCTTCTTGCCTTGCCCCACCAACCGGTACAGTATTTCGCCGCTGAGCTTGCCGTGATTGGTTTTACCAAATAAAACCCACGTTTTGCTCTGACCCGGTTTCGGTGATTTACACCACCACCTCATCAGGGAAGCGATACCTGTACGGTATTTGCGGGCCAGCCAGTGAGCCAGCTTCCAGAACACGACACGGTCGATATAACTGAAGACTTTGGCCTTAAAATCAACGAACTGATAGAACATGGCCCAGCCTTTCAGTTTTCGGTTGAGTTGTTCAGCCATATCGACTTTGCTTTCACTGTAGTTGCCTGATAACAGTGCTGTCAGCGATGCGGCGAAGTTTCTGGCTTTCTCCTGCGGGATCGTTGAGACCACTCGCATCTCGCCATAACGACTGCGTTTGCGAATGATCCTGTGCCCCAGAAAGATAAAGCCGTCATTAACATGGGTGATTTTAGTCTTATCCATGTTCAGCCTGAGTTTCAGACTGCCTTCGAGCACACCCCGACACTCCTCCCTGATGGCTTCCGCCTGTGCTTTGGTGCCTTTGACGATGAGGACAAAATCATCGGCATAGCGGCAGTACGCCACCGCGGGTTTCCACTGCCAGTTTTCTCTGACCGCCGTACTTCGGCCCCGTTGGATACTGTTATTCCAGTACCACCGATCTTTTCTGGCTTTCCCGCTCAGGTAGCGCTCATGCAGGTATTGATCGAACTCATTCAGCATGATGTTCGATAATAGCGGCGATATAACACCGCCCTGTGGTACACCTTCACTGGCCGCCCGAAAGAGACCGACATCGATATGTCCCGCCTTGATGGTTTTCCACAGCAGAGTCATGAAACGTGCGTCACTGATCCTGCGGCGTACAGCCTTCATCAGCAGTCGATGATGTACGGTGTCGAAGTAACTGGACAGGTCGCCTTCAATCACCCAGCGTCCCCGGGTTTCACCACAGTCTGTGAGCTGTAATTTCACCGTGCGGATCGCGTGGTGGACACTGCGCTCAGGCCGGAAGCCATATGAGAGCGTATGAAAATCACTCTCCCATATCGGCTCCATCGCCATCAGCATGGCCCGCTGAACAATACGATCCCGCAACGCGGGGATACCCAGTGGTCGCAGTTTGCCGTTGCTTTTAGGGATGTAAACCCGTCTGGCGGGCAAGGGCTGGTAGTGGCCTGAGAGTAATTCATCCCTGAGGATTTGCAGCTCAACAGCCAGTCTGGCCTGTAGCATTGTTTTGTTCACGCCATCAACGCCGGGGGTATGGGCCCCCTTTGATGAAAGCGTGATCCGCGCCGCTTCAGCCAGCCATTCTGGTTGTGTTATCAGACGCAGCAGCCGTTGAATCCGTAGGGACGGATCGGTGGCTGCCCATGTGGCAAGCTTGCGTTGCATTTCGCTGATTATCAAAGGTCTTCACCTCGTTAGGTCAGTTAATTCACGTCGCAAACACATTCAAACTGCTTCCCTTCGCCATGTAATGGGCTTTCCCCATCGCGGACTACTACGGAAGCTCCGCCAGCCAGCGCGTCATCGGAGCCATGCCCCCTTAACATCCGTCGCTGACCTTCCCCGGTTTACCTGCCTGGACTCAGGCATACTGAGGAGGCTGCCCGTCGCACTCTTTATCCTTGCTTGCCGCAAGTTGGCAGAAGTCAGCAACGCAAGCGTGATAGACGCTGCTGCCCCGGTGTTTCGCATACATGTCAAAACACCTTCGACCGGCAGTGCTTACGTATCACTGCCAGTTCCTCCTGCACGGCCTGTCAGATCACGTAGGCCGTGGTGACGTTTTCAACCCACAGAGGCGGATTAACGGGTTCATGTTCTTCAGCCTTTCAGTACTTAACCTTGAGGATCATCTCGGCTTAGTGATCTCGCCTCAATCCCCGTTGTCAGCGGGTTACATCACCCTGCGGGCATGCCGCAGGTCACTGCCGCTCAGGTTCTCCACCGTCACACCCGGTGGGATTGTTGGGTTTCTCATCGTGAGTTACCGGTTCAATATTCCAGACAGACTCGCGGTTCATTTAAGCATCCATGCCCGCCCTGAACTCCGGGCACACTATAGGTCACATCACCGCACCACACCTGGTTTGGCTCTGTTACGGCGAACTGTCGCTCAAGATGATTTGGGATAGCAACGTGCTCATGACCGCCACGTTTATAGCGGTGAGTGGGTTGCTGGCAACTGACCAGTCCCAGTTCTTTCATGAGCCTGCCAGCAAGCCAGCGCCCCATCTGATAGCCTCTCTGGGTCGCCATGGTGGCGATGCTCCTGGCCCCGGCCGAACCGTGGCTGATGCTATGCAACTCAAGCACCTGGCTTCGTAATACTGTTCGTCTGCCGTCTGGTTTTTCAGGACGGTTTTTCCAGTATTTGTAGCTGCTACGATGAACCCCGAACACATGGCAGAGAGTGGCTACAGGATAACGCGCCCTGAGTTTCCCGATTATCGAGAACTGTTCAGGGAGTCTGACATCAAGAGCGCGGTAGCCTTTTTTAATATTTCATTTTCCATTTCAATACGTTGTAGTTTTTTCCTGAGCTCACGGATTTCAATTTGTTCCGGGGTAATGGGGGAGGCTTTTGGTGTTTTTCCCTGTCGCTCATCACGCAACTGCTTCACCCATCGCGTCATTGTGGAAAGGCCGACATCCATAGCGCTGGCTGCGTCTGCAACGGTGTAGTTCTGGTCAAGTACCAGTTGAGCGGATTCGCGTTTGAATTCAGGACTGAAATTTCTTCTTTTCATTGGAGCACCTGTGTTGTTCTGAGGTGAGCATATCACCTCTGTTCAGGTGGCCAAATTCAGTAAACCACTTCACAGTGAGTTGAGGCGATGCTAAGCTAATCTCACTAGAGCACAGTGGGCAAGGAAGTGTTGTATCTATAATGTTGCGATTAGATATTGAGACTCTTGTAAGTTTAGATATATTTAGAGAATCTAGATCGCTCTGGTATGTATTCTTTAATTTGGAAAAATTCTTATGTTGCTTCTCTATTTCTAGACGCTCTGACTTCAAATGAGAAAGGCTTGATCTCATTTGCACGATTTCGCGCGCCATCTCAAGAGAAACAGCGCTAGAGAACTCATAGTCTGCCTTTAACTTTTCTGCGTTTTCTTCCAGTTCGCTAAGGGCAAGCTCTTTTGAAGTGATAAGTTCATCACTATCGCTCTGTACTTTGGTGGTGATATTTACATCACATAAGAATTTTGAGATAGCAGCTTCAGAAGATTGCAGTTGGTGTAGAGCTTGTGTCTCCATCTGTAACTCTTTGTTCAGGGAGGCCAACTTGTCGTCGTGAATGTTGTAAACAAACTTCTGAACTTCAATGTTTTTATTGAACACTGTAGGATTGCCGTAATTCAATAAACTATCAGCACCAACTTTTGTTTGTTTTAGGTACATTAATTTCATCAAGTCACGGAAACTGAGTCGATCAGAGTTCGCCTCATCACGGTAACGAGACTCTTTGATGCTTACTTTAGGAATCCCTAAAGCATCCAGAATAAAATCAGAAATCCAGCCGTCGGGAAATGATTTTTGCGAATCGGCAGATAAGAGCATGGGGTATGTCGTCGGGATCAATGAATAAGGCACTCGATATGCCTTCACTGGGGCTAATGAGTCTAAAATAGACCGTTCGAAGGTAATTATATTACCATTAAGGTCTACCTCTAAGTATGCGGTTCTACCTCTAGCCAAAATCTCACCGTATGTGAGGGTATCATTACTACCTCCCAGGCAGTAATCAATCAGATTCAAAATACTGGATTTACCACAGTCCATGTCCCCCCAAATCAGATTTATACCATCTTCAAATGTTGCCTCATAAGAGGTATCCACTCCATGGATAACAATTTTCCTCACAAAAATGTAAGGGCTATTTTCCGTGTTCATTTACTAAGAACTCCTTTATAAAGCACACTGAGAGACTTGCTCACCAGCGGCTTGAGTAAATCTATATTAATTTGCCAAGTTGGTGGGGGGGTCATTGCTTCGGCAAACTTTTTATTAGTCGGGGCGATAAGGAAATCATCTCCCGCGCGTGTAATTTCTAAATAACCTTCGCTTTCTAACACTAAAACACTTTTCAAAAAACCTTGATATTCCTGGAATGCACCATAGTCAATATTGCTTGAGTACAGAATTTCTGTACAAGGAGGTTCTTTTGAAAATCGCTCAAATTTCACGAGAAACTCTTGAAATAATTTTGGATTTCTTACCAAAAAGTCGAAAAAAGCCGCTTTTTTGATAGATAGAATATTCTCACCTTTTCGGTTAAATCCTAAAATGCTAACAATCAGCCAGCACCGATAAAGACGCACAAAAAACTCTTCGCGATAATCTATTATCGAAAACATGATGACCTCTACATTTTTGCCAAGATATCTTGGATTCCAATTTTGTCAGACCAAGTAACTTGAGTGTTAAGTTTGTTTGCCAACTGATGCAGTAGTCCCTTCTTGTGCATAAAGTTAATGTAGTTCACGCCACTAACCAGAACTTTAGAGTCTTGCTCCAATAGTAAGTCATGAACTTTAGCAAAGACCTCATTTGCTTCGAGCTTGCTAGAATGCGCGTTGTAGGATTGTTGATATAGAGAAAGAACCTTCGCCTGTAGATCTTGGAGAGTTATCCGATCCTTTTTATCTGCTGCTTTAGTTATTATCTCTGCGTGAAAAAATGATCCTTTAGCATCATCAATCCCCTTTTCACCTACGTCCGATAAGATCATTTTAATAACAAATATCTCTTTCTCGTATGAGTTTGACTCCGGTTTGTATACTGTTGTCGCTAACTCAGACATTGTAAAATCATAAGCTCGACTTTTAAGGAAGTTGGCTGCTTGAGCACAAACAATATCATTACCGTCTGATGGCTTACAAATGGATATATGGTCATGATCAACCACAAATTTATCTGCTTTTTTTACAGTAAACGGCAAAGCACTAACCTCGTCGACGCATTCGTCATGTAATGCAATATAGTACTGAGCTTTGGGGAGGCTCTCTTTTGCATCTATCCAAGCATTGTTTAGTGTGTCGCTATAAGCATTTAATGGCTGAAGCTCTTTGGCATTGAGATTGAATGAACCCAGCAAATAGCCACCAATGGATCCTTTGTGAGGGACTGCGAGAGATAGATAACCAATTGGCTCCGGTGTGTCTCCTTTTTCATGGTTTAAGATATAGTCTTTAACAATCAATCCCCCCATGCTGTGAGCAATAAATATGACACTATCATAACTATTTAGGTTGGTCCTGACATAGGTACTTAGCAGCTCACTAATTCGTCTGATAGGTTGGTTTTTCTTAACTTTCCCTGAGCCCAAACCAACCAAACTGAGCAGCCTAACTACCGGAGCAGAATCAACTAAACTGGCAATCTTTGTATAGTAATCAAACTCATAAAAATCATAAGATTGATCAATTTCACGATCAGCTCTTAACAAGTCCGAAAAACTATCCCCCTTGCTATTCTTCCAAGTCCCTGCGCCTCCTGTGAATCCATGTACAAAAACTACGCAACTTTTCTTCATGTTTACTCCGTGTCGCTGGGGAATTTCTCTAGGGGTAAATCTAACGATTCAGAAAAAGTGGGTAGATTTATTGTATAGTGGAAGTAATAAGCCCCTTTTTCCTCTTTATATAAAGTAACTTACAAGCAATTCCAGCACACTTCAATTGTCAAAATCACAATTTCGGTTTCACAAAGGCTTCCTGTAAGTACACTCGTTTAAGTGCCACGCACTTTTTGAGGTTTCCGGGAGGAAGGAGCATAAACCTTCATGCTCAGCAGTAGCAGTTGGTCACCACTGGTAACCGTTGAACCACAAGACACATGATCGCCCTCGCAGACAACAGGCATACCGTTGATAGTGATCTATGGGCGTGTAGATAACGCCGTGCCTTCATAAGAGGTTTTCCCGTCAGGGTGAGAGGTGTAGGCATTGCCCTGGGCGAATACACCGAAGCCGTTGACCGTAATAAAGTCCACGGCTTCAGTTGGCGAGAAGGAAGGGAACTTACCGTGCCCAGAGCAACTTGAGGTTTTGACTGCGATTTTTGGCTAAAAAATGCCTGGAACTAAAACGGGTCTATTTACAGTTGTACGTGTGGGCAGTTTATGAATAGTTACATTTGAAATGCGGAGAATTTTGATTTTTTGTTGTGATCACTTAAAGACAACTCCTCATTTTTAGTAATGCTTTAGAGGAGGAGGTAAGTTAAAGTATCCTTTTATTCAACTCTCTTACAATGGATTAGTTTAAACAATGGTACTTCACACATATCAAATAAACGAAAATCTTAAACTTACACTGTCCAAAAATGCTCTTGATCATGTCATCCACGGCGAAGTCACGGATAAAGTGTTTGAAACTGATAATGGGCGTATTGCTAAAAAAGTAATCTCTGGAGGATTACACACCTATTCAGGATGGCAGTCTTATTTAAGTAAAGTTCCTAGACTGAAAAATATTTTACTCTATAATAACAAAACCAATGACGAATGGTACTACGAGCGAGAGCTTCAAAATGGAACTATTTTGTTAAAGTTACCAGAGTCAGTTTTCACCTCTAAAGCAGCAAAGATGACATTATTTCCTGAGAATAATTATAAATCAGGATTTCTCTGGAAAACACTATTTCCAAAGACAGTTGGTGAGAGCGAGATTCTTGATTTACTGAATGATGCCTTGTTGAACATCAGCAAACATGAAAGGCGTGATGGTGAGTTAATTTGTTATTATAAAATAGACGAACCGTTGAATTGCATGAGGATCGCTGTTCTATATCGAAACGGTGAAATTAATTCATTCTATCCTACATGGTCTCAACCAAATACCGGAAATAATGGTAAACCTTTCTCATTCTTTGATAACATTGGGCATGTTATTTCAGAGTCTTCATTTGTTAATGAATCGGAAATTATTGACGTTACAGATGTGGGGCTGTTTTCGAAGTTATCTACCCTTGAAGAAATTCAAGATGTGACGCCTGAATTATTTCTCACTCGGGGTGCAGTTACCCAGGACATTAAGGAGTGGGACGACAGACGAATTGACTCAATAAATTCATTTGCGGAGAATTGTAGCTTCGCTGAAATACTGGAGTTATATAATTATGTGAACGATGAAGGGATATCTAAGTACCATGACATAGTTTCACAGAATGCGTACTCCCATTTCTTACCAAATATTAAATTATCAGTTGGATTTTTTAATGCAATAAGTTTCAATCAAAATATAGCTGAAGGGATTATGGCTTTGTTTCTTTACGATCAAAAAAATAAATCAAAGTTATATGCCAATACCGTTTTAAATTTAATCAGTAATATGTTTACATCTCCATTTATGGATATGTGGGCTAAAAAGAGGATTCATTACATAATTGCTAATCTTACTTTAAAGTATCATGATAGAAACCTCCCTGCGGAGTATATTGACTGCCTTTCAACATCGCCAACTCGCAGAGAGTTCTATTCGGAATATTTCTATGATAGTCACAATAAGAAAAAAGACTATAACTCCATTGAAACCTATGAAGAAATCGCTGATCTTTTTGGTTTAATATTAACCCCTCCGCAGTATGAATCAGTAACCTACTCACATTTTTTACATTATTTTTCAGACAATTTAGGTGAATCATATTCTACTAACTTTACTGACGAGGAAAGGACTGTTTTTTTGCTAGAAGCCTACCCTGGTGATTACTATGAAAATTATGTTCAGGATAGTCTGAAGTTCTTTAATCAAAAAGTTTTCACTCACTCCAGCTTTATTCTAGGAGAATATTTGGAACTTTTTGCTAAAGAGGGGATTGCAAAACCAATCAAGCTTCATAGAGTAATATATGAATACTTTAAACTTCAAGTCGCTCAACGCTACAGAATTAACTTAAATTACTCCGATTATTATGAGATCCCCGAGGTGGTTACACTCCCTATCGAGAAACATGATGTTTACGCTACTATATTAAAGCATGAAAGAAGTTCTAATAGGTTTATGACGGACACGATTATAGAATCCGTTAAAAAATATCTATTGACTGTTGAAGATACTAATTTATCGAAGGTCTTAAAAGATATTGAAAGAGTGGATAGAAAAGAGATTCCGAGATTTCCAATTCCATACCATTTGATTATTGAGATGGTGAAAAGGCCGGACTCAGTAGATGTTAATTACCTAAAGGCTTTAAGAGTATTAGAGGTAGATGCAACGGTTTAATAAAGTATAACCTTCTGTTAAGAGGCCAAATTATCTGGCCTCTTAACCTATATCCATCAAACTAGAATTCCCAAGATGTCAGAAATAAACTCACGACCGTCGCCTTCGCAGGAGATAGATCGTAAAGCGTGAAGGGACTTAACTTGAAGCCTTTGCTTTCGTATAACTCGATGGTTGAGGGGGCATTGCTGTTCGTTACGACAATACTGGCGACACGCTGATGGGCTGCTACCAACTCTTCTGCAAGACGGAGCTGCTCCTAGAAGGTGAATGGTTTACGCATGCCCCCATTTATGATGAATGGGGGCACTGGCACCTGAAACATATCCTTGGCAATTAGAGGGGAATGTCCGTAAGCAGCAATTAGTAGACAGTTAAACGCAAATGTAACGTTTAAGAAGTAAGCAGAAATGAAAATCAGTACAAAAAAATTATTGGAGTTCGACTCTTCCAAAACGGAGGAGCTAAGCTATAGAATTCTCGCTACCTACTAATAACTAACTAATTTAACGATAGTCTCAAAAGCTATGATTGATTTTTACTTGCCAATATAACCTGCATACCACTGCATCATTTCCCTTCTTCCTTCCAGATATTGCGCATGGTTGTAAGTACCACGGATCGCGTTCTTATCGACATGTGCAAGCTGCGTTTCAATCCACGCTGAGTTAAAGCCCTGCTCGTGCAGAATGGTGCTCATCGTGTGCCTAAAACCATGCCCCGTAACCTTTCCCGTATATCCAATCCGCTTAAACACCTGATTAATACTCGCTTCGCTCATCGTTTTGCGGGGATCATTCCTCCCAGGAAACACAAGAGGATATTGCCCAGACATCACTTTGAGCTGCTGTACGATCTCTAGTGCTTGGGTAGACAGGGGCACGAGGTGAGGCCGTTTCATCTTCATACGCTCGGCAGGTATTTCCCACACCGCTTTTTCAAGATCAAACTCACTCCAGGAAGCACCTCGGAGCTCGCCAGTGCGAACTCCCGTAAGGATCAGCAGACGTGCTGCAAGAACAACCAACGGGCTTCCTGTATAGCCTGCGAGAGCTTTAAAGAAGTCTGGTAACTCTTCAACAGTTAGGAAGGGATAATGTTTCGATTCATGCCCTGACATCGCGCTGGTAAGATCAGCTGCAGGATTGTATTCCGTACGGCCGGTAACTATGGCGTAACGAAAGACTTCGCTGCAGCGCTGGCGAACCTTTTTGGCCTTCTCTGTCGCGCCACGGCTTTCCATTCGACGTAGCACATTAAGCAGAACCAGCGGTTTGATTTCATTCACCGGCAGTTGGCCGATATAGGGGAAAATATCTTTATTAAAGGCCTCCAGAATGTCAGAAGCATACCCTTCTGACCACCGGTTCACCTTCGTACCGTGCCACTCAAGCGCCACAGACTGGAACGTATTATTGAGCTGCACATCGCGAACCAGCTTTTCTTCTTTCTTGGCGAAAGACGGATCGATGCCCTCGGCCAGCTTTTTCTTGGCTTCATCACGTAGTGCCCTCGCTTGTGCAAGGGACACTGCTGGATAGACACCAAAAGCCATACGCTTCTCTTTTCCATTGAAGCGATACTTCATCCGCCAGTATCTGGAACCAGAGGGAACAACCTCAAGATACAAACCAGCACCATCTGCCAGCTTATAGGCTTTCTCTCTGGGTTTAGCAGCGTCAACCTGTCGCGCATTAAGCTTCATTGGGGGCATCTCCCTGGACCGAACACAGAATGCCCCCACTTATGCCCCCAACTGCGACTTGATTTCGGTTGAGTCCAGTTGATAACAGGAGATAAGATACGGGCTAGAAAGCACAGTATACGGGCTTTTAGTTGATTTCGGTAGACTTGGGAAGAGCTTGAAATGGTGCCGATAATAGGAGTCGAACCTACGACCTTCGCATTACGAATGCGCTGCTCTACCAACTGAGCTATATCGGCTTTCCGGAGGAGGAACTTCGGTGTAAAAGGGTAAGAAAAAGAACCCAACTCGTCAACCCTTCACCTTTTAGTCGTTGATTTTTCCATCAATACGCGCAAAAACAACACAAATAAAAAGGTTGTTTTTGTTTTTCTTCACATTTTGCGGCTAATTGCCTGCGCAAGAGAGGCTATCTTCCCCGTTTGCCTGCAGAATCGGCTATCTTGAGTTTTACATTTTGACATCAAGCCCCGCCAGAACAGGCCGATATTGAAAACGATCGGAACATAATAACACCTGAGAAAATGGGGTAATCATGCATAAACTTTTTGTCAGCGATGATATATCCGGTACGGACCTTGAGCCGAAACAAACGGCGACCTTGATTAAACGCGCTTTGCAGCTGATGTTTTCTCTGTTGGCAATGTTGTTTATTGTTGCGATTATCGCGCTGCTGACCATCGTGCGAAACATCAATGACAGCAGCGATAAGCACAGCGCCATGCTGCTGGAAAAAGCGATCCACAACCGCGTAGATACCCTCACAACTCACATCAAAGATTACGCCTGGTGGGGCGAAGCCTATCAGCACCTGCATCCTAAAATAGATACCGACTGGGCTTATACCCGGCAGAACATGGGAGCCACGCTGTGGCGCGATTTTGAGTACGAAGGACTGTTCGTGCTCGACGGCAGCGGGAAGACCCGTTACAGCGTGATTAACGGCAAGCTGGTGACAGACTCACTGCAATCGTGGCTGGGTGAAGATCCCTTGCCCGAGCTGATTCAAAAAATAAACAAGCCGGACGCGATTCCTGTATCCAGTACGGTGGTGATGAAGGGCGGCTATCCGGCGCTGGTGGCAGCGGCACGCATCACAACCGGTGACGACTCAAGCATGCCTGTTGCTCCCGGCCCCGCCTCTGTGCTGGTCTTTGTCGACGTGCTGGATAGCTCTAAGCTCACTGCGCTGGGTGAAGAGTACGGTATCGCCCAGACTCGCGTGCAGCATAAAAACTCACCGAGGCTGGCAGGGCGACGCGGGGTGGCTACCCTCCCCGTTGACGGCCAGCAAGTGACCTTTGAATGGAAAAGCGAAAATCCGGGGCGGGAGCTGCTGCGCTATATCCTGCCGCTGCTGATCCTGCTGGCGCTTTGTACCGCTATTCCCGGCGTAATGCTGGGACGCAACGCGCTCAAAAAGGCGCGCATGTATGATGAAAATACCTATCTGCTGGCCCAGAACCGTCTTGCCCTGACGGCCAGCGAGCGCCGTTTTCGTGACGTCGCCGAGGCGACCACCGACTGGATCTGGGAGACCGACCCGGAGCTGCGTTTTACCTGGCTTTCCGAGCGTTTTCCCGGCATTACCGGGTACAGCATATCGTCCTGGATCGGCCGCCCGCTCAGCGAGCTAATGTCCGCAGAAAACCAGTCGCTGGCAGACTGGATTACCCTGCCCGGGCAGACAGGGCATCGCCGCCTGCTGCACTGCCGCTATCTTTCCGCGATGGGACATCAACGCTACTGCCATATTGCGATCAAACCTGTCATCACACCGGAGGGGATAACCGGCTACCGGGGCACTGCCACGGATGTCACGCTGGAGGTGGAGGCCCAGGCACGCGTGGAGTATCTCTCCCGCCACGACGAACTGACCGGGCTGCCCAACCGGGTGCGCATGCGCGAGTTTCTGGAGGGCAAGTTGCAGGCGCAACCCACGCAGCAGCATCCGCTGGCAATGCTTAGCCTCGATCTCGATAAGTTTAAGCCGGTTAACGATCTCTTTGGTCATGGTGCCGGTGACGCCGTACTGCATGAGGTCTCAGCCAGGCTACGGCACTGTATCCGCGATTACGATCTGGTGGCGCGCCAGGGCGGAGACGAGTTTATTCTGGTGATCTCCGACATCCATGATCGGCGGTACATCGATACCCTGTGCGAGCGCATCATTGCCGAGCTGACGCGCCCCTTCCTTGTCAACGGAAATGAGATCGTGATCGGCGCCAGCATCGGGATCGCCATGGCACCGCATGATGCCGTCGACGCGGGCGAACTCCTGCGCTTCTCGGACATCGCGCTGTACAAAGCCAAAAGCACCGGGCGCAATAAATGGGTGTTCTATATGCCTGAAATGGCCGAGCAGATGGTGCAGCGCCGGGAGATGGAAAAGAGCCTGCGCGACGGGATTAAAAAAGAGCAGTTCCGTCTGGTCTACCAGCCGCGTTACGGCCATGACTTATCGCGGATCATCGCCGTAGAGGCGTTAATTCGCTGGGATCACCCTGAGCTTGGCCTGATCATGCCGGATCAGTTTATTTCTCTGGCCGAAGAGACCGGGCTGATTATTCCGCTCAGCGACTGGGTGCTGAAAACCGCCTGCCGGGACGCGCAGGAGACGCTGCACGGTCTCTCGGTTTCGGTGAATATCTCTGCGGTCGAGTTCCAGTCCTGGCAGGTGGTGGATCGCATCAAGGAGGCGCTACAGCTCTCGCAATTAGATCCGGCCCGACTGGAGATCGAAATTACCGAAAACGCCACCCTGTGGAACCCGGAAAACAGTCTCGAAATCATGCTGGCGCTGAAGAAACTTGGCGTGAAGCTGTTGATGGACGATTTTGGAACCGGCTACTCCTCCCTGAGCTATCTGCGCAATTTCCCGTTCGATGGCATTAAGCTGGATAAATCCTTTATCGACGGCATGCCGGAGAGCGACAGCGCCAACACCATCGTTGAAAATATTATCGGCCTGGGCAAAGCCTTTTCGCTGAGTATTACGGCAGAAGGGGTGGAGACCGAAGGGCAGCTCCAGAAGCTGATGATGATGAAGTGCGATGAAACGCAGGGCTATTTTATCAGCAGGCCGCTCAGCCTGACGGCATTACAGGAGCAAATATCCGCGCTGGATTCGGCGGCACAGGGACGCAATGAACAGAATAGTCAGGGATAGCACGGGCAGCAGCCGCTGCCCGCGTAGGGATTATGCCCGAATGGTATCGTCACCGAAGCCGATCCACTTGTAGGTGGTCAGCGCTTCCAGCCCCATCGGGCCGCGCGCGTGCAGCTTCTGGGTGCTGACCGCCACTTCGGCACCAAGGCCAAACTGGCCACCATCGGTAAAGCGAGTGGAGGCGTTCACGTACACGGCTGACGAGTCCACTTCGTTCACAAAGCGGTTGGCATTGCTCAGGGTGCGGGTGAGGATCGCATCCGAATGCTGGGTGCCGTGGGCACGAATATGGGCGATGGCGTCATCCAGATCGGCAACCACCTTCACGTTCAGATCCAGCGACAGGAACTCGTCGTCGTACTGTTCTGCTTTCACCGCCTCAACCTTCGCCGGGCCGTCTTTCAGCTGCGTCAGCGCATTAGAATCCGCGTGCAGAGTCACACCGCTCTGCGCCATCTGCTGGCTCAAGGCAGGGAGGAAACGATCGGCGATACGCTGATGCACCAGCAACGTCTCCACCGTGTTACAGGTGCTTGGGCGCTGGGTTTTGGCATTGACGATGATCTTCAGGGCCGGTTCGATCTCGGCGGTGTCATCGACAAAAATATGGCACACGCCGATACCGCCGGTGATAACCGGGATCGTCGATTGCTCGCGGCACAGTTTGTGCAGCCCTGCCCCGCCGCGCGGGATCAGCATGTCGATGTATTTGTCCATGCGCAGCATTTCGTTGACCAGCGCACGATCCGGGCTTTCAATCGCCTGAACCGCACCGGCTGGCAGACCGCACTCTTCCAGCGCCTGCTGGATCACTTTTACCGTGGCGGCGTTGGTGCGCCAGGTCTCTTTCCCGCCGCGCAGGATAGCCGCGTTGCCGGTTTTCAGGCACAGCGAGGCGACATCAACAGTCACGTTCGGGCGCGCTTCGTAGATCACCCCAATGACGCCAAGCGGCACGCGGCGGCGTTCGATGCGCAGGCCGCTGTCCAGCAGTCCGCCGTCGATCACCTGCCCGACCGGATCGGCCAGGCTGCATACCTGACGCACGTCATCGGCAATGCTTTTCAGGCGCGCGGGGTTTAACGCCAGACGATCGAGCATCGCCTCGCTCAGGCCGTTGCGGCGGGCTTCCAGCAGATCCTGCTCGTTGGCGAGCAAAATCTCGTGAGACTGGGCTTCCAGATACTCTGCAATTTTTTCCAGCACGCGATTTTTCTCGCGGCTGGAAAGGAGCGCCAGTTTGTAAGAGGCGGCTTTGGCAGCAGCGCCCATTTGTTCCAGCATGTCCAGCTCCTTAACGGGTGATCATATCGTCGCGATGGACAGCAACCGGGCCATACTCATAGCCGAGAATGGCATCGATCTGCTGTGAATGATGGCCTGCAATACGGCGCAGCGCGTCGCTGTTGTAGCGGCAGACGCCGTGGGCGATGTCGCGCCCTTCCAGATTACAGATACGGATCACTTCACCACGGGAGAAGTTGCCTGTCACGTTTTTAATTCCTTTTGGAAGCAATGAGCTGCCTCTTTCCAGAATAGCGGCCGTGGCACCTTCATCAACGGTGATCTCCCCGGCAGGCGGTGCGCCGAAAATCCAGCGTTTGCGGTTTTCCAGCGGGGTGGCTTCGGCGTGGAAACGTGTTCCAACGGAAATGCCTTCCATGACATCGCCAATCACACCCGGACGGCTGCCGGCGGCGATGATGGTGTCGATACCCGCGCGGCACGCGACGTCGGCGGCCTGGAGCTTTGTGCCCATCCCGCCGGTGCCGAGGCCAGAGACGCTGTCGCCTGCAATGGCACGCAGCGCATCGTCGATGCCTTTTACATCGGTGATCAGTTCGGCTTGCGGGTTAGTGCGAGGGTCTGCGGTAAACAGCCCCTGTTGATCGGTGAGCAGCAGCAGCTTATCGGCCCCTGCCAGAATAGCGGCCAGCGCCGACAGGTTATCGTTGTCGCCAACCTTAATTTCTGCGGTGGCGACCGCATCGTTTTCGTTAATGACCGGAACGATGTTGTTATCCAGCAGCGCGCGCAGGGTATCGCGGGCGTTGAGGAAACGCTCGCGATCTTCCATATCGGCGCGGGTCAGCAGCATCTGTCCGACGTGAATGCCGTAGATAGAGAACAGCTGTTCCCAGAGTTGAATCAGGCGGCTTTGTCCGACGGCTGCCAGCAGCTGCTTGGAGGCAATGGTCGCGGGGAGTTCGGGATAACCCAGATGCTCACGTCCGGCGGCAATCGCCCCGGAGGTGACAATCACAATACGGTGCCCTGCGGCATGAAGCTGTGCGCACTGGCGTACCAGTTCGACAATGTGGGCGCGATTAAGGCGGCGCGATCCGCCTGTTAACACACTGGTGCCGAGTTTTACCACCAGCGTCTGGCTGTCACTCATGATTCTCTGCCGTTCAACAATAAGGGAAATGAAATCAATCAGACTTTTTATCAGGACTGGGGCCGGTTGCCAACCGCCTTAACGCTCAGGCTACCACTTTGTTGCGCGGGATCAGGAAGCGTAGCGGCAAAGGTTGACACTTTTATTACTGAAATAAAAAAACACAGTAATTTAAACTTATTCTGTATTTGTCATAAAACGTTCACTTCATAACGTTAAAACCCTTCCTGTTTTTTCACGGAACAAAAGCTTGAGCTTACTGTTCAGCGAATATTAGCGCGTTTATAAGAAACCAGGATTGAAAATGAAAAAGAGTACTCTGGCATTAGTGGTAATGGGCATTGTGGCATCTTCATCTGTACAGGCAGCCGAAGTATTTAATAAAAACGGCAATAAACTGGACGTGTACGGTAAAGTGAAAGCAATGCATTATCTCAGCGATGATGATGCCAAAGATGGTGACCAAACTTATGCGCGTTTCGGCTTTAAAGGCGAAACCCAAATTAACGAACAGCTGACCGGCTATGGCCGTTGGGAAGCTGAATTTTCCGGCAATAAAGCTGAAAGCGACGCGACACAGAAAACCCGTCTGGCCTTCGCCGGTATCAAGCTGAAAGACTTCGGTTCATTCGACTACGGTCGTAACCTCGGCGCCCTGTATGACGTCGAAGCCTGGACTGATATGTTCCCGGAATTCGGCGGTGACTCCTCTGGACAGACCGACAACTTCATGACCAAACGCGCCAGCGGTCTGGCGACCTACCGTAATACCGACTTCTTCGGCGCCATTAATGGCCTGGACCTGACCCTGCAATATCAGGGTAAAAACGAAGGCCGCGAAGCGAAGAAACAGAACGGCGACGGCTTCGGTACGGCTCTGAGCTATGATTTCGGCGGCAGCGATTTTGCCATCAGCGGCGCCTACACCAACTCTGACCGCACCAATGCCCAGAACCTGCTGGCACGTGGCGAAGGTGAAAAAGCCGAAGCCTGGGGCACCGGTCTGAAATATGACGCGAACAACCTCTACCTGGCAACCATGTATACCGAGACGCGTAATATGACGCCAATCTCCGGTGGCTTCGCCAATAAAGCGCAGAACTTCGAAGCGGTTGCACAATATCAGTTTGACTTTGGTCTGCGCCCATCTCTGGGTTATGTCCAGTCTAAAGGCAAGGATATTGAAGGCATCGGTGATGAAGATATCGTGAAATATATCGACGTCGGCGCGACCTATTATTTCAACAAAAATATGTCGGCCTTTGTTGATTATAAAATCAACCAGATTGATGACGATAATAAACTGGGCGTGAGCAGCGATGATATCGTTGCCCTGGGCATGACCTACCAGTTCTGATTTCGCGAAATAAAAAACCCGGCGCGGTATGGCCGGGTTTTTTATTGTCTGTTTTTACGCCAGGCGTTAAGCGGTCAGCTTAACCGGTTCGTTGGTAAAGTCGTCAGCAGGTTCGAGTTTCAGATCGAACGTCGCCAGCAATGTACGGGCTTTCTCGTGGAATTCACGCAGGGTATGCTCAAGGCGCTGGACCACTTCAGGATCCTTAATCGCCATCGCCTGCCAGTGGCCCTCTTTATCGAACAGGCCAAACTGGTAGTTATAGGTGAAGCGTGACGCTTCGGCTTCCATTTCCATCCACCATCCCCAGAATTCGCGCTTTTCCGGCGCTGGCTTTACGTTAACGCACACGGCCAGGCAGTCGAAAAAAAAGCGATTCTCTTCGCACTGCTCTTCGCGGATGTAGGGGCCAAGAGCCATAAACTTCTTGATCATTCTACTTTTCGGATGTCCACTCGGTAACGTCATTGCGATCTCCTTTTATGAAGCCACTGTTGTACCAAACCTCAAGAAATTAGCAATCTCTTAACACAGTCTCTGATGGATCCAACGCGCAATCTGTTGTAATGCCTTGTCAAAATTTTCATACACCGGACTAAACGGCACCTCCAGCAGCTTACCCTCGACAGATGACGAGGTGATTAAGCGTGACTCCTCTTCCGGGCTGAAGGGATCGTTTTTCCAGAAGCCCGAAAGCATCGGCGTCGGGCAGCGACGACCCAGCAATCCCTGCGTTTTCAGGGAGTAGCGATTGAGTTCCACGCGCAGCGCCTCATCGGAGGCATCGTGCATGCCCAGGCTGCTGGCCAGTACATCAAGATACATTTCCGGCACGCGGCCCTGTCGTGCGGGTTCGCTTAACAGCGCATGCACCACCGGCCCGAGGCAGGCCACCGCTTTCAGGCGTGAGGATTCCAGATAGGCCAGACGCACGGCGACGTTAGCGCCAAAGCGGAAGCCAAACGCCGCCACCCGGGTGTGATCCACCCACGGATTTTGCTCCAGCGATTTCAGGGCATGCTGGTGGAGCAAGCTGGAATCCTGAGTCAGTTTCCATTTTGACGAGAAGCCAATCGACGGCATGTCGAGCGTCAGCATCGCCAGCCCCTTCGGCGCCAGGTAGCGTTCATACAGGCTGTAGTAATCGGTTTGCAGCGAGTCGAGGCCGCCACACATCATCACCGTCGGGAAGGGGCCGTCGCCTGGAGGTGTATGCAGGAAGCCGGTCACCGCCGGACCGCCGGGAATGGTAAAGGTGAGTTCGCGCATCTGACCCGGCAGATGCTGGGCCGCTTCCTGGTAAGCACGGTTCGCCAGCGCCTGCGCCTGCTCCGCCAGTTCATCGCCTTTCAGGTGTGGGTAAGCCGCGATGCTGTAGAGGTTACAGGCATGCAGCCAGTGCTTGCCGCTTAACAGGGGATCGTCTTCCTGGCTCGCCTTTTGCTGCCAGATCATCGCCTGTTTTGCCCACTCGTAGATCCAGTTGCCGCCGCGATAGCCCACCACCGTGTCGTACAGATCGTCGTCTGTCCGTTCGGCCTGGCTCATTACGATACGCGCCTGCACATCCAGAATTTCACGGGGATCGATGCCGCGCCAGATCCACATCAGACGGTTGACCATGCGATACCAGTGCGGGACGTTTTTGCCATCCAGCGCCGATTGCACGGCCGGTTGTACGCCACTGTTAAAGCGACGAACCAGCGTCGAGGTTTCCGGATGTTTGAATTTGGGCTTGAAGAGAATTTCGCTGAGATTCGCCTGGGACATTGCGCGCTGCCTCTTAAGATACGTCAGAGGGCATCATTGTAACGCGACAACGGCGAAAAAAATAACGCCCGGCATCACCGGGCGTTAAAAATGTAGGGATTAGCGGCCTGAAATCGGTGGGACGAAAACGACGCCCATATCCCATGGCTGTTCGATCCAGGTATCCTGCGGGATATCAATTACATAATCGTCAACCAGTGGTTTACCTGCTGGCTTAGCGAAGATGGTGACGAAATGCGCTTTAGGATACATTTCGCGGATGGCCACTGCCGTACCGCCGGTATCAACCAGATCGTCAATCACGATGAAACCTTCACCATCGCCTTCGGCGCGTTTCAGCACTTTCAGCTCACGCTGGTTGTCATGGTCGTAGCTGGAGATGCATACGGTATCGACATGGCGAATACCCAGCTCACGTGCCAGCAATGCCCCCGGTACCAGGCCACCGCGGCTAACAGCGATAATGCCTTTCCACTGTTCGGATGGCATCAGGCGTGCAGCCAGTTTACGTGCATGAATCTGCAACATGTCCCAGGTGACGATGTATTTTTCGCTCATGTGAATTGTCCCAGCCTGTTTATATACGGCTTAAAAAGTGTTCGAGGGGGAAAATGGTTGCGCGAGATTATAGAGATCTGAAGCACTAAAAACCAGTGCTAAGCGGTTCCGCCCGGAGTTTTTACTTGCTTACCCCTACCAGCCGACAGAGAAAGTGGTATTCTCGAACCCACCTCGCAAGTCTGACTTGTGGTAACTCTAAACCTGCTAACCCCGTGACCTGCAACATTGTCTGCAGGCTCTCGACAAGGAGACTTACTGTGTCTGAACTGTCTCAATTATCGCCACAACCGCTGTGGGATATTTTTGCCAAAATCTGCTCAATTCCTCACCCGTCTTATCACGAAGAACAGCTTGCCGAACACATCATGGGCTGGGCGAAGGAAAAAGGGCTGCACGCCGAACGCGACCAGGTTGGCAACATTCTGATCCGTAAACCGGCCACCGCCGGGATGGAAAACCGTAAACCGGTTGTGCTGCAGGCGCACCTGGACATGGTTCCACAGAAGAACAACGACACCGTACACGATTTCACCAAAGATCCGATTCAGCCGTACATCGACGGCGAGTGGATTAAAGCCCGCGGCACCACTCTGGGTGCGGATAACGGTATCGGTATGGCCTCTGCGCTGGCGGTGCTGGCAGACGATGGCGTTGAGCATGGTCCACTAGAAGTACTGCTGACCATGACCGAAGAAGCCGGTATGGATGGCGCCTTTGGTCTGCAACCGAACTGGCTGCAGGCGGATATCCTGATCAATACCGACTCCGAAGAGGAAGGCGAAATCTACATGGGTTGCGCGGGCGGTATCGACTTTATCTCCACGCTGCCGCTGACCCGCGAAGCGATCCCGGCAGGCTTCCAGACCTTCAAGCTGACGCTGAAAGGGCTGAAGGGCGGCCACTCCGGCGGTGATATTCACTTAGGTTTAGGCAATGCCAACAAGCTGCTGGCCCGTTTCCTGGCTGGCCACGCTGCCGAGCTGGATCTGCGTCTGGTGGATTTCAACGGCGGTACGCTGCGTAACGCAATCCCACGCGAAGCTTTCGCCACCGTGGCCGTTGCCGCAGACAAAGCCGATGCGCTGAAAAAGCTCGCTACCGTTTATCTCGATATCCTGAAAAACGAACTGGAAGCGAAAGAGAAGAACCTGACCGTGGTGCTGGAAGCTGTCACAACGGATAAAGCTGCACTGACTGAAGAGTCGCGTGATCGCTTTGTTCAACTGCTGAACGCGACCCCGAACGGCGTGATCCGCAACTCTGACGTGGCGAAAGGCGTGGTTGAAACCTCCCTGAACGTCGGCGTGGTGACCATGGCTGACGACAGCGCAGAGATCATCTGCCTGATCCGCTCCCTGATCGACAGCGGTAAAGATTATGTGGTGAGCATGCTGGAATCGCTGGGCAAACTCTCTGGTGCGCAAACCAACGCCAAGGGCAGCTACCCGGGCTGGCAGCCAGACGCAAGCTCACCGGTGATGGCGCTGGTGCGTGAAACTTATCAGCGTCTGTTCAACAGCACGCCGAACATTCAGGTGATCCACGCGGGTCTGGAGTGCGGTCTGTTCAAGAAACCGTACCCGGATATGGATATGGTTTCCATCGGGCCAACCATTACCGGTCCGCACAGCCCGGATGAGCAGGTGCATATCGAAAGCGTGGGCCATTACTGGACCCTGCTGACGGAACTGCTGAAAGCGATCCCGGCGAAGTAATCCGCCGACAGTTGCCCGGCGGCACTGCGTTTGCCGGGCCTGAGGGTCACACATCGTATCAGGCCCGGTAAGCGTGAGCGCCACCGGGCTTTTTTACAGCCCCAGCACCAGCTGCCGCTCAAGCTGCGGATCCAGCAGAGTGACATGTAACCCCACCAGCCGTACTCCCCGCCCTGCCCGACGCTCTTCCCAGGTTTTCTTGGCGGTCGCAATCAAATCCTCTTTGTTCAGCCGCGGCCAGACGTGTTCCTGGGTGGTTTGCTGGAAGTCGTTAAACTTGAGTTTTACCCCCTGGCGGGCAATCAGCAGATCCGGTTTGACCTTTGCCAGTCGACGCTCAAGCTCCGGGTAAAGCTGCCCGACGATAATGGCTTCGCAGTCTGCCCAGTCGTGAATATCCTCGGCCAGTGTCCGTTCAACGCCCACGGATTTACGCAGCCGCTCGCTGTTAACGTTGCGCTCATCAATGCCCTGGCTCCGCTCCCACAGCACCCGGCCAAACTTACCGAAGCGCTTAAGCAACATGCTCAGATCGCTGTTCTGTACATCTCCGCAGGTTCGCAGCCCCATGTTCTCCAGCTTTGCCGCAGAGACTTTCCCCACGCCGGGGATCTTGCCGAGCGGCAGCGTTTTGATAAACGCTGGCACCTCATCCGGGGTGATGACGTACTGGCCGTTGGGCTTATTGAGATCCGAGGCGATTTTGGCGAGAAATTTTACCGGCGCAATGCCCGCCGAGGCGGTGAGCTGTAATTCATCGAAAATCTTCTGGCGGATCTCCTGGGCCATCAGCGTGGCAGAGCCGTGACAGTGCAGGCTGTCGGTGACATCCAGATAGGCTTCGTCCAGCGACAGAGGCTCAATCAGAGAGGTGTAGCGGGAAAAAATCTCGCGGATATGGTGGGACGCTTCTTTGTAGGCCTCGAAACGTCCGGGTAATAAGGTCAGGTGCGGGCACAGTTTTAACGCCATTGCGGTCGGCATGGCGCTGCGCACGCCAAACTTACGTGCCGGGTAGTTGGCCGTGCTGATCACCCCGCGCTGCACACGGCTGCCGCCAATGGCAATGGGGATATCCCGCAGCGCCGGGTTGTCGCGCATCTCTACCGCAGCGAAAAAACAGTCCATATCGACATGGATTATCTTGCGCATCATCGTCACCACACCTGTAATTATGCACAGTATAACAAAGTGCAAAAAATGCGTCAGCAGATTTACCGTCTCACTCCTGTCATTAAAGCGTGGTACAAGAATACGCCATCAAGCATTTACAACTCATTGAATTACATGATTTAAAATGGAAAATTATTCATGAAAAAAATGATTATCGCCTCACTTGTGCTCACCACCTCCGCCTGGGCCAGCCCACAAATGATTGCTCACCGTGGAGGAACCGCCGACGCGCCGGAGAATACCCTTCCGGCGATCCAGCTGGCGCTGGAAAACCGCGCTCAGGCTATCTGGGTCACCGTGCAGCTCAGCCGTGACGGTGTGCCGGTGCTTTATCGTCCCAGCGATCTCAGCGCATTAACCACAGCAAAGGGAAAGATCTCGCAGTACACCCAAGCGGAGCTGGCGACAGTTGATGCCGGGGCTAAATGGAAAGAAAAGGTCGCCGGGAGCACAATTCCAACCCTGAAAGCGGTGCTTGAACGCTGGCCTGACA
The DNA here is from genome assembly GCF_002935105.1 of Leclercia sp. LSNIH3. Lineage (NCBI taxonomy): Bacteria > Pseudomonadati > Pseudomonadota > Gammaproteobacteria > Enterobacterales > Enterobacteriaceae > Leclercia > Leclercia sp. LSNIH3. The sequence goes on from NZ_CP026387.1 coordinate 1,511,488, forward strand.
CCCCGTTTTACATCGATATTAAATCTCCCGACGCCGATCCGGCTGAGATGGGTAAACAGCTTCTTAGCGTGCTGAAAGAGACCAACGGCCTGACGCGTGTTCGCGTATATTCCACAGAGGATCGCTATCTGGATGCGCTGCCTGCGGAAGTGCCGCGCTTTGTCACCCGCAGTGAAACACGCACCCGGCTGGCGAATATCTCACTGAACCACGTTTGCCAGACGCCGGCAAAGAAAATGGATGCGTACTGGTACGGGCTGGAACTGAATCGCAAGGTAGAGGTGGTGGAGAAATTCACGCTGGGGGATGGTATCTCCCCGGCAACCCTGACGTGGGATAAGGAGGCGATGGACTGTTTCCGTTCTCAGGGAAATGCCCATGTGATCCTGCTCGGTGTTAACTCCGCAGAGGATTACCAGAAAGCACAAGCATTGGGGGCTGACGGCGTGATGGTGGATTCGCCCGCGCAGGCCAGCGCCTGGCTTAAGTAAAAAAGCAGGCCGCTGTCGCGGCCTGTATTATTCAGAGGATCCGGTTCTGCTGGCGTTGCGCTTCTCGTGCAATACGCTTTTTACGCGCGTCGCACGGCTCCGGGCAATCGCAGACTTTTTCCATCCCCAGCGAGGAGATGCCGCCGCAGCTGCCCTGAATGCTTTTGCGCTTAATCAACCAGCCGAGCGACATGCCAAACACCACCAGCACAAACATCGCAAAGGTCAGCAAGAAGGTCATCATCATCAGCCTCCAAAATCATCCAGCATGATGTTCTCATCCTCTACACCGAGATCCTGCAACATTTTGATGACAGCGGCGTTCATCATCGGCGGCCCGCACATGTAGAACTCGCAGTCTTCCGGGGCGGCATGATGTTTGAGATAGTTTTCATACAGCACGTTATGAATGAACCCGGTATAACCGGTCCAGTTGTCTTCCGGCAGCGGATCGGAGAGCGCAATGTGGAAGCTGAAGTTCGGGTTGTCGCGCGCCAGCTGTTCGAACTCCTCCTGATAGAACATTTCACGCAGCGAACGGGCGCCGTACCAGAAGCTGATCTTACGCTGACTGCCCAGGCGCTTAAGCTGATCAAAAATGTGCGAGCGCATCGGCGCCATCCCGGCGCCCCCGCCGATAAAGACCATTTCGGCGTCGGTCTCTTTGGCAAAGAACTCACCAAACGGACCGGAGATGGTGACCTTATCACCCGCTTTCAGCGACCAGATATAAGACGACATGATCCCCGGCGGCGCATCCGGTACGCCCGGCGGCGGCGTGGCGATACGCACGTTGAGCATGATGATGCCCCTCTCTTCCGGGTAGTTGGCCATGGAGTAGGCGCGCAGCGTCGGCTCTTTGACCTCAGAGACAAAGCGGAACAGGTTGAATTTATCCCAGTCACCGCGGTACTCGTCAGGAACGTCAAAGTCTTTGTACGCGACAGTATGCGCCGGGCATTCAATCTGAATGTAGCCGCCCGCACGGAACGGCACATCTTCGCCATCGGGAACGCGCAGCTTCAGCTCTTTAATGAAGGTGGCTTTGTTATCGTTGGAGATAACTTCACACTGCCACTTTTTCACGCCGAAGATCTCCTCCGGCAGTTCAATCTTCATGTCCTGGCGCACCGCCACCTGACAGGCCAGACGACAGCCCTCTTTCGCCTCACGCTTGCTAATGTGCGACAGCTCGGTCGGCAGAATATCCCCGCCGCCCTCTTTGACCGTGACCCGGCATTGCCCGCAGGAACCGCCGCCGCCGCAGGCAGAAGAGATAAAAATGCCATTGCCGGAAAGCGTGTTCAGCAGCTTGTCACCTGCAGGGGTGCGGATCTGCTTATCCGCCTCATCGTTAATCTCGATGATCACATCGCCGGAGTTCACCAGCTTTGACCGCGCCACCAGAATCAGCCCTGAGAGCACCAGCACGATCAACGTGAACATCACTACGCCAAGTATAATTTCCATCTATTTTGCCCTTACAGCTGCACACCGGAGAAGGACATAAAGCCCAGCGCCATCAGCCCGGTGGTGATAAAGGTGATCCCTAAGCCGCGCAACCCGGCCGGCACGTTGGCATACTTCATTTTTTCGCGCAGACCCGCCATCGTCACGATGGCAAGCATCCACCCAATACCAGAGCCGAAGCCGTACACCACCGACTCGGTAAAGTTGTAATCACGTTGTACCATAAACGACACGCCGCCGAAGATGGCGCAGTTCACGGCGATCAACGGCAGGAAGATCCCCAGCGCCGTGTAGAGTGACGGGAAGTATTTATCAAGGATCATCTCAAGGATCTGCACCAGCGCCGCAATGACGCCAATGAAGGTGATGAAGTTGAGGAAGCTCAGATCAACCCCGTCAACCAGCGCACCGTCGCGCAGCACCAGGTTAAAGACCAGGTTGTTAATCGGAACCGACAGCCCTAACACCACCGTGACGGCAACGCCCAGCCCGAAGGCGGTCGATACCTTTTTAGACACGGCAAGGAACGTACACATGCCGAGGAAAAACGCGAGCGCCATGTTTTCAACAAACACCGCCCGCACAAACAAACTCAGGTAATGAGCCATTGTCGGTTACTCCTTTTCCTGCTGCTCAGGGCGCCAGGTTCTCACCGCCCAGATCAGCAAACCGATAATGAAGAACGCGCTGGGGGCCAGCAGGAACAGACCGTTCGGCAGATACCAGCCACCGTTTTGCACGGTATCCAGTACGGTGATGCCAAACAGCTTGCCGCTACCGATCAGCTCACGCAGGAAACCGACCGTCAGCAGGATCACGCCATAGCCGAGACCGTTGCCGATCCCATCCATAAAGCTGGCCAGCGGCGGCATCTTCATGGCATAGGCCTCTGCGCGTCCCATTACGATGCAGTTGGTGATAATCAGGCCGACAAACACCGACAGCTGCTTTGAAGTTTCGTAGGCAAACGCCCGCAGCAACTGATCCACCACGATCACCAGCGAGGCGATAATCGCCATCTGCACGATGATGCGCACGCTGTTGGGGATGTGATGGCGGATCATCGAGATGAACATGCTGGAAAATGCCGTCACCAGGGTTACCGCCAGGGTCATCACCACGGCGGTTTCCAGTTTGGTAGTCACCGCCAGCGCCGAACAGACGCCCAGTACCTGCAGGGTGATCGGGTTGTTGGCGATGAGCGGCCCGATAAGAACCCGTTTAACTTCTTTCAGTTCGCCCGCATCAGCCATTGTTCAGCTCTCCTTCACGTACCTTTTTAAGAAAGGGTCCAAAACCCAGCTCACCCATCCAGAAATCAAAGCTGTGCTGAACGCCGTTTGAGGTCAGGGTGGCGCCGGAAAGGCCATCAACGGCGTACTCATCACCCGAACGCGCGCCTCCTTTTATCACTTTCAAAGCCGGTTGGCCGTTATCATCCAGCACTTTTTTGCCCACAAACTGCGCTCGCCAGGCCGGGTTTTCCACTTCGCCGCCCAGCCCCGGGGTTTCCCCCTGATCGTAATAAGTGATGCCTTTAATCGTACGGCCATTGGTGTTGAGAGCGACGAAGGCGTACATCATCGACCATAGCCCGTTGCCATATACCGGAAGAACCAGCTCCTGAACGCGCTTTTGCTCATCGCGCACCAGGTAGATCTCTGCTGTGTTGCTGCGACGTTTGATGCCAGCGGGATCCTGGCTGGCCTCCAGTTCAGTGCTGCGCTGCGGATCTTTCAGCGCCTGCGCCTGGTTATAGCTGGCCGGATCGCTCTCCAGCAGCTCGCCGGTATTGAGATCGACCAGACGCGGTGTGATGCGTTCAGCGAAGAGTTCCGCCACATCCTCGGCGCTCATTTCGCCCTGCATCAGGCCCGCTACTGCCAGAATGTTACGCTGCTTGTCGAGGGCGCGTTGCTCCTGCTGGCGAGGCTTAAGCCCTACCGCAGAGCCTGCCACCACGATGGAACAGACCAGACACAGTACGATGATCACCATCAGCGTCTTGCCGATGCTGTCATTATTTTTCATCTCAGCCACGCGCCTTCCTCCGTTTGATGTTGGCACGCACCACCAGGTAATCGAACAGCGGCGCAAACAGGTTGGCGAACAGGATCGCCAGCATCATTCCTTCCGGGTAGGCCGGGTTGACGACACGAATCAGGACACACATAACCCCGATAAGCGCGCCGTACCACCATTTCCCTTTGTTAGTGAACGAGGCCGAAACCGGGTCGGTCGCCATAAACATCATGCCGAAGGCGAAACCGCCCAGTACCAGATGCCAGTACCACGGCATGGCGAACATCGGGTTGGTGGCTGAGCCGATCAGGTTAAACAGCGTGGCAGTGAGGATCATGCCGAGCATTACACCCGCCACAATGCGCCAGGAGGCGACGCGGCCAAACAGAATGATGGCCCCGCCAATCAGGATCATCAGCGTGGAAACTTCCCCGATCGAGCCAGGAATGGTGCCGATAAAGGCATCGAACCAACTCACTGGCTGGCCGGTCGCGTTGTTGATCAACGACTCGCCGCCATGGGCGGCCCACTGCGACAGTGGCGTCGCACCAGAGAAACCGTCCGCTGCCGTCCAGACCAGATCGCCAGAGATCTGCGCCGGGTAGGCAAAGAACAGGAACGCCCGTCCGGCCAGAGCCGGGTTAAGGAAGTTGCGTCCGGTGCCACCGAAGATCTCCTTCGCCATCACCACGCCAAAGCTGATACCCATCGCCGCCTGCCACAGAGGCAAGGTCGGAGGAACAATCAGGGCAAACAGAATGGAGGTAACAAAGAAGCCTTCGTTGATCTCATGCTTGCGGATAATCGCGAACAGCACTTCCCAGAAGCCGCCGACCAAAAATACCGTCAGGTAGATAGGCAGGAAATAGACCGCTCCCAGCGTCATCATGCTGATCCAACCAGCATCCGGGGTAAAGCTGACGCCGAGCATCTGCGCCACCCGGTAGTGCCAATCGCCTGCGATAACCTGCGACAGCTGCTGGGCATCATAAAGATGCGTCAGCGCGGGGATCGTTTGCAGACCAACATTATACATACCCCAGAACATCGCCGGGAACACTGCGAACCAGACGAGGATCATCATGCGCTTGAGGTCGATGGCGTCGCGCACGTGCGCAGCCCCTTTTGTGACCTGGCCTGGCGTATAGAGCAACGTCGCGGTCGCTTCAAATAGCGGGTAATACTTTTCCAGCTTGCCGCCGTGGGTAAAATGCGGCTCCAGCTTTTCAATGAGATGTTTCAGGCCCATCAGTTATCCTTCCTGCTCAATGCGGGTTAACACCTCGCGCAATACGGGTCCGTATTCGTATTTACCGGGGCAAACGTAGGTGCACAGCGCCAGATCTTCTTCATCCAGTTCGAGGCAGCCCAGCGCCTGGGCACTGTCGGTATCGCCCGCCAGCAGATCGCGTAGCAGCAGGGTCGGCAGGATGTCGAGCGGCATTACGCGCTCGTAGTTACCGATGGGCACCATAGCCCGCTCGCCGCCATGGGTATCCGTGGAGAAGTTAAACAGTTTGTTGCGCAGGAAGTGGCCCAGCGTCGTGCGGGTAACGGAGAACTTCTCTTTGCCGGGCATTACCCAGCCGAACAGCTCTTTCTCGCGTCCCTCTTTCACCACGCTTATCTGTAAATGAAAACGCCCAAGATAAGCATGGGCACCTACTGCATGCCTGCCGCTCAGCACAGACCCCGAAATATGGCGGTTTTCGCCCTCCAGGGTTTCGTCCACCAGCAGGTCATTGATGTCTGCGCCCAGGCAGGTGCGCACCAGCCGAGGGTTGCGCATCTGTGGGCCGCCCAGAGCGATAACCCGATCGGTATACAGCTCGCCGGTGGTGAACAGTTTGCCGATGGCGATAACGTCCTGGTAGTTAAGATGCCAGACCTGTTTGGTCAGGCTGACGGCCTCCAGGAAATGGATGTGCGTGCCTGGCAACCCTGCCGGATGCGGCCCGGCGAAGGTATTAAACGTTACCTTTCCTTGAGGATGCCCGCCCAGCTTGCCGCCGTTCTCCTGGCAAACATGCACTTTGCCGTCCGTCAGGTGCGTGAGAAGGGTCAGCCCGGCATCGAATGCCTGACGCTGCGCCAGAATAAGAGGCTGCGGGTCAGCGCTAAGCGGGTTGGTATCCATCGCGGTGACAAAGATGGCGGCCGGCATAGTGCCGGGCACCGGCGTTTTGCTGAAAGGACGGGTACGCAGCGCCGTCCACAACCCTGATTCCAGCAGTTGCGCTTGTACAGCCTGACGGGTGAGCGAGGGGAGATCGGCGACATCGTAGCGGGTAAATTCGCGCTGCCGATCGCCTTCAAGCCGGATCACCACCGATTGCAGCACGCGACGTTCGCCACGATGAATGGCCACCACCGTCCCGCTGGCGGGTGCGGTGAAGAGGACGCCGGGATTTTTTTTATCCTCGAATAACGCCTGGCCCTTAGTAACGCTATCGCCCTCCTGCACCAGCATGGTGGGACGCATACCAATGTAGTCGTCCCCCATGATCGCCACATGGCGGGGTGTTGCAGAAGGCAATATCTGCTGTAAAGGGATGCCAGAAATCGGCAAATCAAGTCCTTTTCTGATTCTAATCATAGTGTTAGTTGATATCCATGAGTAACCGTTCCGGCCAGGATGCCGGACGAGTCAGAAGTCGTTGCACAGGATAGAGAAAGGGGGCGAGAACTCGCCTGTATGAGCAGCAGAACCGTGGATGATCCTGAAAAAGCGTCCTTTCTTACCCTTCAGTCATAAGACGGCCGCAGTGTACCATTTTCCCCTATCAGGCGGCAGGGATAACGCAGCGGCAGGTGCTAAAATGCGACCGATTACGCAAAGTTCTCAATGCCAGCGCGGTTAATCCAGGTTATAAGGGAAAACTATTTTGTAAACCGACGTGCTGACGCTTGCGAAAAAATGCAGTGGTGCTAATGTGAGCACGCCTAATGCAGATAAATCTGATTTCGGGTCTCTTTTGCCGTCCTGGCAAGTTGGTTATGTTTTATCAAGGAACCTGTAGTATGCGTAAAATCGCATTGTTCATTGCGATGCTTCTTATTCCCTGCGTTTCGTTTGCCGGGCTGCTCAGCAGCAACAGTTCAACGACACCAGTTAGCAAAGAATACAAGCAGCAGTTGATGGGCTCTCCGGTCTATATCCAGATCTTTAAAGAAGAGCGCACGTTAGACCTGTACGTGAAGATGGGTGAGACGTATCAGCTGCTCGACAGCTATAAAATCTGTAACTACTCCGGCGGCCTCGGCCCGAAACAGCGTCAGGGCGATTTTAAAAGCCCGGAGGGGTTCTACAGCGTTCAGCGTAGCCAGCTAAAACCAGACAGCCGCTTCTATAAAGCCATCAACATCGGTTTCCCGAATGCCTTTGACCGTGCGCATGGCTATGACGGTAAATACCTGATGATCCACGGTGCCTGTGTCTCTGTTGGCTGCTACGCCATGACCGACAGCGGAATCGATGAGATCTTCCAGTTTGTGACCGGTGCGCTGGTGTTTGGCCAGTCGGCCGTCCAGGTGAGCATCTATCCGTTCCGTATGACCGACGCTAACATGCAGCGTCATCAACGCTCTTACTATGCGGATTTCTGGAAACAGCTGAAACCGGGTTATGACTACTTCCAGCAGACGCGTAAGCCGCCAACCGTTTCGGTGGTGGATGGACGTTATGTGGTCAGCAAGCCGCTGAGCCACGAAGTGGTCCATCCACAGCTGGCGTCAAACTACGCGCTCCCCGAGACAAAATAAGATCCACTCGCCTGGCATAATCTTTTGCCAGGTTTCGTTGCCGGTCAGCGGCTGCGTTGCAATCACAGTGACCACATCGTTCGGTGTGGTCTCTGTCTGAAAATCAATTTCCACATCCTGATCCAGAAGCTTTGCCACGCCAAAAGGTGCGCGGCGGGTGATCCAGAAAAGATTCGTAGAGCAGAACGCCATCACGTAGCGCCCGTCAGACAACAGCATATTAAACACGCCTTTCTCACGTAACTCAGACGCCAGTGACGCAATGTATTTAAACACGGCGGTCATATTGCTGGGGGTACGTGGGTAGCGCTCAGTCAATTTATGCAGCAACCAGCAGAAGGCCTTTTCACTGTCGGTTTCCCCCACCGGGCGGAAGTTGCCGGTCTCCAGCGATTTATAGCCGCTCAGTTGGCCGTTGTGGGCGTAAGTCCAGTTGCGTCCCCACAGCTCGCGGGTAAACGGATGGGTGTTTTCCAGCGCGACTTCACCGCGGTTGGCCTGGCGAATATGGGCCACCACCGAGCAGGATTTAATCGGATAATCCTGCACCAGTTTGGCAATCGGAGAGTTGAAGCTGGGTTGTGGATCCTTGAACGTGCGACAGCCTTTTCCTTCGTAGAAGGTGATACCCCAGCCGTCTTTATGCGGCCCGGTTCCTCCACCGCGCTGCACCAGCCCGGTAAAACTGAAGCAGATATCGGTCGGCACATTGGCGCTCATCCCGAGCAGTTCGCACATACATCACCTCCACAACAGCGGGGGCGATACGCCCCCAGCGAAGTCTTACTTGACCATCTCTTTTTCGATTAACTGAATCAGAATGTGGATCACTTTGATGTGAATTTCCTGAATACGATCAGCATAACCGAAGTGAGGCACACGAATTTCGATATCCGCCGTACCCGCCATTTTGCCGCCGTCTTTGCCGGTCAGGGTAATGACTTTCATCCCCTTCTCGCGGGCTGCTTCAATGGCTTTGATCACGTTGCCGGAATTGCCGGAAGTAGAGATCCCCAGCAGGACATCCCCTTCACGCCCTACCGCTTCGACATAGCGGGAAAAGATGTGATCGTAACCGAAGTCGTTGCCGACGCAGGAGATGTGGCTGACGTCAGAGATGGCAATCGCCGGATAGCCCGGACGGTTTTCACGATAACGACCGGTCAGCTCTTCGGCAAAGTGCATGGCATCACAATGTGAACCGCCATTGCCGCAGGAGAGCACCTTACCGCCCTCTTTGAAGCTGTCGGCAAGCAGGACCGCCGCGCGCTGAATAGCGTGAATATTGGCTTCATCTTTCAGAAAGTTAGCCAGCGTTTCCGCCGCTTCGTTCAGTTCGTTACGAATAAGATCCTGGTACATGAGGATAATCCTTCAGTATTGATGAAATAACAGAGCAAGTTTACCGGATAGCGGTAAAAGCGAGAAGCTAAAGCCGCATCAATCATCGGGCGTTTTGCTTTTTTGTGGCGCGTAAAACCTGAACAATGTGAACCAGGTTGTAATTATTTTGTGAATGCATTGCTAAAAGAAATAACATCCACTACAACCATATCATCACAAGTGGTCAGACCTCCTACAAGACAGGGAGCTTTTCGTTATGATGATTTTAAGTATTCTCTTATCCGTTGTTCTGCTCGGGGTGTTGTTCTACCACCGGGTTAGCTTAGTTTTGAGCAGCGTTATCTTACTGGCCTGGACCGCTGCACTCGGCTTGGCTGGCATCTGGAACCCTTGGGTGCTGGTTCCGCTGGCGATCATCCTGGTGCCATTCAACGTCGCCTCCATGCGTAAGTCGATGATTTCCGCTCCGGTATTCCGCGGCTTCCGTAAAGTAATGCCGCCGATGTCGCGGACCGAAAAAGAGGCCATCGACGCTGGCACCACCTGGTGGGAAGGCGACCTGTTCCAGGGCAAGCCAGACTGGAAAAAGCTGCATAACTATCCGCAGCCGCGCCTTACTGCGGAAGAGCAGGCATTTATTGATGGCCCGGTTGAAGAAGCCTGCCGGATGGCGAATGACTTCCAGATCACGCATGAAATGGCCGATCTGCCGCCGGAACTGTGGGCATTTTTAAAAGAGCATCGCTTCTTCGCGATGATCATTAAGAAAGAGTACGGCGGGCTGGAGTTCTCTGCTTACGCTCAGGCACGTGTTCTGCAAAAACTGTCCGGCGTTTCCGGGATTCTGGCGATCACCGTCGGCGTGCCTAACTCATTAGGCCCAGGTGAACTGCTGCAACATTACGGTACTGAAGAGCAGAAAGATCACTATCTGCCGCGTCTGGCACGCGGTCTGGAAATCCCTTGCTTCGCACTGACCAGCCCGGAAGCGGGTTCTGATGCAGGCGCTATCCCGGACACCGGCGTGGTCTGTATGGGCGAGTGGCAGGGTGAGCAGGTGCTGGGTATGCGCCTGACCTGGAACAAACGCTACATTACGCTGGCCCCCATCGCCACCGTGCTGGGCCTGGCCTTTAAACTCTCCGACCCGAACAAGCTGTTAGGGGGTGAAGAGGATCTGGGCATTACCTGTGCGCTGATCCCAACCTCTACCCCGGGTGTGGAAATTGGTCGTCGTCACTTCCCGCTGAACGTGCCGTTCCAGAACGGTCCGACCCGCGGTCAGGATATCTTTGTCCCGATTGATTACATCATCGGCGGCCCAAAAATGGCCGGTCAGGGCTGGCGTATGCTGGTGGAATGTCTGTCCGTTGGCCGCGGCATTACGCTGCCGTCGAACTCAACCGGTGGGCTGAAATCCGTGGCGATGGGGATTGGCGCTTACGCTCACATCCGCCGTCAGTTCAAAGTTTCTATCGGTAAGATGGAAGGGATTGAGGAGCCGCTGGCACGTATCGCGGGGAATGCCTACGTGATGGATGCGGCAGCTTCATTAATTACCTATGGGATTATGCTGGGTGAAAAACCGGCCGTGCTGTCAGCTATCGTGAAGTACCACTGTACTCACCGTGCGCAGCAGTCGATCATCGATGCAATGGATATTGCTGGCGGGAAAGGCATTATGCTGGGCGAAGGCAACTTCCTGGCGCGTGGCTATCAGGGCGCACCTATTGCCATCACCGTAGAAGGGGCAAACATTCTGACCCGCAGCATGATGATCTTCGGTCAGGGCGCAATCCGCTGCCATCCATACGTACTGGAAGAGATGGCAGCCGCACAAAACAACGACGTGGATGCCTTCGATAAACTGCTGTTTAAACACATCGGCCACGTCGGCAGCAACAAAGTACGCAGCTTCTGGCTGGGACTGACCCGCGGCCTGACCAGCGCCACACCTACCGGCGATGCAACCCGTCGTTACTATCAGCATCTGAACCGTCTGAGTGCCAACCTTGCGCTACTCTCCGACGTATCGATGGCGGTACTGGGTGGTAGCCTGAAACGCCGGGAACGTATCTCTGCGCGTCTGGGTGATGTGCTGAGCCAGATCTTCCTCGCCTCGGCGGTACTGAAACGCTACGACGATGAAGGTCGTCACGAAGCGGATCTGCCATTGGTTCACTGGGGCGTGCAGGATGCGCTGTATCAGGCGGAACAGGCCATCGACGATCTGCTGGTGAACTTTCCGAACCGCTTTGTGGCTGGCGCGCTGCGCGTGGTCATCTTCCCGACCGGTCGTCACTATCTGGCGCCGTCCGATAAGCTGGACCACAAAGTAGCGAAGATCCTACAGGTGCCGAGCGCGACCCGCTCCCGTATCGGCCGCGGCCAATATCTGACGCCAAGCGAGCATAACCCGGTTGGCCTGCTGGAAGAGGCGCTGCTGGATGTGATGGCAGCCGATCCGATTCATCAGAAGATCTGCAAGCAGTTGGGCAAAAACCTGCCATTTACCCGTCTGGATGAACTGGCGAAACAGGCGCTGGCGGGCGGCATCATCAGCCAGGATGAAGCAGCCGTGCTGATCAAAGCTGAAGAGAGCCGTCTGCGCAGTATCAACGTCGATGATTTCGACGCCGATGAGCTGGCGACACAGCCGGTAAAGTTTGCAGAGAGTGTGCGTAAACCTGAAGCCGCCTAACCCGTTTCAGTGCTAAAGAACCCCGCCTGGTGCGGGGTTTTTTATTGCCACCCGTTTCTCTGATTGTCGTGCTACAGTGTCAAAATGTGGTTCTTCGAGGAGTCTTACTGTGCCTGGTTTGAAGATTACGCTTTTGCAACAACCGCTGGTGTGGATGGATGGCCCCGCCAACCTGCGCCATTTTGATCGTCAACTGGAGGGGATCACCGGACGCGATATTATTATCCTGCCGGAAATGTTCACCACCGGGTTTGCCATGGAAGCGGCAAAACAGTCTCTGCCACAGGCGGATGTGGTCGCCTGGATGCAGGCCAGGGCGCAGCAAACCCAGGCGCTAATCGCCGGAAGCGCCGCCTTGCAGACCGAACGCGGGCCGGTTAACCGTTTTCTGCTGGTGGAGCCTGAGGGTAAGGTGCATTTCTATGATAAGCGCCACCTGTTCCGCATGGCGGATGAGCACCAGCATTATGAAGCGGGTAACGAGCGGCTGGTGTTTGAGTGGCGCGGCTGGCGCATTCTGCCCTTAGTCTGTTACGACCTGCGCTTCCCGGTGTGGTCGCGTAACCGTAACGATTATGACCTGGCGCTGTATGTCGCTAACTGGCCTGCCCCGCGCTCGCTGCACTGGCAGGCACTGCTGACAGCAAGGGCCATCGAGAACCAGGCCTATGTTGCGGGCTGCAACCGGGTCGGTACCGACGGTAACGGGCATCACTATCGCGGCGACAGCCGGGTGATTAATCCGCAGGGCGAGATCATCGCCACCGCAGATCCCCATCATGCTACGCGCATTGACGCAGAGCTGTCGCTGACGGCATTAAGAGAATATCGGGAGAAGTTTCCTGCCTGGCAGGATGCGGATCCGTTTAGCATTAATTAAACATCAGCCGGGCGGCACCAACGTTTGCTGCCTGGCTAAATTAGCTACGTGATAAAATGACAAAGGCCTGAATCATTGCTGATTCAGGCCTTCTTAATAGTGGCGGAACGGACGGGACTCGAACCCGCGACCCCCTGCGTGACAGGCAGGTATTCTAACCGACTGAACTACCGCTCCGCTGTGTTCCCTTGGGAACGAGGCAGATATTACGGTTTGCCTCCGATCCCGTCAATGCTTTTTCTCTGCTTTTGAATCGTTTGCTGCAAAAACACTCCAAACGGTTATTTTAACAGCGCTTCCGCCGCATTTAGCCGCGCCAGAGGCAGCTACCGCCCTTCTTCTGTACCAGATCCAGACGCGATTCATGCGCCAGTAACTCTTCATCGCTTGCGAGAATAACGCGTAATGCGCTGGACTGACGGACAAGGCGCTGGATTTCGCTCTCCCCGGTCTGCTGTTGTGAATCGTTATCGGCATTAAAGGCCAAAGCGGTCTGGCCACCCGTCATAATCAGATAGACATCGGCCAGGATCTGGGCATCGAGCAATGCCCCGTGCAGCGTTCGCTTGCTGTTATCTATTTCATAGCGCGAGCACAACGCATCAAGACTATTACGTTTGCCGGGGAACATCCTTCTTGCCATCGCCAGGCTGTCGGTGACTTTACAGAAGGTGTCGGTCTTCGGCAGACCGCGGTTGAGCTTGCTGAACTCATAATCCATAAAGCCGATATCAAACGAGGCGTTATGAATGACCAGCTCGCCACCTTTGATGTAGTCGATGAATTCATCGGCGACGTCGGCAAAGGTAGGTTTATCCAGTAAGAATTCATCTGCGATACCGTGAACGCCAAAGGCTTCCGGGTCCACCAGCCGGTCTGGCTTCAGGTAGACATGGAAGTTATTGCCGGTAAGACGGCGGTTGATCACCTCTACCGCACCGATCTCAATGATCTTGTGCCCTTCATAGTGAGCACCGATCTGGTTCATACCCGTGGTTTCGGTATCGAGGACAATGATCCTGTCGGCGTTATGTGTGTCTGCAATACTCATTCTGAAAACCTGCTCTGTTCAATGGCGACATTGTAAACAACCTGGTCAGGCCTTCAAAGGCTAAATCGCATCGACTTTATTTTGCAGTGCTGATGACGACCATTTATGTCAGACTTACCGTTTTGATTACAGGATGTCTGCCAGGATGCGTAAACAGGTAGAGATTTACACCGACGGATCATGCCTCGGCAACCCAGGCCCGGGGGGCTACGGTGCGATTTTGCGTTATCGCGAACACGAAAAAACCTTCAACGAAGGCTATCGCCTGACCACCAACAACCGTATGGAGTTGATGGCGGCGATTGTTGCCCTCGAGGCGCTGAAAGAGCACTGCGATATTGTGCTGAGCACGGACAGCCAGTATGTGCGCCAGGGGATCACTCAGTGGATCCATAACTGGAAAAAACGGGGCTGGAAAACAGCCGACAAAAAACCGGTGAAGAATGTCGACCTCTGGCAGCGTCTTGATGCGGCACTCAGCCAGCATAAAATCCAGTGGGAATGGGTGAAAGGCCACGCCGGGCATCCTGAAAACGAACGCTGCGACGAACTGGCCCGCGCTGCCGCAATGAATCCGCAACATGAAGATGTCGGGTATAAACCGGAAGCCTGATTAGGGCTTACGATATTGTCGCGTGGCGCCCACGGCGGCACGCAGTCGGGTTTTCGCCTTGCTTTGCTTCATGGGATTGAGCGTCAGGGGAATGGTTCGCTTGCGCGCCACAATCAGTTGCATACAGCCCAGCGCCGGGAAATGGGTGCTGAGCATCTTCCCGCCCTGCCGCGTCCAGGGTAATACCTGAAAACCGCTATGGTGCATCACCTCAAAGTTGAGCAGCGACAGCCAGTCCAACTGACGCATCAGGGTGAACATCCGGCTGTTGTACGGCGGGGTGCGGCGCAGCACCGGCACCAGCTTGCGCAAGCCCATCAGGCTCATCGGGTTGAATCCGCTGATCACCAGCCAGCCATCGTCAATCAGAACCCGGTCGGCTTCGCGGAGTAAACGGTGGGGATCGTCGCACCAGGGCAGCGAATGCGCCAGCAGGCAGGCATCCACGGATTTTTCAGCAAACGGCAGATGTAACGGATTGGCCTTCACCTGAACAGGCTCGCCCCCCAGCGACACATTGACCTGATGTGAAATCCCGCAGCTTTCAGAGTTGATTTCCGCGCTCAGATTGCCAATCTTAAGCAGGTGAAAACCATACATTTTCGCAAACCAGGGCTTTAGCTGCTGCTCAAGCGCTTCGCGATAGTATTCACCCCAGGGCAATTCCGCCCAATGTGCTGGTGCTGAGACAATCTGAGGTATCCTTGCCGGTTTCATCAAAACACCCGCCACGCTATGAGAGGTAATGTATGAATCTTATCAGTATTCCTGCGTTTCAGGACAATTACATCTGGGTTTTAACAAATGATGAAGGTCGTTGCATTATTGTCGATCCTGGTGAGGCTGAGCCGGTATTAAAGGCCATTGAGCAAAACCAGTGGCAACCAGAAGCGATTCTGCTTACTCATCATCACCACGATCATGTGGGCGGTGTCGCGGCGATCTGTGCAAAATTTCCTCATCTTGTGGTCTGCGGCCCCGCTGAAACACAAAATAAGGGCACCACACGCGTAGTCGAAGATGGGGAAAAGATCCTCATTCTTGAGTCGGAGTTTTCTGTAATTGCCACTCCGGGTCACACTTTAGGACATATCTCGTTCTTCAGTTTTCCTTATCTTTTTTGTGGCGATACGATGTTTTCTGGCGGCTGCGGGAGACTGTTCGAAGGTACGCCAGCCCAGATGTACCAGTCCTTCCAGAAAATTAACGCCCTTCCTGAAGACACCCTCATTTGTTGCGCACATGAATACACTTTAGCGAATATGAAGTTTGCAATGCACGTTCTGCCAGAGGATGTGGCAATTCAGGATTATTACCACAAAGTGAATGAGTTACGTGCAAAAAATCAAAAAACACTGCCCGGAATTCTGAAAAATGAGCGTAAAATTAATTTATTTCTTAGAGTAAATGATATTGATTTAATTAATAAATTTACCAAAGAAACAAATATGCAACAACCTGAGCAATGTTTCGCATGGTTAAGGGCGAAGAAAGATAACTTCTGACAATTGCGTGTTGCCTTTTTAAATATTCGTCGTTATCATCGCTCGTCTTTTAAGCAACTATTGACACACACATGAAGGCAAAAGCGATATTACTCGCCTCTGTCCTGCTTGTGGGTTGCCAGGCGTCTCAGAACACTGGCAACGTACAACAGCACGCACAGAGCCTTTCTGCAGCTGGTCAAGGGGAAGCAGGGAAGTTTACAAGTCAATCGCGATGGGCAGACGATGGGACGTCTTTCGCACAGGATCAAGACTTGTGGGTCTCTATTGGCGACGAGCTGAAGATGGGGATTCCGGAAAACAGCCGGATTCGCGAACAGAAACAGAAGTATTTAAGCAATAAGAGCTATCTCCACGATGTAACTTTACGGGCAGAGCCGTATATGTACTGGATAGCAGGGCAAGTTAAGAAACGTAACATGCCCATGGAACTGGTACTACTACCCATAGTGGAGAGCGCTTTTGACCCACACGCAACGTCTGGCGCCAAGGCCGCAGGTCTTTGGCAGATCATACCGAGCACAGGGCGAAATTATGGTTTAAAACAGACCCGCAACTACGATGCACGTCGTGATGTGGTCGCCTCGACGACTGCCGCTCTCGACATGATGCAACGTCTGAACAAGATGTTCGACGGTGACTGGTTGCTGACTGTCGCTGCGTATAACAGCGGTGAGGGTCGTGTACTGAAGGCAATGAAAGCGAATAAAGCACGGGGTAAACCTACCGACTTTTGGTCGCTTCCACTGCCACGGGAAACCAAACTATACGTACCGAAAATGCTGGCTTTGAGTGAAATCTTCAAAAACAGCCAACAGTACGGCGTGAAGCTGCCGACTTCGGACGAAAGTCGCGCGCTGGCGAGAGTGCGTATCAACAACCCTGTTGAATTGAGACAGGTTGCGGATATGGCAGGTATCTCGGTCACCAAACTGAAAGCCTTCAACGCAGGTGTGAAAGGCTCTACGCTTGGTAACAGCGGGCCGAAATACGTTCTGGTGCCGCAGAAGCACGCTGAACAGCTACGGGTATCGCTGGCTGCAGGTGAAATTGCTGCGGTTCAGTCTACGCTGATCGCGGATAATTCACCGGTTAACAGCCGGAGCTATCAGGTACGTACAGGCGATACGCTTTCAGGCATTGCATCACGTCTTGGCGTGAGCACGAAAGATCTGCAGCAGTGGAACAAGCTGCGCGGTTCTACCCTGAAAGTGGGTCAGAACCTGACGATTGGCGCGGGTAACAGCGCACAGCGTCTCGCTAATAACAACGATAGCATTACCTATCGTGTGCAAAAAGGCGACTCGCTTTCGAGTATTGCGAAGCGTCACGGCGTGAACATCAAAGATGTGATGCGCTGGAATAGCGATACCGACAATCTGCAGCCTGGCGATCGGATAACGTTATTTGTGAAAAACAACGCCACTCCGGATTCCTGATTTCAGAAACCTGAAGTAAAAAGGCACCGATTCCCCTCGGTGCCTTTTTTGTTTTATCCCGCCTTTTGGGCTTCAGCGAAGAGAGTATCGCTGGTAAAGGAGCCTTCTTCCTGCAATGCAAAATAGGCTTTTACCTCAGCGGAAGCGCTGTCCTGATACAGTCTGATCGCCTGGCTTAATGCCTCGGGCGTGCGCATACGAGCAATCCAGGAGGAGAACTCCAGCGTCAGCCTGTCGGTTTCCAGTGCCCGTGTAATCAGCCCTGCTTCAGTGAACATGGATAACCACTCACCGCTGGAATAATTACGGACATGCGAGGTATCACGCAGGGCTTCAACCGTCTGCAACCAGATATCACGTACAGGATGACCCGGCGACATGATATCCATGATGATCACTAAACCGCCCGGCTTCAGAACCCGTTTAACCTCGCGCAACGCCTGGCCGACATCATGCCAGTGATGCGCCGAGTAGCGGCTAATAACGATATCGAACGATTGATCGGCAAAGGGTAAGGATTCAGCATAACCCTGACGGGTGGCGATATTCGCCAGCCCCTTCTCACTGGCGGCCGCAGAGACGACCTCCAGCATCTGGCTGGATAAATCGTATGCTGTTACATGGCTAACCTGCTGTGCCGCTACAAAGCTGGCATGACCCGCACCGCAGCCTAAATCCAGCACGCTGGCATCGGGGAAGTCGGCCAGACGTTCAGCCAGACGCTGCAGATCGCGCCCGGATGCGTGAACCGCACTGGTGAGATAGGCTTTCGCCTGGGAGCCAAACTGTTTTTCTACGTTGTCATGATGGGACTGTGTTGTCATTTTGCTGTCCTTCGGTTGATGAAAAATAAAGGGCAGCACCTGCGCAGGCCTGCCCCACGGCAGACCTGACGCACCTCTATCGCTCAGGCTTGCCGGGACTGAATTCGACGAGTAGCGGATTGTGATCGGATGCACGAGTCACCAGCACTGAGGCTTCGTGCACGTTCAGACCACGATAGAAGACAAAATCGAGTGGACGACCAAACGCCTTGCGACGCTGATCATCGGTAAAGCGTACTTCGCGCAGCGACATCTCACGCGCAAAGCGATAAAGCGCATTCATACGTGGACGGCTCCAGGCATTGAAATCACCGGCCATGACAACCGGACCGCTGTGATGCGCGATCTGATCGCCGATAGGCAGTAACTGTTTGCTGTAGACGTCAACGCCGAGGCTGAAATTGACCGCGTGAATGTTCACCACCATCAGCAGGCGAGTATCCGGCAGCGGGTAGACGGTGACCAGAGCAGATTTTGCCAGGCGCAGGAGCGGCTCACGTTCGCGCAGTGGGCAGCAATAAACCGGGTGAGCGGCTGAGAGCGTCATCACGCCTGACGGATGCTGCGGCAGGACAAATGCCGGCACCTGGTCGGCGGCGAGGTAGTTAGTGGTTGCAAACCTTACCAGCTCAGGGGTGGTTTGCGCCTCCTGCAGCAGAACGAGATGCGCATCCTTACCAAAGTTCTGCAGGACGGATAACCATTCAGCACGCTGCTGTTTAAAGATATTCCACACCAGCACCCGGATTTTTTCATCGCTGCTTAAAGGTGCGCCGGCGGGCAACGCCTGACCAATGCTCGCAAACGAACCCGGCGGTAATATTCTCTCCGCAGGTTGTCCGGCAACATAACGCATGGCATAGGTATTTTTTCGCACGATGTGAAACGACCTCTATAGACAGAACCCGTCCAGAAACAGGAGCGGGTTCTAATGTTATAGGGTTTTCAGCTCACACTTTCAACGCAATTACGGATAAACCGCTGTTTCGTTTTGTTAGCAAGTGCTTACACCAGGCTTATTCCGGCACAACACGAGCGGGATTATCCAGACGACCACTCAGGCCAATCAACAAAAATGCGACAAGAACGATAACGGCACCAATCCACGGAGTTTGCGCCAGACCGAAGTGTTCAACGGTCTGCCCACCAATAATAGACCCGAGCGCAATCCCAACATTGAAAGCGGCAATGTTCAAACCAGACGCCACATCGACAGCGTTGGGGGTATACAGCTCGGCTTTCTGCACCACATAAACCTGCAAGCCCGGTACGTTGCCGAAGGCGAAGATCCCCATCACCAGTACCGTCGCCAGTGCGGCATACTGCATTGAGGCAGTGAACTGGAAGACCAGCAGCAGGATAACCAGCGCGGCAAAGATAATTTTCAATGCCGGAACGGCGCCGTGTTTATCTGCCAGCTTGCCGCCCCAGATGTTGCCGATTGCTACCGAAACGCCATAACCCAACAGGATCCAACTGACTGCACTCGGAGAGAAGCCAGCCAGATCCTGCATCATTGGCGCCAGGAAGGTAAACGCGGTAAACACACCGCCATAACCCAGCGCCGTAATGGCATAGATCATGAGCAGACGTGGATGGGTCAGGACCTTTAGCTGATCGCGCAACGTCGCTGCAGCACGACCTGGAATGTTCGATGGGATCAGTACCAGGCTGCTGATCAACGCAATGACCCCGAGCAGCGAGACCGCCAGGAAGGTTTCACGCCAGCCAAAATGCTGACCAATAAAGGTTCCCAGCGGCACACCGGTAACCAGCGCCACGGTTAAACCACCAAACATGATGGCAATGGCCGAGGCCGCTTTCTCTTTAGGTACCAGACTCGTCGCGATGGTTGAGCCGATGGAGAAGAAGACGCCATGGGCAAGACCCGTCAGCAGGCGGGCAATGACCAGTGTCGTGTAATCAGGTGCCTGCCAGGCAAGAATGTTTCCGGCAGTGAATAACACCATTAAGGCCATCAGCAACTGCTTACGCGGCAGGCGACCGGTTAATGCGGTCAGCACCGGCGCGCCAATCGCGACACCAAGGGCATAGATGGAGACCAGCAAACCTGCCGAAGGCAGTGAGATAGCAAGCTGGTCCGCAATCGTAGGAACCAGACCTACAATAACAAATTCGGTAGTGCCGATTGCGAAGGCACTGATCGTCAGGGCAAGTAGCGCCAGAGGCATAAAAAACTCCGTCTCATCAGGATTAAGATGACACGGAGTATGCGCCAGTGTTTAAATAACAAAAATGCTCAAAGTATCAATATAATTTTGCGGATTAAGCAACAATGAAAGCAACCTCTGAGGAACTGGCGATCTTCGTCGCCGTCGTGGAGAGCGGTAGTTTCAGCCGTGCCGCCGAACAGCTGGGTCAGGCGAACTCCGCCGTCAGCCGGTCGGTCAAAAAGCTGGAGATGAAGCTGGGTGTTAGCCTGCTTAACCGGACGACCCGTCAGCTAAGCCTGACCGAGGAAGGCGAACGTTATTTTCGGCGCGTGCAGTCTATTCTGCAGGAGATGGCGGCGGCAGAAACGGAAATTATGGAAACGCGTAGCACGCCACGCGGCCTGTTACGCATTGACGCCGCCACGCCTGTAGTGCTGCATTTCCTGATGCCGTTGATTAAACCTTTCCGCGAACGTTATCCTGAAATGACTTTGTCTCTGGTCTCGTCTGAAACCTTCATTAATCTGATTGAGCGCAAAGTGGATGTGGCGATCCGCGCCGGGACGCTGACCGATTCCAGCCTGCGGGCACGCCCGTTGTTCACCAGTTATCGCAAAGTTATCGCCTCCCCGGCCTATATAGCCCGGTTTGGCAAGCCTGAGACGATTGAGGAGCTTAAGCAGCATCTGTGCCTGGGCTTCACGGAACCGGTATCCCTTAATACCTGGCCCCTCGCCTGCCATGATGGCCAACTTCATGAAGTGGTCAGCGGCTTATCTTCGAACAGTGGCGAGACGCTCAAGCAGTTATGCCTTGAAGGGAACGGGATTGCCTGTCTTTCGGATTATATGATTGATAAAGAGATAGCCCGGGGCGAGTTGGTCGAGCTGATGGCCGATAAACGTCTGCCGGTAGAGATGCCCTTTAGTGCGGTCTACTACAGCGACAGAGCGGTAAGCACCCGAATTCGGGCCTTTATCGACTTTCTGAGCGAGCATGTAAAACAGCTCCCGAAGGAGCTGTAAGAGGGTTAAGGGTACAGAAGCGGGGGGTTAAATTAATCCCACTTCGGCGCCAGACCTTCCGGGCTGACCAGGCGATCGTTGCAATCCAGTGCTGCGATCGCTTTTTTATCCTCCTGATCCAGCGTCAGATCCTGAGCCAGCAGGTTACTTGCCAGATTTTCACGTTTGGTTGAAGAAGGGATCACCGCATAACCCTCTCCCATCGCCCACGCCAGGATAACCTGAGCAGCAGTGGCACTATGTTTAGCAGCGATACGCAGAATGGTTTCGTCTTTCAGCGCTTTGCCGTAAGCCAGCGTCATATAAGAGGTAATATGGATGCCATGCTGCTGCGCCCATTCCACCACCTGACGGTTTTGCAGGTAAGGAGAAAGCTCGATCTGATTGGTCGCGATATTTTCTGCGCCGACAGCCGCAATAGCTTTTTCCATCAATGGGATAGTGAAGTTAGAAATTCCTATTTCGCGCGTCAGCCCCTGGGATTTGGCTTCCAGCAATGCCTGCATAAACTCTTCAACCGCTACCGCATCGTTCGGTGATGGCCAGTGGATCAAGGTGAGATCGACATAATCAGTACGCAGCTTTTTCAGGCTCTCTTTCAGGCTTGGGATTAACTTCTCTTTGCTGAGATTTTCAATCCAGATCTTGGTGGTGATAAAAAGTGCGTCGCGCGGTACACCGCTCTCTTCGATGGCCTGACCGACAGCGGCTTCGTTATCGTAGATCTGTGCGGTATCAAGGGCGCGATAACCCAGTTCGAGAGCAGTTTTAACGGATGCGATTACAACGTCGTCTTTCAGGCGGAAAGTGCCGAGACCAAATGCAGGGATAGCCATTGAATTCCTCTTTTTTCATCATGTTTGCTAACAAAGAGGATTATTACTGCTGTGGCTATTTGAAAAAAGAGCGTATTAAGCAGAGGATTTTTGCATTTATGGCAATAATTAAAAAACAGACAAGAAAAAAGCCCTGAGCGTTAGCTCAGGGCTTTCAATAAGTGGCGGAACGGACGGGACTCGAACCCGCGACCCCCTGCGTGACAGGCAGGTATTCTAACCGACTGAACTACCGCTCCACCGAATACTTCTGTAACCACCGGGTTACTGCCCCGGTTCACTACGTAATTTGATGCCTGGCAGTTCCCTACTCTCGCATGGGGAGACCCCACACTACCATCGGCGCTACGGCGTTTCACTTCTGAGTTCGGCATGGGGTCAGGTGGGACCACCGCGCTACAGCCGCCAGGCAAATTCTGTTTCCGGGCCGCCTCGCGGGCCACCCGGTTAATCCGGTATCAGCTGAAAATTGTCTCAGTCACCGAAAACAGCTTCGGCGTTGTAAGGTTAAGCCTCACGGTTCATTAGTATCGGTTAGCTCAACGCATCGCTGCGCTTACACACCCGACCTATCAACGTCGTCGTCTTCAACGTTCCTTCAGGAGCCTTAAAGGCTCAGGGAGAACTCATCTCGGGGCAAGTTTCGTGCTTAGATGCTTTCAGCACTTATCTTTTCCGCATTTAGCTACCGGGCAGTGCCATTGGCATGACAACCCGAACACCAGTGATGCGTCCACTCCGGTCCTCTCGTACTAGGAGCAGCCCCCCTCAATTCTCCAGCGCCCACGGCAGATAGGGACCGAACTGTCTCACGACGTTCTAAACCCAGCTCGCGTACCACTTTAAACGGCGAACAGCCGTACCCTTGGGACCTACTTCAGCCCCAGGATGTGATGAGCCGACATCGAGGTGCCAAACACCGCCGTCGATATGAACTCTTGGGCGGTATCAGCCTGTTATCCCCGGAGTACCTTTTATCCGTTGAGCGATGGCCCTTCCATACAGAACCACCGGATCACTATGACCTGCTTTCGCACCTGCTCGAGCCGTCACTCTCGCAGTCAAGCTAGCTTATGCCATTGCACTAACCTCCTGATGTCCGACCAGGATTAGCTAACCTTCGTGCTCCTCCGTTACTCTTTAGGAGGAGACCGCCCCAGTCAAACTACCCACCAGACACTGTCCGCAACCCGGGTAACGGGTCCACGTTAGAACACCAGCCATTAAAGGGTGGTATTTCAAGGATGGCTCCACGCAGACTGGCGTCCACGCTTCAAAGCCTCCCACCTATCCTACACATCAAGGACCAGTGTTCAGTGTCAAGCTATAGTAAAGGTTCACGGGGTCTTTCCGTCTTGCCGCGGGTACACTGCATCTTCACAGCGATTTCAATTTCACTGAGTCTCGGGTGGAGACAGCCTGGCCATCATTACGCCATTCGTGCAGGTCGGAACTTACCCGACAAGGAATTTCGCTACCTTAGGACCGTTATAGTTACGGCCGCCGTTTACCGGGGCTTCGATCAAGAGCTTCGCGTTGCCGCTAACCCCATCAATTAACCTTCCGGCACCGGGCAGGCGTCACACCGTATACGTCCACTTTCGTGTTTGCACAGTGCTGTGTTTTTAATAAACAGTTGCAGCCAGCTGGTATCTTCGACTGATTTCAGCTCCACCCGCAGGGGCTTCACCTACATATCAGCGTGCCTTCTCCCGAAGTTACGGCACCATTTTGCCTAGTTCCTTCACCCGAGTTCTCTCAAGCGCCTTGGTATTCTCTACCTGACCACCTGTGTCGGTTTGGGGTACGATTTGATGTTACCTGATGCTTAGAGGCTTTTCCTGGAAGCAGGGCATTTGTTACTTCAGCACCGTAGTGCCTCGTCATCACACCTCAGCGTTAATAAGGTACCGGATTTACCTGGAACCTCCGCCTACATGCTTAAACCGGGACAACCGTCGCCCGGCCAACATAGCCTTCTCCGTCCCCCCTTCGCAGTAACACCGAGTACAGGAATATTAACCTGTTTCCCATCGACTACGCCTTTCGGCCTCGCCTTAGGGGTCGACTCACCCTGCCCCGATTAACGTTGGACAGGAACCCTTGGTCTTCCGGCGAGCGGGCTTTTCACCCGCTTTATCGTTACTTATGTCAGCATTCGCACTTCTGATACCTCCAGCAACCCTCACAGGTCACCTTCGACGGCTTACAGAACGCTCCCCTACCCAACAACACCTAAGTGTCGCTGCCGCAGCTTCGGTGCATGGTTTAGCCCCGTTACATCTTCCGCGCAGGCCGACTCGACCAGTGAGCTATTACGCTTTCTTTAAATGATGGCTGCTTCTAAGCCAACATCCTGGCTGTCTGTGCCTTCCCACATCGTTTCCCACTTAACCATGACTTTGGGACCTTAGCTGGCGGTCTGGGTTGTTTCCCTCTTCACGACGGACGTTAGCACCCGCCGTGTGTCTCCCGTGATAACATTCTCCGGTATTCGCAGTTTGCATCGGGTTGGTAAGCCGGGATGGCCCCCTAGCCGAAACAGTGCTCTACCCCCGGAGATGAATTCACGAGGCGCTACCTAAATAGCTTTCGGGGAGAACCAGCTATCTCCCGGTTTGATTGGCCTTTCACCCCCAGCCACAGGTCATCCGCTAATTTTTCAACATTAGTCGGTTCGGTCCTCCAGTTAGTGTTACCCAACCTTCAACCTGCCCATGGCTAGATCACCGGGTTTCGGGTCTATACCCTGCAACTTAACGCCCAGTTAAGACTCGGTTTCCCTTCGGCTCCCCTATACGGTTAACCTTGCTACAGAATATAAGTCGCTGACCCATTATACAAAAGGTACGCAGTCACACCACAAGGGTGCTCCCACTGCTTGTACGTACACGGTTTCAGGTTCTTTTTCACTCCCCTCGCCGGGGTTCTTTTCGCCTTTCCCTCACGGTACTGGTTCACTATCGGTCAGTCAGGAGTATTTAGCCTTGGAGGATGGTCCCCCCATATTCAGACAGGATACCACGTGTCCCGCCCTACTCTTCGAGTTCACAGCAGGTGTATCTTCGTGTACGGGAGTATCACCCTGTACCCTGCGACTTTCCAGACGCTTCCACTGACACACATGCTGATTCAGACTCTGGGCTGCTCCCCGTTCGCTCGCCGCTACTGGGGGAATCTCGGTTGATTTCTTTTCCTCAGGGTACTTAGATGTTTCAGTTCCCCTGGTTCGCTTCGTTAAGCTATGTATTCACTTAACGATAGTGTGACGAGTCACACTGGGTTTCCCCATTCGGAAATCGCCGGTTATAACGGTTCATATCACCTTACCGGCGCTTATCGCAGATTAGCACGTCCTTCATCGCCTCTGACTGCCTAGGCATCCACCGTGTACGCTTGGTCGCTTAACCTCACAACCCGAAGCTGTTTCACTTCTGATTGCGAAATCCGAGACCCGACCACACCTTCATCTGCTCTTATTACGGAGAACAGACACAGTGCGTCGTTTCAATTTTCAGCTTGATCCAGATTTTTAAAGAGCAAAACTTCGCAGCGCACCTTTTCAGGTACACTCTGAAGTTTTCTTGTGGTCGCAGTAAAAGGATGGTGGAGCTATGCGGGATCGAACCGCAGACCTCCTGCGTGCAAGGCAGGCGCTCTCCCAGCTGAGCTATAACCCCATCGCAAAATGCTAATCTCTGTACCGCTCATCCTTTATTACAAGGAGTCTGGTAGGCCTGAGTGGACTTGAACCACCGACCTCACCCTTATCAGGGGTGCGCTCTAACCACCTGAGCTACAAGCCTGCAGAGATTTTTTACTGCTTCTTTTTCATCAGACAATCTGTGTGGACACTACAAAGGCAGGTTCTTTAAGGTAAGGAGGTGATCCAACCGCAGGTTCCCCTACGGTTACCTTGTTACGACTTCACCCCAGTCATGAATCACAAAGTGGTAAGCGCCCTCCCGAAGGTTAAGCTACCTACTTCTTTTGCAACCCACTCCCATGGTGTGACGGGCGGTGTGTACAAGGCCCGGGAACGTATTCACCGTAGCATTCTGATCTACGATTACTAGCGATTCCGACTTCATGGAGTCGAGTTGCAGACTCCAATCCGGACTACGACGCACTTTATGAGGTCCGCTTGCTCTCGCGAGGTCGCTTCTCTTTGTATGCGCCATTGTAGCACGTGTGTAGCCCTACTCGTAAGGGCCATGATGACTTGACGTCATCCCCACCTTCCTCCAGTTTATCACTGGCAGTCTCCTTTGAGTTCCCGGCCTAGCCGCTGGCAACAAAGGATAAGGGTTGCGCTCGTTGCGGGACTTAACCCAACATTTCACAACACGAGCTGACGACAGCCATGCAGCACCTGTCTCAGAGTTCCCGAAGGCACCAAAGCATCTCTGCTAAGTTCTCTGGATGTCAAGAGTAGGTAAGGTTCTTCGCGTTGCATCGAATTAAACCACATGCTCCACCGCTTGTGCGGGCCCCCGTCAATTCATTTGAGTTTTAACCTTGCGGCCGTACTCCCCAGGCGGTCGACTTAACGCGTTAGCTCCGGAAGCCACTCCTCAAGGGAACAACCTCCAAGTCGACATCGTTTACGGCGTGGACTACCAGGGTATCTAATCCTGTTTGCTCCCCACGCTTTCGCACCTGAGCGTCAGTCTTTGTCCAGGGGGCCGCCTTCGCCACCGGTATTCCTCCAGATCTCTACGCATTTCACCGCTACACCTGGAATTCTACCCCCCTCTACAAGACTCTAGCCTGCCAGTTTCGAATGCAGTTCCCAGGTTGAGCCCGGGGATTTCACATCCGACTTGACAGACCGCCTGCGTGCGCTTTACGCCCAGTAATTCCGATTAACGCTTGCACCCTCCGTATTACCGCGGCTGCTGGCACGGAGTTAGCCGGTGCTTCTTCTGCGGGTAACGTCAATTGCTGCGGTTATTAACCACAACACCTTCCTCCCCGCTGAAAGTACTTTACAACCCGAAGGCCTTCTTCATACACGCGGCATGGCTGCATCAGGCTTGCGCCCATTGTGCAATATTCCCCACTGCTGCCTCCCGTAGGAGTCTGGACCGTGTCTCAGTTCCAGTGTGGCTGGTCATCCTCTCAGACCAGCTAGGGATCGTCGCCTAGGTGAGCCATTACCCCACCTACTAGCTAATCCCATCTGGGCACATCTGATGGCAAGAGGCCCGAAGGTCCCCCTCTTTGGTCTTGCGACGTTATGCGGTATTAGCTACCGTTTCCAGTAGTTATCCCCCTCCATCAGGCAGTTTCCCAGACATTACTCACCCGTCCGCCACTCGTCACCCGAGAGCAAGCTCTCTGTGCTACCGTTCGACTTGCATGTGTTAGGCCTGCCGCCAGCGTTCAATCTGAGCCATGATCAAACTCTTCAATTTAAGTTTGATGCTCGTGAATTAAACTTCGTAATGAATTACGTATGTTCACTCAGAGACTTGGTATTCATTTATTGTCTTTCGACATTAAGAATCCATGTCACTTTGAGTGCCCACACAGATTGTCTGATAAATTGTTAAAGAGCAGTGCAACGCGGCTTTCGCTCACCGTTGCGAGGTGGCGTATATTACGCTTTCCTCTTTCAGAGTCAAGCGATTATTTCACGCTTTTCTCTTCAACCGGCCCGGCTGCTTGTGTGAAGTGATTCACATCTGCCGTGTCGATGGAGGCGCATTATAGGGAGTTCTCTGGCGGTGACAAGCGGAAAAAGACAATTTTATTTCAACCGCTCACCTTTTGGCCATAACGCCTATTTTTGCTGCTTTTTGATGGTTTCCGGCAGTGCTGCAAGGCTATTAATCACCCAATCCGCTGCATTTTCTGCTTCTGGCGTAACGGGTTTGCCGGTACGCACCAGAATTTTATGACCGACACCTGCTGCGGCAGCTGCCTGCATATCTTCCAGTTTGTCGCCCACCATATATGAAGCGCTCATATCTATATGAAGGAACTCTTGTGCCGAGATGAGCATGCCCGGATGCGGTTTACGGCAATCACAGGTCTGACGATATTCGTCCACGGTTCCTTGCGGGTGATGAGGACAATAATAGATACCGTCCAGGTCGACGCCACGATCGGCCAATGACCAGTCCATCCATTCAGTTAATGTCTCAAACTGTGCTTCGGTGAATTTACCGCGCGCGATACCTGACTGGTTGGTGACGACCACCAGCGCAAAACCCATCTCTTTTAATTCACGCATGGCATCAATAACGCCATCGATGAATTCAAATTCGTCTATCTCATGCACGTAGCCATGATCAACATTAATAGTGCCGTCACGATCGAGAAAAATTGCGGGTACTGATTTTGCCACCGGTTTGCTCCTGAAAAGGGATGTCCGGTTAGTATCTCATGAATCACCGCGCAATAAAGTGCTCATCACGCAGAGTTGGATTGATTTAGACGTCTGGATGCCTTAACATCCATTTTGTTGACGGTCATCGCCCGTATAAGGCAGCAGAAAATGCCACGGCTAACTTACATACGATAAAAATAATCTAATGATTAAACTTTCGAATATCACCAAAGTGTTCCAGCAAGGGAACCGAACCATTCAGGCGTTGAACAACGTTAGCCTGCATGTTCCGGCTGGACAGATTTATGGCGTCATTGGTGCCTCCGGTGCAGGTAAAAGTACGCTCATCCGTTGCGTTAACCTGCTCGAACGCCCGACTAAAGGTCAGGTTCAGGTTGATGGCCAGGAGCTGACAACCCTTTCCGAAACGGATTTAACCAAAGCTCGCCGCCAGATTGGCATGATCTTCCAGCACTTTAACCTGCTCTCCTCCCGCACCGTATTTGGCAACGTCGCCTTGCCGCTGGAGCTGGACAATACGCCAAAAGACGAAATCAAACGTCGCGTTACTGAGCTGCTGGATCTGGTCGGTCTGAGCGATAAGCATGATATCTACCCTGCTAACTTATCCGGCGGGCAAAAACAGCGCGTGGCCATTGCACGTGCGCTGGCAAGCAATCCAAAAGTGTTGCTCTGTGACGAAGCCACCAGCGCCCTGGATCCTGCAACTACCCGCTCGATTCTGGAACTATTAAAAGACATTAACCGTCGCCTGGGACTGACGATCCTCCTTATTACGCACGAGATGGACGTGGTTAAGCGTATTTGCGACTGCGTGGCGGTGATCAGTCAGGGTGAACTGATTGAGCAAGACAGCGTGAGCGAGGTGTTCTCGCATCCCAAAACCCCGCTGGCGCAGCAGTTTATTCAGGCCACATTACATCTGGATATCCCGGAAGATTATCAGGCGCGTTTAAAAAGCTCTCCAACAACCGACAGCGTGCCAATGCTGCGAATGGAATTTACGGGCAAGTCAGTGGATGCCCCACTGCTGTCTGAAACCGCCCGTCGTTTCAACGTGAACAACAATATTATTAGCGCGCAGATGGATTACGCCGGTGGCGTGAAGTTCGGCATCATGCTGACCGAAATGCACGGCACACAACAGGATACCCAGGCCGCTATCGCCTGGCTGCAAGAGCATCATGTAAAAGTAGAGGTACTGGGTTATGTCTGAGGCAATGATGTGGTTGCTGGCACGCGGCGTATGGGAAACGCTGGCAATGACCTTCGTATCCGGCTTTTTCGGTTTTGTCATTGGTCTGCCGGTAGGCGTACTGCTGTATGTCACCCGCCCGGGTCAAATTATCGAGAACGCAAAACTGTATCGCACGCTCTCTGCGCTGGTGAACATCTTCCGTTCTATTCCCTTCATTATTCTGTTGGTGTGGATGATTCCCTTCACCCGCGTTATTGTTGGAACTTCCATCGGCCTGCAGGCGGCTATCGTTCCCCTGACTGTAGGCGCGGCGCCATTTATCGCCCGTATGGTTGAGAACGCATTGTTAGAGATCCCGTCAGGTCTGATTGAAGCGTCACGCGCCATGGGTGCAACGCCGATGCAGATCGTTCGCAAAATCTTACTGCCAGAAGCCCTGCCGGGTCTGGTGAATGCGGCAACCATCACGCTGATTACCCTGGTGGGTTACTCTG
The DNA here is from genome assembly GCF_002935105.1 of Leclercia sp. LSNIH3. Lineage (NCBI taxonomy): Bacteria > Pseudomonadati > Pseudomonadota > Gammaproteobacteria > Enterobacterales > Enterobacteriaceae > Leclercia > Leclercia sp. LSNIH3. Next base: position 1,541,672 of record NZ_CP026387.1, read on the forward strand.
CGATGGGCGGCGCTGTCGGTGCAGGCGGTCTGGGTCAGATCGGTTATCAGTACGGCTACATTGGCTACAATGCCACTGTTATGAATACCGTGCTGGTCCTGCTGGTTGTACTGGTTTATCTCATTCAATTCTCAGGCGATCGCATCGTCCGGGCAGTTACGCACAAATAACGTTACACAATACAAACTCGACGAGTTAAGGATAAGAACATGGCGTTTAAATTGAAGACCTTTGCTGCGGTAGGCGCGCTGATTGGCTCTCTGGCACTGGTAGGCTGCGGTCAGGATGAAAAAGATCCAAATCACATCAAAGTGGGCGTTATCGTCGGTGCGGAACAGCAGGTTGCAGAGACGGCAGCCAAAGTGGCGAAAGAGAAGTATGGCCTCGACGTCGAGCTGGTAACTTTCAACGATTACGTTCTGCCGAACGAAGCACTGAGCAAAGGCGATATCGACGCTAATGCCTTCCAGCACAAACCGTACCTGGATCAGCAGATCAAAGATCGCGGCTACAAGCTGGTTGCGGCAGGAAATACCTTCGTTTATCCAATCGCGGGCTACTCCAAGAAAATTAAATCGTTAGAAGAGCTGCAGGACGGTTCTCAGGTTGCGGTACCTAACGATCCAACTAACCTCGGTCGTTCCCTGCTGCTGCTGCAGAAAGTGGGCCTGATTACGCTGAAAGACGGTGTTGGCCTGCTGCCGACCGTTCTGGACGTTACCGGCAATCCAAAGAACCTGAAAATTGTTGAGCTGGAAGCACCACAGCTGCCACGTTCTCTGGACGATGCGCAGATCGCCCTGGCGGTTATTAACACGACTTACGCCAGCCAGATCAACCTGACGCCAGCCAAAGACGGTATCTTCGTTGAAGACAAAGATTCCCCGTACGTGAACCTGATCGTAACCCGTGAAGATAATAAAGACGCGGAGAACGTGAAGAAATTCGTACAGGCTTACCAGTCTGATGAAGTTTACCAGGAAGCCAACAAAGTCTTTAACGGCGGAGCAGTTAAAGGCTGGTAATCTGACCTTTGTGTAATATCATTCATGACGGGCGAAAGCCCGTCTTGTCATTTATGCAGGCAACTGATTCAATAACTGACGATTTGATTATTCATAGAGGAAATATTATGCGTGCTTTACCGATCTGTCTTTTAGCACTGATGCTGAGCGGCTGTTCTATGCTAAGCAGATCTCCTGTTGAACCTGTTAAAAGCACAGCAACCCCGCCAAAAGTGGAGCCTGAAAAACCAAAAGCGCCACGCCCTGCGCCAGTCAAAATCTATACCAGCGCTGAAGCGTTAATCGGTAAACCGTTCCGCGATCTGGGTGAAGTCTCCGGCGAATCTTGCCAGGCCAGCAATCAGGACTCTCCGCCGAATATCCCAACGGCACGTAAACGCATGCAGATCAATGCCTCAAAAATGAAGGCCAATGCGGTTCTGCTGCACAGCTGCGAAGTCACCAGCGGCACGCCAGGCTGCTACCGCCAGGCTGTTTGCGTAGGTACTGCTCTTAACGTCTCGGCAAAATGAGTGTGTTCCAGTTCGAGCAGATAGGCGTTATCCGCTCTCCTTATAAAGAGAAGTTTGCCGTACCCCGTCAGCCTGGGCTGGTAAAAAGCGGTGGCGGCGAACTTCACTTGCTCGCGCCGTATAATCAGGCCGATGCCGTGCGCGGACTGGAAGCGTTTAGCCACCTGTGGGTGCTGTTTATCTTTCATCAGACCATGGCTGGCGGCTGGCGGCCAACCGTGCGCCCGCCTCGTCTCGGCGGTAATGCCAGGATGGGGATATTTGCCACGCGCTCGACCTTCCGCCCAAACCCCGTCGGTATGTCGCTCGTTGAACTGAAAGGCATCCGCTGTCAAAAAGACCAGGTGATCCTCGAACTGGGCAGTCTGGATCTGGTCGACGGCACGCCGGTAGTGGATATCAAACCCTATCTGCCCTTTGCCGAAGCCTTGCCGGATGCGCGTGCCAGCTATGCCCAGCAGGCCCCTCAGGCGGATATGCCGGTGTACTTTACCGACGAGCTGGTTCACACGTTAATCCAACTGGAAAAGCGTTACCCTCGCCTACGGGATTTTATCGTCGAGGTGCTGGCGCAAGATCCTCGCCCAGCCTATCGCAAGGAAGAAGAAGCCGGGAAAAGTTACGCCGTCTTGTTGCTGGACTTCAATGTTCGCTGGCGCGTTACGGCGGCGGGCTTTGAAGTGTTTGCCCTCGAGCCGCAGTAATTTTATTCTCTTCTCTTTTGGCATCATTGCCACACTGGTAAACTAAACCACTTTTTTTGTGTCAGGCTGCCCTGTCAGCCTGTTCCAATCGTCGAAATGGAACCGTAACAACATGCGTACTAGCCAATATCTGCTCTCCACACTGAAGGAGACACCTGCCGACGCCGAAGTTATCAGCCATCAGCTGATGCTGCGCGCCGGGATGATCCGCAAGCTGGCCTCCGGGTTGTATACCTGGCTGCCGACCGGCCTGCGCGTCCTGAGAAAAGTCGAGAACATCGTGCGTGAAGAGATGGATAACGCCGGTGCCATTGAGGTGTCCATGCCCGTGGTTCAGCCCGCAGACTTGTGGGCGGAGAGTGGTCGTTGGGAGCAGTACGGCCCGGAATTACTGCGCTTTGTTGACCGCGGCGAGCGCCCATTTGTTCTGGGTCCAACGCATGAAGAAGTGATCACCGATCTGATCCGTAATGAGCTGAGCTCTTACAAACAGCTGCCGCTGAATTTCTATCAGATCCAGACCAAATTCCGTGACGAAGTACGCCCGCGTTTTGGCGTGATGCGTTCCCGTGAATTCCTGATGAAGGATGCGTACTCCTTCCATACCTCACAGGAATCACTGCAAGAGACCTATGACAAGATGTACGACGCGTACAGCAAAATCTTCACCCGTATGGGTCTGGATTTCCGTGCTGTACAGGCCGATACCGGTTCCATCGGCGGTAGCGCATCCCATGAATTCCAGGTGCTGGCGCAGAGCGGCGAAGATGATGTGATCTTCTCTGACACCTCTGATTACGCGGCCAACATCGAGTTTGCTGAAGCCCTGGCCCCCGCTACGCCACGCGCGGCAGCCACTGAAGCGATGACGCTGGTTGATACGCCGAACGCCAAAACCATTGCTGAGCTGGTTGAGCAGTTCAATCTGCCGGTTGAAAAAACCGTTAAGACGCTGCTGGTGAAAGCGGTTGAAGGCAGCAGCTACCCGCTGGTTGCCCTGCTGGTGCGTGGCGATCACGAACTGAACGAAGTTAAGGCAGAAAAACTGCCACAGGTTGCCAGCCCACTGACCTTCGCGACCGAAGCAGAAATCCGCGCGGTGGTGAATGCCGGTCCAGGCTCTCTCGGCCCGGTCAATATGCCGATCCCGGTAGTGATTGACCGTACCGTTGCGGCAATGAGCGATTTCTCTGCCGGTGCCAACGTTGATGGTAAACACTTCTTCGGCATCAACTGGGATCGCGACGTAGCGACCCCGGAAGTGGCTGACATTCGTAATGTGGTCGCAGGCGATCCAAGCCCGGATGGCCAGGGCGTGCTGCAGATCAAACGCGGTATCGAAGTGGGCCACATCTTCCAGCTGGGCAACAAGTATTCCCAGGCACTGAACGCATCCGTACAGGGCGAAGATGGCCGTAACCAGATCCTGACCATGGGTTGCTATGGTATCGGGGTAACGCGCGTGGTTGCCGCTGCAATTGAGCAGAACCACGACGAACGCGGTATCGTCTGGCCGGACAACATTGCACCGTTCCAGGTAGCAATCCTGCCGATGAACATGCATAAGTCTTATCGCGTCCAGGAGTTGGCCGAGAAGCTGTATAGCGAGCTGCGTGCGCAGGGTATCGAAGTGCTGATGGACGATCGTAAAGAGCGTCCGGGCGTGATGTTTGCCGATATGGAACTGATCGGTATTCCACACACTGTGGTTATCGGTGATCGTAACCTCGACAATGACGAAATTGAGTACAAATACCGTCGTAACGGCGAGAAACAGATGATCAAGACCGGTGAGGTGCTTGATTACCTGGTGAAAGCCATCAAGGCATAAGCCACAAAAAACCCCGCTTCGGCGGGGTTTTTTATTTCAGTTATTTGCTGTCGCAATTCTTACCGGCTTCAAACCTGGCGTCGCGGTCCGGCACCAGCGTTTTGATTTTTTCCCCGCTGTCCGGGTTAGCTTGCAGCGTAAAGTGACCGTCAACCGTGAGCAGCACCGGTTTAGTATCATTCCCACGCGCTGCTGCGTAATCCCGCTCCAGCTGAGCGTTATTTGCCACACTCACCTTTTTGCCGGTGGCACAGTCGGTGAAGATCGCTGCATCAGCCATATAGAAATACATGCCACGCATCGCCATTGGTGTCGCCGGCAGCGCGGCGGTTATGGGTGCCAGCGTGTAGTTAAACTGTGACACGATGGGGTTGCCCTGCATGTCGAGCATCTCCAGCCCTTCGCCTTTGGCACGGAAATAACGCTTTTCGCCCGCCGTATCGGTCAGCACCAGCTTATCGGCAGTTCTGGCCCATGTACCATAGCTGGCAAAGGTGGAAGGGGCTTTGGCGCCCTGATAGTGCTGGTTCATTACCCAGGTGCCATCTTTTTCCAGAAACAGCGAGGTTTCGATACCCTCGCAATCAGCGCAAGGCAAGACACCGCGCCAGCTCTGCTGCATGGGTTTTAACGCCTCTGCCTGGGTCGGTTCCAGCACTTCCATCTCAGCACGGTTATGACACCCCATCAGGACGAACAGCGCGCTTGCTGCCACCACGGAAAATATCGCTGATTTCACTTTTTATTCCTTATCGTATCTCAACTGTCGCCCGTTAATCCTGAGGACGGCGAACTTTGCCACGCAGCGCCTTGACGGATGATTTCTGTGACTTAGACGCCAGGCGGCGCTCTTTCGAGGCGCGGGTCGGACGGGTCGCCCGACGGCTTTTTTGCACTGCCGTGAGTTCCTGGATCACCGCCACCAGCCGGGCCAGCGCCGCTTCCCGGTTCATCTCCTGGCTGCGGTACTCCTGGGCTTTGATAATAATCACCCCTTCACTGGTGATCAGATGGTGGCTGGCGGCCAACAGACGTTCTTTATAGTACTCTGGCAGGCTGGATGCCCGAATGTCAAAGCGCAGATGAATAGCCGTTGAGGTTTTATTCACATGCTGGCCCCCCGCTCCCTGAGCGCGGATCGCGGTGATCTCAACGTCATTATCAGGGAGGCTGACCGTTCGGGACAGAACAATCATGAGCGGGACTGCCAGGCTACAAGATGAATTTCCAGATTATTCTCAGCATCCGATAACCAGATGGCCCCATCCTGGATCGTCGCCTGCAGGATCATGGTTCGACCGGCAAACGCACTCAGCTTAGCCAACTGTTCATCATCCAGATACCAGACAGACAGGTTATTGAATTGCGAGCATTTATTCTTGTTCTGCTGCCACCAGATCTCCGCGGCGCGGCTGTTATAGGTGAAGAGCGCCACTTCGGCAGACTGGGTGCAGGCTTTCTTAATACGGCGCTCATCCGGCAGGCCAAGCTCAATCCACAGATCGATACCCATATGGTCGTTGCGCAGCCAGGCTTCTGGCTCCTCTTCCGCGCTTAAGCCGCGGGTAAACTGCAGTCGCTCGTTGGCATACTTAATCCATGCCAGCAGACGCAGCATCATGCGCTCCTGGGTTTCAGAGGGATGACGCGCCAGCGTTAATGTCGCATCCAGAAACTGATTGCGGTCTAAATCCGCCACATTGACCGCGGCTTTGTAAATTGTCGCTTTAAGCGCCATGAGAGAACTCCTTTCGAATCAGGTGCGCATTGTAGCGAAATCTCTGCCAAAAGGCTGTTACAGGCTCGCGAATGTCTGCTATATCAACCTGCTGATATTGCTTAAATGAGTATGGTATAGTCACCTTGCTAAACCGGGTTAATGCTCGTAGGCTTAATTGTATCTCACAGTAAAGTCAGTGCGCTGGCAGGAGGGGATGTGAATAATTATTGTGAGCTAATTCGCAAACGGTATGCGGAAATTGCCAGCGGCGATCTGGGGTATGTCCCCGATGCGTTGGGCTGTGTATTGAAAGTTCTGAATGAAATAGCGTCGGATGACACGCTTTCAGAATCGGTCAGAGAAAAGGCAGCCTATGCTGCTGCGAATTTACTGGTGAGCGATTATGTCAATGAATGAAACTTATCAACCCATCAACTGTGATGACTATGACAACCTCGAACTCGCCTGCCAGCATCATTTGGTTTTAACGCTGGCGTTAAAAGATGGCGAAGTCCTGAAGGCAAAGGCGAACGATCTGGTATCCCGTAAAAATGTGGAGTACCTGGTGGTCGAGGACGGCGGCGCAACGCGTGAACTCCGTCTCGATAAAATCGCCAGCTTCAGTCATCCCGAAATCGGCACCGTCGTGGTGAGCGAGTCCTGATCCTCTGTAACGGGCAGCCTGCTGTCCGTTACGTATTCCACTCCAGCTGTACACCCTTATCCGTATCCGCCACGCCTTCCCGCGTCACAAACACGCCCGCAGCCGCCACCAGCGTTTCGCCGTAAAACAGCAGCGGTGTGGAATCCCGACGCCAGGGCGCAACATTAAGCTCCTGCCAGATTTTTTTGATCTTACGCCCCCCGTTTCGCCCGACAATATGCATCGTTCCGCTGGCCCGGAAGCGCACCGTCACCGGCTCATCAGGCTGCGGCAGGCGCAAGTTACCGCCTGCGTTGAGATGCAGAGTACCCAGCCCTTCCGGTAGCAACAGAGGCCGATCCAGACAGGGCCAGTCAATAACCCGATCGGCAAGCGATGCGTGGCTTTTTACCCACCACAGTTGCCCCTTAAAGCGCCTGATTTCTCCCTCACCTGAACGCAGCCGCGGTGCCGCATCTTCCCTGGCAAGCGCCACTTCATCCCAGAGCCGGGTAAGCATAGCGCGCGACGGCATTAACGCCCCGTGTGCCGCCAGCCATCTTCGCAGGAGTGCAGCCCGACGTACCGCGCTCATCTCCTCCAGCGGCGCGATCGCCAGCGCCCCGTCGTCAGAAACCAGGGACGACAGCTCATCAGCCAGCAGTTCATCAAGGAGCTGCTCCTGTTCCGCGCACAGCGTGGCGCTACGGGAGGTGGCTTGTGCGAAATGGGGCCAGCGTTGTGTCAACAGGGGCACTACACGCAGACGCAGGAAATTGCGGTCATAGCTGTCGTCCTGGTTACTTTCATCTTCAATCCAGCGAAGACCCCAATGCTGCGCCTCGGCAAGCAGCGATTCTCGCGTCTTGCCGAGCAGGGGACGGATCTGTTCGGTATCGGCAAAACGCGCCCGCACAGGCATGGCCGACAGTCCTGCCGGGCCGCTACCGCGCTTGAGCGCCAGCAAAAAGGTTTCACACTGATCGTCCAGGTGTTGCGCCGTGACCAGCGCTTCCCCGGGTAACAGCGCCTCGTGAAAAGCGGCATATCGCGCCTTGCGTGCCTGCGCTTCCAGTCCCAGCCCCTCTTCCGCCAGCGTCACCCGCGCCACGATCAGGGGAATATCCCATTCATGACAGAGGCGTTGGCAATGCGCCACCCAACTGTCAGCGTGCGGGCTGAGACCGTGGTGAATGTGGATAGCGCGTAGTTCTAGGTCGGGCGCCTGTTCACGCCAGCGCATCAACTGATGCAGCAAAACCGTGGAATCCAGGCCACCGCTAAATCCCACCAGCAGTCGGCGGTATGGGTGGAGGGCGTGCTGAAGATCGGCTGTGGTCATCGTCATCATCTGTGCAGGAAGATGCCCGGCACGTTACCGGGCAATTCCCAGGGAGGCAAGCGTTACTGCTGGTACAGCTCCAGCGGCAGGCCATCAGGATCGGTGAAGAAGGTGAAGCGTTTGCCGGTGAAGGGGTCGATGCGGATGGCTTCACACTTTACGCCATGCGCGTCGAGATGCTGCACGGCCTGGTCGATGTCATCCACGCTAAAGGCGAGATGACGTAAACCGCAGGCTTCCGGCCGGGACGGGCGCGCTGGCGGGAATGGGAACGAAAACAGCTCAATGACGTACTGGCCGTTCAGCGCCAGGTCTCCCTTCCAGGAGTCGCGCTCCTCGCGATAAAACTCACTTTGCAGGGTAAATCCCAGCGTATCGCAGTAAAACGCCTTACTCGCGGCGTAGTCGGTAGCAATAATGGCAATATGGTGAACCTGCTTTAAGCCCAGCATGGTTTCTCCTTTTTAATGTGCCTGAACGTTATATCCGAACCCCCGTGCCGTGCAAGGGGTCACTGCGCTTTTAGGACACGTACCCGATAGTTGCCATCTTCATCCCGTTTGGCACCGTGGATATCGGTTTCGAACCCAGGATAGTGACGACCAATCGAACAGAGCATAAGCAGGAAATCCAGCACCGCCCTGCTCTGCTCGGTGATCATCTCTCCCGGCATCAACAACGGCACGCCCGGCGGATAGGGCAGGATCATATTGGCGGAGATCCGTCCGACCAGATCCTCCAGATCGACCGTTTCCACCTCCCCTTTCACCTGACGCTGCCAGGCATGATGAGGAGTGAGCTTCATTTCCGGCAGAACGTCAAATGCCTGCAGCATCAGCCGCGGCAGATCGTGCTGGCGGATGAGCTTATGGATCCCCTGGGCCAGATCCTGAATGCGCATGTTGCGGTAAAAGTCGGGATCCTCGGCGTAGAGATCCGGCAGCATATTTTTGACCCGCAGATTCAGATCGTAGGCGCGTTTAAACTCCATCAACCCGCGCAGCAATCCCATCGCCCGGGTTTTATCGATACCAATGCTGAACAGGAACAGCAGGTTATATGGCCCGGTTTTCTCCACTACGACACCGCGCTCATCAAGGAACTTCGCCACCAGCGCAGCCGGGATCCCCTCCTCGCTCATCACACCCTGCTCATCCATACCCGGTGTGAGAATGGTGACTTTAACCGGATCGAGGAACATATGATCCGCATCGGCATCGCGAAAGCCATGCCAGCTCTCCCCAGGTGCAACAGGCCAGCATTCGGCTTCGTCGATATCGTCCGGCTGCCAGATATCAAAGAACCAGCCGTCGGCTTCATCTTTAAGTCGCTGGACCTCTTTGCGAAAATGCAGGGCGCGTTCAACGGAGCGGTTGATCAGACGCTTACCGGGATTGCCGCGCAGCATTGCCGCCGCGGTTTCAATCGAGGCCACCAGCGGGTAACTCGGCGAGGTGGTGGTATGCATCATAAAGGCTTCGTTGAAGGTCTCTTCGTCGTATTCACCTTTAATGTGGATCAGCGAGGCCTGGGAAAACGCCGCCAGCATCTTATGCGTGGACTGGGTTTCGAAGAACACTTTTCCCGGTACCCGCTCGCCGCTCATCCCGCTTTTACCGGCATAAATCGGGTGGAAATTGGTATAGGGCACCCATGCAGAGTCAAAATGGATCGAGGGCACATCCAGGGTCTGTTTCACCCAGTTGGTGTTGTACAGCAGGCCGTCGTAGGTGGAGTTGGTGATCACCGCATGAACCGGCCAGCTTGCCCCCGGAACGGTCGCCACTTTACTCTCAATTGCCACATGGGAGAATTCCCGGCGCGGGATCCCGCCCAGAATACCCAGCGCGTTACGGGTGGGCGATAGCCAGATCGGCACCACGTCGCTCATCATCAGCAGATGCGCCAGCGATTTATGGCAGTTGCGGTCAATCAATAAGGTACTGCCATCCGGCGCGGCGTACATGCCGACAATTTTGTTCGAGGTCGAGGTGCCGTTAGTCACCATATAGCTCTGCTCGGCCCCGAAGGTGCGGGCGATATACTCTTCGGCTTCGAGATGTGGACCGGTATGATCCAGCAGCGATCCCAGCTCCGTCACCGAGATCGACACATCCGCCTTCAGCGTGTTCCCGCCAAAGAAATCATAAAACAGACAGCCCACCGGGCTTTTCTGGTACGCCGTTCCCGCCATATGGCCCGGGGTGCAGAAAGTGTATTTCCCCTCTTTCACATAGGTGAAGAGTGCACGGGTAAACGGCGGGGTAATGGTATCAAGGTACTCACCGGTATATTGCTGGATACGGGCGGCGATATCGTCTGCTACCCCAAGGGAATACTCAAAAAACCACAGCGCCATACGCATTTCTTGCGCGCTAATATCCATCGTCGAATGCGTATTAATAAAGGCATACAACGGAAGATATTCATTAAGTTGATTGATATCGCTACACAGCTCGAGGTCGTACTCATCCCAGTCGAAGATAACGCCGCAAATACGCGGATTATGTTCGATAAATTTCAGTAGATCGGCGCTGTTTTGTGGCCAGATAAGTTGAAACCCGCGGGATGTTAACGCCTGCTCCAGCTCCTTGATGGGTTCGTCTTTATAAAAGACGCCGTGCGGCCCCATAATGGCAATGATGTTCACGGTTTACCTCCTTAAAAAACATTCACTAAGCATAGTTGAGGTAAACCGCAGGCATAAAAAAAGCCGCAACGATGTGCGGCTTTTCAGAGTATGGCCTGGCTTACGCGTAACCGTAGCTCATCAGACGCTGGTAACGACGGTTAAGCAGATCTTCTTTGCTCAGCACGTCGAGGTCTGCGAGATCGGCCAGCAGCTGCGCCTTCAGAGAGGCCGCCATCACTTCCGGCTTACGGTGCGCGCCACCCAGAGGTTCCGGGATAACGGTATCGATCAGCTTCAGCTCTTTCAGACGCGGGGCGATAATGCCCATCGCTTCAGCAGCCAGCGGCGCTTTGTCGGCGCTTTTCCACAGAATGGATGCGCAGCCTTCCGGGGAGATAACGGAATAGGTGCTGTACTGCAGCATATTCACTTTATCGCCCACGCCAATAGCCAGCGCGCCACCGGAGCCACCTTCACCGATAACGGTACAGATGACTGGCACGGTCAGGCGTGACATTTCGCGCAGGTTGCGGGCAATCGCTTCAGACTGACCGCGCTCTTCTGCACCGACGCCAGGGTATGCACCCGGGGTGTCGATAAAGGTGATGATCGGCATGTTGAAACGCTCGGCCATCTCCATCAGACGCAGGGCTTTACGGTAACCCTCCGGCGCTGGCATCCCGAAGTTGCGGCGAATTTTTTCTTTCGTTTCGCGCCCTTTCTGGTGGCCAATAATCATCACCGGACGACCGTCGAGGCGTGCGATACCACCAACGATAGCTTTATCGTCGGCATAAGCGCGATCGCCTGCCAGCTCGTCGAATTCATCGAACGCCAGGCGGACATAATCCAGGGTGTACGGACGCTGTGGATGGCGCGCCATCTGGGCTACCTGCCATGCGCCGAGATCGGCAAAGATTTTGCGCGTCAGTTCTACGCTCTTTTCACGCAGACGATGCACTTCTTCGTCGATGTTAATATCCAGTTTTTCATCCTGACGGCCAACGGCGGTCAGAGAATCGATTTTCGCTTCCAGCTCTGCAATCGGCTGTTCGAAATCAAGGAAATTCAGACTCATAGTATTCCTGTATTAGTCAAACTCCAGTTCCACCTGCTCCGAACCAATGAGGCCACGCAGATCGTTGAGTAAACGATCGCTCGGAGAGACACGCCACGACGCACCAAAGCGCAACCGTGCACGCGCATCCGCCCTCTGATAGTAGAGATGTACTGGAATGGTCCCCGAGCGGTGGGGTTCCAGAGACTGACGGAGTCGGTTTAAAAGCTGGTCATCAATTTGCCTGTCCGTCAGCGAGATAGCAAGCCCGCGAGCATATTTTTCCCGGGCTTCGTCAATGTCCATCACTTCGCGGGCGGTCATTTTAAGCCCCCCGCTGAAGTCATCAAAGCTGACCTGTCCGCTGACGATAAGTATGCGGTCTTTTTCCAGCAACTGCTGATATTTATCCAGTGCATCGGTGAATAACATCACCTCCAGACGCCCGGAACGGTCATCCAGCGTACAGATGCCGATACGATTGCCGCGCTTGGTGACCATAACCCTCGCGGCAATGACGAGCCCCGCAGCCGTGGTAATCTTACCACGTTCTGTCGGATGCATGTCTTTCAGCCGATAGCCTCCGACATAGCGCTCAATTTCTTTAAGATACTGGTTGATCGGGTGCCCGGTCAGGTACAGGCCCAGCGTTTCACGCTCACCATCCAGAACCGTCTGTTCCGGCCACGGCTGACAGCTGGCATAGGATTGTTCGATCTGCTCCGGCTCTTCTGCCAGCACGCCAAACATATCCGCCTGACCAATAGCTTCCGCTTTTGAGTGCTGATCGGCGGCCTTCAGGGCATCGGCCAGCGAGTTCATCAGCGCGGCACGATGCGGCCCGAGACGGTCAAACGCCCCGGACATGATCAGCTTTTCCAGCACCCGGCGATTAAGCTTTTTAATATCGGTACGGGCGCACAGGTCGAACAGCTCGCGGAAATAACCGCCCTGATTACGGGCCTCGATGATCGCTTCGATCGGGCCTTCACCCACGCCTTTAATCGCGCCGATACCGTAAACAATCTCTCCGTCATCATTGACGTGGAAATGGTACTGACCGGAGTTGATATCCGGCGGCAGGATCTTCAGTCCCATTCGCCAGCACTCATCCACCAGGCCCACCACCTTCTCGGTGTTATCCATATCGGCGGTCATTACCGCGGCCATAAACTCTGCCGGGTAGTGCGCTTTGAGCCACAGGGTCTGATAGGAGACCAACGCGTAGGCAGCGGAGTGCGATTTGTTAAACCCGTATCCGGCAAATTTCTCTACCAGATCGAAGATTTTCATCGCCAGTTCGCCGTCGATGCCGTTCTTTTTCGCCCCATCCTCAAAGACAGAACGCTGCTTGGCCATCTCTTCTGGCTTTTTCTTACCCATAGCACGACGCAGCATGTCCGCGCCGCCGAGGGTATAGCCAGAGAGTACCTGGGCAATCTGCATAACCTGTTCCTGATACAGGATTATGCCGTAGGTTGGCTCCAGCACCGGTTTCAGGCTTTCGTGCTGCCACTGCACATCAGGATAGGAAAGCTCTTCTCGGCCGTGCTTACGGTCGATAAAGTTATCTACCATCCCCGACTGCAGCGGCCCCGGACGGAAAAGTGCCACCAGGGCGATCATGTCTTCGAAGCAGTCAGGCTGCAGGCGTTTGATCAGATCTTTCATGCCGCGGGATTCAAGCTGGAACACCGCCGTGGTTTCCGAACGCTGCAGCATGTCGAAGCTTTTCTTATCATCCAGCGGGATCGCGGCGATATCGATCGGCTCCAGGCCCTGTTTGGCCCGGCGCGGGTTGATCATCTTCAGCGCCCAGTCGATGATGGTGAGCGTACGCAAGCCGAGGAAGTCAAACTTCACCAGGCCAGCGTATTCTACGTCGTTCTTATCAAACTGGGTGACCGGGTGCGAACCGGTTTCATCGCAGTAGAGTGGCGCAAAATCGGTAATTTTGGTCGGAGCAATAACCACCCCACCGGCGTGTTTACCGGCGTTACGGGTGACGCCCTCCAGCTTACGCGCCATATCGATCAGCGCTTTGACCTCTTCGTCGGCCTCGTAGATTTCAGGCAGTTGCGGCTCTGCTTCGAAGGCTTTCGCCAGGGTCATGCCCGGATCGGGCGGTACCAGCTTCGAGATACGGTCAACAAAGCCGTACGGATGCCCCAGTACGCGGCCCACGTCGCGGATAACCGCTTTTGCGGCCATGGTCCCGAAGGTAATAATCTGTGATACCGCATCGCGGCCGTACATGTCGGCCACGTGGTCGATAACCTGGTCGCGTTTCTCCATGCAGAAGTCGACGTCGAAGTCGGGCATCGAGACACGTTCCGGGTTGAGGAAACGTTCGAACAGCAGGTCAAACTCAAGCGGATCGAGGTCGGTGATTTTCAGCGCATAGGCCACCAGCGATCCGGCACCCGAACCACGGCCCGGCCCTACCGGTACGCCGTTATCCTTCGACCACTGGATAAACTCCATTACGATCAGGAAGTAGCCGGGGAACCCCATCTGGTTGATAACCTGAAGTTCAATATCCAGACGTTCGTCATATTCCGGGCGCTTTTCGGCGCGAACGGCCGGATCCGGGAAGAGAAACTCCAGACGCTCTTCCAGACCTTCTTTCGATTTCAGGACCAGGAAGTCTTCGGTGGTCATGTCGCCGGTCGGGAACTGCGGCAGGAAATACTCGCCCAGGCGAACGGTGACGTTGCAGCGTTTAGCAATCTCTACGCTGTTTTGCAGCGCTTCCGGGATATCGGAAAACAGCTCGCACATCTCCTCTTCGCTGCGCATGTACTGCTGCGGCGAATAGTTACGCGGGCGTTTCGGATCGTCGAGGGTAAACCCATCGTGGATGGCGACGCGAATTTCATGGGCGTCAAAGTCATCGGCATTGATAAAGCGCACATCGTTGGATGCCACCACTGGCAATCCATGCTCTTCTGCCAGCGCCACCGCGGCGTGCAGATAACTCTCTTCATCAGGACGGCCGGTGCGGATCAGCTCCAGGTAGAAGCGATCCGGGAAATATTCTTTATAAAAATCGACACACTGCTCCACCAGCGCGCCATTGCCGCGCAACAGGCAGCGACCAACATCGCCCATACGCCCGCCGGAGATCAGCAGCAGCCCTTCATTCAGCTCCGCCAGCCACTCCCGATCGATCCATGGACCCTGCGCGCCGTAGCCACGCTGATAGGCGCGGGAGATCAAAAGCGTCAGGTTCTGATAACCCGTGTTATTCAGCGCCAACACGGTGATCTGCGTCATTTCATCGGCGAGAAGCTCGCTCTGAACGTGAAAGTCGGCACCAATCACCGGCTTCATACCGGCACCGTGCGCCGTTCCGTAGAACTTCACCAGACCGCACAGGTTGGTGAAGTCGGTGATCGCCAGCGCAGGCATGCCAAGCGCGGCCGCCTTTTTCACCAGCGGCCCGGTCTTCGCCAGCCCATCAATCATGGAATAGTCGCTGTGCACCCGCAGGTGTACGAAACGTGGTTCAGCCATCTTCAGATTCCGCGTTACTTATTGGCGTCTTGATTCAGGACATCAGTCCCAGTGCGCGTTTCACCGGCCCAAAACTGCGACGATGATGTTCAGTTGCGCCGTGTTCAGCCAGTCTTTCCAGATGGAAAGCGGTAGGATACCCCTTATGCTGGGCAAAGCCATACTGGGGAAAAGTGAGATCCAGCGCGGCCATTTCGGCATCGCGGGTGACTTTGGCAATAATCGAGGCGGCGCTGATTTCGGCTACCCGGCTGTCGCCTTTGACGACCGCCAGTGACGGCATGGGTAGCGCCGGACAACGATTCCCGTCGATCAGCACATATTCGGGCACCACGCTCAGCCCGGCTACCGCACGCTGCATCGCCAACATTGTGGCATGGAGGATGTTCAGTTCGTCGATCTCATGCGGCTCCGCCCGCCCCAGACTCCAGGCCAGCGCTTTTTCTTTAATTTCATCGTATAACGCCAGACGGCGCTTTTCGGATAATTTCTTCGAGTCATTCAGCCCGATAATCGGACGAGCAGGATCGAGGATCACCGCGGCAGTGACAACGGCCCCCACCAGCGGCCCACGACCCACTTCATCCACACCCGCCACCAGATGGGTGTGAGGGTAAACAAATTCCATCATTGTGCTAACTCCAGCACCGCGTCAGCCGCCTGCTCATCGGCATTACAGCGGATCTGCTGATGCAGCTCCCGGAAGGTGTCATGCATTTCATGGCTGGTTTTGCCGTTGGCCAGCAGCGGTAATAGCGCAGCGGCTAACGCCTGTGGCTGGCACTCATCCTGCAGCAACTCTTTCACCAGCTCGCGTCGGGCAAGCAGGTTTGGCAGGGAGACGTAATCGGTTTTCACGAGACGTTTCGCCAACCAAAAGGTGAACGGCTTCATACGATAGCCTACGACCATCGGGCATTTCGCCAGCATACACTCCAGCGCGGCAGTGCCGGATGCCAGCAGCGCGGCATCGCTGGCCACCATCGCCTCACGGCCCTTGCCATCTAACAGATGAACATGCAGATCCGGGGCGACCTCGGCCTTAATGCGCTCGAACTGTTCCCGGCGTTTGGCATTTACCAGCGGCACGACCACTTCGAGATCAGGGTAGGTCTGACGCAGGATCTGCGCCGTTTTAAGGAAATCTGCGCTGAGCATTTCCACTTCTGCCCCACGACTACCCGGCAGCAGGGCCAGACAGTGCACGTCATGCGGAATGCCAAGCACGTCGCGCGCCGCATTTTTATCGGGGTCCAGCGGCATGGCATCAGCCATTGTGTGACCGATAAAGCGGCACGGCACATTGAATTTATCGTAAAACGCTTTTTCGAAAGGCAGGAAAGCCAACACCAGATTCGTCGATCTGCCTATTTTGAAAACGCGTTTCTGTCGCCACGCCCAGACGGACGGACTGACGTAATGAATGGTTTTGATCCCCTGCTTTTTCAGATTCCCTTCAAGGGTAATATTGAAATCAGGCGCATCAATGCCGACGAAAACATCGGGCTGAAGTTCGGTAAAACGGCGTGTTAAATCGGCGCGGATGTGCAGCAAACGGCGCAAGCGCCCCAGCACCTCAACGATGCCCATCACCGCCAGCTCTTCCATCTCGTACCAGGCTTCACATCCTTCGGCCTGCATCAATGGACCGGCAACGCCGACAAAGCGCGCATTGGGAACGCGCGCTTTGAGCGCTCGAATAAGACCAGCACCAAGAATATCGCCGGAGGTTTCTCCGGCGACAAGGGCGATCGTCAGCGGGCGACTATCAACCATTAACGAATCAGACCACGGGTTGAGCGTGCGAAGAATTCCACAAACGCGTTCACCTCAGGGTGCTGTTTCGCCAGTTCAGCGATTTCCGGCTTCGCCTCTTCCAGCGTTTTACCGTTACGGTACAGCTGTTTGTAGGCGTTACGGATAGCCATAATCGCTTCACGGCTGAAGCCGCGGCGCTTGAGGCCTTCGATGTTGACACCAAACGGCGTCGCATGGTTACCCTGCGCAATCACATACGGCGGGACGTCCTGCGCCACGCCGGAGCAGCCGCCTACCATCACGTGCGCACCAATGATGCAGAACTGATGGACAGCGGTCATGCCGCCAATGATGGCATGATCGTCAACTGATACGTGTCCCGCCAGCGTTGCGTTGTTGGCGAGAATACAGCGGTTACCAACGGTACAGTCATGCGCGATGTGCGCGTTGACCATAAACAGGTTATCGCTGCCCACCTTCGTCAATTCACCACCCTGTACTGTGCCACGATGAATGGTTACGCTTTCGCGAATGCGGTTACGATCGCCAATTTCCACACGGGTCGGTTCACCAGCATATTTCAGATCCTGGTTAACTTCACCGATGGAGGCGAACTGATAGATCACGTTATCGCGGCCAATGGTCGTATGACCATTCACCACAACGTGAGATTTCAGTACGGTACCCTCACCAATTTCAACATGGGGTCCAACAATACAAAATGGACCAATGTGAACGTTAGCACCGATAACGGCACCCTCTTCCACAATGGCGGTTGGATGAATAAAGGCGGTTTTATCAATCACGTATCAGGCCTCCCGGCTACGCGCACACATCATGGTAGCTTCGCAAACAACTTTGCCGTCAACCAGAGCTACGCCTTTGAAGCGAGTCAGGCCGCGACGCGTTTTTTCAAAAGTCACTTCCATGATCATCTGATCACCAGGTACAACCGGGCGCTTAAAGCGCGCTTCGTCGATACCTGCGAAGTAATACAGCTCACCCGGCTCCAGTTTACCAACGCTTTTAAACGCCAGAATACCGGTAGCCTGAGCCATCGCTTCCAGGATCAATACGCCCGGGAAGATAGGCTTCCCAGGGAAATGCCCCTGGAAGAATGGCTCGTTTACAGAAACATTTTTCACTGCGCGCAGAAAACGACCTTCTTCAAAATCCAGCACACGGTCTACCAGCAAAAACGGGTAGCGGTGCGGCAGAAGTTCTAAAATCTCTTCAATATGCAGAGTATGAGTGTCAGTAGTCAAAATACTCTTCCTGTCAAAATATCTGAATGGCAATAATAACACGGCCTGCCGGTTTATAAGAAAGCCGACAGGCCGGGAAGTATGCGTTTAACGGGTGAACGCTTAGTCTTGTTGATCGATTTTGCGCTCAATGGCCTTGAGGCGCTTACTCATATCATCAATATTCATCACCAGGGCAGCAGTTTTACGCCACACCTTGTTAGGCTGCAACGGAATACCTGAGGAGTAAACGCCCGGTTCAGTGATAGGACGCATAACCATGCCCATCCCTGTAACCGTGACTTTATCGCATATTTCCATATGCCCGTTAATGACGCTGGCACCGCCAATCATACAGTAACGGCCGATCTTCAGGCTGCCCGCCATAATAACGCCACCGGCAACCGCCGTATTGTCGCCAATCACAACGTTATGTGCAATCTGGCACTGGTTATCGATGATAACACCATTACCGATTATCGTGTCATCAAGCGCGCCACGGTCAATGGTGGTGCATGCGCCGATTTCGACACGATCGCCGATGATCACCCGTCCCAGCTGCGGGATCTTGACCCAATTACCACGATCGTTGGCATAACCGAAACCATCTGCGCCAATAACGGTGCTGGAATGGATCAGGCATTGTTCACCAATTTCGATCTCATGATAAACGGAGACATTGGCCCACAGGCGAGAGCCTGCACCAATTTTTGTTTTTTTACCTACGAAGCAACCGGCACCAATGACAACGTTATCGCCCAGCAAGACGTCTGATTCGATAACCGCATTTGCACCAATTGATACGTTATTACCCAGCTGCGCCGTCGAATCAATCACCGCACTGGGTGCGATGTTTTGTGCCGGCTGCGGCGTGGTATCCAGAATTTGTGCCATACGGGCGTATGTCAGGTAGGGATTCTTCACTACCAGCGCTGCACCTTTGGCAAACGGCAAATCGTCCTGCGTCAGTACGACAGCAGACGCCTGGCAAAGAGCCAGATGTTCACGGTACTTCGGGCTTACCATGAAGGTGATAGTGCCTGCTTTAGCAGACTGCATGGACGCAACAGCGGTGATGACGATATCGCCATCACCGTGTAATTCTGCATCCAACTGCTGAGCTAAATCAGCGAGTCGAATTGAAGGCATTACTTATTTAACCTGTTTCAGGACATCAGCGGTGATGTCTTTAACATCGCTGCTGTTGAATGCAACAGCGTTGCCATCAACAACCAGATCGATGTTCTGATCGGCGGCAACAGCTTTCACGGCGGACTGGATACGGGTAACCAGCTTGCCACGTTCTTCGTTAGAACGACGTTGACGATCCTGCTCAAAAGCTTGCGCTTTCTGAGAGAAAGTCTGACGCTGAGCCATTACGTCTTTTTCCAGTTTGCTGCGCTCGCTCGCTTTCATGGTAGAACCATCGCGCTGCAGACGCTGCATTTTGGATTGCAGATCTTTTTCCATACCTTGCAGTTCGCTTGCACGGCCTTTGAACTCGTTCTCCAGCGTGGCAGAAACACCCGTTTTCTGCGCAACCTGCTGGAACAAGTTACCCATATTGACGATTGCAATTTTGTCTGCAGCCTGAGCAGAAGTTGCCATCGCTAAACCGAGACCTGCAGCTAATAACCACTTTTTCACAATTAACTCCTTACCATCCCATTGGTACCCGAAGGTACCGTTCTTTGCGTGGCAAGGCGATCCTGCGATCGCCAGTTGTCAGCGCTACACTGCCAACGCATTCCTTTGCAACAGACAATTACCAGGTTTTACCAATGTTAAACTGGAACTGTTCCGCTTTGTCTCCTTCGTATTTCTTAAACGGCTGGGCGTAAGAGAAGACCAACGGCCCCAGCGGTGACATCCATTGTAGTGCGAGACCCGCAGACATACGAATATTGCTCGGATCGCTGTAGTCTGGAATACCGGCAGCCCGGGTCGCACTGGTATTTTCCCAGTTAGTATCCCATACGGTACCCGCATCCAGGAAGAAGGACGTACGTACGGAATTGGCATACTTATCGCTGATAAACGGCGTAGGGGTAATAAACTCCAGGCTTGCAACACCCATTGCGTTACCGCCTACTGCGTCATCAGAGCTACATACTTCGCTTGATGAAGACTTATTGCAGTTATCTTCGTCATTACCGCCGTAATAGGCTGCTTTCGGACCAATGTTATTGGACTGGAAGCCACGTACGGTGCTTGAACCACCTGCATAGAAGTTCTCGTAGAATGGCAGTTCTTTGCCACCTAAGCCGTCGCCGTAACCCCAGCGCGTACGACCCAGAACCACCCATTTGTGATCTTCGTCGATCGGGAAGTATGACGCGGTATCGAGAGTAACTTTATAAAACTCATTGTCAGAGCCCGGGACCGTAACTTTACCGTTCAGGTTGACGCGTGAGCCTTCGGTCGGGAAGAAACCACGGTCGAGGCGGTTATACGTCCAGCCATAGTTGAAGGTGAAGTCATCTGCGGCAAAGCCGTTATCATCATTGGAGGTGCTTGCAGATTGTCCAATAGAGTCCAGATAACGCCACATGGCCACCTGCGGTTGCATGTTGGACAGGTCGTTATGCACGTAACCTAAACCAGCACGCAGGGTGTTGTATTCGTTAATTGGGAAACCGAGCGTACCATCAACGCCGTAGCTTTTGTTGGTGTACGAAGACAGGTCTGCATCATCCGCTTTAAAGTCGTTATAGAAAATACGACCGCCCAGACTCACACCATCAACGGTGAAGTAAGGGTTAGTAACAGAGAGCTCAGAGTAAGTCTGGTAGTCGTTTTTGGTACCGTTGATACCTACAGAATAGCCAGTACCTAACCAGTTATCCTGCTGCACGCCCACCTGGAAGCTGACGCCACTTTCAGTACCGTAACCGACACCAAAGTTAAAGCTACCGGTGTTACGCTCTTTGACCTTATAGACCACGTCAACCTGATCCGGTCTGCCTGGTACACGCTGGGTGTCCGTATCAACCGTTTCGAAATAGCCCAGACGGTTCAGACGCTCTTTACCCTGGTCAACCAGATCGCTGCCCAACCACGCCCCTTCCATCTGGCGCATTTCGCGGCGCAGTACGGAGTCTTTAGAGGTGTCGTTGCCTTCAAAACGGATCTTACGTACGTAGAAACGGTTACCCGCATCAACGTTAACGTGGAGCTTAACGGTTTTATCCGTATCGTTGATTTCAGGCTGAGTTTGTACACGTGGATAAGCATAACCGTAACGGCCGAGCAGCTTTTTAATGCCGTCTTCCATTTTGGTCACTTTCGCACCGCTATACAGCTCGCCCGGCTGAAGCTTGGTCAGACTCTCGATTTCAGCAGAGTGCCCTGCCAGGTTGCCACTCACTTCAACACCAGAAAGCTTGTACTGATCGCCTTCGGTAATGTTAACCGTGATGTAGATACCTTTCTTGTCAGGAGTCAGACTGACCTGAGTCGAATCGATGTTGAAGCGCGCATAGCCGCGATCCAGATAGTAGCTGCGTAGGGTCTCGAGATCGCCCGCCAGTTTCTGTTTCTGGTATTTACGGTCGCCCACTACGTTCCACCACGGCACTTCGTCACGCAGCTGGAAGGTTGAGATCAGCTCATCGGTGGTGAAAGCATGGTTACCGACGATGTTAATCTGCTGGATCTTCGCGGAGACGCCTTCCTGGAACACCAGTTTAAGGTCAACACGGTTACGCGGCAGCGGGGTGACAACGGCTTTTACGCTCGCGCTGTATTTACCGACGCTGTAATAAAAATCTTCCAGCCCTTTCTCGATGTCAGACAGGGTAGTACGATCCAGAGATTCGCCGACACGGACGCCAGAGGCCTCAAGGTTTTGCTTGAGCATGTCGTCTTTCACCGACTTGTTGCCGGAGAAAGTGATGCTGGCAATAGTTGGACGCTCTTTTACCTGCACCAGCAGCGTATCACCATCGCGCAGAACGCGAACGTCCTCGAAGTTGCCAGTGGCAAACAGGGCGCGAATGGTATTACTAATGTCTTCATCATTAACCGTGTCGCCTGGGCGCACTGGCATACTGAGGAGGGCCGCACCAACGGCGACACGCTGAAGGCCTTCGAAATGAATATCTTTCACTACGAACCCGTCAGCACCGTATACGGTCGCGCTGCTAAACAGCAGCGACGCTATGAGCAACTTTTTCATCGCCATCGTTATTATGCGTTCTTCCTAACACTCTCTTACAACCGAGAGAAATCATTGAAAAGTGCAAGCCCCATTAACAGCACCAGTAAAATCGAACCAATGCGATAACTAAAGTCTTGAACTCGCTCGGATACCGGCCCGCCTTTTAGCTTCTCGATCGCTAAAAACAGCAGATGACCCCCGTCTAAAACAGGCAGTGGGAACAGATTTATTATCCCGAGGTTCACGCTAATGAGCGCAAGGAACATGAGATAGTAAATCACCCCGAACTCTGCTGACATCCCAGCCCCCTGAGCGATCGAAATCGGCCCACTGAGGTTGTTCAGTTTTACGTCACCGGTAATCAATTTCCCCAGCATCTGCACGGTCAGCTTCATCAGTTGCCATGTTTTATCCGTGGCTTCAAGAATGGCGCTGAACGGCCCATACTGGCGTATTGTCTTGTACTCATCAGGCAGCGGGATGACTTTTGGCACCACGCCTGCAAAACCTTCAGCCTTTCCGCCACCCGGTTTCGTATCCGGGATAAGCGTTAAGGAGAGCGGGCTGCCCTGCCTTTCTATCTCCAGCGCCAGCGGCGTACCTGGATTATCACGCACCAGAGTAACAAAGGTCATCCACTGCGTTAAAGGTTGACCATCGACTTTAACGATCCTGTCGCCCGCTTGCAAACCTGCTTTACGCGCTGCGGAGTCAGACTGCACTTCTGCCAGCACCGGTTCAATCTGTGCGCTGCGTGGGCGAATGCCTAAAGCCGCTACAGGATCTTCTTTATCTGGCTCAAAGGTCCAGTTGCGTAAATTCAGGATTTTATCCTGACGCGTACTGGAACCGAAAGGTGACACGCTGACGGTGGTCTGCTCATCGCCAATTTTGGCAACCAGTTGTAACCGCACGGAATCCCAATCAGGGGTTTCGATACCATCAATCGCTTTAAGTTCCATCCCTGGGTTAATTTGCGCGCTTGCCGCGATGGAGTTGGGTGTTATTTCACCAACAACCGGACGAACGCCAGGGACACCGATGATAAACACCAGCCAGTAAGCAAAGATAGCGAAGATGAAGTTTGCCACCGGACCAGCAGCAATGATGGCGGCGCGCTGGCCGACGGTTTTGTTGTTGAACGCGTAGTGGCGCACTTCAGGCGCCACTGGCTCTACGCGCTCATCCAACATTTTGACGTAGCCGCCGAGCGGGATAAGGGCAATAACAAATTCTGTGCCGTGGCGGTCGTTACGACGCCAGAGCGCTTTCCCAAAACCAATAGAAAAGCGCTCTACACGCACGCCACAGCGCCGAGCAACCCAGAAATGGCCAAATTCATGCACCGTGATAAGCACACCCAGTGCAACAATGAACGCCGCCAGATTCCAGAGAATGCTAAGCATAAAACCTTCCGTTAAATCGTCCCAAATACCAGCAAAAACAGGCAGGCAAACACGGGAACCGCCGCCGTCAGGCTGTCTATACGATCCAGGATACCACCGTGCCCTGGAATAAGATTGCCACTGTCTTTGATCCCTGCTTCACGCTTAAACATACTTTCGGTCAAATCACCCAGCACGGAAGCCAGCGCTGCGACGATAGAACAGACCAGTAGGGTTGCCGGTGCCACCTCAAGGTTGGCCCACACGCCATAACCCCATGAGATAATCGCCGCCGTAAATAACCCGCCGATAAAGCCTTGCCAGGTTTTACCCGGAGAGACCTTTGGCGCCAGTTTATGTTTGCCAAACAGTTTACCAAACATATAGGCGCCAGAGTCAGCCCCCCAGACGAGAATCATGACATAAAGCAGCCATAACGCGCCGCTGTAAGGGTTGTCGTCGTAGTGCCAGGTACGGAGGGCAAGCATTCCCCAGAAGAAAGGAACGATGGTGAACAGCCCAAAGCAGAGACGCAGTAGTTTAGAATTGCGCCATAGCGAAGCAGAGCCGGGATAAAAGAGTACCAGCAGCAGGGCTGCAAGCCACCATCCCAGCGAAAGCCAGAGCGAACCTGCTATGATCGGCTGATGAATATTGTGATGGTACTCTGGCAGCATAAAGAGCATCAGCGCCAGCATCAGGCCGCACAACACCGCCAGCCATACCCGCTGGGAACGCGAAGTAAAGCCGCTAAGCTGACCCCATTCCCACGCCGCCAGCATGCAAACGACCAGAGTGACAATAGCGAAGCCCACCGGTGGCAGTAAAAACAGCGCCGCGATGACAACAGGTATTAAAACAAACGCAGAAATCAGGCGATACTTCAGCAAAAGCTACCCCCATCAGGCGTTGTCGCCACCAGGCTCGGTACCACCAAAGCGACGCTCTCGATTGGCAAAGGCATGCAGCGCACCTTCAAAGTCTTGTTCATCAAAATCGGGCCAAAGAACATCTGTAAAGTAAAGTTCGGCGTAGGCAATCTGCCACAGCAAAAAGTTACTGATGCGATGTTCTCCCCCTGTCCTAATTACTAAATCCACGGGTGTCAGTTCACTCATGCAGATTTGCTGACTCAGCGCCTCTTCATCAATCTGGTCCGGCTGTAATAGCCCTTCCTGAACCTGTTCAGCCAAATGCCGTACACCCTGGACAATATCCCAACGTCCGCCATAATTCGCCGCGATATTGAGCGTTAAGCCGGTGTTTTTCCCGGTCAACGCTTCCGCTTTACGAATACGTTCCTGCAGACGTGAGTTAAAACGACTGGTATCCCCGATAATACGCAGACGAACGTTGTGGCGGTGCAGGCTTTTTACTTCGCTGTCGAGCGCCCACACAAACAATTCCATCAACGCACTAACTTCCTGCGCAGGTCGATTCCAGTTTTCACTGCTGAAAGCATAGAGCGTTAACGCATCAATGCCGTTATTAGCGGCAAAAGAAACGGCGCGGCGCACAGATTTCGCCCCAGCTTTATGCCCAAAGGCTCGGATCTTCCCTTGTCTTTTCGCCCAGCGGCCATTGCCATCCATGATGATCGCAACATGACGACAGCCATGTGCTGGCAAGTTCTCGCTTATTGGTTGATTCGCAGACAACATAACGCGTTTTTGGTCCCTGAAAGGATTTAACGGTACTCAGGAATACTGAAGCCTTTACGTAAAAAAGCCGTGTCATACCACGGCTTACCTGACCACGTAACGTCAACTACCCGCAATCAGGTGGCGCAGACTATATCACTGAAGCACAACGCTAACAAATAGCATGACCACCCGAGGCTGGATTATCACCAGCTTGCGAGGTGCGTCACCGCTTTTTGCGCCGTGAGCCTGGCTTTCGCATCGACGGTCAGCACATCATCCACACTTTGCGGCTCGCGTAAATCCATTGCCTCAAGAACAGACAGGTTCAGCGCAGCGATATCCGTAAAGCGGATCCGTTGTTCGAGGAAGGCGGCGACAGCAATTTCATTCGCCGCATTAAGGGCAGTTGTCGCTGCTTGCCCCTGCTCGAAGGCTTCCATTGCCAGTTTCAGGCATGGATAGCGCTGATAATCCGGCGCGCTGAACGTCAGCGCACTTAATTTGCAAAAGTCGAGCGGCTTCACGCCGGAGACGACGCGGTTTGGCCACGCCATCGTATGGGCGATAGGCGTACGCATATCTGGCTCGCCTAACTGCGCCACCACGCTGCCATCCCGATAACGGACCATGGAGTGGATCACGGACTGCGGGTGAATCAACACTTCCATCTGCGCTGCCGAGGCGTTAAACAACCAGCGGGCTTCAATGTATTCCAGACCTTTATTCATCATGGTGGCAGAGTCGACCGAGATTTTACGCCCCATCGACCAGTTCGGATGACGGCAGGCCTGATCCGGGGTCATTGAGACCAGGTCAGACAACGGCGTATCACGGAACGGGCCACCAGACCCGGTAAGCAGGATAGAAGAGACGCCATTCTGCTCGAGATCAGCGTACCCCAGGTTTTGCTGAAACGGTTGCGGTAAACTCTGAAAAATAGCGTTATGTTCGCTATCTACCGGCAAAAGACGTGCACCGCGCTGCTTTACCGCCTCCATAAACAGGCGTCCGCAGGTCACCAGCGACTCTTTATTGGCCAGCAACACCGTTTTCCCGGCATCGATCGCCGCCAGCGTCGGCAGCAGGCCCGCAGCTCCCACAATCGCTGCCATCACCTGGTCTACTTCATCCAGGGCCGCCATGTCGCAGGCAGCCTGTTGACCGCTTAATACTTCGGTCCGACTGCCATTTTCGGCCAGCAGCGCTTTTACCTGGCGAGCACTCTCCTCGTCGTCCATAACCGCATAGCGTGGCGAAAACTCAAGACACTGCTCGACCATCCGCTGAACGTTTTTTCCGGCGACAAGCGCGGTCACGGTGTAGTGTTCAGGGTTGTGGCGAACGACGTCGAGCGTGCTGCAACCAATCGAACCGGTTGAGCCGAGGAGTGTTAATTGCTTCATGAATTGTCCAGAAGTAGTGAAACCAGCAAAGCAAAACGCCGCCAGCAAAGCCCATCGGGCCTTCTGTACGGCGTTTTATCAGATTACGTCAGAAATCAGAACTGCATCAGTTCCGCTTCTTTTTCTGCCAGCGCCGCATCAAGCTTCTTGATGGCTGCATCGGTCAGTTTCTGTACGTCGTCCTGAGAGCGGCGATCGTCATCTTCGCTGATCTCTTTGTCTTTCAGCAGTGCTTTCACTTTGTCGTTCGCGTCACGGCGTACGTTACGCACGGCAACACGGCCCTGCTCTGCTTCACCACGTACCACTTTGATCAGATCTTTACGACGCTCTTCGGTCAGCGCTGGCAGTGGAACACGGATATCCGTGCCTGCAGAGCTTGGGTTCAGACCCAGATCGGATGCCATGATGGCTTTCTCAACAGCCGGGCCCATTGAACGATCGAAGACGTTAATTTTCAGCGTACGGGTATCTTCTACCGTAACCTGCGCCAGCTGACGCAGCGGCGTTGGCGTACCGTAGTATTCCACGACGATACCATCCAGCAGGCTTGGAGAAGCACGGCCAGTACGAATTTTGCTGATTTGGGTTTTGAACGCTTCAACGCATTTGTCCATGCGTACTTCAGCATCTTTTCTGATGTCGTTAATCACGTTACGAATCCTTGGAAACTTGTCTCAGGCAGACTATCCACCAGCACTACGCTACAGGTGTGCTAAGTATAGTCGCGTTTAATTCATGACAACGCCAAAGGCGCGTCCAGGTAAGATATCACTACAAAATAAAGCGGAATCTTACCTGTATTTATCGTCGACGGAAATTATTCCGTGATCAAAGTGCCTTCTTTTTCGCCCATCACCACGCGACGCAGCGCGCCAGGCTTATTCATGTTGAAGACACGAATCGGCAGTTTGTGGTCGCGAGCAAGTGTAAAGGCGGCAAGATCCATCACTTTCAGCTCTTTATCCAGCACTTCGCTGTAGGTCAGCTGATCGTACATGGTGGCAGCAGGATCTTTTGCTGGATCGGCAGTAAACACGCCGTCCACTTTGGTCGCTTTCAGTACCACATCGGCTTCGATCTCAATACCGCGCAGGCAGGCCGCGGAATCAGTAGTAAAGAATGGGTTACCCGTACCGGCAGAGAGGATCACCACACGGTTGTTGCGCAGCAGGCTGATAGCTTCGGCCCAGCTGTAGTTATCACAGACGCCATTCAGTGGAATAGCGGACATCAGGCGCGCATTCACATAGGCACGATGCAGTGCATCACGCATAGCCAGGCCATTCATGACCGTTGCCAGCATACCCATGTGGTCGCCCACCACGCGATTCATGCCTGCTTTTGCCAGACCCGCGCCACGGAAAAGGTTACCACCGCCAATGACTACGCCAACCTGGATGCCCAGTTCAACCAGTTCTTTGATTTCCTGCGCCATGCGGTCAAGGATGCTTGCGTCAATACCGAAGCCTTCCGACCCTTGCAGCGCTTCGCCGCTCAGCTTAAGCAGAATGCGTTTGTAAACGGGTTTTGCATTGGTAGCCATATTTCTTTCCTGGGACTGTCAACGATTAAGATGGGGGGTTAATTCTGGCGACATGATATATCGCATCTCAGCACAGAGACTATAGGCACTTGGCTGATTTACACGTAACGAACACAAAAAGAAGCCGCCCTCAGGCGGCTTCTTTTCGCTGATTAAGACTGTTTAGACATTGCAGCAACTTCTGCTGCGAAGTCAGTCTCAACTTTCTCGATGCCTTCGCCCACTTCGAAGCGGATGAAGCCAGTTACGTCAGCGTTGTGCTCTTTCAGCAGCTGAGCAACAGACTTGCTTGGATCCATTACGAAAGGCTGGCCAGTCAGAGAAACTTCGCCGGTGAATTTCTTCATGCGGCCTTCAACCATTTTCTCTGCGATTTCTTTTGGCTTGCCAGACTGCATGGCGATGTCCAGCTGAACCTGGTACTCTTTTTCTACAACTTCAGCAGACACGTCTTCTGGCTTAACGAATTCTGGCTTGCTTGCAGCGATGTGCATTGCCAGCTGCTTAACCAGCTCTTCGTCAGCGCCTTTAGCCGCCACCAGAACACCGATACGCGCACCGTGCTGGTATGAACCCAGAACGTCGCCTTCCAGGGAAGACACGCGACGGATGTTGATGTTCTCACCGATTTTAGCAACCAGCGCAACACGCTCTTCTTCGAACTGTGCTTTCAGAACTTCAACGTCAGTGATTTTGCCAGCAATAGCTGCGTCCAGAACTTTGTTAGCAAATGCCTGGAAACCGCCATCTTTAGCTACGAAGTCAGTCTGGCAGTTAACTTCCAGAATGATGCCGTAGGTGCCGTCGATCTTAGTGATGATCACGCCGTCAGCAGCAACGTTGCCTGCTTTCTTAGCTGCTTTGATCGCACCAGATTTACGCATGTTTTCGATTGCCAGCTCGATGTCGCCGTTCGCTTCAGTCAGCGCTTTTTTGCAATCCATCATGCCTGCGCCAGTACGCTCACGCAGCTCTTTTACCAGGGATGCGGTAATTTCAGCCATTCTTAAATCCTCGGGAGATGTGAACTGCCCGGCCAGAAGCCAAACAGTATAAATTGAAAAAAGGGGCCGATAATTGGCCCCTATTCATACACGGTACTAATAAGGGGTAGAACCTTATTATTCAGCTTCTACGAAGCTTTCTTCCGCCTGAGAAGCCAGATCCTGGGAACGGCCTTCACGAACGGTAGCAGCTACAGCGCTCAGGTACAGGCTAACAGCACGGATTGCATCGTCGTTACCCGGGATAACGAAGTCAACACCGTCCGGATCGGAGTTGGTATCAACGATTGCGAATACTGGGATACCCAGGTTGTTAGCTTCTTTGATTGCGATGTGCTCGTGGTCAGCATCGATAACGAACAGCGCGTCTGGCAGGCCGCCCATATCTTTGATACCGCCCAGGCTGTTTTCCAGCTTGTCCAGCTCACGAGTGCGCATCAGCGCTTCTTTTTTGGTCAGCTTTTCGAAAGTACCGTCCTGAGACTGGGTTTCCAGATCTTTCAGGCGCTTGATAGACTGACGAACGGTTTTCCAGTTGGTCAGCATACCGCCCAGCCAGCGATGGTTCACGAAGAACTGGTCGCAGCTGTTAGCAGCTTCTTTCACAGCTTCGCTTGCAGCGCGCTTAGTACCAACGAACAGAATCTTACCTTTACGGGAAGAGATCTTGTTCAGCTCAGCCAGGGCTTCGTTGAACATTGGTACAGTTTTCTCAAGGTTGATGATGTGAACTTTGTTACGTGCGCCGAAGATGAAAGGCTTCATTTTCGGGTTCCAGTAACGGGTCTGGTGACCGAAGTGAACACCAGCCTTGAGCATGTCGCGCATGGAAACAGTTGCCATGTTTTAAAACCTCTATTTAAAAGTTGGGGTTATGCCTCCACGTATCCCATATTACCGACCCCAAAGGGCACCCCGGAATATGTGCCGATACGTGTGTGTTGTTACACAAAGTGAGATTTGTCGCTCCCGTCCATTCTGTGTATCTGAAATGGATCGGAAGTCCGGCGCGCTTTATACCACAAAATGCTACCCGAAACCAACAATTGTTGGCGGTGTGTGCGGTGAGGGAATCTCAATTTGGCAGCATGTGCGCCAGACTGATACCATTGACAACACTTAGACTAGTATTGTCGAAAAAAACGACACTGATGGACAGATTACATGGCTATCTCTATTAAGACACCTGAAGAAATTGAAAAGATGCGCGTCGCCGGTCGTCTGGCCGCTGAAGTGCTGGAAATGATCGAGCCGTTCGTAAAACCGGGCGTTAGCACCGGCGAACTGGATCGCATCTGTAATGATTACATCGTGAATGAGCAGCAGGCGGTCTCCGCTTGCCTTGGCTACCACGGCTTCCCGAAATCCGTGTGTATCTCTATTAATGAAGTGGTCTGTCACGGCATCCCGGATGACGAAAAACTGCTGAAAGACGGCGACATCGTTAACATCGACGTGACCGTCATTAAAGACGAGTACCACGGCGACACCTCCAAAATGTTCATCGTCGGCAAACCGACTATTCTGGGCGAGCGTCTGTGTAAAGTGACGCAGGATAGCCTCTATCTGGCGCTGAAGATGGTCA
This sequence comes from Leclercia sp. LSNIH3, assembly GCF_002935105.1. NCBI lineage: Bacteria > Pseudomonadati > Pseudomonadota > Gammaproteobacteria > Enterobacterales > Enterobacteriaceae > Leclercia > Leclercia sp. LSNIH3. Next base: position 1,572,381 of record NZ_CP026387.1, read on the forward strand.
AGCCGGGCATTCGCCTGCGTACTCTCGGTGCGGCGATCCAGAAATTTGTTGAAGCACAGGGTTTCTCTGTGGTCCGCGAATACTGCGGTCACGGTATTGGCCGTGTTTTCCATGAAGAGCCACAGGTTCTGCACTATGATGCGGATGACGGCGGTGTAGTGCTGCAGGCGGGCATGACCTTCACCATTGAGCCGATGGTCAACTCGGGTGATTACCGCATCCGTACCATGAAAGATGGCTGGACGGTGAAAACTAAAGACCGGAGCTTGTCTGCCCAGTACGAGCATACTATTGTGGTGACCGACAACGGCTGCGAAATTTTGACGTTACGCAAGGATGACACCATCCCGGCGATACTCTCGCAAGACGCATGATAAGAAGCCGGCAAATGCCGGCTTTTTTAATGGCTATCGTTTTTTCTTATGGGTGGCGCGCAATGAGTAACCTTTTACCCGAACAGTATGCCAATACGGCACTCCCCACCCTGCCTGGCCAGCCGGATAACCCCGGCGTCTGGCCGACGGCCGAGCTGACCTGCGCTGGCATCAAAGCGCATATCGATATCTTCCAGCGCTGGCTGGGGGAGGCCTTTGATAGCGGGATCTCCGCTGAAGCGCTTATTGAGGCGCGCACGGAATTTATCGATCAGCTCCTGCAACGCTTATGGATTGACTACGGTTTTGGTCAGTTGGGCGATGTGGCGCTGGTCGCGGTCGGCGGCTATGGCCGTGGCGAGCTGCACCCTCTTTCGGATATTGACCTGCTGATCCTGAGCCGGAAAAAGCTGCCTGATGAACAGGCGCAAAAAATCGGTGAGCTGCTGACCCTGCTGTGGGATGTCAAACTTGAAATCGGCCACAGCGTGCGAACCCTGGAAGAGTGTCTGCTGGAAGGGTTATCCGATCTCACCGTCGCTACCAACCTGATTGAAACCCGCCTGCTGATTGGCGACGTGGCCCTGTTTCTGGAGCTGCAAAAGCACATTTTCAGCGACGGCTTCTGGCCATCAGAGAAGTTCTTCGCCGCGAAGGTCGATGAGCAGCAGGTGCGCCACCAGCGTTACCACGGCACCAGCTACAACCTGGAGCCGGATATCAAAAGCAGCCCGGGCGGCCTGCGCGATATCCACACCCTGCAATGGGTCGCCCGCCGCCATTTCGGCGCCACCTCGCTGGATGAGATGGTCGGGTTTGGTTTCCTTACCGAGGCCGAACGTACCGAGCTGAATGAGTGTCTGCATCTGCTGTGGCGCATCCGTTTCGCCCTGCATCTTGAAGTTACCCGCTACGACAACCGTCTGCTGTTTGACCGCCAGCTAAGCGTCGCCCAGCGCCTGCACTACAGCGGCGAAGGTAACGAACCGGTCGAGCAGATGATGAAGGACTTCTTCCGCGTGACCCGTCGCGTGGGTGAACTGAATCAGATGCTGTTGCAGCTGTTCGATGAGGCGATCCTGGCGCTTACCGCCGATGAAAAGCCGCGTCCAATTGATGATGAATTCCAGCTGCGCGGCACCCTGATCGACCTGCGTGACGAGACGCTGTTTATCCGTAAGCCGGAAGCGATTCTGCGGATGTTCTACACCATGGTGCGGAACAGCACCATCACCGGGATCTACTCCACTACGTTGCGCCACCTGCGTCACGCCCGCCGCCATCTTAACCAGCCGCTGTGCTATATCCCGGAAGCGCGTTCGCTGTTTCTGAGCATGTTGCGCCACCCTGGTGCGGTCAGCCGCGGGCTGCTGCCGATGCACCGTCACAGCGTACTCTGGGCCTATATGCCGCAGTGGTCACATATCGTCGGCCAGATGCAGTTTGACCTTTTCCATGCCTATACCGTTGATGAACACACCATCCGCGTAATGCTGAAGCTGGAAAGCTTCGCCAAAGAAGAGGTGCGCAGTCGTCACCCGCTTTGCGTCGAGCTTTGGCCACGCCTCACCAACCCGGAGCTGATCCTGATTGCCGCCCTGTTTCACGATATCGCCAAAGGGCGCGGCGGCGACCACTCAATACTGGGTGCAGAGGACGTGCTGAAATTCGCCGAACTGCACGGGCTGAATTCGCGTGAAACCCAACTGGTTGCCTGGCTGGTACGCCATCACCTGCTGATGTCGGTTACCGCCCAGCGGCGCGATATTCAGGATCCCGAGGTGATCAAACAGTTTGCCGAAGAGGTGCAGACCGAGAATCGCCTGCGCTTCCTGGTCTGCCTGACGGTGGCTGACATCTGCGCCACCAACGAGACGCTGTGGAACAGCTGGAAGCAGAGCCTGCTGCGCGAACTCTATTTCGCCACCGAGAAACAGCTGCGTCGCGGAATGCAGAGCACGCCGGACATGCGCGAACGCGTGCGCCATCACCAGATGCAGGCTCTGGCACTGTTGCGGATGGAGAGTATTAATGAAGAGGCACTGCATCTGATTTGGGCGCGCTGTCGCGCCAACTATTTTGTGCGTCATAGCCCGAATCAGCTGGCCTGGCACGCCCGTCATCTGCTGCAGCACGATCTGTCTAAGCCCCTGATCCTGCTTAGCCCGCAGGCGACCCGCGGGGGAACGGAGATCTTTATCTGGAGCCCCGACCGCGCGTACCTGTTTGCTGCGGTCTGTGCTGAACTCGACCGACGTAACCTCAGCGTTCACGACGCGCAGATCTTCACGACCCGCGACGGCATGGCGATGGATACCTTTATTGTGCTGGAGCCGGACGGAAGTCCGCTGTCGGCCGACCGTCACGAGCCGATTCGCTACGGGCTGGAGCAGGCGATCACCCAACATAGCTGGCAGCCACCGCAGCCGCGGAGACAACCGGCCAAACTGCGCCACTTTACCGTCGATACCGAGGTCAATTTCTTGCCGACGCATACCGACCGGAAATCCTTCCTTGAGCTGATCGCACTCGACCAGCCAGGCCTGCTTGCCAGGGTTGGCCAGGTTTTTGCGGATCTGGGAATTTCGCTGCACGGCGCCAGAATTACAACCATTGGCGAGCGAGTAGAAGATTTATTTATAATCGCCACAGCCGACCGTCGTGGGCTTAATAATGCCCTGCAGAAGGAAGTGCAACAACGGTTGACAGCAGCCCTCAATCCAAACGATAAAGGGTGATGTTTTTTTTTACCTGGAAAGAGTTGAACTATGCAGCAGTTACAGAACGTTATTGAGTCCGCTTTTGAGCGTCGCGCCGAAATTACTCCGGCAAATGTGGATACCGTGACCCGCGAGGCGGTTAATCAGGTTATTTCTCTGCTTGATTCCGGCGCGCTGCGTGTAGCCGAAAAAATCGACGGTCAGTGGGTCACTCATCAGTGGCTGAAGAAAGCGGTACTGCTCTCTTTCCGTATTAACGATAACCAGGTTATCGACGGTGCGGAAAGCCGCTACTTCGATAAAGTGCCAATGAAATTCGCTGATTACGACGAAGCGCGTTTCCAGAAAGAAGGTTTCCGTGTGGTGCCACCGGCGGCGGTTCGCCAGGGTGCATTTATCGCGCGTAACACCGTGCTGATGCCATCCTATGTGAACATTGGCGCATACGTTGATGAAGGCACCATGGTTGATACCTGGGCCACCGTTGGCTCCTGTGCGCAGATCGGTAAAAACGTTCACCTTTCTGGCGGCGTGGGTATCGGTGGTGTTCTGGAGCCACTGCAGGCGAACCCGACCATCATCGAAGACAACTGCTTCATCGGCGCACGCTCCGAAGTGGTTGAAGGCGTGATCGTGGAAGAAGGCTCGGTGATCTCTATGGGCGTTTACATCGGCCAGAGCACCCGTATTTACGATCGCGAAACCGGTGAAGTGCATTACGGTCGCGTACCAGCAGGTTCAGTGGTGGTATCCGGCAACCTGCCATCAAAAGATGGCAAATACAGCCTGTACTGTGCGGTTATCGTCAAAAAAGTCGATGCGAAAACCCGCGGCAAAGTTGGCATCAACGAACTGCTGCGCACCATCGATTAATCGGGTATAACAAAAAGCGGGGGCAACCCCGCTTTTTTTATATCTGAGGGTGGCGAAAATAGATTTTTTCGTGAATTATTCATGGGTTATGTTGAGATCAAGGGTACCGCTATGTACGATAATCTGAAAAGTCTGGGCATTACTAATCCTGATGAAATTGACCGTTACAGCCTCCGTCAGGAAGCCAACAACGATATCCTGAAAATCTATTTCCACAAGGATAAAGGCGAGTTCTTCGCCAAGAGCGTGAAGTTCAAGTACCCACGTCAGCGTAAGACTGTCGTTGCCGATGGCATCGGTCAGGGTTACAAAGAAGTGCAGGAGATCAGCCCTAATCTGCGTTATGTGATTGATGAGCTGGATCAGATTTGCCAGCGCGATCGCACTGAGGTGGATCTGAAGCGGAAGATCCTGGATGACCTGCGTCATCTGGAAAGCGTCGTTGCCCACAAGATCACGGAAATCGAAGCGGATCTTGAGAAGTTGACCCGTAACAAGTAATTCCCGGTGCGGCCTGATGTCCTCACCCTGCGCTCTCCCACGTGGAGAGAGTGCAAACACTAAAAACGGCAACCTCTGGTTGCCGTTTTGCGTTTCCGTACAGGCCGGATCACCCGACAAACAACGTCATCTCTGCTCGTCTAACTGCAACGCTACATATAGCAACAGCCGATCGTCAAAATTCCCCAGATCCAGCCCCGTTAACTCTGAAATACGGTTCAGCCGATATTCCAGCGTATTGCGGTGAATAAAGAGCGCCTTGGACGTCGCCAGTGGCTGCACGTTATGCCGGAACCAGGCCTGTAACGTGCGCCGCAGCAGGCCGTTGTTATCCATCGCTTTCAAACGTACCAACGGGCGCGCCAGTTCGTTGGCCTGCCAGCCACCGCGCAGGCTGTCGAGCAACACCGGCAACATCAGATCCTGATAAAAATAGCTGCGGTTTTCCGGCATACGCTGCTTACCAACCATCATGGTCGTTCTGGCGGTACGCCAGGAGCGCGCAATACTGCCCGGGCCGGTAAAGTAGTTCCCTAACGCGACCCGGAAACGCAGCTGCCCATTCTCTTTCATCCGGGCAATCAGCTGTTCCACCCGCCGACGGTGATCTTCCGCATCCCAACGACCAAACTGGTTTAATGCCGGTTTGAGCACCACCATCTCGGTTAATGAAACGATCGCCACCAGGTTATTACGCTCTGGCGTCGCCAGCGCGTTTTGCAGCTGCTGCAGCTCGACCATTGCGCTGTCGACGCCCAGTTGGCCGCTGTCGACCTCAATGACCGCCACCACACGGGGCTGGTTGAGGTCAATGCCCAGACGCTGCGCCCACTCCGTTAACGCCGGGGTATGCTCTTCCGCCTGGATCAGGTTCATCACCAGCTCTTCGCGCAGGCGGCTGTCCTGCGCCAGCAGATGCATCAGGCGGGATTGCTCCAGCATCATCTCTGCCGTCATACAGACCAGCTCGCCATATTTGCGTAAGGATTCCGGCTCACCGGTCAGACCGATAACCCCGACAATCTCCCCTTCCAGACGCAGCGGCAGGTTGATCCCCTGGCGCACGCCATGCAGATGCCGCGCGACCGCGTCATCGATATCTACCACGCGCCCCTGAGAGAGCACCAATAGCGCACCTTCGTGCAATTCCCCAATACGCTCACGATCGCCGCTGCCAATGATTCGGCCACGAGCATCCATTACGTTAATATTGGTGTCGATGATGCGCATTGTTCGCGCCACGATATCCTGCGCCATTTTGGTATCAAGATGCCAGCCAGCCATGTCACCCTCCTCTGAGCATCGCTCAAGCATAAGGAAGATTAATTCGCGACGCATTGTGCAGATGCACAAACTGACAGGGAGAAGTATGGACTTGTGGAAGGGTTCACAGAAAGGGATGAAAACGCCCCTGTTTCCAGACAGAAACAGGGGCAGAACAACTTACTGCATCAGCAGATAGAGAGAGGTGTCGCCACGCTGGATGTTCAGCGCCAGCACCGATGGTTTGCTGTCGAGGATCTTGCGCAGTTCTTCGACATTTTTAATCGGCTGCTGGTTGGCACCGATAATGACGTCCCCTTTCTTCAGGCCGATACGGGCCGCCGGGCTGTTGGCTTTGACATTATCTACCGACACGCCTTTATCCTGGCCCTTATTACTCATATCCGCACCTTCGATACCGCTGAAGACCGCGGTAGCAGTACCCGCCTGATTCTGGCTGCTCTGCTGCAGTTCCAGCGTCACCGTGACCGGTTTCCCTTCACGCAGCAGGCCCAGGGAGACTTTGCTGCCCACCGGCATGGAGCCTACTTCTGCGCGCAGTGCCGCGAAGCTGCTCACCGGTTTGCCGTTCAGGGTGGTGATCACGTCACCGGCCTTGATCCCCGCTTTCGCCGCGGAGGAGTTTGGCATCACCTGGCTGACAAAGGCGCCACGCTGGGCGTCAACCTTCATGGCTTTCGCCAGTTCGGAGTTCAGTTCGGTGCCGAGGATACCCAGCTCGCCGCGTTTCACCTGGCCAAACTCAACCATCTGACCGGTCAGGTTTTTCACCATGTTACTTGGGATCGCAAAGCCGATGCCGATGTTACCGCCATCCGGGGCGAGGATCGCGGTGTTAATCCCGATCAGCTCCCCGTTCAGGTTGACCAGCGCACCACCGGAGTTACCGCGGTTGATCGCCGCATCGGTCTGGATAAAGTTTTCATAGTTTTCCGCATTCAGGCCGCTACGGCCAAGGGCAGAAACGATACCGGAGGTGACCGTCTCACCCAGACCAAACGGGTTACCGATCGCCACGGTGTAGTCTCCGACGCGCAGCGCGTCTGAGTCAGCCAGCTTAATCGCCGTCAGGTTTTTCGGATCCTGAATCTGAATCAGAGCGATATCAGAGCGCGGATCTTTTCCGACCATTTTGGCGTCAAGCTTACGCCCGTCGCTCAACTGAACTTTGATGCTGCTGGCGTTATCCACCACGTGGTTGTTGGTGACGACATAGCCTTTGGCCGCATCAATGATTACGCCGGAACCCAACGCCATAAACTTCTGCTGCTGGCCGCCGCCGTTGTCATCACCCGCCCCGCCCTGGCAGAACGGTGAGCTCTGGAATGGCGAACCTTCCTGGCAGAACGGCGAGTTGTCACCGAAGAACTGCTGGAAGTTACGCGGCATGCGCGGCGTGTTGACGGTGGTGCTCCCTTCGACATTGATACTCACCACCGAAGGCATCACTTTTTCCAGCATCGGTGCCAGGCTTGGCATCTGTTGCGCAGTGGCTGCGGAAGAGACAGTCTCTGCTGCGCTGGCAGACAGAGGGGATAACGCTAAACCTAAACTCAGAGCCAGTGCACTCATTGCTAAAGTGGTTTTTTTCATGTTTCTTAATCTCGATTTACAGGTCACGCACAATTGCTGTGTATATCAGATTCGTTTCGACGCGCTTAGTTCCGGCATTAAGTTTCTGGAAAAAGTAAAAATTTATTGTCCGTCTTTACAAAACTCAGCCTTATTCCACTGCCATCAACTTGCGGTATTCATCCCAGGCATATAAGTCTGTCATTCCACTGATATAGTCCTGAATCAGGCGGCAGCGATAATAAAACTCCAGCACCGGCCAGTCTGGCTGCTGCCGATCAAATTTACTGACCGACTCAACATACGCCAGCCGATGGCGCGGGGAAAGTTTATGAAATAGCCGGGATTCAATCGGTAAGCGGCGGACCCGCTCCTTTTCTACCAGCTCGCTGAACTCCTCCGCGGATAATTGTAGCAGCGGACGGTAGATCTCCAGCAGGCCGGTGATGACCCGATATCCCTGTAATTCCAGCTGCTCGACCTCAGGGTGGCTGAAGACATGGCGCATGGCGACATTTTTATATAACTCAAGCAGTTGACTAAAGCTACTGTCGTCTTCCAGTAGCGCATGATTGAATTCACCGTGATAAATCTGATCGATATTGTCGATAAAACGCTCAGCCGCATAGGGCACCAGTTTATTTAATGTATTGACGCGTAAATACATAAAGAACTGATCCTCAGTGCTGCGACTGAGGGAATTGGAGCGTGATTTCTCCCAGGCATTTTCCACCACCTGGGAAAATAAAGACCCTTTCTCGTGGTTGCCCCAGGCATCATAAAGATGCTGATAAAGCCCCTCGACGCTGAATATTCTTTTCTCTACCGCATCTTCCAGATCGGCCACACAATAGGAAATATCGTCTGCCGCTTCCATAATCCAGGTCAATGGAAAACGGCCATAGGGCGTGAGAGAAAGTTCCTGCCGGAGCCGCTCGATATACGCCTCTTCCGAAAAATAGTAGCCCGGTTTTTTCATTAAGTAATTGTGCGTCTCGGGCGGGTCGCCCTGCCACCAGGCGGGGCGGGTATATTTCAGAATGCACCCCACCTGCGCCCAGGTGAGGTTCATGCGCATCAGGGAGTGCACCAGACGGATACCCTGAGCATTGCCTTCAAAATGACACAGATCCTGACGTACCTTGCGTCGCAATCCGTTCAGCGTCTCTTCCCCTTCACGCAACCGTAGAGCCTGCACACTGCAGCGATCGTCGCTCAGGGGTTGGCTGGCAGCATCGGAGGGGAACAGGCGCTGGCGGAACCAGTCATTGATGGCGGCTTCGCCAAAATGACCGAAAGGTGGGTTACCGATATCGTGCATCAGGCACGCCATCTCAACGATGCTTTCAAACGGCCCGGTCAGCTCATCCAGCCCGTAGGCGTCCAGCAGGCGCTGCTCCTTGAGGCGGCTTAAGATCTCTTTGGCGATATAGCGCCCTACCTGCTGCACCTCCAGGGAGTGGGTCAGGCGGGTGCGCACGGCGGCGTTGCGTTCGAGGGGGAAAACCTGCGTTTTTTGCTGCAGGCGGCGGATCGCCGGCGAGTTGACGATGCGCCCGCGGTCACTTTCGAAGATCCGCAGGATCTCATGTTCGCTCTTTTTCCCCTGCGGAGAGCGGTACCGGCGGTGCCAGTTAATTTTGGTGCGAAAGTCGATTGGTGCCATGTGCTCCCCCGCGTGAGAATGCGTTTCCCCTGAAGCGCATGATAGACTATGCATCTTAACAAGGCACATCGCGAGTAAATCTATGAAAATCGGTATTATTGGAGCAATGGAAGAAGAAGTTACGCTGCTGCGTGACAAAATTGAGAACCGTCAGACCCTCTCTCTGGGTGGCTGCGAGATCTACACCGGCACGCTGAACGGTACTGAAGTTGCTCTGCTGAAATCGGGTATCGGTAAAGTTTCCGCCGCGCTGGGCGCAACCCTGCTGCTGGAACGCTGCAAGCCAGACGTGATCATTAACACCGGCTCTGCGGGCGGCCTGGCCTCCACCCTGAAAGTGGGCGATATCGTGGTTTCTGATGAAGCCCGCTATCACGACGCCGATGTCACCGCCTTCGGATACGAATACGGCCAGCTCCCGGGCTGCCCGGCCGGTTTCAAAGCCGATGATAAGCTGATTGCCGCCGCAGAAAGCTGCATCGCGGAACTGAACCTCAACGCCGTGCGTGGCCTGATTGTCAGCGGCGATGCCTTTATCAATGGTTCCGTGAACCTGGCGAAAATCCGCCATAACTTCCCGCAGGCGATTGCCGTTGAGATGGAAGCCACCGCCATTGCCCACGTCTGCCATAACTTCAGCGTACCCTTCGTGGTGGTTCGCGCCATCTCCGACGTCGCGGATCAGCAGTCTCACCTGAGCTTCGACGAGTTCCTCGTGGTCGCTGCCAAACAGTCCAGCCTGATGGTTGAGACGTTGGTGCAGAAACTGGCGCGTGGTTAAGCTGCTCGTCAGGGCGCTTCTGGCGCTGTTTCTGCTGGCACCGGCGTGGCTTATGGCCGCGCCGCGTGTTATTACCCTCTCCCCCGCCAATACCGAACTGGCCTTTGCCGCCGGGATCACCCCCATCGGGGTCAGCAGCTTTTCCGATTATCCCCCCGAAGCGGCAAAGATTGAGCAGGTCGCCACCTGGCAAGGCATGAACGTTGAACGTATCGTCGCCCTGAAGCCCGATCTGGTGCTGGCCTGGCGCGGCGGCAACGCGGAACGGCAGGTAAACCAGCTGGCCTCGCTCGGGATAAAAGTACAATGGATCGACGCCACCAGCATTGAACATATCGCGCAGGCCCTTGGCGATCTTGCGCCCTGGAGTCCGACGCCAGACCAGGCCCGACAGGCCGCACAAAAAATGTTGACCGACTATGCCGCCCTGAAAGCGACCTACGGCACCCTGCCGAAAAAGCGGGTATTTATTCAGTTCGGCCAACAGCCGCTGTTCACGACAAGCCGGGGATCGCTGCAACATCAGGTAGTTGAACTGTGTGGCGGAGAAAATATCTTCGCGTCCAGCCGTGTCCCCTGGCCCCAGGTGAGCCGCGAGCAGGTGCTGGCGCGCCAGCCTCAGGCGATTGTGGTGGCCGGTTCTGCGGGCGATATTCCTAAAATAGAACAATACTGGCACAGCCAACTAAAAATACCGGTGATTGCGCTGAACAGCGACTGGTTTGAGCGCGCAAGCCCGCGTATTATCCTCGCCGCAAAACAACTCTGCTCTGCGCTGTCGCAGAGCCACTAATTTTCTCGAGGATCACGATGCTCGTTTATTGGCTGGATATTCTCGGCACAGCCGTTTTTGCGATCTCCGGCGTTCTGCTGGCCGGTAAATTACGTATGGACCCGTTTGGCGTGCTGGTGTTAGGGGTCGTCACCGCCGTGGGCGGAGGAACGATCCGCGACATGGCGCTCGATCACGGCCCGGTTTTCTGGGTCAAAGATCCTACCGATCTGGTGGTGGCGATGGTCACATGCATGTTAACCATTATCCTGGTCCGTCAGCCGCGCCGCCTGCCTAAATGGCTGCTACCGGTGCTGGATGCGGTAGGCCTCGCGGTCTTTGTCGGCATTGGGGTTAACAAAGCTTTTATGGCTGGCACCGGCCCGATGGTCGCGATCTGTATGGGGGTGGTCACCGGCGTGGGCGGCGGGATTATCCGCGATATTCTGGCACGCGAAGTGCCGATGATCCTGAGAACCGAGATTTACGCCACCGCCTGTATTCTGGGTGGGATCGTCCACGCCACAGCCTGGTACACATTTCAGGTTCCGCTGGAACAGGCGGCGATGCTAGGGATGGTGGTCACGCTGGGGATCCGGCTGGCGGCCATTCGCTGGCACCTGAAGCTACCCACCTTTGCGCTGGATGATAACGCCAGGTCATAAAAGCAAAACGGCAACCCAGGGTTGCCGTTTTTAATGTTTGCTCTCTCTCCGGTAAGGAGAGGGCCGGGGTGAGGGCACCCGGCCACACACTTTTAAATGCTGAACGACGAGCCACACCCGCAGGTGCTGGTTGCGTTCGGGTTGGTCACCACAAAGCGGGAACCTTCCAGACCTTCGGTGTAGTCCACCGCGCCGCCCACCAGATACTGCAGGCTCATCGGGTCAACGACCAGCGCAACGCCCTGCTTCTCGATGGTCATGTCACCGTCGTTAACCTGATCGTCAAAGGTGAAACCATACTGGAAGCCGCTGCAGCCGCCGCCGGTAATGTAAACACGCAATTTCAGCTCTGGGTTGTCTTCATCGGCAATCAGGTCTTTTACTTTTTTGGCTGCTGCTTCGGTAAACTGCAACGGCAGCGCTACGTCATCACTCATCTTATGCTCCCATGAATACTGCTAGTGGGTAAAAATCACCCAATTCTTGTTGCCATTATCTAATACCCTGGTAATTCATTCAAGTATTCTGCTTCGCCAGGGTACGGGCAAGAATGGTGGAGTATAGCGGTTTTCCGCCGAGGAACTGGGCTAATAGTGTGGCCCCCAGACAGGTAATGATCATTGGCAAAATGAGCTGGTAATTGTCGGTCATCTCCAGCACCAGCACGATCCCGGTCAGTGGCGCGCGCAACGATGCCGCCAGCAGCGCCCCCATTCCGGCGACGGCAAAGGTGCCAGCCTCAAGATGATACGCCGGGAAGCCTGCGGCGGCAGCCATGCCAAAGGCCGTTCCCAGCAACGTACCTAACGCCAGCATCGGGGCAAAAATGCCACCAGGCGCGCCGGAGGAGAAGCAGAGTACGGTGGTGATCACCCTGGAGATAAACATAAACAGCAACAGGCCGATGCTAAAATTACCCGCCGCCGCAATGGGGATCAGGCCAAAGCCACCGCCTGCCGCGTTAGGTTCGATAAAGCCCAGCACGCCGCACACGCCCCCCAGCAGGCCGCCCACCAGCACCCATTTGGTCGTGTTGCCGCCGTGGATCCGCTGGAACATATCCTGAGCGCGAATAATAAGGGCATTAAACAGCGGGCCTACAATGCCAAAAATCATGCCGAGGATCAGATACAACCACAGCGTATTGACCGGCGCGTTGGTCAATTTACCGACCTCAATAACTGCCCCTTCGCCATTGAAAAGCCGGAAGACAATGCTCGACATAATCACGCCGGTAAAGACCGCTTTAATCGAGATCAGGTTATAGCGAAACTGAGCCCGCATCTCTTCGATGATAAACAGGATCCCCGCCAGCGGGGCATTAAACGCGGCGGAAAGCCCCGCGGCGGCACCGGTTGCCAGCAGCGTATGGCGTGCTTCGGCGCTGCGCATCCTGAACAGATCGCTGATCATACGGCCAACATTACCGCCCAACTGTACGGTCGGCCCTTCTCGCCCAAGCACCATCCCCGCACCCAGCGTCCCCATTCCGCCAATAAACTTAACGGGAAGGACGCGCCACCAGCGAACCGGGCGCAGCTCTTCGAGCGCCCCTTCTATCTCAGGGATCCCCGAGCCGCCCGCTTCCGGGGCGAATTTACGCACCAGAAAATAACCGACCATCGCCAACACAGCGGATAAACCAAACGCCAGGATCCAGACCAGCCCTTCACGATCGGCATAACCCGCAACGGTGCCGATACGCCAGTTAAGCACGGCATTGACGGCTTTTTCGAATGCGACGCCCACCAGCCCCGCCAGCGTGCCGACTACCGCTGCGCCCAGCAAAATCGCCAGCGGGGTTTTGTCGCGATTGAGCAGCCGCCGGATGCTGATACGGGATCGCGCACGCGCAAACTGTTGTTGTTCAAATGAAGGAGAATCTGCTTTCATGGCCTGTTAGTTTTCGTCATACAAATCGCCACAGGGAGTTTACCAGAGACCGTCCGGCCATCTTCAGAAAATTGCTTAACAATTGTTAATGCATTAATGGGGCAAAAATTTCATAACCTTCCACGAATCACTTAGAATAGCGGGCTTAATCATTTTATACGAGCCAGGAACCACGCCATGAGCAAGTCTGAAAACCTCTACAGTGCAGCCCGCGAGCTTATCCCTGGCGGTGTTAACTCCCCGGTCCGTGCCTTTACCGGCGTGGGCGGGACACCGCTGTTTATCGAACGTGCCGATGGCGCCTATCTGTACGATGTGGATGGTAAAGCCTATATCGACTATGTCGGCTCATGGGGGCCGATGGTGCTGGGTCACAACCACCCGGCCATCCGCAACGCGGTGATCGAAGCGGCGCAGCGCGGGTTAAGCTTCGGGGCACCTACCGAGATGGAAGTAAAAATGGCGGCGCTGGTAACCGAGCTGGTGCCAACCATGGATATGGTGCGCATGGTGAACTCCGGTACCGAAGCGACCATGAGCGCCATCCGTCTGGCGCGTGGCTTTACTGGCCGCGACAAAATCATCAAATTCGAAGGTTGCTACCACGGCCACGCGGATTGCCTGCTGGTGAAAGCCGGTTCTGGCGCGCTGACCCTCGGCCAACCGAACTCTCCGGGCGTGCCGGCAGACTTCGCCAAACACACCCTGACCTGCACCTATAACGATCTCGACTCGGTGCGCGCAGCCTTTGAACTGAACCCGCAGGCGATCGCCTGCATTATCGTCGAACCGGTGGCAGGCAATATGAACTGCATTCCACCGCAGCCTGGCTTCCTGCTGGGTCTGCGTGCGCTGTGCGACGAGTTCGGCGCGCTGCTGATTATCGACGAAGTGATGACCGGTTTCCGCGTAGCCCTCGCAGGCGCACAGGCGTACTACGACGTGGTGCCGGACCTGACCTGCCTGGGCAAAATCATCGGCGGCGGCATGCCGGTGGGGGCTTTTGGCGGTCGTAAAGAGGTAATGGACGCGTTGGCGCCAACTGGCCCGGTCTATCAGGCGGGTACGCTCTCCGGTAACCCGATCGCCATGGCGGCCGGTTTCGCCTGCTTAAATGAAGTGGCACAGCCGGGTATTCATACCACCCTTACCGAGCGTACCACCCAGCTGGCAAACGGCCTGCTGGAGGCGGCTGAAGACGCGGGTATTCCACTGGTGGTAAACCATGTCGGCGGCATGTTCGGCATCTTCTTCACCGACGCGAAAACCGTGACCTGCTATCAGGATGTGGTGAAGTGCGACGTTGAGCGCTTCAAGCGTTTCTTCCATCTGATGCTGGAGGAAGGTGTTTATCTGGCACCATCAGCGTTTGAGGCAGGCTTTATGTCGGTTGCGCACAGCGAAGAGGATATCAATAACACCATCGACGCGGCGCGTCGGGTGTTTGCGAAGCTCTGATAAGGTTTGCGGGGTGCGGCCGGATGCCCGCACCCCACTCTTCTCCCACAGGAAGAGGGAGCAAATCAACCGCAGGCCGGGTGGGCGTTAGCGCCACCCGGCTTTTTTATCGGCTCTGCTTGCGCAGCAGATAGATAAAGTACGGCGCCCCGATAAAGGTGGACAACAGCCCCGCCGGGATCTGATACGGGAACAACACCATCCGGCCACACCAGTCAGCGAACACCAGCAGGATCCCCCCCGTGAAGGCCGACATCACTATATGCGGCATCGTCCGGCGGAACCCCATCATCCGCGCAATGTGCGGTGCCATCAGCCCGATAAAGCTCAGCGGCCCAATGGTCAGAGTAGCGGTAGCCGTAAGCGAGGCCGCCAGCAACAGCAGGCCGATACGCGAGGCGCTCAGCGCCATCCCCACTGAACGCGCAGTGTCGCCCCCCAGCGGCAGTACCGTCAGCCAGCGACGACACAGCGGCACCAGGGCCAACAGGATAATCATCGCCACTCCCGTGCTCACCACCTGTTCGGTCGTGGCGTTATAGGTTGAACCGGAAATCCAGGTCAGGATCTGCGCCATCCGCGGATCGCCGCTCGCCTGCAGCATCATCAGCAGCATGGTGAAGGCGGTACTCAGCGCCATCCCCGCCAGCAGCATCCGGTGCGGCGAGAAGCCGCCCCGTCCGGCGGCAATCATGATGATCAGCAGCGTGACCGCCGCACCGATACTGCCCGCAGGCATCAGCCAGCCGAAGGCATTACCCGGCACGAAGAAGAGCATCAACACCACGCCGAACGCTGCACCGGAGCTGATCCCCAGCACTTCCGGGCTTGCCATCGGGTTGCCGGTCAAACGCTGGATAATGCAGCCCGCTACCGCCAGCATCACCCCGGCAATCAGCGCGGCGAAGATACGCGGCGCGCGCCACGGCAGCAGCTCATCGAGCATTGCCCCGCTCGCCCAGTGCCAGCCCTGGGCATCACGGCCAAACGCCAGCGCCGCAATCACCGCCAGCATCAGTACTGCGCCACCCGCCAGGGCAAACCACAAGACATGATGACGTTCGGCGCTCACTTTATCGCCCGCGTTCATCGCCGGGGCGCTCATGCTGCGCAGGCGTGGCAGCAGCCACAGCAGCAGCGGCGCGCCAATCAGCGCCGTGACCGAACCGGTCGAGACTTCCACCCATACCCGCGTCAGCCAGAGGATCACCTGGTCAGAAAGCCAGAGGATCAGGGCACCAATCAGCGGGGCGAGGATCAGCCGGGAGAGCAAACGGCGCGCGCCGAGCATTTTTGCCAGCAGCGGCGCGAACAGGCCGATAAAACCGATGATGCCGACCGCATTCACCAGCAGGGCACTGATGACAATCGCCAGCGTCAGCGCCGCCAGACGGGCCAGCGACAGCGCCAGACCGAGGTTGCGCGCCACGCCATCGTCCAGCCCCATTAGGGTAAGCGGACGCAGCAGCAGCAGGATCAACAGCACGCCGCCGAGCAGCTGCGGCCACAGACGCTGGACGATGCTCCAGTCGGTTTGTGTCAGCGTCCCGGTGCTCCAGAGGAACATACTCTGCAACTGGTCATGATGGAAGATCACCAGCAGCTGGTTGACCGCGCCGCAGTAGAGGCTCACCACCAGCCCGGCGAGGATCAGCGTCACCGGCGAGAGGCGTTTACCCCAGGCCACGCCAAAGACAATCGCGCCGACGACGCAAGCGCCCACCAGCGCGGCAAACTGCGCCGCCAGTACGCCCGGGAGCGCCCACAGCGTGATGATCGTCATCCCCAGTTGGGCACCCGTCGCCACGCCAAGGGTCGTCGGCTCTGCCAGCGGGTTACGTAATACCTGCTGGAAGAGCACGCCCACCAGCCCAAGCCCTGCGCCCACCAGCAGCGAGATCGCCAGCCGCGGCAGCAGGCTGTAGTGGAACAGCATCTGTTGAATATTGTCGATATCGGGGGCGATTAAGGCACTCCCCCACTGCGCGCGCGGCAGCGCCAGATTCAGGTTCCACCAGGTTAGGCCCAGCGCGACCACCACTAGCAGCGCCATCAGCAGCGCCGGGAAAAGGGTTATCCGTGACTTCATGCCTGGCCTCCCAGCGCGCTGTCCAGCACACGGGCAAAGTGCATCGCCGACAGGGTGGCGCCGTAAAACCACACCGCGGGCACGCGCTTGACGCGCTGCTGGCGGACAAACGGCATCGCCTGCCACAGCGGCGTCGCCATCAAGGTCTGCATCTCGCGCTCATTGCCATGATCGAAGCACAGCACATCCACATCACGGAACATGGCCAGACGGTCGATGCCCACGGTGGTACTGCCCCAGAAGGTCATCTCCCCTTCCCAGGCGTTTTTAATCCCATAGCGATCCAGCACTTCCTGGAACAGGCAGTTGTTGCCAAACACCAGCATATGGCGGGCATCGAGCAGGGTCACCATCAGCAGCGGTCGGTCGCCACGGCCAGCAAAACGCGGTTTGTAGCTGTCGATCACGCTGTCAAAATGATCCAGATGCGAACGGGCAGCCGCTTCCAGGTTCAGCAGTTGTGCCATCTCGGTTAAGGATTTGCGGGCGTTGGCCAGCGGTTTTTTACCGTCGCTAAAGGCGAACCCGCGCCCCGGCGCAATCCGCGCCAGCTTCTCTTCTGATGGCCCATACCCTGCCGACCAGACCAGGTACGACGGTTTCATCTGCGTGAGCAGTTCGAGATTAGGCTCAGTACGCAGGCCAATGTCGATCACCGTTTCCGGCAGCCGAGGCTCGTTCACCCACAGGCTGTAGTTGGGAATGTCGGCCACGCCGTAGGGGGTGACGCCAAGCGCCAGCAGCAGCTCGACCGGCAACCACTCGAGGGCCACAATGCGATGAGGATCGACGGCCGCGGCGGCATGCGCCGTGCCCATTTTCCACAGCAGCGGCGAGAGGGCCATGGCCGTCAACAGACGACGACGGCTAATATGTGTTAACTCAGGCATCAATAGACAAAGCTCACCGGTGCCGCTCCGGCAGGATGCGGCAGGATCCCCATTGGGATCCCGTAAATGTGTTCCAGCGTTTCACTGCGCATCAGCTCGGCAGGCGTACCCTGGGCAATCATCTCGCCACCGCGCAGCGCCACCAGATAGTCGCAGTAACGCGCCGCCATGTTGATGTCGTGCAGCACCGCAATCACCGTCAGCCCACGCTGCTGGCTTAAGCGATGCACCAGCGCCAGCACGTCCACCTGATGGGCAATGTCGAGAGCCGAGGTCGGTTCATCCAGCAGTAAACAACGGCTGTCCTGCGCCACCAGCATGGCGATCCACGCGCGCTGGCGTTCGCCGCCGGACAGGCTATCCACCAGCCGATGGGCCAGCGGCTTTAATCCCACCAGCGTAATCGCCTCTTCCACTTTCTCGCGGTCGGCCACGCCGAAGCGGCCTAATGCACCGTGCCAGGGATAACGGCCAATCGCCACCAGTTCGCGCACGGTCATACCTTCCGCCTGTGGCAGTTGCTGGGGCAGATAGGCGACCTTGCGGGCAAAGGCTTTGCTGTTCCAGCTCTCCAGCGGCTGTCCGTCGAGCAGAATATCGCCCTCAGACGGCGGCTGATGGCGGCCAAGCATTTTCAGTAAGGTGGATTTGCCGGAGCCGTTATGGCCGATCAGACCCGTCACCTGGCCTGCGGGAAAGGTCAGCGAAAGCGGATGCAGCAGCGTGCGTCCTGGAACGCGAAAGGAGATGCTATCGAGTGCAAAAGTGGTATCAGATTGCGGGTTGTTTTCCTGCATGTTAGCCAACTTAAGTAAAGAAAAGGGCACGAAAATCGTGCCCAAATTTAAAGATCAGAAGCGGAAGGTCGCGGTCGCAACAACCTGGCGCTCTGCACCCCAGAAGCAACCATAGGTGTTGAAGCAGCTGGCGACATATTCACGATCCAGCAGGTTGTTCACGTGCAGCGCCACGTTCGAGCCCGCCATGCCAACACGCGCCAGATCGTAACGGACCAACGCATCCATCACGGCATAGCTACCTACCTTGAAGGAGTTCGCCGGATCGCCATAGCTGGAGCTGGAGAAGCGACCGCCAGTACCCAGCGTCAGGCCAGAGAGCGCGCCATCATAGAAGGTATAATCCCCCCACAGCGAGGCCATGTGCTCAGGCACCTGTGCCGGGGTGTTGCCTTTGTAGGTGGTGTCGGTGGTGTACTCCACGTCGGTGTAGGTGTAAGAACCCACGACGTTGACGCTGGCAGACAATGCCGCTTTGGCTTCAATTTCCACGCCACGCGCGCGGATCTCGCCACCTTCAACCGAGAAGAATGAATTTCCCGAAGGATCGGCCATCAGGTTGTTGGTTTTAGTCAGCTGATACAGCGCACCGGTCAGAACGATTGGACGATCGCTCGGGACATACTTCACGCCCACTTCGTACTGCTTACCTTTCGACGGGGCAAATGGCTTCCCTTGTGCATCAGTCTGGGAAGACGGCTCGAAGGATTCGCTGTAGCTGAAGTAAGGAGTAACGCCGTTATCGAACAGGTAGTTAACGCCGCCACGCCAGGTGAACTGGTTGTCATCACGTGATGCAGTGGTGCCTGCGACGCGGTTAATTGAGTCCTGATCGGCCCAGTCATAACGACCGCCCAGGGTGACCAGCACTTTATCCCACTGCGCCTGGTCCTGGACGTAGAGACCGGTCTGCTGCTGCTTGTTCAGGATCTGATACGGGCCGGAATTAGCTGGGTTTTTCGAGCCGAAATCGAAATCGCTATAGACCGGGTTGTAGAGATCCAACAGCGGGACGGAACCGTCATAGCCAAACCAGGCGTTGATGTCGTTACGCATGCGCATAAAGTCAACGCCGGTCAGCAGGATATGGTCAATCTCGCCGGTAGCGAATTTGCTCTGCAACTGGGTATCGACGGTGAAGTTTTGCAGCTTCTCATCGTCAACCACGTATTTACGCGCCAGGTAATGGCCTTTGTCCGCAGGTGACAACGCATTACACAGGGCGTTGCCACTGTTCGCTGCATCGGAGCACACCCCGTAGCCATAGACGCTGTTCTGTGAGGTTTTGTTCTCGGCAAAACGCAGGTTCTGACGCAAGGTGAAGGTGTCGTTGAATTCGTGATCGAAGCTATACCCGACCATTTTCTGGTTACGGGAATAGGTGTTGTTTTTCGCGCCTTCATTGAAGTCGGTCGGCAGGCGATCGCCGTTTGGCAGCGGATCAACCGTGCCCTCTTTCGGCAGCCAGCCGTAGTAACCTGTCTCCGGTTCGTTCTGGAAATAGGAGAGGAAGGTGAAGTTGGTTTTATCATCCGGACGCCAGGAGAAAGATGGCGCAATGGCATAACGTTGCTCGCCTTTACCTTCCTGCTGCGAATTGTTCGAACGCGCCAGGCCCGTCAGACGATAGGAGTAGACCCCGTCATCATCCAGCGCATCACTGAAGTCAAACCCGGTCTGGAACAGGCTGTCAGTCCCGGCCTTGAACTGGATCTCTTTCAGCGGCTCTGTCAGCGGACGTTTGCTGACCATGTTCAGCAGGCCACCCGGGCTGCTTTTGCCGTACAGAACGGAGGTTGGACCGCGCATGACTTCAGCGCGCTCGATCATATAGGGGTCAATTACCGCGTCGTTATAGAAGTTGCCCTGCATCTTCATACCGTCGAGGTAGTTGTTCTGGCTTTGGCCCTCGGCAGCAAAACCACGAATAATCAGATAGTCATAGGTGTTTGACGCGCCGCGCGTGCCTACTGCCACCCCTGGCGTGTAGCTCAGTGCTTCTTTCACCGAGCGTGGCTGGTGCAGCGCCATCTCTTCCGCGGTCACCACGGAAATCGACTGCGGTACCTTCTCAATGGAGGTATCGGTCTTGGTCCCGGTGGCTGACTGGCGTGCCGCAATGGTCGCGGCCGGACCCCAGGCACTTTCCTGCGCAGCTGGTGCTGCGGTTACGGTGATGGTTTCTTCTTTTTTAGGGGTGTCAGCAGCCTGAGCGTAAGCAGACATGCCGCTAACCGCTGTGGCTACAACGACTGCGATTTTACGCAGCGAAGATTGCATTGGCTGAGCAGTTTTTGAATGCGCCATTGGTATGTCTCTGATGGAAGCGTGAATGATAACGTAAACGAGAATTATTATTATGACCGCAGCATATTATGCGAAACATTCACGGCATAGCAAGTGATATGCGGCCCTACAGGAATTGAGGGTATAAGAATTAAACAATGGAAAATGCAGGGTTAATAAACGAGGGGTTTTACTGTTGAAGGGATGTTGAATTGAGGTGAAAAGTCCCTCTCCCGCAGGAGAGGGACTGATGATTAATTACCGCCGAACATATCCTTGATCCAGCCTGCGACACCGTCGCTGTCTTTCTTCTCATTCTGCTGCTGCGGCTGTTGTTGCTGCTGCTGCTGCGGCTGCTGAGGAGAAGACTGCTCAAACGGGTTGCCCGTCGGCTCCGGTACTGGCGCCTGGCACAGGGAGTCCGGGTTCGCGGTCCAGACCGGAACGCTACGCATTCCGCCACCACACACGAAGTTACCCGACTCATCCACGCCCATGTTCACGATATCTTCCGGTGGCGTCAGGGTTAACGGAACCGGCGACTGGTTAGCCAGATAGCGCTGGTAAATCGACATCGCCCCGCTGGCACCATACAGTTTCGTCGGCTGGTTGTTGTCGCGTCCTACCCAGGTGATCACCACTTCACGCCCGTCGATGCCCGCAAACCAGGTATCGACGTTGTTGTTGGTGGTCCCGGTTTTACCCGCCAGATGCAGACCCGGATACTTCGCGCCAAGCTGGCGACCGGTCCCGCGCTGCACCACCTGCTGCATGGTCCACAGCGTCATATACGCGGCCTGCGCCGGTACGGCACGCTCAGCCTGCGGGAAGCTCTGGTACAGCGGGGTGCCATCTTCGGCAATTACCGAACGCAGCGCAGAGAGCGGTGCACGGTTACCGCCGCTGGCGATGGTCTGGAACGCCTGCGCCACTTCGATCGGCGTCAGGTTCAACGCCCCTAACAGCATGGCCGGAACCGGATGCAGCTGATCTTTCGGCACACCCAGCTTCTGCCAGGTATCGGTAACGGCTGGCAGACCCAGCGCCATCCCGAGGTTGACCGTCGGCACGTTCATGGAACGCGTCAGGGCATCCACCAGCATGACCTGGCCGCTGTACTGTTTGTCGTCGTTCTGCGGCGACCATACCTGTCCGTTTGGCTGGCGCAGGGCAATCGGGGCATCGGCAATCCAGGTGTTCAGACGATACTGGTTTGGCTGGCTTAACGCGGTGAGATAGGTCGCCGGTTTTGCCAGGGAGCCGATCGAACGGCGTGCCTGCATTGCGCGGTTGTAGCCCGCAAACTGCGGCTCTGCCCCACCGACCATGGCCCGCACTTCACCGGTGGTACGGTCGACCACCACCATCGCGGTTTCCAGATCGCTCAGCTTACGCTGCTTTTTCAGCGCCGGAATGCCTTCCACCGCCGCTTTCTCTGCAGCGTCCTGCGCCACTGAGTCAAAGGTGGTGAAGATCTTCACGCCGGAGAGATCTTTAACTTTGTCGCCCAGCTTGGTTTGCAGCTCCTGACGCACCATCTGCATAAAGGCAGGCTGCGGGGAGATCACACCGCCGCGCGGCTGGACGCCTAACGGACGCGCACTGAGCATGTCGTACAGCTCCTGGTCGATCACCTGCTGCTGTTGCAGCAGACGCAGCACCAGATTACGGCGTTCCAGCGCCAGTTTCGGGTTACGCCACGGGTTGTAGATCGACGCCCCTTTCACCATGCCCACCAGCAGCGCCTGTTGGTCGAGGCTCAGCTCTTCCACCGGACGACCAAAGTAGTAGAGGCTCGCCAGCGGGAAGCCGCGGATTTCATTATCGCCGCTCTGACCGAGGTAGACCTCGTTCATATACAGCTCAAGAATGCGATCTTTGCTGTAGCGGGCATCCATCAGCACCGCCATGTACGCTTCGTTGGCCTTACGCCAGTAAGAGCGTTCGCTGGAGAGGAACAGGTTTTTCACCAGCTGCTGGGTCAGGGTACTTGCCCCCTGCACCGTCCGTCCGGCAGTCAGGTTCGCCAGCACCGCACGGCCAATGGAGTACAGGCTGACACCATCATGTTCATAGAAGTGACGGTCTTCGGTCGCCAGCAGGGTATCCACCAGCAGATCCGGGAAACCGTTACGCGCGACAAACAGACGCTGCTCGCCGTTTGGCGAGGAGAGCATGGTGATCAGTCGCGGATCGAGACGGAAGAAACCGAACTGACGGTTGTTGTCCATGTTCTCGATGGTGTCGATATGATCGCCATCGAAGGTCAGACGCGCGCGCACCTGCCCCTCTTTACTGTCCGGGAAGTCAAACGGACGGCGGATCATCTCGATGCTTTTCGCCTGCACCGTAAACTCGCCGGGACGCGTCATCTTCGTCACCTGGCGGTACTGGGTGGCCTCCAGCAGCTTGACCATCTCGTTCTTGCTGATGGTCATTTCCGGCTCGAGGTTGACCATCCGGCCATACACCGCCGCTGGCAGTTGCCAGACTTTACCGTCGATACGGCTACGGATCTTCTGATCCAGATAGACGCCGTAGATCGCCAACAGGACGATGAAAACAATAAATAGCTTCAGCAGCAGCCAGAACCAGCCGCGTTTGCCGCGAGGTTTACCTTTTTTGCCTTTTCCTTTACGTGGCACGGGCGCCTCATCCTCATACTCATTATCAACGTCGTCATACTCCTCATCACTGAGGCGACGACGGCCTGCTTTTTCTTTCGCCGGACGCGAAGGTTTTCCTTTACGTCCTATTGGCTCGCGGTCATTCCCCGCCATGCTCTCTCTCCGCAACTATCAGGCGCAAGGGCCCGATTCTCAGTTCTTCCCCCTGATGGAGGAAGAAGAAATCTCTCAAAATTTACGCCCTCTCCTTGCAGGAGAAGGCCGGGATGAAGGCCTTAGCGCGCACCCGCGCCGTTACGAATACTTTTTCGTGCGCCGGGTTGGCGCGGTATTCGCCGGATCGTCCGGCCAGACATGCTTCGGATAGCGTCCTTTCATCTCTTTTTGCACCTCGCGGTAGCTTCCAGCCCAAAAAGCGCCCAGATCGCGAGTGATCTGCAGCGGGCGCTGGGCCGGTGACAACAGCTCCAGCACCAGCGGCACACGACCCTGCGCAATGGCAGGCGTGGTCGCCTCACCAAACATCTCCTGCATCCGTACCGCCAGCGCCGGAGGATTATCTTCATGATAACGAATGGCTATCCGGCTGCCGGTCGGCACAGTGTAATGCCCCGGAAGCTCAGTATCCAGACGCTGACGTAACGACCAGTCGGTTAAGTTCTGTAACGCCACCTTAACATCCAGCGCTTTCAACGCGCGCAGGGAGTGTACGCCATGCATTTGCGGCAGTAACCAGTTTTCCAGATTGGCCAGCAGCGACGCTTCATCTACTGCGGGCCAGTCAAATTCCGGCAGCCACTGCGCCGCGCAGTGCAGGCGGATCCGGTACTGCTCCGCCTCCGGGGTCCAGTTCAGCACGCTTAGCCCTTTATCACGAATGCCGTTGAGCATCGCCTGGTGCAGCTCCTCTTCCGACGGCTTCGCCAACGGCTTCACGTTCACCGTCAGGCGGCCAATCTGCGCCCGGCGAAAAGCCTTCAGCGTACCCTGGGCATCATCCCACTCGACGGTATCAGACTGCGTCACCAGGCCAGGGGAGGCAGTTATCAGGGCATCGATATCCACGGCTAAGCCCAACAAAATGCGGGCGTCCGGCGACTGGCTGCCCTGCAGCAGTGACGGCGCAATCAACCACTCGTGACGGGTCATGGCGTCATCGCTCTGCAGCATGGCCCCCATGCCGTTCGCCAGCTGGTAGCGGCCATCAAGCCCGCGACGGCGGGCAATCCGGTCGGGAAACGCTTTTGCCAGCAGCGCGGGGACGTGGTCGCTGTCCGGGGTGCCGCCGCGGTTGTTGAGCCGCGCATTCAACTGCCGGGCGCGCTGCTGCCACTCCGGCTGATTGCGTAAGAACGCCTGGGCCAGATCGCTGCTGCTGCCTCGCGGCGGCTGTTCAAGGATAGCCGCCAGTTTTGCCGCCGTCGCAATTTCGTCTTCACCCACGGCGCTGGCCAGCATCGCCGCCAGCCGCGGATCGCTACCGAGCTTCGCCATCTTCTGCCCGTGAGCGGTAAGTTGCTCCCCCGCCAGCGCCCCAAGCTGGGTTAACAGGCGGCGGGCCGCAGCAAGGTTAGTCGCAGGCGGCAGATCCAGCCAGCTCAACTGCGCCGGATCCCGGCAACCCCACTGCAGCAACTCCATCAGCAACCCGCTGAGATCGCTTTGCAAAATTTCCGGCGTGCCCTGGGCTGCCGCGCGCTCGGCCTGCTCGAACGGCGTCAGGTGCAGGCAGATGCCCGGTTCCAGTCGCCCGGCACGCCCGGCGCGTTGGGTCATCGACGCCTGGCTGACGCGCTGGGTCACCAGCCGGGTAAGGCCGGTGCGCGGATCGAAATTCGCTACCCGCTCCTGGGCCGAATCCACCACCAGCCGGATGCCTTCAATAGTCAGACTGGTTTCCGCAATGTTGGTCGCCAGCACCACTTTGCGCTGTCCGGCCGGGGCGGGCAGGATCGCCTTACGCTGCTCGGTCAGCGACAGCGCGCCATACAGCGGACAGAGCACCACGTCACTGGCCACACGACGGGCGAGCTGCTCCTGCACGCGCTGGATCTCGCTAACGCCCGGTAAAAAGAGCAGCAGCGAGCCAGGCTCGTGACGCAGCAGCTCGGCGGTCGCCACCGCCACCGCTTCGTCGAAACGCAGCTGCGCCGGTAGCGACTGATAGCGTCGCTCAACCGGAAAGGTGCGCCCTTCAGAAACGAGGGTCGGCGCCTCAGGCAGCAGACGCTGGAGCCGATCGTTATCCAGGGTCGCGGACATGATCAGCAGTTTGAGATCTTCACGCAGCCCCTGCTGGACATCCAGCAGCAGCGCCAGGGCCAGATCCGCCTGCAGGCTGCGCTCGTGGAACTCATCGAGGATCACCAGCCCCACGCCGGTCAGCTCGGGATCGTGCTGCAACATCCGGGTCAGGATCCCCTCGGTGACCACCTCCAGCCGGGTATTCGCCCCCACGCAGGTTTCGGCGCGCATCCGGTAACCCACCGTCTCCCCCGGCTTTTCACCCAACAAATCTGCCAGCCGCTGCGCGACATTACGGGCGGCGATCCGGCGCGGTTCGAGCAGAATAATTTTGCCGTTAATTCCCCCCTGCGCCAGGATTTGCAGCGGCAGCCACGTCGATTTCCCCGCACCGGTGGGCGCAGTAAGCAGAACATGGGGGGCGTGTTGTAACGCGAGGAGAAGTTCAGGAAGGATAGCGGCGACCGGCAACAAGGACACGAATGGCTCCAGAGGGTTAACTTTAGACGGCGTACATTGTAGCATCGCCACAATTCATTACCGAGTGCCCCGTATGTCTGAGTCGAAAAGGCTGTTTTTTGCCATTGAAATGCCTGCCGCAATCCAGCGCCAGGTCGTGCGCTGGCGCGCCGACCATTTCGCGCCGGAAGCAGGCCGTCCGGTGGCGGCGGCCAACCTGCACCTGACGCTGGCGTTTTTAGGGGAGGTCAGCGACGAAAAACGTCAGGCGCTGGCGGCCATGGCCGGGCGTATCCGCCAGCCGGGGTTTACCCTGACGCTGGACGATGCCGGACAGTGGCTGCGCTCCCGCGTGGTCTGGCTGGGTACGCGCCAGCCGCCGCGGGGATTATTGCAGTTAGCCAATATGCTGCGTGCCCAGGCGGCGCGCAGCGGTTGCTATCAAAGCCCGCAGCCATTTCACCCCCATATCACCCTGCTGCGCGATGCCAGCCACGCGGTTGCCATTCCGCCGCCGGGTTTTCATTGGGCGTTTCCGGTGAAGGAATTTGTCCTCTACGAGAGCCGTTTTGCTTGCGGGCGCACGCGCTATACGCCGCTCCAGCGCTGGACGCTTACCGAATAACAAGGAATCTGCATGCAGTTTACCCCTGCCCTACAACCCGCCACGCTGGTGCAGCGCTACAAGCGTTTTTTGGCCGACGTGGTAACGCCGGAGGGCGTTGCCCTCACCCTGCACTGCCCGAATACCGGGGCAATGACCGGCTGCGCGACCCCCGGGGATACCGTCTGGTACTCCACCTCTCTCAATATCAAACGTAAATATCCTCATACCTGGGAAATAACCCAAACCGCCGGGGGAGAATATATTTGTGTCAATACGCTGCGCGCCAACCAGTTGGTGAAAGAGGCGATTAGTCTGGATTTAATTCCTGAACTGCGCGGCTACAATTCCTTAAAAACTGAAGTGAAATATGGTGCTGAAAACAGCAGAATTGACTTTCTGTTGCAGGCAGAGGATCAACCCGAGTGCTATATTGAAGTGAAATCAGTAACGTTAGCTGACAGGGATAATGGCTACTTTCCGGATGCGGTAACGCTGCGAGGGCAGAAGCATCTCCGGGAGTTGATTAGTGTGGCGGCAGAAGGCAAGCGCGCCGTGCTGTTTTTTGCGGTATTGCACAGCGCAATTGGAAAATTCTCACCTGCCCGCCATATTGACCCTAAGTACGCGCAACTGTTGAATGAGGCACAAAAGCAGGGGGTAGAGGTTTTGGCTTATAAAGCGGAACTTTCTGCCGATAATATAACTCTGAGATCCGCTCTCCCCGTCACGTTATAAAAGGGGTTGAGCGTTGTTTATTAAGTGTTCTGGTCGTGTGCGCAAATACGCTTTTCCTCACAGGCTTGTCAAGTGTTACGTTTAGATAATTGCCTTACGGAAAAGCATCTGCTATTTATAGCGGCCTGATTTTTCCCCCAACACGGGGATCGATAGTGCGTGTTAAGGAGAAGCAACATGCAAGAAGGGCAAAACCGTAAAACATCGTCCCTGAGTATTCTCGCCATCGCTGGGGTGGAGCCGTATCAAGAGAAGCCGGGCGAAGAGTATATGAACGAAGCCCAGCTGTCGCACTTCAAGCGAATCCTTGAAGCATGGCGTAATCAACTTAGGGATGAAGTCGATCGCACCGTTACGCATATGCAGGACGAAGCCGCTAACTTCCCGGACCCGGTAGACCGTGCCGCCCAGGAAGAAGAGTTCAGCCTTGAACTGCGTAACCGTGACCGCGAACGCAAACTGATCAAGAAAATTGAAAAGACGCTGAAAAAAGTCGAAGACGAAGATTTCGGCTTCTGCGAGTCCTGCGGTGTCGAGATCGGCATTCGTCGTCTGGAAGCCCGTCCAACAGCCGACCTGTGTATCGACTGCAAAACGCTGGCAGAAATCCGCGAAAAACAGATGGCCGGTTAATTCCGACCCTGTCATAACGCTATCACAGGCGGGAGTCTTCTCCCGCCTGATTACTTTCTGCGCTGTGTAATTATGCCTGCTGACTATATTGGGCGCTTCGCGCCATCCCCCTCTGGCGAACTGCATTTTGGCTCGCTCATTGCCGCACTTGGCAGTTATCTGCAAGCCCGTGCCCGACAGGGTATCTGGCGTGTACGTATCGAAGATATTGACCCCCCGCGTGAAGTTCCCGGTGCAGCAGAGACTATTCTGCGTCAGCTGGAACATTACGGCCTGCACTGGGACGGCGACGTGCTGTGGCAGTCGCAGCGTCACGATGCCTATCGCGAACGCCTGGCCTGGCTGCACGCCCAGGGACTCTCTTATTACTGCACCTGCACCCGCGCGCGCATTCAGAGCGTCGGCGGCGTCTATGACGGCCATTGCCGCACCCTGCATCACAGCCCGGAAAACGCGGCGGTGCGCGTGGTGCAGCAGCACCCGGTGACCTGGTTTACCGACCAGCTACAGGGCGAACTCCATGCCGATCCCCGGCTGGCGGGCGAGGATTTCATTATCCATCGGCGCGACGGGCTGTTTGCGTATAACCTGGCGGTCGTAGTGGATGACCATTTCCAGGGAGTAAATGAAATTGTTCGCGGTGCCGATCTGATCGAACCCACCGTGCGGCAGATTTCGCTCTACCAGCTATTTGGCTGGCCGGTGCCGGACTATATCCATTTGCCGTTGGTGGTGAATGAAAAAGGGATGAAACTCTCGAAACAGAATCATGCCCCGGCATTACCGACAGGCGATCCTCGCCCTGTTCTTATCAATGCTTTACAATTTCTAAACCAGGATGTAACACATGAGTGGCAGGATCTGCGAACCGAGGAATTACTGGCAAAAGCGGTCTCCCGGTGGTCGCTAAACCGCGTGCCGAAAATCCAGCATTCTCAAATGCGTCTCGCTGAGCTATGATTAGCCGCTATTTTTTGTCCTGAATTCTGAAACACACACTACCGAGGTGTACTATTTTTACCCGAGTCGCTAATTTTTGCCGTAAGGTGCTGAGCCGCGATGAGAGCATGGCGGAAGACGTCATTGTTCAAAATACGATGTCGGTTATTCCGCGCGAGCAGCATGCTATTTCCCGCAAAGATATCAGTGAAAACGCCCTGAAGGTCCTTTATCGCCTGAATAAAGCCGGCTATGAGGCCTATCTTGTTGGTGGTGGGGTGCGTGACTTACTGCTGGGCAAAAAGCCAAAAGATTTTGACGTGACCACCAGCGCCACCCCTGAGCAGGTGCGTAAATTATTCCGTAACTGCCGCCTGGTCGGTCGTCGCTTCCGCCTTGCTCACGTCATGTTTGGCCCAGAAATCATCGAAGTCGCTACTTTCCGTGGTCATCACGAAGGCACCCCATCAGACCGCACGACCTCTCAGCAAGGTCAGAACGGTATGCTGCTGCGTGACAACATCTTTGGCTCTATCGAAGAAGATGCCCAGCGTCGTGATTTCACCATCAACAGCCTCTATTACAGCGTGGCTGACTTTACCGTTCGCGATTTCGTCGGCGGCGTGCCGGACCTGAACGCGGGTCTGATCCGCCTGATCGGCAACCCGGAAACGCGCTACCGTGAAGATCCGGTGCGTATGCTGCGCGCCGTGCGCTTTGCCGCCAAGCTTGATATGCGGATCAGCCCTGAAACCGCCGAGCCGATCCCGCGCCTGGCAACGCTTATCAACGATGTGCCACCGGCGCGTCTGTTTGAAGAGTCGCTGAAGCTGCTGCAGGCGGGCCACGGTTTTGCCACCTATCAGCTGCTGCGCGAATACAGCCTGTTCCAGCCTCTGTTCCCGACCATCACGCGCAACTTCACCGAAAAAGGTGACAGCGCCATGGAACGCATCATCGACCAGGTGCTGAAGAACACCGATAACCGCATTCAGAACGATATGCGCGTTAACCCAGCGTTCCTCTTCGCCGCGATGTTCTGGTATCCGCTGCTGGAAACCGCGCAGAAGATTGCCCAGGAAAGCGGCCTTGCCTATTACGATGCCTTTGCGCTGGCCGCCAACGATGTGCTGGATGAAGCCTGCCGCTCGCTGGCAATCCCGAAACGTATTACCACGCTGGTGCGTGATATCTGGCAGCTTCAGCTGCGGATGTCCCGCCGTCAGGGTAAACGTGCCTGGAAGTTAATGGAGCATCCAAAATTCCGCGCAGCTTACGATCTGATGGCCCTGCGTGCCGAAGCGGAAAACAACCGCGAACTGCAGCTTCTGGTGCAGTGGTGGGGTGAGTTCCAGGTCTCTGCACCACCGGCGCAGAAAGACATGCTGGGCGAGCTGGATGAAGAGCCAGCGCCGCGTCGCCGCCATCGTCGTCCGCGCAAACGCGCTCCACGCCGCGAAGGCGCAGCATGACGCTTGCGTACATCGCTATCGGCAGCAATCTGGCCTCTCCGCTGGAGCAGGTGAATGCTGCCGTTCAGGCGTTGGGCGACATCCCGCAGACCCGCGTCGTCGCCCTCTCTTCGTTTTACCGCACTCCCCCGCTAGGCCCGCAGGATCAGCCCGACTACCTGAATGCCGCCATCGCGCTGGAAACCGCGCTCAGCGCCGAAGCGCTGCTGGACAACACCCAGCGCATCGAGTTGCAGCAGGGGCGTGTGCGTAAAGAAGAACGCTGGGGACCGCGCACGCTCGACTTAGACATCATGCTGTTTGGTGATGCGCAGATCCACACCGAGCGTCTTACGGTGCCGCATTACGATATGAAACGCCGCGGCTTTATGCTCTGGCCACTGTTTGAAATCGCCCCTGACCTCACCTTCCCCGACGGCGAACATTTAAGCGCCCTGCTGGCGCAGTTGAACGCCGAAAAACCTGCCCACTGGTAACACGAAATTTTTAGTTATTAACCCTGAAATATTTGTGGTTAATCGGTTACCTAAAATCATTGTTCCCTCGAATGTTACTGTTAGAATGCGCAAAGATTCGCTTTGGGCTATCAGGAAACAGTATGAAACCAACCACCATCGCCACCTTGCAGAAATGCAAACAGGACAAGCAGCGCTTCGCCACTATTACCGCCTATGACTACAGCTTCGCCAAACTTTTTGCCGAAGAGGGCATTAACGTCATGCTGGTTGGCGACTCGTTAGGGATGACGGTCCAGGGACATGACTCCACCCTACCGGTGACGGTAGATGATATTGCTTACCACACCCGGGCGGTGCGCCGCGGAGCGCCCGCCTGCCTGCTGCTCGCCGACCTGCCGTTTATGGCTTATGCCACACCGGAGCAGGCATTTGAAAATGCCGCCACGGTGATGCGCGCCGGGGCCAATATGGTCAAAGTGGAAGGCGGCGCCTGGCTGGTTGAGACCGTACGCATGCTCACCGAGCGCGCGGTGCCGGTCTGCGGCCATCTCGGATTAACCCCGCAGTCGGTGAATATCTTTGGCGGCTATAAGGTGCAGGGGCGCGGCGACGCCGCCCAGACACTGTTTGATGATGCGCTCGCCATCGAAGCTGCGGGAGCACAGCTTCTGGTGCTGGAGTGCGTGCCGGTAGCACTGGCAAAACGCATTACCGACGCGCTGACGATCCCGGTGATCGGCATTGGCGCCGGTAACGTTACCGATGGCCAGATCCTGGTAATGCATGATGCGTTTGGTATCACTGGTGGGCACATCCCGAAATTTGCGAAGAATTTCCTTAGCGGCGCCAGCGACATCCGCGGCGCGGTCAGGCAGTATATTGCCGACGTTGAATCGGGTGTTTACCCGGGTGAAGAACACAGTTTCCAGTAAGGAGTCTTGTCGTGCTAATCATTGAAACCCTGCCGCTGCTGCGCCAGCACATTCGTCGTTTGCGCCAGGAAGGTAAACGTATCGCGTTGGTGCCTACCATGGGCAACCTGCATGACGGCCACATGAAGCTGGTGGACGAAGCCAAAGCCCGCGCCGATGTGGTGGTGGTGAGTATTTTTGTTAACCCGATGCAGTTCGACCGTGCCGACGACCTGGCGCGCTACCCGCGCACGCTACAGGAAGACTGCGAGAAGCTGAAAAAGCATAAGGTGGATTTCGTCTTCTCCCCGGCCCCGAACGATGTCTATCCGAAAGGCACGGAAGAGACCACTTTTGTCGACGTGCCGGGTATCTCTACCATGCTGGAAGGGGCCAGCCGTCCGGGTCACTTCCGCGGCGTCTCGACCATCGTCAGCAAGCTGTTTAACCTGGTGCAGCCGGATATTGCCTGCTTCGGTGAGAAAGATTTCCAGCAGCTGGCGCTGATCCGCAAAATGGTGGCCGACATGGGCTACGACATCGAGATCGTTGGCGTGCCGATCGTGCGGGCCAAAGATGGCCTGGCGCTGAGTTCGCGCAACGGTTACCTCACCGCCGAACAACGTAAAATCGCCCCGGGCCTGTACCAGGTGATGAGCACCATGGCGACCCATCTGAAAAGCAAAGAACTGAACAGCGAAGAGATCGTGGCTCTGGCGGAACAGGCGCTGAACGATCGGGGCCTTCGGGCTGACGATGTGCAGATCCGCGATGCTGACACCCTGCTGGCGCTCTCGTCTGACAGCAAGCGCGCGGTGATCCTGGTGGCCGCATGGCTCGGCCAGGCGCGCCTGATTGACAACACTGTAGTTGAACTGGCTCAGTAAGCACTGAGCATAACCATGCTAACGGATTAGTTTTCCTCCGCCCCTTCTTCGGGAGGGGATACGATAAAGAGTTAAGGTAACGTCATGATTCGCAAAATGCTGCAAGGTAAGCTTCACCGTGTGAAAGTCACGCAGGCCGATCTGCACTATGAAGGCTCCTGCGCGATCGACCAGGATTTTCTCGACGCAGCGGGTATTCTTGAAAACGAAGCCATTGATATCTGGAACGTGAGTAACGGCAATCGTTTCTCAACCTATGCTATCGCGGCTGAACGTGGTTCTAAAATTATCTCTGTCAACGGTGCAGCAGCGCATTGTGCCAACGTGGGTGATATCGTCATCATCGCCAGCTTTGTCATGATGTCCGATGAAGAAGCACGCCGCTGGCAGCCAAAAGTCGCCTACTTTGAAGGTGATAACGACATGAAACGTACCGCGAAAGCGATTCCGGTTCAGGTCGCCTGATCGTTATCCTTGCGGCTGATTACTGATCAGCCGCGACATCGTCTCTAACGAGTCCGTTCTGAGCACATATAAGCGCTTCAGCAGGAATGGATTATCCCCCGGTTTCACCTTCCCCTTCACCGTCGTCACCGCCAGATGAAAGCCCGCGTCGTTGGCCGCTTTAACCGCGTTATTGTTATAGCCGCCGAACGGGTACGAGAGATACAGCACGTGCGGGTTGAATTGCGCCAGCGCGCGACGGGAGTGTTTAAAATCCATCAGCACGTTCTGGTAGGTGCGGCTCAGCAGGATGGGATGACGGTAGTTATCCACCCGATGCAGGAAATGGGTGTGTGACTGGACGTCAAACACATCCTGGATCTCGCGCAGCTCGGAAATGCTCATAAACTGTAGCGATCGGGGATCCCACTTCAGCGGATGGGCTTTGATCCGCGAGGAGATAATAAACGCCGTGGCGTGAAAACCATACTGCTTCAGGATCGGCCAGGCATAGCGGCTGACCGACTTCAGGCCGTCGTCAAAGGTGATCACCACCGCGCGAGCCGGCAGGTTCATTTTGTTACGCACATAGCCTTCCAGCTGGTACATCGTCAGGGTGGTGTAACCCTGATCGCGCAGCCAGGCCATCTGGTTATTGAAGGCGCGCACGCTGGTGGTGGTTGAGGTATGGCGAAAACGGGTGTTCTCTTCGTCCCGCAGGATATGGTGATAAGTCAAAACCGGCAGACCGTTATCCTCCTGAGCATCAAGGCTGCTGACCCAGGCCAGGCGGTTGGCGATGCGGATTTGATACCAGGTCTGGTTAAGCCGGTCCTTCAGCTTGCTGAGGATCGGGTAACGCAGATTATCCGCCAGGGTGCCGAACGGCGCGCTTCCGGCATTGGGCGCGTTATAGACCGGCGTATCCTTCCAGGTGATCAGGTTCTGGTTGCTGAGCGGCTTGTTCAAATCGCCCAGGCTGTCCTCCACGCGCTGTTTGCCCTGCACTTCGCCCAGATGACCTTTGTCGATAAAGCCCGTGCCAAAGCCAAAACGGAACTCATAGTAATCCGCCGCGGTAGGCACCACTGCAATGATTTGTCCGGCACGCACGTTGCCGACGGTGACGACATTGTTGCCCACCTGCGCCCAGATGGCGGCATCTTCGGTGGTTTGCATATAGCGTGGCGGGAGCCCTGGCTGGCTGAGCAGACTGGCAGACACGCCGCCGGAAACCAGCAGCAAAAACAGGAGACAAATACGCGAGAACATAGGGGTTTATTCAATACGAAAATCGGACGCCATTGTAACAAAAGCGGCAGCAAAACCCATGATTAATATTTCTACAGCTCGTGAAGCAGGACAAAGGGCGGGTTTTTCTGTTGCTGATGCCACAGGCTGCTCACTTCCGGTGCGCCGCGGGCCACAATGGTCTCGCGAAAGCCGATGCTGTCGGTGATCTCCCGCAGAGGGTACATCAACTCCAGCAGCGGATAGCTAATCCCGGAGATCACTTCGCAGTTGGCATGCTTGTGGCTGAGCAGTGCCGCCGCACGATAAGGGGCTGCGCCGGAGATATCGGTCAGGAAAATCACCCCGTCACCACTGTCGGCCCGATGCTGGGCATCGCACAGCATACGGCTGAGCATATTGCAGCTTAATCCGCGCCAGAAATTGACCACCTGGCACTGTTCCAGCGGCCCAAACCGGACGGCGAGTTTATCCGCCATCTCCTGCGCATGTTCATCATGGCACGTGATTACCCAACCCAGCATCGTCACCTCTCATCAGAAAGGGGTAGTCTAACGGAGACAGGAGAGTACGGGGGTGATAAGCATCAATAAAGCGGCCCGGCAACAGAGTGTCGCCGGGCCTGAGGATCAGCTGCGCAGTCCGCGTCCACGCTGGATCAGGTTCCAGCACAGCAGATAGAAGGCCACGATGAAGATCACCAGCACGCCGACGGTGGTTGCCAGCGGTACGTCGGAAATGCCAAGGAAGCCAAAGCGGAAACCGCTGATCATATAGACGATAGGGTTCAGGTGTGACAGCCCCTGCCAGAACGGCGGCAGCAGCGTCAGAGAGTAGAACACCCCGCCGAGGTAGGTCAGCGGCGTCAGGACGAAGGTCGGGATCAGGCTGATATCGTCAAAGGTTTTGGCGAATACCGCATTCAGCAGACCGGCCAGCGAGAAGAGCACCGCCGTCAGCAGCAGCGTCAGGCCGACGAAGAGCCAGGAGTGTACCTGGAACGGCACAAAGAACAGCGAAATCGCCGTGACCAGCACACCGACGCACAGACCGCGCGCCACCCCGCCGCCGACGTAACCAGCGATGATAACGTGAGTAGGCACCGGCGCCACCAGCAGCTCTTCAATGTTGCGCTGGAACTTGGCGCTGAAGAACGACGAGGCCACGTTGGCGTAGGCGTTGGTGATCACCGCCATCATGATCAGGCCGGGCACGATAAACTGCATATAGGTGAAGCCGTGCATCTCACCGATCCGCGAGCCAATCAGGTTGCCGAAGATAATAAAGTAGAGAGTCATGGTGATCACCGGCGGCACCAGCGTCTGGATCCAGATGCGCATGAAGCGGTTGATCTCTTTGGCCCAAATACTTTTCAGCGCCACCCAGTAAAGCTGCATCATGCCTGATCTCCTTGTTTCTCATGGACCAGCGAGACGAACAGCTCTTCCAGTCGGTTTGCTTTGTTACGCATACTTAATACCTGAATCCCCTGCTGGCTCAGCTGGCTAAAGACGCTGTTGATCCCCTGCTCGCGCAGAACTTCCACTTCCAGCGTTGACGTATCGACCAGACGGTACTGATAGCCTTCCAGCTTCGGCAGCGCGCTTTTGGCCGCCAGATCGAGAATGAAGGTTTCTGATTTCAGCTTGGAGAGCAGGTTTTTCATCGAGGTGTTTTCCACCAGCTCGCCGTGCTGAATGATGCCGATGTTACGGCACAGCATCTCGGCCTCTTCCAGATAGTGGGTGGTGAGAATGATAGTGGTGCCTTTGTCGTTTAAATCCTTCAAAAAGCCCCACATCGAGCGGCGAAGTTCAATATCCACCCCAGCGGTCGGTTCATCGAGGATCAGCAGTTTTGGTTCGTGCATTAACGCACGGGCAATCATCAGACGACGCTTCATACCACCTGACAGCATCCGCGCACGTTCGTTACGTTTTTCCCACAAATCGAGCTGTTTGAGGTACTTTTCGCTGCGCTCAACTGCATCTTTACGCTCCACGCCGTAATAACCCGCCTGGTTCACCACAATCTGCTGAACGGTCTCAAACGGATTGAAGTTGAACTCCTGCGGCACCAGCCCCAGCTGGCGCTTGGCGTTCACTACGTCTTTTTGCAGGTCGTAGCCAAACACGCTCACCCGACCGGAGGTTTTGTTCACCAGCGAGCTGATGATGCCGATGGTGGTGGATTTACCCGCCCCGTTAGGCCCCAGAAGCGCATAAAAATCACCGGCTTCTACTTTGAGATCTATCCCGCGCAGCGCCTGGACGCCGCCCGGGTAGGTTTTTTTTAGTTGCTCAAGCTCAAGTGCAATCGCCATGAATTAGACTACCTATAGTTCTGACACACGTTGTGTGGTTTCATAAAAAGTCGAGTTACCCTATATTAGCGCAACGCAATCACTCGGTTACAGGCCGTTAACCTCCATGAACGACATAGATACACTCATCAGCAATAACGCACTATGGTCAAAGATGCTGCTGGAAGAAGATTCCGGATTTTTTGAGAAACTGTCTCAAGCGCAGAAGCCACGCTTTCTGTGGATTGGATGTTCCGATAGCCGCGTTCCGGCTGAGCGTCTGACGGGCCTCGAACCGGGCGAACTCTTTGTACACCGTAACGTCGCCAACCTGGTGATCCACACCGACCTGAACTGTCTGTCCGTGGTGCAGTATGCGGTTGATGTGCTGGAAGTCGAACACATCATTATTTGCGGCCACTACGGCTGCGGCGGCGTACAGGCGGCGGTAGAGAACACGGAACTGGGTCTGATCGACAACTGGCTGCTGCACATTCGTGATATCTGGTTCAAACATAGCTCACTGCTGGGGCAAATGCCGCAGGAGCGTCGCCTGGATACCCTGTGTGAACTGAACGTAATGGAACAGGTATACAACCTGGGCCACTCCACCATTATGCAATCCGCCTGGAAGCGCGGGCAGAAAGTGACGATCCACGGCTGGGCGTACGGTATTCACGATGGCCTGCTGCGCGACCTGGAAGTGACCGCCACCAACCGGGAAACCCTGGAACAGCGCTACCGTCGGGGCATCTGTAACCTGACTCAGAAGCACGAAAACCACAAGTAAGCCTGCAAAAAAGCCGGGTGGTGCCGAGGTAAAAGCAAAACGGCAACCCGGTTGCCGTTTTTTGGCTTTGCTCCCTCTCCCTGTGGGAGAGGGCTGGGGTGAGGGTATCAAGCCGCACCCAACTCGTTTACTCGTCCAGCAACACCACTTTGCCGATATACGGCAGATGACGGTAGCGCTGCGCGTAGTCAATGCCGTAACCCACCACGAATTCGTCCGGGATTGAG
The DNA here is from genome assembly GCF_002935105.1 of Leclercia sp. LSNIH3. Taxonomy (NCBI): domain Bacteria; kingdom Pseudomonadati; phylum Pseudomonadota; class Gammaproteobacteria; order Enterobacterales; family Enterobacteriaceae; genus Leclercia; species Leclercia sp. LSNIH3. The sequence goes on from NZ_CP026387.1 coordinate 1,609,988, forward strand.
AAGCCGACATACTCCACGGGAACCTGAACTTCACGACGGGTCGCTTTGTCCAGCAAGGTACAAATCGCCAGCGATTTAGGGCCACGCAGGCTGAGAATTTCGCGCACCTTCGACAGGGTGTTACCGGAGTCGATGATGTCTTCAACAATCAGAACATCTTTGCCGCGAATATCTTCATCCAGGTCTTTAAGGATTTTCACATCACGAGTCGTCGACATACCGCTGCCATAGCTGGAGGCGGTCATAAAATCGACTTCATGGGAGACCTGCACTTCGCGGCAGAGATCGGCCATAAACATGAAGGAACCGCGTAACAGACCCACCAACACCATCTCGCTGCCGCTGTCTTTATAGTGTTCGGTGATCTGACGACCGAGTTCGGCGATACGCGCTTTGATTTCCGCTTCCGGGATCATCACTTCAACAGTATGTTTCATTTTACTAACCGTATGTTTTTATAACGAATTTCTCAATGCCGATGGCTTCACGTCCGGCATCGCTACATAAGCCCTGAAGTATACCAGCAAATGGATCCGCCTGGCGCATCTGTTCATAAAAGCCAGATTTGTGATTCCGATCACACTTGTTAAGTCCTATAATTAATTGCTATCAAAAAATTAACAAACTTAAAGAGTACTTTTTATGGCGGAAACAAAAGTTCAACCTTCACGGTTACTCGTGAAGCTAACAGCGCTGTTCGCAGCCTTATGCGGGCTTTACCTGCTAATAGGTGGAGTCTGGCTGGTAGCCATTGGGGGTTCCTGGTACTACCCGATTGCTGGCGTAGTGATGCTGGGTGTCGCCCTGATGTTATGGCGCAGTAAACAATCGGCACTGTGGCTTTATGCCGCCCTGCTGCTTGCCACGATGATCTGGGGCGTCTGGGAGGTCGGCTTCGACTTCTGGGCCTTGACCCCGCGTAGCGATATTCTGGTCTTCTTCGGTATCTGGCTGATCCTGCCTTTCGTCTGGCGTCGACTGTTCGTGCGTTCCGGCGGGGCGGTGACTGCTCTGGTCGTGGCGCTGCTGATTAGCGGTGGCATCCTGACCTGGGCGGGTTTCAACGATCCGCAGGAAGTAAAAGGTACCCTGAGTGCCGACGCTACCCCGGCGGCAGCCATTTCTGAGGTCGCAGATGGCGACTGGCCTGCCTACGGTCGTAACCAGGAAGGCCAACGTTACTCGCCACTGAAGCAGATCAATGCCGATAACGTACACAAGCTGAAAGAGGCCTGGGTATTCCGTACTGGCGATCTGAAGTTACCGACCGATCCGGGCGAACTGACCAACGAAGTTACCCCGATTAAAGTCGGCAACATGCTGTATCTTTGTACCGCTCACCAACGTCTGTTTGCACTGGATGCGGCTACCGGTAAAGAGAAATGGCACTACGATCCGCAGCTTAAACCTAACTCCTCGTTCCAGCACGTAACCTGTCGTGGCGTCTCTTACCACGAAGCACGTGCCGATAATGCCAGCCCGGAAGTCATTGCTGATTGTCCGCGCCGCATTATGCTGCCAGTGAACGATGGTCGCCTGATTGCCCTCAACGCTGAGACCGGCAAGCTGTGCGAAACCTTCGCCAACAAAGGTATCCTGAATCTGCAGACCAACATGCCGGATCAAACTCCGGGTCTGTATGAGCCAACTTCTCCGCCGATCATCACCGATAAAACCATCGTGATCGCCGGGTCGGTAACGGATAACTTCTCTACCCGTGAAACCTCCGGTGTAATCCGTGGTTTTGACGTTAACACCGGTAAGCTGCTGTGGGCCTTTGACCCGGGTGCGAAAGATCCAAACTCCATCCCGTCGGATGAGCACACCTTTACCTTCAACTCACCGAACTCCTGGGCGCCAGCCGCCTATGACGCGAAGCTGGACCTGGTCTATCTGCCGATGGGCGTGACCACGCCAGATATCTGGGGCGGTAACCGCACACCGGAACAGGAACGTTATGCCAGCTCCGTACTGGCGCTGAACGCCACCACCGGGAAACTGGCATGGAGCTACCAGACCGTTCACCACGATCTGTGGGATATGGATCTGCCGTCCCAGCCGACGCTGGCTGACATCACCGTTAACGGCCAGACCGTACCGGTGATCTACGCCCCGGCGAAAACCGGTAATATCTTTGTACTGGATCGTCGTAACGGCCAACTGGTCGTGCCGGCACCGGAAAAACCGGTTCCGCAGGGCGCAGCGAAAGGCGATTACGTTACTAAAACCCAGCCGTTCTCTGATCTGAGCTTCCGTCCGAAGAAAGATCTCAGCGGGGCAGACATGTGGGGTGCCACTATGTTTGACCAGCTGGTGTGCCGCGTGATGTTCCATCAGCTGCGCTATGAAGGCATCTTCACACCGCCGTCCGAGCAGGGCACGCTGGTGTTCCCGGGTAACCTGGGGATGTTCGAATGGGGCGGTATCTCGGTGGATCCAAACCGTCAGGTGGCAATTGCTAACCCGATGGCGCTGCCGTTTGTGTCGAAGCTGATCCCACGTGGCCCAGGCAACCCAATGGAGCAGCCGAAAGACGCTCAGGGTACAGGTACAGAGTCCGGTATTCAGCCGCAGTACGGCGTGCCGTATGGCGTGACGCTGAACCCGTTCCTCTCTCCGTTTGGCCTGCCGTGTAAACAGCCTGCATGGGGTTATATCGCAGCAACGGATCTGAAGACCAATCAGGTCGTCTGGAAAAAACGTATTGGTACGCCACAGGACAGCATGCCGTTCCCGATGCCGATCCCGGTGCCGTTCAATATGGGTATGCCGATGCTGGGTGGCCCAATCTCCACCGCCGGTAACGTGCTGTTCATTGGCGCGACTGCCGATAACTACCTGCGCGCATACAACATGAGCAACGGTGAGAAACTGTGGCAGGGTCGTCTGCCTGCGGGTGGACAAGCCACGCCAATGACCTATGAGGCCAATGGTAAGCAGTTTGTGGTGATTTCCGCAGGGGGTCACGGTTCGTTTGGTACGAAGATGGGCGACTACATTGTTGCCTACGCCTTGCCTGACGAGAAGTAAAAGCAAAACGGCAACCAGGGTTGCCGTTTTAAAGCTCCAGGCCCGGTAGGCGTTAGCGCCACCGGGCTTTTTTATACGGTGAAGCCGAGCATCATCCCCGTATCTTCATGCTCTAACAGATGACAGTGCGCCATATAGGCAAACTCTTTCGGCGCAGCATGATCGAACTTCACTAACACCTCGCTCACTCCGCCCTCAACGCGCACCGTATCCTTCCAGCCCGCACGATGCACCGCTGGCGCTTTGCCGTTTTCCGCCAGGATGCGGAACTGGGTGCCGTGAATGTGGAACGGGTGCAACATCATGTCGCCCTCCCCTGAGATCACCCAACGCTCATACTGCCCTTTGGTGGCCGCGAACTGCGGGGTATGCATGTCGAAGGCCTGGCCGTTAATGCGGTTGCCGTTATGGAAATCAAACGCATGCATGCTGTGATCCATCACGCCCATCTTGCCGTGATCCATCTTGCCGTGGTCCATCTGACCATGCTCCATCTGGCCGTGGTCCATACCTGCCATTGCCTGGTGCCCGTACTTTTTCATTAATGCCTGCATGCCCATCATGTCCAGCATCGGATCCATCGACAGCAGCAGCTTCCGCTGGGTCAGCCCCTCAAGTGATGGCAGAGCCGGCAGGGTGGTCAGCGTATCCGGCAATGTGCCCGATGCGGTCACCAGCAGCGGCTGAATGCGCAGCACCGGGTGTGGTTTATCGAACGGTGCCACGGCCATCCCCATCTGGCTGATCGGCAGGGTCACCAGGTCAAACGCCTTGCCGTCGCTGATATCCACCAGCACCTCAAAACGTTCGCCCATCAGCATCGGCAACTCGGTCACTTTCACCGGCTCCGCCAGCAGCCCTCCGTCACTGGCGACCACATACAGCGGGCGTTTATCGCTGGCGGCAAAGTTAAGCGAGCGGGCGTTACAGCCGTTGAGCAGGCGCAGACGCAGCCAGCCTTTCGGGGCATTGTGCTGCGGGTAAATCGCGCCGTTGGCCAGCAGCGTGTCACCAAACCAGCCCACCGCGGCGCTCATCACATCCAGCTGATAGTCAATCTGCCCGTCGGCAGTAAATTTTTTATCCTGGACAATCACCGGTACATCGTCGATGCCCCACTGCTTTGGCAGACGCAGCAGGCGACTTTCGTCATCCTCAATCAGCACCAGCCCGGCGAGTCCCATCGCCACCTGATGCCCGGTTTTCCCATGCTGATGGGGATGGAACCAGCAGGTTGCCGCTTGCTGGTCCGGGGTAAAGGTCACCGTCCGCTGGCCGCCGGGTTTAATGATGCCATGCGGGCCACCGTCCACCTCGCCCGGCACTTCCAGACCATGCCAGTGGACGGTGGTCTCTTCATTGAGGGTGTTGTGGATAGTTACGGTCAGCGCTTTTCCCTTGTGTAGCTGAATGGCCGGGCCAAGCAGATTGCCGTTGTAGCCCCAGGTGGTGGCGTTGTGCGGGCCAAAGGTAGTTTTACCCGCCTGCACCACCAGCTTCACCTGATTACGCGCATCGGGCGTCAGTAAATTGGGGATTGGCAGAACGGGACGCTCGGCCGCAAAAGCGGCGCGACTCCACAGCGGCAGGGCACTGGCGACACCCAGTGCAGCAGAATATTTTAAAAAATCACGGCGTTGCATGTTCATCTCCGTATTCGCAGCATTCGATGAGATGAGCATAAACCCTCCCCTTGCCGGAAGGTCAAGAAAAGCAGAGAGAATAAAGATCGTCGCACCGGCGGGAAGTGTGCTAACGTTGAATTTCCGTGACGTATTGGTAGAAGCAATGAAGACGTTTTTCCGAACAATTCTGTTCAGCACCCTGATGATGAGTTGCGCAAACAGCTATGCGCTGAGTGAAAATGAAGCCGAAGACATGGCGGATTTAACGGCGGTGTTTGTATTCCTGAAAAACGACTGTGGCTACCAGAATTTACCTAACGGCCAGATCCGTCGCGCGCTGGTCTTCTTTGCTCAACAGAACCAGTGGGATCTGAGCAACTACGACAGTTTTGATATGAAAACCCTCGGTGAAGACAGCTACCGCGATCTCAGCGGCATCGGCATTCCCACAGCAAAAAAATGTAAAGCTCTGGCTCGCGATTCACTGAGCCTGCTCGCCTACGTTAAGTAACTCCCCTCCCGATGCCCTTTTGCTGAATTGATGACCGTGCAACCACGGTCATTGTTAGCTATGATGTTGCGCCTGTTTTAAGCGGGTGTTAACAAAGGAGGTATCATCCCATGGCCGAAAAGAAAATGTGGCATGAAACGCTGCATGACCAGTTTGGACAGTACTTTGCCATTGATAACGTGCTCTATCATGAGAAAACCGATCATCAGGATCTGATCATTTTCGAAAACGCGGCTTTTGGCCGGGTAATGGCGCTGGATGGCGTGGTGCAAACCACCGAGCGTGATGAGTTCATCTATCATGAAATGATGACTCACGTACCGCTGCTGGCACACGGCAATGCAAAACATGTGCTGATCATCGGCGGTGGCGACGGCGCCATGCTGCGTGAAGTCTCCCGCCACAAAACCATTGAAAGCATTACCATGGTCGAGATCGACGCTGGCGTCGTCTCCTTCTGCCGCCAGTATCTGCCCAATCACAACGCCGGAAGCTACGACGATCCGCGCTTTACGCTGGTGATTGACGACGGCGTTAATTTTGTTAACCAGACGACGCGCACCTTTGATGTCATCATCTCTGATTGCACCGATCCGATTGGGCCAGGCGAAAGCCTGTTTACCTCGGCGTTCTATGAGGGCTGCAAACGCTGCCTGAACCCCGGCGGGGTCTTCGTCGCCCAGAACGGCGTCTGCTTCCTGCAGCAGGATGAGGCTATCGACAGCCACCGTAAGCTGAGCCATTACTTTACCGACGTCAGCTTCTACCAGGCGGCGATCCCCACCTATTACGGCGGCGTGATGACCTTTGCCTGGGCAACGGATAATGAAGCCCTGCGTCATCTCTCTACCGGTATTATTCAGGCGCGCTTCCAGCACGCAAATCTGACCTGCCGTTATTACAATCCGGCCGTCCATACCGCAGCCTTTGCCTTACCGCAATATTTGCAAGAGGCTCTGAGGGGGTGAATGAATTGAAAAAGCTAAAACTGCATGGCTTTAACAACCTGACCAAAAGCCTGAGTTTTTGTATTTACGATATCTGCTATGTTAAAACGGCGGAAGAGCGCGATGGTTATATCGCCTATATCGATGAACTCTATAACGCCAACCGACTGACCGAGATCCTGTCAGAGACCTGCTCCATCATCGGGGCCAATATCCTGAATATCGCGCGACAGGATTATGAACCCCAGGGTGCCAGCGTCACCATTCTGGTCAGTGAAGAGCCGGTTGACCCGACGCTTATCGACCACAGTGAGCATCCCGGCCCGCTGCCGGAAGCGGTCGTTGCCCATCTCGATAAGAGCCACATCTGCGTACATACCTACCCGGAGAGTCACCCGGAAGGCGGGTTATGTACTTTTCGTGCCGATATTGAAGTATCGACCTGCGGCGTCATCTCCCCCCTCAATGCGTTGAACTACCTGATTCATCAGCTTGAGTCGGATATCGTCACCATCGACTATCGTGTGCGCGGCTTTACCCGTGATATCAACGGTATGAAGCACTTTATCGATCATGAAATTAACTCGATTCAGAACTTCATGTCTGAAGATATGAAATCGCTGTACGACATGATGGATGTGAACGTGTATCAGGAAAATATCTTCCATACCAAGATGCTGCTGAAGGAGTTCGACCTTAAGCACTACATGTTCCATACCCGGCCGGAAGATTTAAGCGAAGATGAACGTAAGGTCATCACGGACCTGCTGTGGAAAGAGATGCGCGAAATTTACTACGGCCGCAACATTGCGACCGTATAAGGCATCGGTGGAGCAAGGATGCTCCTGATTTTATTTCTGTTTCAGGAAGTCACGGTAGGCCGCTACCACCTGAAGGAAATCCTCTACGCCGCACAGCGACAGGCTCTCCTCATCGTAGTAATTCATCCCCTCTTCCATCTCGTCGCCAGAAAACTCCAGCTGGTTGGCGCGAACCATGACCTCTTCGCCGTCCATCCATAACGTGTATTCATGTCCGGCGCGTTGCCAGGATCGTTCACTGCCTTTCACGGTGCGCGCAGCCTGTTCCACTTCATCGAGCAGGCTCAGGTTCTCTTTCACTTCCTCATTGAACCAGTGACCGACCACCTCATGGCCCATCGACATACGCACTTTCACCACACCGGTGATATCACGCAGAAATTCGTAATCCATAGTATTTTCCTCTGCAAAGCCCTTGATGTAATTATCGCAGCACAGGGGAAGAAAAAAAGCGTAACGCGTGAAGGAATGAAAATAAAAAACCCACCGCGGTTGCGATGGGTCTTGCAGGCCCGGTAAGCGTAGCGCCACCGGGCGATTGCGTCTCCAGAGAGACGGTTTTGCGGCTTATACTGCGGTCTGGAAGATCACCCCGTCAGCCTTCTCAGTGTACTGAGAGAGCTGATCGAAGTTCAGATAGCGATAAGTATCTACCGCGGTCTTATCTACCTGCGCCACAAAGGTCTGGTACTCTTCCGGCGTTGGCAGTTTGCCAATCAGTGCCGCAACCGCCGCCAGCTCCGCAGAAGCCAGGTAGACGTTAGCACCAGTACCTAAACGGTTCGGGAAGTTACGGGTCGAGGTAGACACAACGGTCGCACCGTCAGCCACGCGCGCCTGGTTACCCATACACAGGGAGCAACCCGGGATTTCAATACGCGCCCCGCTCTTACCAAACACGCTGTAGTAGCCCTCTTCGGTCAGCTGTGCCGCATCCATACGGGTTGGCGGAGCCACCCACAGACGGGTCGGCAGCTGGCCTTTGTGGGTATCCAGCAGTTTACCGGCAGCGCGGAAGTGACCGATGTTGGTCATGCAGGAGCCGATGAACACTTCGTCGATCTTGTCGCCCTGTACGTCAGAGAGCAGACGTGCGTCATCAGGATCGTTCGGTGCACACAGAATCGGCTCTTTGATGTCGGCCAGATCGATGTCGATCACCGCCGCGTATTCTGCGTCAGCATCGGCTTCCAGCAGCTGTGGATCCGCCAGCCATTTTTCCATGCCCTGAATACGACGCTCCAGGGTACGACGGTCGCCGTAGCCTTCAGCAATCATCCACTTCAGCAGCACGATGTTAGAGGTCAGATACTCTTCGATTGGCGCCTGGTTCAGCTTAATGGTACAGCCCGCAGCAGAACGCTCAGCGGAAGCATCGGTCAGTTCGAACGCCTGCTCCACTTTCAGATCCGGCAGACCTTCGATCTCGAGGATGCGGCCAGAGAAGATGTTTTTCTTACCTTTCTTCTCAACGGTCAGCAGGCCCTGTTTGATCGCGTACAGCGGGATGGCATGCACCAGATCGCGCAGGGTGATGCCCGGCTGCATTTTGCCTTTGAAACGCACCAGAACGGATTCCGGCATGTCCAGCGGCATGACGCCGGTCGCCGCGGCAAAGGCCACCAGACCAGAACCCGCCGGGAAGGAGATCCCAATCGGGAAACGGGTATGGGAGTCACCGCCGGTACCGACGGTATCTGGCAGCAACATACGGTTCAGCCAGGAGTGGATCACGCCATCGCCCGGACGCAGGGAGACACCGCCACGGTTCATGATGAAGTCTGGCAGCGTGTGGTGCGTGGTGACATCAACCGGCTTCGGATAGGCCGCGGTGTGGCAGAAGGACTGCATCACCAGGTCAGAGGAGAAGCCCAGGCACGCCAGGTCTTTCAGTTCGTCACGGGTCATTGGACCGGTGGTGTCCTGGGAGCCAACGGAGGTCATCTTCGGCTCGCAGTAGGCACCCGGACGGATACCGGCTACGCCGCATGCACGGCCAACCATTTTCTGTGCCAGAGAGTAACCACGGTTACTTTCGGCCACGTCTTTCGCCTGACGGAAGACATCGCTGTGCGGCAGGCCCAGGGCTTCACGCGCCTTGGTGGTCAGGCCACGACCGATGATCAGCGGGATACGACCACCAGCACGGACTTCGTCGATCAGTACGTCAGTTTTCAGCTCGAAGCTTGCCAGCAGTTCGTTGGTTTCGTGGTTACGGACTTCGCCTTTGAACGGGTAAACGTCGATCACGTCGCCCATGTTTAGGTTGTTCACGTCCACTTCGATTGGCAGTGCACCAGCATCTTCCATGGTGTTGAAGAAGATAGGGGCAATTTTGCCACCGAGGCACAGGCCGCCGCCGCGCTTGTTCGGCACGTGCGGGATGTCATCGCCCATGAACCACAGCACAGAGTTCGTTGCGGATTTACGGGAAGAACCGGTACCAACCACGTCACCGACGTAAGCCAGCGGGAAACCTTTCTGCTGCAGGGCTTCGATCTGTTTGATCGGGCCGACAACACCCGGCTGATCCGGGACAATACCTTCACGGGCGTTTTTCAGCATCGCCAGCGCGTGCAGCGGGATATCCGGGCGTGACCAGGCATCCGGGGCCGGAGAGAGGTCATCGGTGTTGGTTTCGCCTGTTACCTTGAAGACGGTAACGGTCATTTTTTCCGCCAGCGCAGGGCGGCTCAGGAACCATTCGGCATCTGCCCAGGACTGCATTACCTGCTTCGCGTAGCTGTTGCCCGCTTTCGCTTTCTCTTCTACGTCGTAGAAGTTATCGAACATCAGCAGCGTGTGGGACAGTGCTTTAGCGGCAATGGGGGCCAGCGTGTCGCTGTCCAGCGCATCAATCAGCGGATGAATGTTATAGCCACCCTGCATGGTGCCGAGCAGTTCAATCGCTTTTTCAGGGGTAACCAGTGGGGAGGTTGCTTCGCCTTTGGCAATCGCAGCAAGGAAACCGGCTTTAACGTAGGCGGCTTCATCGACGCCTGGCGGTACACGGTTGATCAACAGATCTAACAGGAATTCTTCTTCGCCTTTAGGCGGATTCTTCAGCAGCTCGACGAGCCCAGCCATTTGGGTAGCATCTAAGGGTTTGGGTACAATTCCCTCGGCGGCACGTTCTGCTACGTGCTTACGGTATTCTTCTAGCACGACGGTTCTCCTCGCTCTCATTGTCATATGCGGCCGGCGTTCTCTTCACGCTCCTGTGAGACAGCAGTTTGTAGGGTAAATGCCCGATACCGCGTCGGGCAGCATAGCAGGATTTTCACACAGTGTTAATCTGTTTACAAAAAAGCAACATTGAATTGTTTGCTGAATCGTTAAGCATGGTGTAGCGGTGAAGCAGGAAGAATTTCGGGCACAAAAAAACCGCCCTGAAGCGGTTATTTTGTTGCCTTGCGGTGGTAGCACACCGGGTTGGCAGATTTGTGGCAAAGTCCCAACGCAACTGATTTTGCTCCCAAGTTTGCTCACTTGCAACTCGCTTGTTCACATTTGCGTAGCCTTATCCAGTTTCGAATGAAACCCCATGTAATTATCTCTTCCCACTTCTGCACTAAACATGGATCCGCTATTGTTTTTATCGGCCTGCTTCGCTGGTGTAGCAACCAGTCACCGGGCCTGGGAGTAGTTCCGTAACCTACGTGGCAAAGTCCCAATTTGCCTGGTTCTGCCTTTCCCGGTGAAGAATGAACCCGCGTAGCCTGCAAAGGAACGCTCGCAATGGAGATGCGATTCTATACGCTTATCGTTGTGATCGGTTTATTGCTAACGGCACTGCACGGTGGCTGGAGCATATCCGACATCACAGTGCTGTTTGTTATTAACCCTGGCAATTAGCTACTGGCCGCTCGCAAGAGCGGCCATCTGAATACCCCAAAGGCTTTTGCACATTCCGATATACTCTGTGTAATAAATACTCACACTCTTTTTCCGGCCATTCGGAACGGTTCCCAGTTTAAGTCAAAAAAGTCACACCCGGGTGCATATACTCGCGGCAACGTAAACGCCTTACGGCCTTGCTCTCCCCGGAGTCTTATTATGAAGTTGCCCATTAAGCCTCATCTGCTTGCTCTCATATGTAGTGCCGGGCTGTTTGCCGCCTCGGGTGTGGTCTACGTTAATAGCCGCACAACCGAGACCCTCACTCAGCCATCCCCCCCCGTGCAGCCCGCCCCGACAGCGCAAACCGCCCCGGCGGCTGTGGCGCAGGCGCCGGTGACCTACACCGCAGCACAAATCGATCAGTGGGTCGCCCCGGTCGCCCTCTACCCGGACGCCTTGCTGTCGCAAGTTTTAATGGCCGCAACCTATCCGGCGAACGTGATACAGGCGGCGCAGTGGTCGCGGGATAACCCCCGTATGCAGGGCGATGCCGCGGTTCAGGCCGTCGCGGGGCAGCCCTGGGATCCGAGCGTTAAATCGCTGGTCGCCTTCCCGCAGCTATTGTCGCTGATGGGGGAAAACCCGCCATGGGTACAGAATCTCGGGGATGCGTTTCTCAATCAGCCGAAGGATGTGATGGACTCTGTCCAGCGCTTACGCCTGCTGGCGCAGCAAACCGGCGCGCTGCAATCGACGCCGCAGCAGACGGTGACCACCGTGCAAAAAACGGCAACGGCGAAACCCGCTTCATCGACTGCGGCCGCCAGCTCAGCCCCAGCCTCAACGCCCGCGCCAACGGTGATCAAGATTGAATCAGCCGATCCGCAGGTCGTGTATGTTCCAACCTACAACCCCAGTACGGTTTATGGCACCTGGCCTAATACCAGTTACCCGCCGGTCTATCTACCGCCGCCTCCGGGGGAGCAGTTTACCGACAGCCTGGTCAAAGGGCTTGGCTTCAGCCTCGGGGTAGCCACCACCTACGCCATCTTCAGTAATATCGACTGGGATGATGACGACTGGGATCATCACCACCATAACGGGGATCACCACGATGGCTATTCACGAAACGGCGATAACAACATCAATATCAACGTCAATAACTTCAATAAAATCAGTGGAGAGCGTCTGAATCCCAACCACGGCTGGCAACATAATCCGGCCTATCGCGGCGGCGTGCCCTACGCCAACAGCCAGTTGAACAACCGTTACCAGCAGAACAATACCGCGGAGCGCCGGACCGTCAATCACAGCCTTACTACGCCGCAAGGAGCTGTGAACCGCGACGCCCAGCGTCAGGCGGCTATGACGCAGATGGAGCGTTCAACGGGTAAAAACCTCTCCCGGACGGCGCATCCGGCCACCCGTGACGGCCAGCGCCAGGCAGCAAGCCAGCAGTTGAACCAGATCTCCCGGCGCAATAACTACCGGGGATACGACAATGATCGCCCACAAACGGTAAAACGGGCCAGCAATGCCCAGCGCGATACCCAACGTACGGCGGCACATCACCAAACCGTCCCCAAGGTGCAGGCCCCGCAACGGGCGACGCAGACGCACCCGCGCGCCAACGCCCTCAGCGGCAACGACAGCCGTTCCGCCAACTGGCAGTCGCAGCAGCAGCGTGGGATGCAAAGCCGTGAGCAGTTGGGCCGCCATCTGGAACAACGCAGCGACGGCAGAGCACAGATATCTGAACGCCGGGGCGGCGGTGAGCACCGTGAATTACGGCATCGTTAAGGGAGAGGACAATGAAAAGTAAATTACTCAGCGGAATGATGTTGTTCATGGTATCGACTGGTGCTTTTGCCCAACACTATTTCAGTACGCCTGAACAGGCGACCGATGCGCTGGCGAAAGCTATCAACGAGCAGAATGACAACGCACTGAGCAACCTGCTCGGAGAGGACTGGCGTACCTTTTTACCGACTGATGGCATTGACCCGGAGGCCGTGGCTCGCTTTAAGCGTGACTGGCAGGTGAACCATCACACGGTGATCGACGGTGACATGGCCTGGCTCACCGTGGGAGAGTACCACTGGCAGTTGCCTGTCCCGGCGGTAAAACGCACCGGAGGTTGGCAGTTCGACATGCAGGCAGCCAAAGAGGAGATCCTCACCCGCGAAGTGGGCCGTAACGAGCTGGCCGCCATCGAAGCCCTGCACGCCTACGTGGATGCGCAGGATAGCTATTACGCCCTCACCTCGCAGTATGCGCAGAAAATTGTCAGCAGTGAGGGCAAAAAAGATGGGCTTTACTGGCCGGTAAAACCCGGCGAAGCCCCCAGCCCGCTTGGTCCGGCCTTTAGCCCGAAAGCGCCAGGCCAGGGGTATCACGGCTACCATTTCCGTATCCTGCCGGACAGTAAATCAGGCTTTGCAATGATCGCCTGGCCGGTGAGCTACGGCGAGACCGGGGTGATGAGCTTTATGATTAACGGTGAGGATCGGGTCTGGCAGGCCAATCTGGGCGAGCAGTCAGCGGCGGAAGCAAAAGCGATACCGACCTTTAACCCGGACGATCGCTGGCAGCGGGTGGCGCAGTAGAGGTTTGCAGAATAAAAAAAAGCGGCTCATGAGCCGCTTTTTTATTGCCGGAAGAAAATTACTTCTTCTTCGCTTTCGCGTTTGGCAGGTCGGTGATGCTGCCTTCAAACACTTCTGCCGCCAGGCCAACAGACTCGTGCAGAGTCGGGTGAGCGTGGATGGTCAGCGCGATGTCTTCAGCGTCACAGCCCATTTCGATCGCCAGACCGATCTCACCCAGCAGCTCGCCGCCGTTGGTACCGACAATCGCACCACCGATCACACGGTGAGTCTCTTTGTCGAAGATCAGTTTGGTCATACCATCTGCGCAGTCGGAAGCGATAGCACGGCCAGAAGCAGCCCACGGGAAGGTGGCGGTTTCGTAGCTGATGCCTTTCTCTTTCGCTTCTTTCTCGGTCAGACCAACCCAGGCAACTTCTGGCTCGGTGTAGGCGATAGATGGGATCACTTTCGGGTCGAAGTAGTGCTTCATACCGGCGATAACTTCTGCGGCAACGTGGCCTTCGTGAACACCTTTGTGCGCCAGCATTGGCTGACCGACGATATCGCCGATAGCAAAGATGTGCGGCACGTTGGTGCGCAGCTGCTTGTCAACGCGGATGAAACCACGGTCGTCAACTTCCACGCCCGCTGCACCTGCATCCAGGTTTTTACCGTTCGGTACACGACCAATCGCTACCAGCACCGCGTCGTAACGCTGTGGTTCTGCAGGGGCTTTTTTGCCTTCCATGGAAACGTAAATACCGTCTTCTTTCGCTTCAACGGCAGTCACTTTGGTTTCCAGCATCAGGTTGAATTTCTTGCTGATGCGTTTGGTGAAGACTTTAACGATGTCTTTGTCAGCAGCCGGGATAACCTGGTCGAACATTTCAACCACGTCAATCTGTGAACCCAGCGCGTGGTATACGGTGCCCATTTCCAGACCGATGATACCGCCACCCATAACCAGCAGGCGTTCAGGAACGGTTTTCAGCTCCAGCGCATCGGTGGAGTCCCACACGCGTGGATCTTCATGTGGAATGAACGGCAGTTCGATCGGACGGGAACCCGCCGCGATGATTGCGTTGTCGAAGTTGATCACGGTTTTGCCGTTCTCACCTTCCACTTCCAGGGTGTTTGCCCCGGTAAATTTACCCAGACCGTTTACCACTTTCACTTTACGGCCTTTGGCCATACCTGCCAGACCACCGGTCAGCTGAGTGATAACTTTCTCTTTCCAGGTACGAATCTTGTCGATATCGGTTTTCGGCTCGCCGAAGACGATACCGTGTTCAGCCAGCGCTTTGGCTTCTTCGATAACTTTGGCTACGTGCAGCAGCGCTTTTGAAGGGATACAGCCGACGTTCAGACAAACACCACCGAGGGTGTTGTAACGTTCTACGATGACGGTTTCCAGACCTAAATCCGCGGCACGGAATGCTGCGGAATAACCTGCCGGGCCTGCCCCAAGTACTACGACCTGAGTTTTGATTTCTGTGCTCATCATGACCTCTTAATTTATACCCGTCGTCCACCGGGTCGTTCTATCCGCTCGCATTTTACAAAATTGTTAACAATTTTGAAACAACAAACGGCTCACGAATTTTTGCTTTCGCCAATAACCTCACGAACAGCATGAGGTTACCAGAAAAAAGCCGGCCGTCAGGCCGGCTTTTCTATTACATCACCAGGCGGCGAATGTCGCTCAGGGTGTTGTTGATGATGGTAATGAAGCGGGCACCATCAGCACCGTCGATCACGCGGTGGTCGAAGGAGAGAGAAATTGGCATCATCAGACGCGGCATAAACTCTTTACCATTCCACACTGGCTCCATCGCAGACTTGGAGACACCGAGGATCGCCACTTCCGGCGCGTTCACAATCGGCGCGAAGTGGGTAGTACCCAGGCCGCCGATGCTGGAGATAGTGAAGCAGCCGCCCTGCATTTCGCCGGCAGTCAGCTTACCATCACGCGCTTTCTTGGAGATGGTGGTCAGTTCGCGAGACAGCTCAGTGATGCTCTTCTTGTTCACGTCTTTGAAGACAGGAACAACCAGACCATTTGGCGTATCAACCGCAACACCGATGTTGATGTATTTCTTCAGCGTCAGCTTCTGGCCATCTTCAGACAGGGAGCTGTTGAAACGTGGCATCTGCTCAAGCGCAGCAGCAACGGCTTTCATGATGAAGACCACTGGGGTGAATTTCACGTCCAGTTTGCGCTTCTCAGCTTCGGCGTTCTGCTGTTTACGGAACGCTTCCAGATCGGTGATATCCGTTTTGTCGAAGTGCGTAACGTGCGGGATCATCACCCAGTTACGGCTCAGGTTCGCACCAGAGATTTTCTGGATACGGCCCAGTTCCACTTCTTCGATTTCACCGAACTTGCTGAAGTCGACTTTCGGCCATGGCAGCATGCCCGGGATACCGCCACCGGTGGCAGCAGCAGGTGCCGCTTCAGCGCGTTTCACCGCGTCTTTCACGTAAGCCTGAACGTCTTCGCGCAGGATACGACCTTTACGGCCAGTTCCTTTCACTTTCGCCAGGTTTACACCGAATTCGCGCGCCAGGCGACGAATCAGCGGGGTGGCGTGAACGTAGGCGTCGTTCTCAGCAAACTCAGATTTGCCTTCTGCTTTCGCAGCAGGGGCAGCAGGGGCAGCAGCAGGTTTTGCAGCCTGAGCCGGTGCAGCAGCAGGTGCCGGAGCAGCAGCAGCCGGAGCCGCGGCAGGCGCAGCGCCTTCCACTTCGAAGACCATGATCAGAGAGCCAGTAGACACTTTGTCGCCGGTGCTGATTTTGATCTCTTTAACGGTACCGGCGAATGGCGCAGGAACTTCCATAGAAGCCTTGTCGCCTTCAACGGTAATCAGTGACTGTTCAGCAGCAACTTTGTCGCCCACTTTCACCATCACTTCGGTCACTTCAACTTCGTCACCGCCGATGTCCGGGACGTTAACGTCCTTCGCACCGCCAGCCGCAGCTGGAGCAGCAGCAGGTGCCGGAGCAGCCGCCTGAGCCGGGGCAGCAGCAGGTGCAGCACCCGCCACTTCGAAGACCATGATCAGAGAGCCAGTAGACACTTTGTCACCGGTGTTGATCTTGATCTCTTTAACAGTACCTGCGAACGGTGCCGGGACTTCCATAGAGGCTTTGTCGCCTTCTACAGTGATCAGAGACTGCTCAGCCGCAACGGTATCGCCCACTTTGACCAGGATCTCAGTAACTTCTACTTCGTCACCGCCGATGTCAGGCACGTTCACTTCTTTCGCTGCCGCGGCAGCTGCTGGAGCAGCGGCCGGAGCGGCTTCTTTCTTCTCTTCCTGCGCAGGTGCAGCAGCTGCTGCACCGTCGGCGGAATCGAAAATCATGATCAGTTTGCCAGTCTCGGTTTTATCGCCAACAGAGACTTTGATCTCTTTAACGATGCCAGCCTGAGGAGACGGGACTTCCATAGAGGCTTTGTCGCCCTCTACGGTGATCAGCGACTGTTCAGCTTCAACTTTGTCGCCCACTTTGACCAGGATCTCGGTGATTTCAACTTCATCAGCCCCGATGTCCGGTACATTGATTTCGATAGCCATTATTCTTTTACCTCTTACGCCAGACGCGGGTTAACTTTATCTGCATCGATGTTGAATTTGGTGATTGCTTCCGCCACCACTTTCTTGTCGATTTCGCCACGTTTAGCCAGTTCGCCCAGTGCTGCTACAACCACGTAAGAAGCATCAACTTCGAAGTGGTGACGCAGGTTTTCGCGGCTGTCAGAACGACCGAAGCCGTCAGTACCCAGTACGCGATAATCATCAGCTGGTACGTAAGTACGAACCTGCTCAGCGAACAGTTTCATATAGTCAGTTGAAGCTACAGCTGGCGCGTCGTTCATCACCTGAGCGATGTACGGAACACGTGGGGTTTCCAGCGGGTGCAGCATGTTCCAGCGCTCACAATCCTGGCCATCACGTGCCAGTTCGGTGAAGGAGGTCACGCTGTAGACGTCAGAACCTACGCCGTAGTCGTTCGCCAGGATCTGCGCTGCTTCACGAACGTGACGCAGGATAGAACCGGAGCCCAGCAGCTGAACTTTACCTTTGCTACCTGCAACAGTTTCGAGTTTGTAGATACCTTTACGGATACCTTCCTCGGCACCTGCTGGCATGGCCGGCATGTGGTAGTTTTCGTTCAGGGTGGTGATGTAGTAGTAAATGTTCTCTTGCGCTTCACCATACATGCGCTGCAGACCGTCATGCATGATGACTGCCACTTCGTACGCGTAAGACGGGTCATAAGAGATACAGTTAGGGATAGTCAGAGACTGAATGTGGCTGTGACCATCTTCGTGCTGCAGACCTTCACCGTTCAGCGTCGTACGACCGGAAGTACCACCGACCAGGAAGCCGCGAGCCTGTTGGTCGCCAGCCTGCCAGCACAGGTCACCGATACGCTGGAAACCGAACATGGAGTAGTAGATGTAGAACGGGATCATCGGCAGGTTGTTGGTGCTGTAAGAAGTCGCAGCAGCCAGCCAGGATGCGCCTGCGCCCAGCTCGTTAATACCTTCCTGCAGGATCTGACCTTTCTCGTCTTCTTTGTAGTATGCAACCTGCTCGCGGTCCTGCGGGGTGTACTGCTGACCGTTCGGGCTGTAGATACCGATCTGACGGAACAGACCTTCCATACCAAAGGTACGCGCTTCGTCAGCGATGATTGGCACCAGACGATCTTTGATCGACTTGTTCTTCAGCATCACGTTCAGGGCACGCACGAAGGCGATAGTGGTGGAGATCTCTTTGTTCTGCTCTTCCAGCAGCTGAGAGAAGTCTTCCAGCGCTGGCAGTTCCAGTTTCTCAGTGAAGTTCACCTGACGGGACGGCAGGTAGCCGTTCAGTTTCTGACGCTGTGCGTGCAGATAGGTGTGCTCTTCTGAACCTTCCGGGAAGGTGATGTAAGAGAGGTTTTCAACCTGCTCGTCGGTCACTGGAACGTTGAAACGGTCGCGGATGTAACGCACGCCGTCCATGTTCATTTTCTTCACCTGGTGCGCGATGTTTTTACCTTCGGCGGTATCACCCATGCCATAACCTTTAACGGTATGGGCCAGGATTACAGTCGCTTTGCCTTTGGTTTCTTGCGCTTTTTTCAGTGCAGCATAGACTTTCTTCGGATCGTGACCACCACGGTTCAGTGCCCAGATCTGATCGTCAGTCCAGTCAGCAACCAGGGCTGCAGTCTCAGGGTATTTACCGAAGAAGTGCTCACGAACGTAGGCACCATCTTTGGATTTGAAGGTCTGGTAGTCGCCGTCAACGGTTTCCTGCATCAGCTGGAGCAGTTTACCGCTGGTGTCTTTACGCAGCAGCTCATCCCAACGACCGCCCCACATGACTTTAATCACGTTCCAGCCAGCACCTGCGAAGATGCCTTCCAGTTCGTTGATGATCTTGCCGTTACCGGTTACCGGACCATCCAGACGCTGCAGGTTACAGTTGATGATGAAGCACAGGTTGTCCAGCTTCTCACGGGTCGCGATGGTGATCGCACCTTTAGATTCTGGCTCATCCATCTCGCCGTCGCCCAGGAAGGCGTAAACGGTCTGCTGAGAGGTGTCTTTCAGGCCACGGTGTTCCAGATATTTCAGGAATTTAGCCTGGTAGATCGCACCGATTGGACCCAGACCCATAGATACGGTCGGGAACTGCCAGAATTCAGGCATCAGTTTCGGGTGCGGGTAAGAAGACAGGCCTTTACCGTGAACTTCCTGACGGAAGTTGTTCATCTGCTCTTCAGTCAGACGACCTTCCAGGAACGCACGTGCGTAAACGCCCGGAGAGATGTGGCCCTGGAAGTACACCAGGTCGCCGCCGTCTTTCTCGGTGCGTGCGCGGAAGAAGTGGTTGAAGCACACTTCATAAACGGTTGCAGAAGACTGGAAGGAAGCCATGTGGCCGCCCAGCTCCAGATCTTTTTTGGATGCGCGCAGAACGGTCATGATGGCGTTCCAGCGAATTGCAGAACGGATGCGGCGTTCCAGATCCAGATTGCCCGGGTATTCCGGTTCGTCTTCGACGGCAATCGTGTTTACGTAGTTGTTAGCCCCTGCACCTGCAGCTACTTTCACGCCACCTTTGCGGGCTTCAGAAAGCATCTGTTCAATCAGATACTGAGCGCGCTCAACACCTTCTTCACGGATGACCGATTCGATCGCCTGTTGCCAGTCGCGAGTTTCGATCGGATCCACGTCATTTTGGAGACGTTCTGACATGGGGGTATTCCTTATCTATCTAATACGTTGATTTGTCTGGAACCTGTCCCATTGCACTTTCTTTTCTTTTCGTTTCGGGCTGTCTCTTTGTTGGCTGCGCTTCTTCACTCCAGTCACAGCGTTAACTGTGCTCCTGGGGATGCGCGCACTTGCCGCCGCGATACAACCCAAACTATGTCGAAAACTAAAAGCGCAATAAGACAGGTTCTGCGTTTAGTTGCCGCGCTCTAAAAAACTGGCGCTTAATCCTTTCGTTGCTGTATGCGGCGAAGTGAACGTTCTCGACGACTCTGTTCACGGCTGCGGTCCAGCAAGATTTCCTCAATGAAAGCCAGGTGACGGTGCGACGCTTCACGCGCCTGCTCCGGCTCCCCGGCCATTATCGCCTCGAATACTCGAGTGCGATGGTTGCTGACCAGCGGGAGCATCTCCCGACGGGCATACAACAATTCAAAATTCTGACGAACGTTCTGGGCAAGCATTGGCTCCATGCAGCGTAGCAGATGGAGGAGCACCACGTTGTGGGCTGCTTCTGTGACGGCAATTTGATACTGGACGACGGCGTCGGACTCGGCGTCGAGATCGCCGGACTGTTGGGCCCGTTCAATGGCCTGATGGAGTTCGCGAATGCGGTCACGATCTTCATCGTTGCTGCGCAGCGCCGCGTAGTAAGCCGCGATGCCTTCAAGCGCGTGACGGGTCTCAAGCAGATCGAACTGGGATTCTGGGTGGTCGGAGAGCAGCTCCACTAACGGGTCGCTGAAGCTCTGCCACAGGCTGTTTTGCACAAAGGTTCCGCCACCCTGGCGACGAAGCAGTAGGCCCTTGGCTTCGAGACGTTGGATCGCCTCACGCAGCGAAGGACGGGAAACGTCGAACTGTTTAGCCAGTTCGCGTTCAGGTGGAAGTTTCTCACCGGGGCGCAGGGTCCCCTCGAGGATCAAAAACTCCAGCTGCTGCTCAATCACATCAGATAATTTTGGTTGGCGAATTTTGCTGTAGGCCATATTCCCTGTCTTACGCCTTTTTTGCCCGGAGTCAATTGGTCTTACCAATTTCATGTTCGTATCGCTAAAGTAACAAAGTATTCACCTTCTGTCCATATTGGTTTTGACCGAAATCAGTAAACCCTGCTTATTTTAACAACCTTACAGAAATAACGTTTCAAAAATGTAACTCTGCACAAATGAAATGATTACTCCCAAAGAGGCAGTTTTAACTTTATCGAAACGAAGAAAAGTGCGATCTGAACCGATTTAGCGGAGTAAAAAATGAAAAGCTGCCCACTTATGGAGCATTTTTATTCTATAGGTTGATGAAGGGACATAAACGGAACGATTTACAAATGCTTTCTTTTTATTCGAACTCACTTTCTCCACGCATAAAGCAGGTGCATTCGCCGTCGCTTAACATTATTCTTCCAATTACGGAAGACACTTCCGATATTTTCAGCCAATTGAACCGTAAACTAATAAATACATGAAATGGAATTTCATAATTACACACGCCTGAGCGTGAACATAACAACCACACACGAGGTTTCATAATGGATGGTCAACAGCATGGCGATCAGCTGAAGCGCGGCCTTAAAAACCGCCATATTCAGCTTATCGCTCTCGGTGGCGCTATCGGTACAGGCCTGTTCCTTGGCAGCGCATCGGTTATTCAGTCTGCCGGTCCGGGTATTATTCTGGGTTATGCCATTGCCGGTTTTATCGCCTTTCTTATTATGCGTCAGCTCGGTGAAATGGTGGTCGAAGAGCCGGTAGCCGGTTCCTTTAGCCATTTTGCTTATAAATACTGGGGCAGCTTTGCCGGGTTCGCGTCCGGCTGGAACTACTGGGTGCTGTATGTGCTGGTGGCGATGGCGGAACTGACCGCGGTCGGTAAATATGTCCAGTTCTGGTGGCCTGAGATCCCAACCTGGGTCTCCGCGGCGGTCTTCTTTGTAGTCATCAACGCCATCAACCTGACTAATGTAAAAGTGTTCGGTGAGATGGAGTTCTGGTTCGCCATTATTAAAGTTATTGCGGTTGTGGCGATGATCCTGTTTGGCGGCTGGCTGCTGTTCAGCGGCAACGGCGGCCCGCAGGCAAGCGTGAGCAACCTCTGGGATCAGGGCGGCTTCCTGCCACACGGCATGACCGGGCTGGTGATGATGATGGCGATCATTATGTTCTCCTTCGGTGGTCTTGAGCTGGTGGGTATCACCGCCGCTGAAGCAGACAACCCGGAACAGAGCATCCCGAAAGCGACCAACCAGGTTATCTACCGCATCCTGATCTTCTATGTAGGCTCGCTGGCCGTGCTGCTTTCCCTGCTGCCGTGGACCCGCGTCACCGCTGACACCAGCCCGTTTGTGCTGATCTTCCACGAGCTGGGCGACACCTTTGTGGCCAACGCCCTGAACGTGGTGGTACTGACCGCCGCGCTGTCGGTCTATAACAGCTGCGTTTACTGCAACAGCCGTATGCTGTTCGGCCTGGCTCAGCAGGGTAACGCCCCGAAAGCGCTGCTCAACGTGGATAAGCGTGGCGTGCCGGTTAACACCATTATTGTGTCGGCGGTTGTGACCGCGCTGTGCGTACTGATCAACTACCTGGCCCCGGAATCCGCCTTTGGTCTGCTGATGGCGCTGGTGGTCTCCGCTCTGGTGATCAACTGGGCGATGATCAGCCTGGCGCACATGAAGTTCCGTCGTGCGAAACAGCAGCAGGGCGTGAAAACGCGTTTCCCTGCCCTGCTCTACCCGCTGGGTAACTGGGTCTGCCTGCTGTTTATGGCTGCCGTGCTGGTTATCATGCTGATGACGCCGGGTATGGCTATCTCGGTTTACCTGATCCCGGTCTGGATTGTTATCCTTGGGGTGGGTTACGCATGTAAGCAGAAAAATGCTAAAGCAGTAAAAGCGCATTAATCCTCTCCCCTCTGCGTCCCGGCGGATGCAGAGGGTTGTTACCTTCCTCACACTTTCTCGCCAACAGCCATTTTATCCATATCACCGACGGTATACTGCAACGCATATTTTGCTTCGGCAGCGAATAATTCTCTCCATAGTGCAACTCGGAGAATCGTCGATGGATAACAATAAACTTTCAGTAAAAGAAAAGATCGGCTATGGAATGGGGGATGCCGGATGCAACATCATCTTTGGCGCCATCATGCTGTTTGTAAACTATTTTTATACGGATATTTTCGGCCTTGCTCCGGCACTGGTGGGGGTATTGCTGCTCTCTGTGCGCGTCATCGATGCCGTGACCGACCCCATTATGGGGGCCATTGCTGATCGTACCCGTAGTAAGTATGGGCGATTTCGTCCATGGCTTTTATGGATCGCCTTCCCCTATGCGCTGTTCAGCATCCTGATGTTTACCACCCCGGACTGGACCTATAACAGCAAAGTTATCTATGCCTTCGTCACCTACTTCCTGCTCTCCCTGACCTATACGGCTATTAACATTCCGTACTGCTCGCTGGGGGGTGTGATCACTAACGATCCTAAAGAGCGCGTGGCCTGTCAGTCTTATCGCTTTGTGATGGTTGGTATCGCCACCCTGCTGCTGTCGCTGACGCTGCTGCCGATGGCCGACTGGTTCGGCGGCGAAGACAAAGCCAAAGGCTACCAGATGGCCATGACCGTGCTGGCGCTGATTGGCACCTGCATGTTCCTGTTCAGCTTCTCTACCGTGCGCGAGCGTGTTCGCCCGGCGGTGCAAACCAATGACGAGCTGAAAAACGATCTGAAAGATGTGTGGAAGAACGACCAGTGGGTACGCATTCTGCTGCTGACGCTCTGCAACGTCTGCCCGGGCTTTATCCGCATGGCGGCAACCATGTATTACGTCACCTGGGTCATGGGCCAGAGCACTCACTTCGCCACCCTGTTTATCAGCCTGGGCGTGGTCGGCATGATGCTTGGCAGCGTGCTGGCAAAAGTGCTGACCGACCGCTGGTGTAAGCTGAAGGTCTTCTTCTGGACCAATATCGTGCTGGCGATTTTCTCCACCGCCTTCTATTTCTTCGATCCAAAAGCCACCGTGACCATTGTAGTGCTCTACTTCCTGTTGAATATCCTGCACCAGATCCCGTCTCCGCTGCACTGGTCGCTGATGGCCGACGTAGATGACTACGGCGAATGGAAAACCGGTAAACGTATCACCGGGATCAGCTTCTCCGGCAACATCTTCTTCCTCAAGCTGGGGCTGGCGATTGCCGGGGCGATGGTGGGCTTCCTGCTCTCCTGGTACGGTTATGATGCCGGTGCTAAAGCGCAAAGCGCGGATGCCATCAACGGGATCGTTCTGCTCTTCACCGTCATTCCGGGCATTGGCTACCTCATTACTGCTGGCGTGGTGCGTCTGCTGAAGGTTGATCGCGAAACCATGAAGCAAATTCAGCAAGACCTGGAAAAACGCCGGAACAACTACCGCGAGCTGAATGATTTTCAGGAACTCAACGCCGCTGAGACAAAATAAGGAAAGCCGAATGCAAACCTGGCCAAACCCGTTTATTGAACAACGCGCTGACCCGTACATTCTTCATCATGAAGGACAATACTACTTTATTGCCTCGGTGCCGGAGTACGACCGGCTGGAGATCCGCCGTGCCGACTCGCTGGAGGGGCTGCGCAGCGCCAATGAAGTGGTAGTCTGGCGCAAGCCCGACACCGGCCCGATGAGTCAGCTGATCTGGGCACCGGAGCTGCACTGGATTGACGGCAAGTGGTACATCTATTTCGCCGCTACGCACACTCAGGCGCTGGATAAACTCGGGATGTTCCAGCACCGGATGTTTGCGCTGGAGTGTTCCGACAGCGACCCGCTCACCGGCACCTGGGTTGAGAAAGGTCAGATCCAAACCCCGTTCGATACCTTTGCGCTGGATGCGACCACCTTTGTTCACCAGGGAAAACGCTGGTATCTGTGGGCGCAAAAAGCCCCGGATATCACCGGTAACTCGAACCTGTACCTGTGCGAAATGGAAAACCCGTGGACGTTAAAAGGCAAGCCGGTGATGCTCAGCAAACCGGAGTATGACTGGGAGTGCCGCGGGTTCTGGGTCAACGAAGGCCCGGCAGTGCTGTTCCACGGCGATCGGTTGTTTATCAGTTATTCTGCCAGCGCCACCGATGAAAACTACTGCATGGGGCTATTGTGGATCGACCTTAATGCCGACCCGCAGAACCCGGCGAACTGGCATAAATCACCGCAGCCGGTATTTACCACCAGCTATGAAAACCGCCAGTACGGGCCGGGGCACAACAGCTTTACCCAAACGCCGGAGGGTGAAGACGTGCTGGTTTACCACGCGCGTAACTACACCGAAATCGAGGGCGATCCGCTGTATGATCCGAACCGCCACACCCGCCTGAAGCTTGTTCGCTGGAATGAAAACGGGATGCCTGATTTTGGCATCCCGTCAGCGGATACAGTGTAAGCCCTGCGGCACGCTGGTTTAGATCAGCGTGCCGTAGATGGTCAGCAACGCCACAATCACCACCACCGCAAACGACGTTTTCTTGGCCATTGAAACGGCCGCTTTCGGCGTTTCGATCTTATCGGTATGCGGTTCACGCGCCAGCGAGAACTGCGCCAGACGTGTTAACACCAGGTACTGCGAGGTATGGCGATCTCCCAGCGAGGCAAACCATGCCGGCAGGGCTTTCTCGCCGTGCCCGATCAGGGCATAAACCACCCCGAACAGTCGCACCGGCAGCCAGTCCAGCACATGCAGAATAGCGTCGATCCCGGACTGTAACCGCTCGTGCGGCGTCAGATAGCGCGCCAGCCAGCTCTGCCAGGCGCGTAAAAACGCATAACCCATCATCAGCACCGGCCCCCACGCACCGCCGACGACAAACCAGAACAACGGCGCCAGATAGAAGCGGAAGTTAATCCACAACAGCGCGTTCTGCAGCTCGCGTAAAAACTCGCGTTCGTCGCATTCCGGCGGGACGCCGTGGATCAGCGTCAGCTCGCTGGCCATCGCGCCGCGGGCATGGGCATCATCGTTGGTTGCCGCCTTCAGATAGGCATGGTAGTGCAGACGCACCTTACCCGCGCCAATACAGAGCACACCGAGCAGGATCCACACCACCAGCAGCGGCACATTGAAGAAGAGACCATACAGCGAACGCAACAGCAGGAACACCACGCCCATCACCGCCGCGGTCATCAGCAGAGTACGGATCATGGAAAAATGGCGGATGCGACGAAACAGCACTTCCATCCGGTGATCCAGATGCCAGTGCTCGCCCAGCTTGAACAAACGCTCAGCAATCATCACCAGCAGCATGGTAAATAACGTCATGTCATCTCCTTATCTGACAGGGCGGTAAGCATAGTGTTAAATCGTTGCCAGTCAAAGGCCGGGCCAGGGTCGGTCTTGCGCTGCGGTGCAATATCGCTGTGTCCGGTCCGGTTCTGGGCAATAGCCGGGTAGAGCTTGATAAGGGCGCGCGTCACCGCGGCCAGCTGTTGATACTGCGCATCGGTGTAGGGCAGTGTATCAGTCCCTTCCAGCTCGATGCCGATAGAAAAGTCATTGCACCGTTCACGCCCCTGATACTGAGAAACGCCCGCATGCCAGGCACGTTTATCAAAGGGAACATACTGGACGATTTCGCCGTCACGACGAATAAGACAATGGGCAGAAACGCGCAGGTGAGCGATCTCCGCAAAAAAGGGGTGAGCATCGGGATCGATTGTCCCGGTGAATAGCGCGTCAATCCACGGACCGCCAAACTCGCCTGGCGGCAGACTGATGTTATGCACCACCAGCAGCGACGGGATCTCATCCTCCGGGCGGCAATCGTGGTGTGGCGACGGAACACGCCGGGCATCTGCCAGCCAGCCATGTTCTAACTGCATGCAGGATCTCCTTATATATGGTGCTGATTCCCGGTTCAGAGTAGCATGTTTCAATCTTATGATTCGTTACCAATTTGGAGTTTTAACATGCCGCCTCGCCGCTACAACCCCGACCACAGACGTAACGTACTGCTGGAACGTATAAATCTTGATATTCCGGTAAGCGTTGCCAATGCGCTGCGCGAAGATCTGGGTGGAGACGTCAATGCTGACAACGACATAACCGCCCAGCTGCTGGCGGAAGATGCCCGTTCCCATGCGGTTGTGATCACTCGTGAAGACGGGGTTTTCTGTGGTAAACGTTGGGTGGAAGAGGTCTTTACCCAGCTGGCCGGTGACAGCGTTAAGGTGACGTGGCATGTTGAAGATGGCGACAGCATTAAAGCGAATCAGCCGCTGTTTGAACTTGAAGGCGCATCACGCGTCCTGCTGACCGGTGAACGCACCGCGCTGAATTTTGTCCAGACGCTTTCCGGTGTCGCCAGCGAAGCTCGCCGCTATGTCGACCTGCTGGAAGGCACTCATACCCAGCTACTGGATACACGTAAAACGCTGCCGGGCCTGCGTACCGCCCTGAAATATGCCGTGCTGTGCGGCGGCGGCGCAAACCACCGTCTGGGTTTATCTGATGCGTTCCTGATAAAAGAAAACCATATTATTGCCTCCGGCTCCGTTCGCCAGGCCGTGGAAAAAGCCTTCTGGCTGCACCCGGATGTGCCGGTTGAAGTGGAAGTGGAAAACCTGCAGGAGCTGGACGATGCCCTGAAAGCGGGTGCCGACATCATCATGCTGGATAACTTCAAAACCGAAGAGATGCGTGAAGCGGTGAAGCGCACCAACGGCCAGGCCCGCCTTGAGGTCTCCGGCAACGTGACATACGAAACCTTGCGCGAATTTGCCGAAACCGGCGTCGATTTCATCTCCGTTGGCGCGCTGACCAAACATATTCGCGCCCTCGACCTGTCGATGCGCTTTCGCTAAGTGACAAAAAGCCCGGCCTGCACAGGCCGGGTACGCCCGATTTACGACCCGCCCCGCAAACCTGCTGCATGGTTTTGTAACACCAGCACATCCCGCTGAATGCTGCTTCACGAATCGATTTTTGCCCCTCGCCCCTGGTCTGCCCCGCTGCCACAGTAATGTGCGTCAACATAAGGAGCGACCCATGGAAAGACAAAAAGGATTTACCCTCATCGAGTTAATGGTGGTCATCGGCATCGTGGCTATCCTCAGCGCGATTGGCATTCCGGCTTACCAGAACTACCTGCGAAAAGCCGCCCTCACCGATATGCTGCAAACCTTTATGCCCTACCGTACCGCAGTCGAACTCTGCGCTCTCGATCATGGCGGGACAGAGAGCTGTGATGCGGGCGTCAACGGTATTCCCTCCCCGTCGACCAGCCGTTATGTCTCCGGGATGAGCATCGACAAAGGCGTTATTACCCTGACTGGCCAGGAGAGCCTGAACGGCCTGGAGGTGACGATGACCCCGCAGTGGGATAATGGTAACGGCATCACTGGCTGGAAGCGCCTGTGCACCGTTGGCGAGGACAGCGCACTGAAGCTGGCCTGCGAAGAGGTGTTCCGCTTCACGGCTGAACAGGAGAGCGGGCAATGAATGCTGAACGCTTAACGGCCCTTTGTCGGCGTCATAACGCCCTGCTGCTGACCTGCGCCCAGGACAGGATCAACATTGCTGTGGTCGGCAACCCATCGCCCGAACTGCTGGAGGCATTACGTTTTGCGACGCAGAAACGAATTGACATTGAATGCTGGACCGCCGAGCGAATGGAAAAGCACCAGCAGACCATGTCGGAAGCGCATTTGCCTGTGGTCACTACACCGACGCGTTCCGCCATCGACATACTTAACCAGACCCTGATGCAGGCTCTGAGCCAGCGGGCGTCGGATATTCATATCGAGCCAGCCGACGAAAGCTGGCGGATACGGTTGCGCATTGACGGCGTGCTCTACCCGCAGCAACCGCTCCCGGCCGAACTTGGCACAACCCTTATCGCCAGACTGAAGGTGCTGGGCAATCTGGATATCGCCGAGCGTCGCTTACCTCAGGATGGGCAATTTACGGTCGAGCTTTCGGGATCTCCCGTCTCGTTTCGCATTGCCACGCTCCCCTGCCGCAACGGCGAAAAAATCGTTCTGCGACTTCTGCAGCAAGAGCAACAGGCACTGCGGCTCGAACAACTGGGCATGAGCGAAACCCAGCAGCGGCTATTTGCCAGCACACTGCACAAATCCCAGGGGCTGATTCTGGTAACTGGCCCCACCGGCAGCGGCAAGACCGTTACTCTCTACAGCGCACTGCAGGCGCGGAACACGCCCGCGGTGAATATCTGCAGTGTGGAAGATCCGGTCGAAATCCCGCTGGAGGGGCTAAATCAAACGCCCATTAATCCCCGGGCAGGGTTAACCTTCCAGAGCGTGCTGCGCGCATTTTTGCGCCAGGATCCCGACATTATTGTGGTGGGCGAAATACGCGATGGCGAAACGGCAGAGATCGCCATCAACGCTGCACAGACCGGTCATCTGGTGCTGTCAACGTTGCACACCAACTCTACTGCTGAGACGCTGGTTCGCCTGCAACAAATGGGCGTGGCACGCTGGATGATCTCGTCGGCGCTGTCTCTGGTGATCGCCCAGCGGCTGGTGCGCCGACTCTGCCCACACTGCCGTACCGAGGTGCACCGGGATACGCCCTTGCCCCAAGCGCTATGGCCCCGGCCTTTGCCGCACTGGCAGCCAGTGGGCTGCGACCGCTGCTATCACGGATTTTATGGTCGGGTGGCGATCTTCGAAGTGATGGTGATCACCCGGGAACTGCGCGCCGCCATTGCCAGCGGAGCGCCGGTGGAGGAGATCGAAAAGCTGGCCAGACAGACGGGCATGGTCACGCTGTTTGAACATGGCTGCATGGCGGTAGAGCAAGGCCACACCACGCTTGGGGAGCTGGTTCAGATGCTGGGCGAATCGGATGGCGGATAATCAACTGTGGCGCTGGCGGGCGCTTAACCCGCAGGGAGAGCAAAAGACTGGCGCGCTCTGGGCTGCCGACAAACAAACGGCGTGGAGCGTCCT
The DNA here is from genome assembly GCF_002935105.1 of Leclercia sp. LSNIH3. NCBI lineage: Bacteria > Pseudomonadati > Pseudomonadota > Gammaproteobacteria > Enterobacterales > Enterobacteriaceae > Leclercia > Leclercia sp. LSNIH3. The sequence goes on from NZ_CP026387.1 coordinate 1,639,571, forward strand.
GTTGGGCCGGGATCTCTTCCCTCTCGAAATCAAACGCAGCCTGAAGCAGACGCGCTGGCGGGCGCAGCAGCGCTACGAGGTGATCCACCAGCTGGCGACGTTACTGCAGGCGGGCTTAACGCTTTCGGCTGGTCTGGCGCTTCTGGCGCAGCAGCACCCCATCCGGCAGTGGCAGGCCCTGCTGCAGAGCGTGGCTGACGATCTCAGCGCGGGTTGCGCCTTTTCAGACGCCCTGAAAAAGTGGCCGCATGTCTTCCCTCCACTCTATGTTTCGATGATGAAAACCGGGGAGCTGACCGGCAAGCTCGATGAATGTTGTCGTCAGCTGGCGCAACAGCAAAAAACACAGCATCAGCTGAGCGCGAAGGTAAAAAAGGCGCTGCGCTATCCGGTGATTATCCTCGCCCTGGCCTTCGCCGTGGTACTGGCGATGGTGACCCTGGTACTGCCGGAATTTGCCGCGATCTACAAAACCTTCAACACGCCCTTACCGGCCCTGACCCGCGCTGTAATGGCGCTGGCAACCATGCTGCAGGAGCGGGGCGCGGGGTTGCTGCTAAGTCTGGTGGTGGCGGCATGTGGCCTGATGTATGTTCGCCGCAACCGGCGATGGCAACGCGCCACGCAGCGTCTGCTGCTGAGCAGCCCGGTGGTTGGGGCGCTCGTGCGCGGGCAAAAGCTCAGCCAGATCTTTACCGTTCTGTCGCTTACGCAGCAGGCAGGCATCGCCTTTATTCAGGGGCTGGAAAGTACAGAAGAGACGCTGACATGCCCCTTCTGGCAGGAGAAATTACAGGCGATACGCCAGCACATCATGCAGGGAGCGCCCATCTGGTCTGCACTGAATGAAGCGGCGATCTTTACGCCGCTCTGCATTCAACTCGTTCGCACCGGCGAAGCTTCGGGCGCGCTGGATACCATGCTGGCTAATCTGGCGCAGCATCATAATGAGCAGACATTTCAGCAAGCGGATAATCTCGCTTCGTTGCTGGAGCCGCTGCTGTTAATTGTGACGGGGTTAATTATCGGCACGCTGGTGGTCGCGATGTACCTGCCGATTTTTCATCTGGGGGATGCGATGGGGGCGGGATAACGCTGGCGCGAACCGCGCCAGCGAGCGAGCATTACAGGCTATTGAAAACGCGGTTTTCCTGTTCCTGAACGCGGATAAAGGTGGTGCGCTTGGTCAGCTCTTTCAGTCGGGATGCACCCACGTAGGTACAGGCTGAACGCAGGCCACCCAGGATATCACGCGCGGTGTTCTCAACCGGGCCGCGAAGTGGCAGCTTAACGGTTTTACCTTCTGCCGCACGATACTGAGCAACGCCGCCCACGTGACGGTTCATCGCGGATTCAGAACTCATGCCATAGAACAGCATGAATTTTTCACCGTTTTCGTCAACAACGGTACCGCCGCTCTCTTCATGACCTGCCAGCATACCGCCCAGCATCACGAAGTCTGCGCCGCCGCCAAAGGCTTTCGCCACGTCACCCGGCATGGTGCAACCGCCGTCGCTGATGATCTGGCCGCCCAAGCCGTGGGCTGCATCAGCACACTCGATCACCGCTGAGAGTTGCGGATAGCCAACACCGGTTTTTACGCGGGTGGTGCAGACGGAACCCGGGCCAATGCCCACTTTCACGATATCGGCACCGGACAGGATCAGCTCTTCACACATTTCACCGGTAACCACGTTACCTGCAATAATGGTTTTGGTCGGCCAGGCCTGGCGCGCTTTGCTAACGAACTGCACGAAATGTTCCGAATAACCATTCGCGACATCAATACAGATGAAGTTCAGGTTCGGGTTGGCAATAAGGATCTGTTTCGTTTTTTCGAAATCGGCATCGGAGGTGCCGGTAGAAACCATTACGTGCTTGAGAACAGTTTCAGAAACGGAGCCTGCAAACGCATTCCACTCTTCAACGCTGTAGTGCTTATGCACGGCGGTGAGGATGTCGAAGGAAGCCAGTGCTTTCGCCATTGCGAACGTCCCAACCGTATCCATATTGGCGGCGATAACAGGCACGCCAGACCAGGTCTGACCGGAATGCTTAAAGGTGAATTGACGTTCGAGTTCAACGTCGGAGCGACTTTTCAGAGTAGAACGTTTAGGGCGGATAAGAACGTCTTTGAAACCTAACTTCAGATCTTCTTCGATACGCATTTGCGGATTCCTGGGGTACTGGGGTAAATGTCGAAAAACGAAACACACAACTCCAGTGACGCTATCATACGCACTAATACCTGTTGCGCAAGACTGCGAAAATCACTTTTTTTACGCTACAATCCTATAAATTTACCTGGTAAAAAGTCCGTAAGCAGAGCTTAACCATTGCTGTTAAAAGATTAAATGTTAAGCAATTGATATCAATAATGAATATTTCCCAGGATTTTAATTAATGGGGTACATCGTTGCATTAACGGGAGGCATTGGCAGTGGCAAAAGCACTGTGGCCGACGCCTTCTCTCGTCTGGGTGTCACGATTATTGATGCCGACATCATTGCCCGCCAGGTGGTAGAGCCAGGTACACTTGCACTGCACGCCATCGCAGAACATTTCGGGCACGATATGATCGCACCCGATGGCACCCTGAACCGCCGGATGCTGCGTGAACGCATTTTCTCGCATCCTGAAGAAAAAGCCTGGCTAAATGCCCTGCTTCATCCGCTGATCCAGCAGGAGACGCAGAGGCAGATGTCGCAGGCGACCTCACCTTATGTCCTCTGGGTTGTACCGCTTCTGGTGGAAAATAAGCTCCATGAAAAAGCTGATCGGGTGCTTGTCGTCGACGTCTCTCCGACAACACAAATTCAGCGCACCATCGCCCGCGATAATGTTGCGCGCGAACATGCCGAACAAATTCTTGCCGCGCAGGCCACGCGTGAAGCACGCCTTGCCGTCGCGGATGATGTTATTGATAATAACGGCGCACCGGATGCTATCAGCTCCGATGTTGCCCGCCTGCATCAGTACTACCTGGCGCAGGCCGTTTCACAGGAAAAAGCATAATGCACACCCACGTTCTGTTTGAGCATCCCCTCAATGAAAAAATGCGTACCTGGCTGCGCATCGAGTTTTTAATCCAGCAGCTTTCAAGCCTTCTTCCGATACAGGATCACACCACGGCGCTGCATTTTTTCCGTAACGTCAGCGACCTGCTGGATGTGTTAGAGCGTGGTGAAGTTCGCACAGAATTACTGAAAGAGCTGGAGCGTCAGCAGCGTAAATTACAGGCCTGGGCCGAAGTGCCTGGCGTGGATAACAGCCGTATCGACAGCCTGCGTCAGCAGTTGAAACACAACAGCACTGTATTGATGGCGGCGCCACGTATCGGCCAGTTTCTGCGGGAAGATCGTCTGGTGGCGCTGGTTCGCCAGCGTCTGAGCATTCCTGGCGGCTGCTGTAGTTTCGATTTACCGACTCTGCATATCTGGCTGCACATGCCGCAGGAGCAGCGCGATGTTCAGGTACAAAGCTGGCTCGGCAGCCTTGAGCCGCTGAACCAGGCGCTGTCGCTGATCCTTGATTTGATCCGCAACTCCGCGCCGTTCCGTAAGCAAACCAGCCTGAACGGTTTTTATCAGGATAACGGTGAGGATGCCGATCTGCTGCGCCTGCAGCTGGCCCTTGCCGATCAGCTTTACCCACAAATTTCAGGTCACAAGAGCCGCTTTGCGATTCGTTTCATGCCGCTCGACAGTGAACATGGTCTGGTGCCGGAACGTCTCGACTTTGAGCTGGCGTGTTGTTAAGGAGCCATGATGTCTGATGTTACCACCGTAAACTGCCCCACCTGTGGGAAGCCCGTTATCTGGGGCGAGCAGAGTCCTTTTCGTCCTTTTTGCTGCAAACGTTGCCAGTTGATCGATCTTGGTGAGTGGGCTGCGGAAGAGAAACGCATTCCGAGCGATGGCGATCTCTCTGACAGCGATGACTGGAGCGAAAACCAGCAGTAACTGTAAAAGCCTGCTGGCTCTTCGCTTAGCAGGCTATAACTTCCCCACTAAGCGGGTAATGACGGGTTCGTTTGCCGGTGGGAATTTATCGGCATCACTCGCCTGAAGCGTAACCCAACTCCCCGGCTGTCCCTCTTTGCCCCATGGCTCCCCTTCCCAGTTTTCCACCAGCCAGAACCATAAGGTAATGTGGCGATCGGGGAACTGGTATTCCAGTTTATCGAACAGGGTCGCACCGAGCGGGGTGATCCCCACCTCTTCCTGTAGCTCGCGAATCAACGCCTGCTCCGGCGTTTCGCCAGCCTCGATCTTCCCGCCCGGAAATTCCCACTTATTTGCCATGTGCGCATCCGCCGCACGCTGGGTAATAAAGGTTTGGTTATCGGAGTTGCGAATGATCCCGACAGCGATTTGCAGTGTTTTCATTGTCCTGATTCCATAAAAAAGGCGCAGATATCTGCGCCTTTTCAGTTGGTTTAATGGTTAGCTCAGACGGCCATGGCACTGTTTGTATTTTTTACCGGAACCACATGGGCACGGATCGTTACGACCTACCTTACGCTCACCGGCCTGCGCGGCAATCGCGGCAGCGGCGGCTTCTTCGTCGTCCTGATGGCTAAGCTGCTGCATCTGGGCCAGACGTTCAGCCTCTTCGCGACGCTGCTGCTCCATCTCTTCAACTTCTTCCGGCATGCGTACCTGCACCTTGCTCAGGGTGCTGATCACTTCGTATTTCAGGGATTCAAGCATTGAAGCAAACATCGCAAAGGATTCGCGTTTGTACTCCTGCTTCGGATCTTTCTGCGCATAGCCACGCAGATGGATCCCCTGACGCAGGTAGTCCATCGCCGCCAGGTGCTCTTTCCACAGGGAGTCCAGCGTTTGCAGCATGACGCCTTTCTCGAAGTGACGCATCATCTCAGCGCCGACCACTTCTTCTTTGCGCTTATAGACTTCAATGGCATTAGCAAAAATACGCTCGCGCAGGGTCTCTTCGTGCAGCTCAGGCTCTTTATCCAGCCACTCCTGGATAGGCAGATCCAGGTCGAAATCGTTCTTCAGGCGTGCCTGCAGGCCTTCGATATCCCACATCTCTTCCAGCGATTGCGGAGGAATGTGACCATCGATAGTGGCTTTAAAGACGTCTTCACGGATGCTGTTGATGGTTTCGCTCACGTCGGACACGTCCAGCAGCTCGTTACGCTGGGTGTAAATCGCGCGACGCTGGTCGTTGGCTACGTCATCATACTCAAGCAGCTGCTTACGAATATCAAAGTTACGGCTTTCCACTTTACGCTGGGCGTTAGCGATGGCTTTGGTCACCCACGGGTGCTCGATTGCTTCGCCCGGCTTCATGCCCAGTTTGCGCATCATGCCCGACACACGGTCAGAGGCGAAAATACGCATCAGCGCATCTTCCATCGACAGGTAGAAGCGGGATGAACCGGCATCACCCTGACGACCTGCACGACCACGCAGCTGGTTGTCGATACGGCGAGATTCATGACGCTCGGTACCGATGATGTGCAGACCGCCCGCGGCCAGTACAGCATCGTGACGAACCTGCCAGTCGGCTTTGATCTGGGCGATCTGTTCCGGGGTTGGGTTTTCCAGCTCGGCTACTTCTGCCTGCCAGCTACCGCCCAGCATGATGTCAGTACCACGGCCCGCCATGTTGGTGGCGATTGTTACGGCCCCCGGATAGCCCGCCTGCGCAACGATATCCGCTTCTTTGGCGTGGAATTTGGCGTTCAGTACGTTGTGCTTGATGCCCGCTTTCGTCAGCTCATTGGAAACCACTTCGGATTTTTCAATAGAGATGGTACCCACCAGAACCGGCTGGCCCGCGGCGGTACGGTCGCGAATATCTTCGATGATGGCCTGAATTTTTTCTGCTTCGGTCATGTAGACCAAGTCCGGCATATCTTTACGGATCATCGGACGGTTGGTTGGAACCACCACGGTATCCAGCTTGTAGATTGAGCTGAATTCGAAGGCTTCGGTATCCGCCGTACCGGTCATCCCTGCCAGTTTCTCATACAGACGGAAGTAGTTCTGGAAGGTAATGGATGCCAGGGTCTGGTTCTCGTTCTGGATATCCACGCCTTCTTTAGCTTCCACCGCCTGATGCAGACCATCGGACCAGCGACGCCCCTGCATGGTACGACCGGTGTGCTCATCGACGATGATAACTTCGCCATCTTTAACGATATAGTCAACGTCACGGGTAAACAGTACGTGCGCGCGCAGCGCCGCCGTCACGTGGTGCATCAGCATAATGTTGCCTGGAGAGTAGAGTGACTCGCCTTCATCCATAATGCCCTGCGCAACCAGCAGTGCTTCGATCTGGACCAGACCACGTTCGGTCAGGTTCACCTGACGGGCTTTTTCGTCCACGGAGAAGTGGCCTTCGCCCTGGAAGCTGTCGGAGTCCTCTTTTTCCTGACGGATCAGGTGAGGAATGATTTTGTCGACTTTGCGATACATTTCGGAGCTGTCTTCGGCAGGGCCGGAGATGATCAGCGGCGTACGGGCTTCATCGATCAGAATGGAGTCAACCTCATCCACCAGCGCATAATGCAGTTTACGCTGAACGCGCTCTTCCGGGCTGAATGCCATGTTATCGCGCAGGTAGTCAAAACCGTATTCGTTGTTGGTGCCGTATGTGATGTCCGCGTTATAGGCTTCACGCTTGGCCGGAGCAGGCAGACCGGACATGTTGATGCCCACGGTCAGGCCCAGGAACTCGAACAGTGGACGGTTGTTTTCGGCGTCACGCTGCGCCAGATAGTCGTTGACGGTTACGACGTGTACGCCTTTACCGGACAAGGCATTAAGGTAAGCAGGCAGGGTCGCAGTCAGGGTTTTACCTTCACCGGTACGCATCTCCGCGATGCAACGGTCGTTCAGCACCATACCGCCCAGCAGCTGCACGTCGAAGTGACGCATGCCAAATACGCGCTTACTCGCTTCGCGAACCACGGCGAAAGCTTCCGGGATCAGACTTTCAACGGTTTCGCCTTTTTCAAGACGGGCACGGAACTCTACAGTTTTGCCTTTCAGCTCTTCATCAGAGAGTTTTTCCATCGCTGGCTCAAGGCCATTGATGATGCTGACAGCTTTGCGCATACGGCGCAAAGTACGATCGTTACGGCTACCGAAAACTTTTGTTAGTAATTTGATTAACATAATAAATTCTCAAACGCCCCATCATGGGCAGTTAAATTAAGGTATTAAAAAGCGTTAATTTAGCTGAAGCGTTGAGGTCCGGCGCGGATGCCCTGTACCTGGCTAATCCAGGCCGACACGGAGAAAGCGGATGGGGGATAGAACGCAGTAAGCGCGACCTGACGAACAATGACCGGCGGCTCGCTCTGTTGGGTAAGCAGCGTGTTGAGCGTATCCAGCAGCGCCAGATGGTGCGCCTGAACCGGGAGGGACTCTTCCACAGCAGGCAACGCCTGCGGTGCCATGGCGAATGAGAGGTGACGAATAACGGTGCGGATAGCATGCTGATGCCAATAATCCACCGTGTAATTTGGTCGGCGATTCGCTTCCAGTAGAGCAAGGTTAGTGAAGTTAACCCGCGTGTTCAGGTCTTGTGGAGAGGTGGCGGTCTTTGCGGGGTTAGCTGCTTCGGCGTTGCTGCTGAGCGCGGGCAGGCCAAGGCTCGCCGCGACCATCCCCAAAAGGAGATGCGGCCAGAAGTAACGTCTGCCAAATTGTCGCCAGCGCGTCAGAATTCCGCTCAATTGCCCCACCAAAAGTAAGTAAGCCTTCAGGCTCACCGTAAGAATTTTCTATTTAGCGTCCAGATATTACCACCAATGCGACGGCGCAGCAGCAGTAATGAGGCACCGGGGAGGTTAAAAATGGTGATGAAATCAGCAAACGCGCCATTGACTACGGCAATTCGGGAAGGATAAAAACAAAAACGACTGGTCTTGCTGGCCGGAGAGAGTGCCAGGTCAACCAGTCGAATTTAAATAACGGGATCTACCGTTACGCCAGAACTGTGCTTGGTGCTTTGAATGCCAGTGGCAGTTCAGCTTCGTCTTCGAAGGTCACATATTCCCAGGCTTCCTGTTTTGCCAGAACAGCCTGCAACAGTTTGTTGTTCAGCGCATGACCGGATTTATACGCGGTAAATGCACCAATGATATTGTGACCACACATGAACAGGTCGCCGATCGCATCCAGCATTTTGTGACGAACGAATTCATCTTCAAAACGCAGGCCGTCTTCGTTCAGTACGCGATAATCGTCAACAACGATGGCACAATCGAAGCTGCCGCCCAGGCACAGGCCGCGGGACTGCAGATATTCGATATCACGCATGAAACCAAAAGTACGCGCACGACTAATCTGACGCATAAACGCATCAGCAGAGAAGTTCATCGCATAGCGCTGGGTGCTGGAATCAATCGCCGGATGGTTGAAGTCGATGGTGAAATCCAACGAAAAACCATTAAACGGCTTGAATTCAGCCCATTTGTCGCCATCCTGGACACGAACGGTCTCTTTGATACGCACAAATTTCTTCGCACAGTTCAGTTCTTCAATGCCGGCATCCAGCAACAGATAAACGAACGGTGCAGCGCTGCCATCCATGATTGGGATTTCTGGCGCATCGACTTCAATAACAATGTTGTCGATACCCAGACCCGCCAGGGCGGCATTCAGGTGCTCTACGGTAGAGATCCGCACGTCATGCTCGTTCACCAGGCAAGTACAGAGCATGGTATCACGCACAGATTTGGCATCAGCCGGGAAATCTACCGGTGGATTCAAGTCGGTGCGACGATAGATGACCCCGGTATTGGCCGGCGCAGGGCGCAGCGTCAGTGTGACTTTCTTGCCGGTATGTAAACCGACACCTGTCGCCTGAACGATACGTTTTAATGTCCTTTGTTTGATCATCGTATAATCTCGCCAAGTTACTTATCCAACCGAGAGTGTATATCACTATCGGGCGGCCAGTTTAGCACAAAGAGCGTAAATTCCCTAATTCCAGCTAATTCTTAATCAGCTTGCTTACGCAGGAACGCAGGGATATCCAGATAATCTGGCTCTTTCTGGGTCTGTGTTGTGTTGTCATTAACCACTTTCGCGGCCGGTTTTTGCTCTTGCGTCAACGGCGCCATGCCGTGCGGCTGGTAGCGATCCATAACAGGCTGCTGAGCAGTTTTGTTCGTCACCAGGGTGATCTCAGGACGTTTGTCCATGCCGATACCGGTAGCAACAACAGTTACGCGCAGCTCATCGTTCATCTCTGGATCAAGGGACGTACCGATTACCACAGTGGCGTTGTCAGAGGCGAACGCACGGATGGTGTTACCCACGGTTTCGAACTCATCCAGACGCAGGTCGAAGCCCGCAGTGATGTTGACCAGCACGCCGCGCGCACCAGACAGATCGATATCTTCCAGCAGCGGAGAAGAGATCGCCATTTCAGCGGCTTCTTCTGCACGGTCTTCACCTTTCGCCACGCCGGAGCCCATCATCGCGTAGCCCATCTCGGACATCACGGTGCGCACGTCAGCAAAGTCGACGTTCATCAGGCCCGGACGGGTGATCAGCTCGGCGATACCTTGCACTGCACCTTTCAGTACATCGTTCGCAGCGCCAAAGGCGTCCAGCAGAGAGATGCCACGGCCCAGCACTTTCAGCAGTTTGTCGTTCGGAATAGTGATCAGCGAGTCCACGTGTTTGGACAGCTCGGTGATACCCTGCTCGGCAAACGCCATACGCTTCTTGCCTTCAAAATTGAAAGGCTTAGTCACGACGGCAACCGTCAGGATACCTAAATCTTTAGCAACTTCAGCAACCACTGGCGCAGCACCGGTTCCGGTACCGCCGCCCATGCCCGCGGCGATAAACACCATGTCTGCACCATCAAGCGCAGCACGCAGGGCTTCACGATCTTCTTCTGCAGCATTGCGCCCGACTTCCGGGTTTGCCCCAGCGCCCAGCCCTTTGGTGATGCCGCCACCGATTTGGATCGTCTGGCCAACAGCCGTTTTACGCAGTGCCTGCGCATCGGTGTTCACCGCGAAGAACTCTACACCTTCGATGCGCTCGCGCACCATATGCTCTACAGCATTACCGCCGCCGCCACCGACGCCGATGACTTTAATCACCGCGTCGTTGGTCAGTTCCATAGGTTCAAACATAGTTTCTCTCCGTTTTGTGCCTGTCGCCCGAAACCGTTAATTCTCGCCGGTCTCTTACTAAAATTAAAATTCTTTTCGCAGCCAGGTATTGATTCGTTTAAACCACGAACCTACCGACGCGCGTTTTTCTACTTCTGCTTCGCCACTGAGATGTGTTTCTTTCCCGTAATGAAGCAAGCCCACTGCCGTTGAGTAATACGGCTCCTGAGCATAATCCGTTAAACCGGTGATGTTCAGCGGTGCGCCGATGCGCACCTGCGTATGGAATACGCGCTGAGCACAGGCCGCAAGACCCTCAATTTGCGCCGCACCGCCGGTTAATACAATCCCCGCCGCAAGATGGTGTTTGACACCTTGCTGGCGAAGCTGTTCCTGTAACTGCAAAATCTCTTCGTTGACCAGGTTGAGTAGCTCGGTATAACGCGGCTCAATGACCTCGGCTAACGTCTGGCGCTGTAGGCTGCGCGGTGGACGTCCACCCACGCTCGGCACTTCAACGCTCTCATCTTTGCCCACAATGGAGCCAAGTGCACAACCGTGGCGCACTTTAATCGCCTCTGCATCGCTCGGTGGCGTGCCAAAGGCATAGGCGATATCGCTGGTCACCACGTTCCCCGCATAAGGGATAACTTTCGTGTGGCGCAGCGCCCCGCCGGTATAGACGGCCATGTCCATCGTACCACCACCGATATCCACGACACAGACGCCCAGCTCACGTTCGTCTTCAGTCAGTACGGAATAACTTGCCGCAAGACCGGCGAAAATCAGTTGGTCAACTTTAAGACCACAACGTTCAACGGCTTTGACGATGTTCTTCGCCATATCGTTGTGACATGTGATCAAGTGCACTTTTGCCTGCATACGCACGCCGGAAAGGCCTACCGGATTTTTAATCCCTTCCTGGTAGTCAATCGCATACTCCTGCGGGATCACATGCAGGACGCGATGTTCATCGCGGACGCGCACAGATTTCGCAGTATGCACTACGTTTTCGACGTCTTCCTGCGAGACTTCTTCTTCTGAGATCGGCACCATGCCAATCTCGTTCTGGCAGCTGATATGCTTGCCAGAAAGCGCCAGATACACGGAGGAAATCTGGCAATCTGCCATCAGTTCGGCCTGATCGATGGCGCGCTGTACGCATTTCACCACCGACTCAAGGTCGTTTACCCCACCTTTATCCATACCACGAGACGGGCAACTGCCCACACCAATGATATTGACCATACCGTCGGGCAGAACTTCCCCTACTAAAGCGGCAACCTTCGCAGTGCCAATCTCCAGTCCTACTACCAGTTTTCTGTCCGTCGCCTTGATCATTGTTATTCTGCCTGTACCTGAGCCTGAGTCTGTTGCTGATTAGGTTCCTCAACCGGCGCCGGGATCCACCCGACCGATGCGCCTGAGTCATAGCGCAAATCAACGTAGCTAATCCTTTTGCCTTCAGCCTGCGCCTGCTGCTGTAGAACGGGATAAAGTTCTACAAAACGGTTCAGACGCTTTATCGTGTCACCCCGGCCAAGATTCAGCTTAATATCGTTCGTCAGCGTCAATTGCCAGGAACGACGCGCCGTCATCGCGGCTTGTTTCAGGGTAAAACGATCTTTAGCCAGCACTTGCCCCATGTTACGGAAACCTTCCAGCACTTCGTTTTCGCTGCCTTCAGGACCATACAACATAGGTAAATTTTGCTTGCTGACACGATCGGCCGGGACGCTGAAAGAAATTCCATCTACGTCAACCATATGCTGATCATTCCAACGCGCAATGGGTACATATTCAACCAGATGAATCTTCAATTCATCCGGCCACTGCTTTCTAACGCTCGCCTGTTTAATCCAGGGCAAACGCTCAATCTGGCTCTGGATAATATTCACATCCTGCGTCATGAAGGTGCCGGGCGATCCTAATGCCAGAATCGACTGACGGATATCATCATTACGCGTGTAGTGACGATCACCTGTCACCACCAGTTTCGACAGAGGCAGACGTTGTGCATCTTCCATCCAGCCGAGCACCATCCAGCCGCTGCCAAACACCGTACACAGCACGGCGAGCAGGAAGGTAATCCCTGCAAGACGCGTTCCATTACTCCGTCGCGAAGAGGAATACTCTTCTTCTTCGTCACGGTTTCGCGTGTTCAGCGCAGCCTGAGACATATCAGCCCGCCTGGTCCAGAATACGAACCACTAACTGCGAGAAGCTCATTCCCGCCTGGCGCGCCGCCATCGGCACCAGGCTATGACTGGTCATACCCGGTGAGGTGTTGGCTTCCAGCAGATAAAACTGCCCATCGCTATCCTGCATCACGTCGATCCGTCCCCAGCCACGGCAGCCAAGTACATGCCAGGCTTTTAGCACCAGCGCGTTTAAAATGGCTTCACGCTCCGCTTCCAGACCACTTGGGCAGAAATATTGCGTCTCATCAGAGAGATACTTCGCCTCATAATCATAGAAGGTTCCAGCTGGTTGGATACGAATTGATGGTAAAATTTCTTCACCAAGCATCGCAACGGTAAATTCCGGTCCGCTGAGCCATTTTTCAATCAAAACTTCTTCATCATGTTGAAATGCCAGCGCTAATGCAGATGATATATCGCCAGCTTCGTCAACCTTAGACATTCCTACGCTTGAGCCTTCACGGCTGGGTTTCACAATCACCGGCAATCCCAGCGCCGCAATACGTTCAGTGACGCTGGCGTCAAGGCCCTGCTCAAATTCACGACGGGTCATAGCTACCCATGGCGCAACCGGCAAACCGGCCCCCTGCCACAGCAGTTTGCTGCGCAGTTTGTCCATGGAGATGGCCGAGGCCATCACACCGCTGCCGGTATAAGGCAGACCGATGATGTCCAGCAGCCCTTGCAACGTACCGTCTTCACCGCCGCGGCCGTGCAGCGCGATAAAGACTTTAGCAAAACCCATCTCTTTCAGGCGCGTCACGTCAGTCTCTTTCGGATCGACCAGATGCGCATTAACACCGCCTTCGCGAAGCCCTGCCAGCACCGCCGCGCCCGAATTCAGAGAGACTTCGCGTTCTGCAGAAGTGCCGCCAGACAGGACCGCAATCTTATCAGCCATGACGTTCTTCCTCCGAAATTTGCGGCTTAAGTTTGATTTCAGCCAGAGTACGGGCGATCTTGCCGATATTTCCCGCACCCTGCACCAGAATCAAATCATTGCCGGTCAACACCGGAGCAAGCATCGCTGCCGCCTGGGCATGATCGGAGACCAGAATCGGGTCGATCTTGCCGCGACCGCGAATGGTGCGGCAAAGAGAGCGACTGTCTGCGCCCGGAATCGCCGCTTCGCCCGCCGCGTAAACTTCCAGCATCAACAGGGTATCAACCTGTGAAAGCACATTCGCGAAATCGTCATAGAGGTCGCGCGTACGGGTATAGCGGTGTGGCTGAAACAGCATGACCAGATTTTTGTCCGGCCAGCCCGCGCGCGCCGCTTTGATCGTGGCGTCCACTTCGGTCGGGTGATGGCCGTAGTCATCAACCAGCATCGCGGTTCCGCTTTTTCCGTTCACGGTTTCCAGTGGGAACTCGCCAAGGAAATCGAAACGACGACCGGTGCCCTGGAAGCTTTCCAGCGCCCGCAAAATGGCCTCGTCATCAATGCCTTCTTCTGTTGCAACCGCAACGGCCGCCGCGGCGTTCAGGGCGTTGTGACGACCCGGCGCATTCAGCGTTACCTGCAGCAGCTCTTTATCCTGACGTGCCAGGGTGAAATGCCCCTGCGCACCAATCTGTTTGTAACTTTCCACCCGAACATCGGCATCTTCGCTGAAACCGTAGGTCGTGATCTGACGACCGACTCGCGGCAGCAGCTCGCGGATCACCGGGTCGTCTACACACATTACGGCCCGTCCATAAAACGGCAAATTGTGGAGAAAGTTTATGAATGTTTGCTTTAAATTTTCGAAGTCGCCCTGGTAGGTATCCATATGGTCGGCTTCGATGTTGGTCACGATTGCCACCATCGGCTGCAAATGCAGGAAAGAGGCGTCACTTTCATCCGCTTCAGCGATCAGATAACGGCTGTTACCCAGGCGCGCGTGTACGCCCGCGGCTTTGACCAGGCCGCCGTTGACGAAGGTCGGATCGAGGCCCGCTTCAGCATAAATGCTGGAGACCATCGCCGTGGTGGTGGTTTTACCGTGGGTTCCGGCAATGGCGATGCCGTGACGAAAACGCATCAGCTCGGCCAGCATCTCTGCACGGCGGATCACCGGGATACGTGCTTCGTGTGCAGCAACAATTTCCGGGTTGTCGGCAGAGATGGCGCTGGAAACGACCACCACGCTGGCATCAAGGACGTTTTCCGGGCGATGGTTAAAATAGATAGTCGCACCGAGCGACGCCAACTGTTGCGTAACAGGGTTCGGCGCCAGATCGGAACCGCTGATCTGGTAGCCTTCATTCGCCAGCACTTCGGCAATACCGCCCATACCGGCGCCGCCGATGCCAACAAAATGAATGTGCCGGACGCGACGCATCTCGGGCACGATTGAACGCAGTTTCGCCAGTTGTTGTGTATTCATTCTCTAAACGCCATCGACTACTTCAAAAAATTCGTGCAGCGCAACACGCGCTGCGAGGGTTAAACCTGGGCTGCCAGGCTCACTTCTTTTGCCACCCGTTCCGTTGCATCCGGGATCGCTGCGGCACGTGCATGCTGCGCCATCTCCAGTAATGTCTTCCGGTCCCAGCCCGCCAGGGTGGTGGCGACCGCGTCTGCGGTAAACTGCGGCTGTTCAAAAATTTTCGCGGCGCCGGCTTTCTCAAGCGGCAACGCATTCCAGTACTGCTGACGATCTTTGTGCTGGAACGGCACAAACAGCGCCGGTAAGCCTGCGGCGGCAATTTCGCTCACCGTCAGCGCGCCGGAGCGGCAGACCACGACATCGGCCCAGGCATACGCCGCCGCCATGTCGTCGATAAATTCAGTCACTTTATGCTGCGGCTGGCCCGCGTCGGCATAGGCCTGCTCGACCGTTTGCTGACCGCCCTTCCCGCTTTGATGCCAGATGGTCACCGCGTCACCGAGCCTGGCCGCAACCTGCGGCAGCGTCTGGTTCAGAATGCGCGCCCCTTGAGAGCCGCCCACTACCAGCACACGCACCGGGCCTTCGCGCCCGACAAGACGCTCCTGCGGCAACGGCAGTGCAAGCACGTCCACACGCACCGGGTTACCCACCACATCCGCTTTCGGAAATGCGCCGGGAAACGCCTGCATCACTTTGCTGGCGATACGGGAGAGCCACTTATTGGTCAGACCGGCAATACCGTTCTGCTCATGCAGCACAACCGGGATCCCCAGCGACCACGCCGCCAGCCCACCAGGACCCGAGACATAACCGCCCATCCCCAGCACCACGTCCGGCTTGAAACGCTTCATGATCGCCCGCGCCTGGCGCCAGGCGTTGAAAATGCGCACCGGCGCCAGCAGCAGGGCTTTGATCCCCTTGCCGCGCAAGCCGGAGATATGGATAAAGTCGATCTCAATCCCATGCTTCGGTACCAGATCGGCCTCCATGCGGTCTGCGGTTCCCAGCCAGCGTACCTGCCAGCCCTGATCCATTAAATGGTGCGCAACCGCCAGTCCCGGGAACACATGCCCGCCGGTACCGCCTGCCATCACCATTAACCGCTTCGGTTGATTCATCGTGAACCTCGTGTAAACGCCTGGGCATTTTCCAGACGCGTTTCATAATCTATGCGTAGCAAAAACATAATGGCGGTCGACATGATCAACAGACTCGAACCACCATAACTGATTAACGGCAGCGTCAGACCTTTGGTTGGCAGCATACCGGCTGCGGCACCCACGTTAACTAAAGCCTGAAAACTGAACCAGATACCGATTGAACAGGCCAGAAAACCTGAGAAACGGTGGTCGATAACCAGTGCTTTCCGGCCGATCGACATCGCACGGAAAGCGACGAAGAATACCATTAAAAGCGCTAATACCACACCGATATAACCCAGTTCTTCCCCAATGATGGAGAAGATGAAGTCGGTATGCGCCTCGGGTAAATACTCCAGTTTTTGCACTGAATTCCCTAACCCCTGACCCCACATTTCACCGCGGCCAAAGGCCATCAATGACTGGGTCAGCTGATAACCGCTGCCGAAGGGATCTTCCCAGGGATTCCAGAAAGAGGTCACACGACGGATACGGTACGGTTCGGCAAGGATCAGCAGTACCACTGCGGAGATCCCCATTCCGATGATGGCGATGAACTGCCAGAGTTTCGCCCCCGCCAGGAACAGCATCGCCAGGGTGGTAACAAACAGTACGACCACGGTCCCGAGGTCAGGCTGGGCCAGCAACAGAACCGCCAGCACCAGGATCACGCCCATCGGTTTTAAGAAGCCGCGCAGGTTGTTACGAACCTCATCCACCTTGCGCACCAGATAGTTGGCGAGGTAGCAGAACAGCGACAGCTTGGTGAATTCGGCAGGCTGAATACGCAGCGGGCCAAAGGCAATCCAGCGCGAGGCCCCATTCACCGAGCTACCCACCACCAGTACGATCAGCAGCATGACGATCGAGGCGATCAGCATGGCGGTACTGTGGCGTTGCCAGAAGACCATCGGCAGACGTAAAGTCACCATCGCCAGACAGAACGCCAAAATGATGTACAGCCCGTCACGCTTGGCAAACAGGAAAGGATCGTTAGCCAGACGCTGCCCGACAGGCATTGAGGCTGAGGTCACCATAATAAAGCCAATCGCCGCCAGCCCCAGCGTGAGCCAGAGCAGCATACGGTCGTACATCACCAGGCTATCGGAATCTTTATCCCTGGACCCCATGACCCAGCCTTTGAGCGCCGACGAAATCCACACCAGGATGCTGAATCCCGGCATGCGCGGCATGCGCGGCATCTTCAGGCGAGGGAGAGAGAAGCGCATTAGCCTAACTCCTTCGCCAGACGGGTAAAGAGATCGCCACGCTGCTCGAAATTCTTAAACTGATCGAGGCTGGCGCAGGCTGGCGAGAGCAGCACCATGTCACCCGGCTTCACGCGCGGGGCAATCAGCCGCATCGCCTGCTCCATGGTATCGGTTTGTTCAGCGATATCCGGGCGCAGCGCCGCCAGTTCTGCCCCGTCACGGCCAAAGCAGTAAAGACGCACGTTGTCGCCGCTGAGGTACTGTTTCAGCGAAGAGAAATCGGCAGCTTTGCCGTCGCCCCCCAGCAGCAGATGCAGGGTGCCCTCAACGTGCAGGCCATTTAGCGCCGCTTCGGTGCTGCCAACGTTGGTGGCTTTTGAATCGTTGATCCAGCGAACGCCGTTATGCTCAAGCGCCAGCTGGAAGCGATGCGCCAGACCGCTGAAGGTAGTCAGGGCTTTCAGGCTGGTGGCGCGCGGCAAGCCGGCGGCATCCGCCAGCGCCAGTGCGGCAAGGGCGTTGGTGTAGTTATGCTGGCCCGTCAGGTGCATCTCTTTCACGTTCAGCACCTTTTCACCTTTCACCCGCAGCCAGGTTTCGCCCTGCTGACGGTTCAGATGATAGTCGCCCATATTAATACCGAAACTCACGCAGCGTTCATCTGCCCCACGTACTGGCATGGTCAGCGCATCATCGGCGTTCACCACGCAGACGCGGGCATTTTCATAGACACGCAGCTTGGCGGCGCGGTACTGCTGCAGACCAAACGGATAGCGATCCATATGATCTTCGGTAACGTTGAGGATGGTAGCAGCGACCGCCTGCAGGCTTGAGGTGGTTTCCAGCTGGAAGCTGGAGAGTTCAAGGATGTACAGCTCGCGGGCTGCATCCAGCAGCATCAATGCTGGCAGGCCGATATTGCCGCCCACACCGGCATTAACGCCCGCCGCTTTCGCCATTTCACCTACCAGGCTGGTGACGGTGCTTTTGCCGTTGGAACCGGTAATGGCCACGATCGGCGCCTGAGCTTCACGGCAGAACAGTTCGATATCACCGACGATCTCGACGCCCGCCTCTGCCGCCGCGCTTAACGCCGGGTGGGCCAGGGCAATGCCCGGGCTGGCGACAATCAGATCGGCGGCGTGAAGCCACGCTTCATTCAGACCACCAAGGTGGCGTTCAACCTGCTCCGGCAGTTTATCCAGACCCGGCGGAGAGGTACGCGTATCCATCACGCGAGGCGTAACGCCTCGTGCGAGGAAAAAGTCCACGCAAGAGAGGCCGGTTAAGCCCAACCCGATGATAACGACTTTTTTACCCTGGTAATCTGCCATGATTAACGTACCTTCAGCGTTGCCAGGCCAATCAGCACCAGCATCAGCGAAATAATCCAGAAGCGCACGATGACGCGCGGCTCTGGCCAGCCTTTCAATTCATAGTGGTGATGGATAGGCGCCATACGGAAGATGCGCTGACCGCGCAGTTTGAAGGAGCCAACCTGCAAAATCACCGACAGGGTTTCAACCACAAACACACCGCCCATGATCACCAGCAGGAACTCCTGACGCAGCAGTACGGCGATGATGCCCAGCGCGCCACCCAGTGCCAGCGAACCCACGTCGCCCATAAAGACCTGCGCCGGGTAGGTGTTGAACCACAGGAAGCCGAGGCCCGCACCGACAATCGCCGTACAGACGATCACCAGTTCACCCGCGTGTCGCAGATAAGGGATGTGCAGGTAGCTCGCAAAATTCATGTTACCTGTCGCCCACGCCACCAGTGCAAAACCGGCCGCCACGAAGACGGTAGGCATAATTGCCAGACCATCCAGGCCATCGGTCAGGTTTACGGCGTTACCAGTACCGACAATCACAAAGTAGGCCAGCAGGATGTAGAACAGCCCCAGCTGCGGCATCACGTCTTTAAAGAACGGCACCACCAGCTCGGTTGCCGGAGTGTCTTTTCCTGCCAGATAGAGCGCAAAGGCGACGCCCAGCGCGATCACCGACATCCAGAAATACTTCCAGCGGGCGATCAGCCCTTTGGTGTCTTTACGCACGACTTTGCGGTAGTCGTCGACAAAACCGATAATGCCATAGCCCACCAACACCACCAGCACGCACCAGACATACGGGTTTGACGGGTAAGCCCAGAGCAGCACCGACACCACAATCGCGGTGAGGATCATAATGCCGCCCATGGTCGGCGTACCGCGTTTACTGAAGTGCGACTCAGGGCCGTCGTTACGCACAACCTGACCGAAAGAGAGTTTTTGCAGACGGGCAATCATGCGCGGACCCATCCACAATGAGATGAACAGCGCAGTCAGCAGGCTGACGATGGCGCGAAACGTCAGATAAGAAAAGACGTTAAAGCCGGAATAATATTTGACCAAATGCTCGGCCAGCCAAACTAACATGTCCCATTCTCCTGTAAAGCGTGCACAACCTCTTCCATGGCAGCACTGCGTGAACCTTTCACTAAAACTGTCACAATTTGCTGCTCTTCGACCAGCGTCTTAAGACGGGCAATCAACGCCGCTTTATCGGCAAAATGCTCCCCGACACCACTGGCCTGGCTGATGTTTTTACTGAGATGACCAGCGCTTAACACGCGATCGATACCGGAGGCTTTCGCCGCCTCACCCACCTGGATATGGCAGGCTTCGCTCTCGTCGCCCAACTCGGCCATATCGCCGACCACCATCACGCGGTAACCAGGCATCTCAGACAGCACCTGTACTGCAGCAGTCATAGAACCGACGTTGGCGTTGTAGGAGTCATCCAGCAGGAGTTTATTTTCCGCCAGCGGAATGGGGAACAGGCGTCCGGGGACCGCTTTCAGGTTTGCTAGCCCCGCTTTGATGGCCGACAGCGGTGCGCCGACCGCCATTGCCAGCGCGGTGGCCGCCAGGGCATTTGCGATATTGTGACGACCCGGCAGAGGCAATAGCACCTCCACATCCCCTGTTGGGGTCTGCAGGGTAAATTCTGTGCCGTGGGAGGTCACGTGAACGTTGGTGGCGGTGAAGTCGCTATTGGCGGCATTCGGTGAGAAGCGCCAGGTTTTGCGATCCCCGATGACGCTTTGCCAGTTCAGCCAGTCGTTGTTGTCGGCATTCATGATGGCGATGCCGTTGACCGGCAGACCGGTGTAGATCTCGCCCTTCGCTTTCGCCACGCCTTCCAGCGAGCCGAAACCTTCAAGGTGCGCCGCGGCGAGGTTGTTTACCAGCGCCGCTTCCGGCTGCGTCAGACTCACGGTCCAGGCGATTTCGCCCTGGTGGTTAGCCCCCAGTTCGATCACCGCATATTCATGCTCGCGGGTCAGACGTAGCAGCGTCATCGGCACGCCGATATCGTTATTCAGGTTGCCTGCGGTATAGAGCGTGTTACCGCACTGGCTAAGGATCGCGGCGGTCATCTCCTTAACGGAGGTTTTGCCGGAAGAGCCGGTCAGCGCCACAATACGCGCCGGGACCTGCTGGCGAACCCATGCGGCCAGTTCACCAAACGCCAGACGCGTGTCTTGCACCACCGCCTGCGGCAGGTCGATATCCAGTTTACGACTCACCAGCAATGCGCCAGCACCCGCCGCTTTCGCTTGCTCAGCAAAATCGTGCGCATCGAAACGCTCACCCTTCAGCGCCACAAACAGGCAGCCGGGGGTAATTTTACGCGTATCGGTGGTGACGGCATCGAAGGTCAGCTCGCCGCTGACGTCTGCGCCCAGGATAGTGGCCAGCTGGCTTAGCGTTACGCTAATCATGCCATGACTCCCAGCAGACGCGCCGCGGTGATACGGTCGGAGTAGTCCAGACGGTTAGTACCGACGATCTGGTAATCTTCATGGCCTTTACCAGCCAGCAGCACCACGTCGTTTTCACCGGCCTGCATGATGGTGTTGGTTACCGCTTCGGCGCGGCCTTCCACCACACGAGCACGTCCGGCATCCAGCATGCCAGCCAGAATGTCGTTGATGATGGCGCGCGGCTCTTCGGTACGCGGGTTGTCATCGGTCACTACCGCGATATCCGCGAATTGCTCGGCAATGGCACCCATGAGGGGGCGTTTGCCTTTATCGCGATCGCCGCCGCAGCCAAAGACGCACCATAGTTTACCGGCGCAGTGCAGACGCGCGGCTTCCAGCGCTTTCTCGAGCGCATCCGGGGTGTGGGCATAATCCACCACGACAGTAGGTTTGCGCGGGGCGGCGAACACTTCCATACGCCCGCAAACCGGCTGCAGACGCGCGGCGGTGCCAAGCAATTCTGCCAGCGGATAACTCAGCGCCAGCAGGGTAGCGAGAGCCAGCAACAGGTTGCTGACGTTGAACGCCCCCATCAAGCGGCTTTCGATTTCACCTTCACCCCAGCTTGATGCAAAGCGAATAGTCGCGCCGCTATCGTGATAGATCACCTCGGTGGCTTTCAACCAGCGACCGTGGCAGTTCGGGTTGATATGGTCGGCCATGGAGACCGCAACGGCATCCGGCAGCTTAGCCAGCCAGCGGCGTCCCACTTCGTCATCAGCGTTGATAATCGCCTGACCGGCGTGGTGCGTGGCATACAGCTGCCATTTTGCCGCTTCGTAGTTTTCCATGTCGCCATGGTAGTCGAGATGGTCCCGGCTCAGGTTAGTGAACACGGAGGCGGCAAATTTCAGTGCCGCAACACGGTGCTGAACCAGCCCGTGAGAAGAGACTTCCATTGCGGCAAAGGTCGCGCCCTGCCCTGCCAGGCCGGCCAGCACATGCTGTACGTCGACGGCAGAGCCGGTGGTGTTTTCCGTTGGGTTCACTTTGCCCAGCAGGCCGTTCCCCACCGTACCCATCACCGCGCTGGTTTCACCCAGCAGCTGCGCCCACTGCGCCATCAGCTGCGTGGTGGTGGTTTTACCGTTGGTGCCGGTTACGCCAACCAGACGCAACTGGTCAGAAGGTTCGTTATAAAAACGCCCCGCCAGCGCGGAGAGTCGTTCGGTTAACTGGCTGAGATAGATGACCGGCACGCCGTGCATTTCACGTATTTCGCCATCAGCGGCCTCATCTTTTGCCTCAGCAATAATGGCAGCTACACCTTGCGCTATCGCCTGCGGGATATACCGACGCCCGTCCGCCTGATGACCGACTACTGCCACAAAAAGATCGCCCGAGGCAGCCGCACGGCTGTCGAGTACCATCTCTCGCAGGACTCGCGCAGGTAAACCTGATACCCACGGAGCAAGAAGGTCGCGCAAATTACGATCTGCCACCTGTTCCCTCGCCTTGATTAATCACAAATTCACTTTTCTCGCCCGTTGTCAGCGCATCCGGCTCGATGTTCATGGTGCGCAGTACGCCGCCCATGATGGCACCAAAGACCGGCGCGGAAACGGCGCCACCGTAGTATTTACCCGCCTGTGGATCGTTGATAACCACCACCAGCGCAAAACGCGGATTACTCGCAGGCGCAACGCCTGCGGTATATGCAATGTATTTATTGATGTAGCGACCATCCGGCCCGACTTTTTTCGCCGTACCGGTTTTAATCGCGATGCGATAGCCTTTGATCGCCGCTTTCACGCCACCGCCGCCGGGCAGGGCCACGCTTTCCATCATGTGCACGACGGTGCGAACGATCGATTCCGGGAAGATACGCTCACCGGGAACCGGCGGATCAACTTTGGTAATCGACAGCGGGCGATAGACGCCATAGCTGCCAATCGTTGCATAGACACGCGCCAACTGTAACGGCGTTACCATTAGCCCGTAGCCGAAAGAGAAGGTGGCCCTCTCTATGTCAGACCACCGTTGTTTTTGAGGATATAAGCCACTGCGTTCTCCGACCAACCCCAAATTGGTCGCCTTTCCGAGTCCAAAACGCGAGTAAGTTTCTACCAACGCTGAGGACGGCATCGCTAACGCCAGCTTAGAAACGCCGACGTTACTCGACTTCTGTAAAACCCCGGTGAGGGTCAATTCGCTGTAACGCGCCACGTCTTTGATTTCGTGACCGTTGATTCGGTAAGGCACCGTGTTCAGCACGGTATTTTCATTGACGATGCCACGCTGCAGCGCCGTCATCACCACCATCGGTTTGACCGTTGAACCTGGCTCGAAGACGTCAGTGATCGAACGGTTACGCATGGCGTCTTTGGCGGTTCCGGCAAAATTATTCGGGTTATAGGATGGGCTGCTGGCCATTGCCAGCACTTCGCCGGTGCTGACATCCACCAGTACCGCACTGCCGGATTCCGCTTTGTTAAAAGCGACGGCGTTGTTCAGTTCACGATACACCAGCGCCTGCAGACGCTCGTCGATGCTCAGCGCAAGGTTGTGCGCCGCCTGGCTGTCGGTGGAAGAGATATCTTCAATGACGCGGCCATAACGGTCTTTACGGACCACACGCTCGCCCGGCTGGCCGGTCAGCCACTTATCGAAACTTTTCTCGACGCCTTCAATGCCCTGGCTGTCGACGTTGGTAAAGCCAATCAGGTGCGCGGTCACTTCCCCGGATGGGTAGTAACGACGCGACTCTTCACGAAGGTGAATACCCGGCAGCTTCAGTTTTTTGATGTAGTCGGCCATATCAGGGTTAACCTGACGCGCCAGATAGATAAAGCGCCCTTTCGGGTTCGCATTGACGCGGGCAGCCAGCTGATCGAGCGGCATTTTCAGCGCGTCGGAGAGAGCCTTCCAGCGGTTATCGAGCGAGATCCCACCGGCATCATGCAGTTCTTTGGGATCGGCCCAGATCGCTTTCACCGGCACGCTGACCGCCAGCGGACGGCCGGAACGGTCGGTGATCAGACCACGCGAAGTTGACACTTCCTGCACGCGCAGGGAGCGCATGTCGCCCTGACGTACCAGCATGTCAGGGGCAATGATTTGCAGCCACGCCACGCGTCCCAGCAGGAAACCCAGCGCCAGTAAAATGCAGCCGCAAAGCAACGCAAAACGCCAGCTGATGAAGCTGGCCTGTTCTTCCTGACGTTTTGGTTTTAGCGCCTTCGCCGCGGATTTCATGCGTCGCGTTTTCCCTTATTTTTGTACTACGATATTTTCCTGAGAAGGATCAACATGCTGCATCTGCAGCTTTTCCGTTGCGATCCGTTCAACCCGGCTATGATCGCCGAGCGCATTTTCTTCGAGGATCAAATTTCGCCACTCGATATCCAGCGCATCACGCTCCAGCACCAGCTGTTCGCGCTGCGCCGTTAACAAACGGGTATGGTGAGCGGTGGTCACAACGGTGACCGCCGACACAATGATGCAAATGAACAGACACAGTGGCAGCTTGCCGAAACGCAACAGGTCGTCCCAGATAACACCCGGCAAGGCATGACGCTCGTTGCTGCCTAACGTCTCTTTCACCTTGCTGAGGGTGTCTGCCACTCTGCCGATCATGCATGAGTCCTTTCTGCAATGCGCAGCACTGAACTGCGGGCGCGCGGGTTCTCTTCCACTTCCGCTTCGCCCGGCATTAACTTACCTAAGGCACGTAGCTGGCGGCCGCCCAGTTTTTTGAGCTGCTCTTCCGTCATCGGTAACCCGGCCGGAACCTGCGGGCCACGGCTCTGTTCACGCATAAAGCGCTTCACAATGCGGTCTTCCAGCGAGTGGAAGCTGATTACCGACAAGCGACCGCCCGGAGCCAGCACGCTAAGCGAACTTTTCAGGGCTTGCTCGATTTCATCAAGCTCGCTGTTAACCCAGATACGCACCGCCTGGAAGGTGCGGGTAGCCGGGTGCTTGTACTTGTCTTTTACCGGCGTGGCCGCGGCGATCACTTCCGCCAGCTCTTTGGTGCGGGTCATGGGTTCGATACGGTTACGTTCCACGATGGCGCGAGCAATACGTTTGCCAAAACGCTCTTCCCCGAAGGTTTTGATCACCCAGGCGATATCGGCTTCTTCGGCGGTTTGCAGCCACTCGGCGGCAGATTGGCCGCGCGTCGGATCCATACGCATGTCCAGCGGGCCATCGCGCATAAAGGAGAAGCCACGTTCAGCATCATCAAGTTGTGGTGAGGAGACGCCAAGATCGAGGAGGATCCCGTCAATTTTGCCGGTTAAATCGCGCTCGCTGACGTAATCAGCCAGCGCGGAGAAAGGACCATGTACGATGGAAAAGCGAGGGTCATCGATGGTTTTCGCCACGGCGATAGCCTGCGGATCGCGATCGATTGCCAGCAAACGGCCGTCCGCGCCCAGTTGGGAGAGGATCAAACGTGAGTGGCCACCCCGGCCAAAAGTGCCATCAATATAGATGCCATCAGGACGAATATTCAGGCCATTGACGGCTTCATCCAGTAGCACCGTCGTATGTTTATAATTTTCCATCATTTTTTATAGAGACAAATCCTGCAATCGTTCCGACAATGTTGCGGAATCAGACTGCTCAGCGTCGATATCTTCCTTGACCCGTTGATACCAGGTCGTTTCATCCCACAGCTCAAACTTATTGAACTGTCCGACCAGCATCACTTCTTTTGTCAGACCGGCATGCTGCCGCAGCACGGGCGCAATCAATAAACGCCCCGCGCTGTCCATCTGACATTCACTGGCATGACCCAATAACAGCCGCTGCACGCGGCGTTCCTGCGGGTTCATGCTCGACAGTCGAGACAGCTTTTGCTCAATGATTTCCCATTCAGGCAAGGGGTAAAGCAGCAGGCAGGCGTGGTTGATGTCAATGGTGCAGACCATTTGACCAGAAGCGCTCTCGTTCAGCTGGTCGCGATATCGGGTTGGTACCGATAAACGCCCTTTGCTGTCGAGATTGACTAACGTCGCTCCACGGAACATGCCAGTCTCACCCCTCCTCACCACTTTAACCCACAAATTCCCACTTAAGGGAGTTTACGGAGCGATGGAAAAGCTTGTCAAGCCAGGACTTCCGCGACATCTGTCTAAATGTCACTGATTTACGAATGGAAGTTCGTCCGGCTATTAACTACCCAACTGGCGCGGCAAAATTAACGTGATGAATAGCTGTGAGAAAAAACGCGAATACGCATATCCGTCTTTAAAACCACGTCTATCATCGCAGGTAAATATATAGTGTCAGTTTGCGACGCGGGCGGCATTTTAAGCCATATTGCGGGGGGATAACAGCGCTAGCTGCGCTGCGGGCGCGAAGCCTGTAGCGGGCAGGCGTAAGCAGGTAACGCCAGGCGAAAAAATGGCTGATAATTCAGCACTGACTGTCGGTTATGTAACAAAATAATACAATTAAAGGCGCTACTGACAATAAAATAAACATCAAGAGAAGGTTTAAACAATAAAAGGAATTAAAAAGCGTAGCAGGCAAAGGTTTTAAAGGAATTATCTTAAAAATACTGTGGGAATTAATATGTTGATTCAGGATGAGAATTTCAGGGCAGCTTTCGCTGCCCTGATGTCTTTACGCGCGGCTTAAAATACCGCGACGATAAAGGTTACGACGAATACGGGTCAGCCCCGGTTTCGGCTTACGTGGCTCATCGAGGCTTGCCAGTACAATCTCTAACACCCGCTCGGCCACGTCGCGATGACGCTGCGCTACAGCCAGCACCGGGCACTGCAAGAAATCGAGCAGCTCATGATCGCCAAAGGTCGCAATGGCCAGATCGGATGGCAGCTTGCCTTCACGACGTAAGGTCACGTCCATTACCCCCTGTAACAGTGCAAACGAGGTAGTGAACAGAGCCTGCGGCATCGGATGGGTCTCCAGCCACTTTTCGAACAGCTGGGCCGAGGCCTCGCGTTCATAGCTATTGGCATAGAGGTAATCAACTTTACGGGGATCGTCTTTCCATGCTGTGCGGAAACCCTGCTCACGCAGGAAGCTCACGGAGAGTTCCGGCAGTGCTCCCAGATAGAGGACATTTTCCGCCGGAAAAGTACGCAACTCTGCCGCCAGCATTTCAGCATCGTCCTGATCCGCGCCGACCACGCTGGTGAAATGCTCACGATCTAACGCACGGTCGAGGGCGACAATCGGAAACGCATCATTGGCCCAGCGCTGATAGAAAGGATGCTCAGGGGGTAAGGAGGTGGAAACGATAATGGCATCAACCTGGCGCTGCAACAGATGCTCAATGCAGCGCATCTCGTTATCGGGCTGATCTTCCGAACAGGCGATCAGCAGTTGATAACCACGCTGACGGGCCTGGCGCTCAAGGTAGTTTGCGATCCGGGTATAGCTGGTGTTTTCCAGATCCGGGATCACCAGACCGATCGAACGGGTGCGCCCGGCACGTAAACCTGCCGCGACGGCATTCGGATGGTAGTTATGTTCACGAACCACTGCCATGACTTTCTCAACGGTCTTATCGCTGACACGATACTGCTTCGCTTTACCGTTAATCACATAACTTGCCGTTGTTCGCGATACCCCGGCTAGCCTGGCGATTTCATCCAGTTTCACAATTGCCCCTTAAAAAAAAGAAAAGAGTCCATGACCTCGTCAGGGTTATGGCTAAATCTTGTAACATCTAAGCGCAGAATAGCCTGTCCGGCAACCGCTTTTGTCGGTGCAGCGACATCGGTGCACAAAAAAAAGCCCGGTCATTCATACCGGGCAAGCTAGAGGCGAACCTTTTTATCCTTAACGCATCACTTTGTCACCGCGGGAAAGACCCACGACGCCTGAACGCGCCACTTCAACAATTTTGGCGACATCCCGCACCGAGGCGAGGAAGGCGTCCAGTTTATCGCTGGTGCCGGCCAGCTGAACGGTATAGATGGAGGGAGTAACGTCGATGATCTGCCCGCGGAAAATGTCCGCATTACGTTTCACCTCTTCCCGGCCATAACCCGTGGCCTGAATTTTCACCAGCATGATCTCACGTTCGACGTAAGCCCCCTGCCCCAGCTCGCTGACGCGCAACACATCAACCAGTTTGTGCAGTTGCTTTTCGATCTGCTCCAGTACCTTTGCATCACCCACCGTCTGGATGGTCATGCGCGAAAGCGTCGGATCGTCCGTTGGGGCAACCGTCAGGCTTTCGATTTTATAGCCGCGCTGTGCGAAAAGCCCAATCACGCGTGATAGCGCTCCGGACTCGTTTTCCAGTAATACCGATAATATCCGGCGATTATCAGGTTCTCTCCGTTTTGCTTAACCACATCTCATCCATACCGCCGCCACGAATATGCATCGGATAGACATGCTCGGTGCCATCAACCACGACATCGACAAACACCAGGCGGTTATTGTTGACGTGCTCAAGGGCTTCGCTCAGTTTCGTCTCCAGCTCGGCCGGACTGCTGATGCGTATACCGATATGGCCGTAGGCTTCAGCCAGACGAACAAAATCAGGCAGTGACTTCATGTACGACTGCGAATGGCGGCCGGAATAGATCATATCCTGCCACTGCTTCACCATGCCCAGATAGCCGTTGTTCAGGTTAAGGACCAGCACCGGCAGGTCGTACTGCAGGGCAGTGGACAGCTCCTGAATGTTCATCTGAATACTGCCATCGCCGGTCACGCAGACCACCGTTTCATTCGGTAACGCCAGCTTCACGCCCAGCGCGGCAGGCAGGCCAAAGCCCATGGTGCCCAGACCGCCGGAGTTGATCCAGCGACGTGGTTTATCGAACGGGTAATAAAGAGCGGCAAACATCTGGTGCTGTCCCACATCCGAGGTCACATAAGCCTCGCCTTTTGTCAGTCGCCAGAGGGTTTCAATCACCGCCTGGGGCTTAATGCTCTCGCTTTGCGTGTCGTATTTCAGGCACTGACGCGCGCGCCACTGTTCAATCTGCAGCCACCAGTCGCGGATCTCATCGAGCGGCTGAACGTCGTTTTCCTGCCCAAGCAGTTCCAGCATTTGTTCCAGTACCAGACGGGCGTCGCCAACAATGGGCACATCCGCCGGGACAGTTTTGGAAATCGAGGTTGGATCAATATCAATGTGCAGCACGGTCGCGTTGGGGCAGTATTTCGCCAGGTTGTTGGTCGTGCGATCGTCAAAGCGCACCCCTACAGCAAAAATGACGTCGGAATTGTGCATCGTCATGTTGGCTTCATAGGTGCCATGCATACCAAGCATGCCGAGCGCCTGACGGTGGGTGGCCGGAAACGCGCCTAACCCCATTAATGAAGAGGCCACCGGCAGATTCAACTTTTCGATAAGCGCGCGCAGCTGCGATTCACACTTGGCGTTCACCGCCCCGCCGCCAACATACACGACCGGCTTTTTGGCGGTGACCAGGGTCTGCAACGCCCGTTTAATCTGGCCCTTGTGCCCCTGCGTGGTGGGGTTATAAGAGCGCATGCTGACGGATTCAGGCCAGACGTAAGGCAGTTTGTTCGCCGGATTGAGGATATCTTTAGGCAGGTCAACCACGACCGGACCGGGACGCCCGGACGCCGCCAGCCAGAAAGCTTTTTTCAACACGCCGGGGATATCTTCCGTCTGTTTGACCAGGAAACTGTGTTTCACCACGGGTCGGGAGATGCCCACCATGTCGCACTCCTGAAAGGCATCGTAGCCAATCAGCGAGGTCGCCACCTGACCGGAGAGCACCACCATCGGAATGGAGTCCATATAGGCTGTGGCGATACCCGTAATGGCATTGGTCGCGCCAGGGCCGGATGTCACCAGCACCACGCCAACTTCGCCTGTTGCACGTGCCAGTCCGTCGGCCATATGCACGGCAGCTTGCTCATGACGTACCAGAACATGATCGATACCGCCCACGGTATGTAGCGCATCGTAAATATCGAGGACCGCGCCCCCGGGGTAACCGAACACTTGCTTCACGCCCTGATCGATTAACGATCGGACGACCATTTCGGCGCCAGACAACATCTCCATGATTAGCCTCCAGGCTTATCGTTTCAGACGGACAGGAGAAATATGCACTGCGCCGTCTTTTTTGTCAGGGTTACCCCTGGCGTTTTTTTATTGTGCAGAGTGACAGTTAACATAACCGCTCGCCGGAAGGCAGGCAATTAGCAAACCTGCGCGGAGCCATAAGCACTAAAGAAGAAATATGAGGTATTAATAATTGTTATGGATAAATCAACTACGATAACGAACAGCCGTGAGCATTCATCATTTAAAAAGGGAAAGGTACAGTAATTCATGCAATTTTACTGACCGGAAGCGGCAATGAAAAAAATGGCGACAGAATAAAATTTCACGAACAAAAAGAAAGTCAGGATAAATAGCAACAACAGTGCAATTTATCCTGAAGTCGTTTAGCGGCGGCAGACGCTCGCCAGCAGCTCTTCCATCCATTGATGGCCTTTATCGCGTCCGGCAGCTTCATGCCATGAGAGATAACATGTACGCGAGTTCAGGTTCAACGGCAGCGGTAATATCCGCAGATTCAGCGGCCCGGAAAACTCCTCTGCCAGCCAGCGCGGCGCGATAGCAACCAGCTGTGTTTGTGAGACGACGTTTAATACGCTGACCATTGCCATGCCCTGATACGCTACGCAGGCCTGTTTATCCGGGGTGTCATACCACGGCTGGCTAAAAGAGGCGTAGCGATCGAGGGCGACAACCGCATGCTCTTCGCTATATATATCGCTCTCCAGCAGCGTACCATGCAGACGTGGATGTGTTTTGCTGGTCACCAGCACCATTTCATCTTTGAATAAAGGTACGCAGGAAAATTCCGGGCGGCGGAACTCTTCATACCCAATCACAAACTCGGTTTCCTGATAACGCAGCTGATGTTCGGTATTCTGGTTAAGCGAAGATTTGAACACCAGGTGAATATTAGGCGCGACCTGCTCAACTTTATTATAAATAAGCGAGGTCATATACGTATCGAGAGGGCTGCAAACGCACAAATGGAAAATACGCTCGCTGCTGGAAGAGTCGAACCCCGACCCAGGCAACTCATTCTGTACAAGCTGCAACGCCTGGCGTACCGATGCAAATAGCTGGAATGCACGCGCAGTAGGCTGGATCCCTCGGCCATAGCGCACAAATAACTCGTCATTAAACATGACCTTGAGTCGGGCAACCGCATTACTGACGGCGGGCTGTGACATCCCCAGCGAATGGGCAGCGCGCGTGATATTTTGCTCCTGCATTACCGCATCAAATACCGTTAGCAGATTCAGATCCACCGTACGGAGCTGTGGTTTTGCCCCCTCGAATGCTGCTGTTTTTTCAACTTTTTCTACAGACATATCCTGCTCCACTGTCACGTTAAACTCCCTTTACTCGTCAGCAACAATCAATTTTGAAAATATGATTTACCACGCATATAAAACAAGAAAAAGGAAAATGTTACAAATTAGGAATATATAAATACCCGTCAACCGTGACAGGGTTGAAAAATAAAACGTGAGAACCTATCCTGACAGGAGGAAACATACTTATAAGTTTATAGTTCGAATGAAAACATAAATTACGCGAATAAACAATATCGCGTTTAGTTAAGGCTTATTTAAGTATTAATGAATTATTAATAGCCTTTTATTTTAAATGATTAACATTTTTTTATCACTACGCCTACCGGTATACGCTTTATAGGTTGAGTATCAAGCTAACATAATGAAAATTAACGCATTCAAAAAACGGCACCTTTGTATCAAAAGTTTGAACAATTGCAATCAAGTATATGCAAACGATTCTGACTATGTATTCTCCGCGAACCGCCAGACGAATAAAATTGTCTGAAAGGGAAAAACCAGCACAATAAGCTAATTGCCTGCGATGAAGCTGGCGGGTTGAAAGCGCGTTTTCACCGTGCAGGGGTTGACATCAAACCGCGTATCCAGTACCACTAAAAGCATATCTTATTTATCTGGGGCATGATTCATGATTCACAGCATTCGTTTCACCGGTCTACTACTACTAAACGCATCCACTGTGCGCGGTAGACTGGCGGGCGAAATTCAGCACTGAATCGTTCTCTGGTAAGACAAAAAACCCGCGCCACTGCGCGGGTTTTTTTATGCTCGTAGCAAGGCGCCCAAATTCAGATAAGGACCTAACCCATGAGCCAGCAAGTCATTATTTTCGATACGACCTTACGTGACGGTGAACAGGCATTACAGGCAAGCCTGAGCGTTAAAGAGAAATTGCAGATTGCGCTGGCCCTGGAACGTATGGGTGTAGACGTAATGGAAGTGGGCTTCCCGGTCTCTTCTCCGGGTGATTTTGAATCTGTTCAGACCATTGCCCGCACCATTAAAAACAGCCGCGTGTGCGCCCTGGCGCGTTGCGTCGAAAAAGACATCGATGTGGCGGCTGAGTCGCTGAAAGTGGCTGAAGCCTTCCGAATTCATACCTTTATTGCTACTTCACCAATGCATATCGCCACCAAGCTGCGCAGCACGCTGGATGAGGTGATTGAGCGCTCCATCTATATGGTGAAACATGCCCGTAACTACACCGACGACGTTGAGTTCTCCTGTGAAGACGCAGGCCGTACGCCGATTGACGATCTGGCTCGCGTAGTGGAAGCCGCCATCCGTGCCGGTGCCACTACCATCAACATCCCGGACACCGTCGGCTACACCATGCCGTTCGAATTCTCTAACATCATCACCGGCCTGTATGAGCGTGTGCCGAACATTGATAAAGCGATCATCTCCGTTCACACCCATGACGATTTGGGTCTGGCAGTCGGCAACGCCATCGCCGCGGTTCATGCGGGTGCCCGTCAGGTAGAAGGCGCGATGAACGGTATCGGCGAGCGCGCGGGTAACTGTTCGCTGGAAGAAGTAATCATGGCGATCAAAGTGCGCAAAGACATCATGAATGTGCAGACCCGCATTAATCACCACGAAATCTGGCGCACCAGCCAGACCGTCAGCCAGATCTGCAACATGCCGGTCCCGGCGAATAAAGCGATTGTTGGCACCGGCGCTTTCGCCCACTCTTCCGGTATCCACCAGGACGGCGTGCTGAAGAACCGCGAAAACTACGAAATCATGACCCCGGAATCCATCGGTCTGAACCAGGTCCAGCTGAACCTGACCTCCCGCTCCGGCCGTGCCGCGGTAAAACACCGCATGGAAGAGATGGGTTATAAAGACACCGACTACAACATGGATCACCTGTACGACGCCTTCCTGAAACTGGCCGATAAGAAAGGCCAGGTCTTCGATTACGATCTGGAAGCGCTGGCATTTATCAACAAACAGCAGGAAGAGCCAGAGCATTTCCGTCTGGATTACTTCAGCGTGCAGTCAGGTTCGAGCGATATTGCCACCGCCTCCGTCAAGCTGGCCTGCGGCGATGAGATCAAAGCCGAAGCCGCCAACGGCAACGGGCCTGTCGATGCCATCTATCAGGCCATTAACCGCGTCACCGAGTACGATGTTGAGCTGGTCAAATATGACCTGACGGCCAAAGGCCAGGGTAAAAACGCGCTGGGTCAGGTCGATATCGTGGTCAACTATAACGGCCGCCGCTTCCACGGCGTGGGCCTGGCAACCGATATTGTGGAGTCCTCCGCAAAAGCGATGGTTCACGTCCTGAACAACATCTGGCGTGCCGCCGAAGTGGAAAAAGAGTTGCAACGCAAAGCTCAGAATAAAGAGAACAATAAGGAAACCGTGTAATGTCGAAGAATTACCATATTGCTGTGTTACCGGGCGACGGCATTGGCCCCGAAGTTATGGCACAGGCGCTGAAGGTTCTGGAAGCGATCCGCACCCGTTTTGCGATGAAAATTACTACCAGCCACTATGATGTGGGCGGTATCGCCATCGATAATCACGGCACCCCGCTGCCGCAGGCGACCGTGACCGGCTGTGAGAATGCCGACGCTGTGTTATTTGGCTCTGTGGGTGGCCCGAAATGGGAACACCTGCCACCTGCAGAGCAGCCAGAGCGCGGTGCGCTGCTGCCGCTGCGTAAACACTTCAAGCTGTTCAGCAACCTGCGTCCGGCCAAGCTGTACCAGGGCCTGGAAGAGTTTTGCCCGCTGCGCGCCGATATCGCAGCTAACGGTTTCGATATTCTATGCGTTCGCGAGCTGACCGGCGGCATCTACTTTGGTCAGCCAAAAGGCCGCGAAGGCAGCGGCCAGCACGAAAAAGCGTTTGATACCGAGGTGTATCACCGTTTTGAGATCGAACGTATCGCCCGTATCGCGTTCGAATCTGCCCGCAAACGCGGTCATAAAGTGACGTCGATCGATAAAGCCAACGTGCTGCAATCCTCGATCCTGTGGCGTGAAATCGTCAATGAAATCGCCCGTGAATACCCGGACGTGCAGCTGTCGCATATGTATATCGACAACGCCACCATGCAGTTGATTAAAGATCCTTCCCAGTTCGACGTACTGCTGTGCTCCAACCTGTTCGGGGACATTCTCTCTGACGAGTGCGCGATGATCACCGGCTCAATGGGGATGCTGCCGTCTGCCAGCCTGAATGAAGAAGGGTTTGGCCTGTACGAACCGGCAGGCGGCTCGGCACCGGATATCGCGGGCAAGAATATTGCTAACCCAATTGCACAGATCCTGTCTTTAGCGCTGCTGCTGCGCTACAGCCTGGATGCTAACGACGCGGCGACGGCGATTGAAAACGCCATTAACCGTGCGCTGGAAGAAGGCATTCGCACCGGTGATTTGGCCCGTGGCGCTGCTGCAGTTACTACCGATGAAATGGGCGACATCATTGCCCGCTATGTCGCTGAAGGGGTGTAATCATGGCGAAGACGTTGTACGAAAAGTTGTTTGATGCGCACGTGGTCTTCGAAGCGCCGAACGAAACCCCGCTGCTCTATATTGACCGCCACCTGGTTCACGAAGTGACTTCGCCGCAGGCGTTTGATGGCCTGCGTGCGCACCAACGTCCGGTGCGTCAGCCTGGCAAAACCTTTGCCACGATGGACCATAACGTCTCGACGCAGACGAAAGACATCAACGCCTCCGGTGAGATGGCGCGTATCCAGATGCAGGAGCTGATCAAGAACTGCAACGAATTCGGCGTGGAACTGTATGACCTGAACCACCCGTATCAGGGCATCGTCCACGTGATGGGGCCAGAGCAGGGCATTACCCTGCCAGGCATGACTATCGTCTGCGGCGACTCCCATACCGCCACCCACGGTGCCTTTGGTGCGCTGGCGTTCGGGATCGGTACTTCGGAAGTGGAACACGTTCTGGCGACGCAGACCCTGAAACAGGGCCGCGCCAAAACCATGAAGATCGAAGTTACCGGCCAGGCCGCGCCGGGCATTACCGCCAAAGACATCGTACTGGCGATCATCGGCAAAACCGGTAGCGCAGGCGGCACCGGTCATGTCGTGGAGTTCTGCGGCAGCGCAATCCAGGCCCTGAGCATGGAAGGCCGTATGACCCTGTGCAACATGGCCATTGAAATGGGCGCAAAAGCCGGTCTGGTTGCCCCGGATGAGATCACCTTCGCGTATGTGAAGGATCGTCTGCATGCACCGAAAGGCCAGGATTATGCCGACGCCGTGGCGTACTGGAAGACCCTGAAAACTGACGAGGGCGCGCAGTTTGACACCGTGGTGACACTGCAGGCCGAGGCCATCGCGCCGCAGGTCACCTGGGGAACAAACCCGGGCCAGGTGATCTCCGTTAACGACAGCATTCCTGATCCGGCCTCGTTCGCCGATCCGGTTGAGCGCGCCAGCGCAGAAAAAGCTCTGGCCTATATGGGGCTGAAACCGGGCGTCCCGTTGACCGACGTGGCCATTGATAAAGTGTTTATCGGCTCCTGTACTAACTCGCGTATCGAAGATTTGCGCGCGGCGGCAGAAGTGGCGAAAGGCCGTAAAGTGGCGCCGGGTGTGCAGGCGCTGGTGGTACCAGGCTCCGGCCCGGTAAAAGCGCAGGCGGAAGCCGAAGGCCTGGATAAAATTTTCATTGATGCAGGCTTTGAATGGCGTCTGCCGGGCTGCTCCATGTGCCTGGCCATGAACAACGATCGCCTGAATCCGGGTGAGCGTTGCGCCTCTACCAGTAACCGTAATTTTGAAGGTCGTCAGGGGCGCGGCGGGCGCACACACCTGGTCAGCCCGGCGATGGCCGCGGCAGCCGCAGTGACCGGCCATTTTGCCGATATTCGCAGCCTGAAATAAGGAGACCATCATGGCAGAGAAATTTACCCAACATACTGGCCTGGTAGTCCCTCTGGACGCCGCCAACGTCGATACCGACGCCATTATCCCGAAGCAGTTTTTGCAGAAGGTCACCCGCACCGGTTTTGGCGCCCATCTGTTTAACGACTGGCGTTTCCTGGATGACAAAGGCGAAGTGCCGAACCCGGAGTTCGTGCTGAACTTCCCGGCATTTAAAGGCGCGTCGATCCTGCTGGCGCGGGAAAACTTCGGCTGTGGCTCTTCCCGTGAGCATGCGCCCTGGGCCCTGACCGACTACGGTTTCAAAGTCGTGATTGCGCCGAGCTTCGCCGACATCTTCTATGGCAACAGCTTTAACAACCAGCTACTGCCGGTAACATTGAGCGATGAAGAGGTCGACGAGCTGTTTGCGCTGGTGCAGAGCCAGCCGGGGATAACGTTTGAAGTGGACCTGGAAGCGCAGGTAGTGAAAGCCGGGGATAAAACTTATGGCTTTACTATCGATGCATTCCGTCGCCACTGCATGATCAACGGCCTGGACAGCATCGGGCTGACGCTGCAGCATGAAGATGCAATTGCCGCCTACGAGAACAAACAGCCTGCGTTTATGGGGTGATTTAATGGCCCGCAAAGCGGGCCATTAAAAAAGGTGCCTGAGCCAACCTCAACGTCTGGAAAGGCGGGGAATTGTCTCCCCCGCCCTTGCCTTAACGTTTCACTTCGTAAGCTAACACTGCCGCCAGCTCTGTCTGTTTCTGTCTGAATCGCAGCTCACACAGCGAGCCGCGAACCATCCAGGTGAAGATCAGTAACGCCATACAGATCATCAACAAACCTAACAGCAGAGTACGTTTTGGCATTCCAGCCTCCTTATTGCTTTCCAGCGATGAAGAGGCTACCCTCACAGGGTTGAGTTGTGTTGGTTGGGTAGCCTCACATCAACGTTATGTTGAGTGGGGCTTTCTTCTGTTTACCCTTCCAGCAATGCTTCAGGCAAACAGCCTCAAGCACCCGCGTGAACTCTATTCGTATTCCGTCCTGCTGTCAGAATCGGCCGTCATTTCGTGAAGCCGCCTTCCAGAATTTCACTCTCTTTTACCCGCCAGGTCAGCACCAGCGCCACCAGCGAGATGGCTGCAATCACCCAGTACACCACGGCATGACCATAGCTTTGCACCAGCGCCCCCTGAATAATCCCCGCAAGAATCACGCCGGTTGAAATACTGTTGGTAAACAGCGTAGTGGCTGAACCTGCCCGCCCCGGCATTAGATCCTGGAACCAGAGCATGCCAATCCCGGCGACGATGCCGATAAAGACCGCGTTAAACAGCTGCAGGGCAAGTAACGCTTCATGGCTGTGAAAGAGGATCAGCCCAAAGTAGAACAGCACGCCCGCCGCCACCGCAATCACCATCATCCGCCGCTTACCAAAGTATTTGACGTAATAGCCAGCAAGGATCATTGCCGGGATCTCCAGCCCGGCGGCGGTACCCATTAAGATCCCGGCCAGCTTATCCGGTAAGCCCAGATCGCTGCTGATCCACAGGGGCATGTCGATGATGTACATGGTGTTGCAGGTCCACATCAGGGTGGAGGCGATAAACAGCCGGCGGACGTTTTTGTCTTTCCAGCCACTGATCTGCGTCACCGGTACGGCACTCGCTGATTCCACCCGGGAAACCGACGGCAGCGCGAAGGCTATCAGCCCCAGACTGATAGCAAAAATGGCCGCCGCAATAGAAAACATGACGGTAAAGCCATAGTTAAGCGCCAGCATAAAGGCCAGCGGCGGGCCAATAACCCACGCCAGCGACAGCTGGGCACGCATTACCGAGCTGAACATCACCACTTCACGCGCCGAGCTGTCGGCATATTCCCGCGCGAGGGCAAACAGCTGCGGCATGGCGGTATTGGCCAGCGAAGCCAGCAGTACGCCGCAGGTCAATAAGGTCAGGTAGTGACGGTTAAAGGCAAACAGCAGCGCGTTACAAATCGCCATCGCGCAGCAAAAGAGGATCAGCTTGCGGCGATCGCCCTGGCTGTCCGATCGTTTCGCCAGCCACAGACTGACCAGGATCCCGGCGACGGCATTGACGGTGTAAAAAATCCCTACCCAGAATGGCTGGGCGCCCACCTCACGGCTCAGGAACAGGCTCAGGGTCGGGGCTTGCAGCGCACCGGCGATGCCCATCATAAAAGCCACCACTAAAAAGGCGGCATAAACACCGTTCAGACGGCGTCCCATCGTCATTAACCAGAGCATTAACTGTTCCCTTTAGCGCAAGTGAAAACGAAAAAAGCCAGCAGATAATACCTGCTGGCGTGGTGATTCGCACCAATACTCAGTCACACATGATCGAAGCCATTCAGCGTTCCGAGGTCGACGGTGTCACCTCCCACTGCATCAGATCTTCCAGTATTTTCAGCTGCTGTTCTGCACACCGGCGGGCCAGCCAGGACACTCCCTTTGTCGCTGAGAAGTACTGTCGGTAAAACTGACGGGTGGTAGACCTCTTCATATTCACCTCCTCGCTTCATCGAAGTGAATTATTGGCTTAATATAGGGATTAATAAATTGCTGATTTTTTGTCAGGAGTTCCCCTTTTATGCCCTCTGGTCGTCTGCAACAACAATTCATTCGCCTGTGGCAGTGCTGTGACGGCCAGGCTCAGGTCACCACGCTCAGCGAGCTGGCCGAGTTACTCAGCTGTTCGCGCCGCCATATGCGCACCCTGCTGAACACCATGCAGCAACAGGGTTGGCTGAGCTGGGAAGCTGAAGCCGGGCGCGGCAAGCGTTCCCGCCTCACCTTTCTCTACACTGGCCTCGCACTGCAGCAGCAGCGGGCAGAAGATTTGCTGGAGCAGGATCGCATCGATCAGCTGGTGCAACTGGTAGGTGATAAGGCTGCGGTACGCCAGATGCTGGTCTCCCATCTGGGCCGCAGCTTCCGCCAGGGCAGACACATCCTGCGGGTACTGTATTATCGTCCGATGAAAAACTTGTTGCCGGGCAGCGCATTACGACGCTCCGAAACCCATATGGCACGCCAGATCTTCAGCGGGCTGATGCGCATAAATGAGGAAAATGGGGAACTCGAAGCCGATATTGCCCACCACTGGCAGCAACTTTCCCCGTTGCACTGGCGCTTTTTCTTGCGGCCGGGTATCCATTTTCACCATGGACGCGAGCTGGAGATGGCTGACGTCATTGCCACTTTGCAGCGCGCCCGCGAGCTCCCCCTCTATTCACACATTACCCGGGTCGAGTCCCCTACCGCCTGGACCCTGGATATCCATCTCTCGCAGCCTGACCGCTGGCTCCCCTGGTTGTTGGGGTATGTGCCGTCGATGATCCTGCCGCGCGAGTGGGAATCGATGCACAACTTTGCCAGTCTGCCGGTGGGTACCGGGCCGTATGCCGTATCGCGTAATAATAATAACCAGTTGAAGATCCGCGCCTTCGATGACTACTTTGGTTACCGGGCGCTGATTGACGAGGTGAACGTCTGGGTCTTGCCGGATATCAACGAAGAGCTGAGCGTCGGCCTGACGCTGGAGGGCCCGACCGAGGGAGAAAAGGCAGTGGAAAGTCGGCTCGAAGAGGGCTGTTACTATCTTCTGTTCGACGCCCGCTCCCATCGCGGCGCCAGCGCAGAGGTGCGTCAGTGGGTAAGCCAGATCCTCTCACCGGCCAATCTGATCTATAAGGCCGAGGAGGTCTATCAGTCATACTGGTTCCCGGCCTATGGCCTGCTGCCACGCTGGCATCACGCCCGCCCGGGACGCGGCGACAAACCGGCCGGACTGGAGAGCCTCACCCTCACCTTCTACCGCGAGCATATTGAACATCGGGTGATCGCCAGAATGATGAGTGAACTACTGGCCGCCGAGCAGGTGACGCTGAATATTCAGGAGGTCAGCTATGAGGAGTGGCATCGCGGCGAGGCGGTGAGCGACATCTGGCTCAACAGCGTCAATTTCACCCTGCCGCTCGACTTCTCGCTGTTCTCGCATCTGTATGAAGTCCCGCTCCTGCAACACTGCATTCCCCGCGACTGGCAGCAGGACGCCGCCCAGTGGCGCGCAGGCGAGATGAACCTTGCCGCCTGGTGCCAGCAGTTGCTGTCCCAGCAGGCGATTGTCCCGCTGATCCACCACTGGCTGATGATCCAGGGGCAGCGCAGTATGCGCGGCTTACGCATGAATACCCTGGGCTGGTTTGACTTTAAATCCGCGTGGTTTGCCCCACCGGAACCATAATACTTTCGTAATATTCACCAAATCATTACAATACCGCCGTTCTCAACGGGGTGCTACGTGCAAGCGTGTGCTGAGAAAATACCCGTCGAACCTGATCCGGATAACGCCGGCGAAGGGATTTGAGGCTGTCGCTCAAAATCCTTTGCCACTCTCAAATACAGAGGTGCAAAGTGTTCAAAACTGTTCTTTCCCTGCTGGCGCTGATGGCGCTGCCTGCCGTTGCCAGCCCTGTCCTGACGGTCTATACCTACGACTCCTTCGCCGCCGACTGGGGCCCAGGCCCGGCGGTCAAAAAAGCCTTTGAAGCCGACTGCAACTGCGAGCTGAAATTCGTGGCGCTGGAAGATGGCGTCTCGCTGCTGAATCGCCTGCGTATGGAAGGTAAGAACAGCAAAGCCGACGTGGTGCTGGGTCTCGATAACAACCTGCTGGAAGCGGCAACGCAAACCGGGTTGTTCGCCAAAAGCGGCGTGGCGACCGATGCGGTTAACATCCCTGGCGGCTGGAAGAACGACACCTTTGTGCCTTTCGATTACGGCTACTTCGCCTTCGTGTATGACAAAAACAAGCTGAAAAACCCGCCGAAGAGCCTGAAAGAGCTGGTGGAAAGCGATCAGAAATGGCGTGTGATCTACGAAGATCCACGCACCAGCACGCCGGGGCTGGGTCTGCTGCTGTGGATGCAAAAAGTGTACGGCGATAAGACCCCGGAAGCCTGGCAGAAGCTGGCCGCCAAAACCGTCACCGTCACCAAAGGCTGGAGCGAAGCCTACGGTCTGTTCCTGAAAGGGGAAAGCGACCTGGTGCTGAGCTACACCACCTCTCCGGCGTATCACATTATTTCGGAGAAAAAAGAGAACTACGCTGCTGCCGATTTTGCTGAAGGCCACTACCTGCAGGTGGAAGTTGCCGCCCG
The DNA here is from genome assembly GCF_002935105.1 of Leclercia sp. LSNIH3. Classification (NCBI taxonomy): domain Bacteria; kingdom Pseudomonadati; phylum Pseudomonadota; class Gammaproteobacteria; order Enterobacterales; family Enterobacteriaceae; genus Leclercia; species Leclercia sp. LSNIH3. The sequence goes on from NZ_CP026387.1 coordinate 1,680,786, forward strand.
CACCGCCGCCAGCAAACAGCCGGAACTGGCAAGCAAGTTCCTGAAATTTATGGTCTCGCCGTCGTTCCAGAATGCGATCCCGACCGGCAACTGGATGTACCCGGTAACTGACGTCGCCTTACCGGCCGGTTTCGACACGCTGGTGAAACCGCAAACCGCGCTGGAATACTCCCCGCAGGAAGTGGCCGGGAAACGTGCTGCCTGGGTCAGTGAATGGCAACGCGCCGTCAGCCGCTGATCGCCGGCTGGTTACTCCCGGGGCTGATAGCCGCCATCTTAATGGTCGCTGTCGCCCTGGGCGCATTTCTGGCGCTGTGGTTTAACGCGCCAGCCACCGACGTGACGGCGCTGCTGCACGATAGCTATCTGTGGCACGTCATCCGCTTCTCTTTCTGGCAGGCGTTTCTTTCTGCCCTGCTCTCCGTCGTGCCCGCCATATTTCTTGCCCGCGCCCTCTACCGCCGTCGCTTCCCCGGACGGCAGGTGCTGCTGCGCCTGTGCGCCATGACGCTGATACTGCCGGTGCTGGTGGCGATATTTGGCATTCTTAGCGTCTATGGACGTCAGGGCTGGCTTGCCGCCCTCTGCCAGGCGCTCGGGCTGGAGTGGACCTTCTCGCCTTATGGCCTGCAGGGCATCCTGCTGGCGCACGTCTTTTTCAACATGCCAATGGCGACGCGGCTGCTCCTGCAGGCGCTGGAGAATATCCCGGGCGAGCAGCGTCAGCTCGCCGCCCAGCTCGGGATGCGCGGCTGGTTCTTTTTCCGCTTCGTTGAATGGCCGTGGCTGCGCCGACAAATTCCGCCGGTGGCCGCGCTGATTTTTATGCTCTGCTTTGCCAGCTTTGCCACGGTGCTTTCGCTGGGCGGCGGGCCGCAGGCCACCACCATTGAGCTTGCCATCTATCAGGCCCTGAGCTACGACTACGATCCGGGCCGCGCGGCGCTGCTGGCGATGGTGCAGATGATCTGCTGCCTGGGGCTGGTGATGCTGAGTCAGCGGCTGGGTAAAGCTATCGCCGTGGGCAGTAACCAGTTGGCAGGCTGGCGCGATCCGCAGGACAGCCTGCGCAGCCGCCTGACCGATGGCTTGCTTATCACTCTGGCCCTGCTGCTGTTGCTCCCGCCGCTGCTGGCGGTGGTAGTGGACGGCCTGAATCTAAACCTGCTGTCGGTGCTGCAACAGCCGGTGCTGTGGCAGGCACTCGGCACCTCGCTGCGTATTGCGCTGGGGGCCGGTCTACTCTGCGTGCTATTAACCATGATGCTGCTGTGGACCAGCCGCGAACTGTATGCCCGTCAGGCCACAGTAGCCGGACAGGCGTTGGATCTCAGCGGGATGCTGATCCTGGCGATGCCCGGTATCGTGCTGGCGAGCGGTTTCTTCCTGCTGTTTAACAGCACCGTCGGCCTGCCCGAATCGGCGGATGGCATCGTCATTTTTACCAACGCATTAATGGCCATTCCGTATGCGCTGAAGGTGCTGGAAAACCCGATGCGGGATCTTGCTGCCCGCTATACCCTGCTCTGCAACTCGCTGGGAATGCACGGCTGGCAGCGGCTGAAGGTAGTTGAGTTGCGCGCCCTGAAACGCCCGCTGGCGCAAGCGCTGGCCTTTGCCTGCGTGCTGTCGATTGGTGATTTTGGCGTGGTGGCGCTGTTTGGCAATGATGATTTCCGCACCCTGCCATTCTGGCTGTACCAGCAGATCGGCTCGTATCGCAGCCAGGACGGTGCCGTCACGGCGCTGCTGCTGCTGTTACTGTGCTTTGCGTTATTTACCGTTATTGAGAAACTTCCGGGGCGTGATGCTAACACTCACTGATGTAACCTGGCTTTATCAACACCTGCCGATGCGTTTCACCCTGTCCGTGCGCCAGGGCGAACTGATTGCCGTGCTCGGCCCCAGCGGCGCAGGGAAAAGCACGCTCCTCAATCTTGTGGCCGGTTTTCTGCAACCGGCGAATGGCCGTATCACCATTGAGGGTCAGGACCATACCCATACGCCGCCCGCTGCGCGGCCGGTGTCGATGCTGTTTCAGGAAAACAATCTTTTCACTCATCTGACCGTGCGCCAGAACATCGGCCTCGGCATGCATCCGGGACTCAGGCTGAACGCCGGACAGCAGCAGAAGCTGAGTGATATCGCAGCGCAAATGGGGATTGGCGATCTGCTGGCACGGCTACCGGGCGAACTATCGGGAGGCCAACGTCAGCGCGTCGCCCTTGCCCGCTGCCTGGTACGTGAGCAGCCCATCCTGCTGCTGGATGAGCCCTTTTCCGCGCTCGACCCGGCGTTACGCCAGGAGATGCTGCTGCTGGTCAAAGAGGTGTGTGAACGCCAGAGCCTGACGATGCTGATGGTGTCGCACAGCGTGGAAGATGCGGTCAGAATCGCTCCGCGGTCTGTGGTGATTGCCGATGGCCGTATCGCCTGGGATGGCGATACGGAACAGTTAGCGAGCGGAAAAGCCAGCGCGTCGCGCCTGCTGGGGATCCACTGACGGCGGTCAGCGGCTCACCACCTTCAATAAGATCTCGCCGTAAACCGGCATCAGCGGGTGGCGGATCAGCACCACCAGCGCCGCCACAGCGATACCCAGGGTGACGGGGGCCAGCCAGAACAAGCGCCCACGCGGCAGGTAATGGCTCAGACGATCGGCAGACGCTTTTTTGCTGCGCCACAGCCGCCAGCAGAGCCATGCGGCCAGCCACAGCAGCAGCGCGGTCGCCAGCAGCAGCCACTTAAAGCCGCCGCTCTGCATCCCGGCAGGAATATCAATGGCCGCCCCGGCAAGAATACCCGGCAGAAAATAGATTGGGGGCCAGAACAGGCAACCCAGCAGATTTGGGATAATGAACTTGGCGACCGGCAGATCCAGCATTCCCGCCACCATCGGCACCAGCGGACGCGTCGGCCCGACAAAGCGCCCGACCAGAATGGTAAACATGCTGTGCTGGTGCAGGGCATGCTCGGTTTTATCGAGCAGCGCTTTGTTCTTCTTCATGAACGACCAGCGGTGGAGCGGTTTTTTAAAGCGCCAGCCCAGCCAGAATGAGATCCAGTCCCCGAGCAGACAGCCGACGATCCCCGCCAGCCACGCCTGCCAGAAGTTCACCTCGCCGCTGCCGATCAGAGCACCCAGCCCGCTCATCATCACCGTGCCGGGTAAAATCAGTCCGACCAGCGCCAGCGATTCAAGAAAAGCCACTAACGCCACAGCGATGAGCGAATAAGTAACGGACTGGGTAATGAAATGTTCCAGCAATGCCTGCATAACAGTTCCGGTCAGGTGACGAAGCAGGGATTCTGCGAAGAGAGGCCTGCTTCGTCAAGACAACAATTGTCTGAATAGTTTACCGGGTGTGAACGACATTCAGCGAATATGTTTAGTTTTATTTACCTTCTATTCACAGCCTGCACGGAATTCGCTCGGGCTGGCACCGGTGCATTTCTTGAACACGCGAGAAAAATAGAGTTGATCCTCAAAGCCCACATTGCGCCCGACAGTGGCAATGGGCATCCGGGTGGTACTGAGTAACAGCTTGGCCTGGCTGATGCGCTGATCCTCTCGCCAGCTCAGCACGCTCACCCCTAACTGCTGGCGAAACAGGTGCGAGAGACGCGAAGGCGACAGGCAGACATGCTGGGCTACGCTTGCGATATCAAACTGGCTATCTGCCAGATGATCGCTGATGTACTGGCAGGCTTCGCGCACCCGGTGATCCAGCGGCGGGTTAAGCGATTCGTTGATCGCCTCCATCCGGCGCAGCAGAAGCTGCTCCAGCAGGTTGATTGCCAGCAGCTCGGCGTAGCGTCCTCCGGCCTGTCCAGCCTCGATGATCTGGGCAAAGAGCTCACGAAACTGTGGCTGATGGACCTCATCAGGACGATAAAAACCGGTATGGGCAAACATGGATGGCCAGGCCAGCCACTCATGCCAGTAGGCGCGGGGGCGGAAATAGACCCACTGGTGATACCACTCGCGGGCATCGGGATGACGGCCATAGTGATGAATTTCGCCCGGTGGGAAGAGCAAAATATCCCCCGGACGGCAGACGAAGGTCTGATCGTTATTCTTGATCACCCCTTCCCCCCGCACGGTCAGGTTGAGGATATACCCCTTCATCCCCAGCGGTCGGTCAACGTAAAAATCGAGATAACCGTCCGCCTCAATGGGCGTCAGCCCCGCCACCAGATGGGCGTTAAATGAGTAGCCCGGCAGCAGGGGATCACTTTGTGTCTCAGCCATATTTTCAGTACTCCTGACGGTCCTGAAGGAAACCATTTGTCCATATCAACAAAAGCGGCATAAAAACCGGCCATCCAAAGCACAAAAAGGTATCAGGCTGCTTTTATGTCCACCATCATAACGCTTCCGTTGCGATTTAACCGTAACATCGAGCGGGTCGGCAGTAACAAAAGTGTCTATAACTACGGCAGAAATGTCCACATCCATTATTTGCACGGCGTCACACTTTCCCATGCCACAGCAAAATCATCCATAAGATTAGCGGATCCTGCCTGACGATTTTCCCCCTCACTCTCTAATGTTCATTCATATCTGTTTTTTGATGGAGCAACACCATGGCAATTGCGATTGGCCTCGATTTTGGCAGTGACTCAGTACGCGCCCTGGCAGTGGAGTGCACAACGGGTCAGGAGATAGCGACCAGCGTTGAGTGGTATCCGCGCTGGCAAGAGGGGCGCTTCTGTGATGCGCCGAACAATCAGTTCCGCCACCACCCGCACGACTATATCGAGTCGATGGAAGCGGCGATCAAAACCGTGTTGGCTGAATTAAGCGAGGCACAGCGCAGCCAGATTGTTGGCATTGGCGTAGACAGCACCGGTTCCACCCCGGCCCCCATTGACGCCGACGGCCATGTGCTGGCGCTGCGCCCGGAGTTTGCCGACAACCCGAACGCCATGTTCGTGCTGTGGAAAGACCATACCGCGGTGGAAGAAGCCGAGGCCATCACCCGTTTGTGCCATCAGCCGGGCAAAAGCGACTACTCCCGCTACATCGGCGGCATTTATTCCAGCGAATGGTTCTGGGCGAAGATCCTGCACGTCACCCGTCAGGATCAGCGCGTTGCCGAGGCGGCGGTGTCGTGGATTGAGCTGTGCGACTGGGTTCCGGCCCTGCTCTCCGGCACGACGCGCCCGCAGGATATCCGTCGCGGCCGCTGCAGCGCCGGGCATAAATCCCTCTGGCATGAGAGCTGGGGCGGTCTGCCGCCTGCCGCCTTCTTTGACGAACTCGATCCAATCATTAACCAGAATCTCAACTACCCGTTGTTTACCGATACCTGGACTGCCGACATCCCGGTGGGCACCCTCTGCGCCGAGTGGGCGGAACGCCTGGGCCTGCCGCAGCACGTAGCCATCTCCGGCGGTGCATTTGACTGCCATATGGGTGCGGTCGGTGCTGGTGCCCAGCCGAATACGCTGGTGAAAGTGATCGGCACCTCCACCTGCGACATTCTGACGGCAGATAAAGCAAGCGTCGGCGACCGCGCCGTGAAAGGTATCTGCGGACAGGTGGACGGTAGCGTAGTGCCTGACTTTATCGGCCTCGAAGCAGGTCAGTCTGCCTTCGGGGATATTTACGCCTGGTTTGGTCGCGTGCTGGGCTGGCCGCTGGATCAGCTGGCGGCTGCGCATCCCGAGCTGAAAACCCAGATCGACGCCAGCAAGAAACAACTCCTGCCACAGTTGACTGACGCCTGGGCCAAAAACCCGTCGCTCGACCATCTTCCGGTGGTGCTCGACTGGTTTAACGGTCGCCGTACGCCGAATGCCAACCAGCGTCTGAAAGGAGTCATTACCGATCTGAACCTCGCCACCGACGCCCCGGCGCTGTTTGGCGGGCTGGTGGCGGCCACCGCTTTTGGCGCACGCGCCATTATGGAGTGCTTCACCGAACAGGGGATTGCCGTCAACGAGGTGATGGCGCTGGGCGGTATCGCCCGTAAGAACCCGGTGATCATGCAGGCCTGTTGTGACGTATTGAATCGTCCGCTGCAGATTGTCGCCTCCGATCAGTGCTGCGCTCTGGGCGCGGCAATCTTCGCAGCGGTAGCGGCGGGGGTACATGCGGATATCCCGACGGCGCAGCAGTACATGGCGAGCCAGGTAGAAAGCACCCTGCAGCCGCGCCCACAGCAGGCGCAACGTTTTGAACAACTTTATCAGCGTTACCAGCAGTGGGCGAAGAGCGCTGAACAGCACTATCTCCCTGTCGCCGCCCCGGTTAAGAACATCCCGGAATCTACGGCAACCCTGACACATTAAGGACACGATAATGACGATTTTTAATAATTATGAAGTGTGGTTTGTGATTGGTAGTCAGCATCTTTACGGGCCGGAAGCCCTGCGCCAGGTGACTCAGCATGCAGAACATGTCGTTAACGCCCTGAATGCGGAAGCAAAACTGCCGTGCAAACTGGTGCTGAAGCCGCTGGGTACCTCGCCGGATGAAATTACCCATATCTGCCGCGACGCCAACTACGACGACAAATGCGCCGGGCTGGTGGTGTGGCTGCATACCTTCTCCCCGGCCAAGATGTGGATCAATGGCCTCGCGATCCTCAACAAACCGCTGCTGCAGTTCCATACCCAGTTCAACGCGGCGCTGCCATGGGACAGCATCGACATGGACTTTATGAACCTGAACCAGACCGCGCACGGCGGCCGCGAGTTCGGCTTTATCGGTGCACGTATGCGCCAGCAACATGCCGTCGTAACCGGCCACTGGCAGGACAAACAAGCCCACCAGCGCATTGGCTCGTGGATGCGCCAGGCGGTATCGAAGCAGGATACCCGCCAGCTGAAAGTGGCACGCTTCGGTGACAACATGCGCGAAGTGGCCGTCACCGACGGCGACAAAGTGGCCGCGCAGATTAAATTTGGTTTCTCCGTCAATACCTGGGCCGTGGGCGACCTGGTGCAGGTTGTCAACGACGTCAGCGAGGGCGACGTCAACGCGCTGGTGGATGAATATGAAAGCAGCTACCGCCTGACGGCGGCGGCGCAGGTGAATGGTGATAAACGCCAGAACGTGCTGGATGCAGCCCGTATTGAGCTGGGTATGAAGCGCTTCCTGGAACAGGGCGGCTTCCATGCTTTTACCACTACCTTTGAAGACCTTCACGGCCTGAAGCAGTTGCCAGGCCTGGCGGTACAACGTCTGATGCAGCAGGGCTACGGCTTTGCCGGCGAAGGCGACTGGAAAACTGCCGCTCTGCTACGCATCATGAAAGTGATGTCGACCGGTCTGCAGGGCGGCACCTCCTTTATGGAGGATTACACCTACCACTTCGAAAACGGCAACGATCTGGTGCTGGGTTCCCACATGCTGGAAGTCTGCCCGTCGATCGCGGTGGATGAAAAACCGATCCTCGACGTTCAACACCTCGGCATCGGTGGCAAAGCCGATCCGGCGCGTCTGATCTTCAACACGCGTACCGGCCCGGCGATTAACGCCAGCCTGATCGATCTGGGGGATCGTTTCCGCCTGCTGGTCAACTGCGTTGACGCTGTGGAAACGCCGCACTCCCTGCCAAAACTGCCGGTGGCTAACGCCCTGTGGAAAGCCCAGCCGGATCTGGCGACAGCATCCGAAGCCTGGATTGTGGCGGGTGGCGCGCACCATACCGTCTTCAGCCATGCGCTGGATCTGAACGATATGCGTCAGTTTGCGGAGCTGCATGATATCGAGCTGGCCGTCATTGATAACGACACCCGCATGCCGGCGTTCAAAGACGCACTGCGCTGGAACGAAGTCTATTACGGTTCAAAACGTTAACAGGGGAACCTTTGGCCTGCCGCAGGGCGGGCCTTTTTTCCTGGAGGATACATGCTGGAAGATCTCAAACGTCAGGTGCTTGAAGCCAACCTGGCCCTGCCGGAACATAATCTTGTCACCCTGACCTGGGGTAACGTCAGCGCGGTTGACCGCGAAGCTGGCGTATTTGTCATTAAACCGTCCGGCGTCGATTACCGGGTCATGACCGCCGACGATATGGTGGTGGTGAGCATCGCCACTGGAGAAGTGGTGGAAGGGAAGAAAAAGCCCTCCTCCGATACGCCGACCCATCGTCTGCTGTATCAGGCTTTCCCGTCGATTGGCGGCATCGTTCATACCCACTCCCGTCACGCGACCATCTGGGCGCAGGCTGGACAGCCCATCCCGGCAACCGGCACCACTCACGCCGACTATTTCTATGGCACCATCCCTTGCACCCGCAAGATGACCGATGCCGAAATCAACGGTGAATATGAGTGGGAAACCGGCAATGTGATTGTCGAAACCTTCGAGAAACAGGGTATCGACGCGGCGCAAATGCCGGGGGTGCTGATTCACTCTCACGGCCCGTTTGCGTGGGGCAAAAATGCCGAAGATGCCGTGCATAATGCCATCGTGCTGGAAGAGGTGGCCTATATGGGCATCTTCTGCCGCCAGCTGGCACCGCAGCTGCCTGATATGCAGCAAACCCTGCTGGATAAACACTACCTGCGTAAGCACGGCGCGAAGGCGTATTACGGGCAGTAAAAAATCCCCCTTCGCCCTCTCCCCTTTGGGAGAAGGTGAAGGAATGCCTGTATAAAACCCCAGCAAAACACCCGCAACCAGGCTATACTCACGCCTGGTTTTGTTTTATGAGAAAACGGCGTGGCGCAGGCGCAACAAGGCTTTTTACTGACCCGACACTGGCGGGATACCCCACAGGGTACCGAAGTGGAATTCTGGCTGGCGACTGACAATGGCCCGCTGCACATCACCCTGCCGCCGCAGGAGTCCGTTGCCTTTATCCCTGAGCCAGACGTCGAAAAGACCCGACAGCTGCTGCGCGATGAAAGCGGCTGGCGCCTGACGCCCCTTGAACTGAAAGATTTCCAGCGTCGTCCGGTCTACGGTCTTTACTGCCGCGCCCATCGCCAGCTGATGCGTTATGAAAAACTGCTGCGCGAAGCAGGCGTGACCCTGTATGAAGCCGATGTTCGCCCCCCGGAACGCTTTCTGATGGAGCGCTTTATTACCGCCCCGGTCTGGGTGGACGGTACACCTCTGGGCGATCGCCTGATCAATGCCCGCCTCAAGCCTAACCCGCACTATCGCCCGCCGCTGAAATGGGCGTCGGTGGATATTGAAACCACCCGCCACGGCGAGCTGTACTGCATCGGCATTGAGGGCTGTGGCCAGCGTGTTGTCTATATGCTCGGCCCGGCAAATGGCGATGCCGCCACGCTCGATTTTGATCTTATCTACGTGAACAGCCGTCCCCAACTGCTCGAGAAGCTCAATGCGTGGTTTGCACAGCACGACCCGGACGTGATCATCGGCTGGAACGTCGTACAGTTTGACCTGCGGGTGCTGCAAAAGCACGCCGAGCGCTACCGCATTCCGCTGTTGCTCGGGCGCGGGAACAGCGAGCTGGAGTGGCGCGAGCACGGCTTTAAAAACGGCGTCTTCTTCGCCCAGGCGAACGGACGCCTGATTATCGACGGTATCGAGGCGTTGAAATCGGCGTTCTGGAGTTTTCCGTCGTTTTCGCTGGAGTCGGTGTCACAGGAGCTGCTCGGCGAGGGCAAATCCATCGACAACCCGTGGGACAGGATGGACGAGATCGACCGCCGCTTCGCCGAAAATAAACCGGCGCTGGCCACCTATAACCTGAAAGATTGCGAGCTGGTCACGCGCATTTTTCACAAAACCGACATCATGCCGTTCCTGCTGGAGCGCGCCACGGTCAATGGCCTTGCCGTTGACCGGCACGGCGGCTCGGTAGCCGCTTTCAGCCACCTCTATTTTCCGCGCATGCACCGGGCGGGCTATGTAGCCCCGAACCTGGGTGACGTGCCGCCTCAGGCCAGCCCCGGCGGCTATGTGATGGACTCCCGCCCCGGCCTGTACGACTCGGTGCTGGTGCTGGATTACAAAAGCCTCTATCCGTCGATCATCCGTACCTTTCTTATCGATCCGGTCGGGCTGGTGGAAGGCCTGGCGCAGCCGGATGATGAGCACAGCACTGAAGGCTTCCTCGGGGCGCGCTTTTCCCGGGAAAAACACTGCCTGCCGGAGATTGTCAGCCAGATCTGGCACGGTCGCGAAGAGGCCAAACGCCACGGCAACAAGCCTCTCTCCCAGGCGCTAAAGATCATCATGAATGCCTTTTACGGCGTGCTGGGCACCAGCGCGTGCCGCTTCTTCGACCCGCGCCTGGCGTCATCGATCACCATGCGCGGCCACGAAATCATGCGCCAGACCAAAGTGTTGGTAGAGTCGCGGGGCTATGACGTGATTTATGGCGATACCGATTCAACCTTTGTCTGGCTTAAGGGCGCGCACAGCGAACACGAGGCGGCCGCCATCGGCCAGTCGCTGGTGGCGTACGTTAATGAGTGGTGGCAGGCTCATCTGCAGCAGGCTGGCTTAACCAGCGCCCTTGAACTGGAGTATGAGACCCACTTCTGCCGCTTTTTAATGCCCACCATTCGGGGCACCGATCAGGGCAGTAAAAAGCGCTATGCCGGGCTTATCCAGGAGGGGGAAACTCAGCGGATGGTGTTCAAAGGGCTGGAGACAGTCCGTACCGACTGGACCCCGCTGGCGCAGCACTTCCAGCAGGCACTTTATCTGAAAATCTTCCGTCGCGAGCCTTATCAGGAGTTTGTACGCGAGACCATTGCCAGCCTGATGGCGGGTGAACTGGATGACCAGCTGGTGTACCGCAAACGCCTGCGCCGCCCGCTGGCGGAGTATCAGCGCAACGTGCCGCCGCACGTCCGTGCCGCCCGGCTTGCCGATGAAGAGAACGTCCGTCTTGGGCGGGCGCCGCAGTACCAGAACCGCGGCACAATCAAATATGTCTGGACCACCAGCGGCCCGGAGCCCGTGGATTATCAGCGCGCTCCGCTTGACTATGAGCATTACCTGACACGGCAACTGCAGCCCGTGGCAGACGGAATTTTACCTTTCATGGACGACGACTTTGCTACACTGATGACAGGTCAGTTGGGGCTATTTTGACAGGTGACGAAATCGCTGCCATCCAGTACCATAGCGCCCTTTCCATTCCCGGACCCATTATTCAATTGCCGTCATTTATGATCGGTGGTTGAACTATTGCCTGCAATTAAAGATTAGAGCCGAACAAATATGCCTTTTACACTTGGTCAACGCTGGATCAGCGACACAGAAAGCGAACTTGGGTTAGGAACTGTGGTTGCGCTGGATGCGCGTATGGTGACTCTCCTTTTCCCCGCCACCGGTGAAAACCGTCTGTATGCTCGCAATGATTCCCCTGTTACCCGCGTGATGTTCAACCCGGGCGACACCGTTACCAGCCATGAGGGCTGGCAGCTGAAGATTGAAGACGTAAAAGAAGAGAATGGACTGCTCGCCTATATCGGCACTCGCCTCGATACCGAAGAGGCCGATGTCATGCTGCGCGAAGTGCTGCTCGACAGCAAACTGGTATTTAGCAAGCCACAGGATCGCCTGTTCGCCGGTCAGATTGACCGTATGGATCGCTTCTCGCTGCGCTACCGCGCGCGTAAGTTCCAGAGCGAACAGTACCGTATGCCGTGGAGCGGCCTGCGCGGCCAGCGTACCAGCCTGATCCCCCATCAGTTAAACATTGCCCATGATGTCGGCCGCCGCTATGCGCCGCGCGTCCTGCTGGCCGATGAGGTGGGGTTAGGTAAAACCATCGAAGCGGGCATGATTTTGCATCAGCAGCTGCTCTCCGGCGCAGCCGAGCGCGTGCTGATTGTGGTGCCGGAAACCCTGCAACACCAATGGCTGGTGGAGATGCTGCGCCGCTTTAACCTGCGTTTCTCCCTGTTTGACGATGAGCGCTACGCCGAAGCCCAGCACGATGCCGATAACCCGTTCGAAACCGAACAGCTGGTGATCTGCTCCCTGGACTTTGTTCGCCGTAGCAAACAGCGCCTAGAGCATCTGTGCGACGCCGAGTGGGACATCATGGTGGTCGACGAAGCCCATCACCTGGTCTGGAGCGAAGATGCGCCGAGCCGTGAGTACATGGCGATTGAACAGCTGGCCGAGCGCGTACCGGGTGTGTTACTGCTGACCGCTACCCCGGAACAGCTGGGTCTGGAGAGCCACTTTGCGCGTCTGCGTCTGCTGGATCCAAACCGCTTCCATGACTTCGCGCTCTTTGTCGAAGAGCAGAACAATTACCGCCCGGTAGCCGACGCCGTTGCCCTGCTGCTGGCGGGCAAGCACCTCTCCAACGAGGAGCTGAACACCCTGGGCGAGCTGATTGGCGAACAGGATATCGAGCCGTTGCTACAGGCCGCCAACAGCGATCGTGAGGGTGCTGAAGCCGCGCGTCAGGAGCTGGTCTCCATGCTGATGGATCGCCACGGCACCAGCCGCGTCCTGTTCCGTAACACCCGTAACGGGGTGAAAGGCTTCCCTAAACGCGAGCTGCATACCATTCGCCTGCCGCTGCCGACCCAGTACCAGACGGCGATCAAGGTGTCAGGCATCATGGGTGCGCGCAAAACAGCAGAAGAGCGTGCCCGGGACATGCTTTACCCGGAACAGATTTATCAGGAATTTGAAGGCGACAGTGGCACCTGGTGGAACTTCGATCCCCGCGTTGAGTGGCTGATGGGCTATCTGACCGCCAACCGCTCGCAGAAGGTGCTGGTGATCTGCGCCAAAGCGACCACTGCGCTCCAGCTTGAGCAGGTTCTGCGCGAGCGGGAAGGTATCCGCGCGGCAGTGTTCCATGAAGGCATGTCCATTATTGAACGTGACCGTGCGGCGGCGTGGTTCTCCGAAGAGGACAGCGGCGCACAGGTGCTGCTCTGCTCCGAAATCGGCTCCGAAGGGCGCAACTTCCAGTTCGCCAGCCGTCTGGTGATGTTTGATCTCCCCTTCAACCCGGATCTGCTGGAGCAGCGTATCGGCCGTCTGGATCGTATTGGCCAGGCACACGACATTCAGATCCACGTCCCGTATCTGGAAAAAACCGCCCAGTCAGTACTGGTGCGCTGGTTCCACGAAGGACTGGATGCGTTTGAACATACCTGCCCGACCGGACGTACTATTTACGACAACGTGCACAGCGAGCTGACCGGGTATCTGGCGGCACCGGAAAACACGGACGGTTTCGACGATCTGATCAAAACCTGCCGCGAGCAGCATGAAGCCCTGAAAGCGCAGCTGGAACAGGGCCGTGACCGTCTGCTGGAGATCCACTCCAACGGTGGCGAAAAGGCCCAGGCGCTGGCCGAGAGCATCGAAGAGCAGGATGACGATACCAGCCTGATCAGCTTCGCCATGAACCTGTTTGATATCGTCGGTATCAACCAGGACGATCGCGGCGAGAACATGATTGTGCTGACGCCGTCCGATCATATGCTGGTCCCGGATTTCCCGGGCCTGCCGGAAGATGGCTGCACCATCACCTTTGAACGTGATGTGGCACTCTCCCGCGAGGATGCCCAGTTCATCACCTGGGAGCATCCGCTGATCCGTAACGGTCTGGATCTGATCCTCTCCGGCGATACCGGTAGCAGTACCATTTCGCTGCTGAAGAACAAGGCGCTGCCGGTGGGGACACTGCTGCTGGAGCTGATCTACGTGGTTGAAGCCCAGGCACCGAAACAGCTGCAGCTCAGCCGCTTCCTGCCAGCCACGCCGGTGCGTCTGCTGCTGGATAAGAACGGCACCAACCTGGCGGCGCAGGTGGAGTTTGAGAGCTTTAACCGTCAACTGAGTGCGGTGAACCGCCACACCGGCAGCAAGCTGGTGAACGCGGTGCAGCAGGACGTCTATACCATCCTGCAGCAGGGTGAGCTGCAGATCGAGAAAGCGGCGCGAGCATTGATTGACGCGGCACGCAGCGAAGCGGATGAAAAACTGTCGGCGGAGCTGTCGCGTCTGGAAGCCCTGCGCGCGGTCAATCCGAACATTCGTGACGATGAACTGGCGGCGATTGAGAGCAATCGTCAGCAGGTGCTCGAAAGCCTGAATCAGGCGGGATGGCGTCTGGATGCGCTGCGTCTCATCGTTGTGACGCATCAGTAAGCGGAGCGCAAAATGTTGATGGAACCCTACAATCCGCCGCAGGATCCGTGGCTGGTCATTCTGTATCAGGATGAGCACATTATGGTGGTCAACAAGCCGAGCGGCTTGTTGTCCGTACCGGGCAGGCTGGACGATCACAAAGACAGCGTGATGACGCGCGTTCAACGCGACTATCCGCAGGCAGAGTCTGTGCATCGTCTGGACATGGCCACCAGCGGTGTGATTGTGGTCGCGCTGACCAAGGCGGCAGAGCGTGAACTGAAGCGGCAGTTTCGTGAGCGCGAGCCGAAGAAGCAGTACCTTGCGCGCGTCTGGGGACATCCAAAACCGGCGGAAGGGCTGATTGACCTGCCGCTGATCTGCGACTGGCCGAATCGTCCGATGCAGAAGGTCTGCTACGAGACCGGCAAAGCGGCGCAAACCGAGTATGAAGTTCTGGAGTACGCGGCGGATAACAGCGCTCGCGTGCTGTTAAAACCGATTACCGGCCGCTCGCACCAGCTGCGTGTGCATATGCTGGCACTGGGTCATCCTATTCTGGGTGACCGCTTCTATGCCACGCCAGAAGCCCGGGCCATGGCGCCACGGCTGCAGCTGCATGCAGAGATGCTGACCATCACCCACCCGGAATACGGTACGCCGATGACCTTTAAGGCCCCGGCGGATTTCTGATGTCTTGCCCGGCGGCGCTACGCTTGCCGGGCCTATAGCCTTACTTAAAGCCCTTCTGCTCTTTGATGAGTTCGTACGCCTTTTGAATTTCCTGCGCTTTTTGCTTCGCCATCTCCATCATTTCCGGCGGTAAACCTTTTGCCACCAGCTTGTCAGGGTGATGCTCGCTCATCAGCTTGCGATAGGCGCGCTTAATGGTCGTTGGCTCATCGGTGGGCTTCACGCCCAGCACGTTACAGGCATCTTCCAGGGTAGGCCCGCGCTGTGTCTGCTGCCAGCCACCACCGCCCGCCTGCTGCTGTTGATAGCCGTCGCCAAACTGCGCGCCGCCCTGCATCATGCGCAGGAACTGATCAAACTGCGTGCGGGAGATCCCCAGCTCTTCAGCAATCACATACAGCACTGCACGTTCGTTCGGGTGAAGCGAGCCGTCGGCGAACGCCGCCTGGATCTGGATCTCCAGAAACATCCGAATTAAATCGAAGCGCCCAAAGCAAATACTGCGAAACTGACGCATTTTTTCACGCAGGGGATAGTTATCCGCCTTGCCGATACGAAATGCGTGTTGTGCCGCCGCCCGGGAGTCGCCGTGCAAGTTCATACGGTCCATAAACAGGCTGGCAATATGGATGTCGGCCTCGGTCACCCGCCCTTTCGATTTGGTCAGATGCCCCATGACCTCAAACGTCGTCGCAAAAAAAAGTGCCTGACGTTCACGCTGGTTGGCAAACCAGGCCATCTTACGACTTCGAGCTTTATCAAACATATGGCCGATAATCAGGCCCAGAACGATACCCCAGAAGCCCGCGCCCATCAGTAAAGCGAACGCTACGCCGATAATTTTTCCCCAATACTGCATATACTCCCCAAATGGTGATGTATTTGATCCCGCGAACGCCATCATTCCGGTGGCCGGGCCACGGTCAATTGAAGGACATCGCCTATAATTTGCATTATCATACTCGTCATTCAATAACGAGCCTATCACCACGGCTTGTTTACGGGCAGGATTAACGCTGGCACTGTGATGATGAGTAAGATAGTCTCTGACCGTTTGCCAGCGATAAGCCACTGATGACGGAACAATAAATAAAACGTATGAAAAAACGTATCCCCACCCTTCTGGCCACGATGATAGCGAGTGCTTTGTACAGTCAACAGGGTCTCGCAGCCGATCTCGCCTCGCAATGTAAGCTGGGTGTGCCCAGCTATGATCGCCCGCTGGTACAGGGTGATACGAACACGCTACCGGTCACCATCACGGCTGACAATGCAAAAGGGAATTATCCTGACGACGCCGTGTTTAGCGGCAATGTGGATATTAACCAGGGCAACAGCCGTTTGCAGGCCGATGAAGTTCAGTTGCACCAGAAACAGCCAGAAGGCGCGGCAGAACCAGTACGAACCGTGGATGCGCTGGGTAATGTGCACTATGACGATAATCAGGTCATCCTGAAAGGTCCGAAAGCCTGGTCGAACCTGAATACCAAAGATACCAACGTCTGGGAAGGTGACTATCAGATGGCGGGCCGTCAGGGGCGCGGTAAAGCCGACCTGATGAAACAGCGCGGTGAAAACCGCTATACCATTCTTGAAAACGGGACCTTTACCTCCTGTCTGCCGGGCTCTGATACCTGGAGCGTGGTCGGTAGCGAAGTGATCCACGACCGCGAAGAGCAGGTTGCGGAGATCTGGAACGCCCGCTTTAAGCTCGGTCCGGTACCGGTCTTCTATAGCCCGTATCTGCAGCTGCCCGTGGGCGACAAACGTCGTTCAGGCTTCCTGATCCCGAACGCTAAGTACAGCACCAACAACTATTTCGAATTCTACCTGCCGTACTACTGGAATATCGCGCCCAATATGGACGCCACGATCACGCCGCACTATATCCACAAGCGCGGCAACATCATGTGGGAAAACGAGTTCCGTTATCTGACGCACGCGGGTGAAGGTCTGATGGAGCTGGACTATCTGCCATCGGATAAAGTCTTTGAAGACGAGCACCCCACCGAGGGCGATCGCCACCGCTGGTTATACTACTGGCAACATGCTGGGGTAATGGATCAGGTATGGCGTTTTAACGTCAACTATACCAAAGTCAGCGATCCGTACTATTTCAACGATTTTACGTCAAAATACGGTTCCAGTACCGACGGTTATGCCACGCAGATCTTTAGTGCAGGCTACGCGGTGAAAAACTTTGACGCCACCGTGTCGTCCCGTCAGTTCCAGGTGTTCAGCAGTCAGAACGCCAGCGCCTACGGGGCTGAACCGCAGCTGGACGTCAACTGGTACCAGAATGATGTCGGCCCGTTTGATACTCGTATCTACGGCCAGGCCGTGCATTTCGTGAATACCAATTCGGATATGCCAGAAGCCACCCGTATTCACCTTGAGCCGACGATCAACCTGCCGGTATCTAACGACTGGGCAAGCCTGGATACCGAAGTGAAGCTGATGGCAACCCACTATCAGCAGGATAATCTGGAAACGTACAACGCCACTAACGGTACTCATCTGGAAGAGACCGTTAACCGTACGCTGCCGCAGTTTAAAATGGACGGCAAGCTGGTCTTCGAGCGTGACATGAACTGGAGCGAGGGGTATACCCAGACCCTGGAGCCGCGCGCGCAGTACCTGTACGTGCCGTATCGCGATCAGAGCAAAATCAACAACTACGACTCTTCATTACTGCAATCCGACTATAGCGGTCTGTTCCGCGACCGTACCTACGGCGGTCTGGACCGTATTGCCTCGGCCAACCAGGTGACGACCGGCGTCACAACCCGCGTATATGATGATGCTTCCGTTGAACGTTTTAATGCTTCTGTGGGTCAAATCTACTACTTCACAGAATCGCGTACCGGCGATGACAACATCAACTGGGAGAAAAACAACAAAACGGGTTCACTGGTCTGGGCGGGCGATACCTACTGGCGCATGACCGATCGCTGGGGACTGCGTGGCGGTCTGCAGTACGATACGCGTCTGGATAACGTTGCTACCAGCAATGCCGCCATTGAGTATCGCCGTGACGAAGATCGCATGGTTCAGCTTAGCTACCGTTACGCCAGCCCGGAATATATCCAGGCAACGCTGCCTAACTTCTCGACGGCGGATCAGTACAAAGAGGGCATTTCGCAGGTGGGGGGGACCGCCAGCTGGCCGATTGCCGATCGCTGGTCAATCGTCGGGGCGTATTACTTTGATACCAATCAGAGTAAGTCGGCCGATCAGATGCTGGGTGTGCAGTACAGCTCCTGCTGCTACGCGATCCGCGTCGGGTACGAGCGTAAGCTGAATGGCTGGGATCCTGACAAAGGTCAGAGCGAGTACGATAACGTCATCGGCTTTAACATCGAATTGCGTGGCCTGAGTTCCAACTATGGCCTGGGCACTCAGCAGATGCTGCGCTCACCGATTCTGCCGTACCGTAGTTCCTTATAATGTGCTTGATTTACAACGTAATCCGCATTGCGGTTAATTGATATGGAAAAAGTATGAAGAACTGGAAAACGCTGCTGCTCGGTATCGCTATGGTCGCGAATACCAGCTTCGCGGCCCCACAGGTTGTCGACAAAGTCGCTGCCGTTGTGAACAACGGTGTGGTACTTGAGAGCGACGTTGATGGTTTAATGCAGTCTGTGAAGCTCAACGCGGGTCAGGCAGGTCAGCAACTTCCGGATGATTCCACACTGCGTCATCAGATCCTTGAACGTCTGATCATGGATCAGATCGTTCTGCAGATGGGCCAGAAGATGGGTGTGAAGATCTCTGATGAGCAGCTCGATCAGGCTATCGCTAACATTGCGAAGCAAAACAACATGTCAGCCGACCAGATGCGCAGCCGTCTGGCCTATGACGGCATCAGCTATTCGACCTACCGTAATCAGATCCGTAAAGAGATGCTGATTTCAGAAGTGCGTAACAACGAAGTGCGTCGTCGTGTGACCATTCTGCCGCAGGAAGTGGACGCGCTGGCAAAACAGGTGGGTAACCAGAATGATGCCAGCACCGAGCTGAACCTGAGCCACATCCTGATCCCGCTGCCAGAAAACCCGTCTTCCGACCAGGTTGCTGAGGCGGAAAGCCAGGCACGTTCAATCGTCGATCAGGCGCGTAATGGTGGTGATTTCGGCAAACTGGCGATCACCTACTCGGCTGACCAGCAGGCACTGAAAGGCGGCCAGATGGGCTGGGGTCGTATTCAGGAACTGCCGTCTATCTTCGCTCAGGCGCTGAGCACGGCGAAGAAAGGCGATATCATCGGTCCAATCCGTTCCGGCGTTGGCTTCCACATTCTGAAAGTGAACGACCTGCGCGGCCAAAGCAAGAGCATCTCCGTCACCGAAGTGCATGCCCGTCACATTCTGCTCAAGCCATCCCCACTGATGAATGACGATCAGGCGCGGGCTAAGCTGCAGCAGATTGCTGCCGATATCCGCAGCGGTAAAACCTCCTTCGCTAACGCCGCGAAAGAGTTCTCTCAGGATCCAGGCTCTGCAAATCAGGGCGGCGATCTGGGCTGGGCGGCAGCGGATATTTATGATCCCGCTTTCCGCGATGCGCTGATGCGAATGACCAAAGGTCAGCTGAGCGAACCGGTTCACTCCACCTTCGGTTGGCACTTGATTGAGCTGCTGGACACCCGTAACGTGGATAAAACCGACGCAGCCCAGAAAGACCGTGCGTACCGCATGCTGTTCAACCGTAAGTTCTCTGAAGAAGCGGCAACCTGGATGCAGGAACAACGCGCCAGCGCTTACGTCAAAGTTCTGAGCAACTAATGAAACACCATCGTGTTGTTATCACTCCCGGCGAACCTGCCGGGATTGGTCCCGATTTGGTCGTCCAGCTTGCCCAGCGCAGCTGGCCGGTCGAACTGGTGATTTGCGCCGATGCCAGCGTGCTTGAGGCGCGGGCAAAAACCCTTAATCTGCCGCTGACGCTCCTGCCGTATCAGGCAGAAAATGCGCCTCTCCCCCAGCAAGCGGGCACCCTGACGCTGTTGCCTGTCCCGCTGCGTACCCCCGTTGTTCCCGGACAACTCAGTACCGAAAACGGTCATTATGTGGTGGAAACGCTGGCACGCGCCTGTGATGGCTGCCTGAGCGGCGAATTTGCCGCGCTGATCACCGGGCCGGTGCATAAAGGGGTGATTAATGATGCGGGGGTGGCTTTTACCGGCCATACCGAGTTTTTTGAAGCGCGCTCGCACAGCGCAAAAGTGGTGATGATGCTGGCTACCGAGGAGCTGCGCGTTGCGCTGGCGACCACGCATCTGCCGATCAAAGCGGTTTCCGATGCCATTACGCCGGACCTGCTGCGCGAGGTGATTGCCATTCTGCACCATGATTTACGCACCAAATTCGGTATCGCCGATCCGCACGTACTGGTGTGTGGCCTGAACCCGCACGCGGGCGAAGGCGGCCATATGGGCACGGAAGAGATCGACACCATTATTCCGGTGCTGGACGAGATGCGTGCCCAGGGGATGAATCTCAGCGGGCCGCTGCCTGCGGATACCCTGTTTCAACCAAAATATCTCGATCATGCAGATGCCGTGCTGGCGATGTACCACGATCAGGGCCTTCCCGTGCTAAAATACCAGGGATTTGGCCGCGGCGTGAATATCACCCTCGGTTTACCCTTTATTCGCACTTCTGTTGACCATGGCACTGCGCTTGACTTAGCGGGCCAGGGAAAAGCAGATGTCGGCAGTTTTATTACGGCGCTTAATCTCGCCATCAAAATGATTGTTAATACTCAATGAATAATCGCGTCCACCAGGGCCATTTAGCCCGTAAACGTTTCGGGCAAAACTTCCTCAACGATCAGTTCGTGATCGAAAGTATTGTTTCGGCTATCAATCCACAAAAAGGCCAGGCGATGGTCGAGATCGGCCCGGGTCTGGCCGCACTGACCGAGCCGGTTGGCGAGCGTCTGGATGAACTGACCGTCATCGAACTGGACCGCGATCTGGCAGCCCGTCTGCAGACGCACCCGTTCCTTGGGCCGAAACTGACTATTTATCAGCAAGATGCCATGACCATGAACTTCGGTGAACTGTCGGAGAAGCTTGGTCAGCCGCTGCGCGTGTTCGGCAACCTGCCGTATAACATCTCCACGCCGCTGATGTTCCACCTGTTTAGCTATACTGATGCCATTGCCGACATGCACTTCATGTTGCAAAAAGAGGTCGTTAACCGACTGGTTGCAGGGCCAAACAGTAAAGCGTATGGTCGTTTAAGCGTGATGGCGCAATATTTCTGCAACGTGATCCCGGTACTCGAAGTGCCGCCATCCGCGTTCACGCCGCCGCCAAAAGTGGATTCTGCGGTTGTACGCCTTGTGCCGCATAAAACCAAGCCGTACCCGGTCAAAGAGCTGCGTGTCCTGAGCCGTATTACTACTGAAGCCTTTAACCAGCGTCGTAAAACGATTCGTAACAGCCTTGGCAATACGTTTACCGTTGAAGTGTTGGCTGAGCTGGGTATTGATCCGGCAATGCGTGCAGAGAACATCTCTGTAGAACAGTACTGCAAGCTGGCTAATTACATCAGCGAAAATGCGCCGCCGAAGGAGAGCTAAGCCATGATTGATTTGCCCCGCGTATGTGTTCACGTACAAAGCATCTATATTGAGTCACAGTCCACCCCGGATGAAGAGCGCTTTGTCTTTGCTTATACGGTCACCATTCGCAACCTGGGGCGGACGCCTGTGCAACTGCTTGGGCGTTACTGGCTTATCACCAACGGCAACGGTCGTGAAATTGAAGTGCAGGGCGAAGGCGTGGTGGGTGAACAACCGCACATTGATCCCGGCGAAGAGTATCAGTACACCAGCGGTGCGGTAATCGAAACACCGCTGGGTACCATGCAGGGCCATTATGAAATGGTCGATGCCGACGGCAACGCATTCCGCGTTGCCATTCCTGTTTTCCGTCTGGCTGTTCCAACACTCATTCACTAAACATGTCTACATATCTCATTGGTGACGTTCATGGTTGCTACGATGAACTGATCGCATTATTAAAGCAGGTGGAGTTTACGCCGGGTACGGACACACTATGGCTCACCGGCGATCTCGTTGCGCGCGGGCCTGGCTCGCTGGAAGTGCTGCGTTATGTGAAATCGCTGGGTGACAGCGTGCGGCTCGTCCTTGGCAATCACGATCTGCATCTGCTGGCGGTTTACGCCGGGATCAGCCGTAATAAACCGAAAGACCGGCTCAACCCGCTGTTGGATGCACCTGACGCCGATGACTTAATTAACTGGCTGCGTCGCCAGCCACTGCTACAGGTCGATGAAGAGAAGCAGCTGGTAATGGCGCACGCGGGTATTACCCCGCAGTGGGATCTGCAAACCGCGAAAGAGTGCGCGCGCGACGTCGAAGCTGTGCTCTCCAGCGATTCTTACCCCTTCTTCCTTGATGCCATGTATGGCGACATGCCCAACAACTGGAGTATGGAGCTTAGCGGCGTAGCACGCCTGCGTTTTATCACCAACGCCTTCACCCGCATGCGCTACTGTTTCCCGAACGGTCAGTTGGACATGTACTGCAAGGATGTGCCGGAAAACGCACCGACCCCGCTCAAACCCTGGTTTGCGATCCCCGGCCCGGTGACGGACCATTACAACGTGATCTTTGGTCACTGGGCGTCGCTGGAGGGCAAAGGCACGCCTGAGGGTATTTACGGGCTGGATACCGGCTGCTGCTGGGGTGGAGAACTCACCTGCCTGCGCTGGGAAGATAAAGCGTACTTTGTTCAGCCGTCGAACCGGCATCTGGATTTAGGCGAGAATGAAGCGGTAGCGTCGTAGCAGAGAGCTGCACCTCTCCCGTGGGGAAAGGTGCAGTAAAACATTAGCGGCGTTCAAGGATCTCGAAGCAATAGCTGTGCGAATTTTGCGCATCCGCGTCGTGGAATTCGCTGAATACCGATTCCCACTCGTCAGGATCGTAGTCCGGGAAATGGGTATCCCCTTCCACTTCAGCATCAATGTGTGTCAGATATAATTTCTGCGCTTTCGGCAGGAATTGCTCATACACACGGCCTCCACCAATCACCATTACCTCTTCGGCATCACCGCAGGCAGCAATGGCTTCGTCAACGGATTTGACCCACTCAACACGATCATCCGTGCCGGGCTGGCTGCTTATAACGATGTTTTTACGGCCCGGCAATGGACGCCCGATTGACTCCCAGGTCAGGCGACCCATTACTACCGGCTTGTTCAACGTAGTGCGTTTAAACCACGCGAGATCGGCAGGCAGATTCCACGGCATGGCATTTTCCATACCGATCACGCGATCTACCGCAAGCGCCGCAATCAGACTGATCATTGATTATTTCCCGGATGCAAAAAATTGCCGCCACTATACGGAAAGCTTAATCTTTCGTCGACTGGCGGCAGAGTAAAGAACAGGAAATTTTTTATATTTGCTGGCAACCCCTCTTCACGCCAGTGGTTTACTTTCCGGCTCGTCTCCCGGATCGCCGGTATGCTTACCCTCTTCCGTTCCTTGCCAGCCGTGACGCTGCGTCAGCGAGAGATGATTGCGATCTTCATTGATGATATCCATCAGCATAGCGCTGGTACGTTTAACCACCGCCGCGCGTGACTTCGCATCATTCTCGGCCATTTCAGCCATCTCTTCGACCATCTCAGTATTAAACCGGCGGAACAGATCGGCTCGCTCCCGGGCTTCATATGCCCCGAGTCCGAGACTCTCCAGCGCCAGCCGACCCGATTTCAGCGCCCCTTCAAAGGTTTCACGCTCCGGCGCATCGACACCTGCCTGACGCAGTTTGATGTAATGCTCGATATCACGCGCCCGGGAGATAATTTTCAGGTGCGGGAAATGGGTCTTCGCCAGCTCGACCAGCTGCAGGCTATTTTTCGGATCGTCTATCGCGTTGATCAACACTTCGGCTTTGTGCGCTCCGGCAGACTCCAGCAGATCCACGCGCGTGGCATCACCGTAAAAAACCTTCATGTCGAATTTACGCAGGGTTTCAATATGATCGGGATCGTGATCGAGGATAACCATCTTAACGCCACTGGAGAGCAACAAACGGCCGGTGATCTGGCCGAAGCGACCAAACCCGGCAATGATCACCCGCGGCTGTTCCTCGTCAATTTCATCTGCCTCACGCTCCTGACCGCTGTCGGCCGCTTCCAGACGGGTCAACACAACCAGCAGCAGTGGCGTGACCGCCATTGAGAGCGCGACCGCCAGCGTCAGCGCCTTGGCCCATTCTGGATCGAGCACGTTTGCCATATTGGCTGCGCCAAAGACCACAAATGCGAATTCACTCCCCTGCCCCAGCAGCACGGCAAACCAACGGCGCTGTTTTCCGGGCACCTTTAGCGGACGAGCCACCAGCCAGAGCATCGTCATTTTAATGACCAGGAAACCTACCAGCAGGATGGCAATGCGCAGCGGATGCGTCACTAGCGTTCCGAAGTCGACTGACATCCCCACGCCGATGAAAAACAGCCCCAGCAGCAGCCCTTTAAACGGCTCGATATCGCTTTCCAGCGCGTGACGATATTCCGAACTCGCCAGCAGAACGCCCGCCAGAAACGCCCCCATCGCCATGGACAGCCCCGCCTCTTCCAGCATCAGGCCAAAGCCGAAGACCAGGAATAAGGCCACGGCACTGAACACTTCCCGCAGGCCGGAACGGGCGACAAAGCGCAGCAGCGGTCGGCTGACGTACCGCCCGAGCAGGACGACCAGGGTCAGCGCTCCGACGACCTTTAATGCCGACAGCGCAAAAGCGCCAAGCGTGGTCGACGCCCCGGATACAGCCAGCAGCGGGATCATCGCCACCAGCGGAATAGCCGCGATATCCTGGAACAGCAGCACCGAGAAGGCGCTGCGCCCCATCCGGGAAACCGTCAGGTTACGTTCGTTCATGGCCTGCATGGCGATGGCCGTGGAGGAGAGCGCCAGCGTCATGCCGATCAGCCCTGCCACCTTCCAGTCCATGCCCAGCAGGATACAGAATCCGCCCAGCAGTAGACCGCAGGCCAGCATCTGCAATGCCCCGCCGCCAAACACCGACGCGCGCAGCTTCCACAGACGACGCGGATCCAGCTCAAGGCCGATGACAAACAGCATCAGCACCACGCCGATTTCGGCAAAGTGCAGAATCGACTCGGCGTCAGTAACCAGCCGGAATCCCCACGGCCCAATCACGCAGCCGGCAATCAGATACCCCAGTACTGATCCTAACCCGAGGCGTACCGCAACCGGCACAATCAAAGCCGCAGCGCCTAAATAGATCAGCGCCTGAATCAGCGTATGGCTATCCATGGTGCGTCTCCTGCCAGTCGAGTAAACGTTGTTTATAGTGGCGCGCCTGCGCCTGGAGCGTTTCGTCGTCACAGACGAAGGTGCAGTGCATGGCAAACGGCGGGAGCCAATTCAGGCCGCAATACAGCGCCGTTGCCTGTAGCGGTTGCGCCAGTACCTCAAAGCCGGGGAAGGATCCGATGTCAAAATGGCTTTCACCGCCACCGGTGGTCACGGCCCACAGCAGACTTTTCCCCCTGAGCGCATTGCCGTTATGACCATATGCCCAGCCATGCGAGAACACTTTGTCGATCCACAGTTTCAGCAACGGGGGTGTGCTGTACCACTGCATCGGGTGTTGCCAGACAATCAAATCGGCCCTGGCGATCGCTTCCTGTTCGGCAGCGATATCTATATTGAAATCGGGGTAGAGCTGGTAGAGCGAACGGATCTCTACGCCCTCCAGCGTCTTGACTTGATCAAGCATCCGTTTGTTCGCATGGGAATGATGCGGATAAGGATGGGCGTAAATAATGAGTATCATGATTAACCTGGTTGAACTGCTTTCTTGTTGTAGCAGTCAGTGTAGACAGGAACGGCGGGCGTTTGAAGGGGTCTGCGCCTGTGCCAGGCTTAACCGCAAGGATTGGCAAATCCCGTCGCGGCAAAAGATATATATCGCAAATAATAAATCATCAGAAGATATAATATTATAATCACAGATCGATTAATTGTTAACAATAAGAAATATGAAGCATTTAACTCATGGTTAATTGAAAATTTAAAATAAACTGATATACAGAATTGATTTTAAAATGAATAATTTAAATTTCAACCCCTCAAATTAACCTGTAAAAACATATATTTACAATAATTTTTATCGCCATTAAAATATCCATTCATTTTTAATCACAAATGGACGTGGCAATGAAAAGAAAAACCCCGCAATTAAATAAAATAACAAAATCGATGAGCAGAATATTCCCTGCTTTGCTTATGTTTGCTCCATTAATGGCACCAGCGGCCATCATTGAGGATTCTACGACGGAGGCTCAGACTTTTTCCATCGACCCGTCATACACAATTAATGAAAATGTACTCATATCTACGGGTTCAAACACTGCGGCTGTTACGATAGCAGGCGATCAGTTACTTACTGTTGATAACGAGGGAAAAATTACCAATACCGGAGATGCTGTCTATATTAATACCGGTACGCAGGAACCTGTCATTAACAACACACAATCTGGTGTGATTTCATCGAGCACTGGAAATGCCATTACTGTTCACTCAATGACAGGCACCATTAAAAACGCGGGTAACGTGACGGGTGCAGAAAGCGGCATCCAAATTGAAGAAGATTCGTCGATGCTCAGGATTGAGAATGC
Source organism: Leclercia sp. LSNIH3 (assembly GCF_002935105.1). NCBI lineage: Bacteria > Pseudomonadati > Pseudomonadota > Gammaproteobacteria > Enterobacterales > Enterobacteriaceae > Leclercia > Leclercia sp. LSNIH3. The sequence continues at coordinate 1,707,222 of NZ_CP026387.1, forward strand.
TTCAACTGGCCATATCGAAGGCAAAACAGGGATTGCCAGTAAGATCGGAATAATTCTAATTAATAATGGTGAAATAAAAGGTAATTTAAATAATGGTGTCGAACTCTCCGGCGTCACCAGCAATAGTAAAATTACTAATAACGGCACGATTGAAGGGATTGAGCATGGTATTCACACCTCTGGTATCACAAGAGTTGAAGTGACTAATGCTGGAATCATCAAAGGCGGCGAAAGTGCTATTTCATTTACCAGCGAAAAAAACAACGTTCTTACTCTGACGACCGGCTCCCGGTTGGAAGGGGATGTTATTTCAACCAATTCAACTACCAATACTTTACGACTAACAGGCACAGGAACTGAAGACAGCAATTTCATTGGCCTGAATGAAGGCGACGGTTTCGCCTCTCTCACCATGTTAGGCACCGATTGGGAGCTGACCGGTAATGTGGATATCATCGGCACGGATGATTCAATCAAGGTTGATACCGGCAAGCTCACCTTCGCAGGCAACGTCAGCAACGCTGGTAATACCCTCATCGCAGAAGGCGCTACCCTGCAACTGGGTACTGGCGAAAAAACCGGTACCTTAAGTGGGAAGCTGACCAACAACGGCACGCTGGAATTTAATCAGGCTGCTGATTTCAACTTTGCCACTGGCATCACGGGCAGCGGTACTGTTATCAAAACAGATGCCCATACCCTGACGCTGACCGGCAACAACAGCTATACAGGCGACACGCAGTTGAACAGCGGCACGATGCTGGTAGCCGAAGGCGCAACGCTGGGAAGTGCAGGCAATTCCGCCACCGTCACGATTCAGGACGGGGCTACCTTCGCCAGTGCAGGTACGGTAAACAATAACGTCAATATTCTCAGCGGCGGCGTTCTGGCCTCATGGAATGCGGTTCAGGGAAATACGCTGTCCAGTGCTTCTACCGCCGATACCATCAACGGCAACGTCACCAACAGCGGTACGCTGCAAATCAGCGGTCTGAACGACAGTGTGGGAAATGATTTCACCATCAACGGTGATTACACCGGCATGAGCGGCAGTTTGATCGCCATGAACAGCGTGCTGGGGGATGACAATGCGTTGACCGACCATCTTACCATCACCGGTAACAGTGCAGGTGTATCGGATATCCGTATCAGCAATATCGGTGGGGCGGGCGCGAAGACCGTCAACGGTATGCAGATCGTGAGTGTGGGTGGCGATTCCGGGGCTGCGTTTAGCCTCTCCAGACCGGTCGTCGTTGGCGCGTGGGAATACAGTCTGAACCAGCACAGCGATGGCAACTGGTACCTGGAGTCTGCAGACACTACCCCGGTTCCTGACAAAGACGATAACACCGACGGCAACACCGACGGCGGCAACGGCGGTAACAACGACGACGGCAACGGCGGTAACACTGACGGCGGTAGCGGCGGTAACACCGACGGTGGAAACGGCGGTAACACCGACGGCGGCAACGGCGGCAACACCGACGGCGGTAACAGTGGTAACAACGACGGCGGCAACAGCGGCGGCTATACCCCACCAGAGATGAGCAATCTTGCTCCTGAGGTCGGTGCCTATTTAGGTAACTACCTGGCTGCCCAGGACATGTTCCTGCACAAACGCGACGATCGCGATCAGCTGACGCTGCGTAATGAAGAAGATCTCAACACCTGGATGTATGTCAAAGGCCGCTACCACGAAAACGATGTGGCGGGCGGTAAAGTAAACTATGACACCACCCAGTACGTGATGCAGGTCGGCAGTGATTTCATCAGCAAGAAGATGGACAAGGGTGTACTGCATAGCGGGGTGATGTTCGGTGCCGGTCAGGCAAAAACTGACTCCACGTCCACAGGCAGTAAACGTTCAGCGCAGGGTAAAGTCGATGGGGTGAACGTCGGCGTATACGCCACCTGGCAGGAAGACCAACAGTTGCGTAAAGGCAGCTATATCGACAGCTGGGCCTCTTTCGGCTGGTATCACAACTCGCTCACCAGTGACGGTCGCAGCGACGAGTCTTACGACAGCCACGGCTTTGCCGTATCACTGGAAGCAGGCCACGCCTGGATCGTTGACTCAGAAAACGAAAGAACCTGGAAAATCGAACCGCAGATCCAGGCCATCTACAGCTATCTTGATCAGGAAAACCATACAGACGCCGACGGCGTACGTATCTCTACCCCTGATAATGACGGCATTCTGGGACGCGTAGGTGTGAAAACCAGCTACTTCGATCAGAAAGATGTGCAGGCATGGCAGCCTTACGTAGCAGTGAACTGGCTGAAAGGTGCCGGACAGAATGATATCGCCTTCAACGGCGAAGCGTTCAGTAACGATACCCCGGAAGACCGCGGTCAACTGGAGCTGGGCGTTACCGGCAAACTGAATGAAACCACGCTGATCTCGTTACGCGCCAGCGGCGAGTGGGGTGAAAACGGTTATGACGCGTATGGCGGTCATATCCTGCTGAACCACCGCTGGTAATCCCATCACCAGACCGAACAATGCAGTGGCTCAGGCCACTGCATTTTTTTATCAGTTATCCAGTTCACCCATGGATTTAACCTGATCGCGGTTAATCTGCTCGGTTTGCCCGGTTTCTGCATTCTCATATGACACCAGCCCGGTATCATCATCTACCTGCGGTTTACCGTCGGTAACGATGGTTTTGCCGTCCGTCGTTTTCACCGCCTGATTAGACGAACATCCCGCTACGGTAAACAGCGTTGCAGCCGCAAAGACAGAGGCCATCAGTAGTTTGCTTTGCATAGTATTCTCCCTGTTGGTCGTCATTGTTATCATCAGGCTAAACTGTAGCGTAATACGCTACGTTCAGGGAAAAATGCAGAACACTCTGAAGGTTAGCTTTTCTGCGGGAAGCCATCTCTGTAGATCACTGTCTGAACCACTTTTCCGCCAGCGTCATAGGTTTTCGCTTCGCCGTTCGCCACGCTCGCTTTGAAGGTGATGGTCGAGCGCAGCTTCCCGTCCTGGGTATAACCCTGAGACAGCCCTTCCGCCTGACAGTTAACCAGCGGCGTATGGCTCCGCAGGACGCCGTTCGGGTAATAGACGTCGATATAGTCGTTAAAGCAGCGGTTCTTGATGACAGTCTCAAACTTCTTATTGCCATTGTCATACTTCTCGACGAGCTTGCCCTCAGGCACGCTATCTGCCACCTTCACCACCGGTGTGGTTAACTTTTTCTGCGGCTCCAGATCGTCCTTTAAGCCTTTTGCATAGTCGGGAGTCATCCCCATTCCATCGATGGTATTGGTCACCGACGAGGCAAAATCTGCACAGCCAGCAAGCAGTATTACCAGGGATATCAACGTAAGGGCCTGTTTCACAATAAACTCCTTTTTTCAGGTATCGCCCTACAGTGCGTTGAAAAGGGAGGAGGCACAACCGCCAAAAATGGTCGGAAAGACATAAAAAAACCCGCCGAAGCGGGTTTTGAGAGCAATCTGAAGCGATTACTTCGTGATCTGCGCGTGCATCTCTTGCACCGAAATGACCTTCTCGGTGGCATCCGCGTTCAGCGCCATGGCTGTTGCAAAACCGCCGTTCAGGGTGGTGTCGTAGTGCACTTTGTACTGCAGCGCGCTGCGGCGAATCAGCTTGGAGTCTTCAATCGCCTGACGCCCTTCAGTGGTGTTGATGATGTAGGTGTACTCGCCATTCTTGATACGGTCCTGAATGTGCGGACGACCTTCATGCACCTTGTTCACCAGACGCGGGTTGATACCCGCTTCGCCCAGTACAATCGCAGTACCGTGAGTGGCATCCAGTTCGAAGCCCTGTTTCAGCAGCTTCGCCGCCAGGTCCACTACGCGCTCTTTATCCCCTTCACGCACGGACAGCAGCGCACGGCCCTGTTTCTTCATGGTGGAGTTACTGCCGAGCTGCGCTTTCGCGAAGGCTTCAGCGAAAGTGCGGCCCACGCCCATCACTTCCCCGGTAGAGCGCATTTCTGGCCCTAACAGCGGGTCAACGCCCGGGAATTTGTTGAACGGCAGCACGACCTCTTTCACCGAGTAGTACGGCGGGATGATCTCTTTGGTCACGCCCTGCTGTGCCAAAGTCTGGCCAGCCATCACGCGCGCCGCCACTTTCGCCAGCGGAATGCCGGTTGCTTTGGAGACGAACGGTACGGTACGCGCCGCACGCGGGTTAACTTCAATCAGGTAAACTTCGTTGTCTTTCACCGCGAACTGCACGTTCATCAGACCGCGTACCTGCAACTCGAAGGCCAGCTTCTGCACCTGGTCACGCATTACGTCCTGAATCTCTTTGCTCAGCGTATAAGCCGGCAGAGAACAGGCTGAGTCACCGGAGTGAACGCCCGCCTGCTCGATATGCTCCATGATGCCGCCAATCAGCACCATTTCGCCATCGCAGATAGCATCAACGTCCACTTCAACTGCGTCATCCAGGAAGCGGTCCAGCAGTACTGGCGCATCGTTAGAGACGCTGACCGCGGTCTGGAAGTAACGACGCAGGTCGGCTTCGTCGTAGACGATTTCCATTGCGCGGCCGCCCAGCACGTAGGATGGACGCACCACCAGTGGATAGGTGATCTCTTTGGCCTTCTCAACCGCCTGCTCAATCGCGGTCACAGTGGCGTTAGCCGGTTGTTTCAGCTTCAGGCGATCAACCGCCTTCTGGAAACGCTCACGGTCTTCGGCACGGTCAATCGCGTCCGGGCTGGTGCCGATAACCGGTACACCTGCGGCTTCCAGGTCACGCGCCAGCTTCAGCGGAGTCTGGCCGCCGTACTGCACGATAACGCCTTTTGGCTTCTCGATACGCACGATTTCCAGTACGTCTTCCAGCGTAACCGGCTCGAAGTAGAGACGGTCGGAGGTGTCGTAGTCGGTAGAGACAGTTTCCGGGTTACAGTTAACCATGATGGTCTCGTAACCGTCTTCGCGCAGCGCCAGTGAGGCGTGTACACAGCAGTAGTCGAACTCGATGCCCTGGCCGATACGGTTTGGACCGCCGCCCAGAACCATGATTTTGTCACGGTCAACCGATGGGTTCGCTTCGCACTCCTCTTCATAGGTGGAGTACATATAGGCAGTGTCGGTCGCAAATTCTGCCGCACAGGTGTCCACGCGCTTGTAAACCGGGTGCAGGTTGTACTGGTCACGCAGCTTGCGGATTTCTGCTTCGCGTACGCCCGCCAGTTTTGCCAGACGCGCATCGGCAAAGCCTTTACGCTTCAGCATACGCAGGAAGTCAGCGTCGAGGCCGTTGATGCCCAGATCCGCAACTTTCTCTTCCAGACGCACCAGCTCTTCAATCTGCACCAGGAACCAGCGGTCGATATTGGTCAGGTTGAAGACACCATCAACGGACAGGCCAGCACGGAAGGCATCGGCGATGTACCAGATACGCTCGGCACCTGCATCTTTCAGCTCACGGCGGATTTTCGTCAGGGCTTCCGGATCATCCAGGCTTACTTTCGGGTCGAAACCGGTCGCGCCCACTTCCAGGCCGCGCAGCGCTTTCTGCAGGGATTCCTGCTGGGTGCGGCCAATCGCCATCACTTCACCAACGGACTTCATCTGTGTGGTCAGACGGTCGTTCGCACCGGCAAATTTCTCGAAGTTGAAGCGAGGGATTTTGGTCACAACGTAGTCGATAGACGGCTCAAACGATGCCGGGGTACGGCCACCGGTGATGTCGTTCATCAGCTCATCAAGGGTATAACCCACGGCCAGTTTCGCTGCCACTTTAGCAATCGGGAAGCCGGTGGCTTTCGATGCCAGCGCAGAAGAGCGGGATACGCGCGGGTTCATCTCGATAACAATCAGGCGACCGTTCTTCGGGTTTACCGAGAACTGAACGTTAGAACCGCCGGTTTCGACGCCAATCTCACGCAGTACCGCCATCGAGGCGTTACGCATGATTTGATACTCTTTATCGGTCAGCGTCTGGGCGGGTGCCACGGTGATGGAGTCACCGGTGTGGATGCCCATGGCATCGAAGTTCTCGATAGAGCAGACGATGATGCAATTGTCGTTTTTATCACGCACCACTTCCATTTCGTACTCTTTCCAGCCAATCAGCGACTCGTCAATCAGTAGCTCTTTGGTTGGGGAGAGATCCAGACCGCGTTCGCAAATCTCTTCGAACTCTTCACGGTTATACGCAATACCGCCGCCGGTGCCGCCCATGGTGAAGGACGGACGGATGATGCACGGATAACCCACGTCAGCGGCAACCGCCAGCGCTTCTTCCATGTTGTGAGCGATACCGGAGCGTGCAGTGTCGAGGCCGATTTTCTTCATCGCCACGTCAAAGCGACGACGGTCTTCTGCTTTATCAATCGCGTCGGCAGTCGCGCCAATCATGGTCACGCCGAACTCAGCCAGTACGCCCTGACGTTCCAACTCCAGCGCGCAGTTCAGCGCTGTCTGGCCGCCCATGGTCGGCAGCACCGCATCCGGGCGCTCTTTTTCGATGATTTTGCGTACCACTTCCCAGTGAATCGGCTCGATGTAAGTCGCATCGGCCATTTCCGGGTCGGTCATGATGGTCGCCGGGTTAGAGTTCACCAGGATAACGCGGTAACCCTCTTCGCGCAGGGCTTTACACGCCTGTGCGCCGGAGTAGTCGAATTCGCAGGCCTGGCCGATCACAATCGGGCCAGCGCCAAGAATCAGGATGCTTTTTATGTCTGTACGTTTTGGCATAGCTTCTTTCTCCGGAGAACCTGTTTATGCGCGTCGCGAGCGACTGGCAGACAAATTTTTGACGCCGTCTGCCTGAGCGCAGCAAGGCATAAACAGATTCTGATTATTTAGCGGTCTTACGGTACTGCTCAATGAGTTCGATGAAGTGATCGAACAGCGGCGCGGCATCGTGCGGGCCTGGGCTGGCTTCCGGGTGGCCCTGGAAGCTGAACGCCGGTTTGTCGGTACGATGAATCCCCTGCAGGGTGCCGTCGAAAAGCGACTTGTGCGTTACGCGCAGCGTGGCAGGCATGGAGGCTTCGTCCACCGCAAAACCGTGGTTCTGCGCGGTAATCATCACCGTGTTGTTATCAATATCTTTCACCGGGTGGTTACCACCGTGGTGGCCGAACTTCATTTTCACGGTTTTTGCACCGCTCGCCAGCGCCAGCAGCTGATGGCCGAGGCAGATACCGAATACCGGAATATCGGTTTCCAGGAAGCTCTTAATCGCGTCGATTGCGTAGTCGCATGGCGCCGGGTCACCCGGGCCGTTGGAGAGGAAGATCCCGTCCGGGTTCATCTTCAGCACGTCCTCTGCCGGGGTTTTCGCCGGCACAACGGTCAGACGGCAGCCGCGATCCACCAGCATACGCAGGATGTTGCGCTTGGCACCGTAGTCGTAGGCCACGACGTGGAACGGCAGTTCCTCTTCTTTTTTGGCTTCTGGCAGTTCGCCTGCCAGCGTCCAGCTCCCCTGAGTCCAGCTGTAGGCCTCAGCGGTGGTTACTTCTTTTGCCAGATCCATGCCGTTCAGCCCCGGGAAGGCTTTGGCTTTTTCCTGCGCCAGAGCTACATCCAGGTTATCGCCAGCGATGATGCAGCCGTTCTGGGCACCTTTTTCACGCAGCAGACGCGTCAACTTACGGGTATCGATATCGGCAATCGCCACGATGTTATGGCGCTTCAGGTAGGAAGAGAGGTCTTCGGTATTGCGGTAGTTGCTGGCAATCAGCGGCAGGTCGCGAATAATCAGACCTTGTGCATGTACCTGGGAAGACTCTTCATCAGCGGCGTTAGTGCCGACATTGCCGATATGGGGATAAGTTAGAGTGACGATTTGGCGGGAATAGGAAGGATCAGTGAGGATTTCTTGATAACCGGTCATTGAAGTATTGAAAACGACTTCCCCAACCGCCGAACCTGTTGCCCCAATGGCCCGACCGATAAACTGGGTTCCGTCTTCCAGAACCAATAGCGCTGACTTAATCAAAACACCCTCCAGAGAATATTCACTCACTTTATTTGCATATTAATGCATACCCATAGTATGAATCAATGCAAATCTGCTGCCAGTGGATTTTCGGCAAACGGCGGCATTCTGGAGATTTGACAGGGGAAAGTCAACTTAAAAAGTGGGTTTTGTTTGTTGTTTTTGCGCCACTGATGAGCTGGAAAGTAATTAACGGGCAAAAAGATCAACTAAATCACGTAAGAAAACGCTTGCGACTCAGTTTTAATAGCAAGCCCTCATCTCAAGCCCAAAAAAGTGGACCATTTGGTCAAAATTCACATTTTTGAAACAAAAATAGTGGGGATAACGTTTGTTTATGAGGGTTTAAGAAAGAAATTATATCAAAACAGACAAAATTAAAGGGCAATAAAATATTGCCCTGTGCAATCAATTGATTATGACTGCAATAACCACATCACGAAGGGTAATCATGATTATAAATTATTAAGATCAAGCACATCTCGCATGTCAAAGAGACCATCTTTCTTGCCTTTCAACCACATTGCAGAACGAACTGCCCCATTTGCAAAAGTCATCCGACTGGAGGCTTTATGGGTAATCTCAACACGCTCACCGATATCAGCAAACATCGCGGTATGTTCACCGACGATGTCGCCAGCACGGACGGTAGCAAACCCAATGGTGCCAGGCACACGTTCACCGGTATAACCCTCACGGGTATAGACCGCGCACTCTTTTAGATCTTTATCCATCGCCTGAGCGATCGCCTCACCCATCGCCAGCGCGGTGCCAGACGGGGCATCGACTTTATAACGGTGGTGCGCTTCGATAATTTCGATGTCGGTGTAATCCCCCATCACTTTCGCCGCCTTCTCCAGCAGCTTCAGCATGACGTTAACGCCTACACTGAAGTTCGCAGCGAAAACAATCGCAATCTCGTTTGATGCAGCCTGAATGGCTTGTTTACCGGCATCATCAAAACCCGTGGTGCCAATAACCATTCCTTTCCCATGCTGACGGCAAAAAGCCAGGTGGTCGAGCGTGCCTTCAGGACGAGTGAAATCGATGAAGACGTCAAAGTCATCTTTAACGGCATCCAGGCTGCTCTGCACGGTCACGCCCGTTTTCGCCACGCCTGCTAATTCACCTGCGTCGGCTCCCAGAAGAGATGAACCTTCACGCTCCAACGCCGCGCCAAGGGCCACGCCGTCCATCTGTAGTGCCGCCTGAATAAGCTGACGGCCCATACGTCCGCCCGCGCCCGCAATGGCGACACGGATCTCTGCATCATGCATAGTTATTCTCTTACGTTAAAATGATGTAAACCGCTTTCAGATTAACCAGCCCTGACGAAGGCTGCCACAGAAAACGCCGATAATTAGAATTTAATGATAAACAGGGAGAGATATCAGTTAAAGACATGATCGCCAGGATATGGCCCGCTTCCGGCCATAGAGAAAAGTACGTGGCGTTACGCGAGCCGCACCCAGCAGCCCAGGTTATGGTTCATCAATGTAACGTTCAACATGCAGTGTTGAGGATCACCGCTGAGCCTGGCATCGTTTTCAATAGAAATACCAGGCCACCCGCGATGTCGGGTTAATCACAACCCTGTTAATCGAGGCTATAGATGACGATCAACTGTCCTTTTTTCATTTTCAGCCCGAGGATTTGCATTGCCCCCACATCCGCCAGCTGTTTAACGTGCGTTCCACCGCAAAGGTAGTGCGGGAGATCGCCAAAGCGAACCTTGCGTCTGCCCGTTTCAATTTCAGTATGGCGAAGCAGGTTATCGGCTTTCCAACCGTCAATAATGGCCATCAGGGCACTGGCATCTGGCAGGGGATCCTGACCCTCGCCAGGCGTAAAGGTAATCCGCCCTTCACCAGGCCAGTGGTGGGCTTTTACCGGCTTCCAACCAAACTGCTCCCCAGCATAGCCGATCAAGTGACCTGCGCTGTGCCAGCGGGAGTGACGTTCTCTCACATCTTTATCGACTTGCATCTCCACCTCGCCTGGCGTAAGCGCTGCGGGCAGAATGTGGACGACATGATCCCCGCGCAGGGATACCGCTTCTACCGCTATCCCGGCGATCCATCCTCGATCTGCTGGCTGTCCACCGCCCTGCGGATGAAAAAGGGTCTGATTAAGTTCAATGGCGTAGCGGCCGTCAGGCTCCTCAGTGCAACGGATTACCTGTGCACGCCCTTCTGTCGCGTCACTGGTGTAATAAAGTCGTTCTGTCATGGTTGTTCTCCTCTGTACCCTGACAGTATATTCATCACTTAAGTGTCGATAATCGGCCGCTCAGACATTGCACTCTTGCCTGGTATGCACAAATGAAACCTTCTTTGCTTCCCGATCTCGCCACTTTCGTCACCATCGTAGAACATGGCAATTTTTCAACCGCAGCCCGCCTCACTGGCGCCACGCCCTCTGCGATCAGCCGCTGTGTTTCACGTCTGGAAAAAGAGATGGGATGTAAATTGCTGCACCGCACTACACGTAAGCTGGCGCTTACCGTGACCGGAAAAGCGGTTTATGAGCATGCGCTGGATATGCTGGACGCGGCACAGCAGGCGATGGATTCAGGCAGCAGCCTGCAGACCGTTGCGCAGGGAAAACTCACCATGAGCGTACCGAAAGCCGTGGGACGCTTTGTGATCCATCCTTTAATCCCGGCATTCCTTGAGCGCTATCCGCAGATTGATGTCTGCCTGCGCCTGGAAGATCGTTACATGGATTTGATCGACGACGGTGTCGATCTGGCGCTACGGATCACTAATACTCCCTCTCCTGGCCTGTACGGTAAACCGCTGATGCCGGTCACCCATGTCATCTGCGCCACCCCAGAGTACCTTCGTCGCATGGGCATACCGCAGCATCCGCACGATCTCCGGCAACATAGCTGTATTTCGCTCGGTGAAACGCCGGCCGATTCACGCTGGAAGTTTGCATTGAACGGAAAAACGGAAACGGTACAGACCCATGGTCGTTACGCCGCTAACCACACGGGTGTGAGGCTGGATGCGGTAAAGCGCGGCCTGGGTATCGGGAGTTTACCGCTGTTCACGGCGCGTGAGACGCTGGAAAGTGGGGAGATTGTGCAGGTCTTACCGGAGTGGGAGTTTATCAGTAGCTATACGGGCGATCTCTGGCTGCTGTGGACCCGCAACAAACATATGCCAGCCAGAATGCGGGCCATGATCGACTACCTGAATGAAAAAATGCCAGTCATTCAGTGACTGGCATTTTTAAACCTTACTCGACTTCGCGGGCATCAATGCGTAGCTCTTTCGGGACTTCAAAGACGATGTTCTCTTCGCGTCCTTCCAGCGGCACCGCTTCACCGCCACCCAGCTCCTGCAGGCGGACAATGACGTTCTGCACCAGAATATCCGGGGCGGAAGCGCCCGCAGTTACGCCAACACAGGCGGCATTCTTAACCCACGCCTCCTGAATGTCCGTCGCATCGTCAATCAAAAACGCCGCTTTCCCCATCCGCTGCGCCAGCTCGGCCAGACGGTTGGAGTTCGAGGAGTTTTTGGAGCCGACAACCAGCACCACATCTGCTTGCTCAGCAAGCGCACGCACAGCTTCCTGGCGGTTTGTCGTGGCGTAGCAGATGTCGTCCTTACGCGGCCCGACAATTTTCGGGAAGCGCTGGCGCAACGCATCAATAACGTCTGACGTATCGTCTACGGAGAGCGTTGTCTGGGTCATAAAGGACAGACGCGCTTCGTTTTTCACGTTCAGCGTAAGCACATCTTCCGGCGACTCGACCAGGTACATCCCCCCTTCCGGGTTGCTGTACTGCCCCATGGTGCCTTCCACTTCCGGGTGACCGGCGTGGCCAATCAGGATCGACTCTTCACCACGGCGGCTGGCTCTCGCCACTTCCATATGCACTTTGGTGACCAGCGGACAGGTAGCATCGAAAACGGTGAGATCGCGGCTTTTCGCTTCGTTACGTACGGCCTGAGAGACGCCGTGGGCAGAGAAAATCAGGATCGCGCCATCAGGCACTTCACTGATCTGCTCGATAAAGATCGCCCCGCGCTCGCGCAGGCTATCGACCACGTAACGGTTGTGCACCACTTCGTGACGCACATAAATTGGCGCGCCGTAAATTTCCAGCGCGTTTTCAACAATGCTGATAGCGCGGTCTACACCGGCGCAGAAACCGCGCGGGTTAGCCAACAGGATCTGCATTTCAGGCCTCCAGCGCTGGGTCAATTTCCAGCACTTCAACATCAAAATGGACGGTACGCCCGGCAAGCGGATGGTTGAAGTCGACGGTGATGGAGTCCCCGTTGATTTCCCGAATCACGCCAGGCATTTCGCTGCCGTCCATAGCGGTAAAGAGCATAATCGCCCCGATTTCAGGCTCACCCGCGTCCATAAATTCACGACGCGAGAAGTACTGGATCAGGTCCGGGCTGGGCACGCCAAACGCAGCATCCGGCTCCAGAGAGAAGGCTTTCTTCTCTCCCTCTTTCAGCCCCAGCAGTTGCTGCTCAAGACCTTCGGACAGGGAGGTATCGCCCAGGCGAAACAGCGCCGGTTTGCCGTTATTGCGGGTGGATTCTGCGGTAGAGCCATCATCCAGTTTCAGCGTGAAGTGAACGAGGATCGCGCTGTTGCTCTGTACGGATTTAGACATAAACATTGCTCTTTAATATTGCCTCGCAGTTTGCCAGGTGGCGCTTCGCTTACCCGGCAAACTGGCGTTGGCATATTCGGTAGGCCGGGATCGCTGCGCGTCACCCGGCGTTGATGCTTAAGCCTGTTTCTTCGCGGCTGCGTTCGGCAGGAAGCCTTCCAGCACGATTAACGCCGCACCAATACAAATTGCAGTATCGGCCAGGTTAAAGGTGGCGAAGTGCCAGTTGCCGACATAGAAGTCGATCATATCGACCACAAAGCCGTGCCACAGACGGTCAAACAGGTTACCCAGCGCACCGCCAATGATCAGTGCGTAGGCGATGTTGTTCAGCTTTTGCGTGGCTTTCCCGCGGTACATCAGCACTGCCAGCACAACGCAGATACCGAGAGCGATACCTGCGAAGAACCAGCGCTGCCAGCCGCCGCTGTCAGCCAGGAAGCTAAACGCCGCGCCGTAGTTGCGCGCATAGTGCAGATTAAGCGACGGGAACAGCGAAACCGTATCCCCCAGAGCAAAGTTCTGGAGGATCAGGTATTTGCTGCCCAAATCAATAATCAGCACGACTACCACCAGCCACAGCCAGCGCAGCCCTGTTGAAGAGAGTGATTTACTCATCAGGCAAACTTACGTTTTTCGCCATCACCGGCGATGTTGCTGACACAGCGTCCGCAGATCTCTGCGTGTTCCGCCACCTTGCCGACATCGGTCGTGTAATGCCAGCAGCGCGAGCACTTCTCACCTTCGGCTTTCACCAGCGCCACTTTCAACCCTTTGAGCAGTTCGCTCTGCTGGGCATCAGCGCTCGCGTCGGCATAATCCGCAACATTCGCACCGGAGGTCAACAGAACAAATCGTAATTCATCGCCCAGCGCAGTCAGCTTCGCAGCCAGCTCAGGTTCCGCGTACAGGGTCACTGCCGCTTCCAGGGAGCCGCCCACTTTCTTGTCGGCACGCGCCTGCTCGATCACTTTGTTCACTTCGCCGCGCACTTTCAGCAGCTCGTCCCAGAAGCTGTCGTTCATGGCTTCGGTCCCGGACAGGCCAAACAGACCTTCGTACCACTCGCCAGTGAAGACATACTTCTCACGATCCCCTGGCAGGTAGCCCCAAATCTCATCCGCGGTGAAGGACATGATCGGTGCCATCCAGCGCACCAGCGCTTCTGCGATATGGAACAGTGCGGTCTGGCAGCTGCGACGCGCCACGCTGTCGGCTTTCGCGGTGTACTGACGGTCTTTGATGATGTCGAGGTAGAACGAACCCATTTCGATGGAGCAGAAGCGCATCAGGCGCTGCACCACTTCGTGGAAGTCGTAAGACTCGTAAGCTTTCAGGATATCTTCCTGTGCCGCTTTCGCGCAGCCCACGGCCCAGCGATCCAGAACGACCATCTCTTCCGGTTTCACCATGTCTTTTGCCGGATCGAACCCGTTCAGGTTCGCCAGCAGGAAGCGCGCGGTGTTACGGATACGACGATAGCTGTCGGCAGCACGTTTCAGGATCTCGTCAGACACCGCCATTTCGCCGGTGTAGTCAGTTGATGCCACCCACAGACGCAGAATGTCGGCGCCCAGTTTGTTCATCACGTCCTGCGGAGAAACGGTGTTACCGATAGATTTGGACATCTTACGACCCTGACCATCCACGGTGAAACCGTGAGTCAGTACCTGACGGTAAGGTGCTTTACCCTTCATAGCGGTGGAAATCATCAGGGATGACATGAACCAGCCACGGTGTTGGTCAGAACCTTCCAGATACATGTCGGCAGCGTGGCCGGCAAACTCTGGACGCACGTCAACAACAGAGGCGTGCGTTGAACCGGAGTCGAACCACACGTCCAGGGTATCTGGCACTTTCTCGTAGTTATCCGCGTCCGCGCCCAGGATGTCGCGGGCGTCGAGATCCCACCACGCCTGAATGCCGTCAACTTCGACGCGCTTCGCCACTTCTTCCATCAGTTCCAGGGTATTCGGGTGCAGTTCCTGGGTCTCTTTATGGACGAACAGAGACATCGGTACGCCCCAGGTACGCTGACGGGAGATACACCAGTCAGGACGGTTCGCAACCATAGATTCGATGCGCGCCTGGCCCCAGTCCGGGATCCACTGCACGCCTTTGATCTCTTTCAGAGACTGCGCGCGCAGGCCTTTCTGATCCATGCTGACAAACCACTGTGGGGTCGCGCGGAAGATGATTGGTGTCTTATGACGCCAGCAGCACGGATAGCTGTGCTGCATTTTCTCAACATGCAGCAGCGAGCCGTTGTCGCGCAGCATGTTGACGATGATGTCGTTAGCTTTAAAGACGTTCACGCCGTCCAGGGTCGGATAGGTGCCTGGCAGGTAAGCGCCGTCCGGGCCAACCGGGTTGGCGATTTCCAGACCGTATTTCAAACTGATGCTGTAGTCGTCCGGGCCGTGGCCACCGGCGGTATGTACCGCACCGGTACCCGCTTCGAGGGTGACGTGTTCGCCCAGAATCGCTGGCACATCGAAATCAAGGAACGGATGCTTGAAGCGCAGATGCTCCAGCTCGGCACCTTTAACCGTACCCAGAATGCTGTACTCGGTGATGTTCGCGCGCTTCAGCACGCTCTCCACCAGGTCTTTCGCCAGGATCAGCGCACGGCCTTCAACCTGTACCAGCGCGTATTCGAACTCCGCAGAGAGGGAGATCGCACGGTTGGCAGGCAGGGTCCATGGCGTGGTGGTCCAGATCACCAGCGAGATTGGGCCTTCGACGCCTGGCAGACCAAATTTGCCCTGCAGCGCTTCCTGATCGACGCCTTCGAAGGCCACATCGATGGATGGAGAAGTTTTGTCGTAATATTCAACTTCTGCCTCAGCCAGCGCAGAACGGCAGTCCACGCACCAGTGCACCGGCTTGGCGCCTTTGTGCAGGTGGCCGTTACCGATGATTTTACCCAGCGCACGAATGATGTTGGCTTCGGTTTTGAAGTCCATGGTCAGGTACGGATGCGACCAGTCGCCCAGCACGCCCAGACGGATAAAGTCTTCACGCTGACCGTCAACCTGGGTGGCAGCGTATTCGCGGCATTTCGCGCGGAATTCAGCTGCGGTGAACTTCTCGCCTGGCTTACCGAACTCTTGCTCTACTTTCAGCTCAATTGGCAGACCGTGACAGTCCCAGCCTGGAACGTAAGGCGAGTCAAAGCCCATGAGGCCTTTGGACTTCACGATAATGTCTTTCAGAATCTTGTTTACAGAGTGACCAATATGAATGCTGCCATTCGCATAAGGAGGGCCATCATGCAGAATGAAGGTTTTTTTGCCTTTTTTGGCTGCACGGATGATGCCGTACAGGTCATCATCGGTCCAACGCGCCAGCATTCCCGGTTCACGCTTAGCGAGGTCGCCGCGCATCGGGAACCCTGTTTCCGGCAAATTCAGGGTTGATTTATAGTCACTCATCAGATTCTCGGTTCCGTATTTATATCTCAGGCATTAAGCCGGGTTTGAAAGCCCAAAAATTTCGCGGGCTGTTAATTCATCTCTCGCTATTTGCGCTTTCAGCTCATCGAGCGAGGCGAATCGCTGCTCATTGCGTATTTTTTTACGCAGGATTACATCTATATGGCGACCATAAAGGTCCATTACAACGTCCAGCAAATGCACTTCGAGTTGCTGACGTACACCGGCCACTGTCGGACGGGTACCAATATTGGCAACGCCGGGCAGAGGCTTATCGCCCAGCCCCGTTACCTCTACCGCAAAGACCCCTTTTACCGGGGAAACCTGACGGCGCAGCGGTAAGTTCGCCGTAGGGAAACCAATGGTGCGACCCAGTTCATCGCCATGCACTACGCGCCCGGAGATGGAGAACGGGCGGCCGAGCAGCGTTGCGGCGGCATCCAGATCGTCATCAGCCAGCGCCTGGCGTACTGCCGTGCTGCTGATGCGTACGCCGCCTTCGCAAAAGGTCTGGGTGCTGGTGACGTCAAAGCCATACTCCAGGCCAGCCTTCTGTAATAGCAAGAAATCCCCCTGACGACCAGCGCCAAAGCGGAAATCATCACCCACGGCCAGAAAGCGCACCCCGAGGCGATCAACCAACAGGTCGCTGACAAAATTTTGTGCCGTCAGCGCGGCGAAGCGCCGATCAAAACGGACGCACAGGACGTAGTCCACGCCGCACTGGGCCAGGTAACGTAATTTTTCACGCAGGCGGGTCAGGCGCGCAGGCGCCTTCTCGCTGGCAAAAAGCTCCAGCGGCTGCGGCTCAAAAATCATGACTACTACCGGCAGACCTCGTGCCCGCCCCTCTTCACGTAACCCCTGCAACAGCACCTGATGTCCACGATGCACGCCGTCGAAATTACCAATAGTCAGCACACACCCGTGCGGGGCCTGACTGAGATTATGTATGCCGCGTATCAGCTTCATGACTGGCTCAAAACAGTGAAAATCGCCAAAGTATACCTTGTACAGCGGTTAAGGTTAACCGGCGATTGTTCACGCAAAACAGAAAGCCGTAATGATTTCATCAGGGTTGCCTTTCACAGCGAAAAAATCTGTCTGCGGATGAGGATTTTTATGTCGAAAAGCTGTATTCAGGAGCGACAAGCTGGTAGAATCCTGCGCCATCACTACGTAACGTAGCGTCGCTAATTAACGGCGCTTATTTGCACAAATCCATTGACAAAAGAAGGCAGAGAGGGCATATTCCTCGGCCTTTGAATTGTCCACATAGATCATATTTGGGAGTTGGACTTGGCTAATATCAAATCAGCTAAGAAACGTGCCGTTCAGTCTGAAAAGGCTCGTAAGCACAACGCAAGCCGTCGCTCTATGATGCGTACTTTCATCAAGAAAGTATACGCAGCAATCGAAGCTGGCGACAAAGCTGCAGCGCAGAACGCATTTAACGAAATGCAACCAATCGTGGATCGTCAGGCTGCTAAAGGTCTGATCCACAAAAACAAAGCAGCGCGTCATAAAGCAAACCTGATCGCGCAGATCAACAAACTGGCTTAATCGTCACTTGTTGTTGCTTGTTTAAAGAACCCGCTTAACGCGGGTTTTTTTATGCCTTCAGATTGCTGGTGGCGTAAACAGTGCCGAGTAGTCACGGTTACAAATACGCTGCACTGCCGGATGCTGAATCATTCTTTCGGCGAATATCGCGTGATACTCCTCCATCACGTTATCCACCCTGCCAATCTCCGTAATCCTGATGTCCGTATAGAGGTCCTGTGCGTAAAGCGTCGGGGCAACGAAGATCGCGTTGTGCGCTTCGCCAAAGGCTTTCATTAGCGCCGCATCATCAAACTCACCCAGAATCTCCACGTTCAGCCCCTGCGAGTTAAACCAGTTCAGCAGCTTGCGGCCGAGCATTGAACGCCGCCCTGGCACCAGTAAACGTCGCTCTTCCAGACAGGCAGGGAAGGGTTTTTTCGGCGGGGGATTGATACACCAGAAGCTCACGCCACATTCGCCAATTTTCACCGAAAACAGCCCTTCCTGCTGGGTAGAATCGATCGGGCAATCCGAGATAATCATATCCAGCTTATGCTGGCTTAGCTGCTCCAGGAGCATCTCGTGGGTGGATTCAAAACAGCGCAGGTGGATTTGTTCATCTTCAACCACCGCCGCATCCAGCACGCCGCTGACCAGCCTTTTTGACAGCGCATCCGCGACGCCCACGTCAAAGAGCAGGTTCGACTCCTTGCGATAATTGACGATATCGAGCATTTCCTGGCTCAGGGTGAACATTTTGTCGGCGTAGCGAAACACCAGCTCACCAAGCTCGCTGGGTTCGATGCCACGTCCCTTGCGCTTGAAGAGCTTCCCCTGCAGGCGCTCTTCCAGGGCTTTGATCTGCCCGGTAATGGTTTGTGGCGTCAGGTAGAGCGCTTCTGCAGCGCCGACAACCGACCCTTCTTTATAGACATGCCAGAAGTAGTACAGGTGGTTGTAATTAAGATGAGACATACGATCCTCGCTCCCTGATAGTGTTTACGGGAGGGCGGCCTGCCCTCCCGATGTCCTGTTATGCCGGATGTACCTGCCCCGACAATTTCATTTTCAGTAAGGCATAACCAACAAACGCCGCCAGCAGTGACCCGGTCAGAATACCCAGTTTAGCCCAGACGATAAGCTCCGGGGCATGTGCGCCAAATGCCAGCGTCGAGATAAAGATCGACATCGTGAAGCCAATCCCGCACAGCACGCCAACGGCCATGATCTGCCGACAGGTGGTGCCGTGTGGCAACGAGGCCAGCTTCAGTTTCAGCGCCAGCCAGCAGAAGAGGCTAATTCCCAGCGGCTTGCCGATAAACAGCCCGGCAATGATCCCCAGCGGCAACATTGATGTCAGTCCTGCGAAGGTCACCCCTTGAAGGGAGACACCCGCATTCGCAAAGGCAAACAGCGGCAGGATCAGAAAAGCGACCCATGGATGCAGAACATGCTCCAGCTGTTTCGCCGGGGATTTGCCCTCCTGCGACTTCAGCGGGACGAAGAAGCCGATAATCACCCCGGCCAGGGTGGCATGCACGCCCGATTTCAGTACCGCCGTCCACAGAACCATCCCCACCAGCACATAGATGCCAATCCGACGAACGTTGAAGATATTCAGCAGCGCCAGTGCCGCAATGGCCGCCGCTGCGACACCCAGCGACAACATCGACAGTTCGCTGGTATAGAACAGGGCAATGATGATAATTGCGCCCAAATCGTCAATGATAGCCAGCGCCATCAGAAAGATTTTTAGCGCCATTGGCACGCGGTTGCCCAGCAGAGCCAGAACGCCCAGCGCAAAGGCGATGTCCGTTGCTGCGGGGATTGCCCAGCCCTGGCGGGCAAGAGGGTCCTGGTAGTTAAACGCCAGGTAGATCAGCGCGGGTACCACCATCCCGCCGATAGCGGCAATCACCGGGAACGCAGCGCGCTGGCGACTGGCGAGTGAGCCTTGTACCAGCTCACGCTTCACCTCAAGGCCTACCAGCTGGAAAAAGACCGCCATCAGTGCATCGTTGATCCACAGCAGCATGTTCTTATTGATTTCGAGCACGCCGACCCGTAGTTCGACAGGCGTTTCCAGAAAAGAATGATAGAGGTCGCGGGTACCGCCCATATTAGCCAGCAGCATTGCCAGCGCGGCCGCCAGAATAAGTATGATGCCGCCGGCGGCCTCATTACTGAAAAAACGGTGCAGAAGTTTCACTTTTACTCTCTCTTTTTACGGAAATTCTTCGTTAAAACCATCATACTCGTGGATATTCATCGGTAAAAGCAGGTTAATATTGAGTATGCACTCAGTTTTTCCGAGCTATGTTTTTCAGCCATAAAAAAAGCCCGGAATCGCTTCCGGGCTTTGAGAAAAACGTCAGCTCACCGATTAGCGAGTCAAATCGTCAAAGAATTTTTTCACGCCATCAAAGAAGCTTTTGGAGCGCGGGCTGTTATTCTCACCCGTCGGGCCGCCAAAGCTCTCCTGCAACTCTCTCAGCAGCTGCTTCTGTTTCTCATTCAGGCCAACCGGTGTTTCAACCACCACGCGACACAGCAGGTCGCCCTGCGCGCCGCCACGCACCGATTTCACGCCTTTCCCGCGCATGCGGAACAGCTTGCCGGTCTGCGTTTCGCCAGGCACTTTCAGGTTTACGCGACCGTCGAGGGTTGGCACTTCAATTTCGCCGCCCATGGCCGCCATCGCAAAGTTGATCGGCACTTCGCAGTAGAGGTTGTTGCCTTCACGTTCGAAAATCGCGTGCTGCTTCACCTGCACCTGAACGTACAGATCGCCCGCTGGTGCACCATGTTCACCCGCTTCGCCTTCGCCAGACAGACGAATACGATCGCCGGTATCCACGCCTGCCGGGATTTTAACGGACAGGGTTTTGGTCTTCTCAACGCGACCATGACCGTGACACTTGTTGCACGGATCCTTGATCAGCGTACCGCGCCCCTGACAGTGTGGACAGCTCTGCTGTACGGCAAAGAAGCCCTGGCGCATCTGTACCTGGCCGGAACCGTGACAGGTTGGACAGGTCTGCGGCTTGGTACCCACTTTCGCGCCGCTGCCGTGGCAGATGTCACACTCTTCCAGGGTCGGAATGCGGATCTCTTTCGTTACGCCGCGTACCGCTTCTTCCAGCGACAGTTCCATGTTGTAGCGCAGGTCTGCGCCACGGGCCGCACGCTGACGACCGCGACCGCCGCCGAAGATGTCACCAAAGACGTCACCAAAAATATCGCTGAAATCTGCGCCGCCGCCACCAAATCCGCCGCCGCCGCCCATGCCGCCCTGTTCAAACGCAGCATGACCGTACTGATCGTATGCCGCACGTTTCTGGGCATCGGTCAGGACTTCGTAGGCTTCTTTGATCTCTTTAAACTTGGCTTCGGCCTCTTTGTCACCCTGGTTGCGGTCCGGGTGAAATTTCATGGCCAGGCGCTTATACGCCTTTTTGATTTCACGCTCTTCCG
Organism: Leclercia sp. LSNIH3; assembly: GCF_002935105.1. Lineage (NCBI taxonomy): Bacteria > Pseudomonadati > Pseudomonadota > Gammaproteobacteria > Enterobacterales > Enterobacteriaceae > Leclercia > Leclercia sp. LSNIH3. Next base: position 1,728,271 of record NZ_CP026387.1, read on the forward strand.
CTGTTTTGGAAACGCCTAAAATCTCGTAATAGTCTTGCTTAGCCATCTTGTTTTATCTGCCCCTAACATGCGTGCACGGGCGGAGAGGAAACCTCTTCGCCCGTGCCAGTGTATTACCCGTTCAAAGGGCGATTATTTTTTGTCTTTCACTTCTTCAAACTCTGCGTCGACAACATCGTCATCTTTCGCGTTGTTTGCAGAAGCGTCAGCACCTGCACCAGCCTGCTGCTGTGCGTGTTGCTGCTGCGCGATCTCCATCAGCTTCTCAGAAGCCTGGGCCAGCGCCTGCATTTTCGCTTCGATATCAGCTTTGTCTTCGCCTTTCAGGGACGCTTCCAGCGCGCTCAGTGCAGACTCGATAGCAGTTTTGTCGTCAGCTGGCAGTTTATCGCCGGCTTCTTCAACCTGCTTACGGGTGCTGTGCAGCAGATGGTCACCCTGGTTGCGGGTCTGAACCAGTTCTTCGAACTTACGGTCAGACTCGGCGTTAGCTTCCGCTTCGCGAACCATTTTCTGGATCTCTTCTTCGTTCAGACCGGAAGAGGCCTTAATGGTGATCTTCTGCTCTTTACCGCTGTTTTTGTCCTTCGCGGAAACGTGCAGGATACCGTCGGCATCGATGTCGAAGGTCACTTCGATCTGCGGCATACCGCGCGGTGCCGGGCTGATACCATCGAGGTTAAACTGACCCAGATCTTTGTTATCTGCGGCGCGTTTACGCTCACCCTGCAGCACATGGATGGTTACCGCAGACTGGTTGTCTTCAGCGGTAGAGAACACCTGGCTGTGCTTGGTTGGGATGGTGGTGTTTTTGGCAATCAGCGCCGTCATCACACCGCCCATGGTTTCGATACCCAGAGACAGCGGGGTAACGTCCAGCAGCAGTACGTCTTTAACTTCACCGGTCAGAACGCCGCCCTGAACCGCTGCACCGATGGCAACAGCTTCGTCCGGGTTAACGTCTTTACGTGGCTCTTTACCAAAGAATTCAGCCACTTTCTTCTGAACCATTGGCATACGTGTCTGACCACCCACCAGGATAACGTCCTGGATTTCGGATACGGACAGACCCGCGTCCTGCAGAGCAACTTTCAGCGGCTCGATGGAACGGTTAACCAGGTCTTCAACCAGGCTTTCCAGTTTCGCGCGAGTCACTTTGATGTTCATGTGTTTTGGACCGGTCGCGTCTGCAGTAATGTACGGCAGGTTCACGTCGGTCTGCTGTGCAGAAGAAAGCTCGATCTTCGCTTTTTCTGCGGCTTCTTTCAGACGCTGCATCGCCAGCGGGTCGTTACGCAGGTCAATGCCCTGGTCTTTCTTAAACTCGTCAACGAGGTAGTTGATCATACGGCTGTCGAAGTCTTCACCACCCAGGTGGGTATCACCGTTGGTTGCCAGAACTTCAAAGGTTTTTTCGCCGTCAACTTCGTCGATTTCGATAATAGAGATATCGAAAGTACCACCACCGAGGTCGTAAACCGCGATAGTACGGTTGCCAACTTCTTTATCCAGACCGTAGGCCAGTGCCGCTGCGGTTGGTTCGTTGATGATACGTTTGACTTCCAGACCTGCGATACGACCGGCGTCTTTGGTTGCCTGACGCTGAGCATCGTTGAAGTAAGCAGGTACGGTGATAACTGCTTCAGTTACCGCTTCGCCCAGGTAATCTTCAGCCGTTTTCTTCATTTTCTTCAGCACTTCAGCAGAGATCTGCGGCGGTGCCATTTTCTGACCTTTAACGTCAATCCATGCGTCGCCGTTCTCAGCGCCGATGATTTTGTACGGCATGATGGCTTCATCACGCTGAACTTCTTCGTCCTGGAAGCGACGGCCAATCAGGCGTTTAATCGCAAACAGGGTGTTTTGCGGGTTTGTCACTGCCTGACGTTTAGCCGGCTGACCAACCAGAGTTTCACCATCCTGGGTATAAGCAATGATAGAAGGCGTGGTGCGATCGCCCTCGGCGTTCTCCAGCACACGTGCAGTGGTGCCATCCATAATCGCTACACAAGAGTTGGTAGTACCCAGGTCGATACCAATAATTTTACCCATCTAAACGTCTCCACTAAAAATTCAGTCAACATGTGGTTGTGTACCTGTAATAAGGGCAGAAGGTGCTTTTTCAACTGTCCAGATTTGAATTTTTTCAGGTCCACACACTGCGGTTGACTACAAGATGGGGTCGCAACGGCATCCATCAAGGGGGGAGGATAAAAAAATTTTTAATTTCACCCTGATTAGATCATAGACGGCGCTGATGCCGCCCATTATGATGCCGCGCCCCGCCAGGGAGAATTGGCGTGGGATTCACCATTTCACCATATTAATGATGATTTTTTTGAGGACTTATGGGCAACACTAAGTTGGCTAATCCGGCTCCGCTGGGCCTGATGGGTTTCGGCATGACCACCATTCTGCTGAACCTGCACAATATCGGGATGTTCCCGATGGACGGCATTATCCTGGCGATGGGCATTTTTTACGGCGGTATCGCACAGATCTTTGCGGGCCTGCTGGAATATAAGAAAGGCAATACCTTCGGTTTAACCGCATTCACCTCTTACGGCTCTTTCTGGCTGACCCTGGTCGCCATTCTGCTGATGCCGAAAATGGGTCTGGCCGATGCGGCGAATGCACAATTCCTGGGCGTCTATCTGGGCCTGTGGGGTGTCTTCACCCTGTTCATGTTCTTCGGTACGCTGCAAGGTAACCGTGCGCTGCAGTTTGTGTTCCTGAGCCTGACCGTGCTGTTTGCACTGCTGGCTGTAGGTCATCTGGTGGAAAACGGCGAATCTATTATTCACGTAGCGGGCTGGATTGGCCTGGTCTGCGGCGCCAGCGCCATCTACCTGGCAATGGGTGAAGTCCTGAACGAACAGTTCGGTCGCACCGTTCTGCCGATTGGTGAAAAACACTGATCCCCCTTCGTGCCCGCCCTGCGGGCACGATATCGCCTCCTCCGTGCATACCCTCTCTTGTTTCACTCCGCTCAATTTTCAGTCACAACAGAAACGATGATTAAACAGGATGGCAATAATCACCTCATACAATTGATAAGCATTATCATTGCGATTAGTGTGACCCGGCGCATCCCGGAGAATGGATATCAGGTAGCACCCGAAATGGAACCCAAGGGGATGAAATGATTTTGTTGTGTTGCATAAGGTTAACTGATGAATTCCAGCCTTGCTGCCAGCGATCACACTGGCGAATCCATTATCGCGTCACGATACCGTAAGGTTCTTGTCCGGCGCTTTGCCCTGGCAGGGGCGCTATTCTTCTTTATTATTTGCTCCCTGTTACTCGACTTCACGCTCGGCCCGTCAGGCATTTCCGTTTCCACCCTCTGGCATACCTTAATCAACGCCGCCGCGGCCGACGCCGGAACCCGGGTGATCGTCTGGGAACTGCGGTTACCGTTCGCGCTGATGGCCGTTGCCGTCGGCATGGCACTCGGGCTGGCCGGGGCGGAGATGCAAACCATCCTCAATAATCCGCTCGCCAGCCCGTTTACGTTGGGCGTGTCGTCTGCGGCCTCTTTCGGCGCCGCGCTGGCGATTGTGCTCGGTTTAGGCATTCCCGGCATTGCCGACAAGTGGTTCATTCCGGCAAACGCCTTTGTTTTTGCGCTGCTGGCCTGCTTTATTCTGGATGGCATCAGCCGCTGGACCCGTGTGGCCACCTCCGGCGTGGTGCTGTTTGGTATCGCCCTGGTCTTTACCTTTAACGCGTTGATTTCCATCCTGCAATTTGTGGCCAGCGAAGACACGCTGCAGGGGCTGGTCTTCTGGACGATGGGCAGCCTGGCGAGAGCCTCGTGGGATAAGCTGGCGATCCTGGCCGTGGCGCTGCTGATTATCGTGCCGCTGTCGTTGAAAAATGCCTGGAAGCTTACGGCGCTGCGTCTGGGTGAAGATCGTGCCGTCAGCTTTGGCATTAACGTGAAAAAGCTGCGTCTGGCGACGCTGTTACGCATCAGTATTATCTCGGCCCTGACGGTCGCCTTTGTCGGCCCCGTTGGCTTTATCGGCCTGGTGGCCCCGCATATCGCCCGCATGATGTTTGGCGAAGATCACCGGTTTTATCTGCCCGGCAGCATGCTGATTGGCGCGCTGGTGCTGTCGCTGGCCTCGGTATTTTCCAAGAACATCGTTCCCGGCGTCATTATTCCTGTGGGCATTGTCACCTCGCTGGTGGGCGTGCCGTTCTTCCTCAGCATCATTATTCGCAACCGGGGGAACGTATGACCGAAGGTCTGCGCGTCTGCGATCTGCACACCGGCTATCGCAAGAAAAAGATTATCAGTGGGCTGAACACCCCGCTTCTCCCTCGCGGGCAGATCACCGCTCTGCTGGGGCCGAATGGCTCGGGCAAATCCACCCTGCTGCGCGCCCTGGCTGACCTGAACCCCGCTCAAGGGGCATTGCAGCTTAACGGCGAAGATCTGATGACCCTTCCCTCTGCTACGCGGGCGCAAAAAGTGGTTTATCTGCCGCAATCCCTGCCGCAGGGCGTGCATCTGCACGCGCTGGAATCGATTATTGTTGCCCGCCGGGCCAGCGGCGGCACTTCGGGTCTGGATGTCGAACACGAAGCCTGGTCCATTCTGGACAAACTGGGGGTTGCCCATCTGGCGATGAGCTTTCTCGATCAACTCTCCGGCGGGCAAAAGCAGCTTATTGGCCTTGCCCAGTCCCTTATCCGCGAACCGGATCTGCTGTTGCTGGATGAACCCCTAAGCGCACTCGATCTTAACTACCAGTTCCATGTGATGGATATCGTTGCCCGCGAAACGCGTCTGCGCAATATCGTCACCGTCGTGGTGATCCACGACATCAACATTGCCCTGCGCCATGCGGATTTTGCACTGATGTTGAAAGGTGGAGAACTGATTGCCAGCGGCCTGCCGGGTGAGGTTGTTACTCCAGCCAACCTGGCAACGGTGTATGGCGTGGATGGCCGGGTTGAATACTGTTCCCGTGGGCTGCCGCATGTGGTGGTCGATGGGTTAACACCATAAGAAAAAGACGGGGAAAACATGACGCTGAAAAAACTCATTGCCGCCGCAGGCGGCCTGGCATTGCTACTTTCACCTTTGCTCGCCCAGGCGCAGAGCTGGCCGGTAACGGTTAAGGATCTGGATAACCGCACGGTCACCGTTGAACACGAACCGCAGCGTATCATCCTGCAGGACGGACGCGACATCTTCGCCCTGGCGCTGCTGGAGCGCGATAACCCGTTCGCTAAAGTGGTGGCGTGGAACAATCTGCCGAAAAAACAGGACACCGAAACCTGGAACGTGCTGAAGCGTAAATGGCCGGAAGCGGAGAAGATCCTCGACATGAAGTTTTCCGACCAGGGCAATGTCGATCTTGAAACGGTAATCTCCCGTCAGCCCGACCTGATGATTGCCCAGCTACGCGCTAAGCCGTCCCTGGTGCAGACCGGCGTACTGGCGAAGCTCGACGCCCTGCATATTCCGGTTATCTTCGTGGATTACGAATTGCACCCGGTGGAGAACACCCTGCCGAGTATTGCCCTGTTAGGTAAGGTGATGGGACAAACCGCGCGTGCGCAGGCCTACATGGATTTCTATCAGCAGCGGCTGGATAGGATCCACCAGCGTCTGGCAACGACCAGTAAAAAACCGCTGGTCTTTATCGAACCTATTGCTGGCGTCGGCGGGCTGGATAATGGCTGCTGCTTTACCCACGCGCGTAACGGCTGGGGTGGTCTGGTCGAAGCAGCAGGCGGCACCAACATCGGCTCGCAGCTGCTACCGGGGGCAACCGGGAATATCGCGGTAGAGAAAATTATCTCGCTGAACCCGGATTATTACCTGATGACCGGCTCCAGACGACCAGGTAAAGGTACGGCGATTATCCCGTTTGGCTACAACGTTCCGGCGGATGATGTCACCGCCGCCTTCAACGCTCTGCTGTCGCGTCAGGGTGTCAGCAGTATTCCGGCCGTCGCACAAGGCCACACCGGCGCGCTCTATCACCACTTCTATAACAATCCGTACAACATCGTCGCCATTGAGACACTGAGCAAAATTTTCTACCCGACGCTGTTTAACGATGTAGATCCGGTCGCGGATTACCATCGCATTATCAAAGACTTTACTCAGATCCCGGATGACAACATCATCCTGAGCTATACCCCATCGCACTAACGACAAGGCCGGGGGGCTTCGCCTCCCCGGCCAAAGCGTTAACCGGCCAGGACAGGCACTTCTACGGGCTTCTGGCGCAGCCAGAGACCTAATGCCAGCCCCATCAGCGAGAGCGCCAGCACGTACCAGGCAGGAGCCATTGGCGATACGCCCATCAGCAGGGTGACGGCAATCGGCGTCAGCCCACCGAAGATGGCGTAAGAAACGTTATACGAGAAGGAGATACCAGTGAAGCGCACTTCCGGCGGGAAGGCGCGCACCATGACGTACGGCACGGCCCCTACTACGCCAACACACAGCCCGACCATGCCGTACAGCAGGAACAGCTGTTCCGGGTGGCTACCCACCAGGTGATAGAACGCCCAGCTCGCCCCGGCCAGCAGCAGGCTACCGATGATAAAGGTCAGGCTGGAACCGATACGATCCACCACCAGCCCGGCAATCAGGCATCCAAAGCAGAGCATGATGGTCGCGATACTGTTGGCCTGCAAGGTTACCGCCGGGGCAAAGCCATACTGTTTTTGCAGCCAGACCGGCGACATCAAAATCACCACCACGATGCCCGCCGACAGCAGCCAGGTGAGCAGCATCGACACCACCACCGCTTTTTTGTGCCGCACTACCACCGCCTTGACCGGCAGCTCCTGCGCCAGCGCCTTGCGCTGCTGCATCTCGAGGAAGATCGGCGTCTCCTGCAACCAGCGACGCAGATACATCGCCACCAGCCCGAAAGCGCCGCCCAGCAGGAACGGAATACGCCAGCCCCAGTCGAGCACCGCCTGTTGGGTCATGCTGGTGTTCACCAACGTCGCCACCACCGAACCGAGCAGAATACCAACCGTCAGCCCTGCGGTAAGCGTCCCGCAGGCAATACCGATCCGCCGGGCCGGAACATGCTCCGCCACAAACACCCAGGCACCGGGCACTTCCCCGCCGATTGCCGCCCCCTGCAAAATGCGCATCAACAACAGCAATACCGGGGCGATAATCCCCATCGAGGCATAGGTAGGCAGCAGGCCGATAGCCAGCGTCGGTACGGCCATCAGCAGGATGCTGAGGGTGAACATCTTTTTGCGTCCCACCAGATCGCCGAAGTGCGCCATGATGATGCCCCCCAGCGGACGAGCCAGATACCCGGCGGCAAAGATGCCAAAAGTCTGTACCTGACGCAGCCATTCGGGGATGTCAGCCGGGAAGAACAACGCCCCGACGACCGCCGCAAAAAAGACGAAAATGATGAAGTCATAAAACTCCAGCGCGCCGCCGAGAGCGGCAAGCGTGAGGGTTTTATAATCCTGACGATTGAGAGGCCGGTTGTAATGTGGCATAGCGAACCATTTTGGGCTGAGTTGTTGAGTTATATTTACAGCGATCGTAAAGAAAAAATTACTATACCGTAAATCAATTAGCACGCCACTGCCGTTACAGCTTATGTCACATTATTGTTAATTTCAGGAGATTATTTCACGCCTCGCGCTTTTCGGGCGAAAAGCTGCTACCACCTGCGGGTCCGTTTCAACGTAAGGCCCCTCAAGGAGCTGTACACAATAAGGTACACTTGCAAAGATACCCGCCACGACCACCTTACCGTCAGCCTCTTTCACCCCTTCCAGCGTCTCTTTAATGGACTTTGGCTGGCCCGGTAAATTGAGGATCAGCGCCTGCTTGCGGATCACCCCTACCTGGCGGGAGAGGATCGCCGTTGGCACAAAGTGTAGGCTGATCTGGCGCATCTGTTCGCCAAAGCCCGGCATTTCACGATCGGCAATGGCGAGGGTCGCATCCGGCGTCACGTCGCGACGCGCTGGCCCTGTGCCGCCTGTGGTCAGCACCAGGTGGCAGCTCATTTCATCAACCAGTTCACATAAGGTTTGCTCGATGATGGCCTGTTCATCCGGGATCAGGCGGGTTAGCACTTCAAAGGGGGTGGTCAGGGCAGACGCCAGCCAGGCTTCCAGTGCGGGGATGCCTTTATCTTCATAAACACCGCTGGAGGCGCGATCGGAGACGGAAACTAAGCCAATGCGTAAGGTATTCATATTCATTCCATTCAAACAATACAGATTGAGGGAATGATACACGCAGGCGGGGGATTCAGACAGGGAGCAAGCGAAGTCGCGTGACCGGAAGCCCGGTCACGCGGGAATGATTACAGCAGTTCGCCGATCATTTTTTCCAGTTTTTCCTGGTCGATAGCAAACTTACGGATACCGTCCGCCAGTTTGTCTACGGCCATTGGATCCTGGTTGTGCTGCCACAGGAATTCGGATTCAGTGATACGCTCAGGACGGGCTTTCACTTCGCCGCTGAAGCTCAGCTTACGCTCGATCGCGCCTTCGCTTTCTGCCAGCTCTTTCAGCAGCGCAGGTGCGATGGTCAGACGGTCACAGCCAGCCAGTTCCAGGATTTCGCCAACGTTACGGAAGCTTGCGCCCATCACCACGGTTTCATAGCCGTGCTGTTTGTAATACTCGTAGATTTCGGTAACGGAAACCACGCCCGGATCTTCAGACGCTGCGTACTCTTTCTTGTCGGTATTGGCTTTGTACCAGTCCAGAATACGGCCCACGAACGGGGAGATCAGGAACACGCCCGCTTCTGCACAAGCACGCGCCTGGGCAAAGGAGAACAGCAGGGTCAGGTTACAGTTGATGCCTTCTTTTTCCAGCTGCTCTGCAGCACGGATGCCCTGCCAGGTAGAGGCCAGTTTGATCAGGATACGGTCGTTGCTGATGCCAGCATCGTTGTACAGTTTGATCAGGCGTTTGGCTTTCGCGATAGACGCTTCGGTGTCGTAAGACAGACGCGCATCGACTTCTGTCGAGATACGGCCCGGAACCAGCTTCAGAATTTCCAGACCAATGTTAACAGCCAGTTTATCCGAGGCATCAACAATCTGCTGCTCGCGTGAGCTGCTCTGGGTTTTCGCCCAGGCAACGGCGTCGTCGATCAGTTTGCGGTATTCAGGGATCTGTGCAGCGTTAAGGATCAGAGAAGGGTTCGTTGTGGCATCCTGCGGCTGGTACAACTTCATTGCCGCGATATCTCCGGTGTCAGCGACAACAGTCGTGAACTGACGAAGGGAGGTTAATTTATCCGTCATGATAGTGTTTCTCTTTAACTTGCCCTGGATAATTCGCGTTACCAGCTGAAGGCCAGAAACGGAAAAATGACAGGTTTACTTGTTAGGGGGATGTAACCGGTCTGCCCTGATGATAACACGACGGAAGGTCAGCGCAACCGCAGACAATGCGCTGAAAGATACTGTGATAAACTTGGCAAAACTCCACCCTGCTCATAATCTGTTTGCCCACTCACTGGAAGCGATTACCTATGCACTTTGGCATCAACAAGAGGGACGTTAATGCCTGATTTTCTGTCATTTATTAATGAAATTCTGTGGGGTTCGGTGATGATTTACCTGCTGTTTGCGGCAGGTATCTGGTTCACTTTTCGCTGCGGTTTTATTCAGTTTCGCGCCTTTCGCCAGCTGCACAATAATTTGAAAAATAGCCTAAGCCCTCTGCCGGGAGGCCTAACGTCGTTCCAGGCGCTCTGTACCAGCCTGGCGGCCCGGGTGGGCAGCGGTAACTTAGCCGGGGTCGCGCTGGCGATCTCGGCAGGCGGCCCGGGAGCCATCTTCTGGATGTGGATGACCGCCCTCATCGGCATGGCGACCTCGTTTGCCGAGTGCTCGCTGGCCCAGTTGTATAAAGAAGCGGATAAACAGGGACAATTTCGCGGCGGCCCGGCCTGGTATATGGCCCGCGGCCTGGGCATGCGCTGGATGGGTGTGCTGTTTTCGCTCTTTTTACTCATCGCCTACGGCCTGATCTTTAATACCGTTCAGGCCCACTCTGTCTCCCACGCGCTGCGTTTCGCCTTCGACTGCCCGGAAATCGTTACCGGTAGCGTGATGGCGCTGTTCACCCTGGGGGTGATCATCACCGGTATAAAAGGCGTTGCCCGGCTGATGCAATGGATGGTGCCGGTGATGGCCCTGCTGTGGGTGGGCGCCAGTCTGCTGGTCTGCGCCTGGCATGCCGACCAGCTACCCGCCGTCTTTACGCTGATCGTAAAAAGTGCTTTTGGCTGGCACGAAGCCGCTGCGGGTGCGCTGGGCTATACCCTGAGCCAGGCCCTGACGGCTGGTTTTCAGCGCGGTATGTTTTCCAACGAAGCGGGCCTGGGGTCAACGCCGAATGCCGCCGCGGCTGCTGCCTCCTGGCCCCCTCACCCGGCCTCCCAGGGGATCGTGCAGATGATTGGCGTCTTCGTGGATACCATTATCATCTGTACTGCCAGCGCGATGATTGTGCTGCTGGCAGGCCCAGTGGACCTCCCGGCCAATACCACAGGCGTGCAGCTGATGCAGCAGGCGCTGGTCAATCTTACCGGGGACTGGGGTGCCGATTTCGCGGCTTTTATTATCGTGTTGTTCGCCTTTAGCTCCATCGTGATGAACTACATCTACGCTGAAAACAACCTGATCTTTTTGCACGCTGATGCCCACAAATCCCGCTGGCTGTTAAGGGGTGGCGCGGTGCTGATGGTGCTGCTCGGCTCCCTGTTAAGCCTGCCGATGGTCTGGCAACTGGCAGATATTATTATGGCGCTGATGGCGATCACCAACCTGACGGCAATTCTGCTCCTCTCCCCCGTGGTTACCCTGATAGCGCGGGATTATCTGCGTCAGCGAAAACTGGGGGTTCGGCCTGTGTTTGATGTCGCGCGTTACCCCGAGATTGAAGCGCAACTTGCGCCAGGCGCCTGGGATGATTTGCCGCGTCAATAACAGCCATCGATCAATACAGGCGATTTTTTTGTTAAAGTCGCCCTAAATCTCCTGCAAGGACTGGATATGCTGATTCTGATTTCACCTGCTAAAACGCTCGACTACCAGAGCGCCCTCGCCACCGAGCGTTATACCCAGCCTGAACTGCTGGATCACTCGCAACAGCTGATCCGCGAGGCACGCAAGCTTTCGGCGCCGCAAATTGCCAGCCTGATGGGGATCAGCGATAAGCTGGCGGATCTTAATGCCACTCGCTTCCACGACTGGCACCCGGACTTCACCCCGGCCAACGCCCGCCAGGCAATTCTGGCCTTCAAAGGTGATGTCTATACTGGCCTGCAGGCAGAGACCTTTAGCGAAGCGGACTTTGATTTTGCCCAGCAGCATTTACGCATGCTCTCCGGTCTGTACGGTGTGCTGCGTCCGCTGGATCTGATGCAACCTTACCGTCTGGAGATGGGGATCCGTCTGGAGAACGCGAAAGGCAAAGATCTGTATCAGTTCTGGGGCGAGACCATCACCGACACCCTGAACGATGCGCTGAAGGCGCAGGGCGACAATATCCTGATCAACCTGGCGTCGGACGAGTACTACAAATCGGTCAAACCGAAAAAGCTGAACGCGGAGATCGTCAAGCCGGTGTTCCTCGATGAGAAGAACGGCAAGTTTAAGGTCATCAGCTTCTACGCCAAAAAAGCGCGCGGGCTGATGAGCCGTTACATCATTGAAAACCGCCTGACGCAGCCAGAGCAGCTGACCGCATTCAACAGCGACGGCTATTTCTTTGACGAAGAAGCGTCAGGGAAAGGTGAACTGGTGTTTAAGCGCCACGAGCAGTAATGCAAAACCCCGCCAGCTGGCGGGGTGAGTTTAATGGTGTTTCCAGTCCGGTCCCGGACGGTGATCGTCATGACGATCGTGATGGCGATTATCATGATGCTCGCCATGCGGATGCCAGCGATTGTCACGCCACTCGTAATGAGACTTCCACCAGTCATGGTCGCGCCAGCGGCCGCCATCCCAGTAGTGTCCCTGCCTGTCCTGATCGCCGATGTGCAGTTTAACCGCCGGTAACAGCGTGATTTCAGAGGCCTGAGCCGCCATCGGAGCCACCAGCATCAGCGAAAGTGCAATAAGCACAGGTTTCAGTGTAGACATAGGTTACTCCTTATTGATCTTGCCCGTTATGAGCCGATGTGAGGAGATTACGTGAGGGGTAGGAAGGATGTTATTCTCTGCAATCCTATTCTGTAAGTTACCGCATTTATTGGGAATTTCTGCTTTTTCCCTGCTATTTTTCTCCTTAATTTCTCCATAAAAAAAGCCGGGTGGCGATGGCGCGCACCCGCGCTGGATTTTTGCCGGGTGGCGGCTTCGCCTTACCCGGCCTACAAATGCTTTGCGTAGGCCCGGTCAGCGTAGCGCAACCGGGCAATCAGGCTTATCCGCGCGTCATCATCAACTTACGCAGCGCCGCAAAATCAGCCGGGAGGTTGTGCGACAGCAGCGGCAGATCGGCACGCTCGGCCAGCTCTTTCGGCAGCGGCAGCGACTCACCGAGGATCGCGTCCACGCTTTCTTTAAACTTCGCCGGATGGGCCGTGCCGAGGAACAGGCCGTACTCGCCCGGGTTCAGTTGATCGCGCAGGGCGCGATACGCCACCGCCGCGTGCGGCTCGGAGGTGTAGCCCACCTGCTTCAGCTCGCGCATGGTCTCTTTGGTGGTGTCGTCAGTCACCGCAGCATAACCCAGCTCATTGAGACGCCAGATTTTACGGCGGAACAGCTCTTCCACACGCGGCCAGTTGTTAGGCTGGGACACATCCATCGCGTTGGACAGAGTGGCCTGCGTGGTGTTTGGCGTCCACTTGCCCTCTTTCAGGAAACGCGGCACCGTGTCGTTGGCGTTGGTGGCGGCGATAAAGCGTTTCACCGGCAGGCCGAGAGACTTCGCCAGCAGGCCCGCAGTCAGGTCGCCAAAGTTGCCGCTCGGCACTGAGATCACCAGCTGGTTACGCGCTTCCTGCGGCAGCTGAGCGACCGCTTCGAAGTAGTAACAAATCTGCGCCAGCAGGCGGCTAATGTTGATGGAGTTCGCGGAGTTCAGACCCAGCGCGACCTTCAGCTCTTCGTCGTCGAAGGCCTGCTTAACCAGCGCCTGACAGGCATCGAAATCGCCGTCGATGGCGACAGTCTCAATGTTGCCCCCGAGGGTACAGAACAGTTTTTCCTGCAGCGGGCTGATTTTGCCCTGCGGATAGAGGATCACCACGCGCACGTTTTTCAGGCCATAGAAGGCATGCGCAACCGCCGCGCCGGTATCGCCGGACGTCGCGGTCAGAATGGTGACCGGCTTATCGCCGCTGATGTGAGTCAGCATCTGCGCCATAAAGCGGCCGCCGAAGTCTTTAAATGCCAGCGTCGGGCCATGGAATAGCTCCAGGCAACCGACGTCAGGCTCCACCTGGCTTACCGGTGCCGGGAAAGCAAAGGCAGCGCGGACGCGCTCTTCCAGCAGTTCCTGCGGGATCTCATCCCCGATAAAGGCAGAGAGAATTTTGGTGCTACGGGTGACGAAATCCTGTTTCAGCATCTCGTCGATTTCGGTCAGACCAAATTCTGGCAGGTCGTGCGGGAAGAACAGCCCCTGGTTTTTGCCGAGGCCCTGTGTGACGGCCTGTGCAAAGCTCACCTGCTCGTTATGATCTTTAAGATTGTAGAGTTTCATCGTTTATCCCAGTACTCGTGCGCCGGCCGTATCCAGACGGCAAATATGAACAAAGCCTTCCTGATTTTGCAGGTAATTTTTTCCCAGCCACTCAGCGACCCGCTGTGCCGTATCCGGCTTGTCGCACAGGGCAAACAGCGTCGGACCCGAACCGGAAATGCCGCAGGCCAGGGCGCCGATATCCAGCGCCGCACTGCGCGCTTCGTTGAAGCCCGGCAGCAGTTTGGTGCGGTATGGTTCGGCAATAACATCTTTCATCAGTTTTGCAGCCAGAGCTGGCTGGCGGGTGTAACAGGCGTGAATAAAGCCCGCCAGATGACGACCGTGTGCAATGCAGTCCTGACGACGGTACTGCGCTGGCAGAATGGCGCGCGCTTCCGCGGTGGACACTTTGATGCCCGGATAGGCCAGCACCCACAACCACTCGTCAAAGCCTGGCACCTGCTGGCTAATGATGCCGTTCTCTTCGATCATCAGCTGCATGCCGCCCAGGAAACAGGGGGCGACGTTATCGTAATGAATACTGCCGGAGATGCGCCCTTCCAGCTCACCCATCAGGGCCAGCAGGCGGGTATTATTCAGCGGCTTGCCGCAGTGTTCGTTCATCGCCACCAGCGCGGCCACGACCGAACAGGCGCTCGACCCCAGCCCGGAGCCGATCGGCATACTCTTTTCCAGGGTCATTGCGACCGGCACGTTTTTACCGATCTCCTGACAGAAACGCTCCCAGCACTGATAAACGATATTCTCACGCGGATCGGTCGGCAGCTTGCTGGCGAAACGCCCGACGTTGCTTAGGCTAAAACTGTCTGCGGCCTCTACCGTGACCGTATCCCCCAGCGATGAACCATCCACCGGCGTCACCGCCGCACCCAGCACATCAAACCCGACGCTCATATTGGCGCTGGAAGCCGGGGCATAAACTTTGACCATGTTAAACTCCTAACTTCCATGACAGGGTACGCAGCAGATCGGCAAAGACGCCCGCCGCCGTCACATCGTTTCCTGCGCCATAGCCGCGAAGGACCAACGGCAGTGGCTGATAATAGTGGCTGTAAAACGCGAGGGCGTTTTCGCCATTTTTCACTTTGTACAGCGGATCGTTACCGTCTACTGCCGCCATCTTCACCCGGCAAACGCCGTCTTCTTCGATGTTGCCAACATAGCGCAATACCTTCCCTTCATCACGGGCTTTTGCAACGCGCGCGGCGAAGGCATCGTCCAGCTGCGGCAGCCTGGACATAAAGGTCGCCACATCGCCGGAGTCATCAAAACTTTCCGGCAGAACCGGTTCGATCACGATATCCGACAGCTCCAGCTCACGTCCCGTTTCACGGGCAAGGATCAGCAGCTTGCGCGCCACGTCGGTGCCCGAAAGGTCATCACGCGGATCTGGCTCGGTGTAGCCCAGTTCGCGCGCCACTTTGGTCGCTTCCGACAGGCTCATGCCTTCGTCGAGTTTGCCGAAGATAAAGGAGAGCGAGCCGGACAGGATCCCGGAGAAACGTTGCAGTTCATCACCGGCATTGAGCAGGTTTTGCAGATTTTCGATAACCGGCAGCCCTGCGCCAACGTTGGTGTCGTAGAGGAACTTACGGCGGGATTTCGCCGCTGCGTGGCGCATCTGATGGTAGTAATCCATCGACGACGTGTTGGCCTTTTTATTCGGCGTCACCACGTGGAAGCCTTCGCGCAGGAAGTCTGCGTACTGATCGGCCACCGCCTGGTGCGAAGTACAGTCAACAATCACCGGGTTCAGCAAGTGGTACTCTTTCACCAGACGGATCAGGCGGCCCAGATTAAACGGCTCTTTTGCTTCTGCCAGCTCTGACTGCCAGTTCTCCAGGTTCAGCCCGTGGACGTTGGTCAGCAGCGCTTTGGAGTTTGCGATACCGCAGACACGCAGATCGATATGCTTTTTCTTGAGCCACTCCTGTTGACGCTTAAGCTGCTCCAGTAATGCACCACCCACACCGCCCACGCCAATCAGGAACACTTCAATCACCTGATCGGTGTTGAACAGCATCTGATGGGTCACGCGCACGCCAGTAGTGGCATCGTCGTTATTCACCACCACTGAGATGGAACGCTCGGAAGACCCCTGGGCAATGGCAACAATATTGATGTTTGCCCGCGCCAGCGCGGCAAAGAATTTCGCGGAGATACCGCGCAGAGTGCGCATGCCATCACCGACGACAGAGATAATCGCCAGATGCTCCTGGATGGCCATCGGCTCCAGCAATTCTTCTTTCAGCTCGAGGTAGAACTCCTCTTCCAGCGCCCGGCGGGCGCGCAGGCAGTCCACCTGCGGTACGCAGAAGCTGATGCTGTATTCGGAAGAGGACTGGGTGATCAGCACCACCGAGATGCCGTTGCGCGACATGGCCGCGAACACGCGTGCCGCCATGCCCACCATGCCTTTCATCCCCGGACCAGAGACGTTGAACATCGCCATGTTGTTGAGGTTAGAGATACCTTTAACCGGCAGGCCATCGTCGTCGTTGCTGGCCCCAATCAGCGTGCCTGGCGCCTGTGGATTGCCGGTGTTTTTAATCAGGCATGGGATCTGGAACTGGGCGATAGGGGCAATGGTACGCGGGTGAAGCACTTTGGCGCCGAAGTAGGAAAGCTCCATCGCCTCCTGATACGACATCGACTTCAGCAGGCGGGCATCCGGCACCTGACGCGGGTCACAGGTATACACACCGTCCACGTCAGTCCAGATCTCGCAACAGTCGGCACGCAAACAGGCGGCCAGTACGGCGGCAGAGTAGTCAGAGCCGTTACGGCCCAGCACCACCAGCTCCCCTTTTTCATTCCCGGCGGTGAAACCCGCCATCAGGATCATATGATCAGCAGGGATTTTGCTTGCGGCAATGCGGCGGGTAGATTCGGCAATATCTACGGTGGATTCGAGGTAATGACCAACAGCGAGCAGTTTTTCGACAGGATCGATCACCGTGACGTTATGGCCACGGGCTTCCAGCAGACCCGCCATAATGGCGATGGAGAGTTTTTCACCGCGGCAGATCAGTGCCGCGTTAATGCTGTCCGGGCACTGCCCCAACAGACTGATACCATGCAAAACGTGTTTAATCTGGGCAAATTCTTGCTCAACAAAAGCCTTCAACTGAGCATGCGGAAAGCCGGGTTGGGCGTCCGCCAGGCCCTGCAGCAGGTTAGCGAAGATCTGCTCTGCGTCGCTGATGTTCACCAGTGCATCCTGCCCCCCGATGGTTTTTTCAATCATTGCCACCAGATGGTTGGTAATTTTAGCCGGGGCAGAGAGTACCGTCGCCACCTGCCCCTGCCTGGCATTGCTCTCCAGGATGTCGGCAACACGCAGAAATCGTTCTGCATTTGCCACTGATGTACCGCCGAACTTCAACACTCGCATGGTTGTTACCTCGTGATCTTTAGCCGAAAAAAAAGCCCGCACTGTTCAGGTGCGGGCTTTTTTCTTTCTTTCCTGTACGCGTCAGCCCGCACCGTTACCTGTGGTAATGATGATGGTTGTGGTAATGGTGGTGATGCTGATGCGTTTCATGGATGTTGTGTACTCTGTCATTATTATCTGTCTGTGCTGTCTACCTCTATTGGTTAAAGCATACGTGCCGCTAAGTCAACGAATTTCTCATTTAAGCGGCTTTCCCGGCCCTGTGACGTCTTGCTGCCTGAGATTTTATTTCTTCCCGGATCGGGCCGTATGCAACCTCTATTCTGGAATATTTAACCATAATAAAAATTTATGACAGACGTTTACTCTGCCAGCTTTTTTTCGATATCGTGCAGTAATCGGTGCAACATCGCCGTGTCTCGCTGAGCTAACAGACCCAGCCGCTGCTGTAACCACTCCGCCATTTTTTGATCGTCAGCGACATTCAACGCGGTCAGCAGACGATCGGTGCGCGCACGTAAAGCGGCAAGCTGGTTTTCATCAACTTCCGCCACCGGGGCAACCGGCATTTGCATCAGAGAGGCTAATTGATAGCAATACACCATGACCGCCTGGCCTAAATTCAGCGACGGGTAATCCGCCACCATCGGCACGCCAGTCAATACATCTGCCAGGGCGAGTTCATCGTTAGTCAGGCCGGAATCTTCGCGGCCAAATACCAGCGCCATCTTCGGCAACCACTGACTTTTCTCAGCCATTAGCGGCACCAGTTCCGCTGGCGTGGCGTAGTAATGGAATTTCGAACGACCGCGTGCAGTGGTCGCCACCGTAAAAGAAATGTCGTGCAGCGCGTCCGCGAGTGTTTCGTAAGTGGTTAAATTATCAAGAATATCTCCCGATCCATGGGCCACACGCCGCGCCGCCGGATCGTTATGTGCGTCACTGGCAACGATACGTAAATCAGTAAACCCCATGGTCTTCATGGCACGTGCGGCGGCACCGATGTTTTCTGCTCTTGCGGGGGATACCAGTACAATTGACAAATGCATTTATGCTCTCTTTTTAGGCAGTTAGCCGCAAATAATGTGATGGACATCATCATATTACGCAGCGCGAATTTACAAAATTGCAACACAAATCACCGAAATCGTGTTTCAGTACAAATTAAAATTACTAAACTATTTCATGCAGGAACTTTACGCGATAATGTTAAAGAATAGCACTTATCCCTATGTTTAATAATGATAATGCTTTCTTATGTTGGTTATTGACATTGGATTCACCCTGTTTATTAATCAATGAACGCAACTGGTTGGTTTATTGAAAAAATGTGACAAAAGCTAGCAATCCGCTACGATGATTTCATCAAACTGTTAACGTGCTACAATTGAATTTGATATATGTCAACGAAGCGTAGTTTTATTGGGTGTCCGGTGCCTCTTAACCTGTTATGTTGCTGTTAAAATGGTTAGGATGACAGCCGTTTTTGACACTGTCGGGTCCAGAGGGAAAGTACCCACGACCAAGCTAATGATGTTGTTGACGTTGATGGAAAGTGCATCAAGAACGCAATTACGTACTTTAGTCACGTTACGCCGGTCATGTTAATTTATGGCATGTATCAGGCAGGTCAGGGACTTTTGTACTTCCTGTTTCGATTTAGTTGGCAATTTAGGTAGCAAACATGCAGACCCCGCACATTCTTATCGTTGAAGACGAGTTGGTAACACGCAACACGTTAAAGAGCATTTTCGAAGCAGAAGGCTACGATGTCTTTGAAGCGACCGATGGCGCAGAGATGCATCAGATCCTTTCTGAAAATGATATCAACCTGGTCATCATGGACATTAACCTGCCGGGTAAAAACGGCCTTCTGCTGGCGCGCGAGCTGCGTGAGCAGGCGAACGTTGCGTTAATGTTCCTGACTGGCCGCGACAATGAAGTTGATAAAATTCTTGGCCTGGAAATCGGTGCGGATGACTATATCACCAAACCGTTTAACCCACGCGAGTTAACCATTCGTGCACGCAATCTGCTGTCCCGTACCATGAACCTGGGCACCGTCAGCGAAGAGCGTCGTAGCGTAGATAGCTACAAATTCAACGGCTGGGAACTTGATATTAATAGCCGTTCACTGGTAAGCCCCCAGGGCGACCAGTACAAACTGCCGCGCAGTGAATTCCGCGCCATGCTGCACTTCTGCGAAAACCCGGGCAAGATCCAGTCCCGTGCAGAACTGCTGAAAAAAATGACCGGCCGTGAGCTGAAGCCGCACGACCGTACCGTTGACGTAACCATCCGTCGTATTCGTAAACACTTCGAATCCACACCGGACACCCCAGAAATCATCGCCACCATCCACGGTGAAGGCTATCGTTTCTGCGGCGACCTGCAGGAGTAATCCTCACGTCAGCAATTAAAAACGGCGCATTTGCGCCGTTTTTTTTATGCCTTTTTAATGCCACGGCATAATCGGTACGGCGCTGAGCGCATTCTTTGGCGACCCTTCCACCACCTTATCCGAATAGGCCAGGTACGCCAGCGCGTTACGCTTCGCATCATAGAAACGCACGACCTGAAGTTTTTTGAACACCAGCGAGGTGCGCTTCTGGAATACCACTTCGCCCTGCGACTTGCCGTTTTTGATCTTATCGCTCAATTCAACCGGCCCCACCTGCTGGCAGGAAATGGCCGCATCGGAGGTGTCTTCCGCCAGCCCCAGCCCGCCTTTAATCCCGCCGGTTTTCGCCCGGCTGATATAGCAGGTCACGTTTTTCACATCGGGATCGTCAAAAGCTTCAACAACGATTTTATGGTCAGGCCCGAAAACCTTAAATACGGTATCAACGGAACCAATTTCTTCTGCCTGCGCCGCATTACCGGCTAAAACCAGCAGCGTTGTGAGGATCAATGTCTTGTATTTCATATTGTTACCATATTTAAATATTACACTGAGTCATTATTCAACAATCATGTGAAAAGCGTAGCAAGATCACAGGATTAGAATATATTCCGGCGCAATGCCGGGCAAAGCGCATTTAAGCGCAAAAAAAACACTGAATGCTAAAACATCAAAAAATGCTATTATCCGCTAACCTGTTTAGCAGGGTCTCTGCTGTATTAAGGATGAGGATAGTATATGGATCAGGCTGGAATTATTCGCGATCTTCTTACCTGGCTGGAAGGCCATCTGGACCAGCCTTTGTCACTCGACAACGTGGCGGCAAAAGCGGGATATTCTAAGTGGCATTTACAACGGATGTTCAAGGATGTCACCGGTCATGCCATCGGCGCCTATATCCGCGCGCGTCGTCTTTCCAAATCCGCTGTGGCGCTTCGCCTGACTGCGCGTCCGATTCTGGATATCGCATTACAGTATCGCTTTGATTCGCAGCAGACCTTTACCCGTGCGTTTAAAAAACAGTTCTCATTGACCCCTGCGCTCTATCGCCGCTCGCCAGACTGGAGTTCGTTCGGGATGCGCCCGCCGCTGCGTCTGGGCGAATTCGAGATGCCGAAGCACGAGATGGTTACCCTGCCGGAAACACATCTGGTCGGCACCACCCAAAGTTACTCCTGCTCGCTGGAGCAGATCTCCGAATTCCGTCACCAGATGCGTGTCCAGTTCTGGCGTGATTTCCTCAGCCACGCACCGGCTATTCCGCCGTTGCTGTATGGCCTGAACGAGACGCGTCCAAGTCTGGAAAAAGATGACGAGCAGGAGGTCTTCTACACCACGGCATTAACGCCTGAGATGGCCAACGGCTATATCCAGGGTTCGAAGCCGGTGGTGGTCGAAGGCGGCGAATACGTGATGTTCACCTATGAAGGGCTGGGCACCGGGGTACAGGATTTTATCATGACGGTATACGGTACCTGCATGCCGATGCTGAACCTGAACCGCAGAAAGGGGCAGGATATTGAGCGTTACTATCCGTCAACGGATGT
The DNA here is from genome assembly GCF_002935105.1 of Leclercia sp. LSNIH3. Classification (NCBI taxonomy): domain Bacteria; kingdom Pseudomonadati; phylum Pseudomonadota; class Gammaproteobacteria; order Enterobacterales; family Enterobacteriaceae; genus Leclercia; species Leclercia sp. LSNIH3. Next base: position 1,749,314 of record NZ_CP026387.1, read on the forward strand.
TAAACCGGACGAACGCCCAATTGATTTGCGCTGCGAATACCTGATTCCCGTACGCCGTTAACGCTGTAGCTCATCTAATGCAGGGGCATCGAGATGCGAAATGTCCCCTGCCATCTCCACTATCCAGCCTGATGCCAGCCACGGACTCTGCTGATAATCAATGCGGGAAAGCGAGCAGTTGCGCAGACGCAGGCGACGCTCAGCCCATGCTGGCAGCCCGAGAATGGTACTGACCAGGCAACCTAACGCCATACCATGACTCACCAACAGCGGTCGACTCCCCTCGGGCAGATCCAGACAGGCCGCCAGCGCCGCGTGCATACGCTCGCTCAACTCCAGCATAGATTCGCCTTCCGGGATACGGCCCGCTTCTGTGCCATTAACCAGCGTGCGACGCCATGCTTCTTCTTCTTCGGTCAGGGTATCGATAAGACGCTTTTCCAGCACCCCCATATCCAGCTCGCGCAGGCGGGCGTCCACAGTGACATCGCAGCCGCAGGCCTGGGCGATAATCTCTGCTGTGCGTCGCGTACGACCTAAATCGCTGGCGATGATATGGGTGATGCCCAGCGTTCTGGCGCGTTCGCCAACCTGACGGGCCTGTTCCTCGCCCTTGGCAGTAAGTGGACTGTCTGACTGGCCTTGAATACGTCGCTCGGCGTTCCACTGCGTTTCACCGTGGCGAACAAGGTATACCTGTAACATACTTTTTTTCCGTTATACTGCGATGATATTTTTAGAGTTAGGCTTAATTATGCACCAGGTTATCTCTGCTACCACTAATCCTGCCAAAATTCAGGCAATTCTAAGGGCATTTGACGAGATTTACGGCGAAGGATCCTGCCACATTGAGTCCGTCAACGTCGAGAGCGGCGTCCCGGAACAGCCATTCGGCAGCGAAGAAACACGGGCTGGCGCCCGCAACCGCGTGGCTAACGCCCGTGCAGCCCGTCCTGACGCGGATTTTTGGGTGGCGATTGAAGCGGGAATTGACGAAGGCGCAACTTTTAGCTGGGTGGTTATCGAGAGCCGCGAACAGCGCGGCGAAGCGCGTTCTGCCACCCTGCCACTGCCGGAGGTCATTCTGGATAAAGTGCGCGAAGGCGAAGCCCTCGGCCCGGTGATGTCACACTACACGGGCATTGATGAGATTGGCCGTAAAGAGGGGGCGATTGGGGTCTTTACCGCCGGGGCGCTGACGCGTTCAAGCGTTTACCACCAGGCGGTGATTCTGGCGTTAAGTCCGTTTCATAACGCCATTTACCGCTAATTGCCGGATGGCGGCTTCGCCTTATGCAGCCTGAGGTAAACACTGTCAGTTGCAGGCCTGATGAGCGCAGCGCCATCAGGCGTTTTTCAACAGGATATTTTCAAGCCACTGGCGCAGTTCAACCGGCGCTGATTTCAGGCTGTTCGATCCGCGAGTGATGGTGGCGATCCCCGCCCCCAGCTCGCTTTTCAGCTCGCGCTGGCTCATCTCGCCGCGCAGCAACTCCTCGATAATCCGCACCCGCGTGCCCAGCGCCTCGCGCTCGTCGGGCGTGAGCATCAGCTGCAGCAGCGGCAAATGCAGATCCTGTTCATAAGACTGGCGAAGCAGCTCCACAAAACGAAGCCACTCCTGATGCCGTTGTTCGGCCATAGCCGATGAATAAGGGGAATGCTGGGTCATGTTATGCCGCCTGTCGTACTCTTAAACGAGTACAAGCATAACATAACCCACACCGATCAGTAACGTCGCTGCCACTCACTGTCGCTCATCAGGGCATCTTTCTCTCCCATGAAATAGCGATAGTAAGCATCATACGCCAGCACGTTCTTCACATAGCCGCGTGTTTCCGAGAACGGAATGCTCTCAACAAAGGCCACGGCATCAATGCGTCCGGCGCTGTTGCCAAGCCAGGTACGCACGCGACCCGGGCCAGCGTTGTAGGCCGCCGAAGCGAAGATACGGTTATCCCCGAACTGGTTGTAGACACTCTGCAGATAGGTGGTGCCGATGTTGATGTTGGTCTCGGGATCCAGAAGCTGCGACGGACTGCTGTAGCCTGGAATATTAAACTTCTTCACCGTATGGGCGGCCGTGGCAGGCATCACCTGCATCAGACCGCTGGCCCCCACCGGCGAGCGCACTTTCGGGTTCCAGGCGCTCTCCTGACGGGCAATCGCCATCGCGTAGCTCTGCGGAATGTCTTTCCCGCTGGTGTAGCGTTCAAACAGATCCTTATAGGCCAGCGGGAAACGCTCTTCAAGATGATCCCACAGCTTGCCGGCGATCGTCGCCTGCACGCTCAGATCCCACCAGCGGTTATCGAAGGCGTAGCGCGCCAGCTGCGCTTTCTCTTCCACGGTACGGCTGGTCACCAGATTCGCCCATTCACTGCGGGCCGTGTTATCCAGATTCCAGTACATCAACTCACGCACCCGGGCCATCTCCGGCCCATTCACCAGCGCCGCGTTGACGCCAGCCGGCGCTTTATCAATCTTGAGATTGTACTCTTCGCCCAGCCGCTGGGCCGCGGCCATCGGATAGAATCCGCGCTGCTGCATCAAGGTATGCAGAATGGTTTTCGCTTCGTCATCGCGGCCTCGCTCCAGCAGGAGATCGGCCTGCCAGTAGCGCCATTCATCCTTCTCTTTGGCCTCCATCGGCAGGCGCGCCAGCCAGGTGTTCAGGCCGCGGCGATCGCCGTTGCCCAGCGCCATACGCACGCGGCGCTCTACCAGCGAGGTAGACTGCGAGCGCATGATCGCGTCGTCGCGCCAGCGGGCCTGTTCGTCGGTGAGGTCATTGCCCATCAGTCGCCACGCCACGATATCGCGCAACTCCTGAGTCTGATCGTCATTCAACTGCTGTGCCTGGGCAAGGGAGGGGATCATCAACCGCGCGTTTTCCACGTCATCCCGTGCCACGCTGGTAAAGGCCACCGCCGCCATCTGACGCGTAAAATCGGTAGCGCCGGTATTGCGGGCAAAGTCCATCACCGTCTTCGGATCGTTCGCCAGCTGGATCAGGGCGCTGGAGATGGTCTGGTACTCCGGCGGCATCTGCCCGGCGAGGGTGGTCACCAGACGGGTATTACCCGCTTTCATCGCCAGACGGATGCGCTCAAGATAGGCCAGTGGATCCTGCTTGCCGGACGCGCGCCAGGCGCCAAACAGCGAGTCGCAGGCGTTCGGCTGGCTTTTCCCGGTAAGCCACAATGCTTTGGCACCGTCCCAGGCTTCCTCTTGCTGACCGGTCGCCCACTTCGCGTAGTAGTAGTTACACTGCGCTTCGGTGGTGCCAGGCTTCTCCGGGCTAAAGGCCAGCAGGCCGCGCCAGTCTTCGCGACGCGCCAGTTCGTTCACAAAACGCGACTGCAACGTGCGCGCAGGCGGCAACGTCGGGTTGGCCTGAATAAAGTTTTTGACGGTGATCGTCGGTTGGTTCATCAGATCGTCAGTCAGCTGACGGTATTCCAGATAGGGATACAGCGGATAGTTTTTAAGCGTCGGCATCAGGGCCTGCACCGTCTCCATCTGTCGCTGATCCCACGCCTGTTTGATCTGGGCATAACGGTTACGTTGTTCATCCAGTGAATCGGCTCGCGCTGCGCTGCTGATGGTCAGCACACATACGCTGGCAGCCAGTACTCGCCAGGCCACCTGTTTGGCTTTTACCACACGCTCGTCCTCTGTTAATCGTCGTTAAATGCAGCGTCTTGCCGCGCAAAAGCGTCTTTAACTTATGCTAACCAGGCATCGCTTAACGCGCCACGTCATGGACACATTTTTACCTTTCTTGCGCGCTTTAACACTCCCGGCGTCGATGGCTGGGATTAGAGAGGGAAAAAGGCTACACTTCGCCACTATTCTCATCACGATAAAAGAGGCGAAGTCCAACGTGGCTCAATTCGTTTATACCATGCATCGTGTCGGCAAAGTGGTCCCGCCGAAACGTCATATTCTTAAAAATATCTCGCTGAGCTTTTTCCCGGGCGCAAAAATTGGTGTGCTGGGTCTCAACGGTGCCGGTAAGTCCACCTTGCTGCGCATCATGGCGGGCATCGATACAGACATCGAAGGTGAAGCCCGTCCGCAGCCTGGCCTGAAAATCGGTTACCTGCCGCAGGAACCGAAGCTGAACCCGGAACACACTGTTCGCGAATCCGTTGAAGAAGCCGTTTCTGAAGTGGTTAACGCGCTGAAAGGCCTGGACGAGGTCTACGCGAAGTACGCCGAGCCGGATGCCGACTTCGACAAGCTCGCCGCCCAGCAAGGCAAATTTGAAGAGATCATCCAGGCACATGACGGTCACAACCTGAACGTGCAGCTGGAGCGCGCGGCCGATGCCCTGCGTCTGCCAGACTGGGATGCAAAAATTGAAAAACTGTCCGGTGGTGAACGCCGCCGCGTCGCGCTGTGCCGTCTGCTGCTGGAAAAACCAGACATGCTGCTGCTCGACGAACCAACGAACCACCTGGATGCGGAATCCGTAGCCTGGCTGGAACGCTTCCTGCACGACTTCGAAGGTACCGTTGTGGCGATCACCCACGACCGTTACTTCCTCGATAACGTTGCCGGTTGGATCCTGGAGCTGGACCGCGGTGAAGGTATTCCGTGGGAAGGTAACTACTCCTCCTGGCTGGAGCAGAAAGATCAACGTCTGGCGCAGGAAGCTTCTCAGGAAGCGGCGCGTCGTAAGTCGATTGAGAAAGAGCTGGAGTGGGTTCGTCAGGGCGCGAAAGGCCGTCAGTCTAAGGGTAAAGCCCGTCTGGCACGCTTCGAAGAGCTGAACAACGCCGAATACCAGAAACGTAACGAAACCAACGAACTGTTCATTCCGCCTGGAGCACGTCTGGGTGACAAAGTGGTGGAAGTCAGCAACCTGCGTAAGTCTTACGGCGACCGCGTGCTGATCGACGATCTGAGCTTCTCGGTACCGAAAGGCGCGATCGTGGGCATCATCGGCCCGAACGGCGCGGGTAAATCAACCCTGTTCCGTATGATGTCCGGTCAGGAAGCCCCTGACAGTGGCACCATCACCCTGGGTGAGACCGTGAAGCTGGCCTCCGTTGACCAGTTCCGTGACGCCATGGATAACAGCAAAACCGTCTGGGAAGAAGTGTCCGGCGGGCAGGATATCATGCGTATCGGCAACACCGAGATGCCAAGCCGCGCTTATGTAGGCCGCTTTAACTTCAAAGGTGTTGATCAGGGTAAACGTGTGGGCGAGCTGTCCGGTGGTGAGCGTGGCCGTCTACACCTGGCCAAACTGCTGCAGGTTGGCGGTAACGTCTTGCTGCTCGATGAACCAACCAACGACCTGGACATCGAAACCCTGCGTGCGCTGGAAAACGCCATGCTGGAGTTCCCGGGCTGCGCGATGGTTATCTCGCACGACCGTTGGTTCCTTGACCGTATCGCGACCCACATTCTGGACTACCAGGATGAAGGTAAAGTGGAGTTCTTCGAAGGTAACTTCACCGAATACGAAGAGTACAAGAAACGCACGCTGGGCGCCGACGCGCTGGAGCCGAAGCGTATCAAGTACAAGCGTATCTCGAAATAAAAGCAAAACGGCAACCTACAGGTTGCCGTTTTTTTATGCCTGCCCCTCCCCTTGTGGAAGAGGATTGCTGTAAGGGGGTTACCCCTTCTCCCCCATCATCTCTTTCACCAGCTCCACGCAACGCAAGAAACGGCCGTCATAATCTGCCTCTTCCACATGCACAAAGTCGATATTGTTCGCTTCCAGCATCTCCAACAGCATGGTCTGGAACTCTTTCCGGTCCACCGAGCTGCCCAGGCTGCGCATCCCATCCGCTACCCACGGCGTGTTGTTCTCCAGCAGGATCACCAGGTCAAAGCGGTATTCGTCGATCAGGGCCTGCACAAACGGGTGCTCGCGCCCTTCGTACTTCTTACAAAACGCCTGAGTAGTGACGAAATCGGTGTCAATGAACGCCACTTTATTAGCGTATTTAACCGCAAAATCAATGTATTGCGCATGGCCCAGCGCGATTTTATCGTAGTCGGAATACTGCAACGCCATCTCATCCCCGCCGAGGTGTGAGAAGACATAATCCCGGCCATACTCCCAGGCGCTGGTGGTGTTAAAGATGTTCGCCAGCTTGTTGACCAGCGTGGATTTACCGCTGGACTCCCCGCCGAGGATCGCCACGGTGCGCACAAAGAACGGCTTCACTTCGGTGGGAATGTACTCCCAATAGCGGAACGGGTTTTCGCGGATCTGCGCTCCGCTGATGTTCATAAAGGTGCGTTTGGGGTCAATCAGCACCGTCTCCGTTCCCAGGTGTTCCGGGTATTGCGAGGCATCGGACTCTTCAGAGGTATAGATCCAGTTAGGCTGAATCCCTTTCTCTTCCATAAAGGCTTTTATGCCATTGCTCCACACGTCCCAGCCGTGGGGATACGGCTCCATGCCCTCTTCGTTAAAGGCATGAATACGAATGTTTTTCTGGTATTTAAAGGTTTGCAGCAACCAGCGCAGGCGATCGGATACGGTAGGTTGCTGGGACATGGCGCTGGCTTCGAACAGCTCGCGGTCGCGCTTATCATCGTAGCCCATGATGATATGCAGTTCGTCCACCTGGCTACAGGCGCGCTGGATGAGGTAGACATGCCCGGTATGCAGCGGATAAAACTTGCCGAACACCACGCCGATGTTCTTTTGCATGCGCGGAAATTCAAGCCCCAAAAAGCGATGCAGCGCTTCCAGCTTCTGCGCGCTGGGGCTTTTGATTTTGGCATTCAGCAGTTGGCTTAAATAGCCTTTGGTCATACCGCTGGCTTCCGCCACCTGCTGCAAGGTGCAGCCCTTTTGGCGGATAGCGGTCTTGATATAGTCAAATGACGACATAAATTACGGTGCCTCCTGCAACATCGAAGAGGTAATTATAAGTCGTCAAAGACGTTTAACGCATCTGCGAGTTTTTTCACCCCGAAGACCTGCATCCCTTCCGGTAATTTTTTGGGCACGTTCGCGGCAGGCACAATCGCCCGGCGGAAGCCGTGTTTTGCCGCCTCGGAGATACGCTCCTGGCCGCTCGGCACCGGACGGATCTCCCCTGCCAGCCCGACTTCGCCAAAGACCACCAGATCCTGCGGTAGTGGACGGTCGCGCAGGCTGGAGACCATCGCCAGCAGCAGGGCCAGGTCGGCACTGGTTTCGGTGACTTTTACCCCACCGACCACGTTCACAAACACATCCTGATCGGCCATCTGCAGGCCGCCATGGCGGTGCAGCACCGCCAGCAAAATCGCCAGACGGTTTTGTTCCAGGCCCACCGCAACGCGACGCGGGTTGCCCATCATCGAATGATCGACCAGCGCCTGAATCTCCACCAGCAGCGGGCGCGTCCCTTCCCAGACCACCATCACCGAGCTACCGGAGGTGACTTCATCACCACGGCTTAAGAAGATGGCCGACGGGTTACTGACTTCACGCAGCCCCTGCTCGGTCATGGCAAACACGCCCAGCTCATTCACCGCACCGAAGCGGTTTTTATGGCTGCGCAGAGTACGGAAACGGGTATCGGCATCGCCATCCAGCATCACCGAGCAGTCGATACAGTGTTCAAGCACCTTCGGACCGGCCAGGGCGCCATCTTTGGTGACATGGCCGACCATAATGATCGCCACGCCGCGGGTTTTGGCGAAGCGCGTCAGGTAGGCCGCGGTCTCACGCACCTGGGCGACGCTGCCCGGCGAGGACTGCACATCGGCCATGTGCATCACCTGGATGGAGTCGATCACCATCAGCTTCGGCTGCTCTTCCTCAGCAATCATGCAGATCTGCTCGATGCTGGTCTCGGAGAGCATATTCAGATCGTTGGTGGGCAAAGAGAGCCGGTGCGCGCGCATCGCCACCTGCTGTAATGACTCTTCACCGGTGACGTACAGGGTTTTCATCTGCGACGCGAGCTTACACAGGGTTTGCAGCAGCAGGGTTGATTTCCCCGCGCCCGGGCTACCCCCAATCAGAATGGCGCTCCCCGGCACGACGCCGCCGCCCAGCACCCGGTCAAACTCTTTAAACCCGGTGGAGAAGCGCGGCAGGGCTTCCAGGCTGATGTCGGAGAGCTTCTGAACCTTCGATACACCCGCGTTGCCCGCATAACCGCTGAGACGCTCGTTACGGGCAACGGTTGGCGAAGCGGCAACCCCGCGCACTTCGGTGATGGTATTCCAGGCATGGCAGGCACTGCACTGCCCCTGCCAGCGCGGATAATCCGCACCACATTCATTACAGACAAATGCGCGTTTTGGAGCTTTCGCCACGTTTTACCTCTTTATTTCTGGTTCACGCTGCCGGAGAGAATGCAGAACACCCCCATCAGGTCAGCATGACGGATAATCACTTCCGTCTTTTCATTCACGGTCGGTTTAGCATGGTAAGCAATGCCAAGCCCGGCCACTTTAATCATCGGCAGGTCGTTCGCGCCGTCGCCAATCGCCACCGTCTGGGCAACCGGGATATCATACTTTTCCGCCAGACGGGTCAGGGTGCTGGCTTTAAACTGGGCATCGACAATCTGGCCCACTACGTTTCCGGTCAGCTTACCGTCAAGGATCTCCAGTTCGTTGGCGACCACGGCATCCAGACGCAGCTTGTCGCGCAGATACTCGGCAAAGAAGGTGAACCCGCCGGAGGCGATCGCCACTTTCCAGCCCAGCGTCTCCAGCTTCAGTACCAGCTGCACCAGACCAGGCATCAGCGGCAGCTTTTCGCGGACCTGGAGCAGAATATTGGCGTCGGCATCCTTCAGGGTCGCCACGCGCTGTTTCAGGCTGGCGGTGAAGTCCAGTTCGCCGCGCATCGCGCGCTCGGTTACTTCGGCCACCATCTCTCCGGTGCCGGCCAGTTTGGCGATCTCGTCGATGCACTCGATCTGAATGGCGGTGGAGTCCATGTCCATTACCAGCAGCCCCGGGGTTTTCAGATGCGAGATTTTACCGAGCGGAGCCACATCCAGCCCGGCGTCGTGCGCCAGACGGGTGGCGCGCGGGGTCAGAGAACCGGCCAGACGAATGACCTTGTAATCTTCCACGCACCAGGCGGCGACGATCACCATCGCGGCACCCAGCTTGCTCTGATATTGGGTTAACTGTTGTTTATCCAGGCCGCGGCCATACAGCAGCCAGCCGCTACGACCAGCATGGTAGTCCAGCGGCATTACCTCATCGCCACTTAATGAGAGCGGCAATCCTGGCCATAAAGAGACATCATTGGGCAGGTCGCACCAGGTAATGTTTGGCATTAAAGCTCCTGTAAAATCGTTCGCGCCGGGAATCATCCAGGGGGTGAAAATAACGCATGAGGCTACCTTGTAACCATCACTTCTGGCAACATTAACCCCGAAAATTTTCAGCAGGTGGAATATGGCTCGTGCAAAACTAAAATTCCGGCTTCATCGAGCCGTGATTGTCCTCTCCTGTCTGGCCCTGTTAGTGGCGCTGATGCAGGGCGCATCCTGGTTCAGCCAGAATCATCAACGACAGCGTAACCCACAGCTTGAAGAGCTGGCGCACACGCTGGCGCGACAGGTGTCGCTTAACGTCGCCCCTCTGATGCGTACCGAAACGCCAGATGAAAAGCGCATTGGGCAGGTGCTACGTCTGCTGACCGACGAGAGCCGCATTCTGGATGCCAGCGTGTATGACAACGAAGGCGCGCTGATCGCCCGGGCGGGAGAGCATGTTGAGGTGCGCGACAGGCTGGCGCTGGATGGTAAAAAAGCCGGCGGCTACTTCAACCAGCAGCTGGTGGAGCCGATTCAGGGCAAAAATGGCCCTCTCGGCTACCTGCGTCTTACCCTTGACACCCATACCTTAGCCACTGAGGCCAAGCAGGTGGATAACACCACCAATATCCTGCGCCTGATGCTGCTGCTGTCGCTGGCGATTGGCGTGGTGCTGACCCGCACATTGTTACAGGGCAAACGCACCCGCTGGCAGCAGTCGCCATTCCTGCTCACCGCCAGCAAGTCGGTACCCGAAGAGGAAGAGAGCGAGAAGAAGGAATAGTATTAAAGTAACCAAACGATTCAGAAAAGGAACTTTGCTATGACGACATTACGCCTGCTTATCTCTGACTCTTACGATCCCTGGTTTAATCTCGCCGTAGAAGAGTGCATCTTCCGCCAGATGCCCGCCACGCAGCGGGTGCTGTTCCTGTGGCGCAACGCCGATACGGTGGTCATTGGCCGGGCGCAAAACCCGTGGAAAGAGTGCAACACGCGCCGCATGGAAGAGGACAACGTGCGCCTGGCGCGTCGTAGCAGCGGCGGCGGCGCGGTGTTCCACGATCTCGGGAATACCTGCTTTACCTTTATGGCCGGCAAGCCGGAGTACGACAAAACCATCTCCACCAACATCGTGCTGAGCGCATTACAGGCGCTGGGCGCGACCGCGGAAGCGTCCGGGCGCAACGATCTGGTGGTCAAGACCGCCGAGGGCGATCGTAAGGTCTCGGGATCGGCCTATCGTGAAACCATGGACCGCGGTTTTCACCACGGCACCCTGCTGCTGAATGCCGATCTCAGCCGCCTGGCAAACTACCTCAATCCCGACCAGAAAAAGCTGCAGGCCAAAGGGATCACCTCGGTGCGTGGCCGGGTTGCGAATCTGGTGGATCTGCTGCCCGGCGTGACTCACGAACAGATCTGCGACGCGATCCGTGAGGCCTTTTTCGCCCATTATGGCGAGCGCGTAGAGGCTGAAGTAATCTCCCCGGATAAGACGCCGGATCTGCCAAACTTTGCCGAGACCTTTGCCCGCCAGAGCAGCTGGGAGTGGAACTTCGGCCAGGCCCCTGCCTTCTCGCACCTGCTGGATGAGCGGTTTACCTGGGGCGGCGTGGAGCTGCACTTCGACGTCGAGAAGGGCCACATCTCGCGCACGCAGGTCTTTACCGATAGCCTGAACCCGGCGCCGTTAGAGGCTCTCGCAGCGCGTTTGCAGGGCTGTTTGTATCGGGCAGATATGCTGCAGCAGGCGTGTGACGCCCTGATTGGCGATTTCCCGGAGCAGGAGAGAGAGTTGCGGGAGCTGTCGGCGTGGATTGCGCGGGCGGTACGGTAACGAACGGCCTTGCTTCCTCCCTCCCCCAAAGGGAGAGGGAGGAGGAGATAATTACTCTTTATCGCCCAGCAGAACGGATTCCAGCGCGATTTTGATCATGTCGTTGAAGGTGGTCTGACGTTCAGCGGCAGTGGTCTGCTCGTGAGTACGGATATGGTCAGACACGGTGCAGATGGTCAGAGCTTTCGCGCCGAACTCTGCTGCCACGCCGTAGATACCTGCCGCTTCCATTTCCACGCCCAGGATGCCGTACTTCTCCATCACGTCGAACATTTCGCCGTCCGGGGAGTAGAACAGGTCAGCAGAGAAGATGTTGCCCACGCGCGCGTCAACGCCCAGGTTTTTCGCCGCGTCTACCGCGTTACGCACCATGTCGAAGTCTGCGATGGCGGCAAAGTCGTGATCCTTAAAGCGAATACGGTTCACTTTGGAATCGGTGCAAGCACCCATGCCGATAACGATATCGCGCAGCTTAACGTCCATGCGCACCGCGCCACAGGAGCCAACACGGATGATTTTCTTCACGCCAAAATCGGTGATCAGCTCTTTGGTGTAGATGGAGCAGGATGGGATACCCATGCCGTGACCCATTACGGAAATTTTGCGGCCTTTGTACGTACCGGTGAAGCCCAGCATGCCGCGAACGTTGTTCACTTCACGCACGTCTTCGAGGAAAGTTTCAGCGATATGCTTCGCGCGCAGCGGGTCGCCCGGCATCAAAACGACGTCAGCGAAATCACCCATCTCTGCATTAATGTGAGGAGTTGCCATCTTCAGTTCCTTTTACATTGTTGTTTTTGCCGGGTGGCGACTGCGCCTTACCCGGCCTACATGCTGTTCTCCCTCTCCCTGTGGCAGAGGGCTGGGGTGAGGGCATCAGGCCGCCCCCACCGTGACATCAGAACATAGCCTTGCCATATTCCATGTCGGACGTACCAAAGTATTTCGCAATGGTCTGGCCGATGTCCGCGAAGGTTTCACGGTGCCCCAGCGAGCCTGGTTTGACTTTCGGGCCGTACACCAGCACTGGAATGTGCTCGCGAGTGTGGTCGGTACCGGTCCAGGTCGGGTCGCAGCCGTGGTCGGCGGTCAGGATCAGAATGTCATCTTCCCCCACCAGCTCCATCAGCTCCGGCAGACGGCGGTCGAACAGTTCCAGACCCGCAGCATAGCCTGCGACGTCACGACGGTGGCCCCAGGAGGAGTCGAAATCAACGAAGTTGGTAAAGACGATCGTCTTGTCGCCCGCTTCTTTCATCTCTTTCACGGTCGCGTCGAACAGCGCGTCCAGACCGGTGGCTTTCACTTTTTTGGTGATACCGCAGTTGGCATAGATATCCGCGATTTTACCGACGGAGACCACCTGGCCATCTTTCTCATCAACCAGTTTTTGCAGCACGGTAGGTGCTGGCGGCTCCACAGCCAGGTCGTGACGGTTGCCGGTACGCTGGAAGTTACCCGGCTTGTCGCCAACAAACGGACGCGCGATCACGCGGCCAATGTTGTAGCCACCTTCGGTCAGCTCTTCACGGGCGATTTCGCACAGCTCGTACAGGCGATCCAGGCCAAAGGTCTCTTCATGGCAGGCAATCTGGAACACGGAGTCAGCGGAGGTATAGAAAATCGGTTTGCCGGTTTTCATGTGCTCTTCGCCAAGCTGGTCCAGAATCACGGTCCCGGAAGAGTGGCAGTTGCCGAGATAGCCCGGCAGGTTAGCGCGCTCAACCAGCTTATCCAGCAACTCCTGCGGGAAGCTGTTCTCGTGATCGGAGAAATAGCCCCAGTCGAACAGAACCGGTACACCAGCGATTTCCCAGTGACCTGACGGGGTGTCTTTCCCGGAAGAAAGCTCGTGCGCCCAGGCGTATGCGCCCACCACTTCCGCGTTACCATCCATACCCGCGGCAACGTGGCCGGTAGAGCCTTCGTGGGCTTTTACCAGACCCAGGCGGGTCAGGTTTGGCAGATTCAGCGGGCCTTGACGCCCGTTGTTTGCTTCGCCTTTAGCACAGGCTTCAGCGATGTGACCCATGGTATCTGCACCGGTGTCACCAAAGCGATCTGCATCTTCTGTAGCGCCGATGCCGAAAGAGTCCAGCACCATAATAAATGCACGTTTCATATGTTCTCCGTACTCAGTGCTTATAAAAAAGCGATCAGATCAGTATACCGCTATTCGGTAATGCGACGATAGACGGTTGGTGTGCTTTCTGGAGCTTTATCTGCCAGGGTGATGGCGGCCTTCACTGCTTTCGCCGCATCCTGCCAGCTGTTTTCATCTTTCGCGTGGATCACCGCCAGCGGACGTTGGCCGTCAACGCTGTCGCCCAGACGGGCCATATCGGTAAAGCCGACGCTGTAATCAATGCTGTCCGATGCCTGACGACGACCGCCACCCATCGATACTACCGCCATGCCCAGCGCGCGAGTGTCCATGGCAGAGACAAAACCTTCCGTATCTGCGTAAACCGCTTTGCTCAGCATCGCCGTTGGCAGGTATTTGGCATAGTTTTCCACGAAGTCGGTCGGGCCTTTCTGCGCAGCAACCATCCGGCCAAAGATTTCGGCCGCTTTGCCGTTATCCAGCACCGCCTGCAGTTTGGCACGGGCCTCGGCGTCGTCTTTGGCGAGGTTACCGGAGATCAGCATCTCGACGCACAGCGCCATGGTCACGTCGAACAGGCGCGGGTTGCGGTATTCGCCAGTCAGGAACTGGACTGCTTCGCGCACTTCGACCGCGTTACCGGCGCTGGAGGCCAGCACCTGGTTCATGTCAGTGAGCAGCGCGGTGGTGCGCACGCCTGCGCCGTTGGAGACGCCAACGATCGCTTCGGCCAGCGCAGCGGAGAGTTCATAGGTCGGCATAAAGGCGCCGCTGCCCACTTTCACGTCCATCACCAATGCATCCAGCCCTTCAGCCAGTTTTTTGGCGAGGATAGAGGCGGTGATCAGCGGGATGGAGTCAACGGTCGCGGTAATGTCACGCGTGGCGTAAAAACGCTTATCCGCCGGGGCAAGAGAGCTGGTCTGGCCGATAATCGCCACACCAACGTCTTTAATAATGTCACGGAAGCGACTGTCATCCGGGAAGATATCGAAGCCCGGGATGGCTTCCAGTTTATCGAGCGTGCCGCCAGTATGGCCGAGGCCGCGCCCGGAGATCATTGGGATATAGCCGCCGCAGGCAGCGACCATTGGCCCCAGCATCAGCGAGGTCACATCACCCACGCCGCCGGTGGAGTGTTTATCCACGATCGGGCCATTAAGGTTAAGGCTCTTCCAGTCCAGAACGGTTCCTGAATCCCGCATCGCCATGGTCAGCGACACGCGCTCCGGCATCGCCATATCGTGGAAGAAAATGGTCATCGCCAGGGCGGCAATCTGCCCTTCAGAGATGGTATTGTCGCGAATGCCGTTGATAAAGAAACGGATCTCTTCGTCGCTTAAAGCATGACCATCACGTTTTTTACGAATAATTTCTTGTGCGAGAAACACGGTAACCTCCCGAAAGTAGGCCGGGTAAGCGTAGCGCCACCCGGCAAATCAAATCTTAATAGCTGCTTGCGCTCTTACCGTCGCCATGACCCAGCGCTTTCAGCAGGCTGGCCAGCAGGCTGGAGGCACCGAAGCGGTAGTGACGGGCGTCGGCCCAGTCGGCACCGAACAGCTCGTCGGCAATCGCCAGGAACTGCTGCGCGTCTTCCGCGGTACGCACGCCGCCTGCCGGTTTAAAGCCCACGCTTTTTTCCACGCCCATGTCGCGGATCACTTCCATCATGATGCGTGCGCTTTCCGGGGTGGCATTCACAGGGACTTTACCGGTAGAGGTTTTGATGAAATCGGCACCTGCTTTGATGGAGATTTCAGACGCTTTACGAATCAGCGCTTCTTCTTTCAGTTCGCCGGTTTCGATGATCACTTTCAGCAGCACGTTTGCCGCAGCGCAAGCTTCTTTACAGGCTTTAACCAGATCGAAACCAACCTGCTCGTTACCGGCGATCAGCGCACGGTACGGGAAGACCACGTCAACTTCGTCAGCACCGTAAGCGATAGCGGCGCGGGTCTCAGCCAGCGCGATCTCGATATCGTCGTTACCGTGCGGGAAGTTGGTGACGGTGGCGATGCGCACATCCGGCGTACCCTGCTCTTTCAGGGTCTTGCGGGCGATCGGAATGAAACGCGGGTAGATACAGACAGCAGCGGTATTGCCCACGGCCGTTTTTGCCTGATGACACAGAGCGATTACTTTCTCGTTGGTGTCGTCGTCATTCAGGGTGGTCAGATCCATCAGTTTCAGGGCGCGCAGGCTGCTTGCGGTTAAATCGGTCATAACATTCTCCCGGCGTATAGCCGTAAAATTTTACCTTGCGGGTCTGTGAGTATTCTAACATCCACCCGCATTCTCACTTCGACATTCATCACAGTTAATGAAATAGGCGTACAAATTTGCATAACAGTAATGAGATCAACTTCAAATAATTTAGCTACAACTGCTGATTAAAGCGTCAGGTACACGCCCGGGATCAAAGGCAGTGGTCGGGACTCTTTTTACAATCCTTCCCCATCATGCAGAAGAAAAAGGAAGCGAACATGACCCCCGATGCCCTGCAACAACGTTGCCAGCAAATTGTGACAAGCCCGGTGTTAAGCCCCGAACAAAAACGCCATTTTCTGGCGCTGGAGGCAGAAAACAACCTGCCCTACCCGACGTTAGCCCCCGAAGCGCGTCAGGCGCTGGAGGCGGGGTTTATCTGCGATATGTTTGAGGGCCATGCGCCGTACAAGCCACGCTATGTGTTACCCGACTATGCGATGTTCCTGAAACAGGGCTCGGAATGGCTGGAGCTGGAAGGCGCAAAGGATCTGGACGATGCCCTGTCGCTGTTAACCATCCTTTACCACCATGTTCCGTCCGTTACCGGCATGCCGGTGTACCTCGGCCATCTCGATACGCTGCTGCAGCCGTATGTTAGAATTCTAACACAACAAGAAATCGATTTTCGAATAAAACGTTTCTGGCGCTATCTCGACCGTACCCTGCCGGATGCCTTTACCCACGTCAATATCGGCCCGGCAGACGGCCCCGTGACACGCGCCATTTTACGCGCAGATGCAGAGCTTAAGCAGGTTTCACCCAATCTAACCTTTATTTATGATCCTGAGATCACCCCGGATGATCTGCTGTTGGAGGTAGCCAGCAACATCTGCGAATGCAGCAAACCGCACATCGCCAACGGGCCGGTAAATGATAAAATTTTCACAAAAAAAGGCTTTGGCGTCGTCAGCTGTTACAACTCCCTGCCGCTGGCGGGCGGCGGCAGTACCCTGGTACGTCTCAACCTGAAAGCCATCGCGGAAAAAAGCGAAACGCCTGAGGCGTTCTTTACCCGCACGCTGCCTTACTATTGCCAGCAGCAGATCGCCATCATCAATGCGCGCTGCGACTTCCTGTATCAACAATCCGGCTTCTTTGAGAATAGCTTCCTGGTAAAAGAAGGGCTGATCGATCCCGACCGTTTTGTGCCGATGTTCGGCATGTATGGCCTGGCCGAAGCGGTGAATGTGCTGTGCGAGAAAGCCGGGATTACGGGGCGCTACGGTAAAGATCAGCAGGCCAACGCCCTGGGGTATCGCATCAGCGAACAGTTAGCGACCTTTGTGGAAAATACCCCGGTCAGGTACGGCTGGAAGCAACGCGCCCTGCTGCATGCCCAGTCGGGGATCAGCTCTGACGTTGGCACCACGCCGGGCGCGCGTCTGCCTTATGGTGAAGAGCCCGATCCGATCAGCCATCTGCTGGCGGTTGCGCCGCATCATCAGCACTATCACGCCGGGATCAGCGATATCCTGACTCTGGACGAAACCATCAAACGCAATCCGCAGGCGGTGGTGGAACTTTGTCTGGGTGCCTTCCGCGCCGGGATGCGCGAGTTCAGCGCCAATATTTCGGGTAACGATCTGGTGCGCGTCACTGGCTATATGGTGCGGCTTTCCGATCTGGAGAAATACCGCGCCGAAGGCTCGCGTACCAACACCACCTGGCTGGGTGAAGAGGCCGCCCGTAACACCCGTATTCTGGAGCGCCAGCCGCGCGTGATAAGCCATGAACAACAGATGCGCTTTAGTCAGTAAGGTTATCCCGTTCTCCTGCGTTGACGGGCCTGGCAGCCGCCTGGCCCTGTTTCTGCAAGGGTGCAACCTGCGCTGCAAAACCTGCCACAACCCGTGGACGATAGGCCGCTGCAACGACTGCGCGTCGTGCGTGCCGCACTGCCCGCATGACGCGCTGAACATTCAGGCTGGACGGGTCTGGTGGGATGATGCCCGCTGTCAGCAGTGCGACACCTGTCTGCAGATGTGCCCGCAGCAGGCGACGCCCATGGCGCTGCGTTTAAGCGTGGAGGAGGTGGTGGCGCAGATCCGCAACGTGTCACCCTTTATCTCCGGCATCACCGTCAGCGGCGGAGAAGCCACCACACAGCTGCCGTTTCTGTTGGCGCTGTTTTCAGCCCTGAAGGCCGATCCACAGCTGCAACATTTGACCTGTCTGGTGGACAGTAACGGTCTGTTAAGCGAAACCGGCTGGCAAAAACTGCTCCCGGTGTTTGACGGTGCGATGCTGGATCTTAAAGCCTGGAATGCGGCGCACCATCGCTATCTGACCGGGCGCGACAACGCGCTTATCAAGCGCAGCATCCACTGGCTGGCCGCGCACCACCGGCTGAGCGAGCTGCGTCTGCTGGTGATCCCGGATCGCTGCGATTACCTGACGCACCGCCGGGAGCTGGTCGCGTTTATTCGCCAGTTAGGGGATGTGCCAGTCAGGATCAACGCCTTCCATGCGCACGGCGTCTATGGCGAAGCCCGACACTGGCGTAGCGCCACGGCAGAGGATGTCGAACCACTGGCCGGGATGCTGGAGCATGCGCGGATCAGGGTGATCCGCCCGGCGCTCTATTTATAGCGGCAGATCGAACAGCGTGCGGGTGTTGTTCAGCAATGCCGCAGCGATCTCATCCGCAGGCTCGTCACGCAGTTCACACAGAGTCGAAAACACCCGCGCCGCCTGCTCCGGGCGGTTCGGCTGGCCCTGAAAACCGTTGAGCGGCATGTCGGGGGCATCGGTTTCCAGCAGCAGAGCGGAGAGCGGTAATTGTGCCATTACATCGCGCGTTTTACTGGCCCGTGGATAGGTGATCGTGCCGCCGACGCCAATTTTATAGCCCATCTCGACAAAGCGCTGCGCCTGCTGCAGGCTGCCAGCAAAACCATGGACCACGCCGGTACGCGGCAGATCCTGCCGTTTAAGGTGCATCGCCAGTTTGTCGTGGGTACGCCGGGAGTGGAGGATCACCGGCAGATCGTAGCGTTTCGCCAGCTTCAGCTGTGCGTCGAGGATCGCCTCCTGACGATCAAAGTGCGGATCCTCCCGATAAAGATCGAGGCCGATCTCCCCTACCGCCACCAGTCTTTCCGGGCGCGCAGCCAGCGCCGCTTCCAGTTGATCCAGATGTGCATCCTGGTGGGATTCGATCACAATCGGATGCAGGCCCAGCGCCATATACAGCGTCGGATAGCGCGCCCCGAGGCGCAGGACGCGATCGATGCTCGCCACATCAATCGATGGCACCACAATCGCCATCACTCCCGCATCGGCGGCACGCTGAATGCTGGCAGGCTCATCGTCAGTAAAAGGCGGGAAATCAAAGTGGCAATGGGTATCGATAAAGCGGTAAGTCACGCCAGATCCTCGTTATCAAACAGGGTGTCATTGGCCTCAGGGGCCATCACCAGCGGCGTGGTGACAGCATCGTTGGCCACGCTTGCCGGGGGAACCACCACCGGAGCAGGGGCAATAATATGCTGATGGCGGCGCAGCGGCGGACGTTCAGCTAACAGCTTGCCCACCGTGGCCAGGAAATAACGCCCGCACAGGCGCCCGGTTTTGTAGTCGTCCCGCAGGGCGGGCACGCGGCTGCCCAGCGCCATGCTGTTAAGCGGACGCGGGGGATAGATTTCAAAGATGCGCAGCTTACCCGGCGGCTTCTCGATAAAACGCTGGATGGTGTGGTAGCTGGCCTCATGATGTGAAACCAGATTCAGCATCGGTTGCAGGCTGCTGGTGCCCAGCCAACGTTCCATCCGCTTAAACCACTGCGGCGTATAGTACATCTGCGACGGCACGGTGCGGATCACCACGATGGTCTGGGCACCGCGGCGGGCCGCCTCCTGCACCGGGATCGCGTCGCTAACCCCACCGTCCAGATAGGCAATGCCGTCCAGCGCTGCGCCGGTGCGATAGAAACCAGGGATGGCACTGGAGGCGCGAAGAATATCCAGCCAGTTCTCTTTTTGCGGGGAGAAGTAGCTGGCCGAGTAGTCATCGCCGCGACAGGCGCACATCCAGAAAGCTTTTCCGGTATCGAACAGGCGCGAAGCGGTATCCATTGCCAGCGGCATTTGGCTGGCAGTGGCCTCCAGAAGCCAGTCGAGGTCGATAAGATTCCCGCCGCGTACAAAGCGCAGTGGATCGAAAAATTCGCGGGACGTGGTGTAACGCATGATCACTTTCCGGGCATAGCCCGGCTGATGACAGACGTAGGCCGAGAGATTTTGCGCCCCGGCGGAGGTGCCAAGGTAGAGATCAAACGGGTTAAACTGCGCGCGCATAAATTCGTCCAGCACGCCAGCCGTGAAGATCCCTCGCTGTCCGCCGCCCTCACACACCAGGGCCATCTGGCCTGGTCGAAAGGGTTTCAGCGCCAGCGGCGCAATGTTGCCGAGCGTAACCGGAATTCGCTGTCCCACCTCTGCTGTCCTGTTTTTTATTTGTTTTGTTATTACACAGTAGCGTACACCCGGCGTATTACTCAAATCGGATGCCGACAAACGCCAGCCATAAAAAAGGCTCATGCAGAGCATGAGCCTTTTTCGTCAACTAACCCATAACCTGAGCTATGGACGACGGCGTCCGGTGAACAGGCTAACCAGGAACAGGATAATACCGACGACGAAGACAATTTTCGCCGCACCCGCCGCGGTACCCGCCAGACCACCAAAACCCAGAGCGGCGGCAATTAACGCGATAACCAGAAAAATGATGCCCCAACGAAACATAAGACTCTCCTTTACCATAGTTAATGTCGACCGCATGGTGAGCGCTCAGGTTGCTCACGGCGATACTAAGGTTTAATTCTTATCTCGCCTTCTGGCCTCAGCCAGAAGGGCGATTGTGGTGTTTTATTTAACTTTCAGGTCGTTTTTAACGCTTTTCACGCCATCAATGGCTTTTGCGATGCTCTCGGCACGATCGCTCTGTGCTTTTGAATCCACAGTACCGCTCAGCTGAACAACACCGTCGGTGGTTTCAACTTTCACTTTACGTGATGGCACGATGTCATCAGCTAACAGTTTAGCTTTGATTTCGCTGGTAGTTGCAGTATCTCCGGCATAGCCTTTGGCAGACTGCTCTTTACCGTCACGCACATGCAGTTTGTCGCTGACAGAGGTCACACCCTCTACCTTCTTCGCCACGGCAACCGCTTTTTCAGCCTGCGCCTGACTCTCGACAAAGCCACTCAGCGTGACCACATTTTTCTCGGTTTCTACGGAGATGTCGGTGCTCTTAATATCATCAGCATCCACCAGCGCCGCTTTTACTTTCGCTGTGATAGAGCTGTCATCCATGAAGTTACCGACTTTATTCATAGAGTTATCGATTTTTTCCCCAGCGGTGTTTGCTGTGGATTGCGCTTTATCAGTGGCGGTGGTTTCTGCCATTGCAGAACCGCATACCAGAGCGCTACCCATCATTACCGCCAGCAGAGTTTTCGAAATCTTCAGTTTTTTAGTATTCATCGATGTATTCCTGTGGTTTGCTCCGAATTCGAGCGTAAATCATCATGTGTAAGTAGTCTTTCATCCTACTAATCAACACTCGGGCGAGATGAGAACCTTATCAACACGCATTGAGTGGAGCTTTCATCTGCGCCCGGTGTTAAACACTGAGTTAAATATAGATCACTCTCGCAGCGCTGCTTTCAGAATTGGCTAATAAATGAGCAATAAGTAACAAAAGATGATGAATTAAGAACATTCCGCAAGGGATTAATAAGGCAGGGATTTAAGCAGAGCACGGCGGCTGCCGTGCTCTGAGAAGGGATTAGTGCTCGCGGGTTTTACGGAACTGAATATCCGGGTAACGATCGTGCGCCAGGTTCAGGTTAACCATGGTTGGGGCGATATACGTGAGGTTATCACCGCCATCCAGCGCCAGCTGGACTTCGTTCTTACGCTTGAATTCTTCGAATTTCTTGACGTCAGAACACTCAACCCAGCGCGCCGTCGCCACGTTGACCGATTCGTAAATCGCTTCAACGTTGTATTCGCTCTTCAGGCGGGCAACAACCACGTCGAACTGCAGTACACCGACGGCACCGACAATCAGATCGTTATTGGAAATAGGACGGAACACCTGTACCGCACCCTCTTCCGACAGCTGAACCAGCCCTTTCAGCAGCTGTTTCTGTTTCAGCGGATCCCGCAGGCGGATACGACGGAACAGTTCCGGCGCGAAGTTCGGAATACCGGTGAACTTCATCATCTCGCCCTGGGTGAAGGTGTCACCGATCTGGATGGTGCCGTGGTTATGCAGACCAATGATGTCGCCCGGATACGCCTCTTCCACGTGGGAACGGTCGCCGGCCATAAAGGTCAGTGCATCGGAGATCACCACGTCTTTACCGGTACGCACCTGACGCAGCTTCATGCCCTTTTCATATTTACCGGACACCACACGCATAAAGGCCACGCGGTCGCGGTGTTTCGGGTCCATGTTGGCCTGAATTTTAAACACGAAACCGGTGAACTTCTCTTCGCTGGCAACCACTTCACGGGTGTCGGTGTTACGCGGCATTGGCTGCGGCGCCCACTCCACCAGGCCGTCCAGCATATGGTCAACGCCGAAGTTACCCAACGCGGTACCGAAGAAGACCGGGGTGATTTCACCGCTCAGGAACAGCTCCTGGTCGAACTCGTGGGAAGCACCTTTGACCAGCTCCAGCTCGTCACGCAGCTGCTCTGCCAGCTCATCGCCCACTGCCGCGTTCAGCTCAGGGTTATCCAGCCCTTTAACGACGCGCACTTCCTGGATGGTGTGACCTTTACCGGTCTGATACAGGTAAGTTTCGTCTTTATAGAGGTGGTAAACCCCTTTAAACAGCTTGCCGCAGCCAATAGGCCAGGTGATTGGCGCACAGGCGATCTTCAGCTCGCGTTCCACTTCGTCCATCACTTCCATCGGATCGCGGATGTCACGGTCGAGTTTGTTCATAAAGGTGAGGATCGGCGTATCGCGCAGACGGGTAACTTCCATCAGCTTACGGGTACGGTCTTCTACACCTTTTGCGGCATCGATCACCATCAGACAGCAGTCCACCGCCGTCAGGGTACGGTAGGTATCTTCGGAGAAGTCTTCGTGCCCCGGGGTATCAAGCAGGTTCACCAGGCAGTCGTGATACGGGAACTGCATTACGGAGGTGGTGATCGAGATACCACGCTGCTTTTCCATCTCCATCCAGTCAGATTTTGCATGCTGGCTGGAGCCACGGCCTTTTACCGTACCGGCGGTCTGGATCGCCTGTCCGAACAGCAACACCTTTTCGGTGATGGTGGTTTTACCGGCATCCGGGTGAGAGATAATGGCAAAAGTACGGCGCTTCGCCACCTCTTGCAGATAAGGAGACAACGTCATAATAGAATCTTCTATAAAAAGCGCGGCAGCAGGCCACGCATCATGAATACGAAAATGCGGCTATTTTACCCATCAATGGGGGGCAGGCAATCAATGTTTACACAGGAGTTGCTCCAGTTCGCTCAGGGAGGCCACGGTCCAGGTCGGGTTGATTCCCTCCGGCAGGGGGCGATTGTGCGCATTCAGCCAACAGGTGGACAGCCCGGCGTTCATCCCGCCGAGGATATCGGACTCGGCCGTATCCCCCACCATCAGCACCTTTGACCGATCAGGGTTTCCGGCCTGGTCCAGCGCATAATCGAAGATTTTAGCTGCCGGTTTGGCCACACCCACCTGTTCGGAGATCACTAATAAATCAAAGTAGTCACGAAAACCGGTGCGCTCAAGGCGGACCTGCTGTAACGCGGTAAAGCCGTTGGTGATGATCCCGAGCTTCGCTTTTCCTTTCAGGGAGGCGAGCAGCGACGCGGCGCCCGGCAGGGGGGCGCAGATCTCTGCCATCGCGTTCAGGAACGCATAATTCAGATCGCCCGCCGGGACGTTCAGGCGCTCAGACCATCCCTGAAAACGTTGATGCTGCAGCTGTAACGCGGTGATCGCCCCGTTCTGGTAATCGACCCACAGCGGTTTATTCACCGTCTGGTAATCCTGGAAATCTTCAGCGGTAAAGGTCACGCTGTAGTCGAGAAACATCCGCTGTAAGCCACCAAACGCATCGAAGGTAAACAGCGTTTCGTCAGCATCAAAGAAAATCCAGTCCCAGTTCATCGTTACAACCTTTTTAGTTATCCAAGCGGCAGAGCCATGATGATGGCGTCTTCACGTCCTTCTGCGGTGGGGTAATAGTTACGGCGGATCGTCGCCTCGTTGAAGCCCAGGCTTTCATAGAGTGCGATGGCGGCGGCGTTCGAGGCCCGTACTTCCAGCCACAGCGTGAACACGTCTCGTGCTTCCAGCTCGCGAATTAAATGTTCCAGCAGTTCTCTGCCCAGCCCACGGCGCTGGAAAGCAGGATCTACGGCGATGTTAAACAGCGTCGCCTCATCCAGAACGACCTGCGTAATGGCGAAAGCCGCCAGGGTACTATCGACATCCAGTCGATAGTTGAGGTAACGCTCGCCCTGGTTGCTGGCAAACGTTTTTTCACTCCACGGAAAGGCGTGGGCGCGTTTTTCGATCTCAAAAGCCTGCGCTAAATCAGTCGTCGTGAGGGAAGAAATTGTGTTCATGTTCGCAGATTTGTTGCCACAGCGCGCGACGTGCCGCCGGGTTCGCGTTAAGTTCGTCCAATGCCGGGGTGGCCAGGTTGCCGCCCTCCAGCGCTATTTCTTCCATCACGCCAAGCTGCCAGCTGTTACAGCGACCGTCTGGCGGTAGCATGGCCACGCGATCGGGCGTGAGCTGGAGCACCTGGTCGGCCCCCAGCTTCAGGGCGCGCAGCACGTCGGCAATCAGCGGCTCGTTCAGCGCGGGCAGGCTCTGCGCCACCATCACCAGACGAATGTGCGCCGGAAGCGAGATGGCGATTTCGCCCTGCAAGGCCGCCGGGCGGCGCAGCGCCCACTGGGTGATACCCAGTTGCTGTAATTGCCTGTCTCGTCGGGATGCCATTGCGAAAACTCCTGTCTGTCAGGCGCGCAAATATACCAAATGTGTCGAATCTGCGCCATCTACCTACTATAATCCCCGCCTGAGTTTATTGAGGAACAATTCATGTCTGCATTTACCCCGGCAAGTGAAGTCTTGCTGCGCCACAGTGATGATTTCGAACAAAGCCGTATTCTGTTTGCCGGAGATATGCAGGATGACCTGCCTGCCCGTTTCGAGTGCGCCGCGAGCCGCGCGCACACCCAGCAGTATCACCACTGGCAGGTACTGAGCCGCCAGATGGGCGAGCGCGTTCGCTTTAGCCTGGTGGCTGAGCAGAGCGACATCGCGGATTGCGATACGCTGATCTACTACTGGCCGAAGAACAAACCTGAAGCCCAGTTCCAGCTGATGAACCTGCTCTCCCTGCTGCCGGTGGGCTGCGATATTTTCGTGGTCGGTGAAAACCGCAGCGGCGTGCGTAGCGCCGAGCAGATGCTGGCGGATTACACCACACTGAACAAAGTTGACAGCGCTCGCCGCTGCGGCCTGTACCATGGCCGTCTGGACAAAAAACCAACCTTCGACGCGGAAAAATACTGGGGCGAATATCACCTGGATGGCCTGACCATCAAAACGCTGCCGGGCGTATTCAGCCGTGATGGTCTGGACGTTGGCAGCCAACTGCTGCTTTCCACCTTTACGCCGCACACCAAAGGCAAAGTGCTGGATGTCGGCTGTGGCGCAGGCGTGCTCTCCGCCGTACTCGCCAGCCACTCACCAAAGGTGCGTTTGACCCTCACCGACGTCGGCGCATCCGCCATTGAAGCCAGCCGTGCGACCCTGGCCGCCAACGGCATTGAGGGCGAGGTGTTCGCCTCCAACGTGCTCTCCGACGTGACCGGTCGTTTCGATATGATTATCTCCAACCCGCCGTTCCATGACGGGGTAGAAACCACCCTCGAGGCCGCGCAGACATTGATCCGCACTGCGGTACGCCATCTGAACAGCGGCGGTGAGCTGCGCATCGTGGCTAACGCCTTCCTGCCGTATCCAAAAGTGCTGGACGAAGTCTTCGGCTTCCACGAAGTGCTGGCGCAAACGGGCCGCTTTAAGATCTACCGTGCGATCATGACCCGTCAGGCGAAGAAGTAACGTCTCCCTCCGGCCTGATCTGCGCGATCAGGCCATTTTTGCAACGATCAAAACATCCGGCACAATTATCTATTGACGAATAGCTGAAAACATCTAGAATGCGCCTCCGTGGTTACGATACTTTTTTTGTATCGATGGTATGCGAAGGTGGCGGAATTGGTAGACGCGCTAGCTTCAGGTGTTAGTGTCCTTAGGATGTGGGGGTTCGAGTCCCCCCCCTCGCACCAATAACCATGATTGATATTGCTCGCACTGGGCGAAGGTGGCGGAATTGGTAGACGCGCTAGCTTCAGGTGTTAGTGTCCTTAGGATGTGGGGGTTCGAGTCCCCCCCCTCGCACCAACGAGGCGATATCAATACAATAAGATGACTGTGCGAAGGTGGCGGAATTGGTAGACGCGCTAGCTTCAGGTGTTAGTGTCCTTAGGATGTGGGGGTTCGAGTCCCCCCCCTCGCACCAATTATCTTATCTCTCCTGATTTTCTCTCTTGTTACCCTTTCAGTTTAGATTCATCACCAGAACCCACATTCCCGCAATAAGCGCAACACATGATGGCAGCAGCACAAAGTGCCGCAGTTGTTTATGCCAGATCATGGCGGATGACATGAGTAATCCCGACACGATAATCAGTTTCCAGACCGCCAGCGACAGATCGGTAAATGCCAGCCCGGCAATCATCGCCCCCGGCAATATCACTCCCCATCCACTCCCTAACGCTCTGCTCAACATGATCTGTCTCCCAACCCGATAATGATAACCAATATCATATGACATAATTTCTCATTTGTCAGCGTGGGCTTATGTGATGCTTAATTGTGTAAAACATCTTGCGCCCGGTTTTATCTATAGTTAGGATTGGCAATCATTATCATTTAGATTTTTA
Source organism: Leclercia sp. LSNIH3 (assembly GCF_002935105.1). Taxonomy (NCBI): domain Bacteria; kingdom Pseudomonadati; phylum Pseudomonadota; class Gammaproteobacteria; order Enterobacterales; family Enterobacteriaceae; genus Leclercia; species Leclercia sp. LSNIH3. The sequence continues at coordinate 1,775,780 of NZ_CP026387.1, forward strand.
TCCAGCCCAATTATGGCCATACGCTCTGCACACGTCATTGAGAATGTCATCTGGCAAACCCGCCTTCCGACCGGGCCTTCAGGGCTTGCGGATGCGGTGCGTGACGCCATTGCCGAGACGCGTGCGCATATGCTGGATGTCATCAAGCTGGATGAAACGCCTCCGCACCATGCCCTGACGCTGGCACAGTGGCAACGCCCTGCCGAGCTACAGTCACTGCTGGCCACCTACTCCGATCATATCTACCGCAACCAACCTACTCTGGCGCGCGAGAACAAGCCGCTGCTGTCACTTTGGGCGCAATGGTATATCGGGCTAATGGTACCGCCGATGATGCTGGCTCTGCTTACCCAGGACGTGGCGCTGGATCTCTCCCCTGAACACTTCCACGTTGAGTTTCATGAAACCGGGCGTGCCGCCTGCTTCTGGATCGACGTCCAGGAAGACAGCCAGACGACCTCGCTTTCTGCACAGCAACGAATGGAAGTGCTGATTACCCGGGCGCTGATCCCGGTGGTTGAGGCGCTGGAAGAGACAGGTGAGATCAACGGCAAACTTATCTGGAGCAATACCGGATATTTAATTCACTGGTATCTGACCGAAATGAAAACCCTGCTGGGTGATGAGAAGGTGGACGCATTGCGTCAGGCCATTTTCTTTGCCCGCCAGCTGTCGGATGGGCGTGATAACCCGCTTTACCGCACCGTGGTGCCGCGCGACGGGCTGCTGGTGCGTCGTACCTGCTGCCAGCGTTATCGCCTGCCGGATGTTCAGCAATGTGGGGATTGCACGCTTAAATAAACGGGTGCGGCCTGATGCCCTCACCCTCTCCCAACAAATACTCAAAACGGCGACCTCTGGTCGCCGTTTTGCTTTTACCTATGCCACCTGCTGACTTTCTTCGTCGGCACGTTGGGCCTCTTCGGCTTCCTGCGCCAGCAACTGCTTCTCGTACACTTTAAAGAACGGGTAGTAGATGATGGCAGAGACGAGAGCTAACAGCAGCACGAGTACCGCCGCACGGAAGTCCCAGCCCAGCGCCCATGCGGCACCCACAGGCGCAGGCGCTGTCCACGGCACTACGGAAATCACCCGGCCAATCAGATCCAGCTTCATCGCCGCCCACGCCAGTACCGCATTCACCATCGGTGCCAGCAGGAATGGAATGAAGAACACCGGGTTCATGACGATCGGCGTACCAAAGATCACCGGCTCGTTGATGTTGAAAATACTTGGCACCACGCTCAAACGGCCAATCGACCGCAGGTGCGCCGAGCGGCTGCGCAGGTAGCAGAACACCAGCCCCATCGTCGCCCCGGAACCCCCAATCACAATGAAGAAGGTCCAGAACGCCTCCATAAAGATGTGCGGCAGCGGCGCGCTCTGCGCCAGCGCGGTCTGGTTCATCCCCAGGTTGGTCAGCCAGAACATCTGCAGCATCCCGGAGACAATCGCCGCCCCGTGGATCCCCGCAAACCACAGCAGATGGCCGATCAGCACCGCCAGCAGGATCGCCGGCAGCGAATCCGCAGCAGACACCAGCGGTTTAAAGATGGCCATAATCGCCTGCGGGATCAGCATGCCAAACTCTGACTGGATGAACAGGCTCAGCGGATAGAGGGTTAACACCACCACCAGCACCGGGATCAGCAGATCGAAGGAGTTTTTGATCATCGGCGGCACCTGATCGGGCAGGCGGATACCGATGTTGTGCGCTTTCAGGAAACGCATCATCTCCACGCAGTAGATCGCCACCAGAATGGCGGTAAAAATCCCCGTCCCACCGAGGCTATCCACCGGCAGCGCACCTTTGGTTTTTGGCGCAGCAATCAGCAGGAAGGCCATCAGCGACAGCATCGCGCACATGAAAGGATCGAGCTGGTGCGACTTCACGTAGTGCTTGCCGAGGTTGTAGGCGATAGCCGCGCAAATATAGAGAGACATCACCCCCATCGTCATATCGAACGGGGTCAGAATCTGGCCTTCAAACTGTTTCGCCATATCAAGCCAGGCGCGGGCAAAGCCCCAGGTGGTATCCGGTGAAAACGGCGGATAGGCAAACACCAATAAGAACGAGCCGACAATCATAAACGGCATGGCGGAGATAAAGCCGTCGCGGATCGCCATTACGTGACGCTGGGAAGAGATGCGTCCGGAAATGGGGCTGACATAGTTTTCAACAAAGCGGAATATCAGGTTAAACGCAGCATGGTTGGCAGACATAACGGCTCTCCTGTCAGACGATCGTTTCGGGCGCAGTTACGCCGCTCGGTGTTCCATATACCACTTTCACCACCTTGCTGGTTCGCTTACCAGCGGTACTGCTCAAACGGATAGGTTTCATAATCGACTCTTATTATTTATTGGATACAGGGGAAATGACGTAATCAGTATTAATCTCCGCTTCCCGGTCTGCAACCGGTTACTGTAACCGGTTTCCGTGATTGTGAAGAGGATCCAGAAATCGCTGATGTTGGAATTTTGTTACTTAGGGAATATTTACAGAGCATAATTTCTTATGACAGATTACACAGCGTATTTTTCTGGAGGAAACAATGAGTTTGCAGTCTGTGCGTCAGTTTTTTGCTGACCATGCTCCCGACGTAGAAGTTATCGAGCTGGGTCAAAGTACCGCTACCGTTGCGCTGGCTGCCGAGGCGCACAATGTCGCGCCAGGGCAAATAGCGAAAACGCTGTCCCTGAAAATTAAAGATGAGGTGATCCTGGTCGTCGCCAAAGGTGATGCGCGCCTGGATAATAAAAAGCTGAAGCAGACCTTTGGCGCAAAAGCCCGGATGCTGAGCAGCGATGAGGTGGTGACGGTAACCGGGCACCCCGTCGGTGGCGTATGCCCTTTCGGGCTGGAAAACCCGCTGGCGGTCTACTGCGATATTTCGCTCAGGCAGTATGCCGAAGTCCTGCCTGCTGCTGGTGCCATTCATAGCGCGGTGCGCATTTCACCGGAACGCATGGCCGAGCTAACCAAAGCCACCTGGGTGGACGTTTGCCTGTAACCCCTGCGCCAGATGTGACTCTGGCGCAGACAGGTTATTACGCGTCAGGAATGGAGCGGAGAGAGGAAGTGCAGCGCGCGGTGGTCGGGTATGGGAAACAGCGTCAAAATATCTGCCGCATCCAGTAACCCCACATCGGAGTGCACACCGAGCTTCATCATGGCATTAAATTTATGCGCCCGAATGGTTTTGATATTGCGCTCCAGCTGGGTGGCAATTTGCGCGAGGGAATAGCCACACGACATATACTGCAAAATGGCGCGCTCGGATGGGCTTAGCAACCGTCCCCGATGAATATTCCAGTGATGCAGCTTGCTGTCATTCGCCCGCCGGGTCTCGCTCAACATTTTACTGAGCTGCTCCTGCAACGTGGCCAGCGAATGAGATTTCAGAAGAATACCGTGCAAACGTGACGGCGAAAGCTGGTTTATCAGGCTTGCTTCTTTTTCGTCTGACGCCAGGACAATGCGCTGAATCATGCCGTGGGTAGCAGTCAACTCCTTGATGCACAGCAGACAATTTCGTCGCTCTTCACGCTCATCGGAGAGAGAATAAATCAACGTTGAATACGGAACAGAATTAAGGGTGGATTGAAAACTGGCGATGTTATTAAAAAGGTGTACTTCGTAAGCATTCAGTGATGGGCTGGCAAAAAGGTGTTTCAGCCCCATAGCACTCATCATGCACTTTTCGACGATAGCGATATGTCTTTTCGCGGCACTCTTTTCCATTCGTCTTGCTCTCCATAGGCTGAGAATAAATTCAGCTCTTTCATTCCCTTGGTGCTGTTAATCCACGCGTACATTTCGGCATTACTGGTTAAAGAGAGTCGCCTCATGGCGCTATTCTTTTGCGCACTTACCGTTTTATTACTTTTCTTCAGTAATGTAGCGATCTGATTAATTCCCCATCCTTTGCCGAGCAGGCGCAGTACTTTGCGCTCTGAAAAGGTCAACATGACGTCATCCTGAGCGTCATGAAACTCTTCCGCCGCGGGTTTTAACAACGTCTGGCTAATTCGTTCAGCGCGTTCACTCCCGGAACGAATCGCATTAACCACAACGTCAATGGACTCCATATCGGAAAGTAAGGTACTTTCTGGCCGCATTAAGAGCTCGACAGCGAAGGGATAAATGGCGCGCGGAACCAGATAAATCCAGTGAATATCCCGATACTGGTTTTGTAGCTTGTAAAACTGTTCACAGAGGCTGCGCGCATTGCGCGGGTCGCCAGACAGATCCGCAATGACAACAAAGGCACGGCGTAACTGAAGAAGCGTCAGCTCCTCCTGAGACCGGCTAAACGCGTGTTCGCAGTCTGGAAAATAACGAGACATAATGCTGCCGAGACCGGTTTGCATTATGGGTGATTTACTGATGATTATTGCGCTTTTACAATTTATAGATGACATTGGCGCTCCGAATCCATTCATAAAGTCATTTCACGTCTTTCATCCAGTTGAAATACCCGTTTCTTTTACAGGGCGACGTAAAAATGTAATGTTTTTCCTTTTTCATTAGCTGAGCGAAATGAGAATGCGAAAAGAATCCGCATCACAAATTTATACACCGCCAAAATCGGCATTAATGTCGCAGAATCCGCACGAAATGTTAAGCCTCTGGTCATAATATTATCCTAAACAGGATATTAGTTATTCTAAATATAAAAGTTATAAATATAGATATATTAAACCCATAGAAAATAATAATTAGTCACCCTGCATTTCCGAAAACCTTAGGTCGCTAATCGGCTTAAACCTTGATCTAACCCAGAGTAAGCCTCACCGGGTTGTGTGCTACAAGTAACCCTTCTGACCATCCAACCGTCACTCTCTCCTCAGGGCAACAGATGCAGGCAGATCAGTCATCACAACGCACCGCCACGCGACAGTGTATTCAGTGCGGCCTTTTTTTATTGCAACATGGCGCAGAGAGCGCGCTGGTCGAGGAGCTGTCCACACGCCTGGGGCTGGCGCTGGGGATGGACAGCGTGGAGAGTTCCATCTCGTCGAATGCCATTGTGCTGACCACCCTGAAAGCAGGCCAATGCCTGACCTCCACGCGCAAAAACCAGGATCGCGGGATCAACATGCACGTTGTCACCGAGGTGCAGCACATCGTCATCATGGCGGAACATAAGCTGCTGGATGCGCAGGGGATCGAAAAACGCTTCAGCCAAATCAAGCCGCTGCGCTATCCGCGCTGGCTGGTGGTGATGATGGTCGGCCTCTCCTGCGCCTGCTTCTGCAAGCTCAATAATGGCGGCTGGGACGGTGCCTTTATCACGTTAATTGCCAGCACCCTCGCCATGTACGTGCGTCAGGTGCTGACCCACCGGCATCTGCACCCGCAAATTAACTTCTGCATTACCGCCTTTGTCGCCACCACGGTGTCTGGTTTACTGCTGCGGATCCCGGCATTCGCCACCACGCCCACCATCGCCATGGCCGCCAGCGTGTTGTTGTTGGTGCCGGGATTTCCGCTGATTAATGCCGTGGCCGACATGTTTAAAGGGCATATTAATACCGGCCTGGCGCGCTGGGCGATCGCCAGTTTGCTGACCCTGGCCACCTGTATCGGGGTGGTGATGGCCATGACGTTGTGGGATCTTCGCGGATGGGCGTAATCGAATTTATAGGGGCACTGGCCCAGGACATGCTGCTGTCGGCTATTCCGGCGGTGGGTTTTGCCATGGTGTTTAACGTTCCCCGCCGCGCCCTGCCGTGGTGTGCGCTGCTGGGGGCGATTGGGCATGGCTCGCGGATGGCAATGATGACCGCCGGGCTGAATATCGAATGGTCAACCTTTATGGCCTCGATGCTGGTTGGCAGCATTGGGATCCAGTGGTCACGCTGGTATCTGGCCCACCCGAAGGTCTTTACCGTCGCGGCGGTCATCCCGATGTTTCCGGGCATTTCGGCCTATACCGCCATGATTTCAGCGGTGAAAATTAGCCATTTTGGCTACAGCGAAGCGCAGATGATCCTGCTGCTGACCAACTTCCTGAAAGCCTCGTCGATTGTCGGCGCGCTTTCGATCGGGCTGTCGATCCCCGGGCTGTGGCTCTATCGCAAGCGCCCCCGGGTCTGAGAGTTGTGTTCTCCCGCTGCCGTGGCGATAATCCTGTGTTCTCATGTGGCTAAGTAAGGAACGGATGTGTCTCACCCTGACAGCGAACACGCAGAAAACAGCGACGGATCCCGCCTGAAAGACAAAATTTTTCTCAGCGCCCTCTCGCTGTTTGCCGAGTACGGACTGAACGGCGCGCGCATGGAGCAAATTGCCGAGAAAGCAGGCACCACTAAACGCATGGTGGTGTATCACTTCAAAACCAAAGAAAACCTGTACCTGCTGGTGCTGGAGTATGTCTACACCCAGATCCGCGCCAGTGAAAAGCAGCTCAGTCTGGATGCCCTGCCGCCGGTCGAGGCGCTGGTGCAGCTGGTCGAAACCACCTTTGATTATCATGCTGACCACCCGGACTACATCCGCATTATCTGCATGGAGAACATGCAGCGCGGACGGTATATGCAGCAGTCGGCGCTGCTGCGGCAGGTGAACCGCAGTGCGCTGGATCTGCTGGAAACCATCCTTGAGCGTGGCAAAGCGAAGCAGCTGTTTAACCTGACGGTAAACGCCCGCGATCTGCACCGCCTGATCAGCAGCTTCAGCTTTCATTATGTGGCTAATAGCTACACCTTTACCCTGCTGTTTGAAGACGGGGCTGACGCACAGGCCCAACGTCAGCACTACCGAAAGATGGCGGTTCAGGTTGCATTGCGTTATACCTGTCCATAGCTTGCACACAACCCAGAGATAAGGATCCCAACATGTCTTTAGAGAAAGTTGTCTATACCGCCAGAGCCAAAGCCACCGGAGGCCGTGATGGCCGCGCCACTTCGTCTGACGGAGTGCTGGATGTCAAACTGGGCGTTCCCAAAGAGATGGGCGGCGCGGGCGGTGAAGTGACCAACCCGGAACAGCTGTTTGCCGCGGGCTATTCGGCCTGTTTCCTCGGTGCCATGAAGTTTGTGGCTAACCGCGACAAAATCACCATGCCGAAGGACGCTTTTATCGAAGGGGAAGTGGGTATCGGCCCACTGCCAACCGGGTTTGGTATTGAAGCGAAACTGAATATTCACCTGCCGGGGATGGACGCCGCCGAGGCGAAAAAACTGGTCGATGCGGCGCACATTGTCTGCCCGTACTCCAACGCCACCCGCAACAACATTGATGTGACGCTGAACATTATCTCCTGATTTTTCAGGGGGGCAGGAAGTGGCTATCAGACCCCTGCCTGCCCCCCTCCTCTCTGTGCTACCATAAGCCCATATCACGTCCGCAGTAATCCAGTAGAGAAGTATTATGTCCTCCAGAATCCTGACCACCAGCGTCACTGGCATTGATGCCTTTATGCATGATCCCCGCGGCGTGCTGGCCAATGCTGAAGGCGGTACCGTCGCCATTTTTGCCGATAACGCCCCGGCTTTTTATGCGATAACGCCACAGCGTCTGGCTCAACTGCTGGAGCTGGAAGCGCGCCTGTCGCGCCCGTCCAGCGATGTCACTCTGGATAATCAATTTTTCGACGAACCCACCAGCGCCCCGATTGCGGTGCCGATGGGCAAATTCGCCATGTATAACGGCTGGCAGCCCGACCCCGACTTTCAACGCCAGGCGGCGCTGTGGGGCATTGCCCTCACCCAGCCCGTCGCCCCGGAAGAGCTGGCCGCCTTCACTGCTTACTGGCAGGCGGAAGGGAAAGTCTTCCATCATATTCAGTGGCAGCAAAAGCTGGCCCGCAGCGTACAGATCAACCGGGCCAGCAACGGCGCACAGTCAAAACGCGACGTGAATGCCTTTTCAGAACCGGATAAACAGATCCCCCACGGATTCCGAGGTGCCAAATGAAAGAGTTCGGCGAACTGATGAAGCGTCTGCAAAAGATCATGCCGGCCAACGTCAAACCGGCTTTTACCACCGGTGAAGAGCTGCTGGCGTGGCAGAAAGAGCAAGGTGAAATCCGCGCCGCGGCGCTGGCCCGGGAGAACCGCGCCATGAAGATGCAGCGCACCTTTAACCGCTCCGGTATTCGTCCCTTGCACCAGAACTGCTCCTTCGACAACTACAACGTGGAGAGCCAGGGGCAGCTAAAAGCCCTGCAACAGGCGCGCCAGTACGTCGAAGAGTTTGACGGCAACATCGCCAGCTTTATCTTCAGCGGCAAGCCGGGCACCGGTAAAAACCACCTTGCGGCGGCCATCTGCAACGAGCTGCTGCTGCGGGGCAAATCGGTTCTGATTATCACCGTGGCCGACATTATGTCGGCGATGAAAGACACCTTCAGCAACCGGGAAACCAGCGAAGAGCAGTTGCTGAACGATCTGAGCAATGTCGATCTGCTGGTCATCGATGAGATCGGCGTACAAACCGAATCACGCTATGAAAAGGTGATTATCAACCAGATCGTGGATCGTCGCTCCTCCTCGAAGCGCCCCACCGGCATGCTCACCAACCACAACGTGGATGAGATGACCCGCCTGCTCGGCGAGCGAGTGATGGACCGCATGAAGCTCGGCAACAGCCTGTATGTCATTTTTGACTGGGAAAGCTATCGCAGCCGCGTTACCGGTAAAGAGTATTAGGATATTTTCCCGGGAACTCCGGTGCCGCGGGGGTTTATACTGCCTGCCACTCCGCCCCGGCGGGCAACCGACAGAGTAGCCTTTTATGAAAACACATTTTCTTCTCAGCGCCGCAGTAAGCGCACTGCTGGTCACCGGTGCGGCACAGGCGGCGGCACCTTCCTGGCAGGATTCGCTTAACAGCGCCGCCAGCCAGCTCGGTGCGGGCAACAGCACTACCACCACCCAGAACGGCGGTCTCTCCCTCTCCTCCCTTACTGGCCTGCTCAGCAACGGCAGCCAGTCGCTCAGCGCCAGCAACATGAATAACGCGGCCGGGATCCTCGAATACTGCGCCAAAGAGAAGCTGGCCTCGATGACCGATGCCACCAATATTAAAAATCAGGTGCTGGGGAAATTAGGGCTGGAAACCCCGGAAGAGCAGCAGCAGGACACTAACTATCTGGAAGGAATTCAGGGTCTGCTGAACGCCAATAACGGCCAGCAACTGAATCTGGAAACCATCGGCAACACGCCGCTGGCGAAAAAGGTTAAAGCCCAGGCCTGTGATTTTGTCCTGAAACAGGGACTCAGCTTTATCTCCTGATCCTCTCGCGCCGCGACAAGCGTTGCGGCGTGTATTCCCCTGCATAAAGCGACGCCCGTCAAACATTGCATTTTCTAAACCAAATCCTAACAACAGCACATTTCCGTGACACTACAATTGCAGCTAAATGGCATCGCCATTACATTGTATAACCCAAAAATTATACAGTTAGTCCGCTAATCAGCGGCTGTCTTTGTTGAGGATAAGCTGTTGTCAGAGTTTATTTCTATTGCCCTGTTTATTGCCTCTGTAGTGATTTACGCCCGTAAAGCGGGACGTAATACCTGGTGGTTTGCCATCACGCTTCTGGTGCTGGGGCTTTTTGTCGTTTTAAACATTACCCTCTATGCCAGCGACTATTTTACCGGGGACGGGATTAACGATGCCGTTCTCTATACTCTGACCAACAGCCTGACCGGCGCCGGGGTTAGTAAGTACATACTTCCTGCCGTTGGCGTGGTAGTTGCGTTGGTAGGCGTGTTTGCTCTGCTGGGCTGGATCCTGCGCCGCCGCCGTCACCATCCGCACCATCTCGGCTACAGCCTGCTGGCGCTGGTACTCGCGCTCGCCTCGGTGGATGCCAGCCCGGCGTTTCATCAGATCACCGAGCTGGTGAAATCCCAGTCGCGCGACGGCGATCCCGACTTTGCGGCCTATTACAAAGAGCCGGGTAAAACGATTCCGAATCCGAAGCTGAACCTCGTCTACATCTACGGCGAAAGTCTTGAGCGCACCTATTTCGATAACAACGCCTTCCCTGATCTCGCCCCGGAACTGGGAGCCATCAAGAACGAAGGGATCGATTTCAGCCACACCGCGCAGCTGCCAGGCACGGACTACACCATCGCCGGGATGGTCGCCTCCCAGTGCGGCATCCCGCTGTTTGCGCCCTTTGAAGGCAACGCTTCGGCCTCGGTCTCCAGCTTCTTCCCGAAAAATATCTGCCTTGGCGATATCCTGAAAAACTCCGGTTATCAGAACTATTTCGTGCAGGGTGCCAACCTGCGTTTTGCCGGGAAAGACGTCTTCCTGCAATCCCACGGCTTTGACCATCTGTACGGCGCAGAAGAATTAAAAACCACCGTTGCCGATCCTTCTTATCGCAACGACTGGGGTTTTTACGACGACACGGTGCTGGATGAAACCTGGAAAAAATTCGAGGAGCTGTCGCAGTCTGGCAAGCGCTTCTCGCTGTTTGCCCTGACGGTAGATACCCACCACCCGGACGGCTTTATCTCCCGCACCTGCCAGCGCAAGAGCTACGCGATTAACGGCAAACCGAATCAGTCGTTCAGCGCGGTGGGCTGTAGCCAGGAGCATATCGCGGCGCTGATCGAAAAAATCAAAGCCTCGCCGTACTTCAAAAACACGGTGATCGTGGTCTCTTCCGACCATCTGGCGATGAAAAATAGCGCCTGGGATGAGCTGAACAAGCAGGATCGCAGCAACCTGTTCTTTATCCTGCGAGGCGACAAACCCCAGCAGGAAGTAATGGCCGTGAAGCGCAACACCATGGATAACGGCGCAACGGTGCTGGATATTCTCGGCGGGGATAACTTTATCGGCCTTGGCCGCAGCAGCCTCTCCGGGCAGTCGCTGTCAGAGGTGTTCCTCAACATGAAGGACAAAATGCTGGCGTGGAAACCGGACGTTATCCGCCTGTGGAATTTCCCGAAAGAGCTGAAAGATTTCACCATCGACAGCCAGAAAAATATGATGGCCTTCTCCGGGAGCCACTTCCGTCTGCCGCTGCTGTTGCGCGTTTCCGATAAGCGTGTCGAACCGATGCCGGAAAGCGAATACTCGACCCCGCTGCGCTACCAGCTGGCCGACTTCGCCCCGCGGGATAACTTCGTCTGGGTCGACCGCTGCTACAAAATGGGCCAACTGTGGTCGCAGCCGCTGGCTCTCTCCACCGACTGGTGTGTTTCCCAGGGTCAGCTGGGCGGCGAACAGACCGTGCAGCGTGTCGATAAAGCGCAGTGGAAGGGCAAAACGGTCTTTAAAGAGACCGTTATCAACACCGACCGGTATCAGCACAACGTTGATACGTTGAGAGTGTCCGATAACGATATTCGCTACAAGGCGGATAGCTTCATCTTCAACGTGGCCGGTGCCCCGGAAGAGGTCAAGCAGTTCAGCGGTATTTCGCGCCCGGAAACCTGGGGACGCTGGTCGAACGCGCAGCTGGGGGATGAGGTGAAGATCGAATACAACCAGCCCCTGCCAGCGAAGTTTGACCTGGTGATCACCGCTAAAGCCTGGGGGGAAAATGCCAATAAACCGATACCGGTGCGGATTGGGGATAAAGAGCAGACGTTAACGCTCGGTAAGGACGTCACCACCACCACGCTGCACTTCGACAATCCGTCGCGCAGCAGTACCCTGGTGATTGTCCCGCCTGCGCCGGAATCCACTAACGAGGGGAATATCCTCGGCCACTCCCCGCGCCAGTTGGGGATCGGCATGGTGGAGCTTAAAGTGGTTAACGCTGAAGGCTGATTGACTCAAAAACAGCGCCCAAACTCACCCCGGGCGCTGCGTTCGTACGAAGCATGTTGGTAAGATTCCCCGGCATCATTCGGCGGCGCTGCATACGCGTGGGCATGTTGGTAAGGTTCTCAAAAATTGTCCGGCGACGCTGCACTTGCGGAGAACTGTTGGTAAGGCTTTGAGAAATTGTCAGGCGGCGCGACGTTCGCGCGGGTCTACTCGTAAGGTTCTCAAGAATTGTCCAGCGGCGATGCGCTTATGCGGGCATATGGAGAAGGGTTTTGAAGGCCGGGTAAGCGTAGCGCTACCCGGCCATCTCCAGCGCCCTGCCTGAACAGGGCGCTGTGCTACATCAGAAGGTTTCCCAGTTATCACCGCTGTCAGCAATGACCGCTTTACGCGTCGTCACAGGCGTTGCAGCGGTTTTCACCGCCGCGTTTGCGCGGGCTTTCTGCTGATCCTGCTGAATACGGAACACTGCCACGGCCTGAGTCAGGCGGCTCGCCTGCTCTTCCAGTGCCGCCGCCGCGGCTGCAGATTCCTGCACCAGGGAGGCGTTCTGCTGCGTTACGCGATCCATCTCGGCGACCGCCAGACCCACCTGGTCGATACCGCGGCTCTGCTCATCGGAAGCAGAAGCGATTTCGCCCATGATGTCAGTCACGCGGGTAACCGCGCTGACGATCTCGCCCATGGTTTCACCGGCGCTTTCTACCAGAGTAGAACCCAGCTCAACGCGACCTACGGAGTCTTCAATCAGGCTCTTAATTTCGCGTGCAGCCTGGGCGCTGCGCTGTGCCAGGTTACGCACTTCACCGGCAACAACCGCAAAACCACGACCCTGCTCACCGGCACGTGCAGCTTCAACCGCGGCGTTCAGTGCCAGGATGTTGGTCTGGAAGGCAATGCCGTCGATCACGCTGATGATGTCAGCAATTTTCTGCGAGCTACCGGCGATGTCACGCATGGTCTGCACCACGTTATCCACCACTTTGCCGCCCTTCTGCGCCGTCTCGGACGCGCTCAGCGCCAGATGGCTTGCCTGACGGGCGTTCTCGGCGTTCTGCTTCACGGTCGCGGTCAGCTCTTCCATGCTGGCTGCGGTCTCTTCCAGCGAGGCCGCCTGCTGCTCGGTACGGGAGGAGAGATCGTTGTTGCCCATGGAGATTTCGCTCGCGCCGCTGTAAATGGCATTGGCGCCATTACGCACGTCACCCACGGTACGCATCAGTTCAGCCTGCATATGACGCAGCGTATCGGCCAGCTGGCCCATCTCGTTAGAACCGTCCACCTCGATGCGCTTCACCAGGTCGCCGCTGGCGATATGGCGAATACTGTCAGTCAGGCGGTTCAGCGGGGAGATCAGGGCGTGACGGATACCGACCCAAACGCCGACAATCACCACCAGCACCAGGATCAGCACGCTTAACAGGATCCAGATCGCCTGGCTGTAGGAGCTGTTGCTGTCATCGACGGCGGTCTGATACAGATGATCGTTCTGCTGCAGATAGTTAACGTACTGCTTCTCAAAGCCGTCCTGATAGCCCTGGGTCGGCTGATCGAAGAATTCATTGATCTTGCCTGCACCCAGCAGTTGGATCAGCTCGGCCAGCGCACCGTGATAGATATCGTAGTTACGTTTGATTTCCAGCGCGGCACCTTCGCTCTGACGCGGGTCACGCGGCAGGGCTTCGTATTCCGCCCAGCTTTTTTCCGCCTGCTTCAGGGAAGCAGAAGCAATCTGCATCAGATCGTTCACGGTCGCGCCGCTACCGATGTTGTTCTGATCCATCATGTAGCGGATGCCCGCGCGGTTCAGGGTGTTACGGGTTTGCAGCAACGCTACCCAGCTGCTGTTAAGCGTGGATTGTTGCTGACGAATGGTTTGCAGGACGGTGAAGTTTTCTTTGTCATGCTTCAGGGCATTAAAGAAAAGACCACCGGATGTGAGTTGTAAAAGGCCAAAAATAACCAAAACCAGCAATAAGCTGGTAACAATCTTGATACGATTTAACATGATTTCTCATTCCACCAGACAGGTACAGAATTTTCGGCCTGGGAAGCAAAAACTTTACGGAAATCATCCTGGAATTTGTGGCTACTCCTCTTCTTCCGGCGTTATGACGTGCCGGTTTCCAAGTTCAATAAACTCCTGCAGCAGCGCGGTCAGCTGCTTCATCTTCTCGGGCGAATATTCCATTTCAATGCGCTGATAGGCCTCTTCCACCTGCGCCTGAGCCAGCTCATACAGCGCGTTGCCCTCTTTGGTGAGGGACACATACAGCTTGCGCTGGTCGTTGAGCGGCTTTAAGCGCAGCACCAGCCCGTCGCGCTCCATGCGCGTGAGGATCCCGGTCAGGCTCGGGCGCAAAATGCAGGTGCGAAAAGCCAGATCGTGAAAATCCATCGACGGATGTTCTGCCAGCACACGTACGATCCGCCACTGCTGCTCCGTCAGATTGTGCTGCTTGATAATCGGGCGAAAAAAGGTCATCGCGGTTTCCCGCGCCTGGAGTAGTGCGATAGTTAACGAATCGTGCATGGCGCTCCCACCTCAATATCATTAATAACGAAACAATCAATGCCTCACGCGGCTTTACGGTGCCAGCGGCGCGGGTAAAAAGTCTAACAGATATCACATTAAAATTTTAACTTATTGATTTATATAAAAACAAACAAATACATGTAAATTTATTGTTATTGATATCACAAATTATTTACTTCTGTTTGCCAAACGCACAGCGAGGGTCTAAAACCTATTCATTAACATATTAATGAACTCAAAACCCGCCAGCCGGGTCCGAGGAGAAAGGAATGAAAGGTACTGTTTTCGCGGTGGCACTCAATCACCGCAGCCAGCTCGACGCCTGGCGCGACGCATTTCATCAGCCCCCTTACAACACGCCGCCAAAAACCGCCGTCTGGTTTATCAAACCGCGCAATACCCTGATCCGCTCCGGCGATGCCATCCCGCATCCCGAAGGCGAACAGGTGATGAGCGGCGCGACGGTGGCGCTGATTGTTGGCAAGACCGCCACTCACGTCAGCCCGGAAGAGGCCGCCGACTACATTGCCGGTTACGCGCTGGCGAACGAGGTAAGCCTGCCGGAAGAGAGCTTCTACCGCCCGGCGATCAAAGCCAAATGCCGGGACGGTTTTTGCCCTGTGGGTGAGCGCGCGTCGATCGCGAATATTGATAACCTGACCATCATCACCGAGATCAACGGCCAGGAAGTGGATCGCTGGAACACCGCCGACCTGCAACGCAACGCCGCCACCCTGCTGAGCGAACTGAGCGCCTTCGCCACCCTCAACCCGGGCGACGCCATTCTGCTGGGCACCCCGCAGTCCCGCGTGGCCCTGCACCCGGGCGACAGCGTGCGTGTACTGGCTGAAGGGTTACCGACGCTGGAAAACAGCGTGATCAACGCCCGCGAGCTACCCACGAACCGCACCTTCGCCTGGCCGCTCTCCACCAGTGGCACGCTGTTTGCCCTGGGGCTGAACTACGCCGATCACGCCAGCGAGCTGGACTTTAAACCGCCCACCGAGCCGCTGGTGTTTATCAAAGCGCCGAACACTTTTAACGCACATAACCAGTCCTCGGTGCGCCCGGACAACGTTGAATACATGCACTACGAAGCCGAGCTGGTGGTGGTGATCGGCAAAACCGCGCGCAACGTCGCCGAAGCCGACGCCATGGAGTATGTGGCGGGCTACACGGTGTGTAATGACTACGCGATCCGCGACTACCTGGAAAACTACTACCGCCCTAACCTGCGGGTGAAGAGCCGTGATGGCCTGACCCCGATTGGCCCGTGGATCGTGGATAAATCGGCGATTGCCGATCCGCACAACCTGACTCTGCGCACCTGGATAAATGGCGAGCTACGCCAGCAGGGCAGCACCGCCGATCTGATCTTCAGCATCCCGTTCCTGATCGCGTATTTGAGTGAATTTATGACCCTGCAGCCGGGCGACATGATCGCCACCGGCACGCCAAAAGGGCTGGCTGACGTGCGTCCGGGCGATGAAGTAGTCGTGGAAGTGGAAGGCGTTGGCCGTCTGGTCAACCGGATTGTGAGTGAGGAGACGGCAAAATGAAAAAGATTAACCACTGGATCAACGGCAAAAACGTGGCGGGTAATGAGTACTTCCACACCACTAACCCCGCCACTGGTGAGGTGCTGGCTGAAGTAGCCTCGGGCGGTGAAGCCGAGATCGGCCAGGCAGTTGAGGCCGCGAAAGCGGCGTTCCCGAAATGGGCCAACCTGCCGATGAAAGAGCGCGCGCGCCTGATGCGTCGTCTGGGCGATCTGATCGACCAGAACGTGCCGGAGATCGCCGCGATGGAGACCGCCGACACCGGCCTGCCGATCCACCAGACCAAAAACGTGCTGATCCCGCGTGCGTCGCACAACTTCGAGTTCTTCGCCGAAGTGTGCCAGCAGATGAACGGCAAGACCTACCCGGTCGACGACAAGATGCTCAACTACACCCTGGTGCAGCCGGTAGGGGTATGTGCCCTGGTCTCGCCGTGGAACGTGCCCTTTATGACCGCCACCTGGAAGGTCGCGCCCTGCCTGGCGCTGGGCAACACCGCGGTCTTAAAGATGTCTGAGCTGTCGCCGCTGACCGCCGATCGTCTTGGCGAACTGGCGCTGGAAGCGGGTATTCCGGCAGGCGTGCTGAACGTGGTGCAGGGCTATGGTGCCACGGCAGGTGACGCGCTGGTGCGCCATCAGGACGTGCGCGCCGTCTCCTTTACCGGCGGCACCGCCACCGGACGCCGGATTATGCAGACCGCTGGCCTGAAAAAATACTCCATGGAGCTGGGCGGCAAATCGCCGGTACTGGTGTTTGAGGACGCCGACATCGAACGCGCCCTGGATGCCGCCCTGTTCACCATTTTCTCGATCAACGGCGAACGCTGCACCGCCGGCTCACGCATCTTTATCCAGCAGAGCATCTACCCGGAATTCGTAAAACGTTTTGCCGAACGCGCCAACCGCCTGCGTGTAGGCGACCCGACCGATCCAAACACCCAGATCGGGGCGCTGATCAGCCAGCAGCACTGGGAGAAAGTCTCCGGCTATATCCGCCTCGGCATCGAAGAGGGCGCCACCCTGCTGGCGGGCGGGCCGGACAAACCGACCGATCTGCCTGCGCACCTTCGCGGCGGCAACTTCCTGCGCCCGACCGTGCTGGCGGACGTCGATAACCGCATGCGCGTGGCGCAGGAGGAGATCTTCGGGCCGGTGGCCTGCCTGCTGCCGTTCAAGGACGAAGCGGAAGGGCTGCGTCTGGCCAACGATGTGGAGTACGGCCTGGCGTCTTATATCTGGACCCAGGACGTCAGTAAGGTACTGCGCCTGGCGCGCAACATCGAAGCGGGCATGGTGTTCGTCAACACCCAGAACGTGCGCGACCTGCGCCAGCCGTTTGGCGGCGTGAAGGCTTCCGGTACCGGGCGCGAGGGTGGCGAGTACAGCTTCGAGGTGTTCGCGGAGATGAAGAACGTCTGTATCTCCATGGGCGACCACCCGATTCCGAAGTGGGGGGTGTGAGATGGGCAAGCTAGCGTTAGCCGCAAAAATTACTCACGTGCCGTCGATGTACCTCTCTGAGATACCGGGCAAAAACTTTGGCTGCCGTCAGGGAGCCATCGACGGGCATAAAGAGATCAGCAGACGCTGCCGTGAGCTGGGGGTCGATACCATTATTGTCTTCGACACCCACTGGCTGGTGAACAGCGCCTATCACATCAACTGCGCGGATCATTTTGCCGGGGTCTACACCAGCAACGAGCTGCCGCACTTTATCCGCGACATGACCTATGACTACAACGGCAACCCCGAGCTGGGCCAGTTGATCGCCGACGAAGCCGTGGCCAAGGGCGTGCGCGCCAAAGCGCACAACATCCCGAGCCTGAAGCTGGAGTACGGCACCCTGGTGCCGATGCGTTACATGAATGCGGATAAGCATTTCAAAGTGGTCTCTATCTCGGCGTTCTGCACCGTGCATGACTTTGCCGACAGCCGCAGGCTGGGAGAGGCCATTGTCAGCGCCATCGAAAAATATGACGGCACCGTGGCGGTGCTGGCCAGCGGTTCGCTGTCGCACCGTTTCATTGACGACCAGCGGGCAGAAGAAGGGATGAACAGCTACACCCGCGAGTTCGACCGCCAGATGGACGAGCGGGTAGTGAAGCTGTGGCGCGAAGGCCAGTTCAAAGAGTTTTGCAACATGCTGCCGGAGTACGCCGACTACTGCTACGGCGAAGGCAATATGCACGACACGGTGATGCTGCTGGGCGTGCTCGGCTGGGACAAATACGACGGCAAGGTGGAGTTTCTCACCGAGTTGTTCCCCAGCTCCGGCACCGGCCAGGTTAACGCCGTCTTCCCTCTGCCCGCATAAGGACGCCCCATGCCGCACTTTATTGTCGAATGTACCGAAAATATCCGTGAGCAGGCCGATCTCCCGGGTTTGTTCGCCACCGTCAACGAGGCGCTGGCCGCCACCGGCATTTTCCCCCTGGGCGGTATTCGCAGCCGCGCGCACTGGGTGGACACCTGGCAGATGGCCGACGGTAAGCACGATTACGCCTTTGTGCATATGACGCTGAAGATCGGCACCGGGCGCAGCCTGGAGAGCCGCCAGCAGGTGGGTGAGATGTTGTTTACGTTGATCAAAAGCCATTTCGCCGGGCTGATGGCGGCGCGCTATCTGGCGTTGTCGTTTGAAATTGAAGAGCTGCATCCGACGCTCAATTACAAACAGAACAACGTGCACGCCTTGTTTAAGTAATACCGGTACGGTCAGCTCCTCTCCCTTTTGGGGAGAAGGAGAAACCATACCGCGCACGGTCTGTCCCCTCTCCCCTTTGGGGAGAGGGTTAGGGTGAGGGGAAATCACTGCGGCCGGATGCCCTCACCCCGGCCCTCTCCCACAGAGAGAGGGAGAAAACCACACCGAGCACGGTCTGTCCCCTCTCCCCTTTGGGGAGAGGGTTAGGGTGAGGGGAAATCGCTGCGGCCGGATGCCCTCACCCCGGCCCTCTCCCACAGAGAGAGGGAGAAAACTACACCGAGCACGGTCTGCTCCCTCCTCCTTTGGGAATAAGGAGAAAACCATACCGCGCACGGTCTGTCCCCTCTCCCCTCTGGGGAGAGGGTTAGGGTGAGGGGAAATCACTGCTGCCGGATGCCCTCACCCCGGCCCTCTCCCACCAGGAGAGAGAAAACAAACACGACGCCTCACCCGGCAAAAACAGGAAACCGCCATGCTCGATAAACATACCCATACCCTGATTGCCCATCGCCTGCATCAGGCGGAACAGACCCGGGAGCAGATCCGTCAGATCTCCCTCGATTACCCGGCGATCACCCTCGACGATGCCTACGCCGTGCAGCGAGAATGGGTGAGCCTGAAAATCGCCGAAGGCCGCACCCTGAAAGGCCACAAAATCGGCCTGACCTCTAAAGCGATGCAGGCCAGCTCGCAGATCAGCGAGCCGGACTACGGCGCGCTGCTGGACGACATGTTTTTCCACGACGGCAGCGACATCCCGACCGACCGTTTTATCGTTCCGCGCATCGAAGTGGAGCTGGCCTTTGTGCTCGCGAAGCCGCTGCGTGGCCCGAACTGCACGATGTTCGACGTCTATAACGCCACGGACTACGTGATCCCGGCCCTGGAGCTGATCGACGCCCGCTGCCACAACATCGATCCCGAGACCCAGCGTCCGCGCAAAGTGTTCGACACCATCTCCGATAACGCCGCCAACGCCGGAGTGATCCTCGGTGGCCGCCCGATCCGCCCCGACGAACTGGATCTGCGCTGGATCTCCGCCCTGCTCTACCGCAACGGCGTGATCGAAGAGACCGGCGTCGCCGCGGGCGTTCTTAACCACCCGGCCAACGGCGTGGCGTGGCTGGCGAACAAGCTGGCACCGTATGACGTGCAGCTGGAGCCGGGACAGATCATCCTCGGCGGTTCCTTCACCCGCCCGGTAACCGCCAGCAAGGGCGACACCTTCCACGTCGATTACGGCAATATGGGCTGCATCAGCTGCCGCTTTGTCTAGGAGACCACCATGCAAAATGCATTCAAAGCGGCGCTGAAAGCCGGCACACCGCAAATCGGCCTATGGCTGGGGCTGACCAGCAGCTACAGCGCCGAACTGCTCGCCGGGGCAGGCTTCGACTGGCTGCTGATCGATGGCGAGCACGCGCCGAACAGTGTGCAGACAGTATTAACCCAGCTTCAGGCTATCGCCCCCTACCCCAGCCAGCCGGTGGTTCGTCCGTCGTGGAACGATCCGGTGCAGATCAAACAGCTGCTGGATGTGGGGGCACAGACCCTGCTGATCCCGATGGTGCAAAACGCCGACGAAGCGCGGCTGGCAGTACGCTCGACCCGTTATCCGCCTGCGGGTATTCGCGGCGTCGGCAGCGCGCTGGCGCGGGCATCACGCTGGAACCGTATTCCTGATTACCTGCATCAGGCCAACGACGCCATGTGCGTGCTGGTGCAGATTGAGACCCGCGAGGCGCTGAAAAACCTGCCGCAGATCCTGGATGTGGACGGGGTGGACGGCGTGTTTATCGGTCCGGCGGATCTCAGCGCCGACATGGGCTTTGCCGGTAATCCCCAGCACCCGGAGGTGCAGGCCGCCATCGAACAAGCCATCGCGCAGATCCTGAGCGCGGGGAAAGCCCCCGGCATCCTGATGGCGAACGAACAGCTGGCCCGACGCTATCTGGAACGCGGCGCGCTGTTTGTCGCCGTCGGCGTGGATACCACCCTGCTCGCCCGCGGCGCCGAGGCGCTGGCAGCACGTTTTATCGATAAACCCGTTAGCTCTGACAACAATAAATCCGTCTACTAAGAGACTGTCTTATCAGACGAAATTTTCGCAGCCAGTTTGAACCCGAACAGCGCGCAGCAACCGGAACGTACACACAGTACGAAAGGATTGCGAGCACTGCCCAGGTACAAACTGGCAAGTTAACTCGCCTGATGAGCCAGGCTCTAACGTATGATGTGGAGCGCACTATGACGATCTCTACCCTGCAAGATAATAAAGCCGTTGAACATCGCGTTATTAATAAGCTGTTTCGTCGTTTGATCGTGTTTCTCTTTATTCTGTTTGTCTTCTCGTTTCTTGACCGCATCAATATCGGCTTTGCCGGGCTGACGATGGGCAAAGATCTGGGCCTCACCTCGACGATGTTTGGCCTGGCCGCCACGCTGTTTTACGTCACCTATGTGCTGTGCGGGATCCCCAGCAACATCATGCTGGCGAAGATCGGCGCGCGGCGCTGGATCGCCGGGATCATGGTGGTGTGGGGCATCGCCTCAACCTGCACCATGTTTGCCACCAGCCCGCAGACGCTCTACATCCTGCGCATGTTGGTGGGTATTGCCGAAGCCGGTTTCCTGCCGGGGATCCTGGTCTATCTCACCTGGTGGTTCCCCGCTTATCATCGCGCCCGCGCCAACGCGCTCTTTATGATCGCCATGCCGGTGACCATGATGCTCGGCTCGATCCTCTCGGGTTATATCCTGGCGCTGGACGGGCTGTGGAACCTGAAGGGCTGGCAATGGCTGTTCCTGCTGGAGGGGCTGCCGTCGGTAGTACTGGGCGTGGTGACCTGGTTCTTCCTGAACGACACGCCGGATCAGGCCACCTGGCTGGACGACGAAGAGAAGCAGACCCTGAAATCGATGATCGCCCGTGAGCAGGAGAACGCCGTGGCGCACGCCGCTACGCCGCGCTCGACGCTACGCGAAGTGCTGACCCCGGCGGTGCTGCTCTATACCCTGGCCTATTTCTGCCTGACCAACACCCTGAGCGCCATTAACATCTGGACGCCGCAGATCCTGCAAAGCTTCAACACCGGCAGCAGCAATATCGTGATTGGCCTGCTGGCGGCGATCCCGCAGTTTTGCACCATTCTCGGGATGCTGTGGTGGAGCCGCCGCTCGGACAGGCTGAAAGAGCGAAAAAAGCACACCATCCTGCCGTATCTGTTTGCGGCGGCGGGATGGCTGCTGGCGTCCGCGACCGATCACAGTCTGATCCAGCTGCTTGGCATCATCATGGCCTCAACCGGATCGTTTACCGCCATGGCGATCTTCTGGACCACGCCGGATCAGGTTATTAGCCTGCAATCCCGGGCGGTGGCGCTGGCGGTGATCAACGCCATCGGTAACGTTGGATCCGCCGTTAGCCCACTGTTGATCGGCATTCTGCGCGACGCAACCGGCAGTTTCAGCTCCGGGCTGTGGTTTGTGGCCGGGCTGCTGGTATTGGGTGCGCTGGTGCTGACGCGGATCCCGATGACGCGGCAGGAGAGCCGTGAAAGTGCGCCGGGGATGGCGGCGCAGAAGATCCACTGAGGAGCGGTTATGTGCCAGAGCCCGATTGCCAATATCGATATCAGTAAAGAGTACGACGAGAGTCTGGGGACGGACGATGTGCATTATCAGTCCTTTGGCCGGATGGCGGCCTTTTTTGGCCGCGATATGCAGGCCCATCGCCACGACCACTATTTTCAGATGCACTTTCTCGATACCGGGCAGATCGAACTGCAGCTGGACGATCACCGCTACTCAGTGCAGGCGCCGCTGTTTGTTCTCACCCCGCCGTCGGTGCCGCACGCATTCTTTACCGAATCGGACAGCGACGGTCATGTGCTGACGGTGCATGAGGATCTGATCTGGCCGCTGCTTGAGGTACTTTACCCCGGCACCCGGGAGACCTTCGGGCTGCCGGGGATCTGCCTGTCGCTCGCCGACAAACCGGACGAGCTGGCGGCGCTCTCTTATTACTGGCGGCTGATTGAACGTGAATCCACCGCCCAGCTTGCCGGGCGGGAACATACTCTGGTGCTGCTGGCGCAGGCCGTGTTTACCCTGCTGCTGCGTAACGCCAGGCTTGACGATCACGCCGCGAACGGCATGCGCGGCGAGCTGAAACTGTTCCAGCGCTTCAACCAGATGGTCGATGGCCACTTCCACCAGCACTGGACAGTGCCGGATTACGCCAGCGAGCTGCACCTCACCGAATCGCGTCTGACCGATATTTGCCGCCGCTTTGCCAACCGCCCGCCAAAACGGCTGATCTTCGACCGCCAGCTTCGCGAGGCCAGGCGGCTGCTGCTCTTCTCCGACAACACGGTCAGTGAAATTGCCTGGCAGCTGGGGTTTAAAGATCCGGCCTATTTTGCCCGATTTTTTAACCGACTGGTGGGGTGCTCGCCGAGCAGGTATCGGGCGCAGAAGGTGCCGGTGTCGTAAGTTTTCCTTCACCCTAACCCTCTCCCCTTAAAGGAGAGGGGAAATATTGTAAGCCGGGTAAGCGCTGCGCCACCCGGCAAAAAGACCACATAGAATCAATGCACGATCAGGTACGGTTCCTTCACAAAGTTCGGCAACAGATACACCACGTCATGCAGTAACCCCGTTATGGATTTCGCCACCAGTGGTGGCAGCGTATTGTTCAGTAGTGCCTGAGTCAGCGTCGCCGTAATTCTAACGGCATGCAGACTGATACGGTATTCAAACCGCATTCTTTCATATTTTTCAGGTTCTCACGCCCGGCTGCGGTTATCTCCGTAACACAAGCACCTTACTACTCGGTGAAGGTAAAAAGAAGACAAAACTTTGTTTTTCATGATGTTAACTTAAACTTTGCGAGCATGCTTCCAGAAGCGCAACGTTACAGGACGTACTATCTGTTCCCCTAAACCTCTTTCGAGAAAATTGGTTTTTTATGCACACTCAAACCTCATTTTGAATACCTACTAACAATTTGTAGTTATATTCTGAAAAAAATGAGCACTCATTCCCATTTAAATTGCATGGATATACAGTTCACCAAGGAATATGACTTTCCCGGTTTAAAGTAAGGAAAGGTTTAATGAATGAAAACATTAATAAATTAGGTACTAAAGAGGCCCTTTTATATGCCGTGACCGATGCTAAAACCCCAAATAATGGCATCATCACTGGCATATCAAGCCTTATCAGTTACGACAAAAATACCGTGCTCCAAAAGGACATTGTTACCTATCCTGATGACACTACAGCCTTCGTTATGTCAGCCCCCACCACGCGAATGACCACGGAAGTTAACGTAAAAATGCTGTCCGCTGCCGCGAGTGGTACGTTAATAAGTAATGGTGATGTCATTACTAATGCTGGGCAAACTTCGATGGCCTTAGTCATCTTCGAAAATAACACAGGTATGTGCTGCGTTATGGATGAAGAGGAAGATGAAGATCTAAAAGCGAAAGGGATTATCATATGAGCGGTATGATAACTAAACGCACCATATGGACAGGTGATACCACCAGTCACGGAGGCACACTTCATGATGGTTGCAAGAACGATACCTATAACAATACTCACCGGGCTGTGCTGGTAGGCCATAAATTCTGGTGCCCACAATGTATGTGCTGGTCAAAATTCATTGAAGGTATCCCCCGCTACTCTGTTGACGGCAGGTATCGAGTTCTGGAAGGTCACAGGGCTTCGTGTGGTGCTTTCGCCATTCACCGTCTCGACATCTCTATTATCTGCTACGATCTCCGCAATACGGGGGATAATGATCATTTACTGTCCCAAGATGCAAAAAAAGCTGCACTGGCAAACCAGCAAAGCAATGGCGACTATTCGCATCAATTCTCTATCTGCAATTCAGGAAAAGGGCCACTCGGATATGTCATTTTCAAACAGGACGCTGTGCTGGAAATGGGTACGGCCTTAAAAAAAGAATACTGCGGCTCCGGTACTAATACAAAAGTAACTACTGGAAATAGTAAAAAGATTTATGTGGCGATGCGAGCACCAAAACCACTGCTAAAATAAAGGGATGATTTATGGCAATGCGCATATCGGGTGTGGAGAAAGATCTTTATTTTCTGATGGAGGATGCTAGAACCAAACCGAACAGAATGAACTCTCAAAGCGAGGTCGAATTACAGCCAATTCGTATAAGCTACATCCCCAAGGTGATGCGGAAAATTGGCTGGAAAAAATCTGCTCAGATGATGGACCGTTGGCTTAATTCTCCAGGGTGGAAATGCCCTGACACCAGGAAGGAGGGAAGCGAATTACCACAGGGCCTTTATATCCCCGATCAGCATTGTGACGACTCCATAATTACGATGACATGGTTAATGCAATACCCGTCTGCGGTTAGTTCCATGCGTACGCTGATGGCAAAAGCATGCTCACCGGCCGCAATGAAAATAACTGCACATCGTTTGAAAGCGCTTGGGTGGAGTGGCTCTGGTGCTTATACATTTGGCCGCCGGAATCTAATAGGCAGGCCATCAATGTCTGCACGAGAACTGGAACAGAAATATCAGAATAACTTTGAATTAGTAGGCGGAAATTTCGTCACACATATGTTCGATACACTGGACGACATATATGGTGCTCTCGGTACATATTCATTAAAGGTTGCGGTCATTGGTACTGCATTCCAACATACCGATGGTAAGCGTTATCTCGAAGCCCAGTGGGCAGGTATTTACGTCAAAGATTTTTATGATTTCAATAACAATGGAGCATGGGATCAGCCGTTAGGATACTGGACTGATGAAGGGATATTACGCCGGGCTGATTCGGCTATCTCAACAATTGCGGGGCAAAAAATTTACTTCAAAAAACGGATACGCAAGGTATCAGCAGTCCACAATTCTGATTTCCTGAAATATCGTGAAGCTACTGGAAAAGGTGGCGACTTTGTGGTGTTTTCAGACGTAAATTGGGAAAAAATAAGCGGCACTTACGAACTACCATGGGAAGCGTAATTACCCAATAATGGGGCCATTAACATCACTGGTAATGTAAAACAGAAACGTTACACCTACTATGTAAAAGGCGATCAGGCAATAAATGAATCGCCTTTTGTCTGGCGTATCCACCAGAGCAGCCCAGCAAAACGTGCCGACATAAAAAATCATCGCCACAAAGGTCGCTACGGCCGTCGCGATATAGCTTATTCCACTCATCACCCCTGTGTATGGAAATAACAATACACGTAAAACTGGCGGCGTCAGCAGCCCAAAGGGAACGAATGTCAGTATCCAGACGGTGGCAAACCGTTTAAATCTAAATAACCTCTGTATTAGCTCGCAGATAACGATAGCGAGCAAACCACCGATCACCAACGCAATCATATCTGGCAGTATTTTTATTACACGTTCCATCGTTATGCTCCTGCCATAATCCATAAAATATAAGCAGTTATAGTGCAGCCATTTTATACAAACCCCACTCCGATCACAAATCTCACACCCGCCTGAAAAGTACCCGTCGTTGACCCATTCGTCCCTTCACCTCCCGCCTCTCTCACGCTTCAATTAAACAACAAAAACAAAACATAAATTTAACAAAACCATTCCGATACGAGGTCCCTATGAAACCTGAAGATTTCCGCGCTAGCACTACCCGCCCGTTAACCGGCGAAGAGTACCTGAAGAGCCTGCAGGATGGCCGGGAGATCTACATCTACGGCGAGCGCGTGAAGGATGTGACCACCCATCCGGCGTTTCGTAATGCGGCGGCCTCGGTCGCGCAACTGTACGACGCGCTGCACAAGCCGGACATGCAGGATGCCCTGTGCTGGAACACCGATACCGGCAACGGCGGCTACACCCATAAGTTCTTCCGCGTGGCGAAAAGTGCCAATGACCTGCGTCAGCAGCGCGATGCCATCGCCGAGTGGTCACGCCTGAGCTATGGCTGGATGGGGCGCACCCCGGATTACAAAGCGGCCTTTGGCTGTGCGCTGGGTGCCAACCCGGCGTTTTATGGTCAGTTCGAGCAGAACGCCCGCAACTGGTACACCCGCATTCAGGAGAGCGGCCTGTACTTTAACCACGCCATCGTCAACCCACCGATCGACCGCCATAAACCGGCCGATGAGGTGAAAGATGTCTACATCAAGCTGGAAAAAGAGACCGACGCCGGGATCATCGTCAGCGGCGCAAAAGTGGTCGCCACCAACTCGGCGCTAACCCACTACAACATGATTGGCTTTGGTTCAGCGCAGGTGATGGGCGATAACCCGGACTTCGCCCTGATGTTTGTCGCCCCGATGGATGCCGAAGGGGTGAAGCTGATCTCCCGCGCCTCCTATGAACTGGTGGCAGGCGCGACCGGCTCGCCTTACGACTACCCGCTCACCAGCCGCTTCGACGAGAACGATGCCATCCTGGTAATGGATAACGTGTTGATCCCGTGGGAGAACGTCCTTATTTACCGCGATTTCGACCGCTGCCGTCGCTGGACCATGGAAGGCGGTTTCGCCCGCATGTATCCGCTGCAGGCGTGCGTGCGTCTGGCGGTGAAGCTCGACTTCATCACTGCCCTGCTGAAAAAATCGCTGGAATGTACCGGCACCGCTGAGTTTCGCGGGGTGCAGGCCGACCTCGGGGAAGTGGTGGCCTGGCGCAATATGTTCTGGGCGTTGAGCGACTCGATGTGTTCGGAAGCGACGCCATGGGTAAATGGCGCGTACCTGCCGGACCACGCGGCGCTACAGACCTACCGTGTGATGGCCCCGATGGCATACGCGAAGATCAAAAACATCATCGAGCGCAACGTCACCAGCGGCCTGATCTACCTGCCGTCCAGCGCCCGGGATCTGAACAACCCGCAGATCGACAAATACCTGGCGAAATACGTGCGCGGCTCCAACGGCATGGATCACGTGGAACGCATCAAGATCCTGAAGCTGATGTGGGATGCCATCGGCAGCGAGTTCGGCGGCCGTCACGAGCTGTATGAGATTAACTACTCCGGTAGCCAGGACGAAATCCGCCTGCAGTGCCTGCGCCAGGCGCAGACCTCCGGCAACATGGATAAGATGATGGCGATGGTTGACCGCTGCCTGTCTGAGTACGACCAGAACGGCTGGACGGTTCCACATCTGCATAACAACACCGATATCAACCTGCTGGACAAGCTGCTGAAATAACGCAGCGGGAGGTCAAAATGCAACCTGATGAACAACGCCTGCGTTTTCGCGACGCGATGGCCAGCCTCTCTGCGGCGGTCAATGTGATCACTACCGACGGCGACGCCGGACGCTGCGGTATTACCGCTACTGCGGTCTGCTCGGTAACTGATACTCCACCGTCGGTGATGGTGTGCCTGAACGCCAACAGCGCCATGAACCCGGTTTTCCAGGGCAACGGCAAGCTGTGTATCAACGTGCTTAATCACGAGCAGGAGTTAATGGCGCGCCATTTTGCTGGCATGACCGGTATGGCCATGGAAGAGCGGTTTACCCTCTCCTGCTGGCAAAAAGGCCTGTTGGCCCAGCCAGTGTTAAAAGAGGCGCTGGCCAGCCTGGAAGGTGAGATAAGCCAGGTGCAGACCATCGGCACCCATCTGGTCTACCTGGTGGCGATCAAACATATTCACCTGAGCCAGGAGGGACACGGGCTGATTTACTTTAAGCGCAGATTTCATCCGGTTTTGATTGAACAAGAAATAACCGTTTAATGCCCTTCCTCCAGCCAGCCGCATTCGCGACTGGCTATTTTTTAGCCCATTTAGTTTACCTTAGAAATAGTCACTCACAAAAGCTCACATAGCCCAATAAGAAATTTCTCGCCCCCACCAAAGTTAATAGGCTTTTGTTATTTTTCCGTGTTTGATGCCCAATTTGAATGAATTTCAAATGACAGATTACTCCTAATTATGTAACCTTCTGGGCGCAAACATTTTCGTGAATAATAAAGTTCTAACTAGTTGTTTGCTGAATAGTACCCTTGAGTTATTACAATTAAACATGCTCACATTTTAACCGGAATGGTCATTTTCCGTGCGGTAGCCTACCCTTTTTTTGGTATCCCTTGCTCTACTTCTGCGTTTTTTGCTTTTCCTGCACTTGCATGACATCTCAACTGTTTTTCTTATTAAAAACAGCTGATCACCGTCGACATCTTATATCGCATTCCAGTTACTAAATTGTTGGAAAATATTGATCTATGAAGAACGCAACTCGCTTTCTGGTGATTTCGCTCGCCCTCATGCTGAGTGGCTGTGCATATTCTCCGAAGCAGGTTGAAGCCTCCCGACCGCTTGTCAATCCGGCCGCTTCTACCACACTCCAGACCATGTCAGCCAACCTGCAACAACCCCTGAACACCCTGCCGCAGGGCGCTGCACTTAGCGCCAATGGCAATACCTATATCCTGGGCCAACGTTATGTCTCTGCCCTGGGTCTGGAATGCATTGAACTGCTGCGTAATCGTAACTACAACCAATCGCAGCATGGCGTGACCTGCAAGAGCGGTGACACCTGGTATCTGGTGCCGCAACTGGAACAGGCATCCGCCAGCAATCTGCTTGCCGTGCAATAATTTAGAAGAGAAAAGTTGTGAAGATAACGAAACTTCGGCAATTGAGTGCCATTCTGTTGCTGGCCTGCGCCTCTTGCGCTGCCTTTGCTGCACCTTCTAAAGAAGATGCGCAGGCATTTGGGATGAACACCCCCGCAGATACCGGTGATGGCCGACTGCAGCTCGGCGGTGAACAAGCGATGAGCGGCCAGGCGAACACCTCCTCCACCACAGGGACCTTTGCACAGCAAAACCGCCAGGGCATGCTCCTGCCGGGCGAGTCCGATGTGCGTAAATTACTGCCCCAGTCCGAATCCGGCCTGCCCCCACCTTACGGCGCTAACCTGTTTGCCGGTGGCTATGAAACCGAGCGCAGCGACGGCTTAAACGATAATTATCTGATCGCTCCCGGCGACAAGCTGAATATTTGGATCTGGGGTGCTGTCAATTTTTCCAACGTGGTCACGGTTGACAATCAGGGCAATATTTTTATCCCTGATGTCGGACCAATTAATGTAAAAAATGTGGCGGCAAGTAAAGTCAATAGCTTAGTGACCAGCCACATCAGCGAAGTATTTACCAACAACGTTAATGTTTACGTAAATTTACTTACCGCGACCCCGGTCAGCGTATTTGTCACTGGCCCGGTGATCCGTCCAGGGCAATATGCCGGACAATCTTCCGATAGCGTTTTATATTTTCTGAAACGCGCAGGGGGCATCGACTCCGATCGCGGCAGCTACCGTCATATTAAAGTTTTACGTCAGAACCGGGTTATTCAGCAGATCGACCTGTACGAGTTTATGCAGCAGGGCAAAATGCCAAAGCTGTCGCTGAAAGATCAGGATGTGATCCTGGTGGAACCGCAGGGGCCGATGATCAACGTGGCTGGTAAGGTGCGTAACCCGTTCCGCTTCGAGTTGAAAAACAGCACCGCGCTCGGCTCTGAGCTTATCGATTACGCCCTGCCGCTCGCCAAGGTGAGTCACGTGGGCGTGATTGGCGATCGTTCCAGCGGCCCATTCTCGGTCTATATGCCGTACAAGGATTTCGACCGCATTCAGCTGAGCGACGGCGATAAAGTGCTGTTTAACGACGATATGCATGCTCAGGTTTACGACGTGCAGGTGATGGGCAGCTACCGTGGCCCGTCTTACTTCACCGTGCGTAAAGAGACCCGTCTGCACGATCTGCTGAACCATATTCCGATTGACCCGAACATGGCAGATTACGGCTCGATCTACATCATGCGTAAGAGCGTGGCCGCGCGGCAGAAAGAGATGCTGGAAGACTCCCTCAACCGCCTGGAGCGCAGCGTGTTCACCGCGCCAGCCAGTTCCGACGGTGAGGCCTCTATTCGCACCAAAGAAGCCGAACTGGTGATGCGCTTCGTGGAAAAAGCCCGCAAGATCCAGCCGCTGGGTAAAGTAGTGGTGTCGGATAAAGGCGTGATTGCCAACATCCTGCTGGAACAGGGCGACCAGATTGTGATCCCGAACAAGACCGACCTGATTCAGGTGGGTGGCGAAGTGATGATGCCGCAGGCGGTGGTCTTCAACAAAAGCGCCAGTCTGGAAGACTATGTGGCCTGGGCAGGTGGCTTTACCGACCGTGCAAACGACAAGCGTATTGCGGTGGTACATGCCAACGGGCTGATGGAGTTTAAAGACGGTGGTGATGTGATGCCGGGCGATCAGATTCTGGTCATGCCGAAAGTGGACAGCAAAATGATGCAGTCCATCAAAGACATTACCCAGGTCATCTATCAGGTTGCCGTCGCGGCCAACGTGGTCCTGAATTAACCCTCAAAACGGGCTTGCTGAAAAGCTGGCCCGTTCTGTTATATCGGCCTTCTCATGCTTAAACCTGTTCTCAATCAAACGCCCCGCAGCTCGTTCCAGGTGCTGCGCGATGTAACGTTTGGCCTGCTTATCCGTGAACTGAAAACACGATTTGGGAGTTACCGGCTGGGATATGCCTGGGCGCTGCTGGATCCGTTGTTGATGATTGGTTTGTTCAGTGCTGTTTTTGGGATGCGTAGCCAGAGTGGTTTTGGTGGCGTTCCAGTACAGATTTTTATAACTGCGGGTTATTTGCCGTTTATGTTTTTCAACAAAGTGGTCAGCCAAATGAAATCTGCAGTCAATGCAAATTTGGGATTATTTTGTTACCGACAAGTCACGCCCTTCGCAACCTTTATTGCTCGATTTATTCTTGAAGCGATAATTGGCTTAGTGGTAGGTTGTATACTGGTTTTAGGATTACTATGGTTTGGTTTTGATTCTATTCCCAATGATCCCCTGCAAGTTATACTTGTCTATTCTTTATTAATGACTTTTTCATTTTCATTAGGAATTGTTTTTTGTGTATTAGGCAATCTATTTAAAGAAGCCAATAAATTCCTAGATTTGTTAATGATGCCACTAATGTTTGTCTCATGTGTAATGTACCCTCTTGCGAGTATACCATCACAATACCAACATTGGTTTTTATGGAATCCTTTAGTGCATGCCGTTGAGCTAATTCGGTGTGGCTGGATTGCAGGCTATGTAAGTCCAGATGCAAGTTGGGCATATTTATCTAGTTTAACCTTGGTGCTACTCACCTTCTCGATGAGTTGCTATCGTCTGAGCCATCGCCGATTGATTGCCAGTTAAGTGAATTACTATGATTATTCTGGATAACGTATCGAAATATTACCCCACCAAATTTGGTCGCAATTATGTGCTACGGGATGTGAGCATCACGTTACCACGAGATCGAAATATCGGTATTTTAGGAGCCAACGGCGCGGGGAAGTCAACCCTGCTGCGCATGTTGGGCGGAATGGATACACCGAGCAAGGGAAAAATTACTCGCCACTGTCGTGTATCTTGGCCACTCGCCCTTGGCGGTGGATTCCAAGGCAGTATGACTGGTCGTGAAAATACTCGCTTTGTCTGCCGTATTCACGGTGTTCACGACACTCGTGCAATCGAAGAATGGGTGAAGGATTTCTCGGAAATCGGCCAACATTTCGAATTACCGATTAAAGCTTATTCCAGCGGAATGAAATCCAAATTTTCATTTGCTGTCAGCATGGCTTTTGATTTTGAAATCTATCTGACTGATGAAATAACATCTGTAGGCGATGCGCGTTTTAAGCAAAAATGTATTGATGTTTTTAGCCAAAAACGTGAGACCGCCAGTCTCATAATGGTATCGCACGACATGAAGAATTTACGTCAACAATGCGATATGGGAATTGTGCTGCGAAACAGCACGCTTGAAATGTTTGACAATATCGAAGATGCCATCAGTATTTATCAGAAACTATAACAAGCCAAAAAACATGATCCAGCCAACCCGCTCTAACAAATCTTCCGGTTTGATGCGCAAGCTGCACAAATTAAAAACCAAACCAAAACATTTTATTATTGATTCCAGCGGTTATAGACTTGCCCACCGCTCATGGAAAAAAAGTCTCAAACTCGGCAGTTTTCAGTGGGTAGTGGCTTGCTTTGCTATCGCTGTTATCTATTTCGGATTCATTGCCTCCGATCGTTATGTGAGCCGGGCAGAATTAGTGGTCAAGCAAGCAGATCAAATCAAAATGCTGCCCGATGCTCTTTCCATGCTGGGACTAGGAGGAAATAATCATCAGGATATGCTTCTCATTCAAGACTATCTCAAGTCCGCTGATCTGCTTAACAAGCTGGATAAAGAACTGGGACTGAAAGCCCATTACCAGAGCCATAAAGTCGATTACTTCTCTCGCCTGCCTGGCAATGTCAGCCGCGAGGAATTTCTGAAGTATTACCGCGAACATCTTACATTACGCATGGATGATATTTCCGGTGTGCTGACGATTGAATTACAGGCGTTTGATCCTGCCTATGGTCAGAAAGTGGTAGGTGTGATGCTGAAAGAATCCGATGGATTTATCAATAAACTGGGACACCAGGTCGCGCTCGAACAACTGGCCTTTGTAGAAAAAGAAGTCGATCACGCCTACCAGCGATTACAGGCCGAAAAAGCCAAAGTACTGGAGTTTCAAAATACCCATCACCTTATTAGTCCAGAATCGACCAGCACGGCCCGCATGGGTGTCGTAAGCCAGATTGAAGGCCAACTGGCCCAGCAACAGGCACAATTAAAACAACTGCAAAGCTACATGAAAGCTACCGCACCTGCTGTTGTTTCTGTTCAAGCCCGAGTTGATGCTTTGACCGAGCAACTGGCTCAGGAACAATCCAGACTTACCGGCGCGGATAAAAATTCGATGAACGAAGTGACCGCCAGCTATATGGATGTACAAACTCAGGCCACGCTCGCGGCAGACCTTTACAAAACCGGTCTGATCAGCCTGGAACAAGCCAGAATCGAGGCTTACCGCAAACTTAAGCACCTGCTGGTGATTAGTCAGCCAACCCTGGCCGAAGATGCTGAATACCCACGCCGCCTCTATAACCTTGCCACCATCGGTGTACTGCTATGCCTGTTATACGGATTGATCGTAATGGGTCTTGCGACCCTGCGTGAGCATCAGGATTAATAATTTCATGCGCTAAAACCAGGACCAGAGTCCCTATGCGACTCTGGCCTCTCACTACCTAATCATAAAGTGGTCACCCTACCGATCACGCTAATTAATAATTTTATATTGAAGAGATATCCCCATGGGCACTCAGCAAAGCAGCCGTTCACAGGCAAACCGCAAGCAAGCATCAGTGAAACAAACCAATACCGAGCTGGATTTCATTTTTAAACGCCCTATTTTCTGGCGTCCGTCTTACATTGCACAATCCGCCTGGTTAGAACATATTCCTTTTGCTTTCTGGTTGGTCGATACCCTGCGACCTCGCAAAATTGTTGAATTGGGTACCCATTACGGCAGCTCCTATTTTTCTTTCTGTCAGGCAATAACGAAGTTAGATCTCGAAACCCAATGCTATGCAGTAGATACCTGGGGTGGCGATGAGCATGCAGGCCAGTATGGCGAAGAGGTTTATCGTCAGGTTTCCGAACACAACCAGCAACATTACTCTGACTTTTCCACCCTCGTGCGCAGCACATTCGATCAGGCGTTAGAGCACTTCCCGCAAGGCAGCATTGATTTATTGCATATTGATGGCCTGCATACCCTTGAAGCGGTGCGTCATGATTTTGAAAGCTGGCTGCCAAAGCTGTCTGACAGAGCCGTTGTCATCATGCATGACACCAACGTGCGCGAACGCGGCTTTGGAGTATTCCAGCTGCTGGATGAACTTAAGCAACAGTATCCTCACTTTGAATTCGCACACGGTCACGGCTTGGGCGTGATTGGTGTAGGTAGCGAGCAATCATCAGAGATGATGAGCCTGTACGATCTTTCAGGGAATGCATCTGCAACGCGACAAGTACAGGAAGTCTTCTCCCGTCTGGGTAAAGCCTGCGGTTATAGCTGGGAAAACGGTGAAATAAAGCGCCAGATGGTCGCGTTGCAAGCAAACCAGCAGGCAGAAGCTCAGGATGTTATGGAGCAACAAGCCCTGGAAAGGGGTCGCCTTGCAGAAAAGATTACGGCCCAGCACCACGCGATAAAAGAGCTGGAAAGTAAACTTGCACAACACGCCGATCAATCCGCCGAGCTTGTTCTCCAGAAGCAGCAGGTGAGTGCATTAACTGCGGAGCTGGCGAAGTCCTCTCAACACGCCGTCGAACTGCAAACGACCCTTAACGTATGCGAGCAACAGCGTGACGAGAATCTGGCGAGCCAGCAAAAACTGGAAACTATGCTTGCAGAAACTCAGGAGCGATTTACCCAGACGGCTGCAGAGCGTGACCTCATTGCGCAAGAAAAGCAGTCACTACTGGAGCAACAAACAGAAGCGCAGGAACAGCAGAGTGCCCTGCAACAGCAACTGCATGAACAATCACTGCTGCTTAATGAAGAGACCCAGCGTGCCGCGCAGTTGACTCTCGCACTCAATAAAAACAACGTAGTGCTTAATGAGTATTCACAACAACTCAGCGCTTTACAGCAGCATATCGATGAGCTGACCACCGCGTTGACTAATGCGCACCAGCTGCAGGACGAACTCAGTCAGACTCTGGCGACCGAAGCTAACCACTGGCAACAGAAGATTAATGAGCTAACTACCGCATTGACTGCAGCACATCAGCAACGGGATGAACTCAGTAAAACCCTGGAGACCGAAACCAATCAATGGCAACAACAGAAACAAACACTGACTGAAGCCCATGATGAGCTACAAATTAAGTGCGATGCCCTGACTACTGATCTCGCAGCAAGTCGCACTTTGCTGGAGCAGTTTGAAGCGGAACAGCAAATCTGGCAGACGCGTGAGCAGGAATTGGTGAGCACCTTAGATGCTCGTGCTGGTGAAATTACTCACTTGGGCCATAGCCTCGCAGAAAGCACTCAGACAATCGATAAACAAAATAGTGAACTTGAGTTGGTCCGTGATGAACTCGCGGTATTGCTTCAGCGGCATCACGCAGAACAAGCTGAATCTCAGCAACAATTGAGTCAGTTGAATCAAAGCCTGAGTGAACGTTTTACTGAGATCGCCACGCTGACACAATGGCTGGAAGAGCGTGAACAGACATCCACAAACGAACATAAGAAACTGACTGAAGAGCATCAACAGCAGTTAGATGCACTGGATCAAAAGCTGAATAAGCAGGTTATTGAAATCACGGTCCTTACCCAAAAACTGGAAGAGCGTGAACAAGCTCTGGCAAAAATGGCTGAAGAATACCTCCTGCAACAGCAAACATGGCGCACTGATCAAACCCAACTTGAGAACCGTGCAACTGAACTGGTTAAACAAAACGAAGCACTTGAAGCCAATATCGGTGAGCGTTTCCGTGAACTGGCAATTATGACTCGCCATACCGAGCAGTTAACTCATGAACTCCAACAAAAAGAGCTGCAACTTCAGAAAGCAAAAGATCGTGCGCAGAATTTGAAGCAGACCGTTTCATGGAAATTGACCGCACCTGTGCGTGCGCTGGGCCGTACCTTTAAAGAAAGCCCAACAGCCACACCATCTGTCTCAATGAGCAATGCAGAACGTATCGCTGCGTCTGGCCTGTTCGATGAATTATGGTATTTGCACCGTTACCCAGAAGTTGCAGACAGCGGTCTGTCGGCCATCGAGCACTTTATCCAGATTGGCGCGAATAAGGGGTATAGCCCAAGCGCATTATTTGATACGCGCTGGTATCTGCAAACTTACGCAGACGTGGCGCAAGGCGCTATCAACCCATTACTTCATTACATCCTGCACGGAAAGGCAGAACAACGTCATTGCCTGCCAGACAACATGAGAAAATAACCATGACAGTTGAACTTAACAAGGAAGCGCTGCTCACGCATTTTGATGAGCAATGGTATTTGCAGACCTATCAGGATGTCAGCCAGACAGGATTATCGGCAAGAGAGCATTTCAAACGTTATGGCTCACTACTGGGAAGAAAACCCTGTGCTGACTGGACGACAGCATCAGTATTAAGCCCAGTTGAATCAGCAGTGAATTTACCCTGGATCACATTGAACCAACTTTCCGTAGACCCTAACCGTTTGCATGGATGGAAATCAGAAGGGAATGATCCGTACTTTATTCTTGATTTAAAGCATCTGCCACACACAGAAAAAGGGTGGTATCAGTTTAACCTGACTCTGGACTGTTCAGGAAAACAAGGGTTAGCCAAGTTCTATCTGGATACAGGGAAAGGATTCAATGAATTTGAAACCGTTACCCTACCCTATAAAAAAGCAGTAACGGCTAGCCGTCTTTTTTATCTGGAATCTCCGCTGGTTGCACTGCGTTTTGATCCACTGGAACAAGAAGATTTATTCTCTGTTAGACAGTTCGAAATTACATCTATCAACGATACCCAAATAGAACCTGCATTACTGGCACGTATTCAGCAGGAGCACCAAAGTTATCGTCAAATGGATTTGGCGAAGATCAAGGAATCGATTGCCGCTGAAAGCGGTACTCTGTCAATGGATCGTCTGGTCGCACTCTATAACGAGACCTTTAGCTTTACCTTGCCTTCCGTAGACTATGAAGAGTGGATCGAAACCGTCGAAACACCTTCACTGCCCAACCAAACGGAAGTTAACGCGATAATGGCGGCTATGGCTAAACCTCCCGTCATTTCGGTAGTGATGCCGGTATATAACCCGGCAGAAATCTACTTACGCGCCTGTTTAGACTCTGTGATCGCGCAAAGCTACCCGCACTGGGAACTGTGCATCGCAGATGACAAATCGCCAAAAGAACATGTTCAACGTGTGCTGCGTGAGTATGAAGCTAAAGATCCTCGTATTAACGTGGTCTACCGCCAACAGAATGGTCATATTTCGGCAGCCTCTAACAGCGCACTGGAAATTGCCAAAGGCGATTTTGTGGCCTTACTGGATCACGATGATGCCCTGCCGGAACATGCTCTGCTGTTTATGGCGCAAGCCATTTGTGCGCAGCCAGAAACTCAGATTCTTTACAGCGATGAAGACAAGCTCAACGGTCGTGGCGAGCGCTTTGATCCCCATTTCAAAAGCGACTGGAACCCGGATCTGTTCTTCTCACAAAACTATGTTTCTCACCTCGGGGTATATCGCCGCAATTTGCTTCAACAAATCGGTGGGTTCCGTCTGGGTGTAGAAGGTAGCCAGGATCAAGATTTGCTGCTGCGCTGCTTGCCTCATGTGCAAGCTGAGCAAATTGTGCATATTCCTCGCGTGCTCTACCACTGGCGTACCATCGAAGGCTCCACTGCGCTGGCATCTGGCGAAAAAAGCTATACTACCGATGCGGGAATCAAAGCATTGCGTGACTATTTTGCAGCCCAGCAACCGGGCGTAGAAGTTGATGCGGGATTGGTGCCAAATACTTACCGGGTACGTTATCCGATACCGGAACCCGCCCCACTGGTTAGCTTGCTGATCCCTACCCGCGATCGACGTTACTGACCGAAACCGCTGTTCGCAGTATTCTTGAGAAAAGCACCTATACCAACTACGAGATCCTGATCCTGGATAATGGCAGCGTAGAAGCCGACACGTTGGAGTTTTTCGCCCAGATCCAGCAAGAAGATCGACGCGTTAAAGTGCTCGCGTATGACTTCCCGTTTAATTACTCAGCAATTAACAACTTTGGTGCGCGTCATGCCAAAGGCACTGTTATTGGCCTTGTCAATAATGATGTTGAAGTGATTAATCCTGATTGGTTAACTGAAATGGTGAGTCAATGCCTGCGACCTGAAATTGGTTGTGTTGGTGCGAAGCTCTATTACAGCAATGATACTGTACAGCATGGCGGCGTTATTCTTGGAATTGGTGGTGTCGGTGGGCATTCACATAAACACTTCCCTCGTCATCATCCCGGTTATTTTAGTCGACTTGTGCTTACTCAATCACTCTCCGCAGTTACTGCAGCTTGTTTGCTAATTCGTAAAGAGATCTTTGACTTAGTTGCTGGCCTTGATGAAGAAAATCTCAAGGTTGCGTTTAACGATGTGGATTTTTGCCTTAAGGTACGTGAGGCTGGTTATCGTAACCTATGGACTCCATATGCAGAATTATATCATTATGAGTCAATAAGCCGCGGGGCAGAAGATTCTCCAGAGAAAATTGCTCGCTTCGCTCAAGAAGTTAATTTTATGCAGACCAAATGGGGGGATTATTTAAATCAGGACCCCTTCTATAGTATTAATTTAACAAAAGACAGAGAAGATTTTTCCTTCTAGCTCTTTTAATTTATATAAAGAATAAAAAATTCGAGGCTAGATATTTATGAGTCCTATAACATCAGAAAATAGTGTTAGAGTTGCAATCTGTGCAATATTTAAAAATGAAAAACCATATATATTAGAATGGTTATCGCATCATAGAATGATTGGCATAACTGATTTTTACATAGCAGATAATATCAGCTCTGATGGAACCTCAGAACTTCTCAACTCGTTACATCATGATGGGTTAATAACGCGTTTATCATGGCCTACATTACCCGGTATAAAACCACAACTTCCAGCATATGAAAAAATGGCTGAGTTAGCAAAGAATGATGGAGTCGAATGGGCATTATTTATTGATGCAGACGAATTTATCACTTTAAATGAAGACTTAAAATCTATACAGGCTGCATTAGAGAAAATAATTAAAAATGATACCGAAATAGGTGGAATCACAATAAACTGGGCGACGTACGGCTCATCAAACATAATTATGAATCCTGAGCATAGCGTCCTGGATAATTTCGAATTCAGATTTAAAAAAGACAGTAATATTAATAGACATTACAAGTCACTATTAAAACTAGATGCTTTTGTTTCAACGGGCAACACGCCGCATGAGTTTAGAATAAAAAGCTCTCATAAATATATAAACACTATTGGACAAGAACATATTAGTCCATTATCGGGAATGAGTGAATCTGTTACTTGGGAAAATATAAAAATTAATCATTACATGATTAAATCCAAGTCTGAGTATGTTTCTAAAAAAATGAAAAAGGGTAGAGCTTCATCAAGTGCGAATTTAGATTTATCATATTTTTATGCTCATGATATTAATGCCGAATACTCTCCAATAAATAAATCATGGATACATTTGATGGAATACCATCAAGAAAATCTACGAAATAAATATGATATTAAAGACTCTAACTTTACCCGGTATCCTTCTCTGTATTACACCCCAAACAATCATCATATTGGAAATATCGACTCAATTCAAAATCATAATAAAAACCTCATTGAAATTAATGGCTGGGCATTAAGTGAAGGAGGGGAAAAACCTAATTGCTTCAGAGTGTTAATTAATGAATGCATTGAGATTGAGGTAAAAAATATAAAATTCAAACCTCGTCCAGATGTTTTGAACAAGATTGATTTGTGTAATGATGAGTTATGTGGCTTCACTCTATTATGTGATATTAATGTCGAAACTGAAATTAGCTCATTAACAATCTATCACGGAAGCAATTACATTATTGCTTCCGGCTCTATTAATTTTAGCTTTGCTAAATAATCTAATTTTTTTGCAATTTTAAAATAAAAAATGCGTAAGCATTACATAATTTAAAATATCAGGCATTAATATTTTTTTATGAGTATAAATATGGATATATATATTTTGGGCAGGAAAGATGAAAACTCCTTCCTGCTTTATAATAATAATGAACTTATCTCCCAAAAAGAACTCGAAGGGAATGTCCGACTTGTAATAGACAAAACTTCTGGCAAAGGCTTTCTTCATACCGGGAATACATTTATCGATTTTGTCAAGGTTAGTTTGTTGCCTAACAATCAATGTTATTTAACAAGCCGATCAAATAGACTTATATATAGCGTGCCTCCATTAGGCGACAGTAAAGAAAAAGTCATCATTGCTGATAGAATAAAAGCTCTTGGTTGGGAAACTTTTGACCTCATCGAAATAGCTAAAGAAAGTGATAATTTTCTTGATGAAATCACAATCATTAAAGATGTATATTTCAATATAGATAATAACTGTGATTTTTTTAAAAATGTTATAGCTTCTAACATTCAAGATAAAAAATCTCTTTTAGAGAAAATTTTAGAGCTAATGACAACTTGTGATCTCGACCTGTTATCGCAGCATTATCTAGCGAATATGAATGAACTCGAAATCCTTGCAGGAATTTCCAATGACATTTTTTTCATTGAGTCCGTTAATCAAATAACAAACAAAGGAGTGCGCAAGTATTTTATAAGCAATGAAATGGATTTTATTGCTGATCGAAAAAACTTATTTTCACTTTCGAAAAATAAGTGGATGCATTTGAATT
Source organism: Leclercia sp. LSNIH3 (assembly GCF_002935105.1). Taxonomy (NCBI): domain Bacteria; kingdom Pseudomonadati; phylum Pseudomonadota; class Gammaproteobacteria; order Enterobacterales; family Enterobacteriaceae; genus Leclercia; species Leclercia sp. LSNIH3. The sequence goes on from NZ_CP026387.1 coordinate 1,816,696, forward strand.
GCTATATTAGAAAACAAATTAAGCCTAAAAATAAATTCTGCGTCGTAGCAACTGCCAAAAATGAAGGGGTGTATTTACTGGAATGGATTGCATATTATAAACATCTAGGAGCAGACGCCATTTTCATCTACTCTAATGGAAATGATGATGGTTCAGATAAATTATTAAAAGCTCTCCACAATGCTGAAGAAATTCGATACATTGAGAATCAGGTAAATGCAGGGTGCAGTGCACAAAATAAAGCTTATACGCATGCGTTAACCATTAACAAAGAAATCCTTGATTATGAGTGGAGCCTTTTTGTTGACCTTGATGAATACCTCGTATTTAATGATTCTATATTTTCTTCACTTCATGACTTTTTTGATTGGCACAGGAAAAAAGATGTTCATGCTATTGCTCTTAACTGGATATTTAGCATCCCGACTAATCATGGCGACTGGATCAACACTGCAATTACTCAACGTATCAAAAAATTTGAAAAGAGCACAAATGGTCATATAAAAAGTGTTATTAGGCCGCATTTCTTTTCCTCATCACTCCCTCACCATCCAATAACTATTGATAACTTTCCTTTTTCTTATAGAACAGCAAGTGGGCAGCCTCATTTAAAATCTAAGAAATACGACAGCCTTTCTATTAGTGATAATCCAAGCAATACGCATGCTGCTATACTCCATTTCTTTAATAGAACAATACCTGAGTTCATATGGAAATATTCACGTAATAGAGGTGATCATCCTAACGTAACTGATAATTCGGCATTTACTGAATCTTTACTACCTTTTTTGAAAGAATTTTCAACAGCTATAGATTCTAAAAACAGCATAGATTCATCATCATATTTCCCCAAAAATATCGACATAAATTCGTTAATAAATAAATTGTTAGAGAATGAACATATATGCAATGCATACCTAGAAGTTAAAAACGAAACAAAAATAAGATATGACAATATTTATAGTTTATTTTGGGAATTTCTCGATGAGCAAAAAACCAATGAAAAATATAAGTCAGACATAGAATATTTTATAGATAGATTTAATTAAACATAGGGGTATACATAAGTACCTATACTATCAACAATAACGTCCTCATACTTAAAATTTGGTAATTAAGACCAAGTTTATAATTATAAAAATTTATTAAAATCCAGATAAAACAAGTAATTACATAGTAATTTTAAAAAAAATCACCTATTTTAATAACGGTATGCAATGAATATTACTATCGCCGGAACCGGCTATGTTGGTCTTTCGAATGCCGTTCTTCTGGCTCAGCATCATCAGGTTATTGCCCTTGACGTCGTAGCTGAAAAAGTCGAGCAGATTAACCAGCGTCTTTCCCCTATTGCTGATAAAGAGCTTGAAGATTACTTAGCCAACAAGCCACTTAATCTGCGGGCCACGCTGGATAAATTCGAAGCCTATGAAAGTGCAGAATTTGTCATTATCGCTACCCCGACTGATTACGATCCTGAGACCAATTACTTCAACACGAATACCGTCGAAGCCGTTATCCGCGATGTGATGAGTATTAATCCGCATGCCGTTATGGTCATTAAGTCCACCATTCCGGTGGGCTTTACCGAGCGCATGCGTCAGGAGTTTGGTACGGATAATCTGATTTTCTCTCCCGAGTTCCTGCGTGAAGGCCGTGCGCTGTATGACAATCTTCATCCGTCACGTATCGTCGTGGGTGAGTGCAGCGAGCGGGCGCAGCGTTTTGCCGATCTGCTGAAAGAAGGTGCCATTAAACAGGATGTACAGGTGCTGTTAACCGGCAGTACCGAAGCCGAAGCCATAAAGCTGTTTGCTAATACCTATCTCGCTATGCGTGTTGCGTATTTCAACGAGCTGGACACCTATGCTCAGTCTCATGGGTTGGACAGCCGTCAGATTATCGAAGGTATCGGTCTGGATCCGCGTATTGGTACGCACTACAACAACCCTTCGTTTGGCTATGGCGGCTATTGCCTGCCGAAAGATACCAAACAGCTGCTGGCGAACTATCAGGAAGTGCCGAACAACCTGATTCGCGCAATTGTCGATGCTAATACGACCCGTAAGGATTTTATTGCCGACAGCGTGATCGCCCGCAAGCCTAAGGTTGTTGGGATCCACCGTCTGGTCATGAAAGCGGGTTCCGATAACTTCCGCTCATCCGCCATTCAGGGGATCATGAAGCGCATTAAGGCGAAGGGGATCGAGGTGGTGGTCTTTGAACCCACCATCAAAGCAGAGAGTTTCTTTAACTCCCGCGTCATTCGCGAATTAGAAGAATTTAAAGCCACTAGCGATGTAATACTTTGCAACAGGATGGCGAGCGAGTTAAGTGACGTAGCGGATAAAGTCTACACAAGGGATCTTTTTGGATCTGACTGATCTATAGTTAGATTTCAAAAATGCACTGTCCCTACAACCTCTGGGTTGCATTCATTTCCTTGCCCAGTGGAGCACAGACTGCTGTTCCGTATGATTAAGCGAGTAACGGAGCGTTAATCCGGCCTTATGAATTACTAAAGTTTTCTATAATTTGGTCGCTTACTGTGTAAGTAGTTCATCCAACCTAATACTAATAATAACTTGAGTGTTTAAACCGAATGACAAACCGTTACACGCTTTCTGCAACACCATTGATTACCTCCAATGCGAAGTTGCGCTGGAACGTTGATAAAACGTCCAAGCATGGGCCTTTAACGCTGAACCATGGCCGCATTGAAGTTCGCGGCTGGTTACTGGCAGAGGGCGAACGCTCTCCACATCTTGCCATCAAGAACGATTACGCTACCTATAGCTATCCGTTCAATGTCAAACGCCCTGATGTAATAGCTGCCATCCTGCAAGAACCCGCGGATAATCATCCCCGCTTAAGCTGCGGCTTCAGTGTTAATGTGCCTTTTTCGTCTCAAATCTCCATCGGGCTGGAGTCTGATGGCTTGATTACATGGCTAACGGAGTTGAACTTCTCCCCTGCCTGATAAGTTTTCCTTTGCGCCAGCTACCAGCGTTTCGCTGGTAGCTGGCACAGCATTCCGATAATCGGTTGGATAAAAATGTGAACCTCTATATTGCCGCCATCGTTAAAGATGAATTTGCAGGCCTGCTTGAGTGGATAGCGTATCACCGGGTGTTAGGCGTGAAGGGATTTGTAATTGCAGATAATGGCAGTCGTGACGGAAGCCACGAGTTGCTCTCTTCCCTGGCGCGCCTGGGGATTGTGACGGTTATCGATCAACCGGATTTAGTAAATCAAAAACCGCAGCTCCCGGCCTACGAACGTATTTTACGTAGCTGTTCCCGTGATATTGATCTGCTTGCCTTTATCGATGCCGATGAATTTTTATTGCCCTTATCGCCCGATTTAAATGTCGTAGATTTCTTCGCCTCACAGTTTACTGATGAAAGCGTCAGCGCCATTGCCCTTAACTGGGCCATTTTTGGCTCCAGTGGCGAACTCTTTGCCGAGGATGGTCTGGTCACCGAACGTTTCACTCGCCATGCACCTATAAAATTTAATGTTCACCACAACTTCAAAAGCGTGGTGAAGCCCGAGCGCGTGAACCATTTTCATAATCCACATCATGCCAACCTGCGCTATGGCCGCTATATCGATGCGCTGGGCAACGACCTTGTTTTACACCCTAAACATGGCCCTGGTGTCAGTGCAGAAGTGGTCTGGAACGGAGTACGGGTCAACCATTACGCGGTTAAATCGCTGGAAGAGTTCTTACTCGGTAAACACTTGCGCGGCAGTGCAGCCTCGGCAAACCGCGTAAAACACAAAGCCTATTTCAAAGCGCACGATCGCAATGACGAAACCTGCCTTCTGGCGGCCGCGCTGGCCCCGAAAGTCAAAGCAGAAATGGCAGCGTTGCAGGCGCAGCTGGATGCCTTGCCAGAAGAAGAGAGTCCCCAGAAGAGCGACTCCTGGTTGGCGACCCGCGTTAAAAAGTTAATCGGCTAAAAGACATTTTCCCCTTATTCGACAGGAGTCAGAAGTGGCCTTCCCCACTTCCGGGTAGTGAATCCTCTAATGCATAGCGATTATCACTGGCACCCTCTGGCGCTGCTGCCAGACACCTCTTTAACCCGTGCGGGCTGGTTCCTGATCCAGGGCACCCTGCGTGCCCGCCAGCCGCGGGGTGAAACCCGCCTGCGCTGGCAGTGCAGCGAAGGGACCTGGCATGAACAGGTTCTCCCCATTACCCGTCGCGGCACCCTGCAGGAGCTGGTCTGGCTGCCGGTGGGTGCCTGCCAGGTGGGGCTGCTCGCCAGTAGTGAAGGGGCAGAGTGTGAGCTGAACATTACCCGCTTTGCGCAGGTGTCTGCGGGCAAGAGCCTCTGGCGTCGTTTACGCCGGGTGTGGCCTTTTTATCAGCGTCTGAATGCGCAAAAGCGCAAACGTCTGGGGCTGTCATGGCATCTGTGGTTTACCGATTTACAGCAGGCTTACGACCTGGTGGGCAAGATCCGCGACGACAGGCCGCTGCACGCCTACGAACACTGGCTGGCGAATTTTGACATCGTCCAGCCCGGTGAGCGCAGGTTGATTGATCGTCTGCTGACCCGCTGGGGCAATCTGCCCCGCGTCTGTCTGCATCTGGTGAACGGCGGCGATGAGGCGGCACGCCAGCGCACGCTGGCCAGTATCGCGGCGCTCTGTTATCCGACAACCCATATCACCGTGCTGGAACAGCCCCCTGCCGCAGGCAGGCCTGCGGGTGAATGGCAATGGGCCATTCCCGTGGGCGCTGAACTCGCCCCGGCTGCGTTAGTGTGGCTGGCACACCAGCTGCGCCAGACCCCGGATGCAAAATGGATCTATGGCGATCACGATCTGCTGGATGAGAAAGGCAAGCGCCACTCGCCAGCCTTCAAGCCAGACTGGAACGAAACGCTGCTGCACAGTCAGAACTATATCGGCTGGTGCGGCCTCTGGCGGGAACAGGGCACCGCCGCTATCCCGCAGGATGGGGCAGACAGTTACCGCGGATGGTTGCAGCTGGCCCACCAGCTTACACCGCAGGATATCGCCCACATCCCTGCCCTGCTGATGCATGTCCCGGACACGCTCCCGCAGCAGGATGGCTACGAAACGCTGGCAAGCCTGCTGCAGGACCTGCCCGTCGGGGTAACGCTGGAGTCTGCCCCACACGGGATCTGCCGCTGGCGCTGGCCGCTTCCGGCAGAGCTGCCACGGGTGTCGGTGATTATTCCCACCCGCAATGGTCTGGCGCATCTCAGGCCGTGCATTGAAAGCCTGGTGCAGCACACCCGTTATCCGAATATCGAAATCATGGTGATGGATAACCAGAGCGACGATCCTGAGACACTGGCTTATTTTGCCCGTATTACCCGTGATTACGGGGTCCGGGTTATCGCCTGGGATCATCCGTTCAACTACTCCGCCATCAACAATGCCGGGGTGCGCGAGGCCACGGGCGAGCTTATCTGCCTGCTGAATAACGACACCGAGGTGATCAACCCCCTGTGGCTGGATGAGATGGTCTCTCACCTGCTGCGTCCGGGCGTGGGAATTGTCGGGGCGAGGCTCTTTTATGGCGATGGCCGGGTGCAGCATGCGGGCGACGCCGTCGGGCCGGGTGGGTGCGCCGATCACTTTCACAGTGGGCTGGCCGCCGATGAACCCGGCTACCAGCGCAGGGCGGTGAGCGCCCAGGAGCTGTCGGCCGTGACGGCGGCCTGCCTGCTTACTCCTCGCCAGCTCTTTTTATCTCTGAACGGCTTAGATGAGGTCAATCTGCCGGTCGCCTTCAACGACGTGGATTATTGTCTGCGGGTGGGTGAGGCAGGCTGGCGGATCGTCTGGACCCCCTTTGCCGAGCTGTACCATCATGAGTCGGTCTCCCGCGGCAAAGATGTCACGCCAGAACAGCTGGCGCGTTCCCAGGGAGAACTGCGCTACATGAAAAAACGCTGGGCGCAGCGGCTCCAGCACGATCCCGCATACAATCCCAACCTGAGCTATGACCGTCCCGATTTCTCGTTAAGTCATACTCCTAATGTGGTGCTGCCATGGACGAACTGATCAGAAAGGCACTCTTTAAACCGTATCTGAAGTTGAATAAGCAAAGCAGCGAGACGCAGCCTGACAGCTGGCCCGAGTGCCGTTCATTGCTGATCCTGCATGAGGGGAACTCACCGACGCTGGCCTATTTTGAAGCGGCGATAAGAAGCCGTTTTCCCGGCGCTGTCTGTCAGCTGGTGGATACCTTAACCACGTCGGCTATCGAAGTGGATAAAGGGGCCGCCATCGTGGTCATTCGTTTTATCTCCTCGCAGTGGCAACGCGAAATTGCGCGCAACATGGATGACCTCTCCCAGGTGGTCTATTTTATGGATGACGATCTGTTCGATCCGTCAGCCTTAACGGCGTTACCCAAAGCCTACCGGACGAAAATCATCCGACGTTCTGCGGCCCAGCACCGCTGGATCACCACCCATTGCGATACCATCTGGGTCTCGACGCCCTATCTGGCCAATAAATATGCGCACCTTAACCCTGATGTGGTGCCCGCCCAGCCGACACCGCGGCTGCTGGCCGTAACCCGACCGGTCAAGATTGCCTATCACGGCTCCAGCTCGCACCAGGCAGAAAAGTACTGGCTGCGGGAAGTGGTCGAAGGCGTGTTGAACCAGTGCCCGCAGGCCAGTTTCGAAATTTTTGGCGAGCACGAAATCTATAAACTGTACCGCGACCTGCCGCGCGTGACGGTATTACACCCGATGAGCTGGCAGAACTATCTGGACTACACGCAACATCACCGGGTTGATATTGGCCTGGCCCCGTTACTGGAATCAGAATTTAATATGGCGCGCGGGCCGGTAAAATTTTATGATTTCGTGCGCATGGGCGCGGTGGGGGTCTACAGTAATTGCGCCCCGTACAGCGACTTTATCGAGCAAAATATCAATGGCGTGCTGCTGAACAACGATCCGCAAAAATGGATCGACACTTTATCGCTGCTGGTAAATTCCGGGCAAAAACGTCAAACGCTGGCGAATAATGCGAAGGAATACACGTACTCGTTAATGAGTTAAAACAGAACAGCACGGGAATACCGTATTCCCAACCTGCATCAGGCCTTGTTTCCCCATGTGCCTGCCGCTAAAACACGGCCTGAACGGATAGCAGAGGCTGTGTTCTGGTGAACATTTCATCCAATAGAAAAAGTAAAAACGCTTATGAAAATCCTTGTAACCGGTGGAGCCGGTTTTATCGGTTCTGCTGTTGTTCGCCATATCATCCGTGATACCCAGGATGCGGTGATCAACCTTGATAAGCTCACCTATGCGGGCAACCTCGAATCGCTGGCTGACGTAGCCGCAAGTGACCGCTACGCCTTTGAGCAGGTGGATATCTGTAATCGCGCGGAACTGGATCGGGTCTTCGCCACCCACCAGCCGGATGCGGTGATGCATCTGGCCGCTGAAAGCCACGTGGATCGCTCCATTACCGGCCCGGCCGATTTTATCGAAACCAATATCGTCGGCACCTATACGCTGCTCGAAGCGGCCCGCGCATACTGGAGCGAGCTGGATGAAGCCCGCAAGCAGGCGTTCCGTTTCCATCACATCTCCACCGACGAAGTGTATGGCGATCTGCCACACCCGGATGAAGTGAGCGCAGGTACAGCGTTACCGCTGTTTACCGAAACCACCCCGTACGCGCCAAGCAGCCCGTACTCCGCGTCAAAAGCCTCCAGCGATCACCTGGTGCGCGCATGGCGTCGTACCTATGGCCTGCCGACCATCGTCACCAACTGCTCTAACAACTACGGCCCGTATCACTTCCCTGAGAAGCTGATCCCGCTGGTGATCCTCAATGCGCTGGATGGCAAAGCGCTGCCGATTTACGGCAAAGGCGATCAGATCCGCGACTGGCTCTACGTTGAAGATCATGCCCGTGCGCTCTACACCGTAGTGACCACCGGCGTGGTGGGCGAGACCTACAACATCGGCGGCCACAACGAGAAGCAGAACCTGGACGTGGTACACACCATCTGCGACCTGCTCGACGAGATGGTGCCGAAAACCGGTTCTTACCGCGACCAGATCACCTACGTGACTGACCGCCCGGGCCACGACCGCCGCTACGCCATCGATGCCAGCAAAATGAGCCACGAGCTGAACTGGCAGCCGCAGGAGACCTTCGAGTCCGGCATCCGTAAAACCGTGCAGTGGTATCTGGATAACCAGCAGTGGGTCAACAACGTGAAAAGCGGCAGCTATCAGGACTGGATCGCGAAGAACTATCAGGAGCGTAACTGATGCATATTCTGCTGTTCGGCAAAAATGGCCAGGTAGGCTGGGAACTGCAGCGCGCGCTGCTGCCGCTGGGTCGTATCACGGCGGTGGATTTTGACTCTACCGATTACTGCGGTGACTTCAGCAACCCGGAAGGCGTGGCCGAGACCGTGCGTCTGCTAAAGCCGGACGTGATCGTCAACGCCGCCGCGCATACCGCGGTGGATAAAGCCGAGAGCGAACGCGACTTCGCCGAGCTGCTCAACGCCACCAGCGTTGCCGCCATCGCCAAAGAAGCCGAGGCGCTGGGCGCCTGGCTGGTGCACTACTCCACCGACTACGTCTTCAACGGCAGCGGTGAAAAACCCTGGGTAGAGACAGACCAGACCGCGCCGCTGAACGTCTACGGCGAAACCAAGCTCGCGGGCGAACAGGCTGCCGCGCTCTGCTCCCGTCATCTGATCTTCCGCACCAGCTGGGTCTATGCTGCCCGTGGCGCCAACTTCGCCAAAACCATGCTGCGTTTTGGTAAAGAGCGTAGCGAAATGTCGGTCATCAACGATCAGTTTGGTGCACCGACCGGCGCAGAGCTGCTGGCCGACTGCACAGCCCATGCGATCCGTATCGCGCAGGATAAACCCGACGTTGCCGGGCTTTATCACCTGATCGCCTCAGGCACCACCACCTGGTTCGACTATGCCCAGCGGGTATTCGCGACCGCTCGCGCGGCGGGCGTTGAGCTGGCTGTCACTCAGGTGAATGCGGTTCCGACCAGCGCCTTCCCGACACCGGCTAAGCGTCCACATAACTCACGCCTCGATACCAGCAAGTTCCAGCGCACCTTCGGGATGACGCTGCCGGACTGGACGATCGGCGTTGATCGCATGCTGGCTGAAATTCTTGGAAAGTAAACACATCAAGGTATGCTATGCGTGCCTTGTTTTAGCGACACGGACCTTTGTCAGGGAGCGGCTTTTTTAGCTTCCCTTTACAGCAATCAAACAGATGGTAGTGAGGGCGTTGCGCCCCTCTACAGCAAAACAGAAGAATTGAAGGATTATGAACAAGCGTAAAGGTATTATTCTGGCCGGTGGGTCAGGGACTCGTCTCTATCCGGTCACCATGGCGGTGAGCAAACAGCTGCTGCCAATCTACGACAAACCGATGATCTACTACCCGCTGAGCACCCTGATGCTGGCTGGTATCCGCGATATCCTGATCATCAGCACCCCGCAGGATACGCCGCGCTTCGAGCAACTGCTGGGTGACGGCAGCCAGTGGGGCCTGAATCTGCAGTATAAAGTGCAGCCAAGCCCGGACGGTCTGGCCCAGGCCTTTATCCTCGGCGAAGAGTTTATCGGCGGCGACGATTGTGCGCTGGTGCTGGGCGATAACATCTTCTACGGCCACGATCTGCAGAAACAACTGGAAGCCGCCGCAGCCAAACCTGCGGGCGCCACCGTCTTTGCCTATCATGTACACGATCCTGAGCGTTATGGCGTGGTGGAGTTTGACCATGAAGGCACCGCAATCTCTCTGGAAGAGAAGCCACTGGAACCGAAGAGCAACTATGCGGTAACCGGCCTCTACTTCTATGACAACCGCGTGGTTGAGATTGCCAAAAGCCTGAAGCCGTCGCCGCGCGGCGAGCTGGAAATCACCGACGTGAACCGTATCTACCTTGAGCAAGGCGATCTGTCCGTCGCCATGATGGGCCGTGGTTATGCCTGGCTTGATACCGGCACCCATGAGAGCCTGATTGAGGCCAGCAACTTCATCCAGACCATCGAAACCCGTCAGGGGCTGAAAGTGGCCTGTCCTGAAGAGATTGCCTACCGTCTGAAGTTTATCGATGCCGACCAGGTGCGCAAATTAGCCGCGCCGCTGGCGAAGAATGCTTACGGGCAATATCTGCTGAAAATGCTCAAGTAGTCATCATTAACTCCTGGGGCGTTAAGCCCCATTTATGAATCAGGCCGTAATCATGAACGTAATTCAGACCGCCATTCCCGACGTCTTCATCTTTGAGCCAAAAGTGTTTGGCGATGACCGTGGTTTCTTCTTCGAAAGCTTCAACCACCAGCAGTTCGAAGCGGCTATTGGCCGCAGCGTAAACTTCGTCCAGGACAACCACTCCAAGTCCTCTAAGGGCGTATTACGTGGCCTGCACTACCAGCTGGCACCGCATGCACAGGGCAAACTGGTGCGTTGCGTGGCCGGTGAAGTGTTCGATGTGGCGGTGGATATCCGTAAAAGCTCCCCGACCTTTGGTCAGTGGGTGGGCGTGCACCTGTCTGGCGAAAACAAGCGCCAGCTGTGGATCCCGGAAGGTTTCGCCCACGGCTTTATGACCCTGAGCGACACCGCAGAATTCCTGTACAAAACCACCAACTACTATGCGCCAGAGAGCGACCGCGGTATCCGCTGGAACGATGAGACCATCGGCATTACCTGGCCTACCATCGATACCGAAATCCTCACCTCTGCCAAAGACAGCGTTGCCAAATCCTTCCCTGACGCAGAGTACTTCTGAGTCCCACGCCCCGCAGTGAAGCGGGGCGTTTTCTGATGCACAGAGCGCGAATGAAATTTTACACAGGTTCAGCCGGGATCCTGGCCCGAAAAGCACAGATCGAGCCGATGCTTGGTCGCCCGTTACACGCCTTCAAGGCCAGCATGCAGCTGGCGCAGGACGATGTCCTGGTCGGCTGGGGCCAGAAAGCCAATACCCGACAGATCAAACAGAAAGCCCATGAACGTGGGCTGCCGTACTGGCAGCTGGAAGATGGCTTTATCGGGTATATTGGCCACCCCGCCAGAGGGGGCAAGGCCGTCTCCCTGATCGCCGATCCTGTGGGAATTTACTATGACGCTCGCCAGCCCAGCCGCCTTGAGCAGCTGATCGCTACGCCCTGCGATGCCAGAATGGTGGCGCGGGCGGAAGCGCTGACCCGCGAACTGCTGCGCCTGGGCATCACCAAGTACAACTGTTACGCCGCAGACAGCGGGTTACCCGATGCGCTGGCAGCCCGCCTGCACAACGATCCTCGCCCTAAGGTGCTGCTGATTGACCAGGTGGCGGGAGATCTCTCCATTCCCGGCGCGCTCGCAGCCACTGAGGATTTTGAGGCGATGGTCGCGGCGGCGCGGCGTAACCACCCTGGCGCCCGCCTGCTGCTGCGCACCCACCCGGACACCCGGTTGGGCAAGAAGCGCGGCGTGCTGGCGCAGATGCAGCTGGACGACGTGGAGCGGGTCACCGATCACTGCCATCCCCACGCCCTGCTGAATGAAGTGGAGGCGGTCTATACCGTCTCCTCGCAGATGGGGTTTGAAGCCCTGCTGCTGGGCAAAGCGGTCCACTGCTTCGGCATGCCGTTTTACGCTGGCTGGGGGCTGACCCACGACAGCAAAACCTGTGAACGCCGCCAGGCGCAGGTGAGCCTGCCGCAGCTGGTGGCAGCGGCGCTGATCCTCTATCCCCGCTATCTGGACCCGGTTCTGGGCCAGCGCTGCGAAGTGGAGCAGGTGCTGCAGATTATTGCGGGTCAGTTGACCCCCGCCCCGCGCTATCGCCGTCTCTATATGGTGGGCTTCTCGCTGTGGAAACGCGCCTTTATGCGCGCCTTCTGCCAGCCGCTGGCCACGGAGCTGCACTTTGTGCGCACCCCGCCTGCCCAGTTGGCAGACGACGAGCAGGTGCTGGTCTGGGGCAGCCGCTACCCTGAACTGGCGAACCCGATCCGCGTGGAAGATGGTTTTATCCGCTCCCGCGGGCTGGGTTCGAATCTGTGCCGTCCTTCCTCGCTCTCCATCGACCCGGTGGGGATCTATTTTGACAGCCGCCGTCCGAGCGGGCTGGAACAATTGCTTAATCACCAGCCGCTCAGCGAGCAGGAGCTGGAACGCGGTGCCGCGCTGGTGGATCTGCTCCGCCAGCATGGGGTCAGCAAATATAACGTTGGTACGGTGCAGCCCTTCACGCCGCCAGGCGACGGGCGTGCGCTGGTGCTGGTGGTGGGCCAGGTGGATGGCGATGCCTCGATCCTGACCGGCAGCCCGGTGATCCGCAGCAACGAGCAGCTGCTGTGGGCGGTGCGCACCGCCCGGCCGGACGCGCATATCCTGTTTAAACCGCACCCCGACGTGGTGGCGGGCAACCGGGCCGGGGCTATCTCAGCCGAATGTCTGGCACGCTGCGTTGACAGCCAGGTGCTGGATCTCGGCCTGACCAGTCTCTATCCCCATGTCGATGAGCTGCACACCATGACCTCCCTCAGCGGGTTTGAAGCGCTGGTTCAGGGGGTGAAGGTCACCACCTGGGGCCAGCCGTTCTACAGCGGCTGGGGGCTGACCGAAGATATCCATCCTGCTGAACGCCGTCAGCGCACCCTGCCGCTGGCCGCGCTGGTCTATCTGACGCTGGTCGCCTATCCGCGCTACATCGACTGGCAGAGCGGCCTGTGGATGAGCCCTGAACAGCTGATCCGCCAGCTGGCGGTACAGGGAAACTCATCCTCGCAGAAGGCCAGCCGCTGGCAGCGCTGGCAACTCAAACTGAGCTATCTGGCTCAGACGCTTCGCTAGAAAACTAGTTATCCCGATTTATTAAAGAAAAGCGGTCATCAAGTCGCTAACAAACATGTCTCATCAACGGAACCGATCTGGGAAAAACAATGGAAGAGCAAGCTATCCGCCACCTGCTGAATGGCCGTCGGTATCTTTTACTGCAAGGACCGATGGGTCCCTGCTTTTCACGTCTGGCGAGCTGGTTGCAGAGCAGCCACCGCGAAGTGAAGCAGGTCTGCTTTAATGCCGGAGACGCCTGGTATGCCGCGAAAGAGACCGCGCTGCACTACACCGGCTCCGTGAAGAATTTTGCCTTCTGGCTGCGCGAACTACATAAAACCTACGCCTTCGACACCATCGTCTGTTTTGGCGATTGCCGCCCGATGCACATCGAAGCGAAGAAGTGGGCGCGCAGCAAATCCATCGATTTCCTCGCGTTTGAAGAGGGCTATTTCCGCCCGTACTACATCACCCTGGAAAAAGGGGGGGTGAACGCCTTCTCTTCGATGCCCATCGATGCGAAGTATTATCGCGAGCAACCGCTGCCGGAGGTGAAAACCCCGACGCCGTGGAAACCCAGCGCCTTTAACCGCGCCTCCCATGCCATGCTCTACTACGCGGCAGGCTGGTTTGGCCGCCATCGCTACCGGGGCTATCGCCACCACAAGTCGTTCTCGCCGTGGTACGAGATGCGCTGCTGGTTCCGCGCCGGTCGCCGTAAGCTGTGGTATCGCTGGAAGCAGCGCCACATGCTGAGCCATATCACCGGCACGCTGGATAACGAATACTACCTGGCGATTTTGCAGGTCTATAACGACAGCCAGATTATCCACCACAGCCCGTATAAAGACGTGCGTGACTATATCGAAACCGTGATCCGCTCCTTTGCCCGCCATGCGTCAAAAGAGCACCATCTGGTGTTCAAGCATCACCCGATGGATCGTGGTCACCGCTATTACGGCACCCTGATTAACACGCTGACTGAAAAGTACGGCATTCCTGGCCGGGTGATTTATATCCACGATCTCTCCCTGCCCGCCCTGCTGACCCACACCCGCGGGGTGATCACCGTTAACAGCACCGCAGGGCTATCGGCGCTGATCCATAACAAGCCGCTCAAGGTGATGGGCAAAGCGCTGTACGACATCGAAGGATTAACCTGGCAGGGGCCGCTGAACCAGTTCTGGCAGGCGGATTTCGCGCCCGATAAAAAGCTGTTCCAGCGTTTTCGTACCCACCTGCTCTATCAAACGCAGATCAACGCCGTCTTTTACGGCAAGTCTGACTGGCTCAACATCCCGACCGAAGTCCCTCTGCCGACACCGCTTGCCGATTCCGAACTCGAACGTTAATTCATCCCCACGCCGGGGAAATTACCCCGGCGGATCCGATCCACACCGCGCTTTTATCCCTCCGTTGTAAAAATCACTAATGTTTATCCCCTTCCTGGCCGTTATAACCTAAGACAAATTTTGATGCCGAATTTTGCACTGACATATTTTGTCAGTCGCACCGGCATAATTCACAGCACTGGCTAAAATAACAGGAAAGCTAATATGACAATTCCGACCAGGAGTCGCTCGGCTGAAAGGTTGGTAGATATTCTGCTGGAGCTTCATTTACACGGCGTGGTGAGCCGCCAGGCATTGATGCATAAATTTAATATTACTGAGCGCACGGTTTATCGCGATCTTAATGCACTTTCGCCCATTGTGGAGCGCTGCGGAGACGGGCAGTACCGGCTTATCCATGCCCGCCCGGGCCATGCAGAACCGGGGTTACATCATGTCATTGCTAACTTTTTGAATGTGGACGACTTTTTCCCGGCAACAGGCCGCGACTTCTGGGACAAGCTGGAGTCGCGGGTCGAAGATAACCATATCATGATCTTCGGCAACGATGCCGAGCGTACAGGGCCAAAAGATATTCACAGCCTGTTAGCAGGCTTTGAAAAGGCGATTAAGGGCCAGCAGGTTTGCCATATCCTGTATAAAGGAAAATCGCGACAGATTAACCCCTATAAAGTAATTAACAAAAAGAACATATGGTATTTACAAGCCACCGAAGAAAAGCGTTTGAAATCGTTTTCTTTAAGCCTGGTGCAGTGGCTGGATATTCGCAGCGAAACCTTCACGCCGGATAATGACATCCTCGAACTGCTGGAAAAAAATCGCGATCCCTGGGTTAGCGAAGAGACGTTCGAAGTCGAGGTATTTATTCCCACCCACATTGCGCACTATTTCAAACGCCGCGATCTGCTGCCCGGCCAGGAAATTCTGGCGGAAGATAAGCAGGGCATCACCCTGCGCTGCCATGCCGCCCATGAGAACCAAATCCTGCCGCTGCTCTTCTACTGGCTGCCCAATATTCAGGTGCTGGAACCGGACTGGATTAAGCAGAGATTTGTCGGCACGTTAGAAAACTATCTGGCGAGCGCGGAGTGACTCGCACCTGACAGCGTGATCCCCTTCACACAATTTTACCCCCTGCTGGCGAGCCTCAACCACTCGCCCGCTTCTTTGACCGCTCATCCCGCCATATAACCACTCACCGATTTACTGTCCTTTACGCGCGTAAGGCTCTGGCAAGATCGCCTCAGCATTACTCACTTTCTCTCACAGCGAACCCTGATCCTTTTTCATCTAAAAAACCAGGTTTTATTATGGACATTAAAAAACTACTTAAGCACGTTCCCTGGCTGCTGCTCGGGATCCTCGGTGCCTGTTGTCTTGCCGTGGTCGCCCTGCGCCGCGGCGAGCACATCAGTGCCCTGTGGATCGTCGTGGCCTCGGTGTCGGTCTATCTGGTGGCGTACCGCTACTACAGTCTCTATATCGCGCAGAAGGTCATGAAGCTCGACCCGACGCGTGCCACCCCGGCGGTCATTAACAATGACGGTCTGAACTACGTGCCAACCAACCGCTACGTGCTGTTTGGTCACCACTTTGCCGCCATCGCAGGCGCTGGCCCGCTGGTCGGCCCGGTGTTGGCGGCGCAGATGGGCTATCTGCCGGGTACGCTGTGGCTGCTGGCGGGCGTGGTGCTGGCGGGTGCGGTGCAGGACTTTATGGTGCTGTTTATCTCTTCCCGCCGTAACGGCGCGTCTCTGGGTGAGATGATCAAAGAAGAGATGGGCCGCGTGCCAGGCACCATCGCCCTGTTCGGCTGCTTCCTGATTATGATCATCATCCTGGCGGTGCTGGCCCTGATCGTGGTGAAAGCACTGGCGGAAAGCCCGTGGGGCGTGTTCACCGTCTGCTCCACTGTGCCGATTGCGCTGTTCATGGGGATCTACATGCGATTCCTGCGTCCGGGCCGCGTGGGTGAAGTCTCCGTAATCGGTATTGTGCTGCTGGTGGCCTCCATTTACTTCGGCGGCGTGATTGCTCACGACCCGTACTGGGGCCCGGCGCTGACCTTCAAAGACACCACCATCACCTTCGTGCTGGTTGGTTATGCCTTTGTCTCTGCCCTGCTGCCGGTATGGCTGATTCTGGCGCCACGTGACTACCTGGCTACCTTCCTGAAAATCGGCGTGATCGTCGGGCTGGCGATCGGCATTGTGATCATCAACCCAGAGCTGAAAATGCCTGCGGTGACCCAGTACGTTGACGGTACCGGTCCGCTGTGGAAAGGCGCCCTGTTCCCGTTCCTGTTTATTACTATCGCCTGTGGCGCGGTCTCTGGCTTCCATGCCCTGATTGCGTCCGGTACCACACCGAAGCTGCTGGCGAACGAGAACGACGCCCGTCTGATCGGTTATGGCGCAATGCTGATGGAGTCCTTCGTGGCGATCATGGCGCTGGTGGCGGCATCTATCATCGAGCCAGGTCTCTATTTCGCGATGAACACCCCACCAGCAGGCCTGGGCATTACCATGCCAAACCTGCATGAGATGGGCGGTGATAACGCGGCGCTGATCATGGCGCAGTTGAAAGATGCCAGCGCCCACGCGGCAGCAACCGTCAGCTCCTGGGGCTTTGTGATCTCCCCTGAGCAGATCATGCAGACCGCGAAAGACATCGGCGAACCGTCGGTTCTGAACCGTGCCGGTGGCGCACCAACCCTGGCGGTAGGTATCGCCCACGTGTTCCACAAAGTGCTGCCGTGGGCAGACATGGGCTTCTGGTACCACTTCGGTATTCTGTTCGAAGCGCTGTTCATTCTTACCGCGCTGGACGCCGGTACGCGTGCAGGCCGCTTTATGCTGCAGGACTTGCTGGGTAACTTCGTGCCGTTCCTGAAGAAAACCGACTCGCTGGTGGCCGGTATTCTGGGTACGGCGGGCTGCGTCGGTCTGTGGGGCTACCTGCTGTATCAGGGCGTGGTCGATCCGCTGGGCGGCGTGAAGAGCCTGTGGCCGCTGTTCGGTATCTCTAACCAGATGCTGGCGGCCGTTGCCCTGGTGCTCGGCACCGTGGTGCTGGTGAAGATGAAGCGCACCAAATACATCTGGGTGACCGTGGTGCCTGCCCTGTGGCTGCTGCTCTGCACCACCTGGGCGCTGGGCCTGAAACTGTTCAGCACCAACCCGCAGCTGGAAGGCTTCTTCTTTATGGCTAACCAGTATAAAGAGAAGATTGCCGCAGGCGGCGGTGACCTGACCGCGCAGCAGATTGCCAACATGAACCATATCGTGGTGAACAACTACACCAACGCGGGTCTGAGCATTCTGTTCCTGGTAGTGGTCTACAGCATCATCTTCTACGGCATTAAAACCTGGATGAAAGTGCGTAACGCCGACGGTCGTACGGATAAAGAGACCCCGTATGTGCCCGTACCGGAAGGCGGCGTGAAGACCTCTTCACACCACTAATCCACAAACAACCCCTCACCCCAGCCCTCTCCCCAGGGGGAGAGGATCAGGGTGAGGGGCTTTTCCTGTCTGGAACCCGCAATGTTTGGTAACTTAGGCGAAGCAAAAAAATACCTCGGTCAGGCGGCGAAAATGCTGATTGGCATCCCGGACTATGACAACTACGTTGAACATATGAAGACCAACCACCCGGATAAGCCGTACATGACCTACAACGAATTCTTCCGCGAGCGTCAGGAAGCGCGCTACGGCGGAGGAGGAGAAGGCGGCGTACGCTGCTGCTAAAGGAGAGACCATGACACCGATTGCCGTTACCCTGCTCACCGGCTTTCTTGGCGCGGGCAAAACCACCCTGCTGCGCCACATCCTCAACGAACAACACGGCTTTAAAATCGCGGTTATCGAAAATGAGTTCGGAGAAGTCTCCGTTGATGACCAGCTGATTGGCGATCGCGCTACCCAGATCAAAACCCTGACCAACGGTTGCATTTGCTGCACCCGCTCGAATGAACTCGAAGACGCCCTGCTCGACCTGCTCGACAGCCGCGACCGCGGTGAGATCGACTTCGACCGTCTGGTGATTGAGTGCACCGGCATGGCCGATCCCGGCCCGATTATTCAGACCTTCTTCTCCCACGAGATCCTCTGCCAGCGCTACCTGCTGGACGGCGTGATTGCCCTGGTTGACGCGGTACACGCCGACGACCAGATGAACCAGTTCACCATCGCCCAGTCGCAGGTAGGCTACGCCGACCGCATCCTGCTGACCAAAACCGACGTAGCGGGTGAGAGCGAGACGCTGCGCGAGCGGCTGACGCGCATCAACTCACGCGCCCCGATTTACACCGTGACGCATGGCGATATCGATCTCGCCCAACTGTTCAACACCAACGGCTTTATGCTGGAAGAGAATGTCACTGCGAAGCCGCGCTTCCACTTCATGGCCGATAAGCAAAATGACGTCTCGTCGATTGTGGTTGAGCTGGATTACCCGGTGGATATCAGCGAAGTCTCCCGCGTGATGGAGAACCTGCTGCTGTCGTTTGCCGATAAGCTGCTGCGCTACAAAGGGATGCTGTGGATCGACGGCGAACCCAACCGCCTGCTGTTCCAGGGCGTGCAGCGCCTCTACAGCGCCGACTGGGATCGCCCGTGGGGCGACGAAGCGCCGCACAGCGTGATGGTCTTTATTGGCCTGGAACTGCCGGAAGATGAGATTCGCGCGGCCTTTGCGGGGTTGCGTAAATAATTACGCCGCTCTCTTTGTTTCAAAAGGGAGCGGCAACTCAGAATCACAAATTAATTATCCTTGGCTTCCTCATTACAGTGCTGTCTGTTAAGGTTGGAAAAATCAGTTGCACGAGTATTATTTGTTTAGTTGTTAATGACATGCAAACAAATTAGCTCCACAAATAGACAGGCGTAATATGGCAATTATTATCCCCACAATTAGTAGCTGTAGCGAAAAAATCACGGCAGGAGAAAAAAGACTGGCAAGGTTGCTGGAAGGCGGACTCAGCGATGATTGTACCTGCTGGTACGACATATCGATGGGCGAAAAGCATACCCACCCTGATTTTGTCATTCTCACCCCTAATAAAGGCATATTGTTTATCGAAGTTAAAGACTGGTTTGTCACTAAAATAAAAGGTGCTAATAAGACGCATATCCAGTACGAGACAAAAAATGGCATCGAGTCACTCAAAAATCCCATCGAGCAAGTACGCCAGTACACATTTGATACTATAAATAGTCTGAAAAAAGATCCCCAACTTCGCCAGAATGAAGGACAGCACCAAGGTAATTTTATTATGCCGTATGGATACGGTGTATATTTTACAAATATCACTCGCGCACAGCTTGAAAAAAACTTTTCAGCCAGCGAGCTAAATGAAATCCTTCCTCCAGACCAAGTTATTTGTAAAGACGAACTTAACGAATTCATGTCTCGGGAAAACATATCTTCACGGCTGGAAATGTTGGTCAAACACAACTTTTCTCACCAGACTACGCCGCAGCAGCTCAATCGTATCAGGTGGCATCTTTATCCCGATGTACGAATTAATAAATCCGTTACTAATGTTGATGTAAAGAGCTTTACTCTGCATACGCCTAATATCATTACCATTATGGATAGGCAGCAGGAACAACTTGCACGAAGCATGGGGGCAGGACATCGTGTTATTCATGGTGTGGCAGGATCTGGCAAGACGCTGATTTTGCTTCACCGCTGTATTGAGCTTGCCAACAATATCGATAACGATAAACCTATCCTAGTTATTTGCTATAACATCACCTTAGCCAAAAAGCTGAAAGCGCTGATTGATCAGCATATTTTACGTGTTCCTGTAGAAGTCACTCATTTCCACTTATGGTGTCATAAACAATTGCGTCACCATCGTCTTCTTCCTCCACAAGGTAAAAATTTTATTGATCTAATGGAAGTGGCCCTGTCGCAGGCCTTTGAGAAAGGAATAATACAGAGCGAGCAGTACAGTGCCGTCTTGATTGACGAGGGGCATGATTTTAAGCCGGAATGGTTGAAGATCCTGGCACGAATGCCAGATAGCAAAGATAACGCACTTCTTTTTCTCTACGATGATGCACAATCTATTTATCAAAAAAAGAAAGCGCTCGATTTTACGTTATCGAGCGTTGATATCAAGGCTCAGGGCCGAACGACGATACTGAATACTAACTACCGCAATACACAACAAATTTTACATTTCGCCAGCAGCATTGCGTTTAACTATCTCAATAATCATATTGACGACACTCTTAAATACCAGCAGCCTGATGCAGGGGGAGTGCCTGGCAATTATCCTGCTTTGGCCTGCTTCGATAATCAGGACGAAGAAATTACCCATGTTCTCAATTGGGTCATAGAACAGCGCCAGCAAGGTATAGCATGGTCTGAGATCGCTATACTGTGCCCATCAACTTTTAGTATATCAGGCGCGCTCGGTCCACGACTTGCTGCACGCAACATCCCTTTCAAGATGATTGTATCAGGCGAGGATAAAAAGCATTGGTCGCCGCAAACTGACAACCTCTGCGTAATGCCGTTACCAAGCAGTAAGGGGCTAGAGTTTGAGTCAGTGGTAATTATGGATGCGGCCAAGGAAAGAGATGATACGGACCTGAGCGAAGATATTAAACGTCTATATGTCGGTATCACTCGCGCACGACATAATCTTCTGGTGACAATGCATGGCAATGGCACTCTGTATGACCACTTGATTGAAACTTACGAGCAAAGTTATAAATTTATTTAATTTACAGTAATTTAAAAGGAAGCAAAAATTAACTGGCTGTATTCACAACTGTTTTGTATAGCGGAAGTTACACCTACCTGATGGCGTTACGTTTATCAGGCCTATGGTCTAACCAAAACCGACGTGGCGGGTGAGAGCGAGAAGCTGCGCGAACGCCTGACGCGCATCAACTCACGCGCCCCAATTTACACCGTGACGCATGGCGATATCGATCTCGCCCAACTGTTCAACACCAACGGCTTTATGCTGGAAGAGAATGTCACCGCGAAGCCGCGCTTCCACTTCATGGCCGATAAGCAAAATGACGTCTCGTCGATTGTGGTTGAGCTGGATTACCCGGTGGATATCAGCGAGGTCTCCCGCGTGATGGAGAACCTGCTGCTGTCGTTTGCCGACAAGCTGCTGCGCTACAAAGGGATGCTGTGGATTGACGGCGAACCGAATCGCCTGCTGTTCCAGGGCGTGCAGCGCCTCTACAGCGCCGACTGGGATCGCCCTTGGGGCGACGAAGCGCCGCACAGCGTGATGGTCTTTATTGGCCTGGAACTGCCGGAAGATGAAATTCGGGCGGCCTTTGCGGGCTTGAAAAAATAAATGCTGCACTCCCTTTGATAATCAAAGGGAGTGCCTGTTTTATAACCAAATAACGATGAGTCAATGTAAATAAAGGTTATAAACTGTAAAACTAAAAATAGATGGCGTAATGATAGTAGTGATTATTAATTCGTTTCTGGCTGTTATTAACGCGCTATTCAGTGTCTGTTTAGGCAATAAACTAAATCGATCTTAAACACGGCAAAATCAATGATTGACCCCGCCGCAAATTCACCATTGCGCAACAATATCCCCGAAACAAATTTACACAATCAGCATAAAACCGCGGCCCCCGTCACATTTGCAGTCATAAACATCGCTTGTTAAGGTGCCCTCAGATTAATTTGATGACGAGGCATAAAACATGAAAAAACTGAATATTCTTCTTCTTTCTGCTCTGACCGCTGTATCGGGTTCCGCACTGGCAATGGGCGG
Organism: Leclercia sp. LSNIH3; assembly: GCF_002935105.1. Taxonomy (NCBI): domain Bacteria; kingdom Pseudomonadati; phylum Pseudomonadota; class Gammaproteobacteria; order Enterobacterales; family Enterobacteriaceae; genus Leclercia; species Leclercia sp. LSNIH3. The sequence goes on from NZ_CP026387.1 coordinate 1,838,655, forward strand.
TAGCATTGAGCAGGGTAAAAACTTTACCAACCTGAATCTGGAAATGGGTAAATCCTCATCTGGCCTGTATGCAGAGAGCAACTGGCTGAAGAACACCGATGACGGTACCCAGACCGGCGGCGTTGGCGCAGGTTACAACCTGGAAGTTGGCCCGGTAATGCTGAACGCAGGCGCAAAAGCGATCTACATCGGCCCGAAAAAAGGCGATAACGGCGTGGCCTTCCCAATCGGCGGCGGCGTGAACGTTGCGCTGACCGACAGCATCCACGTATACGGTGAAGGGTATGTTGCACCAGACGGCCTGAACAACAGCGTTAAAAACTACGTTGAAGCAAACGGCGGCGTAAGCTGGACGCCAATCTCGCCGGTGACGCTGAAAGTGGGCTACCGCCACGTAAGCGTTGACGGCAAAGACGGTCGTCCAAACCACACCCTGATTGACGGCGCCTATGTTGGCGGCGGCGTGACCTTCTAAGGTTCCGTACAGCCTTTGTTGCCGGGTCGCGCTACGCTACCCGGCCGACAAACCCCAGGCCCGTGCAGGCGCAGCGCGACCGGGCAACATTGCCCGGTCGCGCTTAGTCAGGGCAAACCACCTCCACGCTTACCGCTGCACCTGTAAAATCTCCTGCGACTCCTGATGCGCTGCCACCTCCTGCGGAGTTAACCACAAGGGTTTACGCCCAAAGGTTTCATACAGTTTCTGCTGATCGCGATAATGTTTATCCGGCGTGCCGTCCGGGGCGATAAAACCACTCTGACCCGGTGCCATCACATCCCACGCCAGCACCGGCGCTTCCTGCGATGTCGGCGAGAAAACAATCATGTCGTTTTCCGTACCGCGATTCTGGTACTCCGCCTGATGCACGGCCTCTTCCGGTGCCGCCTGAGGAACACCAAAGAAGTTATTGGCGCGGAAGGTCAACGCCATCGCCGGGGTTTTCCACTGCGCGATATCAGTGCCGTACTGCTGCGACAGCGTCTGCCAGGTCTGCTGCAGGGCCTTAAGGATCACCTCCTGTTGCGGCCTGCCGCCAAACATATCCACCGCCTGCGGGATCGGGGATTTATCACCCTGCAACGCCTCATAAAGCAGTTTCGCCCCCACGCTGATATTCAGTGACCCGGTCGGCCCGTCCTGCGTGGTTTCGTAGCCGCTGGCGCTATACCATTTATCGAACGGCTGCGGCACGGCCGCTGCCACGGTCTTTTTCAGCATGCTGGTCAGCCAGACGTTTAAAATCGCCGAACCCGGCTGTTGCAGGGTTTTGCCATCATTGTTGAGGTGATTCACGCCATCCCAGTCGCTAAGCGATTTCACCAGCTGCTGACGCGGGTCGCTGGCAGACAGCTGCGCAGTAGCGTTTTGCAGGGCGGGCAAGAACAGCCGACGGGTCAAATCCTGACGGCTGGTCTGCCGGATCAGATCCCAGGCCTGCTCGTAGGTAAAGGTCGCTTGTTTATCGATAAGCCGGGCGATCTCGGTGACCCGATCCGCTCCGCCCCATAAAAAGGCAAACAGATCTGACGCCGGATACCCCTGCTGGGGCGAGTTGTTCCAGTTAGCGATATAGCCCGATTTCGGGTTATAGACCTTAGGATTGAGATCAAACGGCAGCAGCCCCTGCCAGTCCCACTTCCCGGTTCCCGGCACCGGGAGGCGCGGATCGTGTCCCGGCTGACGCTGCGGGTAAGCCCCGCCATGCACATAGCCGATGTTGCCGTCGATATCGGCGTAGTACCAATTGATGGTCAGCGCCTGCTTCGCCGCCTGCCGGGTCCACTCCTGCCAGTTTTTGGCCTTCATCTGGTGCGTCCAGGCCAGCAGGGATGCCACCTCTTTGCCATCCCAGGCGCGGGCTTTGGCATAAGCCGTCTGGGTGGCGGTGTCGGTTTTGATCACGTTGCCATGCACGGTGCGATAGACGGTAAACGTCTCCGGCTGCCCGTCTTTGACGGCAATGGTTTCCTCCCGGCTGAGCATGCTGATCCACTCGCCGTTATGCAGGTAATACCCTGGTTTATCGGCAGAGAGCTGTTCTGCAAAAATGTCGACATCATCGCCGAACCCGGCCGTTGAACCCCAGGAAATCGTGCCATTGTGGCCGAATACCAGCCCCGGATACGCGAACGGTGTATTGCCGGTAACATCATAACCCGCGCCGTGCAGCCCAATGCCGTAGGTGTAGGCCGGAGCATACCAGCCGAACTGCGGGCCGTTGACCATGATCGCTTTCGCATCCTGAGTTTTGCCCTTACCCAGCACCCACATATTGCTGGTGGTGGGATAGCCTGCCAGGCCATTGGCACCGCCGTGAGCAAACTGCGCCATGATGGTCTCGCGATTTTGCGCCGACGTCAGCGCGAGCAGGCCGCCGTCATCACCTTTGGCCGGTCGATCCAGCATGGGTGGTGACATATCGTAACGGGGCAACAGGGCGGCGGTTTGCGTGGTGTGGAGATCGAACTTAACCGGATACTGGCTCTCTTGGGGGGCGATGGTGGTGGGTGCCGCCGGGTTCACCAGCCATTTCAGCTGGTTAAAGACCGCCATCCCTTTTTCACCGTATTTATCTTTTAGCGCGGTCAGCAGGGCAAGGTTATCGATTTCGCTGGTGGCATCTGAAAAACGGTTCGCCATGGTGCCCACGAAGACCATCGCCACATCAAAGGCTTCCCAGTGTTTCGGCGTGAAACCAAAGGTTGTGAACTGCTTCGGCAGCAGTTTGTCTGGGTCGCGGTTTACCCGATCGATCCAGGCGTTCATCCCGTCGGCATAGCCCTGCAGAATGGCTTTGTCATCTGCGCTGAGCGCGGCGATTTGCTGGCGGATTGAATCAGGCCAGTAGTTCTGACGGATATCCTTGTCGAATTTAACAAAGGTCTTGCCGAGGACTTCTGCCACCTGTCCCTGGGTACTGCGCCGTGCCATCTCCATCTGGAACAGACGATCCTGCGCCACGACATAGCCGTAGCCATAAAAAAGACGGTAGGTATCATCGGCGTAAATATGGGGCATACCGTACTCATCACGTACGATTTTTACTGCGGTTGAGGCGCTTTCCGCCTGCGTTGTCAGAGTCCATGAACAGGCCAGGGAAGCCACAATACAGTTCACGATCATACGGTTTCTGTTTATCATTGTATCCTCTTGCAGGTGTATGATTAGCGAATTCATACTAGCAACAGCCCAATGGTTAGCCAGAATGGCGGGATGGTTTGTCTGCGAACTGTGAGGTGGCTAGCTAATTTGCGACACAATTATTACGCCATATCACATTTATGCGAATCACTTATAAAGGGCGGCAGGCGTGTTCCCTCTCCCCTGTGGGGAGAGGGTGAGGGGAAGGGAGAATACCTAGCGGCGGATCACCACCAGCTTCTGGTTCACAAACTCTTTAATCCCCAGATCCGACAGCTCACGGCCGTAGCCGGAGCGCTTCACGCCGCCAAACGGCAGCTCTGGTGCGGTATCGGTAAGCCAGTTGATCCACACCATCCCGGTCTCGATTCTCGAGGCCATTTTTTTGGCGCGATCGATATCTTTGCTGAACACCGCGCCGCCCAGACCATAGTGGGAGTCGTTGGCGAGTTTCACCGCCTCGTCATCGTTTTTGACCACGTAGACCTGCGCCACCGGCCCAAAGAACTCTTCAAAATAGGCCGGGTTATCGCGGGTAATGTTAGTCAGAATGGTCGGCTCAAAGAAGCTGCCCTCGCGCTGCACCGGCTTGCCGCCGTAATGCAGCGTCGCGCCATTTTTCACTGCTTCATCCACCTGTTTCGTCAGGGTCTCAAGCGCCTCTTTCGAGGACAGCGGCCCCAGGCGGGTGTTCTCATCAAGCGGATCGCCGATGGTAATCGCGCGGAATGCCTCGGTGTATTTCGTCAGGAACTGCTCCGCCACCTTCTCATGCACGATAAAGCGCTTGGCGGCTGTACAGACCTGTCCGGCATTGGCCAGGCGCGCGTTGACGCCGATCTTCACCGCTTTCTCCAGATCCGCATCGTCCAGCACCACGAACACGTCGTTGCCGCCCAGTTCGAGGGTCGATTTTTTGATGTGCTTCGCTGCCTGCGCAGCCACGATGCTACCCGCCTTCTCCGACCCGGTCAGGGCTGCACCCTGCACGCGATCGTCGGCAATGATGTTCGCCACCTGATCGGAAGAGATAAACAGGTTGGTCCATGCCCCGTCCGGCGCACCGGCTTCACGCACCAGATGGGCGAAGGTCTCCGCACAGTGTGGAACGATGCTGGCATGTTTGGCGAGCACAGGGTTACCTGCCGCCAGGTTCGGGGCCAGCACGCGCATCAGCTGGTAATAAGGGAAGTTCCACGGTTCCACGGCCATCACCACGCCGATGGGGTGATGCTCTACCCAGGCTTCGCCCATCTCAGATGGGTATTTCACCGGGGCGAGAAATTGTTTGGCGTTATCCGCATAGTAGCGAGCGATCTGCGCGCAGAGTTTAACCTCGCCGCGGCTCTGGGCAATCAGTTTACCCATCTCCACGCTGGCGATTTTAGCCAGCTCTTCGGTACGGGAATCAATCAGATCTGCCAGCTTGTGCAGCACCGCCAGGCGTTTGTCGATGCTGCCCTTCGACCAGTCGGAGTGGTAGAGCGCATCGGCGGTGCTCAGCGCCGCCTCGACATCAGCATCGGTATGAGAAGAGTATTCTTTGATGAGTTTGTTGTTGGCAGGATTCATTGTCTGATAGGCCATTGTTGCCTCCTTTTTTACCGCGTTGGGTATTAAGGGTAGTCAAAATGGCTGGGTTCGCAGGTAAAGTTAGGTATATAGAGTGCGCCACCTGGAGAATGGTACCGATTATTTTTTGCTAAGTTTATGCCGCATGGCTTCACGCAAATTAGCATTCAGACGCGCTTAATATCCTTCCCTCACATGTTCGAGCCACCCCATAGCATCGCCATCAATACACGCCCAAGCCGGGTAACGAAGAGGGGAATCGTCGCTGCCATCGTGCTATAACTCTGTTACCCCTCCGTTCGGTATTCGCCATGACCTACACACGCCACGTTAATCAGACCTTTCTTCGCCAGCCCGGCGTTGAACTGCGTAGCACCTGGCAAAGCACGCAGGCCTACAAGCGTCATAGCCATGCGCAGCTCTCCATTGGCGCTATTCTGGAGGGGCAGACCTGCTGCACCTGCAACGGCGAACCGTTCACCCTTTATCCGGGCGATCTGATTGTCATACCCGCGCATATGCCGCACAGCTGTAACCCGGTAGCAGGACAGCCGCGCAGCTACCATATGCTGTATCTGGAGACCGACCATCAGCCCGCCCTGCTGGTGATCCGCAGCGAGGCGCTGTTTCGCCAGTATCTGACAGTCGTGGAGACACTCTCGGCGACGGCCATCGACAGGTTTCTCGCCCTGCTGACCACCCGGCCAACGCCGCCCATCCCGTTGCGGCCCACCAGCCTTGCGCTTCAGCAGACGTTACGTCACAGCCTGCAAACCCCGCCGTCGTTGGACGTCTTAGCCCAGCGCTTTTCGCTGCGCAAAGAGACGCTTATCAGAACCTTTAAGCAGGATACAGGCCTGACGCCCGGTACTTTTCTGAACGTGACCCGGATAGAGTTCGCCAAAGCACGTCTGCGTGCCGGGGATGATATTGCTGATGTCAGCTATCAGAGCGGCTTTGCCGATCAGAGCCACTTCCATAAAACCTTTGTCAGCTATACGGCTGCTACGCCGCGCCAGTACGCCACCGGGCGATCAATATCCGACAATAATTAGCGCTCGCATCAGCGTAGCCTGACCTCAGTTTTGCTGATGAGGTCACTATGGAACTGCTTACCACTCTCTTTCCCCCCGCGTTTTTGGCTCTCGCGCTGGCGCATTTTGTCGCCCTGCTCAGCCCCGGCCCGGATTTCTTTCTGCTGATGGGGTTCGCCGCCCGCTATCGTCTGCGCGGCAGTGCCGGGTTATGCGTGGGGATCGCCGCAGGCAACGGGCTGTACATCCTGCTGGTCATCGTTGGCTCGAGTGCGCTGCGCCAGTTCACGCCGCTTTTTAGCGCCATTGAACTCCTGGGCGCACTGTATCTGCTGTGGATTGGCTGGCATCTGGTGCGCAGCCAGCCTGGAACGCTTGCTCTTAACCACACCGAATCGGCCTGTCCTGGCTGGCGCAGACAGCTTCTCCTCGGGCTGGGTTCCGCGGTGTTAAACCCGAAAAACGCACTGTTTTATCTGGCGCTGATGACCGCGCTGCTCGGGCCGGACGTGACGCTGCTTCAGCAATCGGTCAGCGGGATCTGGATGGTCACGGTGGTGCTGGTGTGGGATCTGGCGGTGGTAATGTTTATCGCCCTGCCCAGCGTACAACGGCGGTTGAGCAACAACATCTGGAAAATCGAGCGCCTGGCGGGCGTCGTGCTGATGGTGTTTGGTGCAGGGATCCTGTGGCGATTTTTCACCTCAGTCTGATGCGGGGACAACGCCGGGTGGCGGCTTCGCCTGATCTGGGAAACATACATCGTAGCCCCGGTAAGCACAGCGCCACCGGGGCAAAATGCCCGTCTCCTTGCCCCTTCGCCTTTTCTCCCTCTATTCTTAACCCTATGGAAAAACTCGCTGAACTCAAACGCGCCAAGCTTCTGGCGCTGTCGCTGCTGCTGATTGCCGCCGCGACCTTTATCGCCACTCTCTTCCTGCCGCAGACCTTCTGGGTGCGGGGGGTAAAGGCCATTGCCGAAGCGGCCATGGTCGGTGCACTGGCAGACTGGTTTGCCGTGGTGGCCCTGTTCCGCCGGGTGCCGATCCCGTTCATTTCACGGCATACGGCGATTATCCCGCGCAATAAAGACCGGATTGGCGACAATCTCGGCCAGTTCGTGCAGGAAAAATTTCTTGATACCCAGTCGCTGGTGGCGCTCATCCGCCAGCACGAACCGGCATTGCTCATCGGCAACTGGTTCAGCAAGCCGGATAACGCCCAGCGCGTCGGGCAGCACATCATGCAGGTGATGAGCGGTTTCCTCGAGCTGACCGACGACGGGCGCATTCAACGCATGCTTAAACGGGCGGTGCATAAGGCGCTGGATAAGGTCGATTTCAGTGAAACCAGCGCCGCCATGCTGGAGAGCATGACCAAAAACGACCGTCACCAGGTGCTGCTGGACGCGGTGATTAATCGCCTGATCACGCTCCTGCAGCGCGACAGCACCCGCGACTTTATCGCCGCGCAAATCGTTCAATGGCTGAAGACCGAGCACCCGCGCAAGGCGATGATTTTGCCCACCGAGTGGTTGGGGGATCAGAGCGCCGAGCTGGTCTCGAATGCGGTGAATGCCATTCTGGATGACGTCAGCCACGACCGCACCCACCAGATCCGTCAGGCCTTCGATCGCGCGGTGCTGAAGCTGGTGGATAATCTGAAAAACGATCCGGAAACCGCGGCCAAAGCCGAGAACATTAAAGAATATCTGAAGAACGACGAGGCCTTTAACCGCTATCTGGGCGAAATGTGGGGCGACCTGCGTCACTGGTTGAAAGCGGACATGCAGAGCGACGACTCCCGCGTCAAACAGCGCCTCGCCAATGCCGGGCTGTGGTTTGGTGAGACCCTGGTGGCGGATACCAACCTGCGTGCCTCGCTGAATGAACACCTGGAGCAGGCCGCCCATCGGGTGGCACCGGATTTTGCCCGGTTCCTCACCCGCCATATCAGCGACACGGTCAAAGGCTGGGATGCCAAAGATATGTCCCGGCAGATTGAGCTGAACATCGGCAAGGATCTACAGTTTATCCGCGTTAACGGCACCCTGGTGGGCGGCACCATCGGGCTGATTCTGTTCCTGCTCTCACAATTGCCCGATGTGCTGCCGCTGCTTACCCGGTAATAGAATCAGGTATTGCGGATCACGTAGCGCGTCGGCGCAAAGCAGTTGAGGAACATGTGCATCAGGAACACCACCGTCAGGGTCGCCACCAGCGCCACCGTCACCGAGACGATGCGGTAGAGATCGCTGAACACCAGGTCGCCGTCCGGGTGCATATTCTGGCCGAACATGATCCCGATGGTGGTGATGCTGGCAAACCCGACGCCGGCACCCACCTTCTCCATCACGTGCAGACGCGCGCCAAACGCCAGCCCAAGGCCAATCAGCGGCATCATCAACAGCATGTGGCTGCTGTGATCGTACAGCACCAGCTGCACCAGCAGGATGTACAGGCAGCCGATCACCACCCCGACCACGCGCCACAGGGAGCTCATCACTGCCCCGCGATAATGCATCGGGAAGAGGATCAGGATCCCCGCCATCAGCGCCGACAGCGAATCGCTGAGATCGCTTATCTGGAACACGACAAAAATCAGCGTCGCCACCGTCCCGGAGAGCAGCGACTCATGGCGCACGCGGGCGGCATCTTTCTCCAGACGCGGCGGTGGCGTGCGCGGCTCGACGTCTGGCAGCAGATAGTGCATCAGCGCGCTCAGGCACACCGCCATCACGCTGGCTTCAAGGTTCGAGAACAACAGCGTGTGCCAGTTGGTGGTGGGATAGCTCATAAAGTTGAGCATGGTGCTTTGACACACTACACCCATTGAGCCAAACAGAAACAGCGGCCCCTGACTCATAAAGCGAAAACGCATCACATACAGGCCAAACACTACCAGCGTCATGATCACCGGCCACTGAGCCAGATAGCCGATAATAAATACCATTTCGATGCAGTTCAGGGCAGAACTGAATATAAACTGTTTTGCGACGTGACGGTTAAATACCGGCACCAGCGACAGCAGCATGATCGGGTAGATCACGAAGAAGACGCCGTAACTGGTGCTGTAAAAACTCGACACGCTCAGGGCAATCATCCCGGCAAACACGATGCGCAACGTCTGGCGAAAGTCGTTGGCGGTGTAGACGATGTTGCCGTGCGGGGTAAAGACCCGCGCCAGGGTATTAATAGACATGATGATCAATAGACATAGTGCAGCAGGCTGACGAGGTGGATCTGCATCCCGGAGAAGAAGCGGGCAAACGGACCTTCGCTGTTATAGAGCTGTATGGTAGCGCGCGCGCCCGTCGGGAGGTGCTTCGGCAGGGGTTCATCCAGCGCCACATGAATGCGCATACGTTGCGCGTCACGCACCCAGCGGTTGGAGGTTTCCGGCTCCGAGAGTTGGCCGTTGACCGCCTCCTGTCCCGCTAAAATACCGGCATCGCTGCTGGTGACATGGGCGCGGAACACGCGGCCCGGGAAGGCGTCAAACACGACCGCGGCATCGGTGTTCTGGTGGGTATGGCGCAGGCTCTTTTCGCGGAAATCGGCGACGATATCGCTCTGATTGTTCACCAGCGCCAGCGCCGCCGAGCCGGAGGCGGCATAAAAACCGGGGCTAAGCTGGACGTTGCTGACCGTGCCGTCGGCTTCGGCGTAGATCTTCGTCCAGCCGAGATTGAGTTCAGCCTCATCCAGCGCGTTGCGGTATTTTTGCAGCGTCACGTTACGCTTTTCATCCCGCTCGCCGCGCTCAATGCGCAGCTGGTGGATGCTGGCAGTCAGATTGGCGACGCTCTGCTCGCTGCTCTGCCAGGTGGTGCGGACTTTATCCAGATCCGCTCGCGAGACGTTCTGCAGGGTGCTGAGTTTCTGATAGCGATCGAAAGTCACTTTGTCGTTGCGGGCGGTAAGCTGGGCGGTTTTCAGGCTGGCCTGGGCCGCCACGATCTGCGCATCCAGCTGCTCATTGGCGAGCCGTGCCTGTTGCAGGGCAATCTCTGCGGCCTCTACCTTATTGCGAAACGGCGTAGGGTCGAGTTCAAACAGCAGATCGCCCTTCTTCACCTGGCTGTTGTTGTGCACATGCACCGCCGCCACATAGCCGGAGACCCGCGCCGAAACGGGCGTCACCACGCGCATCACCGTGGCATCCGGCGTCAGCGGGATCCAGATATCCGCGACAATAAAATAGACAAACATTAGCAGGAAAGAGGCAATACTCACCCTTACCCAGCGGGCAAACTTTTGTTCAGGGGTCATGATTATTTGATCTTGTTATCTTCTTAGCGGATTGTCCGCAAATTGCAGGCGATTTGATTAAGTGTGGCGCTGAAAATCTCGAGATGGTCCGGAGCGATATTCTGCGATACCCGTTCCTGGAACGTTTCGATAACCTGGGTCAGCGTTTTCAGCACCGCGTTCCCCTCGGGTGTGAGCCTCAGCAGCCGGATGCGCTTGTCGTAAGGCGATGTGGTGCGCAGCAGATAGCCCTGCTTTTCCAGCTGTGAAAGGGTGCGCATCAGCGGCGGCAGTTCAATACCCTGCACCTCCGCCAGTTCGCTTACCGAGACGTTATCCCCCAACTGTTTCAGCTGCATCATCACCGTCCAGCTTGACTGGGTTAACCCGGTCTCGAGAATGGCGTCGTCAATCACCGCGCGCCACTGACGCACAATCATTGCCATTCGCATGCCCATGGGCCGACGGCAGAACAGATCTTCTTCACGCATGGGGGATCCTCGCTTCACACGCTGCGAAGATAATAGTTATCAGGGTAAGTATCAAGAAACGAGGAGGTTAAGAGCAGGAATTGCGAAAGCGGGCCAGCGAGGCCTCGCCTGTCTTACCTGACTGTAATGTGCTGCTGACTGCGGAGATAATTTTCAATGGCGATCCATTCCGTCAGGCGTTTATAGAGATGCAGCATCGCCATCGGGAGCAGGCTGTGGAGTTCCTGATGGGCATTGAGTTCCGCTAGCGACGTGCCGGGGTTAGTGAACGGCACATTGGCCAGCCGTAACAAATCGAAGTAATCCATGCGTAAAAGCTTAGGGAAACTCTCCTGGGTGATGGTGCACAGACATTCCTGGTAGATCCGGCGCTGCTTCTCTTCGTTATCGTCATTCTCGATCAGGATTAAGAGCGCTATTTCCAGGCTCTTTTGTGCAGCGATCATTTTTTCCATACAGTTCTCTGACAGCATCAAACGCGTTGATCAAATTTTTTATACAATCCGGTCAGATTGGTCACGGCGAACTTGCGGTAAATATTACGCCGATGATGGCTGACGGTTTTTCCGGTCACATCCAGGTAGCGGGTGATCTCTTTATTCTTTTTCCCCGACACAATATACGGCAGCAGCATGGTCTCCATGCGGGTGAGCCGTTGTTCTTTTTCAAGATGATGCCAGCGCGCGTTTTTAAAAATCGTGACCGGCTGATCTTCCTGTGCCAGATGGGCAAGACAGGCGCGTAATTTGGTTACGGCACTTTTACAATCGATGGTGTAGTCGGCGATGGTATTAATCAAAATATTTTCAATCGTGCTTTCGTAGCACACATCCCGGGTAATAAAAATAAAATAACGTTGTTCATAGCGATTTTTAATATCCAGCAACGTATTTAATACCTTGATATCAGACTCACCATAATCGACAACAATGGCTTTTGTACGGACAAGATCCTCTTTTGTCACTTTTTTAATGTCATCAAGATACAGCACCCGCTGAAAGGATGGCGCCTCCGTCATTAACTGTTCAACCAGCACGGCAAAGCCCTGCTGAAAATATCTACAGGATGTTAATACTATAATCATTGCCTATATCCTTATCATCACTGTGGATTCGTTCATAATCATCGAGAATGTATTAATTTTCAATTAACAATTTTCTAGGGGATTGTAGGAATATTCTCAGGCCATGAGGGACACTTTGTGCGGTTGCTCGCAAAAGCGCATATTTGAAGGCATTATTCGTCTGTTATTACAGTGAGAAATCCCACCCAATAAGATTAATCCAATCGAAGGAAGATCAATCTGACCTTCGCGTTTATTTCTTTTGATATGCTGCGAAATGTAACCAAGGATTAAACAGTGTATGCGTTTTTATATTCGTCACTGCGAAATAAAATCATTACGCACTATAGAAGGATTTTTATATGAACAATTCTTTTCGATTGACGCGCCTGGCTGCCCGTATGAGCTTACTTTTTGGCAGCGGCTTAATATTGTCACCGGCGACACCGATCAGACAATGAACGCCACCTGGTCGCTTAACTTCTAAAACAAATAAGCCGCATACGCTGTATGCGGCTTTCTTTCTGGCAGGACGGTAATTAATTTATCATGCCCTGCGAATGACGTTCGGTTCCGTTTTTCCCTTCATAAAATAATAAACGGAGGTTTCCTCAGCGGCTAAAGTGCTGGCAAATGGCACGTCTGCCTGACGCAGTCACCACCACGTCGCGGAATCCCGCCACCCGCTGGATCCAGCCTTTGGTATCCATATGCACCAGCAGCGCCGCACCTGCCTCACCGCCCAGATGAAACCGCCGCTCGCTCCAGTCCAGACAGGCGCAGCAGGCTTTTCGTCGGGTCCTGGCATTCAACACGATCCCCAGAGACAGGAACGCCTCGCGCCCGCTCAGGGTGAGGGCCGAGCCATCTGCCACCAGCCAGCCCTCGGCCTGCATAAAGTCATATATCTGTACCGCGACCGTGCCCGCCAGATGGTCATAGCAGGTGCGGGCGTGGCGCATCGATTCCGGTGCCGTCGTCTCCGGCGGGGTGATGCGCCCCCAGGACATCCCCATCATCTGCTCCACCAGCTCCGCAACTTCATGCCCTGCCAGCCGATAGTAGCGATGCCTGCCCTGAGACAGGCAGGTGATCAGCCGCCCCTCCATCAGCCGGGTAAGATGCCCGCTGGCGGTAGAGGGCGCCACATCCGCCACGGCGCTGAGTTCTGTGGCGGTCCACGCCCGGCCGTCCATCATGGCGCAGAGCATTTTCACCCGGGAAGGATCGGCCATCGTTGCGGCGACTGCCGCCACGGCCAGCTCCAGCGCGGTGCTGTTATCGGGAGGTAAACGGGTCTTTAGCATAGGCTGCCCACGGCTCAGTGATCTCTGCCGCCAGCTTATCATTATCCGTCAGCAGAATAAGGTGGTTCGCATGATCGCTGTATTGGGTCAGGATGGACACCCCCTGCGCGGCCAGCGCGGCGGCAATCTCCCCCAGCTCGCCGGGACGTTCCTGTTTTAACTTACGGATAAGCGGTTTACGCACCGCCAGCACGTTAAACCCGCCATCCAGCAACACGGCCCGGGCTTTATCGCCCTCCTCCACCAGAAAATGCGCCTCCACGCCAAAGACGCCGCCGCCCTCCAGCCCCACGCCATGCTGCCCCAGCAGCTGACCAAAGCGCGCCAGCTCGCCGGGCGTAGGGTTGAATATCACATGAACGTCATACATGGGCCTCTCCTCCGGTTTCTGAAGCGTATTCCCGCACCACCTGCGCGACCCGAATACGGTAGCAGGCAAATATCGACGCCCGCCCTTCGGCCTGCGCGGCCTGGTGAAACACATTTTGCTTCCAGCGCTGAACAGCCTCCTCATCCCGCCACCACGAGAGGGAGAGGATTTTGCCCTCGGTGGTCAGGCTCTGAAAACGTTCGATATCGATAAAGCCGTCGATGTCCGCCAGCAGCGGTTTTAGCTCAGCGGCCAGTTGCAGATAACGCGCCTGATGCGCGGGCTGCGCTTTGGCTTCAAACAGGACTGCAATCATGAGGATCTCTCCGTTGTGAGGTTACGGAGAGCATGAAGGAAACAAAAACGTGATACTTCGGTGAGGAGCGAAATATGGGGTGACGTTTGAACGACGTGCCCGGCAGTACGCCGGGCGGTTTTAGCCAAGGAGCGACTTCGGCTCCATAAACGCCCTTATCCCCCACGCACCCATCTCGCGCCCGACGCCGGAGTGTTTGAACCCGCCAAAAGGGGCTTGCGGCTCATGGGCGAGGGTATTGACCAGCACGCGGCCAGACTGGATCTGCTGCGCCACCCGCCGGGCGCGTTCCGCGTCACCGCCCAGCACCAGCGCACTCAGGCCGTAATCGGTGTCGTTGGCAATGGCGATGGCCTCTGCCTCGTCGCGGTAGGGGATCATGCACAGTACCGGACCAAAAATCTCGTCCCGGGCGATCGCCATCTGGTTATGCACATCGGTAAACAGCGTCGGACGGACAAACCAGCCGTCCCGGGTTCCCTCTGGCCGGCCTTCGCCCCCCGCCAGCAGACGAGCACCCTCCTCCTGCCCTTTGCGGATATAGCCCTGCACCCGCTGCCACTGTTTTTCGCTCACCATCGGGCCAACCTCGGTGGTGCTGTCACGCGGATCGCCGGATTTCACCGCCGCGATGGCCCGGGCCAGCGCCTGTTCCATTTCAGCCTGACGCGACAGCGCCACCAGGATGCGCGTACCGGCCACGCACGCCTGCCCGCTGTTCATCAACCCGGCCTGCACCGCCAGCGAAACGGCCTGGTCGAGATCGGCATCGTCAAGAATGAGGGTCGGGGATTTACCGCCCAGCTCCAGGGTGACGCGGGTAAAGTTCTCCGCCGCGTTGCGCAGGATCGCTTTACCGGTCTGCGTTGAGCCGGTAAAGGATATTTTAGCCACGTCAGGGTGACGGCTGATGGTCTCACCTACCCTGTCGCCGCGCCCGGTGATGATATTAAACACCCCCGGCGGCAGGTCTGCGGCATGCAAAGCCTCGGTCACAATCTGCGTCTGCAAAGCGCTCATCTCGCTGGGCTTGATCACCGCGGTGCAGCCTGCCGCCAGCGCTGCCGCCAGCTTGCCGCAGATAAAACCCGCGTCGCTGTTCCACGGGGTAATAAGTCCGGCGACACCCAGCGGGGTCATCTCGACCCTGGCCGCACCGGCGACGGCGGTAAATTCAAAGGTCTCCAGCGCCGTGATAGCCTGGGCAATCACCTCCGCCGGATAGCTTGCCATCCACGCCGAACGCGACGCGGGCGCGCTGTACTCCTCAATCACTGCCTCCAGCAGATCGTCATGACGGGCAGCCACCGCAGCCTGCATGCGTCGCAGGGCAGCGATGCGCTCCTGCTTCGTGGTTCTGGCCCACGCCGGAAACGCCGCTTTGGCGGCAGCAATGGCGCGCTCTGCATCGACTTCATCAGCAAGACGCACCTGTCCTGTCACCCGGGCCGTCGCCGGGTTATAGAGATCAAAACGCTCGGTGCCGTGTGGGGTGACAAATTCACCGTTGATAGAAATCTGTTCGATATAGTGCATAAAAACCTCCTCAGGCTGGATGAACCCAGTCTGGCATACCTTCTCCGTTGCGATAATCCACGCTATGCTGCAAAGGTTGTTTCGATTTTCAGGATAATCTATGCACCGTTCAGGACTGATCGAGCTGGAAGTGGTGATGGCCGTGGTACGTCGCGGCAGCTTTCGCGCCGCCGCCCAGGAGCTGGGGATGTCGGCCACCGCCGTGAGCAACGCCGTTGCCGGGCTGGAAAGCCGCCTGCAAACCCGTCTGTTTAACCGCACCACCCGCAGCGTGGGGCTTACCGACGCCGGGCAACGCTATGTGGCGCGGATCGGCCCGGCGTTGCAGGAAATCCGTCAGGCCGATGAAGAGATCCACAGCGATACCGATGAGCCTGCTGGCACCCTGCGCCTGAACGTTCCCAACAATGTTGGCACCCTGTTCCTGGATGCGCTGCTGATCGACTACATGATCCGCTACCCGAAAATACGCGTCGAAGCGGTAAGCGAAGCGCGGATGATCGATATCGTGGCAGAGGGTTACGACGCGGGCGTTCGCCTGGCGGAATCCGTCCCGCAGGACATGATCGCCGTGCCGCTGACCCCCGATATTCGCCAGATCGTCACCGCCACGCCGGACTATTTTGCCCGTTACGGCATACCGCAAACCCCGGACGATCTGCTGCATCACCAGGGGATCGGCATGCGGATGGCCCACGGCGGGATCTATCGCTGGGAGCTGGCGCGACGTGGGGAGCAGGTAGCCCTGGCGGTGCCGCCGCGCTTTGCCACCTCGGATCTGTTCGCCTCGATCCGGGCGGTGAAAGCGGGTCTGGGGGTAGGATTTTTACCGGAACTCTATATTCAGCAGGAGCTGCAAAGCGGGGAGCTGGTGAGCGTACTGGAGGAGTGGTCGCAGCCCTTTGCCGGGCTGCGCCTCTACTATCCCGGGCATCGCCACGTCCCGCCGGGGTTGCGGGCGCTGGTGGCGATGATCCGGGAGCGCGGTCTTACTCGAGATTAGCTTTGTTCAGGCCGTAGGCGCTATCCAGCGAGCCGGGTGCCATACGGGAGGTGATCCCCAGACGGTTCCAGGCGTTGATCGCCACGATCGCAAAGTTCAGCTCGGAGATCTCAATGTCCGAATAGTGTTCCGCCACGCTGCGGTAGAGCACGTCGCTGACGCCGTGCGGCCCGATCTGGGTCAGCGCTTCGGTGAAGGCCAGCGCCGCTTTTTTCACGGGCGCTGAACAGCGGTGACTCACGCCATGCGGCCAGATGGTACAGGCGCAGCTCGCGTTCCCCGGCAATTTTGGCCTCTTTCGAATGCATATCCAGACAGAAGGTGCAGCCGTTGAGCTGGGAGACACGGATGTCGATCAGGTGCTTGAGCGCCGGGTCGATGGAGGTCTGGCCCACCGCCATGCTCAGGTCGGACAGCGCTTTAGCGAGGGCAGGTGTGGCTTTATGGTGGTTAACGCGAGTGCTCATTGTCTTTCCTCTTGATGTGCGGCATATGAAATGCGATGGGGCAAATTTACGCCGTTCATGACATAGTAAAAAGATACAAAAAGCGCGAAACTAGGTAGGACATGAAGCCGGGCTATCACCAGATTTATACCCGCTACCGGGACAACATTACCCGCGGCATCCTCAAGCCCGGCGACAAGGTGCCCGCCATCCGCGTGCTGGCGGAAGAGCTGAAGGTGGCGCGCAAAACGGTGGAAACCGCCTATGCCATTCTCACCGGCGAAGGCTATCTGGTGAGCCAGGGCGCGCGCGGCACGCGGGTGAACCCGGATTTGACCCTCCCCGTCTCGCCACCGCCCCCTGCCGACCCGCTGACCGGTGCATTGCCTGAATCGCTGGTCAGCCAGCGCGAACGCAGCGGTTTTTTGCGCCCCGGCATCCCGGCGCTGGACAGTTTCCCGTACAAGAAATGGCTGCTGCTGGCGGGCCAGGCGGTGCGCGCCATGCGCCAGGAGGAGATGCTCAGTCCGCCGGTGATGGGCTGGACACCCCTGCGTCAGGCCATCGCCAGCTACCTCAATATTTCCCGCGGGTTGTCCTGCACCCCGGATCAGGTGCTGATTACCAGCGGCTACAGCGGCAGCCTGCGGCTGATCCTCGATACCCTTGCCAGCCGCAACGATAAGGTGGTGTTTGAAGATCCGGGCTATTTTATGGGCCAGCAATTGCTCCGGCGTATCGTTCCGCGCCTGCACACCGTGCCGGTGGATCGTTCAGGCATGGACACCGACTATCTGTTGCACCACCACCCCGACGCCCGTTTCGTTATCGTCACCCCCTCACACCAAAGCCCGCTGGCGGTGACGCTGTCGTTACCCCGCAGGCAGCAACTGCTCGACTGGGCCGGGCAGAATGACGCCTGGATCATCGAAAATGATTACGACGGCGAATTTCACTACACCCGCAAGGTGCTGCCGTCGCTGAAAAGCCTCGATCGTCAGGATCGGGTGATCTACATGGGCACCTTCAGCAAAACCGTGATGCCGTCGCTGCGTCTCGGCTACGTGGTGATGCCCGCCAGCACGGTGTCAGCCTTTAACGATACCGCCGATCTGCTCGCCAGCGGCCAGCCGGTGCTGACGCAAAAGATCCTGACCGCCTTCATCAACGACGGCCACTTCTTCCGCCATCTGAAAAAGATGCGCGCCCTGTACCAGCAGCGGCGCGACTGGATGATCGCCGCCCTGCATGAGGTCTACGGGGAGCGGTTCTTCACCGAGCAGAACGACGGCGGGATGCATATTGTGGCGTTTTTAACCAAAGGCAGCTGTGACCGGGAAATCGCCCACTGCTGGCAACAGCAGCAGTTGCAGGTGAATGCCCTGTCGGCGTGGTACAGCGGATCGGGCAAACGCTACGGGCTGGTGATGGGGTATAACAACGTGCGCAGCTACGACGAGGCCGTTGCGCTACTCACGCGGCCAAAAAGCCAAACCTGCGATCTCCTGAAATAGCAACCCCCTGATTTTGCACCATAAAAAGCCGTTTTCAGACAATCATTAAGGTATGAATTACCGCCACGGTCTTTATAATCGACGCGCTAAATTACATGTTTAAGGACAAAAAAATGAAATCACTTCTGGGATTCGATTATCTGTTAACACCGCGCGTACTGGTCTTCTTCTACTGGATCGTCATGCTGTTTATTCTGCTCGGCGGCATCTACTCCATGTTTACCGAGCATCTTATTGCCGGCTTTTTCGGCATGCTGTGCAGCCTGATCGGCACCCGCGTGATGTTCGAGCTGATCATGGTCGCGTTTAAAAATAACGAATATCTGCGCCGTATTGCCGAGAACACCGGGAAATCCACCGTAGAGTAACGCCAGAGCACACTCTGTAGGCCCGGTAGCGTAGCGCCACTGGGCAATCCGCTACATATCAAATCGTGACAGCCCGACATCCTTCAGCTGCTCATCGCTCATCTGGCGTAAAATGCGGCGCGTGCGGTTGATGCGATACCATCTTTTCACTGCCCGACCCATCCAGATAAACACCGCAAACGGCCTTTTTGCCCGGTTTTCATAAAATTCCATGATGCGCTCCTCACCTTGTCAGTGGGGTTATCATCATGGAGATCGGGGTGGACAATACAGATTCAAAAACAACTTTTGTTTAACATACAGATCCGCTAAAACAGTATCTGAATGCCGTTTTTTGCGGCAATCTGTACTGGTTTTTAGATCTGTATGGCGACAACCAAGGATACAGCATGACGCGTTACCAACATCTGGCCAATATCCTGGCACAACGCATTGAACAAGGGCTGTATCGCAGTGGGGAGCGTTTGCCTTCAGTGCGCGCCCTGAGCCAGGAGCATGGCGTTAGCATCAGCACCATACAGCAGGCCTATCAGATCCTCGAAAACCTCCAGCTGATCACCCCCCAGCCGCGCTCCGGCTATTTTGTCTCTTCACGCAAAGCACAGCCGCCCGTTCCGGCGATGACCCGCCCGGTCCAGCGTCCGGTAGAGGTGACCCAGTGGGATGAGGTGATGATGCTCCTCGATGCCCGCGCCGATAAAGAAATGATCTCTTTTGGCGGCGGTTCGCCGGATCTGAACCAGCCGAGCCTGAAACCCTTGTGGCGCGAGATGAGCCGCATTGCCCAGCACCATCCCGGGGAAATGCTGAGCTACGACGTGCTGGAAGGGCGACAGGAGCTGCGCGAGCAGATCGCCCGCCTGATGCTGGACGGTGGCTCGACGGTAGCGGCAAACGAGATTGTGATCACCAACGGCTGTCACGGGGCGCTGTCGCTGGCGCTGCTGTCGGTGTGCCAGCCGGGGGATATTGTGGCGGTGGAGTCGCCGTCGTTCCACGGCACCATGCAGATGCTGCGCGGGTTTAACATCAAGGCGATTGAGATCCCCACCGATCCGCAGACCGGGATCAGCATCGAAGCGCTGGAGCTGGCCCTGGAGCAGTGGCCGATTAAAGCGGTGATCCTGGTGCCCAATTGCAATAATCCGCTCGGGTTTATCATGCCGGAGGCGCGTAAACGTCAGGTGCTGGCCCTGGCCCAGCGCCACGATATTGTCATCGTCGAGGACGATATTTACGGCGAGCTGGCGGCGGACTACCCGCGCCCGCGCACCATCCACTCGTTTGATATCGACGGCCGCGTGCTGCTGTGCAGCTCCTTCACCAAAACCGTGGCCCCCGGGCTGCGCGTCGGCTGGATTGTGCCGGGCCGTTATTACGACCGGGTGATGCACATGAAATATGCCGCGGGTGGGTTTAACGTGCCGGGGACGCAGATGGCGGTCGCCGCGTTTATTCGGGATGGTCATTACCATCGCCACGTGCGCCGTATGCGCCAGATTTATCAGCAAAATATGGAGCGCTACACGTGCTGGGTGCGGCAGTATTTTCCGGCAGAGATCTGCGTTACGCGCCCGCAGGGCAGTTTTTTGCTGTGGGTGGAGCTACCGGAGAAGGTGGATATGGTGTGCGTCAGCAAGCAGCTGAGTCGCCTGAAGATCCAGGCCGCGGCGGGATCGCTGTTTTCGGCCTCAGGGAAGTATCGCAACTGTCTGCGGATCAACGTGGCCTTGCCGCCGAACGAGAAGAACCGCGAGGCGTTAAAGAAGATGGGCGAGGCGATTCATATTGCGATGGAGGCGTAGTGCAGTATCGTGCGGCCTGATGCCCTCTCCCACAGGGAGAGGGAAAAACCCAGGCCCGGTCAGCTTCGCGCGCCACCGGGCAATGTCAGCTTAAAACTTCCAGGACACGCTGCCGACGATGCTGCGCTCGGCACCAAAATAGCAGTATGAGAGCGAGTTACAGGCCGCCACGTAGCTTTCGTCCGTCAGGTTGTTGACGTTCAGCTGCGCGCTTACCCCTGTCAGTCCGACCTTCGACAGATCATAGCCTACCGCCAGATCCACCAGCGTGTACGACGACAGCGTATGGGTGTTCATGCGGTCGCTGGTCACGCCATTGACGTAACGCACGCCCGATCCCACCGTCAGGCCATCAAGCGGCCCGGTTTTGACGTCATAGCTGAGCCAGCCGCTGGCCATATTGCGCGGCGCATAGACCGCACGCTTGCCCTCTTCCTCCGGGCTGCTCTTCTTGTAGCGGATGTCGGTATAGGTATAGGCCGCCTGCAGACGCAGGTTGTCGGTCAGTTGCCCCACCGCTTCCAGCTCGACCCCTTCAGACTCGATCTCTCCGATAGAGCGGTACGGATCGGTCGGCTCCTCTTTGGTGGCGATATTTTTCTGGTTGATGCGGAACACCGAGGCGCTGAACTGGCTGTTCATCCCCTCCGGCTCAAACTTCACGCCCGCTTCCCACTGCTTGCCTTTCATTGGATCCAGCAGATCGCCGTTGGCATCGGCAAAGCTGGTCGGGGTAAAGGCGGTGGAGTAGCTGATGTACGGCGCGATACCGTTATCAAACAGGTATAACAGCGCCGCACGGCTGCTGAAGTTGTTCTTGTCCAGATCGCTGCGGGTATCGTTCAGCTTGTCGATGTTCGAGACCTTCACCTGATCGTAGCGACCGCCCAGGGTCAGACGCCAGCGATCCAGCGAGAGCTGATCCTGCAGGTAGTAGCCCGTCTGGCGCAGCTTGTGCTTCTCCTGGCTGTACATGGTGATGTAATCCGGCTTCGCGCCGTACACCGGGTGGAAGGCGTCGATAGGCGGGAAGCCGCCGGAATAGCCGGTGGTGTCGTTGCTGCGATCCTGATAATCGAGGCCGATCAGCACCCGGTGGTTCACTGCCCAGGTATCGAAGCTGCCGTCGATCTGATTATCCAGGGTGATGGCATCCATCTTCTCGTCCGAGCCGGAATACCCGCGGTTAAGCTCGGTTTCGTTCAGCCAGCCAGCGGCATAGACCTGATTCAGCTCCACTTTGGTATGCAGATAGCGCAGCTTCTGGCGCACGGACCAACCGCTGTCAAACATATGCTCAATGTTGTAGCCGACCATATTCTCGCGACGATCGTACTTATCGTAATCGTCCTCGCCTTCAAAGAAGGTATTGGAGATCATTTTGCCGTCGTGTGGCACTACGGTGCCGTCGTACGGCAGGCCGGAGTGGCTACCGCCCTCGGGATCGCGGTGCAGATAGGCCATCAGATCCAGACGGGTGTTATCGGTGATGCGCCAGGTGAGGCTCGGCATCAGCGCGTAACGCTCTTCCTTCAGCGGATCAAACTGGGAATCGGCATAGCGGGTCATACCGCTCAGACGCGCCGCCACGCGGTCGTTGTCGTCCAGCGCACCGGTAACATCAAACATCGCCCCGCGCTGATCGTTATTCCCGGCGAACAGCTTGATCTCGCCGCCCGGATCGAACGACGGTTTACGCGAGGTGAGCGCCACAATCCCGCCCGGTGAGGAACGGCCATACAGCACCGACGCCGGGCCGCGCACCACTTCGATATTCTCCAGGAACCACGGGTCAACCACCAATGAGCTGTGAGAGTTGGTGTCACCCATCATCTTCAGGCCGTCGAGATAGACGTTATCCAGACTGCCGTCGGAGAAGCCGCGCAGCACAATGTAGTCAAAGCGGTTTGAAGCGCCGATCTGGTTGCTATAAACCCCTGGCGTGTAGCTCACCGCCTGACGCACGCTGGTGGCGCCCTGCTCTTCGAACTGCTCGCGGGTGACGATAGACACCGCCTGCGGGGTCTCGATATCCGGGGTCGCCAGCTTGGTGGCACCACTCTGCATCTGCGAGGTCACCACCACGGTTTCGGTTTTCGGCGTCTCCTGCGCCATCAGGGGGAGTGCGACGCTCCCGGTAACCCATCCCACCAGCAGTGCCAGCCGCGTTTTAGCGAACATGAAAATCTCCAAAGGCATTTCTAATTGTTAATAAGAATTATTACCTTTTTCATTTCGAAGATAGCTATGCGCGCCGCCAGAGTACGTATGCGTAATGCCAAACCGCACAAAAGGCGTTGGCGAATGGGGAAAAGCGGATTAACGGTCGCTGCGCACCGCGCCGGGACAGACGCCGTAGCGACGACGAAAGGCGGTGGCAAAGTTAGTGGCGTGCTGATAGCCCGACATCCACGCCGCCTGCTGCACGCTGTGGCCTTCCAGCAGATAGCGGCGCGCCAGACTAAGACGGCAGTCGCGCAGGTAGTCAAACACCGTACAGCCGTAGGCCTGACGGAACTTGCTGCGCAGGCTGCTGGGGCTCATCGCCGCCCGGGCGGCCAGCTGAGCGAGGGTGTAATCCTGCTCAGGGGACTGTGCCAGCAGATGACGGATCTGTTCCAGGCGGGCGTGCTCGCCGCCAGTGGTGCCAGGCAGCGCCGTACCCTGCTGCTCACGCAGGTGCAGGCCATGGCCCAGCAGCTGATACATCACCCCTTCCAGTAACAGTTGGCGCGACAGACTGCTGCGCTCGCGCTGCCGGGCATGCTGAATACCGGCCAGCACAAAATCCGGTACCTGCCAGACAAAGGTGGGCGCATTGAGCTTCTCCCACTGCTCCAGCAGCGAGGCGAGCAGGCTTTCACGACGGGCATCGTCGGGGTAAACGCCAAAGGAGAGGGTTTTCAGGGCGATATCGGCATCATGACGGGCAGACATGGCCTGCTGTTCACTGAGCCTGGCGCTAAACGCCATGCCGGGTCGCACCGAGTAGACTTCGCCGCTGAGGGTCAGGGTTACACAGCCTTCCAGCACCACCAGTACATACAGGGGGCTACTGTGGCGGGAGGTCGTTTCATAGGGTTGCAGCACGCGCACGTCGGAATGGGTTAACGAGATGCCGGACGGCAGGATCATCTCTTCGACATCGCCGTGCAGAACGGGGCTGGTGTTGGCACTGGTATCCGTCAGCAGAGGGAAGCGATAGTCGATACCGTAGCGCTCGCCAAACACCTTAAAGTCTGCCACGGAAAAGGTTTTTTTCGTTGCAGCGGTGGGATTATGGAGCGTTGTGTTGGACATACCTGCGCCTGGAGGAAGCTATTAAAAATAAAACAGTATCACTCCTTTAACGCAGCGGCAATGCGGGTATATTCCGCTTCGCTTAAAACGTATTTAAACGCTGGCATAACACCAGCGTTTAAATATTATTTTATGGCAATTCTGTTAATCACGCCTCTTGCCAGGCGGCAAAGGTTTCTTCGTGATTTTTATTCAGCACGACTTTATTGCCGTCAATTTTATCGACCCACTCCAGCGGAATATAATGGTGTTTGCCGCCAGACTCGGAATCGTTTTTTGCCAGCTTAATACGCTCGCCGTCAAGATGGTCAACTGTACCGACGTGGTGACCGCAGCTTGCAACAACCGGAGCATGTTCCTTGATTTCACTCTTGTTTACCATAATTAATTCTCCTCATCAGGTTTCTACGGGTTGTGTCACGAAACTAACTGTAGACCATAAATAATTTATTTACCGCCTCATTAGCATTTCGAAACATATTTCCCGGCACGTTTAAAGAACAAGCGAAATATATAAGAATGCGCCTATAAATATTCCAGCAACGTTATTATGCGGCATAATTACTGTCACGCACTCAACATGGAGGCATATATGGTAGAAGCCAATCGTACCGAAATATCCCTGGCTCTTGGTGAAGCGGTTTTAGACGTTGTACAAAAAGGCCAGGAAGTGTCGAGAGAGAATCTTGCCCGGGCCATGAAAACGAAAGCCGAGCGAGAAAACGATGACGACCGCCTGCTTGATTACTGGAAGGCCTGTCATATCCTCGCGGCTTAGCGATAGCGGCGTGGGGCGTGCGCCCCGCGCCGTCTTAACGATTACTCGTCAAAGAACCAGTAACCCTGGTTAATCAGCCCGGTCAGCTCTTCCACAAACGCCGGATTTTGCAGCGCAGCGCCCAGCTCAGCCTGGCCCAGCTCGGTATAGCGGCACAGCGCATCTGCCGCCGTTGCGTCTACCGTCTCCAGCTTCTCGCTGTTGATGAAGAAGCTCCCGCCGATATTCAGCACCCGCAGCCCGCTCAGGCGAGTTAAGGTTTCGCCGCCCAGCAGTGCGTCCAGCACCTCTTCCGTGGTGTATTCCGGCTCAGCAGGGGCGATATCCAGCTCGTGACGCGGAGTGGAGATAAAGCTGCCAAACCAGTCTCTGAAGTCGTCCGGCTGGCTGATCATCGCCATCATCATCTGACGCAGGCGTTCAAGTTCGTACTCTTCCACCCGGCCCGGATGCTCGCGACAGGTCAGATCGGGATCGCTGTAATGCTCGCCGCCCAGATCGTTTTCCAGGGCGTAATCGGCAAAGCTGCTGATCAAATCCCGGCCGTTCGGGCCACGGAAGCCCACCGAATAGTTAAGTGCCGTCTCGTGGGTGAAGCCGTCATGCGGGAATCCAGGTGGGATGTAGAGGATATCTCCCGGGGCCAGATCTTCGTCGATGATGGGCTCAAAGGGATCGACATGCAGCAGCGCCGGATGCGGACAGAACTGACGCATCGGCAGCTTGTCCCCTACGCGCCAGCGGCGGCTGCCCATCCCCTGAATGATAAACACATCGTACTGGTCGATATGCGGCCCCACGCCGCCACCCGGGACGGAGAAGGAGATCATCAGGTCATCGAGACGCCAGTCCGGCAGTACACGGAACGGGCGTACCAGCTCCGCAGCCGGGGCGTGCCAGTGGTTGACCGCCTGCGCCAGCAGCGACCAGCCGGTATCGCCTAAGCCGTCGAAGTGCTCGAACGGACCGTTGCTGGCATGCCATTTACCCTCTTTATGGCTGACCAGGCGACTGTCCACTTCCGGCTCCATCGCCAGCCCTGCCAGCTCATCCGGGCTAATAGGATCGATAAAGTTGGGCAGGGCGTTCTTTAAAATGACAGGTTTCTTTTGCCAGTATTTTTCTAAAAATTCCGGCCAGTTCAGGTTGAGTTGATACGCCATGGTGAGCACCAGTGAAAAGATAAACGGGCCTGATTATAGGAAGGGGCCGGGGCTGGCTGCTTTGTCATGGGTCAAGCGGGGGTGAAATCTGTCTCATTCAGACTTTCGCATGACACAGACTGACAGTTTCACGCTTTATCGTGAGCGCGAGATAGAGAGCGACTTATATCGTTAATGACAAAGAGTGTACCGTCATGAGAGCTACCATGAGCCAGTTTACCGAATATCCCGTTACCGCCCAGGTAAAGACCCTGATGGAAGTCTATACGCGCAAAGAGCACCCGTCGGTGTTCTCGCCTGTGGCCAGTGAGCTGCCTGCGGGGAGCCGTATCCGTGTGCAGGCGGCGGTAGTCGGCGACGCGGTGCAGGGCAATCCGCACTGGTACAGGATTGATGAGGACACCTTTATCTGGTCCGGCGCCTGTACCCGTATCGACCCCTGCCCCGCGTTTCCGCCCTACACCAAAGTTAACTGGACGGCGGTGGTGTTTGAGGTACGTTAGGCACTGATCACCCGCACATCCTGCGCCGCTAAGGCCGCCATCGCCTCATTATCCAGGCCCGCCTCCACCACCAGCACGTCGATATCACGGCTTTTCGCCACCACAAAGCGTGCCACGCCCGGAATTTTATCGGTGGTGAGCGCCACAATGGTCTGGCTGCTCTGGGCGATCACGGCTTTTTTAAACTCGCAGTCGGCAAAGTCGAACCCGGTCAGTCCCATCCCCGGATCCATCGCGCAGCCGCCGATAAACGCCTGATCGAAAATAATCCCCTGGATTTGGCTGGCCGCCGTCGCCCCCACCGCACCGCCGGAGGTGCGCTGGATCTGGCCGCCAGTGATGATCACCTCGCACAAAGGGTGATGCAGCAGTTCCGCGGCAATGGCCGGGGAGTTGGTTACCACCGTGATCGCCAGATCCGACGGCAGGGCCTTCGCCAGCGCGAGGTTGGTGGTGCCGGTGTCAATAAAAATGCAGCTTCCTGCTTTGATCAGGGTTGCCGCTTTCTGCGCGATCGTGGCTTTTTTTGCGTGATTTTTTTGCTCACGGCTGTGAAAGTTTCCGGCATCCGCCAGCTGCAGCACTGCCCCGCCATAGACCTTCTTACAGATCCCCTCTTTACTAAGCTCCTGTAAATCACGGCGAATGGTATGTTCCGATACCTGCATCCGGGTCGCCAGTTCGGCGCAGACCACTCGGCCATTTTCCTGCAGGATCTGGCGGATCAGATCTTGTCGTTGTTCCGGGAAAGCTGCATAATCGAGCATAAATTATCTTCTCTGGATTTGAATCGAGCAACAATGTGCATAATGTTGCATGTCGGCGCGCTCTGTCAATCCACCAGGCCCGAAACCGGAGCGTCACGATGAAATACTATGATGATTACCGTCAGCAGGTGCCCGCTACCCACCCTTATGACGGCTTCCTGTTTAAGCCTGAGACTGCAAATTCGCGCCCGGGGGAGAAGGTGCAACACAAAACACCCGCCCCTCCCATATTGAAACCTTATAAGGATATAAAATGACCCATCAGACCACCGGAGCCGTCCATCGGCTTGCCACTCGGATCGTCTTTTTTATTGCCGGATACGTGACCGCCACCTGGGCGGTGCTGGTGCCCTACGCCAAAGCCAATACCGGCGTTAACGAGGCCACGCTTGGCTCGCTGCTGCTCTGTCTGGGGATGGGGGCATTGATTGCGATGCCGCTCACCGGGATGCTGACCAGCCGCTACGGTTGCCGTCGGGTGATCGTCACGGCACTGGCGATTGTCATGCTCACCACGCCGCTACTGGCCATCATCCCTGATCCGCGCCTGCTGGCCGCCGCGCTGCTGCTGTTCGGCGTGGGCGTAGGGGTGACGGACTGCGCCATGAACATTCAGGCGATCATCGTCGAGCGCGACTCCCCTCAGCCGGTAATGTCCGGTTTTCACGGCATGTACAGCGTCGGCGGCATCGCGGGGGCCGGGGCGATGACCCTGCTACTGACCCTGGGTGCCAGCGCCGTTGTCGCCTGCCTGATCATCATCCTGAGCGTTATCCTGATGCTCGCCGCCAGCCTGAAAGGGCTGCTGCCGTGGGCCAACCCCTCCACAGGCCCGGCGTTTGCCGTGCCGCGCGGCGTGGTGCTGTTGATTGGTGCTATCTGCTTTGCGGTGTTCCTCGCCGAAGGGACAGTGCTGGACTGGAGCGCGGTGTTCCTCACCGAAGTGCGCGGCGTACCGGAGTCGCTGGGCGGGCTGGGCTTCACCTGCTTTGCGGTGGCAATGACGATTTTCCGCTTAACCGGCGACCGGCTTATCGCCCGCACGGGCGCTCTGCGCGCGGTGGTGGGTGGCGCGATCGTGGCCGCAGTCGGCTTTGCGCTGGTGACCTTTGTTCCGCAGTGGCAGCTGTCGCTGGTGGGCTATGTGCTGGTGGGTGCCGGCTGCGCCAATATCGTGCCGGTGATGTTCTCCGCCGTTGGCCGTCAGACCCGCATGCCGCAGGCGGTCGCCGTCCCGGCAATTACCACGATGGGCTACCTCGGCGTGCTCGCCGGGCCTGCCATTATCGGTTATATGGCGCATGCCACCTCTTTAACCCAGGCGTTTATGGTCATTATGCTGCTGATGCTGGTCGTCGCCATGCTCTCCGTGACCGTTACCGCCAACCAACCCGCCCGCAGCGAGGGATGATATGAATATTGCACATGTCGCACTCTGGACCCGCAACCTGGACGCCCAGGTAGACTTCTGGGAGTCGGTATTTGGCGCACGCCGCAACGAACGCTACCTGAGTAAAAATCGCCCGGGGTTTGCGTCCCACTTTATGACCTTCAGCGACGGGCCGACCATCGAGCTGATGACCGTCCCGGATCTGGCCGATACGCCGCCGCATGCGGAATTTGTCGGCTGGGCGCATATCGCCCTGAACGTCGGCAGCAAAGCGGATGTGGATCGGATGGCGGAGCAGGCGCGGGCAACCCACACGCTGTTGAGCGCCCCTCGTATGACCGGAGACGGCTATTATGAAGCCGTGATTGCGGATCCCGATGGAAACCGTATTGAGCTGGTGGGTGAGTAATCCCCTCACCCTAACCCTCTCCCCATAGGGGAGAGGGGATCGTCCGTGCATCTGGCAAGCACCCGCTTCATAAAACTGGCGTTTCCCCCCTCCTGATTGAATTGCGGATCCCGATGGAAACCGTATTGAGCTGGTGGGGGAGTAATCCCCTCACCCTGACCCTCTCCCCAAAGGAGAGAGGGGATCGTCCGTGCGTCTGGCAAGCACCCGCTTCATAAAACTGGCGTTTCCCCCCTCTCAATTGACGACAATTTGACCATTCCTGGCCTACGCTTATCCAATATGAAAAGCGGTTTTGATATCTTATCCGTCGCTTTCATACAGTTATCATATTGTTAAATGATAATGATAATTAATGTGTTAAAGTTGCTGCGTTCATAAAACTGCCGCCATAACCGCTTGAACACCCGGGAGGTAGTTTTCACGCTGAGCGAAAATCCTCTCATCTCTGTCAGGCGGAAACATTGGGGCTATTAATGGAACACATTGTCTATGTCGTTGATGATGATCACGCTGTCAGGCGGTCCGTTGTCGGGCTGCTGGAGTCTGCCGGGCTGAACGCCCTCGACTTTTCTTCGGCAGAATCTTTTCTGCAACACAGGTTTGAAGATGTGCCCTCCTGCGTGATCCTCGATATGCAGATGCCCACCATCAGCGGGTTTGAGGTGGCGGATACGCTAAAGGCCAGCGGGCGTGAGATCCCGATTATCTATCTCACCGGATATGGCACCATTCCCATGTCGGTGAAGGCGATAAAAGGCGGCGCATACGAGTTTCTCACTAAGCCGGTGGCGTCGAACGATCTGATCGACTCGATTAGCGCGGCGCTTAAGCAGGCGGAAGAGAATGCCCTGCACCTGCGCGAGCAGTACTCCCTTAAGCAGCGCCACCTCTCGCTGACGCCCCGTGAACAACAGGTGTTACAGCTGGCGATCAGCGGGCTGCTGAATAAGCAGATCGCCGCCGAGCTGGGGGTAAGCGAAATCACGGTGAAAGTCCATCGCCGCCGGGTGATGGATAAGATGCAGGCCCGCTCGCTGGCGGATCTGGTCAGGGCCGCAGAGCGCCTGGCCTGAAATCCGCCGTCAGAGCCGGGAGAAGCGAAATCACGGTGAAAGTGCATCGCCGCCGGGTGATGGATAAAATGCAGGCCCGCTCGCTGGCGGATCGGGTCAGGGCCGCAGAGCGCCTGGCCTGAAATCCGCCGTCAGAGCCGGGAGAAGCGAAATCACGGTGAAAGGCCATCGCCGCCGGGTGATGGATAAGATGCAGGCCCGCTCGCTGGCGGATCGGGTCAGGGCCGCAGAGCGCCTGACCTGAAATCCGCCGTCAGCGTCACACCATGCTGGCTGCCAGCGGCAGCGTAAAGGCGAAAACGCAGCCATGCGGCTCGCGATTGCGGGCCGTCAGCTTGCCCCGGTGGCGCTCGATAATGCTATAGCTGATGGTCAGCCCCACCCCCATCCCCTGGGCTTTGGTGGAGTAGAACGAGTCAAAAATACGCTCGGTTAACCCCGGTTCGATGCCGGTGCCGCTGTCAGCCATTTCAAATGTAATCCCCCCGCCTTCAGGATTCGACGTCGAGAGCACCAGCGTGCCTGGGCGATCCGCGATCTCGGCCATTGCCTCTATCGCGTTCATCACCAGGTTCAGCAACACCTGCTGGATCTGCACGCTGTCCCCCACGATAAAGCTGTCTTCTGCCGCCAGGGCATAGTTGACGCTGATGCGTCGCTGCTCCAGCTCGCTGCGCGACAGGGTGATGATGTGCCGCACCAGATGGTGCAGATCGATGCGGGCAAAGACCGGATCCTGCTTGCGGGTAAGGGATTGCAGGCTGCGGATGATCTCCCCTGCCCGCTCGCCCTCTGAAACAATCTCCTCCAGCCCGAGGCGGGCTTTATCCAGCCGGGCCGGATCGCGGTTGAGCCAGCGCAGGCTTGCCCCGGCATTGGCGACAATCGACATCAGCGGCTGGTTGATCTCATGCGCGATGGACGAGGTTAACTGCCCGACGGTCGTGGCGCGCGAAACGCGGGTCAGCTCTGCCTGGGCGACGCGCATGGCGTCTTCGGCCCTGCGCTGGGTGGTGATGTCGGTGATGATGCCGTAATACTCGTTCACCTCGCTACCCACCCCCACCGGATCGCCAATCCCCAGAATGGTACGGGTGGCGCCGTCGGCGCGGATTATGCGGAACTCGGCGCGCATGGTCAGGCCGTCGCGCACGCTCTCGGTCACCAGGGTGCTAATGCGCGAATAATCATCCTGATGCACAAAGGTCAGAAACTCGGCCATGGAGATCATCTTCTGCTTCTCCGGCAGCCCCAGAATGCGGGCGTACTCTTCCGACATAAACATCAGATCCTGCTCCAGCTCCCAGCGCCAGCTGCCGGTGTGGCTGATCTGCTCCCCCAGCATCAGCGAGGTCTGGCTGGCCCGCAGCTCTTTCTCGACCCGGCGGCGCTGGAGGTTCTCTTCCAGCAGTTCGGCGTACAGGCGGGCGGTTTCAAGAGAGATGGCGGCATGCGCCCCCAGCAGGCTCACCACCCGGGAGTGTTCGACGGTGAAGACTTCCGGCATCAGGCGGTTCTCCAGATAGAGCACCCCCACCAGCCGCGCCTGCTTGAACATCGGGACGCACATCACCGCCGCGCCGGAGGTCACCAGATAGGGATCCTGGCTGAAGGGGTGAAACTCTTCGGGTTTGCCGGTGTGGATCTCCTGCCCGGTGCGGATCACCGCCGCCAGCACCGTCAGCGGCATGTCGGTGGCCATCGGCACCTCTTTGCGGATCTGCACCCGCACCCCGTCGGTGGTGGTGCTGGCGCTGGCCTCGATCTCCGGGATGTTGTTGTCATTTACCCGAATCAAGAGGCCACGCTGCGCCCCGGCCCGCTCCAGCAGGATGGTCATCAGGGTTTCGATCAGCCGCTCAAGATTGATCTCCTCCGAGAGG
Organism: Leclercia sp. LSNIH3; assembly: GCF_002935105.1. Taxonomy (NCBI): domain Bacteria; kingdom Pseudomonadati; phylum Pseudomonadota; class Gammaproteobacteria; order Enterobacterales; family Enterobacteriaceae; genus Leclercia; species Leclercia sp. LSNIH3. The sequence goes on from NZ_CP026387.1 coordinate 1,870,141, forward strand.
GCACGCGAGGCCTTGATCACGCTTTGCAGGTCGCGGATCTCTTCGTTGCGGGCAAAGGCCACCGTGTCCCAGGCGTTGGCCTGACCGGGGGAGAGCAGGTACGGGAAATCCCGCTCCAGCTGGCGCACCTTAGACTGCGCCCCGGCCCGTCCCCAGGCGGTCATCGCCCCGCGGAAATGGGCATCGGCGGCGGTGGTGTAGCCGCAGGCATGGGCGAAGCGCCCGGCCAGCTCGTGCGCCAGGGCGTTGAACGGATTAAAGCCCCCTTCCCGTGACAGGCGCACCGCCTTCTCGTACTGCTCAAGGGCGATGCTGTTCATCCCGTCCAGCCGCACGATCTCGGCGTAGATCAGCGCCTCTTTATCGGCAAAACTGCCCGGATTGATCCGCGCCCAGAGGACGATTTTGTCGTAGTGAAGATGGATCTGGCGGCGCAGATCGGCGGAAAAGGTCTCCGGGGTCAGCTGCTGCGAAAGCGTAAGCGCGCTGTAGAGATGGTAATCCAGCAGATGAATATGACCGGGGGCAGACCAGGCAAAGCGCCCGGCCTGCGCAAGATTATCTGCCGCCTGCGGGAATTCGCCGCAGGCGAAGTGGGCCATGCCACGATAGAGCCAGAACCAGAACAGCATGGTGGAGGTCTGCTCCGTAGCCTGCTCCGGCGCGGCGGGCAGCAGGGATTCTGGCAGCACATCGCTGGCGCTCCAGTGGCCGCTCACCGGTGTGCGCAGGTGCTCCACGTAGTGGCGCTGGATGAGCAGGATCGCCTCGACATCCTGGAAATGGGTTTTGCGCACAAAGGCCAGCCCGCGCTCGATGCTGGTCAGCACCCCATCGAGATGATCGCCCCGGGTAAGGAAGTTGATCACCTGGTGGCAGGCGGCAAAGCAGGCCATCGTCATGTCGCCGTGCGTCACGGCGGAGGTGAAGCAGGCTTTGGCGCACTCGATGGTGAAGGACAGCGGCTGGGTCCAGACGCTGAGCTGATCCAGCGGCAGCAGGGTTTTGGCTTCGAAAGCGTCGTAGCCGTGGCGGCTAACCAGCTCCCGCGCCAGGGTGCCGTACTGGAAACCGAGACGATACTCGGCATAACGGTGGCCAATCAGCACCCCGAACCACGCAATCGCCGGGGCAGACGCGCCGGTAATACCGTGATCCAGCGTCAGGTGCAGCATCCGACACAGCAGAACGAAATGCAGGCGCGAGCTGGTAAAGCTGGCGAACACGCAGGCGCTGTTGAGCAGGTTCATCACCGCTTCGGTGTCACCGTCGTTCATCCGCGGCAGCGCGGCAAAATGGCCCTGCGGGTTATCGCCGACGCGGTTGCACAGGCTGTGCCAGGCCTCGTCGCACTCGGCGGTCTCCGGGTAGCGGCTGACGTGAATGCCAAACACCGCCAGCCAGCTCAGCGCCGCCTCCAGCGCCAGCCGGTTGTCGGACTGGCGCATATAGACTTCCGTCAGCAGGTTGGCCGCCAGCGCTTTTTCCGCCAGCCCGCCGGCGGAGCTAAGAATGCGGTCGCACAGCCGACGGGTGCCGTCGAGATTGCCCAGCGCGAACTGGCACCCGGCCTCTTCGCTGTCCAGCGTGAAGTCGCTGGCGCTCTCCGGCAGCGAACCGGCGTTGCCCAGCGCACGGGCGGTCTGAATATAGCTCAGGGCCGACAGGTAATCCCCCGAACGCCGGGCGCGGCGGGCCGCCAGCAGGCTCAGCTCGCGGAACATCTGGCGCTGGGGCGCAGGCTGAATGCAGTCCAGCGCCGCCGTGACGTGATGCACGGCGCGGAACAGGATCTCATTGCCCGCCGCCTGACGGGCCGACTCTGCCAGCAGGCTGGCGGTGGTCAGGTGCAGACGGCTACGCTCGGCGTTATCCAGCAGGGCGAAGGCCGCCTCCTGCACCCGGTCGTGGGTAAAGGCATAGCCTTCGTCGCTGAGGGCGATCAGCTGCGCCGTCACCGCCGGGTGCAGGGCATAGCGGATCTCCGCCGTGGACATCGACACGACCCGGCAGACCATCTCCAGCTCGCCGCTACCGCCCAGGCAGGCGATGCTGCCCAGCAGCCGGCGGGTGTCGTCCGGCATCTCCTCCAGCTGCTGTAGCACCAGGGTGACCACGTTTTCGGTGTAGTGCCGGGTGCGGATGGCGTGCAGATCGTAGTGCCATTTATCCTGATATTTATTATGTGCTACCAGCCCGTCATCGACGATCCGGCGGAAAAACTCATGGACGAACAGCGGGTTGCCGCCGGTTTTCTCGTGGATCAACCCGGCCAGATCGAGAGTGCTGGCCGAGCGGGTATGAAAGATATTCGCCAGCCAGAGCGACACCGCCTTCACCGACAGCGGCTCCGGGCGCAGCTCGGTGGTATTACGCGAGGCGAGGTGCAGATTCGCCAGCTGATGATGCAGGGCGCTGTCCGGCAGCGAGCAGGCATCCCGGTGCGCCACCACCATCAGCAGCGGCACGGTGCTGGCGTGGATCAGCAGATACTCCAGGATTTGCAGGCTGGCGGCGTCGATCCAGTGGATGTCGTCCAGCAGCAGCACCAGCGGGCAGCCCGCGCTGGCGAAGGCTTTCACCAGCGCCAGCACCATATGGCTGAAGCGCGCCCGGGTGTCGATGGAGAAGGTGTCGCTGGTGAAGCGCGGCTTGTTATCCAGCAGCAGCCGCAGCTCCGGCACCAGGCTGACGGCTAAGGCTTCGTAGCCCTCCAGCTCGCGCGACAGGCGCACCTTCCACTGGGCCACCTCCTCCGCCGACAGCCCCAGCAGGTGCAGCACCAGAGTACGAAACGCCGAGGTTAACGCCGCATAGGGCAGCGTGGGGGAAAACTGATCCACCTTGCCCACCGCCAGCAGCACGCTGCGGTGTTGCAGGGCCTTCAGCCCGGAGGCGATCAGCGAGGATTTTCCGATCCCCGACGGGCCGCTGATCGCCACGAATCCGGCGAGGTTATCGCGGCTGACCCGATCAAAGGCGTGAATAAGATCCGCCGCCTGCGGATGGGCGGTGTAAAGGGTGTCGGTAAGATAAAACGCGGGGGAGCGATCCTGCAGGCCAGGGGTAAAGGCGGCAATATCCCCGTCGCCACTCAGGGTGGCCTGACAGCGGCGCAGGTCGGCGATCAGGCCGTCAACGGTCTGGTAGCGGTTCTCCGGTTTTTTTGCCAGCAGCTTGAGGACGATAGCCGACAGCATGGGGGGCACACCGGGGCACACCACGCCGGGGGCGCGCGGCTCGGAGGCGATATGGTAGTGCGCCCATTTGCCCTGATCCTGGCTTCCCGGTTCAAACGGCAGGCTGCCGGTGAGCAGTTCGTAAAGCACAACGCCCAGGCTGTAGAGATCGCTGCGGCTGTCCACCGCGCGTTGGGTGCGGGTGGTGTGTTCCGGCGACATATAGGCCGGCGTGCCGCCGATGATCGCCAGCCGCGCCTGCTGTAGCTCTTGCGAGGTGCCGGACGACAGGCCAAAGCCCCCCAGCCGACAGCTGTTATCGTCGTGAATGAAAATATTGCCGGGCTTGATATCCCCGTGTACCAGGTTGCGCAGGTGCATCAGGCGCAGCGGCAGGCTGATGCGGATCGCCAGATCGAGGAAGCTCTGGATACAGGCTATCGGCGCGCCGACAATCCTTGTTAACAGCACAAACGAAAAGGGGGCATAAACCAGTGCAAAGCGCCCGTGGTACTGCGTGCTGGCGACCGGGCGGATGGCCCAGTCGTCGCTCAGGTACTCCCGCAGGGCAAACTCGTTGCGCAGCAGGCGCGTTGCGCTGGCCTCTTCTTCATCGCTCACCCCGGTGGCGATAATAAACGACCCGCCGGAACTGGGCAGACGGGCATTCAGCCAGCAGAGGCTCCCCTCCTGCCCCAGTGGGGTAAAAATAACGTCTTCTTTAAGCACAAAAGCCCGCCCTTCGGATAAATTTCCGGGGGCGGGCCAGCGAGCAGGCAGCGATGAGTTGTTCATCCACGTTCCTTATTGTTCTTCATTAATGGTTCTCGTGGGGAGGTTTGTCGCGGTTGTCAGGCTGTGAGCGCGCGCTGAATGTGCGCCAGCAATACCTCGACATTAATCGGCTTGCGCAAAAAAGCAACGGCGCCGTGATCAACAGCGTAGCGTTGCATATTGTCATCCGCATGACCGGAAATAAAAATAAGTGGGGGTGGCGAGGTGGCGATGAGACGAAGTTTGTCGAGCATTTCGAGTCCGGTCATCCCCCGCAGGCGGATATCGGCAATCACCAGCGCCGCGTCTGCCAGCGCGGTGGGATGGCTGAGAAACCCCTCCGCCGAGTCGAAGGCTTCTGTGGCGTACCCCTCCGACTGCAGCAGGTTGCTTAACCCGCTGCGAACAGACCGTTCATCATCAATGATGGCTATGCGCTGCGGCATGCTCTCTTTCCTCAAACGAAAACGTGATTAACCCTCGCGACCGTCGCCGGGACCGGGTGGAGGCGCAGTGCCGCTGATTTTGGGAACGCATTCGTGGCGAAACCAGGTCATCGTCAGCTGACGGCTGAACAGACGGCGTCCAATCGGGATCAGCTGTTCACCCACCAGCATGCCAAACAGCCCCAGCAGCGCGACGACCGGGGGTGCGGGCGAGTGTACATCAATTGCGGCATAAATCACCCCTGCCAGAATTCCACAGCTCAGCGAAACAACCCAGGCTTTCATGACGAGGCTCCTGTGGAGAGGGTGACGGGCGCTTTTTGCGCGGTGTCGTCAGCATGCAAAAAATGACGGGTGGCCTGTTCACCGGCCAGCATACCCAGCAGGCCAATCAGCGCCAGCGCGGGCGGGGCGGGAGAGCGCACTTTCAGCAGCGCGTACAGCAGGCCAATCAACACGCCTGCCGCGAGGGAAATTAACCCAGTACTCATGATGAACTCCAGAGAGATCAACGGCAGGCCGGATGAGGGCCCAGCCTGCCGCGACACACTTAGCGGACCGGGGCAGGAACCGGGGCCAGGGTTTCGTGCTCGCTCTTCTGGCGAGACGGCGCGTTGTGCACCATGGTGTAAGCGTAATCAACGCCCATGCCGTAGGCACCGGAGTGCTCACGCACGATATCCATCACCGCGTTGTAGGTCTCTTTATGCGCCCAGTCACGCTGCCACTCCAGCATCACCTGCTGCCAGGTCACCGGGATCACGCCAGCCTGGATCATGCGCTGCATCGCGAAGTCGTGGGCGTCTTTCGAGGTGCCGCCAGAAGCGTCAGCCACCATGTAGATTTCGTAGTCGCCTTCCAGCATCGCGCACAGGGCGAAGGTGTTGTTGCACACTTCGGTCCACAGACCGGATACCACCACTTTCTTTTTGCCGTTGGCTTTCAGGGCGTCACGCACTTTCTGGTCATCCCAGGAGTTCATGGAAGTACGTTCCAGAATGTCTTTACCCGGGAACACGTCCAGCAGTTCAGGGAAAGTGTTACCCGAGAAGCTTTCGGTCTCAACGGTGGTGATAATGGTCGGGATGTTGAACACTTTGGCCGATTTCGCCAGCGCCACCACGTTGTTTTTCAGGACCTGACGATCGATAGACTGCACGCCAAACGCCATCTGCGGCTGCTGGTCGATAAAGATCATCTGACAGTTATCAGGGGTTAACACTTCGAGTTTTGAGTTAGACATAATGGTATCCAGTGAGGTTAACAGGTGAAACCCGCCGCAGGACACTGCGACGATGCGTTGCCTGCATCCTATGTCTCCCTTACGCCCGGCGTAATTATCTCTTTGTATAATTAACCTTTCGTATAGTTATACGGAGGTATAGTTATACTTTGGTATACCTATCCCATTGTATAACTGGTTTTTTTAGGTAACCGGTTCCAATAATCCTGACATTTCCCCTCTCAGTCAGGAGCAGTTATGACTTCCTCTGCTAAAGCAGATTTGATTCTGGTAAACGGCCAGTTTCATACCGTCGATCGTGAAAATCCCCTCGCCGAAGCGGTTGCCGTGCGCGACGGCAAATTCCTTGCCGTGGGCACCGTTGCGGAAGTGATGCAATACCACGACGACGCCACCAAAGTGGTGGATCTGAAAGGTCACACCGCCATCCCGGGCCTGAACGACTCGCACCTGCACCTGATCCGTGGCGGGCTGAACTATAACCTCGAACTGCGCTGGGAAGGTGTGCCGTCACTGGCCGATGCCCTGCGGATGTTGAAAGAGCAGGCGCTGCGCACCCCGTCGCCACAGTGGGTACGCGTGGTGGGCGGCTGGAACGAGTTTCAGTTTGCCGAGCGCCGGATGCCAACCTTAGACGAGATCAACGAAGCCGCACCGGATACGCCGGTCTTTATCCTGCACCTGTACGACCGCGCCCTGCTCAACCGCGCGGCGCTGAAAGTGGTCGGCTATACCAAAGATACGCCGAACCCACCGGGCGGTGAGATCCAGCGCGACGCCAACGGCAACCCGACCGGGATGCTGATCGCCCGTCCGAACGCCATGATCCTTTACGCCACCCTCGCCAAAGGGCCAAAACTGCCGCTGGAGCAGCAGGTAAACTCCACCCGCCAGTTTATGCGCGAGCTGAACCGTCTGGGCTTAACCAGCGCCATCGACGCGGGCGGCGGTTTCCAGAACTACCCGGAAGACTACGAAGTGATCGCCGAACTGCATGAGAAAAAGCAGATGACGATCCGTATCGCCTACAACCTGTTTACCCAGCGTCCCGGCCACGAGCTGGAAGATTTCGAGAAGTGGACCGATATGCTCAAGCCGGGCCAGGGCACCGACTTCTTCCGCCATAACGGCGCAGGCGAGATGCTGGTCTTCTCGGCAGCTGACTTCGAAGATTTCCTCGAGCCGCGCCCGGATCTGGCGCCTGGCATGGAAGACGAACTCGAGCGCGTGGTGCGTCATCTGGTGGAGCACCGCTGGCCGTTCCGTCTGCACGCCACCTACGATGAGTCCATCAGCCGGATGCTGGACGTCTTCGAGAAAGTGAACCGCGAGATCCCCTTTGATGGCCTGCACTGGTTCTTCGACCACGCCGAGACCGTTACCCAACGCAACATCGATCGTATCAAGGCGCTGGGCGGCGGCATTGCCGTGCAGCACCGCATGGCCTTCCAGGGCGAGTACTTCGCCGAGCGTTACGGGATGGAAGCGGTGCGCCATACTCCGCCAGTTACCCGCATGCTCGAGACCGGCGTACCGGTGGGTCTGGGCACCGACGCCACCCGCGTGGCGAGCTATAACCCGTGGACCGCGCTCTACTGGCTGGTCTCTGGCCGCACCGTCGGCGGGATGCAGATGTACGATCACAGCGCCCGTCTGGATCGCGACACCGCCCTGATGCTCTGGACCCAGGGCAGCGCATGGTTCTCTAACGAGCAGAACCAGAAAGGCCAGATCAAAAAGGGCCAGCTCGCTGACCTGGCGGTACTGAGCAAAGACTTCTTCCGCGTACCGGAAGAGGAAATCAAAGGTATCGAGTCGGTACTGACGGTGGTGGATGGCAATATCGTCTACGCCGCAGGCAGCTTTGGTCCACTGGCTCCGCCTGCGATCCCGGTCCTGCCGGAGTGGTCGCCGGTGGTGAAAGTGCCGGGTCACTACCGCAGCGCACCGCCTCAGGCTACCCGCGTGGGAATGCAGGCTGTTCACCACTGCAGCGGCCCGTGCGGCGTACACAACCACGCGCATGACTTTGCCCGCACGGCTGAGATGCCGGTGGCCGACGATAACGCCTTCTGGGGAGCGCTGGGCTGCAGCTGCTTTGCGTTTTAATCATGATGAACTCAACTTCACATCAGACCCTGCCCCGGATTGACCTGGGGCTGTTCTTCCTGCGTATCACCGGCAGCCTGCTGCTGCTGTACGTGCATGGCCTGCCGAAGGTGCTGCATTTCAGTGAAGAACTGACGCGGATCGAAGATCCCTTTGGCTTCGGGCCGTACTTCAGCCTGATCCCGGCGATCGTCGCCGAAGTGATCTGCCCGATCCTGATCTTGTTCGGCGTGGCGACCCGTCTGGCCTGCGTACCGATCATCGCCGTATTGCTGGTGGCGATGCTGGTGGTGCATCCGGGCTGGTCGATTGCTGAAGGTCAGTTTGGCTGGCTGCTGCTGATCATCTTCACCACGCTGGCGATCACCGGCCCTGGCGCGTGGCGGGTACGTTCGCGTGTTACGGAGAGATTCGCATGACCCAGATTACCGACTCGCACGTGGAGCATCCGTCTGCCCCGGCGATGTCCACCTGGCAGCCGCTGCATCAGCGGGTGTTCCGTATGCTGTGGATCGCCACGGTGGTCTCGAACGTCGGCTCATGGATGAGCGACGTGGGGGTCAACTGGAGCATGCTAACCCTGAGCGCCGATCCGCTGGATATCGCCCTGGTGCAGGCCGCAAGCAGCCTGCCGATGTTTCTCTTCGCCCTGCCCTCCGGGGTGATGGCGGATATCGTCGACCGGCGTAAGTACCTGCTCTTCTCCCAGCTGTGGATGTTTATTGCCGCAGCGGGGCTGGCGATCCTCTCCTTTACCGGGCAGGTGACGCCGACGGTGCTGCTGGCCGCGGCGTTTCTGTTGAGCGTTGGCAGCGCCATGAGTTCGCCGCCGTTCCAGGCGGTGGTGCCGGATCTGGTGAGCAAAGCCGAACTGGGTCCGGCGGTGGCGCTGAACTCCCTCGGGGTTAACATCAGTCGTGCCATCGGCCCGGCGCTGGGGGGCTTTTTGCTCTCGCTGGCCGGGCCGTGGATGGTGTTCATGCTCAATGCCCTGTCGGTGCTGGGCGTGGCCTGGGTGCTGTGGCGCTGGAAGCCTGCGGCCTCGGTGCAGCGCCTGCCGCCGGAGCACTTTTTCTCGGCGGTGCGCGCCGGCGTGCGCTACGTTCATGCTGCCCCGGTGCTGCGTAACGTGTTGATTCGCACCGTGGCGTTCTTCGTGTTCGCCAGTGCGGGCTGGGCGTTGCTGCCGCTGGTGGCGCGTCGGGAGCTGGGTCTCGGTCCGGCAGGGTACGGCATTATGCTGGCCTGCATCGGACTGGGAGCGATTGCCGGGGCGGTGCTGCTGCCGCGTCTTCGCCAGCGTCTGAACGCCGATCAACTGATGGTGGCGGCGAGCCTGGTCTTTGCTCTCACCATGCTGGCTCTGGCCTTCGTGCGCCACTTCTGGCTGCTGAACCTGTTTGAGTTCTTCACCGGCTTTGCGTGGATTGCCGTGCTCTCCACCCTCAACCTGGGGGCGCAACGCAGCGCCGCACGCTGGGTGAAAGCCCGGGCGCTGGCGGTCTATCTGACGGTCTTCTTCGGCTCGATGACCGCAGGCAGCGCCATCTGGGGACAGATTGCCTCGCACGTGAACACCGCCACGTCACTCTGCGTGGCGACCATCGGGATGCTGCTCGCCAGCGCCACGGTGCTGCGCTGGAAGCTGGAGAAAGATCCTAACCTGAACCTCGATACCAGCGGCCTGATTGCCGATGACGCGCGGGAGAGCATCCCCAACGAGCGCGGCCCGGTGCTGGTCTCCTGCGAGTATCAAATTGATTCTGAAGCGGTAAGCGAGTTCCTGAAGGCCGTCCACGAGCTGCGCCGGGTGCGCCGCCGTGCGGGAGCCATCAGCTGGGCGGTGTATGAAGATATCGACCAGCCGGGTCTTTATATCGAGACCTTCCTGATGGGATCCTGGGTGGAACACCTGCGCCTGCAGGAGCGCCACACCATGAATGACCACCTGCTGCAAAGCCGCGTGCTGGCTTTTCATCAGGGCGATGCACCTCCGGCGACCCGCTACCTGGTGGCGCCGGTTTAGAACCTACAACAACACTTTGAGGAAGACACTATGGCGACGATTAAAGCGAAAGATGGCACGCAGATTTACTACAAAGACTGGGGTGCAGGTAAACCGGTTCTGTTCAGCCACGGCTGGCCGCTGGATGCCGACATGTGGGACAGCCAGCTCAACTATCTGGCCGAACGCGGTTTCCGCGCTATCGCCTTCGACCGCCGCGGCTTTGGCCGTTCGGATCAGCCGTGGAATGGCTATGACTACGATACCTTTGCCTCTGACATCAATGACCTGATCACCGCGCTGGATCTGCGCGACGTGACGCTGGTGGGCTTCTCGATGGGCGGCGGCGACGTGAGCCGTTATATCGGCACCTACGGCACCGATCGCGTGGCTGGCCTGGCGCTGCTGGGTGCGGTAACACCGATCTTCGGTAAGTCTGACTCCTACCCGCAGGGTGTGGATCAGTCGGTCTTCGCGGGTATTCGCGACGGGCTGCTGAAAGATCGCGCACAGTTCATCAGTGATTTCGCTACGCCGTTCTACGGCACCAATGCCGGGCAGACGGTTTCCGAAGGCGCGCTGACCCAGACCCTGAACATCGCCCTGCTGGCATCGCTGAAAGGCACCCTCGACTGCGTAACCGCCTTTGCCGAAACCGACTTCCGCCCGGATATGGCGAAAGTTGATGTGCCGACGCTGGTGATCCACGGCAGCAACGACCAGATCGTGCCGTTCGAAACCACCGGTAAAGTGGCGGCAGAGTTGATCGGCAACGCGGAACTGAAAGTGTATGACAATGCGCCGCACGGCTTTGCGCTGACCCATCAGGACCAGCTGAACGAAGACCTGCTGACGTTTGTGAAGTCGCTGTAAGGGTTGAATGCCGGGTGGCGCTGCGCTTACCCGGCCTACTTTTCCTTTGTCGGCCCCCGCCTCCCGTTACGCTTCATCTGACGTAAAAACCATTCCCGCGTAAGGCTTCTCCCGACACGCGGCCAGACGCGCGGCAAGATCGCCCACATGCAGTTCCAGTTTGTGCCCGTCCGGGTCGAGAAAATAGAACGACGCCCCTTCGCTTTTGTTCTCTTTCCAGACCGTTACGCCAGCGTCTTGCAGCTTTTGCGCGACGGCCTCGAATTGTTCCGGTTCAACAGAGAAGGCGTAGTGGGTGTAATCGCTGTTCTGCGGCGGAATGAATTGTCGCGTCTCGTCATAAGAGAGGCAGAGCCAGAGATCGCCGCAGGTAAGGTAAGCTCCGGTGTGCCATTCGGCGTGCAGGCGCAGGCCGAGAAGATCGCGCCAGAATGCGATGCTGGCAGGCAAGTTGCTGACGGCAAGGGTCAGATGGTTAAGGGCGTTAAGCATGAGGTTCAGTCCTGGATAGAGGTTAGCCTCACTTCTTTAGCATGTTTATCAACGTATAAATAGAAGCGATCCCTGCACTCTTTTTTGGGCTGGCACCACACTTCCATTCCACGCTTTCTTCGCCTTTCTTTGATATACCCTAAATTGATGAGGTAGACACGAAGCGGCTCAGCATTAGTCGTGTCTTTAAAAATAATGTCATTCGAAGGGGGATATCCGTCGCCAGGATGAGATTCAAAGTAGTAATGTTGGGAAATTCTCGGCGCGTTTTGAATTTCATTATAGGTGAGAGTGTAATAACGGTAGCGGTCGGTTTCTTTGTAAACCGTCATCTCGTTTATGTTAGATGCGGTGATGTAGATAAATGTTCCGCACAGGATTAATGCGGCGATAAATATAGCAGTGAGAGATCTCATAAAAATAAACATCATCCCTGATATCTTATTGTGAACTCAGAATTTATATTTTTTAAAATGACTGGCCTGATGGTATGGACTCTTTTCCATCGCTGTCTATATAACCGCATGTTATTAGGATTTTAGCCCGATACTCCGTCACCCTTTAAACCGGGTGGCGCTGCGCTTACTCGGCCTGTTAAACCGCAGGCCATGCAAGCGCAGCGCTGCCGGGCAACGACTGCTACCTTCTTTTAGCCCAGGCGGCACGCATAACGGGAATAAATATCGGCGGGATGACGCCCATTTTCGGCAACGGCGTAGCGATCTCCACGCCTGGTGCCACCGCAAACCACTCGGTATTAAAAGGCAATTTTTGCAGGCGATTAAGGTCAAACTTTGTCGGCCAGCTTAACCCTGCCGTATCCAGCTGATCGTCGATGACAAACTCGCCCTGATAGACGTGGTCCGTCCGTGAGGTTCCATAGACAATCAGGACGGCATGCAGCTCCGGGAAGAAGTTCAGAATCAGTCCGGGACGCGCTTTCGGCCCCGGATGGCCCAGATCCTCATGTTGAGGAAATTTACACCAGATAATGTCACCGATTGCGGGTAACGGGTTGTAATTATTAGCCATAAGCATCCTGCTTATTTGAATAATGGAGAGTCCAGATCGTCCTCTGAAATATCGAGGCCTGACACTTTTCTGATCGCTTTATGTTGTGCGTCGGTCAACGGGCCATCGTCCTGTTCGTATGAGGGCAGCACCTCTTTAGCAAGGTTGCGTAACGCCTTGTGGACTAACTCGGTCTGGTTCAGGGACAACTCCGCCATTAGCCGGGCAAAGGTGTCTTCGCTGACACCAAATTCGTTATCAACAGAACGGAGCTGGAAAAGGAATTTTTTAGGCGCAGTGCGTGTTGGGGTGGGCATGATAACCTCTCTTCTTTAACGCTATATGCAAAGTATATAGAGGGACGGGGAAATGGTCCATATAGAATGCATATATCCCTTATGTGATCCCTGTTTTGGGTAGTTAGGCATTGCGTCCTAAGATCCCGTAAAATTCCGACAACAGAATGATAAATACCGAAAAATTTTACTGGAGAGAATATGAACGCGGCTGAACACGATACCAGATTTGCGTGGGCAACTTTTTATCAGGCTTTTGCCAGCAAATTACTGACCTGGCGAAATCGTAGAGAGGAGCTAGTCGAAGGTATCCATCGGATTGCCGCTGACGTTGGCGGGATGTCACACCTGCAGGACAAACCTGCTCAGGGCGAACCTCATCCGTTAAAAGACATTTGCCCGTTTACAACGATGGGATTGTTCAATCGCAGCCTTACAGATGCGAATCGCAAAGTGATTGCCGCCAGGCTGGCGGACCTACTGGGTGTGAACGAACCTGTACCCGATTCTTTTGATGGCATCCCTCTGCTCAACAACCAAAAATCCTGGTTTTTTGCTTACGAGAAGACCCGCACCGACAATGACATTGAGTTTCTCTGGGAGATGTTTACCCAGGCAATCAGATTCGCGGATGATCCGGATGTCGACCCTGGCGCTTTTTCTATAGTTTATGATGTCACTTCAAACGTACACAATGTCGGTTGGAACCTGACCATGGGGCTGTACTGGATCCGTCCGTGGTTTTACCCCACCTTAGATAGCCAGTCGCAATATTACATCCAGAAAGTCCTGAACATTAAAATCCTGAAAAATGGTGTGAAAGGCCGCTGCAGCGGGCAAAGCTACCTAAGTCTTATGCAGGCTCTCAAACAGGCTTTTACCCAGCCAAACTTCCCTGTCCATAGTTTTCCAGAACTCTCGCTGACAGCGTGGAATACAGATGTCGCCCAGTCAAAAGATGAGGTGGAAAATCGAACATGGAAAGTTTATCTGCTGAATAAAATTAAGGCCTTATGCCTGCAAAAAGAGAGTCCTTATTTCACTTCTCAGGAACTGAAAGAAAACTACCTGGACGAAATTAAAGCAGATCATCCGAATAACAATACGGTTGAAAATTCAATCTATTATTACCTGCAGATATTGCGTAAGGATGATGAGTTAAGGTTCCTCAATGCCGGTAACTATGAATACCTGAACTTTGATAAAAGCGAAGTACAGAGCGTTACTGAAGAATCGGTCGAAGAGAGTGCGCCACCAGCGAAAAATGCTCATAAACCTTACTTCATCAGCAATCTGCTCGACGAGGGCTGCTTCCTTGATGAAGATAAAATTAAGCTCACCCTCCAACGACTTAAAGACAAGAAAAACCTGATCCTGCAAGGCCCTCCCGGCACGGGTAAAACCTGGCTAGCACGCCGTCTGGCATACTGTTTGATGGGTGAGCAAGCCCCTGAGCGGATCAGCGCGGTTCAGTTCCATCCAAATCTCTCTTATGAAGATTTTATTCGCGGCTGGCGCCCGGGGAAAGAGGGACGGCTGGAACTGATCGATGGGCCATTCGTTAATGCCATCAATAAAGCGCTTAATAACCCTGCTGCAAAATATGTAGTGATTATTGAGGAGATCAATCGCGGTAATCCGGCACAAATTTTCGGCGAAACTCTCACCCTGATGGAAGCCGATAAACGCACTCCGAATGAGGCGCTGGAACTCTCCTATCGCACGGATCCGGATGAGAAAATCTATATTCCCGAGAATTTATATATCATCGGCACCATGAACATTGCCGACCGTTCTCTGGCACTCCTCGACTTAGCCTTGCGTCGCCGTTTTGCGTTTATCGACCTGAAGCCCGTATTTAACGAGGCGTGGAAAAGCTGGGTGAACCAAAAGTTTGCCGTCGAGCTGGACGTCTTAACCTTAATCGAATCACGACTGACGACAGTGAATGAAATGCTGGCGAATGATGTCACTCTGGGACCGCAATTCTGTATCGGACACAGCTATGTTACCCCGGCAACCGGCCAGAAGATTGGCGAAGCCGTAGCCTGGTATGAACAAGTCGTCGAGACGGAGATTTGCCCTTTACTCGCCGAATACTGGTTCGATGCCCCGAAAAAAGTTAACGACGCTAGAAAAGTGTTATTAGCACAATGACTTCCGAGAGCGAGCAACATAAGACGGCACGCATTCCCGTGCGCAATCTCTGGCTACTGATGCTATACGCTTCCGACTTGTTTCGGGAACTTGGGCGACGCAATGTAGCTGTGGAAGATAACCCAGATGAAATCCCCGATCTGGTGGCGAAGATCCTTCTACATGAAATTGCGCTGCGCCGCCGCCGTAATTTAAGCATGGGCTATCAAACCCGGCATGCCTCTCTGAATCGGGTTCGAGGACGCATTGATATTCTGCATACGGCCAGCCATCAGCTATTAGATCGCGGCCGGGTTGCCTGTCAGTTCCAGGAGATGACCCTCGATACGCCACGAAATCGCTACGTTCGCTGTGCGTTAGAACGGCTCACCCCGCTCATCACCAAACCTGCACTGGCCGCAGATTGCCGCTTTGCGGCAATGGCGTTGCGTCGGGAAGGTATAAACGGTGAGTACCCTGACAACCGCGAACTGCCCTCGGTGACGCGCTTTGGTCGCCATGACGCGGCCGATAAACCGATGGTGGATGCCGCGCAGCTGGCCTATCAGTTGCTGTTACCCACCGAGGATCAGGGTCACCACCTTTTACCCTCCCCTTCAAATAACGAGGCCTGGATGAGAAAGTTATTTGAGAAAGGTATCGCGGGCTTTTATCGGGTCCATCTTGAAAAAGACATCTGGCATGTCGCGGCCGGAAAAGAGCTGAAATGGGCATTGAGCGATCAAAGTGCTGGGAGTGCTGATATCTTCCCGACGATGAAGTCAGATATCGTTCTTGAACACAGGGTTAATAAGAAACGCATCATTGTTGATACCAAATTTAATGCGATCCTTACGAAGGGCTGGCACCGAGATACCACGTTGCGCAGTGGCTATATTTATCAGCTGTATACCTATCTGCGCACTCAGGAGAACAATGACGATCCGTTATCCCTTAACGCTTCAGGCATGCTGTTGCACCCTGCCGTTGGGTATATGCTGAATGAATTTATCGTCACGCAAGGACATAAGATTCATTTTGCGACAGTTGATATGGCGGCAGATGCACAATCGATAAAAAACCAATTACTGGATTTGGTTAGTGGTTGCGCGCAGTCATGACATTTACGCCCGGTGGCGCTGCGCTTCCCCGGCCTGTTAAACCGCAGGCCATGCAAGCGAAGCGCCGCCGGGCAGTGCCGTTAGTGCTTCACCATCACATGCCTTACCACGGTGTAATCCTCCAGTCCGTACATCGACATATCCTTGCCGTAGCCGGACAGCTTCTGGCCGCCGTGCGGCATTTCGCTTACCAGCATAAAGTGCGTGTTCACCCAGGTGCAGCCGTATTGCAGGCGGGCGCTCATGCGGTGCGCGCGGCCCACATCTTTGGTCCAGACCGATGAGGCCAGGCCGTACTGTGAGTCATTGGCCCACTCCAGCACCTGCTCTTCGTCGTCGAACAGGCTGACGCTGACCACCGGGCCGAAGACTTCGCGCTGGATGATCTCATCCTCCTGCTTCGCCCCAGCCAGCAGGGTCGGCTGGAAATAGTACCCGCTGCCGCCCGCCACGTTACCGCCGGTGACCACGTGGATGTGCGGCAGGGCTTTTGCGCGGTCCACCGCCTCGCTGACGCGGGCCAGATGAGCGGCAGAGCTGACTGGCCCCAGCTCGGTGGTTTCATCCTCCGGGGCGCCCATTTTCAGGCTGGCCACAGCGACGCCCAGTTTTTCCACCAGCGTGTTATAGACCTCTTTTTGCGCATAGATACGACAGGCCGCGGTGCAGTCCTGTCCGGCATTGTAAAAACCAAAGGTGCGCACGCCCTCCACCACCGCATCGATGTCGGCGTCGTTAAAGACGATGACCGGCGCTTTGCCGCCCAGCTCCATATGGGTGCGCTTAATCGAGGACGCGGTATGGCCCAGAATATGCTCGCCTGTGGCGATGGAACCCGTCAGCGACACCATGCGCACTTTATCGTGGCCGGTCAGCGGGTCGCCGACGGTTTTACCCCGGCCAAACAGGACGTTGATCACCCCGGCCGGGAAGATATCTTTGGCCAGCTCGGCCAGCTTCAGGGCAGTGAGCGGGGTGATCTCTGACGGCTTAAGCACCACGCAGTTCCCCGCCGCCAGCGCCGGACCGAGCTTCCACGCCGCCATCATCAGCGGGTAGTTCCACGGGGCGATGGAGGCCACCACGCCCACCGGATCGCGACGGATCATGGAGGTGTGCCCTTCCATGTACTCCCCGGCGGCGAGGCCGTTCAGGCAGCGGGTGGCCCCCGCAAAGAAGCGGAACACATCGACAATGGCCGGGATTTCATCGTTCAGCACGCAGTGCAGCGGTTTGCCGCAGTTCAGCGACTCCAGTCTGGCGAAGGTGTTGGCGTTCTGTTCGATGACGTCCGCCAGCTTCAGGAGACACTCGGCACGGGCTTTGGGCGTGGTCTGCCCCCACTGCCGGAAGGCGCGATCGGCGGCCTGTACCGCGGCATCCACCTGCTCCGGGCTGGCTTCGGCAATCTCCAGCAGCACCTCGCCGGTGGCCGGGTTATAGACGGGCTGCTTCTCACCTGAACCGGCAATCAGTTCGCCATTGATCAATAAGTTGTGTTGCATAGCCGACTCCATTGTTTTTATGTTCGGGAAATTACAGAGGTTGTCCTGCGTTTAGCCGTTTTGCATGCTCGATCGCGTCGTTTTCTGGCGCATTTGAGCGCCCGAACGGACGGGCCAGCACCATGTACACCAGGCCAGAGATCACCACCACCGCCAGCCCCACCAGTACCGTCCAGCGGTCCATAAAGTCGCTGCTTTCAGCCGGTTGTGCCAGCAGCCAGATCCCACACAAGCCATAGGCCAGCGCCAGGATGTTGACCAGCATTCCCCAGCCGCCCACGCTCCACTCCCCGGCCGGTTTCCAGCCTTTCAGACGCTGACGCAGCGCCGCCAGGACCACCATCTGGAACGAAATGTAGATGCCGATAACCGCAAAGGCGGTGATGCGCGCCAGGTTGTCCGGCTGGAAGTAGACCCACACGCAGATGAGCACCGGCAGCAGGCAGCTGACGATCATTGCGTTATCCGGGACGCTGTTTTTCGACAGCTTCGACATCCAGGCGCTACCCGGTAGCATCTGGTCGCGGGAGAAGGAGAAGATCAGGCGGCTTAACGCGGCCTGCAGGGACAGAATGCACGACAGCATGGCGATCACCGCGATGATGATAAACACCGTGGCGCCGGTCTCGCCGAGAGCTTCGTTAAGGATCGCCGGGATGGGATCGGCGATCTGGCCGTTAACAATATTCATCAGATTTGGCGAGGCCAGCAGGTAGCCGAGGATCGAGATGATCGCCGAGATCGCGCCAAACACGATGCTCAGGATCATCGCCACCGGGATCTTTTTACTCGGGTTTTTGACCTCTTCCGCCACGTTGCCGCAGGCTTCAAAGCCGAAGAACATAAACAGGCCGATCAGCGCCGCCGCCATAAAGGCTGGCTGATAGCTGCCGTCTTTGGCGATAACGCCCATCGAGTCGAAGACCACCGAGAAAGGCTGCGCGCGATGGAACAGCAGCAGGTAGATCCCAAGCGCAATCACGCTGACGATTTCACACCAGAAGCCAATCCTGGCGACCCGGGCGAGGTTTTTGGTGCCCGACATGTTTATCGCCATCATCATCAGGAGCAGGACCACCGAGGTGATCAGCATATTGCCCGCCGAGATGTCAAAGCCGAACAGCGACCCTACGAAGGTCGCGGTGTATTCCGCCACCGAGGTGATGGTCACCACCAGCGCCCACAGGTAGATCCAGGCGGCGATCCACGCATATTTACGCCCCCACAGGCGGCGCGCCCACGGGTATAAACCGCCGGTAATCGGGTACTGCGATGCCACTTCGCCAAACACCAGCGCCACCAGCAGCTGCCCGCAGGCCACGATCGGGATCCACCAGATCGCTGGCGGTCCTGCCAGCGTCACCGCCAGCGCAAACAGGGAGTAGACCGCCGTCAGCGGCGAGAGGTAGGTGAACCCAAGCGAAAAGTTAGAGATAAGGCCGATGGAGCGGTTGAAATGCTGTGTAGTATCACTATGAATTGCTTCACTTTTCTTGCCAGAAGTCTGTTCCATACGTTTATTCTCTGTGTTGAGGTTGAGTCGCAGGTAACACGAATCAAGGTATAGAAGAGCCTCACAACGCCGTACAGCACCCCCGCCACGATTTGTTAAGTTTTGTATGGATATGTCACGTTTTTGTTAAGGAAAACCCGCCTTTTCCGTGAGGGCGATCACCTTGCCTCAGCCCGTTCGCCGCCTGGTGGCGCATTTTCCCGTCATTTCGCCTGTTTTTCTCGCATCCATCACAAAATCCAAACATTCACGCCAGGCCAGGCCCATTTCGCCAGAATGTAGATATTTTTAATTTATGGCTACGAAATGCACAGCCCTGTCTCCTGAATACTTTCTGAGAGGATTGATTCGATGAATGCACTTACCGCCGTACAACAGCCCGACGAGGCGTTAGCCCGCACCATCTCCGGTTTTAGCATCGCGACATCCGTGCAATCTCCGCGTCTGCTGGAACTGACGTTCTCCGCAGAGGTGACGCAGCAGTTCCTGCGGGAGGTAGAGCAGTGGCCCATTCAGGCCCTGGAGTACAAATCGTTTCTGCGTTTTCGGGTGGCGAAGATCCTCGATGACCTGTGCGGCAACCAGCTTCAGCCGCTGCTGCTGAACACCTTGCTCAGCCGTGACCAGGGCGCGATGCTGATTTCTGCCGAGGGGGTGGATAACGTCACCCAGGCCGACGAGATGGTGAAGATCGCCACCGCCGTCGCGCACCTCATCGGCCGCTCCAACTATGACGCCATGAGCGGCCAGTACTACGCCCGCTTTACGGTGAAAAATGTCGATAACTCAGACAGCTACCTGCGCCAGCCCCACCGCGTGCTGGAGCTGCACAACGACGGCACTTTTGTTGATGAAGTGACCGACTACGTGTTGATGATGAAAATCGATGAGCAGAATATGCAGGGCGGCAACTCTCTGCTGCTGCACCTCGACGACTGGGAAGCGCTGGATAAATTCTTTAGTCATCCCCTCGCCCGCCGCCCGCTGCGCTGGACGGCACCGCCGAGCAAAAACGTGGCGGCCGATGTGTTCCACCCGGTGTTTGACGTCGACCAGCAGGGCCGCCCGGTGATGCGCTATATCGACCAGTTCGTCCAGCCGAAAGATTTTGAAGAGGGCGTCTGGCTGAGCGAACTTTCTGACGCGCTGGAGAGCAGCAAAAGCATCGTCTCCATTCCCGTACCGGTGGGTAAATTCCTGCTGATTAACAATATGTTCTGGCTGCATGGCCGGGATCGCTTTACCCCGCACCCGGATCTGCGCCGGGAGTTGATGCGCCAGCGCGGCTATATCAGCTACGCCACCCGCCACTATCAGACCCATCAGTAGGAATTGAGCGGATGTATGATTTCGTGATTATCGGCGGCGGCATTATCGGTATGTCGACCGCCATGCAGCTGATTGAATGCTACCCGGACGCCCGCATCGCGCTGCTGGAGAAGGAGGCTGGCCCCGCCTGCCACCAGACCGGGCACAACAGCGGGGTGATCCATGCCGGGGTTTACTACACCCCCGGCAGCCTGAAGGCGCAGTTCTGCCTGGCGGGCAATCGGGCGACCAAAGCCTTCTGCGATGAGAACAACATCCGCTACGACACCTGCGGCAAGATGCTGGTTGCCACCTCGGCGCTGGAGATGGTGCGGATGCAGGCCCTGTGGGATCGCACCGCCGCCAACGGCATCGAGCGCGAGTGGTTGAGCGGCGCGGAACTGCGCGAGCGCGAGCCTAATATCACCGGGCTGGGCGGGATTTTTGTTCCCTCCAGCGGGATCGTCAGCTATCGCGAGGTGGCGGCGGCAATGGCAAAACGCTTCCAGGCCAAAGGCGGGGAAGTGGTGTATCGCGCCGAAGTCTGCGCCCTGAAGGAACATGCCGACGGCGTGGTGATCCACACCCATGACGGACGCGAGTTTGAAGCCAGCACCTTAATCAGCTGCTCCGGGCTGATGGCCGACCGACTGGTGAAGATGCTCGGCATCGACCCCGGCTTTATCATCTGCCCGTTCCGCGGGGAGTATTTCCGCCTGGCGCCGGAGCACAATCAGATCGTCAACCACCTTATCTACCCGATCCCGGATCCGGCCATGCCGTTTCTGGGCGTGCATCTCACCCGCATGATCGACGGCAGCGTCACGGTGGGGCCAAACGCGGTGCTGGCCTTTAAGCGCGAGGGCTACCGCAAGGGCGATTTCTCCTTATCCGATATGCTGGAAATTATGGGCTCGTCCGGGATTCGCCGGGTGCTGCAGAACAATTTGCGATCGGGCTTGGGCGAGATGAAAAACTCGCTGTGCAAAAGCGGCTATTTGAAACAGGTGCAAAAGTATTGCCCGAGCCTGACGGTGAAGGATCTGCATCCCTGGCCTGCAGGTGTGAGGGCGCAAGCAGTTTCGCCAGACGGTAAGCTGATCGACGATTTTTTATTTGTCACCACGCCGCGCACCATCCATACCTGTAATGCCCCCTCACCGGCTGCGACCTCGGCAATCCCGATTGGCGCGCATATTGTGAGCAAGGTTCAGACCTTGATTGCCAGTCAGCACAACCCCGGGCGGTCATTGCAGAGCCCTGGTGTGGAGACATTACATGCCGCGTTTACCCGTTAATCATTCTGAGACAGGAAGCCATCATGCAACTCAACGATCCCAGCTTATTCCGCCAGCAGGCTTATATAGATGGTGAGTGGTGCGACGCCCACAGCGGTGACACCCTCGCCGTGACCAACCCGGCGAACGGCCAGACCCTGGGCAGCGTGCCAAAAATGGGCACCGACGAGACCCGCGAAGCGATTGAGGCCGCGAACCGCGCCCTGCCCGCCTGGCGAGCGCTCACGGCCAAAGAGCGCGCCACCATTCTGCGCCGCTGGTTCGACTTGATGATGGCTAACCAGGACGATCTGGCCCGGCTGATGACCCTTGAGCAGGGCAAACCGCTGGCGGAAGCCAAAGGCGAGATCAGCTATGCCGCCTCCTTTATAGAGTGGTTCGCCGAAGAGGGGAAACGGGTCTACGGCGACACCATTCCGGGCCATCAGGCAGATAAGCGTTTGATTGTGATTAAGCAGCCGATCGGCGTGACGGCGGCCATCACCCCGTGGAACTTCCCGGCGGCGATGATCACCCGCAAGGCCGGGCCAGCCCTGGCGGCAGGCTGCACCATGGTGCTCAAACCCGCCAGCCAGACGCCCTACTCCGCGCTGGCGCTGGCGGAACTGGCGAGCCGGGCCGGGATCCCCGCCGGGGTGTTTAACGTCGTCACCGGTTCGGCGTCCGATATCGGCAACGAACTGACCAGTAACCCGCTGGTGCGCAAGCTCTCCTTTACCGGCTCGACTGAGATTGGCCGCCAGCTGATGGCCCAGTGCGCGAAAGACATCAAAAAAGTGTCGCTGGAGCTGGGGGGCAACGCGCCCTTTATCGTCTTTGACGATGCCGACCTTGATAAAGCCGTGGAAGGGGCGCTGGCCTCGAAGTTCCGCAACGCCGGGCAGACCTGCGT
Source organism: Leclercia sp. LSNIH3 (assembly GCF_002935105.1). Taxonomy (NCBI): domain Bacteria; kingdom Pseudomonadati; phylum Pseudomonadota; class Gammaproteobacteria; order Enterobacterales; family Enterobacteriaceae; genus Leclercia; species Leclercia sp. LSNIH3. The sequence continues at coordinate 1,892,342 of NZ_CP026387.1, forward strand.
CTGCGCCAACCGTCTGTACGTGCAGGACGGCGTTTACGACCGTTTTGCCGAAAAACTCCAGCAGACGGTGGATAAGATGCAGATCGGCGACGGCCTGACCCAGGGCGTGACCATCGGGCCGCTGATCGACAGCAAGGCGGTTGATAAAGTGGAAGAACACATTGCCGACGCCGTGGCGAAAGGCGCCCGCGTGGTGACCGGCGGGTCCCTGCATAAATTAGGCGGCAACTTCTTCCAGCCGACTATTCTGGTAGATGTACCCGGTGATGCGAAAGTGGCAAAAGAGGAGACGTTTGGCCCGCTGGCACCGCTGTTCCGTTTCAACGATGAAGCCGACGTTATCGCCATGGCCAACGATACCGAGTTTGGCCTCGCGGCCTATTTCTATGCCCGCGACCTGAGCCGCGTGTTCCGCGTGGGCGAGGCGCTGGAGTACGGCATCGTCGGGATCAACACCGGCATTATTTCTAATGAAGTGGCCCCGTTCGGCGGCATTAAAGCCTCTGGCCTGGGTCGGGAAGGTTCTAAATACGGTATCGAAGATTACTTAGAAATCAAATATATGTGCATCGGCCTTTAATTCAGGAGCATCCAATGAGCACCAACAAAGAGTTAATGCAGCGTCGTAGCAATGCCGTACCCCGTGGTGTAGGGCAAATCCACCCTATCTTTGCCGCCCGCGCCGAGAACTGCCGGGTGTGGGATGTCGAAGGCCGTGAATATCTTGATTTCGCCGGGGGAATTGCGGTGCTGAACACCGGGCATCTCCACCCTGACGTGGTGAGCGCCGTGGAAGAGCAGCTGAAAAAGCTGTCGCACACCTGCTTCCAGGTGCTGGCCTATGAACCCTATCTGGAGCTTTGCGAAACTCTGAACCAGAAAGTGCCGGGGGATTTCCCGAAAAAGACCCTGCTGGTGACCACCGGCTCCGAAGCCGTCGAGAACGCGGTGAAGATTGCCCGCGCGGCGACGAAGCGCAACGGCACCATCGCCTTTACCGGGGCCTATCATGGCCGCACCCACTACACCCTCTCCCTGACCGGGAAAGTGAACCCTTACTCAGCAGGCATGGGGCTGATGCCGGGCCACGTCTATCGCGCGTTGTATCCGTGCGCCCTGCACGGCATCAGCGATGACGACGCCATCGCCAGCATCCATCGCATCTTCAAGAACGATGCCGCGCCGGAAGATATCGCCGCTATCGTGATTGAACCTGTCCAGGGTGAAGGCGGGTTCTACGCCACCTCCCCGGCCTTTATGCAGCGCCTGCGCGACCTGTGCGACGAGCACGGCATCATGCTGATCGCCGATGAAGTGCAGAGCGGCGCGGGCCGCACCGGCACCTTCTTCGCCATGGAGCAGATGGGCGTGGCGGCGGATATCACCACCTTCGCTAAATCCATTGCTGGCGGCTTCCCGCTGGCGGGCGTCACCGGACGTGCCGAAGTGATGGATGCCATCGCCCCGGGCGGGCTGGGCGGCACGTACGCCGGTAGCCCTATCGCCTGTGCCGCCGCGCTGGCGGTGATGAAGGTGTTCGAGCAGGAAGATCTGCTGGGCAAAGCCAATAAACTGGGCAATACCCTGCGCGAAGGCCTGCTGGCTATCGCTGAAAAACATCCTGAGATCGGCGACGTTCGCGGCCTGGGGGCGATGATCGCCATCGAACTGTTTGAAGCGGGCGACCACCATAAGCCGGACGCCGCCCTGACGGCGCAGATTGTGGCGCGTGCGCGGGATAAAGGGCTGATCCTGCTCTCCTGCGGCCCGTATCACAACGTGCTGCGCATCCTGGTGCCGCTCACCGTTGAGGAAGAACAGCTCCGGCAGGGGCTGGCGATTATCGCCGCATGTTTTGACGAGGCGAAGCAGGAATAATCTTTACGCCCGGTGCAAGCCGGGCCGTATTCAAGGAGCACGACCATGACCATTATTTCCCAGGCGACGGCCATCGACGGCTACCGCTGGCTGAAGAACGATATTATCCGCGGCGTGTATCACCCGGATGAGAAGCTGCGGATGAGCCTGCTGACCTCCCGGTATGAGCTGGGCGTCGGCCCGCTGCGCGAAGCGCTGTCGCAGCTGGTTGCCGAGGGGCTGGTCACGGTCATTAACCAGAAAGGCTACCGGGTGGCCCCGATGTCCGAACAGGAGCTGCTCGACATCTTTGATGCCCGCGCCAATATGGAGGCGATGCTGGTCCGCCTCGCCATCGAACGCGGCGGTGAAGAGTGGGAAGCCGACCTCCTCGCCCGGATGCATCTGCTGAACAAGCTGGAATCCCGCGACGCCAGCGAGATGATGCTGGACGAGTGGGACCAGCGCCATCAGGCATTTCATACGGCGATTGTGGCCGGGTGTGGGTCGCGGTATTTGTTGCAGATGCGGGAACGATTGTTCGATCTGGCGGCGCGGTATCGGTATGTGTGGTTGAGAAAGACGGTGCTGTCGGTGGCGATGTTAGAGGAGAAGCATGGAGAGCACCAGCGGCTGCTGGATGCCGTGCTGGCGCGGGATGCGGATAAGGCGGGGGAGCTGATGTATCAGCATTTATTGACGCCGATTCCGATTATAAGGGGGGCGATGGGGGTGGGCCTGGCGACCTGAAGAGGAAAATACACCTTAAAACAGGCACTATTCATTTAGTGCCTGTTTTAAGGTGCAATGTCTGCATATTTATTACGAAACCTTGAATATCCCTGATTGCAGTTAAGCCATATAAATTAATTAAAAAAATTATTATGTATTTAACGTTATTAATATTTTAAAAGCGCTCTAAACGCGCTTATTACGTTTTATATTAATCTGGACTTATTTTTATCTACTGGGTAGATTTACAGGTGTTATTTAACGCAATACGGGCATGCGCCAACATGCCCGTATCGCTCATCACAATCACTATTGAAAGAGAATAGTAACCATGACTAATGTCGATTGTATTGCAGAATCACTGCAACCAGAAGTATTTGAATCTACCGACCGCGTATTTACCGTGAGTTATGCGACGCGGTTTGGAGATTACACTCGCATTCCTGCGTTCATCATGAAAGGCCTGTGGCTCAATGAAGCCGGGTTCAGCACCGGAACGAAAGTGGATGTGAAGGTGATGAAGGGCTGCATGATCCTGACATCCCGACAGTGAAGTGGTCAACTAAAACTGGCCACCACGTTAGAGTTTTTCCAGTATCGGCTTTCCGATTCGTTTGGGGGTAAGCCACCGTTATATTCATGCGGCCTGAGCGTGCTGTAATATCCAACGATATAGTCCGTTATTGCGTGAGCTGCATCGCTGAAGTTTATGTAACCCGTCACCGGTACCCACTCATTCTTCAGGCTCCGGAAGAAGCGTTCCATTGGGCTATTATCCCAGCAGTTTCCACGCCGGCTCATACTCTGCTTGATCCGATATCGCCACAGCAACTGCCGATACTGCCTGCTCGTATAATGACTGCCCTGATCGCTGTGGAACATCACTCCGGCTGGCTTGCCGCGCGTTTCCCATGCCATTTCCAGCGCTTTCATGGTGAGTCTGCTGTCTGGTGAGAACGACATTGCCCAGCCCACTGGTTTCCTTGCGAACAGGTCGAGAACAACGGCAAGGTACGCCCAGCGCTTACCTGTCCAGAGTAGAGTAAGAGGCAGGGCGTAGTCGGACTATTTCCCTGCCTCTCCTCCCCGAACCGGACGTGCACCTTTCAGCGCATCCGGCTCTCCATTTAAATGCTGGCGAACGCCATTGCCACTTCTGTAAAGCGCGATGTATACGTGTTTCTGGTCTCCGTCCTCAGATAGGGATTACCTTCGGGTAGCCGCCAGCGGAACAGCTTCTTGCCTTGCCCCACCAACCGGTACAGTATTTCGCCGCTGAGCTTGCCGTGATTGGTTTTACCAAATAAAACCCACGTTTTGCTCTGACCCGGTTTCGGTGATTTACACCACCACCTCATCAGGGAAGCGATACCTGTACGGTATTTGCGGGCCAGCCAGTGAGCCAGCTTCCAGAACACGACACGGTCGATATAACTGAAGACTTTGGCCTTAAAATCAACGAACTGATAGAACATGGCCCAGCCTTTCAGTTTTCGGTTGAGTTGTTCAGCCATATCGACTTTGCTTTCACTGTAGTTGCCTGATAACAGTGCTGTCAGCGATGCGGCGAAGTTTCTGGCTTTCTCCTGCGGGATCGTTGAGACCACTCGCATCTCGCCATAACGACTGCGTTTGCGAATGATCCTGTGCCCCAGAAAGATAAAGCCGTCATTAACATGGGTGATTTTAGTCTTATCCATGTTCAGCCTGAGTTTCAGACTGCCTTCGAGCACACCCCGACACTCCTCCCTGATGGCTTCCGCCTGTGCTTTGGTGCCTTTGACGATGAGGACAAAATCATCGGCATAGCGGCAGTACGCCACCGCGGGTTTCCACTGCCAGTTTTCTCTGACCGCCGTACTTCGGCCCCGTTGGATACTGTTATTCCAGTACCACCGATCTTTTCTGGCTTTCCCGCTCAGGTAGCGCTCATGCAGGTATTGATCGAACTCATTCAGCATGATGTTCGATAATAGCGGCGATATAACACCGCCCTGTGGTACACCTTCACTGGCCGCCCGAAAGAGACCGACATCGATATGTCCCGCCTTGATGGTTTTCCACAGCAGAGTCATGAAACGTGCGTCACTGATCCTGCGGCGTACAGCCTTCATCAGCAGTCGATGATGTACGGTGTCGAAGTAACTGGACAGGTCGCCTTCAATCACCCAGCGTCCCCGGGTTTCACCACAGTCTGTGAGCTGTAATTTCACCGTGCGGATCGCGTGGTGGACACTGCGCTCAGGCCGGAAGCCATATGAGAGCGTATGAAAATCACTCTCCCATATCGGCTCCATCGCCATCAGCATGGCCCGCTGAACAATACGATCCCGCAACGCGGGGATACCCAGTGGTCGCAGTTTGCCGTTGCTTTTAGGGATGTAAACCCGTCTGGCGGGCAAGGGCTGGTAGTGGCCTGAGAGTAATTCATCCCTGAGGATTTGCAGCTCAACAGCCAGTCTGGCCTGTAGCATTGTTTTGTTCACGCCATCAACGCCGGGGGTATGGGCCCCCTTTGATGAAAGCGTGATCCGCGCCGCTTCAGCCAGCCATTCTGGTTGTGTTATCAGACGCAGCAGCCGTTGAATCCGTAGGGACGGATCGGTGGCTGCCCATGTGGCAAGCTTGCGTTGCATTTCGCTGATTATCAAAGGTCTTCACCTCGTTAGGTCAGTTAATTCACGTCGCAAACACATTCAAACTGCTTCCCTTCGCCATGTAATGGGCTTTCCCCATCGCGGACTACTACGGAAGCTCCGCCAGCCAGCGCGTCATCGGAGCCATGCCCCCTTAACATCCGTCGCTGACCTTCCCCGGTTTACCTGCCTGGACTCAGGCATACTGAGGAGGCTGCCCGTCGCACTCTTTATCCTTGCTTGCCGCAAGTTGGCAGAAGTCAGCAACGCAAGCGTGATAGACGCTGCTGCCCCGGTGTTTCGCATACATGTCAAAACACCTTCGACCGGCAGTGCTTACGTATCACTGCCAGTTCCTCCTGCACGGCCTGTCAGATCACGTAGGCCGTGGTGACGTTTTCAACCCACAGAGGCGGATTAACGGGTTCATGTTCTTCAGCCTTTCAGTACTTAACCTTGAGGATCATCTCGGCTTAGTGATCTCGCCTCAATCCCCGTTGTCAGCGGGTTACATCACCCTGCGGGCATGCCGCAGGTCACTGCCGCTCAGGTTCTCCACCGTCACACCCGGTGGGATTGTTGGGTTTCTCATCGTGAGTTACCGGTTCAATATTCCAGACAGACTCGCGGTTCATTTAAGCATCCATGCCCGCCCTGAACTCCGGGCACACTATAGGTCACATCACCGCACCACACCTGGTTTGGCTCTGTTACGGCGAACTGTCGCTCAAGATGATTTGGGATAGCAACGTGCTCATGACCGCCACGTTTATAGCGGTGAGTGGGTTGCTGGCAACTGACCAGTCCCAGTTCTTTCATGAGCCTGCCAGCAAGCCAGCGCCCCATCTGATAGCCTCTCTGGGTCGCCATGGTGGCGATGCTCCTGGCCCCGGCCGAACCGTGGCTGATGCTATGCAACTCAAGCACCTGGCTTCGTAATACTGTTCGTCTGCCGTCTGGTTTTTCAGGACGGTTTTTCCAGTATTTGTAGCTGCTACGATGAACCCCGAACACATGGCAGAGAGTGGCTACAGGATAACGCGCCCTGAGTTTCCCGATTATCGAGAACTGTTCAGGGAGTCTGACATCAAGAGCGCGGTAGCCTTTTTTAATATTTCATTTTCCATTTCAATACGTTGTAGTTTTTTCCTGAGCTCACGGATTTCAATTTGTTCCGGGGTAATGGGGGAGGCTTTTGGTGTTTTTCCCTGTCGCTCATCACGCAACTGCTTCACCCATCGCGTCATTGTGGAAAGGCCGACATCCATAGCGCTGGCTGCGTCTGCAACGGTGTAGTTCTGGTCAAGTACCAGTTGAGCGGATTCGCGTTTGAATTCAGGACTGAAATTTCTTCTTTTCATTGGAGCACCTGTGTTGTTCTGAGGTGAGCATATCACCTCTGTTCAGGTGGCCAAATTCAGTAAACCACTTCACGCTACGGCAGAACAGGCCCAGGGAATTTAACTGGAGATGGAATTTTAAACTTTCTACAAGATGAAGATGCGAGGGTTTACTATAGAGCAGAGCTGTACCGAATGGGCGCAAGAGCATTTCGAATAGATGATGCTGACCCGACGAAAACGAGGCAGTTCTTTGAAGATCTTTGGAACAAGGGTGAACCAGCGATTCGCACATCGGAAATGAAAGAAACAACCCGACGCAGAGGCCGCACAATTGATGAGTACGACGTAACAGGAAATAACTGTACCACTCACTCTGTTGAAGGGATTAAGTTTGCTGGTTCAACGGTATTCGAACACAACTACACATCGACTACGACGCAAATTTCTATCGAATCCGAAGAAGATTTCACAATTCCTGTCTCATTGCAGCGTTATCTTGGATCGAAAAGTTCTGACTTCTCATCAATGACAGTTGTTGAAATGACAGGCGAGTTTAAAAAAATGTATCCCAACAAGGACTATTTACCGCGATACCAAGAGTCGCCAAAGGGAAAAGTTCAGCACATTGCAGCCGAAGCAGCTGCTACTGGCGATTCATTATCACAGTATTCCAGCGGTACTTTTGGCGGTGTATTAGGTGGATCTTATGAAGTTGACGAATAGGACTAAAACCATTCTCCGATGGGGAGGAATTTGCATTGTCAGCCTGGGTTACTTTCTCGGACTGTTTGTAGCCTCGCAAGCATTCGCGGTTTTCTCTGAAAATCAGACTCTTATCTCAAACCCTGTTCCATTAAAAGAGTATTACCAAGCTGTTGATTCGCTTGCTCAGGCTACAAACGGTGTTTTTGATGCGGCAATTTACGGTTTCGTAATCGGTGTCCCTCTGATCTTACTCATCTTCAAGAAAGTGAGATGACCGTTAAAGGCTGGAGAGATTCAGCCTTTTCCCTCATTTTATAAAATAGAAGTCATAAAGCCCCGTTAGTAATACAGCAACAAGCGGAGCGTAGCGACTTCATCCGACTGTCAGAGCAATCACACCTTATCAGGATAACCGTGTAACCTTGCGAGAGCGTGGCTGAAACGCTGATAGAGTCTACATGTCGTTTGTAGTTACGTTACTGTTTACGTAGCTCGTAAGGCCGCACATCGGGCGTGAATGCGTGTGATCAATCTGTTCTGGTATAGGATTTAGAGTCTGCGGCACGTCTTTCGGCTTCAAAGGGAATAACGATACAAGGTTGAACCTGATAACTACTTGCCACTGCGTGCTAACATACCAAAGCCATTAACAAACACAGTGGCTTTTGTACGTGATGAAGAATTGATATTTTCTACTGGTCAATGAGACGAGTTTTACACACCAACTCATTGATTTAAAAGAAAATAAAGTACTGAATGCCGAAGGCCGGACTCGAACCGGCACGTATTTCTACGGTTGATTTTGAATCAACTGCGTCTACCGATTTCGCCACTTCGGCACTGAAGGGGATGCGGAAACGTTGTGGATTATACCTGTCGCACGCCGCCATGCAAGCGGCGACGTGCAGTTCCGCAGCTAAGTGTCCAAAAAACCAGCGTAACCCAACCGCCGTTACAGATCCGACACCGCATAACGTATCAGCCCGGCGGCGTTCGGCTCTGGCAGGGCCAGCACGTTGTTCCACAGATCCTGCACCAGATCGCAGCTCTGCTTCTCTTTGCCCTTCCCTTTTTGCGGCATCTGCAGCAGCTCGATATCGTCGCCGTACTTCCCGGTCAGCTTCTGGATAATCGGCACCACATCGGTTTCAGCCTGCTGAATCTCCTGCGGGGTCACGGTATGTTTGTCCGGCCCAACGGCGGCACGCATCATGTCGACATCGGCCTGCATGCGGCGCTGCATCAGATCTTTATCCAGCAGACGCATCGGGTTGACGCCGCCCTTCACCTCCGGGTAGAGGAAGCGGTAGCAGTTGTCATCGCTCACCTTCTGCATGGCGGCGGTCTGCTCCATGTTGATCTTCATATACTCGACCACGTTGGCGTCCGGGGCGTTTTGCAGGCGCGCCATCTGCAAGTGCAAAATCTTCGGCTGCACGGTGTCGATAATCTGCTGCTCGTTTTTGCCCGCTTTTTGCAGGGCCAGCATTTCATCCTGCACCTTTTTGCGGAACTCGGGTTCCTGCTCTTTAATCACCTGCCACACCGGCATGCTGCTGAGCGCGGTGTCGAGCTGTTGTTCGGTGTTGGGCGCTTTGTCGCGGTAAATCCAGCCTGCCGCCACCATACCCAGCACCACGGCAATGGCGATACGTAAACCCTTTTTCATCGTTCCCTGTCCTTATGTCATGTTAACCGGCACCCCGCTATGAAAGCGGAACTCGCTGTCCGGGGATAAGATCAGCTCCGCCTCTACCTCGCCAAACAGCTTCACGCGCGGGGTGATGTCGTCATCGCTGACCTGCTGCGCCAGGCGCAGATAGTCCTGATAATGCCGCGCCTCAGAGCGCAGCAGCGACAGGTAAAACTTCTGCAACTCCTCGTCGAGGAACGGCGCCAGCGCGGCGAAGCGTTCGCAGGAGCGTGCTTCGATATAGGCTCCGCAAATCAGCTTGTCGATCAGCGTCAGCGGCTCGTGGGTGCGCACGGCTTTGAGCATCCCTTTGGCGTAGCGGCTGGCGGTGATTTTGACGTAGGGAATGTTACGCATCAGCATCGCCTCCCGCACCTGCCAGAAATGGTGCAGCTCCTCTTTAATCAGCAGCACCATGCTGTCGATCAACGCCTGGCCCCAGGGGTCGTCGGTCTTCGGCATCACGCTTTTGCCAATCTGCTTATGCAGGGCGACAAAATCCGGTTCCGGGCCTTCGCGGAAGGTAAAGGCTTCGTAGGGCTTGAGCCACTCCAGCAGCGCGTCGGCACCGCTCTCGTCGGCAACGTATTTACGCACCAATAATAGCGCGGTCTGGGCGGCTTTGAGTTCGCACACCATATGGTCGGTGAGCAGCAGCGGCAGGTTAGCCGGGTCGCGGGCTTTATCAATCCATGCTTGCGGGGTCGGGCACTGGAGGAAGTTGAGAACAGGGGCAAGTATCTGCGGGTAATCCATTTTTAACCTTTTGGATGCGGCAGCTTCCGCTGCCGCAAATACACGTCGCTCTTTACGCTGCTTCTTCGTTGGCTGCCTTTGTTTACCCCAGTCACTGACTTATGTAAGCGACCGGGGAGTCACGCCGTTGCCGCCTCGATGCAACGCGAATGTCCCGTGTATTAAATTAATCAGTGACGCACGCCGTCGTCATCTTCATCAACGAAATCTTCGTCGTCGTCTTCGTCACCCTCTTCGCCGTTCGGGTCTTCGAAGTAGGTGCCCCAGCCGTCGTATTCCACTTCAAAACGTTCGGCCAGGTCCATCAGCTGTTCAACCTGGGCGTCGATCAGCTCTGCCTTCAGCGCGCCTTCGCTCAGGATATCGCAGCAGATGACGGTGTCGCCCTCTTCCACTTCCAGCTCTTCTGGCTCGGTCACTTCGTAACCCAGACGGAACGCTTCAACCGCCAGTTTTTCCAGCGCTTCGAAATCATCCGCAGAGAAATGGTGCTCGATGGTGTACAGCGCATCCGGATCGCTGCCGTCTTCCAGCAGTTCTTCAATAATCAGTCGCGTCTCTTCGCGCTGTTCTTCCAGCAGTTCTGGGTTTGCCATGGCTCGTTCCTCTTTAAAGTGCGGCAGATACTTCTATTTTCACACACGGATGTGTTTGCCTCCACCTTTGTAAGAAAGATTTATGATACGGGGTTGCAAGTGAATATTGATACATATAAAGTGAATTTTAATTCAATAAGTGGCCTTTGCCATGTGAGGATAAAATGTCTGAACTGTATAAAAAACACTTCCTGAAATTGCTCGATTTTACCCCTGCACAGCTCACCTCTCTGCTTGCCCTGTCAGCACAGCTGAAATCCGACAAGAAAAAAGGTACCGAAGTACAAAAGCTTACTGGCAAAAACATCGCGCTCATCTTCGAAAAAGACTCTACCCGCACCAGATGCTCTTTCGAAGTTGCCGCGTTTGACCAGGGCGCACGTGTGACTTATCTCGGGCCGAGCGGCAGCCAGATTGGGCATAAAGAATCAATTAAAGATACCGCGCGCGTGCTGGGCCGGATGTATGACGGCATTCAGTATCGCGGATATGGCCAGGATGTGGTCGAAACTCTGGCGGAGTTTGCTGGCGTGCCGGTGTGGAACGGGCTGACCAACGAGTTCCACCCTACCCAGCTGTTAGCTGACCTGCTTACCATGCAGGAACATCTCCCGGGCAAGGCCTTTAACGAGATGGTGCTGGTTTATACCGGCGATGCGCGTAACAACATGGGTAACTCGATGCTGGAAGCGGCGGCGCTCACCGGGCTGGATCTGCGCCTGGTAGCACCTAAAGCCTGCTGGCCGGAAGAGAGCCTGGTGGCAGAGTGCAGCGCGCTGGCAGAAAAGAATGGCGGCAAGATCACCCTCACCGAAGATGTGGCGGCGGGCGTGAAGGGCGCAGACTTTATCTACACCGACGTGTGGGTGTCGATGGGGGAAGCCAAAGAGAAGTGGGCGGAGCGGATTGCGCTGCTGCGTGGCTATCAGGTGAACAGCCAGATGATGGCGCTGACGGGTAAACCGGATGTGAAGTTCCTGCACTGTCTGCCGGCGTTCCACGATGACCAGACCACGCTGGGCAAGCAGATGGCGAAGGAGTTCGATCTGCACGGCGGGATGGAAGTGACGGACGAGGTGTTTGAGTCAGCGGCAAGCGTGGTATTTGACCAGGCAGAAAACCGCATGCACACCATTAAGGCGGTGATGGTCGCCACCCTCGGTGAATAACCCCTATTATTTTTAAAATGCAGGAGGGTTGCGGCCCTCCTGCTATTCATCTTATCCGCTCGGGATAATATAAGCTCACCGGTTGATTAACTTGCCGATACTCGCACCTTGCCGTAAGGGCAGCACTTAAAAATACATTTTACCGGAGCAGCACATTCCTTGTTTTCCGGGTCGCGATGACCGGGGCAGCTGGACATATTGTGCATCACGCGCCACAGGGTGTGGCTGTATTTGTCTATTTGCAGAATATTAATATCGCGTAGCTCGTCATTAACGAATAAACGGTTATGACAAACATGGATTTCATCGCCGGGCTTAAAAAGCTTCTCGCCGTTATACCAGAGAATATATTTATGATTATGCGGAGTCAGAATCTTTGAAAATAACGTCCCAGTAGCCGGACTGGCAATCGTACCTAAAGCGATCCAAGTTTTAGAAGCAGTCATCCAAATACCTTTTAAACGAGCTATGCAAAATGCGTAAAGCCTTACGCTTAATGAGTGTAAGAGAACAATGAAAATGTGGTAATAGGTACAGCCTATCCTTTCAGGCAAGGGCGATAAGCCTTAACGATCACTTAAGTCAAATTTTTGCGTCATGGATATTAGGCTGAACAAAAGCCCGCCTCCCGGGTCGATTGATTTTTCAGCGTAAACAGGGTACGTTTTGGCCTTAATTCCCGTGCGGATGTGCCGAACTTATGCCTATTATTCAATCTGTTGAACGTGCCTTACAGATCCTCGATCTGTTTAACGAACAGGCGACGGAACTTAAAATCACCGACATCAGTAAACAGATGGGCCTGAGTAAGAGCACGCTCCATTCGCTTCTCAAAACCCTGCAACTGCATGGGTATATCGATCAGAACCCGGATAACGGCAAATACCGCCCTGGCATGAAGCTGGTGGAACGCGGCCACTTTGTGGTGAGTACGATGGATATTCGCCAGAAAGCGAAGCACTGGCTGACGGACCTGTCGGAGCGCACCGGGCAGACCACCCATCTGGGCATTCTGGACGGGCGCGAAGGGGTCTATATCGAGAAAATTGAAGGCAAGCTTGCTGCCATCGCCTACTCGCGCATTGGCCGTCGCCTGCCGGTGCATGCCACCGCCATCGGCAAAGTGCTGATCGCCTGGCTGAGCGACGCCGAGCTGAATACGCTACTCGACGGATATGAGTACACTACCTTTACGCCCGCGACCCTGGCCTCGCGCGAGGCGCTGCTGGCCGCGCTGGCGCAGACCCGTGAGCAGGGTTATGCCCTGGACAGCGAAGAGAACGAGCAGGGGGTGCGCTGCGTCTCGGTGCCGGTGCGTAACCATGAATCCCGCGTGATTGCCGCCCTGAGCCTGTCGACCCTGACCTCCCGCGTTAACGACGATGAACTGGCGCGTTTTCGCGAGCAGTTGCAGGAGGCCGGGCGCCAGCTCTCACGCGCGCTGGGCTACCCGGCCTGAAGGTTTACGCCGTGACTGGCGTATAGCTGAAGTACGCGAAATCGGCGTAGCAGCCGTCGCCGCTGATATCCTCACAGTGCAGCCCGACAAAGGCCCCGGTAAAGAAGCCTCGCCCACCGATATAGTCATCCGACAGTTTCCACGCCTCATAGGTGACGGGTACGGTCTGCCACGTCTCGCCATCAAACGAATAGCTGTAGCGGTAGACCAGACGATCGACATCCACCCGCAGCCATATGCTCTGCGCCTCATCCGGCACCGGAATGGGCTGCTCGTGCAGCGGCCACGACGGCACGTTGTGGTCAAGCTGGATCACCTTCAGGGTCCTGCCCTGCCCCTCCTCGAAATCGACAAAGCAGTAGCTCCAGTTTTTGCTGTTGTAGTAGCAGGTCAGGCCCGCGCTCTGCTGGAAGTGACGCGGGTCGAACGTCATGCACGTTTCCGCGCGGAAGGCAAAATGCTGCCAGCGGCGCGCCACGGTGGACTGGGTAAAGGTCGAGTTAAGGGAGTCATTGCCGTACAGGCGTAAAAAGCCCGGGCGCGCGCGCAGGGAGCCAAGCGTATCGTCGAACGGAATGCGCAGGGTTTGCAGCTCAGGATCGAGGCGCTCGCCGTCGAAATCATCCCGCCAGTGAGACGGCACCACGCCCTGGCTCTCGGCCATTTGCGGGCCTGGCACTGTCAGTCGGGCGTGTTTGCCGCCTTCCACGTACGGCCAGCCGTCGCGCCATTCGATGCGCGCAATCCCCGTCTCACGCCCCAGCGAACAGTAGCCACGTCCGCCAGCGGCCAGCAACGGCATGCCCGGCAGACGCTGCGGGCGGCTGGTGAGATAGGCCATGTACCACTCGCCGGTGTGGGTCTGGAGCAGCGAGCCGTGCCCGCTTTTTTGCAGCGGGTTCTCGGGCAGATGCCAGCTGGTCATCATCGACACCTCGGGGTGCAGCTCGTACGGGCCATCCAGCGTTTTCGCGCGCAGCACCACCACCGCGTGTTCGTAGCTGGTGCCCCCTTCGGCCACCATCAGATAGTACCAGCCGTCCTTACGGTAAATATGCGCCCCTTCGGTGTAGGCCAGCGGCGTGCCGGTGAAGAGGGTTTTACGCTCGGGCGACAGGGTGCCGGTCTGCGGATCAAATTCCTGCATCACGATGGTGTTGTGTGGATTGCTGTGATGGCGCGGCCCCCACGGGCGATAAATGTAGTATTTGCGGCCATCGTCGTCGTGGAACAGGGAGGGATCAAACCCGCCGTTGCCCATCGGGATCGGCTCACTCCAGGGGCCTTCGATGGAGGGGGCCGTTACCAGGAAGTTACGCCCGTTTTTCCACGGCGAATCGACAATTTTCACATCGGTATAGAGCAGCCAGAACTGCCCGTCGGCGTAGCTCAGGCACGGCGCCCAGATCCCGCCGGAATCCGGGTTGCCCTTCATATCCAGCATCGATACGCGATCCAGCGGGGTACTCACCAGCCGCCAGTTTTTCAGGTCGCGGGAGTGGTATATGCGCACGCCAGGGAACCACTCAAAGGTTGAGGTGGCGATGTAGTAATCCTCGCCCTGACGGCACATCGACGGGTCCGGGTTAAAGCCGGTCAGAATCGGGTTGGTAATGGTGTACATAGTGCCTCCTCCTTAATGAGATGCCGCCGTTGCCGCTTCGGGGATCGCTTCACCCTGAGCCGCGCGATGCATAAGTAACTGCTGGCTGATGGCTTCCACCCGCGCATCCGAGAGCTTATAAAACGACAGCATGGTGAACATGCCCACGTAGAGCACCACCGGCACCACGCAGAACAGAATTTTGATGGTGGTTAACACTTCGACCGGCTGCACGCTGCTGCTGGCGGAGTAGTTCACGTACGCCAGGATCCAGCCCACCACCGCGCCACCGATCGCCAGGCCGATCTTCAGGCTGAACAGATAGGTCGAGAACACCAGCCCGTCCAGACGGCGGCCGCTGCGGCTCTCTTCGTAATCCACCACGTCGGAGGCCATCAGCCACTGCAATGGCGTCGTGGTGTTAAACACAAACAGGAACAGAATGTTGAGGGCGAAAATCAGCGCCATATGCTCGGCCGGGGTGAAGAAAATCAGCAGGCTGATCAGGGAGTAGATGACAATAATCCACTTGAATGCCTTCACGCGGTCAAAACGGCCCAGCAGGCGGGAGGAGCAGAGCGAACCAAACATGGTGGCGATGCTGCCGTAAAGCAGAAACTGGGTCGCCATCTCCGGGTGGTCCATCACGTATTTCACGAAGTAGAGCGTCGCCCCACCGCGCACCACGTTGGAACAGGTGGCCATCATTTTGAAGGCGCACATGATCCGCCACTGGCTGTTGCCGAGCAGCAGCTTCAGATCTTTCGCGACCGACGACCCCGGCTGCACCTCAAAGGTGTAGCGCTCTTTGGTGGTGAAGAAGCAGACGTACAGCAGCACCACGCCACTCACTCCCAGCACACACATGGCGCCAAAGTAACCGAGCTGCTCGTTGCCGTTCCCGATGATCCCCACCAGCGGCAGGGCAATACCGCTGATCGCCAGCGATCCCGCCGCCGCCAGGAAAAAGCGCCACGACTGCAGGGCATGGCGCTCCTTCGGATCGGCGGTGATCACCCCTGGCATGGCGCAGTAAGGCACGTTGACGAAGGTATAAACCAGCGTCAGCAGGATGTAGGTGACGCAGGCGTAAATAATTTTGCCGTTGGCGGAGAAGTCCGGCGTGTAAAACGTCAGCATACAGACGATGCTAAACGGGATCGCGCCCCACAGCAGGAACGGGCGGAACTGGCCGTGACGGGTACGGGAGCGGTCCACCAGCAGCCCCATCAGCGGGTCGGTCACCGCATCCAGCACGCGAGAGACCAAAAACAGCGTGCCCATAATGCCCGCCGACAGGCCAAACACATCGGTATAAAAGTAGGCGAGCAGGAACATGGTCGCCTGCCAGACAAAGCCGCAAGCGGTATCACCCAGCCCGTAGCCAATTTTATCTTTCATGGTTAATTGCATCATCAGAAATACACCCTTATTTAGTGTGCTGAATTCACAACATCGTGTTAATGGAGTGTAATAAGCTGTTCAATTAACCAGCAATGGTCAGATCTTGTTTCTGAATTACGTTATTTTGCTTTTGTGACACGACGCCATATAAGGTAAATAATTGTTTTTAGAGGATTAAAAATAATAAAAAACAAACACAGCAAAGCCGCCCACGGAATATTTCCCGTAGGCGACAAAAGTGATAAATATATTTAAACCCGAGCGCTTTTTTCCCGGCGTTTATTACCTCGATGATTTTATCGGTGTCATAAATACAGCCTTTCCAGGTGCCGCCACTTATTGACTGTAATGCCGCCCACAGCCGCGTATCGTCAGGTAAAAAATCATGGGCATGCAACTCCGGGTGTGGCTGACGACGTGCCAGCTCCACCGCCCCCTCTGCCGGGGTGAGCGGTGCCAGCGGCGTGCCGATAAAGTTGACGCTGCCGGTCAGGGAAAGGCGGTCCACCACAATCTCGATGATGTCGTTATCGCGCAGTTTGCCAATCGGCCCACCGGCCAGCGCTTCGGGGGCCACATGCCCAAAACAGGCGCCGGTGGAGACGCCCGAGAAGCGAGCATCGGTGATCAGCGATACCGTTTTCCCCCAGGAGACATGCTTGAGCGCCGAAGTCAGCTGATAGGTCTCTTCCATCCCGGTGCCGGACGGCCCGCCGCCGATCACCACCATGATGTCGCCCTGTTCGATCTCGCCGCTTTTGATCGCCTTGATCGCCCGGGCTTCCGAGACAAACACCCGCGCCCGCCCGGTGTGACGGTACACCCCGTCCTCACCCACGACCGACGGGTCGATCGCCGTGGCCTTGATCACCGATCCTTCCGGCGCGATGTTGCCCACCGGGAACGCCACCGTGGAGGTCAGCCCCCGGGCTTTGGCGCGTTCCGGCGGCAGGATCACGTCGTCAGGATCGACGCCATCCTGCTCGCGCAGGCACTGCCGGAAGCGTTCGCGGCGCACCGAGGCCTGCCACCAGTCGAGGTTTTCCCCGACGGTCTGCCCGGTCACCGTCATGGCATCTTCATGCAGCAGACCCAGCGCGCGCAGATGGAGCATTACTTCCGGCACGCCGCCCGCGAGGAACGCCCGCACTGTCGGGTGATAATCCGGCCCGTTGGGCAGAACGCTCACCAGCCGCGGCACCTTACGGTTGATGCGCGTCCAGTGATCGACGTCAGGAATGGTGCAGCCCGCCGCATGGGCAATGGCCGGGATATGCAGCAGCAGGTTGGTCGAGCCGCCGAACGCGGCATGGATCACCATCGCGTTCTCAATCGCTTTGTCGGTGAGGATATCGCGTGTGGTGATGCCGCGGTTATCCAGCTCCACCACCGCCCGGGCGGACTGGCGGGAAATCTCCAGCCACACGTCCTGGCCGGACGGGGCCAGTGCGGAATGCGGCAGCGCCAGCCCTAAGGCTTCGGCCACCACCTGTGACGTCCCGGCTGTGCCCAGGAACTGGCAGCCACCGCCCGGCGACGCGCAGGCGCGACACCCCAGCTCGGCGGCCTCCTGCAACGAAAGCTCATGGTTGGCGTAACGTGCGCCGATGGTCTGCACCTTGCCCGCATCCTCGCCAAAGGTGGGCGGCAGCGTGGCCCCGCCCGGCACCAGAATGGTCGGCAGGTTGTGCATCGAAGCCAACGCAATCATGGTGGCAGGCAGGCCTTTATCGCAGGTTGCAACCCCGATCACCGCCCGGCGCGTCGGCAGGGAGCGGATCAGCCGACGAAACACGATCGCCGCGTCGTTGCGATACGGCAGGGAGTCGAACATGCCGTGCGTGCCCTGGGAGCGACCGTCGCAGGGATCGCTGACAAAGGCGGCAAACGGGATCCCGCCATTGCGGGTGATCTCTTTCGCCGCCGCCTGCATCTGCAGGCCAATCTCCCAGTGGCCGGTGTGATAACCCAGCGCCACCGGGCGGCCATCGCCCGCGCGGATCCCACCCTGCGTGCCAATAATCAGCACCTCTTTGCCGGTGAGTTTATTGGCATCCCACCCCATCCCGGCGTTCTGCGTCATGCCAAACAAATTGCCGCTCGGCGATTCCATCAGCATCTGCGGGGTCAGGGGGAGCGCCCCCTGTGGCCCGGCCGCATGGGTGATCACCGAATAGAAGGCGTCGTCCTGTGGGGTAAAAATCTTCTCTATCGACATCGTGACCGTCCGACTCAGCAGAGCTTGAGCTGTTGCAGCAGCGCTTTCAGCTGCGCCTTGCGCGGTTCATCCAGCGGCCCGGCAGGCGGCAGCACGTGGGTGGAGACCGGACGCACGCAGAGCGAAATGGCCTCTTTAATCACGTTCACGAACGGGGCATCCAGCTGATACATCTGCGGAATTTGCAGCAGGGTCTGATGATACTGCGCCGCCCGGGCCAGATCGCCATCGCGGAAAGCCTGCAACAGTTTCACCGAAATCTGCGGTGCAAAGTTGCCGCTGGCGGAGATCGCCCCATCGCCACCCAACAGCAGGGTATTGAACAGGTGATCGTCATAGCCGCACAGCACCACAAAGTCGGGGTGCGCCGCCTTGACGGTGAGGATCATGCTGCGCAGATGGGCCACGGAGTCGATGGTGTCTTTAATCCCCACGATATTGCGGCGAGAGTCCACCAGGGTTTTGACAAGCTGCGGGGTCAGATCCTGCCCGGTCAACGCCGGGAAGTTATAGAGGATCACCGGCAGGGTCACGCTGTCAGCCACCTGCTCGAAGTAGCGGATCAGGTTCGCTTCAGACACTTTCCAGTAGTAGGGGTTAATCACCACGATGCCGTCTGCGCCGACCTGCTGTGCGTGCTGGCTCAACTCGATGGTTTCCCGGGCGTTGGTGCCCCGGGTGCCGATCAGCACCGGTACCCGGCGATCCACATGGGCGACAGCAAATTCTGCGATGGCTTTGCGTTCTTCGGTGTTGAGCTGCGAAAACTCCCCGCCGCTGCCCAAAAAGAACAGGCCATTTACACCAGCGTCGATCATGCTGTCGATTAACGCGGCGGTACCGGCTTTATCCAGCGCGCCGTCGGCGGTGAAGATAGTGGAGACAGGGGGAATAATGCCCGAGAACGATTGAGTCTGCTGCATGGGATCTCCTTGCTGAAAGCATTTGTTCTACATTATAGAACAGCGTTCGTTTATTTGATTTTCATACTATGACGCAGAAAAAGCGCAGGTAAATGGGAAGGAAAGAAGGAGTGTAGAAAATTTAAGCTGGATCACATATTAAAGGGTGCGGCCTGAGGCCCTCACTCTCTCCCGCTGGGCTGAGGGTTCCCCACAAAAATATTGGCACGGTCGACTTCCGCTCCCCTTTGGGGAGAGGGTTGGGTGAGGGATCCCCCATAAAAAATGGGCACGATCAGCTCCCTCTCCCCTTTGGTGAGAGGGCTGGGGTGAGGGATCCCTACAAAAAAATGGGCACGGTCAGCTCCCTCTCCTCTTTGGGAAGAGGGTTGGGCTGAGGGATCCCCCATAAAAAATGGGCACGGTCAGCTCCCTCTCCCCTTTGGTGAGAGGGCTGGGGTGAGGGATCCCTACAAAAAAATGGGCACGGTCAGCTCCCTCTCCCCTTTGGGGAGAGGGTTGGGGTGAGGGGAACATGCGACTCAGGTGATTGTTCCGTTCACTTTAGGTTCTGCACTTCTCTGCCAGCCGCGTCACCCGTGAACGTGCCAGGGGGGCTCGCCGCCTCCCCCCTGGCTACCCCGGCTCCCGGCAAAGAAAATCGCCGCTTCGCGGTGCACTCAGCTTATTCCTCCAGGCTTTCGGGTCGGGCACCAGCCTGCATCCCTGCAGGCTATGCCCTCTCGGCGCGTCCCTGCGCCTCGCCCCGGCCTTACGGAAACGCTTCGTCGATTTTCAGCCGGACAGGGGAGCCGCTGTAAGTCTTTTAAGATATTGTGATTATTTCATTGCTTTAAGGGCAATAAAATTACCGGATATCCCTTAGCTCTGTGAGAGAGGGCCGGGATGAGGGGCTTAACTTTGCAGCATTTTAACAACAACTTTTCTGACCTGCGCAGGCGCGCCCACCGCGCACAGCGGTTTGTGCACTTCGCCTGGGTAGAAGACTACGAAGTCGCCCTCGCTTAACACCAGGGTTTTCTCCTGCTCGCCTTCCGGCAGAAACGCAATGTCTTTATCCGCCAGCCAGTCGGTGTCCGGCGTGCCGTTTGGCAGGGTGCTGAAGGTCATCCCTTCCTGGCCTTTCAGCACGATCTGGATATCCAGATAGCGGGCGTGATACTCGGCGCGACGCTCTTCAAATGGCTGGGTCATGTCTTCGGAGACCAGATAGAACAGATTGTTGCCGTCGATGTCGTGCTTACCGGTTGGGGTCGCGTCTGACACATGCGTTTTAACATGTTCGATCGCCTGACGCAGCGCCTGTGGCAGCCAGGACTGGAGGTTGTGAATGTTGCCAACGAGCATGATGATATCCTCAATATAAAACATCGTTTCATTTTAAGCTTTTATACGAGAATTTTAGCTGCCATACCACTTCTTTTTGTGCGTGCTTTGCATTAGCGCATAACCATGCACACCTAACCGTTTACGTTGCGTAAAGTGTGCATTATTCGCTTGATCCGCCAATCAGGCTGCGTATAATGCCCCACAATTTGCCGGGAGGAAGCATGGTCAAACAGTGTCTACAGAGTGTCGTAGCGCGTCTTAAAAAAGACGCTGGCCTGCCGTTTTTCTTCCCGTTGCAGTCCCTATTCCAGAAGCCCCTCATTTGAGGGGCTTTTTTTTGCCCGGCGTCAGGAGATAAAAATGAATCCGCTTTATCAAAAACACATCATTTCCATCAACGACCTCAGCCGTGAAGAGCTGGAGCTGGTTCTTGAAACCGCGGCAAAACTGAAAGCCAACCCGCAGCCGGAGTTGCTGAAGCACAAGGTGATCGCCAGCTGCTTCTTTGAAGCCTCCACCCGTACCCGCCTGTCGTTCGAGACCTCCATCCACCGTCTGGGCGCAAGCGTCGTGGGCTTCTCCGACAGCAGCAACACCTCGCTGGGGAAAAAAGGCGAGACCCTCGCGGATACCATCTCAGTGATCAGCACCTACGTTGACGCCATCGTGATGCGTCACCCGCAGGAGGGCGCCGCGCGTCTGGCGACCGAGTTCTCTGGCGGCGTTCCGGTGCTGAACGCCGGGGATGGCGCTAACCAGCATCCGACCCAGACCCTGCTGGATCTGTTCACCATTCAGGAGACCCAGGGCCGTCTGGAGAACCTGAACATCGCCATGGTCGGCGACCTGAAATATGGCCGCACCGTCCACTCCCTGACGCAGGCGCTGGCGAAGTTCAACGGCAACCGCTTCTACTTCGTCGCCCCGGACGCGCTGGCGATGCCGCAGTACATCCTCGATATGCTCGATGAGAAAGGCATCCCGTGGAGCCTGCACGCCAGCATCGAAGAGATGATGGCCGAGGTGGATATTCTGTATATGACCCGCGTGCAGAAAGAGCGTCTTGATCCGTCAGAGTACGCCAACGTCAAGGCGCAGTTCGTCCTGCGCGCCAGCGATCTTGAGGGCGCACGCAGTAACATGAAAGTGCTGCACCCGCTGCCGCGTATCGATGAGATCACCACTGACGTGGATAAGACGCCGCACGCCTGGTACTTCCAGCAGGCCGGGAACGGCATCTTCGCTCGCCAGGCGTTATTGGCACTGGTTCTGAATCGCGACTTAGCTCTGTAAGGGGAAATGACCATGACACACGATAACAAACTCCAGGTCGAAGCCATCAAACGTGGCACCGTAATTGACCATATCCCTGCGCAGGTGGGCTTTAAGCTGCTGACCCTGTTCAAACTGACCGAAACCGACCAGCGCATCACCATCGGCCTGAACCTGCCTTCTGGCGAGATGGGCCGTAAAGATCTGATTAAAATCGAGAACACCTTCCTGACCGACGAGCAGGTTAACCAGCTGTCGCTGTACGCACCGGAAGCGACCGTCAACCGCATCGACGATTACGAAGTGGTGGGCAAATCCCGCCCGAGTCTGCCGGATCGTATTGAAAGCGTGCTGGTCTGCCCGAACAGCAACTGCATCAGCCATGCTGAGCCGGTTAACTCCAGTTTTGCAGTGAAAAAGCGCGCCAACGACATCGCGCTCAAATGTAAATACTGCGAAAAAGAGTTTTCTCATAATGTGGTGCTGGCCAACTAATCGCGGTGGTAAAGCATGCCTGCCTCTTTATAATGGCAGGCATACTCATAACGCTGTAATTCAGGAGAAATCATGACCAAAGTACTCGCGACGGAAAATGCACCTGCAGCTATCGGCCCATACGTTCAGGGCGTTGATCTTGGCAGCATGATCATCACCTCCGGCCAGATCCCGGTGAACCCAAAAACCGGCGAAGTGGCGGAAGACGTCTCTGCCCAGGCGCGTCAGTCGCTGGAAAACGTTAAAGCGATCGTTGAATCTGCTGGCCTGAAAGTGGGCGATATCGTGAAAACGACCGTGTTCGTTAAAGATCTCAATGACTTTGCCACCGTTAACGCCACCTACGAAGCGTTCTTCACCGAGCACAATGCGGGCTTCCCGGCACGCTCCTGCGTGGAAGTGGCGCGTCTGCCAAAAGACGTGAAAATCGAAATTGAAGCGATTGCCGTGCGCCGCTAAATAATTATTTACTAAGTAAAAGGCAGCCTGGGCTGCCTTTTTTATTATCTGAATACACAGAGAGAAATATCCTTCAAGCATTTTCACTATTCTTTTTCATCTCTGCTTGAAATGACTAATTTTTTATTCCAGCCGATACTAGCCGTGCCCAAAACTCATTAATCATCTTTAATGGAATAAAAAATGAAATTGTCAAAAATTGCGTTGGCACTTGCCACACTCACGGTTGCTTCGTCGGCTTTAGCACATGGTTATGTGGAGTCTCCGGCCAGCCGCGCTTATATGTGTAAGCTCGGTAAAAATATCGACTGCGGTACCGTTCAATATGAACCACAGAGCGTGGAACGTACGTCTGGCTTCCCGACAGGTGCCCTGCCGCCAGATGGTCAGCTTGCCAGCGCCGGTATTTCGCAATATTCCCAGCTTGATCGTCAGAGCCTGAATGCCTGGACCAAAACACCAATTACCGCCGGTAAAAATACATTTACCTGGTATCACACTGCACCGCATAAAACCGTTAACTGGCGTTGGTATATTACCAAGCAAGACTGGAATCCAAATAAACCGCTGACCCGCGATCAATTTGAATCCACTCCATTCTGTACTGTTAACGGTAATGGCCAGGCACCGTCTCCACGTCAGGAAATGAGCTGTAATGTTCCTCAGCGTACCGGTTACCAGGTTATTTACGCGGTATGGGAAATTGCCGATACCACTAACAGCTTCTACCAGGCAATCGACGTTGATTTCGGCAACGGTGGCAATGTCACCCCAGACGAAACCCCGGCAGTGGTTTCCGAGTGGACCCATTCCCTGGACGGCCAGATCTCCGGTAACAACATCAACCCAGGCGACAAAGTGATCGCGCGCTTCTTCGATGCTAACGGTGAAGTTGCTTCCATGCGCACCGAACTGACTGTCTCCTCTGCATCTCAGGGCCAGGCAAATCAGTGGGCATTCGATCTGGCGCAGGCGATCAACGCAGCACACAGCGATGTACGTGTCGGGGTGAAAGATGAAAGCGGCGTGGTTAACCCGGTTCACGGCGCGAACAACGTCTACGTGAAAGACGGTAGCGCCCTGAAATCTGTCGCCATCTCTTATGAAGAGCAGCAGACTCAGGCCAGCGAAGATATCGCTGTGACCAACGTGCAGTTCAGCAAAGTTAAAGACGGCGCGGCAACCGTGACCTTCCATGTTAACACCCAGGGGGACGTCAACCTGGAAGCCCGTGTGATGAACCACGTCGGTGCAGAAAAAGGTTATGTGAAGCAGGACATGAACAACGCCAACCAGGACGTGACCATGAACCTGACTGACGTGACCCCTGGCCACCACATGCTGAAATACTTCGCGACCAACAAAGATGGCGTTATGTTCGCGCAGGACGTGATCGACATGATGCTGGAAGGCGAAGCCAGTGCGGATACCGGTGCTGCGGGTAAATACGACTTTACCTTCCCGCAGAATCTTTCGTCTTACAAAGCAGACACTGTGGTTCTGCAACCGAAGAATGGCAAAACTTACAAATGTAAGAAAGCGCCATACAGCGGCTACTGCGTGCAGTACGCACCAACGGCTAACCAGTTTGAACCAGGTGTAGGTTCTCACTGGCAGATGGCGTGGACGCTGCAGAAATAGTGATGTAAACGCCCGGCATACAGAGGCGTTTACGCTGTTTGCCGGTGACGCTTCGTTTGCCGGGCCTGCAAGGTCATCCCTCCGCAGGCCCGGCAGGCGTAGCGCCACCGGGCAGGCGTTTTACCCTACTGATTGCGCGTGGCGCGCAGCAGTTTCTCCAGCGGATACACCGCCGCAATCACCACCTCATCCTGAATCTGCGCCGCGTTATCTAACTCCCCCTGAATCGACGCAATCTCGGTATCATCCAGCGTCCCCTGTCGTGCCACCAGATCCGTCAGGCGCAGCCCTATCGCCGCCAGTTTATCCACCGTCAGAATCACCGGCTTCAGCGCTTTAAGCTGATAGTTGTTCCCCGCCAGCGCCAGCGCGTCCGGGGTGTTGGTCTGCCAGCGGGTAAACAGATGACGCAGCGATTCCGCGCTTTCGCTGTCTTCAGCATCGCTCACCAGACGCTCAACCCAGCGGTTCATCTGCCGCACCGTGTTACTTTCCGGTGCCAGCGCGTCGGCAAAACGGTTCAGCGGCTCAAACAGGTCGTAATTCCCGGCCTGGAACTTGAGATGGTTACGGGTGTAATACTGGGCAGGCTCCAGCGCCTGGGCGAGGATGTTCAGTGCCAGCGTGTCGGTGGTATTCCCCAGACGCGTGAACTGCGCCTGCTGCCGGGCGTGTTGCTGTAACCCTACCGACACCGTTGACCAGGTGTCCATCGCCTGCAGGCGGGTGTACATGTTCTCGACATCGTTCACCTCCTGCGCCGACCACAGCCGCTCCGCCACCGCAAACGCCCGTGGCCACAGCTTGATATCGAGCACCGGGGCCGCGACGTTTTCCGCCCACAGCGCCGCCTCGCCGCCCAGCAGATTGGCCTGCTGGCTGGCATCCGGCACCGCCGGGGCGATCCCTTCCGGCACCGCGTCCAGCCGCTGGCCCGTCACCGGATAGCGGCTGTTGCCCAGCAGGAAATAGCCCTCGATCTTGTCATCTTTCACCGTCACCACCGGGCGGGTCTCCCCCATCCAGGTATCGACGGTGAAGCTTACCTGGTTGTCGCTGCGCCAGTCGATGTCCTGCACTGCACGCCGCGATTTGCCGTTGAAATCGATAAACCCACGCCAGCCCGCGTCACCTTTTACCAGCGTGAAGCTCCCCTCCACCGGCTTGCCCTTCAGGCGCGGCAGGGTAAAGGACCAGCTCTGGGCGCTGTCGCGGTCGGTGATGACGTCCACATTGTTTAGCCCCTGGGGCACGATCTCATTGCGGTAGTGATAGGCGGTGTACTGGGGCTGATCGAGATAAAACCCGGTGGAGAGGATCCCTTTATAGCCCTGCTTCGCCACCTCACCCAGTGCGTCCTGCCCTTGCCAGGACTGGATCAGGATGCTTTTCGGCAGATCCGGGTGGAAGATCTCATCCCAGCCCACCATCTGACGCTGGTTCTTTTCGAGGATCGTCTCCAGCTTGCGGTTGAAATACGCCTGCAACGCGTGGCTGTCGGCCAGTTTGTTGTCGCGCATAAACTGCTGGATGGCAGGATTCGCTTTCCACTGGCTGTCGTCCACCTCATCGCCGCCGATGTGCAGATAGGGATCCGGGAAGATCGCCGCCAGTTCGGCGATCATCGCTCCGGCAAATGCATACGTAGCCTCTTTGGTAGGATCCATTACCGGCTTGAGCACGCCCCAGTGGCGCTCCATCTCATACGGCCCCGGCGCGCTCATCAGTTCCGGGTAGGCCACCGCAATGGCCGAAGCGTGGCCCGGCATGTCAATTTCAGGCACCACGCGAACACCACGCGCAGTGGCGTAGCGCACCACGTCGCGCATCTGATCCTGGGTGTAGAACAGACCGTCGCTGGCAAGTTCGGTCAGTTTCGGATAGCGCTTCGAGGCAAAACGCCAGCCCTGATCGTCGGTTAAGTGCCAGTGCAGCACGTTAAGCTTTGCCGCCGCCATGCCGTCGATCTGGCGTTTGATGTCGTCGAGCGGAATAAAGTGGCGGGCCGAATCGAGCAGCAGGCCGCGCCACGGGAAGCGCGGGGCATCCTCAATGGCGACCCACGGCAGGGAAGTGTTTTCCGCACCGTTCTGGATCAGCTGGAGCAGAGTTTCCATCGCCCGCAGCGCGCCGAAGCGCGTATTGGCGGTGATATTCACCCCGCTGGCGTCCACGGTGAGTTTGTAGCTTTCGTCGCTGTCCGGTTTGGGCTGCGGAGCCACTTTGCGGGCGATGGCGATGGTCACCGTCGGCTTCGCCGGTTTATCGGCCTGCGGCTGGAGCGTCCAGCCGGTCTGCTGCGCCACCCGCTGGCGCAGACGGGTCACCGCATCGCCGAGATCGTCCCCGGAGACGCTGACCGAGAAGTCATTGCTGATGACCAGCGCGCCCTGGGTGGCAGGACGTTCGACCTTTGCAGGCCAGGGCATCAGGGGAAGATCGCCTGCCGGGGCGGCAAACGCAGAAAAGCCGAGCATAAGCCCGGCGGTTAACAAGCTGTACCGTAACATGAATGTTCCTTATTTGACGGGCCGAAAAAAGGCAAAACATTCTGTTAACATGCGTACAAATTGTCGTCAAGCAAATGGCATGGCGGGGATCACAGGTTCTTGAATTTGAGAGGAAAGCCAGTCCCCTCACCCCGGCCCTCTCCCCAAAGGGGCGAGGGGGAAAAGACCGCACCGGCGGTCCCCTCACCCCGGCTCTCTCCCCACAGGGGCGAGGGGGAAAAGACCGCACCGGCGGTCCCCTCACCCCGGCCCTCTCCCCACAGGGGCGAGGGGGAAAAGATCGTACCGGGCGATCCCTCACCCCGGCCCTGTCCCCACAGGGGCGAGGGGGAAAAGACCGTACCGGGCGATCCCCTCACTCCGGCCCTCTTCCCAGAGGGGCGAGGGGGAAAACCGCACCGGGCTGTCCCCTCACCCAAGCCCTCTCCCCAAAGGGGCGAGGGGGAAAGACCGTACCGGGCTGTCCCCTCACCCCGGCCCTCTCCCCTCAGGGGCGAGGGGGGAAAACCGCATCGGGCTGTCCCCTCACCCCGGCCCTCTCCCCACAGGGGCGAGGGAGGAAAGACCGCACCGGGCTGTCACCTCACCCCGGCCCTCTCCCCAAAGGGGCGAGGGGGAAAAGACCGCACCGGGCTGTCCCCTCACCCCGGCTCTCTCCCCACAGGGGCGAGGGGGAAAAGACCGCACCGGGCAGCCCCTTCACCCAGGCCCTCTCCCCAAAGGGGCGAGGGGGAAAAACCGCACCGGACTGTCCCGTTACCCCGACCCTCTCCCTATAAGAGCCAGAGGCAAAAGACCGCACCAGACTGTCCCCTCTCCCTTTTAGGGAGAGGGTTAGGGTGAGGGTGAGGGTGAGGGTGAAGGTGAAGGTGAGGTGAGTAAAAACAGGTCACTGCCACCCATACCGGCGGCTATAGAACCCTTTCACCATCTGCGTCAGCACCATATAGCCCGCGAGGATCGCCACCAGCCACGGGAAGTAGCTCAGCGGTAGCGCCTGCAATTGCAGATAGCCTGCCAGCGGCGAGAACGGTAGCGCGATGCCGAGCACCATCACCAGTCCGGTCATCAGGATCAGCGGCCAGGCGGCGCGGCTCTGGAGGAACGGGATCCGCCGCGTGCGGATCATGTGCACAATCAGCGTTTGCGACAGCAGCCCGACCACAAACCAGCCGGACTGGAACAGCGTCTGTTGTTCCGGCGTGGTGGCATGGAACACAAACCACATCAGGCAGAAGGTCAAAATGTCAAAGATCGAACTGATTGGACCGAAAAAGAGCATGAAACGGCCCAGTTCTGCCGGCTCCCAGCGCTGCGGCTTTTGGATCTGCTCATCATCGACATTATCAAACGGGATCGCCACCTGCGAGACGTCGTACATCAGGTTCTGGATCAGCAGGTGCAGCGGCAGCATCGGCAGGAAGGGCAGAAACGCGCTCGCCACCAGCACGCTGAAGACGTTGCCGAAGTTGGAGCTGGCGGTCATTTTGATGTACTTGAGCATGTTGGCGAAGGTGCGGCGGCCTTCGATCACCCCCTCTTCAAGCACCATCAGGCTCTTCTCCAGCAGAATGATGTCCGCCGCCTCCCGGGCGATATCCACCGCGCCATCCACCGAAATCCCGATATCCGCGGCACGCAGCGCGGGCGCATCGTTAATGCCATCTCCCATAAAGCCCACCACATGCCCTTCGCGCTTCAGCAGAGTGACAATGCGCTCTTTGTGCATCGGGGTCAGGCGCGCGAACAGCGTGGTGCGCTTCGCAAGGGTTGCCAGCTCGTCGTCGGAAAGCGTTTCGATCTCGCTGCCCGTCACCACCTTGCCCGCATCCAGGCCGACTTCGCGGCACACCTTTGCGGCCACCAGCTCGCTGTCGCCGGTGAGGATTTTCACCGTGATGCCGCTGTTTTTCAGCGCTTTGAGCGCCGGGGCGGTGGTCTCTTTCGGCGGATCGAGGAAGGCAATATAGCCTTCGAGGATCAGATCCGATTCGTCAATACGCTGGTAATCTCCTTCGCGGGCCGGCAAAAACTTGCTGGCGACCGCCACCACCCGCAGCCCCTGGCGGTTGAGGTTGTCGGTGACGCGCCGGATGCGCCGCAACATGCTGTCGTCCAGCGGCACAATCTCGCCGTTATGCCACACCTGGGTCGACACGTTCAGGATCTCCTGCAGCGCCCCTTTACAGATCAGCTGATGGACGCCCTGCTCTTCACTTACCACCACCGACATGCGGCGGCGCTCAAAATCAAAGGGGATCTCATCCACTTTCTGCCAGCGGGTCGAGAGTGTGCGGGCGACGGCTTCATCCACCCCTTCCAGTACCGCGACGTCGAGCAGGTTCTTCAGCCCGGTCTGGTAATGGCTGTTCAGCCAGGCAGTGTTCAGCACCCGCTCGCACTCCTTGCCCGAGACGTCGGTATGGTGCTCCAGCACAATTTTGTCCTGGGTCAGGGTGCCGGTTTTGTCGGTGCAGAGGATGTCCATGGCGCCAAAGTTCTGAATGGCGTCGAGGTGTTTGACGATCACCTTTTGCTTCGAGAGTTTGACTGCCCCACGCGCCAGGGTCGAGGTAACAATCATCGGCAGCATTTCCGGGGTCAGCCCCACCGCCACCGAGAGCGCAAACAGCGCCGCTTCCCACCAGTCACCTTTGGTGTAGCCGTTAATCAGCAGCACGATGGGCGTCATCACCAGCATGAAGCGGATCAGCAGCATGCTGATGCGGCCAATCCCCTGCTGAAAGGCGTTCGGCTCGCTCTCCTGCTCGCTGACGCGCCCGGCCAGTTGCCCGAACCAGGTAT
This sequence comes from Leclercia sp. LSNIH3, assembly GCF_002935105.1. Lineage (NCBI taxonomy): Bacteria > Pseudomonadati > Pseudomonadota > Gammaproteobacteria > Enterobacterales > Enterobacteriaceae > Leclercia > Leclercia sp. LSNIH3. Next base: position 1,921,947 of record NZ_CP026387.1, read on the forward strand.
TGCCCCCGGTGGCGATCACCATCGCCTGCGCCGTGCCGCTCACCACCGTGGTGCCCATAAAGCACAGGGTGTCGCACTCCAGCGGGTTGCTCTGCTGCGGATCGCGGCTGTGGGCCACCTTTTCCACCGGCAGGGATTCCCCGGTCAGCGAAGCCTGGGCCACAAACAGATCCCGCGCCTGGAGAAGGCGTAAATCCGCCGGGATCATGTCCCCGGCCGCCAGCTTAACCACATCGCCCACCACCAGCTGGTCAATCGGTAGCTCCTGCCAGACGCTTTCGCCTTTATCGTTGATCGTCCTTAAGACGGTAGCGGTGTTGCTGACCATCGCCTTCAGGGCATCTGCCGCCCGGGTGGAGCGGGCCTCCTGGATAAAGTTCAGCAGCGTGGAGATGCCCACCATCAGGGCGATCACCCCGGCGGCAAACAGATCTTCAGTGGCATAGGAGATAACGCCCAGCACCGTCAGCAGCAGGTTAAAGGGGTTGCGGTAGCAGACCCACAGATGCACCCACCAGCGGGCCGGTTTTTGTGCCGGGATCTGATTTTCGCCATGTGTGGCGCGGGCGGTTTCGACCTCGGCAGCCGTCAGCCCTTCCGGGTGGCTGGCAAACGTCCGCCACAGGTCAGGCTCTTCCATCGCGGCGATTCGCAGACAGTGGGCGGCCAGTGCGCCGGGAATGACGGCATCGGTTTTGCCCGTTGCCATTGGATCGCGCTGCACCAGACGGCGCGGCAGGTGGCGGCCCAGCCGGGCCAGCAGCTGTTGTGTGAAATTTTTGAACATAACACGTCCCCCGCACCCGTGAAGACGGGCGCAGTCTTGCCTTCAGACGTGACAAAGCCACGCCTGAGCGGCGGTATCAGTTATGCAGGAACGTTGAATAACGTCACTGCCTTACGCATCCGGTAAGACAGTGAGAACAGGCTTACCGGAAAGAAAGGGTTCTCCCTCGCGGGAGAGGGGTGGGATCGGGATCCATATCGCCTCCGGTAAGTAAAAAAAGGTAAGTCGGCGCGCAGTATAGTGTTTTAGCCGTACCGTTTGTGACTATTCGGGCGGTATGATAGCGCCCAGGCATTAAACCAAACGTAAACCAGACTTTGCTCATTGCGGAACCGGACCCCCGATTTAGGCTTATTGATTATTTCATCAATGCGTTACAGGAATGAAAGCATGCAGAACCGCCTCACCATTAAAGACATCGCGCGTCTGAGCGGCGTGGGTAAATCCACCGTCTCACGGGTGCTGAACAACGAAAGTGGTGTCAGCGAACGCACCCGCGAACGCGTTGAGGCGGTAATGAATCAGCACGGCTTCTCCCCGTCGCGCTCGGCGCGCGCCATGCGGGGGCAGAGCGACAAAGTGGTGGCGATCATGGTCACCCGTCTGGATTCGCTGTCGGAAAACCTTGCCGTGCAGACCATGCTGCCTGTCTTCTACGAACAGGGTTACGATCCGATCATGATGGAGAGCAAGTTCTCGCCGCAGATGGTGGAAGAGCATCTCGGGATGCTGAAACGCCGCAACATCGACGGTGTGGTGCTGTTTGGCTTCACCGGCCTTAACGAGCAGATGCTCACGCCGTGGCAGTCGTCGCTGGTGCTGCTGGCGCGCGATGCCCGCGGCTTTGCCTCCGTATGCTACGACGATGAAGGGGCGATCCGCATTCTGATGCAGCGCCTGTATGACAGCGGCCATCGCCATATCAGCTATCTCGGCGTGCCGCACACCGACGTCACCACCGGCCAGCGCCGCCACAATGCCTATCTGGAATTCTGCAAAAAGTATGCGTTGCCTGCCGTGGCCGCGTTACCCGGTCTTGGAATGAAACAGGGCTATGAAAAGGTGCCTGACGTGCTGACCCCACAGACGACTGCCCTGGTCTGTGCCACGGATACGTTGGCTCTGGGCGCAAGTAAGTACTTACAAGAGCAGCGCCTCGACGGCCTGCAGCTGGCGAGCGTGGGTAACACGCCGCTGATGAAGTTCCTTCACCCGGAGATTATTACCGTCGATCCTGGCTACGCCGAATCCGGCCGCCAGACCGCTATGCAGTTGATTGAGCAGATCAACGGCCGCAGCGAACCCCGCCAGATCGTCATTCCCGCCACCCTCTCCTGAGCGTTAAAAGACGCTTTATTGTGATCCTCGCCCGGTTTCGGGAACGTTCCCATTTTCGTTATTACCGGTTCAGAGTAGGCTTGCCACCAGTCCATAACCCCCTACCATCTGTCATGAGGTTTCATGATGAGCAAAGTAAAACAAACGGATATCGACCAGTTAATCGTGCTGGTTGGCGGACGTGACAACATCGCCACGGTCAGCCACTGCATCACCCGCCTGCGCTTTGTGCTAAACGACCCGGCCAAAGCGAATCCCAAAGCCATCGAGGAGCTGTCGATGGTGAAAGGCTGCTTTACCAATGCGGGCCAGTTCCAGGTAGTGATCGGCACCGACGTGGGTGATTACTATAAGGCGCTGCTGGCCACCACCGGCCACTCGTCGGCGGATAAAGAGCAGGCCAAAAAAGCCGCGCGCCAGAACATGAAATGGCATGAACAGCTCATTTCACATTTCGCGGAGATCTTCTTCCCGCTTCTGCCTGCGCTGATCAGCGGGGGCTTAATCCTCGGCTTCCGTAACGTGATTGGCGATGTGCCGATGAGCGGCGGCAAAACCCTGGCCCAGATGTATCCGGCCCTGCAAAGCATCTATGACTTCCTGTGGCTGATTGGCGAGGCGATCTTCTTCTATCTGCCGGTGGGGATCTGCTGGTCGGCGGTGCGCAAAATGGGCGGTACGCCGATTCTGGGTATCGTACTGGGCGTAACGCTGGTCTCTCCGCAGTTAATGAACGCTTACTTACTTGGACAGCAGGTACCTGAAGTGTGGAACTTCGGCCTGTTTACTATCGCCAAAGTCGGCTATCAGGCCCAGGTGATCCCGGCCCTGCTGGCCGGTCTGGCGCTGGGGATGATTGAGACCCGCCTGAAGCGCATGGTGCCGGACTACCTCTATCTGGTGGTGGTGCCGGTGTGCTCCCTGATCCTCGCGGTGTTCCTCGCCCACGCCTTTATCGGTCCGTTTGGCCGCATGATCGGTGACGGCGTGGCCTACGCGGTGCGCCACCTGATGACCGGCAGCTTCGCCCCGATTGGTGCCGCGCTGTTTGGCTTCCTGTATGCCCCGCTGGTGATCACTGGCGTGCATCAGACCACCCTGGCGATTGATATGCAGATGATCCAGAGCCTCGGCGGCACCCCGGTATGGCCGCTCATCGCCCTGTCGAACATTGCCCAGGCCTCGGCGGTTACCGGCATCATTATCGTCAGCCGGAAGCATAACGAACGTGAAATCTCGGTTCCAGCGGCGATCTCCGCCTACCTCGGTGTCACCGAACCGGCGATGTACGGCATCAACCTGAAATACCGCTTCCCGATGCTGTGCGCCATGATCGGCTCCGGGCTGGCGGGCCTGCTGTGCGGCCTGAACAGCGTGATGGCTAACGGCATTGGTGTCGGCGGCCTGCCGGGTATCCTCTCCATCCAGCCGGGCTACTGGCAGGTGTTCTCCCTGGCGATGGCCATTGCGATTATCGTACCGATGGCACTGACCACCGTGATCTACCAGCGCAAATTCCGTCAGGGCGCGTTACAGATTGTTTAATTTTTTTCGGGGCGCCGTTGCGCCCCTTCGCATTTGCAGGAACGCAAGATGAATACCCTTCCTCATTGGTGGCAAAACGGCGTCATCTATCAGATCTACCCGAAGAGTTTCCAGGACACCACCGGGCGTGGCACCGGCGATTTACGCGGCGTGACCTCGCGTCTCGACTACCTCAGCACCCTCGGCATCGACGCCATCTGGCTGACGCCGTTCTATATCTCCCCGCAGGTGGATAACGGCTACGATGTGGCGAACTACATCAGCATCGATCCGGCCTACGGCACACTGGATGATTTTGACGAGCTGGTGGCCGAGGCCCATAAACGCGGGATCCGCATCGTGCTGGATATGGTGTTTAACCATACCTCCACCCAGCATGCGTGGTTCCGTGAGTCGCTTAATAAAGAGAGTCCGTACCGCGAGTTCTATATCTGGCGCGACGGTACCCCGGAGCAGCTGCCGAACAACTGGCGCTCCAAGTTTGGCGGTAACGCCTGGCGCTGGCATGCCGAAAGCGAGCAGTACTATCTGCACCTGTTTGCCCCGGAGCAGGCAGACCTGAACTGGGAAAACCCGCAGGTGCGCGCCGAGCTGAAAAAGGTGTGCGAATTCTGGGCCGATCGCGGCGTGGACGGCCTGCGTCTCGACGTGATTAACCTGGTGTCGAAAGACCAGGATTTCCCCGACGATGAGATCGGCGATGGCCGCCGCTTTTACACCGACGGGCCGCGCATTCACGACTATCTGCAGGAGATGAGCCGCGACGTCTTTACCCCGCGCAACCTGATGACGGTGGGCGAGATGTCCTCTACTCATCTGGCGCACTGTCAGCAGTACGCGGCGCTCGACGGGCGTGAGCTGTCGATGACCTTTAACTTCCACCATCTGAAGGTGGATTACCCCAACGGCGAGAAGTGGACGCTGGCCAAACCGGATTTTGTGGCGCTGAAGGCCCTCTTCAGCCACTGGCAGCAGGGTATGCACAATAAAGCCTGGAATGCGCTGTTCTGGTGTAACCACGACCAGCCGCGCATCGTCTCGCGTTTTGGCGACGAGGGGGAATACCGCGTTCCGGCGGCGAAGATGCTGGCGATGGTGCTGCACGGTATGCAGGGCACGCCTTATGTCTACCAGGGTGAAGAGATTGGCATGACCAACCCACACTTTAGCCGCATCACCGACTACCGCGACGTGGAGAGCCACAACATGTTCGCCGAGCTGCGCACGCAGGGGCGGGATGCCGACGAGCTGCTGGCGATCCTCGCAAGTAAGTCCCGCGACAACAGCCGCACGCCAATGCAGTGGGATGCCTCGGCCCATGCCGGGTTCACTACCGGCGAGCCGTGGATCGCTCTGGGGAATAACGCGGAAGCAATCAACGTCGAGGCGGCGCTGGCCGATCCCGACTCGGTGTTTTACGCCTACCAGGCGTTGATCAAACTGCGTAAAACCCTGCCGGTACTGACCTGGGGGGATTATCAAGATCTGCTCCCGGATCATCCGTCGCTGTGGTGCTATCGCCGTCAGTGGCAGGGCCAGACACTGATGGTGGTCGCCAGCCTGAGCCGCGAGTGCCAGCCGTGGCATCCGCAGGCGGTGGAAGGCGACTGGCAGGTAGTGATGAGCAACTACAGCGAAGTCTCGCCGCAGCCTGGCGCCATGACCCTGCGACCGTTTGAAGCGGTATGGTGGCTACAGGCCTGACGCTATCCGCCGGGCCCGCACGGTTGCCCGGCGCACGCTTTTTTTGATGCAAAATCAACCAGATTAGCGCTTGAATAATTTACAAACCCCGGATCGCCCGTCATCTGTACACTCTGTTTTTTACCTTGTCCTGAATCAAATAAATCGCAAACTTGTTTGATGCAAATCACTATATATAGAACTTAGAATGCTCGCCGACCCAAGATGTTGTATTCATCGTCTATTATTGCCACAAGACGATGCAAACCACGCTGCTTAAAATTGTGGATAAAAAGGGTCGATATCAGGAGAAATCGCGCGCGTGTCGGCAGTTACGGCCCCGACCCTTTTCCCTGACTCTGTGGATAACCTGTAGTTATAAATAGATGAATGGAGTGATCATGACACCGCATGTGATGAAACGAGATGGCTGTAACGTGCCTTTCAAATCAGAGCGCATTCAGGAAGCGATTCTGCGTGCAGCTAAAGCAGCGGGAGTCGATGACGCAGATTACTGCGCCACCGTCGCAGACGTCGTCAGTAATCAGATGAAAAACCGCAGCAAGGTGGATATCAACGAGATCCAGACCGCGGTGGAAAACCAGCTGATGTCGGGTCCGTATAAACAACTGGCTCGCGCCTACATTGAATACCGTCACGACCGGGATATCGAGCGTGAAAAACGCGGTCGCCTGAATCAGGAGATCCGCGGCCTGGTCGAACAGACCAACTCTGCGCTGCTCAACGAAAACGCCAATAAAGACAGCAAAGTGATCCCCACCCAGCGTGATCTGCTGGCCGGTATCGTGGCCAAACACTATGCCCGTCAGCACCTGCTACCGCGTGATGTGGTGCAGGCGCACGAGCGCGGGGATATTCATTATCACGATCTCGACTATTCGCCGTTCTTCCCGATGTTCAACTGCATGCTGATCGACCTGAAAGGTATGTTGACCCACGGCTTCAAGATGGGCAACGCCGAGATTGAGCCGCCAAAATCCATTTCTACTGCCACCGCGGTCACGGCGCAGATCATCGCCCAGGTCGCCAGCCATATCTATGGCGGTACCACCATCAACCGTATCGACGAAGTGCTGGCTCCGTTTGTTGCCGCCAGCTTTGCCAAGCATCGCCAGGTGGCGGAAGAGTGGCAGATCCCGGATGCGGACGGCTATGCCCGCACCCGCACCGAGAAAGAGTGTTACGACGCTTTCCAGTCACTGGAGTATGAGGTGAACACCCTGCACACCGCCAACGGCCAGACGCCGTTTGTCACCTTTGGCTTCGGTCTGGGCACCAGTTGGGAATCACGTCTGATCCAGCAGTCCATTCTGCGTAACCGCATCTCGGGTCTCGGTAAAAATCGCAAAACCGCGGTGTTCCCGAAACTGGTGTTCGCCATCCGCGACGGCCTGAATCATAAGCCTGGCGATGCCAACTACGACATCAAACAGCTGGCATTAGAGTGCGCGAGCAAGCGCATGTACCCGGACATTCTGAACTATGACCAGGTGGTGAAAGTCACCGGTTCGTTCAAAACCCCGATGGGCTGCCGCAGCTTCCTTGGCGTGTACGAAGATGAAAACGGCGAGCAGATCCACGACGGTCGTAACAACCTGGGCGTGATCAGCCTGAATCTGCCGCGCATCGCGCTGGAAGCCAAAGGCGACGAGGCCGCCTTCTGGACGTTGCTGGACGAGCGCCTGCTGCTGGCGCGTAAGGCGCTGATGACCCGTATCGCCCGTCTGGAAGGGGTCAAAGCCCGTGTCGCCCCGATTTTATATATGGAAGGGGCCTGCGGCGTGCGTCTGAAAGCTGATGACGATGTGTCGGAGATCTTCAAAAACGGCCGCGCTTCTATCTCGCTGGGCTATATCGGCATCCACGAAACCATTAACGCCCTGTTTGGCGACCAGCATGTCTACGACAGCGAGGCCCTGCGTGCGAAAGGCATCGCTATCGTCCAGCGTCTGCGCGACGCGGTGGATCGCTGGAAAGATGAAACCGGCTACGGGTTCAGCCTCTACAGCACTCCGAGCGAAAACCTGTGCGATCGCTTCTGCCGTCTGGATACCGCCGAGTTTGGCGTGGTAGAGGGTGTCACCGATAAGGGTTACTACACCAACAGCTTCCACCTCGACGTGGAGAAGAAGGTGAACCCATACGATAAGATCGATTTTGAAGCGGCCTACCCACCGGTCGCGAGCGGCGGCTTTATCTGTTACGGCGAATACCCGAACATTCAGCACAACCTGAAGGCGCTGGAAGACGTGTGGGATTATAGCTATCAGCACGTGCCCTATTACGGGACTAACACACCAATCGACGAGTGCTACGAGTGCGGCTTTACCGGCGAGTTCGAATGCACCAGCAAAGGCTTCACCTGCCCGAAATGCGGTAACCACGACGCCGCCCGCGTCTCCGTGACCCGCCGCGTGTGCGGTTATCTCGGCAGCCCGGACGCGCGCCCGTTCAACGCCGGTAAGCAGGAAGAGGTGAAGCGCCGCGTGAAGCATCTGGGGAATGGGCAGATCGGGTAAGTTCTGCGCAGGGTTTTTCCCCTCACCCTAACCCTCTCCCCACAGGGGAGAGGGGATCGATCAAGCACATTGTTAAGCCTGGACCTGGTTTTCGCAAAGCACCTGACGTCAGGGCAAGGCGGCAAGCGAGCGAATCCCGGGAGCTTACATCAGTAAGTGACCCGGGTGAACGAGGGCAGCCAATGCCGCCATGGCGTCAAGTGAGAAGCAATGCTTTTCGCCATGCTTTTCGCAAAGCAATTGACGTCAGGACAAGACGGCAAGCGAGCGAATCCCGGGGAGCTTACATCAGTAAGTGACCCGGGTGAACGAGGGCAGCCAACGTAGTCATGGCGTCAATTGAGAAGCCATGCTTTTCGCAAAGCAATTGACGTCAGGACAAGGCGGCAAGCGAGCGAATCCCGGGGAGCTTACATCAGTAAGTGACCCGGGTGAACGAGGGCAGTCAACGTAGTCATGGCGCCAATTGAGAAGCGAAAATGAATTATCATCAGTACTATCCCGTCGACATCGTCAACGGCCCTGGCACCCGTTGCACTCTGTTTGTCTCCGGCTGCATTCACGAATGCCCCGGCTGCTACAACAAGAGCACCTGGCGGCTGAACTCCGGGATGCCGTTTACCGCAGAAATGGAGCAGCGGATCATCGACGATCTCAACGACACACGCATTAAACGCCAGGGGATCTCCCTCTCCGGCGGCGATCCCCTGCATCCGCAAAACGTCCCGGATATTCTGAAGCTGGTGCAGCGCATTCGCGCCGAGTGTGTGGGAAAAGATATCTGGGTGTGGACCGGCTACAAACTGGATGAATTAAACGACGCCCAGATGCAGGTGGTAGACCTGATCAACGTGCTGATCGACGGCAAATTTGTGCAGGATCTGAAAGATCCGATGCTTATCTGGCGCGGCAGCAGTAATCAGGTGGTGCATCAGTTACGTTAATTTAAAATCGGCTCAAACACTCCATCGCCACGGTTTTAAACCCGGCAAAGTTGCTGCAACCGCACAGCCGGGTCATCGCCCGCTCACGCAGGAAGGTGACGAAAATATCGTAGATGGCCATCGCCTCTTCATACTCGCTTTTGCTGATGGCGAGCAGGAAGATCACGTGCGCGGTGTCGTCGCCCCACTGAATGCCGTGCGGGGCGAGCACGGTATAGACCACGGTTTTTTGCGCCAGCAACCCGAGGGAGTGCGGCAGCGCGATGCCGTCGCCGAGTAGGGTGCTGACGATGGCTTCACGTTCCACCACCGAGTCGAGAAACTCCGCGTCAACAAACCCCTCCTCCTGCAGCTGGCCGCACAGCTCCCGGAACAGCGTTTGCTGGTCGATGGGGCGATCGATGACGCGGAAATGGCTGGCGTCGAAGAACTTCTCCAGCATCCACGGACGCGTTCGGTCCACCAGCACCAGCTTGCCGATCTGCTCGAGCTGGTAGTCGGTCGGGAACGGGGCGATCAGCACCACCGGCTTGGCTTTCTCCGCGATCCGCGCGGTGGAAATGACAAAATCTTCACTGATGTTCTCGCACTGCTCGTACTCCCGCAGCGTCAGGGTGCGCGTCACCTCGATTTGCGGGTACTTACGCTGCAACACCGCCTCGATCATCCGTACCATTGCGTTGCCCGCGTCGCAGACCAGCATCACCCGCGGCTGGCGCTGATAGCCAATGTTGTAGTGCCGCTCCAGTCCCACGCCGATGTGCAGCACCAGAAAACCGATCTCGTTTTCGCTGATCACATAGGGGGTGTATTTCCCCCAGCTGGAGACCGCGGCGAGGGTCATATCCCACGCCATCGGGTAGTGCTGCTTGATGTTATCCAGCAGCGGATTGGGGATCATGATCTGGTAGCGCACGCGGGTGATCATGGTTTTTATGTGGGTCAGCAGATCCGCGTGTAGCTGGCTGTCGTCGAGCAGGTTGTAGTTAAAGTGGGTGTTGATGTAGCGCAGGATGTAGTTCACCAGCGCCTCTTCATCATCAGCGTTGATGGCGCTTGGGGAGATCTCCTGCACCTGGCGCGCGGCGATATGTACCCCCAGCCAGGTCTCTTCCGCAGGCGAAAGCGTCTTATCGGCCAGCCGGGCGATGGCGCTGGCAATATCCCGGGCGGCATCGCGCACGTTTTCCGCCACCTCTTCGGCGTTAAATTCCGGCAACGGATAACCTTCGCTGATACGCCGCACCGTCACCGCGCCGTAGAGGCGTAAAAACAGCTCACCTTCATCGGTGAGGCGAATATGGTGTCGGGTAAAGGTCTCATGCAGGACGGCGGCGAGCTGTTCCGGCACGCCGGCGTTGAGCGCCACTTCCGTCACCAGCGGATTAAGGCTGTCCTGCTGCGCCAGCTGCCACAGCAGGTCGGTCAGGCAGGCGCGGATCGCCATTTCACTGCCAAACAGCTTCATGCCGTGGCGCGGGCGGGTCTCCAGCGTCAGGCGATAACGATGAAACCACTCGCGCACCTCCGCCATATCGCTTTGCAGCGTGGCGCGGCTGACAAACCACTCATCGGCCAGATCTTCCAGCTTGAGGGAGAAGGCGGAGGTCAGAAAGCGCACCACCAGGTAGTGCACCCGCTCCGGGCCGGTACGCGGAATACGCAGCATCCGCGGGTGGGAGTCCTGTAGCTGCTGATAGCGGGCCGGATCGTCGATTTTCAGCTGATAGCCGTTCCCGCGGCTGAGAATAAATTGCGCCCCGTTTCCTGCCAGCAGCGCATTGAGTGCGGTAATGTCAGCCCGGACGGTACGCGTGGATACCGACAACCGTTGCGCCAGTTCGTCCTGAGGCAGCGTTTCGTTTTGCAACAGGTCGAAAAGTTGCGCTAAACGTTGGTTGGGAAATCGCACGGGGTTGTCCTCTTACAGCTTAAGGTGAAATGACCATCTGGGATGGGCTGCCGACCGGCGTATAGTCTGGCTCGGCGTTCAGCTTGCCGTCCTGCGCCACGCGGAAACGGGTAATGTTGTCGCTGCGCTGGTTCATGACGTACAGCCAGCGCCCCTGTTTATCCAGCGTCAGGGTGCGCGGGTAATCGCCACGCGTCCAGACATCGTCCTGATGCGTCAGCGTGCCCTCCGCTGTTACGGTAAAGTGCCCGATGCTGTTATGCAAACGGTTAGCCACATACAGCTGTTTACCATCTGCACTTAATGCCAGCCCGGCGGCAAAACTGGTGCCTTTATAACCTGCTGGCAGGGAAGAGATCGTTTTGCCTTCTTTCAGCCTGCCATTGTTATCCAGTACGTAATGGGTCAGCGTAGAAGCCTCTTCGTTAATCAGCCACAGAGCATCGCCTTTGGGCGTAAAGACGAAATGGCGCGGCCCGGCCCCTTTCGAGGAGGCACTGATAAATGGCGGATCGTTCGGGATCAGCTTCCCGGCTTGATCGTCAAAACGGTACTGATAAATACGATCCAGGCCCAGATCGGTGGAAAATACGTATTTCCCGCTCGGATCGGCGGCGATCATGTGCGCATGAGGACCATTATGATCGCTGATGGCAAAACTTCCTTCAGCGGCCGCCTCGGGTTTTGCTGCACCCGGATCACCCTGATCCTGATGTTTGTCCGTGGCGTCTCTCAGGCTGCCGTCAGCGTTGATCGGCAGAACCGCAATCGAACCGCTGACATAGTTCGCCACCAGCAGATGTTTGCCGTTCGGCGTCAGCGAGAGATAGACCGGCCCTGCACCACCGGAAGCCACCTGATTAAGCTCACTCACCTCGCCGTTATCGCCCACGCGCAGCGCCTGCACCACGCCCTGCTCAACTTCGCTTGCCAGATAGAGCGTTTTGCCATCCTTTGAGGTGGTCAACTGCGCGGCGTTCGGCAGTTTGCTCACCAGGGTTTTGTTGGCGAGCGCGCCGGATTGCGGGTCGACGGTAAAGCGATACAGCCCTTCGCCGTTGGGGTTGTAGGTGCCCACCCAGGCGTACTGCGTCTGGGCAACGGCAGCGGTGGCAAGTAAAGAGAGTGAAGCGACAAGCAGGTTACGGGTATGCATGGTGGCTCCTTTAGGTGTGTGCGGTTTGTTTCCCCTCACCCCAGCCCTCTCCCCATAGGGGCGAGGGGGTAATCGTGCCCTCTGCCCTTTGGGCGACGGAATAATCGTTCCCTCTCCCCTTTGAGGCGAGGGAGTAATCGTTCCCTCTCCCCTGTGGGGACAGGGTTAGGGTGAGGGGTAAGGTTTTTATTATTTCACCAGCTTCTTCGTCATCTCCAGCAACGTGCGCACATCTTCCGGGCGCGTATCGCCGCTGGCTTTGTCGATAATCGAGCTATAGATATGCGGGATGATCTTGCTGACACCTGCGTCCAGGGCGATCTGCAGGATCTCCTCGTAGTTTTCCAGATCGATACCGCCGGTCGGCTCCAGCCAGAAGTCGTGACGGGCGCAGGCTTCCGCCACCGCTTTGTATTCGTCACGGCACTTCAGGCCACCCATCGGGAAGTATTTGATCGAGCTGCCGCCGAAATCCTTCAGCAGGGCAATGGCGGTTTCCACCGGGACGATGCCGTCCGGCGCCTTGCTGCTCAGCGGGCCAGTGGAGATCTTGACCATGCCGACGGTGCCGGTCGGGGAAACCAGGCCGTTAACCACGGACTCGCTTTGCCCCAGCAGCGCACGGCTGGTGGCGACGCCGGTGAAGACCTGGTTGACGTGCTGCGGCTGCACCTGGCGGGAGATTTCGCTCACCATCGCCGACTGGTTCGGATCCCCCGCGCCGAGGCCCACGGAGAGCGCATTATCAATCAGTGCCGCGTATTCGCGCATATCCGCTACGGCGCTGTCCACGTCCGGGTAGTTTTTAGAGAGCACGCCCACCAGCACATGACCTTCTGCCGCTTCATAGATAGCGCTGGCATTGGCTTTGGATCCGGCCAGCACGTTCAGGCAAACGCGGTCGCGGTAAAAATTGGGGGTCAGTTTCATGCCTTCTTCTCCTGGCCTAATACTTCGCTGATGCGGCGATAGACGATATTCAGTTGGTCTGCGCTGACGCTACGCACGTCGGCTTCGATGATCCCTTCGTTGGCCTTGTAGCCGCGGAAGTAAATCGCGTACTCGCCCTGCTTCAGGGCGCTTACCAGGTCGCCAGTGCCGACCCCGGTAGTCGCTTCGTCGAACTTAATCTCGGTGCGGGCGATGTCGCGACCGGCGCTGTCCCAGACCACGCGAGCCGTGACGCCGTTCAGAGTATTCAGGGCATCGATAAATGGCGTCATCTTCGCCACCATCTCGTCGCCGCTCTCTTTGGTCGCCGTCAGGTAGTGTTCGATGGCGCAGGTCAGGCCGAGAATGCCCTCTTTGCCCACCTTCATGGCGCGGCCAATACCCGCCGTCTGGCGTTTCACCCACTCCACGTACTGGGTTTTGCCGATCACCAGGCCGCTGGTTGGCCCTTCGATCGCCTTCGCGCCGCTGTAGATCACCAGATCTGCACCGGAACGGTAGTAAGTCTGGAGATCTTCTTCTGCCGCCGCATCGACGATCAGCGGCAGCTCGTGCTTACGCGCCACAACCGCCGCCTGCTCGACGCTGAGCATGCTTTTCTGCACGCAGTGGTGGGATTTGATGTAAAGGATCGCCGCGGTGCGCGGGGTGATCGCCGCCGCCAGCTGATCGGCGGAGCATTCGTTGGCGTAACCGGCTTCCACCAGCTTGCCGCCACCCAGCGCCACCATGGTGCCGACCGGCGCGCCAAAGTTGACGTTATGGCCTTTCGGCAGGACGATCTCGTTGTTTTCAATCGGGGTCACGTGCAGGTTTTCCAGCAGCCAGTCGCTGTCTTTGACCAGCACCGCCGCCACCGACTGGGCGATGCCCGCCGAGGCGCAGGAGACGACGGTCGCGCCTTCCACGTCCAGCAGCTTCGCGATGTACTCCCCGGTTTTGTTGACCAGATCTTTCATCTCGAAATACTGGTTCATACCGTCCATGGCCGCCTGCACCACTTCCGGGCGCGGGGTAGAGACGCCGAGCGCGGTCATGCGCCCGGAGGTGTTAATCACCTGTTTTAAATTGTACTTCTCAAAAATTGAAGGCATGTTCCGTGCTCCCTTGTTCGGTCATGTAGCCCTTGCCCGCGCGGATCGCGGCAAGCGGCACCAGAATGTGTTCGGCCTGCAGGCTGTCGTTTTCAGCATCCACCAGCAGCGTGGGCTGGCGTTTCAGGGTGAACAGCGTCAGGTCGGCGTCGAGGCCAGGCTGAATGCGGCCTTTATGGGCCAGGCGCAGGCCGTCGGCGGCGTTCGCGGTGACACACTCAATCACCTGCGGCAACGACATGCCGATGGCGAGGAATTTCGACATCACGCTCGCCAGCGAGCCAACCGGGCCGTTGAGGCGGTTGCGGCAGTAGATATCCGAGCTAATGGTGTGCGGCAGAATGCCCATCGCAATGGCGCGTTTCGCCACCTCAAAGCTGAAACTCGCCGTACCGTGGCCAACGTCCAGCCGCACGCCGCGCTTCAGGGCAGACGTGATGGAGGCGCGCAGCTCGCCGGACGGGGTCAGAATGCGGTTCGGTTTGCCGTTGTAGCAGTGGGTAATGATGTCGCCGGAACTCAGCAGCTCTGCGATTTCGTCGAGGTTTGGCGGGTTGTTGCCAATGTGCACCATCAGCGGCAGATCGCCGTTCTCTTTCTGAATGGTTTTGGCGCGTTCCAGCGGGGTAATGCCGTTTTCACCCACCACGCTGCTGCTCATGCGTGCTTTCAGGCCGACGATAAAATTCGGATGGCGTTGTACCGCCTGTTTCACCGCATCGGCGTCGATGTTGGCCATATTGGCCAGTTCGTTCTGGGCAATCAGCCCGACGCGGGAGATGTTCAGCAGGGCAAACACCTCGGTGGAGGCTTTGCGGGTAATGTTGTAAAAGTCGTCCACGTCATCTGCCCCGGTGCTGCCCGCGTCCACTACGGAAGTGACACCGGTGGCAATGCCCACGCTGTCCGGCTCGTCATGGTAAATCGGGGAGTTCGGGTAGCAGTGGACGTGGGAGTCAATCCAGCCCGCGCTGACGTAAGTGTCACCGTTCAACTCAACGGTACGGTGTGCGGGATCGGTGATGTCGCCAACCGCCGCGATCTTCCCGTCCTGAATGGCGATATCGGTCAGGGTATCGTCGGTGAGGCGCGCACGGCGCAGGAGTAAATCAAACATGGGGTTCTCCTGATAAGGCGGGCGCCTGAGCGCCCGCGGGTATTAAAGGGCGACCGGGAACAGCCAGCCTAAAAGCATTGCACCGAGGATGGCGCCACCGGTAATCGGCTTCTGCCAGATATAGAACAGCAGTGCGCCCAACAGTGAACCGATGCCGATGGGGATCGACGCGGTCATCGCGCTGAGGATAATCAACGGCCCGAGGAAGCGGCCGGAGGCGTTACCCGCTCCCATCATCACGTCAGCCCCGTAGGTGGAGTTGCTCTGATTGATGGTGAACTTACGCGCCAGGATGATGACGTAACCAATCGCCAGACCAATGACCAGGCCGGTCGCCAGCGAGGCGACAAAGTTGGTCACCGGGAACATGATGCCCGCCCCCAGCAGCAGCGCCGGCACACCGAGGCCTACGCCGGTCTGGATCGCCCCGCCGATATCGAGGATCCCCACCAGGGAGCCTTCGATAATACGGGCGAACAGGAAGCTGGCACCGAACGCCGCCACTGCGCCGTAGGCACCGGTATCGATGCCCGCTTTCAGCATCGCCACAAAGGCCACTTCGTTAAACGCGCCAATGCCGTAGAGGTAGTACATGTGTGTCCCGGCGAAGACGCCGGAGGAGAGCAGGCCAACGAAGATCGGGAACGACCAGTCGGCATACCAAAAACCTTTATTCTGTTCCATTTAGAGGCTCCTGTTACTTGCCGCTGAGCGAGTTGTGGATCATGTCGAGCCAGTTCGGCACGGTCAGATGGAAGGATTCAATCATCTTCATGTCGAAGCCGCGGAAGAAGCCGCTCAGCACAAACAGCGCTACGATAGCGACCATCATCACTTTGGTGACATGGTTCCAGCCGCTCTCTTCCACGCCTTTGCCAATCAGGATCCCCAGCACCAGACCCGGTACGGCGTTACCCATGATCAGCTGCGCCGCGCCGCCAAAGACGGTGGCCCAGAAGCCGGATTTTTTGCCCGCGTCGATGGCTGCCAGCCAGAAGATCACCGGCATCACGGTGTTCACCAACAGGTTCGCCGCCGGAACCAGTACCTTCACGGCGGTGACCTGAAGGGCTGCCGGTACGGAAGAGGCGGTAAGGTTCAGGAAGGTGACGACCAGCATGCCGATCACGCCGCAGGCTATCGCCATTTTGCGTGGATCATGCAGCGTCTCGCCGACGTTGCGGTTTTTGATCATCAGCGCCGCGGCACCCCAGTTCGGGATGATGCGGTGGTCAACGTCCTGGGTGAAGGAACCCGCCGCCACCGACGAGGCCCAGGCGTTGAAGAAGAAGCCTAACCCAAAGGAGAAGTGAGACGCCGGATCCCCTTCACAGGAGTTCAGCTCCCCCAACGTACGAAACGCGCCCATACCCTGTGTGGTAGGCGCATGAAACATGCGTGCAGCCCCGGCACCAACGCCGACGCCAACCAGGCCGCCGATGATGAGCGATTTTATTAAAATTATCAGGAACATTAGTCTGCCCTATTAGTAAGAATCAGCGTTGCGTGACAAAGTCCACCTGGTCCAGATTGATGGCAGTCACGTTGACGGTCACATCCAGCTCCACGCTGTAGGTGCGTCTTTCCCGGCGCAAAAAGAAGAACAGAAACGCCTCTTTACGCACCGCTTCTTGCGCCTGAACAACCTGCACATCCTGTGGCTCAATACGCAGTAAGATATGCGGTGATGCTTTCATCACCGCGGCCTGAACATGGTTCAGCGCGTCGGCAAAGGCGCGCGCTTTGGCGTCACCCTTGCCTTTTACTCTCACCGTGGTGGTGAACTGTTCTTTCATGCTTATGCGCCGTGCTTCTTCTGCCACGCCTGGACCAGACGCTCACCCAGCTCTTCTTTATCCATAAAGCCAAAACCGAGCACGTTGCAGCCTTCGTTGATGGCGGTCACGCCCTCTTCCACGGAACGCATGCCGTACTTCGCTTTGTAGCCATATTTGGTCTGCGCGGTGATAGCACCTGCGCCACCGCTGCCGCAGAAGGAGATGCCGAAGGTCGCGTTTTCCGCTTTCATCACATCGCCCAGCTTCATGTCTGCCGCCATGCCTGGCACCACCACGGCGCGTCCACCTGCTTTTTCAACGCCTGCTGCAACCTTCTGACCTTTACCCAGGCGATCGCCGATAACGACTGTAATTTGTTCCATGATGTACTCCTTAAAGGTTGTCTTTTGCGACTTCAAAGTGAACGGAGAGCAGCCAGGCTTCTTCATCAGGAAGGTTGCCAAACTGCGCCACGACGTCCCGGGCAAGCTGCATTGATTCAGGTGAAATTTCGTCGAACAGGTCAGCCTCAACCTCCGGCAGCGGCTCGCCGGTCACTGACCGGTGCGCCATGGCGCGAACGTGGGAGGTCAGCATCTGCTCCTGAACGGCATTGGGGATAATGTGGTGATGACTAAGCAGCGTGAACGTCTGCTTGAGCATGGTGTCGGCCAGCTGTTCAGTTTGCGCCGCCTGGTCTCCAGTGTCGTTTATTACCGTTCCGTTAATCACTCGTATTACCCCGTTATTGGCTCTGGGATAAAACTAACGCTGGCTGTTGCTGGTTTGTAGCGAGTTGTTTTCCACTTCGAAGTGGAAAGGAGAGCGGCGCCAGTGATCTGTGCCACATAATTAGGCTCAATGATGATTTTCCGCTGGTTTTACGTGATGAATATCACGCTCCTGAACGGGAAAAGCGGCGTGGTGGAAGTGAAAAAGTTTACGAGCAGACTCGTAGAAATGTGAGCTGGATAAGGTTTTCTTATGGGGATTGGGTAGAGTGGCTGCGGGTGCTTGAGACTGACCGTCTCATGCATGGGACGGGAAGTGGAAAGCCCCACCTGAATAAAAATCAGGGATGGGGCCCGAAACAACACGTCCTAACACGTGAAGTTCGCTGCCTTACCCGCTTAAGAAGCAAGGAGGCATCCATGAAACGCACACAACTTATTATCAGAGTCGCCACGATTGCCGCAATAACAGCAATTTTGCTGACGCTGATAACCCGTCGAACCCTTTGCGAAATTCACTATCGCAACGGTTCACTGGAAGTGACTGCCCGACTGGATTGCAGCTCTGGCAAGGAGTAGAGCTATTATGCAGGGGGAGAGCAATCCCCCTGCATTTTATGAGTGTATCAAGGACGTACGGCTCAGGCACCCATTAACGATATTTTTTGTGATAGGTATTACGTGTGGTCACAAATCCATCGGCCGCCGCCTGCGCCTCTTTTACTTTGCCTTCATTGGCCAGCTTCAGCGCGCCGTCAATCTGCCCGACCAGCGTCTCCAGCCCGTGACGGTAATCTTTCATCTCCGCGCTGTTCTCCGCTTTACCTTCCAGCTTCGGCGGCGTCTCTTTTTGCGCGTCCACCGCGGCGGCACGCATTTTGGTCAGTGCGCCTTTCATTTCCGCCGCATTGTCCGTTTTCTGCACCACCTTCAGGTTTTCGCTGAGGGTGTCCATATTGTCTTCCAGGTCGGCAAAGACCGACGTACTCAATACCAGCGTTGAGGCTGCGAGGATAGCTAACAGATTTTTACGCATTGCTCACTTCCTTTTTTATTATTAAAAAAACCGACGAATACCCTGAATAATTCGCGTTGCAGGACAAGGCACTTGTGCCCTGAACAGCGCGCGCGCTGGCCCCAAAGGGCCGAGTAACGCGGCAAGCGCGTGAACGCCCGGGAGCTTACAGAGTAAGTGCCGGGATGAACGCGCGCTGCCAACGCATCTGCAGCGTGAAGAATGGCGGGTATTACTGGCCGGCGATCTTCATCTCCGGTAACAGCACCGATCCGCACTGGATATTACTGCGCGTTTCGATATCGTTGCCTACCGTCACGATATTGCGCCACATATCTTTTAAGTTGCCGGCGATAGTAATTTCGCTCACCGGGTACTGAATTTCACCGTTTTCGACCCAGAAGCCAGACGCCCCGCGGGAGTAGTCACCGGTTACGCCGCTGACGCCCTGGCCCATCAACTCTGTTACCACCAGCCCGGTGCCCATCTCTTTCAGCATCTGCTCAAAGCTCAGGCCGCGGCCAGGGATACGCCAGTTGTGGATGCCGCCCGCATGGCCGGTGCTTTGCAGCCCCAGTTTGCGCGCGGAGTAGCTGGTCAGCAGCCACTGAGTCAGGATGCCGTCTTTAATGATATCGCGACGTTCCGTGCGCACGCCTTCGCTGTCGAACGGCGTAGAGGCCAGCCCTTTCAGCAGGTGCGGATGTTCTTCAATGGTCAGCCATTCCGGCAGGATCTGCGTGCCCAGCGCGTCGAGCAGGAAGGTCGATTTACGGTATACCGCGCCCCCTGCGATTGCCCCGACCAGATGCCCGAACAGCCCGGTCGCCACTTCATTGGCAAAAATAACCGGTGCTTTCATGGTAGACAATTTTCGTGGAGCCAACCGGGACAATGTGCGTTTTGCGCACTCCATCCCCACCCACTCTGGCGACGCCAGATCGCCCATCGCACGGCCAATGGTATAGGCGTAATCACGCTCCATATCGCCGTTCTCCTCCGCAATCACGCAGCTGGAAAGCGAGTGACGGGTAGAGCTATAGCCCTGCAACATGCCGTGGCTGTTGCCAAAAACTTTAATGCCGTAGTGGCTGTTAAAGCTGCCGCCTTCGGTGTTGGTGATGCGCTTATCGGCATTAAGGGAGGCCTGTTCAGCGCGCGCCGCGAAATCAATGGCTTCGCCAGGGGTCACTTCTGCCGGGTGGAACAGATCCAGATCCGGGGCCTCAAAGGCCAGTAATTCTCTGTCTGCGACGCCTGCATAAGGGTCCGGGGAGGTGTAGCTGGCGATATCCAGCGCCGCCTGCACGGTGCGCGCAATGGCATCCGGGCTGAGGTCGGTGGAGGAGGCGCTGCCTTTACGGTTCTGGTGATATACAGTAATCCCGAACGCGCCATCGCTATTAAATTCAACGGTTTCCACCTCGCCATAGCGGGTGCTGACACTCAGACCGGTGGTTTTGCTGACGGCGACTTCTGCCCCGTCGGATTTCGCTGACGCCAGCTCCAGAGCCATGGAGACAGCTTCTTCCAGTGCTTTACGCTGCGCTGCAACTTGTGAGATCACTTTCATCGTAAATGCCATAATGTAAGGTGTAGTTAGCTGAAGTCTAACAGAGAACCGTTTCTCAGTACGCGCCTAAACTGGTAAGATTAGCCTCTTTTTTTAAGGAGCCTGACATGACTAAGCAGCCCGAAGACTGGCTCGACGACGTTCCCGGTGATGACATCGAAGACGAAGATGATGAGATCATCTGGGTCAGTAAAAGTGAAATTAAACGCGACGCCGAAGAGTTAAAACAGCTTGGTGCGGAAATGGTAGAACTGGGTAAGAACGCGCTGGATAAAATCCCGCTGGATCCCGATCTGCGTGCCGCCATCGAACTGGCACAGCGTATCAAGAAAGAGGGCCGTCGCCGCCAGCTTCAGTTGATTGGTAAAATGTTGCGCCAGCGCGACGTAGAGCCTATTCGCCAGGCGCTCGATAAGCTGAAAAACCGCCACAACCAGCAGGTTGCCCTGTTCCACAAGCTGGAACAGATCCGCGATCGTCTGATTGATAATGGCGATGACGCCATCGCAGAGGTACTGAACCTGTGGCCGGACGCCGACCGCCAGCAGTTGCGTACGCTGATCCGTAATGCCAGGAAAGAGAAAGAAGGGAATAAGCCGCCGAAGTCTGCGCGTCTGATCTTCCAGTATCTGCGCGAGCTGGCGGAAGCCGAAGGTTAAAAACCGCGTTATTTTCCCCCTCTTCCCAACGGGCCGAGGGGGTGAATGTTCCCTCTCTCATTCAGGGAGAGGGAAAAGATTACACTGCCGCTTCTGCTTTCTTTGCCAGCCCATCCAGCAGCTTCTGATGGATCCCACCAAACCCGCCGTTGCTCATCACCAGAATGTGATCGCCAGGCTGCGCGGTTTTCACCACCATCTCCGCTAACGTATCCACATCGGCACTCCAGTGCGCAGGCTGGACGCAGGCTTCGGCCACTTCTGCGACCTGCCACGGAATATGCTGCGGCTGCAGCAAGAAGACTTCATCCGCACGGCCTAACGACGGCGCGAGATCGTCTTTGCAAACGCCCATTTTCATGGTGTTGGAGCGGGGTTCCAGTACGGCCAGAATGCGTGCCGTGCCGCCCACTTTGCCGCGCAGGGCAGCCAGTGTTGCGAGGATCGCCGTCGGGTGATGGGCAAAATCGTCATACACCGTCACGCCATGGGCTTCGCCGCGCAGTTCAAGACGGCGGCGGGCGTTGATAAACGATCCCAGCGCATTCGCCGCATCGGCAGGCAGTACGCCCACATGACGGGCTGCGGCAATCGCCATCAGGCCGTTATGCATGTTGTGTTCGCCCACCAGCCCCCAGTGGACTTCCCCGACTTTTTCACCCTCCAGCAGCACTTCCCACTGGGAGGCGTCGTTGGTGAGCTTTTTCGCCTGCCAGTGGCCCTGCTCGCCTACCAGCTCCTGCTCACTCCAGCACCCCATCGCCATAGTCTGCTTCAGGTTGACGTCGTTTTCCGGAAGGATGATGCGCCCCTGGCCCGGCACGATACGCACCAGGTGGTGGAACTGCTTCTGAATCGCTTTCAGGTCATCGAAGATGTCCGCGTGATCGAACTCAAGGTTGTTGAGGATCAGCGTGCGCGGGCAGTAGTGAACAAATTTAGAGCGCTTATCAAAGAAGGCGCAGTCGTATTCGTCTGCTTCGATGACAAAAAACGGGCTGTCGCCCAGGCGGGCAGAAACCTCGAAATTCCCCGGTACGCCACCGATCACAAAGCCTGGCTTATAGCCGCAGGCTTCCAGGATCCAGGTCGCCATTCCGGCGGTGGTGGTTTTGCCGTGCGTGCCCGCAACAGCAACAACCCAGCGATCGCGCAGCACAAAGTCATGCAGCCACTGCGGGCCTGACATGTAGGGAATATTCCTTTCCAGCACGGCTTCCACGCATGGATTTCCACGGGTCATGGCGTTGCCGATGATCACCAGATCCGGCTGCGGATCCAGCTGGCTGGCATCGTAACCCTGAATAAGATCAATGCCCTGGTTTTCCAGCAGCGTGCTCATAGGCGGATACACATTGGCGTCCGAACCTGTCACTTCATGGCCCAAAGAGCGCGCCAGCATAGCCAGGCCGCCCATGAAAGTGCCACAAATCCCCAATATATGAATGCGCATACGTCACTATCCTTCTTCAATGTGGCGCACATTTTACGCATATGTCTGCGGCAGAGAAACGCATTTCAGCGAAATCTGTATGTTGCTGGCGCGATTCACCTCTGCGCGAAGATTTGAAAGTTTGTTAAGATTGTTGGGCATCAACAACTTTACTCAACATCCAATGCAGGGAAGGTGTTATGAAAACGTTAGGTGAATTTATTGTCGAAAAGCAGCACGAGTTCTCGCATGCTACCGGTGAACTCACTGCTTTGTTGTCGGCAATAAAGCTGGGCGCCAAGATCATCCATCGCGATATCAATAAGGCCGGTCTGGTCGATATCCTGGGTGCCAGCGGTGCTGAAAACGTGCAGGGCGAAGTTCAACAAAAACTCGATCTGTTCGCGAATGAAAAACTCAAAGCTGCACTGCGCGCACGCGACATCGTTGCGGGGATCGCCTCTGAAGAAGAAGACGAAATCGTGGTCTTTGAAGGGTGTGAACACGCAAAATATGTCGTTCTGATGGATCCGCTGGATGGCTCCTCCAACATCGACGTTAACGTCTCTGTCGGCACGATCTTCTCCATTTACCGCCGCGTTACCCCTGTCGGCACGCCGGTTACCGAAGAAGACTTCCTGCAGCCGGGCAACAAGCAGGTTGCCGCGGGCTATGTGGTTTACGGCTCCTCCACCATGCTGGTTTACACCACCGGCTGCGGGGTGCATGCCTTTACGTACGATCCGTCGTTGGGCGTGTTCTGTCTCTGCCAGGAGCGCATGCGCTACCCGCAGAAAGGCAGCACTTACTCCATCAACGAAGGGAACTACATCAAATTCCCGGCGGGCGTGAAGAAATACATCAAATTCTGCCAGGAAGAGGATAAAGACACCCAGCGTCCTTATACCTCCCGTTATATCGGCTCCCTGGTAGCGGATTTCCACCGCAACCTGCTGAAAGGCGGCATCTATCTCTACCCAAGCACCGCCAGCCACCCGGAAGGTAAACTGCGTCTGCTGTACGAGTGCAACCCGATGGCCTTCCTCGCTGAACAGGCGGGCGGTAAAGCCAGCGACGGTAAAGAGCGGATCATGGATATCATCCCTGAAAGCCTGCACCAGCGCCGTTCGTTCTTCGTCGGCAACGATCATATGGTGGAAGACGTCGAGCGCTTAATCCGGGAATACCCGGATGCCTGATGTGTTAGTTTGAGAAAAAGGGGCCAGCTGGCCTGAAGCATCCCCACACAATATTGGCACGGTCGGCTCCCTCTCCTCTTTGGGGAGAGGGCTGGGGTGAGGGGGAGCATGCGACTAAGGTGGTTGTTCCGTTCACTTTACGTTCAGCACTTCTCTGTCAGCCGCGTCACCCGTGAACGTGTGAAGGGGGCTCGCCGCCGCCCCCTTCACAATCCCGGCTCCCGGCAAAGAAAATCGCCGCTTCGCGGTGCCCTCAGCTTATTCCTCCAGGCTTTCGGGTCGGGCACCAGCCTGCATCCCTGCAGGCTATGCCCTCTCGGCGCGTCCCTGCGCCTCGCCCCGGCCTTGCGGAAACGCTTCGGCGATTTTCAGCCGGACCAGGGAGTCGCTGTAAGCTATTCATTAAATCGATACTATTTTATTGCTTTAAGAACAAGGCAATTATCAGGGACTCCTCCCACCATCCAACCCCTTACTTTCCCCGTGATTTATACCTTTTTCGCTATAAAACTATATAAAAATGCTGCTGTAACCCGCTGAATCAATCCGTCATCATTATGGCGTTCAAGGTGTGTTCAACGGAAATTCGCAGAAATGAAAAATCTCTCTCGCGCAGCTACTGGGATCGACCTCAATCTGATTCCGATCTTTATTGAAGTTGTCAGGTGCGGGAGTATGGCCAAAGCCTCTTTACGTCTTGATATGTCCAGACCGGCCGTGAGCATGGCGCTGAAACGCTTTGGGATGCTTTTTAATGTGCCGCTGTTTACCCGCCAGGGTTTGTTTCTGGAGCCAACGCCTTATGCGCTGCATTTGACCGTCGAGATGGAAAAACTGCTGGGCTTGATCCATGACCAGATCGCCAATGCGCCGTCCATGGGTGAGAGCATTCCGGCGCCTGTTACAGCGCCGGAATGTGATGATGCTACGCCTGTTGCATCGACAGTTTAAACGACGACATCGCCTCGATAAGCTTGCGCGACTGCTCTTCCAGCGAGCGCGTCGCGGCGGAAGACTGCTGGACCAGCGCCGCGTTTTGCTGGGCGGTTTCGTCCATCTGATTGACCGCAATATTAACCTGCTCAATGCCCCTGCTCTGCTCGTGCGATGCGTTAGCAATCTCACGCATCAGGCGAGTCATGCGCATGACCTCGCTGGCGATCTCATCCATGGTTTCACCCGCCTGCTGCGCCAGCTCGCTGCCTTCGCTGACGTGTGACTGCGAGTCGCTGATCAGGGTGCGGATCTCTTTTGCCGCATCGGCGCTGCGGCTGGCGAGTATACGCACTTCACCGGCCACCACCGCAAAACCACGGCCCTGCTCACCCGCGCGGGCGGCCTCTACCGAGGCGTTGAGCGCCAGGATATTGGTCTGGAAGGCAATGCCGTCGATAACGCTGAGAATATCGGCGATACGGTCGGCGCTGCCGGAGATATCGCGCATCTTCTCAATCACGTAGCACACCATTTCGCTGCCGCGGTCAGCGGTATCAGACATCGTCTTCGCCACCTGATGCGCCTGCTCGGCGTTATGGGCGTTCTGTTTCACCGTGGCCGTAAGTTCTTCCATGCTGGCTGCGGTCTGCTCCAGCGAGGTGGCGGTGGATTCGGTGCGCTGGGCAAGATGCATGTTGCCGGCAGTCAGCTCCCGGCTGCCGGTGTCGATCTGGGAACTGGCATCGCGCACGCGCAGCACCGAGCCCATCAGCGACTGGCGCATCGCTTCGATGGCGGCATTCAGGCGGTTAAACTCCTGGCTTGCGGGAACAGGCAGAGTGTGGGTCAAATCCCCGGCAGCCACGTGTTCAAGCTGGGCGATAGAGGTGGAGAGCGGCTTCAGGAGCATATGACGCAGTGCCAGCCAGGCCAGCACAATAATCCCGGCGGTCAGCAGCGCGGCGACGATAATCAGCATCATTACCCGGTTTTTACTGGCCTGCACCGCCGCCACTTCGGCTTTACCGCGGCTGTTGCTCCAGGTCTGGAAGGCCTGCATGTCGTTATCAAACTGACGTGCCACCGGCACCAGATGGTTCTCCAGCAGATCGTAATAGGCATCCGCGCTCTGCTCTTTCAGCGCGTTCTGCATCGGCACGATCCCCTGGTCATTATAGGCTGCGAGGCTTGCCGCAACCTTCTTCAGCAGCAGTTCGCCTTCGGGATCGTTTACCCCGCTATCGATCACGTTTTTCAACGTGGTTTGTGCCTGCGTGATTTCATCATTGATGTTTTTCACCGCTTTTGCGGCGTCATCCAGCAGACCCACCTCCATCATGCGCACGGCCTGCCCTGCTTCGTTGCGCGCGCGCAGGATCAGGGTGTAGCCCGAGTTAAGCTGCACCAGCTGTTCACCCTGAAGATGATTAATGCGCTGCAGTGAAGCGGAACTTTGTGTGAGGGCATAAATGCCGATACCGCTGACGAGCAGCAGCAGGAGGGTCATGACGGCCAGTAACGAAAGCAAGCCGGTACGAATCGATAGCGTTTTAAGCATGATGTAATTTCCGGTAGCGAGATAAATCTGGACAGAATTAAGGGTTATCGGCCGCTACCGGAAAAGATTTAGACATTGCGAAAATTCAGCAAGTTATCCCTTGCTGGTCGTTGTGCTCACGCGGGTGACAGGCGAGCTTTGGCGGTTCTCCCAGAGCACCGTCAGGCCGCGCTGCAGGGCGATAAAGATAAACAGCAGGATGCCTATCGCAATCTTGGTCCACCACGAACTTAGCGTGCCGTCGAAGTTGATATAGGTCTGGATCAGCCCCTGGATCGCCACGCCAAACAGCGTCCCCAGCACCGTGCCGACCCCGCCGCTCAACAGCGTGCCGCCAATCACCACCGAGGCAATCGCGTCCAGCTCAACGCCCACACCCGCCAGGGCGTAGCCTGCCTGGGTATAGATGGAGAAGACAATCCCCGCCAGCGTCGCCAGCCCGGTTGAGAGCATATAGATACGGATGGTGGTGCTGCGGGTGGAGATCCCCATCAGGTTGGCAGAGGTCGCGCTGCCGCCGATGGCGTACACCTCGTTACCGAAGCGGGTACGGTGGGCGAGGAAAATACCGATCACCACCACGCCCAGCATCACCAGCCCGAGAATACTCAGACGGCCGCCGCCGGGAATTTTCCACGCCAGGCTGGAGAGCGTGTCGTAAACCGGATGGTTAATCGGGATCGACTCTTCCGACACCAGATAGCTGACGCCGCGCAGGAAGAACATCCCGGCGAGGGTGATAATGAACGCCGGGATCTTCAGCGCATCAATCAACAACCCCATAAAGGCGCCGAAGGCGCAGCCCATCACCAGCACCAGCGGGAAGGCCAGCAGTGGGGAGATCCCCCAATAGCCGATCGCTTTCGCCAGGAAGACGCCGGTAAAGGCGATCACTGATCCAACGGAGAGGTCGATACCGCCGGAGAGGATCACGAAGGTCATGCCGACGGCGATGATCCCAAGAAAGGCGTTATCGGTCAGGATGTTGCAGATCACACGCGTCGAGGCAAAACCGGGGAATTGCGTCAGACAGTAGAGATAGCCCAGCACGAACACGCCCAGGGTGATCATTAACGGTAAATTACGTTTTATCATGGCCACGCATCCCCTTAATAAGACTGATAAAGCGCGGCGACTGGACGATCAGCACGCAGAGCACCACTACCGCTTTCACCACCTGGTTTAACTCGGGCGAGAAACCAGACAGCAGGATCCCGGTGTTCATTCCCTGGATAATCAGCGCGCCAATCACCGACAGCAGCAGGTTAAAGCGCCCGCCCATCAGCGACCCGCCGCCGATGACTACCGCGAGGATCGCATCCAGCTCCAGCCACAGGCCCGCGTTGTTGGCGTCGGCCCCGCGAATATCGGCCGCGACAATGATCCCGGCGATGGCGGCGCAGACCCCGCTTAAGACGTAGGTCAGCATCACCATCAGGCGGGTGCTGACCCCGGCGTTTTTCGCCGCGCGAATGTTAATCCCCACCGCTTCAATGAACATCCCGAGGGCGGTTTTGCGGGTGAACAGCCAGAACGCAATCAGTGTCACCACCACGATAATCACTGGCGTCGGGAAGAACAGCAGCGAACCGCTGCCGATCCATGCCAGATTGGGGGCGTTAAAGGTGACGATCTGCCCGGAGGTGATCAGCTGCGCCACCCCGCGTCCGGCTACCATCAGGATCAGGGTGGCGACGAAGGGCTGTATTTTGAGGATCGCCACCAGGATGCCGTTCCACAATCCTGCCAGCACGCCCGTTCCCAGGGTCACCAGCAGCACCACCGGCAGGCTGTGTCCGGCCACGGTCATCGAGGCCGCGGTGGCGCCCGCGATAGCCATCACCGCCCCTACCGACAGGTCGATACCGCCGGTGGCGATCACCAGGGTCATGCCGATCGCCAGCAGGGCCACCGGGGCCGCGCGGTTTAAGATATCAATCGGGCTGCCGAACAGGCGGCCATCCTGGAGGATAATCTGATAAAAATGCGGCGAAACGAGGCTATCCACCAGCAACACCAGCAGCAGCGCAATGATTTGCGGCGTCCCGGTGGGCCAACGGAAGCGGCGTTTCGGCTCGCCAGTTTGAGTCAGTGAACGTGGCATCACGATCTACTCCTTATGCCGCAATGGCGTTCATGATTGCCGGAACGGACAGCCCGTCCAGCGGGATCTCGGCCACCTGCTGCCGGTCACGCATGATGATCACGCGATCGGCATAGCCCACCAGCTCCTCCAGTTCCGAGGAGATCACCAGCAGCGCCAGGCCGTCGGCGCAGAGCGTTTCGATCAGGCGGATGATCTCCGCATGCGCCCCCACGTCGATGCCCCGTGTCGGCTCGTCGAGGATCAGGAACTGCGGTTTGGTCAGGAGCCAGCGCGACAGCAGCACCTTCTGCTGGTTGCCGCCCGAGAGAAATTCGATGGGCTGTTCGGCGCTCGGGGTGCGGATCCCCAGCTGGCGAATAAAGCGCTCGGCAATAGCGTTCTGCTCTTTACGCGGGATTGGCCGCAGCCAGCCGCGCTGGGCTTGCAGGGCCAGAATGATGTTTTCACGCACGGAGGCCGCGGCAATAATCCCGTCGGTTTTGCGATCTTCC
Organism: Leclercia sp. LSNIH3; assembly: GCF_002935105.1. NCBI lineage: Bacteria > Pseudomonadati > Pseudomonadota > Gammaproteobacteria > Enterobacterales > Enterobacteriaceae > Leclercia > Leclercia sp. LSNIH3. The sequence goes on from NZ_CP026387.1 coordinate 1,950,493, forward strand.
GGGCAGAAGCCGATCCCGAGGCTGGAGGCCTGATGCGGCGAACGCAGCGCCTGGGGTTTGCCTTTGATCAGCGCAGTGCCGGTGTCGGCTGGTTTAATGCCGAAGATCACCTCTGCGGTTTCGGTACGGCCTGAACCCAACAGCCCCGCCAGGCCGACGATCTCGCCAGGGCGGACTTCCAGGTTAAACGGCGCAATGGTGCCTTTCTTGCCGTAATCCTTGAACGCCGCAATGGGCTTTTCACTTAGCAGCGTCCGGCCCGCACGCTGGAGGGCGTTGGTCTCCAGCTCGCGGCCAAGCATCATTTTCACCAGCTCGATTTGCGGCAGCTCGCGGGTTTCGCGACAGCCAACAAAGCCGCCATTACGCAGCACGGTAATGCGGTCGCTCACTTCGTAGACCTGATCGAGGAAGTGGGTGACAAAAATCAGGCTCACCCCCTGATCGCGCAGCTGACGCATCAGGGTGAAGAGCATCTCCACCTCCTGGGTATCCAGGCTGGCGGTGGGTTCATCGAGGATCAGCACTTTGGCAGAGAGATCGATAGCGCGGCAGATAGCGACGATCTGCTGCATCGCCACCGAAAAACGGTTCAACGGTTCGCGCACGTCGAGGGAAAAGCCGTAGGATTCCATCAGCCGGGTGGCGCGGGCTTCCATCTCTTTGCGACGCAAAAAGCCAAAACGCCGCGGCTCGCGACCGATAAACAGGTTATCAGCGACCGACATGTTCGGCAGCAGGTTCACTTCCTGATAGACCGTCCCGATTCCCAGCTGCTGGGCATGGGCGGTATTTTTTGGCGAAATGGCCTGGCCTTCCAGCCAGATAGTGCCGCGATCGGCGTGATACACGCCGGTCAGGGCTTTAATCAGCGTGGATTTCCCCGCGCCGTTTTCCCCAAGAAGGGCCATGATCTCGCCGCGCCGTAGGCTAAAATCGACGTTATCCAGCGCTTTTACGCCGGGGAAGAATTTGCTTAAGCCCTCTGTGCGGAGGATTTCCTGGTGTTGTTCAGTGGTCATATTTTCCCCCTCACCCTAACCCTCTCCCCGGAGGGGAGAGGGAATTGATCGTGCAAATCTTTAATTTTCTGCCCAACCCGCCTTTCCCCTTCTCTCCTGTGGGAAGAGAGAATTGAACGTGCCAGGCTTTAATTGTCTGCCCAACCCGCCTTTCCCCCTCTCCCCTATGGGAAGAGGGAATTAACCGTGCCAGGCTTTAATTTTCTGCTTAACCCGCCTTTCTCCCTCTCCCCTATGGGGAGAGGGCAGGGGTGAGGGGTTAAGGCTTAGTAGCCCATATTTTTCTTTTTCTCTAACTCTTCTTTTGCGGTATCAGGCAGATAAAGCGTGGATTTGGTGATGGTGACTTTCTCTGGCATGGTGCCGTCTTTCTTGAATTTTTCCAGCGCATCGAAAGCCGGACCAGCCATGTTTGGCGTCAGCTCAACGCTGGCGTTGGCCTCTTTGTCGATCATCGCTTTATAGATGTCTGGTACGCCGTCGATAGAGCCGGTAAGGATATCGGTGCCCGGTTTCAGACCCGCTTCTTTAATAGCCTGAATGGCGCCGATCACCATGTCATCGTTATGGGCGTAAACCATGCAGATGTTTTTGCCGTTGTTCTCGGCTTTGATAAAGCTTTCCATGACCTCTTTCCCTTTACTGCGGGTGAAGTCGCCGGACTGAGAACGGATAATCTTGATGTTTGACGCTTTGGAAATGGCATCGGCAAAGCCTTTCTTACGGTCGATGGCCACGCTGGCACCGACGGTGCCCTGCAGTTCCACTACGTTACATGGCTTGCCATCCACCTGCTTCACCAGCCATTCACCGATCAATTTGCCTTCCAGCACGTTGTCGGCAGTGACGGTGGTCATATAGAGAGATTTGTCTTTTACATCGATGGAACGATCAAGCAGGAACACCGGAATTTCGGCATCTTTGGCTTCTTTCAATACCGGCTCCCAGCCTGTTGCCACGACCGGCGCAATGAAGATGGCGTCAACGCCCTGGGCGATAAAAGAACGCACCGCTTTGATCTGGTTTTCCTGTTTTTGCTGACCGTCAGCGATTTTCAGCGTGATGCCGCGCTTTTCGGCCTCGCTTTTCGCGACGTTGGTTTCAGCTGCTCGCCAGCCTGATTCTGAGCCGACTTGAGCGAATCCTACGGTTAATGGGGCGGCCATTGCCATAGACGACATGGCTGCTGAAACTGCTGTGACAAGAAGTAAGCGCTTCCACATAAGAACGTCCTCGTAGGGTAGTTTATTGTTGGGTAAAAGGTGTTCTGCGAAATGACTATAGACAATACAAGATGTAACGGAGTGTGTTACATCACACTTCGAAGAAGTGAATAAAACGTTAATCACAAGTTTGTAATCGCTTTCATTGAGCCATTAAAGATGCGGCTAAGTTTATGGATTATCTTGTCATGAGAAAGGTCTAATACTGGCGCTCAGAAGCGGTGAAGGATGAAAACAGGCGAAGACATTCCGCGTCAGTTGGCTATAATACTCGCCACTTGATTACCAATCATTTTAAAGGACACAGACATGAGCTTACTCAACGTCCCAGCGGGTAAAGAACTGCCGGAAGACATCTACGTAGTTATCGAAATCCCGGCGAACGCTGATCCTATCAAATACGAAATCGACAAAGACACCGGTGCGCTGTTCGTTGACCGTTTCATGTCTACCGCGATGTTCTATCCGTGCAACTACGGTTACATCAACCACACCCTGTCTCTGGACGGTGACCCGGTAGACGTGCTGGTCCCAACCCCATACCCACTGCAGCCTGGTTCCGTAATCCGCTGCCGTCCGGTTGGTGTTCTGAAAATGACCGACGAAGCCGGTGAAGATGCGAAACTGGTTGCGGTACCGCACACCAAGCTGAGCAAAGAATACGATCACATCAAAGATGTGAACGACCTGCCAGAACTGCTGAAAGCGCAGATCGCCCACTTCTTCGAGCACTACAAAGATCTCGAGAAAGGCAAATGGGTGAAAGTGGAAGGTTGGGACAATGCAGAAGCGGCTAAAGCTGAAATCATTGCCTCCTTTGAGCGCGCTAAGAAGTAATTCTTAACGTGTAAAAAGCCCCGACTTGTCGGGGTTTTTTTATGCCCGTAAATTGTCACGAAACTGTCACACACCCCTTTTCTCTATGTGTATTAACGAGATAGCGCGTTTACCCTGTCTTAATCCCCTTCTGCGCCCTTAAAGTCTGTCTGCCCTCGGTCGATACCTCCGTTACGTGATCACGATCGCTTTATTCCACCAGGGAAATACCTGCTACAGATGAAAATCAACACCCTTACAATTGGCCAGCGGCTAGGATTGCTGGCCGCACTGCTGCTGCTTGCAACACTCTTCACCGGGTTGCGCGGCCTGGCGATTAACAACGACAGCCTGACGCAGCAACAACGCATTATGGCAATGGAACAGTCCATCACGGAAAGCATCGACACTGCACGTAGCGCCCAGGTGCAGTTTAAAATCCAGGTGCAAGAGTGGAAAAACACCCTGCTGCGCGGTGCCCAGGGGCAGGAGGCGTTCGATAAATACAAAAATGCTTTTAGCCGCGAGAGCCAGGCCACCCAGGCGCTGCTCACCCATTTGAGCGAGCTGCTGCCCAAAATCGGTATGGATAACCGCGAGGTGCTGGCAACCCGGCAGATCCACGCCGGGCTGGAGCAACAGTACCTGAAAGCGCTGAACGATTATCAGGTGGGGGATGTGACCAGCGCCCAGCGCGTGGATAAGCAGGTCACTGGCATTGACCGCGAACCGACCAGAATGATCGACGAGGTGGTGGCGAACACTCTCCAGCACGCAAAGATGCTTCACCAGCAGATCGCTGACCAGAACCAGGCCCGCTATCAGCAGACCCGCTGGATGCTGGCGCTGACGATGGCGTTAACGCTCGGCGCCGGAATGCTGGTGACCTGGTGGTTAATCCGCAGCATCACCCGGCCGCTGGCCCAGGCTGTGAGCATCGCCCGTACCGTGGCCGCCGGGGATTTGCAGTCCCGCTTTACGGTTGCTGGTCGCGATGAGACGGCCGAACTGATGCATGCCCTGCAAGAGATGAACATCAACCTGACCCGCATTGTGTCCGGGGTACGCAGTGGCACTGAGACCATCGCCACCGCCTCGGCACAGATTGCCAGTGGCAGCCATGAACTCTCTTCCCGTAACGAAGCCCAGGCCAGTGCCCTGGAGCAGACCGCCGCGTCGATGGAAGAGCTGACCTCGGTGGTCAAAAGCAACGCGGAACATTCACGAACCGCCAGCGATCTGGCTCGTAATGCCCGTCAGGTGGCGCGTCAGGGGGAGGAAGCCGTGGATCGTGCCATGCAGACCATGAGCGAGATCCATAATTTCTCCAGCGAGATCAACACCATCATCAGCATGATCGACAGTATCGCCTTCCAGACCAACATTCTCGCGCTGAACGCCGCGGTCGAAGCCGCCCGGGCGGGAACCGAAGGCCGTGGATTCGCGGTAGTCGCTGCTGAAGTGCGCGCGCTGGCCCAGCGTTCTGCCTCGGCCGCCAAAGAGATTCGCGTCCTTATCGATCGCTCAGTCAGCCGCATCGATGAGGGTAATGGTCAGGTCAAAGAAGCCGGGGTTGCCATGGCCGGTATTCTGCAAAGCGTCAGCAAGGTGAGTGAACTGATTGAGGCAATTTCGTTAGCCAGCCACGAGCAAAGCACGGGCATCGATCAGGTGAACGTGGCCGTCACCCATATGGATGCCGCCACGCAGCAAAACGCTACGCTTTCGCAGGAGTCGTCCGCGGCGGCACAGGCGATGCATCGCCAGGCTGAACAGCTACTGGAGACGGTGCAGATCTTTAAGCTGCGCCAGGAAGGGGCATAACAAAAAACAACGCCACCCGAGGGTGGCGTTGTTCATCTCAGTACTGGTCTCTGTCTAACCAGTTACCGCTTTCAATCAGCGTCAGGCCATCGACCGGACGTTGGTACACGTACATCCAGGCACTGCCGTAGGGCGTCTGGATCAACCGGCGAGCATATTCCCCGCCTTTAGTGCGCAAAGCATCAAGTTCAGCCAGCGTGGCATTATCAATACGATAAACCTCACCCTGTACTGCTCCGTTCCCCGGAACCGCGCCTGGATAGTGGCCCAGGCTGTACAACTGGTAGTTCTCGATACTGTAATCCCCCAGCAACTGGGCGTTGGTCATCCAGTGGCTGTTGCCCTGCTTGGTTCGTAAACTGCCGTAGACAAATATTCGCATTGCTAAAACTCAAACTGATAGAGCAAATCGAGTGCCTGATCTACGCCAGACACCGCTTCCAGATATAGCTTAGGCATCAGGCGATAGCGTAACGTGAGTGTCGCCAGCGAGTCAAAGATCCCCACGCCATATTTCACCTGCAGACCCGGCAGTACATAGCCACTGACCACCACCTGTGAAGAGTCACCGACCCCCTGGGTGTCCAGCGCCAGATTGCTTACGCCAAACGTCTCCCCGATTTTACCCACAACCTGACCACTTTGTGCAACCCCCAGACCGACTAACATTGAAGTCATCGCCGCACTGTCGCTCTGATTGCTGTCCAGACCTTGCCCGCGCAGCAGGTATGAGAGCGCTTCCTGCTGGGACATGGCCGGGTCGGAGAATATCTCCGCTTTCGGTTCATCAGCGGTGCCAGTGACTCGCACCCCCGCGATCACGTCATTCTCGGTGGCCTCTGGATTACGAATCGCCTCGATATTCAGCAGCGGCTGATCCGGTGGACCGGAGAAGAGCAGCTCGCCTTTGCGGACAAGCAGATCCTGCCCGTAAGCGTGGAAGCGCCCTTCCGGGATAGTGATCTGCCCGTTCAGGCCCAGCCCCTGTTTATCCTGCGCGACCTTCAGATCGCCGGTGAGCCTCGCCTTCAGGCCAAAGGCATCCAGCCGCACGTTGTTGCCCACATGCACGATCAGGTTGCTGTTGATCGGGATAGAGGCCCGCCTGGTCTCTTCCGGCTGCAGATTTTTGTCGAGCATCACCTCGTCGCTGGAGACGCCCACCGCGCTTTCTGGCAGGTCATGCACCACAATACGCGCCCACGGCACATCGACACGGCCATCAAGGGTGAACAGCTGTGGCGTGGCCTCAAAGACCACGTCCGGCGAGACGTCTAAACGCACCATTGGCGGCACCGTGATGCGCACCTTGCTGCCCTTAGCCGCCACCCGCGCGCGCCAGTTATCGATTTGGCTCCAGTCGGCATCGCCGCTGAGGTTGATCTGCCCCTGCTGGGTGCGTACGGTCCCGGTCAGCGTCGAGCTCATGCCGTTGAAGTTCATCGCCAGCTGGCTCGGCAGCATATCGAACGGCATAAAGTTGCCGTCGATATCGACCCCGTTCAGTTGCATCTGACCGAAGAGCTGCGGGCTTTGCGCGTTACCAGCCAGCCGCAGGTTAGCGTTCAGCATCCCTGCCGCTTTCTCGCCCCGTGAGAAAATGGCGTTGGCCATCGCCAGGTTGAGATTGCGGATATTGACGTTGCCGCCCAGGTTACGCTGCCCTTGCGGATCGGTTACCTGGATCTGGCCATCAAACTGGCCGTTGTTGGCGAGGCGGATCAGCCAGCCCAGCTCGGCGCGGTTGTTGTGCAGATCGGCGGTAAGATTGAGCGTGGTGAATGCCAGCGGCAGCGGCGCGTCGTTCACCACCTGCGTGACCTTCACGTTGCGCCCGGAGAGCGTGACGTTGCCCTGCGGCAGCCCCGGTTTGGTGGTATCCCAGGCCACATCCGCTTTACCGCTAAACACGCCGCTGGCCTGGGTGGCGTCCGGCATAAACGGCTTGAGCATCGCCAGGTCAAAGCGGTTGAGGTTCACTACCGCCCGCCCTTCGGCCCCGGCATCAATAGTCTGCGGCACGCACAGCTCAGCGTTCGGGTTGGTCCAGCAGTGTGGCCCGATGCTGACCTTCTGCTCCGCATTGCGGTAATCCAGCGCAATCGAGCGGGTTAACGACCACGGCCCCACCGGGGTGGCGAAGCGGGTGTTGTCGAGCGAGCCTTTCCAGCGCATCTCTTTGCGGTCAAAACTGCCCGCCAGATGCAGCTGACCCGAGACCGGATCGCCCTGGACACGCAGCTGGAGGTCGTGCTGTTTCTCGCTGCCTTTGGCCTCCAGGGTAACCTGATTGAGGTTAACCCCCGGCTGCGAAATACGATCCACGCGCAGGTTCATGTGTCCGGCGATCTGGTCGGTGGATTTTACATCGCCATCGACGCGCACGCGGGCAATGGTGAGTTCCTGCCAGCGCAGGCCGTTAGCGGTGATGTCAGCCAGAAGCTGCGGGGCCTCGACCGTGCCGCGCACTTTCACCAGCCCTTTCGCCGTTCCGCCAAGCCCCGGCAAGGCATTATCAAGATTCGGTGCATCGATGGTGGCATCCAGATCCAGATCTTTCACCCCCAGCTCGCCCTTGATGTCGGCGGTATTGCGGCCCAGCGCCACGTGCAGGCCGGGAATGATCCACTGCAGGTAGCTGTTGCCCTTCAGCGAGCCATGCACATCCACCTTGTTCTGCTTCACGTTGCCGGTAATTTTCAGCTCCGGCACATCCATCTGCCAGCTGCCGCCGTACAGACTGCCGCGGGTTTTAATCAGGCCGTCGAGCTTCGATGGCCAGTCCGGCACCTCTTTGGCAGTGTTGATCCCGGTGAGCTTCAACTCCCCGCGCCAGCTGATCGCCTGCTGCCAGTCGAGCAGCGCCGTCAGTTCGGTTTTGCCCTCCAGCGCCGCGACCGTCAGCTTATCGAGGTTGATCTGCTGTTCGTTGCCCTTCGCATCAAGGGTAATGCCCGCAGGCGGTAGCCCCTCCCCTTTCACCGCAGTGCGGAACGACAGGGTGTAGTCGGTCATTTTGCCGGTAAGCTTCAGCTTCACGTTATCGGCCTGATACTGCTTCTCGCCGGTGAAGGGCCAGTACAGCTGTTCACTGACCACTTCCAGGTTGAGCGGCAGGCCCGCCTCTGCAAGCCGGGTCTGGCCGCGCAGCACCAGATCCACCGGGCCGGAGAGGTTCACGCCAAACTCCAGTTGCTCACGCAGGGCACCGCCGACCTTCAGCTTCACCTTTTCGCCCTTGATGGGGTCGATGTTCAGGCTGCTGTTGAGAGTGATGTCCACCGGCCAGTTATCGCGCAGCTGCGCATTACCGGTGGCGTTGACGCTCCCCTGGTTGGTGTCGATATCCAGCGCGTCGAGCTTCATATTGCCGTCGATACTGCTCACCTTCAGCAGCATGTTGAAGACCGTCAGGTCCGTATCGCCGGTCAGGCGCAGTTGCTCGCCCTTAAACTCTTCGATGTTGAGGTTCAGCGGCAGATGAACGTCGGTCATCTCCGGCAGGACCGGTTTAGAGAAGAGATCTTTCAGCGTTTCGCCCAGCGGCTTCTCTTCCGGCTTCGGATTCTGAATTTTTGGCTCGACGATCTCCTCCTGCGCCACGTCCGCTACTTTCGGCAGGGCAATCAGCAGCCCCTGCAGGGCGGTCGGCGTCAGGGTCAGGTTTTTCTCCTGCCAGCGCAGGCCCGAGGTGAAGTCCATCACCGACACGGTGGTGTCATCGATTTTGACGTTGACGTTATTCAGCGCCACCCGGTTAAGCGAAATCGGGTATGGCGTGGAGAGATCCAGCGGCCCACTCTCCTCTTCAGCAGGGGGTGCCGCTTCCGGCATTTTTTTCGAATCGATCGTCACGAACACATCTTTTAACGACAGATCGTTAACGCACAGGCTGCTGTCACGCAGACAGCTGAGCTTCACCGCCAGGTGCAGATCGCCCGCGGTGACCGCCACGCCCGGCTGGTCATAGCGGACGTTTTTCAGATGCAGGTCGCGCCAGCCGCCGGTGACCTGGCCAATCTCCAGCCCCGGCACCCAACGGTTGGCCGCTTTAAACAGCAGATGCAGCCCGCTGGTGGTGCCCACCAGAAAGGCCACCGCAGACAGCAGCAGCAGAACAAACAGCACAACGCCGAGGCTGATTTTCTTCCATAAACTCATAATTCAGGCCCCAGACCGATGTAAAACTGTAAACCGTGTTCATCTTTATCACCCACCGGCACGGCGAAATCGAGCTTGATCGGCCCGACCGGTGACTCCCAGCGCACTCCAACGCCCGCGCCGGTTTTGAAGTCGCTGCGGCGGATATCGCTTACCGCTTCCCCGCTGTCGATAAAGGTCGCGCCCCACCATTTTCCGGTGACGTTGTATTGATACTCCAGCGAGCCGGTGGCCAGCTTCGAGGCCCCGATCAGCTTGCCGTCGTCATCTTTTGGCGCGATGGATTTGTATTTGTAGCCACGAATACTGCGATCGCCCCCGGCGAAGAAGCGAAGATCCGGCGGCACTTTTTCGAAATCGCCGGTCTCAATCCAGCCCAGATTGCCGCGCATCACAAAGCGGTGACGATCGTAGAGGGTGCGGATCCAGGCGTTCTGCGCCTGCACCACGACAAAATCGACATCTGAACCCCAGGCGGTATTGGAGTAATCCACTGAATAGCGCTGAGAATCGCCCCAGGTCGGCATCAGCCCGCCGCGGGAGCGGGTCCGGCTGATCATCACCCCCGGATAGAGCAGCATGGTGGTGTTGGTTACATTGGCCTGGGTAAAGTGGTCGAGGCTCCAGCGCAGGTTAATGGCGCGCTGCCAGCCGCTGGAGAGATCCCAGTAGCGTGACACCGCGAGGGTCGTGGAGTCGGCTTCGGTATCGTTCAGATCGGTGCGCTTAAAGCCGCCCTGCACCAGGTAATATTGCTCAAGCGGGTTTTTCAGCAGCGGCATTTTATAGCTGAAATCCAGCTGCTGTTCGGGAGCAGAGATGCTGGCGTTGGTGGTCAGGCTATGGCCGTAGGAGTTCATCCACGGCTTTTTCCACGTCGCTTTGACCCGCGGGCCGACGTCGGTGGAGTAACCGACCCCGGTCTCAATGGTGTTCTCGGTGCGTGGCGAGACCACGCCGTGCAGCGGCAGCACTTTGGTCTGCCGCGCTTTATCAAATTCTGGGGCTACCACTACTGAGTTAAACCAGCCGGTGGCAGAGAGGCGGCGGTTAAGCTCGGCCAGATCTTTCGACTGGTAATAGTCGCCCTCTTTGAAGGGGATCAGATTTTGCAGATATTCGTCGCGAATTTGCGACCCTTCAAAGGTGACGTCGCCAAAGCGGTAACGTTCGCCGCTGTCGTAGTCGATATCCCAGAATGCCAGGCGTCTGTCGAGGGCAATGCCCAGCTGGCTTTTATTGAACTGACTGTCGAAATAGCCTTTGCGCAGCGCTACTTTGGTCAGATCTTTTTTGAAGCCGTCGTAATCGCTGTGATTAAGCACGGTGCCGTTTTTCGGTCGCGTATTCAGCAGATCGAGGTAGTCGTGATCCGTGCGCGCGCCGCCGCGCAGCACCACGTCCGTGCCGCCGATCAGCACCGGCTCGCCCGGCTTGACGCGGGCAATCAATACCTGCCGCCCTTTGGCCGGAGGTGGACGCAGTTCGAAGTCGATAGTGGGTTCGTAGTAGCCGAGCGCTTTTAAACCGCCACGGATGGCGTCATCCACGCGGGCGCGGAAGCGGCGGTCTGGCGTCACTTCGTCGCTCTGGATCGTGGAGAGCTGTGCGCGTACGTTTTTTTCCAGTTTCCCGGATAACCCCTCAACCTGCAAACGAACATTCGCCGCGTCGGCGATTCCGCTTGTCAGCAAGAAACTGACTAAACATAACTGGCGGATTTTTGGCACGTTTTCTCCTGAATATCCTTGTTTCCACCCCTGGAAGCAGATGAATTGCCGCTCCGCGGCAGATCACGGCATAAAGCCCAAAACCCAATACACGGGTTGAAAAATGGTTAAACAACCTAATATTTCTTATGTTTAAATCTAGACTCATTCACGGCATTTATTGTGTTCAATTAAACGCGTCGTGACAACCTTAACCCAAACATCACCTACCCGGAGGTCACACCGTGAGTTTATTCGATAAAAAGCACCTTGTTGCTCAGGCGGATGCATTACCGGGACGGAACACCCCTATGCCAGTCGCCACCCTGCACGCCGTGAACGGTCACTCAATGACCAACGTCCCCGACGGCATGGCTATCGCCCTGTTCGCGATGGGCTGTTTCTGGGGCGTGGAGCGCCTGTTCTGGCAGCTGCCTGGCGTCTACAGCACCGCTGCGGGCTACACCGGCGGCTATACCCCTAACCCAACCTACCGCGAAGTCTGCTCCGGCCAGACCGGTCATGCCGAGGCGGTGCGGGTCGTGTATGACCCGAACGTGATCAGCTATGAACAGCTGCTGCAGGTGTTCTGGGAAAACCACGACCCGGCACAGGGTATGCGTCAGGGCAATGACCACGGCACCCAGTACCGCTCGGCGATCTATCCGCTCACCCCGGAACAGGACGCGGCGGCCCGCGACAGCCTGGCGCGCTTCCAGCAGGCGATGCTCGCGGCAAACGACGACCGTCAGGTCACCACGGAGATCGCCACCGCGCTGCCGTTCTACTACGCGGAAGACGATCACCAGCAGTACCTGCATAAAAATCCGTACGGCTACTGCGGTATCGGTGGCATCGGCGTATGCCTGCCGCCACAACTGGCCTGATTATCGGTTTAGCGCCACGCGAGCCGCGTGGCGCATGGCATTGCTCACCGAACCGTCCTTTATCTCTTTACCCTTTAACAGCAACTTCAAAACCGGTGCCTGCGGCCGGTTGAGCTGCGTCTGCAATAGTTGCACAGCGTTTATACCCCGATCCCGCGCGGTGCGGACCATCGCTCCCCTGGCCTTTTGCGGGTGCAGGAGGTGTCGCTTAACATCCCTCGAACACAAAACGCGGGTTATACGATGGCCTGACGATGGAAGCTGCGCCCTATCGTACGGGAGAGAGGTATCTGGTGCGAGAGCAGAGCAGGCAGTTCCCCCCCTGCTATGCCGGGTACCACCTTGCGTTACCCGGCATACATTTACCCTCAAAATATGTGTAAAACGTGACCTCTGGCAGATTTACACGCCTTTACGCTATACTAGCCGCGTAAATAACCGGCTCAACGCTACGAGCGGGTACTCAATGTCTCTTCACAGTATTATCTCTGAGGATCTGGCGAGAAGCCGGATAAACTATGTTAAACAGTATCTTAGTCATACTTTGTCTAATCGCTGTCAGTGCATTTTTCTCGATATCGGAAATCTCTCTGGCCGCATCCCGTAAAATCAAACTTAAGCTGCTCGCCGATGATGGCAACCTTAATGCCCAACGGGTCCTGAAAATGCAGGAAAATCCGGGGATGTTTTTCACCGTAGTGCAAATTGGCCTTAATGCCGTCGCCATCCTGGGCGGTATCGTCGGCGACGCCGCATTCTCCCCGGTGTTTCATAGCGTTTTCTCTAACTACTTCTCCCCTGAACTCTCCGAGCAACTGAGCTTTATCCTCTCCTTCTCGCTGGTGACCGGCCTGTTCATTCTGTTTGCCGACTTGACCCCGAAACGCATCGGTATGATTGCGCCCGAAGCCGTGGCTTTGCGCATCATCAACCCGATGCGCTTCTGCCTGTTCGTGTTCCGCCCGCTGGTGTGGTTCTTTAACGGCCTGGCAAACACCATCTTCCGCCTGTTCAAGCTGCCGATGGTACGTAAAGACGACATCACCTCTGATGATGTCTACGCGGTGTTCGAAGCCGGTGCGCTGGCAGGGGTGCTGCGTAAGCAGGAGCATGAGCTGATCGAGAACGTGTTTGAGCTGGAGTCGCGTACCGTGCCGTCGTCAATGACCGGCCGCGAGAACGTGATCTGGTTCGATCTGCACGAAGACGAGCAGAGCCTGAAGAACAAAGTGGCGGAACATCCGCACTCCAAGTTCCTGGTCTGTAATGAGGATATTGACCACATCATCGGCTATGTGGATTCCAAAGACTTGCTGAACCGTGTGCTGGCGAACCAGAGCCTGGCGCTGAACAGCGGCGTCCAGATCCGCAATACGCTGATTGTGCCGGACACCCTGACGCTCTCCGAAGCGCTGGAAAGCTTCAAAACCGCCGGGGAAGACTTCGCGGTAATCATGAATGAATACGCGCTGGTGGTGGGGATCATCACGCTCAATGACGTGATGACCACGCTGATGGGCGATCTGGTGGGCCAGGGTCTGGAAGAACAGATTGTGGCGCGCGATGAGAACTCATGGCTGGTGGACGGCGGTACGCCGATCGATGACGTGATGCGCGTGCTGGATATCGACGAGTTCCCGCAGTCCGGCAACTACGAGACCATTGGCGGCTTTATGATGTTTATGCTGCGTAAGATCCCGAAACGCACCGACTCGGTGAAATTCTCGGGATATAAGTTCGAAGTGGTGGATATCGACAACTACCGCATCGACCAGCTGCTGGTGACGCGCATCGACAACAAGCCGACCGTGCTGGTGCCGAAACTGCCGGACGCCGAAGAGAACGCGTCGGCCTAAGCCAGAAACATCAACGGCTCCCTCGGGAGCCGTTTTTTTTACTGCATAGCACGTTGGTTAAGCCATCTCAGTTTGCAGACGCATAACCTGACGGTTGACTTCGGACATCACAGAAAAGTGCTGTTTATCCTTCACTTTTGGGACAAGGATTTTGCCCTTATCGAACTCAAAAGCGCCAACATCCTTGATATACAACCGTCCACGGAACAGGATTTTTACGTATTTCGCCACCTGAAGCGGATTGTAGCGTTGGAAAATTTTCATTCTATTATCTCCTGCGAATCATACGCTCTTGCGGCACCACAATCGGGCCGACCCTCTGGAGCGCAAATTTATTGCCCAATGACTATAGTCCAGAAAAACGGTGATACCCAGTCTGCATAAGTTTATTTACCTTTTGATGACAAATAATCAGAATATTCTTTGCAATGGTAACTTTCGAGCAGTATAAGCCTTCGTTTTTGCGCAGATATGTGCGTTCCGCCTCACTCTGGCACCGGGATTGCGGGTAAAGCGCCGCAATCGCACTTATGATTAAACGTCAGACCAAGTGGTCGGATCACCTGCTAAAAAATAAGGAAACACCATGACTCTACGTAACATTCTGGCAACTGCCTGCCTGATGCTGCCACTGATGGCTTCCGCACATAATTTTGATAAGGGACAACGTGTGCCGCCGGTGGGCATTGCCGACCGGGGAGAATTGATCCTCGACAATGATAAGTTTAGCTATAAAACCTGGAATAGCGCGCAGCTCCCAGGCAAAGTGCGAGTTGTGCTACATATTGCCGGTCGCTCGTCAGCAAAAGAGAAAAACGCAACCTTAATTGAAGCGATCAAGGCGGCAAATTTGCCAAGAGATCACTACCAGACGACCACCATCGTCAATACCGACGATGCGATTCCTGGCTCTGGCATGTTTGTACGTAGCAGCCTTGAGAGCAATAAAAAGCTCTATCCGTGGTCGCAGATTATCGTCGACAGCAACGGCACGGCGCGCGCCGCATGGCAGCTGCAAGAAGAGAGTTCAGCGATTGCCGTGCTGGATAAAGAAGGCCGCATTCAATGGGCCAAAGACGGATCGCTGACACAGGAAGAGGTGCAGCAGGTGGTTGCCCTGCTGCATAAGCTGCTCGGTCAGTAAAGCGAGACCCGGAAGCCGGGATTGAGGAACGATTCACGCGGGGTATAGTCGAGCGGCTTGCCCTGCCAGTCGTGAACGTGTGCTCCCGCAGCGGCGGCAACGGCGTGACCTGCCGCCGTATCCCAGACGTTGGTCGGCCCAAAGCGGGGATACAGCTGCGCCTGCCCTTCTGCTACCAGGCAGAACTTCAGCGAGGAACCGATCGACGTCGTCTGATGCTCACCTAACTGATGCAGGTACTCCTGCAGTTCGTTATCGGCGTGCGAGCGGCTGATGACCACCAGCGGTGGCCGGGCATCACGTACCTGAATCTGTTTACGCACGCCGCACTCTTCTTTCCAGGCTTTGCCTTCGGCGGCGCTATACATCACGTTCAGCACCGGGGCATAGACCACACCCAGCACCGCTTTGCCATTCTCAATCAGGGCAATGTTGACGGTGAATTCACCATTACGTTTGATGAACTCCTTGGTACCGTCCAGCGGATCAACCAGCCAGTAACGTTGCCAGTGCTGGCGCTCTTCCCAGGGCTGAGGATCTTCTTCTGACAGCACCGGAATATCGGGCGTCAGCGCCTGCAGACCTTGCAGGATCACTCTGTGTGCCGCGAGATCCGCTGCGGTTACCGGCGAGTCGTCGATTTTGCTGAGCACGTCCATCGGGATCTTGCCATCATAGACCTGCATAATGGCATCGCCCGCATCCCGTGCGAGCTGACAAATTTTATCTAACATTCTCCACCTCTTTGTTAACACAGTGGGTTTAACTCTTTGTTTTATTTATATCGCATTGTGAATAAATCCGCTATCTGTGAAGCAATTCCGGTTTCAGGGCACTTTTTTCTGGCAGGATTCACAATTCTGTAAGCAAAAAAATATAGATACATATTCTTTTGTGGCCTGCTTCAAAAAAAGGACTCCTCTGATGATTAAGTTTAGCGCAACGCTCCTGGCGACGCTGATTGCCGCGAGCGTACAGGCAGCGACAGTTGATCTCCGCATTCTGGAAACGACCGACCTGCACAGCAATATGATGGACTTCGACTACTACAAAGATGCACCGACGGAAAAATTTGGCCTGGTTCGCACTGCCAGCCTGATTAATGCCGCCCGTAGCGAAGTGAAAAACAGCGTGCTGGTCGATAACGGGGACTTAATTCAGGGTAGTCCGCTTGGCGATTACATGGCTGCGAAAGGTCTGAAAAAGGGCGATGTTCATCCGGTCTATAAGGCGCTGAACACCCTGGACTACGCGGTGGGTAACCTCGGCAACCACGAGTTTAACTACGGGCTGGATTATCTGCATATGGCGCTCTCCGGGGCCAAATTCCCGTACGTTAACGCCAATATCATCGACGTTAAAACCAATAAGCCGCTGTTCACCCCTTATCTGATCAAAGAGACGACCGTGGTCGATCAGGACGGGAAAACGCAGACCCTGAAGATTGGCTATATCGGTTTTGTACCGCCGCAAATCATGACCTGGGATAAGGCCAACCTGAGCGGCAAAGTGACGGTTAACGACATTACCGAAACTGCACGTAAGTATGTGCCGGAGATGCGTGAGAAAGGTGCCGATCTGGTGGTCGTCGTGGCGCACTCGGGTCTGTCTGCCGATCCGTATCAGGCGATGGCGGAAAACTCCGTCTACTACCTCAGCGAAGTGAAAGGCGTTGATGCCATTCTCTTCGGCCACGCGCACGCAGTGTTCCCGGGCAAAGATTTCGCCAGCATTAAAGGGGCTGATATTGCCAAAGGAACGCTGAACGGTGTACCTGCTGTCATGCCGGGCATGTGGGGGGATCACCTCGGGGTGGTCGATCTGGTGCTGAATAATGACGGCGGCAAATGGCAGGTGACGCAGTCGAAGGCCGAAGCGCGACCGATTTACGATCTGGCCGCCAAAAAAGCGCTGGTGGGTGAGGATAAAAACATCGTCGAGGTGCTGAAACACGATCACGACGCTACCCGTGAGTTTGTCAGCAAACCGATCGGTAAATCCTCGGACAACATGTACAGCTACCTGTCGCTGGTGCAGGACGATCCCACCGTACAGGTGGTGAACATGGCGCAGAAAGCCTACGTGGAGCGCTATATTCAGGGCGACCCGGACCTGGCGAAACTGCCAGTACTCTCTGCTGCCGCGCCATTTAAAGTGGGCGGACGTAAGAACGATCCGGCCAGCTACGTCGAAGTGGAAAAAGGCCAGCTGACCTTCCGTAACGCCGCCGATCTCTATCTCTATCCGAACACCCTGGTAGTGGTGAAAGCGACCGGCCAGGAGGTGAAAGAGTGGCTGGAGTGCTCTGCTGGACAATTCAACCAGATCGATACGAACAGCCCCCAACCGCAGTCGCTTATTAACTGGGACGGGTTCCGTACCTATAACTTCGACGTAATCGACGGCGTGGAGTATCAGATTGATGTCTCGCAGCCGGCGAAATATGACGGCGAGTGCCAGGTGGTGAACGCCCAGGCGGAGCGTATCAAGAACCTGACCTTTAACGGTAAGCCAATCGACCCTAAAGCGACCTTCCTGGTGGCGACCAATAACTATCGCGCCTACGGCGGTAAGTTTGCCGGAACCGGCGACAGCCATATCGCCTTCGCTTCACCGGATGAGAACCGCTCGGTGCTGGCTGCGTGGATCGGTGAGCAGTCGAAAAAGAGTGGTGAAATTCATCCGGCAGCGGACAACAACTGGCGTCTGGCACCGATCGCCAGCAAGGTGAAGCTGGATGTTCGCTTTGAGACGTCGCCATCAGAAAAAGCGGCGGCGTTTATCAAAGAGAAAGCGCAGTATCCGATGCAGCAGGTCGCAACCGATGACATTGGGTTTGCGATTTATCAGGTGGATTTAAGCAAATAACCGAAGTGAAGGTTTCTGAAGGCCGGGTAAGGCGAAGCCGCTACCCGGCAGTCAGACCGTACAAGGTATAAGCAAAACGGCAGGGAAAGGTGCCTGGTATCGTTGCAACGATGGCTCAAGAGGGCACCTGAACTATTGCGATGAAGCCTGAGGTCACTCGCTCAACGTGATGGGTTGAGAGAACAACGACCGGGAACCGTCCCTGTCCTGCATCGTCCCATTTAGTGGAAAAAACCCCCTTAAGCGCCGAGTAAAAAACTATATTCTTTTTAATTTCTAAGTGCAGATTCAGATATTAATTTAGAAAAAGAAGCATAAAAAACCCAACTATTACTAAAAAGCAGAACAAAAAAACAAACTACCCTCAATGACATATGAGCGTTAATTCACCATTCATTCTTTCCGCATAATTCGCAAAGAAAAATATGTCTTAAAAATTAAGCCGATACTCTCTCGGGATACGTATTACTTCACGATATAAAGTCTGAAATTTAGGGTAAAAAATGTATGGCTAAATATGCCTATGTGAAATTATTGATATAAATCAAGGAAGGAGAAATTAAATCCGGGGATAGTGCAGCCACGATCACGCAATTATTGTGTAAACGGTACCACTGATATCGCATGTCATTAAATATGAAGGAATATTATGTTTGTTCGGTTATCGAATTAAATTAATTGTTAATTTGTTATTTAAGTAATTAACAATACCTTTACCATTTTCATTACCGTTCACATGACAGTCTGGTAATTCATTGGCATGTCATTTTTTTAAAAAATATATGACTTAAAAAGCGAGGTTGCTTACTTCAATTCGTTAATTATTAATCACATAGAGTACTTCGTTCATGAATCTCATGGAAGAAGTTAGGGTGATAGTTAGATGGCGGCAACCACCTAACTATCTGTAACGCATTATTTTCAGCTGATCATTTACAGCATTTTCGAGTTTAACAAACACTATGAAAAGATCCACACTTTCACTCGTAATCGCGGGCGCGGTCGCACTTTCTGCAACAAATGTGAGTGCTTCCAGTAACTATGGCACTATCAATGCACCTTCTACTCAAGGCCAAACTGTCTCTTTAAGGGATGGCTATACTTCAGTTTATAAAGTGAGCCAGGACGATGAGCGCGACGCACATGATACGCGTCTGTTTTCTGCGCTGAAGGCTTCGGCTAACAATCTGGCTTATACCGTATCGGCACAAGCCAAGAACGGTGAAAGCCAGACGCGCAGCTCCAAAGGCAGTGTATTCGCGCAAGCTGAGCCCGACGCTATCCCGGTAATTCAGCAACAAACACCAATTATGCAGAAGACGCCGATCCTTGCGCCGCAGGCTATTCCGCAGGCCACCCCGCAGATCACCCCACCGACGCCAGTGTATGCGGGCATGACTAAACCGACTGTAAACCCGCAGCCGACGCAATTCACGCCGATGATCACGGCTAAACCAGTGTTAGAGACGCCAATCACTATCACGACCGGTGAAACTGACGCGCCAAAAGCGATACCTACCGCTAATGAATCCGTAACGGTTAAAAATGATCCGGTGACGATTGATACCTATCAGGCGCAGATCGATAACGAAGCGGAAGCTATCGAAAACAACGCCGCAGGCATTGCCGCCAATGCGCAGGAAACTGCCCGTGTTAACGGCGAAGTCGTGAAACAGGCCCGTAGCCTTGCCGCTGTCGATCAGCAGGTCACCGCAGAAATCGAAAACAACGCCGCAGGCATTGCCGCCAATGCGCAGGAGACCGCCCGGGTTAACGGCGAGGTTGTGAAACAGGCCCGCAGCCTGGCCGCCGTCGATCAACAGATCGCCGCAGAAAATGAAGCACGCCGCAAAACGGATGCGACTGTTGCCGCTCATTCTGCCGAGCTGGCCGATCACGAAAGCCGTATTCAGACTCTGGAAAGCGAAACGAATAGCAAGTTCGGTGCGCTTAAAAATAAGGTTGAGGAAAACCGCCAACGTGCTTCGGCGGGAATCGCAGGCGTTGCGGCAATGGCTAACATTCCACAAGTTACCAATACTCAAAACTTCAGCGTCGGCGCTGGCGTGGGTAATACCGATGGCGAGAGCGCGTTAGCGGTTGGCTTCTCTGCCCGCGCTACGGAAAACGTGGTCGTTAAAAGCTCCGTGTCTAACGATACACAACATAATTTTGTTGTAGGTGCTGGCGTGTCATACGGCTGGTAATCGCTAAATGTTGAAGCCGCCTTACAGGGCGGCTTTCTGATGTAAGCAGTACGCTACTCTTTCATGTGTTGCGTCTTTTGGTCTCAGTATTATGACGATTGGCGCTTTTTCTGGTCCTCGCCATATGAAGCAATTAATACTAAGAATATGAGAGATCGCAACGCTCGCAAAACATCATTAATCAGGAACCGACAATGAATAAACTTACTTTTGGAACAGGCCTGCTGGCTGTTTTCATCACCGTTGCTTCCATGTCTACGGCTTATGCCATCAGCGAAAAATATCGCCAGCAGCTTGAGCAGAGTGGCAAAACACAAATGGATGAACTGGCAGAGCCAGTGCACCCAAACACGCCGAACATGAGCAAAGGACTCACCACCTATTCTGACAGCATGCTGGAAGTACAGGCCGACAGTTCCTGTCAGGTGAAAAAAGTGAACGGCTTCGCGCCAAAACACGTTAAACATGTTAAGAAGAATATGGATGAAGTGCAGACTCAGATGGGCGTCACGCTCTCTGTTCTGTACACCGGTACAGGTTGCGATATCACCTGGACCAATAAACAGGGACAGTCCGGTATCCTGAAAGCGCAGTAATACACGCCTGGATAAGCCGACACGTTATTGAAAAGGTTTAATGTCGGCTTGTCGCGATGAGTCAACTCATGGATGCAACACATAAGTTAAGACTCTCTGCGGGTGATTCATCGTCCAGCGTCTTTTTGTGATCTCTCTTTTCGCTCGCTGTAACGATCGGCAAGATAGCCGGTTTGCCCCTTAAGCAGTAGCGTGATCTTGAACAGCTCCTCGGTGACATCGACAATACGGTCATACCAGGAAGAGGGTTTCATCCGGCCATTCTCATCAAATTCCTGCCAGGCTTTCGCTACTGAGGACTGGTTGGGGATAGTGAACATCCGCATCCATCGACCCAGAATGCGCATCTGGTTCACGGCGTTAAAAGACTGCGAACCGCCGCAAACCTGCATGACTGCAAGTGTTTTGCCCTGCGAAGGACGGATCGCGCCTTCACTTAAGGGTATCCAGTCGATCTGCGCCTTCATAATTGCGCTCATCGCCCCATGTCGTTCCGGGGAACTCCAGACCATACCGTCACACCATCTGACCAGACCGCGCAGCTCGGTGACTTTCGGGTGCGTATCCGGCGCATCATCTGGCAGGGGCAAACCAGAGGGATTAAAGAGTTTCACCTCCGCGCCCATCGCCGTCAGCAGGCGACCGGCTTCCTCTGCGGCAAAGCGGCTGTAGGATCGCTCCCTTACTGAGCCATACAGAATCAGAATGCGTGGCGGTTCCTGCAGGTGCAGGCGTTCAGCGATGTGTCGATCAAAGCATTCAGTGTTCAGGGCAGGAAATTGTTCCATTTTTCTCCTCCGGGGAGAACAGGTGATTTCAAAATCAATACATATGAATTAGCATATGTATATTCTAAAGGGAACGGAGTGAATCATGCTACAACCTGTTCAGCTTTTTAAAATCCTGTCCGATGAAACACGGCTCGCCATCGTGATGCTCTTGCGGGAGTCTGGAGAGCTGTGTGTCTGCGATATCTGCGCGGCCACCGCTGAATCGCAGCCCAAAATCTCGCGCCATATGGCTATTCTCCGCGAGGCGGGGCTGGTTCTTGACCGCCGGGAAGGCAAGTGGATCCACTATCGCCTGTCACCCCACATACCGGCGTGGGCAGCGGAGACCATCACGTCGTCCTGGCAGTGTCTGCGGGAAGATGTACGTGAATGGCTGAATAAATCAGCCTGCACCGCCTGCTGAGACAGAAAAACACATTCACATAATCATATATAATGGAGTCTAAAATGCTTGTGGCAGGGAGTATATTTTTACTGACGCTGGTGCTGGTGATCTGGCAACCCAGAGGCCTGAGTATTGGCTGGAGCGCGAGTATCGGGGCTGCGCTGGCGCTGGGAACCGGTGTCATTCATATTGCTGATATTCCCGTTGTCTGGAATATCGTCTGGAACGCGACGGCGGCATTTATTGCGGTCATCATTATCAGCCTGCTGCTTGATGAGTCCGGGTTCTTTGAATGGGCTGCACTGCACGTCTCCCGATGGGGTAACGGACGTGGCCGCCTGCTGTTTACCTGGATAGTGTTACTCGGTGCCGCCGTTGCTGCGTTATTTGCCAATGACGGCGCCGCGCTGATCCTGACGCCAATTGTGATTGCGATGCTGCTTGCGCTGGGGTTCAGCCAGGGCACGACACTGGCCTTTGTCATGGCCGCAGGATTTATCGCCGATACAGCCAGCCTGCCGCTCATTGTGTCTAACCTGGTGAATATCGTCTCGGCGGATTTCTTCGATCTGGGCTTTGCGCAGTACGCCTCCGTGATGATCCCTGTGGATATGGCCGCGATTGCAGCCACGCTGGTCATGCTGCACCTCTTCTTTCGCAAGGATATACCGGCGACGTATGACATTTCGCTGCTGAAAACTCCTGCCAGTGCGATAAAGGATCCGGCGACCTTCAGGGCGGGCTGGATTGTGCTGTTACTGCTGCTTATCGGTTTCTTTGTACTGGAGCCGATGGGGATCCCGGTCAGCGCGATAGCGGCTTCTGGCGCAGCGGTGCTGTTTGCGGTAGCGAAAAGAGGTCATGCCATCAATACGGGGAAAGTCCTGCGCGGTGCGCCATGGCAGATCGTTGTTTTCTCGCTGGGCATGTATCTGGTGGTCTATGGTCTGCGTAATGCAGGGCTTACGGAGTACCTGTCAGGCGTACTGAACCTGCTGGCAGCTAAGGGGTTATGGACTGCAACGTTCGGCACCGGCATTCTGACGGCGTTCCTGTCGTCGGTGATGAACAATATGCCAACGGTGTTGATTGGCGCGCTGTCGATTGACGGCAGTACCGCGACGGGCGTTGTCAAAGAGGCCATGATTTATGCCAACGTGATTGGCTGCGATTTAGGCCCGAAAATCACCCCGATTGGCAGTCTGGCAACCCTGCTGTGGCTGCATGTGCTTGCCCAGAAAAATATCACGATCACCTGGGGATACTATTTCCGTACCGGCATTATCATGACGGTGCCCGTGCTG
The DNA here is from genome assembly GCF_002935105.1 of Leclercia sp. LSNIH3. Lineage (NCBI taxonomy): Bacteria > Pseudomonadati > Pseudomonadota > Gammaproteobacteria > Enterobacterales > Enterobacteriaceae > Leclercia > Leclercia sp. LSNIH3. The sequence goes on from NZ_CP026387.1 coordinate 1,973,286, forward strand.
TTAGTCACTCTGGCCGCGCTGGCGTGGCGGCTCTCTGTCACTTTGTAATGAGATATTGATATGAGCAACATTACCATTTATCACAACCCGGCCTGCGGCACTTCACGCAACACGCTGGAGATGATCCGTAACAGCGGTAACGAACCGACCATCGTTTACTATCTCGATACGCCACCGACCCGGGACGAGCTGATTAAACTGATTTCAGATATGGGGATTGGAGTTCGGGAACTGCTGCGTAAGAACGTTGAACCCTATGAACAACTGGGTCTTGGTGAAGAGAAATTTACGGATGAGCAGTTGATTGATTTTATGCTTCAGCATCCGATCCTGATTAATCGCCCCATCGTAGTGACGCCGCTTGGCACGCGTCTTTGCCGCCCGTCAGAAGTCGTGCTGGATATTCTGCCGGAAGATCAGAAAGGCATGTTTACCAAAGAGGATGGCGAGAAGGTCATTGACGAAACGGGGAAGCGGGTTAAGTAATCTGTCCACGTCACGTTAATGGACGCCCGTGTACTCTGTGCGGGCGTCCGCCTGTCGCGCATAGCAGATATAAAACGTAGTACAGAGTGCGCCAGATGAGGATCAGCGATACCTCCCCCCTGGGTTATCCGTTTTACCGTTTTAAGAGATCGTCTGCTGTTCCAGGGAGAGAGTTCCCTGTCTGAGGATGTTCCGGGTCACACCAGGCATTCATTAACTGCCTCAAAATGTAGATAAGCCCGGAAACAATCAGTAGCGCGGATAAAACAGCCAGCATAGCTAATGTCATAAGAAACTCCTTATTCTCACTTTTCTTGCTACAGAATCTTAGAACGGATTTTTCATTTGTCATTAGCATCCTGAAATTTTTACGTCGGCCACCTGCGTTACCTGGTCGGAGGGGGGGAGCCTGGTGATAACGACAGCTGAACAGCCTGATATTCTCTCGACTTGGCGACAGCCGTAGTCTCCACCCTGCCCTGCCTTAAACCTTGCCGGCTCCTGCTCAACCTGTATACGCACGACTTGCTGCTGGCGCTGACGCCAGATGCTCACCACTGGCCTCTCTACACAGTCAGAGACGTACGGTTTCGGCAGGACTTCTGTTCCTGTTTCACCGACCATAGTGGCAGCGATAAATACCCGACCCAATGTTTGCCTGTCATCGCTCCGTAACCGCTATCCTTCGCTGTTTATTTATAACCTTTCCCGGTGCGCATCTATTCAGAATAAAGTCACTCTGGCTGGAAAAATCTTAACGCATTGTTATCACCCTAATTATCGACCACTGACATCTTTGTTTCGTATTTTCTCTATAAAAAACCTGAGCTAATATTTATACGCCACAATAAAAAGGAGGTTTTTCCATGCTTAAAAATAAAAATCTCAAAGTTACATGCCCGTATTGCGGCAGCCCGTTCCTGACGATGCCCAATGACTTTGATTTTGAAACCAACTTTGTTGACGTAAGTTGTGTTGAGTGTGGTCGAGAAATTAATAAGGATGATGTTCTACAGCAAGATGTCGATGCGACAAGAAAACGCGATGATGAAACTATCGAAGCTGTTTTTAAAGGAACCCCGTGGGAACGAAAATAATTTTTAGGTAACCAGCCTTATCCATCATCTACGGGGCCACAGTTTGCGGTCGTGGCACCGTTGAAACCCTACCTGATAATCACCTGGCCATTATTTATGAGCAGCATGCCGGATATTTCCGAGGGGACGCTATCTGATTCAGTACAGTGAACATAATTTACATAGTGGGCTAAAAAGGAGTGCATGATTGGGTGTGATGCCGGGTGCCTCCCGGTGACTCTATGCCAGACCACAGAACCGCGCTACTCACCTGCCTGTCTGGACGCCCCGCCGCATAGGGGGATTCATCACAGGCACAGCCTAGTCGTCTTCCTGCCATAAAGCTATTTTTATCTGTTTTATTTATTAAACGCGAAAAATTTGTCCGATAAATTTATTTTTCTGGCCCGCTTTCCTTTTCAGTGCGAAATATTTTACATCCCTCTTATTTTTAACCGGTTCCTGCTTGCGGGGACCGGTCAGAAATATTTTTACCTGGAGTATTTAAGGCACCAGCACACGGGTTTACACGCCTCGCCGGTGATCGGCCATGAAGCCACCCGCGACGACCCCGGGAGATATCGGAGATCTTTTTGCCGGAGGGTATCAAAATCTGAGCGAGGCGGATTATGCCGCCACGCTGCCTCCTCGCAAAGAGCGTGAAAAGCACCCTGTAATTGTTAAAAAGTGGTTATTTTTGGTGGCATCCCTGTGGGTCATCTCTGATAATGAAATCTGACCCGCGAGGAGGCTCACCGTGCAAGGCGTACCCGAACAGTTCTTCGATGAGAGAGACAGCGCGCGCTTTCGCCATCTGGCGCAGCTGCCGGGCGTCGAACTGTATCATGCCCATATTTCACGCTACGCCTTTGAGCCGCACACCCACGAGGCCTTTGGTATCGGCGCCATTGAAGCCGGTGCCGAACGCTTTCGCTATCGCGGAACGCAGTACGTTGCCCCCGTCCATTCCGTCGTTACCATGAATCCTGATGAGCTGCATACCGGCGAAGCCGAAACCGCTGACGGCTGGCGCTACCGGATGATCTACCTCGAGCCGGATCTGCTGGAAGAGGTGACGGGCATTCGCCACTGGTGGTTCAGCGATGTCACCCGCCACGATCCCCGTCGTTCGCAGCAGATATGCCAGCTGATCTATGGCCTGTGGCACACCGACGACCCGCTGGCGCAAAAAGGCCTGCTGCTGGATCTGATTGATACCTTCACACCGCTGGCGCGCCATGCCCCGGTCCTGCACGAAGGGGCGCATCGCTTCGAGCGCGTGCGCGACTATCTGCACGATAATTACATGCACTCTTTGACCCTCGATGAGCTGGCGCAGGTGGTATCGCTCAGCCCGTACCATTTTCAGCGCCAGTTTAAGGCCCATTTCCACGTCACGCCCCATCAGATGCTGATGGCGATCCGCCTGTGGCGCGCTAAAGACTTCCTCACCCGGGGGCTGCCGGCGGCAGAGGTGGCTGCCGCGACGGGCCTGACCGATCAGTCGCACCTGACCCGGGCGTTTACCCGGCGGTATGGCATCACTCCCGTGCGTTACCAGAAGCAGGTCGCAAAGCGCTAATGCGCAATCTCATACAATACGCCCCCCCTTTTGCCTTTCTACACTGCCAGCAGGTTTAGCGAAAATGGATACAAAAATGGTTAGTGGCGTAATTTACGCCCTGCTTGCAGGGCTAATGTGGGGGCTGATTTTTGTCGGTCCGCTGATCGTGCCGGAGTACCCGGCGGCATTGCAGTCGATGGGGCGCTATCTGGCGCTGGGGCTTATCGCTCTGCCGATCGCCTGGCTGGGCCGCGCGCGCTTACGCCAGCTGAAACGCCAGGACTGGCTGACCGCGCTGGCGCTGACCATGATGGGCAACCTCATCTATTACATCTGCCTGGCCAGCGCCATCCAGCGCACTGGCGCTCCCGTCTCGACGATGATCATCGGCACCCTGCCGGTGGTGATCCCGGTATTTGCCAATCTGCTCTACAGCCAGCGTGACGGCAAACTGGCGTGGTCGAAGATGGTGCCAGGCCTGATCGCCATTGCGCTGGGGCTGGCCTGCGTCAACATTGCCGAGCTGCGTCATGGCGCGGCCGGGGGCAGCGGCTGGCGCTATGTCTCCGGGATCCTATTGGCGTCGGTGTCGGTGGTTTGCTGGGCATGGTATGCGCTGCGTAATGCGCGCTGGCTGCGGGAGAACCCGGACAAACATCCGATGATGTGGGCTACCGCGCAGGCGCTGGTGACGCTGCCGGTGGCGGTGCTGGGCTATATCGCCGCCTGCGCCTGGCTGAATGTGCAGCAGCCGGAATTCGCGCTGCCGCTGGGGCCGCGCCCCTGGGTCTTCCTCGGACTGATGGTGGCGATTGCCATCTGCTGCTCGTGGGTGGGTGCCTTGTGCTGGAACGTCGCCAGCCAGAAATTGCCAACGGTGATCTTAGGCCCATTGATAGTCTTCGAAACCCTGGCCGGGCTGCTGTATACCTTCCTGATGCGCCAGAGCCTGCCGCCGCTGTTAACCGGTACGGGGATAGTGTTGCTGGTCGTGGGGGTGGTGATCGCCGTCAGCGCGAAGCCGGAAAAGCCACTGGTTGTTCCGGCTTCTCAACCATAGAAAACGCCCGGCGGCGCTTTACCTGTCGGGCCGACAAATCCGCAGGCCGGGTAAGGCGCAGCCGCCACCCGGCATCAGGCCGCATGTTCATCCCGGTGACTCATCACCTGCGGTAAATTCAGCTCAATCCAGTCGGCCAGCGCCGCCACCTTCTCGCTCACCGCTTCCCCCAGCGGCGTCAGGCTGTACTCCACGTGCGGGGGCACCACCGGATACGACACGCGATTGATAAAACCATCCTGCTCCAGCGCCTGAAGCGACTGGGCTAACATCTTCTCGCTCACCCCGCCCATTTTGCGCCGCAGATCGCTAAAGCGATGCGTCCCCTGACGCAACGCCACCAGGATCAGCACACCCCAGCGGCTGGTGACGTGCTTGAGTACATCCCGGGAAGGGCACTGTTCGGCAAAAAGATTGCCGTCGCGCATTTGTTCGCTGAGGGTGAGATTGCTCATTTGATACTTACCTTTTTGTACGTACTTACTAAAAGTTAGCTTGGATGGTAGTGTGCCATAACATTCACACGAGACGAAGGATATTCATCATGATCGCCATTACCGGAGCTACCGGCCAGCTTGGCCAGCACGTTATTGAAAAGCTGCTGGAGACCGTTCCGGCTAGCCAGCTTGTCGCCATTGTGCGTAACCCGGCCAAGGCCGAAGCGTTGAGCCAGCAGGGCGTGACCGTCCGTCAGGCCGATTACACCGACCAGACCGCCTTCACCGCCGCGCTCGCGGGCGTGGATAAACTGCTGTTGATCTCCTCGAGCGAAGTGGGCCAGCGTGCGGCGCAGCATCAGAACGTGATTAATGCGGCGAAGGCGGCGGGCGTGAAATTTATCGCCTATACCAGCCTGCTGCATGCCGATACCTCGCCGCTGGGGCTGCACGTGGAGCACGTCGCCACCGAAAAAGCGCTGGCCGAATCCGGCATTGTTTACGCCCTGCTGCGTAACGGCTGGTATACCGAAAACTACCTCGCCAGCGCCCCGCCTGCACTGGAGCATGGCGTGTTCATCGGCGCTGCGGGGGAAGGCAAAATTGCCTCCGCCACCCGTGCCGACTATGCCGCCGCTGCCGCGCGCGTCATCAGCGAAGAGGGTCATGCCGGAAAAGTCTATGAGCTGGCGGGCGACCAGGCGTGGACATTAAGCGAACTGGCTGCCGAACTGAGCCGTCAGAGCGGTAAAAACGTGGTGTATCAGAACCTGAGCGAGGCCGATTTTGCCGCCGCGCTGAAGAGTGTCGGTTTACCGGCGGGCCTGGCCGATATGCTGGCCGACTCCGATGTCGGTGCCTCAAAGGGCGGTCTGTTTGATGACAGTCATACGCTGAGCGCGCTGCTGGGTCACCCGACGACCTCCCTTGCGGAGAGCGTGAAAGGCATCCTGTAGCTGTCAAAAAGGGGGATTTTTGCGGCGTCTCTGCGGGTCATCTCCGGTCGTGAAATCTGGCCCGCACGGTTGGCGCTACCGGATGATCGCCTTCGAGCCGGAACTGCCGGAAGAGGTAGCGGGCCTTCGCCACGGGGTGTTCCGGCTTCCCTACCGTCCCCGGCAGCAAGATAAACGTAAAACGGCAACCCAGGGGTTGCCGTTTTTAATCTGTGCTCCCTCTCCCGGTGGGAGAGGGTTGGGTTGAGGACACCAGACCGTATAAGCCGCAGGCCGGATCAGGCGTAGCCGCTACCCGGCGTCCGTCAGAAGGTTTCCCAGTTAGCGTCCGTGGTCGCCAGCACCGGTTTCGCTTTTGCGGTATAGGTTTTCACTGGTGCCGCTGTGGCCGCCTGGCCGTGAACGATCTTAAACACCGCCACCGCCTCATTCAGACGTGCCGCCTGCTCTTCCAGCGCTGCCGCTGCTGCCGCAGACTCCTCTACCAGCGAGGCGTTCTGCTGGGTCACGCGATCCATCTCGGCCACTGCCTGACCCACCTGGTCAATACCGCGGCTCTGCTCATCCGAGGCGGAAGCGATTTCGCCCATGATGTCGGTCACGCGGGTTACGGCGCTGACGATTTCCGCCATTGTCGCCCCGGCTTCATTCACCAGCGCGGAGCCCGCACTGACGCGCGCGCCCGAGTCGTCAATCAGGCCTTTGATCTCTTTCGCGGCCTGGGCGCTGCGCTGGGCCAGAGTACGAACTTCCCCTGCCACCACCGCAAATCCACGTCCTTGCTCACCAGCACGTGCCGCTTCTACTGCTGCGTTCAGCGCCAGGATGTTGGTCTGGAAAGCAATACCATCGATCACGTTGGTGATCTGAGCGATTTTGCTGGAACTGGTGGCAATCTCGTCCATGGTACGCACCACGCCTTCGACGACGTTGCCGCCTTTTTTCGCAGTGGATGAGGCATCCAGCGCCAGACGTGACGCCTGACGGGCGTTATCGGCGTTCTGCTTCACGGTCGCGGTTAACTGCTCCATGCTGGCTGCGGTCTCTTCCAGCGAGGCCGCCTGCTGCTCGGTACGGGAAGAGAGGTCGTTACTGCCTGCGGAGATTTCACCGGCACCGGTGAAAATGGTATCGGCCCCATCGCGCACCACGCCCACAGTGTTGGCCAACGCCTTTTGCATCTCATGAACGTTATGCGCCAGCAGCGCCATTTCGTTCTGCCCCTGCCCATCGATCGGTTGCGTCAGGTCGCCTGCGGCAATAGCGCGAATATGCGCGATCACCTCATGCAGCGGCTTCAGCAGCACGTTGCGCATGGCGATCCAGCTGGCAATAATCACTGCCACGACAATCACCATAACAGCGGAGAGGATCCACAGGATACGCTTGTAGTCGTTTTCGTTATCGGTGATGCCTGCGCTGGCCAGCTTCGCCTGCGCTTCACGCCATTCGCGGTACACCGCCTGCATTGCCACCTGCTTCTGCTCGGCATTCTGCTTGAACATATCGTCCAGCTTGCCCTCTGCCAGCAGCGCATTCATATTCGTCAGCGTAGTGTGGTAAGCGCGGTACTGTTCTTCCAGCCGATCGGCCAGCTTCTCGTCCAGCCCTGGGGTTTCCGGCAGGGCGTAATATTTGTCGTAATGCTCCTGAGCTTCATTCAGCCGGGCTTTACCGGCGGTGACCAGCTCACCCAGTTGCGTACCGTTGATCTCGGTCGCCGTGCTGCTTTGCAAACGGAGCATGCCGCGGTTAAGGGTTACGCGCGCCTGGTTCAGGCTGATCCACGCGTCAGTAAACTCTGCCACGTTCTGGCTGGATAGCTGGGAGACGGTGAAATTGTCCTTATCATTGTTCAGGGCATTGATAAAAACCGTCGCGGCGATGATCTGCATCAGCCCGAGCACCAGCAGTACCGAAACTAACAGGGTGATTACTTTAATACGTTTGAACATTCTCAGCCTTCTTTTGCAGGATATTGACTGAGGGGTATATCGGCAGAGAAGGCATGTTATTTAACATTTGGTGGTCTAACCACCTCAATTATTTGGAAATAATCAAATCCATTCAGCAAGTTAAAACATAAGAAATTTTTGATAATTTACTGACTTTATTCCCTCTGCCCCTAAAGGGTTATATCCTCGCCTTAAAGATGCATTTAAAATACATGTTATTAAATCACGATGAGGTAACAACGATGGCCTTCCGCGACCAACCTTTAGGCGAGCTGGCGCTCTCCATCCCACGCGCTTCCGCGCTGTTTCGTAAATACGATATGGATTACTGCTGTGGCGGTAAGCAAACCCTGGCGCGTGCGGCATCGCGTAAGGAACTGAATCTGGATCTCATCGAAGCTGAACTGGCAAAACTGGCTGAGCAACCGCTGGAAAAAGACTGGCGCAACGTGGCACTGGCAGAGATCATCAATCACATCATCGTGCGTTACCATGACCGCCACCGCGAACAGCTGCCGGAACTGATCCTGCAGGCGACCAAAGTGGAGCGCGTTCATGCCGAGAAAGCCTCTGTACCGCGTGGCCTGGCGAAAAGCCTGACCATGCTGCATGAAGAGTTGTCCAGCCACATGATGAAAGAAGAGCAGATCCTGTTCCCGATGATCAAACAGGGAATGGGTAGCCAGGCGATGGGGCCAATCAGCGTGATGGAAAGCGAGCATGATGACGCGGGTGAACTGGTGGAAGTGATCAAACACATCACCCATAACGTTACCCCACCGGCGGATGCCTGCACCACCTGGCGCGCAATGTATAACGGGATTAACGAGATGATCGACGACCTGATGGAGCACATCAGCCTCGAGAATAACGTGCTGTTCCCGCGGGCGCTGGCCGGGGAATAATAAGACTATTGCAGCCTGATGCCCTCTCCCACAGGGAGAAAAAGAACAGATAAAAAAACGGCAACCGAAGTTGCCGTTTTGCTTTTATCTTACGCCTGCCATTCTTTTCTTACCGATAAACAGCCAGCCCAGCCCCAGTGCGATAAACCACAGCGGCGTGACGATCAGCGCCTGACGGGTATCCTCTTCCAGCGTCAGCAGTACCAGCACAAACACGAAGAACGCCATGCAGACCCAGCACATGAACTTGCCCAGCGGCATCTTATAGATGGACTTTTCATGCAGGTGCGGACGCTGTTTGCGGTACACCAGGTACGAGCACAGGATGATGGTCCAGACGAACATGAACAGGATCGCCGAGACGGTGGTGATCATGGTGAACGCGCCGATGACGCTTGGGTTCACGTAAAGCATCACCACGCCACCCAGCAGGCAGATACAGGAGAAGGTCAGCCCTTTCGCCGGCACCGCACGCTTTGACAGCTTGGCGAATGCACTCGGCGCCACGCCTTCCTGCGCCAGACCGAACAGCATACGGCTGGTGGAGAACACACCGCTGTTGGCCGAAGAGGCCGCGGAGGTCAGCACCACGAAGTTAATCAGGCTCGCCGCAGCCGGCAGGCCAACCAGTACAAACAGCTCCACGAATGGGCTCTTGGTCGGTACGACGGAACTCCACGGCGTAACGGACATAATAATGACCAACGCAAACACATAGAACATGATGATACGGATCGGAATGGAGTTAATCGCCCGCGGCAGGGATTTCTCAGGATCTTTGGTTTCTGCGGCGGTAGTCCCTACCAGCTCAACCCCCACGAAGGCGAAGACCGCAATCTGGAAACCGGCAAAGAATCCGCTCAGCCCTTTCGGGAACCAGCCGCCGTCATTCCACAGATGGGAGAACGAGGCTTCTACGCCCGTCGGCGAGGTAAAGTGAGTCATGACCATCACCAGGCCGACCACAATCAGCCCGACAATGGCGACGATTTTAATCATCGCGAACCAGAACTCCATCTCACCGAACATTTTTACGGTGGCGAGGTTAAGGCTCAGCAGCAGGACAATCACCGCCAGCGAGGCAACCCAGTCCGACAGTCCGGGGAACCAGAACTGCGCATAGGCCGTAATGGCGACAACGTCGGCCATCCCGGTAACCACCCAGCAGAACCAGTAGGTCCAGCCAGTAAAGTACCCCGCCCACGGCCCAAGAAGGTCGGACGCAAAGTCGCTAAAGGATTTGTATTCGAGATTCGAGAGCAGCAATTCACCCATTGCACGCATCACGAAAAAGAGCATAAAGCCGATGATCATATAGACAAAAATGATCGACGGCCCCGCAAGGCTGATGGTTTTGCCTGACCCCATAAACAGCCCGGTGCCAATGGCACCGCCAATGGCGATAAGCTGAATATGACGGTTTGTGAGATTACGCCGTAGCGATTGTTCAGACGGTGCCTCTTCGTCGGCAACGACTTTTACCTGATCTACCATGTGATGTTTTCCTGTTGTTACTGCCTGTGTTGTTTAGGCTCTTCTGGCCCTTTATTACGTCGAAAAGCGACGGCCCGGTTAAGGACTCATCGATATTAGGTAAGAATCGGCGGGATGAATACTATGATTTAAATATTATGTTAACAATATGTTGAAAGTGAGTGGCATATCACTTATGCAACGCAAAACAGCTCACAAAAATACACTTACTGTGACCATTTGCAAGATAATCTGTTGATTGTCGCGTAACTATAGGTTTTTAAACTGAATTCCCCTCCCCGGCTGGGGAGAGGAAAGAGAGCGGAATTACAGAATTTCCAGCAGCTCAACTTCAAAGACCAGGGTGCTGAATGGCGGAATGGACGCGCCTGCGCCACGCTCGCCGTAGGCCAGGTTCTGAGGGATAGTCAGTTCCCATTTGGAGCCTACTGGCATCAGCGTCAGGGCTTCGATCCAGCCTGGGATCACGCCGTTGACCGGGAATTCAGCCGGTTCGCCACGGGCAACAGAGCTGTCGAACACGGTGCCGTCAATCAGTTTACCGGTATAGTGCACGCGAACATGGTCGGTACGCGCCGGAATTGCGCCGTCACCCTGATTGATCACGCGGAACTGCAGACCGGTTTCGGTGCTGTTCACGCCTTCGCGCTCACGGTTTTCTTCGAGGAACTTCTCGCCTGCCGCGGCCATCTCTTCAAAACGCGCGCGACGTACGGAGTCAGCACGTTCGTGGATTTCGCGCAGCGCACGGTGAACCACATCTACCGGAACCGCCGGATGTTTACCTTCCAGCGCATCGGCGATACCCGCCACCAGCGCTTCAGGTAACAGACCTTGCAGACCTGATTCGCTCAGCTGCTGTCCTACCTGCAAACCAATACCGTAGCTTGCCTGCGCTTCGATTGTGTCAAAAGTCGGGGTGGTCATGGGATTTCCTTCCATCACATTTAAAGTAGCGGGCAGCATAACAGCCACCTTCCATCCGGTAAAACTTTGTCGCATGGAAAGATGACAAATTGCGATGAAACGGAAACAATAGAGGCTATCTGGATTTTTCCCGAATGTGTGTCACGGAAGCCCGCTTTACTACGCTCATCAGGCAGTTAGCGAACTATACTTCTTGGGACAGGAAAAAAGACGCGGAGCAGGAGGAGAGCCATGCCCGGGCCATTTGAACTAAAACCTACCCTGACGAAAATCTGGCATGCGCCAGACAACTTTCGCCTCATGGACCCGCTGCCGCCCCTGCACCGCAGAGGCATTATCATCGGTGCGCTGATGGTTATCGTTGGTTTTCTGCTGCCAGGGGCTGACGACAGCGCGACAACGCCTGTCCGGCGGGATGCCGAACTGGATTTCCGCTCGCAAACGCAGCCGCAACCCGATACCCAGCCGATGCAGACGCAGCTGGTCTCCCCGACAAACGATCCAGGCCAGATGGCGCCGGTAGAGCCGGAGCCAATTCAGGAAGAGCAACCGCAGGAGCAGGCCGCCGCGCCGGTGCAGTCGCAGCCGGTGCCTGGTATCGAACAGCAGTGGCGTTCCTATCGGGTAGAGTCAGGCAAAACGATGGCGCAGCTGTTCCGCGATCACAACCTTCCTCCGACTGACGTCTATGCGATGGCGCAGGTTGAGGGCGCAGGCAAGCCGCTGAGCAATTTGCAAAACGGTCAGATGGTACAGATCCGCCAGAACGCGAGCGGCGTGGTGACAGGGCTGACCATCGACAGCGGCAATGGTCAGCAGGTGCTGTTTACTCGTCAGGCTGACGGCAGCTTTGTCCGCGCTAAATAGCGGTTCGCCCGGTAATGCACCCTTTACCGGGCCTGTTTTCCACTCACTTTGTTGACCCACCAGATCCCTGAGCAGACCAGCACCAGCGCCACGGCATATTTGATCTCCAGGATATTCTCCCCAAGGAAAATGGCAGAGAGCACGGTTCCGGCGACCGGTACTAAAAAGTTGAACGGCGCAATCATGCTGACGCGGTTGTATTTCAGCAGCAAACTCCACAGCGCAAATGCCACCGAGGAGAGCAAGGTCAGATAGCCCAGGATGGCCGCCGCTTTGACGCTCGGTACTGCCAGCGTCCCGCCCGTTATGTAGCCCCCCACGACCAGCATCACCCCACCGATCGCCAGCTGCCAGCCGGTCATCACCATAGGATCGACCGTCTGAGAAATACGTTTGCCATACAGCGTGGCCGCAGAGAGGATAAACGCCGCCAGCACAACAAAACCGTCGCCGTTCCAGACAAAGTGGAAGTCCTGCAAGCCCGATCATCACCCCGGCAAAACCGAGGATACAACCGAGGGCTTTGTTGTAGCTGATCTTATCGTTTTGATAGATGAAGTGCGCCAGCATGACGCTGAAGAACGTGGCGGTCGCGTTCATGATCGACCCTTTAGCACCCGTCGTGTAAGCGAGACCGATATAAAAGAAGGTGTACTGGATAGCCGTCTGCGTCAGGCCCAGCACCGTCAACTGCCCAAACTGCCGTGGACTGAGTCGGCCAATCGGCTTGCGCTGGGCAAGGGCTAACAGCAGCAATAGCAGGCCGGCAAACACAAAGCGATAGCCTGCAAAGACCACCTTTGACGAAATGTCGTTAGTGGCGATCTGGAAGAGTTCGTAGCCGCTTTTAATTGCGGGATAGGAGCTTCCCCATAACAAACAGCACAGCGTCGCGCTGGCGAATACGATGTTTTTACGGGCAAAAACCGGCGTGGGCAAAACGGCATCCATAACACATCCAAAAGTTAAAATGTTGTTTCATTTTATTATCAGAGAATGTGATGGGAATAGCTACCTTACAAGGCAAAAGGTAGGGACGGGTCTCATTAAAAAGCAAAACGCCGGCACAAGGCCGGCGCTTCGAACGTGATGACGAGTAATTACTTACTCAGCAACAACGTTAACAACCAGTTTAGCGAAGACTTCGCTGTGAACCTGGAAGTCCACTTCGTGCTCACCGGTGGTACGCAGAACGCCGTTCGGCATACGAACTTCGCTCTTAGCCACTTTAACGCCAGCTGCAGTTACTGCATCAGCGATGTCGCGGGTACCGATGGAACCGAACAGTTTACCTTCGTCGCCAGATTTAGACGCGATAGTAACGGTGCCCAGTGCGTTGATTTCTTCAGCGCGAGCGTTAGCAGCCGCCAGAACGTCAGCCAGTTTGGCTTCCAGTTCAGCACGACGTGCTTCGAAAAACTCTACGTTTTTCTTGGTAGCAGGAACAGCTTTACCCTGTGGAACCAGGAAGTTACGAGCGTAGCCCGCTTTAACGTTAACCTGATCACCCAGGCTGCCCAGGTTTGCTACTTTATCAAGCAGAATAACTTGCATTACCTTATCCTCTTAAAGTCGTATTAATGGACCGTGCCCGATTACTGATGACGATCAGTGTACGGCAGCAGAGACAGGTAGCGAGCGCGTTTGATAGCGCGAGCCAGCTGACGCTGGTATTTTGCACGAGTACCGGTGATACGGCTTGGGACAATCTTACCGCTTTCGGTGATGTAGTTTTTCAGCGTTGCGATATCTTTATAGTCGATCTCTTGAACGCCTTCCGCGGTGAAACGGCAGAACTTGCGACGACGGAAATAACGTGCCATATGGCTAGTCTCCAGAATCTATCAAATCAATCTGCTCGGCATGCAGAACCATTTTGCTCAGACCGTTCTTTGCCTTATGGCAAGAGATGAACCCCTGAACGGTTACTGCGCTACCGACCGTTATACTGTGAGTAATGGCCTGGTTTTCGTGTCCGCTAATAATAACGGGCATTTGGCACCACGCCTGCCGGTGAAACCCGGCTTCCTCCTGCACTGAACGATGCTCAAGCACGAACTGGCAGTGAGGAATTCCTGATGGGCTGACCTTACGAAGGGGGGTCCTGCACACGGTACCGGACAACACCAGACGGTTGGTCATCAGAAATTACTCTTCAGAATCCCCAGCATCAGAATCATCTGCGGTTTCGTTTGCGAAATCATCGCGACGCTCACGGCGCTCGTCTTTCGCTTTAACCATCGGAGATGCTTCGGTCACTGCGTTTTTGGTACGCATAACCATGCTGCGGATAACGGCATCGTTGAAGCGGAAGTTAGTTTCCAGCTCATCGATCGCTTCCTGCGGTGCTTCAACGTTCAGCAGAACGTAGTGAGCTTTGTGCAGTTTGTTGATCGGATAAGCCAGCTGACGGCGGCCCCAGTCTTCCAGACGGTGGATCGTGCCTTCTGCTGCAGTGATTGCACCAGTGTAGCGCTCGATCATACCCGGAACCTGTTCGCTCTGGTCAGGATGGACCATAAAAACGATTTCGTAATGACGCATCGAATTGCTCCTTACGGATTATTCAGCCTCCTGTCTGGGTCAGCCGAGGCCCGGGGAGGCAAGGAACGTGTTAAAGGTCGGCTGAAAAATTGACGCGCCATAATACTTGTACCCCCCTGGAAACTCAAGCTGATTGCACAAATAATTCGCACAAAGCGCAAAGCTCGTCTAAGTGGGTGATTTACCATGGCTCACGGACGATCGCGGCGATTTTTTGAACAACAGCATCAGAAATGGTCGCCAATGCCCGTCAGATAAGGGGTTACACTTTAATCAGACCCCTTCTGAGGACAAAACCCGAAGTGATTATCGTCGCACCGTAGTTTGTCGTGGAGCGCATATCATGAAAAAGATAAACCTTGCCATTCTGGCTGCGCTTTTGCTCAGTGCAAACGCGACAGCAGCGATTCAGGTTGACGGCCGACAGGCCAGAAATATGGATGATGTGCAAAGTCTGGGCGTCATTTATATCAACCATAACTTCGCAACGGAAAGCGAAGCGACGGAAGCCATTAATGCAGAAGCCGATGCGCGGGATGCCCGCTACTATCACGTCATGCTCACCCGTGAACCGGGCAGCAACGGCAATATGCATGTCAGTGCAGATATCTACAGATAATGCTTTGACGCTAGCACCAGGAAAGCCAACAACTAAAATATTGTCATAGTCGAATTAGCCCCCTGCCCGGGGGCTTTTTTTATTTCTGCCCATAATAAGCATTCGGGCCATGCTTACGCATAAAATGCTTGTTCATGAGATAGCTGTCGATAGGTTGCAGATGCGGGTTGATGCCGCGGGCAATCCACGCCATTCTCGCTACCTCTTCCATCACCACGGCATTGTGTACGGCATCGTGGGCATCTTTACCCCAGGCAAAGGGGCCATGCTGATACACCACTATCCCCGGGGTGTGCAGCGGTTCACCCTTCCCCAGCGTTTCAATGATCACCTTGCCAGTGTTGCGTTCATACTCGTCCTGCACCTCCGCTTCGGTTAATGCGCGCGTACAGGGGATGTCGCCAAAAAAGTAGTCGGCATGGGTGGTGCCCAGCGCCGGAATGGCCAGCCCCGCCTGCGCCCAGGCCGTGGCATGGGTGGAGTGGGTATGCACCACGCCGCCAAGTGACGGATAACGCCGGTACAGCTCCAGATGGGTTGCGGTATCGGACGAGGGCCGCCACTGGCCCTCTACTACCTTGCCGTCAAGATCCACCACCACCATGTCTTCCACACGCATGGCCTCATAGACTACACCGCTGGGTTTGATCGCCACCAGCCCGCGCTGGCGATCTATCGCACTGACGTTTCCCCAGGTAAAGGTAACAAGACCGTAACGCGGCAAATCCATGTTTGCTTCAAAAACCTGCTGCTTAAGCTGCTGCATTTTCTGCTCCCGTCAGCCCGGCCCGTGCCATGCGCTCGAGCACCCAGTCGCGGGCTTTTGCGACTTCTTGCAGCGGATCCTCTGCGGTTTCGCTCCACATCTCAATCAAGTAGGGTCCGCAGTAACCGCTGTGCTTGAGAGTGGCGAAACAGGCTTCGAAATCCACCACGCCTGTGCCGAAAGATACGTTTTTAAATACGCCCGGCCGGGTGTCTTTGACGTGTACCGCCACGATATGGCCCATCCCCGCCTGCAGCTCCATAGACACGTCGTTATCCCACGCAGACAGGTTGCCGATATCGGGATAAAGCTGAAACCACGGATTATTGAGGTAGTGGGCATAGCCCAGCGCCTTGCTGATGGAGTTCATCAGCGGGTAGTCCATGATTTCCATTGCCAGCGTCACCTGGGCGCGGCTCGCCATCTCCACGCTCTCTTTCAACCCTTCACGAAAGCGCCGCCGCGTTTCGTTGTTGGCCTGCTGGTAATAAACGTCGTAGCCCGCCAACTGGATGACGCGGATCCCCACGTCCTGGGCAAAGCGAATCGCCTTACGCATGATCGCCAGCCCCTGTGCTCGCACGGCGTCATCTTCGCTGCCGAGCGGGAAGCGACGATGAGCGCTCAGGCACATTGAAGGCACGCGCACGCCAGTTTCGGCCACCGCATTTACCAGCGCCAGACGCTGCTCGCGGCTCCAGTCGAGACGGGAGAGACGCGCATCCGTCTCATCCACCGACATTTCGACGAAATCAAAACCCAGAGACTGAGCCAGTTTTAGCCGTTCAAGCCAGCACTCCCCGGCAGGAAGTGCCTTTTCATAGATGCCAAGCGGCACCTGCTTGCTTAACATAACCGCTCCTTATCCCCACAGCTGGGCGATGGAACGTTTGAACTGACGTGCCGCTTCCACCGGCGAGGCAGCATCACGAATGCTGCGCCCGGCGATAAAGACATGAATCGGGATACCTTTAAACAGCGGCAGATCCTCCAGCGCCAGACCGCCGGTGACGGTAACCTTAAAGCCCATCTCCGCCAGACGCTTCACGGCAGTAATATCGGCATCACCCCAGGCGACGCCCGCGGCCTGGGCATCGCGGCTGCGGTGATAGACCACCTGCTGAATGCCCGCCTCGCGCCACGCCTGCGCCTGCTCCCAGGTCCAGAAGCCGGTGAGTTCGATCTGCACGTCGCCGTTAAACTCTTTGGCAACCTCCAGCGCGCCTCTGGCAGTATTAATGTCTGCACAGCAGATCACCGTCACCCAGTCGGCGTTAGCTTCGAAGCACATGCGCGACAGGATTTTGCCTGCATCCGCGATTTTGGCGTCAGCCAGCACAATTTTGTGAGGATAGAGCGCTTTCAGATCGCGCACGGCGCGCACGCCTTCTCCGACGCACAGAATGGTGCCCACTTCGATGATATCCACCTCTTCGGCGATGAGACGCGTCGTTTCGTATGCGTGGGCCAGGGTTTGGTTATCCAGTGCGACCTGCAACATTGGTAATGACATTTCAATTCCCTCTTAAACTGCCGCCGCTGTGGCGTTGTCGATTAAATCCAGCACGTCCTGCTCGGTGCGGCAGGCGCGTAAACGGTCGAAATTGGCTTCGTCTTCAAACAGGTTGACGATCTGCATGATGCCCACCTCCTGATGGGTATTGGCATCAACGGCCGCCATGGTGATCAGGATATCGACCGGATCGTTATCTTCATGGTTAAACACCAGCGGCGTTTTCAATGTGACCAGTGCAAAGCCGGTTTTTTTGACTCCCTCCTCTGGGCGGCCATGCGGCATCGCCAGCCCTGGCGCAATCACAAAATAGGGGCCAAATTGCTCAACGCCATCGAGAATGGCCTGGTAATAGCGCGGCTCAACAACATCAGCCTTAACCAGCAAATCAACGCTCAGCTTTACCGCCTCCTGCCAGGTGCTGGCTTCGGCCTGTAAAAGGATGGAGTGGTTGTCTGCCAGCGAATCACGGAGCTTCATCGGGCCTCCTTACTTCACGTCTTGCGGGAAGTGTTCTTTGATCACCTCCAGCAGTTTTGGGCCAAAATCCGCAGGCGACAGCATATTGCGCACCCCCACCACATATTTATTGCCTGTGACGCTTATTTCACCGGCGATATGGGTCGAGGCAATGATGATGTCTGCGCCGTTCAGTTCACTTTTGTATTCACCCACCGCGCAGCTGTTCACCGTGTGGTCAACGTTGGACTGGGTTAAAAATTGGTCCACTTTCATCTTCATGATCATGGAGCTACCTTGCCCATTGCCACACACAGCCAGGATACGTACGGTCATAATCGAAACTCCTTAGTGAGCAGAAACTTCTGCTGTTTGTTTCTCTGCATCTTCTTCCGCCCGCAGCGAACGGCCAGCGAAGAACATATAAGCCAGGGCAATAACAATGATGACGGCCATAAAGACGATGCCGACGGAGGCGAAGCCCTGCATCATTGGCGGCGCCAGAATTGACCAGTCGGCCATACCCATCCACGCGCTCATGCCGGTGAGCTTGACCGCCCACACGCAGCCAAAGATTTCAATCATCCCCATCACCAGGCAGATCTTGAGCGCCGCGCGCCAGCCACCAAAGTGGTTAGCAAAGACGCCAATGGTGGCGTTGGAGAAGAACATCGGGATAAAGCCAGGAATAATAAGGATGGAAGAGCCGCAGCCCACCAGAATACCCACCGCGATCAGCTGACCGATGGTGCCCCACATAAAGCCCCAGACCACGGCATTTGGCGCGAAGCTATAGATAGCTGCACAGTCAATTGCCAGAACGGCCCCAGGAATCAGACGCTGAGAAATACCGTTGAAAGCTTCGGACAGCTCGGCGACAAACATGCGTACGCCCTGCGTGATAATGAAAATTGCCACTGCAAAAGAGAAACCGGTTTGCAGGATATAGACCGTCCAGTGGGTCTTACCCGCCATCGCCTGGACTACGTCGATACCGAAAGAGAGCAGAATGGCGCCGAAGAAGAGGGTCATTACAATCGCTGTAGAAACGATGTTGTCATGGAAGATATTCAGCCAGCCTGGCAGCTTAAGGTCCTCCACACTCTCCTCTTTTTTACCCAGATACGGGGCAACCTTGTAGGCAATCCACGAGGCGAACTGCTGCTGATGGCCGATAGAGAAACCGCAACCGTCGGTCACTTCCTGCGTCGGTTTGTACATCATATTGGAGGTAATACCCCAATAGAGTGAGACCAACACGGCCGTGCAGATAATCGTGGTCCACATTGGATAACCGAAGATATAGAAGGAAACCGCAATCAACCCCGCCTGCTGGAACATGATGTGGCCGGTGAGCATGATGGTGCGGATGCCGGTGATCCGGCGTAGCAGAACGTAAATGATGTTCAGCGCCAGCGCGAGCAGGACGGCGTAACCCACCCAGCTGTAGGCGTCGCCCATGCGTTCAATGGTGGCCATCATTGATGCATAGGTGTCTGATATTGCGCCATTAATGCCGTAGACCTCCGACATTTTGGCGACCACAGGTTTAAAGGTGCTGGTTAAAATGCCGGACCCCGCCTGGAGGAGCATAAAACCGATGATGGTTTTAATAGTGCCTTTGATAATGACGCTGACGCTCTTGCGTAACAGGATGTAGCCCAGACACGTCACGATACCCAGCAGTAGCGGGGCATTGGTCATTACCTGATTAAAAAAGACGGTAAAGACGCTGTAGAGGATCTCCATAACACTCTCCGATAAAGGCAGTACGCTGCGTAATGCTCGTACAACAGGCCCCCACTCTAGTAATCAAGAATAATCATCACAAGATTGCATTTGATTATTTGTGACGCGTCACGCAAATTATTTCCCTGTTGTTAGTGTTGATTTTATTAAACCACCAAAAATTCCAATTAAATTCTTATAATTCATAACATTAATGAAAATAACGCGATCGTTTAATAAGCAATAGTTGAACAATTCGTGAAGTCGATCAGCCAAAATTCCGCATTTACACCGTTGCAAAGCGCGTGAAATAGTGACAGCATTAATCATAACAAATCACAAAATGATTTAATTTGATTAAACCAGGAGTCAAAAAGATGAGTAAAGTGAACACCATCACCCGCGAATCATGGATTCTGAGCACCTTCCCGGAATGGGGCAGCTGGCTGAACGAAGAGATTGAGCAGGAACAGGTTGCGCCTGGCACCTTTGCAATGTGGTGGCTGGGCTGTACCGGGATCTGGCTGAAATCAGAGGGGGGAGCCAATATTTGCGTCGACTTCTGGTGTGGCACCGGCAAGCAAAGCCATGGCAATCCGCTGATGAAAAAGGGACATCAGATGCAGCGTATGGCGGGGGTGCAGAAACTGCAGCCCAACCTGCGTACTACGCCATTTGTCCTTGATCCCTTTGCGATTCGCCAGATCGATGCCGTCCTGTCGACCCACGATCACAACGATCATATTGACGTCAACGTCGCGGCGGCGGTAATGCAGAACTGTGCAGATGATGTTCCTTTTATTGGCCCACAGACCTGCGTTGATTTATGGATCGGTTGGGGCGTGCCAAAAGAGCGCTGCATCGTGATGAAGCCGGGTGATGTCGTAAAAATCAAAGATGTTGAAATCCACGCGCTGGATGCCTTTGACCGCACGGCTTTGATTACCCTGCCGGCAGACCAGAAGGCAGCCGGCGTACTGCCGGACGGCATGGATGAGCGGGCGGTAAATTATTTGTTCAAAACCCCCGGCGGTACGCTGTACCACAGCGGCGATTCCCACTACTCAAACTACTATGCCAAACACGGCAACGAGCATCACATCGACGTGGCGCTGGGCTCCTATGGCGAGAACCCGCGTGGTATCACCGACAAGATGACCAGTGCCGATATTCTGCGCATGGCAGAAGCACTGAACACCCAGGTGGTAATCCCATTCCACCACGATATCTGGTCAAACTTCCAGGCCGATCCACAGGAGATCCGTGTGCTGTGGGAGATGAAAAAAGACCGTCTGAAATATGGCTTTAAGCCGTTTATCTGGCAGGTGGGCGGCAAGTTTACCTGGCCGCTGGATAAAGACAATTTTGAATATCACTACCCGCGCGGGTTTGACGATTGCTTTACCATTGAGCCGGATCTGCCGTTCAAATCTTTCCTGTAATACCCCTCTTATCGCCGGGCACAGCGCCTGGCGATACCATCTTTTACTTAGTAATTTCACGCTATTTCAAATATCATCTTTTAAAATCAATTTGTTTCGGAATAGCTCATGACAGAAGCACAGCGGCATCAAATTTTACTGGAACTCCTGGCGCAGACGGGGTTTGTTACCGTGGAACAGGTGATTGCCCGGCTGGGCGTTTCCCCTGCCACCGCGCGCCGGGATATCAATAAGCTTGATGAAAGCGGGAAGCTGAAAAAAGTCCGCAACGGTGCCGAAGGTATTAGCCAACAGCGTCCACGCTGGTCGCCGATGAATATTCATCAGGCGCAGAATCACGACGAAAAAGTGCGTATTGCCCGGGCCGCCTCTCAGCTGGTCAATCCCGGCGAAAGCGTGGTGATCAACTGTGGTTCAACCGCTTTCCTGCTGGGTCGGGAAATGTGTGGTAAGCCGGTGCAGATCATTACCAACTACCTGCCGCTGGCTAACTACCTCATCGATCAGGAGCACGAAAGCGTGGTGATCATGGGCGGGCAGTACAACAAGAGCCAGTCCATTACCCTAAGTCCGCAGGATAGCGAGAACACCCTCTATGCCGGGCACTGGATGTTTACCAGCGGGAAAGGACTCACCGCCGAGGGATTGTATAAAACCGATATGCTGACGGCGATGGCGGAGCAGAACATGCTGAACGTCGTCGGCAAGCTGGTGGTGCTGGTCGACAGCAGCAAGGTCGGAGAGCGTGCGGGGATGTTATTCAGCCGCGCCGAGCAGATTGATCTGGTGATCACCGGTAAAAGTGCTGACCCCACAATCCTCCAGAAACTGGAAGATCAGGGGGTGAAGATCCTGCGCGTTTAAAGGTGCTGACGGAAAAAGGCCACCGTGGCATCAAGGGCCGTGGGCGTGATGCGGTGTTTTACTCCCGCCTCCCAGAGGCAGGTCAGGTTTTTATCCAGCCCTTCATGCTGCAAGGCCTGCTGCAGACGGAATGTTTCCCCGGCGGGCACCACATCATCCTCCTCCCCGTGCCACAGCAACAGCGGGCGATCGGCCAGGCGCGGTAACGCATTCGTCACCTCCCAGTCGGCAAGCGGAGAGACCATGGTCGCAAAGTCCCCCGGTTGCAGCGGCGGAAACAGCGTGCGGGCCAGCGAGGTAAAGTAGCCAGAACCCATCAGGCTTGCCACGCATTTCACCTCTGGATGGCGCGCCATGATACCCAGCGCAGTCATCCCTCCCATCGAGGCTCCGGCGACTGCCAGGCGTTCATCCGCCACCAGCCCGGCCTGGTATAACGCGCTCTTCAATGCGGCAAACTCCGTGAGATTACCATGCAGAATCGGCCAGAACTGGCCCAGCCGAGCCTGCTCATCGCCGGAATAACGCGCCCCGTGATCGGGTGCATCTGGCATCACCACCCGAAAACCCGCTTGCGCCAGCGCCACCGCAAAATAGCTGTAAACCAGTTTTGAGGATGTAAAACCATGATAAAAAATGACAACGGGCAACGGCTGAGCCTTTTTCCCGGCGGGAAAAGCGTGTACACACTCATGGTCGCCAAATTGACGTATTTCAAGTTCAATCATTAATGGGCCTCATGCTAATGGGTGATTTAAAATGTTGAGAACCAGATTACGCTTTCGCACAATTTTCATTCGAAATTTACGCCGCAGCTAACAATTTGGGAACATTCCCCCAATCCTAAATCAACAGAGTTCTACACTATGGCTATCAGGAAACGAGATATGGTTATGCGTAGGTTTGCTGCTTTATTGCTAACGCTGGCGTTGGGCGGATGTAGTGTATTAGAAGGCTCGCCGCAGCCTGCACCACCGGTTGCCGACCACCCACAAGAAATTCGTCGTAATCAGACGGAAGGATTACAGCGGATGGGTACGGTCACCGCCCTGGAGCGAGGCTCTCCCGCAGATGTGGAAAATGCCATTAAAGCAAAAGCCGTCGCTGCGAAAGCAGATTATTACGTCATTGTCCTTGTTGATGAAACCATCGTGACAGGACAATGGTACTCGCAGGCCATTTTATACCGTAAATAACGCGCGGTATTTAAACGACATTTACACTGCTTTGCGTCCATAGACGTTTTCCTGTTCACAATAAACTCCATGCCTGGGTCAATGGAAGCGAGTTTATTAGCGAAGGATTGCCCGGCGGATTCCGGGGACACGTAAAATGGAGCTGACGATGAAACGATCTCTTGCTTTGACCTCACTGTTGCTCTCAGCCGGTCTGGTGAGCACTGCCGCCCAGTCAGCCGAATTTGCCAGTGCTGATTGCGTGACGGGTTTAAATGAAATCGGACTGATTTCCGTGAGTGATATCTCAGGGAGTCCGCAGGATGTTGAGCGCATGATCGCGCTAAAAGCAGATGAACAGGGAGCATCTTGGTATCGCATTATTGCTATGCAGGAAGAGAGCCATGTTGATCGTTGGCGAGTCCAGGCCATCCTTTACGTCTAAAAAGCATCAATAAAAAGCCACTAAAAAAGAGTGGCTTTTTATTATTTACAATTCTATTATCCTTGCCGTTACTACCACGAGACACTTATGTAACATTTTGTTACATAAACCCAATAAATGTTATCCCTGCTCTGCCGTTGAAAAGCGTTACCTTTTTAACAATGAGCAATTTATGATCAACTTTTTTCGCCGTGCAGGTCTGGGCACAAAGCTATCGCTGCTTACCGGCTTGAGTGTTGCCACACTCTTTCTGCTTTTCACTTTCCTTCTGAGCTATAACACCAGTCAAAAACTCGAATCGCTGGCCATAGAAGACCTGCATAACCAGTCCACCGGCGTGGTGGATATGGTGCAGATGTTCAACACTAGCCTCACCGAAGAGGTGGAAAGCTATACCCGCCTGTTCACCACCTTTTTGCCGCAGCCGCTGAACCTTGACGCCAGCCAGACCCGCACCATCAACGGTCAGACTGTCCCGCTGCTGAAAGGCGGCGATACGGAACTCCATGAGAACAACACCACACCCGATGATTTTCTGAATCGCACCGGCGCCATCTCTACGCTGTTTGTTCGCAGCGGTGACGACTTTGTTCGCGTGGCAACCTCCCTGCGTAAAGAGAACGGCGATCGGGCCATCGGTACGAAACTGGATCACGCCAGTCCAGCATGGGCAGTGGTGGCCAAAGGAGAGGTTTATCGCGGCCTCGCCCTGCTGTTCGGCAAACGCTATATCACCCAGTACCAACCGGTAAAGGATGCGGGTGGACAGGTAATCGCCATTATCTTCGTCGGGGTCGACATCACCCACTCGTGGAACGTCATGCGCGAGAAGATCCTCAGCCGCCGTCTGGGCGAAAGTGGCCACTTCTTTGTGCTGGACCGCAGCAATGGCAAAAATCACGGCCAGTACCTGTTCCACAGCGCAGAAGAGGGACGGTTGCCGACGTGGGAGAACGAGGTTCAGCAACAGTTACTGGGGGATGACTCCGGCACCCTGGAACGTCAGAGCGCCGATGGTCGCACCCTGATTATGGCCTGGACGCCGCTCCCGGGCTGGAACTGGACGATAGTGGGCGAAGTGGATAAAACCGTCCTGCTGGCCGATGTGACCAGCATGCGCGATCGCTTCCTGCTGGCTGGCGTTGTTCTGTCTGCGCTCTTCGCCATGCTGTTCGTGTTTATTATCCGCCGCTGGCTGACACGCCCGCTGCGCGATGTGATTGGTCTGGCAGAACAGTATGCCGCAGGCGATCTGCGCGCCACTCTGCCAGCCACCCGTCAGGATGAGGTGGGTCAGCTGATAAGCGCCATTAACGGCATTGGCGGCGGGCTGCAAAAAATCGTGCTGCAGGTGCGTGAAGCCGCGGGAGATATCCATCTGGGAACCAACGCCCTGGCGGCGGATACCGGCGAGATCTCCGAACAGATCAACAAGCAGGCCAGCAGCGTGGAAGAGACCTCTGCCAGTATGGAGCAACTGGCGGCCAGCGTGCAGCAGAATGCGGCCAATATGGAGCAGACCCAGCAACTGGTGGGCGAAACGTCCCGGGCAGTGCATCAGGGCGGGGAGACCGTCAGCAATGCTGTCTCTACGATGGATGATATTCGCGAAGCATCGAAACGTATCGAAGCCATTACCCGGGTGATTGAGGGTATCGCTTTCCAGACCAATATTCTGGCGCTAAACGCCGCCGTAGAAGCCGCCCGCGCAGGTGAGCACGGTAAAGGCTTCGCCGTGGTGGCTCAGGAGGTTCGCGCCCTGGCAGCACGAAGCGCCAACGCGGTGAAGGAGATTGAACAGCTGATTGGCGATACGCTCAGCAAGGTGAGCGAGGGCCACGCCCTGTCGGAGCAGACCCGTCAGGCGATGGATAGCATCATTGAGCACATCGACAATATCAACCAGCTGGTCACGGAAATTAACCATGCCTCCCGCGAGCAGTCGGCAGGCATCGGTCAGGTGAACCTGGCGATGACGCATATCGGCGAAGCGTCGCATATTAACGCCGATCGCGTCTCGCGCAGCGAACAGACCGCGCAGGTCCTGCGCGGGAAAGGCTCGCACCTGACCGATCTGGTCAGCCTGTTCCGCCTGTAAGGATCAGGCAACGCCGCCCGTGGCGCGGAGCAGCAGGTCGTCCTGGACCTGCTCGCCGATCAGCGATCCGCCGCGGGCATCAAGCATTTCACGACACCAGGCCTGCGCCACCGGCGGTGACGCATGGCGCAACATCTGCGCCCCCGCGCCCAGCAGGAAGATCTGCCGGGCGATCTCCCTGCCCTGCGCCTCCTGCGGTTTACGTAACTTCTGCTGCAACTGGCGCCAGCTGCGATCGAAGTGCCGATCCTGCCCTTTCACCTCGGCAAAATCATCGGCCAGCAGATCCATCACCGCAGGCTGTTTCGCCAGCACGCGCAGCACGTCCAGCCCCATGATATTGCCCGAGCCTTCCCAGATACTGTTGACCGGCATTTCACGGTACAGGCGCGGCAATTCACTCTCTTCGCAATAGCCTATACCGCCGAGCACCTCCATCGCTTCAGCGACAAAGGGGATCCCCGCTTTACAGATGGCCAGCTTTGCAGCCGGGGTAAACAGCCGCGCCCACAGCGCTTCGCGCTCGTTATCCCGGCGATCCCAGGCGCGCGCCAGGCGGAACAGAAGCGCAGTCTGCCCTTCCAGCTGCAACGCCATGCGGCTTAATACGTCGCGCATCAGCGGCTGATCGATCAGGTTTTTGCCAAAGGTCTGCCGCTGGTGGGCATGATACAGCGCCACCGAAAATGCCCGGCGCATCAGGCCATGGCTGCCAAGCGCGCAATCGAATCGGGTGAGGCCGCCCATTTTCAGGATCTGGCGCACCCCTTCACCCTCCTCGCCCAGCAGCCAGCCGGTCGCCTCGAGAAACTCGGCTTCACTGCTGGCGTTCGAACGGTTCCCCAGCTTGTCTTTCAGACGCTCCAGATGCACGGCATTACGCAGGCCGTCTGGGAGAAAACGGGGAACGAAAAAGCACGACAGGCCACCTTTCGCCTGCGCCAGCACCAGATGGGCATCGCTTTGCGGCACAGAGAAGAACCATTTATGGCCCACCAGCCGGTAGCTACCGTCGCTGCACCGTTCTGCCCGGGTGGTATTGCTGAGAACATCCGATCCGCCCTGTTTTTCCGTCATCCCCATGCCAATTAACAGACCGCGCTTCTGATTGCCCGGGGCCAGATGCGAGTCATAACGGTCGCTGAGGAGCGGCGTCAGCCAGTCGTGGAAGGCGCGCGGTAATGCCTGTTGCAGCAGCGGCGTGGCGGCATGGGTCATGGTGATCGGGCAAAGCGTGCCGGCCTCAACCTGCGCATGCAGGATAAAGCGTGCCGACCGGGCCACAAATGCGCCTTTGCGCACCTCCTCTTCCCACGCCAGGTTATGCACCCGGTTGGCGCACAGACCCTGCATCAGCAGGTGCCACGCGGGATGAAAGCGCACATCGTCCAGCCGGGTTCCGCTGGCGTCAAAGCGCAGCAGTTCAGGTGGATTGACGTTGGCAAGGCGGCCCAGTTCCAGAGATTCTGCCGTACCCAGTTGCTGGCCGATACTGGCGAGCAGCTCGGCGTCCCAGTCCGCGCCTTCACGGCTGACCGCTTCGCACAGGGCACGATCGGAAAGAAAAAGGTTGCTGTTGGTGAGTGGCGCAGGCTGATTAAAAACAGTGTGCGTCTGCCAGTGCATAATGTATCCCTCCTTCTATGGCAATGACGTAATTATGGACAGGCCAGGCAGACGCTGCACGGGAGCGGGCACAAAATTTCGCCCTCCGTAAGCGTGAATCTGGTCACAGATTGCGCGAATAATAAATTTCCAAATAGCTTTTATGGTGAATAATTTATTCCTACCCTCATGGAGAGAATAACGATGCAAACCCCTCAACGAGCGCCGGATGCCCATAAGCGCGCTTTAATTGCTGGCTCAATTGGTAATTTCATCGAATGGTACGAATTTGCGGTGTACGGTTTTCTGGCCACTGTGATTGCAAAAAACTTTTTCCAGCTCAGCGGCGAGGCCGGGCTGACCAGCCTGATCCTCACCTACGCCTCTTTTGCTATCGCCTTTTTCTTTCGTCCGTTGGGCGCCATCGTCTTCGGGCGGATCGGCGATCGTATCGGGCGTAAGCCCACGCTTATCATCGTGCTGGTGATGATGACGCTGGCCACCGCGGCCATCGGTCTCGTACCGGTGTATGCCAGCATCGGCATTGCCGCCCCGCTGATTATCACCGTCCTGCGGATCCTGCAGGGGCTGTTCGCGGGCGGCGAGTATGGCGGCGCGGTATCGCTGATGACCGAGTTCGCCCCGCGCGGCAAACGGGGGCTGTACGGCGCATGGCAGTCGTTTACCGTTGCGCTGGGACTGCTGGCCGGTGCGGGCATTGTGGCGTTGCTGTCGGCGCTGCTGACACCAGAAGCTCTGCATGACTGGGGCTGGCGCATTCCGTTCTTTATCGCTCTGCCGCTGGGGGCCGTCGCCTTGTGGCTGCGGGTGAGTATGGAAGAGACGCCGAGCTTCGTGAAACAGCAAACCAGGCCAGTCGTTGCGAAGGCCAAAACCGGCGACACGCTGAAAGCCATTGTGATGGGGATCGGCCGGGTGATGGTGTGGTCTGCTGCGGGCTATACCTATCTGGTGATCATGCCCGCCTACCTGCAATCTGCCCTGCATACCGGCTTTAACCAGGCGCTGCTGATTGCAGTGATCTCCAATATCGGTTTTGCGCTGACCATTATTCCGTCGGGGATCCTCAGCGACCGCATCGGACGCCGCACGGTGATGGTGATTGCCGCTGTCCTGCTGCTGATCCTCGCCCTGCCGCTGCTGAAAATATTGCAGGCTGAATCCAGTACCCTGGCAGTGAAAGCGATTGTGGTGCTGATTGCTGGTGGCCTGGTAGGAATGCTGGCAGGACCAGGGCCGGCCATGCTGTCGGAGATGTTCCCGACGCGAGTACGTTATACCGGGCTGGGGCTGGCCTATTCGCTGTCGAATGCCATCTTCTCGGGCTGTGCGGGTTTAATCATTACAGGTCTGATAAAAGAGACGGGGAATCTGGATATCCCGGCATATTACGTGATGGCGACGGCAGTGGTGAGTATTGTGGCGCTGATGACGCTGAGAAAGGATGACCATTTGCGGTCGCTGGAGGAGTGAGGTATGTGCCGGGTAGCATTACGCTTACCCGGCCCGGATGATCACCCTCTGGTGCCTTCACCCCAACCTTCTCCCATAGTAAGAGGGAGAAAACACTAAAGGCCTTCTTTGAAGGCCTTTAGTTTATTTCCCGCGCTGGCGCACCGCTTCAAACAGGCAGATGCCGGTAGCCACGGAGACGTTCAGGGACGAGACGCTGCCTGCCATCGGAATGCTGATCAGCTCGTCGCAGTGCTCACGGGTCAGGCGGCGCATACCTTCGCCTTCTGCACCCATTACCAGCGCCATGCGGCCGGTCATTTTGCTCTGGAACAGAGTATGGTCAGCTTCACCCGCCGTACCCACGATCCAGATGTTCTCTTCCTGCAGCTGACGCATGGTACGCGCCAGGTTGGTTACCCGGATCAACGGCACGTTTTCCGCTGCGCCACAGGCCACTTTTTTGGCCGTCGCGTTCAGCTGTGCGGAACGGTCCCGGGGCACGATCACCGCGTGGACACCCGCCGCATCGGCGCTACGCAGGCAGGCACCGAGGTTGTGCGGATCGGTCACACCGTCGAGGATCAGGAAGAACGGATTCTCCAGCGAAGCAATGAGATCCGGCAGATCGTTTTCCTGATACTGGCGACCCGGCTTCACGCGGGCGATGATTCCCTGGTGCACCGCGCCTTCGCTTTTTTCATCCAGATACTGACGGTTCGCCAGCTGGATCACCACACCCTGCGCTTCCAGGGCGTGGATCAGCGGCATCAGGCGTTTATCTTCACGCCCTTTCAGAATAAACACTTCCTGAAAACGCTCCGGTGCGCGCTCCAGCAGGGCCTGCACCGCGTGGATGCCGTAAATCATTTCACTCATTAAAGGTACTCATGTGAGGCGGTGTGCGCCGGGTTAAATGGGGCCGTGAATGTCGTCACTTGCGCCTATTATAACCGACCCGCCGGTCAAATCGACTCCTGTCGGCATTAGCCGTTCACCACCGCTCACGCAACGTCTGTCGGGACCGGGTGCGCAGGCAAACTGGCGTTCAGCAAAAAGCGCGTGGAGGCATGGTAGGACGCAAGGAAATATCTATTTTGTTACGGGATGCCTTACGGCTAAAAAGCGTCACCCCTTCCGGCTGGAAGGGGTGACTGGGAGGTATTACTCAGCGCTATTTTTCTTCGCTGCGCGCTTTGCTTTGGTCGCGGCGGCGATTTTCTGAGATTTCGCTGACGGCTTTTTCGCTGCTCTGGCTTCTTTCTTTGCGGCCTTCGGCTTCTGTTTTTTCTCGCCACGGAACGCGCTGTCCGGCTCGAAGTTCACCTTCTTCCCGGCCTGACGACGTTTGCCGCTGGTTTTACCGGCGGCCCCTCTCTTCGCTTTCTCGCGCTCGGTTTTACCCACGTTGCGCGGCGCTCGTTCGCTGGAGATCAGACTGAAGTCGATCTTACGCTCGTCCATGTTGACGGCTTCAACCTTCACTTCCACCCGATCGCCCAGACGATAGGTTTGCCCGCCAGATTCGCCAATCAGACGCTGCCCAACCTGGTCAAACCGGTAGTAGTCATTGTCCAGGCTGGAGACGTGCACCAGACCGTCGATAAACAGCTCATCCAGACGCACAAAGAAGCCAAAGCCGGTGACGCTGGCAATCACGCCTTTAAAGACATTACCAACTTGATCCAGCATGAAGTCACACTTCAGCCAGTCAGCCACGTCACGGGTTGCTTCATCTGCCCGGCGTTCTGCCATGGAACAGTGCTGGCCCAGTTGCAGCATCTCTTCCATGGAGTAGTGGTAACCACCGGTTTCCGTCGTGTTGCCTTTATGACCTTGCTCCTGCGCCAGCAGATACTTAATGGCGCGGTGCAGGGAGAGATCCGGGTAACGGCGGATCGGCGAGGTAAAGTGGGCATAAGACTGCAATGCCAGGCCGAAGTGACCACGGTTTTCTGGATCGTAAATCGCCTGCTTCATCGAACGCAGCAGCATGGTTTGCAGCATTTCTGCATCAGGGCGATCGCCAATGGATTCCAGCAATTCGGCGTAATCGCGCGGCTCCGGCTTGTTGCCACCCGGCAGCTCAAGCCCCAGTTCCGCCAGTACGGTACGGAACGAGGTAATGGCTTCCGTGGTCGGTTTATCGTGAATACGGAACAGCGCTGGCTCTTTGGCTTTCTCAACGAAGCGTGCCGCGGAGATGTTCGCCAGGATCATGCACTCTTCAATCAGCTTGTGCGCATCGTTACGCTGAGTCTGTTCAATACGCTCGATGCGACGTTCAGCGTTGAAGATGAACTTCGCTTCTTCACTCTCAAATGAAATGCCGCCGCGCTCTTCACGCGCCTGATCCAGCACTTTATAGAGGTTGTGCAACTCTTCGATGTGCTTCACCAGCGGCGCATACTGCTCACGCAGATCCTGGTCACCCTGCAGCATGTGCCACACTTTGGTGTAGGTCAGGCGAGCATGTGAGCTCATCACCGCTTCATAAAATTTGTAGCCCGTTAAACGCCCTTTGGTGGAGATGGTCATTTCACACACCATGCACAGACGATCAACCTGCGGGTTAAGCGAGCACAAACCGTTGGAGAGCACCTCTGGCAGCATCGGCACGACCTGGGACGGGAAGTATACCGAGGTGCCGCGGTTGCGCGCTTCACCATCCAGCGGCGTACCTGTGCGAACGTAATAGCTTACATCCGCAATCGCCACCCACAGCCTCCAGCCGCCGCCACGTTTTTTCTCGCAGTAGACGGCGTCATCAAAGTCACGGGCATCTTCGCCATCGATGGTGACCAGCGGCAGGTTGCGCAGATCCACGCGGCCTTCTTTTGCCGACTCCGGCACCTGCTCTTTCAGGCCTTCAATCTGCTCTTCAACCGCTTTTGGCCAGACGTAGGGGATTTCGTGGGTGCGCAGCGCCATATCCACGGCCATGCCGGTGCCCATGTTATCGCCCAGCACTTCAACAATCTTACCGATCGCTTTGGTGCGACGAGTTGGGCGCTGGGTCAGTTCAACGACCACCACAAAGCCCATCCGCGCGCCCATCACCTCTTCCGGTGGAATAAGGATGTCAAAGCTCAGGCGGCTGTCGTCCGGCACCACGAAACCGACGCCAGCGTCGGTGAAGTAGCGACCCACGATCTGGCTGGTTTTCGGCACCAGGACACGCACCACGCGCGCCTCACGACGACCTTTACGATCGGCACCCAGCGGCTGGGCCAGGATCTGGTCGCCATGGATGCACATCTTCATCTGTTCAGAGGAGAGATATAGGTCGTCCTTGCGGCCTTCGACGCGCAGGAAGCCAAAACCATCTCGGTGGCCAATCACGATGCCTTTCAGCAAGTCGAGACGTTCTGGCAGGGCATAGCACTGACGGCGGGTAAAGACCAGTTGTCCATCGCGCTCCATCGCACGCAGACGACGGCGAAGGGCTTCAATCTGCTCTTCGCCTTCAATGTTTAATTCAACGGCAAGTTCTTCACGGTTAGCGGGTTTTTCGCGTTTAGTTAAGTGTTCAATGATGAACTCGCGGCTTGGGATAGGATTAGCGTATTTTTCAGCTTCGCGTTCCTGGAAAGGATCTTGTGACATAGCGGTTCCTCCGTTGTCATCTCCGGTGGAAGTTTTCTTCATTCCACCAGCAATAATTTATACAGCGGTTGATTCTCTTCAACCAAATCGGCCAGCGTGTAGTTATCCAGCTCCATGAGAAAACTTTGCACGGCCTTTGAAAGCGCCTGTTTCAGACGACAGGCAGGGGTAATGTGGCAGAACGCGCTGCTGCAGTTCACCAGAGACAATGGCTCCAGTTCACGTACCACATCGCCAACACGAATACTCTGTGCCGGTTTACCGAGGCGGATGCCGCCATTTTTCCCGCGGACGGCAGCAACATATCCAGCACGGCTAAGTTGATTGATTATTTTGACCATATGATTACGGGACACGCCGTACACCTCTGTCACCTCAGAGATACTGGTCATCTGTCCAGCGGGTAACGACGCCATGTAGATCAGCGCACGTAATCCGTAATCGGTGAAACTTGTTAACTGCACATCAACCTCAGGAAAAGGGTAAATCGCGGTATATCCGCAGAGATATTCATTAATGATGATAAACCAGCCAGATAGTTAACGGCGAATTTATTTGGACTG
This sequence comes from Leclercia sp. LSNIH3, assembly GCF_002935105.1. Lineage (NCBI taxonomy): Bacteria > Pseudomonadati > Pseudomonadota > Gammaproteobacteria > Enterobacterales > Enterobacteriaceae > Leclercia > Leclercia sp. LSNIH3. Next base: position 2,005,913 of record NZ_CP026387.1, read on the forward strand.
AAAGGAGGGAAGGAGAAAGAAAAAGCCGGATGCGCATGGCTTTCCGGCCTACATTGCGTTTTGTCAGCCCGGCAAGCGCAGCGCCGCCGGGCAAAACCACGATTATGCGTCGAACGGGTCGCGCAGGATCATGGTTTCAGAACGGTCCGGGCCGGTAGAGATAATGTCAATCGGCACACCGGTCAGCTCTTCGATACGCTGAATGTAATTCAGAGCCGCCTGTGGCAGACCGCTACGCTCTTTCACGCCGAAGGTGGTTTCAGACCAGCCTGGCATGGTTTCGTAGATCGGCTCGATGCCCTGCCAGTCGTCAGCAGCCAGCGGAGTGGTGGTCACTTCGCGGCCATCCGGCATACGGTAGGCAACACAGATTTTCACTTCTTTCAGGCCGTCCAGGACGTCCAGTTTGGTCAGGCAGAAGCCAGACAGGGAGTTGATCTGCACTGCACGGCGCACAGCAACCGCATCCAGCCAGCCGGTACGACGACGACGACCAGTGGTCGCGCCAAACTCGTTACCCTGCTTGCAGAGGAACTCACCGATGTCATCAAACAGTTCGGTCGGGAATGGACCTGCACCCACGCGAGTGGAGTAAGCTTTGATGATACCCAGAACGTAATCCACATAACGTGGACCCAGGCCAGAGCCGGTCGCCACGCCACCCGCGGTGGTGTTAGAGGAGGTTACGTACGGATAGGTACCGTGGTCGATATCCAGCAGCGTACCCTGCGCACCTTCGAACATGACGAAATCGCCACGCTGACGCGCCTGGTCCAGCAGATCGGACACATCAACAACCATGCCGGTCAGGATGTCGGCAACGGCCATCACATCGTCCAGCACTTTCTGGTAGTCAACCGCGTCAACTTTGTAGAAGTTCACCAGCTGGAAGTTGTGATATTCCATCACTTCTTTCAGTTTTTCAGCAAAGGTAGCTTTGTCGAACAGGTCGCCAACGCGCAGACCGCGACGTGCAACTTTATCTTCGTAAGCCGGGCCAATACCACGACCGGTAGTACCGATCGCTTTCGCGCCACGCGCTTTTTCACGTGCCAGATCCAGCGCAACGTGGTAGTCGAGGATCAGCGGACAGGCTTCAGAGAGCAGCAGACGTTCGCGAACCGGGATGCCACGGTCTTCCAGGCCTTTCATCTCTTTCATCAGCGCAGCAGGAGACAGCACAACACCGTTACCGATGATGCTGGTCACATTGTCACGAAGAATGCCTGATGGAATAAGATGGAGGACGGTTTTTTCACCGTTGATTACGAGAGTATGGCCCGCGTTGTGACCACCCTGATAACGTACAACAAATTTAGCACGTTCAGTCAGAAGATCGACGATCTTCCCTTTACCTTCGTCACCCCATTGGGTGCCCAGTACGACGACGTTGTTACCCATTTTTCAAAATCACCGATTGCTTAAAAATGGATTCTACCATCGGTTTTGATGATGTTCAGCTTTTTTTGTATACAAATTTCGCCGAAATTGCCGGGTTCATGTTCAGTTAAACGATTACCTCAATATCTTGTGTGGCACGCTTGTTTTCATCACAAGAAGAGCCGGATAGACAAAAATGTAGCCTGATGGAAAACACTTGTTGGTTGAGTACGAATAAAAAAATGGCGCCTCAAAGAGACGCCATTTTCGTATTCAGACGGTGAAAATCAGCGGCCAGCAGTCGGAGACTTCATGTAGCGGAAGAAATCGCTGTCCGGGCTGAGTACCATCACATCCTGATTGCTCTGGAAGCTGCTTTCGTATGCACGCAGGCTACGAATAAAGGCATAGAAGTCTGGATCCTGACTGAACGCATCCGCGAACAGCTTAGCGGCTTCGGCATCGCCTTCACCACGCTGGATACGACCCTGACGCTCAGCTTCTGCCAGCGTTTTGGTCACTTCATAGTCTGCGGTTGCGCGCAGCTTTTCAGCCTCTTCCTGACCCTGTGAACGATGGCGACGGGCTACCGCTTCACGCTCAGCGCGCATACGGTTGTAAATCGCTTCGGACACTTCGGTCGGCAGGTTGATCTGCTTGATACGCACGTCAACCACTTCGATACCTAATGCAGCCATACTGTTCGGGTTGATTACCGGCACTTTGCCGTTGGTCTCAGCCTGAACACGTTCAGCCGCTTTGGCGATCGCATCGTCAGCCGCTGGCGTGGTCACTTCATCTTCGGTGCCAGCAGAGCCGGAGTTCAGGGCATCGCGCACTTCCAGGGTCAGACGACCACGGGAGTCGGTCACGATGTCTTTTACATCCAGACGACCAATTTCAGAACGCAGACGGTCAGAGAACTTACGTTTCAGCAGCACTTCGGCCTGGGAGACGTCGCCGCCGCCGGTTGCCAGGTAGTAACGGCTGAAATCACTGATACGCCACTTGATGTACGAGTCGACAATCAGGTCTTTCTTCTCTTTGGTCACAAAGCGATCGGCCTGGTTATCCATGGTCTGGATACGGGCATCCAGGGTTTTAACCGATTCGATCATCGGGATCTTAAAGTGCAGACCCGGCTCGTAAACCAGTGGTTTGTTTTCGCTGTCACGCAGGACTTTGCCAAAACGCAGGGTAATTCCGCGCTCGCCCTCTTTGACGACAAAAATAGAGGTATAAAGCACGACCAGCACGATGATGATGATCGCAATAACTGACTTACGCATCGTTATTCCCCCTGACGCTGGTAGTCGTTACGCTGCGCGTTGGCGCGGCGTTGGTCCATGATGTCACCATCGTTTGAAGAAGAGGTGGTGTTTGCGCTGGAGTTGCCTGATGACGCAGGTGGCAGACGCAGCAGGTTATTCGCTCCGCTGGTGTCGTTCTTCGCGCCAGTGGCGTTTGCGCCTTTCAGCATCTGGTCCAGTGGCAGAACCATCAGGTTGCCATTTTTGCTGTCATTCACCAGTACCTTACGGGTATGGCTCAGCACTTTCTCCATGGTCTCGATATAGAGACGCTCGCGGGTAATTTCCGGTGCGGCTTTATATTCAGGCAGCAGTTTCGCGAAACGCGCCACTTCACCCTGAGCTTCGAGGATAGTCTGAGTCTTATAGGCGCGCGCTTCTTCGAGGATACGCTGTGCCTGACCGTTTGCACGTGGCTGGACTTCGTTGATGTATGCTTCCGCTTCACGGATATACTGCTGTTCGTTTTCACGGGCAGCAATCGCATCGTCAAACGCTGCTTTCACTTCTTCCGGCGGACGAGCAGCCTGGAAGTTGACGTCCAGCAGGGTGATACCCATGTTGTACGGACGAATGGTCTCTTCCAGCTCGCGCTGGGTATCGCTACGAATAACGGTACGACCTTCGGTCAGAATACGGTCCATGGTGTATTTGCCGATCACGCCGCGCAGGGCGCTGTCGGTAGCCTGACGCAGGCTGTCATCCGCACTGGTCACGCTAAACAGATAGTGCTGTGGATCGGTCACGCGGTACTGCACGTTCATCTCAACGCGCACCACGTTTTCGTCAGACGTCAGCATCACGCCGGATGCCGCCAGCTCACGCACCGATTCAACGTTTACCGCCTTAACGTCATCGATAAAGGTTGGCTTCCAGTTCAGACCTGGCTCAACCAGATGGCTGAACTTACCGAAACGAGTGACAACACCGCGCTCGGCTTCTTTGATGGTGTAGAACCCGCTGGCAGCCCAGATAATTACCGCTGCAGCCGCAACAATAGTCACTACGCGACCGCCCATATGAGGACGCGGCCCCTGGCCAGTACCGCCGCCAGTGCCTTTACCACCGCCAAGACCGCCCAGCTTTTTACTCAGCTTGCGGAAGATATCATCCAGATCGGGTGGCCCCTGCTCGCGACCACCTTTGTTGCCATTTCCCCCGGAGTTGCCGCCTTGATTATTGCTGCTCCCCCACGGGTCGCGGTCTTGTCCGTTATTACCGGGCTGATTCCACGCCATGTATGTGCTCCATATTTGTTATGCGGTGATATACCTTCAAAGGCCTGGTATGCCGGAGCATCCATGGCGATTGGGGTATCCCAAAGGGCAAAAACCTTCAGGCATCTCCTTTCCGGTCAGACGACGTAGTCGACCAGCGCAGGTTCTTGTTTACAGAGGCGACGCCAGTCAACGATCGGCATACGCACTTGCAACCCCACGCTGCCGTCATCCTCCATCCACTCTTTTTCTATCGCCTGAAGCTGATAAAAACGGCTGCGCAGTCGGCCTTCCTCGGGCGGTAGACGCAGCGTGTGCTGGGCCACTTCACCGGAAAGACGTTCTGTTAAGGCCTGGAAAAGCAGTGGTACACCGACACCGGTCTGGGCAGAAAGCCAGACCCGAATCGGTATGTTCTCTTCATTTCTGTCGATACGCGGTTCGAAACCGTCCAGCATATCGATCTTGTTCATCACCAGCAGCGTTGGGATCTCGTGCGCATCAATCTCTTCCAGCACGATATTCACTGCGTCAATGTTTTCCTGCAGACGTACATCCGCAGCGTCAATCACGTGCAGCAGCAACGTCGCCTGACGGGTCTCCTGCAAGGTGGCTTTAAACGCAGCCACCAGATCGTGCGGCAAATGGCGGATAAACCCAACGGTATCCGCCAGCACGGTTTCACCGACATCCGTTACATCAATGCGGCGCAGCGTCGGATCCAGGGTCGCAAACAGCTGGTCTGCGGCGTAAACCTGGGCCTCAGTGATCTGGTTAAACAGGGTGGATTTACCGGCGTTGGTATAACCGACCAGCGACACCGTCGGAATGTCTGCTTTCTGTCGGGAGCGGCGCCCTTGCTCACGTTGTTTCTCAACTTTTTCCAACCGTGAGAGGATTTGCATTATACGGCCACGCAGCAAGCGACGGTCGGTTTCGAGCTGGGTTTCACCCGGGCCACGCAAACCAATCCCGCCTTTCTGTCTTTCAAGGTGTGTCCAGCCGCGCACCAGGCGCGTTGCCAGATGGCGCAACTGCGCCAGCTCAACCTGCAGCTTCCCTTCATGAGTACGCGCACGTTGAGCAAAAATGTCTAAAATCAAACCCGTTCGATCGATAACACGACATTCGCACAGACGTTCCAGGTTGCGTTCCTGGGCCGGTGTCAGGGCGTGATCAAAAAGCACGACTGATGCGCCAGTCGCTTTAACGGCATCCGCAATCTCTACTGCTTTACCTTCACCAACAAAATACTTTGGGTGCGGCGCTTTACGGCTACCGGTAATCACCTGCATTGCTTCGACACCGGCGGAAGAGACCAGAGATTCAAACTCCTGGAGATCTTCCATATCTTTGTCTTGCGAAAAATAGATGTGTACCAGCACCGCCTGCTTACCGGCATCATAACGGTCAAACAAGCGTAAACCTCTCTAAAAAGATCAGCGGGGAACGCAGAAACCTGGCTCCCCGATATGGAAATAACAGCCAGTAACCTTATTCGGTTTCTTCGCTGTCCTGCGCAGGCGCAGAAGAGCCCTGTGCGTTGCTGCCATGATGGTAGTTACTGGAACCGCCGCCAGCGTTATTGCTGTGATGAGATACCGGGCGAGACGGAACAACAGTAGAAATCGCGTGCTTGTAGACCATCTGGCTGACCGTGTTTTTCAACAGGATCACGAACTGATCGAAAGACTCAATTTGACCTTGCAGCTTAATACCATTCACCAAATAAATAGAAACTGGAACACGTTCACGACGCAGTGCGTTCAAGAACGGATCTTGTAAAGATTGCCCCTTAGCCATTCTATCTTTTCCTTATATGCTTGTTTTGTACTTAGAACCTTGCGATTCTGAAAAATTGCGCACGATACGGCTTAATTGTACACATTCAGTCTGCGATATCACCAACAACCTGTAACACATCTTGTAGCGCCTGCTGCGGTTTCTCACTGTCTAACCAGTGAATACCGTCCCAACCGCGCAACCAGGTCATCTGGCGTTTCGCTAACTGTCTCGTGGCGCAAATACCTCGATAAACCATTTCATCATGTGATATTTCACCTTCAATGTATGACCACATCTGGCGATAACCCACACAACGAATGGAAGGCATATCCGTATGCAAATCTCCACGGGCAAATAGCGCCCGCACTTCTGCTTCAAAATCTGAAGCTAACATCTGATGAAAACGCTGCTCAATTCGTTGATGGAGCAGTTCACGGCTCGCCGGGGCGATGGCGAACTGATGCACCTGATACGGCAGAGCCTCTCCTGACGTTTGCGTCAGTTCCGTTAAAGTTTTACCCGAAATGAAAAAAACTTCCAGTGCCCGGGAAAGCCTTTGCGGATCATTTGGATGAATACGTGCTGCGGCAACCGGATCGATTTCAGCCAGTTGTTCATGCAACGCACCCCATCCCTGCTCTGCCGCCTGTTGCTCAATTTTTGCTCTTACTTCAGGATCTGCCGATGGCAATGGCGATAACCCTTCCAGTAAGGCTTTGAAATAGAGCATGGTTCCACCCACTAACAGGGGGATACGACCTGCCGCACTGATCTCTGCCATCTGCGCCAGCGCATCGCGACGAAAATCTGCCGCCGAATACGCCTGCGCCGGGTCAAGGATATCCAGTAATCGGTGCGGCGCGGCGCGTAATTCGTCTGCGTTCGGCTTTGCTGTACCGATATCCATCCCCTGATAAATAAGGGCGGAATCAACGCTAATCAACTCTACTGGCAAAACTTTACGTAACTCAATGGCTAACGCTGTTTTGCCGGAGGCCGTTGGCCCCATCAAAAATATCGCCTTAGGCAGGCTGGTATTACTCAAGTCACTCATTTTTCAGGGCGTTCATCGCCGAATGTAGATCTACAGGTTGTAATAAACCACCCGGCGGCGCTTTCACCAGCTGCGGGCAGAGGCGTTCGACCTCAGCCAGCACCGTGATCGCCTGCGCCATACTCCACGTCGAATGTTCGCTGGCCAGTTGGCGAGCGATCCACTGCGCGGTGTTGGCGGCATCAAACGTCGTTTGTTGCGCCAGGTAGCCTATCAGTTCAGGAATCAAGTTTTGTAAATTTTGTTGGCGTAAGGGTAAAGGCACGGCCCGAAGCGTGACATGGTGCGCTTCGGTCACCATCTGGATGCCCATTTCAGCCAGCGCCGTTTGATAACGCTGGATGACCTGCGTCTCTTGCGCCGAGATTTTTATCCGCACCGGGATCAGCAGCGGCTGGGCGCAGGCCTGATGCGGCCCGGGGGCAAGCTGCGCCTGCTTTAACCAGCGTTCGGCGACCGGTAGGGACAACAGCGCCAGCTGGCCGTCACGCTCCAGCAGGGCAGTATCCGGCGCTACGATGGTCAGCACCCGACCAAAACTCTGGCTATGCCCCGCCAGCGTAGGGGCCGCGGGCGCGCTATCTTCTGCTTTATGTGCGGGAGCTGGGGTATCAAGCAATGTGCGATAGACCGCGCCCGCCTGCTTTTGGTAACCCGGCTGGGCATGGGGGTAGCTGGCACCCGATGCTCGCGGGGCCGATCCGCTGGATGCAAAGCGCGGCGCGGCCGGTTCACGTGCGACAGCCGGTTCTGCAAACTGGTTTTTACCCGCCGCTACGCGGTTTTCCGGGATAGGACGCGGCGCAGGTGCCACATCAGTCAACGGCAGGGTCGGATCGGCCTGCTGCTGTAACACGCTCAACACGCCCTGGTAGATAAAGTCATGCACCAGCCGTGACTGATGAAAACGCACTTCATGTTTGGCCGGATGAACGTTAACGTCCACCTGATGCGGGTCGATCTCCAGATAGAGCACAAAAGCGGGCTGCTCTCCGGCACCGAGTTTATCCTCGCACGCCTGGCGGATCGCATGATTGATCAGGCGGTCACGCATCATGCGCCCGTTCACGTAGCAATACTGGATCTCAGCAAATGCCGCGCTGCTCGCTTTCGGATCCGCCACCCAGCCGCGCAGGGTCAAATCGCCATGCTGCCACTCAATCGCCAGCGCCTGTTCAAGGAAGGGCGTACCGCAGATTGCACCCAGTCGGCGCTCTTTTTGCCCGCCCTGCGCCACGGCGCGGTACTGGCGCATCATCTTGCCGTTATGACTCAAATTGATGGTGACATCGAAACGCGCCAGCGCGATGCGGCGAATAATCTCGTCGATATGGCCGAATTCGGTTTTCTCGGTGCGCATAAATTTGCGCCGCGCGGGGGTGTTGTAGAACAGATCCAGCACTTCCAGCGTGGTGCCCACCGGGTGCGCGGCGGGTTTAACCGTCACGTCCATATCCCGGCCTTCGGCGTAAGCCTGCCAGGCTTCCGGCTGCTCTGCCGTGCGGGAAGTGAGCGTTAAGCGGGAGACAGAGCTGATACTCGCCAACGCTTCGCCGCGAAAACCGAGGCTGATGATGGCTTCGAGATCGTCAAGGGAGGCGATTTTGCTGGTTGCATGACGGGCCAGCGCTAACGCCAGCTCCTCTTTTTTGATGCCGCAGCCGTTATCACGAATACGGATGAGTTTCGCGCCGCCGCGCTCAATATCAATATCGATGCGGGTCGCACCCGCATCGAGACTGTTTTCCACCAGCTCTTTCACGACCGACGCAGGGCGTTCTACCACCTCACCGGCGGCGATTTGGTTCGCAAGCTGCGGCGGCAGAACCTGAATCGGCATGAAATCTCCTTAGTTGGTCGAGGTCGACTCGCCCGGTAATACGGCGCTGGCTGTCTGCGCCGCGCCACCCTGCGGTGCAGACTGGAGCGGATGCGTATCAAAATAGTTACGCAGGCCTTTATAAATCGCTTCGGCAATCTGCTGCTGGTAGTTATCGCTGCCCAGCAGTCGCTCTTCACCGTTATTACTGATAAAGCCAGTTTCGACCAGAATGGACGGGATATCCGGCGAACGCAGCACGCCCAGGCTGGCATGTTCCGGGCGGCGCTTATGCAGGGAACCCACACTTTGCAGCTGATTCAGGACGTTAGTCGCTACATCATACCCGACACGCTGGGAATGGCCGAACTGTAAATCCAGTACCGCCTGGCTCAGGTAGGGATCCGACTGGCTGTTCGCCAGCACGTCACCTGCCCCGCCCAACAGCTCGGATTGCTTTTCATGTTCCTCAAGCCAGTTTGCCATTTCACTGTTAGCACGACGGTTGGAAAGCACCCATACGGATGCCCCCGTCGCGCTGCGGTTGGGAGCCGCATCGGCATGCACAGAAACGAGGAAATTAGCGTTCTGCTGACGCGCCACGTCAGAACGGCCCATGACCGAGATAAAATAATCGCCGTCACGGGTTAATACACCTTTAAACATCGGGTCGTTGTTCAGCAGGGTTCGCAGCTTACGGGCAATGGCGATAGTCACGTTCTTCTCACGCGTGCCGCCCGGTCCGATAGCGCCAGGATCATCGCCACCGTGTCCTGCATCAATCGCAATGATAACCTTATCGCCGTTTGTCTGGCGCGCCTGGACGGCCGGACGGGTCACGGTATTGCTGCTGGTGACGCTGGTAATACGATCGCTGCCGGATTTAAACGGATTGCGGGCTGGCTCTGAAGGACGCGGTGCAACCACAGGCGCTTCCACCCGCTTTGCCACTACCGGTGGTGGTGGAGGCGGCGGCGGTGCATCGGCGTTGATGGTAAAAATCACCATGTAGTTCGCGCCGTTCTGTTGCTTCACCGCCCGGGTCTTGCCGTTTTGCGTTAAATCGACCACCAGACGCAAGGACTGATTGTCTTTCGGCGTACCGGAACGAATGCTATGCACCAGGTTATTGCCGCTGAACTGCAGCGGCAACCCTTTGATAACACCGGTCTGTTTGATATCCAGTGCGACGCTGCGCTTATCGTCCTGCGAAAAAGCATACTCAGGATCGCCCATAAAGCTGAAGGTGATCCGGGCCTGATTGTCGCCGTTGGACACCTGAATATCGGACAACGTTGCTGCCCCGGTCTGGGCACAAAACAGCACCGTTGCAGCCATCAACCAACTTTTAACGCGATTAATCATCCCGTTATCTCTTCTTTTAACCGGCCAACCGCGCCAGTATGGAGTGACCTGATGCGGAGACAGCAGTGACGCGGGCTTCACGCCCTTGCGCCTGATACTCCAGGTGAATTTCAACATCCGGGTCAGGCAAGACGCCCGTACCCTGCTGCGGCCACTCTACCAGGCAAATGGCATCGTTGGCGAAATAGTCACGGATCCCCATAAATTCCAGCTCTTCAGGATCGGCAAGGCGATAGAGATCGAAGTGGTACACCATCAGGTTATCCAGGGTGTACGGCTCCACCAGCGTATAGGTCGGGCTTTTCACGTTTCCCTGATGTCCCAGCGCCTGTAAGAAGCCCCGGCTAAAGGTGGTTTTACCCGCGCCAAGGTCGCCATACAGATAAATGACGGTTGCGCCCTTGCAGGCCTGCGCCACGCGCTGGCCGAGATCTAAAGTTGCCTGTTCGTCGGGTAAAGGGATCACTCGATTAATCATTTTCTACGTCAATTATTTCCGGGTTAACAACACGCCGTAGCGTGTCAAAAAGATCGGTTGCCAGCATGCCGCGCGTACCGTACTGGTCAGCCAGCCGATCGGCGGCTGCACCATGCACGACGCAGCCTGCGCAGGCAGCATCATAAAGCGCCAGTTTCTGTCCGAGCAACGCCCCGATAATACCGGAAAGCACATCGCCCATACCGCCGCTCGCCATGCCCGCATTGCCGGCATCAATAATACCTGACATTCCGCTTTCACTGGCGACGACGGTGCCAGCGCCTTTCAGCACTACCACACCACCGTAACGTTTTACCAGACGCTGGGCAGAATGTAAGCGATCGCTTTCAATTTCTGCAACGCTGCAGTTAAGCAGACGCGCGGCCTCGCCGGGGTGCGGCGTCAGGATGCGATTGTGACGTTTATCCGGGTTGATTGCCAGAAGGTTCAGCGCGTCAGCGTCCCAAAGCATGGCGTGCCGAAAGTTCTCGACCTTGCGTAACGCCTCTTTACCCCAGGACGCTTGTCCCAGACCGGGGCCAATTACGACCACATCGGCCCACTGCAGGCTGTCGTCCAGCGCCTCAGCGGTCAGTTCGTGTACCATCAGCTCAGGCCGGGCGGTGACGATCGGGGCAATATTTTCGCGGCGGGTCAGAACGCGCACCAGCCCTGCCCCCGTTCGCAGCGCCGCTTCGCCGGTCATGCGGATAGCCCCTGCGGTGCCGTGATCGCCGCCGATGATCACCAGTCGGCCGTGATCGCCCTTATGGGAGGTAGGACGACGCGGAGGTAGCCATTGCGCCAGTTGCGAAGCATCAAAGCGGCTGATGGGCGTCTCTTGTCCGGCAAGCCAGCCTTCCAGCCCGAGGGCGTTATGGTGCAGTTCCCCGACGACATCACGCGCTTTCCCGGTCAACAGGCCGGGCTTGAGGGCAACAAAGGTCACCGTATGGTTAGCGTGAATGACGTCGCCGGGCGTGGTGCCCGTCTGGGCGTTCAGCCCGGAGGGCACATCCAGCGCAACGATGGAGGCCGGGTGGTGGTTAGCGTGCGCGATTAATCTGGCAATCTCATTACGTGGCGCACTACGTAACCCCGTTCCCAGCAGGCCGTCGACGATCAGATCGACCTCTTCGGGCCAGGCCGTATCTGCAGCATGGATCACCCCCGCCGCCTCCAGCCAGGTTTCCCGCGCTTTTGCAGCCTCTTCGGGAAGCGGTTTGTCGCTCTCCTGCGCCAACAGCGTCACGGTTATACCGGCGGCCAGCGCCAGGCGTGCGACGACATAACCATCGCCACCGTTGTTGCCATGGCCACACAGGATCAGCCAGTGTCTGGCCTGCGGATACGCCCTGCGGGCAACGGCAAACGCTGCCTCACCCGCGCGCTGCATCAGTTCATAAAGCGTCATACCAATGCTGTCTGCAGCCTCTTGTTCGACGCGACGTAGCGCCTCCGCCGGCCAGACAGAATGTGGTATACTTGCGGGGTTTTTCTTCACAGTATGGTCCGTCATGTCACAGCCCCTCGATCTCAATCAGTTAGCGCAAAACATTAAACAGTGGGGCGCTGAGCTTGGTTTTCAACACGTGGGTATCACCGATACCGATCTCTCTGCCAGTGAGCCAAAACTCCAGGCATGGCTGGATAATCAATACCACGGCGAGATGGAGTGGATGGCGCGTCACGGCATGATGCGCGCCCGCCCGCATGAACTGCTGCCGGGAACGCTGCGCGTGATCAGTGTGCGGATGAACTACCTTCCCGCCCGGGCCGCTTTTGCCAGCACGCTAAAAGACCCCACGCTGGGATACGTCAGCCGTTATGCCCTGGGGCGTGATTATCATAAATTGTTGCGTAACCGGCTCAAAAAGCTGGGGGAAATGATCCAGCAGCAATGCGCCACGCTGAATTTTAGACCCTTTGTCGATTCCGCGCCTGTTCTTGAGCGGCCCCTGGCTGAAAAAGCGGGACTTGGCTGGACAGGTAAGCACTCACTTATCCTCAGCCGCGACGCCGGTTCCTTTTTCTTCCTGGGCGAGCTACTGATTGATCTCCCCCTGCCGGTGGATAAGCCGGTTGAAGATGGCTGTGGGCGCTGTGTCGCCTGCATGACTATCTGCCCTACCGGCGCCATCGTAGAGCCTTACACCGTCGATGCCCGCCGCTGCATCTCCTATCTGACCATTGAACTTGAAGGGGCGATCCCGGAAGAGTTCAGGCCGTTAATCGGCAATCGCATTTATGGCTGCGATGACTGCCAGCTGATCTGCCCGTGGAACCGTTATTCACAGTTAACGGAAGAGGACGACTTCAGTCCGCGCAAGGCCCTGCACGCTCCGCCGCTCATTGAGCTGTTTGGCTGGAGTGAAGCCTGGTTTTTAAAGGTAACGGAGGGATCGGCTATTCGCCGTATCGGGCACTTGCGCTGGCTGCGTAATATCGCCGTCGCGCTGGGAAATGCTCCCTGGGATGAAGCCAATATTCAGGCTCTGGAAAGTCGCCGAGGTGAGCACCCACTTCTTGATGAACACATAGAATGGGCGGTTGCGCAGCAAATCGCCAGGCGAAACGCCTGTGCTGTAGAGGTGCAATTACCGCAGAAAAACAGGCTGGTCCGGGTGGTCGAAAAAGGGCTGCCGCGGGATGCATGATGTTTCCACAGCCTGTGAATAAAATTTAAAAGCCAGAAACCATCTGGGCCAGGCTATTGGTCAAGTGATCGGCTTAACATTTTGAAATGATATTTTCTCTATAATTTTCAATAAATTATAAAGTTACTATTCATCAGGCGAAGTATTTGGCTATTCGCAGAAAATTAACAAAGCTGTGGATAAGTCTGTTAAGAAGAGTTTGTCAGAAATGAAACAAATCATCCCCGGCGGGGCTTGCCGCGGTGGATATCTGGAAGAGGAGAAAAAATTTGGAGCGGGAAACGAGACTCGAACTCGCGACCCCGACCTTGGCAAGGTCGTGCTCTACCAACTGAGCTATTCCCGCTTAATCTTTGTCTTTCACGCTGCTGCTTGGTTGCAACCTGAAAGTCTGCGATTTTGGTGGTGTGTATCTTGCGATACTTTTCAAATTTTGGAGCGGGAAACGAGACTCGAACTCGCGACCCCGACCTTGGCAAGGTCGTGCTCTACCAACTGAGCTATTCCCGCTTAATCTTCGTCTTTCACGTTGCTGCTTTGTTGCAACCTGAAAGCCTGCGATTGGTGGTCTTACTGCACAGCGAACAGATTTGGAGCGGGAAACGAGACTCGAACTCGCGACCCCGACCTTGGCAAGGTCGTGCTCTACCAACTGAGCTATTCCCGCAAAATCTGTGCTGTCGTAACGATGAATTCTCTGTCGTTACGGGAGGCGCATTATACGAGAAATCCTTTCTGCTGCAACCCCCCCAAAAGCGTTTTTTTATAAATTTAATTCAAGTGCTGCAATATTCGTCACATTGCGCATTTTTAAATCGTTATAGCGGTTTAGCCCCGGCAACTGCAGCACCGCCGGGGTTCTCGCTTACAGTTTAATGAAATGTTCGCGGTAATACGCCAGTTCCGCCACTGACTCACGAATATCGTCCATGGCCTGATGCGTCCCCTGCTTCTTAAAGCCATCCAGCATTTCCGGCTTCCAGCGGCGCGCCAGCTCTTTCAGGGTACTGACATCGAGATAGCGGTAGTGGAAATAGGCTTCCAGCTCCGGCATGTACTTAAACAGGAAACGGCGATCCTGGCCGATGCTGTTACCACAAATCGGTGACTTACCCTGCGGTACCCACTGCTTGAGGAACTCAAGGGTAGCCAGCTCGGCTTCGCGGTCGCCCTGGGTGCTGGCTTTCACGCGGTCCACCAGGCCGCTGCCGGTGTGGGTACGTACGTTCCAGTCATCCATCAGCGCCAGTTGCTCATCGGACTGATGCACGGCAATGGTTGGCCCTTCCGCGAGCACATTCAGGTTCGCATCGGTTACCAGTGTGGCGATCTCAATAATGCGATCGCGCTCGGGATCCAGCCCGGTCATCTCCAGATCAATCCAAATCAGATTGTTTTCATCTGCACTCATGTTATTTTCCACCCTTCTCGTATAACCGGCCGTGGCAGGTTAACTAGTATTAATTAGTGTGTATCATAGAGGTTTTGCCCAATATGGGCGACCAGGAGCCAGCACGATTGAGTAAAAATAAACTCTCCAAAGGGCAGCAGCGCCGCGTGAAAGCCAATCACCAGCGCCGTCTTAAAACCACTTCGGAGAAGGTCGATTACGACGACAACCTGTTTGGCGAACCCGCTGAAGGCGTAGTGATTAGCCGCTTCGGTATGCATGCTGATGTGGAATCGGGTGATGGCGAGGTTCACCGCTGCAATATTCGCCGCACCATCCGCTCGCTGGTAACCGGTGACCGCGTGGTCTGGCGTCCGGGTAAAGCTGCAGCAGAAGGCGTGACGGTGAAAGGCATCGTTGAAGCCGTGCATGAGCGCACGTCGGTTCTGACGCGCCCGGACTTCTACGACGGCGTAAAACCCATTGCCGCCAATATCGATCAGATCGTCATTGTCTCGGCGATCCTGCCCGAGCTGTCGCTGAATATTATCGACCGTTATCTCGTCGCTTGTGAAACCCTGCAAGTAGAGCCGCTGATTGTCCTGAACAAAATCGATCTGCTCGACAGCGAAGGCATGGACTTCGTTAATGAGCAGATGGATATCTATCGCAAGATTGGCTATCGCGTGCTGATGGTCGCGAGCCGGACGCAGAATGGCCTGCAGCCGCTCGAAGAGGCATTAACCGATCGCATCAGCATTTTTGCCGGTCAGTCCGGCGTAGGCAAATCCAGCCTGCTGAACAACCTGCTGGGTCTACAACAAGAGATTCTGACTAACGATGTCTCTGACAACTCCGGTCTGGGTCAGCACACCACCACTGCCTCACGTCTGTATCACTTCCCGCACGGCGGCGATGTTATCGACTCCCCGGGGGTGCGTGAATTTGGTCT
This sequence comes from Leclercia sp. LSNIH3, assembly GCF_002935105.1. Taxonomy (NCBI): domain Bacteria; kingdom Pseudomonadati; phylum Pseudomonadota; class Gammaproteobacteria; order Enterobacterales; family Enterobacteriaceae; genus Leclercia; species Leclercia sp. LSNIH3. The sequence continues at coordinate 2,021,320 of NZ_CP026387.1, forward strand.
GTGGCATCTCGAACCCGATCAGATCTTTAACGGCTTTGTCGAGTTCCTCGACTATTTAGGCGCGTGTAAATACCGTGACTGTAAGCACGATAACGACCCTGGCTGCGCCATTCGTGCCGCGGTCGAAAACGGTGAAATTGCGGAAACCCGTTTTGCCAACTATCACCATATTCTCGACAGCATGGCGCAGGTAAAAACGCGTAAAAGCTTTTCTGAATCTGATGACTGACAACTAAGCTAAGCGTCGCTAAAATCGTCCCCTTTTTTCAGGTTCCGGCTGTCTGACAGCCGGTTCAGGAACGACAAAACAATGGCCTGGAGGCTACCTTGTTAAACTCATTTAAACTTTCGCTTCAATACATTCTGCCAAAACTGTGGCTCACTCGCCTGGCGGGCTGGGGCGCGAGCAAACGAGCGGGCTGGCTGACCAAGCTGGTAATCGATCTGTTCGTGAAATACTACAAGGTCGATATGCGTGAAGCGCAGAAGCCGGATACCGCCAGCTACCGCACCTTTAACGATTTCTTCGTACGCCCACTGCGCGATGAAGTGCGTCCGCTGAATACCGACCCGAACGTGCTGGTGATGCCTGCTGACGGCGTGATCAGCCAGCTGGGCGCGATCGAAAACGACAAGATCCTGCAGGCTAAGGGCCATAACTACAGCCTGGAAGCTTTGCTGGCAGGTAACTACCTGATGGCGGATCTGTTCCGCAATGGTTCCTTTGCCACCACCTACCTGTCGCCACGCGACTATCACCGCGTGCATATGCCGTGCAACGGTATTCTGCGTGAAATGATCTACGTCCCGGGCGATCTGTTCTCGGTGAACCATTTGACCGCGCAAAATGTCCCGAACCTTTTTGCCCGTAACGAGCGCGTTATCTGCCTGTTCGACACCGAGTTTGGCCCGATGGCGCAGATTCTGGTGGGTGCCACCATTGTCGGCAGCATTGAAACCGTCTGGGCGGGCACCATTACGCCACCGCGCGAAGGCGTGATTAAACGCTGGACCTGGCCTGAGGGTGAAAGCGAAGGCTCCGTGGCGCTGCTGAAGGGTCAGGAGATGGGCCGCTTCAAGCTCGGCTCCACTGTAATCAACCTGTTTGCTCCGGGTAAAGTGAAGCTGGTAGAGCAGCTCGAAAGCCTGTCCGTAACCAAACTCGGCCAGCCGCTGGCGGTTTCGACGGAGCCTTTCGTCACAACGGACGCAGAGCCTGCCCCGCTGTCAGACGAAGAGATCGCCGCTGAACTCGAAGCCAGCCCGCTGGTTGATGACAAAAAAGACGCAAGCTAAGCAAAGGTAAACTGACGTGCGCCTGATTATCACTTTGCTGATGGCCTGGTGCCTCAGTACGGGGGCGTACGCCGCGAACGCCCCTGACAGTAAACAAATATCACAGGAACTCGAGCAGGCGAAGGCGGCAAAGCCTGCCCAGCCAGAAACCGTTGAGGCGCTCGAGGCTGCCCTGAACGCGCTTGAGGAGCGTAAAGCCTCCCTTGAGCGCGCCGCGCAGTATCAGCAGGTCATCGATAACTTCCCCAAACTTTCACAAACCTTGCGTGCGCAGCTGAGCGATATCCGTGAAGAGCCGCGCCAGGTGCCTGCGGGCATGACCTCTGACACCCTGAATCAGGAGATCCTGCAGGTCAGCAGCCAGTTACTGGAAAAAACCCGCCAGGCGCAGCAGGAGCAGGAGCGCGCCCGCGATATTGCGGACTCCCTGAACCAGCTACCTCAGCAGCAAACCGATGCCCGCCGTCAGCTCAATGAGGTAGAACGCCGGGCCGGAGCGCAAACCGGCGCTAACGCCCTCAGCCAGGCTCAAAATCTCGGCCTACAGGCGGAATCTGCCAGGTTAAAAGCCAGGGTAGATGAACTGGAGCTGGCGCAGCTTTCGGCCAACAATCGCCAGGAGCTGGCGCGTATGCGCTCTGAGCTGGCGAAAAAACAGGGCGAGCAGCTGGATGCTTATCTCCAGGCGCTGCGCAATCAACTCAACAGCCAGCGCCAGCGCGAAGCCGAGCGGGCGCTGGAAAGCACTGAACTGCTGGCGGAAAACAGCGAGAACCTGCCCGCCGGTATCGTCGAGCAGTTTAAGGTTAACCGCGAGCTTTCTGCCGCGCTCAACCAGCAGGCGCAGCGCATGGATCTGGTGGCTTCCCAGCAACGCCAGGCCACCAATCAAACGCTACAGGTACGTCAGGCGCTGAATACGCTGCGCGAGCAGTCGCAGTGGCTTGGCTCATCGAACCTGCTTGGTGAAGCCCTGCGCGCCCAGGTTGCCCGTCTTCCTGAAATGCCAAAACCCCAGCAGCTTGATACCGAAATGGCGCAACTGCGTGTGCAGCGTCTGCGCTTTGAAGATCTGCTGAATAAGCAGCCGCAGCTGCGCCAGATCCACCAGCCGGACGGCAAGCCGCTCACCGCCGAGCAAAACCGCATTCTGGAAGCCCAGCTGCGCACCCAGCGCGAGTTGTTGAACTCCCTGTTACAGGGGGGCGATACGCTGCTGCTCGAGCTGACCAAACTGAAAGTCTCAAATAGCCAGCTGGAAGATGCGTTAAAAGAGGTCAACGAGGCCACTCACCGCTATCTGTTCTGGACCTCGGACGTACGCCCGATCACCTTCTCCTGGCCGCTTGATATTGTTCAGGATCTGCGGCGGTTGATTTCGCTGGATACCTTCAGCCAGCTTGGTAAAGCCAGCGTGATGATGCTCACCAGCAAGGAGACGATTTTCCCGCTGCTTGGCGCATTAATTCTGGTTGGATTCAGTATTTACTCCCGCCGTCACTTCACCCGCTTCCTCGACCGCTCCAGCGCGCGCGTCGGTAAGGTGACCCAGGACCATTTCTGGCTCACGCTGCGTACGGTCTTCTGGTCGATTTTGGTGGCCTCGCCGCTTCCGGTACTGTGGATGACCCTGGGTTATGGCCTGCGTGAAGCCTGGCCTTACCCGCTGGCGGTGGCGATTGGCTTTGGGGTAACCGCCACCGTGCCGCTGCTGTGGGTCGTGATGATCTGCGCCACCTTCGCCCGGCCGAATGGCCTGTTTGTCGCCCACTTTGGCTGGCCGCGTCACCGCGTGGCGCGGGCGATGCGCTACTACCTGATGAGCATCGGGCTGATTGTGCCGCTGATCATGGCGCTAATCATGTTTGATAATCTGAACGACAGGGAGTTTTCCGGCTCGTTCGGCCGCCTGTGTTTCATCCTGATTTGCGGCGCGCTGGCTGTGGTCACACTAAGTCTGAAGAGAGCCGGGATCCCGCTCTATCTCGACAAAGAGGGCAGCGGCGATAACATGGTCAACCATATGCTGTGGAATTTGCTGCTCAGCGCCCCGCTGGCGGCGATTCTGGCGGCAGCCGTCGGCTATCTGGCCACTGCCCAGGCGCTACTGGCGCGTCTTGAAACCTCGGTAGCAATCTGGTTCCTGCTGCTGGTGGTCTACCACGTTATTCGCCGCTGGATGCTGATTCAGCGTCGTCGTCTGGCCTTCGACCGGGCGAAAAACCGTCGTGCCGAAATTCTCGCCCAACGTGCGCGCGGCGAAGAAGAGCCAGCCCATATGCTCAGTACGGAAGGAACGGTGGAGGTCGATGAAACGGAGCTGGATCTGGATGCCATCAGTACTCAGTCCCTGCGCCTGGTCCGTTCCATTCTGATGCTGATCGCGCTGCTGTCCGTCATTGTGCTGTGGTCGGAAATCCATTCAGCGTTTGGCTTCCTGGAAAACATTACCCTCTGGGATGTGACCTCGACGGTTCAGGGTGTGGAAAGCCTGGAGCCGATTACGCTCGGCGCGGTGCTGATCGCCATTCTGGTGTTCATCATCACCACCCAGCTAATCCGTAACTTCCCGGCGCTGCTGGAGCTGGCCCTGTTGCAGCATCTGGATCTCACCCCGGGCACCGGATACGCCATTACCACCATCACCAAATACCTGCTGATGGTGTTTGGCGGGCTGGTGGGCTTCTCGATGATCGGCATCGAGTGGTCGAAGTTGCAGTGGCTGGTAGCCGCGCTCGGTGTCGGGCTTGGGTTTGGCTTGCAGGAGATCTTCGCCAACTTTATCTCAGGCCTGATCATCCTGTTTGAAAAGCCGATCCGTATTGGCGATACCGTGACGATCCGCGATCTGACCGGCAGCATTACGAAGATCAACACCCGCGCCACCACGATCAGCGACTGGGATCGCAAAGAGATTATCGTCCCTAACAAGGCGTTTATCACCGAGCAGTTTATCAACTGGTCGCTGTCGGACTCCGTGACGCGTGTGGTACTGACCGTACCGGCCCCGTCAGATGCCAACAGCGAAGAGGTGACGCAAATTCTCTATACCGCGGCCGAGCGCTGTTCGCTGGTAATCAGCACGCCGGAGCCGGAAGTATTCCTGGTGGATTTACAACAGGGGATCCAGATTTTCGAGCTGCGTATCTATGCGGCCGAAATGGGTCATCGCATGCCGCTGCGTCATGAGATCCACCAGCTGATTCTGGCAGGCTTCCGTGAACACGGTATCGACATGCCATTCCCACCGTTCCAGATGCGACTGGAAACCCTGGACGGACGTAAGACGGGAAGAACATTAACGTCAGCGGCGAAGACACGCCCGGCGGGAAGTTTGTAAAAATAAAAGCCAGCCGCATCAGTGGCTGGCTTTTTTGCCTGCGATTTTACCCAAGACAAAACTGGTACCTGAAAACAAATCGCCATAACCAGATGCCTGCGATGAGTATTGTTATAAGGTACAGAAATCCGTGATGGGCTTTTTTTATCAAAAAAGCATACAGCGCAGGTAAAAAAATCGGGAACGTACTGAGCATTCCGAAATCGCGGATATCATCATTCTCGACATACGCCATCAGGTCACAGATGTTTTTGATGTTCTCTTCTCCAATCCACCATTCCTTATCCTGTGTTGAGAAGATAACAGTGACGATAATCGATAAGCACAGCCAGATGATCCCAAGCGTAAATATTTTATAGCTCACTTAAATACCTTCTAAGATGGCCATGATCGCGCTTTTTTTCGCAATTATGCGTCTCACCGTATACTCGTGAAGACTGACCCACGGGCTGGTGAATGGAAGCAATGCGATTACCCGTACTTCTTTGGGTATCTCTGTTACATCGTGAGCCTGCCAGAATGATGTGTTCATCTGTCAGATTATCGGTTCGGATGCCCGGCTTGCCACAAAGGATTACATCGCAAAGATGCAATACCCCCTACTCCCCGCACACTTTCAGGCAGTAGGGGAATAGCGAACTCAGTCAGCCACCCAAATCGGTGATTGCGCTACGCGACGACGGTAATTCTCATAAATCCCCATCGCCATCAGCGAGAAGAAGATCGGGCCGCCGACCATCCACAACGCGCTGCTCCAGTCGTTGGCCTCAATAACCGGCTGGATCACGGTGAAAATATTTGCAAAGGCTACCACCAGCACGACGACGGTCGTTGCCAGCAGCGTGGCGGCGCGGGTTTTGAAAATCACGAACGGACGTTCGAGATCCTGCTTCGCCTTAAAGAACGGGAACGCCAGGGTCAGGAAAAGATAGGGCAGCGTCATTGATACGTTCGCCATCAGGGTCAGCTTGTTATAAAACGCAGAAGCAGTATCCCCTCCGAACGACACCAGAAGAATAAACACACAGACCAGCAGACACTGCATCCACATGGCATTCGCAGGCATGCCTGCCGTGTTGAGTTGCGTCATGCGGGTCGGCCACAGCGCTTTTGGTGTTCCCTGGATAATCGCTTTTAGCGGTGAATAGATCAGCGTGAAGAAAGCACCGGTATAGGCGAGGAACATCGACAGGCCGGTGATACGCGCAAACCAGACGCCCATCGTCGTGGCCGTATCCGGCGTCAGCTGCATTGCCTGTCCGAGCGTCATCCCCAGGCTTTTCATCAGCACGTAAGTAATATTGCCAAGGTTAGTGGTGTCGTTGCTTAATACCTGCTGCCAGTTGGTGCTCACCCCCCAGAGGAAAATCGCCAGCGAGTAGCCGACAGAGATAACCATCGCCGCGAAGATGATCCCTTTGGCAAAGTTCTTTTCCGGGTTTTCGGTTTTATCGACCAGGCCGCCCACGGCTTCAATACCGCCGTAGGCAAAGATCGCAAACACCACAAAGGAGAGCATCGCGAGGCCGGACTGATAGCTCGGGTTAGGTGACGAAACGAAATTCACCTCCTGCGCAAAATGGCCGCCGTTGAGGCACAAAATCGCGATGCTCACCAGCAGCAGGACCAGGTTCAGACACATGACTGAAATACCGCCCACGGCGGTTATGCGTGCGATTTTGTTGATGCCTTTCGATGCCACCAGCGTTACCAGCATCATCCAGCAGACCGCGAGAATCCCGACGACCTGCGTGGAGCTAAGTCCAGCCAAAGACCAGACCTGCGTTTTATCTGCTCCAAAGAGAAACGTCGAGAAAGGCACCCACACTTTGGCGGCCGTACTGACCATCCAGACCACGTAGGAAGAGAACCACATAAACGTGCCGATAAATGCGTAGCGCGGGCCGATACTGTTGTTCATCCACGAGTAAATCCCGCCCTCTTCCTTGCGATAAGCGGACCCCATCTCCGCCATCATTAGCGCAAACGGAATAAAGAAGAACAGAGCAGAGACGATATAAAACGGCGTCGCGCTGTAGCCCATCAGGTAAAACGCCGAGGGGCTATTGGCAAAACCAAACACTGACGTAAAGATCATCAGGATGAGACCGGTCAGGGTCATCTTTTTCATTGAGTGGGACATAGAACCATCCAAAGCGAAAATAAACTGCGCGGATGGTAGCAGATGACCAGATGAACAGTGTGGCTATTCAGGGCAAATTAGGAAAATAGCCTGCGTTACGCGGCACTGGAAGTTATTGATGTCATTAATAATTACTGAGGAATTTATTGCCAGGGAGGGAGGCATACCGGGCAGAGACGCGCACCGCCCGGCATTTTATTATGCGCGATCGACCGTAAATGCAATCACGTCGCCAAGCTGCTCTGCGCCAAGCGCCAGCATCACCAGACGATCAACCCCCAGCGCCACGCCGGAGCAGTCCGGCAAGCCGGCTTTTAACGCGCCCAACAGATTGTGATCGATAGGCTGCTGCGGCAGGCCGCGCGCGGCACGCTTGCGATTATCCTGGTCAAAACGCTGCTGCTGTTCACGGGCGTCGGTCAGTTCATGGAAACCATTCGCCAGTTCAATACCTTTAAAGTACACCTCGAAACGCTCCGCCACGCGGTGATCTTCGGTACTGATCTGCGCCAGTGACGCCTGGCTTGCCGGGAAGTGATAGACAAAGGTCGGACGATCTTTGCCAATCTGCGGCTCAACGCCAAAGGTGAAGAGCAGCTGCAGCAGCGTGTCGCGATCTTCTTCAGTATCGGCAACGTTGCTGAGATCCAGTTTTGCCGCCACTTCGCGCAGCTGGGTTTTATCCGCAGAGAGCGGATCAATTTCCAGATGGCGCTGGAAAGCCTGCTGATAAGAGAGGGTTTCGGCTTCCGGGCACTCCAGTACCTGCTGCAGGAGGTCGTCCACCTCGTTCATCAGGCGATACATATCATAATGCGGCCGGTACCACTCCAGCATGGTGAATTCCGGGTTGTGATGACGCCCCATCTCTTCATTACGGAAACTGCGGCACAGCTGATATACCGGGCCACATCCCGCCGCCAGCAGGCGCTTCATGTGGTATTCCGGGCTGGTCATCAGGTAGAGATTCATCCCCTGGGAGTGACCAGGGCCAACGAAACGGGTCTCAAACGGCACCAGGTGAATATCCGTTACCGTCGCCTGGCTCATGCAGGGCGTTTCCACCTCCAGCACACCGCGGTCGGCAAAGAAGCGGCGGATCTCCGACATAATTGCTGCGCGTTTTAAAAGATTGGGGATGGATGCGCTCGGCTGCCAGGTGGCCGTTTCGCTCATGAGAAGTTCTCCGATTTCAGACAAGGGGACGAAGTCTACTCGTAACCTATGGCAGAGACAAATTTTGCACAGTCAATTTTGTGGTTTTCATAACTTCCAATAATTTCGTGACGTGATTCATCAATTACAGTGATAAATCGCGGGAAAGAACCGCAAAAAAATCGAACACGTCAAATTTCCCCTTCTTTCCTAAGGCTATACTGCGTTACCCATAAAGGAGCAGTGGAATCGCTTTCGCATTCGCCTTACCGGGCCGTGCACTACCTCAGGGTAGCTGAGATGCGAAATATCAAAAATCTGGAGGAATGTCGTGCATACCTTTCAAGCCGATCTTGCCATTATAGGCGCAGGCGGAGCGGGATTACGCGCAGCAATTGCTGCAGCCCAGGCTAACCCAAACGCTAAAATTGCCCTGATTTCAAAAGTCTACCCGATGCGCAGCCATACGGTCGCCGCGGAGGGAGGATCCGCCGCCGTCGCGCAGGATCATGACAGCTTTGAGTATCACTTCCACGACACCGTTGCCGGTGGCGACTGGCTGTGCGAACAGGATGTCGTTGATTATTTCGTTCATCATTGCCCAACGGAAATGACCCAGCTGGAGCAGTGGGGTTGCCCCTGGAGCCGTCGTGAAGATGGCAGCGTCAATGTGCGTCGCTTCGGCGGCATGAAGATTGAACGTACCTGGTTTGCCGCCGATAAGACCGGCTTCCATATGCTCCACACCCTGTTCCAGACCTCGCTGCAGTTCCCGCAGATCCAACGCTTCGACGAACATTTCGTCCTCGACATTCTGGTCGATGACGGCCAGGCCCGCGGCCTGGTGGCGATGAACATGATGGAAGGCACGCTGGTGCAGATCCGCGCCAATGCGGTGGTGATGGCCACCGGCGGTGCCGGACGCGTGTATCGCTACAATACCAACGGCGGCATCGTGACGGGCGACGGAATGGGCATGGCGTTACAGCATGGCATTCCACTGCGCGACATGGAGTTCGTCCAGTATCACCCAACCGGCCTGCCCGGCTCCGGCATTCTGATGACTGAAGGCTGCCGCGGCGAAGGCGGCATTCTGGTCAATAAAGATGGCTATCGCTATCTGCAGGATTACGGCATGGGTCCCGAAACCCCGCTGGGTGAGCCGAAAAACAAATACATGGAACTCGGCCCGCGCGACAAAGTGTCACAAGCGTTCTGGCACGAGTGGCGTAAAGGCAACACCATTCCAACCCCACGCGGCGATGTGGTCTATCTCGACCTGCGCCACCTGGGTGAGCAGAAGCTGCTGGAACGTCTGCCCTTCATTTGCGAACTGTCGAAAGCGTATGTGGGCGTCGATCCTGTCAAAGATCCGATTCCGGTACGCCCAACCGCGCACTACACCATGGGCGGTATCGAAACCGATCAGCAGTGTGAAACCCGTATTAAAGGGCTGTTTGCGGTGGGCGAATGTTCGTCCGTCGGCCTGCATGGCGCTAACCGTCTGGGTTCAAACTCACTGGCAGAACTGGTGGTGTTTGGCCGTCTTGCTGGTGAACAAGCCGTGGCACGCGCTGCGACGGCTGGCACCGCTAACAGTGCCGCGCTTGATGCGCAGGTGGCCGATGTGGAGCAGCGCCTGAAAAAGCTGGTTAATCAGGAAGGCACTGAAAACTGGGCGAAGATCCGCGACGAAATGGGTCTGTCCATGGAAGAAGGTTGCGGCATTTACCGTACACCGGAGCTGATGCAGAAGACCATCGACAAACTGGCCGAGCTGCAGGAGCGCTTCAAACGGGTACGCGTGACTGACACCTCCAGCGTCTTTAATACCGATCTGCTCTACACCATTGAGCTGGGTCATGGCCTGAATGTGGCCGAATGTATGGCGCACTCCGCCTTCGCACGTAAAGAGTCGCGCGGTGCGCACCAGCGCCTGGACGAAGGCTGCACGGAGCGTGACGACGTGAACTTCCTGAAGCATACCCTCGCTTATCGCGATGCAGACGGCTCTACCCGTCTGGACTACAGCGACGTGAAGATCACCACGCTGGCACCGGCGAAACGTGTGTACGGTGCAGAAGCGGAAGCAGCCGAGAAGAAGGAGACGACAAATGGCTGAGATGCAAACAATGAAAGTGGAAGTGGTGCGCTACAACCCGGAAGTAGACAGCGCGCCGCACAGCACTTTCTATGACGTGCCTTACGATGAGCAGACCTCCCTGCTGGATGCGCTTGGCTACATTAAAGACAACCTGGCGCCGGACCTGAGCTACCGCTGGTCCTGCCGTATGGCGATATGCGGCTCCTGCGGCATGATGGTCAACAAGGTGCCCAAACTGGCCTGTAAGACCTTCCTGCGTGAATACCCGAAAGGGATGAAGGTCGAAGCGCTGGCTAACTTCCCGATTGAGCGCGATCTGGTGGTCGACATGACCCACTTTATCGAGAGCCTGGAAGCCATCAAGCCGTACATTATTGGCAACCCGCGCACGCCGGAACAGGGGCCGAACAAGCAAACCCCGGCACAGATGGCTAAATATCATCAGTTCTCCGGCTGCATTAACTGCGGTCTCTGTTATGCCGCCTGCCCGCAGTTTGGTCTGAATCCAGAGTTTATTGGCCCAGCCGCGATTACCCTGGCGCATCGCTACAACGAAGATAGCCGCGATCACGGTAAGAAAGAACGTATGGCGCAGCTGAACAGCCAGAACGGCGTCTGGACCTGTACCTTCGTCGGCTACTGCTCGGAAGTGTGTCCGAAGCATGTCGACCCGGCCGCCGCGATCCAGCAGGGCAAAGTAGAAAGTTCGAAAGACTTTCTTATCGCTACCCTGAAACCACGCTAAGGAGTGCATGATGACGACTAAACGCAAAGCCTATGTCCGGCCGATGCCGTCCACCTGGTGGAAAAATCTGCCGTTTTATCGCTTCTATATGCTGCGTGAAGGCACGGCGGTGCCGGCGGTGTGGTTCAGCATCGAACTGCTGTACGGTCTGTTTGCCCTTAAGCACGGGCCTGAAACCTGGGCCGGTTTTGTTGGATTCCTGCAGAACCCTATTGTGGTGATCCTGAATATCATCGTGCTGGCGGCAGCGCTGTTGCATACCAAAACCTGGTTTGAGCTGGCGCCGAAAGCGGCAAATATTATCGTCAAAAACGAAAAGCTGGGGCCAGAGCCGATCATCAAAGGACTCTGGGCGGTGACTGCGGTCGTGACCGTGGTTGTTCTTGGCGTAGCCCTGTTCTGGTAAGGAGACCTCTGTGATTAATCCAACTCCAAAACGTTCTGATGAGCCAGTCTTCTGGGGACTCTTCGGGGCAGGTGGTATGTGGTGCGCCATTATCGCGCCGGTCATTATTCTGCTGGTGGGCATTATGCTGCCGCTGGGGCTTTACCCCGGCGATGCGCTGGGCTACGAGCGGGTGTTGGCTTTTGCCCATAGCCTTATTGGCCGGGTGTTCATTTTCCTGATGATCGTGCTGCCGCTGTGGTGTGGCCTGCACCGCATTCATCACGCCATGCACGACCTGAAGATCCACGTCCCTAACGGGAAATGGGTGTTCTACGGACTGGCCGCCATTCTCAGCGTGGTCACGCTGGTTGCCGTTGTGTTTATGTGATCTTCCTCCGCTCTCCCACCTGTTGGTGGGAGAGCAAAATTCCTGACAGGTTCTACACTTATGAAAAATCCTGTAAGGAAACGCCTATGCGCATCCTGCCCGTCATCGCCGCCGTTGCCGCTGCATTTCTGGTTGTTTCCTGTAGTACGCCTGCCCCGCCTCAGGGCGTGACTGTCGTCCGGCCCTTTAACGCCCAGCAGTTTATGGGTTCCTGGTATGAAATTGCCCGTTTTGACCATCGCTATGAGCGTGCCTTACAACAGGTAACGGCTCACTACAGCCTGATGAGCGACGGCGGAATCCAGGTCATCAACCGTGGCTATAATCCTGACCGCGGCATGTGGCAAAAAATGACGGGGAAAGCCTACTTTACCGGCGCGTCTGACACCGCCGCGCTGAAAGCCTCTTTCATCGGTCCTTTTTATGGCGGGTATAACGTGATTGCGTTGGATAAAAATTATCAGCATGCGCTGGTGTGCGGGGCCGATCGTGACTACCTGTGGGTTCTTTCCCGCACACCAACGATTTCAGATGAGATGAAACAGAGATTGCTGGACTCTGCCAGCCGTCAGGGATTTGATATCAGCCAGTTGGTCTGGGTTGAGCAGACCCATTAGTGAGTGCTGAGCTTCAGCCCAATAATCCCGGCGACGATCAATGCGAGGCTGGCAATACGCGCCAGGCTCGCAGACTCACCCAGCAGTAAAATCCCGGTAATGGCCGCGCCTACCGCACCAATCCCCGTCCACACTGCATAAGCCGTCCCTACGGGCAGCGAACGCATGGCCCAGGAGAGCAGCACAATGCTCACGATCATCGCAGAAACGGTAATAATGCTGGGCGTGAGACGCGTGAATCCGTGGGTGTATTTCAGGCCAATGGCCCAAACCACTTCGAGTAAACCGGCAATAAAAAGAATAATCCAGGACATAAAGGCTCCTTAACTTAAATAACAGTCTGGGGCCGTCCCCGATGAGAGAAGCGCTTACAGGTCGTCCTGTAAGGCAGGTGAACAACTTATTGTGAAGAGCATGCATTCATTTTTCAACGTCTTTGTTTCTGGCCATAGTTAACCATTTGAATGCAAGAAATAGACGTAATTAGCTGCGAAATTCCGCCATTTATAACTCATCCGACTTCTTTACTATGAGTGACTTCCTCGATGCCGGAAGCGACTTCACTTTGCCGATTGCGAAAACCAAATGTTCAAAATTCTTTTGATTGACCGGTGTCATTACACCCGCATGGGCCTGGAAATGTGGATCAATCATTCAGGGCTGTTCCCCTCCCCCGTTCTGGTAACGGGCCTTAACAATCTCTTTCTGGCCAGAGAGCATATTCTGCAATGGAAACCGACGCTGGTAATTGCAGATTTGCAGGGGTTTACGTCAGACATACAACATATCCAGCAGCTCTCTTCTCTGATGAGCGCCAGTGAAACCGTGCCTTTTGTTTTACTGCAATCAGAGGAACAACCTGAAACGTCGGCCTTTATGAATACCTTTCCCTTGTGGGCATCATTAGCCAAAACGATCCCGCTGGCGATACTGGCGCAGACAATTAATGAGGCATTAGCCTCACAAGAAATCAGTGAACCTGGACCTGTCGCAACGCCATTACTGACGCGCCAGGAAGAGAAAGTGTTAACGCTATGGATGGACGGCGCCAGCAACCAGAAGATTGCCAGTAAACTGAGTATTCACGGGAAAACGGTTTACACCTACAAGCGCAATATTCGAATGAAATTGCACATGGATACACGGTACTCGCCGTTTCTGTCACTACCCTGAGGGGGAAACTGAGGGTACGGCGACGTATTCAGCACCGTACCGCCCAAGATTACTGTTGTGCTTTAGTTGCCGCACCAGAAATCGCGCTACCGCCAGAGGAGATATCCTCACCGACGCCGCGAGTGGTATTACAGGCCGTCAGTACAGACGAAAGCACCAGAACCGAAAAGATCGCTACAAATGTTTTCTTAAGCATAATGTCTTCCTTTTTTAGCCAAAGTTATTGTGTACAGCTACATAAGCATAGCCAGGATCCCGGCGAGTGATGGAAAAGGAAGAATTTTTAGGAAAAGAAGAAAAATCAGGAGGCGGCGTGCGAAATGGCATGGCCGAGGCTTTTAATGTCTTCCCCGAAGCCACGGGCCGTATTGCAGCCGGTGAGCAGTGAGCCAGCAAGGATCATCAGCAGGAAAATTTTGATTGTGCGCTGCATCGTCCATGAATCCTTTTTCGGTCAAAAAGGCGCAGCAAAAAACTGCGCCTTTCATCCCGAAGTGAATTACTTCACGCGAGATACGTATTCACCAGAGCGGGTATCCACTTTGATGATTTCGCCAGTCTGCACGAACAGTGGAACTTTAACCACGGCACCGGTAGACAGCTTGGCTGGCTTACCGCCAGTACCTGCGGTATCGCCTTTCAGACCTGGGTCTGTTTCAACGATTTCCAGTTCAACGAAGTTTGGTGGGGTCACAGCGATAGGCTGGCCGTTCCACAGGGTCACGATGCACTCTGCCTGATCCAGCAGCCATTTAGCGCTGTCACCTACCGCTTTCTCGTCAGCAGACAGCTGCTCGAAAGTGGAGTTGTTCATGAAGTGATAGAATTCACCGTCGTTGTAGAGGTAGGTCAGGTTCATATCAACCACGTCTGCGCCTTCAGCAGAGTCGGTGGATTTGAAGGTTTTCTCTACACGGGTACCGGTCAGCAGGCGGCGCAGCTTAACGCGTGCGAATGCCTGACCTTTACCTGGTTTAACGAATTCGCTGGCTTCAACCGCGTACGGTTCGCCGTCCATCATGATTTTAAGACCGGCACGAAAATCGTTGCTATAGTAAGTCGCCATAAGGCCCTCTGAAATTGTTAACTGGTAGCTAAGCCACAAAATGGCGCATATTGTAACCCTAAATACCCCGTCCAGAGAAGATTGGTTATCGCAACTTGCCGATGTAATCACCCGTCCTGATGAACTGCTTCATCTGTTGGATCTGGATAATGATGAAAAACTTCTCGCCGGACGTGAAGCGAAACGTCTTTTTCCCCTGCGCGTTCCACGTGCTTTTGTGGCTCGCATGGAGAAAGGAAATCCCGATGATCCGCTGTTAAAACAAGTGCTCACAGCCCAGGATGAGTTTATCTCCGCTCCGGGTTTTAGCACCGATCCCCTCGAAGAGCAGAACAGCGTGGTGCCCGGTTTACTGCATAAGTACCGTAATCGCGCCCTGCTGCTGGTTAAGGGCGGCTGTGCAGTAAACTGTCGCTATTGCTTCCGTCGTCACTTCCCGTACGCCGACAATCAGGGCAACAAGCGCAACTGGCAGGCCGCGCTCGACTACATTGCTTCTCATACTGAGCTGGATGAGATTATCTTCTCTGGCGGCGATCCGCTGATGGCGAAAGATCATGAGCTGGACTGGCTGATCACCCAGCTGGAAGCGATCCCGCATATCAAGCGGTTACGCATTCATAGCCGTTTACCGATTGTGATCCCGGCGCGTATTACTGAAGAACTCACGGCACGTCTTGCGCGGTCTTCGTTGCAAATCTTGTTGGTTAACCATATCAACCATGCTAACGAGATTGACGAGACATTCCGGGCGGCAATGGCCCGCTTACGCCAGGCCGGAGTAACACTGCTTAATCAGAGCGTTCTGCTGCGCGACGTGAACGATAATGCCCACACCCTCGCTAACCTGAGCAATGCCTTATTTGATGCGGGGGTGATGCCTTATTACATCCATGTGCTCGATAAGGTGCAGGGCGCCGCGCATTTCATGGTGAATGATGATGAAGCCCGCGCCATTATGCGTGAACTGCTGACCCTGGTATCAGGGTACATGGTGCCAAGGTTAGCCCGGGAAATTGGCGGTCAACCGAGTAAAACACCGCTTGATTTAGGGCTGAAACAAGAGAGTTAAGCAAGAAGAGAAAGTTGAGCCTCTTTCCGATCGCGCAGAGAGAGGCACAGCATATCAATTCGGACACTTATAAACCTGGCCCTGCATTTCACTGGCAGTCGGTACAAAGCTTGATAACAGGCCTTGCGTCGGGCTGCTGACGCCATAAATCACATTCCCGCCCATCTCTGCCGCCTGGTTACGCAGACCATTCGCTGCACCACGCATTGAACCGCCCTCTTCGCCATGCTGCCCGGAAAGCCAGTTGCTTTGTTTGCCCGTAGCGGTGCCAATCAGCTGGCATTCGCTGCCCGGCTTATCTTCTACAAAGCGAACGCTATGCCCACCAGCAGACAGCTCATTACCGGAACTACACCCCGCCAGCAGCAGTGCTGCTCCTACAATCCCTGCACAAACGTTAACGCGCATGTTATTCCTCGTTTTCAAAAAGTTGAGCACTCGCTGCCCGCGTCTAAACCTTATACTAAAAAGATGACCAAAAGAAAAACCCCCGGTCATTTCTGACCGGGGGTTTCTTCATTTCTGCGAGGTATACGCCCAAATCATTCTGGTTGCAGGAAGGCGGCAAGTTTCTGAATCCCCAGTAAGTAACTGGGGTTCGCGAACGTAGCCAACGCATCTACAGCCTGAAATATGCAGGGCGTAGGGCAATTACATCATGCCGCCCATTCCACCCATGCCGCCCATACCGCCAGCAGCACCTAAATCAGGCGCGTCGCTTTTTGGCAGGTCGGTCACCATGCATTCGGTGGTGATCATCAGACCCGCAACAGAGGCCGCGTACTGCAGAGCAGAACGGGTCACTTTGGTTGGGTCCAGGATACCGAAGTCGATCATGTTGCCGTATTCTTCAGTCGCTGCGTTGTAACCGTAGTTACCTTCGCCCGCTTTCACCATGTTCGCTACAACAGACGGCTCTTCACCGGCATTGGAAACGATCTGACGCAGTGGTGCTTCCATTGCGCGCAGCGCAACTTTAATACCCACGTTCTGGTCTTCGTTCTGAGCGGTCAGGCCAGCCAGTTTCGCTGCAACGCGAACCAGAGCAACACCACCACCAGCAACCACGCCTTCTTCTACCGCAGCACGGGTCGCGTGCAGGGCATCGTCAACGCGAGCTTTCTTCTCTTTCATTTCAACTTCGGTAGCTGCACCGACTTTGATTACCGCAACGCCGCCAGCCAGTTTCGCTACGCGTTCCTGCAGTTTTTCGCGATCGTAATCAGAGGTGGCTTCTTCGATCTGCTTACGGATCTGAGTCACACGGCCCTGGATGGCATCTTCTTCACCCACGCCATCGATGATGGTGGTGGTGTCTTTGTTGATAACAACGCGTTTCGCCTGGCCCAGATCTTCCAGAGTGGCTTTTTCCAGCTCCATACCGATCTCTTCAGAGATCACGGTACCGCCAGTCAGAGTTGCGATATCCTGCAGCATGGCTTTACGACGATCGCCGAAGCCAGGTGCTTTAACCGCAGCCACTTTCACGATGCCACGCATGGTGTTAACCACCAGGGTTGCCAGCGCTTCGCCTTCAACGTCTTCAGCGATGATAACCAGCGGTTTGCCTGCTTTCGCAACGGCTTCCAGAACTGGCAGCATTTCGCGGATGTTGGAGATCTTCTTATCAGCCAGCAGGATGAACGGGCTTTCCAGTTCTACTGCGCCAGTTTCCGGCTTGTTGATGAAGTATGGGGACAGGTAGCCGCGGTCGAACTGCATACCTTCAACCACGTCCAGTTCGTCTTCCAGACCGGTACCGTCTTCAACGGTGATCACGCCTTCTTTACCGACTTTATCCATCGCTTCAGCGATCAGTTTACCTACGGTTTCGTCGGAGTTAGCGGAGATGGTACCAACCTGAGCAATAGCTTTAGAGTCAGAGCACGGTACGGACAGCGCTTTCAGCTCTTCAACAGCAGCAACGACAGCTTTGTCGATACCACGTTTCAGATCCATCGGGTTCATACCCGCAGCAACGGCTTTCAGGCCTTCAGTGATGATTGCCTGCGCCAGTACAGTTGCAGTGGTGGTGCCGTCGCCTGCAGCGTCGTTCGCTTTAGAGGCAACTTCTTTCACCATCTGAGCACCCATGTTTTCGAACTTGTCTTCCAGCTCGATTTCACGCGCAACGGACACACCGTCTTTGGTGATGGTCGGCGCGCCGAAGGATTTGTCCAGAACCACGTTACGGCCTTTTGGACCCAGGGTTACTTTAACTGCATCTGCCAGTACGTTTACGCCGCGCAGCATTTTCACACGAGCGTCGTTACCGAATTTTACGTCTTTAGCTGCCATTTTAATCTTTCCCTTAAATTCGTATGTTCAGTGTCGTTCGCGGATTACGCTTCAACAATTGCCAGAATGTCGCTTTCGGACATGATCAACACTTCTTCATTGTCGATCTTCTCGGACTTCACACCGTAGCCATCGTTGAAAATAACGATGTCACCAACTTTAACGTCCAGAGGCTGCACATTTCCGTTTTCCAGAATGCGACCCTTACCGACAGCGATGATTTCGCCACGAGTTGATTTCGCTGCTGCAGAACCGGTCAGAACGATGCCGCCAGCAGATTTAGTTTCAACTTCTTTACGTTTGACGATCACACGATCATGTAACGGACGAATACTCATTGATAGCTCTCCTTTGAGAAAGTCATTATCAGTTATGGGTGACGCCGGGCCGTAAGCGGTTTTCCGGCTAGTGCCCAGAGAGATGGGGATGGGGTTTTACCCCTTCAAGGGGTAGTCGAAAAAAAATTTGCGAAAGTGTTACCATCGCCTCTCTTTTGATGGCGGCAGGACAACGGAATGAGTGGACTCAAACAGGAGCTGGGACTCGCACAGGGTGTAGGCTTACTTTCAACGTCATTACTGGGTACGGGGGTGTTTGCCGTACCGGCGCTGGCTGCCCTGGTCGCAGGTGATAACAGTCTGTGGGCATGGCCAGTGTTAATCGTGCTGGTGTTTCCGGTGGCGATTGTCTTTGCCATTCTCGGGCGACACTTTCCCAGTGCCGGCGGGGTGGCGCATTTTGTCGGGATGGCGTTTGGCCCACGCCTGGAGCGCGTGACCGGCTGGTTATTCCTCTCCGTGATCCCCGTAGGCTTACCGGCTGCCTTGCATATCGCGACAGGCTTTGGTCAGGCACTGTTTGGCTGGCATGACGCGCAACTGCTGCTGGCCGAATTGGGTACCCTGGCGATTGTCTGGTGGGTCGGTTCACGGGGCGCAAGCTCGAGTGCCAACCTCCAGACGCTGGTTGCGGTGCTGATTGTGGCGCTGATCGCCGCCATCTGGTGGGCCGGGGAAATTAACGTTAGTGCTATCCCCTTCCCTGCCGTGACTGATATCGACCATTCACAGCTTTTCGCCGCCCTTTCCGTAATGTTCTGGTGCTTTGTCGGCCTGGAAGCTTTCGCCCACTTAGCCTCGGAATTCAAACAGCCAGAACGCGATTTCCCACGGGCGTTGATGATTGGCTTGCTGCTGGCGGGCACGGTCTACTGGGCCTGTACGGTCCTGGTCCTTCATTTCACCGCCTATGGTGCCGATATGGCCGCGGCGGCCTCGCTGCCAGCCATTGTAGTGCAGCTGTTTGGTGTGAAGGCTTTGTGGATCGCCTGCGTCATTGGCTATCTCGCCTGCTTCGCCAGCCTGAATATCTACATCCAGAGTTTTGCCCGGCTGGTATGGTCCCAGGCGCTGTATAAGCCGGACAGCCGTTTGTCGCGTCTGTCGAAACGCCAGTTGCCGCTCAACGCGCTGAACGCCGTGCTGGGCTGCTGCGTGTTGAGCACGCTGGCGATCTACTGGCTGGACATCAACCTCGACGCGCTTATCGTCTATGCCAACGGCATATTCATCATGATCTATCTGCTGTGCATGCTGGCGGGTTGCCGCCTGCTGAAAGGCCGCTATAAGGCGCTGGCGGTGATCGGTGGGGTGCTGTGCTTACTGCTGCTGGCGATGGTGGGATGGAAGAGTCTGTACGCCATTGTGATGCTGGCGGGGCTGTGGTGGTTCTTGCCGAAGCGGAGTGCAGTGTAAGCGCCGGATGGCGCTTCGCTTACCTGGCCTACAAAACCGTAGGCCCATTGTACGCGCAGCGCCGCCGGGCAAAATATCTTAACGGTCGTCTTTATGATCCAGACGGTCGCGCTGGTCATCTTTGCGCTGGAATTCCCCGTCAAACGTCTCGCCGTTACCTGGGCCGGTGCTAAATCCGCCGCCCGGCATCCGGTTAAAACGCAGGTGCGGCATCAGCTTCAGCGTCAGCAACTTTTGCACTGGCGGGAAGAGCAGCAACAGGCCGAGGAAATCGGTGAAGAAGCCGGGAATAATCAGCAGGATACCGCCAATAATCAGCGACACGCTTTTGATCATCTCCGCCGCCGGGCTTTCGCCTGCGGCCATCTTCTGCTGCATTAACAGGAAATTTTTGAAACCCTGATTACGCACCAGCGACATACCAATGACCGACGTGAAAATCACCAGGATTAACGTCAGCAGGACGCCAAGCACATGGGCGACCTGAATAAAAATAGATATCTCTATGTAAACATAAAGGAAAATGGCAACTAACGGTATCCAGCGCAATGGCTTCTCCTGTGTGGCAGACGCCTTAAGGCCCCTGTCGGTATCAATTTGCGATTCGCGTCTGTCTGAAATGGAGGCGTTTAGTCAAAATTCAATCGGTTTGCACGGATATTTTTTTTGGAAATATTGAAGCGGTGACTCATTTCACATATTGATAAATATCATGTTACGGGGTCGATAATAAGTGATCCAGGTTACGGCATTTCGCTATCATCAGCATATCATTCCGGGTATCTGGTCGATTCAGGGGATAATCGTCGGTCAGAAAATAGACATAACCACAGATGTACTGTGTGTTTAGTACAATCAATCGGCAGCTTGAAAAGAAGGTTCACATGTTAAACAACATTCGTATCGAAGAAGATTTGTTGGGTACCAGGGAAGTTCCAGCGGATGCCTACTATGGTGTTCACACTCTGAGAGCGATTGAAAACTTCTACATCAGCAACAGCAAAATCAGCGACATCCCTGAGTTTGTGCGTGGCATGGTGATGGTGAAGAAAGCGGCAGCCATGGCGAACAAAGAGCTGCAAACCATTCCGAAAAACATTGCCAATACCATCATTGCCGCCTGCGATGAAGTGCTGAACAATGGCAAGTGCATGGATCAATTCCCGGTCGACGTCTATCAGGGCGGCGCGGGGACATCGGTGAACATGAACACCAACGAGGTACTGGCAAACATCGGTCTTGAGCTGATGGGCCACCAGAAAGGTGAGTACCAGTACCTGAACCCGAACGATCACGTCAATAAATGCCAGTCCACCAACGACGCCTACCCGACCGGTTTCCGTATCGCCGTTTACGCCTCCGTGGTGAAGCTGGTTGATGCCATTAACCAACTGGGTGAAGGTTTCCAGAATAAAGCCGTCGAATTCCAGGACATCCTGAAAATGGGCCGCACCCAGCTGCAGGACGCGGTGCCAATGACCCTCGGCCAGGAGTTCCACGCATTTAACGTGCTGCTGAATGAAGAGACCCGCAACCTGATGCGCACCTCTGAACTGCTGCTGGAAGTGAACCTTGGGGCTACGGCCATCGGTACACGCCTGAATACCCCGGATGGCTATCAGCAGCTGGCAGTGCAGAAGCTGGCCGAAGTTTCCAACCTGGCGGTTGTGCCAGCGGAAGACCTGATCGAAGCCACTTCCGACTGCGGTGCTTACGTCATGGTGCACAGCGCCCTGAAACGTCTGGCAGTGAAGCTCTCCAAAATCTGTAACGACCTGCGCCTGCTCTCTTCAGGCCCGCGTGCAGGTCTGAACGAAATCAATCTGCCAGAACTGCAGGCAGGCTCGTCCATCATGCCAGCCAAAGTGAACCCGGTGGTGCCAGAGGTGGTTAACCAGGTGTGCTTCAAAGTCATCGGGAACGACATTACTGTCACCATGGCCTCGGAAGCGGGCCAGCTGCAGCTGAACGTGATGGAGCCAGTGATTGGCCAGGCGATGTTTGAGTCGATTCACATTCTGACCAACGCCTGCTACAACCTGCTGGAGAAATGCATCAACGGCATCACGGCGAACAAAGCGGTGTGTGAAAGCTACGTCTATAACTCCATCGGTATCGTCACCTACCTCAACCCGTTCATCGGTCACCACAACGGCGACATCGTTGGTAAGATCTGTGCCGA
The DNA here is from genome assembly GCF_002935105.1 of Leclercia sp. LSNIH3. Taxonomy (NCBI): domain Bacteria; kingdom Pseudomonadati; phylum Pseudomonadota; class Gammaproteobacteria; order Enterobacterales; family Enterobacteriaceae; genus Leclercia; species Leclercia sp. LSNIH3. The sequence continues at coordinate 2,043,041 of NZ_CP026387.1, forward strand.
AACCGGTAAGAGCGTACGAGAGGTCGTACTTGAGCGTGGCTTGCTGACAGAAGCTGAGCTGGATGATATCTTCTCCGCACAAAACTTAATGCACCCGGCCTATAAAGCAAAAAGATATACGGATGAAAGTGAACAATAACAGTTCAGGTTAATCTTCATGAAGGCACGTCACTTGACGTGCCTTTTTTGTTTTTAGGCTTTACCAAAACACAACAATTCAATATCAACTTGTTAATAAGCAAGGTAGGCACTCATGTTTGGAGCAGAACTCGTCGTCGTCCTGTTGGCGATCTATTTAGGGGCAAGGCTCGGGGGGATCGGCATCGGTTTCGCCGGCGGTCTTGGCGTACTTGTCCTTACTCTCATTTTTCAAATTAAACCCGGCGCTATTCCGTTCGACGTTATTGAAATCATTATGGCGGTTATCGCCGCTATCGCCGCCATGCAGGTTGCCGGGGGGATGGACTACCTGGTGAGCCTGGCGGAGCGTATGCTGCGCCGCCACCCGAAATACATTACCTTCCTCGCCCCGCTGGTAACCTGGTTTATGACGATTCTGGCCGGTACTGGCCATACCGCGTTCTCCACCCTGCCGGTCATTACCGAAGTGGCGAAAGAGCAGGGCATCCGTCCTTCTCGTCCACTCTCCATTGCCGTTGTCGCGTCACAGATTGCTATCACCGCGTCTCCTATCTCTGCGGCGGTGGTGTTCTTTGCCGGGATCCTCGAGCCGCTGGGCGTAAGCTACCTGACGCTGCTGGCAATCTGTATTCCGGTCACCCTGATTGCGGTAATGATCACCGCGGTGTTCTGTAACTTCCTCGGTGCCGAGCTGAAAGACGATCCGGTCTATCAGGAGCGTCTGGCAAAAGGTGAAGTGAAGCTGCGCGGCAGCCAGGCCTTTGTCCTGAAGCCACACGCTAAACGCTCCGTGCTGCTGTTCCTGATCGGGATCATCGCGGTGATGTTCTACGCGACCGCCATCAGCGATACCGTGGGGCTGATTCAGAACCCGGTTCTGCCACGTAACGAAGCGATCGTGGTGTTCATGCTGACCATCGCCACGCTGATTAGCATCACCTGTAAAATCGACACCAGCGAAGTACTCAACGCCAGCACCTTCAAATCCGGTATGAGCGCCTGTGTGTGCGTACTGGGTGTGGCCTGGCTGGGTGATACCTTCGTGAAAGCCCATATCACCGATATCCAGACCGTTGCGGGCGATCTGCTGCATAACTACCCGTGGTTGCTGGCGGTGGTGCTGTTCTTTGCTGCGACCCTGCTCTACTCCCAGGCGGCGACCACTAAGGCGCTGATGCCTGCGGCACTGATGCTGGGCGTCTCTCCGCTGACGGCGATTGCCTCTTTTGCGGCCGTTTCCGCGCTGTTTGTTCTGCCAACTTATCCAACGCTGCTGGCCGCGGTCGAGATGGATGATACCGGCTCTACCCGTATCGGTAAGTACGTGTTTAACCACGCCTTCCTGACCCCGGGCGTGATTGCCATTACCCTGTGTGTCGTGCTCGGCTTCATCATCGGCGGCATTGTGCTGTAAACCGCTTTCGGTTGTAAAAAGAGTTAAAGTCGGGCCGCTTAGCGGCCCGATTCATTAATGAGCAGCGGCCGGTCGTGATATAGTAATTTTTTTCGCGATACCGAGGTCGACTTGTGAATACGCCCGACACTGTTGTTGTTCTGTGTACCGCTCCCGATGAAGCTACCGCCCAGGATCTTGCCGCCAAAGTGCTGGCAGATAAGCTTGCAGCCTGCGTGACCATCCTCCCCGGCGCCACCTCCCTTTACTACTGGGAAGGCAAGCTGGAACAGGAGTACGAAGTGCAGATGCTCCTCAAATCCAGCGTGACCCATCAGCAAGCACTCCTCGACTGCCTCAAATCGCATCATCCTTACCAGACCCCGGAACTGCTGGTGCTGCCAGTGCTCCACGGTGATAACGACTATCTCTCATGGCTCAACGCTTCCTTACGCTGATCCTGCTGCTGTGCAGCACATCAGTTTTTGCCGGGTTATTTGACGCGCCCGGCCGCTCGAATTTCACGCCTGCCGACCAGGCTTTTGTCTTCGATTTTCAGCAAAACCAACATGACCTGAATCTCAACTGGCAGGTAAAAGAGGGTTACTACCTCTATCGCAAGCAGATCAGCATTACGCCCGCTCAGGCGCAGGTAGGTCCACTCCAGCTGCCCGCCGGGGTAGCGCACGAAGACGAATTTTACGGCAAAAGTGAAATCTACCGGGGCCAGCTGTCTGTGCCTGTTGCCGTCGCGCAGGCCGATAAAGGCGCTACGCTGACGGTGACTTATCAAGGCTGTGCCGATGCCGGTCTCTGCTACCCGCCCGAAACCAAAGTAATTCCCCTCAGTGAAGTGAAAGCAGCCGCCCAACCTGCTGTTGCCCCTCCCCCCTCAGAAGAGAGGACCGGGGCGAAGGACGAAAGCGGCACTGCGCTGCCCTTCTCCGCGCTCTGGGCGCTGTTAATTGGCATCGGTATCGCCTTTACGCCGTGCGTATTGCCCATGTATCCGCTGATTTCGGGCATCGTTCTCGGCGGTAAACAGCGGCTCTCCACAGGCCGTGCGCTGCTGCTGGCTTTTATCTACGTTCAGGGGATGGCGCTCACCTATACCGCGCTCGGTCTGGTCGTCGCGGCAGCCGGATTACAGTTTCAGGCGGCGCTCCAGCATCCCTGGGTGCTGATCGGGCTGTCGGCGGTCTTTATCCTGCTGGCGCTGTCGATGTTTGGCCTGTTCAGCCTGCAACTGCCCTCCTCCCTGCAAACCCGTTTAACGCTGATGAGCAACCGCCAGCAGGGTGGATCTGTCGGCGGGGTATTTGCAATGGGAGCTATTGCCGGGCTGATCTGCTCGCCCTGCACCACCGCCCCGCTCAGCGCGATCCTGCTGTATATCGCTCAGAGCGGCAATATGTGGCTCGGCGGCGGCACGCTGTATCTCTATGCCCTCGGGATGGGTCTGCCGCTGATCCTGGTCACGGTGTTTGGCAACCGCCTGCTGCCGAAGAGCGGCCCGTGGATGGAGACGGTAAAAACCGCCTTTGGTTTTGTCATTCTGGCCCTGCCGGTGTTCCTGCTGGAGCGCGTGGTCGGTGATGTCTGGGGCCTGCGGCTGTGGGCCATGCTGGGCGTCGCCTTCTTTAGCTGGGCCTTTATCAGCAGTCTGAACGCCCGCACGCCATGGATCCGCCTGGTGCAGATCCTGCTGCTGGCTGCCGCGCTGGTCAGCGTGCGTCCGTTGCAGGACTGGGCCTTTAGTGCGCCTACTGCGCAAAGCCAGGCGCACCTGAACTTCACGCCTGTCGACAATGTCGACGCATTACACCGCGCGCTGGCACAGGCAGAGGGAAAACCGGTGATGCTCGACCTCTACGCCGACTGGTGCGTCGCCTGCAAAGAGTTTGAAAAATACACCTTTAGCGATCCACAGGTGCAAAATGCCCTGAAAGAGACCGTCCTGCTGCAGGCTAACGTCACGGCGAACAGCCCGCAGGATAAGGCCCTGCTTAAGGAGCTTAACGTGCTCGGCCTGCCGACTATCTTGTTTTTCAACGCACAAGGTGAAGAGCAGCCCGCACAGCGGGTAACGGGTTTTATGGATGCCGCCGCGTTCAGTGCGCATTTGCGCGATCGCCAACCGTAAACGACACTTCAAATGGGAAAGTACGAAAGTAAACGGAGGAGAAAACCGTGCAACGTGAAGATGTTCTGGGTGCAACCCTGCAATTACTTGAAATTCAAGGGATAGCCAGCACCTCGCTGGAAATGGTTGCCGAACGTATTAATTATCCTCTGGATGAACTACGTCGTTTCTGGCCCGATAAAGAGGCGCTACTGTACGATTCCCTGCGTTATCTCAGCCAGCAGGTGGATACCTGGCGCAGACAGTTGATGCTCAACACCGAGCTTTCGGCAGAGCAAAAATTACTGGCGCGCTACTCTGCGCTGACCGAATGCGTGCGTAACCATCGCTATCCGGGCTGCCTGTTTATTGCCGCCTGTACCTTTTACCCGGATCCGGGCCACCCGATCCACCAGCTTGCCGATCAGCAAAAACGCGCCTCGCATGACTTTACGCATGAACTGCTGACCACGCTGGAAGTGGACGATCCGGCGATGGTGGCAAAGCAGATGGATCTGATTATTGAAGGCTGCCTAAGCCGGATGCTGGTGAACCGCAGCCAGGCCGATGTCGATACCGCCCAGCGGCTGGCGGAAGATATTCTGCACTTTGCGCAGTGTCGCAAAGGTGGAGCGCTGACTTAAGCCAGCATTCCCGCCCAGGCAGAGATGAACAGACACAGCGCCATCAGGCGCTGAAAACGCACCATCGCCGCAGCGGTCCGAAACACTTTGTTTACCGCCTGTCCCAGCCATGCCCAGCACAGCAGACAGGCCACGGAGATTAGCAGAAACCAGAGCGCCATCAGCGCGATATCCCGCAATGCACCCTCTCCCGCAGGGGCAAACAGGCTGACCACCGCCAGCGCCATCATCCAGGTTTTAGGGTTAATGACCTGCAGTAACGCCGCCGCCCGCGCGGTGAAGCGGGTATGCGTGTCGCGGGAGACGTTTGCCGCTGGCGCACAAAAGAGCTGCCAGCTCATCCAGCTTAACCACAGTACCCCGGCCCAGCTCATCACCTGACGCACCAGCGGATACTGATGCAGCATCTCACCCGCTCCGGCCCCGGAAATCAGCACAATGGCACTGGCTGCCACGCAGGCACTCAATAGCGCCGGCAGGGTTGCTCTGACCCCGAAATGCTGGCTGTTGGTCAGTACAAGGATGTTGGTTGGCCCTGGCGTTATCGAGGCGACAAAAGCAAATAACAGAAACGGCATTAGATTCACAGGTGACTCCTTATTATAAGAGTCCTGACAGTGCCGCTATTTTCTGGAAACGTCTGGAAGGTTTGTGCACAACCGACGGTAGTGGGCAGGCGTGATACGGTAAGCCCGCTGGAACCAGCGGCCCAGATGGCTTTGATCGGCAAACCCCAGCGCCGCCGCCACATCGACGGGCTGATCCCCACGCGCCAGAAACTGCCGCGCTTTGGCCAGACGCAGTTGAATGAGCCAGGCATGCGGCGCCAGGTGGAACTCTCGCTTAAAGCAGCGGGTGAGCGTGAAGCGATCGGTGCCGGTTTCCCGGGCCAGATCGGACAGGCCGATATTGTCGCCCAGATGGGCATAGAGATAGTCCCGCGCCCGATGCGCCACCGCTGCGCTCTGCAACTGTGACGGTAATTTTTTACGCCAGTGGCTATGGGACGTGAGCTGCGCCAGCAGATTATCCATCGTGCTCTGCTGCACGATCTTCATCTCGTCATTGTGCAGCGCCGCAAAGGTATTGCCGATGGTGTGCGCCAGCTGCGGCTCGCGGGTCAGGATTTGCGAGAAATGCAGAGAATAACTGCCGGGTGTGGCCTCATAAAGGCCATGCAGAGTGTTGAGGAGCCAGCGCTCGTCGAGGTAGAACGTCACATAGGTGAAACCGCCCGCGACGGGTGCGTCACCGTCATGGATCTCACCCGGCTCAAGCAGGAACGCATCCCCCGGATGGCTAAGATAGCGCTTACGGCGGCAATGGAATTGCTGCGTGCCGCTGAGGGTGATCCCCACCAGATAGCTGTCGTGCCAGTGCGGATCGTAGGCGTGCCCTTCAAAGTGCGCCTTGATGGTTTCAATTCCTGTATCCGCATGCTGTCGCAGCTCAAGCCAGTCGTTCACTGTCGCGCCCCCTTTTTCGCTTTCAGCATTGCCCCGGTTCACCTTTATGTCTGGAAGATTTGTGCAAAATCGACGCGCAAACCGACAGATTGCCGCAAACTTAAGCAGTTGAACAGCTTTTCCAGAAATAAGGTTGACGCCCGTACGTGATTGCGGTTTAATGCGCCCCGTTGCCCGGATAGCTCAGTCGGTAGAGCAGGGGATTGAAAATCCCCGTGTCCTTGGTTCGATTCCGAGTCCGGGCACCACTATTCTAAAGAACCCGCCCAAAAGGCGGGTTTTTGCTTTTGGAGAACCGGACTCTCCATCGCACTACATTCCCTATTCCCCCCATCAAAAGCTTCCAACGTTAAACCCTTTCAGGTAGCCTGACCGGCTGGATTTCTCCCAGCGAACATTCGCAGAGATCCTCATGGGCCAGAAACATACGCCATTCACGTCTCTTTCGCGTCGAAAGCGTCGGGCTAAAGCCTTACGAGTCAAAAATCTTATCTATCGTGAACGTGACAGGCTGGGCGGCATCTTCTTTGACGAATGCGACCAGGATGTCGCACTCGCCAGCGGCCAGTGGACCTGGAGCGATATTCTCTTTCTCAGTCACGATCCCGCTCTTTTCTGGAACGCAGAGATCGTCACAGCCAATGTGGCTTTTGCCGATGCCGTAGAAGACATCGCTTTCAATGAGGCCCTGTCGGAGTTAGATGCCGCTGAAAAAGATGACTTAATGCACGTGGATTTCATTCCTGACGCCAGTAGCCAGGGCAAGACATGGCTGCGTAAACCCCAACGACACTACCCACAGTTTGACGGCTTAACTTTTCATGATTTCGTCGATAAACGGGCGCTGGAAATCGCGCGGGATAATCCGCCAGCCATTTACTGCGGTTACCGCATCTTGCCGGGATACGCTTTCGGGGTGGGTTTGCAGATGGTCGTTGACGCTGACAGGTTAAACCGGGCGGTGATTGAAACTGCCATTGCAGACTTTCGTGCTCGCGGAGAACGTCACTGGATGTCTGACGTGCCGGCACATGTCTGTTATTCAGGCCACCCTGTCTGCACATCCCTGAAAATAAAAGAATAAGCCTGCAAGGCCCCCCTTCTGGCTACGGGTAACAGCAGCCCAAACATCCGGCGGTTACGAAAAGATACCGTGCAATAGCTCTTGCTGAATGTGTGGGCACCAGCGCCGCAGGTATGCAGAAGAGACGCACACGACGAAGAAACATGTAAGGAGGACATATGAGGTAACTATTCATAACCAGGTACCTGAAATGTCTGTATTTAACACAAGAAAAGATCGTGAACGGAACGGGAAACCAAAACCCCATTGCCACGTTGGCTACCCCGGTTTTGAAGGCAAGATGATGCACCACCGCAATCGCACCGCGGGATGCTGGCCTGACTGGAATGCCCGTCATTGCCCTTCCGCCCGGACACGTATGTTTATAACCCGGCCGCGTCGGGCAAAGGAGTCCGCGGCTATTGCGCGGATCATGAAGGGAGCCGATCCCGATGGCGTTTTGTTCCCTCTTCCTCGTAAACCTTATATCTATTATTACTGAGCATAGCCCCCCTCCTGCGGGGGCTTTTTATCAGAACCGCGCCACCGCACCGGGATGGAAAGACACCAGCCGGGTCAGCCTGCCCTTCAATTAATCATCACCGACGACAGCCGATACCAGCCATCGCTCAGCTTCCCCTCGTTAGCCAGCTGGATACGCGCCTTGTTATTTCTGTCCACCATCGCCACGTCCAGCAGATAGTGCCCTGACGCCAGGTTACGTGGGGTTGCAAGCGGGTATGCCGAGCTATGCTTGCCCGGTAGCCACTGGCGGATATCATCCCCGGCGCTGCCCTGTGCGACGGTATTCCCGCGCGCGTCCTGTAAACGCCAGGCGAGGGTATAGCGCAGATAAATGGGTGCCACCCCATCGTTGGACCATTCGCTGTTGAGCGTAACAGCCTGCCCCGCATGGACGCTCGGCGGATGGGTCAGCGACACGACCCGGAAACGGTAACCGATTTTTGTCAGCGCGTTGTCGAGGATATCGCGATACGCCTGCGGCACCTCGGTGGATTTCAGGTTCAGGGTGCTGGCATGCTGCGCCAGGGCCCAGTCAAAGGTGGCCTGCACCTCTTCCCGGGAATACTTCTGCTCGCTCAGCCACTCCGCCATGTGGCCGCAAATCTCCAGGCTGACGGGGGCTTTTTTCCATGCCTGGTCGAACCCCGGCCAGGCCGTCTCTGCCGCCGTGAGGCGCTCCGGGTAATCATTGCGCATATGGCTCCAGTTGGGGCTAAAGTTGCGCCAGTCGCCCCAGCAGTCAGCACGCCAGCCCGCCCCTCTCTTCACCGCATAGGCCACGGAATCATAGCCGTTGAGCAGCATGATTTTAGGGGTGTCAGGGAAGGCACTGAAGTGCATATCGACATAGCGGTTGAGCAGTTCAGGGGGATAGCGTTCCTGCAACGGCGGCAGGCTCGGGAAATTGCTGTTATGCCACTCTCCCCACGCGCCGACCATCCCAATGTCGATAAAAGCCAGCTCCGGGTTGTTGTTGTAACGCGCGCCAAACGCCTGGAGAAGACGCTGGGCGTAGGCCAGATAGATGGGATCATCCAGATCTGGCACAAAGGTCTTATGATCCGGCGTCCAGGTGCCTTTGATCCCTTTATTGATCAGCCATTGCGGGATCTCTGAACCCGACTCTGGCCCATCGAGGATCATAAACCGCAGTCCGACATTCATTGCTGGCTGCTGCGCAGCCGCAGCGGCAAACCCTTCATCCACCAGCGCAAAGTTGTATTGCCCTTCCTGCGGTTCCACTTCGGTCCAGTAATAGCGACGATACTCAAGGCCCGTTGTCGGGTATTGCGCGATGCTTAAGTCCTGATTGTGAAAACGGGCCACGCCAGTGCCCGGGTTGGTCAACAGCCCGCTCATGGCCGGAGGATTCACCCTTTGCAGCGGTTGCGTACTTTCCGCTTTCGCCCATACCGGCGAGAACGCGAGCGCCCCGGCGACCAGTAGCAGCAGTCGATTTTTTTTGTATCGCAACTCCCCTAAGCGCATTAAATACCCCTTACACCCACGCCCTGTAATAACGTCGCAGCTGCCAAGCCCGCGCTGAAGATGACTTCATTGTATTTCATGCGATATATCCCGAACTCACCCATTTCTATTATTTCCTTATATAAGGATTGGACATAGGGTTGTTATACGCAGGAATAATCCCTTCTAACGCGCTAATTATGCATTTTTTATGACAACACTCCTGCGCCCTGACCATGGCCCGAACCTGAAGTAAATTTTAATGCTGATACAGACTCTTTGCAAAGTAATGTAAATGCTCTGGAAATAGTGAATGTCTGGATTATCTTGTGATGCCTCTGAACACCTGGACAGCCGCTCATTTCTGGAATGATTAATATTTCCTAATGAGAAGCATGGTAAAATGTTTAATAAAAATAACAGGATAATCAAAAAGCTGTTTTTCCATGAGTCCTGGGACATCATGGTCATTAACAGCAATGGCCAGCACGTTTTCCCGGATAATACGCTGGATATCCTCACAAACAGTAAAGCACAGCAGCTTCATAAAAAATATATCTTCCAGGCCGATCCCTTTATTATTGATAAAGACGATCGGCTGTATGTTTTTTATGAAGCGTTTTCCTTTCTTAACTCGAAGGGGGTGCTGCGCTGCCGTATCCTCAATAAAGCACTCGAAGAGATCGAGGACCTGAAGCTGGAAGGATTTGATGATTTAAAATGTCATCTCTCTTTCCCCTTCCTGTTCCAGCTCGACGGTAAACTGTTCATGATCCCCGAGTCGTCAGAACGCAAAGAGGTGATTCTGTTCCAGTCCGTCGATTTCCCCGCGCGCTGGGAAAAGGTCAAGGTGCTGGTCTCCGACATGGCCGTCACGGATAACGTGGTCTTTGAGTTGAATGGCGTCAGTTACCTGGTCTCAACCACCATGGATAACGAGCTGGTTATTCATACTTCAGAGGGCATTCTGGGCGACTGGAAGCGGATCTCCCCAAACCTGGATGTCTGCAACGTGCATTTCCGCGGGGCCGGAAAGCCATACTCAATCAACAACAAAACCTACATTTTCACTCAGGAAAGCAATCCTGATGTGTACGGGAAATCCATTTTTATTAAAGAATTGACCAGCTTAACCCCGCATAACTATGAAGAGAAACTGGTAGGGAAAATAAGCGCGTCGATTAATAACAGCGACGGTATTCACACGTTAAATTTTACCGACAACTATATTGTCTATGATACCAAGCACCTGACATTCAGCCTGCTCTCTACGCTTAAAAAGCTGGCGTATAAAATTATGGTTAATCACCGTAAACGGCTGTTTAACAAAGTGACAATCCAGGAAAGTCGCACTACGCTAACCAGAGCGACAAAATAAAACACTGCAAAAGCGCATCTCTGTTCCGGCACATTTTTGTGCCGGCAGTTGCTGGCTTTTTGGGGGATTTATTATGGCAATTCTGGTCACGGGTGGAGCAGGCTATATTGGTTCACATACGGTGTTAGCATTACTGGAAAGAGGCGAAGAGGTGGTCGTCATCGATAACCTTTCCAATGCCTCGCAGGAGTCATTAATCCGGGTCGCAGAATTAACGGGTAAAAAGCCGGTGGTCTGTATCGCGGATATTCTGGATCGCGATGCGTTAAAAACGCTTTTCAGGCAACATAACATTACCGACGTTATCCATTTCGCTGGACTTAAATCCGTCTCAGATTCCATTGCACGTCCCCTCGCCTATTATGAAAATAATGTCGTCGGGACCATGGTGCTGTTGGATGAAATGCAGCGTGCGGGCGTACACAGTCTTATTTTCAGCTCATCGGCCACGGTGTACGGCAATCCCGAATCGGTTCCTTTAAGCGAACAGTCGCGAACCGGCGGCACCACCAACCCGTATGGAACGTCGAAGCTGATGGTGGAGCATATTTTACGGGATTACTCCGTTGCCGAGCCGCACTTCAGGATCACCTGCCTGCGCTATTTTAATCCCGTTGGCGCACACCCTTCCGGGCGTCTGGGAGAAGATCCGAACGGTATCCCGAATAATCTTGTGCCCTATATCTCTCAGGTCGCTATCGGCAAGCTGCCATGTCTGACCGTCTTTGGGGATGACTATCCGACGCCGGACGGCACCGGCGTGCGCGACTATATTCACGTGATGGATCTCGCCCATGGTCACCTGGCCGCACTGGATCATAAAGCCGATGGCGAGGCGTTTAAGGCCATCAATCTCGGGACCGGGGTGGGCTATTCGGTGATTGATCTGATTAAGGCTTTTGAAAAAGCTGCCCAGACCAAAATCAATTACCGGGTGGTCGGCAGACGTTCCGGCGACGTGGCAGAGTGCTGGTCAGATTCTTCGCTCGCACGTCAGCATCTGGGATGGCAGGCCACGCGCAACCTGGAGGAGATGATGCGCGATGCCTGGAACTGGCAGAAGAACAATCCCGGCGGCTACAGCGCCTGAGACAGGGCAAGGCAAACAGGTGCCCGCATCCGGCACCCGTTAGCTACTGGTATTTCAGGTTGAGCCACCAGTCCCAAATCCCGACGTGAAAGTGCTGGAAGATGTCTATTCCCAGCGCGGATTTGATCATATACAGCGTCAGCAGCACGCAACACAGCAAGAACAGCGTGGCGAACAGGATAAGAAAGGTCACCACGATCCGCGACAGCTTCGACTCCGGGCGCGAGCGGGCGCGCAGATCCCGCCCCAGTAAGAACACCATATAGAGGCGTTTGCCGAAGAAAGGAAAACTTTTACGGATGTCGATCCGGTGCCGCGTTGCCAGGGTAATCGAGACAATCGCGTTCTCGATCTCCTCTTTTTGCTCCGGGGTCAGTTGGGCACTCACGTCCTTATCAAGAACTTCATAAAAACGATCGATAACAATCGGGTGTCTGGTGTTACTGGTCAAATTTAACCTATTGTTTTATCTAATCTATGGTAAATGGACACGGTTTTTCTGGCGATTTCATCCCAGTTGTAACGCTGCAAAAAATCACCGTAATCAATCCGGGGCGCGTTCGCCCAACGGGTCATTTTATCGGCCAAATCAGCGACATTACCCAGCTTAAAACTGGTCTCAGCCGGTAAGCCGACCTCAAGGTTCGGCAAAATATCGCTCACCACCACCGGGAGGGAAAATGACATCGCCTCCAGCAGCGCAATGGGCAATCCCTCATGGTAAGAGGGCATCACAAACAGCGAGGCCTGCGAGAAAACGACCTGCAGCGCCTCACCTTTTAAAAAGCCGGTCATGACAACGCCCGGCGTCTTAAACGCAAGCTGCTTCAGGTGGATGCTGTACTCCGTGTCATGATCCGCATCCCCGACCAACACCAGCGGCAGGGTCAGGCCCGATTGCTGGTAAGCGGCGATGGCATCATGCATCCCCTTCTCTTCCACGAATCGCCCGACCATCACGATATAGCGCCTGGGCTGTAACTCATAACGTCCGAGGATCCTGTCGATCGTCTCGTCAGCCAGTGGCTCCGGCACGTTAACACCGTTATAGACCAGATGCGCGTCGTAGCGATGGTATTTCTGCTGGATCAACTGGTTGATCACCTCAGAAATCACAATCACTTCGTGGGCATACTTCACCGCCATTTTCTCGCCGAGCATCAGAATTTTTTTCGCCATCTGGCCCCACTTCTGGCGCTCGTAGTCCGGCCCATGGTGGGTAAAGACCACACGTTTGCCCATCAGGCGTAACAACGGCACCACCAGGCCAGGTCCGATGGCGTGAACATGCACAATATCGGATCGGTCAACAAATGTCCTCAACGCAGCAATAACAGAATGCACGATGGCTTCGAAACTGCGTTTTTTGGGCGCCCAGATCGCCAGCGTCTCGACATTTTTATAGCTCGAGCGGCGATAAGGCACATAAGGTGACCGGGCAATCACGCAAATCTCCACGTCATATTGCTGCCGGATAGCCGGGTACAAATTCTGACAATGGGTTTCAACGCCGCCTAACACATCGGGGATCCCGCGCGTACCCAATACTGTGATTTTTTTTGGCATATTATGGCCTGGCGAGCAGCTCGCGATAGAGCGACAGCAACGTGTCCATGTGCTTGCGCAGTGAGTATTTCTGGCACAGCCGTACCCGGCCTTTCAGCCCCATCTCATGGGCCTGCGCCGGGTTTTCCGCCATCACGTCCAGCGCATCGGCCAGATCCTGAGCGTTGCCAGGTTCAAACAGCAATCCTTCCACACCGTGACGTATCTGCTCCGGGATCCCGCCAATGCGTGCTCCCACCACTGCCCGGGCGAAGGACATCGCCTCCAGCACCGCCATGGAGCAGTTTTCATAACACTCTGACGGCAGCACCACGGCCCGGGCATTTTGGATTAGCGCATCCAGCGCCGGGCCTTGTTGCACATAGCCGAGGAACTCTGCGTTGGGATAGTCCACCACCATCTCGTCATACAGCGGCCCGTGGCCGACAATTTTTAAGGGGATGTTATTGCGCATTAACTGATGCGCCCGGGCCAGGGTCGGAACCCCTTTCTCCCGGCTCAGTCGCCCGACGTACAGCAGATAACCTTGATCCGTGCCGGCTTCCGGGGTGTGGCTGTCGTCGATACCGTTCACAATCACATCGATGCGGGAGTCCGGCAGCGAGCGTTTCAGCTCGTTACGCAGAAACTCGCTCGGCGAGACAATCACGTCCAGCGCCTGATAATTTTGCGCGATGTACTGCCAGGTCGCCTCCAGCGACAGCAGCAGGCTCTTCGCCGCCGAGCCTTCCTGACAACGATAGCGAAACGCATTAAACACGCTGCCCGTAACGCACGCATCGCACACTTTGCCGTCGCGCAGCATCGAATACGAAGGGCACATAATCTTATAGTCGTGGGCGGTCAGGACGGTTTTGCAGCCGAAATCCCGGGCGACCTTGATCAGGGCCGGCGTCAGCTGGTGATAGATATTGTGGAAATGGACGATCTCCGGGCGCGTCTGCTCCATCAGCGCCCGCATTTTTTTACAGGCCTCCCGGTTGTGAATAAAGTTGATAGCGGTCTTCGCCCCCGCCAGCAGGCCTCCCCCGTTGTGGTAATCAACATTGCTGACGAAGTGTTCGGCATACGCCGAGGGGAAGTTCTTCTCATGCTGCATGGAGAAATCGATCACCTCCACACCGGCCTCTTTCAGCATGTTGCGTTCCTGAAAATAGACCGTCTCCGCTCCTCCCTTGATAAAGAAGAACTTATTCACCAGTAAGACTTTCATTACTCTACCTGTTCATGAATAACTTTATTGTCCGGCGGGATCCGGGGATCGCGCTGCGGGCGGAAAAGGCCTTTTATCAGCCCGGCAGAGAGCACGGCGAGGTTAATCACGCTGTTCAAGCCGTTTTTTAACGAGCGGTTGCGAATGGTTTTTAGCAGGATAAAGGCCAGCAGCGGCAACAGCGCAATATCAATCAGGCTGACGTCGAAGGTGAAAAAGGCAATCACCACGATGAGGATGTAACTCGCAAAGATCACTTCGTTTTTCACCATCATCAGCGCATCGCGGAACCAGGGTTTACCCCATGCACTGCGCAGCAGCTCGCCGGGAGCCTGATGGAAGCCGCTCTTCCAGCGATAGCGCAGCATTCTGAAGGTCGGCATCGTATAAGAGGTATGCCGGAAATAGGGCACGTTCAGGCGATGCAGTTTATAGCCCGCGGCCAGCAGACGAATACCTAACTCCGCCTCTTCATAGGCGTGCAGGCTGCGGTTGGTCAGATAGCCGATATCGGCGATGGCCGACAGACGGTACAGACCGCCGCCGCCCAGATGGTCGCTGTCGCCCAGCGGGTAGATTTTATTAATGCGCTGCTTGCGGGAGGTGAATTCGTAGTTTGAGGCGTCGTCCATCTCCACCGTACCGGCCACGCCAGCGTACGTTGGGTTGTTCTGCAAAAACGTCACCGCATGATCGATAAAACCTGGCTCCAGCTCCATATCGCCATCCATCAGCAGGATGAACTCCCCTTCGCTGTGAAGGTAGCCCAGCTGATGTCCAACACCGCAGCAGCGGTCTGTCGGCTCGGTTAACGACACCACCATCACCCCTTTATCGCTGGCCAGTTGCTGGGTGTTATCTGTTGAGAGACTGTCGGCCACAATAATCTTATGCGGATACTCACCGATCTGGCGGCGAATACTGTCGATGGTTTTCTCAATACATTCGGCTTCGTTAAAGGTTTTGATACTTACGGTAATAAACGGTTTGTACATCAATAAAGCCCCGTATAACGGCGTACGGTCCGGCGAATAATCAAACTGGAACCTAACGACATGTAAAACAACAACTGCAACATCGGCGTAATCATCAGTATCTGGCTGTAGGGCAGGCTGAGCAGACAGGCGATGGCGAAGACGTTAAACGCCGGGGCAAAGCTCAGCAGCTGCACGTCCGGCTTATCAAGCTGCTCAACCGACAGCAGCGGCTGAGGCCGGACCGCCTTCAGGATGTAGATAAACAAGCCCACAAACAGCAACGTCCCCACAATGCCCACTTCCCATAACAACATACTCAGGGACGTACTATCGAGATACAGGTTGTAGTATTGATGCAGAAAGCCCGGAGAGACGGAGCTGCCGCTGTTGGTGGCGTTCAGACCGTAGCCGAACAGCGTTCCCGGTAGCCCGGACAGATCGTTATGCTGTGCCCAGAACAGCAGAGAGGTAAATCGTCCCACCTCCCCGCCAGGCGTAATAAAATCGGGATCGAAGATGTAGCTCATGGAGTCGAGGAAGACCACAAAGGGGTTCTCCGCCGTGTCCACGCCATAGGCCGAGGTGTAAGTATAGGCCAGCGCGACGACTGCCAGCACGATCAGCAGCGCCATGCCGAGCAGAATAGAGAGCAGCACGGCCAGGTTAACTTTACTCGCCTCTTTGACCCAAGAGGGGGTCAGCCACACCCAGCCCAGCAGCAGGGGCGATAGCAGGATCACGAATTTGACTTCGCCAATGATGCACATCACAAACCCCAGCACGATATGCAGCGCCATGGATTTGAAGCTGGTCAGCCCATGCTTATATTCCGAGACTTTCAGCAGCATGATCAGCAGACAAAACAGCCCCATGGCGGCTGTATTGCCGCCGCCCATAGGATCGCCGCCAAAGGTCCCCACCACGGAGTCCCATTTTTCCGCCTCGCCGCGAAGCGCTACGCGCTCCGGCAGAACAAAAATCAGCTGGTAAATCGCCACCGGGAACTGAATGTAAAAGACCCAGTACAGCGCCCGGGTCACCTGATAGATCTGCGATTCCCGACAGAACCCCAGCAGCAGGCAGAGCATCACCAGCGACAGTCCAATTTCGTTCTTGAACCCGATAAGGGTAATCAGCGCCCCGCCCTGGAAGAGGGTCGAAATACCGGACAGCACGATAAAGGCGCCATACAGCGTCAGGATAATCGTCTCCTGGGCATCCATCCGCACGGGTTCATCGCGGCTCTGCAGCACCAGAAAACCGGCCATGATCAGCGTCATGACAAAGGGCAGCCACAGCACCGCCAGCTCCCCCGTGAAATACTGCACCAGCCCGCAGAAGATCAGGGTCAGCAGTGCGAGGCTTTGTAAATAATGTCCGGTATTAAGATTCATGATGTCACTGACCCGTTTTTCAGAATGTCGGCGCGCTTGTTTACCTTCAGGTAGATAAAGGCGTAGCGGATAAACGTCAGAATCGAAAATAATATGATGGATGTCGCGTAGTCATTGTAGAAATAGGGCACAACGACAAAAGCGATCACCACGATCGCCAGTTGCTCAAGCTGGATCCGCAGGAAATAGCGGTGCGAGCCGAAGATCAGCTCTATGACCGTCAGCGGACAGACCGCCAGCGCCGGGAACAGGTACGGCAACATGTAGCGCGAGGTTGGCACGGAGGCGATCCACTCCTCGCTGAAACCCAGATTCATCACAATCGGGTAGAAGATAAACACGCCCAGCGTGCAGATCACACCCAGCACCAGCAGCAGCAGACGGACCTTTGTGTACTCTTCGTAATTGAAGACGTTGTTTCTGAAATCAATCGACCATTTCGAGAAAATGGTATTGCGCACCGCATTGCCGACAATCACCACCGGGGCCAGACAGAAGCGGCTGACCACCGAAAAGTAACCCGCCGTTAAGGCCGAGAACCAGAAGTTGATCAGCATAATCGGAAGATTGTTGTTCGCCATCGCCAGCACTTCGGCACTGCCCACCTTCGTGACGTGATGAATATTTTTTTTCAGAAACGCCAGATTACTGGAGAGCCGCAGGTGATGCAGGGTGATGGAGCGAATATCAAAGGCCCGCACAATGCAGGCGCTGGTCAGCGCCATCATCAGGATCGCCCACATCCAGTAAAACGCCATCACCTCGCGGGTGAGGAGGACCGACACCACCACCACGACCGAGACGGAAATGCGCTGCACCACCAGAAAACGGAAGTTTGCCGTGCGCAGCGACAGGTTTTCTGCCACCAGCACCCAGGTATTCGAGAGCGTAAGCAGATAAAGAAACAGCATATTCTGATGAAACAACCAGCCCGTCAGCACGGCATAGGGAACAGCAATCGTCAGGCTTTGCAGGAGACAAAACACCACGTTCTGCGCCAGCTCGTCATCCTGCTGCCGGGGAATCAACAGCTGCGAGGCAAAGGTACACACCTGTGCCCCGATCAGGGCGATACTGTAGTTGAGCGCGTAAAGCCCCACTTCGCCAAGATCGTACTTATGCGAAATGAGCCAGATCGACAGGGCGCCAATCAGTTGTGAAATAACTGATGAGCCCGCGATCGTGGAGGCGCTCCTGAGTAAACTCATGCCCGGCCTGTGTTATTCATCAGTTCATGGGTATGGTAATTAAGTGAACGCAGCCCCTCTTTGCTCTCCAGATTTTTATCCACTACCTGATTCAGCACTCCGCCAATGACCACGCAGCGATCGCTGGCCACTTTATCAACGGCTTGTGCAAGGGTATCGGCACGGTTCTGGCCCGCTTTCAGAACGAAGAGCAGCCCGTCCGTCACCTGGCTCACCAGTTGCACCTCCTGGCTCTGGTTAACCGCGGCCGCATCAATGATGATGCGCTGATAACGGCTACGCAGCGTATCGAGCAGCGGTTTCAGGCGTTCAGGCGACAGCAGCAGCAGCGCGGAGACCGGGGTATTACCGCGCGGCAAGAAGTCGAGCTTATCGTTAACCTTCACCAGGACCGTGTCAGTGTCGCCCTCACCGCGTAGCACTTCTGCCACGCCCGGTGCTTTCGGGGAGGCCAGCTCGCCCGACAGTCCGTCGTTGTTGAAGAAGTCCATATCGATAAGCAGGGTTTTCTGATCGAAGCTAAAAGAGTTCGCCAGCAGGTTGGCCAGCAGTGACCGCCCCTCGCCCGCTTCCGCCGACGTCACGGCGATGACCTGCAACGGATGGCTGTTCAGCATGATCTGCGTGCGTATGCTATGAATGATGTCGGCATTCAGCGGATCGCTGGTCATCAGGTCGCGGATTTTGCCCCGTCCTCCCACGCCTTTGAAACGGCGGATTTCACCCAGCGGCATGAGGTTAAGCCGTTTCTGCATCTGGCTGAGGGTATTCACTGACCGATCCGTCGCGGCTTTCACCATGATGTACATCACGTAGAAGAGCATCACCAGCAGCACGATCATCAGCATCAGCAGCGGTTTGTTCGGCTTCACTGGACGCGCGGCGGGCACGGCCGGATCGTAGATCTCCGCGTCGGCATCGGTATAGGTGCCCGGCAGCGTCAGCTCCTGCGTACGCTGGTAGATCACCTTGTACATCTCTTCCGTTTTATCCAGCGCCAGCTTCAGCTCGTTGTAGCCATCACGCTTCATCGACAGCCTCTGGAAGTTCGCTCTCTGTTCATCCAGCTGCTTCTGGTAATTTTTTTCATCCGCCAGCGCCGCTTCATAGTTCTGGCGTAATCCGGCCTGCTGTTCTCGCAGCGTCATCGCCGTTTGCGCCTGGATTGCGCTGATACGCGCCCGCGCCTGGATCACTTTGTCGTGCTGTGGCCCGTACGTTTTCTCCAGTTGAGAAAGCTCGCTGTTTGCCTGGATCAACGCAATGCGTAAATCCTGGATCTGGGCATGATTTGAAATCGACGGCAGCGAGATGACGTTACCGCTACCGGAACGCACTTCGTTATAGAGAGATTCCGCGGCTACCCGGCGTTCGGTGGCATTCGCCAGCCGGTTAGTGACAATACCCATCTGTTCGGTTTCAAAACCGTCAACGCCACGGAAGGTCAGTAACCCCGCTTTTGCCAGATAGTTATCCAGCGCCGTTTTTTGCTGGATCATCTGCTCCTTGAGCAACGCCAGCTTGTGCTGGGTATCTTCGCTGGCCTGCCGCGTTTTCTCTTGCTTCAGCCCTAAGCTGTAACTGATAAAGGATTCGGCCACCCCGTTAGCAATGTCTGCCGACAGCTGCGGCGAGGTTGACTCATACGAGACGGTGGCCAGATGGGTCGTGCGCACGCTGTTAATGGTGAGGTTTTTGTTCAGCGTCTTCAGCGCATTTTCGATCCGCTGCTGCTCGTTCTCTTTCCCCGCTGCGCCGTCGTCGTTACCGTTGAACGCTGGATTTTGGTCCAGCTTCATGGTGCGAACCGCCTGCTCCAGCACAACGCGCGACTGCATCAGCGCGTTTTGGGTTTCGTAATAACCGTTACGGGTTGAGTCGTACCCCTCTACCTTCTGGAAAGGGGTCACATTATCGGGCTGGGCTTTGAGCAGGACCGTGGCAGTAGAGACATATTTTGACGGCATTAAACTCATT
Source organism: Leclercia sp. LSNIH3 (assembly GCF_002935105.1). Lineage (NCBI taxonomy): Bacteria > Pseudomonadati > Pseudomonadota > Gammaproteobacteria > Enterobacterales > Enterobacteriaceae > Leclercia > Leclercia sp. LSNIH3. The sequence continues at coordinate 2,062,665 of NZ_CP026387.1, forward strand.
AGTGGCCAGGCAATCGCCCCGGCAATGATGCCGGAGAGAAGGATTTTCCAGGAGTTCTTTTTAATTTCACTGGCAAATCTGGAGATATCGATAGCGCTTTCTCGTTTTTTGCCATTTTCCACTATTGATAGTTTCATGGTCAGAAGAACCCTATGCCAATAATTACGAGATCACCGGGGAGCACGGAGTGAGTCACATCAACATTTTCGAGTAACTCGCCAGTGGATGATTGTCGAATACTGAGATCGCTGCGGTCTGCACGGTCGGTATATCCCCCGCCTAACGCAATCGCTTTTTCCACGGTCAGCCCCGGTTCATAGGCATAACCATTAGGATTCTCGATCTCACCAGAGATATAGAATTTGCGGAATTCAGCAATATTCACCGTCACCATGGGATTGAGCACAAACCCTTTTTGCAGGCGTTGCGTAATCTCTGCATCGACCTGACTGGCGGTTTTGCCCTTTAATTCAAGCTTGCCAATATAGGGGTAATTAATAGCCCCACTATTATCAAGTACTACTTTCATGGTCAGGTCAGGTTGACCGGCAACGTTAATGTTGACGGTATCACCGGCCCCGAGTAAATAATTTGCTGTATCAACCACGCTATTGTCCATTAGCGTCGGCTGCGTTGATTTGCAGCCGGCGAAAACAATGCTGAGGAGTAAAAATGCGCACAGTTTCATTATTTTCATTTTAAATCTGAACCTTAGCTGTAAGCATAATCAAAGATTGATCATAGCCCAACGTTTCGGTCACTACGCGATCGTCGTTGGGGCCGATGGTAAAGGTATCTGTATCTTTATTAGACTTAAGCGTATCAAGATGATATTCCACACCAAAGTTAATCGATGGTGTGAGGTCATAACCTACGATAAAAGAAAACACGCCATTCTTGTCGTGACGATCTTTGTCCTGATCTTTGTAGTCTTCCGTGATGTATGCATAATCAAGCAACGTCGTTAAGCGGTCATTCATCCAGAGATGTTTGTAGGAGACGCCGTATTCCGTCACTAAATTATATCCGCCAGCTTCGGAGGGATCTTTAATACTTTGGGATGTTCTTAACGTAAAAATTGACTGTTGAAGAGGTCGCCACTCACCCAGAATATCCCAGTTAATCCCGTTGAAATCCTTTGAACCGGGGTTATTTTCAAACGTTTTATAGAGCCACGACACGTTTGCGTCGACGTTTGTTTTACCCGTTACTTGCGACTGAATCCCATAACGCAAATAATATTCATTACTGTCTTTTTCTGACGCATGGCCATAACGAAACTGGTTGGTAATAAAACTATAGCGAAAACGCGTCTTAGATGTGTACTGATCGAAAATTTCTGCAATGAGGGTATTTTCGTCCCACTCCTGCTCCCTGATATACTGCGCAAAGTCCTCATCCTTGCTTTCAACCTGGCCAGTATTGCCAAAGGTCCACTCACGGTGCATCAGTGCCAGGTCAGCCCGCCCACGTCCGTTCGGTGCGCCATAACTATAGCGTAGCTCGCTGTTAAACAGATTGGTGGTTAAGGGTGACGTGACGCCAAATTGCCGGAATTGTTCAGGCAGGAACCCCTCCGTCACGCCACGCCCGCGCTCCTCATGGCCGAGCGAATCTTCCAGTTTCAGGCTCAAGCCGTGCATCAGACCAAAACGCCAGTCCCCGTTAAAGCGGAAAACGTGATCGTCATAATCGTCCGTAGAATCGCTGGAGTAGTGACGATAATCCCCGGAGTACATCAACAGGTACTTATCCTGGCCCCGCTCGCCGTTCAGGCTTATAACGGGCTTCAGCCCCTGAAAGTCGGAGCCTTTGGCGTCGCTATCGTGATGCTGGAAGGTCACGTTATCGTTATGCCCATAATCCACACCCACGTGGCTTTTAAAGTCGATGCCTGCCCAGCCAATGTGTGATTTTGGTGTTAAATCTGCCAGAGCGACCGGAGACGCTATAATCCCAGCGATAATAATAATTTTAGTATGCATTCTTACCGACAAATCCCTTAAAAATGGTTTTAATGATGATTTTTATATCTAACCAAAAGGACCAGTTCTGAATATATTCAATGTCGTACTGGACTCGCTTTTCCATTTTATATAGCGCATCAATTTCGCCACGATAGCCATTAATTTGCGCTAAACCTGTGATCCCAGGCTTTACTTTGTGGCGAATCATGTAATTTTCGACTTGCTTACGGTAAAGCTCATTGTGCGCCACGGCGTGCGGTCGTGGACCGACAATAGACATATTCCCCTGTATTACATTAATGAACTGCGGCAGTTCATCCAGAGATGTCCGACGTAAGAATGCGCCAAAGCGGGTGACGCGAGGGTCGTCTCGTGTCGCCTGAACCACCTTGTCGGTGTTTTCCATCACCTTCATCGTCCGAAACTTCCAGACTTTAATCTTCTGCCCGCTCAGGCCATAGCGATCCTGTTTGAAGAAAACAGGCCCACGTGAAGTGAGTTTGATACCGATGGCAATAGCGATCATTAACACGACAATCATTACCATAATCACGCTGCCCAAAACCAGATCTTCTGCGCGTTTAATAATCGATCCACCGCCATCCAGCGGGGAGGTAAAGATGCCGATGGTCTGCAGGTTGTGGATGGAACGGATCTGGGAGGTGTTGGTGCTGTAGGCGTAAAAGTCCGGCACGATATAGGTATCCACGGTGGTGTCGGACATCATCGCCAGAAAATGGCGGATGCGCTCCAGCGCCACCATCGGCAGGGCAATATAGATTTCATCGACTCTGCCAGCATTGGCTTCTTCAACCAGCTTGATCACCGTTCCGTTATAGGGGCTGGTAATTTTGGTGGCCAGCTCGCCCAGGCGCTCCGGGCCGCGTTCATCGTAGAAGGCAAGCTCCAGCTGGACGTCGGCGTACTCCAGACGCAGCGCCCGCTCCGCCGCCAGGCCGTTATCGGTAATCCCGATGATTGCCACCCTTATTTTCTTTTTCGCTGACAGCTTGAAAATAATCAGACGAACCACGTACAGGAAAATGACCGGTGAGGCATACCAGAGCGGCATGGCAGGAATATTGCGCACATCGATAAAGCTGACGTAGCCCAGGGCGTATAATTTCGCGACCAGCAGACGCACCATGCCGATAAAAAGAATGGCAAAAAAAGCCGTCAAAAACAGACGTCTTTGATTTCGCAACTTATTGTTTTTAGGTCGATAAAGATAGCACTGCGTGTATTCACCAAACAGCAAAAAGGCGGTCGAGTACAATAAGCTGATCAGAATTACAGTATCGAACGACTCCATTTCCAATACCCATCCACTCAGGATTAAAATTAAATTAATTGAGAAGAAATCAATTAATTTAATGAATACTGAGTAACTTCCATGGGTGATCTTTTGCGAATTTCTCAGCATGTCCAGACCTACTTAGAATGAGTCTCGGTATTATTTTTTTGTGCTGTGGCACCAAGGGATATATTTAAAAAAGGTAAAATGCCGTTTCGGGGAAAGAGCAGTCACCGAAAAGAGGCAGCATTTCAGACGATGGCTGCGTAAACAACTAGATGGGTGTAAAACTCAGCATACATACCCCTTATAAAGAAGAAAGCGCCGATTTTATAGAGACATCCGCTTATATACAGCGTAAGCACTATTCAATAAAACCGCCAATAAACTTTCGTTGTATTCCATTTGGGTATGAAAAAAAACCCGGCGGGCGCCGGGTTTTTTATTTACTCATTAATGCGGGGATGTTGATCGACCAGCCGGCTACGCTTCGCCTGTAGCTCGGCAATTTCAGCATCGATATCTTCTATCTTCTGCTCAATGTTGTCGTGGTGCTCACGCAGGATCTCTTTGGCTTCCTGAAGGTCAGACGCGGCAGGCGTCGCCCCTTTCAGCGGCAGGTTCGCCGTCTCTTTCATGTAAAGGCCGGTAATCAGGCCAATCACTGCAATGACCATGAGATAGTAAGCAGGCATCATCAGGTTCTGGGTGCTCTCCACCAGCGAGGCCGCCAGCGTCGGCGTCAGGCCGGCAATCAGTACCGAGATGTTAAAGGCTGCCGCCAGGGCGCTGTAACGGATGTGCGTCGGGAACATCGCTGGCAGCGTCGAGGCCATCACACCAATAAAGCAGTTGAGGATCACCGCCAGCATCAGCAGACCAGCAAAAATCAGGCCGATCACATCGCTGTTAATCATTATGAAGGCCGGGATAGCCAGCACAAAGAGCGCGACACTGCCGAGGATAATGAACGGACGACGTCCGAAGCGGTCACTCAACAGGCCCATAATCGGCTGCACAAACAGCATCCCGACCATGATGGCGATGATGATCAGCACGCCGTGATCTTCTGAATAGTGCAGGTTATGCGACAGGTAGCTCGGCATGTAGGTCAGGAGCATGTAATAGGTCACGTTGGTGGAAATCACCAGACCAATACAGGTCAGCAGGCTACGCCAGTGACGGGTCGCGATCTCTTTGAACGAGACTTTTGGCCCTTCCTGCAGACCTTCGCGATCGCCCTGCTCCAGCTTATCAACATGCTGCTGGAACGCCGGGGTCTCTTCTAACGCGTGACGCAGATAGAGGCCAATCAGCCCCAGCGGCAGCGCCAGGAAGAACGGAATACGCCAGCCCCAGGAGAGGAAGTTCTCTTCGCCCACCACGGTGGAGAGCAACACTACGACCCCAGCACCCAGCACGAACCCGGCAATAGAGCCGAAATCAAGCCAGCTACCCATAAAGCCGCGTTTGCGGTCAGGAGAGTATTCGGCCACAAAAATGGATGCGCCGGTATATTCGCCCCCGACCGAGAAGCCCTGGGCCATCTTACACAGCAGCAGCAGAATAGGTGCCCAGATGCCGATGCTCGCATATGACGGGATCAGGCCGATACAGAAGGTACTGATCGACATAATCACAATGGTAATCGCGAGGATCCTCTGGCGGCCATACTTGTCCCCCAGCATCCCGAAGAACAGACCCCCTAGCGGGCGGATAAGGAAGGGAACAGAGAAGGTCCCGAGGGCGGCAATCATCTGCACGCTGGGATCGGCATCAGGGAAGAAGACTTTACCCAGTGCATAGGCCACGAAGCCGTATACACCGAAATCGAACCATTCCATCGCATTACCGAGCGAGGCGGCGGTGATCGCTTTGCGCAGCTTGCCGTCATCAATAATGGTAACGTCGCGCAGAGTGATCGGTTTTACTTTTTTCCTTTTCAGCATGGCTATCCTCGTAAATTAGCCCAGTCCTCACCACCGCACTAAAACGCGCTCTGTGGAACCCGGGAAGCGCATCATGCGCATTCTCCTTTCTCAAGCGTAGCAGGTTTACTTACACTGACCTTTCGGAGCGGTACAACCGAACCTGTGACGCCTGTCTGGGCTGTAAATGGAGCCAATACCCTACCAGCGTTTATATTTGTGATCAACTTCACATATATGTTTAAGGTTTTTAACGGAAGTGTCAAAACTGTAAATAACCCCCAATGCGCTCTTTCTTATACCCGCCTCTGAAAATACGCTTTCAGCCGTTATTATTTGCTGTCAAATCAAAAAAAGACGACATTTTTTTACAATGCATTCACAGCCATTTTAATTAGCAAGATGCACAATTCGTGTTTCCTTAAAATATGTGATGGAGATAACTAAAACGCTGTTTTATTTTCATTGAATCATCATTCCAACGATCGCATCATAAGCGCGTCAAAACGAGTCAGGTGGCCTTCAGATGAAGGTTTAAAAAAACCAGACTGGTTATATCTGCTGTATGAACGACGAAACGCCTGACACCTTCAAGTCACAATTCGTTGAATTCATTAGATTATTAAATATCTCTTGTCCGCTGGCGATGCGTGATGAGATGTGAGGGTTAATGATGAAGATTAAAGCCACGATTGAACGCATCCCCGGAGGGATGATGCTGGTACCGCTGGTACTGGGTGCAATTTTAAATACCTTAGCACCTAATACCGGAGCCTATTTTGGTGGGTTCACTAAAGGCATGATTACCGGAACCGTTCCGATTCTGGCGGTATGGTTCTTCTGTATCGGCGCCTCCATTAATTTACGCGCAACGGGCACGGTATTACGTAAATCCGGCACGCTGGTTATTACTAAAATTGCCGTCGCATGGGTAGTGGCGATGATCTGCGCCATGTTTATCCCGGAAAATGGCATTCAGACCGGCTTCTTCGCGGGCCTCTCTGTGCTGGCGATTGTCTCTGCGATGGACATGACCAACGGCGGCCTCTACGCCAGCCTGATGAACCAGTACGGCACCAAAGAAGAGTCCGGCGCCTTCGTTCTGATGTCTCTGGAATCCGGCCCACTGATGACCATGCTGATCCTCGGCTCCGCCGGTCTGGCCTCCTTTGAACCGCACCACTTTGTCGGTGCCATCCTGCCGTTCCTGATCGGTTTTGCCCTCGGCAACCTCGACCACGATCTGCGCGACTTCTTCAGCAAAGCGACACCGGTACTGATCCCGTTCTTCGGTTTCGCGCTGGGTAACACCATCAACCTGAACGTGATTCTGGATACCGGCCTGCTGGGTATCGTGCTGGGTGTGGCGGTTATCATTATCACCGGTATTCCGCTGATTATTGCCGACCGTGTTATCGGTGGAGGGAATGGTACTGCGGGTGTCGCCGCCTCTTCCGCAGCGGGTGCTGCCGTGGCGAACCCGGTTATTATCGCCCAGATTAACCCGGCGTTCGAACCGGTAGCCGCATCCGCCACTGCGCTGGTTGCCGCCAGCGTCATCGTGACGGCGATTCTGGTACCAATTATCACCGCGCTGTATGCCAAACGCTTTGGTCAGGTTCCGGCGAAAGCCGAGGAACAGCAAGTAGTTGAATCTCTGCACCACTAAGATGTAAGCCCTCCCCCACAAGGAGGGTTTTGCATTTAAAGCAGTGCAGTGCCTTCAGAACAATAAATGCCTTACAGCGGCTCCCTGGTCCGGCTGAAAATTGCCGAAGCGTTTCCGGAAGGCCGGAGCGAGGCGCAGGGACGCGCCGAGAGGGCATAGCCTGCATGGATGCAGGCTGGTGCCCGACCCGAAAGCCTGAAGGAATAAGCTGAGGACAAAATTGCCGGGAGCAATTTTGAACAGCGCCTGCGCTGGCCCCGTAGGGGTGAGCCCCAGGGATGGGGCGAATATTCCGCGAAGCGGCGATTTTCTTTGCCGGGAGCCCGGGTCGCCAGGGTGGTGGCGATTGAGCCACCCTGGCACGTTCACCGGTTCCGTATTAACAGAGAAGCAATGGACTGGAAGTGAACGGAACAACCACCGGTGCAGCATATTCCTCTCACCCTAACCCTCTCCCCAAAGGGGAGAGGGAATCAACTACTCTCCAAACACCTCTTCCACCATCGCTTTTGCCAGCCTTGCCGCCGAACAGAGTCTCGGCATGCCCAGCGCCACATTCTGCCAGCTCTGCGTCACCGACCAGCACACCGGATGCCTGTCGGCATCACACCAGTCCCCCAGCCAGCCAAGCATATCTTTATGGTCGATAATCCCCGGCGTACTGGGTGTGGTCAGCCACTGGTGATAAAAATGACGGGTCGTGGGGGCCGCATTGATCCCCTGCGCCAGGTAGTTGGCCACCATGCTACGCAGGTTGTCTTTGAGCATGGCGCTGACATCCGCATTCGCCAGCCGACAGGCGTCACCGAATGCCCCCCAGCGCAGCTCTTCCAGCACCACATAGCCGCGCCCGGCCAGCGACCAGCCGTCATAGTGTCCGGCCCGCCAGCGGGTAAAAATCTGTTCGCTGTGAACGCCAGCCTGCACCGTTAACCCGCGCTGGGTTAACGCCTTCTCTTTAAACTGCGCGCGTTGATGGAAATGGGCGGAGAGGATTTCGTACTGATGTACCAGGCCAATGGCGGGTTGATTGCGCAGGCTGGCCTGCTGGCGCATCGTATTCAGCGCCTGGGTCATGCGGGTCAGCGCCAGGTGGCCGGGATCAACCATGCCCGCCAGCTTCTCCGCCAGCCCGAGTCGCAGCACAGCATTTTCGCTGAACATTCCCCCCATCGCCCACTGACGAAGCTGAGCCTGCGCCATGATCTCCTGAGTTAAACGTTCACGAAAGTGCTGCTGTTGCGACCCCACAGAGGCGTGACGCTGCGCGTCAGCCCCCTGCACCAGGTCGACCATAAATTTAGGATGTATGCATTCCAGCGTCCGTCCGGGACCGTCCAGTAATTGTTTTGTCATGGTTGCTCTGCCGCGAATAGCGTTTGAATATCATCGCGTAACAGTCGGGTATCTTCCTGAATCCACGTCGCAGTCGTAATACATTGCTGCAACAGCTGGCTGAGCGCGCGTGTGGCATGCTCATTTTGCTGGCGCACCGCGAGGCTATCACGCAAGCTTTCCTGTAACCCTGCAAGGCATAACGAGAATTCTGCGAAGAATGTCGCCATACCCGCTGTAACAGAGACATCGACCTGGGCGGACAAAGCTTTACGGATTTGTTCACAAAAGTGATCAATATGCTGATTAAATTTCTCATGAAGCTGTGACACGTTAATAACATACCGCGTTCGCGTCATCACGTAATCTTCCCAGCCCCAGCCCGGATTGTTCAACCAGCGGGAGACCGTCTCGCGCAGCGCGCTGCCAGCGCCCTGGGACTGACCGGCAGGCTCACTCTCCTCGGCGATGGCATCGCTGAACAACCCGCGGGTATTGAAGTTAAGCTGGCTGGCCTGAAACGCCGGGAAGCTGATCCGAGCGCGGAAACCGGCATGGCTCAACTCCTCTTTAATGCGCGTTTCAATCGGGCGCATGGCGTCGTTCAGCGCCCGCGCCAGCGTAGACTCCAGCTGGTCGAAACGCAGCGCCAGTTCACGACCGATTTTTGCCTGCGCATCCAGCATGATCAGCTCACAGGCAGAGCGGATTTTGCTCAACAGGATTTGCGCCTGGCCTTCATCCTCCAGCACCAGCTGGCCGGGCGTCGCCGCGGCATCAGCACGCTGCTTATGCGGGTCAAACCCCGCCAGGTCGAGCATATTATCGGGATCGAAGACATGTCCGATGGCGCGCTTGATCTCGCTCTGCTGGGCGGCGAAAAACAGATCTGTGGCGCTCAGGGCCTGACTCACCTCATGCCGCACCTCATCGCTCACCGATGCCTGGCGGGAGTGCAGCAGCGCCATGTCATCTTCCAGACGGGTAATATTGTGCTGCAACTCGTCGAAGGCCACCGTCAGCCCCTGATAGCGGAAATCCAGGTACTCGCGGGCGTTCTGGGCGTAGTTCAGCAGCTTATGTGACGCGGAGCGTAACGCATACAGCGAGGCGTTGGCGTAAGCGGCATAAATCAGCTTGCGGATCGGCTGCTCAAACAGGGAGTCTTCCCACAACAGATCGGCAGAGTGGCGCAGGTGTTCAATATCATCCAGATCGGCGGTCCGCCAGCGGCGACCCAGCGCGGCTTCGGCAAAGTCCTGCACCCAGCGCTGCTCCTGGTGGTCAGGCAATTTACCGTGCAGCGCCAGTTCGTGACGCGCCCGGTTCGCCAGGTATCCCCACATCGACGACACCGGGAAGATCTGGCCCGGGGAGATATGGCCCTTCATCAGGGTGCCGGAGATCATCGCCCGCACCTGCTCTTCATCATCGCTGTTGCGGTCTTTCTGATCGAACTTATTGACCAGCGCGTACAGCGGCACCGATTTCCCGACGGCGGAAATCGCCAGCCGCACCTCGGCGTCCGAAATCGACTTCAGTTGGGTATAGTCCATCACCGCCAGCACCGCCGACGCGCGGGCGAGCTGCTCGGTGAGCATTTTTTGCAGATGCGGCTGCCCGGCCTCGTTCGGCCCTGGGGTATCCAGCAGGGTTAATTGCCCCAGATGAGCATCCAGCCCGGCCAGGTGCACAAATTCCACCTCAATAACCGGGATATTTTCGATCGCGGCATAGGCCGGGAACGGAAAATCGGTGCCCAGCGCCTGAGAAAGGCGGACTAAATCGTTCAGGTTTTTTAAACAATTAAATATCGGCTGCGCGCCTAAATAATGTTTTTCAAATGCCTCACCCGTTTCAATACGCCCAAGTAGCGCATTCATATCTTTATCAATTTCTAACTGTTGCGCCAGCTTGCCGCGATCGTAATTGGCGAGCTTTTTTTGCATTTGCTTTATTAATGTATCAATAGGCGCGACGTGAGAAAAATGCAGCACCGGCTCTTTCTGGCCAGGCGTATGGCGGATCAGCGTCGGCAACGCAGTCATCGGGCGATTGCGATTAGGTAACACTTCCGTGCCCACAATGGCGTTAATGGTGGTGGACTTTCCGGCCTTCATGGTGCCCACGATCGCCAGCACCATCTCCAGGCGGGTAATTTTGCGCAGCTCATTATTCAGCATCGACTGCTGCGCCTCTAAGCCACGGGTACTAAAATGCAGAGGTAAAACATTGCTGGTTTCGCCGGTAAGGGCCGACGTGGCGTTGTCCAGCATCGCAGCAGGCATGGTGCTTAGTGCCTCAAGATTCTGCAAGGAGAGTTGCAGCAGCCTTTCGGCTTCCTGGCTCAATTCAAATATTGTTTGTGTGTGCATACTAAAGCCTTCCCTAACACAAATTTTATATAACCGAATTGTTTTTAAGAATGAAGGATCGGCTTATATGATTACGTGTTGTAAATATGTTCGAAGCCATATAATTCTGTAGCAACAGTGAAAATATATTCTTTTAACGGTTAACGCAGCGAAGTACGCTCCTTCGGTCAGGGAAACCGAAAGATTAAGAGCGTAGCTCAATTTTTAAAAACGTCAGGAAAAACCATGGTTTGTTACCCACCAAAAATGAGGGGCAAAACATCCCTTGCAGACCGGGGATGGCTATTAAAGCAAGTAAGTTAAATATCATTAGCGCCTTAACCTTATCTGAAATAGCACGGCGTATCAATTTGCCGCAATAAAATATTGTCGCTTTTAATCAGGCGCGTTTCTCGCCTGCGTCTGACCGCTAGCATCGCCTGAGTCACTGACAAAGGGTGTCATTGAAAAGACTTTTTTTCGTCAAAAGCGAAAAATAATGTCACCGACAACTGTAAGGACATGCGTTATACTTGCCGCCTTTTTCGACAACCTGTCGATTTTTGGCGGGCCTGATTGCCGCCGGTTCGCACTATTTGAGGAGAACACCATGTCACTGCCACACTGCCCTAAATGCAACTCTGAATATACCTACGAAGATAACGGTATGTTCATTTGCCCGGAATGCGCTTACGAATGGAACAACGCAGAACCTGCGCAAGAGAGCGATGAGCTGATCGTTAAAGATGCCAACGGCAATCTGCTGGCCGACGGCGATAACGTCACCGTCATTAAAGATCTGAAGGTCAAAGGCAGTTCGTCGATGCTGAAGATCGGCACCAAAGTAAAAGGCATCCGCCTGGTTGAAGGCGACCACAACATCGACTGCAAAATTGACGGTTTTGGCCCAATGAAGCTGAAATCCGAGTTCGTGAAAAAGAACTGATCCCTCTTTTGTCGGCCCGGCAAGCGACGCGACGCCGGGCGCTTTTGCCGGATGCGCTACGCTTATCCGGCCAACAAATACCGAACTACACTTAACGGGCTTCTCTTTACCTGAGGTAACGATTATGCCGTTAAGTCCCTACATCTCGTTCGCCGGTAACTGCGAAGAGGCTACCGCCTTCTATCAGCAGGCCGTCGGCGCTGAACTCCTTTATAAAATCACCTTCGGCGAAATGCCCAAAGACGACAATAGCGAAGAGGGCTGTCCGTCCGGCATGTCCTTCCCGGACTCCGCTATCGCCCACTCCAACGTCCGCATCGCCGGCAGCGACATCATGATGAGCGACGGTACGCTCAGCGGTAATGCCACCTACTCCGGCTTTACGCTGGTGCTCGACACCCAGGATGTCGCCGAAGGCAAGCGCTGGTTCGATAACCTGGCCGCAGGCGGCAACATTGACATGGCCTGGCAGGAGACCTTCTGGGCGCACGGCTTCGGCAAAGTGACCGATAAATACGGCGTACCCTGGATGATCAACGTCGTTAAACAGCCCTAATCCCGGCGGCGGGCGCTCGCGCTCGCCTGTCATCGCTTTCACGTCAACTCTTCAAATCCTTGCAACCAACACTTAACCTAAACGTCACATAGATCCGCCAGCATGAGGCCACATTTGAATCGAGGCCTCATCCATGCAAACCGTCATCCGCGTCGAGAAACTGAGCAAGACCTTCCATCACAATAAGGCCCTGCATGCCGTTGATCTGACCGTCCAGCAGGGCGAAATGGTAGCGCTGCTGGGGCCATTCGGTTCAGGTAAATCGACTCTTCTGCGCCACTTAAGCGGCCTTATCACCTGCGATAAAACATCAGACAGCCACGTGGAGCTGCTGGGCAATACCGTGCAGCGCGCCGGCCGTCTGGCGAGCGATATCCGTAAAAGCCGCGCGCAGACCGGCTACATCTTCCAGCAGTTCAACCTCGTGAACCGCCTGACGGTGCTGGAAAACGTGCTGATCGGCGCGCTCGGCAGCACCCCGTTCTGGCGCACCTGCCTGCGCTGGTTCTCCCCCGCGCAAAAACAGGAAGCGCTGCAAGCGCTGACCCGCGTCGGGATGGCCCACTTCGCCCACCAGCGCGTCTCCACCCTGTCCGGTGGACAACAGCAGCGCGTGGCGATTGCCCGGGCGCTGATGCAGAAAGCCAAAATCATTCTCGCCGATGAGCCGATTGCCTCGCTGGATCCCGAGTCGGCCCGCATCGTGATGGAAACCCTGCACGACATTAACCAGAAAGACGGCATCACCATTGTGGTGACGCTGCATCAGGTGGATTACGCCCTGCGCTACTGCGAGCGCATCGTCGCCCTGCGACAGGGGCACGTGTTCTTTGATGGCGCCAGCCATCAGTTTGATAACGACCGTTTTGACCATCTCTACCGCAGCATTACTCGCGTCGAAGAAAACGCGCAGGCTGCGTAACGAAACCCGAAAAGACCAGGCTGGCAAGTGAAATAGCCTGGAACAATGTCAACGTGAGGAATATAGATGAGCTACAAAGCCGTTGCCGCGCTGGCCTTTACCAGCCTGTTCAGCCTTAGCACCCTGGTGAACCCTGCGTTTGCACAGGAGCAAGAAAAGGCGCTGAACTTTGGCATCATTTCGACGGAATCACAGCAGAACCTGAAGCCGCAGTGGGAACCCTTCCTGAAAGACATGGAAAGCAAACTGGGGATCAAAGTGAACGCCTTCTTCGCCCCGGACTATGCGGGCATCATCCAGGGGATGCGCTTTAACAAAGTCGATATCGCCTGGTACGGCAACCTCTCGGCAATGGAAGCCGTGGATCGCGCTAACGGCCAGGTCTTTGCCCAGACGGTAGCCGCCGACGGCTCCCCGGGTTACTGGAGCGTGCTGATCGTCAACAAAGACAGCCCGATCAACAACCTCAACGACATGCTCGCCAAACGTAAAGACCTCACCTTTGGCAACGGCGACCCGAACTCCACTTCGGGCTACCTGGTCCCGGGTTATTACGTCTTCGCCAAAAACAACGTCTCCACCAGCGAATTCAAACGCACGGTCAACGCCGGGCATGAAACCAACGCCCTGGCCGTCGCCAACAAGCAGGTGGACGTTGCGACCAACAACACTGAAAACCTCGACAAGCTGAAAACCTCCGCCCCGGACAAGCTGAAAGAGCTGAAGGTGATCTGGAAATCGCCACTGATCCCGGGCGACCCGATTGTGTGGCGTAAAAACCTCTCCGAAAGCACCAAGGACAAGGTGTACGACTTCTTTATGAACTACGGCAAAACCGCCGAAGAGAAGACCGTACTGGAACGCCTGGGCTGGGCACCGTTCCGCGCCTCCAGCGACCTGCAACTGGTGCCGATTCGCCAGCTGGCGCTGTTCAAGCAGATCCAGGGCGTGAAAGAGAACAAGGGCCTGAAGGACGAAGAGAAGAGCAGCAAGATGTCTGAAATTCAGGCGCAGCTGGACGATCTCGACCGTCTGACCGCCGCGCTGGGCGCGATGACCAGCGTGAATAAAGCAGTGCAGTAACACTTTTACACCCCTCACCCTGCCCTCTCCCCCCAGGGGAGAGGGTAAAAAAGGCTCCGACAGGCCTTTCTCCCTGTGGGCTGAGGGAAAAAAACTGCACCGGGCAGTCCTCTCTCCCCTGTGGGCTGAGGGTAAAAAACTGCACCGAACAGTCCCCTCTCCCCTATGGGCTGAGGGTAAAAAAACCGCACCGAACAGTCCCCTCTCCCCTATGGGAAAAGGGTAAAAGCTGCACCGAACAATCCCCTCTCCCCTGTGGGCTGAGGGTAAAAAACCGCACCGAGCAGTCCCCTCTCCCCTATGGGCTGAGGGTAAAGAACCGCACCGAGCAGTCCCCTCTCCCCTATGGGCTGAGGGTAAAAAACCGCACCGAACAGTCCCCTCTCCCCTATGGGGAGAGGGTTAGGGTGAGGGGAAAGTACGCACGCTAATGCCTCTCCCCGGCCCTCTCCCACAAGGAGAGGAAGAACGCACAAAGGAGCCAACATGCAAACCATCACCGTCCCACCGCCGAAGCGCAGCTGGTTCTCGCTGATCAGCTGGGCCATCCTGCTGGCGGTCCTTGTTATCTCCTGGAAGGGGGCCGAAATGGCCCCGCTCACGTTGATTCAGGATTCCGGCAACATGGCGACCTTCGCCGCCGACTTCTTCCCGCCAGATTTTAGCCAGTGGCAGGACTACCTCGGCGAAATGGCCATCACCCTGCAAATCGCCGTCTGGGGAACCGCGCTGGCCGTGGTGCTCTCCATTCCCTTTGGCCTGATGAGCGCAGACAACATCGTGCCCTGGTGGATCTACCAGCCGGTGCGTCGCCTGATGGACGCCTGCCGCGCCATCAACGAAATGGTCTTTGCGATGCTGTTCGTCGTCGCCGTCGGTCTCGGGCCGTTCGCCGGGGTGCTGGCGCTGTTCATCCACACCACCGGCGTGCTCTCCAAGCTGCTCTCCGAGGCGGTGGAAGCCATTGAGCCAGGCCCGGTCGAAGGCATTCGCGCTACCGGGGCCAACAAGCTGGAGGAGATCCTCTACGGCGTCCTGCCGCAGGTGATGCCGCTGCTCATCTCCTACTCCCTCTACCGCTTTGAGTCCAACGTACGCTCCGCCACGGTGGTGGGCATGGTCGGCGCTGGCGGGATTGGCGTCACCCTGTGGGAAGCGATTCGCGGTTTCCAGTTCCAGCAAACCTGTGCCCTGATGGTGCTCATTATCATCACGGTCAGCCTGCTGGATTTCCTTTCTCAACGTTTGCGTAAGCACTTCATCTGAGAAGCGAGGCTTTGATTTGTATGCACTTATCCAGACATCCGACCAGTTACCCAACCCGCTGGCAAGAGATTGCGGCAAAACTCGAAGTGGAGCTGCGTACCCATTACCGCTGCGGGGACTACCTCCCCGCCGAGCAGCAGCTGGCCGACCGCTATGAAGTGAACCGTCACACCCTGCGCCGCGCTATCGATCAGCTGGTCGAGCGCGGCTGGGTGCAGCGTCGGCAGGGGGTTGGCGTGCTGGTGCTGATGCGCCCATTCGACTACCCGCTCAACGCCCAGGCACGCTTCAGCCAGAACCTGCTGGATCAGGGCAGTCACCCCACCAGCGAAAAATTGCTTTCGGTGCTGCGTCCGGCCTCCAGCCACGTCGCCGATGCGCTGGGGATCAAGGAGGGCGATAACGTGATCCACCTACGCACCCTGCGCCGGGTGAACGGCGTGGCGGTATGCCAGATCGACCACTACTTCGCGGATATGGCCCTCTGGCCGGTGCTGCAAAACTTCTCCAGCGGCTCGCTGCACGACTTTCTGTTCGAGGCCACCGGTGTCGCCCTGAAACGCACCCAGACGCGCATCAGCGCCCGCCGCGCGCAGGCCAAAGAGAGCAAGGTGCTGGAAATTCCTAACATGGCCCCCCTGCTCTGCGTGCGCACCCTCAACCACCGTGACGGCGAGATCGACGCGACGGAGTACTCCGTCAGCCTGACCCGCGCCGACATGATTGAATTCACCATGGAGCACTGAATGCATTTCGATACCTCCACCCGCCAGCACTGGATGGCCGTGCTGGCCCACAGCCAGCCTGCGGCGTTACAGGCCCGTCTTTCGGCGCTCAACCTGACGCCGGACTACGAACTCATCCGCGCCCCGGAAATCGGGCTGGTGCAGATCCAGGCGCGGATGGGCGGCACCGGAGCGCGCTACTTTGCCGGTGACGCCACCCTGACCCGTGCCGTGGTGCGCCTCGCCAGCGGCACGCTCGGCTACAGCTATTTGCTCGGGCGTAACAAACCGCATGCCGAGCAGTGCGCTGTTGTGGATGCCCTGTTGCAGGAGGCGCCTCACTTCCAGACCTTGATGGAAACCCTTATTGCCCCGCTGGAAGCCGACCGCGCCGCACGCCTTGCCGCGCGTCAGGCCGAGGTGAACACCAGCCGGGTCGACTTCTTTACGCTCGTTCGCGGAGACAACGCATGACCCTTCAACCCGCTTTTACCCTTGCCGTGCAGGATGCCCAACACAGTTTTCGCCGTCTGTTGAAAGCGATGAGCGAACCGGGGGTGATCGTCTCCCTGCACCAGTTAAAACACGGCTGGCAGCCGCTGAACCTCGCCACCACCAGCGTGCTGCTGACGCTGGCCGACAACGACACCCCGGTCTGGCTGTCGGGCGCGGTTAGTAACGATATCGTCAGCTCGAACCTGCGTTTTCACACCAGCGCCCCGCTGGTGGATCAACCCCAGCTGGCGGTGTTCGCCGTCGCTGACGAGCAGATCGGCCACGAGCAGCTTAACGCCCTGAGCGAAGGCAGCGCCGTGGCACCGGAGACCAGCGCCACCCTGATTTTGCAGGTGCCGAGCCTGAGCGGTGGCCGCATGCTGCGCCTGACCGGCGCCGGGATCGCTGAGGAGCGGATGGTCGCCCCGCAATTGCCGGAGTGCATTATTCATGAGCTGACCGAGCGCCCGCACCCGTTCCCGCTGGGGATCGACCTGCTGTTAACCTGCGGCGAACGCCTGCTGGCGATCCCGCGCACCACCCATGTGGAGGTGTGCTGATGTACGTTGCCGTCAAAGGGGGCGAGAAGGCGATCGCCGCCGCCCATGCCTTGCAGGAACACAGACGCCGGGGTGATGAGCAGCTTCCCGAGCTGAGAGTCGCCCAGATAGAACAGCAGCTCAACCTTGCCGTCGACCGGGTCATGACCGAAGGCGGCATTGCCGACCGCGAGCTGGCGGCGCTGGCGCTGAAACAGGCCAGCGGCGATAACGTCGAAGCCATCTTCCTGCTGCGCGCCTACCGCACCACGCTGGCAAAGCTGGCGGTGAGTAAGCCGCTGAATACGGCGGATATGCGCCTCGAGCGGCGCATTTCGGCAGTGTATAAAGATATCCCCGGTGGTCAGCTGCTCGGCCCCACCTACGACTACACCCACCGCCTGCTCGATTTCACCCTGCTGGCGAATGGCGAAGCCCCGCAATTGAACAGCAGCGAGGCGCAATCCTCCGCCTCCCCGCACGTCTTTAGCCTGCTGGCAAACCAGGGGCTGGCGAAAGCAGAGGAAGATCGCGGCGACGAGCCGGACGACATCACCCGCACCCCGCCGGTCTATCCCTGCTCGCGGGCCTCGCGCCTGCAACAGTTAATGCGCGGTGACGAGGGCTATCTGCTGGCGCTGGCCTACTCCACCCAACGCGGCTACGGGCGTAACCATCCGTTCGCCGGTGAAATTCGCAGCGGCTATATCAATGTGGAGATTGTGCCGGAAGAGCTGGGATTTGCGGTGAACGTCGGCGAACTGCTGATGACAGAATGCGAAATGGTGAATGGCTTTATCGCCCCAGAGGAGGAGCCGCCGCACTTCACCCGCGGCTACGGGCTGGTATTCGGCATGGGCGAGCGCAAGGCCATGGCCATGGCGCTGGTGGATCGCGCCCTCCAGGCCCCGGACTATGACGAGAACATCAGCGGCCCGGCGCAGGACGAAGAGTTTGTGCTGGCCCACGCGGATAACGTGGAGGCCGCCGGGTTTGTCTCGCACCTTAAGCTGCCGCATTACGTCGATTTCCAGGCTGAACTGGAGCTACTGAAACGTCTGCAACGGGAGCGCAAAAATGGCTAACCTCAGCGGCTATAACTTTGCTTATCTGGATGAACAAACCAAACGCATGATCCGCCGCGCCATCCTCAAAGCGGTGGCCATTCCTGGCTATCAGGTGCCGTTCGGCGGGCGTGAAATGCCGATGCCTTACGGCTGGGGCACAGGCGGTATTCAGATCACCGCCAGCGTGATTGGCGAAGCGGACGTGCTGAAGGTCATCGACCAGGGCGCCGACGACACCACCAATGCGGTGTCGATCCGCCAGTTCTTCCAGCGCGTTACCGGGGTGAACACCACCGAGCGCACCGAAGACGCCACGCTGATCCAGACCCGCCACCGCATCCCGGAAACCCCACTCACCGAAGATCAGATTTTGATTTTCCAGGTTCCGATCCCGGAGCCGCTGCGCTTTATCGAGCCGCGCGAAACCGAAACCCGCACCATGCACGCCCTGGAAGAGTATGGCGTGATGCAGGTGAAGCTGTACGAAGACATCGCCCGCTTCGGCCATATCGCCACGACCTACGCCTACCCGGTGAAGGTCAACGGTCGCTACGTGATGGACCCCTCCCCGATCCCGAAATTCGATAACCCGAAGATGGACATGATGCCCGCATTGCAGCTGTTCGGGGCCGGACGCGAAAAGCGTATTTACGCCGTGCCGCCCTACACGCGGGTCGAGAGCCTCGACTTCGATGACCACCCGTTTACGGTACAGGAGTGGGACGAGCCGTGCGCCATCTGCGGATCGAAACACAGCTATCTCGATGAAGTGGTACTGGATGACACGGGCAAGCGGATATTTGTTTGCTCCGACACGGATTACTGCCGCCAACAGAGCGAGGCCCTCAGCCAATGAAACCGTTGCTTTCGGTCAATAACCTGACCCACCTCTATGCGCCGGGCAAAGGCTTCAGCGGCGTATCGTTCGACCTGTGGCCGGGCGAAGTGCTGGGGATTGTCGGCGAGTCCGGCTCCGGCAAAACCACCCTGCTGAAGGCGATCTCCGCGCGTCTGGCCCCGCAGAACGGCGAGATTTTATATGAAGACCAGTCGCTGTACGGCATGAGCGAGGCCGACCGCCGCCGCCTGCTGCGCACCGAGTGGGGAGTGGTGCATCAGCATCCGATGGATGGCCTGCGCCGTCAGGTGTCGGCGGGGGGCAATATCGGTGAAAGGCTGATGGCGACCGGCGCGCGACACTACGGCAACATCCGCGCCACCGCCCAGCACTGGCTGGAAGAGGTGGAAATTCCGGCCTCGCGCATCGATGATCTGCCGACCACCTTCTCCGGGGGGATGCAGCAGCGGCTGCAGATCGCCCGCAACCTGGTCACGCATCCGAAGCTGGTGTTTATGGATGAACCCACCGGTGGGCTGGACGTGTCTGTTCAGGCGCGTTTGCTGGATCTGCTGCGCGGTCTGGTGGTGGAGCTGAACCTGGCCGTGGTCATTGTCACCCACGATTTAGGCGTTGCCCGCCTGCTGGCAGACCGCCTGCTGGTGATGAAGAGCGGCGAGGTGGTGGAAAGTGGGCTAACCGACCGCGTGCTCGACGATCCCCATCATCCGTACACCCAGCTGCTGGTGTCATCGGTATTGCAGAACTGATTTTTGCCGGGTGGCGGCTGTGGCTTACCCGGCAATCGGACCCAGGAACCTATTATGATCCGCGTAGAAAACGTCAGTAAAACCTTTGTGCTCCACCAGCAAAACGGCGTCCGCCTGCCGGTGCTACAAAATGCCTCTCTGGAGGTCAACAATGGCGAATGCGTGGTGCTGCACGGCCACTCCGGCAGTGGAAAATCCACGCTGCTGCGCTCCCTGTACGCCAACTATCTGCCTGACGAAGGGCACATTCATGTCCGTCACGGCGATGAATGGGTGGATCTGGTGCAGGCCCCAGCGCGCAAGGTGCGGGATGTCAGGCGCACCACCATCGGTTGGGTGAGCCAGTTTTTACGGGTCATCCCGCGCGTCCCGGCGCTCGAAGTGGTGATGCAGCCCTTGCTGGATCTTGGCGTACCGCGCGAGACCTGCGCCGCCAAAGCTGCCAGCCTGCTGACGCGTCTCAACGTACCGGAGCGCCTGTGGCATCTCGCCCCTTCGACCTTTTCCGGCGGCGAGCAGCAGCGGGTAAACATCGCCCGCGGCTTTATCGTCGACTACCCGATTTTACTGCTCGATGAACCGACCGCCTCGCTGGATGCGAAAAACAGCGCGGCGGTCATTGAACTGATCGAAGAGGCCAAAGCGCGCGGCGCGGCGATCGTCGGGATCTTCCACGACGATGCAGTGCGGGATCGCGTGGCGGATCGACTGCACCCGATGGGGATCACCGCATGATCGTAAACAACGTAAAACTGGTGCTGGAAAACGAGGTCGTTGACGGCTCCATCGAGGTTCAGGACGGCGTCATTCGGGCTTTTGCCGAAACCCCGAGCCGCTCGCCACAGGCGATGGACGGCGACGGCGGCTGGCTGCTGCCGGGGCTGATTGAGCTGCACACCGACAACATGGACAAATTCTTCACCCCGCGGCCAAAGGTGGACTGGCCGGCCCACTCGGCAATGAGTAGCCACGACGGGATGATGGTCGCCAGCGGGATCACCACCGTGCTGGACGCGGTGGCGATTGGCGACGTGCGCGACGGCGGCGACCGTCTGGAGAATCTGGAGAAGATGATCAACGCCGTGGAAGAGACGCAAAAACGCGGCCTCAACCGCGCCGAGCATCGTCTGCATCTGCGCTGCGAGCTACCCCATCACACCACCCTGCCGCTGTTCGAGAAGCTGGTAGGCCGCGAGCCGGTGACCCTGGTGTCGCTGATGGATCACTCCCCCGGCCAGCGCCAGTTCGCCAATATCGAAAAGTACCGCGAATATTATCAGGGAAAATACTCTCTCAATGACGAGCAGATGGCGCGCTACGAAGAGGAGCAACTGGCGCTGGCCGCCCGCTGGTCGCAGCCCAATCGCCAGGCCATTGCCGCGCTGTGCCGGGAGCGCCACATCGCCCTGGCCAGCCACGACGATGCCACGGCGGATCATGTGCTGGAATCACACCAGCTCGGCAGCGTGATCGCCGAATTCCCCACCACCTTTGAGGCCGCAGAAGCGTCCCGCCAGCACGGGATGAACGTCCTGATGGGTGCCCCTAACATCGTGCGCGGCGGATCGCACTCCGGCAACGTGGCGGCCAGTTCGCTGGCATCGCTCGGGCTGCTGGACATTCTCTCCTCCGATTACTATCCCGCCAGCCTGCTGGATGCGGCGTTCCGGGTGGCCGACGATACAGGGAACGGCTTTACCCTGCCGCAGGCGATCCGTCTGGTGACAAAAAACCCGGCGCAGGCCCTGAACCTGCACGATCGCGGGGTGATTGGCGAAGGCAAACGCGCGGACCTGGTGCTGGCGCACCGCAAAGGCGAGCATATTCATATCGACCACGTCTGGCGTCAGGGAAAACGGGTGTTCTGATGGGAAGAGTGATCTGGTTAATGGGGCCGTCCGGCTCCGGTAAAGACAGTCTGCTGGCAGCATTGCGCCAGCAGACACACCCGCAGCTGCTGGTGGCGCATCGCTACATTACCCGCCCCGCCAGCGCGGGGAGTGAAAACCACATCGCCCTCAGCGAGCCAGAGTTTTTTACCCGCGCAGGGCAGCAACTGTTTGCCCTGAGCTGGCACGCTAACGGCTATTATTATGGGGTGGGCCTGGAGATCGACCTGTGGCTACACGCGGGGTTTGATGTGGTCGTGAACGGTTCGCGCGCGCATCTTCCACAGGCTCAGGCGCGTTATGCCGGGGCGCTGCTGCCCGTCTGCCTGCAGGTGTCGCCAGACATTCTGCGCCAGCGCCTGCAACGCCGTGGCCGGGAGAACGCCAGAGAGATCGACCTGCGGCTGGAGCGCGCCGCGCGCTACACTCCGTCCCACTGCCCTGTCCTGAATAACGACGGCAGTTTGCTTCAGTCCGTCGATAACTTTCTTTCACTGATCCACCAGAAGGAGAAAAACCATGCCTGAGTGTGAGTTGCGTCCCGCCACTGCGGAGGACGTTGACGCGGTATACGGCCTGATTTGCGAACTAAAACAGGCCGAGCTGGACAGATCGGCTTTTCACGCCGGTTTTGCGGCCAACCTGCTGGATCACAACATGCGTTACCAGTTGGCCGAACAGAATGGACACATTATCGGCATGATCGGCCTGCATATGCAGTTTCATCTGCATCATGCCAACTGGATCGGCGAAATTCAGGAGTTGGTCGTCATGCCGCAGGCGCGGGGACTGAGGGTGGGTAGCCAGCTGCTGGCCTGGGCCGAGGAATTTGCGCGCCAGGCTGGCGCAGAGATGACAGAGCTTTCCACCAGCGTAAAGCGCCTCGACGCGCACCGCTTTTACCTTCGTGAAGGGTACACACAGAGCCATTTTCGCTTCACCAAACCGCTGTAAGGGGACGCTATGAGTCTGACCATTACGTTAACAGGCACCGGCGGTGCCCAGCTGGTGCCCGCTTTTGGCTGCGACTGTCCGGCCTGCCGTCGGGCGCGTTTGCAGGACGACTATCGTCGCCGTCCCTGTAGCGCGGTGGTCAAATTCAACGACGCGATCACGCTGCTGGATGCGGGGATCCCCCACCTGATGGACGACTGGCCCGCGGGCAGTTTTCAGCAGTTTTTGCTCACTCACTACCATATGGATCATGTCCAGGGGCTGTTCCCGCTGCGCTGGGGCGTGGGGGCGACCATCCCGGTATACGGCCCGCCGGACGAGGCGGGCTGCGACGATCTGTTTAAACATCCTGGCATCCTCGACTTTAGCCATACGCTGGAGCCATTCGTGGTGTTTGAACTCCAGGGCCTGCGGGTCACGCCGCTGCCGCTCAACCATTCGAAGCTGACGTTTGGCTACCTGCTGGAGAGCGCCTACAGCCGGGTGGCCTGGCTTTCTGATACCGCCGGGCTGCCGGAGAAAACGGTGAAGTTTTTAGTTAACAACCACCCGCAGGTGATGGTGATTGACTGCAGCCACGAGCCGCGGGACGAGACGCCGCGCAACCATTGTGATTTGAATACCGTTGTTGCGTTGAACGCGGTGATCGGGTGTCCACAGGTGATCCTGACCCATATCAGCCATCAGTTTGACGTGTGGATGATGGACAACCCGCTGCCAGAGGGAATCGAGGCGGGGTATGACGGGATGGTACTGATGCTGGATTAAGGTTTCTCCCTCTCCCCGTGGGCTGAGGGATCCCCAGTCATTTGCCCTTAAAGCAATAAAATAATCACAATATTTTAAACGACTTACAGCGACTCCCCTGTCCGGCTGAAAATCGACGAAGCGTTTCCGGAAGGCCGGGGCGAGGCGCAGGGACGCGCCGAGAGGGCATAGCCTGCAGGGATGCAGGCTGGTGCCCGACCCGAAAGCCTGGAGGAATAAGCTGAGTGCACCGCGACGCGGCGATTTTCTTTGCCGGGAGCCGGGATTGTGAAGGGGGCGGCGGCGAGCCCTCTTCACACGTTCACGGGTGACGCGGCTGGCAGAGAAGTGCAGAACCTAAGGTGAACGGAACCGCCACCTGAGTCGCATGTTCCCCCTCACCCCAACCCTCTCCCCAAAGGGGAGAGGGAGCCGACCGTGCCCATTTTTTATGGGGGATCCCTCAGCCCAACCCTTTCCCCAAAGGGGAGAGGGAGCCACATTCACGGGTGACGCGGCTGGCAGAGAAGTGCAGAACCTAAGGTGAACGGAACCGCCACCTGAGCCGCATGTTCCCCTCACCCCAACCCTCTCCCCAAAGGGGAGAGGGAGCCGACTGTGCCCATTTTTTATGGGGGATCCCTCAGTCCAACCCTTTCCCCAAAGGGGACAGGGAGCCACATTCACGGGTGACGCGGCTGGCAGAGAAGTGCAGAACCTAAGGTGAACGGAACCGCCACCTGAGTCGCATGTTCCCCTCACCCCAACCCTCTCCCCAAAGGGGAGAGGGAGCTGACCGTGCCCATTTTTATGGGGGATCCCTCAGCCCAACCCTTTCCCCAAAGGGGACAGGGAGCCACATTCACGGGTGACGCGGCTGGCAGAGAAGTGCAGAACCTAAGGTGAACGGAACCACCACCTGAGCCGCATGTTCCCCTCACCCCAACCCTCTCCCCAAAGGGGAGAGGGAGCCGACTGTGCCCATTTTTTATGGGGATCCCTCAGTCCAACCCTTTCCCCAAAGGGGAGAGGGAGCCACATTCACGGGTGACGCGGCTGGCAGAGAAGTGCAGAACCTAAGGTGAACGGAACCACCACCTGAGCCGCATGTTCCCCTCACCCCAACCCTCTCCCCAAAGGGGAGAGGGAGCCGACTGTGCCCATTTTTTATGGGGGATCCCTCAGTCCAACCCTTTCCACAAAGGGGAGAGGGAGCCACATTCACGGGTGACGCGGCTGGCAGAGAAGTGCAGAACCTAAGGTGAACGGAACCACCACCTGAGCCGCATGTTCCCCTCACCCCAACCCTCTCCCCAAAGGGGAGAGGGAGCCGACCGTGCCAATATCTGGAGAGGGGGCCGACCGTGCCAGTATCAGGAGAGGGGGCCGACCGTGCCAGTATCAGGAGAGGGGGCCGACCGTGCCAGTATCAGGAGCGGGAGCTGACCGTGCCAGTATCAGGAGAGGGGCCCGACCGAGCCTATTTTTTGTGGGGAGCCCTCAGCCCAGCGGGAGAGGGCCGGAGTCAGGGCATCAGGCCACACGTACTTAACGATCGTAATCATCCTCTAACCGCCGTTCGTCATCTTCCAGGCGACGCCGGTCTTCATCCAACTGGCGCTGCCGCTCATCCAGACGCTGACGCCGGTCCTCAAGCTGTCTGCGGCGATCGTCATACTGTCGGCTGTCGCTTTGACGCCGCTGATCGTATCGGTCATCGTCATCATTGTTGCGGCTGCTGTTAGGATTATAAGCGTCGTTGATCGCCTGCTGAATATTGCCAATCGCCTCATCTACGATGTCGGCATGCGCCAGCTGGCTGGTTAAAGAGAGCAGACCAAATAACAGAGCGGTGGAGTAACGTTTCATAAAGCCAGTCTCACAGCGGTTGAGCTGGCTTTACGGTAATGAACGGCAGGTAGCGCGAGTAGCGGAGGAATCTCAAATTCTGACCGCTTTTTGCAGCGCCTGCGCCAGCTGCTCGCGGGTAAAGGGTTTACGTAATAGCGCCACGTCCGGCAGTTGCGGGTTATGCGCAGGACGCAGATCCTGACCGCTGATGAGCAGCACCGGCAGATGCGGGAAATGCTGGCGCACATGCTGAATCACCTCGGCGCCGCTCAGATTGCCGGGCAGCATTAAATCGCTGATAAACATCTCAATATCCGCAGAGGCATTCAGCATCTGCAGCGCCTGTTCGCCGGTCTCGGCCTCCAGCGTCAGGTAGCCCAACTGGTGCAGCTGTTCGCACAGCGTCTGCCGGACGTCGGGTTGATCGTCCAGCACCAGCACCAACCGGTCGCCTGGCGGCAAGGCGGTGGTTGCCCCTGCTTCCGGCGCGGGTAACGCCTGTAGGGTGGCGCGCGGCAGATGCAGCCGCACGGTGGTGCCCTGCCCCGGCGCGCTTTCGATCTCTACCCGCCCGCCGGACTGGCGCACAAAGCCGTAGACCATCGACAGCCCCAGCCCGCTGCCGCTCCCGGTCTGTTTGGTGGTGAAGAACGGTTCAAAGACCCGGGACTTTATCTCCTGCGACATCCCGCTGCCGTGGTCGATCACCTCCAGCGCCACCATGTCCTGCCTGCGCCCGTCGCTGCGGGTCACGCGCTGGTTCCAGGTGCGAATTTTGATCGTCCCACTTTGCCCTTCCATTGCATCGCGGGCGTTCATGACCAGGTTAATGATGGCGTTTTCCAGCTGGCTGACGTCAATCCACGCGGACCATGCCGGGGTTTGCGCTTCGATATCCAGCACAATCGTTGCAGGCAGGGAGTGGCGCATCAGCTCGGCCAGGTTTTCCAGCAGGGGCTTCATCTCCACCGCGTGCGGGTTCAGGGACTGCTTGCGGGAAAACGCCAGCAGACGCTGGGTCAACAGCGCTCCGCGTTCGGCGGCCTTCAGCGCGCGGCCGATGCGCGGGGCATCCGGCGAATGGGGATCGGCCAGCTCCAGGCTACCGATGATCACCGCCAGCAGGTTGTTGAAATCATGCGCCAGCCCGCCCGTCAACTGCCCGACGGCCTTCATCTTCTGGCTGTGCAGCAGCGCTTCTTCCAGCCCCTGACGTTCGAGGCGATCCACCTCCATCTGCGAGGTTTTTTCTTTCAGCAGCCGGGTGGTGTGCTCCAGCGAGGCGGTATTACGGGCAAAGACGTTAAATGCCCGGGCCAGTTCGCCCAGCTCATCCCGGCGTTGTAGCGCAGGCACCGAGACATCCTGTTCGCCGTGGGCCAGCCGCGACATCGCCCGGGAGATGGCGGTCAGGTTGGTGCCCAGGTTGCGGTAGATATACCAGCAGGCAAAGGCGGTGATGATCAGCGCCAGCACGGCAGATACCGTGATAAAGACGCTGATCGAGCGCAGCTCCTGATGGCTCTCGGCGGTGCGCTGCCGGGAGGCCTGCGCCACCTGCTCCACATACTGATTGATATCGCTGTTTAAGATCGCCACCAGCGCCTTGATGTGGAACATATACCAGCTGATCGCCAGATCGCTCTCTTCCAGCTGCCCGGAGAGCGGGCCGAGCTTGTTCAGCTCGGCGTTGAAATCGGGCAGCACGAAGCTCACCGCAGGCTGTATGGCCTGGCGGGGCAGCATCGCCGTTACCGTATCCAACTGCTGAATAGTCGCGCGCGGCGAGGGGGTTTCGATGGCGGCGGCAATCAGCCGGTCCATCTCACTGAGCAGCCGGGCGTCGGGCAGGTTACTGGCGTAGCGACGGTTAATGTCCTGCAGATGGCGAAGATAGCTCTGGCTCTGGTAGAGCGAACTGAGCAGGGCGTTACGCTCCAGGTGGCGTCGCTGCCCGCGCTCCAGCATGCCGGTCACGCTTTGCTGTAACGCATTGCTGCGCTGGATGATCCTCTTCACCAGGGCTGGCTCCTGCTGCGCCAGTGGCGCATCGGCCAACTGTTCCAGCGCGTGAACCAGTGCCGTCTGGGTCTGTTTCAGGCGGTTGGCTTCGTCTTTATACTCCAGCGCCCCTACCACCTGGGATAGCCTGACTGCCGCCGTCGCCACGTTGGCGGTTTCACGCGCCAGGTTCATGCTGCCGGTCATGTCGTCCAGCGTCTGACGCTGTACCTGCTCCTGGATATGGCTGGCATGGCGGAAGCCCAGCACCGCCACGCCGCTGACCATTAAGGTTACCGCTACTACCAGTAGATTAAAGATCAGCAGGCGACCACGTGCACTGGCGAAGAAGGGGGGACGGCGTGAGGGCATTTATGTCAGCTCCTGTGCGGTTTGAGGCTCTTACCCCTCACCCTAACCCTCTCCCCAAAGGGGAGAGGGAACAGTGACTCCCCGCCAAAGGGAACAGGGAACAGTTAACCCCTTCCACAAAGGAGAGCGTGAACAGTTACACCCTTCCTCAAAGAAGAAAGGGAACAGCCCCCTTTTCCCACAGGCCAGAGTGGACTGTACGCCCTTTCCCCAAAGGGGAAAGGGAACCGTTACTCCCTCTCCCCTTTGGGGAGAGGGCCGGGGTGAGGGGAGAAAGCGATTCAGTGGCGTAACTGTGATCCACATTAACTATTCATAACTATGACAAATATGAACGACTTCTGACATTTTGCATTTACCGGGATGTGATGAAGTGCGGATATCGAACGTCACAGGAGATCCGCCATGAGCAGAACCCCGGTTTTAGAGATGCGCAACATTGCCAAAACCTTTGGCAGCTTTCACGCGCTGAAGGGTGTGGATCTGACGGTCTACCCCGGCGAGATCCACGCCTTAATGGGCGAAAATGGCGCCGGAAAAAGCACGCTGATGAAGATCCTCGCCGGGGCCTACATCGCCACCAGCGGCGAGATCCTGATCGACGGCAAGCCATTTAACATCAAAGGCCCGAAAGATGCCCTGGCGGCTGGTATCACCCTGATCTATCAGGAGATGCAGCTCGCCCCTAACCTCACCGTGGCAGAGAACATTTTCCTTGGCAGCGAGCTGTCACGCGGTGGGCTGGTGCAGCGCAAAGAGATGGCGGCCCAGGCGCAGGCGGTGATCGATCGTCTTGGCGCCCATTTCAAAGCCACCGACCTGGTGATGAAGCTGAC
Source organism: Leclercia sp. LSNIH3 (assembly GCF_002935105.1). Taxonomy (NCBI): domain Bacteria; kingdom Pseudomonadati; phylum Pseudomonadota; class Gammaproteobacteria; order Enterobacterales; family Enterobacteriaceae; genus Leclercia; species Leclercia sp. LSNIH3. Next base: position 2,091,069 of record NZ_CP026387.1, read on the forward strand.
CATCGCCGAGCAGCAGCAGGTGGAAATTGCCCGCGCGCTGCACCGCAACAGCCGCATTCTGGTAATGGATGAACCCACCGCCGCCCTCTCCTCACGCGAGACCCACCGTCTGTTCGAGCTGATTTTGCGCCTGCGCGACGAAGGGATGGCGATCATCTATATCAGCCACCGCATGGCCGAAGTCTATGAGTTATCCGACCGGGTTAGCGTGCTGCGCGACGGGCAGTACGTCGGCAGTCTGACCCGCGACAAGCTCAACGCCTCTGAACTGGTGCGGATGATGGTCGGGCGGCCACTGAGCGATCTGTTCAACAAAGAGCGCGATATCCCGCTCGGCAGCCCGCGCCTGAACGTCCACCACCTGACCGACGGCGGCAAAGTGCAGCCCTGCAGCCTGCAGGTGCGCTCCGGCGAAATCGTCGGCCTTGCCGGGCTGGTAGGTGCCGGACGTTCCGAACTGGCGCAGCTGATTTTCGGTGTGCGTAAGGCCACGGGCGGAATGATTGAAGTGGATGGCGAGCCGGTGGTGATCCACTCCCCGCGCGCCGCCATCGACCACGGGATTGGCTTTTTAACCGAAAACCGCAAGGAGCAGGGGCTGTTTCTGGAACTGGCGGCACAGGAGAACATCACCATGGCGACGCTGGAGCGCGACGCCACCTTTGGCATGCTGAATCGCAAAAAAGCGCAGTCCATCTCCGATGACGCCATCGCCCTGCTCAATATTCGCGTCCCGCATTCCCAGGTGCGGGCGGGCGGTCTCTCCGGCGGCAACCAGCAAAAGCTGCTCATCTCCCGCTGGGTGGCGATCAGCCCACGCATTCTGATCCTCGACGAGCCGACCCGCGGCGTGGACGTGGGTGCCAAAAGCGAGATCTACCGGATCATGAACCAGATGGCGCGCAAAGGGGTGGCGATCCTGATGATCTCCAGCGAACTGCCGGAAGTGGTCGGCATGAGCGATCGCGTGTATGTCATGCGCGAAGGGAGCATTGCCGGTGAACTCCATCGGGCCGATATCACACAAGAAAACATCATGACGCTGGCGACCGGCGTTAACGACTCTCATCATCGGGCGGTATAATCATGACGCAACCAAACACTCCGCAACAGGTGGCCAAAGCGGCCTCTGCCAAAAAAATGCTGATGGGCGATCTGATGCAAACCATCGGTATCCTGCCGATATTGATCCTGATTGTCGCGGTATTTGGCTTTATCGCGCCAAACTTCTTTACCGAAAGCAACCTGCTGAACATTACCCGCCAGGCGTCGATCAACATCGTGCTGGCGGCGGGGATGACCTTCATTATTTTGACCGGCGGTATCGACCTCTCGGTCGGCTCGATTCTGGGTACCACCGCGGTGGCGGCGATGGTGGTCTCGCTGATGCCGGAGTTGTCCATGCTCTCGGTGCCAGCGGCGTTGATGCTCGGGCTGGTGCTCGGCACCTTTAACGGGGCGCTGGTGGCCTTTGCCGGGCTACCGCCCTTTATCGTCACGCTCGGCACCTATACGGCGCTGCGCGGCGCGGCGTACCTGCTCGCCGACGGCACCACGGTGATCAACTCCAGCATCAGTTTTGAATGGATCGGCAATAACTATCTCGGGCCGGTGCCATGGCTGGTGGTGATTGCCCTCGCGGTGATCGCGGTCTGCTGGTTCATCCTGCGCCGCACCACGCTCGGGGTTCATATCTACGCGGTAGGCGGCAACATGCAGGCCGCGCGCTTAACGGGCATCAAGGTCTGGCTGGTGCTGCTGTTTGTCTACGGCATGAGCGGCCTGCTCTCGGGCCTCGGCGGGGTGATGAGCGCCTCGCGGCTGTACAGCGCCAACGGCAACCTCGGCACCGGCTATGAGCTGGACGCCATCGCGGCGGTGATCCTCGGCGGCACCAGCTTTGTCGGCGGGATCGGCACCATCACCGGCACGCTGGTAGGCGCGCTGATTATCGCCACCCTTAACAACGGCATGACGCTGATGGGCGTCTCCTATTTCTGGCAACTGGTGATCAAAGGGGCGGTGATCATCATTGCGGTGCTGATCGACAAATACCGTACCCGACACCATCAAAGTGCATAACAACAATATTTCCCTGAATCATTCTGGTCGCAGGAAGGCGGCAAGTGTATGAATCCCGATGCGCTGACTGTCGTCAGTGATTCGGGTGAATGCGCGCAGCCAACGCATCTGCGGCCAGAAGGATGACGGGAAAACCCTACGTGAGGAATACAGCATGAGATTAAAGCCATTAGTTACCGCGCTCTGTGCTGGCGCACTGCTTGCAGCAAGTCCGTTTGTCCAGGCCAAAGAGCTGAAGTCCATCGGCGTGACGGTGGGCGATCTGGCCAACCCGTTCTTTGTGCAGATCACCAAAGGCGCGGAGCTGGAAGCGCGCAAACTGGCGGGGGATAACGTGAAAGTGACGCTGGTGTCCAGCGGCTACGATCTCGGCCAGCAGGTTTCTCAGATTGATAACTTTATCGCCGCGAAGGTCGATATGATCATTCTTAACGCCGCGGATTCAAAAGGGATCGGCCCGGCGGTGAAGCGCGCGAAAGACGCCGGGATCGTGGTGGTGGCGGTTGACGTCGCGGCAGAGGGTGCCGATGCGACCATTACCTCCAACAACACCCAGGCCGGTGAGATGGCCTGTAAGCTGATCACCGACCGCCTGAAAGGCAAAGGCAACGTGGTGATCATCAACGGACCGCCGGTCTCTGCGGTACAAAACCGCGTGGAAGGTTGCCAGACTGAATTCAAGCGCCACCCGGATATTAAAGTGCTCTCCTGGAACCAGAACGCCAAAGGCAGCCGTGACGGTGGGCTGGAGGTAATGACCTCCCTGCTGGCCGCCAATCCGAAGATCGACGGCGTGTTTGCCATCAACGATCCGACCGCGATCGGTGCCGATCTGGCAGCAAAACAGGCGCAACGTAATGAGTTCTTTATTGTGGGCGTCGATGGTTCGCCGGATGCCGAAGAGGCGCTGAAGCGCGAAAACTCCCTGTTTATCGCCACCCCGGCGCAAGATCCGCAGGTCATGGCGGCGAAAGCGGTTGAGATCGGCTATGACATATTACAGGGCAAACCCGCGCCGAAAGAGCCCGTGCTGATCCCGGTGACGATGATCGATAAGAGCAACGTCGGCAATTATAAAGGCTGGACGGTTAAGTAAGCCTTGTGCGGCCTGATGCCCCTCCCCCCGGCCCTCTCCCCATAGGGCAGAGGGTGTTCAGATTCCCTCTCCCCTATGGGGAGAGGGTTAGGGTGAGAGGTAATATTTGCACATCACTCAAGGAGTCATTATGAAACGCTCCGAAATTAACGAGATCCTCGGCCACACACGACAGTTTTTCTCGATGCACGATGTGCATTTACCCCCCTTTGCCAGCTTCCCCCCTGGCCGCTGGCAGCAGCTTTACGCCGATGCCTGGCAAGAAGTGTTCGACCTGCGGCTCGGCTGGGATGTGACCGCCTTCGGCGGCGATAACTTTGCGACGCAGGGCTTAACCCTCTTTGCCCTGCGCAACGGCTCTCCCGGCGGCAAACCCTGGAACAAATGCTATGCCGAGAAGATCATGCACGTGCGTGAGGGCCAGGTGACGCCGCTGCATTTTCACTGGCGCAAACGCGAAGACATCATCAACCGCGGCGGCGGGAACCTGATTGTTGAGCTGTGGAATGCCGATGAGCATGAACAGAAAGAGGCTGGCGATATCAAGGTCGCCATTGATGGATGCCAGCAGACCCACGTGGCAGGCAGCCATATCCGCCTCGCACCGGGGGAGAGCATCTGCCTGCCGCCCGGCTTATACCACAGCTTCTGGGGTGAAAAGGGCTTTGGTGATGTGCTGGTGGGTGAAGTCTCGTCAGTCAATGACGACGAGACAGACAACCACTTCCTGCACCCTACCGCCCGCTATAACAATATCGATGAAGACGAACCGGCCGTGCTGGTCCTGTGCAATGAATACAGCCTGTTTCGCCTGTAAGGAGTGAATCATGCCGCTTATCTCTCTCGCCGACGGGCTGGCGCACGCCCGCGAACACCGTTACGCACTGGGGGCGTTTAACGTCCTCGACTCTCACTTCCTGCGGGCACTGTTTGCCGCGGCTCGCCAGGAGAATTCGCCTTTTATCATCAACATTGCCGAAGTGCATTTTAAGTATGTGTCGCTCGATTCACTGGTGGAGGCGGTGAAATTCGAAGCCGCCCGGCATGATATTCCGGTGGTGCTGAATCTCGATCACGGCCTGCATTTCGAAGCGGTGGTGCGGGCGCTGCGTTTAGGCTTTAGCTCGGTGATGTTTGACGGTTCCACCCTGAGCTACGAAGAGAACATCCGCCAGACGCGGGAAGTGGTGAAGATGTGCCACGCGGTGGGCGTGTCGGTGGAGGCGGAACTCGGTGCCGTCGGTGGCGATGAGGGCGGCGCCCTGTATGGTCATGCCGACGAAGCGCTTTTTACCGATCCGCTGCGGGCGCGGGAGTTTGTCGATCAGACCGGCATCGATGCGCTGGCGGTGGCGATTGGCAACGCTCACGGCAAGTACAAGGGCGAGCCGAAGCTCGATTTTGCCCGTCTTGATGCCATCCGGCAGCAAACCGGCCTGCCGCTGGTGCTGCACGGCGGGTCCGGGATCAGCGACGCCGATTTCCGTCGCGCCATTGAACTCGGGATCCACAAAATTAACTTCTACACCGGCATGTCGCAGGCGGCGCTGGCGGCGGTGGAACAGCGGATGGCCAACCGACAGCCGCTGTACGATGAGTTTGCTGAACTGCTGCTCGGCATCGAAGAGGCGATCACCGACACCGTGGCCGCGCAGATGCGCACCTTTGGCAGCGCGGGGTACGCATGATGGAACGCCGGGGGATTATCGCGGCGGGCAACATGCTGGTGGATCATGTTCATCAGATTGTGCAGTGGCCCGAGCGCGGCTGGCTGGCGGAGATCACCCACAGCGAGCGCGCCACCGGCGGGGCACCGCTCAACGTCTTGTTGACCCTGGCGAAAATGCGTGCCGGGCTCCCGCTGCAGGCGGTGGGACTGGTTGGGGACGATCACGACGGGGATTACATTCTCGCTATGCTCGACCAGTATCACGTCAACCGCCAGCGGGTGCAGCGCACCACGTTTGCCCCTACCTCCATGTCACAGGTGATGACCGACCCCAGCGGCCAGCGCACCTTTTTCCACTCGCCGGGGGCCAACCGGCTGCTGGATCTGCCCGCCTTTGACCGGCTCGATCAGAGCATGAAAATCTTCCATCTGGGCTATCTCCTGCTGCTGGACAGCCTGGATAAGCCGGATGATGAGTACGGCACCCGCAGCGCGCGCTTGCTGGCGCAGATGCGCGAGCTGGGGTTCCAGACCTCTCTCGACCTCGTGTCGCGCAAGGGCGATCCGCGCTATCAGCCGCTGGTGCTCCCTGCCCTGCGCCATCTCGATTATCTGGTGATCAACGAGCTGGAGGCGGGCGAGTTCAGCGGCCTGCCAACGCGCGATGACCAGGATGGGCCCGCGATCGCCAATATTGCCGCGGCGGCGGCAGAGCTACTGGCGGCCGGGGTGAAGGCGCGGGTGGTGATCCACTGCCCGGAAGGGGCCTGGGGACAAGAGCCGGGCGAAGAAGGAGGCTGGATCCCTTCGTGGCGGCTGAGTCAGGAGGAGATCGTCGGCAGCGTCGGCGCGGGGGATGCCTTCTGCGCGGGTTTTTTGTATGGCTGCCACGACTCGCTGTCGCTGGCGGAGAGCATCCGCATGGCGCATGCCTGTGCGCGGGCCAGCCTGCTGGCGGCCAACGCCATCGACGGGGCAAAAAACCTTGCGGAGTTACAGCACTTTATCGAGGAGAATCCGCTGGCCTAGGCCGCCCTGTCACCGTGCAGCACGTCGGCGGCAAAGACATAGCCCAGCCCACGGATGGTTTTGATCAGCAGCGGCTGATGGGGGTTAATTTCAATTTTGCGTCGCAGGCGCATGATCAGCACATCAATGGTGCGATCGAACACCTCCGCGCTTTCGCTGTGGGTCAGCTCCAGCAGCTGCTCCCGGCTGAGTACCCGACGCGCGTTTTGCGTCAGCGCCAGCAACAAACCGTACTCGCCCTGGGTCAGGGCGACCACGCCGCGCCGGGCGTCGATCAATTCACAGCGGGTAGTGTCCAGCGTCCAGCCGTTAAAACTGATCCCGGCTGCCCGCACGGCCACCGGCTCTGCCGCCAGCGCACCGGTGCGGCGCAGCACGGCTTTGACGCGCGCCACCACCACCCGGGGGTTGAAGGGTTTACCAATGTAGTCGTCGGCGCCCATCTCCAGGCCGACCACCACGTCCGATTCACTGCCCAGGCCCGTCAGCATGATCACCGGCAGCTCGGGGCGCTGCTTTTGCAACTGCTGTAGCACCTGCAAGCCATTGATATCCGGCAGCATCATATCCAGCAGCACCAGCGCGATCTCCGGCGCTTGCTGCGCCAGACGCAGGGCATCCTGGCCGTTATGGCACACATGGACAGTGAAGACGTGCTCATTGAGGACGTCCTGCAACAGTTCGCAGACCGCGGTGTCGTCATCGACCACCAGAATTGCTGGTTTCATACTGGATTCCATCAGGGAGATAGTGATCAGTCTGGCCCATTATGTGCAAGGCTCCAGCCAAAACGTCCTTTCCCTTGCGGATCTTCAACCGCCGTCACATCCCCATCGCTTTCGCCGTCGCATTTTTTGACGTGGGCCTGTTTTCTGTCAGGGTTTTGACCCGAATTCACCCGTAAAGTCAGGGCAATCCCACAATAAGAATGTGGCCTGCAAGCCGCATAATAAACCAACACGTCAGCATCATTTACACTGGAGCGAGACCGATGAAAAACGTCATCACGGTGTGCCCCTATTGCGCATCAGGTTGCAAGATAAGCCTGGTCGTCGATAACGGCAGCATCGTCCGTGCCGAGGCAGCCGGGGGGAAAACCAACCAGGGCAAGCTGTGCCTGAAGGGCTACTACGGCTGGGATTTTATCAACGACACCCAAATCCTGACCCCGCGGCTGAAAACCCCCATGATCCGGCGCACACGTGGCGGCAAGCTGGAGTCCGTCGCCAGGGATGAAGCGCTGGATTACGTCGCCCGTCGTCTCAGCGCCATCAAGGCGCAGCATGGCCCGGATGCGATCCAGACCACCGGCTCCTCGCGCGGCACCGGGAATGAAACCAACTACATCATGCAAAAATTTGCGCGCGCCGTGATTGGCACCAACAACGTCGACTGCTGCGCACGCGTCTGACACGGCCCCTCGGTTGCAGGTCTGCACCAGTCGGTCGGGAATGGCGCCATGAGCAATGCCATCAACGAGATTGATAACACCGATCTGGTGTTAATTTTCGGCTATAACCCGGCGGATTCACATCCGATCGTCGCGAACCACATTCTGCGCGCGAAGCAGAACGGGGCCAAAATTATCGTCTGCGATCCGCGGCGCATCGAAACCGCGCGCATTGCCGATATGCATATCGCGTTGCGAAACGGCTCAAACATCGCCCTGCTTAATGCCATCGGCCACGTGATTATTGCCGAGCAGCTCTACGATCGGGCCTTCGTCACTGCCCGCACGGAAGGCTTTGAGGCGTACCGTAAGATCGTTGAACGCTATACGCCGGAGTCGGTCGAGGCCATTACCGGCGTGAGTGCGGGAGAGATCCGCCAGGCCGCGCGTCTGTATGCCGGAGCGAAAACGGCCACCCTGCTGTGGGGGATGGGTGTCACCCAGTTCTGGCAGGGAGTAGAGACGGTGCGCTCGCTCACCAGCCTCGCGATGCTGACCGGCAATCTCGGCAAAGCCCACGTTGGGGTCAACCCGGTGCGCGGCCAGAATAACGTGCAGGGGGCCTGCGACATGGGCGCGCTGCCGGATACCTACCCGGGCTACCAGTTTGTTAAGTTGCCAGAAAACCGCGAGAAATTTGCCAAAGCCTGGGGCGTGGCGAGCCTGCCTGCGCATCCCGGTTACCGCATCAGCGAACTGCCGCACCGTGTGGCTCACGGCGAGGTGCGGGCGGCCTACATCATGGGCGAAGATCCGCTGCAAACCGATGCCGAACTTCCGGCGGTGCGTCAGGCCTTTGCCGATCTGGAGCTGGTGATTGTTCAGGATATCTTTATGACCAAAACCGCGGCGGTGGCGGATGTCGTCCTGCCGTCCACCTCCTGGGGCGAGCATGAAGGGGTTTACACCGCCGCCGATCGCGGTTTCCAGCGTTTCTTTAAGGCGGTCGAGCCAAAGTGGGATTTGAAAACCGACTGGCAGATCATCAGCGAGATTGCGACCCGTATGGGTTATCCGATGCACTATGACAACACCCAGCAAATCTGGGATGAGCTGCGCCAGCTGTGTCCGGGCTTTAAGGGCGCAACCTACGAAAAGATGGGCGAGCTGGGCTATATCCAGTGGCCCTGCCGGGATGAATCGCCAGAAGATCAGGGCACGTCGTACCTGTTCGCGGAAAAATTTGATACCCCGAACGGGCTGGCGCAGTTCTTCACCTGCGACTGGATGGCCCCCATTGATAAGCTGGATGACGACTATCCGCTGGTGCTGTCCACGGTGCGCGAAGTGGGTCACTACTCCTGCCGCTCAATGACCGGCAACTGTGCGGCCCTGTCAGCGCTGGCCGATGAACCCGGCTATGTGCAGATTAACACTGAGGATGCCGCACGGCTGGGCATTGAGGATGAGGCGCTGGTGTGGGTCAACTCACGCAAAGGCCGGGTCATTTCCCGCGCTCAGGTGAGTGACCGGCCAAACGTCGGGGCAGTGTACATGACTTACCAGTGGTGGATCGGCGCCTGTAACGAGCTGGTGACGGAGAATTTAAGCCCAATAACCAAAACGCCGGAATATAAATATTGTGCGGTGCGCGTGGAACCCATTGCGGATCAATCGGCTGCCGAAAAATATGTTCTTGAGGAATATAACAAACTGAAAAATACCTTACGTGAAATGGCCACAGGCTAAGGCTTAATTAACGGAACCATAAAAAAATGGGGTGAGTATTCACTCCATTTTTACAGGCGTCAGCTACGTGATGTATGACGGGTATAAAGGATGAACAGCACGACGTGGCGGCTAAATCAGCCTGCGCGGCAGGCTAACGTCAGCGGGCGGGGAAACCCGCCCGGCTTGTGGATAGTGGAGGTCTTAATGCACCCATTTTTTTCTTCTCGTCCCACGCTTATACTGCCCGTTATCTACCCCTACGAAAATAACGCATGAAATCTCTTTATCTTTTATTGATCCTTTTTTCTTCCCTGGTGGGCGCCGAAGAGATTGGCGGCCAGTACCTGAAGCAGGCTGAGGCGGGCGACAGCCGCGCGCAGTATTACCTTGCCGAAACCTATTACAGCTCGGGTGATGATAAGCAGGCCGAAACCTGGGCCGAAAAAGCGGCCAAAAACGGCGATATCGATGCCATGGCGCTGCTGGCGCAAATCAAGTTTAAACACGGCGATTTAACCCAGGCAAAGGGGCTGGCGCAGCAGGCCACGGTGGCGGGCAGCTCGCCGGGTGCGGTGATGCTGGCGCGGTTGCTGGTGAATACCCGTGCCGGGCAAACCGACTACCCGCAGGCATTGACCTTACTGCATAAAGCCGCGGCGAATACCGAGGATGACGCCGCTGTCGATGCCCAACTGCTGCTGGGGTTGATCTACGCCAACGGCGTGGAGGTGGCGCAGGATGATGTGCAGGCCGCGCAGTGGTTTAAGCAAAGCTCCGCCCTCTCGCGCACGGGTTACGCGGAATACTGGGCAGGTCAGGTGTTTCATCAGGGCGAGGCCGGGTTTATCACCCCCAATAAACAGAAGGCGCTGTACTGGTTTAATCTGAGCTGTAGCGAAGGGTTTGATACCGGCTGCGAGGAGTTTGATGCGTTGAGCGGGGAGTAAAATCCCCTCACCCTGACCCTCTCCCCAAAGGGGAGAGGGAATAGTATGGTAGGCCCGGTAAGCGCAGCGCCACCGGGCTTTTTTTACACTACTGGTCAGCCGTCTTATCGAAACGGCCCAGCACCTCGCGTTCATACGCCAGGGCTTTCTTACGGTCGAATTTGTGTTCCCACTTGGCAATCACCAGCACCGCCAGCGCATTACCCACCACGTTCAGCGCGGTACGCGCCATGTCGAGGATACGGTCAACACCGGCGATAAACGCCAGCCCTTCCAGCGGAATACCCACGCTACCCAGCGTCGCCAGCAGAACCACAAACGATACGCCCGGCACGCCAGCAATCCCTTTTGAGGTCACCATCAGCGTCAGCACCAGTACGATCTCCTGCCACAGGGAGAGGTCGATACCGTACAGCTGGGCAATGAAGATCGCCGCGATACTCTGGTACAGCGTGGAGCCGTCGAGGTTGAACGAGTAACCGGTCGGCACCACAAAGCTGGTGATTGACGCAGGCGCCCCGTAGGCTTCCATCTTCTCAATAATACGCGGCAGCACGCTCTCGGAGCTGGCGGTGGAGTACGCCAGAATCAGTTCGTCTTTCAGGATGCGGATCAGGATCCAGATGCTCAGGCCACATATCCGCGCCACCAGCCCCAGCACCACCAGGGCGAAGAACAGGATGGCGAAGTGAACCAGCAGCACCAGCTTCGCCAGCGGCCACAGGGAGGCAAAACCGAAGTTCGCCACCGTCACGGAGATCAGCGCGAATACCCCAACCGGCGCATAACGCATCACCATATGGGTGACTTTGAACATGGTTTCAGAGATGGAGCGGAACACGGTCACCAGCGGCTCGCGATGGGTGGAGGGCAGCGACGCCAGGCCCAGACCAAACAGCACCGAGAAGAAGATGATCGGCAGCATTTCGCCCTTCGCCATCGACGCCACGATATTGGTCGGCACCAGCGACAGGATCGTGCCCATCAGGCCATGAGAATGGCTTTGCACTTCTGCGGTTGTGCTTTGGTATTTCGAAATATCCACCGTCGCCAGCTGCGACATATCAATACCCGCGCCAGGCTGGAACACATTCGCCAGCGTGATGCCAAGAATGATCGCGACCGTAGTGATCACTTCGAAATAAAGAATCGTTTTTGCGCCGATACGGCCGAGCTGCTTCGCGTCGCCGACCCCGGCAATCCCGACCACCAGCGTCGAAATGACAATTGGCACCACAATCATCTTGATCAGATGAATAAAGATATCACCGGCTGGCGACAGTAAGTTGGCGATCAGCCATTCGCGGCTGTCACTGTGATAATGCAGATAACTGCCCAGCAAGATACCCAGCACAAGGGCCAGCAAAATTTGCCAGGCCAGGCTGACTTTCAAATTTTTCATAACAAGAGACTTCCTCAATGAAGTGTTCGTACTCGTAAAACGGCGGGGACGACACATACTGAAAGGGTATGAATTGTGTTGCGTTCATTTATGGGGTTTTTTAACGCGCGGTATCAGTACCATTTGCACGGCATGCTGCGCAAGCCTTTAAGAACGAGGCATTTGACTGACAAAAGGCGTTATCACGCTAATTTATATCAGTAATGATAAATAACCTTTTGTTATAAAAACGCTTTTTTATCTATAAATGCAAATAATCCTCAAGAGTAATTATTTTTCTGCAAAGTGTCATTTGCTCAATTTTCGAACTCTTTAATTTTTGCGTGATCTGTCGCCCAAATAGTAAACAAAGGTTCCAAAGCCCCTACAATTAACGTTTTTGCGACATATTATTAACATTCTACAAGGAGAACAAAAACCATGAGCCAGGTCCATAAACACGACATTCCCGCAAATATTGCGGACCGCTGCCTGATCAACCCGGAGCAGTACCAGGAGAAGTATCAGCTGTCGATTACCAACCCTGACGCCTTCTGGGGCGAACAGGGCAAAATCCTTGACTGGATCACCCCTTATCAAACGGTCAAGAACACCTCCTTTGCCCCCGGCAATGTCTCTATTAAATGGTATGAAGACGGCACGCTGAACCTCGCCGCCAACTGCCTGGATCGTCATCTCGCCGAGCGCGGCGATCAGACGGCCATCATCTGGGAAGGCGATGACGCATCCCAGAGCAAACATATTTCCTACCGCGAACTGCACCGCGATGTCTGCCGCTTTGCCAACGTCCTGCTGGCCCAGGGCATCAAAAAAGGTGATGTGGTCGCTATCTATATGCCAATGGTGCCGGAAGCGGCCGTCGCGATGCTGGCCTGCGCCCGCATCGGCGCGGTCCACTCCGTCATCTTCGGCGGCTTCTCACCGGAAGCGGTTGCCGGTCGCATTATCGACTCCAGTTCAAAACTGGTGATTACCGCCGACGAAGGCGTGCGTGCGGGCCGTGCCGTTCCGCTGAAAAAGAACGTCGATGAGGCGCTGAAAAACCCGAGTGTGAACAGCGTCAACAGCGTGATTGTGCTCAAGCGCACCGGTAATGCGGTTGAATGGCATGAGGGCCGCGACCTGTGGTGGAGCGACCTGATTGAGCAGGCGAGCGACCAGCACCAGCCAGAAGCAATGAACGCAGAAGATCCGCTGTTTATCCTTTATACCTCCGGCTCCACCGGCAAGCCAAAGGGCGTGCTGCATACCACTGGCGGCTATCTGGTCTATGCCGCGACCACCTTCAAATATGTCTTTGATTATCATCAGGGTGATATTTACTGGTGTACCGCCGACGTGGGCTGGGTCACCGGTCACAGCTACCTGCTGTATGGCCCGCTGGCCTGTGGCGCGACCACGCTGATGTTCGAAGGGGTGCCAAACTGGCCAACCCCGGCGCGCATGAGCCAGGTGGTGGACAAACACCAGGTCAATATTCTCTATACCGCGCCAACCGCGATCCGTGCGCTGATGGCCGAGGGCGACAAGGCCATTGAAGGGACCGACCGTTCCTCCCTGCGCATCCTCGGGTCCGTGGGTGAGCCGATCAACCCGGAAGCCTGGGAGTGGTACTGGAAGAAAATCGGTAACGAGAAGTGCCCGGTTGTCGATACCTGGTGGCAGACCGAAACCGGCGGCTTCATGATCACCCCGCTGCCAGGCGCGACCCAGCTGAAAGCGGGTTCGGCAACCCGTCCGTTCTTCGGCGTACAGCCTGCGCTGGTGGATAACGAGGGCAATCCGCAGGAAGGCGCGACCGAAGGCAACCTGGTGATCACCGACTCCTGGCCGGGCCAGGCGCGCACGCTGTTTGGCGATCACGATCGCTTCGAGCAGACCTATTTCTCCACCTTCAAAAACATGTACTTCAGCGGCGACGGTGCGCGTCGTGATGAAGATGGCTACTACTGGATCACCGGTCGCGTGGACGACGTGCTGAACGTCTCCGGGCACCGTCTGGGCACTGCCGAGATTGAATCGGCGCTGGTATCGCATCCGAAGATTGCCGAAGCGGCAGTCGTCGGTATTCCCCACAGCATCAAAGGCCAGGCGATTTATGCCTACGTCACGCTGAATCACGGCGAAGAGCCGTCGCCGGAACTGTACACCGAAGTGCGTAACTGGGTACGTAAAGAGATCGGCCCGCTTGCCACCCCGGACGTACTGCACTGGACCGACTCACTGCCGAAAACCCGCTCCGGCAAGATCATGCGCCGTATTCTGCGCAAAATCGCCGCGGGCGATACCAGCAACTTAGGCGATACCTCAACGCTCGCCGATCCTGGCGTGGTGGACAAACTGCTCGAAGAGAAGCAGGCCATCGCAATGCCTTCGTAATTTTTTCTCCCTCTCCCTGCAGGAGAGGACTGGGGTGAGGGCATCAGACCGCTCCTTCCTTCACCCTCACCCTAACCCTCTCCCTCCGGGAGAGGGAATAACAATAAACCTCAACCCTACCGATACTTCTGGAGAATCTGATGAATAACGATATTTGTCAGCAGATAGAGAACAGTGCGCACTACAGGGAGCTTGTCGAAAAACGGCAACGGTTCGCCTTCATTCTTTCCATCATCATGCTGATTATCTACGTCGGCTTTATTTTACTGATCGCCTTTGCGCCGCACTGGCTTGGTACGCCGCTGCACGCCGGCACCAGCGTCACGCGCGGTATTCCCATTGGCATTGGCGTTATCATCATTTCGTTTGTGCTGACGGGCGTCTACGTCTGGCGTGCGAACGGCGAATTCGATCGTCTTAATAAGGCTGTCCTGCACGAGGTAAAAGCATCATGAAGCGAGTTCTGACGGCGCTTGCCGCCACACTTCCCTTTGCTGCCCATGCGGCAGATGCCATTACCGGCGAGGTTCAGCGTCAGCCAACCAACTGGCAGGCGATCATCATGTTCCTGATTTTCGTCGTGCTGACGCTGTACATCACGTACTGGGCATCGAAACGCGTGCGCTCCCGTAACGATTACTACACGGCGGGCGGAAACATTACCGGCTTCCAGAACGGGCTGGCGATTGCGGGTGACTTTATGTCCGCCGCCTCCTTCCTCGGGATCTCCGCGCTGGTGTATACCTCCGGCTATGATGGCCTCATTTACTCCCTCGGGTTCCTCGTCGGCTGGCCGATCATTCTGTTCCTGATTGCCGAGCGCCTGCGTAACCTCGGGCGCTATACCTTTGCAGACGTCGCCTCCTATCGTCTGAAACAAGGCCCCATCCGTATGCTCTCTGCCTGCGGTTCGCTGGTGGTTGTGGCCCTCTATTTGATTGCGCAGATGGTGGGTGCCGGCAAGCTGATTGAGCTGCTGTTCGGCCTGAACTATCACGTTGCGGTAGTCCTGGTTGGCGTACTGATGGTGATGTACGTGCTGTTTGGCGGCATGCTCGCCACCACATGGGTACAGATCATCAAAGCGGTGCTGCTGCTGTTCGGTGCCAGCTTTATGGCCTTTATGGTAATGAAGCACGTCGGCTTTAGCTTCAATAACCTGTTCACCGAAGCGATGGCGGTGCATCCGAAAGGGGAAGCGATCATGAGCCCGGGCGGGCTGGTCAAAGACCCGATTTCCGCACTGTCTCTTGGCCTGGGGCTGATGTTTGGTACGGCGGGCTTACCGCATATCCTGATGCGCTTCTTCACCGTGAGCGATGCGCGTGAAGCACGTAAGAGCGTCTTCTTCGCCACCGGCTTTATGGGTTACTTCTACATTCTGACCTTTATCATCGGCTTTGGCGCGATCATGCTGGTGGGGGCGAACCCGGCGTTTAAAGACGCGGCGGGTGCGCTGATCGGCGGTAACAACATGGCGGCGGTACACCTTGCCGACGCGGTGGGTGGCAACCTGTTCCTCGGCTTTATCTCTGCCGTGGCCTTCGCCACTATCCTTGCGGTGGTGGCCGGGCTGACGCTGGCTGGTGCCTCTGCGGTATCGCACGACCTCTACGCCAACGTGTTCCGTAAAGGCGCGAGCGAGCGCGACGAGCTGCGAGTCTCCAAAATCACCGTGCTGGTACTGGGTGTGGTGGCGATCCTGCTCGGCATTCTGTTCGAGAAACAGAACATCGCCTTTATGGTGGGACTGGCCTTCTCCATTGCGGCAAGCTGCAACTTCCCGATCATTCTGCTCTCCATGTACTGGTCTAAATTGACCACACGCGGCGCGATGATTGGCGGCTGGCTGGGGCTGCTGACGGCGGTGATCCTGATGATCCTCGGCCCGACCATCTGGGTGCAGATCCTCGGCCACGAAAGCGCCATCTTCCCGTATGAATACCCGGCGCTGTTCTCTATTGCCGTGGCGTTCATCGGCATCTGGTTCTTCTCCGCTACCGATAACTCGCCAGAAGGTAACCTGGAGCGTGAGAAATTCCGCGCCCAGTTTATCCGTTCACAAACCGGCCTGGGCGTCGAACAGGGCCGCGCGCACTAAAACCCCCTCCCCGGCCGCTGGTCGGGGATCACATTTTTTTCCCCTTCTGGTGACGTTTATCACGTCACCTGAACGGAAAAAGCCGATGTGCATCACAGGCTTTATCTACAATTCGCAAAGGCCATCACACTTTTCCCGATTTCACCTCAATCCCCGGCTTTCCCTCTGCCCCCCGTACAGACAATCCCCGTCTCAGTTTTTATGCTTTAGTCACAGCGACTCGCTCAGGCTTCTGGCAAAGCGCTCCAGCCGCTCCGGGCTGAGGAGTAGCGGCAGGAACAAGGGGCCGCTGGCGGGTGGGTCCGCCAGCCAGCGATTCAGGGTGTCGGTGTAGTGAAGCAGCCGCTGCTGATGCTTCTGCAGGGTGTCAGCAGGCAGACTGTTCGCACCGTAGTGATCCCGCCACAACACATCGGTCACCGCGGCGGCCACGTGGGAGAACATCTGGCTGTAGATTTCCGCGCTGCGCCAGGCGGCGAGCAGGGTCGCCAGGGTGTCGTCCTGGCAGGTTATCCGCGGCATGAGCTCCCGCAGGTTTTGCAGCGTGCGTGATGCGAGGAAGCAGGCGGCTTCTTTCTCAAGCGCCATCCGCTCACGCTGCTCTTTGCCCAGCGCAGGATCGTCGGCGGGCATCAGCGGCTGCCAGGCGTGCAGCCAGTTGGCGCTGCGGGTGTCCATATGCAGCAGCTGCTGCGCCTGGGCAATGCTCTCCGGGATCTGGCTCTGGTAGTGCAGCCGTCGCCCGAGGAGGTTTGGCGTTTTACACAACCAGTCGTAGCTGGCGTGGACAATGGCCGAGAGCTGATGCTTGTCCTGCAAAGAGCGAAAGCCGAGCTGATGATGTTCCGCCCAGCGATCGAAGGTGGCGGGCAACGCCGCATCGGCGGCCTGGTTGGCGGCGGTGAGACCGAACAGGTTGATGGCGTTGGCGGAGTCCATCACCCGGCTGTCGGGCAGCCACTGCCAGCTCACACGGGAAGTTATAGCTTCGATTTCGTTTTCGGCCGCGCTGAGCGCCCAGCTTAAGCGCCCGCTGATCTCATCGCCCAGATAACACGGCAGCGCGGTCCAGCCGTAACCGGTGCCGAAGAGATCGTACTCGATCCACTTTTTATGCCCCGGCAGGGTGGCGATGTGCGGATGGTTGGCAAAGCCGGGGTGGTAATCCAGCTCCGTGGCTTTAACCGAGGCCCGGACGTCGTCCGGGAGCGTCGCCAGAATGTTAGCCAGCTGCTGTCGCGGCCAGCTGTTATCAATAAAGTCGCGCAGGATGAGCTTTTTGCCCCGGGCGCGCAGCAGGCTCCAGACATCATGCAGGCTTTGCTGCCAGCGGGTGGTCTGAAAGTCCGGTGTCGTCAGGCTGAGAATAAGCCCGCTGAGGTGGGGCAAGGCGTGTAATAGCGGATGCAATATGGCGGCATAAAAATGGTGCCAGAAATCCGGCGCGCTTTTTTCGTCGAACGTCAGTTCAGGAAATTTACGCTTAATAATATCGTCATCAGGCGCGGCCTCCCCTTGCAGCCAGAACGATAAGTTATTTTCCGCCAGATAGCGATCGACGCGGATTAAATATTGCAGGGCGTAATTTTGCTGATGAATAAGGTTCTCGACGTTGAGCTTTTGACTTAATGCCGAGGGCGTCGCAAGTACCGAAAGCAGTTCCTGTTGGTGCAGGATGATCCCAGTGAAACCGTGCTGTTTCGCGCTTTTCACCCCCTGAATAAACCAGGGCCAGTGCCAGATAAAAGTGCTGTTCAGCTCCATCAACTGATGTGGAATACGTTTCATTGCGTCACCTTGCTGATATTTATTTTGCTATTTGACTCGAGGATGCCATGAAAAATTATGCTCTGGTAGGAACCGGTGGTCGTGCTGGTTTATATATTTCCGCCATCGGCGGTGCCTGGCGGGAAAATGCCAGACTGGTCGCCTTCTGCGATACCAATAGGACGCGCATGGAGTATGCCCGGCAGCTATTAAAAAACGAAGGGGCAGAGCCGGTTTCCCTCTGGCAGGCGGCGCAGTTTGAAGAGATGATCCGCGAAACGCGTCCCGATGTTGTCATCGTGACCACCATGGATCGCACCCATGACGACTACATCGTTCGGGCGCTGCACGCCGGATGCGATGTGATCACCGAAAAACCCATGACCATCGACGAACAACGCGCCCTGCGCATTCTCGACGCCATCGAAGAGACCGGCCGCAGCGTGCGGGTGGCCTTCAACTACCGATACGCCCCGCACCACAGCAAGGTGCGCGAGCTGCTGATGCAGGGCACGATTGGCAAGGTTACTTCGGTACACTTTGAGTGGCTGCTCAACACCGAACATGGCGCAGACTACTTCCGCCGCTGGCACCGGGAAAAGCGCAACAGTGGCGGCCTGCTGGTACACAAATCTACCCACCATTTCGATCTGATGAACTTCTGGCTCGGCAGCTACCCGGAACGGGTTTACGCCGAAGGCAGCCTGCAATTCTACGGCAGGGAGAACGCCGAGCAGCGCGGCGTGACGAAGTTCTACCCACGCGCCCACGGCTTTGCCGACGCGAAAGCGGATCCGTTTGCCCTGCAGATGGCGGAGAACGCCCAGCTTAAGGCGCTCTATCTCGATGCCGAGCATGAAGATAACTACTTCCGCGACCAGAGCGTGTTCAGCGACGGCATCAACATCGAAGACACCCTGTCGGTGCTGGTTAAATATCAAAATCAGGTGCAGCTCACCTACTCCCTTAACGCCTACCTGCCGTGGGAAGGGCTGAACGTGGTCTTTAACGGCACTGAAGGTCGTCTGGAGATGAAGATCGTCGAGAAGTCCTACGTCAACGCCGGGGGCGATCGCGAAAACGAGGGCAGCCTGGAGCAGTGCGATCTCACCGTCTTCCCGATGTTTGCCGAACCCTGGAAAGCGGAATTCAGCCTCGGTGAAGGGGGCCACGGCGGTGGCGATAACGCCATGCTGGCCGACCTGTTTGGCACGCCGGGCCAGGATCCGCTGCAGCGCGCGGCCGACCACCGGGCAGGGGCTATGTCCATCCTGACCGGGATTGCGGGCAATATCTCCATGCAGCAGCAACGTCCGGTCAATTTTAAGGAGTTCGAGCTGGTTTCCCGTCTGACGAAACGCTAAGAGCATGATGAAGGCGCGGCAGGAGGCCGCGCTGGCGCGGCAGGAGGCCGCGCCAGCGCGACTGGTCAGTATTGTGTCGTTACTCACCTGTTTAATAATAAAAATTCCGGAGATAAATAATGAATAAACTCCTGTCAGGTGTCATCGCATCGCTGTTATTTACCTGTACCTCTGCCTGGGCGCAGCCCGTTGAATTACGCATGTCGTGGTGGGGTGGCAACAGCCGCCACCAGGCCACGCTGAAGGCGCTGGACGCCTTCGAAAAGTCACACCCGGATATCAAAGTGAAGGCCGAATACACCGGCTGGGACGGGCATCTTTCGCGCCTGACCACCCAGATGGCGAGCGGCACCGAGCCGGATGTGATGCAGACCAACTGGCCGTGGCTGATAATCTTCTCCAAAAACGGCGACGGGTATTACGATCTCGACAAGCTGAAAGCGGAGCTGGATTTAAGCCAGTATCAGGCTCAGGATCTGCAATCCACCACAATCAACGGCAAGCTCAACGGCCTGCCGGTCTCCGTCAACGCCCCGGTCTTTTACTATAACGACGTGACCTGGCAGAAAGCCGGGCTGGCGTACCCGAAAAACTGGGAGGCGTTTTTTGCCGCCGGGAAAACCTTCCAGCAGAAACTGGGCAACAACTACTATCCCTACACTATGGTCGATCAGGATGTCATTCTGCTGCTCAATGCCTACATGATGCAGACGCACCGCAAGCCGATGTTCAATAGCGACGGCACCTTCGCCTGGAACGACGCGCAGTGGGATGAGGCCTTCCGCTTTGTGAAGCGCCTGAGCGATGACCACGTTCTGCCGTCACCCAAAACCCTCTCCTCCTACGGCAAAGGCAACCTCTATGAGATGAAGCCGTGGATCAACGGCGAATGGGGCGGCCTGTTCACCTGGAACATCACCATTCGCATGTTTGCCAACAACATGACCCCGCCCGCGAAGCTGGTGCTGGGGGATTACGTCATGCAGCCCGGGACGGAGGAATCGGGGGTGTATTTCAAAACGGCGCAGATGCTGTCGGTGGCAAAATCCACGAAACATCCCAAAGAGGCGGCGATCCTGGTGAACTACCTGCTTAACGATCCTAAGTCGGTAGAGGCGCTGGGGCTGGAGCGTGGCATTCCGCTTAACAAGGCGGCGGAAACACAGCTCACAGAGCAGGGGCTGATTGACCCGCAGGATCCGGTGATCGCCGGGTTGCGCCAGGCGCAGTCGCTGCACACGACCGCCGTCGCCACGCCCTATATTGAGGATTTGCAGGTGATCGACAGGTTCACCGCCGCGCGGGAAAAACTGGAGCAGGGCCAGCTCCCCGCCCAGGTCGCAGCGGATTTTCGCCAGCAGGTGGAACGGATTGTGCGGCGTTTGAACCGTTAGTATCGTCGCGTGGCGCGGCGCTTACCGACCTGGAGAACCGCAGGCCCGGCAAGCGCCGTGCCGCCGGGCAAGACTCAGAACATTAACCAGCTCACCAGCGGTGCCACCAGCACCATCACCACGCCGGAGAGCATCATCACCAGGCTGGCGACCACTCCCTCCTGCTGGCCCAGCTCATAGGAGCGGGCAGTGCCAGCGCCATGGGAGGCGGCACCAAATCCGGCCCCTTTCGCCATCCCTTCGCGGATCGAGAGCCGCAAAAACAGCATGTCCCCCACCGCCATGCCAAACACCCCGGTGACAACCACAAACAGCGCCACCAGATCCGGCTGCCCGCCGAGCGGTTTTGCCGCGGCCAGCGCAAAGGGCGTGGTGACGGAACGCACCGCGAGGCTGCGCTGGATCTCATCCGACAGGGTAAACAACCGCGCCAGCCAGACCGAGCTGGTGACGGCCACCACCGTGGCGGTGATCACCCCGGCCGAAAGCGACATCCAGTGGCGTTTGATCACCGCGAGGTTGTCGTACACGGGCACCGCAAAGGCGATGGTCGCCGGGCCGAGCAGCCACAGCAGCCAGTGCGCTTCACCGATATAGTTCTGCCAGGAGATATGCCCCCACACCAGCATCATTACCAGCAAAATCGGGGTGAAGACCAGCGGCATCAGGGGAAGTTTGCGAAAGCGACGATACAGGCGCTTGTTGGCGAAATAGATAATCAGCGTGACCACCAGACAGAGCACGCTGACCTGAAAGTTAGTCATGTTTCTGCCTGCCGATCTCAAAGCGATAGACTTTATCCACCACCCACGCGGTGGCACCCAGCACCATCAGCGTGCTCAGGGCGATCACCGCAAAGATGCGCCAGCCATCCACCATCAGCAGCTGGACGTAATTCACCACCGCCACCACCGCGGGCACAAAAAACAGCAGCATTTCTGCCAGCAGCCAGCGTGAGCCTGCCCGCACCCAATTCAGGGGAATAACGCGGCAGAGGATCAGGCTGAACATCAGCACCATCCCGACCAGATTGGCCGGCAGCGGCAGATGTAGCCAGCCAACAAGGTATTCAGCGAAGACAAAAAGACCCGCGTAAAGCAGTACCTGAACCGGTACCTGGAGTCGTTGCACGACGGCAGGCGTAACGCGACCTAACGCCACGGTCATGGGGGATTTCCTCAAAATGAGACGGAGCGCCAGTATAGTCAGCGCCCGTAATTGACTGAAATGAATTAAAATCATCAAAGGTATAGTTTCGAGGAATAGTCATGGACATACGCACGCTGCGTTACTTTGTCGAAGTGGTACGCCAGCAGAGTTTCACCCGCGCTGCGGAGAAGCTTTTTGTCACCCAACCCACCATCAGCAAAATGCTGAAAAACCTCGAAGATGAACTGAACTGTACCCTGCTGATCCGCGACGGGCGTAAGCTGCTGTTAACCGACACCGGTCGGGTGGTGTTTGAGCGCGGTCTGGCGATCCTCGCGGAATTTCGCCAGCTGGAGGCGGAGCTTGGCGACATCAACCACCTTAACAAAGGCATATTACGCCTCGGTATTCCGCCGATGGTGGGGATGATGATGGCCGGGCCTATCGGCCTGTTTCGCCAGCGCTATCCCGGCGTGGAGCTGAAAATTTCTGAATTTGGTGGCTTAACCGTCCAGCAGGCGGTGATCAACGGCGAGCTGGATCTGGCGATGACCGCCCTGCCCGTGGAGGAGGACAGCGGTCTGACGGCACTGCCGCTGTTCAGCCACCCGCTGTGCGTGCTGGTGCCGCGCTCCGGCAACTGGTTGACCCTCGACACCATTAATCCTGAACTGCTGGCCGAGCACCCGCTGCTGATCTACAACGAAGATTTTGCCCTCAGCCGCCAGCTGATGCAGCTGTTCAGCCAGCACGGTGTTAAGCCGCGCATCGCGGTGCGCAGTGGACAGTGGGACTTTCTGGCTGCGATGGTTCAGGCGGGGGTTGGGATCGCGATTTTGCCGCAGCCCATCTGCGAGCGGCTGGATAAAAACACGTTGCGCTGGATCCCGCTGCAGAGCGACCTGCACTGGCAGTTGGGGATGATCTGGCGGGAGGGAGTGTATCTGTCGCACAGCGCCCAGGCCTGGCTGAAATGCTGCGAAGGGTTTTGGGTGCCGGGGTAAACGCAAAACGGTAACCGCCAGGTTACCGTTTTTAGTGTTTGCACCCTCTCCCTGTGGGAGAGGGCCGGGGTCAAAGCATCAGACCGCACTCACCCTACTGCTTCTCTATCAACAACGCTTCCATCAAATCGAGATCGTGCAGTAGTTTTTGCAGCGTCTCGTTGCTGATCTCCCGGGTGGCACGCAGGTGGTACAGCTCTGCGCGTTCCGAGCGCAGCGCAGCCAGGCGGAAGCGGCGTTCAAGGTTCTCTTCCATCAACGAGCTTTCCACGTCGTTGCGGCCATCGGCACGGCGGCGCAGGTTACCAATCACCCGCGAGCTCACCTCTTTCAGCAGTTGGGTATCGATGTTCTCTTCGGTATCGGCGGCCAGACGCTCCTCCATCTTCTGGATGGTGACAATCGCCACCTCAGCCGTTGCTGCCCGGGCGATACGCGCCTCTTTATGCTGCTGAACGTGGTCGCCCACCTCCATATGTTGCAGCAGGATCGGCAGCATCACCACGCCAACAAACAGGGAGAACAGAATCACCCCTGCCGCCAGGAACACCAGCTCGTAGCGCGCCGGGAAGACATCGCCAGTCGGCAGCAGCAGCGGAATGGAAAGCACACCGGCGAGGGTAATGGCCCCACGCACCCCGGCGAAGGTGGAAATCAGCAGCTCACGCGTGGTCCAGGAACCAAACTCCATCGGTTTGTTTTTCAGGAAACGCACGCTGAATCTTTTCATCGTCCACAGCCAACCGAAACGTACCAGCATCAGCGCGGCGTAAATCAGCACGATGTCGGTAAACAGCATCCAGGTTTCAACATTCGGGTCGGCCTCGGCCGCCACCAGCGAGGACTCGAGGATCCCCGGCAGTTGCAGACCCAACAGCAGGAACACCATGCCGTTGAAGACAAACTCCAGCATCGCCCAGGTGCTGTTGGCGCGCAGGCGCATCGCCAGCGGCGCGCGGCGCATGACACCGGAGCGGGTGATGGTCATCCCGGCCGCCACCGCCGCCAGGATGCCGGAGAAGCCAATGTGTTCCGCAATCAGATAAGAGGCGAACGGCAGCAGGAACAGCAGTAAGATTTGCGTGGCAGGCTCGTCGCCGCCCCAGCGGCTAAGGAAGCGCAGCGAACGGCCATACAGCCAGCTCACCACAAACCCGGCCAGAATGCCGCCAATCGCCACTTTCAAGAATTCAACGGATGCCCCGCCGATGGTGAAGATCATGGTGCCCATCGCCACGGCGACGGCAAACTTCAGCGCCACCAGGCCGGAGGCGTCGTTCATCAGGGCTTCGCCCTGCAAAATACCCATGATTTTCTTCGGAATGCGTCCTTCACCAACGATACCGGACAGCGCCACGGCATCGGTGGGCGACAGCACCGCCGCCAGCGCAAAGGCCGGTATCAGCGGGATCCCCGGCACCACCCAGTAGATGAGAAAACCAATCCCCACCACGGTGACCACCACTAGCGCCAGCGCCAGCCCCAGGATCTCGCGCCCATGCTCAAGAAATTCCCGCGTCGGGGTTTTCCAGCCGTCGGCAAACAGCAGAGGCGGGATAAACAGCACCAGAAACAGTTCAGGATCAAACTCGACATGCAATCCGAACGTCGGCCATGCCAGCAGAGCACCGATGGCGATCTGCATCAGCGGCAGCGGTAACTGGAAGGGCAGTACGCGGGTAACTACCCCGGAGAGGGAGACCAAAAGGGTCATGATGAGTATTGTGAAGAAGATTTCCATGCGTTCCCTGTTTGCGAGGTTTTGGTACGTTTACATCACTGGCATCTTGCCACAGTGTATCTCCCTCAGAGTAACGCATAAGGCAACAAGATGTGTTCCGAAAATAAAAACGGGCGGCCTTAGCCACCCGTCTGTTTGCGCAGTTGACAGCTTAGATAGCCCAGCCGCCCGCGTAGAACGCTACCAGCGCCACGGCAATCACCACCGTACCGATGTTCAGCTTACGCCATTCACCGGAGACGATACGCCCGATCACCAGTGATGCGAAGCCGATCATGATGCCGGTAACGATGTTACAGGTCAGCACGATGAACACCGCGGTGATAAGCCCGGCCATCGCGTCAACGAAGTCGGCAAAATCAATTTTAGCCACGTTGCTCAGCATCAGCAGGCCAACGTACATCAGCGCAGGGGCAGTTGCGTACGCCGGAACCAGATAGGACAGCGGGGCAAGGAACAGGATCAACAGGAACAGCACGCCGATGGTGATCGCCGTCAGACCGGTTTTACCGCCTGCCGCCGTACCCGCCGCCGATTCGATATATACCGCTGCTGGCGCAGCACCCACCAGACCGGAGAAGACGCTGCTCAGGGAGTCGGTGGTCAGCGCTTTGCCGCCATCGATGATCTGACCGTCTTTATCCAGCAGGTTCGCCTGGCCCGCTACCGCGCGGATGGTACCGGTGGCGTCGAAGACCGCGGTCATCACCAGCGCCAGCACGCTTGGCAGGACAACCGGGTTCAGCGCGCCCATGATATCCAGGCTGCCAATCAGCGAGTTGCCGTTTTCATCGCTCAGGGATGGCATGGCAAATACACCGGAGAAGTGTACCGCGGGATCGAAAATCAGCCCCACAACAGAGACGCCAATAATGGTGAGCAGGATGCCGCCCGGCACTTTCAGTTTTTCCAGACCAATGATCACCGCCAGGCCAATCAGCGACATGATCACCGGGAAGCTGGCGAAATCACCCAGCGCAACCGGCAGACCGTCCAGCGGGTTCTTGATCACCAGGCCAACGCCGTTGGCGGCAATCAGCAGCAGGAACAGGCCGATACCAATGCCGGTGCCGTGCGCAACGCCCTGCGGCAGGTTACGTAGGATCCAGCTGCGGATACCGGTGGCAGAGATGATGGTGAACAGCACACCCATCAGGAACACGGCGCCCAGCGCAACCGGGACGCTGATCTGCTGGCCCAGCACCAGGCTGAACGCGGTGAAGGCGGTCAGTGAGATGGCGCAGCCAATTGCCAGCGGCAGGTTGGCCCACAGACCCATCACGATGGAGCCGACACCGGCAACCAGACAGGTGGCGACAAAGACCGCCGCCGGTGGGAAACCGGCTTTGCCCAGCATGCCCGGCACCACGATCACCGAGTAGACCATGGCCAGGAAGGTCGTCAGACCGGCAACGATCTCCTGACGCACGGTGCTGCCGCGGGCAGAAATTTTGAACATGGCGTCGAGTGAACCGCCGGTACGCGCAGATGGCGTAGACATAGAAAACATCCCCTGAAAATTATAATCGTCGTCGGTCAGCGTGATGGACACTCCACGACCAGCGAAACGTCATATCCCTGTGCTGCGTTTATGACAAAGAGGGGCGTCATAAAAAAAGCAAACGTTTAGCTTCACGCTGACAAAACGGGTGTTGAATTAAAGGCAAACGATTATCCGTCCTGAACACGGGCATTTTCAACTTAACTTTGCCGTTTTTCGCTTATTTTCCTGCGGGGCGGTGAAGAAATAACCAGAGTATGCGCAAACGTTATCGTGAATGCGCAATTTGATAACATTTTCAGGGTTCGTTCAGGATTTGCCAGGGATTTCGAACGGACCGCCCTGCTGGATCGCCCGCTGCCAGGCCGGACGCATTTCGACGTTTTTCATCCATGTTTGCAGATAAGGGAGATCCGCGATGCCGCCACGCTCCAGCAGGGCAAACACCGGAAAACTCATCTGCACGTCCGCCATGCTGAGGTTATCCCCGGCAAACCAGCGGTGATCCTTCAGCCAGGACTCCAGAAAACGGGCGTGGGTTTCCAGCTGACGGTTGAGATACGCCTTTTGCACCCCCTGCCCCAGCACTTTGCCCAGCGAGCGCAGGCCAAACGGGATCGGCGGTTTACCGAGGCTGGAGAAAACCAGCTTCATCAGCAGCAGCGGCATCAGGGAACCTTCCGCGTAGTGAAGCCAGAAGCGGTAGTGCAGTTTCATCTCGCGATCCTGCGGCTTGAGCTGCGATGTAGGATCGTAGGTCTCCTGCAAATATTCGAGGATCGCCCCCGATTCCGCCAGAATCAGGCCGTTATCCTCCAGCACCGGGGATTTACCCAGCGGGTGAACTTTTCGCAATGCGGCGGGTGCCATCATCGTCTTATCACGCTGATAACGTTCAATCTGATACGGCAGAGAAAGCTCTTCCAGCGCCCACAGCACACGCTGGGATCGGGACTGGTTGAGGTGGTGGACCTTAATCATGGACATCTCCAGTTGGGCTTACCCACTAACTATAGAAAATTGCACAACCTGGCGAAAAAATTTCGCCTATTTTGTGCGCTGTGGAACTGGCAAACCCGGCCTCCCGGCCTAGACTTAAATTGTCAGCACAAACCGGAACCTCCAAACCATGCTCGACTGAGGGGTGTTGATGTCGGGGGAAACCCTCCTGTGAACCAGCGGGATAGAGAGAAAGACAAAGACCGGAAATAAACTAAAGCGCCTGTATGGCGCTTTAGTTTTTTATGCGTCGGGCTAATCTTCTTCCAGCAACCGCGCGCCGGTGCCCTGCTCGCCCAGCTTATCGCCAGGGTTACGCAGCGGGCAGTCACTGCGCGACAGGCATCCGCAGCCAATACAGCCGTCAAGATCGTCGCGCAGCGCCTCCAGGGTATGAATGCGCCGATCCAGCTCATCGCGCCACTGTGACGAGAGTGCTTTCCACTCCTTTGTACTCAGCGTATGCCCCTCAGGCAGGATGCCGAACGCCTCGCCAATGGTGGCCAGCGGGATCCCGATGCGTTGGGCAATCTTGATGATCGCCACATAGCGCAGCACATCGCGGGTATAACGGCGCTGGTTGCCCGTGTTGCGGATACTCTTAATTAACCCTTTGCTTTCATAGAAATGCAGAGCCGACACCGCCACGCCGCTACGCCTTGCCACCTCGCCCGGCGTCAGCAGCGATTTAATCCGCGGTAATTTCTTTTCCATAAAACCTCTTTACCTCAAGTTAACTTGAGGAATTATACTCGCCCGCAGACAAAACGACGAATTAACCGATACAGGTGTAACCAGAAAGAGGCTGCTCTATGTCGCATCAACAAATTATTCAGACACTTATTGAATGGATGGATGACCATATCGATCAACCCTTGAGTATTGATGTGGTGGCTAAAAAGTCGGGTTACTCGAAATGGTATTTACAGAGAATGTTCCGCGCCGTCATGCACCAGACGCTGGGCGAGTACATTCGGCAACGCAGATTATTGTTGGCGGCTCAGGCGTTACGCACCACCCAGCGCCCTATTTTTGATATCGCCATGGATCTGGGCTATGTCTCCCAGCAGACGTTTTCCCGCGTATTCCGCCGCGAGTTTGATCGTACTCCCAGCGACTATCGTCATCAGCTGAACTAGTGACTGTGGGCGAGTGATGCCGCGACAGGCTGTTGCTGCCAGGTCATGAAATCCTGCGGCGACATCGCCTTCGCGAAGTGCCAGCCCTGACAATACTGCACGCCGCGCTTGTTTAACCAGGTGACCTGTTCCGGTGTTTCCACCCCTTCGGCGATGGTTTTTAAGCGCAGGCTTTGAGCCATTTCGATGATGTGCTCGACAATCAGGTGGCTGGTGCTGTTGGTCGTCAGGGTATCGATAAAAGATTTATCGATTTTCAGGATATCGACGTTCAGCGAATAGAGGTTGTGCAGGTTGGAATAGCCGGTACCAAAATCATCGATCGCCACTTCATAACCCGCCTGACGAAACGCCTGAATTACCGGCGTCGTTTTCGGCACGTCGATAAACCCACGCTCGGTCACTTCAATTTTGATTTGCTGCGCCCGGACATTGTAGTGGCGGGCTTTATCGGTGATCATCGCAATCAGGCGTGAAGAGTGGAAGTCCGTTGCCGACAGGTTAATGGAGATATAGATATGCGGATTGCAGGCGAGAAACGGACCCAGATCGCTGAAGACTTCTTCCACTACATAGTCGGTAATGCGCTCGCTCATGCCCTCTTCTTCTGCCAGCGGAATAAATTCTACCGGACTCATTACCGGGCCGTTAAAACCCGGCCAGCGCAATAACGCTTCAGCCCCGACACAGACATTGGTTTTGATATCGATAATGGGCTGGTAGTGCAGGCAAAGCTGTCTTTTATTTAATGCCCGATGCAATAAGCGCCCCGGAGAATTAAATTCGCGTCGTGTTCTCGACCACATTAATAAAATAATAATGCTGCTGATCATCCCCAGCGGCAGAGTTAATGTCGCCTGGTGATAAAGGACTTCATAAAAACGTTGATTAGTCGTTGAGACAATGGCGGCAATCGGGCGCTTGTCCGAGCGAACAATCGTATAAAAACGGCCTTCATTCTGGAATATAAGATCGTCATTGCTAATCTGGGTTTTCAATTCACTCTGATTAGCCTGTTCACTGGCGGAGAAAAAGGTATTGGTGACCGTATCAAATACTCCCCACGCCAGGGATCGGTCAGAAGACATTACTTCGCTATACGTCAGGGGGTTAACCACCACCACATAATGACCTAACTGCATATAGGTCATTTTATATCCCTCATAAAACGGGGTGTCGCGGTAATAATAGATAGAGACGTCAGGCTGGCGTTGGTAATTGGCGGCGGAAATGGTATACGGATTCTCGGGGGTGCTCGTCGTTGAGCAAAGGAATTCACGGCCTTGCGCATACACCAGGTCAGCAATGTAGAGTCGCCCCCGGACGATATTCAACATATTTTGTCGGTGTGCCGGCGTGCAAATATCGCCCGAATACTGTTCGGCAGCATGACGAGCCAGCTCAACCTGCTGAATGACCAGTTCAGTTTTGTCTAAAGCGAGTTTTGCAAAGGAACGAAGTTGGCTGCTTGTTTCGTTAATCGCGCGTTGCTGGGCAAACCATAGCGCAAGCATCACAGGTAGCAAAACTACCATGATAACCCCGACTATCCTCAGCACCTTGTCCCGTGCGTTACGATTCATTTCCGCCCTATATCCCTGCTTTTTATGTGCCTGTAATCATGAAGGCCGGATGCTTTGCTAAACAGGTGATTACGTTGCATGAATCATGCGAAGTTAGCAACTGACTTTTAACACCAATAACCTAATATTTGGTTATGCCGATAATATTTGTCCGTAAGCCAAACTGAAAGTATTCGTTTCCTGGTTATTAAGTAAAATAATTACCGGTGTCGAAAGCCAGGCTCCCGGATAACTCAACAGAATGTCGTCGATTAACTCAAACTACCTACAGCATGTAAAAAGCGCAACTTCATCATGAGATTTTGTGCTATTTATCCCATGATAATGATTAAAGTGATTTATAAATAATCAACCGCGACGATTGTTTTTCCTCTTCCCGCGCGTTTGGCATCGTAAAGTGCCTTATCTGCGCTAATGAGTAGCGAGGAGGTATCGTGCGGTTCGCCGCTCACCTCCACGACCCCTGCGCTAAAGGAAAGGGTCAGCATTCGGGTGCCCACGTTAAGCGGCGTCACGGTCAGCGCCTGGCGGAGACGGGTGGAAAGCTGCACCGCCGTGTCGCTGCGGGTCTTCGGCAACAGCAGTAAAAATTCTTCTCCACCCACCCGGCCCAGCGCTGCATCTGGGGGGATCAGCGCCCGCAGGCAGTCGCAGAAGTGCACCAGCGCGGCATCCCCCACCAGGTGGCCCCACTGGTCATTAATCTGTTTGAAGAAATCCAGGTCAAACATCAGGACTGAGAAGTAGCTGTCGGCCTCCTGTCGCTGGCTGGCTTCAAGGGCAACGGCAATTTGCTGCAGGATGGCAAAACGATTTAAGCAGCCCGTCAGATCGTCGGTCATGGCCTTCATTTCCAGAAGCCGCTCCGCGTTTTTACGGGCGGTAATATCAAGCCCGATATTGAGGATTGAGCCGTCCGGCAGGGAAATGTTCGACCACAGGATCGTCAGCTGCATCCCGTCCCGGCGCACCGGGTGCCATTCGTACATGTCGTTCAGCGGGGTGGTGTTGACCGACTCATGCACCCGGCGACGCATCTCCGGGTCAGGATAAAACTGCGCCAGCGGATCGGGATGGGCGTTGATCTCCGCCATCGTCCAGCCAAACACCTTTTCGCATTCGGCATTCCACAACACGCAGCGGCTATTTCTGTCGAACGAGTTCATCAGCACCGGCGCCCGTTCAAACAGTGTTTTGTACTGGGCTATCATCCGCTGCATCTCTTTTGCCGTGCGCTCTCGGGCGACAAGCCCGGTGACAACATCCTTCAGCTTTTCCACGAGGATAATCACCACCTCTTTCAGCACAGTGAGGGGGCTTTGCGGCTGCGTAAACCCAAGGAAGAAGTAGCCGTGCTGATGCGGGGCCATTTTACACAGCACCCCGCACTGTAATTGATGGTGTCCCGGATGGCCGGGAGGGAATATCAGCGTGCCGGTATTCTCTTTCCAGCCGATTGTCTGCCATGAACGCTGATGACGTTGCAATAACAGGCTGGCAAGAAAAGCATTAATTTCCAGCGGATGGCAGGTTAACTCACCGGCACTGACCAGCTGCGGCTGGCCCGTCTCATCCTGCATCATTACCCAGCTGAGCTGGGCGCCAAAGGTATAATTTATCGTCTCCAGCAGAGACGTTAAGGTGGCATGGGAGGATAGTTTTGGCATTAATTTAGCTAATGCATGCAAGGCCCGGGTACTGTCATTAATATTTTCTCGATTTACTTGCTTCATTGTTTATTCGCAGCTCATTAACGAGACAGAAATACCGCAACGAATTAATCAGGAATGAAATGACATTCAGTCAGATACATGAATCCGAGAATCTTCCAGAGACGCGTGTGTAAAATTAAAAGAAAAAAGAATAAACAGAAAAAAAGCTCAAGCCTGATTTATTTATTACGAACATATTAAGCAACCGGAAGAAGCATAATCCATACCTCTGAGGCTGTAAATATTGTACATCGGCCTTCGCTCTGTACATGTTTTCTTATCCTGATGAATTATCAGCAAAGTTATCATAAATACAGCGCATGGCAGACTAAATATATATTTCAAGCAATTATAACCATGCTGACAGCATGGTTTAAAAATCGCTATTTTTATGCATTTGCCCAGTGGCGAATAAAAGAACAAATGTGATATAGTTCACACATCTTATGTAACAAGAAACATTGTTTCATTGTTGTCAGTCTGAGCCTGCCGATAGCCAGTTTGCCACAGTGTGTGGGCAACGTCGCGCTTTACCCGGCGGCGGTTATCTTTGAGGATCGTTTTTATGGCAGCTATTACCACTGGCGTTGTGTTTGCACGCTGGGAGTTGTTGAGCGCGGTGCTGATGTTTCTGGCCAGCACGCTGAACATTCAGTTTCGTAAATCGGATTACGCCGTTCTGGCGGTGATCAGCACCTGTCTGGGTCTGGCGGCGGCATGCTGGTTTGCCACCGGCCTGCTGGGTATCACCCTGCTGGATGTGGCGGCGATCTGGAATAACGTTAAAGCGGTAATGGTCGAGGCGATGAGCCATACGCCACCAGACTGGCCAATGATGTACACCTGATGCCTGTGGGCGAGACATTCTGAAAAGAAAAACTGTAAATAAAAAACCCAGACCGCGGTCTGGGTTTTTTGTTGTTGCGAAACGCAGGTTCTGATTATCAGAACGGGATATCGTCGTCGAAATCCATTGGCGGTTCGTTAGACTGCGCTGGTGCAGACGGCTGCTGCTGCGGGCGAGACTGCGCGCCGCCGCTGAACTGGTTGCCGCCCTGAGGCTGCTGAGGCTGACCCCAACCGCCCTGCTGCTGCTGGCCGCCACCTGCTGGTGCGCCACCGCCCTGACGGCCACCCAGCATCTGCATGGTGCCGCCGACGTTTACCACCACTTCAGTGGTGTATTTTTCTGCGCCGGACTGATCGGTCCATTTACGGGTACGCAGCTGGCCTTCGATATAGACCTGGGAGCCTTTACGCAGATATTCACCGGCCACTTCGGCCAGTTTGCCAAACAGCACAACGCGGTGCCATTCGGTCTGCTCTTTCATCTCGCCGGTCGCTTTATCACGCCAGGATTCGGAAGTAGCCAGCGTAATGTTGGCCACTGCACCACCACTCGGCATATAGCGTACTTCCGGGTCCTGGCCCAGATTACCGACGAGAATCACCTTGTTTACGCCTCTGCTGGCCATGATCGTGTCTCCTGAAAACTTGTCTGAAAAGAGTGTAGCGCGCGAGTGTACCATTTCCACGTGGTCTTTCGATAGTTTCGAAGCATCTTCCAGAGTTCTCACGAAGGATACATTGTTGCACAAGTCACCAGAATTTGCATTCCAATACTGTATATCCAGCCAGGTCAATTTGTGTCATAATTAATCGTTTCTGCCGGTTGTCCTTCAAACAAACCAGGCATTCCGTGTATCTACCTACCGGGAAAGGTGAATGGATAAGATAGAAGTTCGGGGCGCCCGCACCCACAATCTCAAGAATATCAACCTCGTCATCCCTCGCGACAAACTGATCGTCGTGACCGGGCTTTCAGGCTCAGGCAAATCTTCACTGGCTTTCGACACCCTGTATGCCGAAGGGCAGCGTCGTTACGTCGAATCGCTCTCTGCTTATGCGCGCCAGTTCCTGTCGCTGATGGAAAAACCGGACGTCGACCATATCGAAGGGTTATCGCCGGCCATCTCTATTGAGCAGAAGTCGACCTCCCATAACCCGCGTTCCACCGTCGGGACCATCACCGAAATCCATGACTACCTGCGTCTGCTGTATGCCCGCGTGGGCGAGCCGCGCTGCCCGGATCACGATGTTCCGCTGGCGGCCCAGACCGTCAGCCAGATGGTGGATAACGTGCTGGCGCAGCCGGAAGGCAAACGCCTGATGCTGCTGGCACCAATCATTAAAGAGCGTAAAGGCGAGCACACCAAAACGCTGGAAAACCTGGCAAGCCAGGGCTATATCCGCGCCCGTATTGACGGGGAAGTGTGCGATCTTTCCGATCCGCCGAAGCTGGAGCTGCAAAAGAAACACACCATTGAAGTGGTCATCGATCGCTTTAAGGTGCGTGACGATCTGACTCAGCGCCTGGCGGAGTCGTTCGAAACCGCGTTGGATCTCTCCGGCGGTACGGCCGTGGTTGCCGATATGGACGACCCGAAAGCAGACGAAATGCTCTTCTCGGCCAACTTTGCCTGCCCGGTGTGCGGTTACAGCATGCGCGAGCTGGAACCGCGTCTGTTCTCGTTCAACAACCCGGCGGGCGCGTGCCCGACCTGCGATGGTCTGGGCGTGCAGCAGTATTTCGATCCTGACCGGGTGATCCAGAACCCGGAATTGTCGCTGGCAGGCGGCGCGATCCGCGGCTGGGATAAGCGTAACTTCTACTACTTCCAGATGCTGAAGTCGCTGGCGGAACACTACAAATTCGACGTCGAAGCGCCGTGGGGTAGCCTCAGCCCAACCGTACACAAGGTGATCCTGTTCGGTTCCGCGAAAGAGAACATCGAGTTCAAATACATGAACGATCGCGGCGATACCTCGGTACGCCGTCATCCGTTCGAAGGCGTGCTGCACAACATGGAGCGCCGTTACAAAGAGACGGAATCCAGCGCGGTACGTGAAGAGCTGGCGAAGTTCATCAGCAATCGCTCCTGCGCGACCTGTGACGGCACCCGTCTGCGTCGCGAAGCGCGCCACGTGTATGTTGAAAACACGCCGCTGCCGACCATCTCGGACATGAGCATCGGCCACGCGATGGACTTCTTCACCAACCTGAAGCTCTCCGGTCAGCGTGCGCAAATTGCCGAGAAAGTGCTGAAAGAGATCGGCGATCGCCTCAAGTTCCTGGTCAACGTCGGCCTGAACTACCTGACCCTCTCCCGCTCGGCAGAGACCCTGTCCGGCGGCGAAGCGCAGCGTATCCGTCTGGCGAGCCAGATTGGTGCGGGCTTAGTCGGGGTGATGTACGTGCTGGATGAGCCGTCTATCGGCCTGCACCAGCGCGACAACGAACGCCTGCTCGGCACGCTGATCCACCTGCGTAACCTCGGTAACACGGTGATTGTGGTTGAGCATGACGAAGATGCCATTCGTGCGGCCGACCACGTGATCGACATCGGCCCGGGGGCTGGCGTCCACGGTGGTCAGGTTGTGGCAGAAGGGCCGCTGGACGCTATTATGGCGGTACCGGAATCCCTGACCGGCCAGTACATGAGCGGCAAGCGCAAGATTGAAGTGCCGAAACAGCGCGTGCCTGCGAATCCGGAAAAAGTGCTGAAGCTCACCGGGGCGCGTGGCAACAACCTGAAAGACGTCACGCTGACCCTGCCGGTTGGCCTGTTCACCTGTATTACGGGTGTGTCAGGTTCCGGTAAATCGACGCTAATCAACGATACCCTGTTCCCGATTGCTCAGACGCAGTTGAACGGTGCGACCCTGGCTGAGCCAGCGCCGTATCGCGACGTTACCGGTCTGGAGCATTTCGACAAGGTGATCGATATCGATCAAAGCCCGATTGGTCGTACTCCGCGTTCTAACCCGGCGACCTATACCGGTGTCTTTACGCCGGTACGTGAACTCTTTGCTGGCGTGCCGGAATCGCGTTCGCGCGGCTATACGCCAGGTCGTTTCAGCTTTAACGTGCGCGGTGGTCGCTGCGAAGCCTGTCAGGGCGATGGGGTGATCAAAGTCGAAATGCACTTCCTGCCGGATATCTACGTGCCGTGCGACCAGTGCAAAGGCAAGCGCTATAACCGCGAAACGCTGGAAATTAAGTACAAAGGCAAGACCATCCACGAAGTGCTGGATATGACCATTGAAGAAGCACGTGAGTTCTTTGATGCCGTTCCGGCGCTGGCGCGTAAGCTCCAGACCCTGATGGATGTCGGTCTGACCTACATTCGTCTGGGCCAGTCGGCGACCACGCTGTCGGGCGGTGAAGCGCAGCGCGTGAAGCTGGCGCGTGAGCTGTCCAAGCGCGGCACCGGTCAGACGCTATACATTCTGGATGAGCCAACAACCGGTCTGCACTTTGCCGATATCCAGCAGTTACTCGACGTGCTGCACCAGCTGCGCGATCAGGGCAACACCATCGTGGTGATTGAGCACAACCTGGACGTGATTAAAACCGCGGACTGGATTGTCGATCTCGGCCCGGAAGGCGGCAGCGGCGGCGGCGAAATCCTGGTTTCCGGCACCCCGGAAACCGTCGCGGAATGCGAAGCCTCACACACGGCCCGCTTCCTTAAGCCTCTTTTGAAGTAGTTACACCGAAAGCTGCTGCCGGGTCATCTCCGGCAGCAGTTCCACCGCCTGTTTGTAAGAGGCATCCACCAGGTAGTAAATCTGCGAATCCGGTATCGACCCATCCAGGTAGACCGTGCTCCAGTGGGCTTTATTCAGGTGCTGGCTGGGACGCACATCGGTATGCTGCTGGCGCAGCAGCTCCGCCAGTTCCGGGCTGGTTTTTAACGAGGCCGCCGGACGCCCCTCCACATCTTTCACCATCGCAAACAGCACGTCTGCGACTTTAATCTGGGTTGCCTTCCAGTCACTGTGCACGCTTTGCTCCGCACCCGGCTTATTCATGCAGTACTGAAGTATCTCCGAAATTGTCATCATTATTCCCCTTGTAGCGTAGCGATAATTTTGCGCGAACCGCCATGGATACGATGTTCTCCCAGCCAGATCCCCTGCCAGGTGCCCAGCTGCACGCGGCCATGATTCACCGGCAGCAGCAGAGAGACGCCCAGCATGGAGGATTTAATATGGGAAGGCATGTCGTCTGGCCCCTCATCATCATGTTCCCAGCGGGCACCGTCGGGAACGGATTTGAGAAAATGCTGCTCCATATCGGAACGGACGGTGGGATCGCAATTCTCGTTGAGCGTGAGAGAGGCTGACGTGTGTTGCAGCAAAAGATGCAGTAAACCGACGTTGATGCGGGAAAGATCGCGGATCTGTCCAAGGACCTCGTCCGTCACCAGGTGAAAACCACGAGACCTGGCGCGCAGGGTCAGGGTTTGCTGATACCACATGTGCTGCTCCGTGTTACAGGATAATCCTTCTAAGTGTGCAGCAATACGACGAAAGGTAAAACCCGTAGCGGGTAAATCTGCTTAAAAAAGCGACTTTTCCGTCCCGGGCACTCAGTATTCTGAATTGACGATCACCTCTTCGCCAAACGCCCCTGCCTGCGGCAGCGGTTTGTACGTCGAGTTGGAGGCGCGCAGCACCCGAATGCCTCTGGCGCCTGCCTCGCGAGCTGCGGCGATGTCGCTATCGGCGTCGCCGTAGTAAATCTTGATCTGTTTCTGCTCCATCCACAACGCTTTGTTGTTTATGCCCGATGTGTCACCGGCAAAAATGACCGGGTTCATGGCCGCGGCGGGGATCAGAAAGGCGTCCTGCAAGGTTTTGGTGACGGTTTCGGTTCGGCTAGGATGACGCCCGGTAATAAACCAGATCCTGTCGCCACGCTTTACGTGCATGGCAATCAGCGCGCGGGCCACCTCTTTCGGAATGCTGAACTCATCCCAGCCGTTGTTCATCTGCTGCCAGAAGGCCGGATTTTTCAGGTAATCCTCGCTCTGCGGTGACCAGGTCTTTTTACCCCGCCAGAAGCCCGGGCTGGAGAACAGGACGGTGTCATCAATATCAAATCCCACTGACATGGGCGGACGTCCCATCAGGCTGTTTTCTATCTGGGTAACAGACACCCAATGGATCGGCTCCTGTTCGGCCAGTCTGGCGGCGTTGGTACCGGTATATAACGGTGGGGGTGATGAGGGGCGCGCGACTACCGGGTGACTAAGCGAGAGTAATAAGCAGGCAGCGCTGAAAGCCAGTGTGATCTTGCGCATATTAACCCCTGAATATTCAAACCGTTATTGTTTATTTTTGAGCGGATGGTCAAAAACCACATCGAAAATAACCGCAGCGGGAGGGGAATGAAAGGAAATTCTTCATTAAAGGCGTAATAAAAGGAGGGATATCACAGCGCGGGGTTTCCTGATTGCGGCCCCCTTCGTCAACGCAAGGAGGCCGCGAGTAAGTACTTACATTACAGCGGCAAAGGCCTGCGCCACGCGCTGAACGTTGCTGCTGTTCAGGCCTGCCACGCACATACGTCCGCTGGCAATCAGGTAGACGCCAAACTCATCGCGCAGGCGATCCACCTGCTGCGCGCTGAAGCCGGTGTAGCTGAACATGCCGCGCTGCTGCAGCAGGTAGTCGAAGTTGTGCCCCGGCACCGCCTCTTTCAGCACATCGACCAGCGTCTGGCGCATGGAAAGGATACGGGTACGCATCGCTTCCACTTCCGCCAGCCACTCGGCTTTGAGTGCGTCGTCGCCCAGTACGGTCGCCACGACCTGCGCACCAAAGTTTGGCGGGCTGGAGTAGATACGACGCACGGTGGCTTTCAGCTGGCCAAGCACGCGCCCGGCAGCGTCCTGGTCTTCGCAGACCACGGAAAGGCCACCCACACGCTCGCCATACAGGGAGAAGATTTTGGAGAAGGAGTTGCTGACCAGTGCCGGCAGGCCAGCGCTGGCGATGGCGCGAATGGCATAGGCGTCCTCTTCCATCCCGGCACCAAAGCCCTGATAGGCAATGTCGAGGAACGGGATCAGGTTGCGCGCTTTCAGCACCTCAATTACGGCATCCCACTGATCGTTAGTCAGATCGGCACCGGTCGGGTTATGGCAGCACGGGTGCAGCAGCACGATACTGCGTTCCGGCAGAGTGCTCAGTTTTTCCAGTAACGCACCAACGCGCACCCCATTGCTCTGATCGTCAAACCACGGGTAGGTGTTCACCGTGAAGCCCGCGCCTTCAAAGATGGCGACGTGGTTTTCCCAGGTCGGGTCGCTCACCCAGACACCGGATTCCGGGAAATATTTGTGCAGGAAGTCTGCGCCAACCTTCAGCGCGCCTGAGCCGCCCAGGGTCTGGATGGTGGCGACACGCTTTTCCACCAGCACCGGATGGTCTGCACCAAACAGCAGCGGGGCAATGGTGTGACGATAGCTGTTCAGCCCTTCCATCGGCAGATAGAGCGAGGCGCCGTGCGGCGTAGCGTTCAGACGTTCTTCGGCTTTGGCCACCGCCTGCAGCTGCGGAATAATGCCGGCTTCGTTGTAATAAAGACCGATGCTGAGGTTAACTTTATCGCCGCGCGGATCTTCTTTAAAACGCTCCATTAAGGAGAGGATGGGGTCGCCAGCATAGGCGTCAACTTTCTGGAACACGCGATGGTTCTCCGGGTAATAATGAGGCAGGGAATTCAACAATAAACCGGAAGCGGCAGAAGATCGAGAGGATGTTAAGGAAGATGAGGTGTGGGCGACAGAACCTGCGGTGCGGCCTGTTTCCCCTCACTCTGGCTCTAAAAGGCCGAGGGCTCCCCAGTATTTTATTGCCCTTAAAGCCATGTCGGCGTTCTAAGGGGATAAATAACTTACAGCGACTCCCTGGTCCGGCTGAAAATCGTCGAAGCGTTTCCGGAAGGCCGGGGCGAGGCACAGGGATGCGCCGGGAGGGCATAGCCTGCAGGGATGCTGGCTGGTGCCCGACCCGAAAGCCTGAAGGCATAAGCTGAGTGCACCGCGACGCGGCTGGCAGAGAAGTGTAGAACCTAAGGTGAACGGAACAATCACCTCAGTCGCATGCTCCCCCTCACCCCAGCCCTCTCCCTAAGGGAGAGAGAGCAGTCCGTGCGGGTTTCTCACTCATACAGAATTGAGGGAAAGTCGATATCAGTCGAGGTAGTGCATTGCCACCCGCGACGTCAGTCGGGTGATAAGTTCGTAAGCACTCACTTTTGTAATTTCCGCGATTCGCTCCACGGGTAAACCTTCTCCCCACAGGATCACCGGATCGCCCGCCTTCTCCTGCGCCTCTGGCCCGAGGTCAACGCAGATCATGTCCATCGCGACACGGCCGACAATAGGCACTTCGCGGCCATTGACCAGCACTGGCGTACCGGATGGGGCCGCGCGCGGGTAACCGTCGCCATAGCCCATCGCCACCACGCCCAGACGGGTGTCGCGCTCGCTGACCCAGGTGCCGCCGTAGCCCACCGGTTCACCGGCTTTGTGCTCGCGCACCGCAATCAGGCTGGAAGTGAGTGACATCACTGGCTGAAAACCGAAGTCCGGCCCCCAGGGTTTGCCCTCCAGCGGTGAAACGCCATACAGAATAATGCCCGGACGCGCCCAGTCGAAGTGGGACTGCGGCCAGAGCAAGATACCGCCGGAGGCCGCTATCGAGCGTAAGCCCGGCTTGCCTTCACAGAAGGTATTGAAGATATCGAGCTGCTGTTCGGTCGCGCCACATTCCGGCTCATCGGCGCGGGCAAAATGGCTGACGATATTGACCGGCTGGCGAACGTTCTGGCACTGGCTTAA
The DNA here is from genome assembly GCF_002935105.1 of Leclercia sp. LSNIH3. Classification (NCBI taxonomy): domain Bacteria; kingdom Pseudomonadati; phylum Pseudomonadota; class Gammaproteobacteria; order Enterobacterales; family Enterobacteriaceae; genus Leclercia; species Leclercia sp. LSNIH3. The sequence goes on from NZ_CP026387.1 coordinate 2,130,944, forward strand.
ACGCTGATAAAAAGCCTCAGCCTGCTCCGGGCGCACGCCGAGGCGGTGCATGCCGGTGTCGAGCTTCATCCACACGGTAACCGGCTCGCTGAGCACCGCGTTCTCCAGCGCCTCGAGCTGCTCTCTGTTGTGCACGGCGGTATGCAGCTGTTTTTCGGCGATGGTTGGCAGATCGGCGGCATTAAAGAAGCCTTCGAGCAGCAGTATTGGCTGGGTGATCCCCCCTTCGCGCAGGCGCAGGGCTTCTTCGAGACGGGCGACGCCAAAGGCGTCTGCATCAGGGAGCGTTCGCGCGGTCTCGATCAGACCGTGTCCGTAAGCGTTCGCTTTCACGACTGCAACCAGTTTGCTGGCGGGAGCCAGTTCACGCAGGCGTTGCAGGTTGTGTCGCAGAGCGCGGCGGTTAATGACTACAGTTGCCGCTTGCATTTGAATTCCTTAATAAAAAGACTCTCCAGAATCATTCACGATGCAGAACAAAAACGCTATCACGTTTTTGAACAGCGCCTGCGCTGGCCCCGAAGGGGCGAGGACGCAGCCGAGTCACGTGACAAGCCCGTTCACCCCGGGAGCTTAGTAAGCCGGGGTGAGCGGGCGCAGTCAACGCCCCTGCGGCGTGAAGGATGAGGAAGCGCTATTCGTCGTCGTATTGCGGGCCCGCATAGTTATCAAAGCGTGACCACTGGCCGTTAAAGGTAAGCCGCACCGTACCGATCGGGCCGTTACGCTGCTTACCGATAATAATTTCTGCGATGCCTTTAAGATCGCTGTTCTCGTGATACACCTCATCACGGTAGATGAACATGATGAGGTCAGCATCCTGCTCGATGGAGCCAGACTCACGCAGGTCGGAGTTTACCGGGCGCTTATCGGCACGCTGTTCCAGAGAGCGGTTAAGCTGCGACAGCGCCACAACAGGCACCTGCAACTCTTTCGCCAGCGCCTTCAGCGAGCGGGAGATTTCGGCAATCTCCAGGGTACGGTTATCCGACAGGGACGGAACGCGCATCAGCTGGAGGTAGTCGATCATGATAAGGCCAATGCCGCCATGCTCGCGGGCAATGCGGCGCGCGCGGGAACGTACTTCCGTCGGCGTCAGGCCGGAGGAGTCATCGATATAGATGTTCCGTTTTTCCAGCAGAATGCCCATGGTGCCGGAGATCCGCGCCCAGTCTTCGTCGTCCAGCTGGCCGGTACGAATGCGGGTCTGATCCACGCGCGACAGCGAGGCCAGAGAACGCATCATGATCTGCTCGGAGGGCATCTCCAGACTGAAAATCAGAACCGGTTTATCCTGCAACATCGCCGCATTTTCGACGAGGTTCATCGCAAAGGTGGTTTTACCCATCGACGGACGCGCGGCGACGATAATCAGATCCGAAGGCTGCAGACCTGCGGTCTTTTTGTTCAGATCGTCATAGCCGGTGTTAACCCCGGTTACCCCGTCATGCGGCTGCTGGAACAGTTGCTCGATACGCGAGACGGTGGCGTCCAGCACTTCGGCAATGTTTTTTGGCCCTTCGTCTTTATTGGCGCGGCTTTCCGCGATTTTAAATACCCGGGATTCGGCCAGATCGAGCAGCTCGTCGCTGTTACGCCCCTGCGGATCGAAACCGGCTTCTGCGATTTCGTTGGCAACGGAGATCATGTCGCGCACAACCGCACGTTCGCGCACGATATCGGCGTAGGCGCTGATGTTCGCCGCACTTGGGGTATTTTTCGATAACTCGGCCAGATAGGCGAAGCCGCCAACGGATTCCAGCTGTCCCTGTCTCTCCAGCGATTCCGCGAGCGTGATCAGGTCAATCGGGCTGCCCGACTCCTGCAGACGCGCCATCTCGGTAAAGATATGGCGGTGCGGGCGGGTATAGAAATCGTCGGTGACAACGCGCTCGGCAACATCGTCCCAGCGTTCGTTATCCAGCATTAAACCGCCCAACACCGACTGTTCCGCTTCAATCGAGTGCGGCGGGACTTTTAACCCGGCTAACTGCGGATCGCGCTCGCGGGGCTCAGTCTGTTTGTTGAAGGGTTTATTTCCTGCCATAGTGAAGGGAGCCGAGATAGAAATGGGGTCGATATTTTACCATGATTCATCACATTTGCCCCACCCAAATGTCACTGGAGGATAAATGGCAACGCGTATTGAATTTCATAAGCACGGCGGCCCGGACGTTCTCAAAGCGGTAGAGTTTACCCCCACCGCGCCTGGCGATAACGAAGTCCAGGTCGAAAACAAAGCCATTGGTATTAACTATATCGATACCTATATCCGCGGAGGCCTTTATCCGCCCCCGGCTCTGCCAAGCGGACTGGGCACCGAAGCGGCGGGCGTAGTGGTCAAAGTGGGCAGCGCCGTTAAGCATATAAAAGAGGGCGACCGCGTGGTGTATGCGCAATCTGCCCTCGGCGCCTACAGCTCGATCCACAATGTCCCGGCAGATAAAGCCGCCATTCTGCCTGACGCCATCTCCTTTGAGCAGGCCGCCGCCTCCTTCCTGAAAGGGTTAACGGTGTTTTATCTGTTGCGTAAAACCTACGAGATCAAACCCGATGAACAGTTCCTGTTCCACGCGGCCGCAGGCGGCGTTGGGCTGATTGCCTGTCAGTGGGCAAAAGCGCTGGGCGCCAAACTGATCGGCACCGTCGGCAACGCGCAAAAGGCACAGCGCGCGCTTCAGGCGGGTGCCTGGCAGGTGATCAACTACCGCGAAGAGAGCATTGTGGAGCGGGTGAAAGAGATCACCGGCGGTAAAAAGGTGCGCGTGGTGTATGACTCGGTGGGCAAAGACACCTGGGAAGCCTCGCTGGATTGTCTGCAACGTCGCGGCCTGATGGTCAGCTTCGGTAACGCCTCCGGCCCGGTGACCGGGGTGAATCTCGGCATTCTCAACCAGAAAGGGTCGTTGTTCGCCACTCGTCCTTCGTTGCAAGGCTACATCACTAATCATGACGAACTGGTTGAGGCCAGCAATGAGCTGTTCTCATTGATTGCCAGCGGCGTCATTAAAGTGGATGTGGCGGAGGCGCAGAAATATCCGCTGGCTGATGCGCAACGGGCGCATGAAGTGCTGGAGAGCCGGGCGACGCAGGGGTCGAGTCTGCTGATCCCCTGAATAATTCATGTTGCAGGACGAAACGCTTAACCGCTTTGAACAGCGCTTGCGCTGGCCCCGAAGGGGTGAGGCCAAAGGCCGGGTAACGCGACAATTGAATGAACCCCGGGAGCTTACTCAGGTAAGTGACTGGGGTGAATGAAAGCAGTCAACGCATTTGCGGCAGGAATGATAACGGGTCAGAAAGAAATTGGGCTTCCCGGAGGAAGCCCTTTCTTTTTTTAGTTCGGCTGTATGTAGGGTACAGCACGATGAATTCTTTAACGGCGGCAATAGTGACAGATTCGATAACTAAATCCTATTCTGTTCTAAGCAATGCTGCCGTAAAAGTTGCAAGGATGTGACGAACCGCTCAATACCTTAGTAACGAAAGCGGTTATTGCGCTGATAGCGTGGGATTTTTGGCGATTTAATCGCCCGTATCGCCCACACCACCGCCACGGCCAACAGCAACCACGGCAGCAGTTTTAGCATCAGGGCAAACAGCCCGCCGATAAACATCACCGCGGTGGCAACCACCAATGCGGCAATGATCCCTAGCAGCGAGACGCCGGTTACCAACAGCATGACAAAAAATCCAATCACAAAAAGTAGTTCCAGCATGGCTCTCTCCAGTAATGCATAACAACGATACGCTGCTATGACCATTACAAGATCCGTGCCAAAAATAAGTGATTGATAGTAAATAAAAACGCCCGGCAATGCGGTGCCGGGCGTGGTGAATTTGACCAGGTTTTAGTGAAAATTATCGCTTGTCTGCCACCAGACGCAGCGCTTGCTCCAGCACCTCGATATCGGCTCCCGCTTTATGGGCGTTTTCACTCAGGTAACGACGCCACTGGCGCGCCCCCGGGATCCCCTGGAACAGACCCAGCATGTGGCGGGTCACGTGGCCCAGATAGGTGCCGTTGCTCAGCTCACGCTCAATGTAGGGGTACATTGCCCGCACCACCGCGACCGGATCGCGATCGGCGCAATCCACACCAAAGATTTCGCGATCGACCGCCGCCAGCACGCCCGGGTTCTGGTACGCCTCGCGGCCCACCATTACGCCATCCATATGCGCTAAATGCGCTTTGGCCTCGTCCAGAGACTTGATACCGCCATTGATCGACATGATCAGCTGCGGGAAATCACGCTTCAGCTGATAGACACGCGGGTAATCCAGAGGCGGGATCTCACGGTTCTCTTTCGGGCTAAGGCCAGAAAGCCAGGCTTTGCGGGCATGGATGATAAACATGTCGCACTCGCCCTTGCCGGCTACCGTGCCGATAAAGTCGCAGAGAAATTCGTAGCTGTCCTGATCGTCGATGCCGATACGGGTTTTGACCGTCACCGGAATGGAGACCACATCGCGCATCGCTTTCACGCAGTCGGCCACCAGCTGCGCATTGCCCATCAGGCAGGCACCAAACATGCCGTTCTGCACACGATCGGAGGGGCAGCCAACGTTGAGGTTGATCTCGTCATAACCGCGCTCTTCTGCCAGCTTCGCGCAGTGCGCCAGCGCGGCCGGATCGCTGCCGCCGAGCTGCAAGGCTACCGGATGCTCTTCTTCGCTGAAGGCGAGGTAGTCGCCCTTGCCATGAATAATCGCCCCGGTGGTCACCATCTCGGTATAGAGCAGAGTATGGCGCGACAGCAAACGCAGGAAGTAGCGGCAGTGTCTGTCTGTCCAGTCGAGCATCGGCGCGATGGAAAAACGGTGAGCAGGATAGATGGACGAGTTTTCTGACGACATGGCGAAATTTTAAGCATCTGGTGAAAAGGGGGCGCTACTATAGCACAGATTTGCCGGAGGCAGAGCGCCTCCGGTTCCTGTCAGAACCTCACGCTAAATTGCGCTCCGGCCCCCCAGGTTTCATCCTCGCCGACGATGCCGGTCAGATCGATATGCACGGTGTTAAAGGGGGCGAAGCCCAGCCCGCCGGTAAAGACGTTACTGTCGTTGCCCTTCACGTCACCGCGAAAGCCGCCGCGCACCGCCAGCCAGCCCAGCAGAGAGACCTCTGCCCCCGCCCCGACATACTGCGAATTTTCTTCGCTTTTGAAGCCCCGGGTTTGAGTCAGATCGCCGTCGACGCTGAGGGTTAACAGGCCGGTATGCCAGGCCACCCCCGCCGTGACCAGAGGGCGGATCTGCCAGGTATCCTGATAACTCACCTCTTGCCCGGTACGCCCGTTGAGAACGCGGATATCGTTGGTATCAATGTCGCGGGACAACAGGTTCTGCCCGCTCAGACCGACCGTCCAGTTTTCACCGAGGTCCACTGCAACGCCGACATCAACGTTAAAACTGGTATCGTCATTGCGGTAACGGCTGCTGTTAAAGTCGCTGCTGTCATAGGTATAGATGGAGGTGGTGTAGTTGTAGAGCCAGGTTTGTTGCAGCTTTGGCGTCACGCCGACCGAAATCGGCAGGCCGTTGAAATCAAACTGGCGGGCAATCGCCACGCCGTAATCAGAGACGATCGCCGCCCTGCCCTTGGCGATGGAGTTAAGGTTGCGGGTAATCACGTCACTGCCGTTTCGCGCCGCACCCAACGCCATCTGGTTGGTCATCCCCATGCTGCCCTGCAATCTCCGAAGAAAATCGATATCCTGCTGATCGATCTCCGAGCTGACGCGCGCGTGGGCATTGGCCTTAGCGACAAACGCCAGCGACAGCCCCGAGCCGGGAATACTGACGGCGATCCCTGCCCCGGCGTTGCCGTGCGCGGTTTTTCCCTCAAGAAACTCCAGCTGGTCGGCCAGACTGCCTGCGGCACCCTGAAGCTCACTGAGCGTTCCCTGCGGATCGGCCATGATCCTCGCTACGGTCAGATCGTCGATCATCTCCTGATCGGCGCGGATCTCATCGCTGATTTCGTCGATCTTATCCTGCAGATTGTCTTTATCGCTGATTTGCGCCCCCACCGAGGGAAATATAATGGCGACGTCATCTTCCGCCTGGGATTTTGCCAGCAGGGCCGGGTTGATCAATACCCCACTGCTATAATGCGCCGACGCAACGCCAGTCCCACCCATTGCATCGCCGCGTGCTTCCGTCCATGTATTTGCAGCTCCGGCCTGATTAGACAAAAGAAAAGCGGTGGCAATTCCCGCCACAGAAAATTTGAATTTTATTTTCACAGGACACCTGACTTATTGTGGGTGAATAAACCCCGGCAGCTAAATGCCGCGCAGGGGCATACGTCCTTTGTGAAAAAAGTATTAGGCGACGAATTTATCTAAACTTTCGTATTAGATAACTCGTTGATTTTCTTATCTTTTTAAATATGTATAGAACAAGAAATTATTTTTGCCCTGGTTTTCCATCATGAGGTCCAAAAAATTGCGGCGGATGATCGATCCAGCGATCTTCGCGCGTGGCGGCATATACCGGATTCAGCGGATAATAAATTCGGTTATGTTTTTTATTTGCTTCACCCACGACTAATAACCGCACATCTTCACTGGTATTATTAATAAAGGTGTGACAGACCCCCGTCCCGGCAGGAAAACCCACGCTATCCCCCGGCTCCAGCTTCCATAAATAGCCGTTGATCCAGGCTTCGGGATAACCCTCGAGCACAAAGATAAATTCCTCTTCATCGCTTTCGGCATGAGGATAAGAAGTGCGACGTCCGGGCGGCAGACGTTCGTGGTGGATACCGAGGCGGCCAAGCCCCAGCGCACGGGCCAGCGGCGCGCCAATGGAGAAACGCTCTGGGCTGTCAGGATAGGTCGAGTTGTCAGCACCTTCTACTTCACGCCAGTGTCGAATGCAGTCCGGTCTTTTCATCTTTTCATCCCCTGTGGTTTTTCGTCAGGGTAGCACACCCGGTGGATCTCGGCGTTTGGGCCAGAACATGGTAAAGTGGCGGTTTGTTATTCCACGTTATTCGAGGTGCAAAATGGAAACGACCACAATGCAGGCACTGTTAGCGCAAGCCGAAAAGCTGTGCGCGCAACGCAATGTGCGCCTGACTCCGCAGCGCCTTGAAGTGTTGCGTCTGCTGAGTCTGCAAAACGGGGCCATCAGCGCCTACGATCTGCTCGACCTGCTGCGTGAAAGCGAGCCTCAGGCCAAGCCGCCTACCGTATATCGGGCGCTCGATTTTTTACTGGAGCAGGGCTTTGTGCATAAGGTGGAATCGACCAACAGCTATGTGCTGTGCCATCTGTTCGATCAGCCGACCCACACCTCTGCGATGTTTATCTGTGACCGCTGTGGCAGCGTGAAGGAAGAGGGCGCGGAAGGGGTGGAAGATATCATGCATACCCTGGCAGCGAAGATGGGCTTTGCCCTGCGTCACAACGTGATTGAGGCGCACGGCCTGTGCCGTAACTGCGTCGAAGTGGAAGCCTGCCGCCATCAGGAAGATTGCCAGCACGATCACTCTATCCAGCTGAAGAAAAAGCCGCGCTGAGGGCAAAAAAAGGGGCGACCTGTAAGGTCGCCCTGGGCGTACATCCGTGTACCTGCGGGTATAGGTTAATTACCAGCGATAGTTGTTACGGGTTTCCCAGTCACCAACTTCTTTCTCCGCCTGGTCTTTCTCATAACCATAGCGTTCCTGAATTTTACCCACCAGCTGGTCACGTTTACCTTCGATGACGGTCATGTCATCATCGGTCAGGTCGCCCCACTGTTCTTTCACTTTACCTTTGAATTGTTTCCAGTTACCGCCGACTTGGTCTTTATTCATCATCCATTCCTCTTCGTTCGGTCGTTAAGGTTAAGTTCGTCCTGAAATACGTTTCGTGCTGGACGTGATAATAATTATAGATAAGCCTGCGGCGTTAGGTTTGTTATTCGGAATCTTTTACCATTTGGCAAGGCGAGGCCGCTATGAAAACCAGCTGCCGTTGCGCCAGTGCCTGTGCCAGATCCAGCCCAGAGACAGCCCGCGCAGGGCCAGGAACACGCTCAGGGCCAGCCACAAACCATGGTTGCCCAGCCACGGCAGGGTGAAGAGCGTCAGGCCAAACCCGGCGGCGGCCACCGCCATGCTGTTGCGCATCTCCGCCCCGCGAGTGGCACCGATAAACATGCCATCCAGCAGATAGCACCAGACGCCCACCACCGGCAGGATCACCTGCCAGATAAGATAGTGGCTCGCCAGCTCGCGCAGCTCGGGCAGTGAAGTCAGCAGGGCAATGATTTGATCGCCTGCCAGGGCATAGATGAGGGCAAAGGTAAGCGCGACCAGGCCAGACTGACGGCAGGCCGCCCGCCACACTTCCCGCAGCTGGCCGCTTTCCCGTGCGCCATAGGCCTGCCCGGAGTGCGCCTCGACCGCATAGGCGAAGCCATCCAGCGCGTAAGCGGTAAAGGTCAGCAAGGTCATCAGCACGGCGTTGACGGCAATAATCTCCGGCCCTAGCCGTGCTCCCATCACCGTCAGCGCCCCGAAGCAGAGTTGCAGCAGCAGCGAGCGCAACATGATGTCGCGATTGAGGGCCAGTAGCTTACGGATGTTGCCGCGCCAGCTCGTTTTCAGCAGCGCCAGCGAAATACCGCGCAGCGCCAATACCCGCCAGACCATCCATAAGCCGATCAGCAGGGTAGCGTATTCCGCGATAGCAGTCGCCAGGGCAGCGCCCTGCACGTTCATCTTCAGCCCCATCACCAGCCACACATCCAGCACGATATTGAGCAGGTTGCCCACCACCAGCAGGATCACCGGTGCCCGGGCATACTGCACGCCCAACAGCCAGCCGAGCAGCACCAGGTTAGCCAGCGATGCCGGGGCGCTGAGCCAACGGATCTCAAGGAAGCGCCGCGCCTGATGCAGGACGGCCTCGCTACCACCGACAATATGCAGCGCCAGATCGATAAGCGGCGTGCGCAGCAGCACAATCATTAACCCTGCGCCCAGCGCCAGGATCAGCGGCTGCACCAGTGCACGGGCCAGACGCAGCGGATCTTTCGCGCCATAGGCCTGAGCGGTAAGCCCGGTAGTGCTCATGCGCAAAAAGAGCAGCAGCATAAACAGGAAGCTGGTTGCCGTCGCGCCGATGGCGACACCACCCAGATAGACGGGCGAATCGAGATGACCAATCACCGCTGTGTCCACCAGCCCAAGCAGAGGAACGCTGATGTTGGAGACGATCATGGGAAGTGCAAGACGCCACAACGCCTTGTCTGAAGAAGTCAGGAGAGACATGGAAATGTTCGCCAGAGGCAAGAAAACCAGACTGCGACACTGCCGCAGTCTGTCAGAAAAGCATTATAACCATTCACCGTTGCGGATGACGCCAACCGCCAGGCCTTCGATGGAAAAGTTATTTTCACGCAGGTCGACAACAATCGGGGAAAACTCGCTGTTTTCCGGCAGCAGTTGCACAGTGTTACCCTGCTTTTTCAGGCGTTTAACGGTCACTTCATCATCGATACGTGCGACCACAACCTGCCCGTTACGCACGTCCTGAGTTTTATGGACTGCCAGCAGATCACCGTCCAGAATACCGATATCTTTCATCGACATGCCGCTAACACGGAGCAGAAAGTCTGCGCTCGGTTTAAACATGCCAGGATCGACCTGATAGTGGCCTTCAATATGCTGTTGCGCAAGCAGCGGTTCACCGGCGGCGACACGACCGACGAGGGGAAGACCCTCTTCCGCTTCAACCAGCAGACGAATGCCGCGAGACGCACCGGAGACAATTTCAAGTACACCCTTGCGCGCCAGTGCCTTAAGGTGCTCTTCAGCGGCATTTGGAGAACGGAAGCCCAGACGCTGCGCGATTTCTGCACGCGTCGGCGGCATACCCGTCTGGCCGATATGATCCCTAATGAGATCAAACACCTCTTGCTGCCTGGTCGTTAACGCTTTCATTCCGCCCCCTGGGTGTATATACAGTTATGCTGTGAGTATATACAGCTAAAGGTGATTTTGGAACCACAAACCGCATAAAAAACCAGAGACTTTTGCGGTTTCTGAAGGCTTATCGTAAATGTCCCCAAAGCAGCGTGACCCAGGTAAACAACGCAACGATAATCGCCATCAGCACTGCGGCAGAACCCATATCTTTCGCCCGGCCCGACAGCTCGTGAAAATCAGTGCCGATACGGTCTACTACCGCCTCGATCGCACTGTTCAGAATTTCGACTATCATCACCAACATCACCGAGCCAATCAGTAATACGCGGGTGATGGGATCCACATCCAGCCAGCAGGCAATAATAATCGCCGCGATGACAGCAACACCCTCCTGGCGAAATGCGGCTTCATTGATCCAGGCAGCACGGATGCCTTTCCATGAATAGCCGGCAGCTTTAATGATTCGGGTTAACCCAGTGGTATTATTGGCCATTAAAAGAAACCTTTCTTCGAAAATAGCGTCAGAAACGGTGGTTTAAGCGCCCTGCGCAGCCACCGGAAGTATGACGGGTAACAACAGAAATTTTGCGCGCTTTCTGTTATCCTTGCGCCGCAATTGCATTTTTAACCAGAGGCTTTACATCGTTTATGTCTGGCTGGCCACGAATTTACTACAAATTACTTAATTTACCATTAAGCGTCCTGGTAAAAAGCAAGTCTATTCCGGCGGTTCCTACGCTGGAGTTAGGACTCGATAACTCGCGTCCTATTATGTACGTTTTGCCTTATAACTCGAAGGCCGACTTGCTGACGCTGCGCGCCCAATGTCTGGCGCACGATCTCCCCGATCCGCTGGAGCCGCTGGAGATCGACGGCACCCAACTGCCGCGCTACATCTTTATCCACGGTGGCCCTCGCGTGTTCACCTGGTACACACCGAAAGAAGAGTCGATCAAGCTGTTCCATGATTACCTCGATCTGCACCGCAGCAACCCGCTGCTGGATGTGCAGATGGTGCCCGTGTCGGTCATGTTTGGCCGTCGTCCGGGGCGCGATAAAGGCGAAGAGAATCCGCCGTTGCGTATGCTCAACGGGGTGCAGAAATTTTTCGCCGTCAACTGGCTTGGCCGCGACAGCTTTGTCCGTTTTTCACCGTCAGTTTCACTGCGCCGCATGGCCGATGAACACGGTACGGATAAGACCATCGCCCAGAAGCTGGCACGTGTGGCGCGCATGCACTTTGCCCGTCAGCGTCTTGCCGCGGTAGGCCCACGCCTGCCTGCTCGCCAGGATCTGTTTAACAAGCTGCTGGCCTCAAAAGCCATTGCCCGTGCCGTCGAAGACGAAGCGCGCAGCAAAAAAATCTCCCACGAGAAGGCGCAGCAAAACGCCATCGCCCTGATGGAAGAGATTGCGGCCAACTTCTCCTACGAGATGATCCGCCTTAGCGACCGTATCCTGAGCTTTACCTGGAACCGTCTCTATCAGGGGATTAACGTGCACAACGCCGAGCGTGTGCGGCAGCTTGCCCACGACGGCCATGAGATTGTCTATGTACCCTGCCACCGCAGCCACATGGACTACCTGCTGCTCTCGTATGTGCTCTATCACCAGGGGCTGGTGCCGCCGCATATCGCTGCGGGTATCAACCTCAACTTCTGGCCAGCAGGCCCGATCTTCCGCCGTCTGGGTGCGTTCTTTATTCGCCGTACCTTTAAAGGTAACAAGCTCTACTCTACCGTGTTCCGCGAGTATCTGGGCGAGCTGTTCAGCCGTGGCTATTCGGTGGAATACTTCGTGGAAGGCGGCCGTTCCCGTACCGGGCGTTTGCTCGATCCTAAGACTGGCACTCTTTCGATGACCATTCAGGCGATGCTGCGTGGCGGTACGCGTCCAATCACCCTGGTGCCGATTTACATCGGTTACGAGCACGTGATGGAAGTGGGCACCTACGCCAAAGAGCTGCGCGGCGCCACCAAAGAGAAAGAGAGCCTGCTGCAGATGCTGCGGGGCCTGAGCAAGCTGCGTAACCTCGGCCAGGGGTATGTGAACTTCGGCGAACCTATGCCGCTGATTACCTACCTGAATCACCGTGTGCCGGAGTGGCGTGAGTCCATCGACCCGATCGAAGCAGTGCGTCCGGCCTGGCTGACGCCAACGGTTAACGCCATTGCCGCCGATCTGATGGTGCGCATTAACAACGCCGGTGCGGCCAACGCCATGAACCTGTGTTGTACCGCCCTGCTTGGCTCTCGCCAGCGTTCGCTTACCCGCGAGCAGCTGACCGAGCAGCTCGACTGCTACCTGAACCTGTTGCGCAACGTGCCGTACGCGGAAGACGCCACGGTGCCGACCGCCAGCGCCAGCGAGTTGCTTGAGCACGCGCTGCAGATGAACAAGTTTGAGGTCGAGAAGGACACCATCGGCGATATCATCATTCTGCCGCGCGAGCAGGCGGTGCTGATGACCTATTACCGCAACAACATTGCGCATATGCTGATGCTGCCTTCGCTGATGGCGGCCATCATCACCCAGCATCGCCAGATCACCCGTCAGGCGCTCCTGGAGCATGTCACCGCCCTTTACCCGATGCTGAAAGCCGAGCTGTTCCTGCGCTGGAACAACGACGAGCTGGCCGAGGTGCTGGATAAGCAGATTGAAGAGCTGACCCGCCAGGGCCTGATTTCGCAGAAAGATGACCTTCTGCTGATCAACCCGTCCCGGGCGCGCACGCTGCAACTGCTGGCGGCAGGCGCACGCGAAACCGTGCAGCGCTATGCCATTACTTTCTGGCTGCTGAGCGCCAACCCGTCGATCAACCGCGGTACGCTGGAGAAAGAGAGCCGCACGCTGGCACAGCGTCTCTCGATGCTGCACGGCATCAACGCGCCGGAGTTCTTCGATAAAGCGGTATTCAGTTCACTGGTGTTAACGCTGCGTGACGAGGGTTATATCAGCGACAGTGGTGATGCCGAGCCGGAAGAGACGATGAAGGTGTACCAGATGCTGGCAGACCTGATTACCTCTGACGTGCGCTTAACGATTGAGAGCGCAACGCAGGGCGAGTCTGCGGTCTGATGCCCGCCCCCGCCCCTCTTCCACCGGGAGAGGGAGCAAACATAAAAAATGGTAGCCGAAAGGCTGTAATGCCAGTCAGTTAAGCCCGATGGATTGTTCCGTTCACCTCATGTTCAGTAGAACATGGCATTACACAACCCGTGAACGTGACAAGGGGGGCCGCCGGGCCCCCCTTGTCAATCCCCGCGGCCCCGCAATGAAACCGGTGCTTCGCACTGCGCTCACCTCCCGACCGGCTGCCTGCGGTCGGCTCAACTCGACATCCTGTCTCGATTCGCCTCTGGCCGCCATCCCTGGCGTCCAGCCCTTGTCATCCGGTCTCCGGTTCGCCGGTTTCAGCGGGGACTCAACACCGGTGCCCCTTTCAGGCGACTAAGAAGCGTGAGGGAGCGTGAATCCGGCTGAAAATCGACGAAGCGTTTCCGTAAGGCCGGGGCGAGGCGCAGGGACGCGCCGAGAGGGCATAGCCTGCAGGGATGCAGGCTGGTGCCCGACCCGAAAGCTGGAGGGAATAAGCTGAGGACAAAATTGCCGGGAGCAATGTTGAACAGCACCTGCGCTGGCCCCGAAGGGGTGAGCCCCGGGGATGGGGCGAATATTCCGCGAAGCGGCGATTTTCTTTGCCGGGAGCCGGGGTAGCCAGGGGGGAGGCGGCCCCCCCTGGCACGTTCACCGCAGCGGAAGGGACATAAAGCAGAGGTACTTTAGTGAACAGAACCCTTCCACCTCAGTCAATTAGAAATATCAAAGTGCTTAACTGACTGGCATTACAGCCTTTAGGCTGTCATTTTTTTACCTCGCCACCGGGCATTGTTTACGCCCAGTAACTCACCGCCAGACCCAGGAACAACACCAGCCCTACATAGTTATTGTTCAGGAACGCTTTAAAGCAGGCTTCGCGCTCGCGGTTTGCGATAAGCTTTTGCTGATAGATGAACAGCACGCCCGCCGCCGCGATCGCCGCGTAAAATGCGCCGTTAAGCTGGTTCAGGTAACCAATGCCCACCATTAACCCCAGCACCGCGACCTGCAAAATCCCGATGATCAGCTTGTCCTGACGACCAAACAGAATGGCGGTGGATTTGATGCCGATTTTCAGATCATCGTCCCGATCGACCATCGCATATTGCGTGTCGTAGGCCACGGCCCAAAGGATATTGGCCAGGAACATCAGCCAGCAGCTCAACGGCACGCTTTCGCTGACGGCGGCAAACGCCATCGGGATCGACCAGCCAAAGGCGGCACCCAGCACCACCTGCGGCAGGTGGGTGTAGCGCTTCATAAACGGGTAGACCCAGGCCAGCGCCAGCGCTGCCACGGAGAGCAGAATGGTCATGGTGTTCAGGGTCAGCACCAGCAGGAACGAGAGCAGGATCAGCACCACAAACAGCGTGCGGGCCTCTTTCTCGGTGACATCGCCGCTCGGCAGCGGGCGATTAGCGGTGCGCTTTACATGGCCGTCAAACTTACGGTCGGCATAGTCGTTGACGACACAGCCCGCCGCGCGCATTAACCAGACGCCCGCCACAAACACTGCCAGGATCCACAGCGGCGGCAGGCCGGGGGTAGCCACCCACAGCGCCCACAGCGTCGGCCACAGCAGCAGCAGCGCACCGATCGGCTTGTCGGTTCGCATCAGGCGGTGGTACGCCAGCAGCTTGTTCTGCGTGAGACTCCTCTCCATTTTTTCTTCCTCTTAGTACAGCGGCGACGCCGGTAAAAACAGCTCGGTCAGCATCAAGGGTTTACCACTCAAGCGCAGGCGGGAACGGCGTCCCAATAGCCCGGCCTCGTGCCCAATCTCGATAAAATCACGGGTAAGCTCGGAGGAGGTGAACAGATAACGCCCCAGCGGGGTTTTGCCCATCTGTTGCAGCGCCATCTCCGGCCCGGTGAGGGTGGACTCAGGCACCACGGTGCGCCCGGCCAGCCACGGCTCGCCATCGGCACAGAGCAGGATCTCCCGCAGCCAGTAACGTGCCTCTTTCGGCAGCAACGGCAGCTCATCTGCCACCGCGTCAGGCGTGACAAATCCCTCCTGAATGAGGGTGACGGTGACCTTTTTGCCCTGCTGCTCAAAACGTTTGGTCATGGAATCTTCCAGCAGCAGCCAGTCGAGCTGCTCCGGTTCCAGCGCAGGAATTTCGTCAAAATTACGCAGTGCGCGCAGGAGCAAAAGCGCGGGGTGTGACATGCCTGACTCTCCGATACATAACGTGAAGCTATTGTATCGCAGAAACGCGGAATGGGGGCGGGCAAACGTGAACTAGCGAACATTATCGCAACAGAGATGCAACAGCGGCAGTCAGCGCAAAAAAAGTGCGCCCGCAAGGGCGCACCAAACTACTGACAAAATCAGCACTGTGGGGAGACGGTCACCCCTTGCCTTTTACACTGCTGATAAAGGTGGAACGGGCAGTGGTCGAGCCTAAACGCTCGGCTTCATCGAGGAGTTTCAGCGCCTTATCGACGTCACCTTTAGCAACTGCCTGTTTAATGGCCTGATTGAAGTAGGTTTCGGTGTCATTCAGCACCGGCTCGGCTTTCTTCGCGGCGACCGGGGCGGCAACAGGAGCAGCAGCAGTAGCCGGTGCAGCGGCTGGCGCGGCGTAGACCGGGGCAGGTGCTGCGGTGTTACCCACGGTGACCGGACCCTGGCCGGAAGAACCAAACAGCGGGCCGACCAGCACGCTGGAGGCATTATTGGTAGAAACTTTCAGCTTCAGCTCGCCGTCGGTGACGTGGCGGGCAAGCGGATCCGGGATATCCGGTACGGCGTTGCCGGTGCCTTTAGCATAGGCTTTTGCCGGGTTGATGAGTTTGGTGGTTTGCTGCAGATCCTTATCAGTGGTAAACACCAGGACGTACAGCTTTTGCTGGCCCAGCGCAGGCGTCAGGCGCATCACCCCTTCCAGGCGGTCAGCGCTCATTACACCCGGCTCCTGGTAGGTAAAGTATTCGCTTGGGAAGTAGGCCGATGGCGTCAGGTTCTGATCCAGAATGAGCACGTTCGGGGCGAATACGCTGGTTTGCTTGTTCACTACACTGGTCAGCGTAAGGGTGATTTCACCGATATTGGCAGGCACGCTGTAGGCCGCCACCGGGCCGCTGATCCCCGGCACATTCAGGGTCTGGCCGCCGGTAGAAAGCTGGGTGGTCTGGGTTTTAGACTGGTCGACAGGCGTCCAGACTAACTGTTGCAGTGCGGCAGCCGGTACAGCAGGCGCGGCGCTGGTGTTTTGCGGTACAAAATTGACGTTCGCCAGGGTGACGGCGGGAGCACTTGCCAGTAACCCTGCGGAGAGGCACAGCGCGACGAGACTTTTCTTCATTTTCATTATGTTTACCTCAGATAGCATCAGCACTGCGGTGGCCAGGCAATAGCGCGCAGCACCCTATGAAGAGAGGGGCTTGCGCCCCTCTTTTAGGTCAATACATCAGGTGTTACGTATTACCACCAGATTTCCATCTGGGCACCGAAGGTCCACTCATCGTTGTCGCCACGGCTGAAGGTGCGTGCAGAAGTGTCGTTATACGCTACGCCAGGGGTGTAACCTGCTTGCTTATCGCTGCCGTTGTTCGCGTAGCCCCATTTCTCATCCCACTTGGCGTAGGTTGCGAAGACACGGATAGCCGGACGAGACCAGATGCTGTCGCCTGCCTGCCACTGTTGTGCCAGGGTGATTTTGTACTGGTTGTTGGTATCGTCAGTTTTCTGAGATTTAACGTTGTCGTAGCCAACTTCCAGCAGGGTGGACATGATTGGCGTCCATTTGAACATTGGACGAACACCGACGGTCCACCACTCGGTGCCGTTGTTGTTGTCGCGGTCAATGTTCTGGTACATACCGACGTACATCAGGTCCCACTGGTCAGCCAGGGTGATCGCACCGTGGTCGATCACGCGGATCATAGAACCGTCGTTATCAACGCTACCGCCCTGTGGAATACCTTTGCCGTTAGAGGTCATAGAGTCCGTGCCGTACTGCACAACGAACTTGTTAAAGCCTTTCAGCATGCTCTGGGTGTGTTCAGCAGTGAACATCCAGCCATCTTTAGAGGCGCCAGGCTGCAGGTAGTAATCGTCTGGAATGTTGGTGTGACCGTAGTCAACGCCCAGCTCCAGGGTACCGCCTGGGTTGATTTCCATGCCCGCTAAACGAACATCGAAGACATCGTTAGGTACGACGTTGTCATAAATGCGATCGCCATTGGCATCACGATCGGCGAAGGTTGCAGAACCGCCGGACTCAGAAGAACGGGTTGCTGCCAGAGAGAGTTTACCGAAGCCCAGATCGATGTTTTCGATACCTGCACCAGGACCTGAAATATCCCAGTAGTAGAAGTCGATCATGTGGACGTCATGACGCTGATAGAAGCGCTTACCGGCCCAAATGGTGGAGCCTGGCAGCCATTCAATCAGGTTTTTACCCTGCACGTTTGCTTCACGGAAGGCCGGGCTGGTTGATTCCCAGTCATTCTGCTGTGAAACGGAGTAGGCTACGTTGGTGTCGAAGTAGAAGCTCTTGTCGCCCTCTTTCCACACTTCCTGGCCCAGTTTCAGCTCGGCATAGGTTTCACATTCGTTACCAAGACGGTATTTACTTTGTGCACCTGTTGCCTGGAAACACTGCTGTTCGCCACCACTCCCGGTCCAGCCAATGCCAGAACGAGCATAACCTTTAAAGTCGACAGCGCCGGCCTGGGCAGACAGGATGCCTGCCGCAATGGCGACCGCCAGAGGGACTTTGCGCAGAGTAATCATTATTCTATCTCCTGAGATCATTGCTTTTCTTTGAACACTTCACCTGATGGTTTCGTGCTTATTATTGGGATTGCTTAAACGCCTGGCTCCTGGTGCAACCGACGACATGCAGTGCCATCTTCTCGGAACAGATGGCAGCGCTCTGGCGGCAAGCCGATAGCGAATGTGGCACCCTCTTTTACCAACACCACGTCATTCTGGCGGTACACCAGGTTCTGACGAATGGCTGGGATCTGGATATGAATCTGTGTTTCGTGACCAAGTTGCTCAACCACCTGAACCTCGCCTTCCAACGTCACATCAGCGATGTGGCTCGGCAGCAGATGCTCAGGGCGGATCCCGAGGGACATGTTTGCCCCTACCTGTACGTTTGCACTGTCTACCGGTAACCACACCTGCTGGCGGTTAGGCAGTTCAACCTGAACCTGTTCAATGGCGGTGGCGGTGACTTTGACCGGCAGGAAGTTCATCTTTGGCGAGCCGATAAAGCCCGCAACAAAGCGGTCTGCCGGGTAGTGATAGAGTTCCAGCGGTTTGCCCACCTGGGCCACGCGACCGGCATCCAGCACCACAATCTTGTCGGCCAGGGTCATCGCTTCGACCTGATCGTGGGTGACGTAAATCATGGTGCGGCCCAGACGCTTGTGCAGGCGGGAGATTTCAATACGCATCTGCACGCGCAGCGCGGCGTCGAGGTTCGACAGCGGCTCATCGAGCAGGAACACGCGCGGCTCTGCCACCAGCGTACGGCCAATCGCCACACGCTGACGCTGACCACCGGAGAGCGCCTTCGGCTTACGCTCCAGCAGGTGTGCCAGCTGGAGAACTTCGGCAACCTGGGTCACGCGCTGGTTAATGGTCTCTTTTTTGGCGCCGGCCAGCTTCAGGCCGAACGACATGTTCTCGGCAACGGAGAGATGGGGATAAAGTGCATAGGACTGGAATACCATCCCGACGCCGCGCTCCGCAGGCGGGATATCGTTCATACGGGTATCGCCAATCATCAAATCACCGCTGGTGATGGTTTCCAGACCGGCAATCATGCGCAGCAGCGTGGATTTACCACAGCCTGACGGGCCAACAAAAACCACGAATTCGCCTTCCTGAATATCGAGGTTGATATCTTTCGATACCACCACGTCACCCCAGGCTTTCGTTACGTTACGCAGTTCTACGCTCGCCATGCCCTACTCCCTTCGTTACAACCTGTCATCGACAGAAACATTCAATATGGGCTGACTATGCGGTATCGCAACGCGTCGCGAATCCTCCACCCCCTGCCTTTTTTATGGGGGAGGAGGCGGGAGGATGAGAGAGAGGACTCCACCAGCGCGGCTCGGGGGCTGAGGCTAAATTCGTGATGTCACTGGCAAAATTCACCGTACTTTTATGTGCGCTGGGACACATAACTCAATTTTATGCAACGCAGATCACATAAAACGGGGGTGGGGCGTAGGGGACGGGAGGATGGAAAGAGGATGTCAAATAAGGAGACTGAGCGACGTTGAACCACCTCATGTATCCACAGCACATCACCAAAAAGGATGGCAGATATGAATATCAAGACTGGCGCACGCGTTTTCGCATTGTCCGCCCTTGCAGCAATGATGATCTCCGCTCCGGCGCTCGCCAAAATTGAAGAAGGTAAGCTGGTAATCTGGATTAACGGCGACAAAGGCTACAACGGCCTGGCCGAAGTGGGTAAAAAATTCGAGAAAGATACCGGCATCAAAGTCACCGTTGAACACCCGGACAAACTGGAAGAGAAATTCCCGCAGGTTGCGGCGACCGGCGACGGCCCGGATATCATCTTCTGGGCGCATGACCGTTTCGGTGGCTACGCACAGTCTGGCCTGCTGGCAGAAGTTTCTCCTGATAAAGCCTTCCAGGACAAGCTGTTCCCGTTCACCTGGGATGCCGTGCGTTACAACGGCAAGCTGATTGCTTACCCGGTAGCGGTTGAGTCGCTCTCCCTGATTTACAACAAAGATCTTGTTCCTAACCCGCCAAAAACCTGGGAAGAGATCCCGGCACTGGATAAAGAGCTGAAGGCGAAAGGTAAGAGCGCGCTGATGTTCAACCTGCAAGAGCCGTACTTCACCTGGCCGCTGATTGCTGCCGATGGCGGTTACGCGTTCAAATTTGCTGACGGCAAATATGACGTGAAAGATGTCGGCGTGGACAACGCAGGCGCGAAAGCGGGTCTGACCTTCCTGGTTGACCTGATCAAGAACAAACACATGAACGCAGACACCGATTACTCCATCGCTGAAGCCGCGTTCAACAAGGGCGAAACCGCGATGACCATCAACGGTCCGTGGGCGTGGTCCAACATCGATAAGAGCAAAATCAACTACGGCGTCGCGGTACTGCCAACCTTCAATGGCAAACCGTCTAAACCGTTCGTTGGCGTGCTGAGTGCCGGTATCAACGCCGCCAGCCCGAACAAAGAGCTGGCGAAAGAGTTCCTGGAAAACTACCTGCTGACCGATCAGGGTCTGGAAGAAGTGAACAAGGATAAACCGCTGGGTGCTGTGGCGCTGAAATCCTTCCAGGAAACGCTGGCGAAAGATCCACGCATCGCCGCCACCATGAGCAACGCCGAGAAAGGCGAAATCATGCCGAACATCCCACAGATGGCTGCCTTCTGGTATGCCACCCGTACTGCGGTGATCAACGCCGCCAGCGGTCGTCAGACTGTGGATGCCGCGCTGAAAGATGCTCAGGGTCGTATTACCAAGTAAGACAGGCTGTAACCCCCTCATCCCGGCCTTCTCTCTTGAGGGAGAAGGCCTCTCTCTCAGGGAGAGGCCTGGGATGAGGGTTGTTTAATTGTTGTAGAGGAAGATCCCCATGGATGTCGTTAAAAAGAAACACTGGTGGCAAAGCGACACGCTGAAATGGTCAGTGATTGGTCTGCTGGGTTTGCTGGTGGGTTACCTTATTGTTTTGATGTACGCCCAGGGGGAGTACCTGTTTGCCGCCATGACGCTGATCTTAAGCGCGGTCGGCCTCTATATTTTTGCGAATCGTAAAGCTTACGCCTGGCGCTATGTTTATCCGGGTGTGGCCGGGATGGGACTGTTTGTTCTGTTCCCGCTGATCTGCACCATCGCCATTGCCTTCACCAACTACAGCAGCACCAACCAGCTTGCGCAAGAGCGCGCCCAGCAGGTGCTGATGGACCGTTCTTATCAGGCCGGTAAGACCTTCAACTTTGGCCTCTACCCGGCCGGTGATGAGTGGAAGCTGGCGCTGACTGACACGACCACGAACAAATATTACGTCTCCGACGCCTTTAAATTTGGCGGCGAGCAGAAACTGGCCCTGAAAGAAGCAGACGCCCTGCCAGAAGGGGAGCGCGCTAACCTGCGTGTCATCACCCAGAACCGCCAGGCGCTGACCCAACTGACCGCCGAACTGCCAGATGAAAGCAAAGTGATCATGAGCTCGCTGCGCCAGTTCTCCGGTACCCGCCCGCTCTATACGCTGGGCAATGACAGCACGCTGACCAACAACCAGACCGGCGTGAAGTACCGTCCGAACAACGACATCGGCTTTTACCAGTCTGTGAATGCTGACGGCAACTGGGGCGACGATAAACTCAGCCCGGGCTATACCGTCACCATCGGCTGGGACAACTTTACCCGCGTCTTTACCGACGAAGGCATCCAGAAGCCCTTCTTTGCTATCTTCGTCTGGACCGTGGTCTTCTCGGTACTGACCGTGCTCCTGACCGTGGCCGTCGGCATGGTGCTGGCCTGCCTGGTGCAGTGGGAAGCGTTAAAAGGGAAAGCGATTTACCGCGTCCTGCTGATCCTGCCGTATGCCGTGCCGTCGTTCATCTCGATTCTGATTTTCAAAGGTCTGTTCAACCAGAGCTTTGGCGAAATCAACATGATGCTGAGCGGGCTGTTTGGCATTAAACCGGCCTGGTTCAGCGACCCGACCACCGCCCGTACGATGATCGTTATCGTCAACACCTGGCTCGGCTATCCGTACATGATGATCCTGTGCATGGGGCTGTTGAAGGCGATCCCGGATGACCTGTACGAAGCCTCGGCGATGGACGGTGCAACCCCGTTCCAGAACTTCTTTAAGATTACGCTCCCGCTGCTGATCAAGCCGCTGACGCCGCTGATGATCGCCAGCTTCGCCTTTAACTTTAACAACTTCGTGCTGATTCAGCTGTTGACCAACGGTGGCCCGGACCGTCTCGGCACCACCACGCCGGCCGGCTATACCGACCTGCTCGTGAGCTACACCTACCGTATCGCCTTTGAAGGCGGCGGGGGCCAGGACTTCGGTCTGGCGGCGGCCATCGCCACCCTGATCTTCCTGCTGGTAGGCGCGCTGGCAGTGGTGAACCTGAAAGCCACACGCATGAAATTTGACTAACTGGAATCACCAGGCGTTATTGGCGCAGCCAGTTTGGGCGCTGCCAGCACGCAAGAACCGGAGCGTACACGAAGTACGTGAGGATTCTGAGCACTGTCAGCGTTCAAAACGGCAAGCAAAATAGCCTGGAGCGGTGTTAAGGAGTAAAGAATATTATGGCTATGGTCCAACCCAAATCTCAAAAGCTGCGCCTGCTGATTACGCACCTAGGGCTGCTGATTTTTATCGCGGCGATCATGTTCCCGCTGCTGATGGTTATCGCCATCTCCCTGCGTTCCGGCAACTTCGCCACCGGTAGCCTGATCCCGGAGCAAATCTCCTGGGAGCACTGGAAACTGGCGCTGGGCTTCAGCGTGGAACACGCCGATGGCCGCGTCACGCCGCCGCCGTTCCCGGTACTGCTGTGGCTGTGGAACTCGGTGAAAGTCGCCACCATCACCGCGATTGGTATCGTGACCCTCTCCACCACCTGCGCTTACGCCTTTGCCCGTATGCGCTTTAAAGGGAAAGCGACACTGCTGAAAGGGATGCTGATTTTCCAGATGTTCCCGGCGGTCCTGTCGCTGGTGGCCCTGTATGCGTTGTTCGACCGCCTCGGCCAGTATGTGCCGTTCATCGGCCTGAACACCCACGGCGGGGTGATTTTCGCCTATCTTGGCGGCATCGCACTGCATGTGTGGACCATCAAAGGCTATTTCGAAACTATCGATAATTCGCTGGAAGAAGCGGCATCGCTGGATGGCGCAACCCCTTGGCAGGCATTCCGTCTGGTGCTGCTGCCCCTGTCGGTGCCGATTCTGGCGGTCGTCTTTATTCTGTCGTTTATCGCCGCAATCACTGAAGTGCCGGTCGCGTCACTGCTGCTGCGTGATGTGAACAGCTACACGCTGGCGGTAGGGATGCAGCAATACCTCAACCCACAAAACTACCTGTGGGGCGACTTTGCCGCAGCCGCCGTACTCTCCGCTATCCCGATCACCGTCGTGTTCCTGCTGGCCCAGCGCTGGCTGGTGAACGGCCTGACCGCAGGGGGCGTGAAAGGTTAAGTATCATTGTTATACCACTGCAACCCTCAACTTTGCCTTGATGTCTTGATCCAAACTTGTGACTGTATTCGGCGGCCCTCGGGCCGCCCTTTTTTTATTCCCGTTTCAGTCGCTTCGAGTTGCACAGCCAGAGCGTAACCACCAGCAGCAGGATGGCCGCCGAATAAAGCAGCACGTCGAGGGGCGATTTATGATCGACGATGATCAGCCGCACAATCGCGGTGATCCCAATGTAGACAAAGTAGCGAAGCGGGAAGTGAAAGCCCGACTGAAAGTACTTAACGATCAGGGCGATAAATTCGAAGTAAAGAAAGTAAACCACCAGCCCTTCAACCAGCTCGTATTTGCTGGTTTGCTCAGGGGCAAAAAGCACATCAGCCAGATGCACCGTCTCTTTACCGAGGAAGATGACGAGAATCAGGCCAAGGCTCAACAGACCCAGGTTCAGCACGGTCTGTAAAAGGGTCGAGATAAACTCAACGCGTGGGCGAGTCAGGGATGTCATACAGCACCTCATTCTCCGGGGCGAGGTTCCTGTATAACGCAAAAATGTGACGGGGATCTATATTTTTTGTTTATATTTTGTTCAGGTGGCAAACCCGCAGGTAAAAAAATGCCGGCAATAAGCCGTAATGCCAGTCAGTTAAACGATTCGGTACTTCTCAGTGACTGAAGTGGAAAGCTTCCGTTCACTACAGCACCTCTGCTTATGCCCCCTCCGCTGCGGTCATCGCTTCGGCGATGTTCAGCCGGACTCCCCCACCCTCACGCTTCTCAGTCGCCTGAATGTGGCACGGGTGTTGAGTCCCCGCTGAAACCGGCGAACCGGAGACCGGATGACAAGGGCTGGACGCCAGGGATGGCGGCCAGAGGCGAATCGAGACAGGATGTCGCGTTGAGCCGACCGCAGGCAGCCGGTCGGGAGGTGAGCGCAGTGCGAAGCACCGGTTTCATTGCGGGGCCGCGGGGATTGACAAGGGGGGCCCGGCGGCCCCCCTTGTCACGTTCACGGGTTGTGGAATGCCATCTTCTGCTGAACCTGAGGTGAACGGAACAATCCACCGGGCTTAACTAAGCGGCATTACGACAATAAGCCGAAACTGTTCACAGCAGCGAGATTAGGCACGCCATGCTTTATAACGGTTAATCAGACCGTTGGTAGAGCTGTCGTGGCTGTTAATATCCTGGTTATCACCCAGCTCCGGCAGAATGCGGTTAGCCAGCTGTTTACCCAGCTCCACGCCCCACTGGTCGAAAGTGAAGATGTTCAGGATGGCGCCCTGGGTGAAGATTTTGTGCTCATACAGGGCAATCAGCGCGCCCAGGCTGAACGGGGTGATCTCACGCAGCAGGATGGAGTTAGTTGGACGGTTGCCTTCGAACACTTTGAACGGCACAACGTGGTCCAGGGTCGCAGGATCTTTACCCTGATCGCGATACTCCTGCTCAACCACATCACGCGCTTTACCGAACGCCAGCGCTTCAGTTTGCGCGAAGAAGTTCGACAGCAGTTTCGGATGGTGGTCAGACAGCGGGTTGTGCGTAATGGCCGGGGCGATAAAGTCGCAAGGAACCATTTTGGTGCCCTGGTGGATCAGCTGGTAGAACGCGTGCTGGCCGTTGGTGCCTGGCTCACCCCAGATGATTGGGCCGGTCTGGTAATCCACGGCGTTGCCGTTACGGTCAACGTATTTACCGTTGGATTCCATGTTGCCCTGCTGGAAGTAGGCCGCGAAACGGTGCATGTACTGGTCGTACGGCAGGATCGCTTCGGTTTCAGCGCCGAAGAAGTTGTTGTACCAGATGCCGATCAGCGCCAGCAGTACCGGCAGGTTTTTCTCTGGTGCGGTGTTGGCGAAGTGGTTGTCCATCGCGTGCGCGCCGGAGAGCAGCTCAACAAAGTTGTCGTAGCCCACGGAGAGGATGATCGACAGGCCGATAGCGGACCACAGGGAGTAGCGGCCCCCTACCCAATCCCAGAACTCAAACATGTTGGCGGTGTCGATACCGAACTCGCCAACCGCTTTGGCGTTGGTAGAGAGCGCCGCGAAGTGTTTCGCAACATGCTGCTCGTCGCCAGCCGTTTTCAGGAACCAGTCGCGCGCGCTGTGGGCGTTGGTCATGGTTTCCTGGGTGGTGAAGGTTTTGGACGCCACCAGGAACAGCGTGGTTTCCGGGTTCACCTTTTTCAGCACTTCGGCGATGTGGGTGCCATCGACGTTAGAGACAAAGTGCATGTTGAGGTGATTTTTATATGGACGCAGCGCTTCGGTCACCATGAACGGGCCGAGGTCGGAGCCGCCGATACCGATGTTGACTACGTCGGTGATCGCCTGGCCAGTGTAGCCTTTCCAGTTACCGGAGATGATGGCTTCAGAGAAGGCTTTCATCTTTTCCAGTACGGCATTCACTTCCGGCATCACATCTTTGCCGTCAACGATAATAGGGGTATTGCTACGGTTACGCAGAGCCACATGCAGTACTGCGCGGTCTTCGGTGCGGTTGATCTTCTCACCGGAGAACATGGACTTGATGGCACCGCTCAGATCGGTCTCTTTCGCCAGATCCTGCAGTTTTGCCAGCGTCTCTTCGGTGATGCGGTTTTTGGAAAAATCGACCAGCATCTGATCGTCGAAGGTCGCGGAGAACTTACTGAAACGATCGCCGTCTTTCGCGAACAGTTCCGCGATGGTGACGTCTTTCATTTCATCAAAATGTTTCTGTAATGCCTGCCAGGCTGAAGTCTGCGTTGGATTGATATTTTTCATAGCAATACTCTTCTGAATTGAGAATTGTGACCTCGGTCGATTGTAGCCTCTGTCGCCAAAAATTGTGATGGTTTTTATGCCATTGGCCTGGCCTGCATCAAGTGCAGCTCAAAAGCTCCAAAAGTATAGCTGTTATAAGTCCTGTTTCTCATATGGAAGGCAGCATGAAAAATCCGCATAATCCCGGCGTTGACAGGATCCCCTGCACATTTTATTTATACACACGGTATTTGCGCCTGCACCGATAAAACTATTTTGTCCTTGTGCCATGGTCGCTTTTTTCCTTCCCTGACACGAGGTTGTTATGACGAGTTTTGTTGTCGCCAAATTTGGCGGTACCAGCGTGGCCGATTACGACGCCATGAACCGCAGCGCCGATGTGGTGCTGGCCGATCCTGATACCCGCCTGGTGGTGCTGTCCGCTTCGGCTGGCGTCACCAATCTGTTGGTCGCCCTTGCTGAAGGGCTGGAAGCGAACGAGCGCCAGGCGAAGCTCGAAGCGCTGCACAAAATTCAGTTCGATATTCTTAGCCGCCTGCGCGATCCAAGCGTGATCAGCGAAGAGATTGAGCGCCTGCTGGAAAATATCATCACCCTGGCGGAAGCCGCCTCTCTGGCCACCTCCACCGCCCTGACCGACGAGCTGGTCAGCCACGGTGAGCTGATGTCGACCCTGCTGTTTGTCGAAGTGCTGCGCGAGCGTAACGTTGACTCGCTGTGGTTTGACGTGCGTAAAGTGCTGCGCACCAGCGACCGCTTTGGCCGTGCCGAGCCGGACATTACCGCCATTGCCGAACTGACCACCCAACAGCTGGCACCGCGTCTGGCAGAAGGCATTGTCATCACCCAGGGCTTTATCGGTAGCGAAGCCAAAGGCCGCACCACTACGCTGGGCCGTGGCGGCAGCGATTACACCGCAGCCCTGCTGGGCGAAGCCCTGAAGGCGTCCCGCGTGGATATCTGGACGGACGTGCCCGGTATCTACACCACTGACCCGCGCGTGGTACCGGCGGCAAAACGTATTGATGTGATCGCCTTTGAAGAAGCCGCTGAGATGGCGACCTTTGGTGCGAAAGTACTGCATCCGGCGACGCTGATGCCTGCCGTGCGCAGCGATATTCCTGTTTTTGTTGGCTCCAGCAAGGATCCAAAAGCGGGCGGCACCATGGTGTGCAATACCACCGAAAACCCGCCGCTGTTCCGTGCCCTGGCGCTGCGTCGCAAGCAGACCCTGCTGACCCTGCACAGCCTGAGCATGTTGCACTCCCGCGGCTTCCTGGCCGAAGTGTTTAGCATTCTGGCGCGCCACAGCATCTCGGTCGATCTGGTGACCACCTCAGAAGTGAACATCGCCCTGACCCTGGATACCACTGGTTCCACTTCCACTGGCGATACCCTGCTGACCCAGTCCCTGCTGATGGAGCTGTCGGAACTGTGCCGTGTCGAGGTGGAAGAAGATCTCGCCCTGGTGGCCATCATCGGCAACGAGCTGTCCCGCGCCAGCGGCGTGGGCAAAGAGGTATTTGGCGTGCTGGAGCCGTTCAACATCCGCATGATTTGCTATGGCGCATCCAGCTACAACCTGTGCTTCCTGGTGCCTGGCGCCGAAGCCGAGCAGGTTGTGCAGAAGCTGCATCACAACTTGTTTGAGTAAGATGAACATGGCCCGGATAACCGGGCCTTTTTTTATCCTGCCAACACCGTTCTCATCAGCAGTGAATCCAGCGAAGCTATCTCACCATCGCGGCTGTCGGGCAGCGTGGGTGGGTTTTCACCCCGTTCGAGCTCATGCTGAATAAAAGCGTGCAGCAAAGGGCGTCTCGGGCCGTACTGTGCTTCTCCCGCGCGCTGTTTTATCGCCAGCAGCTCATCGATCTCCTGACGTAACGCCGCATCAAGCTCGCTTCCCGCCAGCAGTTCGGCAAAACGCATCGGCGGCATGCCTTTTCCTGCCTCTACCCAGCGCACCGCTAACAGCGGCCGCAGGACGTAAAAATACTTCTTCAGCCGCACCTCTTCGTCCTGTAAATAAACGCGGAAGTTTTTGCGCGCCATCGAGTAGTAGTGCCAGCGCGCGCGAACGGGGGAAAACCAGGCGGGCACCTGCGTGCGTAGCTCTGTTATCACCCTGTCGCTCTGCTGATAGACCACCGGCGAATCCAGCCACTCAATAAGCGTAGGGTTGGCCGCTTTAAGCAGGCCAAGCGCCTTGCGCCACTCCCAGCCGCTGACGTCCAGTTCGTCGTCTATGGGCAGCTCGATCACGTCCCGCTGCGGTTCGACGCGTAAATACCAGTCAGGCTTATGCACATACAGGAAGCGCACGTCATAATCGCTGTCCGGGGAGGCGAATCCCCAGCCCCGGCTGCCCGATTCGCAGGCGTACAGCACGGTGACATTGAATCGCTGCTCTATTTCGTGGAGTTGCTGCCGCACGCGCTCGCGCATGGCGGTATCCACACCGTTATCAGTCATCTCTTTTATCCTTTTACACACACAACCTGACGCAGGGTATGAACGATTTCGACCAGTGAGGCCTGGGCCGCCATAACGGCATCAATGTCTTTATAGGCCATCGGGATCTCATCGATCACCTCGTTGTCTTTTCTGCACTCGACATGGGCCGTGGCGCGGATCTGATCGGCAACGGTGAAGCGTTTTTTGGCCGCCGTCCGGCTCATCACCCGCCCTGCCCCGTGGCTGCAGGAGCAAAAGCTCTCTTCATTGCCCAGGCCGCGCACGATAAAGCTCTTCGCGCCCATCGAGCCGGGGATGATCCCCATCTCGCCCTTCTGCGCCGATACCGCCCCTTTGCGCGTCACCAGTACCTCTTCACCAAAATGCCGCTCTTTCTGGACATAGTTGTGATGGCAATTCACCGCCTCCTGCTGGGTCAGGAAAGGTTTTGGCACAATGCGCGAGAGCGCGGCCAGCACGCGCGCCATCATCACCTCGCGGTTATGGCGGGCAAAATCCTGCGCCCACTCCACGGCTTCGATGTAATCGTTATAGTGCCGACTCCCCTCCTGGAAGTAGGCCAGGTTTCTGTCCGGCAGGTTGGCGATATGCTGCTGCATATCTTTCTGCGCCAGAGTGATAAACACATTGCCGATCGCGTTGCCCACGCCGCGCGAGCCACTGTGCAGCATGACCCACACGCGTTGCTGCTCGTCCAGGCAGATCTCGATAAAGTGATTTCCGGTACCCAGCGTGCCCAGATGCTGATGGTTATTGGTTTTCAGCAGCTGCGGGTACTTATCCGTCAGCCTTTTAAAACGGGGTGCCAGCGTCGCCCAATGGTTATCCACTTCATCCGGCGTCTTCTCCCATGCTCCCTTGTCGCGACGGGAGCGGGTATTGGTGCGCCCGTGTGGCACCGCCTGCTCAATGGCGCTGCGCAGACCGTGAAGATTATCCGGCAGATCGGCTGCCAGAAGGGATGTTCGCACGGCAATCATCCCGCAGCCGATATCCACCCCCACCGCCGCCGGAATGATGGCCCCTTTGGTGGGGATCACGCTGCCAATGGTGGAGCCTTTCCCGAGATGGACATCCGGCATCACCGCCAGATGTTTAAAAATAAACGGCATCTTCGCGGTATTCAGCAGCTGCTCGCGCGCCTCTGGCTCCACGGGCACGCCATGCGTCCACATTTTTACGGGCGCACTGTGCTGCGCCGTTAACACGTCAAAATCATTCTTTTTCATGGTGCTGACCCTCAGGACTGTCTGTTACCGGAAGTATTGCCAGAAGCGTGCCAGAATCCTTAGCCTCCACACATAAAATTTATCTAATTGATTAGATTGATTTTTATTTTCAACGCCTCGCCAGATATTGCTTAACCCGCAGAATATTTTTATCTTTTAGTATCGATCTTTATCTTGCAGGATAAATATGAAAAAGCGGCGAGTGGTTATTGGTGTTCTGGGCACGGTGATGGACAAACGCGGCAAGCGGGCCAACCGCTTACGCAAATGGCGCCCGACCGTCGCCCTTTGCCAGCAGCCCGATCTCCCCGTCGACAGGCTGGAGTTGCTCCACCAGCCGCAGGATCGGGGGATGGCTGAACAGATAACGGAAGACATCAGGCTGCTTTCACCCCATACCACCGTGCGCCCATGGCCCGTCACCATTGCCGATCCCTGGGATTTTGAAGAGGTCTACGCCGCGTTCCTCGACTTCGCCACCCACTACACGTTTGACACCGAGAATGAAGAGTACCTGGTGCATATTACTACCGGCACCCACGTGGCACAGATCTGCTGGTTTTTACTGACCGAAGCGCGGTATCTCCCCGCCAGCCTGATCCAGACCGGCCCCGCCAGCAGGGATGCCTCCGAAGAGGCCGTACCCATCGGGCGTTACTCGATCATCGACCTGGATTTAAGCCGCTATACCACGCTGACCAGCCGCTTTCAGCGCGAGCAGCAGGAATCCATTTCGTTCCTGAAAGCGGGGATTGATACCCGCAATGCCACCTTCAACGCCCTCATCGACCAGATCGAGCGTGTGGCGCTACGCTCGACCGCCCCTGTTTTGCTGACTGGCCCCACAGGGGCCGGAAAATCCTTCCTCGCCAACCGTATATATCAGCTTAAGCAATCCCGCCATCAGCTGACGGGCAGGCTGGTGGCGGTCAACTGCGCCACGCTGCGGGGGGACAACGCCATGTCCACCCTGTTCGGCCATGTCAAAGGGGCGTTTACCGGGGCGGCAACCGCGCGCGCCGGACTGCTGCGTGAGGCCGACGGCGGCGTATTGTTTTTAGATGAGATCGCTGAACTGGGCCTCGACGAACAAGCCATGCTGTTGAAAGCCATCGAAGAGAAAACCTTCTTCCCGTTTGGCTCCGATAAAGAGGTAAAAAGTGATTTTCAGCTGATTGCCGGTACGCACCGGGATATGCGGCAGTGGGTGGCGGAAGGGCGTTTTCGTGAGGATCTCTGGGCGCGTATCAATATGTGGAGTTTTGCCCTGCCCGGCCTGGCGCAGCGTCGCGAGGATATCGCCCCCAACGTGGAGTACGAACTGCAACGTTTCGCGACGCAAACGCAATCCCAGGTGCGTTTCGACAAAGAGGCGCGTGAGCGCTATTTGCGTTTTGCTGACTCGCCTCAGGCGTTATGGCGCGGCAACTTTCGTGAACTGGGTTCCTCTGTCGCGCGGATGGCCACGCTTGCCGAACAGGGGCGCATCACCTTAGCGCTTGTTGAGGAGGAGATCGTCAGGCTGCAGGAGAGCTGGCAGACCGCCGCGCCATCTCCGGTCATGGACCTGGATCTTTTCGACCAGCGACAGCTGGAAACCGTGCTGGAAGTGTGCCGTCGTAGCGCCTCTTTATCCGAGGCCGGACGGGAACTCTTTGCGGTTTCGCGCATGAAGAAAGCCAACCCTAACGATGCCGACAGGCTGCGCAAATATCTCGCCCGCTTTGGCCTGAGCTGGGAACACCTCCACCCGGGATCATGAAGAAAATTTGGTTGAACAAAAATCATTAGCAGGATAAACACTATCTCTAAGCCGGGCTTGAACCCGGCTTTTTTTATAACTACATGACACAACACAATCGCAAGGAATACGTATGTTATCCGCTATCACCCGGCTGTTCCCGTTATGGGCGCTGCTGCTCTCTGTTCTCGCGTATTACACGCCAACCACCTTTACCTCCATTGGCCCGTGGGTCACTACGCTGCTGATGCTGATCATGTTCGGCATGGGCGTGCACCTGAAAATCGACGATTTTAAACGCGTGCTGTCACGCCCGGCACCGGTTGCGGCGGGGATTTTCCTGCACTACCTGGTGATGCCTCTGGCCGCCTGGGTGCTGGCCATCGCCTTTAAGATGCCGCCGGATCTCTCCGCCGGGATGGTGCTGGTAGGCAGCGTGGCCAGCGGTACGGCCTCCAACGTGATGATCTATCTGGCGAAGGGGGATGTGGCGCTGTCGGTGACGATCTCCTCCGTCTCCACGCTGGTGGGCGTGGTGGCGACGCCGCTGCTGACACGTCTGTATGTGGATGCCCACATTCAGGTGGATGTGATGGGAATGCTGCTGAGCATTCTGCAAATCGTGGTGATCCCGATTGCGCTGGGGCTGATTATTCATCACCTGTTCCCGCGGCTGGTGAAAGCCCTTGAGTCGTATCTGCCGGCGTTTTCGATGGTCTGCATTCTGGCGATTATCAGCGCCGTGGTGGCGGGCTCTGCGGCGCACATCGCCTCTGTCGGTTTTGTGGTGATTATCGCTGTGGTGCTGCATAACATCATCGGACTGCTGGGTGGCTACTGGGGTGGGAAGCTGTTTGGCTTTGACGAGTCCACCTGCCGTACGCTGGCGATTGAAGTGGGGATGCAAAACTCAGGTCTGGCCGCTGCGCTCGGCAAAATTTACTTCTCGCCGCTGGCGGCACTGCCTGGCGCGCTGTTCTCGGTATGGCATAACCTTTCCGGTTCCCTGCTGGCGGGTTACTGGTCAGGTAAGCCGATCCAGGACCAAAAGAAACACGATGTGGTGAAGGAAGGTTAATTCAGCTTCGCGGCAGCGAAGGCATGCTTTACACTGAAGCCTCGTCCACAGGAGGCTTCAGGTATGTCCACACCGAGATTGACCCAGAAAGACATGACGGAAAGCGAGCAGCGCGAACTGAAAACCCTGCTCGATCGCGCCCGTATCGCCCATGGCCGACTGCTGACCAACGCCGAAACCAATCACGTGAAGAAAGAGTACATCGACAAACTGATGGCGCAGCGTGAACAGGACGCTAAAAAAGCCCGCAAGCTGAGAAAAGAGCAGGCTTATAAGGTGGATAAAGAGGCGACATTTTCCTGGTCGGCAAATACCCCAACCCGTGGAAGGCGCTGATTAGCGCCCTTTCTTTTTGCGCCCTGGCTGGGTAAAGCGTTTGCCGTTTCCGGCCGGTTTGCCCCGGCTTTTCTCTTCCGTTTGCGGCGCCTTGACCACCGGGCGTTTGATGCCCTGCGTTTTCGGCTTTGCCTTCGCTTTCGGTTTCGCTTCTGAGGATGAGTTCTCGATCAGCTTGAACAGCTCAATCAGCTCGTCGTCGGTCAGATCGCGCCACTCGCCCAGCGGGATGCCGGAGAGGCTAACGTTCATGATGCGGGTACGTTCCAGCTTCGTTACTTCAAAACCAAAATGTTCGCACATGCGGCGGATCTGGCGGTTTAACCCCTGAACCAGAGTGATACGGAAGGCGAACGGTGCCTCTTTCTTCACTTTGCACTTTTTCGTGACCGTCCCGAGGATCGGAACGCCCG
This sequence comes from Leclercia sp. LSNIH3, assembly GCF_002935105.1. Classification (NCBI taxonomy): domain Bacteria; kingdom Pseudomonadati; phylum Pseudomonadota; class Gammaproteobacteria; order Enterobacterales; family Enterobacteriaceae; genus Leclercia; species Leclercia sp. LSNIH3. Next base: position 2,164,199 of record NZ_CP026387.1, read on the forward strand.
CCCCCATCCCGCGAATGAAATCATCCGTCACCGGCTTGTTGACCGTGACGATGTACTCTTTCTCATGGTCGTTACCGGCCCGCAGGATCTTATTCACCAGATCGCCGTGGTTAGTGAGGAAAATCAGCCCCTGAGAGTCTTTATCCAGACGGCCAATCGGGAAGATACGGCTGCTGTGGTTAACGAAATCTACAATGTTGTCGCGCTCGCCATCTTCCGTGGTACTGACAATGCCAACCGGTTTATTCAGCGCGATAAACACCAGGTCTTCTTCGTTCCGTGGCTCGATCAGTTGACCATTCACTTTGACCACATCGCCAGGAACAACCTGATCGCCAATAGTGGCGCGTTTACCGTTGATAAACACGTTGCCCTGTTCGATGTAACGGTCAGCCTCGCGGCGCGAGCAGATCCCGCTCTCGCTAATGTATTTGTTTAATCGGGTGGATTGAGTTGGCAGCATAATTTCTCCTGTAGAGGCGAAATATACCTTAGGTTTGGGCTGGTAAAAAGATCAGCCCACGGTCACTGAGACAGGTCTCCGGTTTGCTGAACATCATGACCTGCGTATCAGGCCCCGCAGTGTGGTCCTGCGAGGCGTTATCCAGATTAATACTCATCCCGGCTGTCGTCTTCGTCCGGCTGCTCCATCACACTGTATGCCACCGCGCAGAAGAGCGAGTTAAGACGCTTCATATCCCCCAGCAGGCCCATATGCAGGGAGCTGGTCTCGATGCTTTGCACGTTTTGCTGGTGCAGTCGGTCAACGTGCGCGTGGGAATAGCGGCGGTTGAGGATACGGAAACGGTGCTTGTTACGACGCAGACGACGGGCGCTCGCCAGATCGCTGGAGAAAAAGACCGACATCGCCAGCTTCAGGTTGGCGAGGAGCTGGTCGTGCAGCGCATCCAGCTCTTTGACCCCTTCGAGGGAAAACGCCCGCCGGGCCGCCAGCGATTTATCCGCGATTTCACTCCCCATGCGCTCGACGATATCAGAGGCCTGCTCCAGGTTGAGGGACATCTCGATGATCTCTGCCCAGCGGCGGGACTCCTCCTCCGCCAGCTCATCTTTCGGCATCCGCGCCAGATAGAGCTTAATGGCGGTATAGAGCACGTTGATATCATCCGCGAGCTTGCGCAGATCTTTTTCTTCCCGCGGCTCGCCGTGCATGACCTTTTTTAACCCCTCCAGCATCAGCTCCATGGCATCGCCCATGCGCAGCGTCTCCCGGGCGGCATTGGCCAGCGCCAGCGCCGGGGTGTCCAGGGCTGAGGTATCCAGATGCTTCGGCTTCAGGCGCGCATCCAGCTCTGGCTCATCGCGGATGACCCGCTTGCAGAACCGCGCCATTGGCTCGGCAAAGGGCACCATCGCCACGCAGCGCACCAGGTTGTAGAAGACGTGGAAGTAGATCACCAGCTCCGATTTTGGCAGCGGCAGGTTGTCCATCAGATTTGCGAGCGGATAGACGAACGGCAGGATGACCAGACTCCCCACCAGCTTGAACAGCAGGCTGCCGAGCGCCACGCGACGGGCTGCGGCGTTGGCGGCACTGTTATTAAGTACCGCCAGCAGGCCGGAGCCGAGGTTGGCACCAATAACCAGACACAGGGCCACCGGGAAGGAGATGATCCCTGCCGTGGTGAGCGTGGCGGTAAGCAGCACCGCCGCCAGGCTGGAGTAGCTGATCAGGGCAAACACCGCGCCAATCAGCGCATCCAGCAGGATATCGCCAGTCAGCGAGGCAAAGATGACCTGCACGCCGCTGGCCTGGGTGATAGGGGTGACAGCCTGAACGATCAGCTCCAGCGCCAGCAAAATCAGCCCAAGGCCGATCCCCACCCGTCCCAGTTGCCCGGCGCGGGTCTGTTTGCGGCCAAGGAAAAATATGACGCCAATGAAGATCAGCAGCGGCGACAGCCAGGAGAGATCGAAGGTTAATACGCGCGCCATTAGCGCGGTGCCGACATCTGCGCCGAGGACAATCACCAGCGCAGGGGTCAGCGCCACCAGATCCTGAGCCACAAACGAGGTGACCAGCATGGTGGTGGCATTGCTGCTTTGCACCAGCGCAGTGACGCCAATGCCGGCACAGAACGCGAGCGGCTTTTTCTCAACGCTGCGGCTGAGGACGGTACGTAAGCGGGCGCCAAAAACGCGCATTACGCCGGTGCGGACAATATGTGTGCCCCAGACCAGCAACGCCACGGCAGAAAGCAGATGTAGCAGTGTCAACACGAGTATCGGTTCTCCTTTTCGTTATCCGTTTTCCTGTGGTTCCTTGCAGGCTGTCTTGCCGGATGACGGCGATGGCTTATCCCGCCTGGGCGCATGTACGGTTAGCAAAAGCGCCACCGGGCAATATCGAAGGAACCTTCGTTCAGTATAAGGTCTTAAATGTCAGAAAGAGACAGGGCACCCTGTGGGTGCCCTGTTTGTTGTAAGGAAACGTGACCTTAGTCTGCGTCGTACCCCAGATTCGGCGCCAGCCAGCGCTCCACCTCCGCGACGCTCATCCCCTTACGCAGGGCATAATCCTCTACCTGGTCGCGCTGGATCTGCGCCACAGCGTAGTACTTGCTGTCAGGGTGGCTGAAATACCAGCCGGACACCGATGCACCCGGCCACATGGCGAAGGATTCCGTGAGTTTCATACCGGTATGGGCTTCGACATCCAGCAGCTGCCAGATGGTGCCTTTCTCGGTGTGCTCCGGGCAGGCCGGATAGCCTGGCGCCGGGCGGATCCCCTGGTAGTTCTCGCGGATCAGCTCCTCGTTGCTGAGGTTCTCGTTCGGTGCATAGCCCCAGTACACTTTACGCACCCGCTCATGCAGGTACTCGGCAAACGCTTCGGCCAGACGGTCGGCAATCGCTTTGACCATGATTTTGTTGTAATCATCATGCTGCGCTTCGAAGGCATCCGCCAGCGCGTCCTCCTCCAGCCCGCCGGTTACGGCAAAGGCACCGATGTAGTCGGCTTTACCGCTCAGCTTCGGCGCGACGAAGTCGGCCAGGCAGTAGTTGGCAAAACCGACCTTCTCGGTCTGCTGACGCAGATGGTGGCTGACCGTCAGCACGTGGGTGCGGGTTTCATCGCGATAGATCTCGATATCATCCCCCACGCGGTTCGCCGGGAACAGCCCCACCACGCCGCGCGGGTTGAGGGTTTTCTCTGCGCTGAGCTGGTCGAGCAGGTCGTTGGCATCTTTAAACAGGCGCTGGGCTTCTTCACCCACCACCTCGTCTTCGAGGATGCGGGGATATTTCCCGGCCAGCGACCAGGTCATAAAGAACGGCGTCCAGTCGATGTAGTTACGCAGGGTTTCGATGCTGGCCGTTACCTCCTGCACGCCCAGGCGATGGGCGACGGGCGGCGTATAGCTGGCCCAGTCAAAGGCCAGGTCGTTATCCCGTGCCGCCGCCAGGGTCACCGGCGGGGTACGCGGTTTTTTGCGCGCGTGCTGGATACGCACCGTTTCGTACTCTTTGCGGGTTCTGGCAACAAAGTCGTCACGCTGGGTTGCTGACAGCAACGCCGAGACCACGCCTACCGTGCGCGAGGCGTTCTGTACGTATACCGTCGGCCCGCTGTAGTTCTGCTCGATCTTCACCGCGGTGTGCGCTTTCGAGGTGGTCGCGCCACCAATCAGCAGCGGCAGGGTAAAGCCCTGGCGCTCCATCTCTTTCGCCACGTTGACCATCTCGTCCAGCGACGGGGTGATCAGCCCTGAGAGGCCAATCAGGTCAGCATTCACTTCGCGCGCGGTTTTGAGGATTTTATCCGCCGGCACCATCACGCCCAGATCGATAATTTCGTAGTTATTACACTGCAACACCACACCGACGATGTTTTTGCCGATGTCGTGCACGTCGCCTTTCACGGTGGCGATCACCATCTTGCCGTTGCTGGAACCTTTCTCTTTACTGGCTTCGATAAAGGGTTCCAGATACGCCACCGCCTGCTTCATGACGCGAGCGGATTTGACCACCTGCGGCAGGAACATTTTGCCCTCGCCGAACAGATCACCGACGACGTTCATGCCGTCCATCAGTGGCCCTTCGATCACTTCAATCGGGCGCGTGGCCTGCTGGCGTGCCTCTTCGGTATCCTGTTCGATAAACTCGGTGATGCCTTTCACCAGCGAATACTCAAGACGCTTATTCACGTCCCAGGAACGCCATTCGGCCTGCTGGACGTTGGCACTGTCGTCGGCTTTGCTGCCGCGGTATTTTTCAGCCAGCTCCAGCATGCGCTCGGTGGCGTCGTCGCGGCGGTTCAGAATCACGTCTTCAACCGCGTCGCGCAGTTCGGCAGGCAGGTCGTCATAAATCGCCAGCTGCCCGGCGTTGACGATGCCCATATCCATGCCGTTACGGATGGCGTAGTAAAGGAATACCGCGTGGATAGCTTCACGCACCGGGTCGTTACCGCGGAACGAGAACGAGACGTTGGAGACACCGCCTGAGATCAGGGCATGCGGCAGCTCGCGTTTGATGTCTTCACAGGCCCCGATAAAGTCCTGAGCATAGTTGTTGTGCTCTTCGATCCCGGTCGCCACGGCAAAGATGTTCGGGTCAAAGATAATGTCCTCGGGTGGGAAACCAACCTCTTCGGTCAAAATTTTGTACGCGCGGCGGCAGATCTCAATTTTGCGCTCGCGGGTATCGGCCTGACCGACTTCATCGAAGGCCATCACCACCACGGCGGCACCGTAGCGGCGCACCAACTTCGCGTGATGTATAAAAGGTTCGACACCCTCTTTCATGGAGATGGAGTTAACAATGCCTTTGCCCTGAATGCACTTCAGGCCTTTCTCGATCACTTCCCATTTCGAGGAGTCGATCATAATCGGCACGCGGGCAATGTCCGGCTCCCCGGCGATGAGATTAAGGAAACGCACCATCGCCGCTTCGGCGTCGAGCATCCCCTCATCCATGTTGATATCAATAATTTGCGCGCCGCTCTCAACCTGCTGGCGGGCAACGTCCAGCGCTTCGCTGTATTTCTCTTCTTTAATCAGGCGCTTGAACTTCGCGGAGCCAGTCACGTTGGTACGTTCACCCACGTTCACAAACAGGCTGTCATCGCCGATGTTCAGCGGCTCAAGTCCGGCCAGTCGGCAGGCAACCGGCAGTTCGGGCAGCTTGCGCGGGGCCAGGCCTGCCACCGCGTTGCTCATGGCGGCGATATGCTCTGGCGTGGTGCCGCAGCAGCCGCCGACGATATTCAGGAACCCGGATTCGGCCCATTCGCGGATCTGCGCCGCCATCGTCCCGGCGTCGAGATCGTATTCACCGAAGGCGTTCGGCAGACCGGCGTTCGGGTGGGCGGTGACGTAGCATTCGGCGATGCGCGACAGCTCCTGCACATACTGGCGCAGTTCGTCCGGCCCCAGCGCACAGTTCAGGCCAAAGCTCAGGGCATCGGCGTGGCGCAGGGAGTTATAAAACGCTTCCGTAGTTTGTCCTGAGAGGGTACGGCCAGAAGCATCGGTGATCGTACCGGAGATCATGATCGGCAGATCCACGCCCAGCGCATCGAACTCCTCTTTCACCGCATAGATTGCGGCTTTGGCGTTGAGGGTATCGAACACCGTTTCAATCATGATCAGATCAGAACCGCCTTCCACCAGCGCACGGGTCGACTCGCGGTACGCGGCCACCAGCTGGTCAAAGGTGACATTACGAAACGCCGGATCGTTCACGTCCGGTGAAATAGAGGCGGTGCGGTTGGTCGGGCCAAGCACGCCTGCTACGTAGCGCGGTTTTTCCGGGGTGCGGGCGGTCCATTCATCGGCACAGGCACGCGCCAGTTTGGCCGCCTCGTAGTTGATCTCCGCCGACAGGGATTCCATCTGGTAATCCGCCATGGCGATGGTTGTCGAGTTGAAGGTGTTGGTCTCAACGATATCCGCGCCCGCCTCGAAATAGGCGTAATGAATGGCGGCGATAATCTCTGGCTTGCTGAGAACCAGCAGGTCATTGTTGCCTTTTAGATCGCAGGGCCAGTCGGCGAAGCGGTCGCCGCGAAAGTCGTCTTCACTCAGACGATAGCTCTGGATCATGGTGCCCATACCGCCATCCAGCACCAGAATGCGTTCATTTAACTGCGCACGCAGTTGATCTACTTTGCTGCTCACACTTGCTCCCGACAACGGTCAACCAGGCCAAAAGGCCAGCAGACCATACTGGCATAATCTTGCAAGAGGGAAAAGTCACACCGCGGTAACATGAGACATGTTCACTATAACTGCTCCGATCAGTACGGATAGCGGTTGCAAAACGCCCAAATAAAACGAAAATGATTTCCACGATACAGAAAAAGGAGCCTGTCATGGTCGCCACCGTTCCCGCTAAACGCGGCAGAAAACCCGCCGCCGCAACCGCCCAGCCGGGTGGACAAGTCCAGTCTCTGACGCGGGGCCTTAAACTGCTGGAGTGGATAGCCGAGTCGCACAGCAGCGTGGCGCTGACCGAGCTGGCCCAACAGGCAGGCTTGCCGAACTCCACCACCCATCGCCTGCTCACCACCATGCAGCAACTGGGCTTTGTGCGTCAGGTGGGCGAACTGGGGCACTGGTCCGTGGGTGCCCACGCGTTTATCGTCGGCAGCAGCTTTTTGCAGAGCCGTAACCTGCTCGCCATCGTGCACCCGATCCTGCGTAAGCTGATGGAGGATTCCGGCGAGACGGTCAACCTGGCGGTGCTCGACCAGAGCGATCACCAGGCGATTATTATCGACCAGGTGCAGTGTACCCAGCTGATGCGCATGTCGGCCCCCATTGGCGGCAAGCTGCCGATGCACGCCTCCGGAGCAGGAAAAGCATTTTTGTCCCAGCTCAGCGAAGAGCAGGTCACCGGCCTGTTGCATCGCAAAGGCTTACACGCTTATACCCACGCGACGCTGGTGTCACCGTTACATCTGAAAGAGGATTTAGCCCTGACGCGTAAGCGCGGTTACTCCTTTGATGATGAAGAGCATGCCCTCGGCCTGCGCTGCCTTGCGGCGTGCATTTATGATGAGCATCGCGAGCCATTTGCCGCCATCTCCATTTCCGGGCCGATCTCGCGGATGACCGATGACCGGGTGACCGAGCTGGGCGCGCTGGTGATTAAGGCTGCCAAAGAAGTGACGCTGGCGTACGGCGGAGCGCGCTGATGAGCACGTTAAAATCCTACTGGCAGGATAAATATCCGCAGGCGTTATGCTGGGCTTTTGGCGATTCGCCGACATTGGCCGACGAGCTGGCGGCGCTGGTAGTGGCCGGTAAAAAGCGCGGCACCTGCTGTTCGTTAGCCAGCTACCGCCAGGAGCAGCCTCCCGTCACGCCCGGCGCGTACCATATTGTGCTGAACGGCGCAGGCGATGCCGTCTGCGTTATACGCACGCTCGCGCTCAGGCTGATACGTTTCGATGAAATGACCGCCGAACTGGCCGCCATGGAAGGGGAAGGCGATCTCAGCCTGGCTTACTGGCAATCGGCTCATCAGCAGTTCTTTGAGCGAGAAGGAAGCTGGTCGCCGGAAATGGAGCTGATTTACGAAGAGTTTGCCGTGGTGGAACTCACTGGCCAGCCATAACGTACGCTAAACCGCTGGCGACGGCGGTAGGCGTATACGTCCTCCACGTGCCCGTTCTTAATGCGTGTTTGCAACCTGCGCCAGTAGTCCGCCCGAAACAGATCGGCATGCATCTCCTCAAATAGCGCCCCAATGCGCGGGTCGGCACATAGCCAGTGCCGAAACTCTTCCGGGAAGACATCCCCGGGTGAGACGCTGTACCACGGCTCGCTGGCGAACTCATCCTCTGGATAACGCGGCGGCGGGATCTCACGGAAATTCACTTCCGTCATGTAGCAAATTTCGTCGTAATCGTAGAACACGACCCGTCCGTGCCGGGTGACGCCAAAGTTTTTAAACAACATATCGCCCGGGAAAATGTTAGCCGCTGCCAGCTGACGGATAGCGTTGCCGTACTCTTCGATGGCGTCGTGGAGAACCTGCCCTTCCGCCTGCTCCAGCCAGATATTGAGCGGGACCATCCGGCGTTCGATATAAAGATGGCTGATGGCAATCCGGTCCCCCAGGTCAGTGATCTTGCCTGGCGCTTCCTGGAGCAAAAGCGCCATCAGTTCCGGCGCAATCTGTCGCTTATCAAGCACGAAGTTCTCAAACTCCTGGGTATCGGCCATTCGCCCAACGCGGTCGTGCTCCTTAACCAGCTGATAGCAGGCGCGGACGTGAGCGGCAGACATCTCTTTCTGCGGGGCAAATTTATCCTTAATCACCTTAAAGACCCGGTCAAACCCCGGCAGGGTAAAGACCAGCATTACCATTCCGCGAATGCCCGGTGCCTCGATAAACTGCTCGTCGGCATGGGCGATATAGTGCAGGTATTCCCGATAGCTCTCAGTTTTGGCGTGTTTCTGACACCCTATCGCCATATACAGTTCGGCGGTGGTTTTACCAGGCAGGATCTCGCGCAGCCACTCCACCAGCGCCCCTGGCTGCGGGGCATAGACCATAAAGTAAGAGCGGGCGAAGCCGAAAACGATGCTGGCCTCGGTGTTGGTGGTCAGGCAGGTATCCACCGCCAGTTGTCCTTCATCACTACGATGTATGGGCACTAAAAACGGTACGGTGCCGTCGGGCGTCATCAGTTTGCCAACCAGCCAGGCCGCTTTATTGCGATAGAACAATTCGTTAGCGACCTGCAAATGGCTGTTTTGCAGCGTCTCTGTCCCCACCGCCTCGGACAAATGCGCGATGATATAGTCCACATCACGGGCACGGTTTTGCCACGGCAGGCGCAAAGGGAGATCGGCTAACACTTTGGTGAGTAATGCTTCCCAGCCATGGTCGGGGAAAAAGTCTTTTGCCAGCGGTCGCGGCAGGGTACGAAAACGTTGCTCAGGCTGAGAGCTGAAAATAAAGAGCCGCTCCGGTGATAAAGAGCGGTGATCGAACAGCCGACAATAGACGGAATTGAAAAAGCTTTCCGCTATTTCAAAGCGAGGGTAATCCGGCAGCAGGTGGGTGTAATGCTCTTTCACTCGCAGTAAGAATGCGGCATCGGTAATGGTGTGCCCGGTAATACTGCGTAATTGCTCCACCACCAGGCCAACGTGGTGATCATAAAGGTGAATACGTTGCTTCATCGCCTGCTGCACGGCGTGCCAGTCAGCCTGCTCAAAGCGCTGCTGCGCCCCGGATGTCACTTCAAGGAAACGACCATACTGGGCATCGAAGCCCTGCAGAATGGTTTGTGCAATCAGTAACTCCAGCTCACGCGACATAGATCTCCCTTACCCCTGCCCTCTCGCCACAGGGGAGAAGGCGTAACGCTGTATTGTGCCAACCGTAATAACTCACGCCCTTTTGTTCCCTCCCCCCTGTGGGGAGAGGGTCAGGGTGAAGGGATCAGAACTGTGCTTCTTCGGTTGAGCCTGTCAGTGCGGTCACGGAGGAGGTGCCGCCCTGAATAATGGTCGTCACTTTATCGAAGTAGCCCGTTCCCACTTCCTGCTGATGCGAGGCAAAGGTATAGCCCTGTTTGCTGGCTTCGAACTCCGGCTGCTGGACCTTCTCGACGTAGTGCTTCATGCCCTCGCCCTGAGCATAGGCGTGCGCCAGGTCGAACATGTTGAACCACATGCTGTGAATGCCCGCCAGGGTAATGAACTGGTACTTGTAGCCCATGTCCGACAGCGCCTGCTGGAAACTGGCGATAGTTTTATCGTCCAGATTTTTCTGCCAGTTGAAGGATGGGGAGCAGTTATAGGCCAGCAGTTTGCCCGGATATTTTGCATGGATGGCGTCGGCAAAGCGTTTAGCCAGCGCCAGGTCCGGGGTGGAGGTTTCGCACCACACCAGGTCAGCATAAGGGGCATACGCCAGGCCACGGCTGATCGCCTGTTCAATGCCAGCATGGGTACGATAGAAACCTTCGCTGGTACGTTCCCCGGTAATAAACGGGCTGTCATAAGGGTCACAATCTGAGGTGATCAGATCTGCCGCATCGGCATCGGTACGGGCAATCACCAGCGTCGGAACGCCCAGCACATCAGCAGCCAGACGGGCCGCCACCAGTTTCTGAATGGCTTCCTGAGTCGGCACCAGCACTTTGCCGCCCATGTGTCCGCACTTCTTCACTGAGGCCAGCTGATCTTCGAAGTGAACGGCCGCTGCACCGGCTTCAATCATCGATTTCATCAGCTCGAAAGCATTCAGTACCCCGCCAAAACCGGCTTCCGCATCGGCGACAATCGGCAGGAAGTAATCCACAAAGCGTGGATCCTGCGGCTCAATACCGGACGCCCACTGGATCTGATCCGCACGGCGGAAGGTATTGTTGATGCGCTCCACCACCGCCGGAACAGAGTTTGCCGGATAGAGGGATTGATCCGGGTACATGCTGGAGGCCAGGTTGGCGTCTGCCGCCACCTGCCAGCCTGACAGATAGATCGCTTCAATGCCTGCTTTCGCCTGCTGCAACGCCTGGCCGCCCGTTAATGCACCGAGACTGTTGATGTAGCCCTTTTTCGATTCTCCGTGCAGCAGACGCCACATTTTGGCCGCGCCCAGCTGTGCCAGGGTGCACTCCGGGTTGACCGAACCGCGTAACTTCACCACTTCCTCTGCGCTGTAAGGGCGTTCAATGCCTTCCCAGCGCGGTTGAGTCCACTCATTTTGTAATGCTTCGATCTGTTGGGTACGGGTTTTCATGTGCAGATGCTCCATATTGTTATGTGGTGAAATCACGCCAGCAGGCGGTAGCCAGGCAGCGTCAGGAAATCGATTAACTCGTCTGAGGTGGTGATCTGTTCCATCAGGCGTGCCGCGGCGTCGAAGCGACCACTGCTGAAGCGATGCTCGCCCAGCTCTTCCTGAATGTTCAGCATCTCTTCCGACAGCATCTGGCGGAACAGGGCTTTAGTAACCGGTTTGCCGTTGCTGAGGGTCTTTTGATGATGGATCCACTGCCAGATAGAGGTACGTGAGATCTCGGCGGTAGCGGCATCTTCCATCAGACCGTAAATCGGCACACAGCCGTTGCCGGAAATCCACGCCTCGATGTACTGCACCGCCACGCGGATATTGGCGCGCATTCCCTCTTCGGTGCGTTCGCCCTCGCACGGCTCAAGCAGCTGGGCGGCGGTGACAGGTGCGTCGTCCTCGCGCGTGACGTGCAGCTGGTTTTTGTTATCACCGAGAATGCGGTTGAAGACTTCCATGGCGGTATCAGCCAGACCCGGATGCGCCACCCAGGTGCCGTCATGGCCGTTGTTGGCCTCCAGCTCTTTGTCGGCCTTCACTTTCTTCAATACCTGGGTGTTACGCTCGCTGTCTTTGCTCGGAATGAACGCCGCCATCCCGCCCATCGCGAAAGCGCCGCGTTTATGGCAGGTTTTGATTAACAGACGCGAGTAGGCATTCAGGAATGATTTATCCATGGTGACCACCTGGCGATCCGGCAGGACACGATCGGGGTGATTTTTCAGCGTCTTGATATAGCTGAAGATATAGTCCCAACGGCCACAGTTCAGGCCAACAATATGGTCACGCAGGGCATGCAGTATTTCGTCCATCTGGAACACAGCCGGCAGGGTTTCAATCAGCAACGTGGCTTTGATGGTGCCGCGCGGCAGCCCGAAACGATCTTCGGCATAACTAAAGACCTCACTCCACCAGGCCGCTTCCTGCCAGGACTGGGTTTTCGGCAGGTAGAAATAGGGGCCGCTGCCTTTTGCCAGCAGATTTTTATGGTTGTGGAAGAAATAGAGGGCAAAGTCGAACAGGCTGCCGGGGATCGCTTCCCCATTCCAGGTCACATGTTTTTCCGGTAAATGCAGGCCGCGGACACGACAGACCAGGACTGCCGGGTTGGGCTTGAGCTGATAAATTTTTCCTGCTTCGTTGGTGTGGCTGATGGTGCCATTCACCGCGTCGCGCAGGTTAATCTGCCCTTCGATCACTTTGCTCCAGTCGGGCGCCAGCGAATCTTCAAAATCGGCCATAAAGACTTTCACATTGGCATTGAGCGCATTGATCACCATCTTGCGCTCCACCGGGCCGGTGATCTCCACACGTCGATCCTGCAGGTCCTGCGGGATGCCGCGAATCGTCCAGTCACCTTCTCGAATGGAAGCGGTTTCCGAAATAAAGTCCGGTAGCTTTCCATTATCAATGTCTTGCTGCTGCTGGATACGTGCCGCCAGTAATTTATTGCGCTTTGGCGTGAAACGGGTCACCAGCTCGGTAAGAAACTCAACGGCCTCGGGCGTCAGGACCTGCTGCTCCTGCTCGCCATGCGGTTGGTTAAACGCCAGTTCATCGATAATGGTTGCCTGTTGATTCATTGTGCTGCTCCTCGTCATTGATCCAAATTCACTTCCCCCAGGCGAACGAAAGATCGTTGTGTAGTTTTCGTTCAGCAAAATAAAGACTATCTCGATTTATCGTAAAATCAAAAACTATTTCCATTTTTAATTTAAAATGCATTTAACTGCCTGATATTTATGCAATTAAAAGTTAGTCATCAAGCGGAGTTTATTTCGGAAATAAAAAAGGCACCCGAAGGTGCCTTAACTGGTGAGCTGAAACGCTACAGGAAGAGGATCGTCAGAGGATTAATCCAGCGTCGGATTCATGTGGCGCAGATCGTATGGTGTGATCTGGTAGACGTAGTAGTTGAGCCAGTTAGTAAACAGCAGGTTGCCATGGCTGCGCCAGGTTGCCCGCGGTTTGTTCTGCGGATCGTTTTGTGGAAAATAGTTGTACGGCACGTCCGGGTTTAAACCCGCTTCGACATCACGGAAATACTCGCTCGCAAGGGTGTCGGGATCGTATTCAGGATGGCCAGTGACAAAGGCGATGCGTTTATCTTTGCTAGCGAACAGGTAGGCATCACCCTCTTCGCTTTCTGCCAGGATCTCCAGATCGGTGTAGTCACGGATCAGTGCTGCCGGGAAGTCGGCATAGCGTGAATGGGGAGCCAGGAAGGAATCATCAAAGCCCCGCGTCAGTAATGCATGAGGGTGCAGAATATGGTGCTCATAGACGCCAGAAAGTTTTTCGGTGCGCGTTTGCTTAGGGATGCCGTAAAGAATATTGAGTGCCGCCTGTACCGCCCAACACACAAACAGCGTAGAGGTGACATGATCTTTGGCCCACTCAAGTACCTGCTTGATTTGCGGCCAGTAGGCTACATCGTTGAACTCAACCAGACCTAGCGGGGCACCGGTAACGATTAGGCCATCGAAATTCTCGTCGCGAATATCATCGAAGTTACAGTAGAAGTTATTGAGATGCTCTGAAGGTGTGTTACGGGATTCACGCGCATCAATACGCAGCAGCTGGATATCAACCTGCAGCGGGGAATTAGAGAGTAAGCGGAGGAACTGGTTTTCCGTCTCAATTTTCTTTGGCATCAGGTTAAGGATAAGCACCTTCAGAGGACGAATTTCCTGACCTGTAGCGCGCGATGCCGTCATTACAAAGACATTCTCATCACGCAAGAAATTGACGGCTGGTAGCTCGTCCTGCACCCTAATCGGCATAACCTTATATCCTCACAGCATACGTATAAACGTTTAGACATCCAGATAGCTGACAATAACCAGGAATAAGCCAAATGTCGAGTCTGCATGTGAAAGGTGAGAAAGTTTCAAGGAAGGGGAGTAGGTGCGGCTGGAATTGCCGGGCGGCGCGGCGTGATCCGCAGGCCGGGTAAGGCGAAGCCGCCATCCGGCCGGTTTCTGGGTTTCAGGGTTGTATGGCCTGAGGGTTTCGTGCAGACGACAAAAAACCCCGTACCTTGCGGTACGGGGTTCTGCTTTGATGCCCGGCAAATGCAGTGGGGTCCGGCTGCCCGGCGCCACAACGTAAAAAGCCCATCCGTGAGGATGGGCTTTTTACCTGATTTGATGCCTGGCAGTTCCCTACTCTCGCATGGGGAGACCCCACACTACCATCGGCGCTACGGCGTTTCACTTCTGAGTTCGGCATGGGGTCAGGTGGGACCACCGCGCTACAGCCGCCAGGCAAATTCTGTGTCCGGGCCGCCTCGCGGGCCACCCGGTTAATCTGGTTCAGCTGAAAATTGTCTCAGTCACCGAAAACAGCTTCGGCGTTGTAAGGTTAAGCCTCACGGTTCATTAGTATCGGTTAGCTCAACGCATCGCTGCGCTTACACACCCGACCTATCAACGTCGTCGTCTTCAACGTTCCTTCAGGAGCCTTAAAGGCTCAGGGAGAACTCATCTCGGGGCAAGTTTCGTGCTTAGATGCTTTCAGCACTTATCTTTTCCGCATTTAGCTACCGGGCAGTGCCATTGGCATGACAACCCGAACACCAGTGATGCGTCCACTCCGGTCCTCTCGTACTAGGAGCAGCCCCCCTCAATTCTCCAGCGCCCACGGCAGATAGGGACCGAACTGTCTCACGACGTTCTAAACCCAGCTCGCGTACCACTTTAAACGGCGAACAGCCGTACCCTTGGGACCTACTTCAGCCCCAGGATGTGATGAGCCGACATCGAGGTGCCAAACACCGCCGTCGATATGAACTCTTGGGCGGTATCAGCCTGTTATCCCCGGAGTACCTTTTATCCGTTGAGCGATGGCCCTTCCATACAGAACCACCGGATCACTATGACCTGCTTTCGCACCTGCTCGAGCCGTCACTCTCGCAGTCAAGCTAGCTTATGCCATTGCACTAACCTCCTGATGTCCGACCAGGATTAGCTAACCTTCGTGCTCCTCCGTTACTCTTTAGGAGGAGACCGCCCCAGTCAAACTACCCACCAGACACTGTCCGCAACCCGGGTAACGGGTCCACGTTAGAACACCAGCCATTAAAGGGTGGTATTTCAAGGATGGCTCCACGCAGACTGGCGTCCACGCTTCAAAGCCTCCCACCTATCCTACACATCAAGGACCAGTGTTCAGTGTCAAGCTATAGTAAAGGTTCACGGGGTCTTTCCGTCTTGCCGCGGGTACACTGCATCTTCACAGCGATTTCAATTTCACTGAGTCTCGGGTGGAGACAGCCTGGCCATCATTACGCCATTCGTGCAGGTCGGAACTTACCCGACAAGGAATTTCGCTACCTTAGGACCGTTATAGTTACGGCCGCCGTTTACCGGGGCTTCGATCAAGAGCTTCGCGTTGCCGCTAACCCCATCAATTAACCTTCCGGCACCGGGCAGGCGTCACACCGTATACGTCCACTTTCGTGTTTGCACAGTGCTGTGTTTTTAATAAACAGTTGCAGCCAGCTGGTATCTTCGACTGATTTCAGCTCCACCCGCAGGGGCTTCACCTACATATCAGCGTGCCTTCTCCCGAAGTTACGGCACCATTTTGCCTAGTTCCTTCACCCGAGTTCTCTCAAGCGCCTTGGTATTCTCTACCTGACCACCTGTGTCGGTTTGGGGTACGATTTGATGTTACCTGATGCTTAGAGGCTTTTCCTGGAAGCAGGGCATTTGTTGCTTCAGCACCGTAGTGCCTCGTCATCACACCTCAGCGTTAAAAGGTACCGGATTTACCTGGAACCTCCGCCTACATGCTTAAACCGGGACAACCGTCGCCCGGCCAACATAGCCTTCTCCGTCCCCCCTTCGCAGTAACACCGAGTACAGGAATATTAACCTGTTTCCCATCGACTACGCCTTTCGGCCTCGCCTTAGGGGTCGACTCACCCTGCCCCGATTAACGTTGGACAGGAACCCTTGGTCTTCCGGCGAGCGGGCTTTTCACCCGCTTTATCGTTACTTATGTCAGCATTCGCACTTCTGATACCTCCAGCAACCCTCACAGGTCACCTTCGACGGCTTACAGAACGCTCCCCTACCCAACAACACCTAAGTGTCGCTGCCGCAGCTTCGGTGCATGGTTTAGCCCCGTTACATCTTCCGCGCAGGCCGACTCGACCAGTGAGCTATTACGCTTTCTTTAAATGATGGCTGCTTCTAAGCCAACATCCTGGCTGTCTGTGCCTTCCCACATCGTTTCCCACTTAACCATGACTTTGGGACCTTAGCTGGCGGTCTGGGTTGTTTCCCTCTTCACGACGGACGTTAGCACCCGCCGTGTGTCTCCCGTGATAACATTCTCCGGTATTCGCAGTTTGCATCGGGTTGGTAAGCCGGGATGGCCCCCTAGCCGAAACAGTGCTCTACCCCCGGAGATGAATTCACGAGGCGCTACCTAAATAGCTTTCGGGGAGAACCAGCTATCTCCCGGTTTGATTGGCCTTTCACCCCCAGCCACAGGTCATCCGCTAATTTTTCAACATTAGTCGGTTCGGTCCTCCAGTTAGTGTTACCCAACCTTCAACCTGCCCATGGCTAGATCACCGGGTTTCGGGTCTATACCCTGCAACTTAACGCCCAGTTAAGACTCGGTTTCCCTTCGGCTCCCCTATACGGTTAACCTTGCTACAGAATATAAGTCGCTGACCCATTATACAAAAGGTACGCAGTCACACCACAAGGGTGCTCCCACTGCTTGTACGTACACGGTTTCAGGTTCTATTTCACTCCCCTCGCCGGGGTTCTTTTCGCCTTTCCCTCACGGTACTGGTTCACTATCGGTCAGTCAGGAGTATTTAGCCTTGGAGGATGGTCCCCCCATATTCAGACAGGATACCACGTGTCCCGCCCTACTCTTCGAGTTCACAGCATATGCATCTTCGTGTACGGGAGTATCACCCTGTACCCTGCGACTTTCCAGACGCTTCCACTGACACACATGCTGATTCAGACTCTGGGCTGCTCCCCGTTCGCTCGCCGCTACTGGGGGAATCTCGGTTGATTTCTTTTCCTCAGGGTACTTAGATGTTTCAGTTCCCCTGGTTCGCTTCGTTAAGCTATGTATTCACTTAACGATAGTGTGACGAGTCACACTGGGTTTCCCCATTCGGAAATCGCCGGTTATAACGGTTCATATCACCTTACCGGCGCTTATCGCAGATTAGCACGTCCTTCATCGCCTCTGACTGCCTAGGCATCCACCGTGTACGCTTGGTCGCTTAACCTCACAACCCGAAGCTGTTTCACTTCATGATTGCGAAATCTGAGACCCGACCACACCTTCATCTGCTCCTGTTACGGGGAACAGACACAGTGCGTCGTTTCAATTTTCAGCTTGATCCAGATTTTTAAAGAGCAAATATCTCAAACATGACTCTGAAGTCAGTTTTGAGATATGGGGGTCGGCGACTTTCACTCACAAACCAGCAAGTGGCGTCCCCTAGGGGATTCGAACCCCTGTTACCGCCGTGAAAGGGCGGTGTCCTGGGCCTCTAGACGAAGGGGACGTATAGTCTGCTTCGGCAAGACGCCTTGCTTTTTACTTTTCATCAGACAATCTGTGTGGACACTACAAAGGCAGGTTCTTTAAGGTAAGGAGGTGATCCAACCGCAGGTTCCCCTACGGTTACCTTGTTACGACTTCACCCCAGTCATGAATCACAAAGTGGTAAGCGCCCTCCCGAAGGTTAAGCTACCTACTTCTTTTGCAACCCACTCCCATGGTGTGACGGGCGGTGTGTACAAGGCCCGGGAACGTATTCACCGTAGCATTCTGATCTACGATTACTAGCGATTCCGACTTCATGGAGTCGAGTTGCAGACTCCAATCCGGACTACGACGCACTTTATGAGGTCCGCTTGCTCTCGCGAGGTCGCTTCTCTTTGTATGCGCCATTGTAGCACGTGTGTAGCCCTACTCGTAAGGGCCATGATGACTTGACGTCATCCCCACCTTCCTCCAGTTTATCACTGGCAGTCTCCTTTGAGTTCCCGGCCTAACCGCTGGCAACAAAGGATAAGGGTTGCGCTCGTTGCGGGACTTAACCCAACATTTCACAACACGAGCTGACGACAGCCATGCAGCACCTGTCTCAGAGTTCCCGAAGGCACCAAAGCATCTCTGCTAAGTTCTCTGGATGTCAAGAGTAGGTAAGGTTCTTCGCGTTGCATCGAATTAAACCACATGCTCCACCGCTTGTGCGGGCCCCCGTCAATTCATTTGAGTTTTAACCTTGCGGCCGTACTCCCCAGGCGGTCGACTTAACGCGTTAGCTCCGGAAGCCACTCCTCAAGGGAACAACCTCCAAGTCGACATCGTTTACGGCGTGGACTACCAGGGTATCTAATCCTGTTTGCTCCCCACGCTTTCGCACCTGAGCGTCAGTCTTTGTCCAGGGGGCCGCCTTCGCCACCGGTATTCCTCCAGATCTCTACGCATTTCACCGCTACACCTGGAATTCTACCCCCCTCTACAAGACTCTAGCCTGCCAGTTTCGAATGCAGTTCCCAGGTTGAGCCCGGGGATTTCACATCCGACTTGACAGACCGCCTGCGTGCGCTTTACGCCCAGTAATTCCGATTAACGCTTGCACCCTCCGTATTACCGCGGCTGCTGGCACGGAGTTAGCCGGTGCTTCTTCTGCGGGTAACGTCAATTGCTGTGGTTATTAACCACAACACCTTCCTCCCCGCTGAAAGTACTTTACAACCCGAAGGCCTTCTTCATACACGCGGCATGGCTGCATCAGGCTTGCGCCCATTGTGCAATATTCCCCACTGCTGCCTCCCGTAGGAGTCTGGACCGTGTCTCAGTTCCAGTGTGGCTGGTCATCCTCTCAGACCAGCTAGGGATCGTCGCCTAGGTGAGCCATTACCCCACCTACTAGCTAATCCCATCTGGGCACATCTGATGGCAAGAGGCCCGAAGGTCCCCCTCTTTGGTCTTGCGACGTTATGCGGTATTAGCTACCGTTTCCAGTAGTTATCCCCCTCCATCAGGCAGTTTCCCAGACATTACTCACCCGTCCGCCACTCGTCACCCGAGAGCAAGCTCTCTGTGCTACCGTTCGACTTGCATGTGTTAGGCCTGCCGCCAGCGTTCAATCTGAGCCATGATCAAACTCTTCAATTTAAGTTTGATGCTCGTGAATTAAACTTCGTAATGAATTACGTATGTTCACTCAGAGACTTGGTATTCATTTTTCGTCCGAGGACGTTAAGAATCCATGTCACTTTGAGTGCCCACACAGATTGTCTGATAAATTGTTAAAGAGCAGTGCAACGCGGCTTTCGCTCACCGTTGCGAGGTGGCGTATATTACGCTTTCCTCTTTCAGAGTCAAGCGATTATTTCACGCTTTTCTCTTCAACCGGCCCGGCTGTTTGTGTGAAGTGATTCACATCTGCCGTGTCGATGGAGGCGCATTATAGGGAGTTCTCTTCAGGCCGCAACCCTTAAATGACAGAAAAATGACTGACTGCTGCATTCCCCAGCAAAACCCCGCCTTACACCTGATTATTAACAGACTTATCCACAACCCGACGAAAAAGTGAAAATGTGCGAGCGTTGCGCAAACGTTTTCGTTAAAATGCTTGCGCTAAATAAAGAGGCCCTGCCAGGTGTGTTAGTTGAGTTTTTATGTAGAAAATTCACCTAACGCTCTCTGTAATCGTCAAATCCAGGGGATTTACCATGCAACAACGTCGTCCAGTCCGCCGCGCTCTGCTCAGTGTTTCTGATAAAGCCGGTATCGTCGAATTCGCTCAGGCACTTTCTGCACGTGGTGTGGAGCTGCTGTCCACTGGCGGTACTGCTCGCCTGTTAGCAGATAAAGGCCTGCCGGTAACCGAAGTGTCCGATTACACCGGTTTCCCGGAAATGATGGATGGACGCGTCAAAACCCTGCACCCAAAAGTTCACGGCGGCATTCTGGGTCGTCGCGGTCAGGACGACGGCATTATGGATCAGCATGGGATCGCGCCGATCGACATGGTTGTCGTTAACCTCTATCCGTTCGCCCAGACCGTTGCCCGTGAAGGCTGCTCGCTGGAAGACGCCGTAGAGAATATCGATATCGGCGGCCCGACCATGGTGCGCTCCGCTGCCAAGAACCATAAAGATGTCGCCATCGTAGTAAAGAGCAGCGACTACGACGCCATTATTAAAGAGATGGACGCTAACGAAGGCTCCCTGAATCTCGACACCCGTTTTGACCTTGCCATTAAAGCGTTCGAACATACCGCCGCCTACGACAGCATGATCGCCAACTACTTCGGTAGCCTGGTACCTGCCTATCACGGCGAAAGCAAAGACCCTTCTGGTCGCTTCTCTCGCACCTTAAACCTGAACTTCATTAAGAAGCAGGATATGCGTTACGGTGAGAACAGCCACCAGCAGGCAGCCTTCTATATAGAAGAAGATGTAAAAGAAGCCTCCGTTGCTACCGCACAGCAGGTTCAGGGCAAAGCGCTCTCCTATAACAACATCGCTGATACCGACGCGGCGCTGGAGTGCGTGAAGGAGTTCAGCGAACCAGCCTGCGTGATCGTCAAGCACGCGAACCCATGCGGTGTGGCGGTAAGCACCTCTATCCTGGATGCCTACGATCGCGCGTATAAAACCGACCCTACCTCTGCGTTCGGCGGCATTATTGCCTTCAACCGCGAACTGGATGCTGAAACCGCTCAGGCGATCATCTCCCGTCAGTTTGTTGAAGTGATCATCGCCCCGTCTGCTACCGAAGAGGCTCTGAAAATCACCGCGGCGAAACAGAACGTTCGCGTGCTGACCTGCGGCCAGTGGGCAGAGCGTGTTCCGGGCCTGGACTTCAAACGTGTCAACGGTGGTCTGCTGGTTCAGGATCGCGATCTGGGTATGGTGACAGAAGCCGACCTGCGCGTAGTCAGCAAACGTCAGCCAACCGAACAGGAACTGCGTGATGCATTGTTCTGCTGGAAAGTGGCGAAGTTTGTTAAATCCAATGCCATCGTTTACGCGAAAGAAAACATGACTATCGGGATAGGCGCAGGCCAGATGAGCCGCGTGTACTCTGCGAAAATTGCCGGTATCAAGGCAGGTGACGAAGGTCTGGAAGTAAAAGGCTCCGCCATGGCCTCTGACGCCTTCTTCCCGTTCCGTGACGGCATCGATGCGGCGGCGGCTGTAGGCATCACCTGCGTGATCCAGCCTGGCGGATCTATCCGTGATGACGAAGTCATTGCCGCTGCCGACGAACACGGCATTGCGATGATCTTCACCGACATGCGTCATTTCCGCCATTAATTCCCGGAGCAGAGAATGAAAGTATTAGTGATTGGTAACGGCGGGCGTGAGCACGCCCTGGCGTGGAAAGCGGCGCAGTCTCCGCAAGTGAAAACCGTCTTTGTAGCACCCGGTAACGCCGGTACTGCGCTGGAACCCACCCTGCAGAACGTCGCTATCGGTGTAACCGATATTCCGGCGCTGCTGAGCTTTGCCCAGAACGAGAAGATCGACCTGACCATCGTAGGCCCGGAAGCGCCACTGGTGATTGGCGTGGTGGATGCGTTTCGCGCGGCGGGCCTGACCATCTTCGGCCCAACCGAAGGCGCCGCCCAGCTGGAAGGCTCAAAAGCCTTTACCAAAGATTTCCTCGCGCGTCATAACATCCCGACCGCGGAGTATCAGAACTTCACCGAGGTAGAGCCAGCCCTGGCTTACTTACGTGAAAAAGGCGCGCCTATTGTGATTAAAGCCGACGGCCTGGCTGCCGGTAAAGGTGTGATCGTGGCGATGACCCTCGAAGAGGCAGAAGCCGCTGTTCAGGATATGTTGGCGGGTAACGCCTTTGGCGACGCGGGCCACCGTATCGTGATCGAGGAGTTCCTTGACGGTGAAGAGGCGAGCTTTATCGTGATGGTCGACGGCGAGCATGTGCTGCCGATGGCCACCAGCCAGGATCATAAACGCGTTGGCGATGCTGATACCGGCCCAAACACCGGTGGAATGGGTGCGTACTCCCCTGCGCCGGTGGTGACTGATGAAGTACATCAGCGCACCATGGACCGCATCATCTGGCCAACCGTAAAAGGCATGGCAGCGGAAGGCAATACCTATACCGGTTTCCTCTATGCGGGCCTGATGATCGACAAGCAGGGCAACCCGAAGGTTATCGAGTTCAACTGTCGCTTTGGCGATCCCGAAACGCAGCCGATCATGCTGCGCATGAAATCCGATCTGGTGGATCTCTGCCTGGCGGCCTGCGAAGGCAAGCTGGACAAGAAAACCTCCGAGTGGGACGAGCGTGCTTCGCTGGGCGTAGTGATTGCGGCGGGCGGTTATCCGGGCAACTACAGCACCGGGGACGAGATCCACGGTCTGCCGCTGGAACAGGTGGAAGATGCGAAGGTGTTCCATGCCGGCACAACGCTGTCTGATGACGATCGTGTGCTGACCAACGGTGGTCGCGTCCTGTGCGCTACCGCACTGGGCCATACCGTTGCACAAGCGCAGCAGCGCGCCTATGCCCTGATGGCGGATATTCACTGGAACGGTAGCTTCAGCCGTAACGATATTGGATATCGTGCGATTGCGCGGGAGCAAGGGGAGTAATCCCTTCACCCTCTCCCTCAGGGGAGAGGGATTCTTGACCAGGCCGGATAAGCGTCAGTGCCATCCGGCTTAATCTGCAGGACTTAAAAACTCTTCTCTGTCGGCTGCCAGGTACAGAAATCTTCGTTAGCCACCAGCAGCAGCTGTGATCCTTCCGGCGCAACCAGCCACGCAACGCTCACTTCCATAGATGAATGGCTCTGACGGCGTCCGATATGTTCCATCGCCCAACTATCAAGATCCGGTTTCAGAGTCTGGCCTTCGCACGTGGTCACGGTGCTGTCGGCGTGCCAGCGTCCTTGATGCAGCACCACGCGTCCCTGTCGCAACGCATCGCTGGTCTGACGAACCTGCTCGGCGCGGTAGCGGTAGAGGTCAATTTGATCGGTAGAGAGTTGCTGCTTAAGACCCCCGATGTCGCGCTGCATAAAGCTCAGCTCACCGTGGTCGTCAAAACGCACCCGCACATGCTCGGGCACTTTGCTGTAGATATTCACGTCGATGAAGGCCAGCGTATCACCCTGCCAGCGATATTCACTGGTAGTGGTACTGCCGCTATGCCAGGGACTAAAGGCGGAGAGCAGATGCACTTCATCGTCTGTGTCTTTACGCCAGATACGCACTGCGCCCTGATTGTCAGCGTAACCGCTGGCGGTAAAAGGCGGGAGAGAGGAGTCATGGCTGCACGCAGACAGCAAAAGTATGCCTGCCAGTGCCATTGTCTGGCGCCAGACAGACAAAAGGGGCGAAACCGCCCCCTCGATAAAACTGTTCACTGCTACGCGGCTTACTTAACTGCGTCTTTCAGTGCTTTGCCAGAAACAAATGCTGGCACGTTAGCTGCAGCGATTTTGATTTCGTTACCGGTCTGCGGGTTGCGGCCAGTACGCTCAGCGCGGTGGTTCACTTTGAAGGTACCGAAACCTACCAGTTGTACAGCGTCGCCTTCTTTCAGAGACTCAGTAATTGCAGCCAGGGTGGATTCCAGAGCAGCTTTAGCCTGTACTTTAGACAGGTCAGCTTTGTCCGCAATTACATCAATCAGTTGAGTCTTGTTCATAAGTTATCCTTTCAATGTGTTTATCGCTTGCTAAGCATCGAGTGCGACGAAAATGCCAAAAAAGCACTCTCCTGCATACACGCACCGATAGCCACTTATTTTCGCCCCCCAAATGTAGACCAGACGGGGGGCAGAAGGGAAGAGTACAGGTATGACAAAACAGGCGTAAAATCACGTTTTATTGTTTCACTGGTGAAGATTTATACCAATGTTACTCTCGCCTGCCTCACGCAAGTCTGCACGCAGGCCTTTAATCAGCTCGATATCGCGTTCTTCGCACTCTGCCAGTAAACGGAATATTTCCCACTGAATGTCCCATTCCTGCTCAACAGCCGGGTTTAAACGCAGCTCTTCATCGGTCATTTCACGACCCGCCTGGGTCATCTCCAGCATCGCCACTGACGTAATTGAGGCCTTACTGACTTCGATGGCATGTTCCAGCGTTTCGCCACTCAGGCGCGAGTGAATCAATTCACTTAAAGCCACACAGGCATCAATTGCCGGATAGACGCCATAGACATCATAGTCGTCGGCTACGGGGATCGCCTCTTCCAGCTTATCGAGCTGAGAATCGAAGTTCACCTTCGCATCTTTGACCGTCAGCGTCTCCCACACCAGATCGAGAATACGGCGATAAAGCTGGCCATCCCCAAATTCAGTCTGCTTGCAGAACATGGCATAGTTCGGGTACATGCGTTCGCACAAACAGGCCATAAAAGTGACATGCTGCCAGCTTTCCAGCTTCTCGAGGCGCAGGTGAATCGGGTTTTGTAACATGATGAAGTCTCGAATCGAAAATTAGCCGCAGTTTACCTGAATCAGCGCTGAATTTCCTGCCAACGAACAAAAGCGGGACGCCCGGACGCCACCGCATCGGCCCAGCGGGTCGGCTCCGGTAGTCGATAGCCTCTCATGCAACGCTGCACCCACGCGAGCGCGGTGTCGGTACTGACGCGATGGCCGGTGGCGATGAACAGGGGATTACAGCGCGCTTTGCTGCGCCAGACCCACGCCAGCTGTTCGCCTTTGTCCATCAATGGCGCCAGCGCGCCGGGTTCAGCCGACAGAGGTTCAAACTTACCGCAGAGACGCTTTTTCGCTACCCCGATGGTCGGGACATCCACCAGCAGGCCAAAATGGCTGGCGACGCCGAGACGGCGCGGATGGGAGATCCCATGGCCATCTACGAACAACAGGTCGGGTCTTTGCGAAAGCTGATCCCACGCGGCCAGCAGCGCGGGATATTCACGAAAAGAGAGGAAGCCGGGGATGTAAGGCATGGTGGTGGCGATACGCGCTACCTGATACTCGACCAACTCCAGTTCGGGCCAGGTCAGCAACACTATCGCCGCCCGCGTTACCTCTCCGCCCTGCTCAAACCCGACATCCGCCCCGGCAATCAGCGCGGGTGGGTCTTTATCCAGCCGGTCTTCACGGGATACCGACGCAGCGAGTTTAAGTTGTTGAGCGCGAAGTGACGCAAGATCCATAACGACTCCTTACAGGTGATACTGGGCAGAAAGTCGGTGCACCGCCTCCACAAACACGCCTGCATGTTCTGGCGGAACATCCTGATGAATACCGTGCCCCAGATTAAACACATGGCCTTCGCCCTGACCGAAGCCCGCCAGAATGGTCGCGACTTCTTCTTCAATACGGGCGGCCGGAGCATACAGCATAGACGGATCCATGTTGCCCTGCAGGGCGACTTTGTCTCCCACGCGACGGCGCGCATCGGCAATATCGGTGGTCCAGTCGAGGCCCAGCGCATCACAGCCGGTTGCAGCCAGGGCTTCGAGCCACTGACCGCCGCCTTTGGTAAACAGGGTCACCGGCACGCGGCGACCTTCGTTTTCACGCAGCAGGCCATCAACGATTTTATGCATGTAATAGAGCGAGAACTGCTGATAGTCGCGGCCTGTCAGCACCCCACCCCAGGTATCAAAGATCATCACCGACTGCGCGCCCGCTTTGATCTGCGCGTTCAGGTACAGGGTGACGCTTTTCGCCAGCTTATCCAACAGGGCGTGCAGCGCCAACGGATCGGCATACATCATCTTCTTGATCACGGTGAAGGCTTTGCTGCTGCCGCCTTCAACCATGTAGGTCGCCAGCGTCCACGGGCTGCCGGAGAAACCGATCAGCGGCACTTCGCCTTTCAGCTCGCGGCGAATGGTGCGCACCGCATTCATCACATAACCCAGCTCTTGTTCCGGGTCCGGGATCGGCAGGTTGTCGATGTCCGCTTTGCTCTTGATCGGCGAGCTAAAGCGCGGGCCTTCGCCGGTTTCAAAGTACAGACCCAGCCCCATGGCGTCCGGGATAGTCAGGATGTCGGAGAAGAGGATCGCCGCGTCCAGCGGATAGCGGCGCAGCGGCTGGAGCGTCACTTCACAGGCCAACTCCGCGTTTTTGCACAGCGACATAAAATCGCCCGCCTGCGCGCGCGTGGCTTTGTATTCCGGCAAATAGCGGCCCGCCTGGCGCATCATCCATACCGGGGTGATATCAACGGGTTGGCGCAGCAGCGCACGCAGATAACGATCGTTCTTCAGTTCGGTCATTTTTGCAGTTCCTTAAGCGTCTTATCCCCAGTGTAACATGTCACACATCGTCAGCCCGACACATTGCCACGGTATCTTCTATCAGGCGGCGCGCCACGGTACCTGCCGGGGGAAGGAGCGGTAAGTTGTCATAGCGATACCAGTCGGCTGCCAGCAGCTCTTTCGGATCGATGACGATCTCGCCGCTGTCGTACTCGGCCATAAAGGCGGTCATCAGCGATTGCGGAAACGGCCACGGCTGAGAGGTGACATAGCGTAGATTCTTCACCTTAATGCCGCTCTCCTCCATCACTTCGCGCGCGACAGCCTGTTCCAGGGTTTCGCCCACTTCGACAAATCCGGCCAGAACGGTATGCACCCCGTTGCGATGGCGGGTATGTTGCGCCAGTAAGATGGAATCATCCCGGCGGATAGCGACAATAATGCACGGCGCGATTTGCGGGTAATAGCGTTCCCGGCAGTGGCTGCAGAGCATCGCCCACTCGGTTTTGCTGGGGTGCATGGTATGGCCACAGTAGCCGCAGAATTTATGCGAACGATAAAACTCGGCCAACTGCACAGCCCGACCCGCCAGCTGGAACAAGCCGACATCGAGATCGAGCACCTGGCGCACCGATCCCATATCGTGACGACGATTTTGTTGGATCAACCACACAGAATCGCCCTTCCACTCACCAATATTTAGTGCGTGTTGCCCCGCAAGATCGAAATTTCCGGCCTCGCCATATGGTAATTCACCACCGGGCAACCATAATTTTTGTTCATGGCTGACTAACCACCAGCCGCGATCCGATTTTTCAATTATACGATCCATATCTATTGCACTACCTTTGCTTCACAGGCATGTTGGTAACAATACTATTACATTTTGGGTGGGCAGCTTTTAATCTTAACCTTGCGGAGTCAAACATGCTAAACCAGCTAGAAAACCTGACAGAGCGCGTTGGCGGATGTAACAAACTGGTCGATCGCTGGCTGCACGTGCGTAAACATCTGCTTGTTGCCTACTACAATCTCGTTGGCATTAAGCCTGGCAAAGAATCATATATGCGCCTGAACGAAAAAGCGCTGGACGATTTTTGTCAGAGCCTTGTTGATTACCTCTCTAACGGGCATTTCAATATTTATGAGCGCATTATCCGTGACCTGGAAGGTAACAGTCCGCAGTTAGCTGCCACCAGGCTCTACCCCCAGCTGGAAGCCAATACTCAGCAAATCATGGATTACTACGACTCCACGCTGGAGAACGCCATCGATCAGGATAACTATCTGGAATTCCAGCAGGCGCTTTCCGATATCGGCGAGGCGCTGGAGCAACGCTTTACGCTGGAAGACAGCCTGATCGCCCTTGCGCTGGATCACAATCTGAAAGCGAGCAACGAAGATAACGTCGCCCGACCGGCTTGAGTTATTTCTCGTTAACGCGTAATTTACATTCACAGCTCCCGTTGTAGGGGAGCCTATTCTTGTCGGAGTGCCCAGTGCGAAAGCCGGGCTGAGACCGTTAATTCGGGATCCGCGGAACCTGATCAGGTTAAGACCTGCGAAGGGAACAAGAGTCAATTTATTGCATCGCCCAACGGGCGATCTCCTCTTGCTTCATCCGTCGTCTGACAAGCCACTTCCTGAACTTACTGGAACGAGCTATGTCTGCCACTAAAATGACCCGCCGCGAACAGCGCGCACACGCCCAACACTTTATCGACACTCTCGAAGGCACTGCTTTCCCTAACTCGAAACGCATCTATCTGACAGGTTCGCAGGAGGATATTCGCGTGCCGATGCGTGAGATCCAGCTCAGCCCGACGTTAATCGGCGGCAGCAAAGAGAACCCGCAGTTTGAAGAGAACGAAGCCGTACCGGTCTATGATACCTCCGGCCCGTACGGCGATCCGGCGATCGCTATTAACGTCCAGCAGGGTCTGGCGAAGCTCCGCCAGCCGTGGATCGAAGCCCGTGACGACAGCGAAGCCCTGAACGAGCAAAGCTCGGCTTACACCCGCGAGCGCCTGGCCGACGACGGTCTGGACGATCTGCGCTTCACCGGCTTGCTGACACCGAAGCGGGCCAGAGCGGGCAAATGTGTAACCCAGCTGCACTACGCCCGCAAAGGGATCGTAACGCCGGAGATGGAATTTATCGCCATTCGCGAAAACATGGGCCGCGAGCGTATTCGTGGCGAAGTGCTGCGCCACCAGCACCCGGGCGAAGGCTTTGGTGCCCGCCTGCCGGAGAACATCACCCCGGAATTTGTGCGTGACGAAGTGGCCGCTGGCCGCGCCATTATCCCCGCCAACATTAACCACCCGGAATCAGAGCCGATGATCATCGGACGTAACTTCCTGGTGAAAGTGAACGCCAATATCGGTAACTCGGCGGTGACGTCCTCCATTGAGGAAGAGGTAGAGAAGCTGGTCTGGTCCACCCGTTGGGGCGCGGATACGGTAATGGACCTCTCCACCGGCCGCTATATCCACGAAACCCGCGAGTGGATCCTGCGTAACAGCCCGGTGCCGATTGGTACGGTGCCCATCTACCAGGCGCTGGAGAAGGTTAACGGCATCGCGGAAGATCTCACCTGGGAAGCGTTCCGCGACACCCTGCTGGAGCAGGCCGAGCAAGGCGTTGACTACTTCACCATCCATGCGGGCGTGCTGCTGCGCTACGTGCCGATGACCGCTAAACGTCTGACCGGCATCGTCTCCCGCGGCGGCTCGATCATGGCGAAATGGTGCCTGTCCCATCATCAGGAGAACTTCCTGTATGAACACTTCCGCGAGATCTGCGAAATCTGCGCCGCGTACGATGTTTCCCTGTCGCTGGGCGATGGCCTGCGTCCCGGTTCCATTCGCGATGCCAACGACGAAGCGCAGTTTGCCGAGCTACACACCCTGGGCGAGCTGACCAAAATCGCCTGGGAGTATGACGTGCAGGTGATGATTGAAGGCCCGGGTCACGTGCCGATGCAGATGATCCGTCGCAACATGACCGAGGAGCTGGAGCACTGTCACGAGGCACCCTTCTATACCCTGGGGCCACTAACCACCGATATCGCACCGGGTTACGACCACTTCACCTCCGGGATTGGCGCGGCGATGATCGGCTGGTTCGGCTGCGCCATGCTCTGCTACGTCACACCGAAAGAGCACCTCGGCCTGCCGAACAAAGAGGATGTGAAGCAGGGGCTGATCACCTACAAGATTGCCGCTCATGCCGCAGACCTGGCGAAAGGCCACCCGGGCGCGCAGATCCGTGATAACGCCATGTCGAAAGCGCGCTTCGAATTCCGCTGGGAAGATCAGTTCAACCTCGCCCTCGACCCCTTCACCGCCCGCGCCTATCACGACGAAACCCTGCCGCAGGAGTCCGGCAAAGTGGCGCACTTCTGCTCCATGTGCGGGCCAAAATTCTGCTCGATGAAAATCAGCCAGGAGGTACGTGATTATGCTGCGGCGCAGTCCATTGAAGTAGGGATGGCGGACATGTCGCAAAGCTTCCGCGCCAAAGGCGGCGAAATCTACCTCAAAAAAGAGGAGGCCTAATGTACCAGCCTGATTTCCCCCCCGTACCCTTTCGCCTGGGGCTGTACCCGGTGGTCGATAGCGTGGCGTGGATCGAACGTCTGCTTGCGGTCGGCGTAAAGACAATCCAGCTGCGTATCAAGGATAAACAGGATGACGAGGTCGAAGCCGATATTATTGCGGCCGTTGCCCTGGGGCGTCGCTACGATGCCCGCCTGTTCATCAATGACTACTGGCGACTAGCGATTAAGCATCAGGCTTACGGCGTGCATCTGGGTCAGGAGGATCTGGAAAGCACTGAACTGGAGCTTATTCGTGCCGCCGGTTTGCGCCTCGGCGTCTCGACCCATGACAACATGGAGATCGACGTGGCGCTGGCGGCGCGCCCATCCTACATCGCCCTCGGGCATGTATTCCCGACCCAGACCAAACAGATGCCTTCAGCCCCGCAAGGGCTGGAGCAGTTAGCCAGCCATATTGAACGCCTTGCGGATTACCCCACCGTTGCTATCGGCGGCATCAGCCTGGAACGCGCCCCGGCGGTGCTGGCAACCGGGGTAGGAAGTATTGCGGTGGTCAGCGCCATTACCCAGGCCGATGACTGGGAGGCGGCAACGGCACAGCTACTGCAACTGGCGGGGGTGGGCGATGAATGACCGTGACTTTATGCGCTACAGCCGCCAAATCCTGCTGGAAGATATCGCCATTGACGGGCAGCAAAAGCTGCTCGCCAGCCGGGTCCTGCTGGTGGGCCTCGGCGGGTTAGGCGCGCCGGCGGCACTGTATCTGGCCGGAGCCGGGATCGGCACCCTGGTGCTGGCCGACGACGACGACGTTCATCTGAGTAATTTGCAGCGCCAGATCCTGTTTACCACCGATGACGTCGCCCAGCCAAAGGCGCACGTGACGCAGCGTCGGCTACAGCAACTCAACCCGGATATCCGGCTGATTGCCCTGCAGATGCGCCTGGAAGGCAACGCGCTGCAGGAGGAGATCGCTCGCGCCGACGTGGTGCTGGACTGCACCGATAATATGGCCACCCGTCAGGCAATTAACGCCGCTTGCGTGCTGCTCAATACCCCGCTCATCACTGCCAGCGCCGTGGGCTTTGGCGGGCAGATGATGGTGTTGACGCCGCCCTGGACGCAGGGCTGCTACCGCTGCGTGTGGCCGGAGGATGACGAGCCGCAACGCAACTGCCGCACCGCAGGGATCGTCGGGCCGGTGGTTGGCGTGATGGGCACCTTGCAGGCGCTGGAGGCGATCAAACTGCTCAGCGGCATCGAGACAACGCGCAATACGCTGCGCCTGTTCGATGCCCGGACAGGGAGCTGGCGGCAACTGGCTTTACAGCGTGCCAGCGGCTGTCAGGTGTGTGGAGGGCAGCATGCGGATCCTGTTTAACGACGAACCGATGCAGTGCGGGGATGACTTAACCGTCGCCACCCTGCTCCACCAGCTGCGCCAGTTAAAACCCGGGGTCGCGCTGGCCCTGAATCAACAGATCCTGCCGCGTGAGCAGTGGGATAAACAGCAGGTCCGCGAAGGCGATCAGATCCTGCTCTTTCAGGTGATTGCCGGAGGCTGAGATGTTACGTATTGCTGATAAAACCTTTGATTCGCATCTATTTACCGGCACCGGGAAGTTCGCTTCGCCGCAGCTGATGGTGGAGGCGATTCGTGAGAGTGGCAGCCAGCTGGTGACGCTGGCAATGAAACGGGTCGATCTGCGTAATCACAATGACGCCATTCTGGCGCCGTTGCTGGAAGCAGGTGTAAGCCTGCTGCCCAATACCTCCGGGGCCAAAACCGCGGAGGAAGCGGTGTTCGCCGCCCGGCTGGCGCGCGAGGCGCTGGGGACCCGCTGGCTGAAGCTCGAGATCCATCCCGATGCCCGCTGGCTGTTGCCCGATCCCATCGAGACCCTGAAAGCGGCAGAGATGCTGGTCAAAGAGGGGTTCACGGTGCTGCCCTACTGCGGTGCCGATCCGGTGCTGTGCAAACGACTTGAAGAGGTGGGTTGCGCGGCGGTGATGCCGCTCGGCGCGCCGATAGGCTCCAATCAGGGTCTGGAAACCCGCGCAATGCTGGAGATCATCATTCAGCAGGCAACCGTACCGGTGGTGGTGGATGCCGGGATCGGCGTGCCCAGCCATGCCGCACAGGCGCTGGAGATGGGCGCCGATGCCGTCCTGGTCAACACTGCCATTGCTGTCGCTGACGATCCGGTCACTATGGCGCGAGCCTTCCGCCTGGCGGTGGAAGCCGGTGTGCTGGCCCGTCAGTCTGGCCCCGGTTCGCGAAGCGTTGAAGCCCAGGCCACCAGCCCGTTAACCGGATTTCTGGAGGCCTTCTCATGAACACTTTTACCGATCGCTGGCGCCAGCTCGACTGGGACGATATTGGCCTGCGCATCAACAGCAAAACCCCTGCGGATGTTGAGCGCGCCCTGAATGCCCGGCAGCCGACGCGCGAGGATATGATGGCCCTGCTCTCCCCGGCCGCCAGCCGCTATCTGGAGCCGATGGCGCAGCGGGCGAAGCGCCTGACCCGCCAGCGCTTTGGCAACACGGTGAGCTTTTATGTGCCGCTCTATCTCTCAAATCTGTGCGCCAACGATTGTACCTATTGCGGTTTCTCCATGAGCAATCACATCAAGCGCAAAACGCTGGATGAAAATGAGATTGCCCGGGAGTGTGCTGCCATCCGCGAGATGGGTTTTGAGCACCTGCTGCTGGTTACCGGCGAACACCAGACTAAAGTGGGAATGGACTATTTTCGTCGCCATATCCCGGCCATTCGTCGCCAGTTCGCCTCGCTGCAAATGGAGGTTCAGCCTCTTTCTGAGGCCGAGTATGGCGAGCTTAAAACGCTGGGGCTGGATGGCGTGCTGGTCTATCAGGAGACCTACCACGAGGCGGTGTATGCCCGGCACCATCTTAAAGGTAAAAAGCAGGACTTCTTCTGGCGGCTGGAAACGCCAGATCGGCTGGGCCGCGCGGGGATCGATAAGATCGGCCTCGGAGCATTGACCGGGCTTTCCGACAACTGGCGGGTCGACAACTTTATGGTGGCGGAACATTTGCTCTGGCTGCAGCAACACTACTGGCAGAGCCGGTACTCGATCTCCTTTCCACGGCTGCGCCCCTGCGCCGGGGGGATCCCACCGGCGTCGATCATGGATGAACGCCAGCTGGTGCAGACCATCTGCGCGTTTCGTCTGCTGGCACCGGAAGTGGAGCTATCGCTATCGACCCGGGAATCCCCCGCATTTCGCGATCGCGTTATTCCGCTGGCCATTAATAACGTCAGTGCTTTTTCAAAAACCCAGCCAGGCGGCTATGCCGATGATCACCCCGAGCTGGAGCAGTTTGCGCCGCACGATAACCGTCGCCCGGAAGAGGTTGCCGGGGCGCTTAGCCAACAAGGATTGCAGCCAGTGTGGAAAGACTGGGATAGCTGGTTGGGACGCGCCTCGCAGCCGGGTTGAAAAAACCTGTAAGCCGATGAAATGTTTACGAGGCGTTACGTAACGTCATTAACGGGCGATTGTCAGCTCTCGCCCGGATTTTTTATGCTCATTACGTCAGCAGGGATGCTGACCAGGGCGGAAAGCTTCTTCCTCGTTTCGCCCTGCCTTCCCCCGCACTGTAACAGTTGTAACCGGTTTCAGAAAAAGCGGGTTTCTTTGTGATGACTCACACACAATCGCGGTAACGCGGTTGTCGAAGCGGGCCTCGCGGGATAATTATCAATAAACACATGTACATTGAGGCTGACTATGAAGAACATCGTTTTATGCTGTGCAGCGGGAATGTCCACCAGCATGCTGGTTCAACGCATGAAAGACGCCGCGCAGAAAAAAGGGGTCGAAGTAACCATCAAAGCCGTCCCGGTTGCTGAGTTTAAAGATGAACTTGCCGCAGCCGACATCGTGTTGCTTGGCCCGCAGGTCAAATACGAACTCAATAATCTTCAGGCACAGGCAGAGCCACTGGGCAAAAAGGTCGCGGTTATCGACATGATGGATTACGGCATGATGAAAGGCGATGCCGTCCTCGAAAAAGCCCTCAAGCTGCTGGAGTAAGTCATGGAAGATTTAGAAACCATCATTATGGAGCTGCTGGTGAATGCAGGTGCAGCCCGCAGTTCAGCATTAACCGCGTTGCAGATGGCGCGTAAAGGTGATTTTGCCGATGCGGAAAAGGCGATGGAAGAGTCGCGTGAATTCGTTAAGCATGCGCATACCATCCAGACGAAGCTGATTGGTATGGATGAAGGAACCGGCAAGCTGCCGGTCAACCTGATTACCGTTCACTCCCAGGATCATCTCATGAATGCGATGGTGATTCAGGATCTGGCGGGAGATATGATCGAGCTGTATCGCCGTTTGCCGCTGGTGAACTAATACGCCCGGTGGCGCTACGCTTACCGGGCCTGTAACAGCTTTAAACTCCTGGTCGGGTAAACGCAGCGTCCCCGGGCAACAATAACACCGAATAGCAGGCCAGATAACCACAGCGTATCAGGCAAAAAAAAACCCGCCGAAGCGGGTTTTTTTATGGGCTGACGTAACGATTACTCGTTGTCAGAACCGCCCAGGCCTGCGTTCAGCAGCTCTGCCAGGCTGGCAGATGCGTCTTCAGCAGTCACCTGTGGTGCAGCAGGGATTTCACCCGCTGCGCGACGGCGCATACGATCCTGGTGGTACGCATAACCAGTACCGGCCGGGATCAGACGACCCACGATAACGTTCTCTTTCAGACCGCGCAGTTCGTCGCGTTTGCCCGCAACGGCTGCTTCGGTAAGCACACGAGTGGTCTCCTGGAACGATGCCGCGGAGATGAAGGACTCGGTTGCCAGAGACGCTTTGGTGATACCCAGCAGGTCACGTGCGAAGGTCGCACTGAGTTTGCCGTTCGCTTCCAGATCGCGGTTAGCAATCTTGACGCGAGAGTATTCAACCTGCTCACCTTCGAGGAAGTCGGAGCTACCGGCATTCACGATGGTGGCTTTACGCAGCATCTGACGAACGATAACTTCGATGTGCTTATCGTTGATCTTAACGCCTTGCAGACGGTAAACGTCCTGTACTTCGTTGGTGATGTAACGCGTTACCGCGTGGACGCCACGAAGACGCAGAATGTCGTGCGGTGCTTCTGGACCGTCGGAAACAACGTCACCACGTTCTACACGTTCACCTTCAAACACGTTGAGCTGACGCCATTTTGGAATCATCTCTTCGTACGGATCGCTGCCATCCAGCGGCGTGATCACCAGACGGCGCTTCCCTTTGGTCTCTTTACCGAAGGAAATGATACCGCTGATTTCAGCCAGGATTGCCGGCTCTTTCGGACGACGTGCTTCGAACAGGTCCGCAACGCGTGGCAGACCACCGGTAATATCCTTGGTACCGCCGGATTCCTGAGGAATACGCGCCAGGGTATCACCAGAGCTAATCTGTACGCCATCTTCCAGCTGAACAATCGCTTTACCTGGCAGGAAGTACTGAGCCGGCATATCGGTGCCTGGGATCAGAACGTCGTTGCCGTTAGCATCAACGATTTTCAGTGCTGGACGCAGATCTTTACCACCCGCGGTACGTTCTGCAGAATCCAGAACCACCAGGGAAGAGAGACCGGTCAGGTCGTCGGTCTGACGAGTAATCGTCTGGCCATCGATCATATCGGTGAAGCGAATAAAGCCCGCCACTTCGGTGATTACCGGCATGGTGTGCGGATCCCAGTTCGCTACGGTTTCGCCGCCAGCAACCTGTTCGCCATCGCCTTTCGCCATAACAGCACCGTAAGGCACTTTATAGCTCTCTTTGGTACGACCGAATTCGTCGATCAGCTTCAGCTCGGTGTTACGTGAAGTCACAACCAGCTTACCGGAAGAGTTAACAACCGACTTCGCGTTGTAGAGCTTGATGCTACCTTTGTTTTTCACCTGGATGCTGGATTCAGCAGCCGCACGAGATGCCGCACCACCGATGTGGAACGTACGCATCGTCAGCTGTGTACCCGGCTCACCGATGGACTGTGCCGCGATAACGCCGATAGCTTCACCTTTGTTGATGATGTGGCCACGCGCCAGGTCACGACCATAGCAGTGCGCACATACACCAAAGTCGGTGTCACAGGATACGACGGAACGTACTTTCACGGAGTCAACAGAGTTCGCTTCCAGCAGATCACACCAGTGCTCGTGCAGCAGTGTGTTACGTGGAACCAGAATATCTGCGGTACCCGGCTTCAGAACGTCTTCAGCAGTCACACGGCCCAGAACGCGATCGCGCAGCGGCTCTTTAACATCACCACCCTCGATAACCGGGGTCATGGTGATACCTTCGAGGGTGCCACAATCGTCTTCGGTAACCACCAGATCCTGCGCAACGTCTACCAGACGACGCGTCAGATAACCGGAGTTAGCGGTTTTCAGTGCGGTATCCGCCAGACCTTTACGAGCACCGTGAGTAGAGATGAAGTACTGGAGTACGTTCAGACCTTCACGGAAGTTCGCGGTGATTGGCGTTTCGATGATGGAGCCATCTGGCTTCGCCATCAGACCACGCATACCTGCCAGCTGACGAATCTGTGCTGCAGAACCACGCGCACCGGAGTCGGCCATCATGTAGATGCTGTTGAAGGAAACCTGCTGCTCTTCGACGCCGTCACGGTTAATCACGGTTTCGGTTTGCAGGTTGTCCATCATCGCTTTGGATACACGATCGTTCGCCGCTGCCCAGATATCGATAACTTTGTTATAGCGTTCGCCCGCGGTAACCAGACCAGACTGGAACTGCTCCTGGATCTCTGCAACTTCAGCTTCCGCTTCAGAGATGATCTCGTGTTTCTTCTCTGGGATGACCATGTCATCGATACCAACAGATGCACCTGAACGCGCTGCATAAGCAAAGCCGGTGTACATTGTCTGGTCAGCGAAGATAACGGTCGGCTTCAGACCCAGAATGCGGTAACAGGTGTTCAGCATTTTGGAGATCGCTTTCTTACCCAGCGCCTGGTTGACGATGGAGAAAGGCAGACCTTTCGGTACGATCATCCACAGAATCGCACGGCCAATGGTCGTGTCAATCAGGCTGGTTTTCGCAACGAGTTCGCCGTTTTCAGCTTTTTCATATTCGGTGATACGCACTTTTACACGCGCATGCAGAGAGGCCAGGCCAGCGCGATAAATACGCTCAGCTTCTTTCGGGCCAGTCAGCACCATGCCTTCGCCTTTGGCGTTAACACAGTCACGGGTCATGTAGTACAGACCCAGTACAACGTCCTGAGAAGGAACAATGATTGGCTCACCGTTCGCTGGAGACAGGATGTTGTTAGTAGACATCATCAGCGCACGCGCTTCGAGCTGGGCTTCCAGCGTCAGCGGTACGTGAACAGCCATCTGGTCACCATCGAAGTCGGCGTTATATGCCGCACAAACCAGCGGGTGCAGCTGGATAGCTTTACCTTCGATCAGTACTGGCTCAAATGCCTGGATACCCAGACGGTGCAGGGTTGGTGCACGGTTCAGCAGTACCGGGTGTTCGCGGATAACTTCGTCCAGGATATCCCAAACGACAGCTTCTTCACGCTCAACCATTTTCTTAGCGGCTTTGATGGTGGTGGCCAGGCCACGCAGTTCCAGCTTGCCGTAGATGAACGGTTTGAACAGCTCCAGTGCCATTTTCTTCGGCAGACCGCACTGATGCAGACGCAGGTATGGACCTACGGTGATAACAGAACGACCGGAGTAGTCAACACGCTTACCGAGCAGGTTCTGACGGAAACGACCCTGTTTACCTTTGATCATGTCGGCCAAAGATTTCAGAGGACGTTTGTTAGAACCGGTGATCGCACGACCGCGACGACCGTTATCCAGCAGGGCATCTACCGCTTCCTGCAGCATACGTTTTTCGTTGCGTACGATGATGTCCGGCGCAGCCAGATCCAGCAGACGTTTCAGACGGTTGTTACGGTTAATGACGCGACGATACAGATCGTTCAGGTCAGACGTTGCGAAACGACCACCATCCAGCGGAACCAGCGGACGCAGATCTGGCGGCAGAACCGGCAGAACGGTCAGGATCATCCACTCTGGTTTGTTACCAGACTGAACGAACGCTTCCAGCAGTTTGATACGCTTGGTCAGCTTTTTACGCTTGGTTTCGGAGTTAGTTTCGTTCAGCTCTTCACGCAGCTGCTCGCACTCCTGCTCCAGATCCATGCTCTTCAGCAGGGCCTGGATCGCTTCCGCACCCATCTTCGCGTCGAATTCGTCACCGAACTCTTCCAGCGCGTCCAGATACTGTTCTTCGGTCAGAATCTGGTTACGTTCCAGGTTCGTCATACCGCCTTCGATAACTACATAAGATTCGAAGTACAGAACACGTTCGATATCACGCAGCGGCATATCCAGCAGCAGGCCGATACGGGACGGCAGAGATTTCAGGAACCAGATGTGGGCAGTCGGAGATGCCAGCTCGATGTGGCCCATGCGCTCACGACGCACTTTAGTCTGGGTCACTTCAACGCCGCACTTCTCACAGATCACACCACGGTGTTTCAGGCGCTTGTACTTACCGCACAGGCACTCGTAATCTTTTACTGGCCCGAAAATACGCGCACAGAAAAGGCCGTCACGCTCAGGTTTGAACGTACGGTAGTTGATGGTTTCTGGCTTTTTAACTTCACCAAAAGACCATGAACGGATCATGTCTGGCGAGGCCAGAGCAATTTTGATCGCATCAAACTCTTCGGTTTTAGTTTGCGCTTTCAGAAACTTTAATAAGTCTTTCACGGATTTGCTCCCGTCGGAGTTAGCACAATCTGGTGCCGGAAATTACTCCGGCACCAGTGACCTGTTTGAGCGAGAGTTACTCGTCTTCCAGTTCGATGTTGATACCCAGCGAACGAATCTCTTTCAACAGTACGTTGAAGGACTCTGGCATGCCCGGCTCCATCTGATGGTTGCCGTCCACGATGTTTTTATACATCTTGGTACGACCGTTCACGTCATCAGACTTAACGGTGAGCATTTCCTGCAGGGTGTATGCTGCGCCGTATGCTTCAAGCGCCCACACTTCCATCTCCCCGAAGCGCTGACCACCGAACTGCGCCTTACCACCCAGCGGCTGCTGAGTAACCAGGCTGTAAGAACCGGTAGAACGCGCGTGCATCTTGTCATCAACCAGGTGGTTCAGTTTCAGCATGTACATGTAACCCACGGTTACCTGGCGCTCGAACTGCTCACCGGTACGACCGTCGAACAGAGTGATCTGGCCAGAACTTGGCAGGCCACCCAGCTGTAACAGTTCCTTGATTTCAGACTCTTTCGCACCATCGAAGACTGGCGTTGCGATTGGCATACCTTTTTTCAGGTTCTCTGCCAGACGCAGCACTTCTTCATCGCTGAAGGTGTTCAGGTCGACTTTCTGGCGAACATCAGTACCCAGATCGTACGCACGCTGGATGAATTCGCGCAGTTTCGCGACTTCTTGCTGCTGTTTCAGCATGGCGTTGATCTTGTCGCCGATGCCTTTTGCAGCCATACCCAGGTGAGTTTCGAGGATCTGACCGATGTTCATACGAGACGGTAC
The DNA here is from genome assembly GCF_002935105.1 of Leclercia sp. LSNIH3. Taxonomy (NCBI): domain Bacteria; kingdom Pseudomonadati; phylum Pseudomonadota; class Gammaproteobacteria; order Enterobacterales; family Enterobacteriaceae; genus Leclercia; species Leclercia sp. LSNIH3. Next base: position 2,203,354 of record NZ_CP026387.1, read on the forward strand.
ACCCAGCGGGTTCAGTACGATATCTACCGGCGTACCGTTAGCATCGTGCGGCATATCTTCGATCGGGTTGATCTTAGAGATAACACCCTTGTTACCGTGACGACCTGCCATCTTATCACCAGGCTGGATCTGACGTTTAACAGCCAGATACACCTTAACAATTTTCAGCACGCCTGGTGCCAAATCGTCGCCCTGAGTGATTTTGCGGCGTTTCGCTTCGAGTTTCTTCTCGAACTCGTGTTTCAGTTCGTCATACTGCTCAGCCAGCTGTTCCAGCTGATTTTGTTTCTCTTCGTCGGCCAGGCCCAGTTCCAGCCAGCGGTCGCGTGGCAGTTTGTCGAGCTTCTCAGCTTCAACACCACCGGCAACCAGCACCGCGTAGATACGACCAAACAGGCCAGCTTCGAGGATCTGCAGCTCTTCAGACAGGTCTTTCTTAGCCTGCTTCAGTTGCATCTCTTCGATTTCCAGCGCACGTTTGTCTTTTTCTACGCCGTCGCGAGTAAAGACCTGAACGTCGATAACCGTACCGGAAACACCGTTCGGCACACGCAGAGAAGAGTCTTTAACGTCAGACGCTTTCTCACCGAAGATCGCGCGCAGCAGTTTCTCTTCTGGCGTCAGCTGGGTTTCACCTTTCGGCGTTACCTTACCAACCAGAATGTCGCCGCCGGTCACTTCTGCACCGATGTAAACGATACCGGATTCATCCAGTTTGGAGAGCGCAGCTTCACCCACGTTCGGGATGTCAGCGGTGATCTCTTCTGGCCCCAGCTTGGTGTCACGAGACACACACGCCAGTTCCTGGATGTGAATAGTGGTGAAACGATCTTCCTGAACCACACGCTCGGAAACGAGGATGGAGTCTTCGAAGTTGTAACCGTTCCACGGCATGAACGCTACGCGCATGTTCTGACCGAGCGCCAGTTCACCAAGGTCGGTGGACGGACCGTCAGCCAGCACGTCGCCGCGCTCAATTGGCTCACCCAGAGACACACATGGCATCTGGTTGATACAGGTGTTCTGGTTAGAACGGGTGTACTTGGTCAGGTTGTAGATGTCGATACCTGCTTCGCCCGGGTACATCTCGTCTTCGTTAACTTTGATAACGATACGGGATGCATCCACGTACTGAACGGTACCGCCACGTTTAGCAACTGCAGTAACACCGGAGTCAACGGCAACAGCACGTTCCATACCGGTACCAACCAGCGGCTTATCAGCGCGCAGAGTTGGAACCGCCTGACGTTGCATGTTCGCACCCATCAATGCACGGTTGGCGTCATCGTGTTCCAGGAACGGGATCAGGGACGCACCGACGGAAACCACCTGCTGGGTGGAAACGTCCATGTAGTCAACCTGGTCACGACTGAACAAGCTCGATTCACCTTTGCTACGACAGGTAACCAGATCTTCTACAAAGTGGCCTTCGTCATCCAGGTTGGAGTTCGCCTGAGCGATAACGTAGTTACCTTCTTCGATAGCAGACAGGTAATGAATTTCGTCGGTTACAACACCGTCAGTCACTTTACGATACGGGGTCTCAAGGAAACCGTATTCGTTAGTCTGTGCGTACACGGACAGGGAGTTGATCAGACCGATGTTTGGACCTTCAGGCGTTTCGATTGGACATACGCGACCGTAGTGAGTCGGGTGTACGTCTCGAACTTCAAAGCCTGCGCGCTCACGGGTCAGACCGCCTGGGCCGAGTGCAGAGATACGACGCTTGTGCGTGATCTCAGACAGCGGGTTGTTCTGGTCCATAAACTGAGACAGCTGGCTGGAACCAAAGAACTCTTTCACTGCTGCGGAGATCGGCTTGGCGTTGATCATATCCTGAGGCATCAGGGTATCCAGATCGCCCAGAGACAGACGCTCTTTCACCGCACGCTCTACACGTACCAGGCCAACGCGGAACTGGTTTTCCGCCATTTCGCCAACGGAACGGATACGACGGTTACCGAGGTGGTCGATATCGTCCACTTCGCCTTTACCGTTACGGATATCGATGAGCTTCTTCATCACTTCGATGATGTCTTCTTTGCTCAGGATACCGGAACCTTCGATCGCGTCACGCAGCAGAGAACGGTTGAACTTCATACGACCAACCGCGGACAGATCGTAGCGGTCTTCGGAGAAGAACAGGTTCTCGAACAGGCTTTCAGCCGCTTCTCGAGTCGGTGGCTCACCCGGGCGCATCATGCGGTAGATTTCTACCAGCGCGCTCAGACGATCGGTGGTTGGGTCGACACGTACGGTTTCGGACATGTACGGACCGTGGTCCAGATCGTTGGTGAACAGCGTTTCGATACGCTTGTGGCCAGACTGGCTCAGCTTAGCCAGCAGATCCAGGCTCAGCTCCATGTTAGCCGGGCAGATCAGCTCGCCAGTGGATGCATCAACGTAATCTTTTGCAGCTACTTTTCCAGCAATGTATTCAACCGGGACTTCGATGTGTTTGATATCATCTTTTTCCAGCTGACGGATGTGGCGCGCAGTAATACGGCGGCCTTTCTCAACATACACTTTGCCGTCGGCTTCGATGTCGAACGACGCGGTATCACCACGCAGACGCTCAGGCACCAGTTCCATTTGCAGCTTGTTGTCGCGAATTTCGAAGACAACTTTCTCAAAGAACAGATCAAGAATCTGCTCAGTGGTGTAGTTCAGCGCACGCAGAATGATGGTCGCAGGCAGTTTACGACGACGGTCGATACGGACAAACAGGTTGTCTTTCGGATCGAACTCGAAGTCCAGCCAGGAACCACGGTAAGGAATGATACGCGCGTTATACAGTACTTTACCGGATGAGTGCGTTTTACCTTTGTCGCTGTCGAAGAAGACGCCCGGGCTACGGTGCAGCTGGGAAACGATAACACGCTCAGTACCGTTGATGACGAAAGTACCGTTGTCAGTCATGAGTGGAATTTCACCCATGTAGACTTCTTGTTCTTTAATGTCTTTGACGGTGCCTTCCGGCGCTTCGCGCTCGTAGATCACCAGACGCAGTTTAACGCGCAGCGGTGCCGAGTAGGTCACGCCACGGATTTGACATTCCTGAACGTCAAATACCGGTTCGCCAAGGCGGTAGCTGACGTATTGCAGCTCGGAATTACCGCTGTAGCTCTTAATTGGGAACACGGAACGGAAGGCTGCTTCCAGGCCGTACTGCCCTTCAGGATCTTGCTCGATAAACTTCTGGAACGAGTCAAGCTGGATAGAAAGGAGATATGGAATGTCCAGAACTTGTGGACGTTTACCAAAATCCTTACGAATACGTTTTTTCTCGGTATAGGAGTAAACCATAGGGTTCCTCAGCTCGCTGACAAGTCGACCCATCTGTCCATTGGCGGACAGTTTGTGCAACACCATTTTGTTGATCGGAAAATCGAACACTTTCCGCAATGCCTGTTGCTATCACGCTTAAACCATTTCATTGCGATTTACCCAGAGCGAGCACCCTGTCGCAGTATATTAAGTCGTCGATAGAAACAAGCATTGTCAGGACTACCAGCAGTCAAACAGTGTGAAATGCTACTGGCGCCTTACAGCGCAAAAAGGCTGGTGACTAAAAAGTCACCAGCCATCAGCCTAATTTCTCAGGCTGCAACCGGAAGGGTTGGCTTATTTAACTTCAACTTCAGCGCCAGCTTCTTCCAGAGATTTTTTCAGTGCTTCTGCGTCGTCTTTGCTCACGCCTTCTTTCAGCGCAGCTGGAGCAGATTCTACCAGGTCTTTAGCTTCTTTCAGACCCAGGCCAGTTGCAGCACGTACTGCTTTGATTACAGCAACTTTGTTAGCGCCAGCAGCTTTCAGAATTACGTCGAATTCAGTTTTTTCTTCAGCAGCTTCAACCGGGCCAGCAGCTACAGCTACAGCAGCAGCAGCAGAAACACCGAATTTTTCTTCCATTGCAGAGATCAGTTCTACAACGTCCATTACGGACATAGCGGATACTGCTTCAATGATTTGATCTTTAGTGATAGACATTTAAATTGTTCCTGAAAATCAGAATAAGTTTATACGTAAGCGAATACTTGATAAAGATGACTGCTATTAAGCAGCTTCTTTCGCATCGCGAACAGCAGCCAGAGTGCGAACCAGTTTGCCAGCCGAAGCTTCTTTCATGGTTGCCATCAGGCGTGCAATTGCTTCTTCGTAGGTCGGCAGGGTTGCCAGGCGATCGATTTGCGATGCCGGGATCAACTCACCTTCAAAGGCTGCAGCTTTAACCTCGAATTTTGCATTCGCTTTCGCGAAATCTTTGAACAGACGAGCGGCAGCGCCCGGGTGTTCCATAGAATATGCAATCAAGGTTGGACCAACAAACGTGTCTTTCAGGCACTCGAACTGAGTACCTTCAACTACGCGGCGCAGCAGGGTGTTACGAACAACACGCATGTAAACGCCAGCTTCACGACCTGCTTTACGCAGTTCAGTCATTTTATCTACAGTAACGCCACGGGAATCCGCAACTACTGCAGACAGCGCGCCTTTGGCTACTTCGCTGACTTCAGCAACAATCGCTTGTTTGTCTTGAAGATTTAAAGCCATTAGCTTTGCTCCTGGATGTTTGCCGAGACTCATGTCCCGGAACTCACTTCACTCTTCCCAACGGAAAGAGCGTCTTAATACGGTGAGCAGAAACAAGCCAGAGTATCCAAAAATAATCTTAGCGTTCTGTCACCGTCTACGCAGGGGATTAAGTCTCTTGCGAAACACCTGCGGTCTTCGACGGAGGCCTGGATAGGCCAGGCTCCAACGAACAAATTCTTTAGCCGCTAACTTTCGTTAGCAAACGTGGGGGTAAGATTGTAGACAAAATCACCGCCCACGTAAAGGCATTAGTTTGCAGCAGCGCTCAGGCCAGCCTGGTCAACTGCAACACCTGCACCCATGGTGGTGGAGATGCTAACTTTCTTGATGTACACGCCTTTCGCCTGAGTTGGTTTCGCTTTTTTCAGCGCAACCAGCAGAGATTCTAGGTTTTCTTTCAGTTTGTCAGCGTCAAAGTCCACTTTACCGATGGTGGTGTGGATGATGCCGTTTTTGTCGTTACGATAACGAACCTGACCTGCTTTAGCGTTCTTAACCGCTTCAGCAACGTTAGGAGTTACAGTACCCACTTTCGGGTTTGGCATCAGGCCGCGTGGACCCAGAACCTGGCCCAGCTGGCCAACAACGCGCATTGCATCCGGGGAAGCAATAACAACGTCAAAGTTCATTTCGCCTTTCTTGATCTGGTCAGCCAGATCTTCCATACCTACCAGCTCAGCGCCTGCAGCTTTAGCAGCTTCAGCGTTTGCGCCCTGGGCAAATACGGCTACGCGAACGGAACGGCCAGTACCGTGTGGCAGTACAGTTGCACCACGTACGTTCTGATCAGATTTACGAGCATCGATGCCCAGGTTAACAGCAACGTCAACGCTTTCAACGAACTTAGCGGTAGCCAGTTCTTTCAGCAGAGCGATCGCTTCGTTGATGTCGTACTGTTTGGTCGCATCAACTTTGTTACGGATCACGGACATGCGCTTGGTCAGTTTAGCCATTTCTTAGTCCTCCACTACCAGGCCCATGGAACGTGCAGTACCTTCGATGGAGCGAGTCATCGCTTCAACGTCGGAACCAGTCATGTCGGCAGCTTTGGTCTGCGCGATTTCCTGCAGCTGGGCGCGGGAAATTTTACCCACTTTGTCTTTGTTCGGCTTGCCGGAACCAGACTTGATACCAGCCGCTTTCTTCAGCAGAACTGCTGCTGGAGGGGTCTTGGTAACGAAAGTGAAAGAACGGTCAGCGTAAACAGTGATTACGACTGGGATTGGCAGACCTTTTTCCAGGGATTCGGTTTTGGCGTTGAACGCTTTACAGAATTCCATGATGTTCACACCCTGCTGACCCAGAGCTGGACCAACTGGTGGACTTGGGTTCGCCATACCAGCTGCAACCTGCAGCTTGACGTAGGCTTGTACTTTCTTAGCCATTCTAAAATCCTCTGATTGGGTAATAGCGCCTCAAGGAGGCTCCCCGTGAATAAAAATCGTTTTACGGGCCGAGACCCATAAAAACAAAAGGCGCGAAATTGTATTCCAATCTCGCGCCCTGTGCAACGATTAAATCGTCGCTTTTTTGATCGCTGCTTAGGCTTTTTCTACCTGGGCAAAGTCCAGTTCTACCGGGGTCGCACGACCGAAGATAGAAACGGAAACTTTCAGGCGGGACTTCTCGTAGTCCACTTCTTCAACCACGCCGTTAAAGTCAGCAAACGGACCGTCATTAACACGAACCATTTCACCCGGTTCAAACAGCGTTTTCGGACGCGGCTTATCACCAACCTGCTGCAGGCGGTTCATAATCGCATCAACTTCTTTATCGCTGATTGGCGCCGGACGGTCAGACGTGCCGCCGATAAAGCCCATTACGCGCGGTACGCTGCGCACTAAGTGCCAGCTTGCATCGTTCATCACCATCTGAACAAGCACGTAACCCGGGAAGAATTTGCGTTCGCTTTTGCGACGCTGGCCGCCACGGATCTCGACCACTTCTTCGGTCGGAACCATAACTTCACCAAACAACTCTTCCATATTATGTAATTTGATATGCTCACGCAGCGACGTTGCTACGCGGCCTTCAAAACCGGAAAACGCCTGAACGACGTACCAGCGCTTTTTAGGGGCTTCAGACATCTCAGAACCTCAGGCCAGTGATAAAGGATACCAGGCGAACCAGAATACCATCCAGTCCCCACAGGATCAGTGACATTACAGCGGTAACCGCAGCTACAATCAGCGTGGTGTGCAATGTTTCCTGGCGAGTCGGCCAAATGACCTTACGGACTTCGGTTCTCGCTTCGCGGGCAAAAGCGACAGTCGCTTTACCTTTGGTCGTCAACAGCGCGACACCACCCGCTGCAGCAATCAGAATTACCACTGCCAGCGCGCGTAGCGGCAGCATCATGTCGCGATAAAGGTAGTTGCCAACGATTGCTACGATCAACAATACGGCTACTACTACCCATTTCATCGCTTCCAGGCCGCGCCCGCTCCCTTGAGCTTCGGTATTCGCACTCATAAACCAACCTGTCAGAAGTATTCTACAAACATTTTCACCCCGCGATAGCGAGGCGAACCAAACCGAAATGCTCTGTTGCGTTTCGGACTAAAACGCCCTCTTCAGAGCCTGTCTCAGCAATGATTATGACAAATAAAATCACTGATGAGCCAGGTTCTGTTTCGAAAGCGTGCAAAAAGGGCATCAAATGATGCCCTTTTCATGCGCATTGCGTCAAATGTTATCAGCAATTAGCCGAGAACTTTAGCAACAACACCCGCGCCAACGGTACGGCCGCCTTCGCGGATTGCGAAGCGCAGACCATCGTCCATTGCGATTGGGTGGATCAGGGTAACAACCATCTTGATGTTGTCGCCTGGCATTACCATCTCAACGCCTTCTGGCAGTTCGATGGTACCGGTCACGTCAGTCGTACGGAAGTAGAACTGTGGACGGTAGCCTTTGAAGAACGGAGTATGACGGCCGCCTTCGTCTTTGGACAGGATGTACACTTCAGATTCGAACTTGGTGTGCGGCTTGATGGAGCCTGGCTTAGCCAGAACCTGACCACGTTCGATTTCTTCACGTTTGATACCACGCAGCAGAACACCAACGTTCTCACCGGCACGGCCTTCGTCCAGCAGTTTGCGGAACATTTCAACGCCGGTACAGGTAGACTTAGCAGTGTCCTTGATACCAACGATTTCAACTTCTTCGCCAACCTTGATGATACCGCGCTCTACACGACCGGTAACAACGGTACCACGACCGGAGATGGAGAATACGTCTTCGATAGGCAGCAGGAACGGCTTGTCAATCGCACGCTCTGGCTCTGGGATGTAGGAATCCAGGTAGCCAGCCAGCTCGATGATTTTCTCTTCCCACTCTGCTTCGCCTTCCAGCGCTTTCAGCGCAGAACCACGAACGATTGGGGTGTCGTCGCCCGGGAAGTCGTACTGGGACAGGAGTTCACGAACTTCCATCTCAACCAGTTCCAGCAGCTCTTCGTCATCAACCATGTCGCATTTGTTCAGGAACACGATGATGAAAGGAACGCCTACCTGACGACCCAGCAGGATGTGCTCACGGGTCTGAGGCATTGGGCCGTCAGTCGCAGCAACAACCAGGATCGCGCCGTCCATCTGCGCAGCACCGGTGATCATGTTTTTAACATAGTCGGCGTGGCCCGGGCAGTCTACGTGTGCGTAGTGGCGAGTCGGGGTGTCATATTCAACGTGAGAAGTGTTGATGGTGATACCACGAGCTTTTTCTTCTGGTGCGTTATCGATCTGGTCGAATGCACGAGCAGAACCACCGTAGGTTTTTGCCAGAACGGTAGTGATTGCAGCGGTCAGCGTTGTTTTACCATGGTCAACGTGGCCGATAGTACCGACGTTAACGTGCGGTTTTGTACGTTCAAACTTTTCTTTAGACATCGATTGTCCCTCTAAGACACGGATAAATCGGTGATATCACCACATCAACCAGGCGAAATGCCTGAACTGTTGAATTCATTTACATTGAAACAGAGAGAAACGGGAGGGAGAAGTGAAGTGGTGCTGATACCCAGAGTCGAACTGGGGACCTCACCCTTACCAAGGGTGCGCTCTACCAACTGAGCCATATCAGCACGTATTGGAGCGGGCAGCGGGAATCGAACCCGCATCATCAGCTTGGAAGGCTGAGGTAATAGCCATTATACGATGCCCGCATCCTGAAACTCGGCTACCCAGTTCTTTCTGTAACAAAAAAAGAGATTTCTCTCTTTTTAAGTTCGAGCTGGTTAATTTTTCCAACCAGCTCCGGCGGCGTTAACGCTGCCAGAAAGTGGTGGTGGGGGAAGGATTCGAACCTTCGAAGTCTGTGACGGCAGATTTACAGTCTGCTCCCTTTGGCCGCTCGGGAACCCCACCGAACTTGATGGTGCCGACTACCGGAATCGAACTGGTGACCTACTGATTACAAGTCAGTTGCTCTACCTACTGAGCTAAGTCGGCATCAAGTAGCGCGCATTTTAGGGAGACCCGCAGGTTCATGCAACTAAAAATTTGCATAAATCGTTCTTTCGCTCACATTTTGTGCGAGAAGAGAGAATAACGCTGTATTTCTAAGCAAATGCGCGCAAATATTCATCATTTACTGACTGCAAAAGGTCGCAGACACTGTCTGTGACCATTCCCGCTTAACGCAACACTGGGCCACTTTTTTTCTTATTATTCGGCTCATCTGGTGTTACCCTCCTGCGCATTGTCCAAAATTAACTATTATGTGATGTGCCATACCCCGCATGGCTAGCCCCTACTGTGGGATGAGACGCTTCACTCAAGCATGCTTATGAGCAAAAAAGAGCAAACGTTAATGACGCCTTATCTCCATTTTAGCCGCAGCCAGTGGGCTGCTCTGCGTGACTCCGTCCCCATGACCCTAACGGAAGGCGAAATCGCACGGTTAAAAGGGATAAACGAAGACCTGTCGCTTGAAGAAGTGGCCGAAATATATTTGCCTCTATCGCGTTTGCTGAATTTCTATATCAGTTCCAACCTCCGCCGACAGGCCGTACTGGAGCAGTTCCTCGGTACGAACGGGCAACGCATTCCTTATATCATTAGTATTGCCGGCAGCGTCGCCGTGGGTAAAAGCACCACCGCGCGTGTCTTGCAGGCGCTGCTGAGCCGCTGGCCTGAACACCGCAGTGTTGAGCTGATCACTACCGACGGCTTTCTGCATCCGAATGAGGTGTTAAAAGAACGCGGCCTGATGAAGAAGAAGGGTTTCCCGCTCTCTTATGATATGCACCGTCTGGTGAAGTTTGTTTCGGATCTGAAATCCGGCGTGCCGAACGTGACGGCCCCCGTCTACTCGCACCTGATTTACGACCGCATCCCTGACGGCGACAAAACGGTGGTACAGCCGGATATTCTGATTCTGGAAGGACTAAACGTTCTGCAGAGTGGAATGGATTATCCGCATGACCCGCATCATGTGTTTGTCTCTGACTTCGTCGATTTCTCTATTTATGTCGATGCGCCGGAAGCGCTGCTGCAAAACTGGTACATCAACCGCTTCCTGAAGTTCCGCGAAGGGGCGTTCACCGATCCTGACTCTTACTTCCATAACTACGCCCAGCTTTCTGAAGCAGAAGCGGTAAATGTGGCGACCTCGCTGTGGAACGAGATCAACTACGTGAACCTGAAAGAGAACATCCTGCCAACGCGGGAACGCGCCAGCCTGATCCTCACCAAGAGTGAGAAACACGCTGTCGACCATGTGCGTCTGCGCAAGTAACGATACAAGCCCGGCGGCACGTCGCTTGCCCGGGCCTGAAAACAAAAAACCGGCGAGTTCGCCGGTTTTTTTATGACTTATACCTGAGGCTTTTCGCCGTTTTCATCCTGATCGACAGCGAAGCACGCCACCAGTTGACCGCCGTAGTCTTTCAACTGCGGTTGCAACTGGGTACATGGCCCAAAGCGACGACGGCAGCGGGCATTGAAAGCACAGCCCGGAGGCGGGTTAAGCGGGCTTGGCAGCTCACCCGTTAACTTAATACGCTCCCGGCGCTCATCCGGGTTCAGGCGCGGTGTCGCAGAGAGCAATGCCTGGGTATAAGGGTGACGAGGGTTATTAAAGATCTGGTCTTTCGTCCCCTTCTCCACGCAGCGTCCCAGATACATCACCATCACTTCATCCGCGATGTGTTCCACTACCGACAGGTCATGAGAGATGAAGACATACGACAGGCCTAAATCCTGCTGCAGATCCATCATCAGGTTCAGCACCTGCGCACGGACGGACACGTCCAGCGCGGAGACCGGTTCATCGGCGATCACCACATCCGGGTCAAGCATCAGACCACGGGCGATAGCAATACGCTGACGCTGGCCGCCGGAGAACATATGCGGGTAACGATCGTAGTGCTCAGTCTTAAGCCCTACTTTCGCCATCATCGCCAGCGCCTTCTCACGACGCTGCTCTTTGCTTAGCGTAGAGTTGATTTGCAGCGGCTCTTCCAGAATCTGCCCCACTTTCTTGCGCGGGTTCAGCGAGCCATACGGGTTCTGGAAGACAATCTGGATTTTCTGGCGACGCAGTTTCTGCGCGTCGGGATCGTGCTTCAGCAGATCCTGGCCCTGATAATACAGCTCGCCACCGGTCGGGGTTTCAATCATGGTCAGCAGGCGGCCCAGTGTGGATTTCCCACACCCGGACTCACCCACCACCGCTAATGTCTTACCGCGCTCAAGGGTAAAGGAGACGCCATCCAGTGCTTTAACCAGACGTTCCGGGGCAAACAGCCCTTTCTTCACCGGGTAGTGTTTTTTCAGATCGATAGCATGCAGCAGTGGCTGTTGCATGGTGGCCTCTTGCGTACTCATAGTGTGGGCCTCCCGGCGTCATCGAGTGGGTAGTGACATTTAGACTGACGGCCGTCGCTGAGGGTATAGAGTTCCGGCTCATCGATGCGGCATTTGTCCGTGGCATACGGGCAACGCGGGTTCAGCAGACAGCCGGTCGGACGGTCATATTTACCCGGCACCACGCCCGGCAGTGACGCCAGACGCGCTTTGTCCTGGGCAAACTCCGGCAGGGCGCGCAGCAGTGCCTGGGTATAGGGGTGACGCGGCGCACGGAAGATATCGTGCGAGTTGCCGGTTTCAACAACCTGTCCGGCGTACATCACGATAATTTTGTGCGCGGCTTCGGCCACTAACGCCAGGTCATGGGTGATCAGGATCAGCGCCATGTTCTCTTTCTGCTGCAACTCCAGCAGCAGCTCGATGATCTGCGCCTGAATGGTCACGTCCAGCGCGGTTGTCGGTTCGTCGGCAATCAGCAACTTCGGACGACAGGCAATCGCCATGGCGATCATCACGCGCTGGCTCATCCCGCCGGAGAGCTGGTGCGGATAAACATCCAGACGCGAGGCCGGGTCAGGAATACCGACCTGGTTCAGCAGATCGATTGCCCGCTGACGACGGGTTTGCTTATTCCCACCCTGGTGCACCTTAATCGCTTCCATAATCTGGAAACCGACGGTGTAACACGGGTTGAGGCTGGTCATCGGATCCTGGAAGATCATCGCCACTTCGGCACCGACCAGGTTGCGGCGCTCTTTTTCTGAAATGCGCTTCAGATCCTGACCGTTGAACTCCAGGCTTTCCGCCATTACGCGGCCCGGGTAATCAATCAGACCCATGATCGCCAGTGAGCTGACCGATTTACCGGAACCTGACTCACCCACGATGCCAACGACTTCACCCTGATTTACGCTGTAGCTAACCCGATCTACGGCGCGAAACTCGGAGCCTACGTCACCGAAGTGCACCGATAATTTATCTACATTTAATAACGCCATCTCGTGCCTCTTACTGCTTCAGTTTGGGATCAAGTGCATCACGCAGACCATCACCCATCAGGTTAAATGCCAGCACCGTCAGCAGGATCGCCAGACCCGGGAAGGTCACGACCCACCAGGCGCTCTGCGCGAACTGCAACACGTCGGAGAGCATGGTGCCCCACTCCGGTGTTGGCGGTTGCGCACCCATGCCAAGGAAGCCAAGAGCAGCCATATCGAGAATGGCGTTTGAGAAACCAAGCGACGCCTGAACAATCAGCGGCGCAAGGCAGTTTGGAAGAATGTTGACGAACATCTGACGCATCGCGCCCGCACCCGCCACGCGAGACGCGGTGACATAATCGCGGTTCACTTCCACCAGCACTGCCGCGCGCGTTAATCGCACATAGTGAGGAAGCGCCACGAACGTCAGGGCCAGGGCGGCGTTGCCGATCGACGGACCGAAGATGGCCACCAGCACCAGCGCCAGCAGCAGGCTCGGCAGGGCAAGCATGATGTCGACAACACGCATAATAATGTTATCAACCAGCCCGCCGAAGTAACCTGCGATCAGGCCGAGGACAACCCCGAGGATCAGCGAAAGCACGACCACCAGACAGCCGACCAGCAGGGACAGACGCGCACCGTACATCAGACGGGACAGCACATCGCGACCGACATCGTCGGTACCCAGCAGGTGAGCGAATGTTCCGCCTTCCTGCCAGGCTGGCGGTGCCAGCAGCATGTCGCGGAACTGATCCGCCGGGTTATGAGGTGCAAGAAAGTTCGCAAACACCGCGATAATGATCATGATGGTAACGTACATCAATCCCACTACCGCGCCTTTATTGCGTTTGAAGTAGTGCCAGAACTCCTGCAGCGGCGTCATTGGCACCGGTGCTGCGACCACTTTATTTTCAGAAACTTGTGACATGATGGCCCCTTACTTCTTATGACGAATACGCGGGTTCACCACGCCGTACAGCAAATCGACCAGCAGGTTGACGAGGATAATCATCGTCGCCACCAGCAGTACACCGCCCTGCACCACCGGGTAATCACGGCGTTGCAGCGCGTCAATCAGCCAGCGGCCCAGTCCCGGCCAGGAGAAGATGGTTTCGGTCAGGATTGCCCCTGCCAGCAGCGTCCCCACCTGCAGACCAATAACGGTCACCACCGGCAGCATGGCGTTACGCAAGGCATGAACGATGATCACCCGCATGCGGGTCAGGCCTTTGGCACGGGCGGTACGGATGTAATCCTCGCCCAGTACTTCAAGCATTGACGAACGGGTCATACGCACGATAACCGCCAGCGGGATCGTACCGAGCACCATGGCAGGCAGGATCATGTGCGCCAGCGCATCAATAAAGTTGCCCTCTTCGCCCCAGATAGCCGTGTCGATCAGCATAAAGCCGGTCAGCGGGTTAGTATCATCGAGGAAGACCATATCGCTGACGCGTCCCGAGACGGGCGTCAGGTTAAGCTGCACCGATACCAGCATGATCAGCATCATGCCCCACCAGAAGATAGGCATGGAGTAGCCGGTCAGCGCCAGGCCAACGGCAGTATGATCAAAGATGGAGCCGCGTTTCACCGCAGCCAGCACGCCCACCGGAATACCCACGGCGACGGCAAAAATCATGGCGCAGACACCAAGCTCAAGCGTTGCCTGGAAGCGCGGCACGAACTCTTCCCACACCGGCAGACGGCTTTTCAGCGAAATACCCAAATCACCGTGCATCACACCCCAGATATAGTGGAGATACTGCTGCCACATAGGCTGATCCAGCCCCAGTTCGGCCAACAGTTGTGCATGACGTTCAGGAGAAATTCCACGCTCGCCCGCCATAATCATTACCGGGTCACCGGGGATCATATGGACAAAGGCAAAGGTGAGAAGGGTGATACCGATAAACGTGGGGATAACTAGTCCCAGACGTCGGAGGATGAACTGCAACATAACCCGGATTCTCTCTAATGACGTACGCGGGAGGGCGCGACGTCTGTATTGCTCACAAATGTAAATTCCCTCTCCGTGACGGAGAGGATTAGGGTGAGGGGGTGCATGCACGCCCCTCACCCCTGCCCTCTCCCAAAAGGAGAGGGAGAACACCCTACTTATTATTCAACAGAAACGTTTTCGAAGTGGTGTTTGCCCAGTGGATCAACCACATAGCCTTTCACTTCTTTGCGTACTGGTTCGTATACGGTTGAGTGAGCGACGATCAGTGCTGGCGCCTGGTCATGCATAACAACCTGAGCCTGTTTGTACAGTTCGATACGCTTGTTGTGATCTTCTGCAGCACGCGCTGGCTGAATCAGGTCTTCAAACGGCTTGTAGCACCAGCGAGAGTAGTTAGAACCGTCTTTCGCCGCTGCGCAGCTGAACAGGGTCGCGAAGAAGTTATCTGGATCCCCGTTGTCGCCGGTCCAGCCCATCATGACGGCCTGGTGCTCACCTGCTTTAGCACGTTTCAGGTACTCGCCCCACTCGTAAGTGACGATCTTGGCCTGAACGCCGATTTTCGCCCAGTCAGCCTGAACCATCTCGGCCATACGGCGCGCGTTCGGGTTGTAAGGACGCTGTACAGGCATTGCCCACAGTTCAACGGTAAAGCCTTTATCCTGGCCCGCTTCTTTCAGCAGTGCTTTCGCTTTCTCAACGTCGTAGGTGTAATCCTTAACGTCGTCGTTGTAGCCCCACATTGTTGGTGGGATCAGGTTCTTCGCGGCAACGCCAGCGCCCTGATAAACCGCCTTGATGATCGCTTCTTTGTTCACCGCGTAAGTCAGCGCCTGACGCACTTTCACGTCATCAAACGGTTTCTTCTCGGTATTGAAGGAGAGATAGCCCACGTTCAGGCCAGCCTGCTCCATCAGATTGATGTTTTTGTCCTGCTTCATGCGCGCGATGTCAGCCGGGTTCGGGTACGGCATCACCTGGCATTCGTTCTTCTGCAGCTTAGCGTAACGTACGGAAGCGTCAGGCGTGATGGAGAAGACCAGACGGTCGATCTGCGGCTTGGTGCCCCAGTAACCTTCGAACGCTTTATACAGAATACGGGAGTCTTTCTGGTACTGCAGCAGCTGGAACGGACCGGTACCAACCGGGTTCAGGTCCACTTTCTCCGGCGTGCCGGCTTTCAGCATGTTGTCGGCATATTCTTTTGACAGAATAGAGGCGAAGTCCATGGCCAGGTCAGCCAGGAACGGTGCTTCTGGACGCGTCAGTACAAACTGAACGGTATTGTCGTCCACTTTTTTGATTTCGCTGATCAGGTCTGGCAGGCCCATCCCTTCGAAGTACTCATAGCTGCCGCCAGAGACTTTATGGTATGGGTTCTGAGCATTCTTCTGACGATCGAAGGAGAACACCACGTCGTCTGCATTCAGATCGCGCGTAGGTTTGAAGTCTTTGCTGTCCTGCCACTTCACGCCCTGGCGCAGGTGGAAGGTATAGGTCTTACCGTCTTCGCTGACTTCCCATTTCTCTGCCAGACCTGGAATAACTTCCGTGGTACCGGTTTTGAATTCAACCAGACGGTTATAGATTGGTACAGAGCTTGCGTCGTACGTCGTACCAGAGGTAAAGAGCTGTGGGTTAAAGCCTTCCGGCGAGCCTTCAGAACAGTAGACCAGGGTTTTTGCCTGTACGCCTGCTGCGACGGTCATAGCCACCAGGCTCAGACCAAGCTTCAGCATCCCTGACTTCTTCAAGGAAATACTCATTGTTATTCTGCTCCAATGTGATGTTTTTGTTGTGTTACTCCGCCTGACCTTTAATTTGTTTTTTACCCGGTCCGGTCGGTGTTGCCCTGAGGCGTAATAAGGGATGGAGATTCCTTTCAGAATAGCGACTGAGTTGCAGCGCAGATCCTCCCTGAATTGCCCCTCGTGCCCTACAATCTGTCAACAGAATGTGAAAACGTCAATACAGGTGACGGGGATTTACGCTAAGTGTGAGAATTGGCAAACAAAGATTAAAAAAACTACCGGGGCGTATTTTCAGCAGGGAAATTTATGCTACCCGCCATGATGCAGCACAACTCTCTATGCAATCTGCTACAACCAGTGATTAACATTTATTCAACCAGGGTAAATTTTCTTTCAGAATGGCGATTATCTGCGCACTAAATGCCATGAACGTTAAAACGCACAGGGGAAAATGCTGAGGTTATCCATAAGCAACGCGAAAAAAGATCAATCCAAAGATAAAAAAATACAATGGAATATGTCACAAATACGTTAACAGGCAGGGCTAAACAGAGGTAAGGCGTATTTTGTGGAATTATGCGGAGTAAGTCTTGCGAAGCATTCATTTCTGCGGGCGATAAATGCAAAGAATCCTGCTCAAATGAGCGGGGTTTTCGAATGTGGTCGGCGAGAGAGGATTACTCGTCACTTCGTGACTCGCCCTGCGGGCCATTGCTGAAGCAACGTTCTCTCGCTTCGCTCGAGTCGAACCTCCTTCCCCGGAGGCTCTCATCCTTATAACCTTCAGATGCAAAAAACCCCGCTCAAATGAGCGGGGTTTCGAATGTGGTCGGCGAGAGAGGACTACTCGTCACTTCGTGACTCGCCCTGCGGGCCGTTGCTGAAGCAACGTTCTCTCGCTTTGCTCGAGTCGAATCTCCTTCCCCGGAGGTTCTCATCCTCATAACCTTCAGATGCAAAAAACCCCGCTCAAATGAGCGGGGTTTTCGAATGTGGTCGGCGAGAGAGGATTCGAACCTCCGACCCACTGGTCCCAAACCAGTTGCGCTACCAAGCTGCGCTACTCGCCGAATGCGGAGCGCATCTTACTGCTACGCTCTGCCTCCGTCAATCCCTTATTTAGCAAAAGCCTTTCGATCGGCTATAAAGTCGCCAGACCAGTTATTTTGCGGCTTTTGCCGCGCCGTCAGGCACTTTACACCAGTTGTTATTCTCGTTAATCCCGCCGTCTGGCGATGTATAACCGAGGCAACCGAGAATAGTGTCGTACAGCTCCACATGACGATGCGCCACTTTCATTTCCGCCTGCTCTTTAAGATGAGCAAACATTTTGGCTTTATCCGGGTTCTCCAGATACTTGTCGGACATCCACACCATCATTGGCACACGGAACTGCTCCGGTGGTGCCATCTTGCGCGGCGTACCGTGCAAATGCTCTTTCTCGTTAATCGACTCACCGTGGTCGGCAGCGTAGAAGACGATGGCTTTTTTATCGCGCACCTGATCAATCACGCTGTCGATAAAGTGATCTACATAGGTCACCGTGTTGTCATAAGAGTTGATCAGCTGCGCTTTGCTGCAGTCTTTATCCACGCCCTTACACTCCGGCGTCCATTTAGCAAAGCTGCGTGGATAACGCTGGGTGTAGTTAAAGTGCGACCCTTTGGTATGCAGGATGATCAGGTGTTTACCGTTCTCATTGTTCTGCAGAGAGCGCTGCATCTCGTCGATCAGCAGCATGTCGTCCACGCTCTTACCGCGGTTACGCGGTTCGGCGCCAATCTGCTCGCGGTAGGCGATATTGTTGGCCATGGTGTTGCTGTAGAACCACATCTCGCTCTGCATCGCGTAGAGGTCAGAGCTAAAGCCAAGCTGACGCAGTACCGAGAAGACGTTCTGCTCTTTCAGGGTCCGCTGTGGGTTATCGCTTGCGCCACCTTCACGCACGAACATGCAGCGCAACGAGAGCTTGGTGGCGGTATCACAGGAAGTACCGCGGAAGGCGACAAGGTTTTTCTCCTGCGCCAGCTTCGGTGTGGTATCCCGCTCATAGCCCAGCATACCCATATGATCCCAGCGCGTGGTTTCACCAATAATGAAGACCACATAGGTATCATCGATGTCAGACGGCGCCTGATAGGTGAATTTCTTCGCCGGGTTCATCAGCGATTTATTATCGGAGGACTCATCCACCTGCGCCCAGGCGTATAACCCCAGCGCAGAGATCCAGTTGGATGGCAGATACGAGTTCGCCACCACACCGCCGTAGCTCGGCATATCCACGCCGGAGGTACGCTCAACGTTTTTCTGTTGCAGGTCAAGCAGGCGAATTGGCCCCCAGACCATTAATCCTGCCAGCACCACCACCGCGGCGCTTCGGATGCGCTGCCCTGGCGTACGCAGTTGGCGCAATAACGTATAGCGGCAGCGGTTGTTCCAGATAAGCAGCAGCGGCAGAACGCTGACGCAAACCAGCCAGAGAATAAAGTGCAAACCGACCACCTCTTTCGAGAGGTCGATATCCGTGGTCATGACCGAGGCAATAATGCCGTAGCCAATCACCACGTTCATAAATGTCATGTAATAGCTGGCACCCGCCGAGCACAACACCACCAGCGTGGCGAGTACGCGCCAGATACGCCGTCCAAACAACGACAGCAGACGCAGCAAAAAGAAGGTAACCAGTACAGTGGCAACCAGTTCAACGACCGCAGCGATTCCTTTCCAGGCGGTAAAGTCTTGCGCATAACCATCAAACCGACGGAAAAAAACCGCGCCATTCATAAACAGACCGATGTACAACGCGAGCAAAAAGCTGAGCTTTTGTTGCGTCATCGCTTTGATATATTTCATTAATGCAACCTGGAAAAAGGTAAAGTAAAACCGTTTCACTTTTGGTTAAAAAGTAAACAAGATAATTGACTGCTCAGGGACAGTTATCGGAAACGTCTTTAAGCGCGGTAAGTAGACCACAGGGAAAAGGAAAAGTGGCAACAGAGAATGTGATCCCTGCAAATATTTACAAAAAAACAAGTCCGATGACATACTCATGACGTGTTCGTAACGTCTTGCAGAAACAAAAAAGGCCGGAATATCCGGCCCTTAGGGTGAGGTTTAATCAGGCATGCGCTTGTTTAAATACTTCGCGCTGCGGCTGGCGAATAGTAGTGGAAAGCGCCAGGGAAAGGATAAGTAAGGCGAATATAACGCAGAAGGTGACATAAAAGCCGCCAAACAGCGAAGCGATAAGCGAACCGCAAATACTGCCGATACCAAAGCCTAAATAAATAACGCCGTAGTTTTTTGCCAGGTTATTCAGGCCGAAGAATTCACTGACCAGTGATGGGAAGACAGTAATAGTCCCGCCGAAGTTAAAGGCAACACAGGCGATGGCGGCGAAGAAGGTCACTTCATTAAGCGGCGCGAATAACAGCGCTGCCATCCCTACCAGCGACACCACCTGGCCGATAGTGATCACGCGGATGCGGGCGATTTTATCAGACAGGATCCCCAGCACCAGGCGGCCAGAGAGGTTGGCGATAGAGATAATGGTCACTGCGTTAGCCGCCGTTGCGGCATCCAGTTTCACCATTCCCTGGGCAATATCTTTTGCCACGCCAATAACATACAGGCCACTCATACAGGCAGTCAGGAACATTACCGCCAGCATCCAGTACTGTGGCTTACGCATTGACTGAGCCAGCGTAAAGTCGTTCTCCACAACACCGTTGACCGTCTGCACCTGCTGCTGCGGCGCATCTTTCATCAGTGTGGCCCCAAACAGGATCATCACCAGCACGATAGCGCCCCAGATCATGAAGGTTTTTTCCAGACCGACGGTGGCCAACAGGTGGCTGTCGATAAATTTAAAGCCCAGGCTGCCGAGACCATAAGAACCAATGGCAAAGGCGGAGATTAACCCTTTACGTTCCGGGAACCATTTCACGCAGTTCGACAGGGTTAACAGATAGCCCGCGCCATCCGCCAGCCCCACCAGCACCCCGGCGCTTAGCCATAGCATCATCAGGTTGTTGGAGTGTGCGGTCAGGAAGAAGCCGACCCCCAGCAAAATCCCGGAGGCCATAGTGACGCGCTTCACGCCGAAGCGTTCCTGCAATTTACCGGCCACGGAGGAAGAGAGCGCCAGACCCAGGCTCAGCAAACCAAAGGAGAATGCCACCTGGCTGACCGGAGCATTGAGTTTGTCGGAAAGCGCGCTGTTAAACAGGCTCCAGGTATAGACTGAACCCAGCGCAAATTGGGTCACGATGGTACCGATAAGGGTCAGCCAGCGGGTGCGATTATAAGAGGGTGTATTCATGGCAGTTGTCCTGCAGCAGAAAAAAGGGAAATTCACTGCTGACAACGATAACCAAAACCCTACATGAGCAGGGGTAAAACGGCATGAAGTGCAGAGAGGCGGGAATGAAATGCCTAAAATCAGGAATGAATGACCTGGACGACTGCCTATACCCGCCCCAGAGAAGAGGAAACCAGGTCATTCATGCGCTGTATTCAGAACCTGGCGCTGACACCAAGCGTATAGAGATAATCTTCCCCGGTGGACATATTCTCGGCCTGCGACATTGACGCATAGGCGGCCATATGGGGGTTAATCAGCATATCGGCCCCAACGGTAACATCCATCCAGTTGCCGTACTGCGTTGACGGCGTCAGTCGCCCCAGCCCGGATTGCGTCTTCCATTGATTATCACCGAACTGCTGGTTATAGCTAATCTGCGCCCAGGGTCGCACATCGCCCAGCCGCGTATCGACGCGCCAGCCCAGGGTGCTGACGCTGGCGTGCCACAGCGGGTCGGTCAGCGATTGGGTATTCACGCTATCACCAAACTCGTTATACATATTGGGCGTGGAGCCGTCGTAATGCCAGGCGGCAACCGGTCCGGTGGTGACACGGCGGATAATGGGAATACTCCAGCCCACGCTCATCGTGCTGGTGGCGTCCGTCGGTGACGTATCGGGCAACGTCAGCGCCAGTCCGGGCATATTTTGTGAAGAGAGGATCCGCTCTTTTAAAATATCTTCATAACGCGGTGGGTGATCGTCATCCCATGTATAACGCTCAGTGGTATTACTTTTCGTATCTGAAACGATATATTCCTGTTGCCAGGCATTTGCTGTGTTGCCTGTCAGCAGACAGGCCACGAAACTCACCAGGCCTACGGCATGGCGGCCACTTATTTTTTTTATAATCATCAAAGCGACTCCAGAGAAGAGCCGAATTCGGCGATATTTGTGATTGTTTATAGTGAGGCTACGCGGTTACATGAAGAATGTTGCGTATCAGCCTGTATTAACTATTGTCTCTTTAGATGACACGTCAAGCCGGGCCGATTGAAATTTTTGAAATTTCAGGAGCAAAAAGGGAGACAACCGATGCAACGTTGTGGCTGGGTTAGCCAGGATCCACTCTACATCGCCTATCACGATACAGAGTGGGGCGTGCCGGAAACTGACGGAAAGAATTTGTTTGAGATGATCTGCCTTGAGGGCCAGCAGGCCGGGTTATCCTGGATCACCGTGCTTAAAAAACGGGAAAACTACCGCCGCGCCTTCCACCAGTTCGATCCGGTCCTTGTCGCCGGGATGACCACCGCCGACGTCGACAGGTTAGTACTGGATGCGGGGATCATTCGCCATCGCGGCAAAATCGAAGCCATTATTGGCAACGCCCGGGCCTATTTAGCGATGGAGGAGAATGGCGAGCAGTTCTGCGATTTCGTCTGGTCCTTTGTCGATAACACCCCACAGGTGACCCAGGCGGCGACACTCGCCGGGATCCCCACTTCTACGCCCGCGTCAGATGCCCTGTCGAAGGCGCTGAAAAAGCGTGGCTTCAAGTTCGTCGGCACCACCATCTGTTACTCCTTTATGCAGGCCTGCGGGCTGGTTAACGATCACGTCACGTCCTGCCACTGCCATCCAGGAGGTCAAGATGATCCGCAAATGGCTCAATGACGATGTCGAACCACTGCTGGCTCTCTGGCTGGAGAGCACCACCGTGGCCCATCCATTTATTGATGCGCAGTACTGGCAGGAGAGCGAGCCGGTGGTACGGGAGGTCTACCTGCCATCAGCAGAGACCTGGGTATGGGAAGAGAAAGGCCAGCTTTGCGGCTTTATCAGTGTGATGCAGTCAGCCTATGTCGGCGCGCTGTTTGTCGACCCGGCTTATGCCGGACAGGGGATCGGGCACGCGCTGATCCACCATGTGCAGCAGCGCTACCCGTCGTTAAGCCTGGAGGTTTACCAGAAGAACAGCCGGGCGGTGAATTTCTACCATGCTCAGGGCTTTCGTATTGAAGACAGCGCCTGGCAGGAAGATACCCAACACCCGACCTGGCTTATGAGCTGGCAGGCGGATCAAACGCCGTCAGCGTAAGCGTCGGCCCTTGATATTTTTCCAGCCACGCCAGCGCGGTATTCCCCGCACAGCCATTCCCCAGCTTCGAGCTGGGGAGATCTTTGGTCAGCACGTTGACCGCCCCGTTCTTACAAATTCCGCCATTCTCAGCATCCAGATCCGGCCATGCCCCCTGATGAATACAGATCACTCCCGGCTTGATGCCGTCGCTCACCACCGCTCCGGCCAGCACCTGGCCGCGATGGTTCCAGACGCGCACCACGTCGCCATCGGCAATGCCGCGCGCTTTCGCATCATCCGGATGTAATGTCACCGGCTCGCGCCCGGCCACCGCATACTGATCGCGCAGAGAGGAGTAGTTCAGCTGGCTGTGCAGACGGTGCGCCGGATGAGCAGAGAGCACCTGCAGCTGATCCGGCTCGGCATTACCCTGCCACTCGTCCGGCTCCAGCCACATCGGGTGCGGTGGACAGTCGGCATAGTTGAAGCTGGCGATGCGCTCAGAATGAATGACAATTTTACCGCTCTCGGTTTTCAACGGATGATTCTCGGGATCGCGACGGAAATCGGCGAAACGCACAAACTTCGCGTTCTCGTCGGACGCTGGCATTTCGACAATGGCGTTGGCCTCCCAGAACTCGTCAAAGGGCGCTAACGTCACCCCCTGTGCCGCGCCACGCTGCCCGGCGATCTGATAGAAGGTCTCCAGCCACTCCAGATCGGTTTTGCCTTCGGTAAAGCGCTCGCCCCCGCCCTGCTCCCAGCGCTCGCTCAGCTCGGCAAACACCTCCAGATCATCACGCGCTTCATCGCGCGGCGGCACGACCCGCTTCATCGGCACCATATGCTGGTTGCTGTAATCGCCGGTCATGGTCATGTCATTACGTTCAAACGAGGTGGTCGCCGGCAGTACAATATCGGCATGCTTCGCCGCCGCGGTCCAGAAGCACTCAGAGATCACCACCAGCTCCGGCTTTTGCCAGGCGCGGATCAGGCGATTAGTGTCCTGGTGATGGGTAAAGTTGGCTCCGCCCGCCCACCAGACGAAGCGAATATCCGGGAAGTGGCGATCCAGACCGTTGTGCTGATAGAAGCCACCCGGGTTTTCCAGCGCCTCGACAATACGGGCGACCGGGATTTTATCCACCGCATCCGTACCGCCTTTGACCGACCCCTGCATGGAAGCCAGCACCGCCGCGCGCCGGGTCGGGTTACCGCCGTTGGCAAAGTGGTATGAAAGACCAAAGCCGCCGCCCGGGGTACCGATCTGGCCGAGCATCGCCGCGAGGGTGACCAGCATCCAGTGCTTCTGCTCGCCAAACTGCTGGCGCTGCATACCCCAGCCGGACATCAGCATGGTGGTGTTGTTATGGAATAATGCCGCCAGTTCGCGGATCTTCTCCGCCGGAACCCCGCAAATCTCAGCAGCCCACTCGGCGGTTTTGGCGATGCCGTCCGTCGCGCCCAGAAGGTAGTCGGCAAATGTCTCGTAGCCGCTGGTGCAACGCGCAAGGAAGGCTTCATCCTGCCAGCCATTCTCCACCAGCGTATGGGCAATACCCAGCATCATCGCCACATCGGTGCCCATATGCGGGGCGATCCACTCGGCACTCTCGCCAAAGAAATCCATGGTTTCGGAGCGCATCGGATCGATACAGATCAGGCGTTTGCCACTTTTACGCAACGCATCAAAATAGGGGATGCCCTGCTCGTCGCTGGCGTTCCAGGCAATTTTCAGGGTATTGAGCGGGTTAGCGCTCCACAGCACCACCACCTCGCTGTGCTCCAGTACCAGCGGCCAGCTGGTCTGCTGCTGGTACACCTCGTTGCCACCCACCACATAGGGCATGATGGCCTGCGCCGCCCCGGTAGAGTAATCCCCCAGATGGCCGGTGTAGCCGCCCGCCAGGCTCATATAGCGCTGAAGCAGGGTCGCCGCCTTGTGCAGCACGCCGTTTGAGCGCCAGCCGTACGAACCGGCAAATATCGACGACGGGCCATAACTCTCGCGTATACGTTTATGCTGCGCATCGATGAGATCCAGCGCCTGATCCCAGCTGACGCGCACAAATTCATCCTGCCCACGCACCCCCTGTGGATTTTCGGGTGACGCCAGAAAGCCCTTACGCACCATCGGCCAGCGCACACGAGTTTTACTGTGCACCTGGTCGCGCACCGCGGTTTGCAAGGAGTTGGGGTGCTGCGTCGGCAACGCGCCACGGGATGACAACACCTTGTCGCCGTCGGTTTCGACCAGCATGGGCCCCCAGTGGGCTGCCGTCAGAATGGTTTTTGTAGAAGTGGTCACAGCGTGTGCTCCTGGATTGCCGGTTGCAGGTTTTTTCAGCCTTCATTGAGGCTGTTTATGGTTTGACACAAATTTAAGAGTTATCCCCGGAATTTTCTCCGTAACTGCACGTCATAATCAACCGCCACGCCCGTCGTGGCAAAGAATAAAAAAGCTTAAGGAAAGAAGATGAAAAAAAGCGCACTTATGATTGCCGCCGTAGTCAGCGGCGCACTGGTTGTTTCAGGCTGCACCACCAACCCTTACACCGGCGAACGCGAAGCGGGTAAATCAGGCATTGGCGCGGGTATCGGCTCCCTGGTTGGGGCAGGCGTAGGCGTCCTCTCCTCCTCGAAAAAAGATCGCGGCAAAGGTGCCCTGATTGGTGCCGCAGCAGGCGCAGCGCTGGGCGGCGGTGCAGGTTATTACATGGACGTGCAGGAAGCGAAGCTGCGCGACAAAATGAAAGGGACCGGCGTAAGCGTCACCCGCAGTGGCGATAACATCATTCTGAACATGCCGAACAACGTGACCTTCGACAGCAATAGCGCGACGCTGAAACCCGAGGGTGCCAACACCCTGACCGGCGTGGCGATGGTGCTGAAAGAGTATGAAAAAACCGCGGTGAACGTGCTGGGTTATACCGACAGCACCGGCAGCCAGGATCTGAACATGCGTCTCTCCCAGCAGCGTGCCGACGCGGTAGCCAGCGCGCTGATCACTCAGAGCGTCGCGGCAAATCGCATTCGCACCAGCGGCATGGGTCCGGCCAATCCGATCGCCAGCAACAGCACGGCAGAAGGCAAAGCGCAGAACCGTCGCGTTGAGATCACCTTAAGCCCGGTGCAGTAAGTAAAAGCAAAACGGCAACCTGGTTGCCGTTTTTAATGTTTGCACCCTCTCCTCGTGGGAGAGGGACGGAGTGAGGGCATCAGGCCGTAGCGATTTCCCCTCACCCTAACCCTCTCCCCAAAGGGGAGAGGGGACAGACCGTGCGCGGTGTGGTTTTCTCATTCTCCCCAAAGGAGGAGGGAGCAGACCGTGCTCGGGATGGTTTTCTCCCTCTCCCTGTGGGAGAGGGCCGGGGTGAGGGCATCAGGCCGCAGAGATGTCCCCTCACCCTAACCCTCTCCCCAAAGGGGAGAGGGGACAGACCGTGCGCGGTGTGGTTTTCTCATTCTCCCCAAAGGAGGAGGGAGCAGACCGTGCTCGGGATGGTTTTCTCCCTCTCCCTGTGGGAGAGGGCCGGGGTGAGGGCATCAGGCCGCAGAGATGTCCCCTCACCCTAACCCTCTCCTCAAAGGGGAGAGGGGACAGACCGTGCGCGGTGTGGTTTTCTCATTCTCCTCAAAGGAGGAGGGAGCAGACTGCGCTCGGGATGGTTTTCTCTCTCTCCCTATGGGAGAGAGCCGGGGTGAGGCCATCAGGCCGCACACTCCCCAGGCCCGGTAAGCGTAGCGCCACCGGGCATTTTCGCGTTAAGGTATGCTCACCCTAAGCAAGGACATCAGCGATGAGCAAATCAACACGGCCCACCATCAGCGACGTGGCGAAAGCCGCAAAAACCGGTAAAACCAGCATTTCCCGTTATCTCAACGGCGAAAAACACCTGCTGTCCGACGCGCTGCTGGCCCGTATTGAACAGGCTATCGCCGAACTCGATTACCGCCCCAGCCTGATGGCCCGGGGCCTGAAGCATGGCCGCACGCGCCTGATCGGCCTGATCATTGCCGATATCACCAATCCCTACTCCGTAAATGTCCTCAGCGGCATCGAAGCCGCCTGCCGGGAAAAAGGCTTTACCCCGCTGGTGTGTAACACCAACAACGAAGTCGACCAGGAGCTGCACTATCTCGATCTGCTGCGCAGTTATCAGGTGGAAGGCATTGTGGTTAACGCCGTCGGGATGCGCGAAGAGGGACTGAACCGCCTGCAACAGTCTGCCCTGCCGATGGTGCTGATTGACCGTAAAATTCCCGATTTTGCCTGCGATGTGGTGGGACTGGATAACACCCAGGCCGCCACCACCGCCACCGAACACCTTATTGAACAAGGGTTTGAAGCGATCCTGTTCCTGAGCGAACCCCTGGGGATGGTCAACACCCGCCGCGAACGCCTGACCGCCTTTCGCACCACCCTTGCCCGCTATACTGGCGTGGTGGCTGAAAACGTCGAAATTCCCCTTCACGAGTCTGAGCAGCTGGACAACGCCCTGCGCCAGTTTCATACCCGCCATCGCGGGATGCGTAAAGCCGTCATTTCCGCTAACGGCGCGTTAACGCTACAGGTCGCCCGGTCGCTGAAGCGCATTGGTCTGCACTGGGGGAGCGACATCGGCCTGCTGGGCTTTGACGAGCTGGAGTGGGCCGAACTGGCGGGCGTGGGCATTACCACTCTCAAGCAGCCCACCTGGCAGATTGGTTTCGCCGCTGTCGAGCAGGTGGTCCGCCGGATCAATGGCGCCGATGATGCGGTGCGCGAGCAGGTCTTCTCCGGCGAGCTGATCGTCCGCGGTTCCACGGCCCGATAACCCCCTTCGTGATGGCGATCATAAATCCAGCATCCTGAACTTTTCTTTGGAACCGGTTCCATCTAGCGTAAAGAGTATCAGCTACGTGATGGAGTCCACCAATGGGCAGAAAAATTATTGTTGTCACCGCCGCGTATGGCGCTGACAAAGTCCGTGAAGCCGGGGGGCAACGCGCCATCCTGCACGTGATCGCCGGTGCGGGTGCCGACGGGGTCGAGATCCGCCGGGAGTTATTTAACGAAGCCGAACTGGCGTCGTTATCCACTCTGGCTGGCTCCATTGAACTGCTCGGCCTGCTGGCCTGCTACTCCGCACCCGATGCCCTGTTTACCCCGGATGGCATCCTCAACCCCATGCTGCCCCGCTATCTTGAAGAAGCCGCGACGCTCAATGCCCTGTGGCTGAAAGTCTCCCTCGGTCATTTCAGCGATAGGCAGCAGCTCGATGCGCTGCGCGCCCTGCTGGATGAAACCGGCATGACGCTGGTGGTGGAAAATGACCAGACGAACTATGGCCAGCTGGCCCCTATGCAGCGTTTCAAAGCTGCCTGCCGGGTGATGAATCTCCCGGTGACCCTGACCTTTGATATGGGCAACTGGTTGTGGGTGGGAGAATCACCGGAAGAGGCGGCGAAGCATCTGGCACCTGCGGTCAGCTATATTCATGTAAAAGCCGCCGTTCCCCATCAGCAACAGTATCGCGCCGTGCCGCCGGATCATGACAGCACCCGCTGGCAGGCGCTGCTGGATCAGCTACCTGCCGACGCCCCACGCGGAATTGAGTTTCCGCTGGAAGGCCCAGACCTGACGGCTGTCACCCGTCATTACGTCAATTTACTGCGCGAGGAGTAACGCCATGCCGCATGCTCTGGATGTCATCACCATCGGCGAAGCCATGGCCATGTTTGTCGCCACGAAAACCGGCGAACTTAGCGCCGTCGATCAGTTTATGAAGCGCGTTGCCGGTGCAGAACTCAACGTCGCCACCGGCCTGGCGCGTCTCGGCCTGAAGGTGGGCTGGGTGAGCCGCGTCGGCAATGACAGCTTCGGCCAGTTTGTGCTCGACACTCTGAAAAAAGAGGGGATCGAGACCGCAGGCGTGACCCTGGATGGCCGTTATCCAACGGGCTTTCAGCTTAAATCGAAGGTTACCGATGGAACCGATCCCATCGTGGAGTATTTCCGTAAAGGCTCGGCAGCAAGCCACCTGTCGGTAGAGGATTTCAACCCGGTCTGGTTTACCGCAGCAAGGCATCTTCATTTGAGCGGCGTGGCGGCGGCGTTGTCCCCCAGCTCTTACGCCCTGCTCGATCACGCTGCCGGCGCAATGAAAGCGGCGGGCAAGACGATCTCTTTCGATCCGAACCTGCGCCCGGTGCTGTGGAAAAGCGAAGCGGAGATGGTGGAGAAGCTGAATCACCTCGCCTTCCAGGCCGACTGGGTATTACCCGGCGTGAAAGAGGGCCAGATCCTGACCGGGGAAAAGACGCCGGAAGGGATCGCTGATTTTTATCTGAACCGGGGCGTGAAAGCCGTGATCCTGAAAACCGGGGCCGACGGCGCCTGGTTTAAAACCGCCGACGGCGAGCAAGGTGCCGTAGCAGCGGTGAAGGTCGAGAACGTTGTCGATACCGTCGGCGCTGGAGACGGTTTTGCCGTGGGCGTGGTCAGTGCTCTGCTGGAAGGTAAAACGCTTCATCAGGCCATCACCCGCGGCAATATCATCGGCTCGCTGGCGATTCAGGTTCAGGGCGACAGCGAAGGATTACCGACGCGAGAACAACTGGAAGCATAAGTCCCCTCGCTCTGGCTCTCTCCCCACAGGGGAGAGGAAATAAACAAACAGACCACCCTGTACCCTACAGACAGCGGCGGTTACCCCCTCAATCACAGAGGCAAGCCTATGAACAGTGCAACAAATGCAGTAAAACGCTGGTGGTACATCATGCCTGTCGTGTTCATCACGTACAGCCTGGCGTATCTCGACCGCGCCAACTTCAGCTTCGCATCCGCCGCAGGCATCACCGAAGATCTGGGGATCACCAAAGGCGTCTCCTCGCTGCTGGGTGCCCTCTTCTTCCTCGGCTACTTCTTCTTCCAGATCCCCGGCGCGATTTATGCTGAACGCCGCAGCGTGCGCAAACTGATCTTTATCTGCCTGATCCTCTGGGGTGCCTGTGCTTCCCTCACCGGGGTGGTGAATAATATCCCGGCGCTGGCGGCCATTCGCTTTATCCTCGGCGTGGTGGAAGCGGCGGTAATGCCCGCGATGCTGATCTACATTAGCAACTGGTTTACCAAATCCGAACGCTCGCGCGCCAATACCTTCCTTATTCTCGGTAATCCGGTGACGGTGCTGTGGATGTCGGTAGTCTCCGGGTATCTGATCCAGTCTTTCGGCTGGCGCGAAATGTTCATTATTGAAGGCGTTCCGGCGGTGATCTGGGCCTTCTGCTGGTGGGTACTGGTAAAAGACAAACCCGCGCAGGCCAAATGGCTGTCGGAAGATGAAAAAGCGGCGCTGCAGGCGCAGCTGGATAAAGAGCAGCAGGGGCTGAAAGCGGTACGTAATTACGGCGAAGCTTTCCGTTCACGCAACGTGATCCTGCTGTGCATGCAGTACTTCACCTGGAGCATCGGGGTTTACGGTTTTGTCCTGTGGCTGCCGTCCATCATCCGTAGCGCGGGCGATAACCTCGGTATGGTCGAGGTGGGCTGGCTCTCTTCCGTACCGTATCTGGCGGCGACCATCGCCATGATCGTGGTCTCCTGGGCATCGGATAAGCTGCAAAACCGTAAGCTGTTCGTCTGGCCGCTGCTGTTAATTGCTGCCTGCGCCTTTATCGGCTCGTGGGCGGTAGGGGCAAACCACTTCTGGGTTTCCTATACGCTGCTGGTGATTGCCGGTGCCGCCATGTACGCCCCTTATGGTCCGTTCTTTGCCATTATCCCGGAGATGCTACCGCGTAACGTAGCAGGCGGCGCGATGGCGCTCATCAACAGCATGGGTGCGCTGGGTTCCTTCTTCGGTTCGTGGTTTGTGGGGTATCTGAACGGTGCAACCGGCAGTCCGTCGGCCTCGTACATCTTTATGGGGGTGGCGCTTTTTGCCTCGGTATGGCTTACTTTGATTGTTAAGCCTGCTAATAATCAAAACATTCCCGTCGGCGCACGCCACGCCTGAACCCTTTAAATATCAACGGAGATTAGCATGAAGCCGTCCGTCATTTTGTATAAAGCCCTGCCTGATGCGTTACAGCAGCGCCTTGAAAATCATTTCACCGTCACCCGGGTCAACAACCTCAGCCCGGAGACGGTACAGCAGCATGCTGACGCCTTCGCGGGTGCCGTCGGGCTGCTCGGCTCCAGCGAAAAAGTGGATGCCGCGCTGCTGGAAAAAATGCCGAAGCTTCGTGCGACCTCCACCATTTCGGTGGGCTATGACAACTTCGACGTCGATGCGCTGAATGCCCGTAACGTCCTGCTGATGCACACGCCAACCGTACTGACCGAAACCGTGGCCGATACGCTGATGGCGCTGGTGCTCAGCAGCGCGCGTCGGGTGGTGGAAGTGGCCGAACGCGTTAAAGCCGGGGAATGGACCAAAAGCATCGGCCCGGACTGGTTTGGCACCGACGTGCACGGCAAAACGCTGGGTATTGTCGGGATGGGCCGTATCGGTCTGGCGCTGGCGCAGCGCGCCCACTTCGGTTTCAACATGCCAATCCTCTACAACGCACGCCGCCAGCATAAAGAAGCAGAGGAGCGTTTCAACGCACGCTACTGTGAGCTGGATACCCTGTTGCAGGAAGCGGACTTTGTCTGCCTGATCCTGCCGCTGACCGATGAGACGCATCATCTGATGGGTAAAGCGCAGTTTGAGAAGATGAAGAAATCCGCCATCTTTATCAATGCGGGACGCGGGCCAGTGGTGGATGAGCAGGCGCTGATTGCGGCGCTGAAAAACGGTGAGATCCACGCGGCGGGGCTGGATGTGTTTGAGCAGGAACCGCTACCGGCCAGCTCAGAATTGCTGAAGCTGCCCAACGTCGTGGCGCTGCCGCACATTGGCTCTGCAACGCATGAGACGCGCTACAACATGGCGGCCTGTGCAGTGGATAACCTGATCGACGCCCTGCAGGGCAAGGTCGATAAAAACTGCGTTAATCCGCAGGCCAAACCCTGAACGAAAAAAACCCGCCAGAGGCGGGTTTTTAAATTCTTTTAGCTGAGTTGGAAGCTTACAGGCTTACAACGTTACCAGCTGCTGGGCCTTTAGCGCCGCTTTCGATGGTGAAGGAAACTTTCTGACCTTCGTCCAGAGATTTGTAGCCATCGTTCTGGATAGCAGAGAAGTGTACGAACACGTCTTTTGAGCCATCGTCAGGAGTGATGAAGCCGAAACCTTTATCAGCGTTGAACCATTTTACCAGACCAGTCATTTTACCAGACATAGAGATTACCTTTTAAAAATTTGTTTTGCCTTCCGGCGCGATGATGGAATGTGTTACAGATTTTTAAGCGATGAAGGAAGGGTCACTACGAAGGGTATCTAAGATAACGCATCTGGACTGCTTAACTAAACTGCTTTAGGTCTGTGTAACAAACCGACGAGGACTATTAAACATAGTTACGAGATCAAAGACAAGCTTTATTTTCTACCATTATAAAAAACCCGCTTTGCAGCGGGGTTTTTAATCTGCCAACCTGCGCTTCGCTTGCATGGGCCTACGGATTTGCAGGCCGGGTAAGCACGGCGTTACCCGGCAAAGACGAGCACAACGTCTGGCGTTATTCCGTTGCGGCCATCGCTGCGCCCCAGGCCTGGCTAAACGCCTGGTGCTGCGCTGCCAGCGGCCCAATCAGCGTATTGTACTGGCTGGCCTGCTGCGAAGTCGGGAACTGAATGCCGTTAGAGACAAAGCTCACCTGGGTGCCCTGCTGCGAAATATAATCCGCCACTTGTACCAGTTGCTGAGTGAAGATCTGCGCGGCCGGAATGAGCGGCTGCAGCGCATCGGCAGGTTTGGTCACCACTTTTTCATACACTTTGTCGAACACAGGTTTGAGGTCTTCGCCCTGTTTCAACGCAGAACGCGCGCCATCGGCCTGCATCTTAGCGTTCTGTAGCTGCTGGCCCAGCACACCCAGTGCGCCATTTGCCTGGCTCAGCGGCTCACGCTGGGTTACATAGTCCTGGGGGACGCGAATCGCATTTACGCTGTCTACCACCGGACGCAGACCAGCGTCCATCGCCTGATTCACTTGCTGTGAATAACCATACAAAATGGCATAGTCAGAAACGAAGGGACCAAACTGCTTTTTCTGATCCGCAGTCAGCGTTGGCAAACGCTCACCACTGCGCATCGCTGTATTTTGCAGGAAATCGATAAACGCTTTGCGCTGATCGCCTTCCTTATCGAAACACCCACTCAGGCTAACTACCATTAATAACGCCGCAAGCGGCGCAAACCAGCGAGAGCAGAGCTTTCCTGTCGCCATTGTTATTACTCCTTTCACCCAAAAAAGCGCACACCGGCACACGCGTGCCCAACGCTGCCAAGAATAGTCCAGGTCAGGCCTGCAAGATACTCTTTTCATGTAAAACGGCTATTGCCATATAAATTCTTACGATTTACAAAAATATACCTGATGCTAAGGCGCTACTGAATAATCAAGTCATTAGCATAAGCATGCGGCCTCAAATTCCGCGAGCGAAACGTATCTCGCAAAATTAATCACGCACGTTACGATCTCCTCTCAGTTTTAGCGACTATTCTTAAATTGCTCTCTAGGCTTTGTACGAAAAGTATTGCCGCATGCAACGTAGGCTGCAGGCCAAGGTGACCATGGCTGCAAAGCTCTTGGCCAGCTTGTCATAGCGAGTGCCGATCCTGCGATTTTCTTTCAGCCAGCCAAACATCCGCTCAATGATGTTCCGTTGCCGGTATTTGGGCCGGTCAAACAGTCGGGGCAAGCCAGGTCGAGGTTTGCGCGGCATAGCGCGCAATGGGATTACCGGCTGCATTCGGTAACGGTCGCAGTACTGGCGCAGGTGCTCGGCATCGTATCCCTTGTCAGCCAGCAACCACCGGCTACGTTTACGCGGTCGTCCTGGCTTGCCAGCAATTCTTACAGCATCCAGCAGCGGCTGAGCGTGGGAGACATCACTGGCTTGTCCTGGTGAAAGCCTGAAATGCAATGGCACGCCATTGGCATCGCACACCATGTGAATCTTGGTGGTCAGACCGCCTCGACTGCGCCCCAAGGCATGGTCTAACGGTTCTTCAGGCCCCCCTTTTTCCCGGCGCCTGAAGAGGCTCGGGTTGCTCGTACTGCGGTGGAGTCGATCATCCAGGTGTCCAAGTCGATCAGTCCTTCCCGGTTCAGCCGAATATGCAGACGCTCCAGTACTCGCTCGAATGTGCCGTCGTCGCGCCAGTCACGAAAACGCTGATACACCGTTGACCAAGGCCCAAAGCGTTCAGGCAGGTCGCGCCAGGGAGCGCCCGAGCACAGGATCCACAGAATTCCGTGGAGAACCTGACGATCATTGTTGCGAGGACGGCCCATTTTCTGTTCTGGAGAAACCAAATCCTTGATCAGCTCCCATGACGCATCAGAAAGTTCGTAACGCCTTGCCATACGGGCCTCCAACCGGTCATGGCGGCAATTTTAGCCACAACGACTTTTCGTACAAAACCTAATGTTCACGATCCCGCAGTGTGATTTATGAGGAGTCCTCAATGGAATTAAAAGATCCTATGTTCGATCTGCTAAGCAGTCTGGAACAGATTGTTTTTAAAGATAAACCGCAAACGGTAACCCGTTCGCAAAAGTCTAATCCCTTTACGGAATTTGAGCGCTTACGCAAAGGGACAGGGATGAAAACCGATGATTTCGCCCGAGCAATGGGTGTCAGCGTAGCAATGGTTCAGGAGTGGGAATCTAAAAGAGTGAAGCCCTCCATGACCGAGCTGAAGCTGATGAGTCTGATTCAGGCTAACCCGGCACTCCGCAAGCAGTTGACTGAGTAGTCTTGTTTCCGCCCCCGCATTTGCGGGGGCTTATATTTCTGTCACCGTCGTTCAGCCCGCCACTCCCCGCCACGCCATACCAGTTCATGCGTCAGATTAAGCCCATCCAGAAAATGCTCATCATGCGACACCACCAGCAGTGCACCTGCAAAGCCTGCCAGCGCCGCCTCGATGCCCTGCGTTGAGGCCAGATCCAGGTGATTGGTTGGTTCATCGAGCAGCAACAGCTGCGTCGCCTCTTCCCGCCACAGAACGCAGGCCAGCGCCGCTTTTAACCGCTCGCCGCCGCTCAGCTCTGCCAGCGGCAGCATGACTTTATCAGCACCCAGCTGTAGCTGTGCCAGACGACTGCGCAGCGCGCCCTCCTCCAGCGGCGTGTTATGCAGATTGAGATGGCTGATAACGGACTGCGTCAGATCCAGTTGCGACAAATGCTGGTCGAGATACGCCGTGTTGGCAGAGACACGACAGGAGCCAGCGGCAGGCAGGCACTCACCCAGAATCGCTTTCAGCAGCGTGGATTTCCCGCAACCGTTCGGCCCGCGCAGGGCTACCCGCATCGGCCCATCCATGCGCCAGTTAAGCGGCGGCATTGAGACATACGGCAGCACCAGCTCTTCTAACACCAGCACCTGTTTGCCCTCCGCAATCTGGCTGCCCGGCAGGGTAAACATCACCGGGTTATCCTCTTCGACCCGTTCCCGCGCCTGGTTGACCGCCGCGTTCAATGCATCCTGCTGCTCATGATGCTGTTTGCGCCACGTCCCCGGACGCTCCTTTGCTGCGCCTTTGTATTTCACCCGCTCAAACGAGGCGATATTAAGGTTATCCACCGTGCGCAGGGTTTTCGCTGAGCGGCGCAGGCTATCGTCATGCTCTTTCTGCATGCGGCTGCGGGTGCGTTTGCGCTCGGTTGTGGCGTGCTCCAGCGCCGCACGGGCGGCCTGCTGTTCCGCGTCCCGCTGACGCTGATAATCGGCATAATTTCCGCCGTAACTGTGCAAACCGGAAGCGCTGAGTTCCAGTATGCGCGGCACCCGCTCCAGCAACTCACGATCGTGCGAAGCCACCAGCACACCGCCGGAATACCGGGCCAGCTGGGCATAGAACCACTCCCGCCCCTGACGATCGAGGTGGTTGGTGGGTTCATCCAGTAGCAGATAATCCGCATTAGCCACAAACGCACCGCACAGCAGGGCGCGAACCCGCTCGCCGCCGCTCAGTTCGCAGGCCAGCCTGTCAGGGGCAAACGCCGGAAGCTGCGCCTCCCTGAACGCCTCACCCAGCCGTTCGGCGATATCCCAGAAACCGTCCAGGCGCTCCAGATCGTCAGGCTGGTAATCACCGCCGTCGATCCGCGCCCGGGCCGCGAAGATAGCTTCATAACCAAGCAGCTTTGCCAGTGTGGTCTGCGGGGAAATATCGTGCTGTTGCGCAACGTAACTGTGCGTGCCGAAACGTTCGATATGGCCGCTGGCTGGCTTGTCCAGATCGGCCAGCAACCGCAGGAGCCGGGTCTTACCGCTACCGTTGCGGCCAACCAACGCGCAAAGTGAAGACTCCAGCGAAAGATTCAGCGGACCAAAAAGGGTATCGCCCGTCGCAAACTGACAGGTGACCTGATGCAAAATAAAAGAAGGGGATTGCGCAAAATGAGCCATAAGCACTCCTGAATGAAATCAATAGATCCCCTGCCGACGCGGTGGCGTTTAGCAAGGCTCGAAATTCATCAGTCGTGGTTGTTCATTTTTGGGGGGCGCTCCAGAGGGAGAAAATTAACGGGATTAAGGATAGCGGTAATTTACTGAGCGTTTCAAGGTTAAATTTTCGACTATGCAGCATAAAAAAACCCGCCGAAGCGGGTTTTTAGCACTCACAGTGCCCGTGCAAGCAGAGCGCCGCCGGGCAAAGTGCGCATTACTGCAGCAGAGAAATGTCCGCCACACGCAGGAACAGCTCGCGCAGTTTTTCGAGCATAGAGAGACGGTTGATACGCAGATCTTTATCTTCTACGTTCACCATCACTTTCTCGAAGAAGGCGTCGATCACTTCGCGCAGTTCAGCCAGTTCTACCAGCGCTTCCTGATAGCGACCTTCTGCGAAGACCGGCTCCAGCTTGTCACGCAGCACCACAACCAGCATCGCCAGGGCGATCTCTTCCGGCTCTTTCAGCGTCGCGGCATTTACACGCTCGTTCAGCTTTTCGTCGGACTTCGCCAGAATGTTGGAGACGCGCTTGTTAGCCGCAGCCAGCGCAGATGCCGCTTCCAGAGTACGGAAGTGGGACACCGCCTTCATACGGGCATCGAAATCGGCCGGACGGGTTGGACGACGCGCCAGCACCGCCTGAATGGTGTCAACAGCGAAGCCTTCGTCCTGATACCAGGCGCGGAAACGACCGAGCATGAAGTCGATCACTTCATCCACCACTTTCGCGTTGGTCAGCTTGTCGCCATACAGACGCACCGCTTCTTCGGTGAGCGTTTGCAGGTCAAGGTTCAGGTTCTTCTCAACGATGATGCGCAGCACGCCCAGCGCAGCACGACGCAGCGCAAACGGGTCTTTGTCGCCTTTCGGATGCTGACCGATACCGAAGATACCCGCCAGGGTGTCCATCTTATCGGCGATCGCGACGGCGCAGGCGACCGGGTTAGACGGCAGATCGTCACCGGCAAAGCGCGGCTGATACTGCTCGTTCAGGGCCACGGCTACATCTTCCGCTTCGCCATCGTGGCGCGCGTAGTGCATGCCCATCACACCCTGGGTGTCGGTAAATTCGAACACCATGTTGGTCATCAGGTCGCATTTAGAGAGCAGGCCTGCACGGGTGGCGTGATTCACGTCGGCACCAATTTCACGGGCGATCCAGCCGGACAGCTCCGCGATACGGTCGGTCTTGTCGCGCAGCGTACCCAGCTGTTGCTGGAACAGCACGGTCTGCAGGCGCGGCAGGTGATCTTCCAGACGCTTTTTACGGTCGGTATTAAAGAAGAACTCGGCATCTGCCAGACGTGGACGCACCACTTTCTCGTTACCCGAGATAATCTGGATCGGATCTTTCGATTCGATGTTCGCTACGAAGATGAAGTTTGGCAGCAGTTTGCCGTCGTTGGCATAGACCGGGAAGTACTTCTGGTCGCCCTTCATGGTGTGAACCAGAGCTTCTGCCGGAACGGCCAGGAATTTCTCTTCGAACTTCGCGGTCAGCACGACCGGCCATTCCACCAGCGAGGTGACTTCTTCCAGCAGGCTGTCGCTCAGATCAGCGTTACCGCCGATCTTACGTGCCGCTTCTTCCGCATCCGCTTTAATACGGGCTTTACGCTGTTCGTAGTCAGCAATGACTTTACCGCGCTCCAGCAGGATCTGCGGATACTGGTCGGCATTGTCGATGGTGAACTCCGGCTCGCCCATAAAGCGGTGGCCACGGATCACGCGATCGGACGCAACACCCAGAATGGTGGCAGGAATAACGGTATCGCCCAGCAGCAGGGTCACGGTGTGAACCGGACGCACAAAGTGCACGTCGCTTGCGCCCCAGCGCATCAGCTTTGGAATAGGCAGTTTAGCCAGCGAGGTGGCGATCATGTTTGGCAGCAGCGCTTCGGCGCTTTCGCCTTTCACATGGGCGCGATAGAGCAGCCACTCGCCTTTGTCGGTGGTCAGGCGTTCGGCCTGGTCAACGGTGATCCCGCAACCACGCGCCCAGCCTTCTGCCGCTTTGCTCGGCTTGCCTTCGGCATCGAATGCCTGCGCAATGGCCGGGCCGCGCTTTTCAACTTCGCGATCGGGCTGGGATGCCGCCAGGCTTGCCACTTTCAGCGCCAGACGGCGCGGAGCAGCAAACCACTCGATTTTACCGTGTGCGAGGCCAGCGTTATCCAGCTCGGCAGTCACGTTCGCAGCAAAGGACTCCGCCAGGCTGCGCAGGGCTTTTGGTGGCAGCTCTTCGGTGCCAATTTCCACCAGGAAAGTTTTCTCAGACATGGCCGCCTCTTATTTGTTTCGGTTGCACATCGGGAAGCCAAGGGCTTCACGGGACGCATAGTAAGCTTCTGCAACGGCTTTGGTCAGGGTACGAATACGCAGAATGTAGCGCTGACGTTCAGTCACGGAGATGGCTTTGCGGGCGTCCAGCAGGTTGAAGCTGTGGGCGGCCTTCAGAATACGCTCGTAGGCTGGCAGCGGCAGCGGAGTCTCCAGCGCCAGCAGCTGCTGGGCTTCTTTCTCGTACTGCTCGAAGCAGGTGAACAGGAAGTCCACATCCGCGTATTCGAAGTTATAGGTGGATTGCTCCACTTCGTTCTGATGGAACACGTCGCCGTAGGTTGTTTTACCCAGCGGGCCGTCGCTCCAGACCAGGTCGTAAACGCTGTCTACGCCCTGAATGTACATTGCCAGACGTTCCAGACCGTAGGTGATCTCACCGGTGATCGGTTTACATTCCAGACCGCCAACCTGCTGGAAGTAGGTGAACTGCGTCACTTCCATGCCGTTCAGCCACACTTCCCAACCCAGACCCCAGGCACCCAGCGTTGGGTTTTCCCAGTTATCTTCCACGAAACGAATGTCGTGAATGGTCGGATCCATACCCAGCTCTTTCAGCGACCCGAGATACAGCTCCTGGATATTGTCCGGGGAAGGCTTAATCACCACCTGGAACTGATAGTAGTGCTGTAAGCGGTTCGGGTTTTCACCGTAGCGACCATCGGTCGGACGGCGGGATGGCTGCACATAGG
This sequence comes from Leclercia sp. LSNIH3, assembly GCF_002935105.1. Taxonomy (NCBI): domain Bacteria; kingdom Pseudomonadati; phylum Pseudomonadota; class Gammaproteobacteria; order Enterobacterales; family Enterobacteriaceae; genus Leclercia; species Leclercia sp. LSNIH3. The sequence goes on from NZ_CP026387.1 coordinate 2,242,430, forward strand.
CAGTCGCCATTGGCTCTGGCCCCAGCGCGCGCAGGCTGGTCATTGGGTGTGAGGTGCCGGCGCCAACTTCCATGTCCAGTGGTTGAACAATGGTGCAGCCCTGGCGAGCCCAGTAATCCTGTAAGGTCAGGATCAGGCCCTGGAAGGTCTTAGTATCAAACTTTTGCATAGTATTTCGTGCTGGATACGTGTGGTTTTGAATGGAGGGGATCAGTATACCCGTCGGATGCAAGATATACAGTACGAAACGGGGTTGTTTAGGGAAAATTGGGAAATAAGCATAGCTGACAACGCACTCAAGGCGCAGCCAGCTCATCACGCGGCGGTCTTAACGCATCGAAAGGTGTAAAAAACGGCCCTCTGCGTCAAAAGAACAGATGAAACTCTCATTGCGGGCAGTGAAACCCTGCAGTTCATAGCTTCCCTGGAACTGTTCGAATGCAGTGACGTCGATTTTTTGCGCACCGGTATTATAGCGCTGAGCCGCCCGATCCTTACACAGCTGCTCCATGTCCAGCGAACGTACCGGACTGACTTTCTTCGTTTGTGCTTGTTGCGTCGGCGCCGTCTCCTGAGCCACGCAGCCAGCCAGTAACGCAGGCAGCAAAACCCACATTGCACGCATCATCATTTTTATTACCGCCCTGCACTGTGGCTGTTATTTTTAAACTCTAAACTTTATAGATTATCGCCCGGCATTCTGCGAATCTCACCGCCCCGGCACAAGCAGGGTGATGCAAACTCAGAATTTTCCAGTGAGCGTCTTTAGCAATACCACAGTCAGACTCTTTTTAATGCGTAAACAGAGGAATAGATGCAGGAAAAAATTAACTGGATTGATAATCTGCGGGGAATTGCCTGTTTAATGGTGGTAATGATCCATACCACAACCTGGTATATCACCAATGCCGCAAGCGTCAGCCTCGTTAACTGGGATATTGCTAACGTTCTCAACTCCGCCTCGCGCGTGAGCGTGCCGCTGTTTTTCATGATCTCCGGCTATCTCTTTTTTGGCGAGCGCAGCGCGCAGCCGCGCCACTTTTTACGCATCGGTCTGTGTTTGCTCTTTTACAGCACCGTGGCGTTCCTCTATATCGTGCTGTTTACCTCGATTAACAGTGAGCTGTCCCTGAAATACCTGCTGCAAAAGCCAGTGTTCTATCACCTGTGGTTTTTCTTCGCCATTATTGTCATTTATCTGCTCTCCCCGCTGCTGCAGGTAAAAAGCGCGAACGGCAAAATGCTGCTGGCGCTGATGATCGTGATTGGCATCGTGGCCAACCCGAACACCGTCTCGCAAAAGATTGACGGTTTTGAATGGCTGCCGATCAACCTGTATATCAACGGCGACACTTTCTATTACGTGCTATACGGCATGCTGGGCCGCGCCCTTGGAATGATGGACACCCGCAAACGCTGGCTGAATAGTATTTGCGCCGCGCTGTTTATTGCTGCGGTCGCCATTATCTCCCGCGGGACGCTGCATGAGCTGCAGTGGCGCGGCACCTTCGCCGATACCTGGTATCTCTACTGCGGCCCGATGGTCTTTATCTGCGCAATTTCACTCTTTACCCTGGTGAAAAACACGCTCAATACGCGCCCCCTGCCGCTGCTGGGGTTAATTTCACGTAACTCGCTGGGGATCTACGGCTTTCATGCGCTGGTGATCCACGCGCTGCGAACGCGAGGCGTGGAGTTAAAGAACTGGCCGTTGCTGGATATCGTCTGGATCTTCTCGGCCACACTGGTGGTCAGTCTGCTGCTCTCAATGCTGTTGCAGCGGATTGATACACGCAGGTTTGTCAGTTAGGTGCGGCTGCGTGCCCGGCCAGCAAAATGTTCAGGCCGGGTAAGGCGAAGCCGCCACCCGGCGCTGTTTCATGACATCAGCGGCAGAAGCTGCTGATAGATCTTACGGAACACGTCACGTTGCTCGACATAGCGGGCATGACGCCCGGCATCCGGGGTGTGCTGTTGTTCCAGCGTCAGCTGTGGCAGCAGCGCGGATAAGGGTTTATCCGGGTTCACCGCGATCTGCGCCAGCCGCGCCGCGCCCAGTGCAGGCCCGACGTCGCCGCCGGTACGGTAATCCAGCTGCTGCCCACTGATATCCGCCAGCATCTGACGCCAGTAAGGGCTGCGCGCCCCGCCGCCGATCAGCGTAATGCTGGTGGGTTTAAGGCCGCACTCATGCACAACATCCATCCCATCGGCCAGGGCATAACCCACCCCTTCCAGCACCGCACGCGCCAGTTCGGCCGGGCCATGCTGATGGGTTAAGCCAAAGAACCCCCCTTTTGCCTGCGGATTGTTATGCGGCGTGCGCTCACCGGAAAGATAGGGTAAGAACCAGAGGGTGCCTGCGTTTTCATCGGCCTGCTGCGCGGCATCGAGCAGGGCCGGAACGCTGCCTAATCCGGTCAGTTTTGCCGCCCAGTCCAGGCAGGACGCCGCACTGAGCATCACGGACATCAGGTGCCATTTGCCGGGTAATGCATGGCAGAAGCTGTGCACTGCGCTGTCAGGGTTACTGCGATAACCGTCACTCACGGCAAAGTAGACCCCGGAGGTGCCCAGCGACAGCATCGCCTGCCCGGCATCCGCCATCCCCACGCCAACCGCTCCCGCGGCGTTATCTCCGCCCCCTGCCACGACCGGAACGGCTGGCATGTTCCACTGCTGTGCGACTGATGGCAGCAGTGTGCCTGTTAGCTCACAGCCTTCGAACAGCGCGGGCATATGGTTGCGGGTGAGATGGCAGGCGTCGAGCATCGTCTCGCTCCAGTCGCGTTTTGCCACGTCGAGCCACATGGTGCCTGCCGCATCGGACATATCGCTGGCGAACTCACCTGTCATCCGCAGACGCAGATAATCTTTTGGCAGCAGCACCTTCGCCACCTGGCTAAAAATCTCGGGTTCATGACGCTGAACCCACAATAATTTTGGTGCGGTAAAGCCCGGCATCATCAGGTTGCCGGTGATATCTCGCGAGGTTGGCACGCGCTCTTCCAGCAGAGCGCACTCTTCACCGCAGCGGCCATCGTTCCATAAAATCGCCGGGCGCAACACGCGATTGTCCTTGTCCAGCAGCGTGGCGCCGTGCATCTGCCCGGCAATCCCCAGGGCTTTGACCTCTCCCAGAGAGTGCTGCTCGCCCAGCGCTTTCAGGGCGCGATCCGTTGCTAACCACCAGGCTTCAGGATCCTGTTCAGACCAGAGCGGGTGTGGCCGTGAAACGTGCAGCTTTTCTGTTTGCGTTGCCAGCACCTCGCCCTGTTCATTTAACAGAATGGCTTTCACACCCGATGTGCCAAGATCGATCCCGATATACATATCGTGGGTTCCTTAAAAAGTGTAGGCCGGGCAAGCATAGCGCCGCCCGGCGATACCCATTACTTATCGAACAGGTAATGATTCACCAGGTTTTCCAGCAGCTCCTGATGGCCACTCTGGTGCTGCGGCGCCAGATTATGCTGTTCAGCGTACTTCGCCAGCTCCGTCAACGATAACTGGCCTTTCAAAATTTGCTGGCCCAGCTCACTGTTCCAGCCGCCATAGCGTTTCGCCACGCGCTTATCCAGCTCGCCATCTTCAATCATGCGGGCTGCCACTTTCAGCGACAGCGCCATCGTGTCCATCGCGCCAATATGACCATAGAACAGGTCGTATTTATCGGTACTTTGACGACGCACTTTGGCGTCAAAGTTTAGGCCGCCAGTGGTGAACCCACCCGCTTTGATGATTTCGTACATGATGAGCGCGTTTTCTTCCACGCTGACCGGGAACTGATCGGTGTCCCAGCCCAGCTGCGGATCGCCGCGGTTGGCATCCACAGAGCCGAAAATGCCCAGCGCAATGGCGGAAGCGATCTCGTGGTGGAACGAGTGGCCAGCCAGGGTCGCGTGGTTGGCTTCGATATTCACTTTGATCTCTTTTTCCAGCCCGAACTGTTTCAGGAAACCGTATACAGTGGCCACGTCGTAATCGTACTGATGCTTGGTTGGCTCCTGCGGTTTCGGCTCAATCAGCAATGTGCCCTGGAAACCAATTTTGTGTTTATGTTCCACCACCATCTGCATGAAGCGGCCAATCTGCTCGCGTTCCTGACGTAAATCGGTGTTGAGCAGCGTTTCGTAGCCCTCGCGCCCGCCCCACAGAACGTAGTTTTCACCGCCCAGCTGATGGGTCGCGTTCATCGCCGTCACCACCTGGGTAGCCGCCCAGCTGAACACTTCAGGATCCGGGTTAGTGGCAGCCCCTGCGCCATAACGCGGATGGGTAAAGCAGTTGGCGGTGCCCCACAGCAGCTTCACGCCGCTCTGCTGCTGTTTTTCCGCCAGCACATCGACCATCTGCGCGAAGTTATTCAGGTACTCTTTCAGCGAAGCGCCTTCCGGGGAGACGTCCACATCGTGGAAGCAGTAATACGGCACATTCAGCTTATGGAAGAACTCAAAGGCGACGTCCGCTTTGCGCTTCGCCAGCTCCAGTGCATCGCCCGGCTGCTGCCATGGGCGGTCGAACGAACCTACGCCAAACATATCGGCCCCGCTCCAGCAGAAGGTATGCCAGTAGCAGGCGGCGAAACGCAGGTGATCTTCCATGCGCTTACCCAACACCAGCTCGTCCGGGTTGTAATGACGAAACGCTAAAGGATTAGAGGATTTCGGGCCTTCATAACGAACGCGATCGAGTTGATCGAAATAAGCTTGCATAGTGAGCTCCATAATCAGGGATGCGGCAAAAAGAAGATACTGGAGTAATACTGAATAGTGATCGCAAGTTGCTCAATTACGTTATTTCACTCTGCTATTGAGAGAATGCACAAACGTGCGCTGGCTCGCAAAATTAATTTGCAGTCAAACGAAATCTACAGCGTAAATTCCAGAATCATGTGTAATTAATAAGTTATGTAATTTAAAATCAGATCGCGGTCATAAATTCGCAAATAAACCAAATATCATAACGAGAAGATAAAAATCTGTAATTGCCAGTCTGCCATTCCCCGTTAAGAATTTGCTACGTCTCTTGCAATGATTGTTTCTTTTATCTCAGCAACCTAACCCTACAAAAGGCAATACAATTATGAAGATAAAGAACCTGTGCCTCACTCTTTGTGCATCGCTGCTACTGGCGAGTACGGCGAGTCATGCAAAAGAAGTCAAAATCGGCATGGCGATTGATGACCTCCGTCTGGAGCGCTGGCAAAAAGACCGCGATATTTTTGTCAATAAGGCAGAAGCATTAGGTGCAAAAGTTTTTGTGCAATCTGCCAATGGCAATGAAGAGACCCAAATGTCGCAAATCGAAAATATGATAAACCGCGGCGTCGATGTGCTGGTTATTATTCCGTATAACGGTCAGGTTTTAAGTAACGTGGTGAAAGAAGCCAAACGCGAAGGCATTAAAGTACTGGCCTATGACCGTATGATTAATAACGCCGACATCGATTATTATATTTCTTTCGACAATGAAAAAGTCGGTGAATTACAGGCGCAAAGCCTGGTGGCGAAAGTGCCGCAGGGCAATTATTTCCTGATGGGCGGCTCACCGGTGGACAACAACGCCAAATTATTCCGCGCCGGACAGATGAAAGTGCTGAAGCCTTATATTGATGAGGGCAAAATCAAGGTCGTGGGCGACCAGTGGGCGGATGGCTGGTTGCCAGAAAATGCGCTGAAAATCATGGAAAACGCCTTAACTGCCAACAATAACAAAATTGACGCCGTTGTCGCGTCCAACGATGCCACCGCAGGCGGCGCTATCCAGGCACTCAGCGCCCAGGGCCTGGCCGGGAAAGTCGCGATCTCCGGGCAGGATGCAGACCTTGCCGGGGTGAAACGGATTGTGGCAGGCACCCAGACCATGACGGTCTATAAACCGATCACTGAGCTGGCCACCAACGCCGCGGAAATCGCCGTTGAGCTGGGCAATGGCCAACAGCCTAAAGCCGACGCCAGCTTAAACAACGGCCTGAAAGATGTGCCGTCCCGACTGCTGACCCCTATCGAAGTCAATAAAGAGAACATTGACGCCACCGTAGTTAAAGACGGTTTCCACAAAAAGAGCGAACTGTAATCCATCATCGCCCCTGCCTGGCGGGGGCGTATCGACTTGTTCTGTTTTCCTTCGGGTCATGTGGGGCAGTTATGGCTTATCTCCTTGAAATGAAAAGTATCACTAAGGCGTTTGGCGCGGTGAAGGCCGTGGATAACGTCAGCCTGCGCTTAAATCCCGGCGAGATCGTCTCGCTGTGCGGTGAAAATGGCTCCGGCAAATCGACGTTAATGAAGGTGCTGTGCGGTATTTACCCTCACGGCAGTTATGACGGCGAAATTGTGTTTGCTGGCGAAACCCTGCAGGCCACGCACATCCGCGACACCGAACGCAAAGGCATCGCCATCATTCACCAGGAGCTGGCGCTGGTGAAGCACCTGACCGTGCTGGAGAACATTTTTCTCGGTGCCGAGATTACCCGTCACGGGGTGCTGGATTACGACACCATGACCCTGCGCTGCGAAAAGCTGCTGGCGCAGGTGAGCCTGGCGATCTCCCCTGACACCCGGGTGGGCGATCTTGGTTTGGGGCAGCAGCAACTGGTGGAGATTGCCAAAGCGCTCAACAAACAGGTGCGGCTGCTGATCCTCGATGAGCCGACCGCGTCACTGACGGAACAGGAAACCGCGGTATTGCTGGACATCATTCGTGACCTGCAACACCACGGTATTGCCTGCATTTACATCTCCCATAAGCTCAACGAAGTGAAAGCCATCTCGGACACGGTCTGCGTCATTCGCGACGGGCAGCATATCGGCACCCGCGAAGCGCAGGGGATGAGCGAGGACGACATCATTACCATGATGGTAGGCCGCGAGCTGACCGCGCTCTACCCTGGCGAACAGCATACCCTTGGGGAAGAGATCCTGCGGGTGGAACACCTTACCGCCTGGCATCCGGTTAATCGCCATATCAAGCGGGTGAATGACGTCTCTTTTTCCCTGCATCGGGGTGAAATCCTGGGCGTCGCCGGGTTGGTCGGCGCAGGACGCACTGAGGCGGTACAGTGCCTGTTCGGGGTCTGGCCCGGGCGCTGGGAAGGCAGCATCTTTATTGACGGGAAGCCGGTCGAGATCAAAAACTGTCAGCAGGCCATTGCCCAGGGTATCGCGATGGTGCCGGAAGATCGTAAAAAAGACGGCATCGTGCCGGTGATGGCGGTGGGTAAAAACATCACTCTCGCCGCATTGGATCAGTTCAGCGGTAAGCTGAGCAGTCTGGACGACGCCGCCGAACAGCACTGTATTTTACAGTCCCTGCAACGCCTGAAGGTCAAAACATCCTCCCCGGATCTCGCCATTGGCCGTCTGAGCGGCGGCAATCAGCAGAAGGCGATTCTCGCCCGCTGCCTGTTACTCAACCCGCGCATCCTGATCCTCGATGAACCCACTCGCGGGATCGATATCGGTGCGAAATACGAAATCTACAAGCTGATCAACCAGCTGGTCCAGCAGGGTATCGCGGTGATCGTGATCTCTTCGGAACTGCCTGAAGTGCTGGGCCTGAGTGACCGGGTGCTGGTGATGCACGAAGGAAAACTGAAAGCCAACCTGAACAACCAGAACCTGACGCAGGAACAGGTAATGGAAGCCGCATTGAGGAGCGAACGCCATGTCGAAAAGCAATCCATCTGAATTAAAAGCCACGGCGCCTGCACCGGGTCTGTTTTCTGGGTTAAAAGCGCTTAATTTGCAAGTGTTTGTGATGATTGCCGCCATTGTGGTCATCATGATGTTCTTCACCTGGACAACCGATGGCTCGTATCTCAGCGCCCGTAACGTCTCCAATCTGCTGCGTCAGACCGCCATTACCGGCATTCTGGCGGTGGGGATGGTGTTCGTCATTATCTCGGCGGAGATCGATCTCTCTGTAGGCTCAATGATGGGTCTACTCGGCGGGCTGGCGGCCATTTTCGACGTCTGGCTTGGCTGGCCGCTGCCGCTTACAATCGTCGTGACCTTGATCCTCGGTTTACTGCTCGGCACCTGGAACGGTTGGTGGGTGGCCTACCGCAAAGTGCCGTCGTTTATTGTCACCCTGGCGGGAATGCTGGCCTTCCGCGGCATCCTGATTGGCGTGACCAACGGCACCACCGTCTCCCCTACCAGCGCCTCCATGTCGCAGATCGGCCAAAGCTATCTCTCCGGCGGGGTCGGTTTTAGCCTTGGCGCGATTGGCCTGATGGCCTTTGTTGCCTGGCAGTGGCGTAGCAGAATGCGTCGTCAGACCTTAGGGTTAGCCACGGCGCCGTCCACTGCGGTTGTTGGACGCCAGGCGCTGACGGCGGTGATTGTTCTTGGGGCCATCTGGTTGCTGAACGACTATCGCGGTGTGCCGACACCGGTGCTGCTGCTGGTTCTGTTGATGCTGGCTGGCATGTTTATGGCTACCCGCACAGCTTTTGGCCGCCGCATTTATGCCATTGGCGGCAACCTCGAAGCCGCACGCCTGTCCGGGATCAACGTTGAGCGCACCAAGCTTGCCGTTTTTGCCATTAATGGGTTGATGGTCGCTGTGGCGGGTCTGATCTTAAGCTCGCGCCTGGGGGCCGGTTCGCCGTCGGCGGGGAACATTGCCGAACTCGATGCCATCGCCGCCTGCGTCATTGGCGGCACCAGTCTGGCAGGGGGGATCGGCAGCGTGGCCGGGGCGGTGATGGGTGCCTTTATTATGGCGTCGCTGGATAACGGAATGAGTATGATGGACGTCCCGACATTCTGGCAGTATATCGTTAAGGGTGCCATTTTGTTGCTGGCGGTATGGATGGACTCCGCCACTAAAAGGCGCGCCTGAGGATGCTTTATCATTTGTTATTGATTCTGGAAGAAGAGCGCCATGTTTGAGAAGCGTCACCGCATTACGTTGTTATTCAATGCCAATAAAGCCTATGACCGCTAGGTCGTAGAAGGTGTGGGTGAATACTTGCAGGCGTCGCAGTCCGAATGGGATATCTTCATTGAAGAAGATTTCCGCACGCGGACTGACAACATCAAAGACTGGCTGGGCGATGGCGTTATCGCAGATTTTGATGATGCCGTTATCCAGCAGTTGCTGGTCGATGTCGACGTTCCCATCGTCGGCGTCGGCGGCTCCTACCACAAGCCGGAAAATTACCCTCCCGTTCACTATATCGCGACCGACAATCACGCTCTGGTGCAGAGCGCGTTTCTCCATCTGAAAGAGAAAGGCGTGCACCGCTTCGCCTTTTATGGCCTGCCCGTTTCCAGCGGCAAAGGCTGGGCGGCGGAACGTGAATATGCCTTCTGCCAGCTGGTGGCAAAGGAGAAATATCGCGGCGTGGTTTACCAGGGCCTGGAAACCGCACCGGAAAACTGGCAGCACGCCCAGAACCGTCTCGCCGACTGGCTGCAAACTCTGCCGCCACAAACCGGCATTATCGCCGTGACCGATGCCCGCGCCCGGCATGTGCTCCAGGTTTGCGAACATCTGCACATTCCGGTGCCGGAAAAGCTGTGCGTTATTGGTATCGATAATGAAGAGCTGACGCGCTACCTGTCACGGGTGGCGCTGTCGTCGGTGGCACAGGGAACCCGTCAGATGGGTTATCAGGCCGCCAAGCTGCTGCACCGTCTGTTAGACAACGAAAACTTGCCCCTGCAGCGCCTGCTGGTGCCGCCGGTACGCGTTGTGGAGCGGCGCTCAACCGACTACCGCTCCCTGAACGATCCGGCAGTGATTCAGGCGATGCACTACATTCGTAACCACGCCTGCAAAGGCATTAAAGTGGATCAGGTGTTGGATGCAGTAGGGATTTCGCGTTCAAATCTGGAGAAGCGTTTTAAGGAAGAGGTGGGCGAGACGATCCATGCGGTTATTCACGCTGAAAAGCTGGAGAAAGCCCGCAGCCTGCTGATTTCAACCTCGCTTTCCATTCACGAGATTTCACAGATGTGCGGTTATCCGTCGCTGCAGTATTTCTATTCGGTATTTAAAAAAGAGTATGACACCACGCCGAAAGAGTATCGCGATCGCTACAGTGAAGTATTGGTTTAAATAAAAAAGGCCTTCCGTAAGGAAGGCCTTTTTTTACTATTACATATGGGCGGCGATTAAGCGCTGGTTATCCTGGTACATCGCAAACAGATAATTGTTATAGCGTTGTCCCTGAGTTGAGTAACCTTTCAGCTTATGGATCATGGTGCTTGCCGTCACTTCCTGGTCTGCTTTACGCAATTGTGCGCGCGACTTACGGAAAGATTTATAAGCCGGATGCGTGTTCAGGTTAACAACATACGCATTCACGGAATCTTTTACCGATTCAAATTGTGAGTAGCCTTTCACTTTGCCCGGTGCATTATTACAACGCCCTTTCGCACATTTCATGCCGAAGAGGTTGTTATTACTGCGGGCCAGTTTCGAGGTACCCCAGCCACTTTCGGCGGCTGCCATAGTTGCGACCATGCTGCCTGGAATAATATCTACGCGCTCTAACAGAGCGTTCCACGGCACACGGCGCGTGTTTCCGTTCCAGCTCACTTTATAGCGTTTTGAAATTTCTTTCAGACGCGTGCGTTCAGATGGCGACCAGCGGCTATCGTACTGTTTGGAGATCAACCAGTTACGATCCGCAGTAATCGCGGCATTTTGACTTGTAATGTAAGGCATTACCGTCCGGAGAAACGCTTTTTTCCTTGGTGTCCCGGAAGGGTATTTTCGCAAATCAGGAAGTGAACTACTCTTTGCACTATTGCGAGAATACTCTTGTTTACTGCTAACCTTACTACTTGTCGTCTTTATGACGTGGGCCTTCTTACTCGTTGTATCTGTGTGCGTCTTCGCAAGCACCTCACCAGAAATAGCCATGGTGAGTAACATGAGTATCGCGGCCCCATATCGTCGAATGGGAGTCGATATCATTAGGTCTCCTGGTCGGATAGAAACATTCCAACACCTTATTTTTTTCGTAAAATGAGAGGCGAATCTCAGATCCTAGCAAAAATAGACGAGAAGAGCATTCAAAGAAATAGTCTAAATCCGAAACCCTGTCACCTGGAAATCGCTCGCTTAAGCATCATTTTCACCAAAACGTGCTCAATATCGCAGTTAAACAGCCAGATAAGCGTGAGATCACTCACCCTCATCGCTCCTCCCTGCGCGATAGCGCCAGGGGATGAGTTAGCCCTCTACAATAGATGGCAAACTGAACAAAATGCTGTGACAGGAAACCGGTATGAAACGTTCCGCTCTCGCTCTTCTTCTCTTGCCTGCCATGGCCAGCGCCGACTGGTCAGCGCCGGGTTTTCCAGCCTTTACCGCCGAAGGTTCGGGGGTATTCACGGCACAGGCAAAGCTGACGAAGGGTACCCGCCCGCTGACATTGAGTTTTGACAAGGCGTGCTGGCAGCCCACAAAGGCGATAAAACTCAATGAGATGATGTCACTCAAGCCTTGCGAAGGCGATCCGGTGCAGTGGCGCCTGTTTCGCGATGGCGATTATCAGGCGCGGATTGATACCCGTTCCGGCACACCCACACTGATGCTGACCGTCGCCAGCGAGAGCGAAAAGGCGGCGACCCGCGTGGTGCGCCAGTGTCCGAAATGGGACGGCAATCCCTTAACGCTCGACGTCAGCAGCACCTTCCCGGAAGGAAGCGTGGTCCGTGATTTTTACAGCAAACAGACCGCCACGGTGCAACAGGGCAAAATTACCCTGCAACCCGCGCCGGGCAGCAATGGCCTGCTGTTACTGGAGCGTGCAGAGACGGATAAACCCGCCCCGTTCAGCTGGCAAAACGCCACCGTCTATTTTGTCCTGACCGACCGGTTTGTGAATGGCGATCCGGGCAACGACAACAGCTACGGACGCCATAAAGATGGTATGCAGGAGATCGGCACCTTTCACGGCGGCGACCTCAAAGGTCTCACCAGCAAACTGGATTACCTGCAACAGCTCGGCGTCAACGCCCTGTGGATCAGCTCGCCGCTGGAGCAGATCCACGGTTGGGTCGGCGGCGGCACCAAGGGTGACTTCCCCCATTATGCCTATCACGGCTACTACACCCAGGACTGGACCCGGCTTGATGCCAACATGGGTACAGAAGACGATTTACGCCATCTGGTGGATGAAGCCCATCGCCGGGGGATCCGCATCCTGTTTGACGTGGTGATGAATCACACCGGTTACGCGACCCTGGCAGACATGCAGGAGTACCAGTTCGGCGCCCTCTATCTACAGGGTGATGAGCTGAAGAAAACCCTGGGTGATCGCTGGACCGACTGGAAGCCTGCCGCCGGGCAGAGCTGGCACAGCTTTAACGACTACATTAATTTCAGCGATAAAGCCGCATGGGAAAACTGGTGGGGCAAAAAGTGGATACGCACCGATATTGGCGATTACGACAACCCCGGTTTCGACGATCTGACCATGTCGCTGGCCTTCCTGCCGGATCTGAAAACCGAATCCACCACCCCGTCGGGCCTGCCGAATTTCTATCGCCATAAACCCGACACAGGGGCACAACTCGTCGATGGCTATACGCCCCGGGATTATCTCACCCACTGGCTGAGCCAGTGGGTACGGGATTACGGGATCGACGGTTTCCGCGTTGATACCGCCAAGCACGTTGAGCTGGCCGGCTGGAAACAACTGAAAGACCAGGCCAGCGCCGCGTTAACAGCCTGGAAGCAGGCTAACCCGGAGAAAAAACTCGACGATGCGCCTTTCTGGATGACCGGCGAATCCTGGGGGCACGGGGTAATGCAGAGCGATTACTATCGTCATGGCTTCGATGCGATGATCAATTTTGATTACCAGGAGCAGGCGGCGAAAGCGGTGGAGTGCCTGGCCGACATCGACCTCACCTGGCAGCAGATGGCGGAAAAGCTGCAGGGCTTTAACGTCCTGAGCTATCTCTCCTCCCACGATACCCGCCTGTTCCGCGAGGGCGATCAACGTGCGGCAGAGCTGCTGTTACTGGCTCCGGGCAGCGTACAGATATTTTATGGCGATGAATCCGCGCGGCCCTTTGGCCCAACCGGCTCCGATCCGCTACAGGGGACGCGCTCCGACATGAACTGGCAGGATATCAGCGGTTCACAGGCGGCGACCGTTGCCCACTGGCAGCGGCTCGGACAGTTCCGCGCCCGCCATCCGGCGGTAGGGGAAGGCACGCAAACCACGCTGACGATGCCTCAGGGCTACGGCTTTGTGCGTGAACATCAGGGGGACAAAGTGATGGTGGTCTGGGCGGGTAATCGCTAGCGTCTACCTGTGCCCCCTCTTCCTCACGGGAGAGGGGGCCGATCGTGCAAAGCGTTTTGTCGGGATGACGCAGCCCGGCGGGCAGTGAAGCACAGAATTATTCGCTGCCTGATGGCAAACTAATAACACAAAACCGCACTTCCCCGTTTCCACGCTGATTTGCACCCACGCAGTTGTAGGGTTATGGTGAGCCACACTTAGAATAGGCTCGACAGAACACCTGCTATGACTTTTTCACTTTTCGGCGACAAATTCACCCGCCATTCAGGCATTACCCGCCTGATGGAGGATCTCAACGACGGGCTGCGCACACCGGGCGCCATCATGCTCGGCGGCGGTAACCCGGCACAAATTCCAGAGATGAACGCCTATTTTCAGACGCTCCTCGCTGACATGCTGGAAAATGGCAAAGCCACTGATGCGCTGTGCAATTATGACGGCCCACAAGGGAAAACCGAGCTGCTCGCCGCGCTGGCGGAGATGCTGCGCGACACCCTCGGCTGGGAGATTGAACCACAGAATATTGCACTGACAAACGGCAGCCAGAGCGCGTTTTTCTACTTATTTAACCTCTTCGCGGGCCGACGTGCCGACGGCACCACTAAAAAAGTGCTCTTCCCGCTAACGCCGGAGTACATCGGTTATGCCGACTCCGGCCTTGAGGACGACCTTTTCGTCTCCGCGCGCCCTAACATTGAGCTGCTACCGGAAGGCCAGTTCAAATATCACGTCGATTTTGAGCATCTGCATATTGGTGAAGAGACGGGGATGATCTGCGTCTCGCGTCCGACCAACCCAACCGGGAACGTGATCACTGACGAAGAGCTGATGAAGCTGGATGTGCTGGCTAACCAGCACGGCATTCCGCTGGTGATTGATAACGCCTATGGCGTGCCCTTCCCGGGCATCATCTTCAGCGAAGCACGCCCGCTGTGGAATCCGAACATTGTTCTGTGCATGAGTCTGTCCAAACTGGGGCTGCCGGGCAGCCGCTGCGGGATCATCATCGCCAATGAGAAAATCATCACCGCCATCACCAATATGAACGGCATTATCAGCCTGTCTCCGGGTGGGATTGGCCCGGCAATGATGTGCGAGATGATTAAGCGCAACGATCTGCTGCGCCTGTCCAATGAAGTGATTAAGCCGTTTTACTATCAGCGCGTACAAGAGACGATCGCTACCATCCGCCGCTATTTACCGGAAGATCGCTGCCTGATCCATAAACCCGAAGGGGCGATTTTCCTCTGGCTGTGGTTTAAGGATCTGCCGATCACCACTGAACTGCTGTATCAGCGCCTGAAAAAACGTGGGGTGTTGATGGTGCCGGGAGATTACTTCTTCCCGGGGCTGGATAAACCCTGGCCGCACACTCACCAGTGCATGCGCATGAACTATGTCCCGGACCCGGAAAAAATCGAAGCCGGGGTGAAAATTCTGGCGGAAGAGGTCGAGCTTGCCTGGCAGGAAAACGGTCTCTGACGGTTTACGTCAGAAAGCGCAGCCGTTCGGCGCGTAATCTGGCGGGATCGACGCAGCGTAACGCGTAAGTTGGGCAGGCCGCGACACAGGCCGGCCCCTCCTGGCGGTGCGCGCAACGGTCGCATTTCAGCGCCTGAACCTGTTCAGCATGCCCGGTCACCTGCATCGCCCCGAACGGACAGGCCAGCATGCAGCTTTTACAGCCGATACAGCGCGCCTGATCTACCTGCCAGACACCCGCCAGTCGCTGAATAGCCTGGGTCGGGCAGACGTTGGCGCAGGGCGCATCCTCACACTGGTGACAGGTGACCGCCGTGGTAAACATACCGCCCTTTACCACCCGGATACGCGAAGTAAAGGTGCCAGGCGTAACGGCCGCACAATTCTGATCTTCCTGATGCGACACCACACAGGCCACTTCGCAGGTGCGACAGCCAATACATTTCGCCGGGTCCGCCATAATAAAGGGATTCATCGCCTGCTCCATCCTGACTCAAAAAGTCAGGTTGCCAGAGTGCCCGGGACCAGCGCTTTGATCAGACAGGGTAAAAGACCTGATTTGTGCGCTCTGCCGTAAAAACTGGCCATCTGCCCCAGAACTCAGCCGGAATTAATATGCTCCTTACAATAGCGCCGTTTCCAGACGGCGGGCGTTAACCCGGTGTGCTTACGAAAGATCTGCCGGAAGTAACCCACGTCGTTAAAACCGCAGCGTGTCGCCACTTCTTTCAACGATACGGCATCGTTGAGTAAGAGCTTTTCGGCGGCCCTGACGCGCTGGCGGTGAATGGCCTCGGTCAGGGTCAAATGGAACACACGGCGAAATACCCGCCCCAGGTAATCCGCGTTGCAGTGCAGCTCTCTGGCCAACGATGAGGTGGAGAGCGGCAGATGAAACTGGGTGCGGATCAGCTGCCGGGCCTTCCACGCCAGGTTTACCCCCGCCTCATCCGGCGGCAGTTCTTGCCCGGCGGCCAGGGAAAGCTGTTGCAGGATCAGCAGCAGAATAAATTCCAGCGCCAGGCTGCGCTGAAGCTTCTCCTGCTCGGACATAAATTGCCGGAACAGCGCAATCATCGCCTGCGGATCGCCGGTTTTGCCGTGCTGCTGTACTGACAACAGCGTGCTCCAGGCGGAAGGGGAACTCTGCTCCTCGACCTCAAAATGCAGCCAGTAAAAGCGTAAATCGGCGGGGAAATCCTCCACCCCTTTATGCCGACGATGCGGCCAGAGCAGTAAACTCTCCCCGGCATTGACCTCGAAAACGGTCCCCTCCTCCTGGATCGTTAATGTCCCCTTTTCGACAAAGATGATTTCCCAGGAGTCGAGCTTACGCGCCGGGTGCCGCCCCACGCCCCGGGAGATAAAGAATCCCCCGTTCTGCACTTTAATCGGAAGTGTTATGGATAATTCGAGCATCGCTATTCATTTTCCCGCTATTTATGGACATTTATTGCCGATTTACTCTTGATTATTAACGGTTAATTGTTAATCGCCCGATCTAAATCACATTTTGAGAACAAGGTCGGAATCCTCACCTTTTTATACTTTTCCCTTCCCTTGTTGGCACCAGGGAACAGTGCAAAATTAATCGGGTACCTGACAAAACAACATAAAAAATCCGATAACCCGAGGAGTTACCTCATGACTTCCACTCCGATTACACAGACAGAGATTGCCCAACAGGCCATCAACGATCGCCTCTCGGTGCGAGAAAAAATCGGCTACGGCCTGGGTGATGCGGGCGGGACGGTAATCACCTGTCTGATCATGAATTTTCTTACCTTTTTCTATACCGATGTGTTTGGCTTAACCCCGGCGCTGGTCGGCACGCTCTTTATCGCCCTGCGCATTTTTGACGCCATCTCCGATCCGGTGATGGGGATTATTGCCGACCGTACCCAAAGCCGCTGGGGTCGCTTTCGCCCGTGGCAGCTGTGGGTCGCCGTCCCCATTGGTATTATCGGCGTCCTGACCTTCACCGTGCCGGATGCCGGGATGGGGGTCAAAATCGCCTGGGCATTCGGCACCTACCTGCTGCTCTCGGTGGGGTATACCGCCATCAACGTGCCTTACTGCGCGCTCATCAACACCATGACCACCCGCCACAGCGAGGTGCTCTCCTGTCAGTCCTGGCGCTTTGTACTGTGCGGTGTGGCCGGTTTTCTGGTCTCGGTCGGCCTGCCATGGCTGGTTTCGGCACTCGGCCAGGGCAATGTGGCGCAGGGGTATCAGCTCGGTGTGGGAGTGCTGTGCGCCATTGCGGTAGTGATGTTCCTGTGCTGCTTCTTCTGGGTGCGCGAGCGTGTGCCGCTGGCGCTGATGGGCAAGTTCACCCTCAAGGAGCACCTTGCCGGTCTGCGCAAAAACGACCAACTGCTGCTGATGCTGGTGATGTCCTTCCTGCTGATTAACGTCTTTAACATCCGTGGCGGCGGCTACATGTATTTCATCACCTACGTGCTGGAAGGCAGCACCGCCTATACCTCGCTGTTCTTCACCATGGTGACCTTTGCCGCCATTCTCGGGGCAGTGATCGTCAACCTGCTGTCGCGCCGCAGCGATACCGTCAAACTCTATTACTACACCAACCTGGTGCTGGCGGTACTGGCGGCGGGTATGTGGTTCCTGCCCGGCGGCCCGGCGCACCAGACCCTGTGGCTGATCGTTATCCTGGCGAACGGGGTGATCCTCGGCTTTACCCTGCCGCTGCACTTCGCGTTAATGGCCTTTGCCGACGACTACGGCGAGTGGAAAACCGGCGTGCGCTCTTCCGGGATGAACTTCGCCTTTAACCTGTTTTTCATCAAACTGGCCTGGGCCTCAAGCGCCGGGATCATCAGCCTGGTGTTCATTTTTGTCGCCTATCAGCCGGGGGCGGGCAACCAGACAGCCGCCTCGCTGCAGGGCATCACCACCATGGAAACCCTGCTACCTGCCCTTTTCCACCTGCTGCTGGCACTGGCGATCCGCAAGTGCCGACTCAATAACCCGATGATGGCGCGCATTGCCACCGACCTGCGCCAGCGTCACGCTCACGCCTGAGGAGAACATGATGTCCATAATGGAACCCGACCTGCACAAACTGAAAATCAGCGACCCGTTTTTGGGCCAGTATCAACAGCTGGTGCGCGATGTGGTTATTCCCTACCAGTGGGATGCCCTTAACGATCGCATCACCGAGGCCGAACCGAGCCATGCGATCGCCAACTTCCGCATTGCGGCAGGCCAGCAGAGCGGAGAGTTTTACGGAATGGTCTTTCAGGATAGCGACGTAGCCAAATGGCTGGAGGCCGTGGCCTGGTCGCTGTGCCAGAAACCCGACGCCGAACTGGAAAAAACCGTCGACGAGGTGATCGAACTGGTGGCCGCCGCGCAGTGCGACGATGGCTACCTGAACACCTATTTCACGGTAAAAGCCCCCGACGAACGCTGGACGAACCTGGCCGAATGCCATGAGCTGTACTGCGCCGGGCACATGATTGAAGCGGGCGTGGCGTATTTCCAGGGCACCGGCAAACGCCGTCTGCTGGAGGTGGTCTGCAAGCTGGCCGACCATATCGACAGCGTGTTTGGCCCTGGCGAGCAGCAGTTACATGGCTATCCCGGCCATCCCGAGATCGAGCTGGCCCTGATGCGCCTGTTCGATGTCACCCAGGAGCCGCGCTATCTGGCGCTGGTGAAATATTTTGTCGAGGAGCGCGGCACCCAGCCGCACTTCTACGACATCGAATATGAAAAGCGCGGGAAAACCTCGTACTGGAACACCTACGGCCCGGCGTGGATGGTGCAGGACAAAGCCTACAGCCAGGCGCATCAGCCGCTGACCGAGCAGCCCACGGCGATCGGTCATGCGGTGCGCTTCGTCTATCTGATGACCGGCGTGGCGCATCTGGCGCGCCTGAGCCAGGACGAAGGCAAACGTCAGGACTGCCTGCGCCTGTGGAACAATATGGCGCAGCGCCAGCTGTACATTACCGGCGGGATCGGCTCCCAGAGCAGCGGCGAAGCCTTCAGCAGCGATTACGATCTGCCCAACGACACCGTCTATGCCGAAAGCTGTGCCTCCATCGGCCTGATGATGTTTGCCCGGCGGATGCTGGAGATGGAGGCCAACAGCCAGTACGCCGACGTGATGGAGCGGGCGCTGTACAACACCGTTCTGGGCGGCATGGCGCTGGACGGGAAGCACTTCTTCTACGTTAACCCGCTGGAGGTGCATCCGAAATCGCTTCCGTTTAACCATATCTACGATCACGTGAAGCCGGTTCGCCAGCGCTGGTTCGGCTGCGCCTGCTGCCCGCCGAATATCGCCCGCGTGCTGACTTCCATCGGTCACTACCTCTATACCGTCCGTGAAGATGCGCTGTTTATTAACCTCTACATCGGCAACAGCATGGCCTTCCCGGTAGGCGACAAAGAATTGCAGGTGCGGATCAGCGGCAACTACCCGTGGCAGGAGCAGGTCACTATCGACATCACATCGCCGGTGGCGATCGACCACACCCTGGCCCTGCGTCTGCCGGACTGGTGCGATAATCCGCAGCTGACGCTGAATGGCGAGGCCGTCACCGGGGAGGTGCGCGCGGGGTATCTCTACCTGACCCGCCGCTGGCAGGAGGGCGACAGGCTGCAGTTAACCCTGCCGATGCCGGTACGCCGGGTATACGGCAATCCGCAGGTGCGCCAGCAGGCCGGGAAAGTGGCGATTCAGCGCGGGCCGCTGGTCTACTGTCTCGAAGAGGCCGATAACGGTGCCGGGCTGCATAACCTGATCCTGCCTGCCGACAGCGAATTTAAGCTTCTGGAAGGAAAAGGGATTTTTGCCCACAAGGTGCTGCTCCAGACCCAGGGTTACACCCGCCACACCGCGAACGCGGAGCACCAGCCGCTGTGGCAATACGATCGCGCCCCGACCACGCAGCAGGCGCAGACGCTGACCTTTATTCCGTGGTTTAGCTGGGCGAACCGCGGCGAAGGGGAAATGCGCATCTGGATAGATGAGGTGTAATGACCTCTACATTTAAGATAACTTATTGCACTATTTAAGATAAATTAAACCCAGCCTTGTTACCGGGTTTAATTTATTCTTAAATGGAATATTCAATATCTGTGACCTATTTCTCGGAAAATTTAATTTCAAGAAAAGGCTTAAATTATCATATTGAATGTCACGCTTTTTAGTGTTATTTCATTAACACACACAGCGAAAATAAGGTCTTATCATGGATTTCAATGAAAGGCTAAATGCCTTATCTAATAAAATAAAAGAGCAAACCAACTCTATCGTAACTGAGGAGGCTACCAAAAACGCCTTTGTAATGCCCTTTATTCACAATGTATTAGGTTATGATGTTTTTGACCCCAGGGAAGTCACCCCGGAGTTCGTTTGTGACATAGGCACTAAAAAGGGGGAGAAAATAGATTATGCCATAATGAAGAATAATGAGGTGCAAATTCTTATTGAATGTAAAAAAATAGGGGAACCGCTTAATATTAACCATGCATCTCAACTCTTCCGATACTTTCATGTCACTAATGCCAGAATTTCGATTCTGACAAATGGTCAAATTTATAAATTCTTCACCGACCTTGACGCACCAAATAAAATGGATGAAAAACCATTTCTAGAAGTTGACTTATTAGAGATTGATGAAAATATCATACCGGAGTTAAATAAGTTAACAAAATCATCCTTTGATCTGGAATCGATAATAAACGCAGCAGGCGAACTTAAATACGTTAGCCAAATAAAAAAAATACTCCATACACAACTTAATACACCTGAAGATGAATTTGTTAAGTTTTTTGCATCAAGAGTATACGATGGCATTTTAACCCAAAAAGTTAGAGAGCTATTCCTGACCCTAACAAAGAAAGCTGCCAGCCAATATATCAATGATCAGATCAATGATAGGCTTAAATCGGCTATTACTGGTACAACTCCATTAAGTGTGCAATCTACGCCAGATTCAAATATTGAAGACTCACCAAATGCTTTGGAAAAGGATGAAAATGATGTTGTGACAACTCTGGAAGAGTTGGAAGGATTCCATATTGTAAAAGCTATAACCAGGGCTGTACTTGATGCTCCACGAATAACGCATAGGGATACCAAAAGCTACTTCGGGATTCTGGTAGATGATAACAATCGTAAGCCACTCTGTCGCTTACACTTTAACCGTTCGCAAAAATATATAGGTCTTTTTGATATCGAAAAAAATGAAACACGCCACCCTATCGAAACTGTCGATGATATTTACTCCTTCGCCGATATATTAAAAGCAACAGCAGCTCTTTATAATTAATGCTGATATGCTCTGAATTATTTACTTTGAATCAATAGCCGGACGACGCTGCACATACCCAGCCCGGGAAACGGGTCAGGTATGGGCAGCGCCACCCGGCAGAATTGAGGCTGCCCTCGTCCCTGAGGGCAGATTTTTGGCGAGTTAAAATTTCCAGGAGAGACCGGTCATCAGCATAAAGCTGTCGTCACGGTCGATCATCGGGCTGTTTTTCACGTCGTCAGGCAGTACGGTATAGACTGCGCTGGCGTTCAAATAGAGGTTCTGCGTCAGCCGGTATTTCGCCGCCAGGCCGATATACGGGGTGACCGTGTCGCCCGCGGTATAAGACTGCAGAGCGCTGCGGCGGGACTCTTTTTCTGAGACGCCGTAGTAGTAATCATTGAAGCTTTCGTCGTGGAAGAAGACGCCCACCGACGGCGTCAGGGTCAGGCGCTCCATGCGGATCGGACGGAAGTAAGTCATCTCGCCCATCGCCCCACCGCTTTCGTCCATCGCATCGGCGGCCAGGGCAAACTTCAGGCTCCCCCAGCTTTCGTGGCGGTAGTAGGCTCCGCCCAGCATCACAGAGGCTTTACGCTCATCCAGCTGCTTCATCCCATGGTCGTCGTTATCGTCCGGGTCGAAGTGCAGCGGCATCCAGGAGGCAGTCAGGCTCAGTTCGTTTTTGGCATCTTTCCAGACGATCCAGCCGCCGGTGGTCTGGCGCACGTAGACGTACTGGCCTTCGTAGCTCATGAACGGGACTGCGGAGACGTTCTCGTTATAGCCTTTATAGGGTGATTCATTAAAAAATGCGCCAGCGCCAATTGAAAAGTCATCGGCCATTGCGGACGTTGCCGTAAATAAAGCGGCCGCGATGAGGAAATTCTTTTTAAACTTCATTGTTTGCAATCCATTAAATGTCATACGACGCGGCGCATAATAATGGTTACAAAAATGGCGATGCAATGCCGTTATTTGTATAATATTATATATAAATTCATATAGATGGGCGTCAGGCAATGAACAAAATGCAAATCAAGCCACGAGAATTAAAAATCATTTCCGTTATTGCCGCGACCCACAGTATTGGTGATGCTGCCGCGTTATTAAGGATGGCCCAGGCCAACGTCAGTAAATATCTCGCTGATTTCGAAACCCGCGTCGGGCTGAAGGTTTTTGAGCGTACCACCCGCCACCTGGCGCTGACCCAGTTCGGTGAATCATTACTGCCTTTCATCGAGGCATCGCTGAAAAAGAATGAGCAACTGATTAATTTCATTGCTGATTATAAGCATGAAAAACGCGGCAAGGTCACTATCTATGGGCCATCGGGGATCATGTCTTACCTTGCCCGCCAGGTGATTCATGAGATCAAGGATATTGGCGATATCCGTATTAGCCTGAAAACTTATAACCTCGACAGGAATGAATTTTTCGAAGGGGTGACCTTTCCCGACGATTGCGACATTTTAATTACCTATGCCCAACCCAAAGATGAAAACCTGGTCGCCACCACCTTAACCAAATATTCTCTTACCGCTTTCGCCACCCCGGAATATATAAAAAAACACCCCATTAGCAAACCCGACGACCTTATTAATCACTCCTGCATTCTTATCGACTCAATGATAATTGATGACGCTAATATCTGGCGTTTTCGCGTGAATAATAGCGAGCAGGTTCTCGATTATAAAGTTTCGGGCAATTATATTTGCGACAACACCCAGACGGCGCTGGAGTTGGCCCGCAACCATCTGGGGATCGTCTTTGCGCCAAAAGAGAGCCTGGCACGGGAGATAGCAGAGGGGTCAATGGTGCCCTGTTTCATTCAGCAGGAGGAGTGGTGGCTGGATCTGGTGGCTATCTTCCGCAAACGTGACTATCAGCCGTGGCGGGTGCAGTTTGTACTGGATGGGGTATTGAATACGCTGCGTAAACAGATTGAGCAGACCCCCCGGGGGCGGTCTGCTCTCAAAGGTTAGAACAGGCCCAATGGCTTATCGGAGTAGCTGACCAGCAGGCATTTGGTCTGCTGGTAATGTTCCAGCATCATCTTGTGGGTTTCACGGCCAATGCCCGACTGCTTATATCCACCAAACGCGGCATGGGCCGGGTAAGCGTGATAACAGTTGGTCCACACGCGTCCGGCCTGGATCCCGCGTCCCATCTGATACGCCAGATTGCCGTTACGGCTCCAGACCCCCGCCCCCAGGCCATACTGCGAGTCGTTGGCCAGCTCCAGCGCCTCCTCCATGGTTTTGAAGGTGGTCACCGCCAGCACCGGGCCGAAGATCTCCTCCTGGAAGACGCGCATGTTGTTTTTGCCGGACAGAATGGTTGGCTCAAGGTAGTAACCCTCTTTCAATTCGCCATCCAGCTGCTTACGCCGCCCGCCAGTTAAGATCTCAGCGCCTTCATTCTTACCGATATCAATGTAGTTGAGGATGGTCTCAAGCTGCCCGTGTGATACCTGGGCACCCATCTGGGTGACGCTGTCCAGCGGGTTGCCGCTGCGGATCGCCTCCACGCGGCGGATGGCGCGCTCCATAAAGCGCTCGTAGATCGACTCCTGCACCAGCGCCCGGCTTGGGCAGGTGCAGACTTCGCCCTGGTTGAAGGCGAAAAGCGCAAACCCTTCCAGCGCCTTATCAAAAAAGGCATCCTCTTCATCCATTACGTCGGCGAAGAAGATGTTCGGGGATTTCCCGCCCAGCTCCAGCGTTACCGGAATGATGTTCTGGGTGGCGTACTGCATGATCTGCTGGCCCACTTCGGTGGAGCCGGTAAAGGCCACTTTGGCGATCTTTTTGGAGGTCGCCAGATACTCACCAATTTCGCCCCCGGCGCCGTTGACCACGTTCACTACCCCCGGCGGGAGCAGGTCGCCCACCACTTCCATCAGCAGCAGTATCGACAGTGGTGTTAAGCGCGCCGGTTTCAGTACCACGCAGTTCCCGGCGGCGAGCGCGGGGGCCATTTTCCAGGCCGCCATCAGCAGGGGGAAGTTCCACGGAATGATCTGCCCGACCACGCCCAGCGGCTCATGGAAGTGATAGGCGACAGTGTCTTTATCCACCTCGCTAATCCCGCCCTCCTGGGCACGAATACAGGAGGCGAAATAGCGGAAGTGGTCAATCGCCAGCGGCACGTCGGCGGCCATGGTTTCGCGGATCGGTTTGCCGTTGTCCCAGGTCTCAGCCGTGGCCAGCAGCTCCAGGTTCTGCTCCATGCGATCGGCAATCTTGAACAGGATCGCGGCGCGATCCTGCACCGAGGTGTGCGCCCATTTCTCTTTTATCTTGTGGGCAGCATCCAGCGCCAGATCGATATCGCGCTTGCCGGAGCTGGCGATTTCGCACAGCGGCTGGCCGGTGACCGGGGTGAGGTTCTGGTAATAATCGCCGTCGACCGGAGGAACCCAGTCGCCGCCGATAAAGTTGTCATAACGGGCTTTCAGTTTAAGGGGGAAACCATATTCGCCGGGCAGGATACGTGCTGAGGGAGGGTTATTCGTCATGACTGTCTCCTTGCGTGAAGTGTCCTTCAAAGGTAGACCGCGGCGGTGTTTTTTTCGCCAGCCATCGCTTGCTTTGCGAGCCTCTTCACGCATTACCTTACTTTACGTTTGGTTTTCCGCCCTGAGCCATACTTAAAGCGCACAACACTGGCAGAGGGAAGGTTAAATGCGGCTTTTTATCGGCTTCGACGTGGGCGGAACCCACATTAAACACGGCGTGATCGACGAGGACGGAAACGAACTCACCACCGATCAGTTTGATACGCCGGAGGATGAAGAGAGCTTTAAGCAGCAATGGCGCGAGGTGGTCGAGGCCTACCAGAACGAACACGAGATTGCCGCGATCGGGGTGAGCATCCCCGGCCACATCAATACCCATACCGGCGAAGCGGCGAAGGCTGGCGCGCTGGAGTATCTGGATAACGTCAACCTGTACGACCTCTTCGCAGAGCTGACCGACCTGCCGCTGGTGGCCGATAATGACGCCAGCTGCGCCGCTCTCGGCGAACGCTGGTGCGGCGCAGGACGAGAGTATGAGAATTTTGTCTGCATGACGCTCGGCACCGGCATTGGCGGCGGGATCGTACTCGGGGGCGATCTCTATCGCGGCTCACACTATCGCGCCGGGGAGTTCGGGGTGATGCCGGTCGGTAAACATGGCGAAGGAATGCATGAGGTCGCCTCGGCCAAAGGGCTGATGGAGACCTGCCGCCGGGCGCTGGGGGTCTCCGGGGATGATATGCCGAAAGGCGAAGAACTGTTCGAGCTGATGGAGAACGATCTGCACCTGCGCGAGGCGGTGGAAGAGTGGGCGTTGTTCCTCGCCCGCGGGGTCTACAGCGTCATCTCGATGTTCGATCCGCAGGTGGTCCTGATCGGCGGCGGTATCAGCGAGCAGGAGAAAATTTATCGGCTACTCGATAAACACCTGCAAACCTTTGAAGAGTGGGAAGCGTTGCAGGTGCCCATCCTGCCCTGCCAGTTAGGGAACCAGGCGGGCAGGCTGGGCGCCGTATGGCTGGCGAAACAGAAGCTCGCCAGCAAAAAGGATTAACGCTGCTGCGTCTCGTCGGCAAAGAGTAGCGCATCCCGCAGAAGGTGATCGTTACCGCGGCGGCGGGTAAAGCCAATGCGGTTGAAGTACTCGAGGATCTGGATCGCCAGCTTACGCCCGACGTTCAGCCGGTCGCGGAAATCTGCCGCGCAGGTGGAGCCGCGCTCGCGATCCAGTTCGCGGATCAGGTTGGCAAAGGTGACGATCCGATGGTGACGGTAATAACGGTCTTTGACGATGGCGGTGATCAGCCCCTGCTGCGCCGCATGCTTTAGCACCTGACGCATGGTTTGCTCGTCGGTGGCGGTTTCGCGAGCGAGGTCGCGCACCCACCAGGGTTCATCGCCAAACAGGGCGTCTGCTTTTTCCCACACGGCCTGCTGCGCCGGGGTAAAGCCCGCTTTATGATCCGGCAGGTGCAGCCAGCCGTGGTAGCTGTGCAGCTCGCCGCTCTCGCGCATCTGCTCGATCAGCAGCAGAACCAGGGCCTCGTCCTCCATCGGCAGCGCCATACGACGCAGGCGTTCCCGTCCAGGGCCGGGTTCATCCTGATGCTGCTGATGGTAGGTCGTCAGCACCTCCAGAATTTTACGCTGCCAGCGCGCCGCGACAGCGGTGTTTAACAGGCTGGAACCGGCCTGGATAAACTCCGGCTGTTGGGTCAACTGACGCAGCCCCTCACCGCTGAGCTGGCGTGCCCAGCCGAACGCATCCAGATTGACCGCCCCGCGCTCCAGATGCACCCGCAGTGCGGTGTGGTCATCTTCTGCCGGGGCCAGCATCGCCAGCCAGTGCAGGTATTCTGGTTTACGCTTCCCGCGACGCGGCGGATTGAGGGTCACCACCCGCGCCCCGGCCAGGGTCATGCGGGCAGAAATATCGCGCAGCACCAGCCGATCGTTATCGGCCAGCCACAGCGGAGAATCGAAGACCAGCTCCGCCAGCGTTCCTTCCAGCAGCGAGACGCGGCCGGTGACATGGCTGGCGGCATGGTGAATATGCAGCGGCTGCCACTGCGCCAGCGGCACATCGGCTTGCAGGGTGACGATCACCCGCGTGGTCGGCTCCGGCGGCGCGTCGGCCAGCAGCCAGTCCCCGCGGTTCAGCGCCGCTTTTTCCGTGTCGCCCACCAGGTTGAGGGCGATGCGTTGCCCGGCATGGGCCTGCTCAACAGGCTGGTTTTGCGCATGCAGCCCACGAATACGCACCGGTTTGTTAACCCCGGTCAGCCACAGGTTATCGCCCACCCGCACTTCGCCCGAGAGCGCCGTACCGGTGACCACCAGACCGGCCCCTTTTACGGTAAAGGCGCGGTCGATGGCCAGACGGAAGCGATGGTGTTCCGCGTGGGCGCGGGCCGGGAGCTGTTGCAGATGGGCGCGCAGAGCATCTACTCCCCGCCCCTCGGTGGCAACGGTGACAAACAGCGTCGCATCGGCAAAGCCATACTCCCGCAGGGTGGTAAGCACCTCTTCGCGCACCGCCTCTACCCGGGCGTCGTCAACGCGATCGGCTTTGGTCAGGGCTACCGTCAGCTGCGGGTTGCCGGTCAGCTGGAGGATTTGCAGGTGCTCGCGCGTCTGCGCCATCACCCCGTCATCACAGGCCACCACCAGCAGGGCATGGTCGATCCCGCCGACACCCGCCAGCATGTTGGACAAAAACTTTTCGTGCCCGGGGACGTCGATAAACCCTAGTACCCGGCCATCCGGCTGCGGCCAGTAGGCATAACCCAGATCGATGGTCATGCCGCGCTTTTTCTCTTCCGGCAGACGGTCGGCATTGACGCCGGTGATCGCCTGCAGCAGGGTGGTTTTGCCGTGGTCAACATGACCGGCGGTGGCAATAATCATTTCAGCAACATCTCCAGAAACTGTGCTTCATTTTCCAGACAGCGTAGATCCAGCCATAAACGCCCGTCCTTTATCCGACCCAGTACCGGCACGGGCAGGGCTCGCCAGCGTAACGCCAGCGCCTCCAGCTGCGCGCCGCGCCCGTCGCGTGGGGCGAAGGTCAGGGCGGCTCCCGGAAGGCGGTCCACCGGCAGCGAACCGCTGCCAGGCTGTGACAGGCACTCTTCCACGCGAACCTCAAAATCAGGGTAGTGCGGCGCGACCTGCGCCAGCAGGCGCTCCCCCTGACGATGGATCGCGGCAGCGTCGCGGCTCAACAGGCGCAACGTCGGTAAGCGTTCGCCCAGCGTCTCCGGGTGGAGATAGAGGCGTAAAGTGGCCTCCAGCGCGGCGAGGGTCATTTTATCCGCGCGCAGGGCGCGTTTCAGTGGGTGCCGTTGCAATCTGGCAATCAGGTCGCGTTTACCGACGATGATCCCGGCCTGCGGGCCACCCAACAGTTTGTCGCCCGAGAAGCTTACCAGACTGACACCGGCGGCAATTAACGCCTGCGGCATCGGCTCTTTCGGCAGGCCATAGCGGCTGAGATCCACCAGCGAACCGCTGCCCAGATCGACGACGACCGGCACGCCCCTCTCCTGCCCGATGCGTACCAGTCCGGCCTCGTCAACGGCATGGGTAAAGCCTTCGATCTGGTAATTACTGGTGTGGACCTTCATCAGCAGGGCGGTATTGTCATTGATCGCCGCCGCGTAATCCCGGTCGTGGGTGCGGTTGGTGGTGCCCACTTCCCGCAGCTGGCACCCGGCCTGCGCCATCACGTCGGGAATGCGAAACGCCCCGCCGATCTCCACCAGTTCGCCGCGGGAGACCACCACTTCTTTACCGCTGGCGGTCGCGGCCAGCATCAGCAGTACCGCTGCGGCATTGTTATTCACAATGCAGGCATCTTCCGCACCGGTGAGCTGGCACAGCAGCGCCGCCAGCGGCCGATCGCGATGGCCGCGCCCGGCGCCGTCAAGATCGTACTCCAGGGTAACCGGCGTCTGCATCGCCTGGGTTACCGCCTCTACCGCCTCCTGAGCCAGCAGCGCGCGGCCCAGATTGGTATGCAGTACCGTGCCCGTCAGGTTTATGACCGGCCGCAGACCCGGGGCATAAGCCATTGCCAGCCGTTTTTCGGTCTCCTGCGCCCAGTCATCACACCAGGCCGGCAGACGGTTGTCTGCGCGGATCCCGGCACGGGCTTCATCCTGCAACAGGCGTAAGGTATCCACCGTTCGGCTGTGGCCAAACCGGGCAATAACAGCGGTAAGACGGGCGTCGCGAAGCAGACGATCGGTCGCGGGAAGTTGGCTATAAAGAGCGTGCTGAGTAGTCATGAAAGCGCCTGACGGTTGGGTATCTTCCCCCCTCCCGACGGGAGAGGGAGTCAATGTCAGGGCGATTGTACCGCGTCCGTCAAGGAAGTGTTATCGACGACATCAAGCCTTTGGCGGTTCGGTGCGGGCGAAGCTTTCACGCTGGAACAGGGTTTCCGCCAGTTTGACCAGCAGCGGGCGATCAACGCACCAGCCCGGCGAGACGCGACGGAAATTGAGATAGCCGATAGCGCAGGCAATGGCGATGGTCGCCAGGTTAACGCTGTCGGTGGCAATTTTTCCTTCACGGATCAGCGCCTCACAGTGATCCAGACTGCGCGCAATTTTCTCGCGCTGACGCAGCAGCTCGGTCTCAGACTGCTGTGCCGCCGGGCGCGCCTGCTCGCGCACCGAAGCCAGCGCGGCATCCATGATCCCGTCCGCCAGCGCCTCGATTTGCCGGATAACCAGCGCGGCTTTTGGCTCATGGGGGATCATCGCCGGGGCGATATCCAGCAGCTCGATATAGCTGGCAATGATGGGCGAGTCGAACCAGTGCTCCCCGTCATCGGTCACCAGCGCCGGGACTTTGCCCAGCGGATTGTAGTGCGCGACACCGTTTTCAGCCTGATAGGGTTGTTCATTCACAAATTCAAAAGTGATGCCTTTCTCCAGCAGGAGAATGGAGATTTTACGCACGAAAGGACTGGTATAACTGCCGATGAGTTTCATTGCCTGCTCCTTGTTCGCCAACAAAAGGATAAGTATGGCCCAGGCAAAGAAAAAAGGCAGGCTCTGCGTATTCCAGACCTGCCTTTAAGGGATTAATGGTCGAGATAGAGGTAGTGCATCCAGCTGGTCATCCGCAGCAGGACTTTACGCATTACCGACACGTGCGAGAAGTGGTCGGAATAAACCGCAACCTGGGCGTAAATGCCGTCAGGCAACGCGTCCACGTCGGCGTTTGGATCCAGCTCGATGGTGCCCAGCACGCCATCGGTGCCCGGGATCACCGTCAGAGATTGCAGTACGCCTTGCGCCTGGTAGGAGCCGCCCGGCACGACCGGCAGAATGCTGGTGAGCTTACCGGAGAAGACCTGCCCTGGCAGGGCATTGAACACCACTTCGGCCTCGTCACCAGGCTTCAGACGCAGTAATGAGTTCTGGCGGAACTGCGCCACGATCTGGCGTTTCTGCTCAGGGATAAACACCATCACCGGGCGCAGCGGCAGAGAGGCCGCGTAGGTTCCCGGGCGAATCAGCACCTGGGTAACATAGCCGTTGCTGGGTGCACGGATAACGGTTTGATCCAGGTTATAGGTGGCTTCGGTCAACTGGGCGCGCAGCGAGGCAATCTGCGACTGCTCACCGTTAGACATGCTGTCTAACTGGCTCTGAATCTGGGTTTGTTCCGCGACAGAGCCTTTCACCATGGCGTCCTGCGCCAGGTAGTTTTGTCGCGCATTATCGATATCGCTCTCAGAGAAGGGATTCACCTTCGCCTGGCTGCCTTTCAAATAACGCTGATAGTCTTTGTACAGACGATCGCGCTCAGCAGAGACGCGGGTGGTATTCGATTGTGCTTCCGAAAGTTGCGCTTTCAGCACCTTAATATTGTGCGTCGCGGTGACCAGGTCAGCCTTCAGACGATCGACTCGTGCCTGATATCGGGTCGGATCGATTTTAAATAATACTTCGCCCTTTTTAATGAGCTGGTTATTTTTATTCGTCACTTCACTCACCACCCCTGTGACCTGCGGGGTAATGGGAATAGAAATAACCGCTTTCTGCGCCGTAAAGGTATACGGGTGGTTATAGTTCATTAATAAAATAAGCCCGGCCACAATAAACACACCGCCTAGCGTCGCGGTCGCTAAGGTCCATTGGTTTACCGGAATACGAAATATTTTAAAAATGGACCATGCAAAGGCGACATAGGTCAAAATGATCAACAGATCCATGATTAGTGCTCCAGCGTGTTCTTATCAGCAGTGGGGGGCACTGCAGCCAGTTTTTGTTCCAGCTCGGCGACGCGCTTTGCAAGCGCATCAACGTCGGGATGGCGTTCTGGCGGCTGAATGTGATTCTGCATTCCCCAGCCATGCTCTGGCTGGTAGAGGGTGGCCCAAATCCACAGAAACGGCCAGATAGCATGGAGCGTAAACAGGCTTATCCATCCCGCCGTATGGATCGCATCGGCATGCGGATGGTTGCGCTTTTTGGCAATATTATAAGGAATATCATGGATGGCGATGATTCCATAAAAAAGAACCAGGAAGACAAAAATCAACACACCCAGCGCAAAATAGTTGAGAAACATATTTGCCTCACTCAGTAAATCGCAAACGCATAAAAATAATTAAATGGTAAGCAGCCAAATTAATTTATGATTAAGCACACGAAGATGTACTAACTATTTCAGAGCCGGGGAATATGATTTTTCCTTATATCTCCATGCAAGTTTATAAGCGTGTCAAAATATAGCCTGAAGAATAATAGCGTTCTGTTTACAAAATGAGCTTAAACTAGCCTGGCATTTTTTGCCATAACACATATTGATGCTCTTTTTTGGACAATACGTGTTGCTGACTTACATCCTGGCGTTGATGGGTGAAACAGATGTTGCAGTTGATCACATCCAGAGAATTCTGCATAAAAATATTTTGTGGTTTTGATCACACTACAGAAACAAACTCACGACAACAAAATGTGATTTGATTCACATTTTATGGGTCAAACTGCCGTTTTAACGGTCGTTGTATTTTTTTTACACTTCAATTTTGTGACGCACATCACTTCAATCGTGGCTGCACCCCCTGCATTTACGTGATTCAGATCACATAAATTTTGCCTGTCTGGACAGTTAAACCATTAAGTGCCAAATTTCACGTCAACAGAACAGGTTGGGCAACCTCTGCCACCACATTAACAACAAACCTCGGGCTTAAGGCCTGCATCAACAGAAGAAGGGGTGTTTTATGTCATCCGATTTCAAGATCAAAGTACAAAGCTTTGGTCGATTCCTTAGCAACATGGTGATGCCAAATATCGGCGCGTTTATCGCGTGGGGTATCATCACTGCGTTATTTATTCCGACAGGGTGGTTGCCTAACGAAACGCTGGCGAAACTTGTTGGCCCAATGATCACCTATCTGCTGCCGCTGCTCATCGGTTTTACCGGTGGTCGTCTGGTGGGCGGTGACCGTGGCGGTGTGGTCGGTGCGATCACCACTATGGGCGTTATCGTCGGTGCGGATATGCCAATGTTCCTCGGCGCAATGATTGCCGGTCCTCTGGGCGGCTGGGCCATTAAGAAGTTCGACGTCTGGGTTGATGGCAAAATCAAATCCGGCTTCGAAATGCTGGTGAACAACTTCTCTGCCGGCATCATCGGGATGATCCTGGCTATTCTGGCGTTCCTCGGCATTGGCCCGGCAGTTGAAGTGCTCTCCAAACTGCTGGCAGCGGGCGTTAACTTCATGGTTGCCCACGACATGCTGCCACTGGCGTCCATTTTTGTTGAACCGGCGAAAATCCTGTTCCTCAACAACGCCATCAACCACGGTATCTTCTCACCGCTGGGTATTCAGCAGTCTCACGACCTCGGCAAATCCATCTTCTTCCTGATCGAAGCGAACCCGGGTCCGGGTATGGGTGTTCTGCTGGCGTACATGTTCTTTGGTCGCGGTAGCGCTAAGCAGTCTGCTGGCGGTGCGGCTATCATCCACTTCCTCGGCGGTATCCACGAAATTTACTTCCCGTACGTGCTGATGAACCCACGTCTGATCCTGGCCGTTATCCTCGGCGGTATGACTGGCGTGTTCACTCTGAGCGTGTTGGGCGGTGGTCTGGTCTCCCCTGCTTCCCCAGGTTCTATCCTGGCGGTACTGGCGATGACCCCGAAAGGTGCCTACTTCGCTAACATCGCAGCGATCTGTGCGGCCATGGCGGTCTCTTTCGTGGTGTCGGCTATCCTGCTGAAAACCAGCAAAGTGAAAGAAGAAGACGATATCGAAGCGGCTACCCGTCGTATGCAGGACATGAAATCTCAGTCTAAAGGTGTTGCTGCAACGCCGCTGGCTGCGGGTGATGTGTCTAACGACCTGAGCCACGTGCGTAAGATCATCGTCGCCTGTGATGCCGGTATGGGTTCCAGCGCCATGGGTGCAGGCGTACTGCGTAAGAAAGTAGCGGATGCCGGTCTGTCGCAGATCTCCGTTACCAACAGCGCTATTAACAGCCTGCCGGCGGATGTTGACCTGGTCATCACCCACCGCGACCTGACCGAGCGTGCGATGCGTCAGGTTCCGCAGGCGCAGCATATTTCGCTGACCAACTTCCTCGACAGCGGTCTGTACACCAATCTGACCGAACGTCTGGTTGCGGCACAGCGTCACGAAGATAATGAAGTCAAAGTGCGTACCAGCCTGCAGGACAGCTTCGACGAGAGCAACAGTCACCTGTTCCGTCTGGGTGCGGAGAACATCTTCCTTGGCCGTACCGCGAGCCATAAAGAAGAAGCGATTCGCTTTGCTGGTGAGCAGTTGGTAAAAGGCGGCTACGTACAGCCAGAATATGTTCAGGCGATGCTGGATCGTGAAAAACTGACGCCAACCTACCTGGGCGAATCCATTGCGGTGCCGCACGGTACGGTTGAAGCGAAAGATCGCGTCCTGAAAACTGGCGTGGTGTTCTGTCAGTACCCGGCAGGCGTGCGCTTCGGTGAAGAAGAAGATGACATTGCCCGTCTGGTGATTGGTATCGCGGCTCGCAACAACGAGCACATCCAGGTGATTACCAGCCTGACCAATGCGCTGGACGATGAGACCGTGATCGAACGTCTGGCAAACACCACCAGCGTCGAAGAGGTCCTGGCGCTGCTGAACAAGTAAGTCTTTCCCTTCCCTCTCCCCGTTGGGGAGAGGGCTAGGGTGAGGGGAAATTCGCGTGGTTCCTCACCCCAGCCCTCTCGGGTAACAACATTGATGAAGGTTAATACGATGAAAGCATTACATTTCGGCGCAGGTAATATCGGTCGTGGTTTTATCGGCAAACTGCTGGCAGACGCCGGCATTACGCTGACATTTGCGGATGTGAATCAGACGGTACTGGACGCCCTGAATGCGCGTCATAGCTATCAGGTGCATGTCGTGGGTGAAAACGAACAGGTCGAAACCGTGACCGGCGTGAATGCGGTCAGCAGCATTGGCGACGATGTTATCGACCTGATTGCCAGCGTTGACCTGGTGACCACCGCGGTCGGTCCGGTGGTGCTGGAGCGTATCGCCCCGTCCGTCGCCAAAGGGCTGGCAAAGCGTAAGGCCCAGGGTAACGATGCCCCGCTGAACATCATCGCCTGTGAGAACATGGTGCGCGGCACTACCCAGCTGAAAGGTCATGTGATGGCGGCTGTGGCTGATGAAGATAAAGCCTGGGTTGAAGAGCACGTCGGCTTTGTGGATTCTGCCGTTGACCGCATCGTTCCGCCGTCAGCGTCGGCCACCCATGACCCACTGGAAGTGACCGTGGAAACCTTCAGCGAGTGGATCGTCGATAAAACCCAGTTCAAAGGCGCGCTGCCTGAGATCGCGGGCATGGAATTAACTGATAACCTGATGGCATTTGTCGAACGTAAGCTCTTCACGCTGAACACCGGGCATGCTATAACCGCCTACCTCGGTAAGTTAGCCGGTCATCAGACCATTCGTGACGCTATTCTCGATGAGAACGTTCGCGCCGTGGTAAAAGGTGCAATGGACGAGAGCGGCGCGGTA
Organism: Leclercia sp. LSNIH3; assembly: GCF_002935105.1. Lineage (NCBI taxonomy): Bacteria > Pseudomonadati > Pseudomonadota > Gammaproteobacteria > Enterobacterales > Enterobacteriaceae > Leclercia > Leclercia sp. LSNIH3. The sequence continues at coordinate 2,277,043 of NZ_CP026387.1, forward strand.
TTGATTAAACGCTACGGTTTTGATGCCGATAAGCACGCGGCATATATTCAGAAAATCCTCGGTCGTTTTGAAAACCCGTATCTGAAAGATGACGTTGAGCGTGTAGGCCGTCAGCCGCTGCGCAAGCTGAGTGCGGGCGATCGTCTGATCAAGCCGCTGCTCGGCACCCTGGAATATGACCTGCCACACACCAGTCTGGTCAAAGGCATTGCCGCCGCGATGCACTACCGCAGCGAAGAAGATCCGCAGGCGCAGGAGCTGGCGCAACTGATTGACGAGCAAGGTCCACAGGCCGCGCTGGCGCAGGTATCCGGTCTGGATGCCAACAGCGATGTGGTTGTGGAGGCGGTTAACGTATATAACGCAACCAAATGATGCAGGAACTGGCGCAGGTCATCCTGCGCCCGGAATATAGATTGTCAGATATGCAGGCAATAATGGAACAAACCCAGGCCTTTGAAAACCGTGTGCTGGAGCGTCTGAATACTGGCAAAACCGTTCGAAGTTTCCTGATATCCGCCGTCGAGTTGCTAACCGAGGCGGTGAATATACTGGTGCTTCAGGTTTTTCGCAAAGACGACTACGCGGTGAAATACGCAGTTGAACCGTTGCTTGACGGTGACGGCCCCTTGGGCGATTTATCCGTGCGTCTGAAACTGATCTATGGCCTGGGCGTTATCAGCCGTCATGAATATGAAGACGCCGAACTGCTGATGGCGCTGCGTGAAGAGCTGAACCACGACGGCAACGAGTATGCGTTCACCGACGACGAGATCCTCGGCCCGCTCGGCGAGTTACATTGCGTGACCGCTCTGCCCCCGACGCCGCATTTTGATACCAGCGACCCGGAGCTGTACGCGATGCAGAAGCAGCGTTACCAGCAGATCGTTCGCTCCACGATGGTCCTTTCCCTGACTGAGCTGATTTCCCGAATCAGCTTAAAAAAAGCGTTTCAGAAGTAAGCCTGCGCACATTGGTGTATCCTTCCCTGTAATCTCCCCTGTTTTTAGAGCTATTTGTGATGAAAGAAGTCGAAAAGAATGAAATTAAGCGCCTGAGCGACCGCCTGGATCTGATCCGCCACCAGCAGGCCAGCCTCTCCCTGGTTGATGCCGCCGAGAAATACGCCGAGCTGGAAAAAGAGAAAGCGACGCTGGAAACGGAAATCGAACGCCTGCGTGGCGTAAAAGAGCAGAAGCTGAGTAAAGAAGCCCAGAAGCTCTCTAAACTGCCTTTCCGCCGCGCTATTACCAAGAAAGAGCAGGCCGACATGGGCAAGCTGAAGAAAAGCGTGCGCGGCCTGATCGTCGTCCACCCAATGACCGAGCTGGGCCGTGAAATGGGCCTGAAAGAGATGACGGGCTTCAGCAAGACTGAGTTCTGATTTTTAGCCGGGTGGCGCTACGCTGACCCGGCTTACCGCTCTCCTTCCCTTCAAAATTGGCCCAACCAATTCCGCAACCAACCCTCCCTTGGTTCACATTTCCATAATCTTTGCTCACAAACACATTGCCGACCAATAACATTTGGTTAACCATTTGTTGTCATTAACCCTACATCACACTATTGGCAGGACCACTTTTACACATATTGTGACGCCGAGATGAGCACAGACTCACCGCATCGCAATAGGTGTGGTCCTCGGGAGACCTGCAATGAGCCTCTGGCAACAAAACTACGATCCGGCAGGAAATATCTGGCTATCAAGCCTGATCGCCTCGCTACCTATCCTGTTCTTCTTCTTTGCGCTGATTAAGCTCAAGCTGAAGGGATACCTTGCCGCGACGTACACCGTTGCCATCGCCCTGATGGTGGCGCTGTTCTTCTACAAAATGCCGGTGGATCGCGCGCTGGCGTCTGTCATCTATGGCTTCTTCTACGGCCTGTGGCCGATTGCGTGGATCATCATCGCCGCGGTCTTCGTCTATAAAATCTCGGTGAAAACCGGGCAGTTCGACATCATTCGCTCATCGATACTGTCGATTACCCCTGACCAGCGCCTGCAGATGCTCATCGTCGGCTTCTCTTTCGGGGCCTTCCTGGAAGGGGCGGCCGGATTTGGCGCCCCGGTGGCAATCACCGCCGCGCTGCTGGTCGGGCTGGGCTTTAACCCCCTGTATGCCGCCGGTCTGTGTCTGATCGTCAACACCGCGCCGGTGGCCTTTGGCGCGATGGGCATTCCGATTCTGGTTGCCGGACAGGTGACCGGCCTGGACAGCTTTGAGATTGGCCAGATGGTGGGCCGTCAGTTGCCGTTCCTGACCATTATCGTGCTGTTCTGGATCATGGCGATAATGGACGGCTGGCGCGGCGTGAAGGAAACCTGGCCTGCAGTGATGGTGGCGGGCGGCTCTTTCGCTATCGCCCAGTATCTGAGTTCCAACTTCCTCGGCCCGGAACTGCCGGACATTATCTCTTCGCTGGTCTCTTTGGTCTGCCTGACGCTGTTCCTCAAACGGTGGCAGCCGGTGCGGATCTTCCGCTTTGCCGATATGGGTGCCTCGCAGGTCGATATGACGCTGGCCCGCACCCGCTACACCCCAGGACAGATTATACGTGCCTGGTCACCGTTCCTGTTCCTGACCGCCACGGTAACCCTGTGGAGCGTGCCGCCCTTTAAAGCCCTGTTTGCCCCGAACGGTGCGCTGTACGACATGGTGGTTAATATTTCGGTGCCGTTCCTCGATAAAATGGTCGCCCGTATGCCACCCGTGGTGCATGACGCCACGCCGTATGCAGCAGTGTTTAAATTCGACTGGTTCTCCGCAACCGGTACGGCCATCCTGTTTGCCGCTATCCTTTCCATTGTGTGGCTGCGCATGAAGCCTGCCGCCGCGGTGCAGACGTTTGCCAGTACGCTGAAAGAGCTGGCGCTGCCGATTTACTCCATCGGTATGGTGCTGGCCTTTGCGTTTATCTCCAACTACTCCGGCCTGTCGTCAACGCTGGCCCTGGCCCTGGCGCATACTGGCTCCGCGTTCACCTTCTTCTCGCCGTTCCTCGGCTGGCTGGGGGTGTTCCTGACCGGGTCAGATACCTCGTCTAACGCCCTGTTTGCGGCCCTGCAGGCGACAGCCGCGCAGCAGATTGGCGTCTCGGACGTGCTGCTGGTCGCCGCTAACACCACCGGTGGCGTGACCGGCAAGATGATCTCGCCGCAGTCCATTGCTATCGCCTGTGCGGCGGTAGGCCTGGTGGGCAAAGAGTCGGATCTGTTCCGCTTTACCGTTAAACACAGCCTGATATTTACCTGCATGGTGGGGGTGATCACCACGTTGCAGGCTTACGTCTTAACCTGGATGATCCCATGATAGTGATGCCCAGACGCCTGTCCGACGAGATTGCTTCTCGCGTGCGGGCGCTGATTGAAGAACAACAGCTGGAGGCGGGCATGAAGTTGCCCGCCGAGCGCCAGCTTGCCGCCCAGCTTGGTGTGTCGCGCAACTCGCTGCGCGAAGCCCTGGCGACGCTGGTCAGTGAAGGGGTACTGCTGAGCCGTCGCGGCGGCGGGACCTTTGTGCGCTGGCAGCATGAGGAGTGGTCAGAACAGGCGATTGTCCAGCCGTTGAAAACGCTGATGGAAAACGACCCTGACTACAGCTTCGATATTCTCGAAGCGCGTCATGCCATTGAGACCAGTACCGCCTGGCATGCCGCCATGCGCGCCACACCAGCGGATAAAGAGAAGTTAAAAGCCTGCTTCGAGGCGACCCACAGCAGCGATCCCGATATCGCCTCGCAGGCCGATGTGCGTTTTCATCTGGCAATTGCTGAAGCCTCGCACAACGTGGTGCTGCTCCAGACCATGCGCGGGTTTTTCGATCTGCTGCAAACCTCTGTTAAGCAGAGCCGCCAGCGGATGTACCAGGTGCCGCCGGTATTTGCCCGACTGACTGAGCAGCATCAGGCTGTTCTCGACGCCATTCTTGCTGGCGATGCCGAAGCTGCCCGTCAGGCGATGATGGCGCATCTGGGCTTCGTGCATACCACCATTAAACGATTCGATGAAGATCAGGCCCGACAGGCGCGTATTACCCGTCTGCCTGGCGACAACGATATTTCCAGGGAGAACAAAGCATGATCATTTCTGCAGCCAGTGACTATCGCGCCGCCGCGCAGCGCATCCTGCCTCCATTCCTGTTCCACTATATTGATGGCGGGGCCTACTCTGAATATACCCTGCGCCGCAACGTGGAAGACCTGTCGCAGGTGGCCCTACGCCAGCGCGTCCTGAAGAATATGTCTGACCTGAGCCTTGAGACGACGCTGTTCAACGAAACGCTCTCTATGCCGGTAGCCCTTGCCCCCGTCGGCCTGTGCGGCATGTACGCCCGCCGGGGTGAAGTGCAGGCCGCAGCGGCCGCCGACGCCAAAGGCATTCCTTTTACCCTCTCCACCGTCTCGGTCTGCCCGATTGAAGAGGTGGCCCCGACCATTAAGCGTCCAATGTGGTTCCAGCTCTACGTTCTGCGCGATCGCGGCTTTATGCGTAATGCCCTGGAGCGGGCGAAAGCGGCGGGCTGTTCCACCCTGGTGTTTACCGTTGATATGCCCACCCCCGGCGCGCGCTATCGCGATGCGCACTCCGGGATGAGCGGTGCGAACGCAGCGCTGCGTCGTTACTGGCAGGCCGTGACCCATCCGCAGTGGGCGTGGGATGTGGGTGTGAACGGGCGTCCGCACGATCTGGGCAATATCTCCACCTATCTGGGCAAACCGACAGGGCTGGAAGATTACATTGGCTGGCTGGCGAATAACTTTGATCCGTCCATCTCGTGGAAAGACCTGGAGTGGATCCGGGAGTTCTGGGATGGCCCGATGGTGATCAAAGGGATCCTCGATCCAGAAGATGCCCGCGATGCGGTGCGCTTTGGTGCCGACGGTATCGTGGTGTCGAACCACGGCGGCCGCCAGCTGGACGGCGTGCTCTCCTCTGCCCGCGCCCTGCCCGCCATTGCCGATGCGGTTAAAGGCGATATCGCGATTCTGGCGGACTCCGGGATCCGCAACGGTCTGGACGTGGTGCGCATGATTGCCCTCGGCGCCGACACCGTCCTGCTGGGACGAGCCTATCTCTACGCGCTGGCGACGCACGGCCAGGCAGGTGTGGCGAATCTGCTTAACCTGATCGAGAAGGAGATGAAGGTGGCCATGACCCTGACCGGAGCGAAATCTATCCGCGACATCAGCAAGGAGATGCTGGTGCAGGAGTTGAGTCAGATCCCTGCCGGGCTGGCACCGCTGGCGCAGGGGAACGCGGCGTAGGTACGGTCTGATCCCCTCATCCCGGCCCTCTCTCAAAGGAGAGGGTACTTTCTCTTTGGCAGAGGGTTAGGGTGAGGGAAAAATTCTGCTATTCTGCCCCCGCTATTCAAGGGGGCAGCATGCTTAATATCGTTCTATTCGAACCAGAAATTCCACCTAATACTGGCAACATCATTCGCCTGTGCGCCAATACCGGATTCCGTCTGCATATCATCGAGCCGATGGGCTTTACGTGGGACGACAAGCGCCTGCGCCGTGCCGGTCTGGATTATCACGAATTCACCGCCGTGGTTCGCCATCAGGATCTGGCCGCATTCATGCAAACGGAAAACCCGGAACGGATCTTTGCCCTCACCACCAAAGGTACGCCTGCGCACAGCGCGGTGAGCTATCAGGAGGGGGACTATCTGCTGTTTGGCCCGGAAACGCGCGGCCTGCCGGCCACCATTCTTGATGCCCTGCCTGCTGAACAAAAAATCCGTATTCCGATGATGCCGGACAGCCGCAGCATGAACCTGTCAAATGCGGTGTCGGTAGTGGTCTATGAAGCCTGGCGCCAGCTAGGGTACGCCGGAGCAATACTCAGGTAGGCCCGGTAAGCGTAGCGCCCCCGGGCATTTACTCAGATCCCGTCGCCATACTCAAAGGTATGGTGACCGTTGAAGAACTGATCCATATCCATCGCTGGTTTATCGCTGTCCGGCCTGCCGACGATACGCGCCGGAACGCCTGCGGCGGTGGTATGCGGTGGTACAGGTTGCAACACCACTGAACCGGCGCCAATTTTCGCGCCGCGTCCGACTTCGATATTGCCGAGGATCTTCGCCCCCGCGCCAATCATCACCCCTTCACGGATTTTCGGGTGGCGATCGCCGCTGGTTTTGCCGGTCCCGCCCAGCGTCACGGATTGCAGGATCGAGACGTCGTTTTCAATAACCGCCGTTTCACCCACCACAATGCCGGTGGCATGGTCGAGCATGATCCCGCGGCCAATCTTCGCTGCCGGGTGGATATCCACCTGGAAGCTCACCGAGACCTGATTTTGCAGGAAAATCGCCAGCGCGCGACGGCCTTCGTTCCACAGCCAGTGGCCGATACGGTAGGACTGCAGAGCGTGAAAACCTTTCAGATAGAGCAGCGGCGTGGAGTATTTATCCACCGCCGGGTCGCGATTGCGTACTGCCTGGATATCACAGGCAGCTGAGGCGATCATCTCCGGGTCGGCCGCATAGGCCTCTTCCACCACTTCGCGGATGGCGATAGCGGGCATGATCGGTGATGCCAGTTTGTTGGCAAGCATATAGCTCAGCGCGCTGCCGAGGTTTTCGTGCTTGAGTAGCGTTGCATGGTAAAAACTGGCGAGCATCGGCTCACAGTCGGCCAAAGCACGGGCTTCGGCTTTAATATTGTTCCAGACGATATCCAGTTCTTCACACGGCATTGCTTGCTCCAGACGTAATGATAATGACCGGCCAGTTCTTCGCCAGCCGGGTCATTCAGGTGATAATGCTTTCCTGCGGTTAACTGCTGCTACGCTCGTCCTTGCGTGCACGACCTAATAAGGTCAATGCTGCCTCGCGCGCATTTTTTCCGCAATACAATACCTGATAAATTTCCTCGGTTATTGGCATTTCGACACCAAAGCGGTGTGCCAACTCGCGGACTTCTTTGGTATTGCGATAGCCTTCCACCACCTGACCGATCTTCTCCTGCGCGCCGATGACATCCATGCCCTGTCCGAGCATCATGCCAAAGCGACGGTTACGAGACTGGTTGTCGGTACAGGTCAGCACCAGATCGCCTAACCCTGCCATCCCCATAAAGGTGGCGGGATCGGCACCCAGCGCTGCGCCCAGACGGGACATTTCGGTCAGACCGCGGGTGATCAGCGCCGTACGCGCGTTCGCGCCGAAGCCGATACCGTCGGACATGCCCGCGCCGATCGCGATAACGTTCTTCACTGCACCACCCAGCTGAACGCCGATAAAATCGGGGTTGCTGTAGACGCGGAAGCTTTTACCGCAGTGCAGGAGCTGCTGCAGATCCTCAGCAAACGTCTCATCGGTTGAGGCCAGCGAGATCGCCGTCGGCAGTCCTGCCGCCAGTTCCTTCGCAAAGGTCGGGCCGGAGATCACCGCCAGTGGGATAGCATCACCCAGCGCTTCGCGGGCGACATCCTGCAGCAGTCGGCCGGTCTCGGCTTCCAGCCCTTTGGTCGCCCAGACCACGCGGGCATCATCACGCATCAGCGGTTTAATCTGTCGCAGCACCTGACCAAACACGTGGCTCGGTACAACGATCAGAATATTGCGGCTCGCAGCCAGCGCTGTCGCCAGGTCGCTTTCAAGATGCAGTGAGTCAGGGAAAGGCACATCGGGGAGGAACGCAACGTTGCAGCGATCGGCTTCTAACGTCGCGATATGTTCAGGATTGTGGCCCCAGAGAACCACTTCGTGACCATTTCTTGCCAGGGTAATAGCAAGAGCGGTGCCGTAAGAGCCGGCACCGATCACAGTCATTGACGCATTGACAGTACTCATCAGGCATCCTGATGTTGTTCAGTACCTTCGCCAGCTTGCTGCTGCAGATAGTTCATGAACAGCGCATCGAAGTTCACCGGCGCAAGGTTCAGTTGCGGGAACGTACCACGGGAAACCAGGCTGGTGATGCATTCGCGGGCATACGGGAACAGGATGTTCGGGCAGTATGCACCCAGGCAATGCGCCATCTGATTACCTTCGATGCCGCCGATGGAGAAGATGCCGCCCTGCTGTACTTCGCACAGGAATGCAGTCTCTTCGCCCAGAGAAGCGGTTACGGTAACACGCAGTACGACTTCATACACATCTTCCGCCAGTTGGGTGGAAGCAGTATCCAGATCAAGTTTAACCTCTGGCTGCCAGTCTTTCTGGAAAACATGTGGCGCATTTGGTGCTTCGTAGGAGACATCTTTGGTGTAAATGCGCTGGATCTGGAAAGTCATCTCGGTGTTGTTTTGTTCTGACATGGAAATACCCTTTTTAATTGTCCTAAAACGCCTTAGCGCAGCAGGGGATCAAGTCCACCACGCGCGTCAAGCGCATACAAGTCATCACAGCCGCCAATGTGCTGCGCATCGATAAAAATCTGCGGAACTGTCGTCCGGCCACTACGTTTAATCATCTCTTCGCGTTTCGCAGCGTCGCCATCAATAGGCAGTTCCTGGAAGGCAACGCCTTTGCTGTCCAGCAGCGCTTTCGCGCGATGGCAGAACGGGCAGGTCGCTTTGGTATAGATCTCGATATTGGCCATGTTCAGACTCCTGTTTACTTACCACGAACCAGAGGCAGGTTTTCACCGCTCCAGCCAGAGATGCCGTCTTTCAGGACAGTGACGTTTGCAAAGCCTGCTTTGACGAGGGTATTTGCTGGCTCGTTTGCCTGCATCCCGGTACCGTCAACGACAATAATGGGTTTGTCTTTATGCTTTTCCAGTTCGCCAAGGTTATTGGCTTTGATGTCGGCTGGCAGCAGGTTAATTGCGCTTGCAATATGGCCTTTGCGGAAATCATCACGCTGACGCAGATCGACAACCACAGCATCTTCTTTATTGATAAGACGAGTGGCTTCGCCGCGGGTAATCACCTTCACTTTTGAGGTGAGGCCTTTGAACGTGGTGAAAAGTACGGCTGCCAGTAGACCAATCCACGCGATACAAAGTATGGGGTGGCGGCTGACAAATTGCATAATTTCTTGCATGGGGGGTAACGACTCCCGACTGAGTGAATAAAAAACCAGGACAGGAGTATACCTGTGCGTTGTGGCAAATACAGCCAGCGACAATAAGCTAATCCATTTTCTGCGTGCTGCCACGAAAAAAAAGACCAAAATTGCCCTCTCCTTACGCTTCCCCCAGTGATTTCTTTGATCTTCTGCGGCTATTTGATCGATTCAGCTGTAGTAAAATTACGCAAATTTTTTGTCTTTTGAGCAAAGAGGTTGTCGCAATGTCGGTTTCTAAAAAACCTATGGTACTGGTGATTCTGGATGGCTATGGCTATCGCGAAGATCAGCAGGATAACGCCATTTTCAACGCTAAAACCCCGGTCATGGATGCACTGTGGGCACAACGTCCTCATACATTGATTGATGCGTCCGGCCTGGAAGTGGGTCTGCCCGATCGTCAGATGGGCAACTCCGAAGTTGGACACGTCAACCTGGGTGCCGGACGCATTGTCTACCAGGATCTGACCCGTCTGGATGTTGAAATTAAAGAACGCACCTTCTTTGCAAATCCGGTGCTGACCGGCGCGGTTGAGAAAGCCGCCGCCGCAGGCAAAGCGGTACACATTATGGGTCTGCTCTCTGCCGGTGGTGTCCACAGTCACGAAGACCACATTATGGCGATGGTCGAGCTGGCCGCAGAAAAAGGGGCGGACAAAATCTACCTGCACGCCTTCCTTGATGGTCGTGACACCCCGCCGCGCAGCGCTGAATCCTCCCTTAAAGCCTTTGAAGACAAGTTTGCCGCCCTTGGCAAAGGCCGCGTGGCCTCTATCATTGGCCGCTACTACGCCATGGACCGCGACAACCGTTGGGATCGCGTAGAGCAGGCCTACAATCTGCTGGTAGAAGCCAAAGGCGAGTTCCAGGCCAACACCGCGGTTGCTGCGCTGGAAGCCGCTTACGCCCGCGATGAAAACGACGAATTCGTCAAAGCAACGGTGATCCGCGCCGAAGGCCAGGCCGATGCCGCAATGGAAGATGGCGACGCGCTGATCTTCATGAACTTCCGTGCCGACCGCGCTCGCGAAATCACCCGCGCCTTCGTCAACGCTGACTTCGACGGCTTCGCCCGTAAAAAAGAGGTTAAGCTGGGCGATTTCGTGATGCTGACCGAATATGCCGCCGACATCAAAGCGCCATGCGCCTATCCACCATCTTCTCTGGCGAATACCTTCGGCGAGTGGATGGCGAAGCATGACAAGACTCAGCTGCGCATCTCTGAAACCGAAAAATACGCTCATGTGACCTTCTTCTTTAACGGGGGCGTGGAAGAGTCGTTCAAAGGCGAAGACCGCATTCTGATCAACTCCCCGAAAGTCGCCACCTACGACCTGCAGCCAGAGATGAGTTCTGCCGAGCTGACCGAGAAGCTGATTGCAGCCATCGAAAGCGGCAAGTACGACACCATCATCTGTAACTACCCGAACGGCGACATGGTTGGCCATACCGGGGTGATGGAAGCCGCGATCAAAGCGATTGAAGCGCTGGATGCATGCATTGAGCAGGTGACCAACGCCGTAGTCGCCGCAGGCGGCCAGATGCTGATCACCGCAGACCACGGTAACGCCGAACAGATGCGCGATCCCGCCACCGGCCAGGCGCACACTGCGCATACCAACCTGCCGGTACCACTGATTTATGTTGGTGATAAAGCGGTGAAATCCGTTGATGGCGGTAAGCTTTCGGACATCGCCCCGACCATGCTGACCCTGATGGGCATGGAAATCCCGCAAGAGATGACTGGCAAGCCGCTGTTCATCGTGGAATAATCCTTCCCCATGAGGGGAAAGGCGATTGTTTCAATCACATGGGTCGTGAAGCCGTTACGGTTATCAGTCAGGCCTTTACTTTACGCCAGCGTGCTCAGCGCTGGCGTATTGTTGTGCGCGGCATCCGCCCAGGCGGACGAGCGCGACCAGCTTAAAACCATTCAGGCCGATATCGCCGCTAAAGAGCGGGCGGTACGTCAGCAACAGCAACAACGCTCCTCCCTGCTCGCGCAACTCAAAAAGCAGGAAGAGGCGATCTCCGCAGCGGCACGTCAGCTGCGCGAAACCCAGAACACCCTCGCCCAGTTGAATAAGCAAATAGACGAAATGAATGCGTCTATCGCCAAACTTGAGCGCCAGCGCGCGGCTCAGGAGCGCAACCTTGCCGCACAACTGGATGCCGCCTTTCGCCAGGGTGAACACACCGGCATACAGCTGATCCTCAGCGGCGAAGAGAGCCAGCGCGGTCAACGTCTGCAGGCCTATTTCGGCTACCTTAACCAGTCCCGCCAGGAGACCATCGCCCAGCTGAAGCAGACGCGGGAAGAGGTCACCACGCAAAAAGCGGAGCTGGAAGAGAAGCAGAGCCAGCAGCAGACCTTGCTTTACGATCAGCAGGCGCAGCAGGCTAAGCTTGAGCAAGCGCGCAACGAGCGTAAGAAAACCCTCGCCGGGCTGGAATCCTCCATTCAGGAGGGCCAGGCGCAGCTGGGGGAAATGCGCGCCAACGAATCGAAACTGCGTAACAGCATCGCCCGTGCGGCAGCCGCCGCCAAAGCTCGCGCCGAGAAAGAGGCCCGTGAAGCGCAGGCCGTTCGCGACAAGCAGCAGGAAGCTTCCCGCAAAGGCACCACCTACAAGCCAACAGAAAACGAACGCTCGCTGATGTCGCGCACCGGCGGTCTTGGTTCGCCGCGCGGTCAGGCTTACTGGCCGGTACGCGGCTCAATTCTGCATCGCTATGGCGAACAACTGCAGGGTGAGCTACGTTGGAAAGGGATTGTTATCGGTGCATCGGAAGGTAGCGAAGTCAAAGCTATTGCCGATGGCCGGGTGATCCTCGCTGACTGGCTGCAGGGCTACGGTCTGGTGGTGGTGGTTGAGCATGGTAAAGGCGACATGAGTCTTTACGGCTATAACCAGAGCGCTTTAGTCAGCGTGGGCACCCAGGTACGCGCCGGTCAGGCTATCGCCCTTGTGGGCAGCAGTGGCGGTCAGGGCCGCCCGTCACTCTATTTCGAAATTCGTCGCCAGGGTCAGGCGGTCAATCCACAGCCGTGGTTGGGAAGATAAGTTTTGCTTCAATTTCGTCGTATGGTTCTCCCCTTCGTCAGCGCACTGGCGCTGGCGATGCCGGTTTACGCAGGTAAACTCGCTATCGTCATTGATGACTTCGGTTATCGTCCACACACAGAAAACCAGGTGCTGGCAATGCCATCCGCCATCTCCGTCGCCGTACTGCCGAACGCGCCGCACGCCCATGAGATGGCCACCAAAGCCCACAACAGCGGGCATGAAGTGCTGATCCACCTGCCGATGGCACCGCTCAGTAAACAGCCGCTGGAAAAAGACACCCTCCGCCCGGAGATGAACAGCGACGAGATCGAGCGCATCATCCGCGAGGCTTACGCCAAAGTCCCTTACGCTGTAGGGCTGAATAACCATATGGGCAGCGCCATGACCTCCAGCCTGTTTGGTATGCAGAAGGTGATGCAGTCCCTGGCGCGCTACAACCTCTACTTCCTCGACAGCATGACCATCGGCAACAGCCAGGCGATGCGCGCCGCGCAGGGCACTGGCGTGAAGGTGATTAAGCGCAAAGTCTTCCTCGATGACACGCAAAACGAGGCCGATATCCGCGTCCAGTTCAACCGCGCCGTGCAGGTGGCCCGCCGTTCAGGCTCGGCCATTGCCATTGGTCACCCGCATCCATCCACCGTTCGTGTGCTACAGCAGATGCTGCCCAAGCTGCCTGCGGATATCACCCTGGTGCCGGCGAGCAGCCTGCTCAATGAACCGCAGGTGGATACGTCCCGCCCGGTCAGCTCGCCACCAGCGGGTACTGCGCCTGGCACAAAACCACGTAATCCTTTCCGGGGCGTAACGCTGTGTGCGCCTAAGCAGCCGCCAGAGCCGGTCTATATGAGCCGCTACTTCTCGGTGCTTGGGGAGAGCATCAGCCAGAGTACGCTGGTGAAATACGTCCAGTTGCAGTGGCAGGGTTGGGGTAAGAAGAGCTGATACCCGCCGTGAGGCGGGTCATTTACTCAATAACGTGAGAGTCTGCGTGTTTTTTGCCCGCAGACTCTTTTTGATCGTGGTGCTGATACCAGGCTTTGAAGTACTTCAGAAAGCTGTAAGAGGTGGCATAGAGGCCGGTTACCACTCCCACTCGCCCCTGGCGCCACGCGCCGCTGAACAGATACCACTTGAAGAATGCGCCGATGGCGCTAATCACGCCGCGCGAAAGTGACGGGCGTACAGGCTGGTACTTCACCAGACGGCTGGTGTAGCTGTTCAGCTTGTTGAAGACCTCGTGCAGTGAATAAAAGGTGTCATGACGCACCCGACCCGGGATTTTAACCGACTGGATCGCTCCTTCCACTTTGTCATCCACCGGACGCTGGTTAAACCGCGCCTGGGAACGGTTAAAGAGCCGTACCGGGAAATCGGGTGAGGAGACAGGATAAATCGTCCGAATCTCTTCCCCCAACACATGCCAGTAGCGGGCGATCCGCCATGCCTGATCCGGAGCTGGTTCGTCACCCGCCTTCAGGCGCAGGATAAAATCAACGGTTTCAGCATCGAGGATCTCATCGCTGTCCATGCAGAGCACCCAGTCATTGCTCGCCAGATCGATGGCGTGGTTCATCTGCACGCCATGCATGGTATAGGGCTGATGATGAGGAGTGATGCCATATTCCTGGCAAATCGCCAGGGTGGCGTCGTGGCTGCCCGAGTCGAGGACGATGATTTCATCGGCAACCACTATCAACGGAGGCAGGACTTCGCGCAGTAGCCGTGCTGAGTTACAGGTCAATAAACAAACGGTGAGCTTGAACATAGGCGCTGTAAAGTTGAGTAAACTTCCTCAGACTGTATAAGCGCAGGCTAAAAAAAGCGATGAAAAGCTGTGAATTATCCGGTTGTGGACCGAAAAACGTGAGGCCAACGAAAAAAAGCGCCCGCAGGCGCTTTTCGTTTAATCCCAGCTCAGGATAACTTTCCCGGACTGGCCTGAACGCATCGCGTCAAAGCCCTGCTGGAACTCATCGATGGAGAAGCGATGGGTAATGAGCGGAGAAAGATCCAGACCAGACTGGATCAGGGCTGCCATCTTGTACCAGGTTTCGAACATCTCGCGGCCATAAATACCTTTGATGAACAGACCCTTGAAGATGACTTTGTTCCAGTCGATGGACATATCTGACGGCGGAATACCCAGCATCGCGATACGGCCACCGTGGTTCATGGTATCGAGCATGGTGCGGAACGCTGGCGGCGCGCCGGACATCTCCAGACCCACGTCAAAGCCTTCGGTCATGCCCAGCTCTTCCATCACGTCCTGGAGGTTCTCTTTCGACACATCCACCGCACGGGTGACGCCCATCTTGCGCGCCAGCGACAGACGGTATTCGTTTACGTCAGTGATCACCACATTGCGGGCACCCACGTGCTTCGCTACCGCTGCCGCCATGATGCCGATTGGGCCTGCGCCAGAGACCAGCACGTCCTCACCCACCAGATCGAACGACAGCGCCGTGTGCACCGCGTTGCCGAACGGGTCAAAGATGGAAGCCAGATCGTCGGAGATATTGTCCGGGATTTTGAAGGCGTTAAACGCCGGGATCACCAGGTATTCCGCAAAGCTGCCCGGGCGGTTGACGCCTACGCCAACGGTGTTGCGGCACAGGTGGGTACGACCACCGCGGCAGTTACGGCAGTGGCCGCAGGTGATATGGCCTTCGCCAGAAACGCGATCGCCAATCTTAAAGCCTTTCACTTCCTGGCCGATGCCCACCACTTCGCCGACATATTCGTGACCGACGACCATGGGTACCGGAATGGTCTTCTGCGACCACTGGTCCCAGTTGTAGATATGCACGTCAGTACCGCAGATAGCGGTCTTACGAATTTTGATCAGCAGATCGTTATGACCGACTTCCGGCTCCGGTACGTCGGTCATCCAGATGCCTTCTTCCGCTTTCAGTTTGGATAACGCTTTCATCACTCGTCCTCAGGCAATCACGCCTAGTTGTTTGCCGATGCGGGTAAAGGCTTCCACCGCACGCTCAATTTGTTCAGGGGAATGCGCCGCCGACATCTGGGTGCGAATACGCGCCTGACCTTTTGGCACCACCGGGAAGAAGAAACCGGTGACGTAAATCCCTTCTTTTTGCAGCTCGCGGGCAAAGTTCTGCGCCACCACCGCATCACCCAGCATGACCGGGATAATGGCGTGATCGGCACCAGCCAGAGTAAAGCCCGCAGCGGTCATTTTTTCGCGGAACAGACGGGCGTTGGCCCACAGACGGTCACGCAGTTCGGCACCGGACTCCACCATCTCCAGCACTTTGATGGAGGCGGAAACGATGGCCGGAGCCAGCGAGTTGGAGAACAGATACGGGCGGGAACGCTGACGCAGCCACTCCACCACCTCTTTACGAGCAGCGGTGTAGCCGCCGGACGCGCCGCCGAGCGCTTTACCCAGCGTGCCGGTGATGATGTCCACGCGGCCCATTACGTCGCAGTATTCGTGGGAGCCACGGCCGTTTTCGCCAACAAACCCGACCGCGTGCGAGTCATCGACCATCACCAGCGCATCGTATTTATCCGCCAGGTCGCAGACGCCTTTCAGGTTGGCGATCACGCCGTCCATGGAGAACACGCCGTCAGTGGCGATCAGCACATGACGCGCACCCGCCTCGCGAGCCTCTTTCAGGCGCGCTTCCAGCTCAACCATATCGTTGTTGGCGTAGCGGAAACGCTTCGCTTTACACAGACGCACGCCGTCGATGATCGACGCATGGTTCAGGGCATCGGAAATAATGGCATCTTCCGCGCCGAGCAGGGTCTCAAACAGACCGCCGTTGGCGTCGAAGCAGGAAGAGTACAGAATCGCATCTTCCATGCCGAGGAACGCAGCCAGCTTGCTCTCCAGCGCCTTATGGCTGTCCTGGGTGCCGCAGATGAAGCGCACGGAGGCCATGCCAAAACCGTGGGTGTCCATGCCCGCCTTCGCGGCAGCGATCAGCTCAGGGTGATTCGCAAGACCTAAATAGTTGTTGGCGCAGAAGTTAATCACATGGCTGCCGTCGGCAACGGTGATATCGGCCTGCTGAGCGGAAGTAATGATTCGCTCTTCTTTGAACAACCCTTCCGCACGCGCGGTTTCCAGGTCACTGTTTAACTGTTTGTAAAAATCACCACGCATTGCAATTCTCCAGACTCGGCAAATTTCGGCACATATTACCCAAAGCTATACCCCGATACGAGATGACGCATTAAGAGTTATCGTTTTTGCAGCATAAATCACGTGACGCATTTGTTACATGTACACAAAATCATTCAAGATGCATCAGGGCGGCAAGGGAAGAAATGCCCGGGAGCATAGCGAACCAGGCGACCGGGCCTTCTAAGCTCAGGCAACGCCTGGCAGCCTGAAGGATGAAGTGTATGTCTGTGAATGGCTGATGGGGCGTCATACTAATGATATGATATGACTATTAGTGTCCGGGATTGTCCCCGGACTCCACACTTCAAAGGTTACAGCTATGATCATCGTTACCGGCGGCGCGGGCTTTATCGGCAGCAATATTATTAAGGCCCTCAATGACAAAGGCATCACCGACATCCTGGTGGTGGACAACCTGAAAGACGGCACCAAGTTCGTTAACCTGGTGGATCTGAACATTGCCGACTACATGGATAAAGAAGATTTCCTTATCCAGATTATGGCGGGTGAAGAGTTCGGTGAGATCGAGGCCATCTTCCATGAAGGCGCATGCTCTTCCACCACCGAGTGGGATGGCAAGTACATGATGGATAACAACTATCAGTACTCCAAAGAGATCCTGCACTATTGCCTGGAGCGTGAAATTCCGTTCCTGTATGCCTCTTCTGCGGCAACTTACGGCGGCCGTACCTCTGACTTTATTGAATCCCGCGAATATGAGCAGCCGCTGAACGTCTACGGCTATTCTAAGTTCCTGTTCGACGAATACGTGCGCCAGATGCTGCCAGAAGCGAACTCGCAGATCGTCGGCTTCCGCTACTTCAACGTCTACGGACCGCGCGAAAGCCATAAAGGCAGCATGGCGAGCGTGGCATTCCACCTCAACACTCAGCTCAATAATGGCGAAAGTCCGAAACTGTTCGAAGGCAGCGATGGCTTCAAGCGTGACTTCGTTTACGTGGGCGATGTGGCGGCGGTGAACCTGTGGTTCTGGGAAAACGGTGTTTCCGGTATTTTCAACCTGGGCACGGGCCGCGCGGAATCCTTCCAGGCGGTGGCGGATGCGGCGCTGGCATACCATAAGAAAGGCAGCCTTGAGTACATCCCGTTCCCGGATAAGCTGAAAGGCCGTTACCAGGCGTTCACTCAGGCGGATCTGACCAACCTGCGCGCCGCTGGCTATGACAAGCCATTTAAAACCGTTGCCGAAGGCGTAACGGAATATATGGCCTGGCTGAACCGCGACGCGTAAGGCAAGTAACCGATGAGAATACTGGTGATTGGCCCGTCCTGGGTGGGCGACATGATGATGTCGCAAAGTCTCTATCGCACGCTCAAGGCGCGCTATCCCCAGGCGATAATCGACGTGATGGCACCCGCGTGGTGCCGTCCGCTGTTATCGCGGATGCCGGAAGTGAACGAGGCGATCCCAATGCCGCTCGGCCATGGGGCGCTGGAACTCGCAGAGCGCCGCAAGCTCGGCCATAACCTGCGCGAAAAACGCTATGACCGCGCGTATGTCCTGCCGAATTCCTTTAAATCGGCGTTAGTGCCCTTCTTTGCTGGCGTGCCGCACCGCACCGGCTGGCGTGGCGAGATGCGCTACGGCCTGCTGAACGACGCGCGGATACTGGACAAAGAGGCCTGGCCGCTGATGGTGGAGCGCTATGTGGCGCTGGCCTATGACAAAGGCGTGATGCGCAGTGCGAAAGACCTGCCCCAGCCGCTGCTGTGGCCGCAGCTCCAGGTCAACGAGGGTGAAAAATCCCACACCTGCAACGGCTTTGGCCTGCTGGCCGATCGTCCTCTGATTGGCTTCTGCCCTGGCGCGGAATTTGGCCCGGCGAAGCGCTGGCCGCACTATCACTATGCCGAGCTGGCGAAGCAGTTAATCGACGAAGGCTATCAGATTGTCTTGTTCGGCTCGGCGAAAGATCATGAGGCGGGTAATGAAATCCTCGCCGCGCTGAGCATTGAACAGCAGGCCTGGTGCCGTAATCTGGCAGGGGAAACCCAGCTGGAGCAGGCCGTCATCCTGCTTGCCGCCTGTAAAGCCGTGGTCACCAATGACTCTGGCCTGATGCACGTTGCCGCAGCACTGAACCGCCCGCTGGTGGCGCTGTACGGCCCAAGCAGCCCGGACTTTACCCCGCCGCTGTCGCATAAAGCGCGCGTGATCCGCCTCATCACCGGCTACCACAAAGTGCGTAAGGGCGACGCCGCCGAAGGCTATCACCAGAGCCTGATCGACATTACCCCGCAGCGTGTCCTGGACGAGCTTAACGAGCTGCTGTTGAGCGAAGAAGGATAACGGATGCGGGTATTGATCGTTAAAACCTCCTCTATGGGCGACGTGCTGCATACGTTACCCTCGCTCACCGATGCTATGCAGGCTATCCCGGGCATTCGTTTTGACTGGGTAGTGGAAGAAGGCTTCGCGCAGATCCCAGGCTGGCATGAAGCCGTAGACCGGGTGATCCCGGTGGCGATCCGACGCTGGCGTAAAGCCTGGTTCTCCGCGCCAATTAAGGCCGAACGTCAGGCCTTTCGCGACGCGGTTCAGGCCCGGCATTACGATGCGATTATCGATGCTCAGGGGCTGGTCAAAAGCGCGGCACTCGTCACCCGGCTGGCGCATGGCGTGAAGCACGGTATGGACTGGCACAGCGCCCGCGAGCCGCTGGCGAGCCTGTTCTACAATTGCCGCCACTCGATTGCGAAGCAGCAGCACGCGGTGGAACGCACCCGGGAACTGTTCGCCAAAAGCCTGGGCTATGCGAAACCGCAAATGCAGGGCGATTACGCCATTTCCCGGCATTTCCTGCACGGTGCGGAGCAGGCGGGCACGCCTTATCTCATCTTCCTGCACGCTACCACCCGTGATGACAAACACTGGCCGGAAGCCCACTGGCGCGATCTTATCGGCCTGCTGAGCGGTACTGGCCTGCGCATCAGGTTGCCGTGGGGTGCCCCGCATGAAGAAGCGCGGGCGAAGCGTCTGGCTGAAGGTTTTGATTACGTAGACGTTCTGCCGCGCATGAAGCTGGACGGCGTGGCACAAGAGCTGGCTGGCGCCACGGCGGTGGTGTCGGTGGATACCGGCCTCAGCCACCTGACGGCGGCGCTTGATCGTCCTAATATTACGCTTTACGGCCCAACGGATCCGGGCCTGATTGGCGGCTATGGCAAAAATCAATATATCTGCCGCCCGGAACATTCATCGCAGCTGAGCGACCTTTCCGCCGCTGCGGTCTTTGCGCAATTAGAGCCTTTGCTGGCAGCAGAGAGAGCCTATGTCTGATTTTTTCTCAGCGGAACGCCCACCGAAGCGCGTGCTGATCGTTAAGCTGCGTCATCACGGTGACGTTCTGCTGACCTCGCCGGTCTTTACGGTGTTGAAAAAAAACTACCCTAATGTCGAAGTGGATGCCCTGGTGTATGACGACACCCAGGCGATGCTCACCAGCCATCCGTTTATCGATCAGGTGCACACCATTGGCCGCAACTGGCGTAAAAAAGGCTGGTTCGCACAGTTCCGCCTGTACCGTGCGCTACTGAATACTCTGAAGGCGCGTCAGTATGACGTGCTGATCAACCTCACCGAACACTGGCATGGCGCGCGTCTGGCGCGACGCCTGAAACCGCGCGTTTCCGTCGGCTTTAAGCCTGATAAACGCAGTGGACTGGCGCGCCGCCGCTGGGTGAAATCCTTCACCACCCTCTATCCGGCGATCCAGGATAACAGCCGCCATATGGTGGAAGTGAATCTCGATGCGCTGCGGCGGATCGGCATTCATCCGCAGACCGACGCCGATAAACATACCCTGTTTGTGCCTGGCGACGCGGCGGAAGCATCGATTGCAGAGAAACTGGCTGGCTTTGGGCTGGCGAGCCACTCCTACATTCTGGTGCACCCGACGTCGCGCTGGATGTTTAAGGCCTGGGATATTAATAAGCTGGCGGCAACCATTGATAACCTGGCGGCCCGCGGCCTGCCGATTATCCTCTCCGCCGCGCCGTCAAAAGAAGAGACCGCCTATATGGATGCGCTGCGTGCCGCGCTCACCCAGCCGGTGTTCGATTTAAGCGGCCAGTTAAACCTGAAAGAACTGGGCGCGCTGATGAAGCACGCGCGGGTCTACTTTGGCGTCGATTCGATGCCGATGCACCTCGCCAGCGCGGTGGGAACGCCGACCGTTGCCATCTTCGGCCCGACCGGGGCGATCAAGTGGGCGCCGTGGGGGGTGAACTACCGCGTCATCACCGCCGGATTTACCTGCCAGCCTTGCGGTAAAGCGGGCTGCGGCGACAGCGGCGTCTCCGACTGCATTACGGCGATCACCCCGCAAATGGTGCTGAGCGCCATCGACACCCTGCTGTTGGAAAACCCGGCATGAAGCTGGCTATCGTTCGACAGACCTATAACCCCAACGGCGGCGCGGAGCGTTTTGTCTCCCGCGCGCTAAACGTGCTGGCCCAGGATACAGACCTGGACGTGACGCTGATCGCCCGTCAGTGGGAAGACGCCGCTGGCTGGAAAACCCTGACGGTTAATCCCGCTTTCCGCAACCGCCTCGATCGCGAATCGGGTTTTGCCGGGGCCGCAGCAGCGCAGTTTGCGCAGTTCGATATCGTGCAGAGTCATGAGCGTATTCCCGGGGCAACCATTTTCCGCGCCGGAGACGGCGTACACGCCACCTGGCTTGAGCAGTACAACCGCATCCAGTCGCCGCTGGCGCGCTGGGCGCAGTCCCTGAGCCGCTACCACCGTTATATTTTGCAGGCGGAAGCGCAGATGTTTACCCATCCTGCGCTGCGCAAGGTGATCTGCAATTCGAAAATGGTGCGGGATGATATCGCCCGCCGTTTTGGCCTGCCGGATGACAAGCTAACGGTGATCTATAACGGTGTGGATACCGCTCATTTCAGTCCTGAGGTGCGCACACTTTCCCAACGTGATGCGTTGGGGATCCCGCCGACGGCACCGGTGCTGGCCTATGTCGGTTCCGGGTTCAGCCGTAAAGGGGTGGCAACGGCGCTGCGCGCGCTGGTCCCTCACCCTGATGTCTGGCTGCTGATTGCCGGGCGTGATAAGCATGCGCGTAAATTCGAAAAGCTGGCCGAGACTCTCGGGGTGGCATCACGGGTGCGTTTTCTGGGGCCGGTTGCTGATGTGCGCCAGGTGTACGGCACCGCTGATGCGCTGATCCTGCCGACACTTTACGATCCCTTCCCGAATGTCTGTGTCGAAGCGCTGGCCTGTGGCCTGCCGCTGCTTACCAGCCATGGCTGCGGCGCGGCGGAGTGGATTAAAGAGGGTGTTAACGGCTGGGTGCGCGACGCGCTCGACAGCGACGGGTATCAGCAGGTGATAGGCCACTGGCTTCAGGGCCGTGAGCAGGGTGTCGATTATTCAGCAGCGGCACGCGCTACTGCTGAGCCTTACACCCTGGAGCGGATGGCAAAAGAGCTGCAGGCGCTCTATCGCGACCTGCTGCGCTGAGCCGCAGTGGCAAAGACTTTTTCCATCGCCTCCAGCATGCATTCGCGGGTGAAATGGCTGCACAGGTAATCGTACCCCTGCTGCGCCAGCTTTTCCCGCAGCGCGGCATTTTCATATAACTGCACAATGGCTTCGCGCAGCGCCGTTTCATCGCGCTGCGCAATCAGGATCCCGGTCTGGCCGTTAATCACCGCATCTGCCGTGCCGCCCGCGTCGGTGGCAATGGTGGCGATCCGCGAAGCCAGTGACTGCAACACCCCCTGCGGAACGCCTTCCATATCATGCGAGGGGCTAAGTGCGACATCAAAGGCCGGGAACCAGCGTTCTGGATCGCTGCGATGGCCTGCCATGACCACCCGCTGCTGCAATCCCAGGTCAATAATTTCCTGCTCCAGCGTCGCTTTATGCGGCCCTTCACCGACAATCGCCAGCCTGATGTGCGGATGATCAATGGCGGCCAGCGCGCGCAGCAGCACGCTATGGCCTTTGTTAGGCCGCAGATGCGACACCACGCCCAACCAGAAATCCTCCTGCGTCAGGCCGCAGTGTTCACGGGCAGCCTGTTTATCCGCCGGGTGAAAACGCTGTGTATCCACGCCGCTCGGCACAGACGTGCTCTGGGCCATCGGCACGCCAATATCTGCCATCTGTTGGCGCAGTGCTTCCCCGGTGGTCACGATATGGGCACAGGCTTTGCGAAACAGCCAGCGGGTGGTCCAGTTATTGCGCGGCACACCGGAGGCATGGCGGGTACGCACCAGCGGAACCGGATCTGGCAGGGTGAGATTAGCCAGCGCCACCAGCCAGGTATCGGCGGAATTGTGACTATTGATGACATCAATAGATCGACGGTTTTCTTTCAGCCAGTGGCGCAGCAGCTGGAGATTTTGCAGGTTCTTACGCCGAAGTGGCATCGTCACCACCGTTAACCCAGCATCACGTGCCAGGCCGTGTAGCGGTGCACTCTCCGGGCAAAGTATGGTCACCTGATGGCCGCGCTGAATCATCCCTAAGGACTCATTAATGATGCGTAATGGCTGTCCGCCCTTACCACCGTCTGCTTCAGTGTGAACAATATGCATACTTTTCCTGTTTATTGTGCAAGAACTTGCCATAGCAGCAAATTATAACCTTTACGGCCCGGGTAATACATAAAGCCTGGTGTCGGAAAGCGCCTAACGGATTATTCTTGCTTACAAACATTGTCCTTCTGTAGGTCAGGTATTTGTGATAGTTTTCTCTGGCTTTTTATTTCCCACGGAAAAGCCGTGGAGATCGTTCACAGCGTTGTTAACCAGCCGGTCAAGAACCGAAAAATCCTTAACCAGCCCAAAATATATGACAAATACTCGTAACATTCTGACAGGTCTGTTAGTCCTTGCTGTACTGGCTTTATGTTTTATCTGGCCTATTCCCAACGATCAGCTGCCGTTTCACCGCAATGGGTTGATTTATCCCATCGTTGCCGTGGCGCTTGGCCTGTTTTTTAATGGAGTAAAAACCAGACAACGGCTGGATTTAAGTAAAATTAAGTTCGTTCTTATTGCGATATGGGCGTTAACTTTCTTTATTGTGATTAATGGTTTTTTTGTCGCCCCCGACATAAAAGAAATGGTTTCTGCCTGGAGTGGCCAGTGGCTGCGCCCGGTATTATTGTTCTGCGCTGGCCTGGTATTATTACCGGCGATCCAGAGAACCTTCCCTTCCATGACTGCCGCCCGCTTCTTCACGCTGGTGGTCCTCTTCTTCTGGGGCGTGGTTTGCATACATTTACTGGATTCACTCTGGCTCTACTGGCGCGACGGTCATGTTCATTGGGGCGAAACGCGGATCGTCTATAACCGCACCCGTATGAGCTTCCAGGTCAACATGATCACCGGCTTTTTGATGGCCGAACTCTTAGCGCGTGGTCTGCTGCATCAACGCTTCCTGCGCCTGAAAACACCGATACTCGCACTAATGCTGTTAAGCAATCTGGCATGTACAGCGCTGGTAGATAACCGATGGGGTACTATAGGTTTGGTCGGTAGCCTTTTTTCGACCTTTTTCTTGCTGAGTCTCCACAGTATGCGTCGTAGCCGGGTGGTGGCCGTGGGCAGTATCTTTGTTGGTATTATTATTGCTTCGGCGTTACTGGGCTACGCTTCCTGGAAAACTGACCCACGCTGGCAAACGCTGGAAAGCGATGCTATTACGGGCTGGAATGCTCCGTTTAACAGCTTTTGTTACAATACAACCGACGGTCCGGTAATTATTAATGAGTTCACTGGCGCACCAATGAGTCATTCCAATGGTTGTCGCGCAAGCTTCTTCCATCAGGGCTGGAAACTGATTGCTGAGCATCCGGCGGGTGTGGGGGCCAAAAAAGAGGCCTTCCGTTTTGTATTGCGCCGGGATACACAAGATAACCGCATCACTATTCCCCATAGCCATTACGGCCTGATTGAATTTGGCATTCAGAACGGTGTTATTGGCATCGCAGGCTGGCTGATTCTGCTGGTAGGCTGCTGGTATATCGGCTGGCGAGAATTCCGTCGTGGCAACATGATGGTGGGGATGTTCCTGCTGCTCTTTACCATCAGTTTCTTCTCCAGAACCATGGTCGATCACAACCTCAAAGATCACTATCTGGAGCAGTATATGTTACTGACCGGCCTGCTGGTTGGCATGTGCGCGCTGCGCCCTTCAAACACCGAAAAGCAAACGTCCTGATCACTCTGACGCGCCAAGGGAATAATCACCCTGGCGCGGAACGCTTTAGCCTGTCGGCTGTCGAATTGCCAGCAAATGGCCTCGTTATACCCTTTTTATTGCTGCGTATTTTTACGGAGAAAGCATGTCTGAAACGCCTCAATTAAGCCTCATCGTTGCCGTTTTTAATGGCGAAAAATTCCTGAGCGCTTTTTTTGACAGCATTAAACAGCAGAATTTATCGAGCCTCGAACTCATTATTGTTAATGACGGCTCAACGGATCGCTCAGCTGAAATTATTGCCCGCTATGCCAGTGAATTTAGCCATTTCCAGATAATCGATCAGCCTAATGGCGGCGTATCGGCCGCACGTAATACTGGCCTTGCCCTCGCAACAGGCGAATACGTTGCCTTCCCCGATATCGATGACGTTATTTATCCAGGCATGTACCAGCGTCTGTTGGATATTGCCTTTGCAGGCCAGCTGGATGTCGCCACCTGCAACGGCACCTATATTTATGACGACGGCCGCCCGTCGAAAAAGATTTTTCCGTCCGACAAGCTCGCGTCTACAGGCGTGCTCGACGGCCCGGAGTGGCTGCAGATGGCACTGGCCTCACGTAAATTCCTGCATGTCACCTGGCTGAATATCTATCGCCACGCCTTTATCAAAGCCCAGGGTTTTACCTTCGAACACGGGCTGCGCCATCAGGATATTCCCTGGACCACAGAAGTGCTGCTGACGGCCAAACGCGTGCAATATGTGGATGAAGTCTATTATGACTATCTGATTCACTCTGCATCGGTTTCCCACACGCCCGGCACTGACGATACGCGGATGCGCTCTTCACGCCACTATATGAAAATCCTCGAAATGCTGGATGCCATTAATAAACGCTATCCAGAACAGGTGAAGCGCGCCCCGGCCTGTCAGTGGCAAATTGCCAAAGAAGGGCTGGGTATTCTGCACAGCATTAACAATATCGAAGACAGCGCGAAAAAACGCGAAATCACCCAGGAACTGTTCGATCGCGGCATCTGGTCGATGATCTGGCAAAACGCGCGCGGTTTACGCCAGCGCTGGCGCCTGGGGCGTCGTTACTTCCGCCTTAAAAAAATCATCGGCTAACGAACATTATGAGCAAACTTAAATTACATGCGGTCTCCCGCGCTGATTTCATCGCCAAAAACTATGCAGACTTCCAGACGCTGCTGGATAACCGCGTCAACCCGGATACCATCCCGGAGCGTTTCTACTGCGGCGGTCGCGGCGGCTGGACGTTCCAGACAACTCTGGCGCTGAAACACTACTACGGTGACGACATTGAGTGCTCCTTTGGATCGGAGTGCCGCCCGGATGCCATCAACCTGATGCATAACGATGATTTTGGATCGCGCGTCAAACCCTGGCGTGGGGTGACCGTCGTCGCACGTGCCGACCGCCCACCGGTAATTGGCGCGGACGTGGTTGTGGATCAGAACCCGGAAGTCGATAACCGCAGCAACCGCATCTTTGTTCCGTACTGGCCACAGCCAGGGGTGAAACCGCGTGAGCGTACTGATGAAACCGTCAAAACCGTGGCCTTTTTTGGCCGCGTCGACAGCTTCCCGGAGGCGTTCCGCAGCGAGGCCTTTAAACAGCGTCTTGCCGAGCAAGGCATTGACCTGCGTATCTCCTTTGATAACTGGACTGACTATCAGGACGTGGACGTCTGTATCAGTTTCCGTAAATCGCACGACCACAAGCTGGCGCGCAAACCGGCCAGCAAGCTGATTAACAACTGGCTGGGCAAAACGGTGATGATCTGCGACGACGAGCCATCGTACCGCGCGATCCGCGAAAGCGAATTCGACTACCTGATCGCCAAAACGCCGGATGAGGCTTTTGAGGCCATCATGCGGCTTAAAAACAATCCAGACCTGTATCGTCAGATGCGCGAGCAGGGTGATAAACGTCTGCAGGTTTATTCCCGCGAAGCGGTCGCCGCGCGCTGGTTCAGCCTGTTTGAGGATATCTGGCGTAAAGGACTGCATAAACGCCCTACCCTGGTTCGTGCACTGCGCTTTGGTTTCGGTAAAGCCATTCGCCCGCTGACTAAAAAGTTTTAAGTAACCTTGAGTCCGTTCATGTTTAAAACATCCTCACAATCGTCACACACGCCGCGCCGCACTATTCTGCGTACCGTGATACTCACGCTGGTTTTGCTGGTGCTGTTTTCACTGTGTGAAATCATCATCCTGCTGAAAGACCATGTTTATCAGCCGAAATCCAGCGACATGTCGCTGTATCTGATCATTTCCCTGCTGGCGGCTATCAGCGCCCGCTATTTCCTCACCCGTCTGCTGCTGGCGGTTACCTTTATCGTGCAGATATCGGAAGCGGTCTATTACCAGTTCTACGGCCAGTTTTATGGCCCGAGTGAAGTGTGGCTGGCCTTTGTCGAAACCAAAGATATCGCCAGCGGCATTACGGACAGTCTGGGTTCGCTTGGGATCTACTTTGCCATCATGGCCGTCGCAGTAATCTTTGCGCTGGTCTTTACTCGTCGTCTGGCACCGCAGTGGCATAAGTGGGTGGCGATGCCGTGCCTGCTGGCTATCGTGGTGATGTTTGCCGGTCAGTTCTATAAAGCCATCGACGGGCAGATGTATAAATTCAACCCGGATCTGCGCCACTCCTTACTGCGTAACGGTCTGTCGGCCATGAGTTACAGCGCTATTCGCCTGATCCCGGAAGCCCTTTCCGGCGAAAACCAGAGCATAACGCACTACGAGCCGTATAAGGTCACACCGGTGGAAGGCAGTCACGCCGGGAAATACTCCATCATCCTGGCGATTGGTGAAAGCCTCAACCCGCATCACGTCAGCGCCCTGGGCTACGATCGCGACACCACGCCGGAACTGAAAGCCCTGATGCAGCAGTATCAGGGTACGGGTCGGCTGATCGTCTCGAACGCGGTTTCGACCCGCGTGGCGATCCCGATGCTGGTCAATAACCTGCGCGAGCCGGACAACTACGATGCTTATAAGTCGAAGTCGACCAACATCTTTACCAATGCTAAAAAGCAGGGCTACCAGACGGCGTTTATCTCTGCCCAGGGTCTGGAAGGGCTGAGCAACTGGATTGGTATCCACGATATCGACCTGTGGGAAGATACGCAGATCCGCCCGGCGCCGGACGTCGGTGCCGATGTGGTGCTAACCCCTTCCGTTGAGCAGGCGAAGCTGGACTGGAATAAGCCTTTCCTGATGGTGCTGAACAGCCGTGCGCCGCATATTCCGTATGAGCGCAACATTCCGCAGGGCTTCGCGAAATTCTCTACCCCACGCCTGAGTGACGACGTGGCGCAGAAGAAAAATGAGTACGATGATGCCGTGCGCCTGTACGACAAAGAGCTAGCCTCGGCAATCCGTACCGCGATGGCGAAATCCAGACTGCCGGTTCTGGTGTTTATTACCTCAGATCACGGCGAACGCGTGGGTGATGGCGGGCTGTTCGGCCACTCGATTGTCGAAATGCCGATTGCCCAGGTGCCGTTCCTCTACTTCAGTAACGATCCGGCGTATACGATGAGCGCTATCAGCCCACAGGTGCCGCTCAACCATTACCAGATGGCGACGCTGATCAACAAGATGTTGGGTTACGCAGTCAGCAACCCGAACCAGAAGGACGACAGCTACTACATCACCGGGGGTGATATTCGCGGCCTGTCGGAGCGCGTCACCTACCATCTGAACGAACTGCCGGAAGCGGAACGTTAAGCAGAAATCATAAAACGGGCATCAGATGCCCGTTTTTTTATCTGCGAACGCATGTAACGCAGGCAAATGGCTGAGCAAAAGCGCCAAAGGGATAGCTTTAAACGGCCTAAATGCTTAGAATTTGCCCGCCGAAACTGAAAAAACGGATAATCGCTTGGAATTGTTGTATACCGCTCTGCTCTATATTATTCAGCCACTGGTGTGGCTACGACTGCTGCTGCGTAGCCGTAAAGCGCCTGCCTACCGTAAACGCTGGGCTGAACGCTATGGTTTCTGCCGCAACAAAGTTGCGCCGGACGGTATCCTGCTCCACTCCGTGTCCGTGGGTGAAACGCTGGCGGCCATTCCGCTGGTTCGTGCCCTGCGCCACCGTTATCCTTCGTTGCCGATCACCGTCACTACCATGACGCCAACCGGCTCCGAACGCGCCATGTCGGCCTTTGGCAAAGATGTGCATCACGTCTATCTGCCTTACGATTTACCCTGCGCCATGAACCGTTTCCTCAATACCGTGCGCCCTAAGCTGGTGATTGTGATGGAAACCGAACTGTGGCCGAACATGATTTCTGCCCTGCACAGCCGTAAAATTCCGCTGGTGGTGGCTAACGCCCGCCTGTCGGAGCGCTCTGCGAAGGGATACGGCAAGCTGGGCAAATTTATGCGTCGCCTGCTGAGTAAAATCACCCTGATCGCGGCCCAGAATGAAGAAGACGGCGCGCGCTTCCTGTCGCTGGGCCTGAAGCGCAATCAGCTGGCGGTCACCGGCAGCCTGAAGTTTGATATTTCGGTTACCCCGGAACTGGCTGCCCGCGCCATTACCCTGCGTCGCCAGTGGGCGCCGCGCCGTAAAGTGTGGATCGCTACCAGCACCCACGACGGCGAAGAAGAGATTATCCTCCAGGCGCATCGCCAGCTTCTGGAAAGCTTCCCGGACCTGTTGTTAATTCTGGTGCCACGTCATCCTGAGCGTTTTAAAGATGCCCGCGACATGGTGCAGAAAGGCGGGTTCAGCTTCACTATGCGCAGCAGCGGTGAAATCCCGTCCTCCGGTACCCAGGTCGTGATTGGCGACACCATGGGCGAGCTGATGTTGCTGTACGGCATTGCCGATCTGGCCTTTGTCGGCGGCAGCCTCGTGGAGCGCGGCGGGCATAACCCGCTGGAGCCGGCAGCGCACGCCATTCCAGTGCTGATGGGGCCACACACTTTCAACTTCAAAGACATCTGCGCCAAACTGCAGCAGGCTGACGGGCTGATTACGGTCACCGATGCACATTCGATCGTGAAGGAAGTTTCCACCCTTCTGACCGACGAAGATTATCGCCTATGGTATGGCCGCCATGCTGTCGAAGTGCTGCATCAGAATCAGGGGGCATTGACCCGCCTGCTGCAACTTCTGCAACCTTACCTGCCCCTGCGGAGCCATTAATGTCTGCGCGCCTGTCGGTCGTCATGATCGCCAAAAACGCCGCTGACCTGCTGCCAGATTGCCTCGCCTCCGTGGCGTGGGCCGATGAGATCGTTCTGCTTGATTCCGGCAGCACCGACGCCACGGTGGAGGTCGCCCGCGCGGCCGGTGTGCAGGTCTATATCAATACCGACTGGCAGGGCTACGGCATCCAGCGCCAGCGCGCGCAGGCGTTCGCCACTGGCGACTATGTCCTGATGATCGACACCGACGAGCGTGTTACCCCGGAACTGCAACAGGCCATCCAGCATGTGCTGGCTGCACCGCAGCCTGATGCCGTCTACAGCATCGCCCGGCGAAACTACTTCCTGGGTCGCTTTATGCGGCACAGTGGCTGGTATCCCGATCGCGTGATGCGCCTGTACTCGCGCACGCGCTATCAGTACAACGATAACCTGGTGCACGAATCGCTGGCCTGCGACGGCGCACGCGTGGTTGCCCTCGATGGCGATCTGTTGCATCTCACCTGTCGTGATTTCGCCAGCTTCCAGCGTAAACAGCTGAATTACGCCACGGCATGGGCGCAGGAGCGTCATCAGCGCGGTAAGACAACCTCGCTGGCGGGTATTTTCAGCCACACCGCAGGGGCGTTCCTGAAGACGCTGGTGCTGCGCGGTGGCGTGCTGGACGGTAAACAGGGCTGGTTACTGGCGGTGGTTAACGCCCAGTATACTTTTAATAAATATACCGAGCTGTGGGCGCTGAACCGCGGCTACTCAGAGAAAGCGTGAGCCATGAGCACAAAAGCGATTTATCCGGGTACCTTCGATCCCATCACCAACGGTCACATCGATATCGTCACACGTGCGGCAAGCATGTTTGATAAGGTGATTCTGGCGATTGCCGCCAGCCCCAGCAAAAAGCCGCTGTTCGACCTTGACGAGCGGGTGGCCCTGGCGAAAGCCGCTACTGCGCATCTGCCGAACGTGGATGTGGTGGGCTTTAGCGATCTGATGGCGAACTTTGCCCGCGCTCAGCAGGCGAATATCCTGATTCGCGGGCTGCGTGCGGTGGCTGATTTTGAATATGAGATGCAGCTCGCCCACATGAATCGCCATCTGATGCCCGAGCTGGAGAGCGTCTTCCTGATGCCATCCAAAGAGTGGTCGTTTATCTCCTCTTCGCTGGTGAAAGAGGTCGCGCGCCACGCGGGTGATGTCACCCATTTCCTGCCTGCCGTTGTCCATCAGGCGTTAATGGACAAACTGAAGTAGTTCCTGCCTTTTTGCCGGGCGACGCTGCGCTTGCCCGGCCTGCATCGCATTATTTCTGACACTGACGGCAGTAGAAGGTGGCGCGCTGCGCGTGCTTCGTTGCCACAATCGGCGCACCGCAGACCCGGCATGGTTCATCTTTACGGCCATAAACCTGCAGCTCCTGGGCAAAGTAGCCCGGCTTACCGTCGCTTTGCAGGAAATCCTTCAGGGTGGTTCCGCCCTGCTCAATCGAACGCAGCAGCACCGCTTTGATCACCCTGACCAACAGCTCACACTCCTGAGCAGAAAGCGATGAGGCTAAGCGATCGGGATGGATCCCGGCGGCAAAGAGCGATTCACTGGCATATATATTACCGACGCCGACCACCAGCTTGTTATCCATCAGCCAGGGTTTAATCGGGGATTTTTTCTTCGCGCACTTCGCTTTCAGGTATTCCGCGTCAAAGGCGTCCGAGAGCGGCTCCGGCCCCAGGTGCGCCAGCACGTTATGCCCTTCCAGCTCTTTAGTCCACAGCCAGGCACCAAAGCGACGGGGATCGGTATAGCGCAGCACTTTGCCGTTGCTCATCACCAGGTCAACGTGGTCGTGCTTTTCTGCGGGCAGCTCTTCGCTAAGGATGCGTAAGCTCCCGGACATCCCCAGATGGATGATGATCCAGCCATCCGGCAGTTCCAGCAGCAGGTACTTCGCGCGGCGCTGTACGCTGAGAACAGGTTTGTCACTCAGCGTGTGGATCTCATCAGAAACCGGCCAGCGCAGGCGGCCGTTACGGACAACAGCGTGAAGAATGGTCGCACCGACCAGGTGAGGCTCAATGCCACGGCGGCTGGTCTCTACCTCAGGTAATTCAGGCATGGTTCCTCCGTTGAGATGCAGAATGCAAAAAACCCCGCAGGTGCGGGGTTTTTCAGTACAAGGAGCCTAAAATTATTTAATTTTAGCTTCTTTGTACATTACGTGCTGGCGTACAACTGGATCGAACTTTTTCAGTTCCAGTTTTTCCGGCTTAGTACGTTTGTTCTTCGTGGTGGTGTAGAAGTGACCTGTACCAGCAGAAGAAACCAGCTTGATTTTCTCGCGAATACCTTTAGCCATGATTTATTTCCTCTTTAAGTACTTAGTACTTTTCGCCACGGGCACGCAGTTCGGACAGAACTGTATCGATGCCTTTCTTATCAATAACACGCATACCTTTAGCAGATACACGCAGGGTGACAAAACGCTTCTCGCTCTCAACCCAGAAACGGTGAGAGTGCAGGTTCGGCAGGAAACGGCGTTTAGTCGCGTTCAGTGCGTGGGAACGGTTGTTACCGGTCACCGGACGCTTGCCAGTAACTTGGCAGACTCGGGACATGTCTATTCTCCAAAAATCAAATTAGCTCGAGCTTCGTATGGGGTATCGGCGCCTCGTCAGGCTTTACAGCCCAGTCATCGCAGTTCTAAGTGAACCATCGATTGCCAGGCCCAATTGCCAAACCCGAGATTCTCAAAGGTGGCGTAGTATACGCTGACTCGAGGATGTGCTCAAGTCCCGAACAGACAAAGATCCCGATGGATCGCGAGAAATGGCTTAAATCCATCCACGTTCTGCAAACGAAACGTACTCTCCACGGCCTATCACCAGATGATCAAGAACACGAATGTCCATGAATTGACAGCATTTCATAATGCGTGCGGTCACGTCTCTGTCGGCTTTACTCGGTTCGGCGCGTCCTGAGGGATGATTATGCGCGAGGATCACGCCAGCGGCATTCACTTTTATCGCTTCGCGCACAATTTCACGTGGATGCACCTCCACATGGCTCAGGGTACCCGAAAATAGCCGGGAGTGTTTCAGCACGCGGTTTTGATTATCGAGGAAAATCACCATAAAAATCTCCCTCTCCTCTTCCGCCAGCTGGCTGCGCACAAACTCCCGGGTCATCTCCGGGTTTTTAAGCGGGTTTTCTTGCCGTATCCCCGAGCAATAGTACCGGCGGGCAAGCTCCGCAATACCTCTGAGCTGGGCGAATTTCGCAATGCCGATCCCGTCCACGCCCCTGAACGCCGTCAGTTCGGCAGTCAGCAAGCCGTGCAGGGAGCCGAAATGCTGCAACAGGTCTTTAGAAAGCGTGAAAACATTTTTACTTCGCGTACCGGTTCGCAGGAACAGCGCCAGCAGCTCTTCGTCCGTCAGCGTTGTCGCGCCATCAGCGAGAATTTTTTCCCGCGGCAACTGCGGGAATGGTGTATCCATACTCAGCCCTCCTCCATCGTCAGGCTATGCTGCCATAGACCGTGCCCCCTCACGATGGCGGATTGCTTGTCTTGCGTAACGCCTCGCAAAGTGGCGGATGGACAACATCACGATGCTTTTCGGATTGTGATAAAATGCCCGTCTCTCAGGTGAACCCAACAGGAAAGAATCATGATGAGCCTGGCCGGTAAAAAAATCGTTCTCGGTGTCAGCGGCGGCATTGCGGCCTATAAAACGCCGGAACTGGTGCGCCGTTTGCGTGAGCGTGGCGCAGACGTGCGGGTGGCAATAACCGAAGGGGGCAAAGCGTTTATTACGCCACTGAGCCTGCAAGCCGTTTCGGGCTACCCTGTGTCGGACAGCCTGCTTGATCCGGCGGCCGAAGCCGCGATGGGCCATATCGAACTGGGTAAGTGGGCCGATTTAGTCATCCTCGCGCCAGCCACCGCCGATCTCATCGCCCGTGTCGCAGCCGGCATGGCCAACGACCTGGTGTCCACCATCTCCCTGGCTACTCCGGCCCCGGTCGCCGTGGTACCCGCCATGAACCAGCAGATGTACCGCAACGCAGCAACGCAGCATAACCTTGCCACGCTGGCTTCCCGTGGCCTGCTGATCTGGGGGCCAGACAGCGGCAGCCAGGCCTGTGGCGATATCGGCCCGGGCCGTATGCTGGATCCGCTGGCGATTGTGGATCTGGCTGCCAGCCATTTTTCACCTGTCAACGATCTGCAACATCTCAGCATCATGATTACCGCGGGTCCGACGCGTGAGCCGTTGGATCCGGTGCGCTATATCACTAACCAAAGCTCCGGCAAGATGGGCTTTGCGATTGCCGCCGCCGCCGCGCAGCGCGGAGCCAGGGTTACGCTGGTCAGCGGCCCGGTATCGTTGCCAACCCCACCGCGGGTGCAGCGCATCGACGTGACAACCGCGCTGGAGATGGAAGCGGCTGTCCAGGCACAGGCACAACAGCAGCAAATTTTTATTGGCTGTGCCGCCGTGGCGGACTACCGCGCAGCGGCCATAGCAGATGAGAAAATTAAAAAGCAAGGCGATGAAATCACAATAAAAATGGTGAAAAACCCGGATATCGTTGCCGGTGTCGCCGCGCTAAAAGATCGTCGGCCTTACGTTGTTGGGTTTGCTGCTGAAACAAATAATGTGGAAGAATATGCCCGGCAAAAACGTACCCGCAAAAACCTCGATTTGATTTGCGCGAATGACGTATCGCTGGCCACCCAAGGGTTTAACAGCGACAGCAATGCACTGCACCTATTCTGGCAGGAGGGAGATAAAGTCTTACCGCTTGAGCGCAAGGAACTCCTGGGCCAACTATTACTGGACGAGATCGTTACCCGTTATGATGAAAAAAATCGACGTTAAGATTCTGGACCCGCGCGTTGGTCAGGAATTTCCCCTGCCGACCTATGCTACATCCGGTTCTGCCGGTCTTGATCTGCGCGCCTGCCTCGACGCCGCTGTAGAACTGGCGCCGGGTGCTACCACCCTGCTGCCGACTGGTCTTGCAATTCACATTGCCGATGCCTCTCTGGCTGCGGTGATCCTGCCGCGCTCTGGCCTGGGCCATAAGCATGGTATCGTGCTGGGCAACCTGGTGGGGCTTATCGATTCCGACTACCAGGGTCAGCTGATGGTCTCCGTCTGGAACCGTGGCCAGGACAGCTTCACCATCCAACCCGGCGAGCGTGTCGCCCAGATAGTATTCGTCCCGGTGGTACAGGCTGAATTTAATCTGGTAGAAGACTTCGACGCCACCGATCGCGGCGAAGGCGGCTTCGGCCATTCCGGGCGTAAATAAACCCGGCTAAACGCATCTCACAATCTAATAACGTATTAACAAACCGCAAACACCTGTTTGCGGTCGTTGTGTGGATGTCAGCCTGACAAGTGCTTATTTTCAGGGGTATTTTGCAACATGGCAGAAAAACAAACAGCGAAAAGGAACCGTCGCGAAGAAATACTTCAATCTCTGGCTCTGATGCTTGAATCCAGCGATGGCAGTCAACGCATCACCACCGCAAAACTGGCCGCCTCTGTGGGCGTGTCGGAAGCGGCGCTGTACCGTCATTTCCCCAGTAAAACGCGGATGTTCGACAGCCTGATCGAGTTTATCGAAGATAGCCTGATCACGCGTATCAACCTGATTCTGAAGGATGAAAAAGACACCACCGCACGGCTGCGTCTGATTGTTCAGCTGATCCTCGGTTTCGGTGAACGCAATCCGGGTTTAACCCGTATCCTGACCGGCCATGCACTGATGTTTGAGCAGGACAGGCTACAGGGGCGGATTAACCAGCTTTTCGAACGTATCGAAGCGCAGCTGCGCCAGGTATTGCGCGAAAAGAAGATGCGTGAAGGCGAGGGTTACAGCATGGATGAATCGCTGCTTGCGGGGCAGGTGCTGGCCTTCTGTGAAGGGATGCTCTCCCGCTTTGTGCGCAGTGAATTCAAATATCGCCCAACGGACGATTTTGACGCCCGCTGGCCGTTAGTGGCTGCGCAGTTGCAGTAGCGGAAACAGTATTCCAGGCCCGGTAAGCACAGCGCCACCGGGCACTTTATTTACACGCCAAACTCTTCGCGATACGCCCGCACCGCCGCCAGGCTCTCTGCCATCTCCGGCTTCTCTTCCAGATACGCGATCAGGTCTTTCAGGGTGATGATCGATGTCACTTTACAACTGTAGTCACGTTCCACTTCCTGAATAGCAGAAATTTCCCCCCGGCCGCGCTCCTGGCGGTCCAGCGAGATCAGCACGCCCGCCAGCGTCGCGTTGTTCGCCTGGATAATCTCCATTGATTCACGAATGGCGGTGCCCGCGGTGATCACATCATCCACCAGCATGACGCGGCCCTGCAGGGCGCTGCCGACCAGATTACCGCCTTCGCCGTGGGTCTTAGCCTCTTTACGGTTAAAGCAGTACGGCACGTCGCGATCGTGATGCTCCGCCAGTGCCACGGCGGTGGTGGTGGCAATCGGGATGCCTTTATAGGCCGGGCCAAACAGCAGATCGAATTCAATCCCGGAATCCACCAGCGCTTCGGCATAGAAGCGGCCTAACAGTGCCAGATCGCGCCCGGTATTAAACAGCCCGGCGTTAAAGAAATAGGGGCTTTTGCGCCCGGATTTCAGCGTAAATTCGCCAAACTTAAGTACCTGCTTGCTAAGCGCAAACTCAATAAACTGGCGCTGATACGGTTTCATGGATTCGCTCCTTACTTTTCTACGGACAAAAAAAAGGCGACTCATCAGTCGCCTTTAAAATCAATTTTCTAACGCCGCCTTCTGCGTCGTTACGATAGATTCGATTCCCTCTCGGGCTAACGCCAACAGGGCGAGAAGCTCTTCATGGGTAAACGGCTCACCTTCTGCCGTGCCCTGCACTTCGATGATGCGACCATCTTCGGTCATCACCACGTTCATGTCGGTCTCTGCTGCAGAGTCTTCAACGTACTCCAGATCGCACAGCGCTTCGCCATTGACGATACCCACAGACACCGCAGCAACCATGCCTTTAAGTGGATTTGCTTTCAGCTTGCCAGCCGCAACCAGTTTGTTGAGGGCATCGGCCAGCGCCACGCAGGCACCGGTGATAGAGGCAGTGCGCGTACCGCCGTCGGCCTGGATCACGTCGCAGTCCAGGGTGATGGTAAACTCGCCCAGCGTTTTCAGATCAACCGCAGCGCGCAGCGCACGGGCGATCAGACGCTGAATCTCCATAGTACGGCCACCCTGTTTACCTTTCGCCGCTTCGCGGGCGTTACGGGTGTGGGTGGAGCGTGGCAGCATGCCATACTCGGCAGTGATCCAGCCCTGCCCCTGACCTTTCAGGAAGCGTGGCACACCTTCTTCGATGGAGGCGGTGCACAGCACTTTGGTGTCACCGAATTCAACAAGCACAGAGCCTTCAGCGTGTTTTGTATAGTTACGGGTCAGGGTGACGGGGCGCACCTGGTTGGCGCTACGACCTGATGGACGCATGATGATATCTCCGGCTTGAAACGAATGTGGCTGCGCATTATACGGATTAAACGCGCTTATTCCTATCCTGAGAAAGCCCCGAAAGCTATAATCCCCCCATCTCTCCTTTGAAAACGGAAATGTCTATGATCCGCAGTATGACCGCCTACGCCCGCCGTGAAATCAAGGGTAGCTGGGGCAGCGCTACCTGGGAAATGCGCTCGGTAAACCAACGCTATCTTGAAACCTATTTCCGTATGCCGGAGCAGTTCCGCAGTCTTGAGCCAGTGGTTCGCGAGCGTATCCGCGCTCGTCTGACGCGCGGAAAGATTGAATGCAACCTGCGTTTTGAGCCTGATGCGAGTGCGCAAGGGGAGCTGATCCTCAACGAAAAACTGGCTAAACAGCTGGTGAACGCCGCTAACTGGGTCAAGATGCAGAGCGACGAAGGCGAAATCAACCCGGTTGATATTCTGCGCTGGCCTGGCGTGATGGCGGCTGGCGAGCAGGATCTGGACGCGATTACCGCTGAGATCCTGGCTGCGCTGGACGGTACGCTGGACGATTTCATCGTGGCCCGTGAAACCGAAGGCCAGGCGCTGAAAGCGCTGATCGAGCAGCGCCTGGAAGGCGTGAGCGGCGAAGTGGTGAAGGTCCGTTCCCATATGCCAGAAATCCTGCAGTGGCAGCGCGAGCGTCTGGTCGCCAAACTGGAAGATGCCGAAGTGCAGCTGGAGAATAACCGTCTCGAGCAGGAACTGGTGCTGATGGCCCAGCGTATCGACGTTTCCGAAGAGCTGGACCGTCTGGAAGCGCATGTCAAAGAGACGTATAACATTCTGAAGAAGAAAGAGGCCGTAGGTCGCCGCCTCGATTTTATGATGCAGGAGTTCAACCGCGAATCGAACACCCTGGCGTCGAAATCGATCAACGCTGAAGTGACTAATTCTGCGATTGAACTGAAAGTGCTGATTGAACAAATGCGCGAACAGATTCAGAACATCGAATAATCAGAATGGGTAACTCAGCGTGAGTTACCCATTAGTTTTTCTCATGCCATAAAAGATCGTTAAAGAATAATTCTTTTCTCTTTACTGAGAAAAATGGTGTGTATGGATTAGTTAAACTAAGCTAAAAATCTTCGCCTTAGAAAATCTCAATCGTGCTCCGCCCTACAAAAGGCTACTCTGCTGAACGTTTTTGGGGGGCGACAATGCTTTTACACATTCTTTATCTGGTCGGTATTACGGCCGAAGCGATGACCGGGGCGCTGGCTGCCGGGCGTCGTCGTATGGACACTTTTGGTGTCATCATTATTGCCACCGCAACGGCACTCGGCGGAGGGTCTGTTCGCGATATCTTGCTTGGGCACTATCCTCTCGGCTGGGTCAAACATCCAGAGTATGTTGTGATTGTTGCTGTTTCTGCTGTGCTCACAACCATTTTCGCCCCTGTGATGCCTTATCTTCGACGTCTGTTTCTGGTTCTGGACGCAATAGGCTTGATTGTGTTCTCTATTATTGGTGCTCAGATTGCGCTGGATATGGGGGAAGGCCCGATCATTGCGACTATTGCTGCCGTGGTAACCGGAGTATTTGGCGGCGTGTTGCGCGACATGTTCTGTAAGCGTATTCCGTTGGTTTTCCAGAAAGAGCTTTACGCCGGCATCTCGTTCGCTGCAGCCTTGCTATACATCGCATTGCAGCATTATGTATCGAACAATGATGTCATCGTTATTACGACACTACTTTTTGGTTTTACCCTGCGTATGATGGCGCTGCGCTTGAAACTTGGGCTACCCGTTTTTCATTACACACATGATTCGCACTGAGTTTTTAACAAAAGGATAAGAGGAAAATGGACAGAAAAAAGCACTTTTGTGCGCTTATAATATATTGGAAAGCGCATACAATACCTCTCTGTCATTATCTTCAAAATTTGCATTAAGAACTGATGTCATTTGCTAAAGCCTCTGTCCTCATCATAGATAAAAAGATCTGCAGGCATTTTTTAATCCTGCTGCTGTGCTCTGTATTGATTCAATTATGGCCGGTGTATTTCACACAACCTGCACGTTTTATGGTGCGCATTGCGATTTGTAATAGCCTTTTGTTGCTTGCTACCGCAGCTATCTATCGCTACCTCCCCGGTAAAATTATTGCCTTCGCTCTGACTGTTCTGTTAACGCTCAATTTTGCGTTTGCGTTCAGTACGTGGAATGTTTACCAGAGCGAATTCAACACCGTTTTTGCCATGAGTATCCTGGCAACCCATATTGCTGAAGCTAAAAGCATGTCGGGGCTCTATATCAATAGCCTTCCCATTGTCATGGCCTATTTTGTTATTACCTGGTACGCCATTAAGTCTCTTAGCGAAAACCTGTCGGATCGGGCAAAAACCATCAGTATGGTGTTACTGGTGGGCTATATGGGCTGGTACTCTGCCGCAAGCTGGCTTAAAAAGCGCAAAGACCTGGAAGTCTACTATCCGCTCAGTTCAAGGATCCTGACTTATACGCCGTTTTACATCGGTTCTGAATTTATTATTGCTCACCGGGACAACGCGTTAGCTGAGAAAATCAGTAAGCAAAATGTGCATTATCCTGCCCTGCAATACCAACGCACCGGTATCGAAAACTACGTGGTTATCGTCGGGGAATCTGCACGACGCAGCAATATGCAGCTTTATGGTTTCAACCAGAACACTACACCTGTTGAGTCATCTTTTAAAAAGAACGCTCTGATCTTCAGGAATGCTATTGCCCCGGCATCGGCCACGGTACTGGCGGTCCCTATGATCCTCAGCCAGGCCGACCCGGATAATTTCACTGTCGACAAACTTGCCGACAACGTTGTCAGCATTGCAGGAAAAGCAGGCTATTACACGGAATGGATCAGTGCGCAAGGGAACTCAGGAAAGAGTAATAATTATATTGCTGCCATTGCTTCAACCAGCCAAAATTTGCACTGGATTAATACCCAATATGATACGGAGCTTTTACCCGCCCTCGAAGAGGCACTAAACAAACCCGGTAAAAAATTCATTGTCCTGCACATTAACGGTAGTCATGAAATGGCAT
Organism: Leclercia sp. LSNIH3; assembly: GCF_002935105.1. Taxonomy (NCBI): domain Bacteria; kingdom Pseudomonadati; phylum Pseudomonadota; class Gammaproteobacteria; order Enterobacterales; family Enterobacteriaceae; genus Leclercia; species Leclercia sp. LSNIH3. The sequence goes on from NZ_CP026387.1 coordinate 2,317,237, forward strand.
GTGACCGCTACCCTGCATCAGCAGGTGTTCTGGATACCGGAAATAAGTACGAAGATTGCTATAACAATGCGATTCGTTATACAGATTACTTTATCGGCGAAGTGGCTAAACGCTTGCAAAACACCGCCTCTTCAATTCTTTATTTTTCCGATCACGGGCTGGAAAAAAATCCGCAACTGGAATCTATTTATATGCATGGTTCCCGTAATCCAAGTAAAGAGGCTTACGAAGTCCCGCAGTTCATCTGGTACAGCCAGCCCGCACTTTTCAGCCAAAAACGGCGGTTAGGGTGGGTTAATGGCTTCTGGCCCACCGCAAATAACTATTGGCTTATGCTCAACTGGCTCGGCATCTCTACAGGGGTTAAAAACTGCCTTTCGGTGCTCGAAACCTGCTATCAAGAGCCTACGTCCCTTCCGGTTATGGACGGCGGACGCCATATCTTCGATTACAACCAGCTACGCAATACGTTTAGCTCACAAGATTTAAATACGCCCTGGCGGAAAGCAAAACCTGGCTCACTTTAAAATCCCTGGATACCCTGTTCTCCGAGCCATGCAGCCAGGGTCGCGATGGTGGGATCATGAATAAACGCGATCAACTTTTGCGCATTTTCCTTGCCGACGCCAGGAAGCTGTTGCCAGCTTTCTGCATCTTTTTCGCGTAACTGCTGCCACGAATGCACGTTAAGCGCTTTTGCTGCGGCTCGCGGTAAAGGAACGCCCAGTGCAGCAATCCACCGTCTAAAGGGCTGCTTGCGAGCGAACTCAAAACGATGCCATAACATTAAGCCTCGCGTGGCATTCATTCCTGGCGTGTTTTGGAGCTGCTCTTTGGTCCACGCCAGCCACGAAAAGATGTTCTCAAAATGATGTGCTTGATGTAATAGCCTCCAGCCCGACTCACCCACGCCTTTAATATCGAGCACATCTTTCGAACTCAACCAGGCCAGGCGGGCCATAAACTGCTCATGGCATTCCGGCGAGGCATAAAAACAGGTCAGCGGCGTGAAGCGCGACGCTGGCGGAACCGGTTTTTGCCGGTTGCTCCCTCGCCAGACGACACTATCCAACCGCGGGATCCCCTGCCCGGCCAGGCTGACCTGAACCTGATCGCCCGGTGCAATATCCAGCGCCTGCCAGCGCCCTACTGACCCCAGGTTGACGCGGTGCACCCGTTTATCATCAAGCTGCACGGGCTCAAGGGTGGCGACCACTGCGATCCTGCCGGTGCGACCCACGGCAAAGGTGATAGATCGGACCTCAGCGATCCGTGCAACCGGAGCATATTTCCACGCAATCACCCAGCTACCGTCCCCGGGCAGCCAGCGGTTGCCTGCCGGCTCCTGTGCCGAGCGGACAACAACGCCATCGGTGACAAAGGGCAGCGGCGACGTCAGCCAGCGATGGCGCAGTTTTTCAACCTCCTCCACTGAACTGACCTTGTGCGTCCAGGATTCGGTCAGGCCAAAGCCCGCCCGGGTTAACGCTTGCAGACGCTCATCCATCGTGGCGGGACCGTCAGGCCAGGCCCAGATAAAGATGCCAATATGATCCAGGAGGGCGCTGTCATCCTGCCGCATCATCGCTCCGGCAACTTTTGCCCGCGCATTCATCCCGCCCATCTGATGCTGAACATGATTATCACGACGTAAGAACAGCTCACCCTGCAATACGCTGTTGGCGAGCGGCCCCGTCACCCGGGCGGGGATCGCAGCGATGCGCTTCACTTTCGCCGTCCAGTCTTCGCCTTTCAGCCCATCTCCCCGGCTGGTGGCCTGCACCAGCTGCCCCTGCCGGTAGACCAGCGTCACCGCCACGCCATCTACCTTTGGCTGGATCCACAGGTCTTGATGTGAACGCATCCACTGCCGGAGCGCCGCTTTATTCGCGACCTTCGATACACCGGTATGGCTGACCGGGTGCCTGATCGAACCGCCCGCAGGCATTTGCGCCTCTGTCGCCTGTTCATCACCAAAGCAGTGCCGCCACTGCTTCAGCCGCGCGGCCAGCTGGTCATAGACGTCGTCGTTCACGTCGCTGACCCCCTGCTGCCAATAAGCCTTATCCCAGCGGGCTATTTGCTCACTAAGCCGGGCGATCTCCTGCTCTGCCTGCGCGGGTGACCAGGCCGGGCATATCGCCAGCCCGTAACTGCTCCACAACAACATCACTACGCCTAATCCTCGCCACATCGTCGTCCCTCCCTGTTTTATGGAAGGTATAACGCGGTATGAAATTGCAGGCGACAGGGAAAAACAGACTTTACGAGCCAGCATCAGGACTTTGATTCTGTTGCAGCAAACGGCGCAAAAAAGCGGAAAAGGGCGAGCAAAAATCAACGAAGAAGCGGAAAAAGTGTGACAAAGGCTACGTCACGAAGCGGCGACGTGTATAATAAGCCCGTATGTAGGACTTTCTTCGTTAACACATACATAAGACTCTCATGGCTCAAGGCACGCTTTATATTGTTTCTGCCCCTAGTGGCGCGGGTAAATCCAGCCTGATTCAGGCGCTGTTAAAAACCCAACCGTTGTACGATACCCAGGTATCGGTTTCTCACACCACGCGCGCGCCGCGTCCGGGTGAAGTACACGGTGAACATTATTTCTTTGTCGATCACGATGAATTCAGAGCGATGATTGGCAGAGAGGCGTTTCTTGAACACGCCGAAGTCTTCGGTAATTACTACGGCACCTCACGTGAGACCATTGAGCAGGTACTGTCGACCGGTGTGAACGTGTTCCTTGATATCGACTGGCAGGGCGCGCAGCAAATTCGCGCGAAGATGCCGCAGGCGCGCAGCATCTTTATTTTACCGCCGTCGAAAGATGAGCTGGATCGCCGTCTCCGTGGCCGCGGCCAGGACAGCGAAGAAGTTATCGCAAAACGTATGGCCCAGGCAGTTGCGGAAATGAGCCATTACGCCGAATATGATTATCTTATTGTGAATGATGATTTCGATACCGCCCTGGGCGATCTCAAAACTATCCTTCGCGCCGAACGTCTGCGCATGAGCCGCCAGAAGCAGCGACATGACGCATTAATCAGCAAACTGTTGGCAGACTGAACCCACATTCAGTATCATGCCCAGTCATTTCTTCATCTGTGGAGCATTTTAAGTATGGCACGCGTAACTGTTCAGGACGCTGTAGAGAAAATTGGTAACCGTTTTGACCTGGTGCTGGTCGCCGCGCGTCGCGCTCGTCAGATGCAGTCAGGCGGTAAAGATCCGCTGGTACCAGAAGAAAACGATAAAACTACTGTTATCGCATTGCGTGAAATCGAAGAAGGTCTGATCAACAACCAGATCCTTGATGTTCGTGAACGCCAGGAGCAGCAAGAGCAGGAAGCCGCAGAACTGCAGGCCGTTACCGCCATTGCTGAAGGTCGTCGTTAATTAAACCTGCGGGTCGCCCTTGTATCTGTTTGAAAGCCTGAATCAACTGATTCAAACCTACCTGCCGGTAGACCAGATTAAGCGTCTCCAGCAGGCGTATCTCGTTGCACGTGACGCTCACGAGGGCCAGACACGTTCAAGCGGTGAACCTTATATCACGCACCCGGTAGCGGTGGCCTGTATTCTGGCCGAGATGAAACTCGACTACGAAACGCTTATGGCCGCCCTGCTGCATGACGTGATCGAAGATACCCCTGCCACCTACCAGGACATGGAACAGCTGTTTGGCAAAAGCGTTGCCGAGCTGGTGGAAGGGGTCTCTAAGCTTGATAAGCTGAATTTCCGCGACAAGAAAGAGGCGCAAGCCGAAAACTTCCGCAAAATGATCATGGCGATGGTGCAGGATATCCGCGTCATTCTGATCAAACTCGCTGACCGTACCCACAATATGCGCACTCTGGGTTCATTACGCCCGGACAAACGTCGTCGCATTGCCCGTGAAACCCTCGAAATCTATAGCCCGCTGGCGCACCGTTTAGGTATTCATCACATTAAAACCGAGCTGGAAGAGCTGGGTTTTGAAGCTTTATACCCGAACCGCTTCCGCGTGATTAAAGAGGTGGTGAAAGCCGCACGTGGTAACCGTAAAGAGATGATTCAGAAAATCCTCTCTGAAATCGAAGGGCGTTTGCAGGAAGCAGGTATTCCCTGCCGCGTCAGCGGTCGCGAAAAGCATTTGTACTCTATCTATCAGAAAATGGTGCTTAAAGAGCAGCGTTTTCACTCGATCATGGATATCTACGCGTTCCGCGTGATCGTCCACGACGCCGATACCTGCTATCGCGTACTCGGCCAGATGCACAGCCTGTACAAGCCGCGTCCAGGTCGCATGAAAGACTATATCGCCATTCCAAAGGCCAACGGATATCAGTCTCTGCACACATCAATGATTGGCCCGCACGGCGTGCCGGTTGAGGTGCAGATCCGTACCGAAGACATGGATCAAATGGCAGAGATGGGTGTTGCCGCGCACTGGGCTTACAAAGAACAGGGCGAAACCAGCACCACCGCACAAATCCGCGCTCAGCGCTGGATGCAGAGCCTGCTGGAGCTGCAACAGAGCGCCGGTAGCTCGTTTGAATTTATCGAGAGCGTTAAATCCGATCTCTTCCCGGATGAGATTTACGTTTTCACGCCAGAAGGGCGCATTGTCGAACTGCCTGCTGGCGCAACTCCGGTTGACTTCGCTTATGCCGTGCACACCGATATCGGTCATGCCTGCGTAGGTGCGCGCGTCGACCGCCAGCCGTACCCACTGTCACAGCCGTTGACCAGCGGCCAGACGGTAGAAATCATTACCGCACCGGGTGCCCGTCCGAACGCGGCATGGCTCAACTTTGTCGTAAGCTCGAAAGCCCGTGCGAAGATCCGCCAGCTGCTGAAGAACCTCAAACGCGACGACTCTGTAAGCCTGGGCCGTCGTCTGCTCAACCATGCGTTGGGTGGCAGCCGCAAGCTGGCAGAGATCCCGAAAGAGAACGTGCAGCGTGAAATCGAGCGTATGAAGCTCGCCACGCTTGACGATCTGCTGGCGGAAATCGGTCTGGGTAACGCCATGAGCGTGGTGGTGGCGAAGAACCTGCAGCAGGGCGAAACTTCTGTGCCGCAGCCGTCATCAACCAGCCACGGCCATCTGCCGATCAAAGGCGCCGACGGCGTGTTGATCACCTTTGCCAAGTGCTGCCGACCGATCCCGGGTGACCCGATTATTGCCCACGTCAGCCCTGGTAAAGGCCTGGTTATCCATCACGAATCCTGTCGTAACATCCGTGGCTACCAGAAAGAGCCTGAGAAGTTTATGGCGGTAGAGTGGGATAAAGAGACCGAGCAGGAGTTTATCACCGAAATTAAGGTGGATATGTTCAACCACCAGGGTGCACTGGCCAACCTGACGGCGGCAATCAATACCGCCTCTTCCAACATTCATAGCCTGAATACGGAAGAGAAAGATGGCCGTGTGTACAGCGCCTTTATTCGTTTGACCGCGCGTGACCGTGTGCATCTGGCGAATATCATGCGCAAAATCCGCGTGATGGCCGACGTAATTAAAGTCACCCGTAACCGAAACTAGGTTTATGAACTCAACACGTTATGCCCGGATCTGCGAAATGCTTGCCAGGCGTCAGCCCGATCTGACGGTCTGCATGGAGCAGGTCCATAAACCTCATAACGTTGCTGCTATCGTCCGTACCGCAGACGCCGTCGGTGTGCATGAAGTGCACGCCGTCTGGAAAGGTACGCGGATGCGTCCCATGGCCTCGGCTGCTGCAGGTAGCAACAGCTGGGTGCAGGTCAAAGCTCACGACAATATTGCCGAAGCCATTTCACATCTGAAAGGGCGCGGCATGCAGATTCTGGCGACCCACCTCTCTGACAAAGCCGTCGATTTCCGCGAAATTGATTACACCCGCCCGACCTGCATTCTGATGGGTCAGGAGAAAACGGGGATCACCCAGGAAGCGCTAGATCTGGCGGATCAGGACATCATCATTCCGATGATTGGCATGGTGCAGTCGCTGAACGTCTCCGTGGCTTCCGCGCTCATTCTGTATGAAGCCCAGCGCCAGCGACAAAATGCCGGGATGTACAAACGCGAGAACAGCATGCTGCCGGAAGAAGAGCAGCAGCGCCTGTTGTTTGAAGGTGGTTATCCGGTGCTGGCCAACGTGGCGAAGCAGAAAAAATTACCCTACCCCCACGTGAATATGCAGGGCGAGATTGAAGCCGATGCAACGTGGTGGGCCACCATGCAAGCGACGAAGTAATCATGCAAGGCCGTCTGCTTGATGCTGTGCCGCTCAATTCCCTGACGGGCGTTGGCGCGGCCCAGAGCAGCAAACTGGCAAAAATTGGCCTGCATACCGTGCAGGATCTCCTCCTGCACCTCCCCCTGCGTTACGAAGACCGCACTCAGCTCTATCAGATTGGCGAGCTGCTGCCCGGCATTTACGCCACCGTTGAAGGCGAAGTGCTGAACAGCAACATCACCTTTGGCGGCCGCCGGATGATGACCTGCCAGATTAGCGACGGCTCCGGCATCCTGACGATGCGCTTCTTTAACTTCAGCGCGGCGATGAAAAATAGCCTGGCCGCCGGGCGTCGGGTGCTGGCCTATGGCGAAGCCAAACGTGGGAAATACGGCGCGGAGATGATCCACCCGGAGTACCGCGTACAGGGCGATCTCAGCACCCCGGAGATGCAGGAGACCCTGACCCCGGTCTACCCGACCACCGAAGGCATCAAGCAGGCAACGCTTCGCAAGCTGACCGATCAGGCGCTGGAGCTACTCGACACCTGCGCCATTGCCGAACTGCTGCCACCCGAGCTGGCGCAGGGCATGATGAGCCTGCCGGAAGCGTTGCGCACCCTGCATCGCCCGCCGCCGACGCTGCAACTCAGCGATTTAGAGAGCGGGCAGCACCCGGCCCAGCGTCGTCTGATTCTGGAAGAGCTGCTGGCGCATAACCTGAGCATGCTGGCGTTACGCGCCGGTGCCCAGCGTTTTCACGCCCTGCCACTCCCGGCCCGTAACGAATTAAAAGATAAACTTCTGGCTTCGCTGCCCTTTAAACCCACCGGGGCACAGGCCCGCGTAACCGCGGAGATCGAGCACGATTTAGCGCTGGATGTGCCGATGATGCGTCTGGTGCAGGGCGATGTCGGCTCCGGTAAAACGCTGGTGGCTGCCCTGGCCGCCCTGCGCGCCATTGCGCACGGCAGACAGGTGGCGTTAATGGCCCCGACCGAACTGCTGGCCGAGCAGCATGCGAATAACTTCCGCAGCTGGTTTGCCCCGCTGGGGGTTGAAGTGGGCTGGCTGGCCGGGAAGCAAAAAGGCAAGGCGCGACAGGCGCAGCAGGACGCCATTGCCAGTGGTCAGGTGCAGATGATTGTCGGCACACACGCCATCTTCCAGGAGCAGGTGCAGTTTCACGGCCTGGCGCTGGTGATCATTGATGAGCAGCACCGTTTTGGTGTGCATCAGCGTCTGGCGCTGTGGGAGAAAGGACTCCAGCAGGGATACCATCCGCACCAGCTGATCATGACCGCGACGCCGATCCCGCGCACCCTGGCGATGACCGCCTATGCCGATCTCGACACCTCTACCATCGACGAACTGCCGCCGGGGCGTACGCCGGTGACTACCGTCGCTATCCCCGATACGCGCCGCAGCGACATCATCGATCGGCTGCGTAACGCCTGCCAGGAAGGCCGTCAGGCTTACTGGGTCTGCACCCTGATTGAAGAGTCGGATCTGCTGGAAGCGCAGGCGGCAGAAGCCACCTGGGAAGAGTTAAAGCTGGCTCTGCCCGAACTGAACGTCGGGCTGGTGCATGGCCGCATGAAGCCTGCCGAAAAGCAGGCGGTGATGCAGGCCTTCAAACAAGGCGATCTGCATCTGCTGATCGCCACTACGGTGATTGAAGTGGGGGTGGATGTACCTAACGCCAGCCTGATGATCATCGAAAACCCGGAACGTCTGGGTCTGGCGCAGCTTCACCAGCTGCGTGGCCGCGTCGGACGTGGCGCAGTGGCCTCACACTGCGTACTGCTGTACAAAGCCCCGCTGTCGAAAACCGCCCAGAAGCGCCTGCAGGTACTGCGTGACAGCAACGACGGCTTTGTGATTGCGCAACAGGATCTGGAGATCCGTGGCCCCGGCGAACTGCTCGGTACCCGCCAGACCGGTAACGCCGAGTTTAAAGTGGCCGACTTGTTGCGCGATCAGGGCATGATCCCCGAAGTTCAGCGTCTGGCGCGCCATATCCATGAACGCTACCCCGACCAGGCGGCAGCGTTAATCGAGCGCTGGATGCCAGAGACCGAACGTTACTCCAACGCCTGATCAGCCAAACATCGGCAACATCAGGTACATCTTAATCACGATCGCGTTGACGATATCAATAAAGAACGCCCCCACCATCGGCACCACCAGAAACGCCATATGTGAAGGACCGAAGCGCTCGGTAATAGCCTGCATGTTGGCAATGGCCGTTGGCGTTGCCCCCAGACCAAAACCGCAATGCCCCGCCGCCAGCACCGCCGCGTCGTAGTTTTTGCCCATCAACCGCCAGGTAACGAACATCGCATACAGGGCCATAAACAGGGCTTGAACCGCCAGAATAGCCAGCATCGGCAGCGCCAGCGAGGCCAGCTCCCACAGCCTGAGGCTCATCAGCGCCATCGCCAGGAACAGTGACAGGCAGACGTTGCCCAGCACCGATACCGCCCGCTCAAAGACGCGATAAAAGCCCATCAGCGCCAGGCTGTTGCTGAGGATCACCCCCACAAACAGCACGCAGACAAAGGTCGGTAGCTCCAGCGCGGAACCCGCCAGCAGTTGCGCAATCACTTTACCCACCGTCAGGCAGATGGCGATCAGCGCAATGGTTTCGATCAGCACCAGGGAGGTGATCATGCGGCCAACGTCCGGCTTTTCAAACGCCGTTGGCACCGCTTCATCTTCCGGTCGACCGTTCGGGGTAGTGGAGTGCTTCACCAGATAGCGCGCCACCGGCCCGCCGATGAGACCACCCAGCACCAGGCCGAAGGTGGCGCAGGCCATCGCCACTTCGGTCGCATTCTGGAACCCATAGCGCTCGATAAACAGTTTGCTCCATGCCGCCCCGGTGCCGTGTCCGCCGGACAGGGTAATGGAGCCGGCCAGCAGGCCCATCAGCGGATCCAGCCCCAGCAGGGAGGCCATGCCGATACCGATGGCGTTCTGCATCACCAGCAGCCCGACCACCACAATTAAAAATACGCCCAGCATTTTGCCACCAGCCCGCAGGCTGGCGAGGTTGGCGTTCAGGCCGATGGTGGCGAAGAAAGCCAGCATCAGCGGGTCTTTTAGCGACATATCAAAGTCGATTTCCCAGCCCATGCTTTTTTTCAGCACCAGCAGCGCAACGGCGGCTAACAGCCCGCCCGCGACGGGTTCCGGGATGGTGTATTTTCTGAGAAGGGGGACACTGTGAACCAGCTTACGGCCAAGCAGTAAAACCAGCGTTGCCGCAACGAGGGTCGACAACGTATCAAGATGAATCATAGTAGGCTCCTTATATGGCACGTACTCCATCAACACGCGCGTTTTCCTGAACCGATTGCGCGACTTAAGCACAATCGGGAGCAGGAGTGTAATGAACTTTGCCATGGCGTGACAGAAAAGCCGCATTAAGTTGAGGCTTTTATCAACGATATTTGTGAGCAATCGTTTGCTTTTCTCATCCACTCGGCTAAAATGCCCGCTTTTCTTCCAGGGGATCGCAGCAGATGTCCGTTAACGCCGTAGAACAGCAAGATGCGCAACCGATTGCGCAGCCGCATAACAGTGAACTGATTTACCGTCTTGAAGATCGCCCGCCGCTGGCGCAGACCTTGTTCGCCGCCTGTCAGCATCTGCTGGCAATGTTTGTGGCGGTGATCACCCCTGCCCTGCTGATCTGCCAGGCGCTCGGCTTACCGGCGCAGGACACCCAGCACATCATCAGCATGTCGCTGTTTGCTTCGGGCGTGGCATCCATTATTCAGATTAAAGCCTGGGGTCCGGTGGGTTCCGGTCTGCTGTCGATTCAGGGCACCAGCTTTAACTTTGTGGCTCCGCTGATCATGGGCGGCACGGCGCTGAAAACCGGCGGCGCGGATGTCCCTACGATGATGGCAGCCCTGTTCGGCACCCTGATGCTGGCAAGCTGCACCGAGATGGTGATCTCCCGCGTACTGCACCTGGCGCGCCGCATTATTACTCCGCTGGTCTCCGGCGTGGTGGTGATGATTATCGGCCTGTCGCTGATTCAGGTCGGTCTCACCTCCATCGGCGGCGGTTACGCTGCGATGGCCGACCACACCTTCGGTGCCCCAAAAAACCTGCTGCTGGCGGGTGTGGTGCTGGCAATCATTATTCTGCTCAACCGTCAGCGTAACCCGTACCTGCGCGTCGCTTCACTGGTGATCGCCATGGCGGCAGGCTACCTGGCAGCCTGGGCGATGGACATGTTGCCGCAAAACAGCACCCCGACCGACAACCCGCTGATCGTGGTTCCGACGCCGCTCTACTACGGTCTCGGCATCGACTGGAACCTGCTCCTGCCGCTGATGCTGGTGTTTATGATCACCTCCCTGGAAACGATCGGCGATATCACGGCCACTTCCGACGTCTCTGAGCAGCCGGTTTCTGGCCCGCTGTACATGAAACGCCTGAAGGGCGGCGTGCTGGCCAACGGCCTGAACTCCTTTGTTTCCGGCGTGTTCAATACCTTCCCGAACTCCTGCTTCGGCCAGAACAACGGCGTGATCCAGCTGACCGGCGTTGCCAGCCGCTACGTGGGCTTTGTCGTGGCGCTGATGCTGATTGTGCTCGGTCTGTTCCCGGCGGTGAGTGGCTTTGTGCAGCACATTCCTGAGCCGGTGCTGGGCGGTGCAACGCTGGTGATGTTCGGCACTATTGCGGCATCGGGCGTGCGTATTGTTTCCCGTGAACCGCTGAACCGCCGCGCCATCATGATTATCGCGCTGTCGCTGGCGGTGGGTCTGGGTGTGTCTCAGCAGCCGCTGATCCTGCAGTTTGCCCCTGACTGGGTGAAAAACCTGCTCTCTTCCGGCATCGCCGCCGGTGGGATCACCGCTATCGTCCTGAACCTGATCTTCCCGCCAGAAAAGAACTAATCCTTTTAACGGCAGCAGGCAACTGCTGCCGTAACCCGGAATTCCACCATTCGCGCCTTGAGCAATGCGCATAAATCGTGCATAACTCCTTTATGTGTGTTTTACGTGATGGAAGACCATGAAATTTATTGGAAAGCTTCTCGTCGGTATTCTGGCCGTTCTGCTTATCGCGATCCTCGCGCTCTATATCCTTGTTCAAACCCGCTGGGGAGCGGCGCAGGTCAGTAGCTGGATCACGGTAAACACCGACTACGAACTCAATTTTGACCTGATGGATCACCGCTTCTCGTCCCCCACCCACTTGGTGCTGAAAAACGTCACCTTCGGGCGCGATGGCCAACCGGCGACCCTGGTGGCAAAAATGGTGGATATCGGCGTGAGCAGCCGCCAGCTCACCGATCCGCTGCACATGGATACCATCACCCTGTTTGACGGCACGCTGAACCTTTCGCCCCAGACGGCGCCGCTTCCCTTCCAGGCCGATCGCCTGCTGCTGAATAACATGGCCTTTAACAGCCCCAATACCGCGTGGGATCTCAGCGCCCAGAAGGTGACCGGCGGCGTACGCCCTTGGGACCCTGAAGCAGGTAACGTGCTGGGTAAAAAAGCAAATATCCAGATCAGCGCCGGGTCGCTGACGCTGAACGGCGTACCGGCCAGCAACGTGCTGATCGAGGGGGAGTTGACCGACAAAGAGGTGGTGCTGACCACCATCGGTGCGGATATGGCACGAGGTTCCCTCACCGGCACCGCACGCCGCGACGCCAACGGCGGCTGGAAGGTGGACAATATGCGCCTGAACGATATCCGTCTGCAGAGCGATAAATCGCTGTCCGACTTTTTTGCTCCCATCACCACGCTGCCGTCGTTACAGATTGGCCGCCTCGACGTGACGGACGCCCGCCTGCAAGGGCCGGACTGGGCGGTAACGGATCTCGATTTGAGCCTGCGCAACCTGACCCTGAGCCAGGGCGACTGGCAGAGCGAGGACGGTCGCCTGTCGATGAATGCCAGTGAGTTTATCTACGGTTCGCTGCACCTGTTCGACCCGATCCTGAATGCGGAATTTGCCCCGCAGGGGATTGCCCTGCGCCAGTTCACCTCGCGCTGGGAAGGCGGGATGGTGCGCACCTCCGGCAACTGGTTGCGCAGCGGAAAAGCGCTGGTGCTGGACGATGTCGCCGTCGCCGGGCTGGAGTACACCCTGCCGCAAAACTGGAAAACACAATGGATGGAGACACTGCCGGAATGGCTGCACAACGTCACGCTGCGCAAATTCGGCCTGAGCCGTAACCTGGTGATCGACGTTGATCCCGCCTTCCCGTGGCAGATCACCGCCCTCGACGGTTACGGCACCAACCTGCAACTGGCGAAAGATCGGCAGTGGGGCGTATGGGCGGGCACCGCCACCCTGAACGGGGCGGCTGCCACCTTTAACCGGGTGGACGTGCGCCGTCCGTCGCTCTCCCTGACGGCTAACGCCTCGACGATTGCCATCAATGAACTGAGCGCCTTTACCGAGAAAGGCATTCTGGAAGCGAAGGCCAGCGTCTCGCAGACGCCGGTACGCCAGACGACCATCAACCTGACCGGTCGCGGCGTGCCGTTGAACGTGCTCCAGCAGTGGGGTTGGCCCGCGCTGCCGGTCACGGGCGACGGCAATATTCAGCTCAACGCCAGCGGTAATGTGCAAAAAGACACGCCGTTGAAGCCGACAGTCAACGGCAGGCTGAATGCGGTGAATATGAATAAACAGCAGGTCACGCAGACGATGACGGGTGGGGCGGTGAATACGGTTGAGCAACAACCCTCACCCCAGCCCTCTCCCTGAAAGGGAGAGGGAGCAACCCCGTTATCACCTGCTTAAAGATGGGCTCTCACTCTTCCCTCTCCCCTATGGGAGAGGGTTAGGGTGAAGGGTCTCAGAGGTGAATCACCACCTCGTCCCCCTCTGCTTTCACTACCACGCCCCACTCGCTGCCAGCATGTGACGCACCTTTCACACCGCCAACACGTTGCACATTGCGCAAACAGACCGACCAGTCCCGCGCCTCGCCGTTTCCTTTCAGGGTCAGGGTGTCGCCGCTGCGCGTTGCGGTCAGGGTGAAGGCGACAGCACCGTTCGCCGCGGAGACTTCGCTCACCGCCGTGGCGCCATCGTCCAGGTTAAACAGCTGGAAGGCCGTTCCCTCATTCCAGGCATAGTCCGGCTTCTGGTCGTTATTGCCCAGCGCCAGCAGGGTGTTGTTGCGCACGTAGACCGGCAGGCTTCGGAAGTCGTGCTGCTGTTTATGCCAGCGGCTGCCCTGGATTTCGTCGTTGTGCCACAGGTGCGTCCAGCGCCCTTCCGGCAGGTAGAACTGCACATCCCCCGCCTCGCTGAACACCGGTGCCACCAGCACCGAATCCCCCAGCATGTACTGGCGGTCGAGATAGTCGCAGGCCGGATCGTCCGGGAACTCGAGCATCATCGCCCGCAGCATCGGCGTGCCAGACTCACGCGCCAGTGCCGCCTGGCGATAGAGGTACGGCATCATCCGGCATTTCAGCTGGGTAAAGTGACGCACCACGTCGCAGGATTCATCATCGTAAGCCCATGGCACGCGGTAGGATTTGCTGCCATGCAGGCGGCTATGGCTGGAGAGCAGCCCAAACGCGCACCAGCGTTTGTAAACGTGCGCCGGAGCGGTGTTTTCGAACCCGCCGATATCGTGGCTCCAGAATCCGAACCCGGACAGGCCAATCGATAGCCCGCCGCGCAGGCTTTCGGCCATCGACTCGTAGTTGGCGTAGCAGTCGCCGCCCCAGTGCACCGGGAACTGTTGCGCACCCACCGAGGCCGAACGGGCAAACAGCACCGCCTCCTCTTCGCCTACCGACTCTTTCAGCACGTTCCACACCAGCTCGTTATAGATATAGGCGTAGTGGTTGTGCATTTTTTGCGGATCGGAGCCGTCGAACCACTGCACGTCGGTCGGGATGCGCTCGCCAAAGTCGGTCTTGAAGCAGTCAACGCCGATATCCACCAGGCCTTTCAGCTTGTCGGCATACCACTGGCAGGCTTCCGGGTTGGTAAAGTCGTAGATCGCCAGCCCCGGCTGCCATTTATCCCACTGCCATAGCGAGCCGTCCGGGCGTTTCAACAGATAGCCCTTCTCTTTCAGTTCCCTGAAGACTGGCGATTTCTGGCCGATGTACGGGTTGATCCATACGCAGACCTTCAGCCCTTTCTCCTTCAGACGGCGGATCATCCCTTCCGGGTCCGGGAAGGTCACCGGGTCCCACTCGAAGTCGCACCACTGGAAGGCCTTCATCCAGAAGCAGTCGAAGTGGAAGACGTGCAGCGGCAGGTCGCGCTCGGCCATGCCGTCGATAAAGCTGTTTACCGTCGCTTCGTCATAGTTAGTGGTAAACGAGGTGGTGAGCCACAGGCCAAACGACCACGCTGGCGGCAGCGCCGGACGTCCGGTGAACTGCGTATAGCGGTTGAGCACCTCTTTTGGCGTCGGGCCGTCGATGACGAAATACTCCAGATACTCGCCCTCGACGCTGAACTGCACCTTGGACACCTTCTCGGAGCCGATTTCGAACGAGACGTTTTCCGGGTGGTTCACCAGCACGCCATAGCCACGGTTGGTGAGGTAGAACGGGATATTTTTGTACGACTGTTCAGTGCTGGTGCCGCCGTCGCGGTTCCAGGTTTCGACCGTCTGGCCGTTGCGCACCAGGGCGGTAAAACGCTCGCCCAGGCCGTAGACGGTTTCGCCCACGCCCAGATCCAGCCGCTCGAACATGTAGTTGCGATCGCTGTTGCCATCCTGCACGTAGCCGTTGTTTTTCAGCTGACTGCCGGTGATGCGCTGCCCGTTCCTGAGGAAATCGAGCGCCCAGAACTCGCCTTTGGTGACGCGCACGCTGACGTTGCCGCTTTTCAGCTCGGCAAACCCGGCGTTGTTTTCAATCTGCACGTTAACGTCCTTCAGGACGTTGAGCGGATAGTACGGGCCGTTATCCAGCGCGCCCTGGAAGTGCTCGATGCGCACCCCGACAATCCCCTCCTGCGGCGAAAACAGGCGCACCGTGAACATCAGAGTGTCGAGCTGCCAGGTGCGCTCGCGCACGTCTCGCGGGGCGACATACACCACCAGGTCGTTGCCCTGCTGCTCCACATCGAATACCTGAACCGGATAGGTCACGTTCAGACCCGGTTGAATGAGCCAGTTTCCATCACTGATTTTCATACGTTCGTCCTCTTAGTTCTGTAATTCTTTGCTGACCGGCAGGGTGTTAAATTCCTGCTGATTACGACGCGCACCCTGTGCCAGGTCGTCCATGATTTTCATCAGGAATGGCGTTTTCAGGCTGTAGAAGCGTTTGGCGATCACCGCGCTCAGCAGGTAGCACGCTGCCGGAACCAGGGTAAACAGGGCAATAATGATGCTGATGGTGGCGCTGTTCTGGGTTTTAGCTGCGGCATCGTAGCCGCCGCCTGCCAGCATCCAGCCAATCAATGCGCCACCCAGCGCCAGGCCCAGCTTGAGCACGAACAGCGTGCCCGCAAAGCTGATGCCGGTGAGGCGTTTGCCGTTGGTCCACTCGCCGTAATCGACGGTGTCGGACATCATTACCCACTGGATCGGGGTCACCAGCTGGTGCAGCACGCCAATCACGAAGATAAAGGCAAACATGGTGATGTTGGCCTGCATCGGCACGAAGAACATCGCCACGCTCGCCACCGCCAGCAGGGCGTTAGTCCACCAGAAGACGCTGACTTTGCACTTCCAGTCGGTGAGCGGTTTTGCCAGCGCGGAGCCAATCAGGTTGCCGACGCAGTAGGTGGTGAGGAAGGCGACGAACAGCGCCGGCGACCCCATGATCCAGGTGACGTAATACATCATCGCGCCGCCGCGCACGCAGACCGCCAGAATATTGAGGATGGTGAGCAGGCCGACGATGCGCCACTGGTCGTTCTGCCAGATGTCGCGCAGATCTTCGCGCATGGAGGTGGTGGCAGGCGGCACCTGGATGCGCTCTTTGGTGGTGAAGAAGCAGAACGCCAGCATCATGAACGCCACCACCGACAGCACGGCGATGCCGCCCTGGAAGCCGAGCGCTTTATCCTCGCCGCCAATCAAATTCACCAGCGGCATCATCAGCACCGTGGAGAGCATGCCGCCCGCCGTCGCCAGAACAAAGCGTCAGGATTGCAGGGAGATGCGCTGAGTCGGGTCGTTAGTGATCACCCCGCCCAACGCGCAGTACGGGATATTAACCACGGTATAGAGCAGGGTCAGCAGGGTGTAGGTGACGGCAGCGTAGATCATTTTGCCGTTCAGGCTGAGGTCTGGCGTGGTGTAGGCCAGCACGCAGACCAGGCCAAACGGGATGGCCCCGAACAGGATCCACGGACGGAACTTACCCCAGCGGCTGCGGGTACGGTCGGCAATCAGCCCCATGCAGGGGTCGGAGATGGCATCCAGCGCACGGGCCAGCAGGAACATGGTGCCGACAAACCCGGCGGGGATGCCGAAGATATCGGTATAGAAAAACATCATGTACAACATAACGTTATCGAAGATGATGTGACTTGCGGCGTCACCCATGCCGTAACCAATTTTCTCTTTGACAGACAAAACTTCGCTTTTCATTGTTATTCCTTCACGCGTAGGGGCGCTGAGACCGATTACATGTTTTGTAAACCATCCCCTACTCGTCAGGTATTGCGTTTTCTGGTTACGTTTTTACGATTCTTGTTTTTTGTGATCGCGGTAAAAGTGCGAAGGAGATCGTAACATGAGGATTTTCTTAAGATTTAAGTTGAAGAGGTAACACAGGTCAAAAAAGGGGTGAAATAAGTGTGCGAAAAGATGGGGTAAATGTTTGAAAGTAGCTATAATGCGCCCCGCCTCCATGTAGCAATCGAGGCGCGGAAGATCGTCATCTCCGGTGAGGTGGCTGGACTTCAAATCCAGTTGGGGACGCCAGCGTTCCTGGGCAGGTTCGACTCCTGTGATCTTCCGCCAGTTCAGTTCGAAATGGCGGAAGAGTTGTTATATATTCTCACTATGATAAATTCTGTCTTCTCCAATTTATAACGGCTTTTTTTATCCTTCCTTCGACTGTTTCTTTTTGCCACTCATCCCAGAAATCAACCGTTCCACTATTCGGTTTATTAGTAGGCTCATCAATTCTAACTCTTGTAGGTAAGAGGCTTGCATCTCCGACAACTAAAGCTTCCCCTGTATCCAGCATAGGTAATAACTCGCTAAATCCACCTAAATTTTCTGGCAGTAGCTTTTTAATCACCGCTTGATCATCAGCATTAGTTAATCTCATTGAAACAAAATTACTGCACTGACTTAAAATTGTTTTATTCACCTCAGAAGGACGCTGACTAATGACCACCAAACTTAACCCATATTTTCGCCCTTCTTTTGCTATTCTTTCAAATACACCAATTGATATTTGATCTGCCGTATCCAAATTTGTTTTTTGTGGTATATATAAATGAGCCTCATCACATAATAATGCTATAGGATGCCTTTCTGTTGGTGGTGTCCACTGTTGAAGAGAAAATGCTAACCTAGCTACTAAAGAAACCATCAAAGGTAAAATGTCAGATGGGACTTCTGAGAAGTTTATTATTTTAACCCCACCCAAATTATTTTCATGTTTACTACCAAATAAATAATTTGTTAACTCACTTAGCCATTCAAAACGAAGGCTATCATTGCCTGCATTAAAAAGAAACCCAAGACGTCTATCTGTGATTTTATTTTCCAGTCTAGCGATTAACCTTGATAACTTACCATTGAATTCTCCCATTTTATGCCCACGAGTTCCTTCAACCATTTCAGAGTTAATTTCACCGAGGGTTTTTAGAAGAGCTTTTATATCAAATGGGACGGGGCTATCAATTGTGAAACTTTCAAGCACATCTTTCTCACCTCTATTAATCAGATAATCTCTTTTTGCTTTATTAACCTCTCTAGAAATAATCATGGCTTGATTAGGTGCATTTTGATCTGACCTATCAACCATAATTGAAACAAGACCTTCATAAGATAAAAGCCAATATGGTAAATAAATCACTCCGTCGCTGATCATACTACCATTTTCTACTTCGGATGGTCCAGCAACTTTAAAATGAGTTATATTTTCATGTTGCAATGGTGAATACTCACCATGTAGATCGAACACAATAGAATTCGAGAACTTAAGACTTGCCATTTGTTCTACAATTTTAGCTGTTGTCCATGATTTACCTGAACCAGTACTCCCACCAATAAATGCATGTTTTTGAAAAAATTTATTACCATTAAGATATGCTATGGCATTATCGTCTAAAGTGTACTTACCAAGAGTTAAAGCGTTACCTTCCGCAGACGCATTTGATAATACGCGCATAAATAATGTCAGATATTCCCCTTCAAGGGTAAAGCAATTAGCATCAATCTCCGGCACACTTTCAAGTGTACGTCTAAACACATTATTTAAAACACCACATTTATCTAGCAAAGTTCCAATAAGTGTTACTTTGCATAAATTTAATTCTTCAACTTGTTCATCATCCAAATCATTATTTAATATTTTCTTTCTTGTAACTTGAGTAATTAATCCAATTAAATGCTGGCCGGGTTTTGAACTCTGTAGAACAACTAATCTATTTACTTGCAATCGTTTCAAATTATCTGGAGAATCTATAGTTATGATAACGGTGGATGTATCTACCGAAATAACTTTTCCCAATGCCTGCTCATCTGTGTAGTTAAAAATAGCCATATCTATTCCTTATAAAATAAGTTTTAAATAACCGTTTAGACTCCAATAGTTCTCATTTACTAAAATTGGATCTTTACTTTGTGAGCTATAAATAATTGACTGCCCATCATTTTCTCCACGCTCTATGGCCAGGTAGTTTGATACGCTTCCATTAAGTAAAAACTTCCGCGCTGAATTACTTAACTCCCAAGTAATTAAAGTGATACACGCATTTTCTCTCACGCATTTCTCTACTAATTTTTCTTGAATATGCTCATCATTGAAGCCAAATCCAATACATAAATATGACTTAGCATTATTGATGGCTTTATCAGCCATTTGTATTATGCTCCTAAATGGTTCATGGTAGGTCGTTGAATATTTTTCTATTCCTGGAGTAACTATTTTGGGAGTATGCTTTGGCGGTATGTTATTTAATTGTGTGTACCCAATGACATCTCCGTAAGGGCTACTAAACCAGTCTAAGCTTCCATGAACCTTCATAATATTAACAATACGTTGGCAACTTAAATAAGTATTGTTTTTTTGTTGCCTATAAAAACCATGGGAAAAGCCAGTGTAATGATGATGGCCAGAGTGTTCTACTGCATATTCTGCTAGTCTATCATAATTTGTTGTTATCAAATTTATTTCTTTAAGTGCGCTTCTAAATAAAGATGAAATTAATTCAGATAACGCAAAGAAATTAGCAGCATGAATAGATTTTGAAAAAACATCTAAATCTTGAGGATTTAAGAGCTCCCATGTCATATTGACTATTTTTGTGGTAAGAAATGCTGGCAGCCGAACTTCTAATAATGCTGATTCAAGATCTTTACCACTGTTCAATACATGGACAAATTCTTCCCACTTATCAATACATTCATTATCGCAATCACTTAGTTCAATTTTTTCAATAAGATGTTTAGCAAGCGCTCCCATGCCTGCCAATCCAAATGCAGCAGATGCTCCGCTTCCAAGAATAATTGTTGGAACCTGAGAGTAATAATGCTGAGCTTGCTTAAAGTAATCCACATCACTCATAATATTTATTTCCTGATTAATAAATTTATTATAAGGGCGGCTCATGAGACCTATTTAAGAGTTAGCCTTAATTTGCAAGCCTCCTTCACCCACTTACTAAAATTTCCTTTCCCCGCAGCTTTTTCAATCTGTGCCAAAAGTTCATCCTCAAATCGGATATTCTTCATCGTACTTTTGGTGCGGTCAAAATTTGGCTTCTTTTTATCTTGCATGGTAGGTACCAGTTCGGTTAGCTTATCACCATGTGGTACCTACCACATGGATTCAGATATCAAGCAACGCCCGGTAGTGTTCGAGCACTAAAGGGCGTCTAACCTCACCAACTATCAAGGAGTTGATTATGGCTGATTCGCATTCTACCCCAGACACCACCGCAACCGGAACTGAGCGTACTTTAATTGTGGGATATCGCCCGCAAGGTCGCGATCGCAGTACGCCAAACCTGATCCTTTCCGGCAAATGGCTGCGCGCGGCGGGGTTTGATACCGGGGATAAAGTTACGGTGAAAGTCATGGACGGTTGTATCGTGGTGATGGCGCACAACCCGTATGAGAAGGCGCTGCTCGCTGACTTAAAGCAGGCGCAGCAGAAGCTGAAAGGCATTGAAGGGGCGCTGGCTCTGGCATCATGACCCCGGGTTAAACCAGGTGCGGCATGTTTCCCCGCACCCCACCCCTCTCCCCAAAGAGGAGAGGGAGTTGTTCGTGCCAGTGTTTTTTTGTGGTGCTCCCTCAGTTCTCAGTGAGAGGGGCCAGAATGTGCGGCTATCACCCCCCATACCGCATATGCAATAACGGAAACGGATTGCCCTGCCCGTCCAGTTCCGACCGCCCGATCTGCACAAACCCCCTGTGCTGATAAAACCCCACCCCCTGCGGGTTTTGCTCGTTAACGTCCACCTCGTTGGCACCGAAATGGTCAATGGCGTACCTCAGCAATAACGAGCCAACGCCTTTTCCCCGGCTGGCATCGTCAACAAACAGCATTTCAATGCGATTTTCATCCACACCCAAAAAGCCATGTATAGCGCCCGTTTCATCCCGGGCAATCACAACGTTTAAATTCGGCAAATATGCATTGAGCAGGAGTGGGCGTAAGGCCGCAATATCACTCTCCTGCAAAAAGTGGTGGGTAGCACGAACGGATGATTCCCAGATCGCGACAAGACGTTCAAAGTATGAAGGGACTGCGGGTTCGATTTTCATAAAGCGATCATCGTTAAATACCGAAGCGATATCAAGCGTAGCCATTGCACTGATAAACAAGGACGATACACGTAATGACAGACCATTCTATTAACGGCTCATTTTCCCTGCCCGAAAACACTAATTTGCGTACGCTGACTGAATTGATAGCGTCCTGTTCACCACAAAGCCAACAGCGCATCAAAATAGCCGCCGATAAGATAATCCAGGAAACGCGCCAGCAAATTCTGCGCGACGCGTTGAAAAGGTCGTAGCGCTTTTTCCCCTCTCCCAACGGGAGAGGGAACCTAAACCCGCACCTCCATCACCGCATACACCCCGTCTTTCGGCACAATCACCGTGACGTTTTCCGTCGGGATACCTGCTGCGAGATGAATATCCTGCAACTGCTGCAACGTGCGCGGGAAGATAGGGGTCCAGCCAATACAGCGCAGGGCGAAATCAATCTGCGGGCTGCTGGTCAGCATGTTCGAAATAATCAGCGCCCCGCCGGGTTTAAGCAGGCGCAGGACATGTTTCAGGAAGGTCACCGCGTCGGTGTCGTTGAAATATTCGAAGATCCCCAGCGCATCCACCAGCTCGACGTTACCTTCGCCCAGCTCCTGGATCAGTTTATCGCTGCGGATAAGACCCTCGATCAGATCGCGCGGCAGTATCGTCACCTGCTCACCGGCCTTCAGCCCTTCGGCGGCGGCCATTTTCTCTGCCCAGCGCAGGGAGACGGGATCGTAATCCACCAGGGTTAAATGCACTTTTTGCCCGTCCAGTTGGGCACCGCGCAGCGCCTCCAGCACCGGGACGGCGGCACCGCTGGCCAGGCTGACCCAGACGTTGTCGATATCGTTACCCAGATACTGTGCCGCCAGCACGGAGAGCACCTTCGCGCGGGAACGGATGCCGATCGCATCGTTGGCGTGGATAAACCACTGGCGGCTGCGGCTGTCCATCCGCGTGCCGTCGGGGAGATGATCATCCAGCGGGTTCTGGATGGCATACAGGGCCAGCGCGGTGGGCACCAGCCGGGTACGCCAGGCGACAACCGCCGGGCGTGTTGCAAACGCCTTTTCAGACCAGTGATGCTGGCATTTAATCGTCTTCCCGCCGCTGGCATCCTTTTCGATGAGCGGCGGCATCAGCTGCGGGTCTGCTTTTAAGGCCCGATCAACGGCGTTCAGCTCACGCGTCACCTCGTCTTTCATCGGCCAGTTGTCGCTGACATCGGGAAACGACGCGCTGTAGATGGTCATGGAGGTCGGCGCGGTGCCGCGAAAGGGTTGCCAGTGCATATGTCATCTCCCGTGTGCCCATGACGCAAGTCTATTCTCTTGCCCGCGCATTACCCCAGGAAGAAAGCACGATCTTTATTGCCTGACCCATACCAGCTCATCAACCCGGAAGCCGAGGCTACGCGCGGTATTGAGGTAATCCTGTTTCACCGCGTCCGGGATGGTTGGCGTGCGCGACAGGATCCACAGATAGTCACGGTCCGGGCCGCTGACCAGCGCGTACTGATAGTCATCATCCAGCTTGATCACGTTATAACCGCCGTAGAACGGACCGAAGAACGACACCTTCAGCGCCGCAGTGGTTGGCGCGCCGGTGTAATAGGCTTTACCCTCGCTCTCATTCCACTTGCGTTTCAGGGGGTCGTATCCGCGGTTAAGCACGCTGATCCCGCCGTCGCTGCGCTTGCCGTAGGTGGCGGTCACCTTCTCCAGACCGCGTTCGAAGCGGTTTTCCAGACGGGCGACTTCGTACCATTTACCCAGATAGCGGCTGGCATCAAAGCCCGTAATCGGCTGTACACCTTTCGGTGGCGTAGGGGATTTGCAGGCTACCAGGGTCAACGCAATGGCGACACCGGTCACAACGGGCCATAGTTTCATGATAACTCCTGTCATTTTGCACGGTTGGAATTAAAGTGTAGTGCAGCGCTCTGGCGCTTCATCCCATGGGAAAATATTCGTAGAATATTGAGATTAATCCTCTTCGGACGCAGACATGGCTTACTCCATTGGCGAATTCGCCAGACTCAGTGGCATCACTCCTACCACGCTGCGGGCGTGGCAGCGTCGCTACGGTTTACTCAAGCCGCTGCGCACCGAGGGCGGCCATCGCCAGTACAGCGACGAGGATGTCCAGCAGGCGTTAAAAATCCTCGACTGGGTGAAAAAAGGCGTGCCCATCGGCCAGGTCAAGCCGCTGCTGGAACGCCCTGTTCCCAGCCGTACCAACAACTGGCAAACGCTGCAACAGAACATGCTGGAACGTTTACAGGCGGGCAGAATCGAATCCCTGCGCCAGATGATCTACGATGCCGGTCGTGAGTACCCGCGCCCGGCGCTGGTCGTGAACGTGTTACGCCCGCTGCGCAGCCTGGTGTCGGCCAACGTTCCCGCCGCCATGACCCTGCGCGAAATCCTTGATGGCATTATCATCTCTTACACCTCGTTTTGCCTTGAAGCCGATAAAAAAGCGCCGGGCGATAACCTCCTGATTAGCGGCTGGCACCTGAACGACCCGTGCGAGATTTGGCTCGAAGCCTTAGCGCGCACCGGCCAGGGCCACCGTATCAACCTCCTGCCCATTCCCCCTGCCGCACTGGCACCGGAGATATTCCCCGATCGCCAATGGCTGCTGGTCACCAGCGCTAAACTCACCGCCGTGCGCCGAAAACAGGTGGAACAGTGGCAACAGCAGGTTGCCCTTGAGGTGATTATCCTCTGATTATTTTGTCCTGCGGTAATGTTCACGAAAAGTTGAATATTTTCCCGCGCGGCAAATGCTAACGTTTTCCTGTGACTTATCACTCCACAGGAAAAGATGATGAAAAAAACTGCCCCTCTGCTGTTGCTGGCCTCTATGGCCTTTGCCCCTGTCGCCTTTAGCGCCCCTGTTGGCACCCTGAGCGTGCATATCCTTGATCAGCAAACCGGCACACCGCCACCGGGCGTTACCGTCACGCTGGAAAAGCAGCAGCAGGATAAATGGACCCCGCTGGCCAGCGGCAAAACCGACCAGGATGGCCGCATCAAGTCGCTCTATCCGGCGGATCAGGATATGCAGCCAGGCGTCTATAAAGTGACCTTCAAAACGGCCGAATACTTCCACGGCAACAAGCTGGAGTCATTCTTCCCGGAGATCCCGGTGCTGTTTACCGTCACCCGCACCAACGAAAAGCTGCACATTCCACTGCTGCTCAGCCAGTACGGTTATTCGACCTACAAAGGCAGCTAAAAGTTATTGATATTGTTAAACAATAAAAAATAACTCCGCCAATACTTGGACAAAATAATCATTTTGTGTAACTTTTATAGAGAGACTCTGGAGGTGCACATCATGACAACGAAACCTGTACTGGGTATTAGCGGATGTTTGACCGGCTCCGCCGTTCGCTTCGACGGCGGGCATAAGCGTATGGGCTTTGTCATGGATGAACTGGCTGAGTGGGTTAACTTCCGCCCTGTTTGCCCGGAAATGGCGATCGGCCTGCCGACGCCCCGTCCCGCTCTGCGTCTGACGAAGACTGCCAGCAGTGAGATACAGATGCGGTTCAGCAAAGCACCTCATGAAGATGTCACCCAAAAAATGGCCGATTTTGCGGCAGGTTATGTGCCGAAAATGGGCGATCTCTGCGGTTTTATCGTCTGCGCGAAATCCCCTAGCTGCGGCATGGAGCGTGTGCGTCTGTATGACGAAAAAGGCAATGCGGGCCAAAAGGAGGGTGTCGGGCTGTTCACCGCTGCCCTGCTTGAAAAATGGCCCTGGCTGCCGGTGGAAGAAGATGGACGCCTGCACGACCCGGTACTGCGGGAAAACTTTGTGGAGCGGGTTTTTGCTCTGCATGAGTTGAATACGCTGCGGGCAAACGGCCTGACGCGCCACGCGCTGCTCGACTTCCACAGCCGTTACAAACTCCAGCTGCTGGCACACCATCAGGCGGGCTACCGCGAAATTAGCCCCTTCGTCGCCTCGCTGCACGAATGGGACGATCTGGAAGCCTTCTTCGAGGCGTACCGCGAAAAACTGATGGCGATCCTCAGGAAACCCGCCTCACGGAAAAATCACACCAACGTGCTGATGCATATTCAGGGCTATTTCCGTAACCAGCTGAACAGCCGCCAGCGCGGCGAACTGCGTGATGTGATCCTGCATTACCGTGACGGATTGCTGCCTATTCTCGCCCCGCTGACACTCCTGAAACACTATCTGGCCGAATACCCTGACCGGTATCTGATGACGCAAAATTACTTTGATCCCTATCCAGATGACCTGGGTTTACGTCTGGCCGTGATCTGAATTCAAACGCGAGGCCCCATTGACCCTGAAAGGCCCGAAGCACTACCCCGTTTAGACGACACCTCACTGTCGTCTTTTTTTTTGCACTTTGCCGGAAACACTGTAACTTTGTACAGGTTAAGTCCGCAAAATTGGGTTCGCTTATGATCACTACCCTGCATATCCAAAACTACCGCTCGATTCGCGATCTCTCCCTTGAGCTGGAGCAGCTCAATATCGTTTTCGGCCCAAATGGCACCGGAAAATCCAATATTTACAAGGCGATCCACCTGATGCACAGCGCGGCACAGGGGCAATTCTCCCAGGCGCTGGCCAATGAGGGCGGGATTTTAAAGGTCTTCTGGGCGGGCAAAACCCGCAGCGATCAGCTGCGACGCATGAACCTCGCGGTAGAAACCGAGACTTACGAATATGAGCTTCAGGTGGGCTTTGTCGAAAAACTGCCTTATCCCTCGCAGTTCCAGCTCGATCCGGTGATCAAAGAGGAGTCCATCTGGCTGAGCGGTCAGCACCGTCGCCCGTCGTCACAGCTGATGAAGCGCAAGAATCAGGCCGTGTTTCTCAATAACGTGCACCACGAAAAAGTGACCCACAGCGGCACGCTGTACGAGAACGAATCGGTATTCGGACAGCTGGGTGAACCGCACCTCTACCCGGAGGTGTCGCAGATGCGTGAGTCCCTGCGTAACTGGCGCTTTTATCATGAGTTTTCGGTCGCAACCGGCTCGGCGATGCGTGCGCCGCAGGTGGGGTTCCGCTCCCCGGTGCTGGCCAGCGACGGCGCAAACCTGGCCGCGGCCTTTCAGACCATTGTCGAGATTGGCGACGAGATGCTGCTGATGCGTATTCTCGACCAGGCTTTTCCGGGCTGCGTGTTTTACAGCGACAATACTGGCGGGCGTTTTCGCATGATGATGCAGCGCGAAGGCTTAAGCAGACCGCTGGAGCCTGCGGAGTTCTCCGACGGCACGCTGCGTTTTTTGTGTCTGGCGGTGGCACTGTTAAGCCCGCGTCCGCCCGCGTTTATCGCGCTCAACGAACCGGAAAACAGCCTGCATCCGCAGATGCTGCCCGCGCTGGCGAGCCTGATTGCGGAGGCCAGCCGTTACTCGCAGATCTGGCTCACCAGTCACTCGCCAGAGCTGGCAAGGTTGATTGAAAAGCACCGCGCGTTTTCGCTGTATCAGCTGTCGATGGTGGAGGGAGAGACGAAGATGGAGAAGCTGGGATAGCTGGGGTAAATGCGGGGCGCGCCCCGCATGTCTGCTATTCCCAACCCGGCACTGCCCCGCCGTTGAAGATCGTCTCTGCCGCCTTCGCCACTTCTGGCGACTGATACGCCTGAACAAATTCCTTCACGTTTTCGGCATCTTTATTGTCTTCCCGCGCCACCACGATGTTCACGTACGGCGAGTGTTTATCTTCGATAAAGACGCTGTCATGCACCGGTGACAGCCCGGTTTGCTGGAGATAGGTGGTACTGATAATCGCCACATCCACTTTCGGATCGTCCAGTACGCGCGGCAGCTGCGCCCCTTCCAGCTCCATGATGTTCAGCTTTTTCGGGTTAGCGGTGATATCCAGCGATGTCGGCAGCAAGCCCACGTCCGGTTTCAGGGTGATCAGCTTTTCGTTTTGCAGCAGCAGCAGCGCACGGCCCAGGTTGGTCGGGTCATTGGGGATGGCGACAGTTGCGCCGTCTTTCAGCTCAGTCACGGATTTGATCTTGCGGGAATAGCCCGCCATCGGGAAGACAAAGGTGTTGCCGACGGCCACCAGCTTGTAGCCGTGCGCTTTGTTATCTTCCGCGAGGAACGGGCGATGCTGGAAGACGTTAGCATCCAGCTCCCCGTGACTGGTGGCATCGTTCGGCAGCAGCGAGCCGCTAAAGCCCACCAGCTCGACATCAAGACCGAATTTCTCTTTCGCCACTTTTTTGGCGACTTCCGCCACGTCCTGCTCGGCACCGTTAATCACGCCGACTTTAATGTGTTTAGCAT
This sequence comes from Leclercia sp. LSNIH3, assembly GCF_002935105.1. Classification (NCBI taxonomy): domain Bacteria; kingdom Pseudomonadati; phylum Pseudomonadota; class Gammaproteobacteria; order Enterobacterales; family Enterobacteriaceae; genus Leclercia; species Leclercia sp. LSNIH3. The sequence goes on from NZ_CP026387.1 coordinate 2,344,670, forward strand.
CGCTGCCGTTTTGATCACAGCCCGCCAGCAGCAGGCCAGCGAGAAGAAGCGCACCCAATCGAAGTTTCACCCGTCATATCCTTTTGATAACTGTTTTCCCGACTATATCGGCAACGCAGCGGCAGGCTAAAAAACGAAATGGCATCAGTAAGAAGGATAAGTTATATGCGGGTAGTGCCCGGTAAGCGTCGCGCCACCGGGCATGGGTATCAGGCCTGTTTCTTCCGTAACGGCGTTTCGCGCAAAAACCACGACAGCGCAAACGCCAGCACCATAATCCCTGCCGCCATCAGGAACACCGCATGAATGGCGGAGCCGAAGGCATCCAGATAGTTCAGGCGCAGGGCGTCAGGCAGATGGTGAATGGCGGCGGGGTTCATCTCCCGCGGCAGTTCGGTGCCCTCGGGTATCCGTGCCATCAGGCCCGACTGCAACACGTGAGTGAAGACCGCGCCAAACAGCGCCACGCCAATCGCCCCACCAATAGAGCGGAACAGCGTCACGCCGGAGGTCGCCACACCATACTGATCCGCAGAGACGCTGTTCTGCACCGCCAGCACCAGCACCTGCATCACCAGACCCAGCCCCGCCCCCAGCACGCCGGTAAAGAGGTACAACTGCCAGACCGGTGAATCAATGGTGATCCGCGTCAGCAACGCCATGCCGATCACACCTAACAGGGTGCCCAGGATCGGGAACAGGCGGTATTTCCCGGTGCGGCTGATAATGCGACCGCTGATAATCGAGGTCAGCAGCAGTCCGCCCATCAACGGGATCAGCTGTAACCCGGCCTCGGTCGGGGTGGCGTCTTTGACAATCTGCAGATAGAGCGGCAGGAACGTCACCGAGCCAAACAGCGACATGCCGATGATAAAGCCAATCAGACTGCACAGCAGAAAGCTGCGATCCCGGAAGAGCGACAGCGGAATAATCGGCTCCCACGCCAGACGCTCCTCATAGATAAACCCGGCGATGCCCGTCAGGCCAAAGGCCAGAATGCACCACAGCTGCGGATCGCTCCACTCGCGTACCGTACCCCCTTCGCTGGTAAACAGGATAATGCACAGCAGCGCCATGCTGAGGTAAATCGCCCCCAGATAGTCGATCTCATGTTTATTACGCTTCGCACTGCCGTGGAATACCGCGCCGATCACCAGCAGGGCAAACAGCCCCAGCGGCAGGTTGATGTAAAAGATCCAGCGCCAGGAGGCGTGCTGCACCAGAAAACCACCGACCAGCGGGCCGATCACCGTCGCCAGACCAAAAACCCCACCGAACAGCCCCTGATAGCGGCCACGATCGGCAGGCGGGATGACATCGGCCACCGCCGCCATGCTGATCACCATCAGCCCGCCGCCGCCTAACCCCTGTAAAGCGCGCATCAGCACCAGTTGGGTCATGTTCTGCGCCAGCCCGCACAGGGCGGAGCCAAGCAGAAACAAGACTATCGCGATTTGCAGTACGATTTTGCGGCCAAAGAGATCGCCAAACTTGCCGTACAGCGGCACCACGATAGTGGAACTCAGGATATACGCCGTCACCACCCAGGAGAGCTTATCCAGCCCGCCAAGCTCGCCCACAATGGTGGGCAACGCCGTGGAGACGATGGTCTGATCGAGGGCCGACAGCAGCATTACCAGCAAGAGCGCGCTGAACAACAGCCGGACAGAAGGCGCGTTTTTGGTTTGCGTTGTCGATTCGGATGCCATAAAACACCGCTTGAAATTAATTAATTGGGTAATTAATATTTAATGAAGTTATGAATCAGGTCAAGGGATCCTCCGCGCATGTCAGCACATAAAGATAATTCTGAACCCAGGCCACAGGCCCGCCGCCCGGGGCGTCCGCGCGGAAGCAAACCCACCGCCACCAGCCGGGAACAATTGCTGGATATCGCGCTGGATCTCTTTTCGCGTCAGGGGATTGCCCGCACCTCCCTCAACGCCATTGCCAAAGAGGCGGGCGTGACGCCGGCGATGCTGCACTACTACTTCAACTCCCGCGAGCAACTGCTCGATGCCATGATCGAGGAGCGTTTTTTGCCGCTGCGCAGCGCCATTGGCGCGCTGTTCAGCGCCCACCCGGACGATCCGGTGACCGCCCTGACGTTAATGGTGAAAAAGCTGGCCGATCTGGCCGTCGAACACCGCTGGTTCGCACCGCTATGGATGCAGGAAGTGATCGGAGAAATGCCGGTGCTGCGGACGCATCTGCAGGCCCGGTTTGGTGATGAGAAATATCAGGCGACGCTGGAAACCATTGCCCGCTGGCAACAGGAGGGAAAACTGAACCGCGACCTGGCACCCGAGCTGCTGTTCACCACCCTGTTAAGCCTGGTGCTGGTGCCCTTTTCACGGATGCGGAATGACGAGAGGTTACATACCCTCTCGCCTGACAGCATCGTGCGCCATGCGCTGGCGGTGATCGGTAGCGGTATTGGCGCTTAAAGCGCCTTCGACAGGTAATGGCGCTGTATGCCCGGGTAAGGAAAATCGTTCAGCGTCATTTCAAGCTTATAGCCCTGCTTTTCATAAAACGGACGCGCCTGGAAACTGAAGGTATCCACCAGCGCATGGCGACAACCCTGACGTCGCGCTTCGCCTTCGGCGGCATCCATCAGTTGTCGTCCCAGCCCGCTGCCGCGCTTCTCGTCGCTGACCCACAGATATTTAATGTTCAGCCACTCGCCCTGGCGATTGCCGATAAGACCGCCGCGCATTTTGCCGCCCTCATCGCGGGCATACACGGCGATATCATTCCCCACGCGGGAAAAATCAATAAACTGGCTGTTGTAGATCCGCAACTGCTGCAGTAACTCTTCTTGTTCTTGTTCGGTAATGGTGTCGGTAATACTCAGTTGCATATCATTCTCCCGTTACGTTGCTTCTCGACTATCCCACATTCTGCCGACGATAAAAACACCAAAATCTGGCGTAACGCGCGCTAAAAAATGTAAGTGCAATCAATGCCAAATTCCCTTTGCGAACATCATCACCTTTTGTTGCGTGACTGTCACCCGCCGTCACAAATTTTTCATTTGCGCTTATCTGCCTGGTCAGTTCTGTGGCTACGCTTATTCATACCCTGGAGCAACTATTCGCAAAATTAATACTTTCGGCTGGGGTCGAAAACAGGGATGTAACGATATATTTCATAAACGTGTGTGGTTTTCCCGGAGGTTTCCATGAAGTCAGCGCACCTGTTTTGCCTGGTAGTCTGCTTGCTTTTTGCCGCCTTCGTTCATGCTCAGGAACTGAACGACCCGGTAAAATTAGAACAAATGAAACAGTCGGTTTTGAAGGATGTAAAGAAAGCCTGTGCCCCGCAACGCAAGCAAAGTGATAAAGAGTGGCAGGCGATGATCATGGCCTCGGAAGCCAATCAGATGCTGGTCAAAAATGCGGTCGTGGCGATGGAACGGAACAACCAGGAAGGTTACTGGGATGCCGTGAGTCAGGTGGACTGCATGGAGGATTACTGATTACGCATTAAGGGGCCATGCAGCCCCCTTAATTTTTTACCGCCGCACGTCTGGAATAATTAAATCCCCACGCAGCACATACGAACCCAGCATCTGGGTCTTCTCATTCAGCCAGGTGACGATACGTGCCGCCATGGCATCCATCGAGTATTCAATCGCCGGGATGGTCGGAATACCCGGCAGATGCAGCGATCCCGCCAGACTGAACACCATGATGTCGCCCGGTACTGACCTGTTGAACGCCTGCAGCTGCGGGATCACCCGCTGTGCTTCCTGTTCGTCGGCGACCAGTAAGGCATTGAAATTCAGTGTGCTGGCGTTGTTGAGCAGCTCCTGCAGGGCCACGGAGGATGACGTGGCTTCCATAAACACCAGGTTGCGATTAAACGGCAGGAAGTTCTTCTCCAGCCCATGCTTGTAGCCCAGCAGTACCTGATCGGCAAAGCCGCTACCGTGCGGGTGGATCAGGGCAATCTGGCGTCGGCCCTGGCTGGCGAGGAAGTTACAGGCGGTTTCCGCGGCAAAAGCATGGTCGTACTGGATGCTGTTGACGTTGTTGGTTTCCATGCAGTCCACCAGGATGACATTCTCCTGATCGATGTGCAGCGGGAAACGGGCGCCGATAATCAGAATGTCATCGCATAATCCGCAGGAGAGTTCATCCAGCGCGCCCATGACTTCGGCTTTGGTGTTGGCGAAGCGAAGCAGCAGGTGCTTCTGGTGCTGGCTGAGGTGTTTTTCCAGCGCGTACAGGTAACCCGTGGTTTGATTAATGTTGTCCTGCGCGCAAATGACGCCGATACAGCCGGTAGACTGGCTCAGCAGCGACTGGGCAATGACATTTGGCCGATAGTTCAGCTCTTCCACCGCTTTTAGTACGGCCTGGCGGCTGGCTTCCTTTACGCCGCGCGATCCGCTCAACACCCGTGATACCGTGGCTTTGGACACCCCGGCCAGACGTGATACATCGTTGATTGTAGACATCTTTATCCCCTGACAGGTCGCTCCAGGCACCTGTAATTCCTGAATCCACTTCGGCTCATATTATAGCCACTGAGGAGTATATCTGTTTCCGTTTTCCATGGAAACCGATTTTCCGTTTCCACTCCATATGCTGCAAAATCAGTCAAAATACGTGACCTGAATCCGATAATAAGGCGCGATAAGTAAGGGATCTTGATGGCTGTCACACTTCTGTCTTATACCAATGGAAACCGGTTTCCATATGTTATCCAATCATCCCCGCAATAACTATTTACATTTTGAGGATGGTTGTCGATGTTCAAGATAATGCTGTGCTGTTCTGCCGGGATGTCCACCAGCCTGCTGGTTCGGAAAATGGTCGAAGCCGCGAACGAACGCGGTTTACCGGTCAAAATCGATGCGTACGGTGTTTCAGAATTTGATACACAGTTTCCGCAATACCAGGTGGTGCTTCTCGGACCCCAGGTCAAATACATGTTAAAAACGCTCTCAGACAAGGCTGCCACCCAGGGCATACCCGTACAGTCCATCGATACAATGGATTACGGTATGCAACGTGGCGATAAAGTGCTGGACTATGCTCTGTCGCTCATCGAAGCGGCACACTAAGAAGGTGTTCTCATGAGTTCGTTATATCAATCTATGGTTGCCGTCATTGAGCAGTCCATCGCGCCGCTGGCAGGCAAGCTGGGCCAGCAGAAGTACGTGATTGCCATCCGTGACGGCTTTACCGCCGCGCTGCCGTTTATGATCATCGGCTCGTTTATGTTGGTATTTATCTTCCCGCCGTTCTCCGCAGATACCACTAACAGCTTTGCCCGCGGCTGGCTCGATTTCTCTGAGACGTACCGCGAACAGCTGATGCTGCCGTTTAACCTCAGCATGGGCGTGATGACGTTCTTCATCTCGGTAGGGATTGGTGCCAGTCTGGGCCGTCAGTTTAATCTCGACCCGGTGATGTCCGGCCTGCTGGCCTTTATGGCGTTCCTGCTGGTGGCCGCGCCGTATGCCGACGGTAAAATCTCTACCCAGTATCTGTCGGGCCAGGGGATCTTCACCGCGCTGATCACCTCTATCTATGCCACCCGCGTTTACGCCTGGCTGAAGGATCATAAAGTCACCATCCGTCTGCCGAAAGAAGTGCCCACCGGCGTGGCGCGCTCGTTTGAAATCCTGATCCCGGTCGTGGTGATCATCGGTACGCTGCACCCGCTGAACCTGTTTATCGAAGCGCAAACCGGGATGATCATTCCGCAGGCCATTATGCACCTGCTGGAGCCGCTGGTTTCCGCCTCTGACTCCCTGCCTGCCATTCTGCTCTCTGTGCTGCTGTGCCAGATCTTCTGGTTCGCCGGTATCCATGGTGCGCTGATTGTCACCGGCATCATGAACCCGTTCTGGATGGCTAACCTCTCTGCCAACCAGGCCGCACTGGCTGCCGGCGCTGCGCTGCCGCACGTCTATCTGCAGGGCTTCTGGGATCACTACCTGCTGATTGGTGGCGTGGGTTCTACCCTGCCGCTGGCCTTCCTGCTGCTGCGCAGCCGCGTAACCCACCTGCGTACCATCGGCAAAATGGGCGTGGTACCAAGCTTCTTTAATATCAACGAACCTATTTTGTTCGGTGCGCCGATCATCATGAACCCGATGCTGTTTATTCCGTTCGTGTTCGTTCCGATGATCAACGCTTGTCTGGCGTATACCGCCACCAAACTCGGCTGGCTGGCACAGGTCGTCTCGCTGACGCCGTGGACCACTCCGGCTCCCATTGGTGCCTCCTGGGCGGCAAACTGGGCACTCAGTCCGGTGGTGATGTGCGTCATATGTATGGTGATGTCGGCGCTGATGTATTTACCGTTCCTGCGTGCTTATGAGCGTTCTTTGCTGAAAACCGAAGAACAAAAAGCGCAGGCAACCGTAGGTGCAGCAGAGACCGTCGGCAATTAAGTCAAAGAGGACGTTTTATGAAATATGCATTTCCCGAAAACTTCTGGTGGGGTAGCGCCTGTTCTGCACTGCAAACCGAAGGGGAAAGCCAGGGCAGTGGTAAGGGATTAACCACCTGGGATCACTGGTTCGCTACTGAGCCGAATCGCTTTCACAATGGGGTAGGACCGCAAAATACCTCCACGTTTTATCAGCACTGGAAAGCCGACATTCAGCTGTTAAAGCAGCTGAACCACAATAGCTTTCGCACCTCGATAAGCTGGGCGCGCCTGATCCCGGACGGCGTGGGTGAAGTAAACCAGGAGGCGGTCGCGTTCTACAATCAGGTGATCGACGAGCTGCTTGCCCAGGGCGTGACGCCGTTTATCACCCTGTTCCACTTCGACATGCCGATGGCGATGCAGGAGATCGGCGGGTGGGAAAACCGTGATGTGGTCGCGGCCTATGCCCGCTACGCAGAAACCTGCTTTGAGCTTTTTGGTGATCGGGTAATGCACTGGTTTACCTTTAACGAGCCGATTGTGCCGGTAGAGGGCGGGTATTTGTATGACTTCCACTACCCGAACGTGGTTGATTTCCGCCGCGCGGCAACCGTGGCCTATCACACCGTGCTGGCCCATGCGCAGGCGGTTCGTGCCTTTCGCGCCGGGCATTTCGCCGGTGAGATTGGCATTGTGCTGAACCTGACACCGTCCTATCCGCGTTCGCAGAATCCGGCGGATGTGAAGGCCGCGCACCATTGCGACCTGCTGTTTAACCGCAGCTTCCTCGACCCGGTGCTGTGCGGGGAATACCCGGCGGATCTGGTGGCGATGCTGAAGGCACACGATCAGCTGCCTGCCTGTCTGCCGGAAGACAGCGCGCTGATTGCCGACGGCAAAATCGACCTGCTGGGGGTTAACTACTACCAGCCGCGTCGGGTGAAGTGTCGTGATACGGCCATCAATCCACAGGCACCCTTTATGCCGGAGTGGTTCTTCGACAGCTACGAAATGCCAGGCCGTAAAATGAACCCGTACCGTGGCTGGGAAATTTACGAGCCGGGTATTTACGATATTCTCATTAACCTGCGCGATAATTACGGCAACCCTCGCTGTTTTATTTCTGAAAATGGCATGGGCGTCGAAAACGAGCAGCGTTTTATTGAGAACGGCCAGATTAATGATCAATACCGTATCGATTTTATTTCTGAACACCTTAAATGGCTACATAAAGGAATTAGCGAAGGCTGTAATTGTCTTGGCTATCATATGTGGACATTTATTGATAACTGGTCATGGTGTAATGCCTATAAAAACCGCTACGGTTTTATCCAGCTGGATTTAACCACGCAGCAGCGCACCATTAAAAAGAGCGGAGAATGGTTTGCCGAAACCTCTCTGAATAATAGTTTCGATAAATAGAGTAATAGATGATGATTGCCTTAGAAGAAGCCGTAATGGAAATCATCGTCAATGCTGGTCAGTCGCGCAGCCTGTGCTTTGAAGCACTGCATGCTGCGCGGCAGGGCAACTTTGACGAAGCGAAAAGCCTGCTGCGCGAAGCCGATGGCTACGCGCGCCAGGCGCACCATATGCAGACCAAACTGATCGAGCAGGACGCGGGTGAAGCCCGCCAGCCGATGACGTTAATTATGGTACACGCCCAGGATCATTTAATGAACTCGCTGCTGGCCCGTGAATTATCCGAAGAAATTATTCACCTGTATCAGCGTTAATAGTAAATATTAGCCATGGAGTGAATGTTACGATAATAGTGTAAAGCCTCTGTACCCTAAAAAATAAAAATCAACTTGTTCTGATGACAGCGACATATTCTGTCAATGCGGAACGGGGTGGTTATTGTCTGAATAAAATTTAAATATATTGAGATAACCATGAATATGATTAAAAAACTTCCATTAACAATGGCGGTTATCGCCGCGCTTTGCCCAATTTCTGTCCTCGCCCAGGAATTCACGCAGGAGCAAATCGACGCCATTGTGGCCAAAGCGGTGGACAAAGCCCTGGCCGAGCGCCAGGCAAAAATGGATGCTGCGGTGGCGAAAAAGGCCGACGTGGTGACCGAGCCGCAGAGCGCCGCCCAGTCCCCGGATATGGCCATCCCGTTCGGCATTAAATTTACCGGCTATGCCCGCTACGGCGCGCACTTCCAGGCCGCCGACCAGAAATACGTCGCGGTGGACGGCTCCTACAACGGCGCCTCGGCCATTGGTCGTCTGGGCAACGAAGGCAACGGCGGCGAGTTCCAGCTTTCGAAAGCCTTTAAGGGCGAAAACGGCGCCATCTGGGACGTCAACGTGATGATCGACCACTGGGGCGACGAGGTGAACCTGAAAAAAGCCTACGCCGGGGTGACCAACATTCTGGCATCCAACCCGAACGCCTATATCTGGGCCGGGCGTGATTTCCACCAGCGTCCGCAGCAGGGCATCAACGACTACTTCTGGATGAACCACGACGGCCAGGGTGCCGGGGTGAAGAACTTCGACATCGGCGGGGTGCAGTTTGACGTGGCCACCGTGGCGGCAGTCGAATCCTGCAGCCCGGAAGTGATGGACGACGAGGCTAACCCGTCGCGCATCACCTGTACCGGCGGCTCCGGCACCGGGGACAAAGGCAACTACGCGGCCACCTCCAAAATTCACGGCATGAAGCTCGGCCCGATCGACCTGGAGCTGTATGCCAACTACGGCTTTGACTCGAAAGCCATCGACACCGAAGAGCGGACCAACGCCTGGCAGGGTGGCGTGGTCCTGAGCCACACCAGTGACAGCGGCGTGAACAAGGTGATTGCCCGTTACTCTGATAACGCTGACAACAGCGTGTACAACAAAACCGAGGACCTGACCACGGTCTACGCCAGCTTCGAAGGGCTGTACAAGTTCACCCAGGCGACCCAGGTGGAGTACCTGCTGGCCTTCCACGACTATGACAACAGCCGGGACAATACCGACAACCGTAAGAACTACAACGCCATCGTGCGTCCGATGCACTGGTGGAACGACGTTCACTCCACCTGGCTGGAGGCGGGCTGGCAGCATGTGGATTACGACAACGGCGGGGATAACAAGGGCTGGAAGCTGACCCTGTCGCAGAACATGTCCATCGCCATGGGGCCGGAGTTCCGTCCGATGCTGCGCTTCTACGTCACCGGCGGCAAGGTGGATAACGAGCGCACCGCCCGCGTGAACAACACCCGGGATGAAACGCTGGACGACTTCAACGTCGGCGCGATGTGGGAAGCCTGGTTCTAGGCAAGGTAAAAGCAAAACGGCAACATGCGTTGCCGTTTTTCATGTTTGCCCCCTCTCCCCATGGGAGAGGCCCGGCGTGGGGGCATCAGGCTGTACGCAACCATGCTATGCTGTTGGCCGAATAAAAACCAACATCGCAGGGGAGAACATGGGTTCCACACGTAAAGGGATGCTGAACGTCCTGATCGCCGCCATTTTATGGGGCAGCTCAGGCGTTTGCGCGCAGTACATCATGGAGAAAAGTCAGATCTCTTCACCTTATCTCACCATGATCCGCCTGCTGTTTACCGGCGTGATCCTGCTGACGCTCTCATTCGTCCACGGCGACAAGATTTTCTCGGTCATCAAAAATCGTAAGGATGCTATCAGCCTGCTGATTTTCTCCCTGTTCGGGGCGCTGATCGTCCAACTTACTTTCCTGGTCACCATTGAGAAATCCAACGCCGCCACCGCCACCGTACTACAGTTCCTGTCGCCGACCATTATCGTGGCGTGGTTCGCGCTGGCGCGCAAAAAGCGCCCGGGCATTTTCGTGCTGGCGGCGATCATGACGTCGCTGATCGGCACCTTTTTACTGGTCACGCACGGCGATCCCACCTCGCTGACCATCTCTCCGGCAGCGCTCTGCTGGGGCATCGCCTCCGCCTTCGCCGCGGCGTTTTATACCACCTACCCTTCCACGCTGATTGCCCGCTACGGCACCCTGCCAATCGTCGGCTGGAGTATGCTGCTGGCCGGACTGATGTTAACGCCGTTCTATGCCGGGCGCGGGACCACCTTCGTGATCGACGGTAGCCTGCTGCTGGCATTCTTCTATCTGGTGGTGATTGGCACAGCGGTAACCTTCAGCCTGTATCTGAAAGGCGCGCAGATGATTGGCGGGCCGAAGGCGAGCATTCTGAGCTGCGCCGAGCCACTGAGCAGCGCCCTGCTGTCGGTTATTTTACTGGGCGTGGCGTTTACCCTGCCTGACTGGCTGGGCACGCTATTGATTGTCTCGTCGGTGGTGTTGATTTCGATGGATTCGAGAAGACGGGTTCAGACATCAGCCTGATTTCCCCTCACCCTAACCCTCTCCCCAAAGGGGCGAGGGGACTGTCCGGTGCGGTCTTTTCACGCTCTCGCCAGGGGGCAAGGGGATTGCCCGGGGCGGTCTTTTCACGCTCTCCCCAGGGGGCCAGGGAATTGCCCGGTGCAGGCTTTTCACCCTCGCCCCTTTGGGGAGAGGGCCGGGGAGAGGGGCGAATTTAGGACTTCGCCCTCACCTTCGCTGCCACCAGCAGCGCCGTCAGCAGCATCAGCGTGCCGGAAATCACCAGCGGTGACGTCAGCCCCAGATGGTCGAGCGCCACGCCGCCCACCGCTGCACCGCAGGTGTTTGCCAGCTGGATCACCGCTACCTGAATCGACCCGGCTTTTTCGGCCTGATCGGCCAGCGAGCGGGTGATCCACGTCGACCAGCCCACCGGTACCAGCGCAAAGGCAAAGCCCCAGATAATCGCAATCGCCGAAGCCACCCACTTATCGCTGCCCCACAGAATAAGCACGGCAGCGCTGATTGCCAGCACCAGCGGCGCACCTGCGAGCGCAAATTTCAGCGAGCGTTTCAGGAACTGCGCCGACAGCGAGGTGCCGACAAAACTGGCGATACCAAAGCTCAGCAGCACCAGCGTCAGGCCATCGACGTCGAACCCGGCCATGGTCATAAATACCGGGCGGATGTAGGTAAAGAACGCAAACTGCCCGGCGAAGGACATAAAGATAGCCGTCATCCCCGCCAGCACGCCGGGGCGCTTCAGTAGGCTGAACATGTTCTGCTTATGGTGCGCGGCTTCGCCCGGCAGCGACGGCAGCGCTTTCCACACCCACAGAATGCACAGCAACCCCATCACCGCGGCACCGTTAAAGACGTTGCGCCAGCCGATGATCCCGCCGAGGAAGCTGCCCAGCGGCGCAGCGATCACCAGCGCGATGGAGACCGCACCAAAGATAACCGAGAGCGCTTTCGGCACGGTACGCGCCGGTACCAGCCGCATGGTGAGCGAGGCCGACATTGCCCAGAATCCGCCCAGACCCAGCCCAAGGCAGGCGCGCCCCAGCAGCAGCAACATAAAGTTATCGGCAAAGGAGACCAGCAGGCACGAGAGCGTCAGCAGGACAGAAAAGAGGATCACCACCTTGCGGCGATCGGTGGTGCCAATCGCCTGGGTAATAAACAGGCTGGCAAACATGGCAACAAAGGCGGTGACGGTAACCGACTGACCCGCCAGCCCTTCAGAAATGCCCAGATCCTGCGCCATCGGCGTCAGCAGGCTGACCGGCAAAAACTCCACGGTAATCAGGCAGGCGACGCAAAACGCCACGGAAAAAACCGCCGACCAGTTCGGGCGGGAGACCGCTTCAACATGGGGCGAAGGGGCGGATTGGATCTGTTCTGTCATGGCATCACCTGAGGAGAAAACGAGCGAGAAAGCCGTGCAGTTTAACAGTTAAAGTGTGATCTATTTAACGTTTAGACAACTTTTGGCACTTTTTGCCGGGCGGCGCATGCACCGGGCTACAGGTCAGGCAGGCCCGGTAAGCGTCGCGCCACCGGGCAAGGTGGAATCAATGCAGAAAGAAGACCCCCTCTTCCGGCAGGAAGAGTTGGTTATAGCGCAGCTGGAAGGCGTTAAGTTCGTACGGATCGGGTTCCATATCGCGCATAAAGCCGAGCGCCAGACGAATCTGGGCATCGGTGATCGGCGCAGCGAGACGCGCCTTGCGCAGCAGGCGATACCAGTTCAGCAGGTTGTTTTCACTGCTGTCGACAATGCACACCTGCCAGATCAGCAGCACCTGAGCGGCATTTTGCAGATGCGCCTCGTCCGGGCGCTCCAGGTAGCGGATAAACTCATTGCCGGCGGTTTTGCCAAACTGATCGATCATCGACTCCAGCGGCACAGGGGTGATCCCCAGACGTTCACTGAGACGACGAATGGCGCGTCGGGGTCCCGACGTCATGACGCGAAAGCCCACCACAAACACCACGGCAAGCGTAGCCAGCATTATCCAGACCATGAACTCTCCTTACGGTTAGCCGTGCATGATATCGGGAAATGCGGTGTATCGACAGCAGACAACATCGGATTAATAAACGGAGAAACAGTGGATCGGGGCCATGAAAACAGATATCCGCCCGGCAAAGCATCCAGGCGAATATCAGCGTGCAATGAAAGTCAGATCAGCGTGTCTGCAAGCCCTTCAGCAGCGCCTCGTGGAAACGCTGCGGATCCTGCATCTGCGGGGCGTGGCCCATGTCGTTAAACTCGACCAGCGTCGCCTGAGGAATGCGTTTTGCCGTCTCTTTGCCCAGCACCGCGTAGTTGCCCAGCGTCTTGCGCACCTCCGGCGGGGCGAGATCTTTGCCGATGGCGGTGTTGTCCTTCGTGCCGATCATCAATAATACCGGCATCTTCAGCTCGCTGAATTCATAGATCACCGGCTGGGTATAAATCATGTCGTAGAGCAGCGCCGAGTTCCAGGCGACACGCTCTTTGCCCGGCCCGTTATTCAGCCCGGCGAGCATGGTGACCCAGCGCTCGTATTCCGGCTTCCACTCCCCGGCGTAGTAGGTGTTTTTTTCGTACTCGCGAATGCCGTCGGCGCTGGTTTTCAGCTCCCGCTGATACCACTTATCCACGGTGATATGCGGCACGCCGCGTGCTTTCCAGTCTTCCAGGCCAATCGGATTCACCATCACCAGCTGTTCTACCTGCTGCGGCCACATCAGCGCATAGCGGGTTGCCAGCATGCCGCCGGTGGAGTGCCCAATAACGGTGACGCGATCGATGTCCAGCGCTTTCAGCAACGCATGGGTATTGTCTGTCAGCTGCTGGAAGGTGTACTGATAGCGTTCCGGCTTAGTGGATTTGCAAAAACCGATCTGATCGGGGGCCACCACGCGATAGCCGCTGGCGGTGAGCGCGCGAATAGTATCTTCCCAGGTTCCGGCGCAGAAGTTTTTACCGTGCATCAGCACCACGGTACGGCCGTTGGCTTTTTCCGGCTTAACATCCAGATACGCCATATCAAGCGACTGGTTTTGCGAGGTAAAGGTGAAATGTTTCACCGGCCAGGCGTAGTCAAAACCTTCCAGCTTTTCGCCATAGGTGGGGGTATCGGCAGCCATGGCGGGTGAGGTCAGTGCCACCAGCAGCGCAAGACAGGACAATCGTCGGGTCAACATGCAAGCTCTCCATTAGCAAAAGGGGCTAAGGCTGCACGAAAGGCGGCAGCAAAAAAACTGTAGAGCATGGGGCAGATCGAGGGTGTAAAGCGGGGTAAAGGTTTGCGGGTTTTCCCTGGTGAAAAACCCGGCGCGAGGCCGGGCGGGGTTCGACTCTTACAGAATACCGGTTGTTACCCGGAAATGACGGGTTTCCCGGGACGCAAGCTGGATCAGGCTGCCGCTGTTTTGCGCCGCCAGGAATCCTTCCGGGCGGCAGGTGGCCGGAAGCACGAAGGCCGCAACCTGCTGATCGCCGTTATAGAGGATCCAGCGGGTGGCGTACTTCAGCTCAGCACTGCTAAAGCGCGTAACAAAGGTGGTGCCATCGGGTGCGATCATGCGGAATTCCGGGCTATCCGTGTAGCGATCGAGCCGGTCGGCGAAAAAGACAATCTCGGGATCGTAAAAGTGCGGTTCAGAGAGCGTCTTCAAAGTGGCTTCGCCCTGCTGGAGCCGTTGGTTGAACGCCAGCCACTGTTCGGTCGGCTTCACGTGCGCCGGAATCGACTCGCGCAGCTGAATAGCCTCATCCAGGACGTTCTGGCTGAAGGTCGCCCCTTCAACATACGCATAGTTCATATGGCACATGTACTGCAGCGGCATGGGAACCGTCGCCAGATTGGTCACCGACATGGCGATATCAAACAGGGCGCTCTCTTTACGTAACGTCACCGCTGGCTGCGCCTGATAATGATGACCGAATCCCATCACATACTCATAGCGACCGGTCACCGTCAGGCTATCGCCGTCCAGCTCCAGCCAGGCGTCATCCATTGGCGCGCAGGGCATTTCGCCGTGCAGAGGATGGGCGTCCTCCGGCGACGGACAGCCGTTTGCCAGCAGGCCAGAGTGAAAGGCGAAGCAGCCATAGGTTTCGATAACCTCTTTTGCCGCTTTTGGCTGGCTGAACATATTGCGCATCGTCAGGTCGCGGCCATCGAACTCCGCATCCCAGATCATCTGCCCCAGCCAGGGCAGGATCACCAGGTGGCCGCGGCTGTTTTGCACCCGCAGCCCTTCCACGCCGCTGGCGTAGCGAAACGCCGTCACCGTGAAGTCATCATTTTGCAGCAGAGTGCGCGGCTGTTCAGTAAAGAGCGCGCGCCACAGGGGAAGTTGCGTCATCATGATTCTCCTCAGGAAGCGGTGGCTTCGGTCAATTCACGGCGCACTTTGCTCTCACGCCAGAAGTAAACCCCGACGTAGACAAAGCACAGCATGGAGACCAGGAACGAGGCCTGTAACGAATGGAACAGGTCCGCGACATAGCCCTGCACCGCAGGGACGACCGCCGCACCGACAATCGCCATCACAATGACCGCGCCTGCCATTTCGGTATGCTCGTTGTCCACGGTATCCAGCGTGCCTGCATAGATGGTTGCCCAGCACGGCCCGAACAGAATGCTCACCAGCACCGCCACGTAGACCGCGCTAAAGCTCGGTGCCAGCGCCACGTATGCCAGGAACAGCGCGCCGATAACCGAGTACAGAATAAGCACCTTCGCCGGGTTGAAGCGGGTCATCAGAATGTTGGCGACAAACTTGCCGATGAAGAAGCAGGCAAAGCTGTACACCATAAAGTTAGAGGCGTCGCGTTCGTTGATATCCCCTAGCTCCAGCGCCAGACGGATGGTGAACGACCACACCGCGACCTGCATGCCCACATAGAGGAACTGCGCCACGATACCGCGACGGAAGCGGGCATTGGTAGAGAGGTAACGCAGCGTATCCATTGCCGACGGGCGCTTACGTTCTGCGGTTTGCGCCACTTTGCAGGTTGGGAAGCGGGTCAACAGGAACAGAACCATCACCACAACCAGCACCATAATCATGTACTTATATGGCTCAAGCGTGTTTTCCAGCATCAGGATCTTAAAGTTATGGATCTGTTCAGCGTTCATGCCCGCCATCTGTTTTTCCAGGCTGTCGCCTTCGGAGAAGACCAGATATTTACCCAGCAGGATGCCCGCCGCAGCACCTATCGGATAGAAGGTCTGGCTGACGTTGAGGCGCAGCGTGGCATAGGCTTTGGGGCCAATCATTGAGCTGTAGGTGTTGGCCGCCGTTTCAAGGAAGCTCAAACCAATGGCAATGGCAAAAATTGCCGCCAGGAACATGGTGTAAGTTGCCATGTGCGAAGCGGGGAAAAAGAGCGTACAGCCCACGATATAGAGCGTTAATCCGATTAAGATCGCCACTTTATAGCTGGTCTTTTTAATGACCAGCGAGGCCGGAATAGCAATAAGGAAATAGCCGCCATAAAACGCGCTTTGCACCAGTGCTGAGGCAAAATTACTGAGTGCAAAGACGCTTTTAAACTGCGTAATTAAAATATCATTTAAAGCAGCAGCGCATCCCCATAACGGGAATAAGCAGGATAACAAAATAAACTGGAACAGAGGGGTTTTATTCAGATAGCCGTCAGGCATCTGAATGATGTTTTTATCGTTCATAGTGCTACCTTTTATTTCGCAGGGTTTTATTATTCGTTCAATGCCAGATACTCATTGAATTGTTCAATGCTGGGGTAAGACGACTGGGTGCCTTTCCCGGTGACGCTGAAAGCGGCAAAGAGGGAGGCTTTTTTCATGGCGGCTTCAACGTCGCCGCTCTGGACGTAGTAATGGGCGAAGCAGCCGATAAAGGCATCACCGGCCCCGCTGGTATCTACTGCATTGACTTTACATGCCGGAACCTTGACTTCCCGGTCGCGCGTCATCCACAGCGCGCCTTTTTCACCCATGGTGACGATAATATTATTCAGCCCTTTCTCTACCAGCGATCGCGCCGCGAGACAGATATTTTCGTAGGTATTCACCGGCATGCCGGTCAGAATTTCCAGCTCGGTTTCGTTCGGCACAAAGAAATCACATTTACAGGCATAGGACATATCTAATTCACGTAATGCAGGGGCTGGATTTAATAGCACCTGAATACCGTGCTTTTTACCAAACTCGATGGCGTGATAAACCGTCTCCAGCTGCACTTCAAGTTGCAGAACAATTAACTGGCACTTTTTCAGATCGTCTGCCGCGCGGTCGATATCTTCTGGTGAGAGGAATTTATTGGCGCCCTTCACAATCAGAATACTGTTGCTGGAGTTGGCGTTAACAAAGATCGGCGCCACGCCGCTGCTGGTACAGGGCACTTTTTCCACATAGGTGGTATTGATACCCCAGGACTCCAGATTGCGGATGGTGTTATCAGCAAAAATATCGTCACCGACCTTGGTCAGCATCATCACCTTCGAATTGAGCTTGGCCGCCGCCACCGCCTGATTCGCGCCTTTGCCGCCACAGCCAATTTTAAATGCCGGGGCTTCGAGGGTTTCGCCCTCCTTCGGCATCTGATTAATGTAGGTGATGAGATCCACCATGTTGGAGCCGATAACCGCGATATCCATCTTTACTACCTCTCTGAAACAATCACACAACAATGATATTATCGTAACATTATCATGTTATTTTCGTATCATTTGTGACTGTGATCGCGATTACAGGATCCCTCCCGCTGTTTATTGTTTAAGCGTTATGCGGCGATAGAAATGTGATCCAGGATTGAGGTTTGTTAATTAAATCATTTATAACAATGAGTTGAGGTAGACAAACAGTTTGAGAAGTGACTTTTCTTTCCTGCCGGGCGGCAGTATAGTATGGCGCAACAAGAATGTTCCTGACGCATCATAAATGTGTTTATCGGAACATCATAAAGTGCGGAGAGGGTGAATGGAGACGAAGCAAAAAGAACGAATCCGGCGTCTGGTGGAGCTATTAAAGAAAACCGACCGCATTCACCTGAAAGATGCCGCCAGGATGCTTGAAGTCTCCGTCATGACCATCCGTCGCGATCTCAGCCCGGATAACCATGAAACCGTGCTCCCCCTGAC
The DNA here is from genome assembly GCF_002935105.1 of Leclercia sp. LSNIH3. Classification (NCBI taxonomy): domain Bacteria; kingdom Pseudomonadati; phylum Pseudomonadota; class Gammaproteobacteria; order Enterobacterales; family Enterobacteriaceae; genus Leclercia; species Leclercia sp. LSNIH3. The sequence continues at coordinate 2,362,494 of NZ_CP026387.1, forward strand.
CCTGCTGGGCGGCTATATCGTGATGGTCAACAAACCGGCCTCCGCGCCTGCGACCCCCGTCGTTCGCAGCCAGACACACCATCCCGACGACTTGCCCATCGCCATTCTGGCGGCCGGCATGGTGGCAGAAAACGATCTGGTCTTTTTCGATAACGGCCCGGAAATGCCGCTGGTGATTAGCATGATCCCGGACGACATCACCTTTACCGGTATCTGTTATTCACATCGCGTATTTATGGCGCTCAATGAAAAGCCCAACGCCACCGCCATTCTGTGTGGCGGCACCTATCGGGCAAAAAGCGATGCGTTTTATGACACCAGCAATCCCTCGGTGCTGGACTCCCTGAACCCGCGTAAGGTGTTTATCTCCGCCAGCGGCGTGCATGAGCACTACGGCGTGACCTGGTTTAACCTGGACGACCTGGCCACCAAGCGCAAAGCCATGCAGCACGGCATCCGCAAAATCCTGCTGGCCCGCTACGCCCTGTTTGATGAAGTGGCCCCCGCCAGCATCGGGCCGCTGTCGGCCTTTGATGTGCTGATCAGCGACCGTCCGCTACCGGCAGACTATCCGGCCCACTGCCGGAACGGCTTTGTGAAGATCATAACCCCGGACGCTGCCGGGGACTGATTTACTCGAAGAACACCGTAATTTTGTTAAACATGGTCGGATCGGACTGGTTACGCACCACTTTCACCACATCTTCCAGCTTGTCGATCTGGGCCATCATCTGCTCCAGTCGCTGATCGTCATTCACCAGCAGCCAGATGCGGCTGTGTTCGCTTCCCTGAATCGGCAGACAGAGGATGCCCTCCACGTTAAAGGCGCGGCGGGCAAACAGCCCGCAGACGTGGGTCATGACGCCGGGGTGGTTGCGGACAGTAAGCTCCAGAATGACATTATCGTTTTGTTTTTGCATGGCTTATTCCCCCACCATTTCAGTATTGGCCGCACCGGGTGGGACCATCGGATAGACTTTTTGTTGTGGATCGATACGCACGTGGATCAGCGCCGGGCCAGGGCGTGAGATCGCCGCCTGCAGCGCCGCGTGCGCGTCTTCCTCGGCATTCAGATCGCAGGTGTGCAGGCCAAAACCGGCAGCAATCTGCATAAAGTTAATCATCCCCGGATAGGTGGCAGCAAAGACGCCCTGCTTGTAGAACAGACTCTGCTGCTGATGCACCAGCCCCAGCGCTTCGTTGTTCATCAGGATAATTTTCACATCCAGCTGGTTTTCCGCCGCGGTGGCCATCTCCTGAATATTCATCATCAGGCTGCCGTCGCCGGAGAAGCAGATCACCTTCCGGTCCGGGTTCGCCAGCGCCGCGCCTACTGCCGCAGGCAGACCAAAGCCCATCGTTCCCAATCCGCCGGAGGTCAGCCACTGACGTGGACGGTTCAACGGATAGGCCTGGGCGGTCCACATCTGATGCTGGCCCACGTCGGTGGTGATGATGGCGCTGTCGTCCACGCAGGCGGCCACGGCGTTAATCAGCCCGTAATGGCTGAGCGGATCGCCCCCGGTCGGAATAGCCCCCGGGAACTCCTGTTGCAGGCCGGTCACCTGCTGCTGCCACGCGGTGCGTGGGGTAGCATCAATGTGCGGCAGCAGCTGCGCCAGCACCTCGTTAACATCCCCCTGGATCGCTACGTGCGGCTGTTTGATTTTGCCCAGCTCTGCGCGGTCGATATCCACATGGATAATTTTGGCGTTCGGGCAGAATTGCTCGGTTTTGCCAATCGCCCGGTCATCAAAACGCGCCCCGAGAACAATCAGCAGATCCGCTTCCTGCAGGATAAAGTTGGTGCTGCGGGCGCCGTGCATGCCAAGCATCCCCAGCGACAGGGGGTGCGCTTTTGGCAGCATGCCCAGTGCCATCAGGGTCATGGTGGTCGGCAGGCTGGCTTTTTCGGCCAGGGCACGCACCGCGTCAGGCGCATCGATGACCCCACCGCCCAGATAGAGCACCGGACGTTGTGCAGCGTTTATCATCGCCGCCGCCTCGCGCACGCTCTCAACGCTGAATTCAGGCGATGGTGCACGCGTGCCGGGTTCTGGCAGCACGTCGATCTCAATTTCAGCGGTCTGCACATCCTTAGGAATGTCTATCCACACCGGGCCAGGGCGGCCGGACTGGGCGATACGGAACGCATCGCTGATAACCTGCGGTAATTCGCTGATATCGCGCACTAAATAGTTGTGCTTGGTGATGGGGATAGAGATGCCGTAGGTGTCCACTTCCTGAAACGCATCGGTGCCGATCATCGAGGCAGGCACCTGGCCGGTAATGCAGACCAACGGGATAGAGTCGAGACGGGCATCGGCGATGGCGGTCACCAGGTTGGTGGCCCCCGGCCCGCTACAGGCCATACAGACCGCCGGTTTGCCCTGGGTACGCGCCATGCCCTGAGCGATAAAGCCTGCGCCCTGCTCGTGACGCGCCAGCACGTGGCGGATCTGCGTGCTTTGGCTTAAAGCGTCATACAGCGGAAGTACCGTCCCGCCAGGAATACCCGCTACCGTGGTAATGCCCTGACGTTCCAGCAAATGAACGATTAACTGCGCGCCAGTAAAACGCGTCTTGTGTGATGTTGTGCCCGAACTTGCCATGCTCCAGTCCTTTTATTCTGAGCCAGGTTTCCGGGGGGCCTTTAAACAAAAACCCCGCCGGTTTGCGCCGGCGGGGTTTGGAATCGTGTGTTGATTCAGTCCCTACGGCGCATTGCCGACGACCACCACCACACGCACGACGACCACTGCGGCTGGGTGCGCAGTTTTTAGTAGGGTCGAGGTCAGCATGGAAGCGTTCATTAGGAACCTGTTTCTGGAATCATTAAGTGGATTTATACAAGCACAGGTTTTGAGGCGTGACAACGGAATTATTTTCATCTGGCTGAAAATGCGTCAAGGATCACGTTTCGCTTGTCGGGTGATGACACTCAAAAAGTGGCTTGTAACTCACTCAATCAACAGCGCGGGTGTTACGCCGAATCTGGTTACCAACGTTTTGATATGGTTGAGAATCCATCAAGGTTTTACAGCCGCAATACTTACAAGAACGGATTCCATTTACAGGCGTAACGCAACCATGTCGGGGCTATATGCTTCATAGCGACTAATTCTTGCACGTAAGGTATCCAGTGTCGGAAAAAATTTTCAATGCTGCAGGGTACGGAAAATGACCTTTTGCTATGGTTCGCCTAAAAATGGCGTTCTTGCGTGTGCTGCGGAAGGTTGGGTACCGCATATAAACCAGCTTTCTTAGAAATTAGTCGCGTTTTATTACTCTGATAAGCGACATCTGACTACTTCGCAATGTTAACAAAAGCAAAAACCACCGCTTATTTTGGTGGTTTATATGCATTCCAAAGACTTACTGCATGTGTATGACATAAACCTATCAGGTGGAACTTTAAAATTTGCCAGATAGCTTTGTTGTAAATCCCGTTTCAGTATGTTGCTCGCTCATTCCAGGAGTCACTATAAATAATATTGCCCTCGCAATGCTTCCAGGTAATTTTCTCATAACGTATGAGAACCGTTTCAAGGTGTGTTCCGGTGTTTGCGCCTGGATACAGGCCTGGTGTGATTGAGGTTATTTTTACATTCTCAAGGAAGATATTAAAATACTCCTGTTCTAAACCAGCCTGATTAATCTGATACATCTTAATAGTGGCAGACTGGAGCGTTTTCCCCATACTCAGCGCCCGAAATAAAAGCGGGGTGACACGATCAAATTCCTTTTGAAACATGACGGGCATATGTATGCGCGTACCCGTCAATCTCCCGGTGTTCCCGTCAACAGGGATGTTTACATTATGCGTGAAAGATTTAAGTTCAATTGCACCTTCACGCCCTGATACAAGGCAAGGGCCAACCATGGGAGAACCATTTTCATCAGTTAAAAATAAATAAGCCGGATTTGACATAAAAACTCCTTTTTATAAAATTCAATCGTACTTATCAAAGCGACCGAAAATGATTGGATGAACAATAATAAATACGACGATAGCAATGAATGTTAACAATACCCAGTAGTCGGGTACCAACCACAGGAACAAAGAGGCGCATGCAAAAATATAAATTGGAAATAAAATATCCGAAAATAAAATTGATAGCAGACTCTTAAACATACCCCTTATCCTTTAAGTCATTAGAAATTGACTCGAAATCTCTGTAGAATCCCATTCGCACCTTCTTAATAAGTTCAGACAGAAAAGGCTCAAAAAAGTAGTAAAGCATTTCTAATTGTGCGGCATAGAGAGTTGCGTAATACTCAGGATCCAGAGTTTTCAAGCGACGGGCAGCAAGAGCGCACTTCTGTTCTGTGCCAATCAATTGCAGTGCCATGACGACGTTAGGTACGCGACGTGCAAGCCGTTCGATGACGATTTCTGAGAGTAAGCCAGATTCGGAAAGGGATTTTGCCAGTCCCCAAGCTATTGTTAAACGTGCAGCCTTACTTGTAGGTATATTTTTAACAAGGCCGGTTACTTTTGAATCCATCTTACGAACACGATTTTGTTCATTTCCATTTTCAGAATCAGCTATAACACTTTCGAAATAAAGATAGAGCATATAGGCTATTACATCGCGATAACGATAAATAGACATAATAGAGAGATACATCCTCTTTTCTTCTGAGAGAAGCTCATCACATGCATCATGATAGATGGGAATTAAGCATGATGAGTACCAACTTACACGCTCCATTCCTGAGTAAATATCAGAGCCGATCCCCTTTAATACTTGCCATGTCCCTGCAACGCCTTGCTGTCCATAAATACCCAACTGCCTGTCGCTCTGGAACTTCATCTTTAAATAATCAGATGCTTGCATAATGTATCCATACGATTACTGCGGTTATATAGGTATACATTGAAAAGCCGAGCAATTCAAATTAGTGATATTGATTCACAGAGATATTCTCATAAAACATAATTTGGTTCATTACTATTTATTATGATAATACGTGATGCACTTTTAATTTTTCATGGGGTATGGATGACTTATATTAATTTACGAACTTAGTGGCGTTGACATGCAAAATTAGACACCTACTTCTTCATAAAAATAGTGTTCCTTAAGCGATCCTAACCAATCCGCAGCGGGGCTAAACAGCGGAACCACTACTTTCCAGCGGTTGGTTGAATATTATAATTATATCAAATTTATATATAACAATTATCAAATGGATGGTTTAAACATGCTGCATACCAGCCGTGTGCGTGGCTAATAAGTAGACAGATGTTTTTGAGACCACAAAACAAAAAACCCCGCCGGAGCGAGGTTTTTTTCAGTGTTTGCGGCTGGTGACCGCAGAGCACACTGTGTTACGTCAACGCACGAAGTATACGCGATCGCACAGGAACGCGCAATTTACGGCACGGATTTTGACGCATTTGAGTATGGCTCCCGCTTTACGTTTTGTCCATAAATTGTCGCGGTAGGGATACCCGTTACCGGATACCCCCCGCACAGATCCCGGCGTGCGCGATTTACGCACCGGGCTCCTGCCTCGGGTGTCTGGCGGTGAACCGCTCCACAGGCCATGGATGAAGAACCCGAACCCTTGGTAGCCATGCGGCTGCCAGTTTGTTTGCTTTCGTCCAGGTCGTATCATCCTTCTGGCTCCTGCGCCTGAGCGCCCGGCGCCAGAGGTTTGTTACGTGTGTCCTGAACTTCTGCATGGTGGGGAAGTTGCCCGGTACCGAGTGATAGTTCAGGTATCCCTGAACCACTCTCCTGAGCCATTTTCCCTGTTCGGGGATTGAGTAATGCCAGCGCCTTCGCAGACCGTCTTTGATGGCTTTCAGAGTTGCCGTCATCCGATCCCGGCGGGTCTTTCGTATCAGCATGAACCTGCCGTTGCGATCTTTCCCGCTGATGTGCGTGAACCCGAGGAAGTTGAACGTTTCTGGTTTGCCTTTTCCCCTGATGGCACGGTTTTCGGCAGCGAAGCGGCCGAACTCCATCAGACGGGTTTTCTCCGGGTGAACCGTGAGTCCGAACTCCCTCAGTCTGCGCTGCATGGCTATACGGAAGCGCCGGGCATCGTATCGTTTGTCGAACCCGATGACGATGTCATCGGCGTATCTGACCATTACCACATTGCCTGTGGCATAGCGACGTCGCCACTGATGCGCCCACAGATCGAAGACGTAGTGGAGGTATATGTTTGCCAGCAGCGGTGAGATGACCGCACCCTGTGGGGTGCCTTCCTCCGTTGCTCGCCATTGACCCTCCTCCGACGTCCCGGCTGTGAGCCACTTACGTATGAGCCTGATTACCCTCCGGTCGCCGATCCGATGCTCTGTGAACCTGATCAGCCATTCGTGGCTCACCCTGTCGAAGAACTGACTGATGTCGGCATCCAGTACCCAGTTTACGTTAGTGCGTACCAGCCCTGTGGCCAGTGCGTCCAGTGCATCGTGCTGGCTTCGCCCGGGTCTGAACCCGTATGAGAACCCCATAAAGTCGTTTTCATAGACTGCGTTCAGGATTTTCACCAGCGCATACTGGACGATCTTGTCCTCCAGCGAGGCGATGCCGAGCGGGCGTTGTTTTCCATCCGCTTTTGGGATGTAGTGACGCCTGCCGGGCTGCGCCCTGTAGCTGCCCTGATGTAGCCTCCGGTGCAGATCTGTTATGTTGTTCTTCATGTTTCCGGCGTAGTCCATCCACCTGATGCCATCCACTCCGGCGGCCGCTTTCCTGCTCAGGGAGAGGAATGCGGCTTCCAGTGCTTCGACTGTCAGCAGGTGGAACAATGCTGTAAACCGTTCTTTCTTCCGCTGCTTCGCAGCTTCCCGCACGCGTGACAGCCTCTGTGACATGCTTTCCCGGCTCTGTGTCCGGCGCATGTGTGGCTGTTCCGCGTTCCCCTTGGCCCCGCTCCTTCGCTCCACTGACTCCGCTCCTTTCGGGTTGTTCGCCTGCTTCGCCGCTACTATGAGCGAGTCCGACTTCTCCTCTCCGTACATCACCGGCTATGACTCCTCGTCTTCCCGGTGCGGGCCATCTCCGACACTGGCAGATGGTCAGAGGGGAGATCTCCCGGTTCCCGCGTAGAGATCGTATTGACATGCCAGGGTCTCAGACCCCGCCGGGTCCATGTGGCACTCGCAGTATCGCACCCTATGATTTTGCCTTCCGTTAACAGTACAACGTCGGCACCCGGTAATTTAATATACATTTCGTGGCTCAATGGCTGGCCTGTCAACACCCCTGTCAACGCTTCGCCCCATACCTCGCGGTATGCAACGCATGACTCGGGGACCTTGTGGATTGCTGGTCCTTCAATGGTCGGGGACTTTCACCCCTTGATCTCTACCGGTCTCCCGGCGCACACTGTTCATATATACAGTATTTATCTATACTGGGTGTGTTCACAGGGTGTGAGGGGAGCCGCTCGTAGTACACCGGCGCAACGAAGTCCTGGCTGAAACGGGTGGTGCCGTCAGCGCCTCCACTCCCCACCTGAGCACACTGTGTTACGTCAACAAAGGTGCTGGTCACAGGCAGCGGAAAGGTACGCCAGCATCGTGCTCCTTAACCAGAGGAGACGCGTATGAGCGTAGTGGATATGGTTGTACTTATCCTCAAACTCATTGTTGCAGCACTGCAACTGCTTGATGCTGTCCTGAAATACGTTAAGTAACTCAGGTTCAAGCCGCACCAAAGAGGGGCGGGAAACCGCCCCTCTTTAATAACGAGGGAATGCTATGTTGCGTTTGTTAATTGAGCCTGTCACGCCGGACGAACCGGGGTATATCGCGCTTAAAACCGAGAGCACCGCGCTCAATTTCAATATGTTGCGCAGGCTGGAAGAGAGCTGGGAACGGGGTGAAAATCGCTTTAACGCTCCCGGTGAAAAACTGTTGGGTGCGTTTCTGAACGGCAAACTGGTAGGGATTTGCGGGTTAAACCGCGATCCGTTCAGCCAGCAGCCGCGGGCCGGTCGTATCCGCCATCTCTATATCAGCGAAAGCTGTCGTGGGCTGGGTATCGGCAAGCAACTGCTCGCCGTCGTGATGGCCGATGCCAGCGTCTGGTTTGATTTTCTCAATACCCACGCGCCTGAGGCTGCCTGGCCCTTCTACCAGCGTGCTGGCTTCACGCTGGTTGTGGATGAACCGCGCGTCACGCACCGGTTATTCTGCGCAGTGTAACGGGCGGGCCATATCGGTTTGCGGCACGACGGATCGCGGCTGCGCCAGGCCCGATCCCGTGGCAACTTTAGTTGCCGTTGTTGTTTATTAATCCTGCCTTTCTGCCGCGATTCATTCATCACCGCAATACTTAACTTGTCATCTCACTGTGGTAGATTCCACGCGCATTTATGGGAATGCGTAGTCACTTATTCTTTATTTATCACTTTGGCAGAAGTTTTCAGCAACATGAAAAGACAACGGAACGTTAATTTACTCTTGATGTTGGTATTGCTGGTCGCCGTCGGTCAGATGGCGCAAACCATCTATATTCCGGCCATTGCCGACATGGCAAACGCGCTCCAGGTGCGTGAGGGTGCCGTCCAGAGCGTAATGGCAGCCTACCTGCTGACCTATGGTGTGTCGCAATTATTCTACGGCCCGCTCTCGGATCGCATTGGTCGCCGTCCGGTAATTTTGGCCGGGATGACGATTTTTATGATCGCCACGGTGATCGCGATGACCACCCACAGCCTGAGCGTGCTGATTGCCGCCAGCGCGTTACAGGGCGTCGGCACTGGGGTCGGCGGAGTGATGGCGCGTACGTTGCCGCGCGATCTGTATGAAGGCAGCCAGCTGCGCCATGCCAACAGCCTGCTCAATATGGGCATTCTGGTCAGCCCGCTGCTGGCCCCGCTGATTGGCGGCCTGCTGGATACCATGTGGTCCTGGCGCGCCTGTTACGGCTTTTTGCTGGTGCTGTGCGTTATCGTCACCTTCAGCATGGCGCGCTGGATGCCGGAAACCCGGCCCACGGAAGCGCCGCGCACCAAACTGCTCACCAGCTACAAAATCCTCTTCGGCAACGGAGCCTTTAACTCCTACGTGCTGATGCTGGTGGGTGGCCTGGCGGGGATCGCGGTATTCGAAGCCAGTTCGGGCGTACTGTTGGGCGCCGGGCTGGGCCTCAGCAGTATGGTGGTGAGTATTCTGTTTATTCTGCCGATCCCGGCGGCGTTTTTCGGCGCCTGGTTCGCCGGGCGCGCCAATAAACGCTTCACCACCCTGATGTGGCAGTCGGTGGTGAGCTGCCTGCTGGCGGGGCTGATGATGTGGATCCCGGGCTTGTTCGGGGTGATGAACGTCTGGACCCTGCTCGTCCCGGCCGCGCTGTTCTTCTTTGGCGCGGGGATGCTGTTCCCGCTGGCAACCAGCGGTGCGATGGAGCCGTTCCCGTTCCTCGCGGGCACCGCCGGGGCACTGGTGGGGGGGCTGCAAAATATCGGTTCCGGCGCGCTGGCCTGGCTTTCGGCAATGCTGCCGCAAAACGGACAGGCGAGCCTCGGGCTGCTGATGACGCTAATGGGTCTGCTGATTTTGCTCTGCTGGCTGCCGCTGGCCTCCCGCGCGTCACATCACGAGCAGGCGGTGTAAGCGGATCTTGCCCCCAGGCCAGTTTCCTGTTTTCTTAAGGGAATACGCCTGTGAGGATCCTATGACGCCACAAACCCTGAAGTTAATCGCACAATACCCTCTGCTCAATGCGCTGATCGCCCTGCAAGAGACCACCTGGCTTAACCCAAAAGCCACCACTCTGGCCGCAGGGCTTCCCCATGTCGGGCTGACCGAAGCCGATGTGGAGGATGCCCGGGCACGCCTGAACCGCTTTGCGCCCTATCTCGCGAAAGCCTTCCCGGAGACGGCAGCCACCAACGGCATTATCGAATCTGAGCTGGTTGCCATTCCGGCGATGCACAGACGGCTGGAGAAGGAATCTGGCGCCCCCCTTCCCGGCACCCTGCTGCTGAAAAAAGACAGCCATCTGCCGATCTCCGGCTCGATTAAAGCCCGCGGTGGGATCTATGAAGTGCTGACCCACGCCGAAAAACTGGCCCTGGACGCCGGACTGCTCAACCTCAACGACGATTACAGCATCCTGCTTGAGCCGCGCTTCAAAGCGTTCTTCAGCCAGTACAGCATCGCCGTGGGGTCTACCGGCAACCTCGGGATGTCTATCGGCATTATGAGCGCCCGCATCGGCTTTAAGGTAACGGTGCACATGTCTGCCGACGCCCGCGAGTGGAAAAAATCCAGACTGCGCAGCCACGGCGTGACGGTAGTGGAGTATGAACAGGATTACGGCGTGGCGGTGGAGCAAGGGCGCAAAGCGGCGGAAAACGATCCGAACTGCTTCTTTATTGACGATGAAAACTCCCGCACTTTGTTTTTAGGTTATGCCGTGGCAGGCGAGCGCCTGAAGGCGCAGTTTGCCGAACAGGGTCGTGTGGTGGATACGGATCACCCGCTCTTTGTCTATCTGCCGTGCGGCGTGGGCGGTGGCCCTGGCGGGGTGGCGTTTGGGCTGAAGCTGGCCTTTGGCGACCACGTACATTGCTTCTTTGCCGAACCGACCCACTCCCCGTGCATGCTGCTGGGGGTGTATACCGGTCTGCACGATGAGATTGCGGTGCAGGATCTGGGGATCGATAACCTTACCGCGGCGGATGGCCTGGCGGTGGGTCGTGCCTCTGGCTTTGTTGGCCGTGCCATGGAGCGTCTGCTCGACGGGTTCTATACCCTCTCCGATCAGAGCATGTACGACATGCTGGGCTGGCTGGCGCAGGAAGAAAATATTCGTCTTGAGCCATCCGCGCTGGCGGGCATGGCCGGGCCGGTGCGCATCGCCGCTTCCGGCCACTATCCGCTGAATAACGCCACCCACCTGGTGTGGGCAACCGGCGGCGGCATGGTGCCGGAAGAGGAGATGGCGAAGTACCTGACGAAAGGACGTTAATTCACCCGCTGGCTCTGGCGCATCAGAGCCATCAGCTCGACAGGTGAACGGCGATAACGCATTAAATCGCGCATCACCCGCATGTGCGGGGCGGAGTGGCGGAAGAACGCCTGATACCCTGCGCAGAGGGCGTTTTTGCCCTCAACCCACGGCTGCGGGGTGTCACTGTTGCACAGATAACGAACCGGGCACGCCTGGCATTCGTCGGGAAGGGGGAAAGCACAGATCGGCGGTGGATTGCCGCGCCAGATCTCCAGCGCCGAGTCAAAGAGTTGTACAGAGATACGACCGATATCTTCCCGTACCCAGACATCAAACACCGCCGTCAGGAACGCGGCCCACTGCTGGTCGGTGATGGACGCCGGGTTATCGCGTGCCTGCAAGGGAATAAACTGTAACTGCCGCGAACCCTGGCTGCGCAGATCGCGGTACAACCGCTCCGGCTGGCAACAGTTCTGGCGGTTGATGAGCGTTACGAGCACTTTGGCCTGACATCCTGTCATGCAAAATCCCTGATAAAAATAATGAGATGGTGAACATGACTAGCAGCAAACAATAATGCGAGGGATAACACTGCGAGGGAGATCAAAAATTTAATACGTACAGGTCGGGATGCTGAAAAGTCGTACAGCGAAACGTCCATCCGTGCGCGGTTGCGGGTGTAATGCCAGAGGATCAGCGCTACCAGTGCCAGCACGCCCAGCGCTAACCAGAACAGCGGGCCAGCCTGTTGCCAGTTGTGCCTGACCGCCAGCACCATCAACGCGCCGTAGCCAAACAGCGTGCGCAGCCAGGCCAGCGAGGTGCGCTCCGGCTGCAACCCCGGATCGGCCACCCGACGCGCCTTACGGCTATCCGCCATACAGCACCAACCCCATCACAATCACCGCGACGAACAACAGGATCAGGCTGATAACCAGCAGGCTATGGGTGTAGGGCAAATCATCTTTCAGGCGCATGGCTTTTTCATTACGCAGCCAGCGCAGGTAACCGTAGATCGCCAGCCCCCCGGAAAAGAGGCACAGCAGCAGCGCCAGCAGCTGGCGGATCACTGGTGTGGCAAAATCGGGGGCCAGCTGGTCAAGGCCGACACCCGCCGCCAGAAAACCGAGCGCGGTGCGGATCCACGCCAGAAAGGTACGCTCGTTTGCCAGCGAGAAGCGATAATCCGGCGCTTCGCCGAGGCGGGAAATTTTCATGACCACTCCTGTCTGACTGCCCGTTGTACAAAACTGCGGCAATGTTAACGTATCCAGGGCAGTATTTCTCGCCTTAACCCATCCCCCAGAACAGCACCGCCAGCAGCTGCGGTGTGATAATGCGCATAAACATCACCAGCGGATAGACCGTGGCGTAGGAGAGCGCCGCCGCACCGCTGGTGGCGTGCAGGTTGTTGGCAAAGGCCAGTGCCGGCGGATCGGTCATCGAACCGGCCAGCATGCCGCACAGGGTTAAATAGTTCATCTTTGCCAGCAGCCGCGCCAGAATGCCCATGGTGATCAGCGGGATGGCAGTAATGAGGATGCCATAGCCAATCCAGCTGACCCCGTCGCCGCGGGCCAGGGTCTCGATGAACTCCCCACCCGACTTTAGCCCCACCACCGCCAGGAACAGAACAATCCCCAGCTCGCGCAGGGCGAGGTTGGCGCTCGGGGGCATAAACCAGTAGAGCTTGCCCACGCAGCCGATGCGCCCGAGGATCAGCGCCATAATCAGCGGCCCGCCTGCCAGCCCCAGCTTGAGCGCCACCGGGAACCCCGGCACGTACAGCGGAATGGAGCCGAGCAGGACACCGAGACCGATGCCGATAAAGACCGGCAGCATCTGCACTTGCTGCAGTTTTTGCTGCGCGTTGCCTACCATATTGGCAACAGCGTCAATGGAGGTCGGGCGCCCGACAAGGTTGAGGATATCACCAAACTGCAGGCTGGCGTCCGGGCTGGCCACCAGCTCCACCCCGGCGCGGTTCAGGCGCGAAATCACGACGTCATAACGCTCTTTTGCCTGCAAATCGCGGATTTTTTTGCCCAATACCTGCTCATTAGTCACGACTACCCGTTCGACGCGCATGTCGGTGCCGCGCGTCGAGAGCGAGGTATCGACCTCCTGGCCGATCACCAGTTGGGCGTTGTGCAGATCGACCGGTTGACCGACGAGGTGCAGCAGATCGCCGGTCTGGATCAGGGTGCCGGGCAAAGGCACCATCAGGGTCTGCTCGCGCTTCAGGCGGGAACAAATAATGTTGGCGCTATTGAGGATCGGCACATCCTGGATCGCCAGGTTGTTGAGATTGGGATTATCGACGCGGATGTTGATGGTTTTTATCAGCGCCTGACCCTGAGTAAGGGTGGATTCATGCTGCTTAGCTTCTTGCTCTACGTTAATGTGAAACAAAACGCGCATCAGCCACATGGTGAGCAGAATGCCGCAGATGCCGAACGGATAAGCCATGGCGTAGCTCATGCCCATATGATCCACGATGCCTGGCTCGATACCCAGATCGCGCAGGATTTGCTGCCCGGCTCCCAGCGCGGGGGTGTTGGTGACCGCACCGGAGAAAATCCCCAGCACCACTGGCAGCGGGATGGCGAAGAGTTTATGCAGCAAGGCGGTAACCAGCCCGCCCATCACCACAATCCCCATCGCAAAAAGGTTGAGGCGCAGGCCCGAGACACGCAGCGAGGCGAAAAACCCCGGCCCAACCTGAATGCCGATGGTGTAAACGAAGAGGATCAGGCCAAATTCTTGAATGAAATGCAGCATCTGCGCGCTGAGCACGATGCCCAACTGGTCAGCAAAATGACCGACAAAAATTCCGCCAAACAGCACGCCGCCAATGCCGAACCCGACGCCGCGGATTTTGATATTGCCTATCCACAACCCGACCACCGCAACCAATGCCAGAATACTGACCGTTAACGCTATATCACTCATGACGGCATCCCTGTGAATAACATTATTATCAGAAGGGATTTTCGCAGAGCGCAGGCGGGTTGTATGGGCGATGGCGCACAAAAAGCCCGCGCTAAAAGCAAAACGGCCACCCGAAGGTGACCGTTTGAGTTTTTACCCTCTCCCGTGAGAAAGGGTTGGGGTGAGGACATCAGGCCGCATCACCCGATACACGGGTATTAGCTGTTCAACGCCGGGCGTTCGCTAATGGCGATCCGCTGCGGAGCAATTTCTTCCGGCACGTTGCGGGTAATGTCGATATGCAGCAGCCCGTTATTAAAGGTGGCGCCCGTCACTTCCATATGTTCAGCGAGGGTAAAGCTCAGGCTGAACGGCTGAGTGACCAGCCCCTGATGCAGCCATTTGGTTTCGGTCTCCGGTTTTTCCGGGGTACCTTTAACCGTCAGGCGCGTGCCTTCCAGCTGGATATCAAGGTTCTGCTGGCTGAACCCTGCCACCGCGAGCGTAATGCGATAGTGGTTATCGTCGCTCTTTTCAATGTTATACGGCGGGAAGGTCTGGCTTTCGGTGGTGCTTTGCAGCGCGCTAGCCAGTTTGTCAAAACCTATCCACTGACGCAGCAGGGGGGATAAATCGTAGTTACGCATACTAAATCTCCTTCTGAGAAGCGAGTTCGGCACAGTTTAATTTTGTGCGCAGTTGTTCCTGCAAATCCTGATGGATTCACATATGCTCCCGATATCGGCAAGCATTCAGGTATGGGCCGCAGATGCGACCCGGACAATTAATTAATTTCGATACGGCGCGGTTTTTTCGCTTCCGGGATCACACGTTCCAGATCGATATACAGCAGGCCGTTTACCAGGTTCGCGCCGTGAACGTGAATGTTCTCAGCTAACTGGAACTTACGTTCAAAGTTACGTTCTGCGATGCCCTGATAGAGGTAGGTACGTTCTTTCTGCTCGCCCGCATGAGCGCCTTTTACCACCAGCAGGTTGTCCTGCGCGGTGATCTCCAGTTCGCTTTCAGCAAAGCCGGCAACAGCAATTGCGATGCGGTAGTGGTTTTCGTCAACCAATTCAACATTGTATGGAGGGTAGCCATTGCTCTGGCTTTGGTTGTTTTCTAAATGATTGAACAGACGATCGAAGCCAATGGCTGAACGATAAAGCGGAGAAAGATCAAAGTTACGCATACAGTTAAAACTCCTGAAATCAGCAAGAATTGTCGCCTTCCACCGTGGACAGGCTGAGGTATCCCAAACGCCCCTCAGGCACGTTTGTTCATTGATACACTCTTAAAATGGGTCTGCTTCCGTCCTTTTCAAGAGCAACGTAGCGAGAATTTTTTGCACTTTGCGGGTACTGGAATAGACTGGGACTACAGCACGTAAGGTTAAAATGCGATAGGTACCACAGAGCGGTACTTTTCAACTATTCATTTTGATCATGGCCCGTTATAAACCCGGTTGCGGGTCTGTATTGGGCCATTGATGATGACTGACTGATAATGAAAAATGTTCTGATAAAGCTGACGATGTTTAGCACGGTGGTTTTGCTTTGCGGGTGTTCGAGCGTGATGTCTCACACCGGCGGTAAAGAAGGGACATGGCCCGGGACGCGCGCCAGCGCGAAAATGATCGCGGATGACGACACCAACTGGGGGACTAAATCCCTGGTGGTGCTGGATATGCCGTTTACTGCTGTTGTTGATACCCTGCTGCTGCCGTGGGATCTCTTTCGTAAGGACAGTTCTGTTCGCTCCCGCGTGGAGCAAAGCGAGGAGAAGACGCTGGCCACCAACGCCGTCATCCCGCCCGCTGCGATGCCTTCTCGCTAATTAGCGCCCGGTTTCTGTCACCCAGAGCTGACGGAAGCCGTCGATCTCTTCCATCCAGGCAAGATAGCGCCCGTCAGGCGAGTAAACCACAGCATCACCCGACGGCGGGTTGCCGTGATCGGATGTCAAAAAGGTTACTTCGCCCGTGGCGGCATCACAACTGGCAAGGCGATTCTCCAGCACAAACCCCAGCGAATGGCCCGCCGGATGCCAGTTAAATGCCGACTGAATATCGCGTTGATTATGGGTGAGCTGACGAGGCTCTCCCCCTTCCGGCGCGATGAGCCACAGCTGCACCACACCTTTATCATCACGCATCAGGAACGCGATTTGCGTCGCCTGCGGGTTGCTGCGCACCCAGTGTCGCGGCACGTTCACCAGGCCCGGGAAGCGATGGCTGTGGGTGAAGGTTAAACGGCGCTGCACCACCCCGGCTGGCGGGGCGGGCATGCACTCCGCCGTGCCCTGCAGCGGTAAATCTCCGGCCTGTTTCCAGCCCTGCTCCTTTTTCGGCAGGTCCACGATAAACAGTTCCGGTACTTTTTCACCCTGAGCGGAAAGGGTATCGCCGATAAAGGCCAGCCTGTCGTTACCCACCCAGCCCTCTTCATAGGCGCGGTTGATCTCATCGCTGCCCGGCTGCGGCGTGGGGGTCGTACGGCTGACCAGTACGCTCCAGTGCGTTCCACCATATTCACGCGGGTGGTTGCCTGCAGGTGTCACCGGACCATAGGGCGCGGCCACGCCCACGTTGCGCAGATCGCGCTTCGGGTCGAGCGTATGCAGAACATGGTCGTTATAGGTAAAGCTGACGAACCGCCCGTTCGGGCTGAAGACGTGCACGTGGCTGCCGCCGCGCAGCGCGCCGGGGGTGAAGGGCGCGGTGATATCCATTGCATCGAGATTGCTTGTCTGCCCCTGTGCAGCAATCACCCCCTGACGGTGATGAAAGTCGTACTGCCAGTGGGCATCAGGATGGTTTGGGCCGTGGATAAAGACGTACTTATCTTCCGCAGGATGTACGGTCACGACCCCAACATGCGCGCCGTTTGTGGCGCGATAAATCACCTCTACCTCACCCGTTTCGACGTTAACCCGCTCAATGGTGTCGCCGGTAAACGATGCCCCGGACGGGCGGACGTCAAAGACCAGCCACTGGCTGTCTGCAGTCCAGGTGCGGGTGTTGGTGAGCTGATGGTTGCGGGGAGCGAAGGTGATTTGTTTCATGAGGATACCCTGATGCGCGGATGTCGCATCAGGGTATAGCATTGCCGGAAATTAGCCTACCCGTTTCACGTCGCCCACCAGCAGGATGTAGGAGAGCGCGCCGATCAGCGCTACCGCTGAGATATAGACCAGCGCCGGGCCGAAACCGTAGTCCTGCGCCAGATAACCAATCACCAGCGGTACGGTGATCCCACCCAGGCCGCCAACGAAGTTAAACACCCCGCCGGTGAGGCCGATCAGACGCATTGGTGCCAGTGATGACACCAGCGACCAGGTGATAGAGGCAAAGCCATTCCCGAAGAATGCAATCGCCATCAAGGTCATAATCCACACCGGATCGTTGGTGTAGTTCGCACCCATGATGCAGGTAGAGATCAGCAGCCCACAGATGATCGGCGTTTTACGCGCGATGCCAAGGGAGTAGCCTTTCTTCACCAGTTTATCTGCCAGCCAGCCGGACAGCAGCACGCCAAAGAAGGCCGCCAGGAACGGCACGGTGGTCATAAAGCCCGCCTTCAGCGCGGTGATGCCTTTTTCCTGGGTCAGGTAGTTCGGGAACCATGTCAGGAAGAACCACAGCGTCGAGGTAACGGCAAACTGGCCCAGGTAAACGCCCACCAGCTTACGGTGGAAGACCAGCTTCCAGTCGGCTTTGGTCAGCGGCTGACGCGCCTCTTTTTTTACCGGTGCATCGCCATCCACCAGACCGCCGCCGTCGCGGATATAGTCCAGCTCGGCTTTGCTGATGCTTTTGGTCAGACGCGGTGGCTGATAAACCTTAATCCAGATAAACGACCAGATAATGCCGATCCCGCCGGTGACAATAAACACCCAATGCCAGCTCAGCAGCTCCTGGATCCAGATCAGCAGCGGAGTCAGGAACGCGAGGCCGACAAACTGACCGGAGGTATAGAACCCAACGGCAGAAGCGCGCTCATGTTCCGGGAACCAACTGGTAACCATACGGTTGTTGGTCGGGAACGCCGGGGCTTCGAAAATCCCGGTAATGGCGCGCAGACCAATCAGCGACATCAGACCGGTTGTGAAGCCCTGGAACAGCGTCGCCACGGACCAGCCGAAAATCGCAATAAAATAGGTCAGGCGCGAGCCGACACGGTCGAGGAACCAGCCGCCCGGTATCTGGCACAACGTATAGAGCCAGGCAAAGGCCGAGAAGACGTAACCCATTTCTGCTTTGGTAATGCCAAACTCTTCCTGAATATGGGCTGAGGCCACGGCAAGGTTGGCGCGGTCAACGTAGCAAATGACCACGGTAATAAAGATCATCATCAGCGTCAGGTAGCGGCGACGCCCGGTTTTTGCAGCAGTAACTGGAATATCCATCGCAATCTGTCTCCAGATTTTGGGCATAGCGAAGCCGCTCACCATGCCCTGTAGTTTCAGAGGGTGTAATTATTTTTTATTTAAAAACGTAGTCAGAATGCGCTAAATAATTCGTGCTGGGGGAAGGCGGCAAGTTTTCGCATCCCCGGGAGCATACAAAAGTATGTGACCGGGTTAAGAAAGCGCAGCCAACGCATCATCAGCGCGAAGTATGACGCGCATTTACCACTCGGCGACGGAACCGTCTTCATGCCGCCAGAGCGGGTTACGCCAGTCCGGCGCATTTTTACTTAGCTCAATGACTTTGGCTTCGTCGATCTCCACGCCAAGGCCCGGCTTCGTTAATGGTTTGAAGAAACCGCCTTCCATGTTGAAGTCTTCTTTGTTCTTCACAAAGTCGAGCAGCTCCGCGCCCTTGTTGTAGTGGATACCCATGCTTTGTTCCTGGAACACAGCGTTGCGGGAGACAAAGTCCACGTGCAGACAGGCGGCCAGCGCAATCGGCCCCAACGGACAGTGCGGTGCCAGCGCCACGTCGTAGGCTTCTGCCATCCCGGCAATTTTGTAGCATTCGGTGATACCGCCAGCGTGGGAGAGATCCGGCTGCAGAATGGCAATACCGCCCGCCTCCAGCACGCGTTTGAACTCGAAGCGCGAGAACATACGTTCACCCGCCGCGATCGGAATATGGGTCTGCTCCGCCAGTTTCGGGTAGTACTCGGCCTGCTCGGCCAGCACCGGCTCTTCGATAAACAGCGGACGATATTGCTCCAGCTCTTTAATCAGCACTTTGGCCATCGGCGCGCTGACGCGGCCGTGGAAGTCCAGACCAAACTCAATCTCATTGCCGAAGGCCTCGCGGATCTGCGCCACGGTATTCACCGCCCGATCGACCGCACGTGAGTTATCGATAATGCCCATCTCTTCGCAGCCGTTGAGCTTAAAGGTGTCGAAACCGATGCCGCGCAACTTGTTGATGCCGTCGATGACTTCTGCCGGACGGTCGCCGCCTACCCAGCTGTACGCTTTGATTTTGTCGCGCACCAGGCCGCCCATCAGCTGCCACACCGGAGCATTCAGCACCTTGCCTTTGATATCCCACAGCGCCTGGTCGATACCAGCGATAGCGCTCATCATGATCGGGCCGCCACGGTAGAAGCCTGCACGGTACATCACCTGCCACAGGTCGTTAATGCGCGCAGGATCCTGACCAATCAGGTATTCACCCAGCTCATGCACCGCCGCTTCGACGGTGCGCGCGCGGCCTTCAATCACCGGTTCGCCCCAGCCAACGACCCCTTCGTCGGTTTCGATTTTCAGGAACATCCAACGCGGAGGTAAACGGTACGTGGTGAGTTTGGTTATTTTCATTTCACTGCCTCTCGATACGCTTTCACAAATGCTGCCGCCTGCTGGGCGGTACGTTCTACGGACTGCCCGGCGCGATAGAGATCGCTGCCAAGACCCGCACCGACACAGCCGGCTTTCATCCACTGGGCCAGGTTTTCAGGCGTTACCCCGCCCACGGCAAAGACCGGCACGCTGGCGGGCAAGACTGCTTTCAGCGCTTTGATGTAATCCGGGCCAAAGGCCGACGACGGGAAAATTTTGAGCGACTGTGCGCCCGCATCGAGAGCGGTAAAGGCTTCTGTCGCCGTGGCGCATCCCGGGCAGACGGTCATGCCGTAACCCACGGCGCGGCGAATCACTTCAGGATTGATATTGGGCGTCACAATGAGTTTGCAGCCCATCTTCGCCAGCCGATCCACCTGCTCCGGCTGTAATACAGTTCCCGCGCCGATGAGCGCTCTGTCGCCAAACGCATCCACGACCGCCGGGATGCTTCTCTCCCATTCAGGAGAATTGAGCGGAATTTCGACCGCGTCGAACCCGGCGTCGATCACCGCGCCAACGTGCGCTAAGGCCTCGTTGGGGGTAATGCCGCGTAGAATCGCGATAAGGGGAAGATTAGTTTGCCACTGCATGAGCGATGCTCCTTTGTTACGCGAAATCATTTAGCCTGCGTCGAGGCGGCAAGATGGTGAATCCCCAGTCACTTACTGAAGTAAGTGACTGGGGTGAGCTGGCGCAGCCAACAAAGAGGCAGACTGAATGATGAAGCGTATTCCTGCCTGAAATGCCGTGTCGCCTTCCACCGTCGCCACATCACGCCCGATGGCGTGAAACGCCTGCCGATAGCGAGAGGTCAACGATGAGCCTGCGACGAGGGTGATGGACTGCTGCCCGGCGAACTGTTCGCTCAGGGTGGCGACTTCTGCGCCAATTAGCAGGCCCGATAAAAATTCGCTCACCTGCTCGCGGGGAAGGGATCCCAGCACGTGCGAGGCGCGAACCTCAAAAAGCTGCGGCAAAACGGCAGGGGATGCGATCCCGCGCTCAAGCCCGGCGACGAACGCCTCAGGGGCGGCATCCTGCTCTGGCAAACCGGCACCCACCAGCGAATGCTTAAGCAGCAGATGGTGCAATTCGCCGGTCATCACGGTACGAAAATCGTGGATCTGTTGAGCATCGGCCTGCACCCATTTGCAGTGGGTACCGGGCATCACATAGACAGAAGAAGGAGAGAGCGCGCGCGCACCAAGCAGCTGGGTCTCTTCACCGCGCATCACATTGTGGTTATCGTCACGCGAGACACACAGCCCGGGAATAATCCAGACATTGTCGCCAACGGACGTTAACTGTTCGCCAATGGCAGAGAGATAGGCAGGAACCGGCAGATAGGGAGCGACCTTCCAGCCCACGTTGCTGCCAACCATTCCCGCCATCACCACAGGTGTGGCGCCGTCGCGCCAGTTTTGTGTGACCTCTGCTAACACCGCTTCGGGGGATTTGCCGTTCAGACGCGTGACGCCTGATTCGGATTGCCTGCTCTCCAGGCACTGCTCACCCTGGTACAGCCAGGCGCGCAGATTGGTCGATCCCCAGTCAATAGCGATGTAGCGAGATGTCATGTGATTTCCTTCAACCTTCGTGTGGAGCTGGCGATCATGGTCAACGCCGCCTGCTCTGCCGCATCGCTGTCCTGATGCCGTATCGCATCAAACAGCGCTTTATGTTCCTGGAGTGTCTTCGGCATGTTGGCCTCATCACCCATCCAGGTTCGTTCAAATACTGCTCGCTGTAGCGAGCTGATCGCCACGCTAAGCTGCTGTAACACCGGGTTATGCACCGACTGCAGCACCGCCTCGTGGTAGCGAATATCCGCCTCGTTAAAAGCATCCCGGTCCTGGTTATTGGCGATCATGTCGTTCAGGGCCGACTCAATCTGCGCCAGGTCGCCAGAGGTTGCGCGTTCCGCCGCCCAGCGGGCGATGGCTGGCTCTACCAGGTTTCGTACTTCGCTCATCGCGCCGATCAGTCGTGGGTCGTAGTCGTTTTCCAGCACCCACTGCAGAACATCCGTATCGAGGTAGTTCCACTGGTTACGCGGGGCGACAAAGGCGCCGCGATAACGCTTCATTTCGATCAGCCGCTTCGCCATCAGCGAGCGAAAGACTTCCCGGATGATGTTGCGCGAGGTTTCAAACTCCTCACACAGCTCTGCTTCGGCGGGCAGTGGTGAACCGGGAACGTACTTGCCACCCACGATCTGAGTGCCCAGCGTAATGACGATGCGATCGGTTTTATTGAGAGTCATGGAGAGTCCTTGTGCTCTGTATGTCCATCACTACTTTACCGCGACCGCTGAATTTCGCCTCAATTTTGCAGTACAAACGTGATGCTGTTCGTCATTGCCGTGGTCGTAATGTAGTACAATCACATAATGTTGTACTACAATCTGGATCACAAAAAGAACAATCAGTGAAAGGAATGTTAAAGAAAGGTTCCTGAGGGGATAAAAAAACCCGCAACGGGTGCGGGTCAGGGAGTGCGGGTTTTACCGGGTCTTAATTCAGAACAAACTTCTCAATAGCGTAAGCCACGCCATCTTCGAGGTTGGATTTGGTGACGAAGTTAGCCACCTCTTTCACCGACGGGATCGCGTTTTCCATCGCCACGCCTAAGCCGGCATATTCCAGCATCGCAATGTCGTTTTCCTGATCGCCCAGGGTCATGATCTCTTCCGGCTTGATCCCCAGCGCGTCGGCCAGCGACTTCACGCCAGTGCCTTTATTGACGCGTTTATCGAGGATTTCGAGGAAGTACGGCGCACTTTTCAACACGGTGTATTTCTCTTTCACCTCTGCCGGGATACGGGCAATGGCTTTGTCCAGGATCTCTGGCTCATCAATCATCATTACTTTCAGGAACTGAGTGGCGGGGTCCATCTTCTCCGCTTCGCAGAACACCAGCGGAATAGTGGCGACAAAGGATTCATGAACCGTGTAGTAGCTGATGTCGCGGTTGGCGGTGTAGAGCGTATTACGGTCGAGAGCGTGGAAGTGCGAGCCGACCTCACGGGAGAGTTGTTCCAGATAACGGTAATCGTCATAACTCAGCGCCGTTTGCGCCACCGTGCTGCCATCGGCTGCTTTCTGCACCAGTGCGCCGTTGTAGGTAATGCAGTAATCACCCGGTTCATTCATGTGCAGCTCTTTCAGGTAGCTGTGAACACCTGCGTATGGACGACCGGTGGTCAGCACCACGTTCACGCCTTTCGCACGGGCTGCGGCAATTGCGTCTTTAACGCCAGCAGAGATAGTGTGGTCTGGCAGCAGCAGCGTGCCGTCCATATCGATTGCAATGAGTTTGATAGCCATGGGATCCCCGGTTGGAATGAGTCTGACTTCATGCTAACGCGATTCCGCTCAAAAAACAGCAACACCGGAGAAGGAAAACGGGGCTGAAAGCACAGGAAATATTCCCCGTTTAGGCGGCAGCAATCCGGCAGCTTTGGCTACCGGATTGCTACGTCTTTCTTTAGATTGCCGCTTTCTTTCGACCGCCAAACATTAACAGCACGGCTGAAATAATGGCCAGCGCTCCAACCAGATAGAAAGCTGAATAATATTGCCCGGTGCCCTGGACAATGAAACCAGTCAACATAGGCGCAAACACCCCGGCCAGGTTCGCCAGAAAATGGATAAATCCACTGACTGCACCAACGTTGTTGCCTTTTACCGTATCCTGCACAATGGCCCAGTAGCAGGAGGTGGTGACATACATGGCAAACATACCGACGGACATCAGACCAATTGCGCTATACAGGCTGGCCACCAGCGCCGAGGCGGTAATACAGACAGCAGCGATAATCAGCCCAACGACAATAATAACCTTTCGGGAAAACAGCAGATTATTGGTGATTTTATAAATGTAATCAGAGATAAAACCACCCGAGATCAGCCCAACGAACCCCAACAACCACGGCAGGACGTTAGCGATACTCATATCGTGCATATTCAGCCCGCGCGCATCCAGCAGATAGCTGGGGAACCAGGTCATAAAGAAAAAGAGTATGTAGCTGTAAGCGAAAAAGGCCAGCGCAGTGAAGAGGATAATCGGCTGCTTCAGATAATAAGAGAGCTTTTCATCCGGCAGACAGCTCTCTTCGCTATCAACGGGGGAAGCCTGTTGCTGCGTATCGCTCTGATCGCCGGTACGGTTTCTTGTCGCAGCCAGCCAGATCACCACCCAGACAAAACCGATCAGCATCATGCCGATAAAGGTCATCCGCCATCCAAATGCCAGCGCAGCGGCAGCAACAATAGGCGCTGATACTGCCCCACCCATTGGGTTGCCGGAAAAAGAGACGCCCACGGCGCGGGCGCGCTCCTTCGCAGGGAACCATTTAACGATCGTTTTATTGGTGACTGACCCCATCGGGCCTTCAGCGGCACCAAATATCACGCGGATGATAAACAGCGAAACAAAGTTGAAAGCCATGCAGGTTAAGCCTGCAAAAAGCGACCATAGCCCCATTGCTCCAGCAAAAATGCGCCGTGGGCCATATTTATCAGCCAGCCAGCCGCCAATAAAACAAAAAACAGCATAACCAATAGCAAAGCTACTGAAAATAAGGCCCAGCTCAGCTTTATTGACATTGAGATCGGCGGTTATATAAGGGGCGAGAATAGATAAAGCCGCCCTATCGATATAATTTATCATCGATGCAATAAAAAGCAGAACGAGTATAAAATACCTTCTATTGGTATACATATTTCTCTCCATGATGTAGGGTACGTCCAGTTATATTTATTCAGGATTAATAATAAATAAGATAGATATCATCCTCTCCATGTTGTCGATTGTATCGTTTTTAATTCTCACCGGTTAAATACTGGTAAATACCTTCAGCTACCGGAATGCCCTCGCGCTGACATTTGGCTTTATAAGCCATCTGCGGATCGTTCGGCGCAAGGACTTTTTCCACGCCAGGAACCGGTCTTACCGCCCGCAATTCATCCCTCATGGTCTTCATCGTCGCGGCAAAAAAGGCATTACCCAGTTTGTCTGGATCGATGGCAATGACCAGGCTCGCCAGCTTACGCATTTTGTCGTAGTCACCGTACATACGTACAATATGGTTGCCGAAGTTAGCCCCCATTAAGATGCCGGTCAGGGCATCTATCGCCAGCGCAATCCCGGAGCCTTTATGCTTACCAAAAGGCAGGAGGTTTTCTATTTTGTGCGGGTCAGTTGTCACGTTGCCCTCTTTATCCAGCGCCAGCCCTTCACCAACAGGCTGTCCGGTCTCCTTGGCATGTAAAATTTTGCCAAAGGCAACGGCGCTGGTGGCCATGTCGACAATCATCGGTGCTTCATCTTTTACCGGAAAACCAAAGGCCAGAGGGTTGGTCCCCAGAAAACGTTCCGCACCGCCATAAGGCGCTACGCAGGTGTCTGTCTGCGTCATCACGATGGCGATAGCCCCCTGGCGGGTCGCACGTTCGGCAAAATAGGAGAGCGCGCCGCAGTGAGAGGTGTTTTTGATGCCAACAAAACCTACCCCAGTCTCTTTTGCCAGCTGTACCGCACGATCCGTGGCGGCGAGCAGCGCTGAATGCCCCATACCATCATCTGAATCCAACACGGCGACGGAAGGTGAAATCGACTGGAATGCCATCACGGCAGCCGGATTTAACCCCCCCGCCTGCAGGCGCGTGCAGTAGTGTTCAACTCGCATAACGCCGTGCGAATGGACACCCGTCATGTCGGCATGCACCAGCACATCGGTGACCTCTCTTGCCGTGTTGTCATCCAGACCGGCACGAGTTAATTTTGTTAAGACTAACGCTTTTAATTCATCTTCTTTAATTAATACGCTGGACATCGAAATCTTCCTTAAAATTTAATGACGCCTTTAACTAATTTTTTATTTTCGACAACGTCTTCTTTATAACCGTCACCGAAGCTGTAAAAGTCATATTCTTTATTAACCATTAAACCTTCGTGTAATACCCCGTCCGCCATTAATGCGATAACGCACTCGAAGTCTTCGCGCGTGGCATTACGGCTGGCTAAAAGCGTGGTCTCTTTTTTATGGAATGTCGGGTCATCAAGCTGCAGTTCGCCAATATAGAGTCCAATAAAGACAATTTTCCCACCGTGTCGAATAAGGTCGACCGAACGTGACATTGACGCTTTATTTCCTGTAGCGTCCATCAGGACACAGGCTAACTGGCCGTCAAAGCAGGCTTTCAGATCTTCTGGATAGCTTTGCAGGGTCGGATCCAGGGTGGCTACCGCCAGTTTTTCACTGATTTGCTGACGGCGGCCCGCATCAATATCGGCAACCACAACGCGCCCGCCCTTCGCTTTGGCTATCGCAGCAGCCGCCAGTCCAATCGGCCCGGCACCCACAATCAGCACATTTTGCTGCGGCCTGATATCGGCCCGACGAACCGCATGGGCGCCAATGGCAAAACACTCTACCAGCGCCCCGGCGTTATCACTCAGGCTGGACGGCAACTCGACCAGGTTCTCTTCGCGGACAGCGAGATATTCGCTAAAACCGCCGTCCTGATGCACGCCATACAAAGAGACGTTTTCGCAGCAGTTAGTCTTGCCCTCCTGGCAGGCGGCACAGCTACCGCAGGGAATGCACGGAATAACGCTATAGCGCAGCCCTTTTTTGACGCGAGTGCATGCGCTGCCTGTCTCTTCTACTACGCCGCAAATTTCATGGCCCAGTACCCGTGGGTAGGAAAAGAAGGGCTGCCGGCCCGCAAAAGCATGGATATCGGTGCCGCAAATCCCCACCGCGCGGGTTTTAAGAAGCGCCTCACCCTCTTTTAATGAAGGAATGTCTCTTTCGATGTACTCAATCTGGTGCGGTTGTTGGCAAATAAGCGTTTTCATGGATTTTCCTGCAGCAATAGATTTTTGATGGCGTCACGAACGCCCTCAGTTTCGATGGTAAGAAAAGCGAGACGGATTTCGTGCAAAAATGAGGTGTTGTCACAGGCAAGCGTGCCGAAGATGCTTTCGATCTGTAGCAAGGCGTGGGCCTGTTTCCATGAGGAGTCAAACTGGCTCACCCGCGCATGAAACTCTGCATTCAGGGGATCGGCGATGGTCTGGCCGCGAGAAACAGCACCAATAATGTAATGAAGCCAACCGGCGATCAGCACCGCCAGTGCCGTCCCTTTTACCTTGCGCGCCTGTAGCGTACGCCATGGATCTATGGCGCGTTGCGGAAGCTTCTGCGAACCATCCATGGCGATCTGGCTGGTTCTGTGTTTGATATGCGGGTTGCTGAAGCGGGCAACCAGCAGCCGGGCGTACTGTTCCACATCCAGGTTTAATGCCGGGTTAAGGGATTTGGCTTGCTCTTCCACCATCAGGTGGAATACCGCGGCATTAAGAACGGGATCGGCCATGCATTGATAGATAAATTCATAGCCTGCCAGGCTGCCGTTATAGGCCAGAAACGAATGGCTGCCGTTTAACATCCGCAGCTTCATCTCTTCGTAGGGCAATACGTCGCTGACGAACATTGCTCCGGCCTTGTCCCATTCTGGTCTTCCGGCAACAAAGTTGTCTTCGATCACCCACTGCCGAAAATCTTCGCAGACCACGCCGCAGGGATCGGCATAACCCATTTCTTCTTCAATAACGGCAAACTGTTCTGCCGTCATGGCTGGAACGATGCGGTCAACCATGGTACCGGGAAAGGTCACATTGCTTTCGATCCACTCAGCCAGATCGCTATCAATCTGCCGCGCGAAGTCGAGCACCGCGTGTCTGGTCAGCAAGCCGTTTTCCGGAATGTTGTCACAGGAAAGAACGCTAAAGGGTGAGAGTTTTCGTTCGCGCCGTATACGCAACGCTTCCACCAGCAAACCGATGGCCGACTGAGGCGTGCGGGGTGATGTGACATCATGGTGAATAAGCGGATTGCCGAGGTCCAGTCTGCGTGATTGCGGATCGGTGCAGTACCCTTTTTCAGTGATGGTCAGCGAGACGATTTTTACCTGCGGTTCAGCCAGTTTATCGATCGCGGCCTGAATACCGCTCGCAGGCGTATGAAGTGCGCCAGCCATCGACCGCACCTGGCGGCAGGTGGTTGAGGTAGCGGATTTTTCCACCACGCTGAACAGGCATTCCCGGGCATTCAACTCATCCACCAGCTCCGCGCTGCCAAACATATTAATGCCAAAAATTCCCCAGCGTTGTTCCATGCTTTCATTGCAGAGATCGGTATAAACCGCCTGGTGCCCGCGATGAAACGCCCCGAGTCCGATATGTACGATATCGGCTTTCAGCGCTTGTCTGTCGTACGTTGTCTTTTCCATTAGAAACCCTCCACAAATCGTCGACCAATAATGCCAAACAGGTTTACCAAAACAGTGATAATGATCTCAAATGGTAAACAAAGAACATGAATAAAATCCTAATTAAATTCAGACCTCAAACAAAACACCATCAATATCAATAAGATAGTTAAAATAAGAGACAAGAAAAGTGCATGCTTATTGAAAAGTGTGATAAGCATCGAATGAGCCACCAGAAAAATTGGTGTACCATTAAATAAGTCACAAGCCCACCACGGGCAATCCGTTGAATTTAAATGATTTAAACCAAAGACACTCATCAAAACGCGTCAATCTGGTTTACACAATTAGCAAAACAGGCATACCAAAGCATTGAGCAAATGAATTGAATAATGGGAATTAAGAGGACCAAGAAATGAATACGCTTATCAAATACGTTCAAACCCGACTGTTCAAAGTGCCGCTGGCGGAAATACTGGTGGATGCGAAACATGGCGATCACAGCCATTTTGAACTCATCACGACCACGATTACCCTGGAAAACGGCGCGACCGGCACCGGCTATACCTATACCGGCGGTAAAGGGGGTTATGCCATTAAGGCGATGATTGATCACGATTTGGCTCCGGTCCTTGTAGGTAAAGACGCGGCGGAGATCGATGCCATTTACGACTTTATGGAGTGGCATATTCACTATGTTGGCCGGGGAGGAATTGCCTCGTTTGCAACCTCAACGGTCGATATTGCGTTATGGGATTTGAAGGGCAAACGTGAGCAATTACCGCTCTGGAAAATGGCGGGCGGTGCCAATAACAGCTGTAAAGCCTACTGCGGTGGCATTGATCTGGCGTTTCCACTCGATAAGCTGCTGCGTAGCATCCAGGGTTATCTGGACAGCGGCTTTAACGCCGTGAAAATAAAGGTGGGACAGAAAAATCCACAGGATGATATCGACCGTATCAAGGCGGTTCGCCAGCTTATTGGCCCTGACGTAACCTTTATGATTGATGCTAACTACTCGCTCTCTGTTGAACAGGCTATTGCGCTCTCGAAGGCGGTTGAGTCATGCGATATTAGCTGGTTTGAAGAGCCAACCATTCCTGATGATTACGACGGCTACGCCCGCATTGCTGAAAACACCACTATCCCACTGGCGATGGGGGAAAATCTGCATACCATTCATGAGTTTGGGTACGCGCTGGATCGCGCCAGGTTAGGGTTCATTCAGCCAGATGCCTCGAACTGTGGTGGGATCACCGGTTGGCTGAAGGCTGCCAGATTGTCGACCAATTATGGTCTGCCGATTTGCTCGCACGGCATGCAGGAATTACACGTTAGCCTGGTATCCGCTTTTGATACCGGCTGGCTGGAAGTACATAGTTTCCCTATCGATCGCTATACGAAACGTCCGTTAGTGGTAGAGAACTACCGGGCCGTCGCCCCAGATGAATGCGGCATTGGTGTTGAATTTGACTGGGATAAACTCAACCCATATGAAGTCTGATGGTTGCCGGGCCTGCCACCATGCAGGCCCGGCGCAGAATCAGGTGGCAAAGAAAAAGTCGTCAAAATCATCCAGCGACTCGTCCTGATGGAAGATTTTCACCAGTTCGTTTTTGCTGTTTTCAAGGTGGTTCCAGGATGCCTGACGGGCTTGTTCAGCATTACGCTTCTGTAGAGCGAGGAAGATAGAGCGGTGATCCTCAACCCACATCATGCGTAACTCTTTTTTATGCAGGTAGTGGTAATTCAGGCGTTTCCAGCGGGGGTTTTCCGTTCTGACGGCTCGCCAGAGCTCTGCGGATTGCTTCATCAGCACGCGGTTTTGCGTCGCCTCGGCAATAATATTGTGGAACTCCCGATCCAGCTCTTCGAATTTGTCGCTATCACCGTCAATCAGCTTAACCTGCTGGGCAATGATTCGCTTAAGCTCGCGTAGCTCATTCAGCCTGATCTGCGTTGCGGCAAAACCGGTAATATTGCTCTCGATAACTTGCCGGGCCTGAAGCAGTTCAAAAGGGCCGATATCAGAATAGGGCAAAAGAGCTTTTTGATTTAACTTTTCAGGGCTATCAATGAAATAAATGCCAGCGCCCTGACGAACTTCCACCACGCCCTTCAGCTCAAGCATGATAATAGCTTCACGGATTGTGGTTCGACTGGTGTTAAAACGTTCTCCGAGCTCTCTTTCCGAAGGAAGCCGCTCTCCTGCTTTAAACACCCCAGAATAGAGCAGCTCCTCTATCTGGAGACCAACATCATAATAGCGCCTTTTAGTGATCGCCTGTTCCATGCTTACGCCTATAAAAAACCGACAATTCAACCCGATGATAGTGTGAAGCAAGCTAATCCGCGCCTTCCCGTAAGGAAAGCGCGGAGGCAGACTTAGATATCGATGTTCGCCGCTTTCAGCGCGTTCTCTTCGATGAAGGCACGACGTGGTTCAACCGCATCGCCCATCAGGGTAGTGAACAGCTGGTCCGCTGCAATCGCGTCTTTTACGGTAACGCGCAGCATGCGGCGACTCTCTGGATCCATGGTGGTTTCCCACAGCTGATCCGGGTTCATTTCACCCAGACCTTTATAACGCTGAATGGAGAGGCCACGACGGGACTCTTTCACCAGCCAATCCAGCGCCTGCTCGAAGCTGGCAACCGGCTGACGGCGTTCGCCACGCTCGATAAAGGCATCGTCTTCAATCAGACCGCGCAGCTTCTCGCCCAGAGTACAGATACGACGGTATTCCGCACCGGTCACAAACTCATGATCCAGTGGGTAGTCGGTATCCACACCGTGGGTACGCACACGGATCACCGGCTCGAACTGATTCAGTTCGCTGTTCTCGTTCACGTCGAACTTCCACTGGCTACCGTGCTGCTCGTTCTCGTTCAGATCGGTCACCAGGGTGTTCACCCAACGGGTCACGGCCTGCTCGCTGCTGAGGTCGGCTTCGGACAGCGTCGGCTGATAGACCAGCGCTTTCAGCAGTGTGCGCGGGAAGCGACGCTCCATGCGGCCAATCATCTTCTGGGTAGCGTTGTACTCAGAGACCAGACGTTCCAGCGGTTCACCCGCCAGCGCCGGGGCGCTTGAGTTAGCGTGCAGGGTCGCGCCATCAAGGGCGATAGCGATCTGGTACTGATCCATCGCTTCGTCGTCTTTGATGTACTGTTCCTGCTTGCCTTTCTTCACTTTGTACAGCGGCGGCTGGGCAATGTAGACATGGCCACGCTCAACGATTTCCGGCATCTGACGGTAGAAGAAGGTCAACAGCAGCGTACGGATGTGCGAGCCGTCGACGTCCGCATCGGTCATGATGATGATGCTGTGATAGCGCAGTTTGTCCGGGTTGTACTCGTCACGGCCAATGCCGCAGCCCAGGGCGGTGATCAGCGTCGCCACTTCCTGAGAAGAGAGCATCTTGTCGAAGCGCGCCTTCTCAACGTTAAGGATTTTACCCTTCAGCGGCAGGATCGCCTGGTTCTTACGGTTACGGCCCTGCTTCGCAGAACCGCCCGCGGAGTCCCCTTCCACGAGGTACAGTTCGGACAGCGCCGGGTCGCGTTCCTGACAGTCTGCCAGCTTGCCCGGCAGGCCTGCTAAGTCCAGCGCGCCTTTACGACGGGTCATTTCACGGGCTTTACGTGCCGCTTCACGGGCGCGCGCCGCGTCGATAATTTTGCCGACCACGATTTTGGCGTCGGATGGGTTTTCCAGCAGGTATTCGCTCAGCAGTTCGTTCATCTGCTGTTCAACCGCCGATTTCACCTCGGAGGAGACCAGCTTGTCTTTGGTCTGAGAGGAGAATTTCGGATCCGGCACCTTCACGGAGACAACAGCAATCAGGCCTTCACGGGCATCGTCGCCGGTGGCGCTGACTTTTGCTTTTTTGCTGTAGCCTTCTTTATCCATGTAGGCGTTCAGGGTACGGGTCATCGCCGTACGGAAGCCAACCAGGTGTGTACCGCCATCGCGCTGCGGGATGTTGTTGGTAAAGCAGTAGATGTTTTCCTGGAACCCGTCGTTCCACTGCAGCGCAACTTCCACGCCGATACCGTCTTTTTCGGTAGAGAAATAGAAGATATTTGGGTGAATTGGCGTTTTGTTCTTGTTGAGATACTCAACGAACGCCTTGATGCCGCCTTCGTAGTGGAAGTGGTCTTCTTTGCCGTCGCGCTTGTCGCGCAGGCGGATAGAGACGCCGGAGTTCAGGAATGACAGCTCGCGCAGACGTTTGGCGAGGATATCGTATTCAAACTCGGTGACGTTGGTGAAGGTTTCATGGCTTGGCCAGAAACGGACCTGAGTCCCGGTTACGTCAGTTTCACCGGTAACCGCCAGCGGAGCCTGCGGTACGCCGTGCACGTAGGTTTGCTGATGCACTTTGCCTTCGCGACGGATCAGCAGTTCCAGCTTCTGCGACAGGGCGTTAACCACAGAGACACCCACACCGTGCAGACCGCCGGATACTTTATAGGAGTTATCATCGAACTTACCGCCTGCGTGCAGGACGGTCATGATAACTTCCGCTGCAGATACGCCCTCTTCCGGGTGGATACCGGTCGGGATGCCACGGCCATCATCGGTTACGGAGACGGAGTTGTCGGCGTGGATCGTCACCACGATGTCTTTACAGTGACCCGCGAGCGCTTCGTCGATAGCGTTATCCACAACCTCAAATACCATGTGGTGCAGACCGGTGCCGTCATCCGTGTCGCCGATATACATACCCGGGCGCTTACGCACCGCATCCAGCCCTTTCAGGACTTTGATACTGGAGGAGTCATAAGAATTCGACATCAACGTTTCTCGCTCATTTATTCTTGGGTTAATCCGTTATTTTACCCTTTTCCACGGTGAACATCTTCGAATTTTTGTCCGACATGTCCATTACGTGTTCAGCGCTAATCGCACTGACGAAAACTTGTGACTGCGTGGCTTTTAAGCGGCTGGCAAGCAGTCCGCGCCGCGCGTCGTCAAGTTCCGAGGCAAAATCATCAATCAGGTACAGGCAGCGTCGCCCACTCTCACGGGTTAAAAACTCGCCCTGCGCCAGGCGCAGCGCGCACATCAGCAGTTTGAGCTGCCCGCGTGATAAGGTGTCTTCTACCGGCGCACCGTCGGCACGAATGCGGAAATCCGCCTTGTGCGGGCCGTGTGCCGTGTAGGTCAACATGCGATCGCGCTCGAAGCTTCGCTCCAGCACCTCGGCATAGTCGGTCTCCTTCTCCCAGCCGCGCTGGAAGGAGAAGCTTAAAGAGAACTCGGGTAAAAACTGTTGGCAGGTATCTGCCATGTCCTGCGCGATCCCGGCGCTGTACTCGGCGCGCC
The DNA here is from genome assembly GCF_002935105.1 of Leclercia sp. LSNIH3. Taxonomy (NCBI): domain Bacteria; kingdom Pseudomonadati; phylum Pseudomonadota; class Gammaproteobacteria; order Enterobacterales; family Enterobacteriaceae; genus Leclercia; species Leclercia sp. LSNIH3. Next base: position 2,395,768 of record NZ_CP026387.1, read on the forward strand.
AGCGGCTGATCTGCTCCGCCAGTGGGATCAGCTCTTTGTCCCACGCCCGCAGTTGGGCATAGCGGGTTACCTGGCGTAGCGCGGCATTGCGCTGCTTGAGCAGCCGTTTAAGGTTGCTCCAGGCGGTAAAGAAGCCCGCTTCGTTATGGAAGCATCCCCAGTCGAGGAAGGCTCTTCTGTATTTGGGGCCGCCGTTGAGTAAAGTAAACCCCTCGGGGGTGATCAGCTGCATCGGCATCATCAGTGCCAGCTCGGCCACTTTGTGCCCGTCGGTGCCGTCGATGCGCACCTTGCTGTCGCCATGCTTGTCTTTGGTCAGGCCGATAGCCGTTTCGTGATCCTGGCCCTGCAAACGCCCATGTAAAATGAACGCTTCCTGCTCGTGGCGAATGACGCGGCCAATCTGCAAACTGCGAAACGCCCGACCATGGCCGAGCGTATAGATGGCTTCCAGGACGCTGGTTTTGCCGCTGCCGTTGGCGCCAACCAGGAAATTAAAGCCGGGAGATAAAGCAAGATCCGCGCTTTCGATATTGCGGAAATCTTTAATTAAAAGGCGCGTCAGTGACATATCTGGGTTTCTTCGGGCCAGGGCGTAATCGGCGCAGCCAGTTTCAACGCGGACTGCGCACAGACCCTGAAGCGTACACGGAGTACGTGACAGGGGCGAGCACAGCCCAGGTTGAAAGTGGCAAGTAAGATAGCCCGATAGTTATCACTACAGTCTCATTGGCATGACAACATAAGCAGCCGACTGTGATGCAGCATCTTCAATCTGTACACTCGACACGGAATCCGTCAGCAGAATACGCACGTTTTCGCACTTCAGTGCATTCAGCACATCCAGCACGTAACTGACGTTAAAGCCGATTTCCATTTCGGTGCCCGCCGCATAGGTGACATCGAGGATCTCTTCGGCTTCTTCCTGCTCCGGGTTGTTAGCCGTAATCTTCAGTTGGTTTTCGCTGACATACAGGCGCACGCCGCGGAACTTCTCGTTAGAGAGGATCGCCGCACGGGCAAAGGCCTGCTTGAGGATATCGCAGCCCGCTTCCAGCGTTTTGTCCGGGTTCTTCGGCAATACGCGGCGATAGTCCGGGAAGCGACCATCCACCAACTTAGAGGTGAAGATAAAGTCACCGACATGCGCGCGAATGTTGTTGCTGCCAATCTGCACGCGCAGCGGGGTTTCGCCGCCGTCGAGCATACGCATCAGCTCAATCACGCCTTTACGCGGCACGATCACCGAATGGTTCGGCAAGCTCACGCCAATCGGCATAGAGCAGACCGCCAGACGGTGGCCGTCGGTGGCGACGGTACGCAGCTCTTCACCTTCGGTTTCGAACAGCATGCCGTTTAAGTAGTAGCGAACGTCCTGATGCGCCATCGAGAACTGGGTGGCTTCAATCAGGCGCTTCATGGTTGCCTGCGGCAGGGTGAATTCGACTTCGCTCTGCCAGTCATCGAGGTTCGGGAAGTCGATAGCCGGGAGCGTGGAGAGCGAGAAGCGGCTGCGGCCGGAGCGCACCAACATGCGATCGCCTTCCAGCTGCACGGCAATCTCTGCCCCTTCAGGCAGGCCACGGCAGATATCAAAGAACTTACGCGCTGGAACAGTGGTAGCGCCCGCTTCGTGAGGCTGAGAAAGCGTCACGCGTGCGACCATTTCCATCTCGAGATCGGTGCCGGTCAGCGACAGCGTGCCGTCTGCGACCTGTAGCAGCAGGTTACCGAGAATAGGCAGCGTCGGGCGGCCGCCTAAGGGGCCACTCACCTGTTGCAGCGGTTTTAATAAGTGTTCACGTTCAACGGTAAATTTCATAGCGTCACGAAGATAATGTTCTGATTAAATTGGAGAAGTCTTCTTTTATGTCGTGGCTTTCTTCACGCAGCTGCTCGATCTTACGACAGGCGTGCAGCACGGTGGTATGGTCACGGCCACCAAAGGCATCACCGATTTCCGGCAGGCTGTGGTTGGTGAGTTCCTTTGCCAGCGCCATCGCCATCTGACGCGGTCTCGCCACCGAGCGGGATCGACGTTTGGACAGCAAATCCGCCACTTTAATTTTGTAGTACTCCGCCACCGTCTTCTGAATATTGTCGATGGTGACCAGTTTTTCCTGCAATGCCAGCAGATCGCGCAGCGCTTCACGCACGAAATCGATGGTGATCGCCCGTCCGGTGAAGTTGGCATTGGCGATGACGCGGTTCAGTGCGCCTTCCAGCTCACGAACATTGGAACGCAGACGCTTGGCAATAAAGAACGCCACCTCACCCGGCAGACGAATGTCGTTCTCGTCGGCCTTTTTCATCAGGATCGCCACGCGGGTTTCCAGTTCCGGCGGCTCGATCGCCACGGTCAGGCCCCAGCCGAAGCGGGATTTCAGACGATCCTCAACCCCGTTGATCTCTTTCGGATAACGATCCGAGGTCAAAATGATCTGCTGATTGCCTTCCAGCAGGGCATTGAAGGTGTGGAAAAACTCTTCCTGAGATCGTTCTTTATTAGCAAAGAATTGAATGTCATCGATCAGCAGCGCATCAACGGAGCGGTAGTAGCGTTTAAACTCTTCGATCGCGTTGTTTTGCAGGGCTTTAACCATGTCCTGAACGAAGCGCTCGGAGTGCATATACACGACTTTGGCATTCGGCTTACGCGCCACGATGCCATTGCCAACCGCGTGCAACAGGTGCGTTTTACCCAGACCGGTGCCGCCATAAAGGAACAGCGGGTTATAGGCGCCGCCCGGGTTATCCGCCACCTGACGGGCCGCCGCGCGCGCCAGCTGGTTCGATTTACCCTCGACGAAGTTATCGAAGGTGTGTTTGACGTTAACGTTGGAGCGGTATGTCGGCTCCGCCGGGGCCGGCACGTTGTCCCAGCCTGAACGCGGTGCAGGAGCGACGCGCGGCATGTGAACCTGCGCGGTTTGCGCGGGTGCCGCGGCGACGTTAACGGTCTCTTTAAGGGTTTGGGTGACCGGCTTTGTGCCCACTTCAAAACGCAGCTGTGGGGCATCGGTACCGCAAAATTCGTTCAGCAGTCCATTGATGTTATTAAGGTATTTGTCCCTTACCCAATCGAGCACAAAACGGTTTGGCGCATACAAAGCCAGCGTGTTATCGCTCAGCTCCGCCTGCAACGGGCGGATCCACATACTGAATTCTGTGGCTGGTAACTCATCCTGCAATCGGGCAAGACACTGCTGCCAAAGCGAAAGTGACACGGCGGACTCCACTCGAACATAAAAAGAAAGCTATTGAATAGTCATGATTGTAGACACACGTCGAAAAGACCCGGCGTTAAGGGGGACGTGCGAACCGCTATTTGCGGTTTTTGCCCGACCAGGATCCTGGGATCCGATCAGGACCGCGGATCATAGCTTAAACTGAGCCAGAGATCTTCTGTTTCTCACAGTTTCTTCCCGATTTATCCACAGGAGGATCGAAACGGGGTAAGTGTAAACGATCCTGAGGATACGCCCCCACGATTTAGGCCGCATATTGGAAAAATTAATGAGTAAAGACGATTTTTTGCTGAAATGATCTAACGAAGATCCTGGACGATCCTTGCGATTTGCCCTGGAGGCCGTATAATTCCCCACCCGGCGCGTGGGACTCTAAGACCTGCGTCTGACGCTGTTCAATTTGCACGCTAAAAACGTGCGGAAAGACGCGGGAAATAAGGAAAGAGAATTGACTCTGGAGTGTACAATTATTACAATCCGGCCTCTTTAATCACCCATGGCTTCGGCGTCCATTGTTCGTTATTCGTTCGGACTCCACAAAAAGTCATTGAATTTATTCAAGTTTAGGTAGAAATCGCCATGAAACGCACTTTTCAACCGTCTGTACTGAAGCGCAACCGTTCTCACGGCTTCCGTGCTCGTATGGCTACTAAAAATGGTCGTCAGGTTCTGGCACGTCGTCGTGCTAAAGGCCGTTCACGTCTGACCGTTTCCAAGTAATTAAGCTAACCCCTGCGTGGTTAAGCTAGCATTTCCCAGGGAGTTACGTTTGTTAACTCCCACTCATTTCACTTTCGTCTTCCAGCAGCCACAACGGGCTGGCACGCCGCAAATCACCATCCTCGGCCGCCAAAATTCGCTGGGGCATCCCCGTATCGGTCTCACTGTCGCCAAAAAAAATGTTAAGCGTGCGCATGAACGCAATCGGATTAAACGTCTGACGCGTGAAAGCTTCCGTTTACGTCAACATGAACTGCCTTCAATGGATTTCGTGGTGGTGGCAAAAAAAGGGGTTGCCGACCTCGATAACCGTGCTCTCTCGGAAGCGTTGGAAAAATTATGGCGCCGCCACTGTCGCCTGGCTCACGGGTCCTGATCGGCCTTATCCGGGTCTATCAACGCCTGATTAGTCCGCTACTCGGGCCACACTGCCGTTTCACGCCAACATGCTCAAGCTACGGAATTGAGGCATTGCGCAGGTTTGGAGTGATAAAAGGCAGTTGGTTGACGGTGAAACGCGTATTAAAATGCCACCCTTTACACCCAGGTGGAGACGATCCCGTCCCTCCAGGACCTTTTGATACCAGAGAACACTAACGATGGATTCGCAACGCAATCTTCTTATCATCGCTTTGTTGTTCGTGTCTTTCATGATCTTCCAGGCTTGGGAGCAGGATAAAAATCCTCAACCTCAGCAGCAGGTCACGCAGACAACGACCACCGCAGCGGGTAGCGCCGCCGACCAGGGCGTACCGGCCAGTGGCCAGGGTAAACTGATTACGGTTAAGACCGATGTGCTTGAGCTGACTATCAACACCCGTGGTGGTGATGTTGAGCAGGCACAACTGGTAACTTACCCGAAAGAGCTCGGTTCTAACGAGCCGTTCCAGTTACTGGAAACCACGCCGCAGTTTATCTACCAGGCACAGAGCGGCCTGACCGGTCGTGATGGCCCGGATAACCCGGCTAACGGCGCACGTCCGCTGTATAACGTCGATAAAGATGCGTTTGTGCTGGCTGATGGCCAGAACGAACTCGCGATCCCGATGACTTACACCGATGCTGCGGGCAACACCTTCACCAAAACCTTCACCCTGAAACGCGGTGAGTATGCGGTGAACGTGGGCTATAACGTGCAGAACGCCAGCGCGAAACCGCTGGAAATCTCCACCTTTGGCCAGCTTAAGCAAACCATCGATCTGCCGTCGCACCGTGACACCGGAAGCAACAACTTCGCGTTGCATACCTTCCGTGGCGCAGCGTACTCCACGCCAGATACTAAGTACGAGAAATACAAATTCGACACCATTGCCGATAACGAAAACCTGAACGTCAGCTCAAAAGGCGGTTGGGTGGCAATGCTGCAACAGTATTTCGCGACTGCATGGGTGCCAAATAACGCCGGTTCCAACAACTTCTATACCGCAAACCTGAACGGCGTTGCCGCTATCGGCTATAAGTCTGAGCCGGTTCTGGTTCAGCCGGGTCAAACCGGTACGCTGGGCAGCACCCTGTGGGTCGGCCCGGAAATCCAGGACAAGATGGCCGCTGTAGCACCGCACCTGGATCTGACCGTAGATTACGGTTGGTTGTGGTTCATCTCCCAGCCGCTGTTTAAGCTGCTGAAGTGGATCCACAGCTTCCTGGGTAACTGGGGCTTCTCCATCATTGTTATCACCTTTATCGTTCGTGGCATCATGTACCCGCTGACCAAAGCGCAGTACACCTCCATGGCGAAGATGCGTATGCTGCAGCCGAAGATTCAGGCTATGCGTGAGCGTCTGGGCGATGACAAACAGCGTCAGAGCCAGGAGATGATGGCCCTGTATAAAGCCGAGAAAGTGAATCCACTGGGTGGCTGCTTCCCGCTGCTGATCCAGATGCCAATCTTCCTTGCGCTGTACTACATGCTGATGGGTTCCGTTGAGCTGCGCCATGCGCCGTTCGCCCTGTGGATCCATGACCTGTCTGCACAGGACCCGTACTACATCCTGCCGATCCTGATGGGCGTGACGATGTTCTTCATCCAGAAGATGTCACCAACCACCGTGACCGACCCGATGCAGCAGAAGATCATGACCTTTATGCCGGTCATCTTCACCGTGTTCTTCCTGTGGTTCCCGTCAGGTCTGGTGCTGTACTATATCGTCAGCAACCTGGTCACCATCCTTCAGCAGCAGCTGATCTACCGTGGTCTGGAAAAACGTGGTCTGCATAGCCGCGAAAAGAAAAGCTCCTGATTCTGAGTAGGCCGGGTAAGCGAAGCGCCACCCGGCAAAAAGAGCAGTGATGACAGGGCGGTCTATTGACCGCCTTTTTTATTGCATTAAGAAGAGATAAACCATGAGCCATAACGACACTATCGTCGCCCAGGCAACCCCACCGGGACGCGGTGGTGTGGGCATTCTGCGTATCTCCGGCCAGAAGGCGCGCGAGGTGGCAGAAGCGGTGCTGGGTAAATTGCCAAAGCCGCGCTACGCCGACTATCTGCCGTTTAAAGATATTGACGGAACTGCGCTGGATCAGGGCATCGCGCTGTGGTTCCCCGGCCCGAACTCCTTCACCGGCGAAGACGTGCTCGAACTGCAGGGCCACGGCGGGCCGGTGATCCTCGACCTGCTGCTGAAACGCATTCTGACTTTGCCAGGGCTGCGTATTGCCAGGCCGGGCGAGTTCTCCGAGCGCGCCTTCCTGAACGATAAGCTCGACCTTGCGCAAGCTGAGGCGATTGCCGACCTGATCGATGCCAGCTCCGAGCAGGCCGCACGCTCCGCCCTGAACTCACTGCAGGGTGCTTTTTCCGCCCGCGTGAATCATCTTGTGGAAGCACTTACTCACCTGCGCATCTACGTAGAAGCGGCGATTGATTTCCCGGATGAGGAGATCGACTTTCTCTCCGATGGCAAAATCGAAGCCCAGCTTAACGCCGTGATGAGCGATCTCGACGCGGTACGCGCCGAAGCGCGTCAGGGCAGCCTGCTGCGCGAAGGGATGAAAGTGGTCATTGCCGGGCGTCCAAATGCCGGGAAATCGAGCCTGCTGAATGCTCTGGCGGGTCGCGAAGCCGCAATTGTGACCGACATTGCCGGCACCACTCGCGACGTACTGCGGGAACATATTCATATCGACGGTATGCCGCTGCATATCATCGACACCGCGGGTTTACGTGATGCCAGCGACGAAGTGGAGCGCATCGGTATCGAGCGCGCCTGGCAGGAGATCGAGCAGGCTGACCGCGTGCTGTTTATGGTAGATGGCACCACTACGGCGGCGGTCGACCCGGCGGCGATCTGGCCGGACTTTATTGCCCGTCTGCCAGCCAATCTGCCGATCACCGTGGTACGTAACAAAGCCGACGTCACCGGTGAAACGCTGGGCCTCAGCGATGTGAATGGTCACTCACTTATTCGCCTGTCGGCGCGTACCGGCGAGGGCGTAGATGAGTTGCGCGACCACCTGAAGCAGAGCATGGGCTTTGATACCAGCATGGAGGGCGGTTTCCTTGCCCGCCGTCGCCATCTTCAGGCGCTGGAAGAGGCGGCACAACATCTGGATCAGGGCAAAGCACAACTGCTCGGCGCCTGGGCCGGAGAACTGCTGGCGGAAGAGCTGCGTCTGGCGCAGCAGGCGTTAAGCGAGATCACCGGGGAGTTCACTTCGGATGATCTGCTGGGCCGCATTTTCTCGAGCTTCTGTATCGGGAAATAAGCCCGTTTTGCCAGCTGTTAAAAAGCCGCATAACACTCCTGTTATTGTGGCTTTTTCTTTTTTATATTCTCTGAATAAATAGTAAATATATCGGTTATATTCTCTGTGATTACAATCACAATTAATATCTCTGCACATAGACAAATATTCTCATTAGAATAGTGTAGTAACGTGTCTAATGAGGATAAATCAATGATGATTATCTTAAATACATACATCACGTCTAAGTGGTTCAATATTGACAATAAAATTGTCAATCACCATCCGTAATCTCCCTTCGCCTCTTTTTCTCTATGCAACCTGAACAGACTCATAGTCTGTTTATCCGGTATGCCTGAAATCATTGCGCTTATAAAACCGCAATAGTGCCTCTGCACGCCTGTATTGTTGAGAATTAATCTCGCGACTGCGTGGCGTTATAAATGGCTCAGGTTTGCCGCTTTTTATGGTTATTAAAAATAACCACCAGCATCGCTGCGATAAAAACAGGAATGATATAATGGAAAACTTCAAACATTTACCAGAACCCTTTCGCATCAGAGTTATTGAGCCGGTTAAGCGCACTACAAGGGAGCATCGCGAAAACGCGATTATTCAATCAGGCATGAACCCCTTCCTGCTGGATAGCGAGGACGTGTTTATTGATTTACTGACCGACAGCGGCACCGGCGCAGTCACTCAAAATATGCAGGCCGCTATGCTGCGCGGTGACGAAGCCTACAGTGGAAGCCGTAGCTACTATGCACTGTCCAACGCCGTGAAGGAGATTTTCGGCTATCAATATACCATCCCAACACACCAGGGACGCGGCGCTGAGCAGATCTATATTCCTGTCTTAATCAAAAAACGCGAACAGGAAAAAGGCTTAGATCGCACGAAAATGGTCGCCTTCTCAAACTACTTCTTTGATACCACCCAGGGTCATAGCCAGATAAATGGCTGCACCGTGCGCAACGTCTATATTAAGGAAGCGTTTGATACCGGCGTCCGTTACGATTTTAAAGGCAATTTTGACCTGCAGGGACTGGAAAACGGCATCGAGGAAGTGGGTGCGAGCAATGTGCCTTATATTGTCGCGACCATCACCAGCAACTCTGCCGGTGGGCAGCCGGTGTCACTGGCGAACCTGAAGGCGATGTATGCGATTGCCAGAAAATACGATATCCCGGTCGTCATGGATTCCGCGCGCTTTGCAGAGAACGCCTACTTTATTCAAAAACGTGAGGCGGAATATAAAGACTGGAGCATTGCAGAAATCACCCGCGAAACCTACAAGTACGCAGATATGCTGGCCATGTCGGCGAAAAAAGATGCCATGGTGCCGATGGGTGGGCTGCTGTGCATCAAGAATGACGATTATTTCGATGTTTATACCGAGTGCAGAACCTTGTGCGTCGTCCAGGAAGGTTTCCCGACTTACGGCGGCCTGGAAGGGGGTGCCATGGAACGCCTGGCTGTCGGCCTGCATGACGGCATGGGCCAGGACTGGCTGGCATACCGGATTAATCAGGTGCAATACCTGGTAGACGGCCTGGAAGCAATCGGCGTGGTTTGCCAGCAGGCGGGCGGCCATGCTGCCTTTGTGGATGCGGGCAAGCTTTTACCGCATATTCCAGCGGAGCAGTTCCCGGCGCAGGCGCTGGCCTGTGAGCTTTATAAAGTCGCAGGCATTCGCGCAGTGGAAATTGGTTCATTCCTGTTAGGCCGCGATCCGAAAACGGGCAAGCAGTTACCTTGCCCCGCAGAATTACTGCGTTTAACCATTCCACGTGCAACCTATACGCAATCCCATATGGATTTCATCGTCGAAGCCTTTAAGCACGTCAAAGAAAATGCGATGAATATTAAAGGATTAACCTTTACCTACGAACCGAAAGTATTACGCCACTTCACTGCCAAACTCAAAGAAGTTTAACTTCACTCCCTGGGTGGCTAAATAATTTTAGCCACCCGAAAAAAAACTATATCAACAACATCAAGCTTGCCACATTGATGGGGGCACCATGGAACAAAGTTTAGAGTTAGAAACTAAACACTCCTCGGTATGGGGTGTCATGGTTATAGCAGGTACAGTTATTGGCGGGGGGATGTTTGCTTTACCCGTAGATTTGGCAGGGGCATGGTTTTTTTGGGGTGCGTTTATTTTAATTATTGCCTGGTTTTCGATGCTTCACTCCGGGCTGTTATTACTGGAAGCTAATTTAAACTATCCTGTCGGTTCCAGTTTTAATACGGTTACAAAAGATCTGATTGGTAACAGATGGAATATCGTAAGCGGTCTGACAGTTGCATTTGTTCTTTATATCCTGACGTATGCCTATATCTCCGCCAACGGCGCAATAATAAGTGAAACTATCGCCATGAATCAGGGGACGCACGTCAATCCCCGCATCGTGGGTGTGTGTACGGCGCTGTTTGTCGCGGCCGTATTGTGGTTTAGCTCATTAGCCGCCAGCAGAATTACCTCGCTGTTTTTAGGCATTAAGATCATCGCCTTTATCGTTGTATTTGGATCATTCTTCTTTCAGGTTGATTACGGCATATTAAGAGATATCAACGTCACATCAGCCAGCCATACCACCTACTTCCCCTATATCTTCATGGCCCTGCCCGTCTGCCTGGCATCGTTTGGTTTTCACGGCAACATTCCCAGCCTCATCATCTGCTATGGGAAGCGGAAAGATAAGCTGATTAAAAGCCTGGTGTTTGGCTCCCTGCTGGCGCTGTTTATCTATCTGTTCTGGCTGTATTGCACAATGGGGAACATTACCCGCGACAGCTTCAACGAGATCATCTCGTCCGGGGGGAACGTCGATTCACTGGTAAAATCCTTCCTCGGCACCCGGCAGCACGGCGTTATCGAATTTTGCTTACTGGTTTTCTCTAATCTAGCCGTGGCCAGCTCTTTCTTTGGCGTCACACTGGGGTTGTTCGACTATCTTGCCGACCTCTTTAAGCTCGACAATTCACCGTCCGGTCGTCTGAAAACGATCATGCTGACCTTCCTGCCCCCCATGATCCTCTATCTGATCTTCCCGAACGGGTTTATCTACGGCATTGGCGGTGCAGGACTGTGTGCGACCATCTGGGCGGTGATTATTCCTGCGGTTCTGGCGTTGAAAGCGCGGAAGAAATTCCCGAATCAGATGTTCACCGTCTGGGGCGGCATGATGATCCCCTCGCTGGTGATCCTGTTTGGTGTCGCGGTCATTATTTGCTGGTTCGGGAATATCTTTAATTTCCTGCCGCGCTTTGGTTGAGCCAGCCTGACGTTTACACGCGGTCTATTCTGAGGTGATTTCCTGTAAGGAAATCACCTTTGTCCAAATGGCAACTCGCCACATTTCCTTTCTCCCCCTATGCTTCATGCCTGTCTTTATGGGGGTGTTATGGCTCGTTTTCTGTTTTGTAGTTTTGCGCTGGTGCTGCTTTATCCATCAGGCATTGATATGTATCTGGTGGGGTTGCCGCACATCGCCCGCGATCTGGGCGCCAGCGAGGCGCAGCTACATATCGCGTTTTCGGCCTACCTCGCGGGGATGGCGTCGTCGATGGTGTTTGCCGGGAAGGTTGCTGACAAAGCCGGGCGGCAGCCGGTCGCCATTACCGGGGCAGTAATTTTTGCGCTCTCCTCCGTGCTGTGCTCGCTGGCAGAAGAGAGTTCGCTGTTCCTCACCGGGCGCTTTATCCAGGGTGTCGGCGCGGGCGGGTGCTACGTGGTGGCCTTTGCGATCCTGCGCGATACCTTAAGCGCCCAGCGCCGCGCCAAAGTGCTCTCTATGATGAATGGCATCACCTGTATTATCCCGGTTCTGGCGCCAGTGGTGGGCTACCTGATCATGCTGAAATTCCCGTGGCAGAGCCTCTTCTGGACGATGGCGGCGATGGGAATGCTGGTCTTTATCCTGTCGATCACGGTACTGAGAGAAACCCATCCCGGGGCACAAAACAGGGGTCATACCGCGTCGATTCCCCCGGACGAAAAGCTGCTCAACCGCTTCTTTATCAGCCGGTTGTTGATCACCACCCTGAGCGTGGCGGTGATCCTCACCTATGTAAACGTTTCCCCGGTTTTGCTGATGGAGACCATGGGCTTCGATCGCGGGGAGTATTCCATGGTGATGGCCTTAACCGCGCTGGTCAGTATGGCCGTGTCGTTCTCGACCCCCTTTGCCCTGAATCTCTTTAAACAGCGTACATTGATGCTCACTTCACAGGTGCTGTTCCTGGTGGCCGGGGTGATTCTGGCGACGGCCAGTACCCACGCCCTGATGCTGGCGGGTATTACGCTCATCTGTGCCGGGTTCTCGGTAGGTTTTGGTGTGGCGATGAGCCAGGCGCTTGGCCCGTTCGCCCTGCGCGCCGGGGTGGCAAGCTCGGTGTTGGGTATCGCCCAGGTCTGCGGCTCTTCGCTGTGGATTTGGCTGGCGGCCATAATGGGGCTCAATGCGCTGAATATGCTGATCGGGGTGCTGATTGGTTGTAGCATGCTCTGCATTCTCCTCCTTTTGCTTATCCGACCGGCAGCGCATCATGAAGAAGCCCCTCAGCAGTCTCGATCTTAATCTCCTGTTGTGCCTGCAGCTGTTGCTGCAGGAACGCAGCGTAACGAAAGCCGCGAAACGGATGAACGTCACCCCGTCCGCGGTGAGTAAATCGCTGGCGAAGCTGCGCGACTGGTTTGACGATCCGCTGTTTGTGAAGACCCCGCTGGGGCTGCTGCCAACACCGCTGACGGTAAGCCTGGAGCAGGACCTGGCCGACTGGATGCAGATTGGCAACCAGATCCTCGATAAATTCCACCATGACTCTCCCGGCGGCCTCACCTTTGAGCTGGCGGCAGAAACGCCGTTAATGCTGATCCGTTTTAATGCCCTGCTGGCGCAGGTGAACCAGCGTTATCCGCAGGCCACGGTAAAGATGCGCCACTGGGATTACGATTCGCTGGACGCCATCACTCGCGGAGAAGTCGATCTCGGTTTTACCGGGCGCGAAACGCACCCCCGCTCCCGGGAGCTGTTAAAGCTCATGCCATGGTTTATCGACTACGAAATTCTGTTCAGCGACCGCCCCTGCGTCTATCTGCGTGAAGACCATCCCGCGCTTCAGGAGGAGTGGAACCTCGAAACTTTTCTTCGTTACCCGCATATCAGCATCTTCTGGGAGCGCAGCGACACCTGGGCACTGGATGAAGTGCTAAGAGAGATGGGGCGAACCCGTAATATCGCCATGAGCCTGCCCGGATTCGAGCAGTCCATGTTTATGGCGGCGCAGCCGGGTCATAACTACATTGCCACTGCCCCGCACTACTGCCATCACTACAATCAGCTCCACCAGCGAAAGCTGGTCACCCTGCCGATCCCCATTGATGAAGCGCAGGCTCAGAAACTTACCGTGCCTTTCACGCTGATCTGGCATAAGCGGAATAGCCATAACCCGAAAACGCTCTGGCTGAGAGAGACGATCAAGACGCTGTATAGCCCGCCGCTACGCCAGGCACCTGTTTTCGCCTGAGAAAATGTAAAGTTCCGCCGCAAAACTTTCCTTACTTCCATTTAGCCATTAAAACAATAAGTGAGTTAAGCGATAATGATGTAACCGTTTAACCTAACTACTGACCATTATCATGGAGCGAAAAATGGCTACGCATTTTGCACGAGGGACACTGACCGAGGGGCTGCAGGTTTCATCCAGACTCTCTTCATCCTGTCATAACGAAGCGCGGAAGCTTCCTGAACATCGTCGAACACGATTTTTGGCTTCCCGGGCGTTGCTCGCTGAACTCTTGTTTATGCTTTATGGCACCAGCGAGCTGCCGAAGGTAATAACCGAACCCGAGGGTCGCCCTGTTTTTGCCGATCCCGAGCTTCCCCGTTTTTCCATTGCCTATGCCGGCAATATCGTGGGCCTGGCGCTGACGACAGAGGGCGATTGTGGTCTGGATATGGAACTACAACGCGCGTTTCGCGCCCCGGATGGATCCCATGCCCATGACGTCTACCCGCTCTCCAGCAACGAGAACTTATGGGTGCGTAACCAGAACGATCCCTACGAAGCCAGAGCGCAGCTGATCACCCTGCGTCAGAGCATCCTTAAGCTTTCAGGCGAGGCCAGTGATTGCGCCAGCCTGCTGCAACTGTTACCTGGCTCCGGCCGTCTGCGGGCCTCCAGAGCCGGACAGGTAGAAGCTTTAAGCGACGCCGAAGACTTCCTGATCTGGTCTATCGCCGTTACTCCGGGCATTGAACGGTTAAAAATTTGGGAGTTTGACAGCCGCCTCGGATGGCACAGCCTGCCGGACGTTCCCGCCCGGGCGAACGAACCGGCCGCACGCCTGATGCGTCTGACCAGTCTTCCGGCAGAAAAAGCCATTATTCTCACCTGACCTTTCATAAAGGAGTCGTGATGTCTGATACGTTGAAGGTTGTTACGTTACTGGGAAGCCTGCGCAAGGGTTCATTTAACGGGATGGTTGCCCGCACGCTGCCGAAACTGGCGCCTGAGGGAATGGAGATTACCGCCCTACCGTCGATTGGCGATATTCCACTGTATGACGCGGATGTGCAGCAGGAAGAGGGTTTCCCGGCTGCCGTAGAAGCGCTGGCAGCGCAGATCCGCGAAGCGGACGGCGTGGTGATTGTCACCCCGGAATATAACTATTCGGTGCCGGGTGGCCTGAAGAACGCCATTGACTGGCTTTCTCGCCTGCCAGAGCAGCCGCTGGCCGGTAAACCGGTGCTGATCCAGACCAGCTCCATGGGGGCGATTGGCGGCGCGCGTTGTCAGTATCATCTGCGCCAGATCCTGGTGTTCCTGGATGCGATGGTGATGAACAAGCCGGAATTTATGGGCGGCGTGATTCAGAACAAGGTGGACCCACAGACGGGTGAAGTGATCGATCAGAGCACGCTGGACCATCTGACCGGTCAGCTGAGCGCGTTTGGGAAGTATATCCAGCGGGTTAAAGCGTAGGGGAAGAGTTCAGGGTGAGTGCGGCTGACGCCCTCACCCCGGTCCTCTCCCATAGGGAGAGGATGCAAACACTAAAAACAGCAACCTAAGTTGCTGTTTTTATTTTTTTATTATGCATCAATAAACGCAATTTTCAGCACGAACAGCAGCGCAACAACCATCACGCACGGGCTGATTTCACGCCAGCGTCCGGTGCCCGCCTTCATCACGCAGTAAGAGATAAAGCCCAGCGCAATCCCTTCGGTGATGGAGAAGCTAAACGGCATCATTACGGCGGTAATAAATGCCGGAACCGCTTCGGTCAGGTCGTCCCACTTCACGCGCGACAGACTGGAGGTCATCAGCACGCCCACGTAGATCAGCGCGCCAGCGGCCGCGTACGGCGGCACCATGCCCGCCAGCGGTGAAAGGAAGATCACCAGCAGGAACAACAGACCCACGACCACCGCGGTCAGGCCGGTACGGCCACCAACAGAAACCCCGGAAGAGGACTCGATATAGGCGGTCACGGACGAGGTGCCGATAAAGGAGCCGGTTACGGAAGAGATACTGTCCACGAACAGCGCCTGCTTCATGCGCGGGAATTTGCCCTTCTCATCCGCCAGACCGGCTTTGTCGGTCACACCAATCAGCGTCCCGGAGGAGTCAAACAGGTTTACCAGCATGAAGGAGAAGATCACCCCGGCCAGACCCAGGTTCAGCGAACCTGCCAGATCGACATGGCCAATCACGGTGGTCACGCTTGGCGGCGCAGAAACAATGCCGTTGTAGTGCACATCGCCCAACATCCAGCCCAGAAGGGTGGTAACGATAATGGAGACTAAAACCGCCGCATGGATATTGCGTGAGGCCAGAATCGCAATGATAAAGAAGCCCAGCACGCCCAGCAGCACGCTGTGAGAGGTCAGTTTACCGATGCTGACCAGCGTTTCCGGGTTTGCCACGATCACACCGGCATTTTTCAGCCCCATCATGCCAATGAAAAGACCGATACCGCTGGTGATGCCCACACGCAGGCTGACCGGGATATTGGCAATCATCCAGTAACGCACGCGGAAAATGGTCAGGATCAGCAGGCCAACCGCGCCCCAGAAGATCGCGCCCATACCCACCTGCCACGGCAGGCCCATAGCCTGCACCACCACGAAGGCGAAGAAAGCATTCAGACCCATCGCAGGTGCCAGAGCAACCGGCAGGTTAGCGAACAGCCCCATCAGGATGCTGCCGAAGGCGGCGATCAGACAGGTAGTCACGAAGACGGCGCTGGTATCCATGCCAGCAACGCCCAGAATTTGTGGGTTCACGAAAACGATATAGACCATCGTCAGGAAGGTAGTGAAACCCGCGATCACTTCGGTGCGTGCCGTTGTGCCGTGTTCGCGCAGTTTAAACACGCGCTCAAGCAAACCCGCGCCAGAAGACTGGGTAGTGTGTTGTTGACTCATTATCTATTTCCGAACAAGGAGGGAAAATCCGTCGCTATCCTATACCAAAATGCGACAATAGGGGTGGTTGAGAAGCACTTTTTTTCATTGAATTTGCTTATACGGCAACGATTGCGTCTCAACGTAATGCGGTACGTAAACGTTAAACTTGTTAAGAAAGGGAAATGCATGTCTCAGATTGATGCGGTATTTTTCGACTGCGACGGTACGTTGGTCGACAGTGAGGTCATCTGTTCCCGGGCGTATGTCACCATGTTCCAGGAATTTGGTATCACGCTCGATCTCGAAGAGACGTTCAAACGTTTTAAAGGCGTGAAGCTCTACGAAATCATCGACATTATTAACGCCGAACACGGCGTCAGCCTCGCGAAAGCGGATCTGGAGCCTGTTTACCGCGCCGAGGTCGCACGCCTCTTCGACTCAGAACTGGAAGCAATCGCCGGGGCCAGCGCCTTACTGGATGCTATGGCTGTGCCGATGTGCGTGGTCTCTAACGGCCCGGTGAGCAAAATGCAGCACTCCCTTGGCAAGTTACAAATGCTGCACCACTTCCCGGAAAAACTGTTCAGCGGCTACGATATCCAGCGCTGGAAACCCGATCCGGCCATGATGTTCCACGCGGCGAAAGCCATGAACGTCAACGTGGAGAATTGCATCCTGGTGGATGACTCCAGCGCAGGGGCGCAGGCGGGGATCGCGGCGGGCATGGAGGTGTTTTACTTCTGCGCCGATCCGCACAACCCGCCGCTCGACCATCCGAAAGTGACCACCTTTACCGATCTGGCCCAGTTGCCAGAGCTGTGGAAAGCACGCGGCTGGCACCTTACCCACTAAAACGAATAAGCCGTAAGGCGAGTCGCTTTACGGCTTTTTGCTATTTAAACAGCTTCTGGACGAATTCCGCGTAGGCAGGTCGCCAGACATCCATCTCATGGTTCAGACCCGGATACTCGTAATAATCGAATGCAATCTGGCGTTTCTCCAGCTCCTGCTTCAGCCCGGCGATATCCTTACCCGTCACCACATCTTTCTCGCCCACCACGACGGTGAAATTGCGTAGCTGCTTATTGATGGCCTGAGGATCGTTAAGTCGTGCGCTGACCCCCGCATCCGGCACCGTAGTGGTGGTCACGCCGCTAAACGTGGCCAGCCAGCCAAAGTGTTCAAGATGATTCATCCCGGAAACCAGCGCCTGATAGCCACCCTGCGACAGTCCTGCCAGCGCGCGCCCTTCGGCATCATCGCGCACGTTAAACCGCTGGCTTATCAGCGGAATGATGTCGTTCATTAGCTCCCGATCGGCAGCCTGAGCATTTAGCGGGTAGAACGCTTTGCGACGCTCATTCGGTACGAAGGTTTCAGGAACAATCCCTTCAGCATCGGTTTCCGTGTCAGGTACCACCACCAGCATTGGTTTAATCTTTCCGGCCGCGAGCAGGTTATCCATGATCTGCGCGATACGACCTTGATCGATAGCCGAACGTCCCGTATCACCGAAGCCATGATAGAAGTAGAGCACCGGCAGCGGCTTTTCTTTTCCGCTGTAGCCCGGCGGCGTCCAGACGAACAGCTGACGCTCCGACTTGAGCGCCGACGAATGATAGGTCAGGGTAATCAGATCGCCATGCGGCACCGGGTTAACATCCAGAATACCGCCCGGTACCAGTACCATGCTGGTGTTCACCTGCCGCTGCGGTTTGGTCATCGCCGTGCCGGTATCAATGCTGCGCACACCGTCGACGTTGAAGAAGTATTCATACAGATTGGGCTGCATTACCGGTCCTTGCCAGCTCCAGAGCCCTGAGGCGTCTTTGGTCATCGGATGGATATTTTCCGGGGTCGGGACACCCACCACCACCGATACGCTTTTTGCCATCGGAGCGAAGTAGCGAAACGTCACCGTATTGTCGGCATTAACCTGAGTGACATACTGGCTCAGTGGATGAGCAGGATCCGGGGCGGCGGGGAGAGCTGCCGCAAACGCCGATGGCCCAAGAGATAAACAGAGCGTAATAACGGATAAAGCTGTTTTCATGCGTTTCATTAATAAATTCCTTAATGCGATCCGGTTACCACCAGATTTCAGCCTGCGCGCCAATGGCAAACTGATCCTTTTTTTGGTCTTCAAAGGTGAAATTATCTAAATCTGTCTCGTCCGCTTTAATATACGTTCCATAAAAACGCAGTTCCGGGCGGGAGGTCAACATACTGGTATTTACTTTGAAGGTATGGAACAGCGTGGCTTTATAGCCTGACTCATAATATTTATTGCCGGTCAGATCGGTATTTTGCTGTCTGAAATAACCCAGCTCAACGCCGGTTTGATTATATTGATCCCAGATATAGGCCGGGCGAACAACGGCGCGAATGGACTCGAAATCGGAATGAGCACCGGTTTCATAGCTGTAAATGTCATTGCCGAAGGAGTAGACCAGCGCATTGGCCATGATGATGTCATCCCGCAGATACATCTCCCCCTGCGAGGCTACCCGTACCGCCGTCCCGTTGGTATGATCGCCGTAATATCTGCCGTTGAAAGTGGTAAAGGGGCTGGAACCGGCATAACGCGAGAAGCTGCTGGCAATGGAGTTATTCGCCAGCAGGACGGAAAACTCGTTGAAACCGCCCGTATCCAGTTTTTGCATTAAGGTGGTGCCGACCATCCAGGTATCTTTCCACGGATAATAGCCGTTATTGTCCTGATTATACTTCTCGCTGGAGCTTTGATTGGCCGCGACGTAGCGCCCGCTAACCATCAGCGAGGCTTTGTCCCACAGCGGCAGCTCCTTATAACGCAGGTCGATGGTATTCGTATTCAGCTGCTGCTTGTTTTTAAGCTGGCGGTCATAGTCATCCACGTCTTCACGCACCAGCGCAATATCCACCTTGCCTGGACCCACTTTCCAGTTTTCCAGCCCGACGCCCGCAGCGGCATCCGTTCGTTGGGTTTTCCAGTCCAGCATCTGGATTTCGATCTTCGGCGCGCCATGCTTCCCGACCCAGAAATCCGCCTCCGGGGCAAACGGCAGGAAGCCCTGGGTGGTGACGTACATATCGGAGAACTGCAAATAGTTCTCTCCGCCCGCGTTATCGCCAAACCAGCCGGTGGAGTACTGCTGACTCACGTTGCCATCCAGCATCACAATAGCATCGACGCGTTTATTGCCTTCGTGATAGACCCGCTGCTTAAGCTGTAAGTCGAACCAGCCGGAATATTCGTTGCCCAATCGCCCCAGCGAGCCAATAGCCCAGGATTTTGGGGCGCCATGGGATGCGGTGCCCCAGCCGGAGCGGAAGTAGCCGTTATAGCTGAAGCCAATTTCATCCTTCACGAATTTACTGAAGTCTTTCAGGGTGACAGAGGAATAACTATCCCCGGTATGGGTGTCCTCCGTTTTAACCAGTACGGCATCGGGCTTTTTCGCCGGGCTGGTGGCCTGTGTTTTGACGATCTCCTTATCCTTATATTGCTGAAGCTCTGCCTGGGTCTCTTTTAACGCCTTTTCCAGCAATTCAAGGCGCTGCTCCACCGTTAACGACGCCGCGCCAGCCTGAGCGAGAGGGGTCATCATTAAAATGGCCGAGGTAATAAGGGTTCTCCTGAACATAATACGCGTTCCTGTTTATTTATTTTAAAAATAAAAAAACCTGAAAGCGATTTACCTCCGCATGGAGATAATCACTTTCAGGTTTTGCCCGCTTAATAGCGGTAACAATCCAGTTTTGCTTAATAACGTAATTAGCGCATTAACGTATTTCTGGGGCTTGCGTTAACGTCGGAATGTTTTAAGGGAGAAGAGAAAAGAAAACAACCGGAAAAATATTGAAATGTGACTGTCGGCAATATTATTGCACGAGAGAGAAAAGAGTTATTTGCATGGGGAATATTTAGATATTTAAATATAACGCCAGCTTAGCTGGCGTTACGGGAGGCATTACTCTTTCGGATCTTTTCCGGCGAGCATTTTGTCCAGTTCATCCCCGCCAACGTGACGGAAATCCTGGCCCTTCACGAAGTAGAAGATGTATTCGCAAATGTTCTGGCAACGGTCACCGATACGCTCGATAGAGCGGGCGCAGAACAGAGCAGTCAGGACGCTTGGAATGGTGCGCGTGTCTTCCATCATGTAGGTCATCAGCTGACGCACAATGCCTTCGTACTCCTGATCGACCTTCTTGTCTTCACGGTAGATACGTATGGCTTCATCCAGATCCATTCGCGCAAAGGCATCCAGCACGTCGTGCAGCATCTGCACGGTGTGACGGCCCAGCGACTCCAGACTCACCAGCAGCGGCTGGTGCTGCTGGGAGAACTTCTCCAGCGCGGTGCGGCAGATTTTGTCCGCCACGTCGCCAATACGTTCCAGCTCGGCGATGGTCTTGATGATCGCCATGACCAGACGCAGGTCGCTCGCCGTCGGCTGACGCTTGGCGATGATGCGCACGCAGGCTTCGTCAATCGCCACTTCCATCATGTTGACGTGTTTGTCGCCTTCCACCACGCGCTTCGCCAGCTCGCTGTCCTGGTTGTGCATCGCGGTGATGGCATCAGAAAGCTGCTGCTCTACCATTCCGCCCATGGTCATCACCTGGGTGCGGATACTTTCCAGCTCTGCGTTGAACTGGCCGGAAATGTGTTTATTAAGATTGAGATTATCCATTGCGCACTCCTGAATCAGCCGTAGCGTCCGGTGATGTAGTCTTCTGTTTGTTTCTTCGCGGGCTTGGTGAACAGATCGTCCGTGTTACTGAACTCAATCAACTCGCCCAGGTACATAAACGCCGTATGGTCTGAACAACGTGCAGCCTGCTGCATGTTGTGGGTAACGATCACCACGGTGTAATCCTGTTTTAACTCGGTGATCAGCTCTTCGATACAACCGGTAGAGATCGGATCCAGCGCTGAGCACGGCTCATCCAGCAATAACACTTCCGGGCGAATGGCGATACCACGCGCAATGCACAGACGCTGCTGCTGACCACCGGAGAGAGAGTATCCGCTCTGGTGAAGTTTATCTTTGGTTTCGTTCCATAATGCGGCCTTGGTCAAAGCCCACTGTATACGCTCGTCCATGTCGGCACGGGAGAGCTTTTCAAACAGGCGCACGCCAAAGGCGATGTTGTCATAGATGGACATCGGGAACGGTGTCGGTTTCTGGAACACCATACCCACTTTCGCACGCAGCAGGGCGATATCCTGGGTATTAGTCAGAATGTTGTCGCCATCGAGCAGGATTTCGCCTTCGGCGCGCTGCTCTGGGTAGAGCGAATACATCTTGTTAAAGGTACGCAGCAGCGTGGATTTCCCGCAGCCCGACGGACCGATGAATGCCGTGACCTGGTTCCTGGCGATATCCAGGTTGATGTTTTTCAGGGCATGGAACTTGCCGTAGTAGAAGTTCAGATCACGAACCGAAAGAATACCTGGGGCAGTATCGACCATACTCATTGACTCATTTCCTCATCCGGCGCCGCTGAGTGCCACGCCGTCAATAATTAACCGTGTTTCTTCTTCGCGAAAATAACGCGCGCCAGAATGTTCAGTAACAGTACGCACAGGGTAATAATCAGTACCCCGGCCCAGGCCAGTGACTGCCATTCGGCAAACGGGCTCATCGCAAATTTAAAGATCGTCACCGGCAGGTTGGCGATCGGCTGCATCATGTCCGTGCTCCAGAACTGGTTGGAAAGCGCGGTAAAGAGCAGCGGTGCGGTTTCACCGGCAATACGGGCCACGGCCAGCAGTACGCCGGTCAGGATCCCGGAAACGGACGCTTTCAGGGTGATGGCAGAAATCATCTTCCACTTTGGCGTACCCAATGCGTAGGCCGCTTCACGCAGGCTGTCCGGCACCAGTTTCAGCATGTTCTCGGTAGTACGGATGACGATAGGCACCTGCAGCAGCGCCAGCGCAATCACCCCAGCCCAGCCGGAGAAGTGTTCCATCTGCGCCACCACGATGGTGTAAACGAACAGACCGACCACAATCGAGGGGGCAGAGAGCAGAATGTCGTTAATGAAGCGAATCACTTCTGCAATCCAGGACTTACGGCCGTACTCCGCCAGATAGATCCCCGCCATGATGCCCAGCGGCGTACCGAAAACGGTCGCCCACAGGATCAGCAGGCCGCTGCCCGCCAGGGCGTTTGCCAGACCGCCGCCCGCCGTGTTCGGTGGTGGGGTCATCTCCGTGAACAGCGCCAGCGACATGCCGTCGATACCGCGCGTCACTGTGGAGAACAGGATCCAGATCAGCCAGAACAGACCAAATGCCATGGTTGCCATCGACAGCGTCAGGGCGATGCGGTTTTTCATGCGCCGTCTGGCCTGCATTTTGCGACGAGATTCTGCCAGCTCCACGGTGTTTTGCATTTCAAGCGTTGCCATTAGCGTGCCCCCTCATTTTTCGCGAGGCGCATGATCATCACTTTGGAGATCGCCAGCACGATGAAGGTGATAACAAACAGAATTAAGCCCAGTTCCATCAGCGCGGCAACGTGCAGGCCCGATTCCGCTTCAGCGAATTCGTTAGCCAGCGCCGAAGTAATGCTGTTACCCGGCATATAGAGCGAGGCGCTGTCGAGCTGGTAGGTGTTACCGATGATAAAGGTCACGGCCATGGTTTCACCCAGCGCACGACCCAGGCCCAGCATAATGCCGCCAATCACCCCATTTTTGGTGAACGGCAGAACGATGCGCCAGATAACTTCCCAGGTGGTGCAGCCGATGCCGTAGGCCGACTCTTTCATCATCACCGGGGTTTGTTCGAAGACATCGCGCATTACCGCCGCGATGTACGGAATAATCATGATGGCGAGGATCACGCCTGCGGCCAGAATCCCGATACCGAATGCCGGACCGGAGAAGAGGGCGCCCACAAACGGGATGGCGGAAAGGACGTTGCCTACCGGCTCCTGGAAGTAAGTCGCGAACAGCGGCGCAAAGATAAACAGGCCCCACATGCCGTAAACGATACTCGGGATCGCAGCCAGCAGTTCGATGGCGATACCCAGCGGACGCTTCAGCCAGTTTGGTGCCAGTTCAGTCAGGAACAGGGCGATACCAAAGCTCACCGGTACGGCAATCAGCAGGGCGATAAATGAGGTCACCAGCGTGCCGTAGATCGGCACCAGTGCACCGTAGATATCGTTCGGCGCATCCCACTCTTTGGTCCACAGGAAGGAGAAACCGAATTTCTGGATGCTTGGCCAGGAGGAGAAAATCAGAGACACGATAATGCCGCCCAGCAGCAATAGCACAATCAGCGCAGCCAGTTTTACCAGCGCGCTGAAAATCATGTCACCTTTTTTACCCGGAGGGTTAAATGCAGGCTTGGTTGCAGCCATAAATTACTCTTCTGTTTGAGACGTCTTACGAATATGCCCGGTGGCGCTAACGCTTACCGGGCCTACAGGTGGAGCCGTAGGGCGGGTTAGCGCCAGCGCCACCCGCCATCTTCGTCAAAAATATCCTGTTAGTACAGCGCTTTACCGCTGCTGTCTTTCACGTTGGTTTTCCATGCAGCACGAATCTGCTCAACCACGCTGTCCGGCAGGCTGGCGTAATCCAGGTCGTTAGCCTGTTTGCCGCCATTTTTGTATGCCCAGTCGAAGAACTTCAGCACTTCAGTGCCTTGCTCTGGTTTCTTCTGATCTTTATGAACCAGGATGAAGGTGGTGGAGGTGATTGGCCACGCGTCGTCACCTTTCTGGTTCGTCAGGTCCTGAGCGAAAGATTTGCTCCAGTCAGCGCCTTTAGCGGCGTTGGCAAAGTTCTCTTCCGTCGGGCTTACCGGTTTGCCATCAGCAGAGACCAGCTTGGTGTACGCCAGGTTGTTCTGCTTAGCGTAAGCGTATTCTACGTAGCCGATTGAGCCAGGCAGACGCTGTACGAAGGCGGCGATACCGTCGTTACCTTTACCACCCAGACCGGTTGGCCAGTTAACGGTAGAGCCGGAACCGACTTTGGATTTCCACTCTTCGTTCACTTTCGCCAGGTAGCTGGTGAAGACGAAGGAGGTACCGGAACCGTCAGCACGACGAACCACAGCGATGTTCTGCGAAGGCAATTTCACGCCCGGGTTCAGTTTAGTGATGGCTTCGTCATCCCATTTCTTGATTTTTCCGAGGTAGATATCACCCAGAGTTTTGCCATCCAGCACCAGCTCGCCGGACTTCAGGCCAGGGATATTCACGGCCAGCACAACACCACCGATAACGGTCGGGAACTGGAACAGGCCTTCCTGCGTCAGTTTTTCATCAGACAGCGGAGCGTCAGATGCACCGAAATCAACGGTATTTGCGGTAATTTGTTTAACGCCACCGGAGGAGCCGATACCCTGGTAGTTCACCTTGTTACCAGTCTCTTTCTGGTAGGTATCAGCCCATTTGGCATACACCGGCGCAGGGAAGGTTGCACCAGCACCAGTCAGGCTTGCCTCTGCAAACACAGAGAACGCGCTCATCGATAAGGTCGCGGCGACAACAGTTGCGACAGTGGTACGCATAACTTTCATAATGTCTCCTGCAAGATTTTCGTAAATCATTGTTTAGTGGCTACGATGAGCAAAATAGGACAAACAGGTGACAGACAAATGTACGAAATATGACAGTTTTATGACAGTGAAATTTGCGCCAGGAATTTAGCAAAATAATACTTTAATATCAGTAATTTACATAACAACATGACAGATTTTTTTCAGAAAAATTTTCTTTCTGTGACAAAGCAAAAAGTAGCTGAAGATGACAGATTGTCATATACGGAAGCGGGAAAAAACGGGTGAAAAAGCGAGCGGGGGCAGGTTAAAAAAGCTCCACCCGAAGGTGGAGCCTGAGGGAATTACTCTACGGTAACGGACTTCGCCAGGTTACGCGGCTGGTCAACGTCGGTGCCTTTAATCAGCGCCACGTGGTACGCCAGCAGTTGCAGCGGTACGGTATAGAAGATTGGCGCAATCACCTCTTCTACATGCGGCATCTCGATGATGTGCATGTTGTCGCTGCTGGTAAAGCCGGCATCCCGATCGGCGAAGACATACAGCACACCGCCACGGGCGCGCACCTCTTCGATGTTGGATTTCAGTTTTTCCAGCAGTTCGTTGTTAGGTGCCACCACGATAACCGGCATATCCGCGTCGATCAGCGCCAGCGGGCCGTGTTTCAGCTCGCCTGCGGCGTAGGCTTCCGCGTGAATGTAAGAGATCTCTTTGAGCTTCAGCGCGCCTTCCAGTGCGATTGGGTACTGATCGCCACGACCGAGGAACAGGGCATGATGCTTGTCGGAGAAATCTTCCGCCAGCGCTTCAATGCGTTTGTCCTGAGAGAGCATCTGCTCAATACGGCTCGGCAGTGCCTGCAGACCGTGAACGATGTCGTGCTCAATCGCCGCATCCTGGCCTTTCAGACGAGCCAGTTTCGCCACCAGCATCAGCAGAACCGTCAGTTGGGTGGTGAACGCTTTAGTTGAGGCCACACCGATTTCGGTGCCCGCTTTGGTCATCAGCGCCAGATCGGATTCACGCACCAGTGAGGAACCCGGTACGTTACAGATCGCCAGCGAACCGAGGTAACCCAGCTCTTTGGACAGACGCAGTGCCGCCAGGGTGTCAGCGGTTTCGCCGGACTGGGACAGGGTGATCATCAGGCTGTTACGGCGCACAGCTGATTTGCGATAGCGGAATTCAGAGGCGATTTCCACGTCGCACGGCACGCCAGCCAGGGCTTCAAACCAGTAGCGAGAAACCATACCGGAGTTGTAAGAGGTGCCGCAGGCCACGATCTGAATATGCTCGACGTTAGCCAGCATCTCGTTGGCGTTTGCCCCCAGCTCGCTCAGATCCACCTCACCATGGCTGATGCGCCCGGTCAGGGTGTTTTTGATGGCGTTAGGCTGTTCGTAGATCTCTTTCTGCATGTAGTGACGGTAAGCACCTTTGTCACCCGCGTCGTACTGCAGGCTGGATTCGATGTCCTGACGCTTCACCGGCTCGCCTGCTTTATCAAAGATCGTCACGTCGCGACGGGTCACTTCGGCAATGTCGCCCTCTTCCATGAAGATAAAGCGACGGGTCACCGGCAGCAGCGCCAGCTGATCGGAGGCGATAAAGTTCTCACCCATTCCCAGACCGATAACCATCGGGCTGCCCGAACGGGCTGCCAGCAGGGTGGACGGGTCGCGGCTGTCCATGATCACGGTGCCGTAGGCGCCGCGCAGCTGAGGGATAGCACGCAATACGGCTTCACGCAGCGTACCGCCCTGCGCCAGTTCCCAGTGAACCAGGTGGGCGATCACTTCGGTGTCAGTTTCAGAAACGAAGGTGTACCCGCGTGCAGTGAGTTCTTCGCGCAGCGGCTCGTGGTTTTCGATGATGCCGTTATGCACCACCACAATGTGTTCAGAGACATGCGGGTGCGCGTTGCCTTCCGAAGGTTCACCGTGGGTCGCCCAACGGGTATGGGCAATGCCTGTGCCGCCGTGCAGCGGGGTTTCTTCCGCGGCTTGTGCCAGCATGTTTACTTTACCGAGGCGACGCAGACGGGTCATGTGCCCTTCTGCATCGACCACTGCCAGACCGGCAGAGTCATAACCACGGTATTCCAGACGACGTAACCCTTCGAGAAGGATTTCAGCAATATCACGCTGCGCGACTGCGCCAACAATTCCACACATAGTTTTAGATTCCGAATAGAGGCTTTCGCCTGCGTTGTCGCTGACCTGTATGTGCCCTTTTTGGGCGCCCCGAGCCTTGTAGAGAGTGGGGTTATATTTATTAGATACTGCCTTTGGGCGGGGGATTATGTTATCCCCTCGCCCCAAATACCGCACGATCCTCTCTCCCCTTTAGGGAGCGAGTTAAGGTGAGGGGTAAATCTCTTACTTCTTCTTCACAGGGCGTTTCCAGCCCTGCTTATGAACCTGCGGCACACGGCTGATGACCAGCTCGTTTTCCGCGACATCGCGCGTAACGGTAGTGCCTGCGGCAATGGTTACACCGTTGCCGATAGTCACCGGCGCCACCAGCTGCGAATCGGATCCCACAAACACGTCGTCACCAATAATGGTCTTAAACTTGTTCGCGCCATCGTAGTTACAGGTGATCGTACCGGCACCGATATTTACGTTGTCGCCAATCTCTGCGTCGCCCAGATAGGTCAGATGCCCGGCTTTAGAGCCTTTGCCCAGACGCGCTTTTTTCATTTCGACGAAGTTGCCGACGTGTGCGCCTTCCAGCAGCTCTGCCCCTGGGCGCAGACGGGCGAATGGCCCGATCGTGCAGGCGGCTTCAAGGTGGGCATCTTCTACTACGCTGTAAGGGCTGATTTCACAATCGTCGCCAATCACGCTGTTTTTGATCACGCAACCGGTGCCAATTTTGACGCGGTTACCCAGCGTGACGTTGCCTTCCAGAATAACGTTAGTATCGATCTCGACGTCGCGCCCATGATTGAGCACCCCACGCAGATCGAAACGCGCCGGATCGCGCAGCATCACGCCCGCCAGCAGTAATTTTTCTGCCTGCTCGGCCTGATAAATACGCTCCAGGCGGGACAGCTGCAGACGGTTATTCACGCCATCCGTTTCGCTGATACGCGCCGGGTGAACGGCAGCAATTTCACGCCCTTCCTGATACGCCATCGCGATGATGTCGGTGATGTAGTATTCGCCCTGCGCATTGTTGTTGTTCAACTGCGACAGCCAGCGTTTCATGTCTGCGCCATTGGCGATCAGAATACCGGTATTAATTTCCTGGATTTCACGCTGTGCGTCGGTCGCATCTTTATGCTCAACGATGCCCGTCACTTTGCCGTTTTCACGGGTGATACGGCCATAACCGGAAGGATCGTCCAGCTTAACGGTCAGCAGACCAATACCGCCCTGCGGCTTCGCAGCACGCAGACGGGCCAGCGTCTCGACGGAGATCAATGGCACATCGCCGTAAAGCATCAGGATATCTTCATCGTCGGAGAAGAACGGTGCCGCCTGCTGCATAGCGTGACCGGTACCCAGCTGTTCTGCCTGTAGCACCCAGTTAAGATTGTCGTCACGCAGCGTCTGCTTCAGCAGATCGCCACCGTGGCCGTAGACCAGGTGGACCTGGCTGGCACCCATTTCATTAGCTGCATCAATAACATGCTGCACCATCGCTTTCCCTGCCAGGGTGTGCAGCACTTTTGGAAGATCGGAATACATGCGGGTGCCTTTGCCTGCGGCAAGAATGACCACGCTCATTGCATTGTTCAACATACACGTCCTGACTGTAATTTGAGTGAAAAGTAAAACCCTTTGGCGTTGAAAATTCTACATATTTTGCGCCATAAAATGGAGAGGCGGTAAAACAGGCAACCTCACCGGTTGCGGGCAGTTTAACGGTTCTTTTTACAGCAGAGTAAAGGACTTTGCCTATGGAATATAGCGTCCTTTAGAGAAGTCTCCAGCCCACACAGCATGTTAGCTATTCTTTCGCGTCATGAATAAAGCCCATCCTAATCAAAACGCTGTTTTAATTATTGAAATATGTGACATGTAAAAAAGAAACACCGTTTTATTCTGATGATAATAGCGCTCAATTATTACTCAGGAGAATAAGATGAAGTCTAAAATACCTCTGGCCCTGATGATGTGTAGCGCCTTTTCCGCAACGGCTAACGACCAGCCTCATATCTGGAAAGCCATTGCATTTGGGCAATCAACCGATGTGAATTTTTCTTCCAACGTGCTGCCCGAAAAAATTGGCGTCAATGATGTCACTATCGACGGCAAAAAACTTCTGCCGCAGGAGAGTGCCGATCTGGCAAAAGCGATTACGCTGGAGAGTCGTGGCGGAAAAATAGCTAACTCCCACGACGGATTAACCTTTTTCTATACCGAGCTACCGACAGACGAGAATTTCGTTTTACAGGCCAACATCCGGGTCGATCAGTTTGGACCTGAGAATGGTGCAAAACCTGCTGCACAGGAAGGCGCCGGGCTGCTGGTGCGCGATGTTCTCGGCAACCCGCGTCAACAGCCGCTGAAAACCGGTTATGAAGAGTTCCCGGCGGCGTCGAACCTGGTGATGAACGCTATCATGACCCAGGATAAAAAAGATCATCAGCGAGTGAAAATGCAGGCCATCACCCGCGAGGGGATTCGCCATCCGTGGGGCGATGCCGGGGCTGCGATTAAAAAACAGAGTTATAAAGAAGAGGTGGATCTGAGCCAGACCCCCGAGTTTCGCCTCAAACTCCAGCGAACGGACGACGGGTTTATTACCGCGTGGGCACCGCTGGGCAGCGACAACTGGGTGAGCAAGAGCGTGCCACGCGCCGATCTGATTTCGGTGCAAAACCAGGAGCACTATTACGTCGGCTTCTTCGCATCACGTAATGCCAAAATCACGGTCACCCAGGCCTCGCTGACGACGACCCCTGCCCATACCGTGACTTCAACGCCGTGGCAGGCAGAGCCGCTGCCGCTCATGGTGCAGCTGGCTTCCGGTAACGTCAGCGCTTCCGGGGATTACCTGTTGCAGGCGCGCGCCAATGAAGACGGGGTATTCAGCGTCCGGCAAAACGAAGTGGTGATCGGTAATGAGAAAGCGGTAAAAGCGGGAGAGATGTACACCCTGCCCACTCGTCTTGAGCAGACCAGCACCTTTACGGTGGCCTTTACCCCCTCTCAGGGCACGCCGGTAAATCAGCAGCTTACCGTGGAACGCGTCGCGAACAGGAATACGGCGCTTCTCTATGCCGCACCAGACGGCAAAGCAGATGCGAAAGGCACACTCGATGCGCCGCTGGATCTCGCCACTGCCATCGCGCTGCTGGCCCCTGGCGGTAAGCTGGTGCTGAAAAGCGGCGATTACCCTCGCAGCGAGATCCCACTCTCTGCCAGCGGCAGCCGCGATAAGATCAAAACGCTGCAGGCTGAGGGTAAAGTGGTGATCCATGGTCTGCTGCTCGACGCCAGTTACTGGCACATCGAGGGAATCGATGTCACGGACAAAAGCCTGCGGGTCCAGGGTAGCCATAACCTGATCGCGCGCGTCACGGCGTATCGCAATGACGACACAGGCATCCAGATATCATCCCCTGAGAAGATCGGTCGCCCGTTGTGGGCAAGCTATAACCGGGTGGTGGATTCTGAATCATATGCCAATGAAGATCCCGGCAAGATTAACGCCGATGGCTTTGCGGTGAAGATGCGGGTCGGGGAAGGTAACCGGCTGGAGAATTGCTATGCCCATGACAACGTCGACGACGGTTTTGATCTGTTCAATAAGATTGAAGATGGGGCAAACGGCGTGGTGGTGATTGAGAACTCGGTCGCCAGCAACAATACCAGTAACGGCTTCAAGCTTGGCGGGGAAGGGCAGCCAGTGGCACACCAGATCCGCAACAGCAAAGCGACGGGCAATCATCTGGACGGCTTCACCGATAACTTTAACCCGGGCAAGCTGGTGGTGGAGAACAACCTTGCGGTGGATAACCAGCGCTTCAACTATATCTTCC
This sequence comes from Leclercia sp. LSNIH3, assembly GCF_002935105.1. NCBI lineage: Bacteria > Pseudomonadati > Pseudomonadota > Gammaproteobacteria > Enterobacterales > Enterobacteriaceae > Leclercia > Leclercia sp. LSNIH3. The sequence goes on from NZ_CP026387.1 coordinate 2,426,350, forward strand.
GCCCGAGTCCTTACGGAGACGTAACAACACAGGGGACGTTTACCGGCAACCTGTCGATCCGTAATCAGCCAGGTGAGTATGATGATGCGGTCGTGGGAAACATTGATAACACGAATTACTTTATCGTGAAGGGTAAAAGCGTGAATACAGACGGGAAGGTGTTAGACAAGACCCAGGTTAAGGCCCTGTAACCTGAGCGGCGCTTCGCTTATCGCACTACAGTAAGCGTGGCGCCACCCGGCAGGTCAGCAATTACAGATTGAACGTGCCGAAAGAGACGTTCATGTTGCTGAAGAGGGCGATGATTTTGTTGATGGTTTTCATGATGGCATCCTGATGTTTTTGGAGTTCAGTTATGTGACATTCATCACAAAAACGAGTCTACTCCTCAACATTTTGCCGATCAATCTTTTTGTGAGCTAAATCACAAAATAATAAAACATCGTTTTAGTTTCATTTTTAGTGAAACAGAGCCATAAAAAAAGCCAGCCTGGGATCCAGACTGGCTTTCGTACTTTCAAGCCGGTGTTACATCGCTTTTTTGGTCAACTCGATAACGCGCAGTTTCGCGATCGCTTTGGCCAGCTCTGCAGACGCCTGAGCGTAATCCACGTCGCCATGAGAGCTCTTAATGTGCTCTTCTGCTTTACGCTTCGCTTCCAGAGCTCGCGCTTCGTCGAGATCCTGGCCACGAATTGCGGTATCAGCCAGTACGGTCACGCTGCCAGGTTGCACTTCAATAATGCCACCAGACAGATAGATAAACTCTTCATGACCGAACTGTTTAACGATGCGGATCATACCAGGCTTAATGGCGGTGAGCAGCGGAGCGTGTCCCGGGAAAATACCCAGTTCACCTTCGCTACCCGTTACCTGGATTTTCTCGACCAGACCAGAGAACATTTGTTGCTCTGCGCTGACGACGTCCAGGTGGTAAGTCATTGCCATATCACCCTCCGATTAAGGCGTTAAAGTTTTTTGGCTTTTTCCACGGCTTCGTCGATGGAACCCACCATATAGAACGCCTGCTCCGGCAGGTGATCGTATTCGCCTTCCATGATGCCTTTAAAGCCACGGATGGTGTCTTTCAGCGCAACGTATTTGCCCGGGGAACCGGTAAATACTTCTGCTACGAAGAATGGCTGGGACAGGAAGCGCTGGATCTTACGTGCGCGTGCTACCACCAGTTTGTCTTCTTCAGACAGTTCATCCATACCCAGGATGGCGATGATGTCTTTCAGTTCCTGATAACGCTGCAGCAGGGACTGTACGCCACGCGCGGTGTCGTAGTGTTCCTGACCTACTACCAGTGGATCCAGCTGACGGCTGGTGGAGTCCAGCGGGTCAACGGCCGGGTAGATACCCAGAGACGCGATCTGACGGCTCAGTACCACGGTTGCATCTAAGTGAGCAAAGGTGGTGGCTGGTGATGGGTCAGTCAAGTCATCCGCAGGTACGTATACCGCCTGAACGGAGGTGATAGAACCGGTTTTGGTAGAGGTGATACGTTCCTGCAGAACACCCATCTCTTCCGCCAGGGTCGGCTGGTAGCCTACTGCTGATGGCATACGACCCAGCAGTGCGGATACTTCCGTACCGGCCAGGGTGTAACGGTAGATGTTGTCAACGAACAGCAGTACGTCACGACCTTCGTCACGGAACTTCTCAGCCATGGTCAGGCCGGTCAGCGCAACGCGCAGACGGTTTCCTGGTGGCTCGTTCATCTGGCCGTAAACCAGGGATACTTTGTCCAGAACGTTAGAGTCGGTCATTTCGTGGTAGAAGTCGTTACCCTCACGAGTACGCTCACCCACGCCTGCAAACACGGAGTAACCGGAGTGCTCGATCGCGATGTTACGGATCAGCTCCATCATGTTTACGGTTTTACCTACACCCGCACCGCCGAACAGACCAACTTTACCGCCCTTCGCGAACGGACACATCAGGTCGATAACTTTGATGCCGGTTTCCAGCAGTTCCTGAGAGCTGGACAGCTCTTCATAGGAAGGTGCTGAACGGTGGATAGCCCAACGTTCTTCTTCGCCGATGTCGCCTTTCATGTCGATCGGCTGACCCAGGACGTTCATGATACGGCCCAGGGTTGCTTTACCTACTGGTACTTCGATTGGGTGCTCGAGGTCTTTAACTTCCAGACCACGACGCAGACCGTCGGAAGAACCCATGGCGATGGTACGCACAATACCGCCGCCGAGCTGCTGCTGAACTTCCAGCACCAGGCTCTCATTACCATTCTGAACCTCAAGAGCATCGTACACGCGCGGTACGGCATCCTGAGGGAATTCGACGTCAACCACGGCGCCGATTACCTGGACAATTTTTCCAGTAGCCATCTTGAATCCTCTACGAATTAACCTGGTTATACCGCGGATGCACCACCGACGATCTCGGTGAGTTCCTGAGTAATGCTGGCCTGACGAGCTTTGTTGTATACCAACTGCAGCTCTTTAATCAGGCTGCCGCCATTGTCGGTCGCGGCTTTCATCGCCACCATACGTGCGGCCTGCTCGCTGGCCAGGTTTTCTACCACGCCCTGATAAACCTGGGATTCAACATAACGACGCAGCAGGGTATCCAGCAGCGGTTTTGGATCCGGTTCATACAGGTAATCCCAGGCTTTATGCTTCAACTCTGGCTCGTCTGATGCCGGTAATGGCAGCAGCTGAGTGATGGTTGGAGCCTGAGACATGGTGTTAATAAATTTGTTGCTGACAACGTACAGCCTGTCCAGACGGCCTTCATCATAGGCCTGCAACATCACTTTTACCGGGCCGATCAGCTCGGACAGGGACGGGTTATCACCCATACCGGTCACCTGGGCGACAATATTGCCACCTACGGAATTGAAGAAAGAGACGCCCTTAGAGCCGATCATCGCGATATCGCTCTGAACGCCTTTATCGGACCATGCTTTCATATCCGCCAGCAGCTTTTTGAACAGGTTAATGTTCAAGCCACCGCACAAACCACGGTCGGTAGACACCACCAGGTAGCCCACGCGTTTAACGTCGCGTTCTTCCAGGTAAGGGTGCTTATATTCCAGATTACCGCTCGCAAGGTGACCAATCACTTTGCGCATGGTATCTGCATAAGGACGGCTGGCCGCCATACGCTCCTGCGATTTACGCATTTTGGAAGCGGCGACCATCTCCATCGCTTTAGTGATCTTTTGCGTGTTCTGGACGCTTGCGATCTTACTACGTATCTCTTTTGCGCCGGCCATGAGCTTCTCCTCAATGCCTTGCGGTCTGCCCTAAGACAGACCGCCAGACGTTACCAGGACTGGGTTGCTTTGAAGGAATCGAGCAGGCTCTTCAGCTTGCCTTCGATTTCATCGTTATAGCCACCGGACTGGTTGATCTCTTGCATTAACGGAGCGTGGTCACGGTCAGCGTAAGCCAGCAGAGCGGCTTCGAAGCTACCGATTTTCGCCAGTTCTACATCTCCCAGATAACCACGTTCTGCTGCGAACAGTACCAGACCCTGCTGTGCTACTGACATAGGGGCATACTGTTTCTGTTTCAGCAGTTCAGTCACTTTCTGACCGTGGTCCAGCTGTTTACGGGTTGCATCGTCAAGGTCGGATGCAAACTGGGAGAACGCAGCCAGTTCACGATACTGTGCCAGCGCGGTACGGATACCACCGGACAGTTTCTTGATGATCTTGGTCTGCGCTGCGCCACCAACACGGGATACAGAGATACCCGGGTTAACTGCCGGACGAATACCGGAGTTAAACAGGTTGGTTTCCAGGAAGATCTGACCATCGGTAATGGAGATTACGTTGGTCGGAACGAACGCAGAAACGTCACCCGCCTGGGTTTCGATGATTGGCAGTGCGGTCAGAGAACCGGTCTGGCCTTTCACTTCACCTTTAGTGAAGTTCTCAACGTATTCCGCGTTAACGCGGGATGCACGCTCCAGCAGACGGGAGTGCAGATAGAATACGTCGCCCGGGAATGCTTCACGTCCTGGTGGACGACGGAGCAGCAGGGAAACCTGACGGTATGCAACGGCCTGTTTAGACAGGTCATCATAAACGATCAGTGCATCTTCACCGCGGTCACGGAAGTATTCGCCCATTGCGCAACCGGCATACGGTGCCAGGTATTGCAGTGCAGCAGATTCAGAAGCGGTTGCCACAACAACGATGGTGTTAGCCAGCGCGCCGTGCTCTTCCAGTTTACGAACCACGTTAGAAATGGTGGACGCTTTCTGGCCGATAGCCACGTACACACATTTGATGCCGGAATCACGCTGGTTGATGATCGCATCGATTGCCATCGCGGTTTTACCGGTCTGACGGTCACCGATGATCAGCTCACGCTGGCCACGGCCGATTGGGATCATGGCATCAACGGATTTATAACCGGTCTGCACAGGCTGGTCGACTGACTGACGGTCGATTACGCCCGGTGCGATAACTTCGATTGGCGAGAAGCCATCGTTATCAACCGGACCTTTACCGTCGATTGGCGCACCCAGGGTGTTCACCACGCGACCCAGCAGGCCGCGGCCAACTGGAACTTCAAGAATACGGCCAGTACACTTAACCTTCATGCCTTCGGCGAGGTCAGCGTAAGGACCCATCACAACTGCACCTACGGAGTCGCGCTCCAGGTTCAGTGCGATAGCGTAACGGTTACCCGGCAGGGAGATCATTTCACCCTGCATACAATCGGCCAGGCCGTGGATGCGGATAACACCGTCGCTTACAGAAACAATAGTACCTTCGTTGTGAGCTTCACTCACAACACTGAACTGAGCAATGCGCTGCTTGATCAGTTCGCTGATTTCGGTGGAATTCAGTTGCATGCTCCAGTCCCCTTAAGACTGCAAGACGTCTGCAAGGCGCTCAAGACGGCCGCGTACGCTGCCATCAATGACCATATCACCCGCACGGATGATTACGCCCGCCATTACAGACTTATCGATATTGCAATTCAGCTTCACTTTGCGTGACAGACGTTTTTCCATCGCGGCGGTGATTTTCGCAAGCTGTTCGTTACTCAGCTCAGTCGCAGAAGTTACGTGAACTTCAACGGTGGCTTCACTGAGGGCACGCAAGTGCTCGAACTGCTCAAGAACATCCGGGAGCGCTTTCAGACGACCATTTTCTGCCATAACCCGAATCAGGTTCTGACCGTTGGTGTCCAGCTGCTCACCGCAAATGGCGATGAACGAACTGGCGAGGGTTTCCGGTGCCAGTGCACCCGAAAGCATCTCAGCCATATGTTCGTTTTTCGTTACCTCAGCGGCAAACGCCAGCATGTTCTGCCAGCGATCGACATTTTGGTGTTCGATAGCAAAGTCAAAAGCTGCTTTGGCGTAGGGGCGAGCTACCGTAACAAATTCAGACATCAGCCCCTCCCTCCTTACAGTTCAGCGACAAGTTTGTCCACGATGTCGCTGTTAGCAGCTTCATCCACGGAACGTTCGATGATCTTCTCGGCGCCAGCAACAGCCAGAATCGCGACCTGCTTACGCAGCTCTTCGCGAGCACGTTTACGCTCGGCATCAATTTCTGCCTGCGCTTGCGTCACGATTTTAGTACGTTCCTGTTCTGCTTCAGCTTTCGCTTCGTCCAGGATCTGAGAACGACGTTTGTTCGCCTGTTCGATGATTACCTGAGCTTCCGCTTTCGCTTTTTTCAGCTGGTCGGTCGCGTTGGCCTGTGCAAGGTCCAAATCTTTCTTAGCGCGTTCTGCAGAAGCCAGTCCGTCAGAAATTTCTTTCTGACGTTTTTCGATGGCTGCCATTAAAGGCGGCCATACGTACTTCATGCAGAACCAGACAAAGATAACAAACGCGATGGCCTGGCCGAGGATTGTTGCGTTCATGTTCACAGCACAATACCTCTTTAAATTTACAACTGTGGCTTAGGGTTTAAATCTACTTACTACGCGACAGCAAACATCACGTACAGACCCAGACCTACAGCGATCATCGGGATAGCATCCACCAGACCCATAACGATAAAGAACTGAGTACGCAGCAGAGGAATCAGATCCGGTTGACGCGCTGCGCCTTCCAGGAATTTGCCCCCGAGGATGCCGATACCGATCGCAGCACCGATCGCCGCCAGACCCATCATCACAGCGGCAGCCATGTACAGCAGATCCATATTCAGGTTTTCCATGACAGTCTCCAGTTTGTTTCAGTTAAAACGTAGTAGTGTTGGTAAAGAATCAGTGCTCTTCAGACGCCATCGACAGATAGACAATCGTCAGAACCATGAAGATAAAGGCTTGCAGCGTAATGATCAGGATGTGGAAAATGGCCCATGGCACATTCAGAACCCACTGTGACCACCACGGCAGAAGACCCGCGATCAGAATGAAAATCAGCTCACCCGCATACATGTTGCCGAACAGTCGCAGACCGAGAGAAATCGGTTTGGACAGCAGGCTAACGCCTTCCAGGATCAGGTTGATCGGAATAAACGCCCAGTGGTTGAACGGCTGCAAGGTAAGCTCTTTCACGAAGCCGCCTACACCTTTCATTTTGATGCTGTAGAAAAGAATCAGGATGAATACGCCCAGTGCCATAGACAGGGTGATGTTCACGTCAGCAGACGGCACCACACGCAGGGCAGGCAGACCGAAGATATGCTCGCCGATAAACGGCAGCAGGTCGATCGGCAGCAGGTCCATCAGGTTCATCAGGAAGACCCATACAAAGACGGTCAGCGCCAGCGGTGCAATCACCTTGCTCTTGCCGTGGTACATGTCTTTGACGCTGCCATGGACGAAGCCAATGATCATTTCGATGAAGGTCTGGAATTTTCCTGGAACGCCGCTGGTTGCACGTTTGGCAACGCCGCGGAAAATGGCCAGGAACAACAGACCCAGTGCCACCGAGAAGAACATGGAGTCGATATTGATCGTCCAGAAGGTGGCTGGGGGGTTATGCGGATCCACCAGCGAGAATGTACGCAGGTCCAACTGAAGGTTGTTCAGATGGTGACCTATGTAATCCTGCGGCGTCATATTTTCTGAAGCCATGATGCCTTTTACCCTTTGTTATTGATTACAGCTGGCGCCAGAACTTGTACCACCAGCACCAAAACCCACGTCACTATCAGCGGCAGAAATACCACTTTAAAAACAGCCAGCGCCATCACCAGAAGGACAAAGGTCAGCAACACCTTACACACTTCGCCCAGAGCGAAGGACCAGGCCATGCGGCCTTTGGCAGGTGTATGCGCCTGATGACGCCAGGCAAAAATCATAAACAACATATTCGGCACAACGACTGCCAAACCTCCGCTTACCGCAGAGATGCCCCAGAAGGGGTCTTTGAGGCAGAACAGCAATCCGCTTGCTATCACCGCCAGAAACTGAATGAACAGAAGCTTACGAGCAACGTTTCGACTCAAGAGCGACACAGACATCACGTTTTTACTCCTGCTCACTTCGAGGTATGTCGCGTGTCGTATAAAACTTCCTTTAAGGCTCAGAGTCAAGCAGCAAAAAGCGGTCAAATTATACGGTGCGGCCTCGTGATTTCAAACAATAAGTAGCGAAAAGGTGAATAAATGTTTAAATATTTTTCCCCGGCGCTATTTCTTAACTTTTCGTCAAACTGTGAATGACTCGTCAAAACTGCAAACCACGCGGAAACGTTGGCGATAAAGCGTGCACGAGATCACAAAATACACATTTACGATAAGGTTGAATAAATTAATTCAGTAAATCGTTATATTTCATCTTTTTGATATTACAGAGTAATTTCGGTAACTATTTTCAAAACAGCCCTGTATACATCGGAAACCTTTTATTGACATTTATAATAAATATTTAACATTGCAATCTGGTTACCCGATCCTACTTTTAGCAAGCTGATATTTTCAAAGTTTATTATATTGTGGGTTAACTACACCCTCACGTTAACCCAAAGAAAATCCATAGTAAAAAAGCGGTTAAATTAAGACTGTCTATTTCTTAATCGGCCGCCCGCTTTTTAACATACTATGAACAGCACAAATTCCACATTTTTTATTATTATTTTAAAAATTGTTTGGCTTAACGATCACCAGGTGGCGCTCACCTTCCAGCTGTGGAACACGCAATTTGATGGCAGACTCCACGGTGAACCCTTCCGGCAATTGCGCGATTTCGTCTTCCGGCAGTATCCCTTTCAGGGCATAGAATCGTCCGTTCTGCGCAGGCAGATGCTTGCACCAGCTGATCATGTCATTGAGTGAAGCAAACGCCCGGCTGATCACGCCGTCGAACGGCGGCTCGGCAGGAAACTCCTCTACCCTACTCTGCACCGGATGGATATTTTCCAGCTTCAGTTCATGCTGAACCTGGCGCAGGAAGCGCACACGCTTACCCAGGCTGTCCAGCAGCGTGAACTGGCACTCAGGACGCACGATTGAGAGCGGGATACCTGGCAGGCCAGGGCCGGTGCCGACATCGATAAACCGCTCACCCTGGAGGTGAGGAGCTACCACGATGCTGTCGAGAATATGACGCACCAGCATCTCATTCGGGTCGCGAACCGAGGTGAGGTTATAGGCCTTGTTCCATTTGTGCAGCATATCGACATACCCCACCAGCTGATTTTTCTGGTGATCGGTGAGCGAAATACCGGCTTGATCCAGCAGACGAGTGAGTTTGTTGAGCACGGTGAATACCTGTTTAAAAAGAATTGCCCGGTAGCGCTACCGCTTACCGGGCCGACGAAATGTTTGGCGGGGATTACGCACTGCGGCGCAACATACCCTGTTTTTTCAGCCAGACCAGCAGAATGGAGATGGCCGCAGGCGTAACGCCAGAAATACGTGAAGCCTGGCCGATCGACACAGGTTTGTGATCGTTCAGCTTCGCGATCACTTCGTTGGAAAGACCCGACACCTGACGATAGTCCAGCATTTCCGGCAGCAGCGTATTTTCGTTGCGCTGCTGTTTCTCGATCTCATCCTGCTGACGGGCGATATAGCCTTCGTATTTCACCTGGATTTCGACCTGCTCGGCAGCCTGTACGTCGTCCAGACCCGGCGCGAACGGTGTCATCTGGATCAGCTGGTCGTAGGTCATCTCCGGGCGACGGAGCAGATCTTCGCCGCTGGCTTCACGGGACAGCGGTGCAGACAGGTGAGCATTCACTTCGTCTACAGATTCGGTGGTTGGGTTAACCCAGGTGGACTTCAGGCGCTGACGTTCGCGCTCGATGTTTTCCAGCTTCTCGTTGAAACGCGCCCAGCGCGCATCATCCACCAGCCCCAGCTCACGACCAATTTCGGTCAGGCGCAGATCGGCGTTGTCTTCACGCAGCATCAGACGATATTCCGCACGAGAGGTAAACATACGGTACGGCTCTTTGGTGCCCAGGGTGCAGAGGTCGTCCACCAGCACGCCCAGGTAAGCCTGAGAACGACCCGGCGCCCAGCCCTCTTTCTCGGCAGAGAAGCGGGCAGCGTTAAGACCTGCCAGCAGTCCTTGCGCGGCAGCTTCTTCGTAACCGGTGGTGCCGTTGATCTGGCCTGCGAAGAACAGCCCGTGGATAAATTTGCTTTCCAGGGTCGGCTTCAGGTCACGCGGATCGAAGAAGTCGTACTCAATGGCATAGCCAGGACGGACGATCTTCGCATTTTCCATCCCCTGCATCGAACGGACGATCTGCATCTGTACGTCGAAAGGCAGGCTGGTGGAAATACCGTTCGGGTAGATCTCGTTGGAGGTCAGCCCCTCCGGCTCGAGGAAGATCTGGTGCTGGTTACGATCGGCAAAGCGCATCACCTTGTCTTCGATCGACGGGCAATAGCGTGGGCCGATCCCTTCGATCACCCCGGCATACATCGGGCTGCGATCGAGGTTACTGCGGATCACATCATGGGTTTTCTCGTTGGTGTGCGTGACATAGCACGGCACCTGACGCGGATGTTGAGCCACGTTGCCCATGAACGAGAAGACCGGCATCGGATTGTCGCCATGCTGTTGTGCCAGCACGCTGAAATCAATGGTACGGGCGTCGATACGTGGTGGCGTGCCGGTTTTCAGGCGGCTGACGCGCAGCGGCAGCTCGCGCAGACGGCGCGACAGCGGAATGGACGGCGGATCGCCAGCACGGCCACCGCTGTAGTTATCCAGTCCGATATGAATTTTGCCATCGAGGAAGGTCCCGACGGTCAGCACGACGGCTTTAGCGCGGAACTTCAGACCCATCTGGGTCACAGCCCCAACAACACGATCGTTCTCGACGATCAGATCCTCAACCGCCTGCTGGAAGATCATCAGGTTCGGCTGATTCTCCAGGGCAGTACGCACCGCCTGACGATAGAGCACACGGTCTGCCTGTGCACGGGTGGCACGAACGGCAGGGCCTTTGCTCGCGTTTAGTATCCTAAACTGGATGCCGGCATGATCGATCGCGGTTGCCATCAGGCCGCCAAGCGCATCCACTTCTTTTACCAGGTGTCCTTTCCCAATGCCGCCAATCGCCGGATTACAGGACATCTGTCCTAGCGTGTCGATATTGTGTGTCAAAAGCAGGGTCTGTTGACCCATTCGCGCCGCGGCCATTGCGGCCTCGGTGCCTGCATGACCCCCGCCAATGATGATGACGTCAAAAGGATCCTGATAAAACATGGTGGTCTGCCTCGCGTAAAGCGGTAAGAAAATGGATTGAAGCCCGGGCCGTGGATTCTACTCAACTTTAGTCGTTCGAGAAAGCACTGGGATCCTGGCTATTAAAAAGAAGATCTTTTTATTTAGAGATCTGTTTTATTGTGATCTCTTATTAGGATCGCGGGTTTCTGTGGATAAGCCGGATCTCCCGAAGAAGATCATGCGTTTAGAAAGGATCGTTTGCTGTGAATGATCGGTGATCCTGTGACGTATAAGCTGGGATCAGATCGCGATGTTATACACAGCACAAAAAGTCATCAAAGGTTATTCTTGGGATAACTACCGGTTGATCCAAGCTTTTAACCAGAGTTATCCACATCTGATCGCACGATCTTTAATCGTTTTTGAGTAAATTTTTCCATTCACCCAGCCAAAGCTCCGCTGGATCTTCCGGAATATCGTGATCAAGGATGTTGATCTTCAGCGTTTCGCCGATCTGTTGTGCCCCACAGGACTTCAGTTCGGTCTCGACTTTCTCTACGGCACCGCAAAAGGTGTCATATTCCCGGCTGCCGATGCCAATCGCCCCAAACCGGATGTTCGCCAGGTTGGGCTGCTGTTCTTTTAGCTCTTCATATAAAGGAAGAAGGTTGTCCGGGAGATCGCCCGCACCGTGGGTGGAGGTGATCAACAGCCAGATCCCGTCGAGCGGCAGATCTTCTAATAACGGCCCGTGCAGCGTTTCAGTGGAAAAACCCGCGTCTTCCAGCTTTTCAGCCAGGTGTTCCGCTACATATTCAGCCCCGCCAAGGGTGCTGCCACTGATAAGAGTAATATCTGCCATAGATCGCTCGCTCATATAAAGAGGGATCATTGTACGCTGTGAGCGAGCTGGGATCTACCTGTGGAAAATGTGGGAATGAATTTGCCCGATCAGGGGCGGATGGTACGCATGATCGGGTTCTGCAGGGAGATCAGCGTCTCGGTGGACTGAATTTCATCAATTGTTTGGATCTTGTTGATAAGTACCTGCTGCAGGGCGTCGATGGATCGGCACATCACCTTAATAAAGATGCTGTAGTGGCCGGTGGTGTAGTAGGCCTCGGTCACCTCATCCAGCGCATTCAGTTTTGCCAGCGCCGAGGGATAGTCTTTGGCGCTCTTCAGAATGATGCCGATAAAGCAGCAGACGTCGTAACCCAGCTGTTTCGGGCTGACGTCGATATGCGCCCCGGTGATGATCCCCGCCTGCTTCATCTTCTCTACGCGCACATGAATAGTGCCCGGGCTGACGCCAAACTGTTTGGCCAGTTCGGCATAGGCAGTACGGGCATTAGCCATCAGGGCCTCAAGGATGCCGCGGTCCAGATTGTCGATCTGATAATTTTCCATAGCTTTTTCTTATGAAGATTAATGAATCACTCTATTTTAGCGGTTAATTTTATCGAATCAAAAGTTAAGTTAGAGTTTTATTGTTGGATTATTGAAAGCGGTTCTTTTTTGTTGCTTAATCAATACCAACAGGACGCAGGAGTATAAATAATGAAAACCGCTTACATCGCACAACAACGCCAGATCAGTTTCGTTAAATCCCATTTTTCCCGCCAGCTGGAAGAGAAGCTTGGTCTTATTGAAGTCCAGGCTCCGATCTTAAGCCGCGTGGGCGACGGGACGCAGGACAACCTGTCTGGTTGCGAAAAAGCGGTACAGGTGAAAGTGAAAACACTGCCAGATGCCCAGTTCGAAGTGGTTCATTCCCTCGCGAAGTGGAAGCGTCAAACCCTGGGACAACACGACTTCAGCGCGGGCGAAGGGCTTTACACGCACATGAAAGCTCTTCGCCCCGATGAAGACCGTCTTACTGCTATTCACTCTGTTTACGTTGACCAGTGGGACTGGGAACGCGTAATGGGTGATGGCGAGCGTCATACCCGTACGCTGAAAGCGACGGTAGAAGCAATTTATGCCGGGATTAAAGAAACCGAAGCGGCAGTCAGTAAAGAGTTTGGTCTGACGCCGTTCCTGCCAGAGACGATCCAGTTTGTTCATAGCCAGGATCTCCTGACCCGTTTCCCGGATCTGGATGCCAAAGGCCGTGAGCGTGCGATCGCTAAAGAGCTGGGCGCCGTATTCCTGATTGGCATCGGCGGCAAGCTGTCTCATGGTCAGCGCCATGACGTCCGTGCGCCGGATTATGATGACTGGAGCAGCGAAGGCGAAAGCGGCCTGGCGGGTCTGAACGGGGATATTCTGGTGTGGAACCCGGTGCTGGAAGATGCGTTCGAGCTGTCTTCCATGGGGATCCGCGTCGACGCCGAAGCGCTGCAACGTCAGCTGGCTATCACCGGTGATGAAGATCGTCTGAAGCTGGAGTGGCACCAGGCGCTGCTGCGTGGCGAGATGCCGCAGACTATCGGCGGCGGCATCGGCCAGTCTCGCCTGACCATGTTACTGCTGCAGCTGTCCCATATCGGACAGGTCCAGTGTGGCGTATGGCCGCAACAGGTTCGTGACAGCGTGGATGCGCTGCTGTAATTAACGTTTCCAGCGCCGCAACAGGCGGCTACGCAACCCGGTATCAAAGCGCCAGATATGATCGAAGATGCGCATGATGCCGGGTTTTCCATGTGCGGACATTGCCACCGCATGGAAACGATGTTGATGTTCCCGCTGCAACACCTTCACTTGACTCACCACCTCATCCGGCAGCCGCTGGGCAATAAAATCCGAGATCACTACCGCATCGGCGTCATACCACTCTCCGCCCTGCATCCGCTCGATGATGGCACGAAAACAGCTGGCGAGATCGGTCCCGCCGCGAAAGCGCTGGCTTAAGAAGCGGATCGCCTGTTCGAGGCCGTGCTGGCCCGACAGCTCGTAGCCCACCACCTCGCTGGAAAACAGCATAATGAAACAGCGCCGTCTGTCAGCCAGCGCCACCCGCATCAGTGCCAGGCAAAAGGCTTTGGCGCACTGTTCATTAAAACCGCCCATCGAACCGGAGGTATCCACGCAGACAATAAACGGCCCACGCGGCTGTTCGTCGAAATCCTGATGTACGGCCGGGCGTTGGCTAACCTTCTCCCGCCAGGCATCACCATGCAGCCGGTAGGTCAGGAGCTGCTTCTCCACCAGCCGACGGTAAAATTCATATTCCAGTTCCGTAATGCCCAGGGTGGCCAGTTCGGGTGGCAGCAGGCGCAGAATATCGTCGCTCTGCTGCAGTCCGTCCACTTGCTCCGGCACTGTCGCCGGTTCGCGCACCAGGGTGCGGAAGGTTTCCAGCGGGGCATCCTTTTTTGGCACCGACTTTGCCTCCCGCGAACGTCCCAGCTGTTCCGCGAGCTGCATCAGCTCCGGCTGCTGGGCGAGGAAGTCGCCATAGCGGACAATTAACTGATAATCCCCACGCTTTAACTGACCGGCGCTCATATCCCACAGCCGTCCGGCCGCGTTTTCATTCTCCACCAGCACGGGTTCCAGCGCACCGGCTAAGGTCATGCGCTCCTGCACTTCGCTGAGCAGCTGTTCGCGCTCTTCTTCCATCAACTGCTGATTGAGGGAGGTAGCCTGCACCACCAGGCTCAACCGCCAGCGCTGTAAAAACAGGGTATGCAGGGCGGGCGTAAAGGTGGCGTTATCCACGACCAGTTGTCGCGCCTGGCTGGCGTAGGGGGAGTGAAGCCTGTCCAGCAGGGTTAAAATTTGCGGGAGCTGGACGATCAACTGAGGCGTGGAGAGCAGCTGGCTCTGCTGATAACACATCACCTCTTCGGTGAGTTCTGGCGGTACGCGGGTCTCTTTCAGTCTTTTGCGTAAATTGTCCCGCCAGCGCGGGAGATCGTCTGTAATGGCGGTTTTAAGCCGCGGGAACTTTTCAAAAAAGATCGCCAGTTGCGGCGAAGCCAGCAGGGTAAGGATGATCTCTTCGATCATGCCCTCCTCACCGACGGCAAGCATAACGTTGAGTGTGTCCAGCGTCAGCATTGACGCGCCTGTTTGATCTGCGCGCTTACGTCCTGCAGGCTGGACTCAATTCTCCCCAGCCAGTCGCTGTGGATAAACAGGCATTTTTGCTGCTCGCTAAAGCGGGTGTGCTGAAGGTGCCACTGATTATCCAGCGCTTCCAGCTGCTGTTTGATCTCTTCCGGGACGCTATCAGAGGCGGTGCCGGGCAGCGCAAGGCGCGATCCCTGCAGGCTGATGTCGCGGATCACCAGATGCAGACTGCCGTCCACTTCCATATTAAGCTGCTGGGCAAAGCCAATGCCGTTGAGTTTGCCGCGGATCTCGCCACCTTTACTCAACCACAGCGACAGGGCTTCACGCTCAACCGTGATGTGAATGACTTGCATATCATGGAGCTTGAGGGGCTGCTGGAGGAGCAGCGTCAGCGTGGTATCGCTCAGTTCGGCCGGTAATTCGTAATGCGGGCGACGGGCGAACATACCGCTCTGACGATTAACGCGCAGGGCAGTTTTATCGCTTTGCTGCTGCTGAAGCTGAAGGCGGCGCTGGGTGATGGCCCCGAGCTGGTTCAGCATCTCCTGCTGTCCCCAGGCGTGCCCGGTCATCAATATTTCCAGCTGCTGCTGCATCAGATGCATACCGTTGGCGTCATGCCACAGGCAATCCTTCAGCAGGATCAAATCAATAGGCGCAACCGCATCGCGACCGCTAAACAGGGCGCTGGCCTGCAGCAGGCGAATGGCTTTCTTCCAGCGACGATCGGAGACGTAAGGCGCGCCCGGCAGGGCATCAAGCTGTTGGCGCAGCATATAGACAAGGTCAAATACCGCATCTGGCAGTTTGATTTTGCCGATGTCCTGCTGCCACTGCTGGTACTCCTCGTCCGTCACCTGCAGTGTGGCGGGCACCGGGTTATCGTTTTCATCCTGCTGGCTAATCAGCAGCGAGCGGAAGTTCGCTTTGTCCTGCACTTTGTCGAGCCACAGGCGGATCAGCATGCGGTCATATAAGGCTTCGAGACTGCTGTCGGCTTCCGGCAGTTCGTTGGAGGCCGCCACCAGCAGGCGCATCGGGATTTTCTCCTCAAACGCGCCGTTGCGGAACCGGCGTTCGTTGATGGCTGTGAGCAGGGTGTTCAGGATCGCCGGGCCGGCTTTCCAGATTTCATCGAGAAAAACGATCTCCGCTTCCGGCAGATAACCTGCCGTCAAACGCTCATACCGTCCTTCATCTTTTAAGGCCTGGATAGAGAGCGGACCGAACACCTCTTCCGGGGTGGAAAAGCGGGTCATCAGATACTCAAAAGCTCTGGCATGCTGAAACGCGAATTTCAGCCTGCGGGCAATCAGGCTTTTTGCGATACCGGGCGGCCCCAGCAGAAAGACACTTTCGCCGCTCAGTGCTGCCAGTAAACAAAGGCGGATGGCATGGCTACGTTCAAATAGCCCTTTTTCCAGCGCGCCGCTGAGACGGGAAATTCTTTCTGCTAATAAATGAGTGTGAGCCATAATTGTTTTGCATCCTTCGCCGTAAACCCGGCTAATTGAAGCGAGTATAGACGTTTCGTTCTGGGCTGGTAATAGCCTGAACTACGGTGCTATTTTCTTTGCGCTATGTTAATGCGGGTACATTTAGGGGTACGATTCTACGATTAATCGTGCATACTGTGCGCTTTTTGTGGGCCAAGGGACTAAGCACACATTTGTTATATAAACGAAAAGACTAGTCTATGAGCACTGATAATAAGCAATCATTACCCGCAATCACACTCGCGGCGATTGGGGTTGTCTACGGTGATATCGGCACCAGCCCGCTTTATACGCTTCGTGAATGTTTGTCCGGTCAGTTTGGTTTTGGCGTCGAACGCGACGCTGTGTTTGGTTTTTTGTCTCTCATCTTTTGGCTCCTGATCTTAGTTGTCTCCGTTAAATATCTCTCCTTCGTTATGCGCGCAGATAACGCCGGTGAAGGTGGGATCCTGACCTTAATGTCGTTGGCCGGGCGCAACACCTCGCCCAAAATGACCTCCTTCCTGGTGATTATCGGCCTGATTGGGGGCAGCTTCTTCTATGGCGAAGTGGTTATCACGCCGGCTATCTCGGTGCTGTCGGCAATCGAAGGGCTGGAGATTGTTGCGCCGCAGCTTGAAGAGTGGGTCGTTCCGCTGGCCATAATTGTGCTGACCTTGCTGTTTGTGATCCAGAAACACGGTACCGGGCTGGTGGGGAAACTCTTCGCGCCGATTATGCTGGCCTGGTTCCTGATCCTGGCGGTACTGGGATTACGCAGCATTATTGCTAACCCGGACGTGCTGCATGCCCTAAACCCGATGTGGGCGGTACACTTCTTCCTCGAATACAAAACCGTGTCGTTTATCGCGCTGGGTGCTGTGGTGCTGTCTATCACCGGGGTGGAGGCGCTGTATGCCGATATGGGGCACTTCGGTAAACTGCCTATTCGTGTGGCATGGTTTATTGTGGTGCTGCCGTCGCTGGTGCTGAACTACTTCGGCCAGGGGGCGCTGCTGCTCAAACACCCGGAAGCGATAAAAAACCCGTTCTTCCTGCTGGCGCCGGACTGGGCGCTGGTGCCGATGCTGATCCTCGCGACGCTGGCAACCGTGATTGCTTCTCAGGCGGTGATTTCTGGCGTCTTCTCCCTGACGCGCCAGGCAGTGCGTCTTGGCTATCTGTCGCCGATGCGCATCATTCATACCTCAGAGATGGAGTCCGGCCAGATCTACATCCCGTTCATTAACTGGCTGCTCTATTTCGCGGTGGTGATTGTTATCGTCAGCTTCGAGCACTCCAGCAACCTGGCGGCAGCCTACGGTATTGCCGTTACGGGGACGATGGTGCTGACCTCAATCCTCTCCACCACGGTGGCGTACCGGAACTGGCACTGGAATAAATTCCTGGTGGCGATGATTCTGGTGGGCTTCCTGTGTATCGATATTCCTCTGTTCTCGGCTAACCTCGACAAGATTATCTCCGGCGGCTGGCTACCGCTGACGCTCGGCTTAGTCATGTTCATTATCATGACGACCTGGAAGAGCGAGCGTTTCCGCCTGCTGCGCCGGATGCACGAACACGGTAATTCTCTGGATGCGATGATCGTCTCGCTGGAGAAATCTCCGCCGGTTCGCGTACCGGGCACCGCCGTGTATATGTCGCGTGCGCTGAACGTCATTCCGTTTGCCCTGATGCACAACCTCAAGCACAACAAAGTGCTGCATGAGCGGGTGATCCTGCTGACGCTGCGTACCGAAGATGCACCTTATGTGCACAACGTCCGCCGCGTGCAGATAGAGCAACTGTCGCCCACCTTCTGGCGGGTGGTGGCAAGCTATGGCTGGCGTGAAACGCCGAACGTGGAAGAAGTGTTCCACCGCTGCGGCCTGGAAGGCTTAAGCTGCCGAATGATGGAGACCTCGTTCTTTATGTCGCACGAGTCGCTGATCATTGGCAAACGTCCGTGGTATCTGCGTCTGCGCGGCAAACTCTACCTTATCCTCCAGCGTAATGCCCTGCGTGCGCCCGACCAGTTCGAGATCCCGCCTAACCGGGTGATTGAGTTAGGCACCCAGGTCGAGATTTAAGTCCTGGTACGGCCTGATGCCCTCACTTTAACCCTCTAAAACAGAGTGTGGGGGCAAACATAAAAAACGGTAACCAGAGGGTTACCGTTTTGCATTTAACTCCCCCGCATTTCACTTAGCGAAACGTTTCGACGGCGATCACAAATCTGCAACGCCATGATGGTTTTCTGCGCATCGGTAAGATTAAACTGGCTTCAGCGAAACGTTTCGCTAGTGGAGCAAGAATATGAAGAAAGGCACGGTACTCAACTCTGAAGTCTCATCGGTTATCTCCCGTCTCGGGCATACCGATACGCTGGTCGTGTGTGATGCAGGTTTACCCATCCCTCATAGCACAACGCGTATTGATCTGGCTTTAACGCAGGGCGTGCCCTCGTTTATGCAGGTGCTGGATGTTGTGACAACCGAGATGCAGGTTGAGGAAGCCATTCTCGCAACGGAAATCAAACAACATAATCCGCAGCTCCACGAAACGTTGCTTGGCCATATCAAGCAACTGCAACAACACCAGGGAAACACCATAAAAATTAGTTATATAACGCACGAACAGTTCAAGAAAAATACCGCTGAAAGCCAGGCGGTTATCCGCAGCGGGGAGTGTTCCCCGTATGCGAATATCATTCTCTGTGCTGGCGTCACTTTCTGAGGCCACCATGGACGCACTACTGCAACTGAAAGGGATCGATAAATCGTTCCCGGGCGTCAAAGCCCTCTCCGGTGCCGCACTCAACGTTTATGCTGGCCGCGTGATGGCGCTGGTTGGTGAAAACGGCGCAGGCAAATCCACGATGATGAAAGTGCTGACCGGCATCTATCAACGCGACGCCGGTTCACTGTTATGGCTGGGGAAAGAGACCACCTTCAACGGCCCGAAATCCTCTCAGGAAGCCGGGATCGGCATCATCCACCAGGAGTTAAACCTGATCCCGCAGTTGTCCATTGCGGAGAACATCTTCCTTGGCCGCGAGTTCGTCAACCGCTTTGGCAAAATCGACTGGAAACAGATGTATGCCGAAGCCGACAAACTGCTGGCGAAGCTGAACCTGCGCTTCAAAAGCGATCGGCTGGTGGGCGAACTTTCCATTGGCGATCAGCAGATGGTGGAGATCGCGAAAGTCCTGAGCTTCGAATCCCGGGTTATCGTGATGGATGAGCCGACTGACGCCCTCACTGATACCGAAACCGACTCCCTGTTCCGCGTGATCCGCGAGCTGAAAGCCCAGGGGCGCGGCATTGTCTATATCTCCCACCGTATGAAAGAGATCTTCGAGATCTGCGACGACGTGACGGTATTCCGCGACGGGCAGTTTATTGCCGAGCGTGAAGTGGTGACGCTGACCGAAGACTCGCTGATTGAGATGATGGTGGGACGTAAGCTGGAAGATCAGTACCCACGCATTGATAAGCAGCCGGGTGATATTCGTCTCAAGGTTGATAACCTGTGCGGCCCGGGCGTAAATAATGTCTCCTTTACGCTGCGCCAGGGCGAAATCCTCGGCGTGGCCGGGCTGATGGGCGCCGGGCGTACCGAGCTGATGAAGGTGCTGTATGGTGCCAGCCCTCGCACCAGCGGATACGTTACGCTTGATGGCCATGAGGTTGTTACCCGTACGCCGCAGGATGGCCTGGCGAACGGTATCGTCTACATCTCCGAAGACCGTAAGCGCGATGGCCTGGTACTGGGCATGTCGGTGAAAGAGAACATGTCCTTGACCGCGCTGCGCTACTTCAGCCGCAGTGGCGGAGGCCTGAAACATAAAGACGAGCAGCAGGCCGTTAGCGATTTTATCCGCCTCTTTAACGTCAAAACGCCGTCGATGGAACAGGCTATCGGTCTGCTGTCCGGCGGCAACCAGCAGAAAGTGGCGATTGCCCGCGGCCTGATGACCCGTCCGAAAGTGCTGATCCTCGATGAGCCAACCCGTGGCGTGGATGTCGGGGCGAAGAAAGAAATTTATCAGCTCATCAACCAGTTTAAGGCTGACGGGCTGAGCATCATTCTGGTTTCTTCCGAGATGCCAGAGGTATTAGGCATGAGCGATCGCATTATCGTCATGCATGAAGGGCATCTCGGCGGTGAATTCAGTCGCGAGCAGGCCACCCAGGAAATTCTGATGGCTGCCGCTGTGGGCAAGCTTAATCGCGTGGATCAGGAGTAAGAAGATGACTACCCAGGCTGTTTCTGGACGCCGTTATTTCACTAAGGCATGGCTGTTGGAACAAAAATCGCTGATTGCCCTGCTGGTGCTGATCGCGATTGTCTCCACCATGAGTCCGAACTTTTTTACCGTTAATAACCTGTTCAACATTCTTCAGCAAACGTCCGTAAACGCCATTATGGCGGTGGGGATGACGCTGGTGATTTTGACGTCGGGTATCGACCTGTCCGTCGGTTCCCTGCTGGCGCTCACCGGCGCGGTTGCTGCTTCAATTGTAGGGATTGAAGTCAACGCGCTGGTGGCCGTAGCAGCGGCGCTGGCGCTGGGAGCCGCTATTGGGGCCGTCACCGGAATGATCGTGGCGAAAGGCCGCGTGCAGGCCTTTATCGCCACCCTGGTGATGATGTTACTGCTGCGCGGTGTGACCATGGTCTACACCAACGGTAGTCCGGTGAACACTGGCTTTACCGACAACGCCGATCTGTTTGGCTGGTTCGGTATCGGCCGCCCGCTGGGTATTCCGACGCCGGTCTGGATCATGGGTCTGGTGTTCCTTGCGGCGTGGTACATGTTGCATCACACCCGCCTGGGCCGTTATATCTATGCTCTGGGCGGTAACGAAGCGGCAACGCGTCTGTCCGGCATCAGCGTCAATAAAGTCAAAGTTATCGTCTACTCCCTGTGCGGCCTGCTGGCTTCGCTGGCGGGCATTATCGAGGTGGCACGTCTCTCCTCTGCTCAGCCAACGGCGGGTACGGGTTATGAGCTGGATGCCATCGCTGCGGTCGTACTGGGCGGCACCAGCCTGGCAGGCGGTAAAGGTCGTATCGTGGGGACGCTGATCGGTGCGCTGATCCTCGGCTTCCTGAACAATGGTTTGAATTTGTTAGGTGTTTCTTCCTATTACCAGATGATCGTCAAAGCGGTAGTGATTTTGCTGGCGGTACTGGTAGACAACAAAAAACAGTAACTGACGACACTACAGGACATCTTTGATATGAACATGAAAAAACTGGCTACCCTGGTTTCTGCTGTCGCGCTGAGCGCAACTGTGAGTGCAAACGCCATGGCGAAAGATACCATCGCGCTGGTGGTTTCTACCCTCAACAACCCGTTCTTCGTCTCCCTGAAGGATGGTGCGCAGAAAGAAGCCGACAAACTGGGCTACAACCTGGTGATCCTGGATTCCCAGAACAACCCGGCAAAAGAGCTGGCTAACGTGCAGGACTTAACCGTTCGCGGCACCAAAATTCTGCTGATCAACCCAACCGATTCCGACGCGGTAGGTAACGCCGTGAAGATGGCAAACCAGGCTAACATCCCGGTGATCACCCTTGACCGTCAGGCCTCTAAAGGCGAAGTGGTTAGCCACATTGCCTCTGATAACGTGCTGGGCGGCAAAATCGCCGGTGACTACATCGCCAAGAAAGCAGGCGAAGGTGCCAAAGTTATCGAACTGCAGGGCATCGCCGGGACTTCCGCAGCGCGTGAGCGTGGCGAAGGCTTCCAGCAGGCTGTGGCTGCCCACAAATTCAACGTGCTGGCCAGCCAGCCAGCAGACTTTGACCGCACTAAGGGTCTGAACGTTATGCAGAACCTGCTGACTGCTCACCCGGACGTTAAAGCGGTATTCGCACAGAACGATGAAATGGCGCTGGGCGCGCTGCGTGCACTGCAGACCGCAGGTAAATCTGATGTGATGGTGGTTGGATTTGACGGTACGCCGGATGGTGAAAAAGCGGTAAACGATGGCAAACTGGCTGCGACCATTGCTCAGCTGCCGGAGCAGATTGGCGCGACTGGCGTGCAGACTGCTGACAAAGTGCTGAAGGGCGAGAAAGTTCAGGCTAAATACCCTGTTGACCTGAAACTGGTCATCAAGCAGTAATATGCGATTCAGGCAGCTGACGGCTGCCTGAAGGACAACATATAAAGAAAAGAGTGGCATACGCCACCGGGTTATCCCGGTGGCACTCTCTGATGGACACTTCAATGATGAAAACCGCAGGTAAGCTCGTCGTCCTTGGCAGTATTAATGCCGATCACATTCTTAACCTTGACGCTTTCCCGACACCGGGCGAGACCGTAACGGGTAACCGCTATCAGGTCGCCTTTGGCGGCAAGGGCGCAAACCAGGCGGTTGCCGCCGGACGCAGCGGTGCCAACATCGCCTTTATCGCCTGTACCGGCGATGATGATACCGGTGAGCGCGTGCGCAAACAGCTGGTAAGCGACAACATCGATATTGCGCCGGTCAGCGTGGTAGAAGGCGAATCAACCGGCGTGGCGCTGATTTTCGTCAACGCGGAAGGTGAGAATGTCATCGGTATTCACGCGGGTGCGAATGCGGCGCTGACCTCTGAACGCGTGGTGGCGCAGCAGGAGAGTATTGCACAGGCCGACGCCCTGCTGATGCAACTGGAGACGCCGGTAGAAAGCGTGCTGGCGGCTGCGCAAATTGCTCATAAAAATCACACCACTGTCGTACTTAATCCCGCCCCTGCCCGTGTATTATCAGACGAGCTGCTGGCGCTGGTGGATATCATCACCCCTAACGAAACCGAAGCCGAAAAGCTGACGGGTATTCGCGTTGAAAACGATGACGATGCGGCGCGCGCGGCGAAAGCCTTGCACCAGAAAGGCATCAGTAAGGTCATCATTACCCTTGGCAGCCGTGGCGTATGGGCCAGCGTCGAGGGAGAAGGTCGTCGCGTTCCTGGCTTTAAGGTGAAAGCTGTCGATACCATCGCCGCGGGTGATACCTTTAATGGTGCGCTGGTTACGGCGCTGCTGGAAGGTGAGCCGCTGGATAATGCGATCCGTTTTGCCCACGCGGCAGCAGCCATTGCCGTGACCCGTCCAGGGGCGCAGCCTTCTGTTCCATGGCGCAATGAGATCGATGAATTTTTAAGTCAGCAGAGGTAGCGTTTGGCCACAATGAAAGATGTCGCTCGCGTGGCGGGCGTCTCTACTTCGACGGTCTCCCATGTCATTAATAAGGATCGCTTCGTCAGCGAGGCGATCCGGGAGAAGGTCGAAGCCGCAGTGAAATCCCTCAATTATGCGCCTTCCGCCCTGGCGCGCAGTCTGAAACTTAACCAGACCCGCACCATCGGCATGCTCATTACCGCCAGTACCAACCCCTTTTACTCTGAGCTGGTGCGCGGCGTGGAGCGCAGCTGCTTTGAGCGCGGCTACAGCCTGGTGCTCTGTAATACCGAAGGCGACGAACAGCGCATGAACCGCAACCTGGAGACGCTGATGCAAAAGCGTGTCGACGGGTTATTACTGCTGTGTACCGAAACGCATCAACCCTCACCCGAGATTATGCAGCGCTACCCCTCCGTTCCTACGGTGATGATGGACTGGGCACCGTTCGACGGTACCAGCGACCTGATTCAGGATAACTCGCTGCTGGGCGGGGACATGGCGACGCAACATCTGATTGATAAAGGCCATACCCGTATCGCCTGCATTACCGGCCCGCTGGATAAAACTCCGGCCCGTCTGCGTCTGGAAGGTTTTCTGGTGGCCATGGCGCGCGCCGGTCTACCTGTCCCGGACGGATATCAAATTACCGGTGACTTTGAATTTAGCGGTGGTTTCGAGGCGATGCAGTCGTTACTGGCGCAGAAAGAGCGTCCGCAGGCAGTCTTTATCGGTAATGATGCAATGGCGGTAGGGGCTTATCAGGCGCTTTATCAGGCGGGACTTCGTATCCCGGACGATATCGCCGTGGTGGGATATGACGATATCGAACTGGCGAAGTATATGACGCCGCCGCTCACTACCATTCATCAGCCCAAGGATGAACTGGGCGAGCTGGCGATTGATGTATTGATCCATCGTATCGCCCAGCCCGCACTGCAACAGCAGCGGCTGCAGCTTACTCCTGTTCTGATGGAACGGGGCTCGGTTTAGGTTTGTGCCGTTCTTTTATGAGGTTCTGACCGTCTTTCGGTTTTAACAGCATAAAGACCAGTGCAGAGACAACCGTCAGCACACCCATGGTGATAAAGGTTGAGTGAAATTGTTCGACAGTGTTGTTGCTGTCGAACCCTTCGTAAAAGCGCAATACCGCCGCACTGACCGCAACCCCCAGACTGATTGAAAGCTGCTGCGTGACTGCCAGCATGCTGTTACCGCCGCTGGCATTCTCATCGCTGAGATCGGCAAGGGTAATGGTGTTCATTGAGGTGAACTGGATGGACATTGCCATCCCCAGCACAAACAGCGGCAGGATCAGCATCCACACCGGCAGCGCTGCCGACTGCAGTGAGAATTGCGCAATCATCACGCCGATAAATACCGTCACACCGACCAGGGTTCTGCGGTATCCCAGCCGTCGTAACAATTGGGTCACCCCGGATTTAGCCAGAATCGAACCCACCGCCGTAGGCGCCATCATGCAGCCTGCTATCAACGCCGGATAACCGAACCCGACCTGCAGCATTAGCGGCATAAGGAAAGGAACACAGCCTGTGCCCAGCCGCGAAGCGATGTTTCCGGCAATGCCTACCGAAAAAGTACGTGTGTTAAACAGCGAGAGCGAAATCAGCGGCGTAGGGTGACGACGCGCATGACGTATATAAAGAAAAAAAAGAAGAATGCCGCTGAAGATGATGGAGATGGCCAGCCAGGTTGCCACCACTTTCTCACCGAACAGCTCCATACCGCTGGAAAACAGCACCAGGCTCAGGCCAAACAGGAAGAATCCGCCCATATCGAATTTGCGCCGCGGAGTCGTGAAGTTCGGCATAAACTTGCGGGCATAGAAAAGACCGGCGATCCCAATGGGAATATTAATGAGGAATATCCAGTGCCAGCTGGCCCAGGTAACCAGAACGCCCCCCAGTACCGGCCCGAGGATCGGCCCGACCAGGCCCGGCATAGTGACGAAGTTAAGCACCGGCAACAGTTCGCTGCGCGGATAGGCCCTTAGCAGTGCCAGGCGCGCGACCGGCATCATCATTGCACCGCCTACGCCCTGAATCACCCGGAAGATAACCAGCTCACCCAGCGAACTGGAGAGGGCGCAAGCCAGCGACCCCAGCGTAAATAACGTTACCGCCAGCATAAAGACACGCCGTGTGCCGAAGCGATCGGCCAGCCAGCCGCTCACCGGGATCAGCATCGCAACGGTCAGGGTATAACTAATGATGGCTGACTGCATGGCCAGCGGAGAACGGTTAAGGCTTTCGGCAATCGCCGGAAGGGCGGTGTTTAGGATGGTGGCGTCCAGCGCCTGCATAAAGAAAGCCATCGCCGCAATCCATGGCAAACCCGCCATGCTGCGTGCTTTTTTTACTGTCATTCGAATTCCTGTTGTTTATTGCTATCGTGCCGGTGTGGCAAGCAGTGCCTGGCTGGCCGCCATAGCACGCAGCCCATCGCTGTCCTGAATGGCATCAACGATAGCCTGGTGTAAATCCAGCTTCACCACCTCGTCCTGCGTTATAGACGTAAAGTAAGTGTGGTAGACAGAATGAAAGAGCGAGGCGAAAGAGGTCAGGAACGGATTACCGCTCATCTCATAGATATGCTCGTGCCAGGCCATATCCACTTCTATCCAGCGCTCCCGGTTAAAGTGCTTTTTCAGATGCACCATCTCATCCATTAAAGTATTTAACCGCGCTTTTTGCTCTGCCGTTCCGATCGTGGCGGCCAGCAGGCAGGCCTGAGGCTCCAGGCTGCTGCGCATGACCAGGAAATGCTCGATAACCTGATGGAAGTTATCTTCCGTCATCCACCAGGAGAGCAATTCTTGATCGAGGAAGTTCCAGTTGCTCTGGGGCATCACGCGTGTACCGATACGCGGACGAGGAAGCACCATCCCTTTCGCTGTTAAGGTTTTCACGGCCTCACGCACAGCGGTTCGGCTCACGCCAAACTGCTCACCAAGTTCCAGTTCGCCCGGCAGGATGCTACCTGGCATGTATTCACCAGCCAGGATCCGCTGTGCCAGTTTTTCTGCCAGCACATATGAAAGGTTCTTTTGTGCCGCCAGCTGTTGCGCGCTCAAAGGCATAACGCATATTCCTTGATTCTTAATGCTAGTAAGTATGCCATCTGCAGGATGGTTGTGGTTGGTAAAACGACAATTAGCGCAATTTTTGGCTTAAAGACGGGTGTTTTGGTGAAAAAAAGCACGGTTGGTTATTTTTTTTAAATTTACTCTTGTCACTGCCGAAGAACTCCCTATAATGCGCCTCCACTGACACGGAACAACGGATTACAAACCGCCGTGACAGCAGGCTTCAGAGATGAACGCCGGCAGAGAAAAGCAAAAATAATCGCTTGACTCTGAATGAGGAAAACGTAATATACGGGACCTCGCAACGGTGAGCGAAAGCCGCGTTGCACTGCTCTTTAACAATTTATCAGACAATCTGTGTGGGCACTCAAAGTGACATGGATTCTTAATGTCGAAAGACAATAAATGAATACCAAGTCTCTGAGTGAACATACGTAATTCATTACGAAGTTTAATTCACGAGCATCAAACTTAAATTGAAGAGTTTGATCATGGCTCAGATTGAACGCTGGCGGCAGGCCTAACACATGCAAGTCGAACGGTAGCACAGAGAGCTTGCTCTCGGGTGACGAGTGGCGGACGGGTGAGTAATGTCTGGGAAACTGCCTGATGGAGGGGGATAACTACTGGAAACGGTAGCTAATACCGCATAACGTCGCAAGACCAAAGAGGGGGACCTTCGGGCCTCTTGCCATCAGATGTGCCCAGATGGGATTAGCTAGTAGGTGGGGTAATGGCTCACCTAGGCGACGATCCCTAGCTGGTCTGAGAGGATGACCAGCCACACTGGAACTGAGACACGGTCCAGACTCCTACGGGAGGCAGCAGTGGGGAATATTGCACAATGGGCGCAAGCCTGATGCAGCCATGCCGCGTGTATGAAGAAGGCCTTCGGGTTGTAAAGTACTTTCAGCGGGGAGGAAGGTGTTGTGGTTAATAACCGCAGCAATTGACGTTACCCGCAGAAGAAGCACCGGCTAACTCCGTGCCAGCAGCCGCGGTAATACGGAGGGTGCAAGCGTTAATCGGAATTACTGGGCGTAAAGCGCACGCAGGCGGTCTGTCAAGTCGGATGTGAAATCCCCGGGCTCAACCTGGGAACTGCATTCGAAACTGGCAGGCTAGAGTCTTGTAGAGGGGGGTAGAATTCCAGGTGTAGCGGTGAAATGCGTAGAGATCTGGAGGAATACCGGTGGCGAAGGCGGCCCCCTGGACAAAGACTGACGCTCAGGTGCGAAAGCGTGGGGAGCAAACAGGATTAGATACCCTGGTAGTCCATGCCGTAAACGATGTCGACTTGGAGGTTGTTCCCTTGAGGAGTGGCTTCCGGAGCTAACGCGTTAAGTCGACCGCCTGGGGAGTACGGCCGCAAGGTTAAAACTCAAATGAATTGACGGGGGCCCGCACAAGCGGTGGAGCATGTGGTTTAATTCGATGCAACGCGAAGAACCTTACCTACTCTTGACATCCAGAGAACTTAGCAGAGATGCTTTGGTGCCTTCGGGAACTCTGAGACAGGTGCTGCATGGCTGTCGTCAGCTCGTGTTGTGAAATGTTGGGTTAAGTCCCGCAACGAGCGCAACCCTTATCCTTTGTTGCCAGCGATTCGGTCGGGAACTCAAAGGAGACTGCCAGTGATAAACTGGAGGAAGGTGGGGATGACGTCAAGTCATCATGGCCCTTACGAGTAGGGCTACACACGTGCTACAATGGCGCATACAAAGAGAAGCGACCTCGCGAGAGCAAGCGGACCTCATAAAGTGCGTCGTAGTCCGGATTGGAGTCTGCAACTCGACTCCATGAAGTCGGAATCGCTAGTAATCGTAGATCAGAATGCTACGGTGAATACGTTCCCGGGCCTTGTACACACCGCCCGTCACACCATGGGAGTGGGTTGCAAAAGAAGTAGGTAGCTTAACCTTCGGGAGGGCGCTTACCACTTTGTGATTCATGACTGGGGTGAAGTCGTAACAAGGTAACCGTAGGGGAACCTGCGGTTGGATCACCTCCTTACCTTAAAGAACCTGCCTTTGTAGTGCTCACACAGATTGTCTGATGAAAAGTAACGAGCAAGACGGCTGCGAAGTCGTGACACATCGTGTCCCCTTCGTCTAGCGGTTAGGACTCCGCCCTTTCACGGCGGCAACAGGGGTTCGAATCCCCTAGGGGACGCCACTTGCTGGGTGTGAGTGAAAGGCACAACCAATCAGTATCTCAAAGCTGATTAACTATGAAAATAGTGAGTCATGTTTGAGATATTTGCTCTTTAAAAATCTGGATCAAGCTGAAAATTGAAACGACGCACCGTGTCTGTTCTCCGTAATAAGAACAGATGAAGGTGTGGTCGGGTCTCAGATTTCGCAATCATGAAGTGAAACAGCTTCGGGTTGTGAGGTTAAGCGACCAAGCGTACACGGTGGATGCCTAGGCAGTCAGAGGCGATGAAGGACGTGCTAATCTGCGATAAGCGCCGGTAAGGTGATATGAACCGTTATAACCGGCGATTTCCGAATGGGGAAACCCAGTGTGACTCGTCACACTATCGTTAAGTGAATACATAGCTTAACGAAGCGAACCAGGGGAACTGAAACATCTAAGTACCCTGAGGAAAAGAAATCAACCGAGATTCCCCCAGTAGCGGCGAGCGAACGGGGAGCAGCCCAGAGTCTGAATCAGCATGTGTGTCAGTGGAAGCGTCTGGAAAGTCGCAGGGTACAGGGTGATACTCCCGTACACGAAGATGCATGTGCTGTGAACTCGAAGAGTAGGGCGGGACACGTGGTATCCTGTCTGAATATGGGGGGACCATCCTCCAAGGCTAAATACTCCTGACTGACCGATAGTGAACCAGTACCGTGAGGGAAAGGCGAAAAGAACCCCGGCGAGGGGAGTGAAATAGAACCTGAAACCGTGTACGTACAAGCAGTGGGAGCACCCTTGTGGTGTGACTGCGTACCTTTTGTATAATGGGTCAGCGACTTATATTCTGTAGCAAGGTTAACCGTATAGGGGAGCCGAAGGGAAACCGAGTCTTAACTGGGCGTTAAGTTGCAGGGTATAGACCCGAAACCCGGTGATCTAGCCATGGGCAGGTTGAAGGTTGGGTAACACTAACTGGAGGACCGAACCGACTAATGTTGAAAAATTAGCGGATGACCTGTGGCTGGGGGTGAAAGGCCAATCAAACCGGGAGATAGCTGGTTCTCCCCGAAAGCTATTTAGGTAGCGCCTCGTGAATTCATCTCCGGGGGTAGAGCACTGTTTCGGCTAGGGGGCCATCCCGGCTTACCAACCCGATGCAAACTGCGAATACCGGAGAATGTTATCACGGGAGACACACGGCGGGTGCTAACGTCCGTCGTGAAGAGGGAAACAACCCAGACCGCCAGCTAAGGTCCCAAAGTCATGGTTAAGTGGGAAACGATGTGGGAAGGCACAGACAGCCAGGATGTTGGCTTAGAAGCAGCCATCATTTAAAGAAAGCGTAATAGCTCACTGGTCGAGTCGGCCTGCGCGGAAGATGTAACGGGGCTAAACCATGCACCGAAGCTGCGGCAGCGACACTATGTGTTGTTGGGTAGGGGAGCGTTCTGTAAGCCGTCGAAGGTGACCTGTGAGGGTTGCTGGAGGTATCAGAAGTGCGAATGCTGACATAAGTAACGATAAAGCGGGTGAAAAGCCCGCTCGCCGGAAGACCAAGGGTTCCTGTCCAACGTTAATCGGGGCAGGGTGAGTCGACCCCTAAGGCGAGGCCGAAAGGCGTAGTCGATGGGAAACAGGTTAATATTCCTGTACTCGGTGTTACTGCGAAGGGGGGACGGAGAAGGCTATGTTGGCCGGGCGACGGTTGTCCCGGTTTAAGCATGTAGGCGGAGGTTCCAGGTAAATCCGGTACCTTATTAACGCTGAGGTGTGATGACGAGGCACTACGGTGCTGAAGCAACAAATGCCCTGCTTCCAGGAAAAGCCTCTAAGCATCAGGTAACATCAAATCGTACCCCAAACCGACACAGGTGGTCAGGTAGAGAATACCAAGGCGCTTGAGAGAACTCGGGTGAAGGAACTAGGCAAAATGGTGCCGTAACTTCGGGAGAAGGCACGCTGATATGTAGGTGAAGCCCCTGCGGGTGGAGCTGAAATCAGTCGAAGATACCAGCTGGCTGCAACTGTTTATTAAAAACACAGCACTGTGCAAACACGAAAGTGGACGTATACGGTGTGACGCCTGCCCGGTGCCGGAAGGTTAATTGATGGGGTTAGCGGCAACGCGAAGCTCTTGATCGAAGCCCCGGTAAACGGCGGCCGTAACTATAACGGTCCTAAGGTAGCGAAATTCCTTGTCGGGTAAGTTCCGACCTGCACGAATGGCGTAATGATGGCCAGGCTGTCTCCACCCGAGACTCAGTGAAATTGAAATCGCTGTGAAGATGCAGTGTACCCGCGGCAAGACGGAAAGACCCCGTGAACCTTTACTATAGCTTGACACTGAACACTGGTCCTTGATGTGTAGGATAGGTGGGAGGCTTTGAAGCGTGGACGCCAGTCTGCGTGGAGCCATCCTTGAAATACCACCCTTTAATGGCTGGTGTTCTAACGTGGACCCGTTACCCGGGTTGCGGACAGTGTCTGGTGGGTAGTTTGACTGGGGCGGTCTCCTCCTAAAGAGTAACGGAGGAGCACGAAGGTTAGCTAATCCTGGTCGGACATCAGGAGGTTAGTGCAATGGCATAAGCTAGCTTGACTGCGAGAGTGACGGCTCGAGCAGGTGCGAAAGCAGGTCATAGTGATCCGGTGGTTCTGTATGGAAGGGCCATCGCTCAACGGATAAAAGGTACTCCGGGGATAACAGGCTGATACCGCCCAAGAGTTCATATCGACGGCGGTGTTTGGCACCTCGATGTCGGCTCATCACATCCTGGGGCTGAAGTAGGTCCCAAGGGTACGGCTGTTCGCCGTTTAAAGTGGTACGCGAGCTGGGTTTAGAACGTCGTGAGACAGTTCGGTCCCTATCTGCCGTGGGCGCTGGAGAATTGAGGGGGGCTGCTCCTAGTACGAGAGGACCGGAGTGGACGCATCACTGGTGTTCGGGTTGTCATGCCAATGGCACTGCCCGGTAGCTAAATGCGGAAAAGATAAGTGCTGAAAGCATCTAAGCACGAAACTTGCCCCGAGATGAGTTCTCCCTGAGCCTTTAAGGCTCCTGAAGGAACGTTGAAGACGACGACGTTGATAGGTCGGGTGTGTAAGCGCAGCGATGCGTTGAGCTAACCGATACTAATGAACCGTGAGGCTTAACCTTACAACGCCGAAGCTGTTTTCGGTGACTGAGACAATTTTCAGCTGATACCGGATTAACCGGGTGGCCCGCGAGGCGGCCCGGAAACAGAATTTGCCTGGCGGCTGTAGCGCGGTGGTCCCACCTGACCCCATGCCGAACTCAGAAGTGAAACGCCGTAGCGCCGATGGTAGTGTGGGGTCTCCCCATGCGAGAGTAGGGAACTGCCAGGCATCAAATCAGGTAAAAAGCCCATCCTCACGGATGGGCTTTTTGCGTTGTGGCGCCGGACAGCCGGACGCCACCGCGTCTGCCCCGCCTGTAAAACCTTAAAGCCGGGTAAGGCGAAGCCGAAATCCCAATAGATCAGGCCGTGCTCCACCTCATAATAAACTCCGAAATCCCATCCACATCATTCAAATCCAGCACTGGTACCTGCAGCGGCAATGCAACATCACTGGCTACCGCAATCACATGCTCATCCAGCGTTAACTCGCAAACATCATGTCCTGCATCGCTTCGAAACAGCAGGATCTTTGCAACAGCCTCATGCTTAAACCCCTCAACCAGTACCAGGTCCAGCGTTGAGTGATCCATTCGACTGACCAGATAAGCAAGATCCAATGGCGCTTCATCCGGGGTTTCGGTCATCAGCGCCCAACGCTGATTGCTCGCCACTATCGTCTGTGCCGCACCCGCTTTACGCAGCTCATAACTGTCTTTGCCCGGCTTATCGACATCCATATTATGATGAGTGTGCTTAATCAATCCGGGACGAATACCTTTGGCGCAAAGCGCAGGTATCAGTCTCTTCAGCAGAGTGGTCTTCCCGGTACCGCTCCAGGCGGAAATCGCTAAAACGGGTATCATCTCTTCTCCTGCATGGTCTGCAAATCTTCAGTGGTATTCACGTTCACGAAAGAAGATTTCAGATCGCTAAAATCAACCGGATGGCCGCCAGACGGGCGCATAAACAACAT
The DNA here is from genome assembly GCF_002935105.1 of Leclercia sp. LSNIH3. NCBI lineage: Bacteria > Pseudomonadati > Pseudomonadota > Gammaproteobacteria > Enterobacterales > Enterobacteriaceae > Leclercia > Leclercia sp. LSNIH3. The sequence goes on from NZ_CP026387.1 coordinate 2,458,957, forward strand.
TACTCGCCGCTCTCCTGCGGCCAGGTAGTCCTGTAAATCAGGTACTAACGATCGGTTAATTAACGCGATAGTAGGGTGATCGCGCTCGCCGTCATGCGCCCAGATTACAGGGGCATCACCGCGCTGCTGCACCAAACGTTCGACCAGGCAAGGGGGGATAAAAGGGGTATCGCACGAACAAAAGAGAAACCACTCTGCCGGGGATTGCTGCATCACGGAGAGCATACCGGCCAACGGGCCAGGATAATCAGCAAGGCTATCCTGATAAACGGGATATCCGCTTTGCTGATAAATATCGATATGACGATTCGCGCTGATGGCGAGTGCAGATACCTGGCCGGCAAGCCTGTCAGCGACATGCCGCCAAAGGGGTTTGTTGTTCAGTAATTGAAGCCCCTTATCTTTGCCACCCATACGCGTCGCTCTGCCACCCGCCAGAACAACCCCAATAATCTCCCGGCACTGATTCACTAATATCGCCTCTTTTCTTGTGGGATTGACCCTGCTAACGTGTCTCTCTTAATGAAAGGAGTATTCCCATGAAATGTAAACGTCTGAACGAAGTTATCGAACTCCTCCAGCCAGCCTGGCAGAAAGAGCCAGAACTTAACCTGATGCAATTCTTACAGAAACTGGCGCAGGAGTCAGGTTATGACGGTGAGCTGGCCGACCTTTCTGATGACATCCTGATCTATCACCTGAAAATGCGTGATTCCGGCAAAGATGCGGTGATCCCGGGCATCCAGAAAGATTATGAAGAAGATTTTAAAACCGCCTTGCTGCGCGCACGTGGCGTAATTAAAGAGTAAAAGCTTGTAAGAGGCGCCACCGTAAACGCTGTTAAATGATATCCTCAATCATTCGTATAATTTCCGGATGATCGGATGAACGACCAGGCTTTTACTTTCCAGACCTTACACCCGGATACCATTATGGATGCGCTGTTTGAACAGGGCATCCGGGTAGACTCAGGCCTGACACCCTTAAACAGCTATGAGAACCGCGTCTACCAGTTTCAGGATGAGGATCGCCAGCGCTTTGTGGTGAAATTTTATCGCCCGCAGCGCTGGTCAGCTGAACAAATTCAGGAAGAGCATCAGTTTGCACTCGACCTGATGGCCGATGATGTTCCTGTCGCCGCCCCCCTTAAATTCAATAATCAGACGCTGCTGTCGCACCAGGGCTTTTATTTTGCTGTGTTTCCAAGTCTTGGTGGCAGGCAATTTGAAGCCGACAACATTGATCAGATGGAGTGGGTTGCCCGTTATTTAGGGCGCATTCATCAGACAGGACAGAAAAGCGTGTTTACCGCGCGCCCGACCATCGGCATTCAGGAATACTTGCTTGAGCCGCGTCAGGTATTTGAAACATCCACGCTCATTCCTTCAGGGCTGAAAGCGCAATTCCTTGCCGCAACGGATGGCTTAATTAACGCCGTCATTTCGCGCTGGGATAACAACGTCACCACGCTGCGTCTGCACGGCGATTGCCATGCCGGAAATATCCTCTGGCGTGATGGGCCGTTATTTGTCGATCTTGATGATGCGCGGATGGGACCTGCTATTCAGGATCTCTGGATGCTACTGAATGGCGATAAAGCCGAGCAGCGAATGCAGCTTGAGACGATTATTGAAGCCTATGAAGAGTTCTTGTCCTTTGATTCAGACGAAATTGCATTAATTGAACCTTTACGTGCCATGCGTTTTGTCTATTATCTTTCCTGGTTAATCAGGCGTTGGGATGACCCCGCTTTCCCCAGAAACTTCCCGTGGCTTACCGGGGAAGATTACTGGCGTAACCAGATATCGACATTTACTGAACAGGTAAAGGTTCTGCAGGAACCCCCTTTGCAATTAACGCCAATGTATTAATCGAACACACCCAGGAGAAATTTGATCATGAAAAAAATATGGCTGGCGCTGGCAGGTATGATTCTGGCTTTTAGCGCATCGGCTGCACAGTTCAGCGATGGCAAGCAGTATATTACCCTCGACAAACCGGTAGCCGGAGAGCCTCAGGTCCTTGAGTTCTTCTCCTTCTACTGCCCGCACTGCTATGAGTTCGAGCAGGTTCTGCACGTTTCCGATAACGTGAAGAAGAAGCTGCCAGAAGGCACCAAAATGACCAAGTATCATGTTGAGTTTCTTGGCCCGTTGGGCAAAGACCTGACTCAGGCATGGGCCGTTGCGATGGCGCTGGGTGTGGAAGACAAAATTACTGCGCCAATGTTTGAAGCAGTTCAGAAAACACAGGCCGTACAAACCACAGCTGATATCCGCAAAGTCTTTGTTGATGCCGGTATTAAAGGAGAAGAATACGATGCAGCCTGGAATAGCTTCGTTGTGAAATCTCTGGTAGCTCAGCAGGAAAAAGCTGCTGCTGACCTGCAGCTGCGCGGCGTGCCAGCCATGTATGTTAACGGCAAATATCAGCTGAATATGCAGGGTATGGACACCAGCAGCATGGATATCTTCGTCCAGCAATATGCTGATACCGTGAAGTATCTGGTTGAGAAGAAGTAATAAAGAAAACGCCGGTCAATGACCGGCGTTTTTGTATTCCCCTTTAATCGTGCTTATGAGCGCGTCTTTCTCACTCCACAACATATTCAGCCAGAGCTGAAAACGTCGCTTAAAGTTCTTATCGCTGACGTAGTCCCCGTGTAATTCCTCCGCCACAGGCACCAGATTAATACGCACCACGATCCGGGTTAACTTGCCGCTGAGCATATCCTGAAATGGCGTCTTATCGTTTTCTGGATAACAGAGCGTGACGTTCAGTAATTTGTCGAACTGTTTGCCTAGCACGTTAAGCGCCATGGCGATCCCGGCCGCTTTTGGTGGCAGCAGGTTGGCATACGGCGAGCGCGTTTGCTGCTGCTTCTCTTCGGTAAAGCGAGAGCCTTCGACGAAATTAACGATTGTGGTGGGGTGTGAGCGAAACTTCTCACAGGATCGGCGAGTGGTTTCAACATCTTTTCCGCGGCGCTCAGGATGACGAATCAGATAGCTACGCGAATAGCGTTTCATAAAGGGCATATCCAGCGCCCAGCAGGCCAGGCCAATAAAAGGCACCCAGGCGAGCTGCTGCTTAAGAAAGTATTTGTTCATGGGGATATGTTTGCGGAACAGCACGCATAACACCACTATATCGGCCCAGCTATGGTGGTTACAGATGAGCAAATACCAGTTTTTCTTGTTAAGCCCTTCCAGACCCTGAACATCCCATTTCAGATGCGGATTAAGACACAAAAGTACTGCCAGGCCTTCACACCAGCAGTACATCATGAAATTACAAAAACCTGATACGGCACGCCAGACGACGGGGATCGGTAGTAGCAGTTTAATTATTCCGGCGATGATAATCGGCACAGAACAGGCGATGGTGACCAGAATAGTTAATGCGATACTTATCAAAAGCGTGATCGCAGCCAGCAGTCTAGACATGATGAGTGTTTTCAGGTGGTTAGATATAATATGCGCCTGATAAACAGACACCGGGCGCTGATTTTACCAGAAAACGCTAAAAGGATGGGGCTTTAACCTGGTATGAACAGCGTTTTACCTGTCAGCGGAGAAAAATTCTATGGCACAGATCCGGCGTGGCTTATATCCACATGGAGTAAATTGTCATCAATCAGAGATATGAGATCGCGATCAAACAATAATGTATTGATTATTAAGAATAATTATTGGCATAGCGATCAACAGATAGCACATTTAGTCCAGGTCGCAGAAACTATTCACAAACTTATCCACAGATTTAATTTGCGACCGATCCTCAGGATCGCAAAATCTTTGGCTGTATTGACCGCGAAAAACTGATGTTTTCATCCTTCTGTGGCATCCTTTAACCATAAATTACTTAAAGGCACGGACATTATGGTTCAGATCCCCGAAAATCCGCTTATTCTCGTCGACGGTTCGTCTTATCTTTATCGGGCGTATCATGCGTTTCCTCCGCTGACTAACAGCGCCGGAGAGCCTACTGGCGCAATGTATGGCGTGCTGAACATGCTGCGTAGTTTGATTTTGCAGTATCAGCCGAGCCATGCCGCCGTCGTATTCGATGCGAAAGGCAAAACTTTCCGGGATGAGCTGTTTGAACACTATAAATCCCATCGCCCGCCAATGCCGGACGATCTGCGCGCGCAGATTGAGCCTCTGCATAAGATGGTAAAAGCGATGGGTCTGCCTTTAATGGCCGTCTCTGGCGTGGAAGCAGACGATGTAATCGGTACGCTGGCACGAGAAGCCGAGAAAATGGGCCGCCCGGTATTGATCAGTACCGGCGATAAAGACATGGCGCAGCTGGTCACGCCAGGGATCACCCTGATTAACACCATGACCAATACCATCCTTGGCCCTGAAGAGGTGGTGACCAAATATGGCGTGCCGCCGGAGCTGATCATCGACTTCCTCGCGCTGATGGGCGACTCCTCCGATAACATTCCGGGCGTGCCGGGTGTGGGCGAGAAGACGGCCCAGGCGCTGCTGCAAGGTCTGGGTGGGCTGGATACGCTGTACAGCGAGCAGGATAAAATTGCTGGGTTAACCTTCCGCGGCGCCAAAACCATGGCCGCTAAGCTTGAGCAAAACAAAGAGGTCGCGTACCTCTCCTATCAGCTGGCGACCATTAAAACCGACGTTGAACTGGATCTGACCTGCGAACAACTGGAAGTGCAGCAACCTGCCGTAGAGGAGCTGTTGAGCCTGTTTAAACAGTATGAATTCAAACGCTGGATAACCGATCTCGACGCAGGAAAATGGCTGCAGGCGAAAGGGGCAAAACCGGCGGCTAAGCCAAAACAGACGCTGGTGATTGATGCGGAAGTAGAGCCGGAAGAAGAAGCCACGGTCCTCTCTTCTGAACATTACGAAACTATTCTTGATGAAGCCCAGCTGCAGGTCTGGATTGAAAAATTAAAGCAGGCGCCGGTGTTCGCTTTTGATACCGAAACCGACAGCCTCGATAATGTCTCGGCCAATATGGTCGGCCTCTCCTTTGCCACTGAGCCTGGCGTTGCCGCCTATGTGCCGGTCGCCCACGACTACCTGGATGCGCCTGAACAGATCAGCCGTGAGCGGGTGCTCGAACTGCTCAAGCCGATCCTTGAAGACGAAAAAGCACTCAAGGTGGGGCAAAACCTGAAGTTTGACCGCGGCATCCTGCAAAACTACGGCATTGAACTGCGGGGTATCGCGTTCGATACCATGCTGGAATCCTATATCCTCGACAGCGTTGCCGGTCGTCACGATATGGATTCACTCTCGGATCGCTGGTTGAAGCACAAAACCGTCACCTTCGAAGAGATCGCGGGCAAGGGCAAAAATCAGCTGACGTTTAACCAGATTGCTCTGGAAGAGGCGGGACACTATGCGGCAGAAGATGCTGACGTCACGCTGCAACTGCATTTAAAGATGTGGCCAAAGCTGCAAAAACACGCCGGGCCGCTGAACGTGTTCCAGAATATCGAGATGCCGCTGGTGCCGGTTCTGTCCCGCATTGAGCGCAACGGCGTTAAGATCGATCCGGCAGTACTGCATAAGCACTCAGAAGAGATCACCTTGCGCCTGAACGAGCTTGAGCAAAAAGCGCATGAGATCGCCGGCGAGCCGTTTAACCTCTCGTCCACCAAACAGCTGCAGACCATCCTGTTTGAAAAGCAGGGCATTAAGCCGCTGAAGAAAACACCGGGTGGTGCACCTTCAACCTCTGAAGAGGTGCTGGAAGAGCTGGCGCTGGACTATCCGCTGCCGAAAGTGATCCTACAATACCGTGGGCTGGCAAAGCTGAAATCGACCTATACCGATAAGCTGCCGTTGATGATCAACCCGAAAACGGGTCGCGTGCATACCTCTTATCATCAGGCGGTGGCAGCCACCGGGCGTCTGTCCTCGACCGATCCGAACCTGCAAAACATTCCGGTGCGTAATGAAGAGGGGCGTCGCATCCGTCAGGCGTTTATTGCGCCGCAGGACTACGTGATTGTCTCCGCTGACTATTCGCAGATTGAGCTGCGTATTATGGCGCACCTGTCCCGGGATAAAGGTCTGTTGACCGCCTTTGCTGAAGGGCAGGATATCCACCGGGCGACGGCGGCCGAAGTCTTTGGGATGTCACTGGAGAGTGTAACCGGGGAACAGCGCCGCAGCGCAAAAGCGATCAACTTTGGTCTGATCTACGGTATGAGCGCATTTGGCCTCTCCCGTCAGCTCAATATTCCACGTAAAGAGTCGCAGAAGTACATGGATCTCTATTTCGAGCGCTATCCGGGCGTGCTGCAATATATGGAGAGCACCCGTGCCAAGGCGAAAGAAAAAGGTTATGTCGAAACGCTGGACGGACGTCGTCTCTATTTGCCTGATATCAACTCAAGCAATGCAGCGCGCCGTGCCGGTGCCGAGCGTGCCGCGATCAACGCCCCGATGCAAGGAACGGCGGCAGATATCATTAAACGTGCGATGATCGCCGTTGATGCCTGGCTGGAGAAAGACCAGCCGCGGGTTCGTATGATCATGCAGGTACACGATGAACTGGTGTTCGAAGTGCACAAAGACGATCTGGAGTCCGTCTCGAAAAAGATCCATGAACTGATGGAAAACAGCATGAAACTGGATGTGCCGTTGCTGGTGGAAGTGGGTAGCGGAGAAAACTGGGATCAGGCTCACTAACTCTTTCTGGAATATGAACACTTTTTGTAAGTAAGCAACATATCCATGAACGTTTTGTGATGATCATTAGAATTACCTATGTAAAGAATGAAAAAAAACTACAAAAAGTGCTTTGTCTATAGTCTAAAAAAGGGTAGAGTTATTCGCGTAGGGTACAGAGGTAAGATGTTCTATCTTTCAGACCTTTTACTTCACGTAATCGGATTTGGCTGAATATTTTAGCCGCCCCAGTCAGTAATGACTGGGGCGTTTTTTATTGCGGCAAAGAAAAGTTTCAGCGCAAAAAAAAGCGCGGACATCGCCGCGCTTATTATCACTCTTCCGCTTCTGTCGCGGGTTCCAGCTCACTGTACCAGCGATCCAGTTTTTCACGCAGTTTATCCACGCCAAGTTTCTTCAGTGAAGAAAAAGCCTCAACCTGGATGTCGCCGTTAAACGCCAGAACCGCTTCACGCACCATATTCACCTGCGCTTTACGCGCGCCGCTTGCCAGCTTGTCGGCTTTGGTCAACAGCACCAGCACCTCGATCCCGCTTTCGACGGCCCAGTGGATCATCTGCTGATCAAGATCTTTGAGCGGATGACGAATATCCATCAGCACGACCAGACCTTTCAGGCACAGGCGTTTTTCCAGGTATTCACCCAGGGCGCGCTGCCATTTGATTTTCATCTCTTCCGGGACTTCGGCGTAGCCATAGCCCGGTAAGTCGACCAGGCGTTTGCCCGGCGCAACTTCAAACAGGTTAATCAGCTGGGTACGGCCAGGCGTTTTAGAGATACGGGCGAGGCTTTTCTGATTGGTCAGGGTATTCAGAGCGCTGGATTTCCCCGCGTTGGACCGGCCAGCAAATGCCACTTCAAGACCCGCATCGGCGGGTAAATGGCGAATATCAGGCGCACTAAGAACAAAATGCGTCTGGTGATAATTCAGGTTGGTCACGTGGTTGTCTCCAGAAATTCGTAACGTTGGGGGGATTATACCTGAACAGAGAGAAAAGGCTTTTCCCATCGGCAGTCTGGCTGTAAGTAAAAACCATGAACTTTGTAAGAGATCTGCCCTTTAAATTATGGGAGATTTAAGAAAAATCGCAGAGCCTTTAAAAATCATAACCATTAAAATCAAACTATTAACGCTTAGTCCTAATCTGAAAAGCGCGCGTAAATCGCCTTTGTGGGTTGTAGGTTTAACCGGACCGCGTAAAGTAGCGCTCAACGGCGAGGATGCCAACAGGAAGCGGACTCAAGGATGAGGGTCAGGAGCGCCAGGAGGCGAAGACAAAGGACAGTCAGGAAGACGTACGCCTGGAGGCGTTTGAAAAAGGAAAAGGACCTGTCACGGACGGTAGCTGCTCACGGAAAAACAGGGTGAGTTGTCAGCAAACAGGGATTGTCAGACCCATAACGCGTTATGAGTCAGGAAAAAAGGCGACAGATTGCTCTGTCGCCTTTTTTCTTTGCTTGCTTTCTGCTAGATTTCGCCGCAATTCTATACTGAATAAAACGACGTAAAGACAAAACAACATGAAAAAACCGACCTCCGCTGCAGGCGCTAAACGTCCAGCAAAAGCACGCCGTAAAACGCGCGAAGAACTGAATCAGGAAGCGCGCGATCGCAAACGCGATAAAAAGCATCGTGGCCATGCTGCGGGCAGTCGCACAAGCGGCAGCGGTGAATCGGGTGCGTCTGCGAAAAGTAAGCAGCAGAAAGACCCGCGTATCGGCAGTAAAACACCTGTTCCATTAGGCGTGACCAATGCCCCGGTCACCAGGCAGCACAAACCCAAGAGCGAGAAACCTATGCTTTCACCGCAGGCTGAGCTGGATTTGCTGGAGAATGATGAGCGCCTGGATGCGCTGCTGGAACGTCTTGAAGAGGGTGAAACCCTGAATGCTGAAGAGCAATCATGGGTTGATGCCAAACTGGATCGCATCGATGAACTGATGCAGAAGCTTGGTCTCTCTTACGACGACGAAGAAGAAGAGGAAGAAGAAGAGAAGCAGGAAGACATGATGCGCCTGCTGAAAGGTGGAAACTAACATTTGCACCCGGCAGGCTTTATCGTCCTGCTTATAACCCTTCCGGTTATATGTTATCTGGTGTGGTTATTCGTTAAACTACGGCGGTTGTCGCGGCGACAAAAGTGGCTGCGCACCCGATTCATGGCCCGCACAGGGGCCAGAACGGGCCGCCGTAAACGAACGCGGCACCATCGGAAGGAGTGAACATGTCTGTACCAACCATCGACTGGGATCTGGCCCTGATCCAAAAATATAACTATTCCGGGCCGCGTTATACCTCGTATCCAACCGCGCTGGAATTTTCCGACGCCTTCGGTGATAGCCATTTTCAGCAGGCGGTTGCGCGTTACCCCGATCGCCCGCTTTCTCTGTATGTTCATATCCCGTTCTGCCACAAGCTCTGCTATTTCTGCGGCTGCAATAAAATTGTTACCCGCCAGCAGCACAAAGCAGATCAGTATCTGGACGCGCTTGAGCAGGAGATCCTCCATCGCGCGCCGCAGTTTGCCGGACGCCATGTCAGCCAGCTCCACTGGGGTGGCGGTACGCCGACCTACCTGAATAAAGCGCAAATCAGCCGCCTGATGAATTTGCTGCGGAATAACTTCCGTTTCGATGCCGATGCGGAAATCTCCATCGAAGTGGATCCGCGCGAAATCGAGCTGGATGTGCTCGATCACCTGCGTGGCGAAGGCTTTAACCGCCTGAGTATGGGCGTGCAGGACTTCAACAAAGAGGTCCAGCGCCTGGTCAACCGCGAGCAGGATGAAGCGTTCATCTTCGCGCTGTTAAATCACGCGCGGGAGATTGGCTTTACGTCCACCAATATCGACCTGATTTATGGTCTGCCAAAACAGACACCAGAAAGCTTTGCCTACACGCTGAAGCGCGTGGCGGAGCTTAACCCGGATCGCCTGAGCGTCTTTAACTATGCGCATCTGCCGACGCTGTTTGCCGCGCAACGCAAAATCAAAGATGCGGACCTGCCTTCTGCCCAGCAAAAGCTGGATATCCTGCAGGAAACCATCACCTCTCTGACCGAGACCGGCTACCAGTTTATCGGCATGGATCACTTTGCCCGCCCGGACGATGAGCTGGCGATCGCCCAGCGCGAAGGTGTGCTGCATCGTAATTTCCAGGGTTACACCACCCAGGGCGATACGGATCTGCTGGGCATGGGCGTTTCGGCCATCAGCATGATTGGCGACTGCTACGCGCAGAACCAGAAAGAGCTGAAGCACTATTATCAACAGGTAGATGCAACCGGAAACGCCCTGTGGCGCGGCATCGCCTTAACCCGCGACGACTGTATTCGCCGGGACGTGATTAAAGCGCTGATCTGTAATTTCCGCCTCGACTTCAGTGATGTCGAAGCGCAGTGGGATCTGCAATTTAATGATTACTTTGCTGAAGACCTGAAATTGCTGGCGCCGTTGGCGAAAGATGGGCTGGTGGATGTCACGGAGAGTGCGATTGAGGTCACGCCGAAAGGGCGTCTGTTGATTCGTAATATCTGTATGTGCTTTGACGCCTATCTGCGTCAGAAAGCGCGCTTACAGCAGTTCTCGCGCGTCATTTAACGGTATTGCCCGGTGGCGCTAACGCCTACCGGGCCTACAGAATCGAACCGTAGGCCGGTTAAGCGTTCGCGCCACCCGACTTTTCTAGCTAAACAGCCCAACCAGCGCCGCACACAGCACTGCCGCAATGGCCGCTTGTGGCGTATGCCCCACTGCTGCGCTGGCTTCGACGCCCCCAGACAACACCGTCACGATTGATTCCAGCATGATGCTCCCCCCATTTTCCCGGCAAGATCATACTTAACTCATCGGAACAGTAAAGCGCAAAATAGCGGCAGTTTGCGCTTAATTAATGCACTTTACACAGCGGGTAAAAATCACTCCATTCCCAGCTCTTTTAACTTCCGCGTCAGGGTATTGCGACCCCAGCCAAGCAGGCGTGCCGCCTCCTGCTTATGGCCCTGGGTATGGCGCAGCGCAGTGGTGAGCAGCGTGCGTTCCATCTCGGGTTGCGCTTCGGAGAGCAGATTTTGATGACCGGAACGCAGGGCGCGATCGGCCCATTGCGCCAGCAGTGTGGCCCAGCTGTCGGGCAGGCTCTGACCTGTGCTGCTTTCCGGCACGTGGGTTTCGAAAAGCTCAGGCGGCAGATCCTGGATCAACACCTCCTGGCCTGCGGCCATCACCGTTAACCAGCGGCAGGTATTTTCCAGCTGACGCACGTTGCCCGGCCAGGCCAGACGCGTTAACGCGGCTTCGGTTTCCGGGTGCAGCAGTTTAGCTTCTACCCCCAGCTCACGGGCGGCATCCTGCAGGAAATGACGTGCCAGACGCGGGATATCCTCCCGGCGCTCGCGCAGCGGCGGCAGGTGGACGCGAATAACGTTCAGGCGGTGGAATAAGTCCTCACGGAATTTCCCCTCCTGGACGCGCAGCTCAAGGTTCTGGTGGGTGGCGGCAATGATACGTACATCGACCTTAACCGGCGCATAGCCGCCCACGCGGTAAAACTGACCGTCCGCCAGCACGCGCAGCAGTCGCGTCTGGACGTCGAGCGGCATATCCCCAATCTCATCCAGAAACAGCGTCCCGCCGTCGGCCTGTTCAAAGCGGCCCTGACGAATGGTGTTGGCGCCGGTAAAGGCGCCTTTTTCGTGACCAAACAGCTCGGACTCAATCAAATCCTTGGGGATCGCGGCCATATTCAGGGCGATAAACGGCGCTTTGGCTCGCGGGCTGTGGCGATGCAGGGCATGCGCGACCAGTTCTTTCCCGGTGCCTGATTCGCCGTTAATCAGCACGCTGATGGAGGAGCGTGACAGGCGGCCAATAATGCGAAATACATCCTGCATCGCGGGCGCTTCGCCAATGATATCGGTAGTCGGGCCAAATACCGGGGCATTACGCGGCTGCTGCTGCTCCTGATAGTGGCTGATGGCACGTTCAACCAGCGCCACCGCCTCATCAATATCGAACGGTTTTGGCAGGTAATCGAACGCACCCTGCTGGTAGGCGCTGACGGCCGCATCCAGATCGGAGTGCGCGGTCATTATGATGACCGGCAGCATCGGGTGCCGCTGCTTGATCTGTTTTAACAGCGCCAGCCCGTCCATCCCCGGCATACGGATATCGGACAGCAGCACGTCCGGGGTTTTGGTGGTGAGTGCATCAAGCACATCGGCGCCACTTTCAAAAGCGGTGCAGCTTAATCCTGCTCCGGTAAGCGCCCGTTCAAGCACCCAGCGGATGGAGCTATCGTCATCAACTACCCAGACTATCCCTCGTTGCATAACCTAACCCTCTATTTCCTGATTGGCAGGTAAACCGAAAACTCGGTATGACCCGGCCAACTGGTAAATTCAATTTTGCCGGAGTGCTGATCTATCAAATTACGGGCAATCGATAAGCCAAGCCCGGTCCCGCCTTCGCGGCCGCTGACCATCGGGTAAAACAGCGTGTCCTGTAAATGGGAAGGGATGCCCGGGCCGTTATCTTCTACGTCGATGCGGGCCGCCAGACGGTAGCGCGTGCCATGCAGGGTGAGCTGGAATGCCGTACGGGTACGCAGCACAATCTGGCCGCCTTCCGGGCCTAAGGCCTGCAGAGCATTACGCACGATGTTCAGCAAGACCTGTTCAATCTGGTCGGGGTCGTGCGGGAGTTCCGGCAGGCTGGGATCGTAATCCCGAATCAGCCTGACGTTATCCGGCAACTCCATCGACACCAGTTTGACGACGCGCTCGGCCACTTTGTGAATGCTTTCGGTGACATGCATCCCGGGTTGCTGCGGGCCTAACAGGCGATCCACCAGATTACGCAGGCGATCGGCCTGTTCAATAATGACGTTGGTGTATTCCGCCAGCGCCGGATCGGGCAGGGCTTTGGTTAAGAGTTGCGCCGCGCCGCGCAGGCCACCGAGCGGATTTTTAATTTCATGGGCGAGGCCGCGCACCAGGTCCCGGGCCGCAATCTGCTGGGCATGTTGCAGCTGCTCCTGGCTCAGGCGACGCTGATTATCCATCGGCGCCATCTCCAGCAGGATCAGGCCTTCCGGCAGCCGTTGCGCGGTCAGGGACAGAATATGCGAGCGCCCGTCGATCACCAGTGTGACTTCGTTATCGGTAAAGCCTTGTCCCGCCTGCAGGCTCTCCTGCATCAGGCCGATGTTCAGGGAGAAATAACTCAACAGCTCGGGTAGCGGCGCACCAAACAGTTTGCGTGAGCTTTGGGCAAGCAACTGCTGGGCCGCAGGATTGGCATAATGCACCGCCAGATCGTCGTCGACCAGTAAAATGCTGTTGATAAGAGAATTGAGGATCTGCCCAGCATCGGGCAGCGTGCCAGTTGCCATTCAGCAGTCTCCTGGAGTTGGTTGCACCATTTTAGTGCAGTATAGCGTTTCTGCGGTAAAAAGCGCGTAAGATCAGCTTGTTGGTGGAGAAAAAAGCCCATCCGAAGATGGGCTGAAAAGTTTCCACGGCAACAAAAAAAACGACTATCAATCTCGCGCGGAAAAATCCGCGCGACAGGGATTGAAGATTAAACGCTGTAGTACAGTTCGAACTCAACCGGGTGTGGCGTCATGCGAACACGGTCGTTCTCTTCCATACGCAGCGCGATGTAAGCATCGATCGCTTCGTCAGTGAACACGCCGCCAGCCGTCAGGAACTCACGGTCTGCATCCAGCGCGTTCAGTGCTTCTTCCAGAGAACCGGCAACCTGTGGGATCTCTTTCGCTTCTTCTGGCGGCAGGTCGTACAGGTTTTTGTCCATGGCTTCGCCCGGGTGGATCTTGTTCTTAATACCGTCAAGACCCGCCATCAGCAGTGCTGCGAAGCACAGGTATGGGTTAGCCGCTGGGTCCGGGAAGCGCACTTCGATACGACGTGCTTTCGGAGAAGCAACAACCGGAATACGGATAGAAGCAGAACGGTTACGGGCAGAGTACGCCAGCATGACCGGAGCTTCGTAGCCTGGGACCAGACGCTTGTAGGAGTTGGTGGTTGGGTTCGCCAGGGCGTTGATCGCTTTAGCGTGTTTGATGACGCCACCGATGTAGTGCAGTGCCTGCTCGGACAGACCGGCATATTTGTCGCCAGAGAACAGGTTAGTACCGTTCTTGGACAGGGACATGTGGCAGTGCATACCGGAACCGTTGTCACCAAACATTGGTTTTGGCATGAAGGTCGCGGTTTTACCGAAACGGTGTGCAACGTTGTGAACAACGTATTTGTAGATCTGAATTTCGTCCGCTTTCTTGGTCATGGTGTTGAAACGGGTGGCGATTTCGTTCTGGCCAGCAGTTGCAACTTCATGGTGGTGTGCTTCAACAACCAGGCCCATCTCTTCCATGATCAGACACATGGTAGAACGGATGTCCTGTGAAGAATCGACCGGAGGAACCGGGAAGTAACCGCCTTTAACAGCAGGACGGTGACCTTTGTTGCCGCCTTCGTATTTGGTGGAGGAGTTCCATGCGCCTTCGATATCATCGATAGCAACGTGAGAACCGGAAGTGGTCGCACCAAAACGGATGTCGTCGAACAGGAAGAACTCTGGCTCTGGCCCGAACAGAACGGTGTCTGCGATGCCGGTGGAGCGCAGGTACTCTTCAGCGCGTTTAGCGATAGAGCGTGGGTCGCGGTCGTAGCCCTGCAGAGTGCCTGGCTCGAGGATATCGCAACGGATGATCAGGGTAGATTCTTCGAAGAACGGGTCAATGAGCGCAGTCGATGCGTCAGGCATCAGAACCATGTCAGATTCGTTAATACCTTTCCAGCCACCAATCGAGGAGCCGTCAAACATTTTGCCTTCTTCAAAGAATTCGGCATTCACCTGATGAGCAGGAATAGTGACGTGCTGTTCTTTGCCTTTAGTATCGGTGAAGCGCAGATCAACAAACTTCACTTCATGTTCGTTCAGCATCGTCAAAACGTGTTCAGCGGACATACTTAACTCTCCAGATTGGTCATTGTCGTCGTGGTAACGAGGTCTTCAAATTCTGTATAAGGCAGGCAATGTTGCCTCGGGTTGCCGTATTTTTTATAAAGCGAAATCTGTGCCAACTTTTAAAACACCCCAAAAAGGCGTTATCATGCGCACCATAGTGCAAAAGGGCTGCACCATGATGGTTTTGTTGCACCAGTATAGTGCTTCAGTGTGAACATTGAGCACCATATTGGTGCAATTTACGTTAAAGTGCCCTTTTACCGCTCCGTGAAAGCGATCACAAAGCATCTCTGCGATACTTGTTTGCGGGGGATGTTTGTGATCCTGTTTTGTAGTGCGATTAATCCGTGTACAATAACGCGCTATTTCTAAATGCCTGAGGCAAAGTTGTGATCGAAAATCTGCGTAATATCGCCATCATCGCGCACGTTGACCATGGTAAAACTACCCTGGTTGATAAGCTGCTGCAGCAATCTGGTACGTTCGACTCTCGTGCCGAAACTCAAGAACGCGTGATGGACTCCAACGATTTGGAGAAAGAGCGTGGGATTACCATCCTCGCTAAAAACACCGCTATCAAATGGAATGACTACCGTATCAACATCGTTGATACCCCGGGGCACGCCGACTTCGGTGGTGAAGTTGAACGTGTAATGTCCATGGTCGATTCCGTGCTGCTGGTCGTTGACGCAATGGATGGCCCAATGCCGCAGACGCGCTTCGTAACCAAGAAGGCATTTGCCCATGGTCTGAAGCCAATCGTGGTTATCAACAAAGTTGACCGCCCTGGCGCGCGTCCTGACTGGGTTGTGGATCAGGTCTTCGACCTGTTCGTAAACCTCGACGCAACTGACGAGCAGCTGGACTTCCCTATCGTTTACGCGTCTGCGCTGAACGGTATCGCAGGTCTGGACCACGAAGACATGGCTGAAGACATGACCCCGCTGTACCAGGCGATTGTTGACCGTGTTCCTGCGCCAAACGTTGATATTGACGGCACCCTGCAGATGCAGATCTCTCAGCTCGACTACAACAACTACGTTGGTGTAATCGGCATTGGTCGTATCAAGCGCGGTAAAGTTAAGCCTAACCAGCAAGTTACTATCATCGATAGCGAAGGTAAAACCCGTAACGGTAAAGTTGGTAAAGTACTGACTCACCTGGGTCTGGAGCGTATCGAGAGCGACATCGCTGAAGCTGGCGACATCATCGCGATCACCGGTCTGGGCGAGCTGAACATCTCTGACACCATTTGCGACACGCAAGCGGTAGAAGCGCTGCCAGCCCTGTCTGTTGATGAACCAACTGTATCTATGTTCTTCAACGTCAACACCTCTCCGTTCTGTGGTAAAGAAGGTAAGTTCGTTACCTCTCGTCAGATCCTTGACCGCCTGAACAAAGAGCTGGTGCACAACGTTGCGCTGCGTGTTGAAGAAACGCCAGACGCTGATGCATTCCGTGTTTCCGGTCGTGGTGAGCTGCACCTGTCAGTTCTGATCGAAAACATGCGTCGTGAAGGTTTCGAGATGGCGGTTTCCCGTCCGAAAGTTATCTTCCGCGAAATCGATGGCCGTAAACAAGAGCCATTCGAAAACGTAACGCTGGACGTCGAAGAGCAGCACCAGGGTTCTGTGATGCAGGCACTGGGTGAGCGTAAAGGCGACCTGAAAAACATGAATCCAGATGGCAAAGGCCGCGTACGTCTCGACTACGTGATCCCAAGCCGTGGTCTGATCGGCTTCCGTTCAGAGTTCATGACCATGACCTCCGGTACGGGTCTGCTGTACTCCACCTTCAGCCACTACGACGACGTGCGTCCAGGCGATGTTGGTCAGCGTAACAACGGCGTTCTGATCTCCAACGGTCAGGGTAAAGCAGTTGCGTTCGCCCTGTTCAGCCTGCAGGACCGCGGTAAGCTGTTCCTGGGTCACGGTGCAGAAGTTTACGAAGGCCAGATCATCGGTATTCACAGCCGTTCTAACGACCTGACTGTAAACTGCCTGACCGGTAAGAAACTGACCAACATGCGTGCGTCCGGTACTGACGAAGCAACGGTTCTGGTTCCACCGGTTAAGATGACTCTGGAGCAGGCTCTGGAATTCATCGATGACGACGAACTGGTAGAAGTAACCCCAACTTCTATCCGTATCCGTAAACGTCACCTGACTGAGAACGATCGTAAACGCGCAATGCGCGGCCCGAAAGAAGACTAATTCGGTGATGCCGTAGGCCGGGCAAGCGCGAGCGCCGCCCGGTAACTAAAAAGCCGCTGATTCCTCAGCGGCTTTTTTATTAGAACGAATAGCGCAATCCTAACCGAACCCGGTACTGCTCGCGGTTGTAATCATTCCATCTGTCCAGCCACTGCAGTTCAAGGTACGGCAGCCAGTTTTTGTCGATCTTATAGCTGAACTTATTGGTAATTTCCCAGTGGTGATCTTTGCCATTTTTGCTGCGGTAATCATTCACCCGCTGAAAAAAGTGCGGCTCAAAGGTATAGAAAAACGCATCCGTCACTTTGAAATTCCAGTAATTCGCCAGCTCGTGAGTATCGTTCTTATCCATCAGCCCGTTATAGTCCGGCGTATCGTAATTGTTGTGGTTGTAGCGATAGCGGAACGTCAGGTTGAACCAGTCAACGAATTTATAGTTGGTGTCCAGATAGACGGCACCGCCCGAACCCGCGCTGCTGTCGTTAATCAATCCGCCGGGTTGGAAAGTGAGTTTGTCGGTGGGTTTAAAGAGTGGATACCATCCTTCTATTTCGTTATAGCTGTGCTTCAGCTCATCCCATTTTCCCAGGTTATAAGCATTGGTGAACATCAGTCCCGCGCCCATATCGAAGTTATAGCCCGCACGCAGGATCACCTCGTGCATCTCTGAGGCCGTATTGTAGGCTTCGCGGGTTTCGACGTAGGCACCGGCAAATACCGGGCAGGACACAGACGACACGATCAGTACAGTGATGATTCTTTTCATAATTTGTCCATGTATCAGGTACAGAAAGGCCTCCCTCCTGATTAACAGGAAGGAAACAATGGCCGGATTTATTGTTATAAAGTGACTGCTGACGCTTTATTGTTGGCGATTATCTCAGGCGTATCCGCTAATTCTTTTTTCCGTTTCCCTATCTCCTCGATAATAAAAGCGAAGCGCGCTTCGTTGAGTTTATAAAACAGTCCCATAGTGATGGCGGCGATAATCGCCAGGCCACACGGCCAGAGAAAAATAAGCTGGCGCAGCCCCAGCAGGGTGCCCGCGCTTTGCACGGCATGCGGAATATAACCAATCTGGGTCAACATAATACCCGGCAGGAATCCGGCGAGGGCCGCGGAGATTTTGCGTGAGAAGGTGTAACCGGTATAAACCGACCCCTCGGCGCGGATGCCGGTTTTCCACTCGCCATAATCGACGGTATCCGGCACCAGCGCCCAGTTGAGGCTATTCACAAACGCGGTACCAAAAAAGGCCATGCAGGAAAACAGCACGAACAGCAGGGAGCTGGTCCCCCAGAAGAAGTTCAGCACGTCGCCCACCGCCCACAGCGCCAGCCCGCCCAGATAGACCGGCTTCTTGCCGAAACGCTTAACCGCGCCCGGTACCAGAAACACGCCCACCAGAATGCAGCCCATACTGAAAAAGCCCATCCACGACAGCAGATGGAGATCGTTCAGCACGTACTGGGTGTAGTAAACCTGAATGGCCAGCTTGATGTTAAACGCCGCGAGGGTACAGAGGTTGGCGATGCACAACACCAGCAGCGGTGGATTGCGGAAGATGGCGCAGAAGGATTTCAGGATGCCCGGCTTATGATGATCGGGCGTGATCTCCACGTAGCGCTCTTTCACCCCGCTGTAGCACCACCACATACAGACCAGCCCCCCGGTGACAAACACCAGTGCGGCAACCAGATAGCCGAGTGACGGCTGGCTAACGAACAGCGCCTGAATGGGCATAAAGCCGACAGTGCAGAGCAACAGACCCACCGTTGCGCCGCCCTGACGCCAGGCCGCAAGCTGCGCGCGCTCATTCGGGTTTTTGGTGATCGCTGGCACCATCGCGCCGTAAGAGCAGTTCATCAGGCTATAGCACAGGCCGAACATCATAAACAGCACCGTGGCGATGGCTGTCTTCACCGTCAGGCTAAAATCATTCGCCATAAACTGGGCCGTGGCGACCAGTGCCACCGGAACGGAAGCATAGAGAATAAACGGCCTGAATTTCCCTCTGGCACCGATGTTACGCCGGGAGTCCAGCAGCACGCCGGTGAGCATGTCGGTAAAGGCGGTGAAGAACTTCGCTACCAGGAAGATAATGCCGCCGTAAAACGCGGGCATGCCCAGCTCGTCAGTGTAAAACTTCAGCAGATACAGCGTGCCGATACAGAGCATCAAATTAGAGCCAAAATCGCCCATCCCATAGGCGCACTTCTCGCGCAGGCTCAACTTCAGCGTTAAGGGATCAATATTGTGTGTCATGGTCGATCCTCATAGCGCCCCGCAGGGCGCTCGATCAGGTCATTCATGCGGTACGTTTGCGCAGTTCAATCTCTTCTACAATGCGCACATACATTTTCTCGTTGAGGTTGTAGAAGCAGCCCATCGCCACGATGGTGATGACTGCCAGCAGGCTTGGGTAGATAAAGATCAACTGCCGCAGTCCCTCAACCGTGCTACTGGATTGCACCACGTTGGGTACGTAGCCGATTTGCGTGAGCATGATCCCCGGGAAGAAGCCCGCCAGCGCCTGCGACACCTTGCGGAAGAAGGTAAATCCGGTATAGACCGTTCCTTCGGATCGCACCCCGGTGCGCCACTCGCCATATTCCACGGTGTCGGACACCAGCGCCCAGTTCAGGCTATTCACAAAGGCGGAACCAAAGAACGCCAGGCAGGAGAACGCCACAAAGCTCACCGACCCGCCGCCGAAGAAGTAGTTGAGCAGGTCGCCTGCCACCCAAATCATCAGCCCGCTGATATAGACCTTTTTCTTACCGAAGCGACGCCCCGCACCGGGCATCATAAAGACGCCGATAAAAATACAGCCCATGCTAAAGAAGCCCATATACGACAGCAGAATAGGGTCGTTCAGCACGTACTGCGTGTAGTAAACCTGAATGGCGAGTTTGACGTTAAAGGCGCCCAGCGTACACAGGTTGGCGATGCAGAGAATAAACAGCGGGCGGTTACCGGCAATGGCGCGAAACGACTGCAGCAGCCCGGGTTTATGTGTCGCACTGGCGGGCTGCATCTCAACGTAACGCTCGGTCACGCCTTTGTAGCACCACCACATAAAGAACAGCCCGAACAGCGAGAAGAGGGTCGCGGCAAAGATGTAGCCAAGCTGGTCATTGCCCTCAATCAGGTTCATCACTGGCACAAAACCGACGGTACACAGCAGCAGACCCAGCGTGGCGCCGCCTTGACGCCAGGCGGCCAGCGAGGCGCGCTCATCCGGGTTTTTAGTAATGGCAGGTACCATCGCGCCGTAAGAGCAGTTCATCATGCTGAAGAACAGGCCGTAGAGCATAAACAGCACCGTTGCCATCACCGTTTTGCCGGTCACCTCAAACGGCGTGCCGACGAAGTTGGCAATGGCCAGCAGGGTCACCGGGAACGCCGCGTAGAGCACGAACGGGCGGAATTTCCCTTTTGGGCCGATCTTGCGCCGGGAGTCGAGCATGATCCCGGTACCCATATCGGTGAAGGCAGTAAAGAATTTGGCAATCAGGAAGATGATCCCGCCGTAGGTACCCGGCAGGCCCAGCACGTCGGTGTAAAACTTCAGCAGATACAGCGTGCCGATGTCCAACAGGATGTTAGAGCCGAGATCGCCCATCCCGTAGGCGAGTTTTTCTTTAAACGGCAGGCGCAGGGTTGCCGGATCAGAAGTATGTTGACTCATTATTGTTCTCCGTCTGCCCGCAGGTTTCCCTGCGGGCGAGCCTTATCAGATATGACGCAGAGTGCTAAACAGATCTGCCCATTCGCTTTGCTGGCGATAGAAGACCGGTGGCTTGCCGAGCGGAGCATCAACGGTGACATCACCGCCATGGCAAACTTCCCCCGTCCACGCATTTACCCAGCTGTCTTCTGGCAAATAGAGCGACCAGTCATGACGCCCTTCTTCATGCACAGGGGCCACCAGCAGATCGCGGCCAAACAGATACTGGTATTTCAGCGTGTACACGTGCGCGTCATCCTCGTAGTGCAGGAATAACGGCCGCATCACCGGCAGGCCGCTTTTCGCATTCTGCGCCACGGCATCTTTGATATAGGGTTTCAGAGTGGTAAAGACGGTGGTCATGCGCGCAAAGTGCGCAATGGTTTCGGCATCGCCATCAAACTGCCGGTTATCGCCAGGACGGTTCCCTTCGTGGGTACGCATCATCGGCGTAAAAGCACTGAAATCGCACCAGCGCAGCAGCAGCTCTTTGCTGCGCTTCATCTCGAACAGGGTGGTATACCCGCCGATATCGCTGTGGTGCAGGCCATGCCCGGTCATCGCCAGAGAGAGCGCAGCCGGCACCACTGACGCCAGACCGTCGTCGAGGCTCCAGTCGACGTTCTGATCTCCCGCCCACATCATCACCGAGTGCTTCTGGCTCCCGGTGTAACCCGCACGCATGAAGAACAGGATCTCGCCGAGCTTGCCCGTCTCCTCCAGCGCCTCGTAGTTACATTTCGCCCACAGCGCAGGCCAGGCGTTATGCATAATTTCCGCACTGACGCCGTTGTGCAGGAAAGTATCGGTCGGCAGATATTCACCGAAGTCGGCCATCCAGCCGCTGCAACCCAGTTCAATCAGGTTCTTTTTAATGACCTCTTTGTACCAGTCGTAGGCCTCAGGATTAGTCAGGTCGATAACGCCTGCGTAGAACTCGCCAAACTCGACGTGGTAGTCCTTGCCGTCGGCATCTTTGGTCAGATAGCCGCGCTTCGCCGCCTCTTCGCACAGGTCTTTATCGCTGGCGACGTACGGGTTGATATAGGAGAGGAACTGCACGCCCTCCTGCTTCCACTGCTGAATACGCTCATCAAGCTGCGGATACAGCTCGCTGTTCCACTTCCAGTTCCACATCACGCGCTTGCCGAAGGAGGTCATGCGAATGCCGGACCAGTCCTGCGCCCAGATGCCGTTGACCTTCACGCCGCCTTTGCGCAGGGTATCGAGCTTTTGCTGACACACCTCGGTGCCGCCCTGAATACCGAGCGTCACGCCATCGTAAACCCAGTCTGGCAGCTCAGGCTGACGACCCAGCAGGCCGGTCAGTTTTTCCAGCAGATCGACGTAGGTTTCCGCACAGTCGAAGCGCAGCGTGGCGTTATCTTCCCAGAAGGCCAATTCGTGGAAGTCCGGCGCGCTGAAATCGAAGTTCATATAGCAGTTGTTATCCACGTGGCAGAAATACTTCTGGGTGCTCACGAAGGTGGGCTGCGGGAAGAAGGTCCAGTAGTAATCGCCGCCTGCATTCTCTTTGCAGTCGGCCTGCCAGGTCACGTAGGTTTGTTTGTTACGCCCAACGCCCTGTTCACTGGTCCACAGCGGGAACGGCTTGCCGCGCAGGTCGAAGTACGAGAACTGCTCTCCGCAGCCGTAAATGTGATCGTCGGGCTGAGCCGCCAGGCGCAACCAGATACGGTTATGGTGGGGGGCATCGTTTTTGAGCTTCAGCGCCAGACGGCCTGCTTCATCGACGCCCACCAACAGCGTCGCGCTCACCGCGTCGCCACGGGTAAAGCGAATGGCCCAGCCCGCGTTTTGCTGTGTGACGGTCGCGTCCGTCAGGGCAATCTTTTCGTTGAGCTTGTCCTTGATACTGAAATTGCCACGAAACATGTCGATATCGGCAACGCCAGCGCCGATCCACAGGCAGGGGGCATCCGCGGTGTGGGACAAAATCAGTCGGTTTTCCCAGTGCAGAGTAAAACCACTTTCGTTATTTTTCAGGTCAATATTGTGTAGGGTACGCATAAAAACTCCGTCTTTATTATTTGGCCTGGCTATCCAGTAATCCGGCGGCGACCGCAGGGGCTAATCCTGGTGCCAGCGGCAAGCGTGGGATCACCAGGCAGTGCAGCAGATGGTAAATATCCTGTTTTCCATCCCAGACTTTGGTGGTCACTTCGTTATTGGTATCCAGCTCCTGCCACCAGGAACCGTTCTCGTAATCCATCAGGTACTTAATGCAGTATTCCCACCACGTCTGATACCAGGCTTCGTACTGCGCCTCGCCGGTGACGGTATAGAGCGCATAGGCTGTTCCCATCGCTTCGACGATTGGCCAACGTACGCGTTCGCGCACGATAGGTTTGCCATCCCAGCCCACTGAATAGACAAAGCCATCCGCCCCGTCGGGTGCCCAGGCGTCGCGTATAGTGGCGTGGAACAGCCCTTTCGCATCTTCCAGCAGCCACTCTGGCGGCGTTTCAAAGCGAGCTTCCAGGGCGGCGCGCAGGTGTAACATCAGGCGTCCCCACTCGATCCAGTGCCCCGGCGTGCCGCCGTAGGCGCGGAAACGGTGGGCTGGATTGTCGATGTTGTAATCGCGGATTGGATTCCAGTTCGTGTCGAAGTGCTCGTTAACGCGATACTCCCCTTTGCGCGCCACGTCGTGAATAATCACCGAGGCGATGCGCAGGGCGCGGTCGAGCCATTTACGGTCGTGGGTGACGTCATACACAATCAGGAAGGCTTCTACGGCGTGCATGTTGGCATTGCCGCCGCGGTAATCTTCGGTTTTGCTGAATGCCTCGTCCCAGGATTCGAGGCACATTTGTTCGTCCTCGCTCCAGAAATAGCGCTCGATCACCTCAATCGCCTCGTCCAGCAGCTTGCGCGCCTGTGGATGACCCGTGGTGACGGCGCTCGCCGCGCCCAGCAGCACGAAGAAATGCTGATAGCCCTGCTTGGAGGCGTCGATCACGCCCTCGTCGTTGACGCAGGCGTACCAGCCGCCGTGCTGTTTGTCGCGCAGCGGGCCGTTGAGGGCGTTAATGCCATGCTCAACCAGGGTGTAAGCGCCGGGACGTCCCATGTTCGCGGCCACCGCGTAAACGTGCAGCATACGGGCGGTGATCCACAGATGGGTGCCCATGTCGCTGCGGATCTGGCCGTTATTGCCCAGCCAGCCAAAGCCAGTGGGTACGGCGGCGTTTTTGCCGAAATCGAGAATGCGGTCGGTCTCTTGTTCGAGCCAGCGGTTATGGCTCAGGGTGTTAAACCATTTCATGTTCGTATCCTTTCTTAACGGCGAGCCATCATTTCGTCGACGATTTCGCCCAGACGCTGCAGTTTCGGTACAGAGACGTCGCGCAGCATCATTTCAGTATCCGGCAGCCCCACCACGGACGACCACACGGCGCGACCGGCTAAAAAGCCTGAAGCGCCCGCCTGCATGGCAACCTGCACCGCGCGCGGGAAGAGCTTGTCATCCACGCCGGAAGAGAGGATCACCCACGGCATGTTGATCTGTTCATTCAGTTTCTGCGAGGCGGCTAACAGTTCCTGCTGCGTACCTTTACCGAACAACGGCATCTCGACTTTGTAGAGATCGGCGCCGCTGTCGCCCAGCTCTTTTGCCGCATCGATAATGGCCTGTTCGCGGTTAAACACAGCGCTGCGACGCGGGGGACGAACCACCGGCTCAATAATGCTAAGTAGCCCGTTGTCATGGCACAGCTTATTAAACGCCGACACCATCTCCAGACGTTGCTGCGGATCTTCGTCGCTACGCCACAGCACCAGCAGCTTCAGCGCTTTGCCGCCATCGCGCCTGACCGCCTGCGCATCAATATTTTTATCAATCACCACGCTGTCGACCGGAATGCCATTCCCCGGAATAAACTCGTCAGCCGCCACAATCATCGCGCAGCTGTTGGCAACCGCCTGTTGTTCCACGATCTGGCGATAGCAGAACTGCTGGTCGACAAGAATAGCGGAGGCGTACGGCGACAGAATTTTCGCCGCATTGACCTTAAAGTCAGTCAGATGCTGATCGGTGACTGGCACAGGCGCACCCGCTGCGGCAAACATCAGACGCATCGCTTCGCGCTGATCCACGGCCAGCATGGCAAAACCGCCGGAAGGTCGGGTGATATCTTTCAGGGTGTACATCGTCATTCCTCAGTCCTTACTTATCAGTGTGATTATTCAGTCCGGCGGATGCGCGAACCTGTTCAAGAATGGCCGTCCAGTCTTCACGTCCGCGTCCGGCGGCGCGTGCCTGGTTGTAGACTTCGCGGGAGGCGGCACCCAGCGGCATCGGGACGTGCAGTTGGTTGGCTACGTCCAGGGCGATCCCCAGATCTTTATGTGCAAGGTCGATCATAAAGGCGGGTGAAAGATCCCCTTTCAGCACCTTGTTTGGCCACGAGGTGGTGAAGTGCCCTTTCCCCGCAGGGGTGCCGCTCATGACTTTCAGGGCCACATCAAAGGAGAGGCCGAGCGCTTCGCACAGTACCGCTGCCTCAGCAGAAAGCGCGTTCAGGGCGATGCTCATGTAGTTATTGATAAGCTTCACGCGAATGCCCATCCCAGGCCCGCCTGCGTTAATCAGTTCATTGCCCATCGCCATCAACACCGGCGTGGCGCGTTCAACCTGCGCCCGCCAGCAGGAGCAACGTTCCGGCGATAGCATGATCCGACGTGCGCCCGACAGGCACATCCATCAGGCTGAAACCCTGTTTAGCCATGTCGCGGATCAGCGCGTCGGTCTGCAGCGGATGAATGGTGGACATATCAATCACCAGCGCGTCGCGGGACAGCCCGCCGCAAACGCCGTGCTCACCAAACAAAACGGTGCGCACCAGGTCGCCGTTTGGCAGCATGGTGATGACAAATTCAGCATCGGTTGCCGCCTGTGCAGGGGTTGCCGCTGCTTGTGCGCCGCTCTCTACCAGAGCCTGAATCGCCTGGGGGTTTACATCAAAGACGCTAAGCTGGTGGCCCTGCTGTAAAAGATTCTTCGCCATGGGCGCGCCCATCTGTCCTAAACCGATAAAGGCAATTGCTGACATGCTTCTCTCCTGTCACATCGTGTCAATTATTGAGCGTTTATGTTGTCTGTTTTTGATCGTATTTGTAATTTATAGTCAAAAAATTGACACGGGTCACTTTTTAAACATTTTGTGAAATTAAAATGAGAGCATCAGAAACGCAGAAGGAATCACCATGACTCGCATTGTTTGTGTTGGCATTACCGTGCTGGATCGCATCTGGTATCTCGATGATTTACCGAAAGAAGGTGGGAAATATGTCGCA
Source organism: Leclercia sp. LSNIH3 (assembly GCF_002935105.1). Lineage (NCBI taxonomy): Bacteria > Pseudomonadati > Pseudomonadota > Gammaproteobacteria > Enterobacterales > Enterobacteriaceae > Leclercia > Leclercia sp. LSNIH3. Next base: position 2,484,881 of record NZ_CP026387.1, read on the forward strand.
AAAGACTATACGGAAGTGGGTGGTGGCCCGGCGGCAACTGCGGCGGTGGCGGCGGCAAAACTGGGGGCAGAAGTGGATTTTATTGGCCGGGTGGGGGATGACGACACCGGCAGAAGATTACTCGCGGAGCTGGAGTCCCTGGGGGTAAATACGCGGTACACCCGCGTTGTTAAAGGTGCCCGCTCTTCACAGTCGGCCGTGCTGGTGGATGCGAGCGGTGAGCGTGTTATTGCTAACTATCCCAGCGCCGATCTTCCTGCGACCGCAGACTGGCTAAAGGAGATCGATTTTTCGCAGTGGGACAGTGTCTTGGCCGATGTACGCTGGCATGAGGGCGCAAAGCAAGCCTTTACCCTTGCCCGTCAGCAGGGCGTGCCTACGGTGCTTGATGCGGATGTCACTCCGCAGGATATCGCTGAACTCGTTGCGCTGAGCGACCATGCGGCCTTTTCCGCGCCGGGTCTGAAACGTTTAACGCGCATAGATAATCCACTCGATGCCTTAAAAAAAGCACAAACGCTCACAAATGGACACGTGTATGTCACGCAGGGCCGTGAGGGGTGTTACTGGCTGGAAAAGGGCGAACTTTGCCATCAGCCGGGGTATGCCGTTGAAGTGGTTGATACAACAGGCGCGGGGGATGTTTTTCATGGCGCGCTGGCGCTCAGTCTGGCGCAACAGATGCCGTCATCAGAGGCAGTTCGTTATGCCAGTGCCGTCGCGGCATTGAAATGCACCAAACCGGGCGGGCGCGCAGGTATACCTGACTGTGATCAAACCCGCTCTTTTTTGTCACTTTTTGTATAAAATGCGGGGCGTGATGGTTTTCAGAGGACAGCCCATGAGCCTTACCGAACTGACCGGCAACCCGCGCCACGATCAGCTGCTAACGCTAATTGCCGATCGTGGTTATATGAACATTGATGAACTGGCGAACCTGCTGGATGTCTCCACGCAAACGGTGCGTCGGGATATCCGCAAACTGAGCGACCAGGGGCTGATAACACGTCATCATGGTGGTGCGGGCAGGGCATCCAGCGTGGTCAACACGGCTTTTGAGCAGCGCGAAGTCTCTCTGACCGAAGAGAAGCGAGCGATTGCCGAGGCCATTGCGGACTATATTCCTGATGGCTCAACCCTGTTTATCACCATTGGTACGACCGTGGAGCATGTGGCCCGTGCCCTGCTTAACCATAATCATCTGCGTATTATCACCAACAGCCTGCGGGTGGCGCATATTCTCTACAAAAACCCGCGCTTTGAGGTGATGGTCCCCGGCGGTACGCTGCGTCCGCACAACGGCGGCATCATCGGCCCGGCGGCCACGGCGTTTGTGTCGGGTTTCCGTGCTGATTACCTGGTGACCAGCGTCGGGGCGATTGAATCCGACGGTGCGCTGATGGAATTTGATGTTAACGAAGCCAGCGTGGCGAAGACCATGATGGCGCACTCCCGGCACATTTTACTGGCGGCCGATCATACGAAATACCACGCTTCCGCCGCGATCGAAGTCGGTAACGTGGCGCAGGCTACGGCGCTCTTCACCGATAAACTCCCCGGCTCTGCCCTGCAAGGTCATCTGAAATCCGGCAAGGTTGAGGTTGTTGAAGTCAATCCGGGCGACGAATAACAGACCGCTTCGCGGTTTTTGCTCTCACGGCCTGGCAGGTACCCTGCGGGCCGTTTCTTCCTTTCTGTAAGCTGGCGCTGGCGCATAGCCAAACATCTTCTTTCCCGCTAAAGTTAATTTTCACGGCGAAAAGGAGAAGCAGATGCTCTATATCTTTGATTTAGGAAACGTAATCGTCGATATCGACTTTAATCGTGTGCTGGGGTCATGGAGTGATTTCAGCCGCGTTCCGCTGGCAACGCTTAAGCAGAGTTTTACGATGGGCGATACCTTCCATCAGCATGAGCGCGGTGAGATTTCGGATGAAGAATTTGCCGAAAAGCTCTGCCAGGAGATGGAACTAGCCCTCAGTTACGAACAGTTTTCCCACGGCTGGCAGGCGATCTTTGTCGGTATTCGTCCCGAGGTGATTGCCATCATGCACAAGCTGCGTGAGCAAGGGCATCGGGTAGTGGTGCTGTCCAATACCAACCGTCTGCATACCACTTTCTGGCCGGATGAATATCCCGAAGTGAAAGCGGCGGCAGACAAAATCTACCTGTCCCAGGAGATGGGGATGCGCAAACCGGAAGCGCGGATCTACCAGGCCGTTTTGCAGGCCGAAGGATTCTCTGCCGCCGACGCCATCTTTTTTGACGATAACGTCGATAATATAGAGGGAGCTAACCAGTTGGGTATCACGTCAATTCTGGTGACCGGAAAACAGACAATACCTGACTATTTTGCGAAGCAGTTATGCTAAAAATCGTTCATCAAAAAGCCAGCCACCACACCCGACCGTTTCGTGCGTGGCTAAAACTCCTCTGGCATCGCATCGATGAGGACAACATGACCACGCTGGCAGGCAACCTTGCCTACGTGTCGTTGTTGTCTCTGGTGCCGCTGGTGGCCGTTATTTTTGCCCTTTTTGCCGCTTTTCCGATGTTTTCGGATGTCAGCCTGCAGCTCCGCCATTTTGTTTTTGCGAACTTCATGCCTGCCACCGGGGATGTCATTCAGAATTACATTGAGCAGTTTGTCGCGAACTCCAGCAAGATGACGGCGGTGGGGGCGTGCGGACTTATTGTCACCGCGCTGCTGCTGATGTATGCCATCGATAGCGCGCTCAATACCATCTGGCGCAGCACCCGGGCGCGTCCTAAGGTTTACTCGTTTGCAGTCTACTGGATGATCCTGACGCTGGGGCCGTTGCTGGCCGGTGCCAGTCTGGCGATCAGCTCATATCTGCTCTCGTTACGCTGGGCCAGCGAACTCGACAGCGTGATTGACGACGTGCTGCGCATCTTCCCGTTGCTCTTGTCCTGGCTCGCTTTCTGGTTGCTCTACAGCATTGTGCCTACCATGCGGGTGCCTAACCGCGATGCGATGCTGGGCGCGCTGGTGGCCGCTCTGCTTTTCGAGTTGGGCAAGAAAGGCTTTGCGCTCTACATCACCATGTTCCCCTCCTATCAGCTGATTTATGGCGTACTGGCGGTGATCCCCATTTTGTTCCTCTGGGTTTACTGGACGTGGTGCATCGTCTTGCTTGGCGCTGAAATTACTGTCACTCTCGGGGTATATCGCGAGCTAAAAAAAGCGGCCGAAGCCGAAAAACGACGAGAAGCAGACCAACCATGATTGCATTAATCCAGCGCGTAACCCGTGCCAGCGTCACCGTGGAGGGAGAGGTGACGGGTGAAATTGGCCCGGGACTTTTAGTCTTGTTAGGTGTCGAAAGGGATGACGACGAGCAGAAAGCCAACCGCTTATGCGAGCGCGTGTTGGGTTATCGCATCTTCAGCGATGCAGAAGGCAAAATGAACCTCAACGTCCAGCAGGCGGGTGGCAGCGTGTTGGTCGTATCGCAGTTTACGCTGGCAGCCGATACCGAGCGCGGCATGCGCCCGGGCTTCTCTAAAGGGGCGGCGCCAGAACGGGCAGAAGCGTTATATGAATACTTTGTTGACCGTTGCCGTCAGCAAGAGATGCATACACAGACCGGACGTTTCGCTGCAGATATGCAGGTCTCGCTGGTAAATGATGGCCCCGTCACGTTCTGGCTCCAGGTATGAGTGAGCTGACGGCATGGCCGCGGGTAACAAGAGAGACTACAGCTATGTATCACCTTCGAGTACCGCAAACGGAAGAAGAGTTGGCGCTTTATTATCAGTTCCGCTGGGAGATGCTGCGTAAGCCATTGCATCAGCCGAAAGGGTCGGAGCGCGACGCCTGGGATGCCATGGCGCATCACCAGATGGTCATGGATGAAGAGGGCAACCTTGTCGCCGTCGGGCGGCTGTATATCAATGCCGATAATGAAGCCTCCATTCGCTTTATGGCGGTGCACCCCAGCGTACAGGATAAAGGTCTCGGTACGCTGATGGCGATGACGCTGGAGTCTGTTGCCCGTCAGGAGGGCGTGAAGCGCGTCACCTGTAGCGCGCGTGAAGATGCGGTCGAGTTCTTTGCCAAGCTGGGTTTTATAAACCAGGGCGAAATCACCACGCCGCAAACCACCCCGATTCGCCACTTTTTGATGATCAAACCCATCGCTTCGCTGGATGATATTTTGCATCGTGCCGACTGGTGCGGTCAGCTGCAGCAGGCCTGGTATCAGCACATCCCGCTGAGCGAAAAGATGGGGGTGCGCATTCAGCAGTACACCGGGCAAAAATTTATCACCACCATGCCGGAGATCGGCAATCAGAACCCGCACCATACGCTGTTTGCCGGCAGCCTGTTTTCTCTGGCCACGCTCACCGGCTGGGGGCTTATCTGGCTGATGCTGCGCGAGCGCCATCTTGGCGGCACGATTATTCTTGCCGATGCCCATATTCGTTACAGCGCCCCGATCAGCGGTAAGCCAAGCGCGGTAGCTGACCTCGGCGCACTGGGCGGCGATCTCGACCGTCTGGCACGTGGCCGCAAGGCGCGCGTACAAATGCAGGTTGAACTGTTCGGCGATGAAACGCTGGGCGCGGTCTTTGAAGGCACCTATATTGTTCTGCCTGCGAAGCCCTATGGCGCGTATGAGGAAGGGGGGAATGAAGAGGAGTAGGGATATTTAAAGAGAGTTATCTTTTCAGAAGATAACTCTCACGTGATATCAGAAGCGGTAGCCAATACCCAAAATAAACCCATTGATGGCGTAATTACCATTCAGATCGGCTTCTGTTCCTTCATAGCCGAGCGTCATCGAGACATTTTCGACTGGATTAATCATCAGACCTGCGCCATAGGCAAAAGAGGTCGATTTTTCAGAAAGACTATCATGACCGGTATAGTCCAGCGTAGCATTAATCCACTTTGTCGTTCCCGATGCTTTGACATAAGCGATACCGCCCAGGGCATACAGGGAAATATAATCATTAATACGGTATGACGGACCAGCCAGTACGGAATAATATTTCACATCAACATCGTTTTTTACGAAGTCATTAGCCACATAATATTGGGCGAAACCATCGCCCTGCATGTAGGTTAAAGAGCCAATGATGCTTAACGGTGAGTTCAATTCGTAGCGATATTGCAGGTTTACGCCGCTCAGACTGTTAAATTTTTGCACGTCGGCGTGGGCATAGCCAACAGCTAACGTTTGTTCGTTAGCGAAAGTTGCACCACTTGCCATGGTGAATGCCAGCAGAATTGCCAAAGATATTTTATTCATTTATATATTCCCTTAGTGTTTTTGATGAGGGGATTTTAAAGGGATGGTAGAAGTAAAAATAGAGGGTTCAGCTCTGGCGATCTATTTTTAGGAAGATATTTATAGCTTGGTTATGAATGTTTTTTTATTTGCTGAGTATGGAGAGGGGGCGGTGAATATTTATTGGCTGTGAAATGGTCTGGAAAGTCTAAGTATCACCTGTATAAATAAATTGGAAGTGCATAAGGGGTTGGGGAAGTTCCTGGGGCGGTGTGTGACGCGGGAGATTAACCGGTGAAAATGTGCCGGAAGTAGTGATTCAAGGCGAATCCCGGCGAGGCGGCCAGATGATTTTTAATCGTTAAGACTATTGATAAAATCCAAAACACTTTTTAGATCGGTACACCATTCAGATATTTTCATACCATCTTCATTATGAGTAACGCGTGGTTCCATAAAATCATTGATTTTATCCACTGTAAAATCAGGATGTTCATCGAGGAATAATATTTCGTTTTGCACGAAAACTCTATTTCCATGGAAATATAAAACCCAAGTGAATATAAAATTCGTGTGGTCAGGTTCATACATTGAGACAACTAAAGTAGCATGCTTCTTACTTGCCAAACCACTTTCAAGTGAGCTTAACCATGATTTTTTATAGTCATTTATATTCCAGTAAGATAAAGGGATATTGATTATTTCTGAAAAATCATCAATAACTATTGATGCAGGTAAGACAAGCTCACCCTCAACATCCACTGGTTTATCCTCTGGGAAAATGCCAAACATATAGTAGTCCTTAATCCTATTCAGATTGCTGTCATAAGTTCCCAATCTTTCGACCGATTTCCGCGATAAGCTGCGCCTCCTCCATCCGGCGCATCTCTTTCTCCTTATCGAAGATGGCGTCGATGCTGCCGTTGGCATTTTCCGTGTCGCGGGAGAGGGTGGCGATATCCTGCGTCTGGTTTGCGGTGTCAAGAACCACCACCGTGCCGTTTTCAATGGCCGCGTGCGTGGTGCCTTCAGTTGTCCGCCTCGACAAATAGGTGATTCTTCACCATAACTCATTCTGATATCGGAATTCTGTTATTTCCTACTTTGCTGATAGTAGATATACCAGCAACCTATGGCACCAATAACCCCTCCCGCAACACTCCCTTTGAAAATTTTCGCAAAATCAATTGATCCTAAATCGAAATTTAACCCGCTAGTGAATAAATAAAATAGCTTTATTAAAACTTGCATAGCCACAGCAGCAACAAATATTCCAAAAGGCAAAGAAATGAGTAAGTAGAGTAAGACTAAAAGCAATTTTGATACACAATTTTTCATTTGTTACCCTCCGTAGCTTTTCCTGCTCGGTCATTCGCATATTCTGTTGTTACTGTACCTGTTATGTTGCCAGCAATACCCGGCGTTTGATTGATCGATAGCGGTTTGGATATCCCTTTTCCAATATCAGTCCAGATCCAGTCTTTCCATGGTTTCATTGGGTTAAAGGCTTTATCAAGCGGCATCTCAATCAATTTTCCAGCATTATAACCCAGACCAGAAGCAATTCCGCTGATCGCTCCACCTTTCAGAGGATCATCACCTTTAAGATAATTTGATGTTGCTCCACTACCAGCATTTACGACCATCGTACCCCACAATCCGGTCCCTGCCGTTAGTGCCCCAGTCCAGTAACCCAGAATGACATCATTTGGATTTATTTCATGGTTAATCAGTAATCCAACGCCTGCATTTGCCCCAGCACCTATCAAACTGGTCGTTGCTGCTGCACCCGGCAACAGCGGCCATGCCATAGCACTTCCCATCGCGGCTATCGCTGTTTCACACGATATCGGTGTTTCACCACTGCAGGCCTCCTTAATCGCCGCCTGTTGTTCTTCCTGCCATTTCTCTGCTGTCCCCGGTTTGTTCGCTTCTGCTGCTGCCAGTACATGGGCCAGCGAGTTATTCTCAACCACCGTCTTTCCTCACTGCGCCCCCGCAACGCCGCCAGCACATTATTTTCAACAACGACTTAGAATCCCTTTATTTTTAATGACCGGGCTATCCACATTACACTCCCGACAAAGCTTCCCACACTGAGACTAATCTTGCAGAGCAGGAATATATTTCCCATAGTAAAATTTATTGGTATACCTTTAAAAAATAAAAACAACACCTCCCCTCCTGCATATAAAGTCATTGATGTCAAAAAAATAGATACAACACTTAATGTGATAAAAAGGGCCAAGTGTAGAAACGTATTTTGCTTTCTCATTTTTTACGATCCTTATGAGAGGTTTTCTGATCTATATACTTCCCGCTGAGCTCAGAGCCCAAGCTACCGCCAATATCGCCAAACATGCCTGGAAAATAACTAGGTGTCATTTCTTTTGAAAGCCCAAGTTCTCCCTTCACTTCAGTAAACCGTCTCAGATCAGCATTAAACTTTGGATCCCAGCCGCCTTTCCACCAGTTTGCCCCGGTATTGACCCCCCATGAAAGTCCTTTACCAATGCCATAACCAATACCCGAACCGGCACCAGTGATAAGAGCACCCGACAGCCGGTCTTTGTTATCAATCCAGTTACCAAACGCACCCCCTGCCGCATTCCAGCCAACAGTACCTACAATTCCGTTCCCCATACTGAATACGTTTACCCAACCAGCGATAGCGGCATTCGCCGGGTCAATGGCGTCATCTGCCCAGTAATTGACCCCGGCATTAGCGGCAGCACCAAGCCCCCACATCACCTGAGCACCACCGGGTAACAACGCCACGCCACCGCTTGCCAGTGCCAGTCCGACGACATCCCGTTCATTCATTGCTTTCTGGCAGCTTGCTGAAGATGGTTCATCTGCGCAGCTCGCCATATCAGTTCTGTGCTGTTGTAACCACGCAACCTGTACATCCTCACTCCCTGCCATCAGGTTATTCTCAACCACCGTCTTCCCGGCCTGGGCCCCCGCAATGGCGCTGGCCGTGCCGTCTCCCGCAACGCCGCCCGCTATCCCTGCGGCAAGGGTTGCCAGGGCGCTGATGGTCTGCTTTTCCGTCTCATCCAGCTTGTTGAAATCCTTCCCGTACATCTCCAGCGCAATTGCCCCTGCCAGCTCTCCGGCCAGCGCACCCGCGGCACCCGCGAGCGCGTCTTCCCCCTGCATCGCGGCCAGCACGGCGTTCGCCACTGCGTGGGCGGCGGCTTTCCTCCCTTAAAACCCCCTTAATTTTAATAGATTAGCAATAACAAAAATCGCGCCAGTAAAAGAGCCAATAGCACAGCCAATTTTAATGATTTTTAATATCTCTATTTTTGTTAAATCAAAAGAGCCAGTCAGTATCCAAACTAAAATGTCCACCGACAGTGCTATACATAAGAATGTAATTGTAATTCCCATTACACATACGATAAATAACATCAGAAGATTTAATGCTTTTTCATTGATGTATTTCATTTCAGCGAATCCTTAATAACTGGTTCAATTTTTTTTCCGCCATATTCAGAGGGGAAAGAGGCTCTAATGTCACCGAAATCACAAAGAATATTGCTTGGTTTCATTTTCTTTGAAAGGCCATAATCCTGATCTATAAGTTCGTGAACCTTCATTTATTCACTCACTTCATTTAATCGTTATCCAAAAAATATTCAATTGATTGAAGTAGTTCATATTGAGTACCAGTACTTTTGTCCGAACCATGGCAAGCTCTTTGATTTTGGGATATCTGGTATTAACATAATACTTTCGTACTGAAAGTACGGTATCGTCGTATCATAAGATTAAGGTAATTCTCGATTTTCAAAAGGTACACCAACAGGTGACATAAAACTGCCGCCTGGGTATCCATATCGATCAATAGTTGCACCCGTCGGTAGCGTGACTTTATTTACAGGGCCATAAGCACCGCAGTTAGGGGGCCAAATACCCAGTGACTCCTGAATGGCCCCCTCAGCTTTACTGAACTGGTTGAAATTAGAAGATTCACGAGCTTTTGCGCTAAGAGTGACATTATCCTTCATATTCATCGAATGAATTAATTGCTTTCGTTGTTTGTTGTGTTTTGGCTCCTAATGATGACTGCTTGATACGCTGTGAAGACGAATAAAAAGCAAAAATTCCCGCTTTGGAAGGCGGGGGTTTTAGTCGCCTGGATCACTTGTCAGGGCCTGTGGGCGGCTTTTTACGAGCATTGTACTCGTCTATTTTGTAGAAGATGAAGGAAACCAATGTTCCTAAAGCCCCTGCTACAAAACTCATTTTTGCCGATTTAACTAATTCTTCCTGAAGTAGATATATCTCACCGGAAGCAATAAACCCAGTTACAATTCTTGCTGCAATACCTAACAGAAAAAATGCAGTAAAAAGATAAAAAAATAAGAAGATAGATATTCTCAAAGTCATTTTTCTTTTCATTGTTTTTTCTCTTTCTCATTGACAATATTTTTCGTTCTGTCATTTATCGACTCGAATATCAGTGCCGCGCCTATATCACCTAAAACACCAGAAGCGCTACCAGCATATGGCGCAAGTAAGTCCGGCGCATATTTTCCGAAAGTTCCCCCAGCCAGTGAACCTGCAATAGCGCCTCCCTGACCAGACAAGCTCGGTCCATCAGTCATAAAGGCTCCGCCCATATTAATCAGAGTGTTCCCGCCAATATTATATCCCGGAGCCAGATAACCTGCCCCTGCTGCAACAGTTGCGCTATAATAACTAAACTCACCGTCAGGTGCCATATTCATATACTGGAAAGCCGAGTTTGCCCCACCTCCAATTACCGCTCCGATAATACCTTTGGCTATCGCTATTTGAGGCGCAAGATAGAATGCATCGGCGATAAATACACCGTCCTGATAACCTTCAACAATGGCTTTGCTGATATTAGCACCTTCCGGTAAATCACCTTTTGCCAGCTTATTCAGCCCTGCCTGCGTTTGTTCTGGCGTCAGATTGTTATCTACTGCGTACTGGTTCCATGAAGCAGCGGCCTGTCCGTAATTCATCATACCCGACGGTATACTCAGCGTATTATTCTCAACCACCGTCTTCCCGGCCTCGGCCCCCGCAATGGCACTGGCCGTGCCGTCTCCCGCAACGCTGCCCGCTATCCCTGCGGCAAGCGTTGCCAGGGCGCTGATGGTCTGCTTTTCACTTTCACTCAGCGCAGCAACATCCTTCCCGTACATCTCCAGCGCAATCGTCCCTGCCAGCTCCCCGGCCAGGGCACCCGCGGCACCCGCGAGCGCGTCTTTCCCCTGCATTGCGGCCAGCACAGCATTCGCCACTGCGTGAGCGGCAGCTTTTTCCATCGTGTCGTCCAGCCCGGAACGGTGCCCGATAACCTCCGCCACGTACGGAGCGGCAGCCCCGGCCAGCGCGGCGGTCATGTCGCCGCCCGCCAGCCCCTGAACGGCCGCGGTAGCCGCCTGGATGGCGCGCTGCATGTCGCTGCCCGTGCCGTACTGCTCCATTGCCGTGCGCCCGGCCTGGTCGGCTATCTCCTGCGGGGTCGGGTTGCTCTTGCCCTCGGCCCTCAGCTTCTCCTCTGCGGCGCTGAAGGCTGCCGGGTCCTTCATGGCCTCCTGCTTCGCGATTTCACCCTGGGTACGGGCGATATCCGCCACCTGCATGCCGATTTCCGCGATAAGCTGCGCCTCCTCCATCCGGCGCATCTCTTTCTCCTTCTCGAAGATGGCGTCGATGCTGCCGTTGGCATTTTCCATGTCGCGGGAGAGGGTGGTGATATCCTGCGTCTGGTTTGCGCCATCACGAACGGTAATGGTTCCTTCCCCGACAGCCGCGTGCGTCGTCCCCTCCGCACTGCCGCTGCTGTCCGCCCCGGCCAGCAGGTTGCTTGCCATGTTCCCGGCGAACTGCCCGGCGATGCTGCCGCCGGTGCTGATGCCCACGCTCTGATGGTCCACGTCGTATTCGGCGGTGTTGTGAATATCGCGCCAGCCGAGCGTTCCGGTGTCGAGATGGTTCCTGTCCGCGGTGGCGGTGGAGGCGATAACCGCGCCATCGAGCTGCGTGTGGTCGCCCACGGTGATGTTGAACCCGCCGGAGCCTGCAAAAATGCCGGTCTGCTCCTTCACGGAGGCATAGTCGCTGGTCATTTTATCGCGGCTGTAGTTAACGCTGGCGGAGCCGCTCATCGAGCCGAAGGTGAAGCTGCCGCCCGCGCTGGCGTTCTGCTGTTTGCTGTCGTAGCGGTCGGTGTCCTGTTCGCTGACGAGGGTCAGGTTACGCCCGATATCCATCACGACGGTTTTACCGCTGGCCTGCGCCCCGGCAAGGGTGGCGTCGCGGCCGCTGACGATGCTGAGCGTCTCTCCGGCGTTCACCATGGTCTCGGTGTGGGTGGTGCCGTTGCCGCGCTCTGTCCCCCTGCCGCCGTTGACGCTGGCGGAGACATTGATGCCCAGGCCGCCGGAGCCATAGCCGATACCCACGCCCGCGCTGCTGCCGTGGCTTTCGTTTTTGCCGTCGAGCGTGGAGGTGTTCAGGGCAGATATCAGGTTCACGTCCTGGCTCGCCTGTAACCACAGGTCATTGCTGGCATCAAGCTGGCTGCCGTGAACCAGCAGGTCGCCGTCCGTTGCCACCACGGTGAGGTTATTCCCGGCGGTGAGGCTGCTGCCTTTTGCGGTAGTCTGCGTGCTGGTCTGGGTGGATGTTGACGACTGGCTGCCGTAAGAGAGGCTAACGCCGATGGTGTTGTCATTGCCCTTCTGGTCGCCGGTGGCCTGGTCGAGCACGACGGCCTGTGCACCCTGTCCGAGGGTCAGGGCGCCTTTCACCGCCTGCAGGGCGGCGAGGCGGTCGTTGTCGGTCTCACCGGCCTGCTTCAGGGTGCGGACGCTGCTGTCGAGGGCACCACCCGCCGCGCCGGAGAGCGCAAGGGTCAGGCCGGAGGTTTTCTGCTCAACGGTGTGGGTCTGGGTGCCGCTGTCGCTGGCGGCGGTGATGCTGACGTTTTTCCCGGCCAGCGTCATGTCCTGCCCGGCAATCAGCTCCGAGCCGTGGACGTTCAGGTCGCTGCCCGCGCTCAGGGTGACGTTGCCGTTAATGGAGCCGATGGTGCTGCCGCGATGCGTGGTGTCCTGCGCGGTGTCAGTGACCTTCAGGCTCTGCTTGCCGTAGCTGAAACCAATACCGCCCGTGCCGGAGAAGCCCGATTTTTTCTCCTGTCGCTGATGGCTCTCCTGGTTGTGCTCTTCCGCCGTGGTCAGGGTCAGGTTGTTGCCTGCCGCCAGGTGGACATCGTTATCGCCAACGATATTACTGCCCTGAACAAGCAGATTATTGTCTGCCTGCAGTATCACGGTGTCGCCGCTCAACACGGCCCCCTGTGCGGTCTCACGGTTGACCACATCGTGGGTGGTCACGGTCTTTTTCGACAGCGCGCCGCTGCTGCCAGTAGATTTATGGTGCGACTCAAATTCGCTGCGTTCAGTGGCGGCCATGATGGAAATATCACGTCCCGCACCCACGCCGAGTCGGTCACCCGCCTCGACGTAGGCCGCCTGTGCATTCACGTCGCGTCCGGCTATCATCGTAACGTCGCCAGCGCCGGAGATTTGGCTTCCCACCTGCTGCGTGACGGACTGCTTCAGCCAGTTGTCTTTATCCCACGTCAGGTTATCGCTGGTCGAGGTGGTAACGGTCGACAGGTTCAGATCCCGCCCGGCGTTAAGCACCGTCTGGCTGTCGCTGCCGCTGTTCACCACCTGCGCCCCGGTCAGGCTGAGATCGCGCCCGGCGTTTAGCACCAGCTTACCGTCATCGCCCTGGACGTAGATCCCTGCCACACGTTCAATGGCGGTGCGTTCAAAGCTGTTTTTCCCGGCGGTGCTCTGTGCGCTGCGGGTCGTGGTAGTGATGTTAATGTCCCGTCCGGCAGAGGCCAGTACGGAATGGTTGCCGGAAATTGTGCCGCCGATGTTATTGATGTCCGTACGGGCGAGCAGGCTGACGTCTGCCCCCTGAATCGTCCCCGCCCTGTTAGTGATGTTGTCGGCGCTAAGCTGGACCACTTCACGGCCATGAATTGTGCCGCTGTTGACCAGGTCACGGTTCAGGTTCATCACGACGTTCTGGCCCCCCATCAGCGCGCCGGAACCGTCAATGTCGCCAGGCTGTACGCGAACATACACCTGGGGCACCATCACCGTTTGCCAGCTACCGTTTGCAAGCTGCACTCGTGTATTCACCAGCCAGACCATGTCCTCCGTCAGCAGGCTCATCTGTTCGGCGGTGAGCGCCACGCCCGGGATAAGCTGATGCTCTTGTCCGAAAGCAATCCCCGTATCCATAAGTGCTTTGAACTGGGCTTCGTCATCGCGGTAGTCGCCCAGATAGCGCCCACCGGTGAGGGCGATGATCTGCTCGCGTACCAGTCGCTGCTCGTAGTAACCGTCGCCGAGGCGCTTATGCACGTTGTTCGGATCTGTCGCGAACGCATTCTGCATGTAGTCGCTGCCGAGCCAGGTTTTGTTGTTGGTGAAGCGTGGATCGGTTTCAACCAGATACGCCGCCGACGGATCGGGTAGGGTATTAAACAGGCTGCTGTCTGGCAGTCGGGTGTCTGGCCCTGCCGCACGGATCACCACGTCCTGCGCATCGCTGGCAGGCATTTCGATCCATTTCGCTGGGGTATTTCCGGCAGGCAGTTCAGGGGACAACGCCCCCTGCCCGGGTACGGTGGTTTCAACGCCAACCGTCAGGCTGCCCACTTCCTGGAGCGTGGCGTCCGTTCTGTGCGCGGTGGCAGGGGAGAGGGAAATGTCGCTGCCTTCAGCCTGGCTGTTGCCCTCCATGCGTCCGGGGTTGAGGGTGATGGACTGGATCACCACTGGCGGCGTGTAGTCTGAGGTGCTCTTACCCTGAGAGTCACCGCCTTTTTTGGATTTACGGCTGTAGTGCGTCACCGAGCCTGCATCGGTGATCCAGCGGCTGCCTTCTGGCATCACGTTGTCTACTGAATCGGCGAAGATGCCGAGCGTTCCTCCTGCCACAATCTGGCTTTTATCGTTCAGCACCTGGTGTGCAGCGATCAGCATATTTCCACCGGAGAGGATTTTTCCCGGGTCACTCTCGGTAATGACCTCTTCTTCGATGGTGCGGGTGTAGCTGTATTCGTAGAAGTTATCATTATTGGCCCCGGTATCGTCCGGGGTGTTGAGATTCAGCAAGCGGTCGGCAGAGTTACGGTCGACAAAAACCCCTGCGGTATTCGCGTCCCAGCGGTCAGGCGATCCCCTGTGCTGATACTCATGCATCTCCTCCGTGGAGATCAGCGCCACGTCGGTGCTGAAACGATCGTTGACGTTATTAATCAGGCTGATGGACAGCGCCATATCACCCGCAGATTCAATCGTTGCGCTATGGTTGTTCAGCGTCTTCGCCTGACCGGTGGCAAAACCACGGGCATCGATCTGTCCGCCGATAGCCAGCGCACCGTCACTGTAGATCAGCGCATGATCGCGGTTGTTTATGGTGTCTGCGCCAATATCCACACGCTGACGCCCGGCGAGGGTCGCCGCTTTTCCGCCCTGAGCCAGGTTATTCAGCGTGGTAGCCTGCAGCGAGAGATGGTCGCCATAGATACGGCCGGTGCCCGCGTTCGTTAAGGTCCCGGCACGCAGCCACGTCTGGCTACCATCAATAAGGCCATAGTTGTCGAGCGAACCGGCAACCGATAGCCAGGTTGCCCCTGCGGCTATTTCACCGGAAGCTGCGTTGAAGAGGCTGGTGGCAGTGAGGTCAAGCGTTGTACCGGCCAGCAGATTACCGGCGTTAGTCACGCGGCCTGGCGTGGTAAACGTGACGCTGCCGTTGGCGATAATATCACCCGTGTTGTTAAAGGCCTGGCGTGTGCGAAGCGCCATGTCGCCCAGCGACAGCAACTGACCATCACCCGTGACATCGCTCGCGTCAATGTTCACGC
This sequence comes from Leclercia sp. LSNIH3, assembly GCF_002935105.1. NCBI lineage: Bacteria > Pseudomonadati > Pseudomonadota > Gammaproteobacteria > Enterobacterales > Enterobacteriaceae > Leclercia > Leclercia sp. LSNIH3. The sequence continues at coordinate 2,500,082 of NZ_CP026387.1, forward strand.
GCTCGCCACTGATGACCACACCATCGGTGTTGAGGAGCCGCATGGCTGCTCCACTTAGCGACAGCTTGCCAGCGGCGGACAGCTCGCCCTGCGTGTTATCGAGGGTTCCGGCATTGGTGATGGAGAGTGTCTTGCCTGCCAGCACCGTTCCCTGGGCATTCTCGAGCTGCTGGCTGTGGATTGTCACATCCAGCCCTTCAATGCCCTTTTCTTCGGCCTGAGTATTGCGGTTGAGCAGTGAGGCTGCGTTGAGCGTCACCGTTGCGCCACTGCGGATCAGGCCCCGCGTGTTGTCGATTGCACCTGATACGGCGTTCACCACCAACTCACCCAGAGACTGGATCTGCCCGTCCTGGTTATCAAGACGGTCGAGGGTGAGGGCCATTCCCTGCTCGCCAACCAGACGCCCGCCGGAACGGTTATCCAGCGAGGTTGCCAGCAGTGAAAAATCACCCTTTGTGCCCAGGGTACCGTTCTGGTTGTTCAGCCCGGCGGTAGCAAGTTGCATGGCCGCCAGGCTGTAGAGCGTCCCCTCGCGGTTATCCAGCTGATAGCCGTGGGTATCAAGAACGATCCCGCTTCCCTGAATGATCCCCTGACGGTTGTCGCTATCACTGTGTGTGGCCAGCGTCAGCGTATCCAGGGCAAACAGCGTTCCGGCAATATTGCTAAAGCGTGTGGCGTCCAGCGTGGCCTGTTTTTCGGTGAGGATGACGCCCGCATCATTTTGCAGATCGGTCGTTTTGATCGACAGGTTGCCCTGGCTCACGATGCCGCCCATATCGCCACTGTTGCGGTTGTTGATATGTTCAACGGCCAGGGTGAGATCGCTCCCGCTCTGTACCAGCCCGCTGCTGTCGTTGTTCAGGCTTTGCCCGGTGATTGCAAGATCGCTCCGGGCGGCAATCAGCCCTCTCTGGTTAGTTATCCGGGACGTGTCTATTCGCGCATCCTTACCGGATACCAGCGTACCTTGCGTATTATCCAGCGCCCCGGCATGAATACTCAGCGACCCAGCCGCGCTGAGGGTGCCGTTGCGGTTGTCCAGGTTATCAGCCAGCGCCAGCGACAGGTCGTTCCCGGTGCTGAGCGTACCGCGCTGGTTGTCAACGGCATGCGCATGCAGTTGCAGGGTAGAATCAGAGGCCAGCGTGCCGTCGCGGTTATCTACGTTTTTGGCCCAAATTTCAGTCTCTTTCACCCCGGCAAGCATGCCGTGCTGGTTGTTAATACTGCTAGCGTTCACGTGCAGTTTGCCAAAGCTGACGATGCCGCCCGTCGTCTGGTTATCTCTGTTTGAAATGCTGTTGCCGTGGGTATCGACGATCGTGTCCGCACCAGACTGAATCAAACCTTCATCGTTATTCAACCCGGCGCTGTCGAGCGTCAGGGTATCGCGGGCGGCAATCGTCCCGCCGGCATTCATCAGCGCTTTGCTGCTGGTCAGCCCGACACGGCCTTGTTCAGCGCCGATAAAGCCTCCACTGTTGTCCAGCCTGTCGGCGGTCACGCTGAGGCTGTCTGCCGCCGCCAGTTCGCCCTCGCGGTTGTCCGTCAGGCCAGCGGTTTTTATGGTCAGGGTGCCGGTATCGGCGGCGACAATCTGGCCCTTGCGGTTATCCAGCGACGCGGCGTTAACGTTGACCGTGGCGTTGGCGGCAATCACACCTTCGCGATTATCAAGGCCGTCCTGATGGGTCAGCGTCAGCGCCCGTGTCCCGCTCTGGCTTATCTGACCTTTCTGGTTTTGCAGGCGTTTTGCCGAGAGCGTGAGCTGGTCGGCGGCGAGCAGGCCACCGTTATTGTCGAGTGTGCCTGAGGTGGCCGCGCTAAGCGTGTCCCGGGCAACGATCTGCGCGCTGCGGGTGCTAAGAGCGCCTTGTCCGGCGTTAAGGGTAATGGTCTTCCCCTGCGTCACGCTGCCTGATGCATCCAGCCCCTGACCCACGGCTTTGATGTTTCCGCCTGCTGCATTCAGGCCGTGCATATTGAGCGTGCCACTGGCGTTCAGCGTGAGATTGCCATCATTGCCGATGCTGCCATCGGACAGCACGCCCGCAGCCAGCGTGCCGGTGCTGGCGATCTCCGTGCCGGTCAGGCTGACGTTATGCTCAGCGGCAATCGAACCGCTGTTTTGCACGGAGGCCGTGCTGGAGAGGGTCGCGTCCGCTGAAGACCAGAGGGCGCCGCTGTTCTCAATGCGTCCGTCGGCAGAGAGGGTGACCGTCCCAGCTTCCGCGCCGATATTGCCCGCGTTGCGCACCCCGACGCCTTTTTCCGTTCCGAGCAGGCGGATTTTACCGGCGTACATGCCGCCGACCTGCGCGACATCCAGCGCCAGCGCGGGTTTTGCCGCACCCTTATCCGCAAGGGCGGAAACCTTTTCATGAGCCGCATCCACCGCGTTGCGCCCGGTGGTGACGCGTAAATCCTGCGCGTGAATGGCGGCGTTCACCTGAACCGCCCGGGCGATGATGTCGGTGTGCTCCTGGCGGGTAGAGTCCAGCCCGCTGCCGTTCACGGTAATGTCACCGCGCTCCACCTGATACCCGGTTATCCGGCCATCCTGCATCTGGGCGGTACCGGTCGTCAGCGTGGCGCGCCCGGCGTTAATAAAGCCGCAGCCGTCGCAGGTGATGCCCGACGGGCTGGCGATGACTACGTCGGCTTTTTGTCCGGCCACCTCGATGTAACCGTTGAGCTGGCTTGGGTTGCGTGCGTTCACCTCGTTGAGGATGACCTTCGCCTCGCCCTTTGCCAGCCACGGGTTGGCGGTCACCATCCCGCCGAGTTCGGTTGAGGTATTTTTATGGGAGTTATTCAGGATGACCCCGTCCCGGCCAACGTCGAACTGACTGTAGGTGTTGCGGGACACGCCGCCTGCCGATGGGGTCTGGATATTCACCTGCGTCGTACCGTTGGCGGTGCTGATGACGGTAGGCTGCTGCTTGCCAGGCGCTGAGGCGTCCGCCACGATGCCCGCGGCCTGTATCGTTACCGCACCGGAGGCCAGCCACAGGGCAAAGCTGAGCGCCCCGACGCGGCAGACAAGGCGCTGAAGGCTGCGTCCGATCCCGGGAGATGGCGAGGTGCCCGCGCAACTGCGGGCAAGCTCGGAGACGACCATCAGCATGCCGCGGGCTTTATTAAAGACGATGCGATACAGGCGTTTATTCATGGTGAAATCCTTTTATTTTTATCCGTGCAGCGGGTGCTTTTTCTTCCAGTTCAGCAGCGCATCGCGCGTGACCTGCTTGCCATAAAATGTGTTGATGCGACGGCCTTTCTCATTGCCGCGATGCCAGAGCGAGCGCGCAATGTGGTGCGGGAAAATCTCCTTGCGCAGAAGGCGGAACAGGGTTTCCGCGTGGCCAAATGGCGCGATAAAGTCTCGAAACCACAAGCGGTCGCCGCTACACCAGTCTTCCTCCGGGAGGACAACCGTTGCTTCGGTGAGGTAGCGGCGTTCGGCTTCTTCGCTCATCCATGCCCAGCTCAGGAAAAAGATCGGGCGTCCTTTCTCCTCTACCAGCACGTACTGCTGGCGTTTAATGATGGGCAGTAACACCACTGGGAGGGCGTGCAGCGGCGCGTCACGGTGACTGAGTGAATGCATCCAGAGCCACACCGACGCACCAAGCACTTCGGCTTCATTCAGCGTGACGGTGTGGAGGAGCGGACAATGAACCGTCAATTCGCCATAACGCATACTCAGAAATCCATATTCAGGTTGAAGCCGAAGGTCGCCGGGCTGGTTTTGAAGCCGTCGGGGCGGGAGAAGGGCACGCCCGCGAAGGCGTCGTATCCCACTTTCCAGAGGGCGCCGCGCAGGCCCGCGGCACCACCGGCCAAATGGTTGCCCGTCAGGTATTCCGTCCCCTTGCCGGCAACCTCGCCGTAGTCGGCGGCCAGATAGAACTCGGTGCCGGCAAGCGGGGCCTGCCAGGAGAGATCGTTGCGCACCAGCCAGCCGCGATCGGCGCTAAGCGTACGTTCGCCGTCAAAGCCGCGTACCGTCCAGCGCCCGCCGATGGAAAACTGATCCTGCGAGGTGAGCGGCGTGTTGCTGGTCTGACGCTGCCAGGCCACGTCGTAGCGGAAGCGCTGCGTGCCCAGTTCAAACGGCAGGCTCAGGCGTGCATGGGTGCGAAGAATGCGGCCTAACGCGGTGGCTTCATCGAACGTCTCTTCAGGAGCAGGCTGCGCGCCAAACCAACGCGTGCCGCGCTGATAGCTGATGCCCGCATCGAGCGTGGCGGGGCCGATATAGTGGCGATGCTGAAGCCCGGCCTTCCAGGAGGAGACGTGGCGGCGCTGCACCTCCACTTCGGTGTCGTTGATGTAGTTTTTCGTTGTCCGGCTTTCGACGTCCCAGGTGAACGTGGTTTTCTGCGCGCTGCTGCGGTGCAGCACCCGGCTGGCCTGCGCCACCATGCTCTGGCTTTTCCCGCTGTAGCGAATATCGCCGTTTAGCCCGGCGACGGACTGGTGATAGTGATAGTCGCTGCCGGTGACGGAAAATGCCCACCAGCCCACAGGAACGGACCAGTGGGCGCTGAGGTTCTGATTGCCTTTTTCCGGCCCGGTCTGGAGGTCGTGGTTAATGGAGAACCAGAAGAGATCGCTCAGCGCCAGGGGGTTATCCAGCGAAAGCGTCATCCCGCCCTGATAGCGGCCCGTGGATGAGGTGCCTGAATCATCAAGCGACAGGCCAAGCCGCCAGAACTTGCTCTGCTGGCGAGTAATCACGATATCGCTTTCGCCCGGCTGTTCGGCCGGAATGATGTCCATCTTGACCTGAGCGGTAGGCAGGCGCTGAAGGTTCTCCAGACCCTGCTCGATGTCCCGCAGGTCCAGCAGGTTGCCGTCGTGCGCCGGGAAGGCGCTGTACAGCCATAGCCAGCGGCTACTGTCGTCGGTTAACGAGACCTGGCGGATCTTCCCCGGAATAACCGCCAGCGCTAAATGCCCGCTTTTTAAATCCTGCGCAGGAGCCAGCACGCGTGCCGTCGTCCAGCCGTGGGAGATAAGGCGGTTTTGCAGCAGGCTCATGACGCGGTTGATGCCTTTAGCACCCAGGCATTTACCCACAGCCTGATTCGCTATGCGTTGCAGTGGCACCCAGTGCGGGAACGCATCCTGTCCAGACAGCGTGACGTCATGAATCGTGAAGCAGGGCGTTTCGGCTGCGAATTCACCGCTATCTTCACTATTCGCGGGAGAGGGCAGACGAACGTCGGGCGTTTGAGGCGTTAGCTGGGCTTCCAGCGCCTGCTGGCGTTGCTGCTGAAGGATAAATTGCGCATCGGCCGGTGCCGCGACAGCCGTTGATGAAAGACTGAGAAGCACGCAGATGAAAAAGACGGTTCTCTTAATCCGTAATCGTAATAGCCGGAATTCCATTTCCAACACTTTCCCTTACATAATGTAATGTTTTGTTGCAGGGATAGTGACGTACTAAAAGAGGGTTTTCTACGTTTAGCGGCTAAATGAATTCTGAAAAAAATAGCGCTATGTCAAGCGGCTGTGATGTCCAGAAACGGAGGAGGTTTGGGATTGACAAGCCGGGCAAGCTTACGCCGCCCGGCATTATCACAGGGAATTACTCCCCTTCACCCGGGAACAGGAACGGGTTAATAGAGCTGCGGGCAAAGCCCTCCTGCTCCATTTTTGCGTCCAGAATCAGGGTAGCGAGATCGTCAGCGACGGCCTCCACTTTCGGGTCTTTTTCCTGGTACAGGATCTTCAGGTAGGTGCCGCAGTCGCCGCAGCTTTCGGCTTTCACCGCAGACTGCTCATTCTCCAGCGACCAGTAGTGCAGATCGCGGGTCTGCTCGCAGTTGCTGCATTTGATGCGCACCACGTGCCACTCGGTTTCGCACAGGTTGCAGTGCAGATAGCGCAGCCCCTGGGTCGTCCCGATTTGCACCATGCTGGAGACCGGCATCGAACCGCACACCGGGCAGAACTGGCGTGCTTCGCCGTATTCGGCGCGGGCTTTACCTGGGATCAGGCTGGCCATTTGCGCCCAGTAGAGCGACAGGGCGGCCCAGATAAAGGGCGCTTTATCGCTGCTGACCGACGCAAAATCGGACGCAAAGAGCGCGCTCGCCATCTGCTCCAGCTCCTGCTCAGAGGCTTTCTCGAGGTTCTCGATCACCGCCAGGGCAGGGCCGCTCATCTCGGGCTTTAGCTCGGCAATCAGCGAATTCAGCAGCTTGTGCCAGTGCTTATCGCGCGGCAGGACGTGGATATCCAGCGGTGGCTTGCCCTGAGCGTTCGCCTCTTTGATGCGCGCGGTCAGGTCCATCTGCAACGGATGGTCGTACAGCACCACTTCCTGGGCATGGGCGATCAGCCCGGCAAAGCGCAGATAATCGCCAAGCGGGTTGTTCTCTGCCAGCTCGCGCAGGCGTTCAGCGCGGCGGTTGTAGAGGTTTTTCAGTCTGGGGAACAGTAGCGGCGGAATCACTTCCGCCGTGCGTTTCTCGCTCGAACCCAGCTCATCTTGCGGGATTATGCGAATACTCATTCAGATGACTTTTCCTGTTTCTGGCGGACTTCACGGTACCAGCGCGGGTGATGTTTCTTCGCCCACGTCTTAGTAACCCAGCCTTCCACCATCGCGGTAATGGTGCCTTTCACCCAAAGGGCGGCGTAGATATGCACCATGATAACCACAATTAACGCCACTGCGGCAAATGAATGCAGCATTAACGCAAATCGGATCACCGGGATTGAGAAAGCAGGCGCAAAGTACGGACGCCAGATGATCACACCACTGACCAGCAACAGCACCAGGAAGATAATCGCCGCCCAGAATACGCATTTCTGGCCGAAGTTATAGCGTCCGGTATCACCTACTTCCTCGTTGACGACGATCTTACGAATATTCTTCGCCCAAAAGATATCATCCCGATTGATTAGGTTGTGGTGCCAGTAACGGAAAAACATGATGATGAACGAGGCGAACATCACCACCCCAACGAACGGGTGGAGGATGCGCGCCAGCTGCGGCGTACCGAGGATCTGCATCAGCCAGTTGAAGGAGGGGAAGAAGAACCCCAGCCCGCTTATCGCCGCCAGCATGAAGCAGAAGGCGGTGACCCAGTGGTTGATACGTTCCGGCGCCGTGTAGCGCACGATGGTGTCACGTCTTTTCATTTGCGCACCTCGTCTTTCTCTTCATGCAGGTTGTCGTCTTCCTCTTCCGCGCGGTTTGGACCAACGCCGACGTAGTGGAAGATACTTGCAGCGAACGTCGCGGCAAAACCGACGGCGGCCAGCGGCTTCCAGATGCCTTTCCAGAACTTAACCGTGGCGCTGATTTCCGGGTTCTCCGGCAGGCCATGATACAGATTCGGCTTGTCGGCGTGGTGCAGCACGTACATCACGTGCGTACCGCCAACCCCGGACGGATCGTACAGGCCAGCGTTGTCGTAACCGCGGGTTTTCAGCTCAGCGACGCGTTCGCCCGCCAGCGTTTTCATGTCCTCTTTGGAGCCAAAATGAATGGCGCCGGTTGGACAGGTCTTCACGCAGGCTGGCTCCTGGCCGACATTCACACGGTCGACGCACAGCGTACATTTGTAGACGCGGTTGTCTTCCGGGTTCAGGCGCGGCACGTCGAATGGACAGCCCGCAATGCAGTAGCCGCAGCCGATGCACTGCTCAGACTGGAAGTCGACAATGCCGTTGGCATACTGAATGATTGCCCCTTCGGATGGGCAGGCCTTCAGGCAGCCCGGGTCCGCGCAGTGCATACAGCCATCTTTGCGGATCAGCCACTCCAGCTTGTCGTTCTGTTCCACTTCCGAGAAGCGCATCACCGTCCAGGACTTAGCGGTCAGATCGGCAGGGTTATCGTACACCCCAACGTTGTGACCCACTTCGTCACGGATGTCGTTCCACTCCGAACAGGCCACCTGACAGGCTTTACAGCCGATACAGGTGGTTACGTCGATAAGCTTCGCCACTTCCTGCTGGTGGTCCCGCGCCTGAGGCGCGGGGGTGAAACTGTTAGTCGCGGAACGACGAATAATGTCTTGCGATTGATAAGCCATAAGTCGTCTCCGTTACACCTTTTCCACGTTCACGAGGAAGGCCTTAAACTCCGGCGTCTGCGTGTTCGCATCACCAACGAATGGCGTCAGGGTGTTCGCAATGAACCCTTTCTTCGCCACGCCCTCGTAACCCCAGTGAATCGGGATGCCGATGGTATCTACCTGCTGACCGTTTACGTTCAGCGTGCGAATACGCTTGGTCACTACCGCCTTGGCTTTAATGTAGCCGCGGTTGGAAGAGACCTTCACGGTATCGCCGTGGGCAATGCCGAGCTTGTTCGCCAGCTTCTCGCCGATCTCCACGAACTGTTCCGGCTGCGCGATGGCGTTAAGCAGCGCGTGCTTGGTCCAGTAGTGGAAGTGCTCGGTCAGACGGTAGGTGGTGCCGACATACGGGAACTTGTCCTTTTTACCCAGCGCTTCAAAGTCGCCTTTGAAGATACGGGCAGCCGGGTTAGAGACCACGTTCGGGTGCAGCGGGTTGGTGCCCAGCGGCGTTTCAAACGGCTCGTAGTGTTCCGGGAACGGCCCTTCCGCCATCTTGTCGATAGCAAACAGACGTCCCATCCCTTCAGGCTGCATGATAAACGGCCCGACATCGCTGCCCGGAGGCGCGGTGCTGTAGTCAGGAATATCCACGCCACCCCATTTCGCGCCGTCCCACTTCAGCAGCTGACGCTTCGGATCCCACGGGTTGCCCTGCGGGTCAGCAGACGCACGGTTATAAAGAATGCGGCGGTTCAGCGGCCAGGACCATGCCCAGCCCAGCGTATTGCCCAGCCCTGACGGGTCGGCATTATCGCGGTTGGCCATCTGGTTGCCTTTCGGCGTCCAGCTTCCGGCAAAGATCCAGCAGCCACTAGAGGTGGTGCCGTCATCACGCAGGTGCGCGAAGGTGCTGAGCTGATCGCCTTTCTTCGCCAGAACAACACCGGTAGCCGGGTCGATAACATCCGCCAGCGCCTTACCGTTGCTCTCCATCGCCACTTCTTCCGGGGATGGGTTCTCCGGCGTCGAGTAGTTCCAGGTCATGTTCAGCACCGGTTCCGGGTTCGCGCCGCCTTGAGAGGCGTACATCTTACGCAAGCGTAAGAAGATACCGGCCAGGATCTCGCCGTCGTTCATGGCGATGCCCGGGGCGTCCGCACCCTTCCAGTGCCACTGCAGCCAGCGGCCAGAGTTGACGATAGAGCCGTTTTCTTCCGCGAAGCAGGTGGACGGCAGACGGAACACTTCGGTCTGAATCTTCGACGGATCGACGTCGTTCGACTCGCCGTGGTTCTGCCAGAAGGTCGAGGTCTCGGTATTCAGCGGGTCAATGGTGACCAGGAACTTCAGTTTCGACAGAGAGGCGACAACCTTGTTCTTGTTCGGGAACGAGGCTACCGGGTTAAAGCCCTGGCAGATATAGCCGTTAACCTGGCCCTGGTGCATCATCTCGAAATACTGCAGAACGTCGTAGCCCTTGTCCCACTTCGGCAGCCAGTCAAAGCCCCAGCTGTTTTCCGCCGTTGCTTTGTCACCGAAGAAGGCCTTCATCATTGAGACGAAGAACTTCGGATAGTTGCCCCAGTAGTTCACCTGGCCTTCGAGCAGCGGTTTTGGCGTGCTGGCCGTCAGGTAGGTTTGCAGGTCGGTCTGTTTTTCGCTTGGCAGGTTCATATAACCGGTCAGGCTTTGCGACAGCAGGCCGAGATCGGTCAGACCCTGGATGTTGGAGTGACCGCGCAGGGCGTTCACGCCGCCGCCCGCCATCCCCATGTTGCCGAGCAACAGCTGAACCATCTCCATGGTACGGATGTTCTGCGCGCCGATAGAGTGCTGCGTCCAGCCGAGGGCATACAGGAACGACGCGGTTTTATCGTGAACGCTGGTTTCAGCGATCATCTCGCACACCTTCAGGAAGTCGGCTTTCGGCGTCCCACAGATGTTTTCCACCACCTCCGGCGTATAGCGGGAAACGTGCTCTTTCAGCAGGTTCCACACGCAGCGCGGGTGTTGCAGGGTGGTGTCGCGTTTCGCAAAGCCTTTCTCATCCAGCTCGTAGTTCCAGCTGGTTTTGTCGTACTTGCGTTTTTCGGCGTCGTAACCGCTGAACAGGCCATCTTCGAAGTGGTAATCCTCACGCACGATCAGGCTGGCGTTGGTATAGGCTTCGGTGTATTCGCGGTTGTATTTTTCGTTAGTCATCAGGTACAGCAGTACGCCTGACAGGAAAGTGATGTCAGTACCTGAACGAATAGGGGTGTAGAAATCCGCCACTGACGCCGTACGCGTAAAGCGGGGATCGATCACAATCAGTTTCGCACCGTTGTGGATTTTGGCTTCCATCGCCCAGCGGAACCCGACAGGGTGCGCTTCAGCGGCGTTACCGCCCATCACCACAATGAGGTTGGCGTTTTTGATGTCGACCCAGTGGTTGGTCATCGCACCGCGACCAAATGTTGGAGCAAGACTTGCTACCGTTGGTCCGTGTCAGACACGCGCCTGGTTGTCGACCGCGAGCATACCGAGTGCGCGCGTAAACTTCTGGGTTAAATAGCCGGTTTCGTTACTGGAAGCAGAGGCACACAGCATACCGGTGGAGAGCCAGCGGTTAACGGTGGTGCCTTCTGCGTTCTGCGCCATAAAGTTGGCATCGCGGTCTTCTTTCATCAGTTTAGCGATGCGATCGAACGCCTCTTCCCAACTGATTTGTTGCCATTTGTCAGAGCCTGGCGCGCGATATTCCGGGAATTTCAGGCGGCTTTCCGAGTGAATGAAGTCCACCAGACCTGCCCCTTTCGGACAAAGCGCCCCGCGGTTAACCGGATGATCCGGGTCACCTTCGATATGGAAGATAGATGCTTTGGCGTTTTTTGCACCGTCGCCGAGGCTATACATCAACAGCCCACAGCCGACAGAGCAGTACGTACAGGTGTTACGGGTTTCGCGGGTGCGCAGCAGTTTATACTGCCGAGTTTCCGCCAGCGCTACGCCGGGCGCAAAGCCCAGTGCCGCCGCCGTGGTGCCTGCCATACCGCCAGCGCAGATCTTAAAGAACTGCCTTCTGCTGACCTGCATGGTCACTCCTTGTTTCGACATTGCTACCTTAATAAGGCGAGCCGCAGGCGCGTTTTGCTGCTTGCCTGCAACACGTGTTATTTGGGTATTTAGAGTTTTACTTTACGGTTACAAAATAACCGCAAAGGGTTGGAATTTTGTATTCCCACAATTCCTTGAGGGATAGAGCGCAGAATACCACATTGTCGGTAGGCTTGTTTGAATGTAGTTAAAACAAAGTGAACGAATTCTAAGCTTGCTAATTTAGAAATGTGAACTAAATCACGTTATTGATTTTGTGTGTTACAAGACTGTATCAACTCATTCGATCTCCTCCTCCCCAGGAGGTAAAACCGGTCTACGGACGCCCGGACGAAAAATTGATCCATCTCTGGGGCGAACCGCTGCTATTTATGCTGCAATAGCCCCCTTAATTGCGAAGTTGCCCAGGAACGAAGTCGTGCTAAAACAAATCCGAGATACCTCCTCCCAGCCCGTCGGCGTCGTGGCGTGCGAGGTACGCAGACCCCCTCAACTCAACCAACCTATCCCGGACTGGATTGCGCAAGAGGTGCCCGTGGCGCTGGTCTACAACGGTATCTCGCACGTCGTAATGATGGCGTCGCCAAAAGATCTGACGCTCTTTGCCATCGGTTTTTCACTCTCTGAGGGCATTATCGACCACCCGCAGGAGATTTACGGGATGGATGTGGTGCAGGTCTGCAACGGCATGGAGGTGCAAATTGAACTCTCCAGCCGTCGCTTTATGGCCCTTAAAGAGCGCCGCCGCGCGCTGGCCGGACGCACCGGCTGCGGTGTGTGCGGTGTGGAGCAGTTGAACGACATTGGCAAACCCATCACCCCGTTGCCTTTTAGCCAGACCTTCAGCCTGGCGAACCTTGATATGGCGCTGAACAACCTTCACGTGGTACAGCCGGTCGGCAATCTGAGCGGCTGCACCCACGCCGCCGCCTGGGTATTACCGTCGGGCGAGATCGCAGGCGGGCATGAAGATGTCGGACGCCATGTGGCGCTGGATAAACTGCTGGGCCGCCGCGCGGGAGAGAGCGCCGTCTGGCAGCAGGGGGCTGCGCTGGTCTCCAGCCGGGCCAGCTACGAGATGGTGCAAAAGGCGGCCATGTGCGGGGTCGAGATCCTGTTTGCGGTATCCGCCGCCACCACGCTGGCAGTGGAAGTGGCCGAGCGTTGCAACCTGACGCTGGTGGGGTTCTGCAAGCCGGGAAAAGCCACGATCTACACCCATCCACAGCGGTTGACTATTGTTCAATAAATTTGAATTCTTTTAGCAAATCCTTCTGCTTTCAGTTGTCGGTGATGAGGCCTATTATTTATCACATCAAGGCACGGTGCCTTACACCAACAACTAATCGCAAGGGTCTCTATCATGAAAAGCATCAAAACTTTTGTAGCAGTAATCGCTCTGGCAACATCATTCGGTTCTTTCGCAGCGCAGTCTGTTACCGCATCCGCCAGCACCATTGATGGCGCAGAAGCCAAAATCGCCGCTCAGGCTGAACAGGCAGGCGCGTCTTCTTACACTATTACTCAGGCTTTCGCCGGTAACCGTGTACACATGACCGCTGAACTGAACAAATAAAAGCAACGTTTTTGTCGAAAGAGCGCCCCCGGGGCGCTTTTTTAGTTTATACCTGCCAGACGCAGCAAGGCCGTCACCACGGCTGCCGCGACGATCACCCCAATCAACGGCACCTTGCGCCAGGCCAGAAACACCGCAAAGGCCACACCCAGCACCCGCGCCATCCCGGCAAAATGTTCCCCTTCATAGAAAGTGGTCGCCAGCGCCACTGAAAACAGCAGCACCGTTGCTGCATCCGACAGCAGGGCCTGGGCGCGTTCAGATAACGCTAACCGGCTGCCCAGTTTGGCTCCGCCGAGACGCATCAGGTAGGTGCCCGCCGACAGCAGGGCGATGCCGAGAATAAAAACGGTCATGTTTTGCATTATTTTTTCCTCGCCGCGAGGCCAAGCAGAGAGAGCAGCACCGGCAGCCCCACCGGCGCAAAGGGCACGGCGGCCAGCGACAACGCAGCACCGCTACAGGCGCGGATAAGCGTTGTGCGGTTCTTAAAGGCCGGGACGACTAAGGCCAGTAAAATGGCCGGGAACACCGCATCCAACCCGATGGTTTCCGGCTCCGGCAGCAGTTTGCCGACCATCGCCCCCAGCAGCGTGCCCAGCGGCCAGATGATGGCGACTCCCAGACCACAGAGCCAGTAGGCTGCTTTACGCTGTTCCGGCGTTTTTTGCGACAGGCCAAACACCACGCTTTCGTCATTCATGATGTGGCAGCCCAGCAAGCTGGCGCCGCGTTTACCCACCAGATCGCGCACCGTTACGCCAAACGGCACATGGCGGGCGTTAACCAGCAGCCCGGCCGCCGCTGCGGCAAGGGGATTGCCCCCGCTGGCGACGATGCCGATAAACATAAATTCCGATGCACCTGCCAGCACCGAAATAGAGAGCACAAAGGGCACCCACAGCGGGAAGCCATACGCCATCGCCAGCGAGCCGTAGGACATCCCCACAACGCCCACCGCCAGACACACGAGAATAATCGCCTTGATGGTGTCGCCGTTAAGACAAGAGAAAGTCTGTTTCATACATATTTAGCCATATCGAACGAGTATCCATTATAATGAACGCATCACATTCGTTTATCAAGATGAACGATTCGTTCGTTTTATAGAACACGAGACTCATTATGACGCAGCCAATCAGCGTAATCGCTAAAAGTCTGGTGCGGGAGCGCATGCGGACCGGGCTTTCACTGGCGGAAATCGCTCGCCGTGCCGGGATCGCCAAATCCACCCTTTCCCAGCTGGAGTCCGGGAATGGTAATCCTAGCCTCGAAACCTTATGGTCGCTGTGCGTGGCGCTGGATATCCCTTTTGCCCGTTTGCTCGAACCGCAACAGCCCACTACCCAGGTGATCCGCCTTGGCGAAGGGACGAAAGTCATTGCTGAACAGGCCAACTATGAGGCCATTTTACTGGCGGCCTGTCCGCCGGGTGCGCGACGCGATATCTATATCCTGATGGCGCAGCCCGGGGCTGACCGTATTTCCCATCCGCACCCGCCGGGTTCGGTTGAGCATATTGTCATCATGAAGGGAAAGGCGCTGGTTGGTCTCACCGACGCACCGGAAGCGCTCGGGATTGGAGACTATATTTGCTATCCTGCCGACCAGCCGCATCTCTTCAAAGCGCTTGAGCCAGATACCCTGGCGCTTATGGTGGCGGAACAAAACTGACACACGAAGACACGGATAATCATGTCGCTTAAAGCCATTGCTAAAGAACTGGGACTGTCGGTAACGACGGTGAGCCGCGCCCTCAACGGCTATTTTGACGTTTCCAGCGAGACGCGCGCCCGCGTGGAAGCCGAAGCGCAGCGCCGCGGCTATCGCCCGAACACCTTTGCCCGCCGTTTGAAGATGGGCAAAATCGACGCCGTGGGACTGGTCTTTCCGGTGCATCCCGTTCCGCTCAATAACAGCGTCTTTATGGACATGGTCGGCGAAATTAGCCACGAACTGGCGCAACATGAGATCGATCTGCTGTTGATTGCCGATGACGATCTGGCCGACAAACACAGCTACATGCGCATGGTGCAAAGCCGCCGTGTGGATGCGCTGATCGTGGCCCATACCCTGGATAACGATCCGCGCCTCGAGCAACTGCAGGCCGCCGGATTCCCCTTCCTGGCACTGGGCCGCAGCCATCTGCCAAAGCCCTACGCCTGGTTCGATTTCGACAACTATGCGGGCACCTTCAACGCAACCCGGCGCTTAATCGAGGGCGGGCATCAGCGTATTGCGCTGCTGGGTGAGAGCAACAATCAGGCGTTTATTACCCAGCGCCGTCAGGGCTACCTCGACGCCCTGAAAGAAGCGGGCCTTTCCAGCGAATGGCTGCGCACCATGCCTCCTTCACGCCGGGCGGGTTACACCACCACGCAGGAACTGCTGGCGCTGGATGTCGCCCCCACGGCGATCGTCACTGATTGCAACACCCATGGCGACGGCGCCGCAATGGCGCTGGCGCAGATGGGGCGCTTAACAGGCGAGGATGCCGTTGCGCTGGTAGTTTACGATGGCCTGCCGCAGGACAGCATTGTCGATATCGACGTGGCGGCGGTGATCCAGTCCACCCGCCAGGGGGTGGGCAAGCAGATCGCCGATATGGTCCTTCAACTGATTAACGGTGAAGAAATCAGCCAGCTTCAGGTGCTGTGGCAGCCAGAATTCTCGCCTGGCCAGACGGCATAAATTTCCCCAATATCTAAACCCGATCACAAATCCGAAACGTTTTGGTTTGTATCCGAAACGTTTCGGATCAACACTCAGGATATCCCGATGACAGGAGATGTCCGATGCAAGAGGCAGTATTACGACTCGCGAGCGAAACGGTTGATGTGGTGATCAAAACCCATCCGTTCGCCGAAATTCTTTACTGGGGGCCGCACCTTCGCCACTTTTCGCCGCAGGATGCGGAAACGCTTTCCCGCCCGATTGCCAACGGCAGACTGGATGTTGATTCGCCGGTCACGCTTATGGCTGAACTCAGTCACGGTCTGTTCGGCGCGCCGGGCATTGAAGGCCACCGCCAGGGACGGGATGGCTCGCCGCAGTTCCGTACCGTCGCGGTATCGCAGCAGGGACAAACCCTGACCCTCACCGCCGAAGATGACCAGGCCGGCCTGCGTCTGACCAGTGAGATCGCCCTCGATGACAGCGGCGTACTGGCGATCCGCCACGGCCTGACCAATCTCAAAAGCCAGCCGTGGCAGGTTGACCGCCTGGCCGTCACCCTGCCACTGGCGGAACGTGCCCGCGAAGTTATGGCGTTTCATGGCCGCTGGATCCGCGAATTCCAGCCGCATCGCCTGCTGCTGGAGCACGACAGCTTTGTGATTGAAAACCGCCGCGGCCGCAGCTCCCATGAGCATTTCCCGGCGCTGATCAGCGGCACGCCGGGCTTCAGTGAAATGCACGGTGACGTCTGGGGCGTCCATCTGGGCTGGAGCGGCAACCATCGTCTGCGCGCGGAGGCCAAAACCGATGGCCGTCGTTATTTGCAGGCCGAAGCGCTCTATCTGCCGGGTGAAATGGCGGTGGAGGAGGGCGAAACACTGTGGACGCCACGCCTTTATGCCAGCTACTCCGCCCAGGGGCTGAACGGCATGAGCCAGCAGTTCCACCGCTATCTGCGTGACAACATCATTCGCTTCCCGGAGAACAAACCGCGCCCGGTACACCTCAATACCTGGGAGGGGATCTACTTTAACCACGATCCTGAGTACATCATGCGGATGGCAGACGAAGCGGCCTCGCTGGGCGTGGAGCGCTTTATCATCGATGATGGCTGGTTTAAAGGGCGCAATGACGACCATGCGGCGCTGGGCGACTGGTATCTCGACGAGCAGAAATACCCCAACGGCTTAACGCCGGTGATTAATCACGTCAAAAGCCTCGGTATGGAGTTTGGCATCTGGGTCGAGCCGGAGATGATTAACCCCAACTCCGATCTGTACCGCGCTCACCCGGACTGGGTGCTGGCCTTACCGGGTTATGAGCAGGCCACTGGCCGCCACCAGTGGGTGCTGAACCTCAACATTCCTGCTGCCTTCAATTATCTGCTGGAGCGCATGAGCTGGCTGCTGGGTGAGCACGCGGTGGACTATGTGAAGTGGGACATGAATCGTGAGCTGGTGCAGCCGGGCCATAACGGCAAAGCCGCTGCCGACGCCCAGACCCGACAGTTCTACCGCCTGCTGGATACCCTTGGCGAACGCTTCCCCCATGTGGAATTTGAATCCTGCTCTTCCGGCGGCGGGCGTATCGATTATGAAGTCCTGACCCGCTGCCACCGCTTCTGGGCATCGGATAACAATGACGCGCTGGAACGCAACACTATCCAGCGTGGCATGAGCTACTTCTTCCCGCCGGAGGTGATGGGCGCGCATATCGGTCATCATAAATGCCATGCCACCTTCCGCCAGCACAGTATCGCCTTCCGTGGCCTGACGGCGCTGTTTGGCCATATGGGGCTGGAGCTGGACCCTCTCGCCGTGGATGAGCAGGAGCGCGAAGGCTACCGGCACTATGCGGCCCTGCATAAGCAGTGGCGCGAGGTGATCCACCACGGCACCCAGTGGCGGGTGGATATGCCCGACAGCACCACGCTGGCGCAGGGGATAGTGAGTCAGGACCAGCGTCAGGGGCTGTTTATTGTCAGCCAGTTGGCAATGCCTGATTACACTCTGATGATGCCGCTGCGTATGCCGGGGCTGACGGCCAGCGCGCAGTACCGCATCACGCTGCTCGATCACCCCAATATTCGCCTGACCGGTGAGGGGGGGCACACCATGCGCAAGCTGCCGGCGTGGATGGAATCCCCGCAGACGGTGAGCGGCGAATGGCTGATGCAGGCGGGGCTTGCCCTGCCGGTTCTGGACCCGGAAACTGCCATCCTGATTGGCGTTGAACGCGTATAAGGGTAATGGGCCGGGCAACCGGCCCTGTGTTGAGGATAAAAATAATGAATACGACCACCTGTACCCACAAAGACAACCCGAACTTCTGGATCTTCGGATCGTTCTTCTTTCTCTACTTCTTCATCATGGCCACCTGCTTTCCGTTCCTGCCGATCTGGCTGTCGGACATCATCGGCCTGAATAAAACCCATACCGGGATCGTCTTCTCCTGCATCTCGCTGTTTGCCATCTCGTTCCAGCCGGTGCTGGGTGTGGTGTCGGACAAGCTGGGGCTGAAAAAACACCTGCTGTGGATCATCGCGGTACTGCTGTTTCTGTTCGCGCCGTTCTTCCTCTACGTCTTTGCTCCGCTGCTGAAGACCAATATCTGGCTCGGGGCGCTGAGCGGTGGGATCTATATCGGCTTCGTCTTCTCGGCAGGGTCGGGCGCGATTGAGGCCTACATTGAGCGCGTGAGCCGCAACAGCTTCTTTGAGTACGGCAAGGCGCGAATGTTTGGCTGTCTCGGCTGGGGGCTGTGCGCCTCAACGGGCGGCATCCTGTTCGGGATTGATCCCTCCTATGTGTTCTGGATGGGTTCCGCGGCGGCGCTGGTGTTGATGGTGCTGTTGGTGGTGGCAAAACCGAAGCCTAACCAGACCGCCCAGGTGATGAACGCCCTCGGTGCAAACCAGCCGCAGATCACCGCCAGAACCGTGTTTAACCTGTTCCGCCAGCGCAAAATGTGGATGTTCATTTTGTACGTGATTGGCGTGGCCTGCGTGTACGACGTCTTCGATCAGCAGTTCGCCACGTTCTTTAAAACCTTCTTCGCCACGCCGGAGGAAGGCACGCGGGCATTCGGCTTTGCGACCACCGCCGGGGAGATCTGCAACGCCATCATCATGTTCTGTTCGCCGTGGATCATTAACCGCATTGGCGCAAAAAATACGTTGCTGATTGCCGGGGTGATCATGGCGACGCGCATCATTGGTTCGTCATTTGCGACCACTGCCGTCGAAGTGGTGGCCCTGAAGATGCTGCACGCGCTGGAAGTGCCGTTCCTGCTGGTGGGGGCTTTCAAATACATTACTGGCGTGTTCGATACTCGCCTGTCTGCGACCATCTACCTGATTGGCTTCAACTTTGCCAAACAGCTGGCGGCGATTTTCCTCTCCGCGTTTGCCGGGAATATGTATGACCGGATCGGCTTCCAGGATACCTATCTGATGCTGGGCTGTTTTGTACTGGCGGTGACGGTGTTGTCAGCCTTTACGTTGAGCAATAAGCGGGATATCGCTGCCGCGAGCGCGGCAGCGTTAACACATCAGGCCAGGTAAAACACCTCTTGCAGCCCGGTACTCACCGGGCTGTTGTCCGGGTTAGACGGCATCACCTCCCCCATATATTTCCACCAGCGCTGGCAAACGTCGGTATTCGCTACCGCGTTCCAGCGCTCTTCCGATTCGATCTCCACCGTGGCGAACAGCAGGTTGCGGGATTTATCCAGATAAATGGCGTAGTTGTGCGCGCCGTGGTCTTTCAGCACCGCTTCCAGCTCGGGCCAGATCGGGTTGTGGCGACGTTCATACTCCTCGTGTGCGTCAGGGTTTACCTGCATCACAAAGGCTTTGCGGATCATAATGCCTCCAGATAGAGTTCGCGCACCTCGTCACGGCTGGCGCTGCGCGGGTTGCAGGGGGCGCACGGGTCGGCGAGGGCTTTGTCGAGCCAGCCTTCGATGTCGGCTTTGGTGACGCCAAGCTTGCTGAAACCAGAGGGAATACCGACGCGGGCGCTCAGGTCACGAATCGCCTGAATGGCCGACATGCTTGCGGCTTCATCACTCATGCCGCGGGTATCGACGCCCATCGCCTGCGCCACGCGGGCAAATCGTGCCACGGCGTTCGGACGGTTAAAGTTTTCGATAATCGGCAGCAGGATGGCATTGCACACGCCGTGCGGCAGGTTGTGCGTTGCCCCCGGCTGGTGGGCGAGGGCGTGCACCAGCCCAAGCCCGGCGCTGTTAAAGGCCATACCCGCCAGATACTGGCCGAAGGCCATCTGCTCGCGCGCCTCCAGGTTATGCCCGTTGTCTACCGCTTCCGGCAGCCAGTGGGCGATCAGGCGAATGGACTCCAGGGCGTTGGCGTCAGTCAGCGGGTGCGCACCAACGGAGACATAGGCTTCGATGGCGTGGGTCAGGGCATCCATCCCGGTGGCCGCCGTCACGGCAGCCGGAATATCGAGCATTACGCTGGCGTCATCCACGGCGATATCCGGGATGATGTTCGGGTCGATGATCACCTCTTTGACCTGCCGTTCGGCGTCGATAATGACCGCGTTGCTGGTCATCTCTGCTGCCGTGCCTGCAGTGGTGTTGATCGCCACCAGCGGCACGCCCGCGTTGATCACTTTGCCGACGCCGGAGTAAGCGGTAGAGGGGCCAGGGTTGGCGGTGAGGATTTTAATCGCTTTGGCGGTATCGATCGGGCTGCCGCCGCCGAAGGCAATAATGTAATCACACTGCGCATCCTGATACGCGGCATAACCCTGCTGCACCAGTGCTTCGGTCGGGTTAGGGAAAACCGCGTCGAACAGGTGATACGACATCTGCTGCGCGTCGAGGGCGGTAAACAGGCTGTCGAGCAGGCCCATTTTTACCAGCTGACCGTCGGTGACAATCAACGCCGTGCCCCACTGTTTGTTTGCCACCAGCTTAACCATATCGCCGATTGCGCCTGCGCCGTGCAGGCTGATTTTAGGCAGCGCCAACATAAAGCTCATGATAATTCTCCTTAATGGTGATTTTGCAAATCTGGGCCCCTCACCCTAACCCTCTCCCCAAAGGGGCGAGGGGACTGTTCCGTGCGGCCTTTCTCCCTCTGCCCAAAGGGGCGGGGGCGCTGCACCGTGCGGCCTTTCTCTCTCTGCCCAAAGGGGCGAGGGTGCTGCACCGTGCGGCCTTTCTCTCTCTGCCCAAAGGGGCGAGGGCACTGCACCGTGCGGCCTTTCTCTCTCTGCCCAAAGGGGCGAGGGCGCTGCACCGTGCGGCCTTTCTCCCTCTGCCTAAAGGGGCGGGGGCACTGCACCGTGCGGCCTTTCTCCCTCAGCCCAAAGGAGCGGGGGCACTGCACCGTGCGGCCTCTCTCTGCCCAAAGGGGCGAGGGCGCTGCACCGTGCGGCCTTTCTCCCTCTGCCCAGAGGGGCGAGGGGACTGCACCGTGCGGCCTTTCTCTCTCAGCCCGAAGGGGCGAGGGCGCTGCACCGTGCGGCCTTTCTCTCTCTGCCCGAAGGGGCGAGGGGACTGCACCGTGCGGCCTTTCTCTCTCCCTGAGGGGCGAAGGCACTGCACCGTGCGGCTTTTCTCCCTCTCCCCTTTGGGGAGAGGGCAGGGGTGAGGGGATTACATCCGTCTTCGCTGCATAATCCGGCGGGTGATGATCGGCAGGGAGATCACCACAATCAGCATGGCGCCGATGATCACCGACATCACAATGCCCGGCACGTTGAGCAGGCTCAGGCCAAAGGTGACCAATCCCATCAGGAAGGCGGCGATAATCACGCCCACCATGCTGCCGGAACCGCCGAGAATATTGACGCCGCCCAGCACCGCCATGGTCACCACCGCCAGCTCCCAACCCATCGCAATGGTCGGGCGGGTACTGCCCAGACGCGAGGTAAGCAGCACCGAGGCCAGCCCGGCCATCAGCCCCACCAGGGCAAAGAGGATCAGGTTGTGACGCTTCACGTTGATGCCGGAATACCAGGCCCCGGTCGGATTGTTGCCGATGGCGTAGGTGCGACGCCCGAAGTTGGTCTTGTGCAGCACGAAGGCAAACAGGATGGCCAGCACGATAAAGAGCGCGAACTCAAACGACAGCGCGCCCCAGACATACCCCTGACCAAACCAGGCGAAGCTCTCCGGCCAAGTGTTCAGCGCCTGGTCGCCCAGCAGAATGTAGGTGATGCCGCGATAGAGGCTCATGGTGCCGATGGTGATCACAATCGAGGACAAGTTAAAGCGGGTCACTAGCAGGCCGTTGAACAGCCCGCACAGCAGCCCAACGCCTAAGCCCACGCAGACCAGCAGCGGCGTATCCAGCCCGGCCGCCGCGCAAAAGCCCATCACCGTGGAGCTGAGGGCGATAGTGGAGGCCACCGACAGATCAATTTCCCGGGCGATAATCAGCATTGCCATCGGCAACACGATGATCGCTTTTTCGGTAAAGTTGAACGTCGCATCCGACAGGTTCCAGATATCGAGGAAGTAAGGGGAGGCCAGGGCGTTACCCACGAATACCGCCAGCGTTACCGCCAGCAGAAAACCTTCCCAGCACAGCAGGCGCTGGAAGATGCCCGCCGGGGCGGGGGCATGTTTAATCTCTTCAGACGTCATTATTTTACTCATCATCTCACCGCCTGTTTCTGACGAGCCAGCGCCGCATCGCGCAGGATCAGCCGTCCTTTGCGTTTGTTGCCACGTTCATTGAGCAGCACCGCAATCACGATCACCGTCCCGGAGATGGCCATCTGCCAGAACGGCGACACGCCAATCACCGGCAGGGCGTTGTTGATCACCCCGAGGAACAGCGCCCCGCACAGGCAACCCAACACCCGGCCCGTACCGCCCATGGTGCTGATGCCGCCGATGACGCAGGCCGCTACCACCTGCAGCTCAAAGCCGTTTGCCACATCGACATAGGCCACCGCAAAGCGCGAGATCCACAGATAGCCGCAGAACCCGGCCAGGGCCCCGGAGAGGCAGAAGCTGACGAACTGCATTTTTCCGGCGTTGATCCCGGTGTAATAAGCCGCCGTGGCGTTACCGCCTGCGGTGTACAGTGCGCGCCCGGTACGGCTGTAGCGCAGGAAATAGCCCACCAGCAGCAACGCGGCAATGGCGCACCAGCTCAGCACCGGCAAACCCAGCACCGATGCCCGTGGCAGGCCGAGGAAATCGGCACCCATCTGGTTGGAGTTCACCCAGCCGCCGCCGGAGAGCAGAAAGATAATCCCGCGGTAGATGCTCATGGTGCCCAGCGTCACCACAATCGCCGGAATGCCCATTTTCCATACCAGCAGGCCGTTGATGATACCCATCAGCAGGCCCAGCGCGGTCGCCAGGATCAGCAGCGCCCAGACCGGCACATCGGGGTAATGGAAGTTAATCAGGGCGACAATCATCCCGGTCAGCGCCAGGTTTGCCGCCATCGACAGGTCAATGCCTTTGGTGAGCAGCACCATCATCTGCCCGAGGGCAAGAATGATCAGAATGGAGGTGTCGTTAAATATCTCCACCAGGTTGCCCGGCGCGATAAACGACGGGGCACGCGCGCCGATGGCGATAACCATCAGCACAATCACCGCCGCCAGTAAGGCCTCGCGGTGTTTAAGCAGCTGTTGCACCATTATGCGGCCTCCTGTCTGGCACCGCTGGCGGCGCTGACGATGGTTTCAGCCGTTGCGCCCCCCGCCTGATATTCCGCCACCATTAACCCTTCATGCATGACGATGATCCTGTCAGCCATGCCCATCACTTCCGGCAGTTCGGAGGAGACCATGATCACCGCCAGCCCCTGGCCGACCAGCTCGGACATAAACTGATGCACCGCCGCTTTGGAGCCGATATCGATCCCTTTGGTCGGTTCATCGAGGATGATTACGTCCGGGTGGGTTGCCAGCCACTTGCCGATCACCACTTTCTGCTGGTTGCCGCCAGAGAGAGTTTCGACCGCCTGTTTCCAGCTAAAGGCTTTTACTTGCAGCCGCTTCGCATATTCGTCTGCCAGTTGCCACTCGCGATCGTCATTCAGCACGCCGTTGGCGTTGAGTTTGTTGAGCTGTGGCAGGCTGATGTTCTGCGCAATCGACAGTTCGATAATCGCCCCCTGCTTCTGGCGCTCTTCAGGCACGCAGACGATCCCGGCTTTGATGGCATCCGCTGGCTGGCGGAAATGCTGTTCTTTACCGTTCAGCACAATGCTGCCGGAAGAAGGGCGCGAGACGCCGGAGAGCGCCTGCATCAGCTCGGTACGCCCGGCGCCCACCAGCCCGTAGAAGCCGAGGATCTCACCTTTGCGCAGGGTAAAAGTGATGTTCGCGAACTCGGTCGGGTGGCAGAGATCCTGCACCTCCAGCACGATATCGCCTTTTTCGCATTCCACCTTCGGGAAGGTCTGGGTAATGGCGCGGCCCACCATCATCGCCACCATCCGCTCTTCGGTGATGTCATTGATGGCCCCCGCGCCGACAAACACGCCGTCGCGCAGAATGGTGTAGTGATCGGCCAGTTCAAAAATCTCGTCGAACTTATGCGAGATAAACAGGATCGCTTTCCCTTCCTGCTTTAAACGCTCCACGATCTGATAGAACTCAAGGATTTCGTGCTGGGACAGGGCCGCCGTTGGTTCGTCGAGAATAACGACCTGCGCGTCAAACGACAGCGCCCGGGCAATTGCGACCATATGGCGCTGGGCGATGCTCAGGGTTTTCAGCGTCGCGCGGGGGTCAATCTGCACCTCCAGACGGGTGAGGATCGCCTGCGCCCGACGGTGCATCTCCGGGCAGTCGAGCTTTTTGAAAATGCCTTTATACAGATACTGACCGACAAAAATGTTTTCGGTGACCGACAGCTCATCGAACAGGACGGTCTCCTGGTGAATCGCGGTGATGCCCACCTTATGCGCCGAGTCGGGGGTCGGCAGCTGTATAGGAATGGCTTTGTAGAGGATTTCGCCCTCGTCGGGCTGGTAGATGCCGGTCATCACTTTGACCAGCGTCGATTTGCCCGCGCCGTTTTCACCGATCAGAGCGGTGACTTTGCCGGGCCAGAGTTCAAGCTGCACGTTCTCAAGCGCGCGTACACCAGGGAAAACCTTGGTGATGCCATTGAGCGCCAGTAATGGGGTCATGATAGTTCTCCACTTGTATCCCTCTCCCACAGGGAGAGGGAAAAGGAATCAGAAGATTTTTGAGAACTTATCAATGTTGCTGGCATCGTAAACAAACGGCTCAGCCATTGCGCCGCTGCCGTCGGCATCCAGCTTCACTTTGCCCAGTTTGCCCATGCTGGCTTCTTCTTTGGTCGCCGTGCCTTTCACCAGATCATCCGCTAAGTAAGTCGCGGCATAACCGAGGTCGATCGGGTTCCAGATGGCGAAGCTCTTACTGGCACCGGATTTCACCGCGCCCGCCATTTCAGATGGCAGGCCGAGGCCGGTCACGTACACTTTGCCGATCTTGCCCTGATCTTTCACCGCCTGCGCTGCCGCCACAATGCCGACCGACGACGGAGAGACGATCACTTTCAGATCCGGGTAGGTTTTCAGCAGGCCGACCGCTTCGCGGTAGCTCTTATCCGACAGATCGTCGCCATAGGCCACGGTCACCAGATTGACGGACGGGTACTGTGGCAGCACCTTTTTCATCTCGGCAATCCAGGTGTTCTGGTTGGTGGAGGTCGGCGTAGCGCTCAATACCGCCACATCGCCTTTTTCCACGTTCAGCGCTTTCAGCGCTTCGGCCGCCAGCTTGACGTTAGTCTCGCCAATCAGCGCGTTATTGGAAGGGTTAAGGTGGATCTGGCGCCCGGCTTTCGCCACGCCGGAGTCCCACGACACCACTTTGATCCCGCGCTGCATCGCTTTTTTCAGCACCGGCACCACGGCATCAGGATCGTTGGCGGAGATGGCGATCGCATCCACCCCCTGCGCGATCAACCCGTTCAGCACTTCGATCTGGGCTTCGGCGGTGGTGGTGGTTGGGCCGGTATAGATCACTTTAACATCACCTAACTCTTTGGCTGCCTCCTGGGCACCCACGTTTGCCGCTTCGAAGAAGCCATTACCTAACGATTTCGCCACCAGGGCGATTTTAACTTCAGCTAAAGCAGAACCGGACAACGCCAGGGCGGCAACGGTGAGGATCAAGCTTGTCTTTATTTTCATTGCTTTTACTCCACTTAATGAGGTGATTTGTGTAGGGATTGCAGGTGTAGCTTCGCCCCGTCTCAATGAGCGGGGCGCGATGTTCTTATTTGTACAGATCTAACGCGGACTGCATCGGGTTGACGCCAAAGCGTTTGCCCAGCGCAATCAGTTCTTCCCGGGTGATGGTCTGCTTCATGCCACCCATCGAATAGACTTTTACCAGCACTTCGGCAGACTTCTCGGCGGTGTCGATCAGACCAAAGGTTTCATCAAGCGTCGGGCCGCTGCCGAACACGCCGTGGAACGGCCACAGCACCAGCGAGTGTTTTTGCATCTGAATCGCCGTGGCTTCGCCGATTTCATCCGTACCGGGTACCATCCACGGCAGAATGCCCACGCCATCCGGGAACACCACCAGACACTCGGTGCTGCCTTCCCACAACTGACGGGTGATAACGTCGGTGTTGTTCTCCAGCACGAAGGTCAGGGCAATCAGGTTGGTGGCGTGGCAGTGCATAATCACGCGATCTTTCCCGCCGGTGACTTTGATACGCTCACAGTGGGAGAGGAAGTGGGACGGCAACTCAGAGGTTGGCACCGCTTCGTCAGTCAGCCCCCAAAGAATGTGGTAGCCCGCGCCGTCGCTGTCCACTTTTACCACCCCTAAATTCGCGGTGGGATCAAGCTGGACGTTGCGGAAGAACTTGCCGGAACCGGTAACGATAAACGGCGTATTGGCGAGCAGCGGCATCGGCTGGCTCAGGGCGATGTAGCGCGGTTTGACGTGGAAGTCGGCTTCATACGGGGCGATATCCGCTTCGTCCAGGCGCAGCGTCAGGTTGCCGCCGTTGCGCTCGTCCCAGCCTTTCAGCCAGGCGTCGGAGGTGGCTTTAATCATGCCCTGGACGAACCAGGCGTCGATAATGGTCTGCATAGTCTTTCATTTCCTGTTAAATCGGGGTGGGGTTTCCCCTCACCCTGACCCTCTCCCCAAAGGGGCGAGGGAATGGTGTGATCCCGCTCCGTCAGGGAGAGGGCAAGGACGAGGGTTGTCTTACCCGCGTTGGCTCAAAATCTCTTTCTCATACGCCCGGACGTTATCCAGCCACTGGCTGCCCGCCGGGGCGTCGTTGCGCTGGCAGTACATCTCCCATACCGCCTGCCATGGCAGTGATTTTTGCTCCTCCAGCAGCGCCAGACGCGCGGTGTAATCGCCCGCGGCTTCCAGCGCACGCAGTTCGGCGGTTGGCTCCAGCAGGGCGCGCAGCAGGGCTTTCTTCATGTTGCGGGTACCAATAACCCAGGCCGCGATGCGGTTGATGGAGGCATCAAAGAAGTCGAGGCCGATGTGCACCCGGTCGAACAGGTCATGGCGAATAATCTCGCTGGCGATGGCCTGGGTTTCGTCATCCAGCAGCACCACGTGGTCGCTGTCCCAGCGTACCGGACGGCTAACGTGCAGCAGCAGGTGCGGCACATAGAGCATGGCGGCTGAAATTTTGTCGGAGATCACTTCTGTCGGATGGAAGTGGCCGGCGTCCAGGCACAGCGCGGTCTGACGGCTGGTGGCGTAACCCATGTAGAATTCGTTAGAGCCGACGGTGTAGCTCTCGGCACCAATGCCGAACAGCTTGCTCTCCACGGCGTCGATGTGGTGCGCCGGGTTCAGCTTTTCGCTAATCACTTCATCCAGCGCCGCCAGCAGACGCTGACGCGGGGCGAGGCGGTCCACGGTGATGTCTTTCATCCCGTCCGGGATCCAGATGTTCATCACCGATGGCGTGCCCAGTTGCTCGCCAAAGTACGCCGACACGCGGCGGCTGGCCTTCACGTGGTCGATCCAGAACTGACGAATTTCGTCATCGGCGTGGGCGAGGGTAAAGCCGTCGGCGCTCAACGGATGCGAGAAGCAGGAAGGGTTAAAATCCAGCCCCAGCTTGTTGGTTTTCGCCCACTCGACCCAGTTCTTAAAGTGTTCCGGCTTGATGGCGTTGCGATCGACCGGCGTGTCGGACTCCAGATAGATAGCGTGCAGGTTAAGGCGTTTTGGCCCCGGGATCAGGCTCAGGGCCAGCTCCAGATCGGCCCGCAGCTCGGCGGCGTTACGCGCCTTGCCCGGATAGTTACCTGTGGCCTGGATGCCGCCGGTCAGCGCACCGCCTGGGTTCTCAAACCCGGCGACATCATCGCCCTGCCAGCAGTGCATAGAGACGGGCAGACGGTCGAGCTGACGCAGAGCCTCCTCGACATCCACGCCCACGGCGGCGAAACGCTGTTTAGCCAGTTCCCAGGCTTGTTCAAGTTGAGTGGTCATGCGCAAAGCTCCTTAGTCGGTCGTTGTTGCTGAAACTGCGTGCGGTAGCGGGCAATCTCATGATCGGGATGAGGGGTAAAAGTGGTCAGGCCGTAATTGCCGGTCACCACCTGACGGAACTGGTCCACGTCGGCCAGCTCGTCGAGGGTCACCAGCTGGATGCCAATATTGCCGAGAGTGGAGGCCTCAACCGGCCCGGCTAACACCGTGATGCCGCAGGCGTTGGCGCACAGTTGGTTGAGCAGATGGTTCTGGCAACCGCCGCCAACAATGTGCAACTGGCTGAACGGCTTGCCGCGCAGGGTCGCCAGCTCGTGCAGCACCTCGGCATACAGCAGGGCGAGGCTGTCGAAGATGCAGCGCGCCAGGTCGGCGGCGCTCTCCGGTACGGGCTGGGCGGTCTCGCGGCAGGCGGCCTGGATCTCGGCGCTCATATTGGCCGGGTTGATAAAGCGATCGTCATTGGGGTTGATCAGGAAACGGCACGCCGGAAGGGTTTCCGCCTCACCGATCAGGGCGGTCAGGTCGCTGATGCGTTGCTCTTTCAGCACCCGCTGCAGCAGCCATAAGCCCATTATGTTTTTCAGCACCCGGTAGCGGCCTTCGGCGCCGCCTTCGTTGGTAATATTCGCTGCCAGCGCGGTATCGCTGGTGTAGGGCGTTTTGCTCTCAAAGCCCATCAGCGACCAGGTGCCGGAGGAGAGATAGGCCGCATCCTGAGAGGCCAGCGGGGCGGCGATAACCGCGCTGGCGGTGTCGTGGCTGGCGACGGCCACCACCGGGATAGCGTTCTCCTGCGGGCATGTCCAGTGACCGATCACGTTGCCCGGATGGGTCGGGGTGCCAAACCAGTCGCGCGACGCACCCGTCCAGTTGAGCAGGTTCTCGTCCCAGGAATCGGAATTGATGTTTACCAGCTGGGTGGTGGTGGCGTTGGTATATTCCCAGTTCATCTGGCCGGTGAGACGGTAGCTGAAGTAGTCGGGGATCAGCAGGGCATGGGCGACGTTCGCCACCAGCTCCGGCTGCTGTTCCACCAGGGCGCGCAGCTGATACAGAGTATTAAATGGCAGAAACTGAATGCCGCTGCGGCCATAGATTTCGGCTTTCCCGAGCTGCGCCAGCGCATGCGCCATCACCCCGTCGGTGCGGCTATCGCGATACGAGACCGGCAGGCCAACGCGGTTACCGTTGCCGTCCAGCAGGACGTAATCCACGCCCCAGGTGTCGATCCCGATGCTGTCGATGTGAATGCCTTCTTCACATACCTTATTTAGCCCGGTACGGATCTCCGCTTCCAGAGTGTCGATATCCCAGCAGTCAAAACCGTCCTGTTTTTGCAGGCAGTTCACGAAACGGTGGATTTCGCGCAGCTGAAGGGTGCGCTGCTCGCGATGGTAGCTCGCCAGCATTACGCGGCCGCTGGATGCGCCTAGATCGACAGCCACACAATGGCGAAAAGTCATGGTCCGGTCCTTCCTTTAGTCATTACCGGACAGTGTAAAAAAGGGAAGCGTCGGCGACCTTCTTACCACTGACAGCGCATTTCAGGCGCTGGCAAGAAAGCAAAGATGAACGTGAGGAAGTTCACATTTTCCGCTAATAGCGCGGCTCTCAGGGGATGTGACGGTGGGCGCATTTCCAGATCTTTCCCGCCTTTTCTTGAAAAAGCGACAGGCTTTGCGCCATTTGCTGTCGAAAATTTAAGGTCAGCCGGGAAACCCTAAATTACTATTTTGAGAACTTTTATCATCTGGTGACCCGTTATGACCGTACTGCACAGCGTGGATTTTTTCCCTTCAGGCCACTCGCCTGTGGCGATTGAGCCGCGGCTGCCCCAGGCTGCGTTTCCAGAACATCATCATGATTTTCATGAGATTGTGATTGTGGAGCACGGTACGGGTATCCATGTTTTTAACGGGCAGCCTTACACTATCAGCGGCGGCACGGTGTGCTTTGTACGCGACCATGACCGGCATATGTATGAACATACCGATAACCTGTGCCTGACCAACGTGCTGTATCGCTCCCCGGAAGCGTTCCAGTTTCTGTCAGGGCTGAACCAGCTGTTGCCTCAGGAGCAGGACGGTCACTATCCGTCGCACTGGCGGGTAAACCAGGCCACGCTACAGCAGGTGCGCCAGCTGGTCAGCCAGATGGAGCAGTCCGAAGAGGGGCAGACTACCCACGCCCTCGCCAGCCGCGAGATCCTGTTTATGCAGCTGCTGGTGTTGCTGCGTCGTGGCAGTCTGGTGGACGGGGCGGCGGATAACGACGCGCGGCTCAACCAGTTGATGGCGTGGCTGGAAGATCACTTCGCCGAAGATGTCTGCTGGGAGACGCTGGCAGATAACTTTTCCCTGTCGCTGCGCACGCTGCATCGCCAGCTGAAGCAGCATACCGGGCTGACGCCCCAGCGTTATCTCAACCGGCTGCGCTTAATCAAAGCGCGCCATCTGCTGCGCCATACTGACGAGAGCGTTACCGATATCGCCTATCGCTGCGGTTTTGGCGACAGTAACCACTTTTCGACCCTGTTTCGCCGGGAATTTGACTGGTCCCCGCGCGACATTCGCCAGGGCCGGGATGCGATGCTTCAGTAACGCGAGGAAAATCACCGTTTTACTGCCGCAAAGCGGGTAATAATGTCAGGTTATTCACCGTTGAGGTTGTGATGTGGCCGGACAGTTGATTCTTCGCAGAGCTGATTTTTTTGCCTCCACCGCGCAGGCCGTCGCGGTGGCGGACCGCTATCCGCAAAATGTCTTTGCCGAACATACTCACGATTTTGGCGAACTGGTGCTGGTGTGGCGCGGTAATGGCCTGCATGTCCTCAACGATCGCCCTTACCGCATCACCCGGGGCGACCTGTTTTACATCCGTGCGGAAGACAAACACTCCTACGCCTCGGTCAACGATCTGGTACTTCAGAACATCATCTACTGCCCCGACCGACTGAAGCTCAACGTCGACTGGGCGGCCAACATCCCTGGTTTCCTCAAAGCGGGCAACACCCCGCACTGGCGGCTGGGCAGCAACGGCATGACGCAGGTGCGCCCGGTGATTACGCAACTGGAGCAGGAGAGCCTGAAGACCGATCCCCACGCATTCGATATGGCCGAGCTGCTGTTTGCTCAGCTGACGATCATGCTCAAACGCTACCGTTACGCCCCGGATAATCCGGCCGCCAGCGAGCCGGAAGCGCTGCTGGATAAGCTGATCACCGCCCTGGCGGGCAGCCTGAACCGCAGCTTTGTGCTGGAAAAGTTTTGCGAGCAGGAGCAGTGCAGCGAGCGTGCCCTGCGCCAGCAGTTCCGCACCCAGACCGGCATGACGGTAAACCACTACCTGCGCCAACTGCGGATCTGCCATGCGCAGTATCTACTGCAACATACCGAGTTGCTGGTCAGCGAAGTCGCCATGCAGTGCGGCTTTGAGGACAGTAACTACTTTTCGGTGGTGTTTAACCGTGAAGTGGGGATGACCCCGGTTCAGTGGCGACACCGCAGCCATAACGCCGCGTAATAGATTGTTTGCTCCCCCCTGCGCATCACCGCACGCCCCGCCAGATCAGTCACATAACGAAAAGTTATAACCTTATTAAAACTACGGCATTGATAAACATTTTCAATATCATTTAATTAACTATAATGAACCAACTGCTTACGCGGCATTAACACGTTTGCCGCCCGACAATAATGGAGATGATTATGAGCTATACCCTGCCATCCCTGCCGTACGCTTACGACGCCCTTGAGCCGCATTTCGACAAGCAGACGATGGAGATCCATCACACCAAACACCACCAGACGTACGTTAACAACGCCAATGCGGCGCTGGAAAGCCTGCCAGAATTCGCTAGCCTGCCTGCTGAAGAGCTGATCACCAAACTGGATCAACTGCCAGCTGACAAGAAAACCGTTCTGCGTAACAACGCTGGCGGCCACGCTAACCACAGCTTCTTCTGGAAAGGCCTGAAAACCGGCACCACCCTGCAGGGCGACCTGAAAGCCGCTATCGAGCGCGACTTCGGCTCCGTTGATAACTTCAAAGCTGAGTTTGAAAAAGCCGCTGCTACCCGTTTCGGCTCTGGCTGGGCGTGGCTGGTACTGAAAGGCGACAAACTGGCTGTGGTTTCCACTGCTAACCAGGACTCCCCGCTGATGGGTGAAGCTATCTCTGGCGCATCCGGTTTCCCAATCGTGGGCCTGGACGTGTGGGAACACGCTTACTACCTGAAATTCCAGAACCGTCGCCCGGACTACATCAAAGCCTTCTGGGACGTGGTGAACTGGGACGAAGCAGCAGCACGTTTCGCCGCTAAAAAATAAGGTTGCAAAGCCGTCTGTGAGAAGCGAGTCTGATGACTCGCTTTTTTTATACCCACAATCTGCGTAAGGAGCCGCGATGAATTATCCCGTTAACGTATTTATCGGAAAAATAAAGGATTATGAAGGCAGCCGCCCGAGCGCGATTGCTAAACTGCAGGTTGACGGCGAACTCTCCCTCACCGAAAAAGGGCTGGTGGGCGATGAGCAGGCGGAAAAGAAAATCCACGGCGGGCCGGATCGGGCGCTGTGCCACTATCCGCGCGAGCACTATGCATTCTGGGCCAGCGAATACCCTGACCAGGCCGGGCTTTTTGTCGCCCCGGCATATGGCGAAAACCTGTCAACCGAAGGGCTGACCGAGAAGAACGTCTTTATCGGGGATATCTTTCGCTGGGGCGAGGCCCTGATCCAGGTCACTCAGCCGCGGTCTCCCTGCTTCAAGCTCAACTTCCACTTCGGTATCAGCGATATCGCTACGCAGATGCAAAATGCCGGGAAAACCGGCTGGCTGTATCGGGTGATTTTGGCAGGGAAGGTCGAAACGGATGCGCCGCTGACGCTGGTCTCTCGCCTGAGCGATGTGTCGGTGTATGACGCCTGTGCAATCGCCTGGCATATGCCGTTTGATGATGAGCAATATCACCGTCTGCTGTCGGCGGCGGGGTTATCCACCAGCTGGACCAGAACCATGCAGAAGCGGCGACTTAGCAACAAGATCGAAGATAATTCGCGGAGATTGTGGGGGAAGTAAGCCGGGTAAGACGGAGTCTCCACCCGGCTTTTTGCCTCTGCGCCTGTTACTGCCCGGTAGCGCTGCGCTTACCGGGCTTGCAACATAGAGTCAGCGTAAAACTAAGAACGCTTGTGCAACGGTAGCCAGAGCGTTAATCGCAAGCCGCCCAGTGGGCTGTCATCGGCTTTCACCCAGCCACGGTGCTGCTGCATCGCGGTTTCGACAATCGCCAGACCCAGCCCGGTGCCGCCGGATTCACGGTCACGCGCCTCGTCGGTACGGTAGAACGGACGGAAAATCTGCTCGCGATCTTCCGGGCTGACGCCAGGGCCATCGTCATCAACGTTGATGGTGATGCCGTCTTTGTCCACCGAGAACGCCACCTCGATTTTGGTATGCGAATAGCGCAGGGCGTTACGTACGATATTCTCCAGCGCGCTTTCCAGCGTGTTGGGGTTACCGTACAGCGGCCATGGGCCTGGCGGGAAGTTGACGGTGAAGGATTTCCCCATCTGCTCCGCTTCGAATGCCGCGTTATCCAGCACCTCATGCCACAGGTGATTGGCTTTCACCGTCTCGCTGACCAGCGCGTTTTTCTGCTGATTGCGGGACATGACCAACAGGTCATTGATCATGCTGTCCAGACGATGCGCTTCGGTTTCGATACGCTCCAGCTCTTTGCTCTCTCCGCTACGGCGGCGCAGCAGGGCGGTGCCCAGTTGCAGACGCGTCAGCGGGGTGCGCAGCTCATGGGAAATATCAGAGAGCAGACGCTGCTGGGTGGTCATCATCCGCTCAAGCGCCGCCACCATCTGGTTGAAGCTGGCCCCTGCCGCCAGGAACTCCTGTGGCCCGGCTTCCAGCTCCGGGTGCTGTCGCAGGTTGCCCTGCGCCACTTCATCCGCGGCGTTTTTTAACTTACGTGCGGGTTTCGCCAGGCTCCACGCCAGCCACAGCAGCAGCGGTGAACTCACCAGCATGGTAACAATCAGCAGCAGCAGCGGGCGGTCAAATAGCAGGTTGATAAAATCGGACTGGGAGTTGCTCGCCGGGCGAATCAGGTAGAGCTGATAGTTATCCTCCCCGTCATTGACGGAGAATGGCCCCACCATCTCTACCCGACCATATTTTTTCTTTTGCGGATGATCGGCGTTATCCGCCTGGCCAATGAAGTTGCGGATAATCTGCATTTCATTGCGGTCTGCCCCGATTACGCGGCCTTCGCTGGTCACCAGCAGCAAGCGTTGTCCCGGCGGCGCCCATTTTTCGATAGCGCGAAACAACCTGCGCCACCACATCAAATCATTGGGCGGATCGATGGCCAGCTCTGCTTCTACGTGCTGCTCGATCATCACACCCTGACGTTGCTCGCTATCGAGAAGCTCCGTCATCTGGCGTGAGTCGAGTTTGGGTAACATCAAAACCAGCATTAAAACCAGTGCCAGCGTCAGCCAGAAGATGGCGAAGATGCGGGCGGTTAAGCTGCCTATCATGAAGCGGACACCATCAGATAGCCGCGTCCACGCAGGGTTTTAAACCACGGATGACCATCCTTGCGCTCCGGTAATTTGCGGCGCAGGTTGGAGATGTGCATATCAATTGCCCGGTCGAACGGCGTCAGGCGTTTACCCAGCACTTCCTGGCTCAGATGCTCACGGGATACCACCTGGCCCAGATGCTGCGCCAGCAGATAAAGCAGTGTGAATTCGGTGCCGGTGAGTTCCAGCGCCTGGCCGTCGAAGCTGGCTTCCTGGCGGCCTGGATTCAGGCTCAGGGAGTCGACTTCAAGGGTTGGCGAACCGCTGTCGGTGTTTTGCTGCTGCTCGCTCCAGTGGGAACGGCGCAGGATCGCCCGAATACGTGCCACCAGCTCACGGTCGTTAAACGGTTTAGGCAGATAGTCATCGGCACCCAGCTCAAGGCCAAGTACACGATCGAGTTCGCTACCGCGCGCGGTCAGCATAATTACTGGGGTCTGGTGCGTCTGGCGCAGCTCTTTAAGGGTGTCGATGCCGTTCTTCTTCGGCATCATGACGTCGAGCAAAAGCAAGTCGATGCTATCGTCGAGTTGACTCAGCGCCTGCTCCCCGTCGTGGGCTACCGACACGTCAAAGCCTTCCATGTCGAGCAACTCCTTTAAAAGGGATGTCAGCTCTCGGTCATCATCAACTAACAGGATTTTATTCATTGTTTAAATACCTCCGAGGCAGAAATTACGTCATCAAGGCTATCTAATCCATGACTTTACGTTGTTTTACACCCCCTGACGCATGTTTGCAGCCTGAATCGTAGACTGTCTCTCGTTGAATCGCGACACGAAAGATTTTGGGAGTAAGTGATGCGCAAAGTTACCGCTGCTGTCATGGCCTCAACGCTGGCGTTTAGTGCATTTAGCCAGGCTGCTGGAGTCATCACCGGCGATAACCGTCTCTCAGTGGAGGGCATCGCGCAGCAGAGTGCCCAGGGCCATATGTTCGACGGCATAAGTTTAACCGAACATCAGCGTCAGCAGATGCGAGATCTCATGCAGCGGGCTCGTCATGATCAGCCCCCTGTTAATGTTAGCGAAATGGAGACAATGCATCGCCTTGTCACCGCAGAAAATTTTGATGAAAACGCTGTGCGCGCTCAGGCAAACAAAATGGCGCAGGAACAGGTTGCCCGACAGGTCGAAATGGCTAAGGTCCGCAACCAGATGTTTCACCTGCTAACGCCCGAGCAGCAAGCGGTTTTGAACCAGAAACACCAGCAACGTATGGATCAGTTGCGCGAGGTTGCACGGATGCAGAAGAACGCTGAATCGACGCTTTTTAGTAGCAATACCCGTAGTAACCAGTAACCCTGTTTTCCTTGCCATAGACACCATCCCTGTCTTCCCCCACATGATGTGGGGGTTTTTTTTGCCCGTCATTAAATTTCGTTAACCGTTTATTCATCTTATTGACGCCCCTGCATCCGTTATACTAGCGGCATAGCGTGACAGGAGTGTTTATGAATCAATCCTATGGACGGCTGGTAAGCCGGGCCGCACTTGCTGCGACGATCATGGCGTCGTGCCTGTTAATCATTAAAATTTTCGCGTGGTGGTACACCGGTTCCGTCAGTATTCTGGCAGCGCTAGTCGATTCGCTGGTCGATATTGCCGCCTCGCTCACTAACCTGTTGGTCGTGCGTTACTCGCTGCAGCCAGCGGATGAAGAGCATACCTTTGGCCACGGCAAAGCGGAGTCGCTGGCGGCGCTGGCGCAAAGCATGTTTATTTCCGGTTCGGCGCTGTTCCTCTTTTTGACCGGCATTCAGCACCTGTATACCCCGACGCCAATGAAAGATCCCGGCGTGGGCGTGGTGGTGACGGTAATAGCGCTTATAAGCACATTGGTTCTTGTAACGTTCCAGCGCTGGGTTGTGCGTAAAACGCAAAGTCAGGCGATACGGGCCGATATGCTTCATTATCAGTCTGATGTTATGATGAACGGCGCGATCCTGATCGCGCTCGGTCTGGCCTGGTATGGCTGGCACCGGGCCGATGCGCTATTTGCGTTAGGGATTGGCTTTTATATTTTATACAGTGCGTTGCGCATGGGGTACGATGCGGTGCAATCACTGCTCGATCGCGCATTGCCAGACGCAGAACGGCATGAAATCTTCGAAATTGTGACCTCCTGGCCAGGCGTCAGTGGCGCTCACGATCTTCGCACGCGGCAGTCAGGGCCGACCCGCTTTATTCAGATTCATTTAGAAATGGAAGATAACCTGCCGCTGGTTCAGGCACATCTGGTGGCTGAGCAGGTTGAGCAGGCGATTTTGCAGCGTTTCCCGGGGTCAGATGTCATTATTCACCAGGATCCCTGCTCAGTCGTACCTAAGCCAGGCAATGGACATTTGAGCTTTCGTAATTCGTTGTAAAAAAGTGAACCAGGCTAGCATTTTGTGGAAAAATAACCGCCATATGGCCTGACCTGAATCAATTCAGCTGGAAGTGATTGATATACTATTTGCAGTATTCGTTGGTCGTCAGAAGTCTTCCGGCAACAGATTTCATTTTTGCATTCCTAAGTTCAGAGGTAGTCATGATTAAGAAAATCGGTGTGTTGACAAGCGGCGGTGATGCGCCCGGCATGAACGCAGCAATTCGCGGTGTAGTTCGTGCTGCGTTGACGGAAGGTCTGGAAGTTTTTGGTATCTATGACGGTTATCTGGGCCTGTATGAAGATCGCATGGTGCAGCTCGATCGCTACAGTGTTTCCGACATGATTAACCGCGGCGGTACCTTCCTGGGTTCCGCACGTTTCCCGGAATTCCGTGACGAACGCATCCGTGAAGTGGCTATCGAGAACATGAAAAAACGCGGCCTCGACGCGCTGGTGGTTATCGGTGGTGACGGTTCCTATATGGGTGCAAAACGCCTGACCGAAATGGGCTTCCCGTGCATTGGCCTGCCAGGCACCATCGACAACGACATCAAAGGTACTGACTACACCATCGGTTACTTCACTGCTCTGGGCACCGTGGTTGAAGCCATTGACCGCCTGCGCGACACCTCTTCTTCTCACCAGCGTATTTCCATCGTTGAAGTGATGGGCCGCTACTGTGGCGACCTGACTCTGGCGGCGGCGATTGCGGGCGGCTGTGAGTTCGTGGTGGTTCCAGAAGTGGAATTCAGCCGTGAAGATTTGGTTAACGAAATCAAAGCCGGTATCGCGAAAGGTAAGAAACACGCCATCGTGGCAATCACCGAGCACATCTGTGACGTTGACGAGCTGGCGAAATACATCGAAACCGAAACCAAACGCGAAACCCGCGCGACCGTTCTCGGTCACATCCAGCGCGGCGGCTCCCCGGGTCCTTACGACCGTATTTTGGCCTCCCGTATGGGTGCGTACGCGATTGAACTGCTGCAGCAGGGCTTTGGCGGCCGTTGCGTCGGCATTCAGAACGAAAAACTGGTTCACCACGACATCATTGACGCTATCGAAAATATGAAGCGTCCGTTTAAAGGTGACTGGATGGATTGCGCGAAAAAGCTGTATTAATCAGCCGATCGTTGCCGGGTTGAGGACATCAGCCCACACCGTGACTCCAGGCCGGGTAGGGTTTAGCCACCACCCGGCTTTTTAAAGTCTATTGCCTGATTTTTATTCCTCTACGTTATAGCCAATCTTTTTTTATTCTTTAATCATTGGTCAGCTTTCTGGCACGCTGCAACCATTAAACACAACTTCAAGAGAGTGGGACGATGAACAAATGGGGCGTGGGGTTAACTTTATTGCTGGCATCGACCAGCGTTCTGGCAAAGGATATCCAGCTGCTGAACGTGTCTTACGATCCGACGCGTGAACTGTACGAGCAGTACAACAAAGCGTTTGCCGCACACTGGAAGCAGGAAACCGGCGACAACGTGGTGATCCGTCAGTCGCACGGCGGCTCCGGTAAGCAGGCGACCTCGGTCATTAACGGTATCGAAGCCGATGTGGTGACGCTGGCCCTGGCCTACGACGTGGACGCTATCGCAGAACGTGGTCGTATCGATAAAAACTGGATCAAACGTCTGCCAGACAACTCTGCGCCATACACCTCCACCATCGTTTTCCTTGTACGTAAAGGCAACCCGAAACAGATCCACGACTGGAACGACCTGGTTAAGCCGGGCGTGTCGGTGATCACCCCGAACCCGAAAAGCTCTGGCGGCGCTCGCTGGAACTACCTGGCAGCCTGGGGCTACGCCCTGCACCACAACAATGGCGACCAGGCTAAAGCCCAGGATTTCGTGAAGTCGCTGTTTAAAAACGTTGAAGTGCTGGACTCTGGCGCGCGCGGTTCAACCAATACTTTCGTTGAACGTGGCATTGGCGATGTGCTGATTGCGTGGGAAAACGAAGCGCTGCTGGCGACTAACGAGCTGGGTAAAGACAAGTTTGAAATCGTCACCCCAAGCGAATCAATTCTGGCTGAGCCAACCGTCTCTGTGGTCGATAAAGTGACGAATAAGAAAGGCACCCAGGCCGTGGCGGAAGCCTACCTGAAGTACCTTTACACCCCGGAAGGCCAGGAGATTGCCGCGAAGAATTTCTACCGTCCACGTGATGAAGCGGTGGCGAAGAAATATGAGAAGGAGTTCCCGAAACTGAAGCTGTTCACCATCGATGAAGTATTCGGCGGCTGGACCAAAGCGCAGAAAGATCACTTCGCTAATGGCGGAACTTTCGATCAGATCAGCAAGCGTTAATTAGCCATAGTGTTTGCAAGCCCGACAGCATCATACTGTCGGGCTTTTTTGTTTGTCATCAAAGTGCGTTACGCTTCTGGTTGAATCGAATACAGGGAACGCATCATGAAAAAAGCGGCTTTACTCCTCCTGGCACTGGTGGTGGTGACGATGGTCATCGTCGTTGTCTGGCTAAAGTCTGTCGGTCATCCTGATGCGTTACGCCATATTGTTCTCGACCAGTGTCTGCCCGGACAGCTGCAACACCGCAATCCCGCTCCCTGTGTCCAGGTGAAGCCCGATGCAGGCTACGTGGTCTTCAAGGATCGCAACGGCCCGCTGCAATATTTGCTGATGCCGACGTACCGTATTAACGGAACCGAAAGTCCGTTACTGACAAAGGCGCATACCCCCAACTTCTTCTGGCTGGCATGGCAGGCGCGCGGGTTTATGCGCATGAAGCATGGCGCGGAAATCCCCAATAGCGCGGTGTCGCTGATCATTAATTCGCGGCTCGGACGCACGCAAAATCATCTGCATATCCATATCTCCTGCCTGCGCCCGGACGTACGCGAAAAATTGAATGCGCACCAGGCCCAGGTGGGCACCCAGTGGCGGCCGTTTCCGGGTGGGCTGGAAGGGCACGAGTATCTGGCGCGTCGGGTGACGGAAGCGGAGCTGGTGAA
Source organism: Leclercia sp. LSNIH3 (assembly GCF_002935105.1). Classification (NCBI taxonomy): domain Bacteria; kingdom Pseudomonadati; phylum Pseudomonadota; class Gammaproteobacteria; order Enterobacterales; family Enterobacteriaceae; genus Leclercia; species Leclercia sp. LSNIH3. The sequence goes on from NZ_CP026387.1 coordinate 2,539,903, forward strand.
ACGCAGCCCGTTCATGATGCTGGCTGAAGAGGTTCCCGATGCGCGCAAGCATATGGGACGCTACGGGATGGCGATGGCGCAGCAGTCAGACGGCTCGTTTGTCCTGCTGGCGACCGAGCGCAATCTTTTGGCGCTTAACCTCGCGTCCGCTGAGGAATTGCAGGATCATCAATGCGATATCCTGCATGATCCCTACCATAAATAGCGTTTACTCGCGCTGCCTGCCGCCTTAGACTTGCTGAAAAATTCTACAGGAGACAGGCATGTCGATCTGGTTCACTCACCCACTGTTTCTGCCCTCGCTGATTATCGTCGTCACCATCATCCTTTGGGCGACCTCGCTACTGCCGGAGTTCCTGACGGCGCTGCTGTTTTTTACCGCCGCGATGATCGCCAAAATTGCGCCGCCGGAGGTCATTTTCGGCGGTTTTGCCTCCTCGGCCTTCTGGCTGGTGTTCAGCGGTTTTGTGCTGGGCGTTGCGATCCGCAAAACCGGGCTGGCAGACAGGGCGGCGCGAGCGCTGTCCTCAAGACTGACCGACTCCTGGCCGCTGATGGTGGCCAGCGTGGTGCTGCTTACTTATGCGCTGGCGTTTGTGATGCCTTCTAACATGGGGCGCATCGCGCTATTGATGCCGATTGTGGCGGCGATGGCGAAGCGGGCCGGCATCGCCGACGGCTCCCGGGCATGGTTTGGACTGGCGCTGGCGGTGGGGTTTGGCACCTTCCAGCTCTCCGCCACTATCCTCCCGGCCAATGTGCCTAATCTGGTGATGAGCGGGGCGGCGGAAGGCTCGTACGGTATTCATCTTAATTATGTCCCTTACCTGCTGCTCCATACGCCGGTACTGGGCATTCTCAAGGGGTTGGTTCTGATCGGCCTGATCTGCTGGCTGTTCCCCGGGGCGCCAAAACCACCCCGCGATCTTACGCCACCGGAACCAATGGACCGCGACGAAAAACGCCTCGCCTGGCTGCTGGCGGTCGTGCTGGTGATGTGGGTGACGGAGAGCTGGCACGGCATTGGTCCTGCGTGGACCGGGCTTGCGGCATCAATTGTGGTGATGCTGCCGCGGATCGGTTTTATCACCGGCGATGAGTTCTCGGCCGGGGTGAACATGCGCACCTGTATTTACGTGGCAGGCATTCTTGGGCTGGCGATCACCGTGACCCAGACCGGGATCGGCAATGCGATGGGTGAGGCGCTGATGCAGGTCATGCCGCTGGATGCGGATGCGCCGTTCACCAGTTTCCTGGCGCTGACCGGTATCACTACCGCGCTGAATTTCATCATGACTGCTAACGGCGTTCCAGCGCTGTACACCACCCTGGCGCAAAGCTTCTCGGACGCCACCGGCTTTCCGCTGTTGTCGGTGATTATGATTCAGGTGCTGGGATACTCCACGCCGCTGCTGCCGTATCAGGCGTCGCCGATTGTGGTGGCGATGGGGCTGGGGAAGGTGCCTGCGCGGGCGGGAATGTTGCTCTGTCTGGCGCTGGCGGTGGCAACGTATCTGGTGCTGCTGCCGCTGGATTATCTGTGGTTTAGCGTGCTGGGGAAATTATAAATTCCCTCTCCCCGGGGGAGAGGGAGAAGGGTTTTATGCCTGTTTAGCTGCTTCTGCTGCTTTGACGATCACCGCGAAAGCGTCTGCTTTCAGGGATGCGCCGCCAACCAGCGCGCCATCGATGTCCGGCTGGGTGAACAGCTCAGCTGCGTTCGCTGCGTTTACGGAACCGCCGTACTGGATGATCACTTGCTCAGCCACTTTCGCGTCTGCTTTCGCAATGTGGTCACGAATGAATTTGTGAACCGCCTGAGCCTGCGCTGGGGTTGCAGATTTGCCGGTACCGATCGCCCATACTGGCTCGTAAGCAATTACCGCGCCTTCGAACGCTGCTGCGCCCTGAGTGGTCAGCACGGCGTCGATCTGACGTGCGCACACTTCTTCCGTTTTGCCCGCTTCGTTTTCGGCTTCGGTTTCACCGATGCACAGCACTGGGATCAGACCCTGCTCTTTCAGCACAGCGAATTTCTTAGCGATGAACTCGTCGGACTCTTTGTGGTAGGTACGACGCTCAGAGTGGCCAATGATGATGTATTTCGCGCCGATATCTTTCAGCATTTCAGCGGAGGTTTCACCGGTGAACGCGCCAGACAGGTTAACGTCAACGTTCTGTGCACCCAGAACGATGTGGCTGCCGTCAGCGGCGTGTTTAGCCATATCCAGGTACATGTCCGGCGGAGCGATCGCAACAGCACAGCCAGTCACACCAGCCAGCTCTTTACGCAGGTTAGCTACCAGCTCGTTTACCATGTGGCGGCTGCCGTTCAGTTTCCAGTTACCCATCACTAAAGGATGTCGCATTTCAATTCTCCACGCTCAAGAGCGAATTAAGGAATATGGCCACCCGGCTGGGCAGCATGGTCTGTGAATCAGTATAGAGATTTTCCCTCGAAAGGCTTTGCTTTTTGTCATTAATTCGCCCCGCCGAGGGTCTCAGATAACGCCAGCTTAATCGGTTCAACAGCGAAGGTCAGCCCCTTTTCGCCGTTATCTGCCACTACGTAACGAACCGCTCCTTCCGTTTCGGCGTAATAGCGTTTGTTTTTACCGGCAGTCAGCAGCTTTTGCAGCTTTTGCTGGCTTTGTGCTTTGGTCAACGCCGGGGTAAACGCCCGTAAAATGGCGCTCATGTACTCCAGCGCTTTGGCTTTAGCGGCTTTTTGCTCCGGCCCCTGGATCGGCAGCCAGGTGATCTGCATGCTCTTGATTTTGAGCGTTCCGCGTTCCAGCGCCGTTGAAGCGTATAAGTTCTCATTAATTTTACTGGCGGCGCGGGTCAGGGTGGGGGTATCCCGGGCACCTTCTATGGCGCGAAATTCATTGAGTGGCAGGGTGGGGTTAGCACTGTTAAAGCTTTCGCGGAACAGACTAATGGATTGATCAAATGACGGTGCGCCAGGCATCACGTAGGGCGCAGTCGCAGGTGCGGATGTCTCGGCAGCACGCAGAGAAATGCTCGCACAGGACAGCATTAAACCCAGCCAAATAAGGGAAAACCGCATCTTCATCAATAAAGTCTCTCACTGTTACTGCCCACGATTAAAACCATATCCGGCTGGCTTGTCAAAAGGATGCGACTCCAGGGTAAACTACGCTCCGCGATGATAATAAGGAACCTGGCATGACCATACAGCAGTGGTTGTTTTCATTCAGAGGGCGTATTGGGCGCCGTGATTTCTGGATCTGGATTGGCGTATGGATTATCGCCATGCTGGGTCTGTTTATTTCTGCCAACAATGCGTGGCTGAACACCCAGACGGCGGCTTTCGCGCTGGTTTCGCTGTTGTGGCCAACGGCGGCGGTATTAGTGAAACGTCTGCACGATCGGGGTCGTTCGGGGCTTTGGGCGCTGCTGGTGGTGCTGGCGTGGATGCTGCTGGCAGGTAACTGGTCGATGTTGCCTTCCATGCTGCCATGGGTGGTTGGCAGGCTGATCCCCACCGTTATTTTTGTGATGCTTATTGTCGACCTGGGCGCTTTCGTGGGCACCCAGGGCGAGAATAAATACGGCAAAGATACGATCGAGGTAAAGTACCGTTAATTACCAGTAGTGCTCTGCAGTCATATGGCCCGGCCGACGGCGTAAATGCTTGGTCATCTGCCGGGTCTCTTTCAGCAGTTGTTGGGTGTCACGTACCATCTGCGGGTTGCCGCACAACATGACATGACTGGTCTCGGCGGTCATCGGCAGGCCAACGGCAGCTTCCAGTTCTCCGCTTTCAATCAGCGCCGGTACACGTCCGGTCAGCGAACCCGCTACCGTCTCGCGACTCACCACCGTCTGAACTTTCACTTTCCCTTCATAGCGTTTCTGTAGCTCCAGCATCTGCGGCAGGTAGCTCAGGTCAGCAGCGTAGCGCGCGGCATGCACCAGGACGATATTTTTAAAACGCTCCAGGTCTTTCCCGTATTGCAGGATAGAAAGGTACGGGCCGATGGCAGTCCCGGTCGCCAGCATCCACAGGGTGTCGCAGTCCGGTACTTCCTCAAGCACGAAGAAGCCTGCCGCTTCGCTGACTATCTGGATCTCATCGTCGGGTTTGAGTGCCGCCAGCCGCGGGCTGAGTTTGCCATCGGGAACGGTGACAAGATAGAACTCGAGATCCGGGTTATCCGGCGCGTTGACATAGGAGTAGGCGCGCTGCACGCGTTCGCCGTCGATTTCCAGTCCCAGCTTGGCGAATTGCCCGGCCGTAAAAGGCTGGATGGGCGCATGGACGGTCAGACTAAATAGCGCATCGGTCCAGAACTCTACCTTTTTGACTTTACCTGTTACCCAGTCTGCCATGATGTTCTCCTGTGCTGATCTCGGGTTATATCTTCCTTACCTGAGAGGGAGATTTCCAGCCCGCGGGGGCCGGAAAGCTCAATTGATCAAACGGTTTTACAGAATGTGGGTCTGCACGTCGGGATCTTTGCGGTCGAGATAGTGAATCGACTGGATGCGGCGAATGGTGCGGGATTTACCGCGGATCAGCAGCGTTTCGGTGGTGGCCATATTGCCTTTGCGGCTGATGCCGTCCAGCAGATCGCCTTTGGTGATGCCGGTAGCAGAGAAGATAACGTTGTCGCTGCGCGCCATATCATCCAGACGCAGCACGGTATTGGCCTTAATACCCATAGCGGCACAGCGGGCCAGCTCTTGCTCACCGATACGGCGGTTTTCTTCGCTGTCGCCTTTCACCTCGTGACGGGCCAGCAGACGGCCCTGCATATCACCGTCGAGGGCGCGGATCACCGCAGCGGATACCACCCCTTCCGGTGCGCCACCGATGCCGTAAAGCACGTCGACTTCGCTATCCGGCATACAGGTAAGGATAGAGGCCGCCACGTCGCCATCAGGGATCGCAAAGACGCGCACACCCAGCTGCTGCATATGGGCGATGACTGCATCATGACGCGGTTTTGCCAGGATGGTGACCGTCAGTTCGCTCAGCGGTTTCCCGAGCGCGGCAGCAATGTTACGCAGGTTATCTGCCAGCGGCAGATTAAGATCGATAATCCCTTTTGCGCCAGGCCCGACAATCAACTTCTCCATATACATATCAGGCGCGTTGAGGAAGGTGCCTTTATCGCCTACGGCCAGCACGGCCAGCGCGTTAGCCTGACCCATAGCGGTCATGCGGGTGCCTTCAATCGGATCCACGGCGATATCCACCGCATCGCCATTGCCGGTTCCCACTTTTTCACCGATAAACAGCATCGGCGCTTCGTCGATTTCGCCTTCGCCAATCACGATAGTGCCGTCGATGTTGACCTGGTTAAGCATAATGCGCATGGCATGGACGGCTGCGCCGTCGGCGGTATTTTTATCGCCACGGCCAAGCCATTTATAGCCTGCCAGAGCGGCAGCTTCGGTCACGCGGGAAAATTCTATAGCAAGTTCACGTTTCATTGGATACTCGTGCGGTCAAAAGGAATTGCACGAAGTTTATCACAGAGTGGGGAAGGGGGAGGGTGGTGCGGTCTGAACCCCTCTCCCCGGCCCTCTCCCCAAAGGGGAGAGGGTATTTTAAGTCCCCTCGCCCCTTTGGGGAGAGGGTGAGGGGTGAGTTTGTCTTACTCGTCGTGCTCTTCCCACGCCAGGGCGCGTTTCACCGCTTTCTTCCAGCCACTGTAGCGGTAGTTGCGCTCGGTGGTTTCGATGCCCGGACGGAATTCACGCTCGATGACCGCTTTCTCCTGCAACTCGTCCAGGTTCTGCCAGAAGCCGACCGCCAGGCCAGCAAGATAAGCCGCCCCCAGCGCCGTCACTTCACGCACTTCCGGGCGCTCCACACGGGTGCCCAGAATATCGGACTGGAACTGCATCAGGAAGTTGTTAGCCACCGCGCCGCCGTCCACGCGCAGGGCATGCAGACGAATACCGGAGTCGGCCTGCATCGCTTCCAGCACATCACGGGTCTGATAGGCAATCGACTCAAGCGTAGCGCGAATAATGTGGTTGGAGTTCACCCCACGCGTCAGGCCGAAAATCGCCCCGCGTGCATACGGGTCCCAGTACGGCGCGCCCAGCCCGGTAAAGGCCGGAACCACATACACCCCGTTGGTATCTTTCACCTTGGTGGCGAAATACTCCGAGTCGAAGGCGTCGCTGATAAGCTTCATCTCGTCGCGCAGCCACTGAATGGAGGCCCCGGCCATAAACACCGCGCCTTCCAGGGCGTAGTTTACTTCGCCGCGCGGGCCGCAAGCGATGGTGGTCAGCAGGCCATGCTCTGATTTCACCGCTTTTTCGCCGGTATTCATCAGCATAAAGCAGCCGGTGCCGTAGGTATTTTTCGCCATCCCTTCTTTTACGCACAGCTGGCCAAACAGCGCCGCCTGCTGGTCGCCAGCGATCCCGGCAATCGGAATACGGGTGCCGCCTTTACCGCCGATATTGGTCTGGCCGTACACTTCAGACGACTTACGTACCTGCGGCAGCATGGCGCGCGGGATGTCCAGCGCGTCCAGCATTTTTTCATCCCAGTCCAGCTCGTGGATGTTGAACAGCATGGTGCGCGAGGCGTTGGTGTAATCGGTCACGTGTACGCGTCCCTGGGTCATCTTCCAGATAAGCCAGGTATCGACGGTGCCGAACAGCAGTTCGCCGCGTTTGGCACGCTCGCGGGAGCCTTCAACGTGGTCGAGGATCCATTTCACTTTCGTGCCGGAGAAGTACGGGTCCACCACCAGGCCTGTGGCGCTGCGCACGTACTCTTCCATACCGTCGCGCTTGAGCTTTTCGCAGATATCCGCAGTGCGACGGCACTGCCAGACGATGGCGTTGTAAATAGGCTTACCGGTTTCGCGTTCCCAGACAATGGCCGTTTCACGCTGGTTGGTAATGCCGATGGCCGCAATCTCATCGGAGCTGATATCGGCTTTCGCCAGCACTTCAACCAGCGTCGAGCTTTGCGATGCCCAGATTTCCATTGGATCGTGTTCTACCCAGCCTGGACGAGGATAGATTTGCTCGAATTCGCGCTGTGACACGCTGACGATGTTCGCGTCATGATCCATAACGACAGCGCGGGAGCTGGTCGTGCCCTGGTCGAGCGCAACGATATATTTTTTGTCGGTCATATTATGTGTCCCGTAGTCAGATTACAGCGAAGCTTTTGATTCAGTTGTGGAGAGGCTTTTCTTCTCCTCAACCACACAGGTGTCGCACGGCAGATGGCGGCCAATTAACTTACGATAGCCAAATGCGCCAAGTGATGCCCCAACGATAGGCCCGAACAGCGGCACCAGGAAGTAAGGAATATCTTTCGCACCGGTAAAGGCTACCTCGCCCCAGCCCGCAAAGAAGGCAAAAGTCTTGGGTCCCAAATCGCGCGCCGGGTTCATGGCGAAGCCCGTCAGCGGTCCCATAGATGCACCGATCACCGCAATCAGTAAACCAATCAGCAGCGGTGCCAGCGGGCCGCGCGGAATGCCGTTACCGTCATCACCCAGCGCCATAATAACGCCCATCAGGATAGCGGTAATCACCATCTCTACTGCGAAGGCCTGCACAAAATTAATGTGCGGATTCGGATAGGTGGAGAAGATACCCGCCAGCTCGAGGCTTTCGGTGCTGCCACGCACCATATGGTGCGTCTGTTCGAAGTCGATAAACAGGTTGTAATAAAGCCCGTAAACTAACGCCGCTGCACAAAAGGCACCGGCAAACTGCGCCACGATAAAAGGAACAACCTTGCGTTTGTCAAAGCAGGCAAACAGCCACAACGCGATGGTCACCGCAGGGTTAAGATGGGCACCTGAAACCCCCGCCGTCAGGTAGATGGCCATCGCCACGCCCAGACCCCAGATCACGCTGATTTCCCACTGGCCGAAGCTGGCGCCCGCCACTTTCAGCGCCGCCACACAACCTACGCCAAAGAAAATCAACAACCCAGTACCCAGGAACTCTGCGATGCACTGGCCTTTTAAGGTTGATGTTTCACTCATAATCGGATCCTGAAAGAAAAATAATGGTTATTGTTATCGCGCCGAACGTCACCATCGCCACGATGTCCTGTAGACACAGTGTTAATTTATCGTTAACGAGCAAAAACGATAAATATCGAAATTAAAATGTGTGTACCGCGTCAAGAAAATGAGCGATATCGCGCCATGAAGTGTGCATTAGCGTTTATACGCCAGGGCGGACATAAGCATTCTATTAACGGAAATGTTAACAATTTAGGGGTATATGATGCGAACGCACCAGGAGGAGACTGAAAAGTGTTGCAAACCGCAATCTGCGCGGTCTGCCGCTGGACAGGGAGGGCGGCGCTCCATACAATCGACACCAGGTGTTGTGCGCGTTTACGTCAAAGCGTCGCCTTGCAAATTCAGGAGAGGTAGGATTATGTCTTTAGAAGTGTTTGAGAAACTGGAATCCAAAGTACAGCAGGCGATTGATACCATCACCCTGCTGCAGATGGAAATCGAAGAGCTGAAAGAAAAAAACAACGCACTGTCGCAGGAAATTCAGACTGCTCAGCACGGTCGCGAAGAGCTGGAGCGTGAAAACCAACATCTGCGCGAACAGCAGAACGGCTGGCAGGATCGTCTGCATGCCCTGCTGGGACGTATGGAAGAGGTTTAATTCCGAATTTTTGAAAAAGGCATCTGTAATGGATGCCTTTTTTATTTGGAGAGAATACGATCGCTCATTACGTTACTCACAGGGAATGCGAGCTGACTAAACGAAGCGATATTATCGATAATTCTGACCGATATATTACCCGTAATACCCCCACAGGCCTTATTTATACAGAAAATCTGGGATGGATCGACCTTGGACATGCCAATCCAACTGGTGCCGAAAGGTTATGGCAGCAAATGGTCATGCCTCGTGGTGGGCTGTTGGTGAACATGTGTTGCCTCTTCTATTTCCTGATCCGCTTGAAAAAACATGCAAACTTGAACCGCACTTGGGAAGATTACCCATTTTCATGAGCACAATTACGCCTGTGGCAAACCCAGAGTATGTTCGTGAGCTTAGCTTATGAAAAATTCTAAGTTGATAGTTTTTACTATTTTTATTGTTGCCATGGGGGTTGGGTACATGTCCCTGGCGGCAAGGGTTTTCGTGCCAGTCTGTTACACACAAGACGACTTTTTTCTCTACCACATGGTAACTCCAGAAGCGCTTAAACGGACCCCAAGGATATCAAGCCACTGGTATTTTGTTGGTCAAACAGATGAGGGAAGTGGGTTGAAATGGAATGAGATCGTTTTTACCAACATCAATAAAAATGAGGTTGGTACACTTGTGGAGCAACTTGATACCTGGATAAATGATTATCCACAACGTCGCGAGATAATGAGTGTTTCGGCAGATGAATCAAATGGACTGCCAGAGATACGAGTAATCCATTATGAGAGGGATAGAAATAAATAAAGAAGGCCATCTAGATACCAGATGACCTTCATTCACTACTCAATATCCAGCGGATCTTCAGACAGGATAATGCCAGTGTTGTCGGCATACAGATGGTCGCCGGAGAAGAACGTCACGCCGCCGAAATTGACGCGTATGTCGCTTTCGCCAATGCCTTCGCCTGCGGCACCTACCGGAATAGCAGCAATCGCCTGAATGCCAATATCCAGTTCTTCGAGGTCATCGACCTGACGCACCGCGCCATACACCACAATGCCTTCCCACTCGTTTTGCGTGGCGAGACGGGCAAGTTCTGCATCGATCAAGGCCCGGCGCACGGAGCCGCCGCCGTCAATCAACAGAATGCGACCACGGCCGTTCTGTTCGAGCAGATCGTACAGCAACCCGTTATCCTCAAAACATTTCACCGTAATGATTTGTCCGCCAAACGAAGACCGTCCTCCAAAGTTGGAAAACAGCGGTTCTACGACGTTAACATCTTCCTGGTAGATGTCACAAAGCTCGGAGGTATCGTATTTCATAGGCTTAAGTTCAGTTGCTGCGAGTGATTTCAGTATATCGCGCGAAATGCATTGTTGGCAAAATCATCAATTGTTAATTGATATTTGTCAGCTAACTTAGCGTCTGGCTAAGAACAATCCCCACTACGAACAACAGGTTAGTCAGCAATGCCCCTTTTACCGTGCGTTCCAGCATTGGCGGCATGGCCGAGGCGCTCTGCTCGCGCATCACATAACGTGCCTGTTTGACCAGCAGCGGCGTGGCGAGTACAAACAACCAGCCCCACAGGCTGTGCAGCGACAGCAGGTTGAACAGGGCCAGACAGAGCAGGGCACCCATCAGCAGGCAGGCATGGTAGCGGCGCGCATTGACCGGACCCAGACGGACCGCCAGCGTGTTCTTACCGTTCAGGCGATCGCTGTCGATATCCCGCAGGTTGTTAATATTGAGCACCGCTGTCGCCAGCATGCCGCAGGCGGTGGCTGGCAGGAACAGCGCCGGAATCAGGGTATGCGCCTGTAGATACCAGCTACCCATCACGCTCAGCCAGCCGAAAAACACCAGCACCGATATGTCACCCAGTCCGATGTATCCGTAAGGACGGGTGCCGACGGTATAGGTGATCGCCGCGACAATCGCCAGTAAGCCGAGTACGAGAAAGCCAACGGCATCTGCCGGGGTTTTACAGGCCACCAGCACCAGGGCAATCCCGGAGAGACAAATCAACACGACGTTGATAATCAGCGCCCGCTTCATCTGCTCCTGGGTGATCACCCCTTTCTGCATCCCACGCAAAGGCCCGATACGGTCGGGCTTATCGCTGCCCTTGACGGCATCGCCATAGTCGTTAGCGAGATTAGAGAGGATTTGCAGTAGTCCGGCGGTGATCAGCGCCAGCGCAGCGACCAGCGGATCGAAATAGCCCTGCCACCACGCAAGGGCCGTGCCGACAATAATGGCAGCGAAGGCGAGAGGAAGGGTTTTAGGACGCAGGCTTTCCAGCCAGGCACGTGTACGGCTGATTTCAGTCATAAGATTTTTAGCCAATAAAAATGGGGCTTTTCAGCCCCATCATCAGTGATGAAAATGCAATGACCGCGATTATAAGATAAAACGGCTCAGATCTTCATCTGCTACTAAAGCATCAAGATGCTTACTCACATAGTCGGCATCGATGGTAATGCTTTGACCGTTCAGGTCGCTCGCATCATAAGAGATGTCTTCCATCAGGCGTTCCAGCACGGTGTGCAGACGACGCGCACCGATGTTTTCGGTGGTTTCGTTAACCTGCCAGGCTGCCTGAGCAATTCGCTTAATACCGTCTTCGGTAAACTCAATATTCACGCCTTCGGTCGCCATCAGCGCTTTGTACTGTACGGTCACAGAGGCGTTTGGCTCGGTCAGGATACGCTCGAAGTCTTCAGTGGTCAGCGCCTGCAGCTCAACGCGGATCGGCAGACGGCCCTGCAGTTCCGGGATCAGGTCAGACGGCTTCGCCACCTGGAATGCACCAGAAGCGATAAACAGAATGTGGTCGGTTTTTACCATGCCGTGCTTGGTGGAGACTGTGCAGCCTTCAACCAATGGCAGCAGGTCGCGCTGTACGCCTTCACGGGAGACATCCGGGCCGGAGGACTCGCCACGCTTACAGATTTTATCGATCTCATCGATAAACACGATGCCGTGCTGTTCAACGGCGTCGATGGCGTCCTGCTTCAGCTCTTCCGGGTTCACCAGTTTGGCCGCTTCTTCTTCAATCAGCAGCTTCATCGCGTCTTTGATTTTCAATTTACGCGGCTTCTGCTTCTGCCCGCCCAGGTTCTGGAACATGGACTGCAGCTGGCTGGTCATCTCTTCCATGCCTGGAGGTGACATGATCTCCACACCCATTGGTGCGGCGGCGAGATCGATCTCAATCTCTTTGTCATCCAGCTGGCCTTCGCGCAGTTTTTTGCGGAACGCCTGGCGTGCAGCTGACGGCTCAGCAGGCTGTTCTGCCTGGCCCCAGTTGTTTTTCGCCGGTGGGATCAGCACATCCAGCACGCGCTCTTCCGCCATTTCTTCGGCGCGATAGCGGTTTTTCTCGATGGACTGGACGCGCACCATTTTAATGGCGGAATCGGTCAGATCGCGGATGATAGAATCCACTTCTTTCCCGACATAGCCCACTTCGGTGAACTTGGTCGCTTCAACTTTGATGAACGGCGCGTTAGCCAGTTTCGCCAGACGACGTGCGATCTCGGTTTTACCGACACCGGTCGGGCCGATCATCAGAATGTTTTTCGGCGTCACTTCATGGCGCAGCATTTCATCCAGCTGCATACGACGCCAGCGGTTACGCAGGGCAATCGCCACGGAACGCTTGGCGTTATCCTGGCCGATAATGTGTTTGTTCAGTTCGCTGACAATTTCGCGTGGGGTCATTTCAGACATGAGAAATCCTTACGCCTTAGATGGCAATTCTTCGATGGTGTGGAAGTGGTTGGTGTAGATGCAGATATCACCTGCAATATCCAACGCTTTCACAGCGATATCGCGCGCGCCAAGGTCGGAGTTCTCCAACAGCGCGCGGGCGGCAGCCTGGGCGTACGGGCCGCCGGAACCGATAGCAATCAGGTCGTTTTCTGGCTGTACCACGTCACCGTTACCGGTGATGATCAGTGACGCATTTTCATCAGCGACCGCAAGCAGTGCTTCAAGCTTGCGCAGCATGCGATCGGTACGCCAGTCTTTCGCCAGCTCAACGGCGGCTTTCACCAGATGGCCCTGATGCATTTCCAGTTTACGTTCAAACAGTTCAAACAGCGTGAAGGCGTCAGCGGTACCGCCTGCAAAACCGGCGATCACTTTGTCGTTATACAGACGACGCACTTTTTTCACGTTGCCTTTCATGACGGTATTACCCAGTGTGGCCTGGCCATCACCGGCAATTACCACCTGGCCGTTACGGCGTACACTTACTATTGTTGTCACGAGCAGACCCCCTGGTTACAAATTCGGAATAGAAGCCCCGAGGCAGTGCTCAGGGCTGAATAGGAGTATAGATGGGGGGGATTTTGGGGGTTTCAACCCCCGGAAGCGAGTCGAATGCAGTTTGTGTGACCTGCCATCTTCAGACGGGAGATGGTGCCATCGGCATTGTCTTTGCCTTTGACCGGCCCAATCACTACGCGGTTCCAGCCGTTATTGGTGGTGATGCGCGAGTCAAACCCTTCAAAGGCCAGCTGCGCCCGTACGGTTTCTGCCTGCTCTGCCCCTTTAAAGGAGCCGCACTGCACCATCCAGCGGCGATCGTCTTTCTTCTCAGCCGTCTGCTTTGGCGCCTCGGTCTCTTTGGTGATTGGCGCGGCCTGCTGCGTTTTCGGTGCCTGGGCGGTGGTATGCGCCGGGGTCTGCAACAGATCCTGATACGGCTGATTTTGTTTCGACGGCTGTGCTTTAGGCTGCTGAACCGGCTGAGTCTGCGCGGTACGCGGCTGCTGATACGGCTGCTCCGTTACGCGCGGCTGCGCTTTAGGCTGCTGTACCGGCTGGCTCTGCGCCCACTGTTGCTGCTGCTGAGTTTGCTGCTGTGCCTGACGCTGACGCTGCAGCGTTTGCTGGCGCTGTGCCGGCGTCTGTTCATTCCACGGCACTTCGTTAAGCTGGGTGGGCTGCTGGCGCATATCGGCCTGCATCTGTGCCAGTAGCTGACGCTGTTCGTTGGTTAACTGAGTGGGATCCACCACCTCGCCACCGGCAGAAGGTTCTGTCGGCGCACGGACGCCCGGCTGGCGGCTCTCCAGCTCTTTAATATAGCGCCAGCGCTCTTCCGGTTTCGGGGGTAAGCCATTGCCGACAACTTTATTGCCCTGCAGCGCTTCTGCTTCTTCTTTTTTATGGTGCGTAATGAACCAGAGGCCGCCGATGAATGCTACCAGTACCGCCGCCGCAATCGCGACCATGGCAGGTGAGACCGCAGGCATGCTGCGTTGCGGTTTCCGTGAGCTACTCTTTTTGCGTCGCGAAGGTGCCGGCTGGCCGCGACGTACATAATCTCGTTGTGCCACTATCGTTTCGCTGTATTTTATCGTTTGTCAGCCCGTCATGTTACTTAAGCGACGGGCCTTTGACCAGATGAGGAAGTCTGAAAGGCGGCGGCTTTACGTTAGTGCCTGGGTTGAACCGCGAACAATCAATTCACAGTCCAGTAAACGGGAGCCACTGCTGACCGTTTGGCCGTTCAGTTGATCCAGTAATAACAGCATCGCTTCCCGGCCAATATCATAGCGGGGCTGCGCCACGGTCGTGAGCGGCGGATCGCAAAACTCAGACAATGAGATGTTATCGAAGCCAATAATAGAGAGATCTTTCGGCACGTTCAGGCCGCGGCGCTTGGCATACGACAGCGCGCCCAGCGCCATCACGTCGCTGTGGCAGAATACCGCGGTCGGCGGCTGTGGCAGCGACAGCAGTTGTTCCAGCGCCAGCCCGCCAGCGGCATAGGTAAAATCGCCCCGGGCAATGTAGTGCGGATCCACCGTCGCCCCGGTGCGGCGCAGCGCCTGCACGTAACCCCGCAGGCGATAATGGCACAGCGGCATCTCTTCCGGCCCGGCGATACAGCCGATGCGTTTATGGCCCAGTTCCTGTAGATAGTTCACGGCGTTGAAGGCTGCGGTGAGGTTATCAATGTGAACGGTTGGCAGTTCCAGCTCAGGGGCAAACTCGTTGGCCATGACCATCGGCGGCAGGTTGCGTTGCTCTTCAATGCTGGCATCGAAGGGCAGGCGGGAGCCGAGCAGCAGCATGCCATCGATCTGCTTGGTAATAATCAGGTCGATAAAGGTTTTTTCCTGCTGGTTCTGGTGCGCGCAGTCACCAATCAGTACCAGATAGCCCTGAGCCGCGGCGGTCACTTCAATGCCGCGGATAATTTCGCTGAAAAAGGGATCGCAGATGTCGGGCACAATGACCAGGATGGTGCGGGATTCGTTACGTTTAACGTTACGGCCCATCGCATGAGGCAGATAACCCACCTCCAGCGCAGCCTGCTCAACACGATTGCGCGTGCTCTGAGAGACTTTATCGGGATTCATTAAGGCTCGGGATACCGTTGCCGTTGAGACTTTTGCTTTCAGGGCAACATCTTTCATGGTCGCCGAGGCAACCTCTTTCCTGGACTTCAACCTCTTCTCCTCGCAGGCGTATCACCGCTCTTCTGACTGCGTCAGTTTTATCAGATTGCGAATGGAAGCGGTTACAGAATTTTCATAAAAAGTGTGAGGCGAGTTAAATTTTTCGATCTGCCTCCCACCATTTTTTAGCTTTCGATGGGATCAACGTCCAGCACCCACTTCACTTTGCGTGCTTCCGGCAGGGTGTTAATTAACGCTAAGGTTCCGCTGACGATATGTTGCAGGCGGATCCTGGAAGGGTGCTGGAGCAGGATTTGCCAGCGATATCGCCCGCCGCGTTTCGGGGCCAGCGCCGGAACCGGGCCTAAAATCCACAGCTGATTGTCCACCAGCGGGCTGGCTTGCAGGAGATTGCGCAGTTGCTGCAGGAACAGCGGGGCCTGCTGGTTGTTGTGATCCTCGGCACGGATAATCACATGGCTGGTCCACGGCGGTAACTGCAGGGTCTGGCGCTCGGCCAGCGCCTGCTCCGCAAAGGCGTCATAGCCTTTATGCAGCAGGGTTTGCAGCAGCGGGTGCTCAGGATGGTGCGTTTGTAACACCACTTCGCCCTGCTTGCCGGCACGCCCGGCGCGACCAGCCACCTGGGTATAGAGCTGGGCAAAGCGCTCTGCGGAACGGAAATCTGCCGAGAACAGCGCGCCGTCAACGTCCAGCAGCGCCACCAGGGTGACGTCCGGGAAGTGGTGCCCTTTTGCCAGCATCTGGGTACCAATCAGAATCCGCGCTCCGCCGCGATGCACCTCCGCCAGCTGCTGCTCAAGTGCGCCCTTGCGGCTGGTGGTGTCGCGATCGATGCGCGAGATCGCCACGCCCGGGAAGAAAGGGGTCAGGGCCTGTTCCAGCTGCTCGGTGCCCAGCCCGACCGGCACCATGTGCGTCGAGCCGCAGGACGGACACTGACGCGGGATCGGACGTTGGCTGTCGCAGTGGTGGCAGCGTAAATGGTGCTGGGCCTGATGCAGGGTGTAATAATGATCGCAGCGCGGGCATTCGGCTATCCAGCCGCAGTCGTGGCACAGCAGCGCCGGGGCGAAGCCGCGACGGTTGAGAAACAGGATCACCTGGTTATTAGCTTGTAAATGCTGACGCATGCGGGTGATTAACGCCGGGGCTAATCCCGCCTGCACCTGCTGGCCTTTCAGATCGAGAACATGCTGCACGGCAGGACGGGCATTTCCCGCCCGGCGCGTCAGGCGCAGCATGTGATATTTACGCTGGCGCACGTTGTGCAGCGTCTCCAGCGCAGGCGTGGCCGAGCCGAGAATAATCGGGATCTGCTCGCTATGCGCGCGGTATACCGCCAGATCGCGGGCGTGATAGCGCCAGCCCTCCTGCTGTTTATAAGAGCTGTCGTGCTCTTCGTCGATCACGATGACGCCCAGATTTTTAAACGGCGTAAACAGCGATGAACGGGTGCCGATCACGATTGCCGCTTCACCATTTCGGGCTTTCAGCCAGGCGCTGAGGCGTTCGCTGTCGTTTAATCCTGAATGCAGCACCTCGACCGGGGCGTTAAAGCGTTCGCGAAAACGGGCGATGGTCTGCGGCGTCAGGCCGATTTCCGGCACCATTACCAGCGCCTGCTTCCCCTGCGCCAGCACGTTTTCCAGCACGCTCAGATAGACTTCGGTCTTACCCGAGCCGGTGACGCCCGCCAGCAGCCAGGCCGAGAAGCGATCGGCGGCGCTGTGGATCGCTCCGACGGCGGTGGCCTGTTCGGTATTCAGACGCAGACGGTTGCCCGGCACGCTAAAACCATCGCGCCAGTCGATCAGCGCGGGCGCTTCGCAGGCCAGCTCGCTCAGCCCTTTTTTGCGTAAGCTCTGCAGCGCCGCATCGTTAAAGTCGAGGCTCTCGACCTGATGACGCCAGATCCGGCCCTGGCGTAACGCCGCCAGCGCCTGCTGCTGTTTCGGGGAGCGTTTCAGGCTATTAATATCCACCGCTTGCCCCTGCTCGGTGGCAAACCAGTACCACATTGGCGCGTGGCTGGCGCTTTTCCCCTGACGCAGCAGAATGGGCAAGGCGTGAAACAGCACGTCGCCGATGGGATGGTGATAATAGTCGGCGGCCCATAACAGCAGTCGCCAGACGCTGGTGGAGAAGACGGGCTCATCGTCCAGCACCTCAACCACGCTTTTCAGTTCACTGAGGGGCAGCTTGCTTTGCTGGCTCACGGAGACCACAATGCCTACCCGCTGTTGTTTGCCAAACGGCACCGTCACGCGACAGCCCGCTTTGGCCTGCATACTGTCTGGCAGCAGGTAATCAAAGGTACGGGGAAGCGGAACGGGCAGGGCAACGTGAGCTACGGGCATCGAATCTTCCTGACTTGAAAAGTGGCGCGTTAGTATACACATTAGTGAAAGGCGGCGTGCGGATCAGTTTGCATACCCTGGTTAAATTCTGTATGATTCGCCGCCTTTGGTGCACTTTGCATCAAAGAACTTACATTCAACATCGCGTGGTGTCTGGCGTTAGGGCTGGAAGAGCGACGCGGCCTTAACTGAGGTTCTCCCCATGAAAAAAGATATCCATCCTAAATACGAAATGATTACTGCAAACTGCTCTTGCGGTAACTCTATCCAGATCCGCTCTACCGTGGGCCACGATCTGAACCTGGACGTGTGCGGCAAATGCCACCCGTTCTACACTGGTAAGCAGCGTGATGTTGCAACCGGTGGCCGTGTTGACCGCTTCAACAAGCGTTTCAACATCCCGGGCGCAAAATAAGCATCCAGAAGAAACCGCCTCAGGGCGGTTTTTTTTTGCCTGCAATATATCTCCTGAATAAATTTTATATTTATATTCTTCTTTTAAATATATATTTCAAGTTTCCTGAAAATAATTCCCGCCACGTCATATCATCTTATTTATACGGATAGTGAGCTTCATCTTTGTCTTCTTGATATTTTTGCCATTTGGCTATCAGGCATGGCAATAAATAAAAGGTTTATCCCTGGTTGTAAAATTACACTGCGCTCGACATAAATTTTTATTTGCCATTTTAGTCACGATGGCTTTCAGGGTAGATTTACGTTGAGGGAAAAAGGATGAAACTGACGCAACTCTTATTCGCGCTTCCGTTAATATCGTGTGCAGCGCAGGCAGGATACGTTGATTATCGGCACGAGTATTACGACGATGGGCGTAACTATGACCGCGTGTACATGTCGCACCGCTTTGGGACAGGCTTTGGCGTAGCCGTTGAGGCCGTCTCGCGCTCTGATGAAAAGCAGTCTAACGATGCACTCAATAATATGGAGAGCAACAGCAGCGAATATACTGCCAGCTACCAGTTCACCTGGCAGGGGTTTGTCTGGCAGCCGGGTATTGCCGTTGAAATGGGCGACAATATGTCCATTTATAAACCCTATTTACGCGTGCAGTATAATATTAATGATAACTGGTGGACGGCGTTCCGTTATCGTACCGAATATACCCGGCGTAATGCAGACGGTAAAGATGATCGTATAGTATACCGCCCGGAAATGTGGCTGGGATATAATATCGATAACTGGATGTTTGAACTGAACGGCATTTATAAATTTGCCGACAACGAAGATTTGTATAATAACAAAAAAGAAGATTACGAATATAACTTCCGCGTGGCGTATAAGATTGATTCATGGGTGCCGTTTGTGGAAGTGGGTAACGTCTCTTCCGGCTATAACACCGCCACCAGCGACGACCGCCAGACGCGTCTGCGCGTAGGCTTAGGCTACAACTTCTGAGAAACCATCCCGCTGAGCACCCTCAGCGGGATCACACCGCAGCGTTAGTATTCCCACGTTTCCGGGTCGATACCCAGTTCACGCATGATCACCTTCGCCTCTTCCGGGATTTCGTCACTGCGCTCTTTGCGCAGATCGTCATCGTTCGGTAACGGTTGGCCGGTAAACGCATGCAGGAACGCCTCGCAAAGCAGTTCGCTGTTGGTTGCGTGACGCAGGTTGTTCACCTGACGACGCGTACGTTCATCGGTGAGGATCTTCAACACCTTCAGAGGAATGGAAACCGTAATTTTTTTTACTTGTTCACTCTTCTTACCGTGCTCAGCGTATGGGCTGATATATTCGCCGCTCCATTCAGCCATGAGATACCTTTAATCCTCTTTGTCATTAATATGAGGCCGACACCGCAGCGGTTCGCAGGGTTTCGCGCCATAATCTTGCGTAGTTTACCGTAGAGACGCCACCGTGACACGGATATTGCCTCTGCGTTATGCGCTAAAGCATGTAATTTTAACGGCTATTTGCGTATTGCTCAATCTATACGCAAAGAAGTTTAGATGTCCAGATGTATTGACGTCCATATAATCAATGTTTACTCTGGTGCCTGACTTTTCATCCATTAAGCCAGGAAGCCTTCACCATGACGCGTAAACAGGCCACCATCGCAGTGCGTAGCGGATTGAATGATGACGAACAGTACGGCTGCGTTGTCCCGCCGATTCATCTCTCCAGTACCTATAACTTCACCGGATTTAATGAACCACGCGCCCATGACTACTCGCGCCGTGGTAACCCGACACGTGATGTGACCCAGCGTGCGCTGGCGGAACTGGAAGGCGGCGCAGGCGCGGTGATGACCAATACCGGCATGTCGGCTATCCACCTGGTGACCACCGTGTTCCTGAAACCTGGCGATCTGCTGGTGGCGCCGCACGACTGTTATGGCGGCAGCTACCGACTGTTCGACAGCCTTGCGAAGCGCGGTTGCTATCGCGTGCTGTTTGTCGATCAGGGTGATGAGCAGGCGCTGAAACAGGCGCTGGCAGAAAAGCCGAAGCTGATTTTAGTCGAAAGTCCAAGCAACCCACTGCTGCGCGTCGTGGACATTGCAAAAATTTGTCAGCTTTCAAGGGATGCGGGAGCGATAAGTGTAGTGGATAATACGTTCCTCAGTCCGGCCTTGCAGAACCCGCTGGCACTGGGAGCGGATCTGGTATTGCATTCATGCACCAAATACCTGAACGGCCACTCCGACGTTGTCGCTGGGGTCGTTATTGCCAAAGATCCAGAGCTTGTCACCGAACTGGCATGGTGGGCGAATAACATCGGCGTTACCGGCAGTGCGTTTGACAGCTACCTGTTGCTGCGTGGGCTACGTACCCTGTCGCCGCGTATGGACGTGGCGCAGCGTAATGCCCAGGCGATTGTCGATTTCCTTAAGACCCAGCCGCTGGTGAAAAAGCTTTATCACCCGTCGCTGCCGGAGAACCAGGGACACGAGATTGCGGCGCGTCAACAAAAGGGGTTTGGCGCGATGTTAAGTTTTGAACTGGATGGCGATGAGCAGACGCTGCGTCGCTTCCTGAGCGGGTTGTCACTGTTTACGCTGGCGGAATCTTTAGGGGGAGTCGAAAGCTTAATCTCCCACGCCGCAACAATGACGCACGCAGGCATGGCGCCAGAAGCGCGTGCCGCCGCCGGAATTTCTGAGACGCTACTGCGAATCTCAACCGGTATTGAAGATTGTGAAGATTTAATTGCCGATCTGGAAAATGGCTTCCGGGTCGCAGCCAAGGGGTAATCATGAGTGTGATAGCGCAGGCAGGGGCGAAGGGTCGCCAGCTGCACAAGTTTGGTGGTAGTAGTCTTGCTGATGTGAAATGTTACCTGCGGGTCGCGGGGATCATGGCAGAGTATTCGATGCCGGGGGACATGATGGTTGTCTCCGCGGCGGGCAGCACCACCAACCAGTTGATTAGCTGGCTGAAGTTAAGCCAGACCGATCGTCTCTCTGCGCATCAGGTTCAACAAGCGTTACGCCGTTACCAGAGTGAGCTGATCGCCGGTTTATTGCCAGCCGACGTGGCAGATGGCCTGATTAGCACCTTTATTCAGGATCTGGAGCGACTGGCCGGTTTACTCGATAGCGGCGTTACTGACGCCGTTTATGCTGAAGTCGTGGGCCACGGCGAAGTCTGGTCTGCCCGCCTGATGGCGGCCGTCCTGCAACAGCAGGGTCTGGAAGCGGCATGGCTGGACGCGCGTGATTTCCTGCGTGCCGAGCGTGGCGCTCAACCGCAGGTTGATGAAGGCCTCTCTTATCCTCTGCTCCAGCAGTTGCTGGTGCAGCATCCGAACAAACGTATCGTCGTAACCGGCTTTATCAGCCGCAGCAACGCGGGTGAAACCGTGCTGCTGGGACGTAACGGCTCTGACTACTCCGCAACACAGATCGGTGCCCTGGCGGGGGTGTCTCGCGTCACCATCTGGAGCGACGTAGCCGGTGTTTACAGCGCTGACCCGCGTAAGGTTAAAGATGCGTGCCTGCTGCCGCTGCTGCGTCTCGACGAAGCCAGCGAGCTGGCCCGTCTGGCGGCCCCGGTACTGCACGCCCGTACTCTGCAGCCGGTGTCTGGCAGCGATATCGACCTGCAACTGCGCTGCAGCTATACGCCGGATCAAGGCTCAACCCGTATCGAGCGCGTCCTGGCCTCCGGCACAGGGGCGCGTATCGTTACCAGCCATGACGACATCTGCCTGATCGAATTCCTCGTTCCTGCCGGACATGATTTCAAACAGACGCATAAAGAGATTGACCTGATCCTGAAGCGCGCCCAGGTACGCCCGCTCGCCGTGGGTGTGCACACTGACCGGCACCTGCTGCAGTTCTGCTATACCGCAGAAGTGGCCGACAGCGCGCTGAAAATTCTTGATGAAGCGGGCCTGCCGGGCGAGCTTCGTCTGCGTCAGGGTCTGGCGCTGATTGCGATGGTAGGGGCGGGCGTCACCCGTAACCCGCTGCACTGCCACCGCTTCTGGCAGCAGTTGAAGGGCCAGCCGGTGGAGTTTACCTGGCAGTCGGAAGAGGGGATCAGCCTGGTGGCGGTCATGCGTACCGGGCCAACCGAAAGCCTGATCCAGGGGCTGCACCAGTCGCTGTTCCGTGCTGAAAAACGTATCGGTCTGATGCTGTTTGGGAAAGGCAACATTGGTTCCCGCTGGCTGGAGCTGTTCGCCCGCGAACAGACCACACTTTCGGCGCGTACCGGATTCGAATTTGTGCTGGCGGGCGTGGTGGATAGCCGCCGCAGCCTGCTCAACTATGAAGGGCTGGATGCGAGTCGCGCACTGGCCTTCTTTAACGACGAAGCCATCGAGCAGGATGAAGAGTCGCTGTTCCTGTGGATGCGCGCCCACCCGTACGACGACCTGGTGGTGCTGGATGTGACCGCCAGCGAGCAACTGGCCGATCAGTATCTTGATTTCGCCAGCCATGGTTTCCACGTCATCAGCGCCAACAAACTGGCGGGGGCCAGCAACACCCGCAACTATCGCCAGATCCACGATGCCTTTGAAAAAACAGGTCGTCACTGGCTGTATAACGCCACCGTCGGGGCGGGTCTGCCGGTAAACCATACCGTGCGCGATCTGATCGAAAGCGGCGACAGCATTCTGGCGATCAGCGGTATCTTCTCCGGTACCCTGTCGTGGCTGTTCCTGCAATTTGATGGCACCGTGCCTTTCACCGACCTGGTGGATCAGGCGTGGCAGCAGGGGCTGACCGAGCCTGATCCGCGTGTGGACCTCTCCGGTAAAGACGTGATGCGTAAGCTGGTGATCGTGGCCCGTGAAGCGGGTTACGACATTGAGCCTGGTCAGGTTCGCGTGGAGTCGCTGGTGCCGGCAGACTGTGAAGAGGGTTCTGTCGATCACTTCTTCGAGAATGGCGATGCGCTGAACGAGCAGATGTTACAGCGCCTGGAGGCGGCCCGCGAAATGGGTCTGGTACTGCGCTACGTGGCGCGTTTTGATGCCAATGGCAAAGCACGCGTTGGCGTGGAGGCCGTTCGCCCGGAACATCCGCTGGCGGCGCTGTTGCCGTGCGATAACGTCTTCGCCATTGAAAGCCGCTGGTATCGTGATAACCCGCTGGTGATCCGTGGGCCGGGTGCAGGCCGCGACGTGACCGCCGGGGCGATCCAGTCGGATATCAACCGTCTGGCGCAGCTGCTGTAGTTTCAAAGATTACCCCTCACCCTAGCCCTCTCCCCACAGGGGAGAGGGGACAGTCCGGCGCTGTTTTTTCTTCCTCGCTCCTCTGGGGAGAGGGGATGGTCCGGTGCTGTTTTTCCTGCCTCGCCTTTCCTGGCAGAGGTTACGGCCCGGCGCTGTTTTCCTTCCTCGCTCCTCTGGGAAGAGGGTACGGCCCGGCGCTGTTTTTTCTTCCTCGCTCCTCTGGGGAGAGGGGATGGTTCGGTGCTGTTTTTCCTGCCTCGCCTTTCCTGGCAGAGGTTACGGCCCGGCGCTGTTTTCCTTCCTCGCTCCTCTGGGAAGAGGGTACGGCCCGGCGCTGTTTTTCTTCCCTCGCTCCTCTGAAGAGAGAAGACGGCGCGGTGCTGTTTTTCTCCCTCGCCCCTTTGGGGAGAGGGCCGGGGTGAGGGGACTTCTCACCCCATCATGAACTCCCCTCAACTCCCCTGAGCATTCCTCACCGTTATTGTTGATTATTTCTGTTGACGGCAGTCGGCTTTTCCGTCATTTTTACATCTGGACGTCTAAACGTATAGAAGTTCGAACACAACAAACAACGACACGCGATTGATGAGGTAAGGTATGAGCTTTTTTCACGCCAACCAGCGGGAAGCCCTGAATCAGAGCCTGGCTGAAGTAAACGGCCAGATTAACGTCTCATTTGAATTTTTCCCGCCGCGCACCAGTGAAATGGAGCAGACCCTGTGGGCCTCTATCGATCGCCTGAGCAGTCTGAAGCCGAAATTTGTTTCGGTGACCTACGGCGCCAACTCTGGCGAGCGCGACCGTACGCATAGCATTATTAAAGGCATTAAGGATCGTACCGGTCTGGAAGCCGCGCCGCATCTGACCTGTATCGATGCCACCCGCGACGAACTGCGTACCATCGCCCAGGATTACTGGAATAACGGTATCCGCCACATCGTGGCTCTGCGTGGCGACCTGCCGCCGGGCAGCGGTAAGCCGGATATGTACGCGACCGATCTGGTGGCGCTGCTGAAAGAGGTGGGCGATTTCGACATCTCCGTGGCGGCGTACCCGGAAGTCCACCCGGAAGCAAAAAGTGCTCAGGCGGATCTGCTCAACCTGAAACGTAAGGTGGATGCCGGGGCCAACCGCGCTATCACCCAGTTTTTCTTTGACGTGGAAAGCTATCTGCGCTTCCGTGACCGCTGCGTCTCCGCCGGTATCGACGTCGAAATTATTCCGGGGATCCTGCCAGTTTCGAACTTCAAACAGGCCAAGAAATTTGCCGACATGACCAACGTTCGCATCCCGCACTGGATGGCGAAAATGTATGAAGGCCTGGACGATGACGCTGAAACCCGCAAGCTGGTGGGTGCCAGTATCGCCATGGACATGGTGAAGATTTTAAGCCGCGAAGGGGTGAAAGATTTCCATTTTTATACCCTCAACCGCGCCGAAATGAGTTACGCGATCTGCCATACCCTGGGGGTTCGCCCGGGTCTGTAAAGGCAAGTCCCTCACGGTTGTGGGGGATTTTTATTTCGGGCTGATATTCACGGTATTAACTATCAAATCTGTGGATGGTTTCAATTATCTCTTGTTGCCAGTGGTGTATATCCTAACGGTAAAACCATAGAGGGAGCAGAGCGATGAGTACGTCCGACGATAACCAGAATTCAGGCAAGTGTCCTTTCCATCAGGGCGGTTATGACAAGAGCGCAGGTGCCGGTACCAACAGCCGCGACTGGTGGCCTAAACAGCTTCGTGTCGATCTTCTCAATCAACACTCCGAACGTTCCAACCCGCTAGGCAAAGACTTCAACTACCGCAAAGAATTTAGCAAACTTGATTACTCTGCTCTGAAAGGCGATCTGAAAGCCCTGCTGACGGACTCCCAGCCGTGGTGGCCTGCAGACTGGGGCAGTTACGCCGGTCTGTTCATCCGTATGGCGTGGCACGGCGCCGGTACCTATCGCTCCGTAGACGGGCGTGGCGGTGCGGGTCGTGGTCAACAGCGTTTCTCTCCGCTCAACTCCTGGCCGGATAACGTCAGCCTCGATAAGGCGCGTCGTCTGCTGTGGCCAATCAAGCAAAAATATGGGCAGAAAATCTCCTGGGCCGACCTGTTTATTCTTGCCGGTAACGTCGCGCTGGAGAATTCCGGCTTTAGAACCTTTGGCTTTGGTGCGGGACGTGAAGACGTGTGGGAACCGGATCTGGACGTTAACTGGGGTGACGAAAAAGCCTGGCTTGAGCATCGCCATCCAGAAAGCCTGGCGAAAAGCGCCGTTGGCGCCACCGAGATGGGGCTGATCTACGTGAACCCGGAAGGGCCAAACGCCAGCGGTGAACCACTGTCTGCGGCGGCGGCGATCCGCGCCACCTTCGGCAACATGGGGATGAACGATGAAGAGACCGTCGCGCTGATCGCCGGGGGGCATACGCTGGGGAAAACCCATGGGGCAGGGGAAACGACCCATGTGGGGGTTGATCCAGAAGGTGGCCTGCTTGAAGCGCAGGGCCTGGGCTGGGCCAGCACGCACGGCAGCGGTTTTGGTGCTGACGCCATTACCTCCGGTCTGGAAGTGATCTGGTCCCAGACGCCGACCCAGTGGAGCAACTACTTCTTTGAGAACCTGTACAAATACGACTGGGTACAAACCCGCAGTCCGGCAGGTGCGATCCAGTTCGAAGCGTCGAATGCGCCGGAGATCATGCCCGATCCCTTCGACCCGTCGAAAAAACGTAAACCGACCATGCTGGTTACTGACCTGACGCTGCGTTTCGATCCTGAGTTCGACAAGATTTCCCGTCGTTTCCTCAACGATCCGCAGGCCTTTAACGAAGCTTTTGCCCGCGCGTGGTTCAAACTGACCCACCGTGATATGGGGCCAATTTCACGCTATATCGGCCCGGAAGTGCCGAAAGAAGAGCTGATTTGGCAGGACCCACTGCCGCAGCCATTCTTCCACCCAACCGCGGAGGATATTCAGAGCCTGAAAGAGGCTATTGCCAACTCTGGGTTGTCGGTGAGCGAGCTGGTATCGGTGGCATGGGCTTCGGCGTCCACCTTCCGCGGTGGTGATAAGCGTGGCGGCGCCAACGGCGCACGTCTGGCGCTGGCACCGCAGCGCAGCTGGGATGTTAACGCCGTGGCCGCGCGCGTTCTGCCGGTGCTGGAAGGCATCTATAAATCGGCGCATAAAGCGTCACTGGCAGACATCATCGTGCTGGCCGGTGTCGTGGGCGTTGAGCAGGCCGCTAAAGCCGCTGGCGTGAATATCACCGTACCCTTTACGCCGGGTCGTATTGACGCGCGCCAGGATCAGACCGATATCGGCATGTTTACCCTGCTGCAGCCGGTTGCCGATGGTTTCCGTAACTACCGGGCGGCGATTGACGTTTCGACCACAGAGTCGCTGCTGATTGATAAAGCACAGCAACTAACGCTGACCGCGCCAGAGATGACGGTGCTGCTGGGCGGGCTGCGCGTGTTGGGTGCTAACTTTGATGGCGGTAAGAGCGGCGTCTTTACCGATCGCGTGGGCGTACTCAGCACGGACTTCTTCGTCAATCTGCTGGATATGGGCACGCAGTGGAAAGCCACTGACGAGTCCAGCGAGCTGTTTGAAGGCCGCGACCGCGTGAGCGGGGAAGTGAAATATCTGGCGAGCCGTGCAGACCTGGTATTTGGTTCTAACTCCGTGCTGCGCGCACTGGCTGAGGTTTATGCCAGCAGCGATGCCCACGAGAAGTTCGTGAAGGATTTCGTCGCGGCATGGGTAAAAGTGATGAACCTCGACCGGTTTGATCTGCTGTAAACAGAAAAATCCCCGCTCCGGCGGGGATTTTTTATCGGTTAACGGCTTCGGCTTATCCGGCCTACGGAGTGTTGGCCCTTACAAGCGCCGCCGGGCAGGAAGGTTATTCCCACTCCTGCAGGAAGCGCTGACCGTACTGGTCGGCAACCAACAACGCCGCATACACCTGGTCCGGCGTTGCACCACCCGGCATGTTATGGATAGTTTCCCCTTCTGCACATGACGCCTCGGCCACTAAACGCATTTTGGCCGGAATATCCACTTTGATATCCAGCTGCGCCAGGGTGATAGGTAGCCCTACGCTGTGACATAACGCCGCCACGGTTTCGATCTCTTCCACCGGGGCGTTCTCCAGCACCAGCTGGGTTAATGTGCCAAAGGCTACTTTCTCGCCGTGATAGTAATGATGGGCGTCCGGGATGGCAGTCAAACCGTTGTGAATAGCATGCGCCGCCGCCAGGCCGCCGCTTTCAAAACCGACGCCGCTCAGATAGGTGTTGGCTTCAATGACTCGCTCAAGCGCGGGCGTTACCACATGTTGTTCTGCCGCCAGCATCGCTTTTTCACCCTCTTCAACCAGGGTGTTGTAGCACAACTCGGCCAACGCCAGAGCGGCCTGGGTGCATTTGCCCCCCGCCATCGTCGTGGCGCCGCTGCGCGAGCAGGCACGGGCTTCAAACCAGGTTGCCAGCGCATCGCCAATCCCGGCGGCCAGCAGGCGTGCGGGCGCACCCGCTACCACTTTGGTATCCACAATCACGATATTCGGATTGTGCGGCAGCATCAGATAGCGATCAAACTCGCCGCTGTCGGTGTAGATGACGGACAGCGCGCTGCAGGGCGCATCGGTAGAGGCAATGGTAGGGGCGATGGCGACCGGGACATCCATAAAATGCGCCAGCGCTTTTGCAGTATCCAGCGTTTTACCGCCACCGATGCCCAGCACGGCCTGGCAGTTGGCTTCTTTCGCCAGCTGACGCAGCCGGTCAATCTCGTTCTGCGAACATTCGCCGCCAAACGGTACAATTTCGACGTATAACTGTGCCTGTTCAAAACTCTGGCGCAGTGTTTCTTCGGCAAAGCCCAGCACAAATTTATCGCCTACCACCAGCCAGCGTGCCGCCAGCGGCTTGAGATAATCACCGAGGCGGGTGAGCACATCGGCCCCCTGAATGTATTTGCCGGGTGATTGAATAATACGGTCCATAACATGTCTCCCTTAGAGGTTGAGGTTACCAAACGCGTTTTTCCAGTCCTGCTCGAACTTCTCTATAGCTGACTCTACTGCCGGGGTGCCGAGCATTTGTTGCGCTACATCTAAAGGAAGTGTTATCGCTTCACATCCAGCCAGCAGACAATCAAGCGCCTGACGCGGCGTTTTAAAGCTGGCGGCCAGCACCATGCTGTCCGGGGCGTGGAGTTCCAGCAGGGATTGCAGCTCCTGCACCGTGCGGATCCCGTCACCGCCCTGGGCATCGACGCGATTGACGTATGGCGCGATATACTTCGCCCCTGCCAGCGCCGCCAGCAAACCCTGTGAGGCGCTGTAAACGGCAGTGCCAAGGGTGGTGATTTTCTCTTTTTTCAATTGTTTGATTGCCACCAGACCTTCAGCCGTCACCGGGATCTTTACCACGATCCCCGGCAGGGCGTTGCTCAGGCGTTTTGCTTCAGCCACCATACCTTCAGCATCGCGGCTCATGGTTTGGGCAAATAAAATGCCCTCTTCACCAATGGCTTTCTGCAGGCGAGGCAGCACATCCCAGATGGATTCTTTGCTGGCCGCCACAATGCTCGGGTTGGTGGTTACGCCGGCGATAGGGAAGATGCGGGCCAGGCGTTCGACTTCCGCCACGTTGGCGGTATCCAGATACAGTTCCATTTTGCGTCCTCTTAAAGTTCAAGCTCGTGTTGCAGCAGGCTGGCGATAGCGTCCGCGGATGCGGCATTGACCAGCGCGTTGCGGAAGGCTTCGTGCATAATGCGGCGCGCCAGGCGCGAAAAGATGCGCATATGCTGGTCGCCTGCGGCGTGTTTGTTCAGGGTGAGCATGATGATGAACTGCGCATCTTCGTCACCCCAGCGGACCGGCGCCTTCAGGCGCGCCACGCTAATGGTGGACTGCTCAATATGCTCTGATTTGCTGTGCGGAATGGCGAAACTAAAGCCCAGTCCCGTCGAGAAAACTGCTTCACGCGCCCAGAGATCGGCCTCCAGTTTACGTGGATAGCGACAACGGCTTGCCAGCAACAGGTTGTCGGTCATCCCTTTGAGCACCTCTTCTTTGCTGCGCCAGTCGCTGTCCAGGGTGATGCACTGCGTGGTGATGAGCGGTGCGTCCTGCTGGGTCATGCGGAACTGCGCCAGCAGGTGCTCGACTTCCAGCGAGGTGCGGCAGGCCATCGCCTGGTTGAGTAGTTGGCGGCAGGCGCGGCTGTCGAGCTGCGCCATCCGGGCCTTGGCGGCCGGTATCGACGGGGCGCTCATGCTGATCTCATCCAGTCCCAGGCCCACCAACAGCGGCAGTACAGAACCTTTCGCCCCCAGCTCGCCACACAGGCCAATCCATTTACCCTGACGATGCACCGCCTGTACCGCGTAATCCAGTGCGCGGAGAAATGCCGGATTGAGGCTGTTGTAATGGCGGGTAACTTTGGCGTTATCCCGGTCGACCGCCAGCAGGTACTGCGTCAGGTCATTACTCCCAATACTAAAGAAATCAATCTCTTCACAGCACTGATCGATGATGAACATCACCGATGGCACCTCCAGCATGATGCCAAGAGGGATCTTCTCGTCGAAGGGGATCTGCTCGCTGCGCAGCTGCTGTTTTGCTTCCGCAAGTTTCTCTTTCACCCATAAGATCTCCTCCATGGAGGAGATCATCGGAATCATAATCTTGAGATGACCGTGCGCCGACGCGCGCAGAATTGCCCGCAGTTGCGTGGTGAACAGCGCGGCGTACTCCTCATAGATACGCACCGCGCGATAACCCAGGAACGGGTTGGCTTCGGCGGGGATCTTCAGGTAATCCACGGGCTTATCGCCACCGATATCCATGGTACGTACAATAATGCTGCGCCCCTGCGCGGACTCCAGCGCCTGACAAAAGATGTTGTACAGCTCGTTTTCACAAGGGGCGCTGGTGCGGTCCATATAGAGCATTTCAGTACGGAACAGTCCAACGGCCTCAGCACCATTACCAAATGCCGCCTGTGCTTCTACGGAGTGAGCAATATTGGCGGCGACCTCCATACGGATGCCATCGGCGGTGCGCGCTTCCTGCGTCAACCAGATGCGCTGTTGCTCGCGCAGGGCGTCATGCACCCGGGCTTCCTGTTGGTAGTAGCGCGCCACCGCCTCGTCCGGGCTGACAACAACAGCGCCCGCGTTGTCGTCGATAAAGACAGTCTGCTTGAGCCAGGGATTCAGCGCTTCGATCTCCACGCCAACCAGCGTCGGGATATTAAACGAGCGGGCAAGGATCACCGTATGCGACGTGGTGCCGCCGCTTTTCAACAGCAGTCCTTTCAGCAGGGTTTTATCCAGTTCAAGGAACTGGCTTGGCGTGAGTTCGTCGGCCATGCACACCGTGGGCTGAGTGAGCTTGCCCGGGACCGGGAAGCGCTGCTCGCCATAGATATGCTGCAGTAGCTGGAAACAGACATCGCGTACATCCAGCGCGCGTTCCTGTAAGTAGCTGCTGCTGGAGCGGCCAAACTCTTCGCAGAAATGGCTGGCGCTGTCGACGATCGCCTGAGCGCAGCTTAATCCCCGCAAGACGCCATCGAGCAGGTGTTGACGCAGCGAGGTATCCCCCGCCAGCGAACGGTGTGCTTCCAGAATGGCGCGGGTGGCACCGTCGCTGTCGAGCAGGCGAAACTCAATGTTCTTTATCAGTAACGTTAAGCCTTTATCCAGCGCGGACTGTTCACTCTCTGCATCTTGTGCAGCAGGAAGCGCACCCAGAGCGTTGAGATCCAACGAAGAGAGGCGCATCAGTATGCCGCCCGCGCTACCTGCACATACGCTGCGGGCGCGGAAAAGGCGCGGATTCAGGTTAGTGAGCGAGGCCGGAAGCGGTTCCAGCTCGCTGTTTTCGGCCACCGCCAGCGGCGCATCGCAGTGGGGGAATTCTTCGCGCAACCACTTGCTCAGCTGTTGATGTGCCGCCTGTTCGTCCGCTCCAGAAATGATTAACCGGCAGCTATCGCCCGCCAGGGTATCGGTGCCGATCAATGCCAGGGCGCTTTTGGCGTTGCCTTTACGATCGGTACGCAGGTTATGCCACTCGATATCGGCATTGAAGGTGTTGCACAGTGTCTCAACGTGGCTTGCCGGGCGCGCATGGACGCCATTGGGTAGCTCACAGGTAAATTCCACAATCAGGGCCATCGCCTCTCTCCCATAATGGTTTTCTCCGTACAGAATAAAAGTACGACGTCGCCCGATACCATGTGACAAAAATGCCAAAAGCTGGACAAATGTAATGTCTGTTCCAAAGTGAGAGTCGTTTCACAAGTTAGCACTTACTGTAAGAATTGGTGGGCTGCTTAACTTATGAGGCTGATCTCATTTTTGTACTGACATTACAAAAATCCAGTAAATGGCCTTTTTATCCACTGTCTGCCTCCCGCCTGATTGCCTATTGTTGCCACAACATCTTTATGGATATGGGCACACACTGGCCCGGGAGCGACTTATGAAAGAGTTGGTGCAGATCCTGAAAAACACCCGTCAACATTTGATGACCGGCGTGTCTCACATGATCCCCTTTGTGGTAGCGGGTGGGATCCTGCTGGCGGTTTCCGTCATGTTGTACGGCAAAGGTGCCGTGCCGGATGCGGCGACCGATCCAAACCTCAAAAAGCTGTTTGATATCGGCGTGGCGGGGTTGACCCTGATGGTGCCTTTCCTGGCGGCCTATATTGGTTACTCCATCGCCGAGCGCGCCGCGCTGGCACCTTGTGCGATTGGCGCCTGGGTCGGAAATAGCTTCGGCGCCGGGTTCTTCGGGGCGCTGATTGCCGGGATCATCGGTGGCATCGTGGTCTATTACCTGAAAAAAATCCCGGTGCATAAGGTCCTGCGCTCGGTGATGCCTATCTTCGTCATTCCTATTATCGGCACCTTTATTACCGCGGGCGTGATGATGTGGGGCCTGGGCGAACCGGTCGGCGCGCTGACCACCAGCCTGACCCAGTGGTTACAAGGTATGCAGCAGGGCAGCATCGTGTTGCTGGCGGTGATCATGGGCCTGATGCTGGCCTTCGACATGGGCGGCCCGGTGAACAAGGTGGCCTATGCCTTCATGCTTATTTGCGTGTCGCAGGGAGTCTACACCGTGGTTGCCATCGCCGCCGTGGGCATCTGCGTGCCGCCGTTGGGGTTGGGTCTGGCGACGCTGTTGGGCCGTAAAAACTTCTCCGGTGAAGAACGCGAAGCCGGCAAAGCGGCGCTGGTAATGGGCTGTGTTGGCGTCACTGAAGGGGCAATCCCCTTTGCGGCGGCTGATCCATTGCGCGTGATCCCTTCCATCATGGTGGGCTCTGCCTGCGGTACGGTAACCGCCGCGCTGCTGGGTGCCCAGTGTTATGCAGGATGGGGCGGCGTGATCGTGCTGCCCGTTGTTGAGGGCAAACTCGGCTACCTCGCCGCCATCGCCGTTGGGGCGCTGGTGACGGCAGTCTGCGTTAACGTATTGAAAAGTTTGGCTCGCAAGAATGTTGACCCGGTCAGTGAGAAAGAAGACGACCTGGATTTAGATTTCGAAATGAATTAAGTGAGGAATAAACCATGACCAAAATTATTGCTGTAACCGCATGTCCTTCTGGCGTTGCCCACACATACATGGCTGCCGAAGCGCTGGAAAGTGCCGCAAAAGCGAAGGGCTGGGAAGTCAAAGTGGAGACGCAGGGATCGATCGGTCTGGAGAACGAACTGACCGCCGCCGATGTGGCTGAGGCCGATATGGTCATTCTGACCAAAGATATCGGCATCAAATTTGAAGAACGTTTTGCCGGAAAAACCATTGTACGCGTCAACATCAGCGATGCCGTCAAACGTGCCGACGCCATCATGAACAAAATCGACGCCCATTTGGCGCAAACCGCTTAATCCTTTCCCGCCCATTCGGGCGGGTTTGTATTTTTACAGGAGTTCCTCATGACGAATCGTACCCAGCGCCTGAAAGCTGCGCTTTTTGCACATAACCGAGAAATTTCGCTCGAACGCGCTTTGCTCTATACCGCCAGCCATCGGCAGACCGAGGGCGAGCCGGTTATTCTGCGTCGCGCCAAAGCCACGGCGTATATCCTTGAGCATGTTGAGATTTCGATTCGTGATGAGGAATTAATCGCTGGTAACCGTACCGTGAAGCCGCGCGCAGGGATTATGTCGCCGGAGATGGATCCCTACTGGCTGCTGAAAGAGCTGGAACAGTTCCCGACGCGGCCGCAGGACCGTTTTGCGATCAGCGAAGAGGACAAACGCATCTATCGTGACGAGCTCTTCCCTTACTGGGAAAAGCGCTCGATGAAAGATTTTATCAACGGCCAGATGACTGACGAGGTAAAGGCGGCCGTCAGCACGCAGATTTTTAGCGTCAACCAGACGGACAAAGGGCAGGGGCACATCATTATCGACTATCCGCATCTGCTGAATAACGGCCTGGGCGAGCTGGTAGCGCAGATGCGCCAGCACTGCCAACAGCAGCCGGATAACCCGTTCTACCAGGCGGCACTGCTGCTGCTTGAGGCCTCGCAAAGCCATATCTTGCGTTATGCGCTGTTGGCTGAAAACATGGCCGAGAACTGCCCTGACGCGCAGCGTCGTCAGGAGTTGCTGGCCATTGCTGCCAACTCTCGCCATAACGCCCAACACAAACCGCAAACCTTCTGGCAGGCGTGTCAGCTGTTCTGGTACATGAATATCATTTTGCAATACGAGTCCAACGCCAGTTCCCTGTCGCTGGGGCGTTTTGACCAGTATATGCTGCCGTTTTATCAGGCTTCGCTCACGCAGGGTGAAGATCCCGCTTTCCTGAAGGAATTGCTGGAGTCATTGTGGGTAAAATGCAATGACATCGTGCTGTTACGCTCTACCAGCAGTGCGCGCTACTTTGCCGGGTTCCCGACCGGCTACACCGCCCTGCTCGGCGGGTTGACCGAAAGTGGGCGTAGCGCAGTCAACGTGCTCTCCTTCCTCTGCCTTGATGCTTATCAGAACGTCCAGTTGCCGCAGCCTAACCTTGGTGTGCGCACCAATGCGCTGATCGACACGCCATTCCTGCTAAAAACCGCTGAGACCATTCGCCTCGGCACGGGTATTCCGCAGATCTTTAATGACGAAGTGGTCGTGCCTGCGTTCCTGAACCGCGGCGTGTCGCTGGAAGATGCCCGTGACTACGCGGTGGTGGGCTGCGTGGAACTGTCGATTCCCGGCAGAACATACGGTCTGCATGATATCGCTATGTTTAACCTGCTGAAGGTAATGGAAATTTGCCTGCATGAAAACGAAGGCAATAATGCGCTGAGCTATGAGGGGTTACTGACGCAAATCCGCGCCAAAATCAGCCATTACATCCAACTTATGGTCGAGGGCAGCAATATCTGCGATATCGGCCACCGCGACTGGGCGCCGGTGCCGCTGCTTTCATCATTTATCAGTGACTGTCTGGATAAGGGCCGCGATATTACCGATGGCGGTGCGCGGTATAACTTCTCTGGCGTGCAGGGGATTGGTATCGCTAACCTCAGCGACTCGCTGCATGCGCTGAAGGGGCTGGTCTTTGAACAGCAACGCTTAAGTTTCGATGAACTGCTGGCAGTGCTGAAGGGGAATTTTGCCACCCCGGAAGGGGAAAAAGTACGCGCCAGGCTGATTAACCGCTTCGAAAAATACGGTAACGATATTGATGACGTGGATAATATTAGCGCCGAATTGCTTCGCCATTACTGCAAAGAAGTTGAAAAATACGCTAACCCGCGTGGTGGCTACTTTACTCCCGGCTCTTATACCGTCTCGGCACATGTGCCGCTGGGCTCAGTCGTCGGGGCCACGCCGGATGGGCGTTATGCCGGAGAACAGTTAGCTGACGGCGGTCTGTCGCCAATGCTTGGCCAGGATATGCAGGGGCCGACTGCGGTGCTGAAATCGGTAAGCAAGCTGGATAACATGCTGTTATCTAACGGTACGCTGCTGAACGTTAAGTTCACACCTGCCACTCTGGAAGGAGATGCAGGGCTGCATAAGCTGGCGGATTTCCTGCGTGCTTTCACGCAGCTGAAATTACAGCACGTGCAGTTTAACGTGGTGAATGCCGATACGCTGCGTGATGCACAGCGTCGGCCACAGGATTTTGCCGGTCTGGTGGTACGCGTTGCGGGCTATAGCGCCTTCTTTGTTGAGTTGTCGAAGGAGATCCAGGATGACATCATCCGCCGCACCGCGCATCAGCTGTGAGGTGATTGATCCGCGCGGCGATGAGGTCGCGCGCATCTTCAATATTCAGCGCTATTCCCTGAACGACGGGCAAGGTATCCGCACGGTGGTCTTCTTCAAGGGCTGCCCGCATACCTGCCCGTGGTGCGCCAATCCGGAATCGATCTCCCCGAAGCTCGAAACCGTACGGCGTAAGAGTAAATGCCTGCACTGCTCGCCCTGCCAGCGGGATGCCGATGAATGCCCTTCCGGGGCTTTTGAGGCCGTAGGGCGTGACGTCACCCTGGATGAACTGGCCCGCGAAGTGATGAAAGATGAAGTCTTTTTTCGCGCTTCCGGGGGCGGTGTGACCTTATCGGGCGGCGAGGTGTTGATGCAGGCCCCCTTTGCGACGCGGTTTT
This sequence comes from Leclercia sp. LSNIH3, assembly GCF_002935105.1. Lineage (NCBI taxonomy): Bacteria > Pseudomonadati > Pseudomonadota > Gammaproteobacteria > Enterobacterales > Enterobacteriaceae > Leclercia > Leclercia sp. LSNIH3. The sequence goes on from NZ_CP026387.1 coordinate 2,575,644, forward strand.
TGCAACGTTTGCGTAGCTGGGGCGTGCCCTGCGCCATTGAAACCGCCGGAGATGCGCCCGCCAGCCGCTTGCTACCCCTGGCGCGTTGCTGTGATGAGGTGCTGTTTGACCTTAAAATTATGGACGCGCGGCAGGCCCGCGCGGTCGTCAGCATGAATCAGCCGCGGGTAGTGGAAAACCTGCGGTTGCTGGTGCAGGAAGGGATTGCGGTCACGCCAAGGCTGCCGCTGATCCCTGGCTACACGCTCAGCAAAGAGAATATGCAGCAGGCGCTTACGTTGTTGACGTCTCTGGGTATCAGGCACCTGCATCTGTTACCGTTTCATCAATACGGTGAGCCAAAGTATCGTCTGCTTGGGCAACAGTGGTCGATGAGAGAGGTGTCCGCTCCGTCGGCGCAAGAAGTGGCAGCTTACCGTCAGTGGGCGGAAAGTGCCGGATTTGAGGTCACCGTAGGAGGTTAATATGACAGTGCCATCTGGACGATATCTGGTTGCCGTAACCGCCTGCGTTAGCGGCGTTGCGCACACTTACATGGCTGCCGAGCGCCTCGAGAAGATTTGTCAGCAAGAAAAATGGCACATCAAGATTGAAACCCAGGGGGCGCTGGGAATAGACAACCCCTTAGCGGAAGAGGATATCCGCCGGGCGGATGCGGTGCTGCTGATTACGGATATTGAGCTTGCAGGGGCGGAGCGGTTTGCCTCCAGCCGTTACGTACAATCGGGTATCAGCGCTTTTCTGCGGGAACCGCAGCGCGTGATGAGCGCCGTGCGTAGGCTGCTTTCCGCTCCGCAGCAAACCCATTTTATTGTGGAATAACTATTTTTCCGTGAGCTGGCTGTGATACTGCCGGCGATATTCCGAGGGGGAGCGCTCGGTGTTTTTACGGAACAGGCGGCAAAAGTAGTTACTATCGACAAACCCACAGGCGTGGGCCACCTCTTTGACCTTCAGATCGTACCCTTTCAGCAACATCCGGGCGTGCTCCAGCCGCGTATGGTTAAGGTACTCATTAAAGCCCATCCCCCCCGTTTTTTGAAACAGATGGGAGAGGTAATTGGGTGAGATATAAAACGCCTGCGCCACCGACTCCCGGGTTAACGCCATGGCGTAGTGCTCATCAATATAATTACGAATGGCTTCGAACAGCGCCTGGCTTCGCGATGCGGTCTGGATCTGGCTGCCGAGCAGATCGCGACAGTGGCTGAGCAGGCTGGTGACGATGAGTCTGGCGGTGTGTTGCTCCTGCGGCTGCATCTGCATTTCATTGAGGGTCTGTAACAGGAAAGAACCAATTCGCGGCCCCCGGCGTGCAACGTGCTGCTTCGTCAGATTGTGATAGTGTTTGCCATCCCACTGTACCACGCTAAAGCCGAGCTGCTGTTTACCAAACAGAATGCTGAAGGTCGTCACCGGGCTATTTATCTGCGGAAAGTTCCAGCCACCCGCCGGAACATAGAGGACATCGTAGGGGATAAGGGTTTGCGTGAGACCTGCGTCAATGAGTTCACCCTCCAGCACGATCTCCAGACGCGGGAAATCCACCTTATAGGCCAGTTCCGGCACCGGGCCGCTGGTGCTGGCAAAATAAATATGCCGCAATGGCGTAGCGCCACTGATAAGGCGGGAGAGAAGGTGGTTGACGTCGTGATACATGTTTTTCCCTTGCCGGATGCAGACAGGGCAACATTAACGTTGATAATTGAAAAAGGCCATCCTAATTGGATGGCCTTTGCCGTGATGATGTCCGTCGCGGTTAATTAACCCGTGTTACGCATGCCCGCCGCAACACCTGCGATGGTGACCATCAGCGCTTGTTCCACGCGTGGATCCGGCTCCAGACCTTCTTCTTCCGCTTTACGCGAACGGTACAGCAGCTCTGCCTGCAGCACGTTCAGCGGGTCGGTGTAGATGTTACGCAGCTGGATGGACTCGGCAATCCATGGCAGATCGGCCATCAGATGGGAGTCGTTGGCGATATCCAGCACCACTTTGATGTCGTCTTGCAGCAGCTCGCGCAGCTCGCTGCCCAGCGCCCACAGCTCCGGTTTCACCAGACGCTGATCGTAGTATTCCGCCAGCCACAGGTCGGCTTTCGAGAACACCATTTCCAGCATGCCGAGGCGCGTGGAGAAGAACGGCCAGTCGCGGCACATGGATTCCAGTTCGTTCTGCTTCCCGTCTTCCACCACTTTTTGCAGAGCGGCACCGGCACCCAGCCAGGCCGGGAGCATCAGTCGGTTCTGCGTCCAGGCGAAGATCCACGGGATAGCACGCAGGGACTCAACCCCGCCAGTCGGGCGACGTTTTGCCGGACGTGAACCCAGTGGCAGTTTGCCCAGCTCCTGCTCCGGCGTTGCCGAGCGGAAGTAAGGCACGAAGTCTTTGTTTTCGCGCACATAGCCGCGGTACATGTCGCACGAGATGTCGGACAGTTCGTCCATGATATGACGCCAGGCATCTTTCGGCTCCGGCGGCGGCAGCAGGTTCGCTTCGAGGATCGCACTGGTGTAGAGCGACAGGCTGCTGATGGTAACTTCCGGCAGACCGTACTTGAAGCGGATCATTTCGCCTTGTTCGGTCACACGCAGGCCGCCTTTCAGGCTGCCCGGCGGTTGAGAGAGCAGGGCCGCATGAGCAGGGGCACCGCCACGGCCAATCGAGCCGCCGCGACCGTGGAACAGAGTCAGTTCAATCCCGGCTTTTTCGCAGGTTTTGATCAGCGCATCTTGTGCCTGATACTGCGCCCAGGAGGCGGCCATCACGCCCGCATCTTTTGCGGAGTCGGAATAGCCGATCATGACCATCTGCTTGCCCTGGATAAAGCCGCGATACCAGTCGATGTTCAGCAGCTGGGTCATCACGTCGTTGGCGTTATTCAGGTCATCGAGCGTTTCAAACAGCGGCGCGACCGGTAGAGCAAAGGTAATACCCGCTTCTTTCAGCAGCAGGTGAACCGCCAGCACGTCGGACGGGGTTTTCGCCATGGAGATCACATAGGCCGCCACCGATCCTTTCGGCGCATCGACGATCGCTTTGCAGGTGTCGAGCACTTCACGGGTCTCTTCACTTGGTGCCCAGCTCCGCGGCAGCAGAGGACGTTTGGAATTCAGTTCGCGGATCAGGAAGGCCTGTTTGTCGGCTTCTGACCAGCTTTCGTAGTCGCCAATGCCGAGATAGCGGGTCAGCTCGCCCAGCGCCTCGGTGTGACGGGTGCTTTCCTGACGCACGTCGATACGCACCAGCGGCACGCCGAAACATTTCACGCGGCGCAGGGTATCGAGCAGCTCGCCGTTCGCGATGATGCCCATCCCGCAGGCTTGCAGTGACTGATAACAGGCGTATAGCGGCTCCCACAGCTGCTCGTTCTGGCTGAGCAGACCGGCGGGTTTCGGCAGACGCTGGCCTTTAAGGCGCGCTTCCAGCCAGGCCTGAGTGGTCAGCAGCTGGCTGCGCAGGTTTTTGAGCAGGAAGCGGTAAGGTTCGGTTGCACCGGCTTCACCTACCAGCTCAAGCAGTTCTGGCGTGGCTTCGACCATCGACAGCTCTGAAATCAAAATCTGAATGTCTTTCAGGAACAGATCGGTGGCTTTCCAGCGGCTGAGCAGCAGGACGTGGCGAGTGATCTCGGCGGTAACGTTCGGGTTGCCGTCGCGGTCGCCGCCCATCCAGGAGGTGAAGCGCACCGGAACAAAATCCACCGGCAGGCGATAGCCGAGGTTCTCTTCCAGCTGTTCATTCAGCTCGCGCAGGTAGTTAGGCACCCCTTCCCACAGGCTGTTTTCCACCACCGCAAAGCCCCATTTGGCTTCGTCAACCGGGCTTGGGCGGTGCTTACGGATTTCATCGGTATGCCAGGACTGAGCAATCAGCTGGCGCAGACGGCGCATCAGCTGGTTACGTTCGTAGTCAGCAATCTCTTTATTATCCAGTTGCTTCAGGCAGTTGTTCACTTCACCCATTTTATGGATCAGGGTGCGGCGGGTAATCTCAGTTGGGTGGGCGGTCAGCACCAGCTCCAGTGACAGAGACTCAACGGCCTTTTTGATGGTCGCTTCGTTGAGATCGGGTTGGTCCTTGAGTTTTCTGAGCGTGCGGGCAATCACTTCCGGGTTGCTGGCCCCTTCGCCATTCGGCGAAATGCTATGGTACTGTTCGGCGGTATTCGCCAGGTTAAGAAACTGGCTGAAGGCACGGGCAACGGGCAGCAGCTCGTCGTTAGAGAGGTTCTGCAACGTGGTGAGCAGCTCCTGACGGTTGGCTTCGTTACCGGCACGGGAAGATTTAGACAGCTTACGGATTGTTTCAACGCGATCGAGAATGTTCTCGCCCAACGCATCCTTGATGGTATCTCCCAGCACCTTGCCGAGCATACTGACATTACTACGCAACGCGGAATATTGTTCGTTCATAAAAACCCAGTCACCCCATCATTTTTGTTTATGCCCGGCCAGACATCCAACGGACATTATTTTGTCATCTCCCTTTATAAAGCCACGTAAAACCCCCGTCGTCAATTGCTGCGAAAACGGTTCAGCAAACGAATAAATGCGGGCAATTTACGAAATTTAATTCGCTTTGCGTCAGATAAGAGATGCTTATAGGAGTGTGACGAAGATCATGAGATTTTTCCCCTCTCGTGAGAGAGGGGGACAGTCATTAATGCCAGCAGAAGTGATGCACAACCTGGGTGATCAGTTCACGGGTCGGTTTGATAAAGCGCGTTTCCAGATACTCATCCGGCTGGTGGGCCTGGTTGATGGAACCCGGACCGAGGACCAGCGTCGGACAGAGAGTCTGAATAAACGGCGCTTCGGTGCAGTAGTTCACCACGTCGGTTTTTTCGCCGAGCAGTTTTTCCACCACCTCCACCAACTGATGGTCCGGTGGGCACTCATAGCCCGGGATCGGCGGATGCAGTTCAGAAACCGTCAGGCGGCCCGGCCAGCGCTCGCTCACCGGGGCCAGCGCTTCATTCAGCAAGCCGTCAAGATCGCTTAAGGTCATGCCCGGCAGCGGGCGGATATCCATATGCAGTTCGCAGCAGGCGCAGATGCGGTTGGACGCATCGCCGCCGTGCAGGCTGCCGAGGTTGAGGGTCGGATACGGCACGGTGAACGCATCGTAGTGATAACGCTCTTTCAGATCGTCGCGCAGGGTCATGATGCGGCCAATGGCGTCGTGCATCAGTTCGATGGCATTAACGCCGCGCGCCGGATCGCTGGAGTGGCCGGACTGGCCCAGCACGCGCACCGCCGTGGAGATATGGCCTTTATGCGCGCGGATAGGTTGCAGGGAGGTTGGCTCGCCGATAATGGCGCAATCCGGGCGAATTGCGGTGTTTTCAGAGAAGTAGCGCGCGCCTGCCATGCTGGTCTCTTCATCGGCGGTTGCCAGAATATAGAGCGGCTTTTTCAGCGTTTTCACGTCCACGTCACGCAGCGCGTCGAGGATAAAGGCGAAGAAGCCTTTCATGTCGGCGGTGCCCAGCCCGTAGAGCTTGTTGTCGTGCTCGGTCAGGGTGAAGGGATCGCGCGTCCAGCGGCCATCGTCAAACGGTACGGTATCGGTATGTCCCGCCAGCAGCAGACCGCCCGCACCCTGCCCGGTGCTCGCGAGCAGGTTAAATTTATTACGGGTTCCCGGGACGGGCTGAACTTCCACTTTAAACCCGAGATCGCTGAACCACCCCGCCAGCAGATTGATTAAAGTCTCATTACTCTGATCCAGCGCTTCTTCCGTTGCGCTGATGGACGGCGTGGCAATCAGGGCGCGGTAGATCTCGATAAATGGCGGTAAATTCATTTTCATTGTTGACACACCTTAGGTCGTGATAGTATCAATATTCATGCAATAAATGTGAATAAAAATACATTAACGTTGAGCATAAAGGAACCCGATGTTGAATACGCTGATTGTAGGCGCTAGCGGTTATGCGGGCGCAGAGCTTGTAAGCTACGTGAATCGCCATCCTCATATGACCATAACCGCTTTGACTGTCTCAGCGCAAAGCAATGATGCAGGAAAGTTAATTTCCGATTTACATCCGCAACTTAAAGGGATTGTCGATCTGCCGTTGCAGCCAATGTCGGATATCAGCGTGTTTACCGACGGCGTGGACGTGGTGTTTTTAGCCACCGCCCACGAAGTTAGCCACGACCTGGCGCCACAGTTTCTGGCGGCCGGCTGCGTGGTATTCGATCTCTCCGGTGCGTTCCGTGTGAACGACCCCGCGTTCTATGAAAAATACTATGGTTTCACCCATCAGCACCCGGATCTGCTTGAACAAGCGGTATATGGTCTGGCGGAGTGGAACGCAGATGCGCTGAAAGAAGCGAACCTGATTGCCGTGCCGGGTTGCTACCCGACGGCGGCGCAACTCTCCCTGAAGCCGTTGATCGATGCAGACCTGCTGGATCTCAACCAGTGGCCAGTGATCAACGCCACCAGCGGCGTGAGCGGAGCAGGGCGCAAAGCGGCTATCTCCAACAGCTTCTGTGAAGTGAGCCTGCAGCCGTATGGCGTGTTAAATCATCGTCATCATCCGGAAATCACCACCCATCTGGGGGCGGAGGTCATTTTCACTCCGCACCTGGGCAACTTCCCGCGCGGGATCCTCGAAACCATCACCTGCCGCCTGAAACCGGGCGTGACCAAAGAGCAGGTAGGCAAAGCTTTCGCGCAGGCGTATGCGAATAAACCGCTGGTACGTCTGTATGACAAAGGCGTGCCGGCGCTGAAAAATGTGGTCGGCCTGCCGTTCTGCGATATCGGTTTTGCCGTGCAGGGTGAACACCTGATTGTGGTGGCCGCAGAAGATAACTTGCTGAAAGGTGCAGCCGCCCAGGCTGTTCAGTGCGCAAATATTCGTTTTGGCTATGCTGAAACGCAGTCTCTTATTTAAGGTGTGATGATGAATCCATTAATTATCAAGCTTGGTGGTGTGCTGCTGGACAGCGAAGAGGCGCTGGAGCGTCTGTTTACCGCGCTGGTTAACTATCGCGAATCCCATCAACGCCCGCTGGTGATTGTCCACGGCGGCGGCTGTGTGGTTGATGAGTTAATGAAAGGCCTTAACCTGCCGGTGAAAAAGAAGAATGGCCTGCGTGTCACGCCTGCCGACCAGATCGACATCATTACCGGCGCGCTGGCGGGCACTGCCAACAAAACGCTGCTGGCCTGGGCGAAGAAACACCATATCGCCTCCGTGGGCCTTTATCTCGGCGATGGCGACAGCGTAAAAGTGACCCAGCTTGACGAAGAGCTGGGGCATGTAGGCCTGGCGCAGCCGGGTTCGCCTAAGCTGATTAATACCCTGCTGGAAGGGGGATTCCTGCCAGTGGTCAGCTCTATCGGTGTGACCGAAGAGGGCGAGCTGATGAACGTCAATGCAGACCAGGCGGCTACCGCTCTGGCGGCGACGCTGGGCGCCGACCTGATCCTCCTCTCTGACGTGAGCGGTATTCTGGACGGCAAAGGCCAGCGCATTGCGGAAATGACTGCGGCGAAGGCTGAGCAGCTGATCGCCCAGGGCATTATTACCGACGGCATGATTGTGAAAGTGAATGCGGCGCTGGATGCCGCGCGCACGCTTGGCCGCCCGGTGGATATCGCCTCCTGGCGTCACGCCGAGCAACTGCCAGCCCTGTTCAACGGCACGCCGATTGGTACCCGTATTCTGGCTTAATATTTAATGCCTGGCGGCACTCTGCTTGCCGGGCCGACAAGACCGTAGGTCGGGTAAGCGTAGCGCCACCCGGCAGAACTAACGAATAAAGGAAGCATGTTATGGCACTTTGGGGTGGGCGTTTTACACAGGCAGCGGATCAACGGTTCAAACAGTTCAACGACTCTTTGCGCTTCGACTACCGCCTGGCCGAGCAGGATATTGTCGGCTCTGTGGCCTGGTCCAAAGCGCTGGTCACCGTTGGCGTGCTGACCGCAGACGAACAGCTGCAGCTGGAAGAGGCGCTGAACAACCTGCTGGAAGAGGTGCGTCTGAACCCGCAGCAAATCCTCGAGAGCGATGCCGAAGATATTCACAGTTGGGTGGAAGGCAAACTGATCGACAAAGTCGGCCAGCTAGGTAAAAAGCTGCACACCGGCCGGAGCCGTAATGACCAGGTGGCGACCGACCTGAAGCTGTGGTGTAAAGATACCGTGGTGGAACTGCTGGCGGCGAACCGTCAACTGCAGAGCGCGCTGGTGGAAACCGCGCAAAACAACCAGGACGCGGTGATGCCAGGGTATACCCACCTGCAGCGTGCGCAGCCTGTCACCTTTGCTCACTGGTCGCTGGCCTACGTTGAGATGCTGGCGCGTGATGAGAGTCGTCTGCAGGATGCCTTAAAGCGTCTGGACGTTAGCCCGCTGGGCAGCGGCGCATTGGCCGGTACGGCGTATGAAATCGACCGTGAGCAGCTGGCCGGCTGGCTGGGCTTTGCTTCTGCCACCCGCAACAGCCTGGACAGCGTCTCCGACCGTGACCATGTGCTGGAGCTGCTCTCAAATGCGTCAATCGGTATGGTGCATCTGTCGCGCTTCGCCGAAGACCTGATCTTCTTCAACTCTGGCGAAGCCGGTTTTGTGGAGCTGTCCGATCGTGTGACCTCCGGCTCTTCCCTGATGCCGCAGAAGAAAAACCCGGATGCGCTGGAGCTGATCCGCGGCAAGTGTGGCCGCGTGCAGGGTGCACTGACCGGCATGATGATGACCCTGAAAGGGCTGCCGCTGGCGTACAACAAAGATATGCAGGAAGACAAAGAAGGGCTGTTCGACGCGCTCGACACTTGGCTGGACTGTCTGCATATGGCGGCGCTGGTGCTGGACGGCATTCAGGTGAAACGTCCGCGTTGCCAGGAAGCGGCTCAGCAGGGCTATGCCAACTCCACCGAGCTGGCGGATTACCTGGTCGCCAAAGGCGTGCCGTTCCGTGAAGCGCACCATATTGTGGGCGAAGCGGTGGTAGAAGCCATTCGTCAGGGCAAGCCGCTGGAAGACTTGTCCCTGGCTGACCTGCAGAAATTCAGCAACGTGATTGGCGATGATGTTTACCCTATCCTGGCGCTGCAGTCGTGCCTGGATAAGCGTGCGGCAAAAGGCGGCGTGTCGCCGCAGCAGGTGGCGCAGGCCATTGCGGATGCAAAAAACCGTCTGCTTTAATGCGTGCGGGCTGGTGCTCCACCCCGGCTCTTTCCTTTAGTTCGAGAGAGCACACCCTAAAATGGCAACTTCGGTTGCCATTTTGCTTTTATCCCGTTTTTTAACGCAAAAAAAAAGCGGACCACGGGGTCCGCAAAAGTTCACGTTGGCTTTAGTTGTTCGAGCTTTGAGAAAAACTCGTTAGACGGGCAGGACTTCAAGGGTAATCAGTGCCGCTTCGTCTCTGTGATGCATTATTCAACAGAACGCTTGATAGGGATAATCGTTCATTGCTATGCTATCTATCGCCATGAACTATCGTGGCGACGGAGGATGAATAATGAATATTCGTGATCTTGAATACCTGGTTGCATTAGCTGAACACCGCCATTTTCGCCGCGCGGCAGATTCCTGCCACGTCAGTCAGCCTACGCTTAGCGGTCAGATCCGTAAGCTGGAAGACGAACTTGGTGTGATGCTGCTGGAGCGCACCAGTCGTAAGGTTCTGTTCACCCAGGCAGGTCTTCTGCTGGTGGATCAGGCGCGCACCGTGCTGCGCGAGGTCAAAGTGCTCAAGGAAATGGCAAGCCAGCAGGGGGAGACGATGTCCGGCCCGCTGCATATTGGCCTGATCCCTACCGTTGGCCCATACCTGCTGCCGCAAATTATTCCGATGCTGCATCAGACTTTCCCAAAACTCGAAATGTACCTGCATGAAGCGCAAACGCATCAGCTGCTGGCGCAGTTAGATAGCGGCAAACTCGACTGCGCGATCCTCGCGCTGGTCAAAGAGAGTGAATCCTTTATCGAAGTCCCGCTGTTTGATGAACCGATGATGCTGGCGATCTATGAGGATCACCCGTGGGCGAACCGCGATCGCGTACCGATGGCCGATCTGGCCGGTGAAAAGCTGCTGATGCTGGAAGATGGTCACTGTCTGCGCGATCAGGCGATGGGCTTCTGTTTTGAAGCGGGTGCCGATGAAGATACCCACTTCCGCGCAACCAGTCTGGAAACGCTGCGTAACATGGTGGCGGCGGGGAGTGGTATTACGCTGCTGCCAGCGCTGTCCGTTCCGCCAGAGCGTCGCCGTGACGGGGTGGTTTATCTGCCGTGCATCAAGCCGGAGCCGCGTCGTACTATTGGCCTGGTCTATCGTCCAGGGTCGCCGCTGCGCAGCCGCTATGAGCAGCTGGCAGAGGCCATCCGCAGTTCGATGGATGGCCGTTTCGACAGTGCGTTAAAACAGGCGGTTTAAGCCGTTCAGCGCCGCAACCCGATAGGCTTCTGCCATGGTCGGGTAGTTAAAGGTGGTGTTAACAAAATACTCGATGGTGTTACCGCCACCTTTTTGCTCCATGATCGCCTGGCCGATGTGAATGATTTCCGCCGCACGTTCACCGAAGCAGTGAATGCCGAGGATCTCTTTCGTCTCGCGATGGAACAGGATCTTCAGCGTACCCACACTCATCCCGACGATTTGCGCCCGCGCCAGATGTTTAAACTGGGCGCGACCCACCTCGTAAGGCACCTTCATGGCCGTCAGCTGCTGTTCGGTTTTCCCGACTGAGCTGATCTCAGGAATGGTGTAAATGCCGGTCGGGATATCTTCAATCAGATGCGCCGTCGCTTCACCTTTCACCAGCGCCTGAGCGGCAATGCGCCCCTGGTCATAAGCGGCCGACGCCAGGCTTGGATAACCAATGACGTCACCTACAGCATAGATATGCGGCAGGGCGGTCTGATACATGCTGTTGACCTTGAGCAGCCCGCGGCTGTCAGTGGTCAGGCCGATGTTTTCCAGCGCCAGCGAATCGGTATTACCGGTACGACCGTTAGCGTAGAGCAGGCAGTCGGCTTTCAGCTTTTTGCCGGACTTCAGGTGCATAATTACGCCATCATCGCAGCCTTCGATCTTCTCATACTCTTCGTTATGACGAATCACCACGCCGCTGTTCCAGAAGTGGTACGAGAGCGAGTCGGACATCTCCTGATCGAGAAACGCCAGCAGGCGGTCGCGGGTGTTTATCAGGTCAACTTTGACGTTCATGCCGCGGAAGATGGAAGCATATTCACAGCCGATCACCCCGGCACCGTAAATCAGTACGTGGCGCGGCTCATGGTGCAGGCTCAGAATGGAGTCGCTGTCGTAGACGCGCGGATGGGAGAAATCCACATCTGCCGGACGGTACGGGCGTGAGCCGCAGGCGATCACAAACTTCTCGGCGGTGATGGTCTCGACGGAACCGTCATGACACTCCAGCGCCAGCGTATGTTCATCCACGAAATGGGCGTTACCCTGCAGAATTTCGCAATGATTACGTTCATAAAAGCCCTGACGCATACGGGTCTGCTGATTAATAACGGTATCAGCGTGGTTCAGGATATCGGCAAATGATGAACGGAGAAGGCGGGAGTGATCGCTGTAAAGAGGGTTCTGGTTGAATTCAATAATGCGGCTGACAGCGTGGCGGAGGGCTTTAGAAGGGATGGTGCCCCAGTGGGTGCAACCGCCGCCAACATTATGGTAGCGCTCAATAACCGCGACTCTGGCTCCTTGCTTAACCAGTCCCATAGCAGCGCCTTCGCCGCCAGGGCCGGAACCAATAACTATTGCGTCGTAATCGTAGGAATGTGACATGGTAAGGCTTACCTGTTCTTATACATAAAAGCAACAGAATAGTAACATCATTGACGGGATAACCCAATTATCGTTGTGCTCTTTTCGCGTGGTGGAGCACAAACAACATGGAAAGCGTCATTCTGTAAGCCAGGTAAACCGATTAATTTTATTCTCTGGTATAGTGCCAGCGGGCCTTTGGAAGGATTCAACTATCGTGATGGGCGTAAGAGCACAACAAAAAGAGAAAACCCGGCGTTCGCTGGTAGAAGCGGCATTCAGTCAACTGAGTGCCGAGCGAAGTTTTGCCAGTCTGAGCCTGCGCGAAGTCGCACGCGAAGCCGGGATTGCGCCTACCTCTTTCTATCGTCATTTCCGTGACGTAGATGAACTGGGTCTGACCATGGTGGATGAAAGCGGGCTGATGCTCCGCCAGCTGATGCGCCAGGCGCGTCAGCGTATAGCTAAAGGAGGCAGCGTGATCCGCACCTCCGTTTCCACCTTTATGGAGTTTATCGGCAACAATCCCAACGCGTTTCGTTTACTGTTGCGGGAACGCTCTGGTACGTCGGCCGCGTTTCGTGCCGCCGTGGCGCGTGAGATTCAGCATTTTATTGCGGAACTTGCCGACTATCTTGAACTCGAAAACCATATGCCGCGCGCCTTCACTGAAGCGCAGGCCGAGGCGATGGTGACAATAGTCTTCAGTGCGGGCGCCGAAGCACTGGATGTGAGCGTTGAACAACGCAAACAACTCGAAGAGCGACTGGTATTGCAACTGCGGATGATCTCTAAAGGGGCTTATTACTGGTATCGCCGTGAACAAGAAAAACTGGCGCATCAATCCGATGAGTGAAAGGTGAGTAATGAAACAGACAGGACAGGATAAAGGAACATTGTTGCTGGCATTGATCGCTGGCTTATCCATTAACGGTACGTTTGCAGCGATTTTTAGCTCTATTGTGCCGTTTTCGGTTTTCCCGATGATCTCTCTGGTGCTGACGGTGTACTGTCTGCATCAGCGTTATCAGAATCGCACCATGCCGGTGGGGTTACCGGCATTGTCGGCGGCGTTCTTTGTGCTGGGCGTCCTGCTGTATAGCACCGTGGTGCGTGCAGAGTACCCGGACATTGGCTCTAACTTCCTGCCTGCGGTGCTGTCGGTAGCGCTGGTGTTCTGGATCGGCTTTAAAATGCGCAATCGTAAACAGCAGCTGCCAGAGTAAGATGTGTTTGTAGGCCGGGTAAGCGCTGCGCCACCCGGCATTACGATTTACCGGGCCGTCAGTAACACACCGCACTCCATATGGTGCGTATACGGGAACTGATCGAACAATGCCAGACGTTCAACCTTGTGCGTCTGGCTTAATGTTTCCAGGTTCTTGCATAAGGTTTCCGGGTTACAGGAGATATACAGAATACGCGGGTACGCCTGCACCATCTTCTCGGTTTCGCTGTCCAGCCCACTGCGCGGTGGATCGACGAAAATCGTCTCACACTGGTAGCTCTTCAGATCAATCCCCTGCAGACGGTTAAACTCCCGCACGCCGTTCATCGCCTGAGTAAATTCTTCCGCCGACATCCGAATGATCTGCACATTATCAATGTGGTTAGCCGCGATGTTGTACTGGGCGGAAGCGACCGACGGTTTGGCAATTTCGGTAGCCAGAACGCGATTGAAGTTACGCGCCAGCGCCAGCGAGAAGTTACCGTTACCGCAGTACAGCTCCAGCAGATCGCCGGTTGAACCTTCAGTGGCATGCAGTGCCCACTCCAGCATCTGCACGTTCATCGCCGCGTTCGGCTGAGTAAAGCTGTTCTCCACTTGGCGATAAATCATCTCTTTGCCCGCCACCGGCAGACGCTCGTCGATGAAATCCTGATCCAACATGATTTTGGTTTTTGTCGCACGGCCAATCAGATGCACGTTGATGTTCTGCGCACGCAGTGCATCACGCAGGGCTTCTGCGGCCTGGCGCCATTCGTCATTCAGCGCTTTATGGTACAGCAGCGAGACGATGGCCTGATTGCTTTGGGTGGTGAGGTAGTCAATCTGGAACAGCTTATGGCGCAGCAGCGGATTATTACGCACGCCATCCATCATCAGGGTCATCAACTGGTTAATCAGCTCGCTGGCCGCCGGGAAACTGTCCACGCGGATACGGCTTTTGGTCTGCTGATCGAAGATGATGTGATAAAGGTCGTCGCCGTCATGCCAGATGCGGAATTCGGCACGCATACGGTAGTGACTGACCGGGGAGCGGAACACCTCAGGCGCAGGCGCAGCAAAAGGCGTCATCATACTTTGCAGACGGACGACTTTCTCTGCCAGTTGCGCGTCGTACTGTTCTGTCGGGAGGTGTTCGGGGGTCATGATGCTTCCTGATTGATGATGAATTACGCGGGGATTGTAGGGATTGTACAGGGGATGTCCAGCCTTAATGGTTAACAGCAGTCTGGACATCTATACGTGTCTAAATGTAGCATTATGTTTCCGGTCTCTTGAGAGTGAAAAGGGAATCCAGTGCAAATCTGGAGCTGACGCGCAGCGGTAAAGACTGGCGGGATGAGAGCTATAGACACTGTGAAAATGGGAAGTCTTCATCCTTATAAAGCCACCTAGCCCGAAGACCTGCCGGAATTACGTCGCATTTGGTTTCATCATCGCGTGCTATGGGTGAGGCCTGCGGCATCCTTCTTATACTGTGGATGCTTTTACAATGATAAAAAAAGTATCGCTGTTGACGGCGCTTTCCGTCACGGCATTTTCGGGCTGGGCGCAATCTGGCGCAGACGCGCTGGTCGTAACGGCTAACCGTGTTGCTCAACCTGCTAACACCGTTCTGGCCCCTAGCTCCGTTGTGACCCGGGAAGATATTGAACGCTGGCAGGCAAAAAGCGTCGTTGAAATCATGTCACGCTTACCGGGTGTGGATATTGCCCAAAGCGGCGGCATGGGTGCCAACTCTTCTACCTTTATTCGCGGAACGGAATCCCGTCATGTGCTGATATTGATCGACGGCATTCCACTGAATAACGCCGGCATCAGTAACTCACCGGATCTCAGCCAAATCCCCGTTTCACTCATTCAACGTGTCGAATACATTCGCGGCCCGCGTTCGGCCCTCTATGGCTCGGATGCCATTGGCGGCGTGATTAACATCATCACCGGCCGGGACAAGCCAGGCGCTGAAATCACTGCCGGCGTCGGCTCTAAAGGGTATCAATCTTACGATGGCTCCTTCCAGCAGGTGCTGGATAAAACCAAGATCACCCTGGGCGGCAACTACACCTACACCCGCGGCTTTGATATCGATGCGGCGGATGCGCCACGCCAGCCCGATCGTGACGGCTTTATGAGTAAGTCGCTGTTTGGCTCGGTTGAGCAGCAGATCAGCGATAACCTGAGCGGTTTCGTGCGGGGACTGGGTTATGACAACCGCACGGCGTATGACGGCTATGAGCATTATGATGCTAACTTTATGGTCGATGGCCTGCCGGACACGCGCCAGCTGTATAGCCAGAACTGGGATACCGGATTGCGCTATAACCAGGGGATCTACCAGACTCAACTGGTGGGCGGGTATGGTCGCAGTAAAGACCAGAACTATGATCCGAGCAAAGGCCGTTATGCTTCTTCTGCCACCACGGATGACGTTAAGCAGTACACCGCTCAATGGCTGAACACCGTGACGGTTGGCCACGGCAATATCGGCGCGGGTCTGGACTGGCAGAAACAAAAAACCGAGGCGGGAACAGGTTATCTGGATCAAGGCTACACGCAGCGCAACACCGGGGTATTCCTGTCTGCCATGCAGCAGTTTGATAGCGTCACCCTGGAAGCCGCGGCGCGTAATGATGATAACTCTAACTTTGGTAACCATAGCACCTGGCAGACCAGCGCCGGATGGGAGTTTATCGACGGTTACCGGATCATCGGTTCCTACGGTACGGCCTATAAAGCGCCGACCATGAGCCAGATCCACAGTGCGAGCTATGGCAACCCGGACCTGAAGCCGGAAGAGAGCAAGCAGTGGGAAGGTGGTTTCGAGGGGCTGACCGGCCCGGTCACCTGGCGCGTATCAGCTTATCGTAACGATATCGACAACCTGATTAGCAGCGACCCGCGTACGTTCCGCTACTACAACGTCGATAAAGCGCGCATTAAAGGTATCGAAGCTACGGCGCAGTTTGATACCGGTCCAGTGGGACATCAGATCTCTTATGACTATGTTGACCCGCGCAATGCCAAAACCAACGAGGTGCTGGCCCGCCGTTCTAAGCAGCAGGTGAAGTACCAGTTGGATACCCAGGTGTGGGATCTCGACTGGAATCTGGCCTACCGTTACCTGGGCACCCGTTATGACGTGGCGTACAATCCTGATACGTTCACCTCAGAGCGCGTGAAAATGGGTGGGGTCAGTTTGTGGGATCTCGCAGTTTCATATCCTGTCACCTCTCACCTTACAGTTCGTGGTAAAATCGCCAACCTGTTCGATAAAGACTACGAGACAGTTTATGGCTACGAAACTGCAGGACGGGAATACACCTTGTCTGGCAGCTACACCTTCTGACCCACGTCCCACCGTACTGGTGTTTGACTCCGGTGTCGGTGGGCTTTCAGTCTATGATGAGATTCGGCATTTACTGCCGGATCTTCATTACATCTATGCATTCGATAACGTGGCTTTTCCGTATGGGGAAAAGAGCGAAGACTTTATTGTCGAGCGCGTCATTGAAATCGTCACTGCTGTACAACAGCATTACCCTCTCGCTCTGGCGGTGATTGCCTGTAATACGGCGAGTACGGTTTCCCTTCCAGCCTTACGCGAAAAATTCCCGTTCCCGGTTGTCGGCGTGGTGCCGGCGATTAAACCTGCGGCACGCCTGACGGCGAATGGCGTGGTGGGGCTACTGGCAACACGCGGGACGGTTAAGCGTCCTTATACCCGCGAGCTGATCGAACGTTTTGCCAATGAATGTCAGATCGCGATGCTAGGTTCAGCCGAGCTGGTGGAGATGGCCGAAGCAAAACTGCACGGCCAACCGGTATCACTGGAAGAGTTGCGCCGCGTTCTGCGCCCGTGGCTGCGTATGAAGGAGCCGCCAGATACGGTTGTACTCGGCTGCACGCATTTCCCTTTATTGCAGGACGAGCTGCTTGCCGTACTGCCGGAAGGTACCCGACTGGTAGACTCAGGGGCAGCTATTGCCCGTCGCACCGCATGGCTGCTTGAACATGAAGCGCCAGATGCGAAATCTACCGACGCGAATATTGCTTATTGCATGGCATTGACCGCTGAGACTGAGCAACTTTTACCCGTTTTACATCGTTACGGCTTCGAAACGCTCGAAAAACTAGCGCTGTAGCACGTTTTTGAGCAAAAAAAAGACGGTTGAAAGATTTTTTTAAATTAGCTCTTGTCACTGCCGAAGAACTCCCTATAATGCGCCTCCACTGACACGGAACAACGGATTACAAACCGCCGTGACAGCAGGCTTCAGAGATGAACGCCGGCAGAGAAAAGCAAAAATAATCGCTTGACTCTGAATGAGGAAAACGTAATATACGGGACCTCGCAACGGTGAGCGAAAGCCGCGTTGCACTGCTCTTTAACAATTTATCAGACAATCTGTGTGGGCACTCAAAGTGACATGGATTCTTAATGTCGAAAGACAATAAATGAATACCAAGTCTCTGAGTGAACATACGTAATTCATTACGAAGTTTAAT
This sequence comes from Leclercia sp. LSNIH3, assembly GCF_002935105.1. Taxonomy (NCBI): domain Bacteria; kingdom Pseudomonadati; phylum Pseudomonadota; class Gammaproteobacteria; order Enterobacterales; family Enterobacteriaceae; genus Leclercia; species Leclercia sp. LSNIH3. The sequence continues at coordinate 2,593,142 of NZ_CP026387.1, forward strand.
TCACGAGCATCAAACTTAAATTGAAGAGTTTGATCATGGCTCAGATTGAACGCTGGCGGCAGGCCTAACACATGCAAGTCGAACGGTAGCACAGAGAGCTTGCTCTCGGGTGACGAGTGGCGGACGGGTGAGTAATGTCTGGGAAACTGCCTGATGGAGGGGGATAACTACTGGAAACGGTAGCTAATACCGCATAACGTCGCAAGACCAAAGAGGGGGACCTTCGGGCCTCTTGCCATCAGATGTGCCCAGATGGGATTAGCTAGTAGGTGGGGTAACGGCTCACCTAGGCGACGATCCCTAGCTGGTCTGAGAGGATGACCAGCCACACTGGAACTGAGACACGGTCCAGACTCCTACGGGAGGCAGCAGTGGGGAATATTGCACAATGGGCGCAAGCCTGATGCAGCCATGCCGCGTGTATGAAGAAGGCCTTCGGGTTGTAAAGTACTTTCAGCGGGGAGGAAGGTGTTGCGGTTAATAACCGCAGCAATTGACGTTACCCGCAGAAGAAGCACCGGCTAACTCCGTGCCAGCAGCCGCGGTAATACGGAGGGTGCAAGCGTTAATCGGAATTACTGGGCGTAAAGCGCACGCAGGCGGTCTGTCAAGTCGGATGTGAAATCCCCGGGCTCAACCTGGGAACTGCATTCGAAACTGGCAGGCTAGAGTCTTGTAGAGGGGGGTAGAATTCCAGGTGTAGCGGTGAAATGCGTAGAGATCTGGAGGAATACCGGTGGCGAAGGCGGCCCCCTGGACAAAGACTGACGCTCAGGTGCGAAAGCGTGGGGAGCAAACAGGATTAGATACCCTGGTAGTCCACGCCGTAAACGATGTCGACTTGGAGGTTGTTCCCTTGAGGAGTGGCTTCCGGAGCTAACGCGTTAAGTCGACCGCCTGGGGAGTACGGCCGCAAGGTTAAAACTCAAATGAATTGACGGGGGCCCGCACAAGCGGTGGAGCATGTGGTTTAATTCGATGCAACGCGAAGAACCTTACCTACTCTTGACATCCAGAGAACTTAGCAGAGATGCTTTGGTGCCTTCGGGAACTCTGAGACAGGTGCTGCATGGCTGTCGTCAGCTCGTGTTGTGAAATGTTGGGTTAAGTCCCGCAACGAGCGCAACCCTTATCCTTTGTTGCCAGCGGTTAGGCCGGGAACTCAAAGGAGACTGCCAGTGATAAACTGGAGGAAGGTGGGGATGACGTCAAGTCATCATGGCCCTTACGAGTAGGGCTACACACGTGCTACAATGGCGCATACAAAGAGAAGCGACCTCGCGAGAGCAAGCGGACCTCATAAAGTGCGTCGTAGTCCGGATTGGAGTCTGCAACTCGACTCCATGAAGTCGGAATCGCTAGTAATCGTAGATCAGAATGCTACGGTGAATACGTTCCCGGGCCTTGTACACACCGCCCGTCACACCATGGGAGTGGGTTGCAAAAGAAGTAGGTAGCTTAACCTTCGGGAGGGCGCTTACCACTTTGTGATTCATGACTGGGGTGAAGTCGTAACAAGGTAACCGTAGGGGAACCTGCGGTTGGATCACCTCCTTACCTTAAAGAACCTGCCTTTGCAGTGCTCACACAGATTGTCTGATGAAAAGTAAGCAGTAAAAAATCTCTGCAGGCTTGTAGCTCAGGTGGTTAGAGCGCACCCCTGATAAGGGTGAGGTCGGTGGTTCAAGTCCACTCAGGCCTACCAAATTTGCAAACGCAAATTTGAAGAGATTTAACTACGATGGGGCTATAGCTCAGCTGGGAGAGCGCCTGCCTTGCACGCAGGAGGTCTGCGGTTCGATCCCGCATAGCTCCACCATCTTTTACTGCGACAACAAGAAAACTTCAGAGTGTACCTGAGAAGGTGCGCTGCGAAGTTTTGCTCTTTAAAAATCTGGATCAAGCTGAAAATTGAAACGACGCACTGTGTCTGTTCTCCGTAATAAGAGCAGATGAAGGTGTGGTCGGGTCTCAGATTTCGCAATCATGAAGTGAAACAGCTTCGGGTTGTGAGGTTAAGCGACCAAGCGTACACGGTGGATGCCTAGGCAGTCAGAGGCGATGAAGGACGTGCTAATCTGCGATAAGCGCCGGTAAGGTGATATGAACCGTTATAACCGGCGATTTCCGAATGGGGAAACCCAGTGTGACTCGTCACACTATCGTTAAGTGAATACATAGCTTAACGAAGCGAACCAGGGGAACTGAAACATCTAAGTACCCTGAGGAAAAGAAATCAACCGAGATTCCCCCAGTAGCGGCGAGCGAACGGGGAGCAGCCCAGAGTCTGAATCAGCATGTGTGTCAGTGGAAGCGTCTGGAAAGTCGCAGGGTACAGGGTGATACTCCCGTACACGAAGATGCATATGCTGTGAACTCGAAGAGTAGGGCGGGACACGTGGTATCCTGTCTGAATATGGGGGGACCATCCTCCAAGGCTAAATACTCCTGACTGACCGATAGTGAACCAGTACCGTGAGGGAAAGGCGAAAAGAACCCCGGCGAGGGGAGTGAAAAAGAACCTGAAACCGTGTACGTACAAGCAGTGGGAGCACCTTCGTGGTGTGACTGCGTACCTTTTGTATAATGGGTCAGCGACTTATATTCTGTAGCAAGGTTAACCGTATAGGGGAGCCGAAGGGAAACCGAGTCTTAACTGGGCGTTAAGTTGCAGGGTATAGACCCGAAACCCGGTGATCTAGCCATGGGCAGGTTGAAGGTTGGGTAACACTAACTGGAGGACCGAACCGACTAATGTTGAAAAATTAGCGGATGACCTGTGGCTGGGGGTGAAAGGCCAATCAAACCGGGAGATAGCTGGTTCTCCCCGAAAGCTATTTAGGTAGCGCCTCGTGAATTCATCTCCGGGGGTAGAGCACTGTTTCGGCTAGGGGGCCATCCCGGCTTACCAACCCGATGCAAACTGCGAATACCGGAGAATGTTATCACGGGAGACACACGGCGGGTGCTAACGTCCGTCGTGAAGAGGGAAACAACCCAGACCGCCAGCTAAGGTCCCAAAGTCATGGTTAAGTGGGAAACGATGTGGGAAGGCACAGACAGCCAGGATGTTGGCTTAGAAGCAGCCATCATTTAAAGAAAGCGTAATAGCTCACTGGTCGAGTCGGCCTGCGCGGAAGATGTAACGGGGCTAAACCATGCACCGAAGCTGCGGCAGCGACACTTAGGTGTTGTTGGGTAGGGGAGCGTTCTGTAAGCCGTCGAAGGTGACCTGTGAGGGTTGCTGGAGGTATCAGAAGTGCGAATGCTGACATAAGTAACGATAAAGCGGGTGAAAAGCCCGCTCGCCGGAAGACCAAGGGTTCCTGTCCAACGTTAATCGGGGCAGGGTGAGTCGACCCCTAAGGCGAGGCCGAAAGGCGTAGTCGATGGGAAACAGGTTAATATTCCTGTACTCGGTGTTACTGCGAAGGGGGGACGGAGAAGGCTATGTTGGCCGGGCGACGGTTGTCCCGGTTTAAGCATGTAGGCGGAGGTTCCAGGTAAATCCGGTACCTTTTAACGCTGAGGTGTGATGACGAGGCACTACGGTGCTGAAGCAACAAATGCCCTGCTTCCAGGAAAAGCCTCTAAGCATCAGGTAACATCAAATCGTACCCCAAACCGACACAGGTGGTCAGGTAGAGAATACCAAGGCGCTTGAGAGAACTCGGGTGAAGGAACTAGGCAAAATGGTGCCGTAACTTCGGGAGAAGGCACGCTGATATGTAGGTGAAGCCCCTGCGGGTGGAGCTGAAATCAGTCGAAGATACCAGCTGGCTGCAACTGTTTATTAAAAACACAGCACTGTGCAAACACGAAAGTGGACGTATACGGTGTGACGCCTGCCCGGTGCCGGAAGGTTAATTGATGGGGTTAGCGGCAACGCGAAGCTCTTGATCGAAGCCCCGGTAAACGGCGGCCGTAACTATAACGGTCCTAAGGTAGCGAAATTCCTTGTCGGGTAAGTTCCGACCTGCACGAATGGCGTAATGATGGCCAGGCTGTCTCCACCCGAGACTCAGTGAAATTGAAATCGCTGTGAAGATGCAGTGTACCCGCGGCAAGACGGAAAGACCCCGTGAACCTTTACTATAGCTTGACACTGAACACTGGTCCTTGATGTGTAGGATAGGTGGGAGGCTTTGAAGCGTGGACGCCAGTCTGCGTGGAGCCATCCTTGAAATACCACCCTTTAATGGCTGGTGTTCTAACGTGGGCCCGTAATCCGGGTTGCGGACAGTGTCTGGTGGGTAGTTTGACTGGGGCGGTCTCCTCCTAAAGAGTAACGGAGGAGCACGAAGGTTAGCTAATCCTGGTCGGACATCAGGAGGTTAGTGCAATGGCATAAGCTAGCTTGACTGCGAGAGTGACGGCTCGAGCAGGTGCGAAAGCAGGTCATAGTGATCCGGTGGTTCTGTATGGAAGGGCCATCGCTCAACGGATAAAAGGTACTCCGGGGATAACAGGCTGATACCGCCCAAGAGTTCATATCGACGGCGGTGTTTGGCACCTCGATGTCGGCTCATCACATCCTGGGGCTGAAGTAGGTCCCAAGGGTACGGCTGTTCGCCGTTTAAAGTGGTACGCGAGCTGGGTTTAGAACGTCGTGAGACAGTTCGGTCCCTATCTGCCGTGGGCGCTGGAGAATTGAGGGGGGCTGCTCCTAGTACGAGAGGACCGGAGTGGACGCATCACTGGTGTTCGGGTTGTCATGCCAATGGCACTGCCCGGTAGCTAAATGCGGAAAAGATAAGTGCTGAAAGCATCTAAGCACGAAACTTGCCCCGAGATGAGTTCTCCCTGAGCCTTTAAGGCTCCTGAAGGAACGTTGAAGACGACGACGTTGATAGGTCGGGTGTGTAAGCGCAGCGATGCGTTGAGCTAACCGATACTAATGAACCGTGAGGCTTAACCTTACAACGCCGAAGCTGTTTTCGGTGACTGAGACAATTTTCAGCTGAACCAGATTAACCGGGTGGCCCGCGAGGCGGCCCGGAAACAGAATTTGCCTGGCGGCTGTAGCGCGGTGGTCCCACCTGACCCCATGCCGAACTCAGAAGTGAAACGCCGTAGCGCCGATGGTAGTGTGGGGTCTCCCCATGCGAGAGTAGGGAACTGCCAGGCATCAAATTACGTAGTGAACCGGGGCAGTAACCCGGTGGTTACAGAAGTATTCGGTGGAGCGGTAGTTCAGTCGGTTAGAATACCTGCCTGTCACGCAGGGGGTCGCGGGTTCGAGTCCCGTCCGTTCCGCCACCTATTTAAACTAAGCCTGCTTTATTAGCAGGCTTAGTGGTAAGAAATTTAGGGGCGTAGCTCAGTTGGTAGAGCACCGGTCTCCAAAACCGGGTGTCGCGAGTTCGAGTCTCTCCGCCCCTGCCATATAAAGGATCCTTTGCTTCGGCAAAGGATTTTTTTTTGCGTCTAAGAAAGCCCAACTTCCCTTTTTTAACCTCTTTGCGTTGCGTCCCTGCAACATTTCTCTTAATCCATCACATTGATTTTAAGCAGATCTTTAATTTGCCCTTGCTTGTCACTGTTCTGTAGCCAGATGGCATACAGCGGCCTCTGGAGCAGGACTGAATCCGTCACCGTATACAGGCCGGATTTCTGACTCGCCCAGCGCTGTGGTAACCAGGTGCAGCCTTTTAGCGATGCCAGTTGCTGGCAGGCTATCTCAGCGGAACTGGTGGTCAGGACCGGCACATCATCAATGGCAATCAAACCCGCCTCATGCGGCTGGAAATCAGGTCCCCACTCGAGTCGCAGATAATTCAGGTCGCTCTTCATGGCTGAAGGTTCAGCCGCATAAAGCCCCAGGGTAAATTGCCCGAGGATCTGGCTGCTAAATTCATCCATTTTCGGTGCTTCGGTGGTGATCAGCAGATCCAGTTGTCGTTCATGTAACTGCTTTACCAGCGACTGCCGCTGCGCAATGCGCGCCTCGAATTGTAGCTGCCCATAAGAGCGATACAAACGGCTAAGCCAGGGGCTTAGCATGCATTCCCACAAAGAGGCGCTGGCACCAATAGAAAACTCATTATGCTTTGAGGTATGAGCTACTTCTTTACGCGCGGCCTGCCAGGTGTTCATCAGAGTCTCTGCATAGGGCAGAAGTTTTTCACCTGCGGGCGTTAAGCGAATGTTGTTGCGATGACGAGTGAAAAGGTTCACCCCTAGCTGATTTTCAAGCTGACGAATACGAAAGCTCACCGCCGACTGAGTCAGATAAAGCGCTTCTGCGGCGCGCCCAAAGTGGCGAGTTCTGCTCACTTCGAGGAAAGTTTTTAGCAATTCCGTATCCACGGTTTTCTCCGCAAAATAATTTGTCGTTATGATTTAAATGTTTTGTTGGACGCTCTGTCAAGCGTAACTAATACTCCGCGCCATAAATAGCTCGGCCAAAGATATAGGAGCGTGTAGGATGGCGGAAAGCTTTACGACGACTAATCGTTTTTTCGACAATAAAAATTATCCACGCGGATTTTCTCGCCATGGTGATTTCACCATCAAAGAAGCACAACTGCTTGAGCGCCACGGTTATGCCTTCAATGAACTGGATTTGGGAAAACGTGAACCCACCACTGAAGACGAAAAATCGTTTGTAGCCGTCTGCCGTGGCGAGCGTGAGCCGGTAACGGAAGCGGAGCGCGTATGGATCAAGTATATGGGCCGTATCAAGCGTCCAAAACGGTTCCATACTCTGTCTGGTGGTAAACCACAGATGGAAGGTGCAGAAGACTACACCGAGTCAGACGATTAAGAAAAAGGGGCTACGGCCCCTTTTTTCATCTCAGCATCTTTTGCAGGTGCAGCAGCAAGCGATCGATAGCGCGATAGCTCAGGGCTTCCTGCAGGTGCCTGCGTTCAATCTGTTCACTCTCTTCCAGATCGGCAATTGTACGGGCCACCTTCAACAGCCGCTGCCAGGCACGCACCGACAGGCCAAACCGGGTAAGGGTCTCTTCCAGCCACAGGGCGTCTTCTGCCGCAAGTAAGCAATACCTGCGTATCTCCGCATTATCCAGGTGAGCATTGAGTTTATGTTGTCGTACCCGCTGTCGCTCCTGCGCAGCAATCACTCTGTTTCGCACGGTGATGCTGGATTCTCCTTTGGTATGCGTCTGGCTTAATAACCCTGGCGGCGGTAGCGGGATCTCAAGCGATAAATCGAAGCGATCCAAAAATGGTCCCGATAAGCGTCCCAGATAGCGAAGCGTCTGCTCTGGCGAACAGCGATTATGGTTGCCTTGATAGTGCCCCGTTGGGCTGGGATTCATGGCGGCGATAAGCTGAAAGCGAGCGGGATAACTGATCTTTGCGCGGGTGCGGGAGATATTTATCTGCCCGGATTCGATAGGCTCGCGTAAGGCATCCAGTACACGTCTTTCAAACTCAGGTAACTCGTCCAGAAAGAGAATGCCGTTATGCGCCAGCGAGATCTCACCCGGCACGGGAATCGCGCCCCCGCCCACCATGGCCACGAGCGAGGCGCTGTGGTGCGGTGCGCGAAAAGGGCGCTGACGCCACTGCTTATACATCGATGAGGCGTTAACCAGACTCAGGATTGCCGCACTCTCCAGCGCTTCATGGTTGCTGAGTGGCGGGAGCAGGCCATCGAGTCGGCTCGCGAGCATGGTTTTACCGGTGCCTGGGGGACCAATCAGCAGCAGATTGTGCGCGCCAGCAGCAGTGATCTCCAGCGCCCGTTTACCTTGTTCCTGACCGATGATATCTCTGATGTCCCGGTCGCTCTTTTCTATCGCGAATGGCTCCTGAACGGGCGCAGCCAGCTCGTGTCGGCCTTCAAGAAAGGCGCATACCTCCTGCAAATGCCCGGCCACCAGACAGCCTTTTTGTTCAATAAGGCTAACTTCGGCAGCATTATCATTGGCGACAATAATCTCTCTGCCAGCCTGAATGGCCGCCAGGGCACCCGATATTGCGCCGGGAACCCCTCTTAATGCGCCTGTAAGCGCCAGCTCACCCACGAACTCGTATGTGCTCAGTCTGGAACAGGAGAGCTGCTCAGAGGCAGCGAGAAGCGCAATGGCGATAGGTAAATCATATCGCCCGCCTTCCTTGGGTAAATCGGCAGGCGCCAGGTTGATGGTGATCTTTTTGGCCGGAAAGGTATAACCGCTATTGATGATTGCGCTGCGTACCCGGTCTCTGGCTTCCTTGACGGTGGTTTCTGGCAGGCCGACCAGGGTTAAGCCCGGCAGGCCATTACTGAGGTGAACCTCAACGGAAATCAGCGGCGCTTTGACGCCTAACGCAGCGCGGGTATAAACAACCGACAGTGACATAAAGACCCTCCTTGAAGCGGCACTATGTCACGGTGACGGGATGATTTTTACCGGCAAAGGGCGTTTTTACACGGCCTGTTCCTGAATATTTTTACGAAATTGTAATCTTTTCATCGACATGGAAGCCTGCTCGCAGATTGTAATAAGCATTTCTTCTCGCCTCTCCTGCGCACAAAAAAGTGAAATTAATTCATTTTCTATTTTTGTCATAAAAAACAATGATATTTATCTAAATTATTAGCGAAATAAGAAAGTGGATTATAAAAAAATGTTGTGTTCGGTTCGATATCTGTGATAACTCTTTAGGTATTCCTTCGAACAAGATGCAAAAAGAACAGAAAATGACAGCCCTTCTACTAGTGATTAGCCTGGTCGTGATTAGCGTGGTGGTGATTATTATCCCACCGTGCGGGGCTGCACTTGGACGAGGAAAGGCTTAATAATCAAGCCTTAACGAACTAAGACCCCCGCACCGAAAGGTCCGGGGGTTTTTTTATGACCTTAAAACATAAGCGAGGAGCAGAACATGAGTAGTAGCACAAAATTCTGTTTCTCTCGATTTACGACGGGGAAGTAACTATGAATGGCGCACAGTGGGTAGTACATGCGTTGCGAGCGCAGGGAGTCGATACCATCTTCGGTTACCCGGGCGGCGCAATTATGCCGATTTACGATGCTTTGTATGACGGCGGCGTGGAACATCTGTTGTGCCGACACGAGCAGGGTGCAGCGATGGCGGCCATTGGCTATGCGCGTGCAACCGGGAAAACCGGCGTCTGCATGGCGACCTCCGGCCCGGGCGCAACCAACCTGATCACCGGTCTGGCTGATGCACTGCTTGATTCTGTTCCCGTGGTGGCCATCACCGGCCAGGTCGCTTCCCCTTTCATCGGCACCGATGCTTTCCAGGAAGTGGACGTTCTCGGTTTGTCACTGGCTTGCACAAAACACAGCTTCCTCGTGCAATCCCTGGAAGAGCTGCCGCGCGTCATGGCGGAAGCCTTTGAGGTGGCAAACTCAGGCCGTCCAGGCCCGGTGCTGGTTGATATCCCGAAAGATATCCAGGTTGCGTTAGGGGATCTGGAGCCGCACTTCTCCACCGTTGAGAATGATGATGCGTTTCCATTTGCGGAAGTCAGCGAGGCCAGCCAGATGCTGGCCCATGCGCAAAAGCCGATCCTCTATGTAGGTGGCGGAGTAGGGATGGCGCAAGCGGTTCCGGCCCTGCGCGAATTTATTGCCACTACCCGGATGCCCGCTGCCTGCACGTTAAAAGGGCTGGGCGCGGTGGATGCCGATTACCCGTACTATCTTGGCATGCTGGGGATGCACGGCACGAAAGCCGCCAACCTCGCCGTGCAGGAGTGTGACCTGCTGATCGCCGTGGGTGCGCGTTTTGATGATCGCGTAACCGGCAAGCTGAATACCTTCGCACCGAATGCCAAAGTCATTCATATGGATATCGACCCGGCAGAGATGAATAAACTCCGCCAGGCACACGTGGCCTTGCAGGGCGATCTCAACGCACTGTTACCTGCGTTACAACAGCCTTTAGCGATCGATGCGTGGCGGCAGCATGCGGCAGAAATGCGCCGCGAACACGCCTGGCGTTACGACCATCCTGGCGACGCGATCTTCGCGCCGTTGCTGCTCAAGCAGCTGTCGGATCGCAAACCGGCCAACAGTGTTGTGACCACCGACGTGGGCCAGCATCAGATGTGGTCAGCGCAGCACATGACTTACACGCGCCCGGAAAACTTCATCACTTCAAGCGGCTTAGGCACGATGGGCTTCGGTTTACCAGCCGCGGTAGGTGCCCAGGTGGCGCGCCCGGACGATACGGTGATCTGTGTCTCTGGTGATGGCTCCTTCATGATGAACGTGCAGGAGTTGGGCACCATCAAGCGCAAGCAACTGCCGGTGAAGATCGTACTGCTGGATAACCAACGTTTAGGCATGGTGCGCCAGTGGCAGCAGCTCTTTTTCCAGGAGCGTTACAGCGAAACCACCCTGACCGATAACCCCGATTTCCTCGTTCTGGCCAGCGCCTTCGGCATTCCTGGCCAGCACATCACCCGTAAAGACCAGGTTGAAGCGGCACTTGATGAAATGCTGTCAAGCAAGGGGCCTTACCTGCTTCATGTCTCAATCGACGAACTTGAGAATGTCTGGCCGTTGGTGCCGCCCGGCGCCAGTAACTCACAAATGCTGGAGAAATTATCATGATGCAACATCAGGTCGCCGTGCAGGCTCGCTTCAACCCGGAAACGTTAGAACGTGTATTACGCGTGGTGCGCCATCGTGGGTTCCAGATATGTTCGATGAACATGGAAACCGCCACCGACGCGCAAAACATAAATATCGAATTGACCGTTGCCAGCCAGCGCCCCGTCGAATTACTGTTTAGCCAGTTGAGCAAACTGGTCGACGTCGCCCGGGTCGATATCCAGCAGCGTGCCGCTACATCACAAACACAACAAATTCGCGCCTGAGCGCAAAGGAAGAAAAATGACGACGAAAAAAGCTGATTTCATTTGGTCCAATGGTGAGATGATTCGCTGGGAGGACGCTAAAGTCCACGTGATGTCCCACGCGCTTCACTACGGTACGTCTGTTTTTGAAGGCATCCGTTGCTACGACTCACACAAAGGTCCGGTTGTGTTCCGTCATCGCGAACACATGCAGCGTCTGCGTGATTCAGCCAAAATTTATCGTTTCCCGGTTTCCCAGAGCGTGGATGAGCTGATGGAAGCTTGCCGCGCCGTCCTGCGCAAAAACAACCTGACCAGCGCCTATATTCGTCCTCTGGTATTTGTGGGCGATGTGGGTATGGGCGTCAACCCGCCAGCCGGTTACACCACTGATGTGATCATCGCCGCGTTCCCGTGGGGAGCCTACCTCGGCGCAGAAGCGCTGGAGCAGGGGATCGACGCGATGGTTTCCTCCTGGAACCGTGTGGCACCAAATACCATCCCGACCGCAGCAAAAGCGGGCGGTAACTACCTCTCTTCCCTGCTGGTTGGCAGCGAAGCCCGTCGCCACGGCTATCAGGAAGGTATTGCCCTGGATGTGAACGGCTATATCTCTGAAGGTGCAGGTGAGAACCTGTTCGAAGTGAAAGATGGCATTCTGTTCACGCCGCCGTTTACCTCCTCAGCCCTGCCGGGCATCACCCGTGACGCCATCATCAAGCTGGCGCAGGATCTGGGCATCGAAGTGCGCGAGCAGGTTCTGTCCCGTGAATCGCTGTACCTGGCCGATGAAATCTTTATGTCCGGTACCGCGGCAGAGATCACGCCAGTGCGCAGCGTTGACGGCATCCAGGTGGGCGAAGGCCGCCGTGGTCCGGTGACCAAACGTATCCAGGAAGCATTCTTTGGCCTCTTTACCGGTGAAACCGAAGATAAATGGGGTTGGTTGGATCAGGTTAATCAATAAGCATAAATATGGGACGGCACGCACCGTCCCATTTACCAGATAGACGGGAGTAAATAACGCATGCCTAAGTACCGTTCCGCCACTACCACTCACGGCCGCAATATGGCGGGCGCCCGCGCGCTGTGGCGCGCCACCGGAATGACCGACGCCGATTTCGGCAAACCGATTATCGCCGTGGTCAACTCTTTCACCCAATTTGTACCGGGTCACGTGCACCTGCGCGATCTCGGGAAGCTGGTTGCCGAGCAGATTGAAGCCTCTGGCGGCGTGGCGAAAGAGTTCAATACCATCGCCGTGGATGACGGGATCGCAATGGGGCACGGGGGCATGCTTTATTCACTGCCGTCGCGCGAGCTGATTGCCGACTCGGTGGAGTACATGGTTAACGCCCACTGTGCCGATGCGATGGTCTGCATCTCCAACTGCGACAAAATCACCCCTGGGATGCTGATGGCCTCCCTGCGCCTGAACATCCCGGTGATCTTCGTCTCCGGCGGTCCGATGGAAGCGGGTAAAACCAAACTGTCCGACAAGATCATCAAGCTCGACCTGGTTGACGCGATGATTCAGGGTGCTGACCCGAAAGTCTCCGACGAGCAGAGCGAGCAAGTTGAGCGTTCGGCGTGTCCGACCTGCGGCTCCTGTTCCGGTATGTTCACTGCGAACTCAATGAACTGTCTGACCGAAGCGCTGGGTCTGTCTCAGCCGGGTAACGGCTCGCTGCTGGCGACCCACGCCGATCGCAAAGAGCTGTTCCTTAACGCCGGTAAACGCATTGTTGAGCTGACCAAACGCTACTACGAGCAGGACGATGCCAGCGCGCTGCCGCGCAATATCGCCAGCAAAGCGGCGTTTGAAAATGCCATGACTCTGGATATCGCCATGGGCGGTTCCACCAATACCGTTCTGCACCTGCTGGCCGCGGCCCAGGAAGCAGAAATTGATTTCACCATGACCGACATCGACCAGCTGTCCCGCAAAGTGCCGCAGCTGTGTAAAGTTGCGCCGAGCACACAGAAATACCACATGGAAGATGTTCACCGTGCGGGTGGCGTGCTGGGGATCCTCGGGGAGTTAGATCGCGCAGGGCTGATGAACCGTGACGTGAAAAACGTGCTCGGTCTGACGCTGCCGCAAACGCTGGATCAGTACGACGTGATGCTGACCAAAGACGAGTCCGTCAAAAAAATGTTCCGCGCCGGCCCGGCAGGTATCCGTACCACGCAGGCGTTCTCCCAGGACTGTCGCTGGGATACCCTGGATGACGATCGCGCGGAAGGCTGCATTCGCTCGCTGGAAAATGCCTACAGCAAAGATGGCGGCCTGGCGGTGCTTTACGGTAATTTCGCGGAAAACGGCTGTATCGTTAAAACGGCAGGCGTGGACGACAGCATCCTGAAATTCACCGGTCCGGCAAAAGTCTACGAAAGTCAGGATGATGCGGTGGAAGCGATCCTCGGCGGCAAAGTTGTCGCTGGCGATGTCGTGGTGATCCGCTACGAAGGACCGAAAGGCGGGCCGGGGATGCAGGAGATGCTCTACCCAACGACCTTCCTTAAATCTATGGGTCTCGGTAAAGCCTGTGCGCTGATCACCGACGGTCGTTTCTCAGGGGGGACATCCGGTCTCTCAATCGGTCACGTTTCGCCGGAAGCGGCCAGCGGCGGTAACATCGCGATCATCGAAGATGGCGATCTGATCGAAATCGACATTCCGAATCGTGGTATTCAGCTGAAACTGAGCCCTCAGGAAATTGCTGCCCGCCGTGAAGCACAGGACGCGCGTGGGGACAAAGCCTGGACGCCGAAAGATCGTCAGCGCGAAGTCTCCTTCGCCCTGCGTGCTTACGCTACCCTTGCCACCAGTGCAGATAAAGGCGCGGTGCGCGATAAATCCAAACTCGGGGGCTAATGATGGCCGAATCCCAACCTTTATCGTCTGCCCCTGAGGGGGCAGAATATCTCCGGGCGGTGCTGCGTGCGCCGGTCTATGAAGCGGTGCAGGTTACCCCGCTGCAAAAAATGGACAAGCTCTCTTCGCGGCTGGATAACGTCATTCTGGTGAAGCGTGAAGACCGTCAACCGGTACACAGCTTCAAACTGCGCGGTGCCTACGCGATGATGGCCGGGTTGACCGACGAGCAAAAAGCGCGTGGTGTGATCACGGCGTCCGCAGGCAACCATGCCCAGGGCGTGGCGTTCTCTGCTGCGCGACTGGGGCTGAAAGCCCTGATCGTCATGCCAGTAGCAACGGCAGATATTAAAGTCGATGCGGTGCGCGGATTTGGCGGCGAAGTGCTGCTCCACGGTGCCAATTTTGACGAAGCGAAAGCCAAAGCCATCGATCTGGCGCAGCAGCAGGGCTTTACCTGGGTGCCGCCCTTCGATCATCCGATGGTGATTGCTGGCCAGGGCACGCTGGCGCTGGAGCTGCTGCAGCAGGATGCCCATCTCGATCGGGTGTTTGTCCCGGTCGGTGGTGGCGGGCTGGCGGCAGGGGTCGCAGTGCTGATCAAACAGCTGATGCCGCAGATCAAAGTCATTGCCGTGGAAGCGGAAGACTCTGCCTGCCTGAAGGCGGCGCTGGATGCCGGTCATCCGGTGGATCTCCCGTGCGTCGGGCTGTTTGCCGAAGGCGTGGCGGTGAAACGCATCGGGGATGAAACCTTCCGCGTCTGCCAGGAGTATCTCGACGACATCATCACCGTTGATAGCGACGCTATCTGCGCGGCGATGAAGGACCTCTTCGAGGATGTGCGCGCGGTGGCAGAGCCATCCGGTGCGTTGGCGCTGGCGGGGATGAAGAAATACATCGCGCAGCACAACATTCGCGGCGAGCGTCTGGCCCACGTGCTCTCTGGCGCGAACGTTAATTTCCACGGTCTGCGCTACGTTTCCGAGCGTTGCGAGCTGGGGGAGCAGCGTGAAGCGTTGCTGGCGGTGACCATCCCGGAAGAGAAGGGCAGCTTCCTGAAGTTCTGCCAGCTGTTGGGTGGTCGTTCGGTGACGGAGTTCAACTACCGCTTTGCCGATGCCAAAGACGCCTGCATTTTTGTCGGGGTGCGCTTAAGCCGCGGTCTGGACGAGCGAAAGGAGATCCTCTCCTTGCTGCATGAAGGCGGTTACAGCGTAGTAGATCTCTCTGATGACGAGATGGCGAAGCTGCACGTTCGCTACATGGTAGGCGGGCGTCCGTCGAAACCGTTACAGGAGCGTTTGTTCAGCTTCGAGTTCCCGGAATCACCGGGTGCATTGCTGAAGTTTTTGCATACGCTGGGCACGCACTGGAACATCTCCCTGTTCCATTACCGCAGCCACGGCACCGATTATGGCCGCGTGCTGGCGGCGTTCGAACTGGGTGAGCATGAACCGGATTTCGAAACGCGCCTCAACGAACTGGGTTACGACTGCCATGACGAGACCCATAACCCGGCGTTCAGGTTCTTCCTGGCAGGGTAAACGGCTCGTAGCCGGATAAGGCTCCGGCTAGTGGTTGGGCAGAATGTTCCAGAACGCATCAATAAGCGGCTCATGCAGCCGCTTTTTTTGTGCGCACACGCCAAGCTCGAACGGCGTTTTCTCGTCGCTGCGCTCTAAAATCATCACGCGATTGCGCACCGGTTCCGGGCTGTTCTCCAGCACCACTTCCGGCAGCAGCGCCACGCCGCAGCCGAGCGCCACCATCGAGACCATCGCCTCATGCCCGCCCACCGTCGCGTAAATCGAGGGATTACTGATTTTCTGCCGACGAAACCACAGCTCGATGCGGCGGCGTACCGGTCCCTGGTCGGCCATGATAAAGGGCACCGTTGACCAGTCTGGTTTTTCCACCGAGACCTGATTGCGCACCGGACAAGGCAGCGCCGGGGCAATAAGCACCACCGCCAGATTTTCCAGCATCGAAAACGCCACTGCGCCCGGCAGGGTTTCCGGTTTCCCGGCAATGGCCAAATCCGCTTCGCCTGTGACCACTTTTTCCATCGCGTCGGCGGCATCACCGGTGGTGAGTTTGATCTCTACCGACGGATGTTCGGCGCGGAAGCGATCGAGAATAGGCGGCAGGTGGCTGTAGGCGGCGGTAACGGAACAAAAAATATGAAGTTCACCGGAAAGCGATGGCCCTTGCTGGTCGATGGTGTGGCGCAACTGCTGATACTGCAACAAGGTTTGCTGGGCGAACGTGCGCAGCTCTTCTCCGGCTTCGGTAAGCGTCACCGTGCGGTTGTCGCGCACAAACAGCGGCTGGCCAAGATCCTCTTCCAGGCGCTGGATCTGGCGGGAAAGCGTGGAGGGACTGACGTGCATGGCGCGTGCGCTGCGGCCAAAGTGACGGCTTTCCGCCAGATGCAGGAACAATTTCAGATCGCGTAAATCCACTGATTCCACTCCCCGTTTTTACATTGCAGAAATTGCAACATGACGTTGTGAATATATCAATTTCCGCAATAAATTTCCTGTTGTAATGTGGGTACATTCTCGCTGAAAAGCGAACCGAACAATAAGACACACAACATCACGAGGTATCACCCATGGCTAACTACTTTAATACACTGAACTTGCGCCAGCAGTTGGCGCAGTTGGGCAAATGCCGCTTCATGGCGCGCGATGAATTTGCTGATGGCGCGAGCTACCTTCAGGGTAAAAAAGTGGTCATCGTCGGCTGTGGCGCACAGGGTCTGAACCAGGGCCTGAACATGCGTGACTCCGGTCTGGATATCTCCTACGCCCTGCGTAAAGAAGCCATTGCTGAGAAGCGCGCTTCATGGCGTAAAGCGACCGAAAACGGCTTCAAAGTAGGCACCTACGAAGAGCTGATCCCGCAGGCGGATCTGGTGGTTAACCTGACGCCAGACAAACAGCACTCTGACGTTGTACGTTCCGTACAGCCGCTGATGAAAGACGGCGCAGCGCTGGGCTACTCCCACGGCTTCAATATCGTTGAAGTGGGCGAGCAGATCCGTAAAGACATCACCGTGGTCATGGTAGCGCCTAAGTGCCCAGGTACTGAAGTGCGTGAAGAGTACAAACGTGGTTTCGGTGTACCAACGCTGATCGCGGTTCACCCGGAAAACGATCCGAAAGGCGAAGGCATGGCGATTGCCAAAGCATGGGCAGCGGCTACCGGTGGCCACCGTGCGGGCGTTCTGGAATCTTCTTTCGTTGCGGAAGTAAAATCTGACCTGATGGGCGAGCAGACCATTCTGTGCGGTATGTTGCAGGCCGGCTCTCTGCTGTGCTTCGACAAGCTGGTAGAAGAAGGCACCGACCCGGCATACGCTGAGAAACTGATTCAGTTCGGCTGGGAAACCATCACCGAAGCGCTGAAGCAGGGCGGTATCACCCTGATGATGGATCGCCTCTCTAACCCGGCAAAACTGCGTGCGTTCGCGCTGTCTGAGCAGCTGAAAACCATCATGGCACCGCTGTTCCAGAAACACATGGACGACATCATCTCCGGTGAGTTCTCTTCCGGCATGATGGCTGACTGGGCGAACGACGACAAAAACCTGCTGACCTGGCGTGAAGAGACTGGCAAAACCGCGTTCGAAACCGCTGCGCAGTTCGACGGCAAAATCAGCGAGCAGGAGTACTTCGATAAAGGCGTTCTGATGATTGCGATGGTGAAAGCAGGCGTTGAGCTGGCCTTCGAAACCATGGTTGATTCCGGCATCATCGAAGAGTCTGCTTACTACGAATCACTGCACGAGCTGCCGCTGATCGCGAACACCATTGCCCGTAAGCGTTTGTACGAAATGAACGTGGTGATTTCGGATACCGCGGAGTACGGTAACTACCTGTTCTCTTACGCATGCGTACCGCTGCTGAAAGAGTTCATGACCACGCTGCAGACCGGCGACCTGGGCAAAGCGATTACCGAAGGCGCGGTAGATAACGCCCAACTGCGTGACGTGAATGAAGCGATTCGCAGCCACGAAATCGAGAAAGTAGGCCAGAAGCTGCGTGGCTACATGACCGACATGAAACGCATCGCGGTAGCAGGCTAAAAGCGCATGTCGGGTGGCATTTTGCTTACCCGGCCTGCAAAAAAGTCACAGTCCGGGTAAGGCGTAGCTGCCACCCGAAAAAAAGCCCGGAGTTCAAACTCCGGGCTTTTTATTAGTTACGGTACAGCACTTTAATGATGTGGTAACCGAACTGGGTGTGCAGCGGGCCGGTTGGCTCCAGCACCGGGCAAGAGAACACCACTTTATCGAACGCCGGAACCATCTGGCCCTGACGGAATTCACCTAAGTGGCCGCCTTTTTTACCTGATGGGCAGGTGGAGTGCTTTTTCGCCAGCTTCTCGAAGTCGCCGCCGTTCTTGATCTGCTCCAGAAGCTCCAGAGCCAGTTTCTCTTCTTTTACCAGGATGTGCATTGCTGCCGCTGTTTTAGCCATGATCGTGCCTTGAAGGGTTGAGTTAAATCGGGGCGCAATATACCACGCGTTAGCTGCGGTACAGCACCTTAATGATATGGTAGCCAAATTTGGTTTTCACCGGGCCGTAAGGCTTGAGTAGCGGGCAACTGAAGACCGCCTGATCGAAGGGGCCGACCATCGCACCCTGCTTAAACTCACCTAAATCGCCACCGTTACGCCCGGACGGGCATTTTGAATAGCGTTTTGCCAGGTGATCAAAGCTAATGCCGCGCGCCAGTTTGGCGAGGATCTCCTGCGCCAGTTTTTCTTCTTTTACCAGAATGTGCAGGGCCGCTGCGCTCTTTTTCATGGTTCTGCTCTCGGGGTTGATCGCGTTTTCTTCACTTTATCATTCGCCGGTAAATCTGCGCCCGGCTTTCTGCTACAATCCCCACCCCGTTCGAAGATTGAGCAATATTCCCATGCGTTTAAACCCTGGACAACAACAAGCGGTCGAATTCGTTACTGGACCATGCCTGGTGCTGGCAGGGGCGGGTTCCGGTAAAACCCGCGTCATCACGAACAAGATCGCCCACCTGATCCGCGGCTGCGGCTATCAGGCACGCCATATCGCGGCGGTGACCTTTACCAACAAAGCGGCGCGCGAGATGAAAGAGCGTGTCGGGCAGACGTTGGGGCGTAAAGAGGCGCGCGGCCTGATGATCTCCACCTTCCATACCCTGGGGCTGGATATCATTAAGCGCGAATATGCGGCGTTGGGCATGAAGTCGAACTTTTCCCTTTTCGACGATACCGACCAGGTGGCGTTGCTGAAAGAGCTTACCGAAGGGCTAATCGAAGACGACAAAACGGTGCTGCAGCAGTTGATCTCTACGATCTCCAACTGGAAAAACGATCTGATGAACCCCGAACAGGCCGCGGCAAGTGCCAAAGGCGAGCGGGATCGGATCTTCGCCCACTGCTATAGCCTGTATAACGATCATCTGAAAGCCTGTAACGTGCTCGATTTCGACGATCTGATCCTGCTGCCTACGCTGCTGCTGCAGCGCAATGAAGAGGTGCGCGAACGCTGGCAGAACAAGATCCGCTATCTGCTGGTGGATGAGTATCAGGACACCAACACCAGCCAGTACGAGCTGGTGAAGTTGCTGGTCGGGCAGCGCGCGCGTTTTACCGTGGTAGGCGATGACGATCAGTCGATCTACTCCTGGCGCGGTGCCCGTCCGCAAAACCTGGTCCTGCTGAGCAAAGATTTCCCGGCACTACAGGTGATCAAGCTGGAGCAGAACTACCGCTCATCCGGCCGTATTCTGAAGGCGGCAAACATCCTGATCGCCAATAACCCGCACGTCTTTGAAAAACGCCTCTTTTCTGAGTTGGGTTATGGCACTGAACTTAAAGTGCTGAGCGCCAATAACGAAGATCACGAAGCTGAACGCGTGGCGGGTGAGCTGATTGCTCATCACTTTGTGAATAAGACCAACTATAAAGATTACGCCATTCTTTATCGCGGGAATCACCAGTCGCGCGTCTTTGAAAAGATGCTGATGCAAAACCGCATTCCGTACAAAATCTCCGGCGGTACCTCGTTCTTCTCGCGCCCAGAGATCAAAGATCTGCTCGCCTACCTCCGCGTGCTGACTAACCCGGATGACGACAGCGCGTTTCTGCGCATCGTGAATACGCCGAAGCGGGAGATAGGCCCGGCAACGCTGCAAAAACTGGGCGAGTGGGCGATGACCCGTAATAAGAGCCTGCTGACTGCCAGTTTCGATATGGGTCTGAGCCATACCTTAACCGGGCGTGGCTATGAATCACTGACCCGCTTTACCCATTGGCTGCGCGAGATCCAGCAGTTGAGCGAGCGAGAGCCGATCGCAGCGGTGCGCGATCTGATCCGCGGCATCGACTATGAATCCTGGCTGTATGAAACCTCCGCCAGCCCGAAAGCGGCAGAGATGCGGATGAAGAACGTCAACCAGCTTTTTAGCTGGATGACCGAGATGCTGGAAGGGTCCGACATCGACGAGCCAATGACCCTGACCCAGGTCGTCACCCGTTTTACCCTGCGTGACATGATGGAGCGCGGCGAAAGCGAAGAGGAAGCGGATCAGGTGCAGCTGATGACCCTGCATGCCTCGAAAGGGCTGGAGTTCCCCTATGTCTATCTGGTGGGCATGGAAGAGGGCATTCTGCCGCATCAGAGCAGTATCGATGAAGATAACGTCGACGAAGAGCGCCGTCTGGCGTATGTGGGCATTACGCGAGCGCAAAAAGAGCTGACCTTTACGCTGTGTAAAGAGCGCCGTCAGTACGGGGAACTGGTGCGCCCGGAGCCGAGCCGCTTCCTGCTGGAATTACCTCAGGATGATGTGCTTTGGGAGCAAGAACGCAAAGTGATTACTGCTGAAGAGCGGATGCATAAAGGCCAAGCCAGTATCGCCAATATTCGCGCGATGATGGAGAAAGCAAAAAATCGTTAGTTAACAGGCCCGGTAAGCGTAGCGCTGCCGGGCATGTCATCAGGGTTATTGCGCGTCAAGTATCCAGTGCACATAGCTTTGCCACTGGCACTCCTGCACCAGCATTTCTGCCCCCAGCGGATGATTATCCAGCCACTTTTCCGGCAGGTTCAACGTCAGCTTTTCGCCTTCCGCCGTCAGGGTGATGGCGGGCAGCAAGTCGTCACGCCGACGGCTGGCAAAGAGGATCGCCAGACGCAGCAGGCGGCAGAGATGTTCCGCGACGCGCGGTGGTACCGCATTTTGCTGGTGGAGCGAAGAGAGATCGACGGGATTGGTCTGGTTCAACAGCAGCGTGGCTAACAGTTTTTTCTGCGCCGGAGTATAGCCGGGCAGATCGAGATTGCGTACCAGGTAGGCGGCGTGCAGCGGCGCCTGTTTGAAATCAACGCTCAGGCCGATTTCGTGCAACTGGCATGCGCTAACCAGCAGTTCGCGGCTGACCGGCTCCAGATGCCACTCGTTATCGACCTGATCGAGGAAACTGACCGCCAGGTTCGCAACCCGATGCGCCTGTTCGATATCCACCATAAACCGGCGCTGAATATTGCGCAGCGTATGGTTACAAATATTCTGATCGACGGCCAAATGCAGCATGCCGTAGACCAGCCCTTCCCTTAACGCACCGCCCGCAAGGGTCATGCATTGAATATTCAGTTCGGTGAAGATGGCAATCAGGATCGCCAGCCCGCTGGGGAAAACCAGGGCGCGCTCAAGAGTCAGCCCTTCAATTTCCAGCTCTTCAAGACGGCCACAGTGGATTGCGCGCTGCTTTAACTGCTGCAGTTTCGCCAGCGTGATGCGCTCATCCATCCCCTGCGCCATCATGATTTCCTGTAGCGCCTGGACGGTACCGGACGCGCCAACGCAGACCTTCCAGCCGTGATAACGCAGCTCATCCGCCACCGGGCGCAGCACCTCGCGGGCAGCTTTTTCTGCCTCATCGAAGTTCTCTTGCGCCAGGTTGCGATCGCTAAAGTAGCGCTCAAGCCAGGTGACACAGCCCATTGATAAACTGTTCAGAGAGGTGGCCTGGGCACCGATACCTGTGACCAGTTCGGTGCTTGCGCCGCCGATATCCACCACCAGACGACGTTCGTCCCCGCCCGTGGTGTGCGCCACGCCCTGATAAATCAGGCGGGCTTCTTCTTCGCCGCTGATCACCTGCACCGGGCAGCCGAGGATCGCCTGCGCGGCGGCAATAAACTCACCGGCATTCACTGCCAGACGCAGGGTTGCGGTAGCAACGACACGGATTTGCTGAGGAGGAATGTCCTGCAGACGTTCGGCAAAGAGACGCAGGCATTGCCAGCCGCGCTCCATGGCTTCAGGAGAGAGATGATTATCCGCACTCAGGCCCGCCGCGAGACGGACCTTGCGCTTAATACGCGTTAGCGTCTGTATACTTCCCGCCACCTCGCGTACAACCAGCATATGAAAACTATTCGAACCTAAATCAATAGCTGCATAGAGCGAGGTGGACCGGAGCATAGTTTTTAGCCTGAACGACGACGGTTACGCGGTGCGCTGTTACGGCGCGGGCCATTGCCGGAACGGGCGCGCGTCAGGCGCTTCGCTGGCGGCAGTTCGCTTAATAGCGCTTCCGGGTTGTATTTACTCTGCGGAATCGAGTGACCGATATAGGTCTCAATCGCTGGCAGGTTCAGAGCGTACTCTTCACAGGCGAGGCTGATAGAGTGACCGCTGGCGCCCGCACGACCGGTACGACCGATACGGTGAACGTAATCTTCGCAATCATCCGGCAGGTCGTAGTTAAAGACATGGGTCACTGCCGGGATGTGCAGGCCGCGTGCAGCCACGTCCGTCGCCACCAGAATATCCAGGTCGCCACGGGTAAATTCTTCAAGGATGCGCAGGCGTTTTTTCTGCGCGACGTCGCCGGTCAACAGACCTACACGATGTCCATCCGCAGCCAGGTGGCCCCAGATATCTTCACAGCGGTGTTTGGTGTTGGCGAACACGATAGCGCGATCTGGCCACTCTTCTTCGATCAGCGTTTGCAGTAAACGCATCTTTTCTTCGTTCGACGGATAGAAGAGTTCTTCTTTAATACGGTGGCCGGTTTTCTGTTCCGGTTCCACTTCGACGTATTCGGCGTTGTTCATCTGTTCGAACGCCAGCTCACGGACGCGATACGACAGCGTTGCCGAGAACAGCATGTTCAGACGCTGGTTAGCGGCAGGCATGCGACGGAACAGCCAGCGGATATCTTTAATAAAGCCGAGATCGTACATGCGATCGGCTTCATCCAGCACCACAACCTGGATAGCGCTGAGGTTGATGTGGTTCTGTTTAGCGTAATCAATCAGACGGCCGGTGGTGCCGATCAGAATATCGACGCCGCTTTCCAGCACTTTCAGCTGTTTGTCATAACCGTCACCGCCGTAGGCCAGGCCGAGTTTCAGGCCGGTGGACTGTGCCAGTGGCTCTGCGTCAGCGTGGATCTGTACCGCCAGTTCTCGCGTCGGGGCCATAATCAGCGCGCGCGGCTGGTTAACTTTGCGGTCAGCAATTGCCGGGTGAGAAAGTAAATAATGAAACGTTGACGTTAAAAACGCCATCGTTTTGCCAGTACCGGTTTGCGCCTGCCCTGCAACATCGCGACCTGCCAGCGTTAGCGGGAGGGCGAGAGCCTGAATAGGCGTGCAGTTATGAAACCCTTTATTTTCAAGGGCTTCGATGACTTTTGGGTGCAGGGCGAAGTCGGAAAACTTCTGTTCTGTTAAATGTGTTTTGCTCATAGTGTGGTAGAATATCAGCTTACTATTGCTTTACGAAAGCGTATCCGGTGAAATAAAGTCAACCTTTAGTTGGTTAATGCTACATCAACAGGTCGTTGATGGAAGCGAGATCAACGCGCCAGGCTTATTCCTGTGGAGTTATATATGAGCGATAAAATTATTCACCTGACTGACGACAGTTTTGACACGGACGTACTAAAAGCTGACGGGCTGATCCTCGTCGATTTCTGGGCTGAATGGTGCGGTCCTTGCAAAATGATCGCCCCGATTCTGGATGAGATCGCTGACGAATATCAGGGCAAACTGACCGTTGCTAAACTGAACATCGACCAGAACCCGGGCACCGCGCCGAAATACGGCATCCGCGGCATCCCAACTCTGCTGCTGTTCAAAAACGGTGAAGTTGCGGCGACCAAAGTGGGCGCACTGTCCAAAGGTCAGCTGAAAGAGTTCCTGGACGCCAACCTGGCGTAAGGTTCTCGTCTGAGCGTCCAGAGTTTCTAAATTGTTTGGATCTCTGGACGCCCGGCTTGAGTCATGCTAAGTTACCTATGACTTCGTTTTAAACATACCTTGTTGTTTGAATCTTGTTTTACCCGATACTTCCCGTTGTTTCCTTTAAACAGTGCGTGAAGTGGATAGATTCCGGGCTTGTCACTCAATCCGTCTTGTCGTTTCAGTTCTGTGCTTTCCCTGTGACCAGACAGCGAACAGACATGAGTCGATGGCCGCTAACAGGCATGGATGACCCTGCCATACCATTCACAAATTAAGTTCGAGTATCACCCCGAGTTTAAGAACCCACACCATTATGAATCTTACCGAATTAAAGAATACGCCGGTTTCTGAGCTGATCACTCTCGGCGAAAATATGGGACTGGAAAACCAGGCTCGTATGCGCAAGCAGGACATCATTTTTGCCATCCTGAAGCAGCACGCAAAGAGTGGCGAAGATATCTTTGGCGACGGTGTGCTGGAGATATTGCAGGACGGATTTGGTTTCCTCCGCTCTGCAGACAGCTCCTACCTCGCCGGTCCTGATGATATCTACGTTTCCCCCAGCCAAATCCGCCGTTTCAACCTCCGCACTGGTGACACCATTTCAGGTAAGATTCGTCCTCCTAAAGAGGGTGAACGCTACTTTGCGCTGTTGAAAGTTAACGAAGTTAACTACGACAAACCAGAAAACTCGCGCAATAAGATCCTGTTTGAAAACTTAACGCCGCTGCACGCGAACTCGCGTCTGCGCATGGAGCGTGGTAACGGTTCTACCGAAGACTTAACCGCTCGCGTTCTGGATCTGGCGTCTCCGATTGGTCGTGGCCAGCGTGGTCTGATTGTGGCACCGCCAAAAGCGGGTAAAACCATGCTGCTGCAGAATATCGCGCAGAGCATCGCTTACAACCACCCAGACTGTGTGCTGATGGTGCTGCTGATTGACGAACGTCCAGAAGAAGTAACCGAGATGCAGCGTCTGGTGAAAGGTGAAGTTGTGGCTTCTACCTTCGACGAACCAGCATCCCGCCACGTTCAGGTTGCGGAAATGGTTATCGAGAAGGCGAAGCGTCTGGTTGAGCATAAAAAAGACGTTATCATCCTGCTCGACTCTATCACCCGTCTGGCGCGTGCTTACAACACCGTGGTTCCGGCTTCCGGTAAAGTGCTGACCGGTGGTGTGGATGCCAACGCCCTGCACCGTCCGAAGCGTTTCTTCGGTGCTGCGCGTAACGTGGAAGAGGGCGGTAGCCTGACCATCATCGCAACGGCGCTGATCGATACCGGCTCGAAGATGGATGAAGTTATCTACGAAGAGTTTAAAGGTACAGGCAACATGGAACTGCACCTGTCTCGTAAGATTGCAGAAAAACGTGTCTTCCCGGCGATCGACTACAACCGTTCCGGTACCCGTAAAGAAGAGCTGCTCACCACTCAGGAAGAGCTGCAGAAAATGTGGATCCTGCGCAAAATTATCCATCCAATGGGTGAAATCGACGCAATGGAATTCCTCATTAACAAACTGGCGATGACCAAAACTAACGACGATTTCTTCGATATGATGAAGCGCTCGTAAAGTAAATAAACCGCCGAAACGCCACGTTTTTACGTGGCGTTTTTCTTTTCTGACTTATACGCTGTTACAGTGCGCTGTAGAATTATTCTGCGAGAGACGAAAATCGGAATGTTCGTCAAAGCAGAAAATTAATTGTTTGAAAAATAAACAAAGGGACTTGGGCGAGGCCTGCTTTTTCCTTCTGAAGCCGAGCCTTCAAGGTTATACTTCCGGGATTAACATTTGTTGAGAGTATCCATAGTGAATCTACTCACCGCGGTGACTGAGCTAATCAGTATTTTTCTTTTCACCACCTGCTTTTTATTTCTCGCCCGTAAGGCGGCAAAAAGAGTCGGTTTGGTGGATAAGCCCAATTATCGTAAACGCCATCAAGGCTTGATTCCGCTGGTTGGCGGAATCTCTGTTTATGCGGGCATCTGCTTCACCTTCAGTATTGCGGATTACTATATCCCGCATGCGGCGCTCTATTTGTCGTGTGCCGGTGTGCTGGTACTGGTGGGGGCGCTGGACGACAGGTTTGATATCAGCGTGAAATTCCGCGCTGCGGTTCAGGCGGCTATCGGCGTCATCATGATGGTTGTCGGCAAACTCTATCTCAGCAGCCTCGGCTACATCTTCGGGACCTGGGAGATGGTGTTAGGGCCGTTCGGCTACTTCCTGACGCTGTTTGCGGTGTGGGCGGCGATTAACGCCTTTAACATGGTGGATGGCATTGACGGTCTGTTGGGTGGTCTCTCCAGCGTGTCGTTTGCCGCGATCGGCATCATCCTGTGGTTCGACGGACAATACAGCCTGTCGATGTGGTGTTTTGCGATGATTGCCGCCATTCTGCCTTATATCTGCCTGAACCTGGGCGTGCTAGGGCGTCGCTATAAAGTCTTTATGGGCGATGCCGGGAGTACGCTGATTGGTTTTACCGTCATCTGGATCCTGCTGGAAACTACCCAGGGGAACACCCACCCGATCAGCCCGGTGACGGCGCTGTGGATTATTGCCATTCCGCTGATGGATATGGTGGCGATCATGTACCGTCGCCTGCGTAAAGGGATGAGTCCGTTCTCGCCAGACCGTCAACATATTCACCATCTCATTATGCGCGCCGGCTTCACCTCACGTCAGGCCTTTGTCTTAATTACGCTGGCCGCTGCGCTGTTGGCAGGTATTGGTGTCGCCGCAGAGTATGCTCATTTCATTCCTGAATGGGTAATGTTGGTATTATTCTTGCTAGCATTTTTCCTGTACGGCTATTGTATTAAGCGCGCATGGAAAGTGGCGCGATTTATTAAACGCGTGAAACGCCGTATGCGTCGAAATAATGGCAATAACCCAACTTTAACCAAGTAAATCGGGACTGTAATGACTCAACCGTTGGCGGGAGCAAAATCAGTGGTAACTGAGAATGAGCTGGATGTTCGTGGCTTGTTCCGCGTGTTATGGGCGGGCAAGTTTTGGATTGCAGGAATTGCGCTGGGCTTTGCACTTATCGCCCTGGCTTATACTTTTTTCGCCAGACAAGAGTGGAGCGCGACGGCGATTACTGACCGTCCGACGGTGAACATGCTGGGAGGGTTCTACTCCCAGCAACAGTTTTTGCGTAACCTGGATGTGAAAGCGAATCCCGCCTCCGCCGACCAGCCGTCAGTGATGGACGAATCGTACAAAGAGTTCATCATGCAGCTGGCTTCCTGGGATACACGTCGTGATTTCTGGAACCAGACCGACTATTTCAAACAGCGTATGGTGGGTAACAGCAAGGCGGATGCCGCCCTGCTGGATGAGCTGATCAACAATATCCAGTTTATGGCGGGCGATCCGCTGCGCAACATCAACGACAGCGTCAAACTGATCGCGGAAACCGCGCCGGATGCTAATAACCTGCTGCGCCAGTACGTTGCTTTCGCCAGCCAGCGTGCGGCAAGTCATCTGAATGATGAGCTGAAAGGGGCCTGGGCGGCGCGTACCGTACAGATGAAAGCGCAGGTCAAACGTCAGGAAGAGGTCGCGAAAGCGATCTTCAACCGCCGGGTTCATAATATTGAACAGGCGCTGAAGATTGCGGAGAAGAGCAACATCTCCCGCAGCGAAACTGACGTACCCGCAGACGAACTGCCGGACTCTGAAATGTTCCTGCTGGGTCGCCCGATGCTGCAGGCACGTCTGGAAAACCTGCAAGCCGTGGGGCCAGATGTAGACCTCGACTACGACCAAAACCGCGCCATGCTAACAACCCTCAACGTCGGTCCGACACTGGATCCACGTTTTCAGACCTATCGTTATTTGCGAACTCCTGAAGAACCTGTAAAACGCGATAGTCCACGTCGCGCATTCCTGATGATTATGTGGGGGATTGTGGGTGCTTTGATTGGCGCTGGCGTGGCATTAACCCGTCGTCGCAAAAATTAAGAACGCCATCTACGATGAAGGCCTGTGGCCTTCATCGCCTAATCGAAGAGAATCGATGTGAAAGTACTAACCGTCTTTGGTACGAGGCCGGAAGCCATCAAGATGGCGCCTCTGGTACACGCGCTGGCAAACGACCCTTATTTCGAGGCGAAAGTTTGCGTTACCGCCCAGCATCGGGAGATGTTGGATCAGGTCCTTAACCTCTTTTCTATTGTTCCCGATTACGACCTCAATATTATGAAGCCGGGGCAAGGATTAACTGAAATTACCTGTCGTATTCTGGAAGGGTTAAAACCTATTCTGGAGTCGTTCATGCCTGATGTCGTGCTGGTGCACGGCGATACCACCACCACTATCGCCACCAGCCTGGCGGCGTTCTATCAGCGTATTCCGGTGGGGCATGTCGAAGCCGGATTGCGTACCGGCGATCTCTCTTCCCCATGGCCTGAAGAGGCAAACCGTACCCTGACCGGGCATCTGGCGATGTATCACTTCGCGCCGACGGAGAACTCCCGTCAGAACCTGCTGCGCGAGAACGTTAACGACCAGCATATTTTTGTCACCGGCAACACGGTGATCGACGCCCTTATCTGGGTGCGCGATCGGGTACTGGCCAGCGACACCCTGCGTGGGGAACTGGCCGAGCGGTATCCGTTCCTGGCCAATGGCAAAAAGATGATCCTGGTCACCGGCCACCGTCGGGAAAGTTTTGGTCAGGGCTTCGAGCAAATCTGCCATGCGCTGGCAGAAATCGCCGCCAAGAATGAAGATGTGCAGATTGTCTATCCGGTGCACCTGAACCCGAACGTCAGTGAGCCGGTCAACCGTATCCTGGGCCATGTCGAAAACGTCATCCTTATTGAGCCGCAGGACTATCTGCCTTTCGTCTGGCTGATGAATCACGCCTGGCTGATCCTGACGGACTCTGGCGGCATTCAGGAAGAGGCGCCTTCCCTGGGCAAACCGGTGCTGGTGATGCGTGAAACCACCGAACGCCCGGAAGCGGTTAAAGCCGGAACGGTACGGCTGGTGGGCACCGATTCGCGCGCCATCGTGGAAGAGGTGACGCGCCTGCTGCACGACGATAAGGAGTATCAGGCCATGAGCCGCGCCCATAATCCGTATGGTGATGGCCAGGCCTGTGACCGTATTTTGTACGCACTCAAACACAATCGGGTATCGCTATGAGTTTTACGACCATTTCTGTCATTGGGCTTGGCTACATTGGGCTGCCAACGGCGGCGGCATTCGCCTCCCGTCAAAAACAGGTAGTGGGTGTGGATATCAACCAGCATGCGGTTGCCACCATCAACAAGGGTGAAATCCACATTGTGGAGCCTGATCTCGACAAGGTGGTAAAAACCGCCGTTGAGGGAGGATACCTGAAGGCAAGCACCACACCGGTGCCCGCCGATGCCTATCTGATTGCCGTGCCTACGCCGTTCAAAGGCGAGCATGAGCCGGATATGGTGTATGTCGAAGCGGCTGCAAAATCCATTGCCCCGGTGCTGAAAAAAGGCGCGCTGGTGATCCTGGAGTCAACCTCTCCGGTGGGCGCCACCGAGCAGATGGCACAGTGGCTGGCCGAAGCGCGCCCGGATCTCACCTTCCCGCAGCAGGCGGGCGAGCAGGCTGATATTAACGTCGCCTACTGCCCGGAGCGTGTGCTGCCAGGACAGGTGATGGTCGAGCTGATTAAAAACGACCGTGTGATTGGTGGCATGACGCCGGTCTGTTCTGCCCGTGCCAGCGAGCTGTATAACATCTTCCTGGAAGGCGAGTGCGTCGTGACCAACTCCCGTACCGCCGAGATGTGCAAGCTGACGGAAAACAGCTTCCGTGACGTCAACATCGCGTTTGCTAACGAATTGTCGCTCATTTGTGCCGATCAGGGGATTAACGTCTGGGAATTGATCCGCCTGGCGAACCGCCATCCGCGCGTCAATATCCTGCAACCTGGCCCGGGTGTAGGCGGCCACTGCATCGCGGTTGACCCGTGGTTTATCGTGGCGCAGAACCCACAGCAGGCGCGTCTGATCCGTACGGCTCGTGAAGTGAACGACAGCAAACCACACTGGGTACTGAACCAGGTGAAAGCCACGGTGGCTGATTACCTGACGCAGAGCGGCAAGCGGGCAAACGAAGTGACTATCGCCTGTTTTGGTCTTGCCTTTAAGCCGAACATTGACGATCTGCGCGAAAGCCCGGCGATGGAAATTGCTGAGATGATTGCCGACTGGCACAGCGGCGAAACGCAGGTAGTTGAACCCAATATTCATGAGCTGCCGAAAAAGCTGGCCGGTCATTGCACTCTGACATCTGTAGAGGATGCCCTGGCTACCGCCGACGTGCTGGTACTGCTGGTGGATCACAATGCGTTTAAAGCGATTCCGGGCGATGCCGTTCGTCAGGAGTTTATCGTTGATACCAAAGGCGTCTGGCGTTGAGTCAGCTGCGTGGTGCGTTACAACCGCTGGACTGGGAAAGTCAGTTCTTTGCCCTGCCCACGGCCATTGTGCGCCTGTCTGAAGACGCCCCGTTACTGGCGGCCGATGATTTAGCCGCCTGGCAACGTCTGCAGGCCAAAATTCCGGCCACCCGCGCCGACTGGCTGGATGCGCTTCAGCAGCAGGGTTTCAGGCTGGTCGAGGGTGAAGTCGATCTCGCGATCAACGTGACGCAGCACGCCTGCCCAGGAGCGGAAATCGCGACAGAGCAGGATATTCCGGCGCTGCGCCAGCTGGCCGCGCAGGCTTTTGCGCAGAGCCGGTTCCGCGCGCCCTGGTACGCCCCGGACGACAGCGGCCGCTTCTATGCCCAGTGGATCGAAAATGCGGTCAAAGGCAGCTTCGACCATCTCTGCCTGGTGTTTCGTGCGCCGGATAACACCATCAAGGGATTTGTCTCCCTGCGTAAACTGAATGACACCGACGCGCGTATCGGCCTGCTGGCCGGGCGCGGCATGGGCGAGCAGTTAATGCAGGCGGCGCTGTGCTGGTCCCAACAACAGCAGCTTTCTACTTTGCGGGTGGCGACCCAGATGGGCAACACCGCCGCGCTTAAACGTTATATCGCAAGCGGCGGCAACATCGAAACGGCCGCTTACTGGCTATACAGGTGACAAGATGATCCCATTTAATGCGCCTCCTGTGGTGGGCACCGAACTCGATTACATGCAGTCTGCGATGGGCAGCGGCAAACTCTGTGGCGATGGCGGCTATACGCGCCGCTGCCAGCAGTGGATGGAGCAGCGTTTTCAAAGCGCGAAGGTCCTGCTGACGCCGTCCTGCACCGCCTCACTGGAGATGGCAGCCCTGCTGCTGGATATCGGTCCTGGCGATGAAGTGATTATGCCAAGCTACACCTTCGTCTCGACCGCTAACGCCTTCGTGCTGCGCGGGGCGAAAATCGTCTTTGTGGATATCCGCCCGGATACCATGAACATCGACGAGACGCTGATTGAAGCGGCCATCACCGATAAAACTCGCGCCATTGTGCCGGTACACTATGCCGGTGTGGCGTGCGAGATGGACACCATCATGGCGATCGCCAAAAAACACAACCTGTATGTGGTGGAAGATGCCGCGCAGGGGGTGATGTCTACCTATAAAGGCCGCGCCCTGGGCACTATTGGTCATATTGGCTGCTTTAGCTTCCACGAAACCAAAAACTACACCGCAGGCGGTGAAGGCGGCGCGACCCTGATTAACGATCGCGCCCTGGTGGAGCGCGCGGAGATCATCCGCGAGAAAGGCACCAACCGTAGCCAGTTCTTCCGCGGGCAGGTGGATAAATACACCTGGCGTGATATCGGCTCCAGCTACCTGATGGCGGATCTACAGGCGGCGTACCTGTGGGCGCAACTGGAAGCGGCAGATCGCATTAACCAGCAGCGTCTGGCCCTGTGGCAGACCTATTACGATGCGTTGGCCCCGTTGGCGCGCAAAGGTCGTATCGAGCTGCCGACCATCCCGGCAGAGTGCGTGCATAACGCGCATATGTTCTACATCAAGCTGCGGGATAACGACGATCGCGGCGAGCTTATCGCGTACCTGAAAGAGGCTGAGATCCTGGCGGTGTTCCACTACATTCCGCTGCACTCCAGCCCGGCAGGGGAAGCCTTTGGCCAGTTCGTTGGCGAAGACCGTTTCACCACTAAAGAAAGTGAGCGGTTACTCCGCTTACCGCTGTTCTACAACCTCGCTGCGGTCAACCAGCGCACGGTCATTAATACCCTTCTGAGTTATTTCGGCTGATATGTCTCTGGCGAAAGCATCGGTGTGGACCGCCGCGTCCACACTCGTCAAGATCGGCGCGGGACTGCTGGTCGTCAAACTACTGGCCGTCTCATTTGGTCCGGCGGGCGTCGGGCAGGCGGGTAACTTCCGTCAGCTCGTCACCGTGCTGGGCGTGCTGGCCGGGGCGGGCATCTTCAACGGCGTCACCAAATATGTCGCGCAATATCATGATGATAAAGCGCAATTACGCACGGTGGTCGGAACCTCATCCGCGATGGTGCTGGGCTTTTCCACTCTGCTGGCGATTATCTTTTTACTGGCCGCCGCCCCCATCAGTCAGGGGCTGTTTGGTCACACCGGCTATCAGGGCCTGGTGCGGCTGGTCGCATTGGTGCAGATGGGCATCGCCTGGGCAAACCTGCTGCTGGCGCTGATGAAGGGCTTTCGCGATGCCGCTGGCAATGCGCTGGCGCTGATCGTCGGCAGCGTGATTGGGGTGATTGCCTATTACGCCTGCTACCGTCTCGGCGGCTATGAAGGCGCACTGCTGGGGCTGGCGCTGGTGCCTGCGCTGGTGGTGATACCGGCGGCGGGAATGCTGATGCGCAGAGGCACGATTCCGCTGCACTACCTCAAGCCAAAATGGGACACGCTCCTCGCGGGACAACTGGGCAAATTTACCCTGATGGCGCTGATCACCTCCGTCACCCTGCCGGTGGCTTATGTGATGATGCGAAACCTGCTGGCAGCACACTACAGCTGGGATGAGGTGGGGATTTGGCAAGGGGTCAGCAGCATCTCGGACGCCTACCTGCAGTTTATTACCGCCTCCTTTAGCGTCTACCTGTTACCAACGCTCTCAAGGCTCACCGCCCGACAGGAGATCACCCGCGAAATCCTCCGTTCCCTGCGCTTCGTTTTACCGGCGGTGGCGGCGGCCAGCTTTACCGTCTGGCTGCTGCGTGATGTCGCCATCTGGCTGCTGTTCTCGGACAAATTTACCGCGATGCGCGATCTGTTCGCCTGGCAGCTGGTGGGCGATGTACTGAAAGTAGGCGCTTACGTCTTTGGTTATCTGGTGATCGCCAAAGCGTCGCTGCGGCTCTATATTCTCGCGGAAATCAGCCAGTTCACGTTGCTGACGGCGTTCTCGCACTGGCTTATCCCGACGCACGGCGCATTGGGGGCGGCCCAGGCCTATATGGCTACCTACATTGTCTATTTTGCTGCCTGTTGCGGCGTCTTTTTACTTTGGCATAAACGCGCATGACTGCACTGATTCACGTCCTGGGATCGGATATCCCACACCATAACCAGACCGTACTGCGGTTCTTTAATGATGAGCTGGCACCCGGCAGCGCCCTGGCGCGCGAATTTATGGTGGTGGGTAACGATACCGGCCTGAGCGCCGCCTGCCCGGCACTGAACCTCACCTTCTGGCCAGACAAAGCTTCGCTTGCCAAAGCGGTGATCGCCAGAGCAAAAGCGAACCGCCAGCAGCGCTTCTTTTTCCACGGGCAGTTCAATACCGGCCTCTGGCTGGCGCTGCTGAGCGGGGGCATCAAGCCTGCGCAGTTCAACTGGCATATCTGGGGTGCCGACCTGTATGAAGTGTCCCAGGGCTGGAAGTTCCGTCTGTTCTACCCGCTGCGCCGCATGGCTCAGGGGCGCGTAGGGTGTATTTTTGCCACCCGCGGCGATCTGAACTATTTCGCCCAACGTCATCCGAATGTTCGCGGGGAGTTGCTCTATTTTCCTACCCGCATGGACCCCGCGCTGAACGGTTTAGCCAGGGACGTGAAACGCGAGGGCAAGCTGACGATTCTGGTCGGTAACTCCGGGGATCGCAGTAATGAGCATATTGCGGCCCTGAAGGCGGTGCATCAGCAATTTGGCGATACGGTTAACGTGATTGTGCCCATGGGCTATCCTGCTAATAACGCGGCGTATATTGATGAAGTCCGTCAGAGCGGGCTGGCGCTGTTCAGCCCGGATAACCTGCAGATCCTCAGCGATAAGCTGGCCTTTGACGACTATCTCACCTTGCTGCGCCAGTGCGATCTGGGCTACTTCATCTTCGCGCGCCAGCAGGGGATTGGTACGCTGTGTCTGCTGATCCAGGCGGGCGTGCCCTGTGTGCTTAATCGCGACAACCCGTTCTGGCAGGATATGGCGGAGCAGCACATTCCGGTGCTGTTCACCACTGATGATCTTAACGAAGAGATCGTGCGTGAAGCACAGCGACAGCTGACACAGGTGGACAAAAACGCCATCGACTTCTTCAGCCCGAACTACCTCACGCCGTGGCACCAGGCGCTGCGGATCGCCTCAGGGGAGAAAGCATGAGCCAGTTGCAATTTAGCGGACTGTTGGTCATCTGGCTTCTGAGCGCGCTGTTTATCGCCACCCTGACCTGGTTCGAGTTCCGGCGGGTGCGCTTTAACTTCAACGTCTTCTTCTCGCTGCTATTTCTGCTTACCTTTTACTTTGGCTTCCCGCTCACCAGCATGCTGGTGTTCCGCTTCGATGTGGCCGTTGTGCCGCCGGAGATCCTGATGCAGGCGCTGCTGTCGGCCACCTGCTTCTATGGGGTGTACTACGTCGCCTATAAGACGCGGCTAAGGCCCGTCCGCCCTGACGTTGAGCGACGGCCGCTATTTACCATGAACCGGGTTGAGACCCACCTGACCTGGGTGATGTTGATGGGGATTGCGCTTGTCACCGTCGGTATCTTCTTCATGCATAACGGCTTTTTGCTGTTTAAGCTGCACTCCTACAGCCAGATCTTCTCCAGTGAAGTCTCCGGGGTGGCGCTTAAGCGCTTCTTCTACTTCTTCATTCCGGCGATGCTGGTCATCTATTTCCTGCGCCAGGACGCACGGGCGTGGCTGTTTTTCCTCGTCAGTACCGTGGCCTTTGGCCTGCTGACCTACATGATTGTCGGCGGTACGCGCGCGAACATCATCATTGCCTTCGCCATCTTCCTGTTTATCGGCATCATTCGCGGCTGGATCTCATTGTGGATGCTGGCTGCTGCGGGCGTGATGGGAATTGTGGGTATGTTCTGGCTGGCGCTGAAGCGCTATGGCATGGACGTCAGCGGCGATGAGGCGTTTTACACCTTCCTGTATCTTACCCGCGACACTTTCTCGCCGTGGGAAAACCTCGCTCTGCTGCTGCAAAACTACGACAAAATCGACTTCCAGGGGCTGGCGCCCATCGTGCGCGATTTTTATGTCTTTATCCCCACCTGGCTATGGCCGGACAGGCCGGGCGTGGTCCTGAACACCGCCAACTACTTTACCTGGGAGGTTCTGAACAACCACTCCGGGCTGGCGATTTCACCGACGCTGATCGGCTCGCTGGTGGTGATGGGCGGCGGCTGGTTCATCCTGCCGGGGGCGATCGCCGTTGGGCTGATTATCAAATGGTTCGACTGGCTCTATACGCTGGGCAATCAGGAGACCAATCGCTATAAGGCAGCGATTTTGCATAGTTTCTGTTTCGGTGCCATTTTCAATATGATCGTGCTGGCGCGAGAGGGGTTGGATTCATTCGTCTCGCGCGTGGTCTTTTTCATGATGGTTTTTGGCGCCTGTCTGCTGATGGCGAAGCTGCTGTACTGGTTGTTCGACACCGCCGGGTTAGTGCGCAAGCGTGAACCGGCAAGCGGCAGGACGCTTTCGCGAGTCTGAGTAAGGATAATAATGACTGACAATATCTCTGCGCCGCAGTATGACCTGCGGGGCCTGAAGCTGATCGGCTGGCGTGATATGCAACATGCCCTGGACTATCTCTGCGCGGGAAACGAGATAAGGACCGGCACGCTGGTGGCCATCAATGCAGAAAAAATGCTTACCATTGAGGATAACGCTCAGGTCCGGGAACTGATTGAGGCGGCAGAATTTAAATATGCTGACGGGATCAGCGTGGTGCGTTCGGTACGCAAGAAATACCCGGATGCGAATGTCTCCCGTGTGGCAGGAGCCGACCTCTGGGAAGCGCTGATGGCGCGGGCGGGGGCAGACGGTACGCCGGTCTTCCTTATCGGCGGCAAACCGGAGATTCTGGCGCAAACCGAGCAGAAGCTACGTGCCCAATGGCAGGTGAATATCGTCGGTAGCCAGAACGGTTATTTCAACGCAGATGAGCAGCAGGCGCTGTTTACCCGCATTCGTGACAGCGGGGCGAAGATTGTCACCGTGGCGATGGGTTCCCCGCGCCAGGAGATCCTGATGCGCGACTGCCGTCAGGTACACCCGGACGCGCTCTATATGGGCGTTGGCGGCACCTATGACGTCTTCACCGGCCATGTGAAGCGGGCGCCAAAGGCCTGGCAGAACCTCGGCCTGGAGTGGCTGTACCGCTTGTTATCACAGCCCAGCCGCATCCGCCGTCAGTTGCGTCTGCTGCGTTATCTCGCCTGGCACCATTCCGGTCGGCTTTAAGAGCTTATTTGCAGCGCGATCTGTTGTTCGCGCTGCAACCTGCCAGCAAACCTGCTGCTTTTCTGTGCAATACATTCATTTTTTTAACGCATCGTTTGCCATTTCACAAAATTTAAGAAACCATTCCTCCCCTCATTACTGTACCAGGCTGTTTTTGCATCAACCGTTAACATAAACGGTCCATAACGCACAGCCCGTGATAGCACATCTGTACCTATAACAATAACCGGCTCAGGCCGGGAGAGTCGCAAGCACAACCGAGGATTTATGGCAGAGAAAAAACCGGAGCTTCAGCGTGGGCTGGAAGCTCGTCATATAGAACTTATCGCCCTGGGCGGGACGATTGGTGTGGGCCTGTTTATGGGGTCTGCCAGTACCCTGAAATGGGCAGGGCCGTCGGTTCTGCTGGCATATATTGTCGCCGGACTGTTCGTCTTCTTTATCATGCGCTCAATGGGCGAGATGCTGTTCCTTGAACCGGTTGCCGGTTCATTCGCCGTCTACGCGCACCGCTATATGAGTCCATTCTTTGGCTATCTCACGGCCTGGTCGTACTGGTTTATGTGGATGGCGGTAGGGATATCGGAGATTACCGCTATCGGGGTCTACGTGCAGTTCTGGTTCCCGGAGATGGCGCAATGGATACCCGCCCTGATCGCCGTGGGGCTGGTGGCGCTGGCTAACCTTGCGGCTGTGCGTCTGTACGGCGAAATCGAATTCTGGTTCGCGATGATTAAAGTCACCACCATCATCGTGATGATCGTTATCGGGGTAGGGGTCATCTTCTTTGGCCTGGGCAACGGTGGGCAGGCGATTGGCTTTAGTAACCTGACCGAGCACGGCGGGTTCTTTGCTGGCGGCTGGAAGGGCTTCCTGACGGCGCTCTGTATCGTGGTAGCGTCCTATCAGGGTGTGGAGCTTATCGGTATCACCGCAGGCGAAGCCAAAAACCCGCAGGTGACCCTGCGTAGCGCGGTTGGCAAAGTGCTGTGGCGTATTCTGATTTTCTACGTGGGCGCGATTTTTGTCATTGTCACCATCTTCCCGTGGAATGAGATTGGCACCACCGGCAGCCCGTTTGTGCTGACCTTTGCCAAAATCGGTATTACCGCGGCGGCAGGCATCATCAACTTTGTGGTACTGACGGCGGCGCTGTCCGGCTGTAACAGCGGTATGTATAGCTGCGGGCGTATGCTTTATGCCCTGGCGAAGAACCGTCAGCTTCCTGCGGTGGTGGGGAAAGTCTCCCGCGCCGGCGTGCCAGTGGCGGGTGTGGCTATCTCGATTGCCATTCTGCTGGTGGGGTCCTGCCTGAACTACATCATTCCGAACCCGCAGCGTGTCTTTGTCTATGTGTACAGCGCCAGCGTTCTGCCAGGTATGGTGCCATGGTTTGTGATCCTGATTAGCCAGCTGCGTTTCCGTCAGGCACATAAAAAAGCGATCGCCAGCCATCCGTTCCGCTCCATTTTGTTCCCGTGGACGAACTATCTGACGATGGCATTCCTGATCTGCGTCCTGGTCGGCATGTACTTCAACGAAGATACCCGCATGTCACTGTATGTCGGGATGATATTTATCGCTGCCGTGAGCCTGGGATATAAGCTTTTTGGCTTGGGTCGGCACGTCGAAAGGACAAAAACGCAGTAATATGCGGCAAAATGCGCAAACTGTAATCAAACGCGCATTTATTTTAAAAAAGCACTAGACAGCAGAGCGAGACCTCCGTAATATCCAGCCCCGCAACGGCGCTAAGCGCCCGTAGCTCAGCTGGATAGAGCGCTGCCCTCCGGAGGCAGAGGTCTCAGGTTCGAATCCTGTCGGGCGCACCATTTACCCGGTGCTGGAGCTGCGGTGGTCTGTTAAGTAGGCAGAACCGCGTGGAAGTAAAGAATTAAGTCGTGGTGGCTATAGCTCAGTTGGTAGAGCCCTGGATTGTGATTCCAGTTGTCGTGGGTTCGAATCCCATTAGCCACCCCATTATTTAAAGAGTTGTGAATTGCGAAGGTGGCGGAATTGGTAGACGCGCTAGCTTCAGGTGTTAGTGTCCTTAGGATGTGGGGGTTCGAGTCCCCCCCCTCGCACCACGACTTTTAATGAATTGAACTAAAAATTCAAAAAGCAGTACAACGGCGAGTAGCGCAGCTTGGTAGCGCAACTGGTTTGGGACCAGTGGGTCGGAGGTTCGAATCCTCTCTCGCCGACCAATTTTGAACCCCGCTTCGGCGGGGTTTTTTGTTTTCTGCTATTCCTGATTCTGCTCCTATTTCTGCTTCTGCTTCTGCTTCTGCTTCTGCTTCTGCTTCTGGCCTTATTTCTGTACCTGCTACTGTCCTTGTTGCTGTTGCTGTTGCTGTTGCTGTTGCTGTTGCTGTTGCTGTTGCTTATTGCCGACAGCCACACTCCAGCCTGTCGCGAATAAGTGACACTTAACCACCTGAAAAATAAAGATATATCTCTTTAAGTGCCGCGATGTCGTTCTCAGGAGACACTTTGTCCGTCATCCTGATGCATTTTGCCGCCCAATGCCTGCCCGAATGCCATAATTTCCTTTTATCTTAAAAAGTTGGAGATCGGACAACTTCCCTGTGCAACTTTGGCATGTTGCATGCAATAATATACGTGTAGATGCTCATTCCATCTCTTATGTTCGCTTTAGGGCCTCATAAACCCCGGAATGATGCAGAGCCATTTACGGTGCTTATCGTCCACTGACA
Source organism: Leclercia sp. LSNIH3 (assembly GCF_002935105.1). Taxonomy (NCBI): domain Bacteria; kingdom Pseudomonadati; phylum Pseudomonadota; class Gammaproteobacteria; order Enterobacterales; family Enterobacteriaceae; genus Leclercia; species Leclercia sp. LSNIH3. The sequence continues at coordinate 2,632,433 of NZ_CP026387.1, forward strand.
GATGTCGCTTCGGCCTCATCAAACACCATGGGCATAACGTTGAGTGAAGCACCACAAGTTGTCGAACAGACCTGTTTAACGCCTGCTTTTTAGCAGGCGTTTTTTTATGTCTTATTTGCAGTAGCGCGTCAGGATCCCCACCACCATCAGCAGCGCACAGCCCGAGACGCCATACAATGCCTGTAGCGGCCCCAGCACGTCAGCGGCCAGCGCCGTAATACAGGTAAAAAGTGATGCGCTGGCGGTTTGCCATCGCCATGCTTTGCCGCTGGCAGAGGAGACCTGGCTGGCCTGAAAGCTGCTCAGCAAGCTAAATGTGCCTGCCGCAAAAACGATGTTCGAGGCCAGATGGGCGATGAACACCACCCCCAGTGCCAGCGTCACCGATAACAGCGGGATTGTCCCGTAGGCGAGGAGAAAGAGGCCAAGGCAGGTCAGCAGTAGGCGATTTTGTCCGGCGTAGCGGGACAAACTCTCTCTGTTTAGCAGCAGCGGGCCGCACAGCTGTCCCATGCTGCGGGCAAAGAGCAGCGGCAGGGCCAGCCCGGCGGCATCATCCGGTTCGATGTGCTGCGCCAGGGCAGGCAGCAGCGCCATAGCGGGCGAACCGACGGCCGCCAGAACGGGGAGTAGTAACAGGCTGCGTTTTTGCCGCGGGGCCAGCGCCTGCCAGCGCACCGCCATTGGTCTTTCGGTTTCCGCTGCCTGCTCTGGCGCCAGGGAGGGCAAGGCGTTGCCAGCGAGGATTAGCATCATCAGAGAGCCAATAAACGTGAGCGCATCAATCCCCAACAGTGCCAGGGCAGGCAGATGATGGAACAGCACCATACCCAGCCCGGTCCCTAGCAGCACCTGCGAAGCAAAAATCACCGTCTCCAGGCATGTTGCCGCAGGCAGCTCGGCTTCCGACAATCCTTGCCGGAATAGCAGAGTCAACGCGGGCCAGCTCATGCCAGCCAGGAAGGCCTCGGTGGACTGAACCGCCAGCAGCGCCACCATGCTGTGAAACTGAATGCCAAGCAGAGGAAACAGCAGGGCGAGCAGACCCAGCCACTCGGTGAGGATCAGCAGGCGGATGGGCGAAAAGCGCATACAGAGCTTCTCCCCGACGAGGCTGCCCAGAAATCCGGGTAGCGTGGCAAACAGGTATGCCAGAGTCAGTAACGAGGCAGGGGCATGCCAGTCCAGCAGCAGGCCAAAGACCATCACCTGGGTTAAGCCATTCCCCACAGAGGTAAACAGAAAAGCGCAGGCCAGCAGACGCAGCCAGCGATGGCTGCGGAGCGCGCGAAAAAGCGCAGATAAAAGCGTGTTCATGAAACGATCCTTTCAAAAACAGTTGAGTCCACGCCGCAAAGGCGTGTGCAGGAAAAATGTTTAATGAAAGGAGGTCGTTACATTGGTGAAGGCGGTCTCATGAAGATGATGCAAAGAATGTAGCAAATAAAAAAGGAGGCCGTCAGGCCTCCTGTAAAATTATTGCTGCGGGGGATTGTTCTGCAACGTCAGCAGTAGGCCATCGCGACGCATCGCGGCGGCTTCCTCTGGCAAATGCAGCTTGTCCAGCGTATCCGCCAGCCAGGCGTAGTCGAAAGCATCCGGGCGCTGTTTTAACGCCGCGCGGAAGGCGAGGCTAGCCTCTTTCCATTCGCCATGTTTTGCCAGCGACTGACCAAGGGTGCTCCACAGCAACGGTCGATCGCCCACGGTTTTGATCTGCTGGCGAAGCATTTTCTCGATCTGCTCCGGGTTATTGGTTTTCAGACGCGGGATCACCATCACCAGCCGATCGTCATACTGACGCTTCAGGCCATCAACGATAATGCTCTGCGCGGTATCGTGATCGTCACACTCGATGAGGTGCTCCGCCATTGCCACCTGCAGCGGCACCTGCTGGCGCGTTTTGCGGCTCTGATTTTTCCACCAGGTCTTCAGGCCATCGCTGCCCTGATCGGCACGCGCCTGGTCCATAAGACCGATCCAGGCCTGACGTTGCAGGTTGTCGCGCTGTTCATCGTCACCCACGTCGGCTTTTGCCATCGACGGGATGATGTCCAGCAGCGAACCCCAGGCGCCGGTGCGGATATAAGCCTGCTCTGCCAGACGCAGTACCTCAGGATGACGCGGGGCGATCTCCAGCAGACGATCGACGCCGTGTCGGGCGGCATGATTTTCGTTACGCGCCAGCTGCAGGCGCACCCGGGTGATCTCCACCGGGATCGGGTCGTTTTCGGCCAGTTCGGAGGCGCGCTCCAGATGCTGATTGGCCCGCACTTCGTCGCCGCGCTGCTGGGCGGCTTCGGCAGCCAGCAGGTAATTGACCACCGGCTGTTCCGCGTGATCGGCGTTCTTCGACATCAGCTTCTCAACCTGCTGATAGTCGCCTTCGGCCAGTTTGAGCAGCGCCTGTTCGGTCTGCTTGCGGGCGCGGCGGCGCTTACGGCCAACGAACCAGCTACGGGTATGCGCTCCGGTACGGAAGATGCGGCGCAGGATCCATTCGATCGCCAGAAACGCCACCATCGCCAGGATCAGAATGATCACCAGCCCGGTAACGCTGGTTTCGATATTGTAGTTATCGGTCTGGATCAGCACGTAACCCTGATGACCAGCCAGCATAGGACCTAGCACGATCCCGGCGATCAACAGTGCGAAGAGTAATAAGACTTTTAACATAATTACTCTCCTTGCGGCGCGCTGTCAGGAGCCGGAGCGGAAGTGGGGGCTTCTTGCTCTGCGGCCACGCCAGGCTGTGCCAGCAGGTTGCGCACGCGCGTCTGCATCAGCTTCTCCAGAATCGGCTGGCTCGCCAGCTTATCCGGGACGTTCATGGTGATGTTCTGTTGGCTCAGCTTGTCCACATCTTCGAGGAAGGCCGTGGTGGTAGCATCGTCGGTATCATAGTACGCGCGCACCCAGGTTGAGACGTTATCCAGCGCCTGCTTATAGGTCTCTTCCTGATGGCGAGGAACCGCCTGGGCGGCCACCAGCAGACGTGAACGCAGGTTTTCACGCAGATAGACGTCCTGATTCGGGGCTAACAGCGGCACGGCAGTCTCGTCGCGGCGGCGGACGGTGATAAAGCTGTCCATAAAGTTCTGCCAGCTTTTTTGCAGGTTGATGCGCCATTCGCTCAGCGAGCTGGAGAGTTCGCCGCTGTCGGAATCCATCGGGGAGTCGTCGTCGTTATTGTCTGCCAGACGCAGGTTGTCGATCTGGTTCGACAGCTGGTTCACTTTCAGAATGATGCCGTCGTAATCCACCTGCGAGACGGTCGCCAGGCTGGCGATATCTTCGGTAAGGGCGCGACGGGCAGTGATCAGGCTCGGGTCGTTCATGTCGCCCAGGCTGGCGTCGGCGCTTTTCAGCAGCGCGGCGGCGGTGGTGACGTCCTGATCGCTCCACAGCTTACGTCCAGCCAGTTTGACCAGGAAATCAGCCTGCGCCAGCAGCCAGGTTTTGGCATCGGTGCCGGAGATGGTCGCCACTTTTTGCTGCATCTCATCCAGTTGCTTCGTCAGTTCAGCCTGCTGACGGTTCGCGTCGGCCAGTTGGGCTGCCTGCTGTTTGATCACCGCATCCAGCTCGGCTTTCTGCGTCTGCTGTGCCTGCTGCAGAGCGGTAACCTGAGTAACCAACGCATCGCTGGTGGCGGTCTGGTTAGTGGCTTGTTTTTTCACCAGACCGTACAGGCCGATGCCTGCGGCCAGCGCAATGGCGATAGCAATCGCGCTTAACGCCAGACTGGTTTTATTGCTGCCATGTTTTTTCTCTGTCGTTTCTGGCTGTGGCGTGGTGTCCACAGTCTCGTTGGTCTCTTCAACCACGGCGGAGGATTTTTCGTGTTCCGTCATTATGGCTTCCCATTATGAGAGTTATTGTAATGCGCGCAGCAGCGCATCGTTGTCGGCGTTATCAGCGATCCGAATATCTTGCCAGCCCAGTTCCCGGGCGAGGTTCGCCAGACGCTCACTGACGACCAGAAGCCGACAGCGGAGTAACCAGTTTTCACGATACCATTGTGGGATCAGCGACCAGAGGTGTTGCAGCATTTCGCCGCTGGTCACCACCAGGGTGGTGACGCCGCGAGATTGCCAGCGCATCGCCTCTTCCGCACCGTCATAGTGTTTATTACAACGTTGATAACATTCACAAAATGTCACTTCTGCTCCGCGTTCACGCAGCGTGTCGCCCAGCAGTTCTCGTCCACCGTTGCCGCGCAAAATCAGGGCGCGCTTCCCCACAACGTTTTGTAATTCATGTAATTGTAGCAACACTTCGCTGATTTCCCGATCCAGCGGATAGCGAATGTCTTTACCACTTTCAGTATGCAGTGCCAGGGCGGTGGTTCTGCCGATGGCAAAATAGCCTGGCGCATCCGGCCAGCGCTGGCCTTCCTGTTGCAGCCGGGCGTGGGCAAACTCCACCGCATGCTGCGACAGGGCAAACAGCATGTCACCGGCCTGCAGTGAGGCAAGATGGCTGGTGAGCAGGGGAAGCTCCCGACCCGGGGAAAACTCAATCAGCGGAAAGCTCCACGCCACCTGCCCCAGTGTGCGCAGACGGCTCACTAACTGATCTCCTGCGGGAGAAGGGCGGGTGACGAGAATACTCATGCCGGGGGTTCTCCATTATAGACGTCCGCGAGAATTTCACGGGCACCGTTATTCAGCAGCTCTTCTGCCAGCGAAATACCCAGCTGTTCTGCATCCTGAGGGTTACCACGGCGTTCGCCGCGCACCATTTGCGAACCGTCCGGCGCGCCAACGAGGGCACGCAACCACAGTTCGCCATCTTTTAATTCAGCATAGCTGCCAATCGGCACCTGACATCCCCCTTCCAGGCGGGTATTCATGGCGCGCTCCGCCTTGACGCGAATCGCGGTCTCATCATGATTGAGCGGTGCAAGCAGCGCATGAGTGCGTTGATCGTCGAGTCGACACTCAATGCCCACTGCGCCCTGGCCTACGGCCGGGAGAGACTGCTCCGGGGATAATGCCAACTTAATACGCGATTCCAGATCCAGGCGTTTCAGGCCGGCAACCGCCAGAATGATGGCGTCGTACTCACCGTTATCCAGCTTGCCGAGACGGGTGCCGACGTTACCGCGCAGCGAGCGGATAACCAGATCCGGGCGGGACTCGGCCAGCTGGCACTGGCGGCGTAAACTTGACGTGCCAACAATGCTGCCCTGTGGCAGGGCATCCAGTGAGTCATAGCGGTTTGAAACAAAGGCGTCGCGCGGATCTTCGCGCTCGCAAATGGTCACCAGGCCCAATCCCTGCGGAAAATCGACCGGGACGTCTTTCATGGAGTGAACCGCGATATCGGCGCGCCCCTCAAGCAGTGCCAGCTCCAGCTCTTTCACGAACAGGCCTTTACCGCCCACTTTCGCCAGCGGGGTATCAAGAATGACATCGCCACGCGTGACCATAGGCACCAGCTCAACACGCAGGTCAGCATGGCAGGCTTCGAGGCGCTGCTTAACATAATGTGCCTGCCATAGCGCAAGGGGGCTTTGGCGTGTGGCAATTCTTAAAACATTGTCTAACATGCTTGTTACCGTCTTAATCATCTACTGACCATCCTAACATTGTTGTCTTGGGACTGTCAGGTTTACGGACGTTGAGGGGTTCAGGACAGGGCAGCCATAGACGTTGCCTTCTGCCGTATTCAGGAATTTACACGTACAGAAGGGTGCTACACTTGTATGTAGCGCATCTTTCTTTACGGTCAATCGGCAAGGTGTTAAATTGATCACGTTTTAGACCATTTTTTCGTCTCCGAGACCATAAAGATAAGGGCGAAAAAGGGTGACGGTTACTTTCGAAATACTGTGAACGCGTAATCCTCGGTCTTGTTGAAGATTAGCGCTTTCTGAACATCAGGCGATACGTCTTGTACCTCTATATTGAGACTCTGAAACAGAGACTGGATGCCATCAACCAACTGCGTGTCGATCGCGCGCTTGCTGCAATGGGTCCTGCTTTCCAGCAGGTTTACAGTCTTCTGCCGACATTGTTGCACTATCACCACCCACTGATGCCGGGTTACCTCGACGGTAACGTTCCCAAGGGCATCTGCCTTTTCACGCCTGATGAAACCCAAGAACACTACCTTAAAGAGCTGGAGCTCTACCGTGGCATGCCGCCGCAGGAGTCCCCAAAAGGGGAACTGCCTATCACTGGCGTCTACACCATGGGCAGCACCTCTTCAGTAGGACAAAGCTGTTCTTCGGATCTGGATATCTGGGTCTGCCATCAATCCTGGCTCGATAATGACGAGCGCCAGCTGTTGCAGCGTAAATGCAGCCTGCTGGAGAGCTGGGCAGCATCGCTCGGTGTGGAAGTAAGCTTCTTCCTGATTGATGAAAACCGTTTCCGCCATAATGAAAGCGGCAGTCTGGGTGGTGAAGACTGCGGCTCGACGCAGCACATCTTATTGCTGGATGAGTTCTACCGTACCGCCGTACGCCTGGCCGGGAAACGTATTCTCTGGAGTATGGTGCCGTGCGACGAAGAAGAGCATTACGACGATTACGTCATGAAGCTCTACGCCCAGGGCGTCCTGACGCCAAACGAGTGGTTGGATCTGGGCGGCTTAAGCTCGCTGTCTGCTGAAGAGTATTTCGGCGCGAGCCTGTGGCAGCTGTATAAAAGTATCGATTCCCCGTACAAAGCAGTGCTGAAAACTCTGCTGCTTGAAGCCTATTCGTGGGAATACCCGACGCCGCGTCTGCTGGCGAAAGACATTAAACAGCGTCTGCATGATGGCGAGATCGTCTCTTTCGGTCTTGATGCCTACTGCATGATGCTTGAGCGCGTTACCGAATATCTGAAAGCCATTGACGATCCGACCCGTCTGGATCTGGTCCGTCGATGTTTCTATCTCAAAGTCTGTGAGAAGCTCAGCCGTGAACGGGCATGCGTCGGCTGGCGTCGTGAAGTGGTTAGCCAGTTAGTTAAAGAGTGGGGATGGGACGAAGAGCGTCTGTCGATGCTTGATAACCGCGCCAACTGGAAAATCGACCAGGTGCGAGAAGCACACAATGAACTGCTCGATGCCATGATGCAGAGCTACCGTAATCTGATCCGCTTTGCCCGTCGTAATAACCTCAGCGTTTCTGCCAGCCCGCAGGATATCGGTGTTCTGACCCGTAAACTGTATGCTGCATTTGAAGCGCTGCCGGGTAAAGTGACGTTGGTGAACCCGCAGATTTCGCCAGACCTGTCTGAACCGAACCTGACCTTTATCTATGTGCCGCCGGGACGTGCGAACCGTACCGGGTGGTATCTGTATAACCGTGCGCCAAGCATGGACTCGATCATCAGCCATCAGCCGCTGGAATATAACCGCTACCTGAACAAGCTGGTGGCCTGGGCCTGGTTTAATGGCCTGCTGACATCACGTACCCGCCTGTTTATTAAAGGCAACGAGATTGTCGATCTCGCTAAACTGCAGGAAATGGTGGCCGATGTGTCGCACCACTTCCCGCTGCGTCTGCCTGCGCCGACGCCAAAAGCACTCTACAGTCCGTGCGAAATTCGCCATCTGGCGATTATCGTCAACCTGGAATACGACCCGACGGCGGCGTTCCGCAATCAGGTGGTGCATTTTGATTTCCGTAAGCTGGACGTGTTCAGCTTTGGCGAGCAGCAAAACTGCCTGGTGGGCAGCGTTGATCTGCTGTACCGCAACTCGTGGAATGAGGTGCGTACCCTGCACTTCAACGGCGAGCAGGCGATGATCGAAGCGCTGAAAACCATTCTCGGCAAGATGCACCAGGATGCGGCGCCACCGGACAGCGTCGAGGTGTTCTGCTACAGCCAGCATCTGCGCGGCCTGATCCGTACCCGCGTGCAGCAGCTGGTCTCCGAATGTATCGACCTGCGTCTCTCCAGTACCCGTCATGAAACCGGTCGCTTTAAAGCGCTGCGCGTCTCCGGGCAAACCTGGGGTCTGTTCTTTGAACGTCTGAACGTTTCGGTGCAGAAGCTGGAAAACGCTATCGAATTCTACGGTGCCATTTCGCACAACAAACTGCATGGCCTGTCGGTCCAGGTTGAGACTAACCACGTCAAGCTGCCGCAGGTGGTGGATGGTTTTGCCAGCGAAGGGATTATTCAGTTCTTCTTTGAAGAGTCGGGCGACGATGCCGGTTTCAATATTTATATCCTTGATGAAACCAACCGCGCCGAAGTGTATCACCACTGTGAAGGCAGCAAAGAGGAGCTGGTGCGCGACGTCAGCCGCTTCTACTCGTCCTCACACGACCGCTTCACCTACGGCTCAAGTTTTATCAACTTCAACCTGCCGCAGTTCTACCAGATTGTGAAGGTCGATGGCCGTGCGCAGGTGATCCCATTCCGCACGCAGGTGATTGCAGCCGCACCGGCCAATCAGGATGCGAACGCCCCGCTGTTGCAGCAGTATTTCTCCTGAGCCGCTAAGAAGCCGAGTGCGCTTAACTTATCCGGCCTGGGGGCGGCCTGATGGCCTCGCCTCAACCTTCTCGCACAGGGAGAAGAGGCAAACCCCAAAAAGCGTCTCCTGAAGAGACGCTTTTTGTTATTAGCCGCGGAAGCTAACCTCTTCGCCCGACTGTGCGGTCGCAGCCTGCTCCAGCAGATCCCAGAATGCTTCGCCGCTGCGGTCGCAAATCCACTCGTCGCCTTTCAGATCAAAATGGTAGCCGCCCTGTTTGGTGGCCAGCCACACCTGGTGCAGCGGTTCCTGACGGTTAATAATAATTTTACTGCCGTTTTCGAAGCTTAAGGTCAGCACGCCGCCGTTGATTTCACAATCGATGTCGCTGTCGCCATCCCAGTCGTCAATACGTTCTTCGATGGTTTGCCACAGGTTATCGGCAAGGCGATGGAATTCACTGTCATTCATGGTTCTGTTCCTGTTTTTCGTGATGGCGGCAGTATAACGCTAAATAATTCCGGTTGCAGGTTAGCGGCAAACTCTTGCTTTTGCGCCTTCTCCTGCGATGATAGAAAACAGAAAGCATGAACTTACAGGCAACCTGATAATGAAAAACGTTTTTGGAACGCTTGCCGTTCTCCTCGCACTGTTTAGCCTGAGTGGCTGTGGTCTGAAAGGGCCGCTCTATTTCCCACCAGCAGATAAAACCGCGCCGCCACCGACCAAAAAAGTGGATAGCCCTGTGCAAACCACCATGCCAGATCGTAACGATCGCGGCGGCAATGGCGGCCCAAGCCAGGTTAACTACTGACGCGCGTTGCGAACCGCGCAATGGAGTAAATGATGCAGTTCTCTAAAATGCATGGCCTTGGCAATGATTTTATGGTCGTCGACGCGGTAACGCAGAATGTCTTCTTTTCGCCGGAGCTGATCCGCCGTCTGGCCGATCGGCACCTCGGCGTAGGCTTTGATCAGCTGCTGGTGGTTGAACCGCCTTACGATCCCGATCTCGATTTTCACTATCGCATTTTTAATGCTGACGGCAGTGAAGTCTCCCAGTGTGGCAACGGCGCGCGCTGTTTTGCCCGCTTTGTCCGGCTGAAAGGGCTGACCAACAAGCGCGATATTCGCGTCAGCACCGCCAATGGGCGGATGGTTCTGAGCGTCACCGACGACGAACTGGTGCGGGTCAACATGGGCGAGCCGAACTTCGAGCCGTCGCAGGTGCCGTTCCGCGCCAACAAAGCGGAAAAGACCTATATCATGCGCGTCGCAGAACAGACAGTCTTGTGCGGCGTGGTCTCGATGGGGAACCCGCACTGCGTGATTCAGGTTGATGATGTCGCGACCGCGCCCGTTGAGACGCTCGGTCCGGTGCTGGAAAGCCATGAACGCTTTCCTGAGCGCGCCAATATTGGATTTATGCAGGTCATCACGCGCGATCACATCCGTCTGCGCGTCTTTGAACGCGGGGCGGGCGAAACACAGGCGTGCGGCAGCGGAGCCTGTGCGGCCGTCGCGGTGGGGATTGCGCAGGGATTACTGGCGGAAGAGGTTCGCGTGGATTTACCAGGCGGCCGTCTTGATATCGCCTGGAAAGGCCCGGGTCAGCCGCTCTATATGACTGGCCCGGCGACACAAGTTTACGACGGGTTTATCCATCTATGAAACAACCAGGAGAAGAACTGCAGGAAACGCTGACGGAGATGGACGACCGGGCGGTTGTTGATTATCTGCTGCGCCATCCTGAGTTTTTCATTCGCAATGCCCGTGTGGTTGAAGAGATGCGCGTACCGCATCCCGTGCGCGGAACGGTCTCGCTGGTCGAATGGCATATGGCCCGCGCGCGCAATCATATCAACCACCTTGAAGAGAACATTTCGCTGCTGATGGAGCAGGCTACCAGTAATGAAGGCCTGTTCTACCGCCTGTTGCACCTGCAATCGCGACTGGCCTCCGCCAGCAGCCTGGACGAATTTCTGCTCCGTTTGCATCGCTGGGCACGCGAGCTGGGTCTGGCCGGGGCAACCCTGCGCCTGTTCCCGGATCGTTGGCGCATTGGCGCCCCTTCCGGCTTTACCCATCTGGCGTTGAACCGTCAGGCCTTTGAGCCGGTGCGCATTCAGCGCATGGGGTGTGAGAACCATTATCTTGGGCCGCTGAATGGCCCGGAACTGCTGGTTGTCCTGCCGGAAGCCAAAGCGATTGGTTCGGTGGCAATGTCGCTGATGGGACGCGATGGCGATCTCGGGGTGATCTTGTTTACCAGCCGCGATCCGCAGCACTATCAGCAGGGACAAGGGACGCAGCTAATCCAGGAGATCGCGCAGATGCTGCCCGAGCTGCTGGAACGCTGGATTGAACGCGTATGACCGATGCGCTGCTGGCCCCTGCCGTTACGCGTTTTCTGCGCTATCTGGGCGTTGAACGTCAGCTTAGCCCGATCACCTTGCTCAACTATCAGCGCCAGCTTGATGCCATCATGCAGTTGGCTGACGAGATGGGCCTGACCAGCTGGCAGCAGTGTGATGCCGCCTCGGTGCGTGCCTTTGCCGTGCGCAGTCGCCGTAAAGGGCTTGGCCCTGCCAGCCTTGCGCTGCGTCTGTCTGCCCTGCGCAGCTTCTTCGACTGGATGGTGAGCCAGGGTGAGCTGAATGCCAACCCGGCTAAAGGCATCGCCGCGCCAAAAGCGCCGCGCCACCTGCCAAAAAATATCGATGTCGATGACGTTAACCGCCTGCTGGATATCGATCTGAACGATCCGCTGGCGGTACGCGATCGGGCGATGCTGGAGGTGATGTACGGCGCGGGATTACGTCTTTCCGAGCTGGTGAACCTCGATATCAACCATCTCGATCTGGATACCGGCGAAGTCTGGGTGATGGGCAAAGGCAGCAAAGAGCGCCGCCTGCCCATTGGCCGTAACGCCGTGGCGTGGATAGAACACTGGCTCGATCTGCGCGGCCTGTTTGGCACCGAAGATGATGCCCTGTTCCTCTCGAAGCTTGGGAAGCGTATCTCGGCGCGAAACGTGCAAAAACGCTTTGCCGAGTGGGGGATCAAGCAGGGGCTGAACAGCCATGTCCATCCGCATAAACTGCGCCACTCATTCGCTACCCACATGCTGGAATCCAGCGGCGATCTGCGTGGGGTGCAGGAGTTGCTGGGCCACGCCAATTTGTCCACCACCCAAATCTATACCCATCTTGATTTTCAACACCTTGCCTCGGTGTACGACGCGGCGCATCCACGCGCCAAACGGGGGAAATAATGCGTTTTTATCGTCCATTAGGCCACATCTCAGCACTGACGTTCGACCTTGATGACACCCTTTACGACAACCGCGAGGTGATCCTGCGTACCGAGCAGGAAGCGCTGGCGTTTGTGCAAAACTACCATCCGGCGTTAAAAACGTTGGAAAACAAAGAGTTCCACCGTTTACGCCAGGCGTTACGACAAACCGAGCCGGAAATCTATCACGACGTAACTGAGTGGCGTCGTCGTGCCGTGGAGCAGGCGATGCTGAATGCCGGCCTGACCGCCGCAGAAGCCGCGCTTGGCGCAGAAGCGTCAATGGCCCACTTTGCCCAATGGCGCAGCCGCATCGACGTGCCCCAGGAGACCCATGACACGCTGACGAAACTGGCAGAGAAGTGGCCACTGGTGGCCATCACCAACGGCAACGCCCAGCCGGAGCTGTTCGGCCTGGGTGACTATTTCGAGTTTGTGCTGCGCGCAGGCCCGCACGGACGCTCCAAGCCGTTCAACGATATGTATCATCTGGCGGCGGAGAAGCTCGGTCTGCCGCTGGGAGAGATCCTGCACGTGGGCGATGACCTGACCACCGACGTCGCAGGCGCGATCCGCTGCGGGATGCAGGCCTGCTGGATCAAGCCGGAAAATACCGATCTGATGCAGACCCCTGACAGCCGCCTGCTGCCCCACATCGAAATTTCACGGTTGGCATCCCTCACCACGCTGATATAATCACCAGTAATATTGTATAAATTACCAGGGTTTTGCAGTCGTAGGCCCGGTAAGCAAAGCGCCACCGGGCGCTTTGCAGTGTTCCTGATTACTACGTGACGGTGCCAATGGACGTTTCTTACCTGCTCGACAGCCTTAATGACAAACAGCGTGACGCGGTTGCCGCGACGCGCACCAATATGCTGGTGCTGGCAGGGGCGGGCAGTGGTAAGACACGTGTGCTGGTACACCGTATCGCCTGGCTGCAAAGCGTGGAGAACTGCTCGCCGTACTCCATTATGGCGGTGACCTTCACCAACAAAGCGGCGGCAGAGATGCGCCACCGTATCGCCCAGCTGATGGGCACCAGCCAGGGCGGCATGTGGGTCGGCACCTTCCACGGGCTGGCACACCGTCTGCTGCGTGCGCACCATCTGGACGCCAATCTGCCTCAGGACTTTCAGATCCTCGACAGCGAAGATCAGCTGCGCCTGCTTAAGCGCCTGATCAAGGCCATGAACCTCGACGAGAAACAGTGGCCGCCGCGCCAGGCCATGTGGTACATCAACAGCCAAAAAGACGAAGGGCTGCGTCCACATCATATCCAGAGTTTTGGCAACCCCATTGAACAGACCTGGCAGAAGGTTTATCAGGCCTATCAGGAAGCCTGCGATCGCGCCGGGCTGGTGGATTTCGCCGAGCTGCTGCTGCGCGCCCACGAGCTGTGGCTCAACAAGCCGCACATCCTGCAGCACTACCGCGAACGCTTCACCAACATCCTGGTGGACGAATTCCAGGATACTAACAACATTCAGTACGCGTGGATCCGCCTGCTGGCGGGCGACTCCAGCAAGGTGATGATCGTCGGTGACGATGATCAGTCGATCTACGGCTGGCGCGGCGCGCAGGTGGAGAACATCCAGCGTTTCCTTAAGGACTTCCCTGGCGCAGAGACCATCCGCCTCGAGCAGAACTACCGCTCTACCAACAACATTCTGAGCGCGGCCAACGCCCTGATTGAAAACAACAATGGGCGTCTGGGTAAAAAGCTCTGGACCGAGGGCATCGACGGCGAGCCTATCTCGCTTTACTGCGCGTTTAACGAGCTGGACGAAGCCCGCTTCGTGGTTAACCGGATCAAAACCTGGCAGGACAACGGCGGCGCGCTGGAGAAATGCGCCATTCTCTATCGCAGCAACGCCCAGTCGCGTGTGCTGGAAGAGGCGCTGTTGCAGGCCAGCATGCCGTACCGCATCTATGGCGGGATGCGCTTCTTTGAGCGTCAGGAAATTAAAGACGCGCTCTCTTATCTGCGCCTGATTGCCAACCGTAACGATGACGCGGCCTTTGAGCGCGTGGTTAACACCCCAACGCGCGGCATTGGCGATCGCACCCTGGACGTGGTGCGTCAGACCTCCCGCGATCGCCAGCTGACCCTGTGGCAGGCGTGTCGCGAGCTGCTGCAGGAGAAGGCTCTTGCCGGACGTGCGGCCAGCGCACTGCAACGCTTCCTGGAGCTGATCGAAGCCCTGGCACATGAAACTGCCGATATGCCGCTGCACGTTCAGACCGACCGGGTGATCAAAGACTCCGGCCTGCGCATGATGTACGAGCAGGAGAAGGGCGAGAAGGGCCAGACCCGTATCGAGAACTTAGAGGAGCTGGTGACGGCCACGCGCCAGTTCAGCTACAACGAAGAAGACGAAGATCTGATGCCGCTGCAGGCATTCCTGTCCCATGCTGCGCTGGAAGCAGGCGAAGGGCAGGCGGATACCTGGCAGGACGCGGTTCAGCTGATGACCCTGCATTCGGCCAAAGGGCTGGAGTTCCCGCAGGTGTTTATCGTCGGCATGGAAGAGGGGATGTTCCCGAGCCAGATGTCGCTGGATGAGGGCGGGCGTCTCGAAGAGGAGCGCCGCCTGGCCTATGTGGGCGTGACCCGCGCAATGCAAAAGCTGACCCTGACCTATGCGGAAACCCGTCGTCTGTACGGCAAAGAGGTTTACCATCGGCCGTCGCGTTTTGTCGGTGAACTGCCTGAAGAGTGCGTGGAAGAGGTCCGTCTGCGGGCCAGCATCAGCCGTCCGGTTAGCCATCAGCGCCTGGGTGCGCCGATTGCTGAAAACGACAGCGGATTCAAGCTCGGCCAGCGTGTGCGCCACGCCAAATTTGGTGAGGGCACGATTGTGAATCTGGAAGGCAGCGGGGAGCACAGCCGTCTGCAGGTGGCGTTCCAGGGACAGGGGATCAAATGGCTGGTGGCCGCTTACGCCCGGCTGGAAGCAGTGTAACTTTCCGAAAAATATCACTATTTTTTAATAAGCTGCCAGGCTTAAACGTTGAAGGGCATTTTAAGTTCTTCAGCGTTCCGTTGCGTGTTGACGCCGCTGTGACTGCTGGCGTAACATGCGCGCACGATTACGCTAAGAGGACATTCGCCTTGGACACACCCAGTAGATACTGGCTCAATTCCCTGTCATCCAGGAACAACTCCTAAGGCTATCTCCTCACGCTGATGCCCTTAGTGGTTGTCAGCGACAGTTATTCCCGTCGCGCTGAGTCAGGCTGTTTAATGGTCTGAAACCCAATTTGTTTCTGTGTGCCCACCGAACTGTCCGATATTTATTGCATTGGGAGTCCCGGTCATGCTGAGCGCATTTCAACTGG
Organism: Leclercia sp. LSNIH3; assembly: GCF_002935105.1. Lineage (NCBI taxonomy): Bacteria > Pseudomonadati > Pseudomonadota > Gammaproteobacteria > Enterobacterales > Enterobacteriaceae > Leclercia > Leclercia sp. LSNIH3. The sequence continues at coordinate 2,647,493 of NZ_CP026387.1, forward strand.
AAAAGAACCGACTGATTCGGCTTGAAGCTGAAGAGTCACAACCCCTCATTGATGCCGTTTGGGTGGATCTGGTCGAGCCGGACGACGACGAACGCCTGCGCGTACAATCTGAGCTAGGACAAAGCCTGGCCACCCGCCCGGAACTGGAAGACATCGAGGCGTCGGCCCGTTTCTTCGAAGACGAAGACGGTCTGCACATCCACTCCTTTTTCTTCTTCGAAGATGCGGAAGATCACGCCGGTAACTCCACCGTCGCATTTACCATTCGCGATGGCCGCCTGTTTACCCTGCGTGAGCGTGAACTGCCTGCATTTCGTCTCTACCGCATGCGTGCCCGTAGCCAGGCGATGGTGGACGGCAATGCCTATGAGCTGCTGCTTGACCTGTTTGAAACCAAAATCGAACAGCTGGCAGATGAAATTGAGAACATCTACAGCGATCTGGAAGAGCTGAGCCGGGTGATCATGGAAGGCCATCAGGGCGATGAGTACGACGAAGCGCTTTCGACCCTGGCAGAGCTGGAAGATATCGGCTGGAAGGTGCGTCTGTGTCTGATGGATACGCAGCGTGCGCTGAACTTCCTGGTGCGTAAGGCGCGTTTGCCGGGCGGCCAGCTGGAGCAGGCGCGTGAGATCCTGCGCGATATCGAATCCCTGCTGCCGCACAACGAATCCCTGTTCCAGAAAGTTAACTTCCTGATGCAGGCGGCGATGGGCTTTATCAACATCGAGCAGAACCGCATCATCAAGATCTTCTCGGTGGTCTCGGTCGTGTTCCTGCCGCCTACGCTGGTGGCCTCCAGCTACGGGATGAACTTTGAGTTTATGCCGGAGCTGAAATGGAGCTTTGGTTATCCGGGCGCGATTGTCTTTATGGTACTCGCCGGGCTGGCGCCTTATCTCTACTTCAAGCGCCGTAACTGGCTTTAAGTGTTATGCCGGGTGGCGATTACGCCTTACCCGGCCATTCCCTGTCCATTCTCTGACATGGCCCGAGAGGATTACAGACGCGTTTTTCGGCGCTGGGTATAAATCGCATCCGCGACGAAAATCGCCAGTGCCACCCAGATAAACCCAAACGTCACCATCTTATCCGCACCCGGCACTTCGCCGTAGAACAGCACCGCCAGCAGGAACATCAGCGTCGGACCGATGTACTGGAAGAAACCCAGCGTCGACAGGCGCAGACGTGTTGCCGCTCCGGTAAAGCACAGCAGCGGGATGGTGGTAACGACACCGGCCGCCATCAGCATCACGTTCAGCGTCCACGGATTACTGCCCATATGGCTGGTGCTGCTGTCGGCAATGCCGAACAGGTAAATCGCAGCCACTGGCAGCAGCCACAGGGTTTCGAACAGCATCCCGGTTTGTGCTTCCACGGCGATTTTCTTGCGTACCAGGCCATAGAAGGCGAAGCTAAACGCCAGCCCCAGCGCAATGATCGGCAGTGAGCCAAAGGTCCACAGCTGAACCAAAACGCCGCAGAGGGCGAGGATCACCGCCAGCCACTGCATCCGACGGAAGCGCTCCCCGAGGAACAGCATCCCCAGCACGATATTCACCAGCGGGTTAATGAAGTAGCCGAGACTCGCTTCCAGCATGTGATGGTTGTTGACCGACCAGATAAACAGCAGCCAGTTGCCGCCAATCAACACGGCAGAAAGCGCCAGCAGGAAAATTTTCTTCGGCGTTTGCAGGAGCGTTTTCACCCCTGACCACTGACGGCTTACGCTCATCAGCGCCACCATAAAGAAAAACGACCAGATCACACGGTGGGTAAGAATTTCGTCAGCGGGAACGTAGTGAATCAGCTTGAAGTAGGCGGGCGCGATACCCCAAATAAAATAGGCGGCAAGAGCGAGTAGAACACCCTGCCGCGTCTGTTTAGCATCCATCAGGAAAATCCGTTACAAAAAAGTAACGCAATTTTACCCGATTTTACCTTCTCAACCCACCATATAAGTGGCGGTTGCGCTGGCGATATAAACCTGCTCTTCGTTGTGCAGCTCCACGCGCGCGACCGCGACTTTATTACCCGCACGCAGCAGGCTGCTGCTGGCGGTAAAGCGATTCCCACGGCCGGGACGCAGATAATCGACGCGCAGATCGATGGTGCCCATCCGCGACAGGCGCTGGCGCAGCTCGTCTTCATTAATGGTGTCGTGGCGGGTCAGGGTACTGCCGACGCAAACCAGCCCGGCGGCAACGTCGAGGGCCGAGGCGATCACCCCGCCATGGAGAATGCTTTGCGCCCAGTTACCCACCATCATCGGCTGGTTACTAAAGCTCAGTTGGGCAAAATCTTTCTCGTAGCGCTCCAGTTCCAGCCCCAGCGCACGGTTGAACGGCATATGGTAGACGAAGATCTCACCGACCAGCTTCAGGGCCTGGTCAGCAGTTAGCGTGGCAGACATAGCACGTCACATCCTTATTGTTAAAAGGATGTTGATTTTATGCCTCATCAATGTGAATTTCCAGATTCAGAGTGCAGGTGAGGCGGCTATTAATTAAATATGTTAAAAGGGAACAAAATAATTCTTCATTAAAACAATTTCGCAGGAGAGCATCACCGATGCGGATATATCAGGCCGGGTTCCTGGCGGCGGTTACGCTGCCCTCTATGGCATTCGCCCAGGAAGCGGTAACTCAGGAAGCGCCTGCCGTGCGCGGCAGCATTATCGCTAACTTATTGGAAGAGCACGATAATCCTTTTACGCTCTACCCCTATGACAGCAACTATTTAATTTACACCGCCACCAGCGACCTCAATAAAGAGGCGATCCGCACCTATGACTGGGCTGACGATTCGCAAAAAGATGAAGTGAAGTTTCAGCTGAGCCTTGCCTTCCCGCTATGGCGCGGCATTCTGGGGCCGAACTCGATTCTGGGTGGCTCCTACACGCAAAAATCCTGGTGGCAGCTGTCGAACAGCGATGAATCTTCGCCGTTTCGTGAGACCAACTATGAGCCACAGCTGTTCCTCGGCTTCGCCACCGATTACTCGCTGGCGGGCTGGACGCTGCGGGACGTGGAGTTTGGCTACAATCACATGTCTAACGGCCGATCCGACCCAACGTCGCGCAGCTGGAACCGTCTCTATACCCGCCTGATGGCGCAGAACGGTAACTGGCTGGTGGAGGTCAAACCCTGGTATGTGGTGGGCAATACCGACGATAACCCGGATATCACCAAATACATGGGCTACTACCAGCTGCGGGTGGGCTATCAGCTGGGCGAAGCGGTGCTTAGCGTGAAGGGTCAGTACAACTGGAACACCGGCTACGGCGGCGCGGAGATGGGCGTCAGCTATCCGCTGACTAAGCATGTTCGTTTCTACACCCAGATCTACAGCGGCTACGGCGAATCGCTTATCGACTACAACTTCAACCAGACCCGCGTCGGCGTGGGCGTGATGCTGAACGATCTTTTCTAGCCCTCTCGAATGTTTTTGTCTTAAACGTTGAAGTTTCTCTCGCAGGCGCTGAAAATAGCGCCTGTTTTTATTTCAGGCAAATGGGGTTGATGTGGTGCAGGCGGAAGTCGTAAATCAGGAGTTGCTGGCTAAACAGGTTTTGCATGAAACCTTTGGCTACCAGCAGTTCCGCCCGGGCCAGGAAACCATCATTAACACCGCCCTCGCGGGCCGTGACTGTCTGGTGGTAATGCCGACCGGCGGCGGGAAATCGTTGTGCTATCAGGTTCCCGCGCTGGTACTGAACGGCCTGACGGTGGTGGTGTCACCGCTGATCTCGCTGATGAAAGATCAGGTTGACCAACTGCTGGCGAATGGCGTGGCGGCGGCCTGTCTCAACTCCACCCAAACCCGCGAGCAACAGCAGGAAGTGATGGCCGGGTGCCGTACCGGGCAGGTGCGTCTGCTGTATATCGCCCCGGAACGCCTGATGCTGGATAACTTCCTTGAGCATCTGGCGCACTGGAATCCGGTGCTGCTGGCAGTGGATGAAGCGCACTGTATTTCCCAGTGGGGCCATGATTTCCGCCCGGAATATGCCGCGCTCGGCCAGCTGCGCCAGCGCTTCCCTGAGCTGCCGTTTATGGCGCTTACCGCCACCGCCGACGATACCACCCGGCACGATATTGTGCGGCTGCTGGGCCTTAACGATCCGCTGATCCAGGTCAGCAGCTTCGACCGTCCAAACATCCGCTACATGCTGATGGAAAAGTTCAAGCCGCTGGATCAGCTGTTGCGCTATGTCCAGGAGCAGCGCGGCAAGTCGGGCATCATCTATTGCAACAGCCGGGCGAAGGTGGAAGACACCGCTGCGCGGCTGCAGAGCCGGGGCTTCAGCGCCGCGGCCTATCATGCCGGGCTGGAAAACCACGTTCGCGCCGAAGTGCAGGAGAAGTTCCAGCGCGACGATTTGCAAATCGTGGTGGCGACCGTCGCCTTTGGGATGGGTATCAACAAGCCGAACGTGCGCTTTGTGGTGCATTTCGACATTCCGCGCAATATTGAATCCTACTATCAGGAGACGGGCCGCGCCGGGCGTGATGGCCTGCCCGCAGAGGCGATGCTGTTCTACGATCCGGCTGACATGGCCTGGCTGCGTCGCTGCCTCGAAGAGAAACCTGCCGGGGCGCTGCAGGATATCGAGCGCCACAAGCTCAACGCGATGGGCGCGTTTGCTGAAGCGCAAACCTGCCGCCGTCTGGTACTGCTGAACTATTTTGGCGAAGGTCGCCAGGAGTCGTGCGGTAACTGCGATATCTGTCTCGATCCGCCGAAGCAGTATGACGGGCTAATGGACGCGCGTAAGGCGCTCTCCACCATTGGCCGCGTCAACCAACGCTTTGGTATGGGCTATGTGGTGGAAGTGCTGCGCGGCGCCAACAATCAGCGCATCCGCGAGATGGGTCACGACAAGCTGCCGGTGTACGGCATTGGACGAGATCAGAGCCATGAGCACTGGGTCAGCGTCATCCGTCAGCTGATCCACCTGGGCTTTGCGACCCAGAACATTGCCCAGCACTCTGCGCTGCAACTCACCGAAGCTGCCCGCCCGGTGCTGCGTGGCGTCGTGGAGTTGCAACTGGCCGTGCCGCGCGTGGTGGCGCTGAAACCGCGGGTGATGCAGAAATCCTACGGCGGCAACTACGATCGCAAGCTGTTCGCCAAACTGCGTAAGCTGCGCAAGGCTATCGCGGATGAAGAGAATATCCCGCCGTATGTGGTGTTTAACGATGCGACGCTGATTGAGATGGCCGAGCAGATGCCGCTCAGCGCCAGCGAAATGCTCAGCGTCAACGGCGTTGGTACACGTAAGCTAGAGCGTTTTGGGAAAGAATTTATGGCGCTGATTCGTTCCCATACGGATGGCGATGATGAGGAGTAGTCAGTCTGGCAAAAAAGTGCCAGGATGATGACTCCCTGAACTATTTCCCCGCGAGTTAATTATGTTAACCCTGTTTCTGACCGTGGCGCTGGTGCACATCGTGGCGCTGATGAGCCCTGGCCCTGACTTTTTCTTCGTCTCACAAACGGCGGTAAGCCGCTCCCGTAAAGAGGCGATGATGGGCGTGCTGGGCATTACCCTTGGCGTAATGGTCTGGGCAGCGCTGGCGCTGCTGGGCCTGAACCTGATCCTCGATAAAATGGCCTGGCTGCATAACATCATTATGGTGGGCGGCGGTCTGTATCTGTGCTGGATGGGCTACCAGATGCTGCGCGGGGCATTTAAGAAAGAGGGTAGCGAGGCGCCTGAGCCAAAAATGGAGCTGGCCGCCAGTGGGCGTAGCTTTGTGAAAGGGTTGCTGACTAATCTCGCGAATCCCAAAGCGATTATCTATTTCGGTTCAGTATTTTCACTGTTTGTGGGTGAAGACGTCGGGGCTGGTGCGCGCTGGGGCATTTTCCTGTTGATCGTGCTGGAAACCTTCGCCTGGTTTACGGTCGTGGCGAGCCTGTTTGCGCTCCCGTCGATGCGTCGCGGTTATCAACGTCTGGCGAAGTGGATTGATGGCTTTGCCGGCGCGTTATTCGCCGGCTTCGGTATTCACCTGATCCTGTCCCGATAAGGACGGTAACGTTAATCACAGGCCGGATCAGCGCCATCCGGCAACGTGATTAAGCATGCCTCGCTGACGCCAGCAGCGCACCCACCAGCATAAACAGCGAACCGAACACTTTATTCAGGGCCTTCATCTGACGAGGCCCTTTAATCCATGTTGCAATCCGGGTTGCCAGTGTCGCATAGCCAATCATCACAATAATATCGACCACAATGGTGGTTACACCGAGCACCACGTACTGCATGATCTGGGGCTGATGCGGCACGATAAATTGCGGAAACAGGGCGGCCAGGAAGACGATGCTTTTCGGGTTGGTCAGGTTTACAAATACCGCACGCTTAAACAGGCGGCCCCGGCTCTGGGTCTGAGCAAGCGTATTCAGATCCAATGCACCTGCGGCGCGCCACTGCTGGATCCCCAGCCAGATAAGATAGGCCGCACCGGCCCATTTCAGCACTTCGAAAGCCAAGACCGAACGGGAGAAGAGCGTTCCGAGTCCTATGCCGACCAGCACGATATGAATGGCCAGCCCGGTCTGCAATCCGGCAATAGACGCGGCGGCGCCGCGATAGCCGTGGTTCATGGCGGTGGTCATGGTGTTAATGGCCCCGGAACCCGGGGAAAGGCTGAGGATGATGGATGTCAGCAGGTAGGCGAACCACCACTCGAAGGTCATTTGAAGCTCCCGAATCGTCTATTTTTATGCCACAATACGCTAATGTTGCGACATTTTACGACCTGTCACGAAAAAACGATATTCCTTGGCTTACAGGGGTGTAAACCCGATGTTTCAGCAGAATAAGGACTGGGAAACGCGAGAAAAGGCTTTCGCTGCTTTCTCCATGGGGCCGTTGACCGATTTCTGGCGCCAGCGCGAGGAAGGCGGTTTCGCAGGCGTCGATGATGTTCCTGTGCGCTTTGTTCGTTTTCAGGCCGAAGCCCATGATTCGGTGATAGTCATCTGCCCCGGGCGAATCGAAAGTTACGTCAAGTATGCCGAGCTGGCCTACGATCTCTTCCGGCTGGGTTATGACGTGCTGATTATCGATCATCGCGGTCAGGGACGCTCCGGGCGAATGTTGTCCGACACGCACCGCGGTCATGTGAGTCAGTTCAGTGATTACGTCGATGATTTTGCCGCCTTCTGGCAACAGGAAGTGCAGCCCGGTCCGTGGCGAAAACGGTTTATCCTGGCGCACTCAATGGGGGGTGCAATCGCCACGCTGTTTTTACAGCGCCACCCGCAGCACCAGTGTAATGCCATTGCCCTGAGCGCCCCGATGTTTGGCATTGTCATGCGCTTCCCGGACTGGATGGTACGCCATATTCTCGACTGGGCTGAGGGCCATCAGCGCATTCGGGAAGGCTATGCCATCGGCACCGGGCGCTGGCGCGCACTGCCGTTTGCCATTAACGTGTTAACTCACAGTCGGCAGCGTTATCGCCGCAACCTGCGCTTTTATGCCGATGAACCGCGTTTACGCGTCGGCGGGCCAACTTACCACTGGGTTCGCGAAGGGATTCTGGCAGGGGAAGAGGTACTGGCGAATGCCGGTCAGGACAACACGCCCACGCTTATCCTTCAGGCAGAAGAGGAGCGGGTAGTGGATAACCGCATGCACGACCGCTTTTGTGAACTGCGAGCCGCAGCCGGTCACCCTTGCGAAGGGGATAAACCGCTGGTCATAAACGGCGCGTACCATGAGATCCTTTTTGAAAAGGACGCCATGCGCTCAGTCGCACTCCACGCCATCGTCGACTTTTTCGGCAGGCATAACTGATATTCACCAGAGGTTAAATTTTCCTATGTACCAGGTTGTCGCGTCTGATTTAGATGGCACGCTGCTCTCTCCCGACCACACCTTATCGCCTTACGCGAAAGAGACCTTAAAACTCCTGACTGCCCGTGGCGTGAACTTTGTCTTCGCCACCGGTCGCCACCACGTTGATGTGGGGCAGATCCGCGATAATCTGGAGATCAAATCCTATATGATCACCTCCAACGGTGCCCGCGTGCACGATCTGGACGGGAATCTGATCTTTACCCATAACCTCGATCGCGATATCGCCACCGATCTGTTCGGTATCATGCATAACAACCCCGATATCATCACCAACGTCTATCGCGACGATGAATGGTTTATGAACCGCCACCGCCCGGACGAGATGCGGTTCTTCAAAGAGGCGGTCTTCAACTACTCGCTGTACGAACCCGGCCTGCTGGAGCCAGAAGGCATCAGCAAAGTGTTCTTCACCACCGAAACTCACGAAGCGCTGTTGCCGCTGGAGCAGGCGATCAATGCCCGCTGGGGCGATCGGGTTAACGTCAGCTTCTCCACGCTTACCTGTCTGGAAGTGATGGCGGGTGGCGTCTCTAAAGGTCATGCTCTGGAAGCGGTAGCTAAACGTCTGGGCTTTAACCTGCAGGATTGCATCGCCTTTGGCGACGGTATGAACGACGCCGAAATGCTCTCCATGGCGGGTAAAGGCTGCATCATGGAAAACGCCCATCAGCGTCTGAAAGACCTGCACCCGGAGCTGGAAGTGATCGGTACCAACGGCGACAACGCAGTGCCAAAATACCTGCGTAAGTTGTTCCTTGAATAATCTTCATTTGGTTGTTTAGCGTTCAGTTGTCAACCAAAGAGTTCGCTACAATGCCTGTCCATCTTTTAAAGAGACAAGCATTGTGGCGCTACTCATCATCACCACTATCCTGTGGGCCTTCTCCTTTAGCCTGATCGGCGAATACCTTGCCGGACACGTCGATAGCTACTTCTCGGTGCTGATGCGCGTCGGGCTGGCGGCGCTGGTGTTCCTGCCGTTCCTGCGTACACGTGGGCAAACGCTGAAAACCATTCTGCTGTATATGCTGGTAGGCGCGATGCAGCTTGGCATTATGTACCTGTTCAGCTTTCGGGCGTACGTCTACCTGTCGGTATCGGAATTCCTGCTGTTTACCGTGCTGACACCGCTCTATATCACCCTGATTTACGATCTGCTGAGCAAGCGCCGTTTGCGCTGGGGCTACCTGCTGAGCGCGGCACTGGCGGTGGTGGGGGCCGCGATTATTCGCTACGACAAAGTGAGCGATCACTTTTGGACCGGGCTGATGTTCGTCCAGCTTGCCAACATCAGCTTCGCGATCGGCATGGTGGGCTATAAACGCCTGATGGAAACCCGGCCGATGCCGCAGCATAACGCCTTTGCCTGGTTCTACATGGGGGCGGCTATCGTGGCGGTTGCGGCATGGTTCATGCTGGGGAATCCGCAGAAGTTGCCGACGACCACGCTGCAGTGGAGCGTGCTGATCTGGCTGGGGGTTGTGGCATCCGGGCTGGGTTACTTTATGTGGAACTACGGCGCCACGCAGGTGGACGCCGGGACGCTGGGGATCATGAACAACGTGCATGTCCCGGCAGGCCTGCTGGTGAACCTCGCCATCTGGCAGGAACAACCGCACTGGCCAAGCTTCATTATTGGGGGAACGGTGATCCTGGCTTCACTGTGGGTGCATCGCCGTTGGGTCGCTCCGCGCTCCGCACAAACGGCAGATGATCGCAGGCGTGATTCCGCGCTGAGCGAATAAAGGCCTCGGTAACCGGTTGACGCTGCTCGCCATCGCGTACCGCGGAGTACAACCGGCTCCACAATCCCTCGCCCAGGGTTTTGGTCACCACCAGACCCTGGCGTTCAAAACTCTCCACTACCCAGTGCGGCAGCGCCGCGATACCCATTCTGGCCGCCACCATCTGAATCAGCAGCAGGGTGTTATCCACGCTTTTCAGCTGCGGGCTAATGCCTGCGGGCTGCAGGAAGTGACGCCAGATATCCAGACGACTGCGCTGCACCGGGTAGATCAGCAGCGTTTCCGTGGCCAGATCTTCCGGCGTGATGCGTGTTTTCGCGGCCAGCGGATGATCCGGGGCCAGCACCAGACGCACCTCAAAATCAAACATTGGCGAATAGTGCAGGCCGCTGCGCGGCAGAATGTCCGAGGTCATCACCAGATCCAGCTCGCCCTGAACAAGGGACGGCTGCGGGTCAAAAGTCACGCCGGATTTAAAGTCCATTTCCACCTGCGGCCACTTCTGGCGGAAGTTCTCAAGCGCGGGGGTCAGCCACTGAATACAGCTGTGACACTCAATGGCAATGCGCAGTTTAGTCTGTTGCGGCTCATGGCAAGCCTGTAGCGCGCTGGCGATTTGCGGTAACACCTGATTAGCCAGCTGCAGCAGGATCTCCCCCTGGGGGGTGAAGCGTAGCGGCTGACTTTTACGCACAAACAGACGGAAGCCAAGGCGTTGTTCCAGATCGCTGAACTGGTGAGAAAGAGCGGATTGTGTCTGGTGCAGCGTGGCCGCCGCCGCCGCGAGGGACCCGCAGTTCCGCAACGCTTGTAGCGTTTTCAGGTGTTTTATCTCGATCATGAAAGTCCTTCACTTCGCCATGAACAATTTGCGCTTGAGGAATATACAGTAACCGCCAATTATGGATGTGTAAACATCTGGACGGCTAAAATCCTTCGTCTTTTAAATTTATGGTGCGTTGGCTGCGTTTCCTCACTCCGGTCACTGACTTATGTCAGCGCCGGGAGATGAGCAAACTTACCGCCTTCCCTGAATTGAAAATCCAAAGGATTTACAATTAATTAGAGGAAGAAAACATGACAATCATTAACCATACTCTCGGTTTCCCGCGCGTCGGCCTTCGTCGCGAACTGAAAAAAGCACAAGAAAGTTACTGGGCAGGTAACACCACCCGTGAAGAACTGCTGGCGGTAGGCCGCGAGCTGCGCGCCCGTCACTGGAACCAGCAGAAGCAGGCCGGTATTGACCTGCTGCCGGTGGGCGATTTCGCCTGGTACGACCATGTTCTGACCACCAGCCTGCTGCTTGGCAACGTGCCGGCTCGTCATCAGAACAACGATGGATCGGTAGATATCGACACCCTGTTCCGTATTGGCCGTGGCCGCGCCCCGACGGGTGAGCCAGCGGCAGCGGCGGAAATGACCAAATGGTTTAACACGAACTACCACTACATGGTGCCAGAGTTCGTCAAAGGTCAGCAGTTCAAACTGACCTGGACCCAGTTGCTGGACGAAGTGGACGAAGCCCTGGCGCTGGGCCACAAGATCAAACCCGTGCTGCTGGGGCCGGTAACGTATCTGTGGCTGGGCAAAGTGAAGGGCGAGCATTTTGACCGCCTGAGCCTGCTGAACGACATCCTGCCGGTGTATCAACAGTTCCTGGCTGAACTGGCGAAACGCGGTATTGAGTGGGTGCAGATTGACGAACCTGCACTGGTACTGGAGCTGCCGCAGGCGTGGCTGGAGGCCTTCAAACCGGCGTACGATGCGCTTGCGGGCCAGGTTAAGCTGCTGTTGACCACCTATTTCGAGGGTGTCACGCCAAACCTCGACACCATTACCGCGCTGCCAGTGCAGGGACTCCATGTGGATCTGGTTCACGGCAAAGATGAGGTGACTGAACTGCACCATCGTCTGCCGTCCGACTGGCTGCTCTCGGCAGGACTGGTGAACGGTCGTAACGTCTGGCGTGCCGATCTGACAGAAAAATATGCACAGATTAAAGGCATTGTCGGTAAACGTGATCTGTGGGTAGCTTCCTCGTGTTCATTGTTACACAGCCCAATCGACCTGAGCGTTGAAACACGGCTGGATGCAGAAGTGAAAAGCTGGTTTGCCTTCGCTCTGCAAAAATGTGAAGAGCTGGCCCTGCTGCGCGATGCATTGAATACGGGCGACACGGCGGCGATCACTGAATGGAGCGCCCCGATTCAGGCCCGTCGCCACTCGACGCGCGTGCACAATGCCGCCGTGGAAAAACGTCTGGCGGCCATCACGGCTCAGGACAGCCAACGCCAGAGTCCGTATGAGGTTCGTGCCGAAGCCCAGCGCGCGCGCTTCAACCTGCCAGCCTGGCCGACCACTACCATCGGCTCCTTCCCGCAGACTACCGAGATCCGCGGCCTGCGTCTGGACTTCAAAAAGGGCAACCTTGATGCGGGCAACTACCGCACAGGTATCGCCGAACACATTAAGCAGGCGATTGTGGAGCAGGAGCGCCTGGGGCTGGACGTGCTGGTCCATGGTGAAGCCGAGCGTAATGACATGGTGGAGTATTTCGGTGAACACCTCGACGGGTTCGTCTTTACGCAAAATGGCTGGGTGCAGAGCTACGGCTCCCGCTGCGTGAAACCGCCTGTGGTGATCGGCGATGTCAGCCGTCCTGAGGCGATCACCGTGGAATGGGCAAAATTCGCCCAATCCCTGACCGACAAGCCAGTAAAAGGTATGCTGACAGGTCCGGTGACGATTTTGTGCTGGTCCTTCCCGCGTGAAGATGTCACCCGTGAAACCATCGCCAAACAGATTGCCCTGGCGCTGCGTGACGAAGTAGCCGATCTGGAAGCCGCAGGGATCGGCATCATCCAGATCGACGAACCGGCGCTACGCGAAGGTCTGCCGCTGCGCCGCAGTGACTGGGATGCCTACCTTCAGTGGGGTGTGGAAGCTTTCCGCATCAACGCCGCGGTAGCGAAAGATGACACCCAGATCCACACTCACATGTGTTACTGCGAGTTCAACGACATCATGGACTCCATCGCTGCACTGGATGCCGACGTGATTACCATTGAGACCTCGCGTTCCGATATGGAGTTGCTGGAGTCATTTGAAGAGTTCGACTACCCGAACGAAATCGGGCCGGGGGTATACGACATTCACTCCCCGAACGTCCCGAGTGTGGAGTGGATTGAAGCCCTGTTGCAGAAAGCGGCGCAGCGTATTCCGGCAGAGCGCCTGTGGGTTAACCCGGATTGCGGCCTCAAAACCCGCGGCTGGCCGGAAACCCGGGCCGCGCTGGCAAATATGGTGAAAGCTGCGCAGAATTTGCGTCAGGCGTCATAACATCGGCAGTTTGCCCGGCGGCGCTACGCTTACCGGGCCTACAAAACCACAGAGCTGTTCAGCTGTAGGGCCGGGTAAAGCAAGATGCTACCCGGCAATGGATTGTCTTTACCGGTCCTGTGGTTACTTCTTATTGCCATACTGCGCAAACCACGCCAGCATCCGTGCCCAGCCATCTTTGGCTGATTCGGCATGATAGCTCGGACGATAGTCAGCATTAAACGCATGCCCGGCTTCCGGGTAGACCACAATCTCCGCCGTGGCGTTTGCCGCGCGCAGGGCCTGGCGCATGGTCTCCACGGTATCAAGCGGGATACCGGTATCTTCTGCCCCATAGAGTCCAAGCACCGGTGCGTTCAAATCGGTGGCGATATCGACCGGATGCTTCGGTGAATTCAACGTCTTCTCGCCCACCAGCTTGCCATACCAGGCCACGGCAGCTTTTAGCTGGGGGTTGTGCGCGGCATACAGCCAACTGATACGTCCGCCCCAGCAGAAGCCGGTCGCCAGCAGACGGTGGGCATCGCCACCATTGCGCGCCGCCCAGTTGGCAACGTGGTCAAGATCCGCCAGCACCTGTGCATCCGGTACTTTAGTGACCAGATTGCTGTACAGGGTGGGAATGTCGCTGTAATCGTTCGGGTCACCCTGACGGAAATAGAGTTCAGGCGCGATGGCCAGATAGCCTTCCAGCGCCAGGCGACGGCAGATATCGCGAATGTGCTCATGCACGCCGAAAATTTCCTGAACCACAATGACGATCGGCAATGCCCCTTGCGCATTTTTAGGCCGGGCATGATAAGCGGGCATATTATCGCCCTGGGTCGGAATGGAGGTCTCCCCGGCGGTAATGGCTTCGTCGGGCGTAGTGACAACGGTTGAGGCTTGCAAGTCTGCAGCAGGGGCAAATCCAGATTTTCCAGTCATGGCATTCTCCGTACCAATTAGCGCAAAAGTAAATATAGTCCGCAGGTTAACAATCCACAGTGCCCGAAACAGGCTATCTTTTGTGCAACAGATAACGATATAAGTCGTTAATGTGATGTTAATCACTATTTCATGGTAATTAACTGCAATCAATTTTATTCATGGTGATGTCCGTCACGAAACTGAGCCGGATCCTTCGGTAAAGTACCGTTTTGCTTCTGCTGACAAACTGACCCCCAGAGGAGTTTTCTATGTCTAAGTCTGATGTTTTTCATCTCGGCCTCACTAAAAACGATTTACAAGGGGCTACGCTCGCTATCGTCCCTGGCGATCCTGAGCGTGTGGAAAAGATCGCCGCGCTGATGGATAAGCCGGTTAAGCTGGCAGCCCATCGCGAATTTACGACCTGGCGGGCAGAGCTGGACGGCAAAGCGGTGATCGTGTGCTCTACCGGTATCGGTGGCCCGTCTACCTCTATTGCTGTTGAAGAGCTGGCACAGCTGGGCATTCGTACTTTCCTGCGTATCGGCACGACCGGTGCGATCCAGCCGCATATCAACGTTGGCGATGTCCTGGTGACCACGGCGTCCGTTCGTCTGGATGGTGCGAGCCTGCACTTTGCTCCAATGGAATTCCCGGCTGTGGCCGATTTCGAGTGCACCACCGCGCTGGTGGAAGCCGCAAAATCCGTTGGCGCGACGACTCACATTGGTGTCACCGCCTCCTCTGATACCTTCTATCCGGGCCAGGAGCGCTACGACACCTTCTCCGGTCGCGTCGTTAACCGCTTCAAAGGTTCGATGGAAGAGTGGCAGTCTATGGGCGTTATGAACTATGAAATGGAATCAGCCACGCTGCTGACCATGTGTGCAAGCCAGGGCCTGCGTGCCGGTATGGTTGCGGGTGTGATCGTTAACCGTACCCAGCAAGAGATCCCGAACGCTGAGACCATGAAGCAGACCGAAAGCCACGCGGTGAAAATCGTGGTAGAAGCGGCCCGTCGCCTGCTGTAATTTCCCCTTTTCTCTGCCAAAGGCCGACCTGTTCGGCCTTTTTCTTTGCGTAGCGCCTCGCAGAAAACCCTTTTCAAACTGGACGTTTATACAGCACAATTCTATTTTGTGCGGGTCATACCTTGATGCAGGGGGCGTCGTGGATATTTCTGTCCTTTTTTATGCCGTTATTGCGCTGGTCAGCGTCGGCGTAGGCTGGTTGCTCGCCAGCTACCAGCATGCGCAGCAAAAAGCCGAGCAGCTTGCCGAACGCGAAGAGATGGTGGCCGACTTAAGTGCGCTAAAACAACAAACGGCGCAGAGCGGGCACTGGCGCGATGAATGCGAGTTACTCAATAACGAACTGCGTAATTTGCGGGATATCAATACCTCGCTGGAAGCCGACCTGCGCGAAGTCACTACCCGTCTGGAGTCCACCCAGCTGCATGCGGAAGACAAAATCCGCCAGATGATCAACAGCGAGCAGCGCCTGAGTGAGCAGTTCGAAAATCTCGCCAACCGTATCTTTGAGCAGAGTAACCGCCGCGTCGATGAACAAAATCGTCAGAGCCTGAACGGCCTGCTAACGCCCCTGCGCGAACAGCTGGACGGCTTTCGTCGCCAGGTCCAGGACAGCTTTGGTCAGGAGGCGCGGGAGCGCCACACGCTGGCTCATGAAATCCGTAATCTCCAGCAACTGAATGCCCAGATGGCGCAGGAGGCGATCAACCTCACCCGGGCGCTGAAAGGCGACAATAAAACCCAGGGCAACTGGGGTGAAGTGGTTCTAACCCGCGTGCTGGAGGCCTCTGGTCTGCGCGAGGGCCATGAATATCAAACTCAGGTCAGCATTGAAACCGAGACCCGTGCGCGAATGCAGCCCGACGTCATTGTTCGTCTGCCGCAAGAAAAGGACGTGGTCATCGATGCCAAAATGACCCTGGTAGCCTATGAGCGGTACTTCAACGCCGAAGATGACTACACCCGCGAGTCGGCGTTGCAGGAACATATCGCCTCTGTGCGTAACCACATTCGTCTGCTGGGGCGCAAAGATTATCAGCAACTGCCTGGCCTGCGTTCGCTTGACTACGTGCTGATGTTCATCCCGGTTGAACCGGCCTTCCTGGTGGCGCTGGACCGCCAGCCGGAGCTGATCTCTGAAGCGCTGAAAAACAACATTATGCTGGTCAGCCCTACCACGTTGCTGGTGGCGCTGCGCACCATTGCTAACCTGTGGCGCTACGAGCACCAGAGCCGCAATGCCCAACAGATTGCCGATCGCGCCAGCCGCCTGTATGACAAAATGCGCCTGTTCGTCGATGATATGTCATCGGTCGGGCAGAGCCTGGATCGCGCTCAGGATAACTATCGCCAGGCGATGAAAAAACTGGCCTCCGGGCGCGGCAACCTGCTGGCCCAGGCCGAATCGTTCCGCAGCCTTGGCGTAGAGGTAAAACGCGAGATTAATCCTGAAATGGTCGAACAGGCCACGTCTCAGGATGAAGAGTACCGGCTGCGCAGTGATAGTCCCGTTTAAAATATAAACAATACCTTAGCAGGCAAACAGGCGTCGGCAGCCCCCTGGAACGTTATTCCTGGGGTGGTTGAAACGTAGGGCAAATGCGCCCAATCTGTTACACTTCTCAAACATTTGACTGATAAGCAGGCTCTAAGATGGTTGAAGATTCACAAGACACAACGCACTTTGGCTTTCAGACTGTCGCTAAAGCGCAGAAAGCTGACATGGTGGCCCACGTTTTCCATTCCGTGGCGGCGAAGTACGATGTAATGAATGACCTGATGTCATTCGGCATTCATCGCTTGTGGAAGCGCTTCACTATTGATTGTAGCGGCGTGCGTCGTGGGCAAACCGTGCTGGATCTGGCTGGCGGCACCGGCGACCTGACAGCGAAATTCTCGCGTCTGGTGGGCGAAACGGGCCGTGTTGTGCTGGCTGATATCAACGACTCCATGTTGAAAATGGGCCGTGAGAAACTGCGCAATATTGGCGTGGTCGGCAACGTTGAATATGTCCAGGCGAACGCTGAAGCGCTGCCTTTCCCGGATAACACCTTTGACTGCATCACTATCTCTTTCGGTCTGCGTAACGTCACCGATAAAGAGAAGGCGCTGCGTTCCATGTACCGCGTGCTGAAACCGGGTGGACGCCTGCTGGTGCTGGAATTCTCAAAACCAATTATTGAGCCGCTGAGCAAAGCGTACGACGCCTATTCGTTCCACATCCTGCCACGTATTGGCGAAATGGTGGCCAACGATGCAGACAGCTATCGTTACCTGGCTGAATCCATCCGTATGCACCCAAATCAGGACACCTTAAAAGCCATGATGCAGGATGCAGGCTTTGACAATGTTGACTACTTCAACATGACGGCAGGCGTTGTCGCGCTACATCGCGGTTATAAGTTCTGAGTGGAGGTGGCGAATGCCGTTTAAACCCTTGATCACAGCCGGTGTGGAAAACGTACTGAATACGTTTCTTTATCGGTCTCCTGCGCTGAAAACGGCGCGTCAGCGTCTGAACGGCAAAGTGCTGCGGGTGGTATTAAAAGAGTTTTCGACCCCGCTGGTGCTGGTATTCAGCGAGCGTCAGCTCGACGTGCTCGGCGAGTGGGAAGGCGAGGCCGATTGCTCCGTCATTACCCACATGAGCACGTTACCCAAACTGCGCGATCGCCAGCAGCTTACCGCCCTGATCCGTAGCGGCGAGCTGGAGGTTCAGGGCGATCTCCAGGTGGTGCAAAACTTTGTCTCCCTGGCTGACCTGGCCGAGTTTGACCCGGCAGAATTGCTGGCTCCCTGGACAGGCGATATTGCCGCTGAAGGGATCAGTAAAGTACTGCGCGGCGGTGCCTCGTTGCTGAAAAAGGGTTTTCAGCGCCAGCAGCGCTACGCCGGAGAAGTGCTTACCGAGGAGTGGCGCATGGCGCCAGGCCCGCTGGAAGCAGCATGGTTCGCAGAAGAGACCGCAGCCGTTGAGCGTTCGGTCGATGCACTGACAAAACGGCTTGAAAAACTGGAGGGCAAATGACGCCTGGTGAAATTCGGCGCCTCTACTTTATCATCCGCACCTTTTTGAGCTACGGTCTGGACGAACTTATCCCCAGAATGCGTATCACAATGCCGCTGCGTATCTGGCGACGAACGCTATTCTGGATGCCTAATCGCCATCAGGACAAACTGCTTGGTGAAAGACTGCGGTTGGCTCTTCAGGAGCTGGGACCGGTCTGGATCAAGTTCGGCCAGATGCTCTCCACCCGCCGTGACCTGTTCCCGCCAATGATTGCCGATCAGCTGGCGCTGCTGCAGGATAAAGTCGCCCCGTTCGAAGGCAAGCTGGCGAAACAGCAGATCGAAAAGGCGATGGGCGATCTCCCGGTTGAGACCTGGTTTGATGATTTTGACATCAAGCCGCTGGCTTCGGCCTCTATTGCTCAGGTTCATACCGCAAAGCTGAAAGAGAATGGCAAAGAGGTGGTCATTAAGGTGATCCGCCCGGATATTCTGCCAATCATCAAAGCCGACATGAAACTCATCTATCGCCTGGCCCGCTGGGTGCCGCGTCTGCTGCCTGACGGCCGCCGTCTGCGCCCGCTGGAAGTGGTACGCGAATATGAAAAAACGCTGATTGATGAGCTGAACCTGCTGCGTGAATCGGCGAACGCCATTCAGCTGCGCCGCAACTTTGAAAACAGCCCGATGCTGTATGTGCCGGAAGTCTATTCCGACTATTGCAGCCAGGACATGATGGTGATGGAGCGCATCTACGGGATCCCGGTCTCGGACGTTGCGACCCTGGAAAAGCAGGGCACCAACATGAAGCTGCTGGCCGAACGTGGCGTGCAGGTCTTCTTTACCCAGGTGTTCCGCGACAGCTTCTTTCACGCTGACATGCACCCGGGCAATATCTTCGTCAGCTACGAGCACCCCGAAGATCCGCAGTACATCGGCATCGACTGCGGTATTGTCGGCTCGCTGAATAAAGAAGATAAACGCTACCTGGCCGAGAACTTTATCGCCTTCTTTAACCGGGACTATCGCAAAGTCGCCGAGTTGCACGTTGATTCCGGCTGGGTTCCGCTGGATACCAATGTTGAAGAGTTTGAGTTCGCCATTCGTACGGTCTGTGAACCCATCTTTGAGAAGCCGCTGGCAGAGATCTCGTTCGGTCATGTGCTGTTGAACCTGTTCAATACCGCACGCCGCTTCAATATGGAAGTGCAACCGCAGTTAGTTTTACTTCAGAAAACATTACTTTACGTTGAAGGGGTGGGGCGGCAGCTCTATCCTCAGTTAGACTTATGGAAAACGGCAAAACCTTTCCTGGAGTCGTGGATCAAAGATCAGGTTGGTCTTCCCGCGCTGGTGCGCTCCCTGAAAGAGAAAGCACCCTTCTGGATTGAAAAAATGCCCGAAATTCCTGAACTGGTGTATGACAGTTTGCGTCAGAGCAAAAACTTGCAGCACAGCGTGGATAAAATTGCCCGCGAGTTGCAAACCAACCATGTGCGTCAGGGGCAGTCCCGGTATCTGTTTGGCATTGGGGCGACACTGTTGTTAAGTGGCACGCTGCTGCTGATCAATCGTCCTGAGTGGGAACTTATGCCCGCCTGGTTGATGGCGGGTGGCGTGGTTGTCTGGTTAGCCGGATGGCGTAAAACGCGCTGAATTGCGTCGCTATAGCAGGGCCGCATAACGTATAATGCGGCCTGATTAATTAATCGTCTACAACTGGGGAAGATGTATGGGTGGTATCAGTATTTGGCAATTGTTGATCATTGCCGTCATCGTCGTGCTGCTGTTCGGTACCAAAAAACTTGGTTCTATCGGTTCCGATCTCGGTGCATCCATCAAAGGCTTCAAGAAAGCGATCAAAGATGATGACGAGAAGCAGGATAAATCCAGCCAGGATGCGGATTTCACTGCTAAATCTATCGCTGATAAACAAGACGATGCTAAAAAGGAAAATGCTAAACGCCACGATAACGAGCAGGTGTAATTCGTGTTCGATATAGGTTTTAGTGAACTGCTGCTGGTCTTCGTGATTGGCCTCATTGTTCTGGGGCCACAACGTCTGCCTGTGGCAGTAAAAACGGTTGCAGGCTGGGTACGTGCGCTACGATCGTTGGCGACAACGGTGCAAAATGAGCTGGCCCAGGAGCTTAAGCTGCAGGAGTTTCAGGACAGCCTGAAAAAAGTTGAAAAGGCGAGCATGGATAACCTGTCGCCGGAACTGAAAGCCTCGATGGACGAACTGCGCGAAGCGGCGGAATCCATGAAGCGCTCCTACAGTGTCAACGATCCGGAAAAAGCGAGCGACGAAGCCAATACCATTCGCAACCCGCTGGTCAAAGATAACGAAGCGCAACATGAAGGCGTGACGCCTGCCACTGCTGAGCACCAGGCTGCTGCGCCCGAACAGTCGCCAGCCGAGCCGGTGATCCCCAAACAAGAACCGACGCCAGCGCCCGCAGAGAAAAAGCCTGCACCCGTTGCTGACGCGTCCCCCTCGTCGAGTGATAAATCGTAAACATGGCAGTAGATGAAACTCAACCGCTGATTACGCACCTGATCGAGCTGCGTAAACGCCTGCTGAACTGCATTATTGCGGTTTGCCTCATTTTTTTATGCCTGGTCTATTTTGCCAACGACATCTATCAGCTGGTCTCTGCACCCCTGATCAAGCAGATGCCGCTCGGGGCAACCATGATCGCCACCGACGTGGCTTCGCCCTTCTTCACGCCGATCAAGCTCACTTTCTGGGTGTCGCTGATTGCTTCTGCGCCAGTGATCCTCTACCAGGTCTGGGCCTTTATTGCCCCTGCGCTGTATAAGCATGAACGCCGTCTGGTGATCCCGCTGCTGGTCTCCAGTTCGCTGCTGTTTTATATCGGCATGGCCTTTGCCTATTTCGTGGTCTTTCCGCTGGCGTTTGGCTTCCTGGCAAATACCGCGCCGGTAGGAGTCCAGGTCTCGACTGATATTGCCAGTTATCTGAGCTTCGTGATGGCGCTGTTTATGGCCTTCGGCGTGGCCTTTGAGGTGCCGGTTGCCATTGTGTTGCTCTGCTGGATGGGGATCACTACTCCGGACGACTTACGGAAAAAACGGCCCTATATTCTGGTGGGCGCGTTTGTCGTAGGCATGCTATTAACACCGCCGGATGTCTTCTCGCAAACTCTGCTGGCGATCCCGATGTATTGCCTGTTTGAAGTTGGCATCTTCTTCTCGCGCTTCTATACCGGCAAGCGACGTGAAGATCACGACGAAGAGTCCGAAGAGACAAAAGAGTAACATCAACCGCCCGCCAGGGCGGTTGTCATATGGGAGCCTGTATGTTTGATATCGGTCTGAACCTGACCAGCCCGCAGTTTGCCCAGGATCGTGACGAGGTGGTGGCCAGGGCTGTCGCCGCCGGGGTAAACGGATTGCTGCTGACGGGTACCAACCTGCACGAAAGCGAGCAGGCGCAGCAGCTGGCGCAGCGCTACGACCGCTGCTGGTCAACGGCGGGCGTCCATCCGCACGACAGCAGCCAGTGGACGGCGGAAAGTGCCGACGCACTCCGGGCCTTAGCCGCATGTCCTGAGGTGGTGGCTATCGGGGAATGTGGTCTCGACTTTAACCGCAACTTTTCTACCCCTGCCGAGCAGGAACATGCCTTTAGCGCCCAGTTGGCGTTAGCCGCGGAGCTGAACATGCCGGTGTTTATGCACTGCCGTGATGCCCACGAGCGTTTTCTGGCGTTGCTGGAACCCTGGCTGGATAAACTGCCTGGGGCAGTGCTGCACTGTTTTACCGGCACGCGGGAGGAGGCGATAGCCTGTCTGGAGCGCGGTTTGTATCTGGGGATCACTGGCTGGGTGTGCGATGAACGACGGGGACTGGAACTGCGCGAGTTACTGCCGGTGATACCTGCCGATCGCCTGTTAGTGGAGACCGACGCGCCGTACCTGCTGCCACGCGATCTCCGTCCAAAACCGGCCTCACGACGCAATGAACCGGCTTATCTGGGACATATCATTGAACGGGTCGCCCACTGGCGTGACGAAGAGGCGCAGTGGCTGGCTACGCAGACGGATGACAACGTACGTCGTCTGTTTGGCGTCGAATTTTAAACTTTGCGGAAGCTGGTATTTTTGATGCTCTGCTTCACTTCTTTATTCAGTAAGTTCAGCAGCAGCATGGAGCGGGCTTCACCGTCCGGCTCAGCGAAAATCGCTACCAGCCCTTCAAACGCCCCTTCGGTGATCACTACATCGTCGCCGGAGAAGGGAGTATCGGGATCGGTAATGTCTTCAGGTTGTTTGTAGACCGAGAGCTGGTGGATCACAGAAGCGGGCACCGTCGCCGGGTGCGCGCCAAAGCGCACAAAGTGGCTGACACCGCGCGTCGCACTGATGGTGGTGGTGTGGATCACTTCGGGGTCGAATTCAACAAACAGGTAGTTCGGGAACAGCGGTTCACTGACGGTGGTGCGTTTACCACGGACAATTTTTTCCAGCGTGATCACAGGCGTCAGACAGTTCACTGCCTGGCGTTCCAGATGTTCCTGAGCACGCTGAAGTTGCCCACGCTTGCAATACAGTAAATACCAGGCCTGCATAATGACTCTTTTCCACTTGCTATACCGGCAAGCATATCAAAACCCTGGCGGGATCGCTAAGGTGATTATAATGGCCGTACGCAGAAGAAGCCTTGAATCTTCACGCTTATTTAACAAAACTACAGCATCAGGCAGTCTTACGCCGTATAATAAAATGCTTACAGAGAGAGCTTGACTAACTGCATGAAATACAACGATCTACGCGACTTCCTGGAACTGCTGGAAAAGCAGGGCGAACTGAAACGCATCACCCTTCCTGTCGATCCTTACCTGGAAATGACAGAAATTGCCGACCGCACGCTCCGCGCGGGTGGGCCAGCGCTTCTGTTTGAAAACCCGAAAGGCTATACCATGCCGGTGCTCTGCAACCTGTTTGGCACACCAAAACGTGTGGCGATGGGGATGGGGCAGGAGGATGTCAGCGCGTTGCGTGAAGTGGGCAAGCTGCTGGCCTTTTTAAAAGAGCCTGAGCCGCCAAAAGGATTTCGCGATCTCTTTGATAAGCTGCCGCAGTTTAAGCAAGTCCTGAACATGCCGACCAAACGCCTGCGCGGCGCGCCCTGCCAGCAGAAGATTGTGGAAGGCGATGCGGTCGATCTGACGCGTATCCCAATCATGCAGTGCTGGCCCGAAGATGCCGCCCCGCTCATTACCTGGGGCCTGACCGTGACGCGCGGTCCGCATAAAGAGCGGCAGAACCTCGGCATCTACCGTCAGCAGTTGATTGGTAAGAATAAATTGATTATGCGCTGGCTGTCGCATCGCGGCGGCGCGCTTGATTTCCAGGAGTGGTGCGCGGCCCATCCGGGCGAACGCTTCCCGGTCGCCGTGGCGCTGGGCGCCGACCCGGCCACCATTCTCGGTGCTGTTACGCCAGTGCCAGACACCCTGTCGGAATACGCCTTTGCCGGGCTGCTACGCGGCACCAAAACCGAAGTGGTGAAGTGCGTATCTAACGATCTGGAAGTGCCCGCCAGCGCGGAAATCGTGCTCGAAGGCTACATCGAAGCGGGTGAAATGGCGCCGGAAGGGCCGTATGGCGACCACACCGGTTATTACAACGAAATTGACAGCTTCCCGGTGTTTACCGTGACGCACATTACCCAGCGTGAAGATGCCATTTACCACTCCACCTATACGGGGCGTCCACCGGATGAACCCGCGGTACTGGGCGTGGCGCTGAACGAAGTTTTTGTGCCGATCCTGCAAAAGCAGTTCCCGGAAATTGTTGATTTCTATCTGCCGCCGGAAGGGTGCTCCTATCGCCTGGCGGTGGTAACCATTAAGAAGCAGTATGCCGGTCACGCTAAACGGGTGATGATGGGCGTATGGTCTTTCTTGCGTCAGTTTATGTATACCAAGTTTGTGATCGTTTGCGATGATGACGTTAACGCCCGCGACTGGAATGACGTGATCTGGGCCATTACCACCCGTATGGATCCGGCACGCGATACCGTGTTAGTTGAAAACACGCCCATTGATTATCTGGATTTTGCCTCGCCGGTTTCCGGGCTTGGCTCAAAAATGGGACTGGATGCCACCAATAAATGGCCCGGCGAAACCCAACGTGAATGGGGTCGTCCGATCAAAAAGGATCCTGAGGTGACTGCGAGAGTTGACGCGATCTGGGATGAACTGGCCATAATGAATAACGGTAAAGACGCCTGACGGCGCCGTTATGCCCTATAGACTTGCCGACAGAGAGAGCGAATGACAACCTTAAGCTGTAAAGTGACTTCGGTAGACGCTATCACCGACACCGTATATCGCGTCCGTTTAGTACCTGAATCGGCGTTCTCCTTCCGCGCTGGCCAGTATTTAATGGTGGTGATGGATGAGCGGGATAAGCGTCCTTTCTCAATGGCCTCAACGCCGGACGAGCAAGAGTTTATCGAGCTGCACATTGGGGCGTCAGAGCTGAATCTGTATGCGATGGCGGTAATGGATCGCATTCTGAAAGAGAACGTGATTGAGATTGATATTCCTCATGGCGAAGCCTGGCTACGCGATGACGAAGATCGTCCGTTAATCCTGATTGCAGGCGGCACCGGTTTTTCCTACGTGCGTTCCATTCTGCTGACGGCGCTGGCGCGTAACCCGGACCGGGACATCACCATTTACTGGGGTGGCCGTGAGGCGAAGCACCTTTACGATCTCTCTGAGCTGGAAGCGCTGAGCGTTACTCATCCGAACCTTCGTGTTGAGCCGGTGGTTGAGCAGCCGGAAGAGGGCTGGCGTGGTCGCAGCGGCACTGTGTTAACGGCGGTACTGCAGGATCACGGTACGCTGGTGAATCATGACATCTATATTGCCGGTCGTTTCGAAATGGCAAAAATTGCCCGGGACCTGTTCTGCAATGAACGTGGGGCGCGTGAAGATCGTCTGTTTGGCGACGCGTTTGCGTTTATCTGACGCGCCGCCGCACGGCTTATTGCTCTTCGGTGTTAAAGAAGGTTTTGTAGAGAATTTTATCCCCGTCGAGCAGGCACAGGATCTGCCCGACAACCCGATCGCGGCGCTGGACGGTGGCTTTTAGCTCTGAGGCAATGTGCTGACTGCCGATATCTTCATCGTAGCGGTCAAGCGTAACGGTATCGTCCTTCACATGCACATCTTCCAGTAATACCGACACTTCCGGGTTCGCTTTGTACAGGGCCCGGATTTCGCTCAGGCATTGATTCGCCGTCAGACGATCGTCAGCGACAGGCTGTTGGGCAGAGGCGTGGGATAACGCGTGTGATACGCAGAAAAGCAGGGCCAGGCCGAGCGCAGGTACGCTTTTTTTCATCATCATCTTCCTTAAATGGTAAGGCATTCGTCATTGAATGCGCGGCTCCAGAATACATCAATAAGAATAAAAAAAACCCGCTCCTGACAGGCGGGAAAACGGCAACTAAACCTTTTTCTCTTCGCCAATGACGCCATAAGTGCGTTGGCTGCGCTCGCTCACCCGAATCACTTACTTCTGTAAGCTCATCGTGATTTGTTCGCTTGCCGCCTTGTTCTGGCGCCATTGGCTGTGAGATACCTTTCCTGATTTACACCCTCTCAAATACCGTCGCGATCCCCTGACCCAGGCCGATACACATGGTCGCCAGACCAAACTGAGCGTCTTTACGTTCCATCAGGTTAATCAGCGTGGTGCTGATCCGCGCCCCGGAACAGCCCAGCGGGTGGCCCAGCGCAATGGCGCCGCCGTTGAGGTTAATCTTCTCGTCGATCTGATCCATCAGCCCCAGATCCTTAATGCACGGCAGGATCTGCGCGGCAAAGGCTTCGTTCATCTCGAAGACGTCGATATCGCTGGTGGACAGCCCGGCTTTTTTCAGCGCCAGCTTTGAGGCGGGCACCGGGCCGTAACCCATGATTGACGGATCGCAACCCACCACCGCCATTGAGCGGATGCGCGCGCGCGGCGTCAGGCCCAGCTCGCGGGCACGGCTTTCGCTCATCACCAGCATCGCCGCAGCACCATCGGACAGGGCGGAAGAGCTACCCGCCGTCACGGTGCCGGTCACCGGATCAAAGGCCGGTCTCAGCGTCGAAAGGGCTTCAACTGTCGTCTCCGGGCGGATCACTTCGTCGAAGTAGAACTGCTTCAGTACACCGTCGGCGTCGTGACCGCCGGTCGGCAGAATTTCATTTTTGAAGGCACCGGACTGCGTTGCAGCCCAGGCGCGGGCGTGTGAGCGGGCGGCAAAGCTGTCCTGCATTTCGCGGCTGATGCCGTGCAGGCGGGAAAGCATCTCTGCCGTTAGCCCCATCATGCCCGCGGCTTTCGCCACGGTGCGGCTCATGCCGGGGTGGAAATCGACGCCGTGGCTCATCGGCACGTGGCCCATGTGCTCCACGCCGCCAATCATGCAGACCTGGGCATCGCCGGTCATGATCATGCGTGCTGCGTCATGCAGGGCCTGCATCGATGAACCGCACAGGCGGTTAACGGTGACTGCCGGTACGGAATGGGGAATTTCCGCCAGCAACGCCGCGTTACGGGCGATGTTAAAACCCTGCTCCAGGGTCTGCTGAACGCAGCCCCAGTAGATGTCGTCCAGCGCGGTAGCTTCCAGCGCCGGGTTGCGCGCCAGCAGGCTACGCATTAAATGTGCGGAGAGATCTTCCGCGCGCACGTTACGAAATGCGCCGCCCTTCGAACGGCCCATCGGGGTGCGAATTGCATCGACAATGACAACCTGTTCCATTGTGACTCCTTAAGCCGTTTTCAGTGCGCCAACCGGACGGGCAGGCTCCACCGGGGGATAGTACGCTTCGTTATGATGCGCTTTGGTACGCAGACCTTCCGGGGCGTGATACAGCGCGCCGAGATGTTCATACTGCTGCGTCATATCCAGATAGCGGGCGCTGCCCAGCGTATCCAGCCAGCGGAACGCGCCGCCGTGGAACGGAGGGAAGCCCAGGCCGTACACCAGCGCCATATCGGCTTCCGCAGGGCTGGCGATAATGCCCTCTTCGAGACAGCGCACCACTTCGTTGACCATTGGGATCATCATGCGGGCGATAATCTCTTCGTCGCTGAAATCGCGCTTCGCCTGGCTGACTTCAGCCAGCAGGCTGTCCACTGCTGCGTCTTCTTCTTTCTTCGGTTTGCCTTTGCTGTCTTCTTTATAACGCCAGAAGCCGAGGCCGTTTTTCTGACCGTAGCGGTTCGATTCGAACAGAGCGTCGATCGCATCGCGGTAATCTTTCTGCATCCGCTCCGGGAAGCCGGCCGCCATCACCGCCTGCGCGTGATGCGCAGTATCAATACCGACCACGTCCAGCAGATAGGCCGGACCCATTGGCCAGCCAAACTGTTTTTCCATCACTTTGTCGATCTTGCGGAAATCAGCCCCGTCGCGCAGCAGCTGGCTAAACCCGGCAAAGTACGGGAACAGCACGCGGTTGACAAAGAAGCCCGGGCAGTCGTTCACCACAATCGGGGTTTTGCCCATCTTGCTGGCCCAGGCCACCACTTTGGCGAGGGTTTCGTCAGACGTTTTCTCGCCGCGAATGACTTCAACCAGCGGCATGCGATGCACCGGGTTAAAGAAGTGCATTCCGCAGAAGTTTTCCGGGCGCTTCAGGACACTGGCCAGTTCGCTGATTGGAATGGTGGAAGTGTTGGACGCCAGCACGGTATCCGGGCGCACCTTGTCTTCTGTCTCTGCCAGTACGGCTTTTTTCACCTTCGGGTTTTCGACTACCGCTTCGACCACCACATCCACACGATCGAAACCGCTGTATTCCAGCGTCGGGTGGATAGTAGAGATCACCCCGGAGAGCTTCAGACCGTCGATCTTGCCGCGTTCGAGCTGTTTGTTCAGCAGCTTGGCCGCTTCAGTCATGCCCAGGGTCAGCGACTTCTCGTTGATATCTTTCATGACCACCGGCACGCCTTTCCAGGCCGACTGGTAAGCGATGCCGCCGCCCATAATGCCTGCGCCCAGTACCGCCGCCTGTTTTGGCGTCTCGACATTTTTGGTGAGCTGCTTCGCTTTGCCCTTCACGAACTGATCGTTGAGGAAAATACCGACCAGCGCGCGGGCTTCGTTGGTATGTGCCAGGGGGACGAAACTTTGGTTTTCTAATTTCAGTGCGTCGTCACGGCCCAGGCGTGCCGCAGATTCGATGGTTTTCACTGCGGTAATCGGCGCAGGGTAGTGTTTACCCGCGGTTTGCATCACCATGCCTTTGGCAATCGTGAAACTCATGGTGGCTTCAATTTTACTTAAGTGCAGCGGCTCCAGTTTCGGCTGGCGTTTTGCTTTCCAGTCGAGGTCGCCGTTGATCGCCTGGCGCAGAATGGCGAGCGCACCTTCATGCAGTTTTTCAGGCTTAACGACGCCATCCACCAGACCGAGTTTTAACGCCTGATCGGCACCGACATCTTTACCGGCAGCAATAATCTCCAGGGCGCTGTCGGCACCCAGCAGGCGCGGCAAACGGACCGAGCCGCCAAAGCCCGGCATAATGCCCAGTTTGGTTTCAGGCAGGCCGATACGCAGATCCGGGGTGGCCAGACGGTAATCGGTCGCCAGCACGCATTCGCAGCCGCCGCCCAGTGCATAGCCGTTGACCGCAGAGATAGTCGGGACCGGAAGATCTTCCAGACGGTTAAAGACGCTGTTGGCAAAATGCAGCCACTGGCTCAGTTGCTCTTGTGGCACCAGGAACAGCGAGAGGAATTCGGTGATGTCTGCGCCGACGATAAATGCCGCTTTCTCAGAACGCAGCAACAGACCTTTTAAGTCGGCCTCTTTTTCCAGAACGTCCAGCGCATGGCCAAGACTGGCCACGGTTGCGGTGTCCAGTTTATTCACTGAGCCGGGGGCGTCGAACACCAGTTCGGCAATGCCACCTTCCAGCCAGTCTACGTACAGGGTGTCGCCTTTGTAGAGCATGTCGGTCTCCTGAATCCAGCAATTGGATCTGGTCATACCAGATGAATCGGAGTGTGGGTTTTGTGTTAATGAAATGCAAATTACTCATTAAATAATTGTAGGTCTGATCACGCTCGGCGGAGATCACGCAGCCTTTCTGAGGTGTGCTAAGATGCGGATACTTGAGGTCAAAACAAAAGGAAGAACGATGGACTCACTGGCCGCGCTGTATAAAAATCACATTGTTACGTTACAGGAACGTACCCGCGACGTACTGGCTCGCTTTAAGCTGGATGCCTTACTCATCCACTCCGGCGAGCTGTTTAATGTCTTTCTCGACGATCACGCTTATCCCTTCAAGGTGAACCCGCAATTTAAAGCCTGGGTGCCGGTAACCCAGGTTCCCAATTGCTGGTTGCTGGTGGATGGCGTGAACAAGCCAAAACTGTGGTTTTACCTGCCGGTGGATTACTGGCACAACGTGGAACCGTTGCCGACCTCTTTCTGGACCGAAGAAGTTGAGGTGATTGCCCTGCCGAAAGCAGATGGCATTGGTAGCCAGTTACCTGCTACCCGCGGCAATATGGCCTATATTGGCCCAGTGCCAGAACGTGCGCGCGGTCTGGACATCACAGCGGATAACATTAACCCGAAAGGCGTTATCGACTATCTGCACTACTACCGTTCCTACAAGACCGATTATGAGCTGGCGTGTATGCGCGAAGCGCAAAAAACCGCGGTCAATGGCCATCGTGCGGCGCACGAAGCCTTCCTGTCCGGGATGAGTGAGTTCGACATTAACCTGGCCTACCTGACGGCCACCGGCCATCGTGATACCGACGTGCCGTACAGCAACATTGTGGCGCTGAATGAGCACGCGGCAGTGTTGCACTACACCAAACTCGATCACCGGGCGCCGTCCGAAATGCGCAGTTTCCTGCTGGATGCTGGCGCGGAGTACAACGGCTACGCCGCCGACCTGACCCGCACCTGGGCCGCGAACAGCGATACCGAGTTCGCCCAGCTGATCAAAGATGTGAATGAAGAGCAACTGGCCCTGATCGCCACCATGAAGGCCGGTGTGAGCTACGTGGATTACCACATCCAGTTCCATCAGCGCATCGCGAAGCTGCTGCGTAAGCATCAGATCGTCAGCGATATGAGCGAAGAGGCAATGGTGGAAAACGACCTGACCGGGCCGTTTATGCCGCACGGTATTGGCCATCCTCTGGGTCTGCAGGTTCACGATACTGCGGGCTTTATGCAGGATGACACCGGTACGCATCTGGCCGCGCCGTCCAAATATCCTTACCTGCGCTGCACCCGTCTCCTGCAACCGCGTATGGTGCTGACCATCGAGCCGGGTATTTACTTCATTGAGTCTCTGCTGGCGCCGTGGCGCGAAGGGCAGTTCAGCAAGCACTTCAACTGGCAGAAGATTGAGGCGCTGAAGCCGTTTGGCGGCATCCGTATCGAAGATAACGTGGTGATCCACGAAAACGGTACTGAAAACATGACGCGAGACCTGAAGCTGGCGTAATGGACAGCTGGCTCATACCGGCAGCGCCGGTCACCTTTGCGGAAGAGATCAAAAAAAGCCGTTTCATCACGCTGTTGGCACATACCGACGGCGTGGAAGCGGCAAAAGCCTTTGTTGAGTCAGTACGGGCAGAGCATCCTGATGCACGTCACCACTGCGTGGCGTGGGTCGCCGGGCCGCCTGATGATTCGCAGAAGCTGGGGTTCTCGGATGATGGTGAACCGGCGGGCACGGCGGGTAAACCGATGCTCTCTCAGTTAATGGGCAATGGCGTGGGTGAAATCACCGCCGTCGTGGTGCGTTACTACGGCGGCGTATTATTGGGAACGGGCGGGCTGGTTAAGGCCTATGGCGGCGGTGTTCAGCAGGCGCTTAATCACCTGTCAACGATCCGCAAAACGCCACTTACCGAATATACTTTATTGTGCGATTACGCCCAGTTATCCGGCATCGAGTCGTTGCTGAAGCTGTATCAGGGTCTGATTGTGCACAGTGATTACCAGGCGACGGTGCAATTGCGTGTGGCGCTACCTCAGGCGTCGCTTCCGGCATTCTCAGCAAAACTGGCTGATTTTAGTCGTGGTTCGTTGCAATTACGGCCGATTGAAGAATAATCCCCACCTTACTTTTTGAATACCAAAGGAAGCGGCAGAGATGCATTTTCGTGCCATAACCCGAATCGTTGGATTGCTGGTCATACTTTTCTCCGGGACGATGATCCTCCCCGGACTGGTGGCGCTTATTTATCGGGATGGTGCGGGCCGGGCCTTTACACAGACCTTTTTCGTCGCGCTGATGATTGGCTCCTTATTATGGTGGCCGAACCGTCGTGAGAAAGGGGAGCTGAAATCCCGCGAAGGCTTCCTGATCGTGGTGCTGTTCTGGACCGTGCTGGGCAGCGTGGGGGCATTGCCCTTTATCTTTTCTGAACAGCCCAACCTGACCATCACCGATGCGTTCTTTGAATCCTTCTCCGGGTTGACCACCACCGGTGCTACCACGCTGGTGGGGCTGGACTCGCTCCCCCACGCCATCCTCTTTTATCGCCAGATGCTGCAATGGTTCGGCGGGATGGGGATCATCGTATTAGCCGTGGCGATCCTGCCAATTCTGGGCGTCGGGGGGATGCAGCTGTACCGGGCAGAGATGCCGGGGCCGCTGAAAGATAATAAGATGCGCCCGCGTATCGCCGAGACGGCCAAAACCTTATGGCTCATCTATGTGCTGCTGACCGTTGCCTGTGCGCTGGCGCTGTGGTTTGCCGGAATGCCAGCCTTTGATGCTATTGGCCATAGCTTTGCCACCATCGCGATTGGTGGCTTCTCCACCCATGATGCCAGTATCGGCTATTTTGACAGCCCAACGATCAACACCATCATTGCGGTCTTCCTGCTGATCTCCGGCTGTAACTATGGTCTGCACTTCTCTTTACTTAGCGGTCGTAACCTGAAGGTCTACTGGCGCGATCCCGAATTCCGCATGTTTATCGGCGTACAGCTGACGCTGGTGGTGATTTGTACCCTGGTGCTTTGGCTGCACGATGTCTATGCCTCGGCGGTTACCACGGTGAACCAGGCCTTCTTCCAGGTGGTGTCGATGGCGACGACGGCAGGCTTCACCACCGACAGCATTGCGCGCTGGCCGCTTTTCCTGCCGGTCCTGCTACTCTGTTCAGCGTTTATCGGCGGCTGTGCCGGCTCGACGGGGGGCGGGCTAAAAGTGATCCGCATCCTGCTGCTGTTTAAGCAGGGCAACCGCGAACTTAAACGTCTGGTGCACCCGAATGCGGTCTATAGCATTAAGCTGGGTAACCGCGCGCTGCCAGAACGTATTCTTGAAGCGGTGTGGGGCTTCTTCTCCGCTTACGCGCTGGTCTTTATCGTCAGCATGCTGGCGATTATCGCAACGGGTGTGGATGACTTCTCGGCGTTCGCTTCTGTTGTGGCCACACTGAATAACCTGGGACCGGGCCTCGGCGTAGTCGCAGATAACTTTGCCAGCATGAATCCGACCGCGAAGTGGATCCTGATTGCCAACATGCTGTTCGGGCGTCTTGAGGTCTTTACGCTGTTGGTCCTCTTTACGCCAACTTTCTGGCGCGAATAAAGGGAGCCATTTATGAAAACATTAATTCTATTTTCAACCCGTGACGGACAAACGCGCGAGATTGCCGCTTTTCTGGCTTCTGAGTTAAAAGAGCAGGGCATCTATTCCGATGTCATCAACCTGAACCGTACCGATGAGATTGCGTGGCAGGAGTATGACCGCGTGGTCATCGGGGCCTCGATTCGCTACGGTCATTTCCATCCGGCGGTGGATCGCTTTGTGAAAAAGCATGTGGCTACGCTGAACAGCCTGCCGGGGGCGTTCTACTCCGTAAACCTGGTGGCACGTAAAGCAGAAAAGCGCACACCGCAGACCAACAGCTACACCCGTAAGTTTTTGCTGAACTCGCCCTGGAAGCCAGCGGCCTGTGCCGTCTTTGCCGGTGCGCTGCGTTACCCACATTATCGCTGGTACGACCGCTTTATGATCCGTCTTATTATGAAGATGACCGGCGGCGAAACCGATACGCGTAAAGAAGTGGTCTATACCGACTGGTCCCAGGTCGCCAGTTTTGCCCGTGAAATTGCGCAATTAACCCGCAATTCGCGGCTTTAATAAACGTAAAGCGCGAAAAGTGAGCGAACGGAAAACTTTTTGAGATTTATGCTTGTCACCGCCGAAGAACTCCCTATAATGCGCCTCCACTGACACGGAACAACGGCAAACAAGCCGCCGGGTCAGCAGAGAAAAGCGTGAAATAATCGCTTGACTCTGAAAGAGGAAAGCGTAATATACGCCACCTCGCAACGGTGAGCGAAAGCCGCGTTGCACTGCTCTTTAACAATTTATCAGACAATCTGTGTGGGCACTCAAAGTGACATGGATTCTTAACGTCCTCGGACGAAAAATGAATACCAAGTCTCTGAGTGAACATACGTAATTCATTACGAAGTTTAATTCACGAGCATCAAACTTAAATTGAAGAGTTTGATCATGGCTCAGATTGAACGCTGGCGGCAGGCCTAACACATGCAAGTCGAACGGTAGCACAGAGAGCTTGCTCTCGGGTGACGAGTGGCGGACGGGTGAGTAATGTCTGGGAAACTGCCTGATGGAGGGGGATAACTACTGGAAACGGTAGCTAATACCGCATAATGTCGCAAGACCAAAGAGGGGGACCTTCGGGCCTCTTGCCATCAGATGTGCCCAGATGGGATTAGCTAGTAGGTGGGGTAATGGCTCACCTAGGCGACGATCCCTAGCTGGTCTGAGAGGATGACCAGCCACACTGGAACTGAGACACGGTCCAGACTCCTACGGGAGGCAGCAGTGGGGAATATTGCACAATGGGCGCAAGCCTGATGCAGCCATGCCGCGTGTATGAAGAAGGCCTTCGGGTTGTAAAGTACTTTCAGCGGGGAGGAAGGTGTTGTGGTTAATAACCACGGCAATTGACGTTACCCGCAGAAGAAGCACCGGCTAACTCCGTGCCAGCAGCCGCGGTAATACGGAGGGTGCAAGCGTTAATCGGAATTACTGGGCGTAAAGCGCACGCAGGCGGTCTGTCAAGTCGGATGTGAAATCCCCGGGCTCAACCTGGGAACTGCATTCGAAACTGGCAGGCTAGAGTCTTGTAGAGGGGGGTAGAATTCCAGGTGTAGCGGTGAAATGCGTAGAGATCTGGAGGAATACCGGTGGCGAAGGCGGCCCCCTGGACAAAGACTGACGCTCAGGTGCGAAAGCGTGGGGAGCAAACAGGATTAGATACCCTGGTAGTCCACGCCGTAAACGATGTCGACTTGGAGGTTGTTCCCTTGAGGAGTGGCTTCCGGAGCTAACGCGTTAAGTCGACCGCCTGGGGAGTACGGCCGCAAGGTTAAAACTCAAATGAATTGACGGGGGCCCGCACAAGCGGTGGAGCATGTGGTTTAATTCGATGCAACGCGAAGAACCTTACCTACTCTTGACATCCAGAGAACTTAGCAGAGATGCTTTGGTGCCTTCGGGAACTCTGAGACAGGTGCTGCATGGCTGTCGTCAGCTCGTGTTGTGAAATGTTGGGTTAAGTCCCGCAACGAGCGCAACCCTTATCCTTTGTTGCCAGCGGCTAGGCCGGGAACTCAAAGGAGACTGCCAGTGATAAACTGGAGGAAGGTGGGGATGACGTCAAGTCATCATGGCCCTTACGAGTAGGGCTACACACGTGCTACAATGGCGCATACAAAGAGAAGCGACCTCGCGAGAGCAAGCGGACCTCATAAAGTGCGTCGTAGTCCGGATTGGAGTCTGCAACTCGACTCCATGAAGTCGGAATCGCTAGTAATCGTAGATCAGAATGCTACGGTGAATACGTTCCCGGGCCTTGTACACACCGCCCGTCACACCATGGGAGTGGGTTGCAAAAGAAGTAGGTAGCTTAACCTTCGGGAGGGCGCTTACCACTTTGTGATTCATGACTGGGGTGAAGTCGTAACAAGGTAACCGTAGGGGAACCTGCGGTTGGATCACCTCCTTACCTTAAAGAACCTGCCTTTGTAGTGTCCACACAGATTGTCTGATGAAAAGTAACGAGCAAGACGGCTGCGAAGTCGTGACACATCGTGTCCCCTTCGTCTAGCGGTTAGGACTCCGCCCTTTCACGGCGGCAACAGGGGTTCGAATCCCCTAGGGGACGCCACTTGCTGGGTGTGAGTGAAAGGCACAACCAATCAGTATCTCAAAGCTGATTAACTATGAAAATAGTGAGTCATGTTTGAGATATTTGCTCTTTAAAAATCTGGATCAAGCTGAAAATTGAAACGACGCACTGTGTCTGTTATCCGTAATAAGAGCAGATGAAGGTGTGGTCGGGTCTCAGATTTCGCAATCAGAAGTGAAACAGCTTCGGGTTGTGAGGTTAAGCGACCAAGCGTACACGGTGGATGCCTAGGCAGTCAGAGGCGATGAAGGACGTGCTAATCTGCGATAAGCGCCGGTAAGGTGATATGAACCGTTATAACCGGCGATTTCCGAATGGGGAAACCCAGTGTGACTCGTCACACTATCGTTAAGTGAATACATAGCTTAACGAAGCGAACCAGGGGAACTGAAACATCTAAGTACACTGAGGAAAAGAAATCAACCGAGATTCCCCCAGTAGCGGCGAGCGAACGGGGAGCAGCCCAGAGTCTGAATCAGCATGTGTGTCAGTGGAAGCGTCTGGAAAGTCGCAGGGTACAGGGTGATACTCCCGTACACGAAGATGCATATGCTGTGAACTCGAAGAGTAGGGCGGGACACGTGGTATCCTGTCTGAATATGGGGGGACCATCCTCCAAGGCTAAATACTCCTGACTGACCGATAGTGAACCAGTACCGTGAGGGAAAGGCGAAAAGAACCCCGGCGAGGGGAGTGAAATAGAACCTGAAACCGTGTACGTACAAGCAGTGGGAGCACCTTCGTGGTGTGACTGCGTACCTTTTGTATAATGGGTCAGCGACTTATATTCTGTAGCAAGGTTAACCGTATAGGGGAGCCGAAGGGAAACCGAGTCTTAACTGGGCGTTAAGTTGCAGGGTATAGACCCGAAACCCGGTGATCTAGCCATGGGCAGGTTGAAGGTTGGGTAACACTAACTGGAGGACCGAACCGACTAATGTTGAAAAATTAGCGGATGACCTGTGGCTGGGGGTGAAAGGCCAATCAAACCGGGAGATAGCTGGTTCTCCCCGAAAGCTATTTAGGTAGCGCCTCGTGAATTCATCTCCGGGGGTAGAGCACTGTTTCGGCTAGGGGGCCATCCCGGCTTACCAACCCGATGCAAACTGCGAATACCGGAGAATGTTATCACGGGAGACACACGGCGGGTGCTAACGTCCGTCGTGAAGAGGGAAACAACCCAGACCGCCAGCTAAGGTCCCAAAGTCATGGTTAAGTGGGAAACGATGTGGGAAGGCACAGACAGCCAGGATGTTGGCTTAGAAGCAGCCATCATTTAAAGAAAGCGTAATAGCTCACTGGTCGAGTCGGCCTGCGCGGAAGATGTAACGGGGCTAAACCATGCACCGAAGCTGCGGCAGCGACACTTAGGTGTTGTTGGGTAGGGGAGCGTTCTGTAAGCCGTCGAAGGTGACCTGTGAGGGTTGCTGGAGGTATCAGAAGTGCGAATGCTGACATAAGTAACGATAAAGCGGGTGAAAAGCCCGCTCGCCGGAAGACCAAGGGTTCCTGTCCAACGTTAATCGGGGCAGGGTGAGTCGACCCCTAAGGCGAGGCCGAAAGGCGTAGTCGATGGGAAACAGGTTAATATTCCTGTACTCGGTGTTACTGCGAAGGGGGGACGGAGAAGGCTATGTTGGCCGGGCGACGGTTGTCCCGGTTTAAGCATGTAGGCGGAGGTTCCAGGTAAATCCGGTACCTTATTAACGCTGAGGTGTGATGACGAGGCACTACGGTGCTGAAGTAACAAATGCCCTGCTTCCAGGAAAAGCCTCTAAGCATCAGGTAACATCAAATCGTACCCCAAACCGACACAGGTGGTCAGGTAGAGAATACCAAGGCGCTTGAGAGAACTCGGGTGAAGGAACTAGGCAAAATGGTGCCGTAACTTCGGGAGAAGGCACGCTGATATGTAGGTGAAGCCCCTGCGGGTGGAGCTGAAATCAGTCGAAGATACCAGCTGGCTGCAACTGTTTATTAAAAACACAGCACTGTGCAAACACGAAAGTGGACGTATACGGTGTGACGCCTGCCCGGTGCCGGAAGGTTAATTGATGGGGTTAGCGGCAACGCGAAGCTCTTGATCGAAGCCCCGGTAAACGGCGGCCGTAACTATAACGGTCCTAAGGTAGCGAAATTCCTTGTCGGGTAAGTTCCGACCTGCACGAATGGCGTAATGATGGCCAGGCTGTCTCCACCCGAGACTCAGTGAAATTGAAATCGCTGTGAAGATGCAGTGTACCCGCGGCAAGACGGAAAGACCCCGTGAACCTTTACTATAGCTTGACACTGAACACTGGTCCTTGATGTGTAGGATAGGTGGGAGGCTTTGAAGCGTGGACGCCAGTCTGCGTGGAGCCATCCTTGAAATACCACCCTTTAATGGCTGGTGTTCTAACGTGGGCCCGTAATCCGGGTTGCGGACAGTGTCTGGTGGGTAGTTTGACTGGGGCGGTCTCCTCCTAAAGAGTAACGGAGGAGCACGAAGGTTAGCTAATCCTGGTCGGACATCAGGAGGTTAGTGCAATGGCATAAGCTAGCTTGACTGCGAGAGTGACGGCTCGAGCAGGTGCGAAAGCAGGTCATAGTGATCCGGTGGTTCTGTATGGAAGGGCCATCGCTCAACGGATAAAAGGTACTCCGGGGATAACAGGCTGATACCGCCCAAGAGTTCATATCGACGGCGGTGTTTGGCACCTCGATGTCGGCTCATCACATCCTGGGGCTGAAGTAGGTCCCAAGGGTACGGCTGTTCGCCGTTTAAAGTGGTACGCGAGCTGGGTTTAGAACGTCGTGAGACAGTTCGGTCCCTATCTGCCGTGGGCGCTGGAGAATTGAGGGGGGCTGCTCCTAGTACGAGAGGACCGGAGTGGACGCATCACTGGTGTTCGGGTTGTCATGCCAATGGCACTGCCCGGTAGCTAAATGCGGAAAAGATAAGTGCTGAAAGCATCTAAGCACGAAACTTGCCCCGAGATGAGTTCTCCCTGAGCCTTTAAGGCTCCTGAAGGAACGTTGAAGACGACGACGTTGATAGGTCGGGTGTGTAAGCGCAGCGATGCGTTGAGCTAACCGATACTAATGAACCGTGAGGCTTAACCTTACAACGCCGAAGCTGTTTTCGGTGACTGAGACAATTTTCAGCTGATACCGGATTAACCGGGTGGCCCGCGAGGCGGCCCGGAAACAGAATTTGCCTGGCGGCTGTAGCGCGGTGGTCCCACCTGACCCCATGCCGAACTCAGAAGTGAAACGCCGTAGCGCCGATGGTAGTGTGGGGTCTCCCCATGCGAGAGTAGGGAACTGCCAGGCATCAAATCGGAAACCCCGTACCGCAAGGTACGGGGTTTTTTGTCGTCTGCACGAAACCCTCAGGCCCTGAAACCCTGAAACCCTGAAACCCTGAAACCCTGAAACCCTGAAACCCTCAAACCCTCAAACCCTCAAACCCTCAAACCCTCAAACCCTCAAACCCTCAAACCCTCAAACCCTCAAACCCTCAAACCCTCAAACCCTCAAACCCTCAAACCCTGAACCCAGCCGGATGGCGGCTCCGCCTTACCCGGCCCGCAGGTCACGCTGTGCCGCCCGGCAATTCCAGCCGACAAAGATCACCCAATGGGGTAAACTATCCCGGTTTTTGCATCTGGATAGCGTCTATGAATCACTCCCTTAAGCCCTGGAATACCTTCGGTATTGACCGAAATGCCCGACAGATCGTGCGAGCCGACGATGCGCAGCAGCTGCTGGCCGCATGGAATCATGCAACGCAACACCACCAACCTGTTCTTATTCTGGGCGAGGGCAGTAACGTTCTCTTTCTGGAAGACTATTCCGGCACGGTGATCGTTAACCGTATCCGCGGTATTGCGGTTGAAGAGACGCAGGAATGCTGGCGACTGCACGTGGGTGCCGGAGAAAACTGGCACGATCTGGTGCAATTCACTCTCGAACACAACATGCCGGGGCTGGAAAACCTTGCCCTGATCCCTGGCTGCGCCGGTTCATCCCCTATTCAGAATATCGGTGCTTATGGCATCGAACTCAAAAATGTCTGTGAATATGTGGACTGCATCGAGCTGGCGACCGGTGAAACGCGTCGTTTACAAGCTGATGAGTGCCGTTTCGGCTATCGCGACAGCATTTTCAAGCATGAATATCAGGACAAATATGTCATCGTCGCGGTCGGTCTGCGCCTGACAAAAAACTGGCAGCCGGTCCTCTCTTACGGTGATTTAACCCGTCTGGATCCCGCTACCGTGACTGCAAAAGAGATTTTTGCGGCAGTTTGCCAGATGCGAATGAGCAAACTGCCCGATCCAAAAGTGAACGGTAATGCCGGAAGCTTCTTTAAAAACCCGGTGATTAGCGCCGAAAAAGCGCAAACTTTGCTGGCTCAGTGGCCACATGCCCCCCACTATCCACAGGCGGATGGCAGCGTCAAATTGGCCGCTGGCTGGTTGATCGATCAGTGTCAGCTTAAGGGCACCACCTGTGGCGGCGCGGCCGTGCATCGCCAACAGGCGCTGGTACTCATTAACGAAAACAATGCGACCAGCGATGATGTCGTGCAGCTGGCTCATCAGGTGCGCCAACGTGTGGGCGAGAAGTTTGACGTCTGGCTGGAGCCGGAAGTGCGCTTTATCGGGCATCATGGCGAAGTGAACGCAGTAGAGACCATTACATGAAAGATCATACCGTCCCCCTGAAGCTGATCGCCATTCTGGCCGACGGCGATTTTCATTCCGGTGAACAGCTTGGTGAACGGCTGGGAATGAGCCGCGCCGCCATTAACAAACACATTCAGACCCTGCGTGACTGGGGCGTGGATGTCTTTACCGTACCGGGTAAAGGCTACAGCCTGCCAGAGCCGGTTCAACTGCTGGACGAAACCTTTATCCACGGCCAGATCGCCGATAACAGCGTTGCCGTGCTGCCGGTGATTGACTCTACCAACCAGTATCTGCTCGACAGGCTTCCCGAACTGAAGTCTGGCGATAGCTGCGTGGCTGAGTACCAGCATGCCGGACGTGGACGCCGGGGACGGAAATGGTTTTCGCCTTTTGGCGCTAACCTTTACCTGTCCATGTACTGGCGTCTGGAACAAGGTCCGGCTGCTGCCATTGGTCTTAGCCTGGTGATTGGAATTGTACTGGCCGAGGTGCTGCAATCCCTTGGTGCCGATGACGTACGAGTAAAATGGCCAAACGATCTCTATCTAAAGGATCGCAAACTTGCTGGTATTCTGGTTGAACTGACAGGTAAAACCGGCGATGCGGCGCAGATCGTGTTGGGTGCCGGGATCAACCTGATGATGCGTAACGTGCAGGCGGAGGACATCAACCAGGGCTGGATCAATCTGCAACAAGCGGGGATCGCCATCGATCGTAACGTCCTGGCGGTGCAGGTTATTAACGAACTGCGTCACTCGCTGAAAACCTTCGAACAGGAGGGACTCGCACCCTTCCTGCCTCGCTGGGAGAAGCTGGATAATTTTGTACATCGTCCGGTAAAGTTAATCATTGGTGATAAAGAGATCTACGGCATCTCGCGCGGTATTAACGAGCAAGGCGCACTGTTGCTGGAGCAAGAGGGAATCATCAAACCCTGGGTTGGCGGCGAAATATCACTGCGCAGCGCCGAATAAGGTGTCAGGCCACAGCCCTTGTCATTCGGGCTGTAACCACCCTGAGCAACCGCTCCATACTCTATACGGAGCGGGAACCAGAATAATCCCTAAACGGTTGGTTACACTCTCTTAAACACATCACGATAAGGTATACTCTGAAAGCAGCGGGGTAACAGTTGATTAACCTGCGTTTCGCGTTTCTGGAGATTCATTTTGCGTGTCAGCCGCTCTTTAACTATCAAACAAATGGCGATGGTAACAGCCGTCACCATGGTGTTTGTTTTCGTCTTTTGCGTCATTCTGCTGTTTCATGCCATTCAGCAGAATCGCTATAACACGGCTACGCAGCTCGAAAGCATTGCTCGCTCTATCCGGGAGCCACTTTCTGCCGCCATTCTGAAGGGCGACATTCCCCAGGCAGAATCCATCATTAAGAGCATCAAGCCGGCAGGCGTTGTCAGCCAGGCGGATGTCGTGCTGCCCAATCAGTTCCAGGCGCTGCGCATGAACTTCATCCCGGAGCGTCCGGTGCCGGTGATGGTCAAGCGTCTGTTTGAGATGCCGGTACAAATCTCCCTGCCGGTCTATTCCCTGCAACGTCCGGCGAACCCACAGCCGCTGGCTTATTTGGTACTGCAATCTGACTCCTGGCGAATGTACAAATTCGTGATCAGTTGGGTCTCAACGTTGGTAACCACTTACTTATTGTTGACGCTGATGCTGACCGTGGCGCTGACCTGGTGCATCAACAGGTTGATCGTCCATCCGCTGCGCAAGATTGCCCGCGAGCTGGATACCCTTTCGCCGCAGCAACAGGTGGGGCATCAGTTACCCGTACCGCGTCTGCACCATGACGACGAAATCGGCATGCTGATACGCAGCTATAACCTGAACCAGCAGCGCATGATGCG
Source organism: Leclercia sp. LSNIH3 (assembly GCF_002935105.1). NCBI lineage: Bacteria > Pseudomonadati > Pseudomonadota > Gammaproteobacteria > Enterobacterales > Enterobacteriaceae > Leclercia > Leclercia sp. LSNIH3. The sequence continues at coordinate 2,689,200 of NZ_CP026387.1, forward strand.
CCAGCACGAAGAACTCAACCACAATGCCACCCGCTTCGCGGTTTCGGATCTGCCCAACAAGGCGTTTCTGATGGCGCTACTGGAGCAGGCGGTGAAACGCCAGCAGACCTTCGCGCTGATGGTAGTGGCCTGCGAGACCTTACAGGACACCGCAGGGGTGCTAAAAGAGAGCCAGCGGGAAATGGTGCTGCTGACGCTGGTCGAAAAGCTCAAATCCGTGCTTTCGCCGCCGATGGTGCTGACCCAGGTAAGCGCCTATGACTTTGTCATTATCGCCAATGGCGTCAAAGAGCCGTGGCACGCCATTACGTTGGGTCAGCAAGTGCTCACTGTTATGAATGAACGGTTGCCGGTCCAGGGGATCCAGCTGCGCCCGAGCGCCAGCATTGGCATCGCCATGTTTAATGTCAACCTGACCGCCGAACAGCTCTTCCGCCGGGCCTTCTCCGCCGCGTTCACTGCCCGGCAGAAGGGTAAGAATCAGATCCAGTTCTTCGAACCCGAGCAGATGGAAAAGGCGCAGCAGAGACTGTCAGAAGAGAACGATATCCTGACCGCGCTGGACCACAACCATTTTGCTATCTGGCTGCAGCCGCAGGTCGAGCTGCATACAGGCAAGGTGAAGAGTGCTGAGGCGCTACTGCGGATGCGTCAGGCGGATGGTAGCTGGGAGTTGCCGGAAGGGCTGATCGACCGGATTGAGAACTGCGGCCTGATGGTGACGGTAGGCCAATGGGTACTGGAAGAGTCCTGCCGCGTGCTGTCTGCCTGGCAGTCGCGGGGGGTGATGATGCCGCTGTCGGTTAACCTGTCGGCGCTGCAGTTGATGCACCCGAACATGGTCCCGGAACTGCTGGAGCTTATTAAGCGCTACCGTATCCAGCCCGATACGCTGATTCTGGAAGTCACCGAAAGCCGCCGGATCGACGATCCTAACGAAGCCGTGGCGATACTCCGCCCGTTGCGTAATGCCGGGGTGCGCATTGCGCTGGATGATTTCGGCATGGGGTATGCCGGGCTGCGTCAACTGCAGCATATGAAGGCCCTGCCGGTAGATGTGCTGAAAATCGACAAGGCCTTCGTCGACGGCCTGCCTGACGACAGCAGCATGGTTGAGGCGATTATCCAGATGGCGCACAGCCTGAAGCTGGAAATCATCGCTGAGGGTATTGAAACCGAAGCCCAGCGGAGCTGGCTGGCAAATGCCGGGGTTGAGTGCGGACAAGGGTATCTTTTTGCAAAAGCCGTACCGCACGATATTTTTGAAAGCCGTTATCTTCGCCAGAATGACCATCACACTAATGACTGAATTGTTGCTGGTTTGTGCGAGCCAGCTCAAATTTCTTAACATTTGTGTTTCAAATTCAGTATGAGCTTCTATTTGTCCTGATTATTGGGTGCTATTTTAAGGCCGCAGGTGAGCAGTAACCCTACACTACCTGCGGTTTTTCTTCCCAAGGACATCTTATGAAAACCTCTCTCTTCAGAAGTCTTTATTTTCAGGTCTTAACCGCTATCGCCATCGGCATTCTGCTTGGCCATTACTACCCTGAATTAGGCGCTCAAATGAAACCGCTTGGCGATGCCTTCGTTAAGCTGATTAAGATGGTCATCGCTCCGGTTATTTTCTGTACCGTCGTGACCGGTATTGCAGGCATGGAAAGCATGAAAGCCGTAGGCCGCACGGGTGCGGTGGCGCTTCTCTATTTTGAAGTGGTCAGCACCCTCGCGCTGATCATTGGCCTGGTGATTGTGAATGTGGTGCAGCCGGGCGCAGGCATGAACGTTGATCCTTCCACGCTGGATGCAAAAGCGGTGGCGGTCTACGCCGATCAGGCGAAGGACCAGGGCGTGGTCGCCTTCCTGCTGGATGTGATCCCCGGCAGCGTAATTGGCGCCTTCGCCAGCGGTAACATTCTGCAAGTGCTGCTGTTCGCCGTGATGTTTGGCTTTGCCCTGCATCGTCTCGGCAGCAAAGGTCAGCTGATTTTCAACGTGATTGAAAGCTTCTCTCAGGTCATCTTCGGCATTATCAATATGATTATGCGCCTGGCACCGATCGGGGCCTTTGGGGCGATGGCCTTTACCATTGGCAAATATGGCGTCGGCACCCTGGTGCAGCTCGGCCAGCTGATTATCTGCTTCTATATCACCTGTATCCTGTTTGTGGTGGTGGTGCTGGGCAGCATTGCCCGCGCGACGGGCTTCAGCATCTTTAAGTTCATCCGCTATATCCGCGAAGAGCTGCTGATCGTGCTGGGGACCTCCTCGTCCGAATCGGCGCTGCCGCGCATGCTCGACAAGATGGAAAAGCTGGGCTGCCGTAAATCGGTTGTGGGGCTGGTTATCCCCACCGGCTACTCCTTTAACCTTGATGGCACCTCGATCTATCTGACCATGGCGGCGGTCTTTATCGCGCAGGCCACGAACAGCCATATGGATATCTTCCATCAGATCACGCTGCTGGTGGTGTTACTGCTCTCCTCGAAAGGGGCGGCAGGGGTGACGGGCAGTGGCTTTATCGTGCTGGCGGCAACAATCTCTGCGGTAGGGCACCTGCCGGTAGCCGGACTGGCACTGATCCTCGGTATTGACCGCTTTATGTCCGAAGCGCGCGCCCTGACTAACCTGGTGGGTAACGGCGTGGCGACAATCGTGGTGGCGAAGTGGGTGAAAGAGCTGGACCATAAAAAACTTGACGATACGCTGAATAATCGTGCGCCAGACGGCAAAACACAGGGTTTGTCCTCCTAAAATCTTCCCTCAGGCCCGCATTCCCTTGTCGGGGTGCGGGCTCCTGCGCATAATGGCCCTGAATACTTGTCATAATTGGATAAGATTTATTTCGGGTATATTTCACTTCTTGCCGTGACGTTTCGCTTCACGCGCGGTCTAATCGGAGTGTTTTGAACATTATCTTTAGAGTGCGACAGGGCGTGTGGCACTCTTTGTAACCAGGAATGTTGATCAGGGGTTCACATGCAGGGCACAAAAATTCGACTCTTAACCGGCGGTTTGCTCATGATGGCAGCAGCCAGTTATGTGCAGGCTGACGCGCTCCAGCCTGACCCGGCCTGGCAACAGGGTACGCTGGCGAACGGTTTTCAGTGGCAGGTTTTAGCCACCCCCCAACGCCCCAGCGACCGCATTGAAATCCGCCTTTCCGTCAATACCGGCTCCCTGACCGAAAGTACGCAACAGAGCGGTTTCAGCCATTTTCTTCCCCGTCTGGCGCTGACCCAAAGCGGAAGCCTGCAGGCCGTACAGGTCCGTTCATTGTGGCAACAGGGTATCGATCCTAAGCGCCCTTTGCCGCCAGCCGTCGTCTCCTATGACTACACCATGTTTAACCTCAGCCTGCCAAACAACCGTAACGATCTGCTCAAAGAGGCATTAACCTGGCTGTCGGATACGGCCGGTAAGGTTTCGATTACGCCTGAAACGGTGAATTACGCCCTGAGCAACAGCGATATGGTGGCGACATGGCCGGCAGATACCAAAGAGGGCTGGTGGCGCTATCGACTGAAAGGCTCTGCGCTGCTGGGCCACGATCCGGCGGAGCCGCTGAAACAACCGGTTGATATTGAGCAGGTGAAATCGTTCTACCAGAACTGGTACACCCCGGACGCCATGACCCTGATTGTGGTCGGCAACGTTGATAGCCGCGCGGTGATTGAACAGATTAGCAAAACCTTTGGCGAGCTGAAGGGCAAACGCAGCACCCCTGCGCCAGTCCCCACCCTGTCGCCGCTGCGCGCAGAGCCGGTCAGCATCATGACCGATGCCGTGCGCCAGGACCGACTTTCTATTATGTGGGACAGCCCGTGGCAGCCGATTCGTGAATCTGCTGCGCTGCTGCGCTACTGGCGTGCCGATTTAGCCCGTGAGGCGCTGTTCTGGCATGTTCAACAAAGCCTGAGTAAGAGCAACGTCAAGGACATCGGTCTCGGCTTTGATTGCCGGGTGCTGTTCCAGCGCGCCCAGTGCGCCATTAACGTAGAGTCGCCGGGCGACAAGCTGAACGCCAATATGGCGTTGGTCGCTAAAGAGCTGGCGAAGGTACGCGATAACGGCCTGAGCGAAGAAGAGTTCAACGCGCTGGTGGCGCAGAAAAACCTTGAGCTGCAAAAACTGTTCGCCACTTATGCCCGTACTGACACCGATATTCTGATCAGCCAGCGTATTCGCTCCCTGCAAAACCAGGTGGTGGATATCGCACCGGAGCAGTATCAGAAGCTACGTCAGGACTTCCTTAACAGCCTGACTGCGGAGATGCTGAGCCAGGATCTGCGTCAGCAGCTTTCTCAGGATATGTCGCTGATTCTGATGCAGCCAAAAGGCGAGCCGGAATACGACATGAAGGATCTACAGGCGACCTGGAATGGGATTATGGCGCCAGCGCAATAAAAGCAAAAAGGCAACGTAAGTTGCCTTTTTTTATGCTCCCTCTCCCTGTGTGAGAGGGCACCAGACCGCAGTTATTGTGGCATCGCTTCCCGCGGGATGATCGCGCCGCGATACTGAATCACCGTGCTGGCGGTCAGATGGCCGCGTTGCGCTGCCGCTTCCGGCGTACCACCCGTCAGACGAACCGCCAGATACCCGGCGCTGAAGGAGTCACCCGCCGCGGTAGTATCAATCACTTTCTCTTTTGCCAGCTTCACTGCAGGCACCTCAACAGTCGCTTCACCGGCAACAGCCACCAGGCAAGAGTCTGCTCCGCGCTTAATGACCACTTCAGATACACCCGCCGCCTGAGTACGGGCAATCACCTCATCAACCGGCTTTTCGCCCCACAGGGCATCTTCGTCGTCGAGAGTCAGGAAGGCGATATCGGTGCATTCCAGCATCCGGGTATAGACCTGCTGTGTCTCTTCGCGGCTGGCCCACAGACGTGGACGGTAGTTGTTATCGAAAATCACTTTCCCGCCGTTAGCGCGGCATTCGCGCAGCAGGGAGAAGAGTTTTTCACGGCTTTCAGGGCTAAGGATCGCCAGGCTAATGCCGCTCAGATAGAGATAGTCAAAGTGGGCCAGCGTTTCGCAGATATGGGCAGCGCTGTCGCTCTCCAGCCAGAATTTAGCGGCGGCCTCGTTACGCCAGTAGTAGAAGGTACGCTCGCCGGTGCTGTCGGTCTCAATGTAATAGAGACCCGGCAGGCGGTTTTCCATCCGCTGAGTCAGTGAGATATCCACGTTTTCACTCTGCCAGGCGTCCAGCATCTGCTGGCTGAAATTGTCTGTGCCCAGGGCAGTCACGTAGTTAACTGCCAGCGCGTCAGCATCAACCTGACGGGCAATATACACCGAGGTGTTTAACGTATCGCCACCAAAGCCACGGTTCACTTCCGCGCCTTTCTGGGACAGTTCGATCATACATTCGCCGATCACGGCAATTTTCCTGGACATAGTCATGAACCCAAATAGTGAAATTGGCGTTAGTTTGCGCTGGCAGTCGGGAGTGGTCAACTGTATTAAAACGACGTTCCATTATTTTTTTGAACCCGGACAAGTTTTGGGTGAGTTTCAGATCTCAGATTTTCATTTTCGTCCACAACCGAACATAAAGTTCTCTTATCCGGGGCCGATAATCCTTTGACCAGTCCCGACAGGCTCTCCCCATTCAACAGGATATCTGAAATGAAGTTAAGGCAGGACATCCAGCTGCTGAGCATCCCTGAGGCAAGTATTGAGAACTTACAGGAGCATCGCTACTGGCTGCAATGCGAGCGTGCTTATACTTTTCAGCCCATTTACCGCACCGACGGTAAACTGATGGCGATCGAGATCCTGACCGTCGTGACCCATCCGTCAAACCCGACACAGCGGATCGCCCCGGATCGCTATTTTGCGCAACTGCCCGTGCGCCACCGTCTGGATATCCTCGAAGAGCAGCTCAGCATGCTGGCGGCAAAACAGGACTTCTTTGACGAGAACAGCATTCTGGCCTCGGTCAACGTCGATGGCCCAACCCTGCTGGCGTTGCGTCAGGACGAGAGCCTGCAGAAGCTGATCCAGAATCTGCCGTGGCTGCGCTTTGAGCTGGTGGAGCATGTACGTCTGCCGCAGGACTCTTCGTTTGCCAGCATGTGCGAATTTGGTCCTCTGTGGCTGGACGATTTTGGCACCGGCATGGCGAACTTCTCTGCCCTGAGCGAAGTGCGTTACGACTACATTAAAGTGGCGCGGGATCTGTTCATTATGCTGCGTCAGACCCCGGAAGGTCGCAACCTGTTTACCCTGCTGCTGCAGCTGATGAACCGCTACTGTCAGGGCGTGATCGTCGAAGGCGTTGAGACGCTGGAAGAGTGGCGCGATGTGCAAAACTCACCTGCCGCCGCCGCGCAGGGCTATTTCCTCTCCCGCCCGGTGCCAATGGAGACGCTCGACAACGTTATCATCACCCTGTAACCCCGGCTGCTTCCCATAATAGCGCGTGGTTAACGCGTTATTACCGGACGCTGCCGCTCCTTTTTTCCTCGTCTAAACTATATTCATGACTGGCAAGGTAAAAAAGGAATTATGGGATGACAAAAACAGCGAAGATTATCACCTGGTCCGGGGGGGTCTTCTTGTTGCTGATTGTGGTGCTCATTGTCGTGATCGCGACATTTGACTGGAACCGCCTCAAACCGACCATCAACCAGAAAGTCTCGACTGAACTCAACCGCCCATTTGCCATTCGCGGCGATCTGGGTGTGGTATGGGAACGTCAGAAAGACGAAACGGGCTGGCGTAGCTGGATACCCTGGCCGCATGTTCATGCCGACGACGTGATTCTCGGCAATCCGCCCGATATCCCTGCCGTGACGATGGTACATCTGCCGCGCGTCGAAGCCACCCTGGCCCCGCTGGCACTGCTCACAAAAACCGTCTATCTGCCATGGATCAAACTCCAGAAACCCGATGCCCGGCTCATCCGCCTGTCGGAAAAAACCAACAACTGGACTTTTGATTTCGCCAAAAGCGAAGACAAAGATGCCGCCGCGCAGCCCTCATCCTGGTCGTTCCGCCTCGACAACATTCTTTTTGATCGCGGGCGTATCGCCATTGACGATGCGGTGAGCAAAGCCGATCTCGAGATCTTCGTTGATCCGCTGGGTAAAGCGCTGCCTTTCAGCGAAGTCACTGGCGAGAAAGGCAAAGATGAGAAGGGCAAGCCAGGCGATTACGTCTTTGGACTGAAAGCCGAGGGGCGCTACAACGAACAGCCTCTGACAGGGAGCGGAAAAATTGGCGGCATGCTGGCGCTACGTGGCGACGGCACACCGTTCCCGGTACAGGCAGATTTCCGCTCCGGCAACACCCGGGTGGCCTTTGTCGGCACGGTGAGCGATCCCATGAAAATGGGTGGGGTCGATCTGCGCCTCAAGTTCTCCGGGGATTCGCTGGGCGAGCTGTACGAACTGACCGGGGTACTGCTCCCGGATACACCACCGTTTGAAACCGATGGTCATCTGGTGGCGAAAATCGATCCTGAAAAATCGTCCGTCTATGATTACCGTGACTTCAAGGGCCGGATCGGTGACAGCGATATTCATGGCTCGCTGACCTACAGCACCGGCAAACCACGGCCGAAGCTGGAAGGCGACCTGGAGTCACGTCAGCTGCGTCTGGCCGATCTGGGGCCGCTGATTGGCGTAGACTCCGGTAAAGGCACTAAGGCGCAGAAAGTCAGAAAAGAGGCGCCGCCGTCAGGGAAAGTGCTGCCTAACGACCGCTTTGAAACGGACAAATGGGACGTGATGGATGCGGATGTCCGCTTCAAGGGACGCAGAATCGAGCATGGCAGCAGCCTGCCGTTGAGCGATCTCTCGACCCATATCATTCTTAAAAATGCCGACCTGCAGCTGAAGCCGCTGAAATTTGGCATGGCGGGCGGGACGATCTCGTCCAACATCAGGCTGGAAGGGGATAAGAAGCCGATGCACGGCCAGGCGGAGATCCAGGCCCGGCGGCTGAAGCTTAAAGAGCTGATGCCCGATGTGGAGCTGATGCAGAAAACCCTCGGGGAGATGAACGGCGATGCCACCATCCGCGGCGTGGGTAACTCAGTCGCGGCCCTGCTGGGCAACGGTAACGGTAACCTGAAGCTGCTGATGAACGATGGACTGGTCAGCCGCAACCTGATGGAGATTCTGGGGCTTAACGTCGGCAACTTCCTGGTTGGGCAGATTTTTGGTGACGATGAGGTGCGGGTCAACTGTGCGGCGGCCAATATCGAGCTGGTAAATGGCGTCGCCCGTCCGCGGATCTTTGCCTTTGATACTGAAAATGCCGTTATCAACGTTACCGGCACGGCCAGTATGGCTTCGGAGCAGCTGGATCTGACCATCAACCCAGAAAGTAAAGGGATTCGCATTGTTACCCTGCGTTCACCGCTGTATGTGCGTGGTCCATTCAAGGATCCGCAGGCTGGGGTGAAACCGGGGCCGTTGATTGCACGCGGTGCGGTGGCGGCGGCACTGGCAACACTGGTGACGCCAGCGGCAGCCCTGTTGGCGCTTATCTCCCCGTCCGAAGGGCAGGCCAATCAGTGTCAGGTCATTCTGTCGCAGATGAAGAAATAGTGCGGGATAGAACCCGGCGGCGCGATGCTTGCCGGGCCTGGGATTGAATCAATGCCGGGTAAGGCGTAACCGCCGCCCGGCATTTTCACATTAAAGGGACTGATGGCGGGTTTCGTGGGTCAGCAGCAGGGCAATCAGCGTCAGTGCCGCCATTGCCGCGAGATAGAATCCAACATAAGCCAGACCGTAATTCGCCTGCAGCCAGGTGGCAATATAGGGTGCCACAGAGGCGCCCAGAATCGAGGAGACGTTATAGGAGAATGACGCTCCGGTGTAACGCACTTCCGTCGGGAACAGCTCTGGCAGCAGCGCGCCCATTGGGCCGAACGTCAGCCCCATCAGGCTCAGACCAATCAGCAGATACGCCATCACCAGTGCCGGATTACCGGAACCGAGCAGCGGCGGGAAGACGAACAGCGCAAAAAGAATAATCAGTGAGGTGATGACGATCATGCTCGGGCGACGACCAAAGCGGTCAGCCAGCAGCCCGGCAATCGGCACCATCACGCCAAAGCCAATCACCGCCATCATCAGCATCCACAGCACTTCGTTACGCGGCAGACCCAGGCCCACCGGCGCTGGCGTGGTGCTGAAGGTCATGGAGTAGACGGTCATGATGTAGAACAGCGTATAGGTCGCCAGCATGATGAAAGTGCCCAGCACCGTCACGCGAACGTGTTTGGTCAGCAGGGTGCCAAGCGGGATTTTTACCTGTTTCTTCGCGGCGGCCACTTTGGCGAACACCGGGGTCTCATGCAGGGAGACACGCACATACAGGCCGATCAGCACCAGCACAGCCGAGAAGATAAACGGAATACGCCAGCCCCAGGTCATGAACTGCTCGTCGGTCAGCAGCCAGGAGAGCAGCAGGAAGGTGCCGTTGGCAAAGAAGAAGCCAATTGGCGCGCCCAGCTGTGGGAAGGAGCCATACAGCGCGCGCTTGCGCGGGGGAGCATTCTCGGTCGCCAGCAATGCCGCGCCGCCCCATTCACCGCCCAGACCCAGACCCTGACCAAAACGGGCCAGCGCCAGCAGCAGCGGAGCCAGAATACCGATGGTTTCATAGGTCGGCAGCAGGCCGATGGCGACGGTGGAGATGCCCATGGTCAGGAGCGAGGCGACCAGCGTCACCTTGCGCCCGACACGATCCCCGAAGTGGCCGAACAGTGCCGAACCAATAGGGCGTGCGATAAAGGCGATAGCAAAGGTTGCCAGCGATTGCAGCGTGGCAGCCGTCGGGTCGCCCTGCGGGAAGAAAATATGCGGGAAGACGATGACCGCAGCGGTAGCGTAAATATAGAAGTCGAAGAATTCGATGGCGGTGCCAATCAGCGATGCGACGACGACTTTATTGCGCGAGTTAACCGGGGCGTTTTCCTGCTCTGAATTGAGTGTTGTGGCTGTGGCTTGCATAATCTTTTCTTATTTTTGGCGAACGAAAGGCCATATTACGCACAGCAAAAGCGACATTTCAATCTGTAACAAACGCAGCCACAGGCGAAAAAAGAAGCAAAAAGCGAATAATATTCAGACCAGGAAAATCACATCTATGAAATGCTTCACAGAAATTAATACTTAGAGGATAAAACTGGTTTCTGGTTAAATAAAAGTTACAGGCTGGATTTATATGCTGAAATGATGAATCGGGCTGAAATATTGCATTCTTATCCAGCCCGATAGGGTGCTTAACGGTGTGTTTTACCGGGCATTCTCCGGTCATCCGGGTACTCGGCGGTGGCGATCCATGCCGCACAGAACAGCGTCAGTCTGGCGAAGAAGTAGAAGAAAGCCATCAGCCCCAGCACAGAGCCGAATGCCGCCCCAGACGGCGAGGAGACGAGGGACGGCAGCGTGTAGGTCATCACGATTTTAATCACCTCAAAACCGATAGCGGCAATAAAGGTGCCGCGGATCAGCGCCTTGCGGCGTGGCCTGTGGCGCGGCAGTCGCCAGAAAATCCAGAAGAAAAGCAGGTAGTTAGCCAGCATCGAAATACCTAACCCTACCAGATGCCAGACGGGTTTCAGCCACTCGATGGTGTCGAGATAGAGCGCGGAGATAATCATCTGCTGCGCCGAGCCTGCCGCGGAGGTGATAGAGAGGGTGATAACCAGCGCCACCAGCAGGCCAATCAGCGAAACGAAGTCGCGCAAATATTTAATCCAGAATTTCTCCTCATCCTGCGGCTTGCGCTCCCAGACATCGCGCGACTGGGCGCGGATTGCTTCACGCAGGTTGCCCATCCAGTTAATGCCGGAGTAAAGCGCCACGAAAAGCCCGACAATCCCCACGGTGGTACGCTGCTCGACGGCGGTACGGATAGTGCTTTTCAGGGTGGTGGCCAGCGTCGGATCGCTGACGTTCTGCAAAATTTTATTGAAGATATCCTGCAGCAGCGTCGGGTTGGAGACCAGAAAGAAGCCCGCTGCGGCAAAGGAGAGCATCAGGATCGGGATCATCGATAAAAATGAGAAGTAGGTGATCGCCGCGCCAAACTGATTGCCGAGCCGGTCGTTGAACCGCTCGGTGGCACGCAGCAGGTGGGCAATCATCGGCTGCTGCTGAATCAGCTGGAAGGCGTCCTTCGCCTTGTCCAGCAGGCTCCCCGTTTTACGTATGGAGGTGATTTTAGGTTCAGCCGGCGGCTGGGGTGGACTGGTTTCCAGTTTTTTAATCGGCTCGAAGTCCAGATCATGGGTGGGGCGTTGCTCACTATTTTCCGGCGTCACGCGCACTTTCCTTATTGATTAGCGGGAGGTCCTTAAAATTATAGCCTGCGCTCAGTCAACGTAGGCTTTCATGATGTCCGTGAGCCAGGCCATAAACAGATGTACCCGGCGGGAGAGGTTACGGCGGTGGGGATAGATAAGCGACACCGGCATCGGTCTGGCGCGGTACTGCGGCAGGATCTCCAGCAGCTTTTTAGCGCGCAGCGCGTCACGCACGCCCACCCGCGGAACCTGAATAATCCCCAGCCCGGCGATGGCAGAGGCGTGGTAGGTCTCGGTGCTGTTGACCGTCAGCACGCCACCGGTCTTGACCCAGTGGGTCGATTCGCCGTCGTAATATTCGAACCCCTGGGGCCGGGTGCCGAGATGCGTCGCATAGTGCACCACGGCATGCGAGGCTAAATCATCCAGCCCGTCGGGGTAGCCAAAACGCGACAGATAATCCGGGCTGGCGCAGTTGACGACCGACAACCTGCCGAGCGGGCGGGCAATTAAGCCGGAATCTTTCAGAGTGCCGACGCGTACCACGCAGTCAAACCCTTCCCGAACCACATCCACCAGCCGATCGCTGCTGCTCAGTTCCAGTTCAATGCCAGGATACTGTTGTAAAAATAGCGGCAGGCGGGGGATGACTAAATTTCGCGCAACGCCCGTAGGCATATCCACCCTGATCCTTCCGCTGACGCTGGCAGGGTCGTGCAAAAAAAGACCATCCAGTTCATCCATGTTAGCCAGCAGATCTTTGGCTCGCTCGTAATAGACCATCCCATCCTGTGTGAGGCTGACGCGCCTTGTGGTGCGGTGCAATAGCTGGGTGCCCAGCCCGTTCTCCAGGGCCTGGATCTGACGGGATACACTACCTTTAGGAAGGCCCATAGAGTCTGCTGCGCGGGAAAAACTCTCCAGTTCAGCGACGCGAATGAACAACTGCATTGCCTGAATTTTATCCATAGGAAGCGCTCATTGTTGTTAGCAGTGAAACAGTGAAGCGTTGTTAGCTACCTTTATTGATTTTCTATCACCTAATAAGCTCTTTCTCAATCACCACTACAGCCGAAATGAGGTTTCTTATGACTGAACGTATTGCATTAGTGACTGGCGGTAGCCGCGGGCTAGGTAAAAACGCGGCGCTGAAGCTGGCAGACAAAGGTGTCGGGATCCTTCTGACCTGGAACAGCAGTCAGCAGGAAGCGCTCGATGTTGTACGCGAAATTGAGCAAAAAGGGGTAAAAGCGGCGGCATTACAGTTGAACGTCGGGGATGTTACCCATTTCGATGCTTTTGCCAGACAAGTGGAAGAAAAGCTGCATGAAGTATGGCAACGCAGCAGCTTCGATTATTTGTTGAACAACGCAGGCGTCGGTTTATATGCCCCCTATGTTGAGACCACCGAAGCGCAATTTGATGAGGTCATGAACATCCATTTCAAAGGCCCCTTCTTCCTGACCCAGCGCCTGTTACCGCTGATGAATAACGGCGGGCGGATCCTGAATGTCTCCTCCGGCCTGGCGCGGTTTGCCCTGCCTGGCTCCAGCACCTACGCGGCGATGAAAGGGGCGATGGAGGTACTTACCCGCTACCAGGCGAAAGAGCTGGGCGCGCGCGGGATCACCGCCAATATTATTGCCCCGGGTGCCATTGAAACCGATTTTGGCGGCGGGCGCGTGCGCGATAACAAGGAGATTAACCAGCAGATTGCCTTGCAGACGGCGCTGGGGCGCGTCGGCTTGCCGGACGACATCGGCGATGCGATTGCGGCCCTGCTCAGCGATGAGCTGGGCTGGATGAACGCACAGCGGATTGAAGTTTCCGGGGGCATGTTCCTGTAAAGCGTCGCCGGGGAGGGATCCCCGCGGCACGCTTAGCGGTACTCGTGCTTTAACAGCCCAAACAGCCAGTCGTTGTGCCATTGGCCTGCCAGCCAGTAGCTTTCGCGCAGTTCCCCTTCCAGCACAAACCCCACTTTTTCCAGCAGGCGTTTCGAGGCCATGTTGCCCGCCGTCACCGTGGCGGTTAAGCGGCGTATGCCTCCCTGGCCGAAGGCGTAATCGCACACTGCCTGCAAGGACTCAAAGCCGTAGCCTTTTCCCTGGGCCTGGGGGGCAAATAAGAAGCCCACTTCGGCGCAATCATCATCATGATGAATATACCCGGTGACCCCGAGCGGCATCTGGCTGAGGTTATCGCGTACCACCAGGCACAGCCAGTGGTCGCTGCCCGGCGTCCAGGCGGGCAGACGCGCGGTAAAGGCTTCGCGAATGGCCTCCTCCGGGCGGGCTTCGGCCACGAAGCGCATCACATCGGGGTGCTGCTGAAGCGAGAGAAAAAAGGGCCAGTCTTCTTCCTGCACAGGGGAGCAGGTCAAACGCGGGGTATGTAATACGGGCATACCAGATCTCCACGAGCTTTTGTAAATGATTTTAACATTATCACTGAAATAGTACCCATTATCGGGTATGTTTAATCTGGTATAACCACTTGAAATAACAACCACTCTCCGACAGCTGCCTCTGCCTGGGTGCGCAGCCTATAAAGGAATATGATGACCCTCAGTAAATCGCATGTGATCCGCGAGCAGTTTGAACGCTGTCTGGGAATTATTCGTCAGGCCTCGGTGGAGATCCTGCTCCTGTTAAAGGTGCGCGTTGCCGAAGGCAAAGATCCCCGTTGGTTCCTTGAGCAGCTCGACTCCGCCAGGCTGGCGCTGGGGGGCTGGGCGAGGGTGGCTAAGCAGCTTAACCTGAATGATGCGGAGCTGTCGCAGTTCACCCTGCAACTGCGGCTATTACAGCAGCGCGTGCCGCAATATGAGAGCGGGCAGGACGTGAGCGATAATCAGCTTATCGCCGCGACGCGCTTTGTGACGGCGCTTGAGCATTTGCGTCTGCAGCAGCCGCTGCTGACCTACAGCACGGACATGGGGCCCAGTGATGAGTCCCGACAGCAGCACGCGCAAATGCAGGTGCGCACGCTGGAGCTAATGATTAAAGGGCTTATTATGCAGGCGTGGCCGGATCCGACACGCCTGAATAACCACCTGAAAACGCTGTTCAACGCCGATCGGGTGCGCAACTGGATGCAGCAGGGTGAACGTAACGACGCCCTCGGCGGCATGATGTTCAGCGAGCTGGCCCTGATGCTGGTGGATAAAAAAGAGTACTCTCGCTCCTACTCGTCGTTGTTCAGCGATCCGTCTCTGCTGACGCTGATGGTGGAGCCGCGTAAAACGCTACAGACCTTCCTCGATGATATCCGGCTGATCCGCAATAAAATTATTGCCCAACAGCCGCTCACCTCCACACAAATCCTGCTTCTGGATAATTACTACACCCAGATCGCCACCCCTGTTCAGCGCGCATTTAATGAGGGCCGCACCGCCGTGAACCCGGCGGGACTGATGGCCGAAAGCGTTAATGAGCTGGAAAGCTTCTGGGAGAACGCACGGATAAAAAACAACGCCACGGGCGACGACATTTTTGAGGTGCGTGACACCATCGATAAACCGAACCGTCGCCCTGCGCGCACGCCGGAGCAGCGCGATTACTTAATCTCGGTCGTGCTGTGGGGCGCGGTGGGGGTCATGGTGATGGGGATTATGATGATGGGTGCCTGGCTTCTTATTGAGAGCAGCGCCCCGACGCAGGCGGCCAACACACCGCCGCCCGTGAAGACGGCGGTGGCGGAAGAGATGCGCGAGACTCCTTCCTCACGTGAAACGCTGACGCGGATGGGAGTGACCTGGGATGAGAGTAACTTCCGTTCGGCGATAGACCGCAACGACACCCGGGTGGCGTTACTGTTCCTGAAAGCGGGGATGGACTGGAAACTCTCCTGGACGGAGTATGCGCTCTCCGCCAATCACCGCGAGGTGCTGGATGTGCTGATGCGCTATCGCCTGCAAATGACCCAGGAGAAGCCCTGTCGGCGGTTTATTACCAACCTCGGCCATGTGATGGCAACAGGCGAAACGCTAACGAGCCTGCGTAAAGACTATCTCCAGGCATTTTGTTCCGTACCGGCGGTGGTTGAACGCCAGCGGCGCGAGATGGAGCAGGCGACGCGGCGGGCAGAGGCGCAGCCGAACGAGAGCACCAAAAAATGGCAGGCGATCCAGACAGCGATTTATGACGTGATCCGCTGACAGAACGGGGAGCTACGGCTCCCCGTACAGGCCGATCAGGCGGCGTACCACGCCGTTTGTCCAGCCAAAACCATCCTGCAGGGGATACTCACCCCCGCCCCCTTCACGAGGCTGGCTGCTGGCGATGTGGTACTTCTCAATCAGCTTGTAGTGCGTCTTGTAGAAATGGTTAACCGTCTGCAGCCAGCTCCAGGCGATTTCGTCCCCCAGGGAGTCATTTCCGTATTGCTTGAAGCCCTGGATCGCCATCCACTGCAAGGGCGCCCAGCCGTTGGGTCTATCCCACTGCTCGCCGGTTTCATATTCGGTAGCCAGAATACCACCCGGCGTCAGCAGGCGAGCTTTTACCGCATCCGACAGGCGTTCCGCCTGCTCATGGGTAGCCATACCGACATACAGCGGCACGATGCTGGCGGCAGAGAAGAGCGCCAGCTCCTCACGACGCCAGTCGTAATCGCGATAACAGCCGTTTTCGTCATCCCACAAATAGCGGTTGACCGCCGCGCGGCGATCGCTTGCCTTCTGACGGAAGATCTCTGCCGTCTCTTTGTCACCCTTCGAGGCCGAGATATTGGCGATAGCGCTCTCCAGCTTAAACAGGAAGGCGTTAAGATCGATAGGGATAAACTGGGTGGTGCGAATACTCGCCAGCCGGCTCGGATCCCGCAGCCAGCGCGAGGAGTAGTCCCAGCCTGAGGCGGCCCCGGCGCGTAGATCACGATAAACCTCGTTGGGTGGACGACCAGAGTGACGCGCGGTCTCGACGTCCTCTATCCAGGATTCGTCCCGCGGGGTATCACGGTCATCCCAGTAGCGGTTGAGCAGAGAGCCGTCCGGCATGCGCACCGCGCTGCGATAAGCCTGGTTGAGCAGCAGCGACTCGGCGCCGTCCATCCAGAAGGCATACTCCATTTTCAGGTGATCCAGATAGCGCTTGGCCCCGCGCACGCCGTCCTCTTCAAACAGCTCAACCATCAGGGCAAACACAGGCGGCTGGGAGCGGCTCAGATAGTAGGTACGGTTGCCGTTAGGAATATGGCCATAGCGTTCGATCATCCACGCAAAGTTATCCGCCATGCATTTGAGCATGTCGTGGCGTCCGCTCTCGGCCAGCCCCAGCATGGTGAAATAGGAGTCCCAGTAGTAAGTTTCGCTGAATCGCCCGCCGGGCACAATATAGGCCTGCGGCAGCGCCAGCAGCGATGACCAGGGGATGTGATCCTGCGGCTCGCGGGTCAGCACCGGCCACAGGTTGTCGATATGTTCCTTCAGCGAGAGGGAAGGATCGGACACATACTCGCTCGACAGGACTTCCGGCAGCCAGAAGTGTCTTTCGACAAACTCGCGCAGGTCGAAGTCCCGGTGACGTCTCACCTTACGGTAGCGGATGAGAATATCCAGCGGATCCATCTTTGGTGCGCAGTCAGGGAAGGTTTTGCTGTCAGCAAACAGTCGTGTCGACTGCACGTGCTCAAAGAGTTCAAGGTAGCGATCGGCAGGGGTGAGCGCATCAGATGCGGGCAGCCCTTCAATCATTTCAGGTTCCGGCTCCGCCTCGAGCATTTCATCCAGTTTTAACTCGCAGGGATCGATTTCGTAGAGAAGTTCTTGTTCTATATCGAACTCTACGGTCTCTACAGTGCGTAATGTCTGGTTGAACATGGTGGTCAGGACCTCCAGTTAGCGTTGTCTCGGGTCTGTTTTTATCCGGTTACCTACTAAGCTTAGACATTCGCTTCGGTCTGTGAAGAGGTATATGTGCGGTAGATCACACTTTTCCGCCAGCGAAAAACGGCCACTGCTGGTGGCATGTTGCTGTTATTACAGGAAATAAACAGCCAATCCAGCAGTTTGTCGACGATCTAAAATTCGGATCATTCGCTTTGCAACAGAGTATGAATCAGAAGGCGCCTTCTTCACTATAGCGATGGTTTTCAGCGCGTTCAAAAATGTCTTCGGATGAGAGACGGGCGCGGAAACCTCTCCCTTCTGGCTGAATCACGATTTGCAATGAGTCGGACAGCGCTACGAATTGATCTTCACTGTCAGTACCGATGATGCCATTTGGGGCGAAAGGCGCAACGGCTTCAGCAAAGGCCTCCTGCATCTCTTCATGCGTTTTATACGCCG
This sequence comes from Leclercia sp. LSNIH3, assembly GCF_002935105.1. NCBI lineage: Bacteria > Pseudomonadati > Pseudomonadota > Gammaproteobacteria > Enterobacterales > Enterobacteriaceae > Leclercia > Leclercia sp. LSNIH3. Next base: position 2,706,769 of record NZ_CP026387.1, read on the forward strand.
CGTCCTGAATGTTGAGGGCGCTATGAATAAGCGCGCAGTCAAGCATTGTCCCCGGCAGCCAGTAGCAGGATGAAGAGTATGCCGCGCACCACGTCAGCTTGCTGTCCTCGGTGAGGGCCTCCAGCAGATGAGTTTTGCTTCCTGCAAAGCAGGAACCCAGCATTAATCCCTTGATGTTAAATTTGCGGGAATTTTCATTAATTCTGTTGAGAATATGCTTCAGAGAAACATCCCCAATATGGGTTTTGCTGCCATGCGCCGCAACATAAACGATAGTGTTGTCAAACTTCTGCCGACACAGGCACTCCAGCGCTAAATCAAAGCTGCTTTTATTGTAGAAGTTCAGGCAGTAAACCTCGGTATTACCATGCATCTTTGCGATCCCCTGCACAAACGGCAATACCGACGAGCGGTGAGCATCGTGATCGTCCAGTTTCCACGGGGATTCCAGAACCAGAATAGCGTTTTTGTTATTGCTTTTTGACATAAATATCGCCTAAGTGAAATTAATTATATTTTTGATTAATAACGCTGTGTCTTCGAACTTTTATTTCGTCGGCCAACTCTGCAAATAAGTGTCCAAAATCGATATTGTTTTGCTACGCGCAAATAAGTCATTAAGGCATTCCACGCCGTCGTCATCGCTTCCGATGACAACTTCAAACAGGAATCCTGATGAACCTTAACGCGAAGCGTCAGGGTGTTACGCCTTTTTCTTTTGCAGAGCCAGCTGACGATAAATCCACTATAACAGAACTGCAGGGGCTGCTGGAAAGCCGCCATTTTACGCGGCTGGATATTTGTGAAGGAGAGAACAAAGCCATTATATTCCGCTGTAATCTGAAGCTAAGTGTATTCCGTAATATTCAGTTCAGCAGTTTATTGATTAACCGTTGTTATATCGATGGGCTTGTTTTCGACAATTGCGATATGCGGAATGTCTTTTTCTCGAATAGCGTGGTTAAGCAGCCGATCCGCTTACGGCGTTGTCAGGTGGCGGGAATGCGGCTGTTAGATATGCCGCGCAGAATGTTTATTTTTGAAGCGTGTACCGGCGTCGGGCAGATTGTGTTTGCCTGACACCGGCCAGGCATCATCAGTGCGCCTGGTGTGGATCGGCAGCTATTTTCTCGGTTTTTTGCTTGGTCTCTTCGCTTTGATTCAGGGCATTGTTGGCCGCTTTTTCCGCATGGGCCGCGCTATAGGCCGCCAGGTGCGAAACCACGATGGCATAAATACTCATCAGCGAGACCCAGAGGATACTGTTTTTCCACCACAGGAGCGTAGGTATGGTTAACATCGCCCAGACAAGGGCAAGTATGAGATGGAATTTCGCTAGGCTTTTTGCGTTGATCTTCACTTGCATTGTCTATTCTCTAATCTTAATTAATCGATCCAGGTAAGCGCTTAACACTTATTAAGATTAGCCAGGCCTGCCGTCGTTTCTGGGGAATTTTGTTACCGTTTGTACAGCGTGGCCAGCAGCCGCGAGATTTCTGGCAATGAAACATAAAAAAACCGGCCACTGAGGACCGGTCTTTATAAGCGCAAAATCGCGAGTGGCAAGGCGTATTAACGCATGGTCACAAACTCTTCTGCCGCGGTTGGGTGGATCGCCACGGTGTTATCAAAGTCTTTCTTGGTGGCACCCATTTTCAGCGCCACGGCGAAGCCCTGCAGGATCTCATCCATACCGAAGCCAATACCGTGAATGCCGACAATCTTCTCTTCCGGGCCGACGCAGACTAACTTCATGCGGCACGGCTGGCGGTGAGCGGTGACGGCGGTATACATGGCGGTGAAGGCAGATTTATATACCTTCACCTGATCGTCGCCATACTGCTCGCGCGCCTGCGGTTCGGTTAAACCGACGGTGCCGATTGGCGGGTGGCTGAAGACCACGGTCGGGATATTGCTGTAGTCCAGATGCTCGTCCGGCTTGTTGTTAAACAGACGTTCGGAGAGACGACGACCTGCGGCCACCGCCACTGGGGTCAGCTCAACGGCACCGGTGTTATCGCCCACGGCATAAATGCCCGGCACGCTGGTGTTCTGGAACTTATCGACAACGATATAGCCCTTCTCATTGGTTTCGACGCCAGTAACGGACAGGTTGAAGTTGTCGTTTGCGGGTTCACGACCAATGGCCCAGATCAGGCAATCCACGGTCTGGCTGCGACCATCTTCCAGCTCCAGGGTCAGGCTGCCGTCGGCGTTCTTCACGACCGCTTTCGGAATGGCTTCCGTATGCAGATGTGGGCCTTCAGCGTTCATCACTTCGACCAGCGTATCGACGATCAGCGGGTCAAAGCTGCGCAGCGGGGCGTGTTTACGCACAAACAGATGCGCTTCCGCGCCCAGGCCGTTAATCACGCCAGCGAGTTCTACAGCGATATAACCCGCGCCCACAACGGCAACGCGTTTCGGCAGGGCAGGCAGCTCAAAGAAACCGTCGGAGTCGATACCGTATTCCGCACCCGGGATCGCCGGATGGCTCGGACGACCGCCGGTCGCGATCAGGATATGATCCGCAGTGATCGTCTCGCCATTCACTTCAATGGTTTTCGCATCAACAAAACGGGCGAAGCCACGGATCACATCGACATTGTTCTTACCCAGCACGTTGTCGTAGGAGGTGTGGATTCGGTCAATATACGCAGTGCGGCTGGCGATCAGGCGATCCCAGTCGAAGTTATTGATAGTGGTGTCAAAACCATAATCCGGGCCATAGAGATGGATGGCCTCACGGATCTGCGCTGCATGCCACATCACTTTTTTCGGTACACAACCGACGTTGACGCAGGTGCCGCCGAGGTCTTTTGCTTCAATCAATGCGCACTTCTGGCCATACATGGCCGCACGGTTAATCGAGGCGATGCCGCCGCTGCCGCCGCCGATCGCGATGTAATCATAATGCTTAGTCATGGTCTTATCCTTAATCGTTAATTGCCGCGATTGTATACCTGAAATCAATAGTTTCCATCGATGACTGCGATTACTCAGGCACGATCCAACTGACGGTGGCATGGCCAGTACCGGCTGGCACCAACGTTTTATGCAGCCACGGCAGAACGTTGTTCATCTGCGCTTCCAGCTTCCACGGTGGGTTAATCACAATCATACCGGAGGCGGTCATGCCGCGCTGGTCGCTGTCCGGGCGTACGGCCAGTTCAATTTGCAGGATCTTACGGATGCCGGTTGCTTCCAGATCTTTGATCATGCGTTTGATTTGCGAACGCAGCACCACCGGATACCACAGAGCATAGGTGCCCGTGGCAAAGCGTTTGTACCCTTCGTGAATGCCCGCGACAACCGCCTGATAGTCGCTTTTGATCTCATACGGCGGGTCGATCAGTACCAGGCCGCGACGGGATACCGGCGGGAGCTTCGCTTTAAGCTGCTGGTAGCCGTCCGATTTTTCCACGCGTGCGCGGCTGTCTTTCTGGAATTCAGAACGCAGCAGCGGGTAGTCGCTCGGGTGCAGTTCAGTCAGTTGAATGCTGTCCTGCTCGCGCAGCAGCTGACGGGCAATCAGTGGAGAACCAGGGTAGTAACGTAGCTGGCCGCCACGGTTGAAGTGGTTAATCACGCTGATGTAGGGGTCAAGCTCGGCTGGCAGGTCGTCCTGCTGCCAGACACGGGCGATGCCCTCGAGGTATTCCCCGGTGCGCTCGGCGTGTGCACCGCTCAGCTGATAGCGGCCCGCGCCAGCATGGGTGTCCAGGTAGAGAAACGGCTTATCTTTCTCTTTGAGCGCCTCGATAATCAGGCTCTGAACGGTATGTTTAAGAACGTCGGCGTGGTTGCCCGCGTGAAAGCTGTGGCGATAACTGAGCATGGGTAAATGTGTTCCGATAATGGCGATTGGCCACAGTTTACAGCAGAAAGGCACAGATTACCCGCAAGCCCGGAAAGCGCAGCGCCGCCGGGCGTTTTTCTGTCACCTCAGCCATTGAAATTCACTACACTTAACCCCATCCTGGAAACAATATGCTCGCGCAGGATGCGCGCTTCATTCACTCATTTAACAGGACAGTGCTTATGACCAACCCATTACTGACGCCTTTTTCGTTGCCACCGTTTTCCTCTATTCTGCCTGAACATGTTGTCCCCGCTGTCACCAAAGCACTGGACGATTGCCGTACCGCCGTCGAGAGCGTGGTTGCGCAGGGCGTTCCTTATACCTGGGAAAACCTGTGTCAGCCGCTGGCGGAAGTGGATGATGTGCTTGGCCGCATCTTCTCCCCGGTCAGCCACCTGAACTCAGTGAAAAACAGCCCGGAACTGCGTGAAGCCTACGAACAAACCCTGCCGCTGCTGTCGGAATACAGTACCTGGGTTGGGCAGCACGAGGGGCTGTACAAAGCGTACCGCGACCTGCGTGATGGCGATAACTATGCGACGCTGGACATCGCGCAGAAAAAGGCTGTCGATAACGCCCTGCGTGATTTTGAACTGTCGGGCATTGGCCTTGCGAAAGACAAACAGCAGCGCTACGGTGAAATCGCAACGCGCCTGTCCGAGCTGGGGAATCAGTACAGCAACAACGTGCTGGATGCCACCATGGGCTGGACGAAGCTGATTACCGACGAAGCGGATCTGGCAGGTATGCCGGAGAGTGCTCTGGCGGCAGCCAAAGCTCAGGCCGAGGCGAAAGAGCAGGAAGGCTACCTGTTGACTCTCGATATCCCGAGCTATCTGCCGGTGATGACCTACTGCGACAACCAGGCCCTGCGCGAAGAGATGTATCGCGCCTACAGCACCCGCGCCTCCGATCAAGGTCCGAATGCCGGTAAATGGGACAACACCCCGGTGATGGCCGAAATCCTCGCCCTGCGTCACGAGCTGGCACAGTTGCTGGGCTTTGACAGCTATGCGGATAAATCCCTCGCCACCAAAATGGCCGAAAATCCACAGCAGGTGCTGGATTTCTTAACCGATCTGGCCAAACGCGCCCGTCCTCAGGGTGAGAAAGAGCTGGCCCAGCTGCGCGCCTTTGCAAAAGCAGAGTTCGGCGTTGATGAGCTGCAGCCATGGGATATCGCGTACTACAGCGAGAAACAGAAGCAGCATCTTTACAGCATCAGCGATGAGCAGCTGCGCCCGTACTTCCCGGAAAACAAAGCCGTTAACGGCCTGTTCGAAGTGGTGAAACGCATCTATGGCATTACTGCCAAAGAGCGCCACGACGTGGAAGTGTGGCACGACGACGTGCGTTTCTTCGAGCTGTACGACGACAAAAATGAGCTGCGCGGCAGCTTCTATCTGGATCTCTATGCCCGTGAAAACAAACGCGGTGGGGCATGGATGGACGACTGTGTAGGCCAGATGCGTAAAGCCGACGGCTCGCTGCAAAAGCCGGTGGCATACCTGACCTGTAACTTTAACCGTCCGGTAAACGGCAAACCTGCGCTCTTTACCCATGACGAAGTGATCACCCTGTTCCACGAGTTCGGTCACGGTCTGCACCATATGCTGACCCGTATCGAAGCGGCAGGCGTGGCGGGTATCAGCGGCGTGCCGTGGGATGCGGTCGAACTGCCGAGCCAGTTTATGGAAAACTGGTGTTGGGAGCCGGACGCGCTGGCGTTTATCTCCGGCCACTACGAGACCGGCGAGCCGCTGCCAAAAGCGCTGCTGGATAAGATGCTTGAAGCGAAAAACTACCAGGCGGCGATGTTTATCCTGCGCCAGCTGGAGTTCGGCCTGTTCGATTTCCGTCTGCATGCCGAGTTCAGCCCGGAGCAGGGGGCGAAGGTCCTCGAAACCCTGGCGGAGATCAAAAAGCAGGTTGCCCTTATTCCAGGCCCGGCCTGGGGTCGCTTCCCGCACGCGTTCAGCCATATCTTTGCCGGCGGTTATGCGGCGGGTTACTACAGCTACCTGTGGGCCGATGTGCTGGCGGCAGACGCGTACTCCCGTTTCGAAGAAGAGGGCATTTTCAATCGCGAAACCGGCCAGTCTTTCCTCGATAACATCCTGACCCGCGGCGGTTCCGAAGAGCCAATGGAGCTGTTCAAACGCTTCCGTGGCCGCGAGCCGCAGCTGGACGCGATGCTGGAGCATTACGGGATCAAGGGTTAGTGGATTCGTGAAGATTCGCTTAGTAGATGAAACAGGCGCCGGAGACGGCGCCTTATCTGTTCTTGCCGCCCGCTGGGGACTGGAGCATGATGCGGATAACCTGATGGCGCTGGTGATGACCCCGGACCATCTGGAGCTGCGCAAGTGCGACGAACCTAAACTCGGCGGCATTTTTGTTGATTTTGTCGGCGGGGCGATGGCGCACCGGCGTAAGTTTGGCGGCGGGCGCGGTGAAGCGGTCGCTAAAGCGGTCGGCATCAAAGGCAGCTATCTGCCGGACGTGGTGGATGCCACCGCCGGGCTAGGACGCGATGCCTTTGTGCTGGCGTCGGTGGGCTGCCGGGTACGAATGCTGGAGCGCAATCCGGTGGTTGCCGCCCTGCTGGATGATGGTCTGGCCCGCGGCTATGCCGACCCGGAAATCGGCGGCTGGTTGCAGGAGCGTTTACAGCTGATCCACGCGTCGAGCCTGACGGCACTGACGGATATCACGCCGCGTCCACAGGTGGTCTATCTCGACCCGATGTTCCCGCATAAGCAGAAAAGCGCCCTGGTGAAGAAAGAGATGCGCGTGTTTCAGTCGCTGGTGGGGCCGGATTTGGACGCAGATGGTCTGCTGGAGCCTGCCCGACGGCTGGCAACGAAGCGGGTAGTGGTGAAACGTCCTGATTATGCGCCGCCGCTGGCAGAAGTCGCGACGACCAATGCGGTGGTGACCAAAGGGCACCGTTTCGATATCTATTCCGGCACGCCGGAGGAAGAGGCGGTCTGATGCCTCAACCGGACCCTCTCCCATAAGGAGAGGGCACAAACCTCAGGCCGGGCAAGCGCAGCGCCGCCCGGCAATTCTGCATTACTCGTCGTCTTCGTCGCGCAGCGGCACAATCAACATATCCACATGCACAGTATTAATCAGCTGACGCGCGGATGACATCAGCTTGCTCCAGAAGTCCTGATGATGACCGCACACCACCAGATCCATATCGTATTTCTTAATCGCATCGACCAGCACCTGGCCCAGATCGCCGCTGCCGCTCAGGGTTTCGGTGATTGGATAGCCCGCGTTGGTGGAGAGTTCGGTCAGCGCCTGGTGAGTCTCTTCGGAGATACGCTTCTGCATATCGCCCAGATTCACGTCAATCAGGCCGGTATAGAGATCGGAGTAATTAACGTCCACGTGAATTAATGAAACTTTCGCATTGTAAGGACGTGCCATGGATACCGCTTTATCAACCAGCACCTTGCTCTCCGGGGAGAGGTCAACCGCGATAAGAATATGTTTATAAGCCATAGTGTTACTCCTTCCATAAGTTATCGATGACCAATGCGTGTAGCAGTCGTCTACCTGCCTTCATTACGGCCCAGTTGAGCAAAATTTTCAAGCATTGGTGTTGATAACGATTAACCTTGTGGCAAAAAAATTAGGGGATCTCCTACACTATTGAATAAGCCGTTCGGATATTAAAATGTGAAGCCGATCGGCTTTTAGTCTCTCTTTCACTGAACCGTCTGTCAGGGCATGGGTGCGGTAGTCCCGAAGCATTGCTTCGTGGGCGGACGCCGGGGAGGAAGTATGATTAGCACCGTCGCATTATTTTGGGCGTTATGTGTGGTTTGCATCGTGAATATGGCGCGTTATTTCTCGTCCTTACGCGCGCTATTAGTGGTACTTCGTGGCTGCGATCCGTTGCTTTATCAATATGTCGACGGTGGAGGCTTCTTCACCTCGCATGGGCAGCCCAGCAAACAGATGCGCCTGGTGTGGTATATCTACGCCCAGCGTTATCGCGATCATCATGACGATGAGTTTATCCGCCGCTGTGAGCGCCTGCGCCGTCAGTTCATCCTGACCAGCGCGCTGTGCGGCCTGGTGGTGGTGAGTATGATTGCTCTCCTCATCTGGCATTGAGCGCGATTGAGCGCAAAGGAAGGCGGTATAGCTCGCCTTCCTTTTGCCACCCATCAGGGTGAAACCGTAAACCGAAGGTTAGAGATATCTTTCTGCACGGAGAATACCTTCCCGCTGTAGGAGATGCTGACCTCGCCGTTGATGCCTATCCTGGCATCTGTGATAGTACCTGTTCCCTCCAGTACAGGCGTCCGTGTCGCGAGTTCCCGTATGATGTCCCTGCTTTGCCCGGGTATCTCCCTGGAGAGATAGTAACGGTAGAGCACAGGTACCGTTGCGCCCCCTTTATCGTTAACGGTCATATAGAGCCAAAGGCTGTCAGATAATTTGTAACTCCGCTGTAGCTCGTCATCCTTTCGCGGATCTGGCGCGGAGTCCAGCCATACAAAACCGATAACCACAATAAATAGCGCCAGCGTGGCGGCCCGGTGGAGCCATTTAATAGCCGTTCTGAATGGCATATTTTCTTCCTTCCCTGATATTGCGCGACATTCCTTGTCGACGCGCTTCGCGCATATTGTTAGCGATGATGATTGGGCCAGAAGCCATACATTCTCCATGGCATGATAATGAATCGCACCCGGTAGAATACTCACTCCCCTGTAAACGCGATGAACAAAAAATGTTCAGACTTTCCTGATGCTTACAATGGTAGAGGCTCAAATTGCAGGCAAAAAAAAGCGGGCCAGTGACCTGACCCGCTTTTCGCGTTATCTGCCTGCGATTACAAGAATTGCAGGGAGATCCAGTACAGACCGCCAGACAGCAGAATGGAAGCTGGTAGGGTAAACACCCAGGCCATCAGAATGCTGGTGACGGTTTTGCGTTGCAGACCACCGCCATCAACCAGCATGGTACCCGCCACGGAGGAGGAGAGAACGTGGGTAGTGGATACCGGCATACCGGTGTAGCTGGCCAGACCGATAGAGACGGCTGCCGTCATCTGAGCAGACATCCCCTGGGCATAGGTCATGCCTTTCTTACCGATCTTCTCGCCGATGGTGGTTGCCACACGACGCCAGCCAATCATCGTACCCAGACCCAGCGCCAGTGCGACCGCCATGATGATCCAGATCGGTGCGTACTCGATGGTATTCAGCATATCGACTTTCAGTTTCTTCAGCAGACGTTGGTCGTCAGCAGAAACTTCAGGCAGTTTGGATACTTTCTCGGTCACGTCAGAGATGCACAGCATGATGCGACGCATCTGGCCACGCTGCTCAGGTGTGAGCTTTTCGTAGCTTTCGACATCGGTCAGCATGCCTTTCGCCCGCTCCAGTGCGTTGATCGCATTGGCCGGATGGCAGTGGAACTGCGCCGGTTCAGTCGCGCCTGCTTCTGGAGAAGGGATCAGCTGATCAACGCCGGTGGCTTTTTTCAGCAGATCAGGACGCTGCTGGAAATAGGTTTCGACGTTGTTGATTGCATCGCGGGTACGGGTAATTTCGTAACCGGTAGCATTCATATTCACCACGAAGCCCGCAGGTGCCACGCCGATCAGAACCAGCATGACCAGACCAATCCCTTTCTGGCCGTCGTTCGCGCCATGAGAGAAGGCCACGCCGATAGCAGAGATGATCAGGGCAATACGCGTCCAGAATGGCGGCTTTTTCTTACCGTCTTTCTTTTCACGCTCGGCTGGCGTCAGGTGGATACGGGCACGTTTTTTGGTGCCGCTCCAGTAACGACGCAGCAGGAAAATCAAACCCCCTGCTACAACCAGACCGACAATCGGAGAAATAATCAGTGAACCGAAGATCCCCAGAACTTTAGGAATATTCAGCGCGTCCACCACAGACGTACCGGTCATCAGCGCATTGGTTAAACCAATACCGATGATAGCGCCGATCAGCGTGTGAGAACTGGATGCTGGCAGGCCGAAATACCAGGTACCGAGGTTCCAGATAATTGCAGCAAACAGCAACGAGAACACCATGGCGAGGCCATGGCCGGAACTGACATTGAGTAGCAGATCCGTTGGCAGCATATGCACAATGGCGTAGGCTACGCTCAGACCTCCCAGAAGAACACCAAAGAAGTTAAACACCGCGGCCATCACAACCGCAACTTGCGATCGTAAAGCACGAGTGTAGATAACGGTTGCGACTGCGTTCGCAGTGTCATGGAAGCCGTTAATCGCTTCGTAGAACAATACAAAGGCCAGAGCAAGCAAGAGTAAAAGCCCGGTATGGAAATCCAGGCCGGCAAACAAATGTAGCATAGGACGTTACGCCATCTTGAGGACATGAACGCGGCGCATTATCCAGGACAAATGCGCAACGGGCAAAGTGAAATATAGACTTTTTTTGATTTGCCTACTGACATAAGCGTAGCAACAAAAGAATTATTTTTTAAATTTCAATTAAATGAACGAGATCGCGCATATTTGCTCTGGCACGCTTCTTGAGGAAACTTTACAATTCGCGCCCTCAAAACCAGGAGGATCGAGACGTGGAAAAGTATGATGCCATCATTATCGGCGCAGGTGCGGCGGGTTTATTCTGTGCGGCGATGGCTGGACAGGCAGGGCGCCGGGTTCTGCTTCTCGATAACGGAAAAAAACCTGGGCGTAAGATCCTGATGTCTGGCGGGGGTCGCTGCAATTTTACTAATCTTTATATCGAACCCGCGGCCTATTTGAGCCAGAACCGTCATTTTTGCAAATCTGCTCTTGCCCGCTACACCCAGTGGGACTTTATTGACCTGGTCGGTAAGCACGGTATCGCCTGGCATGAGAAAACCCTGGGCCAGCTGTTTTGCGACGATTCGGCGCAACAGATCGTCGATATGCTGGTGGCAGAGTGCGAAAAAGGTCAGGTTACCTTGCGTCTGCGCAGCGAAGTCCTGGAAGTGGCACGCGATGACGCGGGCTACACCCTGCAGCTGAATGGCGAAACGGTAAGTGCGGAAAAGCTGGTGATTGCCAGCGGCGGGCTTTCAATGCCAGGGCTGGGCGCGTCGCCGTTTGGCTATAAAATTGCCGAACAGTTTGGCCTGAAGGTCCTCCCGACCCGTGCTGGTCTGGTGCCCTTCACCCTGCATAAGCCTTTGCTGGAGCAACTGCAAACCCTCTCCGGCGTCTCGGTGCCTTCGGTCATCATTGCTGAAGACGGCACCGTATTCCGTGAGAACCTGCTCTTCACCCACCGTGGTCTTTCCGGCCCGGCGGTACTGCAAATTTCCAGCTACTGGCAGCCGGGGGAGTTCGTCACCATCAATTTAGTACCGGACTGCGATCTGGCGAGCTTCCTTGATGAACAGCGCGCGGCACACCCTAACCAGAGCCTGAAAAACACCTTAGCCATGCAGCTGCCGAAGCGGCTGGTGGAGTGCCTGCAACTGCTGGGACAAATTCCCGATGTGTCGCTGAAGCAGCTCAACAGCCGGGACCAGCAGGCGCTGGTTGAGACCTTAACCGCCTGGCGCGTGCAGCCGAACGGCACCGAAGGGTATCGCACCGCGGAAGTGACCCTTGGCGGCGTCGACACCAACGAACTCTCCTCGCGCACCATGGAGGCCCGCCACGTGCCGGGGCTCTATTTTATTGGTGAGGTGGTAGACGTGACCGGCTGGCTGGGCGGCTACAATTTCCAGTGGGCGTGGGCCAGCGCATGGGCCTGCGCAGAGGCGCTGGCGGCCAAAGAATAAAAACTGACCGGGCATGCTGAACCGCGTAAATGTGCGTTAAAATAGTCCATCCGGCGCAGGGAAATCCTGCGCCGGTTTACTTCTTAAGGGGAGAAGGCTGTTAACGGTCCCCCCTTTTTCTTTACTGGCTCTGCCAGTCTGCATGGTTTGTATTTTGTCTTCAAAAAGGGTTGTGTATGTCATCTGCTCATCTCGGTTTCCCGACGGAAACCGTTGTTGTATTCGTGGTCATGGCGGTGGGGGCGATGTTTATCGACCTCTTTATGCATCGGCATGACAAACCCATTTCACTGAAAAGCGCCTCGCTCTGGTCAATCTTCTGGGTGATGATGGCGATGGCGTTCGCCGGGTTCCTGTACGTTCATCACGGTGCCGAAGTGGCGAGCCTGTTCCTCACCGGTTACGCGCTGGAAGAGGTGCTCTCCGTCGATAACCTGTTCGTGATGATGGCGATCTTCGCCTGGTTCGGCGTGCCGGATCAGTATCGTCACCGGGTGCTCTACTGGGGGGTGATTGGCGCTATCGTCTTCCGTGGGATCTTCGTTGCCATCGGCACCAGCCTGCTGAGCCTCGGGCCATACGTCGAGGTGGTCTTTGCCCTGATTGTGGCCTGGACGGCGGTGATGATGCTTAAGCGCGGCGAAGAGCAGGACGAGATCGAGGATTACTCCCAGCATCTGGCCTATCGCGCGGTTAAACGCTTCTATCCCATCTGGCCGAAAATCACCGGCAATGCTTTCCTGCTGAGCCAGAAAGAGGTCGATGCCGAGCTTGCCAAACCGGAAAACCAGAATGTGATGGTGGGGCGGGTGAAGAAGGCGAAGCGCTATGCCACACCGCTACTGCTCTGCGTGGCGGTGGTGGAACTGTCAGACGTGATGTTCGCCTTTGACTCGGTGCCGGCGATCATCGCCGTCAGTCGCGAGCCGCTGATTATCTACAGCGCCATGATGTTTGCGATCCTCGGCCTGCGTACTCTCTATTTCGTGCTGGAGGCGTTGAAGCAGTATCTGGTGCATCTGGAGAAAGCGGTGATCGCGCTGCTGTTCTTTGTGGCCTTCAAGCTCGGACTGAACGCCACGGATCACTTCTGGCATCACGGCTATGGCATTGGTGCCACCGCGAGTCTGTTAGTGGTGCTGGGCGTGCTGGCGGCGGGGATTGTGGCGAGCCTGCTGTTCCCGGGGAAACGGGAAGCCTGAGAAGTATTGCCCGGCGGCGCTGCGCTGGCCGGGCCTGCACCCTTCATAAACCGGGTAAGGCGAAGTCGCCACCCGGTTTATTCTACGGCTTAAGGGGCGAATTGCGGCGCGCGCGAGGCGGGTGGAAATGCCGCCAGTGCGGATCCTGCGCCGCAGCCAGCAGCTCGTGATCGCCGCGGGTATCACCCCAGGCGCGCACATGGTAGTTGGTCAGGCTGCCGTATACATGCTCCAGTCGGGCCACTTTCTGCGCACAGCGACAGTTATGGCCGGTGATCCGCCCGGTCAGTTTGCCGTTTTTCACTTCCAGCTGGGTGCCGATAAGCTTAATGCCGAGCTTGTCAGCCCAGGGCTGCAATACCAGCGCCGGCGATGCCGAACAGATCGTCACCTCTGCACCGGAGTTCACTTCCGCAGCCACCGCCAACACGCCCTGCGGGCGCATCAGTTTGTCCCAGTATTTCTCGCAGAACAGCTCTGCCTGCTGACGCAGCCAGTGCTCATCCACGCCGGTCAGAAAGGTTCTGATCAGCACCTCTTTCAGCTCATCACGGGTCAGCTTACGGCGCACGCAGTGCAGGGTGGGCAAGGCCATCCGTACCAGCCGTCCGGCAAAGTAGCGTTTACCGAACGCAAAGCGTAAGAAAGGGATAAAGCTGTCGTGATGCGTCAGCGTGCCGTCGAAGTCGAACACCGAAAGTACGCTGGATTTTGCTACTGCCTCATCGGCAATCATATTGGTCATAACCGGGTCTTAGCTTAAATACATATTCTGTCCATCAGTTTACCTGCTTTAGCGTCAGATGCCACCCGCCTGCAGGCGGGCGGTCATCGGCATGGCTAGATAATATCGTCCACCACGCCGCCATCGACGCGCAGCGCCGCGCCGGAGGTAGCAGACGCCTGCTGCGAACAGACATAGACCACCATATTCGCCACCTCTTCCACCGTGGCGGCCCGCTGAATGACCGAACTTGGGCGGTTAGCCATAACGAACTCTTTCGCCAGCGACTCCAGCGATTTGCCGGTTTTCTCCTGCTCGTCTTTCATCATCTCTGCAAAGCCGTCCGACATTGTCGGGCCTGGCAAAACGCTGTTTACGGTGACGCCGCTACCCGCGGCAAATTTTGCCAGCCCGCGCGCCAGCGACAGTTGGGCTGTTTTGGTTACCCCATAGTGGATCATGTCTGCCGGAATATTGCAGGCCGACTCCGAGGAGATAAACACCACCCGGCCCCAGCCTTTTTGCACCATGCCAGGCAACAGGGCGCGCGACAGCCGCACCCCGGACATCACGTTGGTTTGCCAGTAGTTATTCCAGGTCTCGTCATCGGTAGCGTAAAAATCCTTTGGTCCGTAAATCCCGGCGTTATTCACGAGGATATCGACGCCAGAGGCAACCTTCAGCAGGGCATCCACGCCATCAGCGGTGCTGAGATCGGCAATCGCCGCCCGCACCTTCACGCCGGGTATCACCTGCTGGAGCTTTTGAATTCCCCGGTTGACCGAGTCGATGCTGCGTCCGTTAACAATCACTTCAGCGCCGCTTTCCGCCAGTCCTCTGGCGATGGCGAAGCCAATACCGCCCGTTGAGGCGGTCACTAACGCCACTTTCCCGGTAAGATCGATTTTCATGGTCTGCTCCATGTTGTTAGCAAAGTCAGACCATTAAGCGTAGCAGTTATGCGTTACAGCACCTGAAGCGCGTCGTGGCGCAGGGTGAAGGGGGTGGGGGTACAGACTGCAAGGCTCAGCGAGCCGTGCTGGACGTGGCTGACGCTCAGTGCAGAAGTAAAAGTGCTGTCGACGCTGACAATCTGCCAGGCGCTGCCGCCGCGCTGTTTAACAATCGCTTCCTTGCGTGTCCAGATGCGCCAGAAGGCTGCCAGTTTGGCCTCTGGCTCCTCCCGTTCCAGCTCCGCATGCTCTGCGAGGCTAAAGACGGCATTGGCCAGCGCTTGCCAGTTATCCCGGGGGCGGATCACTTCGATGTCGCAGCCCACTTCGCCCTCATCGCTTAACAGCAGGGCAATATCATCTCCGCTGTGGCTCAGGTTAAACCAGTACGGATACCCATCGACGAAGGCCGGTTTTCCCTGCTCTCCGAAGATGATTTCCGGCACCGGGGCGGGCGATAACGCCCGGGTGAGCAGGGTTCGCCCGGCCAGCCAGGGGAGGCGGCGCGCGCCCTGGGGCGCCTGTTCGGCCAGCGCTGACGCCAGAGGGTCAGCGCTGAGGGTAGAAATTTTTCCCAGCAGGAACTGGTACATAGTCACGCCCAGCGTTTAATGATAAGAGAA
Organism: Leclercia sp. LSNIH3; assembly: GCF_002935105.1. Taxonomy (NCBI): domain Bacteria; kingdom Pseudomonadati; phylum Pseudomonadota; class Gammaproteobacteria; order Enterobacterales; family Enterobacteriaceae; genus Leclercia; species Leclercia sp. LSNIH3. Next base: position 2,721,912 of record NZ_CP026387.1, read on the forward strand.
GTATTAATGCCGCCGAACGCGAAGTTGTTGCTTTGTAGATATTCGCAGTCAATATGACGGACTTTTCCCATAATATAATCTAATGCGCCGCATTGCTCATCCGGTTGTCTTAAATTGATGGTCGGCACGAACCACCCCTCGCGCATCATCTCCAGGCTCATCCATGCCTCCAGCGCACCGCAGGCACCCAGCGTATGGCCGAAATAGCTCTTCAGTGATGAGATGGGAACGCTGTCGCCAAACACCGCGGCGGTGGCCTGGCTTTCGGCAATATCACCCCGGTCGGTGGCGGTGCCGTGCGCCGAAATGTAGCCTATGTCCTGCGGTTTTAGCCCGGCTATTTTCAGCGACTTCTCCATACAGATCTGCATCGTCTCCCGCTGCGGCTGGGTGATATGCGCTGCGTCGCAGTTGGTGGCGAAGCCGACAATTTCCCCGTAAATCGTCGCCCCGCGCGCCTTCGCATGTTCCAGCTCCTCCAGGATCAACGTCCCGGCCCCTTCGCCGATTACCAGCCCGTCGCGCTGGATATCGAAGGGTGACGGCGTGGCCTCCGGGGCGTCGTTACGCTGGCTGGTGGCGAACAGGGTATCGAACACCGCCGCTTCTGACGGGCACAGCTCCTCTGCGCCGCCCGCCACCATCACCGTCTGATAGCCGTGGCGAATCGCTTCCCACGCATAGCCAATCGCCTGGCTGCCGGACGTGCAGGCGCTGGACGTCGGGATCACCCGGCCACGCAGCCCGAAGAACAGACCGGTATTTACTGCCGTGGTGTGCGGCATCATCTGCACATAAGTCGTGCCAGTGATGTTGTTGGTGTGTTTCTCGGTGAGCATGGTGGCAAACTCGCTGACCGGCCCGGTGCTGCCAGTGGACGAGCCATAGGCAATGCCGGTTTCGCCCTGGGTCAGAACCGGATCGTCAATCAGCCCCGCCTGCGTCAATGCCAGTTCGGTGGCGCGAGTCGACAACAACGACACGCGGCCCATGGCGCGGATACGCTTGCGGGTATAGTGATCCGGCAGAGTAAAATCGTCGATCGGCGCGCCCAGCAGGGTGTGTAGCCCCTCATAGACCGTCCACTCCGGCATCTTACGTACCGCGTTTTTATACTGCAGTAAGCGGGCAGAAACCGACTGCCAGTCTTCACCGAAGGCGGTGACGCCGCCCATACCGGTAATCACCACGCGGCGCGTCATAGCATTCCTCCATTAATGGAAATGACCTGACGTGTCACATACCCCGCAATATCCGACATCAGATAGCTGGCCAGCCCGGCCACCTCGTCTGCCTGACCCATTCTTTTCATGGGGATGATGGCCATGGCCTCTTTCAGCGCGGCCTCTTCCATCTCGATCATGCCGGTATCAATCAGCCCAGGTGCAATGCAGTTGACGGTGATGTTGCGCTTTGCCAGCTCAATCGCCAGCGCTTTGGTGGCACCGATAATGCCTGCCTTGGCCGCGCTATAGTTCACCTGGCCCCGGTTGCCCATCACCCCGGAAACGGATGACAGGGTGATAATGCGGCCGCCCTTGCGAGTGCCAATCATCGGCATGATGCAGGGGTGAATAACGTTGTAAAAGCTGTCGAGATTGGTGTGGATCACGCTGTCCCAGTCCTCTTCACTGAGCGCCGGAAAGGCACCATCCCGTGCGATCCCGGCGTTACTGACCACGCCATACCAGGGGCCGTTCACTTCCATATCCTGCTCCAGCACCTCGCGGCACTGGGCGCGGTTACCCACGTCAAACGAGAGCAAACGCCCGTTGCCGCCCGCCTGTTGGATGGCGTTCAGGGTGTCCTGTGCTCCTGCGGCGTCGCGGTGGTAGTGCACCCCGAGCGTAAATCCGTCAGCGGCCAGTTTTAGGGCGATGGCCCGGCCAATGCCTTTGCTGGCGCCGGTGACCAGAACGGAACGACTCATTGACTTACCCCCTGCTTAAAAAGTGATGCTAATTCCTCTTTGCCGGGCTGGAAGGTATTCACCCGCCCGGTTGCCAGCGTGGCGTTATCGGCAGTGATCGCACACTCGAAGCTGCTAAAGCGTTCATCCTGCATCAGCAGGGTGACGGTGACCGTTAAGTCGCTGTTGGCCGGGAAGATCCCTGCCGCACACACCAACTCCCGCGCCCCGAGTACCATGCCGAGCGACAGGTTTTCCTGCCCCTGCTGCTGGCGATGCCAGCCTGACCAGACGCCAACCGTCTGGGCCATCAGTTCAAGGGCATACCATCCCGGCAGATCGCCCGCGGCGTTCAGGAACGGCGCCAGCACGCCCTGTGAATTGACCGTGACGCGGCAGACGGCAGACTCGTCGGTCACACTCTCTACTGACGCCAGCAGCAGCATAGGCGCATCGTGAGGCAGGTAGTCGGTGGGGGATAAATAACTCATGACACTCTCCCCAGCAGGATGCTGGCGTTATTGCCGCCAAAGGCGAAGGAATTGGACAGGATCACCGCTTTTTTCAGCGCGGTGGGCTTATGCAGCACACCGCAGGCGGCGAGGGTAGGATCGGGCGCATAGCGGCTGAAATCCTGGGCGGGCAGCGGCAGATCGTGGGTCAGGATCAGCCAGCTTAGTGCGGCTTCGGTGATCCCTGCGGCACCCAGCGTGTGGCCGGTCAGGTGTTTGGTTGAGCTGCAGGGCACGGCCTCACCAAACAGGTCATGCACCACCTGCGACTCAATCTGGTCATTAAGCGGCGTCGCCGTACCGTGCAGGTTGATGTAACCCACATCCTCCGGTTTCAATCCCGCGGCGTTCAGCGCCTGATTAATGGCGTTGATGGCTCCTTCGCCCTGAGGGTGTGGGGCAGAAATATGGTACGCATCGCTCGACTCGCCAGTTCCCAGCAGCGCCACCGGCTGCGGCTCGCGGGTCAGCACCATCAGTGCCGCCGCTTCGCCAATGGTGATCCCCCGCCGGTCGCGGCCAAACGGCTCGCACAGGCTAGTGGAGAGTGATTCGAGGCTGCTAAAGCCATTCACCGGCATCCGGCTCAGCGTATCTGCGCCGCCGACCAGGGCGATATCCACCAGCCCGGCCTCAATCAGCCGACGCCCGCTGATAATCGCCCGCGCGCTGGAGGAGCAGGCGGTAGAGAGGGTATAGGCCGGGCCATCCAGATTCAGCCAGTTGGCCAGAAAGCGCGACGGATCGCCCAGCTCCTGCTGCGCGTACCGCCAGTTAACGCTGGTTTCGCCGTTCATCGACAGGCGCACATGCTCGTCGCCCTCGTCCAGGCCCGAGGTGCTGGTGCCCATGACCACCGCCACCCGGTCGCGGCCATAACGGGCAATGGCTTCATCGACCACAGGCTGGATCTGCGCCAGCGCCGCCAGCAGAAGCTGATTATTCCGCGAGCGATGCAGGGCCGCGCTATCCGGGATGGCAGGCAGCTCGCCATCGACGCCGCCCAGCACCGCATCCTGGCCCTGCAGCCAGCCGCTGCGCAGACGCATGCCCGGGGCCACGCCGCGCGTCAGGTTAGCGGCTATCTCATCGGGCGCGTTGCCCAGGGCATTGATCAGGCCAACGGCAGAAATATAAATCATCTCAGTCATCCAGATATTGAATGGTGATGTGGTAGTGGAACGCCTGTTGTTCAATGCTGATTGGCTGGCGTTTGCCCTTGCGTTGCAGGTAGACGATCTCCGTCACCAGCGCGCCGTCAGCATTGCGCAGCTCGCGTCGGTCGCCGCGATCCCGCAGCGTCCAGCCCTTCGGCAACTGCGGCAGCCAGGCGTCGATCGGCCAGTGGCTGAGCATCACATCCGCCAGCACCTGGCTGGCCGGAGGCAGCTGCGGGACGAAAATAGACTGTTCAGTATGGATGCCCGTGGCATCGTAGGTGGCGAGGAACAGTCGAATGCCGACCGATGACAGCCCGGCGAGCGTCACCTTCTGCGCATCGGCATTCAGCATCACCAGCAGCGACTGGGTTGTGCCGTTAAAGCGGCCGGTCAGCAACTGCTGCGACGACAGCGCCGGGGTGATGCCCGGCGGCGGCAGCGTCACCCGGGTGCCCGGCTGTAACCAGGCCTGCGGGCGCGTCGCGTCACTGTTTTGCGTGGTGTGGCTACAGCCAGCCAGCAGCAGCGCGCCGATCAGGGCGGCGGCGCGGTAAAAAGGGGTGATCATCGTTTTCTCTCTTTTTTAGCCGGCATCGCCAGCGGTGCCAGCAGGAAGGCGGTGAAAATACCGCTGACCAGCACAATTCCGAAACTGCTGATCGCCTGCGTGGCGCTGAACACCAGCATACCGAGGGTCAACAGGGTGGTCATCATCGCCAGGGTGATGGCCAGCATGGAGGTCAACGGCGTACCACGCGGGTTGTTGAAGAATAGCGTGTAGTTGATACCAATGCCGAGCACCAGTACCAGCGCCAGCAGCGAGAACAGGTTAACCGGATGGCCCGTGGCCGACAGGGCTGCCAGGCCACAGCCCAGCGACAGCAGCGAGGGCACCAGGGTAATCAGCCCCTTACGCCAGCCGAGGCGCAGCATCGCGCCACAGGCGATCACGGCCAGAGCGACAGCCAGCAGAACGGTAAGCACGGTGCGGTAGAGGGCAAACAGGCTGTCGAAACTCGCCTTGCGATCCACCCAGACCACGCCCGGATGTTTATCCGCCAGTACGCGCAGGGCCAGGCTGTTTTTCACGCCATCCACCGGCACCAGCACGCCGCTTTCGCCGTCGGGCAACGTCAGCCACAGCAGGCGCCAACCTTCACTGGCGGGGCTGGCAAGCCAGGCTTCCACCTCCACTGACATGGCATTCAGATCCGGCGACACCGTGGTCAGCCCGGCGTTTTGCAGAACCTTCGTCACTGCCGGGGCCGCCTTTTTCAGCAAATCCAGGTCGCTTTCCTGCCGCGCCAGCGAGTTCAGCGGCAGGGTGCGCCAGGATTTCAGGTCACCCGCCTGCTGCGCCTGGGCCAGCGCGGGAGTGAAGGCTTCCAGCCGCTCCAGCGTCTGCTGGGCCGACGCGCCATGCACCACAAACCATTTCTGATCGACACCCTGGCCGGTCAGGGCGGTGATGGTTTTTTCCTGGGCCAGAATATCCTGCGGCAGAGCCTGCAACTGGGCGATATCGTCATCCACCCGCAGCGTGGTGAGGCCAGCCAGGGCCGTCAGGGCCAGCACTACCGGCAGCCCCACCGACACACGCCTGTCATTGCGCCAGGCCGACAGCCAGCGCAGCATCGGCACACTGGCCGGAACCGGGCGCACCGGTAAGCCGCGGCACAGCCATGGGTGCCAGAAGATCACCGTCAGGCAGGCGGCGCTCAATCCTGCGGCGGCAAACACCGCCATCTGGCGAATGCCCGGGAACGGGGCCAGCATCATAATGAGATACGCCACCACCGTGGTGAGCAGCGCCAGCAGCAGCGCGTTACGCACTTTCGCCAGGCTCTGCCAGGGGGAGTTCTGCCCGCCGTGAACCATCCGCTCGGTCAGGTAGTAAAGCGTGTAATCCGCTGAAATGCCGATAATGCTCATGCTCATCACCAGCGTCATCAGATGCAGCTCGCCAAACAGCAACAGGGTGGCGACGGTGCCCGCCAGCGCGCCCATGGCGATGGAGACGAGGCACAGCAGCAGCGGACGCAGGGAGCGGAACACCGCCACAATCAGCAGGATCACCCCCAGAATAGTGGCGACGCCGAGGGTCGAAATATCCCGTTTCGCCTGCTGGCTGGCGTAGTCGCTGTAAAACACGGTGCCGCGCGACAGCAGCTGCGCATGGGGATAACCTGTTTTGAGCTGATTTTCCAGGTCATGGAGCCGGGTCACCAGCTGGTGGGTTTGCTGCATATCAAACGACGAACCGGCCAGTTCGCCGTGCAGCAGATACCAGTAATTGCCGGCATCGTCTCTGGTCACCAGCCAGCCGTCCATCAGCCGCAGCTTCTGGCTGTTTTGCGCCAGCGCCAGCTGCGAGCCGCGCATCAGCATCAGCGGATCGTTTTGCAGCTCTTTGCCGCTGACGCCAGAAAAGGCGGAGTAAAGCTGGGACAGGATCCACTGGGCCTGCGCCTCGCCACCGCTTTGCAGGCGCGCGCGGGTGGCAGGGTCAATCAGGCCGTTGCGGTGCTGCCAGAAAAATTCTCCCCAGGCCTTCTGCCCGGCGGCATCCATCGGCCCTTTTACCTCGTGCAGGGAGCCTGAGGCTTGCAGCAGGCTCAGCCACTGCTGCGCCACCTGCGGATCGGGGTGTTTTCCTGGGCTGACCAGCCACACCAGCTGGCGGTCAAGCCGTTCGATAAAGCCGTCGTTCAGCGCCGGGGGGATGGCCCCGAGGCTCTGTTTGGGCAACATCGCCAGTACGCTGCTGTTCAGCCGCGCTCCGGGCAACAGCGCCAGCAACATGCCCAGCAGCGCCAGGCATACCACCGCCCACACCAACGCCGGACGGCGGGTGTTACGGTGCGGCAAAGCGTTGGCGTTCGGCATCGGTCAGGCTGGCGGGGGTCAGTTGGTGGCGGGAGAGGGCGATAACCGTCCGGTCACCCTGTTTGTCGTTCAGCACAATAGATTCAAGAAAGGTCGCGCCACCCAACTCCAGCGAGGCGAAAATCTTATCCAGCGGCGTGGTGGTGGGCGTCAGCACCAGCGACCAGCGATCGTTGCCGAGGTCTTTAAAGTCGATGCGGAAATTCTCCTCCAGCACCTTGCGATCGGCCTGGAACAGGGCGCGCAGCAGGTGGTTGAACTGGAACATCTGTGGATTATTATCGGCGGTGATGATCTGCGGCGGCTGGCCATTGATGATTTGCATCATCCGTTTGTCATCCAGCAGCAGCGTCATCGGGAAGGGCGCTTTTTGGTCCCACAACAGGCCGTTGTCGCGCGCGATCAGCATCTCGCCGTTGGATCGCAGCGACTGAGGCAGATCCTTAATGGTGCGGGTCTGCTCAAAGTGGGCGCGCACCACTGGCTGTTCGGTAAAGCGCTGCTGTAACGCGTCCAGCGTGACGGCGTTGGCCCACGGACCGATCAGCAGGGCAAACAGCGGTAACCACTTCATGGCGTCACTCCCATGCGCTCAAACAGGATCGCCGGGCTGACAAAACACAACTCGCGGCTTTTTTCTTCCACGGCCACCTGAATGGTGTAGCCGGTGGTGGTACGTTTGCCGCTGGTGGCGTCAAAAATCTGATAGGCGATACGCAGGCGGTTTTCATACTCTTCGATATGGGCCTGGACGCGGATCCGTTGCTCAAAGGTCAGGACATCGCGGTATTTCACCCGGGTATCCACCACCGGCCAGAGATAGCCAGATGCCTTCATCTGGCGATAGCCATAATCAAACTGGTTGAGCAGGGCCTCGCGGGCAATCTCAAAATAGCGGAAGTAGTTGCCGTGCCAGACCACGCCCATCATATCGACGTCGTGAAACGGCACAGTCAGCTCTACTTCGGTCGTAAAGCGGGGATCGGTCAGCACCCTTTACTCCTTCTCTTTAGTATCCGGCAGACGCCAGAAATCGAAAAAATTGAACCAGTCGAGCGGCGCTTGTAGCGCGTAATGTTCCAGCCGCTGCGCGTAACGATCGACGGTCTGTTGTAACGCCTGCTGGCGCTCGCCACGGGGTAACAGCAGCGGATCGGCAAACTCTTCGCAGTGGATATGCAACTTCTCCTGCTGGCGCAGGGCGAAGATCAGCATCACCGGGCAGCGCATCAGCGAGGCGAGAATAAATGGCCCCTGGGGGAAAGGCGCAGGCTGACCCATAAAGTCGCTCCATACCACGCGCCAGCTGCCGCCGCGCTGCGGATCGACGGCGATCCGATCCCCGACGATCGCCACCCACTCCCCGCGATCTATCTTCTCTTTCAGGAGGATAGCGGTGTCAGGGCCGATACTTGTGACCGGGATCAGGTTCAGACCGGCCTGCGGCGCCATCTCCTGCATAATCTGTTTAAACCGCTGGGCGTTATCGGTGAACACCAGCGCATTAATGGTTTTACCGCCTTTCTGTTGCGCCATGGCGCGACACGCCTCCACATCACCCAGATGGGAGGCCAGCAGCAGCTTGCCCTGCGGCACGGTAAGATCCAGTTTTTCCCGCGCGCCGGGAGCGAAGATCACGTCCCGATCCAGCCGGAGCTCGCCGCGCCAGCTGGCGACTTTATCCAGCATCGCATTGCCAAAACGCAGGAAGTGGAAAAAGCTGTTCAGGCGCGCAGGTTTTGGCTGCTGGCGCTGCGCCAGCACCTCACTGACGCGGGCGATCCACTGCTGCGATGCCTGCCGCGCCGGACGCGCCGTAAGCCAGTACACGGCAACCACCGGCCACAGCAGAACGGTAAAGGCTCTGCGTCCGAGCAGCTGCCAGACCCGCAGCATCAGGCGCATACCGAGGAGACCTTTCACTTCCTGCTGCTGCGCCCAGTGCTGGCTGCGGCGGCGAAACAGCAGCGAGGGGATGCGCGGTAACATGCCGAAAAACAGCCGGGTGTGCATCCAGGAGATCAGCAGGTTGTCTTTCAGGGCATCGAAATGGGAAATGCCATCCTGCGGATAGGTCACCCGGGTGGGCAGAAAATAGCTGTTGTGGCCCTGCCAGTAGAGGCGCACCATCACTTCCGTATCAAAATCCATCCGCTTGCCGAGCGACACGCGGTTTACCAGTTGCAGCGTGGGCGCGACCGGGTAGACGCGAAAGCCGCACATGCTGTCTTTAAGCTGCAACGACAGAGTTTCGATCCACACCCAGACATGGGTGACCCAGCGGCCATACCGGCGCGAGCGGGGGATAGAGTCGTCGTAAATCGGCTGGCCGGAGATCAACGCCTGGGGGTGGCGTTCTGCCAGCGCCAGCAGCTGCGGAATATCCTCAATCGCATGCTGTCCATCGGCATCCACCTGCACCGCATGGGTATACCCCGCCCCGGCGCACACTTTCAGCCCGCGGATCACCGCCGCGCCTTTACCGGCGTTGTGCGTCAGCCGCACCAGGGTGACATGGGCATTGTCAGTAGCCAGCTGGTCCAGCGTCTGCCGGGTACTGGCGTCGCTGCCATCGTCGACCACAATAATCGGCAGCTGAAACGGTGCCAGGCGCGTCAGCACGTTCGCCATCATTGCCCCGTGGTTGTAGCAGGGGATCAGGATGCAGGGGCGGAAGGTTAGCGACACAGGCGAATCTTCCCGGTGCTGGCGGTGTGGCGTTGTTCGCCGTCGTGACGCTGATAGCGAAAAGTGAGCATCTCGCGCCCGGCATCCCAGTCGAGAGTGAGGGTCACCGTGGCATCAGGGAGCAGCGGCGCCTGGAATTTAACGTTCTGAATACTGTGAAAGCGATAGTCTGGCACCAGCAGCGTGGTGGCGTAGTGCATCACCCAGTCGAGCTGGGTGATGCCGGGCAGCAGGGGCTGGACGGCAAAATGGCCCTGGAACCAGAACAGGGCCGGATCCAGATGCAGGACAATCTCCAGCTGCTGCGGTTGTGCCTGATGGCGCTCGATTTCATGGATTTTCATGAAATAATTCCTGTAACTGCGCATAGACACGCTTGTTCATACTGTTCACCGGCATTTCATCAACAATGCGCCAGTGACGGGGAATGGCGACGGGTTCTAGCCACGGTTGCAGGGCGCGTCGCCAGGCCAGAACCTGCGCTTTACGCCCACGCTGGCAGAGCTGCTGACGCCCGGCGTCACTCAGCACCAGCAGCACGCCAATCGTCTGGCGTCCGTCCCGCCTGACCGGCAATGCCGCCGCTTCGCATATGCCCTCCAGCGCCAGCAGCCGCTGCTCAATTTCAGTCAGCGAGATACGTTTGTCTTCGATTTTCACCACCCGGCCCCGGCGACCGACGATACTGAACTGACCGTTATCCTCAATGTGCAGGATATCGTCGAGCAGCAGACCTTCAGGCGCGCGGATCAGGGGGGAGGTGACGTGAAAGGCGTCATCAACGCGGCTAATTTTCACGCCCGGGAAGGGCTGCCAGAGGCGCGCGTCCGCCTGACGATGACGCCAGGCGAGAACGCCGGTTTCGCTGCTGCCATAAATTTCATCCGGCCACAGCCCCAGCCAGCGATGGGTCGCGCACGCCGACTCCCACGCCAGCACGCCACCGGCGGAGATCAGCATGGCGACGGGGGGCGGGGCGAGCCGGGTATCAAGCCGTTTCAGGAACGCCGGGCTGCTGATAAACAGATAACGCTTAGTGTGATCCAGCGCCGCCAGTTGCTCGGCATAGGTCAGCATCTCCGCATGCAGCGGCAGCCCCAGCGACAGGGGCAGCAGGATACGAAACGTCAGGCCGTACAGGTGCTGTGGCACCACAGAGGCCACCACGCAGCAACCGGTGAGGCGCTCGCCAAACCGTTCAGCCAGCAGCCTGGCCTCCCGATCGAGCTGGGCGATATGCTTGATAATACGTTCAGGCTTGCCGGTGGAGCCGGAGGTGAACAGCTCGATAATGCGGGTGTCATCAATGGCCGGCAGCGGCGTGAACGGGGTGGCGCTACGACGGGCCGAGCTGACGATGATCAGGCGGCCCCGGACGTTCAGCGTCCTGTCGCTCAGCACACCGTTGAACAGCTTCTGCTGCTCTTCCAGCAGCGATTCGCGGCTGTGGCCCGGCAGCACCGGGGTTTTGCCCGCATGCAGCGTTGCCAGCAGGGCGACGATAAACAGATAACTGCTCTCAAAACAGAGCGCCCAGCGATCGCCTTCCTGCTGCTGTAAAATGGCCATCAGCCCGCTAACGTCGTCGCGTAACTGCCCCAGCGTCCAGCAGCGATCGCCTGACCAGGCGACGGGCGTGTCGTCCGGGCGGGGAGCATTCAGCCACTGGCTCAAAGGAAGAGGGTTACGCATCATGCTGCTCTTTTTTTATCCGTCGCTGGCGCACCAGCCATTCGGTCGCCATCAACGCGCCCATCAGGATATAGGCGATCATGCCGTTCCACAGCGTCCAGAGCCGCATATCGCCCCGTAACGCGGTGAACAGCGCAATGCCGCCGTTCAAAATGAAAAAGCCGCACCATACCCGGGTGACCACGCGGGTATAGCGCACCCCTGAAGGGGGTAAGTTCGGTTCGCGCAGCCGGGCCAGCCGTTCAACGATGGGCATTGTCGTCCACAGCGATCCGCCAAAGACGGCCAGCATCACCAGATTCACCACCACCGGATAGAACAGCAGCCACTGATGCGCTTTCAGCAGGTAACTTGCGGTACACAGGGCGATACCCGCCAGCGCAACGGTTTGCACGGCATAGCGCATTGGCCCGGCGTTATGCCGCGCCTGACGAAAGCGCAACAGCAGCAGGACCGCCAGTAGCGGCAGCAGCCAGTGCAGGCTGTTATGCATCAGCCCGAAGCCAATCAGAAAGGGCCATGCGACCAGCATCAACCCCGTCAACAGGGGGATCGCCGGAAATGACCGTCCGCCACGCATGGTGTCTTACGCTTCGCGCAGGAGTTTTTCTACCGCATCCACTACGTCCTGAACGGTACGTACAGACTTGAAGGTTTCCGGTTTGATCCGGGCACCCGTTTTCTTCTGCAGATGAACAACCATATCGACGGCATCGATGCTGTCCAGCTCCAGATCTTCATACAGGCGTGCCTCGGGGGTAATGGCTTCCGGCTCAATCTCAAACAGGGTGATCAGGAGCGTGGTGACTTCCTGATAAACGGATTTGTGTTCTGTAGTCATGATAAATTCGGTCTCAGGCGCGATGGGCTGTGATAAAAGAGGCCAGAGTGGCAACGGAGTAGAAATGCTGACGCATCTCTTCGCTTTCGGCAGATAACACCACGCCGTACTGGTTTTTTACCGCCAGGCCCAGTTCAAGGGCATCGATCGAGTCAAGGCCCAACCCATCGCCAAACAGCGCGGCATCCGTATCGATATCCTCTGCGGTCAATTCGTCCAGATTCAGGGTAGTAATTATAAGATTTTTAATTTCAAGGTAGAGCGCTTGCATCATTAATTCCTGACAAAGATTGAAGACCGGATGTTAAGCGATGCTGCAGGTGCCGGTTAAGTTCTCTTGCTGCCAGAGCCGGTTCCTGTACTGCTGCATCGTAAAAATCGTCAATACCTATTCGCTCACGAACATCGACCGTGAAGAACGGTTTTTTCGGCGGTATGTTATACCAACGGCTCTGTTTATCGAGCAGATGCTCGCTGCAGTGGATGATAACCACCCGCAGATCGCTGTTGCAGCGCACGGCAATATTGGCCGCGCCGCGTTGTAGCTTGATGGCTTTTCCCACCTGCGTGCGCGTGCCTTCCGGGAAAATCAGTAGCGTATCACCCTGCGCCAGCCGCTGCTGACAGGCGCTTAGCAGGGTGTCAGCTTCGCTGTTGATCAGGTAATCCGCCGCGCGGATCGCCCCGCTGACAAAGGGGTTACGCAGCAGAGCGCTTTTAACCAGACAGTCGGTTTCTGGCATCACCGACGCAATCAGCACGTAGTCGATAAGTGTCGGATGGTTCGCCACTACCAGACAGCCGCGCTCATGGTGCAGCACGTCGGGATTATCGAAGCGGTAATCCAGCACGCCCAGGGCACGGGCGACGGTTAAAAAAGCCCGAAAGCTCGCGGCAATACTGCGCCGGGCGAGACGACGACGACGCGCCCGGTCGCGCTGGAACAGGTTCAACAGGTTGAACCACACCAGCGACAGCATCAGCCCGCCTACGCCAAACAGCACGAAGCATGCGCCGGTCATCAGCATTCGCCAGCCGCGGTTGAGGGTCGCCATGAGACTTGTCATGCACGCGTCCACCGCCACAGCAGGCGCTCGCCGGGCACCGCAAACTGATTATCGTGACGCAGGAAGTGGCGCAGGAACTGCAGGCTCTGCGGCAGCGATGGCTCATCCGGGCACAGGACGGATTCCGTTTCGCAGCGCAGGGCGTCACCGGCTTCGATGACCAGCGCCATGGCATAGGGCCAGGTCGGCATCTGAGCCGGCAGTGCGAAGCGGTAAAAATCGGGCAGGGTGCCATCAAAATCGACCAGTAACACGCGCGTATATCCGGCATGCAGCAGGCTCAGCACCTCGCACAGGCCCTGCTGAAAAGTATCCATTCCGGCGGAAAGAGATGACGAAACAATCGGCTGACGCGCCGCGATAGTCAGATTGCCCACCGCAGAGTTGTGGACCGACATGGCAAAGTCGGTCGGGGAAACATCCTGCCCGGTCGCCAGCGCGTGCAGGAGGCGATAGTTACGCTCCAGCTCGCCATGACGGCTGGTATAGACCACGGCATCAATGGCATGTTTTCGCACCATCGCCAGGCCGCAATCGACCGCCAGCTTACTGCCTGAACTGAGGCGGCGGGCGGTCATCATCGGCAGATCGGTCAGTTTGGCCTGCGGCGCAGCAGGATCGATGGCGTGCAAACCCTGCGACCATGCCTGCCACTGATCGGCATCGCTAAGCCCTGGCGCTCTGGCATGCCAGTCGAGAATGTTAAATGCAAATTTCATCTGCGCGCGTCCGCGATCAATCCGTCTTTCAATAACGCAGCAAAAATCAGGCCGCGTTATTATTCATTTTTCTGACAAATCAATAAGGTGTGGCCCACCCCGAGATTGTCATGCCGTTGTTCTACCCGGAATCCTGCTCTCTCCAGATAGTGGTAAAATTTCTCTACGCTATAAAAACGGCTGTTGCCGTTCGCCATACAGGTGAAATAGAGCGAGGTTGCGTTCAGGCTGAAGGAGGCCGCTTCGAATTTTTGCGCATCCCAGAAGGGTTCCAGAATGCATAAGCGCGCGCCTGGCTTCATCACCTTCGCCACGTTGCCCAACAGGGTAACAATCTGATCGGGAGAGAAGCAGTCCAGGAACTGGCTCATCCACCAGATATCAGCGTCACCCGGCAGAACAGCGTCGCTAAGCATATCGACAGGATGGAACGCAATACGATGAGATAATCCTGCATTTGCAATATTTTCCCGGGCCAGTGCAATTTGCTGCGGCAGATCGAGCAGCGTCACGGTGATATTTTCATCGTATCTGCAGCAGCGTAGCGCCCATTTACCCGTATTGCCGCCGACATCGTACAATTTTGTCGGCGAGCTTGCGAATATAAGGGGTAATGCGGCGTCGAATGCGCCATCGGAATAGAAATGATCGAAAGCAAACCAGCTTCGCTGCGCCTGTTCAGGCAACGCAGACAGTGCCGGATAAATGGTTGGCCATTCGCCAAAGACAGATAGGCCAGCCGGTTTCTCCGTGCTCAGTGACTCGGCAAGGTGAAACAGGCCCTGATAGCAAACATCCTGGGTGAAATCCATGTTGATGCGGGTCATGCTGTCATGCAGTAAATAATGCCCAATTTTGGCCAGATAGTATCGCCCCTCCCGTTGCGTCACTATGCGCCCGCTTAATCCCATATCCAGCAATACCCCAGCGCCATATTCACTGAGCGTGCTGTTTGCCACGATCTCATCCACAGTAGCGCCATGCGCTCCCTGCTTATCCAGCCAGGCGAGCACGCCAGTGTTACGCAGACAGAAGGCGGTTTGAAAAAGCATCGGGGCAAAAGCGATACGTTGCGCTTCGGTGATGGCCTCAAGCGCGCTGAGCGTGTCCTTTTCGTACATGAAATGCGTAACCTTTTGCCGGTTGAAACAGAGAGCGTCGGGCCAGGCTGACCCGACGAGTATAAAATTTACCGCGCAGCGCTCGCTGAATGGGGTGGCGGGGTGATGCCGTTATCCCGGCAGGCGGCTTTTGGGTCGGCCCGGCCCGAGCAGGATCGCCAGCTTACTGCCTCCCTTGGTGGTTTCCATCCAGATCTTACACACGCTGGTAAGCGGAACAGACAATAACATCCCGACCGGGCCAAGTAACCAGCCCCAGACCAGCAACGACAGGAACACCACCAGGGTGGACATTCCCAGCCGGTGGCCCATCATCCGTGGTTCCACGATATTGCCCAGCACCATATGCACGATCAGGAACAACGCCCCCACCATGGCACACTCATAGAAGCCATTAAACAGAAACGCCTGGATCATCGGCGGTACGGCGGAGATCACCGCGCCGATATTGGGCACATAGTTCAGCAGGAAGGCCAGCACGCCCCACATCAGGGCGAACTGCACGCCCAGCAGCGCCAGCCCCAGCCAGACGATGGCACCCGTCCACAGGCTTAACAATGTTTTCAGCGCCAGATAATGGGAGACGCCCTTCAGCGCCCGGTGCAGACCGGCGATGTGGATCTGCGGATTATTCAGGGCAAAACGCATTTTGTAGGGCACGTGGCGCACTTCAAACAGCATGAAGACCACCGTCATCACCAGCAGCAGGACGCTGGCCATCGCCCCGGAAAGCTGGGTCATTAGCGCGGTGGCAAAGGTCATTACCTTTTCCGAGTCCATCCGTCTTAGCATTCGCTCCGGGGAGATGTGCAGGTTGAGGAACGGGAACATCTCCTGCAGATCGATAAGTTTGCGCGTCAGCTCTTTATTGTATTTCGGCAGCGTGGCGGCAAATTCATTGAGCGAGGCCGCCAGCACCCCGAACAGCGCCGTCATGCCTATCAGCATCACGACCACCACAATGGTGATGGCCAGGGGACGACTCACCCCTCGGCGCAAAAACCAGGTGACGAGGGGGTTAAGGACGATAGCGAAAAAGAGTGCCAGCAGCAGCTGCACGAGAATATCCGCGGCGGCGTGGATACCGGCAAGGATCACCACCAGACAGGCCATTTTAAGCAAAATATGGAGGCCTGCTTTATCAGGTTGCGTAAGACCCGTTTTATCGGGTGGCGTGATTAACATAATATTTCCTCTTATGAGATGCTCATAAGTGTAGTGCGCGCATCGCGCTTCGGCTGAGGCCTTTAATCTTAAAGTCGCTGCTGCAATTCAGCCCCTGTCATGGTAATAGTGAAACACTGTTGTAAAAATTCTGGTGAACCTGATGCCCGAACCTGCCGCCGAACCGGCACTGAGTGGATTACGCCTCAACCTGCGTATTGTTTCCGTCGTTATTTTCAACTTTGCCAGCTACCTGACCATCGGCCTGCCGCTGGCCGTGCTGCCGGGCTATGTCCATGACGTCATGGGATTTAGCGCCTTCTGGGCCGGTCTGGTGATCAGCTTGCAATACTTCGCCACGCTGTTAAGCCGCCCCTATGCCGGGCGCTATGCCGACCTGTTTGGCCCGAAAAGCATTGTGGTGCTGGGGCTGTGCGGCTGCTTCCTGAGTGGAGTGAGCTATTTCCTGGCCGGGTTAACCAGCGCCTGGCCGATAGTGAGCCTGGCGCTGCTCTGTTTTGGGCGGGTGATCCTCGGCGTCGGGCAAAGCCTCGCCGGAACAGGTTCCACGCTGTGGGGCGTGGGGGTCGTGGGGGCGTCGCATATCGGGCGGGTGATCTCCTGGAACGGGATTGTCACTTACGGCGCGATGGCGATGGGTGCTCCCCTCGGCGTGCTCTGCTACCGCTACACCGGCCTGAGCGGGCTGGCGCTGACCATTATGGCGGTGGCGCTGCTGGCGATTTTATTTGCTCTGCCGCGACCGAAAGTTAAAGCCAGCAAAGGCAAACCGATGCCGTTTCGTGCGGTGCTGGGGCGCGTCTGGCCTTACGGTATGGCGCTGGCCCTCGGCTCGGCAGGCTTTGGGGTGATCGCCACCTTCATTACGTTGTTTTATGCCGATAAGGGCTGGGACGGCGCGGCCTTCGCGTTGACCTTGTTCAGCTGTGCCTTCGTCGGAACGCGACTACTGTTCCCGAATGGCATTAACCGGTTGGGCGGGCTGAACGTGGCCATGATCTGCTTTGGCGTGGAGATTATCGGCCTGCTGCTGACCGGCATCGCCGATGCGCCCTGGGTAGCGCGGATTGGGGTCTTCCTCGCGGGGGCTGGGTTCTCGCTGGTCTTCCCGGCGCTGGGCGTCGTGGCGGTGAAAGCGGTGCCGCAGCAGAATCAGGGTGCAGCGCTGGCGACCTATACGGTATTTATGGATATGTCACTGGGGATCACCGGGCCGCTGGCCGGGCTGGTGATGGCGTGGGCCGGGGTGCCGGTTATTTATCTGGCGGCTGCGGGGCTGGTGGCGGTGGCGTTACTGCTGACGTGGCGGCTAAAAAAAAGGCCTCCAGAGGAGGTAATGCCAGTCAGTTAAGCCCGGCGGATTGTTCCGTTCACCTCATGTTCAGCAGAACATGGCATTACACAACCCGTGAACGTGACAAGGGGGGCCGCCGGGCCCCCCTTGTCAATCCCCGCGGCCCCGCAATGAAACCGGTGCTTCGCACTGCGCTCCCCTCCCGACCGGCTGCCTGCGGTCGGCTCAACTCGACATCCTGTCTCGATTCGCCTCTGGCCGCCATCCCTGGCGTCCAGCCCTTGTCATCCGGTCTCCGGTTCGCCGGTTTCAGCGGGGACTCAACACCCGTGCCCCTTTCAAACGACTGAGAAGCGTGAGGGAGCGTGAATCCGGCTGAAAATCGACGAAGCGTTTCCGTAAGGCCGGGGCGAGGCGCAGGGACGCGCCGAGAGGGCATAGCCTGCATGGATGCAGGCTGGTGCCCGACCCGAAAGCCTGAAGGAATAAGCTGAGTGCACCGCGAAGCGGCGATTTTCTTTGCCGGGAGCCGGGGTAGCCAGGGGGGAGGCGGCGAGCCCCCCTGGCACGTTCACCGCAGCGGAGGGGGCATAAAGCAGAGGTGCTTTAGTGAACGGAACCCTTCCACTTCAGTCCCTTAGAAATACCGAGTCGTTTCACTGACTGGCATTACTCCAGAGGAGGCCATTTCATCGTGACAGATTACTGAATCACGAGCGTGTTAATGATGTTCTCTGCGGCAGTTTGCGCTTTCTGCTGATCGTCAGCAGGCAGCGTGATCTGCAGGGTCAGCAGCTTGTTGTCCACTTTGCCCAGCACAACGGAAGAGTAAGCGGTCTGGCCTTTGGCAGAGATAATGCTGTCCAGCTGCTGCAGTTTGTGGTCTTTCAGCTCGATGGCTTTGTTGGTCACTACCTGCAACTGCGGGTCGCGGCTGCGCTGCTGATCTTCCAGACGTTTCGCCAGCACACCCAGATCTTCATTGGTGTCGTCACCGACAATCACAATCACCGCTTTCTGTCCGGTGGCATCGGAATAGACGTGCATATTGTTCGCCTGGGTGCCCAGCTTGCCGCTCTGATCGGTCATGTCCGCCGGCAGAGAGAAGCTGAGTTTGCCATCCATCAGGCTGACCGGTTGACCCGTCGCGTTGCTTTCAGCAGACGCAGCCTGAGCAGGCGTTTTAGTGTCGCTGTTATCACAGGCTGCCAGCCCCATCACCAGCAGGCCAATCCCGACATATTTAACCAGATTGCGCATTGAATTCTTCCTTTCGATAAACGGCCATAACGGCGCATCAATCCATCTTATCACAACTGTTAAAGGGAACCTTTAACCAGCCTGTAATGCTGAGATTTCAGATTTATCCGCGAATCTTTTCAGCAACATATTCAGCAGTACGCCGTACATCGGCAGGAAGAAGACCAGGCTGATAAGCACCTTAAAGGCATAGTCCACGAGCGCGATTTCCATCCAGTGTTGCGCCATAAAGGCATCCGGGCTGCGCCAGAAAGCGATAAAGAAAAAGGCCAGGGTATCGCTGACGTTGCCAAACAGCGTGGAGGCGGTCGGTGCCATCCACCAGCGATGGTTCTGCCGCAGACGGTTAAACACATGCACATCGAGGATCTGCCCCAGCGCATAGGCCATAAAGCTGGCGGCAGCGATACGCGCAACGAACAGGTTGAAGTGCGTCAGCGCCTCAAAGCCCTGCCAGCTGCCCATATAGAACAGGGAGGAGATCACGTACGAAATAAACAGCGCCGGGAGCATGACGGCAAAAATAATGCGTCGGGCCAGCGGGGCACCAAAGATACGTACGGTGAGATCGGTCGCAAGGAAGATAAACGGGAAACTGAACGCGCCCCAGGTGGTATGAAAACCAAAAATGGAGATTGGCAGCTGCACCAGATAGTTACTGGAGGTGATCACCAGCAGATGAAAAAGGGAAAGCCAGAACAACGCTTTTACGCGCTGCGATTGAGAGAACTGCGTCATATTGTGACCTTTTTAACGTTGGGGTGAGGGAACCCAATATGAACCTGGCTTATCAGGCTATTTTATTCACCATTCTGAATCCGGGCAGTGCTCATCAAAACGCGTTGGCGTTTTGAACGTCGCTTGTAGCGGCCCAAAGGGCGAGCGAAGCGAGTAAATCCTTACGTACTCTCTGTACGCTTCGGTTTCTGTGCGCTGTCCGTCTCCTGACTGGCTTCAACAATAGCGGTTGATGGGCCTGGGTCGGAAAACCGCCGCATGATACTGCTTTCACTCCGCTTTGCAATGGCTAATTTTCACGCAATCGTTAACCTGGTTTGCTTTGCTCTGTACGCGGCGTAAACTACTGCCGTTTTTATCTGGACGAGACCACGATGACCGATCTGTTTACCCACCCGGACCACACCCTTGATGCTCAGGGTTTGCGCTGCCCGGAACCCGTCATGATGGTGCGCAAAACCGTGCGCAATATGCAATCCGGCGAAACCCTGCTGATCATTGCTGACGATCCGGCGACCACCCGCGATATCCCCGGTTTTTGTACCTTCATGGAACATGAACTGCTGGCGCAGGATACCGGGGCGCTGCCGTACCGTTACCTGTTACGCAAGGGCTAAACCTGCCGGGCGGTGTGCGACCTGATGCCCTCATCCCAACGCTCTCCTTCAGGGAGAGGGCGCAAATCCTGAAACGGCAACCTGAGGTTGCCGTTTTGCATTGACCCTGGCGAAGCTGCCACCCGGCATGTTGATGCTTGCGCGAGCCTGGGGTTGCCATTTCGTTTGACCTTCATCACCAATTTGAACCGCCATTTCAATATTTAGCGCTTTTTGTGAGGCGCTTCACCCTCACTTTCCAGGCCATAGGCTAGTTTTTAGACGTTCAAAAATAAAACAACGTTCCGATACTTACCTCACTACCCTGGAGTTGACTCGATGAAAACGACCCTCAAGCCGTTGCTGGCCGCTCTGTGCCTGTCTGCTTTTGCTGCCTCTGTGTCGGCGCAAACCATTAAAGCCGCCGATGTCCATCCTGAAGGCTACCCGAACGTGGTGGCGGTGCAGCATATGGGTGAAAAACTCAAACAACAAACCGACGGCAAGCTGGAGATCAAAGTCTTCCCCGGCGGCGTGCTGGGTGATGAAAAGCAGATGATTGAGCAGGCGCAGATGGGCGCCATCGACATGATTCGCGTCTCCATGGCCCCGGTAGCGGCGATCCTGCCGGATATCGAAGTCTTTACGCTGCCCTACGTTTTCCGCGATGAAGACCACATGCACAAAGTGATCGACGGCGATATCGGTAAATCCATCGGTGAGAAGCTCACCGCCAACCCGAAATCACGGCTGGTGTTCCTCGGCTGGATGGACTCCGGCACCCGTAATCTGATCACCAAAAACCCCGTGGTGAAACCGGAAGATCTGAAAGGGATGAAAATCCGCGTCCAGGGCAGCCCGGTAGCGCTGGCCACGCTGAAAGATATGGGAGCCAACTCAGTGGCAATGGGAGTGAGTGAAGTGTACAGCGGCATGCAGACCGGCGTTATCGACGGGGCCGAGAACAACCCGCCAACCTTCATCGCCCACAACTACATGCCGGTCGCCAAAAACTACACCCTGAGCGGCCACTTTATCACCCCGGAAATGCTGCTCTACTCCAAAGTGAAATGGGACAAGCTGAGCGCCGACGAGCAGGAAAAGATTAAGACCCTGGCCCGTGAAGCACAGATGGAGCAGCGCAAACTGTGGCAGGAATATAACAGTCAGGCGCTGGAAAAAATGAAGGCCGGCGGCGTGCAGTTCCACGACATCGACAAGGCGGTCTTTATCAAAGCAACAGAGCCGGTGCGTGCCCAGTATGGCGACAAGCATCAGGATCTGATGAAAGCCATCGCTGACGTTAAGTAACCCGGAGTTTCTATGTCCGAACTTTATCTAAAGTGGATGGACCGTCTCTACCTGCTGGCGATGGCCATTGCCGGGCTGTCGCTGCTGGTGATGACCATTGTGATCCCGATTGGCATCTTTTCGCGCTACGTACTTAACCGCGGTGAGTCGTGGCCGGAGCCGATTGCCATTATCTGCATGGTGACTTTTACCTTTATCGGCGCGGCGGTGAGCTACCGCGCCGGCTCGCATATTGCGGTGAATATGCTCACTGACAGATTGCCGGCCTCACTGAAAACGTTCTGCGCGCGCATGGTGGATCTGCTCATGCTGGCGATCTCGGGCATCATGTTCTGGTACAGCTACCTGCTGTGCATTGAGCTCTGGGAGCAGCCGGTGGCGGAGTTCCCGATCCTGACCTCCGGCGAAAGTTATCTGCCGCTGCCGATCGGATCGGCGGTGTTAATCCTGTTTGTGCTTGAGCGTCTGATGTTTGGCTCTCAGGAACATCGCCCGGTCGTGCTGATCGGCAACCACAGTTAAGGGGTGAACAATGGATGCATTTGTTTTGTTATTCACCCTCGCCATTCTACTGGCGCTGGGGATGCCGGTGGCCTTTGCCGTCGGGTTAAGTGCGGTGGCCGGGGCGCTATGGATTGACCTGCCGCTGGAGGCGCTGATGATCCAAATTACCAGCGGGGTGAATAAATTTACCCTACTGGCGATCCCGTTCTTTATCCTGGCAGGGGCGATCATGGCAGAGGGGGGAATTGCCCGTCGGCTGGTGAACTTCGCCTATATCTTTGTCGGCTTTATTCGCGGCGGACTGTCGCTGGTGAATATCGTCGCCTCGACCTTTTTCGGTGCCATTTCTGGCTCGTCGGTGGCGGATACTGCTTCCATCGGGACCGTAATGATCCCGGAGATGGAGAAGAAGGGCTATCCGCGCGAATACGCGGCGGCAGTGACCGCCAGCGGCTCGGTGCAGGCGATTCTGATCCCGCCCAGCCATAACTCGGTGATCTACTCCCTGGCGGCAGGTGGTACGGTGTCGATTGCCACGCTGTTTATCGCGGGTGTGCTGCCGGGATTGATCCTTGGGTTAAGTCTGATGGTGCTGTGCCTGTGCTTTGCGCGCAAGCGGGGGTATCCAAAAGGTGAAAGAGTGCCTTTTAAACAGGCGCTGAAGATCTTCTTCGATGCCCTGTGGGGGCTGATGACGGTGGTGATCATTCTTGGCGGCATTTTGTCGGGGATCTTTACCGCAACGGAATCCGCCGCGGTCGCCTGCCTGTGGGCGTTCTTTGTCACCATGTTTATCTATCGCGACTACAAGTGGAATGAACTGCCGAAGCTGATGTGTCGCACGGTGAAGACGGTGACCATCGTGATGATTCTGATCGGCTTCGCAGCGGCATTTGGCGCGGTGATGACCTACATGCAGCTGCCGATGCGTATCACTGAGTTCTTCACTTCGCTGTCGGACAACAAGTACGTCATTCTGATGTACCTCAACATCATGCTGCTGCTGATTGGCACCCTGATGGACATGGCGCCGATCATCCTGATCCTGACGCCGGTGCTGCTGCCGGTGACCAATTCGCTGGGTATCGATCCGGTGCATTTCGGGATGATCATGATGGTGAACCTCGGGATCGGGCTGATTACCCCGCCGGTAGGATCGGTGCTGTTTGTTGCCAGTGCGGTGAGCAAGCAGAAGATTGAGGCAGTGGTGCGGGAGATGCTGCCGTTCTACGGCATGCTGCTGGTGGTGTTAGGGATGGTGACGTACATTCCGGCGATATCGCTATGGTTGCCGCGAATGTTAGGGATGCAGTGATGTGTGCGGCCTGATGCCCTCACCCCGTCCCTCTCCCACAGGGAGAGGGTGCAAACACTAAAAACGGCAACCAGGTTGCCGTTTTGCTTTTATTTTCGACGTAACAACCTGAGCGCGTTCGCCGTCACTAATACCGTCGCACCGGTATCCGCCAGCACCGCCAGCCATAATCCCGTCATACCCAGCAGGGTGGTCACCAGGAAAATCCCTTTCAACCCCAGCGCAATGGCGATGTTCTGCCGGATATTGGCCCGGGTGGCGCGGGCGAGGCTTATCATCTGCGCCAGCCCGGTCAGACGGTTGTGGGTAAGTGCGGCATCGGCGGTTTCGAGTGCCACGTCGGTGCCGCTGCCCATCGCGATACCGATCGTGGCCGCTTTCATTGCCGGGGCGTCATTAATCCCGTCTCCCACCATCGCCAGCGGCGTTTCCGCATTTAATGCTGACACCGCCTGCACTTTATCGGCAGGCAGCAGCCCCGCCCGGAAATCCAGCGCCAGCTCATCGGCAATGGCGGCGGCCGCGCGCGGGTTATCGCCGGTCAGGATCACCCCCTGGACCCCGAGCTGATGCAGAGCCTGCACAGCCTCTTTCGCGTCGTCCCGCAGGGTATCACGCAGCGCAACCAGGCCTTTTGCCTCGCCATCCTGAACAACCATCACCACCGTCTGCCCGGCCTGCTCCAGGGTAGCGAGTTGCGCCGCAAAATGCGGGGCAGGGAATTTATCCGCAGCGCAAATGAGCACTTTGCTGCCTGCAACCTCGGCTTCAATCCCCGACCCCATCAGCGCCCGCTGTGCGGTAGCTGCCGGAACCGTCAGCCCGCGGGACTGCGCTTCACGCACAATCGCCTGGGCCAGTGGGTGAGTGGAGCCTTGTTCAACCGCGGCGGCCAGCGCGAGCAGGTCCTGCTCGTGGATCTGGTATGGAAAAATACCCGTTACCTGCGGCTTGCCGACCGTCAGGGTGCCGGTTTTGTCGAACGCCACATGCTGCACCTGCGCCAGTTGCTCAAGCGCCGCGCCGCCTTTGATCAGCGCACCCCGCCGGGCTGCCGCCGCCAGCCCGGAGGTAATAGCCGCCGGGGTGGAGATCACCAGTGCGCACGGACAACCAATCAGCAGCAGGGTCAGCCCTTTGTAGATCCAGCCCGACCACGGCGCGCTGAACAGCAGCGGCGGCACCACGGCCACCAGCAGCGCAACCAGCATAATTGCCGGGGTATAGATGCGGCTGAAGCGGTCGATAAAGCGCTCCACCGGGGCGCGGCGCTCTTCTGCCTCTTCAATCAGCTTCAGGATCCGGTCGATAGCGCTGTCGCCCGGTTCCGACAGCACGGTCAGCTGCACCAGACGATCCACGCTGGTGGCCCCGGCAGGGACTTTTTCACCTGCCGCGCGATCGACCGGAATAGATTCCCCGGTCAGGGCGCTTTCATCAAAGCTGGCGGTGGCAGTGAGCAGCGTCCCGTCGGCGGGCAGGCGTCCCCCGGCGGCAACCTCAATCACATCCCCCGGGCGCAGCGCGGCGATGGGTACGGTTTTGCGCTCGCCCTGTATCACCTGAATGGCGGTTTCGGGCTTTAGCGCCATCAGCGCGCTGACGCCTTTACGCGCCCGGCTTGCCGCCCAGCCCTCGAGCTGTTCGCCAATTAAAAACAGCAGCAGAACCATCGCCGCTTCTGCCGTGGCACCGATAAACAGCGCCCCGATGGCGGCCACGCTCATCAGCGTTTCAATGGCGAACCAGCTGCCGCTTTTCATCAGGCGCAGCGCCTGACGGGCCACCGGCCATAGCCCCACCAGGGTGGTGGCGATAAAGGCAAGGTTACCGAGCGGAGGGTTGAACTGGGTCAGGATCCAGCTTACGCCCATCAACAGAACAAGAGTGATGAGCGGCAGGTTGTCGCGCAGGAGCGAGGTTTTTTCGACCGGAGCATGTTCATTGCGCAGCGTATAGCCCGCCTTGACGACTGCCGCTTCGACCTGGGCGCTGACGTTGCTGTCCGCATTCACCAGCAGTTTTTCGGTGGCAAACAGAACCTGAACGTGATGAACGCCCGCCACCTGCCTGACGGCAGTCTCGACTTTGCGGGCGCAGGCCGCACAGTCCATGCCGTTGACCACCCAGCTGTGGCGGTGGCCCTCGACGGGCTGTACGGTTTCGGCCTGTACAGAGCGGCAATCCGCCGCGCAGCAGGGCTCTTTAGCGGGAAGGGGGGCGAGCTTAAGCGCCGAAAACTGCGGCACTTTTTTGGGTATTTCTGGAGTCGACATGGCACTCTCCGGTAATGATAACTTTCTCATTAACCGAAGCATACACTCTGGAGTCGACTCCAGAGTCAAGCGCTATTTAAATATACAGCGAACGCACAATCAGGAAGTGCCCGGCGAAGTAGCACGCGGCGGCAATGGCGTTATCGGCGCGGAAGCGGCGGCGATAGTGGCTACCCAGCCAGACAATATTGCCCAGCAGCAACAGCGTGGCGCCGATGAAGGCCGACAGAGCCGGTGCCGTCGGACGGAAGAACCACAGTTCGCCCGCCAGCCAGACCATCACCAGCGTCATGGCGATAAAGGTACACACCGCCCAGCGCAGCTCCTCCAGACGCGACCAGATCACCGCAATCAACAGCGCACCAATCACCAGCAGCGCCAGCGGCAGCGGCCAGAAGAACGAAAGCGTCATCTGGCTGGCGAAGTAGATGGTATAGAGCAGGTGCGATAAGAAAAATGCCCCTACGGCATACAGCAGACGCTGACGCGGCAGCAGGGTCAGGGCATCACCGGCCAGTGACGCGCAAAGCCCGGCGAGCACCAGGTAGCTGATAGCATTAAACATTGGCGCCTGCCAGGCCAGCAGCAGGAGCAGTAACAAGGTGACGGGTTTAAACACCCAGCGCTGCCAGGCTGGACCACGGTAGGACGCATCGACATATAACCATGCGGAGAAACAGACAGCGATAAATGACCAAAGCATATTAAGTCCCTGTATCTGTTATTGTTGAATAAACAGTTTCACTTCAGTGTAGTGGTGCAGACGGGCCAATAGCAATGCACAGCGCGGCACGCTATTCTGATTTCAGCCTGGTCTTATAGGATGGTTCAATGAGCAAGATGCCGCTTTTTTTTATTATCGTGCTGGCAATCATCGTGATTGCCGCCTCGTTCCGCTTTGTGCAACAGCGCCGGGAAAAGGCGGATAACGACGCCGCTCCGCTGCTGCAAAAGCGCGTGGTGGTGAGCAATAAACGGGAAAAAGTGCTCAACGATCGTCGTTCACGACAGCAGCAGGTGACGCCTGCGGGCACCGCCATGCGCTATGAAGCGAGCTTTAAGCCGGAAAGCGGCGGTCTGGAGATGACTTTTCGCCTCGACGAGAAGCAGTACCATCAGCTAACGGTGGGGGATAAAGGAACGTTGAGCTACAAGGGAT
Source organism: Leclercia sp. LSNIH3 (assembly GCF_002935105.1). Taxonomy (NCBI): domain Bacteria; kingdom Pseudomonadati; phylum Pseudomonadota; class Gammaproteobacteria; order Enterobacterales; family Enterobacteriaceae; genus Leclercia; species Leclercia sp. LSNIH3. The sequence continues at coordinate 2,748,145 of NZ_CP026387.1, forward strand.
CGCATTTTGAGGGATTTAAGATCGCGCCGTGATTTTCTCCTGGAGAGGAAGCTCGATCGGTTCCCTCTCCCTATGGGAGAGGGTTAGGGTGAGGGCTTATTTCTTCGCCTGCGCCTTAAACTTATTCATCCACACCAGCAGCTCAAACACCCCAAAAATGAATACCCGCAGCTGCTGCCAGCCGGTCATCTTCGGGCCGTCTTTTGGCATACCGTTTTTCAGCATTACCATCTGCAGGGCATGCATAAACGAGGTAAAAATCAGCGCCACGTTGACGAAGATATTCATCGGCCGCGGGAAGGGGTGAACGAGGTTGAGCAGCAAAAATGCCCAGACCCCGATCATCAGCAAACGGCCCAGATTAATCAGTACCGGCATCAGTCTCTCCTTGTGATTGACGGTGATAAAGACGATAGGCGACCTGTCCGGCCACTTTTTCCCGGTGCAGATCCCAGTGGGCGGGCACCGGCGGTAAACCGTTCTCTACCTCACTCTCGACGTAGATTAGCGCATCTTCTGCCAGCCAGCCGTTGTTTTCCAGCAGCGTCAGCGTCTCTTCAAGCAGCCCTTTACGGAACGGCGGATCGACAAACACCACATCGTGCGGCGTGCCTGCCTGCGCAAGGAAGGCGAGGGCGTTAGTATTGACCACTTTGGCATTGGTCGCTTTCAGCGAGGCCAGGTTTTGCTGAAGCTGTTGGGAAACGCTGCGATCCATCTCCAGCAGCGTGGCGCTGGCGGCGTAGCGCGACAGGGCTTCAAGCCCAAGCGCGCCGCTTCCGGCGAAGCAGTCCAGGCAACGGGCATCTACCATTGAAGGTGCCAGCCAGTTAAACAGCGTTTCGCGCACGCGGTCGGTGGTGGGGCGCAGGCCGGGGCTATCCGGGACCGGCAGTTTACGGCCTCGCCACTGGCCGCCGATAATGCGTATCTGGCCCGCTGCGGCACGGTTGGGTTTCTTCATATCTTTGCTCGGGTACACCAACGGCCTGCGTTTGCAGGCGGTGATGTGCGTTAAGTTAAGTGATAAACTATTTCATCATTTTTTTAGCTTCCATGTATATAGCGCCAGTAATTAACCGCGAGGGGTGTAGTCGCAGATGGCAAAAGAGAAAAAACGTGGCTTCTTTTCCTGGCTGGGCTTTGGTCAAAAAGAGCAGGAAACTGAGCAGCAAAACGAAGAACAACAGATCGCCGAACAACAGCCCGCGGTTGTTGAACAGCCGCAGCCAGAAACCCCTGTTGAGACCGTCGCTGACGTAGAAGCAGAAACGCCTGCCCACAGCAAAGAAGAGACTGACGCCTTCGCTGAAGAGGTGGTTGAGGTTACTGAGCAGGTCCAGGAAAGCGAAAAACCGCAGCTGGTGGAGCCGGAGCCTGTGGCCGTGGAGCCGGAGCCTGTGGCCGTAGAGCCAGAGCCAGAACCGGTCGCCGCGGTAGTGGAAGAGAGTGTTGAGCCGGTCGCCGAGGTGGAACCACCGCAGGCGGTTGAACACGAAGAGTTACCCCTGCCGGAAGAGATCCTCAACGAGATTGAGGAAGCGATCCCGGAAGAGTACCTGCCAGAGACCGAGGTTGAAGAACCCATCAGCGATGAAGAGCTTGAAGCTCAGGCGCTGGCGGCCGCGGCGGCAGAAGAGGTGGTCGTCGTCGTCCCGGTAGCCGAAGAGGACGAACCGGTCGAAGAGATTGTCCAGGAGCAGGAAAAACCGACCAAAGAAGGTTTCTTCGCGCGCCTGAAACGCAGCCTGATCAAAACCAAAGAGAACCTAGGTTCAGGATTTATCAGTCTGTTCCGCGGCAAGAAAATCGACGATGATCTCTTTGAAGAGCTGGAAGAACAGCTGCTGATTGCCGACGTTGGCGTGGAAACCACCCGCAAAATCATCACCAGCCTGACGGAAAGCGCCAGCCGTAAACAGCTGCGCGACGCCGAGGCGCTGTATGGTTTGCTGAAAGAAGAGATGGGTGAAATTCTCGCAAAAGTTGACGAACCACTTAATATTGAAGGCAAAATGCCATTTGTTATTCTGATGGTTGGCGTTAACGGCGTGGGTAAAACCACCACCATCGGTAAGCTGGCGCGTCAGTTCGAACAGCAGGGCAAATCGGTGATGCTGGCCGCGGGTGATACCTTCCGTGCCGCCGCCGTAGAGCAGTTGCAGGTGTGGGGCCAGCGGAACAATATTCCGGTGATTGCCCAGCATACCGGGGCCGATTCTGCCTCTGTGATCTTTGACGCCATTCAGGCGGCCAAAGCGCGTAACGTTGATGTGCTGATTGCTGATACCGCAGGGCGTTTGCAGAATAAATCGCACCTGATGGAAGAGCTGAAGAAGATCGTCCGGGTGATGAAAAAGCTGGACGAAGATGCACCGCATGAAATTATGCTGACTATTGATGCCAGCACCGGGCAGAACGCCATCAGTCAGGCGAAGCTGTTCCATGAAGCGGTAGGGCTGACCGGCATTACGCTGACCAAGCTGGATGGCACCGCGAAAGGCGGGGTAATCTTCTCGGTGGCGGATCAGTTCGGGATCCCTATTCGTTACATCGGTGTTGGCGAACGTATCGAAGATTTACGTCCGTTTAAATCGGGCGACTTTATTGAGGCACTTTTTGCCCGAGAGGATTAACAATGATTCGCTTTGAACACGTCAGCAAGGCCTATCTCGGTGGGAGACAAGCGCTGCAGGGGATTAACTTCCATCTGCAGCCGGGCGAGATGGCATTCCTGACCGGCCACTCCGGCGCGGGGAAAAGTACCCTGCTCAAGCTTATCTGTGGGATCGAACGGCCCAGCGCCGGGAAAATCTGGTTTAGCGGCCACGACATCAGCCGTCTTAAAAACCGCGAAGTGCCGTTTCTGCGTCGGCAGATCGGCATGATTTTCCAGGATCACCATCTGCTGATGGACCGCACGGTATTCGACAACGTGGCAATCCCGCTGATTATTGCGGGTGCCAGCGGGGATGATATTCGTCGTCGCGTGTCGGCGGCGCTGGATAAGGTCGGGCTGCTGGACAAAGCGAAGAACTTTCCTATCCAGCTCTCCGGCGGTGAACAGCAGCGTGTAGGCATTGCCCGCGCGGTGGTAAACAAGCCAGCGGTGCTGCTGGCGGATGAACCTACCGGTAACCTGGACGACGCCCTTTCCGAAGGGATCCTGCGTCTGTTTGAGGAGTTTAACCGCGTTGGGGTGACGGTACTGATGGCGACGCACGACATGGGGCTTATCTCCCGTCGTTCGTACCGCATGCTGACGTTGAGCGACGGTCATTTGCACGGAGGCTTCGGTGAATAAGCGTGATGCAATAAACCAGATGCGGCAGTTTGGCAGCAAGCTCGACCGTTTTCGTAAATCGGCGGGCGGCCCGGGTGACGGCAACCGCAATGCGCCGAAGCGCAGCAAATCCGCGCCAAAACCCAACTCGCGCAAAACCAATGTGTTTAACGAGCAGGTGCGGTACGCCTTCCAGGGTGCGCTGCAGGATCTGAAAAGCAAACCGCTTGCCACCTTCCTGACGGTGATGGTGATTGCCATCTCCCTGACCCTGCCCAGCGTCTGTTACATGGTCTACAAAAACGTTAACCAGGCGGCGTCGCAGTACTATCCATCCCCGCAGATCACCGTCTATCTCGACAAAGCGCTCGATGATAACGCGGCGGCGCAGGTGGTGGGGCAGCTACAGGCCGAGCAGGGCGTTGAGAAGGTCAATTACCTGTCGCGGGATGAGGCGTTAGGCGAATTCCGTAACTGGTCCGGGTTTGGCGGCGCGCTGGATATGCTGGAGGAGAACCCCCTGCCTGCGGTGGCGGTGGTGATCCCGAAACTGGATTTCCAGGGCACCGAATCGCTGAACACCCTGCGCGATCGCGTCTCCCGTATCAACGGGATCGATGAGGTGCGCATGGACGATAGCTGGTTTGCCCGTCTGACGGCGCTTACCGGCCTGGTCGGGCGCGTGGCGGCGATGATTGGCGTGCTGATGGTCGCGGCGGTGTTCCTCGTTATCGGCAACAGCGTGCGGTTGAGCATCTTTGCCCGTCGCGACACCATTAACGTGCAGAAGCTGATCGGCGCAACCGACGGTTTTATCCTGCGTCCGTTCCTTTATGGCGGCGCACTGCTCGGTTTTTCCGGCGCATTTCTTTCACTGATATTGTCAGAAATTTTGGTGATGCGTCTTTCCGCAGCGGTCACCGATGTAGCGCAGGTTTTTGGAACTAAGTTTAATATCAGTGGGTTAGCCTTTGATGAATGCCTGTTATTGCTACTGGTATGCTCCATGATCGGCTGGATTGCAGCATGGTTAGCAACCGTGCAACATTTACGTCACTTTACCCCTGACTAAAAAATCTCTGGTATAATCTTTCCCTGCATTGAGAATCGCTATGCAGGGAAAGAGTCCCCTGTTGTCTCTTACCCGCATAATCATCCCCGTGTCACATTTTGTGCGTAATTTATTCACAGTTTCACTCGGAACTTGTGGATAAAATCACTGTCTGATAAAAGAGTGAATGATATTCTCGTTGCTCATTAATTCTGGCATGTTCGTTGCCTGATGGGGACAAACCGCCGCCAGAAAGAATCGATTGAGAGGAATGAATGACCAAAGAAATGCAAACTTTAGCTTTAGCCCCTGTTGGTAACCTGGAATCTTACATCCGGGCCGCTAACACCTGGCCGATGTTGACGGCTGAGGAAGAAAAGGAGCTTGCTGAGAAGCTGCATTACCAGGGCGATCTGGAAGCAGCTAAGACGCTGATCCTGTCTCACCTGCGCTTTGTTGTTCACGTTGCTCGAAACTATGCGGGCTACGGCCTGCCGCAGGCTGACCTGATTCAGGAAGGCAACATCGGCCTGATGAAGGCGGTGCGTCGCTTCAACCCGGAAGTGGGTGTGCGTCTGGTCTCCTTCGCCGTGCACTGGATCAAAGCGGAAATCCACGAATATGTGCTGCGTAACTGGCGTATCGTGAAGGTCGCAACCACTAAAGCACAGCGCAAACTGTTCTTTAACCTGCGTAAAACCAAGCAGCGTCTGGGCTGGTTTAACCAGGACGAAGTGGAAATGGTTGCCCGCGAACTGGGTGTTTCCAGCAAAGACGTGCGCGAGATGGAATCCCGAATGGCCGCGCAGGACATGACTTTTGATATGTCCTCTGACGACGATGCGTCAGACAGCCAGCCGATGGCTCCGGTCCTGTATCTCCAGGATAAGTCGTCCAACTTTGCCGATGGCATTGAAGACGATAACTGGGAAGAGCAGGCTGCGAACAAGCTGACTTACGCGATGGAAGGCCTTGACGAGCGTAGCCAGGATATTATCCGTGCCCGCTGGCTGGACGAAGACAACAAGTCCACCCTGCAGGAGCTGGCCGACCGCTACGGCGTCTCCGCTGAACGTGTGCGTCAGCTTGAGAAAAACGCCATGAAAAAACTTCGCGCCGCTATCGAAGCGTAATTCTCGCGAAGTGACCCGATAACCCCTGGATGAGAATCCGGGGGTTTTGTTTTTTTAGCGCCCTTTATGGCGAATTCCCTCCTCCTGGCAAACCCTTACCATTGTGTTGTGCGCTGACTCGTTAAAGCCTCCTATACCTTATATACATTTCAAAATAGCTATTCCAAATAGATAAAAATGGGGTATGTTTTAGCAGAGTATGCTGAAAAGGCGCGCACGGCAGACGCATAATCGAAATAAAGCGCCATAAAACAACATCACAACAAACACAATAACCATCACAATGGGGATTCTCAGGATGAATATGAAGGGCAAAGCCTTACTGGCAGGATGTATCGCGTTGGCGTTCAGCACCATGGCTCAGGCTGACATCAAAGTGGCCGTGGTTGGCGCAATGTCCGGTCCGGTAGCGCAATACGGCGACCAGGAGTTTACTGGCGCAGAACAAGCTGTTGCCGATATTAATGCCAAAGGCGGCATCAAAGGCGAAAAGCTGCAAATCGTAAAATATGATGATGCCTGCGACCCGAAACAAGCGGTTGCGGTAGCGAACAAAGTCGTGAATGACGGCATCAAATACGTTATCGGCCACCTGTGCTCCTCTTCCACACAGCCTGCGTCTGACATCTACGAAGACGAAGGTATTCTGATGATCACCCCTGCTGCCACCGCGCCGGAACTGACCGCCCGTGGTTATAAAATGGTGTTGCGTACCACTGGCCTGGACTCTGACCAGGGACCAACGGCAGCGAAATATATCGTTGATAAAGTGAAGCCAAAGCGTATTGCCATTGTTCATGACAAGCAGCAGTACGGCGAAGGTCTGGCGCGTTCTGTGCAGGACAACCTGAAAAAATCCAATGCTAACGTGGTGTTCTTCGACGGTATCACCGCCGGTGAGAAAGATTTCTCTACCATGGTGGCACGTCTGAAGAAAGAGAATATCGATTTCGTCTACTACGGCGGCTACCACCCGGAGATGGGTCAGCTCCTGCGTCAGGCGCGTGCAGCCGGTCTGAAAACTCAGTTCATGGGGCCAGAAGGAGTGGCGAACGTGTCACTGTCTAACATTGCCGGTGAATCAGCGGAAGGCCTGCTGGTGACCAAACCGAAGAACTACGATCAGGTTCCTGCGAACAAACCGATCGTGGATGCGATCAAAGCCAAGAAACAAGATCCAAGCGGCGCATTCGTGTGGACCACCTACGCCGCGCTGCAAACCCTGCAAGCAGGCCTGAATCAGTCAGCTGAACCGGCTGAAATCGCCACCTGGCTGAAAGCGAACTCTGTCGAGACCGTGATGGGGCCGCTGTCATGGGATGAGAAGGGTGACCTGAAAGGCTTCGAGTTCGGCGTATTCGACTGGCATGCTAACGGCACGGCGACCGACGCTAAATAACGCATTATGCCCGGCGAACCGCCGGGCATTTTCGTTTTACCATCCGCCGCCGCCGCCTCCTCCGGAACCGCCACCGGACGATCCTCCACCAGAAGAGCCAGAACCGCTAGAACCGGATAATGAGATGCGAACGGGAGGATTTGCCGAGCTGGAATAACATGCCTTGCTGAAATGATGAATGCTCCCCCAACTGACGCTGGAAAAGGCCTCTGACGCGGCCCCGGTCTTGCTCAGATACGTGGAAAAGGTGTTAGCCCAGGTTTTACCTACGTCGAGCGCCAGGGCAGCAGGCAGCAGATTTTCATAATGGGCGATCATCTGCTCAGGGGGATAAAGCACCTCGAAGCGGTGCTTTTCAGCTGTTTTCAGATAGCGTTTTAGCCCTTTGGCGACAGCTAAATCCGTTAGCCCGCGTTGGGTATAACGGGGTGTTTTCCAGCCAACGAATAGACAGAGCACGATCGCGGTCAGTAATGCGCCGGAGTAGCCGGCAGGATGGCGGATGGCCGGTTCGACACCGAACAGAAAAAGCCAACTTCCTATAAGGTTGGCGGGACAGCCTAAGAGAGCAAAAATCACTGTATTAGGCCACCAGTCGCGGCCGGTCTTCAGCGGGTTAAGCAAACATTTCAGCAAAAACGTCAGCAGCGAAAGGCCCACAGCCAAAAATAACAGAGATGGAATGGTGTACAGCGCTATTTCGGGATCAAACCAGACGCCACATACCACCGGCACCAGCATCGCGATAGCGATGCAATGACACAGGGGTTTACACCATTTTCGAAATAGTGCTGGTCGCTGCGCCTCACACCGTTTTTCTAACTCCTTAAGTGCGTTTTGCATTAGCTTTTGATGGGCCTGGCTGAGATTAATAGTCTTGCGTTTACCGCTAAACAGTATGCTCAGTAGCTGTTTATCGTTGGCATCCAGCCGGGGGTTTCCTTCAACAAACGATCGGGATAACCACTGCTCAGCCCCGTTATCTGCATGCCACGGGTCGGCGGGTTTGTTCTGACTGCTGGTGAGGGTTGCGCCCCGTCTGGCTACCAGTTGAAGAATATCGCTGCTGAATGCGACATCATCATATTGACGCCGGGTAATAAAGCGCAGATAGCCCGGCGACAGGGTAGCAGGCAGCGAATAGAGCGGCACGACCGGTGGCATTGTCAGCCCTGCGGCGGTCACGTTCTTACGCCACCACAACAGGTAATAACCGATCAGCAGCAACGGGAGCCAGATTAGGCTGGTTTGCTGCGTGGGTAATAATAGATGTACCAGTGGCAAGGAGGCTTCTGGTTTAGGGGCGCTGGCCAGAATATCGCGGGGCCACGTATAGACGACGGTCAGCCCCTCTCCACGGCTGAGAGGACGTGTGGTCTGCACATCGCCATTAGCCAGTATCTCTGCGTGCTGTTCTTTTGCCCCTGCCACACCCGTATAGACGTCAATGGAGCGTAGCCTGGCGTCCCTGCCGTCCCCGTTCAGATGACTGCCGTCCGGCAACTCCAGGTGAAAGCTGGCCTTGTCAACAGGCCAGGCCCAGTCATTGCCCGTCACGTTCCAGTACAGTTCATCCCATTCCGGGAAGCGGCTGAAATGGTTGCTGACCTGATAGCGGATCTCATAGTTATAGATACCCGGTTTCAGGAGCCGTTCGCCGCTGCCAATACGGATGGTTACTGATTTTTCTGCATCATCGATGCTGTAGGGTTCATTGATACCATCGCGTAAAACCGATTTAACCCTGTAGTCAACGCGAAAAATTTTGCCGTCCTGTCGGTTCCAGGAAAGCGGCAGCGTGCGGAATATCCCGCGACGGATCTCATTTCCCTGAGCCAGCACCTCAATATTTTCCTGCACCTCCATGCTGCCGTCCGCGTTAAAACGCGCCCGGGCGTGGAAAGAGAGAATATGTTCATAAGCTGGCGCTAAACGGGACTGGTTGTGAGGGACGGCAGGAGAGGCGCTGACGATCCCATCAGGTGCAAGAGCGGCAATAAAAAACAGCAGCAATCCAGAAATCAGCACCTTCCACCCTGGCAGAACGGACATAATATCACTCCATCTGTGGCGCTTTGGCTTCTGCCGGATTATCAAGTTCGAAGAACTCTTGCGCTTTGAAATTAAACAGACGGGCCAGTAGCAGGCTGGGAAAGGATTCCACCAGGATATTAAAATCACGCACCGTGCCGTTGAAATAGCGGCGGGCCAGCTGGAGCGACTCTTCTATTTCGCTAACGGATTGTTGTAAGGCGATAAAATTTTCGCTGGCTTTCAGTTCCGGCCAGGCTTCCGCCACGGCGAAGAACCGCCCCAGCATACCAGCGTAGTGCCGCTCGCGATCGGCGATCTCACGGGGATTGCCCGTCAGATCGCTACGCTGACGTGCTATCTCTTCCAGCAACGATTTTTCGTGCAGGGCGTAGCGTTTCGCCAGGCTTAACAGGTTGGGCGCCAGATCGTGACGGCGCTTGAGCTGAACGGCAATGCCGCTCCAGGCTTCGTCTTTAAAGCGACGCAGGGAGATAAAGCGGTTGTAGGTGATTACCGCCCAGATGAGAATGGCGGCAATGGCCGCCAGTGCTATATACATTTCCATATGCTGAATTCCTGATCATCATGATCCTGTAGAGACTCCTGCATCATACTTCACGCTATGAGTAGCGTAAACTCAGGGGGCTAGCGCATTACTGTTTTACCCAGCCATTTTCCTGCGCCGTAAACCCCAGCGCCTGCATAAAGGCTGCCATCACGCCCCGGTCTTCCACGCCGACATCCGCCATCCACCACGAGGTTACGCTCGGGTTATCGCGTATCACTTCTTCAATCAAATACTGCCCCACGCCGCGACGGCGGGTGACTTCACGCACGCGCAGGGAGTCCAGCGCGCCTTGCGTACCGCTCAGCGTCACCCGCACCGCGCCTAATAGCCGTTCGTTAAAGCGCGCTGCATAAATACGGTGTGTTTCATCAACGGTAAGTGAGGAGGGGGAATATTCCGGCCAGATCTTGTTGAGGTCGATGTGATCCTGGTCGCTAAAGTTCTCCAGACGGTGGATGGTCAGTTTCATTAGCTGCTTGTCCAAATCAAAAAGAGTGCGGGCAGTGTACTCAATTTATTCTGTCAGACGCTTCCACTTTTTAAACCCATTCTCTAGCTGATTACTTTTTTAGCGTTACGTTGCGTAGTCTTAAAACGCAGGGATCGAAAAATAACCAGAATTTTAACCTAAAAGGTAGCGTTTTATTCGGCGCTTTGTACCGTTATTTTATGCTGCAACTCGCGCTTTTATTTGTTTATCTCTGTCTGTTTTCAGAATATTATCTTTGCTTAATCGCCTGAAATATAGAGATTTTAGTCTGGTTTTTAGTAAAAAACTGCGCTAAACCATTAAAGGCAATAGCAAAAGTTGCGTTGTTTAATAAAAGTACAGAATGCTTTTTAACCATAATAAAACAAAATATATACATCACGTCACGAATGGGGATTCCTGGATGAGAATGAACGCGAAAACATTAGTCGCGGGGATGGTTGCACTGGCGATCTCACATACCGCTGCGGCGGACGATATTAAAGTTGCCATTGTTGGTGCGCTGTCCGGCCCTGTTGCCCAGTGGGGCGATATGGAGTTCAACGGCGCGCGCCAGGCCATTAAAGACATCAACGCCAAAGGCGGTATTAAAGGCGACAAACTGGTCGGCGTGGAATATGACGATGCCTGCGACCCGAAACAAGCCGTCGCCGTCGCCAACAAAATTGTTAACGATGGTATTCAGTATGTGATTGGCCATCTCTGCTCCTCCTCCACACAGCCTGCGTCCGATATCTATGAAGACGAAGGCATCCTGATGATTACGCCAGGCGCCACTAACCCTGAGCTGACCCAGCGCGGCTATCAGTACATCATGCGTACCGCCGGTCTGGACTCCTCTCAGGGACCAACGGCGGCGAAGTACATCATCGACAGCGTCAAGCCGCAGCGTATCGCCATCATTCACGATAAGCAGCAGTACGGCGAAGGGCTGGCCCGTTCGGTGCAGGATGGCCTGAAAAAAGGCGGCGCGAACGTGGTCTTCTTTGACGGCATCACTGCAGGCGAGAAAGATTTCTCGGCGCTGCTGGCGCGTCTGCAAAAAGAGAACATCGACTTCGTTTACTACGGTGGCTACTACCCGGAAATGGGCCAGATGCTGCGTCAGGCACGCGCTGTCGGTCTGAAAACCCAGTTTATGGGGCCGGAAGGGGTAGGTAACGCCTCGCTGTCGAACATTGCCGGCGACGCGGGTGAGGGCATGCTGGTGACGATGCCAAAACGCTATGACCAGGATCCGGCTAACGCTGCTATCGTCGACGCCCTGAAAGCGGAGAAGAAAGACGCGAGCGGTCCGTACGTCTGGATCACCTATGCCGCCGTACAATCTCTGGCGACTGCCATGGATCGTACCGGCAGCAAAGCACCGCAGGATCTGATTAAAGATTTAAAAGCACACGGGGCAAACACCGTGATTGGGCCGCTGAACTGGGACGAGAAAGGCGATCTGAAGGGATTTGAGTTTGGTGTCTTTAAGTGGCACGCCGACGGTTCATCCTCGGTCGCCAAATAATCATTATCCCACCGCCCGGCATGACCGGGCGGGACTAGAAAGGTTATCTTATGTCCGAGCAGTTTCTCTATTTTTTGCAGCAGATGTTTAACGGCGTCACGCTGGGAAGCACCTACGCACTGATCGCCATCGGCTACACGATGGTGTATGGCATTATCGGCATGATCAACTTCGCCCACGGCGAGGTGTACATGATCGGCAGTTATGTCTCCTTTATGATTATCGCCGCGCTGATGATGATGGGGATCGACAGCAGCTGGCTGCTGGTGGCCGCCGGGTTTGTCGGGGCGATTATCATTGCCAGCGCCTATGGCTGGAGTATCGAACGGGTGGCCTATCGCCCGGTGCGTAGCTCCAAGCGCCTGATCGCGCTGATCTCCGCAATCGGTATGTCCATTTTCCTGCAAAACTACGTCAGCCTGACCGAAGGGTCACGCGACGTGGCGCTGCCAAGCCTGTTCAACGGCCAGTGGATTGTTGGCGCGAGCGAGAACTTCTCGGCGTCGATTACCACCATGCAGCTGGTGATCTGGATTGTCACCTTTGTCGCCATGCTGGCGCTGACCCTTTTCATCCGTTACTCCCGTATGGGCCGCGCCTGCCGCGCCTGCGCGGAAGACCTGAAAATGGCGAGCCTGCTCGGCATCAACACCGACCGCGTGATCGCTCTGACCTTCGTGATTGGGGCGGCGATGGCGGCGGTAGCGGGGGTATTGCTCGGTCAGTTCTACGGCGTAATTAACCCGTACATCGGCTTTATGGCCGGGATGAAAGCCTTTACCGCAGCCGTTCTGGGCGGTATCGGCAGTATTCCGGGTGCAATGATCGGCGGCCTGATCCTGGGCGTGGCCGAAGCGCTCTCCTCTGCCTACCTGAGTACCGAATATAAAGATGTGGTCTCCTTCGCCCTGCTGATTCTGGTCCTGCTGGTCATGCCTACCGGTATTTTGGGTCGTCCGGAGGTAGAGAAAGTATGAAACCGATGCATTTTGCAATGGCGCTGCTCTCGGCAGCGATGTTCTTCGTGCTGGCGAGCGTCTTCATGGGCGTTCAGCTGGAGCTGAGCGGCACTAAGCTGGTTGTGGATTCCGCGGCGGATATCCGCTGGCAGTGGGTCTTTGTGGGCACTGCGGTGGTCTTTTTCTTCCAGGTGCTGCGTCCTGTTTTCCAGAAGACACTGAAAAGCGTCTCCGGGCCGAAGTTTGTATTGCCTGCGATTGACGGCTCCACCGTTAAACAGAAGCTGTTCCTCGTGGCGCTGCTGGTGGCTGCTGTAGCATGGCCATTCATGGTGTCACGCGGCACGGTGGATATCGCCACCCTGACCATGATTTACGTGATCCTCGGTCTTGGTCTGAACGTGGTGGTGGGTCTGTCTGGCCTGCTGGTGCTGGGCTATGGCGGTTTCTACGCCATCGGCGCTTACACCTTTGCCCTGCTGAACCACTATTACGGCCTCGGCTTCTGGACCTGTCTGCCGCTGGCGGGGCTGGTCTCTGCCGCAGCGGGCTTCCTGCTCGGCTTCCCGGTGCTGCGCCTGCGCGGCGACTATCTGGCGATTGTGACCTTAGGCTTCGGCGAAATCGTCCGTATCCTGCTGCTTAACAATACCGAAGTGACCGGTGGTCCGAACGGTATCAGCCAGATCCCGAAACCGACCTTCTTCGGCCTGGAGTTCAGCCGTTCTGCACGTGAAGGCGGCTGGGATACCTTCAGCAACTTCTTTGGCATTAAGTACGACCCGTCCGACCGCGTGATTTGGCTCTACCTGGTGGCGCTGCTGCTGGTGGTCATCACCCTGTTCGTGATTAACCGTCTGCTGCGTATGCCGCTGGGCCGTGCGTGGGAAGCGCTGCGTGAAGATGAGATCGCCTGTCGTTCCCTGGGTCTGAACCCGACCCGCATCAAGCTGACCGCCTTTACCATCAGCGCCGCGTTTGCCGGTTTCGCTGGCACGCTGTTCGCCGCGCGTCAGGGCTTCGTCAGCCCGGAATCCTTCACCTTCGCCGAATCTGCTTTCGTGCTGGCGATTGTGGTGCTGGGTGGGATGGGGTCGCAGTTCGCGGTGATCCTCGCGGCTATCCTGCTGGTGGTCTCCCGCGAGCTGATGCGTGACTTTAACGAGTACAGCATGCTGATGCTGGGTGGTTTGATGGTACTGATGATGATCTGGCGTCCGCAGGGCTTGCTGCCGATGACCCGTCCACAGCTGAAACTGAAAAACGGGCAAGCGAAAGGAGAGCAGGCATGAGTCAGCCATTATTATCCGTTAACGGCCTGATGATGCGTTTTGGCGGCCTGCTGGCGGTCAACAACGTGTCGCTGGATCTGCATCAAAAAGAGATCGTTTCCCTGATTGGCCCGAACGGCGCGGGTAAAACCACGGTGTTCAACTGTCTGACCGGCTTCTATAAGCCGACGGGCGGCACCATTATGCTGGGTGATAAACATCTGGAAGGGCTGCCGGGCCAGCAGATTGCCCGCATGGGCGTGGTGCGTACCTTCCAGCACGTGCGTCTGTTCCGTGAGATGACGGTGATTGAGAACCTGCTGGTGGCACAGCATCAGCAGCTCAAAACCGGGCTGTTTTCCGGCCTGCTGAAAACCCCGGCCTTCCGCCGGGCGCAGGATGAAGCGCTGGATCGCGCCGCCACCTGGCTCGACCGCATCGGCCTGCTGCAACACGCTAACCGTCAGGCCAGCAATCTGGCCTACGGCGACCAGCGTCGTCTGGAGATTATCCGCTGCATGGTGACGCAGCCGCAGATCCTGATGCTCGACGAACCGGCTGCGGGCCTCAACCCGAAAGAGACCAAAGAGCTGGACGAGCTGATTGTCGAGCTGCGTAACCATCACGACACCACTATCCTGCTGATTGAGCATGATATGAAGCTGGTGATGGGCATTTCGGACCGCATTTACGTGGTGAACCAGGGCACGCCGCTGGCGAACGGTACGCCGGAAGAGATTCGCAACAACCCGGACGTGATCCGCGCATACCTGGGTGAGGCATAAGATGGATAAAGTGATGTTATCTTTTGACAAGGTTAATGCCCACTACGGCAAGATCCAGGCCCTGCACGACGTCAGCCTGCACATCAACCAGGGAGAGATTGTGACCCTGATTGGTGCCAACGGCGCGGGCAAAACCACGCTGCTGGGCACCCTGTGTGGCGACCCGCGCGCCACCAGCGGGCGTATCGTCTTTGATGGTAAAGACATTACCGACTGGCAGACCGCCAAAATCATGCGTGAAGCCGTGGCGATTGTCCCGGAAGGGCGTCGCGTATTCTCACGTATGACGGTGGAAGAGAACCTGGCGATGGGCGGCTTCTTTGCCGAGCGCGAACAGTTCCAGACCCGTATTAAACGGGTGTATGACCTGTTCCCACGCCTGTTTGAGCGTCGTATTCAGCGGGCGGGCACCATGTCCGGCGGGGAACAGCAGATGCTGGCGATCGGCCGCGCGCTGATGAGCCAGCCGCGTCTGCTGCTGCTCGACGAACCTTCGCTCGGGCTGGCACCCATTATCATTCAGCAGATCTTCGACACCATCGAGCAGTTACGTAGCGAAGGGATGACCATCTTCCTCGTGGAGCAAAACGCCAACCAGGCGCTAAAGCTCGCGGATCGCGGCTACGTGCTGGAGAATGGCCGGGTGGTGCTGGAAGATACCGGCGACGCGCTGCTGGCGAACGAAGCCGTCAGAAGCGCTTACCTCGGCGGATAGTAAAAGCAAAAAGGCAACGTAAGTTGCCTTTTTTAATGTTTGCTCCCTCTCCCTGTGGGAGAGGGCCGGGGTGAGGGCAACGGGCCGCACAAGGTACAAGCAAAAGGCAACGCACGTTGCCTTTTCAGTGTTTTCTCTCTCTCCCTGTGGGAGACGGCCGGGGTGAGGGCAACGGGCCGCACAAGGTAGAAGCAAAAGGCAACGCACGTTGCCTTTTTAGTGTTTTCTCCCTCTCCCTGTGGGAGGGGGCCGGGGTGAGGGCAACGGGCCGCATCCAACCCCTTCACACAACCATCATCCCCCTGACGCCTTGTTGTCATATCACTGTAAACAAACGGTTATTTTTCTGTCATTCGAGCATGTCATGTTACCTCGCGAGCACAAAACGCGTGATATCGCGCATCCGGCACAATAAGAGAGATGACAATGACATCGTTACGACACACAGCTTTGGGTCTGGCAATGGGTCTGGCTTTTGCGACTAACGCAATGGCCGTCACCACTATTCCGTTCTGGCATTCCATGGAAGGGGAGTTGGGTAAAGAAGTTGACTCCCTGGCGCAGCGTTTCAACGACACCCACCCGGATTACAAAATTGTGCCGGTGTACAAAGGTAACTATGAGCAGAGCCTGAGCGCCGGTATCGCCGCGTTCCGTACCGGCAACGCCCCGGCGCTGTTACAGGTTTACGAAGTGGGCACCGCCACCATGATGGCCTCCAAAGCCATTAAGCCGGTGTACGAAGTGTTTAAAGACGCGGGCATTAACTTCGACGAATCCCAGTTCGTGCCAACGGTCTCCGGCTACTACACCGACTCCAAATCCGGTCATCTGCTTTCTCAGCCGTTTAACAGCTCCACCCCGGTGCTGTACTACAACAAAGACGCCTTCAAGAAAGCCGGTTTAGACCCGGAGCAGCCGCCGAAAACCTGGCAGGATCTGGCGGCGTACACGGCCAAACTGAAAGCCGCAGGCATGAAGTGTGGCTACGCCAGCGGCTGGCAGGGCTGGATCCAGATCGAGAACTTCAGCGCCTGGCACGGCCAGCCGGTCGCCACCGAAAATAACGGTTTCAACGGCACCAACGCGGTACTGGAGTTCAACAAGCCAGAGCAGGTGAAGCATATTGCTCTGCTGCAAGAGTTGAACAAGAAGGGCGATTTCAGCTACTTCGGGCGTAAAGACGAATCCACCGAGAAGTTCTACAACGGCGATTGCGCGATTACTACCGCCTCTTCCGGCTCGCTGGCGGATATCCGTCACTACGCCAAATTCAACTACGGGGTGGGCATGATGCCGTACGACGCCGACTCGAAAGGCGCGCCGCAGAACGCCATCATCGGCGGGGCCAGCCTGTGGGTAATGCAGGGCAAAGACAACACGACCTATAAAGGCGTGGCAGAGTTCCTCGACTTCCTGGCGAAGCCAGAAAACGCAGCCGAATGGCACCAGAAGACCGGCTACCTGCCGATCACCAAAGCCGCGTATGACCTGACCCGCGAGCAGGGCTTCTATGACAAGAATCCGGGTGCGGATATCGCCACGCGTCAGATGCTGAACAAGCCACCATTGCCGTACACCAAAGGCCTGCGCCTGGGCAACATGCCGCAGATCCGTACCATTGTGGACGAAGAGCTGGAGAGCGTGTGGACCGGTAAAAAATCGCCACAGCAGGCGCTGGATGCCGCAGTAGAGCGTGGTAACCAGCTGCTGCGCCGCTTTGAGCAGTCGACGAAGTCTTAATTAAAACCTTACCCCTCACCCTAACCCTCTCCCCAGAGGGGAGAGGGGACGGTAGGGAGCTGTCTTTTCTCCCTTGCCCTTTTGGGGAAAGGGGACGGTGCGGAGGCATCTTTTTCTCCCTTGCCCTTTTGGAGAGAGAGGACTGCACGGAGCCGTCTTTTCTCCCTCGCCGCTTTGGAGAGAGGGGACTGCACGGAGCCGTCTTTTCTCCCTTGCCGCTTCGGAGAGAGGTGACTGCACGGAGCCGTCTTTTCTCCCTCGCCGCTTCGGAGAGAGAGGACTGCACGGAGCCGTCTTTTCTCCCTGGCCGCTTTGGAGAGAGGGGACTGCACGGAGCCGTCTTTCTCCCTTGCCGCTTTGGAGAGAGAAGACTGCACGGAGCCGTCTTTTCTCCTTCGCCGCTTCGGAGAGAGAGGACTGCACGGAGCCGTCTTTTCTCCCTTGCGGCTTTGGAGAGAGAAGACTGCACGGAGCCGTCTTTTCTCCCTCGCCCCTTTGGGGAGAGGGCCGGGGTGAGGGGTATGTTTTGTAGGCCGGGTAAGGCGTAGCCGCCACCCGGCATTGTTCAGGAATCGAATATCAATGTCCTCATCCCGTCCGGTGTTCCGCTCCCGCTGGCTACCCTATTTGCTGGTCGCGCCGCAACTGGTGATCACCGTAATCTTCTTTATCTGGCCTGCGGGCGAAGCGCTGTGGTATTCGGTACAAAGCGTTGATCCGTTTGGGCTATCCAGCCAGTTTGTCGGCCTGGATAACTTCGCTGCCCTGTGGCACGACAGCTATTACATCGACGCCTTCTGGACGACGATCAAATTCAGCACCCTGGTCACCGTCAGCGGCCTTCTCGCTTCGCTGTTCTTCGCCGCGCTGGTGGATTACGTGGTGCGCGGCAGCCGTCTGTACCAGACCCTGATGTTACTGCCCTACGCTGTGGCCCCCGCGGTCGCTGCCGTACTGTGGATCTTCCTCTTTAACCCTGGCCGCGGGTTGATCACCCACTTCCTTGGCGAGTTCGGCTATGACTGGAACCACGCCCAGCACAGCGGCCAGGCGATGTTTCTGGTGGTGTTCGCGTCGGTATGGAAGCAGATCAGCTACAACTTCCTGTTCTTCTTCGCCGCCCTGCAATCCATCCCGCGCTCGCTGGTGGAAGCCGCCGCGATTGACGGCGCAGGCCCGGTTCGCCGCTTCTTTAAGCTGGCGCTGCCGCTGATCGCGCCGGTGAGTTTCTTCCTGTTAGTGGTCAACCTGGTGTACGCCTTCTTCGACACCTTCCCGGTGATCGATGCGGCCACCGCAGGCGGCCCGGTGCAGGCCACCACAACGCTTATCTATAAGATCTACCGCGAAGGTTTCGCCGGTCTGGATCTCTCGGCCTCTGCCGCCCAGTCGGTGGTGCTGATGTTCCTCGTCATCATCCTCACGGTGGTGCAGTTCCGCTATGTCGAAAGTAAGGTGCGCTACCAATGATTGAGAACCGTCGCGGGCTGACGATTTTCAGCCACACCATGCTGATCCTGGGGATCGTCGTCATCCTGTTCCCGCTGTATGTGGCCTTTGTCGCCGCCACGCTGGATCGCAACGCCATATTTGAAACCCCGATGACGCTGATCCCCGGCGGCCATCTGTTCGAGAACATGGCGACCATCTGGACCCAGGGCGTGGGGGCGAACAGCGCCCCGTTCTGGCTGATGATGCTCAACAGCTTCATCATGGCGTTCGGCATTACGGTGGGCAAAATCACGGTGTCGATGCTTTCAGCCTTCGCCATCGTCTGGTTCCGCTTTCCGCTGCGTAACCTGTTCTTCTGGATGATCTTTATCACCCTGATGCTGCCGGTGGAGGTGCGTATCTTCCCGACGGTGGAGGTGATCGCCAACCTCGGCATGCTCGACAGCTATGCGGGCTTAACCCTGCCGCTGATGGCCTCGGCTACCGCCACCTTCCTGTTCCGTCAGTTCTTTATGACCCTGCCGGACGAGTTGATTGAGGCGGCGCGTATCGACGGTGCCTCGCCGATGCGCTTCTTCCGTGACATCGTGCTGCCGCTATCGAAAACCAACCTGGCGGCGCTGTTTGTCATCACCTTTATCTACGGCTGGAACCAGTACCTGTGGCCGCTGCTGATTATCCAGGACGTCAACCTCGGCACCGCCGTGGCGGGCATCAAAGGCATGATCGCCACTGGCGAAGGCACCACCCTCTGGAACCAGGTGATGGCGGCGATGCTGCTCACCCTTATCCCACCCGTAGTCATTGTTTTAGCCATGCAGCGCGCGTTTGTCCGCGGCCTGGTCGATAGCGAGAAATAAGATGGCAGGTTTAAAACTTCAGGCAGTAACCAAAAGCTGGGATGGCAAAACCCAGGTGATTCAGCCGCTGACGCTCGACGTGGCGGACGGCGAATTTATCGTGATGGTCGGCCCGTCGGGCTGCGGCAAATCGACCCTGCTGCGGATGGTCGCCGGGCTGGAGCGTGTGACGTCCGGGGATATCTGGATCGACCGCCAGCGTGTCACCGAGATGGAGCCAAAAGATCGCGGCATCGCGATGGTGTTCCAGAACTACGCGCTTTATCCGCACATGAGCGTGGAAGAGAACATGGCCTGGGGGCTGAAAATCCGCGGCATGGGCAAAGGCCACATCGAAGAGCGGGTGAAAGAGGCGGCCCGAATTCTGGAGCTGGACGGCCTGCTGAAACGCCGTCCGCGCGAACTCTCAGGCGGCCAGCGTCAGCGTGTGGCGATGGGCCGTGCCATCGTGCGTGACCCGGCGGTGTTCCTGTTCGATGAGCCGCTCTCTAACCTCGATGCAAAACTGCGTGTGCAGATGCGTCTTGAGTTGCAGCATCTCCACCGTCGCCTGAAAACCACGTCGCTGTACGTCACCCACGATCAGGTGGAAGCCATGACCCTCGCCCAGCGGGTGATGGTGATGAACAAAGGTATCGCCGAGCAGATTGGCACCCCGGTGGAAGTGTACGAAAAGCCGGCCAGCCGCTTTGTGGCGAGCTTTATCGGCAGCCCGGCCATGAATCTGCTGGAAGGGCGCATCAGCACGGCGGGCACCCATTTTGAGCTGGAGAGCGGTATGGCACTGCCCATCAACTGGTTCTATCGCGGTTACGCCGGACGCAAAATGACGCTGGGTATCCGCCCGGAACATATTGCGTTAAGCTCGCAGTCGGAAGGCGGGGTGCCGCTGGTGATGGACACCCTCGAGATGCTGGGTGCCGACAATCTGGCGCACGGACGCTGGGGCGAGCAGAAGCTGGTGGTGCGTATGTCGCATCAGGAGCGCCCGCAAGCGGGCAGCACGTTGTGGCTGCATCTGCCGGAAAATCATCTGCATCTATTCGATGGTGAAACAGGACAACGTGTATGAGTAACTGGCCTTATCCCCACATCGTCGCCCACCGTGGCGGCGGGAAACTGGCACCGGAAAACACCCTGGCGGCAATAGACGTTGGTGCGCGCTACGGTCACACGATGATCGAGTTCGACGCCAAATTGTCGCAGGACGGAGAGATCTTCCTGCTACACGATGACAACCTCGAGCGCACCAGCAACGGCTGGGGCGTGGCGGGACAGTTGCCGTGGCGCGATCTGCTGAAGGTGGACGCCGGAAGCTGGTTCGGCAAAGACTTTAAAGGCGAGCCACTGCCGCTGCTGGCCGAGGTGGCAGACCGCTGCCGTCAGCACGGGATGATGGCCAATATTGAGATCAAGCCGACCACCGGTACGGGGCCGCTGACCGGCAAGGTGATTGCGCTGGCCGCACGTGAATTATGGGAAGGGATGACGGCACCGCTGCTGTCGTCGTTTGAGATCGACGCGCTGGAGGCGGCGCAGGCTGCGGCCCCCGAGCTGCCGCGCGGTTTACTGCTGGACGAGTGGCGTGAAGACTGGCGTGAGCTGACCACCCGGCTGGGCTGCGTGTCGATTCACCTCAATCACCGCCTGCTGGATGAGGCGCGGGTAAACCTGATTAAGGCCGCCGGTCTGCATATCCTGGTCTATACCGTTAACCAGCCCCAGCGGGCAGCAGAGCTGCTGCGCTGGGGCGTGGATTGCATCTGTACCGATGCAATTGCCCTGATAGGCCCGGACTTTCAGCCTTAAGGGTTATTAAGCAGATCGCCGTTCTGTCGCTGCGGCAGCATATGTTGCTGCTGCACGCCGCCCGACGACTCGACGCCGCTCAACATACCGCCATTGGTGTTAGGCAGAACCTGCCCCCCCGGCTGGCTCTGCTGAACCCGCAGGGTATCGTTATTCATCTGCGTTTGCAGATGCTGCTGCTGAACGCGTGTCTGGGTCTGCAGCTGCTGGTTAAGCATCCCTGTCTGTTGCTGCTGCTGGATCATCATCTGATTTTGCATCCGCTGCTGGCTGGGGTTTTGATACCCCGGCTGGTTAGGGTTGTTCAGGGTGTTGATGGGCTGCGCAAGCACGGCAAACGGCATTAACGCCGCAACAAGAATGAGTCGTTTCATTGATACTCCCTCCTTCTGAGGCCTCCTTTAAGTTTACCTCGCCTTCCGCATTACGATGATTTTTTAAGAGTTATGAACCAGGCTTAAGCGGGAGCATGAGTCCCTGTACCTGGAGAAAAACAATGATGAAACCAACGTTTTTACGCTGGGTAGCGATTGCTGCCCTGACGGCAGGCGGTACGTTTTGCGTGGCAGCGAATCCGCCTGCTGCCCCTCCGGTCTCTTACGGCGTGGAAGAGGATGTGTTCCATCCCGTGCGGGCGCAGAAGGGGATGGTCTCTTCGGTGGATGCCCTCGCCACGCAGGTCGGGGTGGATATCCTCAAGCAGGGCGGTAACGCGGTGGATGCGGCGGTGGCCGTCGGCTATGCGCTCGCGGTGACGCACCCGCAGGCGGGTAACCTCGGCGGCGGTGGCTTTATGATGCTGCGCACCAAAGATGGTGTGACGACCGCGATCGATTTCCGCGAAATGGCACCGTCCCAGGCCACGCGCGACATGTTCCTCGACGATCAGGGCAACGCTGACAGCAAAAAATCCCTCACCTCCCATCTGGCGACCGGCACACCCGGCACCGTCGCGGGCTTCTCGCTGGCGCTGGATAAGTACGGCACCCTGCCGCTGAACAAAGTGGTGCAGCCCGCCATCAAGCTGGCGCGCGACGGATTTGAGGTGAACGACGCGCTGGCCGACGATCTGAAAACCTACGGCAGCGAAGTGCTCCCCAACCATGAGAACAGCAAAGCCATTTTCTGGAAGGAGGGCGAGCCGCTGAAGAAGGGCGACAAGCTGGTGCAGGCGAACCTCGCCAAAAGCCTGGAGATGATTGCCGAAAATGGCCCGGATGCCTTCTATAAAGGGGTGATTGCCGACCAGATTGTGGAAGAGATGAGTAAGAACGGCGGGTTAATTACCAAAGCCGATCTCGCTGAATACAAAGCCGTGGAGCGCACCCCTATTAGCGGGGACTACCGCGGATATCAGGTCTTCTCCATGCCGCCACCGTCCTCCGGGGGGATCCACATCGTGCAGATCCTCAACATCCTCGAAAACTTCGATATGCATAAATTTGGTTTCGGCAGTGCCGATACGATGCAGGTTATGGCCGAGGCGGAAAAATATGCCTACGCCGACCGTTCAGAGTATCTGGGCGACCCGGATTTCGTGAAGGTGCCGTGGCAGGCGCTGACCAATAAAGCCTATGCCAAAACCCTGGCCGATCAGATTGATATCAACAAAGCCAAACCTTCGAGCGAGATCCGCCCGGGCAAACTGGCACCCTATGAAAGCAACCAGACCACCCACTTCTCGGTGGTGGATAAAGACGGTAACGCGGTGGCGGTGACCTACACGCTCAACACCACGTTTGGCACCGGGATTGTGGCGGGTAACAGCGGCATTCTGCTCAACAACGAGATGGATGACTTCTCTGCCAAGCCGGGCGTGCCGAACGTCTACGGGCTGGTGGGCGGGGATGCCAACGCCGTCGGGCCGAAGAAGCGCCCGCTGTCGTCGATGTCGCCGACGATTGTGGTGAAAGATGGCAAAACCTGGCTGGTAACCGGCAGCCCTGGCGGCAGCCGCATTATCACCACCGTGTTGCAGATGGTCGTCAACAGCATCGATTACGGGATGAACGTGGCAGAAGCGACCAATGCGCCGCGCTTCCATCACCAGTGGCTGCCGGATGAGCTGCGCGTGGAGAAGGGCTTTAGCCCGGACACGCTGAAACTGCTGGAACAGCGCGGGCAAAAAGTGGTGGTGAAAGAGGCGATGGGCAGCACCCAGAGCATTATGGTCGGGCCGGATGGTGCGCTGTATGGTGCATCGGATCCGCGTTCGGTGGATGACTTAACGGCGGGGTACTGACGGTTTCCCCTCACCCCGGCCCTCTCCCCATAGGGGAGAGGGAGAAAAGACCGCACCGTGAAATGCCTTCTCTCCTTAGTGGCGAGGGGAAAAGACCGCACCGTGCAATCCGCTCTCCCCATAGGGCGAGGGGAAAAGACCGCACCGTGCAATCCGCTCTCCCCATAGGGCGAGGGGAAAAGACCGCACCGTGCAAACCGCTCTCTCCCTATGGCGAGGGGAAAAGACCGCACCGTGCAAACCGCTCTCTCCCTATGGCGAGGGGAAAAGACCGCACCGTGCAATGCCTTCTCTCCTTAGTGGCGAGGGAAAAGACCGCACCGTAAAATCCGCTCTCCCCATAGGGTGAGGGGCAAAAGACCGCACCTTACAGTCCCCTCTCCCCTATGGGGAGAGGGTTAGGGTGAGGGGAAGGTTAACGACTTCATCCGCGCCATATAATACGCATCGACATACTCGCCGTTGCGCAGGGCAAACTTCCTGCCGGTTCCTTCGATTTCAAACCCGAAACGCTGATACAGCGCGACAGCGGCCGCGTTATCCGCAAAAACCGTGAGCTCGATGCGTTCAACGCGCAGCCAGTTGTCGCACAGGTTGATCATCTCGGTCATCAGCCTGCTTCCGACGCCGCGCCCTTGCATATCTGCCGCCACGCCGATGCCAAAGGTAGCTACGTGGCTCCGGCGCGGGTTTTCCATGATGTCCAGCGCCATATGTCCAACGACGCGCCCGTCCAGGCACGCCACCAGATGCCGTCTTCCCGGTTTTACCGCGACGCGTTCATGCCACATGGCCATAGAGGGATGAGGAATTTGTAGCGTGTCGTGATAAACCCCAGGATGCGACATGATGTCACGTAACGCTTCTGCATCGCTGGCTTCGATATGGCGTATCACTATCTCACTCATTCCTTTTTCCTCAGTTAGTTAGGTTCCTTTCCAACATCCGTCAGTTTGAAATGTGAGTCAACCAGCATTTTTTGCAAAAAATGAGTGGACAAGTGCGAATGAGAATGATTATTATTGCTCTGCCTTCGGGAGAACCGACACGGGGACCTGAAAGCACGACATTGCTCACATTGCTTCCAGTATTATTTTAGCCAGCGATTGCTGGCTTTTTTTTTGAGTGTTGTTTCAGCCTGGCTTACTTGCCCTTTTGCCCCCGGATGTACTCGCCATCCTCACGCCCGCTAAGTACGCTCCGGTTGCTGCGTGCTGCCGTGAGCGACGCCGACGGCCGATGCGCGGGCAGAGGTATTGCGCTATGGTAAGACGCAATTACCTTCCAAAAGGACTGAGCCATGACACTACACTGCGCATTTATTGGATTTGGCAAGAGCACGACCCGCTATCACCTTCCGTATGTTCTCACCCGTAAAGCCAGCTGGCATGTCGCGCACATCTTCCGTCGCCACCCGAAGCCGGAAGAGCAGGCCCCACAGTACTCCCATATCCATTTCACCAGCGATCTTGACGAGGTGCTGAACGACCCCGAGGTCAAGCTGGTGATCGTCTGCACCCACGCCGACAGCCATTTTGAGTACGCGAAACGCGCCCTGGAAGCCGGGAAAAACGTGCTGGTGGAAAAACCCTTCACCCCGACGATGGCCGAAGCGAAAGTGCTGTTCGAACTGGCACGCAGTAAAGGGCTGACCGTCAGTCCGTATCAGAACCGTCGCTTTGATACCTGCTTCCTGACCGCGAAACAGGCCATTGAGAGCGGCAAGCTGGGCGAGATCGTCGAGATCGAAAGCCACTTCGATTACTACCGCCCGGTGGCGGAGACCAAACCCGGCCTGCCGCAGGATGGCTCGTTCTATGGCCTGGGCGTCCACACCATGGATCAGATCATCTCCCTGTTCGGCCGCCCGGATCACGTGGCCTACGACATCCGCAGCCTGCGCAATAAAGCCAACCCGGACGATACCTTCGAAGCTCAGCTGTTCTACGGTGACCTGAAAGCCATCGTCAAAACCAGCCATCTGGTGAAAACCGACTACCCAAAATTCATTGTTCACGGCACCAAAGGCTCGTTCATCAAGTACGGCATCGACCAGCAGGAGACCAGCCTGAAGGCCAACATCATGCCGGGTGAGCCAGGGTTTGCGGCGGATGATTCCGTGGGCGTGCTGGAGTACGTTAACGACGCGGGCGTAACGGTAAAAGAGGAGATCAAACCGGAGGTCGGCGACTACGGCCGCGTCTACGATGCGCTGTTTGAGACCCTGACAAAAGGTACCCCTAATTACGTCAAGGAAATTGAAGTGATGACCAACCTGGAAATCCTTGAACGGGGCTTTGAACAGACCTCGCCTGCCACAGTAACCCTTGCCAGATAAGCCTGAACGACTCCTTTGTTCTTGTTCAGATATTTTGAACAGAGGAGTCAATTTTCACCCTCTATGATCCCAGGTCGATTGCGTCCACACTTACTCCATCGAAACGAACTGAGGGTAAAAACAATGATCTTCTTACGCAAAGCAAACGACCGCGGTCACGCAAATCATGGTTGGCTGGACTCATGGCATAGCTTCTCGTTTGCCGATTATTATGACCCGAACTTTATGGGTTTCTCGGCACTGCGCGTGATTAACGATGACGTGATTGATGCAGGCCAGGGTTTTGGTACCCACCCGCATAAAGACATGGAAATCCTGACCTATGTGCTGGAAGGCGCCGTTGAGCACCAGGACAGCATGGGTAACAAAGAGCAGGTTCCGGCGGGTGAGTTCCAGATTATGACGGCGGGTACCGGGGTGCGTCACTCCGAATACAACCCAAGCAAAACCGACCGTCTGCGTCTGTACCAGATCTGGATCATTCCAGAAGAAAAAGGCATCACCCCGCGCTACGAGCAACGTCGTTTTGACGCCGAGCAGGGTAAACAGCTGGTACTGTCACCGGATGCCCGTGACGGCTCGCTGAAAGTGCATCAGGACATGGAGCTTTACCGCTGGGCGCTGGCGAAAGACGAGCAGTCTGTGCATCAGATCGCCGCTAACCGCAAAGTGTGGATTCAGGTGGTAAAAGGCGACGTGACCATTAACGGCACCAAAGCGACCACCAGCGATGGTCTGGCAATCTGGGATGAGCAGGCTATCTCTGTGCATGCCGACAGCGCCGCTGAAATTCTGCTGTTCGACCTGCCGCCGGTCTAAATCTTAAATTAATGTCCAGCCTTCCCTTATGACAGGGGAAGGTTGGTCTTTGTCCGTGATAAACTGAGGGAATCTATCACTACCGGTTTCTCTCAGGACGATGAAAAAGAAAAGACCCGTACTTCAGGATGTAGCCGATCGCGTCGGTGTGACTAAAATGACGGTCAGCCGTTTTTTACGTAACCCGGAACAGGTTTCCGTGGCCTTACGTGGCAAGATTGCCGCTGCTCTCGATGAACTGGGTTATATCCCTAACCGCGCACCCGATATTCTCTCCAATGCGACCAGCCGTGCGGTAGGTGTCCTGCTTCCCTCCTTAACCAACCAGGTCTTCGCGGAAGTGCTCCGCGGCATCGAAAGCGTCACCGACGCCTTCGGCTATCAGACCATGCTTGCGCACTACGGGTACAAACCGGAACTGGAAGAAGAACGTCTGGAGTCCATGCTTTCCTGGAACATTGACGGCCTGATCCTGACTGAACGCACCCATACCGCGCGCACGCTGAAGATGATCGAGGTGGCGGGTATTCCGGTGGTGGAGCTGATGGACAGCCAGTCTCCCTGTCTCGATATCGCCGTCGGGTTCGATAACTTTGAAGCCGCAAGGCAGATGACGGCGGCCATCATCGCCCGCGGTCATCGTCATATTGCCTATCTTGGCGCACGTCTGGATGAACGTACTATCATCAAACAGAAGGGATACGAGCAGGCGATGCTCGACGCTAACTTAACGCCCTACAGTGTGATGGTCGAGCAGTCCTCTTCCTACACCTCCGGTATTGAGCTGATGCGTCAGGCCCGTCGCGAGTACCCGCAGCTTGATGGCATTTTCTGTACCAACGATGACCTCGCGGTCGGCGCCGCCTTTGAATGCCAGCGTCTGGGGCTTGCTATCCCAGGTGATATGGCGATTGCCGGTTTCCACGGACACGACATTGGTCAGGTCATGGAACCGCGTCTGGCGAGCGTTCTCACCCCGCGTGAGCGCATGGGCCGTATCGGTGCAGAACGCCTGCTGGCGCGCATTCGTGGTGAGACGGTGACCCCTAAGATGTTAGATTTAGGTTTCACATTGTCACCGGGTGGATCGATTTAATCTGACAAGTTTGAACTAGCTCACACTTATTCATTTCTCACACGTTTGGATGTTGCTTCTCGTCAGCCCCGGCAGGACAATGTTACCGATAACTGTTACCCGTAACAATTCACTGAGGGACATACCTTGAGCACCACTAATCCAGATCACCACGTTTATGTCCTGATGGGCGTTTCCGGTAGCGGTAAATCTGCCGTTGCCAGCGAAGTGGCGCATCAAATCCATGCCGCGTTTCTTGATGGCGACTTTCTCCATCCGCGCAGCAATATCAACAAGATGGCTTCTGGTGAGCCGCTGAACGATGACGATCGTAAGCCGTGGTTACAGGCGCTGAATGATGCCGCGTTTGCCATGCAGCGCACCAACAAAGTGTCCCTGATCGTCTGCTCCGCGTTGAAAAAGACCTACCGCGACCAGCTGCGTGAAGGTAACGCTAATCTCTCCTTCATCTACCTGAAGGGCGATTTCGACGTGATCGAAACCCGTCTGAAAGCGCGTAAAGGGCATTTCTTCAAGACCCAGATGCTGGTGACGCAGTTCGAAACTTTGCAGGAACCGGGTGCGGATGAAAGTGATGTACTGGTGGTCGATATCGATCAGCCACTGGACGGTGTTGTTGCAAGCACCATTGAGGTCATTAACAAAAGGCAGTAAGTTTTGAGTACGTTAACGCTTGTTTTAACAGCAGTCGGCTCCGTGCTGTTGCTGCTGTTTTTGGTAATGAAGGCCCGCATGCACGCCTTCGTTGCCTTGATGGTGGTTTCTATTGGTGCAGGTCTCTTTTCTGGAATGCCGCTCGACAAAATCGCCGCGACCATGGAAAAGGGGATGGGAGGCACGCTGGGCTTCCTGGCGATTGTCGTCGCGCTGGGCGCGATGTTTGGCAAGATCCTGCATGAAACCGGCGCGGTCGATCAGATCGCCGTCAAAATGCTGAAATCCTTCGGCCACAGCCGGGCGCACTATGCGATTGGTCTGGCCGGTCTGATCTGTGCGTTGCCGCTGTTCTTTGAGGTGGCGGTCGTCTTGCTGATTAGCGTGGCCTTTTCCATGGCCCGCCATACCGGCACCAATCTCGTGAAGCTGGTTATTCCGCTGTTTGCAGGTGTAGCAGCCGCTGCCGCGTTCCTGCTGCCGGGGCCTGCGCCAATGCTGCTGGCCTCGCAGATGCACGCTGACTTCGGCTGGATGATCCTGATCGGTCTGTGCGCCGCGATACCGGGAATGCTGATTGCCGGTCCGCTATGGGGCAATTTCATCAGCCGTTACGTTGAGCTTCATATTCCTGACGACATCACCGAGCCGCATCTGGGCGAGAGCAAAATGCCGTCGTTCGGCTTCAGCCTCGCGCTGATCCTGCTGCCGCTGGTGCTGGTGGGGCTGAAAACCATTGCCGCGCGCTTTGTGCCTGAAGGCTCCACGGCGTACGAATGGTTTGAATTTATCGGCCACCCGTTCACGGCGATCCTGGTGGCGTGCCTGGTGGCCATTTACGGCCTGGCGATGCGCCAGGGCATGGCGAAAGACCGGGTGATGGAGATCTGCGGTCACGCGCTGCAACCGGCAGGCATTATTCTGCTGGTGATCGGTGCGGGCGGGGTATTCAAGCAGGTACTGGTAGATTCCGGTGTCGGCCCGGCGCTGGGCAGTGCCCTGACCGGGATGGGCTTGCCAATTGCCGTCACCTGTTTTGTGCTGGCGGCGGCGGTGCGTATCATTCAAGGTTCTGCGACCGTGGCATGCTTAACCGCCGTGGGGCTGGTGATGCCGGTGATTGAGCAACTGAATTACTCCGGCGCGCAGATGGCTGCGTTGTCTATCTGTATTGCAGGTGGTTCGATTGTGGTGTCACACGTTAACGATGCAGGCTTCTGGCTGTTCGGTAAATTTTCCGGGGCGACGGAAGCGCAAACCCTGAAGACCTGGACGATGATGGAAACCATCCTCGGCACCACCGGGGCGATTGTCGGGATGATTGCGTTTTCGCTGCTGAGCTGATGCTCTTTTCTCCCTCTCCCTGTGGGAGAGGGTATCAGGCCGCAGAGTATGTATGTTTGTCGTGCGGTGGCTTCGCCTCACCCGACCGACAAAACTTAAAAAGGCAACTTACGTTGCCTTTTTGCTTTTACCTAGCCCTTCATCCACGCCCTAATCCCATCCAGGAACATCTGGGTCGCCATCATCACCAGAATCAATCCCATCAGCCGCTCCAGGGCATTAACCCCTTTCTCGCCCAGCAGGCGTAAAAACAGCGACGACTGCAGCAGGATAATAAAAGTCCCGCCCCAGGCAATCAGCAGCGCGATCACCAGATGGCTCATCTGATTCGGGTACTGATGCGACAGCAACATCAGCGTCGCCAGGATCGTCGGCCCGGCGACCAGAGGAATAGCCAGCGGCACAATAAAAGGTTCTTCACCCGCAGGCAGGCCGCTGCTGCTGCCTTCGCTGCTCGGGAAAATCATTTTGATGGCAATCAGGAACAAAATAATCCCGCCGGAAATAGAGACCGTTTCAGCGCGCAAGTTCAGGAAGGCGAGGATTTTCTCGCCAGCGAACAGAAAGATAAACATCACCAGCAGGGCGATAAGCAGCTCGCGGATCATGATTGCCCGACGGCGCTTCGGCTCGGTGTGCTTCAGCACCGACATAAAAATAGGCAGGTTTCCGAGTGGATCCATAATTAGGATCAATAAAACCGCTGCGGAAATGATTTCACTCATTGTAAATTATCCCTGATACTTGTGTGGTTGCTTCGATGATTAGCGCTTTTTCTGATAGCCGGGCAATCATCGATTAATTTCGCTTGCGACTTTGGCTGCATTTTGTAATGTGAAGCATATCCCAGTTCAATACTGGCTTGCATAAACAGCACACACCCTCTGCAGGAAAAAAAAGCTATGAAAAACGTTGGTTTTATCGGTTGGCGCGGTATGGTCGGCTCTGTACTCATGCAACGCATGGTTGAAGAGCGCGATTTCGACGCTATCCGCCCGGTCTTCTTCTCCACTTCCCAGCTCGGCCAGGCTGCACCGTCCTTTGGGGGTACCACAGGCACGTTGCAGGATGCGTTTGATCTGGAAGCGTTGAAGGCACTGGACATTATTGTCACCTGCCAGGGCGGCGATTATACCAACGAAATTTATCCAAAGCTTCGTGAAAGCGGCTGGCAGGGCTACTGGATTGACGCGGCCTCTTCGCTGCGCATGAAAGACGACGCGATCATTATTCTCGACCCGGTTAACCAGGACGTCATCACCGACGGCCTGAACAACGGCGTAAAAACCTTCGTTGGCGGTAACTGTACGGTCAGCCTGATGCTGATGTCGCTGGGCGGCCTGTTTGCCCAGGATATGGTGGAGTGGGTATCTGTTGCGACCTATCAGGCGGCATCCGGTGGCGGTGCGCGCCATATGCGCGAGCTGCTGACCCAGATGGGCCAGTTGCATCACAGCGTTGCCGATGAGCTGGCGAACCCGGCATCCGCGATTCTCGATATCGAGCGTAAAGTCACTCAGCTGACCCGCAGCGGCGAGCTGCCAGTGGACAACTTCGGCGTACCGCTGGCCGGTGGCCTGATCCCGTGGATCGATAAACAGCTGGATAACGGCCAGACCCGCGAAGAGTGGAAAGGCCAGGCAGAGACCAACAAAATCCTGCGTACCTCTTCCGTGATCCCGGTTGACGGCCTGTGCGTGCGCATCGGCGCACTGCGCTGCCACAGCCAGGCATTCACCATTAAACTGAAAAAAGATGTGTCTATTCCGACAGTGGAAGAACTGCTCGCGTCTCACAACCCGTGGGCGAAAGTGGTGCCAAACGATCGCGACATCACCATGCGCGAGCTGACCCCGGCTGCGGTCACCGGCACATTATCTACCCCTGTTGGACGCCTGCGTAAACTAAATATGGGGCCGGAATACCTTTCCGCCTTTACCGTCGGGGACCAGCTTCTGTGGGGCGCCGCTGAGCCGCTGCGCAGAATGCTACGTCAACTGGCGTAATAAATACTTAAGACTAAGGGGTGATTTATCACCCCTTTTTTTGCGTACTAAAGGACGAAAACGCAAATGATTCATTATTTTTCGGGAGTCATATAAAGCGTTGGCTATGCTTTATGCGGGATGTCACATATTCCGCCTGGAGGTTGGATGGAACAGAGAGGATGCACAAGGTGCTGTTCCGTTCAGGTCACATTAAGGTCGTACCCGCTGCGCGACAGGGGCGGCAACTAGAAAAACAGGATGAATACCATGTCCGTTCGTATTGATAGAGACGTGATTAATGCGCTTATTGCGGGTCACTTTGCGGATCCATTTTCTGTACTTGGCATGCACCGCACTGAAGCCGGACTGGAAGTCCGTGCATTGCTACCTGACGCGACTGAAGTGTGGGTAATCGAACCCAAAACCGGGCGCAAGGTCGGTAAACTCGAATGTATTGATTCACGCGGCTTCTTCGCTGGCGTGATGGCCCGCCGCAAAAATGTCTTCCGTTATCAGCTCGCTGTTATCTGGCATGGTCAGCAGAACCTGATCGACGATCCCTATCGCTTTGGTCCGCTGCTGCAGGAGATGGATGCCTGGCTGCTGTCCGAAGGTACGCACCTGCGCCCTTATGAAACGCTCGGCGCCCATGCCGACACCATGGATGGCGTTACCGGCACCCGCTTTACCGTCTGGGCGCCGAATGCCCGTCGTGTGTCAGTGGTGGGGCAGTTCAACTACTGGGATGGCCGACGCCACCCGATGCGCCTGCGTCGTGAGACCGGCATCTGGGAGCTGTTTATCCCCGGCGCGCACAACGGCCAGCTCTACAAATACGAGCTGATTGATGCCCATGGCAAGCTGCGTATCAAAGCCGACCCGTATGCTTTCGAAGCGCAAATGCGCCCGGAAACCGCGTCACTGATTTGCGGTCTGCCGGAGAAAGTCGCCCAGAGCGAAGAGCGTATCCGGGCCAACGAGTTCGATATGCCGATCTCCATTTATGAAGTCCATCTTGGCTCCTGGCGTCGTCATACCGAGAACAACTTCTGGCTCAGCTACCGGGAGCTGGCCGACCAGCTGATCCCGTATGTGAAATGGATGGGCTTTACCCATCTGGAGCTGCTGCCGATTAACGAACACCCGTTTGACGGCAGCTGGGGCTATCAGCCGACCGGCATGTATGCCCCGACCCGCCGCTTCGGCACCCGCGATGACTTCCGCTACTTTATCAATGCCGCACACGCCGCCGGGCTGAACGTGATCCTCGACTGGGTGCCAGGTCACTTCCCGTCTGATGATTTTAGCCTGGCCGAATTTGACGGCACCAACCTGTATGAGCACAGCGATCCGCGCGAAGGCTACCATCAGGACTGGAATACCCTGATCTACAACTATGGCCGCCGGGAAGTGACCAACTATCTGGTGGGCAACGCGCTCTACTGGATCGAGCGTTTCGGTATTGATGCCCTGCGTGTGGATGCCGTCGCCTCGATGATCTACCGCGACTACAGCCGCAAAGAGGGGGAGTGGATCCCTAACGAATTCGGTGGCCGGGAAAACCTGGAAGCGATCGAGTTCCTGCGCAACACCAACCGCATTCTCGGGGAACAGACTCCGGGCGCGGTGACAATGGCGGAAGAGTCCACGGACTTCCCGGGCGTCTCTCGCCCACCGTCGATGGGCGGCCTCGGCTTCTGGTACAAGTGGAACCTCGGCTGGATGCACGACACCCTGGATTACATGAAGCTGGATCCGGTGCATCGCCAGTATCACCACAACAAACTGACTTTCGGTATGCTCTACAACGGCACCGAAAACTTTGTCCTGCCGCTCTCCCATGACGAAGTGGTTCACGGCAAAAAATCGATTCTCGACCGCATGCCGGGCGACGCATGGCAGAAGTTTGCCAACCTGCGCGCCTACTACGGCTGGATGTTCGCCTTCCCGGGCAAAAAACTGCTGTTCATGGGCAACGAGTTCGCCCAGGGCCGCGAGTGGAACCACGATTCGAGCCTCGACTGGAACCTGCTGGAAGGGGGCGACAACTGGCACCACGGCGTTCAGCGTCTCGTACGCGACCTTAACCATACCTATCGTCACCACAAGGCCCTGCACGAGCTGGACTTTGATGATTACGGCTTTGAGTGGCTGGTGGTGGATGACCACGAACGCTCGGTGCTGATCTTTGTCCGTCGTGACAAGGTGGGCAACGAAATCATTGTCGCCAGCAACTTCACCCCGGTGACACGCCATCACTACCGTTTCGGCATCAATCAGCCGGGCAAATGGCGCGAGGTGCTCAATACCGACTCCATGCATTACCACGGCAGCAATGCGGGCAATGGCGGGCTGGTACAGAGCGATGAACACGAAAGCCATGGCCGACCTAACTCCCTGAGCCTCACTCTGCCGCCGCTCTCTACGATCTGGCTGGTTCGGGAGGGGGAATGACGCAACTCGCTGCAGGTAACCCGGCACCGCTCGGTGCAAGCTACGACGGCAAAGGGGTGAACTTCACCCTCTTTTCGGCGAATGCGGATCGGGTTGAACTCTGCGTGTTTGACGGTAAAGGCATTGAACACCGCTACGATCTGGTGGCCCGTACTGGCGATATCTGGCATGGCTACCTTGAGCATGCCCGGCCCGGCACACACTATGGCTTTCGGGTGCATGGTGCGTGGGATCCGGCAAAAGGGCTGTTCTTTAATCCGGCTAAGCTGCTGCTCGACCCCTGTGCGCATCAGGTTGAGGGCACGCTGAACGATGATGTGCTGCTGCATGCCGGCAAAGCCACGCCCGATCACCGCGACAGTGCGGCGGTGGCACCCAGAAGCGTGGTGGTCAGCGACGATCGTTACGACTGGGAAGAGGACACGGCCCCTGCTACCCCCTGGGGCAAAACCGTTATCTATGAAGCCCACGTTAAAGGGCTGACCTGGCTGCACCCTGGCATACCCGAGGCGATCCGCGGCACCTACAGGGCGCTCGGACACCCGGTGATGATTGCTTACTTTAAGCACCTCGGTGTCACTGCCCTGGAGTTATTACCGGTGGCACATTTTGCCTCCGAGCCACGTCTGCAGCGCCTCGGTCTTAGCAACTACTGGGGCTACAACCCGATGGCGATGTTTGCCCTCGATCCGCGCTATGCCTCGGATCCTGAGCGGGCGCGGGATGAGTTTCGTGATGCGGTGAAGGCGCTGCACGAAGCGGGCATTGAGGTCATTCTGGATATCGTGCTTAACCACAGCGCTGAACTGGATCTGGAAGGCCCAACGTTCTCCCTGCGCGGAATTGATAACCCTAGCTATTATTGGTTAAGGGAAGATGGCGATTACCACAACTGGACCGGCTGTGGTAACACCCTCAATCTTAGCCACCCGGCGGTGGTGCAGTACGCGTATGAATGCCTGAAATACTGGGTGGAAACGTTCCACATAGACGGCTTTCGTTTTGACCTGGCGTCAGTGATTGGACGCACGCCGGAATACAGCCAGCAGGCACCGCTGTTTGAGGCCATTAAAAACTGCCCGCTGCTCTCAGGGGTGAAGCTGATCGCGGAGCCATGGGACATCGGCCCTGGCGGCTATCAGGTGGGAAATTTCCCGCCGCCGTTTGCCGAGTGGAACGACCACTATCGTGATACCGCGCGTCGCTTCTGGCTGGCCCGCGATATGTCACTCGGCCAGTTTGCCGGGCGCTTTGCCGCTTCCAGCGATCTGTTCAAGCGCAACGGGCGTCTGCCCTCTGCGTCGATTAACCTGGTCACGGCGCACGACGGTTTTACCCTGCGTGACTGCGTTTGTTTCAATCAGAAACACAATGAAGCCAATGGCGAAGAAAATCGTGACGGTACCTTCAATAACCATAGCTTTAACCATGGTGTAGAAGGATTAAGTGGCAATCTGGATGTGATTGAGCGGCGCCGCGCCAGCGTGCACGCACTGCTCACCACGCTGCTTTTGTCGCAAGGAACGCCGATGTTGCTGGCAGGCGATGAACATGGCCACAGCCAGCACGGCAACAACAATGCCTATTGCCAGGACAACCCGTTAACCTGGCTGGACTGGCAACAGGCAAACAGTGGATTAGTGGACTTTACCGCTGCGCTAATCCATCTGCGTCAGCAGATCCCGGCCCTCACCCTGAATGAATGGTGGGAAGAGGGCGACGGCAATGTTTGCTGGCTGAATAAAAGGGCGCAACCGTTGGAAGCGCGTGAGTGGCAAAGCGGCGTGCCGTGCCTGCAAATCCTGCTATCGGATCGCTGGCTTATCACGCTTAACGCCACAGATGAGGTTGTTGAAATTACGTTACCCCAAGGGGAGTGGCGGGCTATCCCCCCATTTGCCGGAGAGGATAATCCGGTCGTTATGACTGCCTGGCATGGGCCTGCGCACGGTGTATGTGTATTCCAGAGATGATAATAAAAGGAGTTGATCATGGTTAGGTTAGATAAGAACGACCCTCTAATGTTGGCGCGTCAGCTGCCATTGAAGTCTGTTGCCCTGATTCTTGCTGGTGGCCGCGGTACCCGATTAAAAGATTTAACGATTAAGCGCGCCAAGCCCGCCGTCCACTTCGGTGGGAAATTCCGTATTATCGATTTTACCCTGTCAAACTGCCTGAATTCAGGCATTCGCCGTATTGGCGTGATCACTCAGTACCAGTCTCACACGCTGGTGCAGCATATCCAGCGCGGCTGGTCGTTCTTCAGTGAGGAAATGAACGAATTCGTCGACCTGTTGCCTGCACAACAGCGCGTGCACGGCGAAAACTGGTATCGCGGGACTGCCGATGCGGTAACACAAAACCTGGATATTATTCGTCGTTACGACGCCGAGTACGTGGTGATCCTCGCCGGGGACCACATCTACAAGCAGGACTACTCGCGCATGCTCATCGACCACGTCGAAAAAGGGGCGCGCTGCACCGTGGCCTGTATGCCTGTGCCCGTTGCTGAGGCGACGGCCTTTGGCGTGATGGCGGTAGATGAAAACGACAAAGTGATCGATTTCGTTGAAAAACCGGCGAACCCGCCTTCAATGCCGGGGGATGACACCAAAGCGCTGGCCAGTATGGGGATCTATGTCTTTGATGCAGATTACCTTTACCAGCTGCTGGAAGAAGACGACAAGGATGAGCAATCCAGCCACGACTTCGGCAAAGATATCATCCCGAAAATCACCAAATCTGGCATGGCCTATGCACATCCGTTCCCACTGTCCTGCGTGCAGTCCGATCCTAATTCAGAACCCTACTGGCGCGATGTCGGCACCCTGGAGGCATACTGGAAGGCGAACCTCGATCTGGCATCAGTGACGCCCGAACTGGACATGTACGACCACAACTGGCCGATCCGCACCCATATGGAATCGCTGCCGCCAGCGAAATTTGTCCAGGACCGCTCTGGCAGCCACGGCATGACGCTGAACTCGCTGGTTTCTGGCGGGTGCATCATCTCTGGCTCGGTGGTGGTGCAATCGGTGCTGTTCCCGCGCGTGCGGGTGAACTCCTTCTGCAACATTGATTCGTCAGTATTATTACCCGACGTCTGGGTTGGCCGCTCGTGCCGCCTGCGTCGTTGCGTTATCGACCGTGCCTGCGTCATCCCGGAAGGCATGGTAATTGGAGAAAACGCGGAAGAGGACGCGCGCCGTTTCTACCGCTCAGAAGAAGGCATCGTGCTGGTTACGCGTGAAATGCTGCGTAAACTGCAGATCAAACAGGAGCGATGATGCAGGTTTTACACGTTTGTTCTGAGATGTTCCCGCTGCTGAAAACCGGCGGGTTGGCGGATGTGATTGGGGCGCTACCGGCGGCGCAAATTGCCGGTGGCGTCGATACTCGCGTGCTGTTACCCGCTTTTCCCGATATTCGTCGCGGCATCCCTGACGCCCAGATCGTCAGCCGCCGCGAAACCTTTGCCGGGCGCATCACATTACTCTTTGGTCATTACAACGGCGTGGGCATCTATCTTATTGATGCCCCACATCTGTATGACCGCCCAGGGAGTCCTTACCACGACACTAACCTGTTTGCCTATACCGATAACGTGCTGCGTTTCGCGCTACTCGGCTGGGTCGGGGCGGAGATGGCCTCCGGCCTGGATCCGTTCTGGCGCCCGGACGTGGTGCATGCCCACGACTGGCACGCCGGGCTGGCACCGGCGTATCTGGCAGCGCGTGGCCATCCGGCGAAGTCGGTCTTTACTGTACACAACCTGGCGTATCAGGGACTGTATTTAGCCAAACACATGGATGAAATCGAACTGCCATGGTCGTTCTTTAATATCCATGGGCTGGAGTTTAACGGGCAGATTTCGTTCCTGAAGGCCGGGCTGTACTACGCCGATCACATCACCGCCGTCAGCCCGACCTACGCGCGGGAGATCACCGAGCCGCAGTTTGGCTACGGCATGGAAGGGCTGCTCGCACAACGCCAGCGCGAAGGGCGACTGTCGGGCATTCTCAACGGCGTGGATGAAAAAATCTGGAGCCCGGAGTCGGATCTGCTGCTGACCGCGCGCTACAACCGTGATTCCGTGGAAGATAAGGCTGAGAACAAACGTCAGCTGCAAATCGCCATGGGGCTGAAGGTCAACGAAAAGGTGCCGCTGTTCGCCGTGGTGAGCCGGTTGACCAGCCAGAAAGGGCTGGATTTGGTGCTTGAAGCGCTGCCGGGCCTGCTGGAGCAGGGTGGACAGCTGGCGCTGCTGGGGGCAGGCGATCCGGTATTGCAGGAGGGCTTCCTCGCCGCCGCCGCCGAACATCCGGGTCAGGTTGGGGTACAGATTGGCTATCACGAAGCGTTTTCGCACCGCATCATGGCGGGTGCCGACGTTATCCTGGTGCCAAGCCGTTTTGAGCCATGCGGTTTAACCCAACTGTATGGCTTGAAGTACGGCACGTTGCCTCTGGTGCGTCGTACCGGTGGGCTGGCGGATACGGTATCTGACACCTCGCTGGAGAATCTGGCAG
Organism: Leclercia sp. LSNIH3; assembly: GCF_002935105.1. Lineage (NCBI taxonomy): Bacteria > Pseudomonadati > Pseudomonadota > Gammaproteobacteria > Enterobacterales > Enterobacteriaceae > Leclercia > Leclercia sp. LSNIH3. The sequence goes on from NZ_CP026387.1 coordinate 2,786,674, forward strand.
ACGGCATCGCCAGCGGTTTTGTCTTTGAAGACAGTAATGCCTGGTCGTTATTGCGTGCGATTCGTCGTGCCTTCGTGTTGTGGTCTCGTCCATCGTTGTGGCGTTTTGTTCAGCGCCAGGCAATGGCCATGGATTTTAGCTGGCAAGTTGCGGCGCAGTCCTACCGCGATCTTTATCAACGCTTGATGTAACAATCCTGGAATCAGAGATATGAATGCACCTTTTTCCTATGCGTCTCCCACGGTAAGCATTGAGGCGTTAAAGCACTCCATCGCTTACAAGCTGATGTTCACCATCGGCAAAGATCCGGTGATTGCCAACAAACATGAATGGCTCAACGCCACACTGTTTGCCGTGCGCGATCGGCTGGTGGAACGCTGGCTGCGCTCTAACCGCGCCCAGCTCTCACAGGAGACCCGTCAGGTTTACTATCTGTCGATGGAGTTTTTGATTGGTCGCACCCTCTCCAATGCGCTGTTGTCGCTGGGTATCTATGACGACGTAAAAACCGCACTGGAAGAGATGGGGCTGGATTTAGAAGAGCTGATTGACGAAGAGAACGACCCCGGCTTAGGTAACGGCGGTCTTGGCCGCCTGGCGGCCTGCTTCCTCGATTCGCTGGCAACGCTCGCCCTGCCGGGACGTGGCTACGGTATTCGCTACGATTACGGCATGTTTAAACAGAACATCGTCGATGGACGGCAGAAAGAGTCCCCGGACTACTGGCTGGAGTACGGCAACCCGTGGGAGTTCAAGCGCCACAACACCCGCTATAAAGTCCGCTTTGGCGGCCGTATTCAGCAGGAAGGCAAAAAGAGCCGCTGGGTCGAAACCGAAGAGATCCTGGCCGTGGCTTATGACCAGATCATCCCCGGCTACGACACCGACGCGACTAACACGCTGCGCCTGTGGAATGCCCAGGCCAGTAGCGAGATTAACCTCGGTAAATTCAATCAGGGCGACTACTTCGCGGCGGTGGAAGACAAAAACCACTCCGAGAACGTCTCCCGTGTGTTGTACCCGGATGACTCCACTTATTCCGGGCGCGAGCTGCGTCTGCGTCAGGAGTACTTCCTGGTCTCCGCGACTATCCAGGATATCCTGAACCGCCATTACCAGCTGCATAAAACCTACGCTAACCTGGCGGCAAAAACCGCCATCCACCTCAACGACACCCACCCGGTGCTGTCGATCCCGGAGCTGATGCGCCTGCTGATCGACGAACATAAGTTCAGCTGGGACGAGGCGTTTGAGGTGACCTGCCAGGTCTTCTCTTACACCAACCACACGTTGATGAGCGAAGCGCTGGAAACATGGCCAGTGGACATGCTCGGCAAAATCCTGCCGCGCCACCTGCAGATCATTTTTGAGATCAACGACTACTTCCTGAAAACCGTGCAGGAGCAGTACCCGCACGACACCGGCCTGCTGAGCCGTACCTCGATCATTGATGAATCCAATGGCCGCCGGGTGCGCATGGCGTGGCTGGCGGTCGTGATCAGCCACAAGGTCAATGGCGTGTCAGAGCTGCACTCCAACCTGATGGTGCAGTCGCTGTTCGCCGACTTTGCGAAGATCTTCCCGATGCGTTTCTGCAACGTGACCAACGGGGTCACGCCGCGCCGCTGGCTGGCGCTGGCAAACCAGCCGCTCTCCGACGTACTCGACGAGAATATTGGCCGCAACTGGCGTACCGATTTAAGCCAGCTGAGCGAGCTTGAACAGCACGCCGATTTCCCGACGGTGAACAAAGCGGTGCGTGATGCCAAGCTGCTGAACAAAAAGAGGCTGGCGGTGTGGATGGCGCTTCACCTGAACGTGGTCGCCAACCCGAAAGCGCTGTTCGATGTGCAGATCAAACGTATCCATGAGTACAAGCGTCAGCTGATGAACGTGCTGCACGTGATCACCCGCTACAACCGCATTAAGGCCGAACCTGATGCCGACTGGGTACCGCGAGTGAACATCTTTGCCGGTAAGGCCGCCTCGGCCTACTACATGGCGAAGCACATCATTCACCTGATCAACGACGTGGCGAAGGTGATCAACAACGATCCGCAGATTGGTGACAAGCTGAAGGTCGTCTTTATCCCGAACTACAGCGTGAGTCTGGCCCAGCTGATCATTCCGGCGGCCGATCTCTCCGAGCAGATCTCCACCGCGGGCACCGAAGCGTCCGGCACCAGTAACATGAAGTTTGCCCTGAACGGCGCGCTGACCATCGGCACGCTGGATGGCGCAAATGTCGAGATGCTGGAGCACGTGGGCGAAGAGAATATCTTCATCTTTGGTAACACCACGGAAGAGGTCGAGGCGCTGCGCGCCAAAGGCTACTCGCCGCGTGACTATTACGAGCAGGATGAAGAGCTGCGCCAGGTGCTGACGCAGATCGCCACCGGGGTCTTCAACCCGGATGAGCCTGGCCGCTACCGCGACCTGGTGGACTCGCTGATTAACTTCGGTGACCACTACCAGGTGCTGGCAGACTACCGCAGCTATGTGGATTGTCAGGATAGGGTCGATGAGCTGTACCGCAAGCCGGAAGAGTGGACCACTAAAGCGATGCATAACATCGCCAACATGGGCTATTTCTCATCCGACCGCACCATCAAAGAGTATGCCGATACCATCTGGCATATCGATCCGGTGAAACTGTAAAAGCAAAACGGCGCCCTCAGGGTCGCCGTTTTTGTGTTTGCCCTCTCTCACACGGGGAGGGCATTACGCTTGCTCGTTAGCATGATTCACGACGCCAGCGACAGCTCCCGCTTTCCCGTATGCTGGGCCAGCCACTGCGCCACGCGGGACACTTGCTCCGCATTCAGCCACATCCCCTCTTTGGTGCGACGCCACAGCGCATCGTCGGCGCGGCGAACCCACTCGTGGTCGGCTAAATAACGTAACTCCGCCTCGTAAAACTCGTGACCAAAATGTTCGCCCAGATCGGTAAGATCTTTCGCGTCACGCAGGATCACCTCACTGTTGCTGCCGTAGGTACGGGCAAAATGACGGGCCATGGATTCGCTGATAAACGGATAGCGACGGCGCAGTTTGGCCGCGTAGTCATCGCGGTTACCGTCGATATCACCGCCAGGCAGCACCGCGCCTTTGGTCCACGCCGGGCCAATACCTTTATAGTACGGTGCCAGTTTTTCCATCGCATGCTCTGCCAGCTTGCGATAGGTGGTGAGCTTGCCGCCAAACACCGACAGCAGCGGCGCTTTGCCATGGTCATCGTGAATATCGAGGGTGTAATCACGGGTAATGGCCTGCGGTGAATCAGACTCGTCATCGCACAGTGGACGCACCCCGGAGTAGCTCCAGACCACATCGTCACGCACCAGCGACTTTTTGAAGTGCGCGTTATACACATTCAGCAGATAGCTGATTTCGCTCTCGTCGATCTCGACCTTTTTCGGATCGCCTTTGTACTCCACGTCCGTGGTGCCAATGATGGAGAACTCATCCATCCACGGGATCACAAACACGATGCGCTTGTCTTCATTTTGCAGGATATAGGCCTGCTTCTGGGTATGTACCCGCGGCACCACGATATGGCTGCCTTTAATCAGGCGAATGCCATAAGGCGATGGCAGTTGCATGCCCTGGTCGAAGAACTGCTTCACCCATGGGCCGGTAGCGTTCACCAGACCGCGCGCCTGCCAGCTGAAACGTTCGCCGGTATCGATGTCTTCTGCCTCAACGATCCACAGTCCATTTTTCCGACGGGCGGAGATCGCGCGGGTGCGGGTTTTCACCTCGCCGCCTTTGCGTTCAACCATTTGCGCGTTAGCGAGCACCAGGCGGGCATCGTCCACCCAGCAGTCGGAATATTCGAATCCGCGCACGATTTCAGGCTTAAGCACCGAGTCTGCGCCAAAACGCACACCCGCAGAAGCAGGCAGACTGGTGCGTTTACCCAGGTGATCGTACATAAACAGACCAATGCGAATCATCCACGCCGGACGCAGATGCGGGCGGTGTGGCAGACGAAAACGCATTGGCGTAGCGATATGGGGAGCCATCTTCAGCAACACTTCACGCTCGGCCAGCGCCTCACTGACCAGGCGGAACTCGTAGTGTTCCAGATAACGCAGGCCACCGTGGATCAGCTTAGAGCTGGCGGAGGAGGTGGCACAGGCGAGATCCTGCGCTTCCAGCATCAGGACAGATAATCCGCGGCCGGCAGCGTCCGCCGCAATGCCCGCCCCGTTGATTCCGCCACCGATGACAATCAGATCTTTGGTTTCCATTGTATCCTCACGCACTTTCGTTAAAGCTCAAAAATGTTCGATATCGCTCATATTAGCAAAGGAAATGGATTTTAGTAACATCAAAAAAACAATTTTGAGTGATACAGCTAACATAATGGCGTTTACCCGCCGCCAGGACGTACACTACCCAGTAAAATAGTGTGGTCTGATGCCTTACCAATGCTCTCCCACGGGGCGAGGGGCACAGGCTGCACTGCACCTGAACAAACAACAGAGATCATCATGGAACAATTTGAATGCATTAACGTAGAAGAAGCCCACCAGAAGATGCACCAGGGGCTGGCGGTGCTGGTGGATATTCGCGATCCGCAAAGCTTCGCGATGGGCCATACGCCGGGCGCGTTTCACCTGACCAACGCTTCCCTGAGTGAGTTTATGCGTGATAACGATTTCGAGACCCCGGTGATGGTGATGTGCTATCACGGCAATAGCAGCAAAGGCGCAGCGCAATACCTGCTGCAGCAGGGCTTTGAAGCGGTCTACAGCGTGGACGGTGGATTCGATGCCTGGCACCGCCATTTCCCGGCAGAAGTCGAGCACGCGGGCATTTAGGGTATATACTGTCCCCTTTTGTGTGGAATAAGCGACTGCCGCCGATGCTGATGATTACCTCTTTTACCAACCCGCGCGTCGCCCAGGCGTTCGTCGACTACATGGCGACGCAGGGTGTTATCCTCACCATTCAACAACATACCCAGACCGACGTCTGGCTGGCCGATGAGAGCCAGGCTTCCCGGGTCAACGCCGAGCTGGCGCGTTTTCTGGAAAACCCCGGTGATGCGCGCTATCTGGCGGCGAGCTGGCAGGCGGGCCATACCGGCAGCGGGCTGCGCTACCAACGCTTTCCTTTTCTGGCGACCGTGCGCGAACGCGCCGGGCCGTTCACCCTGGGACTCATGGCGGCCTGTATTCTGGTCTTCATTCTAATGAGTGTGGTGGGCGATCAGCAGATCATGCTGCTGCTGGCCTGGCCGTATGACGCCTCCGTTGAGTTCGAGTTCTGGCGCTACTTCACCCATGCGCTGATGCACTTCTCGTTCCTGCATATCCTCTTTAACCTGCTGTGGTGGTGGTATCTCGGCGGGGCGGTGGAGAAGCGGCTCGGCAGCGGCAAGCTCATCGTGCTCACCCTGATCAGCGCGCTGCTCAGCGGCTTTATCCAGCATAAGTTTGGCGGCCCGTGGTTTGGCGGCCTCTCCGGCGTGGTCTACGCGCTGATGGGCTATGTCTGGCTGCGCGGCGAGCGCGATCCGCAGAGCGGTATCTACCTGCAACGCGGTTTAATGACCTTTGCATTAATCTGGATTATCGCCGGATGGTTTGATCTGTTTGGCATGGCGATTGCCAACGGCGCACACGTGGCCGGGCTGGCGGTCGGGCTGGCGATGGCGTTTGCCGATACGCTAAATGCGCGAAAACGAACATAATTCTGGCAGGGAACACTGATGAAACAAACACAACGCCATGACGCCATTATTGATCTGGTGAAAAAGCAGGGATACGTCAGTACCGAAGAGCTGGTGGAGCAGTTTGCCGTCAGCCCACAGACCATCCGTCGTGACCTCAACGATCTGGCCGATCAGAACCGCATTCTGCGCCACCACGGCGGCGCGGCGCTGCCGTCCAGCTCGGTGAATACGCCCTGGCATGACCGTAAGGCGACGCAGACCTCTGAAAAAGAGCGTATCGCCCGCAAGGTGGCGAGCCAGATCCCTAACGGCGCGACGCTGTTTATCGACATCGGCACCACGCCGGAAGCGGTGGCCCATGCCCTGCTGAACCATGAGAACCTGCGCGTCGTCACCAACAACCTGAACGTTGCCACCACCCTGATGCAGAAAGAGGATTTCCGTATTATCCTGGCAGGCGGCGAGTTGCGCAGCCGCGACGGCGGCATTATTGGCGAAGCGACGCTCGACTTTATCTCCCAGTTCCGCCTCGACTTCGGCATCCTCGGCATCAGTGGCATTGATACCGATGGCTCACTGCTGGAGTTTGATTATCACGAAGTCCGTACCAAGCGGGCGATTATCGAGAACTCGCGCCACGTCATGCTGGTAGTGGATCACTCCAAGTTTGGGCGTAATGCGATGGTGAATATGGGTAGCATCAGCATGGTGAATGCCATCTATACCGACGTAATGCCGCCTGAAGGGGTGTTAAAGGTGATTCGTGATCATAAGTTGCAGTTAGAGCTGTGCTGATGGCATTGCCTTATGGCGCGGTAAAAGCAGAGCGGCAACCTGGGTTGTAATGCTAGTGAGTTAAGCCTGGTGGATTGTTCCGTTCACTACAGCACCTCTGCTTTATGCCCCCTCCGCTGCGGTGAACGTGCCAGGGGGGCTCGCCGCCTCCCCCCTGGCTACCCCGGCTCCCGGCCAGGAAAATCGCCGCTTCGCGGTGCACTCAGCTTATTCCTTCAGGCTTTCGGGTCGGGCACCAGCCTGCATCCCTGCAGGCTATGCCCTCTCGGCGCGTCCCTGCGCCTCGCCCCGGCCTTACGGAAACGCTTCGTCGATTTTCAGCCGGATTCACGCTCCCTCACGCTTCTCAGTCGCCTGAATGTGGCACGGGTGTTGAGTCCCCGCTGAAACCGGCGAACCGGAGACCGGATGACAAGGGCTGGCCGCCAGGGATGGCGGCCAGAGGCGAATCGAGACAGGATGTCGAGTTGAGCCGACCGCAGGCAGCCGGTCGGGAGGTGAGCGCAGTGCGAAGCACCGGTTTCATTGCGGGGCCGCGGGGATTGACAAGGGGGGCCCGGCGGCCCCCCTTGTCACGTTCACGGGTTGTGTAATGCCATGTTCTACTGAACATGAGGTGAACGGAACAATCCGCCGGATTTAACTGACTGACATTACAACCCGGGTTGCCGTTTTTTGTGTTTACGCGCCCTCTGTAAGACAGGGCTACGGCATCACCCGCACAAAGCCTTAAACCCCATACCCCATCATCTTCAACAGCTGCTGCGCATGCAGCACCGCATCCTGGCGGTGGGCGACGCCCAGCTTCTGATACAGATTTCGGATATGCGTTTTGATGGTGGTGGCCGCCACGGCCAGCTCACCGGCAATCTGCTCGTTGCTGTAGCCTGAGTAGATCAGCCCCAGCACCTGCCACTCACGCTGGGTGAGCGGGCTGGTGCGGATCAGTTCCGGCACTTCCGGGTGGGTCAGCAGACGCTCCACAAAGGTCTCATCGAAATGAGCGAACTTGTGGCGATGATGCTGGTTAATCTCACGCAGGATGCGCTGGGCGCGATGCTGGTCCAGCTCCGGCAGGGTATTGAGCTGAATCAACTGGCGCAACTGCTGCGCCATGGTCTCGCCTTCAATCACAAAGTGGCTGATAAACCCGGTGCGGTTCGCCAGTTGCAGCGCTTCCAGCAGTACGCGCTGGGCGTCATTTTTGCGGCCAGACTGCCAGTAAAGCTGGTTTTGCAGCAGCAGGTTGCGGTTCAGATCGCTCATCAGACGCAGGCTGCGGGCATTTTCATTCAACTCTTCCAGCACCATCTCGGCCGGTTCGAACTCGCCCAACAGGATCTGCGCGCGGGCAATGTTACGCCACTGGCTTTGCAGGAAGTGGTTATTGGCAAACTCTGGCTTCGGCGTCTGGCGCAGCCAGTTGGCCGCCGATTTCTTGTCGCCCGTCATCTGCCAGTAAATCACCCGCACTTTATCGGCGTTGGATACCCAGTCGCTGTGATACTGGCCGTTGCCGAGCAGGTTCTCCAGACGGTTGAGGTGGTTGCGGGCGTTATCCAGATCGCCGCGGGCCAGCGAGCACTGCACCAGCAGGCCCAGACACTGCAACTGCTGCTGCGGCTGATAGGCAGAAAGCACATCGACACCATGGCGGGCGGTGGTTTCGGCTTCGTCCAGACGTGCCCATGCCCACAGCAGCTGGGCGCGGATGCGCAGCAGGAACTCGTGCATCGGCAGCTGTTCCAGGTGCTGATCGCGGATCAGGGTGAAGGCTTTCTCCTGGGTCTCCCAGGCAGCCTGCAGGAAGCCCTGGGCAAACAAAATTTCGCTCTGCTGGATCAGGCTCCACAGGGCGTAATGCCAGACGTCATGGCGGCGCGCCATCTGCTCGGTCTGCTGCATCAGCGACAGCGAGCGGGTCAGGTCGCCCTTACAGTGCAGGACTTCACCATGCACCGACGTGGCGACGATGCGGCTGTAGAAGTTCGCCAGCGGCAGCTCTTCCAGCGCGCCAAGGGCCAGGCGCTGGGCCTCTTCCGGGTTGCCGTCGTTAATGGCCACCTGCGCGCGCAGGGCGTTGAATTCGCCGTGCAGGGCGGCGTCCATCTCGCCTTTCATCTCCTGCTCGGCGCGGGCCAGCAGGGTGTTCACTTCGCTGTAGCGATGCTGGCTCTGCATCAGCCATGCCTGCAGCAGCACCAGACGCGGGTTTTCCAGCAGGCTATCCCACGGCAGGGCGCGCAGCGACTCCTCCAGCAGGGCCAGCTCGCTGTGGTTAAACAGGCTCCAGGCGTGATTGAGCAGAATATCGCGCAGCATATGGGCATCGCCCGCCGCCAGCGCGTGGTGGATGGCCTCGCTCGGGAAGCCCTGCGCCATCCAGCTCTCGGCGGCGGCGCGGTGGATGTCCGGTAATTCGGTTGCCAGCTCCCACTGACAGCGCTGGCGCAGGAAGCTGCCAAACAGCGGGTGGTAGCTGAACCACTCCCCGGAGTCGTCCATACGTTGCAGGAACAACCCCTGGCGTTCGATCTCTTCCAGGCGCATCTGGCCGTTGTCTTCGCCGGTGACGCGCACGATCAGCGCATCGTTCATCGAGCGCAGCAGGGAGCTTTTCAGCAGGAACTGACGGGTGGACTGGTCAACGCTGTCGAGTACCTCATCCACCAGATAATCGGAAAGATGGCTGGCATTAATCCCCGATAGACGACGGGCGGATTGCTGCGTCGAGCTGTTGTTATGCCGCGCCGACAGGGCAATCAGTTGCAGGGCGGTCGCCCAGCCTGCCACGTCGTCGCACAGGCGGCTGCTCTCAGCCACCTCGATAGGGGATTTCAGGCGGCAGTCAAAGAACTGCTTCGCTTCCTGATGAGTAAAGGAGAGTTGTTGGCTGCCCACTTCCAGCAGCTGATCGCGCACGCGCAGGTTGGCAATGCCCAGCTGCGGCAGGTTGCGCGACAGGATCACCAGGGTCAGGTTTTCCGGCTGGTGGCGCAGGAAAAAGCGCATCGACTCATGGATAACCGGATTGGTGATCAGATGGTAGTCATCAATGACCAGGTAGAGCGGACGATGCCATTCGGCCAGCTCGATAAACAGTTGCGAAAAAAGGGAAGAGAGGCTGGCGTACTGGCGCTTTTGCACCATCACTTCGCTGGTGACACAGTGGCCGTTGGTCGCCTGCTGAATGGCGGCGATCAAATAACTGGCAAAGCGCTCCTGCTGGTTGTCGCCCTCATCGAGGGAGTACCAGCCGAGATCGGTCTTGCCGGAAGCCCATTGCGAAATGAGCGTGGTTTTGCCGTAGCCTGCAGGACTCGTTACCAGCGCCAGTCGAAAATTGTTCGCGCCGGAAAGTTTCGCCAGCAAGCGTTCGCGGACCACAGTATGGTCAAGACGAACCGGGCGACTTAATTTGGACGGAATCAACATAGGTTTCACTTCACTGTGTGGAAATCGAGATTTTTATTTTTTTTGCGCTTCGTAATTAATCCTTATAAGTTCGGTCAGAAACCTTTTTATTGCAAGTTATGTCCGGGTTTTGTGTCCCTTAATTTGCACTGTGTCACAAAAATATATGCAGGGGGGAAGGAACTTTTCCGATGGCCTCAAAAGCGCATGGATACTGGGGTGGCGTGTTTCAGAAGGTTAAGCATAAAAAGGAATATAGAATCGTAAATGGTGTGAAAAGTTAATAAAGTCCCGAAAGAGTAACTTGCGTAAAATAACGCGCTGGTGTGCAGTAAATTCTGAACGTTATTACTTCAGGTAAGTAATTATTGCTTGGTGCCTATATTTCAGGCGAAACCGCATTTCATTTTTTTGAGTCTCTCCCCGAAAATCTCACCCTTAATACCCTCACTACCGCGGCATAAAGTGGCGGCGATCACACTTTCCCGCTCATCCCTGCTACTCCTCCCTGTCTAATCCCCGGCAGGAGGAGGAAATGGTGTAAGGAGCCAGGCACACTAGCACCAACGCCTTATTTTCTCTCTACAGGATGCAGATTCTCTATGTCACAGCCGACTTTCAACAAAGCTCAATTCCAGGCTGCCCTGACGCGTCAGTGGCAGCGTTTTGGTTTACACGCCGCCGAAGACATGACCTCCCGCCAGTGGTGGCAGGCCGTCAGTGGAGCGCTCGCAGAGCTGCTGAGCGCCCAACCCGCGGTAAAACCCGTGGCAGGCCAGCGCCACGTTAACTATATCTCCATGGAGTTCCTGATTGGCCGTCTGACCGGCAACAACCTGCTGAACCTCGGCTGGTATCAGGAGGTCAGCGATGTCCTGAATACGCATAACATCAACCTGACCGACCTGCTGGAAGAAGAGATCGATCCGGCGCTGGGCAACGGCGGTCTGGGTCGTCTGGCGGCCTGTTTCCTTGACTCAATGGCGACGGTGGGGCAGTCGGCCACCGGCTATGGCCTGAACTATCAGTACGGCCTGTTCCGCCAGTCCTTCGCAGGCGGCCAGCAGATGGAAGCCCCGGACGACTGGCATCGCGGCAGCTACCCGTGGTTCCGCCACAACGAAGCGCTGGACGTGCAGGTTGGCATTGGCGGTAAAGTAACGAAAGCGGGCCAGTGGGAGCCGGGCTTTACCATTACCGGCCAGGCCTGGGATCTGCCGGTGCTGGGCTACCGTAACGGCGTCGCGCAGCCGCTGCGCCTGTGGCAGGCGACGCACGCTCACCCGTTTAACCTGACCAAATTCAACGACGGCGATTTCCTGCGCGCTGAGCAGCAGGGCATCGACGCCGACAAGCTGACCAAAGTGCTTTACCCGAACGACAACCATCTGGCGGGCAAAAAGCTGCGCCTGATGCAGCAGTATTTCCAGTGCGCCTGTTCCGTAGCCGACATCCTGCGTCGCCACCACCTGGCGGGCCGCAAGCTGGCGGAGCTGCCAGATTATGAAGTGATCCAGCTGAATGACACCCACCCGACCATCGCCATCCCTGAACTGCTGCGCGTGCTGATTGACGAGCATCAGCTGAGCTGGGACGACGCCTGGGCCATCACCAGCAAGACCTTCGCTTACACCAACCACACCCTGATGCCAGAGGCGCTGGAGTGCTGGGATGAGAAGCTGATTAAGACCCTGCTGCCGCGCCATATGCAGCTGATCAACGAGATCAACAACCGCTTCAAAAAGCTGGTGGATAAAACCTGGCCGGGCGATAAAGCGGTGTGGGCGAAACTGGCTGTGGTGTTCGACAAGCAGGTTCGCATGGCTAACCTGTGCGTGGTCAGCGGTTTTGCGGTGAACGGCGTGGCCGCGCTGCACTCCGACCTGGTCGTGAAAGATCTGTTCCCGGAATATCACCAGCTGTGGCCGAACAAGTTCCACAACGTCACCAACGGCATTACGCCGCGTCGCTGGATCAAACAGTGCAACCCTCAGCTTGCTGAGCTGCTGGATAAGACGCTGGATAAAGAGTGGGCGAACGACCTCGACCAGCTAATCAACCTGGAAAAACAGGCTGACGATGCGGCCTTCCGCGAGACGTACCGCACCATCAAGCAGGACAATAAAGTGCGCCTGGCGGCCTTCGTTAAAACCCGTACCGGGATTGAGATCAACCCGAACGCGATTTTTGATATCCAGATTAAACGCCTGCACGAGTACAAACGTCAGCACCTCAACCTGCTGCATATTCTGGCGCTGTACAAAGAGATCCGCGAGAACCCGCAGGCCGACCGTGTGCCGCGCGTGTTCCTGTTCGGTGCCAAAGCTGCACCGGGTTATTACCTGGCAAAAAACATTATCTTCGCTATCAATAAAGTGGCCGACGCGGTGAATAACGATCCGAAAGTGGGCGACAAGCTGAAAGTGGTCTTCCTGCCGGATTACTGCGTCTCTGCGGCGGAGCTGATGATCCCGGCGGCGGATGTTTCCGAGCAGATTTCTACCGCGGGCAAAGAGGCATCCGGTACCGGCAACATGAAGCTGGCCCTGAACGGTGCACTGACCGTAGGGACGCTGGACGGTGCCAACGTAGAGATTGCCGAGCAGGTGGGCGACGAGAACATCTTTATCTTCGGCCATACTGTGGAAGAAGTTAAAGCCATCAAAGCCAAAGGTTACGACCCGGTGAAATGGCGTAAAAAAGACAAGCTGCTGGATGCGGTGCTGAAGGAGCTGGAGAGCGGCAAATACAGCGACGGGGACAAGCACGCGTTCGACCAGATGCTGCACAGCATCGGCAAACAGGGCGGCGATCCGTACCTGCTGATGGCCGACTTTGCGGGCTACGTCGAAGCGCAGAAACAGGTCGATGTGCTGTATCGCGATCAGGAAGCCTGGACCCGGGCGTGCATTCTGAACACCGCGCGCTGCGGCATGTTCAGCTCTGACCGTTCAATCCGCGACTACCAGGCCCGTATCTGGCAGGCAAAACGCTAAGGAAGCGCGATGGAAAGTAAACGTCTCGATAATGCCGCCCTGGCGGCGGGGATCAGCCCCAGCTATATCAATGCTCATGGTAAACCGCAGTCTATTGGTGCTGAGACCAAGAGGCGTTTGCTGGATGCTATGCATAAAGCCAAACCCGTCGCGAAAGCGGCGGTTACCGCCGTCCCGAACGTGATGGTCTATACCGCGGGCAAAAAAATGCCGCTGATGATTGAAGGCAGCGGCGACTTTAGCTGGCTGCTGACGACCGAAGAGGGGCATCAGCATAAAGGCCACGCGACGGGCGGCAAAAATCTCAACCTGCCGGCAAAACTGCCGGAGGGTTATCACACCCTGACGCTGACACAGGACGATCACCGCTGGCACTGCCGGGTGATTGTGGCGCCAAAACGCTGCTACGAGCCGCAGGCGCTGAAAGAGGGCAAGAAACTGTGGGGTGCCTGCGTGCAGCTCTATACGCTGCGCTCTGAGGCGAACTGGGGCATTGGCGACTTCGGCGATCTGAAAAAGATGCTCACCGACGTCGGCAAGCGCGGTGGGGCCTTTATCGGCCTCAACCCGATCCATGCCCTCTATCCGGCGAACCCGGAGAGCGCCAGCCCGTACAGCCCGTCATCCCGTCGCTGGCTGAACGTGATTTATATCGACGTAAACGCCGTTGAGGATTTCCGTAACAGCGCCGAGGCGCAAGCCTGGTGGAAGATGGACACTACCCGGCAGACGCTGCAACGCGCCCGGGATGCCGAGTGGGTCGATTATGCTTCCGTCACCGCGCTGAAAATGGCTGCGCTGCGCATGGCGTGGAAAGATTTTGCAAAGCGTGACGACGAACAGATGGCGGCCTTCCGGGAGTTTGTTGCCCGGGAAGGGGAGAGCCTTTACTGGCAGGCGGCCTTTGATGCGCTGCACGCATATCAGGTGAAAGAGGACGAAATGCGCTGGGGCTGGCCGGTATGGCCCGAGCAGTACCAGTCCGTTGATTCCCCGGCGGTAAAAGCGTTTTGCGAAGAGCACACCGACGAGGTCGATTTCTACCTCTGGCTGCAGTGGCTGGCCTACAGTCAGTTTGCCGCCTGCTGGCAGGAGAGTCAGGGCTACGACATGCCGATTGGCCTGTATCGTGACCTGGCGGTGGGTGTCGCCGAGGGCGGGGCAGAGACCTGGTGCGATCGCGAGCTTTACTGCCTGAAAGCCTCCGTCGGCGCGCCACCGGATATCCTTGGCCCGCTGGGTCAGAACTGGGGTCTGCCGCCGATGGACCCGCACGTGATCGCTGCCCGCGCCTATGAGCCGTTTATCGAGCTGCTGCGCGCCAACATGCAGAACTGCGGCGCGCTGCGTATCGACCACGTGATGTCGGTCCTGCGCCTGTGGTGGATCCCTTACGGTGAGACCGCCGACCACGGGGCCTACGTCCATTATCCGGTAGACGATTTACTCTCCATCCTTGCGCTGGAAAGTAAGCGTCATAACTGCATGGTGATCGGGGAAGATCTCGGCACCGTTCCGGTTGAAATCGTCAGCAAGCTGCGTGACAGCGGCGTTTACTCTTACAAAGTGCTCTATTTTGAAAACGACCTTGAGAAGAACTTCCGCGCGCCGGAGGCGTATCCAGAACAATCAATGGCAGTCGCGACGACGCATGACCTTCCTACGCTTCGTGGCTGGTGGGACAGCGGGGACCTTACCCTTGGTAAGACGCTGGGGCTATACCCTGACGAGGTAATGCTGCGCGGGCTGTATCAGGATCGTGAGCTGTCGAAGCAGGGGCTGCTGGATGCGTTGCACGAGCACGGTTGCCTGCCGAAACGCACCGGGCACAAGGCGTCGTTGATGTCGATGACCCCAACGCTGAACCGCGGTCTGCAACGTTACATTGCCGACAGCAACAGCGCGCTGTTGGGGTTGCAGCCGGAAGACTGGCTGGATATGCCGGAGCCGGTTAACATCCCGGGCACCAGCTATCAGTACAAGAACTGGCGTCGCAAGCTGTCTACGTCTCTTGAGGCGATGTTTGCCGATGACGGGGTGAATAAGCTGATTAAAGACCTGGATAAGCGGCGAAAAGCGGCAGCCAGGAAGTAATAAAAAAACCCGCCGGATGGCGGGTTTTTTATTACCGGGTAAGCGTAGCTGCCACCCGGTAATTGCTATATCAAACAACCATACCCAACAGCAGACACCCAATCAGCCCGCAGACGGAGATGATGGTTTCCAGCATCGACCAGGATTTGATGGTCTCACCGATGGTCAGGTTGAAGTACTCCTTGAACAACCAGAAGCCCGGGTCGTTTACGTGAGAGAAGATCACGCTACCGGAACCCACTGCAATAACCATCAGCTCAGGGCTGACGCCTGTGGTGGCAATCAGTGGGGCAACGATGCCGCCTGCGGTGATAGCCGCAACGGTTGCGGAACCCAGGGCGATACGCAGCACCGCCGCGATAGACCACGCCATCAGGATTGGAGAGATGTTGGTGTCATGCATCATGGAGGCGATGTACTTGTCCACGCCGCTATCAACCAGAACCTGTTTGAACGCACCGCCACCACCGATGATCAGCAGCATCATGGCAATGATTTTGATCGAGGAGGTCAGGGTATCGTTAATCTGATCCATGGAACGGCCACGGTTCAGACCGAAGGTGAACAGCGCAATCAGGACCGCAATCAGCGTCGCCATGACCGGATCGCCGAGGAACTCAGCCACGCCGAGCACCGGATGGCCTTTCGGCAGAACCATTTCACAGACGGCACGCAGGGCCATCAGCACCACCGGCACCAGAGAGGTCCAGACGCTGACGGCAAAGCTTGGCATTTCTGCTTCGGTGAAGGTTTTTGCGCTGTACAGACCTTCCGGGATTGGCTTGTCGATACCTTTCAGGCAACGTGCAAAGACCGGACCGGCCAGAATAACGGTTGGGATCGCCAGGATAGTACCAAACAGCAGGGTTTTACCCATATCAGCATGGAAGATGGTGGCGATAGCGGTCGGGCCAGGGTGCGGCGGCAGGAAGCCGTGCGTCACGGACAGCGCAGCGGCCATTGGCACGCCCACATACAGCAGCGGGATGCTGGCAGAGGCAGCGATGGTGAAGACCAGCGGCAGCATCAGCACAAAGCCCACTTCGTAGAACAGCGCAAAACCTACGGTAAAGCCGGTTAAAACGACCGCCCACTGGATGTGCTGCTTACCAAATTTGGCAATCAGCGTGGTTGCGATGCGCTGTGCGCCACCGCAGTCGGCCAGCATTTTGCCCAGCATGGCCCCGAAGCCCATGATCAGCGCGAGGCTACCGAGCGTACCGCCCACACCCGCTTTAATGGAGCTGATTACTTTTACCAGCGGCATACCTTGCATCAGGCCGACGGCAAGGGCCACCAGCACAAGGGCGATAAAACCGTTCATTTTGAAACGGATCATCAGGAGGAGTAACAGAACGACACCGATAGCGACGATGACTAATGGCATGATTTTCTGGCCTTTAAAATTGTTATGGGTAACGTCATTGTTTCAACGACATATTCATGTTGCCCCAACTGGGAACAGCGTACTGATGGCACTAAGACAGGCCGCCTTCTAAATCATTAAGCGTAGTCGGTCGACGTAAAGGTGCTTAAGTGCCCACGGGAATGATACGGGTAACATGTGCGGGTTGAGAATCACCCCAGCGGTCAAAATGTGAATTATGAGACGCAGGTCATGTTATGAGAGGGGAAAGCGGGGGAGAGGCCCGGTAAGCGTAGCGCCACCGGGCAAGCAGACGGGCAATCAGTAGTAGGAGTGTTCGCCGCGCTGGTGTTCGGTGAGATCGCGTACGCCTTTCAGCTCCGGGAACTCGTTCAGCAGCTGCTTCTCGATCCCTTCTTTCAGGGTAACGTCTACCATGGAACAGCCGTTACAGCCGCCGCCGAATTGCAGAATGGCCAGACCGTCTTCGGTGATCTCCATCAGGGAGACGCGACCACCGTGGCCCGCCAGCTGCGGGTTGATCTGGGACTGCAGCAGGTACTCAACGCGCTCCATCAGCGGGGCATCGTCGGTGACTTTGCGCATTTTGGCGTTTGGCGCTTTCAGGGTTAACTGTGAACCCAGCTGGTCGGTAACAAAATCAATTTCCGCATCTTCCAGATACGGGGCGCTCAGCTCATCGACATAAGCGGTGAGTTGCTCAAATTTCAGGGCGGTGTCAGTTGCTTCCACAGCATCCGGTGGGCAATAAGAGACGCCGCATTCTGCATTCGGGGTGCCCGGGTTGATCACGAATACACGGATCTGGGTCCCTTCTTCCTGATTTGCCAGCAGTTTGGCAAAGTGCGCTTGTGCAGCATCGGAAATACGGATCATAGCATTGGCCTAATAGTTGACTAAAATACCTGGTTATAATACGCCCAACCTGAGGGCGCTACAAGGTTCGACACAGACACCATACCTGAACCGACGCCGCGCCGCTTCGCAAAAGCAGGCGGGAGAGTTCTGCGACGGTAGCGCCTGTTGTCACGACATCATCCACCACAGCGATATGGCGTCCTGTGACCGGTAATTCAAGCGCAAAAGCGTGGTCCAGGTTACGTTTACGCATTCTGGCGCTGAGCTGATGCTGCGCCGGGGTGGCGCGGATCCGGCGAAGGGCCTCGGGCGCATAGCGGCAGTTTAGCCAGTGGGCCAGGGGACGACAGAGCAAATCGCTCTGGTTAAACCCGCGCCGCCATTGCCGCCGGGACCACAGCGGCACACAGACCAGCATATCCACGGCCGGTAACCCACGGCTGCGCCGGGCATGCAGCAGCGCCAGCAGTAGCAGCCTCGCCAGCGGTTTTGCCAGCTGGCTGCGACCCGAAAACTTGAGTTGATGTACCAGCTGACTCACGGGCGGCGTATAGCCGCACACCGCCACCAGCGCCTGCCAGGGCGGTGGTTTACGCAGGCAGCGCCCGCAGGGCAGGCGAGGGTGGATTGCCGGTAAGCCACACTGTGGGCAACCCACTGCACGCCGCGCAATCCCCTTTTCGCATACGGAACAGATCCCCCAGTGGCTGAGCGCAAGCGGCATCCGGCATAGCCAGCACAAGCCGGGCACTGTTAGCATAGATAACCTCCTTGTGAAAAAAGAGAACAGTAATCGATGAATAACCTTTGGTGGCAGACCGTTGGGACAGGAAATTGCCATCTTGTGCTGCTGCACGGATGGGGGCTGAACGCGGAAGTATGGCGTTGCATCAGCGAGGAACTGGCCTCGCAATTTACGCTGCACCTGGTGGATCTGCCGGGCTTTGGCCGCAGCCGTGATTTTGGCGCGATGCCGCTGGCCGATATGGCGGAGCAGGTGCTGGCTCAGGCACCTGATAAGGCGATCTGGCTGGGCTGGAGCCTGGGCGGGCTGGTGGCAAGCCAGATCGCCCTGACGCACCCTGAGCGCGTGCAGGCGCTGGTCACCGTTGCGTCCTCCCCCTGTTTCAGCGCCCAGGCGGAGTGGCCGGGGATCAAATCCGAGGTGCTGGCCGGTTTCCAGCAGCAGTTAAGCAACGATTTCCAGCGCACGGTGGAGCGTTTCCTCGCCCTGCAGACCATGGGAACGGAAACCGCACGCCAGGACGCCCGGACGCTGAAGAGCACGGTGCTGTCATTGCCGATGCCGGAGGTTGAGGTGCTGAATGGTGGGCTGGAGATCCTCAAAACGGCCGATCTGCGGGAGCCGCTGGCGTCCCTGACGCTGCCGCATCTGCGTATTTATGGTTATCTCGACGGGCTGGTACCGCGCAAGATCGTGCCGTTGCTGGATGAGCAATGGCCGCAGAGCGAAGCCTTGATTGTTGCCAAAGCAGCCCATGCGCCCTTTATCTCTCACCCTAATGAGTTTTGCGCGGCGATAACGACCTTAAGTCAGCGTTTAGTCTGATTATTTTTATTCCCGCTGGAAAAAGTGACATACCGCAACAATACTTAATTTATCGTTGCGGTTATCCCGCCTTCGATAATCAAAACTACAATCCTCTTTGGGAGTCATGACTATGAAACTTGTTACAGGTATTGTTGCTTCTCTGGTTATTGGATCACTCTCTTTTGGCGTGATGGCGGCAGAAGAAATCCAGAAAGATAAAGTGAAAGAGATGAATTTGACGAAAGTTGGCGATATCTCTACCTCTGATACCACCGCGCCGATGGATGCGAGAAAAGAGCTTTCCAAGAAAGCAGATGAGATGGGCGGTAAGTACTATGTCGTCACCAGCGCTAACAAAGATCAGAAAGATATCCGCGCGACCGCAGAAGTCTTCAAATAATGAGACAAAGCCGGGCAGAGTTGCCCGGCTTTACTGACGATTAACGCAGCGCCCACCACTCCCTGAGGCAGGCTTTTCCTTCGGGGCAGCTTTTACAGCTGCCGGATAAGCAGCCGTCGGCATCCTCCTGGATACGCTTTGCTTTCCCCATCGCTTCCAGACGTTCAAGCATGGCCTCGATCATTGCCTGCGGCGTGCGCAGGATTTGGCTGAGCTGGGTAGCGTCCATTCTTCCCTGCAACGCCAGTAAATCACGTACCTCAATTAACGATGCCATGCCGCCTCCTAATGACAGTCGCGGGCCGGGCTGTCGCAGCAGGCCGCTGCGGTTCTGCCTTTCGCCAGCAGGTTGACGTCCACGCGGCTGCGCGCCCGGCGCAACAGGCCCATCACCACCACGTTAAACAGCACTACCGCCAGGATACAGATCAGGCTGTAGTGGGGATGCTGGCTAAAATTGACCGTCTGGTAGTACACCGTTGCCAGCGAGTAAGCGATATTCAGCCCCCACAGAACCGAGAATCCCATCCAGCCGCGGCTCGACTCGCGGGCAATGGCCCCCATCACCGAGATGCACGGAATGTAGAGCAGGACGAAGATCAGGTAGCTGTAGGCCGCCGAGGCGCTGCCAAACTTCTCGCTCATCACGCCCATGGCACCGGTTCCCATCTCCCCGTCGCCTTTGCTGGCTTCAATCGGGTTCGCCAGGACGCTCAGGCTGAACGTGTCTTTCAGGCTCTGCCAGGTGTCATCCACTGCGCTGAACAGTTCGTCCCCGAGATGGAAATCTGCCGGGTTAAACTCCTCTTCCTGAATATTTTCTGCGGTGTAGAGGGTGTTCAGCGTGCCGACCACCACCTCCTTCGCCATCGCGCCGGTAAACAGCCCGACGGTGGCCTGCCAGTTGTCTTCATGGACGCCAATCGGCTTGAACAGCGGCGTGATCACCCGGCTGACGGAGGCCAGCGCTGAGTCATTAATGTTATCCGCCGCCTGGCCGCTGAGCGTAAAGCTGTTCAGCGCGCTGAGGAAGATACTGACCACCACAATCACTTTACCTGCCCGCAGGACAAAGCCTTTCAGCCGCTGCCAGGTCTGGATCAGCAGGCTCTTCAGGTGTGGAACGTGGTAGACCGGCAGCTCCATGACGAACGGCGTGGCTTCACCGCGCATGATGGTGTGTTTGAGCATCAGGCCGGTGAGGATCGCCATCACGATGCCCAGCACATACAGTGAGAAGACCGCCAGCGCCCCCTCCTGGCCGAAGAAGGCCGCGGCAAACACTGCGAAGATCGCCAGCCGGGCACCGCAGGACATAAACGGCGCCATCATGATGGTCATCAGACGTTCGCGTGGCGCATCAAGGGTGCGGGCACCCATGACTGACGGCACGTTGCAGCCGAAGCCGACAATCAGCGGCACGAACGATTTACCCGGCAGACCGAGGGCCTGCATCAGACGATCCATGACGAAGGCCGCGCGGGCCATGTAGCCGGAGTCCTCAAGGAACGAGAGGAACAGATACATCATGCCGATTTGTGGCACCAGCGGCAGCACGGTGTTGATCCCGCCGCCCAGCCCCTGGGCCAGGAAAATGGTCAACCAATCCGGCAGGTGCAGGGTGTAGCCCAGCCACTGAATGCCGTGAATAAAGATTGCCACGGATCCGACATCAAACAGCGGCTGCAGTGCGCCGCCGATGTTGATGGCGAGCAGGAACATCACGTACATCACCAGCAGGAACACCGGCAGGCCGAGAAAACGGTTGAGGATCACGGAGTCCATCGCCCGGGTAAAGCGGCTTGGCTCGGCGGTGAGGGCGTTGCTGGCTACGTCGCAAATGGCGGCGATGCTCTGATAGCGGGCATCGGCAATGTGCAGGGCCGGGTCGTCCAGTTCATCGTTCAACCGCGCAAGGGAGGCATCCAGATACTGCGCGGCATTACCGGCATAGGCGCGGCTGTAGATATCGCCTTCCAGCATCTGCAGGCCGAGCCAGTGACGCTGTTTGAACGGCATGCTGTGCGCCATCTCCTGAGCAAGGATCCCGGCTTCCCGCAACAGCGGCTGGGCGTAGTGCACCAGCTCCACGTCGGTATTGCGGCTGTGGCGGTCAATCGCCAGCTTGAGCGCATCAATGCCGCGCGCGCGGGTGGAGACCAGCGGCACCACCGGGCAGCCCAGGCGGGCGGAGAGGGCATCGACGTCGATACGGATCTGCTGCTTTTCCGCAATATCGAGCATGTTCAGCGCCACCACGCAGGGGATACCCAGCTCCAGCAGCTGTAACGTCAGATAGAGGTTTCGCTCAAGGTTGGAGGCATCCACTACGTTGATCAGCAGGTCGGCGTCACCGCTCAGAATGTAGTGGCAGGCGATCTGCTCATCCAGCGAAGTCTGAGAGGAAATGGTAGTTAATGAGTAGGTGCCGGGCAGATCGACGAGGGTGACCTGATTATCAGTTGTCGCAAACTGGCCTTCTTTACGTTCGACCGTGACACCCGCCCAGTTACCCACTCGCTGACGCGCGCCGGTAAGCTGATTAAATAACGTGGTCTTGCCGGAATTCGGATTACCAATTAAGCCAATGGTTAATTTTTTCATTCTATTCGACTCGCTGCGGGAGCTGGCGTGTTATTGAGACAGGGCTTCTATTTCTATTAAGGCGAGATCTTTCTTACGCAGAACCAGATTCACACGTCGGGTTTCGATATGCACCGGATCGCCCAGAGGCGCAACGCGCACCACCTGGAAAGAGGAGCCGGGGAGCATTCCTAAAGAGAGCAGTTTTTGGCGATAGGCCGGGCTTATTTCGCGGGTGAAGCCGGTAATTTTCCACGCGCTGGCTGGAGTGAATTGCATAGTGCCTGCTTAACGAACGGTTAAATAATCAACAGGCACAATGGTAATGAGAATGGTTTCTGTCTTCAATATGAAATATGTGACGGAAT
Source organism: Leclercia sp. LSNIH3 (assembly GCF_002935105.1). Taxonomy (NCBI): domain Bacteria; kingdom Pseudomonadati; phylum Pseudomonadota; class Gammaproteobacteria; order Enterobacterales; family Enterobacteriaceae; genus Leclercia; species Leclercia sp. LSNIH3. The sequence goes on from NZ_CP026387.1 coordinate 2,808,804, forward strand.
GTAGCCAGGGCTATTAATTTGCGGGCTGATTGACCTTGCTCAATATTTACGGAAGAAGTGAAACGGGTATTTGTTAATAAACTGATGATGAATGGTTTTATATTTGCTGCTAATAGTAGTTATTAACGATCGAGAGGAATTTCCCCTCACCCCAGCCCTCTTTCAAAAGGAGAGGGTCAGGGTGAGGGAAAGGGTATTTAGCGTTTTTTACCCATCGCTGCCGCCAGCGCATCCATCATCGCGCTGTTACCGGATGGCTGTGCTTCACGCCCGCGCGGTTTCGCCGCAGGACGCTGCTGCTGACGCGCATCGCTGTTACCGCCGCCACGACGGGCGTTGGTCTCGCCAGGCTGCTCGTCCAGACGCATGGTCAGGGCGATACGCTTGCGCTGCAGATCCACTTCCAGCACTTTCACCTTCACGATATCACCGGCTTTCACCACGGTATGTGGGTCTTCCACGAACTTGTCGGCCAGGGAGGAGATATGGACCAGACCATCCTGATGCACGCCGATATCGACAAAGGCACCAAAGTTAGTGACGTTGGTGACTGCGCCTTCCAGCACCATGCCCGGCAACAGGTCGTTCATGGTTTCAACGCCATCGGCAAAGGTCGCGGTTTTAAACTCTGGACGCGGGTCGCGGCCTGGTTTCTCCAGCTCTTTGATGATGTCGGTTACTGTGGGCACACCAAACTGTTCGTCGGTGAAATCAACCGCTTTCAGGTTACGCAGTTCGCTGCTGTTGCCCATCAGCGTCTTCAATGCCTGCTGGGTCGCAGCCAGAATACGCTCGACAACTGGATAAGCTTCCGGGTGAACGGTAGAGGCATCCAGCGGGTTGTCGCCGTGGTTGATACGCAGGAAGCCCGCGCACTGTTCGAACGCTTTCGGCCCGAGACGGCTCACCTTCAGCAGCTGCTGGCGATTCTGGAACTGACCGTTTTCATCGCGCCAGGCGACGATATTCTGCGCCATCATTCGGGTTAAGCCCGCCACGCGAGTCAGCAGCGCGACGGAAGCGGTGTTCAGGTCAACGCCGACGGCGTTTACGCAGTCTTCCACCACCGCATCCAGCTTGCGCGCCAGCTGTGTCTGGCTGACGTCATGCTGGTACTGGCCCACGCCAATGGATTTCGGATCGATCTTCACCAGCTCGGCCAGCGGATCCTGCAGACGGCGGGCGATAGAGACCGCCCCGCGTAGGGAAACGTCCAGATCCGGGAACTCCTGCGCGGCCAGCTCGGACGCCGAGTACACCGACGCGCCCGCTTCGCTGACAATCACTTTTTGCGCCGTCACTTTCGGGAACTGCTTTTGCAGGTCGAGGAAGAAACGCTCGGTTTCACGTGAAGCGGTGCCGTTGCCGATCGCCACCAGCTCGACGTTGTGCTTCTCGCACAGTGCCGCCACCGCCACCGCGGCTTTTGCCGCCTGACCGGTATGCGGATAAATGGTGTCGGTCGCGACCAGCTTGCCGGTGCCATCCACCACGGCCACTTTCACGCCGGTACGCAGGCCCGGATCGAGACCCATTGTGGCGCGCAGGCCCGCCGGAGCGGCCATCAGCAGATCGTGCAGGTTACGGGCAAAGACGTTGATCGCTTCATCTTCGGCGCGCTCGCGCACGGTGCCCATCAGTTCGGTTTCAAGATGCATCAGCACCTTGATACGCCACGTCCAGCTCACGACCCCTTTGCGCCAGCTGTCTGCCGGGGCATTGTTCAGGCGCAGGCCGAGATGATCGATAATGATCTGCTCGCCGTGGCTCTCTTTCGGCGGCTCGTCGAACTGCGGGTCGGCATTCAGGGAAAGCTGCAACACACCTTCATTGCGGCCACGGAACATTGCCAGTGCGCGGTGAGAAGGGGTGGTTGAGATCGGCTCATGATGATCGAAGTAATCGCGGAATTTCGCCCCTTCTTCCTCTTTACCCGCCACTACAGTGGAGACGATATGGGCGTTCTTCCACAGATAATCACGGACTTTTGCCAGCAGCGCGGCGTCTTCGGCAAAGCGCTCCATCAGAATGTAGCGTGCGCCATCGAGGGCGGCTTTCGTGTCGGCCACGCCTTTATCGGCATCGATAAATTTCGCGGCTTCGGTTTCCGGGTCGTGGGACGGCGTCGTCCACAGCAGATCCGCCAGCGGCGCCAGGCCAGCTTCAATGGCGATCTGTCCGCGGGTGCGGCGTTTTTGTTTGTACGGCAGGTAGAGGTCTTCGAGCTCGGTTTTATTCAGGGTGCCGTTGATGGCTTTTGCCAGATCGTCGGTCAGCTTCCCCTGTTCACTGATGGATTTCAGGATCGCCTGACGCCTGTCTTCCAGTTCACGCAGATAGCCAAGGCGGGTTTCCAGGTTACGCAGCTGCGTATCATCCAGACCGCCAGTCACTTCCTTACGATAACGTGCGATAAACGGCACGGTGTTCCCTTCATCAAGCAGGCGAACGGCAGCTTCTACCTGTTCAGCCCTTGCCTGAAGTTCACCCGCAATAATGCGGCAGAGCGAATCTTTCATCATGGCTATTTCATCTTGTGGGTCGAAAAATCAGGGGATAGTTATACGGATTGAGGCGGCAAAATGCCAGCCGCCGCGCCAGGCTCTCGGATTGTTCTTGCGGGTTATTTCACATAGTCGATGGCATTCACATACCAGGTCGCTTCCCCGGCTGGGGTATGCACGATGGCCAGATCGCCGACCTCTTTTTTCAGCAGCGCCCGCGCCATTGGCGAGTCGATGGAGATGTAATCCTTACGACCAAAAATTTCATCGTAGCCGACGATACGAAAGCGCTTGAGATCGCCATCGTCGTTTTCGATCTCCACCCACGCGCCGAAGAAGACTTTGCCCTCCTGCTGCGGGGAGTAATCGACGATTTTCAGGTTCTCAAGGCATTTGGTCAGATACCGCACCCGGCGGTCGATTTCGCGTAGCCGTTTTTTGTTGTACTGGTAGTCGGCGTTTTCACTACGGTCACCCAGGCTCGCAGCCCAGGTCACTTTTTTCGTCACCTCCGGGCGCTCTTCCCGCCACAGCGTGTCCATCTCTTTCTTCAGATTTTCGTACCCTTCGCGGGTGATCAGGGGCGTTTTCATACTCTGGCCTTACGACTTAGGTTGCATACCTTGCGCACATTACGTATCACTTAGCTTATCAGACAAGATTAATAATGCGTTCTGTGACGGATTGTGCAGATAAGCTGCTGTAAAATATGCTTTGTAACAATTTCGACTAGAATTTATACCAGAATTAGCTGGTCGTGGACGCGCACTTTTTTAGAATACGCTGTTCAAGATTATCCGAACCTTTGGGAGTACTGACGATGCAAGAGAATTATAAGATTCTGGTGGTGGATGACGACATGCGCCTGCGTGCGCTGCTTGAGCGTTATCTGACCGAGCAGGGCTTCCAGGTTCGTAGCGTTGCCAACGCCGAACAGATGGATCGCCTGTTAACCCGTGAATCCTTCCACCTGATGGTGCTGGATCTGATGCTGCCGGGCGAAGATGGGCTCTCCATCTGCCGCCGTCTGCGTAGCCAAAGCAACCCGATGCCGATCATTATGGTAACGGCGAAAGGGGAAGAAGTTGACCGTATCGTCGGCCTGGAAATTGGTGCCGACGACTACATTCCAAAGCCGTTTAACCCGCGTGAGCTGCTGGCGCGTATCCGCGCCGTACTGCGTCGCCAGGCGAATGAACTGCCGGGCGCGCCGTCCCAGGAAGAGGCGGTGATCGCCTTTGGTAAGTTTAAGCTGAACCTCGGCACCCGCGAGATGTTCCGTGAAGATGAGCCGATGCCGCTGACCAGCGGTGAGTTCGCGGTGCTGAAAGCCTTAGTCAGCCACCCGCGTGAGCCGCTCTCCCGCGATAAGCTGATGAACCTGGCGCGTGGCCGCGAATATTCCGCGATGGAGCGTTCCATTGACGTACAGATCTCCCGCCTGCGTCGCATGGTGGAAGAGGATCCGGCGCATCCGCGCTATATCCAGACCGTCTGGGGTCTGGGCTACGTGTTTGTCCCGGACGGCTCTAAAGCATGAGGCGAATGCGTTTCTCGCCGCGTAGCTCGTTTGCCCGCACCCTGTTACTGATCGTCACCCTGCTGTTTGTCAGCCTGGTGACGACCTACCTGGTTGTGCTGAACTTTGCGATCCTGCCGAGCCTGCAGCAGTTTAATAAGGTCCTGGCCTACGAAGTACGTATGCTGATGACCGATAAACTGCAGCTGGAAGATGGCACGCAGCTGGTGGTGCCACCGGCGTTTCGCCGTGAAATCTACCGTGAGCTGGGGATATCGCTCTATTCCAACGAAGCGGCGGAAGACGCAGGCCTGCGCTGGGCACAGCATTACGAATTTCTTAGCCAGCAGATGGCGCAGCAGCTGGGCGGCCCGACGGAAGTGCGCGTTGAGGTCAACAAAAGCTCGCCGGTTGTCTGGCTGAAAACCTGGCTCTCACCCAACATCTGGGTGCGTGTACCGCTGACCGAAATTCATCAGGGCGACTTCTCGCCGCTGTTCCGTTACACCCTGGCGATTATGCTGCTGGCGATAGGCGGCGCCTGGCTGTTTATCCGTATCCAGAACCGACCGCTGGTCGACCTGGAGCATGCGGCGCTCCAGGTCGGTAAAGGCATTATCCCGCCTCCGCTGCGCGAATACGGTGCGTCGGAAGTGCGCTCGGTAACACGCGCTTTCAACCATATGGCGGCAGGCGTTAAGCAGTTGGCGGATGACCGTACCCTGTTGATGGCCGGGGTCAGCCATGACCTGCGTACTCCGCTGACGCGTATTCGCCTGGCGACCGAGATGATGGGCGAAGAAGACGGCTATCTGGCGGAGTCCATCAACAAGGACATCGAAGAGTGCAACGCCATTATCGAGCAGTTCATCGACTACCTGCGCACCGGGCAGGAGATGCCGATGGAGGTCGCGGATCTTAACGCGGTACTGGGCGAAGTGGTGGCGGCAGAGAGCGGTTACGAGCGTGAGATCGAAACCGACCTGCAGCCGGGTGATATCACCGTGCGCATGCATCCTCTTTCCATTAAGCGTGCAGTGGCGAATATGGTGGTTAACGCCGCCCGCTACGGCAATGGCTGGATCAAGGTCAGCAGCGGCTCGGAGCTGAGCCGCGCCTGGTTCCAGGTGGAAGACGATGGCCCCGGCATTAAACCGGAGCAGCGCAAACATCTCTTCCAGCCGTTTGTCCGTGGCGACAGCGCGCGCAGCACCAGCGGCACCGGGTTAGGTCTGGCGATTGTTCAGCGTATTGTGGATAACCATAACGGTCTGCTGGAGATTGGTACCAGCGAGCGAGGCGGGTTAAGTATCCGCGCATGGCTGCCGGTTCCGTTTTCGCGTGGACAGGTGAAAGAGAGTTAAAAAAACGGGGTGCGGCCTGATGGCCTCACCCCGATCCTCACCCAGTGGGCACAAACATGAAAAACGGCAACCTCGGTTGCCGTTTTGCGTTTATCTTGGCCCTGCACTTACCAGTGCCGCACCTGCTGGCGTATCGGTGTACTTCTCAAAGTTTTCCACGAACAGCTTCGCGAGCTGAGAGGCTTTTTCCTGCCACTGCTCCGGGGAGGCGTAGGTGTTGCGCGGATCGAGGATATGGCTGTCCACGCCCGGCAGTTCGGTCGGGATCGCCAGATCGAACATCGGCAGGGTAAAGGTTTCCGCATCATCCAGCGAACCGTTAAGAATGGCGTCGATAATGGCGCGGGTATCTTTGATTGAGATACGTTTGCCGGTGCCGTTCCAGCCGGTGTTCACCAGATACGCCTGGGCACCCGCGGCCTGCATGCGTTTCACCAGCACTTCGGCGTACTGCGTCGGGTGCAGCGACAGGAAAGCTGCGCCGAAGCAGGCAGAGAAGGTTGGCGTTGGCTCAGTCACACCGCGCTCGGTCCCGGCCAGCTTGGCGGTAAAACCGGAGAGGAAGTGATACTGGGTCTGGCTGGCGGTCAGGCGTGAAACCGGCGGCAGCACGCCAAACGCATCGGCGGTGAGGAAGATCACCTTGGTTGCGTGGCCTGCTTTCGACACCGGCTTAACGATGTTGTCGATGTGGTAGATCGGATAGCTGACGCGGGTGTTCTCGGTTTTTGACGCATCGTCAAAATCGACCGTACCGTCGGCACGTACCGTCACGTTCTCCAGCAGCGCATCGCGGCGGATAGCCTGATAGATATCCGGCTCTGCTTCTGGCGACAGACGAATGGTCTTGGCGTAACAGCCGCCTTCGAAGTTGAACACGCCGTCATCATCCCAGCCATGCTCGTCGTCGCCAATCAGGCGGCGTTTCGGGTCGGTGGAGAGGGTGGTTTTACCGGTGCCGGACAGGCCGAAGAACACAGCCACGTCACCTTTCTCTCCGACGTTCGCCGAGCAGTGCATCGACGCAATGCCCTGTAATGGCAGCAGGTAGTTCATTACCGAGAACATCCCTTTCTTCATTTCGCCGCCGTACCATGTGCCGCCGATCAGCTGGATACGTTCCGTCAGGTTAAAGGCGACAAAGTTTTCCGAGTTCAGCCCCTGGGCTTTCCAGTTCGGGTTAGTGCACTTCGCACCGTTCATCACCACAAAGTCAGGTTTGAAGCTTTGCAGCTCTTCCTCGGTGGGGCGAATGAACATGTTCTTCACGAAATGCGCCTGCCAGGCGACTTCGGTAATAAAGCGGACGGAAAGACGGGTATCAGCGTTAGCGCCGCAGTAAGCATCAATAATAAACAGACGCTTGCCGGAAAGTTGTTGGGTGACGAGGGTTTTCAGCTGCTGCCAGGTTTCCGGGGAGATCGCTTTGTTGTCGTTCTTCCCTTTGCCATTATCGGACCACCACAGGGTGTCGCGGGTGGTGTCGTCACGGACAATGTACTTATCTTTCGGCGAGCGGCCGGTAAAGATACCGGTATCGACAGCGATAGCACCGGTGGTCGTCAATATACCGCGTTCGTATCCTTCCAGCGCTGGGTTCAGCTCTTCCTGATACAGCGTATCGTAATCGGGGTTGTAGACGATATCGTGAGCGTCGTTGATACCATAAGCCTTGAGATCCTGCGGGGTTAAACCATTAACACGCATATCACTGCTCCTTAGCCAATATATACTGCTCGAAATTGTAGGGTTTTTCCTCGAATGTTAACCGCGACCGGGCTCATAGATTTGCGTATCTGGACAAAAACCCTTTATGACGGAAAACGCTGTGACTCCTGTCACTTCGCGGAGCAGATTATGGCAGGAATCACTTTTTGGTTGGCGAAAATGTTCTGAAAAGGTTAATTGGCGGTAAATTTAACTACGATAATGTGAGTGTAAGCGCATACATGAAAGAAAATTACGTAAGCCTTACATCACTGATAACGATTCAGCCGGGGCGGAAAGAATAGTGAACAAAAAGAAAGGGTAGCCGGGCGAAGGGGAAAAACAACTGCCCTCGGAAGAGGGCAGTTCAGGGGAGACTTAGTGCAGCTGAGGATCGGCCGGGGAGGCGTTGTTACGGATCTCGGCAATATCCATCGCGTTAAAGACGTAATGCGAACCGCAGTAGTCGCAGTGCATGTCGATCTCGCCATCTTCCGCCAGGATGCTGTCGATCTCTTCATCCGGCAGGGTTTTCAGCGCACCCGCGCAGCGTTCACGGGAACAGGTGCATTTGAACTCTACGTCCTGCGGATCGTACAGCGTGACCTCTTCTTCGTGGTACAGACGCCACAGCACTTCGTTCGCCGGCAGGGTGAACAGCTCTTCAGCTTTGATGGTTTCGGTCAGCGTCGCCAGGTGATCGAAATCGTCGCTCTGCGCATTCTGGGCTGGCAGCACCTGCAGCAGCATACCGCCTGCGGCCGGCTGGCCGTCAACTTCGCCGGTGCGGATAAACAGACGTGTCGGCAGCTGTTCAGAACGCATGAAGTAATCTTCCAGGCAGGCCGCCAGGGTGTCGCCTTCCAGACCGACCACGCCCTGATAGCGTTCACCCTCTTCAGGAGAGATGGTGATCACCAGGTAGCCGTTGCCGACCAGCGTTTTCAGATCTGCGTCTTCCGGGATCTCGCCCTGTACGCGCGCCACGCCGCGCATCTGCTGCTGGTTATTGCCGTTGATCACCGCCAGGCTCATCGGGCCATCGCCCTGGAGTTGCACGGTGATGTCACCGGCAAATTTCAGGGTGGCGGTCAGCAGGCTGGTGGCAACCAGCAGCTCGCCCAGCACGGCTTTCACCGGTTGCGGGTAGTTATGGTTTTCCAGGATCTGTTTCCAGGTTTCGGATACCGTCACCAGCTCGCCGCGAACGGCAAATTGTTCAAACAGATAGCGGTGTAATTGGTCGTGTTGGGCCATAGTCATCTCTCGTTCAGCAAGAATCACTCATTCTCGCCATTTTTAAATTTAATCAGATCGCGTCGTTCTTTCTTGTCCGGTCGCCTGTCGGGGTGCGGCATGGTCAGGGCATTCAGCTTGCGCGCCTGCGCCATTTTCTCGCGTTTTTCAACGCTTTCGGCCGTCTCTTCATACAGGGTGCTGGCTTCCGTTGCCGGGCGACGCTGTTCGGTGATGTTTTTCACAATCACCGTTCGTTCGTCGTTGCCCTGACGCAGGGTCAGGGTGGCGTTCAGCTCCACGAGCTTGCTCGGTTTGCTGCGCTGCCCGTTGTAATGCACTTTGCCGCCTTCAATCATTTCCCGGGCGAGGGCGCGCGTTTTGTAAAAGCGGGCAGCCCACAGCCATTTGTCCAGTCTTACCCCTTCGGAGGGTTTTTCTTTCATGGCTTCTCCTTCACGGTGAGTGAGGGGATCATCCGGCGATAGTCGTTCAGCCCCGGATGCCGCAGATAGCTCTTTTCAGCCAGGCCAGAATCAGGATTCGTTACGCCAAGGCAATAACGAATGCCAAAGGTTGCCGCCGCATCCAGAATCGGTTCGCTGTCATCAATGAACACCGTTCTTTCTGGCTGCAGGCCGGTCTCTTCTGCCACCGCCTGCCACAATCGCTGATCCTCTTTCGGATAACCAAATGTGTGGGTGGAAAGTAATAAATCAAGGTGTGAGGCCAGTCCGGTATGTTCCAGCTTCACCGCCAGATTATGTGGATGCGCGTTGGTCAGCAGTATGCGCCGTTTGCCGCTCGCTTTCAGGGCATCGAGAAAGGGAACGGTATCTTCACGTAATACGGCGTGCGGACCCTGAGCGGTAGTCATCGCGCAAATGTCCAGACCGAGGCGTTCGCTCCAGTAGTCCAGGCAGTACCAGTTTAGCGTATGTTGTACGGCGGTATATTGCTGGCGTATGAATTCCTGTGCTTCTGCCGGGGAGATCCCCTGCTGCTCGCCGTAGGTCTCAGGCACCAGTTTTTGCCAGAAGTGATTATCAAACGCGAGATCGAGCAGCGTACCGTCCATATCCAGCAGGACGGTATCGACCTCCTGCCAGTCGATATCAAAATGCATGGGGGAAAACTCCAGCCAGAAGAAACGTGCGCGACAGGGTAGCATATCCTGCCGCGCGGGAGCGTTATCCGATCAGGCTCTCAGGCGTGGGGATAAGCTTTGGGTTGAGGCAATTATCGTAGTATTGCTGAATATCGGCCAGACGCGTACGCGAGCGCTGGTAGCGACGCAGCGCCATAAAGGCGTTCCAGAGCATGCACACCACCAGCGTCAGCATCAGCAGTGAGGTGGCGATGTAGCGCCATAACCCGGCGCTGTCAGGCATGCTGTGCAGCTCGACATGACGGGTGCCATTGGCATCGGTGAAGAGGCCCGTCACAATCCCTTCGGCACTGAACGGCGTGCGCATCAGCATCTGCGCCAGGCGCTGAAACTCGTCCCACTGCTCCTGGGCCGGGTAGTCATAGAGCGCCACGGACGGATAAGGCTGATCGACCAGCTCGCTGCCTTCGTCGCTGACGATCACAAAACCACCGGGAGCCGGGCTATTAAGCGCCTGGGCGGCACGTGAGGTTTCACGGGTGACGAAGGGGGCAGTGGAGGTGGCGACCAGATTTTCCAGCGACTCCGCGCTGACCGGACGTAACAGCACGTTAACGCCATCAAGACGACCGCCATCGGCACGTTTGACCAGGGACTCCCAGTCTTTGCTGTTACCGAGGTTAACCAGTGCATTTTTCAGCCTGATGCACTCATCCTGTTCGGCACAGAGGTCCTGGGTTTTCAGCACGATATCGCCAAAGTCATCCAGCAGGATCATGCCCGATTTCTGGATGGCGGAGCGTAATGCCGGGCTGACGCGTGAGTTATTTTCCGGTTTGGGATGCAGTTGGTTCGACAGCGCCTGGGTCAGGGCCGTGGCTTTGTTAACGATGTCGGATTCCGGCAGCGGCAGGGGCGCGGCGTCATTCCAGATCACCTGCGAGCAATCAAAGGGCGTAAAAGGAGAGCTTTGCCGGGCGTTCCAGGTGCCAGGGGCATGGATATTACACATCCCGGTGCCCTTCAGACGCAGCGTATCGCCAATGCGCACGCCCGCGTTTTCGAGTTGCTCGACGCTGGTGGCCTCAATGGTCTGGGCGCCCTTAATCCACGACAGGGTAAATTTGATCGGCATATCCAGCGGGACGAGGAGAACCAGCATCGCCAGTATGATCCCGGCACCAGCGGCAATCACCGTGCTGCGCAGCCAGTGCTGCAGCGGGAAGTTTTTGACCTCGTCATGCAGAGATAAATAGCGTCCCTGGCGCACAACGTGCCTGTCCAGGTAGATATCAATATCGGTTTTTTGCCCTAAATCCTGCGCCAGCCAGGGCTGCCAGTGACGCGGATAGATCAGGTCGATGATGCCAAGCGAGATATTGTTAACGTGATCCTGATCGTTTTCGCCAAACAGTCCCCAGCGTTTTGGCGTGCCGCGCAGACAGTGGATCTCACGCAGCGAATTTTTGGCAGGCGGGGCGAATAATCCCCAGAGTCCCGCCGCCAGCAGCAGCACGCCGCCACCGGCAAGCCAGGGGGCAAAAACATCCGGGCTGACCAGGCAGAAGAAAAAGAGCAGGAAAGCGGCAACAATCAGCAGCGCTTCGCGAATGCCGTCCGGGCGGCTCAGGGCGTACTCTTCGTGCGTCTCCTGACGAATATTCAGCAGCTCAATCTGCTCTGTCTCTTCGCCACGAATCGAAGCCTGGGTTGAACTGACGTGTTCCAGCGCAAAGTGGGGCGCTTCCTGAACATACTCCGCAATGGAGTGCCCATTCAGGACGATTACCAGCGGGATTGAATCGGTGTGGATCAGCTCAACGCTGTTTTCATCGTTGATGTACTGTTCCCAGAACGGTGGCAGGTGCACCTCAACCGAGTCGAGGTAGTAACGCCATTTATTGGGATCGTCAGTGGTGATACCGTAGCGGGTGATGGAGCGCGTTACGCAGAGCACGGTGCTGCTCTGGGCATTGAGGCTTAACGACACGGGTGCGGCGCTGGCGCCTGTTGCCGGCGTCTGCTGGATGCGGTTAAACGACTCAAGATATTGCTCAATCGCGCTGCGTTCTTCAGCAGTGAGCTTGCGGGTATTCGCCCCGGCAAAGGCATTGTGATAAGGCAGGCGATATCGACGCTGCGCCCGACGTCTGTACAACCACCCTGCAATGAATGCGCAGGCCAGCATAGCAGCGATGACAATCAAAATGGTGCTCATGCTTTCCCCATCTTACTTTTACTTACAGGTGTAGTCTGTAGCACCTTTTTAACAGTGAATGCGTGTCTGTGATTGGCTATCGGCATGTAAGGCGTTGAACTTGAGCAAATTGAAGCGCATCCCAGTGATCGCTGATGATAGCAAAGCTAAACCTGACGGGATATCAGCAAATTCCTGGAATAATTTCAACCTCTTGACTTTTTAAGCGAAATGAGGAATGAATCTGCACAGGTTACATAAATGTAAATAAAGCGCGATTGACATTGCCCAAACCGTGCGGCGTATCGCACAATGACGCCAGTTCACTCAGCAAAGACCCGTCAAAATGAGCAAACCCTTACAAAAGCCCACCATCCTGAATGTTGAAACCGTCGCCAAATCGCGTCTGTTTAATGTTGAAAGTGTGGACCTGGAGTTCAGTAACGGCGTGCGCCGCGTCTACGAGCGTATGCGTCCCTCCACGCGCGAAGCCGTCATGATTGTGCCCATTGTTGATGACCATCTGATCCTGATCCGCGAATACGCGGTGGGGACCGAGTCTTACGAGCTTGGCTTCTCTAAAGGGCTGATTGATCCCGGTGAATCGGTCTATGAAGCCGCGAACCGTGAGCTGAAAGAAGAGGTTGGGTTTGGTGCGAAAGAGTTAACCTTCCTGAAGAAGCTCAGCATGGCTCCCTCCTATTTTTCCAGCAAAATGAATATCGTGCTGGCGGAAGAACTCTATCCTGAATGGCTGGAAGGGGATGAACCCGAGCCGCTGCCGCAGGTGCGCTGGCCGCTGGCGCATCTGATGGATCTGCTGGAAGAGCCAGATTTCAACGAAGCCCGGAACGTGAGCGCGCTGTTCCTGGTGCGGGAATGGCTGAAAGGGCAGGGCAGGTTGTAGCAGAAGGATCCCCCTCTCCCGGCGGGAAAGGGGGCAGACAGTTAGAACAGCTCGTGTGTCTCGCCGTTATCAATCAACGTTGTACCCACCTCATGCACCACCTGATGCGTTGGCTGTGTGCCTTCGATGAAGTACTCCTCCCGACTGTTACCGCCATTCGCCAACTGACCGCTGCTGCGATCGATATTGACCGTCACTATGCCTGGCGGTGGTGTTAATGGCTGCTCCGGCACGCCGTCCAGCAGCATCTTCATAAAGGCATCCCAGGCAGGCTGAGCGCTTTTGGCCCCGCCTTCGTAACCGGAAATCTGATCTTTGATCGCCCCGGACGCCGTAGTACGGCCTAAATCACGGCGGTGATCGTCAAAGCCGATCCACACCGAGGTCACCGCACCCGGGCCATACCCCGAGAACCACGCATCTTTCGAGCTGTTGGTCGTCCCGGTCTTACCGCCTATATCCTTGCGCTGCAGATCGCGACCGGCACGCCAGCCCGTCCCCTGCCAGCCCGGCTCACCAAAGATGTTGCTGTTCAGCGCGCTTTTGATCAGGAAAGCCAGCGGCGTGTTAATCACATGCGGGGCGTACTCCTGAGCACCGGTCTGCGCAACCAGCGCCTGATTAGCCTGCTCGAGCTGTGGCTTTGGCACCACCGCATTTTGCTGCGCCTGAGAAATGGCGACATCTTCCATGTCCTGATTGTTCAGGGCGTCTGATTTTGGCGTATCGCCATAAATCACCGGAATATCACACTCTGCACAGGCAATTTTCGGTTTTGCTTCGAACAGCACACCGCCCTGATCGTTCTCGATTTTGCTGATGAAGAACGGATCGACCAGGAAGCCACCGTTCGCCATCACCGCATAACCGCGCGCCACCTGCATCGGGGTAAAGGAGGCAGAACCCAGCGCCAGCGACTCGGTATGCACGATATTCTGTGCCGGGAAGCCGAAGCGTTGCAGATACTCCGCCGCATAATCGACGCCCATGGCGCGCATGGCGCGAACCATCACCACGTTCTTCGACTGCCCCAGCCCCTGACGCAGACGAATCGGCCCGGCGTATTCTGCCGGTGAGTTCTTAGGTCGCCAGTCAGAACCTGCACCGGCATCCCAGCGGGAGATCGGCACGTCATTAAGGATGCTGGCGAGGGTCAAACCTTTGTCCATTGCCGCGGTGTAGAGGAACGGCTTGATATTGGACCCGACCTGGCGCAGCGCCATGGTGGCACGGTTAAATTTGCTCTGGTTGAAATCGAAGCCGCCAACCAGCGCCAGCACCGCGCCGTTATGTGGATCGATGGAGACCAGCGCAGAGTTAACGTCCGGGATCTGCCCCAGCCACCAGGCGTCGTTAACCTTACGGACCCAAATCTGCTGACCCACCTGTACTGCATCGGTCACTTTACGCGGGGTCGAACCCTGTTGCGTATCTGACCGATACGGACGAGCCCAGCGAATGCCGTCCATGCGCAGCGATACGGAGGTGCCGTCAGCGAGCATCGCGGTGGCTTCCTGCGGAGTGGCCTGGGTCACTACTGCCGCGACAAATGGCCCATAGCCCGGCAGCGGTTTCAGGGTATCGGTGATTTTCTTGCTGTCCCAGGCAGACTCGCCCACTTTCCACAGCACGTTTGACGGGCCGCGGTAGCCGTGGCGCATGTCGTAATCAATCACGTTATTACGCACCGCCTGCTGCGCGCCCTGCTGGACGTTGCGGCTGATGGTGGTGTAGACGCGGTAGCCATCTTCATAAGCCTGCTCGCCGTAGCGGGAGACCATCTCCTGGCGCACCATTTCGCTGAGATAAGGCGCGGAAAAGGCAATTTCCGGCGCATGGTAGTTGGCGTCAATCACCTCGTTGCGCGCCTGATCGTACTGGGTCTGGCTGATATAGCCTTCGCTCAGCATGCGCGATAACACCACGTTGCGGCGGGCGGTAGCGCGATTGAGTGAGTAGAGCGGGTTGAAGGTTGAAGGCGCCTTCGGCAAACCGGCGATGGTTGCCATTTCACTCAGGGTTAATTGCTCAATGGATTTGCCAAAATAGACCTGCGCCGCCGCGCCCACGCCATAGGCACGGTAGCCGAGATAGATCTTGTTGAGATAAAGCTCAAGGATCTCATCTTTATTCAGCATCTGCTCAATACGGATCGCCAGGAACACTTCCTTGACCTTACGTATCAGCGTTTTTTCAGGGCTAAGGAAGAAGTTACGTGCCAGCTGCTGGGTGATAGTACTCGCACCCTGAGAGGCATGGCCGGAGAACAACGCCACGCTTGCGGCACGGAAAATCCCCACCGGATCGACACCATGGTGCTCATAAAAGCGGCTGTCCTCGGTGGCAATAAAGGCTTTCACCATGACGGGGGGGATCTGATTCAGGGTCAGCGGGATACGGCGCTTCTCACCGTACTGGGCGATAAGTTCGCCATCCGTGCTGTAGACCTGCATTGGGATCTGGAGCCGGACATCACGAAGCGTAGCGACATCAGGCAGTTGCGGCTCAATATATTTGTACAAACCAAAAATCGAGCCTGCTCCAAGCAGAATGCAACAGACTGCAAGGATCAATAAATACTTTACGAACTTCACTGGAGATTTCCCATTTAGTTTGAACTGGGCAGTTTCTAAACAATCGCGCGGTAGTATAAAGGCAAGCCTGTAGCATTGATATAGCCGTTATCCCCCGGAACGATAAGGAGATCGTGAAACATGGCATTTAAAACATGGCATACAGGCGTTCATATTCAACAGGATAAGGTTCTGGCGGTCGCGCTGGTACGCGAAAAGTCAGGGTGGGGGTTGCGCCGCTGGTGGCAGCTCCCTCTGGCGGCGGGCATTATCCGCGACGGGCAAATTCTTCAGCCTGAACAGCTGGCTGCGGCACTGCGCGAGTGGCGCCAGTTGCTGCCTCATCAACATCAAATTTTTCTCGCCTTCCCGGCCGCCCGCACCTTACAGCGCACGCTTCCACGCCCTTCCATGACCCTGCGCGACAGCGAACAGACCGCCTGGATCGCCGCGGCGATGAGCCGTGAACTGGAGATGGCCCCCGATGCCCTGCGTTTTGACTATGCGGAAGATACCTTCAGTAACGCTTATCACGTCACGGCGGCACAGAATAAGGAGGTGGCGACGCTACTGGAACTGGCCCGGGAACTGCGTTTGCGGCTGGCCACCATCACGCCCGATGCGGGCGCGCTGGCGCACCTGCTGCCCTTTGTGCAAGCCCCGGCCCAGTGCGTCGCCTGGCGCGATCGGGACCAGTGGCTATGGGCAATGCGCCACCAGTGGGGCAGGCGCGGGCTGGCGGAGGCCCCGGACGTCGAAAGGCTCGCCGCCCTGCTGGCACTCGGTGTTGACGAGATCGCCTGCTGTGGGGCAGGCAACTTTGACCCCTGGTGCGTGTTATCCCGACGCCAGCCGCCACTGCCTGAAAATGGGGCCGATTTCAGCGTCGCGCTGGCGCTGGCGACCGGAGAGCACGCATGATGAGGACGGCCAATCTTCTGCCGTGGCGCCAGCGGCAACAGCGTCGCTGCCTGCGCTTCTGGGGAGGCATGTTTACCGGCTCGCTACTGGTAGCGCTAATGCTCTGCGCCACCAGCCGGGTCAGCGATGCGCTTGTGACACGTGCCAGCGCGCTGCGTCACGCCAGCGATGTGGCACTGCGTCAGGGACTGGAGCAGCGGCAAAAGCAGTGGACGGCGTTACAGGCTAAACACCAGCAACAGCAGCGGTGGATGCGCGACAAAGCCAGGACGGAAGCCTGGCAACCGGCATTGATCGCCTTATCCCACCTTCTGCCAGAGCAGGCATGGCTGGCGCAGCTGCGCTTTCAGCAGTCGACCCTCTCCCTGACCGGCTACGCCGCCACGCTGCCTGCCCTGGCGGCGCTGGATCCGGCGCTACGCCAGATGCCTGGGTTTACCCCCGGTGCGCCAGGGGAGATGCGTCAGGATGCCCAGGGCCGCTGGCTGTTTAGCTGGACGCTGAACCGTAAGGAGAGTGCTGATGCGGATCCATCCTGACAGCTGGTATGCCATGACACCGCGCGGGCGCTGCCTGTGCTGGGGAGTCAGCTCAGCGTTGCTGCTGCTCTGCGTGACCGGTTTGCAGGGACGAATGCAGGATCGGCAGAGAGCAACGCAGCAGGCCGGGCAGGTGCGGCACGCAGAGGCTCATGCCCGGTTGTGGGTCGCTGTGCGCAAGCTCTCACCCCCTGACGACACACACGCTCCCGTGGCGGCACAGCCGTTTTCGCCGCTGGCGTTTGATACCGATGAGCTGCGGATGGTTCGCTGGCAGCCGGTGGGCACAGGAGGTGAACTGGTGATTGAAGCGACGTGGGCGCAGATCCCCTCGCTGTTTGCCACTCTTGCCCGGCGCGACGTTGCGGTAGCGCGTTTTAGCATTCAGCCTGAGCACAACAAGTTACAGGTCGTCATGCAGCTGGAGCACCAGGATGCGGGTTAAGTGCGGCGTGCTGTTATTACTGCCGCTCCTGCTCGGCCTGCGCGATCCCTTTCAGCCCCCGGAATCACGCTGCCCGGATGCAACGCTGCAGCAGTGGCGCTATGTCGGGGTGGTGCTTGGCGCGGTGCCAGTGGCGATCGTCCGGGATGAAACGTCGCGCTGGCTGCGCCTTCGTCGCGGCGACACGCTGGCGCAGGGCAGTCGGGTGGCGGCATTGAATGAAAAGGAACTGGTCATCGATATGCCCGGGGCATGTGAACTGCCGCAGTGGCGATGGCAACGACAAGGAACGAAACAGGATGAAAACAGGGATCGTGGGATTACTGCTGATGGTCAGCCAGGCGCTGGCCGCGAAGCCAGCACCGGTGAGCCTGGTGGTGGATGAGGTACCGGTTGCCCAGCTTTTGCAGGCGCTGGCGGAGCAGGAGAACCGCAACATGATTTTCTCCCCGGACGTCAGCGGGAAGGTCTCACTGCGCCTGCAGGAGGTTCCCTGGCTGCAGGCGATCCAGACGGTGGTCACCAGTGCCGGGCTGGTAATGCGCCAGCAGGCGGGCATTTTTTATATCCACACCGTCGACTGGCAGCAGAAACAGCAGGCCAAAAAGGAGGCCGAGCGAACAAAACAACAGCTCAGTGCGCCGCTGGAGTCGCGCAGTCTGCCTCTCTCTTACGCCGATGCGGGAGATATCCAGCAGGCTGCCGAAAAACTCCTTAGCCCGAAAGGCAGCCTGGCGGTAGACAAACGCACCAACCGCCTGCTGGTGCGCGATAACCGGGCCGCGCTGGAGGCGCTACAGCACTGGGTTGCGCAGATAGATCTCCCCGTGGCGCAGGTGGAGCTGGCCGCGCATATCGTCAGCATGAGTGAAAAAAGCCTGCGAGAGCTGGGAGTGAAGTGGAATCTGTCCCAGGGGGCGCAGCCTGGTAAGCCAGGACAGCTGACGATGCTCAGCAGCGATCTGGCCGTCAACAGCGCCACCACCCAGGTGGGGTTTATTATCGGGCGGATCAATGGCCAACTGCTGGATCTCGAACTGTCTGCGTTGGAGCAAAAGCAGCAGGTCGATATTATCGCCAGCCCACGCCTGCTGGCATCACACATGCAGCCCGCCAGCATTAAGCAGGGCAGCGAAATCCCCTATCAGGTATCCAGCGGCGAGAGCGGCGCAACATCAGTTGAGTTTAAAGAGGCGGTGCTGGGCATGGAGGTGACGCCAGTGGTGTTGGCCAATGGACGGGTTCGCCTGAAGCTGCGCATCAGTGAAAACACCCCGGGCCAGGTTTTGCAGCAGGCCGATGGTGAAACGCTGGCGATAGATAAGCAGGAGATCGAAACTCAGGTCGAGGTCAATAGTGGTGAAACACTGGCTTTGGGCGGGATTTTTTCTCAGAGGCATAAAACCGGCAGCGAATCTGTGCCAGGCTTGAGCCGTATTCCTTTCCTGGGGCAGCTGTTCAGCCATCAGGGAAAAGACAACGAACGCCGGGAGTTAGTGGTTTTTATCACGCCTCGTCTGGTTGCAGTGCCATAATGTCCCGCGATGCCCCGCGTGATTTTGCATTCAGTTTGTTGCAGATGTTTGACGTGGGGCATGAATTAGCATACAAGGAGTACCGATTTGAGAATCAGCATACACAATCTCACTCCTTAATAACTTAAGCGGCGGCAGGGTGATTTAATCTGTTGCCAAACAAGCAGGAGTATTGAGATAATTTTTAGTCTGACTCTCGCTCTATCGCATATGAGGTTTCAGTTCATGTCCTGCTACGCCAGATACCGGTGAAGCGGGTTTACCATTAACGAATAGTCTTAGTAGTACCGAAAAAATGGCAGAGAAACGCAATATCTTTCTGGTTGGGCCTATGGGTGCCGGCAAAAGCACTATTGGGCGCCAGTTAGCTCAACAACTCAATATGGAATTTTACGATTCTGATCAAGAGATTGAGAAACGAACCGGAGCTGATGTGGGCTGGGTCTTCGATGTAGAAGGCGAAGAGGGTTTCCGTGACCGTGAAGAAAAAGTCATTAATGAACTTACGGAAAAACAGGGCATTGTGCTGGCTACTGGCGGCGGCTCTGTAAAATCTCGCGAAACTCGCAACCGTCTCTCCGCCCGCGGTGTCGTGGTCTATCTTGAAACGACCATCGAAAAACAACTGGCGCGTACGCAGCGTGATAAAAAACGCCCGTTGCTGCAGGTTGAGACGCCTCCACGCGAAGTTCTGGAAGCCCTGGCTGGTGAACGCAATCCGCTGTACGAAGAGATTGCTGACGTCACCATTCGCACCGACGACCAGAGCGCTAAAGTGGTCGCAAACCAGATTATTCATATGCTGGAAAGCAACTGATTCTGGCTTTATATACACTCGCCTGCGGGTAAAAGCATTTAAGGTGGATGTCGCGTTATGGAGAGGATTACAGTCACTCTCGGTGAACGGAGTTACCCTATCACTATCGCGGCTGGTTTGTTTAACGACCCAGCTTCCTTCTTACCACTGAAAGCGGGTGATCAGGCAATGCTGGTCACCAATGAGACGCTGGCTCCGCTTTATCTCGACAACGTACGTCAGCGCCTTGAACAGGCTGGCGTGAAGGTCGACAGTGTGATTCTGCCTGATGGCGAGCAGTATAAAAGCCTGACGGTACTGGATACCGTCTTTACCGCATTACTGCAAAAACCGCATGGTCGCGATACTACACTGCTGGCGTTAGGCGGCGGTGTTGTGGGCGATCTTACGGGGTTTGCTGCGGCAAGCTATCAGCGCGGCGTCCGTTTTATTCAAATTCCTACCACGCTGTTGTCGCAGGTCGACTCTTCTGTTGGCGGCAAAACGGCCGTTAACCATCCGCTTGGCAAAAACATGATTGGCGCGTTCTACCAGCCCGCTTCGGTGGTGGTGGATCTCGACTGTCTGCAAACCTTGCCTCAGCGTGAGCTGGCGTCGGGCCTGGCGGAAGTGATCAAGTACGGCATTATTCTGGACGGTGCGTTCTTTAGCTGGCTGGAAGAGAACATGGATGCCTTACTGCGTCTGGATGGTCAGGCGATGGCGTACTGTATTCGCCGCTGCTGTGAGCTGAAAGCAGAAGTCGTGGCTGCAGACGAGCGCGAAACAGGCTTACGTGCTTTACTGAATCTGGGGCACACCTACGGTCATGCTATCGAAGCCGAAATGGGCTACGGTAACTGGCTGCATGGCGAGGCCGTTGCGGCGGGGATGGTGATGGCTGCTCGCACCTCGGAGCGTCTGGGTCAGTTCAGCAAGGCCGATACACAACGCATTATCACGCTGCTGGAGCGTGCCGGGTTACCGGTGACCGGGCCGCGTGAAATGTCGGCGCAGGCCTACCTGCCGCATATGATGCGCGATAAAAAAGTATTAGCAGGCGAGATGCGTCTGGTGCTCCCGCTTGCGATAGGTAAGAGTGAAGTGCGTGGCGGTGTGCCGCACGATGTGGTTCTTGGCGCTATTGCTGATTGTCAGCAGGCGTAACTATTAGAAAGGTCCGGCTGCGGTAAAACGTAGCCATTTTGCTTCAGGTGATGTGCAAAGTCGTAGGCATAAGCCTTTTAGTGGGGTGTTAAATGGATGAATTCAAACCAGAAGACGAGCTGAAACCCGATCCCAGCGATCGTCGTACTGGTCGTACTCGCCAATCTTCAGAACGTGATAACGAGCCGCAAATCAACTTTGATGAGGTCGATCTCGACAACGATGATCCTCGTCCTTCGCGTGGCCGTGCTGCCCGTGACGAGCGTGAAGAAGAGTATGAGTCTGATGATGATTCAGTGGACGAAGCGCCCGTTGAGCGCCGTCCGCGTAAGCGCAAAGCTGCTCCGGCGAAGCCCGCTTCCCGCCAGTACATTATGATGGGTCTGGGTGTGCTGGTCCTGCTGCTGCTGATTATCGGCGTCGGCTCGGCACTTAAAGCCCCGTCAAGCAATCCAGCGGATCAGAGCGCCTCTACTGAGAAGAGTGTTGATCTGTCCGGCAATGCTGCCGATCAGGCCAATGGCACCCAGCCTGCGCCGGGTACCACTTCCGCTGAGCAGACTGCCGGGAACACCCAGCAGGATATCTCTCTGCCGCCAGTCGCGTCCACACCAACCCAGGGGCAGGCACCGGCAACTCCGGAAGGCCAGCAGCGTGTTGAAGTGCAGGGCGATCTGAACAATGCGCTGACACAGCCGCAGAACCAGCAGCAGGTTAACAATGTGGTGGTCAACTCCACGCTGCCGACCGAGCCTGCGACCGTGGCACCAATCCGCGGTGCGACCGGGCAACATCAGACGGCGGCGACAGAATCTGCGCCACGTCAGACGAAGCCTGCTCAGCATCAGGAACGTAAACAAACGGTGATTGAGCCGAAGCGTGACGTGAAGCCGCAGCCAGTGGCGAAAGCGGAAGAGCCGAAAGCGACCGCTCAGCCTAAGCGTAACGAAACCACGACCAGCGCACCGGCGAAAGCGCCTGCTGCGACAGCAGCGGCACCGAAGGCGACCGCAACGCCAGCGCCGACGGCGACAGCTTCGACGCCAGCGGCAGCAGCCCCTGCGGCCACGGCCAGCACCGGTAAAACGTCAGGAAATGTGAGTTCACTGAAGTCTGCTTCCTCCAGCAATTACACGCTGCAGTTGAGCAGTTCTTCCAACTATGACAACCTGAACAGCTGGGCGAAAAAGTCGAACCTGAAAAACTTTGTCGTCTATGAGACTACCCGTAACGGTCAGCCGTGGTATGTGCTGGTGAGCGGCGTGTATGCTTCGAAAGATGAAGCAAAACGCGCGGTCGCTACACTGCCAGCCGATGTTCAGGCGAAAAACCCATGGGCGAAGCCGATCCGTCAGGTTCAGTCCGATTTGAAGTAATCTGTGAAGCGCAGGATGCTGTCGGAGCTTTCTCCACAGCCGGAGAAGGTGTAATCAGTTAGTCAGCATGAAAAAAAATCGCGCTTTTCTGAAATGGGCAGGGGGGAAATACCCCCTGCTCGATGATATTAAACAACGCCTGCCTGCGGGTGAGTGTCTTGTCGAACCCTTTGTGGGCGCTGGCTCGGTATTTCTCAATACCGACTACTCCCGTTATATCCTTGCGGATATCAACAGCGATCTTATCGACCTCTATAACATCGTAAAGCTGCGTACCGACGAGTACGTTGCTGAGGCGCGTAAGCTGTTTACCCCAGAGAACAACAACCCGGACGTTTACTATCTGTTTCGCACTGAATTTAATCAGTGCCAGGATAAGTTCCGTCGTGCAGTGCTGTTCCTCTACCTCAACCGCCATGGCTACAACGGCCTGTGCCGGTATAATCTGCGTGGTCAATTCAACGTGCCTTTTGGTCGCTACAAGCGCCCTTATTTCCCTGAGGCCGAGTTGTATCACTTTGCTGAAAAAGCGCAGAATGCGGAGTTCCATTGCCTCTCCTATGAAGAGTGTATGGACCGTGCTGACGTTAACTCGGTGGTTTACTGTGATCCCCCGTACGCCCCGCTGTCTGCCACCGCGAACTTTACCGCTTATCACACCAACAGCTTCAGCCCTGCCGAGCAGGCGCGTCTGGCAGAAATGGCGGAAAAGCTGGTCAGCAAAAGAATTCCGGTGTTAATTTCGAATCACGACACGCCTGATACGCGCGAATGGTACAAAACCGCAGAGCATTTTCAGGTCAAAGTCCGGCGCAGCATCAGCAGCAACGGCGGTACACGTAAAAAGGTGGACGAACTGCTGGCTCTCTATCTACCCTGAGCCGTTTCGCCCGCCGTTAAACAAAGTTCAAGGAGATGCGGATGAAACAGTATTTGATTGCACCCTCAATTCTTTCGGCTGATTTTGCCCGGCTGGGCGAAGATACCGCGAAAGCCCTGGCTGCCGGTGCGGATGTCGTTCATTTCGACGTTATGGATAACCACTACGTGCCTAACCTGACCATCGGCCCGATGGTACTGAAGGCACTGCGCAACTACGGCGTGTCCGCCCCCATTGATGTGCATCTGATGGTGAAGCCGGTCGACCGCATCGTGCCGGATTTTGCCGCCGCGGGTGCCAGCATCATCACTTTCCACCCTGAAGCCTCTGAGCACGTTGACCGCACCCTGCAGCTGATTAAAGAGCACGGCTGTAAGGCGGGCCTGGTGTTTAACCCAGCCACGCCGCTGAGCTACCTTGATTACGTGATGGATAAGCTGGACGTGATCCTGCTGATGTCCGTCAACCCGGGCTTTGGTGGTCAATCCTTCATTCCACAAACCCTGGATAAGCTGCGTGAAGTGCGTCGCCGCATCGACGAATCAGGCTTTGATATCCGTCTTGAAGTGGACGGCGGCGTGAAGGTAAGCAATATCGGCGACATCGCCGCGGCGGGCGCAGACATGTTCGTGGCCGGCTCGGCGATTTTCGACCAGCCGGACTACAAGAAAGTCATCGATGAAATGCGCAGTGAACTGGCGAAGGTAAGTCATGAATAAGTTGCAGGCAATTCGGGGCGTTGCATTTGACCTCGACGGCACGCTGGTGGACAGCGCGCCGGGCTTAACCGCGGCGGTTGACCAGGCGCTGTATGCGCTGGAACTGCCGATGGCGGGTGAAGACCGTGTGATAACGTGGATTGGTAACGGGGCAGACGTGCTGATGGAGCGCGCGCTGACCTGGGCGCGTCAGGAGCGTGCCATTCAGCGTGCGGCACAGGGCAAACCTGGCGTCGATCACGCGGATATCCCGCAGGAAGAGCAAATTCGCCTCCTGCGTAAGCTGTTCAACCGTTTTTATGAAGAGACGGTAGAAGAGGGCAGCTTCCTGTTCCCGGATGTGGCGGACACCCTGAGCGCGCTGCATGCTGAAGGTATGCCGCTGGCGCTGGTCACCAACAAACCGACGGCCTTTGTCGCGCCTTTGCTGGAAGCGCTGGGTATCGCCGACTACTTCTCGGTGGTTGTCGGTGGCGATGACGTGCAGAATAAAAAGCCGCATCCCGAGCCGCTGTTGCTGGTGGCAGGAAAATTATCCTTAACGCCGGATGCGCTGCTCTTTGTGGGGGATTCGCGCAATGATATTCTGGCGGCCAGGGCTGCAGGTTGCCCGTCCGTGGGCCTGACCTATGGCTACAACTACGGTGAATCCATTACGCTGAGTGAGCCGGATTTCGTCTTCGACCACTTCAAAGATTTACTGCCCGTTCTCGGGCTTTCGCACAGTGAAAATCAGGAATTGAAAAATGACTAAGCCCATCGTATTTAGTGGCGCACAGCCCTCAGGTGAACTGACCATTGGCAACTATATGGGTGCGCTGCGTCAGTGGGTGAACATGCAGGATGACTATCACTGTATCTACTGCATCGTTGACCAGCACGCCATTACCGTGCGCCAGGATCCGCAGCAGTTGCGTAAAGCGACGCTCGACACCCTTGCGCTGTATCTGGCCTGCGGTATCGATCCTGAGAAAAGCACCATCTTCGTTCAGTCTCATGTCCCGGAACACGCGCAGCTGGGCTGGGCGCTGAACTGCTATACCTATTTCGGCGAACTGAGCCGTATGACCCAGTTCAAGGATAAGTCTTCCCGCTACGCTGAAAACATCAACGCCGGTCTGTTTGACTATCCGGTGCTGATGGCGGCTGACATTCTGCTGTATCAGACCAACCAGGTGCCGGTGGGTGAAGACCAGAAGCAGCATCTGGAACTGAGCCGCGACGTGGCCCAGCGCTTCAACGCGATTTACGGCGATATCTTCAAGGTGCCAGAGCCGTTCATTCCGAAATCCGGTGCCCGCGTGATGTCCCTGCTGGAGCCGACCAAAAAGATGTCCAAGTCGGATGATAACCGCAACAACGTCATCGGCCTGCTGGAAGATCCGAAAGCGGTGGTGAAGAAGCTTAAGCGTGCGGTTACTGACTCTGACGAGCCACCAGTGGTGCGTTACGACGTGCAGAATAAAGCGGGCGTCTCTAACCTGCTGGATATCCTCTCTGCCGTCACTGGCCAGAGCATTCCAGAGCTGGAGCAGCACTTCGAAGGCAAAATGTACGGCCATCTGAAAGGCGAAGTGGCGGACGCGGTCTCCGGCATGTTGACCGAGCTGCAGGCGCGTTATCACCAGTTCCGCAATGACGAAGCCTTCCTGCAGAAAGTGATGAAAGAAGGGGCCGAGAAAGCCAGCGCGCGCGCCTCCGAAACGCTGAAAGCGGTGTATGAAGCGATTGGGTTTGTGGCGAAGCCATAAGTAAAAGCAAAACGGTAACCCTGTTACCGTTTCCAGGCTTTGTACTCTCTCTTAAGAGAGGAGCAGGACGAAGGCATCAGGCCGCACTGCTCTACCAATAAAAAAACCGGGATATTCCCGGTTTTTTTATGCCTGAAAAAAGCTTACTGATTTGCTGCCGGGCCGCAGCCGCCGATGATCTTGGAGATAGAGATCGCCGGGTGCAGCAGGTAGTCGTAGCTGCAGTTATTTTTGGTGTTTTGCACGTGGCCAGTGCACGCCGTCAGGGTAGTTAAGATGCCTGCAACCAGGGCAATCTTTGCCAGTTTGAACATAACGCTTCCTTGTCAATAACATGAGGGAATAGAGAGAAATAGGCTTTCTCGAAGAGCATGTTATCGACAGCAGTAAGAGAGGAGTAGTCCATAACAGGACTACTCATTTTGCGGAGATTATGTTCAGTCTGACTTAATGATTTGAGAACCAGTTGAGCTTGTCACGCAGCGCCACCACGCGACCCACCACGATCAGCGCCGGGCTTTCAACCTGCTGCGCCAGCTCGCCCAGCTCGGTTAACACGCCACTCACCACACGCTGTTTGATCGACGTGCCGTTTTCCACCAGCGCAACCGGCATTGTCGCCTCCATGCCGTGTTCGAGCAGCTTAGCCTGAATGGTCGCCGCCTGGTTCAGCCCCATATAGAACACCAGGGTCTGTTTCTCTGCCGCCAGGTTATACCAGTCCAGTTCGCTGCCGGTTTTCAGATGGCCGGTGACCAGGCGCACGCTCTGGGCGTAGTCACGGTGGGTCAGCGGGATGCCTGAATAGGCAGAACAGCCGGAGGCAGCGGTAATGCCCGGCACCACCGAGAACGGTATGCCTGCCTCGCACAGGGTTTCCAGCTCCTCGCCGCCGCGCCCGAAGATAAACGGATCGCCGCCTTTCAGGCGTACCACGCGTTTACCCTTTTGCGCTTCACGCAGCAGGATCTGGTTAATCTCTTCCTGCGGTACGCAGTGATACCCGGCACGTTTGCCAACAAACACCCGATCCGCATCCCGGCGCACCAGGTTCATGATGTCGTCGGAGACCAGGCGGTCATAGACCACGATATCCGCCTGCTGGATCTGCTGCAGCCCTTTCAGGGTTAACAGGCCTGCATCGCCCGGACCCGCCCCCACCAGCACCACTTCGCCGCGGTGATCGAGCGGCGCATTGATAAGCTGCTCGGTCGTCTCATCCACGGCTTTCTGATCCTGATTCGCCAGCGACTGCGCCAGGCGATCGTTCACAAAGAATTTCTCCCAGAAGCGGCGGCGCTCGCCGACGGTGGCGAACTGCTTTTTCACCCGGGCGCGCAGTTTCCCTGCGTAATGAGCTACCTGACCCAGATGCTGCGGCAGGATCGCTTCCAGCTTTTCGCGTAGCAGGCGCGCCAGCACTGGTGAAGTCCCACCGGAGGAGACGGCGACCATCAGTGGCGAGCGATCGATAATTGACGGCATGATAAAGCTCGCCTCTTTCGGCGCATCCACCACGTTGCAGAAGATCCGCCGCGCTTCACAGGCGTCACTGACGCGCTGGTTAACCGCATCGTCGTCAGTGGCGGCAATGGTCAGCCAGCAGGTATCGAGCAGCGATTCCCGAAATTCCCCTTCGACGAGGGTGAGCATCCCTTCCTGCGCCCACACGGTGAATTGCGGGGCGAAGGCGAGGGCATTGACGGTGAGTCGGGCACCGGCCTCTAACAGCAGGCGGGCTTTACGTTCAGCCACATCGCCACCACCTACAAGCAGGCAGTCGCGATGGCGTAATTGACAGAATATTGGCAGGTGATCCACGACATTACCTCTTCTTACGGGTTGGCTTTCGCCTGAACGGTTGCGATGGTAGCCGGAGTCGGACGCTCCGCTTTAGGGGTAGCATACCAGTAACCCCAACCCATAAATACAACCCCAGAAAGAGTATTGCCAAGGGTTACCCACAACAGGTTATGGCCGATACCTGACAGCGTATACGCTTCGCTGTGGTGACCGAACCAGGAGAGGGCAAACAGCGTCATGTTGGCTACGGAGTGCTCGTAGCCGGAAGCGATAAAGGCCAGCAGACACCACCAGATAGCGATAAATTTCGCGGCGCCTTCAGTGCGGATTGCCATCCAGATAGCAAGACACACCAGCCAGTTACAGAGCGCGCCCTTGAAGAACAGCACCATCGCCGGTGCGGAGGTTTTTGCCAGCGCGACGGTGTGAACAAGGCTGGTATCAACCGGCAGCAGGCTACCACCGCCCCAGCTGTAAAGCAGGGCGACAAACACGGAGCCGACCAGGTTGCCGAGCCAGGTTTGTGGCAGGATCGCCCACATCTGGCCCTGAGTAATGGTACCCGCTTTCACGCCCAGCGTCAGGAACATGGTGTGGCCGGTGAACAGTTCAGAGCCAGCGATGATGACCAGGGTCAGGGCGATACCAAAGGTGGCGCCCATCACCAGCGGACGAACAGAGGGATCGAGCAGATTGCCGAGGGTGAAAATTAAAATGATCCCCAACCCGACATAAGCCCCCGCCATGGCGGAGCTGATCCAGAATCCGAGGGGACTGTTTTTACTGAGGCGTGCAATACGCGCAGCATTAGCCGCACACTTATTGATAGTGTCTGTAAACATTTGATTATCCTGTACACTTCATCCTCTACGCTGCCTCGTTGTTGGCTGCCTTCACTCATCCCAGTCACACAGTGAACTATGCGCCCGGGGATTCGTTCAGTTGCCGCCGCGATGCAGCGCACATGATTTCGTGTAAAAAGTTGAAAAAATCCCGAACGGGAGAACATTACAAAAGCGGGGGCATTGCGCCCCCGTGTTAATCAGCCTCGAAGCTGCACTTTGCCGTCTTTGACACGAACGTCATAGTGCTTCACGGAGCGGCTTTCATCTTCCATACAGTGTCCGTCGCTCAGACGGAAACGCTGCTTTTTCAGCGGGCTGGCAACCCATAGCTCGCCCTGATGCTCAGCGATAATCCCACGGGAGAGCACGCTGGCCTCAAAGAAAGGGTCGATATTGCTGATGGCAAAGACCTGTTCGTCGTGGCGTGGACGGAAAATAGCAACCTGCTCATGACCTAACAGCGCGCACACGCCGGTGGCAGGCAGGATCTCGTCGATTTTGCAGATGTTTACCCACTGGCTCATACGTTTTCCTCCACCAGCATGACCGGAATGCGTTCATAAGGTGTTGCCGGGCGATGCTGCTCGCGCTCTGGCACCACCTGCACGCCTGGGTCGCGCTGGGTGCTGTTGATAAAGTGTTTGAAGCGAACCTGCGCCGCCGGGGTGTTGACGGTTTCAGTCCATTCGCAAATCACGGCGTCACGCAGGCGTGCCATCTCTTCTTCCAGCGTCGCGTTCAGGCCGAGTTTGTCGTCGATGATCACTGACTTCAGGTAGTCGATGCCGCCTTCCAGGTTATCCAGCCACGGTGCGGTACGGGTCAGTTTGTCTGCGGTACGGATGTAGAACATCATGAAGCGATCGAGATACTTGATCAGCGTTTCACGGTCGATATCCGCCGCCAGCAGATCCGCATGACGCGGTTTCATCCCGCCGTTACCGCAGACGTACAGATTCCAGCCCTTCTCAGTGGCGATGATACCCACATCTTTACCCTGCGCTTCGGCACATTCACGGGTACAGCCAGAGACGCCGAACTTCATTTTGTGCGGGGTGCGAATGCCTTTGTAGCGGTTTTCCAGCTCAACGCCGAAGCCGACGCTGTCGCCCACACCGTAGCGGCACCAGGTGCTGCCGACGCAGGTTTTCGCCATACGCAGCGCTTTGGCATAGGCATGACCGGTTTCGAAGCCTGCTTCAATCAGCTGACGCCAGATTTCCGGCAGGTCGTCTTTCTGCGCACCGAACAGACCGATACGCTGGGAACCGGTGATTTTGGTGTACAGGTTAAATTCGCGGGCGATACGGCCCACTGCCACCAGGCCTTCCGGGGTGATTTCCCCGCCGGCAGAGCGTGGGATCACCGAGTAAGTACCGTCTTTCTGGATGTTGGCCAGGAAGTTATCGTTGGTGTCCTGCAGCGGGGTGTGCTGCGGCTTGAGCACGTACTCATTCCAGCAGGAGGCCAGCAGAGAACCGACGGTAGGTTTACACACTTCACAGCCGTAACCCTGGCCGTGTTTCTGCAGCAGCTCGTCGAAGGATTTGATGCCTTCCACGCGGATCAGGTGATACAGCTCCTGGCGAGAGTAAGCGAAGTGCTCGCACAGGTTGTTGTTCACTTCAATGCCCTGTTTCGCCAGCTCGGCGTTGAGCACCTGGGTGACCAGTGGGATACAACCGCCGCAGCCGGTACCGGCTTTGGTTTCGGCCTTCAGTGCCGCCACGGTGTGGCAACCCTTGTTGATGGCAGAAATCAGCATGCCTTTGGTGACATCGAAGCAGGAGCAAATCTGCGCGCTGTCTGGCAGTTTATCGACACCAATCGAAGGCTTACCGCTGGCCGCGTGGGCTGGCAGGATCAGGGCGTCCGGGTTCTCCGGCAGTTCGATGGCGTTCAGTACCAGCTGGAGCAGGTTACCGAAGTCGCTGGTATCACCCACCAGCACCGCACCGAGCAGGGTCTTGTTGTCCGGGCTTACGATAAGACGCTTATAAACTTCTTTGCTTTCGTCGAGGTAAACGTAGCTGCGTGAGTTTGGCGTGCGACCGTGCGCATCACCAATGCCGCCCACGTCAACGCCCAGCAGTTTCAGCTTGGCGCTCATGTCTGCGCCGGTGAAGGCGTTTTCATTACCGAGGATATGGTCGGCAGTGACCTGCGCCATTTTGTAGCCAGGAGCAACCAGACCGTAAACGTGATTTTCCCAGCTGGCGCACTCCCCGATAGCATAGATATCGGGATCGGAGGTCTGGCAGGTGGAGTTGATCATGATGCCGCCGCGCTGGGCAACGGCCAGGCCACACTGGGTAGCCAGTTTGTCGCGCGGGCGGATACCGGTAGAGAAGACGATGAAGTCGACTTCCAGCTCGCTGCCGTCGGCAAAGCGCATGGTTTTACGCGCTTCGGTGCCTTCCTGGACGATCTCTTTGGTATTTTTGCTGGTGTGAACTTTCACACCCATGCTTTCAATTTTGCGTTTGAGCTGCTCGCCACCCATGTGGTCAAGCTGCTCTGCCATCAGCATCGGGGCAAATTCGATGACGTGGGTTTCAACGCCTAAGTTTTTAAGCGCGCCCGCGGCCTCGAGGCCGAGCAGACCGCCGCCGACCACCGCGCCGCGTTTGCTGCGACGGGCACAGGATTCAATGGCGTTGAGATCTTCAATGGTACGATAGACGAAGCAATCCTGAGTTTCTGACCCTTTGATCGGTGGGATCCACGGGTAAGAGCCTGTCGCCATGATCAGCTTGTCGTAAAAAACCGTGCGTCCCGCACTGGAATGAATCACTTTTTCCTGACGGTTGATGGTAATAGCGCGTTCGCCCACCAGCACCTTCACGCCATGTTTCTCGTAAAAACCTTCACGCACCAGAGAAAGCTCTTCAGCGGTGTGGTGAGAGAAATAGGAGGAGAGGTGCACGCGGTCGTACGCCTTATGGGGTTCTTCACAGAACACGGTAATATCGAACCGGTCAGCATCGGCTTTATCAAGAAGATCCTCAATAAAGCGGTGACCGACCATGCCGTTACCGATAATCGCGAGTCTGACTTTGCTCATTTTTGCCTCGATTTCTTTTCTATTACTGCCTACCTTAACGATTCAGCAAAGCCACTTATTGATGCAAATCAAATACGCCTTAAACTACTCCTTAGTGGGTAGATGACTGATTTGTCAGGATTTTTCTAAGTAACGGAAATCGCAGGCTTTTCGTCTTAGCCGATTTTGTGTACAAATTAGGGGGCTAATCTTATTGATCCGCTACTCCTAAATTTCAGCCCCCTTTTTCGGGAGAATACGATGTCTACAGCACCGCTTTGGCTGATCCAGAACGTCCGGTTACCGGGTCGGGACGGATTATGGCAACTGGCTATTGAGAACGGTCGTTTTGGCGAAATCACCCCAACGGGCGAGGGGCAAAGCGAGAGCTATGAAGTGTTAAACGCGCGGGGTGGTCTGGCTCTTCCGCCTTTTATCGAGCCGCATATTCATCTTGATACCACCCAGACCGCAGGTGAACCGAACTGGAACCAGTCCGGCACGCTGTTTGAGGGCATCGAACGCTGGGCGGAGCGCAAGGCGCTGCTCAGCCATGAAGATGTCAAAGCCCGGGCGTGGAAGACCCTTAAGTGGCAGATCGCCAATGGTATCCAGTTTGTTCGTACGCATGTGGATGTCTCTGACCCGACCCTTACCGCCCTGAAGGCGATGCTGGAGGTGAAGCAGGAGGTAGCCCCCTGGGTTGAGCTGCAAATCGTCGCCTTCCCGCAGGAGGGGATCCTCTCTTATCCCAACGGTGCCGCCCTGCTGGAAGAGGCGTTGCAGCTCGGGGCCGACGTGGTGGGGGCCATCCCGCACTTTGAGTTCACCCGCGAGTATGGCGTGCAGTCGCTGCATATAGCGTTTGAACTGGCGAAGAAGTACGACCGGCCGCTGGATATTCACTGCGACGAGATTGACGACGAGCAGTCGCGGTTTGTCGAAACGGTGGCGACGCTGGCGTATGAGGCCGGGATCGGCCCGCGTGTCACCGCCAGCCACACCACCGCGATGCACTCTTATAACGGGGCTTACACGTCACGGCTGTTTCGTCTGTTGAAGCTCTCCGGGATTAACTTTGTCGCCAATCCGCTGGTGAATATTCATTTGCAGGGCCGTTTTGACGATTACCCGAAGCGGCGCGGCATTACCCGGGTGAAGGAGTTGCTCGAGGCGGGGATTAACGTCTGCTTCGGTCATGACGATGTGTTTGATCCCTGGTATCCGCTGGGCACCGGCAATATGTTGCAGGTTCTGCATATGGGGCTGCATGTCTGTCAGATGATGGGTTATCCGCAAATCGACAGCGGACTTAACCTGATCACCCACAACAGCGCGCGTACTTTTGGCCTGGCCGATTACGGCATTGAACCGGGCAACCCGGCTAACCTGGTGATCCTGCCTGCGGAGACGGGTTTTGATGCGGTGCGGTGTCAGGTGCCGGTACGCTGGTCGATTCGTCAGGGGAGGGTGATTGCCACCACGCAGCTGGCACAGACGTGGATACAGACAGATCGCGGGGGAGAAGAGGTGTGCTTTACCCAAAACAGCCCCTCTGCAGGCAGCAGAGGGGCATGAGGCATCAGTGAGACGCTGCCGCAGTATTGTGCTGGCGGTGGCGGGTCACGAAGCCCAGCACCAGACACATCACGAACACCACAGCGTAGAGGCCGTTAGCGGTGTGTAACGCCGCCAGTGGGCCGCTGTGTGCCACAATCGGGCCGGTAACGACGAAGGTCAGCATGGTCCCGATGGTGCCGCAGGTAAGCACGAAGTTAACCAGTTTCGGCGAGGCGACTTTGGTTTGCAGTGAACCCAGAGTAATGATCGAGGTGTAGATGGCGCTGGAGAAGAAGCCGAGCGTCAGGATAAACCACGGCATCTGTTCCGGCGAACCGTTGATGAAAAGGTACATCAGCACGGTGGCGGCACCGGCCAGCACGGTGAGGATCCGCTGCAGGTCGAAGAAGCGCAGAATAAAGCTGAAGGCCCACATACCGAACATGTAGGACATCCAGAAGTCACTCACCAGCTGACCGGCATCGTTCAGGCTCATTCCCAGGCCTTTGGCATACTCTGGCACCCAGGAGATAAAGCCCAGCTGGCCGAGGATGTAGCACAGAGCGGCAATGGAAAGGAACAGTACGCCGATACCCCACTTCTCTTTTACCACCGGCTCGCTGGTGGTTTGCGCTTTCTTGCCGAGAACCGGGAAATCGCAGCCGAAGGTCAGGACAAAAATCGCCACGTAGACCAGGCCGATGCAGGCGTAAACCCAGTACCACTCAATGCTGCGTGCCAGCAGAACGGCGGCCACCATCGGGAAGATCATCCCTGCCATGCTGAAGAAGGAGTCGGTAAACAGCAGACGCGCGCCGCGCTGGCGGCCTTCATACATGTGGGTAATGAGAAACGTCCCGATGGACATGGTGATCCCGCTGACCAGCCCAAGCACAAACATGGCGGCAGAGAACAGGGCGATGCTGTGGCTGAGCATCAGACCTGCAACGGCACCCAACATCAGTACAAAGCCGAAACGCAGCTGCGTTTTCAGGGGGACGATTTCCATCAACCAGGCGTTCAGGAAGATGGAGATGAGGATCCCGGCGTTAAGAAAGGTGAAGGTGTTACTCATGCTGGAAACGGGCAGGTTGAAATACTCTGCGATATTTCCCATCACCATCCCGGTGACGATAACCAACGCACCGGTAAGGGCGTAGGAGAAGAAGCTGATCCATGTGAGCTTGATACGATTGCTGTTAGTCATGACTGGCCTGTGAATAGAAATGTAAAGCGCCCGGAAGGCGCTGCGAGCGGCCAGATTTTAAGCGTGAATGTGATCTAATTAAATCTTTTATGAGTAATTAAACAAAAATTGCAGTTTTTAGTGTGATTTGTATCACTTTACTGCCTGCGCCAGTGGTTTCTTATCGGTTACATCTGTTTCAAATTCGTAAAATTAGGTAAAAGGCTGGCCTGTATTCATACTGCTCTTTAGAATCAAGCCATTCGCTTTCTTTACTGCGCTTTGTTAAGGAATTCTCATGCTCAAATCAACCCTGGCGGCTGTCGCGGCTGTACTCGCCCTTTCAGCCCTCTCTCCTGCTGCGCTGGCAGCCAAAGGAGACCCGCACGTTCTGTTGACCACCTCTGCCGGTAACATTGAGCTGGAACTGAACAGTCAGAAAGCCCCTGTTTCTGTGAAAAACTTCCTCGATTATGTGAACAGCGGTTTTTATAACGGCACCACTTTCCACCGTGTGATCCCGGGCTTTATGCTGCAGGGCGGTGGCTTCAATGAGCAGATGCAGCAGAAACAGCCGAACCCGCCTATCAAGAACGAAGCGGATAACGGCCTGCGCAACAGCCGCGGCACCATCTCCATGGCGCGTACTGCCGATAAAGACAGCGCGACCAGCCAGTTCTTCCTCAACGTGGCCGATAACGCTTTCCTCGACCACGGCCAGCGTGATTTTGGCTATGCGGTATTTGGTAAAGTTGTGAAAGGCATGGATGTGGCCGATAAAATTTCTCAGGTGCAGACTCACGATGTGGGTCCGTACCAGAATGTGCCGACAAAACCGGTAGTTATCCTCTCTGCGAAAGTCCTGCCGTAATCCCTGATGACGCGGGCAAGCAATGCCCGCGTTGCCTTTACCTTCCTGCGAAACCGTAGTTTGCTGCTTATACTTGTGGCACACGAGCGCAATCAGGGAGGTAACAGGTGAAAAAGCTCACTGACAAACAAAAATCCCGTCTCTGGGAACAACAGCGAAATATCAATTTCCAGGCCAGTCGCCGCCTTGAAGGGGTCGATAGTCCGTTGGTCACCCTCAGCGCAGATGAGGCGCAACGCCGTCTTGAGGAGTTAGGGGGGCAGCATGAGCGATAAATACGGTAACGATCGCGATCCCTATCTCTACCCCGAACTGAATGTGATGCGTAACCGGCTGGGCATTCGCCAGGCCGAGCGGCTCGCTCAGGCGGCATATGAATTTACCGCACTGCGCGCCGCGACCCTGAGCCTGGGGCCGCTGTTACGCGGGCTGCCGCACCTGTGCGCCATTCACCAGCATCTCTATCAGGATATTTTTGACTGGGCGGGTGATATCCGCGAAATGGATATTTATCAGGGGGATACCCGATTCTGCCACTTCGCCTATATCGAAAAAGAGGGCAATGCCCTGATGCAGGATCTGGAGGAGGAGGGGTATCTCGTCGGGCTGGAGAAAGCAGATTTTATTAACCGCCTCAGCCACTACTACTGTGAAATCAACGTCCTGCACCCGTTCCGCATCGGCAATGGTATTGTTCAGCGCATCTTCTTTGAGCAGCTGGCGATCCACGCGGGCTATCAGCTCGACTGGCGCGGTATCGACCCGGAAGCGTGGGCGCAGGCCAACCAGAGCGGTGCGATGGGGGATTTGAGCGCGCTGAACACAATCTTCAGCAAAGTGGTAAGCGAAGCCCGGGAAACTGAGTAGAATAGGGCGGCCATTTTTTCGGGAGCCGCCATGATTCTGCTGATTGATAACTACGATTCTTTCACCTGGAACCTGTACCAGTATTTTTGCGAGCTGGGGGCAGAGGTGGTGGTCCGGCGCAACGACGTACTTTCTCTGGAAGATGTCGCGGCGCTGAATCCACAAAAGATCGTTATCTCTCCGGGCCCTTGCACGCCGGATGAGTCCGGGATCTCGCTGGCGGTGATTAAGCACTATGCCGGGAAAGTACCGATCCTCGGCGTCTGCCTCGGGCATCAGGCCATTGCCCAGGTCATGGGCGCAACCATTGTCCGCGCCGCGAAAGTGATGCACGGCAAAACCGCCCCGGTGACCCACAACGGTACAGGGGTGTTCTCTGGCCTGAATAATCCTCTGACCGTGACCCGCTATCACTCTCTGGTTATCGACCCGCCAACCTTGCCCGACTGCTTTGAGGTCACCGCCTGGAGCGAGACCCGGGAGATCATGGGTATCCGCCATCGCGAATGGGATCTGGAAGGGGTGCAGTTCCACCCGGAAAGCATTCTGAGCGAACAGGGCCATCAACTGCTGGCTAATTTCCTCCATCGTTGATTTTTAGTTGCCATAAAGTGATTTTTTAAGCATATTTCGTGATTATATTTTCACTTCTGCTTCTTGCTTAAAAAAGGGTGGGGTTACATGGCAACTGAACAATCTGCAATTACGCGCGCAACATTCGATGAAGTTATCCTGCCAATTTATGCACCGGCTGAGTTTATCCCGGTGAAGGGGAAAGGCAGCCGCGTCTGGGATCAGCAGGGTAAAGAGTACATTGATTTTGCGGGCGGAATTGCGGTGACGGCGTTAGGCCACTGTCACCCGGCGCTGGTCGAGGCGCTCAAAACTCAGGGTGAAACCCTGTGGCACACCAGCAACGTCTTCACCAACGAACCGGCGCTGCGTCTGGGGCGTAAAATTATCGACGCCACCTTTGCCGAGCGCGTGCTGTTTATGAACTCCGGCACCGAAGCCAACGAAACGGCCTTTAAGCTGGCGCGCTACTACGCCTCCACCCGCCATAGCCCGTTTAAAACCAAAATCATCGCCTTCCATAACGCTTTCCATGGCCGGTCGCTCTTTACGGTGACCGTGGGCGGCCAGCCTAAATATTCCGACGGCTTTGGCCCGAAACCAGCCGACATCATTCACGTGCCGTTTAACGATCTGCATGCGGTGAAAGCAGTGATGGACGATCACACCTGTGCCGTGGTGGTCGAGCCGATTCAGGGTGAAGGCGGCGTGATGGCGGCGACCCCGGAGTTCCTGCAGGGGCTGCGCGAGTTGTGCGACCAGCACCAGGCGCTGCTGGTGTTTGATGAGGTGCAGAGCGGCATGGGGCGTACCGGGAATCTGTTTGCCTATATGCATTACGGCGTGACGCCAGACATCCTGACCAGCGCCAAAGCGCTCGGCGGTGGTTTCCCGGTCAGCGCGGTGCTCACCACCCAGGATATTGCCTCGGCGTTCCACGTCGGCTCTCACGGCTCCACTTACGGCGGCAACCCGCTGGCGTGTGCGGTGGCAGGGGCGGCGTTCGATATCATTAATACGCCGGAAGTGTTGAGCGGTGTGATGACGAAGCGCGAGCAGTTTGTGAAACACCTCCAGCAGATCGATGCCCGGTACGATGTGTTCAGCGATATTCGCGGCATGGGGCTGTTGATTGGCGCCGAGCTGAAGCCGCAATACAAAGGCCGGGCGCGCGATTTCCTCTACGCCGCCGCCAGTGAAGGGGCGATGGTGCTCAACGCCGGGCCGGACGTAATGCGCTTTGCGCCGTCGCTGCTGGTGGAAAGTCAGGATATCGATGAAGGGATGACCCGCTTTGCACAGGCGGTGAAGCGCGTGGTGCAGCCGTAAGGGCGCTGCGTTTATCCTCATCCTCTCCTGCACGCAGAGGGCGCATATATAAAAAACGGTAACCTGGGGGTTACCGTTTTGCGTTTAATGCGGTGTTCGTTTCAACCGCCGGATCAACCAAATCCCATGATGCGGGCGCTGACGCCATGCCACTGACGAAATGGTGTGCATGGTGTTCAGATGCCCGAGGGTGCGCTGCAGATGTTGTTCCAGCGTGCTCATAGGACCGTAGGTCATGGTTTCGGGGGCTTCCAGGATATTCTCATCGCCGCTTTCGCCCGGTGAATCATACTCCAGACGCTGCTGGCAGCGTTGAAGGGCAATTTCACACGATTGCAGATAACGCTGCGCCAGGTCCGGCGTCAGCATCGTATGCTCCCGTGCCAGGGTCGTCATCGCGTTGATATGCTCAACGATAAACTGACTGTGGGTCACCCACAGCTTCATATCTGCCAGATATGCCGAGTTGAAGCCCGGCTCCTGCATCGCCTGGTTGAGTGAGTTGAACAGCGCGTTGTGCGCCTGGTTGATCTTCATGCGCTGCCAGGCCAGCGGCGTCGGCTGCGGATCGTCGCTGAGGATCAGGCGGATGGCTTCCTGATCGGCCTCCAGTGCATCATGGGCATTCTGGCGCAGCAGCCCGCTCTGCCACTGTGGCCACAGCCAGACCATTCCACCGAAAGCAATCAGGCAGCCAATCAGGGTATCGGCCAGCCGGGCGATAATAAATTGCTCGCCGTTCAGGGTCAGCAGTTGCAGGGTATATACCGCTGTGACCGTAAAGCCCACCGTCGCCCAGCCGTAGCTCTTGCGAATGATCAGGTAGCTCACCAGGGTCACTATCAGCATTCCGGCAAGGGTATAACCTTCCGGGACGTGTAAGTGCAGGGTCACGCCCGCGATGATCAGCCCCACCATGGTGCCGGCCGCCCGGTGAAGAATACGTACCCGCGTCGCGCTGTAGCCGTTTTGCGTCACCAGCAGCACGGTCATTAGGATCCAGTAAGGTTTCGGCAGGTGCAGCGCCATGCCCATCAGGCTGGCGATACTCAGCATCACGCTGATGCGCGCCGCATTACGCAGGGCGGCAGACTTCAGCGACAGATAGCTTTTGAGGGCGGGGAACAATGGCAGGCGTTTCTGTTTGTCGGCCATCAGATCGCGCGGATAGAGCGGGCGTTGCGTGCGCAGAACGCGGGCAATACGGCTGAAGTGCCAGGCGCAGAACTGGCCCACCGGGTTATCCGGGTGCTGACGGGCGATTTTCTCCAGCGCGCCAAGCTGCTTGTCCATGGTAAACCGGGTGGGATAACGATGATAGAGAATATCGTCAGCCAACACCCGCAGGCGTGCCGCAACGGTCTGCGCGTTCCAGCGTATCACCGCTTCGGCGTGGCTGCGCTCCACCAGCTTCTGCACCTCCTTCGGGTGATGCAGGCTGACCGAGATATGCTCCTGCAGATCCAGCCCCACCTGGAAGGTGCGCAGCAGGCGTTTGTATTCGTGATTTCTGTTGGCCGCCAGCATATGCAGCTGCTGATAACAGAGGCTGATCAGATCGACCACCTTCTGCTGGCGAGCCAGCAGCGGCGGCAACGATTTTTCAGGGTCGGTATGCTGCGTCAGCAGGGTGTATTTTGCTTCGCAATAATCGGCCAGCTGCTGATAGAGCACGCTCAAGGATTCCCGCAGCGGTTGTTCGCGCCACATCCAGAACCAGAACCAGTTAAACAGCCCGTACCAGAGGGTGCCCAGCGTATAGAGCAGTAGCGGCTCCCAGACCGGCATGTTCCCCGCCAGGCTCAGGGTAAAGATGGCCGCAATCAGCGAGGCGGGCAGCAGTCGGGCATGCAGGGCACTGATCTCTGCCGTGACCCCTAACGTCATCGCCAGCACGGTCAGAATGAGGGGCAGCGGAATATCGCGCGCCAGCAACAGCTGTACGGCCAGGCTACAGCCGGCAAACAGGCAGCCGCCAATAGTCAGGCGTTTAAAAAAGCGTTTATGCGGTGTGTCCAGGCCAGCAATGTTGCAGCAGGCAGGAACGAGGGAGAAGAGCAGGCCGTGTTGCAGATCGCCGAGGATCAAACCTACAGCCACAGGAAGACACAACACCAGCGTTTGCCGCAGTGCGTAGTTAACTTCCGGGTGATAAATGAGCCTGCGCCACATGGGTGATAGAGACAAAAACGGCGTGTCATCATGCGATGTCACGCCGTTTTAGCGGAATTAACGTGTTCCGTAAACCACGATGGTTTTACCGTGGGCAGAAATCAGGTTTTGATCTTCCAGCATTTTCAGAATACGGCCTACTGTCTCACGAGAACATCCGACGATCTGACCAATCTCCTGACGGGTAATTTTAATTTGCATACCGTCCGGGTGGGTCATGGCGTCTGGCTGTTTCGCCAGGTTCAGCAGGGTCTGAGCAATGCGGCCTGTTACGTCGAGGAAGGCGAGGTTACCCACTTTCTCGGACGTGACCTGCAGACGGCGAGCCATCTGCGAAGAGAGGCGCATCAGGATATCCGGGTTAACCTGAATGAGCTGGCGGAACTTTTTATAGGAGATCTCAGCCACTTCACACGCGGTTTTTGCACGGACCCAGGCGCTACGCTCCTGTCCTTCTTCAAACAGGCCCAGTTCGCCGATGAAATCTCCCTGATTCAGGTAAGAGAGGATCATCTCTTTGCCTTCTTCATCTTTGATCAGCACTGCCACCGAGCCTTTGACGATGTAATACAACGTTTCCGCTTTTTCACCCTGGTGAATCAGCGTGCTCTTCGATGGGTACTTATGAATATGGCAATGAGACAAGAACCATTCGAGAGTCGGGTCTGTTTGCGGTTTGCCAAGCACCATGCGCTGTTATCCTCTGTTATAAGCTGGCTCCAGAGTCTGGCTATGTACCTGTACTCTGGGGTTGCAATCGAATTCTTCCCCTTGCCTGGGGTCTGGCCTGCACAATAATTAGCAGCCTGTAATGTGTGATGTCCTCTGCATACATGTGCAACGTCAATGTATTACTGTAGCATCTCGACTGTTTTAGCATAGCTTTCGCCGCCTGTCTCCTGGTGTCTCGCTTCAGCTTGATGCAGGTCGACTTCCGTTGTCAGAATTGTTACTGACGCGTAATCTGTCAGGAAAAATGCAATCCTGGAGTTAATTAAAATGCAAGCACGTGTGAAATGGGTCGAAGGGTTAACGTTCCTTGGTGAGTCGGCTTCCGGGCACCAGATTTTAATGGATGGCAACTCCGGCGACAAAGCGCCAAGCCCGATGGAAGTTGTCCTGATGGCGGCAGGCGGATGCAGCGCGATCGACGTGGTGTCGATCCTGCAAAAAGGACGTCACGATGTGACCGACTGTGAAGTTAAGCTGACCTCAGAGCGTCGTGAAGAGGCGCCGCGCCTGTTCACCCATATCAATCTTCATTTCGTGGTCACCGGCAAACAACTGAAAGACGCTGCGATATCCCGCGCGGTGGATCTCTCTGCGGAGAAGTACTGTTCCGTAGCGCTGATGCTGGAGAAAGCGGTCAACATTACCCACTCGTATGAAGTGATCGAGGCGTAAGCCCCGGATAAAACGCCGGGCGGCACGTCGTTTGCCCGGCCAGTAGGTTTCTGTAGGCCCGTTAGCGTAGCGCCACCGGGCGACACAGCCTCAGTCGATCTTCTTCCCTTCCATCAACCGCTGCACCAGCGGCATCATGATTAACTCCATCGCCAGCCCCATCTTCCCGCCCGGGACCACCAGCGTATTGATGTGCGAGATAAACGAGCCCTGTAGCATCGCCAGTAGCCAGGGGTAATCGATATTGTCCAGATTGCGGAAATGGATCACCACGAAGCTCTCGTCCAGCGAAGGGATGCCTTTAGCGGCAAAGGGGTTCGAGGTGTCCACGGTCGGGACGCGCTGGAAGTTAATGTGGGTGCGGGAAAACTGTGGCGTCAGGAAGTTAATGTAATCCTCCATGGAGCGCACCACGGAGTCCATCACCGCCTCGCGGGAATGGCCGCGTTCGCTGGTATCCCGCGTCAGCTTCTGGATCCACTCCAGGTTGACAATAGGCACGACCCCCACCAGCAGATCAACATGGCGCGCCACGTCGTGATCCGGCGTGACTACCCCGCCATGCAGGCCTTCGTAAAAGAGGACGTCGGTCGGTTCCGGCAGCGGCTGCCAGGGGGTAAAGGTGCCTGGCACCTGGTTCCAGGGCACCGCTTCGTCATAGGTGTGCAGGTATTTGCGCGACTGGCCGGTGCCGCTCCGCCCGTATTCGGCGAAGGTTTGTTCCAGCAGGCCAAAGTCGTTCGCTTCAGGGCCAAAATAGCTGATGTGTTTGCCGAGATCGCGCGCCTTACGGATGGCCATGTCCATCTCAGGACGGGTGAAGCGGTGAAAGCTGTCGCCTTCCACTTCTGCGGCACGCAGATGCAGCTGGGAGAAGATCTTACGAAAGGCGAGGCTGGTGGTGGTGGTACCCGCACCACTCGACCCTGTAACGGCAATAACCGGATGTCTGGCAGACATAGCAACTCCCTGAATGGAAAGAGGTCGCGGTTAACCGCGAAATTGATTGCGAGGCATGATGTTGACGGTTTCGTGCAGCTCTGACCATACCACCAGCACCTCACCGCTTTGCAGCTGGCGCCTGATATCGGCCACCTTCTGCTCAAGCGAACGTTCCTGTTCACCATAATCGGTGCCTTCGCGTA
This sequence comes from Leclercia sp. LSNIH3, assembly GCF_002935105.1. Taxonomy (NCBI): domain Bacteria; kingdom Pseudomonadati; phylum Pseudomonadota; class Gammaproteobacteria; order Enterobacterales; family Enterobacteriaceae; genus Leclercia; species Leclercia sp. LSNIH3. Next base: position 2,850,846 of record NZ_CP026387.1, read on the forward strand.
ACACAAAGCTTTCAATCAGATTATCCAGCGTTTCGGGAGCCAGATCTTGCCAGGGAATAATCATCTTATCGGTTCCAGGTATGTGGTCAGCCAGTCCGGGATACGCGTTTCCAGCCACATCTTCGGACGACGTAGCGTGCCGCCGACAAAGCCCACGTGCCCGCCATGTTCGGTCAGCTGATACTGCACGTTCGCGGGCAAAAACTCCTGCGCGGGTATCGAATGATGATCCATAAAAGGATCGTCTTTAGCATGAATAATCAGCACCGGTTTGGTGATCTTACTCAACAACGGCATGGCGCTGCACTGGCGATAGTAGTCAATAGCATCGGCAAACCCGTGAATTTTGGCGGTGATCAGATCGTCAAATTCGCGCAGGCGACGCACTTTCTTCAGCTGTCGCAGACTGACCGGCAGCGTATCCGGGTAAGCTTTTAGTTTGCGTGCGGCATTGGCTTTGAGCAAGTTCAGCAGATAGCGCTGATAAACGCGCGAGAAGCCCTTATCCATATGATAGCTGCAGTGCTCCAGCATAAAGGGGGCGGAGACGATGGCGGCGGCATCCAGCGGAACCGTGTCACCCTCTTTTGCCAGCAGGCAGGCGAGCATGTTTCCTCCCAGCGAATAGCCCACTGCCGCCGTCGGGGCCGGGCCGTGGGTCTCTGCCAGCCAGCGCAGGAACCAGGTGCCATCTTCCGTTTCGCCGGAGTGGTAGATGCGTTTCTGGCGATTGGGTTCACCGCTGCATCCTCTGAAGTGCATCACTACACCCAGCCAGCCACGCGCTTTCGCCGCCTGAATCAGGCCGTGAGCGTAGGGGCTGTGCAGACTGCCCTCCAGACCATGAAAGACCACCAGCCGGGGTTTGTGCTGTGCCTGCACCGGGTCTTCACTCCAGGCTAAATCAACAAAATCATCATCCGGCAGGTCAAGGCGCTGCCAGACGGGGGTAAAAAGCACTTTACGGCGGATGAGGCGCGGCAGCATGGTCTGCAGGTGTCGATTCGACACGCCCCGCATGGGGACAAAAGTCGCGCTCTCGTCGGGCGTAAAGTTAAATTCGGATGGAATTGTCTGCGTCATAACGATGTGATGTTAACTCTTTTCAATTGTTCACTATACCTTCCGAATCGGCTCCTGTTTATAAAAAGAGACGCAGGCCTGAGATTTCATCCCCCTCGCGGCGCACCTTTTTCTGCCCTTAGTCTGTTGTTTAACAGCAGGTAATGATCCTGATCACAATTTATCACCTTCATTATTACTCTCAGGCTAACGATTCTGTTCCAGGCTTAATTGATGGCTTTATCACCAGAGAGCACACTTAACTCAGCGTTAAGCAAATCTAAAGATGTGCTGAATCAGGAGGTTAACAATGTTATCAGGGCAAACGCCAGCCCGGAGCTGGAATACGCGTCGCACTGAAAAAGCGCGCCGCCTGGCTTCCGTCCCGGTGCAGGGCAAGGTACTGCCAACAGGCGACCTTGTCGCCATGCTGGAAAAACTGATCGCCCCAGGCGACAAAGTGGTGCTGGAAGGGAATAACCAAAAACAGGCAGATTTTCTTTCACGAATGCTAGCCGAAGTGAACCCGCAAATCGTTCACGACCTGCATATGATTATGCCGAGCGTCGGTCGTAGCGAGCACCTGGATATTTTTGAGAAGGGCATTGCCCGCAAACTCGACTTCTCTTTCTCCGGTACTCAAAGCCTGCGTATTTCGCAGCTGCTGGAAGACGGGCAGCTGGAGATTGGTGCCATCCACACCTACATCGAGCTTTACTCCCGCCTGTATGTTGATCTGTCGCCAAACGTGGCGCTGATTGCCGGTTTTAAAGCGGACCGTAAAGGGAACCTCTATACCGGTGCCAGTACCGAGGACACCCCGGCGCTGGTCGAAGCCGCCGCCTTCCACGATGGCATCGTCATCGCGCAGGTGAACGAGCTGGTGGACGACGAGTGCGATCTGCCGCGCGTGGATATCCCCGGCTCCTGGATTGATTTCGTGGTAGTGGCTGACAAGCCGTTCTTTATCGAACCGCTGTTTACCCGTGACCCGCGTCTGATTAAGCAAGAACATATCCTGATGGCGATGATGGCCATCAAAGGCATCTATGCAGAACACCAGGTCCAGTCGCTGAACCACGGTATCGGCTTCAACACCGCCGCCATTGAACTCCTGCTGCCTACCTACGGTGAACAGCTCGGCCTGAAAGGCAAAATCTGTAAACACTGGACCCTGAACCCGCATCCAACGCTGATCCCGGCTATCGAAAGCGGCTGGGTGGAGAGCGTGCACTGCTTCGGCGGTGAGCTGGGTATGGAAGAGTACATTCGTGCCCGCCCTGACATCTTCTTTACCGGTGCCGACGGCTCCATGCGCTCTAACCGCGCCTTCTGCCAGCTGGCAGGCCAGTACGCGGTAGATATGTTCATTGGTTCAACGCTCCAGGTTGACGGCTATGCCAACTCCTCAACCGTCACCCGCGGTCGTCTTTCCGGCTTCGGCGGCGCGCCAAACATGGGGCATGACCCGCACGGTCGTCGCCATGCCACCCCGGCCTGGCTGAACATGATCACTGAACCCGATCCTATGCAGCGCGGTAAAAAGCTGGTGGTGCAGATGGTTGAAACCTTCCAGGCAGGTGTGAAACCGACCTTTGTGGAAAAACTCGACGCCGTTGACGTGGCGAAAGCCTCCGGTATGCCGCTGGCACCCGTGATGATCTATGGCGATGACGTTACCCACGTGCTGACAGAGGAGGGGATTGCTTACCTCTACCGCGCAAAAGATCTTGAGGAGCGTCGTGCCATGGTCGCGGCCGTCGCGGGTATTACCGATATCGGTCTGGGTGTGGACGCTAAACGTGTCGCGGAGCTGCGCCAGAGCGGCAAAGTGGTTTACCCGGAAGATATGGGGATCCGCCGCACCGACGCCACTCGCTCTCTGCTGGCGGCGGGCAGCGTGTCCGACCTGGTGGAATGGTCGGGCGGTCTGTACAACCCACCTGCGAAATTCAGGAGCTGGTAATGAAACTTCTCCCCCGGATCCAGGTTGAAGGCGGTGCCGAATGGCTGGCGCGAACCGCCACGCAGTGTCTGATTGACGAAGCGCGACTAAGCCCGAAACCCGGTCTGGTGGACAGCCGGGGGAACGGCGCGCATCACGATTTATCCCTCGCTCTGATGGAGCGTTCGGCGCACAGCCTCACTCCCACCTTTCAGGCGCTGGCGCTGCAAAGCTGGCAGCGTCCGGCCGATATCGCGCTACGGCAGACCGTGGGTCGGCTGGGGCGCGAAGGTGAGCAGCAGATGATGGCCGCTACCGGCGGGGTGAATACCCACCGTGGCGCTATCTGGGCGCTGGGATTATTAGTCAGCGCCGTGGCGATGCTCGGCGGCAATGGGAAAGCCCGGGCGGTAGCCGATACCGCCGCGCAGCTGGCGAAACTGCCGGATGATGCCGCCCCGAAAGTGTTCAGCAAAGGGCTGCGCGCCACGCACCGTTATCGGGTGCCAGGCGCGCGCGAAGAGGCGCAGCAGGCATTTCCGCACATTATGCAGCGGGCACTGCCACAGCTTCGCCTGAGCCGACTCAATGGCGGTACAGAAGCCCATGCCCGGCTCGATGCATTGATGGCGATCATGACCTCTCTCACCGATACCTGCGTGCTCTCCCGCGCCGGTATGGCGGGGCTGGACGCCATGCAGAGCGGCGCCCGCGCGGTGTTAGCCGCTGGCGGCACCGCTCACCCTGAAGGGCAACGCATCTTAGCCGTATTAGACAAACAAATGCTCTTGCTCAATGCCTCACCGGGCGGCGCGGCCGACCTGCTGGCCGCCACGCTGTTCCTTGACCGCATTGAGACGCCTTATTTAGCGAATTAAGAGGATGTTATGGAAAAAATTACATTAACTCTGCCTGCCAGCCGTACCCTTAGCGGCAAAGCGCTGGCAGGCGTTGTTGGCTCCGGGGATATGGAGGTGTTATTCACCGCCGACCAGGGCCAGACGCTGGCGATTGATATCACCACCTCCGTCGATAACAGCCGTAGCCGTTGGGATGCGCTGTTCAACAGATTGCAGACCGTCAGCAGCCTGCCGGCGGGCAAACTGACCATCCACGACTTCGGCGCAACGCCGGGCGTGGCACGCATTCGTATCGAACAAGTCTTTGAGGGGGTGAGCCATGCGTGATGACAGCAGCTTTATCGAATTAAAAGCTCGCCAGCGTGCGCAGGCCCTGCTCGACGAGGGCAGCTATCGCGAACTGCTGGATCCTTTTGAAGGGATTATGTCTCCGTGGCTGGGGCCACAGGGAATTGTGCCGCAGGCCGATGACGGCATGGTGGTGGCAAAAGGCACCATCAACGGCAAACCCGCGGTAGTGGTCGCCATCGAAGGTGCGTTCCAGGGCGGCAGCATGGGCGAAGTTTCAGGTGCCAAAATGGCGGCGGCGCTGGAGCTGGCGGCGGAAGATAACCGCAACGGCATTCCAACCCAGGCGGTATTGAGCCTGGAAACCGGCGGCGTTCGTTTGCAGGAGGCGAACCTCGGCCTGGCGGCGATTGCCGATATTCACGCCGCGATTGTCGATCTGCGCCGTTATACCCCGGTCATCGGCATTGTCGCCGGTACTGTCGGCTGCTTCGGCGGGATGTCCATTGCGGCAGCGCTGTGCAGCTATCTTATCGTCACCCGTGAAGCGCGTCTGGGGCTGAACGGCCCGCAGGTTATCGAGCAGGAGGCGGGAATTGAAGAGTACGACTCCCGCGACCGTCCGTTTATCTGGAGCATGACCGGGGGCGAAATCCGCTATGAAAGCGGACTGGTGGATGCGCTGGTGGGCGACGGTGTGAACGCGGTAAAAGCGGCGATGAACGACGCGATTGCGAAAGGCGTGCCGGCAAAACACCGCACCGATAATTACGACTGGTATCTCGAACGCCTGACCCACTTCGACACCCGCAAACAGGCGGATACCGAACAGATTCACGCGCTCTTTGCCCGGGAGGTGAAATGATGAGTACTTCAATTAGCCGTGGTGCGCTGTGGCTGGAAACCCTTGCCCCGAATGCCAGCCGTCTGGAAGGGCTTTGCCCGTCGGTTCAGGCGGCGGACGGCGAGCTGAATGGTGAAGCGGTGCGCTTTGTCGCCGTAGTACCTGATGCGAACAACCACTATCCGCGTGCGGCACGAGGCGAAGTCGGTCTGCTGGAAGGCTGGACGCTGGCCAAAGTGGTGAGTGAAACCGTCGCGGCCGATGCTGACAAAACGGTTAAACGCCCGATTGTGGCGGTGATCGACGTGCCGAGTCAGGCTTATGGCCGTCGTGAAGAGGGGTTTGGTATTCACCAGGCGCTGGCCGGTGCCGCTGCAGCCTATGCTAACGCGCGTCTGGCAGGCCATCCGGTGATTGGCCTTATCGTCGGTAAAGCGATGTCCGGGGCGTTTCTGGCCCACGGCTATCAGGCCAACCGACTGATCGCCTTTAACGACCAGGGCGTGTTAATCCACGCGATGGGGAAAGAGTCTGCCGCGCGCATCACGCTTCGTACTGTCGATGCGCTGGAAAAGCTGGCGGCAACGATCCCGCCCATGGCGTATGACATCAGTAACTACGCGACACTGGGGCTGCTGGAAAACCTGCTGGATATCAGCAACCCGGACGCCCCTTCATCCCTCGATCTGGCGCTGGTGAAAACCACCCTGCAACAGGCCATTGATGACGCTCGCCGGGATCCGACGCTGAAGAGCCGTCTGGGTGCCGACAACCGTCATAGCTCTGCTCTGGTACGCGAACGTATGCGCGCCAGCTGGTAATACCGAAAAAATAAAAGACCTGCCAGATGCATGCCCGTGGGCGCACCCGTTGCGCCCACGCGGGAACCTGCATCCTGAAAATAATAACCATCGCGTCAGTGCTTAAACTTCTTTTTTACAGGTGATTTATGACTTATGTGATTGTTCATGCCCTTGCCCCCATTTTTGTCATCATGCTGCTCGGCTTCTGGGCCGGTAAAGCGAAAATGGTGGATAACAAAAATGTGTCTCTGCTTAATATCTTTGTGATGGATTTTGCGCTGCCCGCCGCGCTGTTCAGCGCCACGGTGCAAACGCCCTGGACAGGTATCATTGCCCAGTCGCCGCTGATCCTGGTCCTGACCCTGGCGATGTGGATCACCTACGCGGCAATCTACTTCCTCGCCACCAAAGTCTTTAAAAAATCCCCACAGGACGCCGCCGTGCTGACCCTGACCGTGGCGCTGCCAAACTATGCCGCGCTGGGCCTGCCGATTCTGGGCAGCGTGTTGGGCGAAAGCCCGGCGACCTCGCTCTCGGTGGCGGTCTCCATTGCCTGTGGTTCCGTACTGATGACGCCGTTCTGTCTGCTGATTCTGGAGCGTGAAAAAGCGCGCGCCGAAGGGAATAACTCCGGCTCAACGCTCTCTATGCTGCCGGTACTGATGTGGCGCTCGATTAAAAAACCTATCGTGATGGGCCCGCTGCTGGGTGTGATTTTGTCAGCGATTGGCATCAAAATGCCGGATCTGGTTCTCGCGGCGATTAAACCGCTGGGGCTGTCCGCCACTGCGGCGGCGTTGTTCCTGACCGGGGTGATTCTGTCGGCACGTAAGCTGCAGATCAACACCATGGTGATCACCTCTACCATTGCCAAGCTGCTGATCCAGCCTGCGATTGCCTGGGGTATCGTTTTAATCTTCGGTCTGCACGGTTCGGTAGCGATCACCGCGATCCTGATGATTGCCCTGTCTGCCGGTTTCTTTGGCGTCGTGTTTGGTAACCGCTTTGGCGTACAGTCCCCGGATGCAGAAGCCGTGCTGCTGTTAAGCTCCGTCCTGTGTATCCTGTCGCTGCCGCTGTTTATCTCGCTGACTTCAGGAATGTAATCATGACCACAACATTACGCCCGCACGACTTAATCTGGCTCACCGCGCGTGACGCGCTGGAAGGCATCACCGAATCCTGGGTGGATGCGGCCTGGCACACCGGATTGCCGGTGGTGGTGCGGCGTGATGTTGATAGCGAAGGCCGTATTCCCGTTGGCGTGCGCGGATTGCGCCGCGACCAGCGGGCGGCCGGATGGGTGAAGCCAGAACGCGTAACGCGCGTGGTTTCGCCCGAATCGCTGAGCGTAACGGCCAAGCTGCTACGCTCACCCTTTGTGACGCAGCCACCCGTTCAGGTGGCGCTGCAACTTTCTCAGCAGCCGTGGCCGTGGGCGTGGGGCATTACCGGCAGCACCGGTTACGCGCTGGCGACCGGCATCCCGGTTATCCATGCCGACAGCGATCTTGATTTGCTGATCCGCGCTCCGCAGCCAGTGTCCCCTGACGCGTTTGCCGCCTGGCAAGCCCAGCTTAGCCGCGCGCTGTGCCGGGCAGACACGCAGGTGGATACGCCCGAGGGCGGCTTTGCGCTGGCGGAATGGCTGCGCGACGGCAAAACACTGCTGAAAACCCGCCGCGGGCCACGTCTGGTGACGGACCCGTGGCACAGGGAGGCGTGATGAAAATACTGTTTACTTTTCCGGGGCAGGGCACACAGCATGAAGGCATGCTGCAAAACCTGCCGGGCACTGAACTGGCTCAGGCGCGCGAGGTGTTGGGAACGGAGGTTGATACGCTGGATAGCGCAGCTTCGTTATCCCATACCCGCGCGGTGCAGCTTTCGCTACTGATAGCCGGTGTCGCCTGGGCGCGCGAGCTTGAGCGACGCGGCGTGACGCCGGATATCGTCAGCGGGCTGTCCATTGGTGCATACCCGGCGGCGGTTATTGCGGGCGCGCTGGACTTCACCGACGCGCTTAGGCTGGTCGCACTGCGTGGCGATTTAATGGAGCAGGCCTATCCGCACGGCTATGGCCTGACGGCGATTATGGGCTTGACCCTGCCGCAAGTGGAACAGCTTATCGAAGGCACCGGCACCTATATCGCCAACCTGAATGCGGAGACGCAGATTGTGATCGCCGGTGCCGATGACGGCATGGCGCAGGTAGCCGAGCGTGCGCTGGCGAAAGGGGCGAACAAAGCCAAAAGACTGACGGTCAGCGTGCCGTCGCACTGCGCGCTACTGGCGGAACCGGCGCAAAAACTTGTCGAGGCGTTCAGCCGGGTCACGCTCTCTCGTCCCCGCTGCGCATACCTGAGCGGCAGCACCGGCCGCGTGCTGTGGCAGCCGGAGAAGATCGCCGATGATCTGGCGATGAATATGGCCCGCACCGTACGCTGGCAGGAGGCGGTGATTGCTGCTAACGAGCGTGAAGCGCGGCTGGCTATTGAGATGCCGCCCGGCGGCATATTGACCTGCTTAACGCGTCAGGCGGCCTGGGAAGGGGAGTCAGTCTCTCTGGAACGAAGCGGGATTGATGTCGCGGTGCATTTGGCGCGGCGTCTTAAGGATTAGCGTTCTGCTCAAGGCGGCGGGCGTACATGCGGCCTTCCGCCGCCAGCGCCCGCAGGCCTGGATCCTGTTCGCGGTTGCGGGCAAAGACGATGGCGATCAGCTGCTGCATCTGATACGGCTGAGCCAGCTTCAATAGCTGCACCGAGTTTTCATACACTTTCTTCATCCTGCCCGGCATCAGCGTAAAGCCGACACCCGCCTGCACCAGGCTCAGCATCGAGAAAATATCATTCACCCGGGTGACGATCTCCGGCTCGAATCCGGCGATATGAAACGCCTCCTGAAACCCGGCGTAGGTGGCAAAGCCCTCGGCGAGAGCCACGAATTTCTGATTTTTATAGTCGCGTAAATCCGCCAGCGCTTCGGTATTCAGCTGCGCCGAGGCGGGAGCGGCAAGAAAGATATCGTCGTGGAACAAGGGCAGCACTTCGAGGTGATTGCGGTCAATTTCGCTTTCAGAGAGGGAGATGAGAATGGCATCCAGCGAGCCTTCATCCAGCATGTGTAACAGAGTCTCGTTGGATCCCATGGTGAGATCCATCTCCAGATCCGGGCGGCGCAGCTTCATGCCCATAATTAACTGCGGAACCGTCTCGAGCGTCAGGGAGTAGAGCGTTCCTACCCGCAGACGACCCTGGCCGACACCGGCGGTTTTGCGCGCCTCTTCCAGCCCGCGCTCCATGACCTGCATCACCTCCTGGCAGTACTCAAGCAGCGTCCAGGCAGCGGGCAGGGCAATCAGATTACGGCCTTTGTGCGTGAACAGCGGACAGCGAACGTTCTCTTCCAGGGTATGCAAGGCGCGATGGACGCTGACCCCACTGAGGTTCAGCACCTCAGCAGCACGGGCAATATTGCCCGTCTCCATAAATGTCATGAAGATGCTAAGTTTGCGAAATGTAATTTCGCTGGTCAGGTCAGGTATCATCGCCCCTCCACCGGGTCAGTCGCTCTGGAGCATCCCTTCGAGCTGTTCCTGCGCGTCCAGCCAGGCCATTTCACACTCTTCAAGGCTGGATTTGGTTTTGGCCTGTATTTGCAGGCACTCGGTTAGCTCGGCTTTGCGCGACTGGTCATACAGACCGCTGTCGCCCAGCTTCTCTTCTACGGCCTCAAGCGTGGCGTTGAGCTTCTCCATCTCTTTTTCCAGACGGGTGATCTCTTTACGCAGCGGCTGGGTTTGCGTGCGCAGCTCCGCGTCGCGTCGCTTCTGGTCTTTACGCGCCTGGGCGCTGTTGGCGTTATCTTTGGCCCCTTCCGCAGGCTGGCTTTCCTGCTTCTGCACGTCGCTCAGCCACTGCTGGTAATCTTCCAGATCGCCGTCGAAAGGCTCCACTTTGCTGTCGTGCACCAGATAGAGATCGTCGGTGGTGGAACGCAGCAGGTGCCGGTCGTGCGAGACCACCACCAGCGCGCCTTCGAATTCGATTAAGGCTTCGGTCAGGGCCTGGCGCATGTCCAGATCCAGGTGGTTAGTTGGTTCATCGAGCAGCAGCAGGTTCGGACGCTGCCAGACGATGAGGGCCAGCACCAGACGCGCTTTTTCGCCGCCGGAGAAGCGCCCGGTATTCTCGGTCACTTTATCGCCCTGGAAGCCGAAGCCACCCAGGTAGTCGCGCAGCTTCTGCTCCATCTCCTGTGGTGCCAGACGCGCCAGGTGCTGCAGCGGCGATTCATCCGCGCGTAAATATTCCAGCTGATGCTGGGCGAAATAGCCCAGCTTAATGCCCTTCGCCAGACCAATATCGCCGCGGACCGGGGCCAGTTCACCCGCCAGTAGCTTAATGAGGGTGGATTTACCGGCACCGTTGCGCCCGAGCAGACCGATACGGGAACCCGGAACCAGGTTGAGCTTAATGGAATCAAGAATGATGCGGTCACCATAACCGGCGCTGACCTTTTCCATCTTCAGCAGAGGGTTAGGCAGGCTTTCCGGCGCGCGGAAGCTAAAGTGGAACGGGTTGTCGACGTGTGCCGGGGCAATCATCTCCATACGTTCCAGCATCTTGATACGGCTCTGGGCCTGTTTGGCTTTGGAGGCTTTGGCCTTGAAGCGATCGACAAAGCTTTGCAGATGCGCCACCCGCTGCTGCTGGCTTTCGTACATCGCCTGCTGCTGGGAGAGTCGCACCGCGCGCTGGCGCTCAAACGAGCTGTAGTTGCCGGTGTATTCGAACATCGACTCCTGTTCGATATGAATAATTTTGTCTACCACCGGGTCGAGGAAGTCACGGTCGTGAGAGATCAGGATCAGCGTGCCCTGATAGCTCTTCAGCCACTTCTCCAGCCAGATGACGGCATCCAGATCGAGGTGGTTAGTCGGTTCATCGAGCAGCAGCAGATCGGAGCGGCAGATCAGCGCCTGGGCCAGGTTAAGACGCATGCGCCAGCCACCGGAGAAGTCGCTGACCGGACGTTCCAGCTGTTCATTGCTGAAACCCAGACCGTGCAGAAGCGTGGAGGCGCGGGAGCGGATAGTCCAGGCGTCGATGGCGTCGAGTTTGCCGTGGACGGTGGCAATCGCGTGGCCATCGTTGCGTTCGTTGGCGGCATTAAGTTCAGCTTCCAGTTTGCGGTACTCCCGGTCGCCGTCAATAACATAGTCCATTGCCGGTACGCTCAGCGCGGGCGTCTCCTGGTTCACCCAAGCCAACTGCCAGTTGCCAGGGTAGGTAAAGTTACCGCCGTCGGCACTGATCTCGTTTTTCAGCAATGACAGTAACGTGGATTTACCGCAGCCGTTTTTGCCCACCAGTCCTACTTTCTGGCCCGGGTTAATGGTGGCTGTAGCGTTGTCCAGCAGGACGCGTACGCCGCGACGAATTTGTAATGAGGAGAAAACAATCATAGAGCGCCGTATGTTCCGACTATGTTAAGTTGTCATTATAATCAGGTTAAATGTGCCGCCACGCGCCGCGTGGGTGTGCCATGGTAGCCCAAAATAACAGTGATGACGACCCGGGAGAGGAATGATGTCCCAGACAGCAAAAGTGCTGCTGCTGTATGCCCATCCAGAGTCTCAGGACTCGGTCGCTAACCGGGTTTTGCTCCAGCCGGCATTACGGCTCAGTAATGTAACGGTGCACGATCTCTACGCGCACTACCCCGATTTTTTTATCGACATCCCTTATGAGCAGGCGTTGCTGCGCGAGCACGACGTCATTGTGTTCCAGCATCCGCTTTATACCTACAGCTGCCCGGCGCTGCTGAAAGAGTGGCTGGACCGCGTGCTGAGCCGGGGCTTTGCCAGTGGGGTGGGAGGAAACCAGCTGGCGGGAAAGTACTGGCGGAACGTTATTACTACCGGCGAGCCGGAGAGTGCGTATCGTCACGATGGGCTTAACCGCTATTCGATGAACGATATCCTGCGCCCGTTCGAGCTGACGGCGGCCATGTGCCACATGCACTGGCTGAGTCCGATCATTATCTACTGGGCGCGTCGGCAGCATCAGGATGAGCTGGCCAGCCATGCCAAAGCCTACGGTGACTGGCTGGCTGCACCCAATCTGACGGGAGGCCACTGATGGAGGGTTCCGATCTGTTGCTGGCGGGCGTGCTGTTTCTGCTCGCCGCCGTGGTGGCGGTGCCGCTGGCTTCGCGGCTGGGTATTGGCGCGGTGCTCGGCTATCTGCTGGCGGGTATCGCCATTGGCCCTTGGGGGCTGGGGTTTATCAGTGATGTGGACGAAATCCTGCACTTCTCGGAGCTGGGTGTCGTCTTTCTGATGTTTATTATCGGCCTGGAGCTGAACCCGGCAAAACTCTGGCAGCTACGGCGTTCCATCTTCGGCGTGGGTGCTGCCCAGGTTATCGGTAGTGCGGTGATCCTCGGCGGCCTGCTGATGCTGGCTCAGTTCTCCTGGCAGGCGGCGGTGGTTGGCGGGATTGGGTTGGCGATGTCCTCAACCGCCATGGCGTTACAGCTAATGCGCGACAAAGGCATGAACCGCAACGAAACGGGGCAGCTGGGTTTCTCCGTGCTGCTGTTTCAGGATCTGGCGGTGATCCCGGCGCTGGCCCTGGTTCCGCTGTTGGCGGGATCGGGCGACGAGCATTTCGACTGGATGAAAATCGGCATGAAGGTGCTGGCCTTTGGCGGCATGCTGGTGGGCGGACGTTATCTGCTGCGTCCGGTGTTCCGCTTTATTGCGGCGTCCGGGGTGCGGGAAGTGTTTACCGCCGCCACGCTGCTGCTGGTGCTGGGTTCGGCGCTGTTTATGGATGCGCTGGGGCTGTCGATGGCGCTGGGGACCTTTATTGCCGGCGTACTGCTGGCGGAAAGTGAGTACAGGCACGAGCTGGAAATTGCCATCGATCCGTTTAAGGGGCTGCTGTTAGGGCTGTTCTTTATCTCGGTTGGCATGGCGTTGAATCTTGGCGTGCTTTACACCCATATCCTGGCCGTATTGCTGGGCGTTGCGGTGCTGATCGCCGTCAAAATGCTGGTGCTGTACGTGCTGGCGCGGGTATACGGTCTGCGTCACCCGGAGCGTGCGCAGCTTGCCGGGGTGCTGAGCCAGGGGGGAGAGTTCGCTTTTGTGCTCTTCTCCACAGCATCGTCCCAGAGATTGTTCCAGCATGACCAGATGGCGCTGCTGCTGGTGACCGTCACGCTGTCGATGATGACCACACCGTTGTTAATGAAGCTGATCGATAAGCGGCTTTCCCGACGCCTGAATGCACCGGAAGATGAACATGAAGCGCCCTGGGTGGATGATGATAAACCGCAGGTCATTGTGGTGGGCTTCGGGCGCTTTGGGCAGGTGATTGGCCGCCTGCTGATGGCGAATAAAATGCGCGTGACGGTGCTGGAGCGTGATATCAGCGCGGTTAACCTGATGCGCAAGTACGGTTACAAGGTCTATTACGGTGATGCCACTCAGGTGGAACTCCTGCGGTCGGCCGGGGCAGAAGCAGCGGAGTCGATTGTTATCACCTGTAATGAGCCGGAAGACACCATGAAGCTGGTGCAGATCTGCCAGCAGCATTTTCCGCATCTGCATATCCTGGCGCGAGCGCGCGGGCGTGTAGAGGCACATGAACTGCTCCAGGCCGGGGTAACGCAATTTACCCGTGAGACCTTCTCCAGTGCGCTGGAGCTGGGGCGCAAAACGTTAGTGACGCTGGGTATGCATCCGCATCAGGCCCAGCGCGCGCAGCTACATTTTCGCCGTCTGGATATGATGATGCTGCGCGAGTTGATGCCGGTGCATACCGACACGGTGCAAATTTCCCGGGTGCGGGAAGCGCGCCGCGAGCTGGAAGAGATCTTCCAGCGTGAGATGCAGCAGGAGCGTCGGCAGCTGGACGGCTGGGATGAATTTGAATAACGAGGTAGAGAATGGCGGTACGTAAACGCTTTATCGCCGGTGCGAAATGCCCGGCCTGTCAGGCTCAGGATACTCTGGCCATGTGGCGAGAGAATAATATCGATATTGTTGAGTGTGTTAAGTGCGGACACCAGATGCGTGAAGCGGATAAAGAGGTTCGCGAGCATGTTCGCAAAGAAGAGCAAGTGATAGGGATTTTTCATCCCGACTAGCGATATGCCCTGAGTTTTTTTAAGCTAAAGGGTACACGGGTGCAGATTTCCGTTACAATCTGCGCCAGCAATTTTCCCACGCTCAGGAGATATCATGAAAGTAGCAAAAGACCTGGTGGTCAGCCTGGCCTATCAGGTACGTACAGAAGACGGTGTGTTGGTTGATGAGTCTCCGGTGAGTGCGCCGCTGGACTACCTGCACGGTCACGGTTCCCTGATTTCCGGTCTGGAAAACGCGCTGGACGGTCACGAAGTTGGCGACAAATTTGACGTTGCTGTAGGCGCAAACGACGCTTACGGTCAGTACGATGACAACCTGGTGCAGCGCGTTCCTAAAGACGTGTTCATGGGCGTTGACGAACTGCAGGTTGGCATGCGCTTCCTGGCTGAAACTGACCAGGGTCCGGTTCCAGTAGAAATCACTGAAGTTGAAGATGACCACGTTGTGGTTGATGGCAACCACATGCTGGCTGGCCAGAACCTCAAGTTCAACGTTGAAGTGGTTGCAATCCGCGAAGCCACCGAAGAAGAGCTGGCTCACGGCCACGTTCACGGTGCGCACGGCCATGACCACGATCACGGTCACGACGGTTGCTGCGGCGGTCACGGCCACGATCACGACCATGGTCACGACCACGGTAAAGGTGGTTGCGGTAATGGCGGTTGCGGTTGCCACTAAGCTTCACGGCTTCAGGCACAAAAAAGCGGGATTAATCCCGCTTTTTTTACGTCTCAATAGTGAGGCGGCGGCGTCTCTTCCGACTGTGACGCAATGTGCGATGACTGCGACGCTTTCACTTTTTCGGTTAACAGACGCAGCAGATCCCGCAGTTTGGCCATTTCCAGCTCGTGGGCCGTTACGGTCTGATTCAGCTCATCGATGGTGATCTCCTGAAAAGCCAGTCGGCTTTCAAGTTCAGCCAGTCGTGCTTCCATATCGTTATCCTGCATGATTCACCTCGTTGGTCTTGTTTAGCCCGTCCGGGGCTTGCGGCGGCGGATTTTACCCGAGATTATCCTCGCGCGCAGTAAACATCCCTGCGCTAAGAAACTAATTTAAACAAAAATAGTCTGAAATGTGGTGCTAATCAGAGGCGTCTACCTGTAGATTTGTTCCTCAACGTTTTATAGTACGCTTCTCATTTACGCTTAATACGGGGTGAGAGTCCCCGGCCCTGGAGAAATGGATGAAATCACTGTTTAAAGTAACGCTGCTGGCGACCACGATGGCCGTCGCTCTGCATGCGCCGCTGACTTTCGCTGCCGATACTGCAGCAAAGCCTGCTGCGACTGCTAACAGCAATGCGGCGTTCAAAAATGACGACCAGAAATCAGCCTACGCACTGGGCGCATCTCTGGGCCGTTACATGGAAAACTCTCTGAAAGAGCAAGAAAAACTGGGCATCAAACTGGATCAGGCGCAACTGATCGCCGGTGTTCAGGATGCCTTTGCTGATAAGAGCAAACTGTCAGACCAGGAAATCGAGCAAACTCTGCAGGCTTTCGAAGCGCGCGTGAAAGGCGCAGCGCAGGAGAAAATGGAGAAAGACGCGACCGAGAACGAAACGAAGGGTAAAGCTTACCGTGACGCTTTCGCTAAAGAGAAAGGCGCGAAAACCTCTGCTACTGGCCTGGTCTACAAAGTAGAGAAAGAAGGTACCGGCGACGCACCGAAAGACAGCGATACCGTAGTTGTGAACTACAAAGGTACCCTGACTGACGGTAAAGAGTTCGATAACTCTTACACCCGTGGTGAGCCGCTCTCCTTCCGTCTGGATGGTGTTATCCCGGGCTGGACTGAAGGCCTGAAGAACATCAAGAAAGGCGGTAAAATCAAGCTGGTCATCCCACCGGATCTGGCCTACGGCAAAACTGGCGTCCCGGGTATCCCGGCTAACTCCACGCTGGTATTCGATGTAGAGCTGCTGGACATTAAGCCAGCGCCGAAAGCGGATGCTAAGCCGGACGCGAAGCCAGAAGCGTCAGCAGAAGCCACCAAGAAGTAAATCGGTAACAACCGCCGCCCCTGAAGCGGCGGTTTTTTATTATGGTGCAGATATAATTAACACTGGAAGCGCTAACTACGCTGTATTAATTTAGTTGCCCGTGTAAATAATGAGCCTGCCCTGAAAACTTACCGACAGGCTCCTGAAAAGGAGTGTTTTTTTCATGACCAGGTCGCTTTTAACCAACGAAACCAGCGAACTTGATTTGCTGGATCAGCGTCCTTTCGATCAGACCGATTTCGATATTCTGAAATCCTACGAAGCGGTAGTGGACGGGTTAGCGATGCTCATTGGGTCCCACTGCGAAATCGTATTGCACTCCCTGCAAGATCTGAAATGTTCTGCCATCCGCATTGCCAATGGTGAGCATACTGGCCGTAAAATTGGCTCGCCAATCACCGACCTTGCACTGCGTATGCTGCACGACATGACCGGTGCGGACAGCAGCGTCTCAAAATGTTATTTCACCCGCGCGAAAAGCGGTGTCCTGATGAAGTCCGTGACGATTGCCATCCGCAACCGCGATCATCGGGTGATTGGCTTGCTGTGCATCAATATGAATCTCGATGTGCCGTTCTCCCAGATCATGAACACCTTCATTCCGCCAGAAACACCGGATGTTGGATCCTCTGTTAACTTTGCCTCCTCGGTTGAAGACCTCGTCACCCAGACGCTGGAATTCACCATCGAAGAAGTCAATGCCGATCGCAATGTGTCCAACAATGCCAAGAATCGCCAGATCGTGCTTAACCTCTACGAGAAAGGCATTTTTGATATCAAAGATGCGATTAACCAGGTAGCGGATCGTCTCAATATCTCTAAACACACGGTGTATCTCTATATCCGTCAGTTTAAAAGCGGCGATTTCCTGGGGCACGAGAAGTAATGCGTTTCGCGTTAATGGTGACAGGACCGGCTTACGGTACGCAGCAGGCCAGCAGTGCGTTGCAATTTGCGCGCGCGCTGCTTGCCGCCGGGCACGAGCTGGTCAGCGTCTTTTTTTATCGGGAAGGTGTCTATAACGCCAACCAACTGACGTCTCCTGCCTCTGATGAGTTTGATCTGGTGCGTGCATGGCAATCGCTAAACCAGCAGCACGGGGTTGCTCTGCACATCTGTGTGGCGGCGGCGCTCCGTCGTGGCGTAAGCGATGCGAACGAAGCACAGCGCCTGGGCCTGCCAACTGCCAACCTTAATGACGGCTTTTCACTGAGTGGCCTCGGGGCGCTGGCCCAAGCCGCATTAACCTGCGACCGAATGGTGCAATTCTGATGAACCGCGTGGCTTTTGTTTTTTCCTCTGCTCCGCATGGCAGTGCCGCCGGAAGGGAAGGGCTGGATGCGTTACTGGCGACTTCAGCACTGACGGAAGAGATCGGCGTATTTTTTATCGGCGACGGCGTGTTCCAGCTGCTTACCGGCCAGCAGCCGCAAGTCGTGCTGGCGCGTGACTACATCGCGACCTTTAAAGTTCTGCCGCTGTATGACATAGAGACGTTTTACGTTTGTGCCGCCTCCCTGCAGGCGCGCGGTCTGAATGAAAACACGCCCTTTGTTCTCGACGCCACGGTGGTGGAGCCAGAGGTACTGCGTGAACATCTCTCCCGGTTCGACACTATCCTGACATTCTGAGGCCGTCATGCTCCATACTCTGAGCCACTCTCCCTGGCACTGCGACATCGAAAGTCTGTTAAGAATGGTGCGTGAAGGCGACGCCCTGCTGCTTATCCAGGATGGCGTTCTGGCGGCGGTAGAGGGCAGTCGCTTTGTTGATCTTCTCAATAATGCCCCCATCTCTGTCTCTGCGCTTAAAGATGACATCGAGGCTCGCGGCCTGGCTGGTCAAATTTCAGCCAGTATTGACGTGGTTAGCTATACTGATTTCGTTAATCTGGTTGTCCAGCACGCTGGCCAAATGAACTGGTGATGTGAGATCGCTGTATATTTCTTGACACCTTTTCGACGTAGCCCTAAAATTTCGCGTCCTCATATTGTATGAGGTCGTTTTATTACGTGTTTACGAAGCAAAAGCTAAAACCAGGAGCTATTTAATGGCAACAGTTAACCAGCTGGTACGCAAACCACGCGCTCGCAAAGTTGCAAAAAGCAACGTGCCTGCGCTGGAAGCCTGCCCGCAGAAACGTGGTGTATGTACTCGTGTGTATACCACCACTCCTAAAAAACCAAACTCCGCACTGCGTAAAGTCTGCCGTGTGCGTTTGACTAACGGTTTTGAAGTGACTTCCTACATCGGTGGTGAAGGTCACAACCTGCAGGAACACTCCGTGATCCTGATCCGTGGCGGTCGTGTAAAAGACCTTCCGGGTGTTCGTTACCACACCGTTCGTGGTGCGCTTGACTGCTCCGGCGTTAAAGACCGTAAGCAATCTCGCTCTAAGTACGGCGTGAAACGTCCTAAGGCTTAATGGTTCTCCGTTAAGTAAGGCCAAACTGATTTATCTTAATGTCACACTAAACTCTTAGAGTTTTGGACAATCCTGAATTAACAACGGAGTATTCCCATGCCACGTCGTCGCGTCATTGGTCAGCGTAAAATTCTTCCAGATCCGAAATTCGGATCAGAACTGCTGGCAAAATTTGTAAATATCCTGATGGTAGATGGTAAAAAATCTACTGCAGAAGCAATCGTATACAGCGCGCTTGAGACCCTGGCTCAGCGTTCTGGTAAAAATGAACTGGAAGCTTTCGAAGTCGCTCTCGACAACGTTCGCCCGACTGTAGAAGTTAAGTCCCGCCGCGTTGGTGGTTCTACTTATCAGGTTCCAGTTGAAGTTCGTCCGGTTCGTCGTAATGCTCTGGCAATGCGTTGGATCGTTGAAGCTGCTCGTAAACGCGGTGATAAATCCATGGCTCTGCGTCTGGCGAACGAACTTTCTGATGCTGCAGACAACAAAGGTACTGCAGTTAAGAAACGTGAAGACGTTCACCGTATGGCAGAAGCCAACAAGGCGTTCGCACACTACCGTTGGTAATCCCTTCGGAGTATTAGTCACCAGGCGGGCGCTTCAGCGAAGCAGCCCGCTTTGGGTTACTTAACTGAACGCCTAAAAAGATAAACGAGGAATCAAATGGCTCGTACAACACCCATCGCACGCTACCGTAACATTGGTATCAGTGCGCACATCGACGCCGGTAAAACCACTACTACCGAACGTATTCTGTTCTACACCGGTGTAAACCATAAAATCGGTGAAGTTCACGACGGCGCCGCTACCATGGACTGGATGGAGCAGGAGCAGGAGCGTGGTATTACCATTACCTCCGCAGCGACTACTGCATTCTGGTCTGGTATGGCTAAGCAGTATGAACCGCATCGCGTAAACATCATCGACACCCCGGGGCACGTTGACTTCACCATCGAAGTAGAACGTTCCATGCGTGTTCTGGATGGTGCGGTAATGGTTTACTGCGCAGTTGGTGGTGTTCAGCCACAGTCTGAAACCGTATGGCGTCAGGCAAACAAATACAAAGTTCCGCGCATCGCGTTCGTTAACAAAATGGACCGTATGGGTGCTAACTTCCTGAAAGTTGTTGGTCAGATCAAATCCCGTCTGGGCGCGAACCCTGTTCCGCTGCAGCTGGCAATTGGTGCTGAAGAAGGTTTCACCGGCGTAATCGACCTGGTGAAAATGAAAGCCATCAACTGGAACGAAGAAGACGCAGGCGTAACCTTCACCTACGAAGATATCCCAGCAGACATGCAGGACCTGGCTGACGAATGGCACCAGAACCTGATCGAGTCCGCAGCGGAAGCTTCTGAAGAGCTGATGGAAAAATACCTGGGTGGTGAAGAACTGACTGAAGAAGAGATCAAAAAAGCTCTGCGTCAGCGTGTTCTGAACAACGAAATCATCCTGGTAACCTGTGGTTCTGCGTTCAAGAACAAAGGTGTTCAGGCGATGCTGGATGCAGTAGTTGACTACCTGCCATCCCCGGTAGACGTTCCTGCGATCAACGGTATCCTGGACGACGGTAAAGACACGCCGGCTGAGCGTCACGCAAGTGATGAAGAGCCGTTTGCTGCTCTGGCGTTCAAAATCGCTACCGACCCGTTCGTAGGTAACCTGACGTTCTTCCGTGTGTACTCTGGTGTGGTTAACTCCGGTGACACCATCCTGAACTCCGTGAAAGCTGCACGTGAGCGTTTCGGTCGTATCGTACAGATGCACGCGAACAAACGTGAAGAGATCAAAGAAGTTCGTGCGGGCGACATCGCTGCTGCTATCGGTCTGAAAGACGTGACTACTGGTGACACCCTGTGTAACCCAGATCACCCAATCATTCTGGAGCGTATGGAGTTCCCAGAGCCGGTAATCTCTATCGCCGTTGAGCCGAAAACCAAAGCTGACCAGGAAAAAATGGGTCTGGCTCTGGGCCGTCTGGCTAAAGAAGACCCATCATTCCGCGTATGGACTGATGAAGAATCTAACCAGACCATCATCGCTGGTATGGGTGAACTGCACCTGGACATCATCGTTGACCGTATGCGTCGTGAATTCAACGTTGAAGCTAACGTAGGTAAACCTCAGGTTGCTTACCGTGAAGCGATTCGTCAGAAAGTTTCCGATGTTGAAGGTAAACACGCTAAGCAGTCCGGTGGTCGTGGTCAGTATGGTCACGTTGTGATCGACATGTACCCACTGGAGCCAGGCTCTAACCCGAAAGGTTACGAGTTCATCAACGACATTAAAGGTGGTGTGATTCCTGGTGAATACATCCCTGCCGTTGATAAAGGCATCCAGGAGCAGCTGAAGTCTGGTCCACTGGCTGGTTACCCGGTAGTAGACATGGGTGTTCGTCTGCACTTCGGTTCTTACCATGACGTTGACTCCTCTGAACTGGCGTTTAAACTGGCTGCTTCTATCGCCTTTAAAGAAGGCTTTAAGAAAGCGAAACCAGTTCTGCTTGAGCCGATCATGAAGGTTGAAGTAGAAACTCCTGAAGAGAACACCGGTGACGTTATCGGTGACTTGAGCCGTCGTCGCGGTATGCTGCGTGGTCAGGAATCTGAAGTAACTGGCGTTAAGATCCACGCTGAAGTTCCGCTGTCTGAAATGTTCGGATATGCAACTCAGCTGCGTTCTCTGACCAAAGGTCGTGCATCATACACCATGGAATTCCTGAAGTATGATGATGCGCCGAACAACGTTGCTCAGGCCGTAATTGAAGCCCGTGGTAAATAATCCACAGGATTAAAACCTAAGTCCCGTGCTCTCTCCAAAGGGGAGAGCACTATAGTAAGGAATATAGCCGTGTCTAAAGAAAAATTTGAACGTACAAAACCGCACGTCAACGTTGGTACTATCGGCCACGTTGACCACGGTAAAACTACTCTGACCGCTGCAATCACTACCGTTCTGGCAAAAACCTACGGTGGTTCTGCTCGTGCATTCGACCAGATCGATAACGCACCAGAAGAAAAAGCTCGTGGTATCACCATCAACACTTCTCACGTTGAATATGACACCCCGACTCGCCACTACGCACACGTAGACTGCCCGGGCCACGCCGACTATGTTAAAAACATGATCACCGGTGCTGCGCAGATGGACGGCGCGATCCTGGTTGTTGCTGCGACTGACGGCCCAATGCCTCAGACCCGTGAGCACATCCTGCTGGGTCGTCAGGTAGGCGTTCCTTTCATCATCGTGTTCCTGAACAAATGCGACATGGTTGATGACGAAGAGCTGCTGGAACTGGTTGAGATGGAAGTTCGTGAACTCCTGTCCCAGTACGACTTCCCGGGCGACGACACCCCAATCGTTCGTGGTTCTGCGCTGAAAGCGCTGGAAGGCGAAGCAGAGTGGGAAGAGAAAATCATCGAACTGGCTGGCTACCTGGATTCCTACATCCCAGAGCCAGAGCGTGCGATTGACAAGCCGTTCCTGCTGCCTATCGAAGACGTATTCTCCATCTCCGGTCGTGGTACCGTTGTTACCGGTCGTGTAGAGCGCGGTATCATCAAGGTTGGCGAAGAAGTTGAAATCGTTGGTATCAAGGACACTGCTAAGTCTACCTGTACCGGCGTTGAAATGTTCCGCAAACTGCTGGACGAAGGCCGTGCCGGTGAGAACGTTGGTGTTCTGCTGCGTGGTATCAAACGTGAAGAAATCGAACGTGGTCAGGTTCTGGCTAAGCCAGGCTCCATCAAGCCGCACACCAAGTTCGAATCTGAAGTGTACATCCTGTCCAAAGACGAAGGCGGCCGTCATACTCCGTTCTTCAAAGGCTACCGTCCACAGTTCTACTTCCGTACGACTGACGTGACCGGTACCATCGAACTGCCAGAAGGCGTTGAGATGGTAATGCCAGGCGACAACATCAAGATGGTTGTTACCCTGATCCACCCAATCGCAATGGACGATGGTCTGCGCTTCGCAATCCGCGAAGGCGGCCGTACCGTTGGCGCGGGTGTTGTTGCTAAAGTTCTGGGCTAATTAATTATCCCTGAATTAAAAAGGACGCTTCGGCGTCCTTTTTTGTTGCCTTGCGTTTGTCCCTGTCACAAATTTTCGCATTTTTTGCTGGCGCCCGTCCCGTATCTCGATGCTTGTGCTATTGTAATCATAATTATTCTCACTTACACTTTGCGCATATTTTGAACGGGAGTGGTTATGTACGTTTGTTTATGTAATGGTGTAAGTGATAAAAAAATCCGTCAGGCCGTTCGCCAGTTTCAACCACAATCTTTTCAGCAGCTGCGTAAGTTTGTTCCAGTGGGAAATCAATGCGGTAAGTGCGTTCGCGCTGCCCGTGAGATCATGCAAGACGAATTGATGCAGATCCCGGAATACAAAGAGATTGCCTGAGGCTCATTCTTTTTTTTGACATCCCTGTAGCCCCATCTACGCTTCAATAAGTGGAAGCGGAGGGACTATAATGAAAGGTGATATTAAAATCATAAGTTATCTCAATAAATTATTGGGAAATGAGCTTGTTGCAATCAATCAATACTTTCTCCATGCGAGAATGTTCAAGAACTGGGGGCTGACTCGCCTCAACGACGTTGAATACCATGAATCCATTGATGAAATGAAACACGCCGATAAGTATATCGAGCGTATTTTATTCCTTGAGGGAATCCCCAACCTGCAGGATCTCGGCAAGCTGGGTATCGGTGAAGATGTTGAAGAGATGCTGCGCTCCGATCTGGCACTGGAACTCGAGGGTGCAAAAGATCTTCGTGAAGCTATCGCTTACGCCGACAGTGTTCACGATTATGTCAGCCGCGATATGATGATCCAGATCCTGGCCGATGAAGAAGGGCACATCGACTGGCTGGAGACTGAGCTGGATCTTATCGGTAAAATCGGTCTGCAGAATTACCTCCAGTCACAGATCAAAGTGGAAAGCTGATCAGGCTTTGCCCGCCAATCATTAAACCTGCTGCCGCCATAAAAGGCCCAAAGGGCAGCGGGTTTTTTAATATCTGTTCTCCCGGTTTAAACAAAGATTTTATCAAAAGATAGAGCGTCGCCAGCAGGGCTGCCGATAAGGCCAGAGCAGGAAGCACGCACCAGCCATGCCATGCGCCCAGTGCCCCCAGATATTTCACGTCTCCGTATCCCAATCCTTCACGTTTACGTATCAGTTTGTAAGCCCAATAAATCATCGCGAAACCGGTGTATCCCGCGATCGCACCCAGAACCGCGCTTGCCAGAAAATCGGGATGAAGACAGAGGTGATAGAGCAGACCCGTCCAGAGCAATGGACAGAGGTATTTGTCCAAAAGCAGATGCGAACGGATATCTTCCCGGACTAATAAAAAGGTTAAACCCAGGTAGACGAACAGGAAGGGGAGGGTAGTAAGCATCGTTTGGCGCCTCAATGAAATGTGTGAGGCCATATTCCGCGTACTTGCTGTGGTTAAACAAACTGCAAAACGAAACCCTGCGTAAAGCCTTCCTGAGTATTTGCAGGTCGCCGTTACATTACAGAAAATTTACGAGTCGCCACGCAAAACTCACCAGTGTCGTCTATTTCCTAAACGGGGCTTGCGTCCTGCCCAGATTTACGTATAATGCGCGGGCTTGTCGTAATTGACAGCTGGTTCAATCTGAACCCAGGCAACACTGTTTTTCGTTGCCTAACAATGCTCCCAATTGGGGGGCTACGTAAGAACGGTTACACTCTCCCATCAATCGTAATGGGTTTGAGTAGTAATCATTTTCGTTTATAAAATAATTGGAGCTCTGGTCTCATGCAGAACCAAAGAATCCGTATCCGTCTTAAAGCGTTTGATCATCGTCTGATCGATCAATCAACCGCGGAAATCGTCGAGACTGCTAAGCGCACTGGTGCGCAAGTCCGTGGTCCGATCCCGCTGCCGACCCGCAAAGAGCGCTTTACCGTTCTGATCTCCCCGCACGTTAACAAAGACGCGCGTGATCAGTACGAAATCCGCACTCACAAGCGTCTGGTTGACATCGTTGAGCCAACCGAGAAAACCGTTGATGCTCTGATGCGTCTGGATCTGGCTGCCGGTGTAGACGTGCAGATCAGCCTGGGTTAATCAGGTCATCGAGCGATTGAGAGGTTGATACAATGATTGGTTTAGTCGGTAAAAAAGTGGGCATGACCCGCATCTTCACTGAAGATGGCGTATCTATCCCAGTAACCGTAATCGAAGTTGAAGCAAACCGCGTTACTCAGGTTAAAGACCTGGCTAACGATGGCTACCGTGCCGTTCAGGTTACCACTGGTGCTAAAAAAGCTAACCGTGTAACCAAACCGGAAGCGGGTCACTTCGCTAAAGCTGGCGTTGAAGCTGGCCGTGGTCTGTGGGAATTCCGTCTTGCTGAAGGCGAAGAGTTCACCGTAGGTCAGGACATTAGCGTTGAGCTGTTTGCAGAAGTTAAAAAAGTTGACGTAACCGGTACCTCTAAAGGTAAAGGTTTTGCTGGTACCGTTAAGCGCTGGAACTTCCGTACTCAGGATGCCACGCACGGTAACTCCTTGTCCCACCGCGTTCCGGGTTCTATCGGTCAGAACCAGACTCCGGGCAAAGTGTTCAAAGGCAAGAAAATGGCAGGTCAGCTGGGTAACGAACGTGTGACCGTTCAGAGCCTGGACGTAGTACGTGTTGACGCTGAGCGCAACCTGCTGCTGGTTAAAGGTGCAGTTCCGGGTGCAACCGGTAGCGACCTGATCGTTAAACCAGCTGTGAAGGCGTAAGGGGATAGCAATGGAATTAGTATTGAAAGACGCGCAGAGCGCGCTGACTGTTTCCGAAACTACCTTCGGTCGTGATTTCAACGAAGCGCTGGTTCACCAGGTTGTTGTTGCTTATGCAGCTGGTGCTCGTCAGGGTACTCGTGCTCAGAAGACTCGTGCTGAAGTAACTGGTTCCGGCAAAAAGCCGTGGCGCCAGAAAGGTACCGGCCGTGCGCGTTCAGGTTCTATCAAGAGCCCGATCTGGCGTTCCGGTGGCGTGACCTTCGCTGCTCGCCCGCAGGACCACAGTCAAAAAGTTAACAAAAAGATGTACCGCGGCGCGCTGAAAAGCATCCTGTCCGAGCTGGTACGTCAGGATCGTCTGATCGTTGTCGAATCTTTCTCTGTAGAAGCGCCTAAAACTAAGCTGCTGGCACAGAAACTGAAAGACATGGCTCTGGAAGATGTGCTGATCATCACCGGTGAGCTGGACGAGAACCTGTTCCTGGCCGCACGTAACCTGCACAAGGTTGACGTACGCGATGCGACTGGTATCGACCCGGTTAGCCTGATCGCCTTCGACAAAGTCGTAATGACTGCTGATGCTGTTAAGCAAGTTGAGGAGATGCTGGCATGATTCGTGAAGAACGTCTGCTGAAGGTGCTTCGTGCACCGCACGTTTCTGAAAAAGCGTCTGCTGCGATGGAAAAAACAAACACCATCGTTCTCAAAGTTGCTAAAGACGCGACCAAAGCAGAAATCAAAGCTGCTGTGCAGAAACTGTTTGAAGTCGAAGTCGAAGTCGTTAACACCCTGGTAGTTAAAGGGAAAGTTAAACGTCACGGACAGCGTATCGGTCGTCGTAGCGACTGGAAAAAAGCTTACGTCACCCTGAAAGAAGGCCAGAACCTGGACTTCGTTGGCGGCGCTGAGTAAGTCGGAGGAGTAATACAATGGCAGTTGTTAAATGTAAACCGACATCTCCGGGTCGTCGCCACGTCGTTAAAGTGGTCAACCCAGAGCTGCACAAGGGCAAACCTTTTGCTCCGCTGGTTGAAAAAAACAGCAAATCCGGTGGTCGTAACAACAATGGCCGTATCACCACTCGTCACATCGGTGGTGGTCACAAGCAGGCTTACCGTATTGTTGACTTCAAACGCAACAAAGACGGTATCCCAGCTGTTGTTGAGCGTCTTGAGTACGATCCGAACCGTTCCGCGAACATCGCGCTGGTTCTGTACAAAGATGGCGAGCGCCGTTACATTCTGGCCCCTAAAGGCCTGAAAGCTGGCGACCAGATTCAGTCTGGCGTTGATGCTGCAATCAAAGCAGGTAACACCCTGCCGATGCGCAATATCCCGGTTGGTTCTACCGTTCATAACGTAGAAATGAAACCAGGTAAAGGCGGTCAGCTGGCACGTTCCGCTGGTACTTACGTTCAGATCGTTGCGCGCGATGGTGCTTATGTCACCCTGCGTCTGCGTTCTGGTGAAATGCGTAAAGTCGAAGCAGACTGCCGCGCAACTCTGGGCGAAGTTGGCAATGCTGAGCATATGCTGCGCGTTCTGGGTAAAGCAGGTGCTGCACGCTGGCGTGGTGTTCGTCCTACCGTTCGCGGTACTGCGATGAACCCAGTCGACCACCCACATGGTGGTGGTGAAGGTCGTAACTTTGGTAAGCACCCGGTAACTCCGTGGGGCGTTCAGACCAAAGGTAAGAAGACCCGCAGCAACAAGCGTACTGATAAATTTATCGTACGTCGCCGTAGCAAATAATATTAGAGGATAAGCCATGCCACGTTCTCTCAAGAAAGGTCCTTTTATTGACCTGCACTTGCTGAAGAAGGTAGAGAAAGCGGTGGAAAGCGGAGACAAGAAGCCCCTGCGCACTTGGTCCCGTCGTTCAACGATCTTTCCTAACATGATCGGTTTGACCATCGCTGTCCATAATGGTCGTCAGCACGTTCCAGTCTTTGTTTCCGATGAAATGGTCGGTCACAAACTGGGTGAATTCGCACCGACTCGTACTTATCGCGGCCATGCTGCTGATAAAAAAGCGAAGAAGAAATAAGGTAGGAGGAAGAGATGGAAACTTTAGCTCAACATCGCCATGCTCGTTCTTCTGCTCAGAAGGTTCGCCTTGTTGCTGACCTGATTCGCGGTAAGAAAGTGTCGCAGGCCCTGGACATCCTGACCTATACCAACAAGAAAGCTGCGGTATTGGTTAAGAAGGTACTGGAATCTGCCATTGCTAACGCTGAACACAACGATGGCGCTGACATTGACGATCTGAAAGTCGCGAAAATCTTCGTAGACGAAGGCCCAAGCATGAAGCGCATTATGCCGCGTGCGAAAGGTCGTGCAGATCGCATCCTGAAGCGCACCAGCCACATTACTGTGGTTGTGTCCGATCGCTGAGACTCTGGAGACTAGCAATGGGTCAGAAAGTACATCCTAATGGTATTCGCCTGGGTATTGTAAAACCATGGAACTCAACCTGGTTTGCGAACACCAAAGAATTCGCTGACAACCTGGACAGCGATTTTAAAGTACGTCAGTACCTGACTAAGGAACTGGCTAAAGCGTCTGTATCTCGTATCGTTATCGAGCGTCCAGCTAAGAGCATCCGTGTGACTATTCACACCGCTCGTCCTGGCATCGTAATCGGTAAGAAAGGCGAAGACGTAGAAAAACTGCGCAAGGTCGTAGCGGATATCGCTGGCGTTCCTGCACAGATCAATATCGCTGAAGTTCGTAAGCCTGAACTGGACGCTAAATTGGTTGCTGATAGCATCACTTCACAGCTGGAACGTCGCGTTATGTTCCGTCGTGCTATGAAGCGTGCTGTACAGAACGCAATGCGTCTGGGCGCTAAAGGTATCAAAGTTGAAGTTAGCGGCCGTCTGGGCGGCGCGGAAATCGCACGTACCGAATGGTACCGCGAAGGTCGCGTACCGCTGCACACTCTGCGTGCTGACATCGACTACAACACCTCTGAAGCGCACACCACTTACGGTGTAATCGGCGTTAAGGTATGGATCTTCAAAGGTGAGATCCTGGGTGGTATGGCTGCTGTTGAACAACCGGAAAAACCGGCTGCGCAACCTAAAAAGCAGCAGCGTAAAGGCCGTAAATAAGGAGCGTCGCTGATGTTACAACCAAAGCGTACAAAATTCCGTAAAGTGCACAAAGGCCGCAACCGTGGTCTGGCGCAGGGTACGGATGTTAGCTTCGGCACTTTCGGTCTGAAAGCTGTTGGCCGTGGTCGTCTGACTGCACGTCAGATCGAAGCAGCACGTCGTGCTATGACCCGTGCAGTTAAGCGTCAAGGTAAAATTTGGATCCGTGTTTTCCCGGACAAACCAATTACCGAGAAGCCGCTGGAAGTTCGTATGGGTAAAGGTAAAGGTAACGTGGAGTACTGGGTTGCCTTGATCCAACCGGGCAAAGTCCTTTATGAAATGGACGGTGTTCCGGAAGAGCTGGCCCGTGAAGCCTTCGGCCTGGCAGCAGCGAAACTGCCTATCAAAACCACCTTTGTAACTAAGACGGTGATGTAATGAAAGCAAATGAGCTGCGTGAAAAAAGCGTAGAAGAGCTGAACGCTGAGCTGCTGAACCTGCTGCGTGAGCAGTTCAACCTGCGTATGCAGGCTGCAAGTGGCCAGCTGCAACAGACTCACCTGCTGAAGCAGGTACGTCGTGATGTTGCACGCGTTAAGACTTTACTGACTCAGAAGGCGGGTGCGTAATGACCGATAAAATCCGTACTCTGCAAGGTCGTGTTGTTAGCGACAAAATGGAGAAATCCATCGTTGTAGCTATCGAACGTATTGTGAAACACCCGATCTACGGTAAATTCATCAAGCGTACGACCAAACTGCACGTACATGACGAGAACAACGAATGTGGTATCGGCGACAAGGTTGAAATCCGTGAATGCCGTCCACTGTCCAAGACTAAGTCCTGGACGCTGGTTCGCGTTGTAGAGAAAGCGGTTCTGTAATAGAGTAGCCTTCTCGATACGAATAAACGGCTCAGCAATGGGCCGTTTATTTTTTCTACCCATATTGCAGAAGCGGTGTTATAATGCCGCGCCCTCGATATGGGGCTTTTTAACGGCTCTGATTTTAGAGTCTCAGGTAGTAGTTGACATTAGCGGAGCACTGAAATGATCCAAGAACAGACTATGCTGAACGTCGCCGACAACTCCGGTGCACGTCGCGTAATGTGTATCAAGGTTCTGGGTGGCTCGCACCGTCGCTACGCAGGCGTAGGCGACATCATCAAGATCACCATCAAGGAAGCAATTCCACGTGGTAAGGTCAAGAAAGGTGATGTGCTGAAAGCGGTAGTGGTGCGCACCAGGAAGGGTGTTCGTCGCCCTGACGGTTCTGTCATTCGCTTCGATGGTAATGCATGCGTTATTTTAAACAATAACAGCGAGCAGCCTATCGGCACGCGTATCTTTGGGCCGGTAACTCGTGAACTTCGTACTGAAAAGTTCATGAAAATTATCTCTCTGGCACCAGAAGTACTCTAAGGAGCGAATCATGGCAGCGAAAATCCGTCGTGATGACGAAGTTATCGTGTTAACCGGTAAAGATAAAGGTAAACGCGGTAAAGTAAAAAATGTTCTGTCTTCCGGCAAACTCGTCGTTGAAGGTATCAACCTGGTTAAGAAACATCAGAAGCCGGTTCCGGCCCTGAACCAGCCAGGTGGCATCGTTGAAAAAGAAGCTGCAATTCAGGTTTCTAACGTTGCAATCTTCAATGCGGCAACCGGTAAGGCTGACCGTGTAGGCTTTAGATTCGAAGACGGCAAAAAAGTCCGTTTCTTCAAGTCTAACAGCGAAACTATCAAGTAATTTGGAGTAGTACGATGGCGAAACTGCATGATTACTACAAAGACGAAGTAGTTAACAAACTCATGACTGAGTTTAACTACAATTCTGTCATGCAAGTCCCTCGGGTCGAGAAGATCACCCTGAACATGGGTGTTGGTGAAGCGATCGCTGACAAGAAACTGCTGGATAACGCAGCAGCTGATCTGACAGCAATCTCCGGTCAAAAACCGCTGATCACCAAAGCACGCAAATCTGTTGCAGGCTTCAAAATCCGTCAGGGCTATCCGATCGGCTGTAAAGTAACTCTGCGTGGCGAACGCATGTGGGAGTTCCTTGAGCGCCTGATCTCTATTGCTGTTCCACGTATCCGTGACTTCCGTGGCTTGTCCGCTAAGTCTTTCGACGGTCGTGGCAACTACAGCATGGGTGTCCGTGAGCAGATCATCTTCCCAGAGATCGACTACGATAAAGTCGACCGCGTGCGTGGTTTGGATATTACCATTACCACTACTGCGAACTCTGACGAAGAAGGCCGCGCTCTGCTGGCTGCGTTTGACTTCCCGTTCCGCAAGTAAGGTAGGGTTACTGAATGGCTAAGCAATCAATGAAAGCACGCGAAGTAAAGCGCGTAGCTTTAGCTGATAAATTCTTCGCTAAACGCGCTGAACTGAAAGCGATCATTTCTGATGTGAACGCTTCCGACGAAGATCGTTGGAATGCTGTTCTCAAGCTGCAGTCTCTGCCGCGTGATTCCAGCCCGTCTCGTCAGCGTAACCGCTGTCGTCAAACAGGTCGTCCACATGGTTTCGTGGGCAAGTTCGGGTTGAGCCGTATCAAACTGCGTGAAGCCGCCATGCGCGGTGAAGTACCAGGCTTGAAAAAGGCTAGCTGGTAATTACCAATTGAATCACGGGAGTAAAGACAGATGAGCATGCAAGATCCGATCGCGGATATGCTGACCCGTATCCGTAACGGTCAGGCCGCGAACAAAGTTGCGGTCACCATGCCTTCCGCCAAGCTGAAAGTGGCAATTGCCAACGTGCTGAAGGAAGAAGGTTTTATCGAAGATTTTAAAGTTGAAGGCGACACCAAGCCGGAACTGGAACTTACTCTTAAGTATTTCCAGGGTAAAGCTGTTGTAGAAAGCATTCAGCGTGTCAGCCGCCCAGGCCTGCGCATCTATAAGAAAAAAGATGAGCTGCCAAAAGTTATGGCCGGCATGGGTATCGCAGTTGTTTCTACCTCTAAAGGTGTTATGACTGATCGTGCAGCGCGCCAAGCTGGTCTTGGTGGCGAAATTATCTGCTACGTAGCCTAATCGGAGGAAAGAATGTCTCGTGTTGCTAAAGCACCGGTCGTTATTCCTGCCGGCGTTGATGTAAAAATCGACGGTCAGGTTATTACGATCAAAGGTAAAAATGGCGAGCTGACTCGTACCCTCAACAATGCTGTTGAAGTTAATCATGTAGACAACGCTCTGACTTTCGGCCCACGTACTGGTTACGTTGATGGCTGGGCTCAGGCTGGTACCGCGCGTGCCCTGCTGAACTCAATGGTTGTTGGTGTTACCGAAGGCTTCACTAAAAAGCTTCAGCTGGTTGGTGTAGGTTATCGTGCAGCGATCAAAGGGAATGCAGTAGGCCTGTCTCTGGGCTTCTCACACCCTGTTGAGCATCCGCTGCCGGCCGGTATCACTGCAGAATGCCCGACTCAGACTGAAATCGTGCTGAAAGGCGCTGATAAACAGCTGATCGGTCAGGTTGCAGCAGATCTGCGCGCCTACCGTCGTCCTGAGCCTTATAAAGGCAAGGGTGTTCGTTACGCCGACGAAGTCGTGCGTACCAAAGAGGCTAAGAAGAAGTAAGGTAACACTATGGATAAGAAATCTGCTCGTATCCGTCGTGCGACCAGCGCACGCCGCAAGCTCAAAGAGCTGGGTGCAACTCGCCTGGTGGTACATCGTACCCCGCGTCATATTTACGCACAGGTTATTGCACCAAACGGTTCTGAAGTTCTGGTAGCTGCTTCTACTGTAGAAAAAGCTATTACTGAACAATTGAAGTACACCGGTAACAAAGACGCTGCTGCAGCTGTAGGTAAAGCTGTTGCTGAACGCGCTCTGGAAAAAGGCATCACAGTTGTGTCCTTTGACCGTTCCGGGTTCCAATATCATGGTCGCGTCCAGGCACTGGCAGATGCTGCCCGTGAAGCTGGCCTTCAGTTCTAAGGTAGAGGTGTAAGATGGCTCACATCGAAAAACAGGCTGGCGAACTGCAGGAAAAGCTGATCGCGGTTAACCGCGTATCTAAAACCGTTAAAGGTGGTCGTATTTTCTCCTTCACAGCTCTGACTGTTGTTGGTGATGGTAATGGCCGCGTAGGTTTTGGTTACGGTAAAGCGCGTGAAGTTCCAGCAGCGATCCAGAAAGCGATGGAAAAAGCCCGTCGCAATATGATTAACGTCGCGCTGAACCACGGCACCCTGCAGCACCCAGTTAAGGGTACTCACACGGGTTCTCGTGTCTTCATGCAGCCAGCTTCCGAAGGTACCGGTATCATCGCCGGTGGTGCAATGCGCGCCGTTCTGGAAGTTGCTGGAGTTCATAACGTTCTGGCTAAAGCATATGGTTCCACCAACCCGATCAACGTGGTTCGTGCAACTATTGATGGCCTGGAAAATATGAAATCTCCAGAAATGGTCGCTGCCAAGCGTGGTAAATCCGTTGAAGAAATTCTGGGGTAATTGACCATGGCAAAGACTATTAAAATTACACAAACCCGCAGTGCAATCGGACGTCTGCCGAAACACAAGGCAACTCTGCTTGGCCTGGGTCTGCGTCGTATTGGTCATACCGTTGAGCGCGAGGATACTCCTGCTGTTCGTGGTATGGTCAACGCGGTTTACTTCATGGTTAAAGTTGAGGAGTAAGAGATGCGTTTAAATACTCTGTCTCCGGCCGAAGGCTCTAAAAAGGCGGGTAAACGCCTGGGTCGTGGTATCGGTTCTGGCCTCGGCAAAACCGGTGGTCGTGGTCACAAAGGTCAGAACTCTCGTTCTGGCGGTGGCGTACGTCGCGGTTTCGAGGGTGGCCAGATGCCACTGTACCGTCGTCTGCCGAAGTTCGGCTTCACCTCTCGCAAATCAGCGATCACAGCCGAAGTTCGTCTGTCTGACCTGGCGAAAGTTGAAGGCGGCGTTGTAGACCTGAACACGCTGAAAGCAGCAAACATTATCGGTATCCAGATCGAGTTCGCGAAAGTGATCCTGGCTGGTGAAGTTTCTACTCCGGTAACTGTTCGTGGCCTGCGTGTTACTAAAGGTGCTCGTGCTGCTATCGAAGCTGCTGGCGGTAAAATCGAGGAATAAGTAGCAGATGGCTAAACAACCGGGATTAGATTTTCAAAGTGCCAAAGGTGGCTTAGGCGAGCTGAAACGCAGACTGTTGTTTGTAATCGGTGCGCTTATTGTGTTCCGTATTGGCTCTTTTATTCCGATCCCTGGTATTGATGCCGCTGTACTTGCCAAACTGCTTGAGCAACAGCGTGGCACCATCATTGAAATGTTTAACATGTTCTCTGGTGGTGCTCTCAGCCGTGCTTCAATCTTTGCTTTGGGTATCATGCCGTATATTTCGGCATCGATCATTATCCAGCTGCTGACGGTCGTTCATCCGACCTTGGCAGAGCTGAAGAAAGAAGGGGAGTCTGGTCGTCGTAAGATCAGCCAGTACACCCGTTACGGCACTCTGGTGCTGGCGATATTCCAGTCGATCGGTATTGCTACCGGTCTACCGAATATGCCTGGTATGCAGGGCCTGGTTATTAACCCAGGCTTTGCATTCTATTTCACCGCTGTTGTAAGTCTGGTTTCAGGAACGATGTTCCTGATGTGGCTCGGCGAACAAATTACTGAACGAGGTATCGGCAACGGTATTTCGATCATTATCTTCGCTGGTATTGTTGCGGGTCTCCCGCCAGCCATCGCCCATACTATCGAGCAAGCGCGTCAAGGCGACCTGCACTTCCTCCTGTTGCTGTTGGTTGCAGTATTAGTATTTGCAGTGACGTTCTTTGTTATCTTCGTTGAACGTGGTCAACGCCGCATTGTGGTAAACTACGCGAAACGTCAGCAAGGTCGTCGTGTCTATGCTGCACAGAGCACACATTTACCGCTGAAAGTGAATATGGCAGGGGTAATCCCGGCAATCTTCGCTTCCAGTATTATTCTGTTCCCGGCGACCATCGCGTCATGGTTCGGGGGCGGGACTGGTTGGAACTGGCTGACAACAATTTCGCTGTATTTGCAGCCTGGGCAACCACTTTATGTGTTACTCTATGCGTCTGCGATCATCTTCTTCTGTTTCTTCTACACGGCGTTGGTCTTCAACCCGCGTGAAACAGCAGATAACCTGAAGAAGTCCGGTGCATTTGTACCAGGAATTCGTCCGGGAGAGCAAACGGCGAAGTATATCGATAAAGTAATGACTCGCCTGACTTTGGTTGGTGCGCTTTATATTACTTTTATTTGCCTGATCCCGGAGTTCATGCGTGATGCAATGAAAGTACCGTTCTACTTCGGTGGAACCTCACTGCTTATCGTTGTTGTCGTGATTATGGACTTTATGGCTCAAGTGCAAACTCTGATGATGTCAAGTCAGTACGAGTCTGCATTGAAGAAGGCGAACCTTAAAGGCTACGGCCGACAATAGGTCGCTCGAGAAGTTACGGAGAGTAAAAATGAAAGTTCGTGCTTCCGTCAAGAAATTATGCCGTAACTGCAAAATCGTTAAGCGTGATGGTGTCATCCGTGTGATTTGCAGTGCCGAGCCGAAGCATAAACAGCGCCAAGGCTGATTATTTCGCATATTTTTCTTGCAAAGTTGGGTTGAGCTGGCTAGATTAGCCAGCCAATCTTTTGTATGTCTGTACGTTTCCATTTGAGTATCCTGAAAACGGGCTTTTCAGCATGGTGCGTACATATTAAATAGTAGGAGTGCATAGTGGCCCGTATAGCAGGCATTAACATTCCTGATCAGAAACATGCTGTGATCGCATTAACTTCGATCTACGGCGTCGGCAAGACCCGTTCCAAAGCCATTCTGGCTGCAGCGGGTATCGCTGAAGATGTTAAGATCAGTGAGCTGTCTGAAGAACAAATCGACACGCTGCGTGACGAAGTTGCCAAATTTGTCGTTGAAGGTGATCTGCGCCGTGAAGTTAGCATGAGCATCAAGCGCCTTATGGATCTTGGTTGCTATCGCGGTTTGCGTCATCGTCGTGGTCTCCCGGTTCGCGGCCAGCGTACCAAGACCAACGCACGTACCCGTAAGGGTCCGCGCAAACCGATCAAGAAATAATCGGGGTGATTGAATAATGGCAAAGGCACCAGTTCGTGCACGTAAGCGTGTAAGAAAACAAGTCTCTGACGGCGTGGCTCATATCCATGCTTCTTTCAACAACACCATCGTTACTATTACTGATCGTCAGGGTAACGCACTGGGTTGGGCAACAGCCGGTGGTTCCGGTTTCCGTGGTTCACGCAAATCCACTCCGTTCGCAGCTCAGGTTGCAGCAGAGCGTTGCGCTGAAGCCGTAAAAGAATACGGCATCAAGAATCTGGAAGTTATGGTAAAAGGTCCGGGTCCAGGTCGCGAATCTACTGTTCGTGCTCTGAACGCCGCTGGTTTCCGCATCACGAATATTACTGATGTGACTCCGATCCCTCATAACGGTTGTCGTCCGCCGAAAAAACGTCGCGTATAACGCGTTCGTTTTCTAGGATTGTTGGAGATAGAAAATGGCAAGATATTTGGGTCCTAAGCTCAAGCTGAGCCGTCGTGAGGGCACCGACTTATTCCTTAAGTCTGGCGTTCGCGCGATCGATACCAAGTGTAAAATTGAACAAGCTCCTGGCCAGCACGGTGCGCGTAAACCGCGTCTGTCTGACTATGGTGTGCAGTTGCGTGAAAAGCAGAAAGTTCGCCGTATGTACGGTGTGCTGGAGCGTCAGTTCCGTAACTACTATAAAGAAGCAGCACGTCTGAAAGGCAACACCGGTGAAAACCTGTTGGCTCTGCTGGAAGGCCGTCTGGACAACGTAGTATACCGTATGGGCTTTGGTGCCACTCGTGCTGAAGCACGTCAGATGGTTAGCCATAAAGCAATCATGGTAAACGGTCGTGTTGTTAACATCGCTTCTTATCAGGTTAAAGCGAATGACGTTGTTAGCATTCGTGAGAAAGCGAAAAAGCAATCTCGCGTGAAAGCCGCTCTGGAGCTGGCTGAGCAGCGTGAAAAGCCAACCTGGCTGGAAGTTGATGCTGGCAAGATGGAAGGCACGTTCAAGCGTCAGCCGGAACGTTCTGATCTGTCTGCGGACATTAACGAACACCTGATCGTCGAGCTTTACTCCAAGTAAAGCTTAGTACCAAAGAGAGGACACAATGCAGGGTTCTGTGACAGAGTTTCTAAAACCGCGCCTGGTAGATATCGAGCAAGTGAGTTCGACGCACGCCAAGGTGACCCTTGAGCCTTTAGAGCGTGGCTTTGGCCATACTCTGGGTAACGCACTGCGCCGTATTCTGCTCTCATCGATGCCGGGTTGCGCGGTGACCGAGGTTGAGATTGATGGTGTACTTCATGAGTACAGCACCAAAGAAGGCGTTCAGGAAGATATCCTTGAAATCCTGCTCAACCTGAAAGGGCTGGCGGTGAGAGTTCAGGGTAAAGATGAAGTTATTCTTACTCTGAATAAATCTGGCATTGGCCCTGTGACTGCAGCCGATATCACCCACGACGGTGATGTCGAAATCGTCAAGCCGCAGCACGTGATCTGCCACCTGACCGATGAGAACGCAGCTATTAGCATGCGTATCAAAGTTCAGCGCGGTCGTGGTTATGTGCCGGCTTCTGCCCGAATTCATTCGGAAGAAGATGAGCGCCCAATCGGCCGTCTGCTGGTCGACGCATGCTACAGCCCTGTAGAGCGTATTGCCTACAATGTTGAAGCAGCGCGTGTAGAACAGCGTACCGACCTGGACAAGCTGGTCATCGAAATGGAAACCAACGGCACAATCGATCCTGAAGAGGCGATTCGTCGTGCGGCAACCATCCTGGCAGAACAACTGGAAGCTTTCGTTGACTTACGTGATGTACGTCAGCCGGAAGTGAAAGAAGAGAAACCAGAATTCGATCCGATCCTGCTGCGCCCTGTTGACGATCTGGAATTGACTGTCCGCTCTGCTAACTGCCTCAAGGCAGAAGCTATCCACTATATCGGTGATCTGGTACAGCGTACCGAGGTTGAGTTGCTGAAAACGCCGAACCTGGGTAAAAAATCTCTTACTGAGATTAAAGACGTGCTGGCTTCACGTGGTCTGTCTCTGGGCATGCGCCTGGAAAACTGGCCACCGGCAAGCATTGCTGACGAGTAACCGGATCACAGGTTAAGGTTTTACTGAGAAGGATAAGGTCATGCGCCATCGTAAGAGTGGTCGTCAACTGAACCGCAACAGCAGCCATCGCCAGGCTATGTTCCGCAACATGGCAGGTTCACTGGTTCGTCATGAGATCATCAAGACGACCCTGCCTAAAGCGAAAGAGCTGCGTCGCGTAGTTGAGCCGCTGATTACTCTTGCCAAGACTGACAGCGTTGCTAATCGTCGTCTGGCATTCGCCCGTACTCGTGATAACGAGATCGTGGCAAAACTGTTTAACGAACTGGGCCCGCGTTTCGCGAGCCGTGCCGGTGGTTACACTCGTATTCTGAAGTGTGGCTTCCGTGCAGGCGACAACGCGCCGATGGCTTACATCGAGCTGGTTGATCGTTCAGAGAAAGCAGAAGCTGCTGCAGAGTAATCTGCAGTAACGTAAAAAAACCCGCTTCGGCGGGTTTTTTTATATCTGCTGTATCCCCACTTTCCTACAATAGTCGTATTCTTTTCGTTCTCTGCGGAGTTTTGCTATGTGGTTACTTGACCAGTGGGCAGAACGACACATTCTTGATGCTCAACGCCAGGGTGAATTTGATAACCTGCCTGGTAGTGGATGCCCATTAATACTGGATGATGATTCACATGTTCCTGCTGAACTGAGAGCAGGTTATCGAATGTTGAAAAATGCTGGTTGCCTGCCGCCAGAACTTGAGCAGCGTAAAGAGGCAGTTGAGCTTGCTCAATTACTCAGTACAGTCAGACAAGGATCTCCCGAGCATACGGATTACAGCCGGCGACTCGCACTTCTTGAGCTTAAGCTTCGACAGGCGGGTGTAAGCACAAATTTCCTGCACGGCGACTACGCTGACCGGCTAGTGAAAAAAATGAATGAGGATTAGCGATGTATCGTATTGGTGAGATTGCCAAGCTGGCTGATGTCACGCCTGACACCATTCGTTATTACGAAAAACAGCAGATGATGGAGCATGAAATTCGCACTGAAGGTGGCTTTCGGTTGTATACCGATAAGGATCTTCAGCGGTTGAAGTTCATTCGTCACGCCCGACAGCTGGGTTTTACGCTGGAATCGATCCGTGAACTGCTGTCGATCCGCATCGATCCTGAACACCACACCTGCCAGGAATCAAAAAGCATTGTGCAGGCTAGACTGAGTGAAGTCGAAGCGCGTATCGAAGAGTTACAAACGATGCGCCTGTCTCTACAGCGGCTGAACGATGCTTGTTGTGGCACTGCTCATAGTAGCGTCTACTGCTCTATCCTCGAAACACTCGAGCAGGGGGCAAACGGGGAAACGCGCGGCTGTTGATTTTATTTATCTCAGATTTTACACTCGCGTGGATATTGTCTATACCGGAGAAATCATGAGCCATTATCAGCATAAGAAAGGGCAAATCAACGATAACGCTATTGAAGCATTATTACATGATCCTTTATTCAGGCAGCGAATTGAGAAGAATAAGAAAGGGAAAGGAAGTTATCTACGTAAAAATAAACATGCGAAACGGGGTAACTGGGAGGCCAGTGGCAAGCAAGCAAATCGCTTTCTTACCACTGGCCTTCTTGCTTTCAAAGCCTTACAAAGTACGGTTGTTTTGCGCTTTCAGTAAGTCACGAATTTCTGTCAGCAATACTTCTTCTTTCGAGGGGGCTGCCGGCGCAGCCGGTTCTTCTTTTTTCTTACGATTCAATCTATTGATCAGCTTGATGGCCATAAAGATGGCAAAAGCAACAATCACAAAATCAAATACGTTTTGAATAAACACGCCGTAATGCATTACCACTGCAGGAATATCACCTTGTGCTTCACGCAGTGTTATAGCGAACTGTTTGAAATCGATCCCGCCAATCAATAATCCCAGCGGGGGCATGATAATATCGGCAACCAGTGATGAAACGATCTTACCAAACGCTGCACCAATAATTACACCTACAGCCAAATCCACTACATTCCCGCGCATCGCAAATTCGCGAAATTCTTTAATAAAACTCATTTTGTTCTCCTTGTGCCAGCTGACAAATACAAGTTTAACAAATCATTAGCGGATTGCCATTGAAGAGAGACATGCGTCACAGAAATATAACCCTTACATATTATTGGGTTATAAAAAAAGGTGCTGATAACAGCACCCTTCAGGCATTACAGGAAGAAAGGACTTGGCTGGAACAGACGTTCGACGTCGGTAATAAACTTTTTATCTGTCAGGAACATGATTACATGATCGCCTTGCTCAATGCGCAAGTTATCATTGGCGATCATCACATCATTACCGCGCACTACCGCACCAATGATGGTCCCCGGCGGGAGCTTAATTTCGTCGATAGTACGCCCTACCACACGGGAAGTACTTTCATCTCCGTGCGCCACGGCTTCGATAGCTTCTGCCACTCCGCGACGTAGAGAAGACACACCCACGATGTCCGCTTTACGCACATGGCTCAGCAGGGCAGAAATAGTGGCCTGTTGCGGTGAAATTGCGATATCAATGACGCTGCCTTGTACCAAATCGACATACGCCCGACGCTGAATAAGCACCATGACTTTCTTCGCGCCCATCCGTTTTGCCAGCATCGCTGACATGATGTTGGCTTCATCGTCATTGGTGACCGCAATGAAAAGATCAACTTGATCGATATGCTCTTCGGCGAGCAACTCTTGATCCGACGCATCGCCATAAAAAACGATCGTATTTTGCAGTTTTTCTGCCAGCTCAGAAGCTCGCTGTTGATCGCGTTCGATCAGTTTAACGCTGTAATCTTTTTCCAACTGGCGAGCCAGACCGGCACCGATATTACCGCCCCCAACCAGCATGATGCGTTTATAGGGTTTTTCCAGTCGCTGAAGTTCACTCATTACTGCACGAATGTGCTGCGATGCAGCAATAAAGAAGACTTCATCTCCGGCTTCGACAATGGTAGAGCCTTGCGGTCGGATAGGGCGATCATGACGGAAGATCGCGGCGACACGGGTATCAATATGCGGCATATGTTCGCGCATGGTGGAAAGCGCGTTGCCAATCAGTGGGCCACCATAATAGGCTTTGACCACTGCAAGACTGACTTTACCTTCCGCGAAATTCACCACCTGCAGTGCGCCCGGGTATTCAATCAGTCGGTAGATGCTGTCGATAACCAGCTGTTCTGGAGCAATCAAATGGTCGATAGGAACCGCATCGGAATGAAACAGCTTATCGGCATCGCGGACATAATCCGGGGAGCGGATACGTGCAATGCGGTTTGGGGTGTTGAAGAGTGAATAGGCGACCTGACAGGCAACCATATTAGTCTCATCGGAACTGGTAACAGCAACCAGCATATCGGCATCATCAGCACCGGCTTCACGTAACACCCGTGGATGAGAACCATGCCCCTGAACCACACGCAGATCAAATTTATCCTGCAGGCTGCGCAGACGATCGCCATTGGTATCAACGATTGTGATGTCGTTATTCTCACCGACCAGGTTTTCCGCCAGCGTACCGCCCACCTGTCCCGCGCCCAGAATGATTATCTTCATATCTTGTGACCCGTTTTCAACATCACTCTTTGATTAGCTTAGCGTAAAAGAAGCCGTCGCCTTCTTCTGCCCCAGGCAGGTTTTGTTTGCCGGGCTGCTCTGGTGTACCGGTCAGATGCAGACGGGCATTGGGCGTACGCTTCAGGAAGGCCGCGATCTGCTGACTGTTCTCTTCTGGCAATACGGAACAGGTGGCATAAACCAGCGTCCCGCCGCTTTTCAGATGTGGCCAGATGGCATCCAGAATCTCTGACTGCAGCTGTGCCAGCTCTTTAATATCCCGATCGCGGCGTAACCATTTAATATCA
The DNA here is from genome assembly GCF_002935105.1 of Leclercia sp. LSNIH3. Lineage (NCBI taxonomy): Bacteria > Pseudomonadati > Pseudomonadota > Gammaproteobacteria > Enterobacterales > Enterobacteriaceae > Leclercia > Leclercia sp. LSNIH3. The sequence goes on from NZ_CP026387.1 coordinate 2,892,110, forward strand.
GGATGGCGGCGGATCACCCCGGTAGCGGAACAAGGGGCATCCAGTAAAATACGGTCGAACTGCTCATCTCCGCACCACTGAGCAGGTGTACGTCCGTCGCCCTGTTTGACCTCGGCCTTCATGCCCAGACGTTTAAGATTATCGTAAACACGTGAAAGACGCTGTTCGTCAACATCGACCGCCATTACGCTTGCCTGCGGTGCGACTTCCAGAATATGCGTTGTCTTACCGCCAGGCGCGGCGCACAGATCAAGGATACGTTCGCCATTTTGCGGTTCAAGCCAGGTCATGCAACCCTGGGCAGAGGCATCCTGAACGGTAACCCAGCCCTGTTCAAACCCTGGAAGAGCATGCACCGGCGCTGGCGCGGCCAGACGAACCGCATCACTATAATTCGGATGCGGGAATCCACTCATCCCGGCTTCTTCCAGTAGTGCCAGCCACGCATCGCGGGAGTGGTGGTTGCGGTTGACGCGTAACCACATAGGCGGTCGCTGGTTATTAGCCTCAACCAGCGTTTCCCACTGCTGAGGATAGGCTTTTTGCAGACGTTTTAATAACCAGTCGGGATGCAGGAAACGTTTTTCCGAGCGGGCAAATTCAGTCAGCAATTCATCCTGCTGACGCTGGAACTGGCGTAAAACGCCATTAACCAGCCCTTTAAGCTGCGGACGTTTTACCGCAACTGCACCTTCTACCGTCTCGGCCAGTGCGGCATGAGGCGGAATACGGGTATGCAGTAACTGATAGAAGCCGACCATGATCAGATAATGAAGTACGCGCTGTTTGCCTGCCATCGGGCGCGCCATTAGTTTTCCGATCAGCCACTCCAGCTGCGGTAAGGTGCGCAGAACGCCAAAGCACAACTCCTGAAGAAGCGCCTTATCTTTATCGGAAACTTTTTGCTGTAATGGTGGCAGGACATTGCTCAATGATTGGCCCTGTTCGACCACTTGTTCAATTGCCTGCGCTGCCAGGCTGCGTAAATTTTGTTTTTTCATAACCGCAAAAATAAAAATGCCCGGAAACACCGGGCCTTAAATGGAGATGATCTCAGGCGAGACTATTGCCAGGCGTAAACCATTCACGGCGTGAGTTCAGAAGATCCTGCGCGCTCATGGCTTTTTTACCGGCTGGTTGTAAGGATTCCAGATTCAGGATCCCTTCAACAGTTGCGACCTGAATACCCTGCTTATTCGCTTCAACAATTGTTCCGGGTGCGGCATTGACTGGTCCGGCAATGACGGAGGCCTGCCAGACTTTCACCGGCTGCCCGTCTATTTCCAGCCAGCTCATTGGCCAGGGATTAAATGCCCGAATGCACCGTTCAAGCTGGGCTGCAGGAAGTGACCAGTCGAGGCGGGCCTCTTCTTTGCTGAGCTTCTCGGCATAGGTCACCAGGGCTTCGTCCTGGACTTCCGGTTGAACACGGTTATCCGCCAGCTGCTGCAGCGTATCAATAAGACCTTTTGGCCCAAGCTCCGCCAGTTTGTCATACAGCGTGGCGCTGGTGTCTTCGTCTGTAATAGGGCAAGAAAGCTTATAAAGCATGTCGCCGGTATCCAGACCCACGTCCATCTGCATAATCGTCACGCCAGTGTCAGTATCTCCGGCCCACAACGAACGTTGAATCGGTGCTGCGCCGCGCCAACGCGGAAGCAGTGAACCGTGGACATTAATGCAACCCAGGCGCGGCATATCCAGTACCGCTTTTGGCAGAATGAGGCCATATGCCACAACCACCATGACATCCGCATTCAAATCTGTGACCAGCTGCTGGTTTTCCTGCGGCCGCAACGAAGCAGGCTGGAAAACCGGTAAGCCGTGTTCTTCTGCCAGCACTTTAACCGGGCTCGGCATCAATTTTTTACCGCGGCCTGCCGGGCGGTCGGGCTGAGTAAAAACGCCAACAACCTGATGGCCAGACGACAACAGCGCGTCCAGATGACGCGCTGCGAAGTCAGGTGTTCCTGCGAAGATGATACGTAGTGATGTAGACACGTTAATCCTTGTATCCGGGGTCACGTTATGCGCGAGCGCGCATGCGGTCCAGTTTCTCTACTTTCTGACGAATACGCTGCTGTTTCAATGGAGAGAGGTAATCGATAAACAGCTTACCGACCAGATGATCCATTTCATGCTGAATGCAGATTGCCAGGAGATCGTCCGCTTCCAGTTCGAATGGCTTACCGTCGCGATCAAGCGCACGTATTTTAACTTTCTCTGCGCGAGGAACCAGCGCACGCTGCTCAGGAATGGAGAGACAGCCTTCTTCGATTCCGGTTTCACCGCTTTTTTCCAGTAACTCCGGGTTAATTAATACCAGGCGTTCTTCACGGTTTTCGGAAACATCAATCACGATAATGCGCTGATGAATATCTACCTGCGTAGCTGCGAGACCGATACCTTCTTCGGCGTACATCGTGTCGAACATATCATCAATGATACGTTGCGTTTCTGCATTCACTTCTTTAACCGGTTCGGCGACTTTGCGAAGGCGCTCGTCCGGGATATGTAACACTTGCAAAACTGCCATATTTTTCCAGAGTCGTATTCAGGAGTTGATAAGAATATAACCTCTATTCTAGACAAAACCCCCTCTGATTGACAGCATCAGTGACCAATCGCAAAGATTGCCAGAGCGGCTTGTGGCAGGGGAAAGGATGACATCCACAGAGATATGGTTACGCCTGATAAGTATTGGAGAATTATACGGCGATAAGATGATGGCGATAGCGCAGCAGTTGCAGCGTGAACCCCACATTGATAACACTGCGCTGGCAGGCGTGGGGCTGACCCAAAAGCAAAAGACGCGCTTCTTTTCATTTTCGGCGCATGAGCTGGAACGCAGCATGCAATGGCTGGCAGAGCCAGGCCATCACCTGTTATGTGCTGACAATGCCTTGTACCCCGTCCAGCTGCGCGCAATTTCGGATTACCCTGGCGCCCTGTTCGTCATGGGGGATGTGCGGGTGCTGTCGAGCCTGCAGCTAGCCGTCGTGGGTAGCCGTTCCCACTCCTGGTACGGAGAGCGATGGGGCAAGATCCTGTGTGAACAGTTAGCCCAGGCGGGCCTGACAATTACCAGCGGTCTGGCCTGTGGGATTGATGGGGTTGCACATCGTGCCGCGCTTAATGTTAAAGGGAAAAGCGTGGCGGTTTTAGGCAATGGCTTGTCCGGCATCTATCCCCGCCGGCATCACTCGCTGGCCATGCAGCTTGTTGAGGGCGGTGGCGCTGTGGTTTCGGAGTTTCCTCTCGCTACGCCGCCATGGCCCGGTAATTTTCCCCGGCGTAACCGTATCATTAGTGGCCTCAGCCAGGGGGTGTTCGTTATCGAAGCCCTATTAAAGAGTGGTTCACTCGTTACGGCGAAATGTGCACTCGAACAGGGGCGTGAAGTCTTTGCGCTGCCAGGGGCGATTGGAAATCCAGGATGTGAGGGGCCGCACTGGTTAATTAAGCAGGGAGCCACGGCAGTAACGGCGGTCGAAGATATTCTGGAAAGTTTGCAATATGGCCTTAACTGGCTGCCTGAGGATCACGAAAATTGGCTTTATTCATCAGATCAGGACCAGGTAGCATTGCCATTTCCTGAGCTCCTGGCTAACGTAGGAGATGAGGTAACACCTGTTGACGTTGTCGCTGAACGTGCCGGCCAACCTGTGCCAGTAACGGTAGCACAGCTACTCGAACTGGAGTTAGCAGGATGGATCGCAGCTGTACCCGGCGGCTATGTCCGATTAAGGAGGGCAAGCCATGTTCGACGTACTCATGTATTTGTTTGAGACTTACATCCATAACGAAGCTGAAGCACGCGTGGATCAGGACAAACTTACACGCGATCTTACCGATGCAGGTTTCGAACGGGAAGATATTTACAACGCGTTAATATGGCTCGAAAAACTGGCTGATTATCAGGAAGGCCTCGCCGAACCGATGCAGTTGGCTTCCGATCCACTGTCTGTACGCATTTATACGGCTGAAGAGTGTGAAAGGCTGGATGCCAGTTGCCGGGGATTTGTTTTATTCCTTGAGCAGATTCAGGTGCTGAACCTCGAAACGCGAGAAATGGTGATAGAGCGCGTCATGGCGCTGGATACGGCAGAATTTGAGCTGGAAGATCTGAAATGGGTCATCCTGATGGTTCTGTTCAACATTCCAGGCTGTGAAAATGCCTATCAACAAATGGAAGAATTACTCTTTGAAGTGAATGAAGGTATGCTGCATTAATTCATCATGCAGCACCAAGAGTTGTTATGGCCAAATCAGCACTATTTACGGTGCACAAAAATGAGCCATGCCCGCAGTGCGGGGCAGAGCTTGTAATCCGGTCCGGTAAACACGGGCCGTTTCTCGGTTGTTCACACTATCCAGACTGTGATTATGTCCGTCCCCTGAAAAGTCAGGCGGACGGGCATATTGTTAAAGTTCTGGAGGGACAGGCATGCCCGCAATGTGGCAGCGATCTGGCGCTGCGTCAGGGTCGCTATGGCATGTTTATCGGGTGTAGTCGCTATCCTGAATGTGAACATACTGAACAGATTGATAAACCCGATGAGACAGCCCTGGCCTGTCCACAATGTGACAGCGGCCACCTTGTTCAACGGCGTTCACGTTATGGTAAGACATTCCATTCCTGCGATCGTTATCCTGAATGTCAATTCGTGACTAATTTCAAACCGGTGGCGGGAAGCTGTCCTGAGTGCCACTACCCGCTACTTATCGAGAAGAAAACGGCGCAAGGCATGAAGCGTTTTTGCGCCAGTAAACAATGTGGAAAGCCGGTTTCGGCGGATCAAAAAAGTGAATAATAACCTGCAATCAGACTCCATTGCGCATGCAGTGGACGTACTGAATAAAGAAGATGTCATCGCTTATCCAACAGAAGCTGTTTTTGGGGTGGGATGCGATCCCGACAGCGAATTAGCCGTATCGCGCCTGTTAACACTCAAACAAAGGCCGGTTGAAAAAGGGCTGATTCTCATTGCTGCCAGTTTCGACCAGCTTAAACCTTATATTGATGATTCCATGTTGACGTCTGCGCAACGTGAAACTATTTTTGCGGCCTGGCCGGGTCCCGTGACCTTTGTATTCCCTGCGCTGCCGACGACACCGCGGTGGCTGACGGGACGGTTTGATTCACTCGCCGTTCGCGTAACAGACCATCCCTTGGTTATCGAACTCTGCCATCGTTTTGGTAAACCGCTGGTATCTACCAGCGCCAATCTGACGGGGTTGCCTCCATGCCGCACCGCAGAAGAGGTGTTAGCGCAGTTTGGTAACGATTTTCCTGTGGTTATCGGTGAAACCGGTGGTCGCCTGAATCCGTCAGAAATTCGTGATGCTTTGACCGGCGAACGTTTTCGCCAGGGGTAATGAGATGGAAGCGTACGCCGTTTTTGGTAATCCAATCGCTCACAGCAAGTCACCGTTTATTCATCAGCAGTTTGCGCAGCAGCTGCACATTGATCATCCTTATGGTCGTGTACTTGCGCCTGTCGATGACTTTGTCATGACGTTGAATAACTTTTTTGCTGGTGGCGGAAAAGGGGCAAATGTCACCGTGCCTTTTAAGGAAGAGGCATTCGAGCGTGCCGATGAATTAACGGAACGTGCGTCTCTCGCGGGAGCGGTGAATACCCTTAAACGGCTTGAAGATGGCCGGATTCTGGGGGATAACACGGACGGTATCGGCTTGCTGAGCGATCTGGAGCGGCTATCATTTATCAAACCAGGCACGCGCGTCCTGTTGATAGGTGCGGGTGGGGCTTCGCGTGGGGTTATTTTACCGCTGCTCTCTCTGGATTGCGCTGTGACCATAACGAATCGTACTTATTCCCGTGCCGTAGAGCTGGCCACCTTGTTTGCCCATACCGGGAGCATTCATGCGGTGGACATGGATGCGTTAAGCGGTCATGAATTTGATCTGATCATTAATGCGACCTCGAGCGGTATTGCTGGCGAGGTTCCCGCCATTCCTTCTTCATTAGTTAACGCGCATGTTCATTGCTACGACATGTTCTACCAAAAAGGCAAAACGTCTTTTCTGAGCTGGTGTGAACAACACGGTGCAAAACATCTTGCTGATGGGCTGGGAATGCTGGTGGGGCAGGCCGCACATGCCGTACTGTTGTGGCACGGTGTATTGCCAGCAGTCGAACCCGTGATTGAAAAGCTCAAACAGGAGCTGTCGGCATGAACCAGGCGATCCAGTTTTCGGACCGGGAAACATGGGACGACGAAAAGCTGGCCGTCTGTTTTCCCGCTCTGGTGAACGGCATGCAAATGATGTGTGCGATTGAAGGGGCAACGCTGGTTCGTCGTTTTGGCGAAGGCCTGCCACTCACTCTTTTTCGTGAACATCGCTGGGATCTGGAAGAAGAAGCCAGCGATGCGATCCGTGCAGGCGAAGAAGACGATCAGGGCTGGTTCTGGCTCTCTTGATCCAGATAGTCATTCTTCCACTTAACATAGTTATTGGCTGAGTACTTCAGGCCTTCCTTTTCCGCTTCTGTCAGGGGGCGGATTTGTTTCACCGGGCTACCTAAATAAAGAAAGCCGCTTTCTAACCGCTTATTTTGCGGAACCAGACTCCCGGCACCAATCATCACATCATCTTCTACTACCACACCATCCAATAAAATAGATCCCATACCCACCAGAACACGATTGCCGATGGTGCAGCCGTGCAGCATCACCTTATGACCCACAGTAACTTCTTCACCAACGATCAGCGGGTTGCCTTCAGGGTTATAAAAGGATTTATGGGTAACGTGCAGCACGCTGCCATCCTGAATATTGGTGCGTGCGCCGATGGAGACATAGTTAACATCTCCACGGATGGCAACCAGGGGCCAGATACTGACGTCGTCGCCCATACGGACATCACCAATGACCACACTACTGCTGTCGATCAAGACGCGATCGCCTTTTTTGGGGAAAAGATCTTTGTAGGGACGGAGTGCTACAGACATATCAACCTCGACTGATGTGCTTTTTATAGAAACTTTGATCCTATTATTCTGCTTGATCAAGGAGGAATTGCGTCATTATTTGAGCGGATCGCGTGGGATTTCGGCGAAAAGAACGAAAAAAGAACAGTCAGTAGAAAAGATCGAAAAAATGCTTGTGCTAAAAACTGGGATCCCTATAATGCGCCTCCATCGACACGGCGGATGTGAATCACTTCACACAAACAGCCGGGCCGGTTGAAGAGAAAAGCGTGAAATAATCGCTTGACTCTGAAAGAGGAAAGCGTAATATACGCCACCTCGCAACGGTGAGCGAAAGCCGCGTTGCACTGCTCTTTAACAATTTATCAGACAATCTGTGTGGGCACTCAAAGTGACATGGATTCTTAACGTCCTCGGACGAAAAATGAATACCAAGTCTCTGAGTGAACATACGTAATTCATTACGAAGTTTAATTCACGAGCATCAAACTTAAATTGAAGAGTTTGATCATGGCTCAGATTGAACGCTGGCGGCAGGCCTAACACATGCAAGTCGAACGGTAGCACAGAGAGCTTGCTCTCGGGTGACGAGTGGCGGACGGGTGAGTAATGTCTGGGAAACTGCCTGATGGAGGGGGATAACTACTGGAAACGGTAGCTAATACCGCATAACGTCGCAAGACCAAAGAGGGGGACCTTCGGGCCTCTTGCCATCAGATGTGCCCAGATGGGATTAGCTAGTAGGTGGGGTAATGGCTCACCTAGGCGACGATCCCTAGCTGGTCTGAGAGGATGACCAGCCACACTGGAACTGAGACACGGTCCAGACTCCTACGGGAGGCAGCAGTGGGGAATATTGCACAATGGGCGCAAGCCTGATGCAGCCATGCCGCGTGTATGAAGAAGGCCTTCGGGTTGTAAAGTACTTTCAGCGGGGAGGAAGGTGTTGTGGTTAATAACCGCAGCAATTGACGTTACCCGCAGAAGAAGCACCGGCTAACTCCGTGCCAGCAGCCGCGGTAATACGGAGGGTGCAAGCGTTAATCGGAATTACTGGGCGTAAAGCGCACGCAGGCGGTCTGTCAAGTCGGATGTGAAATCCCCGGGCTCAACCTGGGAACTGCATTCGAAACTGGCAGGCTAGAGTCTTGTAGAGGGGGGTAGAATTCCAGGTGTAGCGGTGAAATGCGTAGAGATCTGGAGGAATACCGGTGGCGAAGGCGGCCCCCTGGACAAAGACTGACGCTCAGGTGCGAAAGCGTGGGGAGCAAACAGGATTAGATACCCTGGTAGTCCACGCCGTAAACGATGTCGACTTGGAGGTTGTTCCCTTGAGGAGTGGCTTCCGGAGCTAACGCGTTAAGTCGACCGCCTGGGGAGTACGGCCGCAAGGTTAAAACTCAAATGAATTGACGGGGGCCCGCACAAGCGGTGGAGCATGTGGTTTAATTCGATGCAACGCGAAGAACCTTACCTACTCTTGACATCCAGAGAACTTAGCAGAGATGCTTTGGTGCCTTCGGGAACTCTGAGACAGGTGCTGCATGGCTGTCGTCAGCTCGTGTTGTGAAATGTTGGGTTAAGTCCCGCAACGAGCGCAACCCTTATCCTTTGTTGCCAGCGGTCCGGCCGGGAACTCAAAGGAGACTGCCAGTGATAAACTGGAGGAAGGTGGGGATGACGTCAAGTCATCATGGCCCTTACGAGTAGGGCTACACACGTGCTACAATGGCGCATACAAAGAGAAGCGACCTCGCGAGAGCAAGCGGACCTCATAAAGTGCGTCGTAGTCCGGATTGGAGTCTGCAACTCGACTCCATGAAGTCGGAATCGCTAGTAATCGTAGATCAGAATGCTACGGTGAATACGTTCCCGGGCCTTGTACACACCGCCCGTCACACCATGGGAGTGGGTTGCAAAAGAAGTAGGTAGCTTAACCTTCGGGAGGGCGCTTACCACTTTGTGATTCATGACTGGGGTGAAGTCGTAACAAGGTAACCGTAGGGGAACCTGCGGTTGGATCACCTCCTTACCTTAAAGAACCTGCCTTTGTAGTGTCCACACAGATTGTCTGATGAAAAAGAAGCAGTAAAAAATCTCTGCAGGCTTGTAGCTCAGGTGGTTAGAGCGCACCCCTGATAAGGGTGAGGTCGGTGGTTCAAGTCCACTCAGGCCTACCAGACTCCTTGTGATAAAGGATGAGCGGTACAGAGATTAGCATTTTGCGATGGGGTTATAGCTCAGCTGGGAGAGCGCCTGCCTTGCACGCAGGAGGTCTGCGGTTCGATCCCGCATAGCTCCACCATCCTTTTACTGCGACAACAAGAAAACTTCAGAGTGTACCTGAAAAGGTGCGCTGCGAAGTTTTGCTCTTTAAAAATCTGGATCAAGCTGAAAATTGAAACGACGCACTGTGTCTGTTCTCCGTAATAAGAGCAGATGAAGGTGTGGTCGGGTCTCAGATTTCGCAATCATGAAGTGAAACAGCTTCGGGTTGTGAGGTTAAGCGACCAAGCGTACACGGTGGATGCCTAGGCAGTCAGAGGCGATGAAGGACGTGCTAATCTGCGATAAGCGCCGGTAAGGTGATATGAACCGTTATAACCGGCGATTTCCGAATGGGGAAACCCAGTGTGACTCGTCACACTATCGTTAAGTGAATACATAGCTTAACGAAGCGAACCAGGGGAACTGAAACATCTAAGTACCCTGAGGAAAAGAAATCAACCGAGATTCCCCCAGTAGCGGCGAGCGAACGGGGAGCAGCCCAGAGTCTGAATCAGCATGTGTGTCAGTGGAAGCGTCTGGAAAGTCGCAGGGTACAGGGTGATACTCCCGTACACGAAGATGCATGTGCTGTGAACTCGAAGAGTAGGGCGGGACACGTGGTATCCTGTCTGAATATGGGGGGACCATCCTCCAAGGCTAAATACTCCTGACTGACCGATAGTGAACCAGTACCGTGAGGGAAAGGCGAAAAGAACCCCGGCGAGGGGAGTGAAAAAGAACCTGAAACCGTGTACGTACAAGCAGTGGGAGCACCTTCGTGGTGTGACTGCGTACCTTTTGTATAATGGGTCAGCGACTTATATTCTGTAGCAAGGTTAACCGTATAGGGGAGCCGAAGGGAAACCGAGTCTTAACTGGGCGTTAAGTTGCAGGGTATAGACCCGAAACCCGGTGATCTAGCCATGGGCAGGTTGAAGGTTGGGTAACACTAACTGGAGGACCGAACCGACTAATGTTGAAAAATTAGCGGATGACCTGTGGCTGGGGGTGAAAGGCCAATCAAACCGGGAGATAGCTGGTTCTCCCCGAAAGCTATTTAGGTAGCGCCTCGTGAATTCATCTCCGGGGGTAGAGCACTGTTTCGGCTAGGGGGCCATCCCGGCTTACCAACCCGATGCAAACTGCGAATACCGGAGAATGTTATCACGGGAGACACACGGCGGGTGCTAACGTCCGTCGTGAAGAGGGAAACAACCCAGACCGCCAGCTAAGGTCCCAAAGTCATGGTTAAGTGGGAAACGATGTGGGAAGGCACAGACAGCCAGGATGTTGGCTTAGAAGCAGCCATCATTTAAAGAAAGCGTAATAGCTCACTGGTCGAGTCGGCCTGCGCGGAAGATGTAACGGGGCTAAACCATGCACCGAAGCTGCGGCAGCGACACTTAGGTGTTGTTGGGTAGGGGAGCGTTCTGTAAGCCGTCGAAGGTGACCTGTGAGGGTTGCTGGAGGTATCAGAAGTGCGAATGCTGACATAAGTAACGATAAAGCGGGTGAAAAGCCCGCTCGCCGGAAGACCAAGGGTTCCTGTCCAACGTTAATCGGGGCAGGGTGAGTCGACCCCTAAGGCGAGGCCGAAAGGCGTAGTCGATGGGAAACAGGTTAATATTCCTGTACTCGGTGTTACTGCGAAGGGGGGACGGAGAAGGCTATGTTGGCCGGGCGACGGTTGTCCCGGTTTAAGCATGTAGGCGGAGGTTCCAGGTAAATCCGGTACCTTATTAACGCTGAGGTGTGATGACGAGGCACTACGGTGCTGAAGTAACAAATGCCCTGCTTCCAGGAAAAGCCTCTAAGCATCAGGTAACATCAAATCGTACCCCAAACCGACACAGGTGGTCAGGTAGAGAATACCAAGGCGCTTGAGAGAACTCGGGTGAAGGAACTAGGCAAAATGGTGCCGTAACTTCGGGAGAAGGCACGCTGATATGTAGGTGAAGCCCCTGCGGGTGGAGCTGAAATCAGTCGAAGATACCAGCTGGCTGCAACTGTTTATTAAAAACACAGCACTGTGCAAACACGAAAGTGGACGTATACGGTGTGACGCCTGCCCGGTGCCGGAAGGTTAATTGATGGGGTTAGCGGCAACGCGAAGCTCTTGATCGAAGCCCCGGTAAACGGCGGCCGTAACTATAACGGTCCTAAGGTAGCGAAATTCCTTGTCGGGTAAGTTCCGACCTGCACGAATGGCGTAATGATGGCCAGGCTGTCTCCACCCGAGACTCAGTGAAATTGAAATCGCTGTGAAGATGCAGTGTACCCGCGGCAAGACGGAAAGACCCCGTGAACCTTTACTATAGCTTGACACTGAACACTGGTCCTTGATGTGTAGGATAGGTGGGAGGCTTTGAAGCGTGGACGCCAGTCTGCGTGGAGCCATCCTTGAAATACCACCCTTTAATGGCTGGTGTTCTAACGTGGGCCCGTAATCCGGGTTGCGGACAGTGTCTGGTGGGTAGTTTGACTGGGGCGGTCTCCTCCTAAAGAGTAACGGAGGAGCACGAAGGTTAGCTAATCCTGGTCGGACATCAGGAGGTTAGTGCAATGGCATAAGCTAGCTTGACTGCGAGAGTGACGGCTCGAGCAGGTGCGAAAGCAGGTCATAGTGATCCGGTGGTTCTGTATGGAAGGGCCATCGCTCAACGGATAAAAGGTACTCCGGGGATAACAGGCTGATACCGCCCAAGAGTTCATATCGACGGCGGTGTTTGGCACCTCGATGTCGGCTCATCACATCCTGGGGCTGAAGTAGGTCCCAAGGGTACGGCTGTTCGCCGTTTAAAGTGGTACGCGAGCTGGGTTTAGAACGTCGTGAGACAGTTCGGTCCCTATCTGCCGTGGGCGCTGGAGAATTGAGGGGGGCTGCTCCTAGTACGAGAGGACCGGAGTGGACGCATCACTGGTGTTCGGGTTGTCATGCCAATGGCACTGCCCGGTAGCTAAATGCGGAAAAGATAAGTGCTGAAAGCATCTAAGCACGAAACTTGCCCCGAGATGAGTTCTCCCTGAGCCTTTAAGGCTCCTGAAGGAACGTTGAAGACGACGACGTTGATAGGTCGGGTGTGTAAGCGCAGCGATGCGTTGAGCTAACCGATACTAATGAACCGTGAGGCTTAACCTTACAACGCCGAAGCTGTTTTCGGTGACTGAGACAATTTTCAGCTGAACCAGATTAACCGGGTGGCCCGCGAGGCGGCCCGGAAACAGAATTTGCCTGGCGGCTGTAGCGCGGTGGTCCCACCTGACCCCATGCCGAACTCAGAAGTGAAACGCCGTAGCGCCGATGGTAGTGTGGGGTCTCCCCATGCGAGAGTAGGGAACTGCCAGGCATCAAATTAAGTGTGCTGATATGGCTCAGTTGGTAGAGCGCACCCTTGGTAAGGGTGAGGTCCCCAGTTCGACTCTGGGTATCAGCACCAGTTTTTAGGTTAAAGTTCGGCGCGTAGAAAAGAATTTGTCTGGCGGCTGTAGCGCGGTGGTCCCACCTGACCCCATGCCGAACTCAGAAGTGAAACGCCGTAGCGCCGATGGTAGTGTGGGGTCTCCCCATGCGAGAGTAGGGAACTGCCAGACATCAAATAAGTGAAAAGGCCATCCGTAAGGATGGCCTTTTTGCGTTATGCGTTCCGTAAAACGCGTGGAAAGCGCGCATACCGTAAGCCCGGTAAGCGTAGCGCCACCGGGCAGTGCAAACGATCAGTGAATAACCTGTGACAAGAACGCGCGTGTACGTTCCGATTTAGGGTGAGAGAAGAATTCTTCCGGTGGCGCTTGCTCGACGATCTCCCCGCGATCCATAAAGATGACCCGATCTGCTACGGTTCTGGCAAAACCCATTTCATGCGTCACGCACAGCATCGTCATTCCTGATTCAGCCAGCCCTATCATGGTATCCAGCACTTCTTTCACCATCTCAGGATCCAGGGCGGAGGTAGGTTCATCAAACAGCATAATTTTCGGTTTCATACACAGAGAGCGGGCGATGGCCACGCGCTGCTGCTGTCCTCCCGAGATCTGCCCTGGAAATTTATGTGCGTGTTCTGCGATGCGCACGCGTTCCAGATAGTGCATGGCCAGCGCCTCCGCTTCCTTTTTTGGCATTTTGCGTACCCAGATGGGGGCCAGGGTGCAATTTTGCAGAACGGTCAGGTGGGGGAACAGATTAAAATGCTGGAATACCATACCCACTTCCTGGCGAACACGCTCCACATTACGGATGTCGTCGTTCAGCTCAATACCATCAACAACAATCCGTCCCTGCTGATGCTCTTCCAGATGGTTAATGCAACGGATGGTAGTTGATTTACCCGAGCCTGAAGGGCCGCAAAGGACAATACGTTCCCCTTGTTTTACCTTCAGGTTAATGTCTTTCAGAACGTGAAATTGCCCGTACCACTTATTCACATTATCCAGCGTAATCATCGCGTCAGCGGGGGTCATAGTTATCTGGCTCATAGGTTCCTCAGTGCGGTGTACGCCCGGTGTTAAAGCGCTTTTCCAGATGCTGGCTGTAGCGCGACATGCTAAAACAGAAAATCCAGTAGATAAGCGCAGCAAAAACATAACCTTCTGTCGACATGCCCAGCCACGCCGGGTCGACAGTGGCCTGCTGCACGCTACTGAAGAGATCGAATAAACCAATGATGATCACCAGACTGGTATCTTTGAACAGCGCAATAATGGTGTTCACCAGACCCGGTATCACCAGTTTCAGCGCCTGCGGCAGGATCACTAATCCCTGCGTTTTCCAGTATCCCAGCGCCAGCGATTCGGCGGCTTCATACTGGCCCTTTGGCAGGGCCTGTAACCCGCCGCGTACGACCTCAGCTACATAGGCAGACTGAAACAAAATGACGCCAACCAGGGCGCGGATCAGTTTGTCAATGGTGGTGCCCTCTGCCATAAACAGCGGCAGCATAACCGACGACATAAACAGCACGGTGATCAGCGGTACTCCACGCCAGAACTCAATGAAAATCACCGACAGGATGCGCACGACCGGCATGGTTGAACGGCGTCCCAGCGCCAGCAAAATACCTAATGGTAATGCGCCAGCTATCCCCACCGAGGCGATAATCAGCGTCAGCGTCAGGCCACCCCACTGGCGGGTTTCGACGCGCTCCAGCCCCAGCACACCGCCAAAGAGTAACAACCAGACGATGAGGGGATAGATCACAGCCCAACAGGCGATGTACCGTCCCCGCTGCGGTAATCCTTTCCAGAACATGGGCAAGATAGAAAGCAGCCCCACTAGCAGGGCAAGATTGATGCGCCAGCGCTGGTCGTGCGGGTAAAGCCCATACATGAACTGGCCGAAACGCTGATGAATGAAGACCCAGCAGGCTCCCTCTTTCGTACAATCGGCGCGCGTGGTGCCGACCCAGTTAGCCTGCAAAAACGCCCAATTGAGCAGGGGCGGGATCAGCTCCCACATCAGCCAGAAACAGAGCAGGGTGAGTAAGCTATTACTCCAGCTAGAGAACAGGTTTTTACGTACCCAGATAATAATGCGTCCATTGCCGGTCGTGGCCGGACGCACAGGGTGAGACAAGACGGCTTTTGTCATCATGATTCCTTAGCGTTCAACCAGCGCGATGCGACGGTTATAGATATTCATTAACAGGGAAATGGTCAGGCTGATAATCAGGTAAACCGACATCGTGATGGCGATCGTTTCGATAGCCTGGCCCGTCTGGTTAAGAACGGTGCCGGCAAACAGAGAAACCATATCGGGATAGCCAATCGCGGCCGCAAGGGACGAGTTTTTCACAATGTTCAGATACTGGCTGGTCAGCGGTGGGATGATAACCCGCATGGCCTGGGGAATGATGACCTGACGTAGCGTGACCGGGTTTGGCAGGCCAAGCGAGCGAGCGGCTTCATGCTGGCCGTGAGGAACGGCCTGAATGCCGGCACGAATAATTTCTGCGATAAAGGCTGAGGTATAGATCGAAAGTGCCAGCGTCAGAGCAGCCAGCTCAGGAATTAATACCATACCGCCGCGGAAATTAAACCCCCGCAACTGCGGCACATCCCAGTGCATCGCCGGACCAAAAATGACGTGCGCCAGACCCGACAGGATCACCAGCAAGATCAGCGTTACCGGCCAGGTGCGCCGTAACTGTCCGGTTTTGATCTGATGCATTCGGTTGTAGCGGAACAGCGCGACGGAGACGATCACCACGCACGCCAGAGCCGCCAGCAGCGCCAGCATTCCTTCGGCAATCTGCGGAGACGGGATATACAACCCGCGATTGCTTAAAAAGGCCAGATCGAAGGCATCCACCGCCTGGCGAGGTCCGGGCAGGTTACGCAAAACGGCGAAATACCAGAAGAAGATCTGGAGCAGCGGCGGGATATTACGGAACGTCTCAATATAAAACGTGGAAAGCTTACGCAGCAGCCAGTTATCAGACAGACGTGCAAGGCCCAGGAAAAAGCCCAGCAGAGAAGCAAAAACAATGCATAACCCGGAGACCAGCAGGGTATTCATCAGGCCGACCAGGAATACGCGACCGTAGGTATCTCCTTCGGTGTAATCTATTAAGTGCTGAACGATGCCAAATCCCGCACTACGGTCAAGGAAGGCAAAGCCCGAAGTAATGCCGCGTGTACTCAGGTTGGTAACGGTGTTATGGAACAAGTAGATCGCGACGGCCAGGACAGCGAGAACAGCGAGTATCTGGAAAAGCCAGGCGCGAACCGCAGGATTGGAAAAGGAGAAGGCTCCTTTCAGGGCTAAGCGGCGATGGGACATAAAAAACCTCGGGTAACCATGACTCTGGACTGGGCACCGCACCGGCAGTGCCCGTTACAGCATGCTGCTTAGCGTACTGGCGGCGCGTACTGGATGCCGCCATTGTTCCAGAGATTATTCTGCCCACGGCTGATCTTCAGCGCGCTTTCAGAGCCAACGTTACGCTCGAAAATTTCAGCGTAGTTACCCACCTTTTTAATGATGTTGTATGCCCATTTGTTATCCAGCTTCAGATCCTTGCCGTAATCGCCCTCTTTACCCAGCAGGTGGGCCATATCCGGTGTGGTTGGATTAGCGGCTTTCTCATCGACGTTCTTCGAGTTAACGCCCATCTCTTCTGCGTTAAGCATGGCGAACAGCGTCCAGCGAACAACAGAGTTCCATTCATCATCGCCACGACGCACGACCGGGCCAAGCGGCTCTTTAGAGATCACTTCCGGCAGGACGATCCATTCCGCCGGGTTGCTCAGCTTGATCCGCAGCGCGTACAGTTGGGACTGGTCGGATGCCAGGGTGTCGCAGCGTCCCGATTCCAGTGCTTTGGCAGATTCGTCAGAGCGGTCGAAAGTCACTGGCGTATATTTCATGTTATTGGCTTTAAAATAATCCGCGACGTTCAGTTCAGTATCAGTACCCGCCTGAATACAGACTGTGGCACCATCAAGCTCTTTAGCGCTCTTCAGGCCTGCTTTATTGTGCGTCAGGAAACCAATGCCGTCGTAATAGGTCACGCCGGTAAAGGACATGCCCATACCGGTATCACGTGAGGAGGTCCAGGTGGTATTGCGTGACAGCATATCCACTTCACCAGATTGCAGGGCGGTAAAACGCTCTTTCGCCGTCAGCGGGGTATATTTAACTTTAGTGTCGTCGCCGAATACAGCGGCAGCAACGCCACGGCACACATCGACATCAATACCGGAGAATTTACCGTTGGCATCTGCATAGGAGAACCCTGGCAAACCGTCGCTGATCCCACATTGCACGAATCCTTTCTGCTTAACGGCATCCAGCGTAGCACCCGCCTGGGCCTGGCCGGAGATCGCAAAAAGCACACCTGCAGCGGCGAGGCTGGCCATCATCATCTTTTTCATAATGCATCCTGTGTGTCGAAAATTATCGTTATAGTGAAGCGTTTATAAACGCTTAAACCTGTCTGTGGCTGTGGCCGACGTTAATAAAGCAAACGCGATGCCAGTTTTTGCAATTGACGTAATAAACGATTACGCAACGCGTAAAGCAGAGTGTAGACAGAGATAATTAAATCGAGCGCCCTGAAATGGTGCGAAATTACAACCTGCGCCACAAATCAGAGCAAAAGTTGATTCAGAAACGCAGGAGTGAAAGGATAAATTATGGCGTGAATATTGGAGGCTAACAGGATGTGAATAACATCACGTCGGCAAACTGAAATAAAAATAAAACGGCAAAAAGATGTGAGCAGCGGCAGGATTATTTATTAACCTAAATCGGGAAAGCAAAAGCGCGAACGAATTCGCGCTTTATGGATTACTTAGACACGGCAATGATGCCCAGCGTCAGGCCTGCAACGGCTGCTGCGCCACCTGCTATCGCCCCTGCAGTTTCCCAGTTATCCTGCGTGGTACCCTTCATACAGGTATTAGTATGAACCAGTCGGCCCTGATCATCGTATACCGGTACGCACGGAGAGTCATGCGCGCAACCTGCAAGCAGCGCGGTAAGGAGTGCAACCGAAATGAGTCTTTTCATGGTGTTACCTCAAAATGAAATCTAACTTTGCGATATAGTCAGTCGTGTGTTCCGCAAAGCTGATGCTTATATTACCACCGCTTAAAAATCGCCATAAAGGGTGAATAATCTCAAATTATTTGGATTGTAAAAAAGATGGAGAAATCCTTCTTACTGCAAGCCAATAATGGAGGAATTAGGGAGAGGCATTGATTAAGTACGCAAGCTAAAAATCGCAAGCAAACAATTCATTGGGGTGCTAATTAATAAGATAAATAAATGGATAAGACTAATTTTCTGTTTATTATCATCGATAAAGGCGCCGAAGCGCCTTTATCTATTACTGTTCTTGATGACGCGTAAAGCGTCTGCGTACCACGACAAAGAAGACCGGCACAAAAAAGATGGCCAGCAAGGTTGCCGAAAGCATGCCGCCCATTACCCCGGTACCCACGGCGTTTTGCGCACCACTGCCAGCGCCATGGCTGATGACCAGCGGCATCACGCCAAGAATAAACGCCAGGGAGGTCATCAGGATCGGACGCAGGCGCATCCGGGACGCCTCCAGCGTGGCTTCAACAATGCCTTTCCCGTCTTTCTCCATCAGATCCTTAGCAAATTCGACTATAAGAATCGCGTTCTTTGCTGACAGGCCGATCGTGGTAAGTAGCCCCACCTGGAAATAGACATCATTGTTTAGCCCGCGCAGGGAGGCAGCTAACAAGGCACCGACTACCCCCAACGGCACCACCAGCATCACCGAGAACGGAATCGACCAGCTTTCATACAGCGCTGCCAGACAGAGGAACACCACCACCAGCGAGATGGCGTACAGGGCAGGTGCCTGGTTGCCTGACAGCCGTTCCTGGTAGGACATGCCGGTCCAGTCAAAACCAATACCCGTCGGCAGTTTCGCCGCCAGTTGCTCCATTAAGGCCATTGCTTCACCGGTACTTTTGCCTGGCGCGGCCTCCCCGAGGATCTCCATTGAAGGAGTGCCGTTATAGCGTTCGAGACGCGGTGACCCGTAGATCCAGTGTGACTCGCTGAACGCCGAAAGCGGCACCATTTCACCGTTAGCGCTGCGCACATAAAGGCGATTGATATCCGCGGGCAGCATCCTGAAAGGCGCATCTGCCTGGACATAGACCTTCTTCACCCGACCACGGTCTATGTAATCATTGACGTAGGTGCCCCCCAGGGCGGTGGAGATGGTCTGGTTGATGTCCGACACGCTAACGCCCAGCGCCTGCGCTTTCTCCTGATCGATATCCAGCTTGAACTGCGGGGTATCTTCCAGACCATTAGGCCGCACGCGAACCAGAAGATCGGGATGAGCTTTGATCATGCCCAACAGCTGGTTTCGGGCCTGCGTAAGCTGGTTATGGCCCAGGTTGGCCTGGTCGATAAGCTCAAAATCGAACCCGGTAGCGGTGCCCAGCTCAATAATGGCAGGCAGGTTGAACGGGAACACCAGCCCATCTTTAATCTGGCTGAAGGCCCGGCTTGCCCGGCTGACGATAGCCGCGACGCCGTTGGCGGCGCCAGGGCGTTCCTCCCAGGGCTTAAGGCTGATAAACGCCACCCCGGCATTTTGCCCCTGACCGCTGAAGCTGAAGCCGTTAACGGTAAACACCGACTCCACGTTAGCTTTTTCTTTGGTGAGGTAATAATGCTCAACCTGATCCAGCACCTGCTGGGTACGGGTTTGTGTAGCGCCCGCCGGGAGCTGCACCATGGTCATGAAAACACCCTGGTCTTCTTCCGGCAGGAACGAGGTCGGCAGGCGCAGGAACAGCACCGCCATACCGCCGACAATAAGGACATAGACCACCAGATAGCGGCCGGTCTTGCGCAGAATATGGCTGACGCTATTGCTGTAGTGCGCCACGCTCCTGTCGAACAGCGCATTGAACCAGCCGAAGAATCCGCCTTTAGGCTCATGATGCTCGCCGGGTGATTTGAGCAGAGTGGCGCACAGCGCAGGAGTCAGGATCAGCGCCACCAGTACGGAAAGCGCCATAGCTGAGACAATCGTCAGGGAGAACTGGCGATAAATCGCCCCGGTGGAACCGCCGAAAAAGGCCATCGGGATAAATACTGCCGACAGCACCATGGCAATGCCGACCAGCGCCCCCTGGATCTGCGACATCGATTTTTGTGTTGCCTCTTTTGGCGGTAGCTTTTCCTCTACCATCACGCGCTCGACGTTCTCTACCACCACGATGGCGTCATCCACCAGTAAGCCTATCGCCAGCACCATACCAAACATGGTCAGGGTATTGATGGAGAAGCCAAACGCCGCCAGAACCGCAAAAGTACCCAGCAACACCACCGGCACGGCAATGGTCGGGATCAGCGTGGCGCGCAGGTTTTGCAGGAACAGATACATCACGAGGAAGACGAGGATGATGGCTTCAAACAGCGTCTTCACCACTTCATGGATGGAGATCTTCACAAACGGCGTGGTGTCGTAGGGATAGACCACCTTCAGGCCCTGCGGGAAGAAGGTTTGCAGCTGCGCCAGTTTGCTTTTAATCGCTGCGGCAGTATCCAGCGCGTTGGCACCGGTGGCAAGTTTGATCCCCAGCCCGGTCGCCGCCTGGCCGTTGATTTTGGTCACCATGTTGTAGTTTTCACCGCCAGGCGCAATGCGGGCGACATCTTTCAGATGGACCATTGATCCGTCCTGATTGACCTTCAGGGTGATGTTGCCAAACTCTTCGACGGTTTTCAGGCGCGTCTGGGCGATGATCGAGGCATTGAGCTGCTGGCCCGGCACCGATGGTGTGCCGCCCAGCTGACCTGCGGCAATCTGGTTATTCTGGGTTTTGAGTTGATTGATGACGTCCAGCGGCGTCAGCTGATAGGCATTCAGCTTATTCGCGTCCAGCCAGATACGCATCGCATACTGGGCAC
Source organism: Leclercia sp. LSNIH3 (assembly GCF_002935105.1). NCBI lineage: Bacteria > Pseudomonadati > Pseudomonadota > Gammaproteobacteria > Enterobacterales > Enterobacteriaceae > Leclercia > Leclercia sp. LSNIH3. The sequence goes on from NZ_CP026387.1 coordinate 2,912,738, forward strand.
CAAAGAGTTGTACATCACCCACCCCGGAGGTGCGGCTAATGGCATCCTTGACGTTAGAGGCAACATAGTCAGAGATATCGTCCTGGCTAAGGTTTTTATTGTCTGAGACAAAGCCAGCCACCAGCAGGAAGCTGCTGCTCGACTTCTCCACGCCGATCCCCTGCTGCTGCACTTCCTGCGGCAGCAGCGGCATCGCCAGCTGTAATTTGTTCTGCACCTGCACCTGCGCAATATCCGGGTCAGTGCCTGACTGGAAGGTCAGGGTAATGGTCACGCTGCCCGACGAATCGCTGGTGGAGGACATATACATCAGGTTATCGATGCCGTTCATGTTCTGTTCGATAACCTGAGTCACCGTATCCTGTACCGTCTGTGCATCGGCACCGGGGTAGGTCGCCGAGATCGCCACGGCAGGCGGGGCAATGGTGGGATACTGGGCGATAGGCAATTTCAGGATCGCCAGCCCGCCCGCAATCATCAAAATAATAGCGAGTACCCACGCAAAAACCGGGCGCTGAATAAAGAAGTTAGCCATGCTCTGTTCCTTACCCTGCTTTTTGCGCAGTGGTATCTGGCGTAGCGACAACCGCGACGCCAGGGCGCACCTTTTGTAGCCCGCTGACAATCACCCGATCGCCTTCCTGCAGGCCCTGGGTGATCAGCCATTGATCGCCAATCGCCTGGGGCGCGACGACGTTTCGCGCTTCGGCCTGATTCTTCGCATTCACTACCATCACGCTGGCCTCACCGCGCGGGGTACGAGTGACCCCTTGCTGCGGCACCAGGATGGCCTGAGGCTGAGTTCCCTCATCAATGCGCGCCCGAACAAACATGCCGGGTAGCAGAATATGTTGCGGGTTAGGGAAGATCGCCCGCAGGGTAATGGAGCCGGTGCTCTCGTCTACGGTGACATCGGAGAATTGCAGCGAACCTTTCAGGGGATAGGGCTGACCATTCTCCATCAGCAACTGTACGCTGCTGGCGTTCTCGCCCGTTTGCAGGCGAGATTGCTTAAGGCGCATAAAATCGTTGCTGGACTGCGTCACATCGACATAAATCGGATCGAGTTGCTGTACCGTAGCCAGCGCCGAGGCCTGGCCATTTGATACCAGCGCCCCCTCGGTGACGCTGGATTTGCCGATGCGCCCGCTGATAGGTGACGTCACTTTGGTATAAGCGAGATTAATGCGCGCGGTCTCGACGGCTGCCCGGGCCGCAATCACCGAAGCATCAGCCTGACGAGCTGTGGCAACCGCCTGGTCGTACTCCTGCTTGCTGACGTAATGGGTGCCCATCAACGGCAAATAGCGTTTCACGGTCAGGTGGGCAATGTTAGCCGCAGCCTGAGCTTTGGCCAGCTCGCCCGAAGCGCTGTCAAACGCGGCCTGATACGTGGCCGGATCGATCTGATACAGCGATTCCCCCGCTTTTACATCGCTACCCTCGGTAAAGTTGCGCTTCAGGACGATGCCACTCACCTGAGGACGAACCTCTGCAACACGATACGCATCGGTGCGGCCCGGCAGTTCGGTGGTGACAACCAGCGGCGCGCTTTTCACGACATGAACCACAACCTGTGGTGAAGGTGGCTGTTGGGCTTGCCCGCTGTGATCATCACAACCCACGAGTAATGCGGCACCGATGATAAAACCGGATAAGGGTAAAAACCTGAAATGAGGCGTCATGGCTATTCCTTCAAAATCATCAATCCGCATTAACCGACAGCGGTTAAGCGTTAAGGAGAGGTAAAGAGAAAACGGCGGGCGCCATAATAAAGAATGGGTGGGTGATTTTTTGATTTATAAGTGCGGAGAAAGAATGGATGAGAGAAAAATTAGCGCTGAACATGATTAAACAACGGAATAGCATTTCTGGCCATGTATTCCTGCGCAATAAGGTTTATGTGTGTACATGTATTTAGTGAATAAAATGATGCTCAAATATCATTGAAATTTATAAATTAAGCGTGTTAACGTTTTTTGTTCAAAATTATTTTTTGCAGTAATGGATAATACCCGGCCTAATCATTATCCCCATTGTTTGATAAATGTAATTAATCCGTTAAAAGAGTGGCTCCCAATGGCACGCAAAACGAAGGCCGAGGCGCAGAGGACACGCCAGTTGTTGATTGAGGCGGCGATAGAACAGTTTGCTGCCCGGGGGGTGGCTTATACCACGCTTACCGATATTGCTGATGCCGCCAACCTGACCCGGGGAGCGATTTACTGGCACTTCAGCAGTAAAGCGGAAATTTTTAACGCCATCTGGCAGGAGCAATGCCCACTCCGTGAAATCATTAACGATCAGTTATCCAAAGTGACAGAACGTGATCCTTTATTTAATTTACGTGAGCAGTTTGTTACCGCTTTACAATATATTGCCAGGGACCACCGCCAGCGCGCACTATTACAGATCCTTTATCACAAATGTGAATTTGAACAGGGCATGGTTTCAGAATATGAAATTCGCAAGAGGATCGGCTTCAGCGATGAAAACGTGCGTCAGATTCTGCAAAATTGCATTGCGGCAGGCAGTATTTCCGCGCAGATCAATATCGACACGACGTTAATTGTTTTTCATGGTTTTTTTTGCGGGCTGATTAAAAACTGGTTAATGAAACCGGAAAGGCTGGACCTGTATCAACAGGCCCCCGCGCTGGTGGATAACATTCTCTCGACCTTACTGGCTGCCCCGGTGCCGGGCCGGTTCTACGACGCCGCCTCATAACGGCATCAGTCCGGTCAGATTTGCTGCGTCAGCAAGGCCTGCGGATCCCGGCTCATGGCGTTGATAGTCTGCGCCGAAACGGGTTTACCCAGCAGAAAACCTTGTAACGTCGTGCATCCGAGTTCGGTCAAAAACGTCTGCTGCTCCTGGGTTTCAACGCCTTCGGCCACCACTTTCAGGTTAAGGGTCTTCGCCAGCGCAATGATGGCTGCAACGATAGTGGCGTCTTCACCCGTGCCGTTGAGATCTTTAACAAACGCCCGATCGATTTTCAGTTCACACGCTGGAAGCTTTTTCAGGTACAGCAGGCTGGAATAGCCGGTACCAAAATCGTCGATGGAGGCCTTTACCCCCGCCTGCGTCAGTTCGGTAAGCACCCGCACGCTCTCATCCGGGTTATTCATGGCCGTCGTTTCAGTCACTTCCAGGATCAGCGTATGGGGCGGAATGCCATGTCGTGCCAGACTACCCATCACCGTATCAACCAGCTGGGGTTGTTCAAACTGCAGCGTGGAGAGGTTCACTGCTATCGACCACTCGGTATGCCCTTCGAGATGCCATACACGGAGCTGGCGGCAGGCCTCATCGATCACCCAGTTGCCAATAGGAATAATCAGCCCGCTCTTTTCCGCCAGCGGCAGGAACTGGTCAGGTGATAACAACCCTTGGGTAGGGTGCTGCCAGCGCAGCAAGGCTTCAAAGCCGACGATAGGGCCAGCCGGGGCCTGAAACTTCGGCTGATAAACCAGATGCAGCTCGTGGCGATCCTGCGCCAGCCACAGATCGTTCATCAGCTGGAGCTGTTTCTGCGCCAGCGTATTCATTGAAGGCTGGAAGAAGTGGTAGCCGTTACGCCCCATATGCTTGGTGTGATACATCGCCGCATCGGCGTTAAACATCAGCTCCCGCTGGTTTTTGCCATCGTGCGGATAGATAGCAATCCCGACGCTTAGGGTAACCACCAGGTCGTAGAGTTCAAAGCTGAAGGGCTGATCGATTACATGCACCAGCGCGCTGGCCAGCGACGGGGTATCGATCTCGGCCAGCAGAACAAACTCGTCACCGCCAATACGGGCGAGGGTGTATTGACCTTTCAACGGCTGCTCAAGGCGTTCCGTGACGGCAATCAGCAGCTTGTCACCGGCGTCGTGCCCGTAGGCATCGTTAACGGCTTTGAAGCCGTCCAGATCCATAAACAGCAGCGCGAATAACTTTCCTTCGCGATCGGCTTTGTTGATCGCCTGATCGAGACGGTCCTCCAGCAGCACACGGTTTGGCAAGCGTGTCAGCGTGTCGTGCAGCGCCAGCTGCGCCAGTTCACGGTTCGCTTCCGCGAGCGACGAGGCCAGAAGGGCGGTGCGAGCCTGTAGCCTGGCGTCAAACATCGAGACCAGCAGCGTAATACCCAGAATGGAGAGCGCAACGACGCTCACCAGCACCGCCAGCCAGCTGCCGTTTACGCCCTGGTGGTGCATATGGGCCTGAACCGGGAACTGCGCGGCCATCATCCCCGTGTAGTGCATGCCAGCAATGGCAACGCCCATCAGCACGGCGGCGCCTGCACGCATCAGCGCAACCTGGGCCGCGTCGCGGCGTAGACGAAACGTGAGCCACAGGGCGGCCAGCGAGGCGAGCAGGGCGATCACTACCGACAGCGCAACCCAGCGCATATCCCATACGATAGCCGGCTCCACCTGCAATGCAGCCATCCCGGTGTAGTGCATCGCGACAATACCGGTACCCAGAATCACGGCACCGGTGAACAGGCGACGCCTGCGAAAATGATCCCGGCTCACCAGCCAAATAGCGAACAGCGAGGCGCCGATGGCAATAAGCATTGAGAGTGCCGTTGGCAGCAGGCTGTAGTTCAGCCGCAGGGTGACATCCATCGCCAGCATGCCGATAAAATGCATAGACCAGATGCCGATGCCCATGGCGATACCGCCACCCGTCAGCCAGACACGTGCCGCGATGCCCGTACTTCCCACTACCCGGCCTGCCATATTCAGGGCGGTGTAGGATGCAAGAATGGCGACAACAAAAGAGATAACCACAAGAAGTTGGTCGTATTGGCTAACCAGCATGATCTCATCAACTCAAACGCAGGGAGGTATTACGTGATACCGGGTGAGACGGGCTGAGACATTATCATCCAACGGAGATGCCTCAAAGGCTTTTAAGTCCGCACATTTTTCGAGGGAAAGTAAGGGCTTAATCCAGATCTGCGCAGTTAATTAGCTTAAGTGGATTTACGGAGTCCATATTACGGCATTTGTCCGTTTCCGTAGACATCAGCTCAATCCACTGCATTAACAGTGCATCAAAAATGAAAACGCTAATCGCGAAGACGACTAACCACCCATACTTACGGATCATTCGGAGTTTCCGGATACAAAGGAAAAGAGTGCAGGAAATATACACGAAAAATAGCGGCTGAGAAGTGGGCAGACCGATGTTTACGTTTCGGTTGTTAGCCGCGTGATGAGGGGAGCAAAACGGGGGAAAAGAGGGCATAAAAAAAGGCGCGTCCCCATGCCGGTTTGCGCCTTTTTATACAAGCATTTAGCTAATCGAAATTAGTTCATGCCGTACTTTTTCAATTTCTTACGCAGCGTACCACGGTTGATACCCATCATCAGGGCAGCACGGGTCTGGTTACCACGGGTGTATTGCATCACCATGTCCAACAGGGGCTGTTCAACTTCAGCCAGTACCAGCTCATACAGGTCGTTAACATCCTGACCATTCAGTTGAGCAAAATAGTTCTTCAGTGCCTGTTTAACCGAGTCACGCAGGGGCTTTTGAGTTACTTGATCCTGAGAGTTAACGGTGGAAACGGTCAGTACGTCAGAATTTACGCGTTGTTCGAACATAGTTCTGTCAGCTCTTTATTTCATTACGCAAGATTTTCGAAGTATGCCTCCAACGCCTCCAGCTGTACGCTGGCATCCTCTATGGCGTTGAATGTGCGCCGAAACTGGTCATTTGGAGCGTGTTCCTGGAGATACCAGGATACGTGTTTACGCGCAATTCGGTACCCTTTTGCCTGGCCGTAGTGGTCATGCAATTCCCGAACGTGCGAACAAAGCAAGCGCTTGACCTCTGCCAGTGGCAGCGGGGCAAGCAGCTCCCCAGTGTCCAGATAATGCTGGATTTCCCGAAAGATCCAGGGTCTTCCCTGAGCCGCACGTCCTATCATCAGAGCATCAGCTCCCGTATAGTCGAGCACAGCTCTGGCTTTAAGCGGGTCAGTAATGTCGCCATTCGCGATAACCGGAATGGAAACTTTCTGCTTAACTGCCCGAATGCTGTCGTATTCAGCTTCGCCGTTGAACAAACAGGCGCGAGTGCGTCCATGTATGGTCAGGGCCTGAATGCCACAGTCTTCGGCCAGTTGGGCAATCTCTACGCAGTTACGGTGATCCGGCGACCAACCCGTGCGAATCTTCAACGTAACAGGAACGTCCACTGCGCTGACAACCGCCGTCAGGATTGACTTCACCTGGTCGGGGTATTGCAGAAGGGCTGAACCTGCAAGCTTGCGATTCACTTTTTTGGCCGGGCACCCCATATTGATATCAATAATCTGGGCACCACTTTCCACGTTAATACGCGCGGCGTCTGCCATCTCTTCAGGTACGCTACCGGCAATTTGCACGGTGCGGATACCCGGTTCATCAACGTGCACCATCCGAAGACGGGATTTATCGCTTTCCCAAACCTGCGGGTTAGACGACATCATCTCGGAAACGGTTAAACCTGCTCCCATCTCATAGCACAGCGTCCTGAAGGGCCGGTCGGTAATACCTGCCATAGGTGCTGCGATCAGGCGATTTCTGAGCTGGTGGTTTCCGATGCGCATGAGTTAAGAAATGACCATACTGTGACTGCAAGGCGGCGTATCTTACGCATTTTTTGCACGAGATGAAAGGCCAAACTTTGAACAATCCTCTGTTGTAGATCAAGGAATCGCAACTCTGACTTTTTAGTGCGGATTATTCACTATTTAAATCATTGTGTTAGTGTTGAATGGATATTTTGTGGGCGCTTACAATTTCCCGTAACTTCTCATCATTTCTGGATAAATGAATCATTTCTCCGGGATAATCTGCTGCTATAAGCAGCAGATTATGGTGCATCTTTGCAATCTGCGTCACATTTCAGCACAGGATATCAGAGCAAAAAATGGGCTTATTCAACAACCAGACGGCCATGAAGGGATTGTACCGGGCGGCTGTTATCGTGATGCATGGTGTGGGTGAATTTTTCCAGCTGTGCGGCAGAGACGGTCAGAGGATGCTTGAGCACTACCCACGTTACCCCTTCTGAGCAAGGTGGCGTGGTCAGAGAGCCGCTAAAGCGCCAGTAGGTTTTATCCGCAGGAAGCAATTTGTTCATATCGAGATTTGGCGTAATCGTGACGTTTTGATCAACCCGATCCGGCATTACGCCCCAAAGTTTATCCAGTTCAGGGTTTGCGGCACCCTGATCAAACATAACAGCAACAACCGTCAGTTCGCCGTCGGCATTTTTGTGGACCAGATGCATTTCCATTGCGTATTTTTTACCGTGCACCGTATTTTCGCTTGGCGCATGGAAATGGAACTGCTGTAACGTCCAGTTTTGGTTATCAAGCGTGATGCTGTCGCGTGTATCCGCCTTTTCACTTGCCTGGATAGTGTGACCGTTGTTCGTCAGGGTGACCGGGCCGTCGATATAGTGTGTTTCCAGCGGAGAGAGGTGGGCCTTAACGGTGGTATCGATGTTGACAGGGGACTGATTCATGCCGCTTTTGCATATCTTGTATGCCTCGTCCAGCTCGCCCCAATGTTCCGGTGCGCCTTCCGCCTGATAACTCCAGTGTGATGCAAAAGCCGAAGTCGAGATCATACCCAGCGCCAACAGCGCTGCCTTGCCTGAAATGTTTTTCATGATATTTATCCGATAGATTTTTATATTCAAATCATTAATTAACATTATGATTTGTGTGGTTATTTTAACGGACAAATAAGAGGGAAGGGAGAAAATTCAGACGAGGAAAGGCGTGGTCAGAGGACCACGCCAAAGGCTTATTTTTTACGGCCAGTGATGCGGCACCACTCTTCTTTCTCGACAATCGGGTCGAGGGCAAAGAGATCGGCATAGGCTTCGCAGACGCTGTCTGCCTGGCTGGCAAGGATACCGGAAAGGCCCAGCAGGCCACCCCCAACCGGTAGTACGCTGATTAATGGCGCCAGCTCGCGTAACGGGCCAGCCAGGATATTCGCGACGACCACATCGGCTTTCATGGCCGCTGGCTGGGCATCCGGCAAATAGAGTTCGAGACGATCGGAAACGCCATTGCGCTCGGCGTTGTCACGGCTGGCCTGAATCGCCTGCGGATCGATGTCGATCCCGATCGCTTTTGCTGCGCCCAACTTCAGGGCGGCGATGGCGAGGATCCCGGATCCGCAGCCAAAGTCGATCACCGTTTTGCCATCCAGATCCAGACCATCCAGCCACTGCAGGCACAGGGAAGTCGTCGGGTGGGTGCCTGTTCCGAATGCCAGGCCCGGATCGAGCATCACGTTAACGGCATTTTCATCCGGCACGTCGCGCCAGCTTGGGCAGATCCACAGACGCTTGCCAAACTGCATCGGATGGAAGTTGTCCATCCACTCGCGTTCCCAGTCTTTGTCTTCCAGCTGTTCGATTTTGTGCGCAAAACCGGCGCCCAGCAGCGGATGATTTTCCAGAATCGCGACCACTTCGGCCATATCAGTTTCGGCATCAAACAGGCCGATGACGTCGGTGTCGCCCCACAGGCGGGTTTCACCCGGCAGCGGTTCAAACACCGGGGTGTCATGCGTGTCCTGGAAGGTGATAGAGACCGCACCGGCCTCCATCAGCGCATCACTCATCTCTTCGGCATTCGCGCCGGTTGTGTTCAGTTTTAATTGGATCCACGGCATGGCAAAACTCTTTATTTATCAGTAGAAATGACGGCAGGTTGCGGGGCGGATTGACCGAAACGGTTTCCCACGACAAACGCCAGTAAACTTAGCAGTAACGAAGGCACAATCGGATGGAAGCCCAGATACTGAATTTTAAACGTGGCGAGAACGGCATACAGCACGCCTCCGACGATCATCGCGCTCAGGGCGCCCGCCGCATTTGCGCGCTCCCAGTACAGGCCAAGCACCAGTGGCCAGAGGAACACCGCTTCCAGACCGCCAAAGGCCAGCAGGTTCAGCCAGATGATCATCTCAGGTGGCTTCCACGCAGCCAGCAGCAGCAATACACCTAACAGCAGAGTAATGACTGCCGACATCCGTTTCAGCAGTCGCTCATTGTTCATCTGCTCAGGACGCATATTGAGATAGAGATCTTTAATGATGGTAGCGGAACTTTGTAGCAGCTGGGCGTTAATTGTCGACATGATCGCAGCCATTGGCGCGGCAAGGAAGATCCCGGCAGCAAACGGCGGCAGGACTTTTACCATCAGGGTGGGGATCACCAGGTCCGGCACGGTTAAGTCCGGGATCACCGCCCGGCCCAGCGCCCCGGCAAGGTGCATGCCGAGCATCAGGATTGCCACGACGATGGTGCCGATGATAATCCCCCGATGCACCGCCTTGCTGTCCTTATAGGAGATGCAGCGCACGGCCGTATGCGGCAGTCCAATCACCCCGAAGCAGACCAGTACCCAGAAGGAGGTCATAAAGGTGGGAGAAAGGATGTCCTCCGCGCCCTGCGGCGAAACCAGCTTCGGATCGATGGTCTGCAGCGTTTCCACTGCATGGGTTAGTCCCCCCGCTGCGTGTACCACGCCCACCAGCAGCACAATGGTGCCAATCAGCATCACCATGCCCTGCATGGTATCGTTGAGCACGCTGGCGCGAAATCCGCCAAATGCGGTGTAGAGCGCAATACTGATACCAAAAATCAGCAACCCGGTTTCGTAAGGGATCCCGGCGGCGGTTTCAAGCAGGCGCGCGCCACCGATAAACTGCACGGTCATGGCGCCGATAAAGGCCACCAGCAGGCTCAGGCTGGCCAGCCAGACCAGCAGGCGGCTCTGATAGCGGGCAAACAGCATGTCGTTAAGCGTTACGGCGTTGTAGCGGCGCGCGAGAATCGCAAATTTTTTCCCCAGAATACCCAGCGAGAGCCAGATGGCAGGAAGCTGGATCATCGCCAGCAGCACCCAGCCCAGTCCGTATTTATAGGCCGCACCCGGGCCGCCAATAAAGGAGCTGGCGCTGATATAGGTGGCGGTCAGGGTCATCGCCAGCACAATACCGCCCATCGAGCGGCTGCCGAGGAAATACTCATTCAGGAAAGTGCCCGTCGTCCTTTTGCGCATGGCATAAACGGACAGGCCAAAAACAACAAACAGATACGCGACGAGCGGCAGGATCACTTCAAGCTGCATTATCGTCATCCTCCAGCGGAATATCGCGATAGATAAATTTCACCATCGCCCAACAGAGCAGAATAAACACCAGCGGGAGCAGCAGGCAGGCCATCTCAAACCAGTGCGGCAGACCGGTAATGCCAATGGCAGAATCAGGTATGTAAGCAGTTACTAACCATGCGGCGAGATAGATAAGGGTTAACCACAGCGCCCAGCGCGCTTCTTTGTGGGCCTGAACAAAACGTTTGTCCATTTTTTGTCCCTTGTGGAAAAGAAAGCGGGGATTGTACCTTATGGGGCTTCGCAATCCCCAGAAATAATAAAGGCCGGATTAACCGGCCTTTTGCTGCTTATAAATGCTTATTTTTCATGAAGACCGAGTTTCTTCTCGAGATAGTGGATGTTGGTGCCACCATGCTGGAAGTTCTCGTCGCTCATAATACGCATCTGCAGATCAACGTTGGTTTTGATGCCGTCGATGATCAGCTCCTGCAGGGCGTTCTTCATGCGGGCAATCGCCACGTCACGGGATTCGCCGTAGCAGATCAGCTTGCCGATCATGGAGTCATAGTACGGCGGTACGGTGTAACCGGCGTAAATATGGGACTCCCAGCGCACACCAAAGCCACCCGGCGCGTGGAAACGCGTGATTTTACCCGGGCTTGGCAGGAAGGTGTTCGGGTCTTCGGCGTTGATACGGCATTCCACCGCATGGCCTTTAACCACAACTTCATCCTGCTTGATGGACAGCGGTTGACCCGCTGCGATACGCAGCTGCTCTTTGATCAGGTCAACACCGGTAATCATCTCGGTCACCGGGTGTTCAACCTGAATACGGGTGTTCATTTCAATGAAGTAGAACTCGCCGTTTTCGAACAGGAACTCAAAAGTACCCGCCCCGCGATAGCCGATATCGACACAGGCTTTCGCGCAACGCTCGCCGATGTAGCGACGCAGTTCCGGGGTGATACCCGGTGCTGGTGCTTCTTCGACCACTTTCTGGTGACGACGCTGCATGGAGCAGTCACGTTCTGCCAGATAGATAGCGTTACCCTGACCGTCAGCCAGCACCTGAATTTCGATGTGGCGTGGGTTTTCCAGGTATTTTTCCATGTACACCATGTCGTTGCTGAAAGCAGCTTTCGCTTCAGCTTTGGTCATGGAGATGGATTGAGCCAGTTCAGTGTCGCTGCGCACAACGCGCATACCGCGACCGCCGCCGCCGCCGGACGCTTTGATGATAACCGGGTAGCCGATGCGTTTCGCATGAGCACGGTTAGCATCCATGTCGTCGGTCAGAGGGCCGTCGGAGCCAGGAACGGTTGGAACACCGGCTTTCTTCATTGCGGTGATTGCAGACACTTTGTCGCCCATCAGGCGGATAGTGTCAGCTTTCGGGCCGATGAAGATAAAGCCAGAACGTTCTACCTGTTCAGCAAAGTTGGCGTTCTCAGAGAGGAAGCCATAACCCGGGTGAATGGCCACCGCGCCAGTGATCTCAGCGGCGCTGATGATAGCCGGGATATTCAGATAGCTTTTTACGGACGGAGCCGGGCCGATACAGACCGTCTCATCCGCCAGTAATACGTGTTTCAGATCGCGGTCCGCGCTTGAGTGCACAGCGACAGTCTTGATGCCCAACTCTTTACAGGCACGAAGAATACGCAGTGCGATCTCGCCGCGGTTGGCGATAACAATTTTATCCAGCATGTTCGCCTCGTTACTCGATGACGACCAGCGGCTCGTCAAATTCAACCGGCTGACCACTTTCGACCAGAATCGCTTTCACAGTACCTGACTTGTCAGCTTCGATCTGGTTCATCATTTTCATGGCTTCAACGATGCACAGGGTATCGCCCGCGTTAACTTTCTGGCCCACTTCGATGAACGCTTTAGCGTCCGGGCTCGGGGTGCGGTAGAAAGTACCAACCATTGGGGAACGTACGATGTGACCACTGATTTCCGCTGCTGCTGGCGCTTCCATTGCTGGAGCAGCCGCCGGAGCGACAGCGTTAGACAGAGCTGGCTGCTGCATCATTGGTGCAGCATAAGCTTGTTGCATAACCGGGAAGCCTGCGTTTGGCGCGGCACGGCTGATGCGTACAGACTCTTCGCCTTCAGAAATTTCCAGTTCGGAGATGCCTGATTCTTCAACCAGCTCGATCAGTTTTTTAATCTTACGAATATCCATGAGTGGGTTCCGTACTCTTTGTTTAGTGTGATTGTGACAGGCGTTTTACCGCTGTCTGTAAAGCGAATGAATAACCGTCAGCCCCCAGTCCACAGATGACGCCAGTGGCGATATCCGACAGGTAGGAGTGGTGGCGGAACGGTTCCCGCGCATGCACGTTGCTGAGGTGGATCTCGATAAACGGGATACTCACGGCCAGCAGCGCGTCGCGAATAGCAACACTGGTGTGCGTAAACGCGGCCGGATTAATCAGGATATAGTCTGTTGTGTCTTTAGCCTGATGAATGCGGTCGATGAGTGCGTACTCCGCGTTTGACTGAAAATGGTCAAGTTCCACATTAAGTGCCGCCGCTTCGTTACCCAATTGGTTAACAATATCGGTCAACGTCAGCGTGCCGTACTTCTCTGGTTCACGGGTGCCGAGCATATTCAGGTTCGGTCCGTTCAAAACTAAGATGTGAAACTTGTCAGCCATTGTGCCGCTATCTCCTGCGATTCTCCGGTAAAAAACAAAATATACCTTCGATGCGCGATTGTCACCCTTTCCGGCTCTGAAAAACCCGTCGGGGAAACCGAAGTCGCACATTATAACGATTTCGTAGCATTTGGCAGCTAAATACTGGTCTTATCAGGGAAGATTATCAACAGCATTCGGATAAATACTCAGGAAGGGTGAGCGATCTGTGGAGATTCGCCCACTTTCGTCCGTTATCGCCACCACTGGCGAAACTTCTTATAACGCCATGCCAGAAGCACTATGGCCAGCACAGCATAGATGATCGGCTGCGGCGAGAGAATTTTCACTGACCAAAGGTAGTGGATGGGAGCGAGGATCGCGACCAGATAGACAAAATTATGCAGAAGTTGCCAGCGCCTTCCCAGTTTTCGCTGGGCGTATTGGGTGGAGGTGAGGGTCAACGCCAGTAAAATCACCCAACTGATAATCCCCAGGGTTAAGTAAGGCCGGGTAATCAGTTCGCTCCCCAGCAGGGCCAGATTGTTAATGCCCAGCTCCAGGAACGCATAGCTGGTGAGATGCAGCGTTGCCCAGGCAAAACACCATAGCCCAAGCAGGCGGCGGGTACGGATCAATAAAGGCTGTTTTGCGTAGCGCGCTAGCGGCGAAACCAGCAGCGTCGCCAGTAAAAATTTCAGCGCGGTGCGCCCGGTGAAGTGCTGAATATCTTTTGCCGGATCGGCACTCAGGCCGCCGTGGTTGATGGCCCAGAACAGCCATATAAATGGAAGCAGCCCCGCAAGATGCAGGGCGACTTTCAGCCAGGTAATCTGTTTTGCCGTCAGACGCACTTAGAAAAACTCCCGTAAGTCGAGGCCGCGATAGAGTGATGCGACCTGGTCAGCATAGCCGTTAAACAGCAGCGTAGGCTGGCGTTTGACGTCCAGTGCGCCGCCCGAGCCAATAAACCGCTCGCTCGCCTGCGACCAGCGGGGATGATCGACGTGCGGGTTCACGTTGGCGTAAAAACCGTACTCATCCGGGGCCGCAAGGTTCCAGGTAGTGGGCGGGCGTTCACGGGTCAGCTTGATGCTGACGATCGATTTAATGCCCTTAAAGCCATATTTCCACGGCACGGTGAGGCGGATAGGCGCGCCGTTTTGCGGCGGCAGGGCTTTGCCGTAAACACCAACGGTCATCAGCGTCAGCGGGTGCATGGCTTCATCAATACGCAATCCTTCTACGTACGGGTAATCCAGGCCACCGCCAATAAACCGGTCTTTCTGGCCGGGCATGATCTCCGGGGCGTAAAGGGTCTGGAAGGCGACATACTTCGCGTTGCTGGTGGGTTCCACCATCGCCAGCAGCTTATGCAACGGAAAACCAATCCACGGCACCACCATCGACCAGGCCTCAACGCAGCGCATGCGGTAGATTCGTTCCTCCAGCGGGAAGCGGGTGGTCAAATCGTTGTAATCGAGAGTCAGAGGTTTCGCCACTTCGCCGTCGATTTTCAGCGTCCAGGGATCGGTCTTCAGGCTGCCCGCGTTGGCCGCAGGATCGGCTTTATCCAGGCCGAACTCGTAGAAGTTGTTATAACCTGTCACTTTCTCTTCGGGGGTTTTGGCAAGCGTGCTCTGCCACTGGGCGGGTTGGGTAAAGTTAAGCGGTTTCCCGGAAGGCGCTTTTGGGCGATCGTTGCCCTTAAACCAGTCCAGCAGGTCGGCCTGGGCGAGGGGGGAGAGCGTCAGCGCACCGGCACCGATCCCCAGCATTTTCAGGATCTGGCGTCGCTTAAGCATAAAAACGGATTCCGCGGTGATATCGGCTTCCGTCAGGGGTTTCACTTTCATGGCTTCCTCCGTCATGCGTTTTTTTAAGCATGACGGAGGAGCCGGGTTAAAGCGAATATGTCACGAAAATTTGAAGATTACGCCAGCTTCACCAGCGTACGGCCCTGGATCTGGTTATTGATGATCTTCGCGGCGTATTCCGGCGCCTGCTCAAGGCTAATCTGGGTGGCGCTTTGGGTGTAGAAGGAGGCGGGCAGATCGCGAACCAGTCGTTCCCAGGCCTGGACGCGGCGCGCTGGCGGGGTCATCACGGAATCGACACCCTGCAGACGGACATTGCGCAGAATAAACGGCATCACCGTGGTCGGGAGGGCAAAACCGCCCGCCAGGCCACACGCCGCCACGCAACCGCCGTAGTTCATCTGCGCCAGCACTTTCGCCAGCACTTTATCCCCGACGGTATCGACGGCACCGGCCCAGATCTGTTTCTCCAGCGGGCGGGTCTCTGCGAACTCATCGCGGCCCAGAATGCGGCTGGCACCGAGGCTACGCAGGTAGTCATGGGTACTTTCACGCCCGGAGACTGCCGCCACCTGATAGCCCAGCTTGTGCAGCAGGGCGACAGCGGTACTGCCGACGCCGCCGCTGGCACCCGTTACCACCACCTCACCGGATTGCGGTGTTACACCGGCCTCTTCCAGCGCCATTACGCACAGCATGGCGGTAAAACCGGCGGTGCCGATGATCATTGCTTTACGGCCATCGAGTCCGTTCGGCATAGGCACCAGCCAGTCGCCGTTAACACGTGCCTGCGCGGCCAGGCCGCCCCAGTGGTTTTCGCCCACGCCCCAGCCGGTCAACAGTACCTGCTGGCCAGCATGGAAACGCGGATCTTCGCTGGCGTGTACGCGGCCCGCAAAGTCGATACCTGGAACCATGGGAAAATTGCGAATGATTTTGCCAGTGCCCGTAATGGCGAGCGCGTCTTTATAATTCAGACTGGACCAGTCGATATCAACGGTCACGGCCCCCTCAGGCAGGCGGCTCTCCTCAATAGATTGCACTGATGCAAGTGTTTTGCCTTCCTGCTGTTCTAAGATCAAAGCCTGCATACGAATTCCTTACTCAGCATGATGATTGGAAAAAATTTTTTGAAGACTATACTCGCTCATTGATATGCAATGCCGATTTAACGCAATAAATTGCCAGATACACCGGATTTGGTAGTATGCCGATGCCGTAGTGCAAGTTAGCGCTCACTTGCTATCCTCATCAACTCACGGAGTAATCTCAAGGATGCGATTATCGACGAAGTTCTCCGCTTTCATCTCCTTGCTGACTGGCTTGACCATCTTTGTCACCCTGATCGGCTGCTCGCTCAGTTTTTATAATGCGATCCAGGGGAAGCTGGCGAACCGCGTACACTCCGTGGCGTCGGTCATTGATTCGCGTCTTGTCAGCACACCTTTTCCTGAACTTTCCCATCAGCTGGACGAGCTGATGGCACCGGTGGAAATCACGCGTGTTGAGATTAAGCAGGGCGGGAAAACCATTTTCAGCCACAACGGGTTAAAAGGCTATCGACCGGCCGGTGCGCCACTCCAGAATCTCGAACTGACCGTTCCTTCTCTTAAAAACCCCGGTATGACCATAAGTCTGGCCTATCTGGACCCGATGAACAGTTATTTTCGTTCGTTGGTGACCACCGCACCGCTGACGGTAGCGGTGATCTTCGTGGTCGTGCTGATCTTTCTGGCAGTGCGCTGGCTGCGTCGCCAGCTCTCCGGGCAGGAGTTACTGGAGGCGCGTTCGGTGCGCATCCTTAACGGTGAACGTGGCGCCCCTGTGCGCGGGTCCGTTTATGAATGGCCATCACGCACCAGCAGTGCGCTGGACGTTCTGCTGTCCGAAATTCAGTTTGCCAGCGACCAGCGAAGCCGCATGGACACGCTGATTCGCTCCTATGCCGCCCAGGACAACAAAACGGGCCTTAATAACCGTCTTTTCTTTGATAATCAGCTGGCTACCCTGTTAGAAGATCCTGAAAAGGTTGGGTCGCACGGGGTGGTGATGATTGTTCGCCTGCCGGACTTCGATCTGCTGAAAGACAACTGGGGACGGGCAGTGGCGGAGGAGCATCTGTTTATGCTCATCAATATGCTCTCCACCTTTATGATGCGCTATCCCGGCGCACTGCTGGCGCGCTATCACCGCAGTGATTACGCCGTGCTGCTGCCGCATCGCACCCTGAAAGAGTCAGAGAGCATTGCCAGCCTGCTGTTGAAGTCGGTGGATACACTGCCTCCCAGCAAAATGCTCGATCGTGATGACATGGTGCATATTGGCATTTGCGCCTGGCGCGGCGGCCAGACCACCGAACAGGTGATGGAGCACGCCGAAGCCGCCACCCGCAATGCTGTGTTGCAGGGCGCTAACAGCTGGGCGGTTTATGATGACTCCCTGCCAGAGAAAGGGCGCGGCAATGTGCGCTGGCGTACTCTGATCGAACAGATGCTTACCCGCGGCGGACCGCGTATCTACCAAAAACCGGCGGTGCTGGCAAATGGCCAGGTCCATCACCGGGAGCTGCTCTGCCGCATCTTTGACGGCAACGAAGAGGTAGTGTCAGCGGAATATCTTCCGATGGTGCTGCAGTTTGGTCTGTCGGAGGAGTACGACCGCCAGCAAATTTCGCGATTGATGCCATTCTTATCCTTCTGGCCCGAAGAACACCTGGCGCTGCAGGTGACGGTAGAGTCTTTGATCCGCCCGCGTTTCCAGCGCTGGCTGCGCGATGTGTTGATGCAATGTGAAAAATCGCAGCGTAAACGGATTATTTTTGAACTTGCAGAGGCGGATGTTTGTCAACACATCAGTCGGTTACAGCCGGTGGTACGGCTGATCAATGCGCTGGGTGCGCGTGTAGCGGTAACGCAGGCGGGCTTGACGCTGGTCAGCACCAGCTGGATCAAGGCGCTGGAGGTAGAGCTGTTGAAGCTGCATCCGGGGCTGGTAAGGAACATTGAAAAACGTACGGAAAACCAACTGCTGGTACAGAGTCTGGTTGAAGCCTGCAAGGGAACGCAAACCCATGTTTTTGCCACAGGTGTGAGGTCTCGAACCGAATGGCGGACGTTGACAGAGCGCGGAGTTACAGGGGGTCAGGGCGATTTTTTTGCTGCCTCTCAGCCTCTTGACAGCAATGTGAAAAAATATTCGCAAAGATACTCTGTTTAACCTGCCGTTTGGTGAGTTTTCACGTAGAATATCGCGCCTGTAGCGTGATGTATGACGAGCAAAATGACAGTGAGCGACCTTAAACGGGTTACAAATGAACGTGAGGAACGCTGTTTTTTCTCTGACCTGAGGGAGTCAGGCGACGATTTGTAACAAAGGAAACGTGCTGCACAAATTTTCACCGTAGCAGGCGATTTTTGCGCCTTGTCGCTGCTGCGTGTGGTTGGTAAAGTAAGCGGATTTTGTTTTCC
Source organism: Leclercia sp. LSNIH3 (assembly GCF_002935105.1). Classification (NCBI taxonomy): domain Bacteria; kingdom Pseudomonadati; phylum Pseudomonadota; class Gammaproteobacteria; order Enterobacterales; family Enterobacteriaceae; genus Leclercia; species Leclercia sp. LSNIH3. The sequence continues at coordinate 2,930,790 of NZ_CP026387.1, forward strand.
GCCCCAGCTTTCAGGATTATCCCTTAGTATGTTGAAAAAATTTCGTGGCATGTTTTCCAATGACCTGTCCATTGACCTGGGTACTGCGAATACCCTCATTTATGTAAAAGGACAAGGCATCGTACTGAATGAGCCTTCAGTTGTGGCCATTCGTCAGGATCGTGCTGGTTCACCGAAAAGCGTAGCGGCCGTCGGCCATGACGCTAAGCAGATGCTTGGTCGTACGCCGGGTAATATCGCTGCCATTCGACCGATGAAAGACGGCGTTATCGCTGACTTCTTCGTGACCGAGAAAATGCTTCAGCACTTTATCAAACAGGTGCACAGCAACAGCTTTATGCGTCCAAGCCCACGTGTTCTGGTGTGTGTGCCGGTTGGCGCTACCCAGGTAGAGCGTCGTGCTATTCGTGAATCCGCTCAGGGCGCTGGTGCGCGTGAAGTCTTCCTGATTGAAGAGCCGATGGCTGCGGCTATTGGTGCCGGCCTGCCGGTTTCCGAAGCGACCGGCTCCATGGTGGTGGATATCGGTGGCGGTACCACTGAAGTGGCCGTTATCTCTCTGAACGGTGTGGTTTACTCCTCTTCCGTACGTATCGGTGGTGACCGCTTCGACGAAGCCATCATCAATTACGTTCGCCGTAACTACGGCTCTCTGATCGGTGAAGCCACCGCAGAGCGTATTAAGCACGAAATCGGTTCTGCTTACCCGGGTGACGAAGTGCGCGAGATCGAAGTGCGCGGCCGTAACCTGGCAGAAGGCGTTCCACGTGGCTTTACCCTGAACTCCAACGAAATCCTCGAAGCGCTGCAAGAGCCGTTGACCGGCATTGTTAGCGCCGTCATGGTTGCCCTCGAGCAGTGCCCGCCGGAACTGGCTTCCGATATCTCCGAGCGCGGTATGGTTCTGACCGGTGGTGGTGCGCTGCTGCGTAACCTCGACCGCCTGTTGATGGAAGAGACAGGTATTCCTGTCGTAGTTGCTGAAGATCCACTGACTTGCGTAGCCCGTGGCGGCGGCAAGGCGCTGGAGATGATCGACATGCACGGCGGCGACTTGTTCAGCGAAGAGTAGTCAGGTGTGAAAGGGTAGCGGATGGCTACCCTTTCTCTCTGACGCGAGAGTACGCATAGCCTATGAAGCCAATTTTTAGCCGTGGCCCGTCGCTACAGTTTCGCCTGATCCTTGGGGTGTTAGTAGCGCTTGGTGTCATTATTGCCGATAGCCGCCTCGGTACGTTCAGCCAGATCCGAACGTACATGGATACCGCCGTCAGTCCTTTCTACTTTGTATCAAATGGTCCCCGTGAACTACTCGACAGCGTCTCGCAAACCCTGTCCTCACGCGATCAACTCGAACTTGAAAACCGCGCGTTACGCCAGGAGCTGCTGCTGAAAAACAGCGAACTACTGATGCTGGGCCAGTACAAGCAGGAGAATGCCAGACTGCGTGAACTGCTGGGTTCCCCGCTGCGTCAGGATGAGCAGAAGATGGTGACCCAGGTGATCTCCACCGTTAACGATCCGTACAGCGATCAGGTGGTGATCGACAAGGGCAGCGTCAATGGCGTATACGAAGGCCAGCCGGTGATCAGCGATAAAGGCGTTGTCGGCCAGGTGGTCGCCGTCGCCAAGCTCACCAGCCGCGTGCTGCTGATTTGCGATGCCACCCATGCGCTGCCGATCCAGGTACTGCGTAACGATATCCGCGTGATTGCGGCCGGTAACGGCTGTACTGACGATCTGCAGCTCGAACATCTGCCTGCGAATACCGATATTCGCGTGGGCGATGTGCTGGTGACGTCGGGTCTGGGCGGGCGCTTCCCGGAAGGTTATCCGGTTGGGGTGGTCTCCTCCGTGAAGCTGGATACTCAGCGCGCCTATACCGTGATTCAGGCACGCCCAACGGCAGGTCTACAGCGTCTGCGCTATCTGTTGCTGTTGTGGGGCGCCGATCGTAACGGGACCAACCCGATGACCCCGGAAGATGTACATCGCGTTGCGAATGAACGTCTGATGCAGATGATGCCGCAGGTTCTGCCTGCGCCAAACTCAATGGGGCCGCCTGCGCCAGTACCTGCGCCGGCAACCGGGCTGACCCAGCCGCTGCCTGATGCGCCACCGCCACCGCAACTCTCCCCGGGAGGGCAATAGTGGCAAGCTATCGTAGCCAGGGACGCTGGGTTATCTGGCTCTCGTTTTTGATCGCGCTGTTGCTGCAAGTGATGCCCTGGCCGGACGACATTCTCGTTTTCCGGCCAAACTGGGTGCTGCTTATTCTGCTTTACTGGATCCTCGCTCTGCCGCACCGCGTAAATGTGGGCACAGGTTTTGTGATGGGTGCCATACTGGATCTGATTAGCGGTTCAACGCTTGGCGTACGCGCCCTGTCCATGAGCATCATCGCATACCTGGTCGCTCTAAAATTCCAGCTCTTTCGTAATCTGGCGCTCTGGCAACAGGCGCTGGTGGTGATGTTGTTATCCATGGCCGCGGATATCATTGTTTTCTGGGCAGAGTTTTTAGTGATCAACGTCTCTTTCCGTCCGGAAGTGTTCTGGAGTAGTGTAGTAAACGGTGTGCTCTGGCCGTGGTTGTTCCTGCTGATGCGTAAGGTTCGCCAGCAATTTGCCGTGCAATAAAAGGTTTCTATGACGTCTCTATATCTTGCCTCCGGTTCACCCCGTCGCCAGGAGCTGCTCACCCAATTGGGTGTCGCCTTCGAACGTATCGTGACCGGTATCGAAGAAAAACGTGCTGAGGGCGAAAGCGCACAACAGTATGTTTCCCGTCTGGCACGGGAGAAAGCGCTGGCTGGCGTGGCGCAGGTGCCGCGTGATTTACCGGTGCTGGGGGCAGATACCATCGTGATCCTGAACGGTGAAGTCCTCGAGAAACCGCACGACGATGAGCATGCGTTTAAGATGCTGAGCAAATTGTCCGGCCAAACGCATCAGGTCATGACCGCCGTCGCGCTGGCAGACCGCCAGCAGGTGCTCGATTGCCTGGTGGTGACCGATGTGACGTTCAGAGTACTCACCGAAGAGGATATCGCCGGTTATATCGCCAGCGGTGAACCAATGGATAAAGCAGGTGCATACGGTATTCAAGGGTTGGGTGGCTGCTTTGTCAGGAAGATCAATGGCAGCTATCACGCCGTAGTCGGCTTACCGCTGGTGGAAACGTATGAGTTGCTGAGCAATTTTAACTCACTGCGTGAGGGAAGGGATAATTATGACGGCTGAATTGTTGGTAAACGTAACGCCCTCGGAAACCCGTGTGGCGTATATCGACGGTGGAATTCTTCAGGAAATTCATATCGAGCGTGAAGCGCGGCGCGGAATAGTAGGCAATATCTACAAAGGTCGTGTCAGTCGTGTACTACCGGGTATGCAGGCGGCATTTGTAGATATTGGCCTCGATAAAGCGGCCTTCTTACATGCTTCAGATATCATGCCGCATACCGAATGCGTGGCGGGTGAAGAGCAGAAACAGTTCACCGTTCGTGATATCTCCGAGCTGGTCCGTCAGGGCCAGGATCTGATGGTGCAGGTGGTGAAAGATCCCTTAGGCACTAAAGGTGCGCGCCTGACTACCGACATTACCTTACCTTCCCGTTATCTGGTCTTTATGCCGGGTGCATCGCACGTTGGCGTCTCCCAGCGTATCGAGAGCGAAAGCGAGCGTGAACGCCTGAAAAAAGTCGTGAGCGCGTACTGCGATGAGCAGGGCGGGTTCATTATTCGCACCGCCGCAGAGGGGATAAGCGAAGAAGATTTGGCCTCGGATGCCGCCTACCTGAAACGTGTCTGGACAAAAGTAATGGAGCGTAAAAAACGCAACCAGACCCGCTATCAGCTATACGGTGAGCTGGCGCTTGCCCAGCGCGTCCTGCGCGACTTCGCCGATGCCCAGCTTGACCGTATTCGCGTCGACTCCCGTCTGACTTACGATGCGCTGCTCGAATTTACCGCCGAATACATCCCGGAAATGCCGGGCCTGCTGGAGCACTACACCGGGCGCCAGCCGATTTTTGATCTCTATGACGTCGAGAACGAGATCCAGCGCGCGCTGGAGCGCAAGGTCGAACTTAAGTCCGGCGGCTATCTGATTATCGATCAGACCGAAGCGATGACCACCGTGGATATCAACACCGGGGCCTTTGTCGGCCATCGCAATCTGGACGACACCATTTTCAATACCAATATCGAAGCGACGCAGGCCATTGCGCGTCAGCTTCGTCTGCGCAATCTGGGTGGCATTATCATTATCGACTTTATCGATATGAGTAACGAAGACCACCGCCGCCGCGTACTGCATTCCCTGGAGCAGGCGCTGAGTAAAGATCGCGTCAAAACCAGCATCAATGGCTTCTCCCAGCTGGGCTTGGTTGAGATGACCCGCAAGCGCACCCGCGAAAGCGTGGAGCATGTGCTGTGCAGCGAGTGCCCGACCTGTCATGGCCGCGGCACGGTAAAGACGGTAGAAACGGTCTGTTACGAGATCATGCGTGAGATCGTTCGCGTCCATCACGCCTACGACTCCGACCGCTTCCTGGTCTATGCTTCTCCTTCGGTGGCGGAAGCCCTTAAAGGCGAAGAGTCCCACGCGCTGGCAGAAGTGGAAATCTTTGTCGGCAAACAGGTAAAAGTGCAGATAGAGCCGCTCTATAACCCGGAGCAGTTTGACGTAGTAATGATGTAATCCGCAGGGTGCTGCGAGACAAGAACGGCTGACAAGGAGAGACGCGTGAGGCGATTGCCGGGGATTTTATTGCTTACAGGGGCAACGCTGATCGTGATTGTCGCGCTGCTCGTAAGCGGGCTGCGTCTCATATTGCCGCATCTGGACAGCTGGCGCCCTGAGCTGCTGGCGAAAATCGAATCCGCGACCGGTGTGCCCGTCGCGGCCAGCCAGCTCAACGCGAGCTGGCAGAACTTCGGCCCGACGCTGGAAGTGCGCGACATCAAGGCGCAGCTGAAGGATGGCGGCCACCTTAACATCAAGCGCGTCACCCTGGCGTTGGACGTATGGCAAAGCCTGCTGCACCTGCGCTGGCAGTTTCGCGATCTGACCTTCTATCAACTGCAGTTTCTGACCAACACTCCGCTACGTAGCGACGACCAGGGCGAAGGCTTCGAGGCCAACCGCATCAGCGATCTGTTCCTGCGCCAGTTCGATCACTTCGATCTGCGCGACAGCGAAATCAGCTTTATCACGCTTTCCGGGCAGCGCGCCGAACTGGCAATCCCTCAGCTTACCTGGCTTAACGGCAAAGATCGGCATCGGGCGGAAGGCCAGGTCAGCCTCTCCAGCCTGAACGGACAGCATGGCGTGATGCAGGTGCGGATGGATCTGCGTGACGACAATGGCCTGCTGAATAACGGCAAAGTGTGGATGCAGGCCGATGACGTAGACGTCAAACCCTGGCTGGGTGAGTGGCTACAGCAGAATATGCAGCTGGAAACCGCGCGTTTCAGCATTGAAGGGTGGATGACCCTCTCCAACGGCGAGTTCGCCAGCGGCGATATCTGGCTGAAGCAGGGGGGCGCCAGCTGGCCGGGTAAGGCGCGCCAGCATCAGCTTTCGGTTGATAACCTGACTGCGCACGTTACCCGCGAGAAAGAGGGCTGGCAGTTCGCCATCCCGGATACCCGTATTACGATGGACGATAAGTCGTGGCCGCGCGGCGCGTTGTCGCTGGCCTGGATCCCGGCGCAGGACGTTGGCGGTGCCAACAACAAACGCAGCGACGAGCTACGTATTCGTGCCAGTAATCTGGAACTGTCGGGCCTTGAAGGGCTGCGAACTATCGCGGCGAAACTCTCCCCCTCGCTGGGCGAAGTGTGGCAGGCCACCCAACCGGTTGGGGCGATTAACGCTCTGGCCCTCGATATTCCGCTACAGGCAACGGAAAAAACCCGCTTCAACATCGCATGGACCGATCTCGCCTGGAAGCAGTGGGAACTGCTGCCGGGTGCCGAGCATTTCAGCGGCACTCTGGAAGGCAGCGTGGAAGATGGCCGTCTGGTGGCCCACATCCATGATGCGAAAATGCCTTACGAAACCGTCTTCCGCGCTCCGCTGGAGGTAGAGAAAGGCACGGCAACCCTTCACTGGTTGAAAAACGAGAAAGGATTCCAGCTCGACGGACGCAACATCGACGTCAAAGCCAAAGCGGTGCATGCCCGGGGTGGTTTCCGCTATCTGCAACCGGCGGGTGATGAACCCTGGCTGGGGATCCTGGCGGGCATAAGCACCGACGACGGGTCGCAGGCCTGGCGCTATTTTCCTGAAAACCTGATGGGCAAAGCGCTGGTGGATTACCTGAGCGGTGCTATTCAGGGCGGCCAGGCGGATAACGCCACCCTGGCCTATGGTGGCAACCCACACCTCTTCCCCTACAAGCACAACGAAGGTCAGTTCCAGGTTCTGGTGCCGTTACGCAACGCCACCTATGCTTTCCAGCCTGACTGGCCAGCCCTGAAAAACCTCGATATTGAACTTAACTTTATCAATGACGGGTTATGGATGAAGACCGACGGCGTCGCGCTGGGCGGGGTGAAGGCCAGTAACCTGACCGCGGTGATCCCGGACTATTCGAAAGAAAAACTGCTGATCGACGCCGATATCAACGGGCCAGGAAAAGCCGTTGGGCCGTACTTTGACGAGACGCCGCTGGATGATTCACTGGGTGCCACCCTTAAGCAGCTCCAGTTGGATGGTGATGTGAATGCTCGCTTACATCTGGATATCCCGCTGGACGGTACCATGACCACCGCCGAAGGCGACGTCAGGCTGAAAAATAACAGCTTATTTATTAAGCCGCTGAACAGCACCATTAACAATCTGAGCGGCCAGTTCAGCTTCGTCAATGACGATCTGAAAAGCGGGCCGCTGACGGCAAGCTGGTTCAATCAGCCGCTGAATATCGACTTCTCCACCACCGAGGGCGAGAAGGCCTATCAGGTGGGGATCAATCTGGATGCCAGTTGGCAGCCGTCTCGGTTGGACGTGCTGCCAAAAACGCTCAGTCAGTCTCTGGGTGGCCGCTTGCCGTGGAACGGTAAGGTCGCCATTGAGCTGCCTTATCGGGGTGATGCCCATTACAAGGTCGATCTCAGCGGCGATCTGAAGAACGTCAGCAGCGATCTGCCATCTCCGCTGAACAAACCGGCGGGCGAACCGCTGCCAGTAAAAGTGAACGTCGACGGGGATCTCAACAGCTTTACCCTGACGGGCAATGCGGGCGGCAAAAACCACTTTAACAGCCGCTGGCTGCTGAACCGCAGGCTGACGCTCGATCGCGCCATCTGGACCTCCGACAGTCGCACGCTGCCGCCGCTGCCGGAACAGGCAGGTGTTGAACTCAACCTGCCGCCAATGGACGGTGCCGAGTGGTTAGCGCTGTTCCAGCGTGGCGTTGGGGAAAATGTGGATGACTCAGTGCAGTTCCCGCAGCACATCACGGTGCGCACTCCCGCGCTGACGCTGGGTAGGCAGCAGTGGAATAACCTGAGCATTGTCACGCAGCCTACCCTGAACGGCTCAAGCGTTGAGGCGCAGGGACGGGAAATCAACGCCACCCTGCTGATGCGCGACACTGCGCCATGGCAGGCGGCGATCCGCTATCTCTCTTACAATCCGGGCACCGCCACCACCGGGAAAGGCAACACTGTTTCGCCATTAGCCAGCACCACACAGGTCAATTTCAGCGGCTGGCCTGATTTACAGCTGCGCTGTGCCGAGTGCTGGCTGTGGGGACAGAAATATGGCCGTATCGATGGTGATTTCACCATCAAGGGCAACACCCTGACTCTGGCGGGCGGGCTTATTGATACTGGCTTCGGCCGCCTGACCGCCAACGGCGAATGGGTGAACGGTGCCGGGGAGCAGCGCACCTCACTGAAAGGGCAACTCAAAGGCAACAAGCTGGATGCGGCATCGAACTATTTCGGTATCACTACTCCGATTCGCGGGTCGTCGTTTGATCTCGACTACGATCTGCACTGGCGCGACCAGCCGTGGAAGCCTGACGAAGCCTCGCTGAACGGCATCCTTAAGACCCGGCTGGGCAAAGGTGAAATAGCCGATCTGAGCACCGGCCATGCGGGCCAACTGCTGCGTCTGCTCAGCTTCGACGCCCTGCTGCGTAAGCTGCGCTTCGACTTCAACGATACCTTCAGCGAAGGGTTCTACTTCGACTCGATTCGCAGTACCGCGTGGATCAAAGATGGGGTGTTGCACACTGATGATACTCTGGTGGACGGACTGGAAGCGGATATCGCCATGAAAGGCTCCGTCAATCTGGTGCGCCGCGAGCTGGATATGGAAGCGGTAGTGGCACCGGAAATTTCTGCCACCGTCGGCGTGGCAGCGGCCTTTGCCGTTAACCCGATCGTCGGCGCGGCGGTGTTTGCCGCCAGTAAAGTGCTGGGGCCGCTGTGGAGTAAAGTCTCCATTCTGCGCTACCACATCACTGGCCCGGTCGATAAGCCGCAGATTAATGAAGTGCTGCGACAGCCGCGTAAAGATGCACAGCAATGATTTGACGCAGGCAATTAATTGCCTCACTCTCAATAGATAAGATCTTAGATACGTCCTGTGGACGGCAACGAACGAGTAGCAAAACGATGAGTCTGAACCTGGTAAGTGAACATTTGCTGGCAGCGAACGGCCTGAGCCATCAGGACCTGTTCTCCATTCTTGGTCAACTGACCGAACGCCGTCTCGACTACGGCGATCTCTACTTTCAGTCGAGCTATCACGAATCCTGGGTTTTAGAAGACAGCATTATTAAAGATGGCTCTTACAACATCGACCAGGGCGTCGGTGTTCGTGCTATCAGCGGTGAAAAAACCGGTTTTGCCTATGCAGATCAGATTAGCCTGGCCGCGCTTGAGCAGAGCGCGCAGGCGGCACGGACCATCGTGCGCGACAGCGGTGACGGCCGGGTGAAAACCCTGGGTGAAGTACAGCACACTGCGCTCTACACCAGCGTCGATCCGCTGCAAAGCATGAGCCGTGAAGAGAAGCTGGATATTCTGCGTCGGGTGGATAAAGTCGCTCGCGCGGAAGATAAGCGCGTCCAGGAAGTCTCCGCCAGCCTGAGCGGCGTATATGAGCTCATTCTGGTAGCGGCGACGGACGGTACGCTGGCCGCCGATGTACGTCCACTGGTGCGTCTGTCCGTCAGCGTGCTGGTGGAAGAGGACGGCAAACGCGAGCGCGGCTCCAGCGGCGGCGGCGGTCGTTTTGGTTATGAATGGTTCCTTAACCCGGTCGAAGGTGAGGTGCGCGCCGACGCCTGGGCAAAAGAGGCCGTGCGGATGGCGCTGGTTAACCTCTCTGCCGTAGCGGCACCTGCGGGCACCCTGCCAGTGGTACTGGGCGCGGGCTGGCCGGGCGTACTGCTGCACGAAGCGGTAGGTCACGGTCTGGAAGGCGACTTCAACCGTCGCGGCACCTCCGTATTCAGCGGTCACATGGGTGAGCTGGTCGCATCTGAACTCTGCACCGTGGTGGATGATGGCACCATGACCGATCGTCGCGGCTCCATTTCTATCGACGATGAAGGGACGCCGGGTCAGTACAACGTGCTGATCGAGAACGGTATCCTGAAAGGCTATATGCAGGACAAACTGAATGCGCGCCTGATGGGTGTGGCCCCAACCGGTAACGGCCGTCGCGAATCCTACGCGCACCTGCCGATGCCGCGTATGACCAACACCTATATGCTGGCGGGTAAATCCACGCCGCAGGAGATCATCGAGTCGGTGGAGTATGGTATCTACGCCCCGAACTTCGGCGGCGGCCAGGTGGATATCACCTCGGGCAAATTTGTCTTCTCCACCTCAGAAGCTTATCTGATCGAGAAAGGCAAAGTAACCAAAGCGGTGAAAGGCGCGACCTTAATCGGTTCCGGCATCGAAGCGATGCAGCAGATCTCCATGGTCGGTAACGATCTGAAGCTGGATAACGGCGTGGGTGTCTGCGGTAAAGAAGGCCAGAGCCTGCCAGTGGGCGTGGGTCAGCCGACCCTGAAGGTAGATAACCTGACCGTTGGCGGTACCGCGTAATTTCTCCTTTCGACATGCCCTCTCCCTGTGGGAGAGGGCAACAGACTACTCCTTCCTTGCCCGCATCTCCTGAAACAGCGCCGCCACCTGCACGAAATAATCGGTCAGATAGTTAATGCACACCTGCACCTTCAGCGGCAGCTTGTCCTTTTCGGTATAGACCGCATACACCGGACGTGGATCCGATTGATAACGTGGGAAGAGGATCTCAAGCTCACCGCTGTTGATCTCATTGATCACCCACATCAGCGGAACGTAGGCGATCCCGGCCCCGGCCACCAGCCAGCGGGAGATGGTCATCGGATCGTTGGTGACAAAACGCCCCTGCGGCAGCAGTTTGGTGGATAACCCTTCCGGCGCGACCAGTTCAAATTCATTATCCGGGCGCACGCTGTACTCCAGCCAGGCGTGATTGCTGAGATCGGCCGGTTTCTCCGGGATCCCCGCTCTGGCGAGATACTTTTTCGCCGCACACACCACCATTGGCATACTGCCCAGACGGCGGGAGAAGAGGCTGGAGTCCTGCAACGCCCCGACGCGGATCACCACATCCAGCCCATCGGCAATCAGATCCGGGGCGGGAATGCCGGTGACCAGATTAACCGTCAGACCCGGATACTCCTGCAACATCTCGGCGGTCATTTCGGCCAGGACATTTTGTGCCATAGTTGAAGAGCAGCCGATACGCAGGGTGCCGATGGGGGTGTTATTAAAGGCGTAGAGTTGCTCATGCACCGCCTGGGCCTCATACAGCATTCGCCGACAGCCCTGATAATAAATTTTGCCTGCTTCGGTCAGGCCGAGGCTGCGGGTGCTGCGGTTGAGGAGCTTTACCTGGAGGTCATCTTCCAGTTTGGCGACGGTCTGACTGATTGACGAGACGCTCATCTGCAGTTGCCTTGCCGCGGCGGTAAAAGAACCCAGCTCAACGACTTTGGCAAAAACTGACATTCGTTTTAGACGTTCCATTGTTCACTCTGGCTTAAAAGTGATTTAGATCACATATGATAGATAACAGCATAACAGTTACGCTAATATATTATTTATACATTATAGCTACGCCACGCCGCCCGGCTTCTCTTGCCCCTTCTGCGGTGCCGTATGCTGAATAATTCTTTCGCCTGCTCGCACTAATCAAGGTCAACATGAGTCTGTTTCCCGTTATCGTGGTGTTCGGATTGTCGTTCCCACCGATATTCTTCGAACTTCTTTTATCACTGGCGATTTTTTGGCTGGTGCGAAAGGTGCTGGCTCCGACCGGGATCTATGATTTCGTCTGGCACCCTGCATTGTTCAATTCTGCGCTGTATTGCTGCCTGTTCTATCTGGTATCGCGCTTGTTTGTTTGAGGTTGATGTGAAAACGCTAACAAGAAAAATCTCCCGTACCGCCATTACTGTGGCGCTGGTCATCCTCGCGTTCATCGCTATTTTTCGCGCGTGGGTTTACTACACTGAGTCGCCATGGACGCGTGACGCACGCTTTAGTGCCGACATCGTCGCGATCGCCCCGGATGTGGCGGGACTGATCACTGCCGTCAATGTGCATGATAACCAGCTGGTGAAGAAGGATCAGGTGCTCTTCACCATTGACCAGCCCCGTTATCAGAAAGCGCTTGAAGAAGCGGAAGCGGATGTCTCCTACTACCAGGCACTGGCCGCGGAAAAACGCCGTGAGGCAGGGCGCCGTAATAAGCTGGGGATTCAGGCGATGTCCCGCGAGGAGATCGACCAGTCCAATAACGTGCTGCAAACGGTCCTGCATCAGATGGCGAAGGCCGAAGCCACGCGCGATCTGGCGAAGCTCGATCTTGAGCGTACCGTGATCCGCGCCCCGTCTGACGGCTGGGTGACCAACCTCAACGTCTACACCGGCGAATTTATTACCCGTGGCTCAACCGCCGTGGCTCTGGTCAAACAGCACTCTTTTTATGTCCTCGCCTATATGGAAGAGACTAAGCTGGAGAACGTCCGTCCTGGCTATCGGGTAGAGATCACCCCGCTTGGCAGTAACCGTGTACTGAAAGGGACGGTTGATAGCGTGGCGGCAGGGGTGACCAACTCCAGCGCCACCCGTGACAGCAAAGGGATGGCCACCGTCGATTCCAATCTGGAGTGGGTGCGTCTGGCGCAGCGCGTGCCGGTACGTATTCGTCTAGACGATCAGCAGGGTAACCTGTGGCCTGCGGGGACCACCGCCACCGTGGTGATCACCGGTGAGAAAGATCGGGATGCCAGCCATGACTCGCTGTTCCGCAAAATTGCCCACCGCCTGCGTGAGTTTGGTTAATCGCCATGGGCATCTTCTCCATCGCCAACCAGCACCTGCGCTTTGCGATTAAGCTGGCCTTCGCCATTGTGCTGGCGCTGTTCGTCGGCTTTCACTTTCAGCTGGAAACACCCCGCTGGGCGGTGCTGACCGCGGCGATTGTCGCCGCAGGTCCGGCATTTGCAGCGGGGGGTGAACCTTACTCCGGTGCCATTCGCTATCGCGGGATGCTACGTATCGTCGGCACCTTTATCGGCTGTATCGCCGCGCTGACCATCGTTATTCTGATGATCCGTACCCCGCTGCTGATGCTGATGGTATGTTGTATCTGGGCCGGTTTCTGCACCTGGATCTCCTCCCTGGTGCGGGTGGAAAACTCCTATGCCTGGGGGCTTTCTGGCTATACGGCGCTGATCATTATTATCACCATCGAGGCCAACCCGCTGCTGACGCCACAGTTTGCCGTGGAGCGCTGCAGTGAGATTGTCATGGGGATCGTCTGTGCGATCGTGGCGGATCTGCTCTTCTCCCCACGCTCCATTAAGCAGGAGGTGGATCGCGAGCTGGACGCGCTGATCGTCGCCCAGTATCAGCTGATGCAACTGTGCATTAAGCATGGCGACAGTGAAGAGGTTGATAACGCCTGGAGCGCGCTGGTGCGTCGTACCACCGCGCTGGAAGGGATGCGCAGCAACCTCAATATGGAGTCGTCGCGCTGGTCGCGGGCAAATCGCCGTCTGAAGGCGATCAATACCGTCTCCTTAACCCTGATCACCCAGGCCTGCGAAACTTATCTTATCCAGAACACGCGTCCCGAGGCGATCACGGAGACCTTCCGGGAACAGTTTGCTACCCCCGTCGCCACCGTTCAGGATGTGCATAAACAGCTCAAACGTATGCGGCGTGTCATCGCCTGGACCGGTGAACGCGACACTCCGGTGACGATCTATACCTGGGTTGGCGCGGCGACGCGTTACCTGCTCCTCAAACGTGGTGTCATCGGCAATACCAAAATCAGCGCCACCGAAGAGGAGGTGCTGCAGGGCGAGGTGGTGGTCAAAGCCGAATCGGCAGAACGTCACCATGCGATGGTCAACTTCTGGCGCACCACGCTCGCCTGTATGCTGGGGACGCTGTTCTGGCTGTGGACCGGCTGGACTTCCGGCAGCGGTGCCATGGTGATGATTGCCGTGGTCACCTCGCTGGCCATGCGTCTGCCTAACCCGCGGATGGTGGCGCTCGATTTTCTGTACGGAACCCTGGCGGCACTGCCGCTTGGCGCCTTCTATTTCCTGGTGGTTCTGCCCTCGACCCAGCAAAGCATGCTGTTGCTCTGTATCAGTCTTGCCGTGATGGCCTTCTTTATTGGTATAGAGGTGCAGAAGCGACGTCTGGGTTCGCTCGGGGCGCTGGCCAGCACCATCAATATTCTGGTGCTGGATAACCCGATGACGTTTCACTTCAGCCAGTTTCTCGACAGCGCGCTGGGGCAGATTGTTGGCTGTTTCCTCGCGATGATGGTCATTCTGCTGGTGCGCGATAACTCTCAGGCCCGCACCGGACGCGTGCTGCTGAACCAGTTTGTTTCCGCGGCTGTTTCAGCGATGACCACCAACACCGCCCGGCGTAAAGAGAATCATCTGCCTGCGCTCTACCAGCAGCTGTTTTTACTGCTGAATAAATTCCCGGGCGATATTGCGAAGTTCCGGCTGGCGCTGACCCTGATCATCGCCCATCAGCGCCTGCGCAATGCACCGGTGCCGGTCAATGACGATCTCTCTGCATTCCACCGCCAGCTGCGACGCACCGCCGATCATGTCATTTCGGCCTCCAGCGATGATAAGCGACGACGTTACTTTACCCAGCTGCTGGCAGAGCTGGACATCTACCAGGAAAAACTGCGTATCTGGGAGGCACCGCGACAGGTGACCGAACCGGTGCAGCGGCTGGTGGGGATGCTGCATCGCTACCAGAATGCGCTCACCGACAGCTGATCCTCCTGAAAACCGACGCCGTAAGCGTCGGTTTTTTTGTGACTATACTTATCCTGGCAAGTACTTAAACCCGCACGGGAGGATACATGACGACCCAGGCTCTTCAGGACAGTGCGCTATTTCAGACAGGATATTTGGTCGATGGTGTATGGAAAACGCTCGATACCACATTTGATGTCGTAAATCCGGCCACCGGCGAGGTGATCGCCAAAGTGGCAAAAGCCGGCACCAAAGAGACCGAAGAGGCTATCGCCGCCGCCAGCCGTGCTTTCCCGGCGTGGCGTGCGAAAACCGCCAAAGAGCGCTCGGCCATCCTCTATCGCTGGTATGAATTAATCATTGAGAACAAGCAGTGGCTTGGACAACTGATGACCACCGAGCAGGGCAAACCGCTGAAAGAAGCGGAGGGCGAGGTGGAGTACGCGGCCAGCTTTATACAGTGGTTCGCCGAGCAGGCCAAACGCGCCAACGGTGAAATCATTCCTCCGGTTAAACCTGGCTCCCGCATTCTGGCCACCCGCGAACCGGTTGGCGTGGTGGCGGCAATCACACCGTGGAATTTCCCGATGGCGATGCTGACCCGCAAGCTCGGTCCGGCGCTGGCCGCAGGCTGTACCGGGGTGATCAAACCGGCCAACAACACGCCGCTCAGCGCCTTTGCATTACTTACCCTCGCCAAAAAGGCGGGGGTCCCGGACGGCGTACTCAACGCGGTCGCAGGCAACACCTCTGAGATAAGCGATGCGATCATGGCCAGCCATGAGGTGCGAAAAATCTCCTTTACCGGCTCGACGGCAGTAGGAAAAACGCTGGTACGCAATTCCGCCGAGACCATGAAAAAAGTCTCGATGGAGCTGGGCGGTAATGCGCCTTATATCGTCTTTGAGGATGCCGATATTGATGCCGCGGTGAAAGGGGCCATCGCCAATAAATTCCGCAACGCCGGCCAGGTCTGCGTCAGCGTCAACCGCTTCTATATTCAGGAGTCGGTGTATGACGCCTTTGTCAGCCAGCTCGCCGCTGCCGTGAACGACTTAAAAGTGGGTAACGGCCTGGAGGAGGGCACCGTTGTCGGACCGCTGATTGAGCCTGCCGCAGTGAAAAAAGTGCGCGAGCATGTCGAGGACGCCGTCGCCAAAGGGGCAACAATTCTGGCAGGCGGTAAAGCGCACGATCTGGGGGGCAACTTCTGGCAGCCGACAGTGCTGGGCGATTGCCATGAAGGGATGGCGCTGGCCAGCGAAGAGACCTTTGGGCCTGTTGCGGCCTGCTTCCGTTTTACCTCAGAAGAGGAGGTGATTCAGCGCGCCAACAATACGCCGTTCGGTCTGGCCGCCTATTTCTACACCCAGAATCTGCAGCGGGTGTTCCGCGTCTCGCAGGCTATTGAGAGCGGAATGATCGGAATTAACGAATGCGCGGTCTCCACTGAACTGGGTCCATTTGGCGGAGTGAAAGAGTCGGGGCTGGGTCGTGAAGGGTCTGTACTGGGACTGGAGGAGTTCCTGGAAGTGAAAACCCTGCATATCGGGGGATTATAATCGACAGGGCGGCATCAGCCGCCCGCCTGGACGGGGTGGCGGGAAATGAATATTTATACGTTTGATTTTGATGAAATCGACAGTCAGGAAGACTTTTACCGTGAGTTTTCACGTACCTTTGGCATCGCGCGAGAGAGTGTGACGGACCTGGATTCTCTCTGGGAGATCGTCACCGGTAATCAACTGCCGCTGCCGCTTGAAATCGAGTTTACCCATTTACCGGAGAAGCTGCGCAGGCGCTTCGGGGCGCTGATCCTGCTGTTTGATGAGGCAGAAGAAGAGCTGGAAGGTCAGATTCGCTTTAACGTTCGCCCGTAAAAGGCAAAAAAAAGCCCCTGCGAGGCAGGGGCAAGTCGTAGGTCAATACGACGAGGGTTTATTTGTACAGCTCGGCCGTGGCATGCCAGTGGTCACCTGTATTCAGTTCGGTGATGCGATAGCTGCTGGCGCCTGCTTTTTCTGCTTTTGCTGCCAGAGCCTGACGGACATCCATTGGAGAACCGGCAACTTCGGTAACGCCTACGCTACCCAGTGATTGCAGACCTTGCGCTTGCTCCGCGGTGACCTGATGCACAGCTGCGCTGGCACCAAATGAGAGAACGGAAGCTAAACCAAGGGTGGCGATGATTAATTTCGTGTTCATAGTCTTAACTCCTTACAGGGCACGTTCAACGACGAGAAGGGTTATGCTGCTATTTTTATGCCTGGTGTCGTTGAACAGAGATAACGGGTATTACGGTTAATGCTCGGTACGACTTATTTGTACAGCTCAGCAGTAGCATGCCAGTGGTCACCGGAACGCGCTTCGATAACGCGATAGGAGGAGGCACCCTGTTCCTGCGCTTTTTTGTTCAGCATCTGATTCATGTCCATCGGCGAAGTACCGATTGCACCGACAGAGACAGTACCGATAGATTCACGGGTCTGGGCCTGATCGGCGTTAATTGAATCGGCGGCAAAAGCACCGAAAGACAGAACAGACAGAATGCTTAGTGTGGCTACGGTAGTTTTGATTTTCATGATTATCTTCCTCGTCATATTCTTTACTGGGGTCTTCGTTTCGTGACCCTCATCACAAAATCAAGTATACACTAATAACGGCAAAAATTAATACCATGCTAATTGTTTCCTATGAAATCACGTATTAAGCATCGGGGTTTTTATAACTGAAGGGAATAAAAAAGCAGGTGTTAAGCGTATTAAAGCGCTTAATATTCAGGAAAATCATAAAGATATTACAATTTGATTATTCGTGCGATCGCAGGACGAATCATCCACTGCATGAATGAATTGATGTGGAAAAACGCACTATTTGTTAAAGCGTGGATAACAGATTGTAAGGCAAAACGAGGCGGGAGCCGAAGATTCCCCGCTGCGATGTGCAGCAGGGAAGAGGATCAGAGTTCCTGTTCGAACAGGACCAGAATAGCTTCGTAGAGGTCTTTTACCGAGAAACCATTGGCTGGGGTCGTGAAGATGGTATCGTCACCGGCGATGGTGCCGAGAATGCCTTCTGCTTTACCGAGCGAGTCGAGCAGACGCGCAATCAACTGGGCTGCACCCGGGCTGGTGTGGATCACCACCACGGCATCGTTATAGTCGATATCCAGCACCAGATTTTTCAGGGGGCTGGAGGTTGTTGGTACACCCAGTTCAGCAGGCAGACAGTAGACCATCTCCATTTTGGCGTTGCGGGTACGCACCGCGCCAAACTTGGTTAACATGCGGGAGACTTTCGACTGGTTGATATTTTCGAAGCCTTCTTCCTGTAAGGCCTGGACGATCTCACCCTGAGAACTAAACTTTTCTTCTTTAAGCAGCGCTTTAAACGCTTTAACCAATTCTTCTTGTTTAGAAGAGATTCGCATAAATCACCCGAAATATAGCGGTAGAAACAACATTATTATGCACATGGATGAATTTTTATGCAAACTATCTGCCCAATCTTAGGCTGAAATAATGTTATGAAAGGGAGTGATTTTATCAAAATTCGTTATCGAGGAACATGCCTGCGTCACGCCTCGCAAATAACCTTAAAAGTAAATTAAATGTTATCAAATTGATGTTGTTTTGGTGGCTGGCGTGGGTGTATTGTAACCCCCTCTTGATTCGTTGCTTAGTTACCGCATAACGCCTGATAGCTTTCCGGCAGATGCGAAAAGTGCGTGACCGCTAATTCTCACACTGTGAAGATTGTAATTGTTGATCTGCTGAATTAAGGTCGCCGCGACGGAGTAACAGAAAGTTAGCTCACCATAATAAGGAGTTTAGGATGAAAGTCGCAGTCCTCGGCGCTGCTGGCGGTATCGGCCAGGCGCTTGCCCTACTACTGAAAACTCAGCTGCCTGCAGGCTCAGAACTCTCTCTGTACGATATTGCCCCGGTAACCCCTGGTGTGGCGGTTGACCTGAGCCACATCCCGACGGCTGTCAAAATCAAAGGCTTCTCCGGTGAAGATGCCCGCCCTGCGCTCGAAGGCGCAGACGTTGTGCTGATCTCCGCAGGCGTAGCACGTAAACCAGGTATGGATCGTTCCGACCTGTTCAACGTGAATGCCGGTATCGTTAAAAACCTGATCCAGCAAGTGGCGACCACCTGCCCGAAAGCCTGCATCGGGATCATCACTAACCCGGTTAACACCACCGTTGCTATCGCAGCGGAAGTGCTGAAAAAAGCGGGCGTGTATGACAAGAACAAACTGTTTGGCGTAACTACGCTGGACATCATCCGCTCCAACACCTTTGTAGCGGAACTGAAAGGCAAACAGCCAACCGAGCTTGAAGTTCCGGTTATCGGCGGCCACTCTGGCGTGACCATTCTGCCACTGCTGTCCCAGATCCCAGGCGTGAGCTTCACCGAGCAGGAAGTGGCTGACCTGACCAAACGTATTCAAAACGCGGGCACCGAAGTGGTGGAAGCGAAGGCGGGTGGCGGCTCTGCAACCCTCTCTATGGGCCAGGCCGCAGCACGTTTCGGTCTGTCTCTGGTGCGCGCCCTGCAGGGCGAGCAGGGCGTGGTGGAATGTGCGTACGTTGAAGGCGACGGCGAGCATGCACGCTTCTTCTCTCAGCCGCTGCTGCTGGGTAAAAACGGTATCGAAGAGCGTAAATCTATCGGCACCCTGAGCGCGTTTGAGCAGCAGGCGATGGCCGGTATGCTGGACACGCTGAAGAACGATATCGTCCTGGGCGAAGAGTTCGTTAACAAGTAAGCGACTCACTTCCCGTCAGGGCAATAAAAAACCGGAGCGATGGCTCCGGTTTTTTTATGTCTGCACACTCAGTTGGTGGCGGGGTATTCCTGAATGGTCACCTGTAGCGTCAGTTTCTTATCATCCCGCATCACTTCTACCGGAATGATGGAGCCAGGCCTGATTTCAGCCACTTGATCCATGGTCTCCAGAGCCGACAACGCCGGTTTACCGTTCACCGAGACAATCACATCATTGACCTTAATGCCTGCTTCTGCCGCCGGGCCACCGGAGGTGACTTCGTTCACCACAATGCCCTGAATCTGATCGATGCCACCGCCCTGGGTATGCAGCGGAGCGATCTCACGCCCGCCAATACCAATGTAGCCACGGATCACGCGTCCGTCGCGAATGAGCTTATCCATAATCTTGTTGGCCAGCTGGAACGGAATGGCAAAGCCGATGCCTTCAGGTGTTTCTCCGTCGTTGCTTTTATCAAAGGAGAGCGTATTGATACCCATCAGCTCACCCACTGAGTTCACCAGCGCACCGCCGGAGTTACCGTGGTTAATGGAAGCGTCCGTTTGCAGGAAATTCTGTCGCCCGGAAGGGTTCAGGCCAATACGCCCGGTAGCACTAATGATCCCCTGAGTAATGGTCTGTCCGAGGTTATAAGGGTTACCGATAGCCAGCACCACGTCACCGATGTGCGGAATGCGCTTACGATTAATGGGGATCACCGGCAGGCCGCCCGTGGCGTTAATTTTGAGTACTGCCAGGTCGGTTAAACTGTCCGACCCCACCAGCAGCGCCTCAAAGACGCGGCCATCCTGGAGGGCAACGATAATCTGGTCGGCATCATTGATCACATGTTTGTTGGTAATGATGTAGCCGCGTTCATCCATGATCACCCCGGACCCCAGCGTGCGGATCTCCAGTTGATTATGGCTGGTGCTGTTAAGTCCACGGTTATAGACGTTAACCACCGCAGGGGCGGCACGGCGCACTGCCTGGTTGTAACTGGCAGGCGTTTCATCTGCGCTATCGAATTGCGGCGCAGCCAGCTGATTGAACTGACGTAAAGAGGGCATCGCGACCAGTAACAGGCCACCTACAACCAGGCCGATGGCGACCGAACGAATGAGCTTTAAAACCATGATACGGGCGTCGTTAAGGGAAGATCGCAAGCAGCATAGCATGACTTATCCGGACATCACACGGGGTGATGTCCGGATGCGTACAGGCTTAACGCAGCAGAATATAAAGCGTGTCGTTACCGCGCACGATCTGCAGGGCAATAACGGAAGGTTTGCCTGCCAGCACTTTGCGCATTTCGGCAATGGACTGCACGCGAACGCGGTTCACCCCGATGATGACATCATTTTCATGCAGACCGGCCTGCGCGGCAGGGCTGCTCTTCTCGACGCTGTCGAGGGTGATGCCTTTCGTGCCGTCTTTCAGCTGCCCGTCGCTTAAGGTCGCTCCTTGCAGCGCCGGGGCAATCATCTCTGCGCTGGCGGATGAAGAGGTGCTTTTGTCCAGCGTAACCTGCAGGTCCAGCGGTTTACCGTCACGTAAAATGCCGAGCTTAACCGTGGCGCCAGGTTCCGTGGTGGCGATGCGCGAGCGCAGTTCAGCAAAGCTGCTTAACGGTTTATCATTCAGGCTGACGATCACGTCCCCGGATTTGACGCCCGCTTTTGCCGAGCCGGAATTAGGTAACACTTCACTGACGAAGGCGCCGCGCTGCACGTTCAGGTTGAACGCTTTGGCGATATCCGCGCTCATTTCCGTGCCTTTAATGCCCAGCAAGCCGCGTTTCACTTCGCCAAAATCAATCAGCTGCTGTGCCAGCGTGCGGGCCATATTGCTGGGAATGGCAAAACCAATCCCCACGCTGCCGCCGCCGGGAGCCAGAATGGCGGTGTTAATACCGATCAGCTCCCCGTTCAGGTTCAACAGCGCGCCGCCGGAGTTACCGCGGTTAATGGATGCGTCGGTCTGGATAAAGTTTTCCAGCCCTTCGAGGTTCAGACCACTGCGACCCAGCGCGGAGACGATGCCAGAAGTGGCTGTCTGGCCCAGACCGAAGGGGTTACCTACCGCGACGGCAAAGTCCCCGACGCGCAGTTTGTCGGAATCCGCGATGGCGATCTGCGTCAGGCCGGTGGGGTTCTGCAACTGCAGCAGGGCGATATCGCTCTGATCGTCCCCGCCAATCAGCTTGGCATCGAACTCACGACCATCATTCATCTGGACACTGATTTTATCCGCATGGCTGATGACATGGTTATTGGTCAGGACATAGCCTTTCGCAGCATCGATCACGACCCCGGAGCCCAGTCCTTCAAAAGGTTGTGCTTGATCAGGGGCATCATCGCCGAAATACTTTTTCAGCTCTTCCGGGATGCGCTGGCTTTGCACGGCGGTGCCTTCCACCTGCACGCTAACTACCGCGGGCAGGACTTTTTCCAGCATCGGAGCAAGGCTCGGTAGCGCAGCCTGGCCCGGAACCTGCGAAGGGATTGCTGCCGCCGCCGGATACGATGCCGACAGCGATAATCCGATACTCAATGCTAACGCGCTCAACAGCTGATTTTTTTTGTTCATTTATGCTGGCTCTCGCAACCTGGAATGGAGGAATAACAATCCTGAAACAGTCTGATGTTATTGAATTTTAAAACGCTGAACAATGAGGTGTTTGACTAAATAATAGCTGGGGACGGAAAGAAAGGACGGGCGCAAGGGCTGCGCCCGTAAAATTTATTTATGAAGTGCGATTAATCGCGCTTTGCGCCACCACGCAGCAGGCCGGATGCGCCTTCGGAGTAATCACGTGGCATCTGTACGGGCGCCTGATCGTTACCCGCTTCGGACTCTGCCAGGCGGTTGCGGAACGGATTGTTTTCCGCGCTCATTTCCGGCAGCAGGTTGCTGGAGCTTTTCGCCATATGCTGATAAAGCTTACGATAATCATGGGCCATGTTGTCCAGCAGCTCGGCGCTCTGGGCGAAGTGGCTCACCAGCTCTTCGCGATACTCTTCCAGTTCAGCTTTGTTCTTTTCCAGTTCGTACTGCAAAGCCTGTTGCTGGCGCAATTTGCGATTTCCAAAACGCATGGCCACGGCACCGATAGCGATGCCGACGACTAAACCAATTAGCGCATATTCCCAGGTCATGAACTTCTCCCGTTGTCTTGTGGTTCCGTAGGGTGTTGGCTCGGCTTCATGCCTGCGCCTGATTATGCCACTATAACCGCTATTTCCTTAGAAGTGGAATCCCACCGCATCATCGCGTACTGTAGAACGGCCTTTTTTTCGCCAACTGAACAGGCTGGCGGGTATTAATTGAAGGAATAACAACAAGATTATGCAAAGCCTTTCCCCAACATCGCGTTACCAACAGGCCCTGAATGAGGGTTCTCACCAGCCAGATGATGTACAGCGTGAAGCCGTAAGGCGTCTGGATAGCATCTGGCAGGCGCTGACCACCCAGCCGACCGAGGCTGCGCCTGCGGGAGGACTGAAAGCCGCGTTTGGAAGACTGCTGGGAAAGAAAGCGCCGCAAAGCGTCACGCCGGTACGCGGCCTATATATGTGGGGAGGTGTTGGCCGCGGCAAAACCTGGCTGATGGATCTTTTTTACCAAAGCCTGCCGGGAACACGTAAGCAGCGCCTGCATTTTCACCGCTTTATGCTGCGGGTACATGAAGAGCTGACGGCCCTGCAGGGGCAGAGCGATCCGCTGGATATCGTTGCCGAGCGCTTCAAAGCCGAAACCGACGTGCTGTGCTTTGATGAGTTTTTTGTTTCGGATATTACTGACGCCATGCTGTTGGGCGGGCTGATGAAAGCGCTATTTGCCCGCGGCATTACGCTGGTGGCGACCTCCAACATTCCACCGGATGAGTTGTACCGTAACGGCCTGCAACGCGCCCGTTTCCTGCCCGCCATCGATGCTATAAAAGAGCATTGCGACATTATGAATGTTGATGCTGGCGTCGATTATCGCCTGCGTACCCTGACCCAGGCCCATCTGTGGATTTCACCGTTAAACGACGGCACGCAGCAGCAGATGGACAAGCTGTGGCTGATGCTGGCAGGGGCCGAGCGGGGTAACGCCCCCGTGCTGGAAGTGAACCATCGCCCGCTGCAAACGCTGGGTGTCGTCAATCAGACCCTCGGCGTATCGTTTGCGACCCTGTGTGTCGATGCCCGCAGTCAGCACGACTATATTGCGCTCTCGCGCCTTTTCCATACGGTGATGCTTTTCGATGTTCCGGTGATGACCAGGCTGATGGAGAGCGAAGCCCGGCGTTTTATCGCACTGGTTGATGAGTTTTACGAACGCCACGTCAAGCTGGTGGTGAGCGCCGCTGTGCCTTTATATGAGATCTATCAGGGAGAGCGGCTGAAGTTTGAGTTCCAGCGCTGCCTGTCACGCCTGCAGGAAATGCAAAGCGAAGAGTACCTGAAGCGCGAGCATATGCCTTAAGACTGCGGTCCTCTCCTCGTGGAAGAGGGCCGGGGTGAGGGCGACAGCCCGGACTTTCCCTACCCCCGGAAAAACCCGCGTCAAATCACAATTAGGGGTCGATCTTTACCCCTGACTTCTCTATAATCTTGCGACCCCACGTTACAAGAAGGTTTTTTTCCCAAAACTTTCTCTGCGCCGGCATAGGCTATTCGAAGGGGTAGGTTTGCTGGACAATGTCGTGTGAACCTCAACTACTAAACGTTTGGGTGTTCACCAACGTGTAACTTATTTATTTGGGTAAGCTTTTAATGAAAACTTTCACAGCTAAACCAGAAACCGTAAAACGCGACTGGTATGTTGTTGACGCGACCGGTAAAACTCTGGGCCGTCTGGCTACCGAACTGGCTCGTCGCCTGCGCGGTAAGCATAAAGCGGAATACACTCCGCACGTAGATACCGGTGATTACATCATCGTTCTGAACGCTGACAAAGTTGCTGTAACCGGCAACAAGCGTACTGACAAAGTGTACTATCACCACACCGGCCACATCGGCGGTATCAAACAAGCGACCTTTGAAGAGATGATTGCCCGCCGTCCTGAGCGTGTGATTGAAATCGCGGTTAAAGGCATGCTGCCAAAAGGCCCGCTGGGTCGTGCTATGTACCGTAAACTGAAAGTTTACGCAGGTAACGAGCACAACCACGCGGCACAGCAACCGCAAGTTCTTGACATCTAATCGGGATTATAGGCAATGGCTGAAAATCAATACTACGGCACTGGTCGCCGCAAAAGCTCCGCCGCTCGCGTGTTCATCAAACCGGGCAGTGGTAAAATCGTTATCAACCAACGTTCTCTGGAACAGTACTTCGGTCGTGAAACTGCCCGCATGGTAGTTCGTCAGCCGCTGGAACTGGTCGACATGGTTGAGAAACTGGATCTGTACATCACCGTTAAAGGTGGTGGTATCTCTGGTCAGGCTGGTGCGATCCGTCACGGTATCACCCGCGCTCTGATGGAGTACGATGAGTCCCTGCGTGGCGAACTGCGTAAAGCTGGCTTCGTTACTCGTGATGCTCGTCAGGTTGAACGTAAGAAAGTCGGTCTGCGTAAAGCACGTCGTCGTCCACAGTTCTCCAAGCGTTAATTGGTTTCTGCTTCGGCAGACAACAATTGGCGAAAAACCCGCTTCGGCGGGTTTTTTTATGGCTACCGCATAGGTTATCCACACGGCGCCCCCTTTCTGCGCTCTTTTTCCGCATTTCCAGAATCCCCTCACCACAAAGGCCGCAAAATCTGGTAAACTATCATCCACTTTTCTGTCCAAATAACGGTGAATGCTCGATTTTTGTTCTCTTTTTGAACAAGAGGAGACGTTCTCAGGGATGGACAACAAAACATCTGGCTAGCCTGTATGGCTGGTAGCAGTAAAAATTCTGAATATACCTGGAGGTTTTCATGGCTGTCGCTGCCAACAAACGTTCGGTAATGACGCTGTTTTCTGGTCCTACTGACATTTATAGCCATCAGGTTCGTATCGTGCTGGCCGAGAAGGGTGTCAGTTTTGAGATCGAGCATGTGGAAAAGGATAACCCGCCTCAGGATCTGATCGATCTCAATCCAAGCCAGAGCGTACCAACGCTGGTGGATCGTGAGCTGACCCTGTGGGAATCCCGTATCATTATGGAATATCTGGATGAGCGTTTCCCTCATCCGCCGCTGATGCCGGTTTACCCGGTTGCGCGTGGTGAAAGCCGCCTGTACATGCAGCGTATCGAGAAAGACTGGTATACGCTGATGAACGTCATCGTGAACGGTTCTTCATCAGAAGCCGATGCTGCGCGTAAACAGCTGCGCGAAGAGCTGCTGGCGATTGCGCCAGTATTCGGTCAACGTCCGTTCTTCCTGAGCGACGAGTTCAGCCTGGTCGATTGCTACCTGGCTCCGCTGCTGTGGCGTCTGCCGATTCTGGGCGTGGAGTTTAGCGGCCCGGGAGCAAAAGAGCTTAAAGGCTACATGACGCGTGTCTTCGAACGCGACTCTTTCCTTGCTTCTCTGACTGAAGCTGAACGTGAAATGCGTCTCGGCCGGGGTTAATGATTGTGGAAATGTCACAGCTTTCTCCGCGCCGTCCGTATCTGCTGCGTGCCTTCTATGAATGGTTGCTGGATAACCAGCTCACGCCGCACCTGGTTGTGGATGTGACGTTACCGGGCGTGCAGGTTCCTATGGAATATGCACGTGACGGGCAAATCGTACTGAACATTGCACCGCGCGCAGTCGGTGGCCTGGAGCTGGCGAACGATGAAGTTCGCTTTAATGCCCGTTTTGGCGGCGTGCCGCGCCAGGTGTCTGTGCCGTTGGCTGCCGTATTGGCCATCTATGCCCGTGAAAACGGTGCTGGCACCATGTTTGAGCCGGAAGCAGCTTACGATGAAGAGGTTACCAGCCTGAATGATGAAAACGGCGCAACGGAGAGCGAAAGCGAAACCGTTATGTCGGTCATTGATGGCGATAAACCCGATCATAATGACGATCCTGATGATGAACCACCGCCGCGTGGTGGCCGACCGGCACTCCGGGTCGTAAAATAGTCTGCAGTTAAAGAGATAAATACCCAGCCTGATATCAATCGGCTGGGTATTTTTTTTTGCATAGTATACTGGGAAGATATTTTTTTAATCAGCAATATGAATGTATTAGCGTTATTCAACTCAAAAATTTGCGAAAATTGACCTAATAAATAATTGTGAAATGAATATATATTTTGCTCTTATCCCTTATTATCTCTAAAAATATTATTGCTGACTATCATTTGAGTTAATCTAAAACGGGCAGTTAATATTGCTAAGTTGAATCTATATATTCAGCGGATATTATAGTCACATGCTATCCAGCATCTTGTTACAGCAGTAGTAGATATATCGTTTTATATTTGCATCTAACTTATTCATACGTTAAGGATTAACAAATGAAAAAGGTTCTGCTCAGGTATACAACATGCGTGATTTTACGGTTGCAACGGCAGTTAGCCCTGAGCCGCACCCTTTTAGTCGTGCAGTATTCCCGGCAGCGGCCTCTTTGGTTATTCATAATACCACCGGTCAG
Organism: Leclercia sp. LSNIH3; assembly: GCF_002935105.1. Taxonomy (NCBI): domain Bacteria; kingdom Pseudomonadati; phylum Pseudomonadota; class Gammaproteobacteria; order Enterobacterales; family Enterobacteriaceae; genus Leclercia; species Leclercia sp. LSNIH3. Next base: position 2,957,441 of record NZ_CP026387.1, read on the forward strand.
GCGATCACCGCTGATAATCACCGACGTGATCAACTGATATTCAGCTGTGTTATCCGTAATTACTCTCTTTTATTGAGCTTGCTCTGAATAAAAGAGTTCTTATCCTTTATCGACTCTTTTTTAATAGCACGTTAAACACGGACAGTTATGTTTTTGCTATTAAGGAATTTTTACTATGTTATGCTTTAATAAACCGGCAATAAAAACCTTACTGGCTTTATCATTGTTTTCTGCGCAGTTTCCTCTCTATGCCGCAGGAATGGTTCCTGAAACCAGTTTGCTGGTCATTGATGAAGCGACCCATAGCGGTACTATCAACGTAAAAAATACGGATAGTCATCCTTCCCTGTTATATACCAATGTCGTGGATCTTCCCGATGATATTGGTTTAAAACTGGTTGTTACCCAGCCGGTGGTGCGCCTTGAACCTGGGCAGACTCAACAGCTGCGTTTTTTACTGCAAACGAGCAAACCGTTAGAGGTTGAGCATTATAAACGTGTCACCTTCGAAGGTATCCCACCGAAGAGTGACGATAAAAAAATCAAAATTGGCATTAATATTCGTCAGGATCTCCCAGTACTTATTCGCCCGGCAAAACTCCCTGTCGTGACCGATGCTTGGAAGGATCTGGAATGGTCTACAGCCGGTTCATCCGTTACGGTTAAAAACCCGAGTAAATATGTCGTGCGCCTTGCTACGAATGTTCTTCTGCAGCCATCGGGTATCTCTGGCACGCTGCCAAAAACCTACATTTTGCCTGGTGAAAGCATGACTACATCGGTGGGCAAATCGGTAAGTGGTAACACTCAAGTCAAGTTTTTCCCCGCCAGCCGTTATGGCGTAGAAGTGCCTAGCTTCATATCGGAACTAAATAAAAAATAAAGGAATATGGCGGTGCGTAAAAAAAGCCACCTCGCAATTTTTGTGCGCGCAGTTATTTACGGCGCATTACCTCTGATACTTCTCGACTCACCTTTGTTACAGGCGAGGGAAGTTACCTTTGACACGGGGATATTAAAATCGCGTGGCCTGGGTGCGGATCTTAACCGCTACTTTGCCGAAGCGCCCCGTTTTTTACCCGGGACGCATTCTGTTTCTGTAAAAGTGAACGGCAAAGAGCGTGGAACGGCTGCGGTTCGTTTTAACGAAGATGGCGTTATGTGTGTTGATAACGACTTTCTTGAGTTTGCCGGAATCATGCCTGTTTCCATCAAGTCGGGTGAAGCCTGTCATGATATTCGCAGCGATTACGCCCAGGCGGTGATAAATGCGCTCCCCAATCAGGAAGCAGTTGAGTTATATCTGCCGCCGGAAGCGATTAATAGCCTGACATCAGACATCAAAAACTTTCAGCATGGTGGTGTAGCCGGCATGTTGAATTACTCATTATTCAGCACCAAAAGTGAGTACACAGGAAGCGATAGCGACAGTAGCAGGTATTCTCAGGCAAGTCTTGAAGCAGGTTTTAATGCGATGGACTGGTCGCTGCGCAGCCGTTATATCCTGACAGATAATGATGGTGATCGAAACGCGGAGAGCATTTATACCTACGCGGAGCATGTCTTTGTCCCTCAACGTTTGACGATGCAGGTGGGGGAAATCAACGCCGTGTCAGACGTGTTGAGCGGCGTGCCTATCATGGGTGTGCAGCTGATGCCAACCAATGGCTTACAGCATGATTACACCGGTGTAAGCGTGTCCGGCATTGCGCGTACGCCACAGGCGCGTGTTGAAATCCGGCAAAATAATCGCCTTATTTTTAACACCCTGGTGCCAGCTGGCCCCTTCACGCTTGATGATGTACCGATTGTGCGCAATAACGTCGATCTTGACGTGATGGTCGTTGAAACAGACGGGTCAACGAGTCATTTCATCGTACCTGCCGCATCTGTTAGATCGCAGCGCCTGTCGCGCCCGAATGGCCTGACGATCTCGGCAGGGCAGGTGCGCAGTATAGAGAGCGACTACAGCGATCCCATGGTCTTCAACGTTTCCAATGGCTGGCGGATCCTGCCCTGGATGAACCTCCTTGCATCCGGTGTCGTAGCGGAGAAATACCAGGCCGCAGGTGCGCGAACGGAATTTATGGTCACTGAAGGGTGGGGCGTCTCCACCAGTATGGCTGCCAGTAAAGCCAAGTTTGGTGATAGCGATAACGGCGTTAAAAACGAGCTGCAAAGTGATTACGCGCTAACAGAAAATATGGGATTGTCGGCGAGCGTTGCCCACTATAGCGGCAATTACCGCGAGCTGACTGATGCGATGGATGATGATTATGTCGGGTATGACAACAGCTATGCTGCCAACCTCAACTGGTCTACATCTTTGGCAGGCACATTTAGCGCGGGCTTTAACTATAACCAGGCGACAGGTGATGGGCAGGATTCCCGATATTTACTCCTCTCATGGGGTAAAACATTTAAATACGCTTCGGTTAACGTTAACTGGCAAAGCGCAATAGGGGATACCGATGATGACCAGAACGAAGACCTCTTATATGTAAACCTGAACATTCCGCTGGGGGGCACTCAGAGCCTCAGTTCTTACATGCGCAAGCAGGGTGACAGTACCAGCTATGGTCTGGCAAACAGTGGTTCGCTGGGCGAAAACACCAATTACTATATCTCAGCAGACCGGGATAATGATTCAAACGAAAACAGCTTTAACGGCAACATCAACACTAATCTGCACTACACCCAGTTGAGCGTAGGTGGCGGTACCAGTGGTGATAATCAGCGTAACTATAATGCGACGCTGTCGGGCGGCATTGCCATGCATAAAGATGGTGTCACCTTCTCGCCATATTCCATCAGGGAAACCTTTGCGATTGCCAAACTCAGCGAACCGAAAGCGGGCGTGGAAATCTCTACACCTCAGGGCACCGTCTGGACCGATCACTGGGGCCAGGCTGTGGTGCCAGGGTTAATAGAGTGGCGTAACTCCCGTATTGAAGTTGATGCGAACAAATTGCCGCAGAGTATGACGCTGGCAAACGGCACGAAATACATTGCTGCCGCACATGCTTCTGTCAGCGAAGTGAGCTTCAAAGTATTGAACAGCCGTCGCGTGATGTTGCGTATTAAGCAGGCCGATGGTAAGCCGCTTAAAAAAGGCTTATCCGTGGTGGATGGTAAAAATAACTATATCGTCACGGTTGTTGATGATGGGCATGTGTTCCTGAACGATGCCGATCAAATTACCGCGCTTTATGCCATGGACGATAATAACAATCGCCTGTGTAAGTTGAATTTTACGCTTCCTGAGAAGCATGACGAAGACACGTTTTATGAGGAAGTTAACGGAGTATGTCGATGAACGTTCAACGTCTGGCAGCATTATTACTGCTTGCTTTACCGTGTCTTTCTTATGCTGATGATTGCCAGATAACGCTCTCCCAGCAGGTGGTGGATTATCACCAGATACGCCGTGACAACATCGTCCTGACCCAGCAAAGCTGGAATAAAATGCCGGAGAAAGATATCAGTGTCAGCGTCTTTTGCCCGGATAAAAAGCAGATGGCAATCTTGCTGCAAGGGACTGCAGGTGAGAAAGGGCGTTTCCTGTTTGGGCAGAATGGTGGCGTGGCCATCAAAGTGAGCAACCTGACGCTCGACGGTAAAAGCTACAGCGTGGGTAAAACAACCGATCAGGTAAATTTCACCCCGGATAAAGACGACACGCCATCGCTCTCTATCCGCAATAACGAGGCGATAATTGCAGTCGAAAACGGCCAGGTGCCCAGCGGTCAGCAAATGAATTTTACCGTCACGCTATTCCCGGTGCTGAATGATAACGCGTTTAAACGAATCTCGGATCAAACCACGCTGGAAAGCGATTTGACCTGGCGAATCCTCTCGAAGTAAGCAAAAAAATGGCCCGGCATTTGCCGGGCCATATTCATTACACTTCCAGGTAATTCATAATCCCGTCAGCCGCTTTACGGCCTTCGGCAATCGCCGTTACCACCAGGTCGGAACCGCGAACGATATCACCACCGGCAAAGATTTTCGGGTTGCTGGTCTGGAACGCATTATCGCTGCCTTCCGGGGCGATGATACGGCCCTGTGAATCCAGCTCGACGCTATGCTTCGCCAGCCACTCCATGCTGTGAGGGCGGAAACCAAACGCCATCACTACGGCATCTGCCGGGATCACATGCTCGGAACCGGCAACGATTTCTGCGCGACGACGGCCTTTCGCATCCGGCGCACCCATCTCAGTGCGCGCCATCTTCACGCCGCTGACTTTGCCGTTGGCGTTCACTTCAATACCCAGTGGCTGGATGTTGAACTGAAACTCCACACCCTCTTCACGCGCGTTTTTCACTTCACGTTTAGAGCCAGGCATGTTCTCTTCGTCACGACGATAGGCACAGATAACGTGTGCGGCATTCTGACGAATGGAGGTACGCACGCAGTCCATAGCGGTATCACCGCCGCCAAGTACGACAACGCGTTTGCCTTCCATGCTGACGTATGGCTCAGCGGCAGTTTCGCCGTAACCCATCATCTGTTTGGTATTGGCAATCAGGAACGGCAGGGCATCGAATACGCCGTTGGCATCTTCGTTTTCCAGTCCGCCACGCATCGACTGATAGGTGCCAACGCCCAGGAACACAGCGTCGTAATCTTTCAGCAGATCGTCGAGCTGCACGTCACGGCCCACTTCCACATTCAGTTTGAACTCAATGCCCATACCGGTGAAGATTTCACGGCGGCGAGTCATGACCTCTTTTTCCAGCTTGAATGCCGGGATGCCGAAGGTCAGCAGACCGCCGATTTCCGGGTGACGGTCGAACACCACTGCTTTCACCCCGTTGCGGGTCAGCACGTCAGCGCAGGCCAGGCCTGCCGGACCGGCACCGATGATCGCTACGCGTTTGTCGGTCTGACGCACACCCGTCATGTCCGGGCGCCAGCCCATCTCAAACGCTTTATCGTTGATGTAGCGTTCGATGTTGCCGATGGTTACCGCACCGAACTCGTCGTTCAGAGTACAGGAGCCTTCACACAGACGATCCTGAGGACACACGCGGCCGCACACTTCCGGCAAGGTGTTGGTCTGGTGAGACAACTCGGCGGCTTCAAAAATACGCCCTTCGTTGGCCAGCTTCAGCCAGTTCGGGATGTAGTTATGCACCGGACACTTCCACTCGCAGTACGGGTTGCCGCAGGACAGGCAGCGGTCTGCCTGTGCTTTAGCCTGACCTTCAGAAAACGGCTCGTAGATTTCAACAAATTCAATTTTACGGATCTTCAGCGGCTTCTTCGGCGGATCCACACGCTGCAGGTCGATAAACTGGTATACATTCTGGCTCATCTAAATTCCTCAAATCTGATTCATCGGGCTATTTTTCTTGTGATTCTGGACCTGGGCAGTGCTCAGACTCCTCGCGTACTACGTGCACGCTGCGGGTCTTGCGCGCTGTCCGTGTCCAGACTCACTGCGACAATGACGCCCGCTAAATCCAGATTTACTGCGCCTGCACACGCAGCTCTGCTGCGCTACGACTACGGTGACCCAACAGGGCTTTAACATCGCTGGACTTCGGTTTAACCAGCGCGAATTTCGCAGAGAATGCTGGCCAGTTCGCCAGAATCTCTTCGCCGCGCACGGAACCGGTATGATGCACGTGCTCGGTGATCAAACCGCGCAGGTGCTCTTCATGGATCGCCAGGGTTTCAACATCCAGCACTTCCACCAGCTCCGGGTTCACGCGTTTGCGGAAATCACCGCTTTCGTCCAGGACATAGGCGAAACCACCGGTCATACCTGCCCCGAAGTTAACGCCGGTTTTGCCCAGCACGCAGACAATACCGCCGGTCATGTATTCACAGCCGTTATCGCCGATACCTTCCACCACGGTGATGGCACCGGAGTTACGCACCGCAAAACGCTCACCTGCACGACCTGCAGCAAACAGACGACCACCGGTAGCACCGTACAGACAGGTGTTGCCGATGATGCTGGCATCGCAGCTGCGGAAGGCAGAGCCGACCGGAGGACGCACCGCCAGCAGACCGCCCGCCATGCCTTTACCGACGTAGTCGTTGGCATCGCCAGTCAGGTACAGCTCAACGCCACCGGCATTCCACACGCCGAAGCTCTGACCTGCGGTACCGCTGAAGTGAGCGGTAATCGGATCGGCAGCCAGACCCTGGTCGCCGTGCGTCTGTGCGATGTAACCCGAGAGCGTTGCGCCGACTGAACGATCGGTGTTGCGAATATCAAACCAGAAGGTTTTGCTCTGCTTGTCATCCACAAATGGCTTCGCCTGTTGCAACAGCTGAGCGTTCAGCACGCCATTGTCGAACGGCGGGTTATTCTCGGTGCAGTACACCGCTTTGCCCGGATGCGGTTCAGCCGTTTCCAGCAGGCGGGACAGCTTCAGGTTCTGCTGCTTAGCCGTGAATCCTTCCAGCTCTGTCAGCAGGTCGGTACGGCCAATCAGATCCACCAGACGCGTCACGCCCAGCTGCGCCATCAGCTCGCGTGTTTCGCGGGCGATGAAGTCAAAGTAGTTGGTCACTTTGAACGGCAGGCCGTGGTAGTGGTTCTTACGCAGTTTTTCGTCCTGAGTTGCAACGCCGGTTGCGCAGTTGTTCAGGTGACAAATACGCAGATATTTACAGCCCAGCGCCACCATCGGGCCAGTACCGAAGCCGAAGCTTTCTGCACCCAGAATCGCCGCTTTGATGATATCGAGGCCGGTTTTCAGGCCGCCATCTACCTGCAGACGGATCTTGTGACGCAGACCGTTAGCCACCAGTGCCTGCTGGGTTTCCACCAGGCCAAGCTCCCATGGACAACCCGCGTATTTCACTGAGGAGAGCGGGCTGGCCCCGGTGCCGCCGTCGTAACCGGCGATAGTGATCAGGTCCGCGTAGGCTTTTGCCACACCGGTGGCGATAGTGCCCACGCCCGGCTCGGAAACCAGCTTCACGGAGATCATCGCTTTCGGGTTGACCTGTTTCAGGTCGAAAATCAGCTGCGCCAGATCCTCGATAGAGTAAATATCGTGGTGCGGTGGCGGGGAGATCAGCGTCACGCCCGGTACCGAGTAGCGCAGTTTGGCGATGTACGGGGTCACTTTGTCACCCGGTAACTGACCGCCTTCGCCCGGTTTTGCACCCTGAGCGACTTTAATCTGAATTACGTCAGCATTGACCAGGTACGCCGGGGTCACACCGAAGCGACCGGAAGCAACCTGCTTGATGCGCGACACTTTGTTCGTGCCATAGCGCGCCGGATCTTCACCGCCTTCACCGGAGTTGGAGTTCCCGCCGATGCTGTTCATCGCTTCTGCCAGCGCCTCGTGGGCTTCCGGGCTGAGTGCGCCGATAGACATCGCGGCGGTATCAAAGCGTTTGAACAGTTCAGACGCCGGTTCAACCTCATTGATGCTGACCGCGGTATCGCCCGGGTTCAGCGCCAGCAGATCGCGCAGCGTGGCTGCCGGACGGTTGTTCACCAGCTCAGCATATTGCTGATAATCGCTGTACTCACCGCTCTGAACGGCCTGTTGCAGGGTGCGCACCACGTCCGGGTTATAGGCATGGTATTCGCCACCGTGCACATACTTCAGCTGTCCACCCTGATCCAGCGGCTTACGTGCCAGCCAGGCGCGTTTGGAGAGGTTCAGCAGATCCTGCTGGAAGTCACTAAAGTCCGCGCCGCCGATGCGGCTGATTACGCCCTGGAAGCAGAGGTCGGCAACATCGTCATGCAGACCGACGGCTTCGAACAGCTTCGAGCAGCGGTAAGAGGCGATGGTCGAGATGCCCATCTTGGACATGATCTTGTACAGACCTTTGTTGATGCCGTTACGGTAGTTCAGCATCACGGTACGGTAATCTTTCTCGATGGCCTGACTGTCGACCAGTTTTGCCAGGGTTTCGTAGGCGAGGTACGGGTAAATCGCCGTTGCACCAAAGCCCAGCAGCACTGCGAAGTGGTGCGGATCGCGCGCACTGGCGGTTTCCACAATGATGTTGGCATCGCAGCGCAGGCTCTTATCGACCAGACGCGTCTGGATAGCCCCGACGGCCATAGGCGCCGGTACCGGCAGACGGTTTTTCGCGATATTGCGGTCGGACAGCACCAGCAGCACGGTACCGTTACGTACCATCTGTTCCGCTTTGTCACACAGCGCATTCACCGTCTCTTCGAGGGTGGTTTCGGTCACGTCGAAAGTGATGTCGAGCGTGTCAGCGCGGTAGTGCTCCTCATGCATGGTGGTGAGCTGTTTGAAATCGGAGTACAGCAGGATCGGTGACTTAAAGGTCAGGCGGTGGGCCTGGCCTTCGGCTTCACAGAAGACGTTCATCTCACGACCGATGCTGGTGGCCAGCGACATCACGTGCGCTTCACGCAGCGGATCGATCGGCGGGTTGGTCACCTGCGCGAACTGCTGACGGAAGTAGTCGTAAATGATTCGCGGCTGACTGGAGAGCACGGCAAACGGGGTATCATCACCCATGGAGCCGACCGCTTCCTGGCCGTTTTCACCCAACACGCGGATAACGGAGTCCAGCTCTTCCGCGCTGTAGTTAAACTGTTTCTGGTAGCTGGCGAGGGTATCGTCATCCAGTTCGCGGCTGCCCACGTCCTGATCCGGCAGATCTTCAAACGGCACCAGACGGCGGACGTTTTTCTCCATCCACTCTTTGTACGGATGACGGCTTTTCAGATCGTTATCGGTTTCCGCGGAGTGCAGGATGCGACCGCCGCGGGTGTCGATCACCATCAGCTCGCCCGGCCCTACACGGCCTTTTTCGACCACTTCGTCAGGCTGGTAGTCCCAAATCCCCACTTCAGAGGCGCAGGTGATCAGCTTGTCTTTAGTAATGACGTAGCGCGCCGGGCGCAGACCATTACGGTCGAGGTTACAGGCCGCAAAGCGACCATCGGACATCACGATACCTGCCGGACCATCCCACGGCTCCATGTGCATGGAGTTAAAGTCGAAGAAGGACCGCAGCTCAGGATCCATATCCGGGTTGTTCTGCCAGGCTGGCGGAACCAGCAGGCGCATGGCGCGTACGATATCCATCCCGCCTGCCAGCAGCAGTTCCAGCATGTTATCCATCGAGCTGGAGTCAGAGCCGGTTTCGTTGACGAACGGCGCAGCGTCGTGCAGATCCGGGATCAGCGGGGTCTGGAATTTATAGGTACGTGCGCGAGCCCACTGGCGGTTACCGGTGATGGTGTTGATTTCGCCGTTGTGCGCCAGATAGCGGAACGGCTGAGCCAGCGGCCAGCGTGGTACGGTGTTGGTGGAGAAGCGCTGGTGGAACAGGCAAATAGCCGATTCCAGACGCAGGTCCGCCAGGTCCAGGTAGAAGCGCGGCAGGTCAGCCGGCATACACAGACCTTTATAGATGTTCACCAGGTTCGAGAGGCTACAAACGTAGAACTCTTTATCGTCCTGCAGGCGTTTTTCAATGCGGCGACGGGCGATAAACAGACGGCGTTCCATATCACGTGGACGCCAACCCGCAGGCGCGTTGACAAAGATTTGCTCGATACGAGGCAGCGAGGAGAGGGCGATTTCACCGAGTACCCCTTCGTTAGTGGGCACGTCGCGCCAGCCAACGATAGACAGGGTTTCGCGTTGAAGTTCTTCTTCGACGATGCGGCGTGAGACGGCTGCTTTTTCCGCGTCCTGATTCAGGAACAGCATGCCGACAGCGTAGTTTTTGGCTAAACGCCAGCCGCGCTCTTCCGCCACGATGCGAAAGAAACGATCCGGTTTTTGCAGCAGCAGACCGCAACCGTCGCCGGTTTTACCATCCGCAAGGATAGCTCCACGGTGCTGCATACGGGCCAGTGCGTGTATAGCGGTACGCACTACCTTGTGGCTAGGTTCGCCTTCTATGTGGGCGATCAGGCCGAAACCACAGTTATCCTTCTCAAGGGATTTATCGTACAACATATCAGTGAACCTCCCCAGGCTCTTCGGGACTTCTCTCTGGACCGTGGCGCACAGGCACAGCAAGAGCGCGGCGACGGGGGTTGCGTTTCATACGCGTACCTCGCATTCGCCCTCTTAATATCCTTTTCACACAGGTCAAACAAGTTTGAGGACTTGCTTCAGAGGGAATCTCAACTACTGCATAAATATGATGAGCAGGCTGCTCATCCAGAAAGCTTCCAGCGGATTTCCAACTTATCGGGAATCCGTACACAGGTCAAATGGCAATCTTATTTATACAAAAATGTGCTAAAGGAGGGGTATTTGTCTGATTTAATTAGTTATTTAGTCAGTTTCACATCCCTGTAACCTTGCTGTAGGCTTTAGGGTTGTGTGATCTGACTCACTATATGAAAGCGGTATTATCGCTGTAGCATGCTGAATAGTGCGATTTAAGCAGGATTTAATGCCGCCACGGCGATAAAGCCCGCATGATGTCACTGTTTTTCAGCACAGACGATATAAATGAAAAAATCTGGCAGGACATAAGGAAAAGTAATTAGAAAGGCGATGAATGAAATTGCAATTATCCTGGTTAATTATGCAAAGGATAAAAGCTCGCCGGGACGATTGATCCAGGTCATCGCCGTCGGAGGTTAAAAATGGCAGGCTTGTCCCCTTTCTACGGGGCGGTCTATCAGATTATGCAGTTACAGAAATTAGTCAATATGTTTGGTGGGGATCTTTCACGCCGGTACGGGCAAAAGGTCCATAAACTGTCGCTGCACGGCGGCTTTAGCTGCCCCAATCGCGATGGCACCATCGGGCGCGGCGGCTGTACCTTCTGTAATGTGGCCTCCTTTGCTGACGAATCACAGCAGCATCAGTCTATCGCTGCACAGCTTGCTCACCAGTCGACGTTAGTTAACCGGGCGAAACAGTATCTGGCCTATTTTCAGGCCTATACCAGTACCTGGGCGGAAGTGCAGGTGCTGCGCTCGATGTATCAGCAGGCGGTGAGTCAGGCCAACATCGTCGGGCTTTGCGTCGGCACACGGCCTGACTGTGTGCCCGAGGCGGTGCTCGATCTGCTCAGCGAATATAAAGAGCAGGGGTATGAAATCTGGCTGGAGCTGGGCTTACAGACCGCGCACGATAAAACCCTGCATCGCATCAACCGCGGCCATGATTTCGCCTGCTATCAACGCACCACCCGACTGGCACGCGAACGCGGACTTAAGGTCTGTACTCATCTGATTGTCGGTCTGCCGGGAGAAGGGCAAGCCCACGCACTGGAAACTCTGCATAAGGTGGTGGAGACCGGCGTTGACGGCATCAAGCTGCACCCGCTGCATATCGTTACGGGCAGTATTATGGCCAAAGCCTGGGAAGCCGGGCGACTCAACGGCATCGAGCTGGACGAGTATGTGCTGACAGCCGGAGAGATGATCCGTCACACACCGCCGGAGGTGGTGTATCACCGTATCTCCGCCAGCGCCCGCCGTCCAACGCTGCTGGCACCGCTATGGTGTGAGAACCGCTGGACGGGGATGGTGGAGCTGGACCGCTACCTGAATGAGCAGGGAGGGCAGGGTTCGGCGCTGGGACGGGCATGGATAATGCCTGATCCGCTCACCCCCAGCCCTCTTTGCTGAGGGTTGAGAGAAAAGATTTACTTCCGGCGTCTGCCTAATAAGCTGCCCAGCACTCCACGTACAATCTGATTTGTCACCTGACGCGCCGCGCTTTTCGCCATGGTTTGTACCACACCGTCGCGTTTACCGCCGCGCGGACCGGTGCTGCCAAACAGGATGTCTTTCAATCCGCCCAGTATCCCGTCATCGACCGCCACGGGCTGGTCTTTCGCGGCGGGGGCCTCCTGTTGCGCCGTACGGGTTTGCACCGCTTTTTGCAGCATCTCAAACGCAGATTCTCTGTCCACCTGATCTTCGTATTTACCGTAGACCGGGGAGTGGTTAATCAGTCCGTTACGCTCATCGTCGCTGATTGGCCCCATCCGTGAGTTAGGGGCGATGACCATCGCGCGCTCCACCATTGACGGGCTGCCTTTGGCATCGAGAAACGAGATCAGCGCCTCGCCGGTACCCAGCGCCTGGATGGCTGCTTCGGTATCAAAAGCCGGGTTGGTGCGCATGGTCTGCGCTGCGGCTTTCACGGCTTTCTGATCCTTTGGCGTAAAGGCGCGCAAAGCATGCTGGACACGATTGCCCAGTTGGCCCAGTACGTTGTCGGGAATATCGGCCGGGTTCTGCGAAACAAAGTACACGCCCACGCCTTTGGAGCGGATCAGGCGGATCACCTGTTCGATCTTATCCAGCAGAACCTGGGGCGCATCACTGAACAGCAGATGGGCTTCGTCAAAGAAGAAAACCAGCTTCGGTTTTTCCAGATCGCCTGCTTCAGGCAGTTGCTCAAAGAGTTCGGAGAGCATCCACAGCAGGGTGGCCGCGTAGAGCTTCGGCATCTGGTAGAGCTTTTCTGCACTCAGGATGTTGATAATGCCTTTGCCGTTGCTGTCGGTACGCATCCAGTCTTTGATATCCAGCATGGGTTCGCCAAAGAAGTGCCCGGCGCCTTGTTGTTCCAGCGTCAACAATCCGCGCTGGATAGCCCCCACGGAGGCGCTACTGATGTTGCCATACTGATTCTGGAAAGATTTGGCGTTATCTCCGATGTACTGGGTAATGGCCCGCAGATCCTTGAAGTCGAGCAGCAGCAATCCCTGATCGTCGGCAATGCGGAAGATAATGTTCAGTACGCCGGTTTGTACCTCGTTGAGGTCGAGCAGACGCGCCAGCAGCAGCGGGCCGAGATCGGAAACCGTGGCGCGCACCGGGTGACCTCTCTCACCGAAAATATCCCAGACCACCACCGGATTACTTTCGGGTTGCCAGTTGGTAACGCCAATATTTTTCAACCGTTCAAGAAGCTTCTCCGAGCCGATGCCCTCCCGGGCAATGCCGCTGAGATCGCCTTTAACGTCGGCCATAAATACCGGCACGCCGATACGCGAAAATGACTCAGCCAGCTTTTGCAGCGTCACCGTTTTACCCGTGCCGGTGGCACCGGTAATCAGGCCATGTCGGTTAGCCATGGCAGGCAGGAGAGACAATTCATTATCTAGCGTCCGGGCAATCAGCAGGGGTGTACTCATGATCGGCTTCCTCGTTCATTCCTGCGTGGAGTATAGGCAACCTGACGGTAAAGTGGATGTGTCAGTTTCCGACTTTGCGGCGCGTTATCCAGCACGGACTATGCTTTTGCATAGGGTTAACAACATATTGGAAAGCTATGTCCAGATTCTTCTTTAATGACCGCAAACAGCTGGTTAATGATGCTATTGAAGGTATGCTCATCTCTGCCCCACACGGCAATCTCGTCAAACTGGATAGCGATCCGGCTATCCGTGTAGTGGTGCGTGCCGACTGGGATAAAAGCCGCGTGGCGGTAATTTCTGGCGGCGGATCCGGTCATGAACCGGCGCATGCAGGCTTTGTAGGTAAAGGAATGCTTACCGCTGCCGTCTGTGGCGATCTGTTTGCTTCACCAAGCGTAGAGGCGGTGCTGAACGCTATCGTGGCGGTGACAGGGGATCGCGGCTGCCTGCTGATCGTCAAAAACTATACCGGGGATCGTCTCAACTTTGGCCTCGCGGCGGAAAAAGCCAAGCGCTTCGGACTCAAAGTGGAGATGGTGATTGTGGCCGATGATATCGCTCTGCCGGATAACAAGCAGCCGCGCGGCATTGCCGGAACTGCGCTGGTGCATAAAATTGCCGGGTATGCCGCCGAACAGGGGAAATCGCTGAGCGATGTGCGGGACATGGCCCTTCAGGCCTGCGACAACCTCTGGAGTCTGGGGGTTGCGATGCAGACCTGCAATCTGCCGGGCAGCGACGATGAAGAGGGGCGTATCAGGAAAGGCCATGTTGAGCTGGGACTGGGGATCCACGGTGAGCCAGGGGCTTCGGTGGTTGATACGCAAAATAGCAGGGCGATTATCGAGACGCTGGTGAAGCCCTTGCAGGCGCAGGCCGGTGAAGGACGGCTGGCCGTGCTCATCAATAACCTCGGCGGCGTCTCGGCGCTGGAGATGGCGCTGCTGACCAAAGAGCTGGCGCATTCGGCCCTGAAAAATCAGATCGCGTATTTTATTGGCCCGGCACCGCTGGTGAGTTCGCTGGACATGAAGGGCTTTTCCTTATCCCTGCTGAAACTGAATACGGCTTTTGAACAGGCGCTCAACGCGCCGGTAGAGACGCTGGGCTGGCAAAAGCCCGTGGCCTTTACCCCGCTGCGCACGCTGGCGCATACCCCACTGTACTACAGCGTGGAGTTTACCCCGTCAGCGAATGCAAACGTCGCCCGGTATCTCGCCGCGGCAACGGGCTGCTTAATCGCCCTGGAAAATCGCCTTAACGCGCTGGATGCGAAAGTGGGAGATGGCGATACAGGATCGACCTTTGCGCAAGGTGCGCGGGACATTGCGCAATGGTTGGAGGAGGATCGGTTGCCGCTGAACGATCTGCCGCAGCTGTTGTTGGTGGTGGGTGAGCGGCTGGCGACGGTGATGGGGGGATCGAGCGGCGTGTTGATGTCGATCTTCTTCACTGCCGCCGGACAGGCGCTGCGTAGCGGTAAATCCTTACCCGATGCCTTACTGACCGGGCTTGCGCAAATGAAACATTATGGTGGGGCAGATCGCGGCGATCGTACCTTGATCGATGCGCTCCAGCCCGCGCTGGAAGCGTTGCAGACAGGGGATCTTCAGGCCGCCGCCAGCGCAGCGCAACAGGGGGCCGATGCCACGGCAAGCATGGGCAAGGCCGGGGCCGGACGTTCATCCTATGTCAACAAAGAGAATCTGCACGGGGTGACCGATCCTGGCGCAGTAGCGGTGGCCGAGGTGTTTGCTGCATTTATGCGGTAGGTGAAAACATCGGGTGGCGGCGGGGTGAAAGCAAAACGGTAACAACCGTTACCGTTTTGAATGTTACAGGCGCAGTGCCATCGTGCTTTAGCGGCTTAGAAATCTGCTTTTAACACCACGCGGTAACGGGCTTTGCCGTCACGAACGTGCTGGATGGCTTCGTTGATTTTCGACATCGGATACGTCTCGATGGTCGGGGCGACTTTGGTGCGGCCGGCAAATTTCATCAGCTTGCGCAGCTCATACGGTGTGCCCGTCGCAGAACCTGACACGCTGCGATCGCCGCCGATCAGCGTGAAGGCTGGAACCGGCAGGGGCTTCAGGACGGCACCCACGGTATGGAAATTACCGCCGTAGGCCAGCGCTTCAAAGTACGGCTGCCAGTCGAGATCGACGTTAACGGTATTGATGATCAGATCAAACTGACCGGCCAGCGCTTTCAACAGCTCAGGATCCCGGCTGTTCACTACCTTGTCGGCTCCCATCGCCAGCACTTCTTGCTCTTTCGCCGGGTTGGAGCTGAACGCCGTCACTTCGCAGCCCATCGCATGCAGAAGCTTGATGGCGATATGGCCCAGACCGCCAATACCGATTACCCCCACGCGGCTGGTGGCGGTGATATGGTGCATCAGCAGCGGTTTGAAGACTGTGATCCCGCCGCACAGCAGCGGACCGGCAGATTCGATATCCATCTGTTCAGGGAGAGGAATGACCCACTGCCAGTCGGCGCGCAGTTTGTCAGCGAAACCGCCGTTGTTCAGAATGGTTGGGGTAGCCCCTTCCAGGCAGTTAATCTGGTTGCCGCTGATACAGGCATCGCAGTGCCCACAGCTCCGTGCAGTCCAGCCGATGCCCACGCGCTGACCAACCTTCAGCCCTTTATCCTGGGCAGCACTGCCCAGAGCAACCACGCGGCCAATCACTTCGTGTCCGGCAATCAGTGGGTATTGCGAGAAACCCCATTCGTTATCGATCATCGACAGATCGGAATGGCAGATCCCGCAGTAATCGACCTGGACTTCAACGTCTTCTGCTTTCAGCTCGCCCGCATCGTATTCGTACAGCTCAAGTTCTGCACCCGCCTGCGGTGCGGCGTAGCTTTTTATCTTTGACATGATATTTACCCCCTGATGGTGTGGAACTGAGAGTGTAGAGCATTCAGTTTACAACCGCTTAACAGAAGGGGGCAGGAAAGGAATTACAATGTTTTCAGCATCCGCACTTCGCAGTCCACATGTCCGGTGCAGCCCAGGGAGTGGTCAATGTGTTCAAAGCCAAGGTGCTCATACAGGGCAATAGCTTCTTTGAGGAAGGCAGTGGTTTCGAGGTAGCAGCGTTTAAAGCCTTCGGCGCGCGCGTGGTCGAGAGCAACCAGCGCCAGCTTTTTCGCCAGGCCTTTACCACGTGCGGAGGGCAGGAAATACATCTTTTGCAGTTCGCAAATATCCGGCTCGCTGCAGCTCAGGGGAGCAACACCGCCGCCGCCGACAACGCTGCCGTTTTGTTCGATGATCCAGTAGGCGTGGCCCGGCTGGCTGTAAACCTGAAACAGCTCGTCCAGGTTTGGGTCGGCAACCGTGTAGCCCTTGTCGGCGGTCAGACCATATTCGGCAGACACTGTGCGGATAACGGTCGCAATCGCACTGTTGTCTTTTTGAGAGATACGACGCATGGCGGTCGCAGCGGGGGTAATCACGCTCATAGCATTACTCATGACAAAAATTGACACACATCTGCTGTTAATAGCATCGCAGAAAGGGGAGTGCAAGCGAGGAGTTTTCAGGAAGAATCCCCCTTACGCCCTGAAGCGTAAGGGGGTAACGCTTTACAGCGCGGCGATAACCGCCTGCTGCTCAATCAGCTTCGCTTTAGCATCCGCGAAACCAACCAGACGTTCACGCTCTTTGGCGATGACCGCTTCCGGGGCGCGGGCAACAAAGCCTTCGTTAGACAGTTTACTTTCGATCTTACCGATTTCGACTTCGACTTTGGCCACTTCTTTTGCCAGACGCGCCAGCTCAGCATCTTTATCAACCAGGCCAGCCATCGGGATCAGCAGCTCGGCGCCGTCGATGATTTTGGTCACGGAGACCGGACCTTTATCATCCGCAGGCAGCACGGTGATGCTCTCCAGACGGGCCATAGTCTGCAGGAAGGTGTTGTTCTCGGTCACGCGACGCACCGCAGCTTCACTGCAACCGCGCAGCAGCAGCGCCAGTGGTTTACCCGGGGAGATGTTCATCTCGGCACGGATGTTACGCACGGCAACGATCGCCTGCTTCAGCCACTCGGTATCGGCAGCCGCGGCTTCATCAACCTGCGCGGCATCGAAGGCCGGGAATGGCTGCAGCATGATGGTATCGGCATTAATGCCAGCAATCACCTTCACGCGCTGCCAGATGGTTTCGGTGATGAACGGGATGATCGGGTGCGCCAGGCGCAACAGACCTTCCAGAACGGTGATCAGGGTGTTGCGCGTGCCGCGCAGTTCCGCTTCAGATCCGCCATTCATTACCGGTTTGGTCAGCTCCAGGTACCAGTCACAGAACTGGTTCCAGGTGAACTCGTACAGGATGCCTGCCGCGATATCGAAGCGATAGCTATCCAGGGCCTCGCGGAACGCTTTGGTGGTCTGGTTGAATTCAGCCAGGATCCAGCGGTCTGCCAGCGACAGGGTCATTTCGCCGCCGTTAAAGCCGCAATCCTGATCTTCGGTGTTCATCAGCACAAAGCGGCTGGCGTTCCACAGCTTGTTACAGAAGTTGCGATAACCTTCCAGACGTTTCATGTCCCAGTTAATGTCGCGGCCGGTTGAGGCCAGCGCTGCCAGGGTGAAACGCAGGGCGTCGGTGCCGTGTGGCTCGATACCGTCCGGGAACTGCTTCTCGGTGCGCTTGCGGATCTTCTCAGCCAGCTGCGGCTGCATCATGTTGCCGGTACGTTTTTCCAGCAGATCTGCCAGGGAGATACCGTCCACCATGTCCAGCGGGTCGATAACGTTGCCCTTTGACTTGGACATCTTCTGGCCTTCGTCGTCGCGGATCAGACCGGTCATGTAGACGGTATGGAACGGAACCTGCGGCTTGCCATCTTCATCTTTGATGAAGTGCATGGTCATCATGATCATGCGGGCGATCCAGAAGAAAATAATGTCGAAGCCGGACACCATTACGCTGGTTGGGTGGAACTGACGCAGCGCGTCGGTGTTTTCTGGCCAGCCGAGGGTGGAGAAAGTCCACAGCGCGGAGGAGAACCAGGTATCCAGCACGTCTTCGTCCTGACGCAGCGCCACGTCAGCGCTCAGGTTGTTTTCCTGACGCACTTCGTCTTCAGTACGGCCAACGTAGACGTTGCCTTCGTTGTCGTACCACGCCGGGATACGGTGACCCCACCACAGCTGACGGGAGATACACCAGTCCTGAATATCGCGCATCCAGGAGAAGTACATGTTTTCGTACTGCTTTGGCACGAACTGTATGCTACCGTTCTCAACCGCTTCTACAGCCGGTTTCGCCAGCACATCAGCACGGACGTACCACTGGTCGGTCAGCATCGGCTCGATCACCACGCCGCCACGGTCGCCGTAAGGAACGGTCAGATCGTGCGGTTTGATCTCTTCCAGCAGGCCCAGGGCATCAACAGCGGCAACCACTGCTTTACGCGCGGCAAAACGTTCCAGCTTCTGGAACTCAGCCGGGATATCGCTTGAGTAAACGTCGGACTCTTCGCCTTTGGTGTCGTACACTTCCGCGCTTTCACGGATGTCGCCATCAAAGGTCAGGATGTTGATCATCGGCAGGGCGTGACGACGGCCAACTTCATAGTCGTTAAAGTCGTGCGCGGGGGTGATTTTCACGCAACCGGTGCCTTTTTCCATGTCGGCGTGTTCATCGCCCACAATCGGAATGCGGCGGTTAACCAGCGGCAGCACCACGAATTTACCAATCAGATCTTTATAACGCGGATCTTCCGGGTTCACGGCCACGCCGGTATCGCCCAGCAGGGTTTCTGGACGCGTGGTAGCGACGACCAGGTAATCTTTACCGTCTGCGGTTTTCGCGCCGTCGGCCAGCGGATAGCGGATATGCCACATGGAGCCTTTAGACTCGCGGTTTTCCACTTCCAGGTCTGAGATGGCGGTGCGCAGTTTCGGATCCCAGTTTACCAGGCGCTTGCCACGGTAAATCAGGTCTTCTTTATACAGACGGACAAATACTTCTTTGACGGCGTTGGAAAGGCCTTCGTCCATGGTGAAGCGCTCGCGCTCCCAGTCCACGGAGTTGCCGAGACGGCGCATCTGACGGGTAATGGTGCCGCCGGATTCTGCTTTCCACTGCCAGATTTTGTCGATAAAGGCGTCGCGACCGTAGTCGTGGCGGGTTTTACCTTCTTCAGCGGCAATTTTACGCTCAACCACCATTTGGGTCGCAATACCCGCGTGGTCCGTCCCCGCTTGCCAGAGGGTGTTTTTACCCTGCATGCGCTGGTAACGGATCATGGTATCCATGATGGTCTGCTGGAAGGCATGACCCATATGCAAACTGCCGGTGACGTTCGGCGGCGGGATCATGATGCAGAAGGACTCTTTGCTTTCATCGCCGTTAGGCTTGAAATAGCCCTGCTGTTCCCAGTGCTCGTAAAGCGGCTGTTCGATATCGCGTGGGTTATATGTCTTTTCCATTATTTCCAGGTTGCCGTATTCAGGTTAAAACCAGCCAGGCGGTACGCTTTATAGCGTTCGCGCGCCAGTTGTTTCAAAGAATCTTCGTGAGGGACAAAGTCTACCACTTCTGTGAAAGCGGTGGCAAAATCTGCAAAGCCGATGCGCAGGCTGATTAAAATATCCCGCGGGCTGCTGTTGCGTTTTTGCGGCCAGGCGATCTCCACCGGCGCGCCACCGCGCGGTCCTTCTCCCGCAAGATTATGCGGAACAAAGCTTTCAGGCGGTCGTGCCCACAGGGCTTCATCCAGACGGATGGCCTGCTGCTCATCTTCGCAGGCAATCAGCACGCGAAGACCTGCGCGCCAACGTTCTGCGGCAATCTCACACACCAGCTGTTCAACGGCGCTTAAGCCATCCTGTTGGGTGTCATTGTCCAGAAGATAGAACGTTGCGTTTTTCATATATGGGGCTTCTTGTGGTGGATTTAAATGCAAAGCCGGGTGGCGCTGCGCGTACCCGGCCTACGGTTAAATGCCGTTTGCAGGCCGGGTAAGGCGAAGCCGCCCCCCGGCGTTTTACATTACTCTTCGCCGTTAAACCCGGCACGATTGAGCAGGAACTGCGAGAGCAGGGCCACAGGGCGGCCGGTGGCGCCTTTGGCTTTACCGGAACGCCATGCCGTACCGGCGATATCCAGGTGCGCCCAGTTGTATTTGCGGGTAAAGCGCGCCAGGAAGCAGGCTGCGGTAATGGCACCGCCAGGACGCCCACCGATGTTAGCCATATCCGCAAAGTTGGACTCCAGCTGCTCCTGATACTCATCGGCCATCGGCAGACGCCAGGCACGGTCGCCCGCCTGTTCAGAGGCGCCGATCAGCTCATGTGCCAGCGGGTTGTGGTTCGACATCAGGCCGGTGATGTGGTGGCCCAGCGCAATCACGCAGGCACCAGTCAGGGTGGCCACGTCGATAACCGCTTCTGGCTCGAAGCGTTCCACGTAGGTCAGCACGTCACACAGCACCAGACGGCCTTCAGCATCGGTGTTCAGCACTTCAACAGTCTGCCCGGACATGGTGGTCAGCACGTCGCCAGGACGATAAGCACGGCCGCCCGGCATGTTTTCACAGCCGGCCAGCACGCCGATTACGTTGATAGGCAACTGGAGTTCCGCGACCATGCGCATCACGCCGTAGACCGCCGCTGCACCGCACATGTCGTACTTCATCTCATCCATGCCTTCGGCCGGTTTGATGGAGATACCGCCGGAGTCAAAAGTCAGGCCTTTACCGACCAGCACAATTGGACGCACGTCTTCAGACGGGTTGCCCTTGTACTCAATGACTGACATCAGGGATTCGTTTTGTGAACCGTTGCCAACCGCCAGATAGGAGTGCATACCCAGCTCTTTCATCTGCTGCTCGCCAATCACGCGGGTGACGACGTTTTGGCTGTAGGAGTCCGCCAGCTGGCGCGCCTGGGAGGCGAGATAACCGGCATTACAGATGTTTGGCGGCATGTTGCCGAGGTCTTTCGCGGCTTTGATACCGGCAGCGATCGCCAGACCATGCTGAATGGCGCGCTCGCCGCTGGTCAGTTCACGGCGGGTTGGAACGTTAAAGACCATTTTACGCAGCGGACGGCGAGGTTCGCTTTTGGTGGTTTTTAGCTGATCGAAGCTGTACAGCGTCTCTTTGGCTGTTTCAACGGCCTGACGCACTTTCCAGTAGGTGTTGCGGCCTTTGACGTGCAGTTCGGTCAGGAAGCACACGGCCTCCATTGAGCCAGTATCATTCAGCGTATTAATCGTTTTCTGAATAACCTGTTTGTACTGGCGCTCATCCAGCTCGCGCTCTTTGCCACAGCCAATCAGCAGGATGCGCTCGGACAATACGTTCGGCACATGATGCAGCAACAGCGTCTGTCCTGGTTTGCCCTCCAGCTCGCCACGGCGCAGCAGGGCGCTGATGTAGCCATCGCTGATTTTATCGAGTTGTTCTGCGATCGGAGAGAGTCTGCGGGGTTCAAACACGCCGACGACGATGCAGGCACTCCGCTGTTTTTCCGGGCTACCGCTTTTTACACTGAACTCCATGAACTACGCTCCTGAATCTTAAAGACAACAGCGGCAGCTACGGATAGAATTGAAACCTTTCGTAACTCATGCCCGCTGTTGCGGTGACTTCGTGTTAATCTTACGTTATTACGGTTTCGACACGTCATAACAACTGCTGAAGCGCGAATCCGCCGGGTGTTGTAATCTTAGCGATGATTTCGACGACTCAAGAGAATAAATGACGTTTAAGCCATGAAACAAGCGATTTTCCTGCAAAGAGACGGGTTTTTACGGGCGTATTTAATGTGATAATCATAAGATATCTGGTGCGGGAGACGCTAAAAAGCCAGTTGGCGATACTCTTCATCCTGCTTCTGATCTTTTTCTGTCAGAAACTGGTGAGGATCCTCGGCGCGGCTGTCGACGGCGAAATTCCCACAAATCTGGTGCTTTCTCTGCTCGGGTTAGGCGTGCCTGAAATGGCGCAGCTTATCCTGCCATTAAGCCTTTTCCTCGGACTGCTGATGACGCTCGGTAAGCTTTATACCGAAAGTGAAATCACCGTCATGCATGCATGCGGTCTGAGCAAAGCGGTACTGATTAAAGCCGCCATGGTTCTGGCGCTGTTTACCGGCATCGTGGCCGCGGTGAACGTGATGTGGGCCGGGCCTGTCTCCTCGCGTCATCAGGATGAGGTGCTGGCTGAAGCGAAAGCGAACCCCGGCATGGCCGCACTGGCGCAGGGGCAGTTCCAGCAGGCGACCGACGGTAACTCCGTGCTGTTTATTGAAAGCGTGGATGGCAGCCGCTTTAACGACGTCTTCCTCGCGCAACTCCGCCCCAAAGGTAATGCCCGCCCATCCGTGGTCGTGGCCGATTCTGGTCAGCTCACTCAGGGTAAAGACGGTTCGCAGATCGTGACCCTGAACAAAGGCACCCGCTTCGAAGGCACAGCGCTGCTGCGTGATTTCCGCATTACCGACTTCCAGAACTATCAGGCGATTATTGGTCATCAAACGGTGGCACTGGATCCTACCGATACTGAGCAGATGAGCATGCGTACGCTGCTTAATACCGATACCAATCGCGCCCGTGCGGAGCTGCACTGGCGAATCACGCTGGTATTCACCGTATTTATGATGGCGTTGATGGTCGTGCCGCTCAGCGTGGTAAACCCACGTCAGGGCCGGGTGCTCTCTATGCTGCCCGCGATGCTGCTTTATCTGGTGTTCTTCCTGCTGCAGACCTCGATCAAATCGAATGGCGGTAAAGGAAAAATCGACCCGGTTATCTGGACCTGGGTGATTAACGGACTCTACCTGCTGTTGGCCGTCATCCTCAACCTGTGGGATACCGTGCCGATGCGCCGTGTACGAGCCAGGTTTACGCGTAAAGGAGCGGTGTAATGCAGGCGTTTGGCGTTCTTGACCGCTATATCGGTAAAACTATTTTTACCACCATCATGATGACGTTATTCATGCTGGTGTCGCTCTCCGGCATCATCAAGTTTGTCGACCAGCTGAAAAAGGCCGGGCAGGGGAGCTATGATGCAATGGGCGCGGGCATGTATACCCTGCTCAGTATTCCAAAAGATGTGCAAATCTTCTTCCCGATGGCGGCGCTGTTAGGCGCGCTGCTGGGGCTGGGGATGCTGGCGCAGCGCAGTGAGCTGGTGGTGATGCAGGCGTCGGGCTTTACCCGTATGCAGGTTGCCCTGTCGGTGATGAAAACGGCGATCCCGCTGGTATTTCTGACCATGGCAATGGGCGAGTGGATTGCGCCGCAGGGCGAGCAGATGGCGCGTAACTACCGCGCACAGATGATGTATGGCGGCTCGTTGCTCTCGACCCAGCAGGGTCTGTGGGCGAAAGATGGCACTAACTTTGTCTATATCGAACGTGTGACGGGCGATAACACGCTCGGTGGCGTGAGTATCTACAGCTTTAACGATCAGCGTCGTCTGCAGGCGGTACGTTATGCCACGTCGGCCACCTTCGATACCGAGAAAAAAGTCTGGCGTCTGTCTCAGGTGGATGAGTCCAACCTGCAGGATCCGAAACAGATCACCGGTTCGCAGACGGTCACTGGCACCTGGAAAACCAACCTGACCCCCGATAAGCTCGGTGTGGTAGCGCTGGATCCTGATGCGCTCTCCATCAGCGGCCTGCACAACTACGTGAAGTACCTGAAGTCGAGCGGCCAGGATGCCGGACGTTACCAGCTCAATATGTGGAGCAAGATCTTCCAGCCGCTCTCCGTGGCGGTCATGATGCTGATGGCGCTGTCATTTATCTTCGGCCCACTGCGTAGCGTTCCCATGGGGGTACGTGTCGTAACCGGTATCAGCTTCGGCTTTGTCTTCTACGTTCTCGATCAGATCTTCGGTCCGCTGACTCTGGTTTACGGTATCCCGCCAGTTATTGGTGCGTTGCTGCCGAGCGCCTCCTTCTTCCTGATCAGCCTCTGGATGCTCCTGAAGCGCTCCTGACCCCTGACACCTCATCTTCCTCTTTGGGAGGTGAGGTGTATCCTCTGTTTTACCCCTCACTTTTTTGCACAACCTTCAACGTCTTGCCTGGAATTTGAGTATTATTGTGCGATGACGTCGTGAAGAGATCCCCTATGAAGCAAATTCGGTTACTGGCGCAATATTATGTCGATCTGATGATGAAGCTCGGCCTGGTACGCTTCTCCCTGTTGCTGGC
This sequence comes from Leclercia sp. LSNIH3, assembly GCF_002935105.1. Lineage (NCBI taxonomy): Bacteria > Pseudomonadati > Pseudomonadota > Gammaproteobacteria > Enterobacterales > Enterobacteriaceae > Leclercia > Leclercia sp. LSNIH3. The sequence continues at coordinate 2,981,726 of NZ_CP026387.1, forward strand.
GTTGGCGCTGGTGGTTCTGGCGATTGTGGTGCAGATGGCTATTACCATGGTGCTGCACGGTCAGGTTGAGAGCATTGACCTTATTCGGTCGATTTTCTTTGGCCTGTTGATCACCCCCTGGGCGGTCTATTTCCTCTCGGTCGTGGTTGAACAGCTGGAAGAGTCGCGCCAGCGGCTGACCCGGCTGGTGGAAAAGCTGGAAGAGATGCGCGAGCGCGACCTGAAGCTCAACGTGCAGTTAAAAGACAACATTGCTCAGTTGAACCAGGAGATTTCAGATCGTGAAAAAGCCGAGGCCGAGCGCCAGACCACGCTGGAACAGCTGAAAATCGAAATGAAAGAGCGCGAGCAGACGCAAATTCAGCTCGAGCAGCAATCGTCGTTCCTGCGCTCTTTCCTCGATGCCTCCCCGGATCTGGTCTTCTATCGTAATGAAGATAAAGAGTTCTCCGGCTGTAACCGGGCGATGGAACTACTGACCGGCAAGAGCGAAAAGCAGCTCGTTAGCCTGCGCCCGCAGGATGTCTATTCACCCGAGGCGGCTGCCAAAGTTATCGAAACCGACGAGAAGGTCTTCCGGCATAACGTCTCACTGACCTATGAACAGTGGCTCGACTACCCGGACGGGCGCAAAGCCTGCTTCGAAATCCGCAAAGTGCCTTACTACGATCGCGTCGGTAAACGCCACGGGCTGATGGGCTTCGGGCGTGACATTACCGAGCGTAAGCGCTATCAGGATGCCCTGGAGCGCGCCAGCCGCGATAAAACCACCTTTATCTCTACCATCAGCCATGAGCTGCGTACCCCGCTCAACGGCATCGTGGGGCTAAGCCGTATTCTGCTCGATACCGAACTCACGGCCGAGCAGGAGAAATATCTGAAAACGATCCATGTTTCAGCGGTCACGCTCGGCAATATCTTCAACGATATTATCGATATGGATAAGATGGAGCGACGCAAGGTTCAGCTGGATAACCAGCCGGTAGACTTCACCGGTTTCCTTGCCGATCTGGAGAACCTCTCCGGCCTGCAGGCCCAGCAGAAAGGGCTACGCTTTGTGATGCAGCCAACGCTGCCACTGCCGCATAAGGTGGTGACTGACGGCACACGCCTGCGTCAGATCCTGTGGAACTTGATCAGCAACGCGGTCAAGTTCACCCAGAGCGGCCAGGTTGCGGTTCGCGTGCGTTACGGCGAGGGTGAAATGCTGCACTTCGAGGTAGAGGATTCCGGCATCGGTATCCCGCAGGAGGAGCAGGACAAAATCTTCGCCATGTACTATCAGGTTAAAGATAGCCACGGCGGCAAGCCCGCCACCGGAACCGGTATTGGCCTGGCGGTATCGCGCCGCCTGGCGAAGAGCATGGGGGGCGACATCACGGTGAGCAGCAACCCAGGTCACGGCTCCGTCTTTAAACTGAGCGTTCGTGCCCCGGCGGTTGCGGAGGAGGTCGAAGACACCTTCGACCACGACGCGATGCCGCTGCCTGCCCTGCATGTGCTGCTGGTGGAAGATATTGAGCTGAACGTGATTGTGGCGCGGTCGGTGCTGGAGAAACTCGGCAGCAGCGTGGATGTCGCCATGACCGGCAAGGCTGCGCTGGAGATGTTCACCCCAGGAGAATACGACCTGGTGCTGCTGGATATTCAGCTCCCGGACATGACCGGCCTGGACATCTCGCGTGAACTCACCAGCCGTTATGCCAGTGATGAACTGCCGCCGCTGGTGGCACTCACCGCCAACGTGCTGAAAGACAAGAAAGAGTATCTGGATGCCGGTATGGACGATGTACTGAGCAAACCGCTGGCGGTGCCGGCCTTAACCGCCATGATTAAGAAGTACTGGGACACCTGTGACGAAGAGGAGAGCACCATGACGACGGTAGATACGGAAAAAGCGCAGTCTTTGCTGGATATCGACATGCTTGAGCAGTACATCGATCTGGTGGGGCCGAAGTTGATTACCGACGGCCTGGCCATTTTCGAAAAGATGATGCCGGGTTATCTGAACGTGCTGGAGTCCAACCTGACGGCGCGGGATCGCAAAGGTATCGTAGAAGAGGGCCATAAGATCAAAGGTGCGGCCGGCTCGGTCGGTTTGCGTCATCTGCAGCAGCTTGGTCAGCAGATCCAGTCCCCGGATTTACCGGCGTGGGAAGATAACGTGGGTGAATGGGTTGAAGAGATGAAGCAGGAGTGGCAAAACGATGTGGCCGTTCTGAAAGCCTGGGTGGAAAGCAGAAAAAAATGACCCCGGCTAAACCGGGGTGCGCGAATACTGCGCCAACACCAGGGAAATCGTGGCTGCGCCTGAAGATGTTTTTTTAAGATAATGGCGTAGCCGGAAAATTTAGGCCGCACGCAGTTAAGATAGCAAAACTTAAATACTTTGTTACATGAATCAGTTAAATGTGTGAAGCACACCATTTTAATCAGAATTTTTAATGTGCATGTAACATTTTTCGAGAGGGATCGCAGGATGAAAAAGGTTGGCGTGGTACTGAGCGGTTGCGGGGTTTACGATGGTTCTGAAATTCATGAAGCGGTTCTGACGCTGCTGGCGCTGGCGCTGGCGCGCAACGGCGCAGAAGCGGTCTGTTTCGCCCCGGACAAAGCCCAGTCTGATGTCATTAATCACCTTACCGGTGAGCCGCTGGCGGAAAGCCGAAATATCCTGATTGAGGCGGCGCGAATTGCACGCGGACAGATCCGCCCACTCAGTGAAGCACGTGCCGCCGATCTGGATGCGCTGATTGTGCCGGGCGGTTTTGGCGCCGCAAAAAACCTGAGCAATTTTGCCCATGAGGGCAGCGCCTGCCAGGTAGAGAGCGATTTAAAAACCCTGGCGCTGCAGATGCATGAGGCCGGTAAACCCTTGGGCTTTATCTGTATCGCTCCGGCTATGCTGCCCGCCATCTTCGATATCCCGCTGCGTCTGACCATCGGCACTGACATTGATACTGCCGAGGCCATTGAGGATATGGGCGGCGAGCACATCCCTTGCCCGGTGGACGATATCGTGGTCGACGAAGATAACAGGATCGTGACTACCCCTGCGTACATGCTGGCGCAGAACATTGCGGAAGCCGCGACCGGTATCGAGAAGCTGGTTACCCGTGTGCTGGTGCTGGCTGAATGAGATTGAAGCGTCCCCGATCTGGCTGGGTAAGGCGGATCGTCATCCGCGTTCTGCTGGTGCTGGCGGTCTTCTGGGGTGGCGGTATCGCCCTGTTCAGCTTCGTGCCGGTGCCGTTTTCCGCAGTGATGATTGAACGTCAACTGGGGAGCTGGCTGCGAGGGGATTTCAGCTACGTTGCCCACTCTGACTGGGTGAGCATGGATGAGATCTCGCCGTGGATGGGACTGGCCGTTATTGCTGCTGAAGATCAGAAATTCCCGGACCACTGGGGATTCGACGTTGGGGCGATAGAGAAGGCGTTAGCATATAACGAGCGCAATGAGAGCCGTATTCGCGGCGCATCGACGCTTTCTCAGCAGACGGCGAAAAACCTGTTTTTGTGGGACGGACGTAGCTGGATGAGAAAAGGGTTTGAAGCCGGGCTGACGCTGGGGATCGAAACGGTGTGGAGTAAAAAACGCATCCTGACGGTGTACCTGAATATCGCAGAGTTTGGCGAAGGGGTGTTTGGTGTTGAAGCCGCTGCCCAGCGCTATTTCCATAAACCTGCGAGCCGACTGTCAGCATCAGAGGCCGCGCTACTGGCCGCCGTGTTACCGAACCCCATTCGCTTTAAGGCCAGTGCGCCTTCAGGCTATGTTCGCAGCCGTCAGGCGTGGATCCTGCGCCAGATGCGTCAACTGGGCGGGGAAGGGTTTATGCAGGCCCATAAGCTGAATTAATCTTCATCAAACCCGGCGTTGAACAATGCAATCACCGCCGCCAGCGCCTCAACTTCCTGTGGGCCGGTCGCTTCGATTTCGATCTGTCGGCCCTTGGCGGAGTCCAGCATCAGCAGCGCAATCACGCTATTGGCTTCGGCTTCGGTGCCTTCGTCATTACGCAGTAGAACTTCCGCGTCAAACCCCTGCATCAGTTCAAATAACTTCATCGCCGGGCGTGCATGCATGCCCAGCTTATTGGTGATCTCAACGGTCTGCTTTACGGTCATGTTTTACGTTTTTCCAGCGTACGATGACGGGACTGCACATTTTTGCCGCGCGAGCGGAAATAGTCAGCCAGTTGCTCAGCAATATAGACCGAACGGTGTTTGCCCCCGGTACAGCCAATCGCGACCGTCAAATAGCTGCGATTGTTTGTTTCCAGCATCGGCAACCAGAGTTCAAGGTAGCTGCGCGTCTGATAGATAAAGTTGTGGACTTCTGTATGCCTGTCAAGGAACGCGGCAACAGGTTTATCGAGGCCGGTCATTGGACGCAGCTTCGGATCCCAGTGTGGGTTCGGCAGGAAACGCACGTCAAACACATAGTCTGCATCGATAGGAATACCATGCTTAAAGCCGAAGGATTCAAACACCATCGTCAGCTCACGCTCGCGTTTACCCAACAGGCGGGTACGCAGCATCTCTGCCAGCTCATGCACGGACATTTCAGAGGTATCAACGATCAGATCGGCACGAGAGCGCAGCGGCTCCAGCAGATCGCTTTCCTGGTCGATAGCACTTTCCAGCGACAGATTTTTGCTGGAGAGCGGATGCAGACGGCGGGTATCACTATAGCGACGGATCAGCGTATTGCGATCGGCATCAAGGAACAGCAACTGAGGTGAAAACGCCTCTGGCAAATTGCTCATCGCCTGCTCAAAGATCTCCGGCGATTCAGGCATGTTACGCACGTCGATGCTGACCGCGGCGGAGATCTGTCGATCGGCCAGCGATCTCGCCAGCTCAGGCAGCAGCACCACCGGCAGGTTATCCACGCAGTAAAAGCCCATATCTTCCAGCGCACGCAGGGCAACCGATTTGCCGGATCCCGAACGACCGCTGACGATCATCAGCACCATGTACCGTTTCTCCTCAGGACTACAGATGTCAAAGCCATCACCCGATTACGCATCATCCTGACTGCCTTCCGTTTCCGTAATGATTTGATAAAGCTCCTCATCGCTCTGTGCCGCGCGCAAACGACGACAGATGGTTTTATCCGCCAAACGTTTGGCCACCAGCGAGAGGGTGTGCAAATGTGTTTTGGTCTGATCGGCTGGCACCAGCAGGGCAAACAGCAAATCGACAGGCTGGTTATCAATGGCATCAAAGGCGATAGGTGTTTCCAGCTGAACAAACACGCCTACAGCGCGCAGCGTATCCTCTTCAAGTTTGCCATGGGGAATGGCGATGCCGTTGCCGATGCCGGTACTGCCCATTTTTTCACGGGTCAGGATCGCTTCAAACACCACTTGCGGCGGCAGGCTCAGCTGTTTTGCAGCCAGTTCACTGATGATCTCCAGCGCACGTTTTTTGCTCTGGCAGTGGACGGCACTGCGGGTACATTCCTGATTAAGGACACTGCTCAGTTGTAGAGTTGAATCGTTATTCATCATAATTTCACCTAAGCGCTAACTGTACAAAGGGCCCGTTGTGTTTCACAACAGGCCAACCTGCACCCGTTAACTGCCCGGACAATTAGTGTTGTTTCAGTTTGTCTTTATGTTTGTTTAGCTGTCGTGCCAGCTTGTCAATCAAGCCGTCGATAGCCGCGTACATGTCTTGTCCTTCCGCACTGGCATGAATTTCGCCTCCGTTAACGTGCAAGGTCGCATCCGAGATATGCGTCACTTTCTCCACTTTTAACACAATGTAGACCTGGTTGATCCTCTCGAAATACTGCTCAAGCTTGGCGAACTTAGTGTTCACAAAATCGCGCAGGGCCTCAGTAATTTCGACGTTGTGTCCAGTGATGTTGAGCTGCATAGTGTCTTCCTTATCGGTTGTGTCAGACCAGTTGTTTACGCTGGTTGGACGGCGGAATGGATAAAGACTCTCGATACTTCGCAACAGTACGGCGTGCCACCATGATACCTTGATCGGACAGCATGGTGGTTAACTTACTGTCGCTCAGTGGTTTCGCGGGGTTTTCCGCGGCGATCAATTTTTTCACCAGCGCCCGGATGGCTGTAGACGAAGCTTCGCCACCGCCTTCGGTATTGACATGGCTGGAGAAAAAATACTTAAGCTCAAAAATACCGCGCGGGCTGTGCAGATACTTCTGCGTCGTCACGCGGGAAATCGTTGATTCATGCATTTCGACGGCCTGGGCAATATCGGCCAGCACCATCGGCTTCATAAATTCTTCACCTTGTTCAAAGAAGGCCTGCTGCTGCTCCACGATGCAGCGGCTCACGCGTAGCAGCGTATCATTGCGGCTCTCGAGGCTTTTGATCAGCCAGCGCGCCTCCTGCAGGTTGCTGCGGATAAACTGGTTATCCGAGTCGTTGCGCGAACTGGTGCACATCGAGGCGTATTGCTGATTAATTTGCAGGCGCGGGATGCTGTCGGAATTCAGCTCCACGGTCCACAGGCCGTTATGCTTGCGTACCAGTACATCGGGAATAACGTACTCAGGCTCGCTTGTCTGGATGGATTGCCCCGGACGCGGATCCAACGACTGAATAAGATTGACCGCCTCTTTCAGGATCTCTTCTTTCAATCGCGTCACCCGCATCAACGAGCGGAAGTCGTGGTTGGCCAGCAGATCCAGATGCTCGCTGACGATCAGACGAGCCTCTTCCAGCCACGGCGTCTCTTTGACGAACTGCGAAAGCTGAATCAGCAGGCAGTCACGTAAATCACGTGCCGCAACGCCAATCGGATCAAAACGCTGCACGCGCTTCAGGACCGCTTCGACCTCTTCAAGATCGATCTCATCATCACCGATGCTTTCCAGAATGTCGTCCAGCGGCACGGTTAAATAGCCGGTCTCATCGACGGCATCGACAATGGAGGTGGCAATGGCGCGATCGGTATCGGAAAACGGGGTTAGCTCCACCTGCCACATCAGGTAATCCTGGAGGGACTGGGTGGTTTCGCCCTGATACACCGGCAACTCATCATCCTGGTAATCAGCGCGCGTACCGGATGGCGTGCCGGCGGTGTAGATCTCATCCCAGCTGGCATCAAGAGGAAGCTCGTCTGGCATCTCTTTTTGCTCCAGCGCGTCGACGCTGTCGAGCGTTTCGTTATCCTGCGTTTGCTGGGTTTCTACCTCGTCGTGAAGATCGGTTTGCTCAAGCAGGGGATTACTGTCCAGCGCTTGCTGAAGCTCCTGCTGAAGTTCTAGCGTCGACAGCTGCAACAGACGAATGGCCTGTTGTAACTGCGGCGTCATTGCCAGCTGTTGGCTGAGCCTTAATTGCAAACCTTGCTTCATGTTCAGAGCATTTTTCTCCGTTTAGGCGAGACTGAACTTCTACCCTATCAGAGTCTGAAGTCTTCCCCAAGATACACGCGCTTAACATGATCGTCTTCGAGGATCTGCTGCGGTGTACCGTGGGCGATAAGATGGCCCTGGCTGACGATGTAAGCACGTTCACAGACTGCCAGCGTCTCACGAACGTTGTGGTCGGTGATCAGTACGCCCAGACCACTGTCGCGCAGATGCTCAATAATCCGTTTAATGTCGATAACCGAAATCGGGTCAACGCCCGCAAATGGCTCATCGAGCAGAATGAATTTCGGGTTAGCGGCCAGCGCGCGGGCAATTTCCACACGGCGGCGTTCACCACCGGAGAGCGCCTGGCCCATGCTGTCGCGCAGATGTTCGATATGGAACTCTTCCATCAGCTCGTTGGCGCGATCCTGACGCTGCTCAGAGGTCAAATCGTCACGGATCTGAAGTACCGCCATCAGGTTGTCGAAGACGCTCAGACGACGGAAGATCGAGGCTTCCTGCGGCAGGTAGCCGATACCGCGACGCGCACGCGCGTGGAGGGGCAGCAGGCTGATGTCTTCGTCATCAATAATGATGTTACCCGCATCGCGCGGCACAATCCCTACCACCATATAAAAGGTGGTGGTTTTACCTGCACCGTTAGGACCCAACAGGCCGACAATTTCGCCGGAGTTGACGGTCAAACTGACATCTTCCACTACGCGACGGCCCTTGTAGGCTTTGGCGAGATTCTTTGCAGTTAATGTTGCCATAACGAATTAGTTACTCTTTTTCTGTGCTGGGGCCTGAGGGTTCTGTGCCGGAGCCTGAGTGCTGTTTTTGTCCTGCAGCTGCGATGGGACCAGGACGGTCGTCACGCGTTTGCCTTTTTCACTGAAGGCCTGCATTTTTTGTTCTTTCACCAGATAGGTGATCTTGTCGCCCTTGATGTTGCTGTCGAGCTGCTCCAGGTACGCATTCCCGGTCAGCACCACAAAGTCTTTCGCCAGCTCGTAGTGCATCTGGGAAGCGTGGCCTTTCACCGGCTTGCCGTTGTCCTGCATCTGGTAGAAGGTGGCCGGGTTGCCGTAGCCATCGATAATCTCTTTACCGTCTTCCCCGCCAGGACGCGTTACCACCACCTTATCGGCGTTGATTTTGATCGTGCCCTGAGTCACGACAACATTGCCGGTAAAGGTCACTACGTTGCCCTGCATATCGAGCGACTGCGTATCGGATTCGATATGAATCGGCTGCTCGGTATCACCCGTCACAGCAAGCGCAGGCACGCTGACGGCCAGCAGCGCGCTGGCAATAACAACATTAAGGCTGAGTTTGTTTGCTTGGAATTTCATAGGAGGTTCTAACCTTTTCAATCAGCTCTGCGTTCTTGCTGCGTAAGTTCCCGCGCATTCTCAGACCGCTGGAATTAAATGTGGTGCCGTATAACGTAACCAGATCCTGCGACGTTACATCCTGAGTCACAAGGTTAATCTGTGCGTTATCGGTTGTGATTTTGCGCAGCTGTGCGTCTGCGGTCAGCGCGTTCACCTCAACATGACCATACAGATAAAGCATACGGTCATTCGTCAGTTTTGCCCGGTCTGATTTAATCGACCATGTTGGAACTTTATTGGTATCAAACGTGGTCATCACCGGTTGGGTAAACCATGAGACGCCCTGTTCGGAAAAATACTCAACATGTTGAGCGATAAGGCGGTAATTCAGCGCCCCTTCCGGGCTGTACACCACGGTATCGCTGTGATCGCTTTTGTATGTTGGATCGTTAGTATTGACCGTCGGCGCTTGTTCGTCGTCCTTGTCAGCGAGATTCACGCCAATCAGTACCAGTGCTACCAGCGAAAGCAGAATAATAACCCAACGTCTGGTTTTACTCATATCGATTGCCCTTTGGCCTCATCAAGCTTACCTTGCGCCAGCAGCAGCAGGTCGCAGACTTCTCTCACTGCGCCGCGGCCACCGTTGATACGGGTGACGTAGTCAGCGCGCGGGATCAAAAGTGGATGGGCATCGGCCACGGCGACGCTCAGGCCCACTTCCGCCATCACTGGCCAGTCAATGAGATCGTCTCCGACATAGGCGACATTTTCCGGGGCGATGGCAAGTTTACCAAGTAAGTCCCTGAAAGCGACCATCTTATCGGATTGTCCCTGATAGAGATGGGTGATGCCCAGCGTTTCGCAGCGATCTTCTACTAGTTTAGCCTTACGCCCGGTGATAATGGCAACTTCTATGCCAGAAGTGAGCGCACAGCGAATGCCATAGCCATCACGGACGTTAAAGGCCTTCAGCTCTTCGCCATTGTTGCCCATATAAATCAGGCCATCAGAGAGCACGCCATCCACATCCAGGATCAGCAGGCGAATGTTTTCGGCCTGCGACATCATCTGCGCACTGACCGGGCCATAACAGGTTGCAAGGGATGCACCCGTATTACTCATTGTCTTATCCTTCATTACACTACGCCTGCGCGCAGCAGATCATGCATATGTATCACACCCAGCAACTGGTCGCCATCGGCAACCATAACGGAGGTGATATGGCGGGACTGCATCAGGTTTAACACTTCGACAGCCAGCGTACCGGGACGCACCCGGATCCCCCCGGCCGTCATCACATCGGCGATACCCAACTTACGGACATCGACTCCCATATCAAAGACGCGGCGTAGATCGCCGTCGGTAAAGATTCCTTCGATCGTCATCTGGTCGTTGCAGATGACAGTCATGCCGAGATTTTTACGGGTAATCTCCAGCAGCGCATCGCGCAAAGAGGCGTCTTTGCTGACGTGCGGAATTTCATCCCCGGTGTGCATGATGTCATTCGCCCGCAGCAGCAATTTACGTCCCAGCGCACCGCCCGGATGGGAAAGGGCGAAGTCTTCGGCGGTAAAACCGCGGGCTTCGAGCAGGGCGACAGCCAGCGCATCACCCATTACCAGCGCAGCGGTGGTACTGGAGGTCGGGGCCAGACCCAACGGGCACGCCTCTTTTGGCACTTTGACGCACAGATGGATATCCGCGGCGCGCGCCATGCTACTCTCAGGGCGGCTGGTAATACAGATGAGGGGAACGTGAAGCCGCTTCAATACCGGGATCAGCGCCAGGATTTCATTCGATTCGCCAGAGTTCGATAAGGCGATGACGATATCCTGTGCCGACACCATACCCAGGTCACCGTGCGCCGCTTCTCCGGGATGAACGAAAAAGGCCGTGGTGCCGGTACTGGCGAAGGTGGCCGCCATTTTACGGCCAATGTGGCCGGATTTGCCCATTCCCATCACCACGACTTTACCGGAACAGTGGAAAATTTTCTCACATGCAAGGCTAAAGTCCTGATTAATGTATTGATCTAACTGCGCCAGACCTTCACGTTCTATCTCCAGAACTTCTTTTCCTGCTTTCTGAAAGTCAAAACCCGGCTGCAATTCTATTTGCGACATAATGCGTTTCCGTTTACCCAGAGAGAAGCGGCGAGAGCCAGTACAGCATCGCCATCCATACGACAAATCCCACCGTCAGCAGCGCACCAACGCCCTGACCAATCTGCCTTTTACGCCGCCAGCAGAGCAGGGCGAAGATGGCGCTGACTAACACCATCACGCCATAATCGCGGCTGAACGCGAGCGGATTAAACGCGCCAGGGGCGATCAGGGCCGGCAGGCCCAGCACGATAGCAATATTGAAAATATTGGAACCGATAATATTGCCAATCGCCATGTCATCTTCGCCTTTACGCGCACCGGCAATCGCCGTGGCCAGCTCAGGCAGACTGGTGCCAATGGCAATCACCGTCAGGCCAATGGTGAGCTCGCTCATGGCGAAGTAATTGGCCAGCACCGTGGCGTTATCCACGATCATCTGCGTCGCCATTGGCATGATGATAAGCGCCACACCCAGCCAGAGTAGCGCAACGGGTAAGTTCCCCTCACGCGGTAGCTCTGCAACCTGCTCGCGGGTCAGGGAGTCATTGCCCTGCTTTTCTGCCGCCCGGGCCAGCTTAACAATGTAAAACAACCAGATGACCGCCAGCGCCAGTAAGAAAATGCCATCGCTGAGGGTTAACTGCCCGTCATATAACACATAACCGGCCAGCAAACTGACAATTAACATTAGCGGCAATTCGCGCCGCAGAACATCAGAATGCACGCGAAATGGATGCAGCAGCGCGGCAAGCCCCAGGATGAGCAGGATATTAACGATGTTGGAGCCAATGGCCGTGCCCACGGCGAGATCGACCTGATCGTGCATCGAGGCGGCGACAGAGACGATGATCTCCGGCAGGGAGGTGCCAACGCTGACCACCGTCATCCCAATAATCAGGGGGGGAACGCCAAATAAACGACACAGAATTGATGCGGAAAACACCAGACGGTCGGCACTGTAGACCACCAAAAGTAAACCAATTATTAACAGTGCCGTTGCAAGAAGCATCAAAAGTCCTTTCTTCAGGTATACTCGCCGGTCCACCGAGAAAAAATCTCTGCCGCTGCATACTGTCTGTAGACGTAACGTGTTCCTAATTTTGACTTTATGCGTTGTAAAAGTAAAACAAATGCCAGCTTTCGCTTAGTCGCAGAGATAATATTCTGTAAAAATGTTGGTTTTGCGCCAAAATCAGGCATCAAGCCGATCCTGAACCGGCAACAGAAAGGAAATGTACATGAGCCTGAATGGGGCGAATATAGTCGATGTCCGCGGCGTCAGCTTCACGCGCAGTAGCCGGGTCATTTTTGACAACATCTCTCTCACCGTGCCTCGCGGTAAAATTACCGCCATCATGGGGCCTTCCGGCATTGGTAAAACGACGTTACTGCGCCTGATTGGTGGGCAGATCCCGCCGAGCCAGGGCGAGATCCTCTTTGACGGCGAAAATATCCCGGCGATGTCCCGCTCGCGCCTCTATACCGTACGTAAACGCATGAGCATGCTTTTTCAGTCCGGGGCACTTTTTACTGACATGAACGTCTTCGATAATGTCGCTTATCCGCTGCGCGAGCATACTCATCTGCCGCCAGAACTGTTGAAAAGCACGGTCATGATGAAGCTCGAAGCCGTCGGCCTGCGTGGCGCAGCCAAACTGATGCCTTCCGAACTCTCTGGCGGTATGGCCCGCCGTGCGGCGCTGGCGCGTGCGATCGCGCTGGAACCGGATCTGATCATGTTCGATGAGCCGTTCGTCGGCCAGGATCCCATCACTATGGGTGTGCTGGTCAAACTGATCTCTGAACTGAATAGCGCGCTGGGTGTGACCTGTATCGTGGTGACTCACGACGTACCCGAAGTGCTGAGCATTGCCGATTACGCCTATATCGTGGCGGATAAAAAAATTGTGGCGCACGGTAGCGCACAATCCTTGCAGAGCAACAGCGATGCGCGTGTCCGTCAGTTCCTCGACGGCATTGCCGATGGCCCCGTGCCGTTCCGTTATCCGGCCGGCGATTATCATAAAGATTTATTGGGAATAGGGAGTTAAGCCACTCATGCTGTTAAATGCGTTGGCCGCTCTCGGACACCGTGGCATAAAAACCATCAGGACGTTCGGGCGTGCCGGGTTGATGTTATTCAATGCGCTGGTCGGGAAACCGGAATTCCGCAAACATGCCCCTCTGCTGGTTCGCCAGCTATATAATGTCGGCGTGCTGTCGATGCTCATTATCATCGTTTCCGGCGTCTTCATCGGGATGGTGCTGGGGCTGCAAGGGTATCTTGTCCTCACCACCTATAGCGCGGAGACCAGCCTCGGTATGCTGGTGGCGCTCTCCCTGCTGCGTGAGCTGGGGCCGGTAGTTGCTGCGCTGCTGTTCGCAGGGCGTGCCGGTTCGGCGCTGACGGCGGAAATCGGCCTGATGCGCGCCACCGAGCAGCTCTCCAGTATGGAGATGATGGCCGTGGATCCACTGCGTCGGGTGATCTCGCCGCGTTTCTGGGCGGGCATGATCTCTCTGCCATTGCTGACTATCCTCTTTGTTGCCGTCGGGATCTGGGGCGGTTCGATGGTTGGTGTGCAATGGAAAGGGATCGATGCCGGTTTCTTCTGGTCAGCGATGCAAAGTGCGGTTGACTGGCGTCTGGACCTGGTTAACTGCCTGATAAAAAGCGCGGTATTTGCCGTGACGATCACCTGGATAGCGCTGTTCAATGGCTACGATGCCATCCCGACGTCTGCCGGTATCAGCCGGGCAACCACCCGCACTGTTGTTCATTCGTCGCTGGCCATACTGGCTCTGGATTTTGTGCTCACCGCACTGATGTTTGGGAAATGAGTTCATGCAAACGAAAAAAGTAGAAATTTGGGTAGGTATATTTGTTTTGCTGGCGCTGCTGGCCGCACTGTTTTTGAGCTTTAAAGTGGCGGATGTCACCACAATCCGCACCGAGCCGACATACCGTATTTATGCCACCTTCGATAATATTGGCGGCCTGAAAAGCCGTTCTCCGGTGCGTATTGGCGGGGTAGTGGTAGGGCGTGTTGCCGATATCACCCTCGACGAGAAAACCTATCTGCCGCGCGTTGCGCTGGATATTGAAGAGCGCTACAACCACATCCCGGATACCAGCTCGTTGTCTATCCGCACTTCTGGCCTGTTAGGGGAACAATACCTGGCGCTGAACGTCGGTTTTGAAGACCCGGAACTGGGAACGACTATCCTTAAAGACGGTGGCGTGATTCAGGATACGAAGTCAGCCATGGTGCTGGAAGACATGATTGGTCAGTTCCTTTACAACAGTAAAGGGGGTGACGAGAATCAAGCTGCTCAGACACCTGCGCAGAGTGACATTACGCCGCCTGTTGGCACGACGAATTCATCTCAGGAGAAGTAATTCATGATTAAACGACTGTTAATGGTTGCCATGCTGATGATTGCCCCTTTGACTGCCGCTAACGCAGCCGATCAGAGCAATCCCTATCAACAGATGAATGAGGCGGCTAAGAAAACCTTCGATCGCCTTAAAAACGAGCAGCCGAAAATTCGTTCCAATCCCGACTACCTGCGCGATATCGTTGATCAGGAGCTGCTGCCCTATGTTCAGGTAAAATATGCCGGGGCACTGGTGCTGGGACGTTACTATAAAGACGCATCACCCGCGCAGCGTGAAGCCTACTTTGCTGCGTTCCGTGAGTATCTGAAGCAGGCCTACGGTCAGGCGCTGGCGATGTACCACGGTCAGACCTACCAGATTGCGCCGGAACAGCCGCTTGGCTCTGCCACCATCCTGCCTATCCGTGTGACCATCGTCGATCCGAACGGTCGTCCGCCAGTGCGTCTGGATTTCCAGTGGCGTAAAAACAGCCAGAGCGGTAACTGGCAGGCGTACGACATGATTGCTGAAGGCGTAAGCATGATTACCACCAAGCAGAACGAGTGGAGCGACCTGCTGCGTACCAAGGGCATTGATGGCCTGACTGCACAGCTGAACAGCATCTCACGCCAGAAAATTACCCTGGATGAGAGCAAAAAATGATGTCGCAGCTCAGCTGGTCCCGTGAGGGTGAGACGTTATTACTCACTGGCGAGCTGGATCAGGATTATCTGAATTCTCTGTGGGATGCACGTCATGAAGCCATGCAAGGCGTTTCCTGTATCGACCTCGGCGGCATTTCCCGCGTGGATACGGCGGGCGTCGCGCTGCTGGTTCATCTAGTGGCAACAGGCAAAGGGCAGGGCAAGCAGGTGAGGCTCTCGGGCGTTAGCGATAACGTTATCACCCTGGCCCAGCTCTATAATTTGCCGGAAGACGTATTGCCGCGTTAATTTTTTCAGTACGTTACTATCAAAAGCCCCGACTGTTTCATCGTCGGGGCTTTTTGCTTGTTTAAGACCGCGCCACTTTGCTCTAAGATGTTGGGCTTGTTTTCACTACCAGATGATATAGATCCCATGGAAAATCATGAAATCCAGACCGTGCTGATCAACGCACTTGCCCTCCAGGAAGCCCACGTCTCCGGCGACGGCAGCCACTTTCAGGTTATTGCTGTGGGAGAAATCTTTGACGGCATGAGCCGCGTGAAAAAACAGCAGGCTGTTTATGCGCCGCTGATGGAATATATCGCGGATAATCGCATCCATGCCCTGTCGATCAAGGCGTTCACTCCAACTGAGTGGGCACGCGATCGCAAACTAAACGGTTTTTGAGCTGAGGGTGATTTGCCCGCAGCACGGTTGAATTCATACAGAGAGTAAATCATGGACAAATTTCGTGTTCAGGGGCCTACGCGTCTCCAGGGCGAAGTCACAATTTCCGGCGCCAAAAACGCCGCGCTGCCGATCCTCTTCGCCGCACTGCTTGCGGAAGAGCCGGTAGAGATCCAGAACGTCCCGAAACTGAAAGACATTGACACCACCATGAAGCTGCTCGGCCAGTTGGGTACCAAGGTTGAGCGTAACGGATCCGTGTGGATCGACGCCAGCAACGTGAACAACTTCTCCGCGCCGTATGACCTGGTGAAAACCATGCGTGCCTCTATTTGGGCGCTGGGTCCGCTGGTGGCCCGTTTTGGTCAGGGTCAGGTTTCACTGCCGGGCGGCTGCGCCATTGGTGCGCGTCCGGTCGATCTGCATATCTTTGGCCTCGAGAAGCTGGGCGCTGAAATCAAACTGGAAGAGGGCTACGTCAAAGCCTCCGTTAATGGTCGCCTGCAGGGCGCGCATATCGTGATGGATAAGGTGAGCGTTGGCGCCACTGTCACCATCATGTCTGCGGCAACGCTGGCAGAAGGCACCACCATCATCGAGAACGCCGCGCGCGAGCCGGAGATCGTGGACACGGCGAACTTCCTGAATACGCTGGGGGCGAAGATCACCGGCCAGGGTACCGACCGTATCACCATCGAAGGCGTTGAACGCCTGGGTGGCGGTGTGTATCGCGTTCTGCCCGACCGTATCGAAACCGGGACCTTCCTGGTGGCCGCGGCTATTTCCGGCGGTAAGATCGTCTGCCGTAACGCACAGCCCGATACGCTGGATGCGGTCCTGGCTAAGCTGCGTGATGCCGGTGCAGATATCGAAACCGGAGAAGACTGGATCAGCCTCGATATGCACGGTAAGCGTCCTAAGGCCGTGAACGTACGTACCGCTCCGCATCCGGCATTCCCGACCGATATGCAGGCGCAGTTCACCCTGCTGAACCTGGTGGCAGAAGGGACGGGCTTCATTACCGAAACCATCTTCGAAAACCGTTTTATGCACGTACCGGAACTGATCCGTATGGGTGGGCATGCGGAGATCGAAAGCAACACGGTGATCTGCCATGGCGTAGAAAAACTGTCCGGTGCGCAGGTAATGGCAACGGATCTGCGTGCGTCTGCGAGCCTGGTGCTGGCGGGCTGTATTGCGGAAGGTACAACGCTGGTAGACCGTATTTATCACATCGATCGCGGCTATGAACGCATCGAAGATAAACTGCGCGCGCTGGGTGCAAATATTGAGCGTGTGAAAGGCGAGTAATCGTTAAGGCAGCCCCCTGCCATGTCGACTGGGGGGTTGCTATCCCGTTTAAAGGAGCGTCATTATTGGCGCTCTTTTTGTTGTCTTCTCTGGCGCATCATGCGCGTTCTGTCGACAAACTCATGGGTTATCGGGTCATGATAGCGTGATGGCCAAATGACCCAGGGATCGGTACCTAATGCCGTGGCAATGATGAGTTCTCCCTTCGGCCAGGGGCGCGTCAGCGCGTTTGCCAGGGTGGATGAACTCAGACCATTACGACGGGATTCCGCCGCCAGTGATGTTCCCTTTTTACGCAGCGCGGCAATGATATCGGCCGAGTGCCAGTCGATAAACTTCTTATCCATTCAGCGATCCCTCTGTTCTGGTACATTCCCGTCATTTCCATTAAATGACGTAGTTACTATACCTTCTTCGAACAGCGGTTCTAAAAAGTTCGCGTTACTGGAAGCAACATTCAGATTTTGCCAGGGCTTTAATCATGCGGCCTGTAAGCGGATTCTTTAGCAATGTTATGGATAATATTTGGAGCTTACAGGAACTCTCTTGTCAGAAAAAAGAGAGTTCCCCTGGCCGTTATCGATCGCGCTGAACAGCAATGTGCGCGAGACCAATCAGGGCATCTCGCCATGGGCTGTCAGGGATGACCTGAAGTGCGGCTATGGCTTTATCGGCTTCTTCCTCGGCACGCTGACGCGTCCATTCCAGGGAACCACAGTTCGCCATTGCTTCCAGTACAGGTTCCAGAAGATGTCGGCCGTTTCCTTGCTCGATGGCTTCACGGATGAGGCTTGCCTGTTCAGGAGTGCCGTTACGCATGGCATGCAGCAGCGGGAGCGTCGGTTTGCCCTCATTGAGATCGTCACCGACATTTTTGCCCAGCGTTTCGCCATCGGCGCTGTAATCGAGCAGGTCGTCGATCAGCTGGAAGGCGGTGCCGAGATAGCGCCCGTAATCCTGCAGGCCACGTTCCTGTTCCTCGCTGCAGCCAGCAAGAATGCCGGAGCACTGGGCCGCCGCCTCAAACAGACGCGCCGTTTTGCTGTAGATCACCCGCATGTAGTTCTCTTCAGTGATGTCCGGGTCGTTGACGTTCATCAGCTGCAGAACTTCACCTTCCGCGATCACGTTCACCGCTTTGGACATCACTTCGAGTACCTTCAGCGAGCCCAGGCTGGTCATCATCTGGAAGGCGCGTGTATAGATAAAATCACCTACCAACACGCTGGCAGCATTGCCAAACGCCGCGTTGGCAGTGGCTTTACCACGACGCATATCAGACTCATCCACAACGTCATCATGCAGCAACGTGGCGGTATGGATAAATTCGATCAGCGCCGCGATCGTGACGTGCGCATTACTCTCATAACCTACCGCGCGAGCGGCCAGTACTGCGATCATCGGACGGATGCGTTTGCCCCCACCGCTGACGATGTAGTAACCCAACTGATTGATTAGGGAAACGTCAGAGTCGAGCTGTTCCAGGATCGCTGCATTCACACCCGCCATATCTTGCGCGGTTAACTCATTGATTTTTTCTAAATTCATCGCAAAAGCCGGGCTTATAGTCCTGTTTTCCACATTTCAAATGGGTTAACGTAGGGTTCGGTTTATCAATAGTAGCGCTGATTGTACTGAAAAAACGCCCCAGATAAACGTTACCGTACGTGTTGTGTTTTTTTTCTTCATGTATTGACGGTAGCACTTGTCAAAGGCTCGCGTTTTGCGTAATATTCGCGCCCTATTGTGAATATTTATAGCGCACTCTGAATCACACGAGGATGTGCGCGGAAGCGGAGTTTATATGTACGCGGTTTTCCAAAGTGGTGGTAAACAACACCGAGTAAGCGAAGGTCAGACCGTTCGCCTGGAAAAGCTGGACATCGCAACTGGCGAAGCTGTTGAGTTCGCTGAAGTTCTGATGATCGCAAACGGTGAAGAAGTCAAAATCGGCGTTCCTTTCGTTGATGGCGGCGTTATCAAAGCTGAAGTTGTTGCTCATGGTCGTGGCGAGAAAGTTAAAATCGTTAAGTTTCGTCGTCGTAAACACTACCGTAAGCAGCAGGGCCACCGTCAGTGGTTCACTGATGTGAAAATTACTGGCATCAGCGCCTAAGACCTGAGGAGAGATTTAAATGGCACATAAAAAGGCTGGCGGCTCCACACGTAACGGTCGCGATTCAGAAGCTAAACGCCTTGGCGTTAAGCGTTTCGGTGGCGAAACTGTTCTGGCGGGTAGCATCATCGTTCGTCAGCGTGGCACCAAATTCCACGCTGGTAACAACGTAGGTTGCGGTCGTGACCACACTCTGTTTGCTAAAGCAGACGGTAAAGTGAAATTTGAAGTTAAAGGCCCGAACAACCGTAAATACATCAGCATTGTTGCTGAGTAAGGTTTTCTCGGTCCGGTAACGGATTAAAGCCCCGCAACGTGTTGCGGGGCTTTTTACATTGGAAACCCGGTAATTTTTTCTGTAGGGAAAACGGGCATGAAGCAGCAGGCCGGCATTGGTATTCTCCTGGCACTTATCACAGCGATGTGCTGGGGAGCATTGCCCATTGCAATGAAGCAGGTGCTGGAAGTGATGGAGCCACCCACGGTGGTGTTCTACCGCTTTCTGATGGCCGGTATTGGTCTGGGGGCTATCCTGGCAATCAAGGGTAAGCTGCCGCCGATGCGCATCTTCCGCAAGCCGCGCTGGCTTATTGTGCTGGCGATTGCGACAGGCGGTCTGTTCGGTAACTTCATCTTGTTCAGCTCTTCCCTGCAGTATCTTAGCCCTACCGCCTCGCAAGTTATTGGCCAGCTGTCACCGGTTGGCATGATGATCGCCAGTGTCGTTATTCTCAAAGAGAAAATGCGCGGCACGCAGGTGATTGGGGCAATAATGCTGCTCTGCGGTCTGGTGTTGTTCTTCAATACCAGCCTGATAGAGATCTTTACCCGGCTGACGGATTACACCTGGGGTGTGATTTTCGGCGTGGGTGCCGCGGCGGTGTGGGTGAGTTACGGCGTCGCGCAAAAGGTGTTATTACGCCGTCTGGCGTCACAGCAGATCCTGTTTTTGCTGTACACTTTATGTACTATTGCACTGCTGCCGCTGGCGAAGCCGGGAGTTATTACCCAGTTAAGCGACTGGCAGTTGGCGTGTCTGATCTTTTGTGGTCTGAACACGTTAGTAGGTTATGGCGCGCTGGCAGAAGCGATGGCGCGCTGGCAGGCAGCACAGGTGAGCGCACTGATTACGCTTACCCCGCTGTTTACGCTGTTATTTTCAGATTTATTATCAATGGCCTGGCCCGATTTCTTCGTCAAACCGATGTTAAACCTGTTGGCTTATCTCGGTGCGTTTGTCGTGGTTGCGGGCGCGATGTATTCCGCCATTGGTCATCGTCTTTGGGGACGTTGGCGCAAAAGTGAAGCGGTTGTAGTTGTCCCCCGCTCAGGCGAATGATTTACGGAGAGTAAAATGAAGTTTGTTGATGAAGCAACGATCCTGGTCGTGGCAGGTGATGGCGGTAATGGTTGCGTAAGCTTCCGCCGTGAAAAATACATTCCGCGTGGCGGCCCTGATGGCGGCGACGGCGGTGACGGCGGTGACGTATGGCTTGAAGCCGACGAAAACCTTAACACCCTGATCGACTACCGTTTCGAAAAAGCTTTCCGCGCAGAGCGTGGCCAGAACGGCCAGAGCCGTGACTGTACCGGTAAGCGCGGCAAAGATGTCAGCGTGAAAGTGCCAGTCGGGACGCGCGTTATCGACCAGGGTACGGGTGAAACCATGGGTGATATGACCAAACACGGTCAGCGCCTGATGGTGGCAAAAGGCGGCTGGCACGGTCTGGGCAACACCCGCTTCAAATCCTCCGTCAACCGTTCCCCGCGTCAAAAAACGATGGGTACACCGGGTGACAAGCGCGATCTGCAGCTTGAGCTGATGCTGCTGGCAGACGTCGGGATGCTGGGGATGCCAAATGCCGGTAAATCCACCTTCATCCGTGCGGTCTCTGCGGCCAAGCCGAAAGTGGCTGACTATCCGTTTACCACCCTGGTACCAAGCCTGGGCGTGGTGCGTATGGATACCGAGAAGAGCTTCGTTGTTGCGGATATCCCGGGCCTGATCGAAGGCGCTGCAGAAGGGGCTGGTTTGGGGATTCGCTTCCTGAAACACCTTGAGCGCTGTCGCGTTCTGCTGCACCTCATCGATATCGATCCAATCGACGGTTCCGATCCGGTGGAAAACGCCCGCATCATTGTTGGCGAGCTGGAAAAATACAGCGAGAAGCTGGCTGAGAAGCCACGCTGGCTGGTCTTCAACAAGATCGACCTGATGGACAAAGCAGAAGCCGAAGCCAAAGCGAAAGCTATCGCCGAAGCGATGGGATGGGAAGATAAATACTATCTCATCTCCGCTGCAAGCCAGATGGGCGTGAAAGATCTGTGCTGGGACGTGATGACCTTTATCATCGAGAATCCGGTGACTCAGGCAGAAGAAGCGAAGCAGCCTGAAAAAGTCGAATTCATGTGGGATGACTACCACCGTCAGCAGCTTGAAGAGCAGGTGGTTGAAGAAGACGATGAAGACTGGGATGACGACTGGGACGAAGACGACGAAGAAGGCGTCGAATTTATCTACAAGCGTTAAGACCGTCAATGGCCCCCTTATGAAGGGGGCTTTTTTTTAGTTCAATTTTGTCGGTATCCAGCAGGCGACCGTCAGCCCACCTTCGGGGCGGTTTTCCAGCGTCAGTTTGCCGCGGTGGAGCTGCACGATACGTTGCACGATGCTTAACCCCAGCCCGCTGCCACCGTAGCGTTGATCGATACGGCGAAACGGCTCGGTAATGGACTGGCGATGGGCCTCATCAATGCCAGGGCCCTGATCGCAAACGCTCACCAGCGTGCCATCATCCACTTCCTGCATTCTGACTTCAATGGTTGTCCCCGCCGGGCTGTAACGCACCGCGTTTTCCAGCAAATTGCGCAGCATCAGCCGTAATAATGTTGCATCGCCCTGGACGCTCAGGGAGCCCGTCTGCGGCCAGATCAGGGTGTGATCTTTGGTTTCATTCTCCAGCGCCAGCGGTGCAAAGATGTTATCCCGCCAGTTCACCGTGTCGTAATGCCCGCTGGCCAGAGCCTGGCTCGCGCGGGCCAGCATCAGAAGTTGCTCAACGGTATGCATCAGCTGGTCGATACGGGCAATCAGCGTCGTCGCCTGAGGCGAGCCTGACTGCGCCATCAGCTCAAGGTGAAGGCGTATGCCTGCCAGAGGCGTACGCAGCTCGTGTGCGGCATCAGCGGTGAACAGGCGCTCCTGCTTAATGGTTTGATCCAGCCGGGCAAGAAGCTGGTTCAGAGAGGTCGTGACGGCGCCAATCTCTTCCATGTCAGAATACATCGGCAGGGGGGTGAGATTGTCGGCAGAGCGGTTTGCCAGGCTGGCGCGGAGCTGGTTGAGGGGACGGGTGATCCAGGTGACGGCCCAGAAGGAGAACAGCAGCGTAAAACCGACCATTACCAGCGAAGGCACCAGCAACGAGGCGATCGCCTCGCGGATCTCTTTCTCTACATGCTGGTTGCGCGCTTTGGCGGAAAGCGTCTCGCTGACCAGGAAGCTGATTTGCTCCCGGCTTTCATGCCAGAGCCAGATGACGCTGACCAGCTGACAGAACAGCAGAATAACAGCCAACAGCACCATCAGACGACGGCGCATGCTGTTCATTTTTGGCTCTCAAGACGATAGCCCACGCCGCGCACGGTTTTGATTCGGTCTCTACCCAGCTTACGGCGCAGGTTATGGATATGGACCTCCAGCGTGTTTGAGCCCGGATCGTCCTGCCAGGAGTAGATATCCTGCTGAAGGGTTTCACGGTGAACCGTCTGGCCGGTACGCATGATCAGGCGTGTCAGCAGGGCGAACTCTTTCGGCGTCACTTCAACCGGCCGGGACTGCTGTAACACCTGCTGAGTCTGCAAATTTAATGTCAGATCGCCGTCACTGAGCAGGTTATCACTGTGTCCCTGATAACGCCGGATCAAAGCTCTGGCCCGCGCCTGCAGTTCCGCCAGGGCAAAGGGTTTTACCAGATAGTCGTCGGCACCGGAGTCCAGGCCGTTGATCCTGTCAACCAGCGCATCGCGCGCCGTCAGGATCAGCACCGGATTGTTCACCCCGCGACGACGCCACTGGCTGAGCAGGGTAGCCCCATCTTTATCCGGCAGGCCAAGATCGAGGATCACCAGGCTGTACTCGCCGCTCTGGATAAGGCCATCAGCCTCGGCGGCAGTACCCGCGCAATCGAGCGTATAGCCCTCGGCAGTGAGCGCCATAGCCAGCCCTTCCTGCAGCAACAGATCGTCTTCGACAATGAGTAATTTCATCGCTAGTTATTCTGGTAAATATCCTTGTAAAGCCGGCTCTCAAAGCGCACCAGCGGAATACGGCGATTGCGTTGGTCTGCAGGTTCAACCGCGTAGCCTGAAAGATACTGTACAAATGCCATCCGCTGCCCGCTGGCCGTGGTAATAAAGCCGGCAAGGTTATAAACCCCCTGTAGCGAGC
Organism: Leclercia sp. LSNIH3; assembly: GCF_002935105.1. Taxonomy (NCBI): domain Bacteria; kingdom Pseudomonadati; phylum Pseudomonadota; class Gammaproteobacteria; order Enterobacterales; family Enterobacteriaceae; genus Leclercia; species Leclercia sp. LSNIH3. The sequence continues at coordinate 3,005,105 of NZ_CP026387.1, forward strand.
CAGTCTTCGCGGAGACTTTGCCATCGACACCCGCGGCGTGCAGACCGGCCCGGTATTGCAGGGAGCCGTCATAACCGGCGAGCGGCAACATCGAGATAAAGTTTAGTTCAGTGTCATGCTGAGCAATGTACTGAAGGACCTGCATCATAGTAGCAGGGGAGATAAGGTTATGCCGCGAAAGACCGGAGCCATCGACCGCGATGGTATTCCCCAGATCAATACCGGCCTGCTGACGGAGGATCTGCCTGACCGCATCAGAACCGGCACGCCAGGTGCCTGGTACGCCGAAGCGGGCATGGCCGATCATGCGAAACACGGTGTCAGCGATCATGTTGTCGGATTTTTTCAGCATGATCTTCAGCAGATCGTGCAGTGGTGCCGATTGCTTACTGGCAATCACGGTACCCGGCTCGTTGCTTTGTGTCTGGCGTAACAGTGTGCCGCTGTAGGTAATTTTGGCCTGCTTCAGTTCGTCCTTCAGGATCGCCCCGGCATAGCCAGCGCCATCCTGGATAGCGAAGGCCAGCGGCAGCGGATCGGCGCGTTGCGTCAGGCAACCAGTCAGCGTATAGCGGTTGAGATCGCCTGGAACCACATCCAGTTCGCAGTACTGCGCTTCCGGCGACCCTTTCGCCAAGGTACGTACCTGGCTGAACATATTAACCGGATAGTAGGACGCCACCCGGATAAAGGCTAAATCATTGGCTTTTGGCGCGCTGTACAACGAGACGGAGAAGCAATTGCGATCAACAATCGCGGCTGCAGGCGGCGCGCTAAAGCATTGGGTCATGTCGTTCCACGGCCAGCCGGGGGCTTTATCATGGCTGGCGAAGATGGACGTATCGATAAGCACATTCCCTTCAATGCGCTGTACGCCAGACTTCTTTAGCACGGCGACCATGTTGCGAATATCCTGACGCTTAAACGTGGGATCCCCGCCAAAACGGGCGATAAGATCGCCTTTCAACACGCCATCTTCGACGTTGCCTTTGCTCTCAAGCGTGGTGGTAAAGCGAAAGTCAGGCCCCAACTGCAGCAGGGCAGCCAGCCCCGTAATCACTTTTTGCGTACTGGCGGGCAGGGCCATCTGCTGGCTGTGGTAATCAATCTCAGGGGCCTGGGCACCGACCTTCTGCACCATCAGGGCGAGATTGGCGCCATCGGGCAGCTGATTGATATACTCGTCAACGTTCGCTGCCTGGACAGTGAACGCAATAGTGGTGGTCAATCCGATGATAAATCTGGAAAATCGCATAATCTCGCGCTAACAACCCGGAAACAAACCGCCATACTACGACCCAACGCCCTGTAAAGTAAACGATGACCCATACTGAACTTCGCGTTAAAATACGTATCAAATTGAAAAATTGCTGCTGACCTGGAACTTTGTTTCCGGGTCAGTTTTCTTTTGCTTCTGACCTGTGTCAGGCTGTGATGCCTGCGGGGCCAGTCGTCGGGTCGGTTCCCCGTACCCAACAGGAATGTCAAAGAGGTATAACAAATGCAAGCTATTCCGATGACCTTACGTGGAGCTGAAAAACTGCGTGAAGAGCTGGATTTTCTGAAATCTGTTCGCCGCCCTGAAATCATTGCGGCCATTGCGGATGCGCGTGAGCATGGCGATTTGAAAGAGAATGCCGAGTATCACGCAGCGCGTGAGCAGCAGGGTTTCTGCGAAGGGCGTATCAAAGATATCGAAGCCAAGCTGTCGAATGCGCAGGTGATTGATATCACCAAAATGCCAAACAACGGGCGTGTCATTTTTGGTTCCACCGTTACCGTGATCAATCTGGATAACGATGAAGAAGTTTCTTACCGCATCGTGGGTGATGATGAGGCAGATTTTAAGCAGAATTTGATCTCAGTAAATTCGCCGATTGCCCGCGGTCTGATTGGCAAAGAGCAGGACGATGTGGTCACCATCCGCACCCCGGGTGGGGAAGTGGAGTTCGAAATTATCAAGGTTGATTACCTGTAATTCGCTTCTCCCGCCAGATGTTGATACATTGTAAAGATAGGAAAAAGGCCGCATAGCGGCCTTTTATCAACTCAAGGAGCATGGCATTTTGCTCACCTGCTAATGAAAAACCCCTCGTTTTACACAGAAAATGTGTTCAATTCAGGATAATCTTAGCGTGGCAGCGAGATTTTACGCTCTTTAGATGGACGGTAGAGCACCAGCGTTTTACCGATGACCTGTACGTTACAGGCGCCGGTTTCGCGCACGATTGCTTCCACGATCAAAGTCTTAGTGTCTCTGTCTTCAGAGGCGATTTTCACTTTGATTAATTCGTGGTGCTCCAGCGCTTGTTCAATCTCGGCCAGTACCCCTTCGGTCAAACCATTGTTGCCAAGCATAACTACAGGCTTGAGCGGATGTGCCAGACCTTTAAGGTGCTGTTTTTGTTTAGTACTCAGATTCATCGTATATTTTTGCTTACGTTGGGATTGAAAACGGTTCATTCTACCGCCATCTCCCTAATATCGCCAAATTGCTATGTGGAAATTTACACCGCTGGCTACGATGAACCAGGACGGAAAGTTAAATGACAGGTAAAAAGCGTTCTGCAAGCTCGAGCCGCTGGCTCCAGGAACACTTTAGCGATAAATATGTTCTACAGGCACAGAAAAAGGGGTTACGTTCCCGTGCCTGGTTTAAACTTGATGAAATACAGCAAAGTGACAAACTCTTTAAGCCGGGGATGACAGTAGTCGACCTCGGTGCAGCGCCCGGAGGATGGTCGCAATATGCGGTGACACAAATCGGCGGAACCGGCCGAATCATCGCCTGCGATCTTTTACCTATGGATCCCATCGTTGGTGTGGACTTCCTTCAGGGCGATTTTCGTGATGAATTAGTACTGAAAGCGTTACTTGAACGTGTAGGTGACAGTAAAGTTCAGGTTGTCATGTCCGATATGGCGCCAAATATGTGCGGAACACCGGCGGTGGATATCCCTCGCTCCATGTATCTGGTAGAACTGGCGTTAGAAATGTCCCGTGATGTATTAGCGCCGGGTGGTAGTTTTTTAGTGAAGGTGTTCCAGGGCGAAGGTTTCGAGGAGTATCTGAAGGAAATTCGCTCCCTGTTTACGAAGGTCAAAGTTCGTAAGCCGGACTCTTCGCGTGCTCGTTCACGTGAAGTGTATATTGTAGCGACCGGGCGAAAATGATAGCCGGTGAATTCCAGACGAAAGTTTGAAATGAATCGGATACTGAGTATCCTGACGCTGTTTTTAACACAGTTGTAATAAGAGGTTAATCCCTTGAGTGACATGGCGAAAAACCTAATACTCTGGCTGGTCATTGCCGTTGTGCTGATGTCAGTATTCCAGAGCTTTGGGCCCAGCGAGTCTAATGGCCGTAAGGTGGACTACTCTACCTTCCTGCAAGAGGTCAACCAGGATCAGGTTCGCGAAGCGCGTATCAACGGACGTGAGATCAACGTTACCAAGAAAGATAGTAACCGTTACACGACTTACATTCCGGTGAACGATCCTAAGCTGCTTGATAACCTTCTGACTAAAAACGTCAAGGTGGTAGGTGAGCCGCCGGAAGAGCCAAGCCTGCTGGCTTCTATCTTCATTTCCTGGTTCCCGATGCTGCTGCTGATCGGCGTCTGGATCTTCTTTATGCGTCAAATGCAGGGCGGCGGTGGCAAAGGTGCCATGTCGTTCGGCAAGAGTAAGGCGCGTATGTTGACGGAAGACCAGATCAAAACCACTTTTGCTGACGTTGCTGGTTGCGACGAAGCAAAAGAAGAGGTGGGTGAGCTGGTTGAATACCTGCGTGAACCGAGCCGTTTCCAGAAACTGGGCGGTAAGATCCCGAAAGGCGTCCTGATGGTCGGCCCTCCGGGTACCGGTAAAACCCTGCTGGCGAAAGCCATCGCCGGTGAAGCGAAGGTTCCGTTCTTTACCATTTCCGGTTCTGACTTCGTGGAAATGTTCGTTGGTGTCGGTGCATCCCGTGTGCGTGACATGTTCGAACAGGCCAAGAAAGCCGCACCGTGCATCATCTTCATCGATGAAATCGACGCCGTAGGCCGCCAGCGTGGCGCAGGCCTGGGCGGCGGTCACGATGAACGTGAGCAGACGCTGAACCAGATGCTGGTTGAGATGGACGGCTTCGAAGGTAACGAAGGTATTATCGTTATCGCGGCAACTAACCGCCCGGACGTTCTTGACCCTGCGCTGCTGCGTCCAGGTCGTTTCGACCGTCAGGTTGTAGTTGGTCTGCCAGACGTTCGTGGTCGTGAACAGATCCTGAAAGTGCACATGCGTCGCGTACCGCTGTCCCCGGACATCGATGCGGCAATTATTGCACGTGGTACGCCGGGCTTCTCCGGTGCGGATCTGGCTAACCTGGTGAACGAAGCTGCCCTGTTTGCTGCTCGCGGCAACAAGCGTGTGGTTTCGATGGTGGAGTTCGAGAAAGCGAAAGACAAAATCATGATGGGTGCGGAACGCCGCTCCATGGTGATGACAGAAGCGCAGAAAGAGTCCACGGCTTACCACGAAGCAGGCCATGCGATTATCGGTCGCCTGGTACCGGAACACGATCCGGTGCATAAAGTGACGATTATTCCGCGCGGTCGTGCGCTGGGCGTAACCTTCTTCCTGCCGGAAGGCGATGCGATCAGCGCCAGCCGACAGAAACTGGAAAGCCAGATTTCGACCCTGTACGGCGGTCGTCTGGCGGAAGAGATTATCTACGGTGTGGAACATGTTTCGACCGGTGCGTCCAACGACATTAAAGTCGCGACAAACCTGGCACGTAACATGGTGACCCAGTGGGGCTTCTCCGACAAACTCGGTCCGCTGCTGTATGCAGAAGAAGAGGGTGAAGTGTTCCTCGGCCGCAGCGTCGCGAAAGCGAAGCACATGTCCGACGAAACCGCACGTATCATCGACCAGGAAGTGAAATCGCTCGTTGAACGTAACTACGGTCGCGCGCGTCAGATCCTGAACGAGAACATGGATATCCTGCACGCAATGAAAGATGCGCTCATGAAATATGAAACCATCGATGCGCCGCAGATCGACGACCTGATGGCACGCCGTGATGTGCGTCCGCCAGCGGGTTGGGAAGATCCAGGTACCTCCAACAACTCTGACAACAATGGCACGCCACGTGCGCCGCGTCCGGTCGATGAACCGCGCACGCCAAACCCGGGCAACACCATGTCAGAACAGTTGGGCGACAAATAAGTCACCGCTGTAGATGATGTTCTCTTTACCTGAAACCCTGGGGCTTGCCCCGGGGTTTTTCTTGTCTGCTTAACCAAAAAAAATCAGGGACTTGCCATGAAACTCTTCGCCCAGGATTCTTATCTCGATCTGACTCATCCCCATGTGATGGGGATCCTGAACGTCACGCCAGACTCCTTCTCCGATGGCGGTACGCATAACACGCTGATTGATGCGGTCAAACATGCGAATCTGATGATCAACGCCGGGGCGACCATCATCGACGTGGGTGGGGAGTCAACGCGACCGGGCGCAGCGGATGTCAGCGTTGATGAAGAGTTGTCCCGGGTTATTCCGGTGGTCGAAGCCCTTGCGCAGCGTTTCGAGGTCTGGATTTCGGTGGATACCTCTAAACCCGAGGTGATTCGCGAATCAGCAAGAGTAGGCGCTCACATTATTAATGACATTCGCTCCCTTACCGAGCCAGGCGCGCTGGAGGCTGCGGCGGAGACCGGGTTGCCGGTCTGTCTGATGCATATGCAAGGCCAGCCGAAAACCATGCAGGATGCGCCAAAGTACAATGACGTGTTTGCTGATGTGAATCGCTACTTTGTTGAGCATATCGCGCGTTGTGAACGTGCCGGTATCGCAAAAGAGAAATTGCTGCTCGACCCGGGATTCGGTTTCGGTAAAAATCTCTCTCATAACTACGAGCTTCTTGCGCGCTTATCTGAGTTTCACCATTTTGGCCTGCCGCTGCTGGTCGGGATGTCACGAAAATCAATGATAGGTCAGTTGCTTAACGTTGGGCCATCCGACCGCCTGAGCGGGAGTCTGGCCTGCGCGGTCATTGCAGCGATGCAGGGAGCGCATATTATTCGCGTCCATGACGTAAAAGAGACAACAGAAGCCATGCGAGTGGTGGAAGCCACACTGGCAGCTAAGGGAAATAACCACTATGAGTAATCGTAAATATTTTGGCACTGATGGCATTCGTGGACGCGTGGGCGATGCGCCAATTACACCTGAGTTTGTGCTGAAGTTAGGCTGGGCAGCAGGGAAGGTACTGGCCAGCCACGGCTCACGCAAAATCATCATTGGCAAAGATACACGCATCTCTGGCTATATGCTTGAATCGGCGCTGGAAGCCGGTCTTTCTGCCGCGGGGCTTTCTGCCTCCTTTACGGGACCAATGCCGACGCCAGCCGTTGCTTATCTCACCCGTGCGTTCCGTGCAGAAGCAGGGATTGTAATCTCTGCCTCGCATAACCCCTTCTACGATAATGGCATCAAATTCTTCTCAATCGATGGCACCAAACTGCCGGATGATGTTGAAGAAGCCATCGAAGCGGAAATGGAAAAAGAGCTGACCTGCGTTGACTCCGCTGAGCTGGGTAAAGCCAGCCGTATCGTCGATGCGGCAGGTCGCTACATCGAATTCTGTAAAGGTACTTTCCCGAACGAGCTGAGCCTGAGTCATCTTAAAATCGTGGTCGACTGTGCGAATGGTGCCACCTACCACATTGCTCCGAACGTTTTCCGCGAACTGGGTGCGCAGGTTGTGGCCATTGGCTGTGAACCGAACGGGCTGAACATCAACGCCGAAGTGGGCGCAACGGATGTTCGCGCTCTGCAGGCGCGCGTGCTGGCAGAGAAGGCCGATCTCGGCATCGCCTATGACGGCGACGGCGATCGCGTGATCATGGTTGACCATGAAGGTAACAAGGTCGACGGGGATCAGATCCTCTATATCATTGCTCGTGAAGGTCTGCGTCAGGGGCAGTTGCGCGGCGGTGCCGTCGGTACGCTGATGAGCAACATGGGTCTGGAGCTGGCACTTAAACAGCTGGGTATTCCGTTTGCGCGCGCGAAAGTGGGCGATCGCTACGTACTGGAAAAACTGCAGGAGAAAGGCTGGCGCATTGGTGCGGAAAACTCCGGCCACGTGATCCTGCTGGACAAAACCACCACCGGTGACGGCATTGTGGCAAGCCTGCAGGTGGTCGCGGCAATGGTGCGTAACCATATGTCCCTGCACGATCTGTGTAGCGGGATGAAAATGTTCCCGCAGATCCTGGTTAACGTTCGCTTCACAGCCGGTAAAGGCGATCCGCTGGAAAACGACAACGTGAAAGCAGTGATGGCTGAAGTCGAAGCGGCGCTGGGTTCGCGTGGCCGCGTCCTGCTGCGTAAATCAGGTACCGAGCCACTGATCCGCGTGATGGTGGAAGGTGAAGACGAAGCGCAGGTAACTGAGTTTGCCCATCGCATCGCTGATGCCGTAAAAGCGGCGTAACGCCGTTAAGTGCTTAAAAAGGCGGCGCTTGCCGCCTTTGTTTTGTTCATTAGTGGCGGTTTTGCTGTTTTTTTCCGCACTTGATACAATGAGCTGAAATTGCCCTTGCGAAGGTCATTCGCTTTGGTTAGTATTCACACCCGCTTCAGTGGGAAAGCAAAACTCCTGCTTATTGGTCGAAGCATTGGTATGCGGCAACTCCGCAAGGAACAGGTTGATTATGTACGAAGCTCTTTTAGTAGTTTTCCTTATTGTAGCCATCGCTCTGGTAGCGTTGATCATGCTGCAGCAAGGTAAAGGCGCTGATATGGGGGCCTCTTTTGGAGCAGGCGCTTCTGGTACGCTGTTCGGTTCAAGTGGTTCTGGTAACTTCATGACCCGCGCAACGGCGATTCTGGCAACGCTGTTTTTCATCATCAGTCTGGCGCTTGGCAATATCAACAGCAACAAGACCAGTAAAGGAAGCGAGTGGGAAAATCTGAGCGCACCGGCGAAATCCGAGCAGACTCAGCCAGCTGCACCGGCTAAGCCGACCAGCGATATCCCGCAGTAATAGTAGTATCAGTGCTGAGGTGGTGGAATTGGTAGACACGCTACCTTGAGGTGGTAGTGCCCTAACGGGCTTGTGGGTTCGAGTCCCATCCTCAGTACCAATATTCCGAAGAAAAGACGTCGCAAGACGTCTTTTTTTTCGTCTGTCGTTTATGTCCGTGGTTTGTAAGGGTGTAGGGCGGGTAAGCGCAGCGCCAACCACTGTTTTGCCCGCCAGCGTGATGCTTGCCGGAACTACGAAACCTCAGAAACAAAAAAGGCGCCCTCAGGCGCCTTTTGCATTTCGGTACAGCGATTACTGCTTATCGCTGTTTTCCAGATTCTCAACCTGCGGCAGACCATTACCTGTTGAGACAGAGAGCAGGCCATTCTCGGTATAGGTGAACAGCTTGGCACGGGTATCGGTGATATCCAGGTTACGCATGGTCAGCTGGCCGATACGATCGTCAGGCGAGAAGACGGAATCGCCTTTCTCCATGGTCAGACGCTCTGGCTGGTAGGTCAGGTTGTCAGACACGGTGTTCAGAATGGAGTAGTCATTGCCACGACGCAGCTCCAGGGTCACTTCACCTGTAATGGCGCTAGCTACCCAACGCTGCAGGGCATCACGCAGCATCAGTGCCTGCGGATCGAACCAGCGGCCCTGATACAGCAGTTTGCCCAACTGACGGCCATGGGAGTGATACTGCTCGATGGTGTCTTCGTTATGAATACCGGTCAGCAGACGCTCGTAAGCGATGTGCAGCAGCGCCATCCCCGGGGCTTCATAGATGCCACGGCTCTTGGCTTCGATGATACGGTTTTCAATCTGATCGCTCATTCCCAGACCGTGACGCCCGCCGATGCGGTTGGCTTCCAGCATCAGTTCCACATCGTCAGAGAAGGTCTGGCCATTCAGGGTAACCGGGTGGCCGCGTTCAAAACGCACGGTCACTTCTTCCGCCTGGATTTTGACGTTTTCGTCCCAGAACTTCACGCCCATGATTGGGTTAACGATCTTCACGCTGGAGTTCAGGAACTCCAGGTCTTTTGCTTCGTGTGTCGCACCCAGCATGTTGGAGTCGGTAGAGTAGGCTTTCTCGACTGACATTTTGTAGTCAAAGCCGCAGGCGATCATAAATTCGGACATTTCGTGACGGCCGCCCAGCTCGTCGATAAAGTCAGTGTCCAGCCACGGCTTGTAGATCTGCAGTTCGGCATTGGTCAGCAGGCCATAACGGTAAAAACGTTCGATGTCGTTGCCTTTATAGGTGCTACCATCACCCCAGATGTTGACGCCGTCGTCTTTCATGGCGGCAACCAGCATAGTGCCGGTAACCGCACGGCCCAGCGGGGTAGTGTTGAAATAGGTCAGACCGCCGGTGGTATTATGGAAAGCGCCACACTGAATGGCAGCAATACCTTCGGCAACCAGCTGCTTACGGCAGTCAATCAGGCGTGCGTTCTCTGCACCGTACTCCATGGCACGACGAGGGATCGCTTCATAATCGTCCTCATCTGGCTGACCCAGGTTCGCAGTATATGCATAAGGAACCGCTCCCTTCTGGCGCATCCACAGCAGTGCAGCGCTGGTATCCAGGCCGCCTGAAAAAGCGATGCCAATACGTTGTCCTTGCGGAAGATGCTTGAGAATCGTCGTCATAAAATAAAACCCTGCTTGATTGACTGATGAGTGATCGCTTTCACCCTAAATGCATTTTTATGCAGAATAAGTGAGTTTTCATTTAATCATCTTTTGGCAAGTACCGAAAGAGATTCGTGTATTTTTTGTAAAAATTTCCCGCCTTAATCGCTGCGGTTAGCAGGGTTGACAGAGGGGGCGCGCTATCAATATACTAAACGCCGATTTTACGTCCCGTCCTCGGTACCAAATCCCAGCATTATTTGCATTTTTTACCCACAGAGAGTAGAATTTGCCACGTTTCAGGCGCGGGGTGGAGCAGCCTGGTAGCTCGTCGGGCTCATAACCCGAAGGTCGTCGGTTCAAATCCGGCCCCCGCAACCACTTTCCTATAAAGTCCTTTTTCAAATATACTGTGAAGACTTAGCGCCTTCGTAGCTGGATTTGAAAAAATTCTTTTTGAAAGTGCTCCAGGCCACTGTTGTGGCTATAGGGTTCAGTTATCTAAAGCCCCGATTTATCGGGGTTTTTTGTTATCTGACTACAGAATAACTGGGCTTTATGCCCTTTTTTTACGTCTTGGGGGTGGGCTTGTCCACATTAGACCAAAAATTAACAGAGATGATTAAAGCACCAGTCGAAGCACTGGGCTACGAACTGGTCGGCATCGAATTCATTCGCAGCCGTACATCCACGCTGCGCATCTATATTGATAGTGAAGATGGCATCAATGTTGATGATTGTGCTGATGTTAGCCACCAGGTGAGTGCGGTTCTTGATGTTGAAGATCCTATTACCGTCGCCTATAACCTGGAAGTTTCCTCGCCTGGTCTGCATCGCCCGCTGTTTACTGCTGAACACTACACCCACTACATTGGTGAAGAAGCGGCTATCGTCCTGCGTATGGCTGTACAAAACCGCCGTAAATGGCAGGGCGTTATTAAGGCCGTTGACGGTGAGATGATCACAGTAACAGTCGAAGGCAAAGATGAAGTGTTCGCGCTGAGTAATATCCAGAAGGCGAACCTGGTTCCCCACTTTTAACAGTCTGGATGAGGTGAAAAGCCCGCGATGAACAAAGAAATTTTGGCTGTTGTTGAAGCCGTCTCCAACGAAAAATCACTGCCGCGTGAAAAGATTTTCGAAGCGCTGGAAAGTGCACTGGCTACGGCAACCAAGAAAAAATACGAGCAAGAGATCGATGTTCGTGTAGAAATCGATCGCAAGAGCGGCGACTTCGATACTTTCCGTCGTTGGGTTATCGTGGAAGAAGTGACCCAGCCAACGAAAGAGATCACTCTCGAAGCGGCACGTTACGAAGATGAGAGCCTGAACATCGACGATTACGTTGAAGATCAGATCGAATCTGTCACCTTCGACCGTATCACCACCCAGACTGCTAAACAGGTTATCGTACAGAAAGTTCGTGAAGCTGAGCGCGCTATGGTCGTTGACCAGTTCCGCGAGCATGAAGGTGAGATCATCACGGGCGTGGTGAAGAAAGTTAACCGCGACAACATCTCCCTGGATCTGGGTAACAACGCTGAAGCAGTGATTCTGCGTGAAGATATGCTGCCACGTGAGAACTTCCGTCCGGGTGACCGTATTCGCGGCGTACTCTATTCCGTGCGTCCAGAAGCGCGTGGCGCTCAGCTGTTCGTGACCCGTTCTAAACCTGAAATGCTGATCGAACTGTTCCGCATTGAAGTGCCAGAAATTGGCGAAGAAGTGATCGAGATTAAAGCCGCTGCCCGCGATCCGGGTTCCCGTGCGAAAATCGCGGTGAAAACCAACGACAAGCGTATCGACCCTGTTGGTGCTTGCGTCGGTATGCGTGGCGCGCGTGTTCAGGCAGTTTCGACTGAACTGGGCGGCGAGCGTATTGATATCGTTCTGTGGGACGACAACCCGGCGCAGTTCGTGATCAACGCGATGGCACCGGCTGATGTTGCGTCTATCGTGGTAGACGAAGACAAGCACACCATGGATATCGCCGTAGAAGCAGGCAATCTGGCGCAGGCTATCGGCCGTAACGGTCAGAACGTCCGCCTGGCTTCACAGCTGAGCGGCTGGGAACTCAACGTAATGACCGTTGATGACCTGCAGGCTAAGCATCAGGCTGAAGCCCATGCGGCCATTGATACCTTCACTAAGCATCTGGACATTGACGAAGATTTCGCCACCGTTCTGGTTGAAGAAGGTTTCTCAACGCTGGAAGAACTGGCCTATGTGCCAATGAAAGAACTGCTGGAAATCGACGGCCTGGATGAAGCCACCGTTGAAGCCCTGCGTGACCGCGCTAAAAACGCACTGACCACCCTGGCACTGGCTCAGGAAGAAAGCCTTGGTGATAACAAGCCGGCTGATGACCTGCTGAATCTGGAAGGTCTTGATCGTGCGATTGCGTTCAAGCTGGCTGCCCGTGGTGTTTGTACGCTGGAAGATCTCGCTGAACAAGGCGTTGATGACCTGGCTGATATCGAAGGTTTAACCGACGAGAAAGCCGGCGAGCTCATCATGGCCGCACGTAATATTTGCTGGTTCGGCGACGAAGCGTAATAAACTGTAGCAGGAAGGAACAGCATGACTGATGTAACTGTAAAAACGCTGGCTGCTGAAATTCAGACTTCCGTGGACCGCCTGGTACAGCAATTTGCTGATGCAGGGATCCCGAAGTCTGCTGATGACTCAGTGACCGCGCAAGAGAAACAAACTTTATTATCGCACCTGAACCGTGAACACGGCTCGGCGCCTGATAAACTGACGTTACAGCGTAAAACGCGCAGTACGTTAAATGTTCCTGGTACCGGTGGAAAAAGCAAATCGGTACAAATCGAAGTCCGCAAGACACGCACCTTTGTAAAACGTGATCCGCAAGAGGCTGAACGCCTTGCCGCGGAAGAGCAGGCGCAGCGTGAAGCGGAAGAACAAGCTCAGCGTGAGGCGGAAGCAACCGCCAAACGTGAGGCAGAATTAAAAGCTGAACGTGAGGCCGCAGAAAAAGCGAAGCGCGATGCCAGTGAAAAAGCGAAGCGTGACGCTGCGGAAAAAGACAAAGTGAGCAATCAACAGACTGACGAAATGACCAAAACTGCCCAGACGGAAAAAGCCCGTCGTGAAAATGAAGCTGCCGAGCTGAAGCGTAAAGCCGAAGAAGAAGCTCGTCGCAAGCTGGAAGAAGACGCACGTCGTGTTGCTGAAGAAGCACGTCGTATGGCAGAAGAAAACGCAGGTGTTTGGGCTGAGCAAGAGAAAGCGAAAGGTGATGAGGATAAGAGCGATTATCACGTCACCACTTCTCAGCATGCGCGCCAGGCCGAAGACGAAAACGACCGTGAGGTTGAAGGTGGTCGTGGCCGTACCCGCACTGCATCAAAAGCTGCCCGTCCTCAGAAGAAGGGTAATAAACACGCCGAATCTAAAGCCGATCGCGAAGAAGCGCGTGCCGCGGGTCGCGGTGGTAAAGGTGGCAAGCGTAAAGGTTCCGCTCTGCAGCAAGGCTTCCAGAAGCCAGCTCAGGCCGTTAACCGTGACGTTATCATCGGTGAAACCATCACTGTTGGCGAACTGGCAAACAAGATGGCCGTTAAAGGTTCTCAGGTCATCAAAGCGATGATGAAGCTGGGCGCGATGGCGACCATCAACCAGGTTATCGACCAGGAAACCGCACAGCTGGTTGCCGAAGAGATGGGCCACAAAGTTATCCTGCGTCGTGAAAACGAGCTGGAAGAAGCGGTAATGAGCGACCGTGACACGGGCGCAGCCGCTGAGCCGCGCGCACCGGTTGTGACCATCATGGGTCACGTTGACCACGGTAAAACCTCTCTGCTGGACTACATTCGTTCCACGAAAGTGGCCTCCGGCGAAGCAGGCGGCATTACCCAGCACATCGGTGCCTACCACGTAGAAACCGACAATGGGATGATCACCTTCCTGGATACCCCGGGCCACGCCGCGTTTACCTCTATGCGTGCTCGTGGTGCGCAGGCGACGGATATCGTTGTTCTGGTGGTTGCAGCAGACGATGGCGTGATGCCGCAGACTATCGAAGCTATCCAGCACGCGAAAGCGGCGCAGGTGCCTCTGGTCGTTGCAGTGAACAAAATCGATAAGCCAGAAGCGGATATGGATCGCGTTAAAAACGAACTGTCCCAGTACGGTGTTATGCCAGAAGAGTGGGGCGGCGAGTCTCAGTTCATCCCGGTTTCTGCAAAAGTGGGTACCGGTATTGATGACCTGCTGAACGCTATCCTGCTGCAGGCTGAAGTTCTGGAGCTGAAAGCGGTTCGCAATGGTATGGCGAGCGGTGCGGTGATCGAATCCTTCCTGGATAAAGGTCGTGGCCCGGTTGCGACTGTTCTGGTACGTGAAGGTACCCTGAACAAAGGCGACATCGTGCTGTGTGGCTTCGAATATGGCCGTGTTCGTGCAATGCGTGACGAACTGGGTCGCGAAGTACTGGAAGCAGGTCCGTCCATTCCTGTGGAAATCCTCGGTCTGTCCGGTGTTCCGGCTGCCGGTGATGAAGTGACCGTTGTTCGTGACGAGAAGAAAGCGCGTGAAGTTGCGCTGTACCGTCAGGGCAAATTCCGTGAAGTTAAACTGGCTCGTCAGCAGAAATCTAAACTCGAGAACATGTTTGCCAACATGACCGAAGGCGAAGTTCACGAAGTGAACGTCGTTCTGAAGGCAGACGTGCAGGGTTCTGTGGAAGCGATCTCTGACTCTTTACTGAAACTGTCTACCGACGAAGTGAAAGTGAAGATCATCGGTTCTGGCGTAGGTGGTATCACCGAAACCGACGCAACCCTGGCTGCAGCGTCCAACGCGATTCTGGTTGGCTTCAACGTCCGTGCCGATGCTTCTGCGCGTCGCGTGATCGAATCAGAAAGCCTGGATCTCCGCTACTACTCCGTCATCTATCACCTGATCGACGAAGTGAAAGCGGCAATGAGCGGTATGCTGTCTCCAGAGCTGAAACAGCAGATCATCGGTCTGGCTGAAGTACGTGACGTGTTCAAATCACCGAAATTCGGTGCGATCGCGGGCTGTATGGTTACCGAAGGCAACATTAAGCGTCACAACCCAATCCGCGTTCTGCGTGACAACGTGGTTATCTATGAAGGCGAGCTGGAATCCCTGCGCCGCTTCAAAGATGACGTTAACGAAGTCCGTAACGGCATGGAATGTGGTATCGGCGTGAAGAACTACAACGACGTTCGCGTAGGCGATATGATCGAAGTGTTCGAGATCATCGAGATCCAACGCAGCATCGACTAATCCCCTGCGGATCAGTCCACATGTAAGCCGGGATCGCCTCGCGCCACCCGGCAAGAATTATCAAAAGGGGCTAAAAGCCCCTTTTTTGTCTGGAGAATTTATTATGGCGAAAGAATTTGGTCGCCCGCAGCGCGTAGCTCAGGAGATGCAAAAAGAGATCGCAATCATCCTGCAGCGCGAAATTAAAGATCCACGTCTGGGCATGATGACGACGGTATCTGGTGTAGAAGTGTCCCGCGATCTGGCCTATGCCAAAGTGTTTGTGACCTTCCTGAATGACCAGGACGAAGCGGCAGTTAAGCTGGGCATCAAAGCCCTGCAGGATGCCTCTGGTTTTATCCGCTCTCTGCTGGGCAAAGCTATGCGCCTGCGTATCGTGCCGGAACTGACCTTCTTCTATGACAACTCACTGGTTGAAGGGATGCGCATGTCCAACCTGGTCACCAGCGTGGTGAAGCAGGATGATGAGCGTCGTGTGAACCCGGACGATAACAAGGAGGACTAATGAGTCGTCCTCGTCGTCGCGGTCGCGACGTACACGGCGTGCTGCTACTGGATAAGCACCAGGGTGCTTCCAGCAACGACGTGCTGCAAAAGGTTAAGCGTATTTATAACGCGAACCGTGCCGGACATACCGGCGCGCTGGATCCGCTGGCGACCGGGATGTTGCCGGTTTGCCTGGGTGAAGCGACGAAGTTTTCCCAGTATCTGCTGGATTCCGACAAACGCTACCGCGTGATTGCCAGGCTGGGCCAGCGCACGGACACCTCCGATGCGGATGGCCAGGTGGTCGAAGAACGTCCGGTGGCGTTCAGCGCTGAACAGCTTGCGGCTGCGCTGGAGAGTTTCCGCGGCGACACCCAGCAGGTGCCGTCGATGTATTCAGCACTGAAATACCAGGGCAAAAAACTCTACGAGTACGCGCGCCAGGGTATTGAGGTGCCACGCGAAGCCCGCCCGATTACGGTGTATGAACTGCTGTTCATTCGCCACGAAGGGGATGAGCTGGAGCTGGAAGTTCACTGCTCAAAAGGCACTTACATCCGTACCATCATTGACGACCTGGGTGAGAAACTGGGTTGTGGCGCGCACGTGATTTATCTGCGCCGTCTGGCGGTGAGTAAATACCCGGCAGAACGGATGGTGACGCTGGAGCAGCTCCAGGCGCTGGTTGAGCAGGCCCAGGAGCAAGGTATTGATGCTGCCGATTTGCTGGATCCGCTGCTGATGCCTATGGACAGTCCAGCTTCGGACTATCCGGTGGTCAATCTGCCGCTGATCTCGTCCGTTTACTTTAAAAACGGCAACCCGGTGCGCACCACTGGCGTCCCTCACCAGGGGTTAGTGCGTGTGACGGAAGGCGATGACAATACCTTTATCGGCATGGGCGAAATTGACGACGAAGGTCGTGTTGCACCACGCCGTCTGGTGGTCGAATATCCGGCATAACTGACGCCTCACCTTGCGATAAGCAGGGGAGGCGGGTAGAATATTGCCGCTTAACGTCTGGTAAATTGTTTAACAATTGGCAAGCGTTATACATGGGATAGCTGAATTAGAGATCGGCATCCTTTCATTCTTTATACTTTGGAGTTTTAAAATGTCTCTAAGCGTTGAAGCTAAAGCTAAAATCGTTTCTGAGTTTGGTCGTGATGCTAACGACAGCGGTTCTACCGAAGTTCAGGTTGCACTGCTGACTGCACAGATTAACCACCTGCAGGGTCACTTTGCAGAGCACAAAAAAGATCACCACAGCCGTCGTGGTCTGCTGCGCATGGTTTCTCAGCGTCGTAAACTGCTCGACTACCTGAAGCGTAAAGATGTTGCACGCTACACCGCGCTGATCGAGCGTCTGGGTCTGCGTCGCTAAGTCTTGCGAGTTTCAGAAAAGGGGGCCTTATGGCCCCTTTTTTCAACCAGACCGCAGCAATTCACTGGAAACTAATGTATTGTTGCTATAAATGATCTTCATTGCAGAGGTTCGCGCGGCTAATGAGAGGCTTCACCCATGGGGGTGTCGGTTGTCATTAGTCGCGAGGATGCGAAGAAGGTCCGGTTAAACGTCAGCACGCCTCTGGTGTGCTGTCATTCATTTAAGAAAGGACAGAATCTTGCTGAATCCGATCGTTCGTAAATTCCAGTACGGTCAGCATACCGTCACGCTGGAAACCGGCATGATGGCGCGTCAGGCCACTGCTGCTGTTATGGTAAGCATGGATGACACCGCGGTATTCGTAACCGTGGTTGGCCAGAAAAAAGCAAAACCAGGTCAGGACTTCTTCCCACTGACCGTTAACTACCAGGAGCGTACCTACGCTGCCGGTAAAATCCCGGGTGGTTTCTTCCGTCGTGAAGGCCGTCCAAGCGAAGGCGAAACCCTGATTGCGCGTCTGATTGACCGCCCGGTTCGCCCGCTGTTCCCGGAAGGCTTCGTTAACGAAGTTCAGGTTATCGCCACCGTTGTTTCCGTTAACCCACAGGTTAACCCGGACATCGTTGCGATGATCGGCGCATCTGCAGCCCTGTCTCTGTCTGGTATTCCATTCAACGGTCCAATCGGTTCTGCTCGCGTAGGTTACATCAACGACCAGTACGTTCTGAACCCAACTCAGGACGAGCTGAAAGAGAGCAAGCTGGACCTGGTTGTTGCCGGTACCGAAGCTGCGGTACTGATGGTTGAATCCGAAGCAGAACTGCTGAGCGAAGACCAGATGCTGGGCGCGGTGGTGTTTGGCCACGAGCAGCAGCAGATCGTTATCCAGAACATCAACGACCTGGTGAAAGAAGCCGGTAAACCACGTTGGGACTGGCAGCCAGAAGCGGTTAACGAAGCGCTGAACGCGCGCGTTGCTGCACTGGCTGAATCTCGTCTGAGCGATGCTTACCGCATCACCGACAAGCAGGAGCGTTATGCTCAGGTTGACGTCATCAAATCTGAAACCATCGCTACGCTGGTGGCAGAAGATGACTCCCTGGACGCTAACGAACTGAGCGAAATTCTGCACGCGATCGAGAAAAACGTTGTTCGTAGCCGCGTTCTGGCAGGCGAGCCACGTATCGATGGCCGTGAAAAAGACATGATCCGTGGTCTGGATGTGCGTACTGGCGTGCTGCCACGTACTCACGGTTCCGCACTGTTCACCCGTGGTGAAACTCAGGCGCTGGTAACTGCGACCCTGGGTACTGCCCGTGACGCACAGAACATCGACGAACTGATGGGCGAGCGCACTGACAGCTTCCTGTTCCACTACAACTTCCCTCCGTACTCCGTGGGTGAGACCGGTATGGTTGGCTCGCCGAAGCGTCGTGAAATTGGTCACGGTCGTCTGGCGAAGCGCGGCGTTCTGGCTGTTATGCCAGATGCTGATAAATTCCCGTACACCGTTCGCGTGGTTTCTGAAATCACCGAATCTAACGGCTCCTCTTCTATGGCTTCCGTGTGTGGTGCTTCTCTGGCACTGATGGACGCGGGTGTTCCGGTGAAAGCAGCTGTTGCGGGTATCGCGATGGGTCTGGTGAAAGAAGGCGACAACTATGTTGTTCTGTCTGACATCCTGGGCGACGAAGATCACCTGGGTGATATGGACTTCAAAGTTGCGGGTTCCCGCGAAGGTATCTCTGCCCTGCAGATGGATATCAAAATTGAAGGCATCACCAAAGAGATCATGCACGCTGCGCTGAACCAGGCGAAAGGTGCACGTCTGCACATCCTGAGCGTGATGGAACAGGCGATTAACGCGCCACGTGGCGACATTTCTCAGTTCGCACCACGTATCCACACCATCAAGATCAGCCCGGACAAGATCAAAGACGTTATCGGTAAAGGCGGTTCCGTTATCCGTGCTCTGACCGAAGAGACCGGCACCACCATCGAAATCGAAGATGACGGTACTGTGAAGATCGCAGCGACCGACGGTGAGAAAGCGAAATTCGCTATCCGTCGTATCGAAGAGATCACCGCAGAGATCGAAGTGGGCCGTATCTATAGCGGTAAAGTGACCCGTATCGTTGACTTTGGCGCATTCGTTGCCATCGGTGGCGGTAAAGAAGGTCTGGTACACATCTCTCAGATCGCTGACAAGCGCGTTGAGAAAGTGACCGATTACCTGCAGATGGGTCAGGAAGTTCCGGTTAAAGTTCTGGAAGTTGACCGCCAGGGCCGTATCCGTCTGAGCATTAAAGAAGCGACCGAGCAGTCATCTGCCGCTGCACCGGAAGCTCCGGCAGCAGAACAGGGCGAGTAAGGTTGCCGTTTGCCCTCCGCGTAAGCGGGGGGCTTGTTATCAGGCAGGACGCCTTGTTGAGCCGCCGGGGGACAGGACGTTCATCCAATAGTTGTCTTCGGGAGTGGGAAATGAAGCCTTTTCTGCGCTGGTGTTTCGTTGCGACAGCTTTGACGCTGGCAGGATGCAGCAACTCTGCCTGGCGTAAAAGTGAAGTCCTCGCAGTGCCACTGCAACCGACTTTGCAGCAGGAAGTGATTCTGGCACGCATGGAACAAATTCTTGCCAGTCGGGCTTTAACCGATGACGAACGCGCACAGCTTTTATATGAGCGCGGAGTGTTGTATGATAGTCTCGGTCTGAGGGCACTAGCGCGAAACGATTTTTCACAAGCGTTGGCGATCCGACCGGATATGCCTGAAGTATTCAATTACTTAGGTATTTATTTAACGCAGGCAGGCAATTTTGATGCTGCCTATGAAGCGTTTGATTCTGTACTTGAGCTTGATCCAACTTACAACTACGCGCACTTGAATCGCGGGATCGCCCTGTATTACGGCGGTCGTGACAAGTTAGCGCAAGATGATCTGCTGGCGTTTTATCAAGACGATCCTAACGATCCTTTCCGTAGCCTGTGGCTTTACATTGTTGAGCAGAAGCTCGATGCAAAGCAGGCCAAAGACGCGTTAAACCAACGCTTCGAAAAATCGGACAAGGAGCAGTGGGGATGGAATATTGTCGAGTTCTACCTGGGCAACATCAGCGAAGCAACGCTGATGGAAAGGCTCAAGGCAGACGCAACGGATAACACCTCGCTCGCTGAGCATCTCAGTGAAACCAACTTCTATTTAGGTAAGTACTACCTAAGTCTGGGGGATATGGACAGCGCTACGGCACTGTTCAAATTAGCGGTTGCTAACAACGTACACAACTATGTTGAGCACCGTTATGCATTGTTGGAATTATCGCTCTTGGGCCAGGAGCACGACGACCTGGCAGAATCGGACCAGCAATAGCTGACGACATAAACATCAGCCCGTAATCTTTTGATTGCCATCATCTTAACCGGTGAGGGCGTTGTTGTTCGTCAATACACCTACTTTGAGCCGGTTCACACTTTCAATGAAAATTACCGAAAATTTTCACGATGAGTTATGTAGACTGGCCGCCATTAATATCGAGGCACTTGTACTACATGGCTGAATTCGAAACCACTTTTGCAGATCTGGGCCTGAAGGCTCCTATCCTTGAATCCCTTAACGATCTGGGTTACGAAAAACCATCTCCGATCCAGGCAGAGTGTATCCCACATCTGCTCTCTGGTCGTGACGTGCTGGGCATGGCCCAGACTGGTAGCGGTAAAACTGCAGCGTTCTCGCTGCCGCTGCTGAACAACATTGATCCTGACCTGCGCGCGCCGCAGATCCTCGTACTCGCTCCGACCCGTGAACTGGCTGTTCAGGTTGCGGAAGCGATGACTGAATTCTCTAAACATATGCGCGGCGTAAACGTGGTTGCCCTGTACGGCGGCCAGCGTTATGACGTGCAGTTACGCGCCCTGCGTCAAGGCCCACAGATCGTCGTCGGTACGCCGGGTCGTCTGCTGGATCACCTGAAACGCGGTACGCTGGATCTCTCTAAACTGAGCGGTCTGGTACTGGATGAAGCTGACGAAATGCTCCGCATGGGCTTCATCGAAGACGTAGAAACCATCATGGCGCAGATCCCGGAAGGTCATCAGACCGCTCTGTTCTCTGCAACCATGCCAGAAGCGATCCGTCGTATTACCCGTCGCTTCATGAAGGATCCGCAGGAAGTGCGTATCCAGTCCAGCGTAACCACGCGCCCGGACATCAGCCAGAGCTACTGGTCTGTATACGGTATGCGTAAAAACGAAGCGCTGGTGCGTTTCCTGGAAGCAGAAGATTTTGATGCGGCGATCATCTTCGTTCGTACCAAAAATGCGACCCTGGAAGTGGCTGAAGCCCTGGAACGTAGCGGCTACAACAGCGCCGCGCTGAATGGCGACATGAACCAGGCCCTGCGTGAGCAGACTCTGGAGCGTCTGAAAGACGGTCGTCTGGATATCCTGATTGCAACCGACGTGGCAGCACGTGGTCTGGACGTTGAGCGTATCAGCCTGGTTGTTAACTACGACATCCCGATGGACTCTGAGTCTTACGTTCACCGTATCGGCCGTACCGGTCGTGCAGGTCGTGCGGGTCGTGCGCTGCTGTTCGTTGAGAACCGCGAGCGTCGTCTGCTGCGTAACATCGAACGCACCATGAAGCTGACCATTCCAGAAGCCGACCTGCCTAACGCAGATCTGCTGGGCAAACGCCGTCTGGAAAAATTCGCCGCGAAAGTACAGCAGCAGCTGGAAAGCAGCGACCTGGATCAGTACCGTGCGCTGCTGGCGCAGATCCAGCCAACCGCTGAAGGCGAAGAGCTGGATATGGAAACGCTGGCTGCCGCTCTGCTGAAGATGGCTCAGGGCGAACGTAGCCTGATCGTGCCACCTGATGCGCCAATGCGTCCTAAGCGTGAATTCCGTGACCGTGACGATCGTTTCGAACGTCGTGGCGACCGCAACGATCGTGGCCCACGTGGCGACCGTCCAGAGCGTGGTGGTGAAGACCGTCCACGTCGCGAACGTCGTGACGCAGGCGAAATGGAACTGTACCGCATTGAAGTGGGCCGTGATGATGGCGTTGAAGTTCGTCACATCGTTGGTGCTATCGCTAACGAAGGCGACATCAGCAGCCGTTACATTGGTAACATCAAGCTGTTTGGTTCCCACTCTACCATTGAGCTGCCAAAAGGCATGCCGGGCGAAGTACTGCAGCACTTTACTCGCACCCGCATCCTGAACAAGCCGATGAACATGCAGCTGCTGGGTGATGCTCAGCCACGCCCGGACCGTGGTCCACGTCGTGATGGCGATCGTCCTGCTGGCCGTGGTTTCGGTGGCGGCGAACGTCGTGAAGGCGGTCGTGGTCCTCGTCGTGAAGGCGCTGCGCCAGGTGCAGGTCGTTTCAGCGGTGAGCGCCGTGAAAGCCGTGGCCCACGTCGCGAAGATGGCAGTGCTCCTGCCCGTCGCCGTGACGCGTAAGCCTTACGCTTCAGTCGTAAAGTAAAATATACAGCCCCGATATTGTTATCGGGGCTTTTTTTATTCCCTTTGTACTACTGTACTGGTACAGTGCAGCACATTAAGATGCAGGTCCCAAATTATTGACTGGAGAAAAGGCTGTATGGCGACACTAACCACCACCCAAACGTCACCCTCACTGCTTGGCGGTGTGGTGATCATCGGCGGTACCATTATCGGCGCAGGGATGTTCTCTCTGCCGGTGGTGATGTCCGGGGCGTGGTTCTTCTGGTCGCTGGCGGCGCTGATCTTCACCTGGTTCTGTATGCTGCACTCTGGCCTGATGATCCTCGAAGCTAACCTGAACTACCGCATTGGTTCGAGCTTTGACACTATTACCCGCGACTTGCTCGGCAAGCGCTGGAACATCGTCAACGGCATCTCGATTGCCTTTGTGCTCTACATTCTGACCTACGCCTATATCTCGGCAAGCGGTTCGATTCTGCACCACACCTTCTCGGAGATGTCTCTGGACGTGCCTGCGCGGCTGGCGGGGCTGTGCTTCGCGCTGGGCGTGGCGTTTATCGTCTGGATGAGCACCAAAGCGGTGAGCCGCATGACGGCCATTGTGCTGGGCGCGAAAGTCATTACTTTTTTCCTGACCTTCGGCAGCCTGCTGGGGCACGTTACGCCTGCGACGCTGTTTAATGTGGCGGAGAGCAATACCTCGTACTCTCCCTATCTGCTGATGACACTGCCGTTCTGCCTGGCGTCGTTTGGCTATCACGGCAACGTGCCGAGCCTGATGAAGTACTACGGCAAAGATCCGCGCACCATTACCCGCTGCCTGGTCTATGGCACGCTGCTGGCGCTGGGGCTGTATGTGATCTGGCTGCTGGGAACCATGGGCAACATCCCTCGCCCGGAATTCATCGGCATTGCGCAGAAGGGCGGTAACATCGATGTGCTGGTGCAGGCTCTGAGCGGGGTGCTGAACAGCCGCAGTCTGGATCTGCTACTGGTGATTTTCTCTAATTTTGCTGTGGCCAGCTCTTTCCTCGGCGTGACACTGGGTCTGTTTGATTATCTGGCCGATCTTTGTGGCTTTGATGATTCCGCGCTGGGCCGTCTGAAAACCGCGCTGCTGACCTTCCTGCCACCGGTCATTGGTGGCCTGCTGTGGCCGAACGGTTTCCTGTATGCCATTGGCTATGCAGGGCTGGCGGCAACCATCTGGGCGGCGATTGTGCCTGCGCTGCTGGCACGTAAATCACGTAAACGTTTCGGTAGCCCAAAATTCCGCGTCTGGGGCGGCAAACCGATGATTGCTTTGATTCTGGTATTCGGGATGGGTAACGCCCTGGTACACGTACTGTCTAGCTTTAATCTGTTGCCTGTTTACCAGTAACGCTCCTCACTCCTCTCCCAAAGGGAGAGGGAGATGATCCTAGGCCGGGCAGGCGTAGCGCCGCCCGGCAAAAAATTACCCCACGAGTTCCTCTTTCACCTGCATCGCCAGATCGAACGAATGCAATCGCGCCTGGTGATCGAAAATCTGGCCATTCACCATGATCTCGTCGGCCTGGGTTTCACGCAGCACCGCTTCCAGTCCATGGCGGACTTTCGCTTTATCACCCACCAGCGACATGCTCAGCGCCTGCTGGACGCCATACTGCTCTGAAGCGGACCACAGCTGATGCATATTCTCCACCGGCGGTGGCAGTTGCCCTGTTTCGCCGCGGCGTAGCTTCATAAACGCCTGCTGCATGGAGGTAAACAGGAACTCCGCATCGCGGTTGCTGTCAGCGGCAATGATATTGATACACACCATCGCGTACGGTTTTTCGAGCCGTGATGAGGGTTTGAAGTTGGTGCGATAAAGATGCAGCGCCTGGTGCAGCATATCCGGCGCAAAGTGTGAGGCGAAGGCAAACGGCAGCCCGAGTTGCGCGGCCAGTTGGGCGCTGTACAGGCTGGAACCCAACAGCCAGACCGGGATCTGCTCCCCGTAACCCGGCACAGGGCGTACCTGTGGGTTCGGGTCATGCGCGTCGAACCAGGCCACCAGTTCCGCCACATCGCGCGGGAAGTTGTCGATATCGCCACCCATATGACGGCGCAACGCGCGCATGGTGGGCTGATCGCTGCCCGGCGCACGGCCCAGCCCCAGATCGATTCGGCCAGGGTAGAGGGTATTCAGGGTGCCAAACTGTTCGGCAATCACCAGCGGAGAATGGTTCGGCAGCATCACGCCGCCCGAGCCTAAATGGAGGGTAGTGGTATTGGCTGCCAGATAGCCGAGCAGCACCGAGGTGGCCGCACTGGCGATCCCAACCATGTTGTGGTGCTCCGCCAGCCAGTAGCGATGATAGCCGCGCTGTTCAGCCAGGCGAGCGAGATCCAGAGAGTGGGTAAACGCTTCCCGGGCCGAGGAGCCTTCAGGTATCGGCGCCAGGTCCAGCACCGAAAACGGAATGGATTTATCAGTCATAACAGCTCACTTTGTCGACGGTGAATCTTTAATACTGCATCAAAATTTAATAACCGTTGTTAACAAAGTGAGCTTTTACATTTCATCTTTACGCCTGCAGCTCCAGCCCGGCCAGCCGTCGCCAGTAGCCGTTGCACTCGCTGTTTGCCGTCAGCGGCAGCGGGGCAGCGCCCTGCTCGTTGGCGCGGAAGGCGTCAATCATGGCGAAGGTTTCCTTGCCCAGCGGCGACAGACGCACCATATCCACCAGCCCTTGCATCGACGCCAGTTCGTTACCGAGGTTATAAACGTACCCGCTCATGGTCTGAATTCCGTTCAGGACAAACACCTGCTGATTCTCCTGCGACAGCATGCTGCGCCCGTTCGGGTATTTGATGCAGCAGGTCTCGCATTCATCCTTCGGCAGGTTCTCTGAGCGTGCGGTAAAGCAGCGAGCGGAGTATGCCAGCGGCAGATGGCCATAGCTGAGTACTTCTACTTCAAACTGATTGCGGATCCCCAGTTCGTCACACTGCGCCAGTATGTTGACCAGCCAGTCACGGGAAAGCTCCACCGGCATACACCAGCGCGTCATGCCCTGTTTAAGCAGCAGACGCAGGGTTACGGCGTTGTAGCAGTTCAACGCATGCCCGGCAACAAAAGGCAGTTTGCGCTCGGCGCACAGGTTCACCACGCCGAGGTCGCTGGCTTCCAGCAGAAACTCGCCGTTATCCACGTAGCGTTTCAGCTCGTTCAGTTCAGACGAGGCCTGTACCAGCGCCAGGGTGGAGAGCACCACCTGTTTGCCGCTGCCCACCAGGCTTTTTGCCATATCCAGCCAGTCACCCACTTTAGTGGCCCGGCGCTTACTGCATACCGCCTCACCGAGATAAATCACATCGGCCTGGCTGGTTGCGGCCTGCTGGTAAAAATCTTCCAGCGTCTCTTTTGACCAGTAATAGAGCACCGGTCCTAATGAATATTTCATGCGTTATCTCACTGCCATTTACGGTGATACGCGCCCAGCGTGGTCTGAGTGCCTTCGGACATTGCGCCCAGGGTCTCCATCCATGCGGGCTGCGGGGCATATTGCTTGGGATCCGCCATGCAGCGATCGATCGCCTGGCGCCACACTTTTGCCACCTGGCTGACGTAAGCCGGGCTGCGCTGGCGACCTTCGATTTTTACCGAGGCAATATTGGCGGCCAGCAGTTCCGGCAAAAGCGCCAGGGTATTGAGGCTGGTAGGCTCTTCCAGCGCATGATAGCGCTCGCCATCTACCAGATAGCGGCCTTTACACAGCGTCGGATAACCCGCGTTTTCGCCGTCCTGATAACGGTCAATCAGCACCTCGTTCAGACGCGACTCCAGCCCCTGGGGAGTTTGTTGCCAGCGCACGAAGCGGGCTGGCGAGCAGGCCCCCACGGTGTTAGGGGATTCGCCGGTTAAGTAGGAGGAGAGGTAGCAGCGACCTTCGGCCATAATGCACAGGCTGCCAAAGGCAAAAACTTCCAGCGGAACTGGCGTGACGCGCGCCAGTTGCTTAACCTGATGAATAGAAAGCACCCGTGGCAGCACCACGCGCGCAACGTCGAAGTGACGATGATAAAAGCGAATGGCTTCTTCATTGGTGGCCGATGCCTGAACCGAGACATGGCGCTCAATATGGGGATAGCGTTCGGCGGCATACTCCAGCATGGCGAGGTCGGCAAGGATCAGCGCATCGGCGCCCAGCTGTGCCGCCATATCCACCGCACGCTGCCAGCGTTGATAGCCGTCGGGGTGGGCAAAGGTATTAATGGCGATGTGCAGCTTGCGGCGGTGCTGGTGCACGAAGCTCACCGCTTCCTGTAGCTTTTTCTCAGTAAAATTGAGACCAGCGAAGTGACGGGCATTGGTATCGTCCTTCAGCCCGATATAAACCGCATCGGCGCCGTTTTCGATGGCCGCCTTAAGCGCCGGTAGATTTCCAGCAGGGCAGAGCAGCTCCATAATTTATCCTGACGTTCGCAGCCCCAGAGGGATGCAAAATTGTTATCGAGCAGCGATTTTAGTTAACCATCCGGCGACAATTTTTGATTTAAGGCAGCTAATGGCGTATTGATGGCACCAATAATGGATTATGCCGGACGCCAGTTTGTTGATTTACGCCGCTATACCAACGACTGGATATGGCAAAATATCAGGACTATAGATATCAGGGAGTATTGCTCGTGCTGGATAAACTGCGTTCACGTCTCGTACAATTTGGCCCATCGCTGCTGAGCGTGCCGGTGAAGCTGGCGCCCTTTGCGCTGAAGCGCCAGGTGCTGGAGCAGGTACTAAGCTGGCAGTTTCGCCAGGCACTGGCGGAGGGTGAGCTGGAATTTCTGGAAGGACGCTGGTTAAGTATCGAGGTGCGGGACATCGGCCTGCGCTGGTACACTTCCGTTGAAAATGAACAGCTGGTGGTACGTGAATCTGCTGAGGCGGATGTCAGCTTCAGCGCTGACGCCAGCGATCTGCTGATGATCGCGGCGCGTAAACAGGATCCTGACACGCTCTTTTTCCAGCGCCGTCTGGTGATTGAGGGCGATACCGAGTTAGGCCTGTATGTTAAAAACCTGATGGATGCCATTGAACTGGAGCAGATGCCGAAGCCGCTACGCGTGGCGCTGCTGCAACTGGCCGATTTTGTCGAGGCGGGCCTGAAAACGCCGCCGGAAAGTAAACACACTTCTGTAGGTGAGCCATGTTGATTCGAGTAGAGATTGGGATCGATGCGCCGGGTATTGATGCCTTATTACGCCGGGCCTTCGACGGAGACGGTGAAGCGCAACTGGTTCAGGACCTTCGTGAAGATGGCCTGATTACCCTGGGCCTGGTGGCTACGGACGATGAGGGGCAGGTTGTAGGCTACGTCGCCTTTAGCCCGGTCACCGTGCAGGGCGAAGAGTTGCAGTGGGTCGGCATGGCACCGCTGGCGGTGGATGAAAACTACCGCGGCCAGGGCCTGGCGCGTCAGCTGGTCTACGAAGGGCTGGATTCACTCAACGAGTTTGGCTATGCCGCGGTGGTCACGCTGGGCGATCCGGCGTTCTACAGCCGTTTAGGCTTCGAGAAAGCAGCGCATTACGATCTGCGCTGCCGCTGGCCGGGCACCGAGTCGGCTTTCCAGCTGCACGGTCTGGCAGACGATGCGCTTAACGGCGTCAGCGGCCTGGTCGAATACCACGACCACTTCAACCGCTTTTAATAAGCGGCGTTTGCAGGCTCTCCCGTAGCGCCTCAAAGGTTCCATCCCCACTGACGAGGCGCTCTTTCTGGCGCTTCGTCAGCTGTTTGATCCGGTACTCCAGCCGTAGCGCCAGCGACCGATCCCCCACGACGGCGGAAAACGCCAGCGTCAGTTCTCCTTTGCCGCGTAACGCCTTCGCCCCTTTTCCTGTCTGATGTTGCAGGAAGCGGCGCGGGACATCGGTAGTGATCCCCGTATAGAGCGCATTATCAGCAGTTCGAACCAGATAGAGAAACCAGCACACGGCGAAAGATTCAGTATGTTAAGGTGAACGCACCTTAGCACGAGAGAGAAGCGAAATGGAAACTCTGGCCGCTATCAACCGCTGGCTGGCGAAGCAGCATGTGGTCACCTGGTGTGTGCATCATGACGATGAGCTGTGGTGCGCCAATGCCTTTTACTACTACGATCCGCAGCGGGTAGCGTTCTATGTCTTAAGCGAAGATAAAACCCGTCATGCCCAGATGAGCGGCAGGCAGGCCAGGGTCGCGGGCACCGTCAACGGACAGCCAAAGAATGTGGCCTTGATTCGCGGGGTGCAATTTAAAGGGGAGATCCGTCGTCTGGAAGGGGAGGAAAGCGACGCCATGCGTAAGCACTACCTTCGTCGCTTTCCGGTTGCCGCCGCAATGCCAGCTCCCGTATGGGAAATCCGTCTGGATGAACTTAAGTTCACTGACAACACGTTAGGCTTTGGTAAAAAACATCACTGGCTACGCGCCGAGTAAGCGCAGCGCCTCGCGGTTAAACGCGATCAGATCTTCCGGCGTACGGCTGGTGACAAGCTGATCTTTATCAACCACCACCTCCTGATCGTGGAAATCCGCCCCGGCGTTTTTCAGATCAATGGCGATCGATTTCACGCCCGTTAATTTGCGGCCGCGCACCACTTCGGCGCTGATCAGCAGCTGCGGGCCATGGCAAATGGCGAACACCGGTTTGCCAGAATCGACAAAATCACGGGTAAAGGTCACGAAACGCGAGTCGCTGCGCAGTGAATCCGGGGAGTGGCCGCCGGGTAGCAGCAGGGCGTCAAATTCTGCGGGCTGCACTTCGTCGATAGCTTTATCAATGGAAACGCTGGCTTCGCCTTTATGGCCTTTCACCGTTTTTCCCGCCTGTTTTTCGATTGTGATCACCTCATGTCCCGCTTTGCGGAACGCCTCGGCAGGCGAGGTGAATTCTGAATCTTCAAACTCGTCGGTGATCAAGACTGCAATTTTCTTGCTCATGCTTCCTCCGTTGTTTTGGCTTCAGACAGCTTTTTCTTCGCTTGTGGTAAATACTTTGCAATGAGACTACTAAGTGTGGTTGAAGAGCATGAAATCGCATACGGACTAATCTGCAAAGGAGGAATAATGAGTCAGGTTTTAATTACCGGCGCGACTGGTCTTGTGGGTGGGCACCTGCTGCGTATGCTGATTCAGGATCGGAGAGTTAACTATATCGCCGCTCCGACACGTCGCCCGCTGGGGGATATCGAAGGTGTGTTCAATCCACACGATCCGCAGCTAACCGATGCCCTGGCTCAGGTGCAGGATCCGGTGGATACCGTTTTTTGCTGTCTGGGTACCACGCGGCGTGAAGCAGGCAGCAAAGAGGCCTTTATCCATGCCGACTATACCCTGGTGGTGGATACGGCCCTGACCGGCAAACGGCTCGGGGCGAAACATCTGCTGGTGGTCAGTGCGATGGGAGCCAACGCGCACTCGCCGTTCTTCTACAACAAAGTAAAAGGCAAAATGGAAGAGGCCCTGATCGCCCAGAAGTGGGAGCGACTGACCCTCGTGCGGCCCTCAATGTTGCTGGGTGAGCGAGAGAAGCATCGTTTTAGTGAGTCACTGTTTGCGCCGCTGTTTAGCCTGTTGCCCGGCAACTGGAAGTCAGTCGAGGCGCGGGATGTGGCGCAGGTGATGCTGCAGGAGGCGCTGGGTGCGTCGCCGGGTGGCGTCAATATTATTACGTCAGCGAAGATCAGGGAGATGGCGCAGGGGCAAGGCTAATGGCCCTCTGCTGATGGCAGCAGAGGGCAGGGGATAACTACTTCAGATAGGTAAACGCGGTGGTGACGTGTTTCACGCCGCTCACCCGGCTGGCGATATCTGCCGCCGCTTTGCCTTCGCGGTCAGTCACCAGGCCGAGCAGGAACACTTCGCCGTTCTCGGTGGTCACCTTCACGTTAGAGGATTTTACCTGATCGCTACCCAACAGCTGGGAGCGCACTTTCGTGGTGATCCAGGTATCGTTTGAGGCCTCACCCAGGCCAATCGGCTGACCCTGGCGCACTTCATTAAACACCTCAGTGGCGCCCTCTACACCCATCGCGATCTGCTTCGCACGGGCGGCAAGTTCGGTATTTGGCGCCTGGCCTGCCAGCAAGACTTTGCCCTGGTAAGCCGTAACGTTGATGCGCGCTTCTTTCTTAATTTGTTGGTCTTTGGACAGTGCGCTGTTCACGCGCAGTTCCAGGGTGCCGTCATCTACCTGTGTGCCCACGGAACGCGGGTCAGTCGCGGCTTTGGTGCCCACTGCCGCGGTACCCACTACCGCTGCAGCCACACATCCCTGAAGCAGCAGCGCAGAAATAAGGACTGCGAGGGGCGAAAGTGCCTTCATGTATACTCCTTAATCATCCTGGTGAGGGAAAAGCGTGTTATCGATCAGATCGCATAAACAGTTCACCGTCAGCATGTGCATCTCCTGGATGCGGGCGCTGCGGTGAGAAGGAATACGGATCTCAACATCATGAGGACCTAACAGCCCCGCCAGCTCGCCGCCATCGTAACCGGTCAGTGCGACGATGGTCATGTCGCGCGTGACGGCGGCTTCAACGGCTTTGACGATGTCGCGGCTGTTGCCGCGCGTAGAGATAGCCAGCAGCACATCACCGGCGTGTCCTAACGCACGCACCTGTTTGGCATAGATCTCATCATGGAGACGATCGTTAGCAATCGCTGTTAAGACCACGTTATCGGTATTAAGTGCAATGGCAGGTAAGCTGGGACGCTCTGTCTCAAAACGATTAATCATACTGGCAGCAAAATGCTGTGCGTTGGCGGCTGAGGTGCCGTTGCCACAACAGAGGATTTTGTTGCCGTTAAGCAGGGACTGGACCAGCGTCATCGCCGCACGGGAGATGGCGTCCGGCAGCGCTTCTGCCGCTGCGATCTGAGTCTGAATGCTTTCGGTGAAGCAAACCTTAATTCTTTCGAGCACGGTATCCCTTAACGATCTGATTTACGCGTCTGCGCCGAAGGCGTTTTTGAACCATTCGATGGCGTTTCCGGTGAAGGCTACCACATCGAACCGGCAATCCACAGTATCAAAGCTGCCATTATGCCGGGCAAGCCACAACTGGGCGGTGAGTAATAATTTTTGCTGCTTGGCCCGGGTCACACTGGCGGCGGCCCCACCATAATGAGAAGACTGGCGGTAGCGCACCTCGATGAACACGATAGTCGGGCCGTCCTGCATAATAAGGTCAATTTCCCCGCCGCGCGCGCGAACGTTCGCGGCGATAAAGCGCAGTCCTTTGCGCTCAAGCCAGCGACGCGCCTCTGACTCGCGCGCGTCGCCGGTCTGTTTACGGGTTAGCTGGCCGGAACGATCTGTCCTTGCTGGTATTTGAGCCATGATAACTTCCTGTTAATCACGCAGTCCTGAGTGGCGGTGAGATCGCCAGTGTTGCCGTTAAGTTCAAAGCCTGGCACCTGACGCATCTGGGTGAAGTGGTTCGCCAGCGCCCAGGCATCCACGCCCATCGCGTACAGACGCGCCAGCGAGTAGTCGTTACGTACGCTGTTCAACGCCTGCTGCATCAGCGCCGGGTTAGCGCCTGCCAGCATCGGAATTTCGCTGTACTGCAGGCCTTCCATCTCGAGACGGAAGTCCGGGCCAGCGGTGCCCTGTGCGCTGCGCGAGCTGGCATACAGCGACACGCCAGCCTGACTGCCGTTACGCATAGCGATCATCGGTTTGATAAAACCGATCTCTTCGGGGGTGGCGATGATGTAAGCCGCATCGACGTTGCCGCCGCCGCTGATCTGCGCGTCCGTAGGCGGTGCCGGGATAGTCAGGCCGCCAATCGTCACGCCCTGCTGCTGCGGCAGGCTGGACGTGACAGGGCTACCGGTCAGCGCAATACCCGCTCCGCCGTTAACGCCCGCGCGCAGTTCAGCGCTGGAGCCAAATTTTTGCTGCAGAACAATGCCGCCGCCCAACTGTTGCCACTCCTCGGCAAAGGCGGTAGCGACACGATCGCCCAGCTGGCTACGTGGGATCAGCAGCAGAGGCGCCTGCTTCCCTTGCTCGTGGATATGGCGCGCGGCATCGCGGGCTTCGTCTTCTGGCGACAGGGCGAAGTAGCAGACGTTCGGGAGGTTCTGCACCTGCTCCGGCTGGTTGAGGGCCAGCACGTTCAACGGCGTTCTGCTCTTCATCAGCTCTTCGACGTTGTTTTTCAGCAGCGGACCTACGACGATGCTGGCCCCATCCTGCTGCACCTGATTCAGCACCTGGTCGAGCGGTTGGGTGCTGGTGTCATACACTTTCACCTCGGCGGCCGGGTTGGCGATGGCCGTGGTCTGAGGCGCTTGCTCAGTGGCAGGTGCCTGCATCGGATCCTGTACGGAGTCATTCGGTGCGGCGACAGGTTCCGTGGTCTCAGGGGCCTGGGCCGGATCCTGCACGGTGTTATTCGGTGCGGCGACAGGTTCTCGGGTCTGAGGGGCCTGGACCGGATTCTGCATCGTACCTTCCTGCACGGCAACGGGTTGAGCCGTGGTCAGGTCGTTGGTTTCGGCACTGGACGGGCTTACCACATCACCGGCGTTGGCCGCCTGGGCGACCTGAGCGGGAACGGCATTACCCGTGACGGCAGCGGTGCCATTTCTCGCCGCGTCAAAACCCTGCTGGATAGTGCGGCCAAAGACGGCGGCCTGGCCACCCAGCGGCAGCAGTAGGGCAATTTTGCTGGTGGAGGCGGGCTTAAAGTTCTGCACATTGACCAGCTGAGTAGGCAGCAGGGTCGCACCCGGGTTATTCGGGTAGCGGGTCTGCCAGTCTTTGATGCCGGCTTTCAGCATGGTCGGATCGTTGCGGTTATCGAACCAGACGCGCTGCAGATCCAGCCAGCCCTGCAGGACATTTTCGTCGGCATTGATCACGAGGGCATTGGCCTGATCGGGATTCATCGCGGAGAGCGTCTGCCAGGTGGCATCGATATTTTTCTGTTTTTCAGCGCCAGCGAGCAGCGGCTCCTGGGCAATCAGCGCCCGTAGCAGCGTCAGGGAAGGGCGTCCCTGTTCCGCGGCAATGCCGGCCTGCCAGAAACGCGCCTGCTGGTTTTTATCCAGCGTACTGATGTCGATATTTCCGAGGATCTTTTTCGCCCCGGCCACATCGTTCTGCGCAATTTTCAGTTCAGCGGCC
This sequence comes from Leclercia sp. LSNIH3, assembly GCF_002935105.1. Lineage (NCBI taxonomy): Bacteria > Pseudomonadati > Pseudomonadota > Gammaproteobacteria > Enterobacterales > Enterobacteriaceae > Leclercia > Leclercia sp. LSNIH3. Next base: position 3,038,534 of record NZ_CP026387.1, read on the forward strand.
AGCAGTGTCTGCTCGCGGCGCTGCGTCTCGCTCAGATCCTGCGGCAACTGGTTAAACAGATCGGCGGCGTGCTGGGTTTTACCTTCTTTCAGCAGTGCACGAATGGCGAGTAATTGCCAGTTGATCCGGGTATCATCTGAGCTTTGCTCCATCTGGTGCAGATAAAAACCGGAGTCAGCCTGCGCTGTACCCTCCATATGGGCAGCACTTTGATCGGGCGCCTGCGTACCACAGCCAGCAAAGATCAGGGCTGCCAGCACCAGCGGAAGGCTGCGCGTGACTTTATTATGAAGAAACGTTAAGGGTACCATACTGTATCCAGTGATATTTTTTACGCAATGCTCAATATTAAATCGGCAATACGGATGAAACAATGAAACAACACGAAACGGCAGATAATTCTCAGGGTCAGCTTTATATTGTACCTACTCCTATCGGGAATTTATCTGATATTACCCAACGTGCGCTCACCGTGTTGCAAAGCGTTGATCTTATTGCGGCTGAAGATACCCGCCATACCGGCCTGCTCCTGCAACATTTTGCGATTAACGCCCGCCTGTTTGCCCTGCACGATCATAACGAGCAGCAAAAAGCCGCCATGCTGGTGGCCAAACTGAAAGAGGGACAGAACATCGCCCTGGTGTCCGATGCCGGTACGCCGCTGATCAACGACCCGGGCTATCACCTGGTGCGCACCTGCCGTGAAGCGGGGATTCGCGTTGTGCCGTTGCCGGGGCCGTGTGCCGCGATTGCCGCACTGAGCGCGGCGGGCCTGCCGTCGGATCGTTTCTGCTATGAGGGCTTTCTGCCCGCCAAATCCAAAGGCCGTCGCGACGTGCTGAAGGCGCTGGAAGCCGAACCGCGTACCCTGATTTTCTACGAATCCACCCACCGCCTGCTGGAGAGTCTGGAGGATATGGTCGCCGTCTGGGGTGAGGCGCGTTACGTGGTGCTGGCGCGCGAGCTGACCAAAACCTGGGAGACCATCCACGGTCTGCCGGTCGGCGAGCTGCTGGCATGGGTGAAAGAGGACGAAAACCGCCGTAAAGGCGAGATGGTGCTGATTGTCGAAGGGCATAAAGCTGAAGAGGACGCCCTGCCTGCCGATGCGCTACGTACCCTGGCGCTGCTGCAGGCCGAACTGCCCTTAAAGAAAGCGGCTGCGCTGGCGGCAGAGATCCACGGCGTGAAAAAGAATGCGTTGTATAAGTATGCTCTGGAGCAGCAAGGGGAGTAAGCCTTTTGCTGGGTGGCGCTTCGCTTACCCAGCCTACAACTCGTCACGTAGGCCCGATAAGCGAATCGCCATCGGGCACATTTAAACCACAATGAGCTCAACTGACGTTTGTTTCAGGCTCTTCAGCTCTTTCTCACCGATCCCTTCGTCGGTAATCACACAGTCAATCTCCGCCATCGGCAGCACCTGGTTAAACCCGCGACGGTTGAACTTGCTCGCGTCCAGTACAGCAATCACCTTATGCGCAGCCGCCGCCATCACGCTGCTGATCGAGTACCCTTCGTTGAAGGTGGTGATGCCGTTGGTAGTGTCGATCCCGTCAGCTCCGACAAACATCAGATCGGCGCTAATGCCCGCCAGCGAGCGTTCGGCGATGGTGCCATGCATGGAGTGGGTCTTATGGCGTACGGTACCTCCGCACACTACCAGGGTGATGTCTTTGTTGTCCGATAAGGCGAAAGCAGCGGGTAAGCTGTTGGTGATCACCGTGATATTAGCCTTCTTTGCCAGCGCTTCAGCGATAAGCATGGTGGTGCTGCCGCTGTCTAAAATTACCGTCATCCCCTCTTCGATCATCGTTACTGCTGCCAGGGCGATACGTTTTTTAGGGTCACTGGCGAGACTGTAGCGATCTTCCAGCAGTACTTCCTGGTTTTCATTTTCACCCAAATTACTGCCCGGCTTTGCCGCCCCACCGTGAAAACGCGTCACTAGCCCTTTCTCTTCCAGCAAACGCAGATCGGCGCGGATAGTGACCTCGGAGATGCCAAAAGAATTCGAAAGGTCGAGTACTAACACGCTGCCGTTAGCATTCACCAGATCAACGATTTTGTTCCTTCGCTCAAATGAGTTCATTTTGTTTTGCCTGATAATTAACTTACTCCAGTTTAATCGAAGGGATGCGAAAGGTGAACGCTAGCGTTCGAAAGTAAATGTGAGCCAGCTCCGGTTGCTGGCTCATGAGTTTATTCCAGGCGCAGCAGGATTTTACCCTGCATTGGTGATCCATTTAGTGCCTGAATGGCATGGGCAAAATTTTCGCTGTCGCCGGTCAGGGCGATCAGTGGCTCCAGTCGCAATTTTTTTTCGCAAAGCAACCGGGCAGCGGTCTCCCACTCAACCCCTGGCCATGGCGCAGAGTAGTTCATCCAGCTGCCTTGCAGGGTCAGCTCTTTGCGCAGGATCTTGCCAAAGGTCGCGGCAGATAAATTCAGGTCATGGTGCAGGGTTCCTACCAGCACCACCTGGGCGCGTGGCCCGGCGATATCGATAGCAAGGGCGACGGTTTGCGGTGTGCCAGCCGTCTCCAGCACCAGCTGATCAAAACGCGTCTCGTGAAGGGCCGCCAGCATCTCATCTGCACTGAGGGTTTTACTGTTGAATACCCGGTTTGCCCCTAGCGAGGTCGCCAGCGCCAGCTTATCATCATTGATATCAATGGCAGTCACGCTTGCCGCACCCAACGCCAACGCGCATTGCATGGCCAGCAGGCCGATAGTGCCCGCCCCCACGATAATCACATTTTTGCCCTCACAGCCCTGGGCAAGGTGGAATGCATGCAACCCGACGGTGATAGGCTCGATAAAGGCGCCGTCTTCAATGGCCATCTCCGCAGGCAGACGGAACAGATTAGCGCGCTTCACCACAATGTACTCGGCGTTCCCGCCTTCGCTGCGGGAGCCGACGAACTGGTATTGCTTACACAACGAGAAGTAGCCTTTTTTACACTCCGGGCAGGAGAAGCAGGGCAGTAGCGGAACGCACGCGACTGCATCGCCAGCCTCCAGATCGTCGATGCCTGAGCCACAGACGTCAACGTAGCCGCTGAATTCATGACCCAGGGTGATAGGGTAATAGTGAGCCGCTTTGGCAAAAATACGCGGGATATCCGAACCGCATAATCCCGAGCAGACCACGCGCACGCGCACGTCATCTGCAGCCTGAATGTCCGGGACAGGGCGCTCTTCCACGCGCACCTGCCCCTCAGCATGAATTACCACTGATTTCATGATTCACTCCAGAAAAAGAGGGGAGCAGCGCTCCCCGGATATTAAGAAGCCGTCTGGCTCTGTGGGGCCTCAGCGCGTTTTTCTGCTGCGCTACAGGCGCGGGCGCGGCGCCAGGTGAGCAGCACGCCGATAGTGTAGAAAACACCAATCACCAGGAAACCCACCACGTTTTGCCAGGTAAAGAGTTGGATCAGCAGCCAGGTGATGGGCGAGCCGCCCTGGTCCAGAGAGGCCACCATCCCACCTGCTTTCAGCGCCCCGGCATTCTCAGCAAGCTTTGTATGCAGGCCGATGGTCTGGGTAGCGATCCACAGGGTGATGCTCATGATGATGACGCCGGAGATGAGGGTGCGGAACAGGTTGCCCTGATGCACCGCCACAGCCATCGCCACGAAGAAGCCGATCGTGGCCAGGTCGCCAAACGGCAGGACCTGGTTGCCCGGCACCAGTACCGCAATCAGGATGGTCAGCGGGATAAAGATCAGGCTGGCAGAAACTACCGAGGTATGGCCCAGCAGCAGCGCCGGGTCGAGGCCGATTAAGAACTCCTGCCCGCCAAATTTCGCCTGCAGACGCTTACGCGCATGTTTAGCAATCGGCGTAAGGCCGTCCATGATCGGCTTGATGACGCGCGGCATCAGTAGCATCACCGCAGCGGTTTTTACCGCCAGTTGTAATACGCCTTTGGTGTCGTAACCAGCCAGCAAACCGATAACCAGCCCCATCACAAAACCGACAGTGACCGGCTCGCCAAACGGGCCAAAGCGTTTCTGCACATCGTCGGCGCTGAAGTGGATGCGCTTCAGCCCGGGGGTCTTCTCAATGAGTGTATCGACCAGCACCGCAATCGGGCCAAGGTAAGCGGAGGAGCCATGCGGGATGGCAATCCCTTCCAGGCCGAAGAAGTCGCGTGTGTCTTTGGCAAACCAATCTCCCAGCTTGTAGACAAAGGCCGCGTGGACCACCACGCCGAGGATCCCGAGCCAGTAAGAGCCGGTAGCCAGATGCAGCATCGCCCCGGTAAAGGTCATATGCCAGATGTTCCAGATATCGACGTTCACCACGCGGGTCATACGGGTGACCAGCATGAGCACGTTGACACCAATCGCCACTGGGATCGCCACCAGCGCAATCTGCGAAGCCCAGGTCATAGGTGATGAACCTGGCCAGCCCACGTCCACCACGTGCAAGTTAATCTGGAACTGCTCCGCCATCGCTTTGGCCGCCGGACCGATGGAGTCGAGCATCAGGCCAATAACCAGCCCGATCCCGACAAAGCCAATCCCGATATGCAGACCGGATTTAAAGCAGTCGCCCAACTTCATCCCCAGCAGCTTCGAGAAGATAATGATGACGATGGGCAGCATGACCGTCGGCCCCAGATCGAGGATATACCGCATGATTTCGGTAAACATGATCTTACCCCTCGAGGATGGTCAGGATTTTTTGCTGTAGGGCTTCAATGCCGACGCCCGATACAAACGGCATACCGTGGACCACCGGAATGTCACCAAAGGTACGGTCGACTTTTGCGGTGGTGCAGATCAGGTCTGCGCCGTCCATATAGGTTTCAATTTCGGTCACCCGGCACTGCACCAGATCCAGGGTGATGTTGTGGGCATCACACAGCTCTTTGATCTCTTCGGCAGCCATGGTGGAGGTGGCAACGGCGCCTCCACAGGCCACGATAACTTTACGTTTCATAGGGTACTCCTTCTTATTATCAGTATGTTACGAGGCTTGCTTACAGGGTTCGGTCATCAGGATGGCCTCCGCAAACAGGGCCTCCAGCTGGTGGTCCGGCGCGGTAAGCAACGCCTCCATCAGAGTTGGTTTTTGCAGCTCACTAAATAGCCGGCGCAGCAGGGTAAGTTGCGCTGAAGGGTTTTCCACTATCAGGGCGATAATCAGCGACACGGCGATCTCCGTATCGTCATCAGCCTGATGAAAATGAACCGGATTGTCAGGACGGATCAGGTAAAGTGCCGGTTCTCTGGCATGAATCGCCTCGCAGTGCGGGATCGCCACGGCATGTTTTTCCAGGGCGATACCGGTGGGGAACACCGCTTCCCTCTCCAGTAGTGCGGCAGGATAAGTAGGATGGACGACCCCCTTCGCCAGCATCTCCTCGCCGATATGAGCCAGCGCCTGCTGGCAAGTGGCAAAATCAATGCCGGTACGGACAAACAGTTTGCTCATGAATCCTCCAGTTTTAAGTAGCGTCAGGCGCGCAGCCGTAGCGGTACGCACGTAAAACGTCCTGTATTCTGTCGATGACCAGCGCCTGAGGCGTTGGGGCAAGGGTTTGTGCGGTGACGCGTTCAAACTGCACCGGCATGTACTGGCTGATCAACCCCAGCGGCAGGGTCAGGCTGTCCAGGTTAGCGAGCAGCTTGTCCACGCTCTGACGGATCCGTGGGTGCGGCCAGTAGTAGCGAATGCGGTCTGACAGGCTAAAGTGAATGTCCACCATCGCCTGGCTCCAGGTTGGGCGATAGTATTTTTTCCAGTAATCCGGCTCGTTCAGCATCACCTCGTCGATCACCTCCAGCACGCGGCTGCGATCTTCCGGGGCGATCAGTGCCGTCTCCATCTGCGCCAGGGCAAAAATGGCCTCGCGCAGGGCGAAGGTGAGGGCTGGGCCGACCTTCAGGATCGCAAAATGATCCTTCACCAGTGCCCGGTACGCCTGTCTGGACTGGTAATCTGTAGAGTGCGCTTCATAAACCATCGGCGTCTGGCGGATCCAGCCCGACAACGCTTCAGCGGCCTGCGGCTGATAGTGGATGATTTGGGTATGGTCGAACTCAACGCCGGGCTGCACTACGATAGCAATGACCCGGGTCATTGCTTCATCCAGACCCAGAGCCTGGAATGCGGCCTGATGTGTTTCGAGGGTGCGCGCGGCATCCTCCACGCGGGTGACATGTACAGTGTCAATACTGCTGGCCTCGCCGCCCGGTACCGGCACTTCGGTGCCAATGACATAGGTCAGCGCCATTTTCTGCGCGTTGCTGGCGGTCTCTTCCGCTGCCTGGCACAGCCGCGCCGCACGCTGGGCTACTATCACGGGATCCAGGGGAATGGGATCGTCGGCGCATGACATCGATGCATCAAGATGGATCTTGCTGAAGCCCGCAGCCACATAAGCCTTAATCAGCTCGACGGCTTTCTCCATCGCCGTCTCTGCGGGTTCATTCTGCCAGCAGTTCGGCCCAAGATGATCTCCACCGAGGATTAGCCTTTGTTGCGGGAAGCCCACCTTTTCGGCGATGTTCAGAACAAAATCGCGGAAGTCGGCCGGCTTCATGCCGGTATAGCCACCATACTGATTTACCTGGTTGGACGTGGCTTCAATGAGGACACTGTTACCGTTTGCCAGATCAAAGCGCAGGGCGGCTTCGATCACCAGCGGGTGCGCTGAACAGACGGAACAGATACCGAGATGTTCTCCCGCTTTATGGCGGGCAATAATATTTTTCACCGTTTTCTCCGGGTTGTGGGGGTCAGAGTTTGCCTTCGCAGCCGCAGTCATGAATGACTTTGCGGACCACCTCTTTCATGGCGGTTTTGGCAGGGATCATGTAGTGACGGGGATCGCTGGCTTCAGGATGCTCCGCAAGATAACTTTTCAGCGCGTCGGAAAAGGCGATTTTCAGCTCGGTGGCGACGTTCACTTTGCAGATACCAAGACCAATAGCCCGGCGGATATCGGCGGTAGAAAGTCCCGAGGCGCCGTGCAGCACCAGCGGAACGTCCACATGGCTGCGAATCTCTTCCAGACGTTCAAAATCGAGTTTTGGCGTGGCTGTATAGAGGCCGTGGGCGGTGCCAATGGCGACGGCAAGGGAGTCGATGCCGGTCAGTGCCACGAACTCGCGGGCCTGCTGCGGATGGGTGTAAAGGGTATCTTTGCTATCCACCACCAGGTCATCTTCCTGACCGCCAAGTCGCCCCAGCTCCGCCTCCACGCTGACGTCATAGCGATGGCAGTAGTCGGTGACCCGTTTTACTAGCGCCACGTTATCGGCAAACGGCAGGTGCGATCCGTCGATCATTGCCGAGCGCACGCCTGCCTGCACTTTTTGGGCGATGTCGTCGAACGTTTCGTGATGATCGAGATGGATCGCCAGCGGCTGGTTATGCATTTTTGCCAGATCGCCCGCGATAGCCACGATATTGCCGATCCCGGCATAGCTGAAGGTGCCAGGTGTTCCGGCAACGATCAGCGGCGAGCGCAGCTCGGCGGAAGTCTCGACAACAACCTGCAGCGTTTCGAGATTATGAATATTGAAAGCTGGAACCGCGTAACCTTCTCGCTGAGCCTTCGTGAGCATCGCTTTGGTCGAAATGATGTGCATTCTTCCTCCGAAACCTTTCGTTTGTTTTCTTCGAAAGAAGATATAGTGTTTCGGAATGCTTTTTTGTGATTGGCATCGTAAAAACGAAAGAAGCGAAAGAGAAAGGAAGTTTGCGAAAGAACGAAAGGCAAAAAAAAAGCATGGCCGGAGCCATGCTAAAGAGGTTTACTGCACTATCAGGTCACAGGAGCCGGGTTAAATACCGCCAACTGATTGTGTAATCCCCACTGATCCGAGAAGGTTTTCTTGCGACCGCTGGCCACGTCGAGAATAAAGTGGAACAGCTTCCAGCCCACATCCTCAATCGTCTCTTCGCCCGTGGCGATGGTGCCCGCATTGATATCCATCAGGTCAAACCAACGGTTAGCCAGCTCGGTACGCGTCGCCATTTTAATGACGGGAACGGCCATCAGGCCGTACGGCGTACCGCGCCCGGTGGTGAACACCTGCACGGTGATCCCGGAGGCCACCTGTTGGGTGCCACAAACGAAATCGCTGGCTGGCGTGGCGGCATAGATCAGGCCGCGTTTGGTCGGACGCTGACCCGGCGAGAGCACCTCAACAATGGCGCTCTGGCCCGATTTGGCGATAGAGCCGAGGGCTTTTTCCACCACGTTCGCCAGGCCGCCTTTCTTGTTGCCCGGCGAGGGGTTGGCGCTGCGGTCGGTTTTGCCCATATCGAGATAGTTATCGTACCAGGCCATCTCTTCCAGCAGGCGTTTGCCCACCTCTTCGTTGATGGCGCGCGGCGTGAGCAGGTGAATGGCATCCCGCACTTCGGTCACTTCCGAAAACATTACCGTGGCGCCGCAACGCACCAGCAGGTCCGAGGCATAACCCACAGCCGGGTTAGCGGTCACGCCGGAGAAGGCATCGCTGCCGCCGCACTGCATGCCTACTACCAGCTCAGAGGCCGGGCAGGTTTCACGCTTACGCTGGTTCAGCTTCGCCAGATGGCGCTCAGCTACCTGCAAAATGTCGTCGACCATGGAACGGAAACCGACGTGCTGCTCATCCTGCAAACGCACAATGCTGGCGCTATCGACAGGAATGGCCTGCGTATCTTCCGTGCCCTGTAACAGTTTTTCCGGGACCAGTTTTTCGCAACCGAGGCCCACAACCATCACTTCGCCGCCAAAGTTCGGGTTTAGCGCGATATTGTGAATGGTACGGATCGGCACAATCGCCGCCGGGGCGTTGATCGCCACGCCGCAGCCGTACAGATGGTTCAGACCCACCACGCCGTCAACGTTCGGGTATTTTGGCAGCAGGTCACGCTCAATAATCTTCACCACGAAATCGACCACGCCGGCCACGCAGTGCACGCTGGTGCTGATACCGAGCAGGTTTTTGGTGCCGACGCTGCCGTCTGGATTGCGGAAGCCTTCAAAGGTATAGCCTTCCAGGGCTGGCATTGGCTCCGGCACGCGGGTCGCCAGCGGCAGGGTGTTCAGCGGCGGCGCTTCAGGAAGCGCAACCAGGGATTCGTCAATCCAGCTGCCCTGCGGGATCGCCCGTACGGCATAGCCAATGACTTCGCCGTAACGCACAATTTCGCCCTGCGCCGGGATATCGACCAGCGCCACTTTATGGCCCTGCGGAATATGCTCGATCAGTTCAAGCCCGTCCGGGAAACGCGTTCCGGCTTTTAACCCCTGATCGTTAACAATAATCGCCACGTTATCGGTGTCGTGCACCTTAATATAAAACGCGCCCGGTGACGTTTGTCGAATTTCGATGTCGGCCATTGTCCAGTATTCTCCAGCGAGTGGGGATAATTAATTTGTCAAAGAGTACGTGTATTTTCTTGTTATCGGAAATAAAGACTCTGCTCAGTGGAATAAAGAATGTCAGGCGCGGCAAATTAAAAATGTGATGTCGATCACTCATTTTTGACATGCGCCCAGGCGTAAGGGGGGCAATGGCGAAATCTGTGCATCAGCGCCCAGGGTGTTGTGCATATGCTCAATATTATATTCATTTAAGACTGCATAATTGAGCGATGCAACAATGCGGGGCAGGGGGCGGTTGATTATACTCATTAACGATTTCGTGGCTCCGGGTTTATTAACCGGGTTTGCCTGCTACTGCTGAAATAATCAGGAGTACCTCTTTCTTAAAATAATAAAAATAATTCGCTGATGTACCAGAGGAAATACAAATGTTGCTGGATACTACTGTTGAAACAAAAAAGGTGGCTCCGACCCGCTATTTAATACTGCTTATTATCTTTATTGTTACCGCCGTCAATTACGCCGACCGCGCCACGCTCTCTATTGCCGGAACGGAAGTTGCTAAAGAACTTCAGTTAAGCGCCGTGTCGATGGGCTACATCTTCTCCGCTTTCGGCTGGGCCTACCTGCTGATGCAAATCCCCGGCGGCTGGCTGCTGGACAAGTTCGGTTCGAAAAAAGTTTATACGTACAGCCTGTTCTTCTGGTCACTGTTTACCTTCCTGCAGGGCTTTGTTGACCTCTTCCCGCTGGCGTGGGCTGGCGTGTCGATGTTCTTTATGCGCTTTATGCTCGGCTTCTCCGAAGCACCGTCTTTCCCGGCCAACGCCCGTATTGTGGCGGCCTGGTTCCCGACCAAAGAGCGCGGTACGGCATCGGCCATTTTTAACTCCGCCCAATATTTCTCGCTGGCGCTATTCTCTCCGCTGCTCGGCTGGCTGACCTTCGCCTGGGGCTGGGAGCATGTCTTTACCGTGATGGGCGTGATTGGCTTTGTGCTGACCGGCCTGTGGGTGAAGCTGATTCATAATCCAACCGACCATCCACGTATGACTGCCGAAGAGCTGAAGTTTATTAAGGACGGCGGCGCGGTAGTGGATATGGACCATAAAAAGCCGGGCGATAAAGCGGCCAACGGTCCGAAGCTGCATTACATCAAACAGTTATTGTCCAACCGCATGATGCTGGGCGTATTTTTCGGACAATACTTTATCAATACCATCACCTGGTTCTTCCTCACCTGGTTCCCGATTTATCTGGTGCAGGAGAAGGGGATGTCGATCCTGAAGGTGGGTCTGGTGGCGTCGATTCCGGCACTGTGCGGGTTTGCCGGTGGCGTACTGGGCGGCGTGTTCTCGGATCACCTGATTAAGAAAGGGAAGTCGATTACCCTGGCGCGTAAGCTGCCGATTGTGCTGGGTATGCTGCTGGCATCCTCAATCATTCTGTGCAACTACACCAATAACACCGCGCTGGTGGTGGCCCTGATGGCGCTGGCCTTCTTCGGCAAAGGGTTTGGTGCCCTGGGCTGGCCGGTGATTTCCGATACCGCACCAAAAGAGATTGTTGGGCTGTGTGGCGGTGTGTTTAACGTCTTTGGCAACGTAGCGTCAATCGTCACTCCGCTGGTGATTGGCTATCTGGTCAGTGAGCTGCATTCGTTCAACGCGGCACTGGTATTTGTAGGCTGTTCCGCGCTGATGGCGATGTTCTGCTACCTGTTCGTAGTGGGTGACATCAAACGTATGGAATTGCAGAAATAAGCAAAGGTATAAGCGATGAGTAACGATATTTTCCCGAACAAATTTAAAGCGGCCCTCGCGGCGCATCAGATTCAGATCGGTTGCTGGTCCGCGCTGGCAAGTCCTATCAGCACCGAAGTGCTGGGGCTGGCAGGTTTTGACTGGCTGGTCCTGGACGGTGAACATGCGCCGAACGACATCACTACGTTTATCCCGCAGCTGATGGCGCTGAAAGGCAGCCACAGCGCGCCGGTAGTGCGTGTCCCGACCAATGAGCCGGTGATCATTAAACGCCTGCTGGATATCGGCTTCTACAACTTCCTGATTCCGTTTGTGGAAAACGAGGAAGAGGCGGTGCAGGCGGTGGCTTCCACCCGCTATCCGCCAGAAGGTATTCGCGGCGTGTCGGTCTCCCATCGCGCCAACATGTTTGGCACCGTACCGGATTACCTGGCCCAGTCAAATAAGAACATCACCATCCTGGTACAGATCGAGAGCCAGCAGGGCGTGGATAACGTCGATGCTATCGCCGCCACTGACGGCGTGGACGGCATCTTTGTCGGCCCAAGCGACCTGGCTGCGGCATTCGGTCATCTCGGCAATGCCAGCCACCCGGAAGTGCAGCGCGCCATTCAGCACATCTTTGCCCGCGCCAAAGCACACGGTAAGCCGGCTGGCATTCTGGCACCGGTTGAAGCCGATGCCCGCCGCTATCTGGAATGGGGTGCGACCTTTGTTGCCGTCGGCAGCGACCTCGGCGTGTTCCGCTCTGCAACGCAGAAATTAGCTGATTCCTTTAAGAAATAACCACCACAGAAAGAGAGAGACGTTATGACACTGAAAGTTGGTTTTATTGGCCTGGGTATCATGGGTAAACCAATGAGTAAAAACCTCATCAAAGCAGGTTACTCACTGGTGGTTGCAGACCGTAACCCGGAAGCCATTGCCGAAGTGATTGCCGCTGGCGCAGAAACGGCGGCCACGGCAAAGGCGATTGCCGAGCAGTGCGATGTGATCATCACCATGCTGCCAAACTCCCCGCACGTGCAAGAAGTGGCGCTGGGCGAAGGCGGCATCATTGAAGGCGCTAAACCCGGCACCGTGCTGATCGACATGAGTTCCATCGCACCGCTGGCCAGTCGTGAAATCAGCGAAGCGCTGAAAGCAAAAGGCATCGACATGCTGGATGCGCCTGTGAGCGGCGGCGAGCCGAAAGCCATCGACGGTACCCTCTCTGTGATGGTGGGCGGCGACAAGGCCATTTTCGACAAATATTACGATCTGCTGAAAGCCATGGCTGGCTCTGTGGTACATACCGGTGAAATTGGCGCAGGTAACGTCACCAAGCTGGCAAACCAGGTGATTGTGGCCCTGAATATCGCTGCCATGTCCGAAGCCCTGACCCTGGCGACCAAAGCGGGTGTTAACCCGGATCTGGTGTATCAGGCGATCCGTGGCGGCCTGGCGGGCAGCACCGTGCTGGATGCCAAAGCGCCGATGGTGATGGATCGTAACTTCAAGCCTGGCTTCCGTATCGATCTGCACATTAAAGATCTGGCTAACGCGCTGGACACCTCCCACGGCGTAGGCGCGCAGCTGCCGCTCACTGCGGCGGTGATGGAGATGATGCAGGCCCTGCGTGCCGACGGAATGGGCACGGCCGACCACAGCGCCATTGCCTGCTATTACGAAAAACTGGCGAAAGTCGAAGTCTCTCGCTAACAAAGACGGGCGCGGGAACGCGCCCGCTATTTTTGCCTTAAGCGGTAACAGGCTATAACTATGAAAATCGTAATCGCCCCTGACTCTTACAAAGAAAGCCTGTCTGCCACCGAGGTAGCGCGGGCGATAGAAAAAGGCTTTCGGGAGATCTTTCCCGATGCAGAGTATGTTTCGGTTCCCGTGGCGGATGGCGGGGAAGGAACGGTTGAAGCGATGATTGCCGCCACCAACGGCACGATGCAGCACGCGGTAGTGACGGGACCACTGGGCGAAAGCGTTAACGCCTGCTGGGGGATCTCCGGCGATGGCGTGACGGCGTTTATTGAGATGGCAGCGGCAAGCGGCCTGGCTCTGGTTCCGCCAGCCCAGCGTAACCCATTGGTTACCACCTCCCGCGGCACGGGCGAGCTGATCCTCGCTGCACTGGATAAAGGCGCGCGCAATATCATTATCGGTATTGGCGGCAGCGCCACTAACGACGGCGGCGCCGGGATGGTACAGGCGCTGGGCGCAAAACTGACCGATGCCAACGGGACTGATATCGGCCACGGCGGCGGCAGTCTGATGGCGCTGAACAATATCGATATTTCGGCCCTCGATCCGCGCCTTAAAACCTGCGCGATCCGGGTGGCCTGTGATGTGAGCAATCCGCTGATCGGCGAGCAGGGCGCATCCCATATCTTCGGCCCACAGAAAGGGGCCACGGAAGCCACTATTCAGGAGCTGGACAAGAATCTTTCCCACTACGCTGATGTGATTAATACCGCGCTGCGTATTGATGTCAAAAATGTGCCTGGCGCGGGTGCGGCTGGAGGAATGGGCGCTGCGCTAATGGCGTTCCTCGGCGCGGAGCTAAAGAGCGGCATAGAAATTGTTACCCAGGCGCTGAATCTCGAAGAGCATATTCATGACTGCACCTGGGTGGTGACAGGTGAAGGGCGTCTGGACAGTCAAAGTATTCACGGCAAAGTGCCGGTAGGCGTGGCGCGCGTCGCCAGCAAATACCATAAACCGGTGATCGGCATTGCCGGCAGCCTGACCAGCGATGTCGGTATTGTGCACCAGTACGGCATCGACGCGGTGTTCAGTGTCCTGACCAGCATCAGCACTCTGGAAGAGGCGTTCCGCGGCGCGTTTGACAATATTTACCGCGCCTCGCGCAATATCGCCGCCACTCTGCAGGTCGGGATGCTCACCGAAGGGTGACAGCGGGGCACAAACCCTCTATACTGCGCGCCGAAGCTGACCAGACAGTCGCCGCTTCGTCGTCGTCCCTTTCGGGGGAGACGGGCGGAGGGGAGGAAAGTCCGGGCTCCATAGGGCAGGGTGCCAGGTAACGCCTGGGGGGGAAACCCACGACCAGTGCAACAGAGAGCAAACCGCCGATGGCCCACGCAAGTGGGATCAGGTAAGGGTGAAAGGGTGCGGTAAGAGCGCACCGCGCGGCTGGTAACAGTCCGTGGCACGGTAAACTCCACCCGGAGCAAGGCCAAATAGGGGTTCACATGGTACGGCCCGTACTGAACCCGGGTAGGCTGCTTGAGCCAGTGAGCGATTGCTGGCCTAGATGAATGACTGTTCAACGACAGAACCCGGCTTATCGGTCAGCTTCAACTTCTTCAACAAAACCCCGCTTCGGCGGGGTTTTTGTTTTCTGAGGCAACCCTGCAAGCAGAACGAATTATTAAATTTGCGACGATAAGCACATTTCACTGCTTTTTGTCCAAATGCCACTACACACTTAAAAATAGCTGCCGGACAGATGACATTAATCACTATGAAGCAGACGTTTTGCAGTGTTAGTTATTTGTTGCCTGCTTGTGTCTTCTTTTAATATTCATTAACCGTATATTCATATTGAATACATTCACGAGTTGAATAATGTGATGCGCGGCACCCTTTATCCCTCAATATCCCTTCGATTATTGTTTTATTTTAAAAATTGCATCGTTTTTTAATTAAGAAAATGGCGAATAAATACGCTTTTATTGCCTGAAAGTTCGCCTTTATTATGATTTAAAATTGCATTTAAGCACCTTCGGTTATCGCCATAAAATAAAGTTATCTTGTCGGTTTTTGTTGATCGATATCAGGCAATATCGTGATTTAATTATAGTTAACTATATGTTTTATAAATAGTTTGTTTGATTTATTTAAAGATGTAATGGACGTGGAAAATTAATTTATGAGTAACAGCACATACCCCCGTTATCAATAATGGGTAGAATTCTTCATCGGGATAAGGAAATAAGCGCAGAATATAATGAACACTATTATTCTACCGAAGACACAGCACCTCGTCGTATTTCAGGAAGTCATTAAAAGTGGCTCTATCGGATCTGCGGCGAGGCAACTGGGCCTGACGCAGCCCGCCGTCAGCAAAATCATCAACGATATCGAATCTTACTTTGGCGTTGAGCTGATTGTGCGAAAGAACACGGGTGTGACCTTAACCAGCGCCGGGCAGACCCTACTCGCTTACTCCGAATCCATTACCCGCGAAATGAAGAATATGGTCAGCGAGATGAACACCCTGAGCTTCAGCACCGTTATCGACGTCTCCTTCGGTTACCCGTCGCTGATTGGCTTTACGTTCCTCTCCAGCATGATCAAAAAGTTCAAGGAAGTGTTCCCCAAAGCCCGAGTCTCGATGTTTGAAGCGCAGCTCTCCTCCTTCCTGCCCGCTATCCGTGACGGACGGCTGGATTTCGCCATCGGTACGTTGAGCGATGAGATGCTGTTACAGGATCTGCACGTGGAGCCGCTGTTTGAATCCGAGTTCGTACTGGTGGCCAGCAAAACACGAACATGCACCGGCCCGACAACCCTGGCATCGCTCACGCACGAACAGTGGGTGATGCCGCAAACCGATATGGGCTACTACAAAGAACTCTTAACGACCCTCCAGAACAACCACATCAGCATTGAAAACATTGTCCAGACCGATTCCGTGGTCACTATCTATAACCTGGTGCTGAATGCTGATTACCTCACGGTGATCCCGCGCGACATGATTGCCCCCTTCGGTTCGGATCAGTTTGTGGTGCTGCCTGTTGAAGAGGAATTACCCATTGCACGCTATGCGGCGGTGTGGTCGAAAAATTACCGTATTAAAAAATCAGCGTCGGTCTTAGTGGAATTAGCGAAGCAATATTCCGCACAAAATAGTGAACGACGAAAGCAGCCGATCATGGCTGAATAATTAACCGAACAATTTAACTGTTACGCATCTGGCGAATGTTAACGCATTCGTCCACGGCTGAACGTTGCTTAAAAATATTAACGCTTATTAAGAGGGTTTTATGCACATTACTTATCAACTCCCGGTAACGCTTGAAGATATACAAACCGCGCGTAAACGCCTTGCAGGTCGAATTTATAAAACCGGTATGCCGCGCTCAAATTATTTAAGCGAACGTTGTAAGGGCGAAATATACCTGAAGTTTGAAAATATGCAGCGTACCGGCTCCTTTAAAATCCGCGGCGCGTTTAATAAATTAAGTTCGCTGACCGAGGCCGAAAGACGCAAAGGGGTAGTGGCCTGTTCCGCTGGGAACCACGCACAGGGCGTTTCGCTCTCCTGCGCCATGTTGGGTATCGACGGAAAAGTGGTAATGCCGAAGGGTGCCCCAAAATCCAAAGTCGCGGCCACCCGCGATTATTCGGCGGAAGTGGTGCTCCACGGTGACAACTTCAACGACACCATTGCCAAAGTGAGTGAAATTGTCGAGATGGAAGGGCGTATTTTCATTCCTCCTTACGATGACGCACTGGTCATTGCCGGGCAAGGCACTATTGGTCTGGAAATTCTGGAAGATCTGTACGACGTGGATAATGTCATTGTGCCCATCGGCGGCGGCGGGTTAATTGCCGGGATTGCCACCGCCATTAAATCCATTAATCCAACCATCAATATTATCGGCGTGCAGGCTGAAAATGTTCACGGTATGGCCTCTTCTTATTCTGCCGGTGAAATCATGAACCACCGCACCGCCGGGACATTAGCCGACGGCTGCGATGTTTCCCGCCCGGGCAAATTAACGTTCGAAATTGTGCAGGAATTAGTGGACGACATTGTGCTGGTGAGCGAAGACGATATTCGCAACAGCATGATCGCCCTCATCCAGCGTAACAAAGTGGTCACCGAAGGTGCAGGCGCCCTGGCTACCGCTGCGCTATTAAGCGGCAAGCTGGATCACTACATTCAGGGCCGCAAAACCGTGAGCATTATTTCCGGCGGCAATATCGATCTCTCCCGCGTTTCACACATCACTGGCTTAGTTGATGCCTGAAAGGACCTCCTATGAGCAATACTGAAAGCATTATCATTGGGCAGACAAAAACCGCCTCCTGGCGGAAATCCGATACCACCTGGACCCTCGGGCTGTTCGGTACGGCCATTGGCGCAGGGGTGCTGTTCTTCCCTATCCGCGCCGGTTTTGGCGGCCTGATCCCCATTTTACTGATGCTGGTGCTGGCCTATCCTATCGCCTTTTACTGCCACCGGGCGCTGGCGCGTTTGTGCCTGTCCGGCAGCAATCCGTCCGGGAATATCACCGAGACGGTGGAAGAGCACTTCGGTAAAACCGGCGGGGTGGTGATCACCTTCCTCTACTTCTTTGCCATTTGCCCACTGCTGTGGATCTACGGCGTCACTATTACCAACACTTTTATGACCTTCTGGGAAAACCAACTCCAGATGCCTGCGTTGAACCGTGGCTTTGTCGCCCTGTTCCTGCTGCTGCTGATGGCGTTCGTTATCTGGTTTGGTAAAGACCTGATGGTGAAAGTGATGAGCTGGCTGGTGTTCCCGTTCATTGCCAGTCTGGTGCTGATTTCGCTGTCGCTGATCCCCTACTGGAACTCTGCGGTCATCGATCAGGTGAACCTGAGCGACATCTCCTTTACCGGCCACGATGGCATCCTGGTCACCGTCTGGCTGGGGATCTCCATCATGGTCTTCTCCTTTAACTTCTCACCTATCGTCTCCTCGTTTGTGGTCTCGAAGCGTGAAGAGTACGAAGGGGAGTTCGGCAAAGACTTTACCGAGCAGAAATGTTCCAAAATTATCGGCCGCGCCAGCATGCTGATGGTGGCGGTGGTGATGTTCTTCGCCTTTAGCTGCCTGTTTACCCTCTCTCCGCAGAACATGGCGGAAGCCAAAGCACAGAACATTCCGGTGCTCTCCTATCTGGCAAACCACTTTGCCTCGCTGTCCGGCACCAAATCAACCTTCGCCACCGTGCTGGAATACGGCGCATCGATCATCGCGCTGGTGGCCATCTTTAAATCCTTCTTCGGCCACTACCTGGGCACGCTGGAAGGGCTGAACGGCCTGGTACTGAAGTTTGGCTACAAGGGCGACAAGAAAAAAGTCTCCGTCGGCAAACTGAACACCATCAGCATGATTTTCATCATGGGGTCCACCTGGATTGTGGCTTACGCCAACCCGAACATTCTCGACCTGATCGAAGCCATGGGCGCGCCGATTATCGCCTCTCTGCTGTGCCTGCTGCCGATGTATGCCATCCGCAAGACGCCTGCGCTGGCGAAGTACAAAGGCAGAACCGAGAACATCTTCGTCACTCTGGTGGGGCTGCTGACCATCCTGAATATCGTCTACAAACTGTTCTGATTTAAGGCTCAGGAAGAGCGGAGTAATGACATGATTGAATTTCCGGTGGTATTGGTAATTAACTGTGGATCGTCTTCGGTGAAGTTCTCGGTGCTGGATGCGGCAAGCTGCGATGCGCTGGTGACGGGGCTGGCGGACGGCGTGAACACAGAGAACGCCTTTATTTCCGTGAATGGGGGCGAGCCAGTGAATCTGGCTCGCAAGGACTACGAAGGGGCGCTGGCAGCCATCGCCCTCGAGCTGGAAAAGCGCGATCTGATGAGCAGCGTGGCCTTGATTGGCCACCGCATCGCCCACGGCGGCAGCCTCTTCAGCGAGTCCACCCTCATCACCGAAACGGTTATTGAACAGATCCGGCGGGTTTCCCCCCTGGCTCCGCTGCACAACTATGCCAACCTCAGCGGCGTAGAAGCAGCACAGCACTTATTTCCGGGCGTACAGCAGGTGGCGGTGTTTGACACCAGTTTTCATCAGACGCTGCCGCCCCAGGCCTATCTGTATGGGCTGCCGTACCGCTATTTCGAGGAACTGGGCGTGCGCCGGTATGGTTTCCACGGCACGTCGCACCGCTATGTTGCCCGGCAGGCGCAGGAGTTACTGGATCTCCCGGCGGAAGACAGTGGCCTGGTCATCGCCCATCTTGGCAACGGGGCCTCTGTCTGTGCCGTACGTAACGGGCAGAGCGTCGATACCTCAATGGGCATGACGCCGCTGGAAGGACTGATGATGGGCACGCGCAGTGGCGATGTCGATTTCGGCGCGATAACGTGGATTGCCCAACAAACCGGGCAATCGCTGGAGGATCTCGGGCGCGTCGTTAATAAAGAGTCCGGTTTGCTCGGGATTTCCGGCCTCTCTTCTGACCTGCGCACGCTGGAAAAAGCCTGGCACGACGGGCACGCGCGCGCCCGACTGGCGATTGAGGTCTTTGTCCACCGTATCGCGCGCCACATCGCCGGACATGCCGCCTCCCTACACCGGCTGGACGGCATCATCTTTACCGGCGGAATTGGTGAAAACTCGGTGCTCATCCGCCAGCTGCTCACAGACCATCTGCACGTGTTCGGGATCGAACTGGATCGCAACCGAAATGCCCTGCCAAACAGCGAAGGCGAGCGGGTGATCACCGCCGCGGCCTCCCGGGTGGTTTGCGCAGTGATCCCCACTAACGAAGAAAAAATGATCGCGCTGGATGCCCTCCGTCTGGGAGAGGTTGGTCTGGCTGCGGCGTACGCCTGATACAGAGAGAACATTATGAAGGTAACGATTGATACCCGTGTCGCCCCCTACAGCGACGCGTGGGCCGGCTTTTGCGGTAACGACTGGCAAAACAGCATTAACGTGCGCGATTTCATTCAGCATAACTATACCCCTTATGAAGGCGACGAAGCCTTCCTGGCCCCGGCGACGCCTGCCACTACGGCGCTGTGGCAGAAGGTCATGGAAGGCATCCGTCAGGAAAATGCCACCCATGCGCCAGTGGACTTTGACCTCAACGTGGCAACCACCATCACCGCGCACGGGCCGGGCTATATCGATAAAGAACGCGAAAAAGTGGTCGGTCTGCAAACGGATAAGCCGCTCAAGCGGGCGCTGCATCCTTACGGCGGGATCAATATGATCCGCAGCTCGTTTGAAGCCTATGGCCGTGAAATGGATCCGCAGTTCGAATACCTGTTCACCCATCTGCGTAAAACCCACAATCAGGGCGTTTTTGACGTCTATTCGCCAGAGATGATGCGCTGTCGCAAATCGGGTGTCCTCACTGGCCTGCCGGATGGCTACGGTCGCGGGCGTATCATCGGCGACTATCGCCGGGTGGCGCTGTACGGCATCAGTTATCTGGTGCGCGAACGTGAACTGCAATTTGCCGATCTTCAGCCCCGCCTGGAGCGCGGGGAAGATCTGGAAGCGACGATCCGCCTGCGGGAGGAGTTAGCCGAGCATAAGCGCGCTCTGCTCCAAATCCAGCAGATGGCGGCAAGCTACGGATACGACATCTCCCGTCCAGCCATGAACGCGCAGGAGGCGGTGCAGTGGCTCTACTTTGCCTACCTCGCGGCGGTGAAATCGCAGAACGGTGGGGCGATGTCGCTGGGCCGCACGGCCACCTTCCTCGATATCTATATTGAACGCGACATGCAGGCAGGGCGGCTGAATGAGATCCAGGCCCAGGAGCTGATCGACCACTTCATCATGAAGATCCGCATGGTGCGCTTCCTGCGCACCCCGGAGTTCGACACGCTGTTCTCGGGGGATCCGATCTGGGCGACGGAGGTGATCGGCGGGATGGGGCTGGATGGCCGCACGCTGGTCAGCAAAACGTCGTTCCGCTACCTGCACACGCTCCACACTATGGGGCCTGCACCTGAGCCGAACCTGACCATCCTGTGGTCCGAACGGCTGCCGATCGCCTTTAAGAAATACGCCTCCGGGATGTCGATCGCCACGTCGTCATTGCAGTACGAAAACGACGATCTCATGCGGGTGGATTTTGACAGCGATGATTACGCCATCGCCTGCTGCGTCAGCCCGATGGTGATCGGCAAGCAGATGCAGTTCTTTGGCGCACGCGCAAACCTGGCCAAAACGCTGCTGTACGCCATTAACGGCGGGGTAGATGAGAAGCTGAAAATCCAGGTCGGCCCGAAAACCGCGCCGCTGCTGGACGACGTGCTGGACTACGACACCGTCATGGCGAGTCTGGATCACTTTATGGACTGGCTGGCAGTGCAGTACGTCAGTGCCCTGAACCTGATCCACTATATGCACGACAAATACAGTTACGAAGCCTCATTGATGGCGCTGCACGACCGCGATGTGCATCGCACCATGGCGTGCGGCATGGCTGGCCTTTCCGTGGCCGCGGATTCCCTGTCCGCTATCAAATACGCGACCGTCAAACCGGTGCGCGACCACACGGGGCTGGCGGTCGATTTCGTCATCGAAGGCGAGTACCCCCAGTACGGCAACAACGATGACCGTGTGGACAGTATTGCCTGCGACCTGGTTGAGCGTTTTATGAAGAAGATCCAGGCCCTGCCGACGTACCGCAATGCGGTGCCGACGCAGTCGATCCTGACCATTACCTCCAACGTGGTGTACGGTCAAAAGACCGGGAACACGCCGGATGGTCGTCGTGGCGGCACGCCGTTTGCGCCAGGGGCCAACCCGATGCACGGGCGCGACCGCAAGGGCGCCGTGGCCTCACTGACCTCCGTGGCGAAGCTGCCATTCACCTACGCCAAAGACGGTATCTCGTATACCTTCTCCATTGTGCCGCAGGCGCTGGGCAAAGACGAAGGGGTGCGCAAAACCAACCTGGTGGGCTTGCTGGACGGTTACTTCCATCATGAAGCGTCTGTCGAAGGAGGGCAGCATCTGAACGTCAATGTCATGAACCGGGAGATGCTGATGGATGCGATTGCACATCCTGAGAACTACCCGAACCTGACGATCCGCGTCTCGGGCTATGCAGTGCGGTTTAACGCCCTGACGCGCGAGCAACAGCAGGATGTGATCTCCCGTACCTTCACCCACACGATGTGAGCCAGTCCCGGCCCCCGGAACAGCATGCCGGGGGCCGGGCGCAAATCGTCAAGGCAATGGGGTATTTAGGGTTAAGGCCAAAATTCTTCCCGCGCATGTCGCGGGTTTTTTATTTCTTGAAGTGCGTCACAATGAGAAAAAAGGCCATTATTTCCCTCTAATAAAGAGTAATTTTTTCTTCCGCCTCAGAAAAACCTGATTAATGTTGTGACTTTTTTCTCCGTCTCTCTCGCTATGATCTTTCCATTCCAATAACACGCGCCTGCACCTCTCTGACTCATTATCGCTGATGAGCGGATACCCATAAAAATAACTGTCTACCCTACAAAATAAGCGAGAGCCTAATGGATACGGCGACAAACAGCAGCGTGATTGTGAACGACTCCCCGGCGGCAAGACGGGCAGGAATGAGTGAGCGTGAATGGCAGGAGGCCATTAAATTCGACAGTAATGACACCGGTTGGGTCATCATGAGTATTGGGATGGCCATTGGCGCGGGCATTGTTTTTCTTCCGGTGCAGGTTGGCCTGATGGGGCTATGGGTTTTTCTTCTCTCATCTGTTATCGGCTACCCTGCCATGTATCTGTTTCAGCGGTTGTTTATTAACACGCTGGCGGAATCACCGGAGTGCAAAGATTACCCCAGCGTGATTAGCGGCTATTTAGGCAAAAACTGGGGCATCTTATTAGGGGCACTCTATTTTGTGATGCTGGTTATCTGGATGTTCGTCTACTCCACTGCCATCACCAACGACAGCGCATCCTATCTACAGACCTTCGGCATCACTGACGGCCTGCTGTCAGAGAACCCCTTCTATGGCTTATTCCTGATCTGTATCCTGGTGGCGATCTCGTCGCGTGGGGAAAAAATGCTGTTCAAAGTGTCCAGCCTGATGGTGCTCACCAAACTGCTGGTGGTGGCGGCGTTAGGATTGTCGATGATCGGCATGTGGCATCTCTATAATACAGGCACCTTGCCGCCGATGGGGCTGTTGATCAAAAACGCCATTATTACGCTGCCCTTTACCTTAACCTCCATTTTGTTTATCCAGACCCTCAGTCCGATGGTGATCTCCTACCGCTCACGCTCAAAATCGATCGAAGTGGCGCGGTACAAAGCCCTGCGGGCGATGAATATCGCGTTTGGCATTCTGTTTGTGACCGTCTTTTTCTATGCGGTTTCGTTCACCCTGGCGATGGGGCATGACGAAGCGGTCAAAGCCTATGAGCAAAATATCTCTGCCCTGGCGATCGCCGCGCAGTTTATCAGCGGTGACGGCGCGGGCTGGGTCAAAATCGTCAGCGTGGTGCTGAATATTTTTGCGGTGATGACGGCCTTCTTTGGCGTCTATCTCGGCTTTCGCGAGGCCACCCAGGGGATCGTCATGAATATCCTGCGTCGCAAAATGCCAGCCGAAAAAATCAATGAACGTACCGTACAGCGCGGCATTATGGTCTTCGCCATTCTGCTGGCCTGGAGCGCCATCGTATTAAACGCGCCGGTGCTGAGCTTCACCTCTATTTGTAGCCCTATCTTTGGCATGGTGGGCTGCTTAATTCCGGCGTGGCTGGTCTACAAAGTCCCTGCGCTGCACAAATATAAAGGCGTCTCGCTGGCGATTATCATCATCACCGGACTGCTGCTTTGTGTTTCTCCTTTCCTCGCTTTTTCCTGAGGCGCAACGAAGGTCGTAACGATGTCTGAGCAAATGAATCCTTTATGGGACCTGTTTATTCACGCGGTGCAGGAAGAGGTTAAACCTGCATTAGGATGCACTGAACCTGTCTCGCTGGCGCTGGCCTGTGCCATTGCGGCTGAACAGTTGAGCGGGGAGATTACGCATATCGAGGCGTGGGTTTCACCCAATTTAATGAAAAATGGACTGGGTGTGACGGTGCCTGGCACCGGAATGGTGGGGCTGCCGATTGCTGCCGCGCTGGGTGCAATCGGTGGCAATGCCCGGGGCGGGCTGGAGGTGTTAAAAGACGCCTCTGGCGCGACCATCGCCCGGGCAAAAGCGTTACTCACGGCCGGAAAGGTGCAGGTGAAATTGCAGGAACCCTGCGACGAGATCCTCTATTCCCGTGCCCGTGTTTATGCCGGGGAGAGATCGGCAAGCGTCACCATTGCGGGAGGCCATACCCGGGTGGTGCAGATCGACTGCCAGGGTGAAACCCGTTTCAGGCTCGATGAGCAACCGGAATGTTGCACAGACGATCCGCTGGCGGTACTGTCGCGCACCACGCTGTCGCAGATCCTGGAGTTTGTTGAGCAGGTTCCGTTCCCGGCGATCCGTTTTATTCTGGAGGCGGCGCGCCTGAACGATGCGCTGTCCCGGGAGGGATTAACCGGCAAGTGGGGGTTACATATCGGCGCGACCTTGCAGAAACAGCAGGCACGTGGCTTTGTCGCTCAGGGGTTAGGATCGGCGATTGTGATCCGCACCAGCGCCGCGTCGGATGCCCGCATGGGCGGAGCGACGCTGCCCGCCATGAGCAATTCCGGGTCGGGTAATCAGGGGATCACGGCCACCATGCCCGTGCTGGTGGTGGCTGAGCATGTTCAGGCTGATGACGAAAAACTGGCGCGGGCGCTGATGCTTTCGCACCTGTCGGCGATTTACATCCACTACCAGCTTCCTCGTTTGTCGGCGCTGTGTGCGGCCACCACTGCCGCTATGGGCGCGGCAGCAGGCATGGCATGGCTACTGGATGGCCGCTATAAGGCTATCGTAATGGCGATAAGCAGTATGATTGGTGATGTCAGCGGGATGATCTGTGACGGGGCGTCTAACAGCTGTGCCATGAAGGTATCAACCAGCGTGGGCAGCGCCTGGAAGGCAGTGTTGATGGCGCTCGATGACTCAGCTGTCACCGGCAACGAAGGGATTGTGGCGCAGGATGTTGAACAGTCCATTGCCAATCTTTGCTCACTGGCGTGCCGTTCGATGCAGGCGACCGACCGGCAGATTATCGAAATCATGGCGCAGAAGGCGTCCTGATATAACGCTCCTCTCTCCTGACAGAGAGAGGAGACGTTTTACACCGGCAAATCTATCAGCAATGCGCGCAAAGGCGTATCGGCGACCAGCGTGACATTCGCCTCGTCGCGGATAAATGCCCCATCCCCACAGGTCAAGGCTTCCCGCTCTTCGGCTGGCGTCAACGCATGCACCGTACCATGAATGGACTGCAGATAGGCGCGTGGGCCATGCAGCTGAAAACTCAAACGCTCCCCTTTATCCAGCGCGATATGATGCAGCCAAATCTGCTGGCGTAACTGCAAACTCCCTGCGCTGCCGTCTGGGGAGGCCAGCAGTTGCTGCTTACCATCCTGCAGGTCGATCTTCTGCAGCGGTGGATTTTCACGCTCCGGGCAGGCATCCAGCCACAGCTGGATCCGCGTCAGCGTCTTATCTTTGCTGAGATTGTGCTCGCTATAGCTAATGCCTGGCTGGGTGGCTATCAGCAATGCTTCACCGGCTTTCGCCTGGACATGGTTGCCCTCGCTGTCGCGATACTCTGCTTCGCCTTCAAGAATCAGGTTCAGGATATCCACTTTCGGATAGGTACGCGGCTGGAACGAGGCCCCGGGTGCGAGTACCTCCTGATTCAGTACACGCAAAGAGGCATAGCCCAGCAGTTTCGGGTCAAAGTAGTGTCCAAAGGAAAAGGTGTAGCGGGCCTGCAGCCAACCGAAATCGGCTTTTCCGCACTGTTTGGCTGTTCTTGTCGTAATCATAAACTTGACCTCTCTTTACACTAAAACAATGGTAAAGGTATGGACGCTGCATTGTTAGCCAGATATTCTGCCCGGTATGTTCAAATTTCCTGAATGAGAACGCCATGGCTAAAGAGAGAGCATTGACCCTTGAAGCACTGCGGGTGATGGACGCAATCGATCGACGCGGTAGCTTCGCTGCAGCAGCAGATGAACTTGGGCGCGTGCCATCTGCCCTGAGCTACACCATGCAGAAGCTGGAAGAAGAGCTGGATGTGGTGCTGTTTGACCGCTCCGGTCATCGAACAAAATTCACTAACGTAGGGCGAATGCTGCTGGAGCGCGGTCGCGTGCTGCTGGAAGCGGCAGATAAGCTGACCACCGACGCCGAAGCGCTGGCCCGCGGCTGGGAAACGCACCTGACGCTGGTCACCGAGGCGCTGGTGCCCACCACTGCGCTCTATCCGCTGGTGGATCGCCTGGCAGAGAAAGCCAACACTCAGCTGTCGATCATCACCGAGGTGCTCGCCGGGGCGTGGGAACGTCTGGAGCAGGGTCGGGCCGATATCGTGATCGCGCCGGACATGCACTTCCGCTCCTCATCTGAGATCAACTCCCGCAAGCTCTATAAAGTGCTGAATGTGTACGTGGCGGCCCCGGATCATCCGATCCATCAGGAGCCAGAACCCCTGTCGGAAGTGACCCGCGTAAAATATCGCGGCGTGGCGGTGGCAGATACCGCCCGCGAACGTCCGGTGTTAACCGTGCAGTTGCTGGATAAGCAGCCGCGTCTGACCGTCAGTACTCTGGAAGACAAGCGTCAGGCGTTGCTGGCAGGGCTGGGCGTGGCCACCATGCCGTATCCTTTTGTGGAAAAAGATATTGCCGAAGGGCGGCTGCGGGTGGTTAGCCCGGAGTACACCAGTGAAGTGGATATTATTATGGCGTGGCGTCGTGACAGCATGGGTGAAGCCAAATCCTGGTGTCTGCGTGAGATCCAGAAACTGTTCGTTCAGAAGTAATCTTTACGCCCGGCAAGCGCAGCGCCGCCGGGCAATTTCTCACTCGTTTCGCAGCGGATCCGGCCCGAAACGGTTTTCACCGGGGGTTCCGCGCTGGCAGTTGAAGATCAGGATAACCAGCCAGCCGAGCACCGGGATCAGCACCAACAACAGCCACCACGCCGACCTGTCGGTATCATGTAACCGGCGAAACAGCACCGCCCACCCCGGGATCAGCACCAGCAGGCCATACACCGTGGTGAGAATGCCTTCGCCGCCAGCCCGCTCCCAGCCCAGCATTTTGTCGATCAGTCCCAGCACGCAAATCAGAATGAAGTTCACCAGCGTAAACATCCAGAACTCTTTACGGCGGGCGCGACCTTTAAACCCAACATAATTTCGCAGTACTTTGAGATACCAGTCCATTTTACAAGGCCTCAGCAGCAATTAATCACTTGTTTTCTAAGGGATCAAATAAAGCATAGACGGGAATAAAAGAGGGGTAAAGGGCGCCTGAGAAGCGCCCCTGGGGGTTTAGCCGAAACGCGCGTCGCGACCGTGTGGTTCAGTCAGGTCCTGCCACGGGCCAATGGAGATGATGCCCGTCGGGTTGATGGTTTTATGGCTGCGGTAATAGTGGTTACGGATGTGGTCAAAATCGACCGTCTCCGCAATCCCCGGCATCTGATAGATGTCACGCAGGAAACCGTACAGGTTGAGGTAATCGCTGATCCGGTGTTTGTCGCATTTGAAGTGGGTCACGTAAACCGGGTCAAAACGCACCAGGGTGGTCCACAAACGAATATCGGCTTCGGTCAGCTGGTCGCCGGTCAGATAGCGGTGTTGACCGAGGATCTGCTCCAGGCGCTCCAGCGAGGCAAAGACGTTGTTCACGGCTTCGTCGTAAGCTTCCTGGCTGGTGGCAAATCCGGCCTTATAGACGCCATTATTAACGTTGTCGTAGATCCAGCTGTTGAGGTCATCAATTTTTTCGCGCAGCGCTGGCGGATAATAATCGCCGGCCCGGGCGCCGTGAGCATCAAACGCGGTATTGAACATGCGGATGATCTCTGCCGATTCATTGCTGACAATGGTCTGATTTTTTTTGTCCCACAGTACCGGAACGGTGACCCGGCCAGTGTAGTGGGGATCGGTGCGCAGATACAGCTGATAAAGAAAATCATGGTGATAGAGCGAATCGCCGGTGGCTGCCGGGAAATCGTTGCCGAAGGTCCAGCCGTTTTCCAGCATCAACGGATGCACGACTGACACGGGGATCAGTGATTCCAGTCCCTTCAGGGCGCGAACGATCAGCGTACGGTGCGCCCACGGGCAGGCAAGCGAGACATAGAGATGGTAACGGTCTTTCTCTGCTGCAAAGCCGCCTTCGCCACTCGGGCCAGGCGCGCCGTCGGCGGTAAGCCAGTTACGGAAGGCCGAAACGGAACGCTTAAAGCGTCCCCCGGTGGATTTGGTGTCATACCAGGTATCCTGCCAGACGCCGTCTACGAGTTGTCCCATCTTTTCCTCCTTAGATAGCAAAAGCGAGGAGATATCTCCTCGCTTTTTGATTCAGTATAGCGTGCTTACCACTTCTTATTCAGAACGCGGTCGATGCTGTATGCACCCGGCCCGGTGATGGCCAGCAGCAGGTAACCGCCTGCGATGGTCAGGTTTTTCATGAACATCAGAGAGTTCACGCCTTCCGCAAAGTTGCTGTGGAACAGGAACGCGGTCAGCAGGGTGAAGCCTGCGGTAAACAGCGCCGTGGTGCGGGTCAGGAAACCGAACAGAATCGCCAGACCACCGCCAAGCTCAAGCAGAATGGTCAGCGGCAGCAGGAACCCCGGAACGCCCATCGCTTCCATATATTGTTGCGTCCCGGCATAACCACCGATTTTGCCCCAGCCTGCAGTAATAAACAGGATTGGCATCAGGATACGCGCAACCAATACACCAACATCTTCTAATTTTTTCATCTTACTCTCCAGGGAACCACTTGGGCTGTAAATACTCTTTTATGTGCAAAATCGGGCGTATGCCGCGGTCTCGCTGTCGATGGAGAGAATCATAAACGGGGCGAAGGGCGATTGTTAGCAAGGAAAACTGTCAATCTTTATCAAAGATATTGAGCAAGAAGGGGTGGCACAAAAAAGTAAAGCGCCAGAAGGCGCTTTACCGGGTGAGGCAGAGAGTAACGTCAGTGCGCATCGGATTTGCGTAACTGCTGCTGGCTGATGGTCGATTTAACCAGCTTCCAGGCACTCCAGATACCAAAGCCACGGCGCGCCCAGCGGATCAGCCTGTTTGGATGTCGGACTGCCCGCACCGCCAGAATGCTGCTCCCTACCAGTGCCCAGGCACGGAGGCTCAGGAACGTATTCCAGCCACGATCGTAAGCGTGGGTCACCGCCAGCCAGTCACGGCTACTCGCTGACAGATCAATCCGTTGCTGCTGGATTTTGCTCAGCAAAAATGCCTTCTCTCGCTGACGTTCTGATCTGCTTCTGCTCACTTTTTCTCATCCTCCAGCAATGACCGATCGTTGGCCAGTTCCTTACGGGTATGATGGAGCAGGGTGGAGTGGCGCACTTTGCGCATCGTCCAGATGCCACCTATCAGGGCGGCAAGCAGCAGTACCACGGTTGTGCCAATCATCACATTCAGGCGGTACTGCGGATCGACTGCCCAGATAATCAATACCATAAGGCTCATCAGGCCAAAAGCGGCGAAGAGCATGGTCAACCCCAACATCAGTAGCAGCTGGAAGAGGTTTGCTTTCTCTTCTTCCAGTTCAACCACTGCCAGGCGAATACGCGTCTCCGCGATGCCGACGAGAGTGGTTAAAATCCGCTGTCCGATACCGAGGACGTTTTTTGCGGGCCCTTGTGGTTGACGTGAATCTTCCATAATTAACGTCGCGTCAGGAGCATGCCGATGACGACGCCCACCGCAGCACCGATACCTACCCCGGCCCACGGATTTTCACGGACGTACTCATCGGCGCGCGCAGCGGCTTCACGGGTCTGTTTCGCCAGCACATCGCTGGTTTCGCCCAGACGGTAGCGGCTCTCATGCAGGGCCTGCTCCGCTTTATTGCGCAGTTTACTCAGCTCTTCTTTCGACTTACTGCTCGAGGAGCTCAGCACCTCTTCCAGGGTATCCGCCAGGGACTTTAGTTCAGCGCGTAAATGGTCTGACGTAGTATCTTTTGACATGATTCTCTCCTGTTAAGATGTCGTTAAATCAGTAATCGCGAGACTCCAGCGCTTTCAGCTCGTGCTCGGCTTCCTGCAATTTATTCTCACGTTTAGTAATCTTATCTGCATCGCCTTTCTCTTTTGCCTCCGCCAGATCGCGGCGGCGCTCAGCAATCTCCTCTTTCTGATCGGCAATCTTGCGCTGATGATCGGCACGCAGCTTGCTGTCTGAACAGTTAGCTTGAACTTCGCTAAGAGCCTTCTTCAGCCCATTGATTCGATTCTGATTGTTATGCTTTTCAGCGTAGCTGATCTCGCGTTGAATATCCTTTTCCTTCTCCAGACAGAGAGAAGACGCGAACGATGCTGCACTCAAAGAAAAAAGGGCGAGGCCCAGGGCGATGCGGTAATTCATTATGAAAACCTTCCATTGTTTTTCGACATAACCAGCGGGAATGTCGGTTTCCAGAATCGTGCGGAGTACGAGTGGGAGGTGCTCCGCGTACTTAAGCATAGTAAGTAAACGGTGATATCACCAAAGTGAGTGAAAAGATTCAGAATAGTGGAAATTTAGCCTAACAGACGCGAGGTATCACGCAGACGCGTGAGCCAGAGGACTGCCTGATTATTATCATCCTGTTGAGCAATGATATAACCATGCAGGCTGCGGTCGAGTACCTTCTTCGCTGCGGCGCTCTGCACGCTGGAGTCGAAAGTGATCAGCAGCACGTCGTTCTGCGGGGTAATGCTCTTAAACTGAATGCCGTTTGCATCCAAATGATGCCAGATAGAGAAGCCATCGGGCATGGTGGTGCCCTGATTAACGGACCGGATAGCTAACGTCGATTCCTGCTTTTGCAGCGCCGCCCAGGCCAGCAACAAGGCGCTGAACATCATCAGCGCAACGATGGCGTAAGAGAGACGGCGCAGTGACGGGGTTGAATTGTTCATCACCTTAACCCTGACTTCCGTGTTTTTTCTTCCACAACACCACCAGCGAGCCAATCAGGCCGAACACCAGTAGTACCACAGGCAGCAACATCAGGCAGGACATAAGCTGGTCTTCGTATTTCAGGAAGACCGGCGTTTTGCCGAGCAGATAACCAAGAGTCGTCAGGATCAGCACCCACAGCAGGCCACTCATCCAGTTGAAGAACTGAAAACGCGTGCTGCTGAGACCGGAAAGCCCGGCAATGGTTGGCAGCAGGGTACGCACAAAAGCGATAAAGCGGCCGACCAGCAGCGCAGAAAGCCCGTGCTTGTGGAACAGATGATGCGCTCGCTGGTGATAGTGTGCCGGGAGATGGGAAAGCCAGTTTTGCACGATGCGCGTATTGCCAAGCCATCGCCCCTGGATATAGCTCAGCCAGCAGCCGAGGCTGGCAGCAATGGTCAGCAGCAGAACGGTTTGCGGGAATTGCATTGCCCCTTTTGCACAGAGCACGCCCACCAGTACCAGCAGGCTATCGCCAGGCAGGAAAGCGGCAGGCAGCAGACCGTTTTCAAGAAACAGAATCATAAACAGGACAAAATAGAGCATGCCAATCATGGAAGGATTGGCCAGCGTTTCGAAATCCTGAGCCCATAAGGCATTCAGTAGTTGGGTCAAAAGTTCCATTCAGTATTCCTGAAAATCGGTTAACGGCACGCCTGTCAACCGGGTCAAACAGCACGGCGACATTTTTTATAATTTCATTATGGTCGCTCGCGGACACGAGTACGTGGCCAGAACTGTTCCCTGTTAAGTGGCAAAGTAAGCAAGCACTAACTAACAAACTAAACGGCTAAATGCATCTAATTGTAACAAAGCCAGAAGGGATCCGTCACAGTATTTGCATTATTCCAGAATTGATTTTGGCTTAACCCAGGGAGGGGACGCGAGGTCTTTTACAAACGCTGACACTCTAAAGGTTTACTTACCCACCTCAGCGGGAAGGCGCAGCGAAGCGCCTGCTCGTGGAAAAGAAAACTATTTTGCCTGACTGACCGCGGTATCGAGATGAACCACCGGATTTTCGGCAAAAAGATAGCGGTCGGCGTTAAATTCGAAGTCATCACTGGTTTCATTGAACAGCATCTGCTTGGTGTTCTCGAGGTGCTGCCACATCGCCACTTTTGCCGCATGCGGGTCTTTACGGATCAATGCTTTGAGGATCTGGTCGTGATCGTCACACCAGTTATCCACGGTACGGGAATCGATATGATCGTGCAGTTTTTTCCAGTACGGGTTGTGAACGCGCTGAGTCCACATTTTTTCGACGATTGCGGCCAGGGCGCTATTTTGGGTGGCAAGGGCCACCTGGACATGAAACTGTAAATCCCACTCGGAGTCGCGGAAACATTTTTCTTTACGCGCGTTATCCTGGATCTCCATCAGCTTCATGATGTCCTGTTTGGTCACCTGGGTAGCTGCGAACTCTGCGATATTGCTTTCGATAAGCTGACGGGCCTGGAGCAACTCAAAGGGACCATAGTTGGCAAATTCCAGATTCTCGTCCGGCACCGGGGAGTGTTTTGCCTGGCTGGAGATGACATGAATACCCGATCCTTTACGCACTTCAACATAGCCTTCGACTTCCAGCATGATGATGGCTTCACGAACCACGGTGCGGCTTACGCTCTTTTCATCCGCGATAAAACGCTCGGCAGGTAATTTGTCCCCCACCAGATAAACGCCTTGCTCGATGCGAGCTTTCAGCTCAGCAGCCAGCTGCTGATAAAGGCGACGGGGTTCGTTGATTTCCATATGCGCTCCAGGCAGGGTATGGCTAATGATTTGTTATACCACTTTTAGCTGTTTCTCTCCAGATTTGACCCGCAAAAAAGCCGCCCGGAGGCGGCCTTTTCATTGCCGGGCGGACCCGGTCTGTCTGTTTTATCTACCCGTGTCAGCGTCAGCCTCGCCGGGCAAAGACTACAGACTAACTCTGTGTGACCGGCCTTCCAACCGACTCTTGCAGCAACTCATCCGCAGATTTGTTTTTCAGCACCGTCCAGATAAGCACTGCACCCATCAGGTCGAAGACAGCCAGTACTGCGAACAGCGGGCTGAAGCCGATGGTGTCAGCCAGCGCACCTACCACCAGAGCAAAGAGGGTACTGGCGGTCCAGGCAGCCATCCCGGTCAGGCCGTTAGCGGTCGCCACTTCATTACGGCCGAAGACGTCTGAAGAGAGGGTAATCAGCGCACCGGACAGCGACTGGTGAGCAAAACCACCGATACACAGCAGACCGATAGCCACGTATGGGCTGGTGAACAGGCCGATCATCCCTGGGCCAATCATCAGCACGGCACCCATGGTCACCACCATTTTACGGGAGACGATCAGGTTCACGCCAAACCAGCGCTGGAACAGCGGTGGCAGGTAGCCGCCAACGATACAACCCAGGTCAGCAAACAGCATTGGCATCCAGGCGAACATGGCGATCTCTTTCAGGTTAAAGCCGTAGACTTTAAACATGAACAGTGGGATCCAGGCGTTGAAAGTACCCCATGCCGGTTCTGCCAGGAAACGTGGCAGGGCGATACCCCAGAACTGACGGGTACCCAGGATCTGCAGAACAGACATCTTCTTGCCGTTGTTGGTCTGGTGTTGAGACTCCTGGCCGCCAATGATGTAGTCACGTTCTTCATTAGAGAGTTTCTTCTGATCGCGTGGGTGTTTGTAGAAGATCAGCCAGGCCATAGCCCAGGCGAAGCTCAGCACGCCGGAGAGGATAAACGCCAGCTGCCAGCTGTGCATCACGATAGCCCATACTACCAGCGGCGGAGCAATCATCGCACCAATAGAAGAACCCACGTTGAAGTAGCCCACTGCGATAGAACGCTCTTTCGCCGGGAACCACTCGGATGCCGCTTTCAGACCCGCAGGGATCATCGCAGCTTCTGCCGCACCGACTGCGCCACGGGCCAGCGCCAGGCCGCCCCAGCTACCTGCCAGTGCGGTTGCGCCGCAGAAGATAGCCCATGTGACGGCGAAGACCGCGTAGCCAACTTTCGTCCCCAGAATATCCAGCACGTAGCCCGCTACCGGCTGCATGATGGTATAAGCCGCGGAGTAAGCCGCGATAATGTAGGAATATTGTTGCGTGGAGATATGTAGCTCTTCCATCAGCGTCGGCGCAGCCGCCGCTATGGTGTTACGCGTCAGGTAGCCCAGCACGGTGCCAAGCGTCACCAGTGCGATCATGTACCAACGTAACCCTTTAATTTTACGCATGTAAAACCTCATCGTTATGTTATTGCCGCACCGGAGTACGGGCATCTCTACGGCAGGCGTGAGATGTTTATCAACGGGAGGGCGTTACCGGGATTACTCCCGGAACGGCCCGAACCTTGCCATAAGTAAACGTGCATAAGTCGGTATCCTTACCGCTGAGTCCGATGCCTTTGGCACCGGTAACGCAATCCGTCGGCTTATAATTTGCGACGGCGAAACGATAACTTGTCATACAGCTTTAAAAGGTGAGTGACATCACAAAAGTGTCAATATTTGTAAGGTCAATGTTTCCGCTCTGCCAGGCCAGAGCTGGCGCGGTGTTGAGCGACATTTACCACTTTGGACGTATATTATTTGTCGACGTTTATTGATCTAACTCACGAAAAAATTATCGGCCTCTGGAAATTGGTGTGATAACTTTGCAGCATCTGAACATCACTTTTCTGACGCACTCGTAAGCTCGTAAGAGGAAGACGATAATGACCCCGTTTATGACTGAAGATTTCCTGTTAGATACCGAATTTGCCCGCCGCCTGTACCACGATTACGCAAAAGACCAGCCGATTTTCGACTACCACTGCCATCTTCCGCCGCAGCAGGTTGCCGAAAATTACCGCTTCAAAAACCTGTATGACATCTGGCTGAAAGGTGACCACTACAAGTGGCGCGCCATGCGCACGAACGGCGTGGCGGAACGCCTCTGTACTGGCGATGCCTCCGATCGCGAAAAATTCGACGCCTGGGCCGCCACCGTCCCGCACACCATCGGTAACCCGCTGTACCACTGGACCCATCTGGAGCTGCGCCGTCCGTTTGGCATCACTGGCAAGCTGCTCTCTCCGGCAACGGCGGATGAGATCTGGAACGAATGCAATGAACTGCTGGCGCAGGACAAATTCTCTGCCCGCGGCATCATGAAGCAGATGAACGTCAAGATGGTCGGCACCACCGACGATCCTGTTGACTCTCTGGAGCATCACGCTGTTGTCGCCCAGGACAGCTCTTTTGACGTCAAAGTGCTGCCAAGCTGGCGCCCGGATAAAGCGTTCAACATTGAGCTGGCGACCTTTGCCGACTACATGGCGAAGCTGAGTGAAGTCTCCGATACCGAGATCCGCCGTTTCAACGATCTGCAAACCGCGCTGACGAAGCGTCTGGACCACTTTGCGGCGCACGGCTGTAAAGTCTCTGACCATGCCCTGGACGTGGTGCTGTTTGCGGAAGCGAACGAAGCCGAACTGGACAGCATTCTGGCGCGTCGTCTGGCGGGTGAAAGCCTGAACGAACACGAAGTGGCGCAGTTCAAAACTGCGGTACTGGTCTGGCTGGCGGCAGAATATGCCCGTCGCGGCTGGGTGCAGCAGTACCACATCGGCGCGCTGCGCAATAACAACCTGCGCCAGTTCAAACTGCTGGGTGCTGATGTTGGTTTCGACTCCATCAACGACCGTCCACTGGCGGAAGAGCTGTCAAAACTGCTGAGCAAACAGAACGAAGAGAATCTGCTGCCGAAAACCATCCTCTACTGCCTGAACCCACGCGATAACGAAGTGCTGGGCACCATGATCGGCAACTTCCAGGGCGAAGGGATGCCAGGCAAGATGCAGTTTGGTTCCGGCTGGTGGTTCAACGACCAGAAAGATGGCATGGAGCGTCAGATGACGCAGCTGGCGCAGCTCGGTCTGCTGAGCCGCTTTGTGGGGATGCTGACCGACAGCCGTAGCTTCCTGTCTTACACTCGCCATGAATATTTCCGCCGCATTTTATGCCAGATGATTGGCCGCTGGGTCACCGCGGGCGAAGCCCCGGCCGACATCCAGCTGCTGGGCGAAATGGTGAGAAACATCTGCTTTAACAACGCACGCGACTACTTCGCTATTGAACTGAACTAAGGCCTTCTGAGGGTTGATATGCAATACATCAAGATCCATTCGCTGGATAACGTAGCGGTCGCGCTGGCCGACCTGAGCGAAGGGCTGGAAGTGACGTTTGACAACCAGACCGTCACGCTGCGCCAGGACGTTGCGCGCGGGCACAAGTTCGCTCTGCAATCCATTGCCAAAGGGGAGAACGTCGTCAAATACGGTCTGCCTATCGGCCATGCGCTGGCGGATATCGCGGCGGGTGAGTTTATTCATTCTCACAATACGCGCACCAATCTGAGCGATCTGGATGAGTACAGCTATCAACCTGAGTTGCAGGCTGAAGGCAGCCAGGCGGCAGATCGTGATGTCCAGATCTACCGCCGTGCCAGCGGCGAGGTGGGGATCCGCAATGAACTGTGGATCCTGCCGACCGTCGGCTGCGTCAACGGCATTGCCCGTCAGATCCAGAGCCGGTTCCTGAAAGAGACCAATCAGGCAGAGGGCACGGACGGCGTCCACCTGTTCAGCCACACCTATGGCTGCTCCCAGCTGGGGGACGATCACATCAACACCCGCACCATGCTGCAAAACATGGTGCGTCACCCGAACGCCGGAGCGGTGCTGGTGATCGGCCTGGGCTGTGAGAACAACCAGGTCGATGCCTTCCGTGAAACGCTGGGGGACTTCGATCCAGCACGTGTGCACTTCATGGTGTGTCAGCATCAGGACGACGAAGTGGAAGCGGGCCTGGAGCATCTGCACCAGCTGTATGAGGTGATGCGCCACGACCAGCGCGAAGCAGGCAAGCTGAGCGAGCTGAAGTTTGGTCTGGAGTGCGGCGGCTCGGATGGGCTGTCCGGCATTACGGCTAACCCGATGCTGGGTCAGTTCTCCGATTACGTCATCAGCAACGGCGGCACTACCGTGCTGACCGAAGTGCCGGAGATGTTTGGTGCAGAGCGCATTCTGATGAGCCACTGCCGCGACGAAGCGACCTTTGAAAAGACCGTCACCATGGTGAACGACTTCAAACAGTACTTTATCGCGCACAACCAGCCGATTTACGAAAACCCATCGCCGGGTAACAAAGCGGGCGGGATCACCACCCTCGAAGAGAAATCCCTCGGTTGCACCCAGAAAGCGGGCGCCAGCCAGGTGGTGGACGTGCTGCGTTACGGCGAGCGGCTGCAAACCCACGGTCTGAACCTGTTAAGCGCCCCGGGCAACGATGCTGTCGCCACCAGCGCCCTGGCGGGTGCGGGCTGTCATATGGTGCTGTTCAGCACCGGTCGCGGCACACCGTACGGCGGCTTTGTGCCGACGGTGAAAATCGCCACCAACAGCGAGCTGGCTGCGAAGAAAAAGCACTGGATCGATTTTGACGCGGGTCAGCTGATCCATGGCAAAGCCATGCCGCAGCTGTTAACGGAGTTTGTGGATGTGATTGTTGATATCGCTAACGGCAAACAGACCTGCAACGAGAAAAACGACTTCCGCGAGCTGGCGATCTTTAAGAGTGGTGTAACGCTGTAAGTGTGTTTGCCGGGCGGCACTGCGTTTGCCTGGC
Organism: Leclercia sp. LSNIH3; assembly: GCF_002935105.1. NCBI lineage: Bacteria > Pseudomonadati > Pseudomonadota > Gammaproteobacteria > Enterobacterales > Enterobacteriaceae > Leclercia > Leclercia sp. LSNIH3. The sequence continues at coordinate 3,076,096 of NZ_CP026387.1, forward strand.
TTACGATAGTAAAAGGCCCGGTCACTGACCGGGCCTTTTTTATTAGCTGCGCAGCGCGTTTTTCGCCAGACGCGCGTCTTCGGCCTGACAGGCTGCTGCGGTAAACAGCACGTCAGTCGAGGAGTTCAGCGCCGTTTCGCAGGAGTCCTGCAGCACACCAATGATAAAGCCTACCGCCACCACCTGCATGGCCACCTCATTCGGGATACCGAACATATTACAGGCCAGCGGGATCAGCAGCAGCGAACCGCCCGCCACACCTGATGCGCCACAGGCGCACAGCGATGCCACGACGCTCAACAGCAGCGCAGTAAGCAGATCCACAGGGATACCCAGGGTATGCACCGCCGCTAAAGTCAGCACGGTGATGGTGATCGCCGCACCTGCCATATTGACGGTCGCACCCAGCGGAATGGAGACGGAGTAAGTATCACGATCCAGGTTCAGCTTCTCGGCCAGCGCCATGTTCACCGGAATGTTTGCCGCAGAGCTGCGGGTGAAGAAGGCGTACACGCCGCTCTCACGCAGGCAGGTCAGCACCAGCGGATACGGGTTGCGGCGGATCTGCCAGAACACCAGCAGCGGGTTGATCACCAGCGCCACCAGCAGCATACAGCCGACAAGCACAACCAGCAGTTGCGCGTAGCCCCACAGCGCGTCAAAACCGGTCGTCGCCAGGGTGGAGGAGACCAGGCCGAAGATCCCGATGGGCGCAAAGCGGATCACCAGTTTCACCATAAAGGTCACCGCGTTGGACATATCGTTCACCAGGTTTTTGGTGGTCTCGTTACCGTGGCGAAGCGCGAAGCCCAGACCAATCGCCCATACCAGGATGCCGATGTAGTTTCCGTTCATCAGTGCCGTGATGGGGTTGGATACCATGCTCATCAACAGGCCGCGCAGCACTTCCACAATGCCGGACGGTGGTGTGATATCACCGGCCGCGCTGGTCAGATGCAGCGTGGATGGGAACAGGAAGCTGAATACCACCGCCGTCAGCGCGGCAGAGAAGGTGCCCAGAAGATACAGGAAGAGAATAGGGCGAATGTTAGTTTTTTGTCCGTGTTGGTGGTTGGCAATCGACGCCATCACCAACATCAGCACCAGTACCGGCGCGACGGCTTTCAGTGCGCCAACGAACAGGGTGCCGAGCAGCCCCGTGGCTTCAGCAGCAGGTTTTGACACCATAGCCAGCAGAATACCCAGTACCAACCCGACCAGAATTTGTTTAACGAGGCTGCCTTGCGCCAGGCGCGCGAACAGACCGCTTGATTGTGTGCTCATACGTTATTCCTGAGTGAAATTGCGTTCCATCCTGGATGTGCTCTTAGTCACATTTATGTCCGGATGTAAGTATTTGTTTGCCTGGTTGAGTATCAGGGAAAGCAGCGCAAGGCGGAAGAGTAAAATGCTGGATTTTACGTGTCACATCATATTTTTTAACTACTGCGTTACAAAAGTGTGTTCGCCCTCTCCCTGTGGGAGAGGGCCGGGGTGAGGGCATCAGACCGCACCAAACCCCTTTACTGCATCTGCTGCTTCTTATCGTTCCGGTGGTTAACCCAGGCGTTGATAATCAGGGTCAGGACCAGGATGCCAAACACCACGCCCAGAGAGATGGCGATCGGGATATGGTAGAAATCGACAATCATCATCTTGATACCGATAAATACCAGGATCACCGACAGGCCGTACTTCAGCATGGTGAAGCGCTCCGCTACACCCGCCAGCAGGAAGTACATGGCACGCAGGCCGAGGATGGCAAACAGGTTCGACGTCAGCACGATGAACGGGTCAGTGGTCACCGCAAAGATCGCCGGGATGCTATCGACCGCGAAAATCACGTCGCTCAGCTCAACCATGATCAGCACCAGCAGCAGCGGCGTTGCGAAGAGCAGCCCGTTCTTACGCACAAAGAAGTGCTCGCTCTCGATGGTGTCGGTCATGCGCAGATGACTGCGGATCCAGCGCACCAGCGGCTTCTCGCCAATACCGGTTTCGTCTTCCTTCGCCAGCGCCATCTTCACACCGGTAAACAGCAGGAAGGCGCCGAAGATATAGAGCAGCCATTCGAACTGCGAAATCAGCCAGCTACCTGCGAAGATCATGATGGTACGCAGCACGATCGCGCCCAACACGCCATACACCAGCACCCGACGCTGCAAGGCAGCCGGTACGGCAAAGTAGCTAAACAGCATCAGCCAGACGAAGACGTTATCCACCGCGAGGGCTTTTTCAATCAGATAGCCCGTGAGGAAGGCCAGCGCCTGCGGATCGGCCACCGCGCGACCCTGGGTGACAGAGAGATACCACCAGAAGGCAGCACAGAACAGCAAGGAGAGGGAGACCCACACCAACGACCAGGCGGCCGCCTGTTTCATGGTCATGCCATGTGCGCCACGACGCCCCTGTAAAAAGAGATCGATCGCCAGCATGATCACGACCACGACTGCGAATCCGCCCCACATCAGCGGAGTACCGACAGTATTCATACAATTTTCCTTACGCGTAAAAAACAAAAACGGCTAGGGTCAGAAGACGATAGCCGTTGCGTTTTTTATGCATAGACCTCGCCTTCCGGCAAGGTCTCACTTACAACAAGAAAGGAATACGTTAATCGCATTCCTTTTTCGTTGCCCGGCGACCGGATGCGGTATTAAACGCATCGTAATGACGATCCACCGGCAAGGAAGTTACTCCCCTTTGCAAGTAACAAAATATGTCAGGCCATTGATTTCGTCAATGGCCTGCACGGATTCATTACACAGCTTTACGCGGTAACTTCTGCGTTCAGGCCATCCGCCGGGAATACCACCCCCGTCTGACGACGGATCTCGGTCTGCAGCTTCGCCGTGGTACGGCTCACCGCAAGGCCTGGATGGTTCACTTCCTGGGTTTCAACCAGACGCGCGAACACCTCTGCCTCATACAGCATAGTGTTGATATGTTGAGGCTGCGTCAGCTCCTGGGCTTTACCGCCGCGCGGCACGTAGCTCAGCTTCTGGCACTCGGAGATTTTCTCGATCACCAGCGAGCCGTTCTCGCCCTGGATTTCACTCGGCAGCACCGAATCGCTCACCTTGGAGTGCTGCAGCGTGACGCTGAAATCCCCGTAGTCCAGCACCACCAGACCGTGGGCATCCACGCCGCTCTCCAGCAGGCTGGCAGTAGCCTGAACCCGGTGCGGCTCGCCCCACAGCGCGACCGCCGAGGCCAGGCAGTAGAAGCCGATGTCCATAATCGAGCCATTAGAGAAGGCCGGATTAAAGGTGTTCGGATTCTCGCCGTCGAGATAACGCTGATAGCGTGACGAATACTGGCAGTAGTTGATAAAGGCTTTGCGCATGCGGCCCAGTTTGGGCAGCGACTGTTGCAGCAGCAGGAAATTGGGCAGGCTGGCGGTTTTGAAAGCTTCGAACAGCACCACCTGATTTTCCCGCGCCAGCTGAATGGCGGCTTCCACCTCATCGATATTCGAGGCCAGCGGTTTCTCGCAAATCACATGTTTTTTGTGGCTGAGGAACAGCGTCGTCTGCGGGAAATGCAGTGAATTTGGGCTGGCAATATAGACCGCGTCGATGGCATCGCTTTGCGCCATCGCCTCCAGAGAGGTAAACAGATGCTCGACGAGATAGTCGTTAGCAAAGGCCTGCGCCTGTTCAAGGCTGCGGGAATAGACTGCGGTAAGTTTATATTTGCCGGTCTCATGGGCGGCATCGACGAACTGACGCGTGATCCAGTTCGTCCCAATGACTGCGAAACGTATCATAAACGTTCACGAACTCCGTTGCTGGGAACCTGTTGCCACTGTAGCACGTGATAATGACAAAACTTGTGCGCTATAGCGATAAATGCGTCAGCCACAGGCGAGTATCAAACTCCAGCTGGTGGTATTGCGGCTCCATATGACAGCACAGGGAGTAGAACGCCTTGTCATGTTCTTTCTCTTTCAGGTGCGCCAGCTCGTGAACCACAATCATGCGCAAAAAGGCTTCCGGCGCGTTGCGGAACACCGTCGCCACGCGGATCTCGGCTTTGGCTTTCAATTTGCCGCCCTGCACGCGGGAGATGGCGGTATGCAGACCCAGCGCGTTTTTCAGCACGTGGATTTTGTTGTCGTACATCACCTTGTTGATCGGGGGCGCGCTCTTCAGATATCGGTTTTTCAGATCCTGCGTATACTGCCAGAGGGCTTTATCGGTCGCGAAATCGTGGGTCCCCGGATAGCGTTTTTCCAGCACCGCCCCCAGTTTTTGCTCGGCAATCAAGGTGCGGGCCTGGGAAAGCAGATGCTCCGGGTAGCCCTGGAGATAAGTCAGCTGGTTCATTAACGCCCCAAAATAATGTGAAAACAGGTATGCCCGTCATCCTTCACATTGCCTCTGTGTTGGCTGCGTCTGCTCACCCCTTTCACTGACTTGTGTCAGCGCCCGGGGATCCTCAGACTTGCTGCTTTAATGCAACGTGAATGATTTTGGGTATATACTCTCGCACCCTTTTCAGGGATAACGCCGAAATTTTACCATTCAGGAGGGCCGATGAGCCACTTAGACAACGGTTTCCGTTCACTCGACTTAAAACGTTTCCCGGAAACGGACGACGTTAACCCGCTTCAGGCGTGGGAAGCGGCGGATGAATATCTGCTGCAACAGTTGGATGACACTGAAATCAGCGGCCCGGTTCTGATCCTGAATGATGCTTTTGGCGCATTGGGTTGTGCGCTGGCCGAACATACGCCCTACAGCATCGGTGACTCCTATTTGAGCGAGCTGGCAACGCGCGAGAATTTACGTCACAACGATATCGCTGAATCCAGCGTTAAGTTCCTCGACAGCACCGCGGAATACCCGCAGGCGCCGGGCGTCGTGCTGATTAAGATCCCAAAAACCATGGCGCTGCTGGAGCAGCAACTGCGTGCGCTGCGTAAGGTAGTAACGCCAGAGACGCGCATTATTGCCGGTGCCAAAGCGCGCGATATCCACACCTCGACGATTGCGCTGTTCGAGAAAGTGCTGGGGCCAACCACCACCACCCTGGCGTGGAAAAAAGCGCGCCTGATCAACTGTACGTTTAGTTCTCCACAGCTGGCTGACGCGCCGGAAACCCTGAGCTGGAAGCTGGAAGGCACCGACTGGACTATCCACAACCACGCGAACGTCTTCTCTCGCACCGGGCTGGACATCGGGGCACGTTTCTTCATTGAACATCTGCCGGAAAACCTGGAAGGGGAGATCGTCGATCTCGGCTGCGGTAACGGGGTGATCGGTCTGACATTGCTGGCGAAGAACCCGGAGGCCAGCGTGGTCTTTAGCGATGAATCGCCGATGGCGGTGGCATCCAGCCGCCTGAACGTAGAAACGAACATGCCAGAGGCGCTGGATCGCTGCGAGTTTATGATCAACAACGCGCTCTCCGGCGTGGAGCCATTCCGCTTCAACGCCGTGTTCTGTAACCCGCCGTTCCACCAGAAACACGCCCTGACGGATAACGTTGCCTGGGAGATGTTCCACCACGCGCGCCGCTGCCTGAAGATCAACGGCGAGCTGTACATTGTGGCCAACCGCCACCTGGACTATTTCCACAAGCTGAAGAAGATTTTCGGCAACTGCACCACCGTGGCGACGAACAGTAAGTTCGTGGTGCTGAAAGCGGTGAAGCTGGGGCGTCGTCGGTAAGATTGTTTTTACCCTTCATCCTTCACCCTTTACCCCTCACCCTAACCCTCTCCCCAGAGGGGAGAGGGGACTGATCGGTGCGGCCTTTTCCTGGGGAGAGGAAACCGTTCGGTGTGGCCTTTTTCCTGGGAGAGGAAACCGTTCGGTGCCGCCTTTTTCCTGGGCGGGGAAACGGCTCGGGGCTATCTTTTCCCCCTCGCCCCTTTGGGGAGAGGGCCGGGGTGAGGGGAAAAATCAAATTTCAAGAGCCAGCGTCGTCCCCTGGGCAATCGCCCGCCTTGCATCCAGCTCCATCGCCACATCACACCCGCCAATCAGATGCACCGCCTTGCCCGCCTCGCGCAGCGGCTCAGCCAGATCGCGCTTCGGCTCCTGCCCGGCACACAGAATGACATGATCCACCGCCAGCAGCTGCGGTTCACCGCCGATCAGCACATGCAGCCCCTCGTCGTCGATCTTCTGATAACTCACGCCCGGGATCATCTTCACGCCGCGCGCGAGCAGGGTAGCGCGGTGGATCCAGCCGGTGGTTTTCCCCAGACCTTCGCCCGGTTTGCTGGCTTTGCGTTGCAGCATCACTATCTGGCGGGGGCTTTTCGGCAGTTGCGGCCCTTCTGGCCGTAAACCGCCCACCTGATTCAGGCTGGTGTCGATACCCCACTCCTCGCAGAATTCCGCAATGTTCTGGCTGGTTGGCTCGCCCGACTGGCTCAGATACATGGCGGTATCAAACCCAATGCCGCCGCAGCCGATAATCGCCACCTTATCACCCACCGGCGTTTTATCGCGCAGCACGTCGAGATAGCTCAGCACCTTAGGATGATCGATGCCGTCGATCGCCGGGGTACGCGGGGCGATCCCGGAGGCGAGGATCACCTCATCGAACTCCATCAGATCCGATGCTTTCACAAAATGGTTCAGCCGCAGATCCACGCCCGTCAGGTCGATCATCCGGCGGTAGTAGCGCAGGGTTTCGTAGAACTCCTCTTTGCCGGGGATCTGTTTGGCGATATTAAATTGCCCACCGATCTCAGCCAGGGCATCAAAGAGCGTCACGCTGTGCCCGCGGGCGGCGGCATTCACCGCAAACGCCAGCCCGGCGGGGCCAGCGCCCACCACGGCGAGCCGTTTTTGGGTGACGGCAGGCGTGACGGGCATTTTGGTTTCATGGCAGGCGCGCGGGTTGACGAGGCAAGAGGTGACTTTGCCCACGAAGATCTGATCCAGACAGGCCTGGTTGCAGCCTATACAGGTGTTGATCTCATCCGCGCGACCGCTTTGCGCTTTGGAGAGGATCTCCGCATCGGCGAGGAATGGCCGCGCCATCGACACCATATCGGCATCGCCCTTCGCCAGCAGATCGTCTGCCACCTGCGGATCGTTAATGCGGTTGGTGGTCACCAGCGGGATCGATACCTTGCCTTTCAGCCTGCGCGTCACCCAGCTGAATGCTGCCCGTGGCACCGGTGTGGCGATGGTCGGGATCCGCGCCTCGTGCCAGCCGATCCCGGTGTTAATAATGGTTGCGCCTGCGGCTTCAATGGCCTGCGCCAGCTGGACGGTCTCCTCGAAGGTGCCGCCGCCTTCCACCAGGTCGAGCATCGACAGACGATAGACAATAATAAAATCGCTGCCGACGCGTTCACGCACCGCGCGCACCACTTCTACCGCAAAGCGCATCCGGCGGGCATAGTCGCCGCCCCATTCGTCCTCGCGCTGGTTAGTGCGCGCGGCGAGAAATTCGTTAATCAGATAGCCTTCGGAACCCATCACCTCTACGCCGTCGTAACCGGCTTCACGCGCCAGCGCAGCGCAGCGGGCAAAGTCATCAATCAGGGCGAGGATTTCATCATGGGTGAGGGCGTGGGGCGTAAAGCGGTTGATCGGGGCCTGGATCGCCGACGGCGCCACCAGGTTTGGCTGATAGCTGTAGCGTCCGGTATGCAGAATTTGCAGGGCGATTTTGCCGCCCTCGTTGTGTACCGCGTCAGTCACGATCCGGTGGTGCGGCAGCTGTGCCACATCGTTCAGCATCGCGCCGCCCTCCATCGTCACACCGGAGGAGGCAGGCGCGACGCCGCCAGTGACGATCAGCGCTACGCCGTGGCGCGCGCGTTCGGCATAAAACGCTGCCAGGCGCTCAGGGCCGTCCGGGCGCTCCTCCAGCCCGGTATGCATCGAGCCCATCAGCACGCGATTTTTGAGCGTGGTAAACCCCAGATCGAGGGGGGCGAATAGCGACGGGTAGCGGCTCATAGTCTCTTCCAGTGTTAATTTATTGTTATGTGGTCGGATGAGTTACTAATTTAGCCAGCAGCAGCAGAAAGGTAAAAGCGGGATCGAATGATTGTGATAGATCTCAAAGAACTTTGCCCCTCACCCCGGCCCTCTCCCCAAAGGGGCGAGGGGGAAAAGACCGCACCGAGCAGTTCCCTCACCTCAAAGGGGCGAGGGGGAAAAGACCGCATCGAGCAGTTCCCTCTCCCTCATGGGGCGAGGGATAAAAGACCGCAGGGGACAGTTCCCTCTCCCCTATGGGGAGAGGGTTAGGGTGAGGGGGAAAGACCGCCCCAGGCAGCTCCCTCTCCCTAATGAGGCGAGTGGGAAAAACCGCAGGGGACAGTTCCCTCTCCCCTATGGGGAGAGGGTTAGGGTGAGGGGAAAAGACCGCACCGAGCACCTCCCTCTCCCTAAAGAGGCGAGGAGGAAAAGGCCGCAGGGGACAGTTCCCTCTCCCCTGTGGGGAGAGGGTTAGGGTGAGGGGGATGCCCGCACCAGCCCCGGTGCCTGCCACATCGATGTCGTCAGCCCGCTGTCCACCAGCCCGAGCTGGTCGGCATACACCGCCTGCCATTTCTGCATCATGCCGTCGTACAGCTCCCGGTGTGCCGGGTTCGGGGTGAACTCCCGGCTCCACTTCACCAGCTTCTCGCCCGTCGCGGCCATGTCGGCATACAGCCCGGCACCGGTTCCGGCGGCAATGGCGCATCCCAGCGCGGTGGCTTCTTTCACCTCGGGCACCCGCACCGGCAGGCCGGTGACGTCGCTTAAAATCTGGCTCCACAGCGCCCCTTTCGCGCCGCCGCCAGCAAACACCAGGCTGTCAAAATTGACGCCGGAAAACTGCGAGATCTGCGCCAGATTGCACGCCGAGACGATGGCCGCATTCTCTTCCAGGGCGCGAAACAGGGTGGCTTTATTGCACTTTTCCGGGTCGATGGAGAGGTTAATAAACGACGGTGCGGCGTGATACCACTGCTTAAAGTGCATCGCGTCAGAGAAGATCGGCATAACGCCGTGGGAGCCTGCCGGAACGCGGCTGGCCATCTCTTCCATCAGCGCATAGGTATCCATCCCCATCCGCTCGGCGATCAATTTCTCTTCGGCGCAAAAGGCGTCGCGGAACCAGCGCATCGTTAATCCCGTGAAGAAGCTGATCGACTCCGCCTGAGCCATGCCAGGGATAACGTGCGGGTTCACGCGGATGTTCATCTGCGGATCGGTACGCACCTGCGGCAGGTTGACGACCTGCTGCCAGAAGGTCCCGCCCAGCACTGCGGTTTGTCCAGCGCGGACCACCCCCAGTCCGAGGCAACCGAGTTGCACATCGCCGCCACCCATCACGACGGGCGTGCCTTCGCGCAGGCCGCTCTGCTGGGCGGCCGCTTTGGTGATGGCCCCCAGCACAGTACCGGTCTCTTTAACAGGGGAGAGGATGTCAGCCCGCAGCCCGGCCATATCCAGCAGTGCCGGACGCCAGTCGCGGCTGAAGAGATCCAGCATACCGGTGGTGCCAGCATTAGAAGGATCGACGGCCAGCTCGCCCGACAGTTTCGCCGCCAGCCAGTCGCTGATCATGGTGATGGTTGCCGCTTTGCGGTAGATATCCGGGCGATGGTGCGCCAGCCACAGCAGGCGCGGCATGGCGCTCAGGGCCAGGGTCTGGCCGGACACGTCATACACTTCAGATTCAAAACGGAAGTCGTGGATCTCTTTCAGCTCGGCCACTTCACGGCTGGCGCGGGCATCAACGTTGGCGCAGGCCCAGATCGCCTCGCCGTTGCGGTCATACAGGACGATGCCTTCGCGCATTGAGCAGCAGGCGACAGACTGAATATCCGCCGCGCTCAGGTGCGCCCGATCGAGCGCTTGGTGAATGCACTGGCAGGCCAGCCGCCAGTTGGTATCGAGGTCAAACTCCATCGAGCCGGGGACGTTCTCCACGCTCAGGTGTTTCCACTCTGCCTGGCCGACGGCAATCTGGTTGCCGGATAAGTCGAAAATCACGGCGCGAACGCTGCCTGTCCCTGCATCTAACGCTAAAAGGTAACTCATGAGCTTGCCTCGTGTCAGGCGCAGGGCGGCTCTTATTTCGCCAGAGCCAGCACCGCGCGGGCTGTCGTCTCTTCCGTCACCAGGCCATTGATACGGCGACCGTTCAGTGCGGCATAAATCGCATCGGCTTTCTCTTCTCCTCCGGCGACGCCGACAATGACGGGCAGTTGTGCCAGTTCATCGAGGGTGACGCCCAGTAATTCCCGGTGGATCTCCAGCTCATCAATCCGCTCGCCGTCGGCATTCAGGAAATAACCCAGAATGTCCCCCACCGCCCCTTTACGGGCAAACATCAGCTGTTCCCCTTCGCTGATATAGCCGGATCGCAGTATGGTGGCGTCCCGGCGCTGGTTCACCGCGCCAATCCCGACCACGGCCACGTCGGCGGCGGTGGCGGCGAGGATCACATCCCGCACGCTGGTTTCCCGCTTTAAAATGCCAGCCACTTCCGGGGATGACACCCGCAGCGGGGCGGGGATCATGCTGATACTGCAGGCGGCATCCAGCTGGCCAATACCGGTCATGTAAGGCCCGACGCCGCCGGAAAGCGTTACCAGCCGCACCTGCTGAGAGCTGATAAAACCGCTTAAGTGCTGAATGCAGCTCATGGTGGTTTCACCAAATCCCACCGCCAGCAACTGACCGGGTTCCAGTACGCCCATTAACGACTGCGCGGCGCCAATGCCTAAGCGCACGCTCATCGGCGGGGTGTTCAGGGCTGGCAGCACGCGGGCAAGCCGCAGGCCGAAGCGCTGCTGAAGCTCGGTCTCCAGCGCCAGACAGCCTTCATAGCGGGAGTTGATCTGCACGCGGATCACCCCGGACTGTCGGCCCTTTTCCAGCAGCCGCGAAATCTTGAGCCGCGGTAATCCCAGCCGTTCGCCGATATCGTTCTGCGTCAGGCCGTCGTGGTAGTAGCACCACGCCACGCGCGCGACCAGTTCCTCTTCCGTCAGTGCCAGTCCGGCAAATCGTCCCTCTTCGGCAACGCGTTTCTCGCCCATATTTGAACTCTTATCAAAATTTAGATCATATGTTCGCCTCGCCGCAGGTTGAATCTGTGAGCCACGCGGCAAAACGGATATTCAGGAATGTTTCAGCATTATCGGGATCCCATCCGTAAAACTGTGATCACTGCACGGTTGTAAATATAGTTCACCGTCTACGCTTTTGAACATTATTAATTTCAAAAATCATTTGTTCAATAGCGGAGCGATAATGACAGCACTTATCGAGGCGCGCGGGATCCAGAAACAGTTCTCCGGCGTTCCTGTATTGAAAAACATTGATTTCACTCTGCTTGCAGGACAGGTGCACGCCCTGATGGGTGGCAACGGCGCGGGGAAATCGACCCTGATGAAGATCGTCGCCGGCGTCGAAACCCCCGACCGCGGTGAACTTGCTATCGCCGGGCAGCCTTTTGCTCGCCTTAAGCCGGGGCAGGCGCACCAGCTGGGCATCTATCTGGTGCCGCAGGAGCCGATGCTGTTTCCGAATCTCAGCGTGCGGGAAAACATCCTTTTCCGTTTACCACGCGGGCAGGCCACTGGCCAGCGCCTTGCCGATAAGCTGGAACAGCTCCAGTGCCAGCTCAATTTAGAGGCCGCTGCCAGCACGCTGGAGGTGGCAGATCAGCAGATGGTGGAGATTCTGCGCGGGCTGATGCGCGAGGCGAAAATCCTGATCCTCGATGAACCGACCGCCTCGCTGACGCCGGGTGAAACGGAGCGCCTGTTTCGCCAGATCCGCGCCTTACAGGCCACGGGAGTAGGCATCGTCTTTATCTCCCACAAACTGCCTGAAATCCGCCAGCTCGCCAGCCACGTCTCGGTGATGCGCGACGGGGCCATCGTGCTGAGTGGCGAAACCGCGCAGTTTGATGACAACGCGCTGATCGCCGCGATGACTCCGGTCAGCCGCGATCAGGGCCTGAGCGATACGCAAAAATTGTGGCTGGCGCTGCCGGGCAATCGCCGCACCCAGGCCCAGGATTTTCCGGTGTTGCGGGTGGAGAGCCTCACCGGCGAAGGGTTTATCGATCTCAGTCTTGAGATCTACGCCGGGGAGATCGTCGGCCTGGCCGGGCTGGTGGGATCCGGGCGCACCGAGTTTGCCGAAACGCTGTACGGCCTGCGCCCGACGCGCGGAGGGAAGATCTGGCTCGAAAACCAGCAGATCGACAACGATCCGGTCAGCACCCGGCTGGAGAAAGGGCTGGTCTATCTGCCGGAGGACAGGCAGGTGTCCGGCCTGTTCCTTGATGCGCCGGTACGCTGGAACACGGTGGCGCTGAACGAACCCTCGCTCTGGCAGCAGCGTAAACGCGAGGCCGCAGTCGTGGAGCGTTATCACCGCGCGCTGGGGATCAAACTCAACGGCCCGGATCAGACGGTGCGCACCTTGTCGGGCGGCAATCAGCAGAAGGTGCTGCTGGCGCGCTGTCTGGAGGCCAATCCGCTGCTGCTGATCGTCGATGAACCGACCCGCGGGGTGGATGTCTCGGCCCGGGCGGATATCTACCAGCTCATCAAAAGCGTGGCGGCGCAAAACGTGGCGGTGCTGATGATCTCCAGCGACATGGATGAGTTCCCGGGTCTGGCGGATCGGGTGCTGGTCATGCATCAGGGGGTGCTCAGCGGAGAACTGCCGCGCCACGCCGTCACTCTTGACCGGATGATGGCCCTGGCCTTCGGAGGACAGGCATGAAAACACTGCTCAAAAACCGCGAACTGAGTGCATTGCTGGCGATCCTGGCCCTGTTTGTGGTGCTGGTGGCCCTTAACCCGGCCTATCTCAGTTTGCAGACGCTGGGGATGATCTTTGCCAGCGCGCAAATCCTGATCCTGCTGGCGCTCGGCGCCGGGCTGGTGATGCTGACCCGTAACATCGACGTGTCGGTCGGCTCCATCGTTGGGCTGTGCGCTATTGCCGTCGGTGTGGCGCTAAATAACGGCTACGGCCTGCCGGTGGCCATTTTGTTTGCGCTGGCTATCGGGGCGGTGGCGGGTGCCTTCAACGGCCTGCTGGTGGTGGGGCTGCGCATTCCGGCGATTGTCGCCACCCTCGGCACGCTGGGGTTATGGCGTGGGGCGATGCTGTTGTGGACGGGCGGGAAGTGGATAGAAGGGTTGCCGTCGAGCCTGAAATCCCTGTCGGAGCCGGTCGCTCTTGGTATATCGCCGCTCGGCATCGTGGTACTGGTCATTGCCGCTCTCGGCGCGTGGACTCTGTCGCGCACCGCCTTTGGCCGCGATTTTTACGCCGTCGGGGATAACCTCGCAGCGGCCCGCCAGTTAGGCGTGGCGGTCAACCGTACCCGAATGGCGGCCTTTACCCTCAACGGCGTGCTGGCGGCCTGCGCCGGGATTGTGTTTGCCGCGCAGATTGGCTTTGTGCCCAACCAGACCGGCAGCGGGCTGGAGATGAAGGCCATCGCCGCCTGCGTGCTCGGGGGCATCTCCCTGCTCGGCGGTACGGGCACGTTAATCGGCGCGCTGCTGGGCGCTTTCTTCCTGACCCAAATCGACACCGTGCTGGTGCTGTTCCGCCTCCCGGCCTGGTGGAACGACTTTATCGCCGGATTAGTGCTGCTGGGGGTGCTGGTGCTCGACGGACGGTTGCGCCAGGCGCTGGCGCGTCATCAGCGGGCGCTGAAGTACAGCCGCTTCCAGCCGGGCAACAAAGGGGGGAAGCACGTCACCCCGTTTCGCAAACGCAACAAAGAGGTGGCGTAGATGAAGCTTAACTGGGAGTGGGCGTTGCTGCTGTTACTGGTGCTGGAGATCCTGCTGTTTGGCACCCTCAATCCGCGGATGCTCGACATCAATATGCTGCTGTTTAGCACCAGCGATTTTATCTGCATCGGCATTGTGGCACTGCCGCTGACGCTGGTGATCATCAGCGGCGGGATTGATATCTCGCTCGGCTCCACCATCGGCCTGTGCGCCATCGCGTTGGGGGTGATGATGCAGTCCGGCGTGCCGATGGCTGCGGCGATCCCGCTCACATTGCTGCTCGGGCTGCTGTGTGGCCTGTTCAACGCGGCGCTGATCCACTACACCGGCATCAGCCCGCTGGTGATCACCCTCGGCACGCTGTACCTGTACGGCGGCGGGGCGCTGCTGCTCTCGGGAATGGCAGGAGCAACCGGCTACGAAGGGATTGGCGGCTTCCCGGAGAGCTTCACCGCCTTTGCCAATCTGACGCTGCTGGGGCTGCCGATCCCCCTGGTGCTGTTCGCGGTGATCACCTTCTTCTTCTGGCTGATCGTCCATCGCGGGCGTTTTGGCCGCCACCTGTTTCTGATTGGACAAAACCCGCGCGCGGCGCGCTATGCCGCGTTATCGGTCAACGGCATGCCCTATGCTCTGTATGGCCTGGTGGGCGTGGCCTCGGCGATTGCCGCCCTGGTGATGGTCTCCTATTTCGGCTCGGCGCGTTCTGATTTAGGGCGCGACCTGCTGATGCCCGCGCTTACCGCCGCGGTGCTCGGCGGGGCGAATATCTACGGCGGTTCAGGTTCGGTTGTGGGTACGGCACTGGCGGCGTTGCTGGTGGGGTACTTACAGCAGGGGTTACAGATGGTCGGCATTCCCAACCAGGTGTCGAGCGCGCTGTCAGGGGCGCTGCTGGTTGTGGTGGTCATGGGGCGTTCGCTGAGTTTGCACCGTGAATGGGTGCGTTCTCTTCTCACAAAAAATACCCGGAGCGTAAGATGAAAATAAAACTGATAGTGCTGGCCGTGGCGTTAAGCGTGGCGACGGCGCAGGCGGCGGATCGCATCGCGTTTATCCCGAAACTGGTGGGGGTCGGCTTCTTTACCAGCGGCGGTAACGGCGCGAAAGAGGCGGGTAAAGAGCTGGGAACCGATGTCACCTACGATGGCCCGACCGAGCCGAGCGTCTCCGGGCAGGTGCAACTGATCAATAACTTCGTCAACCAGGGCTATAACGCCATTATTGTTTCGGCGGTCTCCCCCGACGGCCTCTGTCCGGCCCTGAAACGCGCCATGCAGCGCGGGGTCAAAGTGCTGACCTGGGACTCCGACACCAAACCAGAGTGCCGCAGCATCTACATCAACCAGGGTACCCCGGAACAGCTAGGCGGCCTGCTGGTGGATATGGCCTCGAAGCAGGTGACCAAACCGGCCGCCAAAGTGGCGTTCTTCTACTCCAGCCCGACCGTGACCGACCAGAACCAGTGGGTGAAAGAGGCGAAAGCCAAAATCGCCAAAGATCATCCTCAGTGGCAGATCGTTACCACCCAGTTTGGCTATAACGATGCCACCAAATCCTTGCAGACTGCAGAAGGGATCTTAAAAGCCTACCCGGATCTGGATGCGATCATCGCCCCGGACGCCAACGCCCTGCCAGCGGCAGCCCAGGCCGCCGAGAACCTGAAGCGCGAAGGGGTGGCGATTGTTGGTTTCAGTACGCCTAACGTGATGCGCCCGTACGTAGAGCGCGGCACGGTGAAAGCCTTCGGCCTGTGGGACGTGGTGCAACAGGGCAAAATTGCGGTCAATGTCGCCGATCGTTTGCTGAAAAAAGGCGATCTTAACGTGGGTGACAGCGTGGAGGTCAAAGATATCGGTGCCCTGAA
This sequence comes from Leclercia sp. LSNIH3, assembly GCF_002935105.1. Classification (NCBI taxonomy): domain Bacteria; kingdom Pseudomonadati; phylum Pseudomonadota; class Gammaproteobacteria; order Enterobacterales; family Enterobacteriaceae; genus Leclercia; species Leclercia sp. LSNIH3. The sequence goes on from NZ_CP026387.1 coordinate 3,091,707, forward strand.
GGTCGAGCCAAACAGCGTGCAGGGCTATCAGTATGAAGCGAAAGGCAATGGCATTGTGCTGCTGCCGGAGCGGGTGGTGTTCACCAAAGAGAACATCAATAACTACGATTTCTGACAGGGGGGAACATGGCTGATTTAGACGACATCAAAGAGGGTAAGAACTTTGGCCTCGACCGACCGCAGCAGAATGTGCCCTTTACGCTGAAGGGCTGCGGGGCGCTGGACTGGGGGATGCAGTCGCGGCTGGCGCGCATCTTCAACCCCGCCAGCAATCGCACGGTCATGCTGGCTTTCGATCATGGCTACTTCCAGGGGCCAACCACCGGGCTGGAACGTATCGATCTCTCCATTGCGCCGCTGTTTGCCGAAACCGATGTGCTGATGTGTACCCGCGGCATTCTGCGCAGCACCGTGCCGCCCACGACCAACAAGCCGGTGGTGCTGCGCGCCTCGGGTGGCAACTCGATGCTCGGCGAGCTTTCCAACGAGTGCGTGGCGGTGGCGATGGAGGATGCCCTGCGCCTGAATGTGTGCGCAGTGGCGGCGCAGGTCTATATCGGCAGCGAATATGAGCACCAGTCGATCAACAACATCATCAAGCTGGTGGATGCGGGCAACCGCTACGGCATCCCAACCCTGGCGGTGACCGGGGTCGGTAAAGAGATGGCCCGGGATGCGCGCTACTTTTCGCTTGCCAGCCGCATCGCCGCCGAAATGGGGGCGCAGTTCGTTAAAACCTATTTTGTGGAAGAGGGCTTCGAAAAAGTGACTGCCAGCTGTCCGGTGCCGATTGTTATCGCCGGGGGCAAAAAACTGCCGGAACACGAGGCGCTGGAGATGTGTTTCCGCGCCATCGACCAGGGGGCATCAGGCGTGGACATGGGGCGCAATATCTTCCAGTCCAGTGCCCCGCTGGCAATGCTGAAGGCGGTGAAGAAGGTAGTACACGAGAAGATGAGCGCCCGCGAGGCGTATCAGTTCTGGCAGGAGGAAAAACAGGGAGAAACACAATGAACGTGACGTTAGTGGAGATCAACATTAAACCGGATCGGGTGGACGAGTTTCTGGAGGTGTTTCGTGCCAACCATGAAGGGGCGATCCGGGAGCCGGGCAACCTGCGTTTCGACGTGCTTCAGGATCCGCGGGTAAAAACCCGGTTCTTTATCTACGAAGCTTACAAAGATGAAGAGGCGGTGCTGGCGCATAAGCAGACCCCGCATTACAAGGCGTGCGTGGAGAAGCTTGAAGATCTGATGTCTGAGCCGCGTAAAAAACGCTGTTTTGTCGGGTTGATGCCAGAGTAGGGATTGTGCGGCCTGGTGCCCGGTGGCGCTATGCTTACCGGGCTTACAGACCCCTGCAAATCACCCTGGCCGGGCAAGCGCTGCGCCGCCCGGCATTTTTCAGGCCAGTTCCAGCAGCTGAACCCGCGCCGTTGCCCCCGGCATCAGGCGCTGCAACTGACTGACCAGCTCATCCTCGGCCGCTTCCAGCGCCGCTAACGGCATTGCGGGCAGGCTTTCAAGAATAAACTACATGGTCTGCGCCTGGCTGTCCAGCCGGGTGCGTACCCCCTGTCGCCAGTTCCAGCGTCGGCAGGTCACCCCCACGTCATCGCGCCAGATAACCTCACCCGCATCGGGATACTCCACGTCCGGCTGCCCCTCTTTGATGGTGTCAAAAGGCTCGCTACCGTCGACCAGCGTCAGGCGCGGTGCGCCGGTGTAGGCGGCAAGATTCTCCGCCCACCGGAATGGCGTAGCGGATGCTGACTGCATTGTAGATATCCACCACCGGATCGAGCGACGGCAGCGTGCCCTCTTTCAGGACCCGCTTGCGCAGGGCGCTGGCAGAGCAGGGGGGGCGTTTCGGTTTCGCGCCAAAGGCTTTGAACGCCGCATCCCAGGCGGCGAGATGGGCTTCCGCCCAGGGAAAATCATCGTTCAACATCTGCTGGCAGGCCTGGGCTAACGCGGCAGAGGCCACATCGGGTGCGGTAACGGGCGCGGCTTCGACCACGATGCTCAGCGCGCGGAACCCCGGCGCGATCCCGGCCAGACGGGGATCTATTGACGGCGTGAGGAGGGACATAAATAATCCTGTATCGACTGTTTTATACCATGGTAATGACCAGTGACCGATAAAGTCAATATAATGACCGAACAGGGCGCAGACGTCGCCCGGGTAAGCCTGGCGGTGGCGAACCGTATCCGCAACTGGCGGAAAGAGAAAAAGCTGTCGCTGGATGAGCTATCCCGCCGGGCCAGCGTCAGCAAGGGGATGCTGGTAGAGATCGAAAAAGGGGCCGCCAACCCCAGTATTGCGATCCTCTGCAAGCTGGCGGCGGCGCTGGGCGTGTCGGTGGCCGATATCGTCAATGTCGCCAGCGAGCCGCAGGTACATATTATCGAGGAAGCGGCGATTCCGGTGCTCTGGCAGGGTGAGAAGGGCGGCAACGCCCGGCTGCTGGCGGGTACGGCTGGCCCGGATATGATCGAACTCTGGCGCTGGGAGATGCAGCCGGGCGAAAGCTTCAGCTCGCCCGGCCATCCCGCAGGCACCTTTGAGCTGCTCCATGTGGAAGCAGGGGTATTAACGCTGAAGATAGAGGAAAGCGTAACCCAGGTGGTTGCAGGGGCGTCGGCAGTGGCAAAAACTGACGCGGCGCACAGCTATGCAAACCAGGGGGAAAGCGTGGTGCGATTCACCATGACCGTGGCGGAGTTTCACCGGTAAAAAAATGCCCGGTAGCGCTTCGCTTACCGGGCCGACAGTCGCATTGGGAACAGAAGGCCGGGCAAGCGCAGCGCCGCCCGGCGTCTCTTATGCTTCTGCCACACTCACCCGCAAGGCGGCCAGCGCCTGACGGGCCGCTTTCAGCACCAGCTCACACTGCTCAATGGTCAGCGTCAGCGGCGGTTCAATGCGAATGGTCTTCGAGTTGTTGAGCGTGCCTGCCACCAGCACTCGCTGGCGGAACATCTCACTCGCGAAGCTGTAGCCGGTTTCGTTATCGACAAACTCAATCGCCATCAGCATCCCTTTGCCGCGCGCGTCCTGCACCAGGTCCGGGTATTCACGTCCCAGCTGGCGGAAGCCATCCAGCAGCATGTCGCCTTTCTGCTCCGCCTGGGCGGGCAGGTTCTCTTCCAGCAGCACGTTAATGGTCGCCAGCGCCGCGGCGCAGGCCAGCGGGTTGCCGCCAAAGGTGGTGGTGTGCAGGAAAGGATTGTCGAACAGCACCGAGAACACCTCTTCGGTGGCGACCGTAGCGCCGATTGGCATTACGCCGCCGCCCAGCGCTTTGGCCAGACAGAGGATGTCCGGTTGCACGTTCTCGTGCTCGCAGGCAAACATCTTGCCGGTACGCCCCATGCCGGTCTGCACTTCATCCAGGATCAGCAGCGCGCCAAACTCATCGCACAGCTGACGCACCGCAGGCAGGTAGCCCGCTGGCGGCAGGATCACCCCACCTTCGCCCTGGATAGGCTCGAGGATCACCGCCGCCACGTCGTCGCCGGTTTTACGGCATTCAGAAAGCGCGGAGCGCATGGCGTTGATGTCGCCGAACGGCACGTGACGGAAGCCCGGCAGCAGCGGCATAAAGGGTTTACGGAAGGCAGATTTTGCCGTTGCAGAGAGCGCACCTAACGACTTGCCGTGGAAGGCGCCGCTGGTGGCAATAAACGTGAATTTCCCGCGTGGCGACTGGTAGGCTTTGGCGAGTTTGATCGCCGCTTCCACCGATTCCGTGCCGCTGTTACAGAAGAAACTGTATTTGAGTTTACCCGGCGTCAGTGCCGCCAGCGTTTTTGCCAGCATCGCCCGCAGGGGATCCAGCAGTTCCTGGCTCTGAAGGGGTTGTTTTGCAAGCTGATTTTGTACGGCGGAAACCACTACTGGATTACGGTGCCCCACGTTGAAAATACCAAATCCACCCAGGCAATCTACAAACTCTTGTCCCTGAGTGTCGACAAGCGTATTAAGACTTCCCGCCTGCCACTCTACGGCTCCGTAATCCCCGCCTGCTGTTACAGATTTTCTGTATTCCAAAAACCCGGGATTCACATGTTCTTTGAAGTAATCAATCACCTCGCGGTTAAGTTGTTTCATCTCCTCATGATCAAGCGTTCGCTTCTCAATGAGATTCAGTGCGTGCGCGGTACAGGCAAGAGCCGATGCGCTGGAGGGTAACCTGTTCAAGATGTGCTCCCGGGAATGGCGTATCACATGATACTGGATTAAGTATTGCAGGCTTTGCGCCACATCCGGTGAGGGGGCAAAAATCGGGATAAACGCCAGGTTAAAATAATGTTACACAATATTTAATCATGCGAAACGGGGTTTCAGCGACAACGCGATGGAGTTTTGCCATATCAGAATGCGCTTTTGCAGTGCATTCGCCCTGTTTTAGTGCGAAAGGGCGTTAAGCAGGCGGAGCGGACGATCCTCCTTTGGGAGTAGTTTCACAGCGAAACCATTTAATATCAATACATTAGGAAAACACACAAAAAATGCGGTTTAGTTGCGTTTTGCGATCTGAGGCATGTTTAACAACTAAAGATAAAACCATTAACGCCGAAAAAACGTTAAGTCAAAAAAATAACATTCAAGTAACCTGCAAGGGATGCCTATGTCGCCTCAACAATTTGTCACACAGTGTGAGTACCCACTGAAAGATGACACCACACTCATGTCCACCACCGATCTGCACAGCTACATTACCCAGGCCAATGACACCTTTGTCCAGGTGAGTGGTTACTCTCTGGATGAACTGGTGGGCCAGCCGCACAACCTCGTTCGCCACCCTGACATGCCAAAAGCCGCCTTCGCCGACATGTGGTACACCCTGCAACAGGGCGAACCCTGGAGCGGGATCGTGAAAAACCTGCGGAAAAATGGCGACCACTACTGGGTGCGCGCGAACGCGGTGCCGATGGTGCGTAACGGCCAGACCACCGGCTATATGTCCATCCGCGTGAAAGCCACCCCGGACGAGATTGCCGCAGCCGAACCTCTTTATAAGGCACTCAACGAAGGGCGCAGCAAAAAACGGGTGCATAAAGGGCTGGTAGTGGCGAAAGGCTGGACCGGCAAGCTGCCCGCGATGCCGCTGCGCTGGCGGGTACGTAGCGTGATGGCCGCGCTCTTCCTGGTGCTGGCAGGCGCGCTGTTCGCCACCGGCGCGAGCTGGGCGGCGCTGGGCGTCAGCGCGTTAGTCATGCTGCTGGGAACCCTGCTGTTTGAGCAGCAGATTGTGCGTCCGGTCGAAAATGTCGCCCGTCAGGCGCTGAAGGTGGCGACCGGCGAGCGTAACAGCGTTGAACATCTTAACCGCAGCGACGAGCTGGGGCTGACCCTGCGCGCCGTCGGGCAACTCGGGCTAATGTGCCGCTGGCTAATCAATGATGTCTCCAGCCAGGTCATTAATGTGCGTGACGGCAGCGACCAGCTGGCGAAGGGGAACGATGACCTTAACGATCGTACCCACCAGACGGTATCGAACGTGAAGCAGACCGTGGAGACGATGAATCAGCTGGCAATGACGGTGCAGAACAACACCCGTACCGCCGTCGATGCCGATAAGCTCTCCATTGCCGCCAGCGATGCGGCCACCCAGGGCGGGCACGCGATGCAAACCGTGGTGAACACCATGGACGAAATTGCCGACAGCACCCAGCGTATCGGCTCTATCACCAAGCTGATTAACGACATCGCTTTCCAGACCAACATCCTGGCGCTGAATGCGGCCGTGGAAGCGGCCAGAGCGGGCGAGCAGGGGAAAGGCTTTGCCGTGGTCGCCGGAGAAGTGCGCCATCTGGCCAGCCGCAGCGCCAGTGCCGCCAACGATATCCGCAAGCTCATCGACGCCAGCGCCAGCAAAGTGATGTCGGGTTCCGAGCAGGTACATGCCGCCGGACGCACGATGGACGATATCGTGGAGAAGGTACAGAACGTCACCCGGCTGATCGCCGAGATCAGCCACTCGACGTCCGAGCAGGCCTCCGGGCTGTCGGAGCTGACCCGTGCCGTGGCCGAGCTGGACTCTATTACCCAGAAAAACGCAGCGCTGGTCGAAACGAGCGCCCAGGTCTCTGCGATGGTGAAACACCGGGCGAAACGTCTGGAAGATGCCGTAACCGTGCTTCACTGAGTCAGTAACGTTCCAGAAAAGCCGTTTGCTCCCGCCGGAGTGAGCGGCTTTTTTATTTGTTAATTTGTAATTATTTATATGGCTGAGTGTTAATTTAATATTAAATAATTAAAAAAACAGATCTGGTAATTATCCCCGCCTGCGTTAGTTTTCCCCAATGAGCCGTCAAAAATACCGCTTCAGAGGGTTACATAACGATCGATGAGCAGAAATTAATAGTCTGCGCCTATCCATAGTTTCTTTCACGAAAGAAAAAAGCGATCAAACTCATAAAGTTAGCCCTAAAGTTACCGATAACGCTGATCGTCTGAGAAATAATCACATCGATGGAGTAAATATGTTCTTGCATGACGTAAAGATCGGCACGAAATTATTTCTGGCGTTTGGGTTCTTTATTGTCCTGATGGGGATAAGCGCGAGTTTATCTCTGTTGAGCCTTAACCGGGCGAATAACGGGATGCAATCCATTATCACCAGCGATTATCCAACAACGGTAAAAGCGAACCAGTTAATTGAAAACTTCCAGGAATTTATTGGCACCCAACAGCTCATGTTGCTGGATGACCAGGGCCAGTACCGGGAGCAGTCAGAACAGAAGCTGAAGACGATCAGCGAGCGTATCACCCTGATCCTCGGCGATCTGAACAAGGCCTTGCAGGATAAAGCGTCCCAGCAGGTATTGTCCGATATCAGCGGGGTACGCCAGCAATATCTCGATTCCCGCTATCGCATCCTGCAGGCGGTGCAGAACAATGATCGGGCGGGGGCGATTCAGGAGATGATGACCAACACCCTCAGCCTGCAGCAGGCCTACAAGGCAAAAGTGCAGGAGCTGATTGCCATTCAGGACAAAGAGATGCAACGCGCAGGCGTGGAGGTGAACGGCGATTTCAGAAGCAACCGCCTGCTGCTGATCCTGATCACCCTGTTCAGCGTGGCGGTAGGCAGCCTGATGGGGTGGTTTATCGTGCGCTCGATTACCCGTCCGCTGGGCCAGGCGGTCAATATTGCCCAGTCCATTGCTGATGGCGATCTCACCGGCAGCATCGCGTCACACGGTAAAGACGAAACCGGTCAGCTGCTCACTGCGCTGATGGAGATGAAAAACCGTCTGCTGGAGATTGTGCAGCAGGTGCAGTTCGGCTCGGAAAATATCTCAACCGCGGCGGCGCAGATTGTAGCGGGTAACCAGGATCTGGCTGCACGAACGGAAGAGCAGGCCAGCTCGGTGGAACAAACGGCAGCGTCGATGGAGCAGATCACCGCGACGGTGAAAAATACCGCCTCGCACACCGGTGAAGCCACCAGCCTCTCTGCGGATGCGGCCAAAGTGGTAAAAAATAACGGCGAGATGATGAAGCAGGTGACCAGCAAAATGCGCCTGATTAATGAAACCTCCAACCGGATGTCCGACATCATCAACCTGATCGACTCCATTGCCTTCCAGACCAATATTCTGGCGCTGAATGCGGCGGTAGAGGCGGCACGCGCGGGTGAACATGGTCGTGGTTTTGCGGTCGTGGCCGGTGAAGTTCGCCAGTTGGCACAGAAGAGCGCCACCTCTGCCAGTGAAATCCGCCAGCTGATTGAAAGCTCCACCAGCCAGACCCAGGACGGGATGGCGCTGGTGGAAAAAGCCAGCGGGCTGATCAATGGCATGGTGGGTAACGTCGAGGAGATGGATGTCATCCTGCGCGAGATCCGCCAGGCAAGCCATGAACAGACGGAAGGGATCTCGCAGATCAACAGTGCGATTGGCCTGATTGACGCCACCACCCAACAGAACTCCGCCCTGGTGGAAGAGTCTGTTGCGGCGGCCTCATCCCTGAACGAGCAGGCGCTGAACCTGAAAGATCTGGTGAAAGTGTTCCGCGTTCGCGCAGAAGCCACCGCTTAATCCATCTGGGAAATTTCCAGCGCCGCGCGGTCGATCACGCCGATAATCTGTTTGATCTGCGCGTCGCTGGTCTCTTCCTGATTCACCTTCAAATCCAGCACGGCCTTGAAGTTATCCAGCGCCCGCTTCATCTGCGGGTTTTTACGCAGCTGGAACCCCACGCAGCGCGCTTTAACGCGCTCCTGAATGTGCTCCAGATGCTCCAGGTTTTCATCCAGCCACTGCTGCCCGGCAAGGGTTATCTCAATCTTTTTACGCCCGTTCTCCTCTTCCGTGAGGGTGATGAATTGCTGATCCTGCAAAAAATCGAGCGTCGGATAGATCACGCCCGGGCTGGGGGTGTAGTTGCCCTGGGTCAGGGTCTCGATCGCCTTTATCAGCTCGTAACCGTGACTGGCGTTGCGGGTCAGGATATCGAGGATCACCAGCCGTAATTCACCGTGACCAAAGAAACGCTGACGGCGTCCGCCGCCGTGATGGTGTTCGCCGCCCCGTCCGCGGTGCGCATGATGATGGTTGTCGCTGCCATGAGAGTGTCGCATCGTCTTTCTCCGTATTTTTGATATATCTAATTTATATCTAAAATTCGTTAAGTAGCAATGCTGACAGGGGTTATTTATTTAAGTTGATGATATTAAATGATTTAAATATCGTGCTTATCCCGGGCGTGCGCAATCGCAGACTATATCAAAAAAATTCTTGCAATCCGGTTTAATAGCAATCATTATCATTTAACTTTCATTTTAGATATATCGTTTTCATTTTCACGAAGGCTAACTATGACAACTTCCCGCTACCCCCAACGTGTCCGTAACGACCTGCGCTTTCGCGAGCTAAACGTGCTTCGCGTTGAGCGCGTGAGTGCCGGTTTTCAGCGTATCGTGTTAGGCGGCGAGGCGCTGGAGGGCTTTAGCTCCCGCGGCTTCGACGACCATACCAAAGTCTTTTTCCCGGAAAAGGGGTCAACCTTTGTTCCACCGGTGGTCACGGATGAGGGTGTGGACTGGGGTAACGGCGTGCGTCCGCAGGCGCGGGATTACACCCCGCTGTATGACGCGGCCCGCCATGAGCTGGTACTCGATTTCTTTATTCACGACGGTGGGGTAGCCAGCAACTGGGCTGTGGACGCAAAGCCGGGCGATACGCTCTCCATCGGCGGCCCGCGCGGTTCACTGGTGGTGCCGGAAGATTACGCCTGGCAGCTGTACGTCTGCGATGAGTCGGGTATGCCCGCGCTGCGCCGCCGTCTGGAGGCCCTGCGCGCGCTGCCGGTGCGCCCGGAGGTGCATGCCGTGGTCACCATGGGCGATGCCGCCTGTCAGGACTACCTGGCGCATTTAAGCGAGTTCAACATCACCTGGGTGGTGGGGCATAACGAGCAGGCGGTGGCAGACCATCTGGCAACGCTCAGCGTGCCGGCGGAGGATTACTTCATCTGGCTGACCGGGGAAGGGAAGGTGGTGAAAAACCTGAGTCGCCTGTTTGAAACCGACGCCATCGATCAGAAGCTGGTGCGTGCCAGCGCTTACTGGCACGCCAAATAATCAGGCCACGTCGTCGAGCTGCGCTTCGCTGACCTGATGTTCGAGCGAGGCGCGCACCTCGTGCAGGGCCTTCTCCTGCTGGGCAAAGTAGGCTTCCATATTGCTCAGCGAGGAGACCAGCAGCCAGGACTCCTCTTTTTCCAGCTCCGCCAGCTCGCTCACCAGGGTGGCGATCTGTTCCCGAACCTGGGCCATCTTTTTGCGAATTCGCGTCAGATCGTTCAGCCTGTCGCTGGCCATCATCGGCTCCAGCCCCTGATGCAGACGGGCCACCAGCGAGCGAATCGCTTTCACGTCGCCACGCTGCTTCGCCTGGTTCAACTGCACCATCATGGCGTTCGCCTCTTCCTTCAGATCGTCAGCCACCAGATCCGGGTGACAGAGCTTGCTCGCCTGGCGCCAGAGCCGTTTTAACTCGTTCTGATCTTCTTCGGAGAGGTCTTTGCCCTTGCGCAGGCGGATCTCCGCTTCATGCTGCTGCTCGCGGTATTTTTCGTACTCGTCGTTAGCCTCGTCCCGCGCCTGGCGGGCAGGCTCCTCTTCGCGGGTCAGGCCCGTTTCCAGCTCCTGGGCTTCGGCCAGCAGGTTGGCAATCAGGTTGCTTTGCTGCTGCAGATGCTTGCGCGCCGTGGCGGCCTGCACCGAGTCGGCGGGCAGATCGCGCCAGTGTCGGGTCAGGGTGGTCAACACCTCCACCGCCTGGGCGACATACTGCTGGCAGCGGCGATAGTCCGCTTCCCGACGGCGCGCCTCTGCCTGCTGGCGGCGCAGATTCAGCTCCGCCAGGGTTTTGCGCAGGGCGAGGATCTGGCTCATCAGCGGGCCGAGACGAGTGAGATAGAGGTCGTTGAATTCATCCAGCTGCTGAACGCGGGCGTTACGGCGATCGATGAGATCGCGCAGGCGCTCTTCCAGCGCTTTCAGCTCCAGCTTGCTGGCGGCCAGCTGTGGATCGCGCCAGGGGGTGACGGCACGCTGGCTTTGCAGCCATGCAGTAATGGCCGCCATCGCCCGGGTGTAGTTTTTTTGCTCAAGCGCCACGACGATCGCCAGCAGCTCATCGTCAAAGGCTTCGCTTTTTAACCGTGCCAACTGACTCTGGATGATGTCGTCATCTTCCAGTTCAATGGCATTTTTAATGATTTCCAGCCGTTTGATCGGTGTGCTCATGATGCTTTTCGCTTTTGCGCTTAAGTATTTGAGTTAAGGATAGTTGTCAGGAAAACAACAGGGAATAATACACATGTCTGATGAATGGCGCGACGGGGGAATGCGTTAATTATGTATCTGGGGAGGCGATGACCTCATATATTTGAATAACCACTCTGGAGAAAATGGAAACTGGGGAGCAACCGCGTCTCGGGCGTCGGGTCCGGCGGAGCTTAATAACGTCCCCTGAGAGTTAAATATGATCTCATCTAAAACAACAGCTGTTCGTGAATACGCCGCTCATGCCCTGGAAAACATAACGGCCTTTGCCCGGTTCGTGAGTTATGCGGAAGTTCTTACTCAGTCAGACACGTTATTTGAAGGTGATAACCACAAAGCAGAATATCAGCAGGTCTGGTTCGAGCTGGAAATCCTTAATGCTCTGGCTTTATCCCAGTGGGAAGAGGACGGGTGCCCTGTTAACTGGAAAGCGCAGTGGGACTCCGACTATAAACACGATGCTGCCCATCTGACGAAAACGCTTCTGAACCTGTTGCAGTAGCGTCACGCCTCCGCCCCCCTGAACTACTACTTTTCGCAGTTTTTCATAAACCCTGCTTATAGTTACTCAACGGTATTTTAACGATTATGAATTATCTTTTGCGGTCAAATATTTCGCTTAAGTGACATAAAATGAAATTTTATGTCTAAGTTGTAGGTGGCTAATGGCGAAAAGTGGAGAAATTGCGTTATCTGTCGATAAGCTTGTAGATAGTATTAGCTCTAGGTAATATGCATTAGAATATTCAGTAAACAAATATTAGCGTCAGCTAAGGCGAGAGGGGGAAAGGGGGATGATGGTTAGTAACCACTCACTCCTTTTGCGTGTTCCTACTCCCACAACACTGTTGTCCCTGGCAAAGTCATGCAGGAAACAAAAATACTGACTTGTGAATCACGAGTAATACCATGAAAAATTATGATGATTTGCAGCGTTTTAAGGATAAAACGCGCACGGGTGACATTAACTTCAAGGACCTGTCGGCGCAAAACAAACAGGCGTCGAACAGCGGCTGGGCGATTATCAACCAGCTCGCAGGTGTGGACAGTGATGCGGTGCTGGCTAAGGCTGGCAGCGTTGCGGTGCCCGTGCCGCAGGCCATGAAACCCGGCGAACTGGATGCTGCTTTTGCCAGCCTGACGAAGACGCCTGCGGCAGAGCCTGTCGGTTCAGCCCCGTCTATCCTGCAGAGCCTGAGTCATGACAAGGCAGAGAACGCGGCGCAGACGCAGCGTCATCCGGCGGCCCCTTCTCTGTTTGAACAGCTGCACCCGGAGGCGACGCCCCACGCGAGCGTGAAAGAGACGCCTGTTGCGGCGGCACCTTCCGCATTCCATCCCGCACCTGCGCTCGCGCCAGCACCAGCACCTGCTCAAGCAGTGGCCCCGCTGCATGCGTCAGCACCAGCGCAAGCGCCTGCTGAAGCAGTGATCCCGCCGAAACCGGCGGAGCCGGTGCGCTTTGATCAGCTGTTCGCGACCAAAACATCCGGGCGCGCCAGCCATCCGGTGAAAGATCTTCCGTTACAACCGCTCCTGGAGAAAATCGCTTCATGCCGTTAGTGTGTATTTGCTCGCCAAAAGGCGGAGTAGGGAAAACCACGGTCACGGCCAACCTCGCTTATGCTCTGGCACGTTCCGGCAATAAAGTGCTGGCCATTGACTTCGATGTGCAGAACGCACTGCGTCTGCATTTTGGCGTGCCATTGTCTGACGGACGCGGCTACGTTGCGCGTGCCAATGAGTCGGCAGACTGGAGCCAGTCGGTGTTGACGGCGGGCAGCAATATGTTCGTCCTGCCCTATGGCGAAGTGACGGAAGAGCAGCGCCTGATCTTTGAGCAAAACTCACCAGTGACAGCAATTTCCTGGCGCGAGGCTTAAGCTCCCTGCTGAACTATCCGGGGCTTATCATCCTGGCCGATTTCCCTCCAGGGCCGAACCCGGCGCTGAAGGCGATCTCCCCGCTGGCCGATATGCATCTGGTGACCCTGCTTGCCGACACGGCTTCACTGTCCCTGCTGCCTCATATTGAAAACCACCGGCTGACCGGCGGCGAACCGCCAAATAACAAGGCCGGATACTATTTCCTGGTGAACCAGAGTGACAACCGGCGGCATATCAGCCGTGACGTCACTGCCTTCTTACAGCAACGCCTCGGTGACCGCCTGCTTGGTGTGATCAACCGGGATGAAAGCGTGCCTGAGGCCAATGCCTCACAGCAATCGATACTGGATTTCAGTGCCACCTCAGCGGCGGCGTTTGATATCGAGCTGGTGAGTAAGCGTATCGCAGGTATTTTGGGTATCCAGGTAGGGGACGGTGCCGTGCACGCCAATCTGAGAACCTCCGGTTTCTGACGACAATTTCAGGACGTCCTATGAAAAAGGCGCTGTTTTATCTACTGCTATTGGTCTTAGCACCCATCGCCGTATTAATTATTATCACCCCAATGGATAGCCAGAAGCAGTATATCTTCGGCTTAATCAGTATTGGGGCGCTGCTGCTTTTGAGCTTTAGCAAGCATCACCGGGTATCAATAATAATGATGGTGGTGGCGGTATTAATGTCCACCCGATATATCTGGTTCCGTGCCACGCAGACGCTGCACTTTAATTCCGAAATAGAGGCCATACTGGGGATCGGGTTATTTCTTGCCGAACTCTACATCTGGATAGTCATTATTCTGAGTTATCTGCAAAACCTGTTTCCTCTTGAGCGCAAGATTGTGCCGCTGCCCGAGGATATGTCGCTGTGGCCGACGGTGGATATCTATATCCCGTCCTACAACGAAAGTCTGGACGTGGTGCGCGATACCGTGCTGGCCGCGCAGTGCCTGGACTACCCGGCAGACAAGCTCAAGATCTATCTGCTCGATGACGGTAAGCGCAACGAGTTCGCGGTGTTTGCTGCCAACGTCGGGGTAGGGTACATCACGCGTAACGACAACTCCCACGCCAAAGCGGGTAACCTCAACCACGCCATGAAGCTCACCAAAGGCGAGCTGATCTGCGTCTTTGACTGCGACCACGTGGCGACACGTATCTTCCTGCAGGCGACGGTGGGGGCCTTCCTGCAGGATCCGAAACTGGCGCTGATGCAGACCCCGCACTACTTCTACTCGCCCGATCCGTTCGAGCGTAACCTCTCTGCGGGCCGCGATATTCCTAACGAAGGTCAGCTGTTCTACGGGCAGATCCAGCGCGGAAACGATAACTGGAATGCCACCTTCTTCTGCGGCTCCTGTGCGGTGATCCGTCGCAGCGCGTTAGAAGAGATTGGCGGCTTTGCGGTAGAAACCGTAACCGAAGATGCCCACACCGCGCTGAAGATGCAGCGTCTGGGCTGGAAGTCGGCTTATCTCAATATTCCGCTGGCGGCAGGGCTGGCCACCGAGCGTCTGGTGGTACACGTCATTCAGCGTACCCGCTGGGCGCGCGGCATGACGCAGATTTTGCGTGTCGATAACCCTCTGTTTGGCCGTGGCCTGAAGTGGCAGCAGCGTCTTTGCTATCTGAACGCCATGCTCTCGTTCCAGTTTGCGCTGCCGCGCGTGGCGTTCCTGACTGCGCCGCTGGCTTACCTGCTGTTCAACCTGAACATTATTCACTCCTCGGCGAGCCTGATTTTCGCCTATATGTTGCCGCACCTGTTCCTCTGTATTTATGTGAACTCGCGGGTCAACGGGCGTTTCCGCTACAGCTTCTGGGGAGAAATCTACGACCTGGTGCTGGCCTTCCACCTGGTGTTGCCGACGGTAATTACCTTGATCTTCCCGAAACGCGGCAAGTTCAACGTAACCGATAAAGGCGCGCTGCTGGACGTGGGCTATTTCGATTTCAGTATCGTTCGCCCGCACCTGATCATTGCCGTGTTGCTGGCGGCAGGTGTTATCGCCGGTATTGTGCGTGCCGTGGGTCATGACTACTTCGGGGTGGACCCGATGGTTATCGCCCTTAACGTCGGCTGGGGTGTCTACAGCCTGATCTTCCTGCTGGCCGCCATTGCCGTGGCGCGGGAGACGCGCCAGACGCGTAAAACCATCCGTATTGATGCCAACGTGCCGGTGGTGATCCACTACGCCAGCGGGATCTCCTCGCGCAGCCATACCCTGGATTTATCCATGGGCGGCTGCCGTATTGCGGTGGTGGACGAGCGTCACAAGACCGACGAAATCGAAGAGATTGAGCTGCAGCTACAGTCCGGGGCCATCAGTATTCCGGTAAGCGTGATTGCGTACGATGAGCAATACATTCGCCTGATGTTTGACGAAATTCCGCTGGACCGCCGCCGCGAACTGGTGCGCGTGGTACTGGCCCGTGCCGATGCATGGATCAACCCGCCAAAACCGCAGGACAACCCGTTCCGCTCGTTGTTTATCATTGTTCGCAGCGTATTCGACCTGTTCTGGCTGACCTGGAAAGACCGTCGTGAAAAGCGTCGTCATCGTCATGAGAACGCACGCCGCGCGAATAAAGCCAACGAGGATACTGCTGTATGAAAGGGATGACCCGTAAAGCACTGCAGATGCTGCTGATGTTTGGCGTGCTGGTGCAGCCAGTGACGGCGGAAGAACAGACCACCGTGGAATCGTTGCTGCCGGTGGATCTCCCGCCGCCGGTGACGGACGCATCGCAGCCTGCTGCGGATGCGGTACCCGTTGCTGATGCAGCGCCCGCTGCGGCCGACACGGCCCCGGCCACGTTGCCGGCTCCCGACACGCTGCCCGCGTTCCAGACTCCGCCGGTCGCGGAAACGACGCCAGCACCTGAGGCCGCGCCAGCACCTGAGGCCGCGCCAGTACCCGAGGCCGCGCCAGCGGCCCCGACGGGCAT
The DNA here is from genome assembly GCF_002935105.1 of Leclercia sp. LSNIH3. Taxonomy (NCBI): domain Bacteria; kingdom Pseudomonadati; phylum Pseudomonadota; class Gammaproteobacteria; order Enterobacterales; family Enterobacteriaceae; genus Leclercia; species Leclercia sp. LSNIH3. Next base: position 3,107,345 of record NZ_CP026387.1, read on the forward strand.
CACCCCCGGCACCACCAGCAGCATCACCGTCGCCCAGATGGGGCAGCCGAACGGTGTGGTGTTGAGCGGCGGCCAGTTGCAGGGCGGGATCGATTTTACCCTCTCGGCAGACCAGGTGATCACCAACGCGCAGCTGGAGCTGAACCTGAAGGTCTCCCCGGCGATGGCGGCCCGCAACACCACCCTGCAGCTGATGCTCAACGGCCAGCCGCTGGGGACGGTGCCGCTCGGCTCCGCCGACAGCAATGTCTCAAGCTATCAGCTGGATGTTCCGGCGGCGATGGTGGTTTCACGCAACAACATCAGCTTTAAAATCAACGACGGCGATGCGCTGCTGTGCCAGCGCGATCTGTCCGACAGCTATCAGGTCACCATCATGCCGAACACGCGGCTGGATCTGGAGGCGCAGCAGTTAAATATTGCTGCGGATCTGAGCCATTTCCCGCGTCCGTTCCTTGATGAAATGCAGATGACGCCGACCACGCTGACCTTCGCGTTCCCGGCCAAAACCCTGCCGGAGCAGGTGGGCGCCGCGGCGCTGATCGCCTCCTGGCTGGGTATCGAAGCGGATTATCGCGGCATCGCCTTCGATGCGTTACATGACCAGCTTCCCGAGAAAAACGGCATCCTGTTTGGTAAACCGGGCGAGTCCATCGGCGGGTTAACCCTGCCAGCCTCGAACGGGGCTACGCTGCAGGTCGTTGATAACCCGGCCAACCCGATCTACAAGCTGCTGCTGGTGGTGGGCAATAACGAACAGCAACTGAAAAGCGCCGCGTGGCGTCTGACCCGCGGGCAGTTCACCGCCCAGACCACCAGCCTGCCGGTTGAAGCGCAGAATATCCCGGTCAGCAAACCTTATGATGCCCCGCGCTGGATCTCGACCGATCGCCCGGTGCTGCTGAGCGAGCTGATGCGTAAGGATCAAAGCCTGACTGTAACCGGCATCTGGCACGAACCGCTGACCCTGGCATTCCGTGCCGCGCCCGATCTGTTTATGTGGGATGGCGACACCATTCCGCTGAAAGTGGGCTATCGCTTCCCGACTGAAAGCTGGATTGACGAGCAGCGTTCATACCTGTCGATGACCTTCAACGGCGCGTTCCTGCGCAACCTGCCGGTCAACAAACAGGGGCTGCTCGAATCCCTGTGGCATAAGCTCGGTGGTGATGCGCGTCAGGAGAATGTCGAGGTGCCGCTGGAGCCATACCTGATTTACGGCGACAACCAGCTGCAGCTCTATTTCAACATCCAGACCAAAGAGGCCGCGCCGTGCAGCGTACTGCTCAATAACAACATCAAGAGCCGTATCGACGAAGACTCAAGCATCGACCTGAGCAAAACGCGCCACTTTACGCTGCTGCCGAATCTCTCTTATTTCGTCGGCGCCTCGTTCCCGTTCACCCGTCTGGCAGACTTCTCGCAGACGGTGCTGCTGCTGCCGGAGAACCCGAGCGAAAGCGAGATCAGCACGCTGCTGGATCTCTCTGCCCGTTCCGGGAACGCCACCGGCACCGCGCTGAACAACAACCGCGTGATGTTTGGCCTGCCATCCGGTGGGGCGAACCTGCTGCGCCTGAGCCAAAGCGACGTGCTGGCGGTCTCCTCGCTGGATCAAACCGCCTTTAACCGCGCCCTGCTGGCCCAGTCGCCGTTTGTCAGCAACGAGCACACCTTTGGCGTGCGCGAACCCAAACTGTGGGAAAAAGCGCAGCGTCTGCTGGAGGGCGACTGGAACGCGTCGGGCGTCGATGCCGACCGCTACTTCTCGTCGAACGAATCCTGGCGCGGCTTTGTCAGCTTCCGCTCCCAGTGGAACCCGGAACGCCTGGTGGTGATGGCGATTGGCAGCGACGACGCTCAGCTTTCGCGTCTGCATACCGATCTTAACTCCGCCCGCATCAACGCCGGGATCCGCGGCGATACCGCGATCATCACCGATGAGAACGGCGTGCGCAGCTTCCGCGTTGGCCCGCAGTTCCCGAGCGGCCAGATGCCCTGGTACATGATGGTGGTGTGGTATGCCACGCAGCACTCCGCCATGCTGGCGATTTTTGGACTGCTGTTCGCGACGATTATTGGCCTGAGCCTCTACTCGTTACTGAAAAAACGCGCGTACAAACGTCTTAACCCACAGGATTCAGATCGTGAGTAAGGGTGGTAACACTATGCAAAATAAAAACAAAACCGCCGGACATCTGCCTGTAATTTGCCTGTTCAGCGGGCTGGCGATCGGGGGCATCCAGGGTGCCCAGGCGGCGGATGCCGCGCAGTCGGCCAATAACCCGGCGCTGAAAGCGTTATTCGATCAGGCCAACTACTGGCACGAAAAGTCTCACGACAATCTGGCGATGGAATCGCTGAAAAAAGTGCTGATGGTGGATGCCAACAATACCCAGGCGTTGTACCTGATGGCGCTCTGGTCGCAGCAGGCTGGCGACATCAAAGGGGCGGCCCAGTGGCGCGAGCGCTTAACGGCGGTCTCGCCGCAGGATGCGAATTTACAGGCGCTGGATAACGCCAAACAGATGCAGCAGGTGCCGCGCGGTCAGCTGGAGCTGGCCCGTCAGCAGGCGCGTAGCGGCAATGTTCCCGCCGCGCTGGCCACCTGGCAGAGCCTGTTTACCGGCAACCAGCCGCCACCGAGCCTGGCCCCGGAATACTATCTCACCATGGCGGGGGATAAGTCCCTCTATCCGCAGGCGGTGAGCGAGCTGCGCCAACTGCGCGTCCAGTATCCGCAGGATAACAACGTCAAAATCGCGCTGGGCAAAGTGCTGACCTATCAGGAAAGCACCCGTCGCGAGGGGATGAACATCCTGCAGGATCTGGCGAGCGGCAGTCAGGACGCGGATAAATCCCTGCGTCAGGCCCTGCTGTGGCTGGGGCCGCAGGCGGGCGACGAAGCCTATTACCAGACCTACCTCCAGCGCCATCCGAACGATACCGCGGTGCAGGATTACTACCGCAAGAGCATCGGCGGCGCGGCTAAAGGTGAAGGCTATGTGGCGCTGAACAGCGGCAATACCGATACCGCCCGCAGCCAGTTTGAGCAGGTGCTGAAGGCTAACCCGGAAGATGCCGATGCACTGGCCGGGATGGGTTATGTGGCCTTGCGCAAGGGCGACTACGCCGCAGGCGCGCAGTATCTGAACCGCGCGGCCAGCCTGGGAGGAACGGCCTCTGAAGAGCGCAAGCAGCAGGCGCAGGACGCCGAATTCTACGGCCAGCTGGCGCAGGCGCAGGCGGCCTACAAGCAAGGCAACGTCAGCCAGGCGTTGGCTCTGAGCGCACCCCTGACCCAGCGCAGCGGCGAGCAAGGGGCAGCGGCGAAGCTGTTCCGGGCCGACGTCCAGCGACATAACAAAGACTACACCGCGGCAGAACAGACGCTGCGCGGCCTGCTGAACGAGCAACCGAATAACGGCTCGGCGCGGGAAAACCTCTATTACGTCCTGCGCGAGCAGAACAAAACCGCCGAAGCCCAGGCGATGTTGCAGACCCTGCCCGCCAGCCTGCAGGCGAGGCTGCAGCCGCGTGTCTCTGGCGGTAACCCGACCGATCCGCTGCGTCGTCAGGCACAGCAGGCGGCGGCCAACGGCGATCCGCAGCGTGCCATCGCCCTGTTACAGCAGGGTACGGCCCGCTATCCGTCCGATCCCTGGCTGCGCCTGGATTTAGCCCGTCTGCTGCAGAAGCAGGGGCGCAGCGCAGAGGCGGCCAACGTGATGATGCCAGCGTTCCGGCCGAACGCCAGCAACAGTGAACTCTACGCTGCTGCTCTGTTCGCCAGCGAAAACAACGCCTGGCAGCAGTCGCAAACGCTACTGTCGCGCATTCCGGCCTCCAGCCAGAACGGCGATATGCGTGAGCTGTCGCAGCGGGTGAATTACAACCTGCAGATGGACGTTGCGGAGCGCTATCTGGCACAGGGCGACCGGACCGCGGCGGCTAACACCCTGAAAGCCCTGGCGGCGCGTCCTCCACAAAGCCCGGCGGATGCCGGCAAGCTGGCGCGAATGTTGGCCCAGAGCGGCGATGTCACCACCGCGGTGAGCGTGGTGCACGACAACATGCGCCGCGGCGTGCAGGGTAACGCCGGGGATTATGCCGATCAGGTTGCGGTCCTGAACCAGGCGGGGCTGGGCGGTGAAGCCCAGGCCTGGCTTGCCAGCCCGGAACTGCAGTCGCGCAGCACCCCGACCCAACTGGCGAGCATTCGCAACGGTTACGTGATCAACGAAGCCGATCGCCTGCGCGTGCAGGGCAACTACGCGGCGGCCTATGACAAGCTGATCCGCGCCATGCAAAACGATCCGCAGAATACCGATCTGATGTTTGCCATGGCCCGCGTGTATCAGTCCGGCAAGATGAACAAAGAGGCCGGGGTGGTCTACGACTACCTGATGACCCGCGACACGCCGCAGCAGGATGCGCGCGCCGGGGCAATCGATGTGGCGCTGGCCAGCAACAACGTGGATAAAGCGAAGCAGCTGACCGCCGGGCTGACCAACGACAGCACCCCGGAACGGTTGCTGCTGCTGGCCCGTGTCTCCGAGGCCGAAGGCAACCACCAGCAGGCGATGAGCTATCTGCGCACCGCGCGCGGCAAGCTGCTTGGCCTGCAAAACAACAACGGCGAAACGGCACCGATGCTGGGTGGTCTGGCCCTGGCCGACAACCCGTTTGTCGGCACCTCCAGTACGGGCGAGGCGTCGCCGTCGCTCTACGGCCAGGCCATGCCGTGGCAGGTGGCGCAGCTGGCGCGTAATCCAGAGACCGCCCCACCGGGCACTATGCGTACCGATCTGCCGGTAGAAACCGCTCAGGCGGGCACGCTGCGTCAGGTGGATAACATGATGGAGATGCTGGTCGATAAAACCGCCACCTGGGCGCGGGGATCCACCTCCCTGCGCGCGCGTGACGGCGAAGAGGGGCTGAGCAAGCTCACCGAGATCAAGGCGCCGCTGCAGTGGTCCACCGTGCCGTTTGGCGATTCGCGTCTGGATGTTAACGTGACGCCGATCAGCCTCGATGCCGGAACCTCGTCCGATGAATCCAGCCGTCGGTTTGGTACCGGGGCGCTGATTCAGGGCGTCGTGGCCGAGGAGCTGTATAACGCCTCCACCACCACGCCGCCTGAGCTGCCGAACATCGACAAAATCAAGGTGCCGTCACAAGGCTCGCAAAGTGCGCAGGGCGTTGAAGTGGCGATGGCGCTCACTGGCGAGCAGTACAAAATTGATGTCGGCTCCACGCCGCTGGGCCAGGATCTGAACACCCTGGTGGGCGGCGTACAGTGGTCGCCGCAGCTGACGGATTACCTCAAGCTGATACTGACCGGCGAGCGTCGCGCGGTGGTGGACAGCCTGCTGTCGTATGTCGGGGTAGAAGACAAATACAGCGGCAAGAAGTGGGGCCAGGTCACCAAAAACGGCGGTAGCGCCCAGCTGAGCTACGACAATACCGATGCGGGCTTCTACGCCGGATTTGGCGTGTATGACTACATTGGTGAGAACGTGCCGAGCAACACCAGCGTCAACGGCTCGGCGGGGGTCTATTTCCGTCCGTTCTATGCTGCCGATCGCGAGTTAAAAGCCGGCATCAACATGAACTACATGAACTTCGACAAAAACCTGAGCTACTTCAGCTACGGTCAGGGGGGTTATTTCAGCCCGCAGGACTATATCAGCGTCTCCTTCCCGGTGGATTACACCCAGAAGTTCGACAACTGGAAGCTGGGCTTAGGGGCGTCGGTGGGGTATCAGTCCTATTCGCAGGATGAGAGCCCGTACTTCCCGACGGATAAGGCCATGCAGAACCAGCTGGAAGATTACGTGGCCCGTGGGTTCGCCAAAGAGGACCATTACAAAGGCAGCAGCGAGAACGGCCTGGGATATACCCTGCGCGCGTCAACGGATTACAAACTGAATAAAGACATGACCATCGGCGGGCAGGTGGGGTATGACACATTTGGTGATTACAACGAAAGTACCGCGAGCCTCTACTTCCGTTATCTTCTGGGGAATAAGTGATGAATGACCAACAGCTTTTGCAGTATTACCAGCATCAACAGACGCAGTCCGGTTGGTTTTCGCTGATCCACGTGATGATTGAGAGTATGGTGGCGAACGTCGGCGAAGCGCAGAGCCGCTCGTTCCTCGTGCAGATGGGCGACTCGCTGGGCGAGCGTTTCCCGCTGGCGCTGGCCCACACGGTGGGGGAGCTTGAAGCGCAGATCAATGCCCGGCTCGCAGCCTTTAACTGGGGCTATATTGATATTGATGCCAGCGAGACGGCGATCCGCATCGCGCATACCGCGTTACCGATTCCGCCAGAAGAGTCAAAGCAGATGGCGTGGAACCACGCTTTCAGTGCGGTGCTGGAGGGGCTGTACGCCCGCTGGCTGCGCGAGCAGGGCGGAAAATCACACGTATCACTGTGGCGGGAGGCATCCCCCTCGGCTACGGTTATCCATTTCAGATATCAAAATAATCAATAAGGATCGGCCATGTGGCAGCGAAGTAAAACCCTGATTCTGGTGCTGGGGCTGTTGATGAGTTATCAGGCTCTGGCAGGCAGCGCCTGGGACAGCTACAAAGCGCGATTTTTGATGGCGGATGGTCGCATCATTGATACCGGCAACAACAGTGTGAGCCACACTGAGGGGCAGGGCTTCGCCATGATGATGGCGGTGCGCAATAACGATCGCGCCGGTTTTGACAAAATCTGGAACTGGACGAAAAAGAACCTGCAAAACCCACAGACGGGGCTGTTTTACTGGCGTTTTAACCCGGTGGCCGCCGATCCGATTATGGATAAAAACAATGCCACCGACGGCGATACCTTTATCGCCTGGGCGCTGTTAAAGGCGGGAACCCAGTGGAATGACAACAATTATCTGAACGCCTCGGACGCGATCACCAAATCGCTGCTGGCCCGCAACGTCATCAGCTTTGCCGGTTACCGCGTGATGCTGCCGGGGGCGAAAGGCTTTAACCTCAACAGCTACGTGAACCTTAACCCGTCCTATTTTATCTTCCCGGCCTGGGAAGATTTCGCGAAACGCAGTCATCTGACGGTGTGGCGTGACCTGATTAATGACGGGCAGAAGCTGCTGGTGAAAATGCGCTTTGGCAACACCCAACTGCCCGCAGACTGGGTTTCTCTGTATGCCGACGGGCACGTGTCCCCGGCGAAAGAGTGGCCTGCACGCTTCAGCTACGATGCGATCCGCGTGCCGCTGTATGTGAAGTGGTATCAGCCAACCAGCCCGTTAATGGCGCCTTATACCGCCTACTGGGGACGTTTTGCCCGTAACCAGACGCCTGCGTGGGTGAACATTACTACCAACGATCCGGCGCCTTATATGATGGAAGGCGGCCTGCTGGCGGTGCGTGATTTGGCGATGGGGCAACTCCCGGCAGGCGAGCCGCAGATTACGGCGCAGGAGGATTATTATTCTGCGAGTCTGAAGATGCTGGTGTCGCTGGCAAAATAGTTTTTATCCTGCCGTTGTCGGGATTCTGGAAAGCGCCTCGCAAGACTGAATTGCGGTGGCGCTTTTTGCTTTCTGTGGGGGAGAGCAGGGCGTAGAGTCAGCGCGTTGCAGAAGAAGCTGCAGCCGGGCATAGGAACCCGATCCAGTACAAGGTGACCCAGATTCACTTTCTGGTGTCCTGCCAGCGCCCCGATAAGATTATGGTGGCGCTGGCGGAGCAGCCGAAAGGCTGGCCGATTGCCGTTGAGTTCCGGTTCCTGACCCTGTCAGCGCTGCCACTCCCCGCTGGCATACAGTTCTATGACCGGAAATACAGCTGTATCCTTTGATGTATACATTACTGAGTTAGTAAAGTTGTAGATCTTACCTTTCACGTGAACCGTAACCAGCCGCCCAATTTTTGTTACGACGGCTGTACCTGTCTCTGCCATTAAAAAGGGTTTCATTTCACCCACGGCTTTAAGGGGATCGCCTGAAAGCTCTCCCGATAAGTAATAACGAAAGACATCAGATACGGTCGCGTTTCCTCCCTGATATTGCGTGACATAAAGCCAGGTGTTTTCATTCAGTTGTTTTGATGCGTACAAGCGATCGTCGTAAGGCTTGCCGAGCATATACTGGTAGATGGCGAAACATACCACCAGCAGAAGCAGAACAAGAGTCAGAGTACGGTGTAGGGTTTTAATAACCGTGCTGTATCGCATAATCAATACCTTGCTTTATCCATTTTTGGGCTCTGGTTTTTGTGTTTGTAAACTCACGGACCACCATTTCTGGCTTTATTATCAAACCAGAAATAAGTAGTAGGGCATGCCATTCCTATGCACATTCTCGGTGCTTTGGCTTCTATTTAATCAGGGAGTTAACCAGGCAATACGATGATATATTTTTACGGAATGTAATTTTTTATCTCAGCAGTTACCTTGATAGATTTCTATAATAATTACAGCCAGGTAATTTGATTTTTATATGTATTTATAATGTCTTAAAGAGGCGATAAGCGTTTAAAAAGCCAGTAACAGTGGTGAGTCGGCGAGAGAAAAAGAATGTTTTTGTTTTGGTTTGCTGATGAGGGGATAGAACGGCATGTTCACACATCAACTCAAACGAAAAGGGCTTAGCCAGTTACCTGTCTAAGCCCTTGAAATTTGGTGGCCCCTGCTGGACTTGAACCAGCGACCAAGCGATTATGAGTCGCCTGCTCTAACCACTGAGCTAAGGGGCCGTGGCGGAGGATTATAAAGTAACTCCTCGCTGCAATCCAGCCATACCCACCTGCCTGCTGTTTTTATAAACAATGCATTTTCAATCTTTTATACTTAGAGCATGAACCATGAAGCAGGAGTAATCATGATCAACGACATACTTGCACCAGGACTGCGGGTGGTGTTCTGCGGTATCAACCCGGGCAAGTCCTCTGCCCACACCGGTTTTCACTTTGCCCATCCGGGAAATCGCTTCTGGAAGGTGATCTATCAGGCGGGGTTTACCGACAAGCTGCTGAAGCCGGAAGAGGAGCAACAGCTGCTGGATACGCGCTGTGGCATCACCATGCTGGTGGAACGGCCCACGGTGCAGGCGAGCGAGGTGAATCTGCATGAGCTGCGCAGCGGCGGGCGCGAGTTGATTAAGAAGATTGAGGACTACCAGCCTGCGGCGCTGGCGATTCTGGGCAAGCAGGCCTACGAGCAGGCATTCAGCCAGCGTGGGGTGCAGTGGGGAAAGCAGAAGATCACCATCGGCGTGACGCAGGTATGGGTGCTGCCCAATCCGAGCGGGCTGAACAGGGCGACGCTGGATAAGCTGGTAGAGGCGTATCGCGAGCTGGATCAGGCGCTGGTGACACGGGGGCTGTGAAGTCCTCTGCGGCCTGATGCCCTCACCCTGACCCTCTCCCACAGGGAGAGGGAGAAAAACGAGCCCCCTTCCATAGGGAGAGAAAGAAAGACGAGTCCTCTCCCATAGGGAAAGGAGGAAAAACGAGCCTCTTCCATTTTCATGGGGAGAAGAAACAAAAAAGCTCCCCGAAGGGAGCTTTTTTACGTTCAGGACGATTAGTCGTCCAGGAAGCTACGCAGCACTTCAGAGCGGCTCGGGTGGCGCAGTTTACGCAGCGCCTTCGCTTCGATCTGACGGATACGTTCGCGGGTCACGTCGAACTGTTTACCCACTTCTTCCAGCGTGTGGTCGGTGTTCATATCGATACCGAAACGCATACGCAGGACTTTCGCTTCACGGGCGGTCAGGCCAGCCAGTACATCGTGAGTGGCAGCACGCAGGCTCTCGGTGGTCGCAGAGTCCAGCGGCAGCTCGAGGGTGGTATCCTCGATGAAATCACCCAGATGCGAATCTTCATCGTCGCCGATTGGCGTTTCCATGGAGATTGGCTCTTTGGCGATCTTCAGCACTTTGCGGATCTTGTCTTCCGGCATCAGCATGCGCTCAGCCAGCTCTTCTGGCGTTGGCTCGCGGCCCATCTCCTGCAGCATCTGGCGAGAAATACGGTTGAGCTTGTTGATGGTCTCAATCATATGCACCGGAATACGGATGGTGCGCGCCTGATCCGCGATAGAGCGGGTGATAGCCTGACGGATCCACCAGGTTGCGTAGGTGGAGAACTTGTAACCACGACGGTATTCGAACTTATCAACCGCTTTCATCAGACCGATGTTACCTTCCTGAATCAGATCCAGGAACTGCAGGCCGCGGTTGGTGTATTTCTTGGCGATAGAGATAACCAGACGCAAGTTCGCTTCAACCATCTCTTTCTTCGCACGGCGGGCTTTCGCTTCACCGATGGACATACGACGGTTAATGTCTTTTACCTGCTCGATAGTCAGGCCGGTCTCTTCTTCAATCTGTTGCAGCTTCTGCAGACCACGGTGTACGTCTTCAGCCACATCACGCAGTTTTTCAGACCACGGTTTGTTCATCGCGATAGCCGCGTTGAACCAGGTTTCGCTGGTTTCGTTGCCGGTGAACAGGGTGATGAAGTTCTTCTTCGGCATTTTGCACTGTTCAACGCACATCTTCATGATGATGCGTTCCTGGGTACGGACGCGGTCCATCATGACGCGCATGCTGTTAACCAGGTAATCGAACTGTTTTGGCACCAGGCGGAACTGTTTGAACACTTCAGAAAGCTTCAGGATCTCTTCCTGAGCGGCAGCATGGCTACGGCCTTTGGCTTTAATGGTGTCACGGGTCACTTCATACTGCGTACGCAGTTCAGCGAACTTCTCGCGCGCCAGTTCAGGGTCGATGCTGTTATCATCGTCGCTGCTGTCGTCGTCGCTCTCTTCTTCGTCTTCGTCTTCGTCATCGTCCATCTCTTCCTGAGACAGTTCAGAGCCGACGTGCGTCGCCGTAGGCGCCATGTCTTCTTCCGCGTTCGGATCGACAAAGCCGGTGATCAGATCGGACAGACGTGCTTCTTCTGCTTCCACACGATCGTACTGCTCGAGCAGATAGGTGATGGCTTCAGGGTACTCGGCAACAGAGCACTGAACCTGGTTGATCCCGTCTTCGATACGTTTGGCGATGTCAATTTCGCCTTCGCGGGTCAACAGTTCAACGGTACCCATTTCACGCATGTACATGCGCACCGGGTCTGTCGTGCGGCCGATTTCAGACTCAACGCTCGACAGAACCTGTGCAGCAGCTTCTTCTGCATCTTCGTCGGTGTTGTTTGAGTTTTCAGCAAGCAACAGATCATCGGCATCAGGGGCTTCTTCCATCACCTGAATACCCATGTCATTGATCATTTGGATGATGTCTTCGATCTGATCGGAGTCGACGATATCTTCCGGCAGATGGTCATTGACCTCGGCATAGGTCAGATAGCCTTGCTCCTTACCACGTTGGACAAGAAGTTTCAGCTGTGACTGCGGGTTTTGCTCCATAAGACGGTATCCACACTTATTCTTTTGATTGGTGTCGGCGATACGGCTGCCAACCTTTAAAGCGAGGGCGTACTTGTATTTTTGCCGCTGCCTCTCAGTGCGGCTGTCGGGATCTACCCGAACGGTATTCGGCACTTAAGCCGTTAAATTCATTTTCGGGCACGTGCTTCAGTAATCACACGCACCTCTTCGCGTTCGGCTGGCGTTAACCCGTGGGTTCGCGAGCGCGCGATCAATTCGGAAAGACGTAGCTCAAGCATCGAATCAAACATATGGTTGAGCGAGTCGGTGAAGGTCTCTTCAGCGATATCTTTATCTGCTATATCGTCCCACATCGACAGTTTTTCAAGGGTTGCGGACGCTTTTGTTCCGCGATAGTGCTCTAAAAGTTGCCCGGTGGTCAGACCTGGCTGAGAAAGACAAGTGTTGACCAGTTCTGCAAATAAGCCAAGTCCAGGCAGCTTTTCCTGATCCAGACCCGCCAGGGATGGCACTTTTGGCGCCAGTTCCGGGTTCTGTACCAGCAGTCCTATCAGTATACGCATGGTTGTGCGTTTTAGCTGAGGCGCGGGGCGAGCTGCTCCGCCATCCGCCTGCTTTGGCATTAAACGTTCAAGCTGACTGTCATCCAGGATGCCGAGTTTCTTACCCAGTTCCTGACGCAGATAGATGCGCAACGTTTCGCCGGGCACTTGAGTAATCAGCGGTAAGGCCAGGGTGCTCAGCTGAGCGCGGCCATCCGGGGTACTCAAATCCACCTGCGGCATCAGGCTGTTAAACAGAAACGTGGAGAGCGGCTGAGCCTGCTCCATCCGCGCTTCAAATGCCGCTTTGCCCTCTTTACGCACCAGCGTATCGGGGTCTTCGCCGTCGGGCAGAAACATAAAGCGTAACTGGCGTCCGTCGGTCATATAAGGCAGCGCTGTCTCCAGCGCGCGCCAGGCGGCTTCGCGTCCGGCCCGGTCGCCGTCGTAACAGCAGACCACGGTGTTGGTCACCCGGAACAGCAGCTGAATATGGTCGGCGGTGGTAGAGGTACCCAAAGACGCAACGGCATAGTTAATGTCGAACTGCGCCAGCGCCACCACATCCATATAGCCTTCGACCACCAACAGGCGCTGCGGTTCAGCGTTATCCTGCTGGGCTTCATACAGGCCATACAGCTGGCGGCCTTTATGGAAAATATCGGTTTCCGGGGAGTTGAGGTATTTCGGCAGGGCATCGCCCAGCACGCGGCCACCAAAACCAATAACCCGGCCACGCTTGTCGCGAATGGGGAACATCACCCGTTCGCGGAAGCGGTCATAGCTACGTCCCTTGTCATTAGTGACCAGCATGCCCGCGTCGATGAGGGATTTACGATCTTCGCTATTGCCGCCAAAACGCTTTAACACGTTATCCCAGCCGGGAGGGGCGTAACCAATAGCGAAACGCGCAATAACATCGTCGCTCAGTCCGCGCTTGTTCAGATATTGACGCGCAGGCTCAGCGGCAGGTTGCTTGAGAGACTGTTGGTAAAATGCGTTCAGGCCGTCCATCAGCTGATACAGCGTTTGTCGTTGATGACGCTCTATCTGACTTGGCCCACTGCCTGCTTCATACGGCACTTCAAGGTTGTGCATGGCTGCCAGCTCTTCGACGGTTTCAACGAACTCGAGCTTGTCGTAGTTCATCAAAAAGTCGACGGCGTTGCCGTGCGCGCCACAGCCGAAGCAGTGGTAGAACTGTTTTTCACCGTTTACGGTGAAAGAGGGGGTTTTTTCGTTATGGAATGGACAGCACGCATGGTAGTTCTTGCCCTGCTTCTTCAGCTTTACCCGCGCGTCGATGAGATCGACGATGTCGGTTCTGGCAAGCAGATCATTGATGAAAACGCGTGGGATTCGTCCAGCCATAGGCCCCGTGATTACACTTCATCCTTCAACTGATACAGTGTGAATGATTTTGTGTAAATTCTGATTCATAAACGAAAACAAGCCGCGCATTCCTTCCGGAAGCACGGCCTTACGACTACTACTCTGTCTGACAATTGAGGACGTGCGTCCTCAAAAGATTAGTACAGACGAGTACGGCGTGCGTTTTCGCGAGCCAGTTTCTTCGCGTGACGTTTCACAGCAGAAGCTTTAGCGCGCTTACGTTCAGTCGTTGGTTTTTCATAGAACTCACGACGACGAACTTCAGCCAGAACACCTGCTTTCTCGCATGAACGCTTGAAGCGACGCAGTGCTACGTCGAACGGCTCGTTTTCACGTACTTTAATTACCGGCATGTAACTCTCACCTTTATAAATTCGGTTTGCCGCTGGCATCAACGCCAGCTTATTTCAAAATGGTGCGGAATTTTACTGCAATTGCTGCTGCTTTGTAAAGCACCGCGGCCGTTTTTGAAAGGGACTTTTATAAGGGTGAGGAGTATACACGAAGAGAACTCCAGGGGTGAGGAAAGTTTTACATCAACCCGCCCAGGCTCTACACTGCGCGTTATCTGAGTGAGGTAAAACAAGTCATGCGTGTACTGGGTATTGAAACGTCCTGCGATGAAACCGGCATCGCGATTTACGACGATGAAAAAGGGCTGGTCGCCAACCAACTGTATAGTCAGGTGAAATTACACGCTGACTACGGCGGCGTGGTGCCGGAGCTGGCCTCCCGCGACCATGTGCGTAAAACGGTGCCATTGATTCAGGCGGCGCTGAAAGAGGCGGGCTTAACGGCTAAGGATATCGATGCCGTGGCCTACACGGCCGGTCCCGGGCTGGTCGGCGCGCTGCTGGTCGGTGCCACCATTGGCCGTTCGCTGGCATTCGCATGGGATGTACCGGCAATCCCGGTTCACCATATGGAAGGGCATCTGCTGGCACCGATGCTGGAAGAGAACCCACCGGCATTTCCGTTCGTGGCGCTGCTGGTTTCCGGCGGCCATACCCAGCTGATCAGCGTTACCGGCATTGGTCAATATGAACTGCTGGGCGAATCCATTGACGATGCGGCGGGCGAAGCTTTCGATAAAACCGCCAAGCTGCTGGGGCTTGATTACCCGGGCGGCCCAATGCTGTCAAAAATGGCGTCGCAGGGGACGGAAGGGCGCTTCGTTTTCCCACGTCCGATGACCGATCGTCCAGGTCTGGATTTCAGCTTCTCCGGGCTGAAAACCTTCGCGGCGAATACCATCCGTAATAATGCCGACGACGATCAGACTCGCGCGGATATCGCCCGTGCTTTTGAAGATGCGGTGGTGGATACTCTGATGATCAAGTGCAAGCGCGCGCTGGATCAGACGGGCTTTAAGCGTCTGGTGATGGCGGGTGGCGTTAGCGCCAACCGTACCCTGCGCGCGAAGCTGGCAGAGATGATGCAAAAGCGTCGCGGTGAAGTGTTCTATGCCCGCCCGGAATTTTGTACCGATAACGGGGCGATGATCGCCTATGCCGGGATGGTGCGCCTGAAGCCCGATGCCACGGCGGATCTAAGCGTCTCCGTGCGTCCACGCTGGCCACTGGCTGAACTGCCGGCCGCCTGATGGAAGAGACCCGGATGTTAAAGTGCCATATCAAACATCCGGGTTTTCGCTAACAGGCAATAGAGCTGGCAGCTGTTCTTCACCCCCAGCTTTTCCATGGCCCGCATTTTATGGGCGCTCACGGTTTTAATGCTCAAATGCATACGCCGCGAGATATCCGTCAGGCTCAGCCCCCGACAAATCAAGCGCAGCACATCGGTCTCCCGGACGGACAGCGTCTCGTTCATCATTTTCCCGCCTTTAAAGAGGGCATTCATCAGGGTGCGCTCGACGTACACTTCGCCATCGATCACCGACTGTAGCGCCTGGCTGAGGATTTTTTCATCGCTGTGGCGGCTGAGCCAGGCTTTCGCCCCTGCTTCCAGTGCGAGGCGGATCATCAGCGGATTGGTGTCGGGCGAGAGCATCATCACCTGCAGCGCCGGATAATGGCGGGTTAACCACTTCACCAGTGCCAGCCCCTCCATGCCGTTTTGCGGATCCCGCAGCGTATAGCCCAGCAACAAAATGTCGGGGGTTTCGCGTCCCAGTAACGCCAGAAGCTCGCCGACCGAGTCCGCTTCCCCACAAAAAGAGAGCGTCAGAGAGGCGTTGTTGCTGATCATGGCGCGGACACCCCGGCGAATCACGGTGTACTCATCCGCGATCACCATTTTCATTGTCATTGGATTTTCCTTAAGCGGTATTAATTATTTGCGCAGAAGGCGATTTTATATGGCGTGACTTCGGCTGGATTGCACGGGAAGCAATATTTTTATCCGCCACAGGGATTTGACATATTTCATATTAACGTGCCGCCAATGACGTTGATCCCGGGGAGAAGACCTGGCAGTCGAATTATTTGGACGGCACATTACCGGCTATACGTTGGATCTTTACATCCGTCATACCGGGGCGATCGCTGGCGGCACCTGATGAGCAGGACGCCGCCGTAACTCAGCGCAACCGCCTGGCATTGCGCCAGGCTTGTTTACATCTTCAGCATCCCTTTCTCTTCCAGGAAGGTAATAATGGCCGCCAGACCGTTGCCCGCTTTCAGGTTGGTAAACGTCCATGGCCGTTCGCCACGCATACGGTTGGTGTCGCTCTCCATTACCGCCAGCGAAGCGCCGACATAGGGAGCCAGATCGGTTTTGTTGATCACCAGAAAATCAGATTTGGTGATCCCCGGCCCGCCCTTACGCGGGATCTTTTCCC
Source organism: Leclercia sp. LSNIH3 (assembly GCF_002935105.1). NCBI lineage: Bacteria > Pseudomonadati > Pseudomonadota > Gammaproteobacteria > Enterobacterales > Enterobacteriaceae > Leclercia > Leclercia sp. LSNIH3. Next base: position 3,123,464 of record NZ_CP026387.1, read on the forward strand.
CTTCTGCCACGTCGATCACATAGATCGTCAGATCCGCCAGCTCCGGGCTGAAGGTGGCGCTCAGGTTATCCCCGCCACTCTCGACAAAGATCAGATCCAGATTGCCAAATTTTTCACTCAGCGCTTCCACCGCCGCCAGGTTCATTGAGGCATCTTCGCGGATCGCGGTATGCGGGCAGCCGCCCGTTTCCACGCCGACAATGCGCTCCGGCTCCAGGGCGCCCGCTTCGGTGAGGATGCGCTGATCTTCTTTGGTGTAGATATCGTTGGTCACCACGGCCAGCTGATACTGGTCGCGCATCGCTTTACATAACGCTTCCAGCAGCGCGGTTTTACCCGAACCCACCGGGCCGCCGACGCCCACGCGCAGGGGATGTTTGTACTCAGACATAGAGACTCCTCAGGAACGGAATAACCGTGAATATTGGGTTTCGTGACGCGCCGAGGCGATGGCAGAGAGCGGCGTGGCCGCCCCCAACTGGTCATCGCGGCGCAAAAGCGCCTGCTCCAGCCCGTCGGCAAAGTAATCGCAGAGGTCGATGATCAACAGCTGGGCCGCCTGCTGGCCAAAGGGCACGAGCTTAACGCCCGCCATCACTGCGCTCTCAATCCAGCTGTAGCCGAGGCTTAACGCCATCTCGCGCAGGTGAATGCCCCAGCGCACGCCGAGCCAGGCCATGCCGCACAGCTGGCTTTGCGAAAACAGCGGCAGCCAGTCGGGCGGGCAGTCCGTCTCCCAGCTTTTAATCAGACGGGTAAACGCCGCGCCGCGGTTGCGCTCCTCTTCGCGCAGCTCGCGGGTTTCACGGCAGGCGAGCAGGTATGCCGTCCAGCGTGAGGCCGCAGCGATATCCTGATGCTCGCAGGCGTGATACAGACGTGAAAACAGCGGCAGGTCGACGCAGAAAAAGCTCTGCTCCATCTGCTGACACTGCCAGGCTTTGAACGCCTCCGGGGTGGTGACCCAGCCTGCTTCCGTTGCCCACTCCAGCCCCTGCGACCAGGTAAACGACCCCACCGGCAGGCTGCTGCTGGCAAGCTGCATCAGACGCAGCTGGCGGGAGGGTTCCATCAGCTCATCAGCGCCAGCAGGGCAGAGGCGATCAGCCCGCCGCCAAAGATTTTACGCAGCCCATCATGACGGCGCAGCAGCCTACCCGCAGCAAAGCTGACGCACAGCACGGCGGCGCTGGCGAGCATAAAGCCGCTGGTGAACAGCCAGAAGCTGTGGCCTGCCATCTCAACGCCGTGTGCCCAGCCGTGGAACATCGCCAGCGCCGGAACGGCCAGCAGCAGGCGGTTTTCAGTTTTGAACATCATCACGCCGCATACCGCCAGCGAGGCGATGATCAGCATCTCCATCCCACCAAAGCCGCCCAGCAGGCTACCCGCGATAGCACCGGTTAACATCATGCCGAGGGTGGCAAAGGGCATCAGCAGCTGGCGGCCACTCAACGCGGCAAGAACGCCCGCCCCGGTGAGCATCAGCAGATGGTCAAGACCGGTCAGGGGATGGAAAAAGCCTGCCTGAAAACTGTCAGCACCGTGACCGGGATGGGCCAGCGCGGGCAGCGAAAATGCCAGCAGCAGCAGGGGTAAGAACTTACGCATGAGGGATCCTTAATGTGAATGAGCGTGAGAGTGCGAATGTGAATGCCCTTCGCTGGCGTACGCGCCCGCTTCGGGTTCAAAGGGCAGCCTGGCGAAGGTCACTTCCAGGTCGAACAGGTGCAGCATCTCATCCAGCACATGATCGTGGTGATAGCGCAGCTCGCCGGGCAGAATTTGCAGCGGCACGTGGCGGTTGCCCAGGTGATAGCAGGCGCGCGCCAGCAGGAACGGATCGGCGCAGCGCACCACCGACAGCGGCTCGGCGGCGGCAATCACCTCCACCACCTCACGCCCGTCTTCACTGGTGAGCAGGTCGCCGCCGCGCAGCAGCAAGCCGCGCGGTAATATCAGCCCCGCATCGCGCCCGTCGTCCAGAACCACGCGGGCGCGGCTTTTTACCCGCACATCAATCGGTAGCGTCACGCTTGCGGTAACGGGATGGGGATGGTCGAGGCGTTGGGTTAAGGTGATCATGAATCCTCCTCAGAACAGGAAATAGCGTTGCGCCATCGGCAGAACCTCTGCCGGTGCGCTGGTGATCAGTTCCCCATCAATGCGCACCTCATAGGTTTGCGCATCGACGGTAATATTGGGCTGCAGGCCGTTGTGGACCATGTCGGCCTTTTTCACCGTCCGGCAGCCTTTGACCACCGCGGTGGCGCTCTGCAGGTTCAACTGCTGCGCGATGCCGTTATCGGCGGCGGCCTGCGAGAGAAACGTCAGGCGGGTGGCATGGCGGGCAGCGCCCAGCGCACCAAACATGGGCCGGTAGTGCACTGGCTGCGGGGTGGGGATCGAGGCGTTAATGTCGCCCATCGGCGCGCAGGCGATCATCCCGCCTTTGACGATGGTGGCGGGCTTGACGCCAAAGAAGGCGGGGGACCAGACCACCAGATCCGCCAGCTTCCCGGCCTCAATCGATCCGACCTCGTGGGCGATGCCGTGGGTCAATGCCGGGTTAATGGTGTACTTGGCGATATAGCGCTTCACCCGCAGGTTATCGTTATCGCCACGCTCTTCAGGCAGCGCGCCACGCTGCACCTTCATGCGATGCGCCACTTGCCAGGTGCGGATAATCACTTCGCCTACCCGGCCCATTGCCTGCGAATCCGACGAGGTGAGCGAGAAGGCACCGATGTCGTGCAGCACGTCCTCGGCGGCGATGGTCTCGCGGCGAATGCGTGATTCGGCGAAGGCCACGTCTTCAGCAATGTCCGGGTCGAGATGGTGGCAAACCATCAGCATGTCCAGATGCTCGTCGATGGTGTTGATGGTGTACGGCAGCGTCGGGTTAGTGGAGGAGGGCAAAATGTTGGGGTGCGCACAGGCGGTGATAATATCCGGCGCATGGCCGCCGCCCGCCCCCTCGGTGTGGAAGGTATGAATAGTGCGCCCGGCAATGGCCGCCAGGGTGTCTTCGACAAACCCTGCCTCGTTAAGGGTGTCGCTGTGCAGCGCCACCTGGATATCCATCTCATCCGCCACCGTCAGAGAGCAGTCGATTGTCGCAGGGGTTGATCCCCAGTCCTCATGAATCTTCAGCCCGATCGCCCCGGCGGCCACCTGTTCGCGCAGGGCATCGGGATTTGAACCGTTGCCTTTGCCCAGCAGACCAACATTGACCGGCAGCGTGTCGGCGGCTTGTAACATGCGTGCGATGTACCATGGCCCCGGCGTGCAGGTGGTGGCGTGGGTGCCTGCGGCGGGACCGGTACCGCCGCCAATCATGGTGGTCACGCCGGAGACCAGCGCCTCTTCGGCCTGCTGCGGGCAGATCCAGTGAATGTGGGTATCCACTCCGCCTGCGGTGACGATCTTGCCTTCGGCGGCAATCACCTCGGTGGCCGCGCCAATGGAGATGGTCACGCCGGGCTGAATATCCGGGTTACCGGCTTTACCGACGGCGACGATCCTGCCGTCCTTCACGCCGATATCGGCTTTGACGATCCCCCAGTGATCGACGATCAGGGCGTTGGTCAGAACCAGATCCACGCAGTCCCGGGCGGTCATCTGCCCCTGGCCCATGCCGTCGCGGATCACTTTGCCGCCGCCGAATTTGACCTCTTCGCCGTAGATCGTCAGATCCTGTTCCACCTCGATCCACAGGTCGGTATCGGCCAGCCGCACTTTATCGCCAGTGGTAGGGCCAAACATGTCGGCATAGGCCTGACGCGAGATCTCAGCCATTGTTCACCTCGCCCATCACCTCGCCGCGAAAACCGACAATCCGTTGGGCGCCCGCTACCTGTACCAGCGTCACGGCGCGTTTCTGTCCGGGTTCAAAGCGCACGGCGGTTCCGGCGGCAATGTTCAGCCGGTAGCCTTTGGTGGGTTCACGATCGAACTTCAGCGCCGGGTTTACTTCGTAAAAATGGTAATGGGATCCGACCTGGATCGGACGATCCCCGTGATTCTCGACGATCGTGGTCAGGGTGTTACGCCCGGCATTAATCACGATCTGTCCGGGTTGGATTTGATATTCGCCTGGGATCATGTTGCCCCCTTACAGGATCGGATTGTGAACGGTGACCAGCTTGGAGCCGTCCGGGAAGGTGGCCTCCACCTGAATATCCGGGATCATCTCCGGCACGCCTTCCATCACCTGGCTGCGGTTCAGGACGTGGCGACCGGCTTCCATCAGCTCTGCCACTGTCTGCCCGTCACGCGCACCTTCCATAATGAAGGCGCTGATCAGGGCCACCGATTCCGGGTAATTGAGCTTCACACCGCGGGCGAGACGGCGCTCGGCCACCAGCGCGGCGGTAAACAGCAATAGCTTGTCTTTTTCTCTGGGGGTCAGTTCCATCGTGCGTCTCTCAGGTGTGCCAGATTCGGGGCGAGCAGGGGGCTTTGGCGGTGAGTTGCGGGCGCAGGCGCTGCCAGATCTCGCGCATTGCCTGCTGGCAAATCAGGTTGTCATGGGCCAGAAAACGGATCGACAGCAAGCCGTCGGTGAGGGTGGCCCCCGCGAAGTGCTCCAGCGGGGCCAGTGCCTCGCGGGCTGCATCCAGCAGCGGTTCGGTTGCCGGGTAAAACAGCAGGGTGCCGATCCACGGGTGTTCCGCCACGGGCGTGAGATCGCCATCGGCCAGGTGCTGGCGCTCGATCAGCAGCGGCTCGCCTTCGATCCAGACCTCCAGGCGACTCTCAATGTGCCCATGGCTAAAGGTTTCGTTGATCACCGGGCGGCCGAGGCAAAACAGCTCCCAGGCCAGCAGGGTACTGCTGCGCTGCAAATGGAACACCGAGCGCAGCGCGGCATTGGCACCCGGAAAGAAAATGGTGTCCTGCGGTAGCCACTCCAGAATCGTGTGCTCGTCCAGGGTGAAGTGCTGATCGAGCCGCGCCAGCGCGCCGTTGCTGCGATAGAACTTGCTGGCGCCGGGCATGGTGATGAGCGCGTGGCTGCCGGCTGCAAGATGGACGTCGATCGTCAGTTCATCCCCGCCGACAATGCCACCCGGCGGGTGGAGCAGGTAGAGATGGCAGGTTTCCTCTTCGGGATAGAACGGGCGTTGTACGGTGAGCGGCCCGACATGGCGGGCAGAGTGAAGGAGGGTTTTTTCAGGGGTGTGACAAAACTGCAAAGCAAGCGATGCCTGCCAGCCTTTGACTGTTTTATCCACCATCTGAGTTGCTGACATGCTTCATCCATCTGCTCGCCATCGGGGTGTTTTTTAGTATGCCCTGGCGGAAATGAAGGCTGTCATATGAGTCACTTATGGATGGGGGGTGAGCCGAGGCTGGAGGATTTTGGGTGAGGGGGAAGTATTTTGGGGAGTTTTTAGGGGAGGGGGAAGGTTCCGTTCACTATGACTCTTCTGCTTTATGTACACCCCGCTGCGGTGAACGTGCAAAGGGGGCTTGCCGCCGCCCCCTTTGCAATCCCCGCGGCCCCGCGACGAAATCGGTGCTTCGCACTGCGCTCACCTCCCGACCTGCTGCCTGCGGTCGGCTCAACTCGACATCCTGTCTCGATTCGCCTCTGGCCGCCATCCCTGGCGTCCAGCCCTTGTCATCCGGTCTCCGGTTCGCCGATTTCAGCGGGGGGCAACACCGGAGCCACATTCAGGCGACTGAGAGGCTGGAGGGGGCTGGTCCGGCTGAAAATCGCCGAAGCGTTTCCTGTAGGCCGGGGCGAGGCGCATGAATGCGCCGAGAGGGCATAGCCTGCAGGGATGCAGGCTGGTGCCCGACCCGAAAGCCGGAGGGAATAAGCCGAAGAGAAAATTGCCGGGAGCAATTTTGAACAGCGCTTGCGCTGGCCCCGTAGGGGTGAGCCCCTGGGATGGGGCGAATATTCCGCGAAGCGGCGATTTTCTTTGCCGGGAGCCGGGGTAGCCAGGGGGGAGGCGGCGAGCCCCCCTGGCACGTTCACCGCAGCGGATTACACATAAAGCAGAGGAGTGAAAGTGAACGGAACGATTCCACTCCTTTAAAATAAATACTTCCCGATTTAAAAGGGTAACCTACCGATAATCCTCAGCATCAATATCATACCCGGATGGCTCCCAGCGGATCGCCAGCAGCGAAACCAACCCAATCAGCGGCGCAAGGGCGATGACCCAGAAAACAGCGGTATCCATTGAGGCCACCAGCAGCGGGAACATAAACAGCGACAGCGTCGAGCTGCTGCGCATCAGCGTCTGGTTCAGCCCCACGCCGACACCGCGCAGCGAGGTCGGGTAGCTGAGCGAAGCAAACGCCATGGTATGTGCCCCCGGCCCAAAGCCCTGGCCGAACAGGAACAGCGCCAGCATTGCCACTGCCGTAACCCCTTCCGCAACGCCTTCCGGGCGACCAATAATCGCCAGCCCCAGCAGGGCGGTCAGCTGACAGGCATAACCCGCCAGCGACATCCGCCATGCGCCAAAGCGCGGAACCAGCCGCACCGCCAGCAGACCACCGACAAACGCGAACAGCAAGTTCAGGGCCAGCGAGATCAGAATGGTGGTCAGCATCGACTGCACAAAGAAGCTGGAGATAATCACCGGCAGGCCAAAGGCCACCGCGTTATAGGCGAAGGACGACACAATCGACAGCAGCGTGGCCAGCGTAGTGCGGCGCAGATAGACCCCGCGGAACAGATTCAGGTAGTTACTCCAGCTGGCTTTATTCACCACCGGCGCGGGCTGGTTGAGCGCCTCCTGCGGCACGTGGGCATTAATGTTGTAAGCCTTGCGCAGAATGGATGCAGCCTCTTTCAGGTTGCCCTGATTCGCCGCCCATACCGGTGACTCGCTCATATACTTGCTGCGGATCGCGATAATCACCAGCGCGGGGATCGCCCCGAAGCCGAGAATAATCCGCCACAGCCAGTCGCTGTGCGTTTCTGGCAGCACGGCATAAAAGAAGAGCACCAGCAGATAAGAGATGCTGATGGCGGCATACCAGGTGGGACACCACATCGCGACGCTGGCGGCTTTGTTGCCGGGGCCTTTCAGCCTGGCGAACTCACTTAAGAAGGCCATCGCCACAGGAAGATCGATCCCCACCCCCAGCCCCATGACAAAGCGCGCCCCAGCCAGCACGTACTCGTTTGGGGCAAACGCACAGGCGATAGCCGCGACCACAAAGAAGACCATGTCGGCCATAAAGACCCGGTAACGACCGATTTTATCCGTCAGGTAGCCGCCAATCAGCGCCCCGACAATGGCGCCGAACGTGATCGCCGAGGCCACCATGCCGGTACCGGCAGGGGTGAGGTTAAATTCGAGGGTAATGTCTTTGATGCCGAACGCCAGCGCCCCCAGGTCGTAGGCATCCAAAAAGATACCGCCCAGCGCAATGCCGATGACGATGCGGGCATTGGCCCGGCCCTGTGAACCTTCATTGACCAGTTGGGTGACATCCGCTGCGTTACGGACCCATTTGATCTCCCCGTCGGGAGCTTTTCCTGCCGTTGCAAGCGAAGTTGAATCAGTGATCTCTGTCATTTTCTTATGTTGTGTTGGCTGTACGAACAAAAAGAGTACTCACAGCAAGAAAACGATCTAAATCACATTTGGTTATAAGGCATAACTAAGGGGTTGAGGCGCAAGGGGCTTTACTGCGGCTCTTTCTTTTTTCTCTTCAGCCTGGCCCAGATCTTGGTCTCCTGACGACGCCACAGGCGCTGGATGTTGTCATGATGACGCAGCAGGATCAGGCAGGAGAGCATCGACACCGGGAAGGTGAACTGCGGTTTGAACCACCAGACATAAAACGGGGCAACCAGCGCGCTGACGATAGCGCCAAGAGAGGAGTAGCCGCTGAGCAACACGCTGAGCAGCCAGGTGCCGGCCATTACGCCGGTCAAATCCCAGCCAATGGGGGCGATGGCACCAAATGCGGTGGCCACGCCTTTACCGCCTTTGAAACCAAAGAATACTGGCCAGATGTGGCCCAGACAGGCAGCGATAGCAATCAGCCCCAGCCAGAATGGCGTAACGCCCAGTGCATACGCACCCCAGACGGGAAGCATGCCTTTCAGGACGTCAAAAATCAGAACCGCTACGGCTGCTCCTTTGCCGCCAATTCGTAGTACATTGGTCGCCCCCGGATTCCCGGATCCGTTCTCACGTGGATCGGGTAAGCCAGCGATACGGCAGACCAGAATGGCGCTGGAAATTGAGCCGCAAAGGTAAGCAAGGAGGATCATTCCAGGCGCGATTGCACTCATAACGCTGTTCCGTTTTGAAAATATCGTTTTGTACTTAGCATCTGTGGATAATACGCATAATTCGCCGGGAGTGGTATCCGGTTTAGCCAAAAACCAGGCAGGTCGTGATGGATATAGTATTTATAGAGCAACTTTCGGTAATCACCACTATCGGGGTGTATGACTGGGAACAGACCATCGAACAGAAGTTAGTGTTCGATATCGAAATGGGCTGGGATAATGTCGCCGCAGCGAAAAGCGATGATGTGAACGACTGTCTGAGCTATGCCGACGTCAGTGAAGCGGTCATCAGCCACGTGGAAGGCCAGCGTTTTGCGTTGGTGGAGCGCGTGGCGGAAGAGGTGGCAGAACTGCTGCTCAGCCGCTTTAATTCCCCCTGGGTGCGCATCAAGGTCAGCAAGCCGGGCGCGGTGGCGCGGGCGGCGAATGTGGGCGTCATCATTGAGCGTAGCAAAAATCTGAAAGAAAACATTTAACGGTATAATAGTTAAACCATTTCCTGTTAAATCAGTCTTACAGCTGTTCCTTCTGTGGTTACCCCTTGGGTAACCCGTTTTTTTCTGTCTTTTTAGGGGTTTATTGATGAGCGATATGCACTCCCTGCTGGTGGCAGCAATACTGGGTGTGGTCGAAGGATTGACAGAGTTTTTGCCAGTTTCCAGTACGGGCCACATGATTATTGTGGGCCATCTGCTGGGGTTTGAGGGCGAAACGGCGAAAACCTTTGAGGTGGTGATCCAGTTAGGATCCATTCTGGCGGTGGTGGTGATGTTCTGGCGCCGTCTGTTCGGGCTGATTGGCATTCACTTTGGCCACCCGCCGCATGAAGGATCCGGCAAAGGGCGGTTGACCCTGCTGCACATTCTGCTCGGGATGATCCCGGCGGTGGTGCTGGGGCTGGTGTTGCACGACACCATCAAATCACTGTTTAACCCGATAAACGTCATGTACGCGCTGGTGGTTGGCGGCGTTCTGTTGATTGCCGCCGAACTGCTGAAGCCAAAGGAGCCGCGCGCGCCAGGTCTGGACGATATGACCTACCGTCAGGCGTTTATGATTGGCTGCTTCCAGTGTCTGGCGCTGTGGCCGGGCTTCTCCCGCTCCGGGGCGACCATTTCAGGTGGGATGCTGATGGGCGTAAGCCGCTATGCGGCCTCTGAGTTCTCGTTCCTGCTGGCAGTGCCGATGATGATGGGTGCGACCGCGCTCGATCTCTACAAGAGCTACCACTTCCTGACCGCGGGCGACATCCCGATGTTTGCCGTGGGCTTTATCACCGCCTTTATCGTGGCGCTGGTGGCTATCAAAACCTTCCTGCAGCTGATCAAGCGCATCTCGTTTATCCCGTTCGCCATCTATCGCTTTATCGTGGCGGCCGCGGTCTACGTGGTCTTCTTCTGACGGGTTGCCCTCAGTCTTTTGGCTGAGGGCAACGCTGTTCTTTCCAGTCGGCTACCGCCTGAATCCGTCGTTTAGTTAACTCTTCCCGAATCTCTGGCCCTTTAAATCCGGCCTCGACCACCGCCTTTGTCGGCACCGCTTTTGCCACTTCCCAGGCTTCACGCAGCAGTCGCCCCTGCGGATAATCGCTGGCTTCAAACCCGGTGCGCCCGCGCACGTCGGCTTCGCTGGTCAGGGCGATCTGTTCCACGCGCTGCGGCTTGCGCCAGGCGTCGATGTTGTCGAACAGCTTGACGATGGTGGCCGGTTTAAGGATCGGGAACGTGTGGATGAGGTCATGAAACTCGGCGACCAGCTTCGCCAGATCGCGGATCTCGTTCGGCACCCGCATGCGCTGACAGACCTTTTCAACCAGCCTGACGCCCGCAGGGCCGTGGCCGTGATGGCGTGGCCACAGTTCAGGGGGCGTTAAACCTTTGCCGAGGTCGTGACAGAGGGTGGCGAAGCGCACGTCCACTTCCGGGCTGAGCATCGCCGCCATGCTTAAGGTCATCAGGGTGTGGATACCGGTATCGATTTCCGGGTGCCACTTTGCCGGGGCGGGCACGCCAAACAGCGCGTCCACTTCCGGGAACAGCACCTTCAGCGCCCCGCAGTCGCGTAGCACCTGGAAGTAAACCTGTGGATTGCGGGTGGTGAGTGCATTCTCGGTCTCTTTCCACACGCGCTCCGGCGTGAGGTGCTCCAGCTCGCCCGCGTCGGTCATGGACGTCATCAGCGCCATGGTTTCGTCAGCGATGCGGAAGTTCAGATGGGCATAGCGGGCAGCAAAGCGCGCCACGCGCAGCACGCGCAGCGGATCTTCAGAAAAAGCCGGGGACACATGGCGCAGGATGCGGTTTTGCAGATCCTGTTTGCCGCCGTAAACATCGACGATATGGCCTTGTTCATCTTGCGCGAGGGCGTTAATGGTCAGATCGCGGCGCTGCAAATCGTCTTCGAGGGTAACGTCAGGATCGGCATGGCAGATAAAACCGGTATAGCCGACGCCGGATTTGCGTTCGGTACGCGCCAGAGCATACTCCTGGCGGCTTTGCGGGTGCAGGAACACAGGAAAATCGCGGCCTACCTGCTGGTAACCCGCGTCGAGCATTGCCTGGGGGGTGGCGCCCACCACCACCCAGTCTTTATCTTTGACCGGCAGACCTAACAACGCATCACGAACCGCACCACCGACCAGATAAATCTTCACGCCACACTCTCCCGTATCAAATATTGGCAAAATAATACGTAAGTGTGGCAGAGATGGCGACTTAGTTCATCCAACGGTCTTTACGTTTACGGCTCGGCACCAGATGCGGCAGCACCAGACCCAGCAGCAGACCCATACCCAGCACGCCGCCACCATACATAAACCACTGCATGATGATGGTGCGTTGTTTGTCATCCAGCTGCAGGTTGGCCGCGCTTACCTTCTTCTGGGCGACGATCAGCTCGTTTTTCAGCTTCTGGTTCTCATCTTTGAGACCGTTGATCACCCCGTCGCTCTGCGCCACTTTCTGCTGCATTTCAGCGGTGCGCTGGTTCCAGGTGGCGTCGATATTGGTCAGCTTATCGGTCAGGGTTTTGACCTGGTTTTCCAGATCCGGCACGCGGGTGCGCAGGCTCGGGTCGGTGCTAAGCTCTTTCAGGGGGATCCAGGCGGTACGGCCGCTACTGTCGCGGACCTGGCCATAGTTGGATTCCGCGTTGCTCTGTAACAGCACCACTTCCTCGCCGGCATTAATCGTGCCCACGAGGCGATAATTGTCACCCGGACCGCTGCGTACCCAGGTATTCAGTTCGTCAGAAACGTAGCGTTTCTCTTCAGCGTGGACTACTGTCGCGGCGCTAAAGGCAAGTAATGTCAGTCCGATCAGGCGTAATTTAAGCATCAGTCAGTCGTTATTTTCATAAAAAGTGGAACGATATTAGTGGTTACAGTCTTCAGGCGCAAAGGATTCGTCAGCATTCGGATTCCTCTGGGCTTTGACGGCCACTGTAGCAAACTTTACGCCCGTCAAATTGCCCATTGCGTGGCAATCTGGCGCAAAATACTATCTACTGACAAAAATGTGGCGAGTAAGTTCGCCGTAATTTACCCCGCAATGTTGCAATCAAAAGAACAAGGCCATGGCTCAGGAAATCGAATTAAAGTTTATCGTTGAAAGCGGCAGTGTTGATGCGCTGCGAACTCATCTGCATCAGCTGACCGGTGAGCATCATGCGCCGGTGCAACTGCAAAACATCTATTACGAAACGCAGGATCTGTGGCTGCGCCGTCATGACCGTGGCCTGCGCATCCGTGGCGTTGACGGGCGTTACGAGATGACCATGAAAATCGGTGGTCGCGTGGTAGGCGGCCTGCATCAGCGCCCGGAATACAATATTGATATCGACCAGCCTGAGCTGGAGCTGGGGCGATTCCCGACGGAAGTGTGGCCAGAAGGCACCTTACCAGACGGGCTGGCAGAGCGCGTTAAGCCGCTATTCAGCACCGATTTCGCGCGTGAAAAGTGGCTGGTAAATGAAGGTAAAAGCCGAATCGAAATCGCCCTCGACCTGGGCGAAGTGAAAGCCGGTGAGTTTCAGGAGCCGATCTGCGAGCTGGAACTGGAGCTGCTGGAAGGCCACGCTGAAGACGTGCTGAAGCTGGCCCGTAAGCTGGTCACCCAGAGCGGCCTGCGTCAGGGCAGCCTGAGTAAAGCCGCCCGCGGCTATCATCTGGCCCAGGGCAACGAGCCGCGTCTGCTGAGACCGACCGAGATTATGCGCATCGCGCCGAAATCTTCGGTCGAGCAGGGCTTTGAAGCCTCGCTGGAGCTGGCGCTGAGCCAGTGGCAATACCACGAAGAGCTATGGGTCCGCGGCGTGAAGGGGGCGAAAGCCGAGGTGCTGGCAGCGATGGCGCTGGTGCGTCACAGCCTCACCCTGTTTGGCGGCATCGTGCCGCGTAAAGCAAGCGCCCACTTACGCGATCTGCTGACCCAGGTTGAAGCCCTGATGGCCTCTGAGGTGTCTGCCGAGACGGCGATCTACAGCCCGCAAACCGCGACAGCAAAACTGACCCTGACCGAGTTTCTGGTTACCCGCGGCTGGCGCACCTTCCTTGATGCGAAGGCACAGGGCAAAATCGACGACTCCTTTAAGCGTTTTGCGGATGTCCACTTGTCCCGCCACGCCGCTGAACTGAAAACCATCTTCGGCCATCCGCTGGGGGATCAGTATGGCGATCAGCTGATTCGTCTGGCGCGTAACATCGACAGCATTCTTCTGCTGTCAGGAGCCTATGACGGCCCGCAGGCCCGCGCATGGCTGGAGAACTGGCAAGGGTTGCTGTATGCCATTAAGACCCGTCAGCACATTGAAATTGAGCATTTCCGCAACGAAGCCATTTCGCAGGAGCCATTCTGGCTGCACAGCGGAAAACGTTAACGCAGGCAAGGAACCCCCATGATGCCGCTTTCTTCACCCTTACAGCAGCAGTGGCAGACGGTATGTGAGCGTCTGCCGGAAGCATTACCCGCCTCGTCATTAAGCGAGCAGGCCCGGCAGGTGCTGACCTTCAGCGACTTTGTGCAGGAGAGCGTCACCGCGCACCCTGACTGGCTGGCAGAGCTTGAGGCTTCGCCACCCCAGGCCGACGAGTGGCAGCACTATGCGCAGTGGCTCCAGGACGCGCTGGTGGATATCAGCGATGAAGCGGCACTGATGCGCACGCTGCGCCAGTTCCGCCGCCGGGTGATGGTACGCATCGCCTGGGCGCAGGCGCTGATGCTGGTGAGTGAAGAGAGCACCTTGCAGCAATTAAGTCACCTTGCGGAGACGCTGATTGTCGCCGCCCGCGACTGGCTGTATGACGCCTGCTGCCGCGAGTGGGGCACGCCGTGCAGTGAAGACGGCACCCCGCAGCCGCTGATGATTTTAGGCATGGGCAAACTGGGCGGCGGCGAACTCAATTTTTCCTCGGACATCGACCTGATCTTCGCCTGGCCGGAGAAAGGGGCCACCCGCGGGGGACGCCGCGAGCTGGATAATGCCCAGTTCTTCACCCGGCTGGGACAGCGACTAATTAAAGCGCTGGATCAACCCACCCAGGATGGTTTCGTCTATCGCGTGGATATGCGCCTGCGCCCGTTCGGTGACAGCGGCCCATTGGTTCTGAGCTTTGCCGCGCTGGAAGATTACTACCAGGAGCAGGGGCGCGACTGGGAACGCTACGCGATGGTCAAGGCGCGGATCATGGGCGATAACGGCGATGTGTATGCCAACGAGCTGCGCGCCATGCTGCGGCCGTTCGTGTTCCGTCGCTATATTGATTTCAGCGTCATCCAGTCGCTACGTAACATGAAAGGAATGATTGCCCGGGAAGTGCGTCGTCGCGGCCTGAAAGACAACATCAAGCTGGGGGCAGGCGGTATTCGCGAGATCGAGTTTATCGTCCAGGTGTTCCAGCTGATTCGCGGCGGACGTGAACCCTCGCTGCAGTCCCGCTCCCTGCTGCCAACCCTGGCCGCCATCGCCCAACTGAACCTGCTGCCGGAAGGCGATGACCGGATCCTGCGCGAGGCCTATCTCTTCTTGCGGCGGCTGGAAAACCTGCTGCAGAGCATTAATGACGAACAAACCCAGACCCTGCCGGGGGATGAGCTTAATCGCGCCCGTCTCGCCTGGGGGATGCGTGTGGAAAACTGGCAGACGCTGACCGACGCGCTGGATGCCCACATGGCGGCGGTGCGCCGCATTTTTAACGATCTGATTGGCGACGATGAGAGTGAATCGCCGGACGATGAGCTGTCCGAGCACTGGCGCGAGCTGTGGCAGGATGCTTTACAGGAAGACGATACTACCCCGGTGCTAACCCACCTCAGCGATGACGATCGCCATCGGGTGGTGGCACTGATTGCCGATTTCCGCCTTGAGCTGAACAAGCGCGCCATTGGCCCACGCGGCCGCCAGGTGCTGGATCACCTGATGCCGCATCTGCTCAGCGACGTCTGCTCCCGCGCCGATGCCCCGGTACCCTTGTCGCGCCTGACCCCGCTGCTGAGCGGGATCATCACCCGTACCACCTATCTTGAGTTGCTCAGTGAGTTCCCCGGCGCGCTCAAACATCTGATTTCCCTCTGCGCCGCCTCGCCGATGATTGCCAGCAAGCTGGCGCGTTATCCGTTGCTGCTGGACGAGCTGCTCGATCCCAACACCCTTTACCAGCCGACGGCGACCGATGCCTACCGGGATGAGCTGCGTCAGTATCTGCTGCGCGTACCGGAAGAGGACGAAGAGCAACAGCTGGAGGCGCTGCGCCAGTTTAAGCAGGCGCAGATGCTGCGCGTAGCGGCGGCAGACATTGCCGGAACGCTGCCGGTGATGAAAGTGAGCGATCACTTAACCTGGCTGGCAGAAGCGATCATCGATGCCGTTGTCCATCAGGCGTGGGTGCAGATGGTGGCGCGTTACGGCCAGCCGAAGCACCTGGCCGATCGCGAAGGACGCGGTTTTGCAGTGGTAGGTTACGGCAAACTGGGGGGCTGGGAGCTGGGCTACAGCTCCGATCTGGATCTGATTTTCCTTCACGACTGCCCGGTAGACGTCATGACCGACGGCGAGCGTGAAATAGATGGCCGTCAGTTCTACCTGCGCCTCGCCCAGCGCATTATGCACCTGTTCAGCACGCGCACGTCGTCCGGCATTTTGTATGAAGTGGATGCCCGCCTGCGTCCGTCCGGCGCGGCGGGCATGTTAGTCACCTCCACCGACGCTTTCGCGGATTATCAGCAGAACGAGGCGTGGACCTGGGAGCATCAGGCGCTGGTGCGCGCCCGCGTGGTGTATGGCGATCCGCAGCTGAAAGCGGAGTTCGATTCCATTCGTCGCGACGTGCTCACCGCCACGCGCGAGGGCGCGACGCTGCAAACCGAAGTCCGTGAGATGCGCGAGAAGATGCGCGCCCATCTGGGGAATAAACACCGCGATCGCTTTGATATCAAGGCCGACGAGGGCGGCATCACCGACATTGAATTTATTACGCAATATCTGGTGCTGCGTGATGCGCACAGCAAGCCGAAGCTAACCCGCTGGTCGGATAACGTGCGCATTCTGGAGCTGCTGGCGCAAAATGACATTATGGACGAACACGAGGCGCTGGCATTGACCCGCGCCTACACTACGCTGCGCGATGAGTTGCACCATCTGGCCCTGCAGGAGCAGCCCGGCCATCTGCCGCTCGACTGTTTTAACGCCGAGCGAGAGCTGGTGCGTGCCTGCTGGCAGAAGTGGCTGGTGGAACCGTGCGTAACAAAACAAGTGTGATATTATCGCGCGCAAATTGTGAATCTTTCTGGAGTCAGGAATGAAAGTAACACTGCCAGAGTTTGAACGTGCTGGAGTTATGGTGGTTGGCGATGTGATGTTGGATCGCTACTGGTATGGGCCAACCAGCCGCATTTCCCCGGAAGCCCCGGTCCCGGTGGTGAAGGTGGATACCATTGAAGAGCGTCCTGGCGGCGCGGCAAACGTGGCGATGAACATTGCTTCCCTCGGCGCGCATTCGCGTCTGGTGGGGCTGACCGGCATCGACGACGCGGCGCGTGCGCTGAGCAAGACCCTGGCGGATGTGAACGTCAAATGTGACTTTGTTTCTGTTCCGACGCACCCGACCATCACCAAGCTGCGCGTGCTGTCGCGTAACCAGCAGCTGATCCGCCTCGACTTTGAAGAGGGCTTTGAAGGCGTGGATCCTGAGCCGCTGCACGAGCGCATCAACCAGGCGCTGGGCAACATCGGCGCGCTGGTGCTCTCGGATTACGCCAAAGGGGCGCTGGCCAGCGTTCAGCAGATGATTAAGCTGGCTCGCAGCGCTGGTGTGCCGGTGCTGATCGACCCGAAAGGCACTGATTTCGAACGCTATCGCGGGGCGACGCTGCTTACGCCGAACCTGTCCGAGTTCGAAGCGGTGGCCGGGAAATGCAAAACCGAAGATGAGATCGTTGAACGCGGCATGAAGATCATTGCCGACTTTGACTTCTCCGCGCTGCTGGTTACCCGCTCCGAGCAGGGGATGACCCTGCTGCAGCCGGGCAAAGCACCGCTGCATATGCCAACCCAGGCGCAGGAAGTGTATGACGTCACCGGTGCCGGCGATACGGTCATCGGCGTGTTGGCGGCTACCCTTGCCGCGGGGAATACGCTGGAAGAGGCTTGCTACTTTGCCAATGCCGCCGCAGGTGTGGTAGTGGGTAAACTCGGTACGTCTACCGTTTCACCGATCGAGCTGGAAAACGCGGTGCGTGGCCGGGCCGAAACCGGTTTTGGCGTGATGAGTGAAGATGAGCTGAAAGTAGCGGTCGCTGCCGCGCGTAAGCGTGGCGAGAAAGTGGTGATGACCAACGGCGTGTTCGACATTCTGCACGCGGGCCATGTCTCCTATCTGGCGAACGCGCGCAAGCTGGGCGATCGCCTGATTGTGGCGGTTAACAGTGATGCCTCCACCAAACGCCTGAAAGGCGAAACCCGTCCGGTGAACCCGCTTGAGCAACGAATGATCGTGCTTGGCGCGCTGGAAGCGGTGGACTGGGTGGTGTCGTTCGAGGAAGACACGCCGCAGCGCCTGATTGCCGGGATCCTGCCGGATCTGCTGGTGAAGGGCGGGGACTATAAGCCTGAGCAAATCGCCGGTAGCGAAGAGGTCTGGGCCAACGGTGGGGAAGTGATGGTGCTCAACTTTGAGGACGGGTGTTCAACCACCAACATCATCAAGAAGATCCAGAAAGACAGTCAATAGTTCGTGCGGGCGGATGCCCTCATCGAACCCCTCTCTCACAGGGAGAGGGCGCAAACAGTAAAAACGGCAACCCAGGTTGCCGTTTTGCATTCACTTCACAGGCCCGCGCAAGCGTAGCGCCGCGAAATATTATTCCACGTCGTTGACGGGTGGAATGGCCGGGGCGGGTCGCACTTCTTCAGCAGTGCCGCGGTTTTCCAGTTCGGTCAGACGCTGCTCCAGCAGGGCGATTTTCTCGCGAGTACGCAGCAGCACTTGCGTCTGCACGTCAAACTCTTCACGGCTTACCAGATCCAGACGCATCAGCTGCGACTGCAACACCTGGCGGATTTTCTTTTCAACGTCGTCACCAAATTCACGCACGCCTTTCGGCATTGATTCATGGACCTGACGGGCAAGTTGTTCAATTTTTTTTGGGTCGATCATCGTAGTTCCCTTAAAGAAAAGGTGTTAATGACCATTGTAGCGCGTAACCGCGATCCTTTAACCAGAATTGTGTGATGCTTATGCGTTGCCGAACATAATCATTAGCGTTATAGTTATTCCGCTTATTCTCAGGGCGGGGCGAAATTCCCCACCGGCGGTAAATCAACGTACGTTGAAAGCCCGCGAGCGCTTTGGGTGCAAACCCAAAGGTCAGCAGATCCGGTGTAATTCCGGGGCCGACGGTTAAAGTCCGGATGGGAGAGAGTAACGAACCAGTCGGGTAAGGCCCGCTCACGTTATTTTTTTGCCGTATACCGGCGCTCCTAAGACTGCCCTGATTCTGGTAACCATAATTTTAATGAGGTTTTTTTACCATGAATCAGACGCTCCTTTCCTCTTTTGGCACCTCTGCTGAACGTGTAGAACATGCTATTGCTGCGCTTCGTGAAGGCCGCGGCGTGATGGTGCTTGACGATGAAGATCGTGAAAACGAAGGCGATATGATTTTCGCCGCCGAAACCATGACCGTTGAGCAGATGGCGCTGACCATCCGTCACGGCAGTGGCATCGTTTGCCTGTGCATCACCGAAGATCGCCGTAAACAGCTGGAACTGCCGATGATGGTAGAAAACAACACCAGTGCCTACGGAACCGGTTTTACCGTCACCATCGAAGCCGCCAGCGGCGTGACCACCGGCGTGTCTGCCGCTGACCGCGTGACCACCGTGCGTGCCGCTATTGCAGATGGCGCAAAACCTTCCGATCTGAACCGTCCGGGCCACGTCTTCCCGCTGCGCGCGCAGCCGGGCGGCGTACTGACCCGCGGTGGCCACACTGAAGCGACCATCGATCTGGTGACGCTGGCGGGCTTCAAACCTGCGGGTGTCCTGTGTGAACTGACCAACGATGATGGCTCTATGGCGCGCGCGCCAGAGTGCATCGAATTCGCCGGTAAGCACAACATGGCTGTGGTCACTATCGAAGATCTGGTGGCATACCGTCAGGCGCATGAGCGTAAAGCCAGCTGATTGGCGCTGAAATGAAAAAAGCCGGGCAATGCCCGGCTTTTTTACGTCACGCAATCACTGATAATTAATTTTGACGATAATATCTTTGCTGAATGGCCCCATCGTAAGAGGGGTGCCAGGCTTCCGGCTTAATTCAGCCGTGTAATCGTGAGTCAGCGTCGTTTCCTGGTCATCAGGGGAATACGTGGCAAACGGCAGATACTGGTTATAAGTCACTTCGCCCTGCGTTTTATCAATGAGGCGCATGAGCAGGCCATTTCCCATATCCAGATGCGTGTCGTCATACAGGGTATCAGTGGTGTAAAAGCTGGTCGTTACATCAAATTGTTCCGTGCAACCCGCTGTCGCATCTTTGATAGTCGATATGCTGAACGGTGATGAAATGGCTTTTTCGTCTATCGCACTTTCCGTAAATCGACCAAAGTTCACAATCTGGTTATCGGGAAAGATTCGAATATTCACACCACAGTTCAGAAAATGGATATTAGAAAACCCGTCAATGTTGTAGTGTAAATTGTGAGCACCCGCTATGACATTTATCCCGCCATCACCATCAAAGGTGAGTACGGTCACAGCAGGAAGAGTATATTCAAATCGCTCTGCTGGCACCGCTTTCAGTTTGACGTAGAGACGAAAGCGTACCGTGAAGGTGACATTTTCCTGAAGGACTGTACCATTGCACTCGGGTTGGCCGTAACTCCCATCATAATCGTCTTTTCTATCGAGGCAGGCGCCAGTATCAATTTTGAAATCAGGTGTATCGTAATCGACGCCATTATAGGTAACACCAAAGGCCAGATAAGGATTACTCACCACCAGGCTATCCGTGTTGTGAAAACTGTCCAGGATATAGGCGTACACATGTTCGCTCCAGGGATCCTGTTCAACGGATAAGTCATGGGAACGAGTGGCATTGTCGCAGTAAACCGTCACCAGTAAATCACCGCTTTCCCAGATTTTTTGTCCGGCAGGGGCGTTTGCAGGAACGCTAAATGAAGGAAGCGTGGTAGTGACCATGCTTGCTCCCCCGTGTGTACTTTTGTAGCACTCCAAAGCCCAGGCGGGCGTTGAAAACAGACAAAAAATGGCGATCGCTGCGAAAAAGATCCTCTTCATCATCATCCTTTTTTCACCGGTTTGCTCTGGCATGTGGTCTGCACCGCGTTACAGCTCACTTTGAACATTTCCAGCCCGCCATAGTCGCTGATATAACCGATGTGAAATTCTGCCGGCAGATTCGCCAGTTTCTGGTTGGCCTGGCCGAAAGGTTCAACCATCAGGCTCTCCGCACCCGGCAATAAGGTTTTGCCATTGATGCCGATATACCCCACGGTAATGTAGTAAGGGCTGTTATTTTTTAAAACCAGATCGCTGGCGGTGCGGGATATGACCACTTTATCCAGTGGAACGTACTGGCCCTCTTTTAGCTCAATGGCTTTTGGTCGCCAGAACAGCTTCAGGCGACTTTGCATGGCAATTTGCATGACATTCTTCTGTTCAGCCCGGGGCGGGATCTCACGCATGTTGTAATAGAACAAGGTCTCCCGATCGGTGGGAAGCTGTAAAAGACTTTGCTGTGCCATCAGGCGTACCTGCGCCTGTTCGTCAGGCTCGAGACGCAACAAAGGGGGAAGAGGGGAAATAAACTCGCGCGTTTTCTTACCGGTTTTATCTTCTATCCATGACTGAGCCAGATAGGGATCGGTTTTACTCTGGTTCGTCAGTTTGACCGATACACTCTTTGCAGAGGCGTTGAAAATGATACGGGTCCTGTCGGGTGAAACGGTAGCATGCGCGACACTGCCGAGGCTCAACAGACAGACAATTCCCTTTGAAATGAAAGAGAGATTCATGGCGTTCTTCCTGAATTAATGCACTGTATTACAGGGTAATAAGATGGCTTTACCGCTGAGGTTACTTTGGTTCGGCGGCGTGATTTCGCAGGTTTTATCTGACCAGTTCAGGCGTAACGTACTGTTTTCCTGAATCCCACTGAGGTACACGAACCCCTCTTCGGCAACCAGCCCGACTTCTTTGCCGGAGGCTTTATCGACGATGCTGACGCCCAGCGGTGGATACTGCCCGTTATCCTGTCGAACAATGCCGACGATTTGGTATCCGGTGGTGGCGTTGAGTTTGCTGTAACCGATAGCCCCTTCCGTCAGCGTGGTACGAATGACGGAGTTTTCGATATCTACCCCATCAGGCAGGTTGTTGCTGTTCACGCGAAGGGTGGAGGTGATGTAGTTATTCAGCGACGGTGCCACCGCAATACCGAATGCGTTAGTGCGGGTGCGCGAACTGTTGACTTCAACCCCTGCGACGCCATTGGCGTCGATCATCATGCGTGCGTTATCTGCCGGGCTATAGTCATGCAGCGCCATACCGTGACGCGTGGCGGTGAGTGATCCGTTCCAGCCTGCGCTGAGAGAACGATACTGATTGGGCTGAGCGCTGCCGGACAGGTTCAGACGCCCATAAGGCGAATAATGCTGGTAGCCGCCGCGCAGGGAAGGTTCACCCTGGCGTAAGTCCTCCTCAGTGGTCGACGCCGACATATTCCAGGTATTGTTACGATCGGAGGAGTCATAGTAAGAGGCCATATGAGACGCACTGTCACCGCCTGAACGCTGGTAGCTGTACATGATGTTGCGACTCTGCTCCAGCGGGAGGGTGAACGAGAAATAGATCTGATTTTCGTCGCTGTCATCCCAGTGCACGCGGCTCAACGCCAGGGAAGCAGATAAACCTCTGAGCGTTCCGATATCGAAATTACGGCTCAGCGAGAAGGAGTAGTTGGTGTTGCTGCTGTTATCCCAGTAGGTGTTGCGCGTAACGTTGAGATAGGTGTTCAGCGCAGCTGAATCAAGATACTGGTTGAACGAGATGACATAGCTCTCTTTTTCGTTTGTCATGGAGGTGTTGCCATCCCGTGAGGCGAGGTATTCGCTCATCGAGACGTACTCCTTATCCGAGAAACGATAGCCCGCAAACGTGATTTGGCTGCCGGTTTCCTCAAAGCGCTTCGCGTAGTTTGCGCGATAGCTGAGACCGCGCTGTGGGTCATTTTTTTTCTGACGCAGTGTCGCCTCGGCCCCTGTCACATCAAAGGATAACGAACCGAAGGAATGCAGATTGAAACCTAACCCGGTGGTCATGGCCTGATAGTCATCTGCCGTCAGCATGGCACCGCCATACAGTGACACATTACTTAACCAACCCCAGGAGAGTTCGCCAGTCCAGAAAAGCGGATTATTGATATCGTTATGATCCGTTGCAGTGGGCTTACCGATGGACGTTTTATAGCGTACCTGGCCTTTTCGGGTCAGGAAGGGAATTGAGGCTGAACCGACCTGAAAGGTCGTTTTGCGGCCATCTTCTTCTTCCACCACCACATCTAACTGCCCCAGGTACGTTTCACCCAGATCTGAAATGGTAAAAGGACCCGGCGCGACGGTTGTTTGATAAAGCACCCGGCCAGACTGAGAGATGGTCACTTTCGCATTGGTTTGCGCGATGCCGGTAATCTGCGGAGCGTAACCCTGCAAATCTGGCGGTAGCATACTCTCGTCACTTTCCAGCGATGCACCGGTAAAGTGGAAAGTATCAAAGAGATCGGAACGTAAATCATATTGCCCCATCGTTATCTTTGACGACAGGGAAGGCACAGGGCGATAGAGATAGGTTCGCGCCAGACTACTGTCGCTACCCATCGACTCACCGTTACGGAAGTTTTGATTGTATTGATAATCTGAACGTAAACGCCATGCGCCCAGGTTGAACCCGAGCGTGCCATAGGCACTGATATTCTGGCTGGCGTCGCCCTCTTTCGGATCATACTGGCTGGCATAGAGATTGTAATTGAGCAAAACGCCAGCAATGCCGTCGTCCCAGAATTCGGGTGGCGTCCAGTTTTGAGCCTGATATTTCATCCATGCCTGAGGAACGGTCACAGAAAGCACCATCGTTCCCTTGTTTAAGGTAAATACCAGTTCTGGCCGGGTAGAGAGGTCAAGGCACTTGCCCCCCGGTAAATACGGGAGCTGAGAAATAAAGTCCGTATTCAGTCCAAAAAGGGTTAATTGTTTTGCATTTACGCACACCAACGAACCGCTTTCATTATCTGTTGCAATCCATTCCATCGTCGCGGGTTGAGGCAGGATATTCTTATTCACCTGGATGCGAACAAGATAGTGACCAGGGGTGATATACCCCTTCTTTTCAAACTGGGAAATATCAATATTGCTACGATCTTCAACATCAATCATATCAGTGTTGAATTCAACCGCTGAAACGGGCAGCACGAGCATTACTGAATAAAGCGTCGCACTCAGCGAATGTCTTATCAGGGCAGGGAGTTTATTGAATTGAAGTGCTGAATGGCTGAGCATAATCCGTTTCGCTTTAGTAAAAGAATACGTAATAGCCGATGAATCCTTCATCGGCTATTATTAAAGGCGATAAGAAAGGGATTACTGGTATGCGAGAATATAATTCACCTGAGCCTGAACATTACCTGGTGTAGCCGTTTTGCCAGGAATTGGCTCCATGCGGGCCTTAAAGTTCAGCTCCTGATAGGCATTTGCGGTTGGGAATGGCACATCAATTGTCTGACCTAATGTCACTTTATTACTGCCGCTATCCAGTAAGCGAACGCCAACACCTGTTGCGCCACCGATATTGCCATCCAGGGTGTTTTTCATCAGGCTGGTATCACCGCTATCAGTGCTTGCGGAGGTAAAGGTGACCATCACTTTGTTGATGGTGGTGGTGCTTTGCCCGGTCGTTTGCGAAAGAACACAGTCCTGAAGGTGAATATTAACATCTACAGGGAGAGCATTTTTACCGCTATTCAGTACGCTGTCGGCAACTTCACCTAATTCAATCGTCTGATTTTCGTCACCGGGTTTGATAGAGCAGGGTGAACTGATTACTTCGCCAGTGAAGGTAATTTTACCTGAACCCTGGTTATCCGCTGCAGAAGCCGTAAATGTCAGACCAGAAAGTAATGCGGTCATTGCGACTGCAAGGGTAGTCTTGTTAAACATAGAGAGATAATCCTTTATATGAAAATGATGATGCAATAACGGCGGCAATTCACATTGCAACACTTTTTAAACATTGGAGCGGGCAAAATATATCAGCCGCAATATCAATAATCCCGACAGCGTTGCTATAGGGGATTTGTAGTAATTATTAATGAATATTATCTGGTGATGATTTCGCTCGAGGGTATTTTTTTATTCCAGAAATGCGTATCGAGAATTGTGATTAATACTTAAACTTTCAATCTTTTTAAGTAAATGAAGCATTAATTATTTCGCAGATAATAATTGCCATTAATATTTTTTATATGAATTTATGGACGGCAAGAAGTCCGATTTCTTACCCTAATATAGAGAATGGTGATGGTTGACTTTGTGCAGATAATAAAAATTGCGCTCCCCTGACAAGCGGAGCGCAATCAATCAACCGATACCGGCAGACTGTAATAAGACCAGACTCAACCCCATCACCGACATACCGCATAACACGCCATAGCTCGGGTTGTTATTGGGGTCGATCTCTTTGGCAAGCGGCATGAGCTCATCAACCGACAGCGCCACCATAATTCCGGCCACTGCCGCCATAATGGCTGCCATTACCACCGGTGAAATCAGACTGCCAAGAATCAACCACGCCAGCACCCCGCCGAGGATCTCCGCCATACCGGAAATGCCCGCCCAGAATACCGCCTTACGTTTGGATCCGGTGGCCGCATAGACCGGGCCAGCCACCGCCAGACCTTCCGGGATATTGTGCAGCGCCACTGCCAGCGCAATACCAAAACCTAACTCCAGATTGTTGCTGGCAGTCACGTAGGTGGCAACACCTTCCGGGAAGTTATGCAGGCTGATCCCCAGGGTCAACAGCAGCGCGGTGCGTCTGAGGTTTCCGGGTAGCGGCTGACTCCCTTTTTGCATCAGATCCTGCGGATGCGCATGGGGTAACATTCTGTCCAGCGCAAAGTAGCCCAGCAGGCCAAACACAAACATTCCGTAGCCAAGTACGGGCGACATCCCTTCCGTCCCGAGGGCGGCGGGCAACATCTCCATCAGGGAGATGAGCAGCATGATGCCGGCCGCAAAGCCGAGGGAAAAGGCCAGCACCCGGTTAGAGGGCTTCTGGCCCAGTACGCCAAGCATCGCACCGATAAAAGTGGCGGCGCCTGCAAGAATAGTCAGAATCAGGGGAACTGACATTCACCTCTCCTTATGATAATGATTCTCATTCATATTAAAGGCTAAATGCGCACAATGCGAGTGGGTACAGAAGCCTTTACAGATCCCTTACATTCAAATTTCCTGATGATCTTCATCATGGTTATCTGAGTTCATCTTAGCCAGATAACGGATAAGGTAAAGCTATCAAATCGACACCTTATGTAAGGATATCATCATGACTTCTCCTCGTATGCCAGCGCTGTTTTTGGGTCATGGTAGCCCCATGAACGTGCTGGAAGATAACGTCTATACTCGCGCCTGGCGTCATCTGGGAGAGACGTTGCCGCGTCCGAGGGCTATCGTGGTGGTATCCGCACACTGGTTTACCCGTGGCACCGGTGTTACCGCAATGGAGACCCCGAAAACGATCCACGATTTCGGCGGTTTCCCGCAGGCGCTGTACGATACGCACTACCCGGCACCCGGCTCGCCAGCACTGGCGCAGCAGCTGGTGGATCTGCTGGCGCCTGTCCCTGTCACCCTGGATAAAGAGGCATGGGGCTTTGACCATGGCTCCTGGGGCGTGTTGATCAAGATGTACCCGGATGCCGACATCCCGATGGTGCAACTTAGCATCGACAGCACCAAACCGGCGGCGTGGCATCTGGAAATGGGCCGTAAGCTCGCCTCTCTGCGCGATGAGGGCATCATGCTGGTTGCCAGTGGCAACGTGGTACATAACCTGCGTACAGCGCGCTGGCACGGGGAAAACACGCCCTATCCGTGGGCGACGGCATTCAATGATTACGTGAAGATGAACCTGACCTGGCAGGGGCCCGCAGAGGAACATCCTCTGGTCAACTATCTGGCACACGAAGGCGGCTCGCTCTCGAACCCGACGGCGGAACACTTCCTGCCGCTGCTCTATATCCTGGGCGCGTGGGATGGTCAGGAACCAGTTACCACGCCGGTGGATGGCATCGAGATGGGCAGTTTGAGTATGTTGTCGGTGCAGGTGGGGTGAGGACATACCCCTT
Organism: Leclercia sp. LSNIH3; assembly: GCF_002935105.1. Lineage (NCBI taxonomy): Bacteria > Pseudomonadati > Pseudomonadota > Gammaproteobacteria > Enterobacterales > Enterobacteriaceae > Leclercia > Leclercia sp. LSNIH3. The sequence goes on from NZ_CP026387.1 coordinate 3,149,653, forward strand.
CTCCGTGTGGGAGAGGGGTGAGGTAAAGGCATCAGGCCGCACAAACCCAGACTGGTAGGCCGGGCAGGCGAAGTTGCTACCCGGCACCATGGCTTATTCCACAAAAATATGCGGATAGAAGCGTGACAGATCCTGGGTGATCAGCGCCCGATCTTCGCGAATACCGATCCCGGCTGGTTGATCGTTGATCAGCCAGCTGCCAATCAGCATATAGCTGTCGCCATACTTCGGCAGTTGATAGAACTGCTGGACGATCATCCCTTCTTCGCCATACGGCCCTTCTACCGCTTCCACGGTGTTACCGTTTTCGATAATCGACACGTTGGCACCTTCGCGGGAGAAAATCGGCTTTTTGACATACTTATCCATCGGCGGATAGTCATCTTCCGCGAAGTACGCTGGCAGCAGGTTCGGATGGTCAGGGAACATCTCCCATAGCATCGGCAGCAGGGCCTTGTTGGAGATGATGCTTTTCCATGCCGGTTCCAGCCAACGCACACCTGCATCTTCCAGCTTGGTGGAGAACACTTCGCGCAGCATGTATTCCCAGGGGTAGAGCTTGAACAGGTTACTGATAACCTGATCCTGGGTGTCGGTGAACTGACCTTTTTCGCCCAGCCCGATATCTTCGATATAGAGGAACTCGCTGGCAACCTCGGCTTCGGCTGCGCAATCCTGCAAATACTGCACCGTGCCGCGATCTTCGACTGTGTCACGACAGCAGGCAAAATGCAGCAGGCTAAAACCGTGCTGCTCGCGCAGTTCAGCGAAACGTTCAATCAGCTTTTCCTGCAGGCTGTTGAACTGGTCGCTGCCTTCTGGCAGATGACCGGCGTTCAGCTGATCTTCCAGCCAGATCCACTGGAAGAAGGCTGCTTCGTACAGCGAGGTTGGTGTATCGGCGTTGTTCTCGAGCATCTTCGGCTCGCCGGTGCCATCCCACGCCAGATCGAGGCGCGAATAGAGCGACGGCTGATGCGTCTGCCATGACTGACGTACAAAGCTCCAGGTGTGCTTCGGAATGCGGAATTTGGTCAGCAGCTCATCGCTGGCGATGACTTTCTCCACGACCTTAAGGCACATCTGATGCAGTTCTGCCGTCACCGCTTCCAGCTTTTCAACCTGGGCGAGGGTCAGTTTGTAATAGGCATCTTCACACCAGTACGGCTCGCCGTACATGGTGTGAAAGTTGAAACCGTATTCGGTGGCTTTTTCGCGCCAGTCCGGGCGCTCAACAATACTGACTCGTTCCATTATCAGCCGCCCATAGAGCGTGATGAAGTGCCGGTCGCGCTACGCTGCATGGTGTTCTGTTTGGCAACAGAATCACCAAAGCCGCCGCGGGTCACGGTGCTGGTGGTGGCCGGTTTTGGCGCCATCGCGGTCTTAGGTACGTTCATGGTGCGGCCCGGCTGGGCTGCGCCATAACCTTTACCGCTGGCATCGGTGTACTGGCCGTAAGCCGGGCTGGCCGGGTTCTTCGAGCTGAACAGCGGCTGCTGTTGATAGCCCGCGCCGCCGCTCATCAGGCGGCCCATCATGTAGCCCGCCATCAGTGGCATCCAGAAGCTACCGCTGGACTGTGCCTGCGCCTGGTTTTCTGCTGGCGCGGTGCCAGCCTGCGCCGGGGCCGGAGCCTGCTGGCACTGGCCTTCACCGAACTCTGCCACGCAGTCTTCACGGCTGGCGTATTTCGGCGCGGTACGTTCCGCTTCCTTCAGAGCGTTGTTGTACGAGGCTGTACACTCCGCGCTTTTGCCGGTAGCGGCCGCACAGTCATCGGCATTCTGATAGAGGGAAACCGTTTCGTCGGTTTTTTCACAGCCTGCCAGCATAAACGCGGCGCTCAGCGCCAGGGCGACAGGGGTGAAATGACGCGCGTTCCAGCTTTTGCGGAACGAGGCGTGATTAATGGATTTTGTCCGTTTCATAATTGTCTTCCAGGACCCAGTGGTAAAACACAGCAAATAACGCTCAGAATAGAGGATGAGTGGTGGAAATTGAAGCGACGGAGGCGAAACAGGGGGATATTTACGTTGGCTTACGTTTTTTTGTCGGGCTGCTCGTTTATAAACCCGACCTGGAGAACCCAGGCCGGGTATTCGCATCAGTTACGGGCAGGGGTGAGCGCCGAAGCTTGAGTCAGAGTATTGCCGTTATAACCGTCAGCAGAGGCGTCCTGCTGTGGATTTTCTGGTGCCACGGATTCCGGCGTCGTGGAGATCGGTTTACCCAGCGCGGCATTCAGCGCCACCAGATCCTGCTCGTTCAACGTACCCAGCGCTGATTTGATATTCAGCTGGTTAATCAGGTAGTTGTAACGGGCGTTGGAGAGCTGCTGTTTGGCGTTGTACAGCGTGGTGGTCGCGTCCAGCACATCAACAATGGTACGGGTACCTACGGAATAACCGGCTTCCGACGCATCCAGTGAGCTTTGGGCAGAGACAACGGCCTGTTTGTAAGCGTTGATGCTGCTGACAGAGGCGTTCACGTTGTTAAACGAGGAGCGTACGGTCTGCACAACGCTGCGGTGCGCGCTTTCAAGCTGCTCGCTGGCACCCACGAAGTTGTACTGCGCCTGTTTCACCTGTGAATTGACCTGGCCGCCCTGATAGATCGGCAGAGAGAAGCTCAGGCCGATTTTGTTCTGGCCAACATCGCTATCGCTGTACTGACCGGCGGCGGCTCCGCTGGTTCTGGAACCGCTGTAGCTGGTGTTAGAGAGGCTGCTGGAGGCGTTCAGGCTCAGGGTTGGCAGATGACCATCCTGTGCCAGACGGATCTGCTCGCGAGCCAGATCCTGGTTCAGACGGGCCTGCAACAGGCTCAGGTTACGGTTTTCAGCTTCTTTCAGCAGGGCATTCACCGCCTTCGGCTTTTCAGCTTTGAAGCGATCCACGTTCAACGATGCCAGTTGCGGGTAGTAGTTACCGGTGACCTGACGCAGCTGTTCAACGGCGTTATCCAGGTCGTTACGCGCAGTAACTTCGTTCGCCAGCACGCTGTCGTATTGTGAACGGGCGTTCTGCACGTCGGTGATGGCAACCAGGCCCACGTTGAAACGCTGGGTGGTCTGATCGAGCTGACGATAGATAGCTTGTTTCTGTGCTTCTGTGTAGGAGAGCGTATCGATTGCGCTCAGCACGCGGAAGTAGGCCGTTGCGGTGTTGAGGATCAACGTCTGCTGGTCGGTCTGGAAGGTGACATCCTGGATACCGGCAGATTTCTCCTGCAGGCTCAGATTACGCCATTTAGACATATCGAACAGCGTCTGGGTTAACTGGAGTGAACCGCTGGTGACATTGGAGTCAACGCCGTTAGCATCACGGTAACCGTTGTTATAGCTATAGTCTGCACCTAAACCCAGCTGTGGTAATAAAGGGCTACGTGCTTCATTGATCTTTTCAAAGGCAGCATCACGATCGGCAGCGGACTTACGCAGTTCCGGGTTGCTCAGACGTGCCTGCTTATAAACTTGAATCAGGTCCTCTGCCTGACTCATCGCGCTGAAACCCGTCAGGCTCAGGCCGATGAGGATGGGGAGCAATTTCTTCATTTGCTTTCCTTGTTGTGAAGCTTAGTTAGCGCTGATCTAATTAAAAATATCTACCGATTCTAGCAGACTTCGCCACTGCAAAAGGTTGGCGTTCCGTGCCATGCGGCAGTAACTTGCACCAATTTACCATACTGTAGTAGAAACCGCAGTTGAGCAGAATTGAATTTCACCCTAACGCCACCATTTATACCAGGATGCAAAAATGGATAAACCAGAAAATTTGCCAGTGACTTTCACAAAAAACGATGTAGAAATTATTGCACGAGAAACGCTCTACAGCGGATTTTTTTCACTGGAATTATACCGTTTTCGCCATCGTCTGTTTAACGGCGAAATGAGTCGCGAAGTGAGACGCGAAATTTTTGAGCGCGGGCATGCTGCAGTCTTGCTACCCTTTGACCCAGTGCGTGACGAAGTGGTACTGATAGAGCAGATTCGCATTGCCGCGCTGGATACCAGCGAAAGCCCGTGGCTGCTGGAGATGGTGGCCGGGATGGTGGAAGAGGGCGAGACGCCGGACGATGTCGCCCGCCGCGAGGCGATGGAAGAGGCCGGGCTTAATGTCGGTCGCACAAAACCGATCACCAGCTATCTGGCAAGCCCTGGGGGCACCAGCGAGCGCCTTTCCGTTTTGGTTGGCGAAGTGGACGCCACGACCGCACAAGGGATTCACGGTCTGGTTGATGAAAACGAAGATATTCGTGTTCATGTGGTAAGTCGGGAGCAGGCTTATCAATGGGTAGAGGAGGGGAAAATCGACAACGCGGCTTCTGTCATCGCTTTGCAATGGCTCCAGCTGCATTATCAGGACTTACGAAACGAGTGGAAAAAATGAAGCGTTATACACCTGACTTCCCTGAAATGATGCGCCTGTGCGAGACCAATTTCGCACAATTGCGCCGACTACTGCCGCGTAACGATGCGGTCGGTGAAACAGTGAGCTATCAGGTGAGCAACGCGCAGTATCGGTTAACCATTGTTGAATCAACCCGTTACACCACACTGGTGGAAATTGAGCAAACCGCCCCGTCCATCAGCTACTGGAGCCTCCCGTCAATGACGGTGCGGCTTTATCATGACGCGATGGTCGCTGAAGTGTGTTCAAGTCAGCAGATCTTCCGCTTCAAAGCGCGGTATGATTACCCAAATAAAAAGTTGCATCAACGTGACGAAAAGCATCAAATTAATCAGTTTCTGGCCGATTGGTTAAGATACTGTTTAGCACATGGAGCGATGGCGATTCCGGTTTGTTAGCGTCGTAAACCTACCTAAGGACACCATTTGGAAAGCCTGTTGAACCTGACTGTTGCTGGTGGGGCGCCAGTCAGGGTATTGCAAATTACTGATACTCACCTGTTTGCCAATAAGCATGAAACCCTGTTAGGTGTAAATACCTGGGAGAGTTATCAGGCTGTTCTGGAAGCCATTCATGCTCAGAATCGCCAATGCGATCTGATTGTCGCCACGGGCGATTTGGCACAAGATCAAACCTCCGCGGCTTATCAGCATTTTGCTGAAGGTATCGCGAGCTTTAACGCGCCCTGCGTCTGGTTACCCGGTAATCACGATTTTCAGCCTTCAATGTACAGCGCGCTGCAGGATGCGGGCATTTCGCCTGCGAAGCGGGTTCACTCGGGTGACAGCTGGCAAATCCTGCTCCTCGACAGCCAGGTTTTCGGCGTGCCGCACGGCGAGCTGAGCGACTTTCAGCTGGAATGGCTTGAAGCCCGGCTCGAGGCAGAGCCTGATCGCCATACCCTGCTTTTACTGCACCATCATCCCCTGCCGGCAGGATGCAGCTGGCTCGATCAGCACAGCCTGCGCAACTCTGCCGCCCTGGATCAGGTGCTGGAAAAATTCCCGCGGGTCAAACATTTACTCTGCGGCCATATTCACCAGGAGCTGGATCTCGACTGGAACGGCCGTCGCCTGCTGGCTACGCCGTCCACCTGCGTACAGTTCAAACCGCACTGCGCGAACTTTACCCTGGACACCATTGCTCCTGGCTGGCGCTGGCTGGACCTGCATGCCGACGGCTCGGTAACGACCGAAGTCTGCCGCCTGCAAGGCACGCAGTTCCGCCCGGATACGGCGTCAGAAGGCTACTGATGTCTGCGCTCCTCTATCTGCACGGGTTCAACAGTTCCCCGCGCTCCGCAAAAGCGACGCTGTTTCGACAGTGGCTGGAGGTGCATCATCCGCACATCCAGATGATCGTCCCGCAACTGCCGCCATACCCGGCCGAGGCTGCCGAAATGCTGGAAGCGATTGTCATGGAGCACGGCGGCGAACCCTTCGGTGTGGTGGGATCTTCCCTCGGCGGCTACTACGCCACCTGGCTGTCCCAGTGCTTTATGGTGCCAGCGGTGGTGGTCAACCCGGCGGTGCGGCCTTTTGAGCTGCTGGTGGGCTATTTAGGTCACAACGAGAACCCCTACACCGGACAGCAATATGTGCTAGAGTCACGCCATATTTACGACCTCAAAGTTATGCAGATTGATCCGCTGGAAGCGCCAGATCTTATCTGGCTGCTGCAACAGACGGGTGATGAAGTACTGGATTACCGCCAGGCGGTGGCGTATTACGCCTCCTGCCGCCAGACTATAGAAGAGGGCGGTAATCATGCCTTCACGGGCTTTGAGGATCATTTCACCCAGATTGTCGATTTTCTTGGTCTGCACAGCCTCTGACAATCGCTGCGAATTGCTAGTTTAAATCATGACGCAAACCTATAACGCTGATGCCATTGAGGTACTCACCGGGCTTGAGCCGGTTCGCCGCCGTCCGGGGATGTACACCGATACCACGCGCCCAAACCATCTGGGCCAGGAAGTAATTGATAACAGCGTCGACGAAGCGCTGGCGGGTCATGCCAAACGCGTCGACGTTATTCTGCACGCCGACCAGTCGCTGGAAGTCATCGACGACGGTCGCGGCATGCCGGTGGATATCCACCCGGAAGAGGGTGTTCCGGCGGTTGAGTTGATCCTCTGTCGCCTGCACGCGGGCGGCAAGTTCTCCAACAAAAATTACCAGTTCTCCGGTGGCCTGCACGGGGTAGGTATCTCCGTGGTCAACGCCCTGTCAAAACGCGTTGAAGTCACCGTGCGCCGCGACGGCCAGGTCTACAACATCGCCTTTGAAAATGGCGATAAAGTGCAGGATTTGCAGGTGATCGGTACATGCGGCAAGCGCAATACCGGTACCAGCGTCCACTTCTGGCCGGACGAAAGCTTTTTTGATAGCCCACGTTTCTCCGTCTCGCGCTTAACGCACATTCTGAAAGCGAAAGCGGTGCTCTGTCCTGGGGTGGAGATCACCTTCAAGGACGAGGTTAACAACAGCGAGCAGCGCTGGTGTTATCAGGATGGCCTGAATGACTATCTGGCCGAAGCGGTAAACGGTTTGCCCACCCTGCCCGAAAAACCGTTTATCGGTAACTTTTCCGGTGATACGGAAGCGGTAGACTGGGCGCTGCTGTGGCTGCCGGAAGGCGGCGAGCTGCTGACCGAAAGCTACGTGAACCTGATCCCGACCATGCAGGGCGGAACGCACGTTAATGGCCTGCGCCAGGGCCTGCTGGACGCGATGCGTGAGTTTTGTGAATACCGCAATATCCTGCCGCGCGGCGTGAAGCTGTCAGCAGAAGATATCTGGGAGCGCTGCGCCTATGTGCTGTCGGTCAAAATGCAGGATCCGCAGTTTGCCGGGCAGACCAAAGAGCGTCTCTCCTCGCGCCAGTGCGCGGCGTTCGTTTCGGGCGTGGTGAAAGATGCCTTCAGCCTGTGGCTGAACCAGAACGTGCAGGCAGCGGAAATGCTGGCCGAAATGGCCATCTCCAGCGCCCAGCGGCGTCTGCGTGCGGCGAAGAAAGTGGTGCGTAAAAAGCTCACCAGCGGCCCAGCGCTGCCGGGCAAGCTGGCGGACTGCACCGCGCAGGATCTGAACCGTACCGAACTGTTCCTGGTGGAAGGGGATTCCGCAGGCGGGTCAGCCAAACAGGCGCGCGATCGTGAATATCAGGCGATCATGCCGCTGAAGGGTAAGATCCTTAACACCTGGGAAGTCTCTTCCGATGAGGTGCTGGCGTCGCAGGAGGTGCACGACATCTCCGTGGCAATCGGGATTGATCCTGATAGCGAGGATTTGAGCCAACTGCGTTACGGCAAGATCTGTATCCTCGCGGATGCGGACTCCGATGGTCTGCACATCGCTACCCTGCTGTGTGCGCTGTTTGTGAAGCACTTCAGAACGCTGGTGAAAAACGGTCACGTTCACGTCGCGCTGCCGCCGCTGTACCGTATCGATCTCGGTAAAGAGGTCTATTACGCCCTGACGGAAGAAGAGAAAGCGGGCGTGCTGGAGCAGCTCAAGCGTAAGAAGGGCAAACCGAACGTGCAGCGCTTTAAAGGGCTGGGCGAGATGAACCCGTTACAGCTGCGTGAAACCACCCTCGATCCCAACACCCGCCGTCTGGTGCAGTTGACCATCAGCGATGAAGATGAGCAGCAGACCAACGCGGTGATGGATATGCTGCTGGCCAAGAAGCGCTCGGAAGACCGTCGCAACTGGCTGCAGGAGAAGGGCGACCTCGCGGATATCGAAGGCTGATCCTCTCTGGCAAGGTAATAGCAAAAAGGCAACCCAGGTTGCCTTTTTTCATGTTGCATCCTCTGCCCGCAGGCGAGAGCCGGGGCGAGGCGATCAGGCCGCACCGTGATTCTTCCGGTATTGCAGGGGCGTCTCTCCGATGCCCTTTTTAAAGGCGCTGATAAAATAGGTCACATCAGAAAACCCCACCCGCGCGGCGATATCCCGCACGCTGGCATCAGAGTGCAGCAGACTCTCGCAGGCCTTACGCAGGCGTAACGTATTCAGGTAATCGTGGATCTTCTCCCCCGTTTCGGCGTGAAATTTCCGCGACACATAGCTGCGGGATTTCCCCAGCTCTTCTGCCAGCGCATCAAGGCTGAATTTTTGCTGATAATGCTCATCAAGCCAGAACATCACCTGGCTGGCGATGCCGCGGCTGTTGCCGGGCTGGCCTTCATCGTCATGCGGCAGCATGGCAAACAGGCCGATCAGCAGGCTGGCGATCCGCTCGCTGTTCATCGGCGGCGGGTAACAACTGAAGAGATGATCGAGATGGCTGTGGCAGTGCGCCATATCCGCCACCCAGGCTTCTCCCCCGCGTTGCGACAGCTTCTGTAGCCGCTGCTGGGTCTGCGGAAAATCACGCAGCGCCTTCAGAACCGCATGCTGGTCGAGATGAATAATGGTGCGGCGGTAGTTGGCTTCGGCCTGCGGATCCACCATCACCTTATGCAGGGTAAAGGGCGGAAAGAAAAACAGCCGCCCCGGGCGCATGGTGTAGTGGCGGTTATCGACAATCGCCACGCCAAAGCCTTCTTCGACATAGAGAATTTCCAGACACTGGTGCCAGTGGTGATAGCGCACGGTGTTGGCGAACAAACGACTGAACGACACGATGGTATCGTTCAGGGCGATAAGCTCCAGATGTTCCGCTGTGGGTGTCTCACGCATAGTGCAATAAAACTCAACTTTTCCCTTTCCTTGTCACTTTATAAACCACCTTTTTAAATTTCCTTAACTGCGGGTTTATTCATCTCTCACTCCTGTGACCCGGCTAACATTTCTGCACCTTGCTGATTAACTATTCTTTGCCGCAGTTGATTACGAGGATGGACCTATGTGCGCGGCAAACAAAGAAAAATCAAATCCGTTGTCATCCCGCCAGGATCTGGTGGCGGCACTGAACACCCTGCTTGCGGCGGTAGACACGCAGTTCCCGGCGGGCCGTTCTCGCTTTTCGCTGGGCGACACCAGCGCGCACTACGCCACGGATGTTGCGCAGATGGAGGGGCTGTCCCGCGTATTGTGGGGGCTGTTTCCGCTGATGGCCGCCGGTGACAGCACGCCGTACAGCGACAAATACATCGCCGCCATTAAACAGGGCACCGACCCGCACAGCGCAGGTTACTGGGGCGAGGCGGGGCCTTACGATCAGCGTCTGGTGGAGATGGCGGCCTATGGTCTGGGGCTGGCGCTGTTGCAGGAGAACCTTACCGAACGGTTTAGCGAACGTGAACTGATGAACCTGCACGCCTGGCTGAACCAAATCACCGACGCGACGATGCCGGACAGCAACTGGAACTACTTCGCCATCATGGTACAGCTCGGCTTTAAGCGTGCCGGACTGCCTTATGACCAGCAGGCCATCGATCGGCGCTTTGCGATGATGGATGCCTATTATCTCGGCGATGGCTGGTACTCCGACGGCCCGGGGCGGCCAAAGGATTACTACATCTCAATGGCATTTCACTTCTACGGCCTGATCTACGCCACTCTGAGCGGCGATGAGGCGCGGTCAGAGGTGCTGCGTCAGCGATCCGCCCTGTTTGCCGAAGACTTTATTTATATGTCTGCCCCCGACGGCGCCTCGGTGCCCTTTGGCCGCAGCCTGACCTACCGCTTCGCGATGGTCGCCTTCTGGAGCGCAGTGGCCTTCTCCGGGCTGGAAGTGTTCACGCCGGGCATCGTGAAGGGGATTATCCTCCGTCATTTGCGGTGGTGGCAGCAGCAGCCGATTACCGATCGCGATGGGATCCTGACCCTCGGCTTTGCCTACCCGAACCTGGCGATGTGCGAAGATTATAACTCCCCTGGTTCGCCCTACTGGGCGCTGAAAACCTATCTGATCCTGGCCCTGCCGGAGAGCCATCCGTTCTGGCAGGCCGACGAGCAGCCGCTGCCCACGCTTGCTGAAACGCGCGTCATTCCCCATGCCCAGCAGATCCTGATCCACACCGATCATGTCACCCTGCTCACCGCCGGGCAGCTGGAGCTGAACAACTACGTCAACACCGAGGCGAAATACACCAAATTTGCCTACTCCAGCCGTTTCGGTTTCACCATTGAGCGCGGGCGTTTCGGCCTTAAGCATGCCGCCTGTGACTCCATGCTGCTGCTGGCCGACGGCGATAACTACTTCCGCGGACGCCGCGAGTGCGAAGCGGTCCGCATCGATGAGAATTACATCTTTTCGCGCTGGTCGCCGTGGCATGACGTTCATATCGAGAGCTGGCTGGTGCCCTTTGGTGAGTGGCATCTGCGTCTGCACCGCATCAACAGCGCCCGCACGTTGCAAACGGTTGAAGGTGGATTTGCGGTGATGAAAACCGAACCGCAGCTGAGCGAACGGGGCAGTTATCTGAGTGCAGCTAACGGTAGCAGCGCCATTGTCGATCTCTCACCTGCCGTTACCCGCCAGCCGGACTGCGTAGTAACGCCGCCAAACAGCAGCGTCATGTTTGCCGACTGCGCCGCCATTCCGGTGCTCGCCACCACAGTTCCACAGGGCGAGAGCTGGCTCTGCTGCGCGGTGACCGCCTCCGTTAACAATAAAAACAGGGCGGAACCCCCTCAACTGGACATTAACAATAACCAGGTCGTCATTCGCGTGCCTGGAAGCGAACGTCAGCTGTCGTTCATTTTATAAAGCCCTTACCCTGGATATCGGCGAGGATGGTATGAATAACAAAACTGAATATTACAAAATCAGCAGTTTTATCTTTCTCTATTTCTTTACCTGGTCGGCAAGTATTGGTCTGCTGGCAATCTGGCTCGGACAAAAAGCCAATCTTAGCGGGTCGGTGATCGGCACCGTATTTGCGGTGAACGGCATCTTCTCCGTTATTCTCAAACCGATCTACGGCTATATTCTGGATAAGATCGGTATGAGCAAATACCTGCTCTATTTTGTGGTGGCGATGTCTGCCCTGATGGCGCCGTTCTTTATTTACGTCTATCAGCCGCTGTTAATGTCTAACACCATGCTGGGGATTATTATCGGCGCGCTCTATTTAAGCTTCGCCTGGTATGCGGGCGTGGCGGCGTGCGAATCCTATTCCGACCGTTTCAGCCGTCTGAATGGCATGGAATTTGGGCAGATCCGCATGTGGGGATCGCTCGGCTGGGCGGTGGCCTCCTCGTTTTCCGGTCTGCTGTTTAACCTCTCGCCAGCGTACAACTTTATTATGGGCAGCGTGGCGTCGGTGATTATGCTCATCGTCCTGCTGAGCCTGAAGGTGAACACTAACTCCGAGCATGCCGGTGAGGTGCTGACCAAAGAGAAAATCGCGCCAGCCGATGTCTATGCCTTACTGCGCAGCCGCAAGTTCTGGGCGTTCTGCCTGTATGTGGCGGGCGTGGCGTGGATGATGTTTATCGCCGAACAGCAGTTCTCCCGCTATTTCGTTACCTTCTTCGATGATGTTCACCAGGGCAACGCGGTATTTGGCTATCTCGGCACCGTGCAGTCGGGCATGGAGTTCGTGATGTATATGGTGATCCCGCTGTTCGTGAACTTTATCGGCGCGAAACGTGGATTATTGATCGTCGGTCTGATTGTCGGGGCGCGGCTGATTATTTCCGGGATGTGCGACTCCCATCTGTTAATTTCGGTTCTTAAGCCGCTGTACGGCCTGGAAATCTGCCTCCTGCTGGTGTCGGTATTCAAATATATTGCCGAGCATTTCGATAAGCGCGTAAACGCCACCATGTATCTGCTGGGCTATCAGGCGATGCTCTACGTCGGCAACGTCGTGGTGTCGTCCCCCGCCGGTTATATGTATGACCGCATCGGCTTTGAGCAGACCTATATCATCATGGGCGCCACGGCGCTGACCTTTACCCTTATTTCTGCGTTTACGTTATCCGCCTGCCAGAGCAAATGGCGCGGCGCTAAAACGCTGAACGTTGCAGAACACCACTAATTTACGCCGTCAAAGAAGGAATCGAATTATGTTAAGTCATATCACCGAGGAACGTCTGGCCGATATTCCCGCGCCCGTGGATGAACGCGCGTTCAGCGATGAGCTAAGCTCGGCGCGCAGCCACGTCCTCGACCTGATTAGCCGTCATTTAACGGAGTTCGGCGACAAATTCCCGGCAGAAACCTGCAAGGAGGGGTACTACCCGCTGACGGAGAACGTCGAGTGGACCACCAGCTTCTGGACCGGGCAGCTTTGGCTGGCGTGGGAGATGAGCGGCGAGGAGAAATTCCGCGCCATGGCCGAGAAACATACCCGCTCGTTTGGCCTGCGCATCGCCGGGCGCAGCGACACCAACACCCACGATCTCGGCTTCCTCTACACGCTCTCCTGCGTGGCAGACTGGCGGTTGACCGGCAGTCGCGAGGCGCGCGGTTTCTCGCTGCTGGCCGCCGAAGCGCTGCTGGAACGCTTCCACGAAAAAGCGAAGATTATCCAGGCCTGGGGCGATCTGGCCGACCCGGAACAGGCCGGGCGGATGATCATCGACTGCAACATGAACCTGCCGCTGCTCTACTGGGCGACCGAGCAGACCGGCGATCCGCGCTTTGCCGAGGCCGCCAGAGCGCATGTCATGCAGGCGGCAACCTACCTTATCCGCGAAGACGCCTCGACCTTCCACACCTACTATATGGACGTAGTTACTGGCGCGCCGCGCTACGGCAATACCCAGCAGGGCTATGCGGATGACTCCTGCTGGTCGCGCGGCCAGGCGTGGGGGATCTACGGCTTCCTGCTGAGCTACATCTATACCGGCGACGCGACGATGATCGCCCTGTCGAAACGGCTGGCGAACTACTTCCTCAATCGCCTGCCGGAGGATTACGTCTGTCACTGGGATCTGGCCCTTGTGGGCACGGATGCCTTGCGCGATTCGTCATCGGCGGCGATTGCGGTGTGTGGTCTGCTGGAGCTGGTGAAGCATCTGCCGGTAACCGACCCGGACCGCGAGCGCTATCTGGCATGGGCGAAAGGGATTATGTCCTCCCTGACGAAGCACTATCTGATGGGCAAAGAGGAGAAGGGCAACGGCCTGTTGAAGCACTCGGTCTATCACCTCGCCAGCAACAAAGGGGTGGATGAGTGCGCCAGTTGGGGGGATTACTTCTACGTTGAAGCCCTGGTGCGCTTTACCCAGAGCTGGAAATTGTACTGGTAAAAAACGGCTGGGGTGAGGATATCACCACCCCAGCACATCTTTGATGACCCGCCGGTAGGGGGTGTCGATTTGTTCCGGCACCTGGTCAATATAGTCCCGCGCGTGCTGACGGGCCTCACCGCTCAGGCTGTCCAGATAGACAATGGCTTCGTCTACGGTGGGGACGCGTCCCTCCAGCGAGGCGCTTCGTGGCGGCAGCCCGGTCCAGATCACCGCCTCGATGCCTCTCTCCACCGCCCATTCTGAGAGCAAACCGGTAGGGCGGCCAGCAATCAACAACGAGCCAATGCCGTCACAGCGTTCCTCGGGGATCCCCTCGCGTTCGCGCAAAGCCTGACAGGCAACGCTCAGCGTTTCCGCGTCGAGCCACGCCCAGAGCACCGGCACGGCGGGTGCGTTCATACAGATGGCCGTCGCCAGTTCACCGCCATCGCTGACCCGGGAAAATTCCACGGGCAGCAACGGACCGTCGGTTTTCCACTCCCCGGCGACGGGGAGTGGGCCGCTTTTCCATATCAATGAACCCCAGCCCAGACAGGCTATCTTCATCCTTTTCCCTCGATGTGACGCTAAATTGACGTTACGTTTCAGGCTTCAGGAATACGCAGCGTCTGCCCTGGATAAATTTTATCGGGGCTGGAGAGCATAGGTCGGTTGGCTTCAAAGATTTTGTTGTATTTCGACGCATCGCCATACACGGTTTTGGAGATGGCGCTTAAGGTATCGCCCGATTTTACCGTGTAGTAGGTGGCCTCATGCTGGGTGTCGGTTGCGGTGATGGTGTTTTCCACCTCGCTGACGCCCGCAATGTTCCCCACTGCGACCTGAATTTTTTCTTTCTGCTCCTGGGTGAGCCCGTCGCCTGTCACTACGGCCTTACCGTCGTTGACGTTGACCTGCACCTTATCGGCACCCGGGATGTTGAGTTTTTTAAGATGCTCAGAGACTTTATCGCTTTGACCTTTGTGATCGGTCAGGTTGTCCCACAGCTTTTCACCTGCTTCTTTAACGAAGTTAAAAATTCCCATTCCTTCCTCCAGATAACAATGAAATCAGGAATAAGCATAGCAGGTGAGTCTCAAGGTGATAAAAAAAGCCCGGTAGCGTTACGCAACCAGGCTTTCGATGTGGTGCCGTTTTACCCGGTAGCGCTTCGCTTACCGGACCAGCAAAACCCAGGCCGGGCAAACGCAGCGCCGCCCGGCGATACCGGGGAGGTTAGACCCCGTTTTCCAGAATACGGATATGGGTTTCCAGAACATCCCCTTTCACCGCTTCGCTCCACGCTTTCATATGTGGGGTCTGCAGGTGGGCTTCGAGGTGGGCCACGGTTTCCCACAGCTCAACCATCACAATCGAGTCCGGGGCTGTGGTCTGGAAGCTGACGCCTGCGGCGGTGTCCACCATCGGCGCGTAGCCGTGGCAGCCAGCCTCTTCTAAAACGGTCGGGATAATTTTTGCGAACTGATCCAGCACCGCCTGACGGTGATGTTGTCCAGGACGGGTGCGAATTTCAGCAATAACGGTAAGCATGGTCATTTCTCCTGATAACATGCCACCAGTTAAGCAAAAATTTCCGCGAGATGCTTGCGATATTCTGCGATATAGCGTGGCACATCCGGCATTTTGATTACGTCGTTGGTGATAAAGGTCGGCAGCGCTTCCATCCCCAGGAACTGATTGGCCTTGTGGAACGGCAGATAAACACCGTCAACGCCTACGCCGTGGAAGAACTGATCTTCTTCAGTGAACGCTTCCATCGGGGCGTTCCAGGTCAGGGAGAGCATGTATTTTTTTCCCTGAATCAGGCCGCCGGAGCCGTATTTCTTCGACGCATCAGAGCGGGTACGGCCATCGCTGGCATAGAGCGCGCCGTGGCCTTCGGTAAAGACATCGTCCATGTACTTTTTCACGGTCCATGGTGCGCCCATCCACCAGCCAGGCATCTGCCAGATAACGACGTCAGCCCAGAGGAAGTTCTGCACTTCGGCCTGGATATCGTACTCACCGTCGGTGCGCACCACCTTAACATCATGCCCGGCGTCGCGCAGGAAACCATCCGCGACCTCGGTCAGGGTGTCATTCAGTTGGCCATTGGAGTGGGCGAATTTTTTCGCACCGTTGATAATCAGAATATTGCTCATTAAGTTGTCCTCAGAGTAGCGAGTCTGAGGGCCATTCTACGCGCGACAGCGGTGCGGTGAAATTAGCAAAATGTGCAAAGTCTTTTGCTGAAACAGCAATAATGCCTACCAGCCGATCCTGGCTTCAAATCCACCGTCCTGCCCATTGCCCAGCGTGACCGTCATCCGGTGCAGGGCAGCGATGCGCTTCACAATCGACAGACCCAGGCCGCTGCCGGTCTGATCCTGGCCGGGTGGGCGATAAAAACGCTCCCCGATCCGCGTCAGGGCATCGGGGGCAATACCCGGGCCGTTGTCACGCACGATAACGCTGTGGGTGTCGAGCGTGACTTCCACCCGGCTACCCCGCGGGCTGTAGCGTACGGCGTTATCCAGCAGGTTACGCACCAGCAGGCTCAGGAGAAGCTGCTGCCCGGTGCGGGTGACCTGTGGGTCGAGGATGTTCAGGCGGATCTCGATCCCGGCCTGCTGCGCCGGATGATAACTGTCCATCACCACCGACTGCAGTAAATCGGCCATGTTAAGGGGCTCAACATCGTCCAGGCTCTCCAGCGAATCCAGGCGCGACAACGTCAGGAGTTGCTCAACCAGCCGCGAGGCCCGGTCGATGCCGGCGTGCAGTTGGGTCAGGGCTTTCGCCTGCGCCTGCGGATCGTCCAGCGACAGTTGCGCCACTTCGGTCTGCACTTTCAGGGCGGTGAGCGGGCTGCGCAGCTCGTGGGCGGCATCCGAGGTGAAGCGACGTTCGCGGGCCATCATCGCCTGCGTGCGGGCAAAAAGCTGATTGAGCGCGTCAACCACCGGGCGCACTTCAATGGGTACGCCCTGGGTTGCCAGCCGGTCGGTGGCGTCGGGAGTGCGGGCGCGCAGGGTTTGGCTCAGCTTTTTCAGCGGCCTGAGCTCACGGCTTAACAAGACGATCAGCACCAGCAGCATGATCGGCAGCGCCACCAGCCAGGGGGTAAACTGCGATCTGACCACGTCCAGCGCCATCTCCTGGCGGTACTCATGCTCCTGGCCGACCACGACCCGGTATTTGCCGTCCGGCGCGGTGAGCCATAAGAATCGCCATTCATCGTTATCGTCGTTGAGTTGGCCGTTATCAAACCCATCCCGGCGATAGTGATATGGGATGTCGCGCCCGTTTTCACCGTCATTTAGCACCATCCTGCCGTCGGGAGAGTAGATGGCGAAGGCCAGCGCATCGTCGTCCAGGCGCCCGTGTTTCGCTTTCTTTGGCACCTCGCGCATCCGTTCCGGGGCGCGGATTTCGTCCAGATCCATGGTCAGCAGCCGTTTGGCAAACAGCATCTGCTGGGTGTCGAACAGCTTATCGAGCGTATCGCGGGTCTGCTGCCAGGCGACAAGGCTGGCGGCAAACCAGGCGGTTAGCGACAGGGCAAGGAACAGCAGCGTCAGCCGCAGCTTGAGGCTCAGGCGTTGGGTCAGTTTCATGCGTCACCCAGGGTATAACCGATGCCGTGCACGGTGCGGATAAAATCGCTGCCGAGCTTGCGGCGCAGATGGTGAACGTGGACCTCCACGGCGTTGCTGGAGACCTCGTCGTCCCAGGTATAGAGCTTTTCTTCGATCAGTTTGCGCGGCAGCACGCGGCCCGCGTTGCGCATTAACAGCTCCAGCAGGGCGAACTCTTTGGGCTTGAGCACCAGGGTTTCGCCATTGAGGCTGGCCACCAGTCGGCTGGGATCGAGCGTCACGCCGCCGTGGCGCAGTTCGCTGCGCGCCTGCCCGTGGCTGCGACGCACCAGCGCCTCAAGGCGGGCGGCCACTTCGATAAGCGCAAAGGGTTTACAGAGATAATCGTCGGCACCCAGACGCAACCCCTCGACGCGCTGGTTGAGCGCATCCCGTGCGGTCAGGATCAACACCGGCTCGCTGCGGCCCTGTTCCCGCCATTCGCGCAGGATTTGCAGCCCATCAATACCGGGCAGGGTCAGGTCGAGCACCACGGCGTCATAGGGGGCGCTGTAGAGCGCCGCTCTGCCGGTTTCACCCTCGGTGAACCAGTCCAGGCTAAAGCCCAGTTTCGTCAGGCCGGCCTTAATGCCGTCGCCAATCAGCTTGTCGTCTTCTACCAGTAAAATGCGCATGTTCCCTCCCTGATAAGGCCAGTAAACCCTCTGTCACGCTCCGCTGTACAGTAAAAAAATTTAAATTTTCCGCTTAAGAAGTTGTTAAGGTTTACCCTGTTTAATGGATTGCGAAACGACATTAAAGGGAGAGTTAAGATGAAAAAATACGCTGCTATTGCTGCCATCATGATGATCACCACTGCGCCGGTTTTTGCGGCTCAGGGCGGGTTTAACGGCCCGTCGGCGACGGCAACCCAGACGCAAACTCAGCAGGGCGGTTTTGTCGATAACGACGCCAACCTCACCACCGCAGCAAAGGTCAAGGATCTAAAGGACGATAGCTGGGTGAAACTGCGCGGCAACATCACCGAGCGCCTCTCCGACGACCGCTACACCTTCCGCGATGAGAGCGGCACGGTGAACGTCGAGATCGACAATAAGCGCTGGAACGGCGTGACCGTCACCCCGCAGGATAAGGTTGAGCTGCAGGGTAAAGTTGACAAAGAGTGGAACGATTTCGAAATCGACGTGAAACAGGTTATCAAGCTGAATAAATAACCCACAAAGGGGCCGCCAGCGCGGCCCCTTTTTCTCTGTGACTCGACTCGCCAGATGAGGTAGTATCTGCGGCAATATTGCCTGAAACCAACTGGTTTCTGAGTTGAGGAATCCCATTTAATGAGCGATATGGCAGAGCGCCTCGCGCTACATGAATTCACGGAAAACGCCTACCTGAACTACTCCATGTACGTCATCATGGACAGGGCGTTGCCGTTTATCGGTGATGGGCTGAAACCCGTTCAGCGCCGCATCGTTTATGCGATGTCTGAGCTGGGTCTGAATGCCAGCGCCAAGTTTAAAAAATCCGCCCGTACCGTGGGTGACGTGCTGGGTAAATACCATCCGCACGGCGACAGCGCCTGTTATGAAGCGATGGTGCTGATGGCCCAACCGTTCTCGTACCGCTATCCACTGGTGGACGGCCAGGGTAACTGGGGTGCGCCGGACGATCCGAAGTCGTTCGCGGCGATGCGTTACACCGAATCCCGTCTCTCTAAATATGCCGAACTGCTGCTCAGCGAGCTGGGCCAGGGCACCGTGGAGTGGGTACCGAACTTCGACGGCACGATGCAGGAGCCGAAGATGCTGCCTGCCCGTCTGCCGAACATTCTGCTGAACGGCACCACCGGTATTGCCGTGGGGATGGCGACGGATATCCCGCCGCACAACCTGCGTGAAGTGGCGAAAGCGGCGATCACCCTGATTGAGCAGCCGAAAACCACGCTGTACGAGCTGCTGGATATCGTCCAGGGGCCGGACTATCCGACCGAAGCGGAGATCATCACCTCCCGCGCGGAGATCCGCAAAATCTACCAGAACGGTCGCGGCTCCGTGCGCATGCGTGCGGTGTGGACGAAAGAGGACGGCGCGGTGGTGATCACTGCGCTGCCACACCAGGTCTCCGGCGCGAAAGTGCTGGAACAGATCGCCGCCCAGATGCGCAATAAAAAGCTGCCGATGGTGGACGACCTGCGCGACGAATCCGACCACGAAAACCCGACCCGTCTGGTGATCGTGCCGCGCTCCAACCGCGTGGACATGGAGCCGGTGATGAACCACCTGTTCGCCACCACCGATCTGGAAAAAAGCTACCGTATCAACCTGAACATGATCGGGCTGGACGGTCGTCCGGCGGTGAAAAACCTGCTGGAGATCCTCTCTGAATGGCTGACGTTCCGCCGCGATACCGTGCGCCGTCGTCTGAACCATCGTCTGGAGAAAGTACTTAAGCGCCTGCATATCCTCGAAGGTTTGCTGGTGGCGTTCCTGAATATCGACGAAGTGATCGAGATCATCCGTACTGAGGATGAGCCGAAGCCGGCGCTGATGTCGCGCTTTGGTATCAGCGAAACCCAGGCGGAAGCCATCCTCGAACTGAAGCTGCGTCATCTCGCCAAACTGGAAGAGATGAAAATCCGCGGTGAGCAGAATGAGCTGGAAAAAGAGCGCGATCAGCTGCAGGCGATTCTGGCGTCCGAGCGCAAGATGAATACCCTGCTGAAAAAAGAGCTGCAGGCCGACGCCGACGCGTTTGGCGACGACCGTCGCTCTCCGCTGCACGAGCGCGAAGAAGCGAAAGCGATGAGCGAACATGACATGCAGCCGTCTGAGCCGGTGACCATCGTGCTGTCTCAAAGCGGCTGGGTTCGTAGCGCCAAGGGGCACGATATCGACGCGCCGGGCCTGAGTTACAAAGCGGGCGACAGCTTCAAAGCCGCGGTGAAGGGTAAGAGCAACCAGCCGGTGGCCTTTATCGACACTACCGGGCGCAGCTACGCCATCGATCCGATCACGCTGCCGTCGGCGCGCGGGCAGGGCGAGCCGCTGACCGGCAAGCTGACGCTGCCGCCGGGTGCGACCATTGAGCATATGCTGATGGAAGGCGAGGAGCAGAAGCTGCTGCTGGCCTCCGATGCGGGCTACGGCTTTATCTGTACCTTTAACGATCTGATCTCGCGTAACCGCGCGGGCAAGGCGTTGATTAGCCTGCCGGATAACGCCCGGGTGATGGCTCCGCTGGTGATTGAGAACGAGAGCGATATGCTGCTGGCAATCTCCGCTGCTGGCCGGATGTTGATGTTCCCGCTCAGCGACCTGCCGCAGCTGTCGAAAGGCAAGGGCAACAAGATCATCAACATCTCGTCGGCAGACGCGGCCTCAGGCGCAGATAGCCTGGCGCACCTCTTTATCCTGCCGCCGCAGAGCACCCTGACCATTCACGTGGGTAAACGCAAAATCAAACTGCGCCCGGAAGAGCTGCAGAAAGTGGTGGGCGAACGTGGACGTAAAGGGTCGTTGATGCGCGGCCTGCAACGCATTGACCGCGTGGAGATCGACTCTCCGCAGCGGGCGACCGCGGACGACAACGAAGCGTAACCGCGCTTCCCCCTTCGTTCAGGAGGGGGAGCCGTAAAAAAACATCCGTTATACACCCCTAAACAATGCGAGTTGCAGGGCAAAACAGTTAACCGTTTTGTCCTGCACATAAGTATGACGGGTATAAAATCAAAGCAGTTAACCGCTTATAGTTGCAGTATAATCGTCAACTGTCAGGGGTTTTTGAGGTCGCTATGCTATTAATTGTTCGTTCTATTCTTGCCGTTATTTACTGCATTCTGGTCTGTATCTTCGGCTGTATTTACTGCCTGTTCAGCCCGCGTAATCCAAAGCATGTTGCCACGTTTGGCCACATGTTTGCCCGTCTGGGGCCGCTGTTTGGCCTGAAAGTCGAAACGCGTCTGCCAGAAGGGGCAGAGAAACATGGCAACGCTATCTATATCGGCAACCATCAGAACAACTACGATATGGTAACCGCGGCAAAAATCGTTCAGCCACCTACCGTCACCGTGGGCAAAAAAAGCCTGCTGTGGGTGCCGTTCTTCGGCCTGCTCTACTGGCTGACCGGCAACCTGCTGATCGACCGTAACAACCGCGCCAAAGCGCACGGCACCATTGCTGAGGTGGTAAACCACTTCAAAAAACGCAGAATCTCTATCTGGATGTTCCCGGAAGGGACCCGTAGCCGCGGTCGCGGCCTGCTGCCGTTTAAAACTGGCGCGTTTCACGCCGCAATTGCGGCAGGTGTACCGATTATTCCGGTGTGTGTTTCCAACACATCGAATAAGATTAACCTGAACCGCCTGCATAACGGCCTGGTTATCGTCGAGATGCTGCCGCCGGTCGATGTCAGTAAATATGGCAAAGATCAGGTGCGTGAGCTGGCGGCCCATTGCCGCGAATTAATGCTGAACAAAATCGCTGAACTCGATAAAGAAGTCGCAGAACGCGAAGCCGCTGGCAGGGTTTAAGCCGGTTTGCAGGGAAAACGACTTCCCGCGTTGTTAGTACGTTTATACATGGAGCTAATATGTCACTCAGTCGCCGTCAGTTTATTCAGGCATCGGGTATCGCCCTTTGTGCAGGTGCGGTTCCGCTGAGGGCAAACGCCGCCGGGCAGCAGCAGCCGCTGCCCATCCCGCCGTTACTCGAATCCCGCCGCGGTCAGCCGCTGTTCCTGACGTTACAGCGTACCCACTGGTCGTTCACCCAGGGGACGCGGGCGAACGTCTGGGGCGTTAACGGACGCTACCTTGGTCCGACCGTTCGCGTCTGGAGCGGGGATGACGTCAAACTGATCTACAGCAACCGCCTGGCAGAGAACGTCGCCATGACCATCAGCGGTTTGCAGGTACCAGGCCCGCTGCTGGGCGGTGCGCCGCGCATGATGTCCCCGAGCGCTGACTGGGCGCCGGTCCTGCCCGTTCGCCAGAACGCGGCGACTCTCTGGTATCACGCTAACACTCCAAACCGCACCGCGCAGCAGGTCTATACCGGCCTGGCGGGGATGTGGCTGGTGGAGGATGAGATCAGCAAATCCCTGCCGATCCCGAATCACTACGGGGTTGATGACTTCCCAATCATTATTCAGGATAAGCGGCTGGATAACTTCGGTACGCCGGAGTACAGCGAGCCGGGCAGCGGCGGTTTTGTCGGCGATACGCTGATGGTGAACGGCGCGCAAAGTCCCTATGTCGAGGTATCCCGCGGCTGGGTGCGCCTGCGTCTGCTGAATGCTTCCAACTCGCGGCGCTATCAGTTGCAGATGAGTGATGGCCGGGCGCTGCACGTGATTGCCGGGGATCAAGGGTTCTTACCGGCTCCGGTGCCGGTTAAGCAACTGGCGCTGGCGCCGGGCGAGCGCCGCGAAATCCTGGTGGATATGACCAACGGCGACGAAGTGTCGATCACCTGTGGCGAGGCGGCGAGCATCGTTGACCGTCTGCGCGGCTTCTTTGAACCGTCGAGCATTCTGATCTCGACCCTGGTGTTGACCCTGCGTCCAACCGGACTTCTGCCGCTGGTGACCGATACCCTGCCGATGCGCCTGCTGCCGGAAGACGTGCTGAGCGGGACCCCGGTGCGCAGCCGGGATATCAGCCTCGGTGACGATCCGGGCATTAACGGCCAGCTATGGGATGTGAACCGCATTGATATCACCGCTCAACAGGGCACCTGGGAGCGCTGGACGGTCCGTGCCGACATGCCGCAGTCGTTCCATATCGAAGGGGTGAAATTCCTGGTGCGCAACGTCAACGGCGCCATGCCATTCCCGGAAGACAGAGGCTGGAAAGATACCGTTTGGGTCGACGGGCAGGTTGAACTGCTGGTCTATTACGGTCAGCCCTCCTGGCCACACTTCCCGTTCCTGTTCCACAGCCAGACGCTGGAGATGATGGACCGCGGTTCGGTTGGGCAAATGTTAATCAATCCAGCGCCGTAAATTTTTCCCCTCACCCTAACCCTCTCCCCAAAGGGGAGAGGGGACCGATCGGCGCACGCTTTCACCCTCGCTCCTCTGGGGAGAGGGAACAGCCCGGTGCACGCTTTCATCCTCACTCCTCTGGGGAGAGGGAACGGCCCGGTGCACGCTTTCACCCTCGCTCCTCTGGGGAGAGGGAACAGCCCGGTGCACGCTTTCACCCTCGCTCCTCTGGGGAGAGGGAACTGCTCGGTGCCCTCTTTCTCCCTCGCTCCTCTGGGGAGAGGGAACTGCTCGGTGCCCTCTTTCTCCCTCGCTCCTCTGGGGAGAGGGAACTGCCCGGTGCACGCTTTCACCCTCGCTCCTCTGGGGAGAGGGAACTGCTCGGTGCCCTCTTTCTCCCTCGCCCCTTTGGGGAGAGGGCCGGGGTGAGGGGACAACACCCCGCACAATACTCCTTCAATTCCCCCAATGATCCAGCGTATAATCCCGCTCCTTTTGTCTATTTTTTCTTCGGAAGCATTATGAGCGCCATTTCCCTGATCCAGCCGGATCGTGACCTCTTCTCCTGGCCCCAGTACTGGGCGGCCTGCTTTGGACCGGCACCCTTCCTGCCGATGTCTCGTGAAGAGATGGACCAACTTGGCTGGGACAGCTGCGACATTATTCTGGTGACCGGCGACGCCTACGTCGATCACCCGAGCTTTGGCATGGCGATCTGTGGTCGCATGCTTGAAGCCCAGGGCTTCCGCGTCGGGATCATTGCCCAGCCGGACTGGAACAGCAAAGAGGACTTTATGCGCCTCGGTAAACCAAACCTGTTCTTTGGCGTCACCGCGGGCAACATGGACTCGATGATCAACCGCTACACTGCCGACCGCAAACTGCGTCACGACGACGCCTACACCCCCGATAACGTGGCGGGTAAACGCCCGGACCGCGCAACGCTCGTCTACACCCAACGATGCAAAGAAGCATGGAAAGACGTGCCGGTCATCCTGGGTGGCATCGAAGCGAGCCTGCGCCGTACCGCGCATTATGACTACTGGTCTGATACCGTGCGCCGTTCGGTGCTGGTGGATTCCAAAGCCGACATGCTGATCTTCGGCAACGGTGAACGTCCGCTGGTGGAAGTGGCGCACCGTCTGTCGCAGGGCGAGCCGGTAGGTAACATCCGCGACGTGCGTAACACCGCGATCATGGTGAAAGAGGCTCTGCCGGGCTGGAGCGGGGTAGATTCCCGTATCATCGATATGCCAGGCAAAATCGACCCGATCCCGCACCCGTACGGCGAAGATCTGCCGTGTGCGGATAACAAGCCTGTTGAGCCGAAGAAAGCCGAAGCGAAAGCCATCACCGTTCAGCCTCCGCGTCCAAAGCCGTGGGAAAAGACCTACGTGCTGCTGCCGTCCTTCGAGAAAGTCAAAGCGGACAAAGTGCTCTACGCTCACGCCTCCCGTATTCTGCACCATGAAACCAACCCGGGCTGCGCCCGTGCGCTGATGCAAAAACACGGCGAGCGTTATATCTGGCTCAACCCGCCGGCGATCCCGCTCTCTACCGAAGAGATGGACAGCGTCTTTGCTCTGCCGTACAAGCGTGTACCGCACCCGGCATACGGTACCAGCCGCATTCCGGCCTACGAGATGATCCGCTTCTCGATCAACATCATGCGCGGCTGCTTCGGCGGTTGCTCCTTTACCGAGCACGAAGGCCGCATTATCCAGAGCCGTTCCGAAGAGTCGATTGTCAACGAGATCGAAGCCATTCGCGACACCGTACCGGGCTTTACCGGCGTGATCTCCGATCTGGGTGGCCCGACGGCCAACATGTATATGCTGCGCTGTAAGTCACCGCGTGCGGAGCAGACCTGCCGTCGCCTGTCCTGTGTCTATCCGAGCATTTGCGAACACATGGATACCAACCACGAGCCGACGATCAACCTCTACCGTCGCGCCCGCGACCTGAAAGGCATCAAGAAGATCCTGATCGCTTCCGGGGTGCGCTACGACATCGCCGTGGAAGATCCGCGCTACATTAAAGAGCTGGCCACCCACCACGTGGGCGGTTATCTGAAGATTGCCCCTGAGCATACCGAAGAAGGCCCGCTGTCGAAGATGATGAAGCCGGGGATGGGCAGCTATGACCGCTTTAAAGAGCTGTTCGATACCTACTCGAAACAGGCCGGGAAAGAGCAGTACCTGATCCCATACTTCATCTCTGCCCACCCGGGTACGCGTGATGAGGATATGGTGAACCTGGCGCTGTGGCTGAAGCAGCGTCGCTTCCGTCTGGATCAGGTGCAGAACTTCTACCCGTCACCGCTGGCGAACTCGACCACCATGTATTACACCGGCAAGAACCCGCTGGGTAAGATTGGTTATAAGAGTGAAGATGTGGTGATCCCGAAGGGTGACAAACAGCGTCGTCTGCACAAAGCCCTGCTGCGTTATCACGATCCGGCTAACTGGCCGCTGATCCGCCAGGCGCTGGAAGAGATGGGGAAAAAGCACCTGATCGGCTCACGTCGCGACTGCTTGGTGCCTGCGCCTACGCTGGATGAAATGCGCGAAGCGCGTCGCCAGAACCGCAACACCCGTCCGGCCCTGACCAAGCACACACCGATTGTGCATCAACGTTCGAACGCCGGGGCGACTGCGAAGAAGGGTGTAAAACGTAAGATCGGTTAAACGGTAAAAATGCCCGGTGGCGCTGCGCTTACCGGGCCTACATTCCGACATTCAGGCCGGGTAAGGCGAAGCCGCTACCCGGCTTTTTTTGTCTTCCTGACTGGGGAATTCAGATAGCAGCACAAGGGAAGGAGACCCAAAATGAAACCAGGGAAGATAGCAGGAGCGATGTTGATTGCTCTGACATTAAGCAGTTGCATAATGCACCGCCAGACACAGCCAGAGATGGAAGGACGTCTAATCGACCGCACAGGTAAGCCAGTGCCGGGCGCTAAAATAACATTAGAGCGTGAGCAGACGCTTTCTGACGACAAGGGGCGGTTTGGTTTTCAGCGCCAGCATGAGTGGATCTTTTTTCTGCCGATAGGTCCGATGGACTGGATGTATCACACCTCGCTCCAGATGAGTGCCAACGGAAAGGAATATGAAGCAGAATTAGGTGGCGGTCCCGGTGGACCACATGAACTTGATGGCAAAGCGTATAACGTCATTTGCACATTGCCTGACCTGCCCGGAAAGGCGAGATGTCAGTCTGGCTTATAGATTAAAACGAGCCCGGCGGAAGACCGGGCTCGTTTGAGGCATTACCCGCCAAACTGATCGGGATCCGGCCCTAAACGCTTGCCTTTATCCAGCTTCGCAATCTCACCCAGCTCGTCTTTATCCAGACGGAAATCCCACACCGCGAAGTTCTCCGCGATACGCGCCGGCGTCACGGATTTCGGGATCACCACCAGGCCGCAGTCCAGATGCCAGCGAATGACAATCTGTGCCGGGGTTTTGCCATACTTATCGGCCAGATCGCGGATAATTTTCTGATCGAAGACCCCTTCGCCACCTTGCGCCAATGGGCTCCAGGATTCGGTCTGAATTTTGTGGGTCGCATTCCATGAGTGCAGCTGGCGCTGCTGCAGCAACGGGTGCAGTTCGATCTGGTTGATGACCGGGGCAACACCCGTCTCATCAATCAGGCGCTGCAGATGGTGGACCTGGAAATTACAGACCCCGATACTCTTCACCAGCCCGGCTTTTTGCAGGTCAATCATCCCTTTCCAGGCCTCGACATAGTGATCGATTGCCGGCACTGGCCAGTGCATCAGATACAGATCCACGAAATCGAGTTGCAGCTTGTCCAGGCTCTCCTGGAGTGCCTCCGCGGGACGCTTCTGGTCATCATTCCACAGTTTGGTGGTGATAAATAACTCATCGCGTGACACACCAGCGCTGGCCAGCGCTTTGCCCACGCCGTCCTCATTTTTATAGGCGGCTGCGGTATCAATGGAGCGATAGCCGACTTCCAGTGCTTTATGAATGGCGGAGACGACCTCGTCGTTACCGGCTTTCCATACCCCTAACCCCAACTGGGGCATTACGTTGCCGTCCTGAAGCTTGATTACGGTTTGGTTTGCCATTTTTCCTCCTTCATGGGACATCCACCAGAGGTACTTCCCCTGGTGGCGTATGTGCATTAAGCCTGGCCTAAATGCCGAAAAACGAAAGGTAAGCGTGAAAAATCACTTAGCGAGCGGCCTCGTAAATACGGCGGCTCACCTCGAGGGTAATATCGTGATGCTCACCGATTTGGGTCATGCCGTGTTCTTCCAGTTTCGCCAGTAGCGCAGGGATGGAGCTGCCATCCAGACCATAGCCGGAGAGACGTGTTGGCACGCCCATCTGCTCGAAGAAGTTACGGGTGGCGGCGATGGCAGCATCGATGCGCTCCTCTTCCGAACCGGCGGTAATACCCCAGACGCGCTCAGCGTACTGCAGCAGTTTGCCGCGTTTGGTGTCGCGTTTTTCATTCCACAGCGCGGGCAGCACGACCGCCAGGGTCTGGGCATGATCGAGACCGTGCATCGCCGTCAGCTCGTGGCCCAGCATGTGGGTCGCCCAGTCCTGCGGCACGCCAGCCCCAATCAGGCCGTTAAGCGCCTGAGTCGCGGCCCACATTACGTTGGCACGCACCTCGTAGTTTTCTGGCTCTTTCAGCGCCACCGGGCCGTCTTCGATCAGGGTCAGCAGAATGCCTTCGGCGAAGCGGTCCTGAATTTTGGCGTTCACCGGGTAAGTCACGTACTGCTCAACGGTATGAACAAAGGCATCCACCACGCCGTTCGCCACCTGGCGCGGCGGCAGGGTGTAGGTGTAAACCGGATCCAGCACCGCAAAGACCGGCTGCACGTGCTCGTTCATAAAGGCCTGCTTGTCGCCGGTAGTTTTACGGGAAATCACCGCACCTTTGTTGGACTCGGAGCCGGTGGCGGGCAGGGTCAGCACAGAACCCATCGGAATGGCGCTTTTGATGTCGCTGCCGCCAGTCTGCAGGATGTGCCACGGGTCGATGCCTTCATCGTAATGTGCCGCTGCGGCGATAAATTTGGTGCCGTCCAGCACTGAGCCGCCACCCACTGCCAGCAGGAAGGTGATCTTCTCGTCGCGGGCGATTTTCACGGCATTCATCAGGGTTTCGTAAGACGGGTTCGGCTCGATGCCGCCAAACTCACGCACGTCCAGACCTTGCAGGGCGCTGTAGACCTGGTCCAGCACGCCGTTCTTCTTCACGCTGCCGCCGCCATAGGTGATCAGCACGCGGGCATCCGCCGGGATCTGTCCGCGCAGATCGGCGATAGCATCTTTACCAAACAGAATGCGGGTCGGGGTATGCAGATTAAAATTGTTCATTGTTCGTTCCCTTAGGTGGGTGAAAAAAACCGGCGGCACGGAGGGCTGCCTGATGGTGCTCATTGTGGCGAGCGCGCAGGCTCCTCTCAATGCACATTCCTGCCGTTGTCTTGCCCATTTCTACAGGGTGCTGGAGAAACTGCGAAAAACCGCGCACACTGCAAACGTCGGAAACCCTACCCGGAATGAGCAAAGATGAACCGCGATCAAACCTGCTTGCAACTAACGGCGCAAATTAACAGACTGAAAGATAATGCAAATACTCTAAGCACGCTGCTGCCCGACGTGCGCCTGCTGTACGGCACCCAGCCCGGCACCCGCACGCCGGTGATGTACCAGCCAGGTATCATTTTTCTCTTTTCCGGGCATAAAATTGGCTATATCAACGAGCGCGTATTCCGCTATGACCCAAGCGAATACCTGCTTCTGACAGTACCTTTACCCTTTGAATGTGAAACCTTCGCGACAGAAGCCGTGCCGCTGGCAGGGGTGCGTTTAAATGTGGATATCCTGCAACTCCAGGAGCTGCTCATGGATATTGGCGAGGACGATCTGTTTCGCCCGTCGATGGCGGCAAGCGGGATCAACTCCGCCACGCTGACGGATGAGATCCTCTGCGCCATTGAGCGCCTGCTGGATGTGATGGAGCGTCCGCTGGATGCGCGCATTCTGGGTAAACAGATTATTCGTGAGATCCTCTACCACGTGTTGCTCGGGCCGGGGGGCGGGGCGTTGCTGGCGCTGGTTAGCCGTCAGACCCACTTCAGCCTGATCAGCCGGGTGCTGAAGCGCATTGAGAGCCAGTACACCGAAAACCTGAGCGTCGATCAGCTGGCGGCAGAGGCCAATATGAGCGTGTCGGCCTTCCACCATAACTTCAAATCGGTGACCAGCACCTCGCCGCTGCAATATCTCAAGAGCTATCGCCTGCACAAGGCACGGATGATGATGATCCACGACGGCATGAAAGCCAGCGCAGCCGCGCTGCGGGTGGGCTATGAAAGCGCGTCGCAGTTCAGTCGTGAGTTCAAACGCTATTTCGGCGTCACGCCAGGGGAAGATGCGGCGCGGATCAGGATGATGCAGGGGTAGGGAGGGGATCGGTTATTGTCGTCACCCTGACCCTCTCTGACAGAGAGGGCAGAGGTGAGGAGGTTCACTGTCAGGCGCTACAGTATTTCTTACGAATTACCACCACGATCGTTCCCACCAGCCCTGCCACCAGCAAGAACAGCGGCAGGATCATCAGGAAGGTCATGACCTGATCTTCGTGGCGTTTAACGAACGGGATCATGCTCAACGCATAACCGAAGGTCGTCACTACGCCAACCCACAGCAGTGCGCTCAGCCAGTTAAAGAACTGGAAACGACGGTTAGACAGCCCGGAGATGCCCGCCATGGTGGGCAGCAGAGTGCGCACAAAGGCCAGGAAACGCCCCGCCAGTAGCGCCAGCAGGCCGTGGCGATCGAACATGCAGGTCGCGCGCTGATGATATTTATGCGGCAACTGCGCCAGCCAGCTTTTGACCACTCGGGTATTGCCCAGCCAGCGGCCCTGCAAATAACTGAGCCAGCAGCCCAGACTGGCGGCAGAGGTCAGGATCACCATCGTCGGGGCAAAGTCCATCACCCCTTTACCGATCAGCGCCCCCGCCAGCAGCAGCAGACTGTCACCCGGTAAAAATGAGGCAGGCAGTAACCCATTTTCCAGAAACAGCGTGGCGAACATCACCAGATAAACAATCCCAACCACGTGCGGGTCCGCCAGTGCTGCAAAATCGTGTTGCCAGAGTGCAGCGATAATATCTTGAATAACAGCCATGGGCTTTCCTGTGGAACAGCATATATAAGGCTATTGTACTCCCTATTTCGCCTGCGGGCTTTGATCGCAGGCGCAACAAATCAGACTTTTCCGTAAGTATTGTGGAGAAAAGTGTCTGCGGAGACGATTTATGGCCGTGTGTTACTCGATGCGTGCAAATCCGGCCTCTAAATCGGCAATCAAATCGTCCACGTTTTCCAGGCCGATATGCAGACGGATCAGGGTGCCGGTAAAGTCCACTTCGCCACCGGGACGCAGCTCGGCAATCTGCTCTGGCTGGTTCGGCAGGATCAGCGACTCAAAGCCGCCCCATGAATAGGCCATGCTGAACAGCGAGAAGTTATCGAGGTAGTTTGCCAGCTCGTCATTGCTCAGACGCTTGTTGAGCACAAACGAGAACAAGCCGCTGCTGCCCGTAAAGTCACGTTGCCAGAAGGCATGACCTACACTGCCCGGCAGCGCCGGATGGTTAACGCGCGCCACCTGCGGATGCTGCGCCAGCCACTGGGCAACTTTCAGGCTGCTTTCATGATGCTGACGCAGGCGGACGCTCAGGGTGCGCAGGCCGCGGCTGGTCATGTAGGCCGTGTCGGCATCCACCATTTGCCCCATCAGATAGGCGTTTTCACGCAGCTGATCCCAGCAGCGGGCGTTGGAAACCGCCGTGCCGATCATGCCGTCCGAGTGGCCAATCAGGTATTTGGTTGCCGCCTGGATAGAGATGTCGATACCAAAATCGAGCGCCTTAAACAGCACGCCCGCCGCCCAGGTGTTGTCGATCATGATAATAGCGTCCGGCGCTTTACTGCGTACCGCCTGCACAATGGAGGGTACATCATGCACTTCCATGGTGATGGAGCCCGGCGATTCGAGGAACACAATCCGGGTATTAGGCTGGATGAGATCGGCGATGTTCGCGCCGATCTGCGGATCGAACCAGCCGGTGGTGACGCCCAGCTTGCTGAGAATTTTGGTGCAGAAATCCTGGCTCGGCTCGTAGGCGGTGTTGGTCATCAGGATGTGATCGCCCTGTTCGACAAACGCCAGAATGGTATTGGCCACTGCCGCCGCGCCGCACGGGAAAAGCGCACAGCCTGCGCCGCCTTCCAGCTCGCACATCGCGTCCTGTAAGGAGAAGTGGGTCAGCGTGCCGCGACGCCCGTAAAACAGCTCGCCCTTTGCCCGGTTGCGGGTGGCGTGCTTTTTCGCCTCGACGGTATCAAACACCAGCGATGAGGCGCGCTGAATGACGCTATTCACTGAACCGAGGGTGTATTTCTTACTGCGTCCCGCCTGAACAAGGGTGGTATCAAGATGCTTCTCTTTCATGTCTGCGCAACCTGTTTTTATACGTCTGGACGTCCACACTAACATGAAAGTAAAAATGGTCGCGAGAAGGGTAGGGGGAACAGCGGAAAATTTTTTAAAATTTGTTTCCGGGAAATTTTTCCTGCGTAAGCGCAAGGAAAATGAAACGAATTTACGGCACTATGTAAATACTAATGAGAACTACTATCAATTCGATGCTGTTTTGATATTATTATGCTCAGATTTTGTGATTTGTGTCCTGGAGATACCGAGTGGGTAATAATTTGATGCAGACGGATCTCTCCGTCTGGGGTATGTATCATCATGCCGACATCGTGGTGAAGATTGTGATGATCGGTCTGATTCTGGCGTCTGTCGTCACCTGGGCTATTTTCTTTAGCAAGAGCGTGGAGCTTATCTCGCACAAGCGTCGTCTTAAGCGCGAGCAGCAGCAGTTGGCCGAGGCCCGCAGCCTGAATCAGGCGAGCGATATGACCTCTTCCTTCCAGGCCAAAAGCCTGACCACCCAGTTGATCAACGAAGCCCAGAACGAGCTTGAACTCTCTGCAGGCAGCGAAGACAACGAAGGGATTAAAGAGCGTACCGGCTTCCGCCTTGAGCGTCGCGTTGCGGCCATTGGCCGTCACATGGGGCGTGGCAACGGCTACCTGGCGACCATCGGTGCCATTTCGCCGTTCGTCGGTCTGTTTGGTACGGTCTGGGGCATCATGAACAGCTTCATCGGCATCGCCCAGACTCAAACCACCAACCTCGCGGTTGTGGCGCCCGGCATCGCAGAAGCCCTGCTGGCGACGGCGATTGGTCTGGTTGCCGCTATCCCGGCGGTCGTTATCTATAACATCTTCGCCCGTATGATCGGCAGCTACAAAGCGACCCTCGGCGACGTTGCCGCTCAGGTTCTGCTGCTGCAAAGCCGCGACCTGGACCTCAGCGCCAGCTCAGTGAAGCCGGTCCGTTCTGCTCAGAAATTACACTTAGGTTGATTCGCCATGGCAATGCGTCTTAATGAAAACCTGGACGATAACGGCGAAATGCACGAAATCAACGTGACGCCGTTTATCGACGTCATGCTGGTTCTGCTGATTATCTTCATGGTCGCAGCGCCCCTGGCGACGGTGGACGTGAAGGTGAATCTGCCTGCCTCCTCCAGC
This sequence comes from Leclercia sp. LSNIH3, assembly GCF_002935105.1. Taxonomy (NCBI): domain Bacteria; kingdom Pseudomonadati; phylum Pseudomonadota; class Gammaproteobacteria; order Enterobacterales; family Enterobacteriaceae; genus Leclercia; species Leclercia sp. LSNIH3. The sequence continues at coordinate 3,182,451 of NZ_CP026387.1, forward strand.
CAGCCGCAGCCGCGCCCGGAAAAACCGATTTATCTGTCCGTGAAAGCCGATAAATCCATGTTCCTCGGGAATGATCCGGTGACGGATGAGTCGGTGATCCCGGCGCTGAATACCCTGACCAACGGCAAGAAAGACACCACCGTTTTCTTCCGGGCCGACAAGACCGTCGACTACGAAACCATGATGAAGGTAATGGACACGCTGCATCAGGCGGGTTACCTGAAGATTGGCCTGGTAGGCGAAGAGAAAGCGGCAGCGAAATAAAAGCAAAAAGGCAACGTAAGTTGCCTTTTTTTATGGTCATTCCCTCTCCCTTGGGAGAGGGGCAGGGCAGTCAGGCCGGGTAAGTTAACGTCACCCGGCCCTGCATAACAACTACCCCAGATGTTCCCCGCCGCACACACCGTGTACTTCCGCCGTCACATAGCTTGATTCCTGGCTTGCCAGGTAGACATACACCGGCGCCAGCTCCGCAGGCTGCCCTGCACGCTTCATCGGTGTCTGCTGACCAAACTGCGGGATTTTCTCCTGCGGCTGACCGCCGGAAATTTGCAACGCCGTCCAGATAGGCCCCGGCGCCACGACGTTAACGCGCACGCCGCTCTCTGCTACCTGTTTCGCCAGCCCGCGGCTGTAGTTAAGGATAGCGGCTTTGGTGGACGCGTAGTCCAGCAGGTGCGGGCTGGGCTGATACGCCTGAATCGACGAGGTGGTGATGATGCTCGCCCCGGCAGGCAACAGCGGCAGCGCCTCCTGGGTGATCCAGAACAGCGCGAACACGTTCACGGCGTAGGTCTGTTGAAACTGCTCCGTCGTCAGGTCGGCAATCTTCTCGACCGCTACCTGCTTACCGGCCACCAGCGCCAGCACGTCCAGCCCACCCAGTTCCTGATGGGCTTTATGCACCAGTGAACGGGCAAACTTTTCATCACTTAGATCGCCGGGGATCAGCACCGCTTTGCGTCCGGCTTCTTCTATCAACTGCTTAACCTGCTGCGCATCCTCTTCTTCGGCGGGCAGATAGTTAATAGCGACGTCTGCGCCTTCACGCGCGTAAGCGATGGCGGCAGCGCGTCCAATGCCGGAGTCGCCTCCTGTCACCAGCGCCTTACGATCCTGTAGTCTGCCGCTGCCTTTATAGGTCTTTTCACCGCAATCCGGCACCGGATCCATCTTGCTCTGCACCCCGGGTACCGGCTGCTTCTGCTGCGGATATTCGCCGGTGTAGTACTGGGTGGTAGGGTTCTGGATTTCGCTCTGGGAATTTGCCATTAAGGTTCTCCTTGAGTGGGTGATCGGTCTTTAAGCTTAGGAGAATCAACCGGGAATTGCAGATTATTCAGGATAATCCTTAAACCAACAGCAACAGGCGAGGCGGTAAGAAGGGGGGGTTACGGCTTTTGCGGTGCAGGCGCGGTGGATTTCGCGGCCAGCGCCTCTTCATCCAGGGCGACGGTGGTCACGCTGGTGGTGCGATAGCCTTCATCGGCCAGCTTACGGGTCACGCGCAGCGTGGCGGTTTCACGCGCCAGCAAATACTGGTAGTTGGTCTCCAGCCGGGCCAGAATTTTATCTTTCAGGTCTGGGCGCTGCTGCATAATGACGTTTATTGTCGCGCCGTAGATCTCTTCTTTAACCTGAAGAGGATAAATTTCACGACGGTTCTGCCATTTCAGGCGCACCAGGCCTGCTGGAATAGAGAGCAACTGTTTCGCAATGCGCTGTATTTCAGCATTTTTAATCTCTTTCAGCGCAGCCAGGTTTTGCTCTAAGATAAATTCATCGCTCTTTTTATCATCTAAAGCTAAATAAACGTTGTTGTTATCAACATCCTTCACGTTATTCATCCTCTAGCTTATAAAAAATGGGCGTGTTTTTTTCACAGGTAATTAGATTGAGCCAGATGTCATTACCGGCTTCGTTTATCTCATCGGTTTTTTCCGTCAATATTTGACTTAGTGCTTGCGCGTCTATTTCCCCTTCCGCTTGCAGGTCATTGAGCAGGCGGGCAAACACCTCGATTTTAATGACGCGGAATAAACGATCCTTTATATGACGGTCGTGCTCTTCGAGCAACATATTGCGGGAGTTACCGGTACGGGTAACACCAATTAATATATCAGGCGCGTAATCAGCGAGTGTTCTTTTTCCCTTAGTGAAATTTTCATTGCTTTCTGCTTCTGGTGGTTTCGGTTCCACGGTGGAAATGTGAAACTTAGCCGGGACCAGATTGTCGGGCAACATTTTATATTTCCTTTAATTTCAACGGGGTGGGGTTGTCTGGCGCGTGAGATTCGTTGACAATAACATGAGGCAAATTTAAAATCAAAAAAAATGGAGCCTGCCTATATGAACAGCATTTTTTATACTGTCATTACTTTGTTATTGCTTACTGCCGTGGTTCTTTTATTGATGCGCGAGTTCAATAAAAGCAGCGACGCAGAGAACACGCACACCCCTGCCCAGCCAGAACGGATGTCAAAAGAAGAGGGCGAAGACCATTTTTCTGTGTTAATGAATGCGATTACGCCGGTCTGGTACTGGCGTGTTAATCATGAATATATTGATTTCCTCCATGCCACAATAAAACGAATGAATATGGTGGAAATAAATAGTATTCCTGACCTGTTTGAGGCGCAGCGTCGTTGCAGCGACCTTAACTCAGCGGTGTATAAATATTACGACAATATCAAGAAGCGTTGCCTGAATGGGGAGAAAGTTTCTCATTCCGGTCTGGAAGTCATGAACCTGCGCCAGTGCTTCCGCGAATTCAGCCTTGAGGCTTATCCGTCGCTGGTGGTGCTGGTTTGGCCGGAATATCAACGGCCTGTGGTTAAGCCTGAGCAAGTGTAGGGTCTTTGTTGTTTTGTTGTTGCAAACACTTTGTCGCGTTGCGATATACTGCACGCTGGTTTCGTTTGCAGACAGGACTCTATGGAACGCTTTTTTGAAAACGCAATGTACGCCTCCCGCTGGCTGTTAGCCCCGGTCTATTTTGGCCTCTCGCTGGCGCTGGTGGCGCTCTGTATTAAATTCTTCCAGGAAATTTTTCACGTTCTGCCGCATATTTTCAGCGTCGCAGAATCCGACCTGATTTTGCTCCTGCTGTCATTGGTGGATATGACCCTGGTGGGGGGCCTGCTGGTGATGGTGATGTTCTCAGGCTACGAAAACTTCGTCTCGCAGCTGGATATCGCCTCAGACAAAGAGAAGCTGAGCTGGCTTGGCAAAATGGACGCCTCGTCGCTGAAAAACAAAGTGGCCGCCTCGATTGTGGCGATCTCGTCGATTCACCTGTTACGGGTGTTTATGGACGCCAAAAATATCCCGGATAACAAACTGATGTGGTATGTGATTATCCACCTGACGTTTGTGCTGTCGGCGTTTGTGATGGGGTATCTGGATAAGCTGAGTCGCAAGTAAGCGGCACGGACGGTGCCCTCTCCCTTGTGGGAGAGGGCCGGGATCAGGGCGTCAGGGTCAGCCTTTTCATCCCATGTGATGAATTCATTGCTTCGAATGCCATAAAGCAAACTACTTATCGGACGACGCCTGCCACAGATTCAACTGCCCGTCAGCCACGTGCTGGTCAATCCGCTGCAATTCATCCTCGCTAAAGTGCAGGTTATTCAGGGCCTGCACGTTCTCCTCCAGCTGTTCCGTCCGGCTTGCGCCAATCAGTACCGAAGTGACGCGCTCATCCTTCAGCAGCCAGCTCAGGGCCATCTGCGCCATGGTTTGACCGCGCGCCTGCGCCATCTCGTTCAGTAAGCGCAGGCTATTGAGGTTAGCCTCGGTCAGCATATTTTCGGTCAGGCCGCGCACCTTTTTGCCCTCACGCTGCATGCGGGAGCCGTCAGGAATGCCGTTCAGGTATTTCCCGGTCAGCAGCCCCTGCGCCAGCGGGGTAAAGGCGATACAGCCGGTGCCATTGGCTTCCAGCGTATCCAGTAAACCGCTCTTATCCACCCAGCGGTTGAGCAGGTTGTAGGAGGGCTGATGGATAAGCAGGGGGATCTTCCACTCGCGCAGCAGTTCCGCCATCTTCTGGGTGCGTTCCGGCGAATAGGAGGAGATGCCCACGTACAGCGCCTTTCCGCTCTGCACCGCCTGCGCAAGCGCAGAGGCGGTCTCTTCCATCGGCGTGTTTTCATCCACCCGGTGCGAGTAGAAGATATCCACGTACTCCAGTCCCATCCGCTTCAGGCTCTGGTCGAGGCTGGCGAGCAGATACTTGCGCGAGCCGCCCGCACCGTACGGCCCCGGCCACATGTCATAGCCCGCTTTGGTGGAGATAATCAGTTCATCACGATACGCCGCGAAATCATCGCGCAGCAGGCGGCCAAAATTTTCCTCCGCGCTGCCCGGCGGTGGGCCATAGTTATTGGCGAGGTCAAAATGGGTGATGCCGCAGTCAAAGGCTTTTCGCAGCAGGGCGCGCTGGGAATCGAGGGCGTGGACGTGGCCGAAGCTGTGCCACAGGCCGAGTGACAGGGCGGGCAGACGCAGGCCACTTTTCCCGCAGTAACGGTACTGCATGGTCTCGTAGCGGTCCGGTGAGGCGTTCCAGGGCATGATGTCTCCTTTTTAGTGATTGATTTTCGAAACAGCGTTTCTATTCTATCCTTAGTTCGTTCACAATTCATGGAGATATGCGATGACGCGTATGACCGCCAAAGACTTTCCTCAGGAATTGCTCGACTACTACGATTATTACGCTCACGGCAAAATCAACAAACGTGAGTTCCTCAATCTGGCTGCCCGCTATGCGGTCGGCGGCGTCACGGCGCTGGCGCTGTTTAATATGCTCAAGCCCAATTACGCCCTCGCTGAGCAGGTAAAGTTCACCGATCCCGACATTCTGCCCGAATACATCACCTATCCTTCGCCGGACGGCCATGGACAGGTACGCGGCTATCTGGTGAAACCGGCCAAAGCCACCGGCAAAGTACCGGCGGTGGTCGTGGTGCACGAAAACCGCGGCCTTAACCCTTACATTGAGGATGTGGCGCGTCGGGTGGCGAAGGCGGGTTATATCGCACTGGCACCGGACGGCTTAAGCTCGGTGGGTGGGTATCCCGGCAACGATGAGGAAGGGAAGATCCTGCAGCAGAAAGTCGATCCGACGAAGCTGATGAACGACTTCTTTGCCGCCGTCGGGTTTATGCAAAAACACCCGGACGCCACGGGTAAGGTGGGGATCACCGGCTTCTGCTACGGCGGTGGTGTCTCTAACGCGGCAGCGGTCGCCTGGCCGGAGCTGGCCTGCGCCGTGCCTTTCTATGGCCGCCAGCCTCCCGCGGCAGACGTGGCCAAAATTAAAGCGCCCCTTCTGCTGCACTATGCGGAACTTGACAAGAACGTTAACGAGGGATGGCCTGCCTATGAAGCCGCACTTAAATCTAACGGCAAGGTGTACGAGGCCTGGATCTATCCTGGCGTAAACCACGGATTCCACAACGATTCTACCCCGCGTTACGATGAGCCTGCTGCGGAGTTAGCCTGGAAACGAACCCTGGGATGGTTTGAGAAATATTTGAGTTAACCAAAACGTCCGGCAGCCTCAGGCTGCCGGACAGGCGTGGTCATTAGAAGCTGTAGCTCATACCTGCCTGAACACTGGCGTCGTTATCGACATCGCCTGTGCCATAGTAAATGCCGGTATTCACCGAGAAGTTGTGCGCGATAGTGGCATTCACGCCCGCACCAAACATTCCCATGCTGTTGTTATGACCTTCGGTGTTGTGATAATCCGCTGCCTGGATATCGGTATCATCGCTGAACTCTTTCTGCATGCGGACATCCAGCCATGGCATGATCTGCACGTTTTTGTTCAGATCGGTCAGGGTGGTGGTCAGACGCAGACCCGCGCCGCCGTTCCAGGAGGAGACCTGGCTGTCAGCAAAGGTCACTTCCCGGTCGGAGAAGCCGTTCGCTTTGGTCTGATCCCAGCCGAGGATGGCGTACGGTTGCAGTAAGGTGTCGCCCGGCAGCAGCACGTTCACCCCGGTACGCGCCTGAGCCATATACAGGCTACCGTCAGTGGAGCCGTGCAGCGCTTCGGTCATTCCGCTGGTGTCGCCGGTGACGTTATGGGCGGAGAGGGAGTAGCGCATATCGCCATAGCTGAAGCTGCCGTCGGCGAACAGTCCCCACTGACGGCCGTTCAGCGCCTGCTGCCAGCCGCCGTACAGGCTGTAGTAGTTACCATAGACAGTGTCCTTGAAGCTGTCCGGGCCGCTGGCGGTATCTTCAACGCGGCTGCGGGTCCAGGCCAGCGCCACGCCGCCGGTCACACTGTCGCCGTTCGCGAGGTACGCCGTCCAGTCAACGCCACCCTGTGCGCCCTGAGTGATGCTCTTGTAATCCACATCGTTGCTGAAGTTACCGTTCTGATAGAGGAAATCGCCCCACAGCTGCGCCCCTTCCTGCTGTTCACCCGTCATGCCAGCAAAGTGCAGGCGATCCATGTGGCTGGTGATGTCATCGGTGACCTGATGGCCCGCCTGTTCGGCCGCGTCCAGCCCGGCGACTAATCCCTGGACATCGCTGGCCAATGTGCCGCGTGAACTGCTGAAGACAATATTCCAGTCCTGGCTGCTATCGGCGGTGAGCTGGCCCTGCGGCGCAGCATCTGCGGGCACAATGCTCAGGTCATTGTTGTAGTTGTAGGCAGCGCTGCGGTTTTCCACCTCCTGCTGACCGTTGCTGAAGGTCGCATTGGCGGCCGTTTGTGGTGTGGTAGTTGCCGTAGCCGTAGTAAAGGACCCCAGCACGATATTTTGCTGATTGATCGCCGAAGAGGTGATGTTATTGACCACCACGGCATTACGGGAGCCCGTGATCGTGCCGAAGTTGACCCGGCTGTCGGTGCTCATGCTCACTTCGGCATTGCTACCGGTAGTGGCGGCGGTCAGGGTGGAACCGTTTTGCAGACTCCAGGTAGTTGAATCGTTAATGGTGTCGAGGGTGATGCTGTTGTCGCTGGTGGTATTCACGGTTTCAAACTGATTAATCTGCCCGGAAATAGAGCTGCCCGCATCCATCGACAGGGTATCGTCGCCGTCCCCGCCGGTGACATTGCCGGTGACGTGGGAATCATTCACCAGCACCACGGTGTCATTGCCCGCGCCGGTCGTAATATTGCCGTCAACGTTGGCACCGTTTTGCAAAGTGATGGTGGTATCGCCGCTGTTCTGGCTGGCATTCAGATCGCCATTAATGGTGCTGTTATCCACCAGAAGGGTATTGGTGGAGTTACCGCTCAGCGTCACATTGCCGTTCACAACGCTGTTATTGGTGAATGACAGGTTGGTCTGGCCTTTTTCGTTCATGACGCCGATATCGCCGGTCACGGTGCTGTTATTCAGCGCCAGCGTATCCTGAGTGGTGCCGTACATGGCCACGGCCAGGTCGCTAAAGGCATCGACGTTGATATTCTGGAAAGGTTTGTACTGGCTCAGATTTTCTACAAGGGTATCGAGATTTTGCGCCACCTGGCTGTTGGTCGCATCCACGGTAGCGTTGGTCAGGGTAAGGGAGGTATCTGATTTGTCGCTGCCGACGTAGATACCGCCATTATCCATGAGGCTATCGCTCATGGCGATGGTTTGGGTGCCTTGGCCGGCGCTGATGATACTGCCATGCAGTGCGCTGCCGTTGCTGATATCCACATTGTGGTATCCCTCATCCAGAGGATCGAGGTAGATGGCGGCGCCCATCATGTAATCTTTATTGCGCTGATAGGTTCCGTCGCTGTTCTGGCCGTTCAGGGTGGCGTCATTGACGTTGATCGTGGTATTGGTGGTTTTGAATGCAGAACCGACTTCGATCATATCCACTTGAGCATTATCGGTGACGTTAATATTCACGGTGCCGCCATTGCTTCCCTGAATATAATGACCGGACATGTCAGTGCCTGTAACGGTTAAGGTCTGCGTATCGCCTGCTTCGCGATGACCATCCATATAGATATTGGTTGCCGTTTCATTCGCCATCACGGCATCAGTGGTGCCTGGATCCTGATAGAAACTGCCGTCTTTATATTCTGCCAGGCCGCAGGTCTGGGTGGTGTCACCGTTCTGGCAAGCCGTAGCTGGGGTTTCGCCTGCCTGAGCAGCAAAGGACGCAAGTGCCAGTAATACACACTGCGATAATAAGGTTCTTTTCATTGAAATACGCATTATTCATCTCTTATAACCGGATCAACGTGCGCTCTTTTTAAACCAGTTATGCGTAATCAAGAACTTTCTTAAGCGAAAAGGATGTAATGAAATTTGAAGGGATATCAAGCGATTAAGTAACCATTTTAATAAAGGAAAATGAATGACTTTTTTAAATCCATCCATTCTATGAATGTTGCAGTTTTATTAACGTACTAAAAGTGAGACTTTTCCGGGAGGAACAGGAAAATTCTTCATTAAGAAGAAAGGTAATGATAATCCTTTGGGATTATGAGGGTAATGAATGGAGAGTGTGATTTACATTTGTAAATTGTATGAAATCTAATAACACGTTATTTGGAGGGGTATTTTCCTTAGCATGATTATCATTTCCCGACCCGGTAAACAGAAATGAAAAGTTTTATAAAATTACCCGATAAAAGGTATTGCTTCGCATTTTATTGCCGATAACGAGGATAAGACTCGCCTTCGGGCGATATCTCCCTCATGGCAAGGAAACAAATATGCAAGTGTTTCGTAATTTCACGATCCGGTTCGTCATGCTGACGATTCTGGGCATTTTCTGTTTAATGTGGGCGGCGGTCGGGCTGTACAGCTCCTGGGCGCTCTCGCGCGTGGCGGATGGCAATGACGTCGATCGGCAACTGGTCAAACAGATGACGGTGCTCAGCCAGGGTAACGATCAGTACTTCCGCTTCGTCACCCGTCTGAGCCGTGCGATGGACGCGCAGGCGGCTGGCGGTACGGCAGATCTCGCCTCCGTACAGCAGGCGCTGGAGACGATGAGCAACAAGCTCGATGAGATGAAAGCCATGTCGCCGGGGCCGATGGATGCGCAGATCTCCGCTAAGGTGATCGCCAACTGGCAGGCGCTGCTGGAGAACGGCGTAAAGCCCCAGATGCAGTTCGCGCAGCAGGGTAATCTCGACGGCTATCGCCAGCAGGCGAATAACGTCACCCCGCCGTTAAGTCGCGCCTTTGGTGAGAGTGCCGGTCAGTTCAATAAAGCTGCCGACAGCATTCTCGATAGCACCCGCGTGACGGTGGACGGCCTCACCGGCTTCACCCGCACGGTGATCATCACCGCGACCCTGATTGGCCTGCTGATCTTGCTCTTCGCCGATCGCTACCTGGTTGCGATGCTGGTGAAGCCTCTGGATCAGATCCGCCAACACTTTCGTCAGATTGCCCAGGGCGATCTCAGCCAGCCGATTGCTCCCTTTGGCCGTAACTGCGTGGGCCAACTGGTGCCGCTGCTGACGGCGATGCAGGACAGCCTGCGTGAAGCGGTCAGTACCATTCGCGCCGGGAGCGAGAATATCTGGCGTGGCGCTACGGAAATTTCCAGCGGCAATAACGATCTCTCGTCGCGTACCGAAGAGCAGGCAGCGGCGCTGGAAGAGACTGCCGCCAGCATGGAGCAACTCACCGCCACGGTGAAGCTGAATGCAGACAATGCCCGGCAGGCAAGCGAGCTGGCGGATGTGGCGTCTCTTACCGCCAGCCGCGGCGGGGCATTAGTGGAGAACGTGGTCAATACCATGACCGGCATTTCCGTCAGCTCGAAGAAAATCGCGGAGATCACCAGCGTCATTAATAGCATCGCCTTCCAGACCAATATTCTGGCCCTTAACGCGGCAGTTGAAGCGGCGCGTGCGGGTGAGCAGGGGCGCGGCTTTGCGGTGGTGGCGGGGGAGGTACGTAATCTCGCCAGCCGCAGCGCCAGTGCGGCAAAAGAGATCGAAGGACTTATTACCGACTCCGTGTCCCGCGTGGAGGAGGGGGCCAGACTGGTGAACGATACCGGCACCACCATGAACGCCGTGCTGCGCGACATCACCGGCGTAACCACCATCATGAAGCAGATTGCCGCCGCTTCGGAAGAGCAGAGCAAAGGCATTTCGCAGGTGGGGGTGGCGATCACCCAGATGGACGGCGTGACCCAGCAGAACGCTTCGCTGGTGGAGCAGGTATCAGCTGCGGCCTCTGCCCTGGAGCGCCAGACCGAAGAACTGCAACGCTCGGTGCAGAAGTTCCGCCTGGCGAGCTAGCGGCGGCCGAGTTGCACGTCGCTGATCAATTGGGTCACCTGTGAAAGGTGACCTATTTTCACTTCGCTGGAACGCTGGAATTTGCTTTTGTCGATCAGCAGCAGGGACTGGCTGGCACGACTAAGCAGCTGCGACTTAAAGCCGGCACTGTGCGGGGTGGGATCCCACATCACACCCTGCTCATCCACCCCTTCACAGGAAAAAATAAACAGGTCAATCTCCAGCGCTTTCAGCTGCGTCACCAGGGCCGGGTTCACATAGCAACGATATTTGCGCTCCAGCGTCCCGCCCGAGCAGATCAGGGTAATGCGTTCGCGCTTCGCCATTTCATGGCAGATGGGCAGGCTGTTGGTAAACACTGTCAGGGCGATATCCGGTAGCTGCCGCGCCAGGTGAAAGCAGGTTGAGCTGGCATCAAGAGCCAGGGTCATCCCTTCGCTGACCCAGTCGAGGGCGTGGCGGGCAATGTCGGCTTTATCGGCGTAATGGCTTTTCAGCCGCGCGCCAAATGGCTCGCCGCCGTCGCGATGATCCGGGTGGATCGCCCGCGCCCGCCCGTGATGGCGCACGATCCTTCCCTGCTGTTGAAGCTGTTTCAGATCGCGGCGAATGGTCTCTTTGCTGACGCGAAGCTCAGCGGCAAGAGCGTCCGTCGTCAGCCAGTCCGACGCGGCCAGCAGGCGGATCAGTTCCTGATGACGGATGCTTTTCATGGGTAGGTTCCTGTGCGGGAGACCGAGAGCAGCGTCTGGCCAATCGCCACACCGTTCTTGCCGGTGTGTTTAATCTGGTACATCGACCGATCGGCGCGGCGCAGCGCATTGACGAAATCATCCTCTTCCTGCACCTCATCAATCCCCACCGAGGCTCCGACCTTCGCCTGGCCATTATCCAGCTCGAATGGCGTCAGGGCTGCGTTCAGGCAGTGGTGCGCGGTGCTGTTCACCAGCAGGCTGGCGAGCGGGAAGGGCAGCAGCAGCACAAACTCGTCCCCGCCCAGACGCCCGACAACGGCCCCCGGCGGGCAGGCGTCACGCAGACGCTGGCTGAGCTGGATGAGTAACTCGTCGCCGCTGCGGTGGCCAAAGGTGTCGTTCACCGTTTTAAAATCATCCAGATCGATAAAGGCAATGCACAGTGGCCCCTGGGCTTTTAGCTGCGCGAAGTGGGTAAGCAGCGCATGGCGGTTGGCAAGGCCGGTGAGCGGATCGTGATTGGCCAGCTGGGCAAGCTGCTCCTCGTACTGCTTCTCTTTAGTCATATCGATGTGCGTACCGGTCACCTTCAGGGGATTACCTTGCTCATCCCATTCGGTGACGCGGCCACGATCCAGCACCCAGGTGACGGTGCCGTTTTTGTGCTGCATCCGGTGCAGCGCTTCGTAGAAGGGGGTTTTGCCGTGCAGATGATCGTAGAACGCGTCGAGCACGTTCTGCTTGTCATCAGGGTGCAGATGCTCGCGCCAGATCTCAAACTGCGCGTTCAGCTCCTTAGGCTGATAGCCCAGCATGGAACCCCAGCGGCGGTTATAAATAATCAGCTTCCCGGTCGGAACATCGAGCTGCCATAAACACAGACCGGTCCCGTCGAGCGCCGCACTGAGCTTGCTACGGGCGTCACGCGCCAGCCTGGCAAGCCGGGCATTATGCTTTTTAAGATTCTGAATCTGTTGTTTCAGCGCCTTTTCTGACATGCGAATAATCTGAAGAAAGAAATTATTGATGCCAGTTTACCGGATGGTTGTAAATATGCCGTTGAAAAAAGAGAGGGATTTGCATTAGGGCTTTTTACCTCTAAAGGAGGCACGACGGCATAACCGCATCGCTGTATAATAAAATATATAACGAATGCGAGGACATGATGAAACAGCAATTTTGGCAAGCCTTAACCTTAGGCGTAGTGGCTTTACTGCCCCTCTCTTCTCAGGCCTCCCGCCTGATCACCGACCAGATTGGCCGTCAGGTCACTCTCCCCGATGAGGTTGACCGCGTGGTGGTACTCCAGCATCAGACGCTGAACTTACTGGTGCAAATGAACGCCGCCGATAAGATCGTGGGGGTGATGGCGAACTGGAAACAGCAGCTGGGCGACGGCTACGCGCGTCTGGCTCCTGAACTGAACCACAAAGCGATGCTGGGCGATCTCACCCACGTTGACCCGGAAAAGCTGGTGGCCCTGAAACCGCAGGTGGTGTTTGTCACCAACTATGCGCCGCAGGAGATGATCGACAAGATCAGCAGCCTGGGTATTCCGGTAGTCGCTATCTCCCTGCGCCACGATGCCGCGGGTGAGAAAGCGAAAATGAACCCTACGATGAACGATGAAGAGCAGGCTTACGATCGCGGGCTGCGCGAAGGGATCGCGCTGATTGGCGAGATTGTTAACAAGCAGCCGGAAGCGAAGGCGCTGATTAACGCCGTCGATCAAGGCCGCCGGAGGGTCAGCGACCGTCTGAATACTCTCCCGGCGGAAAAACGTGTTCGCGCCTACATGGCTAACCCGGAACTCACTACCTACGGCTCCGGTAAATATACCGGGCTGATGATGGCCCATGCGGGGGCGGTTAACGTGGCGGCGGCAACCATTCAGGGTTTCAAAACCGTGGCGATGGAGCAGGTGATCGCCTGGAACCCGCAGGTGATTTTCGTGCAGGATCGCTACCCTTCCGTGGTCAACGAGATCAAGACCGGCGCGCAGTGGCAGACCATTGACGCGGTGAAAAATCATCGTGTCTACCTGATGCCAGACTATGCCAAAGCCTGGGGTTACCCGATGCCGGAGGCGATGGGGATCGGCGAACTGTGGATGGCTAAAAAGCTCTATCCGGAGAAATTTAAAGACATAGATATGCGCAAAGTGGCCAACGACTGGTATCAGCGTTTCTATCGCACCACCTGGCAGGGGAACGACTGATGCGCGTGCTGGCGGCAGGGAGCCTGCGGCGGGTGTGGCCGCAATTAATGGCCCACTTCCCGGAAGCGGTTGAGACGCAGTTTGGCCCGGCAGGGCTGCTACGGGAACGTATTGCATCGGGCGAGGCCTGCGATCTCTTCGCCTCGGCCAATCTTGCCCACCCGCAGGCGCTGCAGGCTATGGGGCTGGCGCAATCCGTGGCGTCTTTCGCGAGCAATACACTCTGTCTGACCGTGCGCAGCGATGTGCTGCGCGACAGTGACGACTGGCTCTCTTTACTTACCCGGGATGACTTGCGCATTGCCACCTCGACGGCGGGAGCCGATCCGTCCGGGGATTACACCCAGACGCTGTTTACCCGTATGGGTAATGCTGGCGAGGCCGTGAGGAAGCGGGCAATGGCCCTGGTGGGTGGCCGGGGATCTGCGCCGGTTCCGGCGGGCAGGCTGGCAGCAGAGTGGCTTATCCAGGGTGGACAGGCGGAGGTGTTTATCGGATACGCCAGCTACGCGCCAGCATTGCGGGCGATAGCAGGGCTGACGGTCATCGACATCCCGGCGCCCTTCAATCCGCGTGCGGTGTATGCCTGTGCGGTAATGACGCCGCAGGGGCAACGGCTGATGGCGTTTTTACAGTCAAATACGGCACAAGCGATCCTGCATCAGGCGGGGTTTTTGCCGGGAGGTACGACAGGATAAATGCAAATCGGCAACAGGGTTGCCGTTACAGGTGTTTGCACCCTCTCCCGGTGGGAGAGGGCATCAGGCCGTACAGATTAACCCTGGCGTTTGTCTTCGGTGTTGGTATCAAAATCGCTTGCCGCATGACGCTCATGCAGCTGCTCGTTCAACTCGCCGTTGGTGCGGTTGACGATACGCCCACGCTTCACCGCCGGACGGCTGGCGACATCCTTCGCCCAGCGCTGGACGTTCTTATAGCTTTCGGCATCCAGGAACTCCGCCGCGCCATAGACCTGGCCCAGCGCCACGCTGCCAAACCATGGCCAGATGGCGATATCCGCGATGCTGTACTCTTCCCCCGCCACGTAGCGACCGCGCGCCAGCTGTTTATCCAGCACGTCGAACAGGCGTTTGGCTTCCATTGTGAAGCGATCAATCGCGTACTCAATTTTCACCGGCGCATAGTGATAGAAGTGACCAAAACCGCCGCCGAGGAACGGGGCGGCGCCTTGCAGCCAGAACAGCCAGTTCAGGGTTTCTACCCGGCCCGCCGGATCTTTTGGCAGGAAGTGACCGAATTTCTCCGCCAGATAAAGCAGGATATTGCCGGATTCAAACACGCGGGTTGGCGGTGTGGTGGAGTGGTCGCGCAGGGCCGGAATTTTGGAGTTCGGGTTGACCTCAACAAACCCGCTGGAGAACTGATCCCCCTCACCAATACGGATCAGCCATGCGTCATATTCCGCACCGGTCACGCCCAGCGCCAGTAACTCTTCCAGCAGAATCGTCACCTTCTGGCCGTTTGGCGTGCCCAGAGAATACAGCTGCAGCGGGTGCGAACCGACTGGCAGTACTTTGTCATGGGTAGCGCCCGAGATCGGACGGTTGATGCTGGGGAATGCGCCACCGTTGGGGTTCTGCTTCCATTCCCAGACTTTCGCTGGCTGGTAGTTGTTGTCGGACATGTTGATCTGCCTTTTTGGGATGTGTTGAGGCAGTTTAGCAGGAGATCCGTGAACGGTTTAACGAACTGAGCGCATAAGGTTATGCGCTATTCCGCATTGCGCTTATATATATCAAATTCGTTATAAGCTTAATCAAAAATCGCATTTTCATTGTTAATGCGAAAGCGCCTAAAGCTGAATATGATGCGCAAACAGATATCGGTAAAAAATAAAAATGAGCAGTTAAAAAAACTTTCAAGGCAAGGAGTTAGTGAGATATGCGTAAGCCATTCGTTTCTGCTGTTCTGGTCGCGCTGGCCCTGGTCGCCGCGGGCTGTGATGATGCCAAAAATAACGACGCTGCGTCGGCCCCGGCTGCCAAAAGCGATACGCCAAAAGAGGGCGGCTCACTGATTATCGGCATCACCTCCGGCGATCCGTTAGCGGTTAACCCGCTGTATGCCAGCGACCGAACCACCCTGACGATCATGCAGGCGCTGTATGCTCCGCTCTACAGCTTTAACGATGGCAAAATCGAATGGGGTCTGGCCGAAAGCCTGACGCCTTCTGCCGATAACCTCAGCTACACCCTGACCCTAAAACCCAATCTGAAATGGCAGGACGGCCAGCCGCTGACCGCCGACGACGTCGTCTTCACCTTCAATAAACTGCTGGAGGAGAAACAGCACAGTTTCTTCCGCAGTATGTTTACCTACGGCGGCAAGCCGGTGGCGGTGAGCAAGGTGGACGATCGCACCGTCAAGTTCACACTGCCGCAGGTGAGCGCCGCCTTCACCGGTACCCTGGTGCAGATCTACCCGATCCCGCAGCACGTCTTCGCGAATGAAGCCGATCTGGAAAAGAGCACCAAAAACGATGCCCCGGTCGGTTCCGGGCCGTTCAAATTTAAAGAGTACCGCGCCGGGCAGTATTATGCTCTGACCCGCTTTGACGATTACTGGAACGGTAAAGCGAAGCTCGACGCCGTAACCTACCGTTTCGCCAAAGACAGCAACTCCGCCAACCTTGCGCTGCAAAACGGCGAGATCAACCTGAAAATGGTCGATCCGCAGGATGTGTCGCGCCTGAAGAACACCGGCAAGTTTGACTTTGTGGTCTACCCGGAAGGGCGTCTGGCCTACATGACCTTCAACCAGAATGTGCCGGTGATGAAGAGTAAGGAACTGCGCCAGGCCATTGCCTACGCCATTAATAAAGACGAACTGACCCAGACCGCATTCACCTCCCTGGATTACGCCAAACCAGCCGCCTCATTCCTGACACCGGATACGCTCTATCAGACCAATGACGTCGAGCAGTACGCCTTCGATCAGCAAAAAGCCAAAGATCTGCTGAAGGCCTCCGGCGCACCGGCAAACCTCAAACTACGTCTGGCCTACGTCAACACCAACAAAACCCAGGAGAGCCAGGCGCTCTACATTCAGCAGGCGCTGAAAGGGATTGGGGTGAACGTGGAGCTGATGCCGCTCGACTCTAATGCCATGTCCCAGCGCAGCCTCGACATGAACAATACCGCCTGGGAGCTGAACCTCGGCGGCTACATCATGGGTGCCGAGCCGGATGGTTACAAATCGCTGTTCATGAGCAACGAAGCCTACAACTACGCCCACTATAAGAACCCGCAGTTCGATGCCCTGTGGGATAAAGGTGCGGTAGAAACCGACACCGGAAAACGCGCTGATATCTACAAGCAAATTCAGCAAACCGTGGCCAACGACATGACGTACTACCCGATTGCCTACACCAATGCCACCGTTGCTTTAGATAAACGCTTTGGCGGCACCAAAGAGGCGGAACCGAAGCCGGTCTATCTGTTCCAGGATCTGTCAAAAATCTATCAAAAATAAGCTGTCGCCCCGGTCAACCGATCGGGGCTTTGTGTGGGGTAAGTCGTAAGGGCATGTCGTGAACACATTACTGATGCGTCGCCTGCTGCAACTGGTGCCGATGCTGTTCTTTATCTCGCTGGTGGCGTTTTTGCTGGTCAAACTTGCCCCTGGCGATCCGGTGGCGGCCTACATCACCCCGCGCATGGCACCCGAAGATATTGAGCGTATCCGCCAGAGTCTGGGGCTGGATAAGCCGCTGGTGACGCAATATTTTCTGTGGCTGAAAAACATAGTGCAGGGCGATCTAGGGTATTCGCTGATCTATCACCGCCCGGTGTTAGTGATGATTGCCGAACGTATTCCCGCCACGTTAGGCCTGATGGGGGCTTCGCTGCTGATGGCGATTATCCTCGCTATCCCGCTGGGGCTGCTGGCCGGCGCGTTTAAGCACCGCTGGCTGGATCATGTTCTGAACCTGTTCGCCTATATTGGTATCTCTGTTCCGATCTTCTGGTTTGGCATTCTGCTGATCACCGTCTTTGCCGTGCAGCTCAACTGGTTCCCCAGCATGGGGATGCGCACCATCGGCATGGAGGACAACTGGCTGGATGTGGTGCGCCACGGCGTGCTGCCATGCATTGCGCTGACTTTCTATAACCTCTCCAGCTATATGCGCTACATCCGTTCCAACACCCTCTCGCAGCTCTCTGCCGACTACGTGCAGACCCAGCTGGCTTACGGGGCCACGCGTTCCAGTATCCTGTTCCGGCATGTACTGAAAAACGTGCTGCTGCCAGTGATCACGCTGTTTGGCCTGTCGTTTGGCGAGCTGGTAGTGGGGGCCTATGTCACCGAGAGCGTCTTCTCGTGGCCGGGCATGGGATTACTGGGGATCCAGTCGATCACCTCCCTCGACTACCCGCTGATTATGGCGATCATCATGCTCTCGTCGCTGATGCTGATCGTCGGTAACCTGATCGCCGATCTGCTCTATCGCTTCGCCGATCCCCGCATACGTACCCTGAGGTAATCCCGGATGAGCAGACGCTGGCAACAGGTTCGTCACCAGTTGCGCCGCAATCGTCCGGCGCAGTTCTCTCTGTTTGTACTTTTTATTTTTGTCGTTGCCGCCCTGTGCGCGGGGCTGAGTCCTTACGATCCGGATCAGATGTCGCTGGGGGCGCGCACGCTGCCGCCCGATGGTGCCCACTGGTTCGGCACCGACGAATACGGACGCGACTACTTTACCCGCGCGCTTTACGGCGGCCAGATCTCGCTCATGGTCGGCAGTCTGGCGATGCTCTTTTCGACGCTGATCGGCACCCTGGTCGGCACGTTGAGCGGCTACTTCGGCGGCTGGCTGGATAACCTGATGATGCGCGCGGTGGATATCCTGATGGCGATCCCGGCCTTCTTCCTGCTGCTGGTGCTTAATGCTTACCTGAAGCCCGGCGTGGATAACATCATCATGATCATCAGCCTGCTGACGTGGATGAATATGTCCCGACTGGTGCGTGCCGAAACGCTGTCCGTCAAAGAGCGCGAGTATGTACTCTATGCCCGCGCCTCGGGGGAACATCCGCTGCGGATTATCTTGCGCCACATCATCCCTGGCGTGCTGCCGACCATTATTGTCGCCGCCACGCTGAATATTGCTTCGGCCATTCTGATGGAGTCGACCCTCAGCTTCCTCGGACTCGGGGTGCAGGCTCCCGCCGCGTCCTGGGGCAGCATGCTTAATAACGCCCAGTCGTATATCGGCGAAGCCTCCTGGCTGGCGATGTTCCCCGGCATTTTGATTTTGCTGACGGTGTTCAGTTTTAACGTGTTAGGCGACGTGTTCCGCACCGCCTTTGAGCCGGGAGCGAACCGCGATGAATAACTTACTTGAACTCGACAACCTGCAAACCACCTTCCGCACCCGCGATGGTGATGTCCACGCGGTGCGCGGGGTGAGCTTTCACGTGCAGCCGGGAGAGCTGGTTGGCATTGTCGGCGAATCCGGCTGCGGGAAGAGTGTCACCTGCAAGTCGATCATCCAGTTGCTGGGGAGCAACGGGCATATCACCGGGGGACAGATCCGTTTCGACAATGACGATCTGGCGCAGAAAACCCCGAAGCAGATGCGCGCCATTCGCGGGAACCAGATCGCGATGATTTTTCAGGATCCGATGACCGCGCTCAATCCGGCGGTGACTATCGGCAGACAGATGTCTGAGATCCTGATGCGCAATAAAGGCTTAAACAAAAAAGCCGCCCGGGCGACGAGCATCGCCATGCTGGAGAAGGTGGGCATTGCCGAAGCGGAGCGCCGTTACGATCAGTATCCGCACGAGTTCAGCGGCGGTATGCGCCAGCGGGTAATGATCGCTATCGCGCTCTCCTGCGATCCCAAACTGCTGATCGCCGATGAACCTACCACTGCGCTGGACGTCACCATCCAGGCGCAGATCCTGCGGCTGTTAAAAAGCCTGCAACTGAAAACCCATACTGCCATCCTGCTGATCACCCACGATCTGGGCGTGGTGGCCCAGGTGTGCAGCCGGGTGGTGGTGATGTACGGCGGGCTGGTGATGGAAGAGGGGAGCGTGGAGGATATCTTTTATCGCCCGGCGCACCCCTATACCCAGGGGCTGCTGGCATCCCTGCCGCACCCGGAACAGACCAGCCATCGCCTGTCGCCTATCGAAGGCTCGCCGCCAGGGTTGTTGAATCCGCCCCCGGGCTGCCCGTTCGCTGAACGCTGCCCACAGCGGATGCCGCAGTGTGAGCGCCAGCCCGCGTTTTACATCACGGACCCCGGGCATCGTGCAGCTTGCTGGCTACTGGCCGATAAGGAGGTGCAGGCATGAGCGAACAACACGCCCCGCTGGTAAGCGTGCGGGACCTGCATAAACACTTTACCCTTAACGGCGGTCTGCTGCGCAAAGGAGTAGCAGTCAAAGCGGTGGATGGCGTCAGCTTTGAGATTCAGCAGGGGGAAACCTTTGGCCTGGTGGGTGAATCCGGCTGCGGGAAATCGACCCTCGGGCGCGCCATTTTACGCCTGTTTGATATCACTTCCGGCGAGATTGATTTTGCCGGACAGGCAATTGCCCAGGCCAGCGAAAAACAGCTCAAGCCGCTGCGCAAGCGGATGCAGGCCATTTTCCAGGATCCTTACTCCTCGCTGAATCCGGGGATGACCGTGCAGCAGCTGGTGGCCGAGCCGATGCAGATCCACGGTTACAGCCGCGAGGAGCAGCGGGAGCGTACTGAAACCCTGCTCTATAAAGTCGGGCTTAAGCAGGAACATCTTCAGCGTTTTCCGCACGAGTTCAGTGGCGGTCAGCGCCAGCGCATCAGCATTGCCCGCGCGCTGTCGGTGCGCCCGGAGTTTGTGCTATGCGACGAGCCGCTGTCGGCGCTGGACGTCTCGGTGCAGGCGCAGGTGGTGAATATTCTTCAGGATCTGCAGCAGGAGCTGGGGCTGACTTATCTGTTTATCGCCCACGATCTGTCGATGGTGCGCCATATCTCGACTCGTATCGGGGTGATGTACCTCGGCAAGCTGGTGGAAGTAGCGCCTGCCAACGCCCTGTATCAGCATCCGGCGCACCCCTATACCCGGGCTTTGTTAGCCTCGGTGCCGCAGCCCGATCCGCGGATCCGCAATCTGGAGCAGGCTACCCTGCGCGGGGAGATCCCCGGCCCGACCTCCGTGCTGCCAGGCTGTAAGTTTTGCAGCCGCTGTCCGCACGTCATGCCGGTATGCCGACGCGAAGCGCCCGCGATGCAGGAGATCGCCCCAGGCCATTTCACGGCCTGCTGGTTGTTTAAGGTGTGAGGGCATTAAGAGCAGCAGATGGCGCACCTACAGGCACTGAATATGCGCAAGGGCACTTCTGACGTCTGTTTAATGGCAAAAAATTACGGTCACTCGATGCTGCCAGCGAAATGATAATGGAATAAGTCAGCACCGGACTCTACTTACGGATTAAGAGACAATCCGGTGGGCAATTGCGCGGATATTGACACCCTTTGAATACCAGATGC
The DNA here is from genome assembly GCF_002935105.1 of Leclercia sp. LSNIH3. NCBI lineage: Bacteria > Pseudomonadati > Pseudomonadota > Gammaproteobacteria > Enterobacterales > Enterobacteriaceae > Leclercia > Leclercia sp. LSNIH3. The sequence goes on from NZ_CP026387.1 coordinate 3,203,107, forward strand.
TGCGTGGGGTAGCGGCATTCACGACGCCTATCGAAACGAATCAGATGTGGTAAGCTCTCGCCTGAATGATAGCCTGCATCAATGCTTGATTGCTCCTGATGCAAAAAAGAATGCTTCTCCGGTAAGTATTAATGAGGGTTAAAATAAATGCCTGAACAAGGTGCGTTATTGCTGTGGATGATTTCTATTCTTGTTGTATCTTGCTGTATTTTCAGTAGTAAATTTTTTCGTTTTATTGATGCTAACAATGATAGCCGCAGAAAGAACCTTGATGGCCTGCGCTTTTTTCTCTCCGTATTCGTGGTTTTTCACCATTACGGCCTCAGTTATTTTTATTTCGAGGGTAAGGGTTGGGTTCTGGAAAATCTGAATGATTATCCTCTCAATCTTCGGATAGGCTCTGCAGCCGTGATGATGTTCTTTATTCTCTCTGGATATTTATTTTATGGTATGAAGCCCGAACGCTGGGATCTCTTTTATTTTAAAAGAGTTATGCGCATTGTGCCGATCTTCGTTGTTTAATCGTTATGCTGCGTTGCAATCGCAGCTTATACGAGACGACATAACCTGGATTTTACTGATTTTAGATACACTATCCTGTTCTGGTTTGATGGCGGCGTAACGGGTGTGAAGCCTGCCGTGCTGGGAATGGCTGATGCGACGCTGATTAATGCGGGCGTGACCTGGACATTGTTCTGGGAGTGGGCATTGTATTTCAGTTTGCCATTAGTGATCCTGTTGAGACAGAAAGCTATGCCCTTAACCGGCGCGTTAATCTGTTTATTCCTTTCCGCATATGTTGTGCATGGAATAAATCCCGGATACGGTGTCTTCCTGGCTTGTTTTTCATGCGGATTTTTAGCGCGGGCGTTCGTTCCTTCGTTCACAATGACGAAATTACATTACGATCTCAGCGCAGTAGTGTGTGTCGTGTTGGCTTTCTTATTCTACAACACCCCGTATAGCCTTTATTCACTCCCGGCTCTGACGTTATTGTTTATTTTTATTGTTAATGGCGCGGATCTGTTTGGCTTATTAACTCACCGGGCTATTGTCAGGCTTGGAGAGATCAGTTATAGCATCTATCTTCTGCATGGTATTGGCTGGTACTGCATGAATTATGCCCTGAAAAGTTCTGGCCTGAGTGTGGATGTTAAAATCTATATGATTTTCTCATCAGTTGGGTTTATCACGATATTGTTGCTCTCCGCAGCAACTTACAAATATATCGAGAAACCTTTTATCCAGCTCTCGATGCGTTCGGCAAAAAAAGCGGAGACCCGATCGCCAATTTGAAAGAACGCTAGCCACCTGCATTGGTAAACGTCATGCCTGAATCACCAGGCATGACGCAGACATACCGCGTTCATTATCATCAATAATCGCCAGTACCCCTTTTATCGGCTGCTCTGAGGTGTGTTAACTGGCGCTGATGCCAGCGTCCGAGCACCAGCACCGTGGTGAGTGCTCCGAGCAGGGCGCAGAACATATCGGACTGCGTATCCCAGGGATCGCCCTGCGTCCCCAGGAAATCATCCGCGCCCTGGCCCATCGCCAGCGCCGCCCACCACTCGATCAGCTCGTAAGTGGCGCTGATCGCCAGCGCAATACAGCACACCAGAAAAGCCGTCATCTTGCGGCCAGTGACGTAGCCGCCGCGCACCAGGATCTCCCGGGCTGCCAGCGCAGGAACCAGACCCTGGAAAAAGTGCCCCAGCTTGTCATACGGGTTGCGGCTCAGGTGGAACATCTCCTGAACATCAAAACCGATGGGCACTTTGGCGTAGGTGTACATTCCGCCCACCATCAGAATAATGGCGTGCCAGAAGATCAGCGTGTAGAGCAGGGGAGTCAGCGGGTAGCGCCGTTGGGTGGCGAGCAGCAGCGGCACGATGATGATGACCGGCGTCACCTCCATCAGCCAGGTGATGCGGTCCGAGGTATACAGACCGGTGTAAATCAGGATCAGCAGCAGAAGCAGCGCGCCGACCTTTAATCCAGAGGAGAGTGCAGTTTGCGTCATGAGCGTTAACTGTTGAGTAAAAACAGACACTATTGACCGACGCGGCGAAAAACACAATGTTTGGCGAAGAAGCATAAAAAAACGGGGCCACTCACGGCCCCGTTATTATTGATAACAATCAGAACGACTTGCGTAAACGCAGACTGAAGGTGTGCGCCTGGTAGCGGTCGCCGGCCTGCAGGTCATAACGTGCGTCGAGGCTCAGATCGTTGGCGTTATACAGGGTCGTGCCTACGGCCACGCCTGCCATATCTTCCACTGGAGAAGCACCTTTGGTGATAAAGCTGGTTTCACCGATGGCATCGGCGGCGTAGGTCGCATGGCTGCTGACCTGACGGTTATCGTACTGGTGGATCCAGGAGACCTGGGCGAACGGCGTCAGGTTACCCATGCCGGTGGCGAAGGTCTTCTCGATGCGGGCACCGATGTCGCTCATCACAGACTGCGAGTGGGTGCTGCTAACATCCAGCGCCATGCCGTTGCCGCCGGTTTCGCTGTAACCATCCACATGCTGATAGCCATAGGTCAGGCCCGCCAGCGGGGTCAGCACCACGTCAGCCGGCAGAGTGATTGGATAGCCAAGCTCGCTTTGCAGGGTGATGGACTGGCCGTTGAACTTGCCGTGGGCGGCGCCGGAGAAGCCGGTGAAATCAGCGCGACGCACGGAGCTGTAGTTCTGACGGTTGAGACCCGCAGAGAGGTTCAGGTACCACGGATTGCCGGTGTAACCCGCGTAACCAATCACCCCGTAGTTATCGGCGGTGGAGTTGTTGCCGCTCAGGTTGTCTTTCCCGTGTACGGAGGTGTTGCTGTAGTTCAGGGCTGCGCCCAGACGCCAGTCATCACCCAGCGCGCGATCGGCACCTATGATCAGGCCGCCAAATTTCGCGGTGTAGCCGCTGACGTTGTCGGTGCTGTCCTGGCGGGCATAACCACCGAACGGCTGACCCCAGACGATCCAGTTGTTGGCGTAGTCATCACCGGTCGCCACGCCGCTGACGCCGGAGGCTTGCGGGTTACGCACGGCATCAATGTGAGCACCCACCACTGCCTGAGCGGTAGACGTCGCCACGGTGGCTGCGGAACTGGTGTTGAGATTCTGGCTGGTGGACAGACGCTCGCCTGCGCGGTTTGCTTCCTGTTTACCTTCAATCGCCAGAGAGGCGTTGTAGAGATCTAACAGCTGCGGGGAGGCGATACCGGAGTAGCGCGCCAGCCCGCCGAGTGCTGCCGTGGCGCTCGGGATAGTGGCATAGCCACGTTTAGTCGGTTGAGTCGGAGTCGGTTCCGCCGGCGGCGTCGGCGGTGTTGGCACCGTAACGATCGGGGTGGTGACGTCGGGTTCTGTCACTACCGGCGGCGTAACCTCTGGCGTTGGCTCAGGCTGAGGTTCTACCGGCGCGATAACGACCGGCTCTGCGCCCAGGGTTAATACCAGGGCCTTGCTATCAGTAGCGTCATAAACAGAACCATTGACCGTACCCCGGTAGCCGAGGGCTTTATAATTCAGCTGATCGGCGTGGTAGTCGGTCTCTGCGCCTGTGGCATTGATCACCACATAACGCTGGCCTTCAGCAAACTGGTAAGTGCTGCCGGTGCGCAGCAGTTTAATGCTGGAACCTGCATCGACAATGGCATTGCCGCTAACGTTGAGACGGCCATAGCCAGTATCGGCAAGCAGATCGCCGCGGGCATCTGTCAGATCGGAGACACCGGAAATCAGCGTTGCGGCTGCTTTCTGATGGTAATCACCGGCGATGTTGATGCTGTTGTTCACCTGCAGGGAAGCCGCTTCGTTCACCACGGTGCCGTTTGATGCAGGACTTTCATCGCTCATCTGCAGTGACATCAGGCCGTATTCAGGCATGCTGGTCACGATATTATCGTTCAGGAGCAGGGAGCCGGAGCCAAAGATGATATCGGAGCCGATAAGGGTGCCTGTCGCGCCGTCGATACCGGCCAGCGTGCCCGTGGTAGTAGTGCCACCGTTAATGATTAATGGTGTCCCATTTAAGGCGAAAATATTACCGGCAATATTGCCAGTGTTGGTCAGGGTCGCGCCATCGCTGTTATTACTGCTGACAAGCAGCGCAAAATCACTGCCGGTTAACTGGCCATTGTTGACAATGTGCACCGCTGCGCTCTGGTTGTAATAATTCCAGAGATACATACCATTCGACTTGCCTGATATCTCACCGTTATTAACGATCTCGCTAATGCCGCCGTTACTATAGATACCGGTGAAGCTGCCATTAATCTTATTATCGTTGATGAGGGTATTAATGGTGCCCTTATTATATATTCCGGAACGGTCGTAATCATCAGAAGTCCCACCGTCAATCGTACCGGTGTTGTGCAACGTGCCGATCGTCCCATTATTGAAAATGGCGCTGTTTTGACCCGAGTAAATATTATTTTCGGATGGGGTAAAAGCGATCAGTCCGGCATTGGTCAGGTTATCAATGGTTCCCTGGTTACTGATGGCGCGAGTACCGAAGATTTTACCTTCGGTGGTATTCAGTAAAGTAGTAATGGTCCCGGCATTGTCTATCGTGCCGTTATTATAGGAATTTGAGTCGTAGTAGTTATAGACGTTCTGAACACCCTTAATGGTGCCGCTGTTGGTGAAGGTGTTAATTACACCTGATTCACCTACCGCAACCACTCTGCCATTCTGGTACTGATTAAGGCTGGCAATGGTTCCGTTATTGTTAAGCTCACCTACTGTCCCATCAATCTGCACCACATGGCTGCTTAAGAACAGGGGGGTATTAATCACGTCGGTGATGGAACCATCATTGGTCAGCGTGGTGACACTCACGCCCGAATTAACGGCTAATGCTGAACCCGGGGCACCGGTGACACTTCCCGCCTGAGTGATATGCACTAACTCTTTGGCGTCAGCGATCTGCACATTGCTGGTCGGGGCACTGATAATTAATTCTGGAGATGTCGCGTAGGCGTGCGCGGTCGTTGATGCCACCAGCAGAGAGATAAGCTGGCTAAGACGTTTCTTTTCCATGGTGTACCATCATTAAAGTTGCGATGTTTTTGCAAAATGCAGCGGTGATTTCTTCGGATTAATCCGATATCTTCGGGCGCAGAATATACAATTCATTGCCGAAAACAATAAGCAATGCTTAATTATTTCCGCGTGAATTTATTCTCAATAAATTGTCATGTGAGTAATTTGCGTTAAGGCTGGTGGCGGTATGAGGATATATCCTCACTTTTTGCAGGGAACGGTATTGATTAATTTATCTTTATTGTTGGCAGGGTGTATTTCCGTCGATCCGTACATCTCTGCGCAAAAAATAGCCAGCGATAGTGGTCTTACCAGTGAGAAACTTGACACAGAGCTTTTCCCGGTTGTGGCATGGCATCGAATCACGCCGCCGGTTCACTCCCTGCGGGTTTACATCGAAGGAGATGGCTTTGCCTGGAAGAGCCGCACAATCCCGTCCGATAATCCGACGCCGCGTAATCCCACGGGCCTGAAACTGGCTGCGGCAGATAAGCAGGCAAATGTGTTTTATCTTTCCCGGCCCTGCCAGTTCATCGGGCCGCCCTTACCGGCTAACTGCCGCGTAAATATCTGGACGCAGGACCGCTTCTCCCCCGTGGTGATTGATGCAATGAGCGAGGCGCTCAACCAGATAGTGCTGCGCTATCCTGGGGTACAGCTCGATTTGGTGGGTTACTCCGGGGGCGGCAATATTGCTGCGCTGCTGGCGGAACGCCGGAGCGATGTGCGTTCTCTGCGCACGGTGGCAGGCAATCTCGATGTGGCGTATGTGAATGCCATTCACCATGTCACGCCGATGCCCACGGCTGAGAATGCAATCGATCGTGCTCCCGCGCTTCGCGCCCTGCCGCAGATACATTACAGTGGCGGGGCCGACACCACCGTGCCGCCTGCTGTCGCCCGACGTTTTCAACAGGCAGTGGGGGGGAAGTGCGTGCAAACGGAAGTGGTCAGCGGAATGGAGCATGGTTCGGATTGGGGGGCAGTCTGGCCGGGATTACTGGCACAGGGGGTGCCGGAGTGCTGAGGTGTAAGCAACGTTGAATGACGTCAGGACCAAACAATGAAAAAGAAAGAGTTTGTCACCCAGGATCTGCTGAGCAAAATCTACCAGGACACCACGGCGGGGCCACGTAAGCTTCCCCCTGAAAGACAGCTGGCTGAAGAGTATGGTGTCTCGCGTTTTACTATCCGCCAGGCGCTGAAAATTGGTCAGTATTGGCGTGGTGCGGATCGTGCAGGGATCGGGGATCTGGATCAACGAGCATGCGCGTAATAACCCGCTGATTTACAACTCGATCACGGAAAAACGATTCGATCAGATGCGCTACCGGATGATTAGCCTGCATAAGAAGAGGCCCGATCGCGTGGCGCAGCAGATCTTCGGCATCGATGAAGAGAGTTTTATCTGGCACTTTTGCCGGTTGCGCTACGTCGATGACCAGCCTGTACAGCTGGAAGTGTCCAGCATGCCGGTTGCAGATTTCCCGGACCTTAATCAGCAGGCGATTGAGCGTTCCATCCAGCAGTACGTACTTAGCAAAGGGTTGATCATTTCACATATGCTGACGACCTACCGGGCGGTCAGCGTCAGTCGTGAACAGGCAGTCATTCTGGGCTGCAAAAAAGGCAGCCCGGCAATGCATATTAATAATCGCGGGATACTGGAGGGAGGCCGGGTCTTCGAAGTGAGCGATATTATTGATATCAACTACACCTGCACCTGGGTCAGCCCGTATAACCGCGATAATTTAGCCTGGCGACAAAATCAGGGCGTATGAAGGGTGCCGTCCGGCAGGCGGCTTTGCGTCCATTCGTGTGGGCGATAGACCACCGGGTGCGCGAGAGCCAGCTCTTCATTAAAGCCTGTGCCGATGCCGGGCGCTGTTGGGGGATAGATAAACCCGTCCTTCACCTCTGGCGCGCCAGGGAACACGCTGTCGGTAGTGGCGGAGCGCGGGATAAATTCCTGAATAGCCGCATTATGCAGGTGAATGTTCAGATGCGTATTCACCGCCACGCCGATGGGGGTCATATCACCGGGGCCATGCCAGGCGAGACGTACGCCGAAGGCCTGACACAGATGCGCCAGCTTCAGCGCGGGTGTGATACCGCCGATCTGCGAGATGTGGCAGCGAATAAAGTCGATGCGGCGATTCACGATAAGATCGTGCCATTCAGCTGGGTTATTGAATAACTCACCCATTGCCAACGGCACGCAGCTCTGCTGGCGAACCTGTTCCAGCCAGGCGCTCTGCTGTGGCGGCAAAATATCTTCGATAAAGTAGGGCTGATAAGGCTCGAGCTGTTTTGCCAGCTGTACGGCCTGCTGCGGGAATAAACGTTCGTGGACGTCATGTAAGAAATGGAGCTTCCAGCCATATTTTTCGCGCAGGGCGTGGAACATTTCCACGGTATTACGCATATATTCATGCTGATCGAACCACGCACCCGGGGTCGGGTTCTCGGGGGCATGCAATGCCGATGGCGTGCCGCCGTAAAAACCAAGCTGGCAGCGGATGTGGCGATAGCCTTGCGCCACCAGTTGATCGACGGAGGTAAAAAGCTCCTCCAGCGTTTCGCCGCTGGCGTGGCTGTAAGCCGGGATCGCATCGCGGGATTTACCGCCCAGCAACTGATACAGCGGCATGCCAGCCAGCTGCCCTTTAATATCCCACAGGGCCATATCCACGCCGGAGATGGCATTATTCATCGCCGGGCCGTTACGCCAGTAGGCGTTAACGTTCATCATTTGCCACAGATCTTCGATGTTACTGGCATCCCGGCCTACCAGCAGCGGTTTGAGGTATTCATCCACGAGCGTTTTAACCGCCAGCGGGCGCTGCTGAAAGGTGGCACAACCGTGTCCTACCAGCCCTTGCCCGGTAGTTACCCGGACAGTCACCAGGTTATGTCGGTCCGGCCGGGTAATAAAACACTCGATATTATTGATAATCACAGGCGTCACGAAAAACTCCTTTGCTGCGCTGTGGAAATACGGAACAGGAATATCATCGCCCTAAAAATGTTTACAGGTAAACCGTTTTTTTTAATATTTATTTTGGTCAGTTATTTGAATGTATATTAATTAAAAACCATACCAATTTTGGATTGATAGCGGTTTTGCGGCTCTGTTAGTGGTTAAATGTGAGCGACATCAACTTTTATTGGTTTGTTTTGTCTGGGTGGTTTATCTATTCTCGTGGCATCACTAAAACAACAACCATACCGGCAGGAGTCTTTATGGGGACGCAAGAAGCCATCAATAATATTATTCGTCTGGTAGGCGGCCAGGGGAATATTAATAAAGTCTGGCACTGTATGACGCGGCTACGGTTTGATTTAATCGACGATAATAAGGTTGACCAGACCGCAATCAAAAATCTGCCTGGCGTACTTGGCGCGCAGCTCCAGAGCGATCAGTTTCAGGTGATTATCGGGCCAAAGGTAAACAGCTGGTACGAGCAAATGCTTAATGTGCTCGGACAGGGGAATGAGAAAGCGCCGACGGCGACAAAGGGACGTAAAAGCCTGGTGTCCCTCTTTATGGATACCGTCTCGGGGGTGTTTGGCCCGATTGTTCCGGCCATTGCCGGTGCCGGGATGATCAAAGGATTGCTGGCCGGGCTGATCGCGCTGAAGGTGGTTTCGGCGAAAAGCGATACCGTTATGGTTATCGACCTGATTGCCAGCGGCGTCTTCTATTTCCTGCCGTTCTTTCTTGCTGTGTCGGCGGCGAAGATCTTTAAGACCAACGAGTATCTCGCCGCGGCGGTGGCCGCCTGTCTGATGTACCCTTCTTTAATAGAAGCAGCGAAAGCCCTGGCGACCCATCAGGAGGGGGCGGTTAGTGCCCTCTGGTTAATGAATGCGATCCCGGTCTCCGTCTTTAACTATGCTTCGAGCGTCATACCGGTGATCTTCTCAGTGCTGGCATTGAGCTATATCCATCGCTGGGTAGACAGCATCATGCCGGATGTTCTGAAAACGGTGTTCACGCCCACGCTCACCCTCTTTATAGGTGCGCTGGCGGCGCTGGTGGTGATCGGCCCGATTGGAATCTGGCTCGGTAAAGGACTCGCCTTCTTTATAGAGGGGCTATTTAGCGTGTCGGCCAGCTTTGCCGGGCTTATCGTTGGTGCCATCCGCCCGGTGGCGATCCTGACCGGGATGCACCATGCGATGACGCCGATTGCTCTGCAGAACTTTAGCGACCGCGGCTACGACATGCTGATGCCGATGATGTTTATGGCCAATATGGCGATTGCGGGGGCGACATTTGCTATCTGGCGTCTGAGCCGGGACCGTCAGGAAAGAACCGTTACGCTATCGGCAGGCATCTCTGCGCTGCTGGGCATTACCGAGCCGGCACTCTTTGGTGTTCTGACGCGTTACAAGAAAGCATTCATCGCCGCGACGGTGGCCAGCTCCCTGGCTTCAGCCTTTATTGCCTTCTTCGGTGTGCGTCTCTATGGCTACATTCTGTCGAGCATCTTCAGTTTGCCTGCTTATATAGGCCCGTATTTTGTCTTTGCTCTGGCAGGGGTGGCGATCTCATTGGTGCTTTCCTTTACCTTAACCACCATTCTGGTGAGGAAAGAGCAAGTCGCAGAGTGATTCTGGCCCCGTCTTAGCGTGTATGTCGCAGGGAATCTGAGTGTTTTTGTGGATAACTCTGTGGGCAAATGCGTATAAGGCGGGGTTTTGCTGGGGAATGCAGCAGTCAGTCATTTTTCTGTCATTTAAGGGTTGCGGCCTGAAGAGAACTCCCTATAATGCGCCTCCATCGACACGGCAGATGTGAATCACTTCACACAAACAGCCGGGCCGGTTGAAGAGAAAAGCGTGAAATAATCGCTTGACTCTGAAAGAGGAAAGCGTAATATACGCCACCTCGCAACGGTGAGCGAAAGCCGCGTTGCACTGCTCTTTAACAATTTATCAGACAATCTGTGTGGGCACTCAAAGTGACATGGATTCTTAACGTCCTCGGACGAAAAATGAATACCAAGTCTCTGAGTGAACATACGTAATTCATTACGAAGTTTAATTCACGAGCATCAAACTTAAATTGAAGAGTTTGATCATGGCTCAGATTGAACGCTGGCGGCAGGCCTAACACATGCAAGTCGAACGGTAGCACAGAGAGCTTGCTCTCGGGTGACGAGTGGCGGACGGGTGAGTAATGTCTGGGAAACTGCCTGATGGAGGGGGATAACTACTGGAAACGGTAGCTAATACCGCATAACGTCGCAAGACCAAAGAGGGGGACCTTCGGGCCTCTTGCCATCAGATGTGCCCAGATGGGATTAGCTAGTAGGTGGGGTAATGGCTCACCTAGGCGACGATCCCTAGCTGGTCTGAGAGGATGACCAGCCACACTGGAACTGAGACACGGTCCAGACTCCTACGGGAGGCAGCAGTGGGGAATATTGCACAATGGGCGCAAGCCTGATGCAGCCATGCCGCGTGTATGAAGAAGGCCTTCGGGTTGTAAAGTACTTTCAGCGGGGAGGAAGGTGTTGTGGTTAATAACCACAGCAATTGACGTTACCCGCAGAAGAAGCACCGGCTAACTCCGTGCCAGCAGCCGCGGTAATACGGAGGGTGCAAGCGTTAATCGGAATTACTGGGCGTAAAGCGCACGCAGGCGGTCTGTCAAGTCGGATGTGAAATCCCCGGGCTCAACCTGGGAACTGCATTCGAAACTGGCAGGCTAGAGTCTTGTAGAGGGGGGTAGAATTCCAGGTGTAGCGGTGAAATGCGTAGAGATCTGGAGGAATACCGGTGGCGAAGGCGGCCCCCTGGACAAAGACTGACGCTCAGGTGCGAAAGCGTGGGGAGCAAACAGGATTAGATACCCTGGTAGTCCACGCCGTAAACGATGTCGACTTGGAGGTTGTTCCCTTGAGGAGTGGCTTCCGGAGCTAACGCGTTAAGTCGACCGCCTGGGGAGTACGGCCGCAAGGTTAAAACTCAAATGAATTGACGGGGGCCCGCACAAGCGGTGGAGCATGTGGTTTAATTCGATGCAACGCGAAGAACCTTACCTACTCTTGACATCCAGAGAACTTAGCAGAGATGCTTTGGTGCCTTCGGGAACTCTGAGACAGGTGCTGCATGGCTGTCGTCAGCTCGTGTTGTGAAATGTTGGGTTAAGTCCCGCAACGAGCGCAACCCTTATCCTTTGTTGCCAGCGGTTAGGCCGGGAACTCAAAGGAGACTGCCAGTGATAAACTGGAGGAAGGTGGGGATGACGTCAAGTCATCATGGCCCTTACGAGTAGGGCTACACACGTGCTACAATGGCGCATACAAAGAGAAGCGACCTCGCGAGAGCAAGCGGACCTCATAAAGTGCGTCGTAGTCCGGATTGGAGTCTGCAACTCGACTCCATGAAGTCGGAATCGCTAGTAATCGTAGATCAGAATGCTACGGTGAATACGTTCCCGGGCCTTGTACACACCGCCCGTCACACCATGGGAGTGGGTTGCAAAAGAAGTAGGTAGCTTAACCTTCGGGAGGGCGCTTACCACTTTGTGATTCATGACTGGGGTGAAGTCGTAACAAGGTAACCGTAGGGGAACCTGCGGTTGGATCACCTCCTTACCTTAAAGAACCTGCCTTTGTAGTGCTCACACAGATTGTCTGATGAATGATGAACTTCTGAATGTACTTTTGAGTGCATTAAGAAGTTTTGCTCTTTAAAAATCTGGATCAAGCTGAAAATTGAAACGACGCACCGTGTCTGTTCTCCGTAATAAGAACAGATGAAGGTGTGGTCGGGTCTCAGATTTCGCAATCAGAAGTGAAACAGCTTCGGGTTGTGAGGTTAAGCGACCAAGCGTACACGGTGGATGCCTAGGCAGTCAGAGGCGATGAAGGACGTGCTAATCTGCGATAAGCGCCGGTAAGGTGATATGAACCGTTATAACCGGCGATTTCCGAATGGGGAAACCCAGTGTGACTCGTCACACTATCGTTAAGTGAATACATAGCTTAACGAAGCGAACCAGGGGAACTGAAACATCTAAGTACCCTGAGGAAAAGAAATCAACCGAGATTCCCCCAGTAGCGGCGAGCGAACGGGGAGCAGCCCAGAGTCTGAATCAGCATGTGTGTCAGTGGAAGCGTCTGGAAAGTCGCAGGGTACAGGGTGATACTCCCGTACACGAAGATGCATATGCTGTGAACTCGAAGAGTAGGGCGGGACACGTGGTATCCTGTCTGAATATGGGGGGACCATCCTCCAAGGCTAAATACTCCTGACTGACCGATAGTGAACCAGTACCGTGAGGGAAAGGCGAAAAGAACCCCGGCGAGGGGAGTGAAATAGAACCTGAAACCGTGTACGTACAAGCAGTGGGAGCACCCTTGTGGTGTGACTGCGTACCTTTTGTATAATGGGTCAGCGACTTATATTCTGTAGCAAGGTTAACCGTATAGGGGAGCCGAAGGGAAACCGAGTCTTAACTGGGCGTTAAGTTGCAGGGTATAGACCCGAAACCCGGTGATCTAGCCATGGGCAGGTTGAAGGTTGGGTAACACTAACTGGAGGACCGAACCGACTAATGTTGAAAAATTAGCGGATGACCTGTGGCTGGGGGTGAAAGGCCAATCAAACCGGGAGATAGCTGGTTCTCCCCGAAAGCTATTTAGGTAGCGCCTCGTGAATTCATCTCCGGGGGTAGAGCACTGTTTCGGCTAGGGGGCCATCCCGGCTTACCAACCCGATGCAAACTGCGAATACCGGAGAATGTTATCACGGGAGACACACGGCGGGTGCTAACGTCCGTCGTGAAGAGGGAAACAACCCAGACCGCCAGCTAAGGTCCCAAAGTCATGGTTAAGTGGGAAACGATGTGGGAAGGCACAGACAGCCAGGATGTTGGCTTAGAAGCAGCCATCATTTAAAGAAAGCGTAATAGCTCACTGGTCGAGTCGGCCTGCGCGGAAGATGTAACGGGGCTAAACCATGCACCGAAGCTGCGGCAGCGACACTTAGGTGTTGTTGGGTAGGGGAGCGTTCTGTAAGCCGTCGAAGGTGACCTGTGAGGGTTGCTGGAGGTATCAGAAGTGCGAATGCTGACATAAGTAACGATAAAGCGGGTGAAAAGCCCGCTCGCCGGAAGACCAAGGGTTCCTGTCCAACGTTAATCGGGGCAGGGTGAGTCGACCCCTAAGGCGAGGCCGAAAGGCGTAGTCGATGGGAAACAGGTTAATATTCCTGTACTCGGTGTTACTGCGAAGGGGGGACGGAGAAGGCTATGTTGGCCGGGCGACGGTTGTCCCGGTTTAAGCATGTAGGCGGAGGTTCCAGGTAAATCCGGTACCTTATTAACGCTGAGGTGTGATGACGAGGCACTACGGTGCTGAAGTAACAAATGCCCTGCTTCCAGGAAAAGCCTCTAAGCATCAGGTAACATCAAATCGTACCCCAAACCGACACAGGTGGTCAGGTAGAGAATACCAAGGCGCTTGAGAGAACTCGGGTGAAGGAACTAGGCAAAATGGTGCCGTAACTTCGGGAGAAGGCACGCTGATATGTAGGTGAAGCCCCTGCGGGTGGAGCTGAAATCAGTCGAAGATACCAGCTGGCTGCAACTGTTTATTAAAAACACAGCACTGTGCAAACACGAAAGTGGACGTATACGGTGTGACGCCTGCCCGGTGCCGGAAGGTTAATTGATGGGGTTAGCGGCAACGCGAAGCTCTTGATCGAAGCCCCGGTAAACGGCGGCCGTAACTATAACGGTCCTAAGGTAGCGAAATTCCTTGTCGGGTAAGTTCCGACCTGCACGAATGGCGTAATGATGGCCAGGCTGTCTCCACCCGAGACTCAGTGAAATTGAAATCGCTGTGAAGATGCAGTGTACCCGCGGCAAGACGGAAAGACCCCGTGAACCTTTACTATAGCTTGACACTGAACACTGGTCCTTGATGTGTAGGATAGGTGGGAGGCTTTGAAGCGTGGACGCCAGTCTGCGTGGAGCCATCCTTGAAATACCACCCTTTAATGGCTGGTGTTCTAACGTGGACCCGTTACCCGGGTTGCGGACAGTGTCTGGTGGGTAGTTTGACTGGGGCGGTCTCCTCCTAAAGAGTAACGGAGGAGCACGAAGGTTAGCTAATCCTGGTCGGACATCAGGAGGTTAGTGCAATGGCATAAGCTAGCTTGACTGCGAGAGTGACGGCTCGAGCAGGTGCGAAAGCAGGTCATAGTGATCCGGTGGTTCTGTATGGAAGGGCCATCGCTCAACGGATAAAAGGTACTCCGGGGATAACAGGCTGATACCGCCCAAGAGTTCATATCGACGGCGGTGTTTGGCACCTCGATGTCGGCTCATCACATCCTGGGGCTGAAGTAGGTCCCAAGGGTACGGCTGTTCGCCGTTTAAAGTGGTACGCGAGCTGGGTTTAGAACGTCGTGAGACAGTTCGGTCCCTATCTGCCGTGGGCGCTGGAGAATTGAGGGGGGCTGCTCCTAGTACGAGAGGACCGGAGTGGACGCATCACTGGTGTTCGGGTTGTCATGCCAATGGCACTGCCCGGTAGCTAAATGCGGAAAAGATAAGTGCTGAAAGCATCTAAGCACGAAACTTGCCCCGAGATGAGTTCTCCCTGAGCCTTTAAGGCTCCTGAAGGAACGTTGAAGACGACGACGTTGATAGGTCGGGTGTGTAAGCGCAGCGATGCGTTGAGCTAACCGATACTAATGAACCGTGAGGCTTAACCTTACAACGCCGAAGCTGTTTTCGGCGACTGAGACAATTTTCAGCTGAACCAGATTAACCGGGTGGCCCGCGAGGCGGCCCGGAAACAGAATTTGCCTGGCGGCTGTAGCGCGGTGGTCCCACCTGACCCCATGCCGAACTCAGAAGTGAAACGCCGTAGCGCCGATGGTAGTGTGGGGTCTCCCCATGCGAGAGTAGGGAACTGCCAGGCATCAAATCGGAAACCCCGTACCGCAAGGTACGGGGTTTTTTGTCGTCTGCATGAAAAAATCCTCAGGCCCTGAAACCCTGCAACTCTCAAACCCTCAAATCCTCAGGCCATAAAACCCTAACCCCGGCCGGGTGGCGGGCAATTAAGGCTTTTCTTTCGGCATATCTCCTGCTTTCAATGTAAATGAGATTTATTATCAGTAATACTTTACAGCTGGAATTCAAAGTTGTATTTTATATGCATGTTTTAAGTCGGAGGTATTTATGAGCCATCACAGAATCCCTAAAAACTGGACCATCAAACGTTCAACTCCCTTTTTTACGAAAGACAATGTTCCAGCAGCGCTTCTGAGCCACCACAACACCGCAGCTGGTATCTTTGGCCAGCTCTGCGTGATGGAAGGGACAGTGACTTACTACGGCTTCGCCAACGAAGAGGCGACAGAGCCAGAAGTGAAAGTGGTGATTAACGCGGGAACCTTTGCGACCAGCCCACCGCAGTACTGGCACCGTATTGAGATGACCGATGATGCACAGTTTAATATCAATTTCTGGGCCGAACCGCCGTTTTCCGGTGATGAAGTTTACAGCGCGAAAAAGGCATAATCTCAATGCTCCCTTATCATTAATAAGGGAGCTCCTTCATACAGTGTGAAAGCATTATGATCCATTTCCTCAGACACTCTTCAACGCGGGTAGACTACGGCGAGCAGGAATCCTGCGGGGAGCTACTTCTGCTTCACGTGGCTGAATATCAGGAGTATCTTTCCTGCAAAGCGCCTTTGTGGCCGGATCTTCATCAGGATCAACAGGCTGATACGGGATCAAATGATCCCTCCGCCGGAAGATCGCTATGAAGATCGTCGCTATTGAGGCCAATATCGCTGCAGGAAAAAGCACTCTGCTGGAGCCTCTGGCGGCAGCGTTATCAGATAAAACAGGCGCATACTGGAATGTGCTAAAGGAACCCGTAGATGAAGATCCGGTGTTCCTTGAGTTACTGCAGGTCTTCGTTGAGAACCCGCACGACGCAGACGCCAGGGTGGCTTTTCAGCTCTATATAACCGATTCCCGACAGCGCCTGTTAAACAATCTCCCGGAAGGGAACTACGTTATTGAGCGCTCTCTTTACAGCGATATCGTGTTCTGCCATGTGAATTTTCTAACGACTGAACAGCCATCGGCCCGTTATATGTCCTATTTCTACCAGGTTAAGGAACACCTTAAGAGCTACCCACATATCGATCTGGTGGTCTATATCGATCGTGATGCAGAGTCCTGTTATAACGACTGTATGGCACGAGGGCGGTCTGGAGAGGATAAATATACGCTGGACTACTTTGAGGACGTTAAAGCCTTCCACGACGCCTGTCTGCCGCAAATTACCCGCCAGTATGGCTCAAAGTTGCTGACGCATCATGTCCAGTCGGGTTTTGCATGCCCAAAAAAGCTGGCAGATTCGGTGACTGCAAAGCTGGAAGAGAGAGTGCCGTAGTAGTACTGTTTCTCCAAAAGCAAAAAACTGTTTTCGGGCGGACTCTCTAAATAGTGGTGCCCGGACCCGGACTAATGCCGAAGGCGTTGAACAGCACGCTTGTCGCGCTGGCCCCGAAGGGGTGAGCCGCTGGCGGCGAATAATCGAACGTAGTTCGATGGAGAGTCCTGAACCCCTGAAAGCAAAAAACCAGCCCTAAGGCTGGTTTTTCTAAATAGTGGTGCCCGGACTCGGAATCGAACCAAGGACACGGGGATTTTCAATCCCCTGCTCTACCGACTGAGCTATCCGGGCAACGGGGCGAATTAAACCCGATCCGCCTCGTGCCGTCAACGGAATTTGTTGAATTCGCTACCGACCGCACACTCTCTCGCCAGTTTGCTGCTATCTCAGGCAAAAAACGCGGTCCACAGGGCAGAAAGGGGCATGGCGATCACCAGCGCTGGTAGCATATTTACCACCGCAAACATCTTAATTCCGCATATTCGCAGCCCTGTTGCCAGCAGCAGCAAACCGCCGACAGCGGTGAAGTCTGCCATCATCGCTGGCGTGGTCAGGGGTAAGATTAGCGTGGCGCAGGTTGCGAGGGCGAGCTGGATAAGCAGCATCGGCACGCAAATCGCGGCCACGGCGATACCCAGCGTGGTCGCAAAAATCGTCGCGGTAAAGAAATCCAGGAAGGCTTTGGCGATAAGAATGCTGGGGTCGCCGGTCATCCCCTCCTGCATCGAACCAAAGATCCCTGTGCCGCTGGCGCAAAACAGAATGATAATGGCAACATAATTCTGGATATAGGAGTCATGAGCGCCGCCCTTATGCTGACCGCGCGAGAGCAGGTTTTTCGCTCTGCTGACGGCGCCGTTAATTCCCTTCTCCAGATAGCAGAACTCGCCAATCAGTGCCCCGAGCAGCGTTGCCAGCACCATCACTGGCAGGTTAGCGCACTTGATGACCAGCAGAATACCAATTCCCAATGAGGCCAGGCCAAAGATAGAGGGCATTGAAGAGCGAATACGCTCCGGTAATCGCTGGCTGAGCACGGCGCCAAGTACGCCGCCCAGCAGCACGGCTCCCGCATTGATAAACGGTCCAATAACCACTGTGAACTCCTGTTATTTACTCATTGATCTTGCATTATTATTACTCTTTTCAGTGAGTAATCACCAAGTGTTATCCCGTTTTTTGCATAATGATTCCTTCTTGCGCCCCCTGGCGAAAGGTGACATTATTGCGCGAATTTTCTCCTCTCAGATACGGGGCCGCCGATGAACAGACTCTCTTTTGCTGCGCGAATGGCTGGCCGTATCGACACATCTTATTCTACGCTCACCATGCGGTGAGGGTAATGCAGGCTCACTGCAGGACAACAGTAAAACCAGACGCGTTCTGTTTTTACTGATGTCTGGCGGTCGGAGCTGAACTCCGGTCAGACACATTCGTTGGACAGGGGGACTCCCTGTCCGGGGCTTTTTCTCGCCTTGCACGGGTATTTGCGCTTATGAAATCAATGAAAATTGCCGTCAGCCGTGAGCTGGCGTCCGCGTTGTCCACGCACCGGGAAGTGGTGACGCTGGATAACACCGATTTTACGGATGTGGCGGCAGTCGTCATTACCGTCGCTGACAGTCACAGCGGCATCCTCGCGTTACTGAAACGCACCGGCTTTAACCTGCCTGTATTTATGTTCTCGCCTCAGCCTGTTGAGATCCCTGCGGGCGTTGATGGCGTGATCGACGGCAAAGCGCAGGAGTGGTTAGAGCTGGAAGCCGCAGCCTGTCGCTACGAAGAGAACCTGCTGCCGCCGTTTTTCGACACCCTCAGCCAGTATGTGGCCATGGACAACAGCACCTTTGCCTGTCCTGGGCACCAGCACGGAGCGTTCTTTAAGAAACACCCGGCCGGGCGTCAGTTTTACGATTTCTTTGGTGAAAATGTTTTTCGTGCCGATATGTGCAACGCCGACGTGAAGTTGGGCGATCTGCTGATCCATGAAGGTTCCGCCAAACACGCGCAGAAGTTTGCCGCAAAGGTGTTTAACGCCGACAAGACCTATTTCGTGCTCAACGGGACTTCGGCCGCCAATAAGGTGGTGACCAATGCGCTACTCACCCGTGGCGATCTGGTGCTGTTTGACCGCAACAACCATAAATCTAACCATCACGGTGCGCTGATTCAGGCCGGGGCCACGCCCGTTTATCTCGAAGCGGCACGCAACCCGTTTGGCTTCATTGGCGGTATTGATGACCGTTGCTTTGACGAGACGTACCTGCGGGAGCTGATCCGTGAAGTTGCACCGGAAAAAGCCCGTGACGCGCGTCCGTTCCGTCTGGCAGTGATCCAGCTCGGCACCTATGACGGCACTATCTATAATGCCCGTCAGGTAATCGATAAAATCGGCCAGCTGTGCTACTACATCCTGTTTGACTCCGCATGGGTAGGTTACGAGCAGTTTATCCCGATGATGGCCGACAGCTCACCGCTGTTGCTTGAACTCAACGAGAACGATCCAGGGATCTTTGTCACCCAGTCAGTGCATAAACAGCAGGCCGGTTTCTCCCAGACCTCGCAGATCCACAAAAAGGATAACCATATCCGCGGCCAGGCCCGTTTCTGCCCGCATAAGCGGCTCAACAACGCATTTATGCTGCATGCCTCGACCAGCCCGTTCTATCCGCTGTTTGCGGCCCTCGACGTGAATGCCAAGATCCATGAAGGGGAGAGCGGGCGTCGACTGTGGGCTGAGTGCGTTGCGCTGGGTATCGAAGCGCGCAAGGCGATCATTGCTAACTGCAAAATGATTAAACCTTTTATCCCGCCGGTGGTGGCCGGGCGTCCGTGGCAGGATCATCCTACCCACGCCATTGCCAGCGAGCTGCGTTTCTTCAGCTTTGAGCCGGGTGCGAAATGGCACGGTTTTGAGGGCTATGCCGAGGAACAATATTTTGTCGACCCATGCAAGCTGCTGCTGACCACCCCGGGCATCGATGCTGAAAGCGGGGAGTACACTGACTTTGGCATCCCGGCGACCATTCTGGCGCACTACCTGCGCGAGAAAGGCATTGTGCCGGAGAAGTGCGATCTCAACTCCATACTCTTCCTGCTCACCCCGGCAGAGAGCGCAGAGAAGATGGCGCAACTGGTGGCGATGCTGGGTCAGTTTGAACAGCACATCGAGGACGACACTCCGCTGGCGGATGTTCTGCCAACCATCTGGAAGAAATACCCGGTGCGCTATCGCGATTACACCCTGCGTCAGCTCTGCCAGGAGATGCACGATCTGTACGTCAGCTTTGACGTGAAGGATCTGCAGAAAGCGATGTTCCGCAAAGAGAGCCTGCCCACCGTGGCAATGAACCCGCAGGATGCTAACCAGGCCTTTATTCGCGGTAACGTCGAGCTGGTGCGCATCAGCGAAGCCGAAGGGCGCATTGCGGCAGAAGGGGCGTTGCCATACCCGCCGGGCGTGCTGTGTGTCGTACCGGGCGAACTGTGGGGTGGGGCGGTGCAGCGTTACTTCCTGGCGCTGGAAGAGGGCGTTAATTTGCTGCCTGGTTTTTCACCGGAATTGCAGGGCGTTTACAGCGAGAAGGATGCGGACGGGATTAAGCGGTTGTACGGCTATGTACTGAAATAAATGTACTGAAATAAAAAAATCCCCCCTCAGCAGGAGGGGGGAACGTAACAGATTAATGCGCGATGCTCTGCGCACCTGTTGGAGTACGAACATGTTTGTACTTGAACAACACCATGAAGGCGAAGGCCAGTACCAGTGAGTAGCCTGCAAAGATCAGCCACACCGGCTGCCAGTCAGTAATACCGTTAGTGGTATACATCTCTACAACCTTACCGCTCACCACGCCGCCGAGAATACAGCCGAAGCCATTGGTCATCATCAGGAACATACCCTGGGCGCTGGCGCGGATTTCCGGGCGAACCTCTTTTTCCACAAACACGGAACCAGAGATGTTGAAGAAGTCGAAGGCGCAGCCATAGACAATCATCGACAGCACCAGCAGCACAGTACCGAAGGCTGACGGGTCGCCGTAAGCAAACAGACCGAAGCGCAGCATCCACGCGAAAATACTGATCATCATTACGTTCTTAATACCGTAGCGGCTCAGGAAGAACGGGATGGTCAGGATGAACAGCGTTTCGGAGATCTGCGAAATCGACATCATTACCGACGCATGCTCAACGATAAAGCTCCCGGAGAACAGCGGGTCGTTATCGAAGCTGTGCAGGAAGGTATTGCCGAACATGTTGGTGATCTGCAGTTCCGCACCCAGCAGCATGGAGAAGATAAAGAAGATCGCCATACGTTTGTTTTTAAACAGCGCGAAAGCATCCAGGCCGAGCATCGCGCTCCAGCTCTGGTTTTTCTGCTGGTTAGAAACCGGAATATGCGGCAGGGTCAGGGTGAACAACGCCAGCAGGAGAGACAGCGCAGCACCGATATAGAGCTGCATGTGGCTCAGTTCAAAGCCTGCGAAGCTCACTGCCCACATCGCCATAATGAAGCCAATGGTGCCCCAGATACGGATCGGTGGGAAGTCGGTCACGATATCCATACCGGCGTCTTTCAGACGGTAGTAGGAGATGGTGTTAATCAGGCCCAACGTTGGCATATAGGCCAGCGAGTTAAGCAGGATCACCATAAACATCGCCCCTGGCGTAGTGACCTCGGCCGCCATAAATAGCGTACCCGCCCCTACCAGATGGCAAAGCGCGTACACCCACTTGGCGCTTATCCACTTATCCGCCACGATCCCGAGCAGAGTCGGCATCAGGACGGCGGCGATACCCAAAGAACTGTAAACGGCACCGATAGAGGCGCCATCGAACTTGAGCGTGACAAACATGTAGGAGCCGAGCGTGGTTAGCCAGCTCCCCCACAGACAGAACTGCAGAAACGACAAGATTTTAAGCTGCAGCTTAAGGTTCATGTTACTTTCCTCACAAGAGAGCGGGCTGTATGTTGGTGTAGAAACATTTAGGTTTTGTATTTGATGCAATTCTATCAGCGAGTGACGTGATGTTTTGTTACCTCCCGCAAAAAAATGCAATCCACATTAATTTGCAGTTTGGATTGTGATGCAAATAACACTTTCCTATGGATGAGGCAGTGACAGGGGAAGTGAATCTTTACCCTCTCCGGGGAGGAGAGGGTAAAAGAGAGAATGTTACTTTCTACGATAGCCCTTTTGCGCCGTATTGACCTTGTAAAGGTAGCGCCGGGACTCTGCGGAAGGGTGACGGCTGGTCAGGGTCTGGTAAACATCCCCTGGCGTCATGCTGTTGATGATGTTTGCTGCCTGGATTTTGTCGCTGGAGAAGACCCGTAGCACGCTGCCCGCGCCACCGTTATAGGCGGTGATCACCGCATAGCGACGCGAGGTCGGGTTATCGATGCCGCTCAGATAGACGTTATTCAGCATGGCCAGATAGGCGGTGCCGGTATCAATGTTGCTGGCAGGATCAAACAGATAACTGCGGCTTGGTGTGCCCGATCTTCCCTGCGAACGGAACACATCTTTCCCGGCGCTGTGCTGAACAACCTGCATCAGGCCCAGGGCGTCGGACCGGCTCACCGCGTACGGGTTAAACGAGGATTCAGTCTGCATAATCGCCAGGATCAACGATTCGTCCACCCCATATTTACGCGAGGCCTGACGTACCATCCCGACGTATTTATGCGCACGTTTATCAAGGTGGTTGGGTACCAGATTAATGGTCACGCTGTAGATAACGCGCAGACCATTGCTGCGGCTCTTCAGACGCGTTTGCAGCAGGTAGTTGGCAAAGTTATTGGCACGACCTTCCCAGCGAATCGATTGACCGGTTTGGTCCACCACCTGGCCATAGAGGAACGGCTCTTTTGAAATGGTGATGTCGTCAGCGTCGGAGTAGAGGTCGATAGAGCCGGGATCGTCACCCATCAGCAAGGTTTTCACGATCGCCTCGCGTAAACGCGCCGCAGGATCGGTCCCGGCGATGGTTTCGACGGTGATGGTACCCTCGTCAAAGTTGATGTGGCTGCGGGTCTGGTAAGCGTCGGTGTACTTAACGTAGTCCTTTGGTCCGGCGATCAGAACCTCGTTAAATCCCCATATATTTTCGATGTTGTGGGCAAACTGCCCCATCAGAATGTCAAAACCGTTGGTGTCCTTGACCCAGGCTTCGTTATAGCTATCGCCTTTATTACTGGAGGAACACGAAACAAGTAACGGTGCAACAAGAGCAAGCGCTAAAAATTTTTTCATCATTCCGGGAGTGCGTGTTGTGTTTGCTTTGGCGCGAGTGGCAGGTGGCGTTACGCTTACCCGGCCTGGTTACCGTAGGCCTGTGCAAGCGTAGCGCCGCCGGGCATCAGCCCGCAGGGAATTATTTTTCCGGTGGTGTATAGCCTTCGATGTGAACGTCTTTGCCTTCAAACAGGAAATTCACCATCTCCTGCTCCAGCTGCTTGCGGTGTTCAACGTTCATCATGTTGAGCTTGCGCTCGTTAATCAGCATGGTTTGCTTTTGCTGCCACTGCGCCCATGCCTCTTTTGAGATCTCGTTATAGATGCGCTTACCCAGGTCCCCCGGATAAAGCTGGAAGTCCTGGCCTTCTGCGTCGCGTTGCAGGAAGGTACAAAAAATTGTTCTGGCCATACTGATTCCTCTTTGTCGCCCGGAGCTAAACCGTTGCTCCGACACGTAATTGCTGTAAAAGGCGCTCTACAGGAGCTGCCAGCCCCACTGATGGCGGTTGCGCTAAGTTATACCAGAGAGCGGTGCCTTCATCCATGCACGAGGTGAATGAGGACACGGGAAGCCACATCGGAACAATATCCAGATGGAAGTGGCTGAAGGTATGACGAAACGCCGTGAGTTGCTGAAGAGTATCGGCAGGGATGCCGCGTTGCGCCAGCCAGTCGCGAAGGCTCTCTTCATTCTCGAACTGCGGGAAGCAGAATAAACCGCCCCACAAACCGCTTGGTGGACGCTGAGCGAGGTACACCGTCTCTTGGTGCTGCATCAGCAGAAAATAGCCGGTGCGCTCAGGCAGCGTCTGCTTCGGTTTTTTACCGGGATACTGCGCCCAGCTGTGGTTGGCATAAGCCACACACAGATTATTCAGCGGGCAGAGTTCACATTTGGGCTTCGAGCGGGTGCAGACCATCGCTCCCAGATCCATCATTGCCTGGTTAAAGCGTTCGACGCCGTTAGCGGGGGTTACTGCCTCACTGATTTCCCACAGACGCTTCTCCACCTCTTTCTTGCCCGGCCAGCCGCCAACGGCATAGCAGCGCGCCAGCACGCGTTTCACATTGCCGTCGAGAATAGGAAAGTGTTTACCCAGCGAGAGGGAGAGGATCGCCCCCGCGGTAGATCGCCCGACACCCGGCAGGGCTGCCACCTCCTCGAACGTTTCAGGGAAGATGCCACCGTGTAGCGACACCACCTGCTGGGCGGCTTTATGCAGATTGCGGGCGCGGGCGTAGTAGCCTAGCCCAGTCCACAGATGCAGTACCTCATCAAGCGGGGCGGTAGCCAGATCGGTTACCGTTGGAAAACGCGCCATAAAGCGCTCAAAGTAGGGGATAACAGTCGCGACCTGCGTTTGTTGCAACATCACCTCAGAGAGCCATACTTTGTAGGGTGTTTTTTCAATTTGCCAGGGCAGGGTTTTACGCCCGTATTTGTCGTACCAGTCCAGCACCTGGGCTGAAAATTGAGAGGCTTGCATGGTCTTCGCTTCGCGATATCAGGGACGCAGATTGCAGCACAGAGGCCTGCGGCTGTAAACCGGATCTTTCCCATGCTTGCATCCCATCATTAACTTTGGATAATGCCCGTTTCCCGAACATTCTCACAAGCAGACTACTCTTTTATGAAAAACGACGTCATATCACCGGAATTTGATGAAAACGGCCGCCCGCTGCGCCGTATTCGCAGCTTTGTCCGCCGTCAGGGGCGCCTGACAAAGGGGCAGCAACACGCGCTGGATAACTACTGGCCGGTGATGGGCGTGGAGTTCACCGAACAGCCGCTCGACTTT
The DNA here is from genome assembly GCF_002935105.1 of Leclercia sp. LSNIH3. Lineage (NCBI taxonomy): Bacteria > Pseudomonadati > Pseudomonadota > Gammaproteobacteria > Enterobacterales > Enterobacteriaceae > Leclercia > Leclercia sp. LSNIH3. The sequence goes on from NZ_CP026387.1 coordinate 3,227,637, forward strand.
GTGGAGCTGTTTGGCCGCGACGCGCCGATTACGCTGGAGATCGGTTTCGGCATGGGCGCCTCGCTGGTGACAATGGCAAAAGCGCGCCCGGAGCAGAATTTCCTCGGTATTGAGGTTCACTCGCCGGGCGTGGGTGCTTGCCTGGCAACGGCTCATGAAGAGGGCGTCGAGAACCTGCGGGTGATGTGTCATGACGCGGTGGAAGTGCTGCACAAGATGATCCCTGACAATTCTCTGAACATGGTTCAGCTCTTTTTCCCTGACCCATGGCACAAAGCACGCCATAATAAACGCCGTATTGTTCAGGCACCCTTTGCTGAGCTGGTAAAGAGCAAACTGAAGCTGGGTGGTGTTTTCCACATGGCGACCGACTGGGAACAGTATGCGGAGCATATGCTGGAAGTGATGTCGTCACTCGACGGGTATAAAAACCAGTCGGCGAGCAATGATTATGTGCCGCGTCCTGACTCACGTCCGGTAACGAAATTTGAACAGCGTGGCCATCGTCTTGGTCACGGCGTATGGGACTTAATGTTCGAGAGGGTGAAATAATGGCAAAGAACCGTAGCCGTCGTCTGCGTAAGAAAATGCACATCGAAGAATTCCAGGAAATTGGTTTTTCGGTTGCATGGCGTTTCCCGGAAGGCACCAGTGTAGAAAAAATTGATGAAGAGGTAGATGCCTTCATCAATGAAGTTATCGAGCCGAACAAGCTGGCGTTTGACGGCAGTGGCTACCTGGCGTGGGAAGGTTTGATCTGCAAACAAGAGATCGGCCAGTGCACCGAAGAGCATCAGGCCATCGTGCGTAAGTGGCTGGAAGACCGTAAATTCGAAGAGGTACGCATCAGCGAACTTTTCGATATTTGGTGGGACTAATAGAACATAAGGGGCCAGCAATTGCTGGCCCGTTTTGTATAAGGGAGAAGATATGATGCGCAAAACGCTGCTCGCTGCGGCTTTAATGACGACGGCTCTGACCGCTCACGCCGACTACAAATGCGAAGTCACGCCGCGTGATGACGTGATCCTGAGCCCGCAAACCGTGCAGGTAAAAGGGGAGAACGGCAATCTGGTGATCACCCCGGATGGCAATGTCATGTTCAACGGCAAGCAGTACACGCTGAGCGCAGCCCAACGTGAACAGGCAAAAGATTACCAGGCCGATCTGCGTAGCGCGCTGCCGTGGATCGATGAAGGTGCTCTGACACGCGTAGAAAAAGGCCGTGTCGCGCTGGATAAGATCATCGCTAAAGAGGTGGGGGAGAGCAGCAATATGCGCTCGCGCCTGACCAAACTGGATGCCCAGTTAAAAGAGCAGATGAACCGTATTATTGAACATCGTACCGATGGCCTGACGTTCCACTATCAGGCGATCGATCAGGTGCGTGCTGATGGCCAACAGCTGGTTAACCAGGCGATGGGCGGCATTTTGCAGGACAGCATCAACGAGATGGGTGCCAAAGCGGTGCTGAAAGGCGGTGGCAACCCGCTGCAGGGCGTGCTGGGTAGCCTGGGCGGCCTGCAAACCTCAATTCAGAACGAGTGGAAAAACCAGGAAGCGGATTTCAAAGCTTTCGGCAAAGATGTGTGCAAACGCGTAGTGTCGCTGGAAGAGAGCCGCAAGGGGCTGGTGGGGTCGCTGAAGTAGTGTAGTGCGGTCTGGACCCCTCACCCTAACCCTCTCCCCAAAGGGGAGAGGGAAAAGTTTGCTGCCCGAGGCGTACCCGCGAATGTTTTGCCTCGTTCCCCCAAAGGGAAGAGGGAACAGTTTGCTGCCCGAGGTGAGACCGGGAAGGGTTTGCCTCCTTCCCCCAAAGGGAGAGGGAACAGTTTGCAGCCCGAAGTGAGCCCGGAAATGGTTTACCTCCTTTTCTCACAGGGCAGAAGGAGCAGTTTGCTGCCCGAGGTGAGCCCAGGTATGGTTTGCTCCCTCTCCCTTTCAGGGAGAGGGTCGGGGTGAGGGTAAAAGCGTTTGCAGCTTCTCTAAAATTTCATCCAACACCCCTTCCTCGTTATGCCAGATTTCGTTGTTCCAGAACCGAATCACCTGCCAGCCTTTTTGATTCAGCCAGACGGTTCTCTGCCGGTCATATTCTTCTCTTTCATCGTGTTGTCCTCCATCCAGCTCAATAGCCAGGCGAGCTTCGCAACAAACGAAATCCAGAATGTAATTCCCAACAGGATGCTGGCGACGAAATTTATAGTGAGCGAATCGACGACTACGTAACCGATACCAGAGTCGTCTCTCTTCTGTGGTCAGCTCACGGCGGAGCTGTTTTGCATAAGAGCGAATCATGTCCATCCCCGCACTCTGCCAGCTTTTCCCTCAGCCAGCAGAACGGGATGCAACATCCTGAATCAGGCTTCAGGATTCTTCGGCGAGGAACAGCTCAAGAAGGGAGTTTAAGAACAGTTTGCCATGCTCGGTGATCTGCCAGAACTCATCGCATTCGGTCAAATAACCTTGTGCCAGCGCTTCGTCAATCTGAGGACGAATCACCGACTCCGCTAAACCGGTATAGCGGGAAAACTCTGCGCGTGGCGCGGCTTCCAGCAGGCGGAAGCGGTTCATAAAGAACTCAAACGGTTTATCTTCGGCCTCAACGTCATGGCTGCGCTCCAGATAACGTCCTTCCATATACCCACGCGGATGGCGCGTCTTGGCGGTTCGCAGAATACGTCCGTCCGGGAAGGTCACTTTACCGTGTGCGCCGCAGCCAATTCCCAGATAATCGCCAAAACGCCAGTAGTTCAGGTTGTGCTGACACTGGCAGCCTGGCTTCGCATAGGCCGAGGTTTCGTACTGCTGATACCCGGCGGCAGTCAGCAGCTGGTGGCCCTGCTCGAAAATATCCCACAGCGCGTCGTCATCCGGCAGCACCGGCGGGCGCGAACCAAACAGCGTGTTCGGCTCAATGGTCAGCTGATACCAGGAGAGGTGCGGCGGGTTCAGCTCAATGGCCTGGCGCAGATCGTCCAGCGCTTCGTCCAGAGACTGATCCGGCAGGCCGTGCATCAGGTCGAGGTTAAAGCTGCGCAGGCCCAGCCCGGTTGCCAGATGTGCGGCGCGCTTTGCTTCACCCGGGCCATGAATGCGCCCCAGACGCTTTAGCTTCGGCTCGCTGAAGCTCTGTACCCCAATGGAGATACGGTTCACCCCGGCGCGCTGATACTCGACAAAACGGTCGGCCTCAACCGTACCCGGATTGGCCTCCATGGTAATTTCTGCATCCGCTGCCAGATTAAGGCGCGCACGCACGCCATCCAGCAGCGTCTGCATCGCCGGGCCTGAGAGCAGGCTCGGCGTACCGCCACCGATAAAAATGGTCTTAACTTCACGTCCCTGTGCGTAAGCGACGTCGGCGTCCAGATCGGCAAGCAGATGCTGAACGTAATCGTCATGAGGCACTTCGCCTTTCAGCGCATGCGAATTGAAATCGCAGTACGGGCATTTCTGCACGCACCACGGGATGTGAATATAAAGACTCAGAGGTGGCAAATTAGCCATTACGTAACGCTTCCAGTAACAGTTTCAGTGCGCGCCCACGATGGGAAATCGCGCTTTTTTCTTCGCGGGACAGTTCCGCAGCGGTTTTGCCCTCGGTCGGGACAAAGAAAATCGGATCGTAGCCAAAGCCGCCGTTGCCTGCCGCCTCGCGGGCAATGACACCCGGCCAGCTGCCGTGGCAGACAATTGGCGTAGGATCTTCGGCATGGCGCATATAGACCAGCACGCAGTGGAACTGCGCTTTGCGCTGATCATCGGGTACGTTCTTAAGCGCTTCAAGCAGCTTTTCAAGATTCTGCTGGTCGCTGGCATCGATGCCAGAATAGCGGGCAGAGTAGATCCCCGGCGCACCGCCAAGCACGTCCACCGCCAGACCGGAGTCATCGGCAATGGCCGGCAAACCGGTAACCTGCGCCGCATGGCGCGCTTTCAGAATGGCATTTTCAATAAAGGTCAGGCCGGTCTCTTCAGCAGAGTCCACCCCCAACTCGGTCTGGGCGACCACATCCAGACCGAAATCATTTAACAGCGAGGCCAGCTCGCGCACTTTACCGGCATTACCGGTAGCGAGAACAACTTTTTGCATGCGTTAGTCCTGTTGTATCAGTGCCGCGACTTCCGTCGGGATTTGTTGCGGATTGAGAATTTTGACCTGCTTGTGGCGACCCAGTTCACCCTTCTCGAGCAGTACCTGGCTTTTCGCAATGCGAAACTGCTTTGCCAGATACTTCACCAGATGGGCGTTCGCCTGGCCATCTACAGGAGGGGCGGTGATGGCGACTTTTACTTCGTCGCCATGCAGCCCGATAATGGTGTCACGGCTGGCTTTAGGCTGAATATACAGCCGTAAAACCAGCCCGTCGGCGCAGGTGCTGACAGCACTCATAACGCCATCCACAGCCCCGGCAGCAGAATGTTGCCTGTGGACTGCAGCAGTTCAGCGATACCCATGTTGATCACGTACAGCAGCAGCACGAGGATCATCGGGGAGAAGTCGATTCCGCCCATGGCAGGCAGCAGATTACGGATCGGGCGCAGCAGCGGGTCGGCAAGCTGAATAAGTGAATATTCCACCGGGCTACGGCCCTGGCTCACCCAGCTCATAATTGCCATCAGCAACAGTACCCAGAAAATTAGCAGGCCGATCGTTTTTATCAGGATCAACACCGCCGCGATCCAGATGATCGGCTGGAAGGTAATGACCATAAACAGCACGATCGCTTTCACCACGCACAGGATCAGCGCAACCAGCAGGGAGGCGCTGTCAATCGGCCCCATCGGCGGGATCACCCGGCGCAGCGGCCCGATGATGGGCTGGGTGACTTTAACGACAAACTGTGAGAAGGGGTTGTAAAAATCACAACGGGCCCACTGCATCCAGACGCGTAACAAAAGCACCATCGTATACAGTTCAATGACCGTTGAGAGCAGGAAGGTCAACGTCTTCATGGCGTTCCTCAGGTTTCCTTATTATTGGGTGTAATCGCGCGCACCGAAAATTGCTGTGCCGATGCGCACCATGGTGCTGCCAGCCGCAATCGCGGCAGCCATATCGTCCGTCATGCCCAGTGAAAGCGTGTCGACCGTTGGGAAGCGTGTTTTAAGCGCCTCAAATGCTACAGCCATTTGCCGGGCGACGGCAAACTGCCTGTCGTAATCTGACTCCGGGGCCGGGATCGCCATTAACCCGCGAAGCTTAAGGCCAGGTAGCGCCGCCACCTCATCCGCCAGCTGATCCAGCGCTTCAAGCGCAATGCCGGACTTGCTGTTTTCGTCGCTGATGTTGATTTGAATCAGCACGTTAAGCGGCGGCATCTCGGCCGGGCGCTGTTCGCTCAGACGACTGGCGATGCGGAGACGATCGACGGTATGACACCAGTCGAAATGCTCCGCTACCAGTCGGCTTTTGTTCGACTGTAATGGCCCGATGAAATGCCATTGCAGATCCGCGGTGCCTTTCTCCCGGAAGTGGCGGATTTTTTCCACCCCCTCCTGCACGTAGTTTTCACCGAACATGCGCTGGCCTGCATCAATCGCTTCTGCGATGGCGCTCGCAGGCTTGGTTTTACTGACTGCAAGCAACGTAACTTCTTCTGAAGCACGGCCGCAACGTGTTGCCGCGGCTGAGATTTTATCCCTGACCTGTGCCAGGTTATGCGCAATGTCGTTCATTTTCCGAGGATCATTAAATGGATATGGAAGAAATTGTGGCCCTTAGTGTAAAGCATAACGTGTCGGATCTACACCTGTGCAGTAACGCACCACCTCGCTGGCGACGACGAGGAAAGATGGAATTGGCGCCTTTTCCGGGGCCGGATGTGGTGATGCTGCTGAAAAGCTGGCTCAGCGATGAACAACAGGGGGCATGGTGTGCTCAGGGGCAGGTCGATTTTGCCGTCACTCTGAAGAGCCACCGGCTGCGGGCCAGCGCCTTCGCCCATACGCAAGGGTGTTCGCTGGCGCTCCGGCTGCTGCCAGAACAGTGCCCGCAATTGCATAGTCTGGGTACGCCGCGGGCGATCCCCGAGCTGCTGACCAGGGATAACGGCCTGATTCTGGTGACCGGGGCCACCGGCAGCGGCAAGTCCACCACGCTTGCGGCAATGGTCGACTTTCTCAATCACCACAGCGACGGACATATCCTGACCCTGGAAGATCCGGTGGAGTTTATCCATCAGAGCAAACGTTGCCTGGTGCAGCAGCGGGAGATTGGCCTGCACTGCAACGCCTTTGCCGATGCGCTGCGGGCGGCATTGCGGGAAGATCCCGATGTGATCCTGTTAGGCGAATTGCGCGATAGCGAAACGATCCGCCTTGCCCTCACCGCCGCAGAGACCGGGCATCTGGTGCTGGCGACCCTGCATACCCGTGGCGCAGCCCAGGCGATAGAGCGGCTGGTGGATGCCTTCCCGGCGGAGGAAAAAGAGCCGGTACGCAAGCAGCTGGCCGGCAGTTTGCAGGCGGTGCTGGCACAAAAACTCGAAAGGGACAACCAGCAGGGGCGCGTGGCGCTGTTTGAGTTACTCATTAACACCCCAGCTGCGGCGAATTTGATTCGTGAAGGCAAAACCTATCAACTGCCTGGTGTGATCCAGACCGGGCTGCAGGCAGGGATGCAGAACTTCGAGCAGAGCCGTGCTGAACGCAAGGCGCAGGGGCGGCTTTAAAGCACGGGCAATTTACGGCAGAGAATGATTTTCACGGCCTTGTATCCTTCTGCGCGGGCGGTAAAATCGAGCCTCCGATTGCACACCTTAAAAGTGGCTATGTCATCACAACCGAACCAAAGTCTTATCGACGGCATTCGCTGTCTGCAATATCTGGTTTCCAGCGGCCGCGCCATTGGCTGCCGTGAACTTGCGCGGCTGATGGGGATCAACACCACCCGTGTTAACCGCTTGCTGATGACCATGGCCTCCATTGGCCTGACCATGCAGGACGAGCATCGGCGTTACCTGCCTGGCCCTGGCATTCATGCCCTGGCGGCGCAGTCTATCCGCGGTTCCGAGCTTTTCTCCCGCGCCTTGCCCCGGCTGGAGCGCGATGCACCACGCGATATCGTGGTGGCGCTGGGTGTGTTGTGGGAAGACCAGGTGATCTATATCTGGCACTCCGTGCCCGGCAGCCAGACCACCCAGGCGCTGGCAGGTTTCCACATGCTGCCTGCCTGGCAATCGGTGATTGGTATGTCACTGCTGGCGAGTGAGACGGACGAGGCGCTGATGTTGCGCTTTACGCCTGAGCAGTGGCAAAACCTTGCTCCGCATGTGGCGCAGCAACGCCAGCAGGGACATGTTGTCTGGCACCATGACGATGGCGAAGTATCGATGGCACTACCCGTGGGCGCGCATCACGCCGCGCTGGCCTTTGCTGGGATGTGGAATATTGATGATGAACAGGTTCGCACGCGTCTGGCTGAACTGACGACGCTTAACGCTACCTTGCTGGAACAATAAGAGGTCTTTGCCCGGGAAGCCGGGCAAAGGGAAGGGGGGTCAGTAACCCTGCTCGAAGAAGCTTTCGAGGATAATCACCGCCGAAGCGGAATCGACGCTGCCTTTGTTGAGCGCGCGAAAACCGCCGTGCTCAAACAGACCGGCGCGGGCTTCTACCGTACTCAGTCGTTCATCGTGCAGCTTAATCGCCACGCCAAAGCGGCCATGAATTTTATTGGCAAAATTGCGTGCGCGTGCAGTTAATGGCTGTTCGGTGCCATCCATATTCAGCGGCAGCCCGACAATCACCACATCCGGCTGCCACTCTTTCAGCAGGCGCTCAATCAGGTTCCAGTCCGGGGTGCCATTTTGCGCTTTTAACGCCGTCAGCGGGCGAGCGGTGCCGGTGATGCGCTGGCCGATCGCCACGCCGATACTTTTGGTGCCGAAATCAAATGCGAGAAGCGTGCCGCTCATCAGGCATGCCCCGCTACGCCAGGCATGGTCTGGATATCAATGCCAATCAACTTTGCCGCATCACGCCAGCGATCGGCTATCGGGGTTTTAAACAGGATGTTCAAATCTGCCGGAGCCGTCAGCCAGGCGTTATCGAGGATCTCCTGCTCAAGCTGGCCTTTTTCCCATGAGGAGTAGCCCAGCGCCACCAGCACATCAGCAGGCTGTTTCTCTGTGCCCAGGGTCTCCAGCACGTCGCGGGAGGTTGTAATCACGGTGTTGTCAGAGATACGGATACTGGAGGAAAACCCTGGCGGCGTATGCAGTATAAAGCCACGATCTTCTGCCAGCGGGCCACCCAGCATCACAGCTTTGTCGAGACGAATTTCAGGAACACGTTCGTCCTGGGAAATTTTTAATTTTTCCAGAATGCCTTCAACAGTAAGATTTTCCAGCGGTTTATTGATGATAATCCCCATCGCGCCATCTTCGCTGTACTCGCAGATGTAAACCACTGCACGACGGAAAATCGGATCCTGGAGAGCAGGCATGGCAATAAGAAAGTGATGCTGTAAATTCATTGTCAGAGGTTCTGTTTCCTGGTTTAAAAAGCGACAGCACCCAGTATGCGTACAAACCCGGATGCTGTCACTAACAGTATTGGCTGGGTTACTACTGCTTCAGCCGTTTTTCGATCGCATCCATCAGCATGCCGGTAATGGACACCGGGAACGCCGCTTCGATTTCACGAATACAGGTTGGGCTGGTGACGTTCACTTCTGTCAGACGATCGCCAATGATGTCGAGGCCGACGAAGATCAACCCTTTGGCTTTTAGCATCGGGCCAACGCGGCGGGCAATTTCCCAGTCGCTTTCGGTCAGCGGGCGCGGTTCGCCACGGCCACCGGCCGCCAGATTACCACGGGTTTCACCACCCTGTGGAATACGCGCCAGGCAGTATGGCACCGGCTCGCCGTCCACTACCAGCACGCGCTTATCACCATCAACAATGGCCGGAATATAGTTCTGCGCCATGCAGTAGCGAGAGCCATGCTCGGTCAGGGTTTCTGCGATCACACCGAGGTTCGGGTCACCCTCTTTGACGCGGAAGATAGATGCACCACCCATACCGTCCAGCGGTTTCAGGATGATGTCGCCGTGTTTCTGCCAGAAGGCTTTCAACTGCGTTTTGCTGCGCGTCACCAGCGTCTCTGGCGTCAGGTCAGAGAACCAGGCGGTGTAGAGCTTCTCGTTGCAGTCACGCAGGCTCTGCGGTTTGTTGACGATCAGCGTCCCTTTCTCTTCTGCACGTTCAAGGATATAGGTGCAGTAGATGTATTCGGTGTCGAACGGCGGATCTTTACGCATCAGGACGACGTCGAGTTCGGCCAGGGGCAGATCCTGCTCGGAACCAAACTCGTACCATTTATCGTAATTCTGCTCGACGTTGACAATGCGGGTGCGGGCACGCGCTTCGCCGTTAATCAGGTACAGGTCGCTCATCTCCATATAGTGGAGCTGGTAGCCGCGACGTTGCGCTTCCAGCAGCATAGCGAAGCTGGAATCTTTCTTGATATTGATGCTTGTGATGGGATCCATCACGATGCCGAGCTTGATCATTGTCTTCTCCGTTAATGCTTCAACCTAAATCGCCAAAACGCACCTGCAGGGCAGTAATGGCGGTTAGCGCGGTGGTCTCAGTACGCAGAACGCGGGGTCCCAACAGAATATCAGTAAACTGGTAGCGCGCGGTCATGGCAATCTCTTCTGCCGACAACCCGCCTTCCGGGCCAATCAACAGACGCACGCGTTCCACCGGCAGCGGCAGGGTGTTAATGCTGGCGCTGGCGCGGGGATGCAGATTGAGCTTCAGACCCTGCTCCTCTTCCGCACACCAGGCTTCGAGATCCATGACCGGGCGGATCTCCGGGACGCGATTGCGGCCACACTGTTCACAGGCGGCAACGGCGATTTTTTGCCACTGCTGGAGCTTCTTATTCAGACGTTCGGCATCCAGTTTAACGCCACAGCGTTCAGAAAAAAGTGGCGTAATGAGGCTTACACCCAGTTCGATCGATTTCTGGATAGTGAATTCCATTTTTTCGCCGCGTGACATCACCTGGCCTAAATGAATATGCAGCGGCGATTCCCGATCGTCGAGCTCGCCACGCAGGATACTCACCTGCACGCTTTTTTTATCGGCGCGGGTGATTTGTGCGTCAAACACCTGGTTTGATCCATCAAACAGCTGAATCGCCTGGCCAGCGCCCATGCGCAGCACGCGGCCGACGTGGTTGGCGGCCTCTTCAGAGAGGGCAATTTCGCTGCCTGCAACGATCATTTCGGGATGATAAATACGAGGAACACGCATAGTTAAGAAGTCCATCAAGAGCTGAGTCCCTTGCACATTCTGTCTCCTCTCCCTTGAGGGGAGAGGGCGAGGGTGAGGGGTACACAAAGAAACAATTGCCGCTAGTGTAGGTTAGCTCTTTTGCGCCTGGCAAGCGCGCTGGACGTACGGATTGTGATTCCCCTGCACTTTGGCAATGCGCTCGTCGCGCAGGCACTCCCAGGCGGTCACCGGATAGAGTTTATCCCAGGCATTGAAAAGCTGGGTTTGCTGGCGGGAAAGAGTCAGCTGATAGCGATCGCGCATGTAGAAGTAGGTGCGGGCGATGCTGCCCCGGGCGCGGGCCGGCGGCTCGGCGAGTTTATCTTTGAAATCGACTTTCATGGCGCACTGGCCATACTGGCCTTCGCCGCCGTTCCACTGGCTGTACATAAAGTTGCCGCGATCGCCATTCACCTCGCCCACGGCGGGCTGCAGGTTATGCATATCGCTCTCTATCTGACGATAGACCGGATCTTTGGCGCAGTTTTTTCGTCCGCCATCCTGCCAGCACTGACGCTGGTGGCCGAACTGCCAGGCCGGTACGACATGTTCCCATTCGATGCGGCTGGCGCGATTCTCGTTTTTACGCACTTTGTAGCCGCAGGACGCCAGATCCACGACGCCTTTTTTGCCTTGCCAGTTAATTTTACAGCCACAGTAAAAATCGCCGGGGACATCGGCATTGACCTTTACGCCTGCAGTTTTTGCCTGAGAGAAACTATGGATACCTTCGGCCAGCACATGGCCTGAGAACGCCGTCGTCAGAAAAGCGACCGCGAGAGAGAAATTACGGGACATCGTGAGCTCCGTGTCAAAACGAGCCCGCAACGTAACGAAAGTTGTTCCTGTATGCAATCAGCTAGATCAGGAATGTTCCTGTTGGTTCTGCCGCTTACTCCGCCGTAAGCGGTTCACCACATTTCACACAGCGGTAGGTGGCTTCGCCGCGCACCACCCGGTTGTGACGACGCACGGTAAGCTGGTGCTGCTGACACGAGCAACGATAAGGGAAGGTATTGCGCCGTACTGAATCAAGCTCGAACTGATGCGTGCGACGAGCCGGAACGCCCAGCACCGCTTCCATCATCCATTTCCACTCTTTGCCATGAGGGGCGACGCGGCCAAAATGTTTCCACACCAGCAGGTGCGCCAGTTCATGCGGGATCACTTCCTCGATAAAAGCCTGCTGGTTTTCCAGCATCAGGATCGGGTTGAGGCGGATCTCATACGCAACCAGCCAGGCGGTGCCCGCTGCGGTGCCGCGCTGCTGCCAGACCAGTTTCGGTTCAGGATAGTTCCGGGCGAGCTTCAGATTGGCCTGCGCCAGGTTGTCACGCAGGCTGCGCATGGCGGCTTGCTGAAGCGCAATGGGGAGACGGGGTGTTTTCATAACGGCAGAGCATAGAGCCTGTCGCGGAGCGGTGCAAGCGGGTTCCTCCCGAGGGGAGGAACCCGGCGGGATCAGTCGTGAGCGCCGATTTCGCGCAGGGGACGACCTTTCATCAGGTTACGTTCAATATGTTCCAGCGACACGTGTTTGGTTTCAGGAACCAGCCACAGGGTCAGCACGATAAACAGCAGGTTCAGACCGCCGTACACCCAGAAGGTATTGGCGTTACCCAGCGTATCGAGCATGGTCAGGAAGGTTGCGCCGACGATCATGTTGGCGATCCAGTTGGTAGCGGTGGAGCAGGTGATACCGAAATCACGCCCTTTCAGCGGCTGGATCTCAGAACACAGCACCCAAATCAGAGGACCTGCGCTCATTGCAAAACCAACGATAAACATCAGCAGCATCGCGACGGCGGCATACTGGCCGGTAGTGGAGTGGATGCCCATATGCATCATCGTTCCCAGCACGCCCATGCCGGCGGCCATCACCAGGAAGCCCAGCGTCAGCGTCGGTTTACGGCCCCAGCGATCCACCAGGCCGATGGCGATAAAGGTTGCCAGCACGTTGGTCAGACCGACGATCACCGTGCCCCACATCTGCTCGGTGGTATTGCTGTACCCCGCCAGTTCAAAGATTTTTGGCGCGTAATACATGATGACGTTCATCCCGGTAAACTGCTGCATCACCTGCAGCAGCACGCCAAGGAACACCGCCCGGCGGAAGTTGCTGTTCTCTTTAAACAGCGCCCAGCCACTCTGTTTGATCTTCAGGCTTTCACGGATCTCTTCCAGCTCGTGTTTCGCTTCTGCACTGGTATCGCGCAGGCGTAGCAGCACGCGCTCCGCATCGTTAAAGCGCCTTTTGGCCGCAAACCAGCGTGGGCTGTCAGGCAGGAAGAAGACACCGATCAGCAGCAGGATCGCCGGGATAATAATGACGCCCAGCATCCAGCGCCATGCGCCGCTATAGCTGAATGCGGTATCGGAAAGGTAAGCACCCAGAATCCCGATAGTGATCATCAACTGGTACATGGAAATCATGCTGCCGCGAATTTTCTCTGGCGCGATCTCCGACAGGTAAAGCGGCGCGGTGTAAGAGGCAACACCTACCGCCAGGCCGAGCAGCACGCGGGAGACAATCAGCACTTCCACGTTTGGCGCTGCTGCGGAAAAGAGCGAACCGGCGACAAACAGAATGGCGCCAATCATCAGGCTTTTTTTACGCCCGAGTTTGAAGGAGAGCCAGCCGCTGCCGACTGCGCCGACGGCCGCGCCGAACATCATCGAGCTGACCACCCATTCCTGCGTGTGGGAATTGATCTGGAATTCATCCGTGATAAACGGCAATGCCCCGGCAATAACGCCGATATCAAGACCGAAAAGTAATCCTGCCAGAGCGGCAAGGAAGCAGACGAAGAACGTCATCGTCTTGTTAGACGTCCGCCCCTGTTTTTTATTGTCAGGCATTTTGCCCTCCATTTGGCTTAGCTGTTTCATCAATGTAAAGATTTTATGAGGAGACAGTAAAAATATGTCAGAGGGTCAGGAGTGACAAAGAGAGTATTCCGAAAGGGCCTGATTTTATTTGGGTGTAAGCGATTTCATGGCGGGCGTTGTAAAACTGAAAACAAAAAGGCCAGCACGGGGCTGGCCTTTCAGAAAGACTGTCAGTCGATTATTTCAGACCGGCAGCTTCACGCAGCTGGGCGGCTTTGTCGGTTTTTTCCCATGGGAAATGTTCGCGACCAAAGTGACCGTATGCAGCGGTTTCTTTGTAGATAGGGTGCAGCAGATCCAGCATCTGGATCAGACCGTATGGACGCAGGTCGAAGAACTCGCGCACCAGCAGGGTCAGCTGCTCAGTTGCCACTTTCTCGGTGCCGAAAGTTTCAACCATGATAGAGGTCGGTTCTGCCACGCCAATCGCGTAGGAAACCTGAATCTCACAACGGTCAGCCAGGCCAGCCGCAACGATGTTCTTGGCAACATAACGTGCTGCGTAGGCTGCGGAACGGTCAACTTTAGACGGATCTTTACCGGAGAACGCGCCGCCACCGTGACGGGCCATGCCGCCGTAGGTATCAACGATGATCTTACGACCGGTCAGACCGCAGTCGCCCATTGGTCCACCGATAACGAAGCGGCCCGTTGGGTTGATGAAATATTTCGTAGAAGCATTCAGCCACTCGGTCGGCAGAACCGGCTTGATGATCTCTTCCATCACTGCTTCCTGCAGGGATTTCTGATCAATATCTTCAGCATGCTGAGTGGACAGAACCACCGCGTCGATGCCGACAATTTTGCCGTCATCGTACTGGAAGGTTACCTGGCTTTTCGCATCAGGGCGCAGCCATGGCAGGGTGCCGTTTTTACGCACTTCAGCCTGACGCTGCACCAGACGGTGAGCATAGGTGATAGGGGCTGGCATCAGCACGTCGGTTTCGTTGGTGGCGTAGCCAAACATCAGGCCCTGGTCGCCTGCGCCCTGTTCCAGCGGATCGGCACGGTCAACGCCCTGGTTGATGTCAGGGGACTGTTTGCCGATGGCGCTCAGTACGGCGCAAGAGTTGGCATCAAAGCCCATATCAGAATGCACATAGCCGATTTCACGCACGGTGTTACGGGTGATCTCTTCGATATCAACCCATGCACTGGTGGTGATTTCACCGCCAACCATCACCATGCCTGTTTTGACATAGGTTTCGCAGGCGACGCGCGCTTTTGGATCCTGCTCGAGGATCGCATCCAGCACGGCATCGGAGATCTGGTCAGCAATTTTATCAGGATGTCCTTCTGATACAGACTCGGACGTAAACAGGTGTTTTGCCATGTTTTAATTTACCTAAGGAGAATTTGTTTAGCTCAAACTGTCGTGTGGGATAGCCGCGGCAGGGTTTTCCACCAGGGCTTGCAAACGATGACACTGGCAGTCTGAGTGTTAATCAGTATGGATGGATTAACATCTGGACGGCTATTTTAGGTCACTTCTTCGCCCGATTTCCAGCTTTTTTTGTCGGTGCGCCTACAACCCTGAAAACCCGACTGGAAATTTTTACTGACGGTCCTGGCAATGCACACATTTATATTTTGCATTTTCCCTGTCTTGTCGGTATAAAACGCGGCGCGCGGCTCATACAAAAAAAGCACACGACGTTTCTTCGTGTCGCCACTTCCAGCCGGGTAAAGCAGTGAACTTTTAGCTTTAACTTGTCGCGAGTTTGCTTAAGCTTGCGTGGAGGTGATACGAGATAATGAACCGTCGTTTTCCGCTTAATCAGTTCTGCCTTTCAGGCCGGAACATGCTCCCCGCCATTCGCATTTCTAATCTGCAAACCTGCCGATGTTATACCCATCTCGGCGCTTCTCAGGATTCCAGGGCAGGCACTACGCTTTGTGAAGTCTGAACAAGGGCGCTCTTGTAAATACAAGAGTTTTCTCGTGGTTTCGCCGGACCTTGTCATACAGAGTTCGGATACGTGTTTTACAATGATATGAATAAGAAACCGGTCGCACGCCCCGGCTTTCAGCATTCTGTGCTGGAAATCCGGTCGGATAATGGGTTGTTATCGCAGATTGACGCTGCGATAGTAGTCAACTGTTTTACACTGAATAGTAAGAGTTGAGGTTCGCTATGTCTGACGACATGTCTTCTTTTTCGCCTTCGTCAGCAGGCGAACAGGGTGTACTACGTTCTATGCAGGAGGTTGCGATGAGCTCCCAGGAAGCCAGCAAGATGCTGCGCACTTACAATATTGCCTGGTGGGGCAATAACTACTACGACGTCAATGAACTGGGCCACATCAGCGTTTGCCCGGATCCTGACGTACCGGAAGCGCGCGTCGATCTCGCCAAACTGGTGAAAGCGCGTGAAGCGCAGGGGCAGCGTTTGCCTGCACTGTTCTGCTTCCCACAGATCCTGCAACACCGTCTGCGTTCTATCAACGCCGCCTTCAAGCGCGCGCGTGAATCTTACGGTTACAACGGCGACTATTTCCTGGTTTACCCGATCAAGGTGAATCAGCATCGTCGCGTTATCGAATCCTTAATTCACTCCGGCGAACCGCTGGGGCTGGAAGCCGGTTCCAAAGCAGAGCTGATGGCGGTACTGGCGCATGCCGGCATGACCCGCTCGGTGATCGTGTGTAACGGCTATAAAGACCGTGAATACATTCGTCTGGCGCTGATTGGCGAGAAGATGGGTCACAAGGTCTATCTGGTCATCGAGAAGATGTCCGAGATTAATATCGTGCTGGAAGAGGCCGAGCGCCTGAACGTGGTGCCGCGTCTTGGCGTGCGTGCGCGTCTGGCCTCGCAAGGCTCCGGTAAATGGCAGTCCTCCGGCGGTGAGAAATCCAAATTCGGCCTCGCGGCGAACCAGGTTCTGCAGCTGGTGGAGATCATGCGTGAACGTGGTCGCCTGGACAGCATCCAGCTCCTGCACTTCCACCTCGGTTCGCAGATGGCCAACATCCGCGATATCGCGACGGGCGTGCGTGAGTCGGCCCGTTTCTACGTCGAGCTGCACAAGCTGGGCGTGAACATCCAGTGCTTTGACGTGGGCGGCGGTCTGGGCGTGGATTACGAAGGGACCCGCTCGAAGTCCGACTGTTCCGTAAACTACGGCCTGAACGAGTACGCCAACAACATTATCTGGGCCATTGGCGATGCGTGTGAAGAGAACGGCCTGCCGCACCCGACGGTGATCACCGAGTCCGGGCGTGCGGTGACCGCGCACCACACGGTGCTGGTGTCTAACATCATCGGCGTCGAGCGCAACGAATACACCGAAGCCACGCCACCGGAAGACGATGCCCCACGCGCGCTGCAAAGCATGTGGGAAACCTGGATTGAGATGCACGAGCCGGGCACCCGTCGTTCCCTGCGTGAATGGCTGCACGACAGCCAGATGGACCTGCACGATATTCACACCGGCTATTCATCCGGCGCGTTCAGCCTGCAGGAGCGTGCCTGGGCAGAGCAGCTGTATCTGAACATGTGCCACGAAGTGCAGAAACAGCTCGACCCGAGCAATCGTGCGCACCGTCCGATTATCGACGAACTGCAGGAGCGAATGGCGGACAAGATGTACGTCAACTTCTCTCTGTTCCAGTCGATGCCGGATGCCTGGGGTATCGATCAGCTGTTCCCGGTCCTCCCGCTCGAAGGGCTGAACCAGGTGCCTGAGCGTCGCGCAGTGCTGCTGGATATTACCTGTGATTCAGACGGGGCTATCGATCACTACATTGACGGTGATGGCATCGCCACCACCATGCCGATGCCGGAGTACGATCCAGAGAGTCCACCTATGCTGGGCTTCTTTATGGTCGGGGCATATCAGGAGATTCTGGGCAACATGCATAACCTGTTCGGGGATACCGAAGCGGTTGACGTGTTTGTCTTCCCTGACGGCAACGTCGAAGTGGAGCTTTCTGACGAGGGCGACACCGTGGCGGATATGTTGCAGTACGTGCAGCTCGATCCGAACAAGCTGCTGACGCAGTTCCGCGATCAGGTGAAAAACACCGATCTTGACGATACGTTGCAGAAGCAGTTCCTGGAAGAGTTTGAAGCGGGTCTGTACGGCTACACGTATCTGGAAGACGAGTAAAGCATCCGCGCTTTCTCCTTTTCCAGCCTGCTTTTTAAAAGGGAGCAGGTGTTCACATCCCCTCTTCTTTTTGGGGAGGGGTAGGGTGAGGAGCAAAGCGCGCGCGATGCTTTATACTCTCTTGAACCCGTATGAATTAGCGGCGATAATCCGCCGCAACAAGCACTATTCGAATCAATCCCTTCCTCGTCGGGTTTAACGACGCGGAAGGGATTTTTTTTCATCTATTTTTAATGTATCGACTTTAAAAAGAGGTCAGGACATGAGCACTTTAGGCCATCAGTACGATAACTCCCTGGTATCTAACGCCTTTGGTTTTTTACGCCTTCCGATGAATTTCCAGCCGTACGACAGCGATGCGGATTGGGTAATTACCGGTGTGCCGTTTGATATGGCGACATCCGGTCGTGCCGGTGGCCGTCATGGCCCGGCGGCTATTCGTCAGGTCTCTACTAACCTGGCCTGGGAGCACAATCGTTTCCCGTGGAACTTCGACATGCGTGAGCGCCTGAACGTGGTTGACTGCGGCGACCTGGTGTATGCCTTCGGTGACGCGCGTGAGATGAGTGAAAAACTGCAGGCCCACGCAGAAAAACTGCTGGCTGCCGGCAAGCGTATGCTCTCCTTCGGGGGTGACCACTTCGTGACCCTGCCGCTGCTGCGCGCCCACGCGAAGCACTTTGGTAAGATGGCGCTGGTGCATTTCGATGCCCATACCGACACTTACGCGAACGGCTGCGAATTTGACCACGGCACCATGTTCTTCACCGCGCCGAAAGAAGGTCTGATCGATCCTAACCACTCCGTGCAGATTGGTATCCGTACCGAGTTTGACAAAGACAACGGCTTCACCGTGCTGGATGCCGGTCAGGTGAACGATCGCGGCGTGGACGACATCATCGCGCAGGTGAAACAGATCGTGGGTGATATGCCGGTATACCTGACCTTCGACATCGACTGCCTGGATCCGGCCTTTGCGCCAGGTACCGGCACCCCGGTCATCGGTGGCCTGACTTCCGATCGCGCCATTAAGCTGGTACGCGGTCTGAAAGATCTGAACATCGTGGGTATGGACGTAGTAGAAGTGGCTCCGGCTTACGATCAGTCTGAGATCACGGCGCTTGCCGCTGCGACGCTGGCGCTGGAGATGCTCTACATCCAGGCTGCGAAAAAAGGCGAGTAATAAAGAAACAGGCCGGGACAGGTTGCCCGGCCTGATTATCGCTGTTACTTAATGCCGTCTGTGGCCATGCGATCGCGAATATGCTGCGCACGTGCTGCAGAGGCAGGATGGTCGTCAAACATTGAGCTTTGACGGCCTGCTTCCTGTTGAGCCAGTTTTTCGAAGCTGGTGGCTAAACCGGACGGGTTGATGCCGCGTTTGCGCAACAGATCGTAAGAGTAGTCATCGGCCTCAGATTCCTGACGCTGGGAGAACTGGGAGTTGACCAGTTTTTCACCGAGATCGCCAAGCTGTGACTGCGACAGGCTCCCGACAATGCCCCCGGCAGACGCAGCCGCCACGCGAACGGCGTTGGTGCCAAGCGCAACCTGCATTCCTTTCTTCACGTGGCCGAGCGCAACGTGACCCATTTCATGCCCGATAACCGCTTCAACTTCGTTGTCGGTCATCATGTCCATCAGCCCGCTGTAAACGCGGATGCAGCCGTTGGCCATGGCGAAGGCGTTGACGTCTTTGGCCATATAAACCTTGTAGTTTATCGGCTGGCCATTGATGTTATTGCCAAGCGCAGAAGCAATCTTATCCAGACGCTGAGCGTAAGTGCTGCCTGCCGGCGCGATGGTAGCTTTACCGTCCATCTCCTTACAGGCCTCATCGCTTAATGTTTTAACCTGAGCATCGCTCAGGGTGTAGGCCTGAAACGCCTCTGCACCGGAGCTCATCAGACCGTTCGAGTCCATATTCTGACATCCGCTCAGCAGGAGCGTTGTTCCCAGAGCCAGCACTATTGCACGCATTTTCATTAGGTTGCTTCCGCACTCGTTAAACACGATAAATTCTGAAAGTACATCACGGCAGCGAAGCCGGAGTATGGCTAAGTATAAAGAATATAAACGACGGCGAGCGAGAAGATTGCGCAACGTGCGAGCGTGTTCCAGAGATTTCTTAACCGGCAAAAGAATGGTCCATGTACATGCTTTGTCGCTTGGGTTACATTGTTGGCACTTTTTTCTGGCGTAGCCCAAAACGCGCTGTCGTCAAGCCGAAACGGGTATGGCCTTCAACATCCGATCTGGAGTCAAAATGTCCTCACGTAAAGAGCTTGCCAATGCTATTCGTGCGCTGAGCATGGATGCTGTACAAAAAGCTAAATCCGGTCACCCGGGTGCCCCGATGGGTATGGCTGACATTGCCGAAGTACTGTGGCGTGATTTCCTGAACCACAACCCGAATAACCCGGCCTGGGCTGACCGTGACCGTTTCGTACTGTCCAACGGCCACGGCTCCATGCTGATCTACAGCCTGCTGCACCTCACCGGCTACGACCTGCCAATCGAAGAGCTGAAAAACTTCCGTCAGCTGCACTCTAAAACCCCAGGCCACCCGGAAGTGGGTTACACCGCAGGTGTAGAAACCACCACCGGTCCGCTGGGTCAGGGTATTGCTAACGCCGTGGGCATGGCGATTGCTGAGAAAACGCTGGCGGCGCAGTTCAACCGTCCGGGTCATGACATTGTTGACCACTTCACCTATGCATTCCTCGGCGACGGCTGCATGATGGAAGGTATCTCTCACGAGGTATGCTCCCTGGCCGGTACCCTGAAGCTGGGCAAACTGGTTGCGTTCTATGACGACAACGGCATCTCTATCGATGGTCACATTGAAGGCTGGTTCACCGACGATACCGCAGCACGTTTCGAAGCCTACGGCTGGCACGTGGTGCGTGGCGTTGATGGCCACGATGCTGAAGCGATTAAACGTGCAGTAGAAGAAGCACGCGCTGTGACCGACAAACCGTCCCTGCTGATGTGCAAAACCATCATCGGTTTCGGTTCCCCGAACAAAGCCGGTACGCACGACTCCCATGGCGCACCACTGGGTGACGCAGAGATCGTCCTGACCCGCGAACAGCTGGGCTGGAAACACGCCGCGTTTGAGATCCCGTCTGAGATCTACGCGCAGTGGGATGCCAAAGAAGCGGGCCAGGCGAAAGAAGCTGCATGGAACGAGAAATTTGCTGCCTACGCTAAAGCCTTCCCACAGGAAGCGGCTGAATACACCCGTCGTATGAAAGGTGAAATGCCAGCAGACTTCGACGCGAAAGCGAACGAATTCATCGCTAAACTGCAGGCGAACCCGTCCAAAATCGCCAGCCGTAAAGCATCCCAGAATGCCATCGAAGCCTTCGGCCCATGGCTGCCAGAATTACTCGGCGGTTCTGCTGACCTGGCACCAAGCAACCTGACCATCTGGTCCGGTTCCAAAGCGATCAACGAAGATGCTGCCGGTAACTACATCCATTACGGTGTACGTGAATTCGGTATGACCGCAATTGCTAACGGTATCTCCCTGCACGGTGGTTTCCTGCCTTACACCTCCACCTTCCTGATGTTTGTGGAATATGCCCGTAACGCGGTGCGTATGGCTGCGCTGATGAAACAGCGTCAGGTGATGGTGTACACCCACGACTCCATCGGTCTGGGCGAAGATGGCCCGACTCACCAGCCGGTAGAGCAGGTTGCTTCCCTGCGTGTGACCCCGAACATGTCCACATGGCGTCCATGTGACCAGGTTGAATCTGCGGTAGCGTGGAAATATGGCGTTGAGCGTCAGGACGGCCCGACCGCACTGATCCTCTCCCGTCAGAACCTGGCTCAGCAGGATCGTACCGAAGAGCAGCTGGCGAACATCGCCCGCGGTGGTTACGTGCTGAAAGACTGCGACGGTCAGCCTGAGCTGATTTTCATCGCGACCGGTTCTGAAGTTGAACTGGCGGTTGCGGCCTGGGATCAGCTGGCAGGCGAAGGCGTTAAAGCGCGCGTGGTTTCCATGCCGTCTACCGACGCCTTCGACAAGCAGGATGCGGCATACCGTGAGTCCGTGCTGCCGAAAGCTGTTTCTGCCCGTGTTGCTGTTGAAGCGGGTATCGCTGACTACTGGTTCAAATACGTGGGCCTGAACGGCGCTATCGTCGGCATGACCACCTTCGGTGAGTCTGCGCCGGCTGAGCAGCTGTTCGAAGAGTTCGGCTTCACCGTTGAGAACGTGGTCGCGAAAGCGAAAGAACTGTTGTAATCGTGGTTGATGCGGTGCGGGCAGATGCCTTCACCGCAGCACTCTCCCTGTAAGAGAGGGCGCAAACCCTAAAAACGGTAACCCTTTGGTTACCGTTTTGCTTTTACCTGCCCACCCGGCTTTTTGTGCATCTTATTCCTCATAAATGTAATACGCCTGTAAGTTATTCCATTCAAAATGTGATATGCGTCATATAGCTGGCTTATTGCTCTGGACGGACATTCCCTTTATTCCATGTTTCGCTTATTCTAGCTGAAGCGTTTCAGTCGATTAAACGTTCGACAAATGACCAATCAGTTGGAGTTTGTGACAGGCGAGGATTCCCCTCAGAGCGTTGCTGGATTACTCTGTCAGCCACCTCGAATCAGGGAAAGCTTTGCAGGAGACTTATGACCGTACGCGTAGCGATTAATGGTTTCGGTCGCATCGGACGCAACGTGGTTCGTGCTTTATATGAATCCGGGCGTCGGGCGGAAATGACCGTGGTGGCCATCAATGAACTGGCGGATGCCGCAGGCATGGCGCATTTATTGAAATATGACACCAGCCATGGGCGCTTTGCCTGGGACGTTCGTCAGGAGAGAGAGCAGCTGTTCGTCGGTGATGACGTGATTCGTGTCCTGCACGAGCAGACGATCGACGCCTTACCCTGGCGTGAGCTGGGCGTAGATGTGGTGCTCGACTGTACCGGCGTTTACGGTAATCGCGCGCATGGCGAAGCCCATCTGGCGGCTGGCGCTAAGAAAGTGCTCTTCTCACATCCGGGCAGTAACGATCTCGATGCCACGGTGGTTTACGGCGTGAACCATCATGAGCTGCAAGCGGAACACCGCATCGTCTCCAATGCTTCCTGCACCACCAACTGTATTATTCCGGTCATCAAACTGCTGGACGATGCCTACGGCATTGAATCGGGCACCGTGACCACGATTCATTCCGCTATGCACGATCAGCAGGTCATTGACGCATACCACCCGGACCTGCGACGCACTCGCGCGGCGAGTCAGTCGATTATCCCGGTGGATACCAAACTGGCGGCCGGAATTACCCGAATTTTTCCCCAGTTTGAAGACCGTTTTGAAGCCATCGCCGTACGTGTTCCAACGATCAACGTGACGGCGATTGACCTCAGCGTGACCGTGAAAAAACCGGTAAAAGCCTGTGAGGTCAACCTGTTGCTGCAAAAAGCGGCACAGCAAGCATTTCATGGTATAGTTGACTATACGGAATTACCGTTGGTCTCAGTAGATTTTAACCACGATCCGCATAGCGCCATCGTCGATGGCACCCAAACGCGCGTAAGTGGGGCACATCTGATCAAAACGCTGGTCTGGTGTGATAACGAATGGGGCTTTGCTAACAGGATGCTCGACACCACGTTAGCCATGGCCGCACAAGGTTTCAGGTAAGACGCCTGTTGCGTCTGCAAAACTTTAAGAATCAACGAGAGGATTCACCATGTCTGTAATTAAGATGACCGATCTGGATCTGGCAGGTAAACGCGTTTTCATCCGTGCGGATCTGAACGTACCGGTTAAAGATGGAAAAGTAACCAGCGACGCGCGTATCCGTGCCTCTCTGCCAACCATCGAACTGGCACTGAAGCAGGGCGCAAAAGTGATGGTAACCTCCCACCTGGGTCGTCCGACCGAAGGCGAGTACAACGAAGAGTTCTCTCTGCTGCCGGTTGTTAATTACCTGAAAGACAAACTGTCCAGCCCGGTACGTCTGGTTAAAGACTACCTGGATGGCGTGGAAGTGGCTGAAGGTGAGCTGGTTGTTCTGGAAAACGTTCGCTTCAACAAAGGCGAAAAGAAAGACGACGAAACTCTGTCCAAAAAATATGCGGCACTGTGCGATGTGTTCGTAATGGATGCTTTCGGTACTGCTCACCGTGCGCAGGCTTCTACCCACGGTATCGGTAAATTCGCCGACGTCGCTTGTGCAGGTCCACTGCTGGCTGACGAACTGGAAGCTCTGGGCAAAGCCCTGAAAGAACCTGCTCGTCCAATGGTTGCTATCGTTGGCGGTTCTAAAGTTTCTACCAAACTGACCGTTCTGGATTCCCTGTCCAAAATTGCTGACCAGCTGATCGTGGGTGGCGGTATCGCTAACACCTTCGTGGCTGCTCAAGGCCATAACGTTGGTAAATCCCTGTACGAAGCAGACCTGGTTGACGAAGCCAAACGCCTGCTGACCACTTGTGATATCCCTGTCCCAACTGACGTTCGCGTGGCGACCGAGTTCTCTGAAACCGCAACCGCTGAACTGAAATCTGTCTCTGACATCAAAAACGAAGAGCAGATTCTGGATCTGGGCGACGCCTCTGCAGAGAAGCTGGCTGAAATCCTGAAGAATGCAAAAACCATTCTGTGGAACGGCCCGGTTGGCGTGTTCGAATTCCCGAACTTCCGTAAAGGTACTGAAATCGTGGCTAACGCGATTGCAGACAGCGAAGCGTTCTCCATTGCTGGTGGCGGTGATACCCTGGCAGCAATCGATCTGTTCGGTATTTCCGACAAGATCTCCTACATCTCCACTGGCGGCGGCGCATTCCTCGAATTCGTGGAAGGCAAAGTTCTGCCAGCAGTAGCCATGCTCGAAGAGCGCGCTAAGAAGTAAGCCATTTTAGGGCAGGGAAACCTGCCCAATTTTCAGCGTGCTTTTAATAGCTCGCCCCTTTCCAAGGCCGAAGATACAGGACTCGCAACATGTCTAAAATTTTTGATTTCGTAAAACCTGGCGTGATCACTGGTGATGACGTTCAGAAGGTGTTCCAGGTAGCAAAAGAAAACAACTTTGCTCTGCCAGCGGTTAACTGCGTCGGTACCGACTCTATCAATGCCGTACTGGAAGCCGCAGCAAAAGTTAAAGCGCCGGTAATCGTTCAGTTCTCCAACGGCGGTGCTGCGTTTATCGCAGGTAAAGGCGTGAAAACTGACGTTCCTCAGGGTGCGGCAATCCTGGGCGCAATCTCTGGCGCACACCACGTTCACCAGATGGCTGAGCACTATGGTGTTCCGGTTATCCTGCACACTGACCACTGCGCGAAGAAACTGCTGCCGTGGATCGACGGTCTGCTGGACGCGGGCGAAAAACACTTCGCTGCAACCGGTAAGCCACTGTTCTCTTCTCACATGATCGACCTGTCTGAAGAGTCTCTGGAAGAGAACATCGAGATCTGCTCTAAATACCTGGCGCGCATGGCCAAAATGGACATGACTCTGGAAATCGAACTGGGTTGCACCGGTGGCGAAGAAGACGGCGTGGACAACAGCCACATGGACGCTTCTGCCCTGTACACTCAGCCAGAAGACGTTGATTACGCTTACACCGAGCTGAGCAAAATCAGCCCGCGTTTCACCATCGCTGCTTCCTTCGGTAACGTACACGGCGTGTACAAGCCAGGCAACGTGGTTCTGACCCCAACCATTCTGCGTGATTCTCAGGAATACGTTTCCAAGAAACATAACCTGCCGCATAACAGCCTGAACTTCGTCTTCCACGGCGGTTCCGGTTCTTCTGCTCAGGAAATCAAAGACTCCGTAAGCTACGGTGTTATCAAAATGAACATCGATACCGATACCCAATGGGCAACCTGGGACGGTATCCTGCAGTACTACAAAACTAACGAAGCTTACCTGCAGGGCCAGCTGGGCAACCCGAAAGGCGAAGACCAGCCGAACAAGAAATACTACGATCCACGTGTATGGCTGCGTTCAGCGCAGACCTCTATGGTGACGCGTCTGGAGCAGGCATTCAAAGAGCTGAACGCGGTTGACGTTCTGTAATTTGCGCTGCTAACAGCCTCAGAAAGCCCGCGTTAATCGCGGGCTTTTTTTATGCCTTTCAACTGTCTACGGACACTATTTATGTGATCTGTTTGGCAAAAACCCCCGCTTTTGTTTACCCTTTACTAACTTGCCTGCCTCGATGGGGGATGCATTTCTATGGTTTGCTTAGATAAGGAATATTGAATGGAAGATCTCGGTGTTGTAGATAGCATCAATAACGCGGGTTCCTGGCTGGTGCGCAACCAGGCGTTGCTGCTGAGTTATGCCGTTAACATTGTGGCGGCCATCGCTATTATCGTCATCGGTATGATCGTGGCGCGCATCATCTCTAACGCCGTTAACCGCGTAATGCGGGCGCGTCATATTGATGCCACGGTGGCAGATTTCCTCTCCGCGCTGGTGCGCTACGGTGTTATCGCGTTTACGCTGATTGCGGCCCTGGGGCGTGTCGGGGTGCAAACAGCATCGGTTATCGCAGTGCTGGGTGCCGCAGGTCTGGCTATTGGTCTGGCGTTGCAAGGCTCGCTGTCGAACCTGGCCGCAGGCGTGCTGTTAGTAACCTTCCGTCCGTTCCGCTCCGGCGAATATGTTGATCTCGGCGGTGTGGCCGGTACTGTGCTGCAGGTGCAGATCTTCTCTACCACGCTGCGCAGCGCGGATGGTCGTATGGTCGTGATCCCGAACGGCAAAATCATTGCCAATAACATCATCAACTTTTCCCGTGAACCGGTACGTCGTAATGAGTTCATTATTGGCGTGGCGTATGACTCTGATATCGAAAAGGTGAAGCAACTGCTCACCAACATTATCGAGTCGGACGACCGCATTCTGAAAGATCGTGATATGACCGTACGCCTGAATGAACTGGGTGCCTCATCCATCAACTTTGTGGTGCGCGTCTGGAGCAACAGCAGTGATTTGCAGAGCGTTTACTGGGATGTACTGGAACGCATCAAGCGCGACTTTGACGCCAACGGCATCAGCTTCCCATATCCGCAGATGGACGTTAACTTCAAGCGTGTGAAAGAACCGGCAGAATAACGTTTCTCCGTTACCCGGCGCGCGCAATGCGTGCCGGGCTTATTAGCTTCACTTATTACCAATTAATATTATCCATTTCCTCTTATTATCCCCTCGCAGTATAGTTTGCCCTCAGACAGTTTATTGAGATTGATTCCGATGTTATCTTTTTATATTCAAGGGCTTATGATTGGTGCGGCAATGATCCTGCCCCTCGGTCCGCAAAATGCGTTTGTAATGAATCAGGGGATTCGCCGCCAGTATCACCTGATGATTGCCTTGCTTTGCGCGGTAAGCGATATGCTTCTGATCTGTGCCGGTATTTTCGGCGGTAGCGCACTGCTGATGCAGTCACCCTGGCTGCTGGCGCTAGTGACCTGGGGCGGTGTCGCGTTTCTGCTCTGGTATGGTTTTGGTGCCCTGAAAACGGCGATGGGCAGCAATATTGAGTTGGCCAGCGCCGAAGTGATGAAGCAGGGGCGCTGGAAAATTATTGTGACCATGCTGGCGGTGACCTGGCTTAATCCACACGTCTATCTGGATACTTTCGTGGTGCTGGGTAGCCTTGGAGGGCAACTGGATGCCGAGCCGAGACGCTGGTTTGCGCTGGGTACCGTCAGCGCCTCTTTCCTGTGGTTCTTTGGCCTGGCGCTGCTCGCTGCATGGCTGGCTCCCCGTCTGCGCACCGCTAAAGCTCAGCGCATTATCAACGCACTGGTGGGCCTGGTAATGTGGTTTATCGCTTTTCAGCTGGCGAAAGAGGGGATTCATCATATTCGTGAACTATTCTACTAAGCGTTGTCTTATGGACATTCGACCAGCAGGCGCTAAGCTTGCTGGCATGCGCCCTGTTACATGGGCACTCTTCGCAACATGGAGGAATAAAAGTGAAGTTGAATGTAATCGCCCTGGCGGCATTAATGGGTTTTGGCGCAGCATCCGTTCAGGCCAGTGAACTGCCTGATAGCCCGCACATTGTGACCTCTGGTACCGCAAGCGTGGATGCGGCACCCGATATCGCAACCTTAGCCATCGAAGTGAACGTGGCGGCAAAAGATGCGGCCACCGCCAAGAAACAGGCAGACGATCGCGTTGCGCAATATCTCTCTTTCCTGGAGCAGAACGGCGTCGGTAAAAAAGACATCAATTCTGCCAACCTGCGTACCCAACCGGACTATGACTATAAGGATGGCAAAAGCATCCTGAAAGGTTACCGCGCGGTGCGTACCGTGGAAGTGACGGTGCGTCAGCTTGATAAGCTTAACTCTCTGTTAGATGGCGCGCTGAAAGCAGGTCTGAACGAGATCCGTTCTGTGTCCCTGGGGGTTGCGCAACCTGAGAAGTATAAAGATGAAGCGCGTAAAGCGGCAATTGATGATGCCGTGCGTCAGGCGCAGCAACTGGCTTCTGGCTTCAACAGCAAGCTTGGCCCGGTTTACAGCGTGCGTTACCACGTCTCTAACTATCAGCCCAGCCCGATGGTTCGCATGATGAAATCTGAAGCGGCACCGGTCTCTGCGCAGGATACCTACGAACAGCCAACGATTCAGTTTGACGATCAGGTTGATGTGGTGTTCCAGCTGGAGCCAGCTCAGGGCCAGCAGCAGAGCACGCAGGCTCAGCAAAATCAGCAGACTCAGCAGACTCACCAGAACGAGCAGCCTCAGCAGACTCAGGAGCAAGATACGGCGACCAAAGCACCGTAAGTCTTGTTTGTCAGCACAAATACAGGCCGGGTTCGCGTTAATGCGACCCGGCTTTTTTATTAATCCTGGCGCAGGACCTTATGGCCATGGGCCAGCAGTGCATCGGTGACGTTGCGCATCATCCGGCTTTCTGGCGCAAAACGGTGCCAGTAGAGCATACGGCGCTGGTGTAAGCCTGGCGTCAGGTCGATCAGCTCGCCGCTGTTCAGCTCTTTCTCGATCTGCAGATGTGGGATCATGCAGCAGGTCGTGCCCTGACGTGCCAGCTGCACGAAGGCTTCGGAAGAGTTAACGATGTGGCAAGGTACGCTGCCCGGCGGCAGGTCGAAGTTCTGCTGTAAAAATGCCTGATGCATATCATCAAGATGGTCAAAAGCCACGGCAGGGGCTTTCAGCAGGGCGGCGCGAGTGACGCCGTTCGGGAAGTAACGCTCGGCAAAGGCTTTCGAGGCGACGAACAGGTAATCCAGAGCCCCCAGCTGATCCACCAGGCAGCTTGGCAGCGCCTGAGGCTGGATACTGACCGCCCCGACCACTTCACCGCGGCGCAGGCGCTCCTGGGTACGGGTTTCGTCTTCTACCTGTAAATTTAGCCGGATAGGCGAATCAGCCAGCACCGGAGCGAGGGCAGGAAGAAGCCAGGTTGCCAGACTGTCGGCGTTGACCGCCAGAGAGAGCAGCAGCGGCGTGGAGCCGGTCTGTTCATCGCCCAGCCACTCATCCTCCAGCAACTCAACCTGACGCAGCAGCGCCAGCAGCTTCTGCCCCTGTTCGGTTGGGCGCGGCGGCACGGTACGAACCAGCAGCGGCTGCCCGAACATGTTCTCAAGCTGTTTGATTCGTTGTGAAACAGCGGATTGGGTAATGCACAGCTTTTGTGCTGCGCGTTCGAATCCGCGTTCACGAATAACGGCATCAAGCGCCTGTAATGTTCTGTAGTCCGGACGTTTCATTGCTCTGGCTGACTCCCAAAAAATACGATACTTCGCACTATGACATAAATTTATGTTTGATACAGACGAAATTGGTGACCTCGCAGATCACATGGCGCAGGCGAATGCTCTATAATGCGCGTCACGCAAAATCACCACGGGCAAGAGATCATGACGCAGGATGAACTGAAAAAAGCAGTAGGATGGGCCGCTCTCCAGTATGTACAGCCGGGTACCATTGTCGGCGTGGGCACAGGTTCAACGGCAGCACACTTTATTGATGCGCTGGGCACGATGAAAGGCCAGATCGAGGGCGCCGTTTCAAGCTCCGATGCATCCACGGAAAAACTGAAAAGCCTGGGCATCACTGTGTTCGATCTGAACGAAGTTGACCGCCTGGGGATTTACGTCGACGGCGCGGATGAGATCAACGGCCATATGCAGATGATCAAGGGCGGCGGTGCGGCACTGACGCGCGAGAAAATCATCGCCTCCGTGGCAGACAAGTTTATCTGTATTGCGGATGCCTCCAAGCAGGTCGATATCCTCGGCAACTTCCCGCTGCCAGTTGAAGTGATCCCAATGGCGCGCAGCGCGGTTGCCCGCGAGCTGGTGAAACTGGGTGGTCGCCCGGAATACCGCCAGGGCGTGGTAACGGACAACGGTAACGTGATTCTGGATGTTCACGGTCTGGAGATCCTCGACGCCGTGGCGCTGGAAAATGCCATCAATGGCCTGCCAGGCGTGGTAACGGTAGGGTTATTCGCTAATCGTGGCGCGGATGTCGCGCTGATCGGCACCGCCGATGGCGTTAAAACCATCGTGAAATGATCTGACGGGGGGAGCCTCCCCCCGCTAACTTTTTTTGCAACAGCGATATTCGGTGACTTGTGTCACATTTCTAACCCTCTCCTGACGATCCTACCGCTTTCGTATTGCTCCACAGCATTTTTCACTGCCATTTGGCGCTGTATGACATTTCTTCAGAGTGCCGACGCAAACGTTCATATTGCTGCAATAGTTTTTTTTGATATGTTGGCGGGAGCGGATTTTAAATCAGCACAACAACAGTTCAGACAATCAGACAGGGTCGGGGAAATGGCAAAGGTATCACTGGAGAAAGACAAGATTAAATTTCTGCTGGTCGAAGGGGTGCATCAGAAAGCACTGGATAGCCTTCGTGCGGCAGGTTATACCAACATCGAATTCCACAAAGGTGCGCTGGATACCGAACAGCTGAAAGAGTCGATCCGTGATGCTCATTTCATCGGCCTGCGATCCCGTACCCACCTGACCGAAGATGTCATTGCCGCAGCAGAAAAACTGGTCGCGATTGGCTGCTTCTGCATCGGCACCAACCAGGTTGATCTCAATGCTGCCGCGAAGCGCGGTATTCCGGTCTTCAACGCGCCATTCTCCAACACCCGTTCCGTGGCGGAGCTGGTCATCGGTGAACTTCTGCTGCTGCTACGCGGCATCCCTGAAGCCAACGCCAAGGCCCACCGTGGGATCTGGAATAAACTGGCATCTGGCTCTTTCGAAGCGCGTGGTAAAAAACTGGGCATTATCGGTTACGGCCACATCGGCACGCAGCTGGGCATTCTGGCGGAATCGCTGGGGATGCACGTCTTTTTCTACGATATCGAAAACAAGCTGCCGCTGGGTAATGCCACCCAGGTTCAGCATCTCTCCGACCTGCTCAATATGAGCGATGTGGTGAGCCTGCACGTGCCGGAAAACGCCTCCACCAAAAACATGATGGGTGCGGAAGAGCTGGCGCTGATGAAGCCGGGTTCACTCCTGATCAACGCCGCGCGCGGTACGGTGGTGGATATCCCTGCGCTGTGCGAAGCCCTGAAAAGCAAACATCTGGCGGGCGCGGCGATTGACGTCTTCCCGACCGAGCCTGCGACCAACAGCGACCCGTTCACTTCGCCGCTGTGCGAGTTCGACAACGTGATCCTGACGCCACACATCGGTGGCTCTACGCAGGAAGCACAGGAAAATATCGGTCTTGAAGTGGCTGGTAAGCTGAGCAAATACTCTGACAACGGTTCAACCCTGTCTGCGGTCAACTTCCCGGAAGTCTCTTTGCCGTTGCACGGCGGGCGTCGCCTGCTGCACATTCATGAAAACCGTCCAGGCGTACTGACGGCCATTAACCAGATCTTCGCTGAGCAGGGTGTGAACATCGCGGCACAGTATCTGCAAACTAACGCGCAGATGGGTTATGTGGTTATTGATATTGAAGCGGATGAAGATGTTGCAGAGAAAGCGTTGCAGGCGATGAAGGCCATTCCGGGCACTATCCGCGCGCGTTTGCTCTACTAAGTGAGTGCCATCTGATCCCCGGCGGCGCTTCGCTTGCCGGGCCTGCGGGTCTTACAGGCCGGGTAAGGCGGAGTCGCCACCCGGCTTTTTTCACCACTGCCAGATCTTCGACGGTGTCACCACCGCTGGCAGCGGAATATCCCATTTTTCCACCGGCAACTTTTCAACGCCCTGGCAATCATGTGCGTAGCCCACCGGTTGCAGGCCATGCTGCTGCCAATTCTGCAACGTGCGATCGTAAAATCCTCCGCCCATACCTAAACGCTGACCGCTTTTATCAAAAGCCACCAGCGGCGTTACCAGCACATCCAGTTGCTCAAGCGGCAACACGTCGCGCACGTCCAGTTTCGGTTCGGTGATTTTCAGACGATTCACCACCAGTTCGCTATGAGGATGGTAGTGCAGAAACAGCAGATTTCCCGGACTGAAAGGGTGCAGTACCGGCAGGTAAACTTTTTTTCCGGTGCGCCAGAGTTCATCGATCAGCGGTTGGGTGTCGAGTTCGCCATCAAAAGAGAGAAACAGGGCGACGGTGTGCGCCATTACGACGGGCGGATACGCCATCATGCGGGCCGCGGCTTGTTGTGCAAAATGGGCTTGCTGTTCAGGCGTTAAGGCTCTGCGATGCTGACGAATTAACTGACGAATATGTTGACGTGAGGCAGGAACTTCAGGAAGTTGCGTCATGGTAGTCGCTGGGTAGAAAGGTGAGGGAATCTCCGAGATGCCGCCGCAGGCTGTAACCCTTGAACCCTTGGTTCAAGGTGAATGTGTCGTCATGATTTTAAGGCTTCTCGGACGAACCGAGCATGCTCACCAACCATGGAGCGCCACATTCTTGTGGTATGAAATATCGGCTCAGGGGACTGGCCCGCATGCGAACATCTCAGAGAAATTTTTCCTTCAGGGTCACTCTACCATAGTAGACCACGAAGTGTTATTCAAAGTTTTGCCCCGGTCTGTCTGTAATGCGACCCTGATCAAGCAATGCCTGTTCAATGGTCTGCTGGAGCATTTTAATGCGTTGTTCCATGCTCGCCGCGTAATCGCGGGTCTTCGCTTTTTCCTGAGCCAGTTCATAACTGATGTTCAACGCGGCGATGAAGACCAGTTGCTCAGTATTTGTGACTCTAGTGCGTTCTTTTAAATCTTGCAACCGCTGATTCAAATCATCCGCAGCCTGATTCAAAGCATCCCTTTGTTCAGGCGGACAATTCACTCGCAGCGAACGGCCAAAAATTTGGATATCGACGGGTTGTGCAGACATGCCACCTTCCTGCTGTTTGACTGCGCTGCCTTCACATCCGCTTCCGGGGGCTGCGAAGGGGCGACACTATAGCTACCCTGGTGCGTAGATACAAGCCCTATTCTGGTTCACCAGGGTCCAAAGTGGTAGCATATCATGAATATTCCTCCCATTGATGACGAATGCCATGTCTATACAGAACGAAATGCCTGGTTACAACGACGTTAGCCAGTTACTGAACCAGCAAGGCGTGGGGTTAACGCCGGCTGAAATGCACGGTCTGATCAGCGGGATGCTGTGTGGTGGAAACAACGACAGCTCATGGCTGCCGCTGGTTCACGACCTGACGAACGAGGGTCTGGCGTTCGGCCACGATCTCGCCCAGGCGTTGCGCAATATGCATGGCGCAACCAGCGATGCGCTCGAAGATGACGGTTTCCTTTTTCAGCTTTATCTGCCTGATGGAGACGGCGTCAGCGTATTCGACCGCGCCGATGCGCTGGCCGGTTGGGTCAACCACTATCTGTTAGGATTGGGTGTGACGCAGCCTAAGCTCGAGAAAGTGACGGGCGAAGCGGGAGAAGCGATCGACGATCTGCGTAACATCGCTCAACTGGGCTACGATGAAGACGAAGATCAGGAAGAGCTGGAGATGTCCCTCGAAGAGATCATCGAGTACGTGCGCGTTGCGTCTCTGCTCTGCCACGATACCTTTACGCGCACACAGCCCACTGCGCCGGAAGTGCGTAAACCAACCTTACACTAATAAAAACTACTGGAGGGTGTCATGACTCAGCAAGAGTATCTTCGCCGCCGTCAGGCGCTGCTGGCTACGATGCAGCCGGGCAGCGCCGCGTTGATTTTTGCCGCACCGGAAGCCACACGCAGCAACGATAGCGAATATCCTTACCGCCAGAGCAGTGATTTCTGGTACTTCACCGGCTTTAACGAGCCGGAGTCGGTGCTGGTGCTGATTAAAAGTCACGATACCCACAACCACAGCGTGCTGTTTAACCGCGTCCGGGATCTCACCGCCGAGATCTGGTTTGGTCGCCGTCTGGGCCAGCAGGCCGCGCCGGAAAAGCTGGGCGTCGATCGCGCCCTGGCGTTCAGCGAAATCAACGAGCAGCTTTACCAGTTGCTCAATGGCCTGGATACGGTCTACCACGCGCAGGGTGAATACGCTTATGCCGACGAGATTGTCTTTGCCGCGCTGGATAAGCTGCGTAAAGGCTCCCGGCAAAACCTGAAGGCACCCGCAACCCTCACCGACTGGCGTCCTGCCGTCCACGAGCTGCGCCTGTTTAAGTCAGACGAAGAGCTGGATGTCATGCGTAAAGCGGGGGAGATTAGCGCCCTGGCCCATACCCGGGCGATGCAAAAGTGCCGTCCGGGGATGTTCGAATATCAGCTGGAAGGCGAAATTCACCATGAGTTTACCCGCCACGGCGCGCGCTATCCGGCGTACAACACCATCGTTGGCGGCGGTGAAAATGGTTGCATTCTGCATTACACCGAAAACGAGTCTGAACTGCGGGATGGCGATCTGGTACTGATTGATGCCGGATGCGAATTTAAAGGCTATGCCGGTGATATCACCCGCACCTTCCCGGTGAACGGCAAATTTACCCCGGCCCAGCGCGAAATCTACGACATCGTGCTGCACTCGCTGGACACCGCGCTGATGCTGTTCCGTCCCGGCACTTCCATTCAGGATGTCACCGGGGAAGTGGTGCGGATTATGGTTAGCGGGCTGGTGGAGCTGGGTATTCTTAACGGCGACGTCGATCTGCTGATTGCTGACAATGCTCACCGTCCCTTCTTTATGCATGGCCTGAGCCACTGGCTGGGGCTGGACGTGCATGACGTGGGCGTGTATGGCCCGGAACGTTCGCGCGTACTGGAGCCGGGAATGGTGCTGACCGTTGAACCGGGTCTGTATATTGCCCCGGATGCCGACGTGCCCGCCCAGTATCGCGGTATCGGCATTCGTATTGAAGATGACATTGTGATCACCGAAACCGGTAACGAAAACCTGACGGCCTCCGTGGTGAAAAACGCCGACGAGATTGAAGCCCTGATGGCGGCGGCACGCTCATGAGCATCATCATTGTTGGCGGAGGCATGACGGGAGCAACGCTGGCGCTGACCCTCTCCACGCTGACCCAGGGTAAGCTTCCGGTCCATCTGGTGGAAGCCGTGGCACCACAATCGACCGGCCATCCGGGGTTTGATGGCCGTGCCATCGCCCTGGCGCAAGGGACCTGCCAGCAGCTGGCCCGCAGTGGTATCTGGCAGGCGATTGCCGATTGCGCCACCGCGATCGAAACCGTTCATGTCAGCGACCGGGGCCACGCCGGGTTTGTCACCCTGGAAGCGCAGGATTATCGCATTGATGCGCTGGGGCAGGTGGTCGAGCTGCACGACGTGGGGCTGCGCCTGTTCCGTCTGTTGCAGGATGCTCCAGGCGTAACGCTACATTGCCCGGCACGTGTCGAGCATTTTACCCGCAGCGAAACGTCGGTCAGCGTCACGCTGAATGACGGCACTACGCTCGATGGCCAACTGCTGGTGGCGGCCGATGGCTCCCGTTCGGCGCTCGGCCAGCAGTGCGGGATCCAGTGGCAGCAACAGCCGTACCATCAACTGGCGGTGATCGCTAACGTGGCCACCGCCGAGCCGCACCGTGGCCGCGCCTTTGAACGTTTTACCCAGCATGGCCCGCTGGCCATGCTGCCTATGTCGCAGGGGCGCAGCTCGCTGGTCTGGTGCCATCCGCTGGAAAAAGCGGATGAAGTGCAGGGCTGGTCTGATGAACGCTTCTGCGCCGAACTGCAAAAAGCCTTTGGCTGGCGGCTGGGGCGTATCACCCAGGCCGGGAAGCGTTCGGCCTATCCGCTGGCATTAACCACGGCATCGCAGTCTGTCTCCCATCGCGTCGCGCTGGTAGGCAATGCGGCGCAGACGTTACACCCTATCGCCGGACAGGGCTTTAACCTCGGACTGCGCGATGTAATGACCCTTGCCGAAACGCTGGCGCAGGCGTTTGAACAACAGCAGGATTGCGGAGCATATCCGGTGCTGTGCCAGTATCAGAAACGACGTCAGGCAGATAAAGAGGCGACCATCGGCGTGACCGACGGGCTGGTACATCTGTTTGCCAATCGCTGGGCGCCGCTGGTTGTCGGGCGTAACCTGGGGTTGATGGCGATGGAATTATTCATTCCGGCACGCGATGTGCTGGCGCAGAGGACTCTCGGTTGGGTCGCTCGCTAAGGAGTAAACAAAGTGCAGAATGTTGATGTTGCCATTGTCGGTGGCGGAATGGTAGGACTGGCGCTGGCCTGTGGTTTGCAGGGCAGCGGTCTGCGCGTGGCGGTGCTGGAGCAGAAACAGCCTCAGCCAGTCGCTTCTGATGCGCCGCCTGAACTCCGTGTTTCGGCGATCAACGCCGCCAGTGAAAAGCTGCTGACGCGGATCGGCGTCTGGTCAGACATTATTGCCCAGCGCGCCAGCCGTTATCACGGGATGGAAGTGTGGGATAAAGACAGCTTCGGGCATATCGCTTTTGATGATGAAAGCATGGGCTACAGCCATCTCGGCCATATCATCGAAAACGCCGTGATTCACCATGCATTGTGGCAGAAAGCGCAGCAGTGCAGCGACGTTACCCTGATTGCCCCCGCGCAGCTGCAGCAGGTCGCCTGGGGCGAAAACGATGCGTTCATTACCCTGCAAAGTGGCGATATGCTGACTGCTCGCCTGGTGGTGGGGGCCGACGGGGCAAACTCCTGGCTGCGTAACAAAGCCGACATTCCGCTGACGTACTGGGACTACCGCCACCATGCGCTGGTGGCTACCATTCGCACCGTGGAGCCGCATCAGGCCGTGGCCCGGCAGATTTTCCACAATGATGGCATTCTCGCTTTCCTGCCTCTCAGCGATCCGCACCTTTGCTCGATCGTCTGGTCGCTTTCACCCGAGAAGGCGCAGCAGATGCAGGAGGCATCAGCCGACGAGTTCAATCAGGCTCTGTGCATGGCCTTCGATAACCGACTGGGACTTTGCGCCGTCGAAAGCGAGCGGCAGGTGTTCCCGTTAACCGGTCGCTATGCGCGCCAGTTCGCGGCGCATCGTCTGGCGCTGGTGGGTGACGCTGCACACACCATTCATCCGCTGGCCGGGCAGGGAGTTAACCTGGGCTTTATGGATGCTGCCGAGCTGGTGAGCGAACTTCGTCGCTTACAGCGTGACGGCAAGGACATCGGCCAGCATCTTTATCTGCGCCGGTACGAGCGCAGCCGTAAACACAGTGCGGCCATGATGCTGGCAGGCATGCAGGGCTTTCGCGAGCTGTTTGCCGGTGCCAACCCGGCGAAAAAACTGCTGCGCGACCTCGGCCTGAAGCTGGCTGATACCCTCCCGGGTGTTAAGCCACAGCTCCTGCGTCAGGCGATGGGTCTTAACGATCTGCCGGACTGGCTGCGCTAAAACATACTGCATCCTTCAGGTTGCCTCTGCGTTGGCTGCGTCTGCTTACTGACCAGAGTGAGCGTCTGGGGATGCTGAGGCTTGCCACGTTACCCGGCCTCGCCCCTTTAAGGCCAGTGCCAGCGTTGTTCAAAAACGTTGTCAGCATTTTTGTACTGCAACCTGAATGACGTTGTCTATTTGACCCCCGTCACACTTTATTCTCCCGGCCTGCGGGCCGGGGGAATTCCTTCGTTTGAAATAATCTAATTTCACCGACTTTTTCGCATTAGATAATCTAATCTGTCGATTTTTATGTGACGGAAATTTCGCGCATTTTTCCGCACTAAATATCACCCTGTGCTGAATCCCATCTTCCCGGCTTTGCGTTTGTGCGGAATGTTTCGCATTTTTGTAGTGAATAACTCTGTACGCTTTGTTGGCATTTTTGACCATAAGCTAATGTGATGGCCCGTTTTTCCTTATGGTTAACCACCGTTTTCAGTGGTAAGTTCAGGTAAAAGAGAACGTTTGCGTCGGTGTCCGGGAGTGATGCCGATGCCGGGTTTTATGGTGAATTTTTCAGCATAAAACGCATGACAGCCCTGCTCATTCAACGAGGATAAGATGGCTCAACAGACGCCTTTGTACGAACAACACACCTTATGCGGTGCTCGCATGGTCGATTTCCATGGCTGGATGATGCCGCTGCATTACGGTTCGCAGATTGATGAGCATCATGCGGTGCGCACCGATGCCGGTATGTTCGACGTCTCGCATATGACCATTGTCGATCTGCACGGCAGCCGCACCCGGGATTTTCTGCGTTATCTGCTGGCGAACGACGTGGCGAAGCTCACGAAGCCGGGCAAAGCGCTCTATTCCGGCATGCTGAATGCCTCGGGCGGCGTGATTGACGACCTGATCGTCTATTACCTCTCCGATGATTTCTTCCGCCTCGTTGTTAACTCTGCCACCCGTGAAAAAGACCTCGCCTGGATCACCCAACACGCTGAACCTTATGCCATCGACATCACCGTGCGTGATGACCTGTCGCTGATTGCGGTGCAAGGGCCGAACGCGCAGGCGAAAGCCGCGTCACTGTTCAGCGATGAACAGCGCCAGGCCACCGACGGCATGAAGCCGTTCTTTGGCGTGCAGACGGGCGATCTGTTTGTGGCTACCACCGGTTACACCGGTGAAGCGGGCTATGAAATTGCGATGCCGAACGAAAAAGCGGCCGACTTCTGGCGTGCTCTGGTGGAAGCGGGCGTTAAGCCAGCCGGTCTGGGCGCGCGCGACACGCTGCGTCTGGAAGCGGGCATGAATTTGTACGGCCAGGAGATGGACGAAGGCGTCTCTCCGCTGGCGGCCAATATGGGCTGGACCATCGCGTGGGAACCGGCCGATCGCGACTTTATCGGTCGTGAGGTGCTGGAGCAGCAGCGTGAGAAGGGCACCGAACAGCTTGTTGGCCTGGTGATGACCGAGAAAGGCGTGCTGCGCGGCGAGCTGCCGGTGCGTTTCACCGATGCCAATGGCAACCACTGCGAAGGCATTATCACCAGCGGCACCTTCTCACCGACGCTGGGTTACAGTATTGCTCTGGCACGTGTGCCGGCGGGTATTGGCGAGACTGCCGTGGTGCAGATCCGCAACCGCGAAATGCCGGTCCGCGTGACCAAACCGATTTTTGTTCGCGCCGGTAAGCCGGTCGCCTAATCATTTTTATCAGGAGAAATTCAATGAGCAATGTGCCAGCAGAACTGAAATACAGCAAAGAACACGAGTGGCTGCGCAAAGAAGCCGACGGTACTTATACCGTGGGCATCACCGAACACGCCCAGGAGCTGTTGGGTGACATGGTGTTTGTAGATCTGCCCGACGTTGGCGCGACCGTAAGCGCGGGCGATGACTGCGCAGTGGCCGAGTCGGTAAAAGCCGCTTCTGATATCTATGCCCCGGTGAGCGGTGAAATCGTTGCGGTAAACGACGCGCTGAGCGACTCCCCGGAACTGGTTAACAGCGAACCGTATGAAGGCGGCTGGATCTTTAAGATCAAAGCCAGCGACGAAGCGCAGGTTGCCTCGCTGCTGGATGCGACCGCGTACGAAGCATTACTGGAAGACGAATAAGCCTTTTCCCTCTCCCCTGTGGGGAGAGGGTAGGGTGAGGGGAACAGACGACACCTTCACCCCAGCCCTCTCCCTTAGGGAGAGGGAGAAAACACATTCACTGCACGTTTCAGGAACCATCGCTCATGACACAGACTTTAAGCCAGCTTGAAAACCGTGGCGCCTTCATTGAACGTCACATTGGGCCGGATGCTCAGCAACAGCAGGAGATGCTGAAGACGGTTGGCGCGGATTCGTTAAACGCACTGATTTCGCAGATCGTGCCAAAGGATATTCAGCTCGCCACCCCGCCGCAGGTGGGTGAAGCCACGACTGAATTTGCCGCGCTGGCAGAACTGAAGGCCATTGCCGGCCTGAACAAGCGCTTTAAGTCTTACATTGGCATGGGCTACACCAACGTGCAGTTGCCGCCGGTTATTCTGCGCAACATGCTGGAAAACCCGGGCTGGTACACCGCGTACACCCCGTATCAGCCGGAAGTGTCGCAGGGCCGTCTGGAAGCACTGTTGAACTTCCAGCAGGTGACGCTGGATCTGACCGGTCTGGACATCGCCTCCGCCTCGCTGCTGGATGAAGCCACCGCCGCCGCCGAAGCAATGGCGATGGCAAAACGCGTCAGTAAACTGAAAGGGGCGAACCGCTTCTTCGTCGCCGCCGATATTCACCCACAAACCCTCGACGTGGTACGTACGCGTGCTGAAACCTTTGGTTTTGAAGTGATTGTGGATGACGCAGAGAAAGTGCTGGATCACCAGGATGTGTTTGGCGTGCTGTTGCAGCAGGTGGGCACTACCGGTGAAGTTCACGATTACACGACTCTGATTGCCGAGCTGAAAGCGCGCAAAGTTGTCGTCAGCGTGGCGGCCGATTTTATGGCGCTGGTGCTGTTAACTGCCCCGGGCAAACAAGGTGCAGACATTGTCTTCGGCTCCGCACAGCGCTTTGGCGTGCCGATGGGCTACGGTGGCCCACATGCGGCTTTCTTCGCCGCAAAAGATGAATTCAAACGCTCCATGCCAGGCCGTATTATCGGTGTGTCGAAAGATGCCGCAGGTAACACCGCCCTGCGCATGGCGATGCAGACGCGCGAGCAGCATATTCGTCGTGAGAAGGCGAACTCCAACATCTGTACCTCACAGGTGCTGCTGGCTAACATCGCCAGCCTGTACGCCGTCTTCCACGGCCCGGTTGGCCTGAAACGTATCGCCAGCCGTATTCACCGTCTGGCCGATATCCTGGCCTGCGGTCTGCAGCAGAAAGGACAAAAACTGCGCCACGCGCACTTCTTCGATACCTTGTGTGTCGAAGTGGCCGACAAAGCGGCGGTGCTGGCACGCGCTGAGGCAGCAGAGATTAACCTGCGTAGCGACATTCTGAATGCCGTCAGCATCACGCTGGATGAGACCACCACCCGTGAAGATGTTCAGGTGCTGTTCAACGTCCTGCTGGGTGATGACCACGGTCTGAACATTGATACCCTGGACAAAGAGGTGGCGCATGACAGCCGCTCAATCCAGGCAACCATGCTGCGCGACGACGCGATCCTGGCCCATCCGGTATTCAACCGCTACCACAGCGAAACCGAGATGATGCGCTATATGCACTCTCTGGAGCGCAAGGATCTGGCGCTGAACCAGGCGATGATCCCGCTGGGCTCCTGCACCATGAAGCTCAACGCCGCCGCCGAGATGATTCCGATCACCTGGCCGGAGTTTGCTGAGCTGCACCCGTTCTGCCCGGCAGATCAGGCGGAAGGCTATCATCAGATGATCAACCAGCTCTCCGACTGGCTGGTGAAACTGACCGGTTACGATGCGCTCTGCATGCAGCCGAACTCAGGCGCACAGGGTGAATACGCGGGTCTGCTGGCGATCCGTCACTACCACGAGAGCCGCAACGAAGGCCATCGTGATATCTGCCTGATCCCAAGCTCTGCCCACGGCACCAACCCGGCTTCTGCACAGATGGCAGGGATGGAAGTGGTGGTCGTGGCCTGTGATAAAAACGGCAACATCGATCTAGCTGATCTGCGCGCTAAAGCAGAACAGACCAGCGATAAACTCTCCTGCATCATGGTGACCTATCCGTCTACCCACGGGGTGTACGAAGAGACCATCCGTGAAGTGTGCGAAATTGTGCACCAGCATGGCGGCCAGGTTTACCTCGATGGCGCCAACATGAACGCCCAGGTGGGGATCACCACACCAGGCTTTATCGGCGCAGACGTGTCACACCTGAACCTGCACAAAACCTTCTGCATTCCGCACGGCGGTGGCGGCCCGGGCATGGGGCCGATTGGCGTCAAAGCGCACCTGGCACCGTTCGTACCGGGTCACAGCGTCGTGCAGATCGAAGGCATGCTCACCCGTCAGGGCGCGGTTTCCGCGGCTCCGTTTGGTAGCGCCTCTATTCTGCCAATCAGCTGGATGTACATCCGCATGATGGGCGCAGAAGGGCTGAAGCAGGCAAGCCAGGTGGCGATCCTGAATGCTAACTACATCGCGACTCGCCTGAAATCTGCCTTCCCGGTGCTCTACACTGGTCGCGATGGCCGCGTGGCGCACGAATGTATTCTCGATATTCGCCCGCTGAAAGAGCAGAGTGGCATTAGCGAACTGGATATCGCCAAGCGCCTCATCGACTACGGCTTCCACGCGCCAACCATGTCGTTCCCGGTTGCAGGTACGCTGATGGTGGAGCCAACCGAGTCTGAGAGCAAAGCCGAGCTGGACCGCTTTATTGATGCAATGCTGGCGATCCGCATGGAGATCGATCGCGTGCTGGACGGCGAATGGACGCTGGAAGATAACCCGCTGGTCAATGCGCCACACACGCAGCACGAAATGGTGGCAGAGTGGAACCACGCTTACAGCCGCGAGCTGGCGGTCTTCCCGGCAGGCGTAGCGAACAAATACTGGCCGACCGTGAAACGTCTTGATGACGTCTATGGCGACCGCAACCTGTTCTGCTCCTGCGTACCCATGAGCGAATATCAGTAATCGCTCAGCTAGAGTAAGGTATTGATGTAGGCCGGGTAAGGCGAAGCCGCCACCCGGCTTTTTTTCTTTCTGGAGGTGTGTAATGGCAATTGCACTTGTAACCGGTGCCAGCCGCGGAATTGGCAAAGCAACTGCGCTGCAACTGGCGAGGGAAGGCTACACCGTGGCGGTGAATTATCACCACAATATCAAAGCTGCAACCGACGTCATCGCAAAGATTGTGGAAGAGGGCGGCAAGGCCTTTGCCTTGCGCGCCGACATCAGTGACGAAGCGCAGGTCATGGCAATGTTCGACAGCCTCGATCGTGAAGGCGAACCCCTCACGGCGCTGGTTAACAACGCCGGGATCCTGTTCGAGCAGAGCACTATCGAAAATCTTTCTGCCGAGCGTATCAACCGGGTGCTGGGCACCAACGTGACCGGGTATTTCCTCTGCTGTCGTGAAGCGGTAAAACGCATGGCGCTGAAACATGGCGGAAAGGGCGGGGCGATTGTGAACGTCTCGTCTGCCGCCTCGCGGCTTGGTGCGCCAGGGGAATATGTCGATTACGCGGCGTCAAAAGGTGCTGTGGATTCTCTTACTACCGGGTTAGCGCTGGAGGTAGCCGCGCAGGGCATTCGGGTTAACTGTGTTCGTCCTGGGCTGATCTACACGGAAATTCATGCTTCTGGCGGTGAGCCGGGCCGTGTGGATCGGGTGAAGTCGATGCTGCCGATGCAGCGCGGCGGCCAACCTGAAGAGGTGGCGCAGGCGATTGTCTGGCTGTTGAGCGAGAAGGCGTCGTACGTGACGGGCAGTTTTATTGAGTTAGCGGGCGGGAAATAACCCCTCACCTCAAAGGGGAGAGGGGATCAATCGTAGGCCCGGTAAGCGCAGCGCCACCGGGCAAAAAATTACAATGTCTCGCCGTTGCTGGCAATCGCGCCTTTATACCATTCGAAGCTCTTCTTACGGGAACGAGACATATCGCCCGTACCGTCGTCGTGCTTGTTCACGTAGATAAAGCCGTAGCGTTTGCTGTACTGACCGGTGGTGAAGGACACGCAGTCGATGCAGCCCCACGGGGTGTAGCCCATCAGATCCACGCCATCATACGTCACCGCTTTTATCATCTCTTCCACATGGGCACGCAGGTAGTCGATACGGTAGTCATCGTTGATGCTGCCGTCCTCTTCCACTTTGTCATACGCGCCAAATCCGTTTTCGACGATAAACAGCGGCTTCTGGTAACGTTCATACAGCTCGCACAGGGCGTAGCGCAGGCCCACCGG
The DNA here is from genome assembly GCF_002935105.1 of Leclercia sp. LSNIH3. Classification (NCBI taxonomy): domain Bacteria; kingdom Pseudomonadati; phylum Pseudomonadota; class Gammaproteobacteria; order Enterobacterales; family Enterobacteriaceae; genus Leclercia; species Leclercia sp. LSNIH3. The sequence goes on from NZ_CP026387.1 coordinate 3,271,093, forward strand.
GTCAATCTGCCAGCCCCAGTCAGAAGCTTTGACGTGCGGGTTCGGAACGCTGCCTTCGAAGCCGGAGATCGCATCGCCCGTACCGCCTTCCGCTTTCACCGCGTTGGTCATGTAGTAGCTGAAGCCCAGATAATCACAGGTGCCTTCACGCAGGATCTGCTCATCGCCCGCTTCCATATTGACGGTGAAACCGCGACGCTCCCATTCGTTCAGCACGTAGGATGGGTAGTAACCACGCAGTTGTACGTCGGTAAAGACATAGCGCTCACGCATTGACTCCTGGGCGAACATCACGTCTTCAGGTTTGCAGGAGAATGGATAGAGCGCCACCATTGCCAGCATGCAGCCGACTTTCATTTCCGGGTTGATGCGACGCGCGGCTTTTACCGCCAGGGCGCTGGCCACGAACTGGTGATGCAGCACCTGGTACATGGTCTCTTCCGGGTTTTGATGCTCGGTATAGACCACGCCGGAGCAGCAGTAGCCGAACAGCGGGGCGCGCCAGTTACGCTGGTTGTTGATCTCGTTGAAGGTCATCCAGTATTTGACCTTGCTCTTGTAGCGCTCAAACACCACTTCAGCGAAATTAACGAAGAAATCGACCACCTTACGGTTGGTCCAGCCGCCGTACTCCTGCACCAGATGCAGCGGCATTTCGAAGTGGGAGAGGGTGATCACCGGCTCGATGTTGTACTTCAGCAGCTCATCGAACATGTCGTCGTAGAATTTCAGCCCCTCTTCGTTCGGCTGGGTTTCATCACCTTTCGGGAAGATACGGGTCCAGGCGATGGAGGTACGGAAGCATTTGAAGCCCATCTCGGCAAACAGCTTGATGTCTTCTTTATAGTGGCCGTGGAAGTCGATGGCTTCATGGTTCGGGTAGTATTTGCCATCAACCACTTCCTGGGTGATTTCACGCGGCACGCCGTGAGCGCCGCCGGTCAGCACGTCACAAATGCTCGGGCCTTTACCGCCCTTGTTCCAGCCGCCTTCTACCTGGTGCGCCGCCACTGCGCCGCCCCATAAAAAGTCTTTTGGTAAGGTGAGTTTTTTCATCTTTGCTAATCTCATTTATTGTCTTATTTGGAGTCTAACAAAGGGGAATAAAAAGTCACGATATAACAATTTGCAGACATTGTGATTTGTTACGGCAAAAAAACAGGGTGTTTTATTCCGTTAATTTCTTCGCCAGTTTGCGCCCCAGAGATTCAAGAATATAAATCACCGGGATTTGCGTGGTAATATCATAGACGCCCGCGATACGCGTTTGCGGCACATGCCACGAGAGATTAAAGTCTGCCAGTTTTGCCAGCCGTGAATGTTCGTGGCTGGTGATGGAAAGCACCTTGCAGTGATGCAGGCTGAACTGGCTGGCGAAGCGCAGGATCTCTTCGGTTTCGCCAGAGACGGAGAGCACAATCGCCAGGGCATTTTTCGCCATATCGTTGGTCACCGGGAAATAAGGATCGTCGATATGGTTGCTGAATTTACCAATATTGGAAAAGAAACGTGCACCATATTTTGCCAGCGAGCCTGATGTACCTGCGCCGACAAATATAATACGCTCCGAGGATAAAATAATATCTACAGCGTTATTTAAAAGCGTATCAAACTCGTCGTTGTTTACGCTTTTGAAAAAACTGATAATCTCACTGGCACCAAAATTCGCCTGCTGCGGTTCGTTTTGTTCAAGATATAATTTAAAGCGGACGCGGAATTCAGAATAGCCATCGCATTTCAGCTTGCGGCAAAAGCGCAGCACGGTGGTGGTGGAAACCCCCGCCGCATCAGCCAGTTCGCGAATGGTCATGTACATCACCTGGTCACGGTTTTTAATGACGGTGTTGTAGACCATCATCTCCAGATTATTGAGACTGGCAATGGCGGAATGGGAGAACATGCTCACAGTGGCTAAACTCACTCATCAGACTTCATCTTCAGGGAATAATAACATGCAGCCAAACGACATTACTTTTTTTCAGCGCTTTCAGGATGACATTCTGGCCGGACGTAAGACCATCACCATCCGTGATGAGAGCGAGGCGCACTTCAAAGCGGGCGATGTTTTGCGGGTGGGGCGTTATGAAGATGACGGCTACTTTTGCACCATTGAGGTAACAGGCACTTCAACCGTGACGCTGGACACGCTGACCGAAAAACATGCCCAGCAGGAAAACATGACCCTCGGTGAACTTAAGCGGGTGATCGCAGAGATCTACCCGAATCAGCGTCAGTTTTATGTTATTGATTTTAAATGCGTTTAATGTTTATCGTGAACATCCGTTAGCTGAAAATTTCATTCAACTATATGATTGTATTAAATAAATATCTGGAGGATATTTATTTTAGCTAACAGGTGTTCACTGGAATCATTCTCAGTTAGCATAGTCAGCGATGCAGTATTCACTTATGTTTTCCCGGAGTTATCTATGGTTAGCAAACCATTAACCACACAGGGATATTCGCTGGCTGAGGAAATAGCCAACAGTATTAGTCACGGGGTAGGTCTGGTGTTTGGCATCGTCGGGCTGGTATTACTCCTGGTTCAGGCCGTCGACACGAACGCCAGCGCGCTGGCGATCACCAGTTACAGCCTGTATGGCGGAAGCATGATTCTGCTGTTCCTGGCGTCCACCCTTTATCATGCCATTCCGTATCAGCGGGCCAAGATCTGGCTGAAAAAATTCGACCACTGCGCCATCTATCTGCTGATTGCCGGGACTTACACGCCCTTTTTGCTGGTGGGGTTGGATTCACCGCTGGCGCGCGGATTAATGATTGTTATCTGGAGCCTGGCGCTACTGGGGATCCTGTTTAAGCTGACCATCACGCACCGTTTCAAGGTGCTGTCGCTGGTGACCTATCTGACCATGGGCTGGCTGTCGCTGATTGTCATCTATGAGCTGGCGGTAAAACTCGCGGCGGGTGGGGTGACGTTGCTGGCGGTGGGCGGAATTGTCTATTCGCTGGGGGTAATTTTTTACGTCTGTAAGCGCATACCCTATAACCACGCGATCTGGCACGGGTTTGTGCTGGGCGGCAGCGTGTGTCACTTCCTGGCGATTTATCTGTACGTTGGACAGGTTTAATTAAGATTGTTGGGTGCGGCCTGATGTCCTCACGCCAACCCTCTCCTGCGGATAGCGGCGCAAACATTAAAAACGGTAACCCTGGGGTTACCGTTTTGCTTTTACCTTTGCCACCCGGTACTCACAACATCACTCTTCCAGGGAATATGGCAGCGGCTCAATGCTCAGGGTATTCACATCTTCACGCACGCGGAAAACGCTGTCTGGCTCCATATCATTGTTCATGACGGCCTGTACAAGCAGACGGCCATCATCAAGCTGAACGGCGGCAAGCACGGTGCCGGTACGGCGCCAGTTGTCACCCATTTTCAGCTCCAGATCTTCGCCGGCTTCCGGTACGCGGCTGGCCTGGCCCGCCAGGTACCACAGCGCACGTTTGTTGGCGCCGCGGAACTTCGCGCGAGCCACCATCTCCTGGCCGGTGTAACAGCCTTTTTTAAAGCTGATCCCACCGAGCGCCTGCAGGTTAGTGGCCTGCGGAATAAACTGCCCGCTGTTGGCGGCATCGATAACTGGAATGCCCGCTTCAATGTTCAGTGACAGCCACTGCTGGCTATTATTCAGCTGTGCTTCGCCACGCAGGGCCTGGGTTACGCGCTCTGCGGTGGCGACATCGGTCACCAGCAGGAAGCGTTCCGCCGGGTGTTCAAACCACAGCAGCGAAGTAACACCGTCGTGAGTGACCTGGTTGTCAGCATCAGGAAGGTCGCTGAACAGGTTTTTCAAGGCTGCGCGCGCCTGGAATCCGGCCACGCCCAGCAGCACCAGTTCGTCATCGGCAGCGATGGTGACCTTGGAGAACACCGCATACTTTTTCAGCTCGGTAAGCTGCGCGTCACGCAGGCTGCGGCGCTCGATCAGGGCAAAGCCGTCCTGACGGCGGAAAATGCGCAGGTTGCTCCACATCTTGCCTTTCGGATCGCAGTGCGCGGCCAGCAGATGTTGGTGTTCGGTCATTTGACTGACATCAGCGGTCACCTGGCCCTGCAGGTACTTTTCGCTGTCCACGCCGACAACGGTTGCCAGCGCCCAGTCATCAAGAGTCATAAGCGTCAGCGGCAGACGCGCAGAGGCGACAGGCTGGCGCGGAGAAAACGGTGTAAATGCCATAATGAGGTCCTGAATTGCATAACGCTTTGTTGATGCCTAATGGTAAAAGAGACTGTAGCCATTGCAAGCGGTTTCATCAGGCTATTCGTGCCCTTGCGCCATTCTGCATAACGCTACGCAAAACGGATGAATACCCGTATTTGTTGTGGTTTTTTATGGAAGAGTGCGCCAGGAACATAATATTCCAGTAATGAAACAGCAAAAAACACGTTACACTAAGAGCCGTTTCTTCCCGGTGGACTCTCTTTCTCAGCCGATACGAACGGAACACTGCCTGAACTCAACGTTATGCAGGAAAATACACATGGACATTACTAACAAAGCCCGCATTCATTGGGCATGCCGTCGCGGTATGCGCGAACTCGATATCTCCATCATGCCGTTCTTCGAATACGAATACGACACCCTGAGCGATGAGGATAAAAAGCTGTTTATCCGCCTGCTGGAGAACGACGATCCTGATTTATTTAACTGGTTAATGAATCACGGCGAACCCGCCGACGCCGAACTGCAACGGATGGTGCTTTTAATTCAAACACGGAATCGGGAACGTGGTCCTGTGGCAATCTGATTTACGCGTCTCGTGGCGCGCCCAGTGGATGTCTCTTTTGCTCCACGGCCTGGTTGCGGCTTGCATCCTGTTGATACCATGGCCGCTAAGCTACACCCCGTTATGGTTAATTTTACTGTCGCTGGTGGTGTTTGACAGCGTACGCAGCCAACGGCGCATCAATTCCCGCCAGGGCGAAATCAAGCTATTCATGGATTCCCGCCTGCAGTGGCAGGGTAGCGAGTGGGAGATTATCGGTACGCCGTGGATGCTCAATTCCGGCATGATGCTCCGCTTACGCAAGGGCGACGGGAAACGCTACCAGCATTTGTGGTTGTCGGCAGACAGCATGGATGAAGGGGAGTGGCGGGATCTGCGCCGGATGCTTTCGCAGCAACCGACGCACGGGCGGTAGGGGATTAGCTGAACTGCTCCGCCATTTCGCCAAGGATCTGCTCGCACCAGCTCTGCAGGCGCTCTTCGCTCAGATCGTATTGATTCGTCTCATCAAGGGCCAGCCCGACAAACAGCTGGCCGTCGGCAATGATCGGTTTCTTACTGGTAAACTCATAGCCCTCGGTCGGCCAGTAACCGATGAAGGTCACGCCTTTCGGCGCCAGCTTATCGTGCAGCATCCCCAGCGCATCAAGGAACCACTCGCCGTAGCCTAACTGGTCGCCCATGCCGTACAGCGCGATAATTTTGCCTTCCAGCTTCAGGGAATCAAGCTGATCCCAGATGGCTTCCCAGTCTTCCTGCAGTTCACCAAAATCCCAGGTTGGGATGCCCAGAATCAGTACGTCGTACTGTTCCATCATCGTTGGGGCGTCGTCTTTGAGATTATGAAGGGTGACCAGTTCCGGGCCGATAATGTCGCGAATTTTCTCTGCCGCCATCTCGGTGTAGCAGGTGCTGGAACCATAAAACAGACCAATATTCATCGCTAAAATGTCTCAATACTTGCTATGACTTTGCGTGTAGTGTACCAGAAACAACCCGCCTTCAGGCATAATGCACCCATTGCAGAACGAAAGAGGCTGACGTGGAAAAGGATCTCGCACTCATCGAGCAGTTTCTCGATGCGCTGTGGCTGGAGAAGAATCTTGCCGAAAATACCCTCAGCGCCTACCGACGCGATCTGGGCATGCTGGTAGCCTGGTTGCATCACCATCAACTCTCTCTTGCGACGGCCCAAAGCGACGATCTGCAGGCGCTGCTTGCCGAGCGTATGGAGGGAGGCTATAAAGCTACCAGTTCCGCGCGACTGCTGAGCGCCATGCGGCGTCTGTTTCAGCATCTGTATCGTGAGAAATTACGTCCCGACGATCCTAGCGCCGTGCTGGCGTCGCCAAAACTGCCGCAGCGTCTGCCGAAGGATCTCAGCGAAGCACAAGTTGAGAGATTATTACAGGCGCCGGTGGTTGACCAACCGCTGGAGTTACGCGATAAAGCGATGCTTGAAGTGTTGTACGCGACGGGACTGCGCGTCTCTGAACTGGTTGGGCTGACGATGAGCGATATCAGCCTGCGTCAGGGCGTGGTACGGGTGATCGGTAAAGGCAACAAAGAACGTCTGGTGCCGCTGGGGGAAGAAGCGGTTTACTGGCTGGAGAACTATCTTCAGCATGGGCGTCCGTGGTTGCTTAACGGTGTCTCCATCGATGTGCTGTTTCCGAGCCAGCGTGCGCAACAAATGACGCGCCAAACCTTCTGGCATCGCATCAAACATTACGCCACACTGGCGGGTATCGACAGTGAAAAACTTTCGCCGCACGTTCTGCGTCACGCTTTTGCGACCCATCTTCTGAACCATGGCGCCGACCTGCGCGTGGTCCAGATGCTGCTTGGGCACAGTGACCTTTCAACGACGCAAATCTACACGCATGTCGCCACGGAACGCCTGCGACAGCTCCACCAACAGCATCACCCACGCGCGTGAGTGGTGACGTGTAACAGGAATCAATATGAAAAAGACTTTAGTGCTGTTCTCTCTGCTGGCAGCCTCATTATCCGGCCTGGCGCATGCAGACGATGCAGCCATCAAACAATCTCTGGCGAAGCTTGGCGTCACCAGCAGCGATATTCAGCCTGCGCCAATTCCTGGGATGAAAACCGTGATGACCAGCGGCGGTGTGTTGTACGTTACCGAAGACGGTAAACATTTTCTGCAAGGGCCGCTGTATGACGTAAGCGGCGCCCAGCCGGTTAACGTGACGAACCAGATGCTGATGAAAAACCTGAACGCGCTGGAAAAAGAGATGATTGTCTACAAAGCGGCGCAGGAAAAACATGTCATCACCGTGTTCACCGACATCACCTGCGGTTACTGCCACAAGCTGCACGAAGAGATGAAAGACTACAACGCGCTGGGGATCACCGTGCGTTACCTCGCTTTCCCGCGTGCGGGCGTGCAGAGCCAGCCTGAGCAGGACATGAAGGCCATCTGGTGTGCGAAAGATCGCAACAAAGCCTTTGATGATGCCATGAGCGGCAAAGGCATTCAGCCAGCCTCCTGCGATATCGACATTGCCAACCACTACGCGCTGGGCGTGCAGTTTGGCGTGACCGGTACGCCAGCTATCGTACTCAGCAACGGTTACGTGGTGCCAGGTTACCAGGGGCCGAAAGAGATGAAAGCCTTCCTCGACGAGCACCAGAAACAGTTTGGCGGTAAATAATTCGCGTGAAATCTTCGATACAACTCCGTCGTCGTGAAGTGAACGACAGCGCCGCGCTACCCGCGGATCTGTCGCCCCTGTTGCGTCGACTGTATGCCAGCCGTGGCGTGCAAACGGCAGACGACCTTGAGCGAAGCGTAAAAGGCATGTTGCCCTGGCAGCAACTGAGTGGCGTCGATACGGCCACGGAGCTGCTGTATAACGCCTTTCGCGAAGGGACGCGCATCATCGTGGTGGGGGATTTCGACGCCGATGGTGCCACCAGTACCGCGCTGAGCGTGCTCAGCCTGCGGGCGATGGGGTGCGATAACGTCTCTTACCTGGTGCCGAACCGCTTCGAGGATGGCTATGGCCTCAGCCCGGAAGTGGTTGATCAAGCGCATGCCCGTGGCGCTCAAATGATCCTGACGGTCGACAATGGGATCTCATCCCACAACGGTGTCGATCGTGCACACTCGCTGGGGATCCCGGTGCTGGTCACCGATCACCACCTGCCCGGCGACACGCTGCCAGCGGCGGAAGCGATCATCAACCCTAACCTGCGAGACTGCGCCTTCCCGTCGAAATCCCTGGCAGGTGTGGGGGTGGCGTTTTACCTGATGCTGGCGCTGCGCACGAAGCTGCGGGATAAAGGCTGGTTCGAGGCGCAGGGCATTGCGCCGCCGAATCTGGCGGAATTCCTCGATCTGGTGGCGCTGGGCACCGTGGCGGACGTCGTGCCGCTGGATGCCAATAACCGCATTCTCACCTGGCAGGGTTTAAACCGCATTCGGGCGGGCAAATGCCGTCCGGGCATTAAGGCGCTGCTGGAGATCTCCAACCGGGATCAACAGCGGCTGGCGGCCAGCGACTTAGGTTTTGCCCTTGGCCCGCGTCTTAACGCCGCCGGGCGTCTGGATGATATGTCAGTCGGGGTGGCGCTGTTGCTGTGCGACAACATCGCGGAAGCGCGCGTGCTGGCCAACGAACTGGACGCGCTGAACCAGACCCGTAAAGAGATCGAGCAGGGAATGCAGGCCGAAGCGCTGACCCTGTGCGAAAAGCTGGAGCGCAGCGGCGAAACGCTGCCCGGCGGGCTGGCAATGTATCATCCTGAGTGGCATCAGGGCGTGGTCGGGATTTTGGCCTCGCGTATCAAAGAGCGTTTTCACCGCCCGGTGATTGCCTTTGCTCCCGCAGGCGACGGCACGCTGAAAGGATCGGGCCGATCCATCCAGGGGCTGCATATGCGCGATGCGCTGGAGCGGCTGGACACGCTGCATCCGGGGCTGATGATCAAATTTGGCGGCCATGCGATGGCGGCGGGTCTGTCACTGGAGGAGGCGAAGTTCGATCAGTTCCAGCGCCTGTTCAGCGAGCTGGTCACCGACTGGCTGGATCCGGCCCTGTTGCAGGGCGAAGTGGTCTCCGACGGCCCGTTAATACCAGCCGAAATGACCATGGAAGTGGCACAGATGCTGCGGGATGCCGGTCCCTGGGGGCAGATGTTCCCGGAGCCGCTGTTCGATGGCCGCTTCCGTCTGCTGCAACAGCGGCTGGTGGGTGAACGCCACCTGAAAGTGATGGTAGAACCGGTAGGCGGCGGCCCGCTGCTGGACGGTATCGCCTTTAACGTCGATACCACCATCTGGCCGGACAACGGCGTGCGCGAAGTCGAACTGGCCTACAAACTGGATATCAACGAGTTTCGCGGCAACCGCACGCTGCAAATCATCATCGACCATATCTGGCCACTTTAGCATCACTATTCCGCTATAAAAAAGGGCGTGAATCCGGTACAATTCCGCCCTTATAACCGCATTTTGACTCGTCCATAAAAGAAAACAGACCATGTTTGAAATTAATCCGGTAAAAAACCGCATTCAGGACCTCACGGAGCGCTCCGACGTTCTTAGGGGGTATCTTTGACTACGATGCCAAGAAAGAGCGTCTCGAAGAAGTAAACGCCGAGCTGGAACAGCCGGACGTCTGGAACGAACCTGAACGCGCACAGGCGCTGGGTAAAGAGCGTTCCTCTCTGGAAGCTATCGTCGATACGCTGGATCAGATGGCACAAGGCCTGGATGACGTTTCCGGGCTGCTGGAACTGGCCGTTGAAGCCGACGACGAAGAGACCTTCAACGAAGCCGTAGCAGAACTCGACGGTCTGGAAGAGAAGCTGGCACAGCTGGAATTCCGTCGTATGTTCTCCGGTGAATACGACAGCGCCGACTGCTACCTGGATATTCAGGCAGGTTCCGGCGGTACAGAAGCACAGGACTGGGCCAGCATGCTGACCCGTATGTACCTGCGTTGGGCTGAAGCCCGCGGCTTCAAGACCGAGATCATCGAAGAGTCTGAAGGTGAAGTGGCAGGCCTGAAATCTGTCACCGTCAAAATCATTGGCGATTACGCCTACGGCTGGCTGCGTACGGAAACCGGCGTTCACCGCCTGGTGCGTAAAAGCCCGTTCGACTCCGGCGGTCGCCGTCACACCTCTTTCAGTTCCGCGTTTGTCTACCCGGAAGTGAAGGACGATATCGACATCGAAATCAACCCAGCGGATCTGCGTATCGACGTTTATCGCGCCTCCGGTGCGGGTGGTCAGCACGTTAACCGTACGGAATCCGCGGTGCGTATTACCCACATTCCGACCGGGCTGGTAACACAGTGCCAGAACGACCGTTCCCAGCATAAAAACAAAGACCAGGCCATGAAGCAGATGAAAGCGAAGCTTTATGAACTGGAGATGCAAAAGAAAAATGCTGAGAAGCAGGCGATGGAAGATAACAAATCCGACATCGGCTGGGGCAGCCAGATCCGTTCTTACGTCCTTGATGACTCCCGCATCAAAGACCTGCGTACCGGTGTCGAAACCCGTAACACGCAGGCGGTGCTGGACGGCAGCCTGGACCAATTTATCGAAGCAAGTCTGAAAGCAGGGTTATGAGGAACCAACATGTCTGAACAACAAGCACAGGGCGCTGACGCGGTCGTCGATCTAAACAATGAACTGAAAACCCGCCGCGAGAAGCTGGCTGCACTGCGCGAGCAGGGCGTGCCGTTCCCGAACGATTTTCGTCGCGATCATACCTCAGACCAACTGCACGCTGACTTCGACGCTAAAGAGAACGAAGAGCTGGAAGCGCTGAACATCGAAGTGGCCGTTGCAGGCCGCATGATGACCCGTCGTATCATGGGTAAAGCGTCTTTCATCACCCTGCAGGACGTTGGCGGCCGCATTCAGCTGTACGTCTCCCGCGACGATCTGCCGGAAGGGATCTACAACGAGCAGTTCAAGAAGTGGGACCTGGGCGATATCCTGGGCGCTAAAGGCAAGCTGTTCAAAACCAAGACCGGCGAGCTGTCCATCCACTGCACCGAGCTGCGTCTGCTGACCAAAGCCCTGCGCCCGCTGCCGGACAAGTTCCACGGCCTGCAGGATCAGGAAGCGCGCTATCGTCAGCGTTACCTGGATCTCATCTCTAACGATGAATCCCGCAAGACCTTCAAAATTCGCTCCCAGATTATGGCTGGCATCCGTCAGTTCATGGTGGGCCGCGACTTTATGGAAGTGGAAACCCCAATGATGCAGGTGATCCCGGGCGGTGCGTCTGCGCGTCCATTTATCACCCATCACAACGCCCTGGACCTGGACATGTACCTGCGTATCGCGCCGGAACTGTACCTGAAGCGTCTGGTGGTGGGCGGTTTCGATCGCGTATTCGAGATCAACCGTAACTTCCGTAACGAAGGCATCTCCGTACGTCATAACCCAGAGTTCACCATGATGGAACTCTATATGGCTTACGCGGATTACAAAGATCTGATCGAGCTGACCGAATCCCTGTTCCGTACGCTGGCGCAGGATATTCTGGGTACCACTGAAGTGCCTTACGGCGAAGAAGTCTTCGACTTCGGCAAGCCGTTCGTTAAGCTGACCATGCGCGAAGCGATCAAGAAATACCGTCCTGAAACCGAGATGGCTGACCTGGATAACTTCGACTCTGCGAAAGCGATCGCTGAAAGCATCGGTATCAAGGTTGAGAAGAGCTGGGGTCTGGGCCGTATCGTGACCGAGATCTTCGAAGAAGTGGCGGAAGCGCACCTGATTCAGCCTACCTTCATCACCGAATACCCGGCAGAAGTTTCTCCGCTGGCGCGTCGTAACGACGAGAACCCGGAGATCACTGACCGCTTTGAATTCTTCATCGGTGGCCGCGAAATCGGCAACGGCTTTAGCGAGCTGAACGATGCAGAAGATCAGGCGCAGCGCTTCCAGGATCAGGTTGATGCGAAAGCGGCGGGTGACGACGAAGCCATGTTCTTCGATGAAGACTACGTGACCGCGCTGGAACACGGCCTGCCGCCAACAGCGGGCCTGGGCATTGGTATCGACCGTATGGTGATGCTGTTTACCAACAGCCACACCATCCGTGATGTGATCCTGTTCCCGGCGATGCGTCCGGTTAAGTAAGCCACAGCTACCAGAAAGCCCCGGCGTTAATCGCGTCGGGGCTTTTTTATTGCTTCGCGTCTGCTGCGAAGCGGACCAAACCCTCTTCTGCCGCTCTCGCTTCCATCACCATCCACGGGCTAAAGGCCCACGGAGTGGCTTCCAGCGCGCGTAACAGTGCGTCCAGCTTTACCCACTGATACTCCATCACTTCGTCGCGATTGATGTTTACGTCGTTGACGGCATGTGCCGCGAAGACCGGGCATATTTCGTTTTCAACAATCCCGGAGGGATCGGTTTCGCAGTAGCGGAATGCGGGTGCGATCGGAATAATCCCGGCAATCTCGACGCCCACTTCGTAGCGGCAGCGGCGGATTATGACCTGTTCTGACGTTTCACCCTGTTGCGGATGGCCGCAAACGGAGTTGGTCCAGACACCGGGCCAGGCTTTTTTACTCATGGCGCGACGGGTGACCAGACACTCACCTTTGTCGTTGAAAAGCCAGCAAGAGAAGGCCAGATGTAGTGGGGTGTGAGAGGTGTGTGCAGCGTACTTTTCCTGGGTGCCGATTATCTTTCCCAGGTCGTTGACCAAAATGACGTGTTCGTGTGTGTCCATTGTAACTCCGTGCTGAAATCGTCAGGCGATACTGACTTGTTAGTGTTCCACTAAGTTCAGCGCGGCCTGACCCGGGCGATTATATCGCAATCGGCATTAAACTGTTTGTCGCATAGGGTGCTCTTGGGCATCCGCGGTGGGGCTGCTATGATAGCGCGGCCATTCACGTTGACCGAGGAACTGTTTTGTTTGCAGGAAGCCCGACGAAAAACCCTGTTTCTGCTCCGTTTTGCCTGATCCTGGCCCTGTTGCTGGCGGGATGCGCAGGCAATCAGTCATCGGATTCTGGTGCTGTGTATACCGTTAAACGCGGCGATACGCTGTACCGCATCTCCCGTGCGACTGGCACCAGCGTGAAGGATTTGGCGCGCCTGAACAATATTTCGCCGCCTTACACCATTGAAGTGGGGCAAAAGCTGAAGGTTAACGGCAGCAGCGCCACAGCTAAAAAATCCTCTTCGCGTAGCAAAGGTAAAACCGCCGCAGTCACTCCTTCTTACGTCGTGCCTAAGTCCTCCTGGCCACCCGTCGGACAGCGTTGCTGGGTCTGGCCTGCCAGCGGCAAAGTGGTGATACCGTACTCCACCTCGGAAGGGGGCAACAAAGGGATTGATATCGCGGGCACCCGCGGATCGCCGGTCTACGCCTCCGATGCGGGCAAGGTGGTCTATGTCGGCAACCAGCTGCGCGGCTATGGCAACCTGATCATGATTAAGCATGGCGAGGATTACATCACCGCCTATGCACATAATGACACCCTGCTGGTGAATAACGGACAAAACGTGAAGGCCGGGCAGAAGATCGCCACCATGGGCAGCACCGGCTCCAACACCGTGGCGCTTCATTTCCAGATTCGTTATAAGGCAACCGCCATCGACCCGGTACGCTATTTACCGGCGCCGGGCGGCAAACCGAAGTGCTAAGTGGTTATTTAATCGCCGGTTAGCGCAGGGGAGTCTTGTCAGAAGGGGCGTAAGGTCTATAATGCTTTACGCACCTCAAAGCGGGCGTAGTTCAATGGTAGAACGAGAGCTTCCCAAGCTCTATACGAGGGTTCGATTCCCTTCGCCCGCTCCAGCATCCTTTTTTACGTTCCCTTATTTCCTGCCAATCTACACCAGTAAGATCTGAATCAGCATCCGTACGAAATAGAGCGCACAGGCGATCTGTATTACCCGAAAACCCCATCTGACATAGCGCCATGCCTGGCGTTCCCGGGCATCAGCGTGTGCAATGGCGGGATCCGCAGGCTGCTTTTTGCGTTTTGCTCTAATGATATCCCACGCCCATAAGGCGAGCAGTAAAACAACTAATCCTTTTAAAAATAGCGGGTTATCCATGGTGATTCAGACGCTCCGGGTAGTCTGCTGATAAAAACAGACTACCTGAAAGACACCACCTTAACGTTGATTAATAGCATGATTTCTCAGTCAGAATTCTGCCCCGCTTAAGGCACTGGATCATTCTATTAAATAAATGTTAACTTTTTGATTCTCACAGCCAGCATCATCCCTATTCCCGAAAGCATAATAACGACAGAGGAAATGTCATGGATAACGATCTCCTGCAAGCCGGGTACCGGGCCTATACCGGTGAGAAAATTGATGTCTACTTCAACACCGGTATCTGTCAGCACGCGGGAAACTGCGTGCGCGGCAGCGCCAGACTCTTCAACCTGAAACGTAAGCCGTGGATCATCCCTGATGAAGTGGATGTTGATACGGTCGTGCGTGTGATTGACACCTGCCCAAGCGGCGCACTTAAATACCGCCATAAATAAGCGAGAAAACATGGAAATTCAGGAAGGTCATAACAAGTTTTATGTGAATGATGCCGACGGTAACCAGGTCGCGGAGATCGTTTTTGTTCCCACCGGCGAACACCTCAGCATTATTGAGCACACCGATGTCGATCCCATCCTGAAAGGGCAGGGCGTGGGCAAACAGCTGGTCGCGAAGGTGGTGGAAAAGATGCGTGCAGAAAACCGCAAAATCATCCCCCTGTGCCCGTTCGCGAAACATGAATTTGATAACAACCGCGAGTATGACAGTATCCGCGCTTAACGTTGAACAGCACGCTGCCGCAAACCAGCGTGCTGCCTCCTGGTCAGGCGATAAACATCACCGACACGCATAACACCCCCACGATCAGCGTCAGCACGTTGCCAATAGAGCGGTAAGGTTTCAGGGCCGGAATAAGGAAGGTGGACAGGGTCGGCATGATAAACAGGATCATGGCGATAAGCGGTCCGCTGATGGCATAGATCATCGAGATAGCATTGGGATTAATACAGCACACCGCAAAGGTGATCAGCGAAACCCCCATCACCGACACGGCCCGATTGAAGGCCCGGCTTTTCTTTACGCCAACCTGATTTAACGCTGATTTCACCATCTCCGTTGCCCCCTCAATCACCCCAAAATAGGTGCCGAGAAACGACTTCGACATCGCGATGATGGCCACCACAATGCCGGAGATCCCAAGCCACGAAGGGGAAGAGGGCATCATCGAGAGGGCAGAGAGAATGGTAACCCCTTGCTCTTTAGCGGCCACGATGTAAGACGAAGGGATCGACAGCAGGCAGCTGAAGACAAAGAACAGCACGCTCAGGCAGATAATCAGATACGCCACCTTCATGATGCGGGTACATTTGCCCATTGCGGCGTCGCCATATTTCTCGCGCCGGTCAACGGCAAAGGTCGAAATAATCGGGGTATGGCTGAAGGCGAATACCATTACCGGAATGGAGATCCACACCTGGTGCAAGGTGTGCTGATCAACGCTCATCTGGCTGGTGAGCAGCGAGGGCTGCCAGTTCTGGGTGAGATACAGCGACACCAGCAGGAAGTAGGCGATCAGCGGGAAGACCAGAAAACCCATCACCCGGATGGTGACGTGACGCCCCATCAGAAAGATCAGATTTAACGTCAGCACGACGCCCAGACTGACCAGCACCCGCACGGTCATGTCTACCGGGATATGCTTCGCCAGCTGCTCAGTCAGGGAGTTGGTGATCGCCACGGCATAGATCTGCACCACCACAAAAAAAGCGACAAAGTAGAGCGTGGTGATCAGATTGCCGATCTTTTTCCCGTAGTAGTGCGTCACCGCACCGGTGATCCCTTCGCTGCCTTTCGTTTTCGCTGAGAGGATAAACTGACATAACGCTTTGTGGGGCCAGTAGGTGAATGGATACGCCACAAGGGCGGTGATGAACAGGACGACAGCGCCCGCAGATCCTAACTGGATGGGCAGAAACAGGGTTCCTGCGCCCACGGCTGTGCCGTACAGGGCAAAGCTCCAGAGGGTCTCTTCTTTAGACCAGATTTTCGACATGAGAGAAACGTATCAACTATGAAACCAACAAAAAGGAGACTATTTTACCATAATTACCCGTAGGGGTCGCAGTTGGCGCTGAAGGGAGCGGGCCGGAAAGCATTTCCGGCCGGAGGGATTAAGACGTGGCAGCGTGCTGCTGCTGGCGGCGCTTCATGATGCGATCGCGCAGGGTGTCGTACGCCCAGTTATAGACCATGGTGTACGGCAGGAAGAAGATGAAGAAGCCAATCTCTAAGGTTAACGCCTGCAACAGGCTCACGCCCAGCACCAGCGATACAATACCGACGCCGATAAAAATAAACCCGACTTCGAAGCCAAGGGCGTGCAGGGCACGAACTTTGGCGGTGCGGGTAACGATATGCCGCGGCCACAGTCTGTCAAAACCGGCGTTATAGATGATGTTCCAGATCATCGCCGTCGTGGCGAGAAGAATGGTTAACCCGCCCATCTCGAGCACCGGACGTTGCATCAGCCAGGCGGTGGTGGGGGCCAGGATCGCCGTGGCAATCCCTTCGAATAAGACGGCGTGGAAGATGCGTTCCGGCAGTTTTCTGCGCTGAATATCGTTGTGCTGCATAACCTGATACCTCATTAACCTGCCAGGATGGGCAGAGCCAGGGCGCTATTTTTATCGCTAAAACTGATATATTAAAGTTAGATTCCATCGATAAAGTAGATACATCATGCGCTACTCACCCGAAGCCTTAACGGCATTTGTCGAGACGGTTTCCGCAGGCTCGTTCTCCGCCGCCGCCCGCCGCCTGCGTAAAAGCCAGTCCACCATCAGTACTGCCATCGCCCATCTGGAAGATGACCTCGGCTTTGCGCTGTTCGATCGCAGCGCCCGCCAGCCGGTACTCACCCCCCAGGGCAAGCAGGTGCTGGGCTATGTCCAGTCGATCCTCGCGGCCAGCGCAAGGCTCGATGAACTGGCGGTCTCCCTCAGCGAAGAGACCGAAGCGCGCCTGACCTTTGTTCTCTCGGACACCCTGCACCCGGACGTGCTGGAGGAGATGCTGTTTCGTTTTGACGCGCGATTTCCCCATACCGAGTTCGAATGCCTGATTGGTGAGGAGGAAGATGTTATCGACCTCCTCCAAAAGGGGCGGGCGCATATCGGCCTCACCGAGGCGCGGGAAAGTTATCCCACCGACATTGCCGCTATCCGCCTGCCGATGCAGACCCACATGGCGATCTATACCTCCGCCACGCATCCCCTCGCCGCGCAAAGCCGCATCGAAGCCGACGAGCTGCACGGCTGGCGGGAGCTGCGCCTGAATACCTATCTGGAGCGCGAACCGGTGCTGGCGCAAGGGCCGGTGTGGTCGGCACCCAACTACCTGCTATTGCTCAGCATGGCGGTGCAGGGCTTCGGCTGGTGCGCGCTGCCCTCTGCGCTGGTGGAGGAGTTTGCGCCTGCGAAAACGCTGGTGCAGCTCAACGTGTCGGGCTGGCCGCGTTCGGTGGCGATCGATCTGGTATGGAATAAACGCTCCCCGCCAGGCACGGCGGGAAACTGGCTGCGGCACTATCTGCAGCACAAGGCGGATCCCGTGTGACGAATACGACATTTTCCTGATCGGTAGCAAAATCTAAAAGGTCTACACTGAATGGGGTAAATTAACCGACTGAGAAGAGACATGGCCGCTAACAACCAGATAACGCCCCGGGTGTTGATGCTCTCGTCAAAAGACTGGGTGCCGAATAATCCCCATCTGCCGGTGCTGATTTATAAAGGGGCAGTAACGGATGGCGATTTTGCCAGTCAGTTTGAACAACGGTTTGCCGACAATGGCTGGCCGCCTCAGTGGCGCGATGGGATTTTTGATTATCACCATTACCACTCCACTGCGCATGAAGTCCTGGGGGTTTCCCGCGGCGCGGCGCGCCTGGTCATCGGCGGTCCTGGGGGAGAAGAGGTGGAGGTCGAAGCCGGGGACGCCCTTTTATTGCCTGCGGGAACCGGACACTGCCGCTTATCGGCGACGCTCGATTTTCAGGTAGTGGGCGCTTATCCGCCGGGTATGGAGTTCGATCTGTGTAAGCAGGCGGCGACGCCCGCAGTCCTGTCGCGTATCGTCTCGCTGCCGTTTCCTGAGCAGGATCCGGTGAATGGCAACTCGCTCCCCTTAACCCAGTTCTGGAAAACCCCGCCCTTCAGCCCGTGAAGGGCGGGATAGCATTACTTGCCGGTATAAATATCAAAACTAAAGTATTTGGCAGCAAGCTTTTTGTAGGTTCCGTCGGCCAGGATCGCCGCGATCGCCCCGTTCAGCTCCTGGCGCAGCTGATCATCCTCTTTGCGCAGACCAATGGCTGCCCCGGCACCAAACAGCGCATCGTCCTGGAGCGCGCCGCCAACAAAGGCGAAATCTTTCCCCTGCGGTTTGTTGAGGAAGCTGTATTCCGCCATCACCCCGGAGAGCACCGCGCCGTCAATACGCCCGGATTCGAGGTCGCGTATCACCTGGTCAGCGCCCTGATAGGCCACGACGTTGACACCCTTGCCGCGCCACTGTTCATTAGCATAGGTTTCCTGAGCGGAACCTTGCTCCACGCCGATGGTTTTCCCTTTCAGCTGATCCACGCTGGCGCTGGTAAGGCTGTTTTTACGCGCCACCAGGAAGGCCGGGCCGCTGTAAATTTTATCGCTGAAGGCAATCTGCTCTTTACGTTTCTCAGTGATGTACATCCCAGAGAGGATGGCATCAAATTTACGCGCCTTCAGGGACGGAATAATGCCGTCGAAGTTGCTTTCAACCCAGACGCATTTGGCCTGTAGCTGCTGACAAATGGCATTGCCCAAATCAATATCAAAACCGACCACCTCGCCCTGCGGGTTTTTCGACTCGAAGGGTGCAAAGGTGGGATCTACGCCAAAACGCAGCTCTTTCGTCTCGGCTGCAAAAGCAGACGACGCTGCCAGTAACGCGACCAGCGGTAAAAGGTATTTTTTCATTTCAGATCCCTGTTTTAACGGCAGTAGTTTTCAACCAGACGAGCAAAGAAGGAGGCCCCGGTCGTGATGATCTCATCATTGAAGTCGTAGCCGGGGTTATGCACCATGCAGCCGCCTTTTTCCCCTTTCTCGCCGTTGCCGAGCAGGAAATAGCTGCCCGGACGTTGCTGGAGCATAAAGGCGAAATCTTCACTGCCGTTGGACGGCGAGACGCTGTCGAGTACCGCATCTTCACCAAAAAATTCGACGGCCAGCTGGCGGGCGAAGGCAGTCTGCTCGGCATCGTTCACCAGTACCGGGTAGGAGTCATAGATCTCCACTTCGCTGGTGGCGCCGTAGCTGCGGGCGGTGAAATCGGTAAGCTCCTGAATGCGGCGGATCAGCAGGTCGCGGATCTCCGGCTTCATTGAACGCACCGTCAGTTCCATCACCGCGCTGTCCGGGATCACGTTGGAGGCAATGCCCGCCTGGAAAGTCCCTACGGTCACCACGGCGGTTTCACCCGGCGGCACGTTACGCGCCACAATGCTCTGCAGGGACATGATCAGGGCGGCCCCGGTGACAATCGGATCCACGGTACGTTCCGGGTGTGCGCCATGCCCACCGTACCCTTGCAGGGTAATTTTCACGGTATCGGCAGAGGCCATAAAGTTGCCTTCATAGAAGCCAAACTTACCGGTCGGCAGATAAGGCATATTGTGCAGGGCAAAAATACGATCGCAGGGGAAGCGGTCAAACAGCCCGTCTTTAATCATTAAATCAGCGCCGCCAATTGCTTCTTCGGCAGGCTGAAAAATAAGGTGTACGGTGCCATTAAACTGGCAGGCATCAGAGGCGATATATTTCGCCGCAGCCAGTAAAATCGCCGTGTGGCCGTCGTGACCGCAGGCGTGCATTTTACCCGGCACGGTACTGGCCCAGGGTAAATTGGTGGCTTCGAAGATGGGTAAGGCGTCCATATCGGCGCGCAGGCCAATGGATTTGCTGCCCTGGCCTTTGCTGAGCGAGCCGACAACGCCGGTTTTCCCGATCTCCCGGGTCACCTGATAACCCCAGCCTTCCAGCTGGCGGGCAACCAGATTACTGGTATTAAACTCTTCGAGGCTTAATTCAGGGTTGGCATGTAAATGACGGCGGATGGCGATGATTTCGTCTTCTGATTCTTTTATTTCTGGAATGATACAGTCGGACATTTGTTACTCCAGTGTTAACGCGTGTTTGCATCTCCTAACTTATCGCCGCGCCGTCCCAATGCCAATGAGTTATCTAATAATTACCGTGAAAATCATAATTGGCGTGAATGCATACGGCAGCCCCGGCCCACACCCACGCGATGCTTTGTGATAAAACTCACTATTTTTAAACAATTACATCATTAGTTGATAACAATCCTCTACTATGTGCGGTGTCATTTTGCGCAGAGGTTGAGATGAAAGACGTCGTGATAGTGGGTGCGTTGCGCACAGCAATTGGCTGTTTCCAGGGAGCGCTCTCACGCCACTCGGCGGTAGATCTGGGCAGCGTGGTGGTTCGCGCGCTGGTGGAGCGCAGTGGCGTTGAGGCCCACGAGATCGACGAGGTGATCCTCGGTCAGGTGCTGACCGCCGGAGCCGGGCAAAACCCGGCCCGTCAGGCCGCGCTTAAAGGTGGCTTACCCAACACTGTCTCTGCGATTACCATCAACGACGTGTGTGGCTCCGGGCTGAAGGCGCTGCACCTGGCAACCCAGGCGATCCAGTGCGGTGAAGCGGATGTGGTGATCGCCGGCGGCCAGGAGAATATGAGCCGTGCGCCGCACGTCCTGACCGATAGCCGCACGGGTGCTCAACTGGGCAACAGCCAGCTTATCGACAGCCTGGTGCATGACGGGCTATGGGATGCTTTCAACGATTACCATATGGGCGTCACGGCTGAAAACCTGGCACGAGAATATGGTATCTCCCGTGAAAGGCAGGACGCCTATGCGCTTAGCTCGCAGCAGAAGGCCCGGGCCGCCATCGACGCAGGCCGCTTCCGGGATGAGATTGTCCCGGTTAACGCGCAGAAGCAGAACGGTGAGCCACTGCTGGTCGATACCGATGAACAGCCGCGCACCGACACCAGCGCCGAAGGGCTGGCGTTACTCAATCCTGCCTTTGATATCACCGGTTCGGTCACCGCCGGGAATGCTTCTTCCATCAACGACGGCGCCGCCGCGGTGATGATGATGAGCGAGAGTAAAGCTGAAGCGCTGAACCTGCCGGTGCTGGCGCGCATTAAAGCCTTTGCCAGCGTTGGCGTGGATCCTGCTTTAATGGGAATCGCGCCGGTGCATGCCACGCGTCGCTGTCTGGAGCGGGCAGGGTGGCAGCTGGCGGATGTCGATCTGATCGAAGTGAACGAAGCCTTTGCTGCTCAGGCGCTGTCGGTGGGCAAAATGCTGGAGTGGGATGAGCGCCGGGTCAATGTCAATGGCGGGGCGATTGCGCTGGGACACCCCATCGGCGCGTCAGGCTGCCGTATTCTGGTCTCGCTGGTGCATGAGATGGTGAAACGCGATGCCCGTAAAGGGCTGGCGACGCTGTGTATTGGCGGCGGGCAGGGCGTGGCCTTAGCAATAGAACGATAATATGTTTTGATATATATCAACCCCAATAAGCCTCCCATCGTGGAGGCTTATTTGTTTGTGAGCCGCGTCATATTTTTACCCTTGTAAGTAAATTCTCAAACACCCTCAAAATAATTAATGCATTCGCTGAATCAAAAATAAGATTTTAGTGTGATCCCGATCCGTTAAATTCCGCTTAAAACCCCTCTTTTGTTGATATTGCTCACGCCTGACTTTGCCAAAAAAAATGAAACAAATAATTACGATCGCGATCACTAAAATTACGTATTTAAAAAAATAAAATGCAATTCCATAAAAACGAAACATCATTTTAAACGAGGGTTATTCCATGTTTAAGAAATCTCTGGTCCTTGCTTCACTTATTGGCGCTTCTTTCGCAGCTCAGGCTGTCACCGTGGATCTGCGTCACGAATATATTGATACCGGCACGAACGCAGACCGCGCGTCAGTTTCGCACCGTTTTGAAAATGGTTTTGGTTTTTCAGTAGAAGCAAAATGGAAATCCGGTGGCGATAAGGCTGACCAACCCTTTTCGGATGTGGTCGGTAATGGTCACGAAGATCAGATCAGCTGGCGCTGGAAAGCAACCCCGAATATTGCCTTAACCCCAGGCTTTACGGTTGAAAGTAAAGACAGTTTCACCATTTATAAACCGTATCTGCATGCGCAATATAGCTTTGATAATGGCTTCTACGTCGCCGCGCGTTATCGTTATGACTACACCCGTTATCC
The DNA here is from genome assembly GCF_002935105.1 of Leclercia sp. LSNIH3. Lineage (NCBI taxonomy): Bacteria > Pseudomonadati > Pseudomonadota > Gammaproteobacteria > Enterobacterales > Enterobacteriaceae > Leclercia > Leclercia sp. LSNIH3. The sequence continues at coordinate 3,293,212 of NZ_CP026387.1, forward strand.
GTCAAGTGCCGATAAGGACGACGATAAAGTTAACCGTGGCGATGCATGGGTTGGCTGGGTGATGGGCGACTGGCGTACCGAGCTTAACTACGTATACGCGAAAAGCACCGAAGGCACTATCCGTAATAACAACAAAGATTATTCCCAGGAATATAACGTCAAGCTGGCGTATAAAATCGACAAAAACTGGGCCCCGTATGGTGAAGTGGGCAACATTGGTGTGAAAGAGACCGATGAGCGTCAGACCCGTCTCCGTGTCGGTGTAGCTTATTCCTTCTAATAATAAACAGTATCTCCGGGATTAACCGGCTCGAAAGAGCCGGTTTTTTTATGTCTGCGATTTATTGCTGAAGCCATACACAGATAAAAAAAAGCCCTCCATAAGGAGGGCAAGGCCAGTTACAGGAACACAAACACAAACATTTATTCACGCAACAGTTCAGGTTGCTCAGGAAGCTTCGCAATATAAAGAGCCGGTTTACCGTCTTTATCGGAGCTAAACAGTACCGCTTTATCATCCGGGGTAAAGGATGGATGCGGATGGGTAACCTGGCGGCTGTTCGCCACGGTTGCCCAGGAGGTATCGTGGCGGGCGATACGGAAGTAAGCCTTCTTCGCCACGTCGAATGCATAGAGATAAGGATCGTTGTCGATGGTGTAACCGCTGGTGTCCTTCACATCTACCGGCGTACCGGAACCATCGCCTACCAGGAGGGTGCCGTCAAAGTTACTCATCAGGTGCGAACAGGCCGGCATTTTCATTACCGCGCTGTTTTCGCCAGTGTCCGGGTTGAAGCTATACACGGTACGGCCTTGCTCACCTTTCAGGTAAGAGACATACACCAGCGCCGAGCCGTTCGGTACCCAGAACTCATGGGTGCAGCTTTCACCTTCCGCATGCTCTTTTACCTTGCGCACGTTGCTGCCATCTTCGTTGACCATCCACATACGGGCATCCACCAGATCGTGTGGGCCTTCATGACAGAACGCGACGGTGTTGTCGTCAAACGGACGGTAGATAGGGTGGCCGAGCCAGTTTTTCTCTTCGTGGATCACGCTGCTTTCACCGGTCTGCAGATAGACGCGCAGCAGGCGGCAGTGTGGGCCTTTATGGAAGAAATCATGGAAGATTTGCCAGTCGTTCAGCGGCGTCCAGTCACTTTTCGCAATTTCGATGCCGACCAGTTTAGTGCAGTCTGAGTTGGCAACCCATGTACCGTAGCCGACCCAGTCATCGCTGACGCGATAGACTTCGCGTTCCTCAAAGGTGGTCAGATTGACTTCCCGCAGAGTGCGATCATTCTTAACGTAGTAGAGCGATTTATCATCCGGTGACAGGAAACCGCCAAAAGTGTTATCGCCCGTGCCTTCGGTTAACTGCACCGCTTCGGCCTTTTCCAGATCCAGCAGATAGTAGTTCCAGTGGCCATCGAATTCACCGGCAAACAGCAGATGGCTACCGTCGTTGAAAAAGCATTTTTGATAGAAGTAGTTACGATGACAAGTAACTTCAGGTGGTGTCAGGCGGGTTACTTCCACACCTGTATCCGGGTCGCGACTGACATCATAGTTCAGTTTGACCCGCATGCCTTTTGCCATAATGCGCTCCTTGAATTCGACGGCAGGATTTCCCTGCGGTTCACTCGGTATAATATGAGTTTAAAAACTGGGTGTTAAATTATCAAAACATCGTTTCAGTGTGTGTGACTGGTGGCGCACTTCTGAAGAAAAAGCCCGCAAAATCATCATCCTCTTTATATCTGTTCAGATTTGTATCATATCGGTATCGCTTTTTTTCTTTATTAACCTGTTGTTAAATTTGAAAATTAAAAATGTGCGGTTAAAAAATCGTTTAAACAACGCGATGTCAACTCCCTGACAATCGTGATCGCAACTGCAATTTTGAGATTAACTGACAGAAAAAGTGAAACATCGTTTTAAATGTAATTGAAAACCCATTTCACAGCAGATAATATGTGCCCATCATGAAAACGGAACACCGTTTTGTTAATTATCCAGGCCTTCGGGGCCGATAAATTCTGGAGGTTAATGTGGAAGTCAGACAAAGCATCCACAGCGCGCATGCAAAAACGCTGGATACCCAGGGACTGCGCGATGAGTTTTTAGTCGAGAAAGTGTTTGTCGCGGATGAGTACACCATGGTGTACAGCCACATTGACCGCATCATTGTTGGCGGCATCATGCCGGTGGCAAAAACGGTCTCTGTTGGGGGCGAAGTGGGCAAGCAGCTTGGCGTCAGCTTCTTCCTGGAGCGTCGTGAGCTGGGCGTGATTAACATTGGCGGCCCGGGCACCATCACCGTTGACGGTCAGTGCTATGAGATCGGCCATCGCGATGCCCTGTACGTCGGAAAAGGCGCGCAGGAAGTGGTCTTTGCCAGCGTCGATAGCGGCAAACCGGCGAAGTTCTACTACAACTGCGCCCCGGCACACACCACCTATCCAACCAAAAAAGTGACCCCGGCAGAGGTCTCTCCGGTCATCCTGGGTGACAACCTCACCAGCAACCGTCGCACCATCAACAAATACTTCGTTCCTGATGTGCTGGAAACCTGCCAGCTCAGCATGGGCCTGACCGAGCTGGAGCCGGGCAACCTGTGGAACACCATGCCGTGCCACACCCACGAGCGCCGCATGGAAGTGTACTTCTACTTCAATATGGAAGAGGACGCCTGTGTATTCCACATGATGGGACAGCCGCAGGAAACTCGCCATATCGTCATGCATAACGAGCAGGCGGTGATCTCGCCAAGCTGGTCTATTCACTCTGGCGTGGGTACGCGTGCCTACACCTTCATCTGGGGCATGGTGGGTGAAAACCAGGTCTTCGATGATATGGACCATGTTGCCGTTAAGGATCTGCGCTAGTCGCGGACAGTTAAGCATAAACTTGCCTGTTCGTTCAGGCGCTGAAAGATAAAGGATAAAAAATGATTCTGGATGCATTTTCTCTGCAAGGTAAAGTTGCGGTCGTCACCGGTTGTGATACCGGTCTGGGCCAGGGTATGGCAGTGGGTCTGGCGGAAGCTGGCTGTGATATCGTCGGGATCAACATCGTTGAGCCGCAGGAGACCATTGAGCGTGTGACCGCGCTGGGCCGTCGTTTCCTGAGCCTGACCGCTGACCTGCGTAAAATCGATGCCATCCCTGAGCTGCTGGAGCGTGCGGTAGCTGAGTTCGGTAAAATCGACATTCTGGTTAACAACGCAGGTCTGATCCGTCGTGAAGACGCAATCAACTTCAGCGAGCAGGACTGGGATGACGTCATGAACCTGAACATCAAGAGCGTGTTCTTCATGTCTCAGGCAGCAGCGAAACACTTTATCGCGCAGGGCAACGGCGGCAAAATCATCAACATCGCCTCCATGCTCTCCTTCCAGGGCGGCATCCGTGTGCCTTCTTACACCGCGTCAAAAAGCGGCGTAATGGGCGTTACCCGCCTGCTGGCGAACGAATGGGCGCAGCACAACATCAACGTGAACGCCATCGCACCGGGTTACATGGCGACCAACAACACCCAGCAGCTGCGTGCAGACGAAGAGCGTAGCGCAGCGATCCTCGAGCGTATCCCGGCGGGTCGTTGGGGTCTGCCAAGCGATCTGATGGGGCCGGTTGTGTTCCTGGCTTCCAGCGCATCTGATTACATCAACGGCTACACCGTTGCCGTTGACGGTGGCTGGCTGGCGCGTTAATTCTCGCCCCTGCCAAAAGACCTCTGCCCCCGGGCGGAGGTTTTTTTTGCCCTGAATTAGTCATTGTCCATATCAATAAAAGAGAAAAATCCATAGTCCTTCTACGAAAATGACGTGTATCACATTTTTAATTCATATAAATCATCTTGTTAACTAAAAGTGGTGAATCTTCATCTTTGTTTTAAAGTGTAATGTCCATCACAGATCGCCCTCTGCCAGCCAATAAATCCATATTTTCACGTTATACGACCTGACACTTTTTCAGGGTTTCTCGTAATTTCATTTAACGTCTTACGCTGTTCAGGCAGGAAAATATGACATCTATTAACGACTCTACCTTTATGCCCCGCGCCCTTCGTGATACCCGAAGGATGAACATGTTTGTTTCTGTTTCCGCGGCGGTAGCCGGTTTACTGTTTGGGCTGGACATCGGCGTTATTGCCGGTGCGTTACCTTTTATCACCGATCACTTTACGCTGAGTAATCGCCTGCAGGAGTGGGTGGTGAGCAGCATGATGCTGGGCGCAGCAGTGGGTGCCTTGTTCAATGGCTGGCTCTCGTTCCGTCTCGGCCGAAAATACAGCCTGATGGTGGGTGCCATTCTGTTTGTGGCGGGTTCATTAGGCTCCGCGTTTGCCACAGGGGTTGAAGCTTTACTGCTTTCTCGCGTGCTGCTGGGCGTGGCCGTGGGGATTGCGTCCTACACCGCGCCGCTTTATCTCTCGGAAATGGCGAGCGAAAACGTGCGCGGAAAAATGATCAGCATGTACCAGCTGATGGTGACGCTGGGTATCGTGCTGGCCTTTCTGTCTGATACCTATTTCAGCTACAGCGGCAACTGGCGTGCAATGCTGGGTGTACTGGCATTACCGGCGGTACTGCTGATTGTGCTGGTGATCTTTTTGCCCAACAGCCCACGCTGGCTGGCGCAGAAAGGGCGTCACGTCGAGGCGGAAGAAGTGCTGCGGATGCTGCGCGATACCTCTGAAAAAGCGCGTGAAGAGCTGAATGAGATCCGTGAAAGCCTCAAGCTGAAACAGGGGGGCTGGTCCTTATTCAAAATAAACCGCAACGTCCGTCGCGCGGTATTTCTCGGCATGCTGTTGCAGGCGATGCAGCAGTTTACCGGCATGAACATCATCATGTATTACGCCCCCCGTATTTTCAAAATGGCCGGGTTCACAACGACCGAACAACAGATGATCGCCACGCTGGTGGTTGGGCTGACATTTATGTTTGCCACCTTCATTGCGGTCTTTACCGTCGATAAAGCAGGCCGTAAACCAGCCCTCAAGATTGGTTTTAGCGTAATGGCGCTGGGGACGCTGATCCTCGGCTATTGCCTGATGCAGTTTGATAACGGTACGGCGTCCAGCAGCTTATCCTGGCTGTCTGTGGGAATGACCATGATGTGCATTGCGGGTTACGCGATGAGTGCGGCCCCGGTAGTGTGGATCCTGTGCTCTGAAATTCAGCCCCTGAAATGCCGCGACTTCGGGATCACCTGTTCCACCACCACCAACTGGGTGTCGAACATGATCATTGGGGCCACCTTCCTGACCTTGCTGGATTCTATCGGTGCTGCGGGAACTTTCTGGCTCTATACGGTGCTGAACGTGGCATTTGTTGGCATCACCTTCTGGCTGATTCCAGAAACCAAAGGTGTCACCCTGGAGCACATCGAGCGCAAGCTGATGGCCGGGGAGAAGTTAAGAAACATTGGCGTGTAAGGATAATGCCCGGCGGCGCGCCGCTCGCCGGGCCTGGAGGGTCAAAAGCCTTTATTCGTAGGCCGGGAGGGCGTAGCCGCCACCCGGCTTTTTTTACACCTGCGCGAGATACAGGGCTGGCATCCCTTCTTCGTCGGAGGTATACAGCACCCACTTATTATCCGGTGAAAACGATGGATGCGGATGCGTCACCTGGCGATCGCCATCCAGCACTTTCCAGCTGGTATTGTGCTGGCAGATGGCTTTTTGCGTCCCGTTTTTAATGTCGAACACCCAGATAAAGGGATCGTTGAGGCTAATATCGCCGGTATTGTGCGGGGCACCATCGCCCACAATCAGCGAGCCGTCGTGGTTGCTCATCAGGTGGGAACAGGGTGGGATCGCCATCAGCTGGCGGTTTTCCAGCGTCGCGGGATCGGCGCTGAACAGATAGCGCTGCGGATCGTTCTCTTTGTGCGCCACGTAATAGAGCGCCGAGCCATCTGGCACCCAGAATTCGTGGGTAAAACTCTCGCCCGCGTCATGCTGGCGCACCTTGCGCAGGTTGCTGCCGTCCTGATTAATCAGCCACATGCGTGCATCGATCGCATCGCGCGGGCCTTCATGGCAAAACGCCACGGTATTGTCGTCGAATGGCCGGTAAATCGGATGCCCGAGCCAGCGTTTTTCCTGCAAAATCACCTGCCGTTCGCCGGTGTGCAGATCGATGTTGATCAGGCGGCATTCCGGGTTAGTAAAGTAAAACGCGCGGAACTTGCTCCAGTCGGTGAGCGGCTGCCAGTCGCTTTTCTTGATTTCGATACCCACCAGCTTCGTGCAGTCCGAGTTAGCCACCCAGGTACCGTAGGCCACCCACTCCTCATCGACCTCATACACCACATACTCTTCCAGGCTATGGAGATCCACGCGGCGCAGTTCGCGGCTGTTTTTCACGTACCAAAGGGACTGGTCATCCTCAGAGAGAAAACCGCCAAAGGTGTTATCCCCGGCGCCGTCGGTCAGTTGGGTTGCCTGCTGTTGGCCGATATCTAACAGATAGTAGTTCCAGTGCCCCTCAAAGGCGCCACCAAAAAGGATCTTGCTACCCTCGCGGGTAAAGCATTTCTGATAGAAGTAATTACGATGACAAATAATGTGTGGGGGCGTCATGCGTATCACGGTGTGGCCGGTCTGGCTGTCCTGACGGGTACGGAAGTTCAGGGGGATGATTTTTCCTTTCATTGTATGTTCCTTCAGATAAAAAAATACCCCACCGCAGAACGGTAGGGTATTGATAACCTAAGCTAATTAGCGCATTGCGCGTTTCAGGATACGTTCAGCCTGACGCTGGAAGTCAGCGGCAGTCTCTTCCACGGTTTTCTGGCCGTAGTCGATGTACTGCAGGGAGGTGCCGAACTGAGCCACGATCTGCGGATCGTCAAAGTATGGCGATACGGAGAGTTTGGCAGGCAGGGACTGCGCCAGACGCAGGCCGGAAACCGCCGGATCGTCCTCTTTGATGGTGCCGTTTTCGGTCAGGTATTTCACCGCCACTTTACTCAGCGGCACGCCACGCTCCAGACCCAGCGTCTCAACGCCTTCTTTGCTGTTCAGCAGGAAGTTGATGACTTTCGCTGCCGCTTCCGGGTTCTTGGTGGATTTACCGATAGAGAGCATCTGGGCTGGTTTGAAGAACAGACCGGCATCCGTTGCACCCGGCAGCATTGGGTAGCTACCCAGCTCCAGCTTCGCAGGTGGCTTCAGGTTGTCGGAGTATTTCTTGATGGTGGAGTTCCACATGTAGGTTCCGCCCCATTCACCCTCGATCCACGGCTTCATCTCGTACATGTTGCTCTTACCGAACGACGCATAGTACTTGGTGTCCGGCATTACGTGGCTATCCACCAGATTTTTATAGGTCTGGAAGAACTCAACCCACTGCTCTTTGCTGTAGGAGAATTTCTTCGTTTTCTCGTCTACCGCCGGGATGTTGTACTTCTGGATCATGTAGGAGTTCAGCAGCGCCAGGGTATCCTGGTGCTCCAGGACCACCGGATAATACTGTTTGCCCAGTTTGCTCTCGAAGGCTTTACCGGCCGCTTTCAGCTCATCCCAGGTTTTCGGGTATTCAACGCCCGCTTTTTTCCAGGCTTCATCATTGAAGTAGAACACGCGCGCGGTCACGGAGATCGGGATCCCGTTCAGCTTGCCGTTCACGGTGGTGGACTGCAGCTCTTTCGGATCGAACTGCGTCAGATCGATCACGTCCTTCATTTTGTTCAGGTCGTAGAAGCCGTCGCCGGTTTTGGAGAAGATCGGCAGCCAGTTCCAGTTGGTCTGCATCACGTCCGGCTCGGTGCCGCCCGCAATCTGCGTGGTCAGGCGTGACAGGTGACCGTCCCAGCCGGTGTATTCCGCCTTAACGTTAATATCCGGGTTCTGTTTGTGGAACTCTTCCAGAGCCTTCAGTGTGACCTGGTGACGGCCATTGCCGCCCCACCAGGACATACGCAAATCTGTGCTATCCGCAGCAAAAGTGGGTAGGGCACTCATTCCAAAAGTAGCGGAGATAACGGCGCTTAAAAGCACTTTTTTCATTTTTATAACTCCATTAGAGAGAGATGTTCTGTTCAGTTTTCGCGTCAAAAATATGACACTTATTCATATCAAACTTAAAGTACACCTGACGGTGAAGGCCCTTGTTGATCATAGGTTTAGCTTCATCGGAAGGAATTCGGGCAGTCAGTTCATACTCGCCAACTTTCAGGTAAACGAAGAATTCATGTCCCATGTTTTCGGCGCGAACCATCTCGCCGCTGCAGCAGCCCTGCGCGAAAGGCTCATCAGAGATCGAGACGAAGTCAGGACGAATACCGTAGAAAATATCCTGATTGACGTAGCTGGCGACTTTCTCTTTCAGCTCCGGGCTTAACGGCATGGTCTGGTTGCCGATGGTCAGGGAGAGCTGGCCATCCTGTTCCACCAGCTTGCTGGCGCGGATGTTCATCTCCGGCGAGCCGATAAAGCCAGCAACGAACATGTTTTTCGGTTTGTGGTACAGGTTATCCGGGGTATCCACCTGCATGATGTGGCCGAGCTTCATCACGCAGATGCGGTCGCCCATGGTCATCGCTTCGGTCTGATCGTGCGTCACGTAGACCGTGGTTGCCGGTTTGCCGGAGGCCTTCAGCTGCTTGTGCAGGTCAGAGATACGGATACGCATCGAAGCACGCAGTTTGGCATCGAGGTTAGACAGCGGTTCATCGAACAGGAACACGTCCGGCTTTTTCACGATCGCACGGCCTACGGCCACACGCTGGGCCTGACCACCGGAGAGCTGGCGCGGCAGACGGTCCAGCAGCTCATCCAGTTCCAGGATCTTGGCCGCTTCGTTAACCTGAGCCTCAATCTGCGCTTTCGGCAGCTTGCTCAGCTTCAGGCCAAAGGCCAGGTTTTCACGCACGGTCATGTGTGGGTAGAGCGCATAGTTCTGGAATACCATCGCAATCCCACGCTCTTTCGGCGCGAGGTTATTGACGATCTTGTCGCCGATACGCACTTCGCCGCCGCTGATGGTCTCAAGGCCGGCCAGCATACGCAGGGTGGTGGACTTCGCGCAGCCGGATGGGCCGACGATCACCATGAACTCACCTTCAGCGATTTTCAGGTCGATAGCATGTACCGCTTTGAAGCCGTTGGAGTAAACCTTTTCCAGTTTGTTGAAAATAACTTCAGCCATGATATTTCCCTCTTAACCTTTAATTCCGCTGCTGGTTACGCCCTGTACGAAGTAGCGCTGTGCCAGGAAGAAGACAATGATGGATGGCAGAATGGAGATGCTCGCCATTGCCAGAATTTCGTTCCACGGCGCACCTTCGGTGACGTCGATGGACATTTTCAGAGCCAGTGCAATCGGGTATTTATCCACGCTGTAGACGTAAATCAGCGGCCCGATAAAGTCGTTCATTGACCACATAAACTGGAACAGTGCGACAGAGATGATGGCCGGTTTCAGGATCGGCACTACCACGTACCACAGCACCTGGATGGAGTTACAGCCGTCGATCTGTGCGGCTTCTTCCATGTCACGCGGTACGCCGCGCAGGAACTGGATCAGCATGAAGACGAAGAACCCTTGCGTGGCGAAGGCCAGCGGCAGGTACAGCGGCATGTAGCTGTTCAGCATGCCCATTTCACGGAACATCAGATACTGAGGGATCAGCAGCACGGTGCTTGGCAGCAACATGGTGGTGATGAGCGTCGCGAACCAGAATTTCTTCCACGGGATCTCGAAGCGGGCAAAGCCGTACGCCACGATGGTGGAGGAGATAATGGTCAGGATCACTTTCGGGATCACATACTTAAAGGTGTTCAGCATGTAATGACCGAAGTTGTACTCGGTCCCGGTCTTCCAGCCATTGATAAAGCCGTCCCAGGTGGCATGGGCTGGCCACAGGCTCAGGGTGGTGAAGATCTCGTGGTTCGGTTTGAACGACGCCGAGAACATCCACACCAGCGGATAGAGCATCAGCAGGCCGACAAACAGCAGGATCACATAGCGAATGCTGGCGCTTATTTTTTCACGACGCAGCGTCCGGGCCACTTCACGTTCTGCGATGCTTCTCGCCGTGGAGAGTTGTTGAATATCAGCCATTTTTGCCTCCCTTATCGGCGGAGTAGAACACCCAGTATTTCGAAGACTTAAAGGCGATAGCGGCGAAGACAGCAACTACCAGGAACAGGACCCAGGCCAGCGCAGCGCCGTAACCCATGTCAAAGTACTTGAATGCGGTGTCGTAGATGTACAGTGAGAACAGGTAGGTGGAGTAGGTTGGTCCACCGCCGGTAATAACATACGGCCCGGTAAATTCCTGGAACGCCTGAGTGGTCTGCATGATGAAGTTGAAGAAGATCACCGGGGTAATCAGCGGCACGGTGACTTTCATGAACATCTGCCATTTGGATGCGCCATCGATCATCGCGGCTTCATACTGCGACTGCGGAACGTTCTGCAGGGCGGCGAGGAAGATCACCATCGCGGAGCCGAACTGCCAGACACGCAGCAGCGTCACGGACATCAGCGCCAAAGAGGGTTCGCCAAGCCAGTTCACTGCGTCAAAACCGAACACGCCAATAAAGCTGTTGAGCAGGCCATCAATGGCAAAGAGGGCGCGCCACAGCACGGCAATGGCGACGGAGCTGCCGAGGATCGACGGAATATAATACGCCGTACGGAAGAAGCCGATGCCGCGCAGTTTAAAGTTCAGAACAAACGCAATTCCCAGCGCAAAGGCCAGTTTCAATGGGATGGTTAAAAAGACGTAGGCAAAGGTCACGCCCATGGATTTCCAGAAGAGGGTATCTTCCGTAAACATGTAGCGATAGTTTTCAATGCCGTTAAATACCGGCGGGCTCATCAAATCGTACTCAGTAAAACTGAGGAAGAACGATGAAACGAAGGGGAAGGCGGTGAAGAGTATCAGCCCAATTATGTAGGGTGATATCCACGCCAGCCCCAGCATCTTGTTTTCATTCATACATACCTACCTGGTAATTAATGGTTTAAAACGGAATCTGTGCGGTGAGCCATTTTTAAAACATATGAACCGGTGTTTTCAATTTGTAAAACATCGTTTTAATTTATTTTATTGCGATTTAAATCCACGTCATTCGATAAATAGTGGAAATGTGATCGCGGTCGAAACAGCGTTTCAATAAGGTGAGATGGGTGGCATTTTTATCGGCTTGCGAAGAAAGGCGATGAGAAAAAACCAGTTAAACAGGGACTTTACGCCCGTATTCTGGAAACTATCGGCGGCAGTTACAAACTACTAACATTTGTAGCAAGCGGGGGGCTACAAATAAGGTAGCGAGGATATAATTTACTTGTTGAATGATTGGGGCATAAGGCGCGGACCAAAAAAGCGATGCCGAAGCATCGCCTTTTCATTATTTCAGGAAGTCTTCACGAACCGGGGTAAAGGTATCCAGCAGAGTGCCCGGCTTCAGGCAAACGCAGCCGTGCATGACATGGGGCTCTTTATATAGCGTGTCTCCGGCAGTGACGACATGTTTCTCTTCACCAATGGTAAATTCGAATTCACCGGATAATACGTAGGTCAGCTGCTCGTGCGGGTGGTTATGCATCGGGCCAACGGCACCCTCTTCGAAATTGACTTCCACCGCCATCATTTTGCCGTCATGGGCCAGAATGCGACGTGAAACGCCATTACCCAAATCCTGAAGCGTGGTCTCTTTGTGGAAAATAAACATGCTCATATCCTGTTATATAGTGAAACACCGTTTCATTTAATTTATCCCAGTGCCGGGTAAAAGGAAATGTGAAACCAGAGAACTGGAAACTCGATCACAAGTTTGCTTCACTGGGTAAAACCGGAAAGGAGAGCGCGATGAAAACGATTGGCCTGTTGGGAGGAATGAGTTGGGAATCCACCATTCCGTATTACCGTCTGATTAACGAGGGGGTGAAGCAGCGCCTGGGGGGATTACACTCGGCCAGCCTGCTGCTGCACAGCGTCGATTTTCATGAGATAGAAGCCTGCCAGTCCAGCGGTGACTGGGAGAAGGCTGCCGCGATCCTGGCGGAGGCGGCGCTGGGTTTGCAGGGAGCAGGGGCGGAGGCCATTCTGCTTTGTACCAATACCATGCACAAAGTCGCCGGGCAGATTGAAGCGCGCTGCTCGCTGCCGTTCCTGCATATCGCCGATGCCACCGGGCGGGCCATTACCGCAGCGGGCATGAACCGTGTGGCGCTGCTCGGCACCCGCTACACCATGGAACAGGATTTCTACCGCGGGAGGCTGACGGACCAGTACGGCATCGAGAGCCTGATCCCGGACGAGGCAGATCGGGCGCGTATCAATCAGATTATCTTTGAGGAGCTGTGCCTCGGCACCTTCAGCGACGCATCACGGCACTACTACCTGAGCGTTATCCAGAAGCTTGCCGATCGCGGGGCGCAGGGGGTGATCTTTGGCTGCACCGAGATCGGCCTGCTGATCCCGGCGGATGAAAGCCCGATCCCGGTGTTCGATACCGCTGCGATCCACGCCGCCGATGCGGTGACGTTTATGCTTTCGTAGCGGGCGAAGTTAAAAGCCGCTCCAGCGGGTCAATAAGGGTGCTCAAGCCCTGTTGCAAATGGGCGCTAAAGGCATCCACCAGCGCCGAGGCCGGGCGGTGCAGGGGGCGGATCAGGCTCACCGTAAAGGGCACCGAAATACTGAACCGGCGGATCGCAATTCCGCTGTCGGCATAATCCAGCGCCGTCAGCGGATTCACCACTGATATCCCCACTCCCGCCCGCACCATCGCACAGATCGAGGCGGCGCTGTGCGTCTCCACCACCATGCGTCGTTTCACCTGATGTTCGGCAAACAGGGTATCCAGCAACTGCCGGTAACTGTCGGTGCGCGACAGGCTGATGTAGTTCTCGCCCTGAAAGTCTGCCGGCGTCAGCACCGTTCTGGCGGCAAGCGGATGCCCGGCGGGCAAAACGCACACTTCATCTAATGACAGCAGTTCGTGACGCGCGGTACCCGCCGGGGTCGCGAGGGTTTCGGTCAGGCCCAGATCGTGGCGCTGGGCCGAGAGCCACTCCTCCAGCAGGGGCGACTCCTGCGGGACGATAGTCAGATTCACGTCCGGGTAGCGGGCGAGAAACGGCTGCAGCAGGGCAGGCAAAAACGACTGGGAGAAGACCGGCAGGCAGACGACAGACAGCTCGCCCTGGCGAAATTCTCGCAGACTGTCGGCGGCACTGACGATGCGATCCAGCCCGTACCAGGAGCGCTGCACCTCTTCAAACAGCCGTAACCCCTGCACGGTGGGGTGCAGCCGCCCGCGCGTGCGCTCAAACAGCGTTAGGCCGATCACCTTCTCGAAGCGCGCCAGCTCGCGGCTCACCGTCGGCTGCGAGGTGTGCAGCAGGCGCGCGGCTTCGGTCAGGTTTCCGGCGGTCATCACGGCGTGGAAAATTTCAATATGGCGTAAGTTTACTGCGGGCATGGAAGGCGACCTGGTTGCGCGTATCCATATCATTTTTGCATAGACTGCCGATAAAACGATATTTTTTATTCTCTTCGGGCTGTGGCGTAATCATAAAAAATTGATTTCCCGGAGAGCACCATGCCACGCCCGCTGAACAACACCGATACCGATCTGAACGCCAACAATTTGCTGCGCCTGCCTGCGGAGTTTGGCTGCCCGGTCTGGGTCTATGACGCGCAGATTATCCGCGACAAAATTGCGGCACTGCATCAGTTCGACGTGGTGCGCTTTGCCCAGAAAGCCTGCTCCAACATCCACATTCTGCGCCTGATGCGTGAGCAGGGCGTCAGGGTCGACTCCGTGTCGCTCGGTGAAATCGAGCGTGCGCTGGCGGCGGGCTACGATCCACAGGCCGACCAGGATTCCATCGTCTTTACCGCCGATCTGATCGACAGCGCCACCCTTGCCCGGGTGCGTGAGCTGCAGATCCCGGTCAACGCCGGTTCGGTGGATATGCTGGAGCAACTGGGGCAGGTATCGCCGGGCCATCGCGTCTGGCTGCGCGTCAATCCGGGCTTTGGTCACGGTCATAGCCAGAAGACCAACACCGGCGGCGAAAACAGCAAACACGGTATCTGGTACAGCGATCTGCCCGCGGCACTGGAAGTATTGCAGCGCTATAACCTGAAGCTGGTGGGTATCCACATGCACATTGGCTCCGGCGTGGATTACGGTCACCTTGAGCAGGTGTGTGGCGCGATGGTGCGCCAGGTGATTGAGTTTGGTCAGGATCTGGAGGCGATCTCCGCGGGCGGTGGGTTATCCATTCCGTATCGCGAAGGGGAAGAGGCGATCGATACCGATCACTACTTCGGTTTATGGAACGGCGCGCGAGACAAAATTGCCGCCCATCTGGGTCACCCTGTGAAGCTGGAGATCGAGCCGGGGCGTTTCCTGGTGGCGGAATCGGGCGTGCTGGTGGCCCAGGTGCGCAGCGTGAAAGCGATGGGGAGCCGTCACTTCGTGCTGATCGACGCGGGCTTTAACGATCTGATGCGTCCGTCCATGTACGGCAGCTATCACCACATTACCGCCCTGGCGGCGGACGGCCGGGATTTAACCCAGGCACCGGTGGTGGAGACGGTGGTGGCCGGGCCGCTGTGCGAATCTGGGGATGTCTTTACCCAGCAGGAGGGCGGGAAAGTGGAAACCCGCGCACTGCCGCAGGTGGTGCCGGGGGATTATCTGGTGCTGCACGATACTGGCGCGTACGGTGCGTCGATGTCCTCAAACTACAACAGCCGTCCGCTGCTGCCGGAAGTGCTGTTTGATAAGGGCGAGGCGCGGCTGATCCGCCGCCGCCAGACCATTCAGGAACTGCTCGCGCTCGAACTCTTCTGATCGAACCAGGGTCCCGTCGCCACCGAATCGCGCAGTACCAGCGTGCCGGTAAACGGCGGGATCGCTTCGATCGGCTCGTTCTTAGTCAGCCGGATCGCCTGATCGATAGCGGTAGTGATCATGTTGTCGATCGGCAGATAGACGGTAGACAGCGCCGGTTCCAGCCACTTCGCGCAGGGCGCGTCATCAAACCCGAATAACGACACGTCCTGCGGAATGCGCAGCCCGGCCTGGTGCAGCGCCTTCGAGGCTCCCAGAGCCATATCATCATTACAGGCAAACAGGGCGCTGAACGGCACCTTGTCGTTCAGTAACTCCTGACACAGCTCATACCCGCGGGTCATCCCCGAATCGCCATATTTTACCCGGTTCTCATCCCAGGGAATGCCGTGCTTTTCCAGCGCCTTGCGATAGCCGGCCAGTCGCGCCTTGCCGGTGGGGGTGTGGATCGGCACCGTCATACAGGCGATCTCCCGGTGCCCCTGGCTTATCAGGTACTCCACGGCACTGAAGGCCGCCGACTGCTGCTCGAAGAACACGCAGCGTTCCCGGGCCTGGCTGACGTCGCGGTTGATCGCGATAAGCGGCATCTGCACGCTGTTGATGAGCTTCATGATCGCTTTTTCGCTCATGTAGCGGGTATAAAGCACGATGGCATCGCACTGGCGATCGGCCAGCATCTGCACCGCTTCCTCTTCCCGCTCCGGGGTATCGTGACCGTCGGTGACAATCAACTGTTTGCCGTGCGTTTCGGTCTGACGCGAGGCCTGCTGCAGCAGGCGGCCAAAGTAAAAACCGTCAAAGGTCGAGACCACCAGACCAATGCTGTTGCTGGTCCGGTTCGCCAGCGATCGCGCCAGAAAATTGGGGCGATAGCCCAGCTCTTCCATCGCGTTAAACACCTGCTGACGGGTACTCTCTTTGACCTGACCTGTGCCGTTCAGTACGCGCGACACCGTGGCTTTCGACACGCCCGCGCGCAGTGAGACATCCAGCATTGTTGCCATTTGTTCTTCCTGCTTCCACGTTATGCTCGCAAGTTTATCACAGACGTTCAGGGGCATAAGCCGGACGGGAGGGGCAAAACCCCCATCAGGATCACGCTTTCTGGTAACGGGTCGCGGACAACGTAAAAGTGGCATACCAAAGTGATTATAAATTACTCTCTGGGATACCTCTTTCCGCGTTGAGAGCTTAATCACAGAACAAATCGTGACTGGAAGCTATTTTTGGTATGCCAATAGAAGCCGGCTGTACACCTTATCCCAATAAAGGCCCTTTTACTGAGGTATTACCCCATGGCATTACAGGAAAAACTGATCAACTCTCTGGGCAGTTTCGCCACTAAGTTCAACAGTTATCGCTACATCATGGCGATAAAGTCCGCCTTCATCACCTTAATGCCGGTCATCATTGTGGGCGCGTTTTCGGTGCTGATCTCCAACATGGTGCTGGATCCGAAAAACGGTTTAGCCAGCTTTCAGTCGCTCTCGTTTCTCGCCACGCTAAAACCGATCACCAGCGCCCTGAACTACGCCACGCTGAACTTCCTTAATATCGGAGCCGTGTTCTTAATTGGCATCGAACTGGGGCGCATCAACGGCATGAAGTCCCTGTTCCCGGGGCTGCTGGCGGTGATCTGCTTTATCTGCGTCACCCCCACCACCGTTGAGATGATGGTCGATGGCGAAATGCACATCGTAAAAGATGTGCTGCTGCGCCAGTTCTCCGATACCCGCAGCCTGTTCCTCGGCATGTTTATCGCCATCCTGTCGGTGGAGATTTACTGCTGGCTGGAGGGACGCCCGGGGCTGAAAATCAGAATGCCTGACACCGTGCCGCCGAACGTGTCGGCCTCGTTTTCGGCGCTGATCCCGGCGATCATTACCACCACCCTCATCGCCACCTTTGGTTTTGTGTTCCATCAGGTGACCGGCATGTACCTGTACGATGCGGTCTATCAGGTGGTGCAGCAGCCGCTGGAGCGGGTGGTACAAAGCCTGCCGGGGATCCTGCTGCTGATGTTCGTCGCTCAGTTGTTCTGGGTGATTGGTATCCACGGTAACCAGATGATCAAACCGATCCGCGAGCCGCTACTGCTGGGGGCGATCACCGTCAACATGAGCGCCTTTGAGCAGGGCAAAGAGATCCCGAACATCATCACCATGCCGTTCTGGGATGTGTACATGAGCATCGGCGGCTCGGGCCTGACCATTGGCCTGCTGATCGCCGTGATGATCGGCACCAAACGCAAAGAGATGAAGGAGATTGCCAAGCTCTCCATCGGCCCGGGGATCTTTAACATCAATGAGCCGGTGATCTTCGGTATGCCAATCATGCTCAACCCGATTCTGGCGATCCCATTCATCATCACCCCGCTGGTGACCGGCTCCATCGGTTACTTCGCCACCGTCACCGGTTTTGCCGGTAAAGCCGTGGTGATGGTGCCCTGGACCACACCGCCGCTGATCAACGCCTGGCTCTCCACCGCCGGTTCGATGGGTGCGGTGGTCACGCAGGGTATCTGCATCATTACTGCCGTCCTGATTTACCTGCCGTTTGTGAAAATTGCTTCACGCCGCGCTGAGCAGGCTGCGATTCAGGCCGCCAACAAGGAGGCGACAAATAACGCATGAGCATAAAACAGATGACTATCCCCGAGGATTTTATCCTTGGGGCGGCGGCCTCCGCCTGGCAAACCGAGGGCTGGAGCGGCAAGAAAGCCGGGCAGGATTCGTGGATCGATCTCTGGTACAAAAACGATCGTCAGGTGTGGCATAACGGCTACGGCCCGGCGGTCGCCACCGATTTCATCAACCGGTTCCGTGAAGACGTGGCGCTGATGAAGCAGGCCGGGCTGACCCACTACCGCACCTCGATCAACTGGTCGCGTTTTCTTACCGATTACGAAAACGCCACCGTGGATGAGGAGTACGCCGCCTATTACGACGCCCTGTTTGCGGAGATGCACCGCCAGGGCATTGAGCCGATGATCTGCCTGGAGCACTACGAGCTGCCGGGCGTCTTGCTGGAAACCTACGGCGGCTGGGCGTCAAAGCATGTGGTGGAACTGTTCGTGCGCTATGCCGAAAAAGTGTTTGCCCGCTATCACCATCAGGTGAAGCGCTGGTTCAGCTTCAACGAGCCGATTGTGGTCCAGACCCGGGTCTATCTCGACGCGCTGCGCTGGCCGTATGAACAGAACACCAGCACCTGGATGCAGTGGAATCACCATAAGGTGCTGGCGACGGCGAAGGTGGTGAAGCTGTTCCGTGAAAAAGGTTATCGCGGTAGCGTGGGCTGCATTCTTAACCCGGAGGTGACCTATCCGCGGTCGCGCGCGGCCCATGATGTGAAGGCCGCTGAGATCTACGACCTGTTCTACAACCGGGTATTCCTCGATCCACTGGTACACGGCCACTACCCGCAAGAATTGTTTACCCTGCTGGAGAAACATCAGGTGCAGTGGGAATACAGCGCCGAAGAGCTGGCGCTGATAGCTGACAACACCGTCGATGAGCTGGGGATCAACCTCTATTACCCGCATCGGGTTAAGGCTCCGTCCCGGGCATGGCATCCTGACACACCCTTCCATCCGGCCTGGTACTACGAACCCTTTGAACTGCCGGGGCGGCGAATGAACCCCTCCCGTGGCTGGGAGATCGCCCCGCGGATTATTTACGACATGGCGATGCGGATCAAAAACGACTACCGCAACATCGACTGGTTTGTCGCCGAAAGCGGGATGGGAGTGGAAAACGAAGGCCAGTACCGCAACCGCGACGGAATCATTGAGGACAGCTACCGCATTAACTTCATCAGCGAGCATCTCTATTACACGCTGCTGGCGCGGGAGGAGGGGGCAAACTGCCACGGCTTCATGCTGTGGGCCTTCACCGATAACGTCTCGCCAATGAACGCCTTTAAAAACCGCTACGGCCTGATTGAGATCGATCTGGCGGATAACCGCGCCCGACACCCCAAAAAGTCGGCCAGCTGGTTCCGGCAACTGCGTGATGAGCGTGTGCTGACCCTGACCATTGATGACGAATGGAAGTAGCCGCAGATCGCGACGCTTCTGGTAACATAGTGCGCAAACTGGCCGGGAGGATGCCCGGCCCGCGCATTAACTCACAGTACAGGTGATAACGTGGATAAGGCTGTCGTCCCGGCGGAAAAGAAGCAGTACCAGGAGATTGGCGAAGATTTACGCGCCCAGATCATCCAGGGGCACTATCCCGTAGGCTCGCGTCTGCCGCCGGAGCGCAATATCGCGGAAACCTACGGCGTCAGCCGCACTATCGTGCGGGAAGCGCTGCTGATGCTGGAGCTGCAGGGCACCGTGGATATCCGTCAGGGGTCCGGCGTCTACGTGATGCGCATCCCCGAAGAGCATGAAAACGAGGAAGAGCGTCTGTTAAAAAGCGACGTTGGCCCGTTTGAAATCTTACAGGCGCGCCAGCTGCTCGAAAGCAACATCGCCGCTTTTGCTGCCAAAATGGCGACCCGCGCCGATATCGACAACCTGCGTCGCATCATCGAGCAGGAGCAGCGGGCGATCGCCGCCAATGACAACAGCCAGGACAACAGCAAGATGTTTCATCTGGTGCTGGCAGCCGCTACGCAGAATCAGATGCTGCTGGCGACGGTTGAAAGCGTCTGGCACCACATGGACAGCAGTCCACTGTGGCAGCAGTTCAACGTCCATATCGCCAGCCGGGCATATCGCCTGAAGTGGCTGGGCGACAGACAAACTATTCTCGCCGCCCTCCGCCGCCGCGACGTAATGGGAGCCTGGCAGGCCATGTTCC
The DNA here is from genome assembly GCF_002935105.1 of Leclercia sp. LSNIH3. Lineage (NCBI taxonomy): Bacteria > Pseudomonadati > Pseudomonadota > Gammaproteobacteria > Enterobacterales > Enterobacteriaceae > Leclercia > Leclercia sp. LSNIH3. Next base: position 3,312,855 of record NZ_CP026387.1, read on the forward strand.
AGCATCTGGAAAATGTCAAAAAGAGCCTGCTGGAGTTCTCCGATGAAGACGCCCCGGACTTTGACGGTTATCTGTTTGAGTCGGTGCCCCTTTTCCAGGGGAAGCTGGTGTGAAGATCCAACCGCTGTACGCCGCCCCGCAGCATGCGGAGCAGGTGATCGACTGGCTGTGGCAGGCCTTTGGCGACGGCCTGTCGCGCGATTTTTTCGCCAGCGTCGTGACCTACAGTCAGACTCCGGGCGCGCTGCCGCTCACCTTTATTGCCACCGAGGGCGAGCAGTTACTTGGCACGGTGGGGTTATGGCGCTGCGATCTGATCACCCGCCAGGATCTCTACCCCTGGCTGGCGGCGCTCTATGTGGATGAAGCGGCGCGCGGGCAGGGGCTGGCGGGCAAATTACAGCATCATGTGCAGAGGTATGCCGCAGAGAACGGACATCGCGAGCTGCATCTCTGGTCAGCCTGCCGCGATTTCTATGAACGCTACGGCTGGAACTACATCGGTGACGGCCTGGAGTACCCGGACAAAACCGTGCACCTGTACCGCTATTCGCTGGTGGACTCTGCCGGCGGCGTGACCGAGTGACGGCGCACCAGCGTCGGGCTGAACACGTGGGTGATCTCCGGCGGCTGGCGTTTATCCGCCAGTGACAGCGCCAGCTCCGCCGCCTGGGTCGCCATTGTGACAATCGGGTAGCGCACCGTGGTCAGCCGCGGGCGAACATAGCGGGAGATAAGAATGTCATCGAAGCCGATTAGCGAAATATCTCCCGGCACGTCAATCCCGTTATCGTTTAATACGCCCATCGCCCCGGCCGCCATTGAGTCGTTATAGCAGGCAATCGCCGTAAAGTTACGCCCGCGTCCCAGCAACTCCGTCATGGCCTGCTCGCCGCCGCGCTCATCGGGTTCGCCATAGGTGACCAGACGATCGTTGCAGGGCAGGTCGTTTTCGCGCAGCGCATCGTAATAACCCTGTAGCCGGTCTTCGGCATCAGAGATAGGGTGGTTAGAGCAGAGGTAGCCGATGCGGGTATGGCCCTGCTGGATCAAGTGGCGAGTGGCAAGCCAGGCGCCATAGCGATCGTCCAGAGCCACGCAGCGCTGTTCATAGCCGGGAATAATGCGGTTCACAATGACCATGCCGGGGATCTGCTTCATCAGATGGACGAGCTCATCATCCGGCAGCTTCTTCGCATGCACCACCAGCGCCGCGCAACGGTGACGAATCAACTGCTCAATCGCCTGACGCTCTTTCTGTTCGTTGTGGTAACCATTGCCGATCAGCAGAAAATTGCCGGTGTGGTAGGCGACCTGCTCCACGGCTTTCACCATCGCGCCGAAAAAGGGATCTGACACATCGCCCACCACCAGCCCGACGGTATCGGTAGACTGCTGGGCCAGCGCCCGGGCGTTGGCATTAGGGTGATAGTTCAGTGATTCCATCGCAGCCAGCACCGCCTGACGGGAGGTTTCGCTGGCTTTGGGGGAATTGTTGATGACGCGTGAAACCGTGGCAACAGAAACACCCGCCAGTCGGGCCACATCCTTAATTGTCGCCATTCTCTACCTTCTCATTGGGGTAAGCGTTTACACACTAATTAGTGTTGCGGAAAAGTCAGGTGTATTCAAGCGCAGGGCGGTGAGGCATTTCACAAAGGTGATACAGGGCTGCGGAAATTGTGTAATCGTTACACAGCGAAGCGTGACAAAGACGGGTGAATTTGAATCTTTGGTTACACTTTGCCTCAGGCTGTTGCGATTGTCTGCTGGCAGGGAAAGAGTCGCCATTGCTACATTTGAGATCCCAGAGGTATTGATAGGTGACGTTAACCCGCGGTTAACTGCCAAGCTTTACACCAGCCTGCGTTCTTACGCAGGTTTTTTTTGCTTGTTGTTCAACATGTAACAGCCGCAGATAAAATTCACACCTGGTTGCACTTCGGCTCATTCGCTTGCTTTTTAGCACTGGAGAAGTCGGGTGCCAGACGCCACAATCAAGATCCCAGAGGTATTGATTGGTGAGAATTCTTAGTACGTACTGCGTACTCATCTCTTGCACCAACCTGCGCAGATGCGCAGGTTTTTTTTTGTCTCTATCCGGCTGTCGCTCCTGCTGCACTTCTCGTGTAATCTGCCACAATTTACCGTAACCCGACAAATTGAAAGGCAAAGGGAGTTGAGATGTTATTTGGGTTCTTCCGCACGCTGTTCCGTATTCTTTTTCGTGTCCGTCTGACGGGCGACACCCAGGCATTGCACGCCGGGCGCGTTCTTATCACCCCCAATCATGTCTCCTTTATTGACGGCATTCTGCTGGCGCTGTTTTTACCCGTGCGGCCGGTGTTCGCGGTCTATACCTCTGTCAGCAAGCAGTGGTACATGCGCTGGCTGACATCACTGATTGATTTTGTTCCGCTCGACCCGACCAAACCGATGATGATCAAACACCTGGTGCGTCTGATTGAGCAGGGGCGTCCGGTGGTGATCTTCCCGGAAGGGCGCATCTCTATCACCGGCTCGCTGATGAAAATCTATGACGGCGCGGGTTTTGTGGCGGCGAAATCCGGTGCCACCGTGGTGCCGGTACGCATTGAAGGCGCGGAGCTGACCTTTTTCAGCCGTCTGAAAGGGCTGGTGAAACAGCGCTTGTTCCCACGCATTACCCTGCATCTGCTGCCGCCGACCACTTTGCCGATGCCCGATGCGCCTCGCGCCCGCGATCGACGTAAAATCGCCGGGGAGATGCTGCATCAGGTCATGATGGAAGCCCGGATGGCGGTGCGCCCGCGCGAAACCCTGTATGAGTCGCTGTTGTCGGCGATGTACCGCTATGGCGCAAAGAAACACTGCATCGACGATATCAATTTTGCCCCTGACAGCTATCACAAGCTGCTGACCAAAACCCTGTTTGTTGGCCGTATCCTTGAAAAATACAGCAAGCAAGGGGAAAAGATCGGCCTGCTGCTGCCGAATGCCGGGATCAGCGCCGCGGTGATCTTTGGTGCCGTCTCCCGCGGGCGTATTCCTGCGATGCTGAACTACACCGCAGGGGTGAAAGGACTCAGCAGCGCCTTCACCGCCGCGCAAATCAATACTGTGTTTACCTCACGCACGTTTCTCGATAAAGGCAAACTCTGGCATCTGCCTGAGCAGCTCACCCAGGTGCGCTGGGTCTTCCTCGAAGATCTGAAAGCAGAGGTCACCGCGGGCGATAAGCTGTGGATTTTTGCTCACCTGCTGATGCCGCACCTGGCGCAGGTGAAACAGCAGCCGGAAGATGCCGCCGTGATCCTCTTTACCTCCGGCTCGGAGGGGAACCCGAAAGGGGTGGTCCACAGCCATAAAAGCCTGCTGGCCAACGTCGAGCAGATTAAAACTATCGCTGACTTCACCGCCCGGGATCGCTTTATGTCGGCGCTGCCGCTGTTCCACTCCTTTGGCCTGACAGTGGGGCTGTTCACGCCGCTGCTTACCGGTGCCGAAGTGTTCCTCTATCCTAGCCCGCTGCACTATCGCATTGTGCCCGAGCTGACCTATGACCGTAACTGTACGGTGATCTTTGGCACCTCGACCTTCCTCGGCAACTACGCCCGTTTCGCCAATCCGTATGATTTTCACCGCGTGCGCTACGTGGTGGCCGGGGCGGAGAAATTACAGGAGAGCACCCGCCAGCTGTGGCAGGACAAGTTTGGCCTGCGCATCCTGGAAGGCTACGGCGTGACCGAGTGCGCGCCGGTGGTCTCTATTAACGTGCCGATGGCGGCGAAGCCCGGCACCGTCGGGCGCATTCTACCGGGGATGGACGCGCGTCTGCTCGCCGTTCCGGGCATTGAAGAGGGCGGACGCCTGCAGCTGAAAGGGCCGAACGTCATGAACGGCTACCTGCGGGTAGAAAACCCGGGCGTGCTGGAAGCGCCAACGGCAGAGAATATCAACGGCGAGGTCGAAACCGGCTGGTACGACACCGGCGATATCGTACGCTTTGACGAGCAGGGCTATGTGCAGATCCAGGGCCGCGCAAAACGCTTTGCCAAAATCGCCGGGGAAATGGTGTCGCTGGAGATGGTTGAACAGCTGGCGCTGGCCGTTTCGGCGGACAAAATGCACGCCACTGCAGTGAAAACCGATGCCAGTAAAGGCGAGGCGCTGGTGCTCTTTACCACCGACAGCGAGCTGAAGCGCGAGCAGTTGCTTCAGAAGGCGCGAGAGCATGGCATTCCTGAGCTGGCGGTACCGCGCGATATTCGCTACTTAAAACAGCTTCCGGTGCTGGGCAGCGGCAAGCCGGATTTTGTCACCCTCAAAGGCATGGTTGACCAGGCGGAGCCGCATAATGAGTGAGTCAGTACACACTAACACCTCAATCTGGTCGAAAGGGATGATGGCGGTCACTGCCGCCCAGTTCCTCTCTGCTTTTGGCGATAACGCACTGCTGTTTGCCACCCTGGCGCTGCTCAAATCCCAGTTTTACCCGGACTGGAGCCAACCGATTCTACAGATGGTGTTTGTGGGCGCTTACATCGTTTTCGCCCCCTTTGTGGGTCAGGTCGCGGATAGCTTCGCGAAAGGGCGAGTGATGATGTTCGCCAACAGCCTGAAACTGCTGGGTGCCGCCAGTATCTGCTTTGGCGTGAATCCGTTTATTGGCTATACGCTGGTGGGGATTGGGGCGGCAGCCTACTCACCGGCTAAATACGGCATCCTCGGCGAGCTGACGACCGGGGATAAGCTGGTCAAAGCTAACGGGCTGATGGAAGCGTCAACCATTGCGGCGATCCTGTTGGGTTCCATGGCGGGTGGGGTGCTGGCAGACTGGCATGTGCTGGCGGCGCTGGGCGTTTGTGCCGTGGTGTATGGCGGGGCGGTGATCGCCAACGTCTTCATCCCGAAACTGCCGGCGGCGCGTCCGGGGCAGTCCTGGCGTTTTACCCCGATGACCGCCAGCTTCTTTAACGCCTGCCGCGTACTGTGGCAAAACGGTGAAACCCGCTTCTCGCTGATGGGGACCAGCATGTTCTGGGGCGCGGGGGTCACGCTGCGCTTCCTGCTGGTGCTGTGGGTGCCCACGGCGCTGGGTATTACCGATAACGCCACGCCAACCTATCTCAACGCAATGGTGGCGGTGGGGATCGTTCTCGGCGCGGGTGCCGCGGCGAAGCTGGTGACACTGCAAACGGTGGCCCGCTGTATGCCTGCCGGGATCCTGATTGGCGTGGTGGTGCTGATCTTCGCCCTGCAACATGCGCTGTTACCGGCCTATGCGCTGCTGTTCCTGATGGGGATCTGCGGGGGCTTCTTCGTGGTACCGCTCAATGCGCTGCTGCAGGAGCGCGGGAAACATACCGTTGGCGCAGGCAATGCCATTGCGGTGCAAAACCTCGGTGAAAACGCCGCCATGCTGCTGATGCTCGGGCTTTACTCGCTGGCCGTGAAGGTGGGGGTGCCGGTGGTGGGCATTGGCGTTGGATTTGGTGGCCTGTTTGCGCTGGCGATTGCGGCGCTGTGGGTGTGGCAGCGTCGGCGGTAATACCGCGCCGGGCTGTCCGGTCTGATGCCTTCATCCTGAGGCACTCTCCTTGAGAGAGGGCGCAAATATTAAATAAGGCAACTCAGGTTGTAATGCCAGTCAGTTAAACGATTCGGTATTTCTAAGCGACTGAAGTGGAAGGGTTCCGTTCACTAAAGCACCTCTGCTTTATGCCCCCTCCGCTGCGGTGAACGTGCCAGGGGGGCTCGCCGCCTCCCCCCTGGCTACCCCGGCTCCCGGCAATTTTGTCCTCAGCTTATTCCCTCCGGCTTTCGGGCCGGGTACCAGCCTGCATCCCTGCAGGCTATGCCCTCCCGGCGCGTCCCTGCGCCTCGCCCCGGCCTGCGGTCAACGCTTCGGCGATTTTCAGCCGGATTCACGCTCCCTCACGCTTCTCAGTCGCCTGAATGTGGCACGGGTGTTGAGTCCCCGCTGAAACCGGCGAACCGGAGACCGGATGACAAGGGCTGGGCGCCAGGGATGGCGGCCAGAGGCGAATCGAGACAGGATGTCGAGTTGAGCCGACCGCAGGCAGCCGGTCGGGAGGTGAGCGCAGTGCGGAGCACCGGTTTCATTGCGGGGCCGCGGGGATTGATAAGGGGGGCCCGGCGGCCCCCCTTGTCACGTTCACGGGTTGTGTAATGCCATCTTCTGCTGAACATGAGGTGAACGGAACAATCCGCCGGGCTTAACTGACTGGCATTACAACTCAGGTTGCCTTTTTGCTTTTATTACGGCGCCGGGTAGGTATACACCTGATGCACCGCTTCAATCTCCGCTAACACTTCTTCGCTCAGATCCAGATGGAAGCTTTCAATGTTCGTTTTCAGCTGCTCCAGGGTGGTCGCGCCCAACAGGGTGCTGGCAACAAACGGCTGACGGCGCACAAAGGCCAGTGCCATCTGCGCTGGATCCAGCCCGTGACGTTTAGCGATATCGACGTAGGCCGCCACCGCTTTCTGCGTCTGCTCACCGCTGTAACGGGTAAAGCGGCTAAACAGCGTATTACGTGCTCCCGCCGGTTTGGCACCGTTGAGATACTTACCGGTCAGCGTCCCGAAGGCCAGGCAAGAGTAGGCCAGCAGTTCAACGCCTTCATACTGGCTCACTTCCGCCAGACCCACTTCATAGCTGCGGTTCACCAGGCTGTACGGGTTTTGAATGGTCACGATGCGCGGCAGGTCGTGCTTATCCGCCAGGTGCAGATAGCGCATGACGCCGAAGGCCGTTTCGTTAGAGACGCCGATGTAGCGGATTTTCCCCGCGCGCTGGCATTCGGTTAAGGCTTCCAGCGTTTCCAGCAGCGTGACGACCGGCGCGCTATCGCTCCAGCTATATCCAAGCTTGCCGAAGCAGTTGGTCGGGCGCTGAGGCCAGTGGACCTGATAAAGGTCGAGATAATCGGTCTGTAAACGCGTCAGGCTGGCATCCAGCGCGGCGCGGATGTTTTTCCGATCGAGCATCTGATTCGGGCGAATGCCGCTGTCATTATTGCGCGACGGGCCGCTGACTTTGGAGGCGACAATCAGCTTTTCGCGGTTGCCGCGTTTTGCCAGCCAGTTGCCGACATAAGTTTCGGTTAAGCCCTGGGTTTCCGGGCGGGGTGGCACCGGGTACATCTCTGCGACATCAATCAGGTTAATGCCCTGGCTGACGGCGTAATCGAGTTGGGCATGGGCATCGGCTTCGCTATTTTGTTCACCAAATGTCATCGTGCCCAACCCCAGTTGGCTTATCTCAAGAGCGCTATGGGGGATACGGTGATAATGCATAGCCGGCTTCCTTATTTGACATGTTAAGCGCATCAGGAAGGAACTTCCCGACAAAGAACATACCCTACAAAATTCGAGTTGCAGGAAGGCGGCAGGAGAGCGCATCCCCAGGAGCATAGATAACTATGTGACTGGAGTGAGCAAGCGCAGCCAACGCGTCTGTAACCTGAAGTATGACGGGTATACAAACATGGCAGAGGGGAAGCGAAAGGGGAAGAGAAAAATCAAAAGGCCAGCAAGCTGCTGACCTTTACGACTATCTTTCAATAATCTGTGAAACGTCGTCGCGGTTAATCTGCATATTATTACCCTGCTGATCCCGGTAGCTGACCAGACCGGTATCATCGTCGACTTCGGGTTTGCCGTCGGTCAGGATCATGCGGCCATCTTTCGTCGCCATGACGTAATCGCTGCTACAACCTGAAACGGCAAACGCTAAACCAACAGCCGAGATTATTACTGCCCATTTCTTCATTTTTATTACCTCCACCTGGCTCGTATCACATCTTAGTGTAGTAATAACTCGGGCTTAGGTTTTAACAAAGCGGTGAAATCTGAAAAAACGGGCAATTATGTGATAAAAGACATAATTCTGGCTAAAAAGTCACGTGTTCAGCAGAAAGTGACGGGCTAACAGAGCACCCGTGAAGTTCTTTTTCAAATAAAAGCCACGGGGCAGCGTCAGGATCGGTTCGCCGCGCGCGCCGATGGCCTCGGTGAGGGCTTTACTGTTTGCCGCTTTGGGTCGCAGCTGGAGCACTTCGCCGTGACGGGCGGTGATACGCTCAACCTGACCCAGCACGATCATGTCCATTAACTCCTCCCAGTCCAGCCGCAGCTGACGATCTTCATCTTCATCCGGGCTCCAGATCAAAGGCGCGCCGACGCGCCGTGCCGCCAACGGGATCGCACGATCCCCCTCTACCGGGATCCACAGCACCCGCTTCAGCTTATGCCGCACGTGGCTGCTCTCCCAGGTGATCCCGGTATTGCTGGTTAAGGGTGCCACGCAGACAAAGGTCGTCTCCAGCGGGCGACCGAGGCTGTCGATTGGGATAGTCTTCAGCTCCACCCCCAGGGCGGCAAAATCCTGTTCTGGTTTGCTGCCCGCGCTGGCCCCCAGCCACAGCTCCAGCAGAACGCCCGTCCACCCTTTATCACGCTTCAGATCGGGCGGAACAGGCAGACCGGCCAGGGCGGCAAGCTCTCCCAGCGAGTATCCCGCCAGGCGCTGCGCTTGTTGCAATAAGGCCGCTTCCGTTGCGGGGGGAGAGGTCAGGGGAGCGAGGGGAAGCATGGTGATTGCCTTTTGGTTAAAAAATGAACAGCAGTTTTCCACTGCACAGACAGAGTTTAACTTTTTCTTTTTGCCTGTTCCAGGTGGATGATTTATCACAATTTTTATCAACTGCTAACCCGTTTAGGTACGGGATATATCCCAGTTGTTCAAATCTGGTCACTGACAATAAACAGGATCTTACACCCTGTTATCCACAGAAAAATGGGATAACTGGGCATAACCCCCACTACTGTTTCCATTTACAGCCTTGACGTGGGATGAAAATCGAAAAATCAGACAAAATGTGCCTAACTTATTGGCACAATCTGTGGATAAAACCGACGTTGTTCGATCTTTCATCAGTACGACGATCTTTAAAGTGACCTGCATCACACTAAGGCCTGTAATTCAGGTAATCCACAGTTTAACTCTATGAAATATAGTCCTTTGTAAAAATCAGTCTTATCTGCAATATTCAGAGTGATCTGGGTTGTCCATCGGTAATTCCACACTTCTTCACAACTCTATCCACAGAAAAAGTGAATAAAATTGCCCTTCTGACCGGTCATCTGTTTATAACTCTGATGATAATTGTGAGTTATTCAAATGTTATTCGGCTCCAGGCCAGAAAGAGAGTGGTTTACCGCCTCACTGGAGTGTGAAACAATCATTTATATATAAGGTTTAGTTTGGGGTAGTCCGGTGATTGATGACGATGGCTACCGCCCGAATGTAGGTATCGTAATTTGTAATCGCCAGGGTCAGGTTATGTGGGCCCGGCGATATGGTCAGCACTCCTGGCAATTTCCCCAAGGTGGGATTAATCCAGGAGAGTCAGCAGAGCAAGCGATGTATCGGGAGCTGTTCGAAGAAGTTGGCTTAAGCCGCAAGGATGTCCGCATTCTGGCTTCGACCCGCAACTGGTTGCGTTACAAGTTACCGAAGCGTTTGGTGCGTTGGGACACAAAGCCGGTATGTATCGGCCAGAAACAGAAATGGTTTCTTCTGCAATTGGTGAGCAGCGATGCGGATATCAATATGCAAACCAGCAGCACGCCCGAATTTGATGGCTGGCGCTGGGTCAGCTACTGGTATCCCGTTCGTCAGGTCGTGTCCTTTAAGCGCGACGTTTACCGTAGGGTGATGAAAGAGTTCGCAAGTGCCGTGATGATGCTTCAGGAGGCCCCTCCTAAGCCGCAGAGCGCACCTGCCTGGCGACGTAAAAGAGGTTAAGCTACGCACATTATGCTCACCCGCCTGCGCGAAATAGTCGAGAAGGTGGCCAGTGCCCCACGGCTCAACGAGGCGCTGGATATTCTGGTCACGGATATCTGCCTTGCGATGGAAACCGAGGTGTGTTCGGTCTATCTGGCCGATCACGACCGCAGGTGTTACTACCTTATGGCCACGCGCGGATTAAAAAAACCGCGTGGTCGTACCGTTGCGCTGGCATTTGATGAAGGCGTTGTAGGTCTGGTCGGGCGTCTGGCGGAACCCATCAACCTTGCCGATGCGCAGAAACACCCCAGCTTTAAATATATCCCCTCCGTCAAAGAGGAGCGCTTCCGCGCCTTCCTCGGCGTGCCGATTATCCAGCGCCGTCAGCTACTTGGCGTGCTGGTGGTACAGCAGCGTGAGCTGCGCCAGTATGATGAAAGCGAAGAGTCGTTCCTCGTTACGCTGGCCACGCAAATGGCCGCCATTCTTTCCCAATCTCAGCTGACGGCACTGTTTGGTCAGTACCGGCAGACGCGCATTCGCGCTTTACCGGCCTCACCGGGTGTTGCGATTGCAGAAGGCTGGATGGACGCCACGCTGCCGTTAATGGAGCAGGTTTACGAAGCCTCGACGCTGGACACCGCTCTTGAGCGCGAACGTCTCACCGGCGCGCTGGAAGAGGCCGCGAACGAGTTTCGCCGTTACAGCAAGCGTTTTGCCGCCGGGGCGCAGAAAGAGACGGCGGCGATCTTCGATCTTTACTCTCACCTGTTGTCCGATGCCCGCCTGCGCCGGGAGCTGTTTAACGAGGTCGACAACGGCGCGGTCGCCGAGTGGGCGGTTAAAAAGATCATCGAAAAATTCGCCGAACAGTTCGCCTCCTTAACTGACGGCTATCTGAAAGAGCGTGCCGGGGATCTGCGCACCTTAGGTCAGCGTCTGCTGTTCCATCTGGATGACACCATTCAGGGCGCTAATACCTGGCCGCCGCGATTTGTGCTGGTGGCGGATGAGCTCTCGGCAACCACCCTCGCAGAGCTGCCGCAGGACCGACTGGCCGGGATCGTGGTGCGCGATGGCGCCGCTAACTCTCACGCCGCCATTATGGTGCGTGCGCTGGGGATCCCGACCGTAATGGGGGCCGATATTCAGCCATCGGCGCTGCATCGTCGCACGCTGGTGGTCGATGGCTATCGCGGCGAGCTGCTGGTCGATCCTGAACCGGTGTTGTTGCAAGAATATCAAAAGCTTATCAGCGAAGAGAACGAGCTGAGCCGTCTTGCCGAAGATGACGTTAATCAGCCTGCCGCGCTGAAAAGCGGCGAGCGGATCAAAGTCATGCTCAATGCCGGGTTAAGCCCCGAGCATGAAGAGAAGCTCGGCAGCCGTATTGATGGCATCGGCCTCTACCGCACAGAAATTCCGTTTATGCTGCAAAGCGGCTTCCCCTCCGAAGAGGAGCAGGTGGCGCAGTATCAGGGCATGTTGCAGATGTTCAACGACAAACCGGTGACGCTACGCACCCTGGATGTCGGTGCGGATAAGCAACTGCCGTACATGCCGATCAGCGAAGAGAACCCCTGCCTGGGCTGGCGCGGGATCCGCATTACCCTCGATCAGCCGGAGATCTTCCTGATCCAGGTGCGTGCCATGCTGCGCGCCAATGCCGCGACCGGTAACCTCAGCATTTTGTTGCCGATGGTGACCAGCATCGACGAGATCGACGAAGCCCGGCGTCTTATTGAACGTGCCGGGCGCGAAGTCGAAGAGATGATCGGCTACGAAATTCCGAAACCGCGGATCGGGGTGATGCTCGAAGTCCCCTCGATGGTCTTTATGCTGCCGCAGCTGGCGAGCCGCGTCGATTTCATCTCGGTGGGCACTAACGACCTGACCCAGTACATGCTGGCGGTGGATCGTAACAACACCCGGGTGGCGAGTATTTACGATAGCCTGCATCCGGCGATGCTCCGTGCGCTGGCGATGATCGCCCGCGAGGCACAAGAGCAGGGCATCGATCTGCGTTTGTGCGGCGAGATGGCCGGTGACTCGATGTGTGTCGCGATCCTGATCGGCCTCGGTTTCCGTCACTTATCCATGAACGGACGCTCTGTCGCCCGTGTGAAATATCTGCTGCGGCATATCGATTTTGAAGAGGCGCAGCTGCTGGCAAAACGCAGCCTTGAAGCACAGCTGGCGACGGAAGTACGTCATCAGGTGGCGGCCTTTATGGAGCGTCGCGGTATGGGTGGCCTGATCCGCGGCGGACGTTAAACGCCGGGTATCCCTCCTCCCCGGGGGAGGGACACAAACTAGGCGAAGTCTCTATACACATCTTTTACATCTCGGGCGCAACCTCCTCGCTCGCTTGTGCTATGATTCGCACCTTTGGAGCGCAGGGTACGCCTTTGCGCGCATCTCTACCGCTGTCCACTTTCAGCGGAATAACAACATCTTGTGGTGACAGATGAACAGTGGCTATCTGCATTTTCCGGAGTTTGATCCGGTCATTTTCTCAATTGGACCCGTCGCGCTTCACTGGTACGGCCTGATGTATCTGGTCGGTTTCGTCTTTGCCATGTGGCTGGCTGGCCGTCGCGCCAAACGCCCTGGCAGTGGCTGGACCAAAGACGAAGTGGAAAACCTGCTGTATGCCGGTTTCCTCGGCGTTTTCCTCGGTGGACGTATCGGCTATGTGCTGTTCTATAACTTCCCGGTCTTCCTGGCCGATCCGCTCTACCTGTTCCGCGTCTGGGATGGCGGCATGTCCTTCCACGGTGGCCTGATTGGTGTCATCCTGGTGATGGTCATCTTCGCTAAACGCACTAAACGCAGCTTCTTCCAGGTGGCTGATTTTATTGCGCCATTAATCCCGTTTGGTCTGGGTGCGGGTCGTCTCGGTAACTTCATCAACGGTGAACTGTGGGGCCGCGTTGATCCGAGCGTGTCGTTTACCATGCTCTTCCCGCAGTCGCGTGCCGAAGATATGGCGCTGCTGCCATCGCACCCGGAGTGGCAGTCCATTTTCGATACCTACGGCGTTCTGCCGCGCCATATGTCCCAACTGTATGAAATGGCGCTGGAAGGTGTGGTGCTGTTTATCATTCTGAACCTGTTTATTCGCAAGCCGCGTCCGACCGGCTCCGTATCGGGCCTGTTCCTGATCGGTTATGGCGCGTTCCGCATCATCGTTGAGTTCTTCCGTCAGCCGGATGCGCAGTTTACCGGGACGTGGGTTCAGTACATCAGCATGGGGCAGATCCTCTCCATTCCGATGATTATCGCGGGCATTGCAATGATGGTCTGGGCGTTCCGTCGTCCACAGCAACAGGTCTCCTGAGGAATCATGAAACAGTATCTTGAACTGATGCAAAAAGTGCTCGATGAGGGCACGCCAAAGAACGATCGCACCGGCACCGGGACGGTCTCCATTTTTGGCCACCAGATGCGCTTCAATCTGCAGGAAGGCTTTCCGCTGGTCACGACCAAGCGCTGCCATTTACGCTCCATCATTCATGAACTGCTCTGGTTCCTGCAGGGCGATACCAACATTGCCTATCTGCGTGAGAACAATGTCTCCATCTGGGACGAATGGGCGGATGAAAACGGCGATCTTGGCCCGGTCTATGGCAAGCAATGGCGCGCCTGGCCAACGCCGGATGGCCGCCATATCGACCAGATCACCACCGTGATGAATCAGCTGAAAAACGATCCAGACTCGCGCCGTATCATCGTGTCTGCCTGGAACGTGGGCGAGCTGGATAAGATGGCGCTGGCCCCGTGCCACGCGTTTTTCCAGTTCTACGTAGCGGATGGCAAGCTCTCTTGCCAGCTCTACCAGCGCTCCTGCGATGTGTTCCTCGGACTGCCGTTCAACATCGCCAGCTATGCACTGCTGGTGCATATGATGGCGCAGCAGTGTGACCTGGAAGTGGGTGATTTTGTCTGGACCGGTGGAGATACCCACCTGTACAGCAACCATATGGAGCAGACCCACCTGCAGCTGACCCGTGAGCCGCGTGCGCTGCCGAAGCTGGTTATCAAACGTAAACCGGACTCCATTTTCGACTATCGCTTCGAAGATTTCGAAATTGAAGGTTACGACCCGCATCCGGGTATCAAAGCGCCTGTGGCAATCTGATGCCACAATCGTGACATAACCGGCGCTCTTCGCGCCGGTTTTTTTATGCCCGCGTGATGGTTTTGCGAGGCTGCATCCGTGAGGATTGCAACGCGCTGCAATTCCGCTAAAAGTGCTGAAACCGCCTCGTAATCTGCCTTTCTGCCGCTCGAACCGTTTTTTTCCTCCGGGCACACTGCTGCCATGAAAAAGGAAAAGGGCTTTACCCTCATGGAAATGCTGATCGCCATCTCGCTGATCCTGACGCTCAGTGCGGCAGGTCTCTATGGCTGGCGGCACTGGCAGCAGCAACAACAGCTGTGGCAGACGGCGCGCCAGGTGCGTGACTATCTGGTGGTGCTGCGAAATGATGCCTGGCGAAATAACCTGGACAATACCGTGACCCTGAAACAGGACGGCAAACGGTGGTGTCTGTTAAAAACTGGCATTCCGGTCTGTCAGGCAGACAATGCGTTTGTGATTACGCCACAGTGGCCTGGCATTCAGCTCACCGAGTTAACGCCTGGGCTGGGATTTTACGGTTTACGGGATACCGCCTGGGCTGGCCGCATACGCCTGCAAAGCCAGGCCGGGGAGTGGCTAATTCTCGTATCCTCGTGGGGGCGTATCCGTATGTGCAACGGAAAGGGAGAGTTCGCATGCCGCTAAAGCAGCAGGGATTTTCACTGACCGAAGTGCTGGTCGCGATGGCGATAAGCAGCGTACTGCTGATGAGTGCGGCGCGATTCTTGCCCGCGCTACAGCGGTCAGTAGTGCTGCTCACGAAGCAGCAGGAGCTGGAAGAGGAGCTATGGCTGCGTATAAACGGCATAGGTAAACACCTGCAACGGGCGGGATATTGCGCGGGCAAGTGCGAGGGACAGCCGTTGACGATTGGTCAGCGGGGTGAATGCGTCATTGTTCAGTGGGACGAAAACAGTAATGGCCGCTGGGAAACCTTGCCTTCAGCCGCCGCAGAGCAGACTGGTTTTCGCCTGAGCGACGGCGCACTGGAAACTTTGCGAGGTGCGACGCAGTGCGGCGGTAAGGGTTGGGAGAGAATAACCGACCCTGACAGGATCAGGGTTCAGCGTTTTCAGGTGCAGCGCATTTCACGTGTGGGCTTTGCGCCGGAGCTGAGCCTGACGCTGGCGGCTTCTCTCGACGGAGAGCATCAGCGCCAGTTCGAGGCGCACCACACCGTGACCGGGTTTAATCTGTGAACCGTCAGCAGGGGATGTCGTCGCTGGCGCTGGTGCTCCTGCTGTTGATTCTCGGCAGCCTGATGCTGGCCGGGCTTAACCAGCAGCTTGCTGCGCTGACGCGAATCGTCAGTACGGAACATCAGGCGATACAGCATCAGGCGATAGCCCAGTCAGCGCTGGAGTGGGGCAGAATGCTCTCCTGGCCAACTCAGACTGGGCCCACATGCCGACAGCATCCGCAGCAACCGTGGCGCGTCTGCTTACGCATCCTTGAAGGGCGCGCGTTACTTATTGCCAGCAGCGGCAGCGTGACGATGTGGCGGTTGGGCGAAGTAAAGAATGACGGAGTCTCTTTCTCGCCGCAGGGCTGGAGCGATTTTTGTCCCCTGAAGGAGACGGCGTTATGTCAGCAACCGTAGCGAAACAGAAAGGGTTCAGCATCGTCGAGGTCTTGCTGGCCATGATGCTGATGGTCATGGTCGTTACCGGGCTGGCAGGTTACCATCGTGTTTTAGCCAGCCGCTTTGTCGCCCTTGAGCAGTATCGCCAGCTCTGGCGTCATGTCTGGTCGCAGTCACACCTGGCCGCCGGGGAGATGCCTCCGGGCTGGCAGGTAAACAGGGTGCAGACAACACCGGCCGGATGTGTCAGCATCTCGGTCTCACTTATTTCTCCATTGGGTCGGCAGGGTCAAATGACGCGCCTGCACTGCCCGGTTAGCCAGTAGTTGGGAGCAGCAATGTTAAGGGTCTACCACTCAAACCGTCTTGATGTGCTGGAAGCACTGATGGAATTTATCGTCGAGCAGCAGCGGCTCGACGATCCCTTTGAACCGGAGATGATTCTTGTTCAAAGCACAGGTATGGCCCAGTGGCTGCAAATGTCCCTGTCACAAAAGTTTGGCATTGCCGCCAATATTGATTTCCCGCTGCCCGCCAGCTTTATCTGGGATATGTTTGTTCGCGTGCTGCCGGACATCCCAAAACAGAGCGCGTTCAACAAACAAAGCATGAGCTGGAAGTTAATGACGCTCCTGCCAGAGATGCTGACGCATGACGAATTCGCCATGCTGCGCCACTACCTGAACGACGATACCGACAAACGAAAACTGTTTCAGCTGGCGTCGCGTACTGCGGATCTCTATGACCAGTATCTGGTCTACCGCCCGGAATGGTTAACGCGCTGGGAAGCGGGCGAGCTGATTGACGGTCTTGACCAGGCGCAAGTCTGGCAGGCACCGCTGTGGAAAGCGCTGGTAGAACATACTGAAAAGCTGGGCCAGCCGCAGTGGCACCGTGCCAACCTTTATGAACGTTTTATCTCGATGCTGGATTCGGCCTCTGTGCCACCAGCCGGACTGCCGTCCCGGGTCTTTATCTGCGGGATCTCCGCCTTACCACCGGTTTACCTGAAAGCGCTTAATGCGCTGGGTAAACACATCGATATTCATATCCTGTTTACCAACCCGTGTCGGCATTACTGGGGGGATATTCAGGATGCCCGTTGGCTGGCCCGCCTCGTTACGCGCCAGCGTCGTCGCCTGTTCGACGAACACGCGGTGCCGCTCTTTAAAGACAGCGAGACGGCGGCGCAGCTCTTTGATGAACAAGGTATCCAGGACTTACCGAATCCGCTGTTGGCCTCCTGGGGAAAACTGGGACGCGACTATATCTATATGCTCTCGGAGCTGACCGCTTCCGGCGAAGGGGATGTCGATGCCTTTGCGGATATCACCCCGGACAGCCTGCTGCATAACGTGCAGCGGGATATTCTGGATCTGGAAAACCGCGCAGTGGCCGGTGTCACCGCCGCCGAGTTTGCCAGTAGCGCCAACAAGCGTCGGCTCGATCCCGACGATCGCAGCGTATCTATCCACCTGTGCCATAGCCCGCAGCGAGAAGTCGAGGTGCTGCATGACAAACTGTTGGCGATGCTGGAGGACGATCCACAGCTAACGCCGCGCGATATCGTGGTCATGGTGGCCGATATTGACACCTATAGCCCCTATATTCAGGCGGTGTTTGGCAGCGCGACGGGCGATCGCTATGTGCCGTTTGCGATATCGGACCGCCGTGCGCGCCAGTCCCACCCGGCCCTGCAGGCGTTTGTCAGCCTGCTTTCCCTGCCGGACAGCCGCTTCGTACCTGAAGATGTACTGGCCTTGCTCGATGTTCCGGTACTGGCGGCCCGTTTTGATATCGACGAGGACGCGCTGCGTTATCTGCGCCAGTGGGTCAACGAGTCGGGCGTACGCTGGGGAATGGATGATGACAACGTGCAGGAGTTTGAACTGCCGGTCACCGGCCAGCATACCTGGCAGTTTGGCCTGACGCGCATGCTGCTCGGCTATGCCATGGAGAGCAGCCAGGGGGAGTGGAATGCCGTTCTGCCGTATGACGAATCCAGCGGCTTAATCGCCGAACTGGTCGGCCATCTGGCTTCGCTGCTGATGCAGCTTAACCGCTGGCGGCGGGAGCTGGTGAAAGCACGTTCGCTCGAGGAGTGGATGCCGGTATGCCGGGAAATGCTCAATGATTTCTTCCTGCCGGATCAGGAAACAGAAGCGGCGATGGCGTTAATCGAGCAACAGTGGCAGGCCATTATTGATGAGGGCATCTCTTCGCACTATGGCGAAGCTATCCCGCTGTCACTGTTACGCGATGAATTAACACTGCGTCTCGACCAGGAGCGTATCAGCCAGCGCTTCCTCGCCGGGCCGGTGAACATCTGCACCCTGATGCCGATGCGCTCCATTCCGTTTAAGGTGGTCTGTCTGCTGGGCATGAACGACGGCGTCTACCCGCGCGCGCTGGCGCCGCTGGGGTTTGATTTAATGAGTCAACAGTCCCAGCGTGGCGACCGTAGCCGCCGCGACGATGACCGCTATCTGTTCCTTGAGGCGCTTATCTCCGCGCAGCAGCAGCTCTATATCAGCTACATCGGCCGCTCCATCCAGGACAACAGTGAACGGTTCCCGTCGGTGCTGGTTCAGGAGCTGGTGGACTACATCGGGCAAAGCCATTACCTGCCGGGCGATGAGAACCTTAATTGCGATGAAAGCGAACAGCGCGTGAAGGCGCATATTACCTGCTGTCACAGCCGTATGCCGTTCGATGCCGTCAACTATGAGAACAACGAACAGCAGAGCTACGCCCGGGAATGGCTGCCCGCGGCGAAGCGGGAAGGGGTGGCCCATGGTGACTTTATCCAGACGCTGGATCCGTTGCCGCTGGATACGGTGGCGTTTGAACAGCTCCAGCGCTTTTGGGCGCACCCGGTGCGGGCCTTTTTCCAGTTGCGGTTGCAGGTTCATTTCCGTTCCGAAGAGAGCGAGATCCCGGATGCGGAGCCGTTTACCCTGGATGGGTTAAGCCGCTACCAGTTAAACCAACAGTTGCTTAACGCGCTGGTGGAACAGGAGGATGCGCAGAAGCTGTTCCGCCGCTATCGCGCGGCAGGCCAACTGCCGTATGGCGCCTTCGGGGAAATCACCTGGGATGCCCAGTGTGAGGAGATGCAGGTCCTTGCCGACCGGGTGATAGAGTGCCGCCAGCCCGGTACAAGCATGGAGATCGATCTCAACTGTAACGGCGTGAATCTGACGGGGTGGCTGCAACATGTGCAGCCAGATGGCTTGCTGCGCTGGCGTCCGTCGATGCTCAGCGTTTCGCAAGGTTTGCAACTTTGGCTGGAACACCTTGTCTATTGTGCAAGCGGTGGCGAAGGCGAGAGCCGGTTGTTTGTACGCAAAGACGGTGAATGGCGCTTCCCGGCGCTGCCTGCTGCACAGGCAATGGAGTATCTGTCGCAGCTGGTTGAAGGTTACCGGCAGGGGATGAATACACCGCTGCTGTTGCTGCCAGAAAGTGGGGGGGCGTGGATTAAAACCTGTTATGACGCCACAAATGATGCGATGTTAACGGATGACGCGACCCTGCAAAAAGCGCGCAGCAAATTTTTGCAGGCCTACGAAGGCAACATGATCGTGCGTGGGGAAGGGGACGACGTCTGGTATCAACGCCTGTGGCGAACCCTTGAGCCAGAGTACTTCCAGACCATTACAGACGAGGCCCGTCGCTACCTGTTGCCGCTGTATAAATTTAATCAGTCCTGACCTTGTATAAAAATTGCGCAGGTTTGGGCATTCATTTATGATGCCCATCTTGTCATGGACTGATGTACACCACAAAGAGATGCTGGCCTGTCCGGCACGAAGCGTGTTAATGATGATGTCCGTGATGAAGAGGTAGTGAATGCCAGGCAGCACCTTGTTGAAAACCTTAGTTTTGTTCGTCGCTCTTTGGGCACCCCTCAGTCAAGCAAATACCGGTTGGCAACCTATTCATGAAACGATCCGCAAAAGCGATAAAGATACCCGCGAATATCAGGCGATCCGCCTTGATAACGGGATGGTCGTGTTGCTGGTTTCCGATCCCCAGGCCGTCAAGTCATTGTCGGCGCTGGTGGTGCCTGTTGGCTCGCTGGAAGATCCTGAATCCCATCCTGGGCTTGCGCACTATCTTGAACATATGACCCTGATGGGTTCAAAAAAGTACCCGCAGCCTGACAGCCTGGCCGAATTTTTAAAAATGCACGGTGGCAGCCATAACGCCAGCACTGCGCCCTACCGTACGGCCTTTTATCTGGAAGTCGAAAACGATGCGCTGGACGGCGCGGTTGATCGCCTTGCGGATGCCATTGCCGCCCCATTGCTGGATAAAAAATATGCCGATCGCGAACGCAACGCCGTTAATGCCGAGCTGACGCTGGCCCGTACCCGGGACGGTATGCGTATGGCGCAGGTCAGCGCCGAAACCATCAACCCCGCGCACCCTGGCTCCCGTTTCTCCGGCGGTAATCTTGAAACCCTGAGCGATAAGCCAGGCAGCCCGGTGCTCGATGCGCTGCACGCGTTCCGCGACAAATACTACTCCGCCAATCTGATGAAAGCGGTGGTGTACAGCAACAAACCTCTGCCGGAGCTGGCGAAACTCGCCGCCGAGACTTACGGCCGCGTACCGAATAAAGACATTACCCGCCCTGAAACCACCGTACCGGTAGTCACCGATGCGCAGAAAGGCTTGATCATTCACTATGTTCCCGCGATGCCGCGAAAGGTGTTGCGCGTTGAATTCCGCATTGATAACAACACGGCGCAGTTTCGCAGCAAAACCGATGAACTGGTTAACTATCTGATAGGCAACCGCAGCCCGGATACCCTGTCCGACTGGCTGCAAAAGCAGGGGCTGGTGGAAGGTATTCGCGCAGATTCTGATCCCATCGTTAACGGCAACAGTGGTGTGCTGGCTATCTCCGCGACCTTAACCGATAAAGGGCTGGCCCATCGTGATGAGGTGGTCGCCGCGATTTTCAGCTACCTGTCGCTGCTGCGTGATAAAGGTGTCGATAAACGCTATTTCGATGAATTGGCGCACGTGCTGGATCTCGACTTCCGTTATCCCTCCATCACCCGCGATATGGACTACGTTGAGTGGCTGGCGGACACCATGATCCGTGTGCCGGTTGAGCATACGCTGGATGCCGTCAATATCGCGGATAAGTATGATGCGGATGCCGTCAAAGCCCGTCTGGCGATGATGACACCGCAGAACGCCCGTATCTGGTATATCAGCCCGGACGAACCGCATAACAAAACGGCCTATTTTGTGAATGCTGAGTACCAGGTGGATAAAATCAGCGAGCAAACTTTTGCTGACTGGCAGAAGAAATCTGCCGCCATCGCGCTCAAGTTGCCGGAAGTAAACCCCTATATCCCGGACGACTTCACGCTGATCAAGCCCGCTAAAGCGTACCCTAAACCGCAGCTGATTGTGGATGAGTCTGACCTGCGTGTGGTCTATACCCCGAGCCGCTATTTCGCCAGCGAGCCAAAAGCCAATGTCAGCATGGTGCTGCGTAATCCTGCGGCGATGGACAGCGCTAAAAACCAGGTAATGTTTGCCCTGAATGATTATCTGGCCGGTATCGCCCTGGATCAGCTCAGCAATCAGGCTGCCGTGGGCGGGATCGGTTTCTCGACCAACGCCAACAACGGCCTGATGCTCAACGCCAACGGTTATACCCAGCGTCTGCCACAGCTGTTTAAGGCATTGCTGGAAGGCTATTTCAGCTACACCGCCACCGAGGAGCAACTGGCGCAGGCCAAATCCTGGTATGCACAAATGATGGACTCCGCTGAGAAGGGCAAAGCGTTCGATCAGGCCATTATGCCAGTGCAAATGCTGTCCCTGGTGCCTTACTTCCAGCGCGAAGATCGGCGGGCGCTGCTGCCGTCAATTACGCTGGACGAGGTGATGGCCTACCGCGCGGCGCTGAAAACCAACGCCAGACCAGAGTTCCTTGTGGTGGGCAATATGAGCGAAGATCAGGCGAAAATGCTGGCACAGGACGTCCGCACCCAGCTGGGGGCTAAGGGCACTGAATGGTGCCGCAACCAGGATGTGCTGGTGGATAAACAGCAGAACGTGATATTCGAGAAACCCGGCAGCAGCACAGACTCTGCGCTGGCGGCGGTCTTTGTCCCGACCGGCTATGACGAATATGCCAGCTCGGCCTACAGCGCCGTGCTCGGACAGATCGTGCAGCCGTGGTTCTATACCCAGTTGCGTACCGAAGAGCAGTTGGGCTATGCCGTGTTTGCCTTCTCGATGAACGTGGGCCGCCAGTGGGGAATGGGCTTCCTGCTGCAAAGCAGTGATAAACAGCCAGATTATCTCTGGCAGCGTTTCCAGGCATTCTTCCCGCAGGCAGAAGCGAAGTTGCGGGCCATGAAGCCAGAAGAGTTTGCTCAGATCCAGCAGGCGGTGATCGCCCAGATTACGCAGCCGCCGCAAACCCTGGCCGAAGAGGCATCAAAGATCAGCAAAGATTTCGATCGGGGTAATATGCGCTTCGATTCGCATGATAAAGTAGTGGCCCAGATAAAACAGCTCACGCCGCAGAAAGTGGCTGACTTCTTCCACCAGGCGGTGGTTGCCCCGCAGGGGATGGCGATCCTGTCCCAGGTCTCGGGTAGTCAGAGTAAAAAAGCCGACGTCACCCCGCCTGCAGGCTGGACAGTCTGGAAGAGCGTGAGCGCATTGCAGCAATCTTTGCCCAGGAGTAAGAACGAATGACCGATACCGCCGAGTCCCTTGATCCCCTACGTTTACCGTTACAGGGGGAGCGACTGATAGAGGCCTCAGCGGGAACCGGAAAAACCTTCACCATTGCGGCACTCTATCTGCGTCTGCTGCTCGGACTGGGCGGCAGCGCAGCCTTCAGCCGCCCGCTCAGCGTAGAAGAGCTTTTGGTGGTGACCTTCACCGAAGCCGCAACGGAAGAACTACGCGGCCGTATCCGCGCTAACATTCACGAATTGCGGATTGCCTGCCTCAGACAGAGCACAGATAACCCGCTATATGCCAGCCTGCTGGACGAGATCGAAGATACCCAGCAGGCGGCGCAGTGGCTGCTGCTGGCGGAACGCCAGATGGACGAGGCCGCCGTGTTCACCATCCACGGCTTCTGTCAGCGGATGCTCAGCCTGAACGCCTTTGAATCCGGCATGCTCTTTGAGCAACAACTGATCGAAGATGAATCCCTGTTGCGCTACCAGGCGTGCGCCGATTTCTGGCGTCGTCACTGCTACCCCTTGCCACGTGATATTGCCGAAGCGGTTCATGGTTTATGGAAAGGGCCGGAAGAGTTACTCCGCTCCATCGATCGTTATCTGCAGGGCGAGGCCCCGGTCATTAAATCCCCTCCGCCTGCGGACGAAACGCTGGCCTCCCGCCATGAGAAGATCGTCGGCTTAATTGCCACCATGAAGCAGCAGTGGTCCAGCAGCGTGGCGGAAATCGACGCGGTTATTGAACGTTCGGGTATCGACCGGCGCAAGTTCAACCGCGGCAACCAGGCAAAATACATCGAGCGTGTGACGGCCTGGGCTCAGGAGGAGAAGCACAGCTATCAACTGCCTGACGCGCTGGAAAAGTTCTCGCAAACGTTTCTTGCGGAGCGGACAAAAGCGGGCGGCGAAGTGCCGCAGCACCCTCTGTTTGCCGCCATCGACACTCTGCTGGCTGAGCCGCTGACCCTGAACGATCTGATGATCACTCGTGCGCTGGCAGAGATCCGCGCCGCAGTGGCGCGGGAAAAGCGCCGTCGTGGCGAGCTGGGCTTTGACGATATGCTCAGTCGTCTCGATGAGGCCCTGAACAGTGACAATGGTGATGCGCTGGCTGCGGCTATTCGTGGCCGTTTCCCGGTGGCGATGATCGATGAATTTCAGGATACCGACCCCCAGCAGTACCGGATTTTCCGCCGGATCTGGCGTCAGCAGCCAGACACTGCCCTGCTACTGATTGGTGACCCGAAACAGGCGATCTATGCGTTCCGTGGGGCAGATATCTTTACCTATATGAAAGCGCGTGGCGAAGTCGCTGCGCACTATACGCTGGATACCAACTGGCGCTCAGCGCCCGGAATGGTAGAAAGCGTGAATACCCTCTTTTCACAAATGAACGACGCCTTCATGTTCCGTGAAATCCCGTTCCTGCCGGTCAAATCGGCCCCTAAAAATGCCGGGCTGCGCTTTGAGCTGCGAGGTGATTTTCAGCCAGCGATGAACGTCTGGCTGATGGAGGGCGAGGGATGTGGCGTCGGAGATTATCAGGCCTTTATGGCCCAGCACTGCGCGGCACAAATCCGCGACTGGCTGAGTGCGGGTGTTCGCGGTGAAGCCATCCTGCATCGGGGTGACGAGGCTCGTCCGGTTAGAGCCTCGGACATCACGGTGCTGGTGCGCAGTCGTCAGGAAGCGGCGCTGGTTCGCGATGCGCTGACGCTGCTGACCATCCCTTCGGTCTATCTTTCCAACCGCGACAGCGTGTTTGAAACGCTCGAAGCCCAGGAGATGCTCTGGCTGCTGCAGGCGGTGCTGGCACCCGAGCGTGAAAGCATCCTGCGCAGCGCGCTGGCAAGTTCCATGCTCGGGCTTACCGCTCGCGACATCGACATGCTGAATAACAGTGAAACCCTCTGGGATGAGGCGGTAGAAGAGTTTACCCACTACCGCGAACGCTGGCAGAAGCGGGGCGTGATGGCGATGCTGCGCGACATCATGACGCAGCGCAATATTGCGGAAAATATGCTGGCCACCGCCGGCGGCGAACGCCGTCTGACCGATATTTTGCACATCAGCGAGTTGCTCCAGGAGGCGGGAACGCAGCTGGAGAGCGAGCACGCCCTGGTGCGTTGGCTGGCGCAGCATATCGCCGAACCCAACAGCAATGCCTCCAGCCAGCAGATGCGCCTCGAAAGCGATAAACATCTGGTAAAAATTGTCACCATTCACAAATCGAAAGGACTGGAATACCCGCTGGTCTGGCTGCCCTTTATTGCCAACTATCGGGTGCAGGATCAGGCCTTTTACCACGATCGCAAAACCTTTGAAGCCGTGCTCGATCTCAGCAAGGCGGAGGACAGCGTTGAGCTGGCCGAAGCCGAGCGGCTGGCGGAAGATTTGCGCCTGCTATATGTGGCATTAACCCGCTCGGTCTGGCATTGCAGTCTGGGCGTCGCGCCGCTGTTTCGTCGTCGTGGCGACAAGTCTGGTGACAGCGATTTCCACCTCAGTGCGCTGGGTCGCCTGATCCAGCGCGGTGAGCCGAAAGATGCCGCCGGGCTGCGCCAGTGCCTGGAAACCCTGTGCACTGGCCCTCTTGCGCTGCAGATTGCCGGGGTGGCCGATACCGCCCGCTGGAACATGCCGGAGTCAACAATGCCGGATCTGCAGGCGCGGCAGGTGGCTCGCGTACTGTTCGATGACTGGCGAGTGACCAGTTATTCCGGGCTGCAACAGCGCGGGCACAGTATCGCCCAGGATTTGATGCCGCGGCTCGACATCGATGCCGCAGGCACTGGCCAAGTCGTACAAGAGCCGGAGCTGACGCCACATCAGTTCCCGCGCGGTGCCTCGCCGGGCACCTTTTTACACGGCCTGTTTGAAGCGCTCGATTTTACCCAACCCGTCTCGCCGGAGTGGGTACTGGAGATGTTGCAGAAAGGCGGCTATGACGCCCGCTGGCAGCCGGTGTTAACCCAGTGGATCACCCAGGTTCTGCAGACACCGCTCAATGAAGAAGGGGTCTCGCTGAGCCAGCTATCAGCCACCGATAAACAGGTTGAGATGGAGTTTTACCTGCCGGTTGCCGGGCCGCTTACCGCCGATGCGCTGGATGCATTGATCCGCGAGTACGATCCGCTGTCACGCGACTGCCCGCCGCTCGATTTCCGCCAGGTGCGCGGTATGCTGAAAGGCTTTATCGACCTGGTGTTTCGCCATAATGGCCGTTACTACCTGCTGGACTATAAGTCCAACTGGCTGGGCGAAAATGGCGAGGCCTATACCCCGGAGGCGATGGCGCGCGCGATGCAGTCCCACCGCTACGATCTGCAATATCAGCTCTACACGCTGGCGCTACACCGTTATCTGCGCCACCGTATCGCTGATTATGACTATCAGCGGCATTTCGGCGGTGTGATCTACCTGTTTTTACGCGGAGTGGACGGCAGCTCGCCGGGGGCCGGTTGCTTTACCACCCGCCCGGATGAAATGTTAATAAATCAAATGGATAGCTTGTTTTCTGCAAGCCGAGAGGAGCTTGTGTCATGACGATGCAGGAATTATTGCTGGAGGCCGTAGAACAGCGCGTGTTGCGTCGTCTGGATGTGCAGTTTGCGATGATGGTGGCGGGGAATGATGAACCCTCCGTGATGCTGGCGACAGCCATCTTGAGCCGGGATACCGGCGAGGGGCATGTCTGCCTGCCGCTGTCACGCCTGCAGGCGGAGGCGAAAACCGCCGCCCTGCAGGCCTGTTTTGCCCTGCATGATGAAACGCTGGACTGGCCCACAACGCTGATGCGTTCCCGGGCTGTGAGCGCAGGGGACGAGCCAACGCCGCTGGTGCTGACAGGGGACCGGCTCTACCTCAACCGCATGTGGCGCTATGAGCGGGCTGTGGCCAGTTTCTTTAGCGAAGCCAACCAGCCGTTGCCTCATGACAGTGCTGACGTTCAGCGTACCCTGAACGCGCTGTTCACCTCTGACGAAGCCGTTAACTGGCAAAAGGTGGCGGCGGCCGTGGCGTTAACGCGGCGTATCTCGGTAATTTCCGGCGGACCGGGCACCGGTAAAACCACCACCGTCGCCCGCCTGCTGGCGGCGCTGATCCAGATGGCGGGAGAGGAGAAGTGCCGTATCCGGCTGGCCGCCCCAACCGGTAAAGCCGCCGCGCGCCTCACCGAGTCTCTGGGCGGTGCGCTGCAACAGCTCCCGCTGTCCGACCTCCAGCGTAAGCGTTTCCCGACCGAAGCGAGTACCCTGCACCGTTTGCTTGGTGCTCAGCCGGGCAGCCAGCGTCTGCGCTACCATGCCGGGAATCCGTTACATCTGGATGTGCTGGTGGTGGATGAGGCCTCGATGATCGACCTGACCATGATGTCTCGTCTGATTGACGCCTTGCCGCCTCATGCCAGGGTCATCTTCCTCGGCGATCGCGATCAGCTGGCCTCTGTCGAAGCGGGTGCGGTGCTGGGCGATATTTGTACCTGGGCCAGCGCCGGTTTTACCGTGCAGCGTGCCCAGGAGCTGGCCGGGATGACAGGATGCCAGATGGAAGGCAACATCAGTCCGGTCGCGGGCGCGCTGCGTGACAGCCTTTGCCTGCTGCAAAAAAGCTACCGATTTGGCAGCGACTCCGGCATCGGGCAGCTGGCGGCCGCGGTCAACCGCGGCGATCGTCACGCTATTCGCTCAGTATTTGACGGCACGTTCAGTGATATCGAGAAAAAGCAGCTCCAGAGCGGGGAAGAGTATCTGGTGATGCTGGAGGATGCCCTGCAGGGTTATCACCATTTCCTTGACCGGGTGCAACATCAGGCCTCCGAAGAAGAAATTCTGGCGGCATTTGGCAGCTACCAGCTGCTGTGCGCCTTACGTGACGGGCCTTTTGGCGTGGCCGGACTCAACGAAAGGCTGGAGCACGTGCTGGTGCAAAAACGCCGCATCAGCCGTCAGCCACATTCACGCTGGTATGAAGGACGCCCGGTGATGATCTCGCGTAACGACAGTGCGCTGGGGTTGTTTAACGGTGATATCGGCATTGCGCTGGATCGGGGGCAGGGGCTGCGCGTCTGGTTCCAGATGCCGGATGGCAGCCTGAAGTCCGTCCAGCCGAGCCGCCTGCCGGAGCATGAAACCGCATGGGCGATGACGGTGCATAAATCCCAGGGTTCTGAGTTCGATCATGCGGCGCTGATTTTGCCTACTCAGATGTCCCCGGTGGTCACCCGCGAGCTGGTCTATACCGCCATTACCCGCGCACGGCGGCGGCTATCACTGTATGCGGATGACGGTGTGCTGGTGCAGGCGGTTACCACCCGAACGGAGCGACGCAGCGGTCTGAGTGCGATTTTCGAAGCCTTGTAAGACTGTGAAAAGCCGGGCGGCGCTTGTGCTCGCCCGGCCTGGGATCCTGCCTCTTATCCCAAATCCGCCATCAACACCTTCGAACGACGCTGATAGTTGTACATCTCTTTCTTGGTTTCCGGCAGGGAATCAATGTCCACCGGCGTGAAGCCGCGCTCCTGGAACCAGTGAATGCTGCGGGTAGTCAGCACAAACAGCTTACTCAACCCCAGTTGCCGCGCCTGGAGTGCGATACGCTCCAGCAACACTTCGCCGCGCGACGAACTGCGGTAGTCAGGGTGTACCGCCACGCAAGCCATCTCGCCAATCTTCTCTTCCGGGAAGGGGTAGAGCGCCGCACAGGCGATGGTGAGGTTGTCGCGCTGAATAATGGTGAACTTGTCGATCTCCATCTCCAGCTGTTCGCGGGAGCGACGCACCAGGATCCCCTGCTGCTCCAGCGGGCGAATCAGTTCCAGAATGCCGCCAATGTCGTTGATCGTGGCGCGGCGGATCTGTTCGGCGCTCTCCATCACGATCTGCGTTCCGATCCCGTCGCGGGAGAACAACTCCTGCAGAAGGGCGCCATCTTCCTGATAGCTGATCAGGTGGCTGCGGCGCACGCCGCTGCGGCAGGCTTTGATGGCGCCGCGCAGGAAACGCACGGTACCGGAGTAGTAGTCGCCTTGCTCCTCAAGCGCTTCGACCCGCGCCTGGGCTTCGTTCGGGAACAGCTCGGAGACGATATTCCCCAGCTCGTTAGTGACACCCTGCGAGGAGCAGAAGCCGATCATTTTTTCTGCTTTCAGCTTGATCGCCAGCTGAGTGGCAATCTCTTCTGAGGTGAGGTTGAAGCTTTCGCCGGTCACCGAGACGGCAACCGGGCCGGTCAGCACAATCGCGCCGCCGTCGAGCTGGCGGTGGATAGCCTCTTCATCGATACGACGGATACGACCGCTGTGGCAATAATCCACCCCGTCGTCCACCCCCAGCGGCTGGGCGATAATGAAATTGCCACTCACCACGTTAATGTGTGCCCCCTGCAGCGGGGTATTGTTGAGACTCATCGACAGCCGCGCGGTAATGTCCAGCTGCAGCTGGCCAGCAGCCTGCTTAACCAGTTCCAGCGTTTTGGCGTCGGTGACGCGGGTGTGTTTATGGTAAATCGGCTCATGGTGATGTGCGGCCAGATTGGCTTCGATCTGCGGGCGAGCGCCATAAACGACGACAAGGCGAATTCCAAGGCTGTGCAGCAGGCCGATGTCATTGACAATGCTGGAGAAGTTCTCATGCTCAATGGCTTCGCCACCCAGCATAATGACGAACGTCTTCCCCCGGTGGGTGTTGATATAGGGAACAGAATGGCGGAATCCCTGGACCAGTTCGATTCTACGTTCCTTCACCACGGCACAACCCCTCAATGAATGTTTATTCGTAATTTTTGTATTTTTATTCGAATATGCACCTGCGTGCAAGCCAAACTTTTCTGCGAAGCAAATAAAATCTTCAGTGAAGTAATCGTTAACGCATGATTGTTTACCCTTTTAGGGATGACAGTTTATGCATCATTCGTTAAAGTTTTCGGTCAATTTGGACGTTATGAGAAGTTATTCGATATCTTTGCTCGGGAGAAGCATGTCGGGATCCAGTAAAGCATTAAGTCGTCGCCGCCTGCTACAAGGGGCCGGGGCAATGTGGTTGCTTAGCGTAAGTCAGGTAGGGCTTGCCGCCGTCAGTCAGGTCGTCGCGGTGCGTGTCTGGCCGTCTTCAACCTATACACGCGTGACGGTAGAGTCCAACCGGATATTGAAATATAAGCAATTCGCCCTGAGTAACCCGGAGAGGGTGGTGGTGGATATCGAAGGAGTGAACCTCAATTCTGTCCTCAAAGGGATGAGCGCCCAGATCCGGGGCGACGATCCCTACATCAAATCAGCGCGGGTCGGGCAGTTTGATCCGAACACCGTGCGCATGGTCTTTGAACTGAAGCAGAACGTTAAGCCGCAGCTGTTTGCCCTGGCGCCCGTGGCGGGTTTTAAAGAGCGTCTGGTGATGGATCTCTATCCTGCCAACGCGACGGATATTCAGGATCCTTTGTTGGCGCTGTTGGAAGATTACAACAAAGGCGATCTTGAAAAGCAGGTTCCGCCTGCGCAAAGTGGTCCGCAGCCGGGCAAAGCCGGACGGGATCGTCCGATTGTGATCATGCTCGATCCGGGTCATGGCGGGGAAGACTCCGGCGCGGTGGGCAAATACCGCACCCGGGAAAAAGACGTGGTGCTACAGATCGCCCGTCGCCTGAAGGCGTTGATCGACAGAGAAGGCAACATGCGCGCCTATATGACGCGCAACGAAGATGTCTTTATTCCGCTAAAAGTGCGCGTGGCGAAAGCGCAAAAGCAGCGCGCGGATCTGTTCATCTCTATTCATGCGGATGCTTTTACCAGCCGCCAGCCCAGCGGGTCATCGGTATTTGCGCTATCAACCAAAGGGGCAACCAGTACGGCGGCAAAACTGCTGGCAGATTCGCAAAACGCCTCTGACCTTATCGGTGGCGTCAGCAAGAGCGGCGATCGCTATGTCGACCACACGCTGTTTGATATGGTGCAGTCGCTGACCATCACCGACAGCCTGAAGTTCGGTAAAGCCGTGCTGGGTAGACTGGGTAGGGTTAATAAACTGCACAAAAACAGCGTCGAGCAGGCCGGGTTTGCGGTACTAAAAGCGCCGGATATCCCGTCGATACTGGTCGAAACCGCCTTTATCAGTAACGTGGAAGAGGAGCGCAAGCTCAAGACGGCCGCCTTCCAGCAGGAAGTGGCGGAGTCGATACTGGCGGGGATTAAAGCTTATTTCTCGGATGGGGCGACACTCGCCAGACGAGGCTAATCAGCCAGGCCGGGTTGACGCCCGGCAAAATGACAAACTTCAGATACAAAAAAACACCCGGAAGGGTGTTTATTGTTTTTAGAAGTGTTGGTTGCGGGGGCCGGATTTGAACCGACGACCTTCGGGTTATGAGCCCGACGAGCTACCAGGCTGCTCCACCCCGCGTCCGTCTTTTCGCTTCGTATTTCAAACCACATCTGCGTTGGCTTTCCTCGTTCACCTCAGTCACTTACTTGAGTAAGTTCCTAAGGATTCACTGCGTCGCCGCCTTGCTGTGTTTCGAACTACTTCGCAAAAATTTCTACTATTGTAGAATCTTACTTCTTTAAATTTGATTGGTTGCGGGGGCCGGATTTGAACCGACGACCTTCGGGTTATGAGCCCGACGAGCTACCAGGCTGCTCCACCCCGCGTCCGTCTTTTCGCTTCGTATTTCAAACCACATCTGCGTTGGCTTTCCTCGTTCACCTCAGTCACTTACTTGAGTAAGTTTCTAAGGATTCACTGCGTCGCCGCCTTGCTGTGTTTCGAACTACTTCGCAAAAATTTCTACTGTCGTAGAAGATACTTCATCAAATTTTAATTGGTTGCGGGGGCCGGATTTGAACCGACGACCTTCGGGTTATGAGCCCGACGAGCTACCAGGCTGCTCCACCCCGCGTCCGTGGAAGCGCACTATACTCTGCTGACTTTTTGTTGCAACCCTTTTTCGTAAAAATCACCAAATTAGGTGTTGATTGTACGCTCTGGCGACAATTTGACTGTTTTTTATGCAAAATTTGCGTAAGGGGCGGTAATCGCATTTCATTACCTCTGCCGGTTTGTTATCTTCATTGCGCAGAATCGGGCAACTTAAAGACGGGATATAATGAAAGGACGTTGGGCGAAGTATCTGATGACGGGCGCGATGGTAGCCATTCTGGCTGCCTGCTCCTCCAAACCGACCGACCGCGGTCAGCAATATAAAGACGGGAAACTGACCCAGCCTTTCTCTTTAGTGAATCAGCCGGATGCCGTGGGCGCGCCCATTAACGGCGGTGACTTCGCAGAACAGGTAAGCCAAATCCGTACCGCATCGCCGCGGCTGTATGGTTCGCAGAATGCCGTGTATAACGCTGTACAGGACTGGCTACGCGCCGGGGGCGATACGCGCACCATGCGCCAGTACGGTATTGATGCCTGGCAGATGGAAGGCACCGATAACTACGGTAACGTCCAGTTTACTGGCTACTACACCCCGGTAGTGCAGGCGCGCCATACCGCCCAGGGTGAGTTCAAATACCCGATTTACCGCATGCCGCCAAAACGTGGCCGCCTGCCGTCCCGCGCCGAGATCTATTCCGGGGCGTTAAGCGACAACTACATCCTGGCCTACAGCAACTCGCTGATGGATAACTTCATCATGGATGTGCAGGGCAGCGGCTATATTGATTTTGGCGACGGCAGCCCGCTTAACTTCTTCAGCTACTCCGGCAAGAACGGCCATGCTTACCGCAGCATCGGCAAGGTGCTGATCGATCGTGGGGAAGTGAAACGCGAAGATATGTCGATGCAGGCGATCCGCGAGTGGGGCGAGAAGCACAGTGAATACGAAGTGCGTGAACTGCTTGAGCAAAACCCTTCATTTGTATTCTTTAAACCGCAAAACTTTGCTCCGGTGAAAGGGGCGAGCGCGGTCCCGCTGATTGGCCGTGCATCGGTGGCCTCTGACAAGACAGTGATCCCGCCGGGTACGACGCTGTTAGCAGAAGTGCCGACGCTGGATAACAACGGTAAATTCTCCGGCCAGTATGAACTGCGTCTGATGGTCGCGCTGGATGTGGGTGGGGCCATCAAAGGCCAGCACTTCGACATCTATCAGGGGATCGGGCCTGATGCCGGTCACCGCGCAGGCTGGTATAACCACTACGGGCGCGTATGGGTTCTGAAAAGCGCAGCAGGCGCGGGCAACGTGTTTAGCGGCTGAGTGTGGTAATATTGACGCCATGTTTTCCGGGGTGAGGGGTAACTCTCACCCTTTTTACATCTGAGGTCTTATGTCTGTGGTAATGAGCGAAGCCTGGCGCCAGCGTTTTGGTGGCACCGCGCGTTTATATGGTGAAAAAGCCCTGCAACTGTTTGCCGATGCGCATGTCTGCGTGGTCGGGATTGGCGGCGTTGGCTCATGGGCGGCGGAAGCGCTGGCACGAACCGGGATCGGCGCCATTACGCTTATCGACATGGATGATGTCTGCGTTACCAACACCAACCGGCAGATCCACGCCCTTCGCGACAGCGTCGGGCTGGCAAAATCCGAGGTGATGGCGGATCGCATTCGCCAGATAAACCCGGAGTGCCGCGTCACGGTGATTGATGATTTTGTGACGGCCGATAACGTCGCCCAGTACATGGGGGCGGGTTACAGCTACGTCATTGACGCCATCGACAGCGTGCGCCCGAAAGCGGCGCTGATCGCCTGGTGTCGTCGCAATAAAGTGCCGCTGGTCACTACCGGCGGAGCGGGCGGGCAGATCGACCCGACGCAGATTCAGGTCACCGATCTGGCGAAAACTATCCAGGATCCTCTGGCGGCCAAGTTGCGCGAACGTCTGAAAAGCGATTTTGGGGTAGTGAAGAACAGCAAAGGGAAGCTGGGCATAGACTGCGTCTTCTCAACGGAAGCCCTGGTCTATCCGCAGGCAGACGGTTCGGTGTGTGCCATGAAGAGCTCCGCCGAAGGGCCAAAACGAATGGACTGTGCCTCCGGGTTTGGCGCGGCCACCATGGTGACCGCGACCTTTGGTTTTATCGCCGTGTCTCACGCCCTGAAAAAGATGATGGCGAAGGCGGAACGTCAGGCCTGACGCGCCGCCTCCAGCACCGCCTCGCTCAGCGCATTCAGCCCCTGGCTGCGCGAGGCGCTCAGTTGTCCGCGTAAACCCAGTTCATCAAACAGCGCCAGCGGGCTTTCGCCAAGGATCTGCGCAGCGCTTTTTCCCTCTATTGCCGTCAGCAGCACGGCCAGTAAGCCACGCACAATGCGGCCTTCGCTGTCGCCATAAAAGTGCAGCTTCTCTCCAACGGGCGTTACCCCAAGCCAGACGCGGTTCTCACAGCCGGGGATCTCTTTTGCCTGTGCTTTTAGCTCATCGGACAGCGCAGGCAGCTGTTTGCCCAGCAGGATCAGCTGGCGATATTTGTCTTCCCACTGGCTCAGCGGGGCGAAGGTCTGTTTTAACGTCTCTTCCGTGATAACGGTGCCGAACGGGTGTCCGGCGAGGATTGGGCTTGTCATTCATCCACCAGTAAAGCAAGGGCGCGATCGACGGCGGAAACCAATGCCTCGACATCGCTTTGGGTGTTATAGGGAGCAAACGAGACGCGCAGCGTGCCGTTGACACCAAGCGCTGCCAGCAGCGGCTGGGCGCAATGCTGTCCGGCACGCAGGGCAATGCCATATCCCGCCAGCAGGGTCACCATGTCGCTGTGATGCACCCCGGCAAAATCGAATGCCAGCAGGCTTGAGTCCTGGACGCGGAAAGAGCGAAAACCGGGGCGCTTTTTCAGCGCTTCTTCTGCCAGCGTCGCCAGCCCGCGGCTCCAGCTCTCGGCCTGCTGCAGATCGATATCCGCCAGCCACTCCAGCGCTGCGCTCAGGCCAATCACCCCGGCGACGTTTGGCGTCCCGGCTTCCAGGCGATACGGCACCGCCTGGGTTTTAAAGCCGTCGAAGGTCACTTCGGTGATCATCTTGCCGCCGCCGAGCCACGGCGTCATTTGCTCCAGCAACTCCGCTTTGCCGTACAGCGCGCCGATGCCGGTTGGGCCATACAGTTTATGCCCGGAGAAGGCATAGAAATCGATGTCCAGCTGCTGCACGTCTGCCGGGAAGTGCACGACGCCCTGTGCGCCATCGACCATCACCACCATGCCGCTGGCATGGGCAAGCTGGATGGCGCGGGCCAGATCCGGGCAGCCGCCGGTGACGTTGGACATCTGCCCCAGGGCAAGAATGCGGCTGCGCGGGGTGATCAATTCGGGGAGGCGGGTAACATCGGCTAAGAAATCTGCGCCCAGGGGTAATTTCACCACCCGCGCACCGGTCTGTTCAGCCACCATCAACCATGGAACCAGATTGGCATGATGTTCTGCCTCGCTGACGATAATCTCATCGCCCGGTTGCAGGCGTGGTCGGGCATAACACTGCGCTACCATGTTGATGGCTTCGGTGGTGCCCCGCGTCCAGACAATGTTTTTACCGCTTTCGGCATTAAGAAGTTGTGCGACCTGATCGCGGGCCGCTTCATAGCGCGCGGTTAAGCGTTGCGCCTCGGCAAACTGGCTGCGATGCACATTGCCTGCGCTCAGGCTGTAAAATTGGTGCGTGGCATCGATCACCGCTTGTGGCTTGAGGGCTGTCGCAGCGCTATCAAGATAGACACCGGCATCGGCCAGCGCCGGGAACTGTGCGCGGAAATGGGCAGGGCTGAATGCGTTCATTGAATTCCTCTTCATCGTGAATAGATCGTCGCGCAAATTCAGTGGAAGGGCAAGAAGGTTGATCTCTATCGGATTTGTCTGTTTATCCTGGCGTAACAGACGAAGCAGGTTATGCTGAAATAGAGTCAGGAGAATGTTTTAGCCTGTTATGAAACATGCTTTTAATAGCATTAATTGCTAAAGGAGATAAAGATGAAAAAGACTATCGCAATTGCCTCTGCTTGTATGCTTACTTTTGCCCTGAGCGCCTGTTCCGGTAACAACTACGTGATGCATACCAATGATGGCCGTTCAATCGTGTCGGAAGGTAAGCCACAAACCGATAATGATACCGGCATGATCTCGTATAAGGACGCAAACGGGAACAAACAGCAAATCAACCGTAGTGATGTGAAAGAGATGGTTGAGCTGGATCACTAACAGAATTGCAGACAAAAAAAAGCACCGCAATTGGGCGGTGCTACATTAATCACTATGGACAGACAGGGTAAATGTACAGGAAGTGAAAAATTGGTAGCGTAGCTACCGAGGTCTGAATCGCAGACCAATTGCAAACACAACAACACAACATCACAACCGTAAGCCAAAAGCCCTTCAGAACACGCATTCCAAAAAAAGCTTTTCGTTCCGGCTCAGGAAGTGCCGCCACTATAGGTATTTGCTGGTAGTTCCTCAACGGACAATTTATAATGGCTCAGATAAAAAAAACTAATAGGTTAAACGTTGTTTCCTGTTTGTTAAAAGCCGTTAACATCTAAGCCAGATAACCATGTCCAAGCGATTACCACCACTGAATGCATTACGTGTATTTGATGCAGCCGCCCGCCATTTAAGTTTCACGCGCGCGGCCGATGAGCTTTTTGTGACGCAAGCCGCAGTAAGTCATCAAATCAAGTCTCTTGAGGATTTTCTGGGCCTCAAGCTGTTCCGCCGCCGCAATCGTTCCCTGCTTTTGACCGAAGAGGGGCAGAGCTATTTTCAGGATATTAAAGAGATCTTTTCCCAACTGACGGAGGCTACCCGTAAGTTGCAGGCGCGCAGTGCTAAAGGCGCACTAACAGTAAGCTTATTGCCCAGTTTTGCCATTCAGTGGCTGGTGCCGAGGCTCTCAAGCTTTAACTCAGCTTATCCGGGAATCGACGTCCGAATCCAGGCCGTCGACCGTCAGGAAGACAAGTTGGCAGACGACGTTGACGTGGCGATTTTCTATGGTCGCGGCAACTGGCCAGGCCTGCGTGTCGAAAAATTGTACGCAGAATATTTGCTGCCGGTCTGCTCGCCTCTACTCTTAACAGGCGAAAAAGCGTTAAAAGCACCCGCCAATCTGGCGCAGCACACGCTTTTACATGATGCTTCTCGCCGCGACTGGCAAACTTATACCCGCCAGCTCGGTCTAAACCATATAAACGTGCAGCAAGGCCCCATCTTTAGCCACAGTGCGATGGTGTTACAGGCTGCCATTCACGGACAGGGCGTGGCGTTGGCAAACAACGTCATGGCGCAGTCCGAAATTGAGGCCGGCCGCCTGGTCTGCCCCTTTAATGATGTTCTGGTCAGCAAGAACGCTTTTTATCTGGTTTGTCATGACAGTCAGGCAGAACTGGGTAAAATAGCCGCGTTTCGCCAGTGGATCCTGGCAAAGGCGGCCAATGAGCAAGAAAAATTCCGCTTTCGGTACGAGTAACACTTTCTTTTGCGCGCAGGACGCGCATAACTTCAGGACAGAAACATGACCAGCCGTTTTATGCTGATTTTTGCCGCGGTGAGTGGCTTTATTTTTGTTGCCCTGGGCGCTTTTGGCGCACATGTCTTACGCAAATCATTGGGTGTGGTGGAGATGGACTGGATCCACACCGGTCTGGAATATCAGGCGTTTCATACCCTGGCGATCTTCGGGTTAGCCGTGGCGATGCAGCGCCGTATCAGTATCTGGTTTTACTGGAGCAGCGTATTTATGGCGCTGGGTACCGTGCTTTTCAGCGGTAGCCTGTACTGCCTTGCGCTGTCGCATTTACGCCTGTGGGCGTTTGTTACCCCGGTCGGCGGCGTCAGCTTCCTGGTCGGGTGGGTTTTAATGTTAATCGGTTCGTTCCGTCTGAAACGCAAGGGCGTTGTTCATGAATAAAGTTGTCTTATATTGTCGCCCGGGCTTTGAAAAAGAGTGTGCCGCGGAGATCACTGATAAAGCCGCGAAGCGCGAAGTGTTTGGTTTTGCCCGCGTGAAAGAGAATTCGGGCTATGTCGTTTTTGAATGCTACCAGGCAGATGATGCAGAAAAACTGGTTCGCGACTTGCCGTTCACCTCGCTGATTTTTGCCCGCCAGATGTTTGTCGCGGGTGAGCTTCTGAAAGACCTTCCACCTGAAGATCGCATTACGCCAATTGTTGGCATGTTGCAGGGCGTTGTGGAGAAGGGTGGCGATCTGCGCGTTGAAGTTGCAGATACCAACGAAAGCAAAGAGCTGATGAAGTTTTGCCGTAAGTTCACCGTGCCGCTGCGCGCGGCATTGCGTGACGCGGGCGTATTGACCAACTACGAGACACCAAAACGTCCGGTAGTGCATATCTTTTTTATCGCCCCTGGCTGCTGTTATACCGGTTATTCGTACACCACCAATAACTCACCGTTCTTTATGGGCATCCCACGTCTGCGTTTCCCGGCGGATGCACCCAGCCGTTCTACGCTGAAGCTTGAAGAGGCGTTTCACGTCTTTATTCCTGCTGATGAGTGGGACGAACGCCTGGCAAACGGTATGTATGCGGTCGATCTCGGTGCCTGTCCGGGCGGCTGGACCTATCAACTGGTGAAACGCAACATGTGGGTTTCCTCCGTCGATAACGGCCCGATGGCGCAAAGCCTGATGGATACCGGGCAGGTCACCTGGCTGCGTGAAGATGGTTTCCGCTATCGTCCAGCCCGCAACAACATCTCGTGGATGGTGTGCGATATGGTAGAAAAACCGGCCAAAGTGGCGGCCCTGATGGCCTCCTGGTTAGTGAACGGCTGGTGTCGTGAGACCATTTTTAACCTCAAGCTGCCAATGAAAAAGCGCTATGAGGAAGTTTCGCAGAATCTGGCCTACATTCAGGAGCAGATGGATGAGCACGGTATTAACGTGGTTATTCAGGCGCGCCAGCTTTACCACGATCGCGAAGAAGTCACCGTGCATATCCGCCGCTGGTGGGCTGCCGTCGGTGGGCGTCGCGACGAGAGGTAGTACCGGTTCCCTTACACCACACCTCTCCCATCTGGAGGGGGGATCGTGACTCCATGCCCGGTAAGCGTAGCGCCACCGGGCATGAACTCAAACGCGATCTAATCTGAGCTGCTGCAAATTCCCGTCCAGCTGTAAATCCGTCTGCAACCGCGCCACATCCCGGCAGATAAATGCCATCTCTTTATGCACTTCCAGCTTTTTGCGCCACTTCTCCGGCACCTCATTCAGGTGGGCGTAAATTCCTTCCAGATCCTGAAAATCGGTGAGTAGCTGGGCCGCGCTTTTCGGGCCAATGCCTGCCACACCCGGCACCTTTGAGCTGCTGATCCCCGCCAGCCCCCAGTAGTCCGGTAGCTGCTGCGGCGAGACGCCAAACTCACCGGCAATGAAAGGGGCATCGAGCCAGCGTTTCTGGAAATAATCGCGGATGCGAATGGTAGGGGAAAGCAACTGACAGTAACCCTTGTCCGTCGAGACAATGGTGGCCTGATGCCCGGCGCTGGCCACTTTTACCGCCAGCGTGGCGGCCAGATCGTCGGCTTCGTTGCCCTGGGCACCCCAGCAGGGAACCCCGCGCTGCTCAAAGGCGGCGCGGATGGTGGGCATTTCGGCGTGCAGATCGTCCGGCATAGGTGCGCGTCCGGCTTTGTAATCCGGCAGACGCTGATGTCGCCAGCCGCTGTTACGCGCTTCATCGTCAAACACGGCGACCACGTGGCTGGGCTGACTGTGGCGAATAAGCTGCTCCAGCGCATGCAGGCAAGTATCCTTGCAGGGCGTACCCTGAACCGCGTGGATGCGCCGGATAAGGTTCAGCGCGTCGACAATAAGCAAATGAACGGCCACAGATTTTCTCCCTTCTGTTCAGTCAAATAAGGGTAACACTGTCGGCAGGGGGAAACTACGTGTGGCGGGGCATTCGGGAAGGAGCCTCGCAAAACAAGGCTCCTTTTTAGGCTTAATCGCAGGTGACGATCTTCATCGCCAGACCACCGCGGGAGGTTTCGCGGTATTTGGCGTTCATGTCTTTCCCGGTTTCATACATGGTTTCGATCACTTTATCGAGGCAGACACGCGGTTCACTGGTACGGCGCAGCGCCATACGCGCGGCGTTGACCGCTTTCACAGAAGCAATCGCGTTACGCTCGATACACGGCACCTGCACCTGGCCGGCCACCGGATCGCAGGTCAGACCGAGGTTATGCTCCATCCCGATCTCTGCTGCAATGCAGACCTGTGCCGGGCTTCCGCCCAACAGCTCGGCAAGACCCGCAGCCGCCATAGAGCAGGCTACGCCCACTTCACCCTGGCAGCCCACTTCCGCGCCGGAGATGGAGGCATTCATCTTGTACAGCGAGCCAATGGCGCTGGTCACCAGCAGATAGCGAGCCAGTGAGTTAGCATTCACTTCACGGATGAACTTGTCGTAATAGGCCAGCACCGCCGGAACAATACCGCACGCACCGTTAGTCGGCGCAGTGACCACGCGGCCACCCGCGGCGTTCTCTTCGTTCACTGCCAGCGCGAACATGTTGATCCAGTCCACAACCGCCATCGGATCGCTGGTGGTTTTATCACTGCTGACCAGCATACGGCGCAGGGCTGCAGCACGACGTGGAACGCGCAGTTTGCCTGGCAGAACGCCCTCGGTGGTGATACCGCGTTCAATACCGCCGCGCATGACCTCCCAGACGCTGGCAAAGTGCTGTTCCAGCTCTTCTTTGCTGTGCAACGCCAGTTCGTTTTGCATCATCAGGCCGGAGAGTGACAGACCGCTTTCCTGGCAATGGCGCTGGAGATCGGCCGCCGATTTATACGGATAAGGCACTGCCACAGGCGCGTCGTCGCTCTGTCCAAAATGATCTTCGTCGACGATGAAACCGCCGCCGATGGAGTAATAGGTTTGGCTGTAAATTACCTTATCGCCTGCCAGTGCGGTGATGCGCATGCCGTTTTCGTGCAGCGACAGGTTGTCGGCATGGAAATTCATGCAGCGATCAACCGGGAACTCAACTTCGTGTTCACCTTTCGCCAGCATCAACCGGCTATGGGTATTAACGTCCTGGATAAACCCAGGGATGGCGTCAATATCGACGCTATCCGGCAGGTTACCCGCCAGACCCATAATAATGGCGATATCGGTATGGTGACCTTTGCCGGTCAGCGACAGGGAGCCGTAAACATCCACCACCACACGGGTCGTGTCGTGCAGCATACCGCGCGCAATAAGATCGTCCGTAAACTGTTTACCAGCTTTCATTGGCCCGACGGTGTGCGAGCTGGAAGGGCCAATACCAATTTTGAAAATATCGAAAACGCTAATCATGATGCGTCCGTTGTTTTACGTATTGGGAGAAGAGTGCGCCGTCCGAAGACGGCGCGGGAGGAATTAAGCGAACAGCGAGAAGAAGATAGCGGAAATAGCAATCAGACCCATAACCACAACGAAGACGTTGCTGATCTGGCCGCTGTATTTACGCATTGCTGGCACTTTCTGAATCGCGTACATCGGCATCAGGAACAGGATCATCGCGATAACCGGGCCGCCCAGGGTTTCGATCATGCCGAGAATGCTCGGGTTCATGGTCGCAACCGCCCAGGTGGTCAGCAGCATGAACAGCGCAGTGATTTTGTTCAGTTTGTTGATTTCAATGCTCTTGCCTTTACCGCGCAGAGATTTAATCACCATGCCGTTAAAGCCTTCACGTGCGCCCAGGTAGTGGCCGAGGAAGGATTTAGTAATCGCGATAATGGCGATGATAGGTGCCATCCAGGCAATAACCGGTGCATTAAAGTGGTTTGCCAGGTAAGAGAGAATCGAGATGTTCTGTGCTTTGGCTTCTACCAGATCCGCCGGGGAGAGGCTCAGTACGCAGCTGAAAACGAAGAACATTACGGTGATAACCATCATCACATGAGCGCGAGCCAGGATGCTGGAACACTTCTTCTCGGCGCCCTGACCGTACTCTTCACGCTTCGCCACGGCGAAGGAGGAGATGATCGGGGAGTGGTTGAAGGAGAAAACCATCACCGGAATGGCCAGCCACAGGGTCATCCACAGGCCGTTGCCGCTAGCAGATGCGCTGCTCAGGGACAGGGTTTCCAGCGCTGCGCCGTTCCACTGTGGGATCAGGTAGCAGGCCAGCACCATCAGAGCGATAACGAACGGGAACACCAGCACGCTCATCGCCTTCACAATCATCT
This sequence comes from Leclercia sp. LSNIH3, assembly GCF_002935105.1. NCBI lineage: Bacteria > Pseudomonadati > Pseudomonadota > Gammaproteobacteria > Enterobacterales > Enterobacteriaceae > Leclercia > Leclercia sp. LSNIH3. Next base: position 3,354,243 of record NZ_CP026387.1, read on the forward strand.
GCTCACCGAAGCGCACGATGGTCATCATGCCGACGATCAGGATCAGCGACAGAATGGCGCGCGGTGGCGGGGTCATGCCCAGTTGGTGGGTCATGAAGCTGTCAACGGTGTTGGTAATCGCCACGCTATAAACCAACAGGATTGGGTAGATAGCAAAGAAGTAGAGCAGGGTAATCAGTTTACCGGCGCCCACACCAAAATGTTCTTCAACAACTTCGGTGATGTCTTCGCCCGGATTCTTACCAGAGAGCACAAAACGGGTCAGGCCGCGGTGTGCAAAGTAGGTCATCGGGAAGGCGATGATTGCCATGATGATCAGCGGAATTAAGCCGCCCACACCTGCGTTAATAGGAAGGAAAAGAACACCAGCGCCGATTGCTGTGCCGTACAGGCCAAGCATCCACATGGTATCTGTTTTACGCCATCCACTTCGGGTTTCAATCGAAGCGACGGTGCTGGTTTGAGTGGTTTCCATCTGTGTCTCCAGGAAGTAGCTAATGTCAGGTTTCTGGTCAAATTTGGTGCAAAAAGGGCTAATCGTAATATGAAATTCGTTCAGCGACGGTTTTTATATAATTTTTCTCCGTAACTATCGGCGGGCGGAAAGATACATTTTAGTAATGGATCTATCAGTGATCCCGATCTCAAATGCGATAATCTACTTATGAAGTGGGTATCTTTAGACCATTTATCTGCTAAGAAAACGTCATGACGAATTTCTGGGCGCGAAGGCTACCATTAACGATATGGAGCGAGATAGATCCCATTGAAAGATAGGAGGCATACGCTGTAAAAGCGGTGGTTTAGAGGATTTTTTCATGCTTTATGGCAGTTAGGGCTGATAAATCGCGCTTTAGAAAACTGAGTAATCGTTTGCGTTAAGGCGGGTAATCGTCAAAAGATAAGCTGTGGTGATATCAAAAGCGAGGCCATGTGCCTGAAGGGAATAAAAAAGCCGGGAGGCAAAGGGCCATTCCCGGCTGGAGCAGGCACCCGGCATAGGTGCCGGGCAGGGGTTACGCAGAAATCTCGTAACAGGGGATATAGGCAGAGCCTGGAAGCTTCATACGGTGCTGGGCGACAAAGCCCTGCAGCAGATCGTCCATGCGGCGCATCATGTCGCGGTCACCATGAATTTTATACGGGCCAAACTCTTCAATGGCCTGTATACCCACCTCTTTCACGTTACCCGCAACGATGCCTGAGAAGGCGCGACGCAGATCGGCAGCCAGCACTTCAACAGGCTGATCGGGATAGAGTTTCAGGTTGGCCATGTTTTCGTGCGACGGCTCAAACGGGATCTGCAGGTCCGGTGAAATGCGGATCGACCAGTTAAAGCTGTAGGCATCCCCGGTATCGCGGCGGTTCTCTTTCACCAGCGGCATGGCCTTTTTCATCAGGCGGGCGACTTCTGCAGCATCATCAATAATGATGCGATAGTGTCGGCGCGCCGCCTCGCCCAGAGTATGCACGATGAATTCATCCAGTACGCGGAAGTAATCTGCGCTCTCTTTCGGGCCGGTCAGGATCAGCGGTAGCACCTGATCCTGGTTGGCCGGATGCATCAGTATACCCAGCAGATAGAGCAGCTCTTCAGCCGTCCCTACGCCGCCCGGGAAGATGATAATCCCGTGCGCGATACGGACAAACGCCTCAAGACGCTTCTCGATGTCCGGCATAATGATCAGTTCGTTGACCAGCGGGTTCGGCGGCTCAGCGGCAATGATCGACGGCTCGGTCATCCCGATGAAGCGGCCATCTTTGTAGCGCTGTTGGGCATGACCCACCGCTGCGCCCTTCATCGGGGCTTCCATCGCGCCTGGACCGCAGCCGGTGCAGATGTTTAGCTCGCGCAGACCCAGTTGAGTACCCACGCGACGGGCATAGAGGTATTCGGTTTCATTAATGGAGTGACCACCCCAGCACACGACCATGCTTGGAGCTTCGCCTACGTGCAGGGCGCGGGCGTTACGCAGAATGGAGAAGACCAGGTTGGTAATATGGGCCGAGCTTTCCAGGTTCAGATGCTGGAAACGACCGGCGTTACTGATCTGGCCATTCACAAACAGAATGTCGCGCAGCACGGCAAACAGGTTGGCCTGCAACGCACGAATAATGCGCCCGTCAACAAAGGCATCTTCCGGCGGGTTAATCAGCTCCAGCTTCACGCCACGTTCACGGCGCAAGACGTTAATATCAAAGCTTTCAAAGCGGGACAGCAACTCTTTGCTGTTGTCAGTGAGACTACCGGAGTTCAGAACGGCAAGTGAACAGTTGCGAAACAGTTGATAAAGATCGCTGCTGGCCGTGCTCTTGAGCATGTCCACTTCCAGCTGCGATAACATGTCCATTGAGCCAAGCGGGCTTATATGTGTAATCAAGTGAGCTCCTTACGGGACGTTTATCGTCTTTCCCTGTTGATTACAATAGCCCTGGCTTATGACCTTTAACAACCCAAAGCGCGGAACGAACCGCGCATATTGTGAATTTATTTCTCTTACTGGCGGACTAAACGACCGATCGCCGGGACAAAATCGCTGTTGCTGCGCCACGGATTAATGTCCAGCCCACCGCGGCGGGTATAGCGGGCGTAGACGCTCAGCGTCTCTGGCTGGCAGAACTGCAGAATATCGTTAAAGATGCGCTCCACGCACTGTTCATGAAACTCATTGTGGTTACGGAAGGAGACCAGATAGCGCAGCAGCTTTTCACGATCAATTTTAGCGCCGCGATACTGGATCTGTACCGAACCCCAGTCAGGCTGGTGGGTGATGAGGCAGTTGGATTTCAGCAGGTGGCTGACCAGCGTTTCCTCTACCACTTTGCCGCTGGCGGCATTTTCCAGCCAGGCGGTATCAAACTGATAGTTGTCGATTTCTATGTCCTGCTCATCAATGCAGGTGCCGTGGAAGTGGGCGATGGGCTGACCTTCCAGCTCGCCAATGCGGTAGAGGGCAACGGTCACTTTTCCCTGCGCACAGGCGCTTAAGTCGCGTTCCAGCGTGTGTTGCACCGCTTCCCAGCTGTCAAAGCGGGTCTGGTTGAAGCTGTTGAGATAGAGCTTGAAGCTTTTAGACTCCACCAGATTCACGCTGGTGTAATCCAGTTCAACGTGACCCACCGCCACCTGCGGTAAACCGCGAGCGTTAAGCCAGGAAAGCTCGTACAGCGTCCAGATATCGCCGCCATGAAAGGGCAGGGCATCCGCTTTCAGGCCCAGCGGATCGCGGTTGAGACTACGCGGGACGCCCTGTAACAGACTGGCATCGTAGGTGTCGCGGTAGGCGGTGCTTTTGCCCAGGGTTAAACCCGATAAGGCATCATGATTTTCGTAAGACATGTTTCGTTGTCACTTTAAAGGTAAACTATGGCGCTGAGTGTATCCTGACTTATATGAAGAGAGAAACCGGTGGATAAAGAGACTGCTGCTGCCTTAACCGCGTTTACGGCGCGATACTGTGACGCCTGGCATGAACAGAAAGGCACATGGCCTCAAAGCGAGGCGCTGTATGGCATCCCATCACCTTGTATTATCACCTCTTCCGGGGATACGGTACTCTGGCAACCCCAGCCTTATACCGTGGAGCAGAGTGTAAAGGCGATTGAACGCGCAATGGACATTGTGGTACAACCTGCGATCCACGCGTTCTACACCACACAGTTCGCCGGGGATATGTACGCTCGCTTTAATAACGAGATGCTGACCTTGTTGCAGACCTGGAGTGAAGATGATTTGCTGCGCGTGCAGGAGAACCTGATTGGGCACCTCGTGACCCAGAAGCGCCTGAAGTTATCGCCAACGCTCTTTATCGCCACGCTCGACAGCGAAATGGACATCCTCTCTGTCTGCAACCTGACAGGGAACGTGGTAAAAGAGACGCTGGGTACCCAGAAACGCCAGGTCCTCTCTGACTCTCTTACGGATTTTCTCAACCTACTACATCCCGTCGTGTAATCCTGAATACCACTGCGCGTGTGAGAGATCTCTTACAAAGCTTGTAAGAGATCGGCGTTATTACTGCTTAACCCAATATATTATGCTGGCAAAGAAGCCATTGTTTATCAGTGTGTTGACTGCTTATAAGCCAGAAATAAGATGAAACATCTGTTTAATTTGCTTTACGGAGTACCTTGTAAGACGAAGCGGAATAGAGGATTCTATGTCCGTCGACAGGAAGCCGACACGAGAAACGAACATTAGGATGATGGCGTTTCTTACTCAGGACACGTCAGGAAGGCGTTACAAGGAAGGCTTCAGGACGAAGCAAGAGGATAACGCAGGATGCGTTGAAGGACACCTCCAGGAAGGAGAATGAGAGCCGGTACGGATGTCCGGTGGGTCAGGGAGACCCGGACGTTTCAGGATGAAACAGTCACATCAGGATGATGTGCGCAGGATGCAGCGGTCAAAGGAAGACCAGACCTTCGGGTCAGAGGAAAAGTTGTCATGGATGAGCAGGGAGCACTAAAAGTAGCTGGATTGCTGCGAAACGAACCGGGAGCACTGTTTTTACAGTGCTCCCTTTTTTTATTTCTGCGTGGTCTTTGCTATGCTGCCCGCCGTTCAGATTTTCCCTTGAGGTTTTCATGACGCAACATGACCACGTGCGTGCGCAGCTGCACGCTATCGAAGCTTTATTGCGCGATCATCAACTGTGGCAGGAGACGGCGCCGCAGCCTGAGGCGTTTGAGAGTACGCAACCTTTCTGCATGGATACCCTGGAGCCGTTTGAATGGCTGCAATGGGTGCTCATCCCCCGCATGCACGCCCTGATTGAGGGCGGGCATCCGCTGCCACAAAGCTTTGCCGTCGCGCCCTACTATGAAATGGCGCTGGATGCGGCCCATCCCTCACGCGAGGCGGTGCTGGCGGCATTGCTGGCGCTGGATACGCTCTTTGGCGACGAAGCATGATTGAGATCCTTTATCAGGATGAGTGGCTGGTTGCGGTCAATAAACCCTCCGGCTGGCTGGTACACCGCAGTTGGCTGGATCGCGATGAAAAAGTGGTGGTGATGCAGACGGTGCGCGACCAGATTGGTCAGCATGTCTTTACCGCTCACCGTCTCGACAGGCCCACTTCCGGCGTACTGCTGATGGGATTATCCAGCGAAGCCGGACGACGTCTGTCGCAGCAGTTTGAGCAGCATCAGATCCAGAAACGTTATCATGCGATTGTCCGGGGCTGGCTGACCGAGGCCGCGACGCTCGATTATCCGCTGATCGAAGAGCTGGATAAAATCGCCGACAAATATGCCCGCGATGACAAAGAGCCGCAGCCTGCGATAACGGATTATCGCGGCCTGGCGACCACCGAAATGCCTGTTGCCACCAGCAAGTTCCCCACCACGCGCTACAGCCTGGTCGAGCTGGAGCCAAAAACCGGGCGTAAGCACCAGCTACGACGCCATCTTTCGCATCTGCGTCATCCCATCATCGGTGACAGTAAGCACGGCGATCTGCGTCAGAACCGCAGCGCCGCCGAGCACTTCGGCTGTAACCGTCTGATGCTGCACGCCAGCCAGTTGGACCTGGTTCATCCTTTTACCGGCGAGCCGCTGACCATTCGGGCTGGGCTTGATCCAGTGTGGATGCAGGCGCTGTCACACTTTGGCTGGCGCGGGCAACTCCACGAAAATGAAAGGGTTGAGTTTGATCCCGCCAACGTTCAGGATGAACGTTAATTGCATTCATTGAGGGAGTAAACCATGGCTGTGGTCGGAATTTTTGTCGGTACGATGTACGGCAATTCGCTGTTGGTGGCCGAAGAAGCTGAAGCAATCCTCTCGGGAATGGGCCATAAAGCCACGGTCTATGAAGATCCCGAGCTGGCCGACTGGGAAAAATACCAGGGCCAGTATGCGCTGGTGGTCACCTCGACAACCGGGCAGGGCGATCTGCCGGACAGTATCGTACCGCTGTTCCAGGGCATTAAAGATAAGCTGGGTTACCAGCCTGAGATGCGCTACGGCATTATTGCACTTGGGGACAGCACCTACGCCAATTTTTGCGGTGGCGGCAAGCTGTTCGATGCCCTGTTACAGGAGCAAAGTGCTCAACGCGTGGGTGAGATGCTGATGATCGATGCCTCTGAACACCCCGAGCCGGAAAGCGAATCTAACCCCTGGGTTGAACAGTGGGGCACATTGTTAAAATAAGTTTCTGCCCTCCCTGTAGCGGAGGGCAAAAACTCGTTGCCAGTTAACAAAGCGACCTTACACCCAGTTTAAGGCCATTGAATCGATTAAGCCCTGGGCAATTGCCTGTAAATCCCTGCGTAAAGTGCGGCTATTAGCAGGCATTTTCACTGCGTCAAGCGACCTGTTTCACACTCCCGTCAATCCCTCTCTTCAGCTCGCCGTTTACCGGTAAGCAGTTTTCATTTCCGTGAAGTCTCTTCCATTAGCCTGGGCTTTTGCCACAAACAACCGCACAGGGCTGTACCAATGTTGTGTTGTTGCACGGTGAGGGGGGCCTGGATCCTTACTTATACTTTTTCCGCCAGTTAATAAAAATGCAGTCAGTAAGGCATAAGACCTCAACGTTCAAAACTGCAAAAACACATACACGTCATTCTGATTACCCTACCGGTTGTGCTGTTCAGAATGAACGTAGCGATAAAAGCTATGATTCAGGAGTGCAAGAATGAGTTCATTAAGCCAGGCGGCGAGCAGCGCTGAAAAGCGCACCAACGCTCGCTATTGGATAGTGGTGATGCTGTTTATCGTCACATCCTTTAACTATGGCGACCGTGCCACCCTGTCGATTGCCGGTTCCGAAATGGCAAAAGATATCGGTCTGGATCCGGTCGGAATGGGTTATGTTTTCTCCGCATTTTCATGGGCCTATGTTATCGGCCAAATTCCTGGCGGTTGGCTGCTTGACCGCTTCGGCTCAAAACGCGTCTACTTCTGGTCCATCTTTATCTGGTCCATGTTTACCCTGTTACAGGGCTTTGTCGATATCTTTAACGGCTTTGGCATTATTGTCGCGCTCTTCACCCTGCGCTTCCTCGTCGGGCTGGCAGAAGCGCCATCCTTCCCGGGTAACAGCCGTATAGTGGCAGCCTGGTTCCCGGCACAGGAGAGGGGTACGGCGGTGTCCATTTTTAACTCCGCACAATACTTCGCTACCGTGATCTTCGCCCCTATCATGGGCTGGCTGACCCACGAGGTGGGCTGGTCACACGTGTTCTTCTTTATGGGCGGTCTGGGTATTGTCATCAGCTTTGTCTGGCTGAAAGTGATCCACGAGCCGAACCAGCATCCGGGCGTAAACCAGAAAGAGCTGGATTACATCGCCGTAGGCGGCGCGCTGATCAATATGGATCAGGTGAAAAGCAAAGAGAAAGTGCCGTTCAGCCACAAGTGGGGTCAGATCAAACAGCTGGTTGGCTCCCGCATGATGGTGGGGATCTACCTTGGTCAGTACTGCATCAACGCCTTAACCTACTTCTTTATCACCTGGTTCCCGGTCTATCTGGTACAGGCGCGCGGCATGTCGATTCTGAAAGCCGGGTTTGTGGCCTCGGTTCCGGCAATCTGCGGCTTTGTTGGCGGCGTACTGGGCGGAGTAATTTCCGACTGGCTGATGCGTCGTACCGGTTCACTGAATATCGCCCGTAAAACGCCAATCGTGCTGGGCATGTTGCTCTCCATGTCGATGGTGGTCTGTAACTACGTTGATGCCGAGTGGATGATTATCGGCTTTATGGCGATGGCCTTCTTCGGTAAAGGTATCGGAGCCCTGGGCTGGGCGGTGATGGCAGATACCGCGCCGAAAGAGATCAGCGGCCTGAGCGGCGGTCTGTTCAATATGTTCGGTAACATCTCCGGGATCGTCACGCCAATCGCTATCGGTTATATCGTCGGCACGACGGGTTCGTTTAACGGAGCGCTGATCTACGTCGGAATTCACGCTCTGGTGGCGGTACTGAGCTACCTGGTGCTGGTGGGTGATATCAAACGTATCGAACTGAAACCTGTCGCGGAGCGTTCATGATGAGTACGCAATCAAGCCCAATTGTCACCGAAATGAAGGTGATTCCGGTTGCCGGTCAGGACAGCATGCTGCTGAATATCGGCGGCGCACATAACGCCTGGTTTACCCGCAATATCGTGGTGCTCACCGACAGCGCCGGGAACACCGGCGTCGGGGAGGCCCCCGGCGGCGAGGTGATCTATCAGACCCTGGTGGATGCCATTCCGCAGGTGGTGGGTCAGGAGGTGGCGCGGCTGAACAAAGTGGTACAGCGCGTCCACAAGGGCAACCAGTCTGCCGATTTCGATACCTTCGGCAAAGGGGCCTGGACATTTGAACTGCGGGTCAATGCCGTGGCGGCGCTGGAAGCGGCGCTGCTGGATCTGCTGGGCAAAGCGCTGAACGTACCGGTGTGCGAACTGCTCGGGCCGGGCAAGCAGCGTGATGCGGTCACCGTGCTGGGTTATCTCTTCTACCTGGGCGATCGCACCAAAACCGATCTGCCTTATCTGGAACGTTCGCCAGGCAGCCACGACTGGTATCACCTGCGCCATCAGGAGGCGCTCTCCAGCGAGGCGGTGGTTCGTCTGGCAGAGGCGGCGCAGGATCGCTACGGCTTTAAAGATTTCAAACTGAAAGGCGGCGTTCTGCCGGGCGAACAGGAGATTGACAGCGCCCGCGCCCTGAAAAAACGTTTCCCGGATGCGCGCATTACCGTTGATCCCAACGGCGCCTGGTTGCTGGACGAGGCCATCGCACTGTGCAAAGGCCTGGGCGATGTCCTGACCTACGCCGAAGATCCGTGCGGTGCCGAACAGGGCTTCTCTGGCCGTGAGGTGATGGCAGAGTTCCGCCGCGCCACCGGCCTGCCGGTAGCGACCAACATGATTGCTACTAACTGGCGCGAGATGGGTCATGCCGTCATGCTGAACTCAGTGGACATTCCGCTGGCCGATCCGCACTTCTGGACGCTCTCCGGGGCGGTACGCGTGGCGCAACTGTGCGACGACTGGGGCTTAACCTGGGGTTGCCACTCTAACAACCACTTCGATATCTCGCTGGCGATGTTCACCCATGTTGGTGCCGCTGCACCCGGCACGCCAACAGCTATCGACACCCACTGGATCTGGCAGGAAGGCGAAGCGCGCCTGACCAAAAATCCACTCGAAATTAAACACGGCAAAATTGCCGTACCGGATGCACCGGGACTTGGCGTGGAGCTTGACTGGGATCAGATCCACAAAGCCCACGAAGCCTATAAGAAACTGCCCGGCGGCGCGCGTAATGACGCAGGCCCGATGCAGTACCTTATTCCCGGCTGGACATTTGACCGTAAACGCCCGGCGTTTGGTCGCCACTGATTAAAGGATTGAATTATGAGCACATTTACTACGCCTGTTGTCACTTCCATGCAGATCATCCCGGTTGCCGGTCATGACAGCATGTTGATGAACCTTAGTGGCGCCCATGCCCCGTTCTTCACCCGTAATATCGTAATTATCAAAGATAACTCCGGCCATACCGGCGTGGGCGAGATCCCCGGTGGCGAGAAGATCCGCAAAACCCTGGAAGACGCGATCCCGCTGGTGGTGGGTAAAACCCTGGGCGCGTACAAAAATATCCTGAATGCGGTACGTAATGAGTTTGCCGACCGTGATGCGAGCGGCCGCGGGCTGCAAACCTTTGACCTGCGCACCACCATTCACGTGGTGACCGGTATTGAAGCGGCAATGCTCGACCTGCTGGGCCAGCACCTGGGCGTCAACGTGGCCTCCCTGCTGGGCGACGGGCAGCAACGCAGCGAAGTCGAGATGCTGGGTTACCTGTTCTTCGTCGGCAACCGTAAGCTTACCCCACTGCCGTACCAGAGCCAGCCGGATGAGCAGTGCGACTGGTATCGTCTGCGTCATGAAGAGGCGATGACCCCGGATGCGGTTGTCCGTCTGGCGGAAGCAGCCTATGAGAAATACGGCTTTAACGATTTCAAACTGAAGGGCGGCGTGCTGGCCGGGGAAGAGGAAGCCGAATCTATTATCGCGCTGGCGAAACGCTTCCCGGAGGCGCGCGTTACCCTCGATCCAAACGGGGCCTGGTCACTCGAAGAGGCGATTCGTATCGGTAAACGCCTGAAAGGCGTGCTGGCGTATGCGGAAGATCCGTGTGGCGCTGAGCAAGGGTTCTCCGGGCGCGAAGTGATGGCCGAGTTCCGCCGCGCCACCGGTCTGCCAACCGCCACCAACATGATCGCTACCGACTGGCGTCAGATGGGTCATACTCTCTCTCTGCAGTCGGTCGATATTCCGCTGGCGGATCCGCACTTCTGGACCATGCAAGGCTCAGTACGTGTCGCCCAGATGTGTCACGAGTTCGGCCTCACCTGGGGTTCACACTCCAACAACCACTTCGATATTTCCCTGGCGATGTTCACCCATGTGGCCGCGGCCGCGCCGGGCGATATCACCGCTATCGACACCCACTGGATCTGGCAGGAGGGCAACCAGCGCCTGACCAAACAGCCGTTCGAAATCAAAGGCGGTATGGTGCAGGTGCCGACCACCCCAGGTCTGGGCGTTGAGCTGGATATGGATCAGGTAATGAAGGCGCATGAACTGTACCTGCAGCACGGTCTGGGCGCGCGCGACGACGCAATGGCGATGCAATACCTGATCCCGGAGTGGACCTTCAACAACAAACGCCCTTGCATGGTGCGTTAAGTCCGGTGCCGATTCCTGCGGGAGTCGGCATTTTCTCTTGCGTGACAGGTATATGCTTATGGTAGTCAACATGCGTAAGGACGGCTTATGAAAATAGTTATCGCGCCGGACTCTTATAAAGAGAGCCTGAGTGCCCTGGCTGTGGCGACGGCGATAGAGCAGGGATTTTGCGAGATTTTTCCTACGGCAGAGTATGTCAAACTGCCGGTCGCCGATGGCGGTGAAGGCACTGTGGAAGCGATGGTTGCCGCCACTCAGGGAGACATTATTCAGGTGCGGGTAACAGGCCCGCTCGGTGAGCATGTTGACGGTTTTTATGGCCGTTCCGGTGACGGCAAAAGTGCGTTTATCGAGATGGCGGCGGCCAGCGGTCTGGAGCTGGTCCCCCCGGCCCAGCGTAATCCGCTGAAAACCACCTCCTGGGGAACCGGCGAACTGATCCGCCACGCGCTGGATGCGGGTGTGAAACATATCATCATTGGCATTGGCGGCAGCGCCACCAACGATGGCGGAGCAGGGATGGTGCAGGCGCTGGGCGCGAAGCTGTTAGACGAGCAGGGGAACGCCATAGGTGCTGGCGGCGGCGAGCTGGAGAAGCTGGCGCGCATCGACATCAGCGGTCTGGATAAACGGCTGGCGGCGTGCCGGATTGAAGTCGCCTGCGATGTTACCAACCCACTGACCGGTGAAAACGGCGCAACGGCCGTATTTGGCCCACAGAAAGGGGCAACGCCGGAGATGATTACGCGCCTCGATGGCGCGCTGACGCAGTACGCCCGGATAATCGCCCGCGACCTCGACGTTGATGTGCTTGGCCTTGCTGGCGGCGGTGCTGCAGGCGGTATGGGGGCGGCGCTATACGCTTTCTGCGGTGCGCAGCTACGCCAGGGCATTGAGATCGTGACCGATGCGCTCAACCTCGACAGCCTGGTGGCCGATGCCGATCTGGTGATCACCGGAGAAGGGCGGATCGACAGCCAGACCATTCATGGCAAAGTGCCGGTGGGGGTAGCGAAGATCGCGAAACGCCACAATAAACCGGTGATCGGCCTGGCGGGCAGCCTGACGGCAGATGTCGGCGTGGTGCACGACCATGGCATCGACGCGGTGTTCAGCGTGATCTACACCATCTGCACGCTGGAAGAAGCCCTGGAAGATGCCGCAGAAAATGTGCGGATGGCGGCGAGGAATATTGCGGCAGTGCTGAAGGTCGGGATGGGGATGTAGCGTTATTATCTTCTGAAATTTATACCCCCGACTCCCTTTATCTTGAGGGAGTCGAGGGTAAAAAGGAAACTCAGGACCCCAGCACCTTCATTGCCTCCCGCGTGACGTTATCCATCTCATCCAGCAGCTCCAGGAACTCCGGCTCCAGTTCGCTTTCAGGCGTCCCGGAACGCAGCTGCTGTTCCAGCAAATGACAAAGATTTTTCAGGCGCGGCACGCCACTGTACCCGCAGCTGCCGTGCAGCTTATGGATCGCATCGACGAGATCTTCCGGGTTTTCACCCACCAGCTGTTCCTCCACCTTATTGCGGATCTCCGGCAGGAAAGCCACCAGCATCTGCAGCATCTCCCGCGCCAGGTCATTTTTGCCCGCCGCCTGACGCAGCGCCAGCTGCCAGTCGAGGGTGGCATTTTCATTGACCGTGATTTCGGCGGCTTCCGCAGGGGCGACCCAGTTGCCCGCGGCTGGACCGGGCTTGTAGCGCAGCAGCAGGGTGTGCAACTTCTCTTCTTCGATGGGTTTTGCCAGATAGTCGTTCATCCCGGCGCTTAAGAGCTTCTCTTTCTGGCCCGCCATCGCGTGCGCGGTTACGGCGACCACCGGCGTTTGCTGCTGGTGGGGGAGCTGGCGTATCAACTCGCAGGCGCGGATCCCGTCCATGCCGGGCATCTGAATGTCCATCATGATCAGGTCAAACTGCATCTGCTTCGCCAGCTCAACAGCCTGCAAGCCGCTCTCGCACAGTTCGACGTGCTGAACCTGATCCTCCAGCAGGGCGCCGATCAGCTTCAGGTTGGCCGGGTTGTCATCCACCGCCATCACGGTCATCGGCAGCTTGCTCTCATCGGCGACGATCGGTGCGGCGTGATAGTTCAGGCGGCAATATTCAGTCAGGGTCGGCAGCAGGCGCGTGGCGGTGAGCGGCTTCAGCAGACAGGCGGCCGCGCCGTCATGTTTAAGCTCTTCGGCGTTGATCTGCGCATGGCACGGCAGGGCCAACAGCAAATAGTCGGTCATCGAAGCGGCTTTCGCCAGCCGCTCCTGCTGCATGGTCAGCTCGCCGGTAAAGGTCACCGGGATCCCCATCAGCAGAATGTCGTAATGCTCAACCGGCAGCGAGGAGAATCCCGGGCTGTAAACCACCTCCAGCGGGGTGGTACTTAAGACATCCAGGGTACTTTGCGCGGCGGCGGTATTAGGCTCTACATACGCCAGCCGTTTACCCTGCAGACAATCCATCACCGGTCGGTCGCTCAGGACATTCGGGTTCAGGTCGAGATTGATATGGAACCAGAAGGTCGAGCCGCGGTTAGGCTGGCTGTGGAAAGAGATATCGCCCCCCATCTCGTTGACCAGTTTCTGGGTGATCACCAGCCCCAGGCCGGTGCCGCCATGACGCCGTGAGATACTGGCGTCGGCCTGACGGAAGGCCTGGAACAGCCGGGACTGATCGCGCTCAGGAATACCAATCCCGGTATCGCGGATCTGCACCTCAATCTGCACTTTGGTATTGCTGATGGCGCGCTTTTCCACCAGCACATCAATGTTACCGCGCTCGGTAAACTTGATGGCGTTCCCTACCAGGTTGGTGATCACTTGCTGCAGGCGCAGCGGATCGCCAATCACGTTATCCGGCACATCATTTTTAATGTTCAGCGTCAGCTCCAGCCCTTTGTCGTGGGAGGAGTGCGCCAGCAGGGTGACGACTTCATCCAGCGTGTTGCGCAGCGGGAACGGAATGCTCTCCAGGATCAGCTTGCCTGCCTCGAGCTTGGAGAAGTCCAGCACGTCGTTGATGATCGCCAGCAAGTTGTTGGCCGAACGTTCAATGGTATGCAGATGGTCGCGCTGGGTCGGGTTTAGCTCTGTCTTGAGGGTCAGGCGGGTAAAGCCAATGACGCCGTTGAGGGGGGTACGTAGCTCATGGGACATATTCGCCAGGAACTCCGACTTAATACGGGCCGCCTCCTGGGCGCGCTTTTTGGCCAGATCCAGCTCGACGTTCTGGATCTCCATCTGCTCCAGGGTTTCACGCAGGTCGGAGGTGGCCTGATCGACGTTATGCTGCATCTCCTCATGGTAGGCCGCCAGCGACATAGCCATCGAGTTGATGCCGTTTTTCAGCATATCCAGTTCGCCGAGCATAAAGCCTTCGACGCGGCTGTCGAGCTGGCCCCGGCGGATACGGTCAACGGTATTAACCATGTTGCGGATCGGGCTGGTCACATCGCGCATCAGGCGCCAGCCGAAAATCAGCGCAATCCCGATACAAAACAGCATCATCACCGTGGAGATAAAAATTTCCCGGTACTGCTGCAACCGCACGGACTTGAGATCCAGCTCCAGCGCCACATATCCCAGCATGTTGTTATTGGTCTTGGCATCCGATTCGGCAGATTCATCCTGTGAATAGCTTTCCGAGAGGATCGGCGTGCGCAGGATCAGCTTCTCGTCCTGGCGGATCACGCTCAACCGCTTCGGGAACGCCGTGCCGCTCGGGAGCTTCAGCACGCCGGGGTCCTGCTGGATATTAGAGGTCACAAACAGGCGATTATGTTGGTCATACACAGAGATCACCCGCACAATATCCGAATGGCGGCGGTGCAGGATGCTGATGAGCTGGCCGATAGACTCGCGATTTTGCAGGGCCATGCCGTATTCGCTGGAGACCGCCAGAGGCTCAATAATACTGGCTCCGGCATCTTCGAGCTGGCGCTGCAGATCGTTATAACGGTGCACCACAAAGAAGGTACTCAGCAGCAAACCAATGAGTACGGTAGGGGCGAGGATCAAAATCATCATGCGCGCACGCAGGCTGTAGTTGGTCATGGAGTTCCGTTATGGGACAATTAGAGTCAATATATTCATTTGAGAAAATACCTGGTAATGGCGCAATTCTACTCTGCAAAGCGGCGCGTGACGACGCGTCAGATCATAACTGTTGATGTGACAGACCTCGATCCCTTCGGTCAGGGGGTGGCGCGCCATGATGGTAAAGCCCTTTTTATTACGGGTCTGCTGCCCGACGAGCGCGCAGAGATCACCCTGACGGAAGAGAAACGTCAGTACGCGCGTGGGCAGGTAAAACGCCGCCTTAATGACAGCCCCCAGCGCGAGACGCCGCGCTGCCCGCACTTTGGCGTCTGCGGCGGCTGCCAACAACAGCATGCCAGCGTCGCGTTACAGGAGCGCAGCAAAAGCAATGCTCTGGCGCGCCTGCTGAAGCACGACGTCAACGAAGTGATCGCCGATAAACCCTGGGGCTACCGCCGCAGGGCGCGTCTGAGCCTGAACTATCAGCCCAAAACCGCGCGTCTGGAAATGGGTTTTCGCAAGGCTAATTCCAGCGACATCGTCGATGTCAAACAGTGCCCCATTCTGGTGCCCCAACTTGAGGCATTGCTGCCAGAGGTGCGCAAATGCCTCTCTGAGCTGCAGGGCGTTCGCCACCTGGGCCATGTCGAACTGGTGCTGGCCAACAGCGGCCCGCTGATGGTCCTGCGTCATACTGCACCGCTTTCGGCAAAAGATCGCGAAAAACTGGAACGCTTTTCGCATTCCCATGAGCTTGACCTTTATCTCGCCCCGCAAAGCGAGATACTTAAGCAACTGAGCGGTGAAACGCCCTGGTACGATTCAGACGGGCTACGCTTAACGTTCAGCCCGCGCGATTTCATTCAGGTCAATGATGGTGTTAACCAGCAGATGGTAGCCACCGCACTGGCCTGGCTGGATATTCAGCCAGAGGACCGGGTGCTCGATCTGTTCTGCGGAATGGGTAACTTTACCTTGCCGCTGGCAAAACGGGCGCACAGCGTGGTGGGTGTTGAAGGCGTGGCGGCGCTGGTGGAGAAAGGGCGTGACAATGCCGTTAATAATGGGCTGCAAAACGTGACATTTTTTCACGAGAATCTGGAAGAAGATGTCACCCGGCAACCCTGGGCCGCGCACGGCTTCGACAAAATTCTGCTGGATCCGGCACGTGCAGGCGCGCCAGGCGTAATGCAGCATATTATTAAACTGGCCCCTAAACGCGTGGTCTATGTTTCCTGTAACCCGGCGACGCTTGCCCGGGACAGCGAAGCATTATTAGCGGCGGGTTACCAGATTCAGCGTCTGGCAATGCTTGATATGTTCCCGCACACTGGGCATCTGGAATCAATGGCGTTGTTTGAACACAACTGATGAGTTTCGGCTTGTCGAATTCGACAGGCAAGGGTCCCTAAAGGAGAGGACAATGGTTGCGGTAAGAAGTGCACATCTCAATAAAGCTGGTGAGTTTGACCCACAAAAATGGATCGCAAGTCTGGGGATTGCCAGCCAGCAGTCGTGTGAACGCTTAACCGAAACCTGGGCTTATTGTCTGCGCACCACCACGGGGCATCCTGATGCCGAGCTGCTGCTGTGGCGCGGCGTGGAGATGGTGGAAATCCTCTCCATGCTGAGCATGGATATCGACACTCTGCTTGCCGCCATGCTGTTCCCGCTGGCCGACGCCGAAGTGGTTTCCGAAGAGGTGCTGCGCGAAAGCGTCGGTAACTCGATCGTGTCGCTGATTCACGGCGTGCGCGACATGGCGGCCATCCGCCAGCTTAAAGCTACCCACACGGATTCCGTCTCGTCCGAACAGGTCGATAACGTTCGCCGTATGCTGCTGGCCATGGTGGATGACTTCCGCTGCGTGGTCATAAAGCTTGCCGAACGTGTTGCCCATCTGCGGGAAGTGAAGGACGCGCCGGAAGACGAGCGCGTGCTGGCGGCGAAAGAGTGCACCAATATCTATGCCCCTCTGGCAAACCGTCTGGGTATCGGGCAGCTGAAATGGGAGCTGGAAGATTACTGCTTCCGCTACCTGCACCCGGCAGAATACAAACGCATTGCTAAACTGCTGCACGAACGCCGTATCGACCGGGAACACTACATCGAGGAGTTTGTCGGCGGCTTACGTAAGTCAATGAAAGAAGAGGGCGTGAAGGCCGAAGTTTATGGCCGTCCGAAGCATATCTACAGCATCTGGCGCAAAATGCAGAAAAAGCATCTCGCCTTTGATGAGCTGTTCGATGTGCGCGCCGTGCGTATCGTTGCCGAGCGTTTGCAGGACTGCTACGCCGCACTGGGGATTGTTCACACCCATTACCGTCACATGCCGGATGAGTTTGACGATTACGTCGCCAATCCGAAGCCGAACGGCTATCAGTCGATCCATACCGTGGTTCTGGGGCCGGGCGGTAAACCGGTCGAAATCCAGATCCGTACCAAACAGATGCACGAAGAGTCCGAGCTTGGGGTTGCCGCCCACTGGAAGTACAAAGAGGGTACCTCAGGCGGGGCGCGTTCCGGCCACGAAGATCGCATCGCCTGGCTGCGTAAGCTGATTGCGTGGCAGGAAGAGATGGCCGACTCTGGCGAGATGCTTGATGAAGTACGCAGCCAGGTCTTTGATGACCGGGTCTATGTCTTTACGCCGAAGGGCGATGTGGTTGACCTGCCGGCAGGCTCAACGCCGCTCGACTTCGCGTACCACATCCACAGTGACGTGGGGCATCGCTGCATCGGCGCTAAAATCGGCGGTCGTATTGTGCCCTTTACCTACCAGTTGCAGATGGGCGACCAGATTGAAATCATCACCCAGAAGCAGCCAAACCCAAGCCGCGACTGGCTTAACCCGAACCTGGGTTACGTCACCACCAGCCGCGGGCGCTCTAAAATTCACGCCTGGTTCCGCAAACAGGATCGTGACAAAAACATTCTGGCTGGCCGTCAGATCCTCGACGACGAGCTGGAACATCTGGGCATCCACCTGAAGGAGGCAGAAAAGCAGCTGCTGCCGCGCTACAACTTCAACGAGTTGGATGAGCTGTTGGCGGCCATCGGCGGCGGGGATATTCGTCTTAACCAGATGGTGAATTTCCTGCAGGCGCAGTTCAACAAACCGAGCGCGGCTGAGCAGGATGCGGCGGCGCTGAAGCAGCTTCAGCAGAAGAGCTACACCCCGCAACACCGCAGCAAAGAAAAAGACAATGGCCGGGTGGTGGTGGAAGGCGTCGGTAACCTGATGCACCACATTGCCCGCTGCTGCCAGCCAATTCCGGGTGACGAGATCGTCGGCTTTATCACCCAGGGGCGCGGGATCTCTATCCACCGCGCGGATTGCGATCAGCTGGATGATTTACAGTCCCACGCGCCGGAACGTATCGTCGATGCGGTCTGGGGCGAGAGTTACTCCGCGGGCTATTCGCTGGTGGTGCGGGTTTCTGCCAACGATCGCAGCGGCCTGCTGCGGGATATCACCACCATTCTGGCGAACGAAAAGGTCAACGTGCTGGGTGTTGCCAGCCGCAGCGACACCCGTCAGCAGCTCGCCACCATCGATATGACTATCGAAATCTATAACCTGCAGGTGCTGGGCCGGGTGCTCGGCAAGCTGAACCAGGTACCCGATGTCATCGACGCCCGTCGCCTGCACGGCGGATAGTCACACCTTCTTTTGTAGGCCGGGTAAGGCGCAGCCGCCACCCGGCATTTTTTTTATCAGGACCGAATTATGAATCAAATTGACCGCCTGCTCGGCATTATGCAACGCCTGCGCGACCCGGAAACCGGCTGTCCGTGGGACAAAGAGCAGACTTTCGCCACTATCGCCCCCTACACCCTGGAAGAGACCTACGAAGTGCTGGACGCTATCTCCCGGGAAGATTTTGACGATCTGCGCGGCGAACTGGGTGACCTGCTGTTCCAGGTGGTGTTTTACGCGCAAATGGCCCAGGAAGAAGGGCGCTTTGATTTCAACGATATCTGTGCCGCCATCAGCGATAAGCTGGAACGCCGCCACCCGCACATCTTTGGCGATGCCAGCGCTGAAAACAGCACCGAAGTGCTGGCCCGCTGGGAGCAGATCAAAAGCGCGGAACGCGCTGAAAAATCTCAGCATTCGGCGCTGGACGATATCCCGTTAAGCCTGCCTGCGCTGATGCGTGCCCATAAGATCCAGAAACGCTGCTCGACGGTCGGGTTTGACTGGACTTCTTTAGGCCCGGTGCTCGACAAAGTCCATGAAGAGATCGACGAGGTGATGCACGAAGCGCAACAGGCGGTCGTGGATCAGGATAAGCTGGAAGAGGAGATGGGCGATCTGCTGTTTGCCACCGTCAATCTTTCACGTCATTTAGGGGTCAAAGCCGAAGTGGCGCTGCAAAAAGCTAACCTCAAATTCGAACGTCGCTTCCGGGAAGTGGAACGCATTATCGCCGCCCGTGGCCTGGAAATGACCGGTGTGGACCTCGAGGCGATGGAAGAAGTGTGGCAGGAAGTAAAACGCCAGGAATCTGATCTCTAACGGGTTTTTGCGATCAAGCGCAATTTGTGTGATTTTTTAAATGACAAGCGCTTGATTTGCGTCAAAAACATTTACCCAAAAGGGGCTATTTTCTCACTCCCAATATGAGTCAAAGCCTGAGACAGGAGACGGAGAATGAAAGTTTGTGGCGCTCGCCGTGTTCGGGTATACTACTTTCCCGTCCTGGTTATTCCATCGTTTCACCCTAACTTCTCAGGTTCAGCATGACAACGAACTATATTTTTGTGACCGGCGGGGTTGTATCCTCTCTGGGTAAAGGCATTGCCGCAGCCTCCCTCGCAGCCATTCTTGAAGCCCGTGGCCTCAATGTGACCATGATGAAGCTGGATCCGTACATCAACGTCGATCCAGGTACCATGAGCCCGATCCAGCACGGGGAAGTGTTCGTTACTGAAGACGGCGCCGAAACCGATCTGGACCTGGGTCACTATGAGCGCTTCATTCGCACCAAAATGACCCGTCGTAACAACTTCACGACTGGCCGTATCTACTCCGACGTTCTGCGTAAAGAGCGCCGTGGCGACTATCTGGGCGCCACCGTACAGGTTATCCCGCACATCACCAACGCCATCAAAGAGCGCATCATTGCCGGTGGTGAAGGTCACGACGTGGTGCTGGTTGAGATCGGCGGTACTGTCGGTGATATCGAATCCCTGCCGTTCCTTGAAGCCATTCGTCAGCTGGCGGTGGATATCGGTCGTGAACACGCGCTGTTCATGCACCTGACCCTGGTGCCATATATGGCTGCCGCAGGTGAAGTGAAAACCAAACCGACTCAGCACTCCGTTAAAGAGCTGCTTTCCATCGGTATTCAGCCTGATATCCTGGTTTGCCGCTCCGATCGTGCGGTACCGGCCAACGAACGTGCGAAAATTGCATTGTTCTGTAACGTGCCAGAAAAAGCCGTTATTTCAATGAAAGATGTCGATTCCATTT
Source organism: Leclercia sp. LSNIH3 (assembly GCF_002935105.1). Taxonomy (NCBI): domain Bacteria; kingdom Pseudomonadati; phylum Pseudomonadota; class Gammaproteobacteria; order Enterobacterales; family Enterobacteriaceae; genus Leclercia; species Leclercia sp. LSNIH3. Next base: position 3,374,458 of record NZ_CP026387.1, read on the forward strand.
ATAAAATCCCGGGCCTGTTGAAATCACAGGGTCTGGACGATTATATTTGTAAACGATTCAGCTTGAACTGTCCGGAAGCTAACCTGTCAGAATGGGAACAGGTTATTTATGAAGAAGCGAACCCGGCAGGCGAAGTGACTATCGGTATGGTCGGCAAGTACATTGAACTGCCGGACGCCTATAAGTCAGTTATCGAAGCGCTGAAACACGGTGGCCTGAAGAACCGCGTAACCGTCAACATCAAGCTGATTGATTCGCAGGATGTTGAAACCCGCGGTGTCGAAATTCTGAAAGATCTGGATGCTATTCTGATTCCTGGCGGCTTCGGCTACCGTGGCGTTGAAGGCAAGATCGCTACCGCACGCTATGCGCGTGAAAACAATATTCCTTACCTCGGCATTTGCCTGGGTATGCAGGTTGCGCTGATTGAATTTGCTCGCAACGTGGTGGGGATGGAAAACGCGAACTCTACGGAATTTGTGCCAGACTGTAAGTACCCTGTTGTGGCGCTTATCACCGAATGGCGCGACGAAGAAGGTAACGTTGAAGTCCGTACCGAGAAGAGCGATCTGGGTGGCACGATGCGTCTGGGTTCTCAGGCCTGTCAGCTTTCCGACGATAGCCTGGTACGTCAGATGTACGGCGCGCCGACAATTACTGAGCGCCACCGTCACCGTTATGAAGTCAACAACCTGCTGTTGAAACAAATTGAAGCTGCGGGTCTGCGTATTGCGGGCCGCTCCGGGGATGATCAGTTGGTCGAGATCATCGAAGTGCCGAACCACCCATGGTTCGTCGCATGTCAGTTCCACCCGGAATTTACTTCTACGCCGCGTGATGGACATCCGCTGTTTGCTGGCTTTGTGAAAGCCGCTAATGAGTTCCAGAAGCGTCAGGCGAAGTAAGAAAAGTTAGAACGGCAACGCGTACCAAAGGTACGCGTTGTTTGTCTGGAGTTTTAGTTTAACTTGTACTGAGGAAAATCTAATGTCCAAAATCGTTAAAGTCATCGGTCGTGAAATCATCGACTCCCGTGGTAACCCGACTGTTGAAGCCGAAGTACACCTGGAAGGTGGTTTCGTCGGTATGGCAGCTGCGCCGTCAGGTGCTTCTACTGGTTCCCGCGAAGCGCTGGAACTGCGCGATGGCGACAAATCCCGTTTCCTGGGCAAAGGCGTAACCAAAGCTGTTGGCGCGGTTAACGGTCCAATTGCACAGGCAATCCTTGGCAAAGACGCCAAAGACCAGGCTGGCATCGATAAAATCATGATCGATCTGGACGGTACTGAAAACAAATCTAACTTCGGTGCGAACGCAATCCTGGCTGTTTCCCTGGCGAACGCCAAAGCAGCAGCTGCTTCTAAAGGTCAGCCACTGTTCGAACACATCGCTGAACTGAACGGCACTCCAGGCAAATACTCTATGCCAGTTCCGATGATGAACATCATCAACGGCGGTGAGCACGCAGACAACAACGTTGATATTCAGGAATTCATGATTCAGCCAGTTGGCGCGAAAACCCTGAAAGAAGCGGTACGTATGGGTTCTGAAGTGTTCCACAACCTGGCTAAAGTTCTGAAAGCTAAAGGTATGAACACTGCAGTTGGTGACGAAGGTGGTTATGCACCTAACCTGGGTTCCAACGCCGAAGCACTGGCTGTAATCGCTGAAGCGGTTAAAGCAGCAGGCTACGAACTGGGCACCGACATCACCCTGGCGATGGACTGCGCAGCTTCTGAATTCTATAAAGACGGTAAATACGTTCTGGCTGGCGAAGGCAACAAAGCGTTCACCTCCGAAGAATTCACTCACTTCCTGGAAGACCTGACCAAACAGTACCCAATCGTCTCTATCGAAGACGGTCTGGACGAATCTGACTGGGATGGTTTCGCATACCAGACCAAAGTACTGGGCGACAAAATCCAGCTGGTTGGTGACGATCTGTTCGTAACCAACACCAAGATCCTGAAAGAAGGTATCGAGAAAGGCATCGTTAACTCCATCCTGATCAAATTCAACCAGATCGGTTCTCTGACCGAAACTCTGGCTGCGATCAAAATGGCGAAAGACGCTGGCTACACTGCCGTTATCTCTCACCGTTCAGGCGAAACTGAAGACGCTACCATCGCTGACCTGGCTGTTGGTACCGCTGCTGGCCAGATCAAAACCGGTTCTATGAGCCGTTCTGACCGTGTTGCTAAATACAACCAGCTGATTCGTATCGAAGAAGCGCTGGGCGAAAAAGCACCATACAACGGCCGTAAAGAGATCAAAGGTCAGTAATCCTGAACCTTAATCTTTAGAAAAACCCGCTTCGGCGGGTTTTTTTTTATCATCACACCGTCGGTACGCTACGACGTGTGCATACCGCCTGTTCAATAATTTCTGCAGCCCGTGCTGCCCCTCCGGCGTTTATCAGCTGAGTCTGGAGGGCGGTGATGCGCTGCGTGTACTGCTTATTTTCCAGCAGGTCGAGAAGATGCTGACTGAGCGTGCGGCTCGGCGAAAAACGGCAGGCCTTAAGGCCAATGCCGCTGAAGACCACTCGGGCTGCGACGCCTGGCTGATCAAATGCCAGCGGCACGGCGAGGATAGGCGTGGCGGTGGCGATGGCATCCATAACCGTATTCAGTCCTGCGTGGGTGATGACGGCGCTGGCATCACGTAATACCGCCAGCTGATCGGCAAATCCTACAATTTGCGTTCCCGCACGCGCCAGCCGGGCGGTTTGACTTGCATTTAGTCCGTCGCAGTGGGCAATAAGCAAGGGCACACCAGCCTGTCGACAGGCGCGGGCAATCTTGCGGAACAGTCCATAGCGGTAGCCCTGGATCGTGCCTAATGACGCAAAAACAAACGGCTTCTTTTTGCCGGATGAAATCGTTGATGGCTCGTAGCGTAGCGGGCCTACCGCATGGAAGCAGGCGGGCAAGGTACGTGGGAAATCAAAGCCTGGAATGGTCTGGCTGATTTGCGCCAACGGCGACAGGCATTGATCTGGTCTGCTGCGCGGAGGCAGACCAAACGCCCGGGCATGACGGGCAATTACCCGGCCCTGTCTTGACATCAGCCAGTCATAAACATCCGCGCTGGAGGCGTATAATTTCCGGTAGCGCTCGCTTGTGCCATAGCGAAAAGGCATTACTGGCAGGGGGATGGTGTTATCCCGGTTTACCGGCAGGGCGCAGCAGACAGAGATAAAGGGCAGGTTGAGCGCTTGTGCAACCAGCCCTCCTGCCGGCTCCATCTGATCGACAATCACGGCGTCAATATTGTGCTGTCGGAAGGCGAGGGGCAGTTCACGGCACAGCATATCGGTAACGCTTGCCATACCTGATATCAGGTGAAAAAAACCCGGCTCTTGCATCGCAAACGGCGTCGGGTTACCCACAGCGATAAAGTGCACCTGCGGTTCCGTGAGCAAGGTGCGGGCCTCTTCCTGCTGAAAAAAAGTGACCCGATGGCCACGCACGATAAGGTGTTTTGCCAGTGCTTCCATAGCGTGCATATGGCTGTATAACGGTAGCGTTATTACCGCAAAATGGCTCATTCTGCTTGTCCAGTATTCTGATGGCTACTCAGTCAAGGGGGTTAACGTCGACGCGTGCCGGATGGGCGATATCTTAAAAGCGTAGCGTAAATTTTAATGTTTTTAACATTCCCTTCTGACAACGGCTTCTACCTTAAGGCTGTTAGCCTGGCTATCCTTAAACTGACAGGAATAAAATCGTGGCCGGGGTTGTTTTGCCTGATTATGTGCGATCTGCAATAATGCCCACCCATAAATCTGACCAGAGATAACTATGCAGTACCCGATTAATGAAATGTTCCAGACCCTGCAAGGCGAGGGTTACTTCACCGGCGTTCCCGCTATCTTCATTCGTCTGCAGGGATGCCCGGTGGGTTGTGCCTGGTGTGATACCAAACATACCTGGGAAACGCTGGCGGATCGGGAAGTGTCACTGTTCAGCATTCTGGCCAAAACGAAAGAGAGCGATAAATGGGGCGCAGCAAACCCGGACGATCTGCTGGCGATTATTGGTCGTCAGGGCTGGACGGCGCGCCACATGGTGATCACCGGCGGGGAACCCTGCATTCACGATCTCATGCCGCTAACCACCCTGCTGGAGAGCAACGGCTTTAGCTGCCAGATTGAGACCAGCGGTACGCACGAAGTACGCTGTTCCCACACCACCTGGGTGACGGTATCGCCAAAAGTGAATATGCGCGGCGGTTACGACGTGCTCTCTCAGGCGCTGGAGCGTGCCGATGAGATTAAACACCCGGTAGGCCGTGTGCGTGATATCGAAGCGCTGGATGAACTGCTGGTAACGCTGACTGATGACAAACAGCGGGTGATTGCGCTGCAACCCATCAGCCAGAAAGAAGATGCCACCCGTCTGTGCATTGAGACCTGTATTGCCCGTAACTGGCGTCTGTCGATGCAGACGCATAAATACCTGAATATTGCTTAAAAAAAAGCCCGGTTAAACCGGGCTTTTTTTTACTCGCCGCGATAAACGCAGCCAGCCGTACAAGTCTCTTTGATCATCACTGCGCTCAGCAGGGGCACCAGTGGCTTAATCTCATCCCAGATCCACTTCGCCAGCACTTCGCTGGTTGGATTCTCAAGCCCCGGAATATCATTCAGATAGTAGTGATCGAGGCGGTCATAGGTCGGTTTAAACGCGGCCTTCAACTCAGCAAAATCCATGATCCAACCGGTATGGGGATCGACTTCACCCGTGATCTCCAGGCGCACCATAAAGGAGTGCCCGTGCAGGCGACCACATTTATGGCCTTCCGGGACGTGAGGGAGATGGTGGGCGGCTTCGAAGATGAAATCTTTAAACAGTGTGGTGGACATCATGAACTCTCAAAAATGCGTAAAAAACCGCCGCATAATACCGGAAAGCACCTTTTTTATCATTACCTAAAACGGCCATTCACCCCCGGCTGGCTTTTCGTGGTTATCAAACCCATTTTTATCTTTTATTTTCATACGGTTAATTAATCGTTTTTATCGTTAAGAACGATAGCAAAAACAGGTTAGTCCATTTGGTTATTTATTATTTCCATCCTGTCTTTAATTGTTATGATCCGCGCCGTTAACCTTACACTCTGTTCTGTCTTTCAGATAAAAATTCAGCTTTGCTACTGGAACATAACGACGCATGACAACACAGGCCCCACCTTCAAATTTGCTTCCCCTGAACCCGGAGCAACTGGCACGCCTGCAGGCAGCCACCACTGATTTTTCGCCAACCCAGCTTGCCTGGGTCTCCGGTTATTTCTGGGGAATGCTCAATCAACAGCCGGGTGCTGTGGTGAGTGCTCCGGCTGCGGCCGTTGAGATCCCGGCCATTACGCTTATTTCCGCTTCGCAAACCGGCAATGCTCGTCGCGTGGCGGAAGCCCTGCGGGACGATCTGCTCGCGGCCAAACTGAACGTGAACCTGGTGAACGCCGGGGATTATAAATTTAAGCAAATCGCGTCAGAAAAACTGGTTGTCGTTGTGACCTCGACCCAGGGAGAAGGTGAGCCGCCTGAAGAAGCGGTTGCGCTGCATAAATTCCTGTTCTCGAAAAAAGCGCCAAAACTGTCGGGTACCGCCTTTGCGGTCTTTGGCCTGGGCGACTCCTCCTACGAATTCTTCTGTCAGTCGGGCAAAGATTTTGACAGCAAGCTGGCCGAACTGGGTGGCGAGCGCCTGCTGGATCGCGTTGATACCGACGTTGAATACCAGGCCGCGGCTGCCGAATGGCGTGCGCGCATTGTCGATGTGCTGAAAGCCCGTGTGCCGAAAGAGACCCCTGCGCAGGCCGCCATCACCGCCACTGGCGCGGTAAACGATATTCATACCAGCCCATATACCAAAGAAGCCCCGCTGACGGCGAGCCTCTCGGTTAACCAGAAAATTACCGGTCGCGACTCGGAAAAAGACGTGCGCCATATCGAAATCGATCTGGGTGACTCCGGTCTGCGTTACCAGCCGGGCGATGCCCTTGGTGTCTGGTATCAGAACGATCCGGCGCTGGTGAAAGAGCTGGTGGAGCTGCTGTGGCTGAAAGGTGACGAGCCGGTATCAGTAGACGGCAAAACTCTGCCGCTCTCTGAAGCGCTGCAGTGGCATTTTGAGCTGACCGTGAATACCGCGAACATCGTCGAAAACTACGCCACCCTGACCCGCAGCGAATCCCTGCTGCCGCTGGTGGGTGATAAAGCCAAACTGCAACAGTACGCCGCGACCACGCCAATCGTGGATATGGTGCGTTTTGCGCCAGCCCAGTTGGATGCGAATGCGTTAATCGGCCTGCTGCGCCCGCTGACGCCGCGTCTGTATTCCATCGCCTCTGCCCAGGCCGAGGTGGAAAGCGAAGTCCACGTCACTGTAGGCGTGGTGCGTTACGACATCGAAGGTCGTGCCCGTGCCGGTGGTGCATCCAGCTTCCTGGCGGATCGTGTAGAAGAAGAGGGCGAAGTACGGGTCTTTATCGAGCATAACGACAACTTCCGTCTGCCTGCTAACCCGGAAACCCCGGTGATTATGATTGGCCCGGGCACAGGCATTGCGCCGTTCCGCGCCTTTATGCAGCAGCGCGCCGCCGACGAAGCGCCAGGCAAAAACTGGCTGTTCTTTGGCAACCCGCACTTCACCGAAGATTTCCTCTACCAGGTGGAGTGGCAGCGCTACGTGAAAGAAGGCGTGCTAAGCCGTATCGATCTGGCCTGGTCCCGCGATCAAAAACAAAAAATATACGTACAAGACAAACTGCGCGAACAGGGCGCAGAGCTGTGGCGCTGGATCAATGACGGTGCCCACATTTATGTCTGCGGCGACGCCAATCGTATGGCGAAAGACGTTGAGCAGGCGTTGCTGGAAGTGATTGCTGAATTCGGTGGTATGGATACTGAATCGGCGGATGAATTTTTAAGTGAGCTGCGCGTCGAGCGCCGTTATCAGCGAGATGTCTACTAATGAGCGAAAAACATCCTGGCCCTCTGGTGGTCGAAGGCAAACTGTCTGATGCCGAGCGCATGAAGGTTGAAAGCAACTATCTGCGTGGCACCATTGCCGAAGATTTAAATGACGGTCTGACCGGCGGTTTCAAAGGCGACAACTTCCTGCTGATCCGTTTCCACGGCATGTACCAGCAGGACGATCGCGATATTCGCGCCGAACGTGCTGAACAGAAGCTGGAGCCGCGTCATGCGATGCTGCTGCGCTGCCGTCTGCCGGGTGGCATCATCACCACCAAACAGTGGCAGGCGATCGACAAGTTCGCCCATGACAACACTATTTACGGCAGCATCCGTCTGACCAACCGTCAGACCTTCCAGTTCCACGGCATTCTGAAGAAGAACGTGAAGCCGGTACACCAGATGCTGCACTCCGTTGGGCTGGACGCCTTAGCGACCGCCAACGACATGAACCGTAACGTGCTCTGTACGTCGAACCCGTATGAGTCCGAACTGCATGCCGAAGCTTACGAGTGGGCGAAGAAGATCTCCGAGCATCTGCTGCCGCGTACCCGCGCCTATGCCGAGATCTGGCTGGATCAGGAAAAGGTCGCGACAACTGACGAAGAGCCGATCCTCGGCCAGACCTATCTGCCGCGTAAGTTCAAAACCACGGTGGTGATCCCGCCGCAGAACGATATCGATCTGCATGCCAACGACATGAATTTCGTGGCAATTGCCGAGAACGGCAAGCTGGTGGGCTTTAACCTGCTGGTTGGCGGCGGTCTCTCTATCGAACACGGTAACAAGAACACCTACGCCCGTACCGCGAGCGAGTTTGGTTATCTGCCGCTGGAACACACCCTGGCGGTGGCCGAAGCGGTAGTGACCACCCAGCGCGACTGGGGCAACCGTACCGATCGTAAAAACGCGAAAACCAAATACACGCTGGAGCGCGTGGGCGTTGAGACCTTTAAAGCGGAAGTGGAGCGTCGCGCAGGCATCAAGTTTGAGCCGATCCGCCCGTACGAATTCACCGGTCGCGGCGATCGTATTGGCTGGGTAAAAGGTATCGACGATAAATGGCACCTGACGCTGTTTATTGAAAACGGTCGTATCCTGGATTATCCGGGTCGCCCGCTGAAAACTGGCCTGCTGGAAATTGCGAAGATCCACCAGGGCGAGTTTCGTATCACCGCCAACCAGAACCTGATCATTGCCGGCGTGCCGGAAAGCCAGAAAGCGAAGATCGAGAAGCTGGCGCGGGATCATGCCCTGATGGATGCGGTAAAACCGCAGCGTGAAAACTCGATGGCCTGTGTCTCTTTCCCGACCTGTCCGCTGGCGATGGCCGAAGCCGAGCGCTTCCTGCCGTCGTTCACCGACAAAGTGGAAGCGGTGCTGGAAAAACACGGCATTCCTGACGAGCATATTGTTATGCGCGTCACCGGCTGCCCGAACGGCTGTGGCCGCGCGATGCTGGCGGAGCTGGGTCTGGTGGGCAAAGCCCCTGGGCGTTACAACCTGCATCTGGGCGGGAATCGCAGCGGGACGCGCATTCCACGTATGTATCGCGAGAACATAACGGAATCAGAGATTCTGGTTTCGATCGACGAGTTGGTCGGGCGCTGGGCGAAAGAGCGCGAAGCGGGTGAAGGCTTCGGTGACTTTACGGTGCGTGCGGGCATCATTCGCCCGGTGCTCGATCCCGCAAGGGATTTCTGGGAGTAACTACGAGAGGTAATTATGTCCGTACTCGATCTAAACGCCCTTAACGAGCAGCCAAAAGTCGAGCGCATTCTGGCGCTGGCCGAAACCAATGCTCAGCTGGAAAAGCTGGACGCGGAAGGGCGTGTCGCCTGGGCGCTGGAAAACCTGCCTGGTGAATATGTGCTCTCCTCGAGCTTTGGTATCCAGGCGGCGGTCAGTTTGCATCTGGTGAATAAGATCCGTCCGGACATTCCGGTGATCCTCACCGACACTGGCTACCTGTTCCCGGAAACCTATCAGTTTATTGATGAGCTGACGGACAAGCTCAAGCTGAACCTCAAAGTCTACCGCGCCGAACAGAGCGCTGCCTGGCAGGAAGCACGCTATGGCAAGCTGTGGGAGCAGGGCGTGGAAGGCATTGAGAAATACAATGCGATCAACAAGGTCGAGCCGATGAACCGGGCGCTCTCTGATCTTAACGCAAAAACCTGGTTCGCCGGGTTGCGCCGCGATCAGTCAGGAAGCCGTGCGAGTTTGCCGGTGCTGGCGATCCAGCGCGGCGTGTTCAAAGTGCTGCCGATTATCGACTGGGACAACCGGACCGTTTATCAGTACCTGCAACAGCATGGCCTGAAATACCATCCTCTGTGGGATCAGGGCTATCTGTCGGTTGGTGATACCCACACTACCCGCAAATGGGAGCCGGGCATGGCGGAAGAAGAGACCCGCTTCTTTGGCCTCAAGCGCGAGTGTGGATTGCACGAAGGGTAATTGACGTGTTTCTCTCTAGCCCTTGCTGCCAGGCAAGGGCTTTTTATTGCAAGTTAATAGAAAATAACTTTTCCAAATCACTTTAAATCTCTATTTACAAAAAAAGATTAACATTAAGTGTTAATTATCTCTTCAATTATTATTCGGCAAATTTATTTCTTTTATGAAATGATATTAATTATCTATTTCTGCTATTTGGTGGCTGCGTAATTATATATTTATATTTAGCGCATATGAGATATATCAATAACTGCGCCGAGGTAATACTTAAGATAAAAGCATACTTAATACCTGGTGCAGGGTTGGATGTGACAATATTTAATTACTGGGGTAAAACTGCGGGCGGGGCCACGGATGGTGGTGATGCCTATCATTTATTGTGCTGGCATTCGCTGGATGTCGCGGCCGTAGGATACTGGATGGTAAAAAATAATATTTATCGGCTTGACAGTTATCTACACGAACTGGGTCTGGATAATACCGAGCAGGCCGCGCAATTTTTCGCCTGGCTATTGTGCTGGCACGATATCGGCAAGTTCTCTCACTCCTTTCAGCAATTATTCCGCCACCCCCATTTGTCTTGTCCGAATGAAGCCTCGCGGCATTATGAAAACATTTCCCATGCGACGTTAGGTTATTGGCTCTGGAATCATTATTTAAATGATTATCCTGATTTACTCCCACCCTCCACATTACCTACCCGCAAACTTAAACGCGCTATTGCTATGTGGATGCCGCTGACGACAGGACATCATGGCCGTCCGCCCGAATCTCTTCAGGAAGTGAACAATTTTCGCCAGCAGGATAAAGAAACCGCGCGCGATTTTCTGCTGGCGATAAAGCCGCTGTTCCCTCTGGTTGCGATCCCTGAATACTGGGACGACGACGACGGCATTGAACGGGTGAATCATCTTTCCTGGTTTCTTTCAGCGGCGGCAGTGCTTGCCGACTGGACCGGTTCTTCAACGCGTTATTTCCCGCGTATAGCGGAACAGATGCCTGTTACGCAGTACTGGGAACTGGCGAAAAATAAAGCAAAAGAGGCGGTTTCTGTTTTCCCTCCGTCTGCGGATATTGCCCCATTCTCCGGTATTACGACACTGTTTCCCTTTATTCAACATCCCACGCCGTTACAACAAAAGGCGCTGGAACTGGATGTTAACTGTGACGGCGCTCAGCTATTTATTCTGGAAGATGTCACGGGAGCCGGAAAGACGGAAGCCGCGCTGATTCTGACGCACCGTTTAATGGCGGCAGGAAAAGCGCAGGGGTTTTACTTTGGCTTGCCAACCATGGCAACCGCGAATGCCATGTTTGATCGCATGGCCGCAAGTTGGCTGACATTGTACCAGCCGGATTCCCGCCCCAGTCTGGTGCTGGCGCACAGTGCGCGGGGATTAATGGATCGCTTTAATCAGTCGATCTGGTCAGGTGAGTTAGCTGGCTCAGAAGAGGCGGACGATTCGCAGCCTTTCAGCCAGGGCTGTGCCGCCTGGTTTGCAGATAGCAATAAGAAAGCGCTGCTGGCCGAAGTGGGCGTCGGCACGCTGGATCAGGCCATGATGGCGGTAATGCCGTTTAAGCACAGTAACTTGCGAATGCTGGGGCTCAGTCAGAAGATCCTGCTGGCAGATGAGATCCACGCCTACGATCACTACATGTCCAGGATCCTGGAGGGGTTGATCGAAAAACAGGCTCGTGACGGTAACCCCACCATTTTGCTTTCAGCCACGCTTTCGCAGCAGCAGCGAGAGAGGCTTATCGCGGCGTTTGCGAAAGGCGCAAAGTGTGGCGCTGAAGCCCCGCTATTAGGTTATGACGATTACCCCTGGCTCACTCAGGTGACCCGTTCGGAAGTGGTTTCCTTACATGTGGCAACCCGCAAAGAAGTAGAGCGCAGCGTTAATGTTGGCTGGATGTACGACGAGCAGGCGTGCATTGAACGTATCGGGCACGCGGTGCTTCACGGCAAGTGTATTGCCTGGATACGCAATTCGGTGGATGACGCCATCCGCATTTCTCGCCAGCTTGTTTCTCAGGGCATCGTTGCGCCTGAAAACCTTACCCTCTTTCATAGCCGTTTCGCTTTTTATGATCGCCAGAGAATTGAATCTCAGACGCTCGCTCTCTTTGGTAAGCAAAGCGCAGCTCAACGTCGCGGCAAGGTCATTATCGCGACCCAGGTGATTGAGCAAAGTTTAGACATTGATATGGATGAAATGATCTCCGATCTGGCGCCGGTTGATTTACTGATCCAGCGGGCGGGGCGCCTGCAAAGACACATCCGCGATCGCGATGGGCGAATAAAAACCACCGGTCGGGATGAGCGCGAGAGGCCAGAGTTGTTGATTCTTGCACCTGAATGGGATGACGCACCGCGCGAAAATTGGCTATCCAGCGTCATGGGTAACAGTGCTTACGTCTACCCCGATCATGGTCGCCTGTGGCTGACCCAGCGCGTACTCCGCCAGCAGGGTGAAATTCGCATGCCGCAGTCCGCCAGACGGCTTATTGAAGCGGTATACGGCGAAGACGTTGAGATACCCGAAGGTTTCGCTAAAACGGAACAGTTGCAGGAAGGAAAGTTTTACTGCGATCGGGCATTTGCCAGACAGAACCTTATCAATTTTGCGCCAGGGTATAGCCCTGAAAGCAGCGATTTACTACCGGAAAAACTGACGACGCGGCTGGCTGAAGAGTCCGTCACGCTGTGGCTGGCGAGGATTATCGACGGGCTCGTAATGCCATATGCGACAGGGGAAAACGCCTGGGAGATGAGTGCAGTGCGGGTGCGTCAGGGCTGGTGGGAAAAACATAAAGATGATTTTGAACGGCTGGAGGGCGAGGCATTGCGGGAATGGTGTGTAGAGCAACTTCAGAACAAGGAATATGCCGTGGTGATTGTAGTGTCGGAGGTTGCTGACAGTGGCTATTCGTCGCAGGAAGGATTGATCGGAAAGGCTGGTTAGAGTGCCCGGAGCCAGACGGCTCCGGGGCTTATCCCCGCTGACGCGGGGAACACCATCTCATAACGGCTTATCAGCCTTAATTACTGGTCGATCCCAGTTATGGGAACGGCGGTATTTTAGCAGACATTGCTATGAGGCATGTTTTCTGGGAAATTTTTTCAAATTTATCAGCCTTAATTACCTTTCGTTTCTTAATTTGTGGGAGTATTATCCACATAATTAATGTGGATTAAGGCTTCGGAACTTCTCCACAGGAAGAGGTGCTCTGAAGCCTAATCACGTTTCGCAGCTTGATAATGCTTTTAGAGCTTGGCTGTTATCAATGGAAAGGATCCTGTCATGGATGAAAAACAAACCCTATATAAACGGTTTCTTTGTCGCTTGATGGTTCGGTTAGGCAATAGGCTTTCGGTCAGTTTTCAACTGTCGGTTCGTTAACCCTACAGGAAATACTTTGCGCCATGGATTGGCGCATCAAGTAAAGGAAAAGGTATGTTTCCAATAAATTTACTGACAACGCCCTGGCTTCCTGTGCGCTTTAAAGATGGTTCTATGGGGAAGTTGGCTCCCGTCAATCTGGCGGATGAAAACGTGGTCGATATCGCTGCTACGCGAGCTGATTTACAGGGGGCGGCATGGCAATTTCTACTGGGATTGCTGCAATGCAGTATCGCACCAAAAAATCGCACCCGCTGGGAGGATATTTGGTTTGATGGACTAAGCGCGGATACGCTGCATAGTGCGCTGCAACCACTGGAGCACGCCTTTCAGTTCGGTGCTAATACGCCCTCTTTTATGCAGGATTTTGAGCCGCTAACCGGGGAGAAAGTTTCCATTGCTTCTCTGTTGCCGGAAATTCCCGGTGCGCAGACCACCAAATTTAATAAAGATCATTTTGTTAAACGTGGCGTAACGGAGCGCTTTTGCCCGCACTGTGCTGCGTTGGCGCTATTCTCGCTGCAATTGAATGCCCCATCGGGTGGCAAAGGGTATCGTACCGGTCTGCGCGGCGGTGGGCCGATGACCACGCTTATTGAATTGCAGGAATATCAGGGCAACCGGCAAACGCCGCTGTGGCGCAAGCTGTGGCTGAACGTGATGCCGCAGGATAGTGCCGAAATGCCGTTGCCTGCCTCTTATGATGAGTCCGTTTTCCCTTGGCTTTCCGCCACCCGCACCAGTGAACAGGCCAGCGCTGTCACCACGCCAGAACAGGTGAATTTATTGCAGGCCTACTGGGGGATGCCGCGGCGTATTTGCCTTGATTTCAGCAACCTCCATTCCGGCACTTGTGACCTCTGTGCAACTCAAAGCGATGAGTTACTCAGCGGCATGACGGTAAAAAACTACGGTGTGAACTACGAGGGGTGGCGGCATCCGCTTACGCCTTACCGTCTGCCGCTTAAAGGAGGCAGCGGTCTTTATTCCGTTAAGCCGCAGCCCGGCGGGCTTATCTGGCGTGACTGGCTGGGTCTGAGCCAGGAAGGCGCTTCGGAAAATAACACGGAATACCCGGCGCTGGTGGTTAAAACTATCGGGGCGTGTGACCTCAATGGCGCCAGCATTGGGCTGTGGGGCTTTGGTTATGATTTCGACAATATGAAAGCCCGCTGCTGGTATGAGCATCATTTCCCGTTGCTGTTAACTGAAAATATTATCCCCCATCTGCGTAATGCGGCACAAACGGCGTCGCGTAACCTCAGCTTACTGCGTAGCGCATTAAAAGAAGCCTGGTTTGCCGATGCTAAAGGCGCTCGGGGTGATTTCAGTTTTATCGATATTGATTTCTGGAATCTCACTCAGGAGCGTTTCTTGAGCCTGATTCACGATCTTGAAAACGGCTGGGAGCCGGATGACCGGCTCAGTAAATGGCAAACGGACATCTGGCTGTTTACCCGCCGCTATTTTGATGAACACGTGTTTACCAACCCTCATGAAGGGGTCGATCTCAAACGCATAATGATGGCGCGGAAAAAATATTTCACCAAATCGGCGGAGAAGCAGAGTGCCAAAGCCGCCAAAGCCAAAAAGCAGGAGGCTGCTGAATGAAAATAGTGAAGGACGATCACAGAGTGACGTTACGTCAGTGGCATGCCGGGCTACAGGAAAAGCGCGGTCTGCGTGCCAGCCTGCGACACAGCAAAACGGTAACTGATGCCTGTCTCTCGGAAGGGTTCCGTTCCCTGCTGATGCAAACCCATACGTTATGGAAAATTGACGCTCAGGAGTGGCGTTTTACCGCGCTGGCGATCACGGCTGCACTAGCGGCACACGTTAAATCAATCGATGAGCGACAGACGTTTGCTGCACAGCTGGGCCAGATGACGGGCAATAACCCGGTGATGTCGGAACTGCGTTTTTCCCGCTTATCGGCGGTGAAAACTCCCGACGAACTTTTGCGTCAGTTGCTCCGCGCGGTGCGGTTGCTGAATGGCGCCGTCAACCTGCCATCTCTGGCGGAGGATATTTTCCGCTGGTGCCGGGAAAACGACGAACTGCAAAACCATATTCGTCGTCAGCAACGGCCGACTGAATGTATTCGTGTTCGCTGGGCTATGGAGTACTACCAGGCCGGTGACGCAGGTAACGACAATAACAATGATCAATAAGGATGTTCAAATGACTACTTTTATCCAGCTGCATTTACTGACCGCTTATCCAGCCGCCAACCTGAACCGTGACGATACCGGTGCGCCGAAAACGGTCGTACTCGGCGGTGCAACGCGCTTGCGCGTTTCTTCGCAAAGTCTGAAGCGTGCATGGCGCACTTCCGAGCTGTTTGAACAAGCGCTTGCCGGAAATATCGGTATCCGCAGCGGGCGTATTGCGCGCGAGGCGGCGAAGATCCTGATTGAAAAAGGTATTGATGCGAAAAAAGCGGTCGAATGGGTAGAGGGCATCGCAAACTGCTTCGGCAAAGTAAAAGCAGATAAGAAGGCAAAAGATGTACTCACCAACGCTGAAACTGAGCAACTGGTGCATATCAGCCTGGCAGAGTTCGAGGCGGTAAAAGCGCTGGCTCATCGTCTGGCAGAAGAGAAACGTGCGCCAAAAGAGGAAGAGCTGGCATTGCTGCGCAAGGATCGCATGGCCGTCGATATCGCGATGTTTGGCCGCATGCTGGCCAATAAGCCGGAGTTCAACGTAGAAGCCGCATGCCAGGTGGCCCATGCCTTCGGCGTCAGCGAAACGATCGTGGAAGATGATTTCTTTACCGCTGTGGACGATCTGCGTCAGGCGTCGGCAGAAGATGCCGGGGCAGGGCATCTTGGCGAAACGGGATTCGGCTCGGCGCTGTTTTATACCTACATCTGCATCGACAAAGATCTGCTGGTGAAAAACCTGAACGGAAATGAAGAGTTGGCAAACAAAACCCTGCGCGCTTTCACCGAAGCAGCAGTGAAAGTCTCGCCAACCGGCAAGCAAAACAGCTTTGCCAGCCGCGCCTACGCCTCCTGGGCGATGGCGGAAGCGGGGACGGATCAACCCCGTTCACTGGCGGCAGCATTTTATAATCCGATCAACGGCAGCAATCAGCTTGAAGTGGCCGTCAAACGCATTACCGATCTGCGTGAAAATATGCAAGAAGTCTATGGCGAGCAGAACCAATCCATCCACTTTGATGTTATGCAGCGGCAGGGAAGCATGAAGGACGTCCTGGACTTTATCTGCGCATAAGGGGCGGCCATGAGTCAATATCTGGTTTTTCAGCTACATGGGCCAATGGCTTCGTGGGGTGTCGATGCCCCCGGCGAAGTGCGCCATAGCCATGCGTTACCCTCGCGTTCGGCGCTGCTCGGTTTGCTGGCGGCCGCGCTGGGTATCTGTCGTGATGAAGAGGCGCGTCTGAATGCTTTCAATCAGCATTACGCTTTCGTGCTGTGTGCCAGCAAAGAACCGCGCTGGGCGCGAGATTACCACACGGTGCAGATGCCGAAAGAGGTGCGTAAAGTCCGCTACTTTAGCCGTCGCGAAGAGCTAAGCGATCCTGAACTGCTGAGCGCGCTGATCTCAAGGCGGGACTACTACACCGATGCCTGGTGGATGGTGGGGCTCACACAAACAGCCGATGCGCCTTATACGCTGGAGCAATTGCGGGATGCGTTACAACATCCGGTATTCGCGCTCTATCTGGGACGCAAAAGTCATCCTCTGGCTTTACCGCTTTCGCCACTGTTGCTGAACGGCACCGCGCCGGAGGTGCTCAACGAGGCGTACCACCAGTACCAGGATAAACTCAAGACCCTGAACATCAGGCTGGCAGAACTGCAGCCTCAATGCTGGTGGGAAGGTGAGCATGAGGGTCTGGAAGCCAATAAAGTCCTGCGCCGTCGTGACAGGCCGATAAGCCGCCAACGATGGACGTTTGGTGAGCGTACCGTTAATCAAGGACCCTGGCTGCTCAAGGAGGAATCGTGTTCCTGTCAAAAATAACGCTGTATACCAGCCAGCTTTCGCCGTCTCAGCTATTACAGCTGGTGGATCGCGGTGAATATGTTATGCATCAGTGGCTGTGGGAACTTTTTCCCGGAGGCCAGGAGCGTACGTTTCTTTATCGTCGTGAAGAGTTACAGGGCGCGTTTCGCTTCTTTGTTCTTTCATCAACTCCTCCTGAAAAAAGCCAAATTTTCGACATCGAGCAGCGACCCTTTGCGCCGGTATTAAATGCCGGGCAGGTTCTGCGTTTTAGTCTGCGCGCTAACCCAACGGTGTGTAAGGATGGTAAACGTCACGATCTGTTAATGGAAGCAAAGCGTCAGGTTCGGAGCCAGTGTGAGGAGACGGATATCTGGCAACATCAACAGCAGGCGGCATGCGACTGGCTGGCCCGCCAGGGGACGCTTAACGGTTTTTCATTGCATGAAGTGAATGTAGATGCTTACCGGCAACAGCAGATCGTCCGGGCAAAAGCGCGCCAGATGATCCAGTTCAGCAGCGTGGATTATTCCGGTGTGCTGGTAGTGAACGATCCTGTGCTTTTCCTGCAGCGTTTGACTCAGGGATACGGCAAAAGCCGGGCTTTTGGCTGTGGGTTAATGTTGATCAAACCCGGAGAGCGCGCGTGACATTTGTTCCGCTAAGCCCGATCCCTTTAAAAGATCGCACGTCGATGATCTTTCTCCAGTACGGTCAGGTTGACGTACTGGATGGCGCGTTTGTGTTGATCGATAAAACAGGGATCCGCACACATATTCCGGTTGGGTCAGTTGCCTGCATCATGCTGGAACCAGGGACGCGGGTTTCTCACGCGGCAGTACGCTTAGCCTCTACGGTAGGTACGCTGCTGGTCTGGGTGGGTGAAGCGGGAGTGCGGGTATATTCTTCCGGCCAGCCAGGCGGTGCCCGCGCGGATAAACTGCTGTATCAGGCGAAGCTGGCTTTGGATGATAATTTGCGTCTGAAAGTGGTGCGCAAAATGTATGAGCTCCGCTTTCGTGAACCTCCGCCAGCGCGTCGTTCTGTTGAACAATTACGCGGCATTGAGGGTGCCCGTGTGCGCCAGACCTATGCATTACTGGCGAAACAATATGGCGTGAAGTGGCATGGTCGCAACTATGATCCGAAAGATTGGGAAAAGGGGGATGTAATAAATCAGTGTATTAGCGCTGCAACATCGTGTCTTTATGGGATTACTGAAGCTGCGGTGCTGGCGGCAGGTTATGCGCCTGCAATTGGATTTATCCATAGCGGTAAACCGCTTTCCTTTATTTATGACATTGCCGACATCATAAAATTTGACGTTATCGTACCTAAAGCCTTTGAAATTGCTGCGCGTGTACCTTCTGAACCCGATCGTGAAGTTCGGCTGGCGTGCCGTGATATTTTTCGTAGCAGCAAACTGACTGGAAAACTGATCCCTCTTATTGAAGATGTTCTGGCTGCCGGTGAGATTGAGCCGCCAAAGCCTGCGCCAGATATGTTGCCCCCCGCAATTCCTGAGCCTCAACCGCTGGGGGATAGTGGCTATCGGGGGCGCGGCTGATGAGTATGGTCGTTGTGGTCACAGAAAATGTACCGCCGCGTTTGCGGGGAAGGCTTGCCATCTGGTTATTGGAGATCCGGGCTGGGGTATATGTTGGTGATGTCTCTAAACGCGTGCGGGAGATGATCTGGCAGCAAATCATCCAGTTGGGTGGGGTTGGAAATATCGTTATGGCCTGGGCGACAAACACGGAATCAGGTTTTGAGTTTCAAACCTGGGGGGAAAACAGACGCATGCCGGTAGATTTAGATGGGCTGAGGTTGGTTTCCTTTATTCCTGTTTAAAATCAATAATTTAATAGCTCTTTAATAATGTGGAAATGTTGGATTAAAGTTGGTAGGTTGTTGTTTGCTGAAAATTTCCATTAAAAACAGAAAGATAAGATTAGTGTGTTCCCCGCGTCAGCGGGGATAAACCGCCGAATAGAGTTGGAGCTCCATGTTGGTATAAGTGTTCCCCGCGTCAGCGGGGATAAACCGTCCGTTGAGCACTGGCGGGGCTGTGTAGAGTGGTGTTCCCCGCGTCAGCGGGGATAAACCGCGACGGCGGCGGGTGTAAATGTTTTTGAGCGTGTGTTCCCCGCGTCAGCGGGGATAAACCGATAGTTTTGCTTCCTGTTAAGGGTTTCCACACGTGTTCCCCGCGTCAGCGGGGATAAACCGCCGCAGCCGTCGCCAGCAGAGCAGAAAATCAAGTGTTCCCCGCGTCAGCGGGGATAAACCGGGAATCAAGGGCGCAGCCGGAACGCTGGGAGGGTGTTCCCCGCGTCAGCGGGGATAAACCGCAGTACATCAGTCACAAAGAGATTGCGGCCTGGTGTTCCCCGCGTCAGCGGGGATAAACCGGGAGGCTGTAGACGTGCTGGCACGCCACAGCCGTGTTCCCCGCGTCAGCGGGGATAAACCGCGCATGACAACTATCGAACTGAACGACCTGCTGTGTTCCCCGCGTCAGCGGGGATAAACCGCAAATTCTGGGGATCGCATGACCGGGCCACTAGTGTTCCCCGCGTCAGCGGGGATAAACCGTTTTGAGTATTCGGGTCAGCATTATGGTGCTGGTGTTCCCCGCGTCAGCGGGGATAAACCGAGTTGGTTTTTAGAGATAGCGTGCTGTTTAGCGTGTTCCCCGCGTCAGCGGGGATAAACCGCAACCACTCTCCGTCAACCTGATCGCCGCTTTGTGTTCCCCGCGTCAGCGGGGATAAACCGTCCTACGCTCCTCTAGCCCCTCAGCTTATATTGTGTTCCCCGCGTCAGCGGGGATAAACCGAATTTCGAGCTGGCGCGCCTGATAAGTCGTCAGTGTTCCCCGCGTCAGCGGGGATAAACCGGCTGAGGCGTTACTTTCTGTACCACAACTGCCGTGTTCCCCGCGTCAGCGGGGATAAACCGCGTTCTGCTGGCCTGGGCGGCAGAAGTTGGCCGTGTTCCCCGCGTCAGCGGGGATAAACCGCTGGTGGTCCAGGAGGCGCAGGAAACGGGTAAGTGTTCCCCGCGTCAGCGGGGATAAACCGGCAACCCGGCTGAGGGAGATTCTGAACCAGCAGTGTTCCCCGCGTCAGCGGGGATAAACCGAGGGATTTATTACTGAGCGATCAACGCCTTGTGTGTTCCCCGCGTCAGCGGGGATAAACCGGCTGTAGCTGATGTTATCCTTGCACCGGCAAAGTGTTCCCCGCGTCAGCGGGGATAAACCGAACGAGCAAGATATTTTAGAAATCCTCCGCATGTGTTCCCCGCGTCAGCGGGGATAAACCGGAAGCTGGAAGCCGAGACGATCATGGCCGAGCGTGTTCCCCGCGTCAGCGGGGATAAACCGCTACGGCGAAGTTTGCAAATGCTGGCGATAAAGTGTTCCCCGCGTCAGCGGGGATAAACCGGCAACAATTATCACGACGGCGTTTGAGCAGTGGTGTTCCCCGCGTCAGCGGGGATAAACCGAAAGTGTGCCCGAGGGAATTGACCCGGGCTGGGTGTTCCCCGCGTCAGCGGGGATAAACCGACTGCCGCCGCTACGAGCTGCACCGGCTCAATGTGTTCCCCGCGTCAGCGGGGATAAACCGAGTTGCAGCGCCAGCTCGCCTCCGGGCGTCTTGTGTTCCCCGCGTCAGCGGGGATAAACCGTCATTCAGCGGGAGAACCGACCCGCAGACCATGTGTTCCCTGCGTCAGCGGGGATAAACCGGCCGCTGATGGATTGCCGGACGCCAGGCCAGCGTGTTCCCCGCGTCAGCGGGGATAAACCGATACCTGGCAGGAAATCGCACTTGCCGCCCTGCGTGTTCCCCGCGTCAGCGGGGATAAACCGCCGGTAAATCCGGCTTTTTTTGTGCCCGCGTCGTGTTCCCCGCGTCAGCGGGGATAAACCGAAAATGCGCACCTTTTCGAAATCCACGAATTCGTGTTCCCCGCGTCAGCGGGGATAAACCGTAGGATAGTGTAGCGCGGCCTGATACAACGTAGTCTTCCCCGCCTTAGCGCGGATAACCCACAAATCTTACTCCGTATAAAAATAAACAGAAAAATGCCCACGCACCGTTTGGGTGATGCACTTTATCAGGCTTTTTTCCCCGCTTTCGCCAGTTCCTTCACCAGTGGCAGCATAATGCGCACCACGTCCCGGCTGCGGTGTTCAATCCGTTGTGGGAGGGCCTCGTCGATATGCTGCAGATTATCCAGCCTGACGTTATGCCAGCTCGATCCCTGTGGGAAGGCTTTTGATTTTGCCCGCTGCTGATAACCGTCTTTCTTACCCAATGACCAGTTAGTGGCCTCAACATACAGCACCGGGATCCCGGCTTTATCGAAAACTTCACCGTCATTACAGCATCCGGTGCCTTTCGGGTACGCGGCGTTACCTCCCGGGTTGGTCGCGGCAAAAATCCCGTGGGCGCGCGCAATAGCCAGCGCGCGATCACGGGTTAATTTACGCACCGGGGCAGGGGTGGTTTTTCCGCTGTTAAAATAGAGCTTATCGCCCACGATTAAGTTATCGAGGTTAATCACCAGCAGGGTATTTTTCTTCTCGGCCTGGCTCATGCGGTTGAGTACGTTCTCGGCGCCGAGGCGTCCCTCTTCTTCGCCGCTGGTGGCGATAAAGCGGATGCTGTACTGCGTTTGAATATCTTTCAGCTTATCGGCCAGCTCCAGCATCACCCCGACACCCGCAGCATTATCATCGATGCCCTGTAATGTCAGGCCGCCGAGATTGTTATCGGCATCGCTGTCGCTCATCGGCGCATACGTATCCAGATGCGCCAGGATAATAATTTGTTGTTCGGCTTTACCTTCATGGGCAGCAATCACGGTGCTGCCAGTCACGTTGTGCCAGTTTTTGCTCTGGTTACGTGAGGTATAGATATAGCGGCTTTGGAAGGTTCGGATATCGCTCTGGTAACCCATTTCAGCGAACTGCTGTCGCACATAGTCAGCGGAGAGCATTTCGGCGGGGGTGCCGGTCATACGGCCCGGGAAAAAGGTGGCAATATGACGCGCCTGCATCGCGGCGATCTCACCCAGAGGGGGCGTTTTAGCCTGAACCGTTCCGATCAAGCAAACGCCGAGCGCCAAAGCAGCGATACGGTGGCGCATTGCGGAAAACATAGTGAGTCCTTAAAAAATCGAGCAAAATTTTAACGCGCTTAGTATGAAACTGTGATCGCGCTTACACAATTTGAATTGCTCTTAAATGCCCGTAATTACGCGTGTTAAGCACTTTTTGATATTTGCTTTTCCAGAGCGTTATTCCATTGAGTAACTACTCATTCCAATTCGTAATTTCATTCGTTCTGAGCAGCCCCCTATAGTCCCACTATTCCAGGTTGTTAGCGAGTTGTAGCATTGTGGATTACCTTCCTTTATTTGCTGCCGTAAAAGACCGTCCGGTACTGGTGATCGGCACGGGCGAAATCGCCGAGCGCAAAATTGCCTTTTTATACCGGGCAGGCGCGCGCGTGCAGGTCGTTGCTGAAGCGGACTTTGATGAAGCGCAAATCGACAATGTGGTGCTGGTGATTGCCGCAACCGAAAACCGGGCGCTCAACCAGCGCATCTCTGATGCCGCCCACGCCCGTCACCGTCTGGTGAACGTGGTGGACGATCAGCCGCTGTGCTCCTTTATCTTCCCGTCGATTGTCGATCGCTCGCCGCTGCTGGTGGCAATCTCCTCCGGCGGCACAGCCCCCGTGCTGGCGCGCGTATTGCGTGAAAAAATTGAAGCACTGCTGCCAACCAGCCTGGGCCGGATGGCAGAAAAAGCCGGCTTCTGGCGTAACCATCTGAAAACCCGCCTGACCAGCGTGGCGGAACGCCGTCGCTTCTGGGAGCGCGTGTTTCGCGGCCGCTTTGCCAGCCTGATGCAGGCGGGTAATGAGACGGCGGCACAGAAAATCCTTGAAGACGAACTGGATAACCCGGGCAGCACCTGTGGCGAGATTATTCTCGTCGGGGCGGGGCCAGGGGATGCCGGATTACTGACGCTGCGTGGCTTGCAGGTACTCCAGGATGCGGATGTGGTGTTCTATGACCATCTGGTGACAGATGGCATACGTGAGCTGATTCGTCGTGACGCCGAGCAGATCTGCGTTGGCAAACGTGCGGGCCAGCACGCTGTGCCGCAGCATGAAACCAATCAGATGTTGATTGACGCGGCGAAAGCAGGTAAGACCGTGGTGCGTCTCAAAGGAGGCGATCCGTTTATCTTTGGCCGCGGCGGCGAAGAGCTACAGGCGGCAGCCGAAGCGGGCGTGCCGTTCCAGGTCGTACCAGGCATCACGGCGGCCTCCGCAGTGACGGCCTATGCCGGTATTCCGCTGACGCACCGGGATTATGCTCAGAGCGTCACCTTTGTCACCGGCCACTACAAGGCCGACAGTACACCGTTCGACTGGACGCATCTGGCGCAAAGCCGTCAGACGCTGGCGATCTACATGGGCACCATGAAGGCAGCGGAAATCAGTGAACAACTTATTCGCCACGGGCGCGATGCAAATACGCCTGTGGCGGTGATATCTCGCGGCACGCGCGTCGATCAGCACGTGGTGACCGGCACATTACAACACCTTGCAACCCTGGCGAAAGACGCCCCGATGCCCGCCCTGATTGTGGTGGGAGAGGTGGTGCAGCTGCACAGCACGCTCGCCTGGTTTCAACACACTACCGACACAGAAGGCTTTGGTTCTTCTGTAGTGACTTTGGCTTAAGGAACGGTTATGGACCAAAAACGACTGACTCACCTGCGGCAACTCGAAGCGGAAAGTATTCATATTATCCGTGAAGTGGCCGCCGAGTTCGCTAATCCGGTAATGATGTACTCCATCGGGAAAGACTCCAGCGTGATGCTCCACCTGGCGCGTAAAGCCTTCTACCCGGGCACGCTGCCATTCCCGCTGCTGCACGTGGATACGGGCTGGAAATTCCGCGAGATGTATGAGTTCCGTGACCGCACTGCCAAAGCCTACGGCTGTGAACTGCTGGTACATAAAAACCCGGAAGGGGTGGCGATGGGCATTAACCCGTTCGTGCACGGCAGCGGGAAACACACCGACATCATGAAGACCGAAGGGTTGAAGCAGGCGCTGAACAAATACGGCTTTGATGCCGCCTTTGGTGGCGCCCGCCGTGATGAAGAGAAATCTCGTGCCAAGGAGCGTATCTACTCCTTCCGCGACCGCTTCCATCGCTGGGATCCGAAGAACCAGCGCCCGGAGCTGTGGCACAACTACAATGGCCAGATTAACAAAGGCGAAAGCATCCGCGTCTTCCCGCTCTCCAACTGGACCGAGCTGGATATCTGGCAGTACATCTATCTGGAAAATATCGAGATTGTGCCTATGTACCTGGCGGCGGAACGTCCGGTGCTGGAGCGCGACGGTATGCTGATGATGGTGGATGACGATCGTATCGATCTGCAGCCTGGCGAAGTGATCAAAAAGCAGATGGTGCGCTTCCGTACCCTCGGCTGCTGGCCGCTGACCGG
Organism: Leclercia sp. LSNIH3; assembly: GCF_002935105.1. Taxonomy (NCBI): domain Bacteria; kingdom Pseudomonadati; phylum Pseudomonadota; class Gammaproteobacteria; order Enterobacterales; family Enterobacteriaceae; genus Leclercia; species Leclercia sp. LSNIH3. The sequence continues at coordinate 3,398,831 of NZ_CP026387.1, forward strand.
CGCGGTGGAATCCAGCGCGCAGACGCTGCCAGAGATCATTGAAGAGATGCTGGTGTCGACCACCAGCGAGCGACAAGGGCGCGTGATTGACCGCGACCAGGCAGGCTCGATGGAGCTGAAGAAACGTCAGGGTTATTTCTAAGGAGCCGCCATGAATACCACTATTGCTCAACAGATTGCGGATGAAGGCGGCGTAGAAGCCTACCTGCACGCACAACAGCATAAAAGCCTGCTGCGTTTTCTGACCTGCGGCAGCGTTGATGACGGCAAAAGCACGCTCATTGGCCGACTGCTGCACGATACCCGTCAGATCTATGAAGATCAGCTCTCATCCCTGCATAACGACAGCAAACGTCACGGCACCCAAGGCGAGAAGCTCGATCTGGCTCTGCTGGTAGATGGCCTGCAAGCAGAGCGCGAGCAGGGCATCACCATCGACGTGGCTTATCGCTATTTCTCCACCGAGAAGCGCAAATTTATCATCGCCGACACCCCGGGGCACGAGCAGTACACCCGTAATATGGCGACCGGTGCCTCAACCTGCGATCTGGCAATCCTGTTAATGGATGCCCGTAAAGGGGTGCTGGATCAGACTCGTCGTCACAGCTTTATCTCCACCTTGCTGGGGATCAAACACCTGGTGGTGGCAGTCAACAAGATGGACCTGGTTAACTTCAGCGAAGAGACGTTTAACGAGATCCGCGAAAGCTATCTCACCTTTGCCGAACAGCTGCCGGGCAACCTCGACATTCGCTTCGTGCCGCTCTCGGCGCTGGAAGGGGATAACGTGGCCTCCCAGAGCGCCAGCATGCCGTGGTACAGCGGCCCGACGCTGCTGGAAGTGTTAGAGACGGTTGAGATCCAGCGCAGCGTTGAGACGCAGCCGATGCGTTTCCCGGTGCAGTACGTTAACCGTCCGAACCTCGATTTCCGCGGCTTCTCCGGCACCCTTGCCTCCGGCAGCGTCCAGGTGGGTCAGCGCGTAAAAGTGTTGCCGTCAGGCGTGGAGTCTGCGATTACCCGCATCGTGACTTTTGATGGCGATCTGCAGGAAGCCGGGGCAGGCGAAGCCGTCACTCTGGTGCTGAAAGACGAAATCGATATCAGCCGCGGCGACCTGCTGGTGGATGCACAGGAGACCTTGCCTGCGGTGCAAAGCGCCGCCATTGATGTGGTGTGGATGGCGGAACAGCCCCTCACCCCGGGCCAGAGCTACGATATCAAAATCGCCGGTAAGAAGACCCGCGCCCGTGTGGACGGCATTCAGTATCAGGTGGATATCAACAATCTGGCGCAGCATAGCGTGGATGCGCTCCCGTTGAACGGCATTGGTCTGGTGGATTTCACTTTCGACGAACCGCTGGTGCTGGATCAGTATCAGCACAACCCGGTGACCGGGGGCTTAATCGTTATCGATCGCCTGACCAACGTCACCGTGGGCGCTGGCATGGTGCGCGAGCCGCACGAACAGGCGAGCGTGGTGCCGTCAGAATTCAGCGCCTTTGAACTGGAGCTGAACGCGCTGGTGCGCAAACACTTCCCGCACTGGGGCGCACGCGATCTGCTGGGAGGGAAGTAATGGCGCAGCATGATGAGAACGTCGTCTGGCATCCTCATCCGGTCACCGTAGCCGATCGCGAACAACTCCACGGTCACCGTGGGGTTGTGCTGTGGTTTACCGGGCTTTCTGGCTCCGGTAAATCCACCGTCGCAGGCGCACTGGAAGAGGCGCTGCATAAGTTAGGGGTCAGCACCTATCTGTTGGATGGCGACAATGTGCGTCACGGACTGTGCAGAGATTTGGGCTTTAGCGATGCGGATCGTAAAGAGAACATCCGTCGGGTGGGCGAAGTGGCCAGCCTGATGGCCGATGCCGGGCTGGTGGTGTTAACGGCGTTTATTTCGCCGCACCGTGCCGAGCGGCAGTTCGTGCGCGAGCGCGTCGGCCAGAACCGCTTTATCGAAGTCTTTGTTGATACCCCGCTGGCGATCTGCGAGCAGCGCGATCCGAAAGGGCTGTATAAAAAAGCCCGAGCGGGTGAATTGAAAAATTTCACCGGTATTGACGCAGTTTATGAAACCCCTGATGCGCCCGAAATTCATCTGGAAGGCCAACAATTGGTAACAAATTTAGTGAGCCAATTATTAGACCTGCTCAGACAGGGCGATATTATCAGATCCTGAGATAGTATCGATGGGGGGTGATCCCCCCATTGGTATGTCATGGTCACAGGATCAGCTATGCGAAACAGTGAAAACTACATTATCACCGGGTCGGACAGGGTATCGACAAATGACGAGACGACCTGGTCTTTCCCAGGGGCGATTGTCGGCTTCGCGTCATGGCTGATGGCACTGGGCATCCCGTTCCTGTTTTACGGCAGTAATACGCTGTTCTTTTTCCTCTATACCTGGCCTTTCTTCCTGGCGCTGATGCCCGTTGCTGTAGTGGTCGGGATTGCGCTGCACTCTCTGCTCAACGGCAAGCTGCTCTACAGTTCATTTACTACCGTGATGACGGTGGTGGCGATGGTCGGACTGTTATTTTTGTGGCTCATGGGATAAGTTCAGCCATAATTCAAACCGTCACTAACTGTGACACGGTGTTGGCTTGCGCGAATCTGCAAAAAAAATGTGGTACATTTGCCCGCAATGGTGCGGCATCTCTGTAGCCCCGATGTAGAGTCGTGGGGAAAGTTATGGGATGATGATGCCGTTTTTCAGGGGGCAGGATGGGTAAACTTACGCTGCTGTTGCTGGCTTTGTTGGTCTGGCTTCAGTATTCACTGTGGTTCGGTAAGAACGGTCTACACGACTACAGTCGCGTCAGCGATGACGTGACGGCGCAGCAGGCAACAAACAGCAAACTTAAAGCGCGAAACGATCAGCTGTTTGCGGAAATTGACGATCTCAATGGCGGACAAGAAGCCATTGAAGAGCGCGCGCGCAACGAACTCAGCATGACTAAGCCGGGCGAAACCTTCTATCGTCTGGTGCCGGATGCGTCTAAACGCAACCAGGGCTCAGTACAAAACACCCGATAATCAGGCCCAGGATTATTACGCCATGGCAGTCACTTTTTCGAACGTATGCGCCGTTGTGCCAGCCGCCGGGTTTGGCCGGCGCATGCAGACAGAATGTCCCAAGCAGTACCTTTCAATTGGTGATAAAACCATCCTTGAGCACACCGTGGCGGCGCTGCTGGCGAACCCACGCGTGACGCGGGTCGTTATCGCCATCAGCCCGGGCGACGCCCGCTTTGCTGCGTTGCCGCTTGCCAGCCATCCGCAGGTTACCGTTGTGGATGGTGGCGCAGAGCGCGCCGATTCGGTGTTGGCGGGTCTTCAGGCCGCCGGTGAAGCGCAGTGGGTGCTGGTGCATGACGCGGCGCGTCCGTGCCTGCATCAGGACGACCTGGCACGGCTGCTGGCCATCAGCGAAACCAGCCGCGTCGGCGGCATTCTCGCCACGCCGGTACGCGATACCATGAAGCGCGGCGAGCCGGGGCTTCCGGCCATCGCCCACACGGTGGAGCGCGTTGATCTCTGGCATGCGCTTACACCACAATTTTTCCCCCGTGAGTTGTTGCAGGCCTGCTTAACCCGTGCGCTTAACGAGGGCGCAACCATTACCGACGAAGCCTCGGCGCTGGAGTACTGCGGCTTCCACCCGGAACTCATTGAAGGGCGCGCAGATAATATAAAAGTGACGCGCCCCGAAGATTTACAGCTGGCAGAATTTTATCTTACCCGTTCGACCCATCAGGAGAAGGCATAATGCGAATTGGACATGGTTTTGACGTACACGCCTTTGGCGGTGAAGGCCCAATTATCATTGGCGGCGTACGCATCCCTTATGAAAAAGGACTGCTCGCGCATTCTGATGGCGATGTTGCTCTGCACGCGTTAACCGACGCGCTGCTCGGTGCCGCGGCGCTGGGCGATATCGGCAAACTGTTCCCGGACACCGATCCGGCCTTCAAAGGCGCCGACAGCCGCGAATTGCTGCGCGAAGCCTGGCGTCGTATTCAGGCCAAAGGCTATACCCTCGGAAACGTGGATGTGACCATTATTGCCCAGGCACCCAAAATGCTGCCGCATATCCCGCAGATGCGGGTGTTTATTGCCGAAGATCTCGGTTGCCACATGGACGACGTTAATGTCAAAGCCACCACCACGGAAAAGCTCGGCTTTGTCGGGCGTGGCGAAGGTATCGCCTGTGAAGCCGTGGCGCTGCTGGTGAAGGCGGCCAAATGACGGACTTTGATAACCTGACGTACCTGCACGGTAAACCACAGGGCACGGGCCTGCTAAAGGCCAATCCAGAAGATTTCGTGGTGATCGAAGATCTGGGCTTTGAGCCGGATGGCGAGGGCGAGCACATTCTGGTGCGGATCCTGAAAAACGGCTGTAACACCCGTTTTGTGGCCGAGGCGCTGGCTAAGTTCCTGAAAATTCATGCCCGTGAGGTAAGCTTCGCCGGGCAGAAAGATAAACAAGCTGTGACCGAGCAGTGGCTCTGCGCCCGCGTGCCGGGTAATGGGATGCCGGATTTAAGCCAGTTCCAGCTTGAGGGCTGTAAAGTACTTGAATACGCCCGTCACAAGCGCAAATTGCGCCTCGGCGCGTTAAAGGGCAATGCTTTTACGCTGGTACTGCGTGAAGTGAGCAACCGCGAAGACGTCGAAAAACGCCTGCAAGCCATCAGCGAGCAGGGCGTGCCGAACTATTTTGGTGCCCAGCGTTTTGGTATTGGCGGCAGTAACTTGCAGGGCGCGCTGCGCTGGGCGCAAAGCAATGCCCCGGTGCGTGACCGCAATAAACGCAGTTTTTGGTTGTCGGCAGCCCGCAGTGCGTTGTTTAATCAAATCGTAAGCGAGCGTCTGAAAAAAACAGACGCGAATCAAGTTGTTGTTGGCGATGCGCTACAATTAGCGGGACGCGGCAGCTGGTTCGTCGCCACTGACGAAGAAATGGCTGATTTGCAGGCCCGCGTCAATGCGAAAACCCTGCTGATCACCGCGGCCCTGCCGGGTACCGGCGAATGGGGGCCGCAGGGCGAGGCGCTGCAGGCTGAGCAGACGGCGATCGCCGATGAAACAGAATTATGCTCTCTGCTGGTGCGGGAAAAAGTCGAAGCGGCACGCCGGGCGATGCTGCTCTATCCGCAACAGTTGAGCTGGAACTGGTGGGATGACGTGACCGTCGAGTTACGTTTCTGGCTGCCGGCAGGTAGCTTTGCCACCAGTGTTGTCAGGGAACTTATCAACACTTCGGGTGACTATGCGAATATTGCTGAGTAACGATGACGGCATCCATGCGCCAGGCATTCAGACGCTGGCCAAGGCGCTACGAGAGTTTGCTGAGGTGCAGGTCGTGGCGCCCGATCGTAACCGCAGCGGTGCTTCTAACTCGTTAACCCTTGAGTCCTCTCTTCGCACCTTTACTTTCGATAACGGCGATATCGCCGTACAGATGGGTACTCCGACGGACTGTGTCTTTCTCGGCGTCAATGCGCTGATGCGACCGCGCCCGGACGTAGTAGTCTCCGGCATTAATGCCGGCCCCAATCTGGGCGATGATGTGATCTATTCCGGCACCGTGGCAGCCGCCATGGAGGGACGCCACCTCGGTTTCCCAGCGCTGGCGGTATCGCTCAACGGGCATCAGCATTACGACACCGCTGCCGCGGTGACCTGCTCTATTTTGCGCGCGCTGAGCCGCGAGCCGCTGCGCACCGGGCGAATCCTCAATATCAACGTCCCGGACCTGCCGCTGGACCAAATTAAAGGCATTCGCGTAACGCGTTGCGGTAGCCGCCACCCGGCGGATAAAGTGATTCCGCAGGAAGATCCACGGGGTAATACCCTGTACTGGATTGGCCCACCGGGTGAAAAACACGATGCGGGACCGGATACCGACTTCGCCGCGGTGGACGAAGGGTACGTTTCCGTCACGCCTCTGCATGTGGATTTGACCGCGCATAACGCGCAGGATGTGGTGTCAGGCTGGCTGGATCGCGCCGGAGTTAGCTCACAATGGTAAGTAAACGTGTACAAACCCTTCTGGATCAATTACGCACTCAGGGTATTGCGGATGAGCATGTACTTAATGCCATCTCGCTGGTGCCGCGTGAAAAGTTCGTCGATGAGGCGTTTGAGCACAAAGCCTGGGAAAATGTCGCCTTGCCGATAGGCCAGGGACAAACCATTTCGCAGCCCTATATGGTGGCGCGAATGACCGAACTTCTGGAGCTGACCCCGGACTCGCGGGTACTGGAGATCGGCACCGGGTCAGGTTACCAGACCGCCATTCTGGCGCATCTGGTGCATCATGTCTGCTCGGTGGAGCGTATTAAGGGCTTGCAGTGGCAAGCGCGTCGTCGCCTGAAGCAGCTTGATTTACATAATGTTTCTACCCGTCACGGGGATGGATGGCAGGGCTGGAAGGCACGCGGCCCCTTTGATGCCATTATCGTGACGGCAGCACCGCCGGAAATCCCGGCTGCGCTTATGGCGCAACTGGATGACGGCGGGATCCTCGTTTTACCGGTGGGCGATGAACATCAGCTGTTAAAGCGTGTTCGTCGACGGGGCGACGAGTTCATCATCGATACCGTAGAAGCCGTACGTTTTGTGCCTCTGGTAAAAGGAGAGCTCGCCTGAGACTCGGATTTTTCCAGGGTTATTCAGGCCAATTCAGCGTATGGTTGTGGCGCAAAAGCGCGTGACACTACGGTTAATTTTAAGTCACTGGTAACTAAAAACATTCCTGGGGGATAAATGAGCGCGGGAAGCCCAAAATTCACCATCAGCCGAGTTGCGGCACTGTCACTGGTTTCACTGTGGCTGGCAGGTTGTACATCCTCAAATAATGCCCCTGCGCCGGTGAGTTCCGTTGGCGGCAACAGCGGATCCGGCAGTTCATCCGGCGGCATGCTGATCACCCCTCCGCCTAAGATGGGCACCACAACACAACAAACACCGCAAATTCAGCCTGTTCAGCGTCCGGTTACCCAGCCAGTACAGATTCAGCCAGTGGATCAGCCTGTCCAGACGGAAAATGGCCGCATTGTGTATAACCGTAAGTATGGGAACATTCCGAAAGGGAGCTATACCGGCGGCAGTACGTACAGGGTAAAACGCGGCGATACTTTATTCTATATTGCCTGGATCACCGGGAACGATTTCCGTGATCTTGCGCAGCGAAATAACGTTCAGGCCCCGTATGGTCTGGAAGTTGGCCAAACGCTACAGGTAGGCAATAACACTGGCGCACCGTTAACGCCTGGCAATACCGTGTCGGTGGCTGACGTAACGGCGCAAAATAACAGTGTGACGCCTGCGCAAAAATCAAGCACAGTGGTTGCGTCGCAACCGACAATTACGTATTCTGAGGATTCAGGTGAACAGAGTGCTAACAAGATGTTGCCGAACAACAAAGGGTCTGCGGCTGTTGTCACAGCGCCCGTTACGGCACCTGTCGTTAGCTCTACCGTGCCCGTTGCCAGCAGTATGACGTCCAGCTCGCCAATCTCTTCATGGCGCTGGCCGACTGAAGGCAAGGTCATCGAGAACTTTTCTTCCTCCGAGGGGGGAAATAAAGGTGTCGATATCGCAGGAAGTAAGGGACAGGCTATTATCGCGACCGCAGATGGACGCGTGGTATATGCCGGTAACGCTCTGCGAGGTTACGGTAATCTTATTATCATAAAACACAACGATGATTACCTGAGTGCCTACGCCCATAACGATACGATGCTGGTCCGGGAACAACAAGAAGTTAAGGCGGGGCAAAAAATAGCTACTATGGGTAGCACCGGAACCAGTTCTACACGCTTGCATTTTGAAATTCGTTACAAGGGGAAATCCGTAAACCCGCTGCAATATTTACCGCAGCGATAATTTGGCGGGACATACCACTTCGGTTGTCTCGGTCAGGGATCACGGGTAGGAGCCACCTTTATGAGTCAGAATACGCTGAAAGTTCATGATTTAAATGAAGATGCGGAATTTGATGAGAACGGAACTGAGGTTTTTGATGAAAAAGCCTTAGTAGAAGAGGAACCCAGTGATAACGATTTAGCTGAAGAAGAGCTGTTATCGCAGGGCGCCACTCAACGTGTGCTGGACGCGACTCAGCTTTATCTGGGAGAGATTGGATACTCTCCACTGTTAACAGCAGAAGAAGAAGTTTATTTCGCGCGCCGGGCACTACGTGGTGATGTGGCATCACGCCGTCGTATGATTGAAAGTAACCTGCGTCTGGTGGTCAAGATTGCCCGTCGTTACAGCAATCGTGGTCTGGCTCTGCTGGATCTGATTGAAGAGGGCAACCTGGGGCTGATCCGCGCGGTAGAGAAATTTGACCCTGAACGTGGGTTCCGTTTCTCAACATATGCGACATGGTGGATTCGACAGACCATCGAACGGGCAATCATGAACCAAACCCGTACGATTCGACTGCCTATTCACATCGTGAAAGAGCTGAACGTATATCTGCGTACCGCTCGTGAGTTGTCCCATAAACTGGACCACGAGCCAAGTGCGGAAGAGATTGCCGAGCAGCTTGATAAACCGGTTGATGATGTAAGCCGTATGCTGCGTCTCAACGAGCGTATTACCTCCGTCGACACCCCGCTGGGTGGCGATTCAGAGAAAGCGCTGCTGGACATCCTGGCCGATGAAAAAGACAACGGCCCGGAAGACACCACGCAGGACGATGATATGAAACAGAGCATCGTCAAATGGCTGTTCGAACTGAACGCTAAACAGCGTGAAGTGCTGGCACGTCGTTTCGGTCTGCTGGGGTATGAAGCTGCGACACTGGAAGATGTCGGTCGTGAAATCGGCCTGACCCGTGAACGTGTTCGTCAGATTCAGGTAGAAGGTCTGCGTCGCCTGCGTGAAATCCTGCAGGGCCAGGGGCTGAATATCGAAGCGCTGTTCCGTGAGTAAGCAACTTTTCATCCAAAAAAGGCCCGTCTCTCGACGGGCCTTTTTCTTTGGTTATGGCTGCGTGGTTTCGTGCAGCAGACGCCAGGTTATGGTATCGCCTTCCTGATTCAGTACCGCACTTGACCAGCGCACGTTGACCGGCTGATCGGGGCGGGTTTGCGTTTCGCGGTAGTGAAGTACTGCGCCGTTGTCCCAGGTTTGCAACGTCGTTAATTCATCAATCACGATCTTCAGCCCCGGACGGCTGCCGCGCTGAGCCTCAAGGAAACGCGCCAGTGCGGGATGATCCAGATGTGCGCCTGTTGGCGCAATCATCAGGAAGTCCTGACGAAAACGGGCGAGCAGGGGGGCGAGATCGCCTTCACCCAGGCCTAACCAGTTTTCTAACGCGATGTGAGCATCAATAATTTCTGTTTCATAGCAGGTCATTCTTTCTCCTTTACCCTTAAGTGGCGGATGAATTTAGTCACCGGCGATGTTCATCACAGCTCACGCAGGCCCGGCAAGCGTAGCGCCGCCGGGCGTGTCGGACTTATACCAGATTTTTCAAGCGATAGATCCACTCCAGTGCCTGACGTGGCGACAGAGTATCCGGGTCAAGATTCTCCAGCGCTTCCAGCGCCGGGGAGGTCTCTTCGGCTGGCACCAGCAATGACATCTGCGTCCCGTCTACCTGGGTCGCTGCCGCGTTTGGCGCCAGGCTTTCCAGCTCGCGCAGCTTCTGACGTGCGCGCTTGATCACCTCTTTCGGCACCCCCGCCAGCGCAGCCACGGCCAGACCGTAGCTTTTGCTCGCCGCGCCATCCTGCACGCTGTGCATAAAGGCGATGGTATCCCCGTGCTCCAGCGCATCCAGATGCACGTTTGCCACGCCCTCCATCTTCTCCGGCAGTTGGGTCAGCTCGAAGTAGTGGGTAGCAAACAGGGTCAGGGCTTTGATTTTATTGGCCAGGCTTTCGGCACACGCCCACGCCAGAGACAGGCCGTCATAGGTAGAGGTTCCGCGGCCAATCTCATCCATCAGCACCAGGCTGTACTCCGTGGCGTTGTGCAGAATGTTGGCGGTTTCGGTCATCTCCACCATAAAGGTTGAACGACCGCTCGCCAGATCGTCCGCCGCGCCCACGCGGGTAAAGATACGGTCGATGGGGCCGATCTCTACCTTTTGTGCCGGAACGTAGCTGCCGATATAGGCCAGCAGGGCAATCAGCGCCGTCTGGCGCATATAGGTACTTTTACCGCCCATGTTCGGCCCGGTAATGATCAGCATGCGCCGCTGCGGTGACAGGTTCAGCGGGTTCGCGATGAACGGCTCATTCAATACCTGCTCAACCACCGGGTGACGGCCTTCGGTAATGCGTACGCCAGGTTTATCGCTAAAGGTCGGGCAGCAGTAGTTCAGCGTTTCGGCGCGTTCCGCCAGGTTAACCAGCACATCCAGCTCGGCCAATGCAGTCGCGCTCTGCTGCAGATCTGCCAGGTGCGGCATCAGCATATCGAAGAGAGCGTCATACAGCTGTTTTTCCAGCGCCAGGGCTTTGCCCTTCGAGGTGAGCACTTTGTCTTCGTACTCTTTCAGCTCAGGAATAATGTAACGCTCGGCGTTTTTCAGCGTCTGGCGGCGCACATAGTGGATAGGTGCCAGGTGGCTCTGCCCGCGGCTGATCTGAATGAAGTAGCCGTGTACCGCGTTGTAACCGACCTTCAGGGTGTCCAGCCCGAGCCGCTCACGTTCGCGGATCTCCAGCTTATCGAGATAATCTGTTGCGCCGTCGGCCAGTGCTCGCCACTCGTCCAGCTCCGCGTTGTAACCCGGAGCGATGACGCCGCCGTCGCGTACCAGCACAGGCGGGGACTCAATAATGGCCTTTTCCAGCAGTTCGCGCAGTTCGCTGAATTCGCCCATCGCGTCGCGCAGCTTCTGCACCGGCGCGCTGTCGATCTCTGCCAGCTGGCTGCGCAGTTCAGGCAACTGCTGGAACGCGTGGCGCATCCGGGCGAGATCGCGCGGGCGTGCGGTGCGCAGCGCCAGACGCGCCAGAATACGCTCCAAATCACCCACCTGGCGTAACACCGGTTGCAGTTCGCTGTATCGGTCCTGCAGGGCACCAATAGTCTGCTGGCGTCCGGTGAGCGTATTGATGTCGCGAACCGGCATATGCAGCCAGCGTTTCAGCATTCGGCTGCCCATCGGAGTGACGGTGCTGTCGAGCACCGAGGCGAGGGTGTTTTCGACACCACCGGCCAGGTTCTGGGTGATCTCCAGATTGCGGCGGGTGGCGGCATCCATAATGATGCTGTCCTGCTGGCGCTCAATCGTAATAGAACGGATATGCGGCAGGGCGGTGCGCTGGGTATCTTTCACATACTGCAGTAAACAGCCAGCAGCGCACAGGCCGCGCGGGGCATTTTCAACCCCAAAGCCGGTCAAATCGCGAGTGCCAAACTGCAGATTGAGCTGCTGGCGCGCGGTATCTATTTCAAATTCCCACAGCGGACGACGACGCAGGCCGCGACGGCCTTCGAGCAGCCCCATCTCAGCAAAATCTTCGGCGTACAGTAGCTCAGCCGGATTGGTGCGCTGCAGCTCGGCGGCCATAGTTTCCCGGTCGGCCGGTTCGCTCAGGCGAAAACGCCCGGAGCTAATATCCAGTGTGGCGTAGCCGAAACCTTTGCTGTCCTGCCAGATAGCAGCAAGCAGGTTATCCTGGCGCTCCTGTAACAGGGCTTCATCGCTGATGGTGCCGGGCGTAACGATGCGCACCACTTTGCGCTCGACCGGGCCTTTAGAGGTGGCGGGATCGCCAATCTGTTCGCAGATGGCGACCGACTCACCCTGATTGACCAGCTTCGCCAGGTAGTTCTCTACCGCGTGATGCGGGATCCCGGCCATGGGGATCGGTTCCCCGGCCGAAGCGCCGCGTTTGGTCAGCGAGATGTCGAGCAGCTGAGACGCCCGTTTCGCATCGTCATAAAACAGCTCGTAAAAGTCACCCATCCGGTAAAACAGCAGGATCTCTGGATGCTGAGCTTTCAGCTTCAGATACTGCTGCATCATGGGGGTGTGCGCGTCGAAATTGTCAGTAGTGGTCATGGAGTGATGATGTCCATTTCTTTGAAAATAGTGCTGTTCAGGCGACGTTAGGGTCGTGTAATGCCTCTATTGTCGCATGAAAAAAAGACCCGGCGCAGCAAAATGTCGCGACTTTACGAGGCCTCTTCCTGAACCAGCTCAATCACCAATTTCCCCTGTTCGACCAGCACCCGCACCTGGGAATGGGTTTTAAAACCCGCCTCTTCCAGCCAGTCGCCTTTCAAACTGAGCGCGGCATGCACGCTGTAGCGCGTCGGAATTTTGGTCTTACGATCCTCGTGACGCTTTCTGAAATAGCCCACGGTGAGGTGACGGCTCGGTCTGGAGAGGGGCATATCCGACATAGAAACTCCTTTTTCGCAGGGTAGGATCCGGTGACATAAACACCTGTATAAAATGTCAGTAAAATGAGGCGAAGACAAACCTATAACTGCGAAGCGCCTTCAGGAAACGGAATGTAAAATATGAAATCGGGCTGAACATCCAGCCTGAAAAGAGTATTATAAATGCAACTTTTTAGTGGGTATCAGGCCATGTCAGGAAAACGGATCGCGCGCGAAAAAGAGACCATCCGCAAGATGATCGCGCTGTATGAAAAGCAGTGTCCGCAGGCATCGAAAGCCGCGGGGCACTATCCGGCGCTGAATGAGTACGCCGACAAGCGGCTGGATAAATGCGTGTTTGGCGAGGAGAAACCGGCCTGCAAACAGTGTCCGGTACACTGCTATCAGCCGGCCAAACGCGAAGAGATGAAACAGGTGATGCGTTGGGCAGGGCCACGGATGTTGTGGCGTCATCCGATTTTAACCGTTCGCCATCTTATCGACGATCGTCGCCCGGTCCCTGAACTGCCGGAAAAATACCGCCCGAAAAAGTGATCTCTCAGGTGCGCGGCCTGCGCATCGGGCGGCAGATAAAGATCATGGCGATTGCGCTGCACAGCGGAAACACCGCCAGCACCAGCCACGGCGCACTCGCTCCGATGGAGGGCGTCAGCGCCTGGTCGAGCAGGTCACCCAGCAACAAATTCCCCGCCAGCACCGCGCAGCCACCCGCGGTGGCCAGCGCACCGTAATGCGCGCCTAATGTCGATTCACTCGCAAACCACGGCACCACATCTTTGCCCGCCGGCACCAGCAGCATCTGCCCGGTGGTAAGCAGCGTGACAAAGCAGGCCGCAGGCAGCAGACGCAGCCAGCCGGTTGCAGGTTCCGAGGGCGCAAAAAGCGCGACGCTCAGGAAGGACGCAGAGATCAGCAAAAACCCCACCGGCAGGACCCGTATCGCCCCCACCCGGCGGGCCACGCGCGCCAGCGGCAGCTGAAAGAAGATCACCAGCGCTGATGCCAGCATAAACAGCGGGCCGAGATCTTTTTCGCTGCCGCCCGCGCGCTGGATCTCGACCGGCAGCGCCAGATAGAGCTGGTTATAGCTTAACAGCCAGCTGCTCCAGGCGATGATAAAGGCCACGAACCGCGGCTGGTGAAAGGTGGTCCACCACGGAGTAATGTGCAGCGGCTGGTTTTTTGCCGATCCGGCAGGCAGACAGAAGAAGAGCACAATCAGCGCCACCACAAAGACCGCTGCACCTGCCAGGGCCACCTGACGAAAGCCCAGACCGGTGAGCAGGGCGCCCGCCACCGGGCCGAGCACCGCCCCCAGTTCGCCACATACTGCAAACAGGGCGAACCACTCGGCGCGGCTGCGTTTGCCTTGTGCCTCGCTGCGGGTTCCGGCTTTTGCCAGTAAGGCCTCAATGGAGGGAGAAAAGAGCGCGCCGCCAATCCCGGTGAGGCACGCCCCGGCAATAATGACGGGCAGGCTGTAGCCAAAGGCCAGCAGCAGATAGCCCACCACCCGTACAACGCAGCCGCAAAGAATAATGATGCGCGCGCCGTAACGGTCGGAGAGGGCACCGCCGACAATAAACATCCCTTGCTGTGAGAAGGTGCGCAGCCCGAGCACCAGCCCGATAAGCCCGCCGGAGAGCAGCATATCGTCGCGTAAAAAGATCGCCAGGAAGGGGACGACGGCATAAAAACCAATGTTGAAAACAAACTGGCTGCCCAGTAAGACAGGCGGCCAGAGTTGTTTAGCGGGGCGGATCAGGGTCACGGCTTACCTCGCCTCAGACGAGGTAATGAATGTGTTTTTTGCCGTGGTAAGGCGACAGTTCAATGCGGGTTTTCACCCGGAAGACCTCCCACAGCAACTCTTCGGTCAGGATCTCCTGCGGCGTGCCGGTGGCCACAATGCGCCCTTTCTGCAACACAACCAACGCATCGCAGAACATCGAGGCGTGGTTGAGATCGTGGATGGCGACAATGCTGGTGACCGGCAGCTGGCTGATCAGCTGCATCAGCTGCATCTGATGATGGATATCCAGGTGGTTAGTCGGTTCGTCCAGCAGGATTTCGGTTGGCATCTGCGCCAGTGCCCGGGCAATGTGTACGCGCTGGCGTTCCCCGCCGGACAGGCTTTGCCAGCCCTGATCGCTGTTATGCAGCATATCCACCGTTTTCAGCGCTGAATTCACGGTCTCATCATCCTGCGCTGTCCAGCCGGAAAACGGTGAATGGTGCGGAATACGCCCAAGTTTCACCACGTCCCGCACACGCATATTGGCATCGGTCATGCCGTGTTGTTCCACAAAGGCCACCCGACGGGCGAGCTGCTTTTTGGCAATCCCACTGATGCTTTTACCATCCAGCGCAATGGTGCCTGAATGCGGACGACGCAAACCGGCAAGGATCCGCAGCAGCGACGATTTGCCAGAGCCGTTTGGCCCCAGCAGGCCGACAGTCTGCCCCGGCGATACCGTCAGAGAGACATTATCGACGATGACCTTTTTACCCACCTTCCAGGTGATATTTTCAGCCGTGATGCTCATCACTTATTCCTTGAACGATAGATAATCATGGCAAAGAACGGAACGCCCACCAGCGCGGTGACCACGCCAACCGGCAGGCTTTGCGGGGCGATCAGTAGGCGGGAGGCGATATCCGCCAGCACCATCAGGATTGCGCCAGCCAGAGCGCTGGCAATGAGCAGCGTGCGGTGCAGCGGGCCGAAGAAGAAGCGCATCACGTGCGGCACAACCAGGCCGACAAAGCCAATAGAGCCTGCCATGCTGACGATGGTCGCCGTCATTAACGCAGTAACGATAAACAGAATCAGGCGTACCCAGGGAACGGCGATCCCCAGCGAGGCGGCGGCATCGTCGCCAAAGGTAAAGGCGTCCAGCGCTCTGGCGTAATACAGACAAACAGCCAGACCGACCAGCATCACCACCAGCACCAGCTGGAACTCGGGCCATCTCACGCCGCTAAAACTGCCCAGCAGCCAGAACATTACGTCGCGCGCCTGTTGGGCGCTGGCCGAGGTGCTGATGGTGTAAGCGGTAATGGCGTTAAACAGCTGCGAGGCTGCCACACCCGCAAGGATGGTGCGTTCGCTGCCGCCGCGGGCGCCGTTGGTCAGCAGGGCGACAAAGGCAAAGGCGGTAAAGGCACCGGCAAAAGCGCCAGCGGAGAGGGTGACGGTGCCGCTGCCAATGCCCAGCACTACCACCGAGACCGCGCCGGTGGACGCCCCGGCTGACACACCCAGCACGTAGGGTTCTGCGAGGGCATTTTTCAGCAGGCTTTGCAGCACCGCGCCGCAAATGGCCAGCCCCGCGCCGCAGCAGGCGGCCACCAGCGCCCGGCTCAGGCGGAAGTCCCAGATCACGCTCTCGTAGATGCGGTTGAGTGGAGCCTCGGTTAAGCCAATTTTATTGGTAATGGCATAGAACACGCTTTGCAGGGGGATCGACAGTTCCCCCACGCTGACGCCGATGGCGATAACCAGCAGCAAAGCCACGACCGCCAGGAAACCCGACGCAGGCAACAGCCAGTTCAGTCGGGTCTGTTGAACCACTGCGGTCATTAATTAAGCCCCATCTTTCTCAGCTGTTCCCCAATCTGCTCTGCGCCATAGATGGTGCGGATTGTCGGGTTCATCGCCTGGCCGTCCATGATCACAATGTGACCTTTTTTAACGGCTTCCAGCTGGCTGACAGCCGGATCGCTCTTCAGGAATTTGATTTTTTCCTGGGCATTGTCCAGCGCCCAGCGGTTACGGTCGAGGCTGGAAACGACGATCACGTCCGGGTTGGCGGCAATAATGCTTTCCCAGCCAACGGTTGGCCATTCGGTTTCAGAGGTGATGGCGTTGTGGCCGCCCAGCACATTGGCGATAAAACCAGAGGCGCTGTTTTTGCCGCCGACGTAAGCGTCAGAAGAGGGGGATGAGCTGGAGAACCAGAAGACGAATGACAGGTCTTTTTTGTTTTTGCTGAATTCGCTGCGCAGGTCGGCTTCGCGCTTTTTGAAATCGGCAATCAGCGCCTGGCCGCGATCTTCGACATTAAAGATTTTGGCGAAATCTTCGATCTCTTTATAAAGGAAGGTCATATCCCAGAGCTTCTGGCGGCTGCCGTACATATCGCCAACGCCTTTTTTGGTGGCACACATGCCTGGCGACATATAGCTGTTCACGCCCACGGTGGCCAGATCTTCGCGTTTGGCGACTTTACTCTCTGGCCCCAGCAGCAGCGGCAGCTGCGCCGGAACGAAGTCCGGATTTTGCGCCAGAATGGATTCCAGCGTCGGGATCTCGACGGTCAGCGTTTTGACTTTTTTGTTCTGTTCAGCCAGCTGCGGCAGCACTTTGGTGGGCCAGAAGGCGCTGGCGACCACTTTATCTTGCAGGCCTAACAGCAGCAGAATTTCAACGGTGTTTTGTCCCAGCGCGACGACGCGCTCCGGGGCTTTAGTGAAGGTTTCTTTATATCCGCAATTCTCAATCGTCAGAGGATAGGTGGTCGCAAAGGCGGAGCCTGCTGTGGCAATCAGCAATCCTAATGCGCTGATGATCTTCTTCATGGAACGCTATCCTTCATTAATTTATTTATTGATCACAGCCCGGACATCTGGCTGAGAATGAATATCATTTATTTTGGCGGAGTTTTATACAACGATATATTCATTGTGTCAATGAATGATGGTAACGTGATGAAATTATTGTGTTTATCAAGGGATTTGCAGGCCGGGCAAGCGTGGCGCCGCCCGGCGAAGGCGGGATTACTCTAAATCAGCACCGTTGCTGGCGATCACTTTTTTGTACCACCAGAACGATTTTTTACGTTTACGATCAAGGGTACCGTTACCGGCGTCATCACGATCGACATAGATAAAGCCGTAGCGCTTGCTCATCTCGCCCGTTGAGGCGGCCACCAGATCAATACAGCCCCAGCTGGTGTAGCCGATCAGCGGGACCCCGTCCTCTATTGCGTCGCCCATGGCGCGGA
Source organism: Leclercia sp. LSNIH3 (assembly GCF_002935105.1). Classification (NCBI taxonomy): domain Bacteria; kingdom Pseudomonadati; phylum Pseudomonadota; class Gammaproteobacteria; order Enterobacterales; family Enterobacteriaceae; genus Leclercia; species Leclercia sp. LSNIH3. The sequence goes on from NZ_CP026387.1 coordinate 3,416,231, forward strand.
TATGCTCTCGCAGGTAGCTGATGCGGTAGTCGTCGTTGATCTCGCCGTTGGCGTCCGGCTCGTCTTTCGCGCCGAGGCCGTTCTCCACCAGGAACAGCGGTTTCTGATAGCGGTCGTACATCATGTTCATGGTGATACGCAGGCCGAGCGGGTCGATGCCCCAGCCCCATTCGCTCACCTCGATATGCGGATTGCGCAGGGACTTGACGATGTTGGCCGCGCTGGTGTTGTTGGCATTCATGTCTGCCGAAGCACAACGCGAAGCGTAATAGCTGAACGACACAAAATCGACGGTGTGTTTCAGCAGCGCGTCATCGCCCGGATCTTTGACAATCACCACGCCTTTTTCGCGGAACACGCGGGCAGAGTAGGCCGGATAGCTGCCACGGGCTTGCACGTCGATAAAGAACAGGTTCTCGCGGTCTTTTTCCAGTGCCGTCCATACGTCTTCGGGTTTACAGGAGTACGGGTAGAAATTGCCGCCCGCCAGCATACAGCCCACCTGGTTTTGCGGGTTCACCTCGTGGGCGATTTTGGTCGCCAGCGCGCTTGCCACCAGCTCGTGGTGCGCCGCCTGATACTTCACCTGATCTTCGTTTTCGCCTTCTTCGAACACCAGCCCGGCCCCGGAGAACGGGCTGTGCAGCATAATGTTGATTTCGTTGAAGGTGAGCCAGTATTTCACCAGCCCGTTGAATTCTTCAAAACAGGTGCGCGCATAGCGGGCGAAGAAGTCGACCATCTTGCGGTTACGCCAGGAGCCATACTCGGTCACCAGATGCATCGGGACATCGAAGTGACACAGCGTGACCAGCGGCTCGATGTTGTACTTCCTGCACTCTTCGAACACCGCACGATAAAACGCAATCCCTTCTTTATTAGGCAGCGGCTCGTCGCCATTCGGGTAGAGACGGCTCCAGGCAATCGAGGTACGGAATACCGTGAAGCCCATCTCGGCCATTAAGGCGATGTCTTCTTTATAGCGATGGTAAAAATCAATTGCTTCGTGGCTCGGATAAAATTCCTCCTCACGCAGCGCAAAGCGTTTTTCCTTACCCACTTTCACCGCCAGGCGATGTGCGCCGTGGGGGATCATATCGACGGTGGTTAAGCCCTTGCCGCCTTCACGGTATGCGCCCTCGCTCTGGTTAGCGGCCAGTGCGCCGCCCCATAAAAATCCTTGTGGAAAAACTGACATTTTTACCTCGCTATACATTTATGCTTGTGCTGCTTTAGCCTGAACCGGCGCGGTTTGCAGGGCGCGCGCTTTTTCCGCTTCCTCTTCTACCGGGATATCTTCAAAGCCCAGGATCAGGGTCAGCACGAAAGAGAGCACCACGGCCAGGGCCATCACTCCGAATACCCAGACGATGGACATCGGGTTCGCCGGGTCAAAGAACTGGACGCTGGTAAACAGGCCCGGTGCCGCCATTGAGTGGCTGGCCAGTCCGGCAATCCCGGCGACGGCGCCGCAGATAAAACCACTGATCAGGCTTGCAATTAAAGGACGTTTCAGGCGAACCGCGACACCGTACAGCGCCGGTTCAGAGATCCCTGCCATGATGGCAGAGGCCGCCGCCGCCAGCGCCGTCTGGCGCAGTTCCGGGTTTTTAGTTTTCCACGCCACCGCCAGCGACGAACCGCCAAGCGACAGGTTGGCACCAATTTCAGACGGCATTACCATCCCTTCTTTACCGGTTTCGGCAATGGTTTGAATGATAGTAGGGGTAAAGACACGGTGCATACCGGTCATGACCAGCAGCGGCCACAGCGCGCCCATAATGGCCACGGACAACCAGCCCAGATAACCGTGAATGGTGTAAACCAGTGAAGAGATGCCGCTACCGATCCAGATCCCCAGCGGCCCAATCAGGACGATGGCGAGCGGGGCGGCAATCAGGACGATCAGCATCGGTTTGAGGAAGTTTTTGGTGACGGCTGGGGTAATTTTGTCCACCCAGCGTTCGATATACGACAGGCACCAGGTCATCACCAGCGCCGGGATCACCGTGTAGGTGTATTTCACCGCGGTGACCGGAACAAAGGCGAACTCAACGTGCTCGCCCTGCGCCGCTTTGGCCATCAGTTCGATAAAGCTCGGGTGCACCAGCACGCCCGCAATGGCAATCGCCAGCGACATGTTGGTTTTGAATTTCACCGCGGCGGAGGCCGCCACCATCAGCGGCAGGAAGAAGAAGGCACCATCGCCGATCACCGTCAGAATGGTCAGCGTCGGCTCGCCTTTGGTCAGCACGCCGGTCATCTCAAGGATCATCGCCAGCAGCTTGACCATCGATCCGCCGATGATCGCCGGGATCAGCGGTGACATCGTGCCGATCAGCGCATCCAGGATCCCCGCGCCAATGCGTCGCAGCGTCAGTTTTTGCGGCCCCTGGGGCGCAGCAGGTTGCATCTCGGCGGGCAGCAGATTGACCACCTCGCGGTACGCCTGGGACACGGTATTGCCGATGATTACCTGGCACTGGTTGTCGTTGCGCACTACCCCCAGCACGCCGCTGATGCTTTTAAGCGTGGCGCTGTCAATCAGGCTCTCGTCTTTCGCCACAAAGCGCAGTCGGGTCATACAGTGGGTGACGGCGACGATGTTTTCTTTGCCGCCGAGCGCGCTGACAACGGCATTCGCCAGCGCAGCATAATTTTTGGCCATCGGGTTGTATCCTGTTTTATCAGTAAGGTACGTCTTCACCGTATGCAACGATGAAACTTATATAGGAAACCGGTTCCACAAAATCATGAAGAGTTTCTATGGATCAAACAAGATCACGTTTTGCCCATTTTTTAGATTCGTGATGACGATCACCTAAGGGCGCAAAAAGCGTGATCGTCCTGCTGCGACAATTTTCACGCGGTGCAGTACACTGCCGCTCATTAGATTCAGACGGAACAGATTGATGACCACGATGCTGGAAGTGGCGAAGCGGGCAGGAGTCTCGAAGGCAACGGTTTCCCGGGTGCTTTCGGGCAATGGCTACGTAAGCCAGGAGACAAAAGACCGGGTTTTTCAGGCGATTGAAGAGAGCGGCTACCGCCCCAATTTACTGGCGCGCAACCTGGCGACCAAACGTACACAGACCCTCGGGCTGGTGGTGACCAACACCCTCTATCACGGGGTCTATTTCAGCGAGCTGCTGTTCCATGCCGCCCGAATGACCGAGGAGAGAGGGCGGCAGCTGATCCTTGCCGATGGCAAGCACAGCGCCGATGAAGAGCGCGAAGCGATTCAGTATCTGCTCGATATGCGTTGTGATGCGATCATCATCTACCCGCGTTTTCTCAGCGTCGATGAGATGGATGAGATCATCCAGAAACACGAGCAACCGGTGATGGTACTGAACCGTCGGCTGCGTAAAAACAGCAGTCACTGCGTCTGGTCGGATCATAAAGCCTCCAGCCAGGCGGCGGTATCCACCCTCATCGAACAGGGCCACCACGATATCGCGTTTATTACCGGATCGCTGGACTCCCCCACCGGGATTGAGCGTCTTTCAGGCTACAAAGACGCGCTGGCGCAGCACCGCATTCCGCTGCGCGAGTCGCTGATTGTTGAGGGTAAATGGAACCCGGCCAGCGGGGCGGCAGGCGTCGCGACGCTGCTGGCACGCGGCGAGAATTTTACCGCGCTGGTGGCGAGTAACGACGACATGGCGATTGGGGCCATTAAGCAGCTCCACGACAGCGGGATCGCCACGCCGGGCGCGGTTTCGGTAGTGGGTTTCGATGACATTGCGATGGCACCGTATGTGGTGCCCGCGCTCTCCAGCGTGCGTGTGCCGGTGACGGAGATGGTGAAAGAGACCATCAGCCGCCTGATCTTTATGCTCGATGGCGGGGACTTTACTTTCCGCCAGACCTTTGCCGGGGAGCTGATCCTGCGTGATTCGGTTATCCCCGGTCCACACCGTTGATCACAGTCCGGCGGCCGGGGGCAGCCAGGCGCGGGTAAAATCGAGCCAGCCCCCTGCAGTCAGCACCATATCCTGAACGTTTTCCAGGGCGTTGATCCGGTAGCGATAGTGGAATAGCGGCGTGCAGCGCCCCTCCGCCAGCAGGTGCTGGAAAAAGGGCGTCAGATAAGCGTGAAAATGCGCTTCGCTGTCGCTGTTTTGCATTAGCTGCTGTTTCGCGGCCTCCCAGCCCGCCTCGCCTAACGCCGTGGCCCAGGCAGGTTCATAGACAAACCACTCCGCCAGCGCAAAGGCTGCCATCCCGGTGGCCAGATGATCTCCCAGCAGCAGATCGGCATCTGCCAGCGTATCGGGGGCATACCAGCCATCACGATCTTTCCACTCGATGTGCAGTTCACAGCCGTGCGGCTGTAGCTGGAACCGCCAGGTTTCTGCCAGCTCGCGCAGCTCCGGGGTGTTGTAGCACACCAGTTTCAGCCGGGGCGGCAGCTCGATATCAGAGGGGGCGGGCAGGGTGCGTACCCGCAGTGCGGGAAGGATTTCGGTGTGGATCTGCAGATCCTCACGCTTGCCAAAGCACTGCTGGTTAAGGGTCAGGGCGGTCTGACGCAGCCAGGCGGCTAACGGAGCGGGCAGGCTGGCATTCATCATCAGCCACGCAAAACCGCCGCTGGTTGAGGTCACGGCCTCCTGCGGGGCGCTGCCTTTCCCTACCGTAATCCATGCCGGTTTATCGGCTACTGTGCCGGTGCGCCAGAACTCAATGGCGTGCAGCAGGGGATGGGAAGCAAAGTACCAGGGCTGACGCTCGAGGCGTAGAAAATGCGAGTGGTGGCGGGCAATGGCGAACGGCCCGGCACCGACCTCGGGTTGCCGGGGATGCGGCAGGCGGCAGACCGGATGCGCGAGGCGATGCGCCAGCAGGGCATCCGGCGCATGCAGATAAACCGCCAGGCACCAGGGGGCGGCGAGGGTCACCGCATCGATATGCAACAATCCACTGTTGCGCGCCGGGTCGGCGAGCAACTGCTGCACCGCACTCAAAATATCGTCATCGCTCAACGGCTGGCCGTTATGCCAGTGCGCGCCGCTGCGCAGGTAAAAATGCCAGCGCAGCCCGTCGTCGGAGCAGGCCCAGTGGTGTGCCAGATCGGCTACCGGCTGCGCCTGACCCGGTTCGTAACGCGTTAACCCGGCGTGTACTGCGCAGATAATATGCTGTTCGGCGCGCCGACGATGACGAGCCGGGTGCAGGGAGGTTAGCGGGCGATACCAGGGGATGCGCAGCGTCGGCTGATGCTTCAGCCATTTGCCGCCGAGAAAGGGGGTGATGATGTGATGCAGGCTGGCCGGATCGCCATCCGCCAGCTGCAGCGCACTCTGATAATCTCCCTTCTCAAGACAGGCATGCATCAGCGGGGCGCTGAGTTCGCTGGTGGTCACCAGGCAGTGCAGGGTGGCGCGATGCCCGCGTCCCGCCTGGGCGCGCCAGATCAGCCAGCCGCTTTCACTTAGCTGGCGTAACAGAGTTCGGGCGTGGCGTTCGCTGCACAGCGCCACTTCGGCGACCTCGCCGAGGGTGGTGAGTTTTGGCGTAAAGCCGTAATGGACGGTAAGTCGTTGGTACTGGCGGATTTTCTGAAGCTGGCGCATAGCGTTCCCGGGGAATCATCGCAATGGTCAGAGTGTAGGTGGTTTTACGGAAGAAATAAGGGAGAGATGTAGCAACTGTTCCGGTTTTGAAGGCTAACCCCTCTCCCCGTAGGAAGAGGGGGTATCTTTATGCGTTAAGCCGCGCTTTGATTTTTAATGCGATGCTTTCCGCCTGCGGCCCCAGAATCACCTGGGCATTCTGCGTGCCCATCTTCAGGATGCCTTTGGCGCCCAGCGTTTTCAGGGCCGGTTCGTCGAGGACGCTATTATCGACCAGCGTCAAACGCAGACGGGTAATGCAGGCGTCAACCAGCTTCAGGTTCTGTTCCCCGCCCAGCGCAGCAATATACTGCGTGATGGCTTCGTTCTGGTCGTCTGACTCCCCCGTAACGCTCTCGTCATCTTCCCGGCCCGGCGTTTTGAGCTTGAAGACGCGGATCGCGAAACTGAAGACGACAAAATAGATCGCAAAGAACAGGGCAATCAGCGGGATCAGGATCCAGGGTTTTGTGGCTAAGCCCCAGTTCAGCACGAAGTCGATCAGACCCGCCGAGAAACCAAAGCCGTGCAATACGCCAAGGCTGTTGGCAATCACCATGCTCACGCCAGCCAGCACGGCATGCAGGGCATACAGGGCAGGGGCAAGGAACAGGAAGGAAAACTCAATCGGTTCGGTGATCCCGGTCAGGAATGCGGTCAGGGCAACGGAAAGCAGCATCCCGCCCACCGCCGAACGGCGCGCTTTCGGGGCCGCGAAGTACATGGCCAGCGCCGCACCGGGCAGACCGCCCATAAAGATTGGGTAAGCCCATGCCATATAAACACCGGCATGCGGATCGCCTGCGAAGAAGCGATTGAGATCGCCGCGGGTCAGATCGGTGGCGATCTGGGTGATGCTGGAGCCGTCAATGCCCGGCACGGCACCGCCGACCACTAACCCTTTCACCACATCCGGCGCAAGGCAGATATTGTGCAAGCTGCTGGCCGCATCGTAGGTCACCTTCAGGCAGTCGCCGAGGCTGAACCAGAATACCGAGTGCAGAATGTAATGCAGGCCGAAGGGGATCAAGGCGCGGTTAAGAATGCCATAAATAAACCAGCCCGGCTCACCGCTGCGGGAAACCAGCAGGCTGAAAGTATCAATCCCGTGCTGTACCGATGGCCAGACGTAGCCGCAAATCCACGCCAGCAGCAGGCAGATGAGCCCGGTCATGATCGGCACCAGCCGTTTACCGGCAAAGAACGCCAGGAAATCCGGCAGTTTGGTATCAGAGAAACGGTTGTAACAGTGACCCGCCACCACGCCCGCGATGATCCCGGCGAAGAAGGACATGTTAATGGAGGAGTTAATGACTGCCGTGGCTTTGGTCAGCACCAGGAAACCGACAGCGCCCGCCAGGGCGGCAGCACCGGCGTTGTCTTTCGCCAGTCCAATGGCGATGCCGAGCGCAAAGAGCAGGGGCAGGCTGTCAAAAATGCCGCCGCCTGCGCTGGCAATAAAAGGAATATTCAGCACGTCGGGTTGACCCAGACGTAATAAAATCGCGGCGACAGGTAAGGTCGCGATAGGCAACATCAGAGCCTTGCCCAGCCGTTGCAGATAGCTAAATGCGTTCATAATATCCATGTCCAAAAAAGGGGCTTAATTCACGGCGCAAAATAACAGCTTTTCATGAGGGTTGAAACGGCGGGACGTAAAAATGTGATGGGCTTTAAATTAATTCCCCTGCAACTCTTTTGGTATATTTATATTTAAGTAAACAAGGATATGTTTGGTGAATGCTTCCGCTTTTTAGACAATAAAAAAACGGCAGTCGTGCCGTTTTTTATTAATTCTTTTTCGCGCTGACAGGCAGCATCAGCTCTTTCAGGCGCTCGGTGCGCGCCTCCGGGCTAAGGTAAAGCCAGCGGAATAATATGCGTTCGACAGGTTGAACTTTTTTAAAATAGTCAGCAAGGTCGTTAATTTCTTTCAGGAAGGTCGCCATGTTTATCTCCGGCTAATAAATATCCTCTCAGATTAAAAAGAAATCACGGAATAAAACAGGGTGATGTTTTTCGGATGTTCCGTATTTTATTATTTATCGAATTTTAAGATTAATGAAAAATACAAAAAGCCCCGGGGCACCGGGGCTGCGAAAGGCAAAATCTGACAAACATACAACGAGTAGAGCAAGAGTTTGAGGGTTAAACAGGTAATGATTTCAGCAGGGCAAAAGCCTCCTTCATCCGATCTTCACTGACCACAAAGGCGCGTAAATTGCCCTCGATGTCGGCCCCTTTCGCCACCATCCCCTGAGGCTCGATGGCGATCTGCCAGTTCAAATCCTGGCGCTGGGTTTCACCTGCCAGATGCAGCGGCAGTTCCGGCGTTTTGACCTTCACCAGCATCGCCGGTAGTTTCAGTGGTGTATTGGCGCCGAGCAGATTCTTCGCCAGATACATGGCGCTTAACTGGATAGGCTGCAGGAACGGCAGCACCTGGCCATTAATTTCGGCGCAGTCCCCCAGGGCATAGATGTCCGGTTGCGTGGTTTGCAGATAGCTGTCAACTTTCACGCCGCGCTGGGTTTCTGCCCCCGCACGCTGTGCCAGCCCGATTTCCGGGCGCAGGCCGGTGGCGGCAATCACCACATCCACTTCGATGCAGCGATCGCGATCCAGCAGGGCGCAAATGCCGGTATCGGTTTTGGTCAGGCTTTGCAGCTGGGATTTCAGTTGCAGATGCACACCCATCTCGGTCAGGCGATGTTGTAAGCGACTGCTTACTTCGGCTGGCATCAGCGCCGACAGAATGCTGGCGGAATGGTCAACCAGGGTGACTGCTTTCCCGGCCCGGCAAAAGTCCATCGCCAGTTCGCTGCCGATAAGCCCCGCGCCAACAATCATCACCCGCCGGGCATCACGCAGGGTGCTTTCGCAGGCGCGGTACTCCATCTGGCTGTTAAGGGTCAGCATCAGTTCACGGCCAGGAACCGGGGGCACAAAGGCCGAGGCGCCGGTAGCCAGAACCAGTTTGTCATAGGACCACTGGTTGTCTTTCCCTTTGACCACATGCGCCGCCGCATCAATGTTGGTGACCCAGGTGTAAGGGAACAGGCGCAGGTTAAACTGTTCGGCAAACTCCCCCGCCGTCTGGCGGGTGAGGTCGTCGGCGCGCTGACTCTGGCTGATGACGTGGCTTAAGTCTGGCTTGTTGTACTCGTCCATGCTGTCTGCGGCTATCAGCGTCAGCGGGACGTTCGCATCCAGTTTGCGGATATTTTTCACCAGCTGGCGGGCGGCGAAGCCCGAGCCGATAATGACGATACCCTGGCTCATTTTACCTCCGATCCCAGTTCTTCGAAGACGTCTTTACCGAGGGAACATTCCGGGCAGAGGAAGTTATCAGGGACGTCGCTCCACGGTGTGCCTGGCTGGACATCCTGCATCGGCTCACCGGTGGCCGGATCGTAGATCCACTGGCAGACGCTGCACTGCATGCGTGGGCCGAGGTCGGCGGCAGCGGCGGCGGCACAGGCGCAGGCTTCCTGTTCAGGTGTGGCTTTGGCGGTTGCTTCTGGCAGCGGAGCGAGCGCCCACTGACGTGCAATGTCGCGGCCATGCTGACGGCAGATTTCCAGCGCATCCAGATCCGGGCGCCATTTGGCCTTCAGGCTCATCGACATTTCAAAGCCTGCATCCTGCAGACGGGTAGAAAGACGGTCAACCGCACCGCCGCTCCAGCCGTGGGAGCCGAACGCACTGGCGCGTTTGTTACGGAAGCGCAGACCGGTCATCTCTTCGACCAGACCAGCAATTTTCGGCATCATCACGTTGTTCATGGTGGAGGTGCCCACCAGCACGCCTTTAGAGCGGAAGACATTGGTCAGAATGTCGTTCTTGTCGCTGCGCGCCACGTTAAAGATTTTCACCGCCACGTTCGGATCCACTTCGTTGATGCCCTGGGCAATCGCGTCGGCCATCATGCGGGTGTTATTGGACATGGTGTCGTAGAAAATGGTGATGCGATCTTCCTGATAGTCTGCGGCCCATTTCAGGTACTGCTCGACGATCTGGGTTGGGTTATCACGCCATACCACACCGTGGGAGGTGGCAATCATATCCACCGGCAGGTTGAAGCCGAGGATTTCGGTAATTTTTGGCGTAACCAGACGGCTGAACGGGGTCAGGATGTTGGCGTAGTAGCGCTGGCACTGCTCGTACAGTTCAGCCTGATCCACTTCGTCATTGAACAGACGTTCGTCGCAGTAGTGCTGGCCGAAGGCGTCGTTACTGAACAGCACGGCGTCGCCGGTCATGTAGGTCATCATGCTGTCCGGCCAGTGCAGCATTGGGGTTTCAACGAAGATCAGCTGCTTGCCGTTGCCAATATCCAGTGAGTCACCGGTTTTCACCACGTTGAAATTCCACTCTGGATGGTGGTGGTGACCGGTAATGGAGTCGATGGCGTTGTTGGTGCAGTAGATTGGGGTGTCCGGGATGCAGGACATCAGTTCTGTCAGCGCCCCGGCGTGATCTTCTTCCGCATGGTTAATGATGATGTAGTCGATATCGGCCAGGTCAATTTCACTGCGCAGGTTTTGCACGAACTCACGGCTGAACTTATGATCGACGGTATCGATCAGGACATTTTTTTCTTCGCGGATGAGATAGCTGTTGTAGCTGCTGCCGCGCAGTGTTTTGTATTCCGTGCCGTGAAAATCACGTACTTCCCAGTCACGTTGACCAACCCAATGAATATTGTTTTTAACCAGAATAGACATAGCAACCTCAACTTAATACAGCGAAATTAAACGAAAGATGTCAGGGTAATTGCAGGTTGCATGCCAACTTTTTAATTTATTGATTTAAAAGCATTTTAAAAATATTAACCCCTGACGGGTAGTCATTTTGACTGTCATTGATATAGTCAATATGACAAGATGCATTGTCAAAATGACAGCGAGGCGACAATGAGTTTTTCTGTAGAGGTGCTGGCGAAAATCGCCATTGAATTGCAAAGCGGTATCGGCCATCAGGATCGTTTTCAGCGGCTGATCTCCACCCTGCGTCACGTGCTGGATTGCGATGCCTCGGCGTTGCTGCGCTATGAAGGGCGGCAGTTTATCCCGCTGGCGATCGACGGGCTGGCGCAGGACGTGCTGGGGCGGCGCTTTACCCTGGAGGGCCACCCGCGGCTGGAGACCATCGCCCGCGCCGGGGATGTGGTGCGCTTCCCGGCCGACAGCGATCTGCCCGACCCCTACGACGGGCTGATCCCCGGACAGGAGAGCCTGAAGGTGCACGCCTGTATCGGCCTGCCGCTGTTTGCCGGACAAAACCTGATTGGTGCGCTGACCCTCGACGGTATGTCACCGGATCAGTTCGATACCTTCAGCGACGAGGAGCTGAGGCTCATTGCCGCCCTTGCCGCCGGGGCGCTAAACAATGCCCTGCTGATTGAGCAACTGGAGAGCCAGAACAGCCTGCCCGCTGGCCCGGCGGTGTTTGAGCAGGTGAAAAATACCGAAATGATCGGGCTATCGCCGGGCATGGTGAGCCTGAAAAAAGAGATTGAGATTGTCGCGGCTTCCGACCTGAACGTGCTGATCGAGGGAGAAACCGGCACCGGCAAAGAGCTGGTGGCGAAAGCTATCCATGAGGCATCGCCAAGAGCGGTGAATCCGCTGGTCTACCTCAACTGCGCGGCCCTGCCGGAGAGCGTGGCGGAGAGCGAGCTGTTCGGCCACGTGAAAGGGGCCTTTACCGGGGCCATCAGCAACCGCAGCGGCAAGTTTGAAATGGCCGATAACGGCACCCTGTTCCTTGATGAGATTGGCGAACTGTCGCTGGCGCTACAGGCCAAGCTGCTGCGCGTTTTGCAGTATGGCGATATCCAGCGCGTGGGCGACGACCGCAGCCTGCGGGTCGATGTGCGGGTACTGGCGGCCACCAACCGCGATCTGCGTGAAGAGGTGCTGGCCGGGAACTTCCGCGCCGACCTGTACCACCGCCTGAGTGTCTTCCCGCTTTCGGTGCCGCCGCTGCGCGAACGGGGCGAAGACGTGGTACTGCTGGCGGGCTATTTTTGCGAACAATGCCGGTTGCGGATGGGGTTGTCCCGGGTGGTGCTTAGCCCCGGCGCGCGGGCGCATTTGCTGAGTTACGGCTGGCCAGGCAACGTGCGCGAGCTGGAACATGCCATCCACCGGGCGGTGGTGCTGGCCCGGGCGGCGCGGCTGGGGAATGACGTGGTGATCCACGCGCAGCATTTCGCCCTGCATGATGAGAGCACACCTGCGGTCATGCCGGAAAACCCGGTGGTGGTACATCAGAATCTGCGTGAGGCAACGGAGGCGTTTCAGCGCCAGATGATCACCCGGACGCTGGAGCAGAACAGCCGCAGCTGGGCGGCGAGCGCAAGGGCGCTGGAGACCGACGTCGCCAACCTGCACCGGCTGGCGAAACGTCTGGGTCTGAAGGGTTAGATGATACCTGCCTGATAAAAATCCTGCAGGTTGATGGCACCACACAGGCGGCCAGCTTCGTCCACCACCGGGGCGGCGGTGATTTTGCGCTTCATCAGCAGCTCTTTGGCCTCGATGGCGCGGCTTTCGGCATTCAGCGTCAGGCCGCCAGTGGTCATGGCGCTGCTGACGTTAACCTCCAGTTGGCCGCCGCCCACCAGCCAGCGACGCAGGTCACCGTCGGTGAAGACGCCTTTAACCTGGAGGTCATCATCGCAGACCGCCACCAGTCCCAGCCCAGTGCGGCTCAGCTCCATCATCGCATCCATCACGCTGGTATTCAGCTTCACCTGCGGGACTGCCGCGTCGGTGCGCATCAGGTGGTGGACTTTATTCAGCAGGCGCGCCCCCAGTGCGCCGGCAGGGTGGGAGCGGGCAAAATCTTCTTCGTTAAAGCCACGAGCCTGCATAACCGCCATCGCCAGCGCATCGCCCATCATCAGGGTAGTGACGGTGCTGGAGGTAGGGGCAAGGTGCATCGGGCAGGCTTCGCGCTCCACGGAAATATCCAGCGTGGCTTTGGCGGCGAGCGCCAGCGGCGAACGGGCTTTGCCGGTCATCGCCAGCAGCGCGACCGATTTTTCCTGCAGGCGCGGCAGGATCAGATCCAGTTCCTTCGCCGAGCCGGAGTAGGAGATAAACAGCAGTACGTCGCGGCTTTCGATCATACCCAGGTCGCCGTGCAGGGCTTCAGCCGGATGGACAAAAAAGGCCGGCGTGCCGGTGCTGGCAAGGGTCGCGGCAATCTTTTTACCGATATGGCCGGACTTGCCAATGCCCGCGACAATCACTTTTCCTTCGCACTGGATAATGGTGTTTGCCGCACGCACGAAGTCCTCCCCCAGACGTTCCGGCAGGCGGCTGGCCTCCTGCAGTTCCAGCATCAGGGTTTGACGACCCGCGTTTAACAGAAAATCACTCATCTCTCTCTCCGGTTACAATGACTTCGATTCCTTTCTCTTCCAGCGCTTTTTTAAACGCCGGATCGATACCCGCGTCGGTGATCAGCTTATCGACGCTCTCAAGGCTACAGACAATATTGGGGCTTTTACGACCAAATTTGGATGAATCGGCCATCAGGATCACTTCCCGGGCGGCGTTGCACATCGCTTTACTGACGCTGAACACCTTGTATTCTCCCTGCTTTTGCAGAGGGTCGGGAATCGCCGCCTGCTACTGACGGGGTTTCATAGGCGTTGAGTTCTTCGGGTTGCAAAATGATAATTTCGCCAGCTTATAACGTTCACAACGAAATTATCCCTGTTTCAATTTAAGCGCTAATGATAATGCATCCTGACAGTGCGAATCATTAGGCATGATCACACCAGGCTTTAACTCCTGCAACGGAGTGCCGTCTTGGGCAGGAAGAGGATGACGTGGTTGAGAAGAGAACGAATTTAGCTTTGGACGCATAAAGATTTTGCCGTGCGGCTTCGCATCTCTTCCTTGAGGTGTCCCGGATGCTTTACCATACTTGCCTCTTATCGAATTTGTTGAATGGATCTGTCATGTTCAAGCGTCGTTACGCAGCCTTATTGCCTGCGCTTATTCTGCTTTCCGCCTGCAGCAGCAAACCGAAGACCGAAGAGGTTCAGCAAACGGCAGGCGCCCCGTCCGGCGGCTTCCTGCTGGAACCCCAGCATAATGTGATGCAGATGGGGGGCGATTTCGCCAACAACCCCGCGGCGGAACAGTTCATCGACAAAATGGTGAGCAAGCACGGTTTCAATAAAACCCAGCTGCAGGAGATCCTCTCCCAGGCGAAACGTCTGGACTACGTGCTGCGGTTGATGGACCGCCAGGCTCCGACCACGCAGCCCCCGGTCGGGCCGAACGGCGCGTGGTTACGCTATCGCAAACAGTTTATTACCCCGGATAACGTGCAAAACGGCGTAGCGTTCTGGAACCAGTATGAGGATGCGCTGACCCGCGCCCAGCAGGTTTACGGCGTGCCGCCGGAGATCATCATCGGGATTATTGGCGTGGAAACCCGCTGGGGCCGCGTGATGGGCAAAACCCGCATTCTTGATGCGCTGGCAACGCTCTCCTTTAACTACCCACGCCGCGCGGAGTATTTCTCTTCTGAGCTGGAAACCTTCCTGCTGATGGCGCGTGACGAGCAGGACGATCCGCTGGATCTGAAAGGCTCCTTTGCCGGTGCGATGGGCTACGGCCAGTTTATGCCGTCCTCCTATAAGCAGTATGCGGTCGATTTCAATGGCGATGGCCACATTAACCTGTGGGACCCTGAGGATGCGATTGGCAGCGTCGCCAACTACTTCAAAGAGCACGGCTGGACGCAAGGCCAGCCGGTGGCAATCCTCGCGAACGGCCAGGCGCCAGGGCTGGAGAACGGCTTTAAAACCCGCTACAGCACCGCACAGCTGACCGCGGCAGGGTTAACGCCGCAGCAGCCGCTGAATGGCAATCAGCAGGTCAGCCTGCTGCGTCTGGATATCGGTACCGGCTACCAGTACTGGTACGGTCTGCCGAACTTCTACACCATCACCCGCTACAACCACAGCACGCACTATGCGATGGCGGTCTGGCAGTTGGGGCTGGCCGTGGCGCAGGCGCGCGTAAGCTCGCCGTTCAGTTAACGCTGCCTCTTCTTGCCGAAAAGTGGGTGGCGTGGTGCCACTCACTTTTAAATTACCCTGACGGCCAGGTTAATTTTTCTGAAGCACCCTCGTAAAACCTTCACCTCATCCTCATATCTACAGGCTAAAGTGCTATCTTGTGCTGCACGTTTTTAAGGAGCCAAAACGATATGACTGACCATGAATTGATGCAGCTCAGTGAGAGCGTCGGGCAGGCGTTAAAACAGCGCGGTGCCACGCTCACCACTGCCGAGTCCTGTACCGGTGGCTGGGTGGCAAAAGTGATCACTGATATTGCTGGCAGTTCCGCCTGGTTTGAACGCGGGTTTGTCACCTACAGTAATGAAGCGAAAGCGCAAATGATCGGCGTACGGGAACCTACGCTTATCGAGCATGGCGCGGTCAGCGAGCCGGTTGTCATCGAGATGGCGATTGGTGCCCTGCGTGCCGCCCGCGCGGACTATGCTATCTCTATTAGTGGCATTGCCGGGCCGGACGGCGGCAGCGATGAAAAGCCTGTCGGAACGGTCTGGTTTGGCTTTGCGACAGCGCAAGGGGAGGGGATTACCCGGCGGGAATGCTTCAGCGGCGACCGTGAAAGCGTGCGTCGTCAGGCCACCGTTTATGCGTTAAAAACGCTCTGGCAACAATTTCTACAAAACACTTGATACTGTATGAGCATACAGTATAATTGCCCCAACAGAACAGAAATCCAAGGTGAAGCGCAGTTGTTTCACCCGGCATGAGAGGAAAAAATGGCTATCGACGAAAACAAACAGAAAGCGTTGGCGGCAGCACTGGGCCAGATCGAAAAGCAATTCGGTAAAGGTTCCATCATGCGCCTGGGTGAAGATCGTTCCATGGATGTAGAAACTATCTCCACCGGTTCGCTTTCGCTGGATATTGCACTGGGTGCTGGCGGCCTGCCTATGGGTCGTATCGTAGAGATCTACGGGCCAGAATCCTCCGGTAAAACCACCCTGACGTTACAGGTCGTGGCTGCTGCACAGCGCGAGGGCAAAACTTGTGCCTTTATCGATGCTGAGCATGCGCTGGATCCGGTCTACGCACGTAAACTGGGTGTTGATATCGACAACCTGCTCTGCTCCCAGCCGGATACCGGTGAGCAGGCACTGGAAATCTGTGACGCACTGGCGCGCTCTGGCGCAGTAGACGTAATTATCGTCGACTCCGTTGCAGCCCTGACGCCAAAAGCAGAAATCGAAGGCGAAATCGGTGACTCTCACATGGGCCTCGCGGCACGTATGATGAGCCAGGCGATGCGTAAGCTGGCCGGTAACCTGAAGCAGTCCAACACGCTGCTGATCTTCATCAACCAGATCCGTATGAAGATTGGTGTGATGTTCGGTAACCCGGAAACCACCACCGGTGGTAACGCGCTGAAATTCTACGCCTCTGTGCGTCTGGATATCCGCCGTATCGGTGCCGTGAAAGACGGTGAAAACGTGGTGGGTAGCGAAACCCGCGTGAAGGTTGTGAAGAACAAGATTGCTGCGCCGTTTAAACAGGCTGAGTTCCAGATCCTCTACGGTGAAGGTATCAACTTCTACGGCGAACTGGTTGACCTGGGCGTGAAAGAGAAGCTGATTGAGAAAGCGGGTGCCTGGTATAGCTACAACGGTGACAAGATTGGTCAGGGTAAAGCGAATGCTATCTCCT
The DNA here is from genome assembly GCF_002935105.1 of Leclercia sp. LSNIH3. Lineage (NCBI taxonomy): Bacteria > Pseudomonadati > Pseudomonadota > Gammaproteobacteria > Enterobacterales > Enterobacteriaceae > Leclercia > Leclercia sp. LSNIH3. The sequence continues at coordinate 3,432,599 of NZ_CP026387.1, forward strand.
GGCTGAAAGAGAACCCGGAAGCAGCAAAAGAGATCGAGAAGAAGGTGCGTGAGCTTCTGCTCAGCAACCAGGATTCCAAACCGCAGTTCGCTGTTGATGGCGAAGGCGTTGAAGAAACCAACGAAGATTTCTGATAATCGGATGTAATAGACAAGGGTCGCTTAGTGCGGCCCTTTTGCTTTTTGACTGCAGCAGGTTTATCTATGAATGAATCCCCAGCACGTCGTCCTGCTTATAACCGTCTGTTAGATCGCGCTGTGCGTATTCTTGCCGTTCGCGATCACAGCGAACAGGAGCTTCGCCGCAAGCTCGCCGCGCCGGTAATGAGCAAAAACGGACCAGAAGCCATCGATGCCACGGCAGAAGATTACGATCGGGTGGTCGCCTGGTGCTATGAGCACAGCTATCTGGACGATACCCGGTTTGTCTTGCGCTTCATTGCCAGCCGCAGCCGTAAAGGGTACGGTCCAGCTCGCATCCGTCAGGAGCTAAATCAAAAAGGTATCGCCCGCGAAACCAGCGAAAAGGCGATGCGTGAATGCGACATTGACTGGTGCGAACTGGCGCGGGAACAGGCCGTACGGAAGTATGGCGAGCCTTTGCCGCGGGAGTTTTCGGAAAAAGTCAAAATCCAGCGCTTTTTGCTTTATCGCGGCTTCCTTATGGAAGATATTCAGGATATCTGGCGTAATTTTACCGAATGAACGCATGCGGGATTTTACTTCCCTTTAAAGAAAACTTATCTTATTCCCACTTTTTTCAGTAGCTGGTCCGTCCAACAAAGGTTGTGTAGCGACCCGCTGTGACATTTCGTTAGCTTGATTTCAGGATAATTATGAGCAAGAGCACCGCTGAGATCCGACAGGCGTTTCTCGATTTTTTCCATAGTAAGGGACACCAGGTTGTTGCCAGCAGCTCCCTGGTACCGAACAACGATCCAACTTTACTGTTTACCAACGCCGGGATGAACCAGTTCAAGGATGTCTTCCTTGGTCTCGACAAGCGTAATTATTCTCGCGCAACCACCTCGCAGCGCTGCGTGCGTGCGGGCGGTAAACATAACGATCTGGAAAACGTCGGTTACACCGCACGTCACCACACCTTCTTCGAAATGCTGGGTAACTTCAGCTTCGGCGATTATTTCAAACACGATGCTATCCAGTACGCATGGGAACTGCTGACCGGTGAAAACTGGTTCAACCTGCCGAAAGAGCGTCTGTGGGTTACCGTCTACGAAACCGATGACGAAGCCTATGAAATCTGGGAAAAAGAAGTGGGTATCCCGCGCGAACGTATTATTCGCATCGGCGATAACAAAGGCGCACCTTACGCGTCTGACAACTTCTGGCAGATGGGCGATACCGGTCCATGCGGTCCATGCACCGAAATCTTCTACGATCATGGCGATCACATCTGGGGCGGCCCTCCGGGCAGCGCAGAAGAAGACGGCGACCGTTACATTGAGATCTGGAACATCGTCTTCATGCAGTTCAACCGTCAAATCGACGGCACCATGGAGCCGCTGCCGAAGCCATCCGTAGATACCGGTATGGGTCTGGAGCGTATTGCCGCAGTACTGCAGCATGTTAACTCCAACTACGACATCGATCTGTTCAGCAACCTGATTAAGTCTGTTGCCGAAGTGACTGGCGCAACCGATCTGAGCAACAAATCTCTGCGCGTTATTGCTGACCACATCCGCTCCTGTGCCTTCCTGATTGCTGACGGCGTGATCCCGTCGAATGAAAACCGTGGCTATGTGCTGCGCCGTATCATTCGTCGTGCTATCCGTCACGGCAACATGCTGGGCGCGAAGGACACCTTCTTCTACAAACTCGTTGGGCCACTGGTTGGCGTGATGGGTGCAGCCGGCGATGAACTGAAACGCCAGCAGGCACAGGTTGAGCAGGTTCTGAAAACCGAAGAAGAGCAGTTTGCCCGTACGCTGGAACGTGGTCTGGCCCTGCTGGATGACGAACTGTCGAAGCTGAAAGGCGATACGCTGGATGGTGAAACCGCCTTCCGTCTGTATGATACCTACGGCTTCCCGGTTGACCTGACGGCTGACGTCTGCCGCGAGCGCAACATCAAAGTTGACGAAGCAGGCTTTGAAGCGGCAATGGAAGAGCAGCGCCGCCGCGCGCGTGAGTCCAGCGGTTTTGGTGCCGACTACAACGCGATGATCCGTGTTGATGGCAGCAGCGAATTCGAAGGTTATGAGCATCTCGAAACCAACGGCAAAGTGACCGCTCTGTTTGTTGACGGCAAAGCCGTGGACAGCATCAGCGCAGGTCAGGCTGCGGTTGTGGTTCTGGATAAGACGCCGTTCTATGCAGAATCAGGTGGCCAGGTTGGCGACAAAGGCGAGCTGAAAGGCAGTGATTTCAGCTTTGCGGTGAACGACACACAGAAATACGGCCAGGCGATTGGTCATCAGGGTACGCTGGCCTCCGGCACGCTGAAAGTGGGCGAGGGCGTTCAGGCTATCGTTGATGAAGCGCGCCGCGCACGTATCCGTCTGAACCACTCCGCGACGCACCTGATGCACGCCGCGCTGCGCCAGGTTCTGGGCACGCACGTTGCGCAGAAAGGCTCGCTGGTCAACGACAAAGTGCTGCGTTTCGACTTCTCCCATTTCGAAGCGATGAAACCGTCGGAAATCCGTGCGGTAGAAGATCTGGTGAATGCCCAGATCCGTCGCAACCTGCCGATCGAAACCAATATCATGGATCTCGACGCGGCGAAGAACAAAGGCGCAATGGCCCTGTTCGGTGAGAAGTATGACGAACGCGTTCGCGTGCTGAGCATGGGCGATTTCTCCACCGAGCTGTGCGGCGGTACGCACGCCAGCCGTACGGGCGACATCGGTCTGTTCCGTATTGTGTCTGAATCGGGTACGGCGGCAGGTGTTCGTCGTATTGAAGCGGTCACTGGCGAAGGCGCGATTGCATTACTGCATGCGCAGAGCGATCAACTGCACGACATCGCGCAGTTGCTGAAGGGCGATAGCCAGAACCTGGGCGAAAAAGTGCGCAGCGTGATGGAACGTACCCGTCAGCTGGAAAAAGAGTTGCAGCAGCTGAAAGAACAGGCCGCCGTTGCTGAGAGCGCAAATCTCTCCAGCAAAGCGGTTGAGATTAACGGCGTCAAACTGCTGGTCAGCGAACTGGCAGGCGTGGAGCCGAAAATGCTTCGTACCATGGTCGACGATCTGAAGAACCAGCTCGGTTCAACCATTATCGTTCTGGCAACGGTAGCAGAAGGTAAGGTTTCTCTGATTGCGGGCGTATCTAAGGACGTGATCGACCGTGTGAAAGCAGGGGAGCTGATTGGTATGGTCGCTCAGCAAGTGGGCGGTAAAGGCGGCGGTCGTCCAGACATGGCGCAAGCCGGTGGTACAGACGCAGCAGCCCTTCCAGCGGCACTGGCCAGTGTTGAAAGCTGGGTAAGTTCTAAACTGTAATAATTACAAAGCGTGCACAGACGCCATAACGACAACGTTATGGCGTACTGCGCTCTACGCTATCGATAATGATAAAGTCAGGTTGAGTTTGTGTATATCGGCTAAACTTACGTTTAACAGATTGTGATGCCGTGACTACCTACACATTACGTGTTTGTCATCGCTTACTTTTTGGCGTTATATGATGGATAATGCCGGGATACAAGAGACCCGACTCTTTTAATCTTTCAAGGAGCAAAGAATGCTGATTCTGACTCGTCGAGTTGGTGAGACCCTCATGATTGGGGATGAGGTCACCGTGACAGTTTTAGGGGTAAAGGGCAACCAGGTACGTATTGGTGTGAACGCCCCTAAAGAAGTCTCTGTTCATCGTGAAGAGATCTACCAGCGTATCCAGGCTGAAAAATCCCAGCAGTCCAGTTACTGATATTATCGCGTCTCGCTGTCTGGCGAGACGCAACCCTCCCGATATATTCCTTGTCAAAAGTTACCGTTCGATTTCAATTGCTCTCTTTTTAACCTTCTGCAATCAGCTTTCACCTCCACAACAACGCTTTCTACTCCCACATAACTGCCAGCTGGCCAGTAAAATGTGCTTATAAAACACCCTTCTTGCGGCTTTTACATGCGAATTGCCTGCGATTTGTGCAAACGATAAAAGCTTGTGGAAAATTGTTTGACTTATAAGTCCCAGAAAGTAATATATGCGCCACGCAGCGACGAGAAGCTCTTAACGAGTTACTCGAAGCACTCGAAAGAGGCGTTGTGTGGTGAGGTGGCCGAGAGGCTGAAGGCGCTCCCCTGCTAAGGGAGTATGCGGTCAAAAGCTGCATCCGGGGTTCGAATCCCCGCCTCACCGCCATTTTGCATCCGTAGCTCAGCTGGATAGAGTACTCGGCTACGAACCGAGCGGTCGGAGGTTCGAATCCTCCCGGATGCACCATCTTCTCCGAGATAGCAGCTAAACTGTTGTTTCATGCTATGCGAGATAATCGCGAGCACCAGGGAGGATAGCGTTGCTTTAGCAACGACCCGTAGGGCGAGGCGCAGCCGAGTAATACTCCCGGATGCACCATCTATTACTTCATATTGCTTTCGAAGTGATATGAGTATCGAGTAGTACAGTAGTAAATCCTGATGCATCCGTAGCTCAGCTGGATAGAGTACTCGGCTACGAACCGAGCGGTCGGAGGTTCGAATCCTCCCGGATGCACCATCTTTTACTTTGTGTTGCTTATGAAGCAATACTGAGTATCGAGTAGTACAGCAGTAAATCCCGATGCATCCGTAGCTCAGCTGGATAGAGTACTCGGCTACGAACCGAGCGGTCGGAGGTTCGAATCCTCCCGGATGCACCATATTCTCCGAGATAGCAGCCAGACTGTTGTTTCATGCTCTGCGAGATAATCGCGAGCACCAGGGAGGATAGCGTTGCTTTAGCAACGACCCGTAGGGCGAGGCGCAGCCGAGTAATCCTCCCGGATGCACCATCTTTTACTTTGTGTTGCTTATGAAGCAATACTGAGTATCGAGTAGTACAGCAGTAAATCCCGATGCATCCGTAGCTCAGCTGGATAGAGTACTCGGCTACGAACCGAGCGGTCGGAGGTTCGAATCCTCCCGGATGCACCATCTTCTCCGAGATAGCAGATAAACTGTTGTTTCATGTTCTGCGAGATAATCGCGAGCACCAGGGAGAATAGCGTTGCTTTAGCAACGACCCGCAGGGCAAGGCGCAGCCGAGTAATCCTCCCGGATGCACCATCTTCTTCCTCATTGTTTATTCCTTCGACGTTCCGTAAGCAATCACCTTCTCTGTCAGCGACAAAAACCATCATTTACGATAAAGTAATGCTTTGTAATCCTTTTGCGAGAGCACGATGTACGCACAGTATGACGGTTTGATCTTCGATATGGATGGCACCATCCTGGACACCGAGCCAACGCATCGTAAAGCCTGGGCTGATGTCCTCGGCCGTTACGGAATGCGTTTCGACTTACAGGCCATGATTGCCCTCAACGGATCGCCTACCTGGCGTATTGCGCAGGCCGTGATTGAACTGAATCAGGCCGATTTCGACCCCCATCTGCTCGCGCGTGAAAAAACCGATGCGGTAAAAGCGATGCTGTTAGATACCGTGCGCCCTTTGCCATTAATCGAGGTGGTAAAAGAGTGGCACGGACGTCGGCCAATGTCGGTCGGGACGGGCAGTGAGAGCGCGATCGCAGAGGCATTACTCAACCACCTTGGCCTGCGCCGCTACTTTTCTGCGGTTGTCGCGGCCGATCATGTTAAAAATCACAAGCCCGCCCCGGACACCTTCCTGCTGTGTGCAGAGCTGATGGGTGTCCCCGCTGCCAGGTGCGTCGTGTTTGAAGATGCCGACTTCGGTATTCAGGCGGCGCACGCTGCCGGCATGGACGCAGTGGACGTTCGCTTACTGTGAGTGACTTGCTGTCACTGTCCTCATTATTCGCCAGCAGTTTTTTAAGCGCCACGCTCCTGCCGGGAAATTCGGAAGTGGTACTGGTGGCGATGCTATTGTCCGGCGTAAGTCAGCCCTGGTTGCTTGTGTTAATAGCAACAATGGGTAATAGCTTTGGAGGGCTGACTAACGTTATTCTTGGGCGATTCTTTCCGCTACGCAAAACGTCGCGCTGGCAGGAAAAGGCAGTCGGCTGGCTAAAACGCTATGGCGCTGCCACGCTGTTATTAAGCTGGATGCCGGTAATCGGTGATTTACTGTGCCTGCTGGCGGGATGGATGCGCATCTCCTGGGGGCCTGTGCTCTTTTTTTTATGCCTGGGCAAGGCGCTGCGCTACGTTCTCGTGGCAGTGGTGACGATGCAGGGCATGACGTGGTGGCACTAATTGGACTGTTTGTGACCATGAACCATTACAATTATGCTAAATAAAATGATTTTGACAGGCGGGAGGTCGAATTGATCCCGGACGTATCACAGGCACTGGCCTGGCTGGAAAACCACCCTCAGGCTCTGAAGGGTATTCAGCGTGGTCTTGAGCGCGAAACGCTGCGCGTAAACGCGGATGGCAGTCTTGCAACGACGGGCCATCCACAGGCGTTGGGTTCCGCGCTGACCCATAAGTGGATCACTACTGATTTCGCTGAAGCGCTGCTTGAGTTCATTACGCCAGTTGATGGCGATATTGACCACATGCTGAAGGTTATGCGAGATATTCACCGCCACAGCGCCCGCAATCTGGGCGATGAACGTATGTGGCCGCTCAGCATGCCTTGCTATATCGAACAGGGCCAGGACATCGAACTGGCGCAGTATGGCACCTCTAACGTTGGTCGTCTGAAAACCCTCTATCGTGAAGGGCTGAAGAACCGCTATGGCGCACTGATGCAGACCATCTCTGGGGTGCATTATAACTTCTCGCTGCCGATGGCATTCTGGCAGGCGAAGTGCGGCGAGACGGACAAAGAGGCCATCTCTGCAGGCTATTTCCGCCTGATCCGTAACTACTATCGCTTTGGCTGGGTCATCCCATATCTGTTCGGCGCATCGCCGGCGATTTGCTCCTCTTTCCTGCAGGGCAAACCCACCACGCTGCCGTTTGAGAAGACTGACTGCGGTATGTATTACCTGCCGTACGCCACCTCTCTGCGTCTCAGCGACCTGGGATATACCAATAAGTCGCAAAGAAATCTCGGAATTACGTTTAACGACTTGCACGAGTATGTGGCAGGATTGAAGCGGGCGATCAAAACGCCATCGGAAGCGTACAGCGACATCGGACTTGTGAAAGACGGTAAACGCCTGCAAATCAACACCAACGTATTGCAGATCGAAAACGAACTGTACGCGCCGATCCGGCCAAAACGTGTCACCCGCAGCGGCGAGACACCGTCAGACGCTCTGCAACGCGGCGGTATTGAGTACATCGAAGTGCGTTCTCTGGATATCAACCCGTTCTCACCGATTGGTGTGGATGAGCAGCAGGTACGCTTCCTCGATCTGTTTATGGTCTGGTGCGTACTGGCCGATGCGCCGGAGATGAGCGCTGACGAACTGCTCTGCACCCGCACCAACTGGAACCGGGTCATCCTCGAAGGGCGCAAGCCTGGCCTGACGCTGGGCATCGGGTGTCAAACGGCGCAGTTCCCGTTACAGCAGGTGGGTAAAGATCTGTTCCGCGACCTTAAACGTGTCGCCCAAACGCTGGACAGCGTGTACGGTGGCGAAGCGTATCAGCAGGTGTGTGACCAACTGGTCGAAAGCTTTGATAACCCTGAGCTGACGTTCTCGGCGCGTATTCTGCGTTCGATGATCGATCAGGGGATTGGCGGCACCGGTCGTGCGCTTTCGGCGGAGTATCGGGATATGCTGCGACAGGAGCCGCTGGAAGTATTAAGCGAAGCCGAGTTTGCTGCGGAGCGCGATGCGTCCGTGGTGCGTCAGAGTGAGATTGAAGCGGCGGATACTGAGTCGTTTGAAGCGTTTCTGGCGAAACAGGCCTGACAGAAAAGAAAAAGGCCACATCGCTGTGGCCAAAATAACATCTCTGAAGAACAGGGATGATGATAACAAATGCGCGTCTTTCATATAGTCAGACTCGCGTTGAACAGAAGAGTTCATTTTTTTATAAAAAAATCACTATCGGAGGTGACGTATGCCGTTATTAGATAGCTTTACTGTCGACCATACCCGTATGGAAGCACCTGCTGTACGCGTTGCGAAGACCATGCATACCCCGCACGGCGACACGATCACTGTATTCGACCTGCGTTTCTGCGTACCGAACCAGGAAGTCATGCCAGAGAAAGGCATCCATACCCTGGAGCACCTGTTTGCAGGTTTCATGCGCGATCACCTGAACGGGAATGGCGTTGAGATCATCGATATCTCGCCGATGGGCTGCCGCACCGGCTTTTATATGAGCCTGATTGGTGTGCCGGAAGAGACGCGTGTTGCCGATGCCTGGAAAGCAGCGATGGCCGACGTGCTGAAGGTCAAAGAGCAGAACCAGATCCCGGAACTGAACGTTTACCAGTGTGGCACATACCAGATGCACTCCCTGGAAGAAGCCCAGGAGATTGCACGTCATATTCTTGAGCGTGACGTTCGCGTTAACAGCAACGAAGAGCTGGCGCTGCCAAAAGATAAACTGCAGGAACTGCACATCTAGCCACAAGGCAGTTGCGGGAATCGCGAGCATAAAAAAACGGATCTGCATGCAGATCCGTTTTTGTTTTCAGGCAGGCGACTCAGTGCGCGCCTCCGCCTCCGCCACCCGCCCCAAACGGCGGTTTGGCGAACCAGATCAGCCCCAGTAGCACAATGAACACCCCAGCCGATAGCCAGAAGATCTCATTGGCGGAGATTATCAGCCCCTGAGCGGTGATCTGCTGCGCTATCCAGCCTGAAGCCTGCTGCTCGGACATACCCATCCCCTGCAACTGGCTGTAGACCTCCTGCGCCTGCGGATTGAACACGTTCACCGATTCTGTCAGCTGCGCATGGTGCAACGACTCGCGGTTAGTCCACATGGTGGTGGTCATCGACGTACCGATAGAACCCGCCAGCGTACGCATAAAGTTCGACAGACTGGAAGCCGCCGCCATCCGTTCCGGCGGCAGGCCGGAGAGGGTGATGGTGGTCAGAGGCATAAAGAAGCACGCCACCGCAAAGCCCTGAATGAACTGCGGCCACGCGGAGGCACCAAAGTCCATGCCCGGCTCAAAGGTATAGGCACGCCAGTAGAAGCACACCGCATACATAATGAAGCTGAAGGTCACCAGCCGACGCATATCGAGCTTATGGGCGAAACGGCCGATAATCGGTGACAGCAGGACCGGGATCACCCCGACCGGTGCTGACGCCAGCCCCGCCCAGGTGGCAGTGTAGCCATATACCTCCTGCAACAGCTGCGGCAGCAGAACAATCGCGCCGAAGTAGAGCATGTAGGCAAGGCTGATACACAAGCAGCCTATGGTGAAGTTACGCGACTTAAACAACGACAGATCGACTATCGGGTTATCATCCGTCAGCTCCCAGACAATCAGGAAGCTTAGCGCCACCACCGCCACGACCGTCAAGACGATGATCTCCTGCGAGGCGAACCAGTCCAGCTCTTTCCCGCGGTCGAGCATGATCTGTAGACTGCCGATGCCCAGCACCAGCAGTGCCAGCCCCACGCCATCAATACGCCGTTGCTCGGTGCGGGTTTCGCGGCCACGCAGCGATTGCAGGGTCAGCAATACCACCACTGCGCCAATCGGCACGTTGATAAAGAAGATCCAGCCCCAGTGATAGTTATCGCTGATATAGCCGCCCAGAATCGGGCCGCAGATCGGGGCGACAATCACCGTCATCGACCACAGCGCCAGCGCGATAGACCGTTTGGCTGGCGGATAGTTGTTGAGGAGCAGACTTTGCGACAGCGGGATCAGCGGCCCGGCAACAATCCCCTGAATCACGCGGAAGAAGATCAGCATGGTCAGGCTGCTGGACACCCCGCACGCCCAGGAGGCGATGACAAAGGCGGTGGTGGACCAGAGGAACAGCTTCACTTCCCCGACGCGCTTTGCCAGCCAGCCGGTGATCGGAATGGAGATCGCATTCGCCACCCCGAACGAGGTGATTACCCATGTCCCCTGGCTCAGGGAGGAGCCAAGGTTCCCGGCGATGGTCGGGATCGCCACGTTGGCGATGGTGGAGTCCAGCACCTGCATGAAGGTCGCCAGCGACAGCGCAATGGTCATGATGACCAGTTGCGCGCCTTCCAACGGTTTGTGCGGTTTTTGCTGTTGCATAACGCTCACCTTTGGATTAACCGGCGTTCGCCTTCACGATCTCATCGATCAGCTTATTCACAGGCTCAAGGCTGATCTCGCGGGCATTACTTTCGTAAGCCGGGTTAGAACGGGCCTGGTTCGCCAGCATCTGACCGTCGCGGTTCGCGGTATCGACCGTGACCAGCGTGGAGAGGCCAATACGCAGCGGATGATCCGCCAGCTGTTTCTCATCCAGCTCGATACGCACCGGCAGACGCTGTACCACTTTGATCCAGTTTCCGGTGGCGTTCTGCGCAGGCAGCAGGGAGAAGGCGCTGCCGGTACCCATATCCAGCCCGACAACTTTACCGGTGTATTTCACCTCGTCGCCGTAGATATCGCTGACGATCGTTGCGCTCTGGCCGATACGCATATGCGCCAGCTGCGTCTCTTTGAAGTTAGCATCCACCCACAGGTTGGTCGCGGGCACGACCGCCATCAGCGGGGTTGAGGAGCTAATCTGCGCGCCAGGCTGCACCGAGCGACGGGAAACGTAGCCGGTCATCGGGCTGACAATTTTGGTTCGCTGCAGCGCCAGCCAGGCATTGCGCACTTCCGTCGCCGCCTGTTTCACCGCAGGTTGTTGATCGAGGGTCGTATCCAGCACCATCGCCTGGTTAGCGTTATATTGCTGAACAGAGACATCCAGTTGGGCCTGCGCGCTGGCAACCGCGTCACGGGCGTGTTGCAACTCTTCACGGCCAATCAGGTTAGCGTTACCGAGTGGAACACGACGATTGAAATCGGTCTGCGCCTGGGCGAGGGCGGTCTTCTGCACATTGATGCTGGCCTGCAGCTGTTTGCTGTTGATCATCAGCTGACGGGTCTGACGCACGCTCGAGGCCAGCTCGGTCTGTGCTTTTTCAAACGCCTGCTGGGCGTCGGTCGGATCCAGCGTGACCAGCACGTCGCCTTTTTGCACAAAGTCGGTATTGTCAGCCCAGACTTTCGTCACGCTGCCCGACACCTGCGCCATAATCTGAACCTGGTTCCCTGCCACGTACGCATCATCCGTCTCTTCAGTATGACGCAGTACTAAAAACCAATAGATCCCATATGCCACGGCAATGATAATAAAGAGCAAGGTCAGCAGCAGAAGGGCGCGCTTGCGTTTGCCTTTCTTCTTGTTGACCGGTTGCTGCGGGGTTGTGTTCTCCGCATTTGCGCTCATGATTTTCTCCACGATCTTATTATTTCACATCGGCTGAGCCGACCTGTTATCAGAAAGGCCAGCACTGTGATGTGCTGGCCTGTCGGTTTTCTTATGAATCTGGATTTTTGGAGCGTGTCGTCGCGTTAGCGCAGCGCCTCAAGAACGGCGCCATCTTCATCCATCTGGTCAAGACGGGTGAGAAGCTTGCGGGTGATATGCTCGAGCTGCTCTTTCTCGGTACCACTTAAAGACGACCAGAGTTGATGCAGGCAGTTGTGCTGAGGTGGAAGCACCTCACGCAGGAATTCATGACCTTTCTCGGTCAGTTGCAGATGCAGACAACGGCGGTCGTTATCGCTTTCACGGCGTTCAATCCAGCCGCGTTTTTCCAGCTCATCGGCAATACGGGTTGCATTGGTACGAGACGAACCCAGGGCGCAACTCAGCTCGGAAGGCTGGATGCTGTGATTCTCCTGAGACTCCAGCGTAATCAACGCCATAAACAACGTCTCGTTAATCCCTTGAGCTTTCAGCATCTTATTGCGATTTTCCAGCAGCTTGCCCTGCATGTGCATGCAGAGACGGGTTAACAGGATCTCCTGATAAGGGAAATCTGCGTAGCGACTGGCGCGAAACTTAAGCATTTGTTCAATGGGCGTAAACGAACTATCCATTTGGGCATAACCTCATTAATTACAGCCGATATAGTAACGACAGTGACAAATAATGTAAATGAATTATTTGTGCGACTAAAATCCATCAGACAAATTTCACCGTCATCAAGAGCCGGGTAGATCCGTGACCCGGTAAGCACAGAAAAGAGGAGGGAGCACTGGCAAAACGGGGATGGGTCTTCGGGCGTAAGTTATTCATGCGGTATTCTAATATATTACCCACATAAAAATTTCCAGAATAAATGATTCCAGTCACCATAACAGACTGAGGGGTTCCTTAACACCCTAAGAAACCCCAAACTTATGTAAACCTTATTGAATAGCGTCCTGACGATGGTAGCCGCGCCACCAGACCAGCAGATTAAGGATAGCCATAACTGCCCCAACTGCACATACGCCCGCCCAGCCAGCATGCTGCCACGCTGAGGCCGAGATGAGCGACCCGGCGGCACCGCCGATGAAGTAGCTGGTCATGTAGCCCGCCGTCAGGCGGTTACGGGCCTCCGGCTTGACGCGGTAAATCACGGTCTGGTTGGTGATATGCACCCCCTGTACGGTGAGGTCCAGCACCAGAATGCCGACAATCAGCGCCAGCACCGAGACATGCCCGTACCAGATCGCCGCCCAGGAGAGCAGCAGCAGGACCAGACTGGCGGTCGTGGTAATGTGCGACTTGCCCTTATCCGCCAGCCCCCCCGCCGGACGTGCGCCCAGCGCCCCGGCTGCGCCCGCCAGGCCGAACAGGCCAATCATCCCTTCGGAATAGTTAAACGGCGGAGCGGCCAGCAGAAAGGCCATTGAGGTCCAGAGGATGCTGAAGTTGGCGAAGGTAAAACAACCCAGCAGCGCCCGGGTACGCAGCAGTTTATCGTGCGTGAACAGGCTAAAAACGGACCCCAGCAGCTGAGGGTAGTTGAGGTGGGTTTCGGATTTCACCTTCGGCAGGCCGCGCCACAGGGCGAGGGCCATCACCACCATCAGCACCGACGCCACCCAGTACACGGTGCGCCAGCCGCCGATGCCCGCCAGCAGACCTGCAACGGTACGTGCCAGCAAAATCCCCAGCAACAGGCCGCTCATAATGGTGCCGACCACTTTGCCGCGTTTTTCCGGCGAGGCGAGAGTGGCCGCGAGCGGCACCAGGATCTGCGCCACTACCGAGAACAGGCCGGTCAGGGCGGTGCCGAAGATCATCATCGCCAGCGACTGGCTGGAGGCGGTGATCAACATCCCGCCAGCGGCCAGCAGGGTCATGGAAACAATCATGGCCCGGCGTTCAAACATATCCCCCAGCGGGACGAGGAACAGCAGACCAACGGCATACCCCAGCTGCGCGGCGGTAACGATAAAACCGGCCGAGCTGGCTGACAGTGAAAAGTTACGCGCGATGGTTTCCAGTAGCGGCTGGGCGTAATAGTTACTGGCGACCGCCAGACCGGTTGCCACGGACATCAGAAGAATAAGTGCGGGGCTAAGCCCCTGAGTCGATTTTGTCATTAGGTTTTTGAAATCATTAGTTGAGTGATTATTTTTTCAGAAAACATAATAACGGATGAATAAGAAAGGAGGAGAACTGGTGAGTGATGGATTGTGCGGTTTGGGCTTCCCCCTCATTCCGGTCTTTCTTTCAGAGGAGAGAAGGTGTTCAGGCTCCCTCTCCATTCAAAGGAGAGAAGGTATTCAGGTTCTCTCTCTTCAGAGGATAAAAGGTGTTCAGATTCCCTCTCCCTTCAGAGGTTAGAAGATGCTCAGATACCCTCTCCCCAAAGGGGGGAGGGTAATCAGGTTCCCTCTCCCCTCAGGGGAGAGGGTTAGGGTGAGGGGAAACCGCGCGCACTTACTTCTGCGCTGCAAGCGCCTCATTTACCCACGCATCAAACTGCTGCTGGTGGGCTTTGATCCAGCCATCAACGTGACCCTGAACATCGGCCTCAGACGATTTGCCCGCATGCATCATCGCGTTCTGGGCGTTGATATCCGCCAGCGGCAGCTTCATTACCGAGAACAGCTTCGCTGCGGCTGGGTTTTTCTCAGCCCAGGCTTTGTTCGCAACGATGTGCATGGTGTTAACCGGGAAGCCATAGTTCATGCCGTTCGGCAGTTTGGTGTCGATATCCTTCTGCTCGCCCGGCAGAGAGGAGAACGGCACCTGCAGCCACACCACATCTTTACCTGGCTTCAGCACGTCGCTGACCCAGTACGGCGTCCAGGTGTAATAGATGACCGGCTTGCCTTCCTTAAAGCGGGCAATGGTATCGGCCATCATCGCCGAGTAGTTGCCGTGGCTAACATCCACGGTTTTGGCCAGATCGAAGGCTTTGTTCTGGTGGTTAATCACCGCCTCACAGCCCCAGCCCGGGGAACAGCCCATCATGTCGGCTTTGCCGTCACCATTGGTATCAAACAGTTTGGCAATCTTGGGATCTTTCAGCTGTTCGATATTGGTGATGTGGTACTGATCCGCAGTTTTCTTGTCGATCAGATAACCCTGTGCCGCACCGGAAACGAATGTCCCTTCACGGTAGAATTTCTTATCACCGCCCGCCGCGGCGTACATATCGTCATGCAGCGGCTGCCAGTTCACGGCAGTAAAGGTGGCGTCGCCGGAGGCAATCGAGGTATAGCCCACGTTGTAATCCACTTCGCTGGGCTTATTGACGGTATAACCCAGCTTCTCCAGCGCCCGGCTAACCAGCCCGGTCTGGAACGACTCTTCGGAGATGGTGCTCTGTACCGGTTGCACGGTAATGCCTTTGCCAGGCAGTTCAGCGGCGAATGTGCCGGTAGAGACAAAGGTGGCAAACGCTGTGGCAAAAATTACGCTATGTCGCATCGTTGTTCCTTATTTTAGAAATGTACCCGTCATCATTTACGTTGCAGGTGCGTTGGCTTTGATCGCTTACCCCAGCCACAGCGTGATCTGTGTGCCCGGGGATTCGCTCTCTGGCCGCCTTCCTGCAACCCGAATTATTTAGGGAAAAAACGGGTGATTAACCCGACAGGGCCGGTGGTATACCAGCGACGGTTGCCGCGACTGCGTGAATCACGACCGACAGCCTGGGTCAGGCGGTCAAGAATGATGGCGAGGATCACGATCCCCACGCCGCCCACGGTGGCCAGCCCCATATCGAGACGGCCAATGCCGCGCAGAACCATCTGGCCAAGACCGCCCACAGCGATCATCGAGGCGATCACCACCATCGACAGGGCCAGCATCAGGGTCTGGTTCACACCGGCCATAATGGTCGGCATCGCCAGCGGGAGCTGAACCTTAAACAGCATCTGACGCGGGCTGGCACCAAACGAGCGCGAGGCTTCAATCAGATCGGCGGGTACCTGGTTAATCCCCAGAATGGTCAGACGCACAATAGGCGGCAGGGCGAAGATAATGGTCACCACCACGCCCGGCACGTTGCCGATGCCAAACAGCATCACAATCGGCACCAGATAGACAAACGCCGGGGTAGTCTGCATCGCATCCAGCAGCGGCCGGATAATTTTGGCCGCCCGCGGGCTGCGCGCCAGCCAGATCCCCATCGGCAGGCCGATCACCACGCAGAAGAGCAGGGCGGTCAGCACCAGCGCCAGGGTGATCATCGCCTGCGACCAGGCACCGATCGCGCCGATCAGGATCAGCGAGATCAGCGTCGCCACGCCCATCCCCGCGCTGCCAAACTGCCAGGCAATCAGCGAGAACAGCACGATAGCCACGGGCGCTGGCATGCCCAGCATCAGCTGCTGGAAGCCGTTAAGGATGTAATCCACCGGCACACGAATGCCCTGGAAAACCGGACGGAAGTGGGTCACCACCCAGTCGATCCCTTCGGTAACCCAGCGGTCGAGCGGGATCAGCGTCTTATGGAACGGATCCATAATGTTGAAATGCTCAGGTTCCGGTGCCGGGGCGCTGGTCAGCCAGTCAGCCGTGCCGCCATCGGTGGGTGCTGGCGCAGCCGGGGAAGAACCCCATGCGTCAGCGGATTGTGCCGCGCTGTCAGCGCCAGGTGCTGGCGTAGCCGGGGTGGAACCCCACGCATCAGCGGATTGTGCCGCGTTGTCAGCGGCGTCTGTGGTGCCCCACGGGTTAGATTGATCAGCCATTGTTTGCCCCCTCGCGATCTAAAGCCTGCAGCAGCATCCGTTTTGAGATGATGCCGACGTACTGTTGTTCTTCTCCGACTACCGGCACCGCGCAAGGCGCCTGGCCGACATGAGAGAGCAACTCGCTGAGCGGCGTTTCGGCGTCCACGGCAAGTGGAGCGTCAATCAACGCCGCATCGATACCCTGGTTTTCGCCAAGGGCGGTTTTCAGGGAATCGATGGAGACAACACCAACAAATTTATTACCGCGTTCAACCAGATAGCCGTATTCGCGGTCTTCATCCTGCAACAGCTTCAGCGCCGAGCGTGGGCCGAAGCCTGGGGTTCTGCGGATAATGCCGTTCGGCGTGCGGCGGGCAATATCTTTGGCGCTAAATACCTGACTAATATCCACGCCACGGAAGAAGGTGCGCACGTAATCGTTCGCCGGATTATTCAGAATTTCATCCGGGGTTCCCACCTGCACCACTTCGCCGTTTTGCATAATGGCAATGCGGTCGCCAATTCGCATGGCTTCATCAAGATCATGGGAAATAAAGACAATAGTGCGCTGATGCCGCGATTGCAGTTTTACCAGCTCGTCCTGCATCTCGGTACGAATTAACGGGTCGAGCGCCGAAAAAGCTTCGTCCATTAATAATATATCGGGATTGATCGCTAATGCGCGGGCTAATCCCACGCGCTGACGCATCCCACCAGAAAGTTCATCCGGGTAGGCGTGGGCATAATTTTCCAGCCCGACCTGACGCAGGGCATCCAGCGCTTTTTCCTGACGCTCACTGGCCGGTACACCGGCTAATTCCATACCGAAGGCGGTGTTATTTAACACCGTCATATGCGGCATCAAAGCGAACGACTGGAACACCATCGCGATCTTTTTTCTGCGCACCTCGCGAAGCTCGGCGTCCGATATTTTGGCGATATCCACGCCATCTATCAGCACCTGTCCGCGGGTGGGTTCAATCAGGCGATTGAGAAGGCGAACCATAGTGGATTTACCCGAACCGGATAACCCCATGATGACAAAAATCTCGCCTTCTTCAATGGCCAGACTGGCGTCTTTAACGCCAAGCGACAGCCCGGTTTTTTCCAGAATATGTTCTTTTGAAAGTCCTTTTTCAATATATTTGAATGCGCGCTGCGGGTGCTCGCCAAATACTTTATAAAGATTCTTAACTTCTAATTTAATTGCCATGCAATAAAGAATGTCCCGTTATTTATTTACGTCGATATATTTACCAGTGAATATAATTAACCGGCCATACCCTATCATACTCAGAATCTGAGACAACCCTGAATTGGCTTGTGGCATGATTTTTGCCGCGCGCGAACCGGCGCAATTTCCCATGAGATAAGGGCTGGGGGCGGTATGAGTTTTTCTTGAGAAATGTCTTATTGAGGAGAAATTCGCGAAGAGAGAACAAAAATGCAGAAGAATATGACAGGAGAATGATGCCGGTGAGGGCCGGAAAATATCACCCCAAAATCATGAGAATAATATTGCTCTCATGCCGGTGATATTCCCCCCCCTGCGCCTTACAAAAGATCGTTCTTATCAATGCCCAGACGCTTCATGCGCGACAGAAGTGTGGTGCGCTTCAGGCCCAGGCGTTGGGCCGCCCCTCTTGGCCCGGCGATCACACCGTTGGTCTCTTTCAGTACGCGCATAATGTGTTGATATTCCTCTTCGCCTTCACGAAGCGTACTGACTGCCGTCTCCGGCGGCGTAGCGCTGACAAACCGGGGGTAATCGATATCCGGTAGTGACAGTTGCAGGACATTACCGCGGGTGAGCAACACGGCGCGCTCAATCACGTTTTCCAGCTCGCGCACGTTGCCTGGCCACTCCATCTTGCTGAGCTGACGCAGCGTATCCGCCGGGATGCTGTCGATATTGCGCCCTAAGCGGTGAGCAATTTTGGAGGTGAACGACTTCACCAGCAGCGGGATATCTTCCGGGCGTTCCCGCAGCGGCGGCAGGAAGATCGGGAACACGTTGAGCCGGTAGTAAAGGTCGCTGCGAAACTCACGATCGGCGACCATTTGCGTTAAGTCGCGGTTAGTTGCGGCAATAAGGCGCACGTCGGTGTGGATGGTGCGGTTGCTGCCGAGCCGCTCGAACTCCTGCTCCTGGAGCACACGCAGCAGCTTGGGCTGAAGCTCTAACGGCATATCCCCCACTTCATCGAGAAACAGCGTGCTTTTGTCCGCCAGTTCAAAGCGGCCAATATGCTGGGCACTGGCACCGGTAAAGGCACCGCGCTCGTGGCCGAACAGATCGCTTTCCAGCAGCCCGGCGGGCATTGCCGCGCAGTTCATCTTCACCATCCGGCGATCGCTACGCCCGCTCAGGTTATGAATGGCGCGGGCAATCAGCTCCTTGCCGGTGCCGGTCTCGCCCAGTATCAGCACCGTACTGTTGCTGTGCGCGACCATCTCCACCTGCTTCATCACCGTCATCATCGGCGAGCTGCGGCCAATAATTTCGCCAAAATCGGTGGCGACGTTATTGATCTGCTCGGTGAGGGCGAGGTTCTCGTCGATCAGCCGCTCCTTAAGATGGCTGATTTCGCGGTAGGAGAGGGCGTTATCCACGGCAATGGCGATGCGTTCGGCAATCTGGTTCAGCAGTTCCAGATTCGAAGCCGTAAACACCTGCGCCTTGCACTGCGCCAGCTTCAGGGTGCCGAGGATCCGCTCGCGGAAGATCAGCGGGAACAGGCACAGGGTCTGATCCTGTTCGCCCCACATATCAAACAGCATGCGTTCGTAAGGGGCGTGCTGATCCCGGCTGTGCAGATTAAGCATCAGCATCTTTTTGTTACGCATGACTTTTTCAGACAGCGTGCCTTTCTCGTCCACCTCGCTCTGATCGTACAGCGGGGCGTTTTTATCCAGGTAATGGGTGGAATAGACGAGGAGCTTGCCCTTGCGCTCGCTGCGCAACACCATGCTGATGGAATCAATGCCGAAGTTGCGCTGGATCTCCCGGGAAACCTCCGTCACCAGCTCGTCGAGGTCGAGTTTAGACAGCACCGCGTTAGTGATGGCAACCAGCAGACGAAAGTCGTTGCGTTCCCGGCACAGCACCTCATAGCTGTCGCTGCTATTCTGGCGGGCCATCAGCTGCTCGACTGCCAGGCCCGCCGCCTGGGTCAGCGTTTGCAGCCGGGAAAAGTCGCTGTCGCTCCAGGGACGATCGTTGTTACGCAGGAACTCGCAGCCACCAAAGATCCGACCGTCGGCCGCCAGCGGCGTCAGGCAATAGTGGGCCAGGGGGGCGTACAGATCCAGGCGGGCCAGCGCCGGCCAGGTCTCTTTAAAGGTCTCTGCCTGGCAGTGCAGCACGTCCGGGCGCGACAGCATGCGGCGAAAAGGCCCGTTCGCCAGCAGCGGCTCATCTTCATAGCGGATATCCCGATCCTGCTCGTCGGTGCTGTACAGATACACGCGACGCTGCTCTGGCTGCCAGAGCAGAATGTTCGCGCGATCGGCCAGGTTCATCTGCCGGGCATGCCAGGCCAGTGACCGCGCGAGGGCGCAGAGATCCGGCTGTTGCAGCAGGGTTCGGGTAATATCGAACAATCCTTGATCGAGGGGATCGTTCGTGGGTGTATACGACATGCGTTATATCCAGAAAAATGAGAAGCGAATAGGTGCTGCCGGGGTCAACAAATGCGCGGTAGCGGTTCGGCATGCGGCAAATTCAGGGTTCGCTTCACGCCGTAAAGCCCGGCAAGCCGGACGCCTTTGCGCTCTACCACCTCGCCAATGATGGCCGCGTCCTGGCCCAGAGGATGCTGACGTACTAAGCCTAGCACGCGCTCCGCTTCATGGCGTCCGACGGCAATCACCAGCTTGCCTTCGTTGGCAAAGTTGAGCGGATCCAGTCCCAGCAACTCGCACGCGCCGCGCACGGCGGGCTTCACGGGCAGGGCGCTCTCCTGTAATTCAATGCCACAGCCGCTGCTGGCGGCAAACTCATGGGCGACGGCATTCACACCGCCGCGGGTCGCATCGCGCAGGGCTTTAATGCCCGGCTCTGCCCGAAGCGCCTGAATGAGCGGCGTCAGTACGGCGCAGTCACTGTGCAGATCGCCATCCAGACCTAAACCTTCACGCAGATTCAGGATGGTGGCACCATGATCCCCCAGCGTGCCGCTGACCAGCAGCACATCGCCCGCCGCAATCTGGCGCATGCCCCAGTTTACGCCTGCGGGAATCGAACCGATACCGGCGGTGTTAATAAACACTTTATCCGCCGCCCCACGGGGGACGACTTTGGTATCGCCGGTCACGATGGTAATACCCGCCGCCGCGGCTGTCGCGGCCATGCTGGCGACGATGCGTTCCAGCGTCGCCATCTCCAGCCCCTCCTCCAGAATAAAGCCGCAGGAGAGCCAGCGCGGAATTGCGCCGCTGACGGCCACATCGTTAGCTGTCCCGCAGACAGCCAACTTGCCAATATCGCCGCCGGGGAAAAACAGCGGGTCAATAACGTAGCTGTCCGTGGAAAAGGCCAGCCGATCGCCCTGGGCGGTCAGTTCCTGAAGGGGAATGCGGGCCTGATCTTCCTGCTCGTTCAAAAGCGGGTTGGCGAAGGCGCGCATAAAAAGCTCACCGATCAGCTGCTGCATGGCCTGTCCACCGCTCCCGTGGGCGAGGGTTATCTGTTTCAACTTTCACACTCCTGAGAACGGTACTGATACCAGGCGCTACACGCCCCTTCTGATGACACCATCAGCGCGCCAAAGGCGCTTTGCGGCGTGCATTTATTACCAAATAACGGACACTGGGCCGGTTTGCAGCGCCCGGTCAACACCGCGCCGCAGCGTGCCTGAGGATCGTCGCAGATGTCTTGTGCGCGGGTGCTGAAGTGGCGCTCGGCGTCAAACTGGCGATACGCGTCGGTGAGATGCACGCCGGAGTGATCAATTACCCCCAGCCCGCGCCATTCGCTTTCGCCTTCGATGGTAAACACCTTGTCGATAACCGCCTGCGCCAGCGGGTTGCCCTCTTCCGGCACGATGCGGCGATACTGATTTTCTACCTCGCTCACGCCCGCGATTTTCTGCTCAACCAGCATTAACACCCCTTGCAACAGATCCACCGGTTCAAACCCGGCTACCACCAGCGGGCGCTGATATTCATCTGCGATAAAATCGTAGGCGTGGGTACCAATCACCATGCTGACGTGGCCGGGGGCCAGAAAGGCGTCGATACCATTCTCCGGCTGTTCCAGCAGGCTTTTCAGCACCGGGATTAGGGTGATGTGCTGGCAGAAAAAGAAGAAGTTCTGCACGTTGGCCGCTTTCGCCTGACGCAGGGTCAGGGCGGTGGCGGGCATGGTGGTTTCGAACCCAAGGCCGAAGAACACCACTTTACGTTCCGGGTGTTGCTGGGCCAGCTTCAGCGCGTCGGCAGGGGAGTAGATAATCCGCACATCCGCGCCGCGCATCCGGGCATCCAGCAGAGAGCCGTCTTTACCCGGCACCCGCATTGCATCGCCGAAGGTACAGAAGATCACCTCCGGGTGGCTGGCGATCTCAATGCAGGTGTCGATCCGCCCCATCGGCAGGACGCACACCGGGCAGCCGGGGCCGTGAATAAACTCGATATTCTCCGGCAGGAGCTGATCCAGGCCGAACTTGAAGATGGCGTGAGTGTGGCCGCCGCACACCTCCATAATCCGCAGCGGGCGCTGCGGGGTATAAGGCAAAGCGTTGGCGCGGGCGTTAAGCGTCTCAATCAGGCGCATCACCTTTTGCGGGTCGCGGTATTCGTCAACAAAACGCATCAGCGGGCCTCCTCGCCGAACAGCAGCGGGCCGACGTCCGGCTCGACGTCAAACATATTCTGTAGCGCGGCGAGGGTGTCCAGCGCCTCCTCTTCATTAATCACGCTCATGGCGAAGCCAACATGCACCAGCACCCACTGGCCGAGACGGCTGTTGCCGTTTTCATCGCACGCGCCGACCAGGGTGAGATCCACATCGCGCAGCACGCCGCAGACCTCCACTCTGGCCTGCATACCGTCTGCGATGGCGCTGATTTTACCGGGAACGCCTATGCACATCGCTGCGTCTCCAGCCAGTTAAGCCAGGCGTCCATGCCGTCCCCCCGCGTGGCAGAGACCAGCAGGATCGCAATATCCGGGTTCACTTCCCGCGCGGCGGCGAGGCATTTATCCACGTCAAAGTTAAGATACGGCAGCAGGTCAACTTTATTGAGCAGCATGATGGAGGCTGCGGCAAACATGTGCGGGTATTTCAGCGGTTTATCCTCGCCCTCAGTGACGGAGAGCACCGCCACCTTGTGGCGTTCACCAAGATCGAAGCTGGCCGGGCAGACCAGATTGCCGACGTTCTCGATAAACATAATGCCGCCGTCGTCCAGCGGCAGGCGCTGCATCGCATCATGGATCATCTGTGCGTCCAGGTGACAGCCTTTGCCGGTGTTGACCTGGATCGCCGGGGTGCCGGTGGCGCGGATCCGCTCGGCGTCATTCACGGTCTGCTGATCGCCTTCGATCACTGCGCAGGACACGCGATGCTGTAAGCGCTTTAAGGTCTCGGTGAGCAGGGTGGTTTTACCGGACCCGGGGCTGGAGACCAGATTCAGCGCCAGTTGTTGCCGGGCGCTGAACCGCTGGCGGTTGCGTTGGGCGAGCTGATTATTTTTGCTCAGCACGTCGATTTCAATCTCAACCATTTTACGCTGGCTCAGGCCCGGCGCATGGGTGCCCGCGACTCCCTGGCCGTAATCCAGCTGGCCCGGCTGCTGTTCTGTGGGGGCAAAGTCCCCGCCGCCAATCCGCGTGACGTGAAACGCCTGACGTGGTGCCGGGGAGAAAGGGGCGCTGCGAAAAGCGGAATGCGCATTCCGCTCGTCACCTTCTATATAGAGGTTGCCGCTATCGCAACCGCAGGTGGTACACATGGTTTACTCCTGTTCAATTTCCAGACGCGTGATATGCAGTCCGTCGTCAGCGACGATATTCAGACTTGCGCCGCCGCATTGCGGGCAGCGTCGTACGCGATGGGTAAGCAACTGGACGTACTCCTGACAGTCCTGACACCAGCATTCCGCTTGCTGTTCTTCCAGATGCAGCCCGCAGCCTTCGGCCAGGGTGCCGCGGCACACCAGCTCAAAGCAAAATTGCAGCGCGCTGCTTTCCACACAGGAAAAAGCGCCGACGCGCAGCCAGACATCCGTCACCCGTTTCGCGTGATGCTGATGGGCCTGTTGTTCGATCAATTCCAGCGCCTGCTGGCAGAGGGTAATTTCGTGCATTGTGCTATTCCCGGTGGAGTCTTGCCGGGTAAAGCAATATTGATGCCATCTTTTAGAGAGGGAAAAGCGGAAAGTAATCACGGGCCTGACAAAGATGACGAAATGACATGTCATTTTCTGTGATGTGGCGGGCTTTAAAATTTAAATATGTTTTAAATCAGCAATTTAAAAAATGGCATGAAATGTGCTTATTGAAGCGAACTCTTTATACAGGACGCATCAGGTATATCACCATGACACTTACCGAATTGAGCGAAAAAGCCCATTTTATTGCCGGACAACAGCGGACGCTCCGCGCCCACTGGAACCATTACGGCAACTCCCTGGTTCAGGCCATTACCCTTTCTAAAGCCAGTCTCTACCTGAGTGTGGGCTGCAATAACGACAGCGGGCTTGGTTTCTGGCTGTTCGACCACTTCCTTATCCGCGTGACGCCTGAGCAGGCGTTTAACGGGCATATCTTCAATTACACCATCGAAGCGCGTGACAACGAGGAGAGCGTGCTGATTGGCCGTGCCCGACTGAGCAACGACGGGATGCTGGACGGCACCATCGCCATCGACCAGCGCGAGGCGGTGCTCGACCATTTCCTCGAGAAAATCAACGGGGTCTATGCCGCGCTGTACGCCGCAACCGAACGCGGCGAATCGCTGACGCTGGCGACACTCGCGCAGCACCACGCCGCCGTCTGAATGCGATGTCGTCAGGTGTCGAAAATGACACTTCCGCCATTTTTCGTCAAAAATGACTATCACCAGAGGAAACCAGGTGAATCGTTTTGTAATTGCTGATCCCACGCTGTGTATCGGGTGCCATACCTGTGAAGCAGCCTGCTCAGAAAACCATCGCCAGCATGGCCTGCAAAGCCAGCCGCGACTGAAAGTGATGCGTAACAACACCGACTCTGCGCCGCAGCTTTGCCATCACTGCGAAGACGCCCCCTGCGCCCAGGTGTGCCCGGTCAATGCCATCACCCGGATTGACGGTGCCATCCAGCTCAATGAAAGCCTGTGCGTCAGCTGCAAGCTGTGCGGTATTGCCTGCCCGTTTGGCGCCGTCGAGTTTGCCGGGAGCCGCCCGCGGGCCATTCCTGCCAACTGTAATACCAGCAAGGCACCGATGGCCGCTCCGGCACCCGCCCGCGTCAGCCCGTTCCTAGACTGGGTGCCCGGCGTGCGCGCCATCGGGGTGAAGTGCGACCTGTGCTACTTCGACCCCGACGGCCCGGCGTGCGTGCGCACCTGCCCGACCAAATCCCTGCGTCTGATTAATAACGAGGACATCGCGCGCGCCAGCCGGAACAAGCGCGAACTCACCCTGCATACGGATCTGGGCGATCTGTCGCTGTTCCAGTCGCAACAAGGAGAGCTTTGATGAACGCCTTTTCGTTAATTAACCCGGCGCTGGGCATCTATGTGATAAGCGCCGTGCTGGCGTGGGTGGTTTGTGCCCACAAGCCGCTTAGCGGCGCTATTGCCGGGGTCGGTGGGGCGATGGCCAGCGCCATGGCGGTGGGGGCAGGGGCGATCGCGCTGATCGCTTCGCAAACCGGGCCGCTGTACGCAGAGATGGCCTGGCTGCACATCGGCATGCAGATGACCGGTATCCGCGCGATATGGCTTATCGCCATTGGCCTGCCAGCGTGCCTGGTCAGCCTGTATACCATTGCCTGGCACCGCCACCCGCAGGCGAAAGCCAACGGTCTGCTGGCCAACCTGCTGATGGCCGCCGCCGTGGCCGCCATTATGGTCGATAACCTCGGCTGGCTGGTGGTGATGGCGGAAGTGATGGCCCTGTGTGGCGCGTTTCTCACCGGCTGCGCCCAGTCCGGCAAGCTGTGGTTTGTGCTGGGCCGTCTGGGAACGATCCTGCTCGCCATCGCCTGCTGGCAGGCTTGGAGTTACTACGGCACCCTGAACTTTGGGGCGATGAGTGCGCTGGCAACCGCGCAGGCACCGGGGGCCAGCATCTGGCTACCAGGGCTGGCGGGATTTGGCCTGCTGGCCGGGGTGATCCCGCTGCACGGCTGGGCACCGCAGGCGCATGCCAATGCCAGCGCCCCCGCTGCCGCGCTGTTCTCAACGGTGGTAATGAAGGTCGGTCTCTACGGCATGCTCACCGTTTCCCTCAGTGGCGCGCTGCCTCCGCTGTGGCTGGGTGTGCTGCTGCTGGTGATGGGGATGCTCACCGCCTTTATCGGCGGGCTGTATGCCCTGATGGAGCACAACATCCAGCGCCTGCTGGCGTACCACACCCTGGAAAACATCGGCATTATCCTGCTCGGCCTCGGGGCGGGCGTCACCGGTATTGCGCTGCACAGCAATCTGCTGATTGCGCTGGGCTTCACCGGCGGTCTCTACCATCTGGTTAGCCACGGGCTGTTTAAAACCACGCTGTTCCTCGGCGCGGGCGCGGTGTGGTATCGCACCGGCCATCGCGATATCGAGAAGCTGGGCGGCATCGGCAAAAAAATGCCGCTCATCTCGCTGGCGATGCTGGTGGGGCTGATGGCGATGGCGGCCCTGCCGCCGCTGAACGGTTTTGCCGGGGAGTGGGTGATCTATCAGTCCTTCTTTAACCTCGGTACCCACGACGCCTTTATCGCCCGCCTGCTGGGGCCGCTGCTGGCGACCGGCCTGGCGATCACCGGCGCGCTGGCGGTGATGTGTATGGCGAAAGTCTATGGCGTCACCTTCCTGGGCGCACCGCGCACCAGGGAGGCGGAAAACGCCTGCTGCGCGCCCTGGCTGATGACCGCCAGCACCGTGCTGGCGGCGTTGTGCTGTGTGGCGGGCGGCGTGGCGACCCCCTGGTTCCTGCCCATCGTAAGCCAGCTGTTCCCGGTGAGCGGCGGCGAGATCTCCACGGTGTCGCAGCCGATGATTACCCTCCTGCTGCTCGCCGGTCTGCTGCTGCCGTTCATCCTGATGGTGCTCTGCAAAGGCGATCGCCTGCCGAACCGCTCCCGCGGCTTTGCCTGGGTCTGCGGTTACGATCACGAAGCTGCGATGGTCATCACCGCCCACGGCTTTGCGATGCCGGTGAAAGAGTCCTTTGCCCCGGTGCTGAAGCTGCGCAAGTGGCTTAACCCGGTCCGCTTTATCCCCGGCTGGCAGTGCAGCAGCACCGCCGTGTTGTTCCACCGTATCGCCCTGATTGAGCTGGCGGTGCTGGTGGTTGTCGTTATCTCCCGAGGAGCCTGAACATGACCCTCATTTATGCATTGCTTCAGGCGCTGGTGCTGTTTGCCATGGCGCCGCTGCTGGCGGGCATTACCCGCGTGGCGCGTGCCCGTCTGCATACCCGTCGCGGGCCGGATATCTTCCAGGAGTACCGGGATCTGATCAAACTGCTGGGCCGCCAGAGCGTGGCCCCGGCGGCCTCCGGCTGGGTCTTCCGTCTGATGCCCTTTGTGATGGTGGCGGTGATGCTCGCCATTGCCACCGCGCTGCCGGTAATCACCCTTAACTCTCCACTGCCTGCGCTGGGGGATCTGATCACCCTGATCTACCTCTTTGCCATTGCACGCTTCTTCTTCGCCATTGCCGGGCTGGACACCGGCAGCCCGTTCACCGGGATTGGCGCGAGTCGTGAAGCGATGCTCGGCGTGCTGGTGGAGCCGATCCTGTTGCTGAGTCTGTGGGTCGCCGCCCAGGTGGCAGGCACGACCCACATCAGCGCGGTGACCGCGACGATTTATCACTGGCCGGTGGCGCACAGCCTGACGCTGATTCTGGCGATGTGCGCCTGCGCTTTCGCCACCTTTATCGAGATGGGCAAGCTGCCGTTTGACCTCGCCGAAGCCGAGCAGGAGCTACAGGAAGGCCCGCTGTCGGAATACAGCGGCGCGGGTTTTGCGCTGCTCAAGTGGGGCATCAGCCTGAAACAGCTGGTGGTGCTGCAGATGTTCGTCGGGGTGTTTATCCCCTGGGGGCAGATGACGCACTTCTCCGCAGGCGGTCTGCTGCTGGCGCTGGTCATCGCAGCGATCAAGCTGGTGGCGGGCGTACTGGTGATTGCGCTGTTCGAGAACAGCATGGCGCGTCTGCGCTTTAACGCCACCTCCCGGATTACCTGGACCGGTTTTGGTCTGGCATTTTTAGCTTTCGTCTCCTTGCTGGCGGCGTGACTGTAGAGAATACCCATGTCTGAAGAAAAAGTTGGTCAACACTATCTTGCCGCCCTGCATCAGGCCTTCCCTGGCGTGGTGCTGGATGAAGCCTGGCAGACCAAAGACCAAATCACCGTGACGGTGAAAGTGAACTACCTGCCGGAAGTGGTCGAGTTCCTGTACTACAAGCAGGGCGGCTGGCTGTCGGTACTGTTTGGCAATGACGAACGCCAGCTCTGCGGCAGCTATGCCGTGTACTACGTGCTGTCGATGGAGCAGGGCACCCGCTGCTGGCTCACCGTGCGTGTGGAAGTGGACGCCGATAAGCCAGAGTTCCCGTCCGTTACCCCGCGCGTACCTGCTGCGGTATGGGGCGAGCGCGAAGTGCGCGACATGTACGGCCTGATCCCGGTCGGCCTGCCGGACGAGCGCCGTCTGGTGCTGCCGGATGACTGGCCGGACGAACTCTATCCGCTGCGTAAAGACAGCATGGATTACCGTCAGCGTCCGGCCCCGACCACCGACAAAGAGACCTACGAGTTCATCAACGAACTCGGGGATAAGAAAAACAACGTGGTGCCGATTGGCCCGCTGCACGTCACCTCGGATGAACCAGGCCACTTCCGTCTGTTCGTTGACGGCGAGAACATCATCGACGCCGACTACCGCCTGTTCTACGTCCATCGCGGCATGGAGAAGCTGGCCGAAACCCGCATGGGCTACAACGAAGTCACCTTCCTGTCGGATCGCGTGTGCGGTATCTGCGGCTTTGCCCACAGCACGGCATACACCACCTCGGTGGAGAATGCGATGGGGATCGTGGTGCCGGAACGCGCCCAGATGATCCGCGCCATCCTGCTGGAGGTGGAACGCCTGCACTCGCACCTGCTGAACCTCGGCCTGGCCTGCCACTTTGTCGGCTTCGACTCCGGTTTTATGCAGTTCTTCCGCGTGCGTGAGACCTCGATGAAGATGGCGGAGATCCTCACCGGGGCGCGTAAAACCTACGGTCTGAACCTGATCGGCGGCATCCGTCGCGACCTGCTGAAAGACGACATGATTGCCACCCGCCTGCTGGCCCAGCAGATGCGCCGCGAGGTGCAGGATCTGGTGGATATCCTGCTGAGCACGCCAAACATCGAACAGCGCACCGTTGGCGTGGGTCGTCTCGACCCGCAGATCGCCCGCGACTTCAGCAACGTCGGCCCGATGGTACGCGCCAGCGGCCACGCCCGCGATACCCGCGCCGATCACCCCTTTGTCGGGTACGGCCTGCTGCCGATGGAGGTCCACACCGAGCAGGGCTGCGACGTGATCTCCCGCCTGAAAGTGCGCATCAACGAAGTCTTCACCGCCCTGAACATGATTGATTTTGGTCTGGATAACCTGCCGGGCGGCGAGCTGATGGTGGAAGGCTTTACCTATATCCCGAACCGTTTTGCGCTGGGCTTTAGCGAAGCGCCGCGCGGGGATGATATCCACTGGAGCATGACCGGCGACAACCAGAAGCTGTGGCGCTGGCGCTGCCGGGCGGCCACCTACGCCAACTGGCCGACGCTACGCTACATGTTGCGGGGCAACACGGTCTCCGATGCGCCGCTGATTATCGGCAGCCTCGACCCGTGCTACTCCTGCACCGACCGCATGACGGTGGTGGACGTGCGCAAGAAGAAGAGCAAGGTGGTTCCTTATAAAGAACTGGAACGCTACAGCATCGAACGCAAAAACTCGCCGCTGAAATAACCCGGAGCACCCATGTTTACCTTTATCAAAAAAGTCATCAAAACCGGCACGGTGACGGAGTCGTATCCCCTCCAGCCGATTGCGGTCGACAAAAATATGCGCGGCAAGCCGGAGCACGACCCTAAGCAGTGTATCGGCTGCGCGGCCTGCGTGAACGCCTGTCCGTCCAATGCGCTGACGGTGGAGACCGATTTAAAAAACGGTGAGCTGTTCTGGCAGTTCAATCTGGGGCGCTGCATCTTCTGCGGACGTTGCGAAGAAGTCTGCCCGACTACCGCCATCAAACTCTCGCAGGAGTATGAGCTGGCGGTGTGGAGCAAGGCCGATTTCCTCCAGCAGTCGCGCTTCGACATCTGCCACTGCCGGGTGTGCGAGCGCCCGTACGCGGTGCAGAAAGAGATCGACTACGTGATCGAACTGCTGCGCCACAACGGCGACAAACGCGCGGAACGTCACCGGGAAAGTTTTGAGACCTGCCCGGACTGCAAACGCCTGCAAGGGCTGACCCCCTCGGACAAAATCCATCTGACCCGCGAGATGAAGGAAGCGACACGATGAGCGAACTCTTAGGCCCACGTAACGAACAGGGGATCCCGGTGCCGGTGACGGTGGATGAGTCCATCGCCAG
This sequence comes from Leclercia sp. LSNIH3, assembly GCF_002935105.1. Lineage (NCBI taxonomy): Bacteria > Pseudomonadati > Pseudomonadota > Gammaproteobacteria > Enterobacterales > Enterobacteriaceae > Leclercia > Leclercia sp. LSNIH3. The sequence continues at coordinate 3,462,567 of NZ_CP026387.1, forward strand.
CATGAAGGCCTCGCTGCTGAAAAAAATTAAGCGCTCGGCCTACGTTTACCGCGTGGACTGCGGCGGCTGCAACGGCTGCGAGATCGAGATCTTCGCCACCCTGTCGCCGATTTTCGATACCGAACGCTTCGGCATCAAAGTGGTGCCATCTCCGCGCCACGCCGACATTCTGCTGTTTACCGGCGCAGTCACCCGCGCGATGCGCTCCCCGGCACTGCGCGCGTGGGAGTCGGCCCCGGATCCCAAAATCTGCATCTCCTACGGGGCCTGCGGCAACTCCGGCGGCATCTTCCACGACCTTTACTGCGTGTGGGGCGGTACCGACAAAATCGTGCCAGTGGATGTGTACATCCCCGGCTGCCCGCCATCGCCTGCCGCCACCCTGTATGGCTTTGCCATGGCGCTGGGGCTGCTGGAGCAAAAAATCCACGCCCGCGAACCGGGCAACCTGGACAACCAGCCCGCGGAACTGCTGCACCCGGAGATGGTTCAGCCCCTGCGGGTACGTATCGACCGTGCCGCGCGCCGTCTGGCGGGTTACCGCTATGGCCGCCAGATCGCCGACGACTTTATGCGCCATCTGGTGGATGGAGATAAAAGCGTGGCGGCCTGGCTGGCTCAGGAGAACGACCCGCGCCTGAATGAGATTGTGGCGAACCTCCTTGAGGTGGTCGGGCAGGAGCGTATCTGATGAGCGAAACCGTGGTGTTCAGCCAGCTCAGCCGCAAGTTCATTGATGAAAATGACAATACCCCCGACGACGCCCAACAGGTGATCTACTACGCACTGGCCATCGGTCACCATCTGGGGGTGATCGACTGCCTGGAGGCGGCGCTGACCTGTTCATGGGAGGACTACCTGGCGTGGATCGCCACCCTGGAAACAGGCAGCGAGGCGCGGCGCAAAATGGAGGGTGTGCCGCGCTACGGGGAGATCGTCATCGACGCTAATCATATTGTGATGCTGGCCAGCGCCTTTGATGCCGCGATGGCACGGCAGACGGCGCAACAGCAGGCGTGGAGCGAAGCATTGCTTGGCATGCTCCACGCCATTCACCAGGAAAACGCCATCTATCTGATGGTTCGGAGGCAACGTGACTGATGTTTTACTCTGCGTCGGCAACAGCATGATGGGCGACGACGGCGCCGGTCCGCTGCTGGCCGAGATGTGCCGCGAAGCACCCCGCGGTGACTGGGTGGTGTTCGACGGCGGCAGCGCCCCGGAAAACGACATCGTGGCAATCCGCGAGCTGCGCCCGGCGCGGCTGCTGATTGTCGATGCGACGGATATGGGGTTAAACCCCGGCGAGATCCGCCGCATCGACCCGGACGACATCGCCGAGATGTTTATGATGACGACGCACAATATGCCGCTGAACTACCTGGTGGATCAGCTAAAGGGGGATGTGGGGGAGGTGATCTTCTTAGGCATTCAGCCGGATATTGTCGGGTTTTATTATCCGATGACGGAGAAGGTGAAAGCTGCCGTCGAGAGGGTTTATGAAAGTCTGGTGGACAGGGATGGGGTGCTGGTGTTTGGGGAGTTGTAGGCGCTCTGGTTAACGGGGTTATGGGGAAAGGGTTCGCGGAGATGCGGGCTCTTTTGTGTGTGCTGGGCAGGGAAAAATTAACTACCGTTGTCTGATAATCCAGGATGCGGGAATAACGCGCCAGGAATTTTAATGGGTGCAGGGGAATGAGCGTTCAGGGAGTCGGAGCACGTGAAATGCCCGGGATGATGTTTATGTTTGCAGTTGTGGCCAACTGGCGGCTGGTTGCACACCGTTAAAGACTTCGGAATATAAAAAAACCTCGGCAATAGGAAGTTGTAGTTCTGGCCGCTGGGAGGATCAGGATGAATGGGGTGCGCAGGCGCGAGGTATTAAGGCTGCAATAGAAGACAAAATTGCTGAGCCGCAACGCTGGAAGGGCAAAAAATGCCGGCTGCATATGGAATTTGCGCAGGATGGTACGGCGTTGAAGGTATCAACCAGTAAAGGCAACAAAGAGTATTGTGAGGCGGTGAAGTTGGCTGCTCTAAAAGCGAAGTTTCTAGCCTTTAGGAATTCAGAGGTGTTTTGGGATGTCAGAGGTTCAGGTTTGATATGGAGGGATAGGTGGAGAGTTATTGTTGGGTGGCTGATTTGTGCTAAGAGCGGACGTTACTGCCACTAATAAAATTAAAAGTTTGGTGTGGTTATTCATATGCCCATTAAATTTAAGTAGCGTTACGGGATTGCTACAGGAATTATTCTTTTCAGTCATCTGTTTTTTCTGGTCTCTGAAACGCAAAGGTCAATATTTTATTAAAATATAAAAAATATTATAAGGTGTCAGTTTAATATGAGGCTTTGGGATATTAACATAGATGTAGACACTCCGTCAGTATAAGGTATGTATATGATTTTGTGGCTTTTATTTTGATTTTTTGTCATGTTATCGCTAGAGCGAAAAAAAACATCAGGGTGATATTTGTTGATATATATATCAGATTGTTCTATTTTTTCGAACGCGTAATCACAATAAACGTTAACATGATTTATACGAGTGAATATATCGTCGATAGGTCTGTTGTCACCTTTTAATATTTTTGCTCTATAATCTGAATCGACTCCAACAATTAGAAAGTCACATGATTTTTTGCAAGCCATCAAATAGTTTTTGTGACCTTGGTGAAATAGATCGAAAATTCCAGATGTATATCCAATTATCATATGCTACCTAAATATTTTTATTGATGATTTTTTTAAAAATAAACAATCTAATTCGCGATAAACACCCAAGTAAATATTCAAACTTAAATTAGATGTGGTATGCATTAACTCATCATCTAAGACGGATTTTATTGATTCTAACTGTTTATTAATTAAATCAGTAGGATCTTGTTGAGCGCTTCCTATACCAAAGATAGGAATAAAAATACTTTCAAAAGAGTTGTTGATGCATTTTTTTATTGAATAAGAAATTATTTTTTTTATGGCTAGATCATCATAACTTATAGTATTGTCTCTGTTTTTTTTGATTGCGACCGCGTGAATAACAAACTTCACACCATGCTTCTGTAATCTCAAAGGCTGCGAAGGAACGCATGTGCCCAGATTAAAGTCATTATATTTATTGTGTTTTTCTTTAAAGTGAATAATATTTTCATGCAATGGATCAGATATAATATTTCCAACATCATCCTTTGATGATGCCATATTTCTTACCCTGCCAGATATTGATGTGCTTGAAAAGCTTGCTAATTCTAAATCACTATTCTCAGAAGTTACAATTAATTGAATATCACTTGTGTCTTCTATAGAGCCAAAATATGAGAATAAATTTATTTTTCTATAACTTATAATTTTTTCCACACTCAACTTATTCACTATCTTATTTTTTGATGACAATGGCATCTTCATGAAAATAAAAAATAGAAGCAATAAAATAATAAGTTCTATTGATGCCAGTATGATTGTTATTGAAGCACCTTTCCCTTTTAAAGATAATAAAAAAGCACTAACATAATCGGGCAATAATGGCATGAGTTTGCCAAGAAAATCTGAGAATGGAACGTATTCTATAAAAAAATATAGGACTGTAAACAAAAAAATTGTGGCTATATATTGAATGCAATTGCCAAATAAATTCTTATCTTGACTGATTTTTTTCTTATAGAATAAAAATGAGTAATAGATATATTTAGGTTTTATTTTATATAGTATAATAGACGGTATAATAATTGATGCAGCAATGACAATATAGTAAGTGAGCATAAGATGTTAACTTTAAAGGAATTTATCTGTTATCATGGTACCACGGTGAGTGCTATGCTGTCTATAATAAATAATGGGTTTAATTTAAGTCAATCAAATGAGGATTGGTTGGGGCACGGCGTATATTTTTTTACTGATGGTATATCAGACCCTTTTAAAAACGCAATTGAATGGTCTAAAAATAAAAATAAACATAATGATATCTGCATAATAAAGGTTAAGATTAAAGTAGAGCCTTCTGTAGTTTTAGATTTGAGAACTATTACTGGTTTAAAGATCTATAATTTGCATAGAGATAGCATCATTGACAATTACTATGATGTATTAGCCAAGAGACGTGACATCACTATAAAAAAAAGAAAAGATATAAGAGTAGATGATTGTACTATTATGGGTATTATACAGCAGAACTTAAATTATAAAGTCATTGTGCATAATGTTTATATAAAAAACCATCACCAAAGAGAACTTGCATTGGAGTCAAGCTATCCAAATAGCACTGTTTTATGTATTAATCAGCTTTCTGATATAGAAATTATTGATGTTATAAATATTTAATATGAAGTTGAGGTGTTTTACTTCAATATAATTAACTCTGGTTGAATAAAATATCAAATGTTTTAGTATGCCCATTTAGTAGGTTATTAATCTGTTATTAGTCGATCTGTCAACATCTCGCTCTTAGCTGACCTTGCGACTTGTCCGTATGTCCGCTTTTGGCTGTGAGTTCAACTGATGAATGCAACAATCGATATTGCCAGCCTATAAAAAAATCGAATATTGCTACCCTCCAACCCCATCCCCAAACCCATCCAGGGGCCAACCGCAGCCCCTTATCAAACCTGAAATCAGTCAGCCTTCATCAACTTCCACTCACACTCAATGCACGCTGATATACGGCTCCTTCACAAACTCATTCAGCAGCCAGACCAGATCGTGCAGCAGCCCCGCCAGTTCTTTCTCGACACTTGCGGGCAAGGTTCCACCCAGAATTGCCTGCACCAAAGCCAGCGCATAATCCACCTGGGGCGCGGTCTCCTGCCAGCAGTCCGGCATACAGGAGTTAAGCGTTTCCCCCTGGATCAACTGGGCGATAAGGTGTGGCGGAAGTTCAGCATCACAGCGTTCACGCAGCAGGTGCAGCGCGTGCAGCAGACCTTCGCAGAGCGTAGTGCGGGAGGCTCTGTCGTCCGTTTCAATCAATACGCTCACCAGCGCGGCGCAGCGATCGGCGACCTCGAAGAGATCCGCAGCAGCAGAAAGCGGCATAGTCAGGGAAGGGGGAATAATCTGTTCGTCAGATTGCGGGTAAGTCAGGGTTGAAATAGTAGTCATCATGACATCCTCTACGTGTAGTCCATTTAACTACCCAGTGAGTTCCTACGCTCGGAGGGTAGCGCTGACGGAGGTAGGAATACCGCCCACATAGAAAACGGCCAGCCTTTCGGCTGCTCCGCCAGCGCCACCGTGATTTTACGGGATAAGCACTGTCGCGACATATAAATATCGCTATGTGGAACACGGGTTCCTACGCCCGATTGCGGATGTGCCGCAACGCCGTCACTTTACGAGCCTGATTTCGGGATTAAAAGTCTTAACCCTGAATTACATAAGGTTACTTTAAGGTTTGCGAGCATCCTTCCAGAAAGGCCATGCTGGGGGTGCTTTGCTTGCCCGATCTACCATGCCAATGACGTCGCTTTTCAAATGAATAATCTTCCCGGCGCTTTCACCCCCTACAGCAAACCCGTCAACACTGTCATCGTCACTTATGTCGATGACACCCACCCCTCCAAATAAAACCTTTTAATTTCAAGATATTAATTTCTGGCCCGATTCATGCATACCTCCGGCAAGCTAACCATCATTCCCGGAGATTAAGGATGAACCGTTTCATCATCGCCGATGCCAGCAAATGCATCGGCTGTCGTACCTGTGAAGTGGCCTGCGTGGTGTCGCACCACGACACCCAGGACTGCGCCTCGCTAACCCCGCAGAACTTCCTGCCGCGCATTCACGTCATCAAAGGCGTCAACGTCTCCACGGCCACCATGTGCCGCCAGTGTGAAGACGCCCCCTGCGCCAGCGTCTGCCCGAACGGGGCGATCACCCGCGATAACGATTTTGTTCACGTCCACCAGGAGCGCTGCATCGGGTGCAAAACCTGCGTGGTGGCCTGCCCGTACGGCGCGATGGAAGTTGTGCTGCGTCCGGTTGTGCGCAGCATCGGTGCCGGGCTGAATGTGATGTCCGAAAAGGCCGAGGCCAACAAGTGCGACCTCTGCTACCACCAGCCGGACGGCCCCGCCTGTATTCAGGCCTGCCCGACCAATGCCATCGTCTGTATCGACAGGCAGAAGCTTGAGCAGTTGAGTCTGGAAAAACGCCGCCGTGCGGCGATGGACACACTTTCCTCGCAGATGCTGTAAGCCTCTGCCTTCTTTTCACTTTTAGCAGGTCTGTTACTGATGAAAAAAATCACCAGCGTCTGCCCGTACTGCGGTGCGGGCTGTAAATTAAAACTTGTCGTCGATAACAATAAAATTGTTCGTGCCGAAGGCGCGCAGGGCGTTACCAACCAGAATCAGCTGTGCCTGAAAGGCTACTACGGCTGGGATTTTCTCAACGATACCCGGCTGCTGACGCCGCGCCTCACCCAGCCGATGATCCGCTACCAGAAAGGCGGCAAGTTTGTGCCGGTCTCCTGGGAGGAGGCCATCCGCTATACCGCCCGTCGCCTGAGCGAAATCAAGGCCAACTATGGCCCGCGCGCCATCATGACCACCGGCTCGTCCCGCGGCACCGGGAATGAAACCAACTACGTAATGCAGAAGTTTGCCCGTGGGGTGCTCAACACCAACAACGTTGACTGCTGCGCCCGCGTCTGCCACGGGCCGAGCGTGGCCGGGTTGCAGGAGACGCTGGGCAACGGGGCGATGAGCAACTCCATCAGCGATATCGAAAACTCAAAATGTCTGCTGATCTTCGGCTACAACTGTGCCGACTCACACCCGATCGTCGCCCGCCGGGTGATCAAAGCGAAACAGAACGGCGCGCGGGTGATCGTCTGCGATCCGCGCAAAATCGAAACCGCGCGCATTGCCGACCGGCATCTGCAGATCCACAACGGCTGCAACATGGCGCTGGTGAACGCCTTCATCTACACCCTGCTGGACGAAAACCTCTATAACGCCGACTACGTGGCCCGCTACACCGAGGGGCTGGACGTGCTGCGCGAAACGGTCAGCGGGTACGCCCCGGAAAACGTCGAGGAGATTACCGGCGTCAGCGCCCGGGAGATCCGTGATGCGATGCGCATCTACGCCGCCGCGCCGTCCGCTACCGTGATGTGGGGGATGGGCGTCACCCAGTTCGGGCAGGCGGTGGACGTGGTGAAAGGGCTTTCTACCCTGGCGCTGCTCACCGGCAACCTCGGGCGCGAGCACTGCGGTGTTGGTCCGGTGCGCGGACAGAATAACGTGCAGGGCGCGTGCGACATGGGGGTCATCCCCAACCAGTTCCCCGGCTATCAGAACGTGACGGACCCGCAGGTACGCGAGAAATTCGCCCGGGCGTGGGGAGTCGATCCCGCCCTGATGGATGACCAGGTCGGCGTGCGGATCACCGAAGTGCCGCACCTCGCGCTGGAGGGCAAGGTCAAAGCCTATTACATCATGGGGGAAGACCCGCTCCAGACCGAAGCCGATCTGGGCCTGGTGCGCAAAGGGTTTGACGCGCTCGACTTCGTGGTGGTGCAGGACATCTTTATGACCAAAACCGCCGAGGCGGCAGATGTGCTGCTGCCCGCCACCTCCTGGGGTGAACACGGCGGGGTCTTTACCTGCGCCGACCGCGGTTTCCAGCGCTTTGAAAAAGCCGTTGAGCCAAAGGGCAACGTCAAGCGCGACTGGGAGATCATCAGCCTGATCGCCACCGCGATGGGCTACCCGATGGCGTACCGCGACAACCAGCAGATCTGGGACGAGATGCGCGAACTCTGCCCGCTGTTCTACGGCGTGACCTACGAAAAAATGGGCGACATGGGACACATCCAGTGGCCGTGCCCGACACTCGATCATCCGGGCACGCCGTGGCTTTACGCGGACAACCGCTTCGACACCCCGAGCGGCAAAGGGCAGTTGTTTGCCGCCCCGTGGCGCAAACCGGCAGAAATGCCGGATGCCGACTATCCGCTGGTGCTCTGCACCGTGCGCGAGGTGGGGCACTACTCCTGCCGTTCAATGACCGGTAACTGCGCGGCGCTGCAAACCCTGGCCGATGAGCCGGGCTTTGTGCAGATCAACCCGCAGGATGCGGAAAAGCTCGGCATCCGCGATCGCCAGCTGGTGTGGGTCAGCTCCCGCCGCGGGAAGGTGATCAGCCGCGCCGACGTCAACGAACGCATCAATGAAGGGGCGGTATACATGACCTATCAGTGGTGGATTGGGGCCTGCAACGAGCTGACCCAGGACAACCTCGACCCGGTCTCGAAAACCCCCGAAACCAAATACTGCGCGGTGAAGATCGACACCATTGCCGATCAATCCTGGGCCGAAAACTATGCCCAGACCACTTACAGCGCCATGAAACAACGCCTGCGCGAGGCGTTAGAGAGTTAACGCATGTGTACAAACGGCACGCTGCTGCGCATTCGCGGCAAAGTCCAGGGGGTGGGGTTCCGCCCCTGGGTCTGGCAACTGGCCCGGCAACTGGGGTTGAAGGGCGATGTCTGCAACGACGGGGCAGGCGTGGTGGTGCGTCTCAGCGGTGAGACGCAGGACTTCATCACCCGGCTGGCCGCCGGTGGCCCGCCGCTGGCGCGTATTGATGATATCAGCGAGCAGCCGTGGCACTGGTCGCCGCTACCGGTGGCGTTCACCATTCTGCCGAGCCAGCAGGGGCAGATGACCACCCAGGTGGTGCCGGATGCAGCGACCTGCCCGCACTGTCTGGCCGAGATGAACGATCCGCGCGAGCGTCGCTACCGTTATCCCTTTATCAACTGCACCCACTGTGGGCCGCGCTTCACCATTATCCGGGCGATGCCTTACGACCGCCCGGCCACCACCATGGCGGCGTTTGCGCTGTGTCCGGCCTGCGAAGCGGAGTATCGCGATCCGGCCGACCGGCGCTTTCACGCCCAGCCGGTGGCCTGCCCGGACTGCGGGCCGCAGCTTAGCTGGGTGTGCGGCGAAGCGCGGGAAGAGAAAGACCACGCCCTGCGGGCCGCGGAAGCGATGCTTAAGCAGGGCGGGATCGTGGCGATAAAAGGCCTCGGCGGCTTTCATCTGGCCTGCGATGCCAGCGATGCGCAGGCGGTCAACCGCCTGCGCGAGCGCAAGCAGCGTCCGGCGAAGCCGCTGGCGGTGATGATCCCCGAGCGATTAGCCCGGACTCTGCCCGCCGGGGCGCAGGCGCTGCTGCGTTCAACGGCCGCGCCGATTGTGCTGGTGGATAAGCGGCTCCTGGCCTGCTGCGAGGCCATCGCCCCGGGGCTGAACGAGGTGGGGGTGATGCTGGCGGCGAACCCGCTCCAGCACCTGTTAATGCAGGATCTGGATCGTCCGCTGGTGATGACCTCCGGCAATCTCAACGGCTGCCCGCCTGCGCTGACCAACGACCGGGCATTACAGGATCTGGCCGGCATTGCTGACGGCTGGCTGCTGCATAACCGCGAGATCGTCCAGCGCATGGATGACTCGGTGCTGCGCGCCAGCGGGGAAATGCTGCGCCGCTCCCGGGGCTTTGTCCCGGATGCGCTGCCGTTGCCGCCCGGTTTTGACGCTGTGCCGTCGCTGTTATGTCTTGGGGCGGATCTGAAAAACACCTTTTGCCTGGTGCGCGGCGGGGAGGCGATCCTGAGCCAGCATCTGGGCGATCTGGGGGATGACGACGCGCTGGGCCAGTGGCAGCAGGCCCTGAACGCGTTGCAGGATCTCTGGCAGTTTATCCCGGAGGGGGTGGTGACCGATGCCCATCCCGGCTATCGCTCCACCCTGCTGGGGGAGCAGATGTCATATCCGCACTATCGCGTGCTGCATCACCATGCCCACGCCGCGGCCTGCCTGGCGGAACACGGCTGGCAGCGTGACGGTGGGGATGTGATCGCCCTGGTGCTGGACGGTATCGGCCAGGGGGAAAACGGCGCACTGTGGGGCGGGGAGTGCCTGCGGGTCAACTACCGTCGCAGTGACCGGCTCGGCGGCCTGCCCGCAGTGGCGCTGCCCGGCGGCGATCTGGCGGCGCGCCAGCCGTGGCGCAACCTGCTGGCCCAGTGGCAGGCGTTTGTGCCCGAGTGGCAGACCCTGCCCGAGGCCGATGCGCTGCGGGATAAACCCTGGCAGCCGCTGGCCCGGGCGATCGCGCGGGGGGTGAATTGCCCAACGGCCTCATCCACCGGACGGCTGTTTGATGCCGTGGCCGCCGCAACAGGCTGCGCCCCGGCGCAGCTCAGCTACGAGGGGGAGGCCGCCTGTCGGCTGGAGGCTCTGGCGCTGCGTGGCGGGCCGGTCAGCCATCCGGTCACGTTGCCGGTACGCGACGGCGAGCTGGATATGGCGACGTTCTGGCAACAGTGGCTGGGCTGGCAGGCCAGTGCCGAACAACGCGCCTGGGCGTTTCACGACGCGCTGGCAAAAGGGCTGGCAACGCTGGCGGCGTCGCATGCCCGGATGCGCAACCTCGACACCGTCGTTTGCAGCGGCGGGGTCCTGCATAACCGGCTCCTGCGGGAACGTCTGCATTTCTGGCTGAGCGATTTTACCGTGCTGTTTCCCGGGCGGCTGCCCGCCGGAGACGGCGCGATTGCATTTGGACAGGCGGTGATCGCTGCCGCGTCTTTTTCTTAAATCGGGATATCACGATGTTTATCAAATACTTCAATAACCACCCTAAAGCCATGGCGCTGATGCTGGCTTTGATCGCCACCAATGTTGTCGCCTGGGGGACGGCGTTTTACCTCTTTCACACCACCCCGTCGCTGATGGCGGCCAGCCTGCTGGCCTGGTGCTACGGCCTGCGTCATGCGGTGGATGCCGACCACATCGCCGCCATCGATAACGTTACCCGCAAGATGATGCAGCAGGGCAAACGCCCGTGTGGAATTGGGGCTTGGTTCTCGCTGGGTCACTCCACCATCGTGGTGCTGGCCTCCATCGCCATCGCGGCGACCGCCACGGCCTTCAGCCGCAATATGGAATGGTTCCACGAAACCGGCGGCATGATCGGCACGGCGGTGTCGGCCTTTTTCCTGCTGGCGATGGCGCTGGTGAACCTGGTGATCCTGCGCGATGTCTGGGGCAGCTTTAATAAAATGAAGCGCGGTGAGAAGGTGCCGGAAACGGTGTCGTTTGCCCGCGGCGGGGTGATGAACTGGCTGTTCCGCTCGGCGTTCCGCCTGGTGACCCGCAGCTGGCATATGTATCTGGTGGGCTTTCTGTTTGGTCTGGGCTTTGATACCGCCACGGAGATCGGGGTGCTGGGGATCTCCGCAGCCGGTGCCTCCAGCGGGATGTCGGTGTGGGCGATCATGGTGTTCCCACTGCTGTTTACCAGCGGCATGGCGCTGATTGATACCCTCGACAACCTGATTATGGTGGGTGCCTATGGCTGGGCCTTCAACAAGCCGCAGCGCAAGCTCTATTACAACATCACCATCACCGGCACGTCGGTGGTGGTGGCGCTGTTTATCGGCGGGCTGGAAGCGCTGGGCCTGCTGGCCGATAAATTTGGCCTCACGGGCGGGCTGTGGAATAGCGTGGCAGCGCTGAACGACAATCTGGGTAACGCCGGGTTTATCGTGGTCGGGCTGTTTATCGTCTGCTGGATCGCCTCGCTGATTAACTACCGCTTCAAAGGCTACGACGCGCTGGTGGTTCGCTAGGCGCTACTCGTCATCGCTGTCCGTTCGTCATGGCATTTTTGACGAATGGACAGCGCACCGCACTATCCCTCCGCTATTTCTCTTATTTTTCAGCAGCTTAACTTATAACTGCTTGCTGGCACACTTCATGCATACCGCTGAGGACATATTACTAACGGAGTAACTACCGATGAAGAAAGTCGTCACGGTTTGCCCCTATTGCGCATCGGGTTGCAAAATCAACCTGGTGGTCAATAACGGCAAAGTCGTCAAGGCTGAAGCAGCACAGGGTAAGACCAATCAGGGCGATCTCTGCCTGAAAGGGTATTACGGCTGGGATTTTATCAACGATACGCAGATCCTGACCCCGCGCCTGAAATCGCCGATGATCCGTCGCGAGCGCGGCGGCAAGCTGGAAGCCGTCTCCTGGGACGAAGCGCTGGATTACGTTGCCACGAAACTCAACGCGATCAAAGCCGCACACGGCCCGGATGCAATCATGACCACCGGGTCATCGCGCGGCACCGGCAACGAAACCAACTATATCATGCAAAAATTTGCCCGCGCGGCAGTCGGCACGAACAACGTCGACTGCTGCGCGCGCGTCTGACACGGCCCATCGGTTGCAGGTCTGCACCAGTCGGTCGGTAACGGCGCAATGAGTAACTCCATTGTCGGTATAGAAAAAGCCGATATGGTCTTTATTTTTGGCTATAACCCGGCGGATTCGCACCCCATCGTGGCGAACCGGGTGATCAAAGCCAAACGCAACGGGGCGAAGATTATCGTCTGCGATCCGCGCAAAATTGAAACCGCGCGCATTGCCGATATGCACCTGGCGTTGAAAAACGGCTCCAACATCGCGCTGCTCAACGCGATGGGGCATGTGATCATTGAAGAGCAGCTGTACGACCGGGCGTTTGTGGCAGCGCGTACTGAAGGCTTCGAGGAGTATCGCAAAATCGTCGAAGGCTATACGCCGGAATCGGTGGAAGCCATCACCGGGGTGAGCGCCCAGGAGATCCGTCAGGCGGCAAGAATGTACGCCGCTGCGGAAAACGCCGCCATTCTGTGGGGCATGGGCGTGACCCAGTTCTACCAGGGCGTGGAAACCGTGCGTTCACTGACCAGCCTGGCGCTGCTCACGGGTAACCTCGGCAAGCCGTACGCAGGGGTTAACCCGGTGCGCGGTCAGAACAACGTGCAGGGCGCGTGCGACATGGGTGCGCTGCCGGATACCTATCCGGGCTATCAGTACATCAACAACCCGGAGAACCGGGCCAAGTTCGCCAAAGCCTGGGGCGTGGCGTCTCTGCCTGCCCATACCGGCTATCGCATCAGCGAGCTGCCTCACCGGGTCGCTCACGGCGAAGTGCGTGCCGCGTACATCATGGGGGAAGATCCACTCCAGACGGACGCCGAGCTGTCTGCGGTGCGTAAGGCCTTTGAAGAGCTGGAGCTGGTCATCGTGCAGGATATCTTTATGACCAAGACCGCCGCCGCCGCCGATGTGATCCTGCCGTCCACCTCCTGGGGTGAGCATGAAGGGGTTTACACCGCCGCCGACCGCGGTTTCCAGCGCTTTTTCAAAGCGGTAGAGCCGAAGTGGGACCTGAAAACCGACTGGCAGATCATCAGCGAGATCGCCACCCGGATGGGCTATCCGATGCACTATGACAACACCCAGCAGATCTGGGATGAACTCCGTCATCTGTGCCCGGATTTCCTGGGTGCCACTTACGAGAAGATGGGCGAGTTGGGCTACATCCAGTGGCCGTGCCGCGACGAGTCAGAGGCCGATCAGGGGACGGATTACCTGTTCGAGAAAGAGTTCTCTACCCCGAACGGGCTGGGGCAACTCTATACCTGTGACTGGGTGGCACCGATCGACAAGCTCACCGAGGAGTACCCGCTGGTGCTCTCGACGGTGCGTGAGGTCGGCCACTACTCGTGCCGTTCGATGACCGGCAACTGTGCCGCGCTGGCTGCGCTGGCCGATGAACCGGGCTATGCGCAGATCAATACCGCCGACGCGAAGCGCCTCGGCATTGAGGACGAAGCCCTGGTGTGGGTCACGTCGCGCAAAGGCAAAGTCATTACCCGCGCGCAGGTGAGCGATCGCCCGAATATCGGCGCGGTGTACATGACCTACCAGTGGTGGATTGGGGCCTGTAACGAGCTGGTGACGGAGAACCTCAGCCCGATTACCAAAACGCCGGAGTATAAGTATTGCGCCGTGCGCGTGGAGCCGATTGCCGACCAGCAGGGTGCCGAGCAGTACGTGATTGATGAATATCACAGGCTGAAAAAGCACCTGAAGGAGCTGGCAAGAGGGTAATGCCAGACCCTGCAAAAGCAGCCTTTCGGGGCTGCTTTTTTTTGCTTTTGCCGCCAGGAAAAAAAGATATCTCGCTGATTGTGGGCCACATTAAATTTAAAAAAGAGACAACGCATTTTTTAGCTGAGAATATATTCGCGCAATCAGAATGTCAGGAAAAATAAAATAACGAAGGCGTTTATCAGCCGTTCAGCCATCCGGGTGTTTGAATGGGTAAAATAAATAATATAAACATTGCTTAGCTAATTTTTCTGTGTCTTAATAGCGCCATCGGTTTGGAAAACAGACCTTACGAAAGCAGTTTTAGCAAAGCAGTCCTCATTTCAGGTGTTATCCACAGATACCCTTCTTCATGAGTCTCCTCCTAAGTGCCAGGTAAGACACTCTCTCAATACAGGCCATCACTGCCGCGATTAAGTGGCTCATAATTAAGGAATTATCTATGTCTAATAAAATGACTGGTTTAGTAAAATGGTTTAACGCAGATAAAGGTTTTGGCTTTATCACCCCTGATGACGGCAGCAAAGATGTCTTCGTACATTTCTCTGCGATTCAGAGCGACAGCTTCAAAACTCTGGATGAAGGGCAGAAAATCTCCTTCACCATTGAAAATGGCGCTAAAGGTCCTGCTGCCGGAAACGTCACAGTTCTGTAATCTGCGTTAATTATCAGTAGTTATTACGATAGCGATGAAGGTAATAGCCTGAGCAGTTAATCTCTGCTGATAAAAATAAACCCGCCCTGAGCGGGTTTTTTATTGCCTGAATTTAGCCTGGCCGCGCTGCGTTTATTTTTGCCGGGCGTAATAAATAAATCGCTACGTTTAAACCGGACGGCATTGCCTCACCGATTGCTGAAAGCAAGCCTGGCGGCAAAGCATAAAAAGAGCCCGCCGGTGGCCCGATCCATCGCCATGATGACGCGCTTCTTTTTCAGGAGGCCGGAGGCCAGCTGTGTGGACAGGATCAGCGTCACCGACCACAGGGTGCCGATCAGCACATGAATGCTGACCAGAATAAATGTCCAGATGAAAGGCGAATGCCCGGCCGGGATGAACTGCGGTAAAAACGAGACGTAAAAAATGCCCATCTTTGGATTGAGTACGTTCCCCAGCATCCCCTTTACGAACCAGTTGCTCCGGGAAGCGGGCGTTTCATCGTTCTGAGTGAATGACGATCGGGGGCGCATCAGCAGCTGTAAGCCCAGCCAGCTCAGGTAAGCCGCGCCGCAGATTTTCAGAAGGGTATACGCCAGTTCGGACCAGGCCAGCAGCGCGCCCACCCCGAGCGCGACAAGCGCCCCCCAGATGAAACAGCCGGCATCAATGCCGAGCGCCGCCTGAAATGCTTTCTTTCCCCCTTCGGCGCAGGCCGTTCGAAGGATAAGGGCGGTATCAAGACCGGGGGTAAGCGTCAGCAGTAAGGCGGCGAAGGAGAAAGCGAGAAGTGAATCGGTGACAGACATTTTCTTTATCCGAAAGGACGGATGTTAGTCACTTATTTACATTCGATCAACATCTCGCTAAGCCAGATTCTGGATAACCCTCAGAAATTCCAGTCCTCATCCTCGGTCTCGACCGCTTTTCCCATCACATACGACGACCCCGACCCCGAAAAGAAGTCATGGTTTTCGTCGGCATTGGGTGACAGCGCCGCGAGGATCGCCGGGTTCACTTCGGCCATCTCCGGTGGGAACAGCGCCTCGTAGCCCAGGTTCATCAGCGCCTTGTTGGCGTTGTAGCAGAGGAACGCCTTCACATCCTCTTCCCAGCCCGTTCCGGCATACAGCTCGTCGGTATAGGCCAGCTCGTTATCATAGAGATCCATCAGCAGATCCAGCGCAAAGTTTTTTAACGCCTCGCGCTCGGCCTCGCTCACTTTCTCCAGCCCTTTCTGGTACTTATAGCCAATGTAGTACCCGTGTACCGCTTCGTCCCGGATGATGAGCCGAATCAGATCCGCTGTGTTGGTCAGCTTGCCGCGGCTCGACCAGTACATCGGTAGCCAGAAGCCGGAATAGAAGAGGAACGACTCCAGAAAAACACTGGCGATCTTCTTCTTCAGGGGTTCATCGGCGCGATAATGTTCCAGCACCCGCTGGGCTTTGCGCTGCAACGCTTCGCTGTCTTCGCTCCAGCGGTAGGCGGCATCCACGTCTTTGGTCTGACAAAGGGTCGAAAAGATCGAGCTGTAGGAGCGGGCATGCACCGCCTCCATAAAGCTGATGTTCGACATCACCGCCTCTTCGTGCGGCGTCAGCGCATCGGCGATCAGGGCCGGGGCACCCACGGTGTTCTGCACCGTGTCGAGCAGCGTCAGACCGGTAAAGACGCGAATGGTGAGCTGCTGCTCGGCGTGGCTCAGCGTGGCCCATGCCTGCACGTCATTAGACAGGGGCACCTTTTCTGGCAGCCAGAAGTTGCTGGTCAGGCGGTTCCACACCTCCAGATCTTTGTCGTCTTCGATGTTGTTCCAGTTAATGGCCTGTACCCGTGACAGTTTCATCCTCTCTCCTTACAGCGCGCAGGACACGCAGCCTTCTGTTTCGGTGCCTTCCAGCGCAAGCTGGCGCAGGCGAATGTAGTACAGGGTCTTGATCCCTTTCTTCCACGCGTAAATCTGCGCTTTGTTGATGTCGCGGGTGGTGGCGGTATCGGGGAAGAACAGCGTCAGCGACAGCCCCTGATCGACGTGCTTCGTCGCCTCGGCATAGGTATCGATAATTTTTTCCGGGCCAATCTCGTAGGCATCCTGATACAGGGCCAGGTTGTCGTTGGTCATAAACGGGGCAGGGTAGTAGACGCGCCCGGTTTTGCCCTCTTTGCGGATCTCAATTTTCGAGACGATAGGGTGAATGCTCGAGGTCGCATGGTTGATATAGGAGATAGAGCCGGTCGGCGGCACCGCCTGTAAGTTCTGGTTGTAAATGCCGTACTGCATTACGTCGTCACGCAACTGCTGCCACATCTCGCGCGTCGGCAGGGTAACGCCAGCGCGGGCAAACAGGTCGCGCACTTTCTCCGTTTTCGGCTGCCAGTCGTTTTCCAGATACTGATTAAAATACTCGCCGCTGGCATAGCGCGACTGCTCAAAGCCTGCGAAACGCTGACGGTGTTCGCGCGCCAGCATCATCGAGGTATGCAGGGCGTGCCAGGTGATGGTGTAGAAATAGAGGTTGGTGAAATCCAGTCCCTCCGGGCTGCCGTAGGCGATCCCCTCCCGCGCCAGATAGCCGTGCAGGTTCATCTGCCCGAGGCCGATCGCGTGCGAGGCGGCATTCCCGGCCTCTACCGACGGCACGCTGCGGATGTGGCTCATGTCCGATACCGCCGACAGGCCGCGCACCGCGGTTTCTACGGTGCGGCCAAAGTTGGGGGAGTCCATGGTATGGGCAATGTTCAGCGAACCCAGATTGCAGGAGATATCGTGCCCGGTCCGGGTGTAATCCAGATCCTCGTCATAGGTTGAGGCGCTGTTAACCTGCAAAATCTCCGAGCACAGGTTGCTCATGTTGATGCGCCCGGCAATCGGATTAGCGCGATTAACGGTGTCTTCAAACATGATGTACGGATAGCCGGACTCAAACTGGATCTCCGCCAGCCGCTGGAAGAAGTCGCGGGCATTCATCCAGGTCTTGCGAACGCGCGCGTCTGCCACCAGGTCGTCATACAGCTCGCTAACCGCCACATCACCAAACGGCTTACCGTAGAGGCGCTCCACGTCATAGGGGGAGAACAGCGCCATGTCGGCGTTCTCCTTCGCCAGCCGGAAGGTGATATCCGGGATCACCACCCCCAGCGACAGGGTTTTAATGCGAATTTTTTCGTCGGCGTTTTCGCGTTTGGTATCCAGGAAACGCAGGATATCCGGGTGATGGGCATGCAGATAGACCGCTCCGGCCCCCTGGCGGGCGCCTAACTGGTTGGCGTAGGAGAACGCGTCTTCCAGCATTTTCATGACCGGGATCACCCCGGAGGACTGGTTCTCAATGCGCTTGATGGGTGCCCCGGCTTCCCGCAGGTTCGAAAGCAAAAACGCCACGCCGCCGCCGCGTTTGGAGAGCTGCAACGCCGAGTTTACGGCGCGGCCAATCGACTCCATATTGTCTTCAATGCGCAGCAGGAAGCAGGAGACCAGCTGCCCGCGCTGAGCTTTTCCGCAGTTGAGGAAGGTAGGCGTCGCGGGCTGAAAACGGCCTGCCAGCATCTCGTCGGTGAGCTGGCGGGCCAGGTTTTCATCCCCCTGGGCGAGGGTCAGGGCCACCATCACCACCCGATCTTCAAAGTGCTCAAGGTACTGCTTGCCGTCGAAGGTTTTTAGCGTGTAGCTGGTGTAAAACTTCCACGCGCCGAGGAACGTCTTGAAACGAAAACCGCTGGCGTGAGCATGGGCAAACAGCGCCAGCACAAAGGCAGGATCGAAGCGCGACAGGACCTTCGGATCGTAATAACTCTCGCTGACCAGGTAATCGAGACGCGCCTGCGGGCTGGCAAAGGTCATGGTGTTGGGGTAGACGTGGGCGTTAAAAAAGGCGTCCACCGCCTCATGATCTTTGCTGAACTGGATCTTCCCGTCCCGATCGTACAGGTTGAGCATGGCGTTCAGCGCATGGAAATCGGTTGATCGCTGCATTACGCGCTCTGCGGTTGTCGTTGCCAAAATTCGTTCACTCCTTTACGCACGTTATCGACGTCCTGCTGCGTCCCCATCAGCTCAAAGCGATAGAGGTACGGCACGCCGCATTTTTGTGAGATGACATCCCCGGCGCGGCCGAACGCCTCACCGAAATTACGGTTGCCAGCGGCAATCACGCCGCGGATAAGCGCCCGGTTGTGCGGATCGTTGAGAAAGCGGATCGCCTGCCGCGGCACCGCCCCGGCCGTTCCGCCCCCGCCGTAGCTGGGCACCACCAGAATAAAAGGCTCGTCTACCTGGATCCGCTCCCGCTCGTTCAGGGGGATCCGCACGGCGGGTAGCCCCACGCGCTCGATAAAGCGGTGCGTGTTCTCCGAGCTGCTGGAGAAGTAGACGAGAAGGCTCATGCCCGGGCGGCCTGTGCTGGCTGCGGCAGGCGGTTAATCATGTCCGGGCGGAAGCCCGACCACCGGGTGTCACCGGCGATAACCACCGGCAGCTGGCGGAACCCCTGGGCACGAAGGCTCTCTGCCGCATCAGGAACCTGATCAACAAACACCTGCTCGAAGACCAGGCCGCGGCTCTCCATCGCGCGTTTGGTGGCATGACACTGCACGCAGTCGGCTCGAGTGTAAATAATAATGCGCATGATTCGTATTTACATCTAGAATGGGATTCCGACGCCAGTTGCTGCGTCACCGTGAGTCTCTCTTGCTAAAGGAAATACTAGATGTAGTTGCTATAAGTTTCAACCATACAAGATATGGGAAAATATGCGGGATTTTACTGCCGGGGATGCGTTCAGCGGGAGAGGGCGCGCGCAGGGGTTAAAAAAGAAAAACCCCCACACCAGAGGGCATGGGGGCGAAGACGATAGAACGGAATCGGGGATTATTTGCGCAGAGCCAGCAGTGCACCGATAAAGATCCCCACCGCGGCGACAGTACCTACTGCACACATCGGACGTTCACGAATAAAGGTATTAGCGCAGCCGATGGCATCACAGGCGGCCTGCTTGCCGGTGGAGCGACCCTGCAGACGCGCACGGGTTTCACGCAGCAGCGATTTGGCTTTACGTCTGGCGTCATCCGCTTCGCCCTTCGCATCTGATCCCCAGGATTTCAAAACGCTCTCCAGCGAATCCGCTAATTTCCTGACATCGTTATGGATATCCTGAACATCGTCATCAACATCGTTTCGGTTTGAACGGTTAAACATATGCTTCTCCCTTGAATTTGCGGTAATTAACAGTTTAGACCACCTTTTTAATATCTGAAGCCGGTCACGGCCTATCAGGCCGTTTATGGATTTTTCTGAAAGCACTGCTATTGCTGAATACGGTAAGGTTGCCGGGCAGGAATGATAATGAGGAAAGAATATGTATTTACGACCGGATGAGGTTGCGCGCGAACTTGAAAAAGCGGGATTTACCGTGGATGTGGTAACCCAAAAAGCATACGGGTACCGTCGTGGCGATAATTATGTTTATGTGAACCGCGAAGCACGTATGGGGCGCACGGCGCTGATCATTCATCCCACGCTGAAAGAGAGAAGTCTTTCCTTTGCGGAGCCTGCCTCAGAGATGAAAACCAGCGACCATTATGAACAGTTCCCGCTCTATTTAGGGGGCAATAACCAGGAACATTATGGTATTCCGCATGGCTTCAGCTCCCGCATGGCGCTGGAACGTTTTCTGAAAGGCCTGTTTGGCGACTCGCAATAACGACGCGACTGGCTTTTCGCCAGTCGCCGTGCCTTACGCTTTGACCTGATGATACTGGCTGACTTTGAACAGACGTCGGCAGTAATCGAGGAAATAGCCGTACACCGCACCCATCATCATCGATACCACGATATTTGAACTTACCGCCGCGGCGATCTGGTGCCAGTCGGCTCCCACCGTTAATAAAAAATCGCGACATAAACGGGCGACTGAAAAGTGACATACGCAACGACGTCCGCCAGATTTTTCATCCAGCCGGTAGAGGAATAGCGCCGGGCAAAACGCATCACCGCATCGCGATAGAAACCGTACGGCCATGCAATTAAGATATTCACCGGGACGGCTACCAGACGGGAGGAAAGCGACTGCTCGAAGGTCATTCCAGAGAGGAATATTTCAATCAGCATGTTCACCACCGAACAGTAGACCACCATGGCAAAGGTATCCGCTACCGCGTGACGCAGGCGAGACTGCCGAGAGAACATGTTCTGACTCCTTCAGGGTCGTATATCAGAGAGGCTAAAGCGGGACAGGCTAGTGCTTTAGGTTGCTTTATTTTTCGTGTATAGCGTATCTCTCTGCATTAAAACCTACAATTAGCGATAAATTTTTATTTAAAGACGTTTTGTCGGGAAAATGCTCTAAACGAACCGGTTTTGTGAGCGCGGCGGCATTTTCTCTTCGGTCTTTTAATTTTTACATTACAAACAATGGCTTATATTTTTATTTTTCAGCCTCTGGCATGGGCTGTGTTCCGGCGTGATAACACCTGCGCTTTGCTGGCGGGTTATGTTGTGAGTTTGCGGTTGAGAAGCAAAAGATAGCGGAATAGGGATTTTTGCTTTATGCAGCAGGAATGAATGAATATTCGATATACCATCAAAATAATTGAAGGGTTAATAGCCCTGGAAAAGGTCAGGAGTTAAATAAACCTTAAACCGGTTATAAGAATAAATCATACAAAAAGTAAGGGGTCGTACTTTATATTTCTTTGTTTCATTTAATTTGAGATAAATTATATTTTCCTGCACTGTCGTCTGGATGTTCATAAACAAATGAATTACCATGACCGCTATTGCTTATTTTATCGACTTAAAAGGTTTTCATTTTATATGACTTCGCTGTTACAGAATCTTAATAATATTCGTACTCTGCGCGCCACGGCGCGTGAATTCTCGCTGGACGTGCTGGAAGATATGCTCGAAAAGCTCCGCATCGTCACCGAAGAAAAGCGTAATGAACAGGCTGAAGTTGAACAGCAGCGCGCTGAGCAGAATCAGAAAATTAACGCTCTGCTGGAGAAGATGAAAGCTGACGGTATTTCGGCAGAAGACCTGCTGGGTTCCAACCTGTTGAACACCCCGGCCCAGCCGAAGAAGCGCCAGGCGCGTGCGGCAAAATATCGCTTTACGGATACCGACGGTCAGGTGAAAACCTGGACCGGTCAGGGTCGTACACCGAAGCCGATTACCCTTGCCCTGGCGGAAGGAAAATCACTGGATGATTTCCTGATTTAATCCGTACCAACCGGGCGGATTAACGCCGCCCGGTCGCGTCTGTTTAGCAGACGCCAAAATCGCCATCTTCTTTATACAGCGATACGTCCGCTGCCTTCAGGGTATATTTTTCCCCTTCTTCGTTACTCGCCTGTACTGCCACAATCTGATCGTCGTGTACTTCGATCACTTTCAGTTTTGGACCACCCATACGCGGTTGTACATAATCGCCAACAGAAAACATAGTTATCTCCTCATGATAGTTTCGTCCCTAACAGTAGCCCAGGCGCAGGCCGCGGTACAGCGCCACGCGCGGAATACTCCTAAATCGCCAGCCTAAACCTGTGTAAAGAGGGTAAAAGAGGGTAAAACTTCACGCGAAGGCTGGCAGCTGTGCGTAGACTCACTACGCTTAGAGTTAAAACCTCTTTTTATACAATGACCTGACTGCTTGCATGGAGAATTTATGGGTTTCTGGCGTATCGTAATTACCATCATTTTACCGCCCCTTGGCGTACTGCTGGGCAAAGGCTTTGGCTGGGCGTTTATCCTGAACATCATCCTGACGCTGCTGGGCTACATTCCTGGCCTTATCCATGCGTTCTGGGTGCAGAGCCGCAGCTAAGTTCGCCACAGTAAATCGCTGTAGATCCCGGTCAACACCCCCTGGGGTGCAAACTGCTGTTTGATCCAGCGGGTGACCTGACCGGTAGCCGCATGCTGCGTGGCGAGCAGCATGCGCGAGTCCTGGCGCGGGTTGTTGATTCGCCGCGTGACCAGTAGCCCCGCCTCCACTGCCTCTCTGGCCATATGCTCCGGTAAAAAACCAATCCCTTCCCCGAGGATCTGGCACTGACACTTGGTATTAAAATCCGGGACCAGGATCGCCTCCTGGCCGTGCAGCAGCCAGCCCACTTTTTTATTAATGGTATGCGCCGTGTCTTCGACCATGATGTTGGGGTACAGCCGCAGCTGGCTCTCAGCCAGCGGCTCCGGGGCCAGCGCCAGCGGGTGTTCCGGGGCGATGGCAAACACCCAGCGGATCGCGCCGATTTCGGTGTAATCAATCCCGCCCCCGTCGAGCAGGGTATCCGGGGCACCGATGGCGATATTCGCCTGATTATTAATGATCGAATCCCAGACGCCGTTATACACCTCGGTGGTCACCGTGATCTGGCAGGTCGGGAACTGCTTTTTCAGCACCTGCAATAAGCGTGCGGTGTGGCGCGGGGTATAGAGCAACTGGATGATGCAGATCCGCACCCGCGTCTCAATCCCCTGGGAAATCGTGTCGATCCCGCGCTTGATGGCGTAGAAGTCATTCAGCAGGTCTATGGCTTTGCGGTAGAAGTAGAACCCCGATTCGGTCAGCTCGATGCTGCGGGTATTGCGTACAAACAGCACCACATCGAGGCCGGTCTCCATACGTTTAATGGTGTAGCTGATGGCCGAGGTGGTGACTCCCAGCTCGGCCGCGGCTTTGCTAAAGCTGCCAAATCGCGCCGCGGTGGTGAAGGCCAGCAGGTTCTCTTCGGTAAAGATGGAATTCATATCATGGCTCCTGGCACCCATCAGTTTTGAACATATTTTAACAACGCGGTTACAACTCATTTGACGCCGGTCACAGTTCTGGAAATTTGCTGCGAGCCGCACAGCGCAAGGGCTGCGTAAACATAAGAAGAATGCAGCTTAAGGGCTTAAAAAGCGGTAAAACATAAGGAAAAGGTTGCACAGACGCACATTTTGACCGGACTGTTAAATTTAACTCAACAATGAATTCGCTGTCGATGAATCATTTTTAAGCGGATTCTTTTCTGACCAGGCCGTTGCTATGCTCACTCCATCAGAAAGGAAAATCAGGAGTGTGGATATGTCCAGCAATGAACTCGTTACCGAATTTCTGCTCGCTGCCGAACAGGGGAATGCCGAAGCATTAAAAGCCTGTCTGGAAAAAGGGGTGGATATTAATGCCACCAACCGTCAGAAACGAACCGCCATTATTATTGCCAGCCTGAATAAACATTATCCCTGCGTGGAATTACTGATTGCCGCCGGGGCGAATATCGACCAGCAGGATCAGACCTGTTTCAACCCGTTCCTGATCAGTTGCCTGACCAACGATCTCACTCTGCTGCGCCTGGTGCTGCCAGCCAATCCGGATCTCGATCGTCTTACGCGCTTCGGCGGTGTGGGGATCACCCCGGCCAGCGAGAAAGGCCATCTGGAAGTGGTCCAGGAGCTGCTGGCCCACACCGACATCAACGTTAACCATACCAACTTTGTAGGCTGGACCCCGCTGCTCGAAGCCATCGTCCTGAATGACGGCGGTCCCCGCCAGCAGGCGATCGTCAAGCTGCTGCTCGACCACGGCGCCAACCCGCACATGACCGATAAATACGGCAAATCCCCCCTCGAACTGGCGCGGGAAAAAGGCTTCAGCGAGATTGCCGAACTGCTGATCGCCGCCGGCGCGTAATACCCCCGGCCAGCCGTTTCGGGCTGGCCTGAAATAAAAATAGCCTTTTCCATCATGCCTTCGGGCCTGATGTGGCCCCCTTTTGCCCGCATTCAGGAGGACGTAATGCCCACCAAAATCGTGATAAAAAAGAATACGTATTTTGATTCTGTTTCGCTGATGTCGGTTTCTACCAAAGCGAATAAATTGCCCGGTGTCGAACAGGCCTTTGTCGCCATGGCCACCGAAATGAATAAAGGCGTCCTAAAAAATCTCGGCCTGCTGACGCCGGAATTAGAGGACGCCAAAAACGGCGATCTGATGATCGTGATTAAAGGCGAGGCCGCCAACGACGACACCCTGGCCGCCATCGAAGCCCTGTTCGCCCGTAAAGAACAAACGGGTAGCCACGAAGCGCGCTATGCCACCCTCGCCAGCGCCAAAACACATCGCCCGGACGCCAACCTGGCGGTGATTTCCGTCAACGGCACCTTTGCCGCCCGCGAAGCGCGCCAGGCACTGGAGAACAACCTTAATGTCATGCTGTTCTCGGATAACGTCTCACTCGACGACGAGCTGGCACTCAAGCAGCTGGCCCACGAAAAAGGGCTGTTGATGATGGGGCCGGACTGCGGCACCGCCATCATTAACGGGGCAGGGCTGTGCTTTGCCAACGCGGTGCGTCGCGGAACCATTGGTATCGTCGGCGCGTCGGGCACCGGCAGCCAGGAGCTGAGCGTGCGCATCCACGAATTCGGCGGCGGTATCTCCCAGCTGATCGGCACCGGCGGTCGCGATCTGAGTGAAAAAATCGGCGGTCTGATGATGCTCGACGCCATCGCAATGCTGGAAGCCGACGACGCCACGCAGGTCATCGTTCTGATCTCAAAACCCCCTGCGCCTGCGGTAGCCGAAAAAGTGCTGGCCCGCGCCCGCGCCTGTCGTAAGCCCGTCATCGCCTGTTTCCTCGGCCGCAATGAACCGCCTGCCGATGAAAACGGCCTGCAGTTCGCCCGCGGCACCAAAGACGCGGCGCTGAAAGCCGTTCTGCTCACCGGCATTAAACAAGAATCGCTCGATCTGCACCCGCTCAACTGGCCGCTGATTGAGGAGGTGCGTGCCCGTCTGACCCCGCAGCAGAAGTACATTCGCGGCCTGTTCTGCGGCGGCACCCTGTGCGACGAAGCGATGTTCGCCGCGCTGGAAAAATACGACGACGTGTACAGCAACATTCAGCCCGATCCGGCTAAACGTCTGGCGGATATTAACGTCAGCCAGGCGCACACCTTCCTCGACTTTGGTGATGATGACTTCACCAACGGCAAGCCGCACCCGATGATCGACCCGACCAACCGTATCAGCCGCCTGCTGCAGGAGGCGCGCGATCCCGAAGTGGGGGTGATCGTGATGGACTTCGTGCTCGGCTTCGGCGCGCATGACGATCCGGTGGGGGTGATGATCGAGGCGATCAAAGAGGCCCAGGCGATCGCCCGTGCCGACAACCGGCCGCTTGAGATCCTGGGCTACGTGCTCGGCACCGACCAGGATACCCCGTCGTTGACCCAACAGTGCCAGCTGCTGACCGATGCGGGGGTGATCTGGGCCAGCAGCAGTACCAACACCGGATTACTGGCACGTGAATTTGTCTGCAAAGGGGAGAAAGCCTGATGACTACCTTATTTAACCAGCCGCTGAACGTCATTAACGTCGGTATCGCCATGTTCAGCGACGACCTGAAAAAGCAGCACGTCCCGGTCACCCACCTCGACTGGACCCCGCCGGGGCAGGGCAATATGCAGGTGGTCGATGCCCTGGATCAACTGGCAGAGAAAACCCTGGCCGACAAAATTGCCGCCGCCAACAAAATCGCCCTTGAACGCATTATTCAGTCCCACCCGGTGCTGGTGGGGTATGACCAGGCGATCAACGTGGTGCCCGGCATGACCCGCACCACCATCCTGCACGCCGGTCCGCCCGTCTCGTGGGAAAACATGTGCGGCGCGATGAAAGGGGCAGTTACCGGGGCGCTGGTGTTTGAAGGGCTGGCGAAAGATATCGAAGACGCGGAGCGCGTGGCGGCGTCGGGGGAGATCACCTTCTCGCCATGCCACGAACACGACTGCGTGGGCTCGATGGCGGGCGTCACCTCCGCGTCGATGTTTATGCACATCGTCGAGAACAAAACCTACGGCAACCGCGCCTTCACCAACCTCAGCGAGCAGATGGCGAAGATCCTGCGCATGGGTGCCAACGACCAGAGCGTGATCGACCGCCTGAACTGGATGCGCGAAGTGCTCGGCCCGATGCTGCGTGATGCCATGAAGATCATCGGCGAAATCGACCTGCGTTTAATGCTGGCTCAGGCGCTGCACATGGGCGACGAGTGCCACAACCGCAACAACGCGGGCACCACGCTGCTGATTCAGGCGCTGACGCCGGGGCTGATCCAGGCCGGTTATCCGGTGGAACAGCAGCGCGAGGTGTTTGAGTTCGTCGCCAGCAGCGACTACTTCTCCGGCCCGACGTGGATGGCGATGTGCAAAGCCGCGCTGGATGCCGCCCACGGCATCGAGTACAGCACCGTGGTCACCACCATGGCGCGCAACGGCTACGAGTTTGGCCTGCGCATCTCCGGCCTGCCGGGGCAGTGGTTCACCGGCCCGGCGCAGCAGGTGATTGGCCCGATGTTTGCGGGCTACAAACCGGAAGACTCCGGGCTGGATATCGGCGACAGCGCGATCACCGAAACCTACGGCATCGGCGGCTTTGCGATGGCGACGGCCCCGGCGATTGTTGCCCTGGTAGGCGGCACGGTCGAAGAAGCCATCGACTTCTCACGCCAGATGCGTGAGATCACCCTCGGCGAAAACCCGAATGTCACCATCCCGCTGCTCTCGTTTATGGGCATTCCGACGGCGATCGACATCACCCGCGTGGCCGCCAGCGGCATTCTGCCGGTGATCAACACCGCCATCGCCCATAAAGACGCCGGGATCGGCATGATTGGGGCGGGCATCGTTCACCCGCCGTTTAGCTGTTTTGAAAAGGCGCTGTTGACCTTCCGCGATCGCTACATCCTATAAGGTAAGCATCCATGAAAAGCATGAAACTGGAGTGGAAAAGAGGTGACTGGGCGGCGTACTTCGGGTTGATGACCAACAACCTGACGAACCTGCTGACCATGATGGGGCTGCTCATTTTTGTCGTCGGCATCCCGAAAGAGATTGTATATGGCCGTATTGCGCCAGCCTTCGGGCTGGCGGTACTGGTGGCGAGCGTCTGTTATGCGTGGTTTGGCCTGCAGATGGCGCGCCAGACCGGGCGTAACGACGTGACTGCACTGCCGTCGGGGCCGAGCGCCCCGTCGATTTTCACCGTCACCTTTCTGGTGCTGATGCCGGTCTATCAGCAGACCGGCGATGCCGATTTCGCCATCCAGATCGGCCTGGTGTGGTGCTTCGTGGAGGCGATGATCCTCGCGGGCGGTTCCTTCCTGGGCGAAACCATCCGCAAGATGATCCCACGCACCGTGCTGCTGTCGTGCCTGTCTGGTTTAGGTTTGCTGCTGCTGGCAATGAACCCGATGCTGCAGGCGTTCGAAGCGCCGACCGTGTCGTTCATCGTGCTGCTGCTGATCTTCATCAACTGGTTTGGCAAAAAGCCGATTTTCGCCCGCATCCCCACCGGTCTGCTGCTGCTGATCACCGGTACGGCGCTGGCGTGGATCTCCGGCCTGCAAAGCCCGGAGGCGATCAAAGCCTCGATGTCCTCCTTCGGCTTTAACCCGCCGGAAGTGCATATCGACAGCTTTATGCAGGGGCTGCCGCACGCGCTGCCGTATCTGGCGTCGGCGGTTCCACTGGGGCTGGCGAACTACATCTTTGACCTCGAGAACATCGAGAGCGCCCACGCGGCAGGGGATGAGTACCCGACCCGCAAGGTGATGCTGGCCAACGGTCTGGCCTCCATGCTGGGCTGCCTGATGGGTAACCCATTCCCGGTGACGGTCTACGTCGGCCACGCGGGCTGGAAAGCGATGGGGGCGAGCATCGGTTATACGCTGGCCTCCGGCGTGACCATGTTCATCGTGCCGCTGTTCGGGCTGGGGGCTTTTATGCTCGCCATCATCCCGATGACCGCCATCGTGCCGATTCTGGTCTTTATCGGGGTGGTCACCGCCAACCAGGTGGTGAGGGAAACGCCAAAAGTGGAGGTGCCGGTTATCTTCATCTGTCTGTTCCCGTGGATCGCCAACTGGGCGCTGACCATGATGAACAGCGTGATGGGGGCGGCGGGCACCAACGCGGCAAAAATCGGCACCGACGTGCTGCACAGCAAAGGGATTTACTACGAAGGGTTGATGCACCTCGGCAATGGCGCCCCCCTCGCCAGCATGCTGTGGGGCTGTATCGCCATCTTCGCCATCATCAATAAACCGCTGCGCGGTGCCATCGCTGCCGCCGTCGGTGCGCTGCTGGCCCTGTTCGGGGTGATCCACGCCCCGGTGGTCGGCTTCGCCGAAGGCAGTTCCCTGACCTTCGTGCTGGCCTATCTGATGATGAGCGGCATGTTTGTTGTGAAGCATGTGCTGGATAGCCGCGAAGCGGCGAGCGCGGCGGCACCGGTTTCTGAAGCTTAAAAGCGACCCCTCACCCTAACCCTCTCCCCCCAGGGGAGAGGGAACGATTACACCCTCTCCCCTATGGGGAGAGGGCAGGGGTGAGGGGCCCAGACCGCACCGTTACGAAGGAAAACGTATGAAACAACTCATGGTCGTCGCCATCGGCGGCAACAGCATTATCAAAGATAACGCCAGCCAGTCGATTGAACACCAGGCGCAGGCGGTGAAAGCGGTCGCGGAGTCGGTGCTGGAAATGTTGGCCTCCGACTATGACATCGTGCTTACCCACGGCAACGGTCCCCAGGTGGGGCTGGATCTGCGCCGGGCCGAAATTGCCCACGAGCGGGAAGGGCTGCCGCTCACCCCGCTGGCAAACTGCGTGGCCGATACCCAGGGCGGGATCGGCTACCTGATCCAGCAGGCGCTGAACAACCGCCTTGCCGCCCGCGGCGAGCAAAAGGCGGTGACGGTGGTCACCCAGGTTGAGGTGGATAAAAACGATCCCGGCTTTACCCATCCCACCAAACCCATCGGCGCGTTTTTCAGCGAAGCCCAGCGGGACGCGCTTCAGCAGGCCCATCCCGACTGGCATTTCGTCGAAGATTCGGGCCGCGGATACCGCCGCGTGGTGGCCTCGCCGCAGCCGGTGTGCATCGTCGAAGCCGATGCCATCAAGACCCTGACGCAAAAAGGCTTTGTGGTGATCGGCGCGGGCGGCGGCGGCATTCCCGTAGTGCGTACCGAGCAGGGCGACTACCAGAGCGTGGATGCGGTGATCGACAAAGATCTCTCCACCGCGTTGCTGGCCCGGGAGATCCGCGCCGATGTGCTGGTGATCACCACCGGCGTGGAGAAAGTGTGCATTAACTTCGGCAAACCCAACCAGCAGGCGCTGGAGACGGTGAACGTGGCGCAGATGACGCGCTACATGGAAGAGGGTCACTTCCCGGCAGGCAGCATGTTGCCGAAAATCGTTGCCAGCCTGGCATTCCTGTACCACGGCGGCACGCGGGTGATCATCACCTCGCCGGACTGTCTGCCCGCAGCGCTGCGCGGGGAAACCGGTACCCATATTGTGGCTTAACCCCGGTGTGCTTCCGCCCGCTGCGTGTGTTGTGGCTTAACTCCATGGGGCTTAAGCCTGCTGTGTGTGTTGAAACATAACTCCGGCGGGCTCAGCTCGCGGCATGTGTTGTGGTTTAACCCCGGCGGGCTTCAGCCCGCTGTGAGTGTTATGACTTAACTCCGGCGGGCTTCGGCCCGCTGGTTGTGAATAGGTAAGTAAAAGGAAGAGACAATGACAGAGAATAAAAGCCGCCGGGAGTTTCTCAGCCAGAGCGGCAAAATCGCTACTGCTGCCACCGCCTGCGCGCTGTTTGGCGCGACCGGATCCGTCGCGTATGCTGCTGACACAGCGAAACCGATCTGCGAGACGGGCAAACCGATGAACATCACCGCGACACACTACTATCTGGACAACGTGCTGCTGGAGGCCGGGTTTAACTTTGACGGCAACGTGGCCGTCAGCACCCGCACCGAGCTGAAAACGCTGGAGATCAAGGACGGCAAAATCGCCGCGCTGCTGGACAATAACAGCCACGCCGACGCCACGCTGCCGCACTACGATGCTGGCGGCAAGCTGCTGCTACCGGCGATGCGCGACATGCACATCCATCTGGATAAAACCTTCTACGGCGGCCCGTGGCGCTCGCTTAACCGTCCGGCGGGCACCACTATTCAGGATATGATCCGCCTTGAGCAGAAGCTGCTCCCGGAACTGCAACCCTACACTCAGGAGCGGGCAGAAAAGTTAATCGATCTGATCCAGTCGAAAGGCTCCACCATCGCCCGCAGCCACTGCAATATCGAACCGGTTTCCGGGCTGAAAAACCTGGAAAATTTACAGGCGGTACTGGCCCGGCGTAAACCTGGCTTCGATTGTGAAATTGTCGCCTTCCCGCAGCACGGGCTGTTGCTCTCGAACGCTGAAAAGCTGATGCGCGAAGCGATGCAGGCCGGGGCGCACTACGTCGGCGGGCTGGATCCCACCAGCGTCGATGGCGCGATGGAGAAATCCCTCGACCTCATGTTCCAGATTGCGCTGGATTACGACAAAGGGGTGGATATCCACCTGCACGAAACCAGCCCGGCGGGCGTGGCGGCGGTGAACTACATGGTGCAGACCGTGGAGAAAACCCCCGAGCTGAAAGGCAAGCTGACCATTAGTCACGCCTTTGCGCTGGCAACGATGAACGAGCAGCAGGTGGATGAGATCGCCACCCGCATGGCGGCGCAGCAGGTGACTATCGCCTCCACGGTGCCAATTGGCACCCTGCATATGCCGCTTAAGCAGCTGCGCGATAAGGGCGTATTTGTCATGACCGGCACCGACAGCGTGATCGACCACTGGTCGCCGTATGGCCTCGGCGACATGCTGGAAAAAGCCAACCTCTATGCCCAGCTCTATATCCGCCCGAACGAGCAGACGCTTTCTCGCGCATTAGGGATAGCGACCGGCGACGTGCTGCCGCTGAACGACAACGGCGAGCGGGTATGGCCGAAAGCCCAGGATGCCGCCAGCTTTGTGCTGGTGGATGCCTCCTGTTCCGCCGAGGCCGTGGCGCGCATCTCCCCGCGTACCGCCACCTTCCATAACGGCAACCTCGTCTGGGGCACGGTGAGCTGAGGATCCCCACACAAAAATGGGCACGGTCGGCCCCCTCTCCCCTTTGGGGAGAGGGTTAGGGTGAGGGGAAAAATGCGACCTCCCTGTGGGCTGAGGCTCCCCACAAAAAATTGGCACGGTTGGCCCCCTCTCCCCTTTGGGGAGAGGGTTAGGGTGAGGGAAAACATGCGACTCAGGTGGGCTGAGGGATCCCCACAAAAAAAATGGGCACGGTCGGCCCCCTCTCCCCTTTGGGGAGAGGGTTGGGGGGGAACATGCGACTCAGGTGGGCTGAGGGATCCCCACAAAAAACTGGGCGCGGTCGCCTCCTCTCCCCTTTGGGGAGAGGGTTGAGGTGAGGGGAACATGCGACTCAGGTGGGCTGAGGGATCCTCACACAAAAAATGGGCACGGTCAGCTCCCTCTCCCCTTTGGGGAGAGGGATGGGGTGAGGGGAAACATGCGACTCAGGTGGGCCGAGGGATCCCCACAAAAAACTGGCACGGTCAGCCCCCTCTCCCCTTTGGGGAGAGGGATGGGGTGAGGGGAAACATGCGACTCAGGTGGGCCGAGGGATCCCCACAAAAAACTGGCACGGTCAGCCCCCTCTCCCCTTTGGGGAGAGGGTTGGGGTGAGGGGAAACATGCGGCCTCCCTGTGCACACAGGAACAGGCCGTATTGGCGCTACAGGTGATACCCCGATAATCGCAGCTCCCGGTCAATCCACTCGACAAACTGCTGGATCTTCCAGCTGCGCTCATTCATATGCGGCATCACCAGATGATGCGCGTTAATGGCAATACCCGGCTCGGCGGGAAACACCTCTACCAGCGAACCGTCGTTCAGGTGGTCGGTGGCCATCATTTTACTTTCCAGAATAAACCCCAGTCCCATGCGGGCGGCTTCAAAGCTCATATAGGAACGGTCGAAGCTCAGGCTGAAGTTGAGCCAGGGCCTGTCGATGTTGTGCCACGCGAACCATTTTTCCCAGTTAACCAGGGTGCTGGTGGAGGAAATCAACGCCTGTTGCAGGAGATCCTGCGGTGACGCGACCGGGTGCTCGCGCAGATAGTCCGGCGAGGCCAGCACCACCAGCGCATCGTTTTTAATGGTCATCACCCGATAGGCGTCCCAGTCCGGGATGCCGTGACGAATATCGATATCGATGTTATCCCGGGCGAACTGCAGGTTTTCATACGAGCAGGTCAGGTTAACGGTGATATCAGGATAGTGCGCGCGAAACTTGCCCAGACGGCGCAGCAGCCATGTCAGGCCAAAAGTGGGGGAAGAGTGAATGCGCAGCACCGGGTTATCCGCTTCCTTCATTACCTGCTCGGTGGCGCGGCCAATCGCGCTCATGGCCGCCGACACGTCACGGAGGTACTTTTCCCCGGTCTGCGTAAGCAGTACGCCTTTGCCGCTGCGGATGAACAGCTTTTTGCCCAGCCAGGCTTCCAGCGCCGCAATCTGGTGGCTCACCGCCGATGGTGTGACGTTAAGTTGCTCGGCCGCCTGGTGAATGCTCAGGGCATTGGCGACCGCCAGGAAAGACTGAATATTTCGCAGCGAGGGTAAGGGTAGCGTCTGGCGATCCTGCGCGGGCATAACCCGTTCTCCTTGAATCTGTTGCGGTAAAAAAACATAGCATTCTGGCCTGGTGCCAGCAATGTTATTCGGGCTGAATGGATTAAACATGATCCCCGCCACATTTTTCTGCGCATTATATCCCGGCAAATTTCCGCGTTATTTTTATGACGTATATCGCGAATCAAATTTATCTCAGCAATAAATGAGTTTTATTGCATGGTGTTTCAAATGCAAGCCGATATATTGACGTTGAACACGAAATTAAAACGACTCACGTTGTTCGAATAATGAGGTAAAACATGTCTCGTATAGAACAAGCTACCCCCTACATAGCGACCAAAAAAACCAATTATCGCTTCGTGGTACTGGCGTTGATATTTATTGTGTATGCCATTAATTATGCAGACAGAACAAATATCGGAGCCGTACTTCCCTTTATCATCGACGAATTCCATATCAATAATTTCGAAGCCGGTGCCATCGCCAGTATGTTTTTTCTGGGCTATGCACTCAGCCAAATCCCGGCGGGCTTTTTTATCGCCAAAAAAGGCATCCGCGGTATGGTGGCGCTCTCCATTTTCGGCTTTTCTGCCTTCACCTGGCTGATGGGTACGGCGACATCGGTACTGGGGCTGAAGTTTATTCGTCTCGGCCTCGGGCTGACGGAAGGGCCATGCCCGGTGGGGCTGGCCTCGACCATCAACAACTGGTTCCCGCCGAAGGAGAAAGCCACCGCCACCGGCGTCTATATCGCCGCAACCATGTTTGCGCCCATTTTTGTTCCGCCGCTGGCGGTCTGGATCGCCATGACCTGGGGCTGGCGCTGGGTCTTTTTCTCCTTCGCCATTCCGGGGCTGGTTATCGCGGTAGTCTGGTATCTGCTGGTACGCACCAAACCCGGTGAAAGCGCCTTTGTCTCCCGGGCCGAGCTGGAAACCATCACCCAGGGGCAAGAGACGGCCACCTCCCGCCGGGAAAATATTGTCATCGCACCGCGCTTTAGCGGGCTTGACCGCCTGATCCGCGTTCGCGACCTCACCCCGGTAAACACGGTAAAAGGGCTGTTCACCTCGAAGAACATTCTGGGCGACTGCGTGGCCTACTTCATGATGGTGAGCGTACTTTACGGCCTGCTCACCTGGATCCCGCTCTATCTGGTGAAAGAGAAGGGCTTTACCTTCATGAGCATGGGGCTGGTCGCCAGCATGCCGTGCATCGGTGGGTTCATCGGGGCCATCTTCGGCGGCTACGTCTCGGACAAGCTGCTGGGGCGCAGACGCAAGCCGACCATGATGTTTACCGCCATCAGCACCGTGGTGATGATGATCATTATGCTCAATATTCCGCAAAGCACCGTGGCGGTCTGCATCGGCCTCTTTTTTGTCGGTCTCTGTCTGAATATCGGCTGGCCCGCCTTTACGGCCTACGGAATGGCCGTGGCGGACAGTAAAACCTATCCCATTGCCGCGTCGATCATTAATAGCGGCGGCAATCTCGGCGGATTTGTCTCACCGATGCTGGCAGGTTATCTGCTGGATAAAACAGGAAGTTTTAATTCCGTCTTTATTTATTTCGGCATTTGCGCGGCCATTGGTTTATTCGTGATATTCCTGCTGGAAGAGCCGAAATAATAAATTTAATACCCCTCACGATCATGGAGTAAATATATGCTACTGAAAGATAAAGTCGCCGTTATTACCGGCGCGGCCTCCGTACGCGGTTTGGGTTTTGCCACCGCAAAATTATATGCCGAACAGGGGGCAAAGGTTGTCATTATTGATTTAAATGCCGACGCCAGCCAGGCGGCTGCGGCGAGCCTGGGAGAAGCCCATCTGGGCCTGGCGGCCAACGTCAGCAACGAGCAGCAGGTTAACGCCGCTATCGAGCAGGTGCTGGGTAAATACGGGCGTATCGATATTCTGGTAAATAACGCCGGGATCACCCAGCCCATCAAGCTGATGGATATTAAGCGCGAAAACTATGACGCGGTACTGGACGTGAGCCTGCGTGGCACCTTGTTGATGTCCCAGGCGGTGATCCCCACCATGCGCGCTCAGCAGTCCGGCAGTATCGTCTGTATCTCCTCGGTATCGGCCCAGCGCGGCGGCGGCATTTTCGGCGGGCCGCACTACAGCGCGGCAAAAGCGGGCGTGCTGGGGCTGGCAAAAGCCATGGCGCGCGAGCTGGGGCCGGATAACGTGCGCGTGAATTGCATCACCCCGGGACTGATTCAGACCGATATCACCGCGGGCAAACTCTCCGATGAGATGAAAACCGCCATTCTGGCGGGCATCCCGCTGAACCGACTTGGCGATGCGCAGGATATTGCCCGGGCCGCGCTGTTCCTGGGCAGCGATCTCTCTTCCTACTCCACCGGCATCACGCTCGACGTGAACGGCGGCATGCTGATCCACTAAGGAGACATCAACATGACTGATACGACAGTACAACAGGTCGCCGCTGCCGCCTGGCGCATTCGCCGCTATGCGCTGCGGATGGGGGAAGTGCAGGGGCAGGGTTATATCGGCCAGGCGCTTGGCTATGCAGATGTGCTGGCCACCGCCTTTGCCCACGGCATGTCCATCAAACCCGACGAACCCGAATGGGAAAGACGCGACCGCTTTCTGCTCTCCCACGGGCACTACGCCATCGCCTGTTATGCGGCGCTGATCGAGGCGGGCATTATCCCCGAAGAGGAGCTGGAGACCTACGGCTCGGACGACAGCCGTCTGCCAATGTCCGGTATGGCGACCTACACGCCGGGCATGGAGATCTCCGGCGGCTCGCTGGGACAGGGCTTAAGCATCGGCGTGGGCATGGCCCTGGGGCTGAAGCATAAAAACAGTGCAGCCTGGGTGATCAACTCCATGTCCGACGGCGAGCTGGACGAGGGGTCTACCTGGGAGGCGGCGATGTCTGCCGCTCATTACGGCCTGTCGAACCTGATCGTGCTGGTGGATATCAACCGTCAGCAGGCCGACGGCAACTCGCACAAAATCCTCGGCTTTGAGCCGCTGGAGGATAAGTGGACCTCGTTCGGCTGGTACGTGCAGCGGGTCAACGGTAATGACGTGCCATCTCTGGTCGCGGCCTTTGATAACGCGAAGCGCTACCCGGAGAGCCAGCCGCGCGTCATCCTGTGCGACACCCTGATGGGCAAGGGCGTGCCCTTCCTTGAGCAGCGCGACAAGAACCATTTCATACGCGTGGACGCTGACGAGTGGCAAAAAGCGCTCGCGGTACTGGACGCGAACAAACCGGAAGGAGTGCAATGATGAGCCAGACAAGCGAGAAAAAACCGCGTTTAACCACCTCGGCCATGATCGCCTCTATTGCCGACGAAGGGCAGGAGACCCGCGCCGCGCCGTTTGGCCACGCGCTGGTGAAGCTGGCGGAGCAACGCCCGGAGATCGTCGGCATGACGGCAGATCTGTCGAAGTACACCGATCTGCATATTTTTGCCCAGGCTTACCCGGAGCGCTTCTACCAGATGGGGATGGCGGAACAGCTGTTAATGGGCGCCGCAGGCGGGATGGCAAAAGAGGGCTTTATCCCCTTCGCCACCACCTATGCAGTATTTGCTACCCGCCGCGCCTATGACTTTATTCATCAGGTGATCGCTGAAGAGCATCTCAATGTGAAAATCTGCGCAGCGCTACCGGGGCTGACCACGGGTTACGGCCCGAGCCATCAGGCAACGGAGGATATCGCCATCATGCGCGGCATTCCGGGCATGACCATTATCGACCCCTGCGACGCCATAGATACCGAGCAGGCGGTCCCCGCTATTGCGGCGCACAATGGCCCGGTCTATATGCGCCTGCTGCGTGGCAAGGTGCCGGTGGTGCTGGATCAGTACAACTATCAGTTCCGCATCGGTAAAGCCGCGCTGCTGGAAGAAGGGAGCGACGTGCTGATTATCGCCTCCGGGTTAATGACCATGCGGGCGCTGGAGGCGGCAAAACAGCTGCGCAAAGATAACATCAGCGTGGCCGTGCTTCACTCGCCGACCATCAAGCCGCTGGACGAAGAGACCATTCTGGCGCAGGCGGCGAAGCCGGGCAGGCTGGTGGTAGTGGCGGAAAACCACAGCAGCGTCGGCGGGCTGTGCGAGGCGGTGGCCTCGCTCCTGATGCGCCACCGCGTGAACGTCGATTTCGATACCGTCGCACTGCCGGATGCTTTCCTCGATGCCGGGGCGCTGCCGACCCTGCACGATCGCTATGGGATCTCCACCGCGGCGATGGTGGAAAAAATTCGCCGCAGGCTGTGACATTAACCGGGGCGAGGCCGACTCGCCCCGATCGCCATTAATATCCCACCTTATACACCCGTCCGCTCTGCACCCCTTCCACGCTGCGGCGATAGGCCTGGGCCACGCTCGCGGCGGGCACGCTTTCAAACCCCGGGAAGAAGCCGTCGTAGGCCTCGGCGGATTCGGTCAGTACCGTCGGGCTAATCAGGTTGATGCGGATCCCGCGCGGCAGTTCACAGGCGGCAGCGCGAACAAAGCCTTCCAGCGCCGCATTCACCGTGGTGGCGTTCACGCCCTGGGCAATCGGCTCGTGGGCCACAATCCCGCTAATCAGGGTAATCGAGCCGCCTTCATTCAGGTAATGCTGGCCGGTTAGCGCCAGGCGCACCTGACCCAGTAACTTGTCCTGCAACCCCTGGTTAAATTCGCTGTCGGTCATGGTCGTAAGCGGGCCAAAGTGCAGCCCGCCGCTGGCGGAGACAATCGCATCCACCGGGCCGATCTTCTCAAACAGCGCCTGCACGCTGGCCTGCGAGGTGATATCCACCTGATGATCGCCTTTCGTGCGGCCCACACGAATGACGTCGTGACGACGACTTAACTCTTCTGTGACTGCGCGACCAACCGTACCGCTGGCACCAATAATGACGATTTTCATAGCCGACTCCTTATGTTGTGAGCCTTCATTGTTTAGCAAATTAAAAGAGGGATAAACTGGGCTAAAGTTAGATCATTACTAACCAGAGGTTTGCAATATGGATAAGCTTCGCGGCATGGAGACTTTTATCGCGGTGGTGGAGAGCGGCAGCTTTACCGGTGCTGCGGCGCGGCTGGAGATGTCGGCGGTGATGGTCGGGAAGTACATCGCCTGGCTGGAGGCGCAGCTTGGCACCCGGCTGCTGGAGCGCAACACCCGCCGCCAGAGCCTGACCGATGCCGGGCGGGTCTGGTTTGAAGAGGCAAAGCGGGTCATCGAGCAGGTCGCCATCGCTGAACGCTCGGTAGAGCGTCTTCGTACCGCCCCGGCGGGCACGCTGCGGGTGACGGCGCCCACCTCGTTCGGCGGGTGCGTGATCGCCCCGCTGACCGCCACCTTTTTGCAGCGTTTCCAGGAGGTGCGCGTCGAGCTGGATCTGACCAACCGGATGGTCGATCTGGTGGAGGAGGGGGGGGACCTGGCGATCCGTATCGGCGACATTCACACCGAGGATCTGGTGGCGAAATACCTCTGTCCGTACCGGATGGTGATCTGCGCCGCACCGGACTATTTAGCCCGTCACGGCACGCCGCAAACGCCGGACGATCTGGTGGATCATCTTTGTCTGTCTCACACGGTGTGGACCGCGCGCAACGAGTGGCGGCTACCGGGCATGGAAGGGGAGGTGCGCTGGAAGCGCGATGCGATCTTGCGCTGTAACGATGGGTACGGGCTGCGAATGGCGGCGATTGCCGGGGCGGGATTACTGTTACAACCGGAGGTGCTGGTGGCGGAGGAGCTGGCGAATGGTCGGCTGATTCGGGTGCTGGAGAGCTTCACCCCACAACCGAGGCCGGTGCATCTGCTGTGGCGTCAGGACTTACGACCGTTACCGAAACTTACCCAATTTATCGCACATATCATGAAACATGCGCAGACTGTCCCCTCTCCCTTTCAGGGAGAGGGTCAGGCTGAGGGTTAGAAGCGATAACCTACGCCCACATTCCAGCCGTTGATGTCGTAATCGTCGCCCAAATCGGCAGTGGTGCCTTCGTAACCGACGTGGATCGACAGGTCAGGCGTTGCGTTAAACTGCACGCCCGCGCCATAGGCAAAAGAGGTGGATTTCTCATTGATGCCGTCGCGCTGGGTATAGTAGTCGCCACCGTTCACCCAGGTGGTATGGCCGTCTGCTTTCACGCGCGCCACACCGCCCAGTGCATACAGGGAAACGAATTCGTTCAGGCGATACGCCGGGCCAGCCATCAGGGAGTAATATTTCACTTCGATATGGTTTTTAACGGAGTCAGAGAAGAGATAATAATGCTCGTCCTGATCGCCGCTCATATAGGTGAAGGAACCCATCAGGCTAACCGGGGAATCCCACTCATAGCGATATTGAACGTTAACGCCGCGGATATTTTTAAAATCTTCAACGTTACTCTGCGCATAACCCACAGAAACGGTCTGATTATCCGCCAGAGCCGCGCCGCTTGTCAGCGTTGCCGCAACCCATACCGCCAGAGCTATTTTTTTCATTTTCCGTAATCCTTGTTGTCGTTTTTTATATGTAATGCCATATCTCCCCATCCTTCAGGCTGGAGATATTCCACTGCAAATTAAGGCGGTAAAATTGTTGGTTTTTTTACTGGGGGATAAAATAGGGAATAATCTTAAAGGCCGGAATAGTCCTGGCATTAGCCCCCTCTGTATTGGTAGGGGAGCACGTTTACTCATCATAACTGTTGGTCATATTATTCTGAGTGTAATAATCCCGCAGATTAACCAACAGGAGACGTAAAGGGTAACTGGCGAGCAAGGATTTACTTTGCATCAGCAGGACCGGCATTAACCAGTAATTGACCGATTCTATTGTGCAGATCCCCTAACTCGCTCATATATTTATCAGGGGATTTCATGTAGTAGGTGAGTAGTGTCTGCTAATCGCCGTATTTAAAGTCAATAGTGATTTTGAGCTTTTCAACATCGACTGTTATTTCACAGGCGTGCCAGAATGATGGCCGTTGTGATGAGACATTTTCCACAATAAATGTCCTCAGCTCAACTAAGAGATCCAGCAATTCAGCATTGGCATGTGCGCCAGCAGTGAACCAGTTTGTCTCTCCTGAGGTGATGTCAACATAATCAAATTCACATTTGCAGTGGTCGCCTTCAGGCGACAGCTCAGCGCGCGCAATGATTTTTGCGGCACTATCGGGCGCTGCGGCTATTAAGACCGAGCCAATATCATTATAAATAGCCTGGGATTGACGCATCATTTTTCCTGACAGATAAATTAGTTCAAATGAGGCAATTTTATGCCCGTAATCATCATACACCATTCAGGCTAAAATTTGATAAAAATCGTTGTAAATTATGCTGTTATAATTTTTTCATCAGCGTTGCGTGACACAGGTGATTATGCTCCGTGTACTGAAGATGTAGTGAGTGGTTCCCATATTCGTATTTTGACCATCCATTGATCCAGCCAAGGAGCATGTCGACTTTGCCTTCGCCAGACAACGTGGGTTTTCCGAGCAATTTTGTAATGAATATCCTGTCCATCCCGCCTTTAATTCCTGGGATAAAATTGCCTGTAAAAGGTGAATATCCATCTTCATTGCCAAAATAAAAATGAACATGACTTAAGCAGGCTTTCCGAAACCCCATCTCAATACCAGAGTGGAAAAATTTATAATACTTCGTTTTCCCATCAGGATCGTTATATTCATCAGCTTCAGTTGATATAACCGGGGATTCACCAATAGCCTGACACAGGTTAATAACTTCAACAGAATCTTCCCTTTTACCAAGGACATCTATAAAACTAGCCCATTCCACTGTCATTTTATAATCCCATCTGGCGTGTATTTCTCAACAATAATATCTTGTTCGTTAAAGCACAAATTTATAGCAAAAATACCGCTAACCGAGTGCCAGGCAATTGTTAATTATCATAATAGGGTGTTCCCTGGGCTGTTTATCGGTAATAAAAAAACCAGATGATCAAACCCGCAGGCAACCCCAGCCAGGTTTACTCAAGACATATCCACACATCTTTGAAAGAGAAGGGGAAATCCTCCTTCACATTCCATGCTAATCCCGCACCGACTAAACGGCCAAGGAGCGTCAGGATGAACACGGCCAGACCTGTCGCGCAGCACAGGTAAATAAGGTTAATAAACGATTTAGTGCTGTTTCTCATTTTCGAAATTCCCACTTGCGAATGCGGGATTTTTGTTCAGGAAAGAAGGTTAAACAGGTCCCGTCTGAGCTGATTGAATTCATCGTTTTCACCCATCAAAACCTTTCCGTTTCTATACAATACGAGATCGCTTAGTGACCCCATTCCGCTATACGTCTGTCAGCATGCTCCCGGCACAAAGGCCGGGGTTTTTCTATTTATTCAACAAATCAGGATTATACAGTGGTGATGCCTGCATTTTGGGCTTTATTTCATCATGCCAGATGCCAATTGCCCACTGCCGCGATTTCCCGTTAATAATCGGAACCGCCGCAAGATCAGTTTCAAAAGATGTTAATAACTGGCTGTAACAATGCATATAATCTTTTGATGATAAAGCGGAAAAATCTAATGTATCATCGAAGAGGTCATAGGTTTCATAAACTTTTTCCATAACCTCTGTGCTTACTCCGGCAATATAAGGCCGTAAATAAGAAGCGATAAAATCAATCGCGGAAGATCCCAATGAGACACCATCTTGTCCTCCGAAATACAACCATCCAGCCATAATTACCTCATAAGGTTAACAATATTTCCTGATTTTATTGTAACCAAAAAGGTTCATCATTTGGTCCTAATGCATTGTATTGCTCTGATGTTCTATTAACATCATCAATATAATGCGGCGCATCGGTGAACCCCACTCTTACAGGTATATACTCATTAAAGCTTTGATAGTAAACCTCTGTACATTCTAATGCTTCATCAAAAGCTTTAAAGAATCGCTCAAAGACTGAAAACAAACTCCTTCCTTCAAAATTTAATCGGGAGTGATTTTTATCTATCCCAAATGACGACCACTCAATATTATCAGGTAATATTGCTGAAAATTCATTTTTAATGGAGTCCAGTTCGTTTTTGACTTTGTAAAGATCATCATAAGCTAAAGACCCACGGTAAAATTTTTCCATTACCCAGGGATATTTGCTACCGTTGGTGCCGTTTTCTAATAAAGAAAGCACCACATTAAAAAAACCTTTCACATCAGACGCTGGCCCAACTTCTGCAAGAGTCATCGCTGCAAGTATTCCTACATTTTTCATTGTGTTTTAAACCTGATTGAGGAAGGAGCAATTGCACCATTTGATTTTTCTACAACGCCTTTTACAATTTTCATTCTATCTACGGCTGTCACACTCTGCCCACGCATATCAATCACTAATTGCTTTTGCATTCCTTCAGGTAAATTCTTCTGTCGCTAAACAGCCTGTTTTGCAACATTGTTAATCAATCCATTTTTGTTAGTCGTAATATTATAGTTTTTTACTTCAACACTACAAACATATCCTTGGCACCAGTCAGGACGAACTCCGCCTTTCGTACCATAAGGAACCTCTTTGCCGTCTTTGAAGCTGACTTGTTCACGCCATCCGTCACCGAGATCTTTACCTACATCTATTTCTGATTGCCTGCGGCTGGGACGTGAAGCAGCGGCTATCTCATCGTTGGCTTAGACGCTTCAACAACATCACCTTTAGCCAGTGCCTTCTCTGCTACTTTGAGCACGCCTGCAGCAACACGTCCTCCTGGAATTAAGGAAGCGGCTGCATTGAGATAATCCAGTGCTGACTGTGCCTCCGCTACACTTTTTATAGTACCCACTACCGGAACAAAATCCGCTCCGAGCGAGGCCATCTCTTTCAGCGCTTCCCGACGCTCAGTGTACATTTTAACCGCGCAGGCTTCGGCGCTCATCCCGCCACAGTTTTCGCGCTTATAGCGTTCATTTTCGGCCTTCACCTGCTCTTCGGCCACTCAGGATGTGCGAGAGATTTAGAGAGTATTTGAGGGGGAGGGCCGAACTACGGCTACACTGAAAGGACAGCTTTGATAAGGTTAATAAACGATTTAGTGCTGTTTTTGATTTGGCTAATTGTTTGAAAAATCTCATAGCCCGATGCAAATGATCGGGCTGTTCTTTACCTGAAACGGGACATTCTGGCGTGCTGACACAGATTTCAGGATTTTTACTTTTTATACTCCACAAACTTTTCTTCTAAATAATTCACCCAGTTCTCCATTAAATGATTCATATTTTCCGTCTGAGAATGCGTGGATGGATCATATCCATCAGAAGGAGGCATATATTTAACAAAACCCTCTATTTCAGCGGGGTAGTCAAAATCTGCATAAATAATTTCAACTTCAGATAATGGATCTGCAAAACTAGCACGATTGTTCCAAAGCCAGCTTAGAACAATAAATAACCATTTTTGCCTGATCGTCGAGTCATTGTCTTGCTCAAACCCTGTGCACAACTTCTCTAAAAAGAGAGACACCTCATTTGAACTCTCAGGCATAAGGAATGATAATTCAAGTTCAGAATCAGTATAACTTCCCGTTAAGACTATTTGTTCCGCCATCTTTATGGGCACGTCTGATGCAATGAGATTATTTTCATAACCCCACTTCACATCACACCATGAAAGATGAGTATTTTTAACAAT
Source organism: Leclercia sp. LSNIH3 (assembly GCF_002935105.1). NCBI lineage: Bacteria > Pseudomonadati > Pseudomonadota > Gammaproteobacteria > Enterobacterales > Enterobacteriaceae > Leclercia > Leclercia sp. LSNIH3. The sequence goes on from NZ_CP026387.1 coordinate 3,506,348, forward strand.
AAAATCATAGGGTACCGGATATAACGTCATGTCACTTATCCTTCGGTGGCCGTTGATTAGGAAGACCGGTTATATTACCACCTTCAATAAATCTTTGGTGTGTAACTTTCCCTTGCTTATCATAGATATACTCGTACATACCTTTCTTATCATTAAAGGAACCTTCAGCCTGAAGAAGTTTTCTTTCTACACCATCCCCCCCTTTGAGAGTGAAAACTTTCCCTTCCATCAATTGCTCCCGGCTCAGATAACTCCCCCCCCGATGAGTTGGGTCAGGTTTTAAACCACTACCAATTCTGTCTGCTCTAAGAATTTTATTAACAACCGAAGATTTTAATGCTGTTTCCACCATAGTCGTGGTTTTCACAACAATCTTCTCCGTGAGAACGACGCCGTTTTTCACCACGCCTGCACCACCAGCAAGCAGTCCAGCTATATCGGTAACCAGCTTGCCACCCTCGACCCCCGCATTAAACGAACCACTGGCGCCAGCTTTCTGATACTCCGCTTCCATATGGTCAATACGATCTATATAGGACTGCTTTATCGCATCTGAAACGTTACCTAACACATCGCCACTGTTAAACAGTGATTTCAGCGCTTCGTAAGTTTGCTGAGGATTTGCCCCGACCTTCACGATACCGTCAACGGCATCATACAGTCCTGCCGGCACGCCTGCGATCATCCCTACTGCAAAGCTGCCACCTGTCCAGGGTCAATCGCAGTCCATTTAGCCTGTGCGCCTGCCTTACACGCTAAAGTCTGCCATTCAAACGGCCAAGGAGCGTCAGAATGAACACAGCCAGACCTGTCGCGCAGCACAGGTAAACAAGGTTAATAAAAGATTTAGTGCTGTTTTTCATTCTTGAGATTCCCACTTGCGAATGCGGGATTTTTGTTCAGGAAAAAAGGTTAAACAGGTCCCGTCTGACGGCATGCTCCCGGCGTAAGGGCCGGGAACGTTGATGACTAATCGTCGTATCGGAAGTCTATATTGAGTTTCATTTTTTCAATATCCAGCGTCACTTCACATCCATGCCATGCAGGGCGGCCATTGGTCAGATTATTTTCGATATAGTAGTTGCGAAGCTCTACCAGATAACGAAGGATATCTGTATTCGCCCTTCCACCTGCCGTTAACCATTGAATTTCATCAGCAGCATCAAGATAATCATATTCATACTTACAATGATCGTTTTCAGGTGATAACTCTGCACGCATAATGATCTTTTTAGCTTCGTCGGGAGCAATGCTGTATAAAACAGTACCGATATCTTTATAAATCTCTTGATCATTTCTCATTATTTTCTTCCCGGAGCATTAATAAAGTTTTATTCTACTGGGCGCCCGCCATTGATAGAGTATAAAACGTTAAAGCTTTCCGGGCGACCTCCCGTTCCAGAATACACAGGTTCTATCTTAACATTGACCTGCTTACCCTCTTTCAGTGCAGCAGCCCACGTATTTTCCATTTGTTTCCAGACAACCTTATTCAGATTGCCACTCATTGGAACAATATTAAACTTCTCACCCAAACCTCCAAAAATACTGGCTATGAGGTGACCACTTTCATCCCCTGTAATCCCACATTTACCAGCTTTGCACTGTTGGTAGGTATTACGATCTCTCGTCAATAATGACAGATCGGCTTCAACAGATGCTACCCGTCCATGACTATCGGTCACAAAAGTTTTATCACCATCAATTTTATACGTTTTATTTGGCAGAGGATTATTCAGCTGTTTAATCCAGTTTCCCTTACTACCAGATACAGCAACAATTTCATCACTGGCCTTATTGATTAGCGTAGACGCAGTATCAAGATCGTCTTTTGCCAGTGCCTTCTCTGCTGCTTTAAGTACTTTCCTTGCTCCGTCACCTGCCCCCGGAATAATCGCTATTACAGCGGCCAGATAATCTACTGCAGATTGCGCTTCCGTAAACCCTTTAATATCTCCGACGATGGGTACAAATTCCACACCAAATAACGCCACATCCTTCAGCGCTTCCCGACGCTCAGTGTACATTTTAACCGAGCAGGCTTCGGCGCTCATTCCGGCACAGTGTTCGCGCTTATAGCGTTCATTTTCGGCCTTCACCTGCTCTTCGGCCACTTACTTTGTAATTTTACCCTGCGCCAGCATTGCTACTATGTTGCCCTCAATTATGTATAGAGGCTATCATCGTAGGGCGCTTCAGCCAGAATTTTTTGAATGTCAACTCGCGCCTCCGACTCCCAGGCTGGGTTCATATTCGCCATTATTTCAATAAATTTTGGAAAAGCGATGCGCCGTCCATCCCTCCCTTTAACCCTGTGTTCTAACTCATACTGGTAGGCAATCTGATAGGCGAATTCGGACATTATCCAATAAAGCAGCGTATTCAAAGAGTGAGTGACTTTTCGGGAAAACTCATACCCTCTTTCTGAGTAAATATAATTATATGAATCTTTTTCGAATGAAATATAGGGAGTGCCGTCGCCATAGGGAGCAGAACACAGATTCACTGAATGTTTTGGAAAACCTGCTCGTAAAATAATTTCATCAACTTGTTTTTGTATTTCATTAATATTGGCGAGCATATTAGTGAACCTCACTGCACACTATTTCAACGTTAACTGGATGTTGCTACCATCGGGAACATCTCTTATTTGCAATGCAATATGGGCTCTTGCTTTCATTGCTACTGTCGATTTTTCTAAGTAAAGATTATCTGGCTCATATTTGCCACCCATAACAAACGGAATTTTGGGGGCCAGGCGATAGCCCGCAGGTATTGAACCATACTTCTTCTGCCATGCGTTTGCTAGTGGATAGCCTGTTAAGACCTGATAGTCTTCAAGTATGTTTTTACACCATTCATTGATATCAGGCGCAAGGTAATCAAAAGAGCCTGTTTCTGGATCGAACGTGTATATGCCATCTTTTTTTATACAAAATTGGCCGCCAAAAACATCTTCAGCAAAGAAAATGGCGTTATGAGCAAGATCATTGTAACAATCAATCCATAAGCTATTATCATTCCAGTCGATGAGGCCGATCTCTTCCCCGTCTGTCTCAACAGGGAAAACATGTAGGGCTGACTCGAAACCATAAAATCCGTTTCGTTTATTTAATAAATTAATTAAATCCTCAACCAGAGGATAATCATGAAAAGCTGCGGGGACTTTTTGCCCCTTTCCTGAGGAGATATCACTGCTGCAAACGGATAAGAGCTTTTCCCAAAATATAGACATGTTTAGTTCTCATATTTAAAGTCAATGTTAATCCTGAGTGTTTCAACGTTTACCGTTACCTCACAGCCCTGCCAGAACGGCTTTTCGAGTGATTGAACGTTATCAACGAAAAAATTCCTCAGTTCGACCAAAAGATCTAAAAGACTTGCACTGGCATCCGCTGTTTCAGTAACCCAATGCTGGTTTCCCTGTTTATCAACATAGTCATAAGTAAACTCACCGCAGTCATTTTCAGGTTCTAACTTTGCGTTCAGAATGATTTCTACCGCATCCTCAGGCGCGATCGAAAGCAATACCGCACCAATATCATTATAAATGTCCTGGGATTCGCGCATCTTTCCTCCTGTCGTGAACAAAAATCTAAAAAACCACCTGCGAGAGCGGGGGGTCAGGAAAGAAGGTTAAACAGGTCGCGCCGGAGCTGATCGAGTTCATCGTTTTCACTCATCAAAACCTTTCCGTTTCTATATATTACGAGATCGTTTAGAGACCCCATTCCACCATAGAGATTGAGAAAAATGTGTTTGGTATCATCAGAATCAAGCTCATATTTCTTAGCCAGTTTAAAAATCCTGGCTGACCATTCGGCATATCTGCCTAATTCTAATAAGGTAGCCATGCATTGCATTTTATCTACGATTAAAGTCGTTTTCTCGATAGTCATTTTATCGTCTTAATATCCATATTTTCAGAGGTTTTAAGTCCATAACATAGATACTGCAGATTTGTTGCCGCCAATGCAGGTCTGTAAGAACGATTCATTAAATGAGGTTAACGTAAACCCAGCGTATCGGGAAGGGCTTTGACAAAGTCGGACTCATCCCCCCGGTACGCTTTCGCAATTTCTGCAAAGGAATCGATAACGCGAATTTTCTCATCGTCCTTTAATAGCTGAAGCTCGGCGGCTATATGTTCCATCATTTCCACAGCGGCATCTGGATTGAGCGAATTTTCGTCAGTAAATTCAAGGAAAATGGCCATATCGGCAATAACTTTAATTAAATGATGTGATTGAGTCACAGATTGTTTCCCCACAATAAAGTCAGTTCGGCGTATCGGAAAGCGTTTTAACAAAGTCATTATAGGCTTCATGAAGATGATAAAAATAAGCATCGGGCTCATCCTTAACAACCTCAAATCGTGCTAACAATTTCGTGAATAGCCCTTCGGGAACGGGATAAGGTGTGGCTTCGTTTTTATCACAATAAAAATAAAAAAAAGTCTTTTCAAGTTCCGGGATAGAAAGTATTTCCGCCTGGCTATAAAGATACTGATACGCGAAACGCCATTCACTGGACAGTAATAAGTAATCAAGTGCGGCTGATTTTAGTTCATCATTGACCTGGGACAGCTGCAAAAATCTCTGACAATATTTTAGCGCCGCGGGTTGATCTTCCATGAGCAGCATACCCAGATATTCCAGCGTATCATCATTCGGATCGTTAAATGCATTTGATTCGACATAGCCGTTTAACAGGTAGAGATCTAATCCTGTCTGTAGTTGATCAACTGATTTGGTTGTCATTTACAGACTCCTGTCTTCACCGAAGATAATTGTTTCGTTTCATCTCCCGCCAGCAGGGGCGGGAGATGATTCACATTGCAACCTGTCCAGGTCTTTTACCGGTGATAAAAAAACCAGATGATCAAACCTGCAGGCAGCCCCAGCCAGGTTAACTCAAGACATATCAACACATCTTTGAAAGAGAAGGGGAAATCCTCCTTCACATTCCATGCTAATCCCGCACCGACTAAACGGCCAAGGAGCGTCAGAATGAACACAGCCAGACCTATCGCGCAGCACAGGTAAACAAGGTTAATAAACGATTTAGTGCTGTTTTTCATTCTTACTACCGCTCTCTTTCAGCTTATCTGAAACCATACCCGACATCGCAGAGTCCCCTGCGTTACCCAATATTGAAGGTAAAGGGTGTTGTGGTACAGGTTTGGTTATTGTCCAGACGCCTGTTGGAACCCACTCGTACTGTTTTGATACCGGGTTGAATATTTTATCAAACGGCACTTTGATCATGTTCCCTGTAGCGAAACCTGCAGAAGCACCCGCCTTACTCAGTAAAGCTGCGAGCATAGGATCGTCGCCATTGATTTGAGCTTGATAGTAACCACCTGCTGCGTTCCATGTCACGGTTGGGTTATAACCTTTACCCGCGGTGATCGCCCCGATAACCCCAGATCCAATAAGATCGGCAAGTTTGACTTCACCCGTCGTTTTGTACTGAATACCTGCCCCTAAACCGACACCCACGCCCACAGCGATAAGCTGCTCTTTGGTGTTATTTACGGCGTTGGTCAGAATCGCTCGTCCGCCCATGATGATCACCGGCCATGAGGTTGGATCCATCACCACAGACAATACGCGATCCCCTTTGGTGATATTGTCCTGCAGGAATTTCAGGTCCGCGCCATTCAGATAATTCACCAGTGCCGCTGCCGTCGGATCTTTGAGTTTTTCATCCAGGCGGAACTGCCCCGGCTGCGGATCGTTGGCCACGTTGGTAGAGGCCTGGATCAGCTCCTGCCAGGTAACACAGGTCACCCCTCCGCCGGTACAGGCATCCGCAAGCTCTTTGCTCTTCTTATTACTGATTGCCAAATACTTCTCAACCACCTTCATGCAGTCACCGCCGGAGGCTTTACACTCCAGTAGCTCTTTATCTAGCTGACGTGCTTCTGCCGTACTTAGATAGTTATTCTCAACCGTCGTCTTACCCGCCTGCGCTCCCGCTACGGCAGAAGCCGAGCTGTCGCCCACCAGTCCGCCGGACAAGCCCGCCGCCAGCGTTGCCAGCGCAGAGACCGTCTGCTTCTGGGTTTCGTCCAGCTCGTCGGCAGATTTCCCGTACATCTCGGTGGCGATCATCCCCACCAGCTCGCCCGTGGCGGCTCCGGCGGCTCCCGCTAGCGCGTCCTGACCCTGGGCGGCGGCCAGCGCGGCGTTGACCACCGCGTGGGCCGCGACTTTGCCCGCGTCGTTCAGGCCGCTGTAGTGACCAATCACCTCCGCCACGTACGGCGCAGCACCGCCAGCAAGGGCCGCACTGAGATCGCTCCCGGCCAGCCCCTGAACCGCCGCCGTCGCCGCCTGAATCGCCTGCTGATACTGACCGCCGGTGCCAAAGCCCGAGGCGCTGAGCGCGTCGTTGTAGGCCGTCTGGTAGATCTGGCCGTTGATGTCGCTCAGGGTCGCGGTTTTGCCCGGGTTGGCTTTTTCCCACGCGGCTTTCGCCTCCTGCAGGTCCTGTGCATTGACGTGGTTCAGCTTCTCTTTCGCGGCGTTAGTGGCCCGGATGCTGCCCTCGGTGCGGGCAATATCCGCCACCTGATTGCCAATCTCGCCGATCAACTGCGCCTGCTGGAGTCGCTCCTGCTCTTTCTCTTTGTCGAAGATAGGGGAGAGCGTCTGGTTGGCGTGCGCCACGTCGCGGCTGAGCTGATTCACATCCTGAACCTGACGATCCTGGTCGCGGACGATCAGCGTACCGTCCGATACCGCCGCGTGCGTGGTGCTGCTGTCATGCCCGTCGCGGTTCGCGCCCACCAGCAGGCCGTTAGCCATATTCCCGGCAAACTGACTGCCGATGCTGCCCCCGGTGCTCATGCCCACGCTCTGGTGTTCCACTTCGAAATCGGCGCGGTTTTCAATATCGCTAAAGCCGATGGTGCCGGTATCGAGACGGTTTTTATCAGCGGTTGCCGTCGAGCCAATCACCGCCCCGTTGAGCTGGGTATGCTCACCCACGGTCACGTCATAGCCGCCTTTACCGGCGAAGATCCCGGTCTGTTCAACCACCGAGTCGTAGTTGCTGTGCATCTTGTCGCGGCTGACGTTGACGCTGGCCGAGCCGGTCATGGAGCCGATGCTGAAGCTCCCGCCCGCGCTGGCGTTCTGCTGTTTCGAGTCGTAGCGATCGCTGTCCTGCTCGGAGGTGAGCGTCAGGTTGCGGCCAATATCCGCTTTCACGGTTTCGCCGCTCACCTGCGCCCCGGTCAGGGTGGCGTCACGTCCGGTCAGGAGATTCACCTGGCGGCCCGCGTCCACGGTAGTCTCGCTGTGGGTGGTGCCGTTGCCGCTCTCGTTGCCTTTGCCGCGGTTGACGCTGGCGGAGATGTTAAGGCCAAAGCCGCCGGAGCCCACGCCGATGCCAACCCCAACGCTGCCGCCCTTGCTCTCGTTTTTGCCGTCCAGCAGTTGGGTGTTTTGCGCCGAGCGCAGGTACAGATCGCGGTTGGCGGCAAGGGTGATATCGTTGCCCGCCTTCAGCTGGCTGCCTTCCACGGTCAGATCTCCGTCCGTGCCGCGCGCGCCGCTGCCGGTGGCGATCACGCTGAGATCGCGCCCGGCGTTAAGGGTGCTGCCTTGAGCGGTGTTCTGCTCGCTGTACTGGGTCGATTTCGACGACTGGCTGCCGTAAGAGAGGCTAATACCCACCGTGTTGGTGTTAGAGGCATCCGCGCCCATGGCCTGATCCAACCGTCCGGCCTGCGCGGCCTGTACGCCGGCGAGCGCCGCCTTCACGCCCTGCAATGCCTGCAGGCGGCTGCTGCCGGAGGATTTCGCCTGCTGAGAGGCCTCGACGGCGCTGTTCAGCGCGCTGCCGACGGTGCCGGAGAGCGCCAGCGTCAGCCCGGAGGTTTTTTGCTCCACCTCGTGGGTCTGCTGGCTGCGGTTGTTCACCGCCGTGATATCGACGTTTTTACCGCTGAGGGCCATATCCTGACCGGCCACCAAATCGGAGCCGCTCACCGTCAGGCGATCGCCCGCCCGCAGGCTCAGGTCGCCATTGACGCTGCCCACCGTGCTGCCCGCCTGGGTGGCGTCCGCGCCGGTGTCGGTGGTTTTGATGCTCTGGGTGCCGACGCTAAAGCCGATCCCGCCCGAGCTTAACAGCCCCGATTTTTTCTCCTGCTTCTGGTGCAGTTCGTTATTACGTTCGGCCTGGGTCTCGACGCTCAGGTTGTTGCCTGCCAGCAGGGCAACATCGCCCGTACCGGCCACGTTGCTGCCGAGCACGGTGAGATCGTTGCCGGCGGTCAGGTTAACGGTATCGCCGTTCAGCTCACTGCTCTGCACCGTCTGGCGGTCAATCTGGTCGCGGGTGGTCGTGGTGGTTTTCGACAGGAAGCCGTTACCGCCCACCACTTTATGCCGTTCGTCCAGATCCTGCGTATTCTCGCCCGCCGTCAGGGTCAGGTTATTCCCGGCGCTGACGTTCAGCGCCTCGCCAGCGGAGAGGGCGGCGGCGCGGGCGTTGAGATCGTTCCCGGCGGCCAGAGTGACGTCACCTTTACCCGTCACTTCGCTGCCGATGCTATTGGTCTGCCCCTGTTTCAGGCTGTTATCGCCATCCCACACCAGATTATCGCGGCTGGCGGTTTCCACCGTATTCAGGGTCATATCCCGCCCAGCCACCAGCTGCGCTTTGCCGTTCTCGCCGCTGGCGATCACCTGCGCCCCGGTCAGGGTGATATCCCGCCCGGACTGCAACGCCAGCCTGCCGTCGTCGCCCTGGACGTAAATGCCCGAGACGCTGTTGATGGTGGTGCGGGCAAAGCTGTTCTCACCGTTCACGCTGGAAGCGCTGGTGGTGGTGCTGGTGAGGGTGATGTCGCGTCCGGCGCGGGCCAGCACGCTGCTGTCGCCCACGATGGCGCCGCCAATATTGTTAATATCGGTGCGGGCGTTCAGGTTGACGTCTGCCCCCTGGATGGTGCCGGTCTGGTTGGTGATGTTGTCGGCATCCAGCTGCAACACATTGCGCCCGGCAATCGTCCCGCGGTTAAACAGGTCGCCGTTGAGCTTAATGGAGACATTGTTCCCGGCAATCAGCGCCCCGGAGCCGTCGATATCCCCCGGTTTCACTTTGGCGTAGACCTGCGGGACCAGTACGTTTTCCATTGAGCCGTTCGGCATCTTCACCTGGGTGTTAACCAGCCAGACGATATCCCCGGTCAGGAGCGCCATCTGCTCCGGCGTCAGCGCCACGCCGAGCTTCAGGTCATACTGCTTGCCGAAGGTAATGCCGCGATCCATCAGCGCTTTGTACTGCTCTTCGTCGTTGTTATAGCCGTCGAGATAGCGCTGGCCGGTAATGCCAATCACCTGCTCGCGGATCAGGCGCTGCTCGTAGTAGCCGTCGCCCAGCCGCTTAAGGGTATTGTCGCCATCGGCGGTAAAGGCGTCCTGCATGTAGTCGCTGCCGAGCCACTGGCGCTCGTTGGTAAAGCGCGGATCGGTCTCCACCAGATACGGCACCTCCGCCGACGGGTTCACCTTGAACAGGCTGTTGTCCGGCAGGGTGGTATTCGGGCCGATAATGCGGATCGCGCCGTTGGCCGGGGTCACTTCAAACTGCTGCCCGGCAGGCGGGGTCACCGGCTCGCCAGGGGAGACGGTCTGCTGCGGCACAGGTTTCACGCCCGCAGCCTGCCCAATCGCCACGTCCGTTCCCTGCAACACCAGCGGAGTGATGCTGAGATTGCTCCCCTCGACGCTGCCGTTGCTGACCAGCTGGCCCGGTTTCAGGGCGATATCCTGGATGGTGGTTGGCGGGGTGTAGGCCGTGCGATCGCGCCCCTGTTCATCGTCGCCTTTGTGGCGAATACGGTAGTAGTGGGTGACGGTGCCCTCATCGGTGGTGTAACGCTTGCCGGGCACGTCGTCGTTCTGCACGCTGCCCATCTGGTCAATCGCCAGGGTGCCGCCTGCGATCACCTGACTCTTGTCGTTGAACAGCTTGTCGCCGGTCATCAGCAGGTTGCCGCCGGCGAGGATCTTCGCCGGGTCGCTCTCTTTGATGCGCGTTTCGTCGATCGTGCGGGTGTAGTCGTACTGGTTGAAATTGTCATTGCCGTGGCCGGAACGCTCTGGCGTGTTGAGGTTTTTCAGGCCATCGGAGGAGTTGTCATCCACCCACACGCCTTGCTCAGTCGAACTCCAGCGGTTGGTTGAACCCGTGTGCTGGTAGTCGGTCAGATCGTCCTGCGACACCCGCCCCACCTCGGTGGAGAAGTGGTCGTTGATGTTGTTGATCTGCCCGGCGGCAATCGCCATATCCCCGGCGGACTCGATGGTCGAGCTGTGGTTATTGATGGTGCCCGCGCGGCCGGTAACGGCGCCGTTGTCGTCCAGCGCGCCGCCGATGGTCATGCTGCCTGCGCTGTAGATCAGGCCGTGGTCGGCGTTGTTCAGCGTCTGCACGCCGAGGTTCACACGCTCGCGCCCGGCCAGCGTCGCCGCAGTGCCGTTTTCGGCGAGGTTGTTAAAGGTATCCACATTCACGCCCACCGCATCGCCGTAGATCCGCCCGGTGCCGATGTTGGTCAGGGTGTCAGCGTTAATGCGGGTGGTGATCCCGTCGATCAGGCCGGTATTGCGTACCGTGCCGGTGGCCGTCAGGGTGGTGCTCCCTGCGTTGATTTCGCCGCTGGCGAGGTTGGTCAGGTTGGCGCTCTGCACATTGAGGGCACTGCCCGCCATCAGCTGGCCGCTGTTGGTGAGATCCCCGTCGGTGGTGAAGGTCAGGTTGCCGTTGGCGATGGTGGTGCCGGTGTTGTTCACGCCGTTAGCGCTATGGAGATCCATATCCCCCAGCGACAGCAGCTGGCCGCTGGCATCCAGCGACGCCGCGTCTACGTTCAGGGTTTTACCCGCTTTCAGGGTGCCGCCTGCGTTGACCAGATTCAGGCCGCTACCGCTAAGATCCAGGGTGTCACCGGAGGCCAGCGCCCCGGCGCTGTTGTTCAGCACACCGCTGTTATCGATGCTCAGCGTGTTATTCGCCAGGATGCTGCCGCGCTGGTTATCCAGGGCACCGGTATTGAGCGCCAGACTCTGGCCCTCCAGCCCCTGGTTTTCACCGAGCGTGTCGCGGTTAATAACGTTCAGGGCATTGAGGGTCACGCTTTTGCCGCTGCGGATCAGCCCCGAGACGTTCTCTACAGTCCCACGAGCGCTGTCGAGGAGCAGATCGCCCACCGACTGGATCTGCCCGCCGCCGTTTTGCAGGTTCTGGCTGTGCAGGGTGGTATCGGCTTCGCCAATCACCCGCCCGCCGCTGCGGTTATCAAGACGGGTGGCTGCAATATCCGCCGCGTCGCTGGCGGCCAGGGTACCCGCCTGGTTATTGAGGCGGTCTGCCGAGAGGTTCAGCGCCCCCAGGCTGTTAAGGGTACCTGCGCTATTATCGATGGCACTTGAGGTGACGTTCACGCCGTCGCCCTGCACCACGCCTTTATTATTGATGAGCTGCGTGGTGGTCAGGGAGAGGCTCTGCGTCGCCGCCAACTGCCCGGCGGTATTGTTCAGCGTATTGCCGTCAAAGGTGAGGCTGGTACCAGAGAACGTGGTGCCCTGGCTGTTATCCAGCTGGCCGCCGCTCAGGGTCATGGCCCCGACCGATTTCAGCGCGCCGCCGTTATTGCTGAGACTGTCGAAACCGGCGTTCAACGACCGGTTAGCGCCAATCTGGCCGTCGGTATTGTCGATAGCACCCGCGTTCAGGCTAAAGTCGCCTTCGCTTGCCAGCAACCCGCTCTGGTTGTTCAGCGCGCCTGCGCTCAGGCTGAAGTCGCCATTGCTCGCCAGGAAGCCGCTCTGGTTGTTCAGTGCGCCGCTCTCAAGGCTCAGGGAACCCTGAGAGAGCAGGGAGCCGGAACGGTTGTCAAACGCGCCGCCGTTCAGGGCCAGGGTTGCGCCGTCGGCGACAATCACCCCCTGCTGGTTGTTAAGGCTCCCGGCGCTGATGCGCTGGGTTTTTGCCGCCTCGATGCGGCCTTTGGCATTGTTCACCGCCTGCTGGCTTTGGATTTCACCCTCGCCCGTCGCGGCAGAGATTAGCCCCTGCTGGTTGTTCACGGCCCCGGTTTCCAGCCGGGTATTGCCCGCCACCGCCACGATCTTCCCTGCGGTGTTGTCGATTGCCCCGGCCTGCAGCCGGGTATCGCCTGCCACCGCCATAATCTGCCCGGCGGTGTTATCGAGGGTGTCAGCCTTGAGCTGCACGCCGTTCGTCGCGCCAATCTGCCCCTGCTGGTTATTGATGTTGCCCGGCAGATCGACAGTCAGCGCGTTGCTGCCACGCTGGACGATGTTGCCTTTCTGGTTACTGAGGTCGTGGGCGCTGAGGTTAATCGTCTCCGCGCTCAGCGTGCCCCCGGCGTTGTTAAGTAATTTCCCGGTGCGGACGGTCATTTCGTTGGCGTTGACCTTCGCGCTGGCGGTGTTCACATCCCCCGCGCCGCCGTCCAGCAGGAGGCGTTTGCCCTGGGTCTGGCTGCCGCTGACGTCCACGCCCTGGCCACGGACGCTAAGATCCCCGCCCGCCAGGGTTTGCCCGTGGGCGCTCAGCTGGCCGCTGGTGCTGAGTTCCAGATCGCCCGCGTCGGCGAGCTTGCCGTCGCTTTTCACCCCGGCGGCCAGCACGCTCTGCTGGCTCCCGGTGAAGCTTGCCGCATTGACCCGGACATTGCTGGCGGCAGTGATGACCCCGCTGTTGTTCATGTCGCTGGCGGTTTGCAGGCTGGCGCTATCGCTGGCACGCAGGGTGCCGCTGTTCTCAATGCGTCCGTCGGCGGAGAGGGTCACGGTGCCCGCCTGGGCACCGATGGCCCCGGCGTTACGCACCCCGACACCGCTCTCGGTGCCGACCATGCGGATCTTACCGGCATACATGCCGCCGAGGCTGGCCACATCCACCGCCAGCTGTGGACGGGTAGCAGGATCGTCGCTGCCTTTTTCGATGACCTCGTGGGCCGCATCCACCTTGTTGCGCCCGGTGGTGACCTTCAAATCCTTGGCCCACAGCCCGGCGTTAACCTTCACCGAGCGGGCAATGATGTCGGTGTAATCCGCGCCGGAGGTATCCATCCCCGCGCCGTCCACCACCACCTCGCCGCGCTCGACGTTGAAGCCGGTCAGCGCGCCGTCTTTCATCTGCGGCTGGCCGGTGGTGAGGGTGGCGCGGTTGGCGTTAATAAAGCCGCAGCCGCTACAGGTGATGCCCGACGGGTTGGCGATCACCACCTGGGCTTTTTTACCGGCGACTTCGATCATGCCGTTCAGCTTGCTCGGGTCGCGGGAGCTGACCTCGTTGAGGATCACCTTGGCTTCGCCTTTCGCCAGCCACGGGTTGCCCGCCACCATGCCGCCCAGATTGGTCTGCACGTTTTTGTGCGAGTTGTTGAGGATCGCCCCTTTGCTGTCCACGTCGAACTGGGTGTAGTTGTTACGTGATACCCCGGCGCCGGACGGGGTCTGGATGTTGACCTGCGGCGTGCCGTTGGCGCTGTTCACCACCGTCGGCTGCTGATTTTTTGGCGCACCAGCGTCCGCCACGATAGCGGCCTGCGCCGTCTGCACGGCCCCCATCGCCAGCCACAGGCTCAGGCTGATGGCGCTCACCTTGCCGATAAGCTGGCTGTGGGTATGGCCAATGCCGGAAGAACGTGACGAACCGGCGCGGCCGGAGCGGGCGATATCCGCCACCACCATCAGCATGCCGCGCGCTTTGTTGAAGACAATTCGGTACAGGTTCTTATTCATGGTTCGTTCCTTTAAACGCTTCCGGCAGGCTCACGGTGAGCGGGTGATTCTGTTGCCACTCTCTGGCGTGTTGACGGCTGACGTGGCTGCCGTGGAACAGCATCACGCGCTTGCCACGTTCTGCGCCGCGGTGATACAGCGCGCGGCAGACGTGGTCGGGGAAGATATCGCGGCGCATCAGGTTGTACATCGCGGGGGTATGGCCGAAGGGGGCGATCCAGTCGCTGAACCAGATCCGCTCTCCGCTATCCCAGTCTTCTTCTTTCATCTCGATGGCGGGGCGGGTGAGGTAGCGGGCTTCCGCCTCCTCGTTCATGCTGGCCCAGCTGAGGAAAAAGACTGGCCGGTCGTTTTCGCTCACCAGCACGTACTGTTGGCGTTTGATGATCGGCAGCAGCAGGGTGGGCAGGGCATGCAGCGGGGCGTCCCGGTGCATCGGGGAGTGCATCCACAGCCAGACGGTTGCCCCCAGCACTTCGGCCTCGCTCTCCCGGCCGCCGAGGATCAGCGGCGCTTTGATATCCAGATGTCCGACGCGCATCACCAGCTCCAGTTGAGGTTAAAGCCGAGCGTGAGATCGCTGGTTTCAAAGCCGTCCGGCTTCGAGAATGGCGTTCCGGCGAACAGGTCATAGCCGGTGTTGAAGGCGTTGCCGCGCAGGCCCGCTACGCCGCCCGCCAGGTGTTTACCCACCTGCAGATCGGAACTGTAACCGCCCACTTCGCCGTAATCGGCACCCAGATAGAACTCCTGGTTCGGCAGCGGCGTGCGCCAGGCCAGATCGTTACGCACGTACCAGCCGTGGCTGGCGCTCAGGGTGCGCTCGCCGTCAAAGCCGCGCACCGTCCAGCGGTTGCCGATGGCGAACTGATCCTGCGGGGTCAGCGGCGTGTTGCTGATCTGGCGCAGGTACTGCACGTTGTAGCGGAAGTTTTGCGTGCCGATGGCAAACGGCAGATCGAGCTGGCCGCTTATCAGGGTAATTTTGCTGAGCGCAGTCGCATCGCCCCAGAACTCTTCCGGCGCAGGCTGTGCGCCGAACCAGCGGGTGCCGCGCTGATAGCTGATGCCCGCATCCAGCGTGGCCTGGCCGATGTAGTGGCGATGATCCAGCCCGATGCGCCAGCCCGCGGTCTGACGACGCTGGACGCCCACTTCCGTGTCATCGATAAAGTTGCGGGTCTCCCGCGCCAGCACGTCGTAGCTAAAGGTGGTTTTTTGCGAGCCGCTGCGGTGCAGCACGCGGCTGAGCTGGATATCGAGGTTTTTGCTTTTACCGCTGTAGCGATAATCACTGTTCAGCCCGGCGACGGTCTGGTGGTAGTCGTAGTCGCTGCCGGTGACGCCCAGCATCCAGTAGCCAAAGGGCACCGAGTAGTGCGCCGTGTAGTTTTTGCTGCCTTTGCCGCCCTTGTCGTTCAGGTCGTGACTGGCTGAGACATACAGCAGGTCGCTCAGGGAGAAGGGGTTATCCAGCGACAGCGTGACGCCGCCCTGATAGCGCCCGGTGGTTTCGGTCCCGGCATCGTCCAGCGACAGGCCGATACGCCACATTTTGCTCTGCTTACGGGTGATCACCACGTCGCTCTCGCCCGGGTTCTCTCCCGGCAGCAGCTCCATATTGGCCTCTACCGTCGGCAGACGTTGTAAGTTTTCCAGCCCCTGTTCAATATCGCGCAGATCCAGCAGGTTCTCTTCGTGGGCCGGGAAGGCGCTGTACAGCTGGATATAGTCATCGCTCTCTTTGGTGAGCCGCACATGGCGGATGGTGCCCGGCACAATGGTGAGTTTCAACGTTCCGCTTTTCAGATCCTGCGACGGGGCCAGCACGCGGGTGGTGATCCAGCCGTGGTCAACGAGGCGGTTCTGCATCGTGCTCATCAGCAGATTGATCCCTTTGCCGCCCAGACAGCGCCCCTGCGCCTGGTCCGCAATCCGCTGCAGCGGCACCCAGTGGGGCAGGGCTTGCTGGCCGCTCAGTTCGACGCGGTTGATCGGGAAGCAGGGGGATTCCGTCGGAAACGCAATCTTGCCAAAGCCGGATGACGGCTCAGAAAGGCGTACATCGGGAACAGGCGGGGTTAATTGCTGTTCCAGGGCTCTCTGACGCTGCTGCTGAATAATAAATTGATTATCTGGCTCCGCTGCCTGGGCAGGGATCATTAAAGACAGGCCAGAGGCTGACGCTATTATTATGGCGATATTGTGTCGGGCTTTCATCGGCGGATCCGTGCTGTGTAAGCAAAAAGAAGACAATGTGAATTTGTGTAAAATTGTTTAAGTATTGCGAGGGGAAGGAAAGGGGGATTAATCCTAAAGCACAGAATTATCCGAGTTTCAGGCTCCTTAATTCTGGTAGGTTTGCGCCGGGAAAGAATATATCAGGGGTTTCACGTGGATTGCGGGAAATATCCACGTGAAACTTAAGTGAAATTAACGCTTATTTCTGAATGCGGTCAACGCGCACAACCGGAGGCGTTGATTTCTTATCCAGGCTGCCGTTAATGCTGATCATATTATCGGGCTGGACGGTGCGGCCATCAAATACGGCCTTGGGAATTACTGTATCAATGGTGCCGGTTTTATCGCGGAATTTAAATTTATCCCCTTCGCCGCCATCAATGAGATTACCCCGTAAGGAGATCGTGGCGCCATCGTGCATCTCTTTGGCCTGCTCCACGGTCATGATTCTGGCGTCTTCCGCCCCGCGATAGCCATCATCCAGGGAGTGTGGCGCTGGAGGAGCAGTATCTTTTTTAAGTCCACCATTATCTTCGGCATATGCCGTTGAGATTAAAAGACAACACAATAAGGGTGCGACGGTTAATTTCATACTGCCTCCTTAGTTTAACTTGCTTGACAGATTAAGCCTGGTTGCTATTTTTTATTTTGCAAACAAGAACACTCCTAATCAAATTTATCTATAAAAATCATCTGGCTGCATAATATTAATTAACGAGACGGTGAGGTGATATATGGCAAAAGTAAAAGAAAGTTCCCCTCCTTTGCCCGGTGTGAAACAAAACCATACCGCTCTGCAGTTTGAATACGATGCCCGCCGCTTCGGTTTTGTGCTGTTATTGTTGATTATTGCCGCTGCGCTGGCTGGCGTTTTTTCAGGTGGTTATTTTAGCGACGCGAAAAAAATCAACGTCGCCAAGAGTGTGCAGGTGAAATATCAGCGCTTTGGCCGACTGCAAACGCCCCTTGAGCTGAAAATTACGTTGCCCGGTCAAGGCACTGCGCCGCTGACGTTGCGTGTCGGTGGAGAATATATGGCGCGAACGCAAACCGATAATATCTGGCCGCAGCCTGATGAAATGCACAGCGAGGGTGGGGAGCTGGTGCTGGTTTATCAGGAGGCAAAACCACGCAAAGATTTTAACGTCTGGATCTATAACACCCCGGATAAACCCGGTAAGACCGTCACCACCGTCACCGTAAATAATCAGCCGGGTCTCTCTTTCTGGCAATTTATCTACCCGTAGGGGACCAGCATGGAAATGATACTCAGGGCGGTGGCGATTTATCTGATTTTGCTGGTGGTGTTTAAAATCGCCGGAAGGCGGGCGCTGCTGCAAATGACCAGCTTTGATTTAATCCTGTTATTGATAATTAGTGAGGCCACGCAGCAGGCGCTGTTAGGGGATGATTTTTCGGTGACCGGTGCCATGCTAACCATTATTACGCTGGTGGTGATTGATATGCTTTTCGGGCTGGCAAAAAAATACATTTCCGGTGCGGAATCCATGTTCGATGGCTCGCCGGTTATTCTGGTGGTGCACGGTGAATTACAACAAGAGAAATTAAAGAAAGTGGATGTCTCCTGCGACGATATTCTGGTATCGGCCCGACAAAATCACGGCATATATCAGCTGGAGAAAATTAAATACGCAATCCTTGAACGTAATGGGCATATATCGATTATTCCCGAAGAGAGTGAATCATGAAAGAAAATATCTGGAACCAGGCCAAAACCACCAAGGAACTCACCCGCCAGGTGTCAACGGTGTTGACCGACTTAGGCTGGCTGCTTACCACGGCAGAGTCCTGTACCGGTGGCAATGTGGCCTCTGCACTCTGTGCAGAAAAGGATACTGCCTCCTTCTTTGGCACCGGCGTGGTGACCTTTAACAATGAAGCTAAACACAAGGTGTTGGGCGTCAGCAATGCCACGCTTGAAAAGTACACCGCCGTAAGTAGCCAGACGGTGGGCGAAATGGCCGAAGGGGCACTGAAGCTGGCCGATGCGGATGTCAGCATCGCTATCAGCGGTTACGCGGGGCCGGATGGCGGGGAAGATGGTACCCCGGCGGGCACCGTCTGGTTTGGCTGGTGCTTTCGCGGCGAAGTGAACACCGCCGTACAGCACTTTACCGGCGAATGTGAAGATGTGATCGAGAAAGCGGTTCGCTATGCGCTTTCTGAACTGTTGCGGCAGGTTCCGCACTGGAAAAAGCAGTTGCATTAAGGAGAGGCTATGAGTGTGGTGGTAATTACCGGCGCAACGGCTGGGGTAGGGAAAGCAACCGCGCTGCGTTTTGCGGCGGCGGGATACGACGTGGGACTTATCGCCCGCGATGATCATAGTCTTGAGGCCACGCGAGCGGAGGTGGCGAACTATGGCGTCAACTGCCATGCGGTGAGTGTGGATGTGGTGGACGCCACGGCGCTGAGCCAGGCGGCTCAGACCCTGGCCGACCAGTTGGGCGCTATCGACGTGTGGATAAACAACGCCATGTGTACCACTCTGGCGCCGTTTTACAGCATCACCGACGATGAGTTTCGCCGGGTAACGGAGGTGACCTATCTGGGCTGCGTTAACGGCACGCGGGCCGCGATGGAGCATATGATCCCCCGTGACAGCGGGGTGATTATCCAGGTCGGCTCCGCGTTGGCCTACCGCTCCATTCCACTGCAATCGGCCTACTGCGGCGCCAAGGCGGCGATCCGCGGCTTCACCGATGCGCTGCGTACCGAGCTGATGCACGAGCGCAGCGGCGTACACCTGGCGATGGTGCAGATGCCGGGGCTGAACACCCCGCAGTTTGACTGGGCGCGGAACAAGTTTGCTTACAGTATGCGCCCGGTTGCGCCGGTCTTTCAGCCGGAGGTTGCCGCCGAGGCGATTTACGGCGTGGCGCAAAAGCCGGTGCGCGAGCTGTGGGTGGGGCGCAGCACCATCGGGGCGATTGTCGGGCAGTTTCTGTTCCCCGGTCTTCTCGACCGGATGATGGTGAAAAATGCCTGGGAAGGGCAGATGGAGGAGGCGCTCAACCCGCCAGACAGACAGGATAATCTCGCCAACCCGGTCGGCGGCGAGCATCGGATACACGGTCATTTTTCACCGGAGGCCAAATCCCGGGCTGCGGCCATCACCTCCGGCGTGCCGGGTAAAGTGCTGGTGGGTACCGCGGTGGTGACCGGGCTGGTGCTGATCGGTAAGTTGATAGGACGGCGGAAGTAGTGTTACAGGCCGGGTAAGCCTGAGCGCCACCCGGCGATCCCGGCGAAGTACCCCTCAAGGGCAGAAGGATCCTCACAAAAAAGAGCGGCACGGTCAGCCCCCTTTCCTCTTTGGGGAGAGGGTTGGGGTGAGGGGTTCCCTCTCCCTCAAGGGCAGAGGGAGCTGCACAACAATAGTGGCACGGTCAGCCCCCTCCCCCCTTTGGGGAGAGGGTTAGGGTGAGGGGTTACCTCTCCCTCAAGGGCAGAGGGAGCTGCACAAAAATAGTGGCTCGGTCAGCCCCCTCTCCCCTTTGGGGAGAGGGTTGGGGTGAGGGGTTCCCTCTTCCTCAAGAGCAGAGGGATCCGCACAAAAAAGAGCGGCACGGTCGGCCCCCTCTCCTCTTTGGGGAGAGGGTTGGGGTGAGGGGAACATGCGACTCAGGTGGTGGTCCCGTTCACCTTACGTTCTGTACTTCTCTGCCAGCCGCAAGGGAGAGGGCACTTTCATGTGATTTAGTGATAACCCTCGGTATCCGTGACCTTGCCGCGGAACACGTAGTAGCTCCAGGCGGTGTAAACCAGAATCAACGGAATAATCAGCAGCGTTCCCACCAGCATAAACAGCTGGCTCGACGGCGGAGCGGCCGCGTCCCAGATGGTGATGCCCGGCGGGATAATGTTGGGCCACAGGCTAATGCCCAGCCCGCTGAAGCCGAGGAAAATCAGCCCGAGCGTCAGCAGGAAGGGGCGAGCGTGACTGTGCGGGTTTCGGGTGAGCCGCCAGATCAACACTCCACATACGGCCACCAGTATCGGCACCGGCAGGAAGTAGAAGAAGTTAGGCAGCGAGAACCAGCGGTCGGCCACAAACTGCCAGCCGAGCGGCGTCCAGATGCTGACCACCGCCACGACCGCCAGCAGCGCCAGCAGCACATGGCGGGTCAGGTCGCGCATATGGCGCTGTAACGCCCCTTCGCTTTTCATGATAAGCCAGGTGGTGCCCAGCAGGGTATAAGCCACCATCAGCCCCAGCCCGCAGAACAGGTTGAACGGCGTCAGCCAGTCCAGCGCGGAACCGGCAAAACGACGGCCCTCGACGTCGAAACCGTTAATCATCGCCCCCACCACAATGCCCTGGCTGAAGGTCGCCAGCAGCGAACCGGCGGCGAAGGAGATGTCCCAGAAGCCGCGGTGCGACGGCGTGGCTTTAAAACGAAACTCAAAGGCCACGCCGCGGAAGATGAGACCAATCAGCATGGCAGTCAGGGGGATCGTCAGGGCGTCGATAATCACCGCATAGGCCAGCGGGAAGGCACCAAACAGCCCCGCGCCCCCCAACACTAGCCAGGTTTCATTCCCGTCCCACACCGGCGCGACGCTATTGACCATCACGTCACGCGCCTGCGGATCACGCTCAAAGTAGAAGAGCATGCCGATACCCAAATCGAACCCATCCATGATGATGTACATCAGGGTGGCGAAGACGATGATGGCAAACCAGATCACTGAGATATCGACGCCCATTATGGTTTCTCCTCTTCCGGTACCGGTTCTGCCGCCGAGAGCGGACGCGCGGGTCTGCCGTCAGTATTCAGGGAGAGATTGTCGGTAGGCTGCGGTCCTTTCTTAATTAACCGCACCAGGTAGACATACCCCACGCCGAACACCGAGCAGTAGACGACGAAAAACGCTAGCAGACTGATGCTCATCTGCAGAGTACTGTGCAGCGACACCGCATCAATGGTGCGTAGATAGCCATAGACCACCCACGGCTGACGGCCCACTTCGGTGGTGATCCAGCCCGCAAGGATGGCCACCAGTCCGGCTGGCCCCATGCTCAGGGCAAACCAGTGGAACGGACGGGAGTGATACAGCCGGTGGCGATGGCGCAGCCACAGACTGACAACGCCCATCAGGATCATCAGCAGCCCGAGGCCGACCATCACGCGGAATGACCAGAAGACGATCAGCGAGTTGGGTCGCTCATCTTTCGGGAAATCTTTCAGCGCCGGGACCTGCTTATCCAGGCTATGGGTCAGGATCAGGCTGCCGAGCGCCGGGATCTCCAGCCCATATTTGGTACGCTCCTCCTCCATATCCGGCACGCCAAACAGCAGCAGCGGTGTGGCTTCACCCGGTGGGTTCTCCCAGTGGCCCTCTATGGCGGCGATTTTCGCTGGCTGGTGTTCGAGGGTGTTCAGACCGTGCATATCCCCGACGAAGGCCTGAATCGGCGCAACCAGCAGCGCCATCCACAGCGCCATCGAGAACATTTTGCGCACCGCCGGGCTATCGTTACCGCGCAGCAAATGCCAGGCCCCCGAGGCACCCACAAACAGGGCGCTACTGAGGAAAGCGGCAATGGACATATGGATCAGGCGGTAGGGGAAGGAGGGGTTAAAGATGATGGCGAACCAGTCTTCGGGGATCACCTGGCCGTTCTCGATGCTGAAGCCCTGCGGGGTGTGCATCCAGCTATTGGAGGCGAGGATCCAGAAGGTGGACATCAGGGTGCCCAGCGCCACCATGCAGGTGGCAAAAAAGTGCAGGCCTGGCCCGACTTTGTTCCAGCCAAACAGCATCACGCCGAGGAAACCCGCTTCGAGGAAGAAAGCGGTTAAAACTTCATAGGTGAGCAGCGGGCCGGTGATACTCCCGGCAAACTGGGAAAAGCCGCTCCAGTTGGTGCCGAACTGATAGGCCATTACCAGGCCCGAGACCACGCCCATGCCGAAGTTAACGGCGAAGATTTTTAACCAGAAGTGATACAGCGAGCGCCAGACGTCATTTTTCGTCTTCAGCCACATGCCCTCGAGCACCACCAGATAGCTGGCCAGACCGATGGTTAAGGCCGGGAAGATAATGTGAAACGACACTGTGAAGGCGAACTGAAGCCTGGCGAGATGGAACGCATCGAGTTCGAACATCGTACTCTACCCCTGTCAGCGAAATGCCCCGTAAGGAACGGGGCATTGTGGTACAGCATTTTTTCTTCGGTGCAGGGTTACGGTTTTTCTTTACCGGCCCCCAGCTCAGCACCCGTCAATGGATTGGCATCCGGATCTGACTCAGTACGAGCCGCCATTGCTTTCAGCATAGCAGCCTGCTCTTTGGTGAGCTTAACCTGAGCCGTACCATCGCCACCGTCAACGGCGGGTTGCGGATCGGCAACGTACTCGAAGTTTTCGTCGCTGTTCCAGCTGCCGCGAAGATCATCACCTGCAGACATATTGTAGTAGGTGGTTGCATATTGTTCGATTGGCGGCAGTTTCCCCGGTGGGAAATTATTGCGAATCGACTGCAATGCTTTCTCAAACGACAACTGGTGCGCGGCTTCACGGGTCATCAGGAACGCGAGGGCATCTTTTACACCCACATCGTCAGTGACGTTAATCAGGCGTTCATAGATGATCTTGGCGCGCGCTTCGGCCGCGATATTGGAGCGCAGGTCGGCTGTGGCCTCACCAATGGTGTCAATATAGGCCGCAGTCCAGGGTACGCCCGCAGAGTTGGTCAGCGGTGGCCCACCCCCGTACAGCAGGGAGGTTATATGGCTATCGTTACCGTTGGCCGTCAGGGAGCGATACAGTTCCGCTTCACTTTCGGTGCCCTCGGCCAGTTCGCCTTTGGCACCTTTATTCAGCATACCGACCAGCGTACCGATGATTTCAAGGTGGCTCAGCTCTTCGGTAGCGATATCCATCAACATCTCTCTGCGCGCGGGATCATCGTCCCCCAGCCCCTGCGTGAAGTAACGGCAGGCGGCGGCCAGCTCACCCTGAGGGCCGCCAAACTGTTCGAGCAGCAGGTTCGCGAGGCCGGGATTCGGCTCGGCGACGCGAACGGTGTATTGCAACTGTTTTACGTGTCGAAACATAGGCTCACTCCTGGGTTATTTTTTTGCTTCCACGCCATCAGCATCTGAACGCAGGAGGAATTGCTCGGTGGTATCCGGGATATGCTGGATGAGCCAGTCGGCCATACGCTGTTCTTGCGCAAGGATAGACTCGATAGCAGGCACTGACGCCATGTCCCCGGCTTTTTTCGCCGCGGCCAGCAAGGAGGTATAACAGGCAATTTCAAACTGTTCGAAAACGTAGCCGCTAATAGAGCCTTTCACAATTTCGTCCGACGTGACCATGCCGCCGACAGACTGGCCGAACGCCATCATTTTGCTCATGGAGTCTTTCAACATCGAACGAGAAATATCGTTGCGATCAAGGATCTCTTCCAGCACAGTAATCTGCTGTTTGGTTTCAGTAATATGCTGTTCTATGCGGGCGCGAACATCAGGATAATTGTCGATGCGGCTCGCCATTGATTCGAGCATAGATTCAGCTTGCTTTTCCATGGCGTGAGCATCGCGTAGCCAGTCATGGTAGTGTTCTACGTGATTCATATTTTCTTCCTCGGGTTCGGTTAATTCAGGCTTACTTTTCTGCTTTCTGATTAATATTACCGACAGCCAGATCGGTCAGTTTAAGATCGGTGGATTTCTCTTCTTCCAGCGTCTCGGCTAATAATTTTACCGCCTGGGTGTAGCCTAATTGCTCTGCCAGGGTGGCGAGGGTGCCATAGCTGGCAATCTCATAGTGTTCGACTTTCTGCGCTGCCGCGATTAACGCCGCATCGCGCACTTCATTTTTTTCTGTGCTTTCAAGGACTTCATTGGCTTCTTCAATCAAGCCTTCCATTGCAACGCACTTCATTCTTTTCAGTTTAATATTGGGCGTTTTCTCCACGAGCTGATCGATACGCTCAATCTGGCCGTGGGTCTCTTCCAGGTGCGCTTTAAACGCAGCGCTCAGATCCGGGCTGGCAGCTTCGCGGGATAATTTCGCCAGAGCACGGGTAAGCTGTTTTTCTGCACTGTAAGTGTCCGATAGCAAGTGAATAAACACATCTTCTATACTTTTCATGTTCATATGTTTTTCTCCAGTGACATAAAAATTCTGCGAGCCCGCGGACCCGCAGATTACCGATTAAAGTGAATAACAGGCTTTAATAATGAGATGAATTAAGAGTTGTCGGATTTGCGTCCGCCACCATGGCTATGCTGACCACCCTTTTTACCTGCTTCAGATGCGCGCTGCGGGTCATTTTTGAAATTACCGCCGCTTTGCTGTCCACCTTTTTTACCTGCTTCAGAGGCCTTTTCACGGTCCTGTGAGAAATTACCTGAACCACCACGTTGCTCTGCCATATTATGTTTCCTCATTTACATCGTTTATGTCAGTAGATACGTTTTCATTCGTATCCGGTGTCGTTCAGAATTAAATTTAGTCACTATTTTTAAATCGTCAAACCGGAGTTTTTCCAATAATTTCCAGTACGCATGATGAGTTGGAGAAAATATCGGCTCGCTTGTTTTTATACTATTTCTCTACAAGGTTATGTTATCAAACGACCTTCCGGGAGGGCGGCTTTGCCTGTTTTTCTGTGTCTCGCTGAAGCGTGCGAGTCCAGGCGTGGCGGGGTTCTTTACGTATGTTTACAAAGGTGTTAACGGATCCATAGTGCATAAAAAATTAAAATACGTGGGATTAGTCTTAATTGATTTTTATATTATTCACATCTTATAAGGGCGACTAAAAAATAATCTAGCGAAGCGGGTGAGTATATTATGCATAGATTACAATGATTCATTGAAAAGGGTACTTCTAAAAGAGTAAGCGAAGGGCGAGATTAAATACCCTGATAAAGTATGATGGTGAAGCGGATGCCATAGGCAATACTGAGCCGGAGCGGTGACACGGTGTCATCCAGGTGCTGCAACGGTGAACCATATGATTGATTTCATTTCGGGTATCCTGATCCATACGCCTTTCTGGGTCTATCTCATCCTGCTGTTTCTCCTCAGCCGGGGCATCAAGGCGCGTAAGCCCGCCACGGTGACGCTGGAGAAGCTGGCCATCATCCCGGCTCTTTTTCTGATCTGGGATATCTACGATCTGCTGGTATTCCGCACGCTGACGCTGGCGACCGGCTCCCTGTGGCTGGTGGGGCTACTCAGCGGCGCGGCGATGGGCTATATCCTGATCAAACGCACGGCGATTGCGCGCGCCGCCGCGCCGCGCAGCCTCTATCGTGCAGCAGACTACTCCGCCCTGCCTTTTATGATGCTCGCCTTCGCGGTGAAGTACGTGCTGGGGGTGATGAGCGCCATCGCACCCGAGGTGCTGCAGCGCCCTGGGGTGAGTGCGTTCGTCATTATCACCGGCGGGCTGTTCGCCGGGGTGTTTGTCGGCAAGTTTGTGCGCTATGTGCGGGTGTATCTGGCACCCGAGGTGCAGCAGGTGGGGTGAGGGTGGCTCCCCTTTTCCTTAAGAGGAGAGGGGAGCCGTCTGTACAACGTTACAGGCTAATTGCGCCTTCCATCGTAATGACACAGTTACCGCCCACGCGAACAACGGTTTTGCCTGACGAGGCGTCATACTCCGTATAAAGAAAATATACCCGCCCCCTATCAACGTCCTGACCCATCTGAAGAGACTGTATCTAAGCATGGCCCGCGAACGGGATCTCACGCGAGGGGTAATGCGCACTCGCGCAGTATGGGCAGCAATCTCTGGCGGAAGGATAAAGGTGGTTTCACTGTAGCCAAACTCAACGGCAATCTACTGTATTTGCTCAGGACTCAGATCTTCTGCCTCTAAAACGACGGCGACAGGGTTGCCCATAAAGGGGTTATCCGTAAAAACATCCGCCGCGACATAGCGTCTTTCCATTGAATCAGCCTTACTTAGTCAAACCAGGTCGGGCGATCTGACGTGGCGATCGCCATGCTGACCTCCAGCTCTTCGGCAACAATCCTCGTCAGCGACAATTCTGGCAGTTCGTTGATGTCGAAAAATCCGAGGCTGGTGGTTTCGTGGTTGAGGGTCAGGCTGCCGCCGATCTCTTCGCACAGAAAAATGAGCTTATAAACATGCCATGGCAGGGGCGGATGACCATGAAGGTTGCGATCCCAGACGCCAAGCAGTTTGGTCGCTTTGACCTGCAACCCCGTCTCTTCGGCAACCTCGCGGCAGACGGCGCTGGAAGGGGTGTCGCCCACGTCTGCCCAGCCACCGGGTAAGCTCCATAAGCCGTCTGCGACTTCCCGAACCATCAGCAGTTTGCCGTCACGAAGAATAAAGGCCCGCACATCCGTTTTGGGTGTGGCGTACCCGGATTCGGACACATGATGGAGCGTCTCACGGTCAATATCGAAGCGCGAAGCCATAAGCTCCGTGGCGATTTGACGAAGCGTTTCATAACGTTCGGTATCAAACACATCTTTTGAAAAGGTTAACCCGGTCTGAGCAATGGCATTCAGTTTTTGATACAGGGCATTGATATCGTTATCTTTCAACTCTTCCGGCATTTTTCACCTCTGTTATTAAGACTGGAAATAGCACCCTAACAGGTAATCCAGGTTTATACCCTTCCTGGTACAAGCCGCCTGCGCGTGGGCTTGACTCGCTCACTCCCGTCACGCACTGAAGTCAGCGCCTGGGATTCACTGCATCGCCGCCTTCACACAACCCGAATGATGGAGGGTATAGAACACCGCGGATGCGGTCAGGGAACTGTCAGGCGGCCAGCCAGCTTTGAGCCGCGGCTTTCATGGTTGCCTCCAGCTCGCTACCGCGGGTAGCAAATACGCGTCCCAGTGGGAAGCCGCTCTGTTCCAGCAGATACGCCAGCGCAGCATATTCCCGTGGATACTTCGCCACGATGCGCTGGTCAACCTCTACCGGGCCCATCGGGAAGGTAAAGGTCCCCATGTCGTAAACGCTCTGACGACGGAACAGCCGCCATACGCCGTCTCGTTTTTCGGCCAGATCGTAAAAGCGGTTGTGGCATTCGCAGCCAATATTCAGCTTCACATTCTCCGCCATGATGATGGCGTTGGTTTCAAGGATCGCTTTATTCCCGACGGCATTGAAGGTTACTGCGGGCGTAGCGATAAGGTGCTTGGTGCGTAAATCCGATGCGCCCATGCGCATGGAACCCTCGACAAAGTCGCTTCCCAGCCCTTCAAACCAGGTGATCTCAATGGTGCCGTCCGGGTGGAACAGATCGCGTAGCTGTGCCCATTCGCTTAAATCCCGGTGCATCCAGCCATTCATCAGATCGTTGAGTTGCTGGCGGTCGGTAAGTTTATCGTGCATCGCTTTTTCTCCTGTGAGTTGACCTGATGTAGTGTGGTGCCAGAAAGCGATAAAATGAAATAGAGAAATATGACCGATCAATCAGTTTTAATTATCGATGAGGCTGGGCATGGAGTTACGTCATCTGCGGTATTTTTTAGCCGTCGCCGAAGAGGGCCACTTTGGCCGGGCTGCGGCGCGTCTTAACATCGTGCAGCCCGCCCTGAGCATGCAGATCAAGGCGCTGGAGGATGAGCTGGGCGGGGCGCTGTTTATCCGTACCAGTCGCAGGGTAGAGCTGACCGAAGCCGGGCTATTGCTGCAGGCTGAAGCCCGGCGGACGCTGGAGCAGGCCGAACATACCCGGCTAAGCGTGGAGCGCGCCCTGCGCGGAGAGACGGGCCGGGTCCGGGTGGGCTTTGCCGGGAACGCCATTTTTAGCGGCAAGCTGATCGCCGACCTGCGCCTGTTCCATCAACGTTATCCTGATGCTGAACTGCTGATCCACGAGGCCGGCCCGCAGGAGCAGGTCGAGGCCATTCTGGCCGGGCATCTGGACATCGGTTATACCCCCGCGCACAGCAACATCACGGCACCGGACATTGCGGTCAAGCGTATAGGTGACTGGAAGATCCATGTCGCGCTTTCGGACGATCATCCCCTTGCGCAGCAGACGGCCCTGACGGTCGACATGCTGGCCGGACAACCCCTGGTGCTCTATGAAGCGCACGACGTGCATGAGCATCTGTTTATCATGCTCACGCAAAAGCTGGGGGAGAAGTGTGATATCGCGTACCGCTCGGGCAGCACCCTGAGCACGTTAGCGATAGCAGCAACCGGGCTGGCGCTGGCCCTGGTTCCGGCCCCCCTTCAGCAGGTGGCTATTCCGGGCCTGGTGTATCGCCCGCTGAATGAGCCTGACTTAACCGCCAATCTGGTGTTAATCAGCCGACGCCAGCCAACCAGTGAAACGGTAAAAGCCTATCTTACGCTGGCGACCGGGTAGATTTCAGAACGGGCTGGCACTGCGAACAACCATCGGTTCCCCGCTAATGGGATGGACAAAATGCAGCTCGCTGGCGTGCAGCATCAGTCGCGGCGTCTTTTCGGTGCCGGGGGGCAGAAGCCCGCCGTACAGGTCGCAGCCCAGAATGGGGTGGCCCAACTGCTGGCAGTGAATACGCAGTTGGTGGGTGCGACCGGTCTCCGGGGTGAGGGCGACCCGCGTCACCGGCACGTTTTCATGATGATAAAAGCGCTCGATGACCCGATAGCGGGAGCGGGCGGGCTTGCCGCTGATGGCGCAAATCGACATCAGCGGGAACAGGGCCGGATCTTTGGCAATGGGGGCGTCTATCACCCCGTCGTCATCGGCCAGATGGCCGCAGAGCAGGGCGGTGTAGATTTTGCTGACGCTGCGCTGGCTGAACTGCTGGCAGAGAGCGGCATTGATCGCCTTGTTACGGGCAATCACCATCAGCCCGGAGGTGCCGAAATCCAGGCGATGCACCAGGGTGCAGCCGGGAAATGTCTGCACCAGCCGGTGATGCACGGAATCGAGGTTTTGCGGATTCTTGCCCGACAGGCTGAGCAGCCCGCTGGGCTTATTGATCAGCACCAGATGATCGTCCTGCCAGAGCGTCTCTATCGGGGTGTGGCACGGCGGGGCAATAAAGGTATCGATAATGGCAGACATCAGGCAGACCGGAGGAAAAAAGAGGAGGGGATGATACCCAATTTGCCGCGCGCTGGCGAATGGGCTTGCCGGGTGGCGCATGGCTTACCCGGCCTGCGAGGGAGGCAGGCCGGGCATGAGGTTAGTCGCGGACGGTTTCCGTTGCAGGTTCATCCGCCGTTTCAGGCGTTCTGCTGCTGGAGTAGATAAAGAACAGGGCGATCCCCAGGCAGAGGATGGCGCCGAGACGGCTCATCGAGAAGGGAATCGCCGCGTTGCCCAGCCAGCCAAAGTTGTCGATCAGCATGCTCATGGTCAGTTGCCCGAAAATCACCGCCACCGTGGCGACCGCCGTACCGATACGCTGCACGGCAAATACCATGATCACGATATAGGGCACCCCGAACATCGCGCCCAGCAGCTGCCATTTGGGCACATCCAGCAGGGTGACCGCCTGTTTCGGCTCAAAGAAGAAGATCAGCAGGGCGGTGATCAGCGCGCCGACGGAAAAGGTCAGAAAGGCACTTTTAAAGACCCCAACGCTGCTGCCCAGTTGGCCGTTAATGGCGGCCTGAATGCTCAGGGTCGCGCCCCCAATCACCGCCAGAATAATCATAATTAATGTCATAACGTTCTCTTACCCCCGTGCAACCAGCACCAGCGCGGCGATGATGAAGCCCAGCGCGATGATACGTTTACTGTCAATTTTGCGGTGCGGCGTTCCCAGCAGACCATAGTGGTCGATGATCAGGCTCTTAAAGACCTGCCCCGCCAGGATGCCAATCATGGTCATGGCGATGCCAATCGCGGGTGTGGCGATGGTCAGAATAATCACGTAGACCGGGCCGAGCACCCCACCCAGCAGTTGCCATGAGGGCTGGGTGAAAAACGACGGGCTGTTGCGCGGGCTGAAAAACAGCATCAGCAAAAACGTCAGGGCGGCACCGACGCCGAACACGCTGAACGTTGCCCACAGATCGCCCACTTCACCGCCGAGCGGCCCCAGCAATCCCGCCTCCACGGACAGCCCCATGCCGCCCGCAATAACGAATAAAATCAATATCAGTTGCATACCACGCCATCTCTCCATTGTTCAGGCCGGGAAGCGTACGCCTGAACATCCGTGAGAAAAATGCCATAATGCAATAAACACCTGTGCAGGAAATGCATCAATGTACGACGCGACAAACATCACGATTCGCTGGCTGCTGATCTTTACGGCGGTCTATGAAACCCAGAATTTTTCGGTGGTGGCACGTCGGGAGGGGATTTCGGCTTCGCAGGTTTCCCGCATCATTCATCAGCTTGAGGATGCGCTCGGCCAGCAGCTTTTCTACCGCAATACGCGGGCCATTATCCCGACTGAGAACGGGCATCTCTTTATTCGTTTTGCTCGACAGATGCTTGGCAATCTTGACGATGCGCGCCGGGAGCTGGATGAGCGCAAGCGGGAGCCGTCCGGCGTGGTGCGCATTAACGCCCCGGTCTTTTTTGGCCAGCGGCATATCGCCCCCGGCCTCCCCGGCCTGACGGAGCGTTATCCCCGCCTCAGCATTGAGCTGACGCTGACCGATGATTACATCGATCCCCATCGGGATGCCGCCGACGTGATCTTTCGCATTGGCGCGCTGACCGACTCCACGTTTCACGCCCGGGTATTGGGCCAGCAGTTTTATCATCTGGCCGCCTCCCCGGCTTATCTGCGTAAATACGGCGCGCCGGAAACGCCGGACGACATTGTGCAGCACAAATGCCTGATCTATCGCGGCTCGTCCGGTCCCAACCGCTGGCTGCTGCGTCGACCCGGCGAGGCGTGGACCCACTATCCCGTCTCTCCGCTGATGTCCTCCAATAATGCCGAAACCCTGCTTATCGCCGCGCTGGGCGGGATGGGGATAGTGCTGTTCCCGGACTGGCTGATTGGCGACAGGTTCCACAGCGGTGAGCTGGTGAAACTGCTGCCGGAATGGGAGACCTCCATCAATACCGAACCACTCAACATAGCGGCGGTCTACCCCCATACGCGCCACCCGCCGCTGAACGTGCGGGCGGTGATTGATTACTATGTTGAGACGTTTGGGTCGCCGCTTTACTGGCAATCAGCAGTGAATGAGCCATTAAAGGAATAAAGCATGTCTGAGCAGAATTTATCCAGAATGGGGACCGCGAAAGTCACGCTCATCCGCGATGAAGAGGGGCGTCAGGTTATTGAAAAATCCCCCGTCAGCGAGGTGGAGTTTGCGTTTTATCACGCCGCTGCGCTGCGGCTTGGTCTGGCGGGCGTTGCTTCTCCCGCACTGCTGTCCGCCGACGCCGCCCGGCGCAGGTTAAGGCTGGAATACATTCCGCACCCGGTGGATCAGGAGGCCGTGGCGGGCGACGAGGTGCTGTCGATGTTGGCCCGCCTGCATGCTTATCCGCCGGACCCGTCATGGACCCGTCATTCCCACGGCTGGTCAGCCGCTGCGCTTGAGGCATCCCTCGCGCTGTTGGCCCTGCCGGATCATGCAGCGCAGCAGATGCGCTGTTTTCATCAGCACAGCGAGGCGTTGTTTCGTCATCCGGGTCTGATATCCGGCGACAGTAATGCAGGTAACTGGGGAAGAAGAGACAACGGTGAGTGGGTGCTTTTTGACTGGGAGCGGTTTGGTACGGGAAGCCCGGCTATCGATCTGGCCCCCCTGATTAAAGGGATGGGCACCCCTCAGGCATTCAAGGCGATGGCCGAACGTTATCGCCTTATTGCCGGTTATTCCGACGGGCGTGACCTGACCAAAGAGATTGCCATTGCGAAGGCCTGGATCGTGACGGAGGTGGTTTTACTCCTGCATGCACGGCAGAAAAGCGATTATCCACGTTATCTCAGCTGGTATCGGGAACACCTTCCTGGCTGGTTAGCGAGCACCGTCAACCTTCTTTGAAACCCTGCGTGGAGAACCTCAATGCGTCAACTTTCTCTCCTTTTATGTTTGCTGTTACTCACCGGTTGCGTCGTCAACGCCCCGCAAAAAGCGCAATTTAATGCCGAATATCCGAACCGCCAGGATATTCGGCATCACGCGGTGTACCGCTTTATGACGAAACCGCTCAAGCCGGGCGGGGGTAAGGACTATGGCGCAAACGATCTGGCCGAAACCTTGCGTGCCAGAGCCGACAATGCGGCGATGGTGGAGCTGCGCTTTAACTATCCTGCCAGACGGTTGCAGGTGAAAACGCTGGATGCGCAAAACAGAACGCTGCGGGAGGTGACTTACGTGCTGCTGGATGAATCGGCGGCAAAACCGTCCGATAGTGATAGCCGCTACTTCTTCCTGACCAAAGAGGGAGTGCTATTAACGAAGTATAAAAATTGCACCCCGGATATGAGCGTCGGTTGCCGCTGGCATGACCGGATGCTGTTCATTACCCGTAACGGCGATATGGCGGTGCAGTTCGCCAGCGGAACGGCGGGCATGGCGTTTCTGGTGATCCCGTTTTATGGCTCAGAGAAGCATCTGACGATTTACCCGAAGGCTACGGGCGTTTAAGGCGTGTTGCGCGCGCTCCTGGTGCGTGTACGGTTCGGGGTGAGGGCATCAGGCCGCACTGAATCGCCGTGCGGCGGCGAACTCTCTTCGCACGTTCACGGGTGACGCGATTGACAGAGAAGTGCTGAACGTAAGGTGATCGGAACCGCCACCTGAGCCGCATGTTCCCCTCACCCCAACCCTCTCCCCATAGGGGAGAGGGGGCCGATCGTGCCAATCTGAATGCTCTTAACGCAATGAAATAGTCACAATATAATTAATCACTTACAGCGACTCACTGGTCCGGCTGAAAATCGCCGAAGCGTTTCCGGAAGGCCGGGGCGAGGCGCAGGGACGCGCCGAGAGGGCATAGCCTGCATGGATGCAGGCTGGTGCCCGACCCGAAAGCCTGGAGGAATAAGCTGAGGACAAAATTGCCGGGAGCAATTTTGAACAGCGCCTGCGCTGGCCCCGTAGGGGTGAGCCCCAGGGATGGGGCGAATAATCCGCGAAGCGGCGATTTTCTTTGCCGGGAGCCGGGATTGTGAAGGGGGCGGCGGCGAGCCCCCTTCGCACGTTCACGGGTGACACGATTGACAGAGAAGTGCTGAACGTAAGGTAAACGGAACCACCACCTCAGTCGCATGTTTCCCCTCTCCCTCAAGGGAGAGGGAGTCGATCGCGCAACGATCAAACTCATGCATTTCTCTTATTGAACTTAATTAGCCAGCTATAAAACTTTAACTACCTTCAGTCTCTTCCAGGGTTACGCTCATGTTTCTGTCATGGTGGTTAATCGTTCCTGTCGTGGTAGGGATCGCCATACTTTTCATTATGGTGTCCCGGCTCTCTAATGAGGTTGATAAGCTTGAAACCGCGTTACAAGAAAGCAGGGGACAGCTGAAATCCCTCGGTCAGCAGGCTGATGAGTTCAAGCTGGCGAATCTGCGCATGACGGAAAATGTGTTGCGGGTTAAGGCTTGCGCCCAAAGTCTGCAAAACAGCAACGGCGCTGAACAGGAAAGAGTGCTGTATGAAATGACCTGTGCCCTCAATCTGGCCACGAGTCATGTTATGAATCACCCTGATTTTATTGCGCCTCGTGCAGCGCCAGAGACCGCTTTCGCGCAGAAGGTTAACGAATCATTGCCGTTATTGTTTCGGTGAAATAGCGGTGTAGCATCGGTGCAGGCTGCTCCCCCTTACCCCAGCCTTCTCCCGGAAGGGATGAGGGATCCCCACAAAAGACCTGGCACGGTCGGCTCCCTCTCCTCTTTGGGGAGAGGGTTGGGGTGAGGGGAACATGCGGCTCAGGTGGCGGTTCCGTTCACCTCACGTTCTGCGCTTCTCTGTCAGCTGCGTCACCCGTGAACGTGCCAGGGGGGCTCGCCGCCTCCCCCCTGGCTACCCCGGCTCCCGGCAAAGAAAATCGCCGCTTCGCGGTACCCTCAGCTTATTCCTTCAGGCTTTCGGGTCGGGCACCAGCCTGCATCCATGCAGGCTATGCCCTCTCGGCGCGTCCCTGCGCCTCGCCCCGGCCTTCCGGAAACGCTTCGGCGATTTTCAGCCGGACAGGGGAGTCGCTGTAAGTCTTCTAAAATATTGTGATTATTTCATTGCTGTAAGGGCAATAAAATAATGGGGCTTCCTCAGCCCAGAAGGGAGAGGGAGTCGACCGTGCCAATATCAGAAGAAGGAGCCGATCGTGCCGATATCTCCTCTCCCTCCAGGGAGAGGAAGAAATTCTACCGCTCCCGCAGCGCCTCTTTCGCCCGGTTAAACGGCTTGATCATATAGTCCATCACCGATTTCTCGCCGGTCTTGATATCCACCGTGGCAATCATCCCCGGCACAATCGAGAAGTGTCTGCCCGCTTTGTTGACCAGGTAATCCTGGCTGGTGCGGATAAACACCCGGTAATAGAACACCTCCGGTTTGGCTTCATCCTGGATGGTGTCCGGCGAGATGGTCTCCACCACGCCGTCCAGCCCGCCGTAGATGGCGTAATCGTAAGCGGTGATCTTCACCAGCGCCTTCTGGCCGGGATGGATAAAGGCGATATCCCGGGGCGACAGGCGGGTTTCAATCAGCAGGTGATCGTCTACCGGCACAATCTCCATCATCTCGCCGTTCGGCGGGATAACGCCGCCGATGGTGGTGACCTTAATGTTCTTCACGATGCCGCGCACCGGGGAGGTCATCGTCAGACGAGTAACCGAGTCCTCACGCCCCTTCAGCACCGCAGAGAGCATATCCACTTCCGCGTTGGATTTGGATAACGCCTCCCGCGCCTGGACGTAATACTGCGAACGCAGGTCGGTCAGCTTCAGCTCCAGGTCGCTCTTCTGGCGCTGCAAGCGCAGGGCTTCGACGTGGCTGGCGGCACCGGTTTTCACCAGCCGCTGGGTGATCCCAAGCTCCGTGTTGACCAGTTCCAGCGCCTGGCGCAGCTCGCGCCGGGAGTCTTCCAGCTGCTCGCGGCGGGAGTTGTAGAGCCGGGTTTCAGCGGCGATCAGATCGGTCCATTTCGCCAGTTCAGGCGGGAATACCAGCGGCTGATCGTTCACCTCTGCATGCAGACGGGCGCTGGAGGCGAGCGACGCGCGGTAGCGGGCAGCGCTCTCACCCACGTTGGATTCAGAGCGGGTCGGGTCGAGACGAGCCAGCACCTGCCCGGCCTGCACCTGGTCCCCCTCGTGGACCTTGAGTTCTGCCAGGATCCCGCCGTCGAGCGACTGTAATACCTGCTCGCGGGAGCTGGGGATCACCTTCCCGGTGCCAGTGGAAACCTCATCCAGAATGCTGTACCACGCCCACACCCCGGCGACGACAAACAGCAGCAGGCTGATTAACACAATGCTTCTGGCCCCGGTATAACCGCTCTCGGAGCCGAGGGCGTTATCCAGGTCGTCCATCGCGGCGGCATCATGCTGATTGATTTTCATTTTTCCACTCCCGGCCATTCGCCTGCTGTTGCTGCTGCATCCGGCTGTTGCTCAGCGCCTGGGCTTTCGGCGCATCCATCACCAGCATTCCCTCTTTTAGCACCACCACGCGCTCCACCAGCTCCAGCATCGGCACGCGGTGGGTGGCGACGATCAGGGTGCGGTTGCCCAGCCACTGGCTCAGGCGCTGGATAAACTCGCGTTCGGTGTGCTCATCCAGCGAGGCGGTAGGTTCGTCCAGCAGGACGATGTTGGGATCGCGCAGGAACATACGCGCCAGCAAAATCGACTGGCGCTGGCCGCCGGATAGCCCGACACCGTTCTCCATAATCTGATGGTCCAGCCCTTTCGCCAGCTTCTGCACGAAGGCGGCCGCGCCGCACATCTCCAGCACGGCAAAAATCTCGTCGTCGGTGGCGCGCGGCATCCCGAGCGTAATGTTCTCCCGCAGGGTGCCGTAAAACAGCCGCGCGTTCTGGCTCATCAGGCCGACGTTGCGGCGCACGTCCGCCATGTCGAGATGGGGCAGGCTGAGGTTGTCGAGCCGCAGCTCGCCGCCCACCAGAACCATGCTGCCTACCATTGCCTGCAACAGGGTTGATTTGCCCGCGCCATTACGGCCCAGGATCGCCACGTGCTCGCCGGGTTTGATCTCCAGCCGGTTGATGCGCAGCGCCGGGTTCTGCACGTCGCCGCCGTAGGCAAACTGCGCCTGCTCGAACAGGTAGTGACCGCGCAGCACGTCCTGGCGGATCGGCGTCTCTTCGCGTTGGTTCTCGGTGGGGAGCTGCATAATGTTGTCCAGCCCCTCTTTCGCCGCTTTGACCTGCTGCCAGCGGGCCAGCACGCCGCACAGGGTGGCCATCGGCGCAATCATCCGCGAGGCCAGCATTGACGCCGCCACCACTGCACCGGTGGTCATTTCCCCTTCGATCACCATCGGGGCACCCACCACAATCACTGCGGTGTAGACCAGGCTCTGAATGGTCATCCCCCAGCTGATCAGGCCCTGGGTCAGCTCGCGGGTCTTCAGGCCGGACTCGGCGGTGATCTGAACGTAGCTATTCCACTGTTGCAGGAAGCGGTTCTCGGCCTGCATCAGCTTGATGTCCTCCAGCCCCTGCACGCTCTCCACCAGTACGGCGTTGCGCAGGGTGGATTCATGGGCTGCCTGCTTCGCCAGCGACGCCAGCTTTTTCTGCAGCAGCAGGCCCGGCAGCACCATCAGCACCGCCGCCACCGGGGCGATCCACGCCAGCTGAGGGGCGATGATGGCCAGCACGCCGACAAACAGGAAGAAGAAGGGCAGGTCAACGATGGTGGAGATGGTGGATGAGGTCACCATCTCGCGGATCTGCTCCAGCTCGCGCAACTGAGAGATAAAGCTGCCGGTGGAGCGGGGCACCGCGCTGTTGCGCAGTCGCAGGGCGTGGCCGAACACCCGGTCCGAGACGCGCAGGTCGGCCCGTTTCCCCAGCAGATCCATAATGTGGCTGCGGGCGAGACGCAGAATAAAGCCGAACAGGGTGGCAATCAGCACCCCGATGGTCAGCACGTACAGGGTGGGGTAGGACTGGGCGGGGATCACCCGGTCATAGACCTGCATCGAGAACAAAATCCCGGCCAGCGACAGCAGGTTGATGAACAGCGCCGCCAGCATCACATAGGTGTAGGGGCGCAGGTCGCGCATCACCAGCCGGTAGAGCCAGTCCGGGCGGTATTTTGAGATATAGGCATCCACGCGGCTGTCTTTTAACGCCGCCAGCGGACGCAGGGCCACCACCTGATGAATGGCGGGTAACATCTTCGCCAGCGAGATGCGGTTGGTCTGCGCCTTGCCGTCGAAGAAGCAGACGTCCAGCATATCTTCGCCGTCGAAGTGCTCGATCACGCCGATCTTGCCGTCATTAAGCTCGACCACCACCGGCAACCGCCAGCTGTTGATTGACTCCTGGCCGTTGTTCAGCAGCTTAAAAGAGAGCCCCGCCTCGCGGGCCAGCCCGGTCAGGGCCGGGGTTTTACTCTTTCCCTGTAGCCAGGGGGCGCCCGCCACCAGCGCCCCGGGGGAACAGGCCACCCGGTAGCGGGTGGCGACATAGCCAAACGCCTGCGCCCAGTGTTCCAGCGCCTCCTGCGTCAGCGGCTCCTCGTTAAGGATATCGTCTTGCTTCATGGCTGGATCTCCACTGACTGAATCGTGTGGTTTTCAAGGTCGAAGGCATTGCGCATCCGTCCGGTGTTATACAGGCAGTTGATCTGCAGCTGGTGCAGTTGTCCGGCGGTTTGCCACTGGGTAAAGCGGGCCTGGTAGACCTCCTGCTCGGCGTTCAGGACGTCCAGCAACGGGCGGGAGCCGAGATCCAGATACTGCTGCTGATAGAGTTCGCGGGTGCGCTGGCTGAGGGTCTCCTGGCGGGACTGGATCTGCAGAGTGCTCATCAGGCTCATCACCTGGCTGCGGGACTCCTGCAATTTTTGCCGCACGTCCAGCCGGGTGCGCTGCACGTTGGACTGCGCCGCCTCCACCGCATGGCTGGCGGCGTTACGCCGCGCGTTCAGGCCGCCGCCCTGGTAGATGGGCATCTCGACGTTAACCGACACGTTATACTGGGTTTTATCCAGCGTATCGTGGCCGGGATAGCGATTGTTAATGTAGTGGCGCACCTCCGGCTCCAGCGAAATGGTCGGGGTCATCTGGGCGTTGGCGTAGTCCAGATTAGCCTGCGCGACATTGGCCTGCGCCCAGGAGGAGAGCACCGCAGGCACCAGCCGGTCATCCGGCTCCTTAATGTCACAGCTGCGGGCCAGTTTCTCCGGGAAAGTGTTGCTGACCGCGTTGAGGTTGCTCCAGCCAAGATTGCTCATCAGCGTGGCGCGGGCGCTGTCGAGATTAGCCTGATACTGCATGAGCTGCGATCGTGCCCCTTCGATACGGGCGTCGGTCTGTACCACATCGGAGAGCGAGGTGGCCCCTTCGTCATTACGCTGGCGCGTCAGTTTGCCGATGCTGCCCAGCGCCTCAAGCTGCTCTTCGGCGGTATCCACCATCTGCTGCCACATCTGCACCTGCACCAGCGCGGTGGCGGTATCCCGGGCGATGGTATCAATGCTCAGCAGCACATTGGCCTGCTGTGCCACCACGCCCGCGTCTTCGGCGCGCACCTGGCTGGCAACCTTGCCAAAGTCATAGAGCATCTGGGAGAGGGAGAGCACCACGGAAGGGGTAAAACCGGTATCGCTGGAGTTGTTACTGTAGCCGTTGTTAATACCGGCGCTGATCTGCGGGTAGTACTTCGATTTGGCAACATCTACCTGCTGTATCTGTTCGTAGAGTTTGCCCACCGCTTCGCGAATGGTGGGGTGCCAGTTAACGGCACGTGTCACCGCATCGCCCAGGGTTAAGGTGCCGGGCGCGGCCTGGCTTGTCGGCAACGCAACCCGTCCATTCAAAGAGGGCAACTCCTGATTTTCATTTAATTGCCCAAAACTAATGACCGCAGGGGAGTCGGCGGCCAGGACCTGCCCGGACAACAGGCAGCACCCCAGCCACCAGCAAGGTACTTTGTTCATGGCATTATCCCTAAAAAACTGAACAACTTTATAATGTTAAGCCCGGGCGACGTGCGCCCGGGTCTTGTTATTAGCCTTAGCTGGTGATGATGTGTTGTTGGTTAACCAGTTCCTCGTAAGTTGTCTGAACGTTATCCAATGTTACCAGTGTAGTATTGGTGTAAATATTTGCCGTTCCGTCTCGGTCGACAGAGATCACGGTATTGCCATTGCTGTTGGTAACGTGCAGATAGTTACCCAGCGTTGCGCTTTGACCGTTCCAGCCCACCAGCAGATCGCTGATGTCGATCTTGTCTCCCTGCGCCAGCGAGAAGTTGGTCCAGTGGTCATTGCCCCCGTTGCCCGCCGTGCCGTTACCTGCCGTGTTGTTCAACACCTCGTAAATCAGCGTGTCGCCATAGGCGCTACCGGTGAAGGTATCGTTATGCTCGGAGCTGACGAACTTCGGTGCCATATCAATGGTCAGGGTCGCGGTATCGGAGGTGCCGTTATCGCCGGTCAGTTTGTAGGTAAAGGTCTCCTTCGTGGTCATCGAGGCCAGCGAGACGCCGCTGTTCAGGGTGTAGGTGTAATGCCCGTCCACGCCGATGGTCAGCACCCCGTAATGCCCCTGAACCGTGGCGGTCGCCGTGGCGGTGGTGTACGGATCCAGCGTAGTGACGGTGCCGGTATAGCTGGTGATGCTCAGACGGCTGTCCACCGAATGGAGCTGATCCAGCACGCCGCCCGAATCCGAACCGTCAAAGATATTGCCGGTGACGGTGTGGCCCGCCGTGGTCAGCTCATTGTTCAGTAACACGGTCGTCCCGGTGACGTACGGCGTGATGGAGATGGCGCCTACCCCCAGCGGCCCCATGGAGCCGGTAAAGCTCAGGGTGTAAGTCCCCGCGTCCAGATCCAGACCCGCGACGTTGATGGTGGCAACGCCACCCAGCAGCAGACCGCCATTGAAGGAGCCGCTTCTGGAAACCCCCGCCCCGGTAATGGTCCAGTTCACGTTCAGGCCGCCCAGCGTCAACAGTGAGGCGACGTTGAAGTGGAGCACGACGTCATGCAGGGCGGTGTTGGCCGCCACCACAAACTCGCCGCTGCCTCTGCCCGTGGTAGGGGCCAGCAGGGCGGCGTTCCAGGTCGCGTTACCCACCGTATCATCCCGATAGGCCGCCACAGGGTGGGTCGCATCCACGCTCAGCGTATCGCTGACGTCGTTGACCGCATCCAGCGCCACCGGCGTTGGGGTGATGTTCAGCGAGGCGGTGTCCTTATCGCCATTCGGTGCCGTCACGGTATAGACGAAGGTGTCCGGCGTGCTGATCAGGTCGGCCCCCACCCCGGCCCGCAGGGTATAGGTGTATTTACCCTGCGCGTCGATCAGCAGGGTGCCGTACTGCCCCTCAATGCGGGTGGTGCCCGTGGCGTTCACGTCAACGCCGTTCACCTGGGTGACGAAGGTGCCTGCTGGCACAATGTCACTCTGCAGCACGTCGCCGGTCGTCGCGGCGGTGGTGCTGGTGACGGCATAAACATGATCTTCCAGGATGTTGATCTGGTAGCCGGTCAGGGCGGTGATCCCTGAGACGGTGTTCATCAGGAAGATGTATTCCCCTGCCGGCAGGGTCAGCGTCAGCGGCGCTGAGGTGCCGCCCAGCAGCGGCGCGCGCAGCCAGCCTGACTCGGTGCGCATCCGCTCATAGCTCTGTGTCGCCGGGTTGAACTTGTAGATATAGAGGTCAAACACCGACGCCAGGGCAACCCCGCCAACAGACCCCTGAATGGTCATGGTGCGGGTGGTGCCTTCCTGCACGCTGTACTTCATCGTCTCGCTGCGATCGTCCAGCAGGTTGAGATTCAGCACGTTACCCAGGTTGACGCCCACCACGGTAAAGCCGCTCTGGCTCGATGGACCGTAGTCGATAGCCTGCACCTGCGTATTGAAGGTCAGTGCAGCGGTATCGTCCACTGCCGTCACGCTGTTGCGCACCGTGTTTTCACCCAGGGTGATCACCAGGCGGGCGTCGTCCGTGGCCCCTTTCCCGGCGATGTTGTAGGTGAAGGTATCGGTCCGGCCCAGCACCGAGGCGCTGGTGTTGGTCAGGGTGTAGGTATAGCTCCCGTCAGTATGCAGGGTCAGGGTGCCGTACAGCCCGTTGATGGTGGTGCCCGCCGTACCCGCCGCCACGTTGACCGTGACGCCGTTGGCGTTGGTCACGCTGGTGACCACCGTGCCGTTCGGGGCGCTGTCGCTGCCGCTCACCGGATCCACATCGGTGATGACGTTGCCGTTTTGCACCAGCGTGCCGGTCAGGGTGCCCGCGGTGGTTTGCGTGACGTCCACATCAAGGCTGGTGTACGACCCGGTCGCCAGCAGGTTGGAGTTGTAGCTCAGCACGCGATACTGCCCGCCCGGCAGACCGGTCAGGTTCAGCGTCACGCCGCTGGCCCCGAGGGTCAACAGGTTAGCGAACTGCGGCAGGCCGGTATCCACTTCTGTGGTCCAGGTGGTGCCGTTCCAGCGCTGAACGATGATCTCCAGAGTGTTGAGCAGGGAGAGGACAATGCCGGTGGCGCTGGCGTTGATCTCCATGTCCGCACTACCGCCGGTCGGTACGCTGAAGGTCACCTGGGCCGAGTTTTCCCCCAGCAGCGACAGCACGTTGCCGACGCCGCCCACCAGCTGAACGCCATAGTCACTGTACTGGGCAGTGCTGACGGTGGCGTTGGTGGTCAGGGCCAGCCCCACCACGTTGTCACTGGCCGACAGCGGCAGGTTTGGCGCAATCACCGTGCCGGTGACGGAGGTATTACCCGCCGCATCGGTGGCCGACAGGGTGATCCGCTCCCCTTCGGACTGCTTATCGGTGAAGGTGTAGCTCCAGTTGCCCTGCGCGTTGGCGGTGGTGGTCACCACGCTGTTATCGCTCAGCAGCAGGGTGATGGTGCTGCCCGCTTCGGCAGTGCCGCTCAGGACGCTGCCGTCGGCGTTGAAGGTCCCCTGCGGGGTGCCTGGCGCAACGGTATCCACCACAATCGAACTCAGCGGCGTCACGGCGCTGGTGCCCGCCGCATTGCCTGCGGTGGCGGTAAAGGCGTGAGGCCCATTACTCAGCGGCACGGTTGGGGTCCAGGTCCAGACCCCCGCGCTGTTGGTGGTCACCGTGGCTAACAACACGTTGTTGTCATACAGGGTGATGGTGGAGGACGGCTGCGCGGTCCCGGTCAGGGTTGGGGTGGTATCGTCCGTGCTCTGCCCGTTCAGCAGGTTGCCGATGATGCTGCCCACATTGTCGTTGACGCTGGTAATCGCCGGTGGGTTTGGCACCTGCGAGTACGGCATCCGCAGATCCACCGTCAGCCCGGCGTTACCGGCCCGGTCGGTGGCAAAGACGTGCAGCAGTTCGGCGTTAACCTGTGGCGTGGTGAGCGTGATGCTGAACTTCCCGGTGGCGTCAGCGACGCCGGTGCCCAGCACCGTCACGTTGTCAGTGCCGAGAATGGTCACGGTACTGCCCGCCTCGGCGGTGCCGTTAACCTGGCCGCCGCTGTTAAGCACGGTGAAGCCACCCGGCGCGCCCGGCGCTACGGTATCGACGGTGATGGAGGTCACCGACGATGCCGCGCTGAGGTTGCCCGCCGCATCGGTGGCGGTAGCGGTGAAGTTATGCACCCCGTCGGTGAGGGTGGTGGTGGTCTGCGCCAGCGTCCACTGGCCCTGGGCGTTCGCCGTGACCTCGCCCACCAGAGTGGTGCCGTCGTAGATGCGAACGGTTGCACCGGCTTCGGCTGTGCCGTTGAGGGTCGGACGGTTGTCGTTAGTCGGATTACCGTTGAGTACCGGACCCTGAATCGAGCCGACGTCATCTACCACCGAGGTGATGACAGGCGCGCCCGGGGCGGTAGCATCGAGGTTAAGGTTAAAGCCAGCGGTTGGCAGGCTCACGTTGCCCACCGCATCGGTGGCGGTCACCGTCAGGGTGTGCTGTCCGTCTGCCAGCGGCGTCGTTGGGGTAAAGCTCCAGGCGTTGTTAGCGTCGGCCACCACGCTGCCCAGCAGTCGATCGCCGTCGTAGACGTTCACCGTAGCGCCAGCTTCCGCCGTGCCGTTCAGGGTCGGTCTGGCATCGTTGGTCAACTGACCGCTGGTGAGCGACACCTGGGTGCCGACATCATCCACCACCGAGACCAGAACCGGTACCGCTGGCGGCTGGGTATCTACCGTCAGGCTGAAGGTCGCAGAAGGATCGCTGCTGTTGCCTGCCGCATCCGTCGCCACCGCCGTAAAGTTGTGCAGGGCGTTGGTGAGCGGCGTGGTCAGCGGGATCGTCCAGTTGCCGTTGGCATCGGCAGTGGCGGTACCCAGCAGGGCCTGGCCTTCAAAGATCTGCACCCGGGCATTCGGTTCGCTGGTACCGGAGAGCACCGGCAGGGTGTCGTCGGTGCGCTGACCGCTGGTGAGCGCGCCCGTAACAGAACCGACATCATCCTGAGCCAGGGCGATGACCGGCGCGACCGGTTTAAGGGTATCCACAATCACCGTGAAGCCTGCCGAGACCTCACTGAGGTTGCCTGCCGCATCGACGGCAGTGGCGGTGAAGG
Source organism: Leclercia sp. LSNIH3 (assembly GCF_002935105.1). Taxonomy (NCBI): domain Bacteria; kingdom Pseudomonadati; phylum Pseudomonadota; class Gammaproteobacteria; order Enterobacterales; family Enterobacteriaceae; genus Leclercia; species Leclercia sp. LSNIH3. Next base: position 3,550,016 of record NZ_CP026387.1, read on the forward strand.
TGTGGCTGCCGTTGTCCAGTGCGTTTTCGGGTGTGAAGGTCCAGTCGCCTGCGGCGGTGGCCTGCACGGTGCCGAGGGAGACGCCATTGTTATAGACAGTCACCGTGGCGTTAGCGGCGGCTCTGCCCGACAGGGTTGGAGTGGCATCGTCGGTGACCTGACCGGACGTGGTGAGTGGGGTCTGGATCGGGCCAACGTTGTCGGCGGCCGCGACAATGGTCGGTGCCGCTGGCGCCAGCGTATCCACCGTCAGGGTAAAGGCACCGCTGACAGGACCGGTATTCCCGGCGGGATCGGTGGCCGTCAGGGTCACGCTGTGCAGCCCGTCCTCGATGAGGGTGTCAGGCGTAAAGGTCCAGCTGCCCGACGCATTCACCACCGCGTTGCCAATCTCCTGCCCGTCGACAAGAACGCGAACCGTGGAGCCAGCTTCACCGGTGCCGGTAAAGGTTGGACGGTTGTCGTTGGTGATGCCGCCGTTGTTGATCGCGCCGGTGATGGTCCCAACATCATCCACCACGCTGGAGAGCACCGGCGCCAGTGGGGCAACGGTATCTACGTTCAGCGAGAAGGTCGGAGAGGTGCCCGAGACGTTACCTGCCGCATCGGTAGCGTTGACGCGCAGCGCGTGCGCCCCCTGAGCCAGATCGCTGGTTGGAATAAAGCTCCAGCTACCGCTGGCGTTGACCAGCGCGGTGCCGATCTCGATACCGTTATCCAGGATGTGCACGGTGCTGCCCGCCACGCCGGTGCCGGTCAGTTCTGGCCGTGCATCGTTGGTGAGCTGGCCGCTGACCAGCGGGCCGGTATTGCCCGCTACGTCGTCGTTAACGCTGACCAGCACCGGGGTGGCCGGTGGGGTCATATCGACGGTCAGAATATACTCCCCGGAGAGCGGGCTGACGTTACCGGCGGTGTCGGTTGCGATGGCGGTAAAGCGATGTTCGCCTTCAGCCAGCACCATCGTTGGTGTGAAGCTCCAGATGCCGCTGGCGTTGGCCAGCACGGTGCCGAGCAGGCGGCTGCCTTCGTAGATGGCGACGCTGCTGCCCGCTTCCGCGCTACCCGACAGGGTTGGCGTGTTGTCGTTGGTGAACCCGCCGCTGGCGACGTTACCGGTGACCGGGCCAACGTCATCGTTGGCACCGGTGATAACCGGTGTAGCCGTCACGGTATCAACCACCAGCGAGAACGGATCCGAGCGCAGGCTTTCGTTGCCCGCCGGATCGGTGGCGCTGAGGGTCAGGGTATAAGTGCCGTCGTCCAGCGCCTGAGGCAGGGTAAAGCTCCAGGCACCGGTGGCGCTCACCGGGACGCTACCGAGCAGGGTATCGCCGGAATAGACGTTAATCACATCCCCCGGCGTCGCCGTGCCGTTCAGTACCGGCTGGTTGTCGTCGGTCGGTCTGCCGCTGACCACCGATCCGGTGATGGTGCCCACGTCATCCACCAGGGTGCCAAACACCGGTGCAGCAGGTGGCGTCAGATCGATATTGACCGTCGCCGCTGGCGACTGGCCGCTGGTCTGGCCATCAACGGTGGCGGTCACGCTGAAGCTGTGGCTGCCTTCCCCAAGGGTCGAGACCGGGAATGTCCAGGCCCCGGAGGTGGCATCGGCAGTCACCGTGCCCAGCGCGGTGGTGCTGCCGTCCTGGTAAATGGTGACCAGGCTGCCCGGGATCGCCGTACCGGTGAGGGTCGGGGTGGCGTCGTTGGAGCTGCCGCCTTTGACGTTGACGTTACCGCCGGTGCCGTTGTCATCCAGGATGGCATCGATCGTCGGGACATCCGGCAGCGCAGGCGTGGCCGGGACGTCATAGGTTGCCGGGCCGCTGAGGTTGCCCGCCGGGTCGCTGGCGGTCAGGGTGAGGGTCACCGCATCGCTTTGCGGCGGGGTCAGGGCCACGGAGAATTGCCCCTGCGCGTTGGTCACGGCGGTGCCCAACACCACGTTATTCGGGCCAGTGACCGTAATGGTGGTACCCGCTTCGGCGGTGCCGGTCAGCGGTGTACCGCCGGAAACGATGTCGGTAACCGCAGGCGCATCTGGTGCGTCAGTATCGATGACCACACTGACCGGGCCGCTTTGGCTGGTGTTGCCCGCCGCATCGCGCGCCACCACGGTGAGGGTATGCGTAGTATCGGACAGCGGCGTGCCGACCGGGATCGGCAGCGTCCACTGCCCCTGCGCGTTGACCTGCACCTCGCCAACAGGATTGCCGTCAACGGAGACGGTAACGGTGCTCAGCGGTTCGCCGGTGCCGCTCAGCGTTGGGGTGCTGCTATTAGCGTAGAGCGTGCCGTTGGCGAGGGTGCTGTCGGAGATCTCCAGCAGCTGCGGGATTGCCGGTGGCACGGTGTCGATGGTGAAGGCAAAGTTACTGCCCGCCTCGCTGACGTTCCCGGCGGCATCCATTGCTGCCACGGTGAGGGTCGTCGCGCCATCTTTCAGCACTGGCGTGGTGATGGTCCAGGTGCCGTTGCTGACCAGGCCGCGTCCCACTTCGATACCGTTGCTGTAGAGAATAACGGTGGTGCCGTTCTCCCCGGTGCCGGTGACGGTTGGGATGTTGCCGTTGCTGCTACTGCCCGCTGCGATATTGCCGGTGACCGGCCCAACGTTATCATCCACGCTGGTGATGACCGGAATGTCAGGCACGAGGCTGTCGACGGTCACGGTCATGGTGCCGGAAAGCTCAGAGACGTTGCCCGCCTCGTCGGTGGCAGTGAGGGTGAAGCTGTGCGACCCCTCGGCCAGCGGCGTCTCTGAACGCCATGTCCAGTTGCCGTTAATATCCACTACCACTTCGCCCACCAGCACGTTACCTGTGGTGGTCTGGTCGTAGATGCTGATCACGTCATCCGGTGTGCCGGTGCCGCTCAGCACCGGACGGGTGTCGTTGGTGGCGCCGTTATTGCCCACCGGCCCGGTAATGTCGCTGACGTTATCCGTCACCACTGGCAGACCCGGTGCGGTTGGGGCATCGGTATCGATGGTGATAGACACCGGCTGCGACGGGGCGCTCTCGTTGCCCGCGCCGTCACTGTTGGTCACGGTCAGGCTGAGGTCGTAGGTGCCATTTGGCAGACTTTCTGGCGGGGTCCAGGTCCAGGTGCCGCCTGGCTGGACGGTGGTTTCACCGATCGGGGTGGTGCCGTTGTAGATGGTAACGATATCCCCCTCATTCCCGGTGCCGCTCAGGGTTGGGGTGGTATCACGGGTACTACCGCCGCCGGTAAGGGCGATCTCTCCCGTGCCGTCAGGGTTGACGGTGATGTCCGGGATAGCCGGTGTGGCAGGGGCCACGTTATCCACCACCAGGTTAAAGGTGTTGGAAACGGCGGTATTGCCTGCCGCATCGCTGACCGTGGCGGTCAGGGCATGCGTGCCATTACCCAGCGGGGTCGTCAGTTGGACGCTCCATGCCCCCGTCGCGCTGGTGGTGGCGGTGCCGAGCAGGGTGGTGCCTTCATAGAGGCTGATCTGCGCGTTGGCCGGGCCTGTCCCCCGAATCAACGGCAGGGTTTCGTCGGTCGGCTGGTCGCTGACCACGTCGCCCGTGACGCTGCCCGTGCTGTCCACGGCCAGGGTGATGACCGGGGCAACAGGCGGTACGGTGTCGATGGTGACGTTAAAGGCCGGGGAGGCCTCGCCGGTGTTACCCGCGGCATCCGTCGCCACGACGATGATCGCGTGCGGCCCCTCGGTGAGCGGGTCTTCCGGGGTGAAGCTCCATGTGCCTCCTGTCCCTACCTGGGTCGTGCCGACTTCCACGCCATCCACCTGAATGCTGATGGTGGCCCCGGCTTCCCCGGTGCCGTTCAGGGTCGGACGGGTGTCGTTAGTGGCAGTGTTGTTCCCGATGACGACCGCGGTGCCGGAGAGATCGTTGATCACGGAGGTGATCGCCGGGGCGTCCGGGGCGGTGGCATCAACCACGATGCTCCAGCTGTTGGAAGCGGCGCTGGCGTTGCCCGTGGTATCCACGGATTGCGCCGTGAGGACGTGGCCGCCGTCAGGCAGCGCGGCGGTGAGCTGGATCTCCCAGGTGCCGCCCTCGCCGGTCTGCGTGGTGCCGATCAGCGTCGTGCCGCTGTAGAGTTGAATCGTCGTGTTGGCAGGGCCGGTGCCGCGGATCAGCGGCGTTGCATCGTTGGTGGTTTGCCCGTCAGTGATGGTGCCGGTCACGCCGGGCACGTTGTCCACCACATCCACAATCACCGGGATGGCCGGAGGCGTGGTGTCCGGGGCGGCGATCTGGCCTTCCGCGCCGGTGTTTCCGGCTCTGTCGGTGGCGGTGACCGTCAGCAGTTCGCCGTTCTGTTTCGGCGTGGTAAGGGTGATGGAGAAGCTGCCGGTGTCATTGACCACCCCGGTGCCGATCACCGTGTTGCCATCGCGCACGGTGATGGTACTGCCTGCTTCACCCCGGCCAGTGAGGGTGCTGCCATTGTTAAGGACCGTGAAGCTGTCCGGTGCGCCCGGGGCAAGGGTATCAACGGTGATGGAAGCCACCGGGGATGCCGCGCTGAGGTTGCCCGCCGCATCGGTGGCAATGGCGGTGAAGGTATGCTCGCCATCCTCAAGGGCGATGAGGGTTTCATCCAGCGTCCACTGTCCCTGATCGTTGGCGAGGGTCTCGCCTACCAGAGTCTCACCGTCGTAAATGCGCACGGTTGCGCCGGCTTCGGCGGTGCCGTTGAGGGTTGGACGGGTGTCGTTGGTCGGATTGCCGTTAAGCACCGGACCTTGCACTGAGCCGACGTTATCCACCACTGAGGTGATGAGCGGTGCGACCGGAGCGGTGGCATCGACGTTGATGACAAACCCTTCGTTAGGTGGGCTGACGTTGCCCGCCGCATCGGTGGTGGTCACCGTGAGCGTATGTTCCCCGTCAGCCAGCGGCGTCGTTGGGGTAAAGCTCCAGGCGTTGTTCGCCCCGACGGTAGCGCTGCCCAGCAGGGTGGTGCCGTCGTAAATGTTCACCGTGCTGCCCGCCTCGGCCGTGCCGCTGAGGGTCGGTCTGGCGTCGTTGGTCAGTTGGCCACTGGTGAGATCCACCGGCTCGCCCACATCATCCGTGACCGAGACCAGAACCGGCGCGTCCGGCAACTGGGTATCTATTGTCAGGGTGAATGGCGCGGACGGATCGCTGATATTCCCTGCCGCATCGATCGCCACCGCCGTGAAGCTGTACACATCATCGCTAAGCTCTGTATTTACTTCGATCGACCAGCTGCCATTGGCATTGGCGATGCCTTCACCGATCAGGGTCTCACCATTGAAAATCTGCACCCGGGCATTTGGTTCGCTGGTGCCGGTGAGCACAGGCTGTTGATCGTTGGTGGTGCGGCCGCTGGTGAGCGCCCCGGTCACCGGGTCAACATCGTCAATCGCCAACGCGATCACTGGCGCGGTTGGTTTCAGGGTATCGACAATCAGCGTGAAGCCCGGCGAGGTTTCGCTGAGGTTGCCCGCCGCGTCAATGGCGCTGGTGGTGAAGGTGTGGCTGCCGTTGCTCAGGGCCGTGGTTGGGGTCCAGCTCCACTCCCCGGTTTCCGTGGCCTGCACGGTGGCAACCTGGGCACCGTTATCGTAAATCACCACCGTGGCGTTGGCTTCAGCGGTGCCGGTTAACCCTGGTAAGGCGTCATCGGTGACCTGGCCGGAGGTGGTGATTGGCGTCTGGATAGGACCCACGTTATCGCTGATGGCGGTGAGCGTTGGGGCCGCAGGTGCCAGCGTATCGACCGTCAGAATAAACGGATCGCTGGCGGGACCGGTGTTCCCGGCGGTATCGGTGGCGGTAAAGCGGATGCTGCGCGAGCCTTCTTCGAGCGCCGTCTCCGGGGTAAAGGTCCAGCTGCCCGAGGCGTTAACCACCGCGGTGCCGATCTCCTGATCATCGACAAGAATGCGGATAGTGGCACCCACTTCGCCGCTGCCGGTAAAGGTTGGACGGGCGTCGTTAGTGACATCGCCGCTGTCCAGCGTGCCGGTCACCGTGCCGACATCATCCACCACGGTGTCCAGCACCGGTGCCGACGGGGCAGTGATATCGATAGTGATGTTGAAGATGGGCGAGGCGCCGGAGACGTTGCCCGCGGCATCGGTAGCGTTAACGCGCAGATCGTGTGGCCCTGAGGCCAGATCGGTGGACGGCGTAAAGCTCCAGTTGCCGCTGGCGCTGACCAGCGCGGTGCCGATCTCCACCCCATTATCCAGAATGTGAACCGTGCTGCCCGCCACGCCGGTGCCGGTCAGTTCCGGGCGCACATCGTTGGTGACCTGGCCGTTGGTCAGCAGGCCGGTATTGCCCGCCACATCGTCGTTGATGCTGGTGATCAGCGGCGTGGCCGGTGGGGTCACGTCAACGGTCAGGGTGTAGGAACCGGAGATCGGGCTGACGTTGCCCGCGCTATCGGTAGCGACGGCGGTAAAGACGTGCTGACCTTCCGCCAGCACGGTGGTCGGCGTGAAGCTCCAGGCACCCGTGGCGCTGGCGGTGACGGTGCCAATCAGCCTAATGCCGTCGTAGATGGCGACGCTGCTGCCCGCTTCCGCGGTGCCCGTGAGGGTTGGGGTGTTGTCATCGGTGCTGCCGTTGTTGGCGACGTTGCCGGTAACCGGCCCGACATCATCGTTGGCCCCGGTGATGATTGGGGCGTCCGCAGTGGTATTCACCACCAGGGAGAAGGCTTCAGAACGCGGGCTTTCGTTCCCGGCCGGATCGGTGGCGCTGAGGGTGAGGGCGTAGGTGCCATCATCCAGCGGTTGGGCCAGGGTAATGCTCCAGGCCCCGGTGTTGCCCACCGTCGCGGTGCCGATCAGGGTATTGTCGGCGTAAAGGCGGATCACATCGCCCGGGGTCGCTGTGCCGGTGAAGGTCGGCAGGTCATCATTGGTAGGTCTGCCACTGACCACTGTGCCGGTCTGCGGGCCAACGTCGTCCACCACGCTGCCAAACGTTGGGGTGGCCGGTGGGGTGAGATCGATATTGACCGTCGCCCCCGGAGACTGGCCGCTGGTCTGGTCGTCGACGGTAGCGGTCACGCTGAAGCTGTGGCTGCCTTCAGCCAGGGCATCTGAAATCGGGAACGACCAGGCTCCCGTCACTTCGTCGGCCGTGACGGTGCCCAGCGCCGTGGTGCTACCGTCCAGGTAAATGGTGACCAGGCTGCCCGCGATCGCCGTACCGGTGAGGGTAGGGGTGGCGTCGTTGGAGCTGCCACCTTTGACGTTGACGTCACCGGCGGTGCCGTTGTCATCCAGGATGGCGTCGATAACAGGAACGTCCGGCAATTGTGGCGTCGGCAGGACGTCAAAGCTCACCGGATCGCTGGCGTTACCCGCCGGATCGCTCGCCACCACGTTCAGCGTGGTTTCGTTGTACTGCGGTGGGGTCAGGGCCACGGAGAACTGCCCCTGCGCATTGGTCACGGCGGTGCCCAACACCACGTTACCCGGGCCAGTGACCGTAATGGTAGTACCTGCTTCGGCGGTGCCGGTCAGCGGCGTACCGCCGGAGACGACCTCGCTGACCACCGGCGCGTCCGGCGCGTCAGTATCGACGACCACGCTGACCGGGCCGCTTTCGCTGGTGTTGCCCGCCGCGTCGCGCGCTACCACGGTGATGGTATGCGGATTATCGGACAGCGTTGTGCCGACCGGCAGCGGGAAGGTCCACTGCCCCTGCTCGTTGACCTGCACCTCGCCGAGAGGATTGCCGTCAACGGAGACGGTAACGGTGCTTAACGGCTCGCCGGTACCGCTGAGAGTCGGGGTGCCGCTGTTCACGTACAGCGTGCCGTTGGCCAGCGTGCTGTCAGAGATCTCCAGCAGTTGCGGGTTGCCCGGCGGCACGGTGTCGATGGTGAAGGTAAAGTCGCTTCCGGCGCTGCTGACGTTCCCGGCGGCATCCACTGCCGCTACGGTGAGGGTCGTCGCGCCATCCTTCAGCGCGGCCGTGGTGATGGACCAGCTGCCGTTGCTGACCAGCCCGCGCCCGACTTCAACGCCATTGCTGTAGAGGATCACCGTGGTGCCGTTTTCGCCGGTCCCGGTGACGGTTGGGGGGGTGTCGTTGGTGCTGCCGCCCGCGGCGATGCCATCCACGCTGCTAATCAGCGGGATCTCCGGGAGCTGGCTGTCAACGGTCACGGTAATGGTGTCCGACACCACCGAGGCGTTGCCCGCGGCATCGGTGGCGATGACGGTAAAGCTGTGTGACCCCTCGGCCAGCGGCGTCTCTGAACGCCATGTCCAGTTGCCGTTGAGATCCACCACCACTTCGCCCACCAGCACGTTACCGTCCGCGGTCTGGTCGTAGATGCTGATCACGTCATCCGGTGTGCCGGTGCCACTCAGTACCGGACGGGTGTCGTTGGTCGCGCCGTTGTTGTCCACCGGCCCGGTAATGTCGCTGACGTTATCGGTGACCACCGGCACGTCAGGTTTATCCGGCGCGTCGGTATCGATGGTGATGGACACCGGCTGCGACGGGGCGCTCTCGTTGCCTGCGCCATCTTTGTTGGTCACGGTCAGGCTGAGATCGTAGGTGCCATTTGGCAGCCCGGCTGGCGGGGTCCAGGTCCAGTTGCCGCCAGGCGGAATGGTGGTTTCCCCGATTTTGGTGGTGCCGTCGTAGATGGTGACGATATCGCCTTCTGTCCCGGTGCCGCTCAGGGTTGGGGTGGTGTCGCGGGTGCTGCCGCCGGAGGTGAGCGGCTCTTCGCCGCTTCCGTCAGGGTTGACGGTGATCGCCGGTACTCCCGGAGTGGCCGGGGCCAGGGTATCCACCACCAGGTTAAAGCTGTCGGAGGTGGAGACGTTGCCGACCGCATCTCTCACCGATGCGGTCAGGACGTGGGTGCCGTTAACCAGCGGGGTGGCAAGCTGCAGACTCCAGATACCTTCCGCATTGCTGGTGGTGGTGCCGAGCAGGGTGGTGCCTTCATAGATGCTGATCTGCGCATTCGCCGGGCCGCTGCCGTGGATCACCGGACGGGTTTCGTCAGTCGGGACGTTGTTACTTACATCCCCCTGCACGCTGCCGGTGTTGTCTTCGATCCGGGTGATCACCGGAACGTCCGGGGCGACAGTATCAATGGTCAGGGTAAAGGCCCCGGAAGCCGGGCTGCTGTTCCCGGCGGCATCTTTTGCCACCGTGGTGATCTCGTGCAGACCATCCGCCAGCGCCGTGGCTGGGGTGAAGCTCCACTCCCCGCCGTTGCCCACCTGGGCGGTGCCGATCTCTACGCCATCCACCCGAATGCTGATCGTCGAACCCGCTTCGCCGGTGCCGTACAGGGTTGGGCGGTTGTCGTTGGTGGTGCCGTTGTTGGCGATGGCTTCTGCGGTCTCAGGCAGATCGTTGATCACCTGGGAAATGGCTGGCGTAGCCGGTGGCGTGGCATCAAGGATGATGCTCCAGCTGTTGGAGAATTCGCTGCGGTTGTCATTGCTATCAACGGCCTGCGCCGTCAGGACGTAGCCACCGTCGCCGCTTAGCTCCAGCTCGGTGGTCCAGTTGCCGTTCTCATCCACTTCGGCAGTCCCCACCAGGGCCTCGCCGTTGTAGATATTAATGGTCGCGCCCGGTTCGCCGGTACCCGTGATGAGCGGACGGGAGTCATTAGTGACCTGACCGTTGCCCACCACGCCGGTAAGGCCCTCTACGTCATCCACCACGCTGGTGATGAGCGGGGCCTGCGGCGGGGTGACGTCCGGTGCAGTCACACTGCCTTCCGGCCCGGTATTGCCCGCCGGGTCGGTGGCGGTGGCCACCAGTTCCTGTCCGTTCAGGCGCGGGGTGCTGAGGAGAATTTCGAAGCTGCCGTCAGGGCCGGCAACGCCTCTGCCGATGACGTCGTCGCCATCGCGAAGGGTGACGGTGCTGCCTGCTTCTGCCTTACCGGTCACCACCGTGCCTTCAGGATTGATCGCCAGATCGGTCGGTGCGTCAGGCGGGGTGACATCGCCCACCACGGTACTCACTGGCTGGCTCTGGTTTCCGGCGGCATCGGAGGCCACCACGTTGAGGGTATTCCCTTCGGTTTGTGGCTCGGTGAGAACCACGTTGTAGTCGCCGTTGGCATCGGTCTGGCCGGTACCAATCACCGTTCCGCTACCGTTGGTGATGGTGATCGTGCTGCCTGGCTCGGCGGTGCCGATGACCTCGGTGCCGCCAGGGATCAGGCTGATGGTCGGCTGGTCCGGCGGGGTGCGGTCAATGGTAAAGTCAAACGGAGCGGAAGGGGCGCTGGTGTTGCCCGTCAGATCGGTCTCCGTCAGGGTGATGCTGTGCGCGCCATCCGCGAGAGGGGTCGTTGGGGTAAAGCTCCATTTGCCATCTTCCCCCACCGTGGTCTGGCCCACGGGCTGACCGTTGTCATAGATCGTGATGGTGCTGCCCACCTCGCCGGTGCCGGTCAGGGCAGGGCGGTTGGCATCGGTGGTTTGCCCGGCGGTAAGCACGCCCTGCACCGTCCCGGTGGTGTCAGTGATCGTCACGCTGGAAGGGGCATTCGGGGCAACGGTGTCCACGTTAAAGCTGAATGCCGGTGAGGCCGGTCCGGTATTGCCCGCGCCGTCGGTGGCCCGGGTGGTGATTTGATGCGCCCCTTCGCCCAGGGCAGTGTCAGGGGTAAAGCTCCAGCTGCCGTCGCTGTTCACCTGCGCCGTGCCGATGGCGACGTCGTTATCGTAAATTGTGATGGTGCTGCCGGGTTCGCCGCTGCCGCTAAAGGTCGGACGGGCATCATCGGTGGTCTGGCCGCTGGCGAGCGTGCCGGTTACGCTGCCCACATCATCGGTAACGCTGTCGAGGATTGGGGCTTGCGGGGGTGTCGTATCTACCGCGGTCACCGGGGTTCCCGGTCCGGTATTGCCTGCCCCGTCAGTCGGGGTGACGGTCAGGGTCTCGCCGTTGGTGTACGGCGTGCCCAAATCGACGGTGAACTCGCCGTTGCCGTTGGTCTGGCCTCTGCCGACCACATTCCCGTTGGCATCGGTGACGGTGATGGTGCTGTTGGCTTCGGCGCTGCCGCTAAGTTGAGTGCCATCTGCGGAGAATCTGAGGTTGCTGGCCGCGCCCGGTGGGGTCGTGTCGTTCGGATCGGTGCCTGGCTGCGTGGGGTTACCGCCGTTGCCGCCGTCACCATCCCCATCACCGCCGTTGCCACCGCCATTGCCATTATCGTCGTCGCTCCCGCCACCACCACCGCCACCGCCGCCACCTGCGGCCAGGGCAATGCCGCCTGCCACTGCCACGCCACCCAACGCCCACGGCCAGATCGCCGCCTCACCTGCCGACGCGGTGGTTGTTCCCGCCAGCAGGGCATCAATGGAGGCTATCGACTGGTAGCCCTCTGCCGCCATGGGATCGGCGATCCACCACAAGGCGCCGTTGCTTTCCTCCAGCACCAGTTGGCTGATCCCCTGATCGCCCGCGACAAAGAAGTTTTTGAGGGTGATGACTTCGCCATCATTCAGCTTAACGATCAGGTCGTTACCGCTGCGATCGTAGTCGAGAATGTCGGCGCGTTCGGCATCGATTTTAACGATGGAGGAATCATTCAGCGTCACCTGAGACCCGTCTGTTACCCTTTCCACGTGCGTCAGTTTGGAGATGACAGTGATTTTACTCGTGTGTATTACTCCCGGCAGAGTGCAATGAAATGGCGAACGGTTTCAGCCATTTCTATTGAGCAGATTGAGCGCCACCCGTAGGGAAACTGTTTATTTGAAACAATGACCCAGGGTAATTATTTGAAAGTTATTCAGGGCTGCCGATAAATCGATGGTGGCAGCGACATTTTGCCCTTGATATTAAGGGGTAAGGCGATATGAGATATATTTCTCGGCGGTAAAATCCTTGTCTTTAATATTGGTAACAATTTCGTATTGACTGAATTTGATATAGCCATAAAGTGCTAAAAGCGCAACTTAAGCGCAGGTTAATAAAGGGTTAGTGGTGTTGAAGCGGTAATTGCTGTGGAGGTGAATTAAATGAGTCCAGGCGGGGTGCGGGTTGGCGTGATGGGCGAAGCGCTGAGTGGAGGCGTTCATTTTAAAGGTAATTTAAGGGGTTAGGAATTATCTGGATGTGTAAAACAGGCGAATTTATATTTTAGTGTGGCTGTGTAAAGAATTAAGCTGGAGTAAATAAGGCAGTGAATAAGATATATCAGGCGCGTATTTTAATATCCATATACAGGAGTTGCATTAATAAATAGTGTTGCCACTTAGAGCATGGTTTAAGTTAAGGCAACCAGGGTATTTAGTAGTAATAATATTATGCTAGTTAGATCACAATATTTATGGCATTAAGTGTGGGGTTATTATCGGAGGGCAAAATATATTTTGGTTTTTAAAGCCGGGAAAGGCGTTGCCGCCCTCCCGGCGCGTACAGGCTAACCGGTAATAATGTGGTTCTGGTTGACCAGCTCTTCGTAGGTGGTCTGGACCTCATCCAGGGTCACCAGCGTCGCGGGGGTATAGCTGGAGCCAGCCCCGTCCCGGTCGAGGCTGATCACCGTGTTGCCATCACTGTTGCTGACCTGAATGTAACCCCCCAGAGTGGCGCGATCGCCATTCCAGCCGATCAACAGCTCGCTGATGTCGATTTTGTCTCCTGCCGCCAGCGAGAAGTGGCTGACGTGGTCGCCACCGGTGTCGTTGAGCACGTTATAGATCAAGGTTTCGCCCGTGGTGCTGGCGCTCAGGGTGCTGACCACCGGCTCGTCGGCCTGGGCGAATGCCGTGGTGGCCACCGTCGCGGTCGGCGGGTTCGGGGCCGCCGGATCGACGTTAATGGCCCAGATCTCGGACATCACGCTGTGATTACCGCGGCGGTCAACGGCATCGGCGGTCAGGGAGTGCGCCCCGTCCGTCAGACTTGCCGGGACCTGGAACGACCAGTGGCCTGTCGTATCGACCTCCGTCATCCCGATCTGAATATTCTCGCTGTAGATAAAGACCTTGGTGCCCAGCTCCCCCGTCCCGGCGATCTGCGGGGTGCGGTCGTCGGTTATTGTCCCGCTCGCAATAGTGCCGAGAAGGGTAGGGACGTCATCCACCACGTCGGTAATAATTGGCGTGGCCGGAGGCGTGGTGTCGTCGGCTTCTACCGTACTGGGCTGGCTGGTGTTATTCGCCTCATCGGTGGCGGTAAGACTCAGGATCTCACCGTTGAGCCTGGCGGGTGTCAGAGCAAAGGTGAAGCTACCTGATTCGCCAGCCACCACTTCACCCAGCTTCGTTGTGCCTTCCATAATGACCACGGTGCTGCCCGCTTCCGCGGTGCCGGTGAGCGTCAGGCCATCCGTGGAGATATCCAGATCTGCAGGCGGTTGTGGCGGGGTGGCGTCAGCGGCGGTGGCCTGCCCCGGAGGACTCTGGTTCTGGGCGGTATCGAACGCGTACACCGTCAGCACTTCACCGTTAAGCTGGCTCGGGGAGACAGGGACGGTGAACTTACCGTCAAGCCCGACTTCACCGGAGCCTAACTCTGTTCCCCCGGCATCACGCACCGAAATACGCGCGCCCACTTCGGCTTCACCGCTTATGCTGTCACCCGTCGCGGCCACCACCAGGGCGGTCGGTGCCGCCGGAGCGGTAGTGTCCGGGACAACCAGGTCTGCCGCCGGGCCTTCGTTACCGGCTCTGTCGGTGGCAATGGCGCTCAGCGTTTCGCCGTTGAGCTGAGGCGGGGTCAGGGTAACGGAAAAGGCCCCGTTGGCATCGGCTATCGCCGTACCCAGGGCGGTGCCCACATCGTCAGTGATCGTGACCGTCGCGTTGGCTTCCGCGGTGCCGGTGAGGATTGTCCCGGCGGCGTTAATCGCCAGACCGGTGGGGGCAGGCGGCGGCGTACGGTCAATGGTAAATTCAAAGGGTGCGGAGACGGGGCTCAGGTTGCCCGCTTCATCGGTTTCCGTCAGGGTGATGCTGTGCAGCCCATCCTCCATGGCGACGGGCGGGGTGTAACTCCAGGCCCCGTTGGCGGCAACCTCCACTTCCGCCACCAGCAGGCCATTGTCATAGATGGCAATGATGCTGCCCGGATCGCCCGAGCCGCCCAGCTCCGGCTGGTTATCATCGGTAAAGCCACCGTTAGTCAGCAGGCCCTGTAGGGTGCCCTCGTCGTCGGTCACTTCCAGTACTGGCGCATTCGGCGCAACGGTATCGATGGTGAGGTTGAACACCGCTGATTCCGGGCTGACATTGCCCGCAGCGTCGGTGGAGGCCGCGGTAAACTGGTGGAAGCCGTCTGCAAGATTGTTGGCGGGGGTGAAGGTCCAGCTGCCGTCGCTGTTCACCACCGTGGAGCCGATGGATTTACCGTTATCGTAAATCGTGAGGGTGGTTCCGGCCTCGCCGCTGCCGCTAAAGACCGGACGGGGATCGTCGGTGGTCTGATCGCTGTTGAGCGAACCGGTCAGGCTGCCGACAGCATCATCCGCCAAAATAATCATCGGGGTTTCCGGTGGGGTCGTATCCGCGGCGGTGATGCTGGTGGAGGGGCTGACGTTACCGGAACCGTCGGTGGCGATAACTGTCAGGGTCTCGCCGTTGGTGTAGGGCGTGCCCAGCTCGACGCTAAATTCGCCGTTGCCGTTGGTTTTCGCTTTGCCCACTACGTTACCGCTGGTATCGGTCACGGTGACCGTACTGTTGGCCTCGGCACTGCCGAGTAGCTGGGTATTTCCATTCGCGAAATGCAGGTTAGTGGGCGCGGTTGGCGGTGTAGTATCCTGGGGCACCGGGCCTGGATCGATACGATCGTCACTCCCGCCGCCGCCTCCACCGCCGCCACCGCCCGCCGCCAGTGCAATACCGCCTGCTGCTGCCACGCCGCCCAGCACCCACGGCCAGATTGGGGTATCGTCGTACGAGTTATTGACGTTGCCCGCAATCAGGGCATCGGTGGAGGGGATCGACTGATAACGCTCCACCGCGAGCGGATCGTTAATCCACCACAGGGCACCGTTTTCATCCAGCACCAGCTGGTGGTTGTTGACGAAGTAGTTTTTCAGCGTCACGGTTTCGCCGTTGGTCATTCTGACGAGCAGATCGCTGTTGCTGCGGGAATAGCTGGCGATATCACCTCTGCCGGCCTGAAGCTTCACCACGGAATCTTCGCCCAGTATGATCTGGTTTCCTTCTGCTACCGTTTGTTGATGCGTCAGTCTGGAGATGACAGTGAATTTACTCATGTGTATTACTCCCAACAGAGTGAAAGAAATGCTGTGTGTTTAAATTCATTTGTTCTCAGCAGATTTTAAGCGTCCCAAAGGAGACACTATTTGTTAGAAAGAGTGACCTGCTGTAATAGTTTTAAAGCGACTTATGCCCACCCGTATGCCCGGAAGCGGCATTGCGCTAAAGCTCAATCTGAATCAGCTAAACATTGCGGTAAGGCCAGGTGTGAATTTTGTCATCCCTGTTATTAATATTGCGATCGTCTCATTATTGCTTAAAAATGATATAGCCAGAAAGCACTAAAAGCGCAAATGACGAAGCGGCGAAATGAATTATAAGCGAGATAGCGCTTTTTGTAGGGTGATAAAAAAGAGAGTAGCAGCAGGTGGTGTTTCGCAAAGCCTTGCGGCGCGTGGGTTTGTGTTACCTGATGGCTTTATTTTCAGGAAGGGTGAAGGCTGTGGAAATGGAGACCGATCACACTTTATCGTAATAAAAAAGCCATAACATAATATTTATTTCATGCGTATCATTATAGCCGAAAATTTATTTTTATCGGGTTTGCAATTTTGGCGGAACGGGTAATTAGACGGATTGCTGCGGATAGTAATAATACAAAGGTATGATTTTTTAATTTTATCATCGGGCCGTTGGTAAATATCTCTACGACATTCGTATTATTTTCTCCGGCGTTGTTATTTCCGCTGGCGCAGTATAGAACACCCCGCGGAACTCTTCGGGGCAATAATTGATAAATATTATCGAATAAAATCGTCTCTTACGCCTTTATCTGTTGGGTATTCCCGCTGAAGCGAACCGCAGTCACCGTCATGCGTCAACTGACGCCGCTGTGCGTTGCCTTCCTGGCGCTGTTACAGGGCGGTGGCGGGTTTTGCCTGGATATCGATAGCAATGGCGATGCGATCGTCCACCACCAGCGCAAAACGATCCATCTTATAGGCCGATCGAGAGATGGCGGTGGTGGCATGCAGGGCGATCGTCTCTCCCGACAGGCGATCGAGGCGGGCGTCGAGGATCACCGGACGGTTGAGATCCCGGACGGTAAGGGTGCCAAAGGCGCGGTAGTGATCCGGGCCGAGCTTCACCACCCGGGTACTGGAGAAGGTGATGGTTGGGTAGCGGGCGGCATCAAAAAACATGTCGCTTTTCAGCTGCCAGGTGAGCAGGTTGTTGGAGGCCTGTAACGTCGCCACCGGGACGGTGACATTGATGTGGTCGTCAAATTCATTCTCCGGGTTCAGGATGACCTTACCCGTCACGCCCTTCAGATGCGCCCACGATGGAATGCCGCCAAAGGCGCGCCACGACAGTTTGATGGTGGTTCTCTCGGTGTCGATGGTATGAGCAATTGACGCCGCCTGTAGCGACGGGCAGGTGAGCGTGACCACCAGCAGAAGAAACAGGCGCAGCATAAGGTCTCCCTTTCAAAAAGCGCAGGTTTATTCGAAGTATGGCCCTGCGTGAGATAAGCGTAGAAAGGCGTGAGGGCATCGGCAAGGGGATTCAGGGCATTGTTATTCCTGCATTTGCGGTGAGGTCACAGTTTTAGAAAGTTTTCCGGGGTGAGGGTGCCAGGCCTCCCGCTGCATGACCGGATGGCCTGATGCCTTACCGGGCCTTTATCCCCGGCACCCGGAACGCGCATACCACCTGGCAGTAAGGCCTGTGTTATGATAAAGAACTTCTTAACTCAACTTCTTACGATGTAACGTCTATGACAATCTCCAGCGAAAAACAGGCAGAAAACTCCCCGGAAACCATTGGGCGTGCATTACGCCGTCGCCCGCTGGCGCGCAAAAAATTGTCAGAGATGGTGGAAGAAGAGCTGGAGCAGATGATCCGTCGTCGCGAGTTCGCCGAAGGGGAGCAGCTCCCTTCTGAACGTGAGCTGATGGCATTTTTTAACGTCGGTCGGCCTTCGGTTCGTGAAGCACTGGCGGCGTTAAAACGCAAAGGACTGGTGCAGATCCAGAACGGCGAGCGCGCCCGCATTTCTCGGCCGTCTGCGGATACCATCATCAACGAGCTGTCCGGTATGGCGAAAGATTTTCTTGCCCATCCGGGCGGGATTGCCCACTTCGAGCAGCTGCGCCTGTTCTTTGAATCCAGCCTGGTGCGCCATGCCGCCCAACATGCCAGCGAGGCGCAGATTGGCCTGCTGGAAAAAGCGCTGGAGTTGAACAGCCAGTCGCTGGATGACAACGCGCTCTTTATCCGCTCTGACGTTGAGTTTCACCGCGTGCTGGCGGAGATCCCCAACAACCCTATCTTTATGGCGATCCACGTTGCCCTGATCGACTGGCTGATCGCCGCCCGCCCCACGGTGCCAGAACAGGCGCTGCACGAGCACAATAACACCAGTTATCAACAGCATATCGCCATCTTCAAGGCGATCCGCAGCCGGGATGCCGATGCGGCTGAACAGGCCTTACAGGCGCACCTCACCAGCGTTTTCGCCACCTGGCACGCCTTCGAGCAGAGCAAAAAGCGCCGTAAGTAGTTCCGCGATCATTTAGTGAACTGGATCGCGTTCTGCGTATTTTGACGCCGTTTTTTTTCGTCTTGCTGGTATAACAGGTATAAAGGTCTACAGTCATAACATCATCATCACATACATGAGGTTTATATGTCAGTTACGCTGAAAGGGGTTATGCCCGCTCTTCTTACACCGTTTAATCACCAGCAGCAGCTGGATACCCAAAGCCTGCGCCAGCTGGTGCAGTTCAATATCGCGCAGGGCGTGGACGGCCTGTACGTCGGCGGCTCCACCGGCGAAGCCTTTGTGCAGAGCAGCGCTGAACGTCAGGAAGTGCTTGAAATTGTTGCCGAAGAGGCGAAAGGGAAAGTGACCCTGATTGCTCACGTGGGCACCGTGAGTACCCATGAAAGCCAGCAGTTAGCCCAGGCCGCCAGCCGTTTTGGTTATGACGCCGTCTCTGCCGTGACGCCGTTCTACTACCCGTTCAGCTTTGAGGAACACTGCGACCACTATCGCGGGATCATTGATTCCGCCGAAGGGCTGCCGATGGTGGTGTACAACATTCCGGCCCTCAGCGGGGTGAAACTCTCTCTGGATCAGATCAACACCCTGGTGACCCTGCCGGGTGTGGGTGCCCTGAAACAGACCTCCGGCGATCTTTTCCAGATGGAGCAGATCCGCCGGGCGCACCCGGATCTGGTGCTGTATAACGGATACGATGAGATCTTTGCGTCTGGCCTGCTGGCCGGGGCGGATGGCGGGATCGGCAGCACCTATAACATCATGGGCTGGCGTTATCAGGGGATCGTCAACGCCCTGAAAGCCGGCGATATCGCCACCGCCCAGGCGCTGCAGACCAAATGTAATGAGGTTATCGATCTGCTGATCAAGGTCGGTGTTTTCCGTGGCCTGAAAACGGTGCTGCACTATATGGACGTGATTGAGGTTCCGCTGTGCCGTAAGCCGTTTGCGCCAGTGGATGAAAAATATCTGCCAGAACTGCGGGCGTTAGCGCACCAACTCCAGCAAGAAAAAGAACAAGGCTAAGACCACGTCTGATGCCGGACATATCCGGCATCACTGAAGCTGTATCCTACAAAAACAGCGTATGGGTTTACCCATTGCGGAGACTGACATGAATACAATGACACAAAATGTCCCGTGGTATCGTTGCCTGAGCCGACAACAGTGGCGTGCGTTTTCCGCGGCCTGGGTTGGCTATGTTCTTGATGGTTTTGATTTTGTTCTGATAGCCCTCGTCTTAACCGACATAAAAACCGAATTCGGCCTGACCACCCTGCATGCCGCGAGCCTGATCTCCGCCGCCTTTATCTCCCGCTGGTTCGGCGGGCTGATGCTGGGCGCGATGGGCGATCGCTACGGTCGCCGCCTGGCGATGGTGAGCAGTATTGTGCTCTTTTCCGTGGGCACCCTGGCGTGCGGTCTGGCCCAGGGGTACACCACCATGTTCATCGCCCGGCTGGTGATCGGGATGGGGATGGCGGGGGAGTACGGTTCCAGCGCGACTTATGTTATCGAAAGCTGGCCAAAACACCTGCGTAATAAAGCCAGCGGCTTTTTGATTTCTGGCTTCTCCGTCGGTGCGGTGGTGGCGGCCCAGGTCTACAGCCTGGTGGTGCCGGAGTGGGGCTGGCGGGCGCTGTTCTTCATCGGCATTCTGCCGATTATCTTTGCCCTGTGGCTGAGAAAAAATATCCCCGAAGCGGAAGACTGGAAAGAGAAGCAGCAGAGTAAAACCCCGGTCAAAACCATGGTGGATATTCTCTATCGCGGCGAACATCGCTTCATCAATATTGCCATGACGCTGGTGGCGTCCGTGTCGCTGTGGTTCTGCTTCGCAGGCCAGCTGGAGAGTGCTGCCATTGTCGCCGTGCTCGGCCTGCTGTGCGCGGGGATCTTTATCAGCTTTATGGTGCAGAGCAGCGGCAAGCGCTGGCCGACCGGCGTCACCCTGATGGTGGTGGTGCTCTTTGCTTTCCTCTACTCCTGGCCTATCCAGGCCCTGTTACCCACCTATCTGAAAACGGATCTGGCTTACGATCCGGCCACCGTCGCGCAGGTGCTGTTCTTCAGTGGCTTTGGTGCCGCCGCCGGATGCTGTGCGGGGGGCTTCCTCGGCGACTGGTTAGGCACACGTAAAGCCTATGTCTGTAGCCTGCTGGCATCCCAACTGCTGATCGTTCCGGTGTTCACCATCGGCGGCAGCAGCGTCTGGGTGCTGGGCCTGCTGCTCTTCTTCCAGCAGATGCTTGGTCAGGGGATCTCCGGCATCCTGCCTAAACTGATCGGAGGCTACTTCGATACCGAACAGCGTGCGGCCGGGCTTGGGTTTACCTATAACGTCGGCGCACTGGGCGGGGCGCTGGCCCCGGTGCTGGGCGCATTTATCGCCCAACGTCTGGATCTGGGCACCGCGCTCTGTTCGCTCTCGTTTGGCCTGACCTTTGTCGTCATCCTGCTGATTGGTTTTGATATGCCGTCCCGCGTTCAGCGCTGGCTTCACCCGGAAGCACTGCGTACCCATGACGCCATCGACGGTAAACCCTTTAGCGGTGCCCTGATTGCCCGGGAAAGGGCCAGCCACTTTGTCAAAAACAAAGGCTGAAGCTGAATTTATTAATGGAGGTGTTATGTCATTTCTTGACGAGTTGGATGCAAAAGTAAAAGCCCAGGGCGGACTGATTGTCTCCTGTCAGCCGGTGCCGGGCAGCCCGCTAGATAAACCGGATATCATCGCGGCGATGGCGTTGGCCGCCGAGCAGGCGGGGGCCGTGGCGCTGCGCATCGAAGGTATTGAGAACGTGCGAGCCGTCAGCGCCCTGGTGAGCGTACCGATTATCGGTATTGTGAAGCGCGATCTGCCCGATTCCCCGGTGCGCATTACCCCCTGGCTGGAGGATGTGGATGCCCTGGCCGGGGCGGGGGCCAGTATCATCGCCTTTGACGGCACCCGACGGCCTCGCCCGGTCTCCGTTGATGCGCTGCTGGCGCGCATTCAGCACCACCAACTGATCGCGATGGCCGACTGCGCTTCGCAGGAGGAGGGGCTGTACTGCCACCAGCAGGGGACGCAGCTGATTGGTACCACGCTGTCGGGCTATACCACTGACGAGACCCCCACCGAACCGGACCTGGCGCTGGTGGCCTCATTGAGTCAGGCCGGTTGCCGGGTAGTGGCCGAGGGGCGCTATAACGCGCCGGAGCTGGCAGCGCAGGCCATAAAGCATGGAGCATGGACCGTCACGGTCGGATCGGCGATCACCCGGCTGGAGCACATCTGCCAGTGGTATCGGGACGCATTACAGAGAGCGGCAAAATGATCACCCTGGCGATGGATATCGGCGGGACCAAGCTCGCCGCGGCGCTGGTGGATAGCGCCTTACAGATTATCGCGCGCCGGGAGATCCCGACGCCCGCCAGCCAGACGCCGGATGCGCTGGAGGCTGCGCTGCGCGACCTGGTGACGCCGCTCTGGCCGCAGGCGCAGCAATTTGCTATCGCCTCGACCGGGATTATTCAGCATGGTGTATTAACGTCGATTAACCCGTCTAACCTCGGCGGGCTTTCACACTTTCCGCTGGTGGACGTGTTAACCACCCTTACCGGGCTGCCTGGCGTGGCTTTGAACGACGCCCAGGCCGCGGCGCTTGCCGAGTACCAGCAGATGCCACCCGCCATCCGCGACATGGTGTTTATCACCGTCTCGACCGGCGTGGGGGGAGGCGTGATCCAGAGCGGCAGGCTGGTGACCGGCTCCGGCGGATTGACCGGCCACTGTGGTCACACGCTTGCCGACCCGAACGGCCCGCGCTGCGGCTGCGGGCGCGTCGGCTGCGTAGAGGCGATAGCCTCGGGGCGGGGGATCGCCGCAGCGGCAAAAGGGGAGCTGGCCGGGCTGGATGCAAAAGCCATCTTCGCGCACGCCGCCCGGGGGCATGAACAGGCGGTAGCGCTTGTCGAGCGTTCCGCCAGAACGCTGGCGCGGCTCATTGCAGATCTGAAAGCCCTGACCGACTGCCAGCGGGTGGTGATCGGCGGCAGCATCGGGCTGGCCGACGGCTATCTACCGCGGGTGCAATCCTACCTGGCGCAGGAACCTTCTGCGTACCAGACCGAACTCTCTTCCGCCCGCCATCAGGGCAACGCCGGGCTGCTTGGCGCGGCATTATGGGCACAAGGAAATTTGTCATGATTGTGGGTGATATTAACCAGTTTCAGGCGGCAGGCTTGCCGGCGGCGTTTTGTCAGGCGGTGGATCAGGCGCTAAGCGCCGGGATCGCCAGCCTCGCACCGGGAAGTTATCCCCTGCAAGGGGAAACGGTCTTTGTGAACGTGATGCAGTTTGCGACGCAGCGCCCCGAGGAAAAACGCGCGGAACTGCACCGTAACTACATTGATATTCAGATCCTGCTGGAGGGGGAAGAGCGGATTTACTACGGCCTGGCGGGGAGCGCCCGGGCCTGTGATGCGTGGCACGAGCAGGAGGATTATCAGCTCTGTCAGCAGACAGAAAGCGAACAAACCCTGACGTTAAAACCGGGTATGTTTGCCGTATTTATGCCGGGGGAGCCGCATAAACCCGGCTGCACCGTCACCCAGCCGGGGATGATCAGGAAAGCGGTCATTAAGGTACATCGCAGCCTGCTGGGTTAAGGGCTAACAGCAACGCCCGCATTATGTGCGGGCTTGCTGGCTGTTAATCGTCTTCACGCTCTTTAACGGCACGCTGGCGTGCGTAATACTCATCTTCTGCAGAAATGATCTCATCCAGCAGGGAATCCATATCCACGTCATGCGTCTCTTCGACAAACAGCCCGGTGAGCGGCGTTTCCGGGGTTAATTTACCGTCTTCATAGAGCATCCAGATCTCTTTCGCATAGCGTGTTTTCAGCAGCTGCGGGGCGAACTGGCCATAATACTCGGTGATGTTATTCACATCGCGCTCAAACATGGACTGGGCATGGTTGTTCGCAGCGGCGTCTACCGCCTGCGGCAGGTCGATGATGACCGGCCCCTGGGCATCCAGCAGCACGTTAAATTCTGACAGGTCGCCGTGGACAATACCGACACAGAGCATGCGCACGATATTGCGGATCATGGTGTCGAAATCCGCCAGGGCTTGCTCTTCCGACAGGCTCACATCGCTCAGGCGTGGCGCAACGGCGCCATCAGCGTCCGTGACCAGCTCCATGAGCAGCACGCCGTCCAGACACATATAAGGCTGAGGCACGCGCACGCCAGCATTCGCCAGGCGGAATAACGCATCCACCTCTGCGGTATGCCAGACCTCTTCCTGTTGCTTACGGCCAAATCGGGAGCCTTTTTGCATGGCGCGGGCATCGCGCGTATTGCGCACCTTACGACCTTCCTGATACTGCACGGCCTGCTTAAAGCTACGCTGTGACGCTTCCTTGTACACTTTGGCACACTGAATATGGTCCCCGCATAGCACGGTATAAACATCTGCCTCTTTGCCGCTTTTCAGGCGTTGAAGCACGTTGTCTATCAGGCCATCGTCGACCAGGGGCTGGAGTCTGTTTGGGATTTTCATGCGGCTTTTATAGCGCATTTTTGTCGCTTTTCGTACCAAAAACGCAGGCAGTTTTCTTCTTTAATGAAGATTACTGCGCCGTCTGACTTTCACAGCATGCTTTGACCGCCTCATAGAGTAATCTGACGCCCGTCGAGAGCTGTTTGCGGTGCGGGCAGATCATATTCAGCGGCACGCTTTCGCCCTGATAGTCTTGCATTAACACCTGTAGCCGACCGGCACGAACATCTTCTGCGACATCCAGCCAGGATTTGTACGCTACGCCTGCCCCGGAGACCGCCAGGCGGCGGATCACCTCGGCATCGTCACTCATCATGCTGCCGCTGACGTTGACGCTGTGCATCTCGCCGTCGCGCAAAAACGTCCAGCGATCGTGAAGACGGCCACGCAGAACAAAGGTGAGGGCGTTGACCCGGCTTAGCGCATCGGGATGCTGCAGGTCACCGTGGCGGGCAACCCACTCGGGCGAGGCCACCAGCACGCGGCTGTTGTCGGGGGCGACGGGGAGGGCAATATAGGAGGCATCTTCCGGCATGCCGTAGCGAAAGGCGATATCGACCGGATCTTTAAAGACATCGGCTACCTGATCGGAGAAGAAGATGCGCAGCCGTAATGCCGGGTAGCGTTCGTCAAAGGCCTGGAACACCGGCAGCAGCAAATTGCGGCCTAAATCCGACGGAACGGCAATCTGCAGGGTGCCGGAGATCTCCTCTTCCGGGGTCTGGATTTTTTGCATCCCGGCATACATCGCATCCAGCATCTGCCGCGCGTAGGGGAGCCAGGCTTCGCCTTCCGGGGTTAAGCGCAGGCTGCGGGTGGAGCGCGCAAACAGCCGGATGGACAGAGACGACTCCAGCCGTTTAATGGCGGCGCTAACCTGCGCCGGCTGGACGCCCGCTTCTCGTGCCGCATCGCTGAAGCTGCTCAGCGCGGCAACGCGAACGAACAGTATCAGATCCTCAAGCCGAACCATTTTCATCTCCCGAGTATAAGTCTTGTCTCCGCGAGGCTATTTTTCCCGTCACAGCTTCGCTTTACCATCACTTTATTGCGACACAGTGGATAAAACGCCGGAGACATTATGAAAGCCATTGCCATTACCCGTTCAGCACCAGATAACATCGAGTTTTTGCACGAGATTGAGCTGCCGCAGCCAACGGCGACAGGGCACGATCTGCTGATTGAAGTGAAAGCCATCTCCATCAACCCCGTGGACACCAAGATCCGCGCCGGGTTTACCGGGGAGACGCCGCGCGTTCTCGGCTGGGATGCAGTCGGCGTGGTTACCGCGGTGGGTGAAGCGGTAACACTTTTCGCGCCGGGGGATGAAGTCTGGTATGCCGGGGCGCTGGGACGAGCGGGCAGCAACAGTGAATATCAGCTGGTGGATGAGCGCATTGTGGCGCTTAAGCCGAAAACGCTGAATAACGCCGCGGCCGCCGCGATGCCGTTAACGGCGATCACCGCCTGGGAAATGTTGTTCGATCGCCTGGGTGTTCAGGAGCAGGGCAACGAAGGGGATACGCTGCTGATCGTGGGTGCTGCGGGCGGGGTGGGATCGATTCTGGTTCAACTGGCGCGTAAGCTAACGAAAATGACCGTTATTGGCACGGCATCGCGCCCGGAAAGCCAGCAGTGGGTGCGGGAGGCGGGGGCGCATTATGTCATCGACCACAGCAAGCCATTGTCGGAAGAGCTGGCCGCGCTAGGGATCAAAGAGGTGACCCACGTCGCCAGCCTGAACCACACCGCAGCGCACTATGCGGAGATCGTTAAGGCTCTCGCGCCGCAGGGCAAACTGGCGCTGATAGACGATCCCGAGACGCTGGATGCCCGTCCGCTGAAGGCGAAGAGCATCTCCCTGCACTGGGAGTTCATGTTCACCCGCTCGATGTTTGAAACCCGGGATATGATCGCCCAGCACCAGCTTCTGACCCGCGTTGCCGCGCTGATTGATGAGCAGGTGATCACCACCACGCTGGGTGAGCATTACGGGGCGATTACGGCGGAGCATGTGCAGAAAGCCCATGTGCAGATCGAAACCGGACGCGCGGTCGGGAAGATTGTGCTGGAGGGGTTCTGAGATGGGCGCTTCTGACATTATCTCTATCATTGCGGTGTTGAAGGCGAAACCCGGCAAGCGTGACGCGCTGAAGGTGGCCCTGCAGGCGCTGTTAATACCGACTCACCAGGAGCCTGGCAACGTTGAGTATCAGCTGTTCCAGCTGCGCGACACACCGGACTGTTTTTACGTCCGGGAAGCCTGGCGAGGCCAGGAGGCGCTGGAGGCACATATCGCGCTGCCTCATTTTCAGGCCTTTATCCCGCAGATGGAGGCGTTACTGGCGGAGCCGTTGCGACTGGATTATTTGACGGCGGTAGAGCCGTAATCGTTTTGTCAGGATGGATGGACTGCGCAGGACGAATTGCAGATACAAAAAAGCCCGCATAGCGGGCTTTCAGGACTTCGTATCAGGCTCTGGTGACCGTTAACAAAGAATTTTGGTGGAGCTGGCGGGAGTTGAACCCGCGTCCGAAATTTCTACATCCTCGGTACTACATGCTTAGTCAGTCTTTACATTCGCACGCCAGCTGCGGACAGACACGCCACTAACGAACTAGCCTGATTAGATTTAACACTTCAGCCCCAGGCAGGACATCCATGCGATCTCTTTTGGGTTTGACCTCTCTTTGATCCCCGTCTTAAGAGCGGAAGCTAGGGAGAGAGGGCTCTTAGCAGGTTATTAAGCTGCTAAAGCGTAGTTTTCGTCGTTTGCGACTATTTTTTTGCGGCTTTTTACGAGGCAAACCGCCCCTCGGCATGCACCTTGGGTTTCGCAAATCCCGTCGAATCCAGAATCAGCCCCAATAGTGTTACAGCAAGTATACCAGAACTCGTAGCCGGGATACCACCCCGGAACGCTAACTTATTGAATCGCTCAATAAGTGCGCTGAAATTAACGGCCTGCGTGCTTCATGATGCGCGCTTTATCGACCTGCCATTCGCGGTCTTTGGCGTCGTTACGCTTGTCGTGCTGTTTCTTACCTTTTGCCACGCCGATTTTCACTTTGCACCAGGCGTTCTTCCAGTACAGCGACAGGGCGAGCACGGTATAACCTTCGCGGTTGATGCGTCCGAACAGGGAATCCAGCTCACGCTTGTTCAACAGTAGCTTACGGGTGCGGGTAGGATCGCAAACGTAGTGTGAAGAGGCGACCGTCAGTGGCGTAAAGTTCGCGCCAAACAAAAAGGCTTCGCCGTCTTTGAAGATCACGTAGCTATCACCGATGTTAGCTTTACCCGCACGCAGCGATTTAACTTCCCAGCCCTGTAACGCCAGGCCAGCTTCGAATTCTTCTTCAATGAAATACTCGTGGCGGGCACGCTTGTTGAGCGCAATGGTTGCCGAGCCAGGTTTATGTGCTTTTTTCTTCGTCATAAGTGTCGTGAAGCCGTAGGTAATCTGATGTCAAAAAGTCACCTCATTGCGTCCTGTGAGGTCTAACGCGCTATATTAGCACGAGATGAGGCTCAGCGTTTTTTTAACAGGTGATAAATGTTATTATTTGTTGGTTGTTTGATCAGGAAAAATGTTATGCCTCAGATTAGTCGTACTGCGCTTGTCCCTTACAGTGTGGAACAGATGTACCAGTTAGTGAATGACGTTCAGTCATATCCGCAGTTTATCCCGGGATGTACCGGGAGCCGCGTGCTGGACTCAGGCCCGACGCAAATGACGGCGGCGGTGGATGTTTCCAAAGCCGGGATCAGCAAAACATTCACGACCCGCAACACGCTGACCGATAACCAGAGCATTCTGATGCATCTGGTGGATGGCCCCTTCAAAAAATTGATGGGCGGGTGGAAGTTCGTTCCGCTCAGTGCCGACGCCTGCCGGATCGAGTTTCATCTTGATTTCGAGTTTACCAATGCTCTGATTGAACTGGCCTTTGGCCGCGTGTTTAAAGAGCTGGCAGCGAATATGGTCCAGGCGTTCACGTTGCGCGCCAAAGAGGTTTACAGTGCCAGCTAACATCTTGGTGGAAGTGGCCTACGCGTTGCCAGAAAAACAGTATTTGCAACGCGTAACTCTGGAAGAGGGTGCCACCGTTGAAGAGGCGATCCGCGCCTCTGGCCTGCTGACGCTGCGTAGCGATATCGATCTGGCGAAAAACAAAGTCGGAATTTATAGCCGTCCGGTCAAACTGGCCGATAACGTGAAGGATGGCGACCGGGTGGAGATCTATCGCCCGTTGATTGCCGACCCGAAAGAGCTGCGTCGCCAGCGTGCGGAGAAGTCTGCTAAATAAGGTGGCTTTTACGGTGACACTGTTCTCACCGGGTTTACAGGCAGCGAGAGAAACAAAAAAGGTGCTCAGTGAGCACCTTTTTGTATTTCTGAAACCTTACTCTTTAGTGAGCGCCGGTTTGTTATCGATGTTCGTCAGAACGCCGCTGCTGTTGAAGGTCAGCGTCAGGGTCTGCTGGGAAACGTCTTCATGGCCTGGCTTCTGGCGGAACACGTAGAACCAGGTATTGGTGCCAAACGGATCGGACATCATCGGCGTGCCCAGGGCATAGGCAACCTGCTGCTGCGTCATACCAACACGAATTTTAGACACATCGTTAGGAGCAAGATAGTTCCCCTGGTTGATGTCAGGACGGTAAACCACTTTTTCCAGAGTGGAGCAGCCTGCGGTCAACATCAGAAGAACCGCTGCGGCAGCGGTCAGCGTTTTACAGCGCATAGTGATTTGATTCCTTTTCCGGCCCGGGCAATACGCGACGGCTCATATGTAATATGCCGATGATAATAGACCTTTCACCACATTAAAACCTCTGGCGGCAGGTCTGTCGGCGTTTTTATTGTTCTGTATGACCCTGAGATACCGAAAAAGTTTAGGCAGCCAGCAGTTCTTTCGCATTCGCCAGCGTGTTGCGGGTGACTTCGCTACCACCCAGCAGACGGGCCAGTTCCTGCAGACGAGCACGTTTGTCCAGCGGCTGCATGTGCGTTTCGGTCATCTCGCCGTCGGTTTCTTTGCTGACAAAGAAATGATGGTGGCCGCAACCGGCAACCTGCGGCAGGTGGGTCACACACATCACCTGAGTGGACTCGCCAAGCTGGCGCAGCAGTTTACCTACTACCGCCGCGGTCGGACCGCTGATACCGACATCCACTTCATCGAAGATCAGCGCCGGGGTTTCCATTTTCTTCGCCGTGATCACCTGAATCGCGAGGGCGATACGCGACAGCTCACCGCCGGACGCGACGCGGGAGATAGCCTGCAGTGGCTGGCCCGGGTTGGTGGTCACGCGGAATTCAATGCGATCTGCACCTTCAGCCGTGAGGTGGTTGGCTTCAAACTTCACATCAATGGTGAAAACACCGTGCGGCATCGACAGCAGATGCATGCTCTCTGTGATGTGCTGACTGAGTTCCTGAGCGTAACGCTGACGAACATTGTGTAGCTGCGTAGCGGTTTCGATAGCCTGCTGATGATGCACGCTGACGGCCAGAGAAAGGGTTTCCAGCGAGTCGGCTTGATCGTCGAGCTGATTTTGCTCGTCCAGCAGGGACTGGTGGAAGTTCGGCAGCTCTTCCGGCGAAACGTGGTGCTTACGCGCCAGGGAAATTTGGCGCGAAATACGCTGTTCCAGCTCAAACAGACGGTTAGGATCGAGATCAAGACGCTCGCAGTAGTGGCGCAGCTCGTCACTGGCTTCGGAGATTTGAATGGCCGCCTCTTCCAGCATATCCAGCATGCCGGACACTTTGCTGTCCATTCCCGCCAGTTCGGTTACTAACTGACGTACGGAATAGAGCTGGCTTTGCAGATTCACCTCTTCGCCGTCGGCCAGTAAGGTCAGCGCCTGCTGGCCGGTGGAGAGCAGTTGCCCGCTGTTGGCGAGGCGCTTGTACTCTTCGTCGATCTGCTCAAACTCGCCCGGCTGCGGGCTAAATTCGTTCAACTCTTTCAGCTGATAGGCCAGCAGTTCGGCGCGCGCCGCGCGCTCCTGGCTCTGCTGTTGGTGCAGCGCCAGCTCACGGCAGCTTTGATGCCACTGACGATAGTGCGCCGCCATCAGTTGCATAAGGTCAGACTCACCGGCATAGCCGTCGAGTAAGGACTTCTGCTGATCGGGCTTGATTAATTGCTGATGGGCGTGCTGCCCGTGGATCTGGATTAACAGCTGGCCCAATTCACGCAGTTGGGACAGAGGCACCGCAGTACCGTTGATGAAGCCACGAGAGCGGCCGTCGCTATTAAGAACGCGGCGAAGTAAGCACTCACGACCATCTTCGAGCTGGTTCTGTTCAAGCCAGCGCAGGGCGGCAGGGGTATCTTTGAGGGAGAAACGGGCGCAGAGATCGGCACGGCTGGCGCCAGCGCGAACCATGTCGCCGTCGGCACGACCGCCAAGGCACAGCCCGAGCGCATCAATCGCAATGGATTTACCGGCACCGGTTTCCCCGGTGATAGCGGTCATTCCGCTGTTGAAATCAATTTCTAGCTCACGAACGATGGCGAAGTTGCTGATGGTCAGTTGTGCCAGCATAAACGTTTTCCTGTATGAAAAACCATAACTGTGTTTGTGTACAGTATAAACTGGTTTTTTATCCAGTAAAGTGCTGGATGCTATTTCAGAACAATTTTTTCGACCAGCCGAGCTTGGAGCTTAATGTATTGAAATAGCTGTAGTCTTTAGGGTGGATCAGATTCAGGTGATAATCGCAGCGGCGGATCAGCACATCTTCCCCTTCCTGTATCGGCAGCGCGATTTGGCTGTCGCAGCTGATCTCGAGGTCGTTACGACGGTGAGAGAAACGCAGACGAATCGTGCTGCTGCTGTTGATCACCAGCGGGCGGGCAGAGAGAGTATGCGGGAACATCGGCACTAACGTGATGGCATCCAGCGACGGCGTCAGGATCGGGCCGCCTGCCGAAAGCGAATAGGCTGTGGAGCCGGTGGGAGTAGAGATAATCAGGCCATCGGAGCGCTGCGAGAAGGCAAAGATTTCGTCGATATACACCTCAAACTCAATCATGTGCGCCACTTTTCCCGGATGCAGCACCACTTCGTTAATCGCGGTGCTGATCCGCTTCTGGCAATCCTGCTGGCACACCTGGGCTTCCAGCAAAAAGCGTTTTTCACTGATGTAGTGGCCTTCCAGCACGTCTGCGAGCTGCTGCTGGGCGTTATCCGGGTCAAGGTCGGTCAAAAAGCCCAGGTTGCCACGGTTGATACCAATGACTTTAATGTCATAGCGGGCGAGGGTTCGCGCGGCGCCGAGCATATTCCCGTCGCCCCCAACCACCACCGCCAGGTCGGCCTGCTGACCGATTTCTGCCAGCGTGCCGGTTTTGACGTTTGTTAATTGCAGTTCCTGGGCAATCTGTTGTTCAACAATCACATCGTAGTTTTTGGCGCACAGCCAGCGATACAGCATTTCATGTGTCGTCAACGCAGTAGGGTGACGTGGATGACCGACAATCCCAATACACTTGAAATGGTTGCTCATTTTCTGAAGGTCCTTGTGCGAATGAATGATGACAATGTGGCTTGTTCCCTTGAATCCCGGAAACTGATCCCCATAATAAGCGAAGTTAGCGAGTTGAATGCAGAAAAACGCGGAGAAATTCATGAGTAGTAAAGAACAGAAAACGCCTGAGGGGCAAGCCCCGGAAGAAATTATCACGGAGCAGCACGAAGAGGTTGAGGCTACAGAGGCTGAGGCCGGTGCTGAGCAGGTGGATCCGCGCGATGAAAAAATTGCGAATCTGGAAGCTCAGGTAGTTGAAGCCCAGAATCGCGAGCGCGATGGCATCCTGCGCATCAAAGCGGAAATGGAAAACCTGCGTCGTCGTACCGAGCTGGACGTTGAAAAGGCGCATAAATTTGCGCTGGAGAAGTTCGTCAACGAACTGCTGCCGGTTATCGACAGCCTGGATCGCGCGCTGGAAGTGGCGGATAAAGCCAACCCGGATATGGCCCCGATGGTTGAAGGCATCGAGCTGACGCTGAAATCCATGCTCGACGTGGTGAAGAAGTTCGGTGTGGAAGTTGTTGCCGATACCAACGTGCCGATGGATCCAAACGTGCATCAGGCAATCGCGATGGTGGAGTCTGAGGACGTCGCTGCCGGTAACGTGCTGATGGTGATGCAGAAAGGCTATACCCTGAACGGTCGTACCATTCGCGCGGCGATGGTCTCTGTGGCGAAAGCTAAGGCGTAATTTGCCTCCCGTAGTGCCGGGTGGCAGCTTCGCCTGACCCGGCCTACTCCAGTTTACTCCGCGACACTCTCCCTGAGCGGTTTCACCGGTAACACTCTCACCTGCTTAATCATATTGTCCTGTACGTCCAGGATATCAATATCATACTGGCCGATACGCACCCGTGTGCCCGCCGCCGGGATCTCCTCCAGTGCTTCCAGAATCATGCCGTTAATGGTACGGGCTTCCGCTTCCGGCATCTGCCAGTTAAAGGCTTTGTTCAGTTCGCGGACGTTTGCGCTGCCGTCAATCAGCACCGAGCCGTCGTTTTGCGGCGTGACCTCTTCAGCAAGGGAAGGGGACATGGACGTGGTAAAGTCGCCCACAATCTCCTCCAGAATATCTTCTACCGTTACCAGCCCCTGAATATCGCCATATTCATCGACCACCAGACCCACTTTCTTTTTATTGCGCTGAAATTTAATCAGCTGGGTGCTGAGCGGCGTGCCTTCCGGGATGTAATAAATCTCATCTGCCGCGCGCAGCATTACCTCTTTGGTGAATTCGTTTTTCTCGGTCATCAAACGATACGCTTCGCGTACGCGCAGCATGCTGATGGTGTCGTCCAGCGAATCGCGGTACAACACGATGCGGCCATGCGGGGAGTGGGTCAACTGGCGAACAATCGACTTCCAGTCATCGTTGATATCAATGCCCACGATCTCATTGCGCGGCACCATAATGTCGTCAACGCTGATCTTTTCCAGATCCAGCACCGACAGCAGCATATCCTGATTGCGGCGGGAAATTTGCGAGTGGGATTCATGCACGATGGTACGCAATTCATCTTTGCTCAGCGCACTGCTGATCGCCACATCTCCTTTAATGCCCACCATGCGCATCAGCACTCGCGTCACGCCGTTTAACAGCCAGACCAGGGGCATCATCAGAATGAGTAACGGTGCCAGCAGGAAGCTGCTGGGATAGGCCACTTTCTCGGGGTAGAGCGCGGCGATGGTCTTCGGCAACACTTCGGCGAACACCAGCACCACGAAGGTGAGCACGCCGGTGGCGATAGCGACCCCGGCGTTGCCATACAGACGCATGCCGACAATGGTGCCCAGCGCAGAGGCGAGAATGTTGACCAGGTTATTGCCGATAAGCACCAGGCTTATCAGGCGATCCGGTTTACGCAGCAGTTTTTCCACGCGACGGGCGGCCCGGTTACCCTGTTTGGCGCGATGACGTATCCGGTAGCGGTTCAGCGTCATCATGCCGGTTTCTGAGCCGGAGAAATAGGCGGAGATAACCACCATGACGATCAGGGTGACGATCAGCGTGGTGGTGGAGATGTGTTCCAGGGGGAACTCCTTGGTTGCTTAGCCGGCGATTTGTTGGATGACGCGGCTACCAAAATAAGCCATTGTCAGGAGGCCAGCTCCCGCAACGTTGAACCAGACCACGCGGCGACCGCGCCAGCCTTCATGATAATGGCCCCATAACAGGACAATATAGACAAACCACGCGATGATGGAGAGCACGGCCTTATCGATATTCTCCATACTGAAGAGATTTTGCATATAAAACAGGCCGGTACTTAGGGTGAGCGTCAGCAATACCACCCCGACTTGAGTGATGTGAAACATCTTGCGCTCGATGGTCATCAGCGGCGGCATTTCGTTACTGAACGCCAGCTTTTTATTTTTGAGCTGGTAGTCAATCCAGGCCAGCTGGAGCGCGTACAGCGCGGCAATGATCAGCGTTGCATACGAGAACAGCGACAGGCCAATATGCACCATCATCCCGGGGGTGGTTTCCAGATGGGTGATGAACTCATTCGGCACGAAGGTGGCAAAGGCGAGGTTGATCAGCGCAAAGGCATAGACAATCGGCAACAGCAGCCAGCCGCGATTTTTCGAGGCCACAATGGTCATCACCGTACAGATCATCAGACTGACCAGCGAACCGACGTTAAGCAGGCTCAGGTTTTGCCCGCTGCCGTCGCCCGGCAGAATGCGCGCTTCGAGCGCAAAGGCGTGACTTATCAATGCGATGACAGCCGACAAAATAGCCATTCGCCGCCAGCCGCTGTTTTTTTGTAGCAGGCCAGGGATGATCAGCGCGAGGCTGACAGAGTACGCCACAAGGGCGATCAGTGCGAAAACAGGCATATAGGTGTCGACAGTTGTCCTGATGAGAAAGAGGTGCAGTATAACGTTACGTGAGGCGTGCTCCAACCGTTGCATAACAACAAAGGCGCCTTCATGTTATACTGCGGCAAAATTCTGTGTACGTGTCGCGCCAGCGACCTAACGTTTCTACCCTAGGCGAGAGACAATGTTTGATAATTTAACCGATCGTTTGTCGCGCACGCTGCGCAACATCAGCGGCCGTGGACGCCTTACTGAAGACAATATTAAAGAGACGCTGCGCGAAGTACGCATGGCGCTGCTTGAAGCAGACGTCGCGTTACCGGTCGTGCGTGATTTCATCAACCGTGTGAAAGAGAAAGCGGTTGGTCATGAAGTGAACAAGAGCCTGACCCCGGGTCAGGAGTTCGTCAAAATCGTTCGTAATGAACTGGTTTCGGCGATGGGCGAAGAGAACCAGAGCCTGAACCTGGCGGCGCAACCGCCGGCAGTGGTGCTGATGGCCGGTCTGCAGGGTGCGGGTAAAACCACCAGCGTCGGTAAGCTGGGTAAATTCCTGCGCGAAAAGCACAAGAAGAAAGTGCTGGTCGTCTCTGCCGACGTTTATCGCCCGGCGGCGATCAAACAGCTGGAAACCCTGGCTGAACAGGTTGGTGTGGAGTTCTTCCCATCCGACGTAGGACAAAAGCCGATCGATATCGTTAACGCGGCGCTGAAAGAAGCGAAGCTGAAATTCTTCGACGTGCTGCTGGTGGATACCGCCGGTCGTCTGCACGTTGACGAAGCGATGATGGACGAAATCAAGCAGGTGCATGCCGCGATCAAACCGGTCGAAACCCTGTTTGTTGTCGATGCGATGACCGGTCAGGATGCGGCAAATACCGCGAAAGCGTTCAATGAAGCGCTGCCGCTAACCGGCGTGGTGCTGACCAAAGTGGACGGTGACGCCCGCGGCGGTGCGGCGCTTTCGATTCGTCATATCACCGGCAAGCCGATCAAATTCCTCGGTGTGGGCGAGAAGACCGAAGCGCTGGAGCCGTTCCACCCGGATCGTATTGCCTCCCGTATCCTCGGCATGGGCGACGTGCTGTCGCTGATCGAAGATATCGAGAGCAAAGTTGACCGTGCGCAGGCCGAGAAGCTGGCGACCAAGCTGAAAAAAGGCGACGGCTTCGATCTGACCGACTTCCTGGAACAGCTGCGCCAGATGAAGAACATGGGCGGTATGGCAAGCCTGATGGGCAAGCTGCCGGGCATGGGCCAGATCCCGGACAACGTTAAATCGCAGATGGATGACAAAGTTCTGGTGCGGATGGAGGCAATTATCAACTCCATGACGCTGAAAGAGCGTGCCAAGCCGGAGATCATTAAAGGCTCCCGTAAACGCCGTATCGCGGCGGGCTGCGGGATGCAGGTCCAGGACGTTAACCGCCTTCTGAAACAGTTCGATGACATGCAGCGCATGATGAAGAAGATGAAGAAGGGCGGTATGGCCAAAATGATGCGTGGCATGAAAGGTATGATGCCGCCAGGATTCCCGGGCCGCTAAAACACGGGCATAGGGCTATCTTGTTTGCCAGTTTAGCCCCGGGGTGTGCTCGACAAAACACAGTCGTGTTTTAAACGTCCTTCAGGACGGCCCGAAGGGCGAGCGGAGCGGGTAAATGCTTGCGTACTACCTGTACGCTCCGCTTTTTTGCACACCCTGACTGAACTGGCTGCAGCGATATACGTCTTATATCCCCTGTTTAAGAGATGCTGATTGCATTTTCCCCAGAAATCAGTAAAATTTTCGGGCTTTTAATATGACACCGGGCCCCTTCCCTCGATGGGGCCCGGTGTTTTATTCACACAAGAGGATGTTATGGTAACTATTCGTTTAGCACGTCACGGCGCAAAAAAGCGTCCGTTCTACCAGGTTGTTGTTACTGACAGCCGTAATGCACGCAACGGTCGCTTCATCGAGCGCGTTGGTTTCTTCAACCCACTGGCCTCTGGCGCAGAAGAAGAAACCCGTCTGGATCTGGATCGTATCGCTCACTGGGTTGGCCAGGGCGCTACTGTTTCCGATCGCGTTGCTACGCTGATCAAAGCAGCAAACAAAGCAGCTTAATCTGTCACGGTGGTCATGATGAGCAAAAAAGCACCTGTTGAACCGATTGTATTGGGCAAAATGGGTTCTTGCTACGGTATCCGTGGTTGGCTCAGAGTGTTTTCCTCCACCGAAGACGCCGAAAGCATTTTTGACTATCAGCCCTGGTTTATCCAGAAGGCGGGTCAGTGGCAAGAGGTCGAGCTGGAAAGCTGGCGTCACCACAATCAGGACATCGTTATCAAGCTGAAAGGCATTGACGATCGCGATGCCGCGAATGCACTGACCAATTGTGAAATTGTCGTGGATTCGTCGCAGTTGCCTGAACTGGAAGAGGGTTACTACTGGAAAGACCTTATTGGTTGCCAGGTAGTCACTACCGAAGGTTACGGTCTGGGGAAAGTCATCGATATGATGGAAACCGGATCCAATGACGTTCTCGTCATTAAGGCAAACCTGAAAGATGCGTTTGGCATCAAGGAGCGGCTGGTTCCGTTCCTCGATGGGCAGGTTATCAAGAAAGTCGATCTCGCTACTCGTACTATCGAAGTAGATTGGGATCCTGGTTTTTAAATTCTCCTGAAAACGGTAAAAGACGGCGCTATGTGGATTGGCATTATTAGCCTGTTTCCTGAAATGTTCCGCGCGATTACTGATTACGGGGTAACTGGCCGGGCAGTAAAAAATGGCCTGCTGAGCATCGAAAGCTGGAGTCCACGTGACTTCACGCATGACCGGCACCGTACCGTGGACGATCGTCCTTACGGCGGCGGACCGGGGATGCTCATGATGGTACAACCTTTAAAGGATGCCATCGCAGCAGCAAAAGCCGCGGCAGGTGAAGGCGCAAAGGTGATTTATCTGTCACCTCAGGGACGCAAGCTTGATCAAGCGGGCGTCAGCGAACTGGCAACGAATCAGAAAATAATTCTGGTTTGCGGTCGCTACGAAGGGATAGATGAGCGCGTAATTCAGACCGAGATTGACGAAGAATGGTCTATCGGCGATTACGTTCTCAGCGGTGGTGAGTTACCGGCAATGACGCTGATTGACTCGGTTTCCCGGTTTATTCCGGGGGTTCTGGGCCATGAAGCATCAGCAACAGAAGACTCTTTTGCTGACGGATTGCTGGACTGTCCACACTATACCCGTCCTGAAGTGTTAGAAGGCATGGAGGTTCCGCCAGTATTACTGTCGGGAAACCATGCCGAGATTCGTCGCTGGCGTCTGAAGCAGTCGCTGGGCCGTACCTGGCTTAGAAGACCTGAACTTCTGGAAAACCTGGCTCTGACTGAAGAGCAAGCAAAGTTGTTGGCCGAGTTCAAAAAAGAACACGCGCACCAGCAACAGAAACATGATGGGATGGCCTGAGGCCCCCGAATATCAGTTTACCCAGGATAAGAGATTAAATTATGAGCAACATTATTAAGCAACTTGAACAAGAGCAGATGAAGCAGGACGTACCTTCCTTCCGTCCGGGTGATACCGTGGAAGTGAAAGTATGGGTTGTTGAAGGTTCCAAAAAACGTCTGCAGGCATTCGAGGGCGTGGTTATCGCTATTCGTAACCGCGGTCTGCACTCTGCATTCACTGTTCGTAAAATTTCCAACGGCGAAGGCGTTGAGCGTGTCTTCCAGACTCACTCTCCGGTAGTTGACAGCATTGCTGTTAAACGTCGTGGTGCTGTACGTAAAGCTAAACTGTACTACCTGCGTGAGCGTACTGGTAAGTCTGCTCGTATTAAAGAGCGTCTGAACTAAGATTCGCTTAAGCGACATCCTGTAAAAAGGGCTGGCCGAAAGGCTGGCCCTTTTTTTATCCGTCAGTGCTCTGTACGTTAACCTATCCTTCATAAATCGTTTACAATGTCCCCGCTCTAACGGAGGGTAAGTGACGACTAAACAGCATCAGGCACAGTGGCAACGTATCGCGGCAGGTCTCGCGTTATTTGCGATCCTGATGATCGTCTTCGCGCCGCTGGTTTCCGTCTCGTTGCAAAAAGATCCCATGAGCGCAATGCCCGGCATGCATCATGATATGAGCATGATGGCGGATCACCACCATGCACCGTCTGAAAGCATTCCTGTCGATCACGCCGAAGCCTGCGGTTACTGCGTACTGTTGGCCCACGTGCCGGGTGTCATCCTGGCGCTGGTACTGTTGTTATGTGCGGTCTTACTCAGACAGCGCCTCACGCCGCCACGACCTGCCGTACACCACTGGCATTTCTTCCCCTGGCTTTGTCCCGATACCCGCGCGCCACCGCAATTGTCTGCTTAATCCATCTAAAAATACGTACACCCCGGTGTACCGATAACTTTTTACCTTAGAAAAGGGAAAGCATGACTACCTGCACTCCGCGCGCAGCATGGGGCAACCTGTTGCGTCGTCTTCACTTCTATATTGGTCTGTTTGTCGGGCCGTTTATTTTTATCGCCGCGCTGTCAGGAACGCTGTATGTCGCCACGCCGCAGCTGGAAAACGCGCTGTATCATCATGCGCTTTACAGCGAGAGCGAGGGCACAGCGCGTCCCCTTGCTGAGCAAATTGCGGTAGCGGAAAAGGTCACCGGCGGAAAGCTGCAGCTGCAGGCGGTGCGTCCGGGCCTGGCATCACAGGAAACCACCCGGGTGATGTATATTGATCCGGCCCTGAAGCCTTCGGAAAACCGGGCCATCTTTATCGATCCGGTTAGCCTGGCGGTGCGTGGGGATATGACCGTCTACGGTACCAGCGGCATCCTGCCGTTCCGCCAGCAAATTGACTATCTGCATCGGTCTTTGCTACTCGGGGATGTGGGACGCCTTTACAGCGAGCTTGCCGCGTCGTGGATGTGGATCGCCGCCCTGGGTGGGATTGCACTGTGGTTCTATACCCGACCCAAACGGCGCATCAACAACCGTTTTCAACAGCGCCGTCGTTTGCATGTATCCCTCGGCTGGA
Source organism: Leclercia sp. LSNIH3 (assembly GCF_002935105.1). Lineage (NCBI taxonomy): Bacteria > Pseudomonadati > Pseudomonadota > Gammaproteobacteria > Enterobacterales > Enterobacteriaceae > Leclercia > Leclercia sp. LSNIH3. The sequence continues at coordinate 3,588,698 of NZ_CP026387.1, forward strand.
GCCTGTTGCTGGGCATGTTGCTCTTCTCGGCGACCGGCCTGACCTGGTCCCAGTGGGCGGGCGGTAACGTGGATAAACTGCGGGCAGAGATGAACTGGCTCACCCCGCAGGTTAATACGCAGCTGCATGGCCCGGCAGAGACCCCCGATCCGCATGCTGAGCACCACGGTCATCACATGACTATGCCCATGCCGGAGATGAAACCTGACCTGGCCCTCTATGACGGCGTACTGAAGGCAGCAAATACGGCGGGAATTGATGCCAGCAAGCTGGAGATACATCCGGCGAAGAAGGCTGCAATGGCGTGGACAGTAACGGAGATCGATCGCAGCTGGCCGACTCAGGTGGATGCGGTTGCCGTTGATCCCGCGACCCTGACCGTTGTCGATCACACCCGGTTTGCGGATTATCCGTTGATGGCCAAACTGACCCGTTGGGGCGTGGATTTCCACATGGGGGTGCTGTTTGGCCTGCCAAACCAGCTGCTGCTCATCGCCTTTGGTATCGCGCTGTGCATCATGATTGTGTGGGGATACCGGATGTGGTGGATGCGCCGGCCCAGCCATGCGGCAACGGATCCCGCGCAGACGCTGTGTCAGAGCTGGCTGGCGTTGCCGCTGGGGGGGCGCGTAGTTTCTTTGGCTATCAGCGTAGCACTGGGGCTTATGATGCCGGTAATGGGCTGTAGCCTGGCGCTGTTTGTCATCATTGACTGGCTGCGCTGGCGCGCGGCATCCAGGTTATCCCTCGCCAAATCGACGAAATAACGACTCAGGGCGTGCTGATTATGACCGCCACGCGGCGGTTTTCGGCACGCCCCTGGGCAGTTTTATTATCCGCGACAGGATATTGCTTACCTAATCCCTGGGTTGTGAGATTGCTGCGTGGAATACTGGCTCCCTGCGCCCAGGCATCGGCAACCACATCCGCCCGCTTCAGGGACAACGCTTTGTTGTAGCTCTCTTCGCCGTAATTATCGGTGTGTCCGTCCATGCGTGCGTGCTTGAGCCCCGTTGCGGCAAGACGGGCAGCCATGCTTTTGATCTGCTGCTCACTCTCAGGCTGCAGCTTATATTCGTTTTTACCAAACAGAATCTTCGCGGAGAGGCCAAGCGACCAGTCACCGTTCATTTCATTAAAGCCGTAAGACTTCATGGCGGCGACCTGCTCAGGGCTAAATTTGCCCTGTGGCGTCTGGCACCCGGTCAGCAGCATGGATGCCATAAAGAGCGGGGTGATGTATCGCCTTAACATGATGTGTTCCTTTCTACGATGTGATTTTCGAACGCTGGTGCTTCACCGAATACATATTTCGGTCGGCTTGCTCTACTAACGCTTCAACAGAGTGATGCTGCCAGCTCAGCGCGTAGCCAATGCTAAGCGACATCCGGGAGGAGAACCCGTTGTGCAGTTCATAGGACGGGCTGAATTGTTGTGTCAGCGCGGCGCAGAGGCGTAATACCTCGTGCTCCGAATGGACGTCATACAGGATGATGGCAAACTCATCCCCGCCCAGACGGTAAGACTGATGTTGTTCGCCGCCAAATTCGACCATTCTGCGGGCCACTTCAATTAGCACTGCATCGCCCGCGGCATGGCCCCAGGTATCGTTAATACGCTTAAAGTCATCGCCATCAAGGAAGAGCAGGGCGGAGTGGGTTCGCGCAGAGAAATCATTCATCAGCGCAGCAATGCGGATGCGAAAAGCCGCCCGGTTAGCCAGACCGGTGAGGGGATCGTGCATGGCGGTACGCATCAGTTGGGCGTTTTTGGCCTGCAATTTTAGCTGCCACTCTTCCATCTCATCCAGCAGGCTGTTGAAGTCCTGGCCGAAGCGATGAAATTCTTCAATGCGCTCCTGAGAAACCCGACGGGAGAAGTTCCGGTTTGAACGCACGTCGTGCACCACATCGGTAATGTTTTGCAGGGCGGTCACAACGCCAATATGCAGGGTGCGGGTGATGGTTAATGCCACCAGAGAGGCAAACATGATGCAGCCTGTTAATACCGCCAGCGACGTCCAGAGGAAGTGGCTGATCAGGCTATCCCGTGCGGTGAGGTGTAACTCACCAATCGGCAAATTATTATGCCAGACGCGCTGTCTGATGGGATGCGGGAATAACCACTGGCTGACCAGCTGGCTGAGTGGATCTGCGTCACTGTTCGGCCCCATCGACCACGCGGCAAAACGATTATCGTCGCGATCCAGCAGTTCTGCCGCTGAGATTTGCCCTTGCTTGCCGAGGGAGGCCAGCGCTTCGTTGGCGGCGGCGGCATCATTGAAGACCAGCGTCGCCTCCAGGCTGCGGCTCATGGTGGCGCTGGTTAATTCAAGGTTACGTTGAGCATACTGTTTTAGCGTGACCACAGAAGCAATGCACAATAATAGCCAGACGAGCGTCATGGTAATGAGGACGCTAATAATACTGATGCGCCGCAGAGTCCTTTTGAATGTTGGACGCGGCGCTGAGGAAATTCCCTTATTCATGCTTTTTATTCCGTGCGAGCATTAGCACATCAGGATTGACTCTGACTCCGCTGCGCGACAGCACATCCAGATTGACGGAAAATCTTACTCTGGCACTGTCTATTATCAGGCAGAAAGCACTACCTATAAGGCATTGCGGATTTTGCTCCGCGATTAATAGTAACGGTCGGGCATGAAACGCCTGGCTTAATTCAAGCTGGTGGCTCGGGGATTCACTGCCAAAATAGAGCGCATGACATTCTGCACTCATTGCTTCCCGATCATCATGAATAAGCACGGGGGTGTAGGGCAGCGTGTCCGGGCCATCGGCACTGAGCGCTTCAACATACCCGGAAGTGGCGAAAATACACAGATTCGGCTTGCCAGAGAGCGCAGGCCAGCGGGTATAACTGACGATCCCGGAGACAATAGTGCGAACCGATTTATCCGTTTCGGATAATGTTGCGCCAATAGCGAGTCCGCAGGGCAGTGATAACAACAGTACCAATGCCGCCCGATACCAGGAGATAAGAAATAAGTTACACACCAGAATCCGCCACACCACTCTGGAAATAGTCGTTCTTGAGTTTCGCGGGCAGAATAGCATTTTTTACCCGTACAGTCATTATGCCAAAAGCCTGTGTAGTGGCTTAAGGACAATCTTACTTACTTAATTAACGGGTTGGCGTTGTTAAAATTAATTTAAACGGCTGGCTTTCGTTCCTTCATCCATTCCCTGTTTCCAGGCAGTTCGCAGGGCAGTGGCGTTTTCGGCAGTGTCACAGCTGGCGGGGAATATTCGACCAGCTAATCCCCAGGCGTATACAAAGTTTTCCTGACATATTTTCTCTTGCCCGTCTTTATATCCGCTGAGATAAGCCCGGCGATCCACTTTGGGATCGTTAAAATTAGCAGCAAGGGATTCATTGGATTTTACCGCCACGCCATTCATGGCGTCTTCTTTACCGGCACTCTGCCAGTCGGTTCCCGTCCAGTGTGGTTGATGGGTGTAAGGATCGATCTGGCAGGCAGTTAAAAACAGGCACAGCGTCGAGGTAATAATCAGGCGCATAAGACATTCTCCCTTTTCCATTGAGCATAGCCTGGCATGGTCAACGCACACTGTAATTTTTACGTTACACGTTAATCGAATGTTTTTTGCTTTAAAGTGGGTGTTGTAAAGTATTATTTACGTATTTTGGATTGAAATCTTTACTTGGTGTGGTATCGTTGGGCTTCCTCATCGAGGAAACGACTATCGCAAACGAGCTTCCAGGATCGCAATCATGCAAAAAGACGCGCTGAATAACGTACATATTAGTGATGAACATGTTCTGATCACCCCGGATCAACTGAAAGCGGAATTCCCGCTGAGCGTTGAGCAAGAGGCGCAAATTGCGCACTCCCGCCAGACCATCTCTGACATTATTGCCGGCCGCGATCCGCGTCTGCTGGTCGTCTGTGGTCCGTGCTCCATTCATGATCCAGAAACTGCCATCGAATATGCGCACCGCTTTAAAGCCCTGGCCGAGGAGGTCAGCGATAGCCTCTACCTGGTCATGCGCGTCTATTTTGAAAAACCTCGTACCACCGTCGGCTGGAAAGGGTTGATTAACGATCCGCACATGGATGGCTCGTTTGATGTGGAAGCAGGCCTGAAGATTGCGCGTAATCTTCTGGTGGAACTGGTTAGCATGGGGCTACCGCTGGCAACAGAGGCGCTGGATCCGAACAGCCCGCAATACCTGGGCGATCTGTTCAGCTGGTCAGCGATTGGCGCCCGTACTACCGAGTCGCAGACGCACCGTGAGATGGCATCGGGCCTCTCCATGCCGGTCGGCTTCAAAAACGGCACCGACGGTAGCCTGGCAACCGCTATCAACGCCATGCGTGCCGCCGCTATGCCGCACCGTTTTGTCGGTATCAACCAGGCCGGCCAGGTCTGTCTGCTGCAGACCCAGGGCAACCCGGATGGCCATGTCATCCTGCGCGGCGGCAAAGCGCCGAACTACAGCCCGGCAGATGTGGCCCAGTGTGAAAAAGAGATGGAACAGGCAGGACTGCGCCCGGCGCTGATGGTAGATTGCAGTCATGGTAATTCCAATAAAGATTACCGTCGTCAGCCTGCGGTGGCGGAATCCGTCGTCGCGCAGATTAAAGATGGCAACCGTTCGATTATTGGTCTGATGATTGAAAGCAATATCCATGAAGGCAATCAGTCATCTGAACAGCCGCGCAGCGCCATGAAACACGGGGTTTCCGTGACCGATGCCTGCATTAGCTGGGAAACCACCGACGCGTTGCTGCGTGAGATCCACAAAGATTTGAACGGCCAGCTGGCGACGCGTCTGGCTTAAGAGGTTTGTTATGGTTGCTGAATTGACCGCCTTGCGCGATCAAATTGACGAGGTGGATAAGGCGCTGCTGGATCTGCTGGCGCGCCGGATGTCGCTGGTCGCTGAAGTTGGCGAAGTGAAAAGTAAATACGGTTTACCGATTTACGTGCCGGAGCGCGAAGCCTCCATGCTGGCATCCCGGCGAAAAGAGGCCGAGGCGCTGGGCGTTTCGCCAGATCTGATTGAAGATGTGCTGCGCCGCGTGATGCGGGAATCTTACTCCAGCGAAAACGACAAGGGATTTAAAACCCTCTGTCCGACGCTGCGTCCGGTAGTGATTGTCGGTGGCGGTGGGCAGATGGGGCGTCTGTTTGAGAAGATGCTCACGCTCTCGGGCTATCAGGTGCGCATTCTCGAAAAAGAGGACTGGGCGCAGGCGCAGACGATGGTGGCCGATGCGGGCATGGTCATTGTCAGCGTACCGATTCATGTCACTGAAGAGATTATTGCTAAATTGCCACCGCTGCCGGAAGACTGCATTCTTGTCGATCTGGCTTCGGTAAAAAATGGCCCGCTGCAGGCAATGCTGGCCGCGCATAACGGCCCGGTGCTGGGCCTGCACCCGATGTTCGGCCCGGACAGCGGCAGCCTGGCAAAGCAGGTCGTCGTCTACTGCGATGGCCGTCAGCCAGAGGCCTACCAGTGGTTCCTGGAGCAGATTCAGGTGTGGGGCGCGCGGTTGCACCGGATCAGCGCCGTCGAACATGATCAGAACATGGCCTTTATCCAGGCGCTGCGCCACTTCGCAACCTTCGCGTATGGTCTGCATCTGGCGGAAGAGAATGTCCAGCTTGAGCAGTTGCTGTCGCTGTCGTCACCTATCTATCGCCTGGAACTGGCAATGGTTGGCCGACTGTTTGCCCAGGATCCGCAACTGTATGCCGATATCATTATGTCTTCAGGCAACAATCTGGCGCTGATCAAGCGTTACTACCAGCGTTTTGGTGAGGCGATCACCCTGCTGGAGCACGGCGATAAGCAGGCGTTTATCGACAGCTTCCGTAAAGTTGAACACTGGTTTGGCGATTATGCCCAGCGCTTCCAGAGCGAAAGTCGCATTCTGCTGCGGCAGGCGAATGACAGTCGCCAGTAATCTGATGATGTATATACTGAAAGCCAGCACTGCTGGCTTTTTTCATTTTGGGGATTTGTCATGGCTGAACCACGCGTTCTGTTTGAATACACGGGGCACTTACCGGAGTGTCCGACCTGGAGCGAAGCGGAAAGCGCCCTCTACTGGGCCGATATTCTGGAAGGCGAGATCCACCGCTATCACCTTCCCACTGGTGAACATACGGTTTTATCCTTCCATGAAGAGGTGGGCTGTTTCGCGCTGCGCGAGGGGGGAGGCTTTATTGTCGCCATGCGCACGGGCATCTGGCTGGCGGATAAACACGGCCTGTTGCAACGTAAGGTTTGTGATAATCCGTCAAACCCGCAGCTGGCGCGTTTTAATGACGGGGGAACCGATCATTTCGGCCGCTTCTATGCTGGCACCTTCTGGGCGCCGGGCGACTACAACGGCGCTCTGTTAATGCGGATCGATAACGACCTGACGCCGGAGGTTATCCAGTGTGATATCCACGGTCATAATGGTCTGGCATTCAGCGACGACAAACGCTGGATGTACACTTCCGACACCCCTAACGCGGTGATCTATCGCACGCCGCTGGACGAGCAGGGTGAGCCGGGGAAACGGGAGGTCTTTCGTCGGTTCAAGCCGGGAGAGGGGATCCCGGACGGTGCGGCAGTGGATGCAGAGGGGTGTTACTGGAGCGCACTGTTTGACGGCTGGCGGATCGCCCGCTTTTCACCGCAGGGTGAACAGCTGGAGGAATATCGCTTGCCGGTGCGCTGCCCAACGATGGTTTGTTTCGGGGGCGATGATATGAAGACGCTGTTTATCACCACCACCCGTGAGAATATGGAGCCAGAGGAAGTGGCGGCATATCCGCTTTCCGGGGCCATTTTCACCCTGCCCGTCAGCGTGGCAGGCGTGAAAAAAGGCCCGTTTATTGCGCGTTAAACCGGATCTACCGGGACCACGTTTTCGCTCGGATAGCAGCCCAGCACTTTCATCGAGCGGGTGATCTCACCCAGTTCACGCAGGGCTTTCTGCAGGGATGCAGACTCCAGGTTGGCCTGAATATCGAGATAGAACATCTCTTCCCATGGATTGCCATGAATCGGACGCGATTCCAGTTTGGTCATAATAAGATTGTGATTGCGCAGGACCAGCAGGGCTTCTACCAGCGCACCCGCCTGCTGTCCGGTCGCCATCAGCAGGGTGGTTTTGGCCGGGACCTGATCGGAGACGTTGATCGCCTTACGTGCCAGCACGATGAAACGGGTGATGTTTTGCGTCTGGTTCGCCAGGTTACGCTCCAGCACCTGTAATCCATACAGCGCGCCACCCGCTTCGCTGCCAAGGGCAGCCACGGTTGGGGAATTGGCCTGAGCGACCTTTTCCATTGCTGCTGAGGTGCTTTCGGTATACTCAATTTTCCAGCCTGGATACCGGTTCAGGAACTGGCTGCACTGCTGGAAAGGTTGCGGATGGCTATAGACGGTCTCGATTTTGTCGAGGTCTGTGGTGCCGGACACCAGTACGCAGTGGTCAATAGGGATCGTCATCTCGCCAACCAGCGACAGGGTGGTGTGCTGGAGCAAATCGTAAACGTCATTGATCGCGCCAGAGCTGGTGTTCTCGATCGGCACAACAGCGTAATCCGCTTGTCCGGTCTCCACCTGATTAAAGATATCCGCGAATTTCGCGCAGCCGCTTTCAATAAACTCTTCGAAATGACGGGCCGCATATTGACGCGCGGCAAGGTGGGAATAGGAACCTTTCGGCCCCAGGAAGGCAATACGCGCCGAATGTGGATTGGTTTTGTTCAGATGCTGTTGCAGCAATGCCTGCTGAGTGAGGACGGAATCTTCAATAATCAGCTGGAACAGGCGGGTGATGTAGTGCGCGTCGAGGTGGTGGGTTTTGCCGAGAGCGATCAGGCGTTCCAGCAGGTCGCGCTCCCTGTCGATGTCGCGTACCGGACGATGCGAGGCCAGCTTTGCTTTTCCTACCTCCACGGCCAGCGCGCGGCGTTCGGCCAGCAGCGACAGCAATTTCTCATCCAGAGCGCTGATCTTGTCGCGCAAATCCAGTAACGGGTTTTCCGGTGTCATAGCGTTGCCTTAATTATATTATCGTTATCAATAAAAAAGGCCTCCCGGGGTGGGAGGCCTTGTTGTTCGTCTTCGCATTCTTTATCACACGACGAAACGCCTCCCAATCAGGGGAAGGTAAAAAAGAATGCGAAGAAAAACGGTTTTACAGTCATGGATGATTCCTTCAGGAGACAGACTTAAAGTACCTGTACTGTTTTCACCCTGTCAATAAAAAACAAAAAACGCGCCCGAAGGCGCGTTGGCGATAGACTCAATGTAAAGGATTATTCATCTTCAACTTCTTCTGCGAAGCTGGCGTCTTTCACCGATGTTGTGGCGCGACGGGCTTCACCTTTGTGTTGCACTTTATTGAGCTGCCGTTCCAGCTTGTTAATCAAATCGTTGATGGCGGTGTACATATCCTCATGTTTCGCGCTGGCGACCAGATGGCCGTTTGGAGTATTGATAGTTGCGTCAGCGATGAAACCTTGTGGCTCCTTAGAGAGAATGATATGTGGGTTAATCAAGTGTGTTTGCCATTTATCCAGTTTGGCGAGACGGTCTGCGACGTGCTGGCGGATAGCCGGAGTAATTTCCATTTGTTTACTGGTAATGTTCATTGTCATAAATTTTACCTCTTGTCTTTCCCGTCTTGGTGATTCCAGCATACCGTTCTTAATGTCAATTTGTGTGATCCAAATCACATTTTAATGTCACTTTTTGTCAATGGATTCTTTTTGTGAGGCAGGACAGGAAGAAGCAACTTTTACCTTGTCGTTATAAGAAATTACGGCCATAGTTGATAGGATTGATGCGAGCTAAACCGGTTCAGCATAGTCCGAAAATGGATAAAAAAACGGCAGCCCTTAGGCTGCCGTTTTGCATCTTAACGAAGAATCAGGTGTTGCTGCTGTTAGCGGCGATGATCTTCGCGACTTTATCAGCCTGAGATGTCATCTGCAGCTCGCGGTAGGCATTTTCCATCAGCTTCAGACCATCGCGTGTTGCCTGAGTATCCGGGTAATCACGCAGCATACCTTCAACACGGTTCACAACGGCAACGTATGCGCCACGGCGGGTATAGTATTCCGCAACCGAGTATTCGTATTTCGCCAGACGATCTTTCAGGAACACCAGACGTTTGCTGGCATCCGTTACGTACTGGCTGTTCGGATAGCCACGTACCAGTTTAGAGAAGTCATTGAACGCATCGCGGGCGTGCTGAGGGTCACGGTCTGAACGGTCAACACCGAAGAAGCCTTGCAGCGCGCTGTCATCCAGCGCCATGTTGGTCAGGCCGCGCATATACATGACGTAATCGATATTAGGATGGGTCGGATTCAGACGCATGAAGCGATCTATCGTCGCCTGGGCCAGTGGCAGATCGGCATTTTTATAGTAGGCGTAGATCAAATCCAACTGTACCTGCTGGGAATACGGGCCAAATGGATAACGATTATCCAGCGCTTCCAGTTGCGTTATCGCCTGTTTCCAGTTACCGTCCTGCAGCTTTTGCTGAGCAGTCGCATAGATTTCATTCGGCGGATTGTCAGGGACCTGTTCATTCGAACCGGAGCAGCCGACCAAAGCCAGGCTCAACGTGGCCGCTGCCACCAGATATTTCATGCGCGTCATGACGTTTTGACTTTCCTCAAATGTTTGTCCGGGAGAATCTCTTTCCTGCTCCCGATTAAGACCAGCTACAATAGCACACTATATTAAACGGCAAAGCCGTAAAACCCAACGTTAAACGAAGAAGCAGTCTATGGCACAACGAGTAGAACTCACCGCAACAGTCTCCGAAAAACAACTCGGACAACGCTTAGATCAGGCTTTGGCCGAAATGTTCCCTGATTATTCGCGTTCACGTATAAAAGAATGGATCCTTGACCAGCGCGTGCTGGTAAACGGCAAGATCTGGGACAAGCCAAAAGAGAAAGTGTTGGGTGGGGAAGTGGTCGCCATCAATGCTGACATCGAAGAAGAAGTTCGTTTCGAGCCTCAGGATCTCCCACTGAATATCGTCTACGAAGATGACGATATTTTAGTGATCAACAAGCCACGTGATTTTGTTGTACACCCTGGCGCAGGCAACCCTGACGGCACAGTGCTGAATGCGCTGCTGCACTACTATCCGCCCATCGCTGATGTACCGCGTGCGGGTATCGTACACCGTCTGGATAAAGACACCACCGGCCTGATGGTCGTTGCGAAGACCATTCCGGCGCAAACGCGTCTGGTAGAGTCGTTGCAGCTGCGTGAAATCACCCGTGAATACGAAGCGGTTGCGATTGGGCATATGACTTCCGGCGGCACGGTTGAGCAGCCTATCAGTCGCCACCCAACCAAGCGTACCCATATGTCCGTTCATCCGATGGGTAAACCGGCGGTTACGCACTATCGCATCATGGAACATTTCCGCATCCATACGCGTCTGCGTCTGCGTCTGGAAACCGGCCGTACTCACCAGATCCGTGTGCACATGTCGCATATTACCCATCCGCTGGTGGGCGATCAGTTGTACGGTGGCCGTCCGCGTCCGCCGAAAGGTGCTTCCGAAGAGTTTATCGCGATGCTGCGTAAATTCGATCGCCAGGCTCTGCATGCAACCATGCTGCGTCTCTATCATCCAATCACCGGGATCGAGATGGAGTGGCATGCGCCAATCCCACAGGATATGGTGGATCTGATCGACGCTATGCGCGCTGATTTCGAAGAACATAAGGACGCCGTGGACTGGTTATGACCAAACTGATTGTCCCGCAGTGGCCGGCGCCAGCAGGCGTGGCGGCCTGCAGTTCCACCCGCATCGGGGGTGTCAGTGAGGGTGCCTGGGAGTCATTAAACCTGGGCGCGCACTGTGGCGACGATCTCAACCATGTGGAAGAGAATCGTCAGCGCATGTTTGCTGCGGGTCAGTTGCCGTCGAAACCGGTCTGGCTTGAGCAGGTTCATGGTACGGCTGTTCTCAGGCTTACCGGGGAACCCTATGCCTCGAAACGCGCCGACGCCTCTTACAGTAATACGCCGGGCTCGGTATGTGCCGTTATGACAGCCGACTGCCTGCCCGTACTTTTCTGCAACCGCGCAGGCACCGAAGTGGCTGCAGCCCATGCTGGCTGGCGCGGGTTGTGTGCTGGCGTGCTGGAGGAAACGGTTGCCTGCTTTGCTGACAGCGCGGATAACATTCTTGCCTGGCTCGGCCCGGCGATTGGCCCGCAGGCTTTTGAAGTAGGTTCCGACGTTCGTGAAGCCTTTATGGCCCACCATCCGCAGGCAGAGAGTGCTTTTCGCCCGGTGGGGGAGAAGTACATGGCAGATATTTATCAGCTTGCCCGTCAACGCCTGACCCATCTCGGCATCAGCCAGATCTATGGCGGCGATCGCTGCACTTTCACCGAAAAGGGTGATTTCTTTTCCTATCGCCGCGACAAGACGACCGGGCGTATGGCAAGTTTCATTTGGCTGATATAACCTATAGAATCAAGACGATCCGGTACGCGCCGTTTTCTTTTCGCATAATTCAGGTCATTCACCTTGAATAATTGAGGGATGACCTCATTTAATCTCCAGTAGCAATTTTGACCTGTTATGGGAGGAGTTATGCGTCTGGATCGTCTTACTAATAAATTCCAGCTTGCTCTCGCTGATGCCCAGTCACTCGCACTGGGGCACGACAACCAATTTATCGAACCTCTTCATCTCATGAGCGCCTTACTGAATCAGGAAGGGGGATCGGTACGTCCTTTACTTACGTCTGCCGGCATTAATGCGGGCCAGTTACGCACAGCCATCGATCAGGCATTGAGCCGTCTACCTCAGGTAGAAGGTACGGGCGGTGATGTCCAACCGTCTCAGGATCTGGTTCGCGTACTGAATCTTTGCGACAAACTGGCGCAGAAACGCGGCGACAATTTTATTTCGTCAGAGCTGTTTGTTCTGGCGGCGCTTGAATCACGTGGCACATTGACCGACCTGCTGAAAACGGCCGGTGCAACTACGGCTAATGTGACGCAGGCGATTGCACAGATGCGCGGAGGTGAGAACGTGAACGATCAGGGTGCCGAAGACCAGCGTCAGGCATTGAAGAAATATACGGTCGACCTGACCGAGCGTGCTGAGCAGGGCAAGCTTGATCCGGTCATTGGCCGTGACGAAGAGATTCGCCGTACCATTCAGGTACTGCAGCGCCGGACCAAAAATAACCCGGTCCTGATCGGTGAGCCGGGTGTCGGTAAAACCGCCATTGTCGAAGGATTAGCGCAGCGTATCGTTAATGGTGAAGTCCCGGAGGGCTTGAAAGGCCGTCGCGTACTCGCGCTGGATATGGGGGCGCTGGTGGCGGGTGCAAAATATCGGGGTGAATTCGAAGAGCGGTTAAAAGGCGTACTTAACGATCTGGCCAAACAGGAAAGTAACGTCATCCTGTTTATTGATGAACTGCACACCATGGTCGGTGCCGGTAAAGCCGACGGTGCCATGGATGCCGGGAACATGCTGAAACCGGCGCTGGCACGCGGTGAGCTGCACTGCGTTGGGGCTACCACGCTGGATGAGTATCGTCAGTACATTGAGAAAGATGCTGCGCTGGAGCGTCGCTTCCAGAAAGTCTTTGTGGCTGAACCGACAGTGGAAGATACCATCGCCATTCTGCGTGGTTTGAAAGAGCGGTATGAGCTGCACCACCACGTGCAGATCACCGACCCGGCTATCGTGGCGGCAGCAACGTTGTCACATCGTTATATTGCCGACCGGCAGTTACCGGACAAAGCGATTGACCTTATCGATGAGGCCGCTTCCAGTATTCGCATGCAGATTGACTCAAAACCGGAAGAGCTGGACAGACTCGATCGGCGCATTATCCAGCTCAAGCTTGAGCAGCAAGCGCTGAAGAAAGAGTCGGATGAAGCGAGTAAAAAGCGTCTGGATATGCTTAATGAAGAGCTGGAGGATAAAGAGCGCCAATATTCCGGCTTAGAAGAGGAGTGGAAAGCGGAAAAAGCCTCCCTTTCCGGCACTCAGACGATCAAAGCCGAACTGGAGCAGGCGAAGATAGCGATCGAGCAGGCACGTCGCGTGGGCGATCTGGCGCAGATGTCTGAGCTGCAGTACGGCAAAATTCCTGAGCTGGAAAAACAGCTGGCAGCCGCAACGCAACTGGAAGGTAAAACCATGCGTCTGTTACGTAATAAAGTGACGGAAACAGAAATTGCCGATGTGCTGGCGCGCTGGACCGGTATCCCGGTTGCCAGAATGATGGAGAGCGAACGCGACAAGTTATTGCGAATGGAAGAAGACCTCCATCATCGCGTTATCGGCCAGGATGAAGCGGTAGAAGCGGTATCGAATGCCATCCGCCGTAGCCGTGCAGGTTTGTCCGATCCCAACCGCCCGATTGGTTCCTTCCTGTTCCTCGGCCCGACCGGGGTAGGTAAGACGGAACTGTGTAAAGCGCTGGCGAACTTTATGTTCGATAGCGATGATGCGATGGTGCGTATCGACATGTCCGAGTTTATGGAGAAACATTCTGTGTCGCGCCTCGTGGGGGCACCTCCAGGATATGTCGGTTATGAAGAGGGCGGATATCTGACAGAAGCGGTTCGCCGTCGTCCGTATTCCGTCATCCTGCTGGATGAAGTGGAGAAGGCGCACCCGGATGTGTTCAATATTCTGTTGCAGGTATTGGATGATGGTCGCCTGACGGACGGGCAGGGGAGAACGGTCGATTTCCGTAATACGGTTGTCATTATGACCTCGAACCTCGGTTCCGATCTGATTCAGGAACGTTTCGGCGAACTCGATTACGGCCATATGAAGGATCTGGTGATGGGCGTGGTTAGCCACAGCTTCCGTCCTGAGTTTATCAACCGTATCGATGAAGTCGTGGTCTTCCATCCTCTGGGTGAAAAACATATTGCGTCGATTGCCCGTATTCAGCTGCAGCGGCTGTATAAGCGTCTTGAAGAGCGTGGCTATGAAATGCATATTACGGATGACGCACTGCAACTGCTGAGTGCAAATGGTTACGATCCGGTGTACGGGGCGCGTCCTTTAAAACGTGCCATTCAGCAACAGATAGAAAACCCGCTGGCTCAGCAAATCCTTTCCGGGAAGCTGCTTCCAGGCAAACCGATACAGCTGGTGAAGAAAGAAGACCAGATTGTGGCAGTGCAGTAAGTCACAAAAAAGCAAAAACGAGCCTCCAGAGGCTCGTTTTTGTTTAAAAACCAGGCAAGAATAGAGGCCTGAATGCGTGATTGCCTGGAAATTGAGCGGTCAGCAAATAATTCTCACTTTATGCTTGCCAGCCCAAAAGAACTGCCTATAATGCGCCTCCACTGACACGGAACAACGGCAAACAAGCCGCCGGGTCAGCAGAGAAAAGCGTGAAATAATCGCTTGACTCTGAAAGAGGAAAGCGTAATATACGCCACCTCGCAACGGTGAGCGAAAGCCGCGTTGCACTGCTCTTTAACAATTTATCAGACAATCTGTGTGGGCACTCAAAGTGACATGGATTCTTAATGTCGAAAGACAATAAATGAATACCAAGTCTCTGAGTGAACATGCGTAATTCATTACGAAGTTTAATTCACGAGCATCAAACTTAAATTGAAGAGTTTGATCATGGCTCAGATTGAACGCTGGCGGCAGGCCTAACACATGCAAGTCGAACGGTAGCACAGAGAGCTTGCTCTCGGGTGACGAGTGGCGGACGGGTGAGTAATGTCTGGGAAACTGCCTGATGGAGGGGGATAACTACTGGAAACGGTAGCTAATACCGCATAACGTCGCAAGACCAAAGAGGGGGACCTTCGGGCCTCTTGCCATCAGATGTGCCCAGATGGGATTAGCTAGTAGGTGGGGTAATGGCTCACCTAGGCGACGATCCCTAGCTGGTATGAGAGGATGACCAGCCACACTGGAACTGAGACACGGTCCAGACTCCTACGGGAGGCAGCAGTGGGGAATATTGCACAATGGGCGCAAGCCTGATGCAGCCATGCCGCGTGTATGAAGAAGGCCTTCGGGTTGTAAAGTACTTTCAGCGGGGAGGAAGGTGTTGTGGTTAATAACCGCAGCAATTGACGTTACCCGCAGAAGAAGCACCGGCTAACTCCGTGCCAGCAGCCGCGGTAATACGGAGGGTGCAAGCGTTAATCGGAATTACTGGGCGTAAAGCGCACGCAGGCGGTCTGTCAAGTCGGATGTGAAATCCCCGGGCTCAACCTGGGAACTGCATTCGAAACTGGCAGGCTAGAGTCTTGTAGAGGGGGGTAGAATTCCAGGTGTAGCGGTGAAATGCGTAGAGATCTGGAGGAATACCGGTGGCGAAGGCGGCCCCCTGGACAAAGACTGACGCTCAGGTGCGAAAGCGTGGGGAGCAAACAGGATTAGATACCCTGGTAGTCCACGCCGTAAACGATGTCGACTTGGAGGTTGTTCCCTTGAGGAGTGGCTTCCGGAGCTAACGCGTTAAGTCGACCGCCTGGGGAGTACGGCCGCAAGGTTAAAACTCAAATGAATTGACGGGGGCCCGCACAAGCGGTGGAGCATGTGGTTTAATTCGATGCAACGCGAAGAACCTTACCTACTCTTGACATCCAGAGAACTTAGCAGAGATGCTTTGGTGCCTTCGGGAACTCTGAGACAGGTGCTGCATGGCTGTCGTCAGCTCGTGTTGTGAAATGTTGGGTTAAGTCCCGCAACGAGCGCAACCCTTATCCTTTGTTGCCAGCGGCTAGGCCGGGAACTCAAAGGAGACTGCCAGTGATAAACTGGAGGAAGGTGGGGATGACGTCAAGTCATCATGGCCCTTACGAGTAGGGCTACACACGTGCTACAATGGCGCATACAAAGAGAAGCGACCTCGCGAGAGCAAGCGGACCTCATAAAGTGCGTCGTAGTCCGGATTGGAGTCTGCAACTCGACTCCATGAAGTCGGAATCGCTAGTAATCGTAGATCAGAATGCTACGGTGAATACGTTCCCGGGCCTTGTACACACCGCCCGTCACACCATGGGAGTGGGTTGCAAAAGAAGTAGGTAGCTTAACCTTCGGGAGGGCGCTTACCACTTTGTGATTCATGACTGGGGTGAAGTCGTAACAAGGTAACCGTAGGGGAACCTGCGGTTGGATCACCTCCTTACCTTAAAGAACCTGCCTTTGTAGTGTCCACACAGATTGTCTGATGAAAAGTAACGAGCAAGACGGCTGCGAAGTCGTGACACATCGTGTCCCCTTCGTCTAGCGGTTAGGACTCCGCCCTTTCACGGCGGCAACAGGGGTTCGAATCCCCTAGGGGACGCCACTTGCTGGGTGTGAGTGAAAGGCACAACCAATCAGTATCTCAAAGCTGATTAACTATGAAAATAGTGAGTCATGTTTGAGATATTTGCTCTTTAAAAATCTGGATCAAGCTGAAAATTGAAACGACGCACTGTGTCTGTTATCCGTAATAAGAGCAGATGAAGGTGTGGTCGGGTCTCAGATTTCGCAATCAGAAGTGAAACAGCTTCGGGTTGTGAGGTTAAGCGACCAAGCGTACACGGTGGATGCCTAGGCAGTCAGAGGCGATGAAGGACGTGCTAATCTGCGATAAGCGCCGGTAAGGTGATATGAACCGTTATAACCGGCGATTTCCGAATGGGGAAACCCAGTGTGACTCGTCACACTATCGTTAAGTGAATACATAGCTTAACGAAGCGAACCAGGGGAACTGAAACATCTAAGTACCCTGAGGAAAAGAAATCAACCGAGATTCCCCCAGTAGCGGCGAGCGAACGGGGAGCAGCCCAGAGTCTGAATCAGCATGTGTGTCAGTGGAAGCGTCTGGAAAGTCGCAGGGTACAGGGTGATACTCCCGTACACGAAGATGCATATGCTGTGAACTCGAAGAGTAGGGCGGGACACGTGGTATCCTGTCTGAATATGGGGGGACCATCCTCCAAGGCTAAATACTCCTGACTGACCGATAGTGAACCAGTACCGTGAGGGAAAGGCGAAAAGAACCCCGGCGAGGGGAGTGAAATAGAACCTGAAACCGTGTACGTACAAGCAGTGGGAGCACCTTCGTGGTGTGACTGCGTACCTTTTGTATAATGGGTCAGCGACTTATATTCTGTAGCAAGGTTAACCGTATAGGGGAGCCGAAGGGAAACCGAGTCTTAACTGGGCGTTAAGTTGCAGGGTATAGACCCGAAACCCGGTGATCTAGCCATGGGCAGGTTGAAGGTTGGGTAACACTAACTGGAGGACCGAACCGACTAATGTTGAAAAATTAGCGGATGACCTGTGGCTGGGGGTGAAAGGCCAATCAAACCGGGAGATAGCTGGTTCTCCCCGAAAGCTATTTAGGTAGCGCCTCGTGAATTCATCTCCGGGGGTAGAGCACTGTTTCGGCTAGGGGGCCATCCCGGCTTACCAACCCGATGCAAACTGCGAATACCGGAGAATGTTATCACGGGAGACACACGGCGGGTGCTAACGTCCGTCGTGAAGAGGGAAACAACCCAGACCGCCAGCTAAGGTCCCAAAGTCATGGTTAAGTGGGAAACGATGTGGGAAGGCACAGACAGCCAGGATGTTGGCTTAGAAGCAGCCATCATTTAAAGAAAGCGTAATAGCTCACTGGTCGAGTCGGCCTGCGCGGAAGATGTAACGGGGCTAAACCATGCACCGAAGCTGCGGCAGCGACACTTAGGTGTTGTTGGGTAGGGGAGCGTTCTGTAAGCCGTCGAAGGTGACCTGTGAGGGTTGCTGGAGGTATCAGAAGTGCGAATGCTGACATAAGTAACGATAAAGCGGGTGAAAAGCCCGCTCGCCGGAAGACCAAGGGTTCCTGTCCAACGTTAATCGGGGCAGGGTGAGTCGACCCCTAAGGCGAGGCCGAAAGGCGTAGTCGATGGGAAACAGGTTAATATTCCTGTACTCGGTGTTACTGCGAAGGGGGGACGGAGAAGGCTATGTTGGCCGGGCGACGGTTGTCCCGGTTTAAGCATGTAGGCGGAGGTTCCAGGTAAATCCGGTACCTTATTAACGCTGAGGTGTGATGACGAGGCACTACGGTGCTGAAGTAACAAATGCCCTGCTTCCAGGAAAAGCCTCTAAGCATCAGGTAACATCAAATCGTACCCCAAACCGACACAGGTGGTCAGGTAGAGAATACCAAGGCGCTTGAGAGAACTCGGGTGAAGGAACTAGGCAAAATGGTGCCGTAACTTCGGGAGAAGGCACGCTGATATGTAGGTGAAGCCCCTGCGGGTGGAGCTGAAATCAGTCGAAGATACCAGCTGGCTGCAACTGTTTATTAAAAACACAGCACTGTGCAAACACGAAAGTGGACGTATACGGTGTGACGCCTGCCCGGTGCCGGAAGGTTAATTGATGGGGTTAGCGGCAACGCGAAGCTCTTGATCGAAGCCCCGGTAAACGGCGGCCGTAACTATAACGGTCCTAAGGTAGCGAAATTCCTTGTCGGGTAAGTTCCGACCTGCACGAATGGCGTAATGATGGCCAGGCTGTCTCCACCCGAGACTCAGTGAAATTGAAATCGCTGTGAAGATGCAGTGTACCCGCGGCAAGACGGAAAGACCCCGTGAACCTTTACTATAGCTTGACACTGAACACTGGTCCTTGATGTGTAGGATAGGTGGGAGGCTTTGAAGCGTGGACGCCAGTCTGCGTGGAGCCATCCTTGAAATACCACCCTTTAATGGCTGGTGTTCTAACGTGGGCCCGTAATCCGGGTTGCGGACAGTGTCTGGTGGGTAGTTTGACTGGGGCGGTCTCCTCCTAAAGAGTAACGGAGGAGCACGAAGGTTAGCTAATCCTGGTCGGACATCAGGAGGTTAGTGCAATGGCATAAGCTAGCTTGACTGCGAGAGTGACGGCTCGAGCAGGTGCGAAAGCAGGTCATAGTGATCCGGTGGTTCTGTATGGAAGGGCCATCGCTCAACGGATAAAAGGTACTCCGGGGATAACAGGCTGATACCGCCCAAGAGTTCATATCGACGGCGGTGTTTGGCACCTCGATGTCGGCTCATCACATCCTGGGGCTGAAGTAGGTCCCAAGGGTACGGCTGTTCGCCGTTTAAAGTGGTACGCGAGCTGGGTTTAGAACGTCGTGAGACAGTTCGGTCCCTATCTGCCGTGGGCGCTGGAGAATTGAGGGGGGCTGCTCCTAGTACGAGAGGACCGGAGTGGACGCATCACTGGTGTTCGGGTTGTCATGCCAATGGCACTGCCCGGTAGCTAAATGCGGAAAAGATAAGTGCTGAAAGCATCTAAGCACGAAACTTGCCCCGAGATGAGTTCTCCCTGAGCCTTTAAGGCTCCTGAAGGAACGTTGAAGACGACGACGTTGATAGGTCGGGTGTGTAAGCGCAGCGATGCGTTGAGCTAACCGATACTAATGAACCGTGAGGCTTAACCTTACAACGCCGAAGCTGTTTTCGGTGACTGAGACAATTTTCAGCTGATACCGGATTAACCGGGTGGCCCGCGAGGCGGCCCGGAAACAGAATTTGCCTGGCGGCTGTAGCGCGGTGGTCCCACCTGACCCCATGCCGAACTCAGAAGTGAAACGCCGTAGCGCCGATGGTAGTGTGGGGTCTCCCCATGCGAGAGTAGGGAACTGCCAGGCATCAAATCAGGAACCCCGTACCGCAAGGTACGGGGTTTTTTGCGTTTATCCATTCCGGGCAAACTCAATAATCTCTGGCTAAAATAACAAGATATGCATCGTTATCGAGGTTATTTTGCCGAATCCCCCATTTAACTACCAACAAGATTTTGCCAATACAAACTTTCGTGATCACCCTGAGCTTTACCAGGTAGGGCGGGGAGAACAGGGTGTCTTGCTGGTTGAACCTTATAAAAGTGAAATTCTGCCCTACTGGCGTTACAAAAATGCTGAAGTCGCGACAAAATCTGCACAGGAAATTTACGCGCTCTTTGAGCAATATCGTGAGAAAAATGATTTCGTCGGTATGGATATGGCCAGGAAATTTATTCAGATGGGGTATACCCGCGCCAGGCGCTATGCCAACCACAAAGGCGGCAAAAAGTATGATGATGAACGCAATGTGCGTCCGTTAGATCACGATCCAGTCAAAGCCGAAGCGGCGAAAGTCTTTAAGGGATGGTGGGATAAAATTCGTGCCGATGAAGATTATTTACAGAGAAAACAGGCGCATCAAAAAAAGTGGGGTTGATGATGCCCCTCGTCTCAGGTCGCATTTTATGACTTATCTCACAAAATTAAATGAAACATAATAGAAACAATTTTTTTACCTAACGTTAAATTTTAAATCTCGTTTTACTGGAACGGGTGCAATGGCCCGCAATGTAAGACAGGGGATTTAAAATGACAGAAACCGTAGCAAGTACAGATACGGAAAGTAAAAAAGAGGCAGACGGCGATACCCGCCGCAGGATCTGGGCTATCGTCGGCGCATCTTCTGGCAATCTGGTGGAATGGTTCGACTTCTATGTTTACTCATTTTGTTCACTCTATTTTGCCCATATCTTCTTCCCATCCGGCAACACAACGACACAACTTCTGCAAACCGCAGGCGTCTTTGCCGCTGGCTTTTTGATGCGCCCAATCGGCGGCTGGCTGTTTGGTCGCATCGCCGATCGCAGAGGGCGAAAAACGTCCATGCTGATCTCAGTCTGTATGATGTGTTTCGGCTCTTTGGTTATTGCCTGTCTACCCGGCTATGATGCGATTGGCACATGGGCACCGGCCTTACTCTTGCTGGCGCGTTTGTTCCAGGGGCTATCCGTTGGGGGGGAATATGGTACAAGTGCGACCTATATGAGTGAAGTCGCAGTGGAAGGGCGTAAAGGCTTTTATGCTTCGTTTCAGTACGTCACGCTGATCGGCGGTCAGCTGTTGGCTATCCTGGCCGTGGTAATACTGCAACAAGTATTGAGTGATGAAGATCTCCGTGCCTGGGGATGGCGTATTCCTTTTGCGCTGGGTGCAGTCCTGGCTGTGGTGGCACTGTGGTTACGGCGCCAACTGGATGAAACGTCGCGAAAAGAGGTGAGAACGTTAAAAGAAGCGGGTTCATTTAAAGGTTTATGGCGTAACCGCAAGGCATTTTTGATGGTGCTCGGCTTCACGGCAGGCGGCTCACTCACCTTCTATACCTTTACAACCTACATGCAAAAGTATCTGGTCAATACCACGGGTATGCACGCTAACGTGGCGAGTATGGTCATGACAGTGGCGCTGTTTGTTTTTATGCTTATTCAGCCCATTATCGGTGCGCTATCAGATAAAATCGGTCGTCGTAGCTCCATGCTCATTTTTGGCGGATTATCGGCGTTATGCACGGTGCCCATTCTTACGGCGCTTCAGCATGTTTCATCCCCTTATGCCGCTTTTGCTCTGGTGATGGTGGCACTGGTCATTGCCAGTTTTTACACCTCTATCAGCGGCATTCTTAAGGCAGAGATGTTTCCGGCTCAGGTACGTGCGCTGGGCGTGGGGTTATCTTATGCGGTAGCTAACGCACTCTTTGGCGGTTCGGCAGAATATGTTGCGCTGTCATTAAAATCGATCGGCAATGAGACCGTCTTTTTCTGGTACGTTACGCTGATGGGGGCGCTGGCATTTATTGTCTCGCTGATGCTGCACCGAAAAGGGAAAGGGGTCCGTCTTTAGTGCTCCGCCAGTTGCCACAGGCTATAGCCGGTTGTTGCTCCGGCGATATCCCAGGCAAAATCTTTCCAGCTCCAGCCGCTCCCCGCCGGGCGGCTGTCCCACAACTCCTTCGATGCCCCAAGACTCACTGAAAACATCAAGCCGTACGCCGCGCTACGATCGCGACTATACCCCTGTCGTTGGGCATACTCATTACCCGCCGCTGAGAGCATCGCCGAGGCGAGAAAGTGTTGTGCCTTATCCTGACCCGACCAGCTATCCTGAGCCATATGGCTACAACCACACAGAAGCAGACAGCCCATTAACAGAAAATAACGCACAACGATCTCCATAAAAAAGCCCCGTCAATGACAGGGCTGAAAATTACAAAATTCGGCTAATCAAGCGATCAATGCGGATCCTGCGCAGACGGCGGATCAGTTTTCTGACCTTAACCGGATAATCAGCAATGCTCTGCAGATCGCGGTAATGGTTAACCACAGTGGTATGGGTGCGGATCAACTCCAGTTCGCGATCGCGCTGGGCTGCCAGCTCATGACGCGGGTCGTGGATCAGAATGGCATTCTCAAGATCCAGTCGCCATGCACGCGGGTTGAGGTTATTTCCCGTTAGCAGCATCCACTCATCATCGACCCACATCCCTTTCAGATGATAGCTGTTGTCTTCATCTTTCCAGAGACGCACCACCAGCTGATCGGTATTGACATAATACTGCAGGCGGCTGAGGAAGCGGCGCAGGTTAATCTCATACAGATAAGGCAGGGCACCGATGATCTTAAACGGCTGATCTTCTGGGATAAAGAAATCGTTCGCTGTTTTATCGCCAACGATTATTTCTACCTTTTTGCCGTCGCGTAAAAGCTGGATGATATTACGCACCAGGACTGCCGGCAGGTTGAAATAGGGGGTACAGATGGTCAGCTTATGCTGAGTGCACGGCATAAGATGGAAGATAGTTTTATTGAGCAGGCTGGATTTACCAAGGCCTACGAGCGGGGTCACTGCAAGCTGTTCGTTATCCGCATCACCCTGGAAATGGAACATGGCATCGCGCAATTCCTGACGGAAAAGACGAATGTCATTTTTGATCTCCGGGCTTTTTGGACGCTGGGGATCATCAAGGCGATTCACGCCGCGACCGCGCACCAGGTTCTGATCCACCCACTCGAACATGACATCAGCCATGCGGGCATTACGCACCAGGTGATAGCGATCGTAACGGTATTTATCGAGCTGATGCAGATAGACGTCATTCAGACTTGCGCCGCTGTAGAGCACGCTATCATCAATGATGAAGCCTTTGAAGTGGAGTACGCCGAGCGCTTCGCGGGTGTTAACCGGGACACCATAAACCGCCACATCTACGCCAGGGTTCTCCTGCGCCATGCGGCAATACCAGTCGGCATTAGTGTTAGATGCGGCTGCACCAATACGGCCGCGCTGAGCGCGATGCCAGTCCACCAGGATGCGAACATCCAGTTCAGGGCGCTGACGTTTGGCCTCGTATACCGCGCGTAAAATCGCGCTGCCGCCTTCATCCTGTTCAAGATAAAGCGCGATAATGCAAATACGATGCGTTGCGCTGGCAATTTTTGCCAGTAGCGTCTCCCGAAAATCAGCGGGAGCATAAAAGAACTCTACATCATCAACTGACTGAGAAATCTTCGGTAGTTGAGCAAGGTGTTGTTGATGTTTATTACGCTTAAATTTGGACAACATCACAGTGCGTTTCTTCTCTGTTCATTGAAGGATTATATGGGCTATGCAGCCAACAGAAGCGGGCAATCATACCACCAGTGCCGTTTAAAGTGGTCAACATTTCCAGTACCTTACTCTTGTTTACCAGTCGACATCAGCGCCAGCGTCAGCCCCACAATGCCATCTTCCAGCTGAACATCAACAGTAAAGCCTAATTTTCGCGCCAGGGCGATCATGCCACGATTGTTAGGCATAGTAATGCCATTGAGACGGATAAGTCCGTGATCGCGCGTATAACCGATCAGCTTTTCCAGTAACCGTCTGCCTAGCCCGAGGCCTTTTAGATCGGAGCGAACAAGTACTGCAAATTCCGCATCGACGTTATCAGGATCGGAGATAGCACGCGTGACGCCAAGGATCTCATCACCCTCATCAGTGCGGCGGACGGCAACAAAAGCCATTTCCCGATCGTAGTCGATCTGCGTCATATTGGCTAAATCTTCGTGGGTAAATTCGTTGATTTCACTAAAGTAGCGATAGTAAAGATCTTCTTTTGTCACCTGGGCAATAAAGCGCTGTAGCTGGGGTTCATCTTCAGGAAGGATGGGACGAAACAGCGACTGCTCGCCATTTTTCATCTCCACCCATTCTTCAAGCTGATGAGGGTAAGGACGGATCGCGAGTCGGCTTTCACGATCGCCAGTAAAGGCTGCCACGTCCATCGTCACGTCCAGGGCCGTCAGTTCGCTGCCGGAGGCCAGTAAAGGATGAATGTCCAGACGCTGTATTTCCGGGCTGTCGATGATCAGGTTCGATACCTGCACCAGGAACTGGCTCAGAGCAGCGATATCCAGCGATCGCAAGGCACTACGCCCGCGGATCTTCTTGCTCTTGATCCCCTGGATCACCAGGTAGCGCGCCAGGTTCATGTTCAGCGGAGGCAGGGCAACCACCGCCTGCTCTTCAGGACGCCACTCAACGCCCCCTTCGCCCAGCATGATCAGTGGACCAAAGACCGGATCGTGTTCAACCACCACCCGTAACTCCTGTGCCCCCGCGCGGTTGGCCATGCTTTGCACCAGCAGGCCGTGGATCCGCGCCTGGGGCCAGGTCATTTTGACGCGATCGATGATGGCATCTGCCGCCTGTTGAACTTCCGCCGCGGTGCGCAGATACAGCATTACCCCCTGAACTTCTGACTTATGGGGGATATCGGGGGAGCGGAGTTTTAGCGCCACCGGATAACCAATCTGCTCGGCAATATGCACCGCTTCCGCACTGTCACTGGCGATCCAGGTCGGCAGGGTATGCATGCCGAAAGCATTCAGGATCGGCTGCACCTCGTGGGTGTCCAGTGTACGCGCCCCATCATCAATGGCGCGTTGCAGCAGGGCACGAGCATTACCGGTATTGGCCGTCAGATTTCCGGGGAGCGCAGGGGTTTCCCGCAGCTGTTTCTGGTTACGTCGGTACTCCACCATGTGCATAAAGGCGGTGATGGTGCCTTCCGGTGTGCGGTATGTCGGTAGCCCTGCCTCGCTGAACAGGCGGCGTGCCTCCTGAGAGGAAAACTCACCGCACCAGTTGGTCAAAAGCGAAACGTATTTACCACGCGGATGCTTTTTCACAGTTTCAATCAGCGAACGGGCACTTTCACTCCCTGGCGCGACGGCGCTCGGAGAGTGAATAACCATCAGGGCATCAAAATCCTGGCTCTCCAGCAGAATGTTCAGGGCGCTGATATAGCGATCGCTGCTGGCATCGTCACGCAAATCGAGTGGATTACCCGGCTCTACGCCAGGAGGCAGCGCCTCACGCAGGCGCTGGAGCGTCTCTTCACTGAGCGCGGCCAGCTTGCCGTTACGCAGCCAGAGTTCATCCAACGCCAGCGCGGCGGGGGCGGCACCGTTGCTGATGATCATCAGCCGTTCACCCCGGAGCGGACGCATATGGCTGAGCGTTTCGACAGCCGAAAAGAGTTCATGGGTATCCTGAACGCGCAGTAAACCGGCACGCTGGATGGCGGCATCCCAGGCGGGGTCCATCCCGGAATGCGAGTGCAGAAGACGCTGGGCGGCCGGGCTACGACCGCTTTTGATCACCAGGATCGGTTTATTGCGCGAGGCACTACGGGCCGCCGAAACAAAGCGTCGGGCATCGCTCAGATGCTCAAGATAGAGCAGGATGGCACTGGTTTTGGTATCGCGTGCCAGAAAATCCAGCAGCTCGTCGACATCGATGTCCAGCCCATCGCCCAGGGCGATAAAGTAGGAGAACCCCATCTCACGCTGCTGTGCCCAGTCGAGAATCGTATTGGAGACCGCCGCCGACTGCGAGATAAAGGCCAGCTTGCCTTTACGTATTGGAACAGGCGAGAAACTGGCGTTCAGCCCCTGCCAGGGCGCCAGCAGGCCAAGGCTGTTTGGCCCCAGCAGTCGCATCTGGAATCGCGCCGCGCAGGCCAGAAGCGCCGTCTGTTGTTCAGGAGGTGAGGAGAGAATGATGCAGGTTTTACAGCCCTTTTTACCCAGCGCCTCAAGCAGCGTGATATTGCGTCGGGCATGAGTACAAAGCACCGCGAGATCGGGGATAAAGGGCAGGCTGTCCACGTCTGGCCAGGCCAGGACGCCCAGCACGGCTTTATAAGCAGGCGTTACCGGCAGAATTGGGCCGTTGAAACCGCCTGCGAGCAGGTTCCGCATCATCAGGTAACCGGCGCGTTCGGGTTTCATCGACGCGCCGATGACGGCGATGGATTTAGGGCGGAGTAATGCTTCTAACCCGCGCTGGCTCATACAAGTCTCCTGAAAAGGCGAGTGACCTGATGATTTTAAACGCTTTCCGGCTCTGTTGCTGTGATGCTTCCCTTATGAGTGGTTTTTCCTGCGAGATAGCGTTCGCGAAAACAGGAAAAATGGCCACCAAGCGCACTGGCTGCCAGGGTATCGCCCGCCAGATCCAGTAGCGCAATCGCCACTTCGGCTGTGCAGTATTGGCCGTCAGCGTGGGCTTCACGCAGGCGATAAGAAGAAACACGTGACAGATCGACCGAGATTACCGGCAGGGCATCCAGATAAGGACTCTTACGGAACATCTTACGCGCTTCGGTCCAGGTGCCGTCCAGCATAATAAACAGCGGGGGCTTGCCGGAAGGGGGAACGGTAAGCACTTCACGCGTTTCTCCGGCATAAGACGCCGGGAACACCACCATCGGCTGATAATCCGGGCTGGCGACCAAATCCAGCAGTGCCTGCGGCGGTTCGGTGCGAGACCACTGGAAAGCAGCGGTATCCGGTAAAATATCGGCGATGAGTCGGCCAGTATTGCTGGGCTTCATCGGTTCCGTATCAAACATTACCAGACAGAAACGGCTTTTAGCCTCGCTGGGTGTCAGCGTAGCGCACAGGCACTGCTTAAGCGGCAGCAGGCAGCGCTGACAGCGACGAATGCGGTTACCACGGGCAAGGAAAGGACGAGTCGCACGCGCCAGGCGTTCGGCGCGCAATTGCAGTACGGCGTTATCAGTCATGGGGGGAGAGCGCAGAAAAAACGCCATTCTCGCAGAGGCGAGAGCGGGGCACAAGTTACGTGCCCCGGAATATCAGAGGGAGTCGTTCAGCCAGCTGTCAAACGGGGCTTTTGGCACTGCGCCGTTCAACATATCGACCACCTCACCATTCTTGAAAATCATGATGGTTGGAATACTGCGAATGCGGAAGCGTGCGCTCAGCTCACGTTCAGCCTCGGTGTTCACTTTCACAAAACGCATTTTGCCGTTACGCTCTTCTGCGACATCTTCAAAGATCGGCGCAAAATTGCGGCACGGGCCGCACCAGGGCGCCCAGAAATCGACCACTACCGGCAGATCGTCCTTCAGCAGTTTATCCAGAGTTGCACCGGTAGCATTAATGACATCACCATCGAACAATTCATGACCGCAGCGTCCGCATTTTGCTCCATCATCAATTCGATTCTCTGGAATGCGGTTAAGAGCCTGGCAGTTGGCACATACGGTATTCATAACTAACCTCAGGTAGAGCAGGGGGACAAATCGGCAACATGCCGGTTATGTTTCCAATATGTTACATATTATCAGCGACCCTGTTTGAAACAACAATGCGTTTTATTCAATGAGAACAATAGTCACAGGCTTTTATACGAAGTAATGGCTATGCGCGGGTACATCGGGTAATCTGCGCGCTTCGCGCAGCGCTGGTGGAGAAAAGCATGAACGACGAACTGAAAAACAAAAGCGGCAAGGTCAAAGTGATGTATGTCCGCAGTGATGATGACTCTGATAAACGCACCGAAAATCCGCGTACCGGAAAAGGTGGCGGGCGTCCAGGGCCATCTCGTGCAGACGGTGGCCGTCGCCCCGCCCGCGATGAGAGAAACAGCCGCGGTGATGACCGCAAACGCGACGATCGTAAACGTGACGACCGTAAGCGTGATGATTTCAAACGCGACGACTTTAACCGCGACGCTTCCCCGTGGCGTACCGTTTCCCGCGCGCCGGGCGATGAGTCGAAGACCCCTGTCGATCACGGCAGCATGGCCGGTAAAACGGTGATTGATCCAGAAGTCATCCGCCGTCAACGCGCGGAAGAGACGCGTGTCTACGGTGAGAACGCCTGTCAGGCCCTGTTCCAGAGCCGTCCTGACAGCATCGTGCGCGCCTGGTTCATCCAGAGCGTCACGCCGCGTTTCAAAGAGGCACTGCGCTGGATGGCCGCCAATCGCAAAGCCTACCACGTGGTAGATGATGCAGAGATTACCAAAGCGTCTGGCACCGAACACCACGGTGGCGTTTGCTTCCTGATTAAGAAACGTAACGGGATGACCGTTAAGCAGTGGGTTAGCCAGGCAGCGGAAGATGACTGCGTACTGGCGATGGAAGACGTGGGCAACCCGCACAACCTCGGCGCGATGATGCGCAGCTGCGCCCATTTCGGCGTGAAAGGGGTACTGTTGCAGGATGCGGCTCTGCTGGAATCCGGTGCGGCAATCCGTACCGCGGAAGGCGGCGCGGAACACGTTCAGCCGATCACTGGCGAGAGCGTGTTGGACGCGATTGAACAGTTCCGTAAAGCGGGCTATTCCATTGTGACTACCTCCAGCCACAAAGGCACCACCCCGCTGTTTAAGGCGACGCTGCCGCGTAAAATGGTGCTGTTGCTGGGTCAGGAGCGTGATGGTCTGTCTGATGCGGCACTGTCCAGCGCCGATCTGAGCGTCTCTATCGATGGCACCGGCAATGTCGAAAGCCTTAACGTATCCGTTGCGACCGGCGTTCTGCTGGCGGAGTGGTGGCGTCAGAACAAAGCGT
Source organism: Leclercia sp. LSNIH3 (assembly GCF_002935105.1). Taxonomy (NCBI): domain Bacteria; kingdom Pseudomonadati; phylum Pseudomonadota; class Gammaproteobacteria; order Enterobacterales; family Enterobacteriaceae; genus Leclercia; species Leclercia sp. LSNIH3. Next base: position 3,617,425 of record NZ_CP026387.1, read on the forward strand.
AATCCCGCTCTGTTTTTGTAGGCCGGGTAAGGCGAAGCCGCCACCCGGCATTAGGCCCGGTGGCGCTATGTTTACCGGGCCTGCATATCTGCTCTGTTTATCCAGTCTATTCGCTTTCAGCCGGTAACTCTGGCATCCAGTTAATTGGCGTTTCGCCCTGTTTCTCCAGCCATTCATTTGCCAGCACGAAATGATTGCAGCCAAAAAAGCCGCGGTGCGCTGACAGCGGCGACGGGTGCGGTGCTTTCAGCACATGATGGCGCTGGGTATCAATGATCGCCCCTTTCTTCTGCGCGTGCGACCCCCACAGTAAAAACACAACCCCTTCCCGATGTTGGTTAATCAGGCTGATAACTTTATCCGTAAACGTCTCCCAGCCCAGGCTGGCATGGGAGTGTGCCTGCCCGGCGCGTACCGTCAGCACCGTGTTCAGCAGCAGCACGCCCTGGCGCGCCCAGCTTTCCAGATAGCCGTGTGCAGGGCGGGTAAAACCAGGCACCGAGGCTTCCAGCTCCTTATACATATTCAGCAGGGAAGGGGGAGTTGCAACGCCCGGACGTACGGAAAAGGCCAGACCGTGCGCCTGGCCCGGCCCGTGATAGGGATCCTGGCCAAGAATTACCACTTTGACATCGGCCAGTTCGGTAAAACGAAAGGCGTTAAATACGTCTTTCTGTGGCGGATAGATGGTGATGCCGTCCTGACGTTCGGCGGCAACCGTGTTCAGCGTATTGACGAAATAAGGTTGTTTTTTCTCATCGGCCAGTACGTCATGCCAGGTTAAAGGTGTTGTCATCTCGCTCTCCTGCGAATTTTATCTGCTCCTAGCTTAACTGGTTATGACGAGGGAGCAAAATTGCCGGAGTAAAAGGGCATCTTAATGAAAAATATTTAAAAAATTACGAATTCTTTTGAAGGCTGGCTTTAGAGAAAATTGATATAAAACAATAATCTTCCTTGATAGCCCTTCTGTCGATGTGGTTTTTATTGATTTACGTCAATGAATGACGAGGGTTTGACTGATATATATACACTCAAGCAACAATGGTTTTACCAATTGCCCTAAACAATGGGCAACACCCAATAGTGTAGTTTAAGGGAGACATTACATGATTACTGGTATCCAGATTACTAAAGCTGCAAACGACGACCTGCTGAACTCTTTCTGGCTGCTGGACAGCGAAAAAGGCGAAGCGCGCTGCGTATGTGCAAAAGCAGGCTTTGCAGAAGATGAAGTTGTTCCGGTTAATAAACTGGGTGAGATTGAGTACCGCGAAATTCCAATGGAAATCAAACCGGAAGTGCGCGTTGAAGGCGGTCAGCATCTGAACGTTAACGTGCTGCGTCGCGAAACACTGGAAGATGCCGTTAAGCATCCTGAAAAATATCCACAGCTGACCATTCGTGTATCTGGTTATGCCGTTCGCTTTAACTCACTGACTGCAGAACAGCAGCGTGACGTCATTGCGCGTACCTTCACCGCCAGCCTGTAATTGCTGCCAGAGAATAGATACAAAAACGCCGGGTTAACCCCGGCGTTTTTTTACGCTTATTTCTGTGAAGCAGGTTCACTGCCACTTGGCTTGCGACGTTTACCAATGTTTTTGGCATCACGGTGGCGTTGCTTCACACGCGGTTTCTCTTTTTCTTTCTCTTTTTTCTCTGCGCGCTTGGCGAGAACTTTCTTCGACGGTTTACCCGTCATTTTTTCGCTTGGTGGGCGCGTAGTAGGGCGCAGTTCGTCAATCACGCGCGCTTTCACCGGCTCTTCGATGTAGCGACCCACTTTCTGCAGCAGCAGATAGTCATGCGCCTCAACCAGAGAAATCGCGGTGCCTTTAAGGCCTGCACGCCCGGTACGACCGATACGGTGAAGGTAAACATCTCCGCTGCGCGGCATGTCGAAGTTAATCACATGGCTCACTTCAGGAATGTCGATACCACGCGCTGCCACGTCCGTGGCAATCAAGACATTCACGCGACCTTCGGTCAGGCGTTTAATCCCTTCGGTACGTTTAATCTGCGCCATCTCACCTTCGAGATAACAGTTGTTAATGCCCGCGGCGCGAAGTTGTTCAGCCAGTTCGTGCACACGTTCGCGTTTACGTACAAAGACGATGGTACGGGTCGTGTCATCTTGTTTTAACAGATGTTTAAGCAACTCGAGCTTATGCTCGTAGTTATCAGCACGGTAATACCACTGGTGAATTTTTTTGCGCTCGCGCGTGGACGGCGTGGCAGAAACTTCTGCCGGATCGTTAAGCAGACGCTCAGCAAAGTCTTTAATCGCATCGCCTTCAAGCGTGGCAGAAAACAGCATGGTCTGTTTGCGCCAGCGGGTTTCGCCTGCGATGTGTTCAATATCCTGCGCGAAGCCCAGCTCCAGCATGCGATCCGCTTCATCCAGAATCAGCGTTTCAACAGCACGGCAATCAAAGTTTTCTTCTTTGATGTACTGCATCAAACGCCCGGTGGTGGCGACCACGATATCCTGGTTCTCACTGAACACTTCGGCGTGGTTCATATAGGCTACGCCACCGGTGATGGTCGCAATATCCAGATGGGTATTGGCGGCCAGTTCACGCGCATGCTCCGCAACCTGAACGGCTAACTCACGTGTTGGGGTCAGAATAAGGATACGCGGTGGACCGGATTTCTTGCGGGGGAAATCAATCAGATGCTGCAAGACAGGCAGCAGGTACGCCGCCGTTTTACCGGTGCCTGTCGGCGCTGAACCGAGTACGTCGCGGCCTTCTAACGCAGGCGGAATGGCTGCCGCCTGGATGGCAGTCGGGCGTGTGAAGCCTTTATTCTGGAGGGCTTCCAGAAGGCTTTCGTCGAGTTCAAGTTCGGAAAAAGTCGTTACAGTCATGTTCTACCTCTGTGTGGGGCGCTGATTATAGACGTTATGGCTGCAATCTTCATCTGTTTGTGTGGATATCCCTTTTCCGTCGTTACGCTTTCCCCTATGCTACTCCCGTTTCATTTTGAAGGTTGCTCTGACATGTCTCAACTCAAAGCGCAGTTGCGCCGCGATGGTTTTACCTTTAAGCAGTTCTTTGTCGCTCACGACCGCTGTGCAATGAAAGTCGGCACCGATGGCATTTTACTGGGGGCATGGGCACCGGTTGCAGGCGTTAAACGTATCCTTGATATTGGCAGCGGCAGCGGGTTATTAGCCCTCATGCTGGCGCAGCGCACCGAGCCGTCAACCACGCTTGATGCGGTAGAGCTGGATCCTCGTGCGGCCGCACAGGCAGCAGAAAACGTGGCTGAATCCCCCTGGGCCTCTCGCATTGCACTCCATTGTGCGGATGTTCTTACCTGGGCACCAGAGCAAACGGCTCGCTATGATTTAATTGTCAGTAATCCTCCTTATTATGAACCCGGCGTCGGGTGCGCAACGCCCGAGCGCGACCAGGCTCGTTCAACCGGCTCGCTCGATCACGGTGCGCTATTAGCCTGTGCGGCGGCGTTGATCACCGAAGAGGGTTTTTTCTGCGTGGTATTACCGGAAAGCGCAGGCAGTGCGCTAATCAATAACGCACTGGAAATGGGCTGGTATTTACGTCTGCGCACCGACATTGCTGACACGGACGGCAGGTTACCGCACCGGGTTCTGGTGGCGCTGTCGCCGAAAGAAGGGGAATGCTTCAGCGACAGGCTGGTGATCCGCGGGCCAGATCAGCGTTATTCCGAGGATTACACGGCGCTGACCCACCCGTTCTATCTGTTTATGTGAGCCAGAGGAGAGAGCACGGACGGCCCGGAGTGCTCAAGTTGTTCCGGGTAGTCGAGCGTATAATGCAGCCCGCGGCTCTCTTTACGCATCATTGCGCAACGCACAATCAGCTCCGCCACCTGAACCAGATTACGCAGCTCCAGCAGATTGTTTGACACGCGGAAGTGAGCGTAATACTCGTCAATCTCCTGCTGTAACATGGTAATGCGACGCAGGGCGCGCTCCAGCCGCTTGGTGGTGCGTACAATCCCCACGTAATCCCACATAAAGAGGCGCAGCTCGTGCCAGTTATGCTGGATCACCACCAGTTCATCCGGGTTTTCCACGCGGCTTTCATCCCAGGCGGGCAGATTTTCTGCCTGACGGGCGTAAGGCATGCGCTTGGTAATATCTTCTGCCGCCGACCAGCCATAGACCAGACACTCCAGCAGCGAGTTAGAGGCCATACGGTTGGCACCATGCAGGCCGGTATAACTCACTTCGCCGATCGCATACAGGCCGTCGACGTCGGTGCGGCCATGATCGTCCACCATTACTCCACCGCAGGTATAGTGGGCCGCGGGCACCACAGGCATCGGCTCTTTGGTGATGTCGATGCCTAACCCCAGCAATTTTTCATAGATGGTCGGGAAGTGCTGACGCACAAATTCTGCGGGTTTGTGGCTGATATCCAGATACATGCAATCCACGCCCAGGCGTTTCATTTCGTGATCGATAGCGCGGGCCACGACATCACGCGGGGCCAACTCGCCGCGCTCGTCGAAGTCCGGCATAAAGCGTGTGCCATCCGGGCGCTTCAGATGCGCGCCTTCACCGCGCAGGGCTTCAGTCAGCAGGAAATTGCGGGCCTGCGGGTGGAATAATGCGGTGGGGTGGAACTGATTAAATTCCAGATTGGCCACACGACAGCCTGCACGCCAGGCCATGGCAATCCCGTCGCCTGAAGAGATATCGGGGTTAGTGGTGTACTGGTACACCTTGGAAGCACCGCCTGTCGCCAGTACCACCGATTTGGCCCGGCAGGTTTCTACCGTCTCTTTATTACGGTTCCAGACCCAGGCACCCACGACGCGGCGCGTACCTGGCAGACCAATCTTGTCGGAAATGATCAAGTCTACCGCATTGCTGCGTTCCAGCACCTGGATATTCGGATGGCTCAACGCCTGGCTGACCAGTGTCGTTTCCACCTCTTTACCGGTGGCGTCCGCAGCGTGCAGGATACGGCGATGGCTATGACCACCTTCCCGCGTCAGGTGATAACTCTCTTCACCGTTGGGCTGGACGTGGGTATCAAACAACACACCCTGATCGATAAGCCACTGAACGCAATGTCGGGCATTACTGGCGACAAACTCAGCGGCGTGCTTATCCACGATACCGCCACCGGCAATCAGGGTATCTTCTACGTGGGAGTCGATACTGTCCGTTTCATCAAACACAGCGGCAATCCCGCCCTGTGCATAGAAGGTGGAGCCTTCATTGATGGGACCCTTGCTGAGAACAATCACTTTCTGGTGTGAGGCGAGTCGCAGCGCCAGTGAAAGGCCAGCGGCACCGCTGCCGATAATCAGTACGTCACAGGAGAGGTCAGTCATTGCGTTCATGATGTGTGTTTAATTTACTAAACAGTGTTTGGCCAGCATAGCACCCGAATGCGAGGAATCGCACGTTTTTTTTAAGGTTAGTTGCAATGACTAAACAGCACGCCAGGAGCAAGCAGGCACAAAAAGAGCAGAAATATTTTGCGAAGCAGATCGTTAGCTTCAGATTTTGTGGTGAAATAAAGCCAGTCTTGCGGTACCCTGCAAGCGGTAAATGCCAATTCTTATCAGAAACTGGGTGCGTTTCGGTATCAGACTTATAATGAGAGAAAATGAACAGTCTGCGACACGATTAACAAAAACAAAGGCGTGACGGAACTTTTTGAAAAAAAGACCCTCAAAGCAACTGCTTGCTCACAGTGCAGTGTTTGGAGTGGCGTTTCGATAACGCGTGGATTTTAGGTTTGGGGAGACATTACCTCGGATGAGCGAGCAGTTAACGGACCAGATTCTGGTTGAACGGGTCCAGAAGGGAGATCAGAAAGCCTTTAACTTACTGGTGGTGCGCTACCAGCATAAAGTGGCGAGTCTGGTGTCCCGTTATGTACCGTCAGGCGATGTCCCTGATGTCGTACAAGAATCTTTTATTAAGGCCTATCGCGCGCTGGAATCTTTCCGGGGAGATAGTGCTTTTTATACCTGGCTGTATCGTATTGCTGTCAATACCGCCAAGAACTACCTCGTCGCTCAGGGCCGCCGTCCGCCTTCAAGCGATGTTGACGCCATTGACGCAGAAAACTTTGAAAGCGGCGGTGCGTTAAAAGAAATTTCGAACCCTGAGAACTTAATGTTGTCAGAAGAACTGAGACAAATAGTTTTTCGCACCATCGAGTCGCTCCCGGAAGATTTACGCATGGCAATTACGTTGCGGGAGTTAGATGGCCTGAGCTATGAAGAGATAGCCGCTATCATGGATTGCCCGGTCGGTACGGTTCGCTCACGAATTTTTCGTGCGCGAGAAGCTATTGATAATAAAGTTCAACCGCTAATCAGGCGTTGACGATAGCGGGATACTGGAAAAGGTATTAGGCATGCAGAAAGAACAACTTTCCGCTTTAATGGATGGTGAAACGCTGGACAGTGAGATGCTTAATGAGCTTTCTCGCTCTCCTGAGATGCAAAAAACCTGGGAGAGTTATCATCTCATCCGCGATACCCTGCGCGGTGATACCAGTGACGTTCTCCATTTCGATATCTCAGCTCGCGTAATGGCTGCCATCGAGAATGAACCTGTTTCTCAAGCCACTCCGCTGATTCCTGAAGCCCAACCGGCACCGCACCAGTGGCAGAAGATGCCTTTCTGGAACAAAGTGCGTCCCTGGGCAAGTCAACTGACGCAAATGGGCGTCGCTGCGTGCGTATCGCTTGCAGTTATTGTTGGCGTCCAGCAGTATAACAATCAATCTGAAGTCAACCAGCAACCAGAAGCGCCAGTGTTTAACACGCTGCCGATGATGGGCAAAGCCAGCCCGGTAAGCCTGGGTATTCCTTCTGATGCATCGGCAGGCGCCGGTCAGCAGCAGCAGGTACAAGAGCAACGCCGTCGCATCAATGCGATGTTGCAGGACTACGAATTGCAGCGCCGTCTGCATTCCGAACAACTTCAGTTTGAGCAAGCACAAACCCAGCAGGCTGCTGTGCAAGTGCCTGGAAACCAAACTTTAGGAACGCAATCGCAGTAATGAAGCAACTTTGGTGCGCCATGTCTCTGATGGCGGGTAGCCTGTTCTTCACTGTCAACGCCTCGGCTGATGTATCGTCCGGGGCGTTGTTACAGCAAATGAACCAGGCCAGCCAGTCACTCAACTACGAGCTGTCTTTTATCAGCATTAATAAGCAAGGTGTAGAGTCGTTACGCTATCGCCATGCCCGTCTTGATAAACAGCCGCTTGCCCAGCTATTGCAGATGGATGGTCCGCGCCGCGAAGTCGTGCAGCGTGGCAACGAAATCAGCTATTTTGAGCCGGGTCTTGAACCCTTTACGCTGAACGGCGATTACATCGTTGATTCGCTGCCTTCGCTCATCTATACCGATTTCAAACGGCTTGCTCCTTACTACGACTTTATCTCCGTAGGGCGTACCCGCATTGCTGACCGGCTCTGTGAAGTGCTGCGCGTGGTCGCCAGAGACGGAACGCGTTACAGCTATATCGTGTGGATGGATGCTGAGACCAGGCTGCCTATGCGTGTCGATCTGCTGGATCGGGATGGCGAGACGCTGGAACAGTTCAGGGTGATCGCCTTCACCATTAACGATCAGGTTGGCAACAGCATGCAGAATCTGGCAAAAGCCAACCTGCCGCCGCTGCTTTCTGTACCGGCAGGCGACCCTGTCAGCTTCAACTGGGCACCAAACTGGATCCCTCAGGGCTTTAGTGAAGTCTCCAGCAGTCGACGCCAGCTGCCGACGATTGATACCGCGGTTGAATCCCGTCTTTACTCCGACGGTCTGTTCAGCTTCTCGGTTAACGTCAACCGGGCAACAGCGGTCAGCGCCGATCAGATGCTGCGCACCGGACGCCGTACCGTGAGTACCACCGTGCGTGATAACGCCGAGATCACCGTCGTGGGTGAGCTACCGCCACAAACGGCTAAACGCATCGCCGACAGCATTAAATTCAGGGCCGCACAATGATCAAAGAGTGGGCAACTGTCGTTTCATGGCAGGAGGGTGTCGCGCTGGTTAGCTGTGACGTCAAAGCATCCTGTAACAGCTGTGCCTCCCGCGCCGGCTGCGGAAGCCGGGTGCTTAATAAACTCGGGCCGCAAACGTCACACACCATTAGTGTGCCCAGCGAAGAGCCGCTGGTTGCAGGACAAAAAGTCGAGTTAGGGATCGCCGAAGGCAGCCTGCTGGGTTCTGCCATGCTGGTCTACCTCTCGCCGCTGGTGGGGCTGTTTGCCCTGGGGGGCGTCTTCCAGGTTATGTTCAGTACCGATCTTGCCGCAATGTGCGGGGCAGCTCTGGGTGGCGTGGGTGGCTTTTTACTTGCCCGCGGCTTTTCATCCAGGCTTGCCGTCCGTGAAGCGTGGCAGCCTGTGATCCTCAGTGTTGGATTGCCCCCCGATCAGCTTCGTGTCGAAATGCTCTCTTCTGAAGCCCGGTGATGTCACCGGGCTTTGCTTTATTTACATCTCATAAAAGAAAACGCTGAATCTTCACGCTAAGCTTGCTGGAAGAGCATTTCCCGGTGAAGGAGATGTAGTGTAGAATGCTGCGTTTTCGCACTGAAAAACGTCAGGCTAAGAACAGCGGCCTCCAGGAATTCGTAAGGCATAATTATTTAACTATATGAAGAACATACGTAACTTTTCGATCATTGCTCACATTGACCACGGTAAGTCGACGCTGTCTGACCGTATTATCCAGATTTGCGGTGGCCTGTCTGATCGTGAAATGGCAGCCCAGGTACTGGACTCCATGGACCTGGAACGCGAACGCGGCATTACTATTAAAGCGCAGAGCGTCACGCTCGACTACAAAGCGTCTGATGGTGAAACCTATCAGCTGAACTTTATCGACACCCCAGGCCACGTTGACTTCTCTTATGAAGTTTCCCGTTCGCTGGCGGCCTGCGAAGGCGCGCTGCTGGTGGTTGATGCCGGGCAGGGCGTAGAAGCCCAGACGCTGGCTAACTGCTATACCGCGATGGAAATGGATCTCGAGGTTGTGCCGGTTCTGAACAAAATCGACCTGCCAGCCGCCGATCCTGAACGCGTAGCGGAAGAGATTGAAGATATCGTCGGTATCGACGCGACGGACGCAGTACGCTGCTCGGCGAAAACCGGCGTGGGTGTAACTGACGTGCTGGAACGTCTGGTGCGTGATATCCCGGCCCCGGAAGGTGATGCCGATGCGCCGTTGCAGGCGCTGATTATCGACTCCTGGTTCGATAACTATCTCGGCGTTGTCTCGCTGGTGCGTATTAAAAACGGCACCATGCGCAAAGGCGACAAAATCAAAGTGATGAGTACCGGCCAGGTCTATAACGCTGACCGTCTGGGGATCTTCACGCCAAAACAGGTTGACCGTACCGAGCTGAAATGCGGCGAGGTAGGCTGGCTGGTTTGTGCCATCAAAGACATTCTCGGCGCGCCAGTGGGCGATACCCTGACCCAGGCACGTAACCCGGCAGATAAAGCGCTGCCAGGCTTCAAAAAGGTGAAGCCACAGGTTTACGCAGGTCTGTTCCCGGTCAGCTCTGATGATTACGAGAACTTCCGTGACGCGCTCGGCAAACTGAGCCTGAACGATGCTTCCCTGTTCTATGAGCCAGAAAGCTCCACGGCGCTGGGCTTCGGCTTCCGCTGCGGCTTCCTCGGCCTGCTGCACATGGAGATCATTCAGGAGCGTCTGGAGCGTGAGTACGATCTGGACCTGATCACCACTGCGCCGACGGTAGTTTACGAAGTTGAGACCACCTCGAAAGAGGTTATCTACGTCGACAGCCCATCCAAGCTGCCGCCGCTGAACAATATTCATGAGCTGCGCGAGCCGATTGCAGAGTGTCATATGCTGCTGCCGCAGGAATTCCTGGGTAACGTCATCACGCTCTGTATCGAAAAACGCGGCGTGCAGACCAACATGGTTTACCACGGTAACCAGGTTGCGCTGACCTACGAAATCCCGATGGCAGAAGTGGTGCTCGACTTCTTTGACCGCCTGAAGTCCACCTCCCGCGGTTATGCGTCGCTGGATTACAACTTCAAACGCTTCCAGGCCTCTAACATGGTGCGTGTGGACGTGCTGATCAACAGCGAGCGCGTCGATGCGCTGGCACTGATTACCCACAACGACAATGCTCCGTATCGCGGTCGTGAACTGGTCGAGAAGATGAAAGAACTCATTCCGCGCCAGCAGTTCGACATTGCGATTCAGGCAGCCATTGGCAACCACATCATCGCGCGTTCGACGGTGAAACAGTTGCGTAAAAACGTTCTGGCAAAATGCTATGGCGGTGACGTCAGCCGTAAGAAAAAGCTGCTCCAGAAGCAGAAAGAAGGTAAGAAGCGTATGAAGCAGGTCGGTAACGTCGAACTGCCGCAGGAAGCGTTCCTCGCCATTCTGCACGTGGGTAAAGACGGAAAATAATCCTTTAAGGAGTTGGCATGGCGAACATGTTTGCCCTGATCCTGGTGGTTGCCACCCTGGTGACAGGGCTGTTGTGGTGTCTGGATAAGTTTATCTTTGCCCCGAAACGTCACGAGCGCCAGGCCGCCGCGCAGGCGGCCACGGGCGACCAGTTGGATGCGAAAACCCTGAAAAAAGTCAGCCCGAAGCCGGGCTGGCTGGAAACTGGCGCTTCTGTCTTTCCGGTGCTGGCCATTGTGCTGGTGGTGCGTTCGTTTATCTATGAACCTTTCCAGATCCCATCCGGTTCGATGATGCCAACGTTGCTGATCGGTGATTTTATTCTGGTGGAGAAGTTTGCCTATGGCATTAAAGATCCGATCTACCAGAAAACGCTGATCGAAACCGGTCATCCGAAACGTGGCGACATCGTGGTGTTTAAATACCCGGACGATCCGCGTCTGGATTACATCAAACGCACCGTTGGCGTGCCGGGCGACAAGGTGACCTATAATCCGGTCTCCAAAGAGGTAACGGTTCAGCCTGGATGCAGTTCCGGTACGGCCTGTGGAAGCGCGCTGGCAGTAACCTATTCCGGCGTTGAGCCAAGTGACTTTGTGCAGACATTTGCCCGTCGTAACGGTGGCGAAGCGACCAGTGGATTCTTCCAGCTACCGAAAGGCGAGACCAAAGAGAACGGTATTCGTCTGAACGAGCGTAAAGAGACGCTGGGCGATGTGACGCACCGTATCCTGACCGTCTCCATCGCTCAGGATCAGCTGGGGATGTACTATCATCAGCAGGGGCAGCAGCTGGCGACCTGGATTGTGCCGCCGGGACACTACTTCATGATGGGTGATAACCGCGACAACAGCGCGGACAGCCGTTACTGGGGGTTTGTGCCGGAAGCGAATCTGGTCGGCAAAGCGACCACTATCTGGATGAGCTTTGAGAAACAGGAAGGCGAATGGCCGACCGGCGTACGGTTAAATCGTATCGGCGGCATCCACTAATTCCTGATAAATACGCACGTAGTCTCTTTAATCAGAGGCTACGTGAATTATTTCAGTGATAAATCTCTTCTGACTAACGACAACCCCTGTCGTTGCGTATAGAATATTCCCCCGAAGTTTAAGGTTGGCGCTGATTCAGTGCCACGGCACACGAAACCGCGTTGGCTTTTTCAGGACGGTTTCGTGTGCTGCATTTTTGACGCATTTATTCTATTGGTATCGCATGAACCCCATCGTAATTAATCGGCTTCAACGGAAGCTGGGCTACACTTTTCAGCATCAGGAGTTGTTGCAACAGGCATTAACCCATCGCAGTGCCAGCAGCAAACATAATGAGAGACTCGAATTCCTGGGCGACTCCATTTTAAGTTTTGTTATTGCGAATGCGCTTTATCATCGCTTCCCGCGCGTGGACGAAGGTGATATGAGTCGCATGCGCGCAACGCTGGTACGTGGCAATACGCTTGCCGAAATTGCCCGTGAATTTGAACTGGGTGAGTGCCTGCGACTCGGGCCTGGCGAACTGAAAAGCGGCGGCTTCCGTCGTGAATCTATTCTCGCGGATACCGTCGAAGCGTTAATCGGTGGCGTTTTCCTCGACAGCGATATCCAGACGGTTGAGCAGCTGATCCTGAACTGGTATCAGTCGCGTCTGGATGAAATCAGCCCGGGTGATAAACAGAAAGATCCAAAGACTCGTTTGCAGGAGTATTTGCAGGGTCGCCATCTGCCGCTGCCATCTTATCTGGTGGTGCAGGTTCGTGGCGAAGCACACGATCAGGAATTTACCATCCATTGCCAGGTCAGTGGCCTGAGTGAACCGGTGGTTGGCACAGGTTCAAGCCGTCGCAAGGCGGAACAGGCTGCCGCCGAACAGGCGTTAAAAATGCTGGAGCTGGAATGAGCGAAGAAAAGAGTTACTGTGGTTTTGTTGCCATCGTCGGCCGTCCGAACGTAGGCAAGTCAACCCTGCTGAATAATCTGCTGGGACAGAAGATTTCCATCACTTCCCGCAAGGCGCAGACCACCCGTCACCGTATTGTCGGTATCCATACCGAAGGGGCGTATCAGGCTATTTATGTCGATACCCCGGGTCTGCACATGGAAGAGAAACGCGCCATTAATCGTCTGATGAACAAGGCGGCGAGCAGCTCTATCGGTGACGTTGAGCTGGTCATTTTCGTGGTCGAAGGCACCCGCTGGACGCCGGACGACGAGATGGTGCTGAACAAGCTGCGCGACGGTAAAACGCCAGTGATCCTCGCGGTCAACAAAGTTGATAACGTGCAGGAAAAAGCCGATCTGCTGCCGCATCTGCAGTGGCTGGGTAGCCAGATGAACTTCCTCGATATCGTTCCGCTCTCTGCCGAGACCGGTCTGAACGTCGATACCATCGCGGGCATCGTGCGTAAGCATCTGCCAGAAGCGATTCATCACTTCCCGGAAGATTACATCACTGACCGTTCTCAGCGCTTTATGGCGTCTGAAATCATCCGTGAAAAGCTGATGCGTTTCCTCGGCGCTGAACTGCCGTACTCTGTGACCGTGGAAATCGAACGTTTCCAGAGCAACGAGCGCGGCGGCTATGACATCAACGGGCTGATCCTCGTTGAGCGCGAAGGGCAGAAGAAGATGGTGATTGGCAACAAAGGTGCCAAAATCAAAACCATCGGTATTGAAGCCCGTAAGGACATGCAGGAGATGTTTGAAGCCCCGGTTCACCTGGAACTGTGGGTAAAAGTGAAATCTGGCTGGGCCGATGACGAGCGCGCACTGCGCAGTCTTGGTTACGGCGACGACGTATAGCGTTTCACACTCTATGGCTTTCGAGGTGCAGGACAAAACACAACGTGTTTTGAACAGCGCTTACACTGGCTCCGAAGGAGCGAGGCCGGAGGCTGAGTCACGCGGCATGGCCGCGAATCCCCGGGAGCTTAATCCTCTCACTGGCTGGGGTGAACGGACGCAGCCAACGCGCCTGCAACCTGAAAGACGACGAGTATGATGGAAGGCTGGCAGCGTGCATTTGTACTGCATAGTCGTCCCTGGAGCGAAACCAGCCTGATGCTGGACGTCTTCACGGAAGAATCAGGCCGCGTGCGCCTTGTTGCTAAAGGCGCACGTTCCAAACGTTCTAACCTGAAGGGTACGCTACAACCCTTCACCCCGCTGCTGGTGCGCTTCAGTGGGCGCGGGGAAGTCAAAACCCTGCGCAGTGCCGAAGCTGTCTCTCTGGCGCTTCCCCTCTCTGGTATTACGCTGTACAGCGGTCTGTATGTGAACGAGCTGATTACGCGCGTTCTTGAACATGAGACCCGCTTCTCTGAACTCTTTTTCGATTATTTGCACTGTATCCAGGCGCTGGCGGGTGTTACCGGCTCGCCCGAACCTGTGCTGCGTCGCTTCGAGCTGGCGTTGCTTGGGCATCTGGGGTATGGCGTCGATTTTATGCACTGTGCAGGCAGCGGCGATCCGGTCGAAGACACCATGACCTACCGTTATCGCGAAGAGAAGGGCTTTATCGCCAGCGTTGTCATTGATAACAGCACCTTCACCGGACGGGATCTACGGGCGCTGGCAGAACGCGAGTTTCCTGACGCCAGCACCCTGCGGGCGGCAAAACGCTTTACCCGTATTGCGCTCAAGCCGTATCTTGGTGGCAAGCCCCTTAAGAGCCGCGAATTATTTCGGCAGTTTATACCGAAGCGTTAACGTATTGAGTACACCCCGGCTCCAGCCTTCATCCAGTGAGAAAGGGCCAGGGCGAGGGGAAACGAACCAAAATAAAACCGAGGATTGTCATGGCTGAATTACTGTTAGGCATCAACATTGATCACATTGCCACCCTGCGCAACGCGCGCGGTACGGCCTATCCTGATCCGGTACAGGCGGCATTCATTGCTGAGCAGGCGGGTGCCGATGGAATTACCGTGCATCTGCGCGAAGATCGTCGTCATATTACCGATCGTGACGTACGTGTTCTGCGCCAGACGCTGGACACCCGCATGAATCTGGAGATGGCTGTCACCGAAGAGATGCTGGCCATCGCCGTTGAGACTAAACCGCACTTCTGCTGCCTGGTGCCGGAAAAGCGCCAGGAAGTGACCACTGAAGGCGGGCTGGACGTGGCCGGTCAGCTGGACAAGATGCGTGATGCCTGCAAACGCCTGGCCGATGCCGGGATCCTGGTATCGCTGTTTATCGATGCTGATGAAGCGCAGATCAAAGCCGCCGCAGACGTGGGTGCGCCGTACATTGAAATCCATACCGGCTGCTATGCCGATGCCGAAGACGAAGCGACCCAGGCAAAAGAGCTGGATCGCATCGCCAGAGCCGCTACCTATGCTGCGGGTCTTGGCCTCAAGGTCAATGCCGGTCACGGCCTGACGTACCATAACGTCAAAGCTATTGCCGCGATCCCGGAGATGCACGAGCTGAACATTGGTCATGCCATTATTGGACGTGCAGTGATGAGCGGCCTGAAAGAGGCGGTGGCCGAGATGAAACGTCTGATGCTGGAAGCCCGCAAGTAATGGCCATCCTCGGCTTAGGCACGGATATCGTTGAAATCGCCCGTATCGAAGCGGTGATTACCCGTAGCGGCGATCGTCTTGCCCGCCGGGTGCTCAGCGATAACGAGTGGGCCATCTGGGAAACGCACCAGCAGCCGGTGCGTTTTCTGGCCAAGCGTTTTGCGGTGAAGGAGGCGGCGGCGAAAGCTTTCGGCACCGGGATCCGCAATGGCCTGGCGTTTAATCAGTTCGAAGTGTTTAACGATGAGTTGGGCAAACCGCGCCTTAGGCTGTGGGGCGAGGCGTTAACGCTGGCAGAAAAGCTCGGTGTGGCGCATATGCACGTCACGCTGGCGGATGAACGTCATTACGCCTGCGCCACGGTGATTATCGAAAGTTAAATCTTATCCGCGTGGTGCATCAGGACGAACTTGTCCCATAACTGCTCTTCGGATTCAGAATGTGCCGGATCTTTCAGGATGGTATTGGGGATTGGGCACACCTTCTGGCAGGTTGGCGTCTCGTAATGGCCAATGCATTCGGTGCAGCGGTCGCTGTTAATCTCATAAATGGTGTCCCCCATCGAAATGGCCTGGTTCGGGCATTCAGGTTCGCACATATCGCAATTGATGCATTTTTTGGTGATTAACAGCGCCATCAGGAAATTCTCAGAAACAACACAAACAGGGCGGGCATTATACGCTCATTCCCTGCTCAAACCAGTTTTTTTACCAGCGCTTCGCTGTGACGTATGCGTTCCGGTGCTCGCTCCAGATCCTGCTGGACCAGGGCCATAAACAGCAGGTCGGTGAGCATCATCTGCGCGCTGGTAGAGGAGATCGCCGCGCTGCGGGTGGCCTGCTCTTCGGCAATAGTGTACAGACAACGCGTAGCCCGCTGCTGCAGTGCATTAGGCGTAAAGCCGGTGATAGCCAGGATTTTCCCGCCTACGCGCAGGGCTTCATCGGCGGCAAGGTTAATCTCCCGACGTTCGCCGGAATAGGAGATCGCCAGCAACAAATCATCAGGCGCCATTGCCTGCACGGTCGCCAGCAGGGCATGCATATCCTGCTCAACGATGGCTATCAGGCCGATCTTGTTCAACTTCCAGCCAAAGTTTCGCGCCACCAGCCCCGACGCCCCGATCCCGGTGAGGATCACCCGCCGTGCCGCGTGCAACATGGCGACGCTTTCCAGCAGCTTCTCTTCACTGTTGACGTCAAGCGTGGCGTGCATCGCCGCGACCTTCTCCTTGATCAGCTTTTCCCCTACCAGACGCATCGGATCATCGCCGCGGATCTGGTTGTGCACCGGCATGGATTGCGGATTAGGGTTGCTGGCGAGGGCTTCGCTCAGGGCCAGCTTCAGCGCCGGAAAACCTTTAAACCCAATTTTTTGCGCGAATTTGACCACGCTGGACTGACTCACTCCCGCCTCGCTTGCCAGTTGCTGGGAACTTAAGTGGCGGGCGCGATCGGGCTGGGTGAGCAAAAAGTCCGCCAGTTTTTTATCGCTCTGGGCAAAACCCGCGTATCGCTGGCGGATACGAATTAAACAGTTCATAAGGACTCCTGGCGAAATGTGATGAGTGCAGCAAATGCGAATTCTGCTCGCCTGAATGAATTTTATATTCCATTATAATGCGACTATTATGAATTAAAAATTCTTGAGGCACAAAAAAATGAATCTCGGCTCACTGGTATCAGAATCCCGCAATCCACAAACCCTGGATCTCGATGCGCTCTCCACGCTTGACCTGGTTAATCGCTTTAACCAACAGGATACGCTGGTCGCGCAGGCAGTGAAAGAAACATTACCTGAGGTGGCGAAAGCCGTCGATGCCGCCGCCGCCGCACTGAAAGCGGGCGGACGCATCATCTACATGGGCGCGGGCACCAGCGGGCGTCTTGGGGTGCTGGATGCCTCAGAATGTCCACCAACCTTTGGTGTACCGCATGGCCTGGTCATCGGCCTGATTGCCGGTGGTCCGGGGGCATTACTGAAGGCGGTGGAAGGGGCAGAGGACAGTCAACAGCTCGGTGAAGACGATCTCAAAGCCCTTAACCTGACCGCGCAGGATCTGGTGGTCGGGCTGGCGGCCTCCGGGCGCACGCCGTACGTGATTGGCGGCCTGGCATTTGCGAACCAGATCGGCTGCACCACCGTGGCGATCTCCTGTAATCCGGGCTCACCGATTGCCCAGATTGCGTCGATCGCCATCTCGCCCGTTGTCGGCCCGGAAGCCTTAACCGGCTCCACCCGCCTGAAATCCGGCACCGCGCAAAAGCTGGTGCTGAACATGATCTCTACCGGCGCGATGGTGAAATTCGGCAAGGTCTATCAGAACCTGATGGTGGACATGAAAGCCACTAACGTGAAGCTCATCGACAGGGCGTGCCGCATGGTGGTGGAAGCTACTGGCACCTCCCGTGAAGAGGCGGAAGAGGTGTTGAAACAGACCGGGTATGACGTTAAACCGGCCATTCTGATGATCTTAAGCGGGCTGGATGCCGCTGCGGCGCGCGCCAGGCTTGACGCGCATCAGGGATTCTTACGTGCGGCATTAGAAAACTAAAGAGGCATACATGGAAAAAACAGTAGCCCTCGCCAGCGATATCCTTGCGGGTATTGGCGGAGAGAACAATATTCTGCGTCTGGAAAACTGCATGACGCGGGTGCGGGTGGAAGTTCAGGATGATAACAAGCTCGATCTGGCGCGGCTGAAAAAACTGCCCGGCGTCAGCGGCTATGTGAAGCAGGGGGAGCAACACCAGCTGATCGTCGGCCCTGGAAAGGCCGCGCAGGTGGTGGACGCCATGCGTTCGCTGATGGGCGGAGCGGTGATTGATGACGCCGAGCGCACTAAAGCGCAGGCGAAGGCCAAATATAAAGCGCCGATGAGCGACGCGCTGCGCCAGCTGGCAAACGTCTTTATTCCGCTGATCCCGGCTTTTATTGCCTCGGGGCTGATCACCGGGATTATAAATATCCTCAAACGCCCGGACATTGTTGGCGACTTCGCGACCCACTATCCCAACCTGCTGGGGATCCTCGGCATCTTCGGCAGCGCGGTCTTTGCCATCATGAACATTCTGGTGGGGGTGAACACCGCCAAGGTGTTTGGCGGCTCGCTGGCGATGGGCGGGGTTATGGCGGGGATTCTTTCCAGCCCACAGCTGGCGCAAATCACCCTGTTTGGTGAAGCGCTGCAGCCGGGGCGGGGCGGGGTGATCGCCGTTCTGCTGGTGGTAGTATTGATGTGCTGGATTGAGAAAAGGCTTCGCAGTGTTCTGCCTGGCTCGCTGGAGCTGATTTTTAATCCGCTGCTGACAACCTTAATCACTGGCAGCGTTGCAATCATCGCCCTCCAACCGTTGGGTGGCGTGATCTCGGAATCTATCGCCCACGGCGCTTCCTGGGCTATCGATCGCGGGGGATTCCTGGTGGGCGGGGTACTGTCCGGCACCTTCCTGCCGCTGGTATTGACTGGCTTACACCAGGGCCTGGTGCCTATCCACGTTGAGCTGGTACAGGCCCATGGTTACAACGCGCTGCTGCCTATTCTGGCGATGGCCGGTGTCGGGCAGATCGGCGCGGCGATTGCGGTGCTGATGAAAACCCGTAATGAACGCCTGAAAAAGGTGATCAAAGGGGCGCTGCCGGTCGGGCTGTTGGGGATCGGTGAACCGCTGATCTTCGGTGTCACCCTGCCGCTGGGCAAGCCATTTATCGGCGCCTGTCTGGGGGGCGCGATCGGCGGGGCGCTCATTAGTTACTGGAAAGTGGCAACCGTTATCACCTTCGGTATTTCTGGATTACCGCTGGCATTAACCATCGTTACCGGAAAAGTCATGCTCTATCTGTTAGGCTATTTGGTAGCGGTGATCGCCGGGTTCCTGTTTACCTGGCTGTTAGGGTTTAATGATCCAGAGGAGTAAAGTTTGGCCAATCACGAGCGTCGCGTAGTCTTTTTTGATCTGGACGGAACGCTGCATCAGCAGGATATGTTCGGCACCTTTATGCGCTATTTGCTGCGCCGACAGCCCCTGAATGCTTTGCTCGTGTTGCCCCTGTTACCCATTATCGGCGGCGCGTTGCTGGTTAAAGGCCGCGCTGCCCGCTGGCCGATGAGCCTGCTGCTGTGGGGCTGCACCTTCGGCCACAGCGAAGCGCGGCTCAAACAGCTGGAGAAAGAGTTTGTCAGCTGGTTTCGTGGACATGTCACCGCCTTCCCGGTGGTGCAGGAGCGGTTAACCAACTACCTGAATGCCAACGATGCCGATATCTGGCTGATCACCGGCTCGCCGCAGTCGCTGGTCGAGCAGGTCTATTTCGATACCCCCTGGCTGCCGCGCGTCAACCTGATTGCCACCCAGATGGGGCGTGCGTACGGTGGCTGGGTGCTGACCATGCGCTGCCTCGGCCACGAAAAGGTGGTGCAGCTGGAGAAGAAAATTGGCACCCCGCTGCGGCTCTACAGCGGCTACAGCGACAGTAAGCAGGACAACCCCCTCCTTTACTTCTGCCAGCACCGCTGGCGCGTCACGCCCCTTGGCGAACTTCAGCAACTGGAATGAGTGTGTGATTATGCATAGCGGGTGTGTATAATGCGCCCGCTTTTCAGACTGGAGTATGCTGCGTTGTCCGACCTTGAACTCAATCATGAATACTGGATGCGCCATGCGCTCCAGCTTGCCAAACGTGCCTGGGAAGAGGGTGAAGTCCCGGTGGGCGCCGTGCTGGTCCACAATAACCAGGTGATTGGCGAAGGCTGGAATCGCCCGATTGGACGTCACGATCCCACCGCCCATGCCGAAATCATGGCCCTGCGCCAGGGTGGACTGGTGCTGCAAAACTACCGCCTGCTGGACACCACGCTCTATGTCACCCTCGAACCTTGCGTCATGTGCTCCGGTGCCATGATCCACAGCCGGATCGGCACGGTGGTGTATGGCGCGTCAGATGAAAAAACCGGTGCGGCAGGTTCGCTGCTGGACGTGCTCCGACATCCCGGCATGAACCATCAGGTCAATGTGATGGGTGGGGTGCTGGCACCAGCGTGTTCGGAGATGCTAAGTGAGTTCTTTCGAATGCGGCGTCAGCAGAAAAAGCGACAAAAGGCAGAATTGAAGTTATCGGGCGAGTAAGTTCATCCGGCGACACCACCGGATAACTTTGCGCCAGCTGCTGTGTTGCCTGCGCCTCTCTCTCTTTCTCCATCAAATACCCCACCAGGCTAATCTGGTATTTACGGATATTTTCCACGTAGGCGTAGGCCTCGTGGCCGCGCGCATAGCCATAGGTTAACTTGCTGTAATACGGCTTCTGGCTCAGCAGCGGCAGTCGCTGTTTGACGTCTGACCAGCTATCGGCATTGCCTTTGGTTTTTGCCGTCAGGGCGCGGGCGTCGATCATATGGGCATATCCCATGTTGTAGGCCGCCAGCGCAAACCAGATCCGCTCCTCTTCCGGCACCGTCTCCGGCACCTTATCCATCATATCCTGCAGGTAGCGCGCACCGCCGCTGATGCTCTGTTCGGCATCGGTACGGTCGGTGAGACCCAGGCTCTGGGCGGTATTTTTGGTCAGCATCATCAGGCCGCGCACGCCGGTGGGCGAGGTGGCGAGGGCATCCCAGTGTGATTCCTGATACGAGATGGCTGCCAGCAGGCGCCAGTCGATCTCCTGAGCGTACTTCTCAAACAGCGGCTTGAGATCCGGCAGGACATTATCTACCGCCCGCAGGAAGCTGCGGGTATCCACATAGTCAAAGTCATCGCCATGACCGAGGTATTTCTCCTCCAGACGCGCCAGGGTGCCGTCCTCATTCATTCCGTTGAAGAAATCGAGCATTGCAGCGGAGAGCGTCTGGTCAGCATCGAGGGGGCTGAACCAGGTGACGGGCTGCTCGTCAGTGACATCCAGCGCCACCGCCAGTTCCGGGTGAACACGCTGGAACAGGCTGATGGCTACCGAGTCCGCGATGGTGTAGGGCAGTTTACCGTCGGCGACCAGCCCCAGCAGCGCCGTGGTGCCCAGCTTCTCATCCACCCTCCAGTTAAGGTCGGGATACTTTTTCTCTTTCAATGCCCGCAGATCGTCAATCACCACATGCCCGGGGGCAATGGTGAGCTGGTCAGCCGTGAGGCTGGCAAGAGAGCGCGGACGCAGGCTGCCGACGCGATAGACCAGCTGCTGCGAGACGGAATAAAAAGTGGGGCCTGGTTGATAGTTTTTACTGCGCTCGCTGTTATAGACCAGCCCGGCGGCCAGCATATCGGCATCGCCGTTGTCCAGATCGTCAAACAGCTGGCTGATGTTCTGGCGCACGGTCATTTTGAGCTTTACGCCCAGGTAGTCAGCAAAGTGCTGCGCCAGCTCGTAGTCCAGGCCAATCACTTTGTTGTTGATCGCGGTGTAGGTCAACGGCGAAGAGATAGTACTGACGCGCAGCTCCCCCCGCGCCTGAATGGCGGCGATGCGATTGTCGGCCTTGCCGAACCAGGGGATTGAAGGCCAAAGGGCCGCTGCCAGCAGCAAGGTAACTATGCCGATGAACAGATAATTAATCTTTAATTTTTTCAATAAGTTGATTCTATGAGCAGTCTATTATTTTGGTTTGTTGTCGCCACAGTAAAAACAAGTATTACCAAAGATTTCGCGGCATTTTGCGTAAAGTTACGCCACTTGGCAACTTATTAGCGGGAAAGGCTTAAATGGCGGCAACGATTTTATTACGACGCAAACGGTTTCGTCGGCGCGCAGGATCCACTATAATGGCGCCCGTTTTCCCCCCTTGCGCACACTGTAAGCGCCTCCGGCGCTTCGAAGACGAGAGACTTATGATGGAAATTCTGCGTGGTTCGCCTGCACTGTCTGCCTTCCGTATCAACAAACTGCTGGCACGTTTTCAGGCGGCCGACCTTCCGGTAAGCAATATTTACGCTGAGTATGTCCATTTTGCTGACCTGAATGCTCCCTTAACGGCAGAGGATTTAGTTCGCCTTGAGCGCCTGCTGAAGTACGGCCCAAGCCTGAGCAGCCATACCCCGAACGGTAAACTTCTGCTGGTTACGCCTCGTCCGGGCACCATCTCCCCCTGGTCTTCTAAAGCAACCGACATCGCCCGCAACTGTGGTCTGAGCCAGATTGATCGTCTGGAACGCGGCGTGGCGTATTACGTTGAAGCCTCCACCCTGACTGACGCCCAGTGGGCCGTTGTGGCAAGCGAATTGCACGACCGCATGATGGAGAGCGTGTTTGCCTCTCTGGATGATGCGCAGCAACTCTTCTCTCACCACCAGCCTGCGCCAGTTCAGAGCGTGGACCTGCTGGGTGAAGGCCGTCAGGCGCTGATTGACGCCAACCTGCGTCTGGGCCTGGCGCTGGCCGACGATGAAATTGATTATCTGCAGGATGCTTTCGTTAAGCTGAACCGCAACCCGAACGATATCGAACTCTATATGTTCGCGCAGGCTAACTCCGAGCACTGCCGCCACAAGATTTTTAACGCCGACTGGGTTATCGACGGTGAGCAGCAGCCGAAGTCGCTGTTCAAAATGATCAAAAACACCATGGAAAAAACCCCTGACCACGTGCTGTCTGCCTATAAAGACAACGCCGCGGTGATGGAAGGTTCCGAGGTGGGCCGCTTCTTCGCCGATCGCGAAGCAGGGCGCTATGACTTCCATCAGGAGCCTGCGCACATCCTGATGAAGGTTGAAACACACAACCACCCGACGGCGATTTCGCCATGGCCGGGTGCGGCGACCGGTTCCGGCGGCGAAATCCGTGACGAAGGCGCCACCGGCCGTGGGGCAAAACCCAAAGCGGGTCTGGTGGGCTTTTCCGTTTCCAACCTGCGTATCCCGGGCTTTGAACAGCCGTGGGAAGAGGACTTCGGCAAGCCAGAGCGCATTGTGACCGCGCTGGATATCATGACCGACGGCCCGCTGGGTGGCGCGGCGTTTAACAATGAATTTGGCCGTCCGGCCCTGAACGGTTACTTCCGTACCTACGAAGAGAAAGTGGACAGCCACAACGGCGAAGAGCTGCGCGGTTACCACAAACCGATCATGCTGGCAGGCGGGATCGGCAATATCCGCGCCGATCACGTACAGAAAGGCGAGATCGTCGTCGGTGCGAAGCTGATCGTCCTGGGCGGCCCGGCGATGAACATCGGTCTTGGCGGCGGAGCGGCATCGTCGATGGCATCCGGTCAGTCTGATGCGGATCTCGATTTTGCCTCCGTACAGCGCGACAACCCGGAGATGGAGCGCCGCTGCCAGGAAGTGATCGACCGCTGCTGGCAGCTCGGCGACGCCAACCCGATCCTGTTTATTCACGACGTGGGCGCGGGTGGTCTCTCCAACGCCATGCCGGAGCTGGTAAGTGATGGTAACCGCGGCGGCCGCTTTAACCTGCGCGACATCCTGAGCGATGAGCCAGGCATGAGCCCGCTGGAGATTTGGTGTAACGAATCCCAGGAACGCTACGTGCTGGCCGTTGCCCCGGATCAGTTGCCCCTGTTCGATGAACTGTGCCGCCGCGAGCGCGCCCCGTACGCGGTAATCGGTGAAGCCACCGAAGAGATGCACCTCTCCCTGAGCGATACCCACTTCGACAACCAGCCGATTGACCTGCCGCTGGACGTGCTGCTGGGCAAAACGCCGAAGATGACCCGCGACGTACAGACCCGCAAAGCGAGCGGCAAAGCCCTCGACCTGCAAGGCGTGACGGTTGCCGAGGCGGTAAACCGCGTTCTGCATCTGCCAGCTGTGGCAGAAAAAACCTTCCTCGTTACCATCGGTGACCGCACCGTAACCGGCATGGTTGCCCGCGACCAGATGGTTGGCCCGTGGCAGGTGCCGGTGGCAAACTGCGCGGTGACCGCCGCCAGCCTCGACAGCTACTATGGTGAAGCGATGGCGCTGGGCGAACGCTCCCCGGTTGCTCTGCTGGACTTCGCGGCCTCTGCCCGTCTGGCCGTAGGTGAAGCGCTGACCAACATCGCCGCTACCCAGATCGGCGACATCAAACGCATCAAGCTCTCCGCCAACTGGATGGCCGCAGCGGGTCACCCGGGCGAAGACGCCGGGCTGTACGAAGCGGTGAAAGCGGTAGGTGAAGAGTTGTGTCCGGCGCTGGGCCTGACCATTCCGGTGGGTAAAGACTCCATGTCGATGAAAACCCGCTGGCAGGAAGGCAGCGAGCAGCGCGAGATGACGTCGCCGCTGTCGCTGGTGATCACCGCCTTCGCCCGCGTGGAAGATGTTCGTCATACCATCACCCCGCAACTCTCTACCGAAGACAACGCATTGCTGCTGATTGATCTCGGTAAAGGCCACAACGCACTGGGCGCTACCGCGCTGGCGCAGGTTTATCGCCAGCTGGGTGACAAGGCTGCCGACGTGCGCGACTTGGCGCAGCTGAAGGGCTTCTACGACGCCATTCAGGCGCTGGTTGCCCAACGCAAACTGCTGGCCTACCACGACCGTTCTGATGGTGGTCTGCTGGTGACTCTGGCAGAGATGGCCTTTACCGGCCACTGCGGCGTAGAAGCCAACATTGCCAGCCTGGGAGACGATCGTCTGGCGGCGCTGTTTAACGAAGAGCTGGGTGCCGTGATTCAGGTGCCTGCAGCCGAACGCGAGGCAGTGGAAGCGCTGCTGGCGCAGCATGGTCTGGGCGACTGCGTACACTATCTGGGTAAAGCGGTGACCGGGGATCGCTTTGTCATCGAAGCCAACGGTCAGGCCGTCTTTGCCGAAAGCCGCTCCACGCTGCGCATGTGGTGGGCAGAGACCACCTGGCAGATGCAGCGTCTGCGTGACAACCCGGCATGCGCCGATCAGGAGCACGAGGCGAAAGCCAACGACAATGATCCGGGCCTGAACGTGAAGCTCTCGTTCGACATCAACGAAGACATCGCTGCGCCGTATATTGCCAGGGGGGCGCGTCCGAAAGTCGCCGTTCTGCGCGAGCAGGGCGTTAACTCCCACGTTGAGATGGCGGCAGCCTTCCACCGTGCGGGCTTTGATGCCATCGACGTACACATGAGTGACCTGCTGGCAGGGCGTACCGGTCTGGCCGATTTCCAGGCGCTGGTGGCGTGCGGCGGCTTCTCATACGGTGACGTCCTGGGCGCGGGCGAAGGCTGGGCGAAATCCATTCTCTTCAACGACCGCGTTCGCGACGAGTTCGAAACCTTCTTCCACCGTCCGCAGACCCTGGCGCTGGGCGTCTGTAACGGCTGCCAGATGATGTCGAACCTGCGTGAGCTGATCCCGGGTAGTGAAGCCTGGCCGCGCTTTGTGCGTAACCAGTCCGACCGCTTCGAAGCGCGTTTCAGCCTGGTGGAAGTGACCCAAAGCCCGTCTCTGCTGCTGCAGGGGATGGTGGGATCCCAGATGCCAATCGCGGTATCTCACGGTGAAGGGCAAGTTGAAGTGCGTAACGCCGCGCATCTGGCGGAGCTGGAGAGTAAAGGCCTGGTGGCGCTGCGCTTTGTCGATAACTTCGGTAAAGTCACGCAGACCTACCCGGCGAACCCGAACGGCTCTGCCAACGGGATCACCGCCGTTACCAGTGAGAGTGGTCGCGTCACGGTAATGATGCCGCACCCTGAGCGCGTGTTCCGCACCGTCAGCAACTCCTGGCACCCGGAGAACTGGGGCGAGGATAGCCCGTGGATGCGTATCTTCCGCAACGCGCGTAAGCAGTTGGGTTAAGTTCAGAACGGCAACTTCGGTTGCCGTTTTTATTTGTCTTCTCTTTAAAAGAAAGAGGGCAGGGCGAAGGCATCGCGTCGTGTTCTGCTGGTCATTTCCCGGTGTCGCAAATATGCGACAACCCCTGTTTTTCGGTGTCGCCGATTGGCGACATTTAACCTATTGATTTTAATAGAACGACTAATAACTCTGCCAGGGTGTTGCTGATAAGCGACAGATAGCCTGAAAATCATTCCGCCCGCAATTACCGTATAAGTTTATAAAATCTTATATAAATTAACGATTTAATATTTTTATTTGCAATATGGCACATCTGTTGCATAATAATAACCAGTGGCTCATTCACCTTCTTATGTCAGCCCCTTCGGGACGTGCTACATAAACTTCGAATGACGCACAAAAAGGTGCCTGCCGTCCAACTACTGATCATAGCGTTGCTTTATCAGACCCAGGGCGAAACGTCGAGTTAGGCACCGCCTCATTCCACAACAAAGCCGGGTTTTTAACCCGGCTTTGTTGTATCTGAAGGGTTGTCCAGCTAGCATCCTCTTACCCCCTCGCAACAGAGAGTAATGCGTTGAAACGCTGGCCTGTTTTCCCTCGCTCCTTGCGACAGTTAGTTATGATGGCATTTCTGCTGATCCTGCTGCCTCTGCTGGTGCTTGCATGGCAGGCATGGCAAAGCCTGAATGCCCTCAGCGCCCAGGCGGCGCTTACCAACCGGACCACCCTGATTGATGCCCGCCGCAGCGAGGCGATGACCAATGCCGCGCTGGAGATGGAACGCAGCTACCGGCAGTATTGCGTGCTTGACGATCAAACCCTGGCGCGGGTGTACCAGAATCAGCGTAAGCGCTACAGCGAAATGCTCGACGCCCATGCCGGCGTGTTACCGGACGATAAGCTTTACCAGGCATTACGCCAGGATATCAATGCGCTGTCGCAGCTCCAGTGTCTCAATAGTGGCCCCGATGCGCTGGCTGCGTTAAAGCTGGAGGCTTTCGCCAATGCGAATGCCGAGATGGTGCAGGCGACCCGGGCGGTGATCTTCTCCCGCGGGCAACAGCTTCAGCAGGAAATTGCCGAGCGAGGCCAGTTCTTTGGCTGGCAGGCACTGGTGCTGTTTCTGGTCAGCCTGGGGCTGGTCCTGCTCTTTACCCGTATGATCATCGGCCCGGTCAAAGGCATCGAGCGGATGATTAACCGACTGGGGGAGGGGCGCTCGCTGGGCAATACCGTGGTCTTTACCGGCCCGCGCGAGTTACGCTCGGTTGGGCAACGCATCATCTGGCTCTCAGAGCGGCTGGCGTGGCTCGAATCCCAGCGCCACCAGTTTTTACGCCATATCTCCCACGAACTGAAAACCCCTCTCGCCAGTATGCGTGAGGGCACCGAGCTGCTGGCTGACGAGGTGGCCGGACCGCTGACACCGGAGCAGGGAGAGATTGTAGAGATCCTCGATGCCAGCAGCCGTAATCTGCAAAAGCTGATTGAGCAGTTGCTCGACTACAACCGAAAACTGGCCGACGGCATGCCCGAGCTGGAACGGGTAGAGTTGGCACCGCTGGTAGATATGGTGCTCTCCGCTCACAGCCTGCCTGCACGCGCTAAAATGATGCATACTGAGCTGGCACTTTCGACGCCCGCCTGTTTAGCCGAACCCATGCTACTGATGAGCGTGCTGGATAATCTTTATTCCAACGCGGTGCACTATGGCATTGAATCCGGTACCATTTATATTCGCAGTTTTACGCGCGGCTCGCGAGTCTGTATCGATGTGGCCAACACCGGAAACCCGATCCCCGACGATGAAAAAGCGATGATTTTCGAACCCTTTTACCAGGGTAGCCATCAGCGCAAAGGGGCGGTTAAGGGAAGCGGTCTGGGGTTGAGCATCGCCCGCGACTGTATTCGTCGTATGCAGGGAGAGCTTAATCTTGTCACTGACGACCGTACCGATGTCTGTTTTCGCATCGAACTGCCGCTTGAGTCGGAAAAATCACTGAAATGAATCTAAGTCTGGTGAGTATGTCACACGTCTTTTCCCGCGCCATTAGCGCGGTATTTTCCGCCCACTTTATCCGCCTGAGCCTTCCCTGCCTGCTGTTGGCCGGATGCGTCACCCATGCGCCGGTCCCCGCTATCAGCGACAAGCAGGATGAAAAATTGCCTGAACATCAGCTGGCAGATTTCCTTTCTACCGACTGCAATAATATCTGGCAGCTGCACGGTAAAGAGACCGACAGTAACCCGCTCTACTGGCTGCGCGGCATGGACTGCGCGGATCGCCTCTCACCCGTCGCCGCGCGTGCAGAGGCGCGCGGATGGACCGATGACACCTGGCAGGAGAGCTTTAAACGCGGCATCCTGCTGGCGAATGCCAAAATTAACCCGGTGGAGCGGCGAACGTTGACCACCCGGCTGGATGCACTAAGCCCGCAGATCCCCGCCCAGGTGCGCCCGCTGTATCAACTGTGGCGACATGGGCAGGTATTGCAGCTGCAGCTGGCAGAGGAGCGTTCCCGCTACGGCAAACTACAGCAGACGACCGACGGCGAACTGGATACCCTGCGCCAGCAGCAGCAATATTTACGCACGCAGCTGGATACCACCACCCGGAAGCTGGAAAACCTGACCGATATTGAACGGCAGCTCTCCACCCGTAAGCCGGTCAGTAACTATCTGCCAGATGCGCCGAAGAGTGCGACATCCCCCGTTGATAGCGACGCGGCGGAGACCCCGAAACAAGAGGACGGAAAGCCATGACAAGCCGAAAACCTGCGCATCTTTTGCTGGTGGATGACGACCCTGGCTTGCTGAAGCTGCTGGGCATGCGTCTGGTGAGCGAAGGTTACAGTGTGGTGACCGCCGAAAGCGGTCAGGAAGGGCTGAAGGTGCTGGGGCGCGAGAAGATCGATCTGGTCATCAGCGATCTGCGGATGGATGAAATGGACGGCATGCAGCTGTTTACCGAGATCCAGAAGCTGCAGCCCGGCATGCCGGTGATTATCCTCACCGCCCACGGCTCGATCCCGGATGCAGTTGCGGCCACCCAGCAGGGGGTCTTTAGCTTCCTTACCAAGCCGGTGGACAAAGATGCGCTCTACAAAGCGATCGATGATGCGCTGGAGCATGCCGCGCCGTCCGGCGATGAGACGTGGCGGGAGTCGATTGTTACCCGCAGTCCAATCATGCTGCGGCTGCTGGAGCAGGCGCGGATGGTGGCGCAATCCGATGTCAGCGTACTGATTAACGGCCAGAGCGGCACCGGGAAAGAGATCCTCGCCCAGGCCATTCACAACGCCAGTCCGCGCGGCAAAAATGCCTTTATTGCCATCAACTGCGGGGCACTGCCCGAGCAACTGTTGGAGTCAGAGCTGTTTGGTCATGCGCGCGGTGCTTTTACCGGCGCGGTCAGCAGCCGGGAAGGGCTGTTCCAGGCCGCGGAAGGCGGTACGTTGTTCCTCGATGAAATTGGCGATATGCCTGCGCCTCTGCAGGTCAAACTGCTGCGCGTTTTGCAGGAGCGCAAGGTCAGGCCGCTCGGCAGTAACCGCGATATCGACATCAATGTGCGCATTATCTCGGCTACCCACCGGGATCTGCCTAAGGCAATGGCGCGCAACGAGTTCCGCAAGGACCTCTTCTATCGTCTCAATGTGGTCAACCTGAAGATCCCGGCGCTGGCTGAGCGGGCGGAAGATATTCCGCTGCTGGCTACCCAGCTGTTGCGCCAGTCTGCCGAGCGGCATAAGCCTTTTGTGCGGGCGTTCTCCACCGACGCGATGAAGCGGCTGATGACCGCCAGTTGGCCCGGCAACGTGCGCCAGCTGGTGAACGTGATTGAGCAGTGCGTGGCGCTCACCTCCTCGCCGGTCATCAGCGATGCGTTGGTAGAGCAGGCGCTGGAGGGGGAAAACACCGCCCTGCCGACCTTCGTCGAGGCCCGCAACCAGTTTGAACTTAACTATCTGCGTAAGTTGCTGCAGATCACCAAAGGCAACGTGACCCATGCTGCACGCATGGCCGGGCGCAACCGCACCGAGTTCTATAAGCTGCTGTCGCGCCACGAGCTGGAAGCAAACGATTTTAAAGAGTGATACCCTAAATTCCGCCTGAATATGATACTGTGAGCAACCGATTACGAGGCAGCTGACAGGCATAAGTTTAAGGACCACCATGAAAAAGATTGATGCGATTATTAAACCTTTCAAACTGGATGATGTACGTGAAGCGCTGGCAGAAGTAGGCATCACCGGCATGACGGTGACAGAGGTGAAAGGCTTTGGTCGTCAGAAGGGCCACACTGAACTGTACCGTGGCGCGGAATACATGGTCGATTTCCTGCCGAAGGTAAAAATTGAAATCGTGGTGTCTGACGACATCGTTGAAACCTGTGTGGATACCATCATCCGCACGGCGCAGACCGGCAAAATTGGTGACGGCAAGATCTTCGTCTTTGACGTGGCGCGCGTGATCCGTATCCGTACCGGCGAAGAAGACGACGCAGCGATCTAAAACTTCACCGGGTGGCGCAGCGCGTACCCGGCCTGTACAACCCGTCGGCCTGCACAAGCGCAGCGCCGCCAGGCCAAAAAAAGCCCCTCTTCTGAGGGGCTTTTGCATTACAGCACTTTATGCGGGCCGAAACATTCGTAGTGAATGTTGTCTTTGTTCACGCCCAGCTCAAGGAGTTGCTGGGCGGCAAACTGCATAAACACCACCGGACCACAGACATAGAACTGCATATCCGGGGCGCTGAACAGCGCTTTATAGTGGCCTAAATTCATCAGGCCTTCGCTGCCAAACAGCGCCAGGGCACGATCGTTGTCGCTCGGCTGACGATACCAGGTGTGCGCATTAAAGTTCGCCAGATCGGCGGCAATGGTTTTAACCTCATCGTCAAACGCATGCACATCGCCATTTTCAGCCGCATGGAACCAGTTTACCTGCGCGTTATGCTGCGATTTCGCCAGCGTATCCAGCATCGCCAGCATTGGGGTCTGACCGACCCCGGCAGAGATCAGCGTCACCGGCGTAGTAGATTCCACCGCCATAAAGAAATCGCCTGCTGGCGCTGCCAGATGCACCACATCACCGACGTTGGCTTTGTCATGCAGCCAGGTAGAAACCTGACCGCCTTCTTCGCGTTTCACCGCAATACGATAGCCTTTGCCGTTTGGCTTGCGGGTCAGGGAGTACTGACGGATCTCCTGATGCGGGAAGCCTTCCGGCTTCAGCCACACGCCCAGATACTGGCCCGGCTGGTAGTCGGCAACCGGCTTGCCGTCGACTGGCTCGAATTCAAAGCTGGTGATAAGCGCGCTGCGCGGGGTTTTTTCTACGATACGGAAGGCGCGGGTGCCTTCCCAGCCGCCATTCTTACTGGCGTGCTCACTGTAAATCTCTGCTTCCCGGTTGATAAAGACGTTAGCCAGCACGCCGTAGGCTTTGCCCCACGCATCCAGCACTTCCTGACCCGGGCTGAACATCTCATCCAGGGTAGCCAGCAGGTGACTGCCAACGATGTTGTACTGCTCCGGTTTGATCTGGAAGCTGGTGTGTTTCTGGGCAATTTTTTCCACCGCTGGCAGCAGCGCCGGCAGATTCTCAATGTTGCTGGCGTAGGCGGCGATGGCGTTGAACAACGCTTCACGCTGATCGCCGTTACGCTGGTTGCTCATGTTGAAAATCTCTTTAAGCTCCGGGTTGTGCGCGAACATGCGATCGTAGAAATGGGCGGTGAGTTTAGGTCCGGTTTCGACCAGCAGGGGAATAGTGGCTTTAACGGTAGCGATGGTTTGGGCGTCTAACATAGCAGCTTCCTTCAAATGTTACTCTAATGATGTATTTTATATGCATCTTATAGAAAATAACCCTGCGTTGTAAATGGTTCTTTGCAACATGAATTAGCTGCATCACAAACCTGAAAAGAAATCCGCTTTACAAGGGGAGAGCGTTATTCCTCAAACCCTTGCGTGGCGGGTAGGTAAACGTTTGCGTAAAATCGTTTGTCAAGACCTGTTATCACTCTGCTAATCAGTTATACTGTTGCCCGTCGTCCAACTGGACCGCCTTTTTTCAGGCAAAAATTTACTTGTTAGCTGAGTCAGGAGATGCGGATGTTAAAGCGTGAAATGAACATTGCCGATTATGATGCCGAACTGTGGCAGGCTATGGAGCAGGAAAAAGTACGTCAGGAAGAGCACATCGAACTGATCGCCTCCGAAAACTATACCAGCCCGCGCGTTATGCAGGCGCAGGGTTCTCAGCTGACCAACAAATACGCTGAAGGTTACCCGGGCAAGCGCTACTACGGCGGTTGCGAGTACGTTGATATCGTTGAACAGCTGGCGATTGACCGTGCTAAAGAGCTGTTTGGCGCAGACTACGCGAACGTCCAACCGCACTCTGGCTCTCAGGCTAACTTCGCTGTTTACACCGCGCTGCTGCAGCCGGGCGATACCGTGCTGGGTATGAACCTGGCGCAGGGCGGCCACCTGACTCACGGCTCCCCGGTTAACTTCTCCGGCAAGCTGTACAACATCATCCCTTACGGTATCGATGAGTCCGGTAAAATCGACTACGAAGACATGGCGAAGCAGGCTAAAGAGCACAAGCCGAAGATGATCATCGGTGGCTTCTCTGCTTACTCCGGTGTGGTTGACTGGGCAAAAATGCGTGAAATCGCCGACAGCATCGGTGCTTACCTGTTCGTGGACATGGCGCACGTTGCCGGTCTGATTGCCGCAGGTGTTTACCCGAACCCGGTTCCACACGCGCACGTCGTTACCACTACCACCCACAAAACCCTGGCGGGTCCACGCGGTGGCCTGATCCTGGCGAAGGGCGGTGACGAAGAGCTGTATAAAAAACTGAACTCCGCAGTCTTCCCAAGCGCGCAGGGCGGCCCACTGATGCACGTCATCGCCGCGAAAGCTGTGGCGCTGAAAGAAGCGATGGAGCCTGAGTTCAAAGTTTACCAGCAGCAGGTTGCTAAGAACGCCAAAGCGATGGTGGAAGTGTTCCTGAACCGTGGCTACAAAGTGGTCTCCGGCGGGACTGAAAACCACCTGTTCCTGCTGGATCTGGTTGATAAAAACCTGACCGGTAAAGAAGCTGACGCTGCCCTGGGCCGCGCCAACATCACCGTCAACAAAAACAGCGTACCAAACGATCCGAAGAGTCCGTTCGTGACCTCCGGTATCCGTATCGGTTCTCCGGCTGTTACTCGCCGCGGCTTTAAAGAAGCGGAAGTGAAAGAGCTGGCTGGCTGGATGTGTGACGTGCTGGACAACATCAATGACGAAGCCGTTATCGAACGCGTGAAAGCCAAAGTGCTGGATATCTGCGCGCGCTTCCCGGTATACGCATAAGTCTGCCCCGCAGAATAAAGGCCGCGTATGCGGCCTTTTTTTATGGCTAACGTCGGTCGATAGAGATAGCGCCTGGCCCGGCAACCGCCAGCAGCAGAAAACCGCCAGCAATACTGATGTTCTTAAAGAAGTTAATCATATTCGGCATTACCGCATCGCCACTCATATCCCAGTAGTGGTGACCAATCACCGCCGTACCCAGGGTATAAAAGACAAACAGCACTGCCAGCGGGCGGGTAAAAAAGCCGAGCACGATCAGAATGGCGGCGGGCACTTCCATGATCACCGCCACGATGGCCGCCAGCATCGGCATCGGGGCGCCCAGCTTCGCCATGTATTGCACCGTGCCGTCGAAACCGAACATCTTTGGCACACCGAATATAATAAACAGCAGGATGAGGGCGAGACGGGCGATCAACAGAATCAGCGCCCGGGACTGACCAAAATCGAAATACCGTAAACTGTTCATGGCAGGCTCGCTATGCAGGGCATTTATCTTAAAGCTAATACACAAAATGCCGCCCCGCCATTCAGCTTTCCCTCATAAATCAGGCGTTAGGGTGATTTAAATTTGCCTGACTGCGGCATGTGCCCGTTAGCCTGCCTCCGGTGTATCTTCCACCAATAAATAACCGGTGCCGATGATCTGTCGCTACCGCAGTAACCCGCAGGGCGGCGGATTACAGGCGCGCTTTTTCCTTATCCACGAGCAGCCGGTGGCAGGGATGAAAGCGACAGCACGGTGGAGATTTTCGTCGCGAGCATCGCCAGCACCTGTTAATCAGCTGTTAATACCCGCTTGCGCCAGCCTGTTTTTACCGCCAGACTATCGCCTCCAAAACGGGAGGGATTCATGGTTTTGCATTCCACACGCTGGCTGGCGCTCAGCTACTTCACCTACTTTTTTAGCTACGGTATTTTTCTGCCTTTCTGGAGCGTCTGGCTCAAGGGAATTGGCCTCACCCCGGAGATGATTGGCATTCTGCTTGGCTCGGGCCTGGTGGCGCGTTTTCTGGGTAGTCTGCTTATTGCGCCGCGCGTCAGCGATCCCTCTCTTTTAATCAAAGCCGTACGCGTGCTGGCGCTGCTCACCCTGGTGTTTATGGCCGGTTTCTGGGTCAGCCAGCAGTTTGCCTGGCTGGTGGTGGTGATGGTGGGCTTTAACCTCTTCTTCTCGCCGCTGGTGCCGCTGACCGATGCGCTGGCCAATACCTGGCAGAAGCAGATCACCATGGACTATGGCCGGGTGCGGCTGTGGGGGTCGATTGCCTTTGTGATTGGCTCGGCGCTGGTGGGTAAGCTCGTCAGCCTGTATGACTACCGGGCCATTCTGGCCCTGTTGAGTATCGGGATCCTGTCGATGCTGCTCGGCATGCTGCTGCGCCCGTCGGTGATGCCGCAGGGCGAGAGCCGTCAGCAGGAGAGTGCAGGCTGGCCGGCATGGCGCTCGCTGGTCGCCCAGAGCTGGCGTTTCCTGGCCTGCGTCTGTCTGCTGCAGGGCGCGCATGCCGCCTACTATGGCTTCAGTGCCATCTACTGGCAGGGCGCCGGGTATTCAGCGTCTGCCGTGGGTTATCTCTGGTCGCTGGGCGTGGTGGCGGAAGTGATCATCTTTGCCCTCAGTAACCGGCTGTTCCGCCGCTTTGGTGCCCGGGATCTGCTCCTGCTCTCTGCCATCTGCGGCGTTGCCCGCTGGGGGATCATGGGCTGGACCACCGAGTTGCCGTGGCTGATTGTCGCGCAGATCCTGCATTGCGGCACCTTTACGGTATGCCACCTGGCGGCGATGCGCTATATCTCGGCGCGTAAAGGCAGCGATGTGATCCGTCTGCAGGCGGTCTACTCCGCCGTGGCGATGGGCGGCAGTATTGCGATCATGACTGTCTTTGCCGGCTTCCTTTACCAGCATCTCGGACACGGGGTCTTCTGGGTGATGGCGCTGGTGGCGCTGCCCGCGGTACTGCTGCGTCCGCGAGTGGCAGCGCACTAAGATTCCAGCATGGCCCGAATATGTTCCTGCTGCTGCGCATTCAACGCCTCGACGGCATGGATGAGCGGCGGCGAGAACAGGGGCAGGGCGGTGGTATAGGGTGTAACCACCAGGGCGGCCTCGCGCGGGGCGCCCTCCTTCTGGAAGGACTGTAACGTCACATAGCGAATGTTCAGCGGCAGCAGGGTCAACTCCCGCAGTTGCTGTTCAATCAGCTCCTCGCAGGCTTTATCTTCCCCGGTCAGTAACACCACCTGCTTTTCATGCAGATCGCTCTCCTGCATCAGCCAGGCGCCAAAGATCACCGCCACCAGGCTCGACTCCTCCTCAGAGAACTGCAGGCCAAACTCCGCTTCCAGCTCGAACAGCACCTCCCGGGTGGTACGCATCAGGCGGGGATAGAGACGGTGGATCTCCTCAGGCAGGCTGTTGTCAATGCCGATACCAAACAGTGAGCGGTCCAGGGCTTGCGCAATATGAACATAAAGCTGATCGATCAGCCCTTGTTCGTCGCTGAACTGCATCCCGGTTTGTCCACGAAAGCGGGCAACCATACGGGCAATCGTGCGGCGCAGACGGTCATCTTCCTGGTGCGCATCGCGCAGGGGATCGGGTGTGCGGAGCATCATAAACAGCAGCGCCAGAAAGGGTTGTTCATCAGCGTGGGGGACCTGCGCCACGCGACGCTGCCAGTGACGCACAATCTCCTGCGCCATCAGGTATTCATTGCGCGACTGGGTCCAGTTGCGCTGAACCACTGAAAACTCGGGGCTCAGGCCCAGATGGTGCTGGAGCAGGCAGTACTGCAGATAGAGCTGCAAAAACTGCGTATCCCGGCATTCGAACTGACGCTGCAGACGGCGCGAGCAAAAATTAATCAGTGCCCGCAGATTGGTATCGTCATATAAAGTGCGGGCGATGCCGAGCTGTTTTAGCGCGATCTTCAGAGATGGGGTAAACTGCTGCGCGATGAAGTGGGGGCAGAGGCGTAACGCCCGGCGCAACCAGTGCAGCAGGCATAAACGTTGGTTCAGGTGGCTACCTTCAAGCAGGTAGCAGCCATCATGCTGTGTCGCAATGTCGAGCTGGTGATAGCGCTGGATCTCCATGCGCATCTCGTCGATATCCTGCCGGCAGAGGGCATCATCGACACCATTGATTTCACCGATGCGTTCCAGGGTAGCGCGAAATCCTGGCACATAGAGCATCAACAGAACCTGGCAGCGGCGCTGCGAACTGGAAAGTGCAGATGGCATTTCGAGAGTTGTCATCATCTGTCGGGTTCCAGTTAGGGTGTTTGATAAGAATAGCTAAAGGATGTACCCCGTAGCGCACAATGCCGGGCATTTCCTTCAGGAATGCGGGTGAACATCACAGAATTTTTGACGTGAGGATGAGATGCAAATAGTTAAACGCAGCGCAACAACGCTTTTTTTAGCGGTTTTATCTTTTGCTGCCGCCGCGCACCCTCACAGCTTTATCACCCTGAAAACGCAAATAATGGTGAAAGACAACCAGCTTACCGGGCTGAAGATGCGCTGGGCGATGGATGAACTTACCTCCGCCGATCTGCTTTATGATGCCGGAAACGCAAAGCCGGGGGATGAAATCTGGAAAAAGCTGGCGGCAGAGGTGATGGCCAACGTGCTCGGCCAACACTACTTTACCGAGTTCTGGCATAACGGCGAGAAGGTGAAATTCCTCAACCGGCCCACCCAGTACGGTATGACTCGTCATGAGCATCAGGCGGTGCTGACCTTTATTTTGCCGCTGGCGGAGCCTCAGCCGCTGGCCGGGCAAAAATACACCTTCTCTACCTTCGACCCCTCCTACTACGTCGACATGAGCTACGCCGAGGATGACGATGTGACCCTGCCGGAGGCCGTGCAAAAAAGCTGTTCCGTCAGCGTGGAGACCCCGGAGCCGAGCGATGAGACGCTCAACTTTGCCAGTTCACTGGATAAAGACGATGCCCCGCCGGAAGACATGGATCTCGGTAAACAGTTTGCCCAGACGGTGAGGTTGCAATGTCAGTAGTTCGCGCGCGCCGCATGTGGGATCTCTGGCCGCTGGCACTGTTTCTGGTGGCGGCGGTATCAGGGGCCATCTGGCTGTGGCAGGCGTGGCCGCAGGTGATGCGGCAGAGCATTCTCTGGCAGCGGGACGTCAATCAGCAGATGAGCGGCTTGCTGAAAGCGGTGGCCGACAATCCGACGGCGGCGGGCGGGTCGCTGCTGATTTTCAGCTTTTTATACGGCGTGCTGCACGCCCTGGGACCGGGCCATGGGAAAATCGTCATTACCACCTGGCTTGCCACTCATCCTTCAAAACTGAAATCGAGTATTGGCATAACCCTGGCCTCTTCTTTATTACAGGGGGGCGTGGCGATCGCGTTGGTCGTGGGCGTGTTAACGCTGCTGCAGCTCCCGGCGCGGGATCTGCATATGAGCAGCTTCTGGCTGGAGAAGGGGAGCTATGCCCTGGTGGGCGTGCTGGGGCTGATGCTCTGCTGGCGGGCGTTAAAAAAGCTGCGCATCTTGCTGCGTAAACCCACCTTCAAAGCGTTTACGCCGCATCATGTCCATGACGCACACTGCGGCTGCGGTCATCAACATCTGCCCGGTCCGACGCAGATCCAGCGCGCTAACGACTGGCGTGCACGGACGATGATCGTTCTGTCGATGGGCATGCGGCCCTGCTCCGGGGCGATTATGGTGCTGCTGTTCAGTAAAGTGATTGGCGTGTTCATCTGGGGCGTGGCCTCGGCGCTGGCGATGGCGGCGGGAACGGGGCTGACGATCTCTTCTCTGGCGTTGCTGGTACACGGTTTTCGTCAACTGGCGGTCAGACTCAGCGGCAATAAAGCGCCGGTGCTGTGGCGTCAGGTCGGGTGGACTACGCTGGCCTTAGCCGGTGGGGTGGTGTTACTGGTCGCGGCGGTGATGATGTGGATCAGTGCGGTGCCGGTGGGCAGAGGGATGCGGCCGTTTTAATGAGGTGAGGGCTGATGCCCTCACATTGCCCCCTTCCACGTTAAGAGGGGAGGGCGTAGGCCCGGATCGCTGCGCGCCATCCGGGCAAGACAAACAGGAGTTAACGCTTCAGCGCTTCACTCAGTTCGTCACGCATGTTCGCCAGCATCGCTTTCACAACGCGTGGGTTACCTGCAACGATGTTGCCGGACAGCATGTAGTTGTGGCCGCCAGTGAAATCACACACCAGGGCGCCTGCTTCACGGGCGATCAGTTCGCCAGCAGCGAAGTCCCACGGCTTCAGGCCAATTTCAAAGTAACCATCAACGCGGCCAGCGGCAACGTAGGCCAGGTCCAGCGCAGCGGAACCGGAGCGACGGAAGTCAGCGCACTCGGTAAACAGTTTGCCCAGAATTTTCATGTAAGCAGGTGCGTGCTGTTTGGCTTTGAACGGGAAACCGGTCGCCAGGATGGTGCCATCAAGATCGCGAGCGTTGGTGCCGCGCAGACGGTAGCCGTTCAGCTGTGCGCCCTGACCACGGGTCGCGGTGAAGAGTTCGTTACGCATTGGATCGTAAACCACTGCGACTTCAGTACGGCCTTTGATGCGTACGGCGATAGAAACAGAGAAGTGTGGCAGACGTTTAACGAAGTTGGTGGTGCCATCCAGTGGATCAATAACCCATTGAACATCCTGATCTTCGCCTGCATGCTCACCGCTTTCTTCGGTGATGATGGTGTGCTGCGGGTAAGATTTGCGAATGGTTTCGATAATCATCGCTTCTGCGGCTTTATCGACGTTGGTCACAAAATCATTGCTGCCTTTCTGGCTGGTTTCTACGGAATCTGGAGTTTCGTAGTGTTTGGCAATTACATTACCCGCCTTGCGCGCTGCGCGCACGGCGATGGTCAACATAGGATGTTGCATCGGTTACTCTCACTGGATGTTAAAGAACGGGGGATACGAAAACGGCGCAGAGTATAGCAGCGGGATCGGATTCTGTCTCTCGTTTATGATAACATCACCAAATATTGTTCATATCTCAGAAAAACTATGCTGCAAAATATCCGAATCGTGCTGGTCGAAACATCGCATACCGGCAATATGGGCTCCGTGGCCCGTGCTATGAAAACCATGGGCTTAACCAATCTCTGGCTGGTTAACCCGCTGGTCAAACCTGACTCACAAGCCATCGCGCTCGCCGCGGGCGCCAGTGACGTCATTGGCAATGCGCAAATTGTCGATACCCTCGATGAAGCTTTAGCTGGCTGTAGCCTGGTGGTCGGCACCAGCGCGCGTTCGCGCACCCTGCCGTGGCCGATGCTCGATCCGCGTGAATGCGGCCTGAAAAGCATTGCCGAAGGTCAGCATGCGCCGGTGGCGCTGGTGTTTGGCCGTGAGCGCGTGGGCCTGACTAACGATGAGCTGCAGAAGTGTCATTATCATGTCGCCATTGCCGCTAACCCGGAGTACAGCTCGCTGAACCTGGCGATGGCCGTGCAGGTGATCGCCTACGAAGTGCGGATGGCGTGGCTGGCCACCCAGGAAAACGAGACCTACGCCGCACCGGAAGAGACGCCGTACCCGCTGGTGGACGATCTGGAGCGTTTCTATGGTCATCTGGAGCAGACCCTGCTCGCCACCGGCTTTATTCGCGCTGGCCATCCAGGGCAGGTGATGAACCGACTGCGCCGCCTCTTTACCCGTGCTCGCCCGGAAAGCCAGGAGCTGAACATCCTGCGCGGTATTCTGGCGTCGATTGAGCAAAAGAATAAAGAGTAAGGCTGATGTCCGGCGGCGCTGCGTTTGTTCGGGCCAACGGATCGTTTGACCGGGTAAGCGAAGCGTTACCCGGCAAAAACTGATGAGCGCACAGAAGGTTAAATACCTGACTAAAACAGTCAAGTAAATAGTTGACCAAATTAGTCGGGAATGTCAGACTTGGCCCTGCTATGCAATACCCCCACTTTACAATAAAAATCCCCGGGCAGGGGCGAGTTTGAGGTTAAGTAAGACATGAGACTGACATCTAAAGGGCGTTATGCCGTGACCGCGATGCTGGACGTTGCGCTCAACTCCGAATCGGGCCCGGTTCCATTGGCTGATATTTCTGAACGTCAGGGAATCTCCCTCTCTTATCTGGAACAGCTTTTCTCCCGACTGCGTAAAAACGGCCTGGTTTCCAGCGTTCGCGGTCCTGGCGGCGGATATCTGTTAGGTAAAGACGCGGGCAGTATTGCCGTTGGCGAAGTCATTAGCGCGGTTGACGAATCCGTTGACGCGACCCGTTGCCAGGGTAAAGGCGGCTGTCAGGGCGGCGATAAATGCCTGACTCACGCGCTGTGGCGCGATCTGAGCGACCGTCTGACCGGCTTCCTGAATAACATCACCATTGGTGAACTGGTTAACAACCAGGAAGTGCTGGACGTCTCTGGTCGTCAGCACTCGCACGAGTCCCATCGTAATACCCGCGCGCAGGACGCAATCGACGTCAAATTACGCGCCTAATTTGCCCGTTATATTTCGTGCAGCAACTGCGTTGGCCGCACGTGCTGCAACATGAACTATGTAGGGCAAAAATAATAAGATTTCAGAATCAGGCCGGGGCATCGCGCCCCGTGTACTCGGTCGTACATCCAGCCGGTTGCCTGATTCCTTGCATTGAAGCGATGTACGGAGTTTAAAGAGCAATGAAATTACCTATCTATCTCGATTACTCCGCAACCACGCCGGTGGACCCGCGTGTTGCCGAGAAAATGATGCAGTGTCTGACCCTGGACGGAAACTTTGGTAACCCGGCCTCCCGTTCACACCGTTTTGGCTGGCATGCTGAAGAGGCGGTAGATATCGCCCGTAATCAGATTGCCGAGCTGGTTGGCGCTGACCCGCGTGAGATTGTTTTCACCTCCGGTGCGACCGAATCCGATAACCTGGCGATCAAAGGTGCAGCCAATTTCTATCAGAAAAAAGGCAAGCACATCATCACCAGCAAAACCGAACACAAAGCCGTGCTGGACACCTGTCGTCAGCTCGAGCGTGAAGGGTTTGAAGTGACTTACCTGGCGCCTCAGCGCAACGGTATCATCAACCTGAAAGAGCTTGAAGCGGCAATGCGTGATGACACCATTCTGGTCTCCATCATGCACGTTAACAACGAAATCGGCGTGGTGCAGGATATCGCCACTATCGGCGAGCTGTGCCGTGCACGCGGTATCATCTACCACGTTGATGCGACCCAGAGCGTGGGCAAACTGCCTATCGACCTGAGCCAGCTGAAAGTAGACCTGATGTCCTTCTCCGGCCACAAAATCTATGGCCCGAAAGGCATTGGCGCGCTGTATGTGCGTCGTAAGCCACGTATCCGTATCGAATCCCAGATGCACGGCGGCGGTCACGAGCGCGGTATGCGTTCCGGTACGCTGCCTGTTCACCAGATCGTGGGTATGGGTGAAGCCTACCGTATCGCCAAAGAAGAGATGGAAACCGAGATGGCGCGCCTGCGTACGCTGCGCAACCGTCTGTGGGAAGGCGTGAAAGATATGGAAGAGGTCTACCTGAACGGCGATCTCGAGCAGGGCGCACCGAACATTCTGAACGTCAGCTTCAACTATGTTGAAGGCGAGTCGCTGATCATGGCCCTGAAAGATCTGGCCGTCTCTTCCGGTTCTGCGTGTACTTCCGCAAGCCTCGAGCCGTCCTACGTGCTGCGCGCACTGGGCATGACCGACGAACTGGCACACAGCTCTATCCGTTTCTCTTTAGGTCGTTTTACTACCGATGAAGAGATTGACTACACCATCAAACTGGTTCGCAACTCCATTGGCCGTCTGCGTGACCTTTCTCCACTGTGGGAAATGTTCAAAGAAGGCGTGGATCTGAACAGCATTGAATGGTCACATCACTAATCGGTTTGTAAGGAGAATTCAACATGGCATACAGCGAAAAAGTTATCGATCATTATGAGAATCCACGTAACGTGGGTTCTTTCGACAACAGCGACGACAGCGTGGGCAGCGGCATGGTGGGTGCACCGGCCTGTGGCGACGTGATGAAGTTGCAGATTAAAGTCAACAATGAAGGTATCATTGAAGACGCGCGCTTTAAGACCTACGGTTGCGGTTCCGCAATCGCCTCCAGCTCCCTGGTCACCGAGTGGGTGAAGGGTAAATCTCTGGACGAAGCGCAGGCAATTAAAAATACCGATATTGCTGACGAACTCGAACTGCCGCCGGTGAAAATTCACTGCTCTATCCTGGCGGAAGATGCGATTAAAGCCGCAATTGCGGATTACAAAAGCAAACGTGACGCAAAATAATTAGTTGAGGTTGTTATGTCGATTACCCTTAGCGACAGCGCTGCCGCGCGAGTAAGCTCCTTCCTGGCAAACCGTGGCAAAGGCTTCGGCCTGCGACTGGGTGTACGCACCTCCGGCTGTTCCGGTATGGCGTATGTACTGGAATTTGTTGACGAACCTGCGGTGGACGATACCGTATTCGAAGACAAAGGCGTGAAGGTAGTGGTCGATGGTAAAAGCCTGCAGTTCCTGAATGGCACTCAGCTGGACTTTGTAAAAGAAGGCCTGAACGAAGGGTTTAAATTCACTAACCCGAACGTTAAAGACGAGTGCGGCTGCGGCGAAAGCTTCCACGTTTAATTGCGTATCACCTGCTAACCCCACCGCAGCCAGGCTGTGTGTGGGGTTTGCTTTAATCAGCTAACCCTGAGATTGTTATGGATTACTTCACCCTCTTTGGGTTACCAGCCGGGTATGAAATTGATACTCAGGCGCTGGCGGCCCGTTTCCAGGATCTGCAACGTCAGTATCATCCGGATAAATTCGCCAGCGGCACGCAGGCGGAACAACTGGCGGCGGTGCAGCACTCTGCGACCATCAATCAGGCGTGGCAAACCCTGCGCAATCCGCTGAGCCGGGCAGAATATCTGCTCTCGCGCCACGGTTTTGATCTCGCCAGTGAGCAACACACCGTTCGCGACACCGCCTTCCTGATGGAACAGCTGGAATTGCGCGAAGAGCTGGATGAGATCGAACAGGCGAAAGACGAAGCCCGTCTTGAGCGCTTTATTACGCGCGTTAAAGGCATGTTCGATACCCGCCATCAGCAGATGGTTGACCAATTGAATAACGAGACGTGGGACGTAGCGGCCGACACTGTGCGCAAGCTGCGTTTTCTCGATAAACTGCGAAGCAGTGCTGAACAACTCGAAGAAAAGCTGCTCGATTTTTAATTTCGGAAGCAATTATGGCCTTATTACAAATTAGTGAGCCGGGCTTAAGTGCCGCGCCGCACCAGCGTCGTCTGGCGGTAGGCATCGACTTAGGCACCACCAACTCGCTGGTAGCGACCGTACGCAGCGGCCAGGCTGAGACGCTGGCGGATGCGGACGGCCAACACCTGCTGCCGTCTGTGGTCCACTATCAGCCCCAGGGCCACAGCGTGGGCTATGACGCCCGTGCCAACGCGGCACAAGATCCGGCCAACACCATCAGTTCGGTAAAACGCATGATGGGCCGCTCGCTGGCTGACATCCAGAGCCGTTACCCGTATCTGCCGTATCAGCTGCAGGCCAGTGAAAACGGCCTGCCGATGATCGCCACTACCGCCGGTCTGTTAAACCCGATCCGTGTTTCCGCCGATATCCTCAAGGCGCTGGCCGCCCGCGCGACCGCGACGCTGGAAGGTGAGCTGGATGGCGTGGTGATCACCGTTCCGGCCTATTTTGATGACGCCCAGCGTCAGGGCACCAAAGACGCGGCGCGTCTGGCGGGCCTGCATGTGCTGCGCCTGCTCAATGAGCCGACCGCTGCTGCCATTGCCTACGGCCTCGACTCCGGTCAGGAAGGGGTGATTGCGGTTTACGATCTCGGCGGCGGCACCTTTGATATCTCTATCCTGCGCCTGAGCCGCGGCGTGTTTGAAGTGCTGGCCACCGGCGGGGATTCCGCGCTGGGTGGGGATGACTTCGACCACCTGCTGGCGGACTACATTCGCGAG
Organism: Leclercia sp. LSNIH3; assembly: GCF_002935105.1. Lineage (NCBI taxonomy): Bacteria > Pseudomonadati > Pseudomonadota > Gammaproteobacteria > Enterobacterales > Enterobacteriaceae > Leclercia > Leclercia sp. LSNIH3. The sequence goes on from NZ_CP026387.1 coordinate 3,661,447, forward strand.
CAGGCGGGGATTACCGATCGCAGCGATGCGCGCGTACAGCGTGAACTGCTGGATGCGGCGATCGACGCCAAAATTGCGCTGAGCGATGCGCAGACGGTTACCGTAAATGTTGCTGGCTGGCAGGGTGAAATTACCCGCGACCAGTTCAGCGATCTGATTGCCCCGCTGGTGAAACGCACTCTGCTGGCCTGCCGTCGCGCGCTGAAAGATGCGGGCGTCGAGGCAGAAGAGGTGCTGGACGTGGTTATGGTCGGCGGTTCGACCCGCGTGCCGCTGGTGCGCGAGCGTGTGGGCGAATTCTTTGGCCGCACGCCGCTTACCTCCATCGACCCGGACAAAGTGGTTGCCGTAGGCGCCGCAATCCAGGCTGATATCCTGGTCGGCAACAAGCCGGACAGCGAAATGCTGCTGCTGGACGTGATCCCGCTGTCCCTTGGTTTAGAAACCATGGGTGGTCTGGTGGAGAAAGTGATCCCGCGTAACACCACCATTCCGGTGGCGCGCGCACAGGAGTTCACCACCTTTAAAGACGGCCAGACGGCGATGTCGATCCACGTGTTGCAGGGCGAGCGCGAGCTGGTCCAGGACTGTCGTTCACTGGCGCGTTTTGCGCTGCGCGGCATTCCGGCGCTTCCTGCGGGTGGGGCGCATATCCGCGTGACCTTCCAGGTGGATGCCGACGGCCTGCTGAGCGTCACGGCGATGGAAAAATCGACCGGTGTCGAATCCTCCATTCAGGTGAAGCCGTCCTACGGTCTGACCGATGGCGAAATCGCCACCATGATTCAGGACTCAATGAGCTACGCCGAGCAGGATGTGAAGGCGCGTATGCTGGCCGAACAGAAAGTCGAAGCCGCACGCGTGCTGGAAAGCCTGAATAGCGCACTCACTGCTGATGCCGCGCTGCTAAGCGCCGCTGAACGTCAGGCCATTGACGATGCCGTCGCGCAACTGGGCGCGGTCGCAGAAGGCAATGACGCTGACGCTATAGAACAAGCCATTAAAAACGTTGATAAACAAACCCAGGAGTTCGCCGCTCGCCGTATGGATCAGTCAGTCCGTACCGCGCTGAAAGGCCACTCCGTGGACGAGGTTTAATATGCCAAAGATTGTTTTTTTGCCACATGCGGACCTTTGTCCCGATGGCGCCGTTCTGGAAGCTGAGACTGGCGAAACTATCCTTAACGTTGCCCTGCGTCACGGCATCGAAGTGGAACACGCCTGTGAAAAATCCTGTGCCTGCACGACTTGCCACTGCATCGTTCGCGAGGGGTTTGACTCCCTGGCGGAGAGCACAGAAGATGAAGACGACATGCTCGATAAAGCATGGGGTCTGGAGCCGGAAAGCCGTCTGAGCTGTCAGGCGCGCGTCACCGATGAAGATCTGGTGGTCGAACTTCCGCGTTATACTCTCAACCACGCACGCGAGCATTAATATGGGACTGAAGTGGACAGACAGCCGTGAAATCGGCGAGGCGCTGTATGACGCCAACCCGGATCTCGATCCGAAGACCGTACGCTTCACCGATATGCATCAGTGGATTTGCGATCTGGAAGAGTTTGACGACGATCCCAACGCATCCAATGAAAAAATTCTGGAGGCGATTCTGTTAGTCTGGTTAGATGAAGCAGAATAATTTCCACGTCATGCTTCACGTTGCCGATGCGTTGGCTGCGCTTGTTCACCCCAGTCACAGAGTTATCTCTGCTCCTGGGGATTCACTCGCTTGCCACGTTACTCGGCCTGCGCCTCGCCCCTTCGGGGCCAGCGCAAGCGCTGTTCAAAACGCCAGAGCGTTTTGTCCCGCAACGCGAATCATTTAGTGGAAAAAGACTCTATGGGCTGCCTTCAGGCGGCCCGTTTGCTAATAAGGATAAATAAAAATGACCGAAGCGATGAAGATTACGCTCTCTACTCAGCCAGCCGATGCGCGCTGGGGTGAAAAAGCGACTTACAGCATCAATAATGACGGCATTACCCTGCACCTTAACGGCAGCGACGATTTAGGTCTGATTCAGCGCGCGGCCCGTAAAATCGACGGTCTGGGTATCAAGCACGTTACCCTCGATGGCGAAGGCTGGGATGTGGATCGCAGCTGGGCATTTTCGTCGGGCTACAAAGGCCCAAAAGGTACCCGCAAAATTGAGTGGGCTAACCTTGACGCGGCAGCGCAAAAAGAGCTGACCAGCCGTCTCACCATTATTGACTGGGTGCGCGACACCATCAACGCCCCGGCCGAAGAGTTAGGCCCTGAGCAGCTGGCGCAGCGTGCGGTGGATCTGCTGAACAACGTGGCAGGCGATAACGTCTCTTACCGCATCACCAAAGGTGAAGATCTGCGCGAGCAGAACTACATGGGCATTCACACCGTCGGTCGCGGCTCTGAGCGCCCACCGGTTCTGCTGGCTCTGGATTACAACCCAACCGGCGATAAAGCGGCCCCTGTCTTCGCCTGCCTGGTCGGGAAAGGCATCACCTTCGATACCGGCGGTTACAGCCTGAAGCAGAGCGCGTTCATGGACTCAATGAAGTCCGATATGGGCGGCGCGGCCACCATTACCGGCGCACTGGCCTTTGCCATCACCCGTGGTTTGAACAAGCGCGTGAAGCTGTATCTGTGCTGCGCCGACAACATGGTGAGCGGTAACGCCTTTAAGCTGGGCGACATCATCCGCTACCGCAACGGCAAAAACGTCGAAGTGATGAACACCGACGCCGAAGGCCGTCTGGTGCTGGCCGATGGCCTGATTGACGCCTGTGCGCAGAAACCAGAGCTGATCATCGATATGGCGACCCTGACCGGGGCCGCGAAAACCGCGCTGGGCAACGATTATCACGCGCTGTTCAGCTTCGACGACAAGCTGGCGAACCGCCTGCTGGCGAGTGCCGCCGCCGAGAACGAGCCGTTCTGGCGTCTGCCGCTGGCTGAGTTCCACCGCAACCAGTTGCCGTCAAACTTTGCCGAACTGAATAACACCGCCAGCGCGGCTTACCCGGCAGGCGCCAGCACCGCCGCCGGTTTCCTGTCGCACTTCGTTGAAAACTATCGCGAAGGCTGGCTGCACATCGACTGCTCCGCGACCTACCGTAAAGCAGCGGTCGAGCAGTGGTCTGCCGGCGCTACCGGTCTGGGCGTGCGTACCATTGCGAACCTGCTGACGGCTGAGTAACTTTTTCCCCCTCAACCCAGCCCTCTCCCTGTAGGGGAGAGGGTGTTCATATTCCCTCTTGCCTCTGGAAGAGGGTTTGGGTGAGGGGCAAATGCACCATCTGGAACTTTTATGTCAGAAACCAAAAACGAATTAGAAACCCTGCTGGAGAAAGCGGCCACCGAGCCAGCCCATCGTCCGGCCTTTTTCCGCACGCTGCTGGAGTCCACCGTCTGGGTGCCCGGCACCGCCGCGGAAGGTGAGCAGGTTGTTGAGGACAGCGCGCTGGATCTGCTGCACTGGGAAAAAGATGACGGCACTTCGGTGATCCCGTTCTTCTCCTCGCTGGCGGCCTTGCAGGAAGCAGTGGAAGATGAGCAGGCGTTCGTGGTGATGCCGGTACGCACGCTGTTTGAGATGACGCTGGGCGAAACCCTGTTCCTGAACGCCAAACTGCCGACCGGAAAAGAGTTCACCCCGCGCGAAATCAGTCATCTGATTGGCGAGGAGGGCAACCCGCTCAGTACCCAGGAGGTGCTGGAAGGCGGTGAGTCGCTGCTGCTGTCGGAAGTGGCCGAGCCACCGGCGCAGATGATCGACTCCCTGACCACCCTTTTCCAAACCATCAAACCCGTCAAACGCGCGTTTCTCTGCTCCATCAAAGAGCAGGCTGACGAACAGCCAGTGTTGCTGATTGGCATCGAGGCGGATGGTGAGATCGACGATATCATTCAGGCCGCGGGCAGCGTCGCGACTGACACCCTGCCGGGCGACGAGCCGATCGATATCTGCCGGGTAGTCAAAGGGGAGAAGGGCATTAGCCACTTTATCACCGAACACATCACGCCGTTCTACGAACGCCGCTGGGGTGGCTTCCTGCGTGATTTCAAAAACAACCGTATTATCTGAATCCTTCCGGGGTGAGCACTCACCCCGTTGCTTCCAGCAGCAGTAAATCCATCAGCAGCACCAGGTTCGACTCAAACGACGTCACCCCTGCGGCTTCGGCGGCGAAATGCACCGCTTCGTCGTACAAGGCAAAATGCAGATCCGCCATCCCCGCCAGGGTGTTCGCTGAGGCGCGGGTAAAGGCCACTACCGTCATGCCCACGTTCTGCGCGATACGCGCCTTATCCAGCACCTGCTCTGTTTCCCCACTGCGCGAGACCGCGATGAAGACCTGATAGCGCGAGGCATTACTGAGGAAAATGTTGCGGCTGTCGCCCGGGCCAGAGATAAACGCCGTCTTGCCCAGTACCTGCAGTTTTTTGGTCAGGTACTCGGCAAAAAGATAGGAAAAGCCCGCGCCATAAAGAAAGAAGCTCTCTTTTTCCCGCAGCAGTTCAGCAAAGCGGCGACGTTTTTCCGGCGTCGCCCACTGGAAGGTCTGCTGGTAGTTGGCGATGAACTGATTAAACAGCACTGGTAATTCTGCCGTCTGGCTGGCTTCAGCCGCAATGTGCGGCGTATCGCTCAACAGCTGCTTGCAGTGCCAGGTGAACTCGCTGAAACCGCTGAACCCCAGCTTGCGGCACAGGCGCATGATGGTGGCGGTGGAGACGAACGTAGCCTGCGCCAGCTCCCGCACCCGGATGTGGCCCACCAGCAGCGGATGCTCGGTGAGGTGGGCCAGCACGCGATACTCTGCGCGGGTCAGAGACTCCCCGCGCGTTAACAATGTCGCCAGACGGTTATCCATTACTGTGACGGTTCAACCGGCAGATCGTCCCGCGCACCCCATTCACTCCACGCACCGTCATACAGCGTGACGTCGGTTTTGCCGAGGGTCGCCAGCGCCAGAATAACCACGCAGGCGGTGACGCCGGAGCCACAGCTGGCGACGATCGGCTGATGCAGATCCACACCCTGACGCGAGAAAATCTCACGCAGCTCGTCGGTGGTTTTCAGCTCACCTTCAAACACCAGATCGCCCCAGGGCACATTAAGCGCGCCGGGGATATGGCCGCGCTTGAGGCCTGGCCGCGGTTCGTCGGCCTCGGCGTTGAAGCGCGGGGCAGGGCGGGCATCGACAATCTTTGCGGTCTGCTCGTGGCTTGCCAGCAGCACGTCGGTAACACGCTTGATCGCCCCTGCGTCGAAGCTGGCTTCAAAATCGCCGTCTGGCAGGGCGACGTCGCCCTGCTGAAGCGGCAACTCAGCCCGCTGCCAGCCAGCAAGACCGCCCGCCAGGATCGACACCTTTTCGACGCCAAAGGTTTTCAGCATCCACCAGGCGCGTGGGGCAGAGAAGAGATTCCCTTCATCATAAATAACCAGATGCTTATCATGGCTGACGCCCAGCTCGCGCATGGCTACGGCAAAGGCTTCCGGGCGCGGCATCATATGCGGCAGGGGAGAGGTGTGATCGGAGAGGGCTTCAATATCAAAAAATACCGCCCCTGGCAGATGCCCGGCGCGGTATTCCGCGGGAACGTCACGATGCTCCTGGCCCGGCGGCGCCATGCGCGCGTCGAGGATCTGGACTTCAGGGTCATCACTGTGCTCAATCAGCCAGTCGGCTGCGACAAAATACGAGGTGGACATGGTTGCCTCCATTAATGAATCCATTGATGGATTGTCGGTGTTTTTTCTGACACCGACAAGCGAACCACGTTCAACTCGCGAGCAAACCCTTATTTTTTCACTGCTTCCCCATCCTGCCACGCTTTTTGCAGCGCCGGCCAGTAGGCCTGGTTGGCTTCAATCATCTCATCCAGAATCGCTTTGGCATGCTCCATCGTCGGCACGGTGCGGTTGAGGGTAAACGCCTGCAACGCTTTTTCGTAACTGCCTTCGATGGTGGCTTCGACCAGTAACTGCTCCGAGGCCAGCTGCTGTTGCAGCAGGGTCTGGTGGAACAGCGGCACCCGGCCAATGCGGATCGGCTCTGGTCCCTCGCTGGTGATATACGCGGGCACCTCGACCATCGCGTCATACGGCAGGTTGACGATCGCCCCCCGGTTTTCCACCATCACCAGATGGCGCTGACGCAGGTTAAACGCCAGTGAGCGGGCCACATCCACAATAAACTCGCCATGAACGCCCACATGGAACGCATCCGGCAGGATCCCGGTCTGTTTATACTCCTCGGCGGCGGCAAACAGTTTTTTCTCACGACCGTTCATCACTTCGTTGGCGCGGGTATAGTCCGGGTTCTGGTGCTCTACAATCTGATTCGGCATCAGGTAGTACTGCAGATACGGGTTCGGCAGATACTCGGGGAAGTTATCCATGATCGGCTTAATGTTGCGCCAGGTTTTCACCCACGACGGATCCGAGTGCTGCGGGTCGGTTTTGGCTGCATCTTCGGTCAGCAGGCCAAATTTGGCGACATGGCGGCGCACCTCCGGCAAATTATCCTCGCCATCCACCAGTATCCGGGTAAACCAGCCGAAGTGGTTCAGGCCAAAGTAATCCACCTCGAGCTTGTGGCGATCCACACCCAGAATAGCCCCTATGTTACGCATGGCTGCGACCGGCATATCGCAAATATTCAGCACCCGGGCCTCTGGTCGCAGGCGGCGCACACCCTCGGCGACGATGGCCGCCGGGTTAGAGTAGTTAACGATCCACGCTTTTTCGTGAGCATAACGATCAACCATGTCGATCAGCTCAACCATTGGCAGGATGGTGCGCAAACCGTACGCCAGCCCGCCCGGGCCGCAGGTCTCCTGGCCGACAACGCCGTGACGCAGGGGGATTTTCTCATCCTGCTCGCGCATTTTGTACTGGCCGACACGCATCTGGGCGAAGACGAAATGGGCACCGCTGAAGGCCACTTCCGGGTCGCTGGTGACGATAAATTTAATGCTCTGGCTGTGATCGCGAATCACCTTCTCCACCACAGGCGCGATGGTGTTTTGCCGCGCGTCATCAATGTCGTAGAGGCGAATTTCGGCCAGCGGGAATTTGTCCAGCTGCACCATCAGGCTTTTCACAATCCCTGGCGTATAGGTGCTGCCACCACCGGCGATAGAGAGAATAAATGGGGGTGTAATCATGTTTATCTCCTTCAGAGAACCGTCTCGACCGCTTCTCGCATTTTTTTGACATGCAGCCCGTAGACCACCTGAACGTTATTACCTTGCTTGATAATGCCTTTCGCGCCCGTCGCCTTGAGCCGCGGCTCGTCTATGATGGCGACATCTTTCACCGTGACGCGCAGGCGGGTGTAGCAGTTGTCCACCACTTCAATATTTTCGCGACCGCCGAGGCCAACGATAATCGCCTCGCCCAGTCCATCATTACTGCCTTTCGCCTGGTACTCCTGCTTGCTGTACAGACGGGTCTCCTGATCCTCTTCTTCGCGCCCGGGGGTCTTCATGCGGAAATGCAGGATCAGGAAGCGGAAGACCACGAAGTAGAGAACGAACATGATCAGCCCGACCAGGATGTACATCGGCCAGTTGGATTTTTCAGTGCCCAGCGGCAGGTTATAAAGAATGAAATCGATAATGCCGTTGGCCCCGATGGCGTGAACGCCCAGCAGATAAAAGAGCATCATGCCGATCCCGGTCAGCACCGCGTGCACCACAAACAGCAGCGGGGCGACGAACAGGAAAGAAAATTCAATGGGTTCGGTCACGCCGACCAGCAGAGAGGTGAGCGCCGCCGGGATCAGAATCGCTTTCGCCGCGGCTTTACGCTCCGGTTTCGCCGTCATGTACATCGCCAGCGCGGCGGCAGGCAGGCCAAACATTTTGCTGATACCGCGGGCATCCCACACCACGGTGCTGCTGAGCTGCTTCACCTCCGGGCAAGCCATCTCGGCAAAGTAGATATTACGTGCGCCCTGATAGGTTGCGCCGCAGACCTCCTGGGTACCGCCCAGTTCGGTGTAAAGGAACGGGGTATAGACCAGATGGTGCAGGCCGGTCGGCACCAGGATGCGCTCAAGGAAGCCGTAAATCGCCACGCCAAACGCCCCGGAACCTTTAATGGCTAAGGCCATGGCGCTGATCCCGTTCTGGGCAAACGGCCACAGCTCGCTCATCACCACGCCCAGCAGCATAGAGACCGGCAGCATAATAATGGCGACGAAGCAGTGCCCCGAGTAGATGGCCATCGCGCCGTTAAACTGCACCCCGGAATATTTGTTATAGAGGTAGCCCGACAGCGCCCCGGTGAGGATCCCGGCAAATACGCCCATCTCCAATACCTGTACGCCCAGCACCATGCTTTGTCCGGCGGCTTTCATCTGATCCGCAGGGGCCAGCGCGCCCTGTAAATTCAGGGTCACGTTCATGGCATTGATAAACACCACAAAGGTCACCAGGCCAATCAGCGCCGCGTAACCTTTATCTCGCGACGCCAGACCAATGGGGATCCCCACGGCAAACACCAGCGCCAGGTTCACCAGCACCGAGACGGCAGATTTTGATATCAGTTGGCCGATGCTCTGGATCAGCGGATGGCCCAGGAACGGCAGATACCCGGCAAGAGCACCGTTACCCAGTACGTTACCAAAGGCGATGAACAGACCGACAATAGGCAGGATGAGTACCGGTCCGTACAGCGATTTACCGAAATTTTGTAGGGCGTTCACGGCTCGTTTCATGTCTTTCTCTCTTATTGAACCGCGCACTCAGGGTGCGTCATAGCGTTAAAATTAGCAGGGTAAACGCGGAGTTAGCCAGCTATCTTGTTGTTTTAAAAACAAATGACGTTAAAGGTTACATGTAACCTTACAGGCTGTGATCGCCGTAGCAGCGGGATATCATCTGGCACCAAAATTTTGCGAGGCGTTATCCAAATCCGAAAACGGGTCTTTTGTATTAATGAAACTTGCGCATAATACTTAACCCGACGACGACCAACAGGCCCGCAAGGCCAGGGATAAAGGATGAAACCGTTTCGCCTTGCCGCGCTTTCAGTAGCGCTGCTTACCACCATCACGCTTGTCGGTTGCGATGAAAAGGACGATAAGACCCGTTCTGTCGCACCTGCCACTGCGACCGCTTCCACCTCTACCGCTGCTGCTGCACCCGCAAAGCCTGACAACGCCACGCTGGAGAAGCTGGCGGCGCAGAGCGCGGGCAAAGCGTTGACCTTACTGGATGCGTCAGAAATCCAGCTGGACGGTGCTGCCGCGCTGGTGCTCACCTTCTCTGTGCCGCTGGATCCCAGCCAGGATTTCGGCCACACGGTGCATGTGGTGGACAAAAAAAGCGGCAAGGTTGACGGGGCATGGGAGCTGGCGCCAAACCTGAAAGAGCTACGCCTGCGTCATCTGGAACCGAACCGCGAGCTGCTGGTCACCGTCGAGCGCGACCTGCTGGCGCTGAACAAAAACACCTTTGGCAGCGAGGTCGAAAAAGCGATCACCACCCGTGATATCGAACCGAGCGTCGGGTTCGCCAGCCGCGGCTCGCTGCTGCCGGGTAAGGTGGTGGAAGGGCTGCCGGTGATGGCGCTGAACGTCAACAACGTTGATGTGAATTTCTATCGCGTCAAACCTGAGTCACTGGCCGCCTTTGTCAGCCAGTGGGAATACCGCAACTCCCTCACCAACTGGGAATCCGACAACCTGCTGAAAATGGCGGAGCTGGTCTACACCGGCCGTTTCGACCTTAACCCGGCCCGCAATACCCGTGAAAAACTCCTGCTGCCGCTGGCGGATATCAAGCCGTTACAGCAGGCGGGGGTCTATATCGCAGTGATGAATCAGGCCGGCCATTACAACTACAGTAACGCCGCGACCCTCTTTACCCTCAGCGATATTGGGCTTTCCGCCCACCGCTACCATAACCGTCTGGATATCTTTACCCAGAGCCTGGAGAACGGCGCGACTCAGTCGGCTGTTGAGGTACTGCTGCTCAACAATAAAGGGCAGACCCTGGCGCAGGCCACCAGCAACGCTGATGGTCATGCGATGCTGCAAACGGACAAAGAGGCCGCGCTGCTCCTCGCCCGCAAAGAGGGGCAGACCACCCTGTTGGATCTCACCCTTCCGGCGCTGGATCTGGCGGAGTTTGCTATCTCCGGCGCGCCCGGCTTTAGCAAGCAGTTCTTTATGTTTGGCCCGCGGGATCTCTATCGCCCGGGTGAAACGGTGATCCTCAACGGTCTGCTGCGCGACAGCGACGGCAAACCGCTCCCTGACCAGCCGGTGAAGCTGGAAGTGCTACGCCCGGACGGGCAGGTGGCGCGCACGGTGGTCAGCCAGCCCGCAAACGGTCTTTACCGCTTTGACTACCCGCTTGAGAGCGGTGCGCAAACCGGGATGTGGCATATTCGCGCCAGTACGGGTGACAGCCAACATCAGATGTGGGATTTCCACGTCGAAGACTTTATGCCAGAGCGCATGGCGCTCAATATTGCCGGGCAAAAAACACCGGTATCCCCGCAGGATCCTGTTGCGTTCAATGTCACGGGTTATTACCTCTACGGTGCACCCGCCAACGGCAACAGCCTGCAAGGACAGCTCTTCCTGCGTCCCTTACGGGAAGCCGTGGCCGCACTGCCGGGCTTCCAGTTCGGGGATATTGCCGAAGAGAACCTGAGCCGCAGCCTTGATGAAGTGCACCTGACCCTCGATGACCAGGGACGCGGACAGGTGAGCAGCGACAGCCAGTGGAAAGAGACTCACTCCCCGCTGCAGGTTGTTTTGCAGGCCAGCTTGCTGGAGTCCGGTGGGCGTCCGGTCACGCGGCGCGCGGAGCAGGCCGTCTGGCCCGCAAGTACACTGCCGGGCATCCGTCCGCAGTTCGCCAGCAAAGCGGTCTATGACTATCGCACCGATACCACCGTCAATCAGCCGATTGTCGAGGAGAACAGCCAGGCCGGGTTTGATATCGTTTACGCCGATGCCAGTGGCGCAAAAAAAGCGGTCTCTGGCTTGCAGGTGCGCCTGATCCGCGAGCGGCGCGACTACTCATGGAACTGGTCCGAGAGTGACGGCTGGCAGTCTCAGTTTGATCAAAAAGACCTGAACGAGGGCGAGCAGGTGCTGGATCTGGCCGCCGACGAGACCGGAAAAGTGAGCTTCCCGGTAGAGTGGGGTTCCTATCGTCTGGAGGTGAAAGCCCCGGATGAAGCGGTCAGCAGTGTGCGCTTCTGGGCAGGTTACAGCTGGCAGGACAACAGTGACGGCACCGGGGCGGCCCGCCCGGACCGGGTGACGATGAAGCTGGACAAACCGACCTATCGCCCTGGCGATACGATTAAACTGCATATCGCTGCCCCGGCGGCAGGGAAAGGCTATGCAATGATCGAATCCAGCGAAGGGCCGTTGTGGTGGAAGGAGATTGACGTGCCGGCCGAGGGGCTGGATATGACCATCCCGGTGGATAAAGCCTGGATACGTCACGATCTCTATCTCTCCACGCTGGTGGTGCGCCCTGGCGATAAATCCAAATCAGCTACGCCAAAACGGGCGGTGGGCCTGTTGCATCTGCCGATGGGCGATGAGAGCCGCCGCCTGGGCATTACGCTGGATAATCCACAAAAAATGCGCCCGAACCAGACGCTGGCGGTCAAGGTGAAGGCCAGCGTCAAAGAGGGGGCGACCCCACAAAAAATCAATGTGTTGGTTTCGGCGGTGGACAGTGGCGTACTGAACATAACCGATTATGTCACTCCCGATCCCTGGCAGGCGTTCTTTGGTCAGAAGCGCTATGGCGCAGACATTTACGATATCTATGGCCAGGTCATTGAAGGCCAGGGACGCCTGGCGTCACTGCGCTTTGGTGGCGATGGCGATGAACTTAAGCGTGGCGGCAAACCGCCGGTAAATCATGTCACCATCATCGCCCAGCAGGCGCAGCCGGTAGAACTGGATGCCAACGGCGAGGGGACCGTTTCGCTACCGATTAGTGACTTTAACGGCGAACTGCGTCTGATGGCTCAGGCCTGGACGGATGATGACTTTGGCAGCAGTGAAAGCAAAGTTGTGGTTGCCGCCCCTGTGATTACCGAGCTGAATACCCCGCGTTTTCTCGCCAGCGGCGATAACGCCAGGCTAACGCTGGATCTGACCAACCTTACTGATAAACCGCAGACCCTTAATGTGGCGTTGACCGCTGGCGGCAACCTGGCACTGGAAGCGCCCCAGCCGCAGCCGGTGCAGCTGGCGGCGGGTGAGCGATCGACGCTGTTTATTCCGGTGCGAGCGCTGGATGGCTTTGGCGACGGCGAAATCGCCGCCCAGGTGAGCGGGCTGACGCTGCCGGGCGAAACCTTTGCCCCGCAACAGAAAAGCTGGAAGATTGGCGTGCGTCCGGCGTTCCCGGCACAGACGGTCAACAGCGGTACGATGCTCAAGCCGGGTGAAAGCTGGCACGCACCGGAACAGCACCTCGCTGATTTCTCACCGGTGACATTACAGGGGCAGCTTCTGCTCAGCGGCAAGCCGCCGCTCAATCTGGCCCGCTATATTCGTGAGCTGCAGGCCTATCCGTATGGCTGTCTGGAGCAGACTGCCAGCGGCCTGTTCCCGTCGCTCTATACCAATGCCGCCCAACTGAGCGCGCTGGGTATTAAGGGCGACAGCGACGAGAAGCGCCGCGCGGCCATTGAGATCGGCATCTCTCGTCTGCTGCAGATGCAGCGTAACGACGGCGGTTTTGCCCTCTGGGATAAAAACGGTCCAGAAGAGTACTGGCTCACCGCCTACGTCACCGATTTCCTGGTACGTGCGGGCGAGCAGGGTTACAGCGTACCGGTTGACGTCATCAACAATGCCAACAGCCGTCTTCTGCGCTACCTGCAGGATCCGGGCATGATGGCGGTTCGCTACAGCGAGGATACTCAGGCCAGCAAATTCGCCATCCAGGCCTATGCCGCGCTGGTGCTGGCACGCCAGCAGAAAGCGCCTCTCGGGACATTGCGCGAAATTTGGGAGCGTCGAGCGCAAGCAAAATCGGGCCTGCCGCTAATGCAACTGGGACTGGCGCTGAAGCTGATGGGGGATGCGCCGCGCAGCCAGCAGGCGTTGGATCTGGCAATCAAAACGCCGCGCAGCGAGACGCAGGCCTGGATGGCCGATTACGGTAGCCCGCTGCGTGATAACGCAATGATGCTCAGTCTGCTGGAAGAGTACAATTTGCTGCCAGATGCGCAGAAAACGCTGTTGAACGCGCTCTCTCAGCAGGCGTTCAGCCAGCGCTGGCTCTCGACTCAGGAGAGCAACGCCCTGTTCCTGGCGGGCCGTTCCCTGCAGACGCTGGCGGGTGACTGGCAGGCGACCACCACCCCTGGCGGGGAGGGGATGCGCGGTAATAAGCCGCAGGTGCAAAACCTGAATGCCGATCAACTCGCTGCCCTGCAGGTCACTAATACCGGCACTGCGCCGCTGTGGGTGCGCCTGGACAGCAGCGGCTACCCGCAATCGGCACCGCAACCTACAGCTAATGTGCTGAAAATTGAACGTCAGTTCCTGGCCACCGACGGCAGCAGTAAATCGCTCTCTTCTTTGAAAAGCGGTGAACTGGTGCTGGTCTGGCTGGAAGTTACCGCCACGCAGAATGTGCCGGATGCGCTGGTGGTCGATTTACTGCCCGCTGGCCTGGAACTGGAAAACCAGAACCTCGCCAGCAGCAGTGCCAGCCTGCAGGAGAGCGGGAGTGAAGTGCAAAACCTGCTCAACCAAATGCAACAGGCCGATATTCAGCATATGGAGTTCCGGGACGATCGCTTTGTGGCCGCCGTGCCGGTGAATGAATACCAGCCAGTGACGCTGGTCTATCTGGCACGCGCCGTCACGCCGGGGACCTATACGGTACCTGTACCGCTGGTGGAATCAATGTACGTGCCGCAGTGGCGGGCAACAGGTGCGGCCAGCGGCCCGCTGATTGTCGTCCCGTAACGTGCGGTATCGGAAATGGCTACGCTCCCGCTGGCTGTGGCTGGTGGGGGCGTTACTTCTGCTGTGGGCTGGCGTCATCGCAGCCGATCGCCTGTGGCCGCTGCCGCTGCACGAGGTCAACCCTGCCCGGGTGGTGGTGGATGAAAAGGGCACTCCGCTGTGGCGGTTTGCCGATCGCGACGGTATCTGGCGCTATCCGGTCACTATCGAAGAGGTCTCGCCGCGCTATCTTGAGGCCCTAATCCAGTATGAAGATCGCTGGTTCTGGGACCATCCGGGCGTAAACCCGTTCTCGGTGCTGCGTGCCGCCTGGCAGGATCTTACCGCCGGAAAGGTCATATCAGGCGGAAGTACGCTGACTATGCAGGTAGCGCGCCTGCTGGATCCCCATTCCCGCACGGTGGGCGGCAAGGTCCGTCAACTCTGGCGCGCGCTCCAGCTGGAGTGGCACCTCTCCAAATGTGAAATCCTGACCCTCTATCTAAACCGTGCGCCTTTTGGCGGCACGCTACAAGGCGTGGGGGCCGCCAGTTGGGCCTATCTGGGAAAAGCGCCTGCACAGCTGAGCTACTCCGAAGCCGCGCTGCTTGCGGTTCTGCCGCAGGCCCCGAGCCGCTTGCGCCCGGACCGCTGGCCGCAGCGTGCCGAGGCGGCACGTAACAAAGTACTCAAACGTATGGCCTCGCAGGGCGTCTGGCCCGCGCAGCAGGTAACAGAGTCGCAGGAAGAGCCGGTATGGCTGGCTCCCCGGCAGATGCCACAGCTGGCACCGCTGTTCTCGCGCATGATGCTCGGCAAAAGCCGTGACACCAAAGTGGTGACGACCCTCGACGCCACACTCCAGCGCCAACTGGAGGAGCTTGCGCTGAACTGGAAATCTCGTTTGCCGCCCCGCAGTTCGCTGGCGATGATCGTGGTCGATCACAGCGATATGAAAGTGCGCGGCTGGGTGGGATCGGTTGACATCAACGACGACAGCCGTTTCAGCCATGTCGATATGATCTCTGCGATCCGATCCCCGGGATCGGTGCTCAAGCCCTTTGTCTATGGTCTGGCGATGGACGACGGGCTGATCCACCCGGCCTCGCTGCTGCAGGATGTTCCGCGCCGCACCGGCGATTATCGCCCCGGCAATTTTGACAGCGGTTTTCACGGCCCGATCAGCATGAGCGAGGCGCTGGTGCGATCCCTGAACCTGCCCGCCGTACAGGTACTGGAAGCCTACGGGCCGAAGAAGTTTGCCGGGATGCTGCGCAACGCCGGATTACCGCTGCTGCTTCCGGCGGGCGCTCAGCCGAACCTGTCCCTGATCCTGGGCGGTGCCGGGGCGCGTCTGGAAGACATCGCTGCGGCATACAGCGCCTTTGCCCGTCAGGGGCGGGCAGGGAAACTGCGCCTGCAGCCGGACGATCCGCTGTTGGAGCGGCCTCTGCTCTCGCCTGGCGCGGCATGGATCATCCGCCGCATTCTGGCCAACGAGGCGCAGCCGCTGCCGGACAGCGCCCTGGCTCAGGTGGTACCCCTGGCAGTGAAAACCGGTACCAGCTATGGCTATCGCGATGCCTGGGCGATAGGGCTGAATGCACGCTACGTGATCGGGATCTGGACCGGCAGACCGGACGGCACACCGGTGGCCGGGCAATTTGGTTTTGCCAGCGCGGTGCCGGTGCTAAATCAGGTTAATAACCTGCTTCAATCGCGCTCGGCGCTGGATGAGACGCGCCTGCCACGGGATCCGCGCCCGGCCTCGGTGAGCCGCGGCGTCATTTGCTGGCCGGGGGGGCAGTCTCTGCCTGAAGGGGACAGCAACTGTCGGCGCCGCCTCTCAACCTGGCTGCTGGAGGGGAGTCAGCCTCCGACGCTGTTGCTGCCGGAGCAGGAGGGCATCCGCGGCATTCGTTTTCCTGTCTGGCTGGATAACAGCGGTCAACGCGTGGCGGCAGACTGCCCGCAGGCGCGACAACACACGCTGGACGTCTGGCCGCTGCCGCTGGAGCCGTGGCTGCCGCAGGCGGAACGGCGGGCTGCGCGCATTCCGGCGGCATCAACCGCCTGCCCACCGCTCGGCCAGGCCTTCCCGGCGCCGCTCATCCTCTCAGGCATACGCCAGGGGGCGGTGATTAAGCGCGTGCCCGGTGAGGCGCGCGTGTCGTTGCCCCTGCTGGCCAGTGGAAGCGAGGGTGCGCGCTGGTGGTTTCTTAATGGTGAACTGCTGAATGTGAAGGGGCGGGCGTATACCTTGCATCTTGAAAGTGCAGGGGATTACCAGCTGCTGGTGATGGATGAGGCAGGGCAGGTAGCCACCGTCGATTTTACATTGCAGTAAATAAAACGGTGTTTAGCCACGATCTGTTGTTAAAACTCGTCTTATTTTAAAAAAATGTTACATCCATCCATAGGCAATGGCGTTAATGCTCATTATAATCCGCGCCATATCTTACGCATGAATGCAAAACAACAGAACAAATCACAGAGGTAATCATGGCTATTGAACGTACTTTTTCCATCATCAAACCAAACGCGGTGGCAAAAAACGTTATTGGCAGCATCTTTGCTCGCTTTGAAGCGGCAGGGTTCAAAATCGTTGGCACCAAAATGCTGCATCTGACCGTTGAGCAGGCTCGCGGTTTCTATGCTGAGCACGAAGGTCGCCCATTCTTCGACGGCCTGGTTGAGTTCATGACCTCTGGCCCAATCGTGGTATCCGTACTGGAAGGCGAAAATGCCGTTCAGCGTCACCGCGATCTGCTGGGTGCAACCAACCCGGATAACGCTCTGGCAGGTACTCTGCGCGCAGATTACGCTGACAGCTTCACCGAGAACGGCACCCACGGTTCCGACTCTGTAGAATCTGCTGCACGTGAAATCGCTTTCTTCTTCGCAGAAGGCGAAGTGTGTCCACGTACCCGTTAATTTAACGGTTTCGTTTACACATTATTTTCGTAAATGCCACGTGCAGACGTGGCATCCCTGCGCCAGACTTTGTACAATGCAACGCCCCGGATGAGCAGACTGCTTACCGGGGCGTTTCTTTTCAACCCTCCACGGGCCATAACGTGTAACAACGAGGCCGGAATATATTATGTCTGAATTAGTTAATACCTCCGAAGTCGCCATTCCTGCGGTTCCAAATAAAAATGGAAAAATCAACCTGCTGGACCTGAACCGTCAGCAGATGCGCGAGTTCTTCAAAGAGATGGGCGAGAAGCCGTTTCGTGCCGACCAGGTCATGAAATGGATGTATCACTATTGCAGCGACAATTTTGATGACATGACTGACATCAACAAGGTGCTGCGTAACAAGCTGAAAGACGTGGCTGAAATCCGCGCACCGGAAGTGGTGGAAGAGCAGCGTTCAGCTGACGGCACCATCAAATGGGCGATTGCCGTCGGCGATCAGCGCGTTGAAACGGTCTATATCCCGGAAGATGACCGCGCCACGCTGTGCGTCTCTTCCCAGGTCGGTTGTGCGCTGGAGTGTAAGTTCTGCTCCACGGCGCAGCAGGGCTTTAACCGTAACCTGCGTGTTTCGGAAATCATCGGCCAGGTCTGGCGTGCGGCGAAAATCGTCGGCGCGGCAAAAGTGACCGGCACCCGTCCTATCACCAACGTGGTGATGATGGGGATGGGCGAGCCGCTGCTGAACCTGACCAACGTGGTGCCAGCCATGGAAATCATGCTGGATGACTTCGGTTTTGGCCTGTCCAAACGTCGCGTGACCCTCTCCACCTCAGGTGTTGTGCCTGCGCTGGATAAGCTCGGCGACATGATTGACGTCGCGCTGGCCATCTCTCTGCATGCGCCGAACGATACCATTCGTGACGAAATTGTGCCGATCAACAAAAAGTACAATATCGAGACCTTCCTGAACTCGGTTCGTGGCTATATTTCGAAGTCCAATGCCAACCAGGGACGCGTCACCATTGAGTACGTCATGCTGGATCACGTCAACGACGGTACTGAGCATGCGCACGAGCTGGCGGCACTGCTGAAAGATACGCCGTGCAAGATCAACCTGATCCCATGGAACCCGTTCCCGGGCGCGCCGTATGGCCGTAGCTCGAACAGCCGTATCGACCGTTTCTCCAAGGTGCTGATGGAGTATGGTTTTACCACTATTGTGCGTAAAACCCGCGGTGATGATATTGATGCTGCCTGTGGTCAGCTGGCCGGTGATGTTATCGACCGTACCAAGCGCACGCTGCGTAAACGTATGCAGGGCGAGGCTATCGCTGTCAAGGCCGTGTAATAATTACGCTGTCACGGCGCATTATCTGCGCCGTGACAGCGTAAGATGCGAATAAACAGTCATTGCGCCGGTGAATGGGTAATAATTACGGTGCGTTTTATATGACTTTAAGGCAGTATGTAACGACGCAACAACAGTTTAACCTCACTGACAAGCCGCTTCTGTCAACCAAAACCTGACAGTGTTGTGCTGTCTGACTAAGGTTAACTGACCAGAAGTTTCGCGGTGCGGGTGGCATTGTGACTCACCGGCGCCAGGATCCTCAATTTTCACGTACCATTAGTTGTAGCGAATGAATACTGAAGCCACTCACGACCAAAATGCAGCACTTTCCACTGGCGTTCGTCTACGTAACGCCCGTGAACAACTCGGACTCAGCCAGCAAGCCGTTGCGGAACGCTTATGTCTGAAGGTTTCCACGGTCCGCGATATTGAAGAAGATAAGGCACCTGCCGAACTTGCTTCTACGTTTCTGCGTGGTTATATCCGCTCCTATGCGAAACTGGTGCATATTCCTGAAGAAGAACTGCTGCCAATGATGGAAAAACAGGCACCGGTCAGAGCGGCAAAAGTCGCGCCGATGCAGAGTTTTTCGTTGGGCAAACGTCGTAAAAAACGTGATGGCTGGTTGATGAGCTTTACCTGGTTGGTATTGTTTGTGGTTATCGGTCTGACGGGCGCCTGGTGGTGGCAAAACCACAAAGCGCAGCAGGAAGAGATCACCACCATGGCCGATCAGTCCTCCGCCGAGCTGAATAATTCAGCGGGCGAGGGCGCTCAAAGCATCCCACTGAATACCGACACCTCAGCAACGGCCAGCGAAACGCCGGCAGCAACGGCCAATACCCCGGATACCACAACGGCGCAGACTGCTGCGCCAGCCGTTAATCAAACCGCTCAGGCTCCGGCTGACAGTGCCGTCGTCTCCCCTTCTCAGGCGAACGTTGAGACTGCACCGGCAACAACGGCGAATAATGCGGTCCAGCCTCTGCCATCCGATCCGGCGGGCGTGACGGCTGCACCGGCTGACCCGAATGCACTGGTAATGAACTTCAACGCTGATTGCTGGCTGGAAGTGACCGACGCAACCGGCAAAAAGCTGTTCAGCGGCCTCCAGCGTAAGGACGGCACGTTAAATCTGGCAGGCCAGGCGCCTTATAAGCTCAAGATTGGTGCTCCGGCAGCGGTCCAGATCCAGTTCCAGGGTAAACCTGTCGATCTGAGCCGTTTTATCAGAACTAACCAGGTTGCGCGTCTGACCCTCAATGCCGAACAATCAGCAGCACAGTAAGTAACAGACGGGCAACGCGGGAGATTTTTCATGCATAACCAGGCTCCTATTCCACGTAGAAAATCGAAACGTATTTACGTCGGGAATGTGCCAATCGGCGATGGTGCTCCTATCGCCGTTCAATCGATGACCAACACCCGTACCACCGATGTGGCGGCGACGGTCAATCAGATCAAAGCGTTAGAACGTGTAGGCGCGGATATTGTTCGCGTTTCTGTGCCCACTATGGATGCGGCAGAAGCGTTCAAACTCATCAAACAGCAGGTCTCCGTGCCGTTGGTAGCCGATATTCACTTCGATTACCGTATCGCGCTGAAGGTAGCGGAATACGGCGTCGATTGCCTGCGTATCAACCCTGGCAACATCGGCAGCGAAGAGCGTATCCGCGCGGTAGTTGATTGCGCCCGCGACAAGAACATTCCCATCCGTATCGGCGTGAACGCCGGTTCGCTGGAAAAAGATCTGCAGGAAAAATACGGCGAACCGACCCCGCAGGCGCTGCTCGAATCGGCCATGCGTCATGTGGATCATCTCGATCGTCTGAACTTCGATCAGTTCAAGGTCAGCGTTAAAGCGTCGGACGTTTTCCTCGCCGTTGAATCTTATCGTCTGCTGGCGAAGCAGATCGATCAGCCGTTGCACCTCGGGATCACCGAAGCCGGCGGCGCGCGCAGCGGTGCGGTAAAATCGGCGATTGGCCTGGGTCTGCTGCTCAATGAAGGCATTGGCGACACCCTGCGTGTCTCGCTCGCCGCCGATCCCGTCGAAGAGATCAAAGTCGGTTTCGATATTCTGAAATCGCTGCGTATTCGTTCCCGTGGCATCAACTTTATCGCCTGTCCGACCTGTTCGCGTCAGGAGTTCGATGTCATTGGTACAGTGAATGCACTTGAGCAGCGTCTGGAAGATATCATCACCCCGATGGACGTTTCGATTATCGGTTGTGTGGTGAACGGTCCGGGCGAGGCGCTGGTGTCGACGCTGGGCGTCACGGGTGGCAACAAGAAAAGTGGTCTCTATGAAGATGGCGTCCGCAAAGATCGTCTGGATAATAATGACATGATCGATCAGCTTGAAGCCCGCATCCGTGCTAAAGCCACCATGCTGGACGAAGCGCAGCGCATCAGCGTGCAACAAGTCGAAAAATAACGTGATGGGAAGCGGTTCGCTTCCTGTGTATGATTGAACCCTTCGGTTATGAACCCCAGGGTTCATTTTTGTCTATAGAAAGAGAACAAACGTGGCAAAGAACATTCAAGCCATTCGCGGCATGAACGATTATCTGCCTGCCGAGACCGCCATCTGGCAGCGCATTGAAGGCACCCTCAAGCAGGTGCTCGGCAGCTACGGTTACAGCGAAATCCGTTTGCCGATTGTAGAGCAGACCCCGTTATTCAAACGCGCTATCGGTGAAGTCACCGACGTGGTTGAAAAAGAGATGTACACCTTTGAGGATCGTAACGGCGACAGCCTGACCTTACGTCCAGAAGGTACGGCGGGATGTGTACGCGCCGGCATCGAACATGGTCTCCTGTACAATCAGGAGCAGCGCCTGTGGTATATCGGCCCAATGTTCCGTCACGAACGTCCACAGAAAGGCCGTTACCGCCAGTTTAACCAGCTGGGTGTCGAAGCCTTTGGTCTGCAAGGGCCGGATATCGACGCGGAACTGATTATGCTGACCGCCCGCTGGTGGCGTGCGCTGGGTATCGCCGATCACGTATCACTGGAGCTGAACTCCATCGGTTCTCTTGAAGCCCGTGCAAACTATCGCGACGCGCTGGTGGCATTCCTCGAGCAGCATAAAGAGCAGCTGGACGAAGACTGTAAGCGTCGTATGTACAGCAACCCACTGCGCGTGCTGGATTCCAAGAACCCGGACGTACAGGCACTGCTGAATGACGCACCTGCCCTCGGCGATTATCTCGACGACGATTCCCGCGAACACTTTGCCGGCCTGTGCAAATTGCTGGAAGCTGCCGGTATTGCTTACACCGTAAACCAGCGCCTGGTGCGTGGTCTGGACTACTACAACCGCACCGTATTTGAGTGGGTTACCACCAGTCTGGGTTCACAGGGAACGGTCTGTGCGGGCGGTCGTTACGACGGCCTGGTAGAGCAGTTAGGCGGTCGTCCGGCACCTGCTGTTGGTTTCGCCATGGGTCTTGAGCGACTTGTTTTGTTAGTTCAGGCAGTTAATCCGGAATTTAAAGCCGATCCTGTTGTCGATATATACCTGGTAGCCTCAGGCGCGGAAACGCAGTCTGCGGCAATGCAGCTTGCCGAACGCGTGCGCGATGCGCTGCCTGCGGCTAAGCTGATGACCAACCACGGCGGCGGCAACTTTAAGAAACAGTTCGCCCGTGCCGATAAGTGGGGCGCGCGCATCGCACTGGTACTTGGCGAGTCCGAAGTGGCTAACGGCGAAGTGGTAGTGAAGGATCTGCGCTCTGGTGAGCAAACAACGGTAACGCAGGATGGCGTTGCGGCGCACTTGCGCACTCTACTGGGCTAAGGAGAAGGACTGCGTGGAAATGTACGAGAACGAAAACGACCAGGTTGATGCGATTAAACGCTTCTTTGCTGAAAACGGCAAAGCGCTGGCTGTTGGGGTCATTTTAGGTGTTGGTGCCCTGGTGGGCTGGCGTTACTGGAACAGTCATCAGATCGATTCCGCGCGTGGCTCCTCCTTACAGTATGAAAATACCGTGAGCGCCATTCAGGCCGATCAGCCACAAACCCTGGCGGCGGCAGAGAAATTTGCCGCAGATAACAAGAACACCTATGGCGCACTGACTTCGCTGGAAGTCGCTCAGCAGTTCGTTGATAAAGGCGAGCTGGACAAAGCGGCAGCCCAGCTGCAGCAGGGTCTGGCAGCCGCAGGCAACGATAACCTGAAAGCGCTCATCAACCTGCGTCTTGCCCGTATTCAGGTGCAGCAGAAGAAACCAGACGAAGCGCTGAAAACCCTGGACACCGTCAAAGGTGAAGGTTTTGCCTCCATCGTTGCCGACCTGCGCGGTGAAGCACTGCTGAGCAAAGGCGACAAACAAGGCGCGCGCAGCGCATGGGAAGCGGGTGTGAAAAGCAACGCCTCGCCAGCGCTGAGCGAAATGATGCAGATGAAAATAAATAATTTGTCCGTCTGAGAGGGACCCGATGCAATTGCGTAAATTACTTCTGCCAGGACTGCTTTCCGTTACGTTATTGAGCGGCTGTTCACTGTTCAGCGGCGAAGAAGATGTTGTCACCATGTCGCCACTGCCGACGGTTGAAAACCAGTTTGCACCGTCTACCGCATGGAGCACGTCCGTAGGTGACGGTATTGGCGACTTCTATTCCAACCTTCATCCGGCATATGCAGATGGCGTTGTCTACGCGGCTGACCGCAAAGGCACGGTAAAAGCCATGAATGCCGATGACGGCAAAGAGGTGTGGTCCATTAACCTGGCAGAAAAAAGCGGCTGGCTGTCACGCACCCCAGCCCTGCTGTCAGGTGGTGTGACGGTTGCCGGTGGCCATGTCTATATCGGCAGCGAAAAGGCACAGGTTTATGCCCTTAACGCCAGCGACGGTTCTATTGCCTGGCAAACCCGCGTTGCCGGCGAAGCACTCTCTCGTCCGGTCGTCAGCGACGGCATGGTGCTGGTCCATACCGCTAACGGTCAGCTGCAGGCACTGAATGAAGCTGACGGTGCGGTGAAGTGGACCGTTAACCTGGATATGCCTGCGCTCTCCCTGCGCGGTGAATCTGCCCCCGCCACTGCGTTTGGCGCGGCCATTGTTGGCGGCGATAACGGTCGCGTTAACGCCGTACTGATGCAGCAGGGCCAGCTGATCTGGCAGCAGCGTATCTCTCAGGCAACCGGTCCGACCGAAATCGACCGTCTGAGCGATGTGGATACCACCCCGGTTATCGTCAACGGCGTTGTTTACGCCCTGGCCTATAACGGCAACCTGACCGCGATGGATCTGCGTAGCGGCCAGGTGATGTGGAAACGTGAGCTGGGTTCAGTGAACGATTTCGTGGTGGATGGCAACCGCATCTATCTGGTCGATCAGAACGATCGCCTGCTGGCGCTGAGCACCGATGGCGGCGTAACGCTGTGGACGCAAAGCGATCTGCTGCACCGTCTGCTGACCGCACCGGCGCTGTATAACGGCAGCCTGGTAGTGGGTGATAGCGAAGGCTACATGCACTGGATCGACCCGAGCAACGGTAGTTTTGTCGCCCAGGAAAAAGTCGACGGTTCCGGTTTCCTGACCGAGCCGGTGGTAGCTGACGGCAAACTGCTGATCCAGGCAAAAGACGGTACGCTGTACGCGATCACGCGTTAATCACCGCGGTTGTAGTATACTCAACGGCTCCTGTTGCTTCAGGGGCCGTTTTGATTTTTTAAAAAACGCCGCATACGCGACGTGATATCGAATTTTATGAGGCTTTAAACATGGTACCTGTGGTCGCGCTTGTCGGGCGCCCGAACGTTGGAAAATCCACTCTTTTTAACCGATTAACCCGCACCCGTGATGCGCTGGTTGCGGATTTCCCGGGGCTGACGCGTGACCGTAAGTACGGTCGTGCAGAAGTGGAAGGTCGTGAGTTCATCTGTATCGATACCGGCGGTATCGACGGCACAGAAGATGGTGTTGAAACCCGCATGGCGGAACAATCCCTGCTGGCGATTGAAGAAGCAGACATCGTGCTGTTTATGGTAGATGCACGTGCGGGCCTGATGCCTGCCGACTCTGCTATCGCCAAGCACCTGCGCTCACGCGAAAAAGCCACCTTCCTGGTCGCGAACAAAACTGACGGTATCGATGCCGATCAGGCGATGGCCGATTTCTGGTCATTAGGTCTGGGCGATATCTACCCGATCGCCGCCTCTCACGGTCGTGGCGTGACCAGCCTGCTGGAAACCGCGCTGCTGCCGTACGTTGACGAGATCAACCCGCCTGAAGAAGTCGATGAAGACGCCGAATACTGGGCGCAGTTCGAAGAAAGCGAAGAGGGCGAAGAGGAGCCGGAAGACGACTTCAACCCGCAGGATCTGCCGATTAAGCTGGCAATCGTCGGTCGTCCAAACGTAGGTAAGTCCACACTTACCAACCGTATCCTCGGTGAAGACCGTGTGGTGGTGTACGACATGCCGGGTACTACCCGCGACAGCATATACATCCCCATGGAGCGTGACGGACGTGAATACGTTCTGATCGACACCGCGGGCGTGCGTAAGCGCGGTAAAATCACCGATGTGGTAGAAAAATTCTCGGTAATCAAAACCCTGCAGGCGATCGAAGACGCCAACGTGGTGATGCTGGTTATCGATGCCCGTGAAGGCATCTCCGATCAGGATCTCTCCCTGCTCGGCTTTATCCTCAATAGTGGGCGCTCACTGGTTATCGTCGTCAACAAGTGGGACGGCCTGAGCAACGATGTGCGTGAGCAGGTCAAAGAGATGCTGGACTTCCGTCTGGGCTTTATCGACTTTGCCCGCGTCCACTTCATCTCTGCCCTGCACGGCAGCGGTGTAGGTAATCTGTTCGAGTCCGTACGCGAAGCCTACGACAGTTCTACCCGTCGTGTCGGCACCGCGATGCTGACCCGCATCATGACCATGGCGGCAGAAGACCATCAGCCACCTCTGGTGCGTGGCCGTCGCGTGAAGCTGAAATATGCCCACGCAGGGGGCTATAACCCACCTATCGTGGTTATTCACGGTAACCAGGTGAAGGATCTGCCGGATTCCTACAAACGCTACCTGATGAACTACTTCCGCAAATCGCTGGACGTAATGGGTACGCCGATCCGTATCCAGTTCAAAGAAGGGGATAACCCGTTTGCTAACAAGCGCAACACCCTGACGCCAAACCAGATGCGTAAGCGTAAGCGTTTGATTAAACATATCAAGAAAAGCAAATAACGAATCAGCAAGATTTATCAAAAATCACCAAATCACCAAAGCCCGCATATGCCGGGCTTTTTTGTTATCAGGGGCTATCATAACGACGCAACAGAACGCATAATCCATGTGTACCCAAAGGTGTACCCTCAATTGTATTGGCTTTGAAAGGTTACAAATGCGGGCGGTTTTGGGTACATCCTTGGGACAAATTCAGGTGCGCGTTATGCCAAAATTAACTGACATCCAGATCCGGTCGTGGATTAAGTCCGACGAGCGTTTTGAAGGGAGGGCTGATGGCAATGGCCTTTACCTCAGATATCGTGCCGCGGATAAAGGCCCTAACTGGCGCTTTCGTTACCGGTTCGCTGGCAAAGCCAGGGCTATGCTAATTGGCTCATATTCAGATTTGCCGCTTGCGCGTGCGCGCGAGATTGCAAAGGAGCTATCTGCTCGGGTATCCCTCGGATATGACGTGGCTGGCGAAAAGCAGGAAAGGAAGGCAGAGGCGCTGGCGAAGATAGAAGCTGAAAAGAACGCCATTCACGTTTCAGGATTAGCCGCCGAGTATTACACACGCCAGATTGAGACCACCTACAAACACCCTGAGCTTTTCCGCAGCAGCTTACAAAAGAATATCGTAGCGCTGATTGGGAAGATGAAAGTTGAGGATGTCCGGCCGCGCCATATAGATACCGTTCTGCAGGATGTTCTGGAACGAGGCTCCCCAACTGTTGCTAATGACGTTCTCCGCATGCTCAAGCGCCTGTTTGATTACGCTGTGGTGCGAGGGATGGTTGAGGTTAACCCGGCCATTTCGTTTGGTGCAAAAGATGCTGGTGGTAAAGAGGAAGGGCGTAAGCGGGCGCTGAGTCGGGAAGAACTGGTTATGTTCTTTAAGGCACTGCGTCGCGGGCGTGGCATCAGCAGAGAGAATGAGCTCACATTCAAAATCATCCTCGCGCTGGGGGTGCGCAAAATGGAACTGTGCGCAGCTGAGTGGTCTGAATTCAACCTCGATAAAGGCGTATGGTATTTGCCTGGCGAGCGTGCAAAGAACGGCGATGACATTGACATCCCGCTGGCGCAGCCGGTAATTGAATGGATTAAAGAGATCCGCCTTTTTGCTGGTGACAGCCGCTGGCTGATTCCGGCCCGCCGATCGAGAACAACATCCCACGTTAGCAGGGCCACTCTGAACATGGTGATGCCGTCCGTTCTGAAAGAGATGGCAGACGTTGAGCCATTCAGTATTCACGATCTGCGCCGCACCATGCGCACCCAGATGGCGGCGATAGGTATTGACCCCGTGATAGCAGAGCGTTGCCTGAACCATAAAATACCCGGTGTGCAGGGTATCTATAACCGGCATGAGTATTTCGAAGAGCGCAAAGCGGCGCTGGCGCAGTGGGCTGATCTGCTGGTGGCACTGGAAAGCGGTGAAGATTACAACGTCACGCCAATAAAAATGGCGAACTAACCGGACAGATTGAGCCTAGCCCGACGGGGCGAAAAGCGGGAAGCCTTACCGCCTGGCTCAATCCCTTTTAAGGCGCGCATCAAAGGCAGCGTGATGAATCAAAAATTAAATAAAGCACCAACATCAGATGAGCTTTCTATCTGGCGTTCTAAAAGGATGGCTCCATTACAATATTGCTCGATAGATCGAGCATCGAGACTACTGGAGTGCGAGCCTTATGACATTTTCCATTGGATTGAAACAGGCAAAATAGATCCAGTCTTTCGAGTAAATCACTTCTGCGGAAGAATTTTTATTGAGGCTGATTTGTCTACGAGTGATATGTATCAAACCTACTTTGATTACATGGACACTATTGAATTTTCATCTGAACTTGCTGATGTGCAAGTGATCAATCCTCCTCAAGTAATTCCCTCGGAGGAAGGCCAATGTATCATTACCTGTAATGTTATTGTTAATGGCTTTGTAAGAATCGACGCTCCATTTCCAGAAGTGGATGATGATGGTGCCTATCGGGTGGAGTTAACTGAAGACTCTTTAATTTACTTGATTCGCGGGAGTAACTGGGATCGTTCTTCCATAGGTTTGGATATTCACGGTGATACACGTCTTGAACCTTTATATGAAGATACCGTGCTTGATATCCAAAATGGTCTGATTTTGCGGGAGGATATTGAAAAACTACATCATGCAGCAGTCAATGGGACTGATATTGGGAGCCATGTAAATCCTAAGTTAAAGAGAAAAAAAGAAAGGGATTCACATGAGGCTAGTGGAAAAGAACATGGGAATTCTTCGCGATTCAGTGCAAACAGAGAAAACTGCATAATGGCTCTACTTCTTGTTAAGAAGGAGTTCGCCGAAGAGTGTCAAAATAAAAATGGCGCAGAGACTCAAGAGGATTGGGCGTCAGCAACATTAAATCATTGGGTTTACGCAGGCGCGGGCTACCCAGAACCATCAGCAGATTTATTAAAAAAAATAATATCGGATATGGGTAGAAGGCCTGAGGACCGCACAACTGCAGGAAAGCCGAAGAATACTGCTACTAAAAATTAGTGCCATGATACTAATTTTAGTGTCATTCACTTCGTTGCTGTTTTTTACTTTAATGCCCGTAACACCAACTATCACAGGAGTTACGGGACTATGCCTACCGCTCAACCGGCATCATCGGCCATACCTACCTCGGGATACATCCGCCGCTTCCGTATGCCGGAACTGCTGGGCGTATCCATGCCTACCATTGATCGCTGGGTGAAGAACGGCAAATTGCCTCGCCCGATTAAGCTCAGCGACAGCGTTACCGCTTTCGACGCTGTGGAAATTAATAACTGGCTGGCAGAACGCCGGGGGAAGGTGGCTTGATGGAAATAAAAAACGCCCGTGCTACCGAGCGTCATATCGAACTGAATCAGAACCCCGCGCCATTTAAAAGCGCTTGCGGTGATGATAGCCAGCAAGGCACAACAAAACCAGTGCCAAAGAAACATAAAGCTCGCTTACTCATCCTGCGTTCCGGCACAACCGGCATTACCGAGAACGAGATCCTGCGCTGCTGTCGTCTTTCCTCTGGGCGGAACTACATAACAGAGCTGGAGCGTCGCCTCGATATTCAGTTTGAGCGTATCGACGAGGCTAACCCTGATGGCATTGGTAGCCATTACCGTTACCGCTTCATTAAGCGCGCCGACGTACAGAAGGTGATCACCCTCGTTAATTCCTGCGCAATGACTAACGGCCATCAGCCCCTCAACCAGATGGACGTTGAAGGCATTATGAACCTGTACCCGGACAGCTCCGCCGAATAAGGAAAATGATGATGAAAAATAATATGACCTTAGCCGGTCAGGGCCTCGCTCACCCTGAAGCCAGCCAGAATGACATTTTAATTAATCATAAATCCGAGCCGCGCATTGATTCCCGCGTCATTTCTGAGCGCGCCGGAATACAGCATGAAAGCCTGGGCGCGACGATTAAATCGCACCAGGGCCGACTGCGTGAGCTGGGATCGCTGCCCCGTCAGTCACTCAAAGAATTACCCGATTTGAAATCGGGAAAATCCGGTCGCAAGCGCGGGCGTCCTGAGATCAGCTATCTGTTGAATGAGCCTCAGCTCGACTATCTGCTGCGTATCATCCGTGGGCGTGATCCTGAGCGTATTAATCAGTTCAAGCTGGATGTCACCAAGGCATTCACCGGTCGCCGCGCCACTCAACCGGTACGCCGTGAATACCTGCCCGGTTATCACGAAAGCCGTGACGGTCTGAAAGCTCTGGGCGCGCAGCGTCATCACTATATCAATCTGGCACGCGCTGAAAACCGTGTTGCTGGCCTGTCAGATGGTGAACGCGGCTCAGCTGATGCGCAGCAACTGGGCGTACTGATCGTTATGCAGAAGATTGAGCAGGCAGCATTTCAGGAAGCGATTAATAATGGTCTGACCCCAACAGATGCGGTGAGAGAGGTAGCTAAGCGCATGGAGGCATTCGCAAGCCTTATGAGCGGCAGCGCCACTCTGGGGGTAGGTCATGCTTAAAAGTGCCCTAAATCAAGTTTTGCACCCTCTGCACAAAAAGGGCTTGCCGTTCGTCCCTAACCAGGTTTATGGTTATAGCGTACCAGCAAAATCTGGTACCGGGATTGGCGTCCCGGCAAATCGAATGGCGACATGTGACGCGCCTAGCGTCTTTTTTTATGTCGTTGGTCTGACTCACCCTTTTTTTGGGCGTTGGTGTATAATCCAGCGCCTTTCAAGAGCAATGGTGGCTCAGGCAGGGGCTTCTTCGGAAGCGCCGGTATTCATTCGAGCCGGTTACGCCAACCCTGCCTGGGCTACCACCAGTGAAATTGGCGTTTCCGGTGGTAGCGTTACCCGCTATCGAATGGAGACTGCCACATGTTGGCTACTACCCCTACCCAAAATCCGCAATTCATCTGGATTATCGCCGCAGTTCGCCGCGATTGTCCGACAATCAAACCTGTTCTCCACCATGTTGCTGCTGAGACTGAGCGTGATGCTCGTCGCTCTCTGGTGCGTGATCACGTCTGTTTCTTCGCTGGACGCATCTCTGTACAGGGGGTGCGCCATGATTAAGACCTACGATCTCCCCGTCGACCCTACAGAACGTTCGGCCAACCTCATTTCACTGTCATTGCTGATGGATGAAGTGCTGAAAGGTAACGCTGACAACCGGGATGAATACCTGGCTGCTCTTATCTCTCTCTTCGAAGTGTACGCCCGCGACTTACACAGCCTGCTGGAAGGCCACGCACTGCCGGGGGTGGACCATGATTAAGCCTTCTCATAAAGCCCGTATTGCGGCTGCCATGAAGTGTATCGAACAGGCTTCTGCCGTATTGATCGCTCTCAGTCATGCTGCCGAAAACATGGAGCCCTGCGATATTTCTGACGCCATTGATGCCTGTTCTGGGTTGGTCAATGAAGCGCGCGCTGATCTGGCGATGCTGGAGGGTGAGGCATGAACATCAATCTCCTTTATCGCCATCCTGCAGAAAATGATGTCGATGCGATGCTCTCCCGTGAGCATGCTTACCCGGACTCATTTTCTCTGGCAGAACGTACAGCGGAGCGTTTGACTCGCGCTCGCCGCGGTATTTCTCACGTCATGACGGAATTGTTGCCGAAGCTGGAAGAGGATCAGCAGGCCGAGCTGTATTGCTGGCTGGATAAAGTTCTGCTGTTGGTTGATGTAGCACGTATTGATGCGGAGGGTGAGGAATGAGCAAGCTCCAATTGATTGATGCCACCTGCCAGGTAGAGCAGGCTCAGGCCGTTTTATCCATGTGGCTGGAAAGCACCACAAAGAATTCCCATCCCGATTTGCCTCGTCTTATCGGTTCCGTTCTCACGCTGTTGCATGGAGTTCCGCAAGCCATGGAAGAGGCAGAGAGCCAGCTGACTGATTACGTGATGCGTGAACACCAGGAGGGCGAGGCATGAGCAACATGAAAGAGCAAAACGAAGCGCTATCAAGCCACGCAGATTACGCGATCAGCTCACGGCTGGCGGAACGCATAGCAAGGCTTTGCGGTGCTGTGTGGGTCCACAATCTGGCTTTATCTGGTGCTGAAACAATGACAATCATTACGCCAGAAGGACGCTCAGTCGATACGCCATTGAAACCGTCAGACGTTGGCGCTCTGATTGATGCCTATCTGTTGCCGGTTATGAAATTGGTACACAAAGAGTCGTGGAAGCTGACAACTCTGGCCGAACTCGAGCTATGGCAGAACGAGGACTGGACGCTCTCCGATTACGGCATTGCCAAGTGGAACATGCTGGTGAATTACATCGCTACGCATATCGACAACATGGGGTATGGCGATGCGAAACATTGATGTAATCCGCCATGTTTCTGAGGCCGCCCGCGGTCGCTGGCCGGACGTGCTTTCACTGATGGGGATTGATGTCCCCGCCTCACCACGCGCGCAGGTCGCCTGCCCGGCATGTGGAGGCAAGGATCGCTTTCGATTCGATGACGACGGGCGCGGAGCGCATTTCTGTAACGCATGTGGTGCTGGTGACGGGCTGGAGCTGGTGAAGAAGGTTAACAGCTGCGACGCCACCCGGGCCGCTCAGCTGGTGGCAGACGCGCTGGGGATGAATGTACAGACCCTGCATACTCCAGCCAGTAATGATAACTCCCTGCGACAGCAGCAACAGGCTGAACGCCAGGCGGCGCTGGAGCAGCAGCAGGCGCAGGAAAAGTCGGCTCGTTCTGCCCGCTTCACCTCGAAACTGGAGACGTTGGCGGTTCAGGCGAAGCCTGGCGAGTCTGCATATCTGTCTGGCAAGGGGCTGCCCGGGTTTACCTATCCGATCCTGCCTGGCGGCGCTCTGCTATTGGTGCTGGTGAATGAGACCGGCGAGGATGCGGCCGCACAGACTATTACGGTAACAGGGGAAAAGCGCCTGCTGACCGGTTCGGCGAAAAAGGGCTCTTATTACGTCATTAATCCCGATCATTCGCCGGAGATGGTAATTATTGGCGAAGGGTTGGCAACCGTCATTTCTGTTCACCTGATGCGCCCTGACGCGCTGGCAGTGGTCGCTATCGACGCTGGGAACCTGCTGCCCGTAGCGCAGATAATGCGACGGAAGCACCCGCAGGCGCAGATCGTCATTGCCGCTGATAACGACATCAAGCCAGACGAGCCCAATACCGGGAAGGAGGCAGCAGAGAAAGCCGCAGCGACAGTAACGGGGCTGGTGGCTCTGCCACCTGGTGATCATAAGTCAGACTGGAACGACTACCACCAGCAGCATGGACTGGAGAACGCCATCGCTGCTTTTAACGAGTCGCTGAACCTGCCGCAAGGAGAAGAAGTGACTGCGCCAGCAGAAGTAATTGATATCGGCTCTCATGTCAGCCAGAAACGCAACGCACAGAAGCCGTATGTAGACAGCCGTCGCAATGGCCTTTACTGGGTTGAACCTAAAGAAAAGAGCGGAGAGATCACCGAAGTAGAGAGCCTGCTTTGTTCCGCGCTGGAAGTGGTTGGCGTTGGCATTGATGACAACAGAACGCGCTATCTGGTGCTGCGCTGGCGGGCGCTGGGAGCGAAGGAAGAAACGACGCAGGCGATCCCTCTGGCCGACATTGGTGAAAGAGAGGGGTGGCGAACGCTTAAAGCCGGCGGGCTGTACGTCACCACTAAAAGCGGCTTGCGCGCGACGCTGGCTGACTGGTTACAGAGCCAGGCGCACAAAGGAGAGGTCTGGCGCATTGCCCAGGCTACAGGCTGGCAGTGCGGCGCATACCTGATGCCTGACGGTGACATTATTGGCACCCCTGAAATACCGGTGCTGTTTAATGGCCGCAGTTCTGCCGCATCAGGTTACACCACCCGGGGCACAGCAGAGAGCTGGCGTGACAGCGTGGCAAATCTGGCAAATGGTAATTACTCCATGATGACCGGTGTTGCGGCGGCGCTGGCGGCCCCGCTGATTGGCCTTGCCGGTGCGGACGGGTTCGGGATCCATTTCTATGAACAGTCGAGCGCCGGTAAAACCACCACGGCCAACGTGGCGGCCAGTCTGTATGGCAATCCTGATGTGCTGCGTCTGACGTGGTACGGCACTGCGCTGGGGCTGGCGAACGAAGCAGCGGCACACAATGACGCGCTGATGCCCCTGGATGAAATCGGCCAGGGTGCGGATCCGGTGGAGGTCTATAAGTCGGCTTATGCGCTGTTCAACGGAACCGGGAAACTGCAGGGAGCCAAAGAGGGCGGTAACCGCGAGCTAAAACGCTGGCGCACTGTTGCCATCAGCACCGGAGAGGTGGATCTGGAGACTTTCATTGCCGGTGCCGGGCGCAAGGCCAAAGCCGGGCAACTGGTGCGCCTGCTCAACATTCCGCTGAGCAAGGCTATTCACTTCCACGGCCACGAAAGCGGTAAGCACCATGCCGATGCGCTGAAAGATGCGTATCAGAGCCACCATGGCGCAGCTGGCCGCTCATGGGTTCAGTGGCTGGCTGACCACCAGCAGGAGGCTGTTAAAGCGGTACGTGAAGCGGAGGCGCGCTGGCGCGGGATTATTCCGGCTGACTACGGGGAGCAGGTACATCGAGTGGGTGCGCGTTTCGCCATTCTTGAGGCTGCGCTCATGGCCGGGAGGGTTATCACCGGCTGGGATGAGCAGACCTGCCGTGATGCGATTCAGTACAGCTTTAACGCCTGGATCCGGGAGTTCGGTACCGGCAATAAAGAGCATCAGCAAATCATCGAGCAGACCGAAGCATTCCTCAACGCCCACGGGCTTAGTCGGTTCGCGCCATTCCCGTATGACCCGGGCAGCCTGCCAATTGCCAACCTGGCAGGATATCGCCAGAAGGGAGGGCATGAAGCTGACCCGGTGGTGTTCTACACCTTCCCCGCAGCTTTCGAAAAAGAGATAGCGCAGGGATTCAACGCGAAGATGTTTGCTGAGGTGCTGAAAAACGCCGGGATGCTGACCCCACCAAATACCGGGCGAGGGTATCAGCGCAAGTCTCCACGCATTGATGGACGGCAAATCAATGTTTACGTGATCCAGTATCAACCGGAGGGGAGCCAGCCAGAATAAGTAACTCTCTCATGTGCGTAGTTTAGGCGTTGGTTCAGTTGGTTCAGTTGGTTCAGTGTTTTTATGTTGCTGTTATTTAAGGGTTCACGCTCAAAAATTGAACCAACACTGAACCAACAAATGCCCTTTTTGAACCAACACAAATCCCGGGTTTCAGAATCACAGGCAGGTAAAAGAAGATGACAGCACAAATTTCAGCATATGGTCGGCTGGTGGCTGATGTGCAGAGCCGCACGACCAGCAATGGTAACCCGATGGCATTTACCCGCATGGCGGTGACGCTGCCATGCCAGAAAGCAGAGAACGGAGAGGCTACCTTCTGGCTGGCGATCACTGCGTTTGGCAAACAGGCCGAAGCATTGGCGAAACATCAGAAGGGCGACATGGTAAGCGTGGCGGGCAATATGCAGATGAACCAGTGGGCGGGTAACGACGGTGGCACACAGACCGGGTATCAGGTTATTGCCGATAGTGTGATCAGCGCCAGAACGGCGCGCCCGGGAGGGAAGAAAGGTCAGCAGGGGCAACCAACAGACGCGCTGCGCCGCACGCAGGAGCAGAGGCCACCAGCGCAGGGGTATGAGGACTACGACCAGACCCCGCCTTATGACGATCAGGTGCCATTCTGAGGAAGCAGAACAATGAACGAAAACAAACGCCCCGTATTGCGCCTGAAACGCGCTACAACGACCGCAAGCGCAGCGACAGGCAAAGAGGCGAATACAACATCGAAAACCCCGCAGAAGCCCGCAGGCGCAGCGGGAGGCACAAAGCAGAGCAGGCACAACCGCAAAAAGCTGGAACTGCTGATCACTCACTGGCCTGCAGCTTTCAGCCTGGACGCACCGCGCCCGCTGGCGATTGGCACTGCCGAACTGATAGCAGCCGATATGTGTGCCCGGGGTATTACCGGCGCAGGAAAGATACGGGCAGCCGTTGCGATGTACACCCGGCGCGCAATCTATCTGAAAGCACTGATCGCAGGCGGAGCGCGTTATAACCTCGCTGGTGAGCCGGTCGGAGAGGTGACGCCGGAGCAGCAGCGGCTGGCTAGAGAAAATCTCTCGGCCATGAACGGCAAGATTACGGCAGGGGGTGACAATGCGCCTGACGCCTGAGCAGAAAGCGGAAATTATCAGCCTCAAACGCCGCGGCCTGGGATATGGTCGCATTGCCGGCGCGCTGGGTATAAAGACCACCACGGTACGCGCGGTGTGTAAGCGCAGCGGGCTGTTTGACGACAATCCGGCGCATGCGGCGCTATTCACCATCCCTGAGCCTAAGCACAGCACAGAACTGGCGACGGTGAAGCCGCTGCCGCCGCAGAAAGTGGTGACCGGGCATAAGCAGACCGACGCTTATCTCTGGGTGCTGGAGGTGATCCAACTGAACGAACCGGCGCACCTGGCCGCCGCCGAGGAAGCCCTGCAGAAGCTGACCATCAAACCCAAAGACGCAGAGAAGCGTTACCGCGACTGGCTGGTGCTCAACGGCACTGACCTACTCAACGTGGCGTTTGGGACAATGTTTATGGATGACCCTCAGCACTTTATCCGCCGGGCAAAGGAAGGGATCGCCAGTGCCCGCCAGGTGAGGGCGCATTACGGCAGCTATGATGCTGCGATGGAGCCGGTGGCCGCAGAGCTGCTGATTGACCAGTCGGCGCTGCTGGTGGGGGATAACTTCGGTATGACATCGAAAGAGGTAGAGTCCGGGGAGCTGTACGGGTTTCGGGGTGTGGAGGTTGATGATGCCCGCAGCGAAGCGCACAACGGATTCTGCGACGTACTGCCAGATCCGCACACCCTTTCTGACGTGGTGCGGGAGTTCGAATACTGGAACTGGCTCTATCACATGCGACATACCGCCAGTATAGAACTGGGTGACCAGTACGGCGTGGAACATCGGCAGGAAGTCTATGACCGCGAGGACTGGCTTAACGGCAAGCTTTCGATCATCCGGCCCCGCCACCAGCGCGAGGCGGTAGACGTGTTGAAATGGCTGTTACAGAGCGAGCGGCACGACGGCAGGGACGAGCTGGATGAAATCCTTCTTAACCTTGTCAGTGGGCAGGGGGCAGTTGAGTGAAGCGCTGGTTAGTGAGGAAGAGTAATGCGACACCATAAAGGCGCATTACAGAGTTTTTGGAGTCCATAAAAAAGGACTGCGAGCCAGTGATAACACCTGATAGCAGGCCACCTGAAAGGGTGGCTTTTTTACGCTCAATTCATTTCTTTTTTTGCAACATAATTAATGATCATTGCGTTTTGTGAAACTATAATAGCTGTATCGTTATACAGTGACGGAGGTCGTATGGCTGTTTCAGTTAAACCGGTCCTGCTCAGTGAAAAGCAGATGCAGGCCATCAAAAAGATTCAGGACGAGCAGCGTAAAAAGTCAGGGATTGGCGTTGCGCCTTCTCTTCACGAAATCGCGCGAGGCCTCATGGAAAAGGCGCTGGCGGGTTGCATGTAGCAACGGGCGGTAACGCATGGAACTGCAAATCATTGATGACCCACTGCGATTACAGGCCTTTCTTAACGATCCCCAGAATACAGGGAACATTGTTGAGTCAGGCGATAGCTATCAAATCAAAGCCGACGCGCTCTATCTCGGCATCTACGAAGGATTAATGCTGGTTGGCGTGCATGAGGTGCGCAATTTCTGGCACTGCATAGTGGAGGCGCACGCAATTTACGATCCCGGATTCCGTGGTGAGTATGCGCTGAAAGGTCACCGGTTATTCTGCAAATGGCTTCTCCAGAATTCCCCCTTCCTGAACAGCATCACGATGGTGCCCGACACAACGAAATACGGCCGCGCGATTATCCGCCTGCTCGGCGCGACGCGTGTAGGGCATCTGGACGATGCGTATATCTGCAATGAAAAACCAGTCGGCGTGACTCTGTACCAGCTTACGCGCCAGCAATATAAGGAATTCATCGAATGTTAATTTTCCAGATCGCAAACAAACATCTTTCCCGTGCGACATATGCCAAAGGTGGCAGTAGCGACGGCGGCGCAAAGGCTCAGGCCAAAACCCAGCAACAGGCAATTGATTTGCAGCGTGAGCAGTGGAATACGGTGATGAATAACCTCAAGCCGTATGCCGAGGTTGGCCTCCCTGCGTTACAAGGGTTGCAGGGGTTAATGACCCTCGAAGGACAGAACAAGGCTGCAAATGACTTCTTCGGCTCAGGGTTATACAAGGCTCAGGCTGATCAGGCTCGCTATCAAAATCTTAATGCGGCAGAAGCAACAGGAGGTTTGGGTTCAACGGCAACAGCGAACCAGCTAAGTGCGATCTCCCCACAGCTATTCAACAACTGGCTGGGCGGGCAAATGCAAAATTACGGAAATCTTCTCAATATCGGCATGAATGCGGCGTCAGGGCAGGCTACAGCAGGTCAGAACTTCGCAAACAATACAGGGCAGCTTTTACAGGGGCTTGGTTCCATTAATGCGGGGCAGGCTCAGCAACCATCCAGCTTTGCTCGAGGTATTGGTGGTGCGGCTACAGGGGCAATGACCGGTGCTGCGTTGGGTAGTGTTGTTCCTGTACTGGGCACAGGTGTTGGTGCCGCAATCGGCGGTGGCATTGGCTTACTTGGGGGGCTGAGTTTCTAATGGCTACATGGCAACTTGGTGGGCTTCAGAGCTTGGCCCCTCAAAATACAAATGCTCCAGGTGCGGATGTTCCTCAGCCTATGCAGTATCAGCAGCAGCCGAATTTGGGTGTGATGGCTCTGCAAGGGTTACGGGGCGTTGCTGAGATTAATCAGCAGGCGGAGGCCGCACGGCAACTTAAGGATTATCAGACGCAACTGGGGGATAAGGTATCCAAAAACGACCGCGCTGGCGTCCAGCAGTTAATGGCTCAGTACCCGCAGTTTATGGCCGACTCACAAAAACAAATGGGATTCATCGACGCTGAGCAGAACCGGCAGACCGCTGACGCCGCAATGAATCTCCGTCTTGCCTCGCAAACCGGCGATCCTCTGGTCATGCAGAAAGCCATTCAGCAGGCGAATCCAGTGTTACAGCGATTTGGCCTGCCTGCAGAAGAGGTTTATCAGTCCTGGCAGAACGACCCGCAGGGATTCAACAGAACCACCGACCTGATTCATCTTCACGCTGATCCGAATAGTTACTTTGCCGTCCAGGATAAGCAGCAGGGGCAGGGCATTGCGCAGCAGAACGCAAACACCTCAGCCTATAACGCTCAGGTTAATGCCGCGCAGGGCGACAGACGCCTCGATCTTGATGAGTTCAAGACTCAGACCGATAACCAGCTTCGCACTCGTGAAATGGCTCTGAAAGCGCGGCTTGGACGTGCTCAGAATGATATCGAGCGCGACAAGCTCAATGCTGAACTTGGCAAGGTACAGCAGGCGAAAATGGAGAAGCAGAACGACAAAATCAATACTGTCGCAGGCAATATCGACTCCCTGAACTCTGCTCTTGGGGTGGGTCATGAGCTGGCTGGCATTGTCGGGCAGCACCCTACAGCAGTAACCCGCTCGCAAAACTATAACCCGCTGACTGGTGGACTTGGTTTTCTTCCTGACATGGCAGAGGACACGCGCAGTCTGCGTGCCAAAGCTGATGAATACAACCTCAAGGTTATTCTGCCGAGCCTCAAAGGCACTTTTGGCGGTAACCCAACTGAGGGGGAGAGGGCGGCGCTTATGCAGTCTCAAAACGGCATTAAGTCAGCCACCAGCAACGACGCGTTCTTGCGTGAGTTAAACAAAGCCCAGGACGTCATTGTACGTATGCAGAAGCGCCAGATTTCCGGGCTCGGCATTCCTGTAACCAAATCACAGGATGAGGAGACAGATACCAAAATGCTGCTGCAGGATCCCTCACTGGTTAAGGATTATGTGACCGCGCATGGCTACCTGCCAGAAAGTTACTATCAGGCGAAGCTTAAGGGAGGGCAATGATGGCGCAGATGACAGAGAGACAGACAGCCTATTCCCGCCGCCTAGATGAAAAATACGGGTTTCCATCCGGCACGATGGAAACGTTAGTGGGCAATGAATCCAGTGGCAACGGTGGCGCAGAGTCACCGAAAGGTGCCAGAGGGTACGCCCAGCTGATGCCGTCGGCAATGAGTGATGCGGGTTATCGTGGGACGGACCCGCGCTCACTGCCGTTTGAAAAGCAAATGGACATAGCCGCAAACCACCTCAACAAAGGGGTGGAGCGCTTTGGTGATATCGGAATGGCTCTGGCCGGGTACAACTCCGGCAACGCGCGTGTTAATGCGGTCAGGAACGGCAAAGCTACACTGCCAGCTGAAACAGCGGATTACGTCAGTAAATTTGCAGATGCAGGGATTATCCCTGATGACAGCGAAATCCTGCAGTATGCCCAGGCTGGGCAGCGTCGCCCCCCTCAGCAGCCTGACTACGCAGATCTCGACAAGGCAATCTCACAGGTGGGTGACACTTCTGCATGGGATGCAAAACGCCAGCAGTATAAGAATCAGGAGGCAGGACAGCCAACCGCCAGCTCGTGGGAACAGAAGCGAGCCCAGTTTCTCGCCAACGAGGGAGCCGGGGAGCCGCAACAGCAGGTAGCCCAGTCGAACCTTAACCCTGAGATGGAATATCTTTCTCCTGGCCTGAAAGCAGCACCTGAGCAGGCGGCGAGAGGGATTGCGAATATCCCGTTTGACGTAATGGATGCCGGTGTTGGGGTGGTCAATGCGGCCCAGTCTGCAGGAGCATGGGCAGGTCAGCAGCTTGGCATGGGGGATGGCACGTACAACCCGCTTTCACCTGTCTCTCGCCCCGTGGATCGCCCTACAGACCCATACGCGCAGGCTGGTGAACAACTGGCTCCTTATCTCATTCCAGGGGTGGGCGCGGAAAGGACTGCCGCCGCGGCCGCTTCTATGGCTAATGCTCCGCGCGCTGAACGTGCGGCCACTCAGGTGGCTGGCATGCTGGCTGAAAACCTGCCGGGCACACTGGTGAACGCCCAAAAGAACGGGCAGATTACCCCCGAGGACTTAGCAAAAGAGACTGGTATTGGTCTGGCTGGATCGTTGGGGGCCCGTGCTTTGATAAAAGGCGGGCAGGCGGCAACTGGCGCGATGCGTGATGTAATGCGTGGGAATGCGAATCCTGCAGGCCCAACTGGTGGCGCAGTGAATGGGCTGGAAACCGCCAATGATGTGTCAAAAGCGGCGCGCTCTGCTGCCGGTCGCGAAAATATCGCCTCTCAGGCATCAAGCGTCAGTGATGATGTTGCGAGGGCTGCTGAAAGCACAGGTGTGAATGTCGATGCCCTGACGCCTGGTATGCGCTCGGGTAGTCGCGGGATAGCTCAGTCTGAGGGGATTCTTGCGTCAACGCCAGGGAACGTACAGGATGCGCACCTGGCAGCATTCAATGAAATCTCCTCAAAGTTGAATAAACAGTTGGCTGATTTCGGCGCTGAGACTGGCAGCGCATCAGAAAAAAGCGCAGCAATTAAAGATCGTATCAGTGCCAGCCTGGCCGATATGAAAAACGCCGAGAATACGGCATGGGCAGACCTGCGCAGCACGATGCCGCGCGACAGAATGAAAATGAGTAACGGGATGGCGGTCGTTCAGTCAGAAAAAGCGGCTGATGTACCACTGAGCCCGGAGATGAAGCAATTTCAGGCAGCCAACGGCCAGAGTGGGGGCATAACCTTTGACGGGATGAAAGCATGGCGCGCTAAGTTTGCTGATGCTGAACAGGCAAACATCCGTGCCGGCAAGGCCAATGCTGCCCGTCTTGCCGGGGAGATGCGCCGAGCGATCACTGATGACATGCGCATCATGGCTGAAAAAGGTAATTTCCTCCCTGAGTGGCAAAAAGCTAACGACCTCTCGAAGGGGTACATTACGGCTAAAAAAAATGCCGAGTCTGTTTTTGGCCGGGATCTAGCTTTAGATACCATGGTTAGAAAAGGCGCAGACATGCTTAAGGCATCTGCAGATAGCGGGCCTGGGGCATTTCACCGTCTTATCTCTTCATTGCCGGAAGCAGAACGCCAGCCAGCAATTGCCTCCATCCTTCAGCATGCTGCTGCTCAGGGAGAAAAGGGTGGTGCCGGTGAAGGTGCTGGCCTCCAGTATTTTGCCAAACTCATGACCCCGCAAAATGTAAAAGCCATTAGCCGCCATGCGCCGGAGCTGGGGAAAATCATGAAGGAGTTCGGTGTGCTCGCTAAAGCCGGAACCAGACCGCAACGATACGTGGAACGCACAGGCAGAACGACAGAAGCCGTCAAAAATCTCGATAACGGCCTCCCAAAAATTGTCGGTGTGATTATGAATGGCATTCAACAGTCTGGCGCTATCGCGGGTGGTTTTGGCGGCGGCGTACTGGGTTCGATTAGTGGCATGGTCGCTGGCGGCGCGCTGAGGAATACAGTAGCGAAGATTGGCGCAACGAGAAGTGGCCGGTATGCCATCGAGAAGGCAGTTCAGGAAGCCACAAAGGCAGTAAACGCGGGAGCTTCACCGGCAGCGATATCCGCAGCTGAGAAACGATTTGCAGCCAATAAGATTGCCATGAAAGCGATCCGGGATGCTGTCGGTGTTGAGGGATTCACACAGCTGACGAGGGCCGGTATTGTCGCCACGCTTAGCGGCATGAAAGATGTTGGGG
Organism: Leclercia sp. LSNIH3; assembly: GCF_002935105.1. Classification (NCBI taxonomy): domain Bacteria; kingdom Pseudomonadati; phylum Pseudomonadota; class Gammaproteobacteria; order Enterobacterales; family Enterobacteriaceae; genus Leclercia; species Leclercia sp. LSNIH3. The sequence goes on from NZ_CP026387.1 coordinate 3,703,066, forward strand.
AAGAAGAATAGCCAGCCTGGCGGGTTGGCTATCGGAGTCACAGGGGCCATGGAAGGCTATTTGCATTCAACAGTCATTTCTTTTCGGTTGAACCCGGATGATTTGGAAACATCATTGTATCCTGCCGGGCAAACGTTGTTTGCTTCCTCATAGCAGACCGACCAGGCGGATCCTGCTCCGCATTCAATGAGATATTGCTTCTTTCCATCGCCACGGTTGACTTGGGTTGATTGCGCACATGCCGCCAGGAGAAGGGGAAGAACCAGAGCTATCTTTTTCATTTATCCCTCAATTTAACCACGAATAAAAACTAACCATCAGCATGCAACGGTATCCATCTGCCCGCAATTAAAAACAATCACCTTGGCAGAGAATATTTAAAAATTTTGAACACGGGAGGCCTGTTCTGATTACAGCGGAGTTTCACGAGCAATACGCGCGCGTGTGAGCCAGCGAAGGTTTTTCGGTGGTCACTACGCGAAGCGGGGGAGTTTCGTGACCAGTACGCGCGAGAAGGTTTTAATTACCTCACTATGTGAGCTGGGAAGATTAATTTGGGGTCACTACGCGAGGGAGGGCGACTTTATGCAACAGTACGCGCGCGAGTACTCAGTCGAAAATTTGGCTGAGTGAAGATTAATCTTACATCACTGAGGGCACAGAATAGCGGAGAGGCCCATAGCATGGGGTTTCGCGACAAGTACGCGAAGGCTCGGGAAGATTTTTCCACCATCACTACGCGAGGATCTTTCACCAATATGGTGAAGGTTTTTTAGGGGTCATTACGCGAGGCGTGAAGGTTTTTCGGACATCACTACGCGAGCAGTATGAGAGTTTTCGGAGTCCATAAAGAAACCTTACAAAACCTAACCTTCAAAATCGGCAATTTGCAGCCAGGCTTAGTCAAACTTAGTGTTGCGAGCTGCCTGTTAGCAATTGTTAGTCGGTAGCACCTGTTATGAATTGTTATGGCTCAGAATGTCGATATCACCCCGGCACATAATCATCTAAGACAGAGCCAATGATATTTACTCCGTCCTTCGTTGGTGCGCAAAGCTGAGGTACGCAAGCAGGTACGCAGCGAAACAGCAGGTCCAGAATAAACACCTGCAGATGGGTAATGGCATGGCATCCATACGCGAGGTATCCACTCCGGAATCCACCAAAACGGCAGCATTGAGATGGATACCCGCCGTTGGTCACCGGCCCAGCGGTCAGACTAAGAGGTTGCCAAACGTGAGGTTTCCAGGCAGGTTTCCAGCGAAAGGGTGGTTACCAAAAAAGTTACCACCGGAACCGGCATGTTGAGCGGTAACTTAACGCATAGCATCTGGAGTTCACGCATAACACCTCCGGCCACTGAAGAATCACCCTGGCAGGCAATATAATGCTGATCACCATCACAGGGAGGAACCATGACACCACGCGAAATCGAGTTGCTGACCATTGCCAAACTGGAGCATGACGGCCACCAGCTCAGCCCGGCAGAACTGCGGGAATTAAAACGCCAGTTGGCAGAGGGCCCTGTAATAGCCAGGCGGTACCGTGAAATGATGACCGGCCCTGCATATCGCTGGAGCAAACCAGCGCCGCGCCGTGCGAGGTAAGCAGCACCCAACCAGCACCAGACAAGCCCTGTGCTGGTGGAACCCCCATAACTTTCACCATGAATAGCCGCCTTTTAAGCGGCGTGTTGGTTCACGACCTCTTTTTGTTGGTTCAAAAATGGGGTGTGTTGGTTCACTTTTTCAAAGTAATCCTTTTAAAAACAAGCATCTTTACAAATTGAACCAACTGAACCAACTGAACCAACGCTTTTTAAGTACACATGGAGTAAAAATGACTTATGTAAAGTGGCATCATATAGGAATATCTCCGATCGGAGTGGGAGAGGCGGCAAGTGGCAAATGAGTAGCACTGTTGTTTTGTGTGTACTCAAGAGTGTACACAAAAGATATTTGCGATTAATAAATTCTATATATATCAATAACGTTATCCGTGTATTTGCTATTCATATCAAGAAAAGCAAATAATCCTTGCTGCTCTGCTGAAAACCCGCGCCTGTCGCGGGTTTTTTTATGCCTGTCTGCAACGAATAATTATTGATGTGATGTCAATCACTATTCATGTTTATCCAACAGAAAATCCAGAAAATAAGACGATTGTCGAACTTTCATCTTTTGGTGGGGGTATAGGGGCTGGACAAAAGTTGCTTCAGGTTATCAAATGGTTAAATAACATTTCGCCGGATGTAAAAAAGCCACCCGATCGCTAACCGGGCGGCGGAGACCCGGTGTTAACAAGCACGACGACACTTCATTTCAGGAGCATTATGCAATCCTCTGTTAATAAAAACGAAAGCCGAACTTTCTTCGGCCATCCTTATCCACTCGGCGCGCTATTCTTCACGGAGATGTGGGAGCGCTTCTCGTTTTACGGTATTCGTCCGCTCCTGATCCTGTTTATGGCGGCCACCGTCTATGACGGCGGCATGGGGCTGGCCCGTGAAAATGCCTCTGCTATCGTCGGTATCTTTGCCGGAACCATGTACCTGGCCGCGCTGCCGGGCGGCTGGCTGGCGGATAACTGGCTCGGCCAGCAGAAAGCAGTCTGGTACGGCTCGATCCTGATTGCCCTCGGCCATCTGTCGATTGCGCTTTCCGCGGTGATGGGTAACAACCTGTTCTTCATCGGCCTGATGTTTATCGTCCTTGGCTCGGGTCTGTTTAAAACCTGTATCTCGGTGATGGTGGGCACGCTGTATAAAAAAGGCGATGCGCGTCGTGACGGCGGCTTCTCGCTGTTCTATATGGGCATCAACATGGGGTCGTTTATCGCGCCGCTGATCTCCGGCTGGCTGATTAAATCCCACGGCTGGCACTGGGGCTTTGGTATTGGCGGCATCGGGATGCTGGTGGCGCTGGTCATTTTCCGCCTGTTTGCCGTACCGTCGATGAAGCGCTACGACAGCGAAGTGGGGCTGGACTCCACCTGGAACAGCCCGGTAGTGAAGAAAAACGGCGTGGGCGCCTGGTTACTGGCGCTGGCGGCAGGTGTTGCGATTATCGTTACCCTGATTGCGCAGGGCGTGATTGTGATTAACCCGGTCGCGGTGGCCAGCGTGCTGGTCTACGTGATTGCCGCCTCGGTGGCGCTCTACTTCATCTGGCTGTTCATGTTTGCCGGTCTGAACCGTAAAGAGCGTGCCCGTCTGCTGGTCTGCTTTATCCTGCTGGTGTCCGCGGCCTTCTTCTGGTCTGCGTTTGAACAAAAGCCAACCTCCTTTAACCTGTTTGCAAATGACTATACCAACCGCATGATCGGTGATTTTGAAATCCCGGCAGTGTGGTTCCAGTCGATCAACGCCCTGTTCATTATCCTGCTGGCCCCGGTCTTTAGCTGGGCCTGGCCGAAGCTGGCGAGCAACAATATTCGCCCGAGCAGCATCACCAAGTTCGTGATCGGTATTTTGTGTGCGGCAGGGGGCTTTGGCCTGATGATGCTGGCGGCGCAGAACGTCCTCAATAATGGTGGGGCAGGGGTGTCACCGTTCTGGCTGGTGGGCAGTATTTTGATGCTGACCCTCGGTGAACTCTGTCTCAGCCCGATTGGCCTGGCGACCATGACGCTGTTGGCCCCGGAGAGAATGCGTGGCCAGATGATGGGCCTGTGGTTTTGCGCCAGCGCCCTCGGCAACCTGGCGGCGGGTCTGATTGGCGGTCACGTGAAGGCCGATCAGCTGGATCTGCTGCCGAATCTCTTTGCACGCTGCTCCATCGCGCTGCTGATTTGTGCTGCCGTGCTGATGGTGCTCATTGTTCCGGTGCGTCGTATGCTGGAAAATACCCAGACGAAAAATGAGTCGAAACCGGTAACCAACGCCTGATATCTGCCTTTGCTGGCCGGGGCGTGCGTTACGCTCCGGCCTTGCTAATACAGAGGTGATATATGCAGATTGGGTTTGTTGGACTCGGCGCGGTGGTTGAAACCGCCTACTTACCCGCACTACAAACCACCTTTGGTGCTTCCCTCTGCTGTCTGGGGTTTGATATCCAGCCGGCAAAGACGCTTGATGGCGTCACCCATTGTCCTTCGCTTGCCGACCTTCTTACCCGCCCCCTCGATACGCTGTTTATCACTACCGCATCGCTGCAGCATCTTGAGGTGCTTGAGCTGGCGCTGGCCTCCTCCATCCCGCGCATTGTGGTTGAAAAGCCGATTGTCGCGACGCTCACCCAAATCGCCAGGCTGAAAACGCTGCTGGCAAGGCCAGAGGCGGCCGCCCGGGTGCTGGCACTCGATCACTGGATGGCGCGCCTTAATCTGGTGCAGCTGGGGTTGGTCGGGGCGTTTTCCGATATTGTCCGCATCGAAGGTTTTTTACAGGAGCCGAGCAGGTTTAACGCGGCGGGGGAGCCTGTCGCACTCAATTTTGCCACCGGGGAACCGGATACCCGAACGCTGCGCCATCCTGACGGGGTGATCCTGGATATCGGGACGCACGTGCTGGCGATGATGCGCGAAACGGTGCGTTACCTGGGCGGCAATGGCGATATTGCTTTGCAGGTGGTAACTGCCAGAGATCGTCTGGGGCGCGATATCGCAAAAGGCGATCTGACCACGGCGGAAGGCGAGGCGCATCTTCAGGGGCAGATCGGCGGCGTGCCGGTGGATATCTGGCTGAACAAATATGCCGGACCGTCCGGTGGACAAAAAGGGCTGCGACTGCATCTGCGGGACGGACGCGTAATCAGCCACGACCGACGCGGGGCGGAGGATGTCCTTGAGCTGATCGAGGGCGATAAGGTTCAGACCTGGCGTTTTGGCGGCACGATTTATGCGCGCTGTCTGGCGGAGTATATTTTGGGGGAGCACAGCCTGTTTGCACGCGACCCGGGCGAGGTAAGCCGTACGACGCAGCGCAGGCTGGAAGAGGTAGAAATCCTGCTGACATTACAGCAACAGCTACGTGGCTCCCACTAAACGCATCGTGGTAATATCAGGGCAGAACTGAATGTCCTTTAAAGGAGTCATCATGTCGATTACCTGCCCGGATTGCCATGCGGAGATTGAACCGCAAAACGGTGTGGCGCACTGCGAGAATTGCCATAAAGATATCGTCCTGGAAGCGCGCTGCCCGGAGTGCCATCAGCCACTCCAGGTATTAAAGGCCTGCGGTGCGGTGGATTATTTCTGCCAGAACGGCCACGGTTTGATCTCGAAAAAACGCGTGGCGTTCGTCAGGGCTGACGCTTAATCGCAGACGCAGCCTTCGCCTTTTTGCCAGAGTTCGACCAGCGACTCTGGCGCTTCCTGCTCGGGAACCAGCACAATGATGTCGGTATATTGCGCCTGATTGTGCCGGGTCCAGATTATCTGGATGCGAAAATAGCGCTGGTCGCCGCCGCCGGCTGATGATCGCTGGCCGGGAGGCTCTCCCCGTGGAATAGCCTGCTCCAGTATGTTCACCACGCGCTGGCGCTGCGTGCTGCTAAGCGTCGAGAGCGCGATTCGCCGTAACCCGCTGAGATGGGGAATATAGGCCACGCCGCCTTCACGCGCCAGCTCAACCACCGCGTCATCCGTCAGTTCGGGAACCTGCATTTACAACACTCCCACCTGTTTCCAGGCTTGCTCAATGGCTGCTGCGACGTCACCACCCGATCGCTTTTCACCGTGTGCTACCGTCAGTTTCGCAAAGGCGTCAAAATCCGCATCTTGCGCCAGCTGTCGATCGCAAACCGTGTCATACCAGGCATAACCCGCTTTCTCCCAGGCATAGCCGCCAATGGCCGTCGCGGCAAGGTAAAACGCGCGATTAGGAATGCCCGAATTAAGATGCACGCCGCCGTTATCTTCACGCGTTTTGATAAAGTCTTTCATATGCCCGGGCTGCGGATCCTTGCCGAGCAGGGGATCGTCATAGGCGGTTCCTGGTTCTGACATCGATCGCAGCCCTTTGCCATTGATCGCTGCCGCCAGCAGCCCTTCACCTATCAGCCAGTCGGCCTGGTCGGCCGTTTGCTTCAGGTGATACTGTTTCACCAGCGAGCCGAAAACATCAGATAATGACTCATTCAGCGCACCCGATTGTTCAAAGTAGATAAGCCCGGCTTCGGTTTCGGTTACGCCATGGCTAAGTTCATGTGCCACAACGTCAATGGCAATCGTGAAGCGGTTAAATATCTCGCCGTCACCATCGCCAAAAACCATCTGCTGACCATTCCAGAAAGCGTTCTGATATTCCCGCCCATAATGAACGGTGCCCGTCAGTATCAGCCCTTTATTATCCAGCGAGTCGCGATGATAATTTTTCCAGAAAAAATCATGGGTGATACCTAAATAATCATAGGCTTCATCGACGGCAATATCCCCATTTGACGGCTGTCCCTCATAACGCACCTGAGCGCCCGGCAGTTCCTGGGTCTGTTTTGCATCATAAATATCACGCTCCAGCTGCCCGGTTTTATTAACGTGCGGCGCAGCGGGTTTACCTGGCATATGTGCCATCAGCGTTTGTACATGTGTTAGTGTCTGGCGGGCGCAACGCTGCTGCGGCTCAGAGCCACTTTCAATAATACGACGAAGAATATACGGCGGGATCACGCTGTGAATTCGGGTCATGCTTCTCTCCTGTTTCTGGCAATGCCGAAAAAAGAAACACGTTAATTGTAAATGATGACGCCGCAGGCGGAGAGAAGTCAGAGTATTCGTACCGGTAAAAACTGGCATAACGCCTTCTCAGCGTTTAGGTTTTTACTGCGGGCAAAGAGAGGGGCGTAATGAACAGACCGATCGCACTAGGTATAACCGGGTTCTCATTAATCGCGGTGACGTATGGCATGGCGAGATTTTCCTGGGGTCTGATGCTGCCCGATATTCGTCAGGCCATCCCTTTCTCACCCCAGATTGCCGGAGGGATTGCCGCCTGTAGCTATGCGGCCTATTGCCTGTCAGTATTCTTTGCCTCTTCACTCACCAACCGCTTTGGTCCCCGCGTACCGGCTTTGCTGGCAGCCGTCACGGCAGCGAGTGGACTGTTTATTCTGGCATTCTCGGCGCAGCCGCTCGCCCTTGCGACAGGGTTATTTATTGCCGGGCTAAGTTCGGGGCTGGCCTCACCCGCGCTTGCCGGAGCCGTAGATGACACCATTGCGCCAGATCGCCAGACCCTGGTGAACACCGTCATTAATGCCGGAACAAGCGCCGGGATCATCCTCTCGGTGCCGGTTCTGTTTTTTATGCCGGGAGGCTGGCGTGCGGCCTGTATCGTCTTTGCCCTTCTGGCACTGTTCTGCCTGCTGGCAGCGTGGCGTTATCTGCCGGGGCGGACTACGCGCAAGCGAGAACAACTGCCATCCTGGCGCGGGTTGCTTCGCAAGCCGGGCATGTACCGGCTGTTAATGATTACTTTCGTGAGCGGCGTTGCCAGCGCCGCCTGGTGGAGTTTTGGCCCGGAGTTGCTCACGAGCCATACCGGGCTTGATAGCGCCGTGACGCGGGTTCTGTGGCTGGTGAGCGGCGGGGCAGGGATCGTTGCCGTGTTTACCGGGAGTGCGGCAAAACGTATCGGGATGCGGGGCGTTTACCGGCTTTCGCAGATTTTTATGGCCGCCTCGCTGCTGGTTCTGGCGTTAAGTGAAGGGTTTGCCTGGTGGCTGGTGCCAGTGGTGGCGATGAGCGGGGCGGGATACGTTATTTTGTCCGGCGTACTGCTGGTGCAGGGCGCGACTATCGCCCATCCGTCACCGGCTGTGGGGGTCAGTATGGCTTTCCTGATGCTGGCAGCCGGACAGGTTGTCGGCGCCATGGTGTTTGGTCTGTTACTGGGAATGGCAGGCGCAGCGGTAGCGCTGGTCATTTTTTCCGGGCTGTCCTGGGCGCTGCTTGCCGTCACGCCTGACGGCAAACCCTGATCACGCTTTTTTACGCGCGCGCGTTTTCTTTACCGGCGTCACGCCTTTCACTTCGCTTTCCACCCAGCCGTCTGACAGCCGGGTAGTAAGCACATCCCCGACGTTGACCTGTTTAGCCTGCTTCAGTACGTTGCCATCGGTCGCGGTGGTCACGCTGTAGCCGCGCGCCAGCGTCGAGAGCGGGCTGACGGCTTCCAGATGGGTAACCGCATTACCAAAGCGCTCGCGGGTGCTGCTCAGCCGTGCGCGCAGGTTCTCCGCAAGACGATACTCAAGCTGCTGAATACGGGTTTGCGCCCGGTAGATGCGTGGCTGCGGGTTGTGCTGATTCAGGCGCTGAGTGGTGCGCTGCTGGCGCTGCCCCGCCCGTTTAAGCTGATTGTCCACCGCGAGGTTCATCCGCTGGCGCAGACGTTCCAGCACGGTTTGCTGACGCGCCAGACGCAGCTGGGGGTGCTGCTGTTGCAGACGATGATGAAGCTGGGTAAAACGACGGGTGCGGTTGGCAAGGAAATAGTCCATTGCCATCTCCAGGCGCTGCTGGCCGTTTTGCATCTGTCGTAGCAGCTCGAGCTGGTTACGGCTCACTACTTCTGCCGCGGCAGAGGGCGTAGGTGCGCGCAGGTCAGCGACAAAATCTGCGATGGTGACGTCGGTCTCGTGCCCGACGGCGCTGACTACCGGAATCTGGCTGGCAAAAATCGCCCGCGCCACGCGTTCGTCGTTAAAGCTCCACAGATCTTCCAGCGAGCCGCCGCCGCGCCCGACGATCAGCACATCACACTCCTGACGGGCATTGGCGAGCTGAATGGCGCGAACAATCTGCCCGGGCGCATCGTCGCCCTGCACAGCAGTCGGGTAGATAATGACCGGCAGGGAAGGGTCGCGGCGTTTCAGCACATGCAGGATATCGTGCAGCGCGGCGCCGGTTTTCGAGGTGATCACCCCCACGCAGTGGGCAGGGGAGGGAAGCGGTTTTTTATATTGCTGATCGAACAGCCCTTCCGCGGACAGCGCGGCTTTCAGCTGCTCATACTTCTGCTGCAGAAGCCCTTCACCCGCTGGCTGCATGCTCTCAACGATAATCTGATAATCACCGCGCGGCTCGTACAGGGTGATACTGGCGCGTACCAGCACCTGCTGCCCGTGCTGCGGTCGGAAGGTCACCCGGCGGTTGCTGTTGCGGAACATCGCGCAGCGCACCTGGGCGGTATTGTCCTTCAGGGTAAAGTACCAGTGACCGGATGCCGGTTGGGTGAAATTAGAGATCTCTCCGCTGATCCACACCTGGCCTATTTCCTGCTCAAGCAGCAAACGGACCGTCTGGTTAAGGCGGCTGACAGTATAAATTGAGGGGGATTGGGAGGATAACATGTGAGCGGGATCAAATTCTAAATCAGCAAGTTATTCAGTCGATAGTAACCTGATAAGAGGCAATCGCAAGCGTTTTTTATAAAAAAGTGTAGATGCAATCGGTTACGCTCTGTATAATGCCACGGCAATATTTAACCACCCAGGTCAGAGATATTGCCCATGCTACGTATCGCTAAAGAAGCACTGACGTTTGACGACGTCCTCCTCGTTCCCGCTCACTCCACCGTTCTGCCGAATACTGCCGACCTCAGCACGCAGTTGACCAAAACCATTCGCCTGAACATTCCTATGCTCTCCGCGGCAATGGACACCGTGACTGAAGCGCGCCTGGCTATCGCCCTGGCTCAGGAAGGCGGCATTGGCTTTATTCATAAAAATATGTCTATCGAGCGCCAGGCGGAAGAAGTTCGCCGCGTGAAGAAACATGAATCTGGCATCGTTACCGATCCACAGACCGTTCTGCCAACCACGACCCTGCACGAAGTGAAAGCGCTGACCGAGCGTAACGGCTTTGCAGGCTACCCGGTTGTGACCTCCGATAACGAACTGGTGGGTATCATTACTGGCCGTGACGTGCGTTTCGTCACCGACCTGAACCAGCCGGTCAGCGTCTATATGACGCCGAAAGAGCGTCTGGTCACCGTGCGTGAAGGTGAATCCCGCGACGTGGTCTTCGCCAAAATGCACGAAAAACGTGTTGAGAAAGCGCTGGTTGTGGACGACAGCTTCCACCTGCGCGGCATGATCACCGTTAAAGACTTCCAGAAAGCAGAACGTAAACCGAACGCCTGTAAAGACGAGCATGGCCGTCTGCGCGTCGGTGCTGCGGTTGGCGCAGGTGCGGGCAACGAAGAGCGTGTTGATGCGCTGGTTGCCGCAGGCGTTGACGTGCTGCTGATCGACTCCTCTCACGGCCACTCCGAAGGCGTGCTGCAACGCATTCGTGAAACCCGTGCAAAATACCCTGACCTGCAGATCATCGGCGGCAACGTGGCCACTGGCGCAGGCGCACGTGCCCTGGCTGAAGCTGGCGTCAGCGCGGTGAAAGTGGGTATCGGCCCTGGCTCCATCTGTACGACCCGTATCGTTACCGGCGTAGGCGTTCCGCAGATCACCGCAGTATCCGACGCGGTAGAAGCGCTGGAAGGCACCGGTGTTCCGGTTATCGCTGATGGCGGTATCCGTTTCTCTGGCGACATCGCTAAAGCGATCGCGGCCGGTGCGGCAGCGGTAATGGTTGGCTCCATGCTGGCCGGTACGGAAGAATCCCCGGGCGAAATCGAACTCTTCCAGGGCCGTTCTTATAAATCATACCGTGGGATGGGTTCCCTGGGCGCGATGTCCAAAGGCTCCTCTGACCGTTACTTCCAGACCGATAACGCTGCCGACAAACTGGTGCCGGAAGGTATCGAAGGTCGCGTGGCTTACAAAGGCTACCTGAAAGAGATCATTCACCAGCAGATGGGCGGCCTGCGCTCCTGTATGGGCCTGACCGGCTGTGGTACCATTGACCTGCTGCGTACCAAAGCCGAATTCGTGCGTATCAGCGGCGCGGGTATTCAGGAAAGTCACGTTCATGACGTGACCATCACCAAAGAGTCCCCGAACTACCGTATGGGCTCCTGATAAGTTTCCACGCCCGGCTATATGCCGGGCGATTTTGTTTCACTTGCCTCGGAATTAGCGTCAATGACGGAAAATATTCATAAACATCGCATTCTCATTCTGGATTTCGGTTCGCAATACACTCAGCTGGTCGCGCGTCGCGTCCGTGAGCTGGGCGTTTACTGTGAGCTGTGGGCGTGGGATGTCACGGAAGCACAGATTCGCGAATTCAATCCAAGCGGTATCATCCTCTCCGGTGGCCCGGAAAGCACCACCGAAGCCAACAGCCCGCGCGCCCCGCAGTACGTGTTTGAAGCCGGTGTGCCGGTGTTCGGCGTCTGCTACGGCATGCAGACCATGGCGATGCAGCTTGGTGGCCATGTTGAAGCATCCAACGAACGTGAGTTCGGCTACGCGCAGGTTGAAGTTCAGACCGACAGCGCGCTGATCCGCGGTATCGAAGACTCCCTGACCGCCGACGGCAAACCGCTGCTCGACGTCTGGATGAGCCACGGGGACAAAGTCACCGCTATCCCGTCCGACTTCGTGACCGTTGCCAGCACCGAGAGCTGCCCGTTTGCCATTATGGCCAACGAAGAAAAACGCTTCTACGGCGTGCAGTTCCACCCGGAAGTGACCCACACCCGTCAGGGCATGCGCATGCTGGATCGCTTTATTCGCGATATCTGCCAGTGTGAAGCGCTGTGGACGCCAGCCAAAATCATCGACGATGCGGTGGAACGTATTCGCCAGCAGGTCGGTGATGACAAAGTGATCCTTGGCCTGTCCGGCGGCGTTGACTCCTCCGTGACGGCGATGCTGCTGCACCGCGCCATTGGTAAGAATCTGACCTGCGTCTTCGTGGACAATGGTCTGCTGCGTCTGAACGAAGCCCAGCAGGTGATGGACATGTTCGGTGACCACTTCGGTCTGAACATCGTTCACGTAGAAGGCGAGAAGCGCTTCCTCGACGCGCTGGCGGGCGAGAACGATCCTGAAGCCAAACGTAAAATCATCGGCCGCGTTTTCGTGGAAGTGTTCGACGAAGAAGCGCTGAAGCTGGAAGACGTGAAGTGGCTGGCACAGGGCACCATCTACCCGGACGTGATCGAATCCGCGGCTTCTGCTACCGGTAAAGCGCACGTCATTAAATCTCACCACAACGTGGGCGGCCTGCCGAAAGAGATGAAGATGGGTCTGGTTGAACCGCTGCGTGAGCTGTTCAAAGACGAAGTGCGTAAGATCGGCCTGGAGCTGGGTCTGCCGTACGACATGCTCTACCGTCACCCGTTCCCGGGTCCAGGTCTGGGCGTGCGCGTGCTGGGCGAAGTGAAGAAAGAGTACTGCGACCTGCTGCGTCGCGCAGACGCGATCTTCATCGAAGAGCTGCACAAAGCCGACCTGTACAACAAAGTGAGCCAGGCGTTCACCGTGTTCCTGCCGGTTCGCTCTGTAGGCGTAATGGGCGATGGCCGTAAGTACGACTGGGTTGTCTCCCTGCGTGCGGTTGAGACTATCGACTTTATGACCGCTCACTGGGCGCATCTGCCGTATGACTTCTTAGGCCGCGTGTCTAACCGCATCATCAACGAAGTTAACGGTATTTCCCGCGTGGTGTATGACATCAGCGGTAAGCCACCGGCAACGATTGAGTGGGAATAACACCCGCCCAATAATCTCGTCATGATTAAAGCCCGCAGTCAGCGGGCTTTTTTTCGCCGGTATCATTTCACCGATTGCTCAATGGTCCGAGCAATTTCTTCCGGCTGACTCACCATCGATACATGGCTTGCCGTTACTTCGGTAGTTTTGGCATGAATCGCTTTCGCCATGGCTCGCTCCAGGTCCGGGTTGATCATCCGGTCATTCTTGCTGACCACATACCAGCTCGGCTTATCACGCCAGGCTGCGTGGGTAACTTTTTCCGCAAAGGCATCTGCACGTATCGGGCCTTGGGTAGCGGTCAGCGTGTTCTGCTCAGCCGCTTTAAGGTCTGGCGCAAAGTCCTGGCGTACCGATTTGCCCGGCAGATAGAGAAAACCGTCGGCGGTTTTAGCGATTCCTGCGCTGCCCGGTGGGGCAGGATAGCTCCCCGCCAGATCCGCCGTGGACTGGCCTGAGTCCGGGGCAAATGCCGCCACATAAACCAGTGATTTCACCCGCGCATCGTTGCCCGCCTCGCTGATCACCGTGCCGCCCCAGGAGTGCCCCACCAGCACCACATCGCCGTTAGCCCGGGCGATGGCGCGTTGGGTGGCGGCGACATCCTCTTTCAGCGACGTGAGCGGCAGCTGAACGGCAATGACCTCGGTATGCTGACGTTGCAGTTGGTCGATAACCCGGTTCCAGCTGCTGCCGTCGGCAAAAGCGCCATGCACCAGCACCACGGTTTTAGTATTCGCCAGCGCCGTACCACTGGCCGTAGCCAGCAGCAGGCCCACTGCGAGGGAATGAATAGAGAGTTTTTTCATGGTTAAGCCTCAACGATAAATATCGGCGGTGCCTGACAGAGTGTTGTTTCCCCCGGCAGAAGTAATGTGGAACGCGCCTGCACCTGCTTTGGCAGCCTTGGCCTGCAGTTTCGCCTCCAGATCCGCGAGCGACGTTGCGCCGCTGCTGTCGGAAACGGTGCCAATTTTTTGCAGCCCCTGAGGCTGGTTAATTTCCTGGGCAGCGAAAGCGCTAGGAGCCATGGCAGCAGAGAAGGTCAGAACAGCAATCAGTAATGTTTTCATGGTTCAAATCCTCAAAAATAGGTAAGGGGTTGTGTTCAGTGCATAACCGCAGCATGCGGCGGCACGGTGAATTCGATGGTTTTACGGTCAACAGGCTTATGGGTTGGGTCGGCAAGAATAATGGTCACCTTGTGATGACCCGCGGGGAGTCCCACCAGAATGACAGGCTCACCGCTGGCGTCGGCCCAGTGCCAGGGGTTGTCATCCACGATGACGTGGATATGGCCGATGCGCGGTGTCACTTTTAGCGCTTCGGGTCCGAATACGGGTTCGATGCGAATGTTCTCTGTACGGTATTGAATAAAGACCGCGCCTTTACTTAGCGGGCCAGCCAGCGGCGGATCGACAATCAGCTTCGCCGGGGGCTGCGTTTGTTCGAGCGGTGCGACGGCGGCAGGGCCGTTAACATCCGCGGCACTCAGCCCGCTTAACGGCGCGGCCCAGGTGCAGCCAGACGTCAGCGCGAACAGAGTGAGCAATAAATTTTGACGCATCATTCGGGTATCTCCTCATCAGGTCATCAATGGCGACAGATACAGAAAACCATTTTTATGTATCGGGTCTGTTTGCTGCGGGCGGCTTTTTTGTATGGCTGCGTAAGCAGGGCGTCGCGGATACAGTGCGATACATTCCGCGCAAGCGCGGGGCAGGGTCTGCTGGCATGGTGTCTGCAGTGGCATCCATGTGGGTGCTAAAGCAAACAGGAGGATCACCATCATGAATCACGAAAAAGTGGCGTTGGTTTTCGGCGGCGCACGCGGGATTGGGGCGGCCATTGCGTTGCGACTGGCGCACGAGGGCTATCGGATTGCCATCACCTGGGTATCACGCCCGGACCGGGCGCAGGCGCTGGTCTCTACAATTGAACGTCAGGGCGGGCAGGCGATAGCCATTGAGGCCGACAGCGCAGACGCGGCGGCTATCCAGGCGGCAGTGGATACGACGTTACAGCAGTACGGCAGGCTGGATGTCGCGGTGGTCAATGCGGGCGTGTTACGTCTCGGGACCATTGAGGCATATTCGCTGGCAGATCTGGATGCCACTCTGGCCGTCAACGTGCGCGGCGTCTTCCTCGCCATTCAGGCGGCGGTTAAACAGATGGCCGAAGGCGGACGGGTGATCACCATCGGCAGTAATACCGCGGTACGTACCGGTCATGCAGGCAGCAGTGTTTATGCCATGAGTAAAGCGGCCGTGGCGTCGATGGTGCAGAACCTCGCGCTGGATCTGGCGCCACGACGCATTACGATCAACAACATCCAGCCGGGTCCCATCGCCACCGATATGACCGCCGGAATGGCGGAGCAGATCGTCGGAAGCATTCCGCTGCAGCGGATGGGGGAGCCGGACGAGATCGCCTCGCTGGCGGCATGGCTTGCCGGTGAGTCGTCCGGCTACATGACCGGCGTAAGCCTGACCATTGACGGTGGCTTTGTACTTTAGTCGCTGAGGGCAGGGATGCCTGCTTCACTCTGTGAGGCCTGACCCTTTACAATCGCCACCGCCAGTCCGGCAATCACCAGCGTTAGCCCCCACGATACCCACATCCCGCCGATTACCCCTGCTGCCCGGTTCAACCAGGCGTAGGCCAGCGGGGAGGCCGCTGCCATCAACTGGGCGGGGATCAGCAGTACCCCGGTGCGTCGGGCATACTCTTCAGGCGCAAATAGCTGCAGCGGCAGCGTGGCTTTCACGATGGTCACCAGCCCGTTAATCGCCCCATAGCCCAGCACAAAACCGGCGGCAGACCAGAGGAAGAGCGTACTGCTCAGTCCGAGCAGAAAGCAGACCGGCATGGCGAGGGCGGTAAACAGCGTCAGGCGCAGCGGAGTGAGTCCTGCCCCGGCAACCACCTCCAGAAAGCGCGCCCCGGTCTGCCCCATGCCCCATAACATGCCGACGGTAACCGGCAGCCCCACGCTGGCAATAAATTCCGGCAGGTGGGTGGAGGTGCCGTTAGAGATAAAGGTGATCAGCGCAATGAATGTGGCATACAGCCAGCCGTTGCGTCGATCCTGTCCTCCGGCAGGTGGGGCCGGTTTACGTTCTGTCGGGCGGGTGTGATGAGGTATCGACAGGGTTAATGCCGCGCTCAGCAAACCGAACAGGGCATACACCAGCAGTGCATCCCGCCAGCTCATGATCGTCAGTAGCGCATCGCCCAGCGGCCAGAACACGACCGAGGCCAGCCCGCCAGCCAGCGTGACGCGGGAGATAGTTCGCCGCGCCTGTTGCCCGTAAAGAGTTACCAGCGCCGCGAACAGCGCATCGTACAGCGACAGACGCATGCCAATGCCGGCCACAATCCATGCCGCGTACCAGGTGACAAGCGAATGAGCGTAGGCCATCGCCCCACAGCTGGCGGAAATCAGCAGCGAGCCAATCATCACCACACGCTGTCCTCCCATTCGCGCCAGCAGGTTAGCGACAAACGGCGAGAGGGCGGCCATCACCAGCATGGCGAGAGTCAGGCCCGAATAGATCGCCGGTGACGACCAGCCGCTATCGGCCGTGATTGCCCGGGCGAAGGTGCCCGGCATATAAAAAGAGATCCCCCAGTTGATAAGCTGGTTGCAGCCGGTGGTAAGGGGGAGCGTGCGGGGCAGGGCCAGGTTTTTCATTATCTTTCATTCCATCAGACAGTTATCCTGAGCATATCGCGCGCATCAGGAGGCTGGCAGGCCGGTGCGTTTATGGCTCCTATAAGAGAAACTTTGTGATGACGACGCTGAATCTGGGACAGTTGGCGACCTTTCGACTGGTCGTTCAGCGCGGCAGCTTTTCTGCGGCTGCGGATGTGCTGGGGATTTCGCAACCGGCGGTCAGTCTGCAGATCCGCCAGCTTGAGCAGTTTTTGCAGGCGCGGTTAATCGAGCGTACCGGGCGGGGCGTCAAAGCCACGGCGGCCGGGCTGGCGTTATTCACCCACGGCGAACGTATTGAGCAGGCGGTGGACGAGACGATCCGGGCGGTGGCCGCGTTTAGCCAGGAGGTGAGCGGAACGATTACAATCGGGATGGGGGCGACGGCCTGCATCCATCTTCTGCCGCCGCTGTTGCAGCAGCTCCGTCAGGATCATCCCTTGCTGCGGGTGGGGGTCACCACAGGCAACACCCTGGAGATCGTTCGTGCCATAGAAGAGAACCGTCTCGATCTGGGCCTGGTGACCTTACCTGCTGCGGGGTCGGCCCTGGCGAGCGCGCCGGTGATGGATGAAGAGTTTGTTTTTATTGCCGCAGCCGATCAGCAGAGGCTGTTTACCACTTTGAACGCAACGGAGCTGCAGGCTCACTCTTTTATCGCTTTTGGTGCCGGGAGCAGCACAAGGGCAGTGATCGACGCCTGGTTCCAGGCCAGCGCTGTGCAAGTGGAACCGGTAATGCAGTCCGGCAGTATCGAGGCAATTAAACGCATGGTGCGTGTCGGGCTGGGGTACAGCATTATTCCACGCATGGCGGTAGCGTGTGCAGAAGACCGGCAGGGATTATGCGTGCAGTCGCTTACGCCGGTTTTACAGCGCCAACTGGCGATCGTCATGCGTCAGGATAAAGTACTGAGTAAAGGTATCAGCGAAATCATTCGATTATTACAAACCGTGAAATAATTTAATTAGCCCGTAAAAACAACCGGATTAATTAATTGTCGTGGAGGGACGTTCGACATATTCGCCCGAGAGGCTGGATTGTTGCGCCTGCTTTTTCTCCTGGTGGTGATACCAGGCTCCAATGGAGGAGTAAACGAAGCGGCCCACAAAAAAGAATAAGCTGATTAGCAGTATGATACGCGTCATCCGAGTGTTAAACCGATGTCGTTTCCGCATACGTGTGGCCTGACTCACTATAGTGTTCCTGAAAATACCCTGAGGGCGATATGCCATTAAGGCATACGGGGGCCACAGGGGTCAATTATTCGGATTGTAAAATTACGTCAACAATAATTCACTTGTTGTTATGTATAATAATTACTTTATTTACGCCATTGATAAATCACACAAAAGTAGCGTTAAAAAATGTGAATATTTTTTTCTGGTAATAATATCTTTGATTTAAGTCAAATCTTGCTTGCCCTGGCTTACTAAAATCTTTGCTCCTTCGTGTAAGTGTTATTTGCCCGCACGACTATGTCGTCAGGTTGGATGCCTGTCTGAACTGCCCCTGGATGAGCGGGTTAACTATGGCATCTATGACTATTTTCTCCTTATACAAAACATACAAAGACCGCTGGTGGGCACTGCCGTTGATCTTGCCGATCGTGCTGCTGCCTGTTGCGCGTCTTGCCACCACCTACGCCCAGATTAACGGAAACCCGGTCGTGCTTTATTACATGCCGCTGGCATTCTTACTGTCGCTGATGCTGTTTTATGGCATGGCGGCTGTGCCGGGCATAGTGATTGCACTCTTTGTTCGCTATTACCCCTCGATAGGCGGGTACGAAACTGCCATGGCTATTGGCCATTTCATGATTCCGATAACCCTCAGTTGGGGCGGATATCGGGTCTTCGCCCCCCGCCGTAACAGGGTCGCCTATGGCGACGCACGGCTGATGGGGCAGCGATTGTTCTGGCAAATGTTTTGTCCGGCCACGATTTTTCTGCTGTTGTTTCAGTTCGCCATCTACCTTGGCGTCTATGAGACGCGGTTTGACCTGGTAAATCTCAGCCCCTCCGGGATTCGTTCGCTGATTAACTATCAGGCCCTGCTCGTTGGCTGCCTGACGGGCGTGCCTTTCAGTTATTTCATCATCCGCACCCTCCGTCATCCCCGCTACCTGCGAAGCCTGATGTCGCAGATTAAGGGCCAAATCGACGGTAAAGTCACGGTAATGGAAGTGGTTATCTGGACAGCGGCAACCAGCGCGCTGCTGGCCTTGCTCCTCTGGCCCATCACCGAAAACAGCACCATCTTTAGTACCAATTACACCCTGTCGCTGCTGATGCCGGTAATGCTATGGGGATCGATGCGCTTCGGTTATAAGCTGATGTCCCTCATCTGGACCCCGGTGCTGATTGTCTCTATTCACTTTTTTGACAGCTATATTCCCCAGTCGCAGGGCTATGACATTCAGCTCACCATCACCACCTCCAGCTATCTGGTCTTTACCTTTGTGGTGGTTTACATGGCGATGCTGGCGACGCGTCAGCGGACGATTAATAACCGCGCCAGACGGCTGGCATTTCTCGACCCGGTGGTACACATGCCCAACCTGCGGGCGCTCACTCGCGCCCTGGGGAAAAAACCCTGGTCGGTGCTCTGCTTCCTGCGCATGCCGGAACTGGAGATGTTGGGGCGCAACTACGGCTTATTACTCCGTATCCAGTACAAACAGAAACTGGCCGCGTGGATTAACGGCTGTCTGCAGCCGGATGAGTGCGTGTATCAGTTGTCCGGGCACGATCTGGTATTACGGCTGAATACCGAGTCTTATCAGTCCCGTATTGACGAGCTGGATTTGCATATCAAGCGTTTCCGCTTTCTCTGGGACGGGATGCCGCTCCAGCCGCAGGTGGGAATCAGCTATTGCTACGTGCGTTCCCCGGTGGTGCACCTTTATCTTCTGCTGGGTGAGCTGGGCACCATTGCAGATCTCTCCCTGGCAACCAATCACCCCGAAAACCTGGAGCAGCGGGGCGCCATAAATCTGCAACGTGGCCTGAAAGACAAAGTCGCGATGATGAGTCGCCTGCAACGCGCGCTGGAAAAAGATCAATTTACCCTGCTGGCACAGCCCGTACAGGGGATCCGTGGGGATGACTATCACGAGGTGCTGCTCCGGCTGCAAAATGATGACGCGGAGCTAATATCGCCCGATGTATTCCTGCCCGTCGCGCAGGAGTTTGGCCTCTCTTCGCGTATCGATATGCTGGTGGTGGAGAAGACGCTGCAGTTTATGGCCGATAACCGGGAGAGCCTGCCGGGTCAGCGATTTGCCATTAATCTGTCGCCGTCATCCGTTTGCCGGGCACAACTGCCCCTTGAGGTGGGCCGCCTGCTGCAAACCTATGGCATTGAGAGCTGGCAGCTTATTTTTGAGATCACCGAGAGCAGCAGTTTTTGCAACGCCGGGCTGGCCATGCAGACGATGAATCATTTGCAACAGATGGGATGCCGGATTGCTATTGATGATTTTGGCACCGGCTACGCCAGTTACGCCCGCTTAAAAAATGTGGATGCCGATATCCTTAAAATCGACGGCAGCTTTATCCGCAATATTGTCAGCAATAGCCTGGATTATCAGATTGTGGCTTCGATTTGCCATCTGGCGCGGATGAAGAAAATGCTGGTGGTGGCGGAGTATGTCGAGAGCGAAGAGATCCGTTGCGCCGCGGAGGCGCTGGGGATTGATTACTTCCAGGGTTATTTAATCGGTAAGCCCGTACGGCTGGAGACGTTACTGTCGAAACAGGCGCTCATGAAGAGCGCCTGACAGGAGATTACGCGGCGACGTTCGGAGAGTGCTCTTCTTCAATTTTCAGGCACCAGCCGGTAACGGCGCTCCAGTACTGCTGCTCTCTTTCCAGATCCAGCAGCACCAGTGCGTTCTGGCTAAACCAGTCGTGCGGGAAGCTTAACGTCCAGTGGTTATCGTCCGTGGTGAGCGTCAGCGTCGGCGGCGTGGTTGTCGCCTGGCGCTGGTTGTTGAGCAGCACGCCCAGACGTAACAGCTGGATCAGCGGCAGGAACTGTTTTTTCTTGAACAGCGTAAAGCGTGGCAATTCGTCCAGCTTAACGGCTTTGCGATGATAGCGTACCAGCGAAGCCATCATGGTCTGCTGCTCCTGGTTAAAGCCAGGCAGATCGCTGTTTTGCAGAATGTAGGCCGAGTGGCGATGCATCCCGCTGTGATTGATGTTCAGCCCGACTTCATGCAGCATCGCCGCCCACTTAAGCAGAGCCGCCAGCTGCGGATGCGCCAGTTTCGGGTTCTGGGTTTCCCACTGTTCATACATATGAGTGGTGGTTTCCAGCACCCGCTTCGCCTGCTCGCGATCGATGTTGTACTGATTCGCCAGGCTCTGCGCGGTACGGCTGCGAATATCCTGGTGACGGAACCGACCTTCCATCTCATACAGCACGCCTTCGCGCAGTGCGCCGTCAGACAGGCGTAGCTCACGGATGGCCAGCGCATCGAACACGCCGCACAGGATGGCCAGACCCGGTACAAAGACCGCTTTGCGCTCTTCAGATAGCCCAGGCAGGCTCAGCGCCTCAAAGCTCTTATGCTTGACCACCTCTTCCATCAGCATCGACAGACGCTCCGGGGTGATAAAACCGTCTTTTTCGCCCATCTCCACCAGCACTTCATGTGCGGCTTTGATCGTACCTGAAGCGCCGAGCGCCACGTTCCAGCCCTGGAGTCGATATTGCCAGGCAAGCGTCTCCAGCTTTTGAACCGCGGCCATGCGCGCACGCTGGAAGTTTTCCCGGGTAATGATCCCGCCCGGGAAATAGAGTTGGGCAAAACTGACGCAGCCCATCCGGCGGCTTTCGACCAGATGCGGCTCAAAGTTTTCGCCAATCACCAGCTCGGTAGAGCCACCGCCGATATCGATCACCAGCTTGCGGCCTTTTTCGGGCTGAGTATGTTCCACACCCATGAAAATCAGTCGGGCTTCTTCATTGCCTGAAATGATCTCGATAGGGTAGGGGATCACCTGCTCCGCACGCTTTAAAAATTCCGTGGCGTTCGAGGCCTGACGAAGAGTGTGGGTTCCAACAATGCAAACGCTCGACGGGGTGAAACCCTGCAGACGTTCAGCAAACAGCGACAGGCAGTTTAGCCCGCGCTCCATGGCCTCTTCGCTGAGCATATTGTTAGCATCCAGGCCATCCGCCAGGTGAACGCGCTGTTTCAGCCGACCGATGATCTGCATTGCGCCATCAACCTCACGGGCAATGACCATGTGGAAGCTGTTAGAACCAAGGTCGACTGCAGCAAATTCCTGCGGTCGTGGGGTCTTATCGTTTATCGGCATAGGTTAATCGGGTTGCTCGAGTGATTTGATATAGTCGTAAATCGCCAGCTGTGCCCGTACTTTACGGCGATTGCCGCGCGGCACATAGCGGTTGCTCAGTTCTTTATCGATATAACGTGCTTTTACAGTATCGCTTAACAATAAATCGATGATATCAAGAATTTGTTGCTTCAATCGCGGGTCCAGCAGCGGTGCCGCCACTTCGATTCGATAATCGATGTTGCGCGTCATCCAGTCTGCGGAAGAGAGGTAAACGCGTTTATCGCCACCGTTCTCAAAAATATAGATGCGATCGTGTTCAAGATAGCGGTCAACGATGCTCATGACGCGAATATTTTCGCTGATGCCTTCCAGATCGGGGATCAGGGAGCACATACCGCGGATCAGCAGATTGACCTGAACCCCGGAACTGGACGCTGCATACAGACGATCCACCAGCCCTTTATCGACGAGGTTGTTGAGCTTCAGCGTAATGCCAGCCGGCAGGCCGTTCTGGGCATTAGCAATCTCTTTGTCGATCATATCATACAGCAGGCGACGAGAGTTTTGCGGCGATACCAGCAGGTAGTCGAAGCTGACCGGACGATACGGGTTCTCAATGAAGTTAAAGACCCGGCGCACCTCGTTGGTGATGCGCGCATCGGCGGTGAGCAGCGAGTAGTCGGTGTAAATTCGCGCCGTCTTCTCGTTAAAGTTGCCGGTACCGATGTGGGCATAACGCACGACATCATCCCCCTCTTTACGGGAGATGAGGAACAGCTTGGCGTGGATCTTCAGCCCCGGGGCCGAGAAGATCACGTGTACGCCCGCTTCGGTCAGACGGCGCGCCCAGTGAATGTTGGCCTCTTCATCGAAGCGTGCCTGCAACTCTACCACCACGGTGACTTTCTTCCCGTTATGGGCGGCATGAATCATCGCATCGATAATGCGGGAGTCTTTCGCCACGCGGTAGATGTTGATTTTGATCGCCAGCACGTTGGGATCGAACGATGCCTGACGCATCAGCTCCAGCACATGTTCAAAGGTGTGGTACGGATAGTAGAGCAGGACGTCGCGCTCGCGAATGGCATCGAAGCCGTTGCGGAACTTATCGAACCAAATATGGCGCAGGCGCGGCAGCGGCTTGTTCACCAGGTTGGCTTTGCCGACGTTCGGGAAGCCGATAAAGTCTTTAAAGTTGTGATAGCGACCGCCCGGCACGATGGAGTCGTAGCGGGAGATGGTCAGCTTTTCACGCAGCATCTCGACCATCGCGTCCGGCATATCACGCTGATACACAAAGCGCACCGGCTCGGCGGTTAGACGTTGCTTAAGGCTGGAGGACATCAGCTCCATCAGGCTGGCTTCCATCTCGTGCACCAGGTCGTACTCGGCGTCACGGGTCATCTTCATGGAATAGGCGTTCAGCGCGTCGTAATCGAAGAAGCCTTTAAAGATGTCGTCCAGACAGTAGCGCAGGATGTTATCCAGCAGGATCATCGGCTTGCGACGACGCGGCGTTTCCGGCGGCAGATTGACGAAGCGCGGCACCTTATCTGACGGGATCTCCAGCAGCGCATAGCGAATGCTGTCGCCGCGGATAATTTCTACCGCCAGATAGGTGTAGTCATCCTTCAGGAACTGCACCAGATCGGTTTCACGGTTAATCAGAATGGGGGTGATGTGCTGGCGCAGATACTGTTTGAAATAGTGGCGTAGCCAGCTCTGCTGGTTGACCGAAAGCTGTCGCTCATTGATCAGGAAGATTTGATTGCGTGCCATCTCCAGCAGCAATTCGTTATACAGACTGTCAAATTCCTGATCGGCTTTTAGCACTCGGGACTGGATCTTGCCAAGCAGATGACGCGAATTCGAGTTTAAACCCTGCTCTTCGCTAATGATGATTCGGCGTTTCAGTTCAGCAAAGCGAACTTTGTAGAACTCGTCCAGGTTGTTTGAGTAAATCCCCAGAAAACGCATGCGCTCAATCAGCGGGTTACTTTTATCCGCTGCTTCCTGAAGCACGCGCTCGTTGAATGCTAACCAGCTTAACTCTTTCTCGATGTATAACTTTTCCTGACCCATTACTACTCACACTCCAGTTCAATCACAGGACGTGGTAAATCCGTCTCGCCTTTATTATGGCGAGCATTTCCACTATATGTCCAACTGTGTCAGAAAAGTATGACAGTTAAATTTTTTCTTGAAGAATAATAGAGGGTTGGCGGCATTGCCCGTCGGCGCTTTGTTTGCGCGGACCTATATTCAGAGAGACCGGGTAAGCAAAGCCTACCCGACAAAAGATTACTCTTCGGCCGCATGGCCTTGTGGAGGTAGCGGCGAGCCATCCAGCCAGGCGGTGCCGTCGCGCATCGCCAGGCGGCCATCCACAAACCAGCTCACCACCAGCGGGTAGATGGCGTGCTCCTGGGCCTGAACCCGGGCGGTAACATCCTCTTCGCTGTCGCCTTCAAACACCGGCACTTTCGCCTGCAGGATCACCGGGCCGCCGTCCAGTTCGTCAGTGACAAAGTGAACCGAGGTGCCGTGCTCCGCGTCGCCATTCTCCAGCACCTGACGATGAGTATTCAGGCCAGGATATTTTGGCAGCAGGGAAGGGTGGATGTTCAGCAGACGTCCGGCATAGTGGGCTACAAACGCCGGGCTGAGGATCCGCATATAGCCCGCCAGCACCACCACATCCGGGGCGTAGGCGTCGATCTCCTGCACCAGTTCGCGGTCAAAGGCTTCGCGGCTGGCAAACTGGGAAGCGCTGAGCGCATGCGCGGCAATGCCCGCTTCGCGGGCGCGCTCAAGGCCGAACGCATCGGCCTTGTTACTGAATACTGCGCGGAGGGTGCCGTTGATTTTCTTCTGTTTGCAGGCATCGATGATAGCCTGCAAATTACTTCCGTTACCGGAAATGAGCACCACTATATTTTTCATTCAATGACCACACGCTGTTCGGCATCAGAAGCCTTGATGATACCGATTTTCCACGCGTTTTCACCTTTCGCCTGCAGCAGCGCCAGGGCATTGTCCACTTCGCTGGCTGGCAGGGCGATCAACATCCCCACGCCGCAGTTGAAGGTGCGATACATTTCGTGGTCGCTAACGTTACCGGCATCCTGCAGCCAGTTGAACACCGCTGGCCACTGCCAGGAGGATTCGTCGATCACGGCCTGGGTGTTGTCCGGCAATACGCGTGGGATGTTTTCCCAGAAGCCGCCGCCGGTCAGGTGGGCGATAGCGTGAACGTCCACGTTCGCGATCAGTTCCAGGATGGATTTCACGTAGATACGGGTAGGTTCCAGCAGGTGATCGGCCAGCGGTTTGCCTTCCAGTTCGGTCGTCAGCGGGTCGCAGCCGCTGACTTCGACAATTTTACGCACCAGCGAGTAACCGTTGGAGTGTGGGCCGCTGGAACCCAGGGCAATCAGCACATCGCCGTCGGTCACTTTGCTGCCGTCAATGATCTCGGACTTCTCGACAACGCCCACGCAGAAACCGGCTACGTCGTAATCTTCGCCGTGATACATCCCCGGCATTTCAGCGGTTTCACCGCCAACCAGCGCACAGCCAGACTGCAGGCAGCCTTCAGCGATACCGCTGATCACGCTGGCTGCGGTGTCCACGTCCAGCTTGCCGGTCGCGTAGTAGTCGAGGAAGAACAGCGGCTCAGCACCCTGAACCACCAGGTCGTTAACACACATGGCAACCAGATCAACACCGATGGTGTCGTGGCGTTTCAGATCCATCGCCAGACGCAGCTTGGTGCCTACGCCGTCGGTGCCCGAGACCAGAACCGGTTCACGGTATTTTTGCGGCAGCGCGCACAGGGCGCCGAATCCTCCCAGCCCACCCATTACTTCCGGGCGGCGGGTTTTTTTAACTACCCCTTTGATACGGTCAACCAGCGCATTACCTGCGTCAATATCTACACCGGCATCTTTGTAGCTGAGAGAAGTTTTGTTGGTCACGGCTCAAGTCCCCACGCGATTGCATTGCGATTGTAAGAAAAATCGGCGCAATTCTAACAGTCCAGGCAAACGTTTGCGAGCCTATTCTGCAACAGAAAAACGGGTCCCTGAAAATGCAGCAAAAATCGCGATTCGCTACGCAAACTTGAACCCGTTCACGAAAATGAAACCGGGTACATTCTTCTTCTTGCAACCCCTTCGCTGAATGCACATCATTTCACTGAAACCGGTTTCTGTACTCTTTTTTGCCGAAAATTAACGCTGAATGAGGGATATCGCATGTCAGGATTCAAAGAGGGTTTTCTGTGGGGCGGCGCTGTGGCGGCGCATCAACTTGAAGGCGGCTGGCAAGAGGGCGGGAAGGGCCCAAGCGTCGCAGATGTGATGACCGCAGGCGCACATGGCGTCCCGCGCGAAATTACCGACGGGGTGCTGCCGGGCAAAAACTACCCCAATCATGAAGCCATCGATTTCTATCACCGTTATAAAGAAGATATCCAACTGTTCGCGGAACTGGGCTTTAAATGCTTCCGCACCTCCATTGCCTGGACACGTATTTTCCCCAAAGGTGACGAACAGCAGCCCAACGAGGCAGGCCTGCAGTTTTATGACGATCTGTTTGATGAGTGCCTGAAGCACGGCATCGAGCCGGTTATTACCCTCTCGCACTTCGAAATGCCGTATCACCTGGTGAGCGAATATGGCGGCTGGCGCAACCGCAAACTGATCGACTTCTTTGTGCGCTTTGCCAGCGTGGTATTTGAACGTTATCAGCACAAAGTGAAGTACTGGATGACCTTCAACGAGATTAACAACCAGGCCAACTTCCACGAAGACTTCGCACCCTTCACCAATTCCGGCCTGAAATACCAGCCGGGCGAAGATCGCGAGCCGGTGATGTTCCAGGCGGCGCACTATGAGCTGGTGGCCAGCGCGCTGGCGGTAAAAGCCGGACGTGACATCAACCCGTCCCTGCGGATTGGCTGCATGATTGCTATGTGTCCTATCTACCCGTTGACCTGCGCCCCGGACGACATGATGATGGCGATGAATGCCATGCACCGCCGCTACTGGTTCACCGACGTACACGTGCGCGGTGCCTATCCACAGCATCTGCTGAACTACTTTGCCCGTCGTGGTTTTGAGCTGGATATCACCGAAGAGGATAAAGCGGCGCTGAAACAGGGCTGCGTGGATTACATCGGCTTCAGCTATTACATGTCGTTTGCCACCAAAGCGACGGCGGATAACCCGCAACTGGATTACGACGAGAGCAAAAGCCTGGTCTCCAACCCCTACGTACAGAAATCGGACTGGGGCTGGCAGATTGACCCGGTGGGGCTGCGCTACTCCCTGAACTGGTTCTGGGATCACTACCAGCTGCCGCTGTTTATCGTCGAGAATGGTTTTGGCGCTATCGATGTGCTGGAGAGCGACGGCACGGTGAACGACCAGTACCGCATCGACTATCTCAGCGCCCATATCCGCGAGATGAAAAAAGCGGTAGTGGAGGATGGCGTGGAGCTGATGGGCTACACCCCGTGGGGCTGTATCGATCTGGTCTCTGCCGGTACCGGCGAAATGAAAAAACGCTATGGCTTTATCTATGTCGATAAAGACAACGAAGGCAACGGCACGCTGAATCGCAGTAAGAAAAAATCCTTTGCCTGGTATCAGAAGGTGATCGCCAGCAACGGCGAGACGCTGTAGCTCTGTGACATGGCCGGGTAAGCGCAGCGCCACCCGGCGAAACCCCGCATAAAGGCCGGAGATCCCCCTCCGGTTTTTTTTGTCTCTTTTATACTCTCTGCAGCCTGTTATTCACTTTGGTTGATCCCGGTCAAGCAAGATGGGTATGGCGCAGTCTGAAAAAAGCGGTATAATCCGGCGATTTTTTTTGTGGCTGCCACCCGAAGGAGAAAGAGAATGAAGATTGTGGAAGTGAAACACCCACTCGTTAAACACAAGCTGGGCCTGATGCGTGAGCATGACATCAGCACTAAGCGCTTTCGTGAACTGGCTTCTGAAGTTGGCAGCTTACTGACTTATGAAGCAACCTCCGATCTGGAAACCGAAACGGTGACCATTGAAGGCTGGAACGGCCCAGTACAGGTTGAGCAGATCAAAGGCAAAAAAATTACCGTTGTGCCAATCCTGCGTGCGGGTCTGGGCATGATGGAAGGCGTGCTGGAGCACGTCCCGAGCGCGCGTATCAGCGTGGTCGGTATCTACCGTAACGAAGAAACGCTGGAGCCAGTGCCGTATTTCCAGAAGCTGGTTTCCAACATCGACGAGCGTATGGCGCTGGTCGTTGACCCAATGCTGGCCACCGGTGGTTCGATGATCGCCACTATCGATCTGCTGAAAAACGCGGGCTGCAGCAGCATCAAGGTGCTGGTACTGGTTGCCGCACCGGAAGGGATTGCCGCGCTGGAAAAAGCGCACCCGGACGTGGAGCTGTACACTGCGTCTGTTGATCAGGGTCTGAACGAGCACGGGTACATCATCCCGGGCCTCGGCGATGCCGGTGATAAGATTTTTGGTACTAAGTAAGTGATAAACGAAAAAGAAGCCGACTTTGATAGTCGGCTTTTTTTTGAATAAAAAAACCAACCGTTAAAAGCAAACAACACTTGAGGAAAACACTATGACGCGCCGTGCTATCGGGGTGAGTGAAAGACCGCCACTTTTACAGACAATCCCGCTTAGTTTGCAGCACCTGTTTGCGATGTTTGGCGCAACCGTGCTGGTGCCAATCCTGTTCCACATTAACCCGGCCACCGTGCTGTTGTTTAACGGCATCGGAACGCTGCTGTACCTCTTCATCTGTAAAGGTAAAATCCCGGCCTATCTGGGTTCGAGCTTTGCCTTTATCTCGCCGGTACTGTTGCTGTTGCCTTTAGGCTATGAAGTGGCGCTGGGCGGTTTCATTATGTGCGGCGTGCTGTTCTGCCTCGTTGCTTTCATTGTGAAAAAAGCCGGTACGGGCTGGCTGGATGTGATGTTCCCGCCTGCGGCAATGGGCGCAATCGTTGCCGTCATCGGGCTTGAGTTAGCCGGTGTGGCGGCAAACATGGCGGGCCTGCTGCCTGCCGACGGTCAGTCGCCGGATACCAAAACCATTATCATCTCGCTGGTCACCCTGGGCGTGACGGTCTTTGGCTCGGTGCTGTTCCGTGGCTTTATGGCGATTATCCCGATCCTGATTGGCGTGCTGGCGGGCTATGCGCTCTCCTTCGCCATGGGCGTGGTCGATACGACGCCAATCGCGCAGGCTCACTGGTTTGCTCTGCCAACCTTCTATACCCCGCGTTTTGAGTGGTTTGCCATCTTCACCATCCTGCCGGCGGCGCTGGTGGTTATTGCCGAGCACGTCGGTCACCTGGTGGTCACGGCGAACATCGTCAAGCGCGACCTGATCCGCGACCCGGGTCTGCATCGTTCAATGTTTGCCAACGGCTTCTCGACCATTATCTCCGGTTTTTTCGGCTCCACGCCAAACACCACCTACGGTGAGAATATCGGCGTCATGGCCATTACTCGCGTTTACAGCACCTGGGTTATCGGCGGCGCGGCAATTATTGCCATTCTGCTCTCCTGCGTGGGTAAACTGGCGGCGGCGATCCAGATCATCCCGGTGCCGGTAATGGGCGGTGTTTCGCTGCTGCTGTACGGGGTAATCGGTGCTTCCGGTATCCGCGTTCTGATCGAGTCTAAAGTCGATTACAGCAAAGCGCAGAACCTGATCCTGACCTCCGTGATCCTGATTATTGGCGTCAGCGGAGCCAAGGTTCACATTGGTGCAGCGGAGCTGAAAGGCATGGCGCTGGCGACCATTGTGGGTATCGGCCTCGCCCTGATCTTCAAAGTGATCTCCATTCTGCGCCCGGAAGAAGTGGTTCTGGACGCGGAAGAGACAGAAAAAGTCTCTCATTGATCGTCTAACCGGGCGGCCGATCCGCCCGGTTCTCTCCCCGCTTGTTCCGTGTTAAACTCTGGGCCGATTCCGAGTAAGACCTGGTTGAGGTATTTCTGAACGCACCGGCACAGCTCTCTTTGCCACTTTATCTTCCCGACGACGAAACTTTCGCGAGTTTCTGGCCGGGTGATAACCCCTCTTTACTGGCTGCACTGCAAAACGTGTTGCGCCAGGAGCACAGCGGTTACATCTATATCTGGTCACGCGAAGGCGCGGGGCGCAGCCATCTGCTGCATGCAGCTTGCGCCGAACTCTCGCAGCGCGGGGATGCGGTCGGCTATGTGCCGCTGGATAAACGCACCTGGTTCGTGCCAGAAGTGCTCGACGGAATGGAACAGCTGTCGCTGGTCTGCATCGACAATATCGAATGCGTGGCGGGGGATGAGCTGTGGGAAATGGCGATTTTTGATCTCTATAACCGCATTCTGGAGTCCGGGAAAACCCGGCTGCTGATCACCGGCGATCGTCCACCGCGACAGCTAAATCTCGGGCTTGCCGATCTGGCCTCGCGTCTCGACTGGGGGCAAATCTACAAATTACAGCCGCTCTCGGATGAAGATAAACTGCAGGCTTTGCAGCTGCGGGCGCGGTTGCGGGGCTTTGAACTGCCGGAAGACGTGGGGCGTTTTCTGTTGAAGCGGCTGGATCGCGAGATGCGTACCCTGTTTATGACGCTCGATCAGCTGGACAAGGCTTCCATCACCGCCCAGCGGAAGCTCACCATTCCCTTTGTGAAAGATATCCTCAATCTGTAGGCCCGGCGCGCACAGGCTGCCGGGCTGTTCCATGTTTACTGCACAATCTCCAGCACCTGTTCAGGTGGGCGGCCAATGCGCGCTTTGCCGTTTGCCACCACAATTGGGCGCTCGATCAGCTTCGGATTATCCACCATCGCCTGTAGTAATGCCTCTTCACTGAGCGCGCTGTCAGCCAGCCCCAACGTTTTGTAAAGCTCCTCTTTCTGGCGCATTAACTCTCTGGCGCTGCGCATTCCCAGCTGGCTTAACAGTGTGCGAAGGGTGTCGGTATCCGGGGGCGTGTCCAGATAGAGCACCACTTGCGGCTCAATGCCGTTCGATTGCAGCAGGGCCAGGGTTTCGCGGCTCTTTGAGCAGCGGGGGTTATGGTAGATAGTGACCGCGTCTGACATCTTTTCTCCTTTACATCTTTTCATACGGGCGGTAGCGCTGCTGCAGCTGGCGCAACTGATCGATGCGGGCATCGTAACGGGCCTGTTGCAGGCTACCGAGTTTCACCTGCGAGCTGGCGCTGCTCAGCAGGGAGATGGCCTGGTCCAGACGCCCGGCCAGGGCATAGCCTTCGGCGCGTGCTGCCAGCTCTTGATCGCGATGGCCAAGGGCACCTTCCGCCTGGGCCAGCAGATCCCAGCCGTTAGGATCATCTTTATTACTGAAGGTGTAGCGGTTGAGGAGCGTCGCGGCTTGCTGCGGCTGTCCACCCTGTAAGTAAGCATTCGCCAGGTTGAGTTGCAGCACTGGATTGGTGCGCAAGTCCCGGGCACCTTTCAGACGGTTGATCGCATCCTGGGCTTTTTTCTGCCCTAAATCGATGTCGGTCGCCATATCGAGATACCAGGCATTGTTGGCCTCTGCGGTCAGCAGTGGCTGAAGATTTTTGCGGGCCTCATCATAGTTGCTAGCCTCCATCGCCTGCAATGCCCGGCCATACTGGGCCGCACGCTGTTCACGCACATTGCCTTTCGCCAGCGCATCCAGCAGATCGTTGGTCAGCTGGTTGCGCCCGGAATTGTACATACCGAGGCTTCTGACCTTCGCCATGTAGAAATCTTCCGAGGACTGCACCACTACCGGACGCATCTGGTTGGCGCGGTTACGGGCGTCCGACAGACGGCTCTCCGGCAGGGGGTGGGTCAGCAAAATTTCCGGTGGACGTGAGGAGTAGCGCGCCTGATCCAGTAATTTTTCGAGGAAGCCCGGCATCGCCTGCGGATCGAACCCGGAGCGTTGCAGCACCTGAATACCGATGCGGTCGGCTTCTTGTTCATTCTGCTGGGTAAAGCTGATCATCCCCTGACGCGTTCCTGCCAGCGTACCGGTCAGCGCCGCCATGCCCGCCTGTGGGCTAGCCATCGCCAGCAGAATAGAACCCAGCGCGCCCACCCAGGTGAGCGGGGCGCTGCGCTTCTGATCTTCCATCGCCCGCGCCAGATGGCGCTGGGTAACGTGTGAAATTTCGTGCGCCATTACCGAGGCCAGTTGGCTTTCATTGTCGGCGTAGCGGAATAACGCCGAGTGCAACACCACATTGCCGCCGAAGAAGGCGAAGGCGTTGATCTCATCGTTATTGATTAAATAGAAGTGGAAAGGGGTTTTCACCGAATCCGCATGGGAGACCAGCCGCATCCCCAGTGAATTGATGTACTGCACCAGCAGCGGATCGTTAATCAGTGGCGCACTGCCGCGCAGCTGGCGCACATAGTAGTCGCCCATTTGCAGCTCCTGGCCAATGGAGAGCGTGCTGCCTGCCGAGGTGCCCATGTCTGGCAATGATTCTGCAGAGTCAGCGAACGCGGGCATCATCTGACCGGCGGTCAGCGCAGCAATGAGCGTCGCAACCAACGTTTTTTTCAACTGCCTGAACATAACCTCTGTCCTGTCTGGTGGGTGTGCTAATTTGACCGAATAACCCGCATATCGTTCACCTGCGGCTGCTCTGGGAGTGTAGCCGCGTCAGGGCGATAAGAAAATCCCTCTTTTCAGGCTTTTGCGTTTTGTGACGGAGCAAGAAAAAGCGAAAGTCTTTTCATTGACTCTCCGATACAATTCACCTTTTACGTCCAGCCAACATCTTCAGGGAAGGGTTGCATGCTCGAGTTATTAATGCAGTGGTACCGTCGGCGCTTTAGCGATCCCGAGGCCATTGCTTTGCTGGTTATTCTGGTTGCCGGATTTGGCATTCTCTTCTTCTTTAGCGGGCTGCTGGCCCCGCTGCTCGTCGCGATTGTCCTCGCCTATTTGCTGGAGTGGCCGACGGTACGGCTGGAAAACATCGGCTGCTCCCGCCGCTGGGCCAGCATTATTGTGCTGGTCTTTTTTGTCGGTATTCTGCTGGTGATGTCCTTTGTGGTGCTGCCGATCGCCTGGCAGCAGGGGATCTACCTGATTCGCGATATGCCCGGCATGCTCAGCAAACTCTCTGATTTTGCCGCCACCCTGCCGCGCCGTTATCCGGCCCTGATGGATGCGGGCATTATTGATGCGATGGCTGAAAACATGCGTACCCGTATCATGACGATGGGGGATACGGTGGTGAAATTCTCCCTCGCGTCGCTGGTGGGCCTGCTGACGCTGGCGGTCTACCTGGTGCTGGTGCCGCTAATGGTCTTCTTCCTGGTCAAAGACAAAGAGCAGATGCTTAACGCGGTGCGCCGCGTGCTGCCGCGTAACCGTGGCCTGGCAGGGCAGGTGTGGAAGGAGATGAACCAGCAGATCACTAACTACATCCGCGGCAAAGTGCTGGAGATGATCGTCGTCGGCGTGGCCACCTGGATTGGTTTCTTCATCTTCGGCCTGAACTATTCGCTGCTGCTGGCGGTGCTGGTGGGCTTCTCGGTGCTGATCCCCTATATCGGGGCCTTTGTGGTGACTATTCCGGTGGTGTGCGTGGCGCTGTTCCAGTTTGGGCTGGGCACCGAGTTCTGGAGCTGTTTCGTTGTCTATCTGATTATTCAGGGGCTGGACGGTAACCTGCTGGTGCCGGTGCTGTTCTCGGAAGCGGTGAACCTGCACCCGATCGTCATTATCCTGTCGGTGGTGATTTTTGGTGGGCTATGGGGGTTCTGGGGAGTGTTCTTTGCCATCCCATTGGCAACGCTGATTAAAGCGGTGGTACATGCCTGGCCGGATGTTCCAGCGGTAGAGGAGTAGCCTGGTGTTGATGCCCGGCGGCGCTAGCGATTGTACGGGCTGCGCGGGTTGATGCCTTCCCTCTATCCTCTCTCAAAAAGAGAGGAAGCAAACACTAAAAACGGCAACCCAGGTTGCCGTTTTGCATTTATCCTCAGGCGTTCTCTTTCACCCAGTTCAATACCACGTCGTGGTGATTGCTGGTTTTGAAGTCGTCAAAGACATGTTCAACTTTACCCTCAGCATCGATCAGGAAACTGATGCGGTGGATACCGTCGTAGGTTTTGCCCATAAAGGATTTCTCACCCCAGACACCAAACGCACCGCAGACCTGATGGTCTTCGTCGGACAACAGCGTAAAGTTCAGCAGCTCTTTTTCGGCAAAACGAGACAGCTTTTCAGGCTTATCGGTACTGATACCCAGCACTTCGACGCCTGCGCTCTTCAACTCGTCCATGTTGTCGCGCAGACCGCAGGCTTGTACGGTACAGCCAGGCGTCATGGCTTTCGGGTAGAAGTAGACCAGAACACGCTGTCCCTGGAAGTCGGTTAAATTTACTTGCTCGCCGTCTTGATCGGGCAGGCTAAATTTCGGTGCGATGTCACCGGCTTTCAGTGGATTCATTACTCAACTCCGTCTTGTTCATGCTGGGAATAATTGACGACGTTTATACTGCCTTGCGCATTTAATTCTGTACAGAGGGCTTTGAATGCTTGCTCGATATTTGAGGCATCCTGAGATGCCGGGCTGTGCGCGGTGATCTGGATAAACAGTTTAGGGATAGTGTCGCCTTCACCCGGCTGGGTACGGGACACCAGCTCGGCAATGTTCATCTGATGGCTATCAAACAGGGCGGTAAAGCGTTCGATTAAGTGCGGGGAGTCAGTCACTTCCACCTGGACCCAGACGGTTGCCGGCAGGGCCGGCTGCGGGCGTGCGGTGGTACGCTTCATCACGATCAGCAGATCCAGCTCTGCGCCTTTTAACGGCAGAGTCGATTCAATTAAGGTGATGGCATTCCATGACCCGGACAGGAGCATGATGAAGGTAAACTCTTCTCCCAGCATCGCCAGGCGGCTATCTTCAATGTTGCAGCCGCAGCTACTGACGTGGCGAGTGATGGTATTCACGATCCCCGGCCTGTCGGCACCCAGCGCAGTGATAACCAGGTAATGTTGTGATGAGGTTGTCAAACCTGTTCTTCCTTTGCTTGGTTTAGTCTTTCTAAGGAAAGCATAAAAAAAACTGGCATACAATAACCTGGAGGCCTCATGTCCCTTGCTTTTATTACAGCACCAAACGTACCATTGAGGCTCTTGTACGCACAGAGGATGGCCCATGTTCACGGGAAGTATTGTTGCGCTTGTTACACCGATGGATGAGAAAGGTAATGTCTGCCGGTCAAGCCTGAAGAAACTGATTGATTATCATGTCGCCAGCGGAACCTCGGCGATTGTTTCGGTAGGGACTACCGGTGAATCTGCAACGCTGAGCCATGAAGAGCATGGCGAAGTGGTCATGCTGACCCTCGAACTGGCAGACGGGCGTATCCCGGTCATTGCGGGTACGGGTGCCAACGCGACCGCTGAAGCCATCAGCCTGACCCAGCGCTTCAACGATTCGGGTGTCGTGGGTTGCCTGACGGTAACGCCATACTACAACCGTCCAACCCAGGAAGGTCTGTTCCAGCATTTCAAAGCCATCGCTGAACATACTGACTTGCCACAAATCCTGTATAATGTGCCGTCGCGTACTGGCTGCGATATGCTGCCAGAAACGGTTGGCCGTCTCGCGAAAGTAAAAAATATTATCGGTATTAAAGAGGCGACCGGGAACTTAAGCCGTGTTCATCAGATCAAAGAGCTGGTTTCAGACGACTTTATTCTGCTGAGCGGTGATGATGCGACCTCGCTGGACTTTATGCAGCTCGGTGGCCACGGGGTGATTTCCGTGACCTCCAACGTTGCAGCCCGCGATATGGCTGAAATGTGTAAACTGGCGGCTGCCGGTCACTTCCAGGAAGCGCGCGTGATTAACCAGCGTCTGATGCCGCTGCACAACAAATTATTTGTCGAACCCAATCCGATCCCAGTGAAATGGGCATGTAAGGAGTTGGGACTTGTAGCGACCGATACGCTGCGCCTGCCAATGACCCCGATTACCGACCACGGTCGCGAAACGGTCACTGGCGCGCTGAAGCATGCCGGTCTGCTGTAAAGTTTAGGGAGATTTGATGGCTTACTCAGTACAGAAGTCGCGCCTGGCGAAGGTTGCGGGTGTTTCGCTTGTTATGCTGCTCGCGGCCTGTAGCTCAGATTCACGCTACAAGCGCCAGGTGAGCGGTGACGAATCCTATCTGGATGCTGCGCCGCTTGCTGAACTTCATGCGCCCGCTGGCATGATCCTGCCGATTCAGAATGGCGACTATACCATTCCGGTCACCAACGGGAGCGGCGCGGTAGGCAAAGCGCTTGATATCCGTCCACCAGCACAGCCTCTGGCGCTGGTAAGCGGGGCGCGTACTCAGTTCACTGGCGATACCGCGACGCTGCAGGTTGAGAGCGCGCGTAATGCCACGCTGTGGCCGCAGGTTGTTAGCGTGATTCAGTCGAAGAACTACACAATCACGCAACGCGATGATGCCAGCCAGACACTGTCGACCGACTGGATCGAATGGTCCCGTCTGGATGAAGATCAACAGTACCGTGGACGTTATCAAGTCTCTGTTAAACCTCAGGGTTATCAGCAGGCGGTCGTCGTTAAGCTGCTGAACTTGGAGCAGGCAGGCAAGCCTGTTTCAGATGCCGCTTCCCTGCAGCGCTACAGCACCGAGATGCTTAACACCATCGCGGCGGGCCTCGATAAAAACGCAACCGATGCTGCCAATGCTGCCCAGAGCCGCAATGGCGCAACCTTCGACG
Source organism: Leclercia sp. LSNIH3 (assembly GCF_002935105.1). Taxonomy (NCBI): domain Bacteria; kingdom Pseudomonadati; phylum Pseudomonadota; class Gammaproteobacteria; order Enterobacterales; family Enterobacteriaceae; genus Leclercia; species Leclercia sp. LSNIH3. The sequence goes on from NZ_CP026387.1 coordinate 3,739,415, forward strand.
TGCAGAGCGCTGCCGACGAAACCGGTCTGCCAATGCTTGTCGTACGTGGTCCGTTCAACCAGGTCTGGCAGCGTCTGCCTGCAACGCTTGAGCGCGTCGGTATGAAAGTGTCCGACAGCACCCGCTCAACCGGCAGCATGACGGTCACCTACAAGCCGCTGTCTGACAGCAGCTGGGAAGAGCTGGGCGCACGCGATCCGGGTCTGGCTTCTGGCGACTACAAGCTTCAGGTCGGCGATCTGGACAACCGTAGCAGCCTGCAGTTTATCGATCCGAAAGGTCACACGCTGACCCAGTCGCAGAATGATGCGCTGGTCGCTGTCTTCCAGGCGGCATTCAGCAAATAAAAAAGAGGGCTGGTTTATCCAGCCCTTTTTATTTTCGTGCCACGCAAACGTGTGCGTGGCATAATATCTCCAGTTTTGAACACAAATCATCACACCAGGAGTAATGAAGATGCAGAAGCAAGCTGAGTTGTATCGTGGCAAAGCGAAAACCGTATACAGCACGGAGAACCCGGATCTGTTGGTGCTCGAGTTCCGCAATGATACGTCAGCAGGAGATGGCGCACGCATTGAGCAGTTTGACCGTAAAGGCATGGTGAACAACAAGTTCAACCATTTCATTATGAGCAAGCTGGAAGAAGCGGGCATCCCGACGCAGATGGAAGCGTTGCTGTCCGATACCGAATGTCTGGTGAAAAAGCTGGATATGGTACCGGTGGAATGCGTCGTCCGTAACCGTGCCGCAGGCTCCCTGGTGAAGCGTCTGGGCATTGAAGAGGGCATCGAACTCAATCCGCCGCTGTTCGACCTGTTCCTGAAAAACGACGCTATGCACGATCCTATGGTCAACGAATCATACTGCGAAACCTTTGGCTGGGTGAGCAAAGAGAACCTGGCGCGCATGCAGGAGCTGACCTTCAAAGCGAACGACGTGCTGAAAAAGCTGTTTGATGACGCGGGCCTGATCCTGGTGGACTTCAAACTGGAGTTCGGCCTGTATAAAGGTGAAGTGGTGCTGGGTGATGAATTCTCCCCGGACGGCAGCCGCCTGTGGGACAAAGAGACGCTGGATAAAATGGATAAAGACCGCTTCCGCCAGAGCCTGGGCGGCGTGATCGAAGCGTACGAAGCCGTTGCCCATCGTCTGGGTGTTAAACTCGATTAATCCCGCCTTATCGCCAGGGGGACGTCCGTTCCTCTGGCATCTCACCCCTGTTTGCAGTGGTAATCTTTCCCCGAACCGCCTACGATCATACTTATTATCATGATGATATTTCGAGGTGGTTATGCGCTGGCAAGGGCGTCGTGGAAGTGACAATGTAGATGACAGACGTAATAGCGGTGGTCCGTCAATGGGGGGGCCGGGCTTCCGGCTGCCGGGAGGGAAGGGCGGCATCATTCTTTTGCTGGTAGTCGTGGTCGCGGGCTATTACGGGGTCGACTTGAGCGGGTTACTCACCGGGCAACCGATGCCGCAACAGCAGCAGGCGACACGCTCCATCAGTCCGAATGAAGATGAAGCAGCGAAATTCACCTCGGTGATCCTGGCGACCACGGAAGATACCTGGGGTCAGCTGTTCGACAAAATGGGCCGGACGTACCAGCAGCCGAAGCTGGTGATGTATCGTGGTGCCACACGCACCGGCTGCGGCACCGGGCAATCGGTGATGGGGCCGTTCTATTGCCCTGCCGACTCCACCGTCTATATCGATCTCTCCTTTTACGATGACATGAAACGCAAGCTGGGCGCCGACGGCGATTTTGCCCAGGGCTATGTCATCGCTCATGAAGTGGGTCATCACGTGCAGAAACTGCTCGGTATTGAGCCGAAGGTCCGTCAGCTACAGCAGAATGCCAGCGAAAGCGAAGTGAATGCGCTGTCGGTGCGTATGGAGCTGCAGGCCGACTGCTTTGCCGGCGTCTGGGGGCACAATATGCAGCAGGAGGGCGTGCTGGAGGCTGGCGATCTGGAAGAGGCGCTTAACGCCGCCCAGGCCATTGGCGACGATCGTCTGCAACAGCAAAGTCAGGGTCATGTGGTGCCAGACAGCTTTACGCACGGCACCTCGGCACAGCGTTACAGCTGGTTCAAAAAAGGTTTTGACGGCGGCGATCCGGCACAGTGCAACACCTTCGGTAAGGCCATCTAATTCACAATGTCAGGGATGAATTTATCAGGATTGCCTGAACAACTGGCGCGGGAGGGGCACCGGCGACTGCTGGTGCTGAGCGGGGACGACACATGGACGCAGCAACAGGCGCTGCTGCTGAAAGAAAGCTATCCCGGCGACTGGTTGTGGGTGGGCGACAATGCACCTCAGCTCCCGTCATGTTCGCCCCAGGCGCTGAATCAGCTGCTGGGGCGTGAATTTCTGCACGCCATCTTCGATGCCCGCCAGGGATTTGACGTCTCGGCGTTTGCGGCTGTGGGCGGCACCTTGCGCGCCGGAAGCCTGCTGGTGTTACTCACCTCCGCCCTGGCGCTATGGCCGGAAAAATCTGACCAGGACTCGCTGCGCTGGAGCGACAGGCCAGAGCCGATCCCCACGCCACGTTTTATTGAACATTTCTGCCGCCATATCTCCCGCGATCCGCAGGTTTTACTGTGGCAGCAGGGGGCACCTTGTCCTCCTATGCCAACCCACTCTGCCCCGGACTGGCACCCGGCCAGCGGTGAGCCGCAGCGCGAGCAGGCCGCGATCCTCGCCCACCTTACGACCCTGCCCGAAGGGGTTGCCGCCGTGACCGCAGCGCGCGGGCGCGGAAAGTCAGCGCTGGCAGGCATGCTGTTACGCCGTATTGCAGGCCACGCCATTGTGACGGCTCCCGCCAGAGCGGCGACAGAGGTTATCGCCCGCTTCGGTGGCGACCGCTATCACTTTATGGCCCCGGACGCGCTGCTGGCATCGGACGTGCGTGCTGACTGGCTGATCGTCGATGAGGCGGCGGCAATCCCCGGCCCGCTGCTGGCACAGCTGGTGACACGCTTCCCCCGGGTGTTGCTCACCACCACGGTGCAGGGGTATGAAGGCACCGGCAGGGGATTTTTGCTGAAATTCTGCGCCCGGTTTGCCGGGCTGCGTTACTTCACCCTGAGCGAACCGGTGCGCTGGGCGGCGGGTTGCCCGCTGGAGCGCATTATCGCCGAGGTACTGCTGTTTGATGATGCGCCCGAAGAGAGCCTTTCGCAGGGCGAGATCGTCTGTACGCCGATGGAGCAGGAGGCCTGGAGCCGCGACCCCGAACTCCCGGCAGCGGTTTATAAACTGCTCTGTGCCGCTCACTACCGGACCTCACCGCTGGATCTGCGGCGCATGATGGATGCCCCCGGGCAGCATTTTGCCGTCGCCCGTACGGGTGAGGACGTCTGCGGCGCGCTGTGGCTGGTGGAGGAGGGCGGCCTGAGTCCGGCACTCAGCCAGGCGGTGTGGGCGGGCTACCGGCGTCCACGCGGTAATCTGGTGGCGCAATCGCTGGCTGCCCATGGCGGATCGCCGCAGGCGGCCACGCTCACCGCCCGGCGGGTCACGCGCATTGCCGTCCATCCCGCTCGCCAGCGTGAGGGCATTGGTCAGGCGCTGATTGCCACAGCCCGCCAGCAGATGAACATCGACTACCTTTCCGTCAGCTTTGGCTATACCGGGGAGCTTTGGCGCTTCTGGCAGCGCTGCGGATTTATTCTGGTGCGCATCGGCAGTCACCGCGAGGCCAGCAGCGGTTGCTACACGGCAATGGCGATGCTGCCGCTCAGCGCGGCGGGGCAGGATTTGTGCCAGCGCGAACATCAGCGGCTCTGTCGCGATGCATCAGTTATTGAACGCTGGAACGGTGAAAAGATCCCGGTAGTGCCCACAGGTGAGGCTACCCTTAATGATGATGACTGGCTGGATTTGGCCGGGTTCGCCTTTGGGCATCGTCCCCTTTCGGCGGCGATGCCCAGCCTGACACGACTGCTACAGGCGACGGATCTGCCGCTGTCAGGGCTGCGAGGCAAAATCGAACAGGGGCTGGACGATAGCGCCCTGAGCCGCGCGCTGGCCCTCAGCGGACGTAAAGCCGTGTTGAGCCATCTGCGTACTGAAGCGGGCCAGGCGCTGGTTCAGCTCGACAGCGAACGCTGTCAGACGTTAAGGCACACCGTTTTGCAATGGCAATTTTTTCAATGACTTCATCAGTGAACTGGCATGTTCATTCTGCCTGTCAGGCGTAGAATCCCGCTTATCAATTAAGGAGACTGCTATGAAACATGACCATTTTGTTGTCCAAAGCCCCGATACACCGGCAAAGCAGCTGCTGCTCCTGTTTCATGGCGTCGGTGATAATCCGGTCAATATGGCGCAGATTGGCAGCTGGTTTGCGCCGCTGTTTCCCGATGCCCTGGTCGTCAGCGTCGGCGGCGCCGAGCCATGCGGCCCGAATGGTCGTCAGTGGTTTTCAGTGCAGGACGTGACGGAAGAGAGCCGTCAGGAGCGGGTGAATGCAATCATGCCGACATTTGTCGACACGGTGCGTTACTGGCAGCAGCAGAGCGGTGTTAAGGCGAACGCCACCGCCCTGATCGGGTTTTCTCAGGGAGCGATCATGGCGCTGGAGAGCATCAAGGCCGAGCCGGGCTTAGCCTCACGGGTCATTGCGTTCAACGGCCGCTATGCGACCCTGCCTGAACGGGCGAGCACAGAAACCACCATTCACCTGATCCACGGTGGGGAAGATCGCGTGATTGAGCTGTCCCACGCGGTTGCGGGCCAGGAAGCGTTGATCCGCGCAGGCGGCGATGTGACCCTGGATATTGTCGACGATCTGGGACACGCCATTGACGATCGCAGCATCCAGTTCGCGCTGGACCACCTGCGTTTTACCGTGCCGAAACACTACTTCGATGAAGCGCTCAGCGGCGGCAAGCCGAATGACGACGATATAGTTGAGTTTTTCTGAGAGATAACCCTCTCCCCGCCGGGGAGAGGGTTAAGCCATTACTCCTTCTGGTCTTTCTTCGGCCAGTCGTCTTCATCGTCCCACTTGTCGTTAAAATCACGATGTGGAGGGAGTTCAGGTTTGTTGGCGAGGAATTTCTTGTGGTCAACGCGCTTGAGATCCTTGATCACGTTCAGCAGTACGCCTACCAGAAAAACCAGTACCAGAAGCCACCAGTATTTAGCCAGCCAGTCCATTCGCTTATCCTTCTTTGGGGCAACCGTCAGGCGACGAGCTGCTCCATGATACGTTGATACATACGGGCCAGCAGTTGCAAATCAGCTGCATTCACGCATTCATTGATTTTATGAATGGTGGCATTCACCGGCCCAAGTTCGACCACCTGCGCACCCATACGGGCAATAAAGCGTCCGTCGGATGTGCCGCCCGTGGTCAGCAGTTGCGGTTTAATTTCATTATAGTGCGCGATAGCGTTAACCACCGCATCAACCAGCTTACCGCGCCCGGTCAGGAACGGCTGGCCAGAAATCCACCAGTCAATGCTGTAGCGCAGCTGGTGTTTCTCCAGCAGGGCTACGACGCGGGCTTTGATCATTTCGTCCGTCAGCTCGGTGCTGAAGCGGAAGTTAAACTGCACAAACAGGTCGCCGGGGATCACGTTGTTGCTGCCGGTACCGGCCTGGATATTGGCAATCTGCATGCTGGTCGGCGGGAAGTAGTCGTTGCCCTTGTCCCACTCGATCCCCACCAGCTCGTTGAGCATAGGTGCGGCGCGGTGTACCGGGTTATCAGCCAGATGCGGATAGGCTACGTGACCCTGCACGCCGTGAATGGTCAGGTTACAGGTCATAGAGCCGCGACGGCCATTTTTAACTACGTCACCCACCACTTCGGTGCTGGATGGCTCGCCCACCAGACAGTAGTCCAGGCGTTCGTTGCGCGCCATCAGCGTTTCCACCACCTTCACGGTGCCGTTTTTAGCGCTGGCCTCTTCATCAGAGGTGATTAAAAACGCCAGACGGCCTTTATGATTTGGGTATTGCGCCACGAAGCGTTCGGCGGCAACCACCATCGCTGCCAGCGAACCTTTCATGTCTGCCGCGCCGCGCCCAAACAGCATGCCGTCACGTATGGTTGGTTCGAAGGGGGGATTGATCCAGCGGTCAGCGTCACCGGCTGGCACCACATCAGTATGTCCGGCAAACGCCAGCGTTTCGCCCTGACCGCGCCAGGCCCAGAAATTTTGCGTATCGCCAAAATCCATAGGTTCGACGGTAAAACCAATCGCCCGCAGGCGTTCGATCATCAGCGCCTGACAACCTGCATCGTCCGGGCTAAGGGAGGGGCGGCGAATAAGCTGCTGAGTCAGCTCAATGACCGGGCATGACATAGACTACACCTCAATAAAATAGGTTTGGTATTGGTTTTCGTTAAAACCAAGCAGCATAGGCTTACCGGGCGCCCAGAGCAATGGGCGTTTGATGATTGCTGGCATTTCAAGCATTAAGGCGGCCGCGCTATCGGCATTGTTAATGCTTGCACGCAGTGTCTCATCCAGTTTGCGCCAGGTGGTGCCGCGGGTGTTCAGAAGGGCTTCCCAGCCCAGCTCAGCAATGAATTTCTGCATCAATTCAGCATCAAGACCGTCGGCGCGATAGTCGTGAAAACGGTAATCAACGTTGTTGGCCTCGAGCCAGCGGCGGGCTTTTTTTATGGTGTCGCAATTTTTGATGCCGTACAGGGTGATCATGGTGAATCCTTTTGTCTTAACAGCGAGCAATTGCTCAGTATTTTCGATGGTGTAGCGAACGCGAAAATATAACACGTTTGTTTTATGACTTTATTTTATATTCTGACCTGACATAGATAATGTACAGGTTATGAATATTATTTCATCTTTTACGCATAGAAGTCCATGTGCTAAAAACTGGTGAAAGAACAGCCACTAAATAACTTTTTCACCCTTAATTAAGGTTATTTCAAAATATTGCAGTTGGTCACATAAAATTTATCGGACTGGCCCCATATTATCTACAAGCCAGTCGTACCAACGGGGGTAGAGCAGTATCACTGATCAAAAAATCTTCACAACGATGATATATTCTCGTAGAATGGCCATAATAATAAGAGAGGTAGTTATGATTGAACGTGAACTGGGGAACTGGAAAGATTTTATCGAAGGTATGCTTCGTAAATGACATTCAGGAAGTAATGCAAGAGCACTTAATTAGCTGAATAACAATAGTGTGAAAATAAACACACAAAAAAGGCGGCCGGTAAGGACGCCTTTTTCTTTTTCAATATCTTATTTCCGTCGTTCCTTTAACGGGAAACGTCGCCGCACCAGCACAAAGAACAGCGGAACAAAGTAAATGGCGAGGACGGTCGCAGAGATCATCCCACCCATTACCCCGGTTCCCACCGCGTGCTGGCTGCTCGAACCCGCACCCGAGCTGGTCGCCATCGGCAACACACCGAAGACAAACGCCAGCGAGGTCATCAGAATCGGACGCAGGCGCTGGCGACAGGCGTCAAGGGTCGCAGCCAGTAAATCCTGACCCTTCTCATTCATCTCGTTAGCAAACTCGACAATCAGAATGGCGTTCTTCGCCGACAGGCCAATGACCGTTAACAGCCCGACCTGGAAGTAAACGTCGTTTTCCAGCCCGCGCATCCAGGTGGCGAGCAGAGCACCAATCACCCCCAGCGGCACCACCAGCATCACCGAGAACGGCACCGACCAGCTCTCATACAGGGCCGCCAGACAGAGGAACACCACCAGCAGCGACAGGGCATACAGCGCCGGCGCCTGGGCACCGGACAGACGCTCCTGATAGGACATCGCGGTCCACTCCAGGCCAAATCCGGCAGGTAGCTGCTGCACCAGGTTTTCCATCACATCCATAGCCGTACCGGTACTGACCCCCGGCGCGGCCTCACCGACAATTTCTACTGCCGAATAGCCGTTGTAGCGTTCCATACGCGGCGACCCGGTTTCCCAGCGTGAGGTGGCGAATGCCGAGAAGGGCACCATCCCGCCGTCTTTGTTCCGCACGTACCACATGTTGATATCGTCCGGCAGCATGCGGTATTTAGCCGCCGCCTGCACGTAGACCTTTTTCACGCGGCCCCGATCCATAAAGTCATTAACGTAGCTCGAACCCCATGCGGTTTGCAGGGTGTCGTTAATGTCGTCGATAGAGACGCCCAGCGCCTGCGCCTTGCGCTGGTCGATATCAATCTGCAGCTGTGGGCTGTCATCCAGACCGTTGTGGCGCACGCGGGTGAGGGAAGGATCTTCCCCGGCCAGCTCCAGCAGGCGGTCGCGTGCGGCCATCAGTGCCGTATGCCCGGCCCCGGCGTGATCCTGCAGCTCCATGTCAAAGCCTGCCGAACTGCCCAGCCCGCTGATTGCCGGTGGGCTGCTGGCGAAGACCCGCGCCTCTTTAATGCGGCTGAAGGCTTTGGTCGCGCGCTCGATAATGGCAAACGAGCTGCCCGTTTCGGCATCGCGCGCATCCCAGTCCTTCAGGCGCACGAACATACGCGCCACGTTCTGCCCGTTCCCGCCAGGGCCAGAGCCTACGGTGGCAAAGACTGACAGCACGTTATCTTTCTCTTTGGTGAAGAAATAGGACTCGACCTGCTGGACCACCTTCAGGGTTTGCTGTTGGGTCGAGCCGCTGGGTAACTGCACCGAGGTAATAAACATGCCCCGGTCTTCCAGGGGCAGGAATGAGGTGGGCAGACGCAGGAACAGGAATACCATGCCGCCCAGCAGAAGGACGTAGAACAGCACCCAGCGCAGGCTGCGGTGCAGGATGCGTCCGACACCCGCCTCATAGCGCGCGGCGTTGCGGTCAAACATGCGGTTGAACCAGCCGAAGAACCCTTTCTGGCCATGATGTTCGCCCTTATGCAACGGTTTGAGCAGGGTAGCGCACAGCGCCGGGGTAAGGATCATCGCCACCAGCACCGACAGGACCATTGCCGCAACGATGGTGATCGAGAACTGGCGGTAGATGGCACCCGTGGTGCCGCCAAAGAAGGCCATCGGCACGAACACCGCCGACAGCACCATGGCAATACCGACCAGCGCCCCCTGGATCTGCTTCATCGATTTTCGCGTCGCTTCGCGCGGGGTTAGCCCCTCTTCGCTCATGATGCGTTCAACGTTTTCCACCACCACGATGGCGTCATCCACCAGCAGGCCTATCGCCAGCACCATCGCAAACATGGTGAGGGTGTTGATGCTATAGCCAAAGGCGTAAAGCACCGTGAAGGTGCCCATCAGCACCACCGGTACGGCGATGGTCGGGATCAGCGTCGCGCGGAAGTTTTGCAGGAACAGGTACATCACCAGGAACACCAGGGCGATAGCTTCCAGCAGGGTTTTCACCACATCCTCAATCGAGGCTTTCACGAAAGAGGTGGTTTCGTAGGCAACTTTGTATTCAAGGCCGTGCGGGAAAAAGTGCGACAGCTCATCGAGGCGGTTGATGACCAGTTCAGCCGTGGCCATCTCGTTGGCCCCGGAGGCCAGCTTGACCCCCAGCCCGGAGGCTGGTTTACCGTTTAAGCGGCTCAGGTAGTCGTACTTCTCGGCACCCATTTCCACGGTGGCGACATCGCCCAGCCGCACTTCCGAACCATCTTGGTTAACGCGCAGGGTGATATCGCGGAACTGTTGCGGGGTCTGCAATAGCGACTGGGAGTTGATGGTGGCGTTCAGCGCCTGCTTATCAACGGACGGCGTACCGCCCAACTGGCCGACCGCAATCTGCGCGTTTTGTGATTCGATGGCGTCGGTGACGTCTTTTACCGTCATCTGGAAACTGTTCAGCTTGGCCGGATCGAGCCAGATGCGCATTGAGTATTGTGAGCCGTAGGCGTCGATATCCCCCACGCCGTTGATGCGGCTGAGCGGATCCTGAATATTACTGGCAACATAGTCAGCGATATCCTGCTTATCCATCGAGCCGTCGGTGGAGACAAAGGCGATGGTCAGAATGTTGGTATCGCCGGTTTTACGCACCGTCACGCCCTGATTCTGCACCGCCTGCGGCAGCTTGCGCAGCGCAGACTGTAGCTGGTTTTGCACCTGTTGCACCGCTTCATCCGGGTCCGCGCCTGCGGTAAAGCTCAGCGTGACCGTCGCCTGCCCGGTGGCGCTGCTCTGGGAGGACATATACATCAGGTTATCGAGACCGGTCATGTTCTGCTCGATCACCTGGGTGACGGTATTCTCAAGCGTTTGTGCGGATGCCCCCGGATAGTTAGCCGTGATCCGCACATTAGGCGGAGCCAGATCCGGGTACTGCTCAACAGGAAGGGAAAAAATGGCCAGCGTGCCGGTCAGGCACAACAGAATTGCCAGCACCCAGGCAAAAATGGGGCGATCGATGAAAAAATTCGCCATTAAAATAAGACCTCGTTTTGCTGCGCGTCGTCATTGTAAATTGCCCGCATAACTCTAGCGGCAAGGCGGATGTCAAACGTGGAGAAATAAAGGAGATAATGTAAATTATCATGCGCTTTATCCGCGCGATTCCCCCTGTGAAGCGGTGAGTATTATCCATCCTCATGGCTGACTGGTGACTTTCCGCCTGATTTTACCGTTATTTACCCTCAGTACCGGCTGACGAGCGGAAACAGACGCTGACCTCCGTCCCTCCCCCCGGCGGCTGCGAGAAGTGCAGGGTGCCCCCCAGCCTGTCGGCGCGCTCCCGCATAATGTTCAGGCCATAGTGACCCGGCGGCTCGCTGGCGTCGCCAATGCCGATCCCGTCGTCGCGGATGTTCACCCTGTGGCTGCCGTCCGGTGCAGTGACGCAGTTGACCTGAATATCGCTTGCCTGGGCGTGCTTGATGGCGTTCAGCACCGCCTCGCGCACAATCTGTAGCAGGTGTACCTGCATCTGGGCGTCCAGCGCCAGGGAGGAGAGCTGACAGTCGAGACTCAGTTTTGCACGGGTCTGCTTTTGCAGATCGTCCAGCGTCTCCTGTAACGCGGCGGGCAGGTTGGCCTGGTTCAGCGTCAGCCGGAAGGTGGTAAGCAGCTCGCGCAGCTGACGGTAAGCGGCATTCAAGGCACGGGAGAAATCGGTGATGATCGCCTGCGCGGCGTCGTTCTCCTCCGGCACCGCATGTTTAAGCAGCGTCAGCTGGATGCGCAGATACGACAGCACCTGTGCCAGCGAGTCGTGCAGTTCGCGGGCGATGGTAGCGCGCTCCTCCATCAACAGCAGCTGGTGGTAATGTTTTTGCGCCTGGTTGGAGAAAAGGCCGCGCCCGAGCATGGTGGCGACGCTTTTCATCAGCGGTATCGGGACGGCGCGCTGCTCGCTTTGCCAGCGCAGCTCACCGAACCGGGTATCCAGCATAATCACCGGCAGCACCTGCGTCTCAAGGTGTTCCCTTGCCTCGCCCTCCTGCATTTTCCAGCCGTCGCTGGTATGCAGCGCCAGCCAGCTGATCCCGGTATATTCGCGCACGGTTTGCAGGATATGACGGAAACAGTGGCTGTCGATTTTGCTGGTGTTCATCGCCTGCGAGCAGGTAAACAGCATCTCAAGCTGCTGATGGGCTTCGTGCAGGTGGTGAGTCTTCTCTTCGACCGAAATTTCCAGCGAGCGATACAGGCTGTGCAGCTCGGTCGCCATATGGTTAAAGGTGCGGGAGAGCAGGCCAAGCTCGTTTGGCAGATCGGTATCCGGCACCGGGGTATCAAACCGGCCTTGCTCAATGTGCTGGCTGGAGGCGACCAGGTGATTGAGTGGGGCAACCACCTGCTGGCGGATCCGGCGCAGCGTGCTGAACGCCAGCAGGATAATGCCGATCCCACCGGCAAAGGAGATGGCGAACACCAGCTGGATTTTATGTTCGGCGTAATGCTGCAGGGAGAGCACAAAGGCGTCGATGCGCGCCACATACTCATCCATGTGGTTCTGATACCAGCTGTAATCGCCCTGCGCGAGCTTTTCGTCCACGCCCTGCCACGCCAGCTGCAACAGGTGATAGCGCTGTTGAACCTCATCCGGCACATACCAGCTTTTTAGGGTGAGTAGCGCGGGGGCGTTCAGCGTTTGCTGCCAGGCCTGCCGATGGACCAGCAGATCGGCATTACCCCGCTGCATATCGTAACCCAGGCGATAGCTCTGCATCCGCAGTGACCCCGCCAGGTTGATCGCTTCGGCGTCACGCTGGCTGCTGGCGAGGGTAAACAGCGCAATCGCGCTCGTCAGAAGTGACAGGGCAATGATGGCGAAAAAGGCCCGGGCAAGAGTGCGTGAAACCGGTTGTTTGACTATCACAAATCGCGTCCTGAGCTAATACGAAGTAGGCCTGATAAGCGTTTCCGCAGGGGAATGAAACGTAATTTCATCAGGAATGAAATTAATTGATCTGACACAGGTTCAGGCAAAATAGTTCGTGTTCCTGGGCAATTGAACATTGCCTCAACCCGTTGCGGTCGGTAAATAATTTATTCATATAAAGAATAAGGTTATTCAGCCCAGCGGGGGAACCGTGATGAATCATTTTATTATGGCAAACAGCCAGCTCTGCATTGGATGTCGTGCCTGCGAAGTGGCGTGCGTCATGGCGCATCATAATGAACAACATGCTCTTAGCGCGCGCCATTTTACCCCTCGCATCACCGTGGTGAAAGAGGGCAACAAACACAGCGCCGTTACCTGTCACCACTGTGAGAACGCCCCCTGCATACAGAGCTGCCCGAACGGCGCTATCGACCGGATGCGCGACAGTGTGCAGGTGGATGAACAGAAGTGTATCGGCTGTAAAGCCTGTGTCGTGGCCTGTCCGTTCGGCACCATGGAGGTGGTCACCACGGCGCAGGCGGCCACCGCGCAGAAGTGCGATCTCTGCCTGGATCGCCCCCAGGGACCGGCTTGCGTGGCGAACTGCCCGGCGGATGCCCTGTCGCGGGTCACGCCCGATACCCTGAACCAGCTGGCCCGCACACGACGGGTGCGCACGGCGCGTCACGAGGCCCAGCCCTGGCAAACAGGGGAGGCGGCCACGTCCCGGAAGATGAGCAAACGCGAGCGTATGTTTGCCCTGGCCGCGCGCGGCGAGCCGGATAAACGCTCTCCCGAAGCGCGTAGGGATAATTTCGACGAAATCTATCTGCCGTTCAGTGCGGTGCAGGCGCAGCGCGAGGCCGACCGCTGCCTGACCTGCGGGGAGCATTCGGTGTGCGAATGGACCTGCCCGCTGCATAACCATATTCCCCAGTGGATCGAGCGAGTGAAAGCCGGAGATATCGACGCCGCGGTGGAGTTATCCCATCAGACCAACTGCCTGCCGGAGATTACCGGGCGGGTCTGCCCTCAGGACAAACTGTGCGAAGGAGCCTGCACGGTGCGGGACGTGGCCGGGTCGGTGACCATAGGCAACATTGAACGCTATATCTCCGACCAGGCGCTGGCGAAGGGCTGGCGACCCGATCTGCGCCACGTCACGCCCGTCAATAAGCAGGTCGCCATCGTCGGTGCCGGTCCTGCCGGGCTGGCATGCGCCGATGCGTTAATCCGCCGCGGCATTCGCGTCACGGTCTTTGATCGCCACCCGGAGATTGGCGGCCTGCTTACCTTCGGCATTCCCGCCTTTAAGCTGGATAAATCGCTGCTGGCCCGTCGTCGGGAAATCTTCACGGCGATGGGCATTCGCTTCGAGCTTAACTGCGAGGTGGGTAAGGATATCCCGCTGGCGCAGCTGCTCAGCGAATACGATGCCCTGTTTGTGGGCGTGGGCACCTACCGTTCGATGAAGGCGGGCATACCCCATGAAGAGGCACCCGGCGTCTACGATGCGCTGCCGTTCCTGGTGGGCAACACCCGACAGCTCATGGGGCTACCGCCGTCGGGGGAGGAACCCTTTATCGATACCGCCGGGCTGAACGTGGTGGTGCTGGGCGGCGGCGATACGGCGATGGACTGCGTGCGCACCGCGCTGCGCCACGGGGCTGCCAGCGTTACCTGCGCCTACCGTCGGGATGAGGCCAACATGCCGGGGTCGAAAAAGGAGGTCAAAAATGCCCGGGAAGAGGGGGCTGCCTTTGAATTTAACGTGCAACCGGTGGCGCTGACCCTGGAGGATACCGGACGGGTTAACGGCATTCGCCTGCTGCGCACCCGACTGGGTGAGCCGGATGCCCAGGGACGCCGCCGCCCGATGCCTGTCGACGGTAGCGAGTTTGTGATGCCTGCCGATGCGGTAATTATGGCCTTTGGCTTCAACCCGCATGGGATGCCCTGGCTACAGGCGCAGGGCGTGGAGGTGGATGCGTGGGGGCGGATCGCGGCAAGCGTTGAGACGCGCTACCGCTATCAAACCACTAATCCGCAGATCTTTGCCGGTGGCGATGCGGTGCGGGGGGCCGATCTGGTGGTGACGGCGATGGCGGAAGGGCGACACGCCGCCCAGGGGATCGCCGACTGGCTTGGCGTCGATGCGCCCGCCGCGCATTAACCTGACGGACGACAACGCGGGCTTCACAGCGTAGTATGACCAGCATGTTTTGCGCTATGGAGCCTGTGTAACCTTGAAAATTGAACTGATTAAAGACAAGTGCCTCTCGGATAACTATTTCATTCTGCGCAACCTGACTTACGATTTGACGCGGCGTAACGGCGAAGTGGTGCGCCACAAACGCGAAGTCTACGATCGGGGCAACGGCGCTACAGTCCTGCTCTATAACCCGCAGAAGCAGAGCGTGGTGCTGATTCGCCAGTTCCGTATCGCCACCTGGGTGAACGGCAATCCCGACGGGCGATTGATTGAAACCTGTGCCGGACTGCTGGATAACGACGAGCCGGAAGTCTGCATTCGTAAAGAGGCTATCGAAGAGACCGGGTTTATTGTCGGTGAAGCGCGTAAGGTGTTTGAACTGTACATGTCTCCCGGTGGGGTGACGGAAATCGTCCATTTCTTCGTGGCAGAATACAGCGACGCACAGCGCGCGGGTAAAGGCGGCGGCATAGAAGACGAAGAGATCGAGGTGCTGGAGCTGCCCTTTAGCGAGGCGCTATCGATGGTACAATCGGGTGAAATCCGGGACGGCAAAACGGTGATACTCTTACAGTATTTGCGCAGTTCCGGGTTAATGGGTTGATCTTATTATTTTTCATAAGATGTATTTTATATAAATCTATCCGATAAATCCGATTGAGTAAGCCCGGCCTGAGCAGGAAGATACGGTTTGTTTGTCAGTTTTGCTTCCGGGATCCTGCTATTCATGCGTCACAGCCTTTTTCTTATCTTTATGCTCAGCGTGCTGCCCGCAGCTCTGGTTCAGGCGGCACCTGCACAGCAGTTGTTTACTGACTGGCAGGTGACCTGCAACAACCAGAACTTTTGCATTGCGCGCAATACCGGTGAGCATAACGGGCTGGTGATGACCCTGAGCCGCAGCGCCGGGGCGAAAACCGATGCGGTACTGCGTATCGATCTCGGCGGGCTGGCGACCATTGATCCCAAAGCACCCGCCATTGCGCCTCGCTTACTGCTCGACGGCGAGCCACTGCAACTTGCTCCTCCGCACTGGCAGGTGACCCCCTGGCGCCTGATCACCGATCATGCCGCCACCATTACTGCCTTGCTGACCACGCTTCAGCAAAAAAAAGCAATCACCCTCGCGAATGGCAAGCAGGTTATTTCCCTTGATGGACTGAAAGAGGCGCTGCAGTTTATCGACGCCCAGCAAAAGCGTGGCGGGAGTGAAACCGCGTGGATCAACAAAGGCGCTCAACCGCCGCTCAGCGTACCGCCTGCCCCTGCGCTGAAAGAGGTGGCCGTGGTTAACCCGACCCCCACACCTTTAACCCGCGAGGAGCGCAGCGATCTTACCGACTATGGCTCCTGGCGCATTAACAGCAGCCAGTGTTCGCTCGATCCGGCGCGACGTGAAGTGCGGGTCACCGCCTTAACCGATGACAAAGCGCTGCTGATGATCAGCTGTGAGGCAGGGGCCTATAACACCGTCGATTTGGCCTGGCTGGTGTCGCGTAAAAAGCCCTTTGCCTCCCATCTCGTGCGTCTGCGCCTGCCTTTTATGCCGTCGAGCGACAGCAGCGAGATGGAGTTAATGAATGCCAGCTTCGATGAAAAAAACCGCGAGTTGACGACCCTGGCTCTGGGGCGCGGGATTGGCGATTGCGGGATCCAGACGCGCTGGCGTTTCACCGGGCAGCGTTTCCGTCTGGTGCGGTATGCGGAAGAGCCGACTTGTGATAACTGGCATGGGCCAGACGCGTGGCCGACGTTGTGGATCACACGATAAAAGCAAAACGGTAACCACAAGGTTACCGTTTTTTGTTGGTTCCCTCTCCCGGAAGAGAGGGCTGCACAGGCACTTACAGCAACGCCTGCGCCTTCTCTACCACGTTCTCGACGGTAAAGCCGAAGAACGGGAACAGCTTCTCGGCAGGTGCCGATTCGCCATAACCGGTCATGCCGACGATTGCCCCCTTCAGACCGACATATTTGTACCAGTAATCCGCGATACCCGCTTCGACCGCTACACGTGCCGTGACATCCGACGGCAGTACCGACTCGCGGTACGCTTCATCCTGGGCATCAAAGATATCCGTTGACGGCAGCGACACCACCCGCACCGTATGACCTTCCGCGGTCAGCTTCTCCGCCGCCTTGACGGTGATCTCCATCTCCGACCCGGTAGCAATCAGAATCAGATCCGGCTTGCCGCCGCTGTCTTTCAGGATATACCCGCCGCGGGCAATATTTTTCACCTGTTCCGGGGTGCGCTCGATCTGCGCCAGATTCTGGCGCGACAGGATCAGTGCCGTCGGGCCGTTATGGCGTTCTACCGCCAACTTCCAGCCCACCGCCGCCTCAACCTGATCGCATGGACGCCAGGTACTGAAGTTTGGCGTCAGGCGCAGGCTGGCAAGCTGTTCCACCGCCTGGTGGGTCGGGCCATCTTCACCCAGCCCGATAGAGTCGTGGGTATAGACCATGATCTGCCGGGCCTTCATCAGCGCCGCCATACGCGCGGCGTTACGCGCATATTCCACGAACATCAGGAAGGTGGCGGTATAAGGCACAAACCCGCCGTGATGGGCGATACCGTTGGCAATGGCGGTCATGCCGAACTCACGCACCCCGTAGTGGATATAGTTCCCGGCGATATCTTCTTTCAGCGAGGTGGAGCCAGACCAGATGGTGAGGTTACTCGGGGCCAAATCCGCTGAGCCGCCCAGCAGCTCGGGCAGGATGGGGCCAATGGCGTTCAGGGTATTCTGCGACGCCTTACGGGTTGCGATTTTCGCCGGGTTAGCCTGTAAGTTCTCAATCAGCGCCTGCGTCGTCTCTTCCCAGTTCTCCGGCAGACCGCCGCTCATGCGACGGCTGAACTCGGCCGCCAGCTCCGGGTGCGCTTTCTGGTAGGCGGCAAATTTGTCGTTCCAGGCCGCCTGCGCTTTTTCGCCCTCCTCACGGGCATCCCAGGCTTTATAAATCTCTTTTGGGATCTCAAAGGCAGGGTATTTCCAGCCCAGCTTCTGGCGGGTCAGCGCCACTTCCTCTTCGCCCAGCGCCGCGCCGTGGGATTCTTCTTTGCCGGCTTTGTTCGGCGAACCGAATCCGATGACCGTGCGACAGATAATCAGCGACGGTTTATCGGTCACGCTTTGCGCTTCAAGAATGGCCGCTTTTAGCGCCTCTGGATCGTGGCCGTCAATCTCATGCACCACGTGCCAGTGATAGGCTTCAAAGCGTTTTGCCGTGTCGTCAGTGAACCAGCCCTCGGTCTCGCCATCGATGGAGATGCCGTTGTGATCGTAGAAGCCAATCAGTTTGCCCAGCCCCAGCGTGCCCGCCAGAGAACAGACCTCGTGAGAGATCCCTTCCATCAGACAGCCATCGCCCATAAAGACATACGTGAAGTGATCGACAATCTCATGATCCGGCTGGTTAAACTGCGCCGCCAGCGTGCGCTCGGCAATCGCCAGCCCGACAGCATTCGCCAGCCCCTGACCCAGCGGGCCGGTGGTGGTCTCCACCCCAGGCGTATAGCCAATCTCCGGGTGGCCCGGGGTTTTCGAGTGCAGCTGGCGGAAGTTTTTCAGTTCCTCAAGCGGCAGGTTATAGCCGGAGAGGTGTAACAGGCTGTAGAGCAGCGTTGACGCGTGACCGTTAGAGAGAATAAAGCGGTCGCGGTCGTACCACGTTGGATCGTTAGGGTTATGCTTCAGGAAATCATTCCACAAGACTTCAGCGATATCGGCCATGCCCATTGGTGCGCCTGGATGACCGGAATTGGCTTTTTGCACGGCATCCATGCTGAGGGCGCGAATGGCATTGGCTAACTCTTTACGGGACATAGTTCACTCCATGGCAAGGTTACAGTTTGGCGGCGAGCAGATCTTCGAGTTTGCGTTGGTCGACCGCGAAGAGACGGATCCCTTCTGACAGCTTATCGACCGCCATGGCGTCCTGATTATGCTCCCAGCGGAATTCGGCTTCGGTCATAGGTTTGGGTTTAGGCAACACGGTTGATGATGGTACCAGGCGGCGGATGACCTCCTCCTCTTTATCCTGCAACTCCTGCAACAGGTTAGGGGAGATGGTCAGTCGATCGCAGCCGGTGAGGGCCAGGATCTGCTCGGTCCGGCGGAAGCTGGCGCCCATCACGATGGTCTCGTAGCGGTGCTGCTTATAGTAATCGTAGATATTGCGTACCGATTTCACGCCGGGATCTTCCTCGACGACGTACGGGTCCATTGGCTGGCGGGCCTGATACCAGTCGTAAATACGCCCGACAAACGGAGACACCAGGAACACCCCGGCTTCGGCGCAGGCGCGTGCCTGAGCAAAAGAGAACAGCAGCGTCAGGTTGCAGTTAATTCCCTCTTTCTCCAGCACCTCGGCGGCGCGGATCCCCTCCCAGGTGGAGGCCAGCTTGATCAGAATGCGCGATTTATCAACATCCTGCTCCTCGTAGAGCTGCACAATATGTCGCGCTTTGGCGATGCTTTTCTCCTGGTCAAAGGAGAGTCGGGCGTCCACTTCGGTCGAGACGCGTCCCGGAATGCTTTTCAGAATTTCGCTACCAATATTGACCGCGAGCTTATCGCTGGCCTCAGCGACCTGTTGCTCTTTGGTTTTTCCCCGCCCTTTGCCGTAGGCAATCGCATCGTCAATCAGATGCGAAAAGTGCGACAGCCCGGCGGCTTTCAGCAGCAGCGACGGGTTGGTGGTCGCATCCTGTGGCTGGTAATGGCGGATAGATTCGATATCACCGCTGTCAGCAACGACCGTGGTGAATTGTTTGATGCCGTCTAGTTGGTTCATAAATGATTACTCCTTGGAAATAAAAGAGTTGATTGAGTGTGTTAGATCACACTTCTGCGAAATTCGCGATGTACTTAACAAAAAAGCATAGCAGACGGACATGGTCTTGCTTCGCTGGGCAGGTAACATGATTGTTATAAATTGCTAACAATTTTTGTTTTTTTGATGGTGAGACTTTGGCAGCCTTCAAAGTTTGAACCGCAGGCAGCAGCGATACTATCCGCCACCCAGGGTGAACTCAGACCATAACAACATCACCCATTTTGAACGACACGCTAAAGGAACCTTACAATGGACGAGCAGTTAAGACAGAGCGCCCTAGATTTTCATGAATTTCCCGTACCCGGCAAAATTCAGGTCTCTCCTACCAAGCCCCTCGCAACCCAGCGTGACCTGGCGTTAGCCTACTCGCCGGGCGTTGCCGCGCCGTGCCTTGAGATCGAAAAAGATCCGCTGGCGGCCTACAAATACACGGCCCGTGGCAACCTGGTGGCGGTGATCTCCAACGGCACCGCAGTGCTGGGACTGGGCAATATCGGGGCGCTGGCCGGTAAACCGGTGATGGAAGGCAAGGGCGTGCTGTTCAAGAAATTTGCCGGTATCGACGTGTTTGATATTGAAGTGGATGAGCTTGACCCGGACAAATTCATTAACGTGGTGGCCGCGCTGGAGCCGACGTTTGGCGGCATCAACCTCGAGGACATCAAAGCGCCGGAATGTTTCTATATCGAGCAGAAACTGCGTGAACGCATGAACATTCCAGTGTTCCACGACGATCAGCACGGAACGGCGATCATCAGTACCGCTGCCATTCTGAACGGCCTTCGGGTGGTGGAGAAGAATCTTTCTGACGTGCGCATGGTGGTCTCTGGCGCGGGCGCGGCAGCCATCGCCTGTATGAACCTGCTGGTGGCGCTGGGGATGCAGAAGCACAACATCGTGGTCTGCGACTCCAAAGGCGTTATTTACAAAGGCCGCGAAGCCAATATGGCCGAAACCAAAGCCGCCTACGCCGTTGACGACGACGGCAAGCGCAGCTTGGCAGATGTCATGGACGGTGCGGATATCTTCCTCGGCTGCTCAGGCCCGAAAGTGCTGAATGAAGAGATGGTGATGAAGATGGCGCGTGCGCCGCTGATCCTCGCTCTGGCAAACCCGGAGCCGGAGATCCTGCCGCCACTGGCCAAAGCCGTGCGCCCGGATGCCATCATCTGCACCGGCCGTTCTGATTACCCGAACCAGGTGAATAACGTTCTCTGCTTCCCGTTCATCTTCCGTGGCGCGCTGGATGTCGGTGCCACTGCCATTAACGAAGAGATGAAGCTGGCGGCGGTTCATGCCATTGCTGAGCTGGCCCATGCGGAGCAGAGCGAAGTGGTGGCCTCCGCCTATG
Organism: Leclercia sp. LSNIH3; assembly: GCF_002935105.1. Taxonomy (NCBI): domain Bacteria; kingdom Pseudomonadati; phylum Pseudomonadota; class Gammaproteobacteria; order Enterobacterales; family Enterobacteriaceae; genus Leclercia; species Leclercia sp. LSNIH3. Next base: position 3,760,082 of record NZ_CP026387.1, read on the forward strand.
GCGATCAGGATCTGAGCTTCGGCCCGGACTACATCATTCCTAAGCCCTTCGATCCACGCCTGATTGTCAAAATCGCGCCAGCGGTGGCGAAGGCGGCGATGGACTCCGGCGTGGCGACGCGCCCGATCACCGACTTCGACGCCTATGTCGATAAGCTGACCGAGTTCGTCTACAAAACCAACCTGTTCATGAAGCCGATTTTCTCCCAGGCGCGTGCAGATGCGAAACGCGTGGTGCTGGCCGAAGGGGAGGAGGCGCGTGTCCTGCACGCCACTCAGGAGCTGGTGAGCCTGGGGCTGGCCAAACCGATCCTGATTGGTCGTCCGAGCGTGATTGAGATGCGTATCCAGAAGCTGGGCCTGCAAATTAAAGCGGGCGTGGACTTTGAGATCGTCAACAATGAATCCGATCCGCGCTTCAAGGAGTACTGGAACGAGTATTACGCCATCATGAAACGTCGGGGGATCACCCAGGAGCAGGCCCAGCGGGCAGTGATCAGCAATACTACGGTGATCGGCGCGATCATGGTTCACCGTGGCGAAGCCGACGCGCTGATCTGTGGCACCATTGGTGACTATCATGAGCATTTCAGCGTGGTGCAGGAGATCTTCGGCTATCGCGAAGGTGTGCATACCGCCGGGGCGATGAACGCCCTGTTATTGCCGAGTGGTAACACCTTCATTGCCGATACCTACGTCAATGACGATCCAACCCCGGAAGAGCTGGCAGAAATCACGGTGATGGCGGCGGAAACGGTGCGTCGCTTTGGTATCGAACCGAAAGTAGCGCTGCTGTCGCACTCCAACTTTGGCTCGTCCAAATCGGCAGCTGCCTGCAAAATGCGTGAGACTTTAGCGTTGGTCCGCGAGCGCGCGCCTGAGCTGATGATCGACGGTGAGATGCACGGCGATGCCGCTCTGGTGGAGAGCATCCGTAACGAGCGGATGCCGGACAGCCCGCTGAAAGGCTCTGCCAACGTGCTGATCATGCCGAATGTCGAGGCGGCGCGTATCAGTTATAACCTGCTGCGCGTCTCCAGTTCGGAAGGGGTGACCGTCGGGCCGGTGCTGATGGGCGTGGCGAAACCAGTGCATGTATTGACCCCGATTGCCTCCGTGCGCCGTATTGTGAACATGGTGGCGCTGGCGGTGGTAGAGGCGCAGACACAGCCGCTGTAACCCCTCACCCTAACCCTCTCCCCATAGGGGAGAGGGGACTGTACGGAGCCGTCTTTTCGCCCTTGCCCGTTTGGGGAGAGGGGACTGCACGGAGCCGTCTTTTCACCCTCGCCCGTTTGGGGAGAGGGGACTGCACGGAGCCGTTTTTTCGCCCTTGCCCGTTTGGAGAGAGGGACTGCAGGGAGCCGTCTTTTCACCCTCGCCCCTTTGGGGAGAGGGGATTGCACGGAGCCGTCTTTTCACCCTCGCCCCTTTGGGGAGAGAGGGCTGCACGGAGACGTCTTTTCTCCCTCGCCACTTTGGGGAGAGGGGACTGCACGGAGCCGTCTTTTCTCCCTCGCCCCTGTGGAAAGAGGGGACTGCACGGAGCCGTCTTTTCTCCCTCGCCCCTTTGGGGAGAGGGCCGGGGTGAGGGGTTTTTTACACCCAGTCCCGAACCCGAATAAACTCTTTCAGGGCAGCCTCGCGGCTGCCTTCTTTCGGATCAAAGTTATACTCCCAGCGCACTAGTGGCGGCATCGACATCAGAATCGACTCCGTGCGCCCACCGGTTTGCAGGCCGAACAGCGTGCCACGGTCCCACACCAGATTAAATTCCACGTAACGTCCACGGCGATAGAGCTGGAACTCGCGCTCGCGCACGCCGTAATCGTGGTCTTTACGCCGCTCGACAATCGGCAGATAAGCGTCGGTAAAGCCATTGCCCACCGCCTGCATAAAACTGAAGGCAGTATCAAAATCAGGCGTATTCAGATCGTCAAAGAACAGCCCGCCAATGCCACGCTGCTCGTCCCGGTGCTTCAGGTAGAAATACTCATCGCACCAGTTCTTGTATTTCGGGTAGACGTCCTCACCAAAGGGCTGGCACAGGTCGTGCGCGGTCTGGTGCCAGTGGACAGCGTCCTCTTCAAACCCGTAGAAAGGCGTTAAGTCGAAGCCGCCGCCAAACCACCACACCGGATCGGCACCCGGTTTTTCGGCGATAAAGAAGCGCACGTTGGCATGGCTGGTGGGCACGTACGGGTTGTGCGGATGCACCACCAGCGAAACTCCCATCGCTTCAAAGCTGCGGCCCGCCAGCTCCGGGCGGTGTGCAGTGGCCGAGGCAGGCATGGCGTCGCCGTGTACGTGAGAAAAATTCACGCCAGCCTGCTCGAACACGCCGCCATTGCGCAGCACGCGGCTGCGCCCGCCGCCACCGGCTTCGCGCTGCCACTCATCCTGTTGAAATTCACCGCCATCGACGGCGCTCAGTTTCTGGCAAATGGCATCCTGCAACTGGAGCAGGAAGGTTTTAACCAGCTGTGCGTTGGGTTTCATTAACGTTTCCTGGAGTGCGCTTTCTGGTTATCGAACCAGTTGAAGTAACTGATGATCCCGGAGGCAATGGCGTTGGCGATCTTCTGGCGAAACGCCTTCGTGCCCAGCAGTCGCTCTTCTTCGGGATTCGTGATGAAGGAGGTTTCTACCAGTACGGAGGGAATCGACGGAGATTTCAGTACCACGAACGCCGCCTGCTCGGTGCCTTTGCTGTGCAGACGGTGTACCGGCTTAATCTTCTTCAGAATATGCGAGCCGAGGGTCAGGCTATTTTTAATCGTGTCGGTCTGAACGAGATCGAACAGTACCTGCTGGAGCAGATGATCTTTGTCGGTGGTTTTCTTTCCGGCCACTTCATCCGCCCGGTTTTCACGGTCAGAGAGGTATTTTGCCATGGCGCTACTGGCACCCCGATTGGAAAGGGCAAATACCGATGCACCTGCCGCCGAGGGGTTAGTGAAGCCGTCTGCGTGAATCGACATAAACAGATCCGCGCCGTGCTTATGGGCAATCTCTACGCGGTCATACAGCGGAATAAAGGTATCGCCGGAACGGGTCAGGCGGGCGTCAATGCCATTGCTGCGTAAAATCGACCGGACGTTTTTTGCAATCGCCAGTACAACATGTTTCTCTTTAGAGCCGTTGCGGCCAATGGCACCGGTATCAATACCGCCGTGGCCCGGATCGAGCATCACCAGACGCTTTGAACCGGGTTTTTTGGTCTTTGGCTTGCTGTGTCCGTTACTGGTTTTTAGCGTGCTCTCGTCTTTTGCCTGAGCCTGCTTTGCAATGCCCGTTAACGTCAATGCCGCCAGCCCCGCTTTAAGAACCTGACGACGCGATGTGAGTGTTTTTAAGGGTTTGAATGTGCTCATGCGGCCTGAAATGTAAAAAATGAGTGTCCTGGTGTTATATCGTATCGTCTTTCCCGTTACGACAGTCCGTGTGGTGAATTGTTTTACTTTTCATTTCAATACGTGACAAAGTGCCATTATGCCAAATTTCCTGACCTTTTTCGCTGCATATTGGCGAAAGAGGGCGTTCGCGTCATAATCACTGTTTTTGAACCCAAAAAGGCGGTTAATACCATGGAGATACGCGTTTTTCGCCAGGCAGACTTCGAAGAGGTGATCACCCTTTGGGAGCGCTGCGAGCTACTGCGACCGTGGAACGATCCTGAGATGGACATTGAGCGTAAGCTCAATCACGACGTCAGTCTGTTTCTGGTCGCGGAGGTCAATGGCGAAGTGGTGGGTACGGTGATGGGCGGCTACGACGGGCATCGCGGCTCGGCGTACTACCTGGGCGTCCACCCGGAGTTTCGTGGGCGTGGCATAGCCAACGCGCTGCTCAATCGTCTGGAAAAGAAACTGATCGCCCGCGGCTGCCCAAAAATTCAGATCATGGTGCGTGAAGATAACGACATGGTGCTGGGAATGTACGAGCGCCTCAACTATGAACATGCCGACGTGCTAACGCTGGGCAAACGTCTGATCGAAGATGAAGAGTATTGATTTTCACCCTGGCGACTATGACAGCCACGGCCGGGTTCGCCTGCCGTTCCTGTTCTGGTGCGTGCTGCTGCTTCAGGCGCGCACCTGGGTGTTGTTCGTGCTGGCGGGGGCCTCCCGCGATCAGGGCAATACCCTGCTGAACCTGTTTTATCCCGATCATGATAACTTCTGGCTCGGGCTGCTGCCGGGGATCCCGGCGGTGCTGGCCTTTTTACTGAGCGGGCGGCGCCATCGGGTGCCGCGCCTGTGGCGGGCGCTGCGCTGGCTGCTGATCCTCGCCCAGGTTGTACTGCTGGGCTGGCAACCTCTGCTGTGGCTACAGGGTGAAGCGCTGAGTGGCATCGGTATTGCCCTGCTGGTGGCCGATATCGTGGCGCTGCTGTGGCTGTTGACCCATCCCCGTCTGCGCGCCTGTTTCACCCCCGAGCAAGATTAAACGGCACTTTTTAGCGATGCTGCACTCCAACAAGCGTCAAATTAACCAGAAAGGATCTCCCGATGAAATCGCTGCGTTTACTGTTATGCGCGCTCCCCGTTGTCCTGACGGGCTGTTCAACGCTCTCCGCCGTGAACTGGTCTGCGGCTTATCCCTGGAACTGGTTCGGCTCTTCCACCGAGGTAACCGAGCAGGGCGTAGGCAATCTCACCGCCGACACGGCGCTGGAACAGAGCGCCATCGAATCGGCGTTAGGCGGTGATTACCGTCTGCGCAGCGGCATGAGAACGCAAAATGGCACCATCATTCACTACTTTGAAGCATTGAAAGATGACCAGCTGGCGCTGGTGATTAACGGTGAAAAATCCACTGTCGGGCGCATTGAGGTGCTGGACACTGAAATCGAAACCGACAAAGGGGTGAAGATTGGTACGCCGTTCAGCGACCTGTATCAGAAAGCCTACGGTAACTGCATCAGCGTGCCTGCCGACGACAACGTGACGGTAGAGTGTAAAGCTGAGGGCAGCCAGCATATCAGCTACCAGTTCAGCGGAACCTGGAACGGCCCGGAAGGGTTAATGCCTTCTGACGACACCCTGAAAAGCTGGAAAATCAGCAAAATTATCTGGCAGCAGTAAATTGCGTCTGGACAAGCCGCCTCGTTAAAAAAGCGGGTATAATCGCCGCCAACCATGCCACGACGACGTGGCATTTTTTTTCAGGAGGAGCGATGTCTCAGGTTCAGAGTGGCATTTTGCCAGAACATTGCCGCGCGGCGATTTGGATCGAAGCCAATGTTAAAGGGGATATCGATGCCCTGCGTGCGGCCAGCAAAATTTTTATCGATAAACTGGCCACCTTCCAGGTCAAATTCCCGGATGCCCACTGCGGCGCGGTGGTCGCGTTTGGTCATAACGTCTGGCGTCAGCTGAGCGGTGGGGAAGGGGCCGAAGAGCTGAAAGACTTTGTCCCTTACGGCAAAGGCCTGGCGCCGGCTACGCAGTACGACGTGCTGATCCATATTCTCTCCCTGCGTCACGACCTGAACTTCTCCATTGCCCAGGCCGCTATGGCCGCCTTTGGCGACTGCATTGAAGTAACAGAAGAGATCCACGGTTTCCGCTGGGTGGAAGAGCGCGATCTGAGCGGCTTCGTTGACGGCACCGAAAACCCGGCAGGAGAAGAGACGCGCCGTGAAGTGGCGGTCATCAAAGACGGCGTGGACGCAGGCGGCAGCTACGTGTTCGTCCAGCGCTGGGAGCACAACCTCAAACAGCTTAACCGCATGAGCGTATCCGATCAGGAGATGATGATTGGCCGCACTAAAGAAGCTAACGAAGAGATCGACGGCGACGCGCGCCCGGCAACCTCGCACCTGAGCCGTGTTGATCTGAAAGAAGACGGCAAAGGGCTGAAGATTGTGCGCCAGAGCCTGCCATACGGCACCGCCAGCGGTACGCACGGCCTGTACTTCTGCGCCTACTGTGCCCGTCTGTATAACATCGAACAGCAGCTGCTGAGCATGTTCGGCGATACCGACGGCAAGCGCGATGCTATGCTGCGCTTCACGAAGCCAGTGACTGGCGGTTACTATTTTGCCCCGTCCATCGAGCGTCTGCTGGCGCTGTAAGAACGCCCCTCGCCCTGACCCTCTCCCTAAAGGGGAGAGGGGATAAATGCCTTATTCCCTTTTCTGCTTCTAAATCACCAAACGGTATATAAAACCGTTACTCCTTTAGTACTCGTTATAAATATGATGACCCTAAGAAAATCATCACAACGCTTAGGGTGCGCAATGGCCGTTACTGTACTGAAAAAAGGATCTCTGGTGCTGGCAGCTTCAGTGTTGCTGGTCGCTCAGGCGCAGGCAACCGAACTGCTGAACAGCTCTTACGACGTCTCCCGCGAGCTGTTTGCTGCCCTGAACCCGCCGTTTGAACAACAGTGGGCCAAAGACAACAACGGCGACAAGCTGACCATCAAACAGTCTCACGCCGGTTCGTCCAAACAGGCGCTGGCGATCCTGCAGGGGCTAAAAGCGGATGTGGTGACGTACAACCAGATTACCGACGTGCAGATCCTGCATGACAAAGGCAAGCTGCTCCCGGCTAACTGGCAGAGCCGTCTGCCGAACAACAGCTCGCCGTTCTACTCCACCATGGGCTTCCTGGTGCGTAAGGGCAACCCGAAAAACATTCACGACTGGAACGACCTCGTGCGTTCTGACGTAAAGCTCATTTTCCCGAACCCGAAAACCTCCGGCAACGCCCGTTATACCTATCTGGCTGCCTGGGGCGCTGCAGACAAAGCTGACGGCGGCGATAAAGCCAAAACCGAGCAGTTCATGACCCAGTTCCTGAAAAACGTAGAAGTGTTTGATACCGGCGGTCGCGGCGCGACCACCACCTTCGCGGAACGCGGTCTGGGCGATGTGCTGATCAGCTTTGAATCGGAAGTTAACAACATCCGTAAACAGTACGAAGCGCAGGGCTTCGAAGTGGTTATTCCGAAAACCAACGTGCTGGCGGAGTTCCCGGTGGCGTGGGTAGATAAAAACGTCAAGGCCAACGGCACTGAGAAAGCGGCGAAAGCGTATCTCAACTATCTGTACAGCCCGCAGGCGCAGACGGTGATCACCGATTACTACTATCGCGTCAACAACCCGGACGTGATGAACAAGCTGAAAGACAAGTTCCCGCAGACCGAGCTGTTCCGCGTTGAAGAGCATTTTGGCTCCTGGCCTGAAGTGATGAAAACGCACTTCACCAGCGGGGGTGAGTTAGACAAATTGTTGGCGGCGGGGCGTAAGTAATGTTTGCAGTTTCCTCCAGACGTGTGCTGCCAGGCTTTACCTTAAGCCTCGGGACCAGCCTGCTGTTCGTCTGTCTGATTTTGTTGTTACCGCTCAGCGCGCTGGTGGTCCAGCTCTCGGAGATGAGCTGGTCCCAGTACTGGGAGGTGATCAGCAACCCGCAGGTAGTGGCGGCCTATAAGGTGACGCTGCTGTCGGCATTTGTGGCCTCGATTTTCAACGGCGTTTTCGGCCTGCTGATGGCGTGGATCTTAACCCGCTACCGCTTCCCGGGCCGCACGCTGCTGGATGCACTGATGGATTTACCCTTCGCGCTGCCCACCGCCGTGGCCGGTTTAACCCTGGCCTCGCTGTTCTCCGTGAATGGCTTTTACGGTGAGTGGCTGGCGAAGTTTGATATCAAGGTGACTTATACCTGGCTTGGCATTGCGGTAGCGATGGCCTTTACCAGCATCCCGTTTGTGGTGCGTACCGTCCAGCCGGTGCTGGAGGAGTTAGGCCCGGAATATGAAGAAGCGGCGGAAACCCTGGGTGCCACGCGCTGGCAGAGCTTCCGTAAGGTGGTGCTGCCTGAGCTGTCTCCGGCGCTACTGGCGGGCGTGGCGTTGTCGTTTACCCGCAGCCTCGGCGAGTTCGGCGCGGTGATCTTCATCGCCGGGAATATCGCGTGGAAAACGGAAGTGACCTCGCTGATGATTTTTGTGCGTTTGCAGGAGTTTGATTACCCGGCGGCAAGTGCGATCGCCTCGGTGATCCTCGCCGCGTCGCTGCTGCTGCTGTTCTCGATTAACACTCTGCAAAGTCGCTTTGGTCGACGTGTGGTAGGTCACTGATGGCGGAAGTTACTCAATTGAAGCGCTATGACGCACCCCGCATCAACTGGGGAAAATGGTTTCTGATTGGCACGGGCATGCTGGTGTCGGTGTTTATTCTCGTCGTGCCGATGGTCTACATCTTTGTTCAGGCGTTCAGTAAAGGGCTGATGCCCGCGCTGCAAAACCTCGCCGACCCGGACATGCTCCATGCCATCTGGCTGACGGTAATGATTGCCCTGATTACCGTGCCGGTGAACCTGGTGTTTGGCATCCTGTTGGCCTGGCTGGTGACGCGCTTTAACTTCCCGGGCCGCCAGCTCTTGCTGACCCTGCTGGATATTCCTTTTGCCGTATCGCCAGTGGTGGCCGGTCTGGTGTATCTGCTGTTCTACGGCTCCAACGGCCCGCTGGGTGGCTGGCTGGATGAGCATAACTTACAGATCATGTTCGCCTGGCCGGGCATGGTGCTGGTGACGATCTTTGTGACCTGTCCGTTTGTGGTGCGCGAGCTGGTGCCGGTGATGCTCAGCCAGGGCAGCCACGAAGACGAAGCGGCGGTACTGCTGGGCGCATCCGGCTGGCAGATGTTCCGCCGTGTGACCCTGCCAAACATCCGCTGGGCGCTGCTGTATGGCGTGGTGCTGACGAACGCCCGCGCGATTGGTGAGTTTGGCGCGGTGTCAGTGGTCTCCGGGTCTATCCGCGGCGAAACCCTGTCGCTGCCGTTACAAATTGAATTGCTGGAGCAGGACTATAACACCGTCGGTTCCTTTACCGCCGCAGCCCTGCTGACGCTGATGGCTATTTTGACCCTGTTTTTAAAGAGTATGGTGCAGTGGCGTTTAGAGAATCAGGCAAAACGCCAGCATCAGGAGGGAAATCATGAGCATTGAGATTGCCAATATTAAGAAGTCCTTTGGTCGCACCCAGGTGCTGAACGATATCTCGCTGGATATCCCTTCCGGGCAAATGGTGGCGTTGCTGGGGCCGTCCGGCTCCGGGAAAACCACTTTGCTGCGTATTATCGCCGGTCTGGAACATCAAACCAGCGGGCATATCCGCTTCCACGGCACCGACGTCAGCCGCCTGCATGCGCGCGACCGTAAGGTGGGCTTTGTATTCCAGCATTACGCCCTGTTCCGCCATATGACGGTGTTCGACAACATCGCCTTTGGCCTGACGGTGCTGCCGCGCCGCGAGCGTCCCGATGCGGCGACTATCAAGGCGAAAGTGACCAAACTGCTGGAGATGGTGCAGCTGGCACATCTGGCAGACCGTTATCCGGTCCAGCTTTCCGGCGGACAGAAACAGCGCGTGGCGTTGGCTCGTGCGCTGGCGGTAGAGCCGCAAATCCTGCTGCTGGATGAACCCTTCGGCGCACTGGATGCCCAGGTACGTAAAGAGCTGCGTCGCTGGTTGCGTCAGCTGCACGAAGAGCTGAAATTCACCAGCGTCTTCGTTACCCACGATCAGGAAGAGGCGATGGAAGTGGCCGATCGGGTCGTGGTGATGAGCCAGGGGAATATTGAGCAGGTCGATGAGCCAGAACAGCTCTGGCGCGAACCGGCGACCCGTTTTGTGCTGGAATTTATGGGCGAAGTGAACCGCCTGCAAGGCAATATTCGCGGCGGTCAGTTTCACGTTGGTGCCCATCGCTGGCCACTGGGTTATACCCCTGGCTATCAGGGGCCGGTAGATCTGTTCCTGCGCCCATGGGAAGTGGACGTAAGCCGTCGCACCAGCCTCGACTGCCCGCTGCCGGTACAGGTGCTGGAAGCCAGCCCGAAAGGTCACTATACCCAACTGGTGGTGCAGCCGCTGGGCTGGTACAGCGAACCGCTGACGGTAGTGATGCGTGACGAAGAGCCGCCACACCGCGGCGAACGTCTGTTTGTTGGCCTGCAGCATGCGCGCATTTATCACGATAAGGAGCGCATCGAGACGCGGGGAGATCTTGCTCTGGCGGAATCTGCCTGATAGGTTATTGACCATGTTTATCGCCCGGTGGCGCTACGCTTACCGGGCCTACACGAGCACGGACGTAGGCCGGGTAAGCGAAGCGCCACCCGGCTTTTTATTGAGTAAAAATCGTGAATACACTCGAAGACACCATCGGTAATACCCCTCTGATCAAACTGCAGCGCATGGGGCCGGACAACGGCAGCGAAATCTGGATCAAACTGGAAGGCAATAACCCGGCGGGTTCGGTCAAAGACCGCGCCGCGCTGTCGATGATTGTCGAGGCGGAAAAGCGCGGTGAAATCAAACCCGGCGATGTGCTGATCGAGGCGACCAGCGGCAACACCGGCATCGCGCTGGCGATGATTGCCGCCCTGAAAGGCTATCGCATGAAGCTGCTGATGCCGGACAACATGAGCCAGGAGCGCCGTGCCGCGATGCTGGCCTATGGTGCTGAGTTAATCCTCGTCAGCAAAGAGCAGGGGATGGAGGGGGCACGCGATCTGGCTCAAGAGATGGCGAACCGGGGTGAAGGCAAGCTGCTGGATCAGTTCAACAACCCTGATAACCCGTACGCACACTACACCACTACCGGCCCGGAAATCTGGCGGCAGACGTCAGGCCGCATCACCCATTTCGTCTCCAGCATGGGCACCACCGGCACCATCACCGGCGTCTCCCGCTTTCTGCGCGAGCAGGACAAGGCGGTGACCATAGTCGGCCTGCAGCCCGAAGAGGGCAGCAGCATTCCGGGTATTCGCCGCTGGCCCGCAGAGTATATGCCGGGCATTTTTAATGCCTCGCTTGTGGACCAGGTGCTGGATATTCATCAGCGCGAGGCGGAAAATACCATGCGTGAACTGGCCGTGCGTGAAGGGGTCTTCTGCGGCGTCAGTTCGGGTGGCGCGGTAGCTGGCGCTCTGCGGGTGGCCGCGGCAACGCCGGGGGCAGTGGTGGTGGCGATCATTTGCGATCGCGGCGATCGCTACCTCTCTACCGGCGTGTTTGGTGAGGAGAGTTATGCGCAGGGCGCAGGGATCTAAACGCGATGGAAATGATTCTATTCCGGGACAAAACCCGGGCACAGCAGACCGATATTGTGGCTGTGCAGTCGCAGGTGGTGTACGGCAGCGTGGGTAACAGCATTGCGGTGCCCAATATTCGCCAGCATCACCTCAACGTGACGGCGATACCGACGGTGTTGTTCAGTAATACCCCGCACTACGACACCTTTTACGGCGGGATAATCCCCGACGAGTGGTTCAGTGGTTACCTGAAGGCGCTGGACGAGCGCGACATATTGCGCGAGCTGAAAGCAGTCACCACTGGGTATATGGGGAGCGCCAGCCAGATTGCCCTGTTGGCCGACTGGCTACGTGCGGTAAAGGCGCAGCATCCCGATGTGCTGATCCTGGTTGACCCGGTAATTGGTGACACTGACAGCGGAACCTACGTCAAACCCGAGATCCCGGAAGCCTACCGCCAGCATCTGCTGCCGTTGGCGCAGGGTATTACGCCGAACGTCTACGAACTGGAAGTGCTCAGCGGCAAGTCTTGCCGGGATAACGCCAGCGCCATTGCCGCCGCCAGAGGGTTACTTTCCGATACCCTGCAGTGGGTGGCAATCACCAGCGCGCCGGTGGCCGGGGATGCTGACAACATCCACGTGGTGCTCGTTTCCCATGATGATGTGACGGTCAGCGCCCACCCACGCATCAAAGCCGACCTGAAAGGTACAGGGGATCTTTTTTGTTCTGAGCTGGTCAGTGCCCTGGTGCAACGCGAGAGCGTGGCCGCGGCGATAAGCCGGGCAGGGGACAGGGTGACGCAAGTGATGCAGTACACCCAGGAGAAGGGTTACGACGAGCTGGTTCTGCCGGCCTGACAAACAAAAATGGCGCCCGAAGGCGCCATTTTTCTGTGTGGCAAGAAATTACTTCTTGATGCGGATAACCGGGGTTTCACCCACGGTCACGCTGCCAGACAGTTTGATCAGCTCTTTGATTTCGTCCATGTTGGAGATAACAACCGGAGTCAGGGTAGACTTGGCTTTCTCTTCCAGCAGTGGCAGATCGAATTCAATGACCGGGTCGCCAACTTTAACGCGCTGGCCTTCTTCAGCGATACGCTTGAAGCCTTCGCCTTTCAGTTCGACGGTGTCGATACCGAAGTGAACGAACAGTTCAATACCGCTATCAGATTCGATAGAAAATGCGTGGTTGGTTTCAAAAATCTTACCGATGGTACCATCAACCGGCGCAACCATTTTGTTACCGGTCGGTTTGATAGCAATGCCATCACCAACAATTTTCTCTGCAAACACGACATCCGGCACGTCTTCGATGTTGACGATTTCACCAGACAGCGGAGCAACAATCTCAATAGTTCCGGTGTCGCTGTTGCCTTTGTCACCGAACAGTTTACTAAATAACCCCATTAGCCATCTCTCCTAAGCAGTAAATTGGGCCGCATCTCGTGGATTAGCAGATTGTTTTTTCTTCAATGAACTTGTTAACCAGCGTCATTAACTCGTCCGTTGTCGGTTGAGCAAGAGCCTGCTCTGCTAATACCTTCGCATCTTCGAAGTTCGTGTTACGGATGATCTTCTTGATGCGCGGGATGGAAATGGCGCTCATAGAGAACTCGTCCAGACCCATACCCAGCAACAGAAGTGTAGCACGTTCGTCGCCTGCAAGCTCACCACACATACCAGTCCATTTGCCTTCGGCATGAGAAGCATCAATAACTTGCTTAATAAGCGTCAGCACGGACGGTGACATTGGCTGGTAAAGATGTGAAATCATATCATTACCACGGTCAACTGCCAGGGTGTACTGGGTTAAATCGTTGGTACCAATACTAAAGAAATCGACTTCTTTCGCTAAATGACGGGCAATCGTCGCCGCGGCTGGGGTTTCTACCATCACGCCGATTTCAATTGATTCGTCAAAGGCTTTACCTTCGTCGCGCAGTTCTTGTTTGTAGATCTCAATCTCTTTCTTCAGCGCACGCACTTCTTCAACAGAGATGATCATCGGGAACATGATGCGCAGCTTACCGAAAGCGGAAGCACGCAGGATGGCGCGAACCTGGTCGCGCAGGATCTCTTTACGATCCATCGCGATACGTACTGCACGCCAGCCCAGGAACGGGTTCTCTTCTTTCGGGAAGTTCATGTACGGCAGTTCTTTGTCGCCGCCGATGTCCATGGTACGGACGATAACAGCCTGAGAGCCACAAGCTTCCGCTACCGCTTTGTAAGCAGCAAACTGCTCTTCTTCGGTTGGCAGGGCGTCACGGTCCATGAACAGGAATTCGGTACGGTACAGGCCTACACCTTCTGCGCCGTTGCGCTCAGCGCCATCAACGTCACGTACGGTACCGATGTTGGCACACACTTCAACCTGATGTCCGTCCAGCGTAATCGCAGGCAGATCTTTCAGTTTTGCCAGTTCGGCTTTCTCAGTGGCAACCTGTTCCTGAACGGCACGCAGCTGTTCGATTTGTTCGTTGGTTGGGTTGACGTAAACCAGATTGTTTACGGCATCCAGAATCAGATAGTCGTCGTTTTTCACCTGCGCGGTCACGCTACCGGTACCCACGATGGCAGGCAGTTCCAGAGAACGCGCCATGATAGAGGTGTGGGAGGTGCGGCCACCGGCGTCAGTAATGAAACCCAGCACCTTGTTCAGGTTCAGCTGTGCGGTTTCTGACGGGGTCAGGTCAGCAGCAACCAGGATTACTTCGTCCTGAATTGCGCTCAGATCGATAATGGCCAGGCCGAGGATGTTACGCAGCAGACGCTTACCAATGTCACGCACGTCAGCCGCGCGCTCTTTCAGGTATTCATCGTCCAGCTCTTCCAGGGCAGTCGCCTGACCTTCGATAACTTCATGCGCAGCCGCGTCGGCCGTCATGCCTTTATCTTTAATCAGGGCTATGATTTCCTGCTCCAGCTCCTCATCTTCGAGCAACATGATGTGCCCTTCGAAGATGGCTTCTTTTTCTTCACCGAAAGTTTCGCCAGCTTTAGTTTTGATCGTTTCCAGCTGCGCAGATGCTTTTGCACGGCCACTCAGAAAACGCTCAACTTCCTGATTTACCTTATCAGCAGAAATTTTTTTCCGGTCGATGACGATCTCGTCTTCTTTCAGCAGCAGTGCTTTGCCGAAAGCGATACCCGGGGATGCTAAAATGCCTGAAATCATAACCCTACCTTACTTGTGACTGATTTTTACAAAGAACCCGGAAACTTACTCGAGCTCAGCCATCAGTTTTACCAGATGCTCAACTGCTTTCTGCTCGTCTTCGCCTTCCGCGGAGATGGTCACAACGGTGCCCTGAGTCAGACCCAGAGTCTGCAGTTTGAACAGGCTTTTTGCGCTGGCGCTTTTGCCGTTGGAAGTCACAGTGATCTCAGAAGTGAAGCCTTTCGCTTCTTTAACAAACTGAGCAGCAGGGCGGGTGTGCAGACCGTTCGGAGCGGTAATGGTAACTTCTTGCTGGAACATTGTATTTCCCCAACTTATTGGTTTAGTGTTGTGGAACTAAAGTCTAGCCTGGCGGCATGACTTTAGCCTGTATAGTTAGCACCGGCTTAACGGCACGAGGCACAGATGTGTCAAACGTTTTCCGCTACTGGCATGTCAGGCTGCTGACGTCTCGTTCGACATTAAACATTATGCCGCGAAAGCAAGACTTGAACCAAATCATAAAATCGATTCAGCAGCGGTAATTCGTGTATCGATTAATTTCGTGCTTCAAAATAATTGTCAGCTTAAATACCAGAGCCAACAGGGTGAAGCAATGCCAGAAGAGATAAAACTTTGAAGCAGGCCACAAAAAAGCACCCGAATGGGTGCTTTTTTACGCGATATTTACATTTTGGCACTACTGTTGCAGTTCTTTCTCTGTAAAGAGATCGGCAAACAGTGCAGTACTCAAATAGCGCTCACCCGAGGATGGAAGAATAACCACGATATTCTTATTGGTAAAGGTTTCATCTTCAAGTAATTGCAGCGCTGCGGCAACCGCAGCACCCGAAGAGATCCCCGCCAGAATACCTTCTTCTTCCATCAGACGACGGGCGGTAGAGATGGCTTCCTCGTTGGTGATAGCCACAACTTTGTCGATCAGTTTCAGATCCAGGTTGCCTGGAATGAAGCCTGCACCGATACCCTGAATCTTATGCGGGCCAGGTTTCAGCTCTTCACCTGCCAGCGCCTGAGCAATAACCGGAGAATCGGTTGGCTCCACGGCAACGGTAATCAGATCTTTTTTACCTTTTGTACCTTTAATATAGCGGCTAACACCCGTAAGCGTCCCGCCGGTACCGACACCTGAGATAAACACATCAACCTGACCGTCGGTATCTTCCCAGATTTCCGGGCCGGTGGTCTTCTCGTGAATTTCCGGGTTAGCCGGGTTGCTGAACTGCTGCAGCAGCAGATATTTGGCCGGATCGCTGGCCACAATCTCTTCGGCTTTCTGGATGGCGCCCTTCATCCCTTTTGCGCCTTCCGTTAAGACCAGGTTCGCACCCAGCGCCTTCAGCAGCTTGCGACGTTCAATGCTCATGGTTTCCGGCATGGTCAGCGTCAGCTTGTAACCCCGAGCGGCAGCCACGTAAGCCAGGGCAATACCGGTGTTACCGCTGGTTGGCTCCACCAGTTCAACGCCAGGCTTCAACACGCCACGCTTTTCCGCATCCCAAATCATATTGGCACCGATACGGCATTTCACGCTGAAGCTTGGGTTACGAGATTCTACCTTCGCCAGAATGCGTCCATTACCGATACGGTTCAGTCGAACCAGGGGCGTGTGACCGATAGTCAGCGAGTTGTCTTCAAAAATCTTACTCATGGCCTGTCCTTAACTGTTTGAAATTGGGATACCGACCCAGCATACCTGTTGAATAAGTATGGGGAAGTAAGGAATTCGCATATCTATATGCTGATGAGAAATAATGCTATCCAGTATGGAATAAGGGATGGCATAAGCCATCCCTTTATTTACCTTATTTCCACAATGCGTGTTTATCACGGTAACAATCGACCCACATCGCCGTCGCACCACAAACCGCAACCGGCATGATGAACAGATTCAGGAACGGGATCATCGTGAACAGGCTGGTGAGCGCGCCAAACTGCATATTGGTCATCTTGCGCGCGCGCAGGGCAGTCCGCATCTCTTTAAACG
Source organism: Leclercia sp. LSNIH3 (assembly GCF_002935105.1). NCBI lineage: Bacteria > Pseudomonadati > Pseudomonadota > Gammaproteobacteria > Enterobacterales > Enterobacteriaceae > Leclercia > Leclercia sp. LSNIH3. Next base: position 3,776,314 of record NZ_CP026387.1, read on the forward strand.
GGACTTTGTGATTATCGAACGGGTAGTCGCAATACTGGATCGCCAGCATCCACGCGCTGAACAGGAACCATAACACCGGCGCAACCGTCTGCCCGATACCCGGAATAAAGTAGAGGATCAGTAACACAATGGCACGCGGCAAGTACCAGGCGAACTTCTGCCATTCACGTTTCATAATGCGCGGCAGATCTTTCATGATGCCCAGCACACCGGTGTCCGGCGGCGTAGCGCCCGTCAGTCGCGCTTCCAACTGTTCGGCCAGCAGCCCATTAAAGGGGGCCGCTATCCAGTTGGCCAGGGTTGAGAAAAAGTAGCCAAACACCAACAGCACCGAGACGATAGCCACAGGCCATAGCAGATAGCTCAGCCACTGCAGCCAGTCGGGGACGTGGCTCATGAGTGCCGGGATCCAGGTATCCAGGCGGGTAAACAGCCACCAGAAGGCCCCCCCTATCAGCAGAATATTAATCAGCAGCGGAAGGATCACAAAACGGCGGATGCCTGGCAGCGAAACCAGTTTCCAGCCCTGTGAGAAGTACCACACGCCGCTGCGGGGAGGGGAAGACGTTGATGAAACCATAACCAGGTTGAGCTCCTTTTATCACAACCAGTGAAGTTGCCTGCCTATATTAGCCAGTTGCGGCACGTTGACCAGTTCGGAAATGTTCGAAAAAACAGCAAAAAGCACGATTTAGTTCATCTTTATGCTGCGAATGCTCTGCATACACTTGCACTTGACGTAATCGGCAAATACTCTTAGTGAGTAAATGTTTGCCGTGGTGGCAAGGTGTTAGAACAACAGAGAATATAATGATGCAGGATTTGCGTCTGATATTAATCATTGTTGGCGCGATCGCCATAATCGCTTTACTGGTACATGGTTTCTGGACCAGCCGTAAAGAGCGCTCTTCTATGTTTCGCGATCGCCCACTGAAGCGCATGAAGTCTACCCGTGACGACGATAGCGATGACGATATCGAAGAAATGGAAGACGAGGGTGTGGGTGAAGTACGCGTTCATCGGGCCAATACTGCGCCCGGCGCAGGCCATGGGGAGCATGAAGCGCCTCGTCAGCCTCCGCAGCATCAGTACCAGCCGCCTTATGCATCTGCTCAGCCGCGCCCTGCTGCGCCGCCGCAGCCTGTGGTCGAGCCGGTACACCAGCCGCAACCCCAACAACCGCAACCGCAGCAGCATGAGCCTGTGCGCCAGCAACCGGTGCCACAACCTCAGCATGTCGCTCAGCCTGCACCACAGCCGGTCGTCCAGCAGGCACCTCAGCCTGTCGCGCCAGCGCCGCAACCGGCCCCTGCGCCTGTTGTGGAGCCAGAGCCGGTAGTCGAAGCGGCGCCACCAGTGGCGGAAAAACCGCAGCGCAAAGAGACGGTCATTGTTATGAGTGTGGCGGCCCATCATGGCACCACTATCAACGGCGAAGTGCTGCTCAACAGCATTCAGCAGGCCGGCTTCAAGTTTGGCGATATGAATATCTTCCATCGTCACCTTAGCCCGGACGGAAGTGGTCCTTCGCTGTTCAGCCTGGCGAACATGGTTAACCCGGGCACCTTTGACCCGGAAATGACCGGTGATTTCACCACGCCGGGCGTGACCATCTTTATGCAGGTGCCGTCTTATGGCGATGAACTGCAAAACTTTAAGCTGATGCTGCAGTCTGCCCAGCATATCGCGGACGAAGTCGGCGGCATGGTGCTCGACGATCAGCGTCGAATGATGACGCCGCAGAAACTGCGCGAGTATCAGGACCGTATCCGCGAAGTAAAAGAAGCTAACGCGTAAGTCTCCGCGTTTGTTTCACATCTCCTCAACCCCCGCATGTCGGGGGTTTTTCTCATTAATGGTGCGACATGGACACAATCGAACAACAACTTACCGAACTCCGAACCACGCTTCGCCACCATGAATATCTTTATCATGTGATGGATGCGCCCGAAGTGCCGGACGCAGAATACGACCGTTTGATGCGTGAACTGCGTGAGCTTGAAGCGCAGCGTCCCGATTTAATTACCCCCGACTCACCGACCCAGCGTGTCGGCGCCGCGCCACTGGCCTTTTTCAGCCAGGTGCGCCATGAAGTGCCCATGCTGTCGCTGGATAACGTCTTTGATGAGGGGAGCTTCCTCGCCTTCAACAAACGCGTCCAGGACCGTCTGAAGCAGACCGATGCCCTGAGCTGGTGTTGCGAGCTGAAACTGGATGGCCTGGCCGTCAGCATTCTGTACGAAAACGGGGTGATGACCCGCGCCGCCACCCGCGGCGACGGTACGACCGGCGAAGACATTACCACCAATGTGCGTACCATTCGTGCCATCCCGCTTAAGCTGCATGGCGATAACATTCCGGCACGTCTCGAAGTGCGCGGTGAAGTATTCCTCCCGCAGGCCGGATTTGAAAAAATTAATGAAGAAGCGCGCCGCACTGGCGGCAAAATTTTCGCTAACCCGCGCAATGCCGCAGCGGGTTCACTGCGCCAGCTGGATCCACGCATTACCGCAAAACGCCCGTTAACCTTCTTCTGTTACGGCGTTGGCATTCTGGAGGGAGGCGAGCTGCCCGATACCCATCTGGGCCGCCTGATGCAATTCAAAGCCTGGGGACTGCCGGTGAGTAACCGTGTGCAGCTGTGCGACTCACCGGAAGCCGTGCTGGCGTTTTATCGTCAGGTTGAAGCAGACCGTCCGACGCTCGGCTTTGATATCGACGGGGTGGTGATCAAAGTAAACTCCCTCGCGCTTCAGGAACAGCTGGGCTTCGTCGCTCGAGCGCCGCGCTGGGCGGTGGCCTTTAAGTTCCCGGCCCAGGAGCAGATGACCTTCGTGCGCGATGTGGAGTTCCAGGTGGGGCGTACCGGCGCGATAACGCCGGTTGCGCGACTGGAGCCGGTTCAGGTGGCCGGGGTCCTGGTCAGCAACGCGACCCTGCATAACGCCGATGAGATCGACCGTCTGGGGCTGCGTATTGGCGATAAAGTGGTTATCCGCCGTGCCGGGGATGTTATCCCCCAGGTAGTAAACGTTGTGGAATCAGAACGTCCTGAGGACACGCGAGCGGTAGAATTCCCGACCCACTGCCCGGTATGCGGCTCAGACGTTGAACGCGTCGAAGGTGAGGCCGTGGCCCGCTGTACTGGCGGTTTAGTTTGCGGCGCCCAGCGTAAAGAGTCGCTGAAACACTTCGTCTCCCGCCGGGCGATGGACGTCGATGGCATGGGCGACAAAATCATCGATCAGCTGGTCGAGAAAGAGTATGTCCATACGCCCGCTGATCTGTTCCGCCTGACGCCGGGTAAGCTGACCGGGCTGGATCGTATGGGGCCGAAATCCGCGCAGAACGTGGCCGACGCACTGGAAAAATCCAAAGACACCACTTTTGCCCGCTTCCTTTATGCGCTGGGTATCCGCGAAGTAGGGGAAGCGACCGCGGCGGGTCTGGCAGCCTATTTTGGTACGCTGGAGGCGCTCGAGAAGGCGCCAATCGACGAGCTGCAAAAGGTGCCGGACGTCGGCATTGTGGTCGCCACCCACGTCTTTAACTTCTTCTCTGAAGAGAGTAACCGCGAGGTGATCGGCCAGTTGCTTAACGAAGGCATTCGCTGGCCTGCGCCGCAGGTGATCAACGCCGAAGAGATCGACAGTCCGTTCGCCGGCAAAACGGTGGTACTGACCGGTAGCCTGAGCCAGCTTTCACGCGATGATGCCAAAGCGCGTCTGACGGCACTGGGGGCCAAAGTGGCTGGCAGCGTGTCGAAGAAAACCGACCTGGTGATTGCCGGGGAAGCGGCAGGCTCCAAGCTGGCGAAGGCGCAGGAGCTGGGAATTGACGTAATTGATGAGGCAGAGATGCTGCGTCTGTTGGGAGAGTAACGTGGATAAAGCGCAGCTTATCGAAATAGCCAATACCGAGATGCCGTTCGGGAAGTATAAAGGCCGTCGGCTGATTGATGTGCCCGAAGAGTATTTACTGTGGTTTGCCCGAAAGGATGAGTTTCCTGCCGGGCATCTGGGTGAGCTAATGGCGCTCACGTTACTGATTAAAACCGAGGGGCTGACCCAGCTGGTTCAGCCCCTGCGTCGTCCCTAAACTTTCGCCGTGCGGGCCTGCTCCCGGGCCTGCAACTCGTCGGTCTGGCGTTTGTAGCGACGCGCCATGACCGCGCAAATCATGAGCTGCAGCTGATGGAAGATCATCAGCGGCAGCACCATCATCCCAACCACCGAGGTCGGAAACAGAATGTTGGCCATCGGGATCCCGTTTGCAAGGCTCTTTTTCGAACCACAGAACACAATCGTAATCTCATCTGCTTTGTTAAAGCCGAAGCGGCGCGCAGCAAATACGTTGATGGCAATGACAATCGCCAGCAATACCAGGCTAACCACCACGATAAACAGCAGCGACCCGACCCCGACTTTATGCCAGATGCCATTGACCACGGCTTCGCTGAATGCTGAGTAAACGACCAGCAGAATCGATGACTGATCGGTTTTGGCAATCCACTTCTTATGCTTCGCCACAAAGGCACCGGTCCACGGGCGGGAAAGATGCCCCAGCACAAAGGGTAGCAGCAGTTGCAGCATAATTTTGCCTACCTGCTCCAGACTGCCTTCCGCTCCGTGCATGTCCATTACCAGCCCCACCAGCAGTGGCGAAAGGAAAATCCCCAGCAAGCTGGAGGCAGACGCCGAGCAGACGGCTGCCGCCACGTTGCCGCCTGCCATTGAGGTAAAGGCGATCGCTGACTGCACCGTGGCTGGCAAAATACAGAGGTAGAGGAAGCCGGTATACAGCGACGGATCGACATTGATCGGCGCCCACCAGGCAAACAGCACGCCCAACACCGGGAAGACGACGAAGGTGCTGCACATTACCCACAGGTGCAGTCGCCAGTGGCTACCGCCAGAGATAATGGCTTCCCGGGAAAGTTTTGCCCCGTGCATAAAGAACAGCAGCGCGATAGCGGCGGTGGTGAGACCTTCAAAAAAAGGAACAAAACCGCCACGGGCCGGGAAGAAGGAGGCCAGCAGGACAACCACGATAAGGGTGATGGTGAACGGGTCGAGTATGCGAAAAAGTTTCATAAACACTCCTGAAAACAGATAGCGCTATTGTGCTTTCTTCCCTTTGAGAAATAAAATTGATTTATTGCATCAATTCATGAGTAAAACAGATGAATTACTCGTTACGGCAGTTGCGTGTTTTTGTTACCGTCGCGCAGGCGAAAAGCTTTAGCCGTGCAGGTGAGATTATCGGCCTGAGCCAGTCGGCGGTCAGTCACAGCGTGAAGGAGCTGGAGCAGCAAACTGGCGTGCGGCTGCTCGACAGAACCACCCGGGAAGTGATACTGACCGAGGCAGGCCAGCAATTAGCGGCCCGGCTGGAGAGGATCCTCGATGAGCTGTCCAGTACGTTACGGGACGTGGGTCGGGTAGGGCAGCAACTCTCCGGGACGGTACGCGTCGCCGCCAGTCAGACCATTTCGGCGCACCTCATTCCGCGCTGCATTGCATTCAGTAATCAGCAGTACCCGGATATTGATTTTGTGCTGCATGACCGACCGCAGCAGTGGGTGCTGGAGAGTATCCGCCAGGGCGAGGTGGACTTTGGGATTGTTATCGATCCCGGGCCGGTGAGCGATCTGGAGTGCGAAGAGGTGCTTTCAGAACCCTTTTTACTTCTCTGCCGCGATGACGACCCGCTTGCGGCACTGGATGAAGTGGCATGGCAGGCGCTACAAGGGGCCAGGCTGGTGTTACAGGATTATGCCTCCGGCAGCCGACCACTTATCGATGCCGCACTTCGTGAGCAGCAGGTGAGGGCGACGATTGTGCAGGAGATTGGCCACCCCGCCACGCTCTTTCCGATGGTAGAAGCCGGGATTGGCATCAGCGTGCTCCCGGCACTGGCGCTGCCGTTACCCCAGGGGAGCAGGTTAACCGTCAAACGGTTCACGCCAGCTATTGAACGTAAGCTGATGCTGGTTCGCCGTAAGAATCGCTCGCTGTCGGGTGCCGCACAGGCGATCTGGGAGGTGGTGCGTATGCAGGCAGAACAACTTACGCAGGCCCGTATACGCGATCCACTGTTTAACGCTGAGGCGCGTTAAACGTAAATATCAATCTCATGCTCAGCGGAAGGTTTGTTCACGCCTTCCACTTTAGCCTGCGCCTGCTCCTGTTTTTGTTTTGACTCTTCAGCCTGACGTCGTAGTAGCATCTGCAGTTGCGCCTGCAGACCATCAATCTGCGCTTTGAGTATCTCTTGTTGCTCCTTTTTTTCTTCGGGCGTACCGCTTCCCAGAGCGATATCTTTAAATTTCTGGCTCAATTTGGAAATTTTGGCCGTGATACTGCTGATTTGCGCGGCAATGCTGTTATCGCTGGAGCCGCTTTTACCGTTACCGCTGGCCTGAATTGGCTGGGTAGATGCCTGAATCGTAGTCATATTAAGATCTCTTGCCGTAAATCCCTTTTATCGGCATAAGCCCGCCTCTACTTGAGGAGAGCTGCCAGAAATGACAGGTAACAAGGCGAAACGTTATTGGTATGCAGTACCTGCGGTTGAGCGATTGATAAAGACGAAAGAGGAAGGGGAGTCATCGTGTGCGGCGGCGAGTGCAGGCAGTGGTTAAATCGCAGATAGCAAAAAAGCGCCTTTAGGGCGCTTTTTTACATTGGTGGGTCGTGCAGGATTCGAACCTGCGACCAATTGATTAAAAGTCAACTGCTCTACCAACTGAGCTAACGACCCGAAATGGTGGGCGATGACGGGCTCGAACCGCCGACCCCCTCCGTGTAAAGGAGATGCTCTACCAACTGAGCTAATCGCCCATTTCGGAACTGCTATTGATAAGGTGAGAATGGTGGGCGATGACGGGCTCGAACCGCCGACCCCCTCCGTGTAAAGGAGATGCTCTACCAACTGAGCTAATCGCCCATTCTCAATTCTTATCTACACTGCGGCATCTATCGAAGTAGATGGTGGGTGATGACGGGCTCGAACCGCCGACCCCCTCCGTGTAAAGGAGATGCTCTACCAACTGAGCTAATCACCCCCGCTGTGTGGAGTCGCATTATAGGGAGAGTTGAAAATGAGTCAACGGCTTTTCTAAAGATTTTGTTCGTTCGTCGTAAAATTAAGCAAAACGATCGCGAAACCACCAGTGGTGCATGATTTCTAAACAAAAACGACTATGAACAAGGATCTGACAGCAACAAGATTGAGGAATCAGGCTGGAGTGATAGAATATTGCCCACTTTCGTTTCCAGGATATGCCGGTTGTCGGCATCTTTATCACTGTAAGGCCACTTCATGAAAATCAAAACTCGCTTCGCGCCAAGCCCTACTGGCTATCTGCACGTCGGCGGCGCGCGTACTGCTCTCTATTCCTGGCTGTTTGCTCGTAACCAGGGCGGTGAGTTTGTGCTGCGTATCGAAGATACCGATCTCGAACGTTCCACGCCGGAAGCAATCGAAGCCATTATGGATGGTATGAACTGGCTTAATCTGGAGTGGGATGAAGGCCCCTATTTCCAGACCAAACGTTTTGATCGCTATAACGCGGTTATTGATGACATGCTTGAAGCGGGTACAGCTTATAAGTGCTACTGCTCTAAAGAACGTCTGGAAGCCCTGCGCGAAGAGCAGATGGCAAATAATGAAAAGCCTCGTTACGACGGTCGCTGCCGCCACGATCATCAACACCATGAGGCAGACGAGCCATGCGTGGTGCGTTTCGCGAACCCGCAGGAAGGCTCAGTCATCTTTGACGATCAGATCCGCGGCCCGATCGAATTCAGCAACCAGGAGCTGGACGATCTGATCATCCGCCGTACCGATGGTTCACCGACCTATAACTTCTGTGTTGTGGTAGATGACTGGGATATGGCGATCACCCACGTCGTGCGTGGCGAAGACCATATCAATAACACGCCACGCCAGATCAACATTCTTAAAGCGCTGAATGCACCGGTCCCGGTTTATGCGCACGTGTCGATGATCAACGGCGACGATGGTAAAAAACTTTCCAAACGCCATGGCGCAGTCAGCGTGATGCAGTACCGTGACGACGGCTATCTGCCGGAAGCCCTGCTCAACTATCTGGTGCGTCTGGGCTGGTCCCACGGCGATCAAGAGATCTTCAGCCGTGAAGAGATGATTCAGCTCTTTACTCTGAGTGCGGTAGGTAAGTCTGCCAGTGCGTTCAATACCGATAAACTGCTGTGGCTGAACCATCACTATATCAATACTCTGCCGCCAGAGTACGTTGCGACCCAGCTTCAATGGCATATCGAGCAGGCGAACATTGATACCCGCAACGGTCCTCAACTGGCCGATCTGATTAAACTTCTGGGCGAGCGTTGTAAAACGCTGAAAGAGATCGCGGAAAACTGCCGCTACTTCTATGAAGAGTATGATGAGTTTGACGCTGACGCTGCTAAAAAGCATTTGCGTCCGGTAGCGCGTCAGCCGCTGGAAGTGGTTCGTGATAAGCTGGCCGCCATTACCGACTGGAGCGCTGAGAATGTGCACCATGCCATTCAGGCGACAGCGGATGAACTGGAAGTCGGGATGGGTAAAGTCGGCATGCCGCTGCGCGTAGCCGTTACCGGCGCGGGTCAGTCTCCGGCGTTAGATGTTACCGTACACGCAATTGGTAAAACCCGCAGCGTGGCGCGTATCAACAGAGCCCTGGACTTTATTGCTGAGCGCGAAAGCCAGCAGTAATCAGGAAACAAAAAAACAAAACGGCAGGTTACCCTGCCGTTTTTTTTATTCTTCTGGCTGATGAATGCTCAGCCGCATGAGAAAACCCTGTACACCTTCTCGTTTAAGCAGCGCGTCGAGCCGTTCCTGTTCCGCTAACGTCATACTCTCTAGCGCGTTGGTGATCCCGGGTAGTACGGCAGCGGGCTTAGTCTCACCGTAGCTGGCTGCGCTCTCTGCCAGTTGGTAGAGCACCTGCCGTTTACGAATAGCCGGAATATTCGAGATGTGCGCACGGACCTGTGCATCAATAGAGATGAGTCGCGCCCGCCCACCTTTAACTCCATTAATGCCTTCTGTCTTCCAGCCATTTTTTCGCACCCAGCGATTGACGGTCTGCCTGGCGACGCCCAGCGTCTCCGCCAGTTCCTCGGTGGTCATTTTGCTACGTAATTTTTTCATATCAGTTCTGATCGCGAATCCCTAAACGTTGCAACAATCCGGTGATCCCTTCCCGGAGTAATAAAGTGGTCAGCTGTTTCTGTTCTGTCGGCGTCATTTCATTAGCCAGCGTCATCAGCAAGGCCTGCAGTGATTTATCTGCAGCCGCTTCCGCTAAGGTCGTCATCTCCGGTGCGCGACGCGCATTGCGAATAAATTCCCGAACTTGCTCATTAACATGGACCAGGCGCGCCTTACCGCCCTGAACGCCAGGTTTTGGCGATGTGGACCATCCCTCTTTACGCACCCATTTATTGATGGTCTGTCGGCTATAGCCAGTGAGCCGGGCCAACTCTTCCGGCGTCATTCGTTCCTTGATCATACAATTTCCTGAGTAAGAGTGTGGTTAATTAGGGGTTCATTTTATAACACCGTTTTACTGGAAAACGTGACAAGATTAACTCCTGGCTGCGAGCATTCTCGCAATGTGATTCATTTGCATGAATTTTCAGCGGTTGAACGCTGGAGTGAAAATTTGCCGTTGACACTCCGCAGTGGAATTCATATTATGCCGCCCGTCAACACGACACGCTTTACGCGATGGGGCTATAGCTCAGCTGGGAGAGCGCTTGCATGGCATGCAAGAGGTCAGCGGTTCGATCCCGCTTAGCTCCACCAAACTCTTATCCCAATAGAGTCTGGTGCGTAAACAAAACTGTGGGGCTATAGCTCAGCTGGGAGAGCGCTTGCATGGCATGCAAGAGGTCAGCGGTTCGATCCCGCTTAGCTCCACCAAAATTTGAACCCTCGCCGAATGGCGGGGGTTTTTTTATGCCTGCAAGAAACCCTTTACTATCACCGCATTGACAAATAAATAGCTTTGCCTGGTAAAAACTTTACTTTATGTAATGACTTTTCCTGACCTGGAACGTTGTATGACGGTATTGAAGTGTCTATCATTAATACGAATTTAATATCGCCAGGTAAACAGTTAAATAAAATTAATGAAAAGCATAGTTAATATTAACGGAAAGAGCTTTCTGCTTGCTCTGGCGTTATGCATGATTGTCGTGCCTTTTTCCCGGCTTATTTCACCGAAATCTGTTGTCGATGGCTTTGAGGTTTATCTTGCATGGATGCCGCTGAGCGTCATGCTGGCGATCATATTATTATTTGGCCGTCAGGCCATCCTGCCAATTATTATCAGCTTTGCCATACTTAACGAATGGAATTTACAGCTGTCTGCCAGGCAGGATGTTGTCCTCCTTTTTTGCCAGGTATTTAGTACTTTAGCAGTATGCGCCATCCTTCGTTGGCAGGTGGGATCGCGCTGGCGCTACCATGTGCCCAGCCGGTTCATGGCGGCGCGCATTACATGGCTAGGATTTGCCTTACCGCTGGGAATAAAAATGTCGATGTTCCTGGCCAGCTATTTGTGTGATTTTCCCGTTACCCTCGCCAATTTCACGGACAGAGGCTCGATAATTTATCATATTGTCGATATTCAGAGCCTGGTTTGCGCCGTTATCATCTTTACCATGCTGTTCTATTATCCGTTAAGAATGATAATTAATCCGAATTATGCGCGCGCCTTCTGGCAAAGAAATATGCGTGATTCTTTCTCATCTCGAAACCGATTATTTACATCTGTATTACTTGTTTGTTTAATTGCCGGGCTGCTTCTGCTCTGCTTGCCTTTTACCTCCGATATTATTGCTGGCTATCTGGTTCCAGTTATTTTCATTTTATTTACAATTGGCATCAGTCGTTTTCGCTATCCCATGATTGCCCTTGGTTGGGCGTTAAGTGCGCTGATGTTGCTGACCTACAACAGTAACTTTTTGCAGGGCGTGCAGAACGGCTACTCGCTGGCGTTTGTGCTGTCGGTACTTATCTCTTTCGCCATCTGTCTGTCATATATGTCGCGCATTTATCAGCGCAGCGAATGGCTTAAGCGCGGCTGGCAGGAGAGGGCGTTGATCGACCCGCTGACCGGCTTACGTAACCTGCGCGCTCTGGAATCCTTTTTGACAGACAACAAGGGCACCACCCTGTGCTGTTTGCGGATGGATAATCTGGAGTTCCTGAGCCGTCATTACGGCCTGATGATGCGCGTGCAGTGTAAACGCGCCATTATCCGCCAGCTGCAGCCGCTGCTGATGCCCAATGAACAAGTTTTCCAGATCCCCGGTAACGAGCTGGTAGTTGTGCTTAGCGGCCCGGAAACTGGCGCCCGGTTGCAGCACATCGTGGATCACCTGAACAGCCGCAAAATCTACTGGAATAACACCGGGCTGGATATTGAGTTTGGCGCTGCCTGGGGTGGGGTGGAGTTCAAATGCGGTGAAAGTCTCTATCACACGCTCGGGCAGCTCAGCTGGCTGGCAGAAAAGTCCTGTTCGGCGCATCAGGTGCTGTCGCTGAATAACAGCCTTGAGACAGTCTCCGGGCAGACGACGGATCGCGTCCTGATGCTCGGTCGGGTTAAGCGGGCGCTGGATGAGGGCGGCTTACGCCTGTATGCGCAGCCCATCCAGAGGTGGGATGGCGTGGGCTATCACGAAATCCTGTCGCGTCTGGAGAGCGAAGGAGAGTTGCTGACGCCTGATAAGTTTCTGCCGCTGGTGGCGCAGTTTAACCTGAGCCGACGCTTCGATATGAGCGTGGTGGAGGCGCTGCTGGCATGGTTGCAGGAGCACCCCTCGGATGGTTGCTGCGCGCGTTTCTCCGTAAACCTGATGCCCTTAACGCTGATGCAAAAAGAGGTCGCAGCGGAGATTATTGCCCTGTTTGAACGCTACAAGGTAAGGCCGCAGGCGGTGATCATTGAAGTGACCGAAGAGCAGGCATTCTCTAATTCCGAAGTCAGTATCGCCAATATTCAGCAGCTGCGTCATTACGGCTTCAAGCTGGCCATTGACGACTTTGGAACCGGCTATGCCAATTACGAACGTCTTAAGCGCCTGCAGGCCGATGTCATCAAAATTGATGGCTGCTTTGTGAAGGATATTTGTAGCGACAGTATGGATGCGATGATTGTGAAGTCGATCTGCAATCTGGCGAAAACCCGGTCGCTCTGTGTAGTGGCGGAGTTTGTCGAAACGGAGGAGCAGCGCGAGATGCTGCTCGCCTCGGGGGTGGATTATCTACAGGGATATTTAGTAGGTAAACCACGCCCGCTTAGTGAACTACAGGCGTAAAAAAACCGGGGAGGATAAGTCCCCGGTTTTTTTATGCTGATTACAGGACCAGTGCAGCGATAGACGCAGACAGGACGCTGACCAGCGTGGAACCGTATACCAGCTTCAGACCGAAGCGGGAAACCACGTTACCTTGCTCTTCGTTCAGGCCTTTAATCGCACCCGCGATGATACCGATGGAAGAGAAGTTGGCGAAGGAGACCAGGAACACGGAGAGAATGCCTTCGGCGCGCGGGGAGAGGGAACCGGCGATTTTCTGCAGATCCATCATTGCGACGAATTCGTTAGAAACCAGTTTGGTTGCCATAATACTGCCCACCTGCAGTGCTTCGCTTGCCGGCACACCCATCACCCAGGCTACCGGGTAGAAGATGTAACCCAGAATGCCCTGGAAGGAGATACCCAGTACGGCAGCAAACAGGGCGTTCAGCGCGGAGATCAGGGCGATAAAGCCGATCAGCATTGCCGCAACGATAACCGCCACTTTGAAACCTGCCAGAATATACTCGCCCAGCATTTCGAAGAAGCTCTGACCTTCGTGCAGATTAGCCATCTGCAGGTTCTCTTCACTCTCATCCACGCGGTACGGGTTGATCAGGGACAGCACGATAAAGGTGCTGAACATGTTCAGAACCAGCGCAGCCACGACATATTTTGGCTCCAGCATGGTCATATACGCGCCCACGATAGACATGGAAACGGTAGACATAGCCGTGGCCGCCATGGTGTACATGCGGTTGCGGGACATTTTGCCGAGAATATCTTTATACGCAATAAAATTCTCAGACTGACCAAGGATCAGGGAGCTTACGGCGTTGAAAGATTCCAGTTTGCCCATGCCGTTGACTTTAGACAGCACAGTACCAATGGCGCGGATCACAATTGGCAGAATGCGAATGTGCTGCAGAATACCGATCAGGGCAGAGATGAAGACGATAGGGCACAGAACTTTCAGGAAGAAGAACGCCAGACCTTCGTCGTTCATTTTACCGAACACGAAGTTAGTCCCTTCATTAGCAAATCCGAGCAGTTTTTCGAACATCTCAGAGAAGCCCTTCACAAAGCCCAGACCTACATCTGAGTTCAGGAAGAACCAGGCAAGCAGCACTTCAATGACGAGCAACTGAATTACATAACGAATACGGATTTTTTTACGATCGCTGCTGACCAGCAACGCAAGCACGGCAACGACAACAAGTGCGAGGACAAAATGTAGGACGCGGTCCATATTTGCTCCAAATATGAGGCAGGTTTAATTTCGCTGCACATTCTATGAAACAAGCGTAAAGAAAACGAGATCAAAGCCACACTATAGTCACGTCCTGTGACGAGACTCAAAAATAGTGACATACGATACATTTTTGTTATGTTATGTAAATGACTTAAAAGTTAAGTTTCTGTGCTAGGCTTCACAAAGGTTGCATGCTTTTTACCCGTCCGTTTATCGACTAAACCAGTCTGTGTATCGTTCTTCGCTATCACTGTAATCACTATAACCAACTCAAATGAACTTGATAATCATTCGCATTTTGATAGCATTAAACATAGCAAAGGCTATATTCCTGAGGCAAAAATGAGCAATAGTCGCGTTGATGAGAGTAGCAGTGGCAAAGCAGCACGCAAAATGCGGTTTGCATTAATGGGACCTGCGTTTATTGCCGCCATTGGCTATATCGACCCCGGTAATTTTGCGACCAATATTCAGGCCGGGGCCAGCTTCGGCTATAAGCTGCTGTGGGTGGTGGTTTGGGCCAACCTGATGGCGATGATGATTCAGGTGCTGTCGGCAAAACTTGGCATCGCCACCGGCAAAAACCTTGCGGAACAGATCCGCGACCACTATCCGCGTCCGCTGGTCTGGTTTTACTGGGTGCAGGCAGAGATCATTGCCATGGCGACCGACCTTGCGGAATTTATCGGGGCAGCGATCGGCTTCAAGCTGATCCTGGGGGTATCGCTGCTGCAAGGGGCGGTATTGACCGGTATCGCCACCTTCTTGATCCTGATGCTGCAACGACGCGGGCAAAAACCGCTCGAAAAAGTGATTGGTGGCCTGCTGCTGTTTGTGGCGGCGGCCTATATTGTGGAGCTGATCTTCTCCCAGCCGGACGTTATCCAGCTCGGCAAGGGGATGGCGATCCCGAGCCTGCCGACGACTGAAGCGGTGTTCCTTGCGGCCGGGGTACTGGGCGCCACCATTATGCCGCACGTAATCTATCTGCACTCTTCGCTGACGCAGAACCTGCACGGAGGATCGCGCCACGAGCGTTACTCTGCGACCAAATGGGATGTGGCGATTGCCATGACCATTGCCGGGTTTGTGAATCTGGCGATGATGGCCACCGCCGCGGCGGCATTTCACTTCAACGGCCATACCGGTGTTGCCGATCTGGATCAGGCCTATCTGACCCTGGAGCCGTTACTCAGCCACGCGGCGGCCACTATTTTCGGCCTTAGCCTGGTCGCGGCAGGACTCTCATCGACAGTGGTCGGTACCCTTGCGGGGCAGGTCGTTATGCAGGGATTTGTGCGCTTCCATATTCCTTTGTGGGTGCGTCGGTCCATCACCATGCTGCCCTCCTTTATTGTGATCCTGATGGGGCTGGATCCGACCCGCATCCTGGTGATGAGCCAGGTGCTGCTGAGCTTTGGTATTGCGCTGGCGCTGGTGCCGCTGCTGGTGTTCACCAGTGACAAAAAGTTGATGGGCGATCTGGTCAACAGCGTGATGGTCAAACGGGCAGGGTGGGCGATAGTGGTGCTGGTGGTAGCGCTGAATCTGTGGCTGCTGATTGGCACTGCAATGGGATTATAAAAAAGGCGCCGCGAGGCGCCTTTTTCGTATCAGTGATGATGACCGTGGCCACGACCATGGCCTTTGCGGCCGCGATGGTCATCACGATCTCTCCAGCCTTCGCGATAACCGCGTTCATAGGCGTTACGTTTATCCCAGCCACGATGGTAGCCGTTGTCATGTTTGTGCCAGCGTTTGTTACGCCATTCATAGTTACGATGCCAGTAGCCGCGGTCACGCCAGCCGCCACCGTCCCAGTAGTTACCGTAATTATCGCGATCGCCAATTTGTAATTTTACGGATGGCAACAGGGTGATTTCGCCAGCATTAGCGACCAGCGGGGCTGAAGCCATTAATACTGCTGCCAGAATCAGGGACCTGAACATTGTTATTCTCCTTCACGATCGGAGCCGTAATCGGCTTGTTAACGCAATATTAAGGGGCGGTAAAGCCCCGGATAATCGCTTTAACTCCTAATTCGGAAGGGCATAGCACTTTTTGCTAAAAGTGCCCTTATTCTTCACTGCTTAAAATTGTTTCAATTTCCTTCAGCTCTTCAGGCGTGAAGTGACGATTCGCCAGCATACCCACCGCATCGTCGATTTGCGCCGTTTTACTGGCACCTATCAGCACCGAGGTAATGGCCTCATGATGTAATACCCAGGCCAGCGCCATCTGCGACAATTTCTGGTTACGGCGTTCGGCCAGCGCATTGAGTTTGCGTACCTTCACCAGTTTTTCTTCAGTAATCTGATCCGGGTTCAGGAAGCGGCTACCGCTGGCGGCACGGGAATCTGCCGGGATCCCGTTCAGATAACGATCGGTCAGCTGGCCGCCCGCAAGCGGCGAAAACGCAATGCATCCCACTCCTTTCTGCTTAAGCACATCCAGTAATCCCTCTTCAGGCGCGCGTTCCAGCATCGAGAATTTTGGCTGGTGGATAAGGCAGGGGGTGCCCAGATCGTCGAGGATTTCGATGGCCTGTCGCGCCAACTCGGCCGGGTAGTTGGACAGCCCAACGTACAGCGCTTTGCCCTGACGCACGATATGGTCGAGCGCTTTCATGGTCTCCTGCAACGGCGTTTCGGGATCCGGGCGGTGGTGATAGAAGACATCCACATACTCCAGCCCCATGCGTTTCAGGCTTTGATCGAGGCTGGCGATCAGGTATTTACGCGAGCCCCAGTCGCCGTACGGCCCCTCCCACATGGTATAACCCGCTTTGCTGGAGATGATCAGTTCATCACGCAAGCTGCTGAAATCCTCCTGCAAAATCCGCCCGAAGTTACGCTCTGCCGATCCCGGCGGTGGACCATAGTTGTTGGCAAGGTCAAAGTGGGTAATGCCCAGATCAAAAGCACGATGTAAAAGTTGACGGCTGTTTTCGATCAGCGTGGCGTCGCCGAAGTTGTGCCACAGCCCGAGGGAGATGGCGGGCAGCTTAAGGCCGCTTTGCCCACATCGTTGATATTGCATTGATTGATAACGATCTTGATCTGCCTGGTAAACCATGAGTTTTGTCCCTCTGCATCAGAAAGTCATCCAGTGTATACGTTTACACAAAGACGAAAGCAAACAGATTAGCGCGCAAAAATACGTAAAGCATGGTTTCCACGACCTGATTATTCCCAATTCTGGACAGCTATCACGCTTCTTCAATACTCAAAGTGAAGTCAACATTATAAGGATAATAGTCATGCAAACCCCCTACACCGTCGCCGATTACCTGCTGGACCGCCTTACAGATTGTGGTGCCGATCATCTGTTTGGTGTGCCAGGCGACTACAATTTGCAGTTTCTCGATCACGTTATCGCCAGCCCGGATATTGGCTGGGTTGGTTGTGCCAATGAATTGAACGCCGCCTACGCGGCCGATGGCTACGCGCGCTGCAAAGGTTTTGCCGCGCTCTTGACCACCTTTGGGGTGGGCGAGCTTAGCGCCATGAACGGTATCGCGGGCAGTTTCGCCGAGCATGTTCCGGTTCTGCATATCGTGGGCGCGCCGGGCAGCGCTTCGCAGAAAAAAGGGGAGCTGCTGCACCACACGCTCGGTGACGGCGAATTTCGTCACTTTTATAAAATGAGTGAGCCCGTCACCGTCGCGCAGGCCCATCTCACCGAGCAAAATGCCTGCTATGAAATCGACCGCGTATTGACGGAAATGCTCCGGGAGCGCCGTCCGGGCTACATCATGCTGCCTGCCGATGTGGCAAAAAAACCTGCCACGCCGCCTGTAAGCGCTCTCATTGATCGTCTTTATGAAAGTGACAGTTTCCGCCTCGATGCCTTCCGCCAGGCGGCAGAGAAAAGGCTGGCAGCGAGCGAGCGCACCGCGCTGCTGGCGGATTTCCTCGTCCTGCGTTACGGCCTGCAGAGCCAGCTCCAGCGCTGGGTGGAGCAAACGCCCATGGCACATGCCACCTTGCTGATGGGGAAAGGCATTTTTGACGAGCGCAAACCGGGCTTCGCAGGCACCTACAGCGGCTCTGCCAGTGCCGCCGGAGTCAACGAAGCCATTGAAGGAGCCGATACGGTGATCTGCGTGGGGACACGCTTTACCGATACCCTCACCGCCGGGTTCACCCACAAACTCACGCCGCAGCAGACTATCGACGTTCAGCCGCACGCCTCGCGGATCGGGGATGTCTGGTATACCGGGATCCCGATGACCCAGGCGATTGAGGTGCTGTCCAGCCTCTGTCATCAGTATGCCAGCGCCACTACGGCGACCCGTCCGGCGCGTCAGCTGCATGCGGTCCACCCCGGTACGTTAAGCCAGGACAGTTTCTGGCAAACGCTGCAAACCTTTATTCGTCCGGGGGATATCATTCTGGCCGATCAGGGAACCTCCGCTTTTGGTGCGGGCGCACTGCGCCTACCCGAAGACGTGAATTTTATTGTTCAGCCGATCTGGGGGTCGATTGGGTATACGCTTGCTGCCGCCTATGGCGCGCAGACGGCCTGCCCGGATCGGCGCGTGATTGCGATTACCGGCGACGGCGCAGCGCAGCTCACCATTCAGGAGCTGGGTTCGATGCTGCGGGATAAACAGCGCCCGGTGATCATGGTGCTGAACAACGAAGGCTACACGGTTGAGCGCGCGATTCATGGTCCCAATCAGCGTTACAACGACATTGCCCTGTGGAACTGGACGCAGATCCCGCAGGCACTGAGTCTGGATTGTCAGGCTGAGTGCTGGCGGGTGAGTGAGGCGGTGCAGCTGGAAGAGGTGCTTGAAAAAGTGGCGCACCCGGAACGGCTTTCGCTGATTGAGGTCATGCTGCCGAAAGCCGATGTTCCGCCGCTGCTGAGTGGCATCATCCAGGCGCTGGAGGCGCGTAAAAGCGCCTGATTATTTGTCCTCGCCAGAGGCAGCCAGCATCGGTCTGCCCGCCAGCAACAGCCAGGCGGGCAGCATCACAATACAAAGGAGCGGCAGCAGGGTGGTGTCTGGCACCACCACTGCCGCCATAAACAGGCTCAGCCACGCATCCCGGGTAACAACCAGCACCAGTCCCAGAATCGAACAGGAGATGGTAATCGCCGCCGGAACCGCCTCAACGTGCTCATGCAGCATCAGCCCCAGGGCAACGCCGACAAACACCGCCGGGAAAATCCGTCCTCCGCGAAAACCGCAGGCCGCTGCCACCACCAGCGCCGCCAGTTTGATCAGCGCAAAAAGCAGGTAATCGGAGACGGTGAAAACCTGGCTGAAGGCCATCTGCTGCATCTCATCCAGCCCTTTAAACAGCGTAATGTTCCCCCCGATAGCGCCCAGGATCCCCATAATCAGTCCACCCATCCCCAGGATCAGCACCGGATGCTTCAGGCGATGCATCAGCCGGTGCAGGCGCGGCAGGCACCAGACCGCCACCATCCCCAGCGCGATGGCGATGGCGGCAACAATCGCCCCGCTAAAGATATCGGCCAGCTGCATCTGGCTGTAATGGGCGATGGGCAATGAAAAGTGGGGATGGAAAAACAGGCTGGTGGTCAGGGCACCCGCGGCGGCAGACAACAGCGGGGCGAACAGGCGATCCCAGAGGGGGATGTCGGCATTGCCGCTCAGGGTCTGGGAAAATATCAGCGCCGCCGCAACGGGTGTGCCGAACAGCGCGCCGATGGTGCCCGCCGAGGCGAGAATGGTCCAGTCCAAAGTGTTAACCCGGGGCAAGATACGCGACCCCACGGCAACGGCGAGGGCGATATTCACCGCCATCACCGGATGCTCTGGCCCGAGGCTGACGCCCCCCGCCAGGCCGATAATCAGGGCGATGATCAGCCCGGGCAGGGCGGCCGTATCCACCGGCGCGCCAATCAGCGGCTCTGTCGCCGGATCCGGCCCGGCATGGCCAGGGCTGTAGCGGATCACCAGCCCCACGGCAATGCCGGTTAAGGTCAGGATTAAAATCACCCAGGTCGGAGAACTCGCGTTGAGGCCAACTGTGGAAGGTAATGACGTCCACAGTACCGACTGTAATACGGCGGCAACTTTCATGATCACAATCAGAATCAGGCTGGAGGCGACGCCAATAATCAGCGCGGGAGGGGCCAACAGCAGCATCGTTCTGGCTCGCGGATGGAGCATGATGATTTCCTTGTAAAAAATGGCGATCTTTACTTTGCACGCTCAGACTGATGCTAATAGTGCAAATGGTGCTGAAACGGTAAAGTTATTCTGTGATGAAGATCTATAATCCTGGGGTGCTTTTATTCAGGTCGTTGTTGTTATCGGGCCTTGAATTTAGAGTGTGCCAAAGAGTTATTTTGACTTTAGCGGAGCAGTAGAAGAATGACAAAGTATGCTTTGGTAGGTGATGTAGGAGGCACTAACGCGCGTCTGGCGTTATGTGACGTCAA
Organism: Leclercia sp. LSNIH3; assembly: GCF_002935105.1. NCBI lineage: Bacteria > Pseudomonadati > Pseudomonadota > Gammaproteobacteria > Enterobacterales > Enterobacteriaceae > Leclercia > Leclercia sp. LSNIH3. The sequence goes on from NZ_CP026387.1 coordinate 3,796,327, forward strand.
CTCGGGGGAAATCTCCCGCGCCAAAACCTATTCCGGGCTGGATTATCCTAGCCTCGAAGCGGTGGTTCGTGTCTATCTGACCGAGCATGATGTCAGCGTGGAAGATGGCAGCATTGCCATTGCCTGCCCGATTACCGGTGACTGGGTGGCGATGACCAACCACACCTGGGCGTTTTCCACGGCAGAGATGAAAGCGAACCTCGGGTTTGCGCATCTGGAAATTATTAACGACTTTACCGCGGTGTCGATGGCGATCCCCATGTTAAAGCCGGAGCATCTGATCCAGTTTGGCGGCACCCAGCCGGTTGAAGGTAAGCCTATCGCGGTCTATGGCGCCGGTACCGGGCTTGGCGTGTCACATCTGGTACACGTCGACAAACGCTGGATCAGCCTGCCAGGCGAAGGCGGGCACGTGGATTTCGCGCCTAACAGCGAAGAAGAGGGCATTATCCTCGAAGAGCTGCGCGCGGAGCTGGGCCATGTGTCGGCAGAGCGCGTGCTTTCAGGCCCGGGGCTGGTGAATCTCTATCGGGCAATCGTGAAGTCTGACGGGCGTCTGCCGGAAAACCTGCAGCCGAAAGACGTGACCGAACGCGCGCTGGAAGACAGTTGCACCGACTGCCGTCGTGCGCTGTCACTGTTCTGCGTCATCATGGGCCGTTTTGGCGGCAACCTGGCGCTGAATCTGAACACCTTTGGTGGAGTCTATATTGCGGGCGGGATTGTGCCGCGCTTCCTCGAGTTCTTTAAATCTTCCGGTTTCCGCGGTGGGTTTGAAGATAAGGGCCGCTTCCGCGACTACGTTCAGGATATCCCGGTGTACCTGATTGTGCATGATAACCCGGGGCTGCTCGGCGCCGGAGCGCATCTGCGTCAGACTCTGGGCCAGGTGCTGTAACCCTTCCTCCCCGGTGAAATGCCGTTCACCGGGGCTTCCTTTTACAGGTGCATCAGCTGGCGAAACTCTTTCACCTTGCTGCGACTCACCGGCACCTGAAAATCCAGATCCTTTAGCCGCAAAATATAGGTGTTGTTAAACCATGGCTCGATCTCGCGGATCTTATGCAGGTTGACGCAGAACGAACGGTGGCAGCGGAAAAAATGGCTGGTTGATAGCTTGCTGCAAAATTCCGTGATGTTCATCGGCATGACGAACGACTCGCGGCGGGTATAAACAAACGTCATCTTTTCATGGGCTTCGGCGTAATAGATATCGTCCATCGGCGTCACGATGATGCGCTCATCCTTGATCAAATTGATGGTGTCATTTTCGCGCGTGGCTGGTGAAGCTGCGATCTGGCCTGCGCTGGACTGCTGCTGCCAGGCTTGCTCAAGCTTTTGCAGCATGCTGACGATCCGCGACTCCTGATAGGGCTTCAGAATATAGTCGAAGGCCTCCAGTTCAAAAGCCTCCACCGCATGCTCTTTCCACGCGGTGACAAAAACGATAAAAGGTTTAGTGGCAAACTGGCTGATGTTTTGCGCCAGCAGCACGCCGTCCAGCGACGGAATATTGATATCCAGAAAAATGGCGTCAACCCTGTTGTGCTGAAGGTATTTCAGCACGTCCAGACCGTCCTCAAAAGTGCCGACGATCTCCATCTGGCTATGTTCTTTGATAAGCCAGCTCAGCTCCTGTTGCGCGAGTATTTCATCTTCCACAATGATGACTTTCATGGGTTACTCTCTCCAGGGCGATAACAACGTCTGCGCATGAACGGCGGACCGTTCATTGGGCACATAAAAGGCGATTTCGGTGCCCGGCTCAAGGCGGCGAATATGCAGTCCTTCACCATAGAGCAGCTTAACGCGGTGATGAACATTCAGCAGGCCAATTTTATTGCCAGGCATCTCGTTCGACTCCACCCGCTCAATCACTTTTGGATCAATACCGTGGCCGGTATCCCGTACCGCCACCCGCACCCGGTTACCGCACTCCGCCACGCTTATCGTCACCACGCCTTTGCCTTTGCGCGGCTGGATGCCGTGGACAATGGCATTTTCCACCAGCGGCTGGATCAGCAGGCTCGGGATCACGCAGTTTACCTCTTCATCAATGTCGTAGATGACGGTGAGCTTGTCGCCAAACCGCGCCTGCTCAATGGCGATGTAATCCTTAATCTGGTACAGCTCTTTTTTGATGTCGATCTGCTCGTCATCCTTCAGCTCGATGTTGTAGCGCAAATAGCGCGACAGGTTAAAGATCAACTGGCGGGCGGTGTCCGGGTTCATTCGGATCGACGAGGAGATGGCATTCAGGGCATTGAACAGGAAATGGGGATTAATTTTACTTTGCAGGGCGCGCAGCTCGGCCTTGTTGGCCATCTCCCGCAGCTGTTCGGCACGGGACACCTCCAGCTGGGTGGAGATAATCTGCGACAGCCCGACCGCCATCTCCTGTAAGGAGGATGTAATCTGGTGCGCGTGGCAGTAGTAAATTTTTAGCGTACCGGTGACGACCCCTTTTTCCCACAGCGGGATCACCAGCATGGAATGGATCTCCGGGGTGCGGTGGGCTTCGTCGTTATTTTTGATGATAATTTTGCCGTCGCTGATCGCCTGGCGGGTAGTGGGGCTAACGGTGTCGTCATTATCCTGGTAGTTATGTTCACCCACGCCCACATAGGCCAGCACCCGGTTAATATTGGTAATGGCGACGGCATCGGCGTGAATGTCGGTGCGGATGATGTCGCAAACTTTACGCAGGGATTCGGCGTTGATATCACGAAACAGCGGCAGGGTTTTATTGGCAATATCCAGCGCCAGCTTGGCCTGGCGGGCGGCGCTGGCCTCTTTTTCGCCCTCCACACTCTGCACCAGCAGCACAATAAAGCCCACACAGACGCTGCCGAGGATCATCGGAATGCCGATTTTCGACACGATATCCAGCCCCAGGTCGACAGTGGGGGCCCAGGCCACCACCAGGATCATGGTCAGGGTTTCGCAGATCATCCCGGCGATAATACCTGCCCGCCAGTGCTGTTTTTTGGGGATTTTACGGTTGATCCAGCCCGATAAGATCCCCGCGATGATGCTGGTGATCAGGCAGGGGACTGCCGTCACGCCGCCGATATCAATCAGGTAACGATGAAGCCCGGCGATGACGCCGGTGATGATCCCGACCCAGGGGCCAAACAGGATCCCGCCGGACATCACGGCAATGATGCGCACGTTGACCAGGGATCCTTCCACCGGCACCCCGGACCAGGTGCTGAACAGGGCAAACATGGAGAAAATGGCGGTTACCGCCAGCAGCTCGCGCGGCGAGTGGGCCGATTTATGCAGCAGCTCGCGAAACAGGCGGATGCGGATGAGGAAGAACAGGCAAATCAGCATTAATGCCGCCCGATCGAAGACCGCCAGCAGCATATTAAATATTTCGTGCACAGTGTGACCTGGGAAAACGGGAAAAAACCATGATAAAAAACCTCACGCCCAATGACCAGTCATCCGTCGGTTTTATCAAATGAGGAGAAACCACACTCTTCAAAGGGGAAGGTGTTAGCTTGCCCTGAACGTTGCGCCTGTGAGAAAAACCACCCGGAAGTCGTAAATCTAATGATATTAAAGTGTTAACAAAAAAGCCTTTAAAAGATATCCGGTCATTTTTACTTCCCATTTTATCCGCAGCAGAGTTCCCGTTTTTGCGCTGCGATTTTTTTATTTACCCCTCTCGACAAGGCGAATTTTTTCAGGTTATTTTCTAAGCACGCCACACATCGTGGCGACGTCGCTCGGACGGTCCGGGCGCTAACGTTATCTGAGGTAGGTATGGCTGATTCCAGTCCTGAACGCCGTTTTTCGCGTATCGATCGTCTCCCCCCGTATGTTTTTAATATTACCGCTGAACTGAAAATGGCTGCGCGTCGGCGCGGCGAAGACATTATTGATTTCAGTATGGGCAACCCGGACGGCGCTACGCCGCCGCATATCGTGGAAAAACTCTGCACCGTCGCCCAGCGCCCGGATACGCATGGCTACTCCACTTCCAAAGGCATCCCACGTTTACGCCGCGCCATTTCGCGCTGGTATCAGGACCGCTATCAGGTGGAGATCGATCCCGAGAGCGAAGCCATCGTCACCATCGGCTCGAAAGAGGGGCTGGCGCATCTGATGCTGGCGACCCTGGATCATGGCGACACGGTGCTGGTGCCGAATCCCAGCTATCCAATCCATATTTACGGCGCGGTCATCGCCGGGGCGCAGGTTCGCTCCGTGCCGCTGGTGGAGGGCGTTGACTTTTTCAACGAGCTGGAGCGCGCTATCCGCGAAAGCTATCCCAAGCCGAAAATGATGATCCTCGGTTTCCCCTCCAACCCGACCGCGCAGTGTGTCGAACTCGATTTCTTTGAAAAGGTGGTGGCCCTGGCGAAGCGTTACGACGTGCTGGTGGTACATGATCTGGCCTATGCCGATATCGTGTATGACGGCTGGAAAGCCCCGTCGATTATGCAGGTTCCCGGCGCGCGCGACGTGGCCGTAGAGTTCTTCACCCTGTCGAAAAGCTACAACATGGCGGGCTGGCGCATTGGCTTTATGGTCGGCAACAAGACGCTGGTGAATGCGCTGGCGCGCATCAAAAGCTACCACGACTACGGCACCTTTACCCCGTTGCAGGTAGCGGCCATTGCTGCCCTTGAAGGGGACCAGCAGTGCGTGAAAGATATCGCCGCGCAGTACAAGCGTCGCCGCGATGTGCTGGTCAAAGGGCTACATGAAGCAGGCTGGATGGTCGAGATGCCGAAAGCCTCCATGTACGTCTGGGCAAAAATCCCGGATGCCTACGCCGCGATGGGGTCGCTGGAGTTCGCCAAGAAACTGCTGCAGGACGCAAAAGTCTGTGTCTCACCCGGGGTGGGCTTTGGCGAGTACGGTGATACGCACGTGCGTTTCGCGCTGATTGAAAACAGCGACCGTATTCGTCAGGCGGTGAGGGGCATCAAGAGTATGTTCCGTGCTGACGGGCTGTTGCCGCAGGGGACAAAAACGGCGCCAGAGCAGGCCGGGCAGTAAGTAGCAAAAAAAACAGGAGCCAGTGGCTCCTGTTTTTTTAACTGCGTTTTCTTCGCTCAGTTCATCATCAGGGCAAAGGTGCCGACCCAGGCGAACACAATCACTGAAAAACCCATAAAGAAATATTTCACGTTCATCGCTCCGCGTATATCGTGATACGCATTAAATTCAGAGTCCAACTGAGTATAGAGAACTGAAGTCAGGCCAAAGCGGAAATGAGAATTATCCCCGTTAGGCGTCGACACCAGCTCAGAATTCTGTGCTTTCTCGCTACCAGACGGCGCTAATGTACGCTTAAATTTTTGGGGTGACAAGAGGCATTTTCTTAAATAATTTCCGCGACTTACGGGTGTCGTGGAACGGCGACAGTTTAATTTCGCAGGGTAATAAACTGCGCCTGAGCAACATAGCGTGCTAACGATAAAGCAGGGTGATCACAGGTGATTGAAAAGGTTAGTTTCAAGGTGAAACTAACCTTCAGCAGAGGGCTAACGGTAGAGGGACGGTTCGCCTTCAGGACGGGTTTTGAAGCGGCGATGCACCCATAAATACTGCTCTGGCGCACGCATGATCTCTTTCTCGATCACCCGGTTGATGTAGCCTGCGGCAGCAATCTCTTCCTGCGGATAGTTTTCCAGTTCCGGCATGATAAACAGGCGATAACCGCTGTTATCGGTTTTTCTTACCATGGTCACGGTTAGCATCGCGGCTTTGGATAGACGTGAAATCACGAAGGTGCCGTTAGTGGTGGCGACCTTTTTTACCGCAAAGAACGGGGCGAAGCTGCTGCCGTTGCGGCCATAATCCTGGTCTGGGGCAAACCACACTGCTTCCCCTTTTTTCAGGGCGCTGACCAGCCCGCGTAAATTATTACGGCTAATCATGGCTTTATTGGAACGCATGCGACCGCGGGTCTGCACCCACTCCATCAGGGCGCTGTTATGCGGCCGATAGGTGGCCATCATTGGCTGGCATAAACCCATCACACGGCCACCCAGTTCCAGCGACATAAAGTGTACGCCGATCACCATCACCCCGCGGTTTTTGGCCTGGGCGCGCTGCAAATTTTCCAGGCCTTCCACGTCGAACCACTTGCGTACCCGGTGATCCGGCCAGAACCAGGCCATCCCCGTTTCCAGTAACGCCATGCCAATGGATTTAAAATTTCCAGTCATCAGATGCTCGCGCTCTTCGGGCGATAAAGCCGGAAAACAGAGTTCGAGGTTTCTGCGACCGATGGACTCCCGGCGTTTCAGAAAACGACGCGAGATACTACCGAGGGTGGCACCTAACCAGAGCAGCACCGGGTAAGGAAGTTGCACGAGAAGCCACAGAACACCCAGACCAAACCACGTAAACCAGTAACGCGGGTGCAAAAGGGAGAGGGTGAATTTGCATTGAGACAAGATAAAACAACCTTTATGAAGAATGTGTTGGTAGCGCCAGAAGGGCGATACGCCATACTGCTTATATGACCCGTATTAATACTAATCGTTCCGGGCTGTTACCGTACAGGTCGACTGGTCTGATAATGCGTGTTGACGTTGGGCGGCGTAATGTAGCACTGATATATCTCAACTGCTAACACTACTTCGCGCTTAAAAAACCGGCAAAAAACAGGCCAGATTTTGATCCGAAAAAGACCTTATTTATCATCTGTTTCATAGCCAAAATCAAAGCCCATCAACACGTTTTCGCGTAGGGCATGGTTTAACGGATAGCTGTAACTTTGTCCGATACTGACCGCATGAATAACCCGCAACAGGGTGCCGCCGCTCAGCGCCGAGGACTGCCCGGTAATCGCCACTTCTGCACCCTGCAACCCATGGCGTAAAGCGTGATACGCAGGAGAAGCCGTAATGCTGTTATTCATCACGCTGAATATCCCCAGCAGCAGGCAAATCAGCAGCACCGGAAAGCTTAGCGGATGGCGGTTGATGAGGCGAACCGGACGCCACGACGTGAGATACAACAGAGCCGCGCTCAGGGGGAGCAGCAGCAAATAAAGCAGTTTTGCCAGATGGGTAAGCGCGCCGAGCAGCGAGAACATCAGCGCAATAGGCGGGACAATGACCGCGCGCGCCGCATCTTCTCCCTGTTTTTCATTCGCGCCGCCCGCCCCGTAGCTTGCCAGGGCGGCCTGCAGGTGGGGGAGTTGCTGTTGCACGGCGTAATCAAGATGGGGGGCATGCAGTTCAAGAGCAAACTGCTTCAGCGCATCCTCTTTGGGATATTCAGGACGAACCCTGCTCTGGACGGGAAGCGCCAGCCTCTCACGCAGCCGGTCCTGCACCACCTCCAGCATGAAAAATGTCTCCCAGTCGAGTTGAGCCGGGATCATCACGCCGTGATAACGCACGTTTTTCTGTGCAACGGTATGGTAGTCCAGATAATCCTTATAAATGTCTGCACGTGCCGCCAGCCAGGCTTTGTAATAGTTGAGGGTCCCACCCTCCTGGACGCTGATGCTGTCACGCAGGTTTTGCGCTGCCTCGCTTTCAAGCAGATCGTGATAGCGGCTGACCGAACTCATCAACAGCGGCAGCATCGCCAGAAAGGCTTTTCCCGAGGGGCTGGTCCAGGTCTGCTGCTGCCCACCGTCTTCATCCTGTGGGATCCCCTCCAGCGTCTGGTGCCCGTCAATTAAGGACTGCTGATAGAGCTGTGCCAGCAGCGATTTCTGGCGAAACTCACCGGTGCTTTGCGCGACCTGGTGCTCAATCACCCGTTCCACCGCCTGCCAGGTCACCACGCCGGTCAGCAGGCAGAGCGAAAACACCATGCTTGCCACATACAGCGGGGGAAACGCGATGCCGCGTTTTTTCAGCCGGGCGTTGCCCGCCAGCACCAGCTGTAGCACCAGCAGAGCCGCGGCGATGGCGGTTAACGCCCGGCCATAGCGTTCCATACTGTGGATGTCGTCAGGCGTGGAGAGGCTTCCCACCATATCCAGCAGGCGCGAATTGAATGCCAGCTCGCAGATGAGGTAGATGAGGGTAAGGATAATCACCAGGCTGTTTTGCCAGAGAGGCAGCACCGGACGCCGGATATCCGGGCGGCTGCTCAGCTCGCCGAGGGCGCGTTCTGTCATGATTTCAGCTCCAGACTCGTCTGCCGGCTTATCGCCGGTTGCCAGATCTGCTCGGGCAATGAATTATCCAGCACCGGCACGGCTCTGGGCTGATGTTGTTCTGCTGCTTTGATCGGCGGGCGTTTTTTCGCTTTTACGCGGGGCGGTTCGTCTTCTGGCGCATCGTTGTACCACGCCTGCACGCGCTGCACAGGCATCACCGGGGGCTGAACGTACGCGGGGCGATAATATTTTTGCACCGGCCGCCCCCGGCTGGCGGCATTATCATGGGAAGCACAGCCGCTTAACGCGAGGATCAGGGCTAACAGCATGGACCCGCAGCGGGGGATGTTTTGCAGTGGCACGCTCATCAATTTGTCCTGACCCTGTATCACAGCGGAGTGATGTCTCCTTAACTGTAATCGGGAATTTTCATTCAGGCAGTTATAGCCCCTGAAAATTCCACATTTGCGCCGCTCCGTTGAGACGGCGTTAGGGTCAGTATGTATTCCCTCTTACCCTTCACGCCTCATGATTTTTGAGTATTCATTGCGTGCCCGTCATCCGATGGCATGAGACCAAAGCGGCTATCCAGCGGCATAGTCAGCCTACATTCGCCGTTAACGTTGATGCCACGCCAGCCCGCGCCGTGCTCGCCCTCCCGCACAATCGCCATCCCTTGCGCCTTCAACTGCGCGAGCAGATCGGCAAACTCAGCCTCGTTAACCGGTCGCGGCTGCCAGAAGGTCTTTTTATTGTCGGTATAGATCGGCAGGAGCTGGATCTGCGGCGTCGGGTGGCCGAGCAGCAGACGAACAATAAAACCGTACGCGGGCATGCCGCGTGCCTGATACTCGCCGTTACTGTTAAATACGGCATTGCCGATGCTGTAGACCACCAGGCTCTCGCCGAGCCGGGCGGCATCACCCACCATATGCGGCCCGGAGCCGATGATCAGGTCGGCACCGGCCTCGCTCAGGCGTTTCGCCTGCGCCCGCTGTCCGGCGGTGGTCCAGCGGTAGTCCAGTCCCCAGTGGGCCAGCACGATAGTGGTGGCCGGACAGGGGCGGGCTTTCTCCAGCCGCAGCTGCTCACGCAGCCCGCCGCTCAGACAGGCGACACCGGCGCGGCGTGGGCGGGCGTAGAAGGCACACTCATGCTCCATATAGCGTCGATACCAGTAGGCGCTGTAAATCTTGTACTGCCTGCCGCCCACCGTCAGCACCAGCGGAGCATGTGCCTGCCGGGCATCCAGTCCCGCCCCGATGCAGGCGATCCCGCCTTCATTAAACGCCGCCAGGGTGCTGTGCAGACCCGGTAGTCCGGCATCCATGGCGTGATTGTTGCCCAGCGCCACCGCGTCGACGCCCTGTTTACGCAGCGCGGCAACCGAGGCGGCCGGATCCCCGGTCAGACAGAACGGTTTTCGGCCTTCCAGGCTGGCGCTCAGGTCGGTGGTCAGGGCAGCTTCAAAGTTGGCGAGGGTAAAGTCGCTACCGCGCAGTAGCGGGGCGATAGCCGCGAAGCTGTGGTCGTAGCCGTGGCGCTGCAGGGCATCGTCAATTCCCCGCGCCTGGCGTCTGCGGGTGTACCACTCGCCAAAATAGGTATCTCCCAGCAGGGTGAGGGTGGCGGCAGGCTGGGGGTGATGACGTTCCACCGGCGCCGGGGCGAGAGCTGGCTGACTGTCCCCGGCGCTGGCAAGAAGTTCATCCAGCAGATAGTCGAGATGGAAGGCGTCATCCGCCCCGGCGGCGCAGGCCAGCCATAGCTCGCCTGCAATCCACTGCAACGCAACGCCCCAGCGGCCCGCACCGAATTGCCCCCACGCGCTGCCGTCACTGTGCAGGTTGCTGCTTTTTCGGTACACCCGCTCGCCAATCGCCGCCTCAGGCTCAGCCAGCCAGGGTAACAGGTGCGGGTAGCCCTGGTGGAAATGGCGCACCAGCCTGGCGACATCCGCCAGCGTCGTGCGCTGTCCGGGGCGGGGACGACCGGAGACGTTATTGATATGGGTGTGGCGCATGCCAAGCCTGGCGCTCAGCGCCCGGAGCTGTTTCAGCGCCGCTGCGCTGCTGCCCGCCAGCAACTCAGCAAGGTGGATGGCCGCATCGCAGGCGTTATGGATCAGCATCCCCTGTACCAGCGATTTTACGGGTACGCTGCTACCCCGGGGCAGGCCAAGCGCGGGGTTGTCATGCAGGATGGCGGCAGCTATATCGCGAACGCTGACCGGGGTCTCGAGGGTGATTTGTTTCGCCAGCAGACGCTCCGCGACGCAGGCGGTCAGCAACAACTGGCTGAGGTAGCCCGACGCAAAGGTGCTGTCGCTCAGCTCAGAAATCCGCTGTTCACCGGTAGAAAGATTGATCAGCAGACGTGCGGTTTGCCCTTTCCCGAGCGCAGGCGGCGCTGCGAGGCGGGTCTTCAGCAGGCCGACGACCCGGTTAAAGTCGGAATTACGCCTGCTGCCTTTGACCAGCACGATATCGCCGTCGCGTAACCTCGGCGCTGCGGCCTCGACCAGGGCCTCGGCAGTGAGAAAGTGACCGCCGCGAACAGGCGCTGGCAGGGCATCGTGCAGAGCCGTCATCTCCTCGCCGTGTAAAAATGCCTGCTGGCAGCCTGCCGCCAGCAGGGGTTTTGCCAGCGCGCGGTGGATCGCCCCGGCCTGGTCCCCGAGATTGACGATCCGCCCCAGCAGAGCAATCACCCGGCCCCCGCAGCTTCGGGGGCGCTGCGCCGTAACCTCAAAGGCGTTGAGCATCGACAGGTATTCAGCGTTGTAGCTGTCATCAATCAGGGTGACGGCTCCGCCGTCCGGCAGCGGCAGAGCGGTAATGCCCATATGCTGTCCGTCGCCACGCCAGGTTTCGAGGCGGTTGATACTCTGCGCCACGCTGACGCCCAGCAGATCGGCGGCAATCAGCGCCGCCACCGAGTTGAGCGCGCCGCCCTTACCGGGCACCGCTGGCCGGTAACTCAGGGTCTGGTTGCGCAAGGCGAGGGTGATGTGGCTTCCGTGTGCCTCCGGGGTAAACGCCGTGATACGTACGTCTGCCGCGGGGTGGAAACCGTAGCTGATGATGCGGGCGCCGTCGCGGGTAACGCCCTGCGCCACAATGTCATACCCGGCCATATCGCGGTTTAAGATGGCGTAGCCGCCCGGAATCAAACCGTGGCTGATGCGGGATTTAAACCGTGCCACGTCCTCAAGGGTGGTTACATTCTTGCCTACCTGAGTCATGCCGATTTCAGTCACGATAACGATATGCGGCTTGATCTGGGGTCCGATCCCGCCGTTGCGCATCCACAGGGCCGAGATCGCCACTTCCATTACCACTGCCTGCGGGTTGCTGATGGCGCGAGCCAGCGTGAGGCATGCCCCCGTGCGCGTATTATTGCTCTCGCGGCTCGACACCACCGACATGCCGGGAGTAAGAATGCTGCTCAGCATCGCTTTGGTTGTGGTTTTCCCTACCGTACCGGTGATCGCTACCAGCTTACCGTCCAGCTGTCGCCGCGCCTCTTCGGCCAGCCATTGCAGTGCCTGATAGCTGTTGCCGATGACCAGTTGGGGGAAGTCGGGGGGCATATTCTCAAGCCGCCGCTGGACGATCGCCCCGCAGTAGCGCGAGGCGTGACGCGAAAGTGACAGATGGGTATCGTCCCAGCCCGCATAAATGCCGGTATTGCCGGAACCTCGCAGCCAGGTGTCGGTATCCATGGCAATGAACAGGCAGGGACGGGTGGGTTGCGACTTAGCATGATAAATGGCGACGTCTTCAGCTCGCCAGTCATCATCCGGGCGATTGTGCCAGACGCCGCCGGGCAGTTTATCGAGATCGGTGGCCGTCCATCCCGGTGCGTTAACACGGCGTTGGCGGGGTGATGTCTGGCTCATGATCGTATCCTTACCTGTGTGGGATGTGCCCGCGCTGTGGGCAACGTTTTATGGCGTTGATAGCGGCATTGCCCAGCAGATCGTGGTACTCCGGCGAGGCGGCGGGACGTTCGAGCAGGGTGACCCGGTGGCCATGCTCGCGCAGCGCAGCGGCAAAGCGCGCCTGCAGATCGAACGGCGTGTTGCGATCCTGCGGGTTGCCGACCACCAGGATCAGCCGCTGGGGATCGGCGGCGATCCCGTTAATATGATCGAGCGGATCCCAGGGGGCAGGGAGTCCGGTGCCGTCCAGCGTGGGGGCGAGAGGCTCATTGTGCTCCTGGCGCAGACGCTGCGCCCGCTCCAGCAGGCCCCAGGCGCCGGAGGTCAGGACCGCGCAGTCGATATCGCGGCGACCGAAGGTCAGCAGTGCTGAAGCGGCGGTAGCGCCGCCGCTGTGCCCGCTGAGGATAAAACGCTGAATGCCGTAGCGGGCTTTGATGGCGTCGAGGGCGGCGGCAATCGCCTGAAACTCTTCCGCCTGACGGCGGCGGTAGTGATCGCCGCTGGAGCCGTAGGTGCCGGGTCGGGCAATGATAATCGTCGGCAATCCGGTCTGGCGCAGCATGGCCCGGGCCTGACGGCGCTGTGCCTCGGCGGTATTACCGGGGATGATGTCGGGGGATCGCTTAATCTGTGAAACCCGGTCGCCTTTCAGTACCACCAGCGCCAGCGGGGCGTCACGCAGCGTGCCAGCGCTGAAATAACGCATGCAGGCCTCGCCCTTAGGGTACTGCACCCAGGCGGCGTCGTTGCTGGTCGGGCACTGTTCCCGGCTGGCCGGTTGGTTCCACAGCAGTGGCGTCTCAGCCTGAGCGAATACGCTTATCAGCAGCAGGAAACCTAACGCACACCCTCGACTCAACACACCGCCCCCGGAGGAAACAATAGACATACAGAATACACAACGCATCACACATAATGTTATCATCGGTTAGGATTTTTCTGACAGGGTTCCTTTGGCGTTATCAGGAGTTAAAATGCCGCTCAGCCACTTTTTAGCGCAAATCCGCCCGGCGATGGAGTTGCTGGACGTTGCGCCTAAACCGCCGATTTGCCCCAGCTGGGCAATCTTTTTTAGCGCCTCCAACGGTCAGCAACGTGCCCACATTGTGCTGGGTCGCGGCGACACCTTTGAGCAGGCCTGGCAGCAGGGCGTGCAGGCGTTACAGCAGTGGCAACAACAGAGCGGCACTGACGTCTGCTGGCTGCGGGTTGACCTTGTCGATAAGGTAGAGGCGCTACGCTGGGACACCCTGGAAGCCCGATTAGCCAAAACCAAACGTAACTATTTTCGCTATGGCCTGAGCCTTGATCCGGCGTTTTGCTACGCCATGCTGGAGCAGGAAATCGCCGCCAATGCGCTGCTCTACCACGGGGACCATGGCGTCGCCACGGCAAATGCCAATAATCTGGCCCATTTCTCTCGTCGTCGTTTCGGCGCGGTGCTGAGCTGGCCCGAACAGCCTGACCAGACACTGTGGCGCTTTACCACCCGGGCGCTGTTTTGCGACGGCGAGCAGTTGATGCCCCTCGAATCGACAGGACGTAACAGCGGCTATCGTCAGCTTCCCGACTGGCAGGCAACGGCGTTGGAGCCGATGATCGCCTCGGCCACCGACTATCTGGCGCGCCAGATCACCCCTTCCGGGCGCTACCAGTACGGCTGGTTCCCTTGCTTTGATCGCGCCATTCCGACCTATAACGCGCTGCGCCACGCCAGCTCAACCTATGCCCTGCTCGAAGGCTGGGAAGTCACGCAGCAGCCGGAACATCTTGCGGCAATCGAGCGGGCGCTGGCCGATCTCTGTGCCCATTTTATTCGCACCTGTACGCTGCCGGATGGCAGCGAAGCCGATTTCCTGGTGGATACCGGGGATGAGATTAAGCTCGGCGGCAACGCGGTGTGCATCCTGGCGATGGCGAAATACAGCGAGCTGACCGGGGATAATGGCTACCTGGCGCAGATGGCGCGGCTGGCGAACGGGATCGGCTTTATGCAGGATCCCCAAACGGGCGGGTTTGTGCATGTGCTTAACGCCGGGGATCTGTCGCTAAAGGCGGCACATCGCATTATCTATTATGACGGCGAAGCGGCTTTCGCGCTGATGCGCCTCTACGGGCTGACGAAGGCACCGCGCTGGCTGGAAATGGTCGAACGGGCGATGGATCACTTTATCGAACAGAAGCACTGGCAGGCCCACGATCACTGGCTCAGCTACTGCGTGAACGAGTTGACGCTGTACCGGCCACTGGAGCGCTATTACCAGTTTGGGCTGGATAACGTGCGCGACCACCTCGACTTTGTGCAGAACCGGGTGACGACCTATCCCACGCTGCTGGAGCTGATGATGGCGGCATCGCGGATGATCGCGCGGCTTGAAAGCTCACCGCATAAGCATCTGCTGGCGGGCTTCGACATGGCAGTATTCAACCAGGCGCTGGAGACCCGCGCCCGCTATCTGGCTAATGGCTTTTTCTGGCCTGAGCTGGCGATGTTCTTTAAAAACCCGGCGCGGATCGTCGGCAGCTTTTTTATACGTCACCATAGCTACCGCGTGCGGATCGACGATGTTGAACACTACCTTTCTGGCTATGTCGCGTACCGCCAACACTGGCGCGCCCTGACAGGCGAGCATTGAGCCGTCTCCATGCGACCTCCTCGTTCCCGCCTCTCAGTGAGTTGTCGACGTTGGCTGTCGCTCTGGCTGGTGATATTGCTGGCTATTTCGCCCGGACTGGGTGCCGGGTGGGATTTCAGTGCCATCAGCACCCGCACCGAACGGCTGTATGGCCCGGCGACCCCGGCTGCCCGACAGCGAATAGATGAGTGGGCGGCCTTGCTTAACCAACCGTCGCAGGGCACGATCCAGGACAAGTTGAAGCAGGTTAACCAGTTTTTTAACGCCAGGATGGCCTTCCGGGATGATATCGTCGTCTGGAAACAGCAGGACTACTGGGCAACGCCGATTGAATTTCTGCGTAAAGGGGCAGGGGACTGCGAGGATTTTGCACTGGCGAAATATTTCACTCTGCGCGAAATGGGCGTTCCCGCGAACCAGTTACGTATTACCTATGTAAAAGCACTCGAACTGAACCAGGCGCACATGGTGGTGACATGGTATCCCACCCCCACGGCGATCCCCCTGGTTCTGGACAATCTTAAAACCGCCATTTTGCCGGCAACGCAGCGTACCGATCTGCTTCCCGTATACGCCTTCAACGGCGAAGGGTTATGGCTACCGCAGTCCGGCGGCAACAAACGCGTGGGCGACAGCAAACGGCTCTCCCGCTGGCAGGATCTTCTCACCCGAATGCGTGCAGAAGGATTTGTAATTAATGAATAGGATAGGGCCATGTCTCTTTATAAACAGCTACTGATCGGCATCTGTTTATTTACGTTTGTCATTTTCTGCGGCAACTTTGTGGTGACCCTGGAAAGCTCGCGGGAGCAGTACCGCAACCAGCTTAGCGCCCACGCGCAGGATGCCGCGACGGCGTTGGGGGTGTCGCTGACCACGCATATCGATGACCCGACCATGACCGAACTGATGGTGAACTCCATCTTCGACAGCGGCTATTTCTATCGCATCCGTGTGGTCGATATTAAGACCAATAAACCGATCATCGAGCGCAGCGATGTGCCCCAGAGTAGTCACGTACCGCAGTGGTTCGTGCGGCTGGTGCACCTCAGCCCCGGCGAAGGCGACGCCATTGTGATGCGCGGCTGGACGCAGGTCGCCCGGGTTGAAGTGGTCAGCCATCCGATGTTTGCCCTGGCCCGCCTGTGGAACAGTATCGTCGCCAGCTTTTTATGGCTGATCGGCTGTAGCCTGCTGTTTGTGCTTGCCGCCACCCTGCTGTTACGGCGTACGCTGCGCCCGCTTAACTATATTGTCGGCCAGGCGATGGCGATCTGCCGCCGCGAGTTTCTCAACGTATCGGCCCTGCCGAAGACCCCGGAGTTACGCCGGGTGGTAGAGGCGACCAACATGATGGTGACCCAGCTTAAGGCGCTGTTCAGCGAGCAGGCCCGGCGCACGGAGTCCTTGCGCCAGGAGGCCTATCACGACAGCCTGACCGGCCTGAGCAACCGCCGCGCGTTTGATATTCAGCTACAGTCACGCCTGAGCGATGAAGAGAACGCCGCCGGGCACATCCTGCTGCTGCGGGTTCAGGATTTGATGGGCCTCAACCAGCGATTGGGCGGAGCGAAATCCGATCAGCTGCTGGTGGCGGTGGCGAATATTCTCACCGGCCTGCAGCGCAACTATTTTCACAACGAAGGCTTTGTTGCCCGCGTGCGCGGCGGGGAGTTCGCCATTATCGCCCCGCAGATCCTCGGGCAGGATCTCGATAACCTGAGCAATACCCTCAGCACGCAGCTCAAGGCGCTGTCTGAGATGGGCATGAGCGACGTTTCGCCGGTAGCCCACTTCGCGCTGGTTCCTTTTAATATTGGCGATACGCCGCAGGCGGTGCTGGCGCAGGCAGACCAGGCGCTGGCGAGAGCGGAAACGGAGATGCGCTTCTTTGCCAGCCCTGATACCACCTCGGCGACGGAGCGCGAAGAGGATCATCACAGCTGGTACACCCGGCTCGACGCAGTGCTGACCCACGGCGCATTCGAGCTTTTTTCCCAGCCGGTGTATGCCTGTAATAACGCGCAGGGGGTACAGCATCATAAGATCCTGGCCCGCATCAGAACCGAGGACGGGGAACTGGTGCCAGCGGGACGCTTTATGCCGTGGATCCACCGTCTCGATCTCAGCCGTCGCATGGATATCGTGATGCTTCAGCAGACCCTGCAAGAGCTGGCAAAATCGCCGCGCCCGCTGGCGCTGAGTATCAGCGGTGCCAGCGTGGCGGACGACCAGAGCCTGAACGCCCTGCTGCAACCGCTGAAAGGCGTACCGCAGCTCGCTGCCTGGCTGACCCTGGAACTGGATGAAAATGAGCTTCCCGACGTCGAGCGCGTAAACGTGCTGGTCAGTCGTCTGAAGGCGTTGGGTTGTCGTCTGGGGATCCAGCATTTTGGTGGTCGTTTCCACCTTATCGGCAATTTACCGCAGTGGGGACTGGCCTGGATTAAAGTTGATGGCAGTTATATTCGCGATATAGACAGCGAGGACGATAAAAAACTGTTTATTGAGGCTATTTACTGGGCGACCCGCCAGATTAATCTGCCGCTTATTGCCGAACGTGTGGAAACAGCGGGTGAACTGGCCATTCTGGAAAAAATTGGTCTGCATGGCGCGATGGGGCGCTATTTCGCTGACGCCAGTACGCTGGGTGGAAATTAACCTCACAGTCTGAATGGAGGCTGGAAATGTATTACGTAGAACGCGATACGGAAAAACGAATTATTCGGGTGGAGCTGACACCTTTTTCCACAATGACGGAACAGCATGACCTGTGCACACCCGAGATTGACGAGTGGATGCGCCAGCGAGAGATCCGCGAAGCCACGCTGTATCAACTGCGGCAGAGCGACCTTGAGATGGTGCGTGTGCTGGAGGACCTTATCGAGGTGCTGATGAGCAAAGGTGTCATAACCATTACCGACCTGCCGCCAGCCGCGCAGGCGAAACTCACCAGTCGTGCGCAGGCGCGCCGCTCGCTGAGTGGGCTGGAAGGATTAATCGCAGATGATGATGAAGGGCTTATTTGAGTCGCTTTCGTTATACGGCGGGATTAATCAACATTAATCTGAAGTTAATGGTTTTACTCTTTTTATTGGTAGTGCATGTTATTTAGATTCCAAATGATACATGCCATCAATTAATATAGAGACCTGACACGGGCCTACATCAATAAAATTGTTGCTAAGGGGTGTATCCTTGTCGGTGTTGCACAGCAAATTACTAATACAGATTTAATTCTCTTTTAGCATTCTAAGCCTGAGCAATGGATGAATTGGGCGTGAACAGGATTGAGGGAAACAATATATGAGCGGCGTATCCGGGATCGTCAAAGCAGTAATAGGGCAGGTATTCGCAGTCAGTCCTGACGGCAGCAAGCGTTTGCTGACGGAAGGCGACAGGATCCTCGACGGAGAACAAGTTCAGACCGGGCCGACCGGCGCGATTTCCTTATCGCTGGCGGACGGCAAACAGGTTGATCTGGGACGGGACAGCCACTGGGACAGCTCAGGGCACGTGGCTACAGACGCCACGGCGGCCCAGCAGCAGGACATCGCGGCTATTCAGCAGGCCATTGCCGACGGGCAGGACCCGACGCAAACCCTGGAGGCGCCAGCCGCAGGCCCTCAGCCTGGCAACTCTGGCGGTGAGCCAGGCGGCAGCGGCGGCGGATCGCATACCCACGTCGTGCTCGATTTAACCGCTGAGGTTGTTGACCCTAATGCCGGTTACCCGACAATCGGCCTTGATTTCCCCGACGATGAGCGCCCGGAAGAAATAACGCTGCTTGATACTGACGATTCTGACGCGGATGCGGATGCGGATGCGGATGCGGATGCTGATGCGGATGCTGATGCTGATGCTGATGCTGATGCTGACGCAGATGCCGATTCCGATTCCGATTCTGATGCCGACGCCGATTCTGACGCCGATGCAGATGCAGATGCGGATTCTGATGCAGATGCCGACTCCGATTCTGACGCGGATGCGGACGCTGACGCTGACGCCGACGCGGATGCCGACGCGGATGCCTACGCAGACGCCGACGCTGATGCCGACTCCGATTCTGATGCGGACGCCGATGCCGATGCCGACGCGGATGCAGATGCAGATGCCGATGCAGACGCTGATGCCGATTCTGATGCCGACGCCGACGCCGACGCCGATGCAGACGCTGATGCGGACGCTGACGCCGATGCGGATGCAGACGCCGATGCGGATGCGGATGCAGATGCGGATGCGGATGCGGATGCAGATGCGGATGCCGACGCCGATTCTGACGCCGATGCAGATGCGGATGCAGATGCGGATGCGGATGCAGATGCGGATGCAGATGCGGATGCCGACGCCGATTCTGACGCCGATGCAGATGCAGATGCGGATGCGGATGCCGATGCGGATGCAGATGCGGATGCGGATGCAGATGCGGATGCGGATGCAGATGCGGATGCGGATGCAGATGCAGATGCAGATGCAGATGCAGATTCTGATGCAGATTCTGATGCCGACTCCGATTCTGACTCTGACGCGGATGCAGATTCCGACGCTGACGCGGATGCGGACTCGGACTCGGATTCTGATGCCGACGCCGATGCCGATTCTGACGCCGACGCGGATGCTGATGCAGACGCCGATGCTGATTCAGATGCCGATGCGGACTCCGATTCTGATGCGGATGCGGACGCCGATTCCGATTCTGACGCTGATGCCGACGCTGACGCAGATTCCGATTCTGATGCAGACGCCGACGCCGACGCCGATGCGGATGCGGATGCAGATGCAGATGCGGATGCGGATGCCGATGCGGATGCGGATGCAGATGCAGATGCAGATTCTGATGCAGATTCTGATGCCGACTCCGATTCTGACTCTGACGCGGATGCAGATTCCGACGCCGACGCGGATGCTGATGCAGACGCCGATGCTGATTCAGATGCCGATGCGGACTCCGATTCTGATGCGGATGCGGACGCCGATTCCGATTCTGACGCTGATGCCGACGCTGACGCAGATGCCGATTCCGATTCTGATGCAGACGCCGACGCGGATGCCGACGCAGACGCCGATGCAGATGCAGATGCAGATGCAGATGCCGATTCTGACGCCGACGCCGACGCCGATGCCGATTCTGACGCCGACGCGGATGCTGATGCAGATGCGGACGCCGACGCTGATGCCGATGCGGACTCCGATTCTGACGCCGATGCGGATGCCGATTCCGATTCCGACGCGGATGCTGATGCCGATGCTGATGCTGATGCCGATGCCGATGCAGATGCCGATTCTGACGCCGACGCCGACGCTGATGCTGATTCAGATGCTGATGCCGACGCGGATGCTGATGCTGATGCAGACTCTGATGCCGACGCAGATGCGGACGCCGATGCAGACGCTGATGCGGACGCGGATGCCGATGCCGATGCGGATGCCGACGCTGACGCTGACGCAGATGCAGATGCCGATGCTGATGCAGACGCCGATGCGGATGCGGATGCTGATGCTGATGCGGACGCTGATGCCGATGCCGATGCCGATTCTGACGCCGACGCGGATGCAGATGCCGACGCAGACGCCGATTCTGACGCCGACGCAGATGCCGATGCCGACGCGGATGCGGACGCCGACGCTGATGCGGATGCAGATGCAGATGCAGATGCGGATGCCGACGCCGATTCTGACGCCGATGCAGATGCCGATTCTGACGCCGATGCGGATGCGGACGCCGATTCAGACGCCGATGCCGATTCTGATGCGGACGCCGATGCCGACGCAGATGCCGACGCGGATGCAGATGCAGATGCAGATGCAGATGCAGATGCAGATGCAGATGCAGATGCAGACGCTGATGCCGATTCTGATGCCGACGCAGATGCGGACGCCGATGCAGACGCTGATGCCGATGCGGATGCAGATGCAGACGCTGATGCGGACGCTGACGCCGATGCGGATGCCGATTCTGATGCGGATGCAGATGCCGACGCAGACGCCGATTCTGACGCTGATGCGGATGCAGACGCTGATGCAGACGCCGATGCAGACGCTGATGCGGATGCGGATTCTGACGCTGACGCTGATGCGGATGCCGACTCCGATTCTGACGCTGATGCGGATGCCGACGCCGATGCGGACTCCGATTCTGACGCCGACGCTGATGCGGATGCAGACGCTGATGCTGATGCAGATGCAGATGCGGATGCCGATGCGGATGCGGATGCAGATGCAGATGCAGATTCTGATGCAGATTCTGATGCCGACTCCGATTCTGACTCTGACGCGGATGCAGATTCCGACGCCGACGCGGATGCTGATGCAGACGCCGATGCTGATTCAGATGCCGATGCGGACTCCGATTCTGATGCGGATGCGGACGCCGATTCCGATTCTGACGCTGACGCTGACGCTGATGCCGATTCTGATGCCGACGCAGATGCGGACGCCGATGCAGACGCTGATGCGGACGCTGACGCCGATGCGGATGCCGATTCTGACGCTGATGCGGATTCCGACGCTGACGCGGATGCCGACGCGGATGCCGATGCCGACTCCGATTCTGACGCTGACGCGGATGCCGATGCGGATGCGGATGCGGATGCAGACGCTGATGCCGATGCCGATGCCGATGCCGATTCTGACGCTGATGCGGATTCCGACGCTGACGCGGATGCGGACTCGGATGCAGACGCTGATGCCGATGCCGATGCCGATGCCGATGCCGATGCGGACGCCGATGCGGACTCCGATTCTGATGCAGATGCAGATGCGGATGCAGATGCAGATGCGGATGCGGATGCAGATGCCGATTCTGACGCCGACGCGGATGCTGATGCAGATGCAGATTCTGATGCAGACGCCGATGCAGATTCCGACGCTGACGCGGATGCGGATTCTGATGCAGACGCCGATGCGGACTCCGATTCTGATGCGGATGCCGACGCAGATGCGGATGCGGATGCCGACGCAGATGCAGATTCTGATGCAGACGCCGATGCGGACTCCGATTCTGATGCGGATGCGGACGCCGACGCTGATGCGGACGCCGACGCTGATGCCGATGCGGACTCCGATTCTGACGCCGATGCGGATGCCGATTCCGATTCCGACGCGGATGCTGATGCCGATGCCGATGCTGATGCTGATGCTGATGCTGATGCCGATGCTGATGCTGATGCTGATGCAGATGCCGATGCTGATGCAGATGCCGATTCTGACGCCGACGCTGATGCTGATTCAGATGCAGACGCTGACGCCGATTCTGATGCTGATGCCGATGCCGATGCGGATACAGACGCTGACGCCGACGCCGATGCAGACGCGGATGCGGACGCTGACGCCGATGCGGATGCCGATGCGGATGCGGATTCCGACGCGGATGCTGACGCGGATGCCGATGCTGATGCCGATGCTGATGCAGACGCCGATGCGGATGCGGATGCTGATGCCGATTCCGATGCCGATTCCGATGCCGATGCCGATGCCGATGCCGATGCCGACGCCGATGCCGATGCGGACTCTGATGCAGACGCTGATGCCGATTCTGACGCCGACGCTGATGCGGACGCAGATGCTGATTCAGATGCCGATGCCGATGCCGATGCCGATGCCGATGCGGATGCGGATGCGGATGCGGACGCCGATTCTGATGCCGATGCCGACTCCGATTCTGACGCCGATGCAGATGCAGATGCGGATTCTGATGCAGATGCCGACTCCGATTCTGACTCTGACGCGGATGCGGACGCCGACGCTGATGCAGACGCCGACGCGGATGCCGACGCAGACGCCGATTCTGACGCCGATGCAGATGCTGATTCAGATGCCGATGCGGATGCGGACGCCGATTCTGATGCCGATGCCGATGCCGATGCGGACTCCGATTCTGATGCGGATGCGGATGCGGACGCCGATTCCGATTCTGACGCTGATGCCGACGCTGACGCAGATGCCGATTCCGATTCTGATGCAGACGCCGACGCGGATGCCGACGCAGACGCCGATTCTGATGCAGATGCCGATTCTGATGCAGATGCAGATGCAGATGCAGATGCCGATTCTGATGCAGATGCAGATGCAGATGCCGATGCCGATGCGGATTCGGATGCCGACGCTGACGCTGACGCTGACGCAGATGCAGATGCAGATGCAGATGCAGATGCCGACTCTGACGCCGATGCAGACGCTGATGCGGATGCCGATTCTGACGCCGACGCGGATGCGGACGCTGATGCGGACTCCGACGCTGATGCTGATTCAGATGCCGATGCAGACTCGGATTCTGATGCCGATTCCGATTCTGATGCCGATTCCGACGCGGATGCCGATTCCGACGCGGATGCCGATGCGGACGCCGACTCCGATTCTGATGCAGATGCCGACTCCGATTCAGACGCCGACGCTGACGCCGATTCAGATGCAGATGCCGACGCCGATGCCGATGCCGACGTCAAACTCACCGTCACCGTCACCCCTGGTGATAAGACGACAGAGACGTCAGATGACAAGATCATCCACATTAACGGCGGCAGCGGCGATCCGAACGGTTACGATATCCAGAATGGCGTGATTGTAGCGATCGGCAGTAACGTGCACGTCTGGCTGACCCCGGATAGCCCGGACGGTAAGATTCAGGGCGACTTCGTGCCGAAGGCCGACAGCCCGGATCAGATCCACTACTACAACAGCCAGGGTAACGCCAACGCCAATAACGACGGCAAGACCCATACCGATATCTTTGTAGTAGGTGACCATACGGGTGGCTACTACCAGCAGGGCGACTGGCCGCAGGATCGCTATGAATTCCGGCCGATCAACGGCATCACCGGCAACCAGGGCTTACCGCATAGCGATCAAGGTAAGGACTATATCTTTGTTCAGGGTAATGAGGCTGACTATACCGTCACCGGTGTCGATCATCCGCAGAACAACAAAAACAACGACATAGATAACCTGCATGTGGTCGATAACGAGACCGGGAAATCGCCGTTCCAGAATGCCAACGGCATCGAGGGCGTTATTTTTGGTGACGGCCCATCCTCCAGCCACGGCGGCGATACCACGGTCACTACCACGGCCACACTGAACCTCGACATAAATCTCGAAAGCTCAGATAACAGTGACCACCTGACCAGCCTCTCTCTGGGGGGCATTCCTGAGAATGCGACCTTTACGGGTAACTACACCAGCGTCAGTTACGACGCGGAGAATAAGGTCTATCACCTGACCTTTGATAATGACACCTCGCACTTTATCGGCCAGGTCAGCGTTGAACTCCCGGACGGTAAGAGCGATTTCGGTGAGATCACGCTGGAAGTCGGTTCTACCGCAGACGATCAGCACGAAACCGACTTTACCGTTGATGGCAAAGAGGGGGGGACCTTCGTGAGCGAAAGCCACGGTGGGGAAGAGCATGCTGATGATGCTGTGGACGACGAGCACTCGCTGATGGCCAGCCACAGCGTTGAGGATAGCCATGCCGATCATGACGCCGAGGAGAGCGATAAGCAGACCCATACCAGCAGCCTGGAGGCTGACAATCACGCCGCTTCGTTAATTGACGATGACAATCTGCTGCTCAGCACCACTGCAGAGCATAACGAGACGCCGACGGCATCGGCCGATCATGCGTTGCCGGGCGATGATCAGAGTGAAGCCTTTACCACACTGCAGAGCGCCAGCCCGGGGCAGGACGAGCAGCTGAACTTTAGCGATCTCATCCATGATGAAGGGCATAACGATCTCAGCACCCTGATTCAGGCGGGTCCGCAGAGTGGTGCGGCCGACGACCAGGCGGAGATTGAGCATGTGCCTGCTGAAGGCGGCGAGATCGCCGGAACGGACGGCTACGACGCCGGTAATGACGCGATGCTGGATAATCTGATCGCAAAACCGGAAGAGCATGCCTGATCGGCCGCCGCGCAGAGTGCAGTTGACTCTGCGCGGCAACAAAGATGATTTGAATTGACCTCAGACGAAGGATTCCGTCCGAACATTAACGCGCAGGATGCATTTTTCCCTCGGTCTAATGGGATTTTCTCTGGTGGGTATTGACCAATAATCAAGGGATGTGAAGGAAAAGCAACAAAATGAAAAAGTACAGTCAGATTGTGATGGGTGCGGCGCTGGTGTTGAGCGCAACGCAGGGCCAGGCCACTACGCTTGAGCAGGCCGTAAAAGACAGCCTGCTCTGGCACCCGGAAGTTAACGCGTCGGTGAATAGCCGCTATTCTGCAGATCAGGATCTTCGCGCTGCCAAAGGTGGCTATCTGCCAACGCTGGATCTCACCGCCGGTACCGGTTGGGAGCAAACCGATAACGCCAGCACCCGCGCGGCAGGCGATCATCTGCGTGATTTGCACCGCAGCGAATCTGCCATCAACCTGCGCCAGAACGTCTTCAACGGTTTTGCCACGACCAGCGAAGTGGGCCGCCAGAAAGCGACGGTCAACTCACGTGCCTGGACGGTGCTGAATACCAGCGAATCCACCGCGCTGCAGGCTATCCAGAGCTATCTCGACGTGCTGATGCGCCAGAAGATGGTGGCACTGGCAGAAGATAACCTGAAGAATCACGAACGGGTGTTCGATCAGATCCGCCTGCGTACCGAGCAAGGCGTTGGCCGTCAGGCAGACTTTGAGCAGGCACAAGCCCGTCTGGCACAGGCGCGCAACAACCTGCTGACCGAGCAAACCAACCTCGAAGACTCCCGCGCCAACTACCAGAGCATCACCGGCAAAGAGCCTGATACCCTGGTGATGCCCACTAAACTCGCCGTTCCCGCCTCGCTGGACGCCGCGCGTGCTGTGATGCTGGAAAACAACCCGCTGCTGAAACAGGCCGATGCCGATGTAGAAGCGACCCGTCAGCAGTACGAGGCGGCAAAATCGCGCTTTTACCCGGATGTGAATGTTGAAGTCGGTCGTACCATGGATAACAACATTGATGGCACCCGCGGGCACAGCCAGGAGTGGCAGGCGATGCTGCGTATGCGCTACAACCTCTATAACGGCGGCAGCGACCAGGCAACGCTCACCTCTTACGCCTACAAAATGAAAGAGGCGCAGGATGTGAAAAATAATGCCCAGCGCCAGCTGAACGAAGATCTGCGTCTGGCCTGGAACGCCCTGAGAAATGCCGGGCAGCAGGTGCCTATCGCGAAGGAGTATGCCGATCGCAGCGTGCAGGTGCGTAGCGCCTATCAGGAGCAGTTCAGCCTGGGCGACCGTACCCTGCTCGATATGCTGGACAGCGAAAACGAAGTGTTCAGCGCTCAGCGCCGCTACGTTGAACTGCAGTTTGTCGATATGTTTACCACCTACCGCATCAGCGCCCGTACCGGTGAGCTGCTCAAAAACCTGAACATTCAGGCACCGTCGGCAGCGCAGCCGCTCGATCAAGCGCAACGTACCCAGGCAGAGCTACCTGAGTTAAAATAGGGCCTTTGAAGGCTGACGGGGGTTATTCCGGCTGACACCGGGACAACCCTCTCTTTTTTATCTGCGGCATCGGTCTGCAGAACACTGAGGCAGAGAATGACGCCTGACATTGATTCCCCCGATCGCATCGAGAGCACGTCGCAGACGCAGGGCAGACAGGATCCGCGGCAAAGCCATGACGATCCGCTGCTGGATGCGCTGATGATCGTCTGTAAATTGCATAACATTGCCACCAGCCGCAACGTCCTGACCACCGGCCTGCCGCTGGAGGCCCATACGCTGACGATTGAGACCTTTCCGCGAGCCGCCGGACGGGCAGGGCTAAAGGCGCGGGTCGTGCAACGTCCGCTGGAAAACATTACCGCGATGTCTCTGCCCGCCGTTCTGCTGCTGAAAAACAACCAGACCGCGGTGCTGATTGGCTGGGATCACCAACAGCGCGCACGTCTGATGCCCAGTGAAACTGAAGGCGGTGAGATTACCGTCTCACCCGAGACGCTGGCGGAAAACTACAGCGGCCGGGTGATTTTCATCTCCCCGGAACATGAGTTTGATGCCCAGCCGACGGCCACGCTGCCACGCACCACGGCCTGGTTCCAGGACACGCTCAAACTGTCGAAATTCCTCTACGTGGATGCGGTTGTCGCCAGCTTCCTCGTTAACCTGGTGGCGCTTGCCGCCCCGCTGTTTGTGATGAACGTCTATGACCGGGTCGTGCCCAACCAGGCGACTGCCACCCTGTGGGTACTGGCGATCGGCATTAGGTTTTGTACGAAAAGTCGTTGTGGCTAAAATTGCCGCCATGACCGGTTGGAGGCCCGTATGGCAAGGCGTTACGAACTTTCTGATGCGTCATGGGAGCTGATCAAGGATTTGGTTTCTCCAGAACAGAAAATGGGCCGTCCTCGCAACAATGATCGTCAGGTTCTCCACGGAATTCTGTGGATCCTGTGCTCGGGCGCTCCCTGGCGCGACCTGCCTGAACGCTTTGGGCCTTGGTCAACGGTGTATCAGCGTTTTCGTGACTGGCGCGACGACGGCACATTCGAGCGAGTACTGGAGCGTCTGCATATTCGGCTGAACCGGGAAGGACTGATCGACTTGGACACCTGGATGATCGACTCCACCGCAGTACGAGCAACCCGAGCCTCTTCAGGCGCCGGGAAAAAGGGGGGCCTGAAGAACCGTTAGACCATGCCTTGGGGCGCAGTCGAGGCGGTCTGACCACCAAGATTCACATGGTGTGCGATGCCAATGGCGTGCCATTGCATTTCAGGCTTTCACCAGGACAAGCCAGTGATGTCTCCCACGCTCAGCCGCTGCTGGATGCTGTAAGAATTGCTGGCAAGCCAGGACGACCGCGTAAACGTAGCCGGTGGTTGCTGGCTGACAAGGGATACGATGCCGAGCACCTGCGCCAGTACTGCGACCGTTACCGAATGCAGCCGGTAATCCCATTGCGCGCTATGCCGCGCAAACCTCGACCTGGCTTGCCCCGACTGTTTGACCGGCCCAAATACCGGCAACGGAACATCATTGAGCGGATGTTTGGCTGGCTGAAAGAAAATCGCAGGATCGGCACTCGCTATGACAAGCTGGCCAAGAGCTTTGCAGCCATGGTCACCTTGGCCTGCAGCCTACGTTGCATGCGGCAATACTTTTCGTACAAAGCCTAGCATTGCGTATGTGTTCGACTTTGTCCTGAAGATCCTGCGTGGCATTTGCCTTGACCTGGCGGGTAAAAAGACCGACCTGGTGGTCTCCTCGGCGCTGTTCGAGCGGCTGCTGGGGATGAAGATGAAGCTACGCCCGCAGCGGGTGGGGAGCTTCGCGCAGAACTTCCAGGAGTTCCAGTCGATCCGCGACTTTCTTTCGTCGCTGACCCTGACCGCCTTTATCGACCTGCCATTTACGCTGCTGATCCTGCTGGTGATTGGCATCATCGGTGGCCCGCTGGTGTTTATCCCGCTGCTCTCCTATCCCCTGGCGCTGCTGGTGAACTGGCTGATCCAGCGCCCGCTGATGTCGCGGGTTAAGAAAACCTACCAGCTTTCCAATGAACGTCAGGCGATGCTGGTGGAGACGCTGACCGGCCTCGATGCCATCAAGATTAATAACGCCCAGAGCGAGCGCCAGTATCAGTGGGAACATCTGACCGGGCAACTCAGCAAGCTGGAGCTGCGGGTGAAGTCGCTTTCCTATGTAGCGGTGAACTTTACCGCCTGGCTGCAGCAGTTCAGCGGCGTGGCCATTATCGTGGCCGGGGTCTACATCATTATTGGCGGCAACCTGAGCATGGGCGGGTTGATTGCCTGCTACCTGCTGCACCGCCGCGCCATGATGCCCATTGGCCAGCTGTGCAGCCTGATCACCCGCTATCAGCGCGCGCGGATGACCAAAGGCACCATCGACCGAATGATGGGGCTGGAGCAGGAGGTGCAGGACAACGAGGTGCCGCTGAAGCGGGAGACGCTCTCCGGGGCCATTGAGCTGCGCGACGTTACCTTTGTCTACCCGGGCAACCAGTACGCCTCCCTCAGCAATGTCTCGCTGACGATCCAGCCCGGCGAGAAGGTGGGGATCATCGGCCGCAGCGGGTCGGGTAAAAGCTCACTGGCGAAACTGCTGGTGGGGTTTTACCAGCCTGACAGCGGCAATGTGCTGATAGACGGCATCGATGCCCGCCAGATCGATGTGCACGATCTGCGCCATAACATCGGCTATGCCCCGCAGGATATCCACCTGTTCAGCGGCACCCTGCGCGAGAATCTGGTCTACGGTGCCAGCTATGTTGACGACGAAACCATGCTGCGGGTCGCCACCCTGACCGGGGTCCATGAATTCGCCCGTCGTCATCCGTCCGGGTACAACATGCAGGTGGGCGAGCGGGGAATGAGTCTCTCGGGTGGCCAGCGGCAGGCGGTGGCACTGGCGCGCGCGTTGCTGCTCGATCCCCCGGTGCTGCTGATGGATGAACCTACCAGCTCGATGGATAACACCAGCGAAGATCTGATTAAAAAGGCGCTGATACCGGTCATCAGCAACAAAACGCTGCTAATGGTCACGCATCGTGCGTCGCTGCTGACGCTGGTGGACCGTCTGATCATTGTCGATAACGGCAAAATCATTGCCGACGGCCCGAAAGAGAGCGTGATGAGTGCGCTGAAGAAGGGACAAATTCATGCGAATCGTTGATACGCTTAGCCGCCTGATGAGCTGGCTGTCGGGCGATAAACAGCCCGCGCCGTTCACCACCAATGAAGTCAACAAAGCCTTGCTGGATGATGCCCCGCGGGTGGTGCGCGTCACGCTGTGGGCGATTTTTGCCTTCTTTATCGCCATGATCCTCTGGGCCTCGCTGGCCAGCATTGATGAGGTGACGCGCGGGGAAGGGCGGGCCATTCCTTCGTCCCGCCTGCAGAAGGTGCAGAACCTTGAAGGCGGGATCGTGGCTGAGGTCTTTGTTCACGAAGGCGAGGTAGTAAAAGCCGGGGCGCCGCTTTTGCGTCTGGATGATACCCAGTTTCGTTCTAACGCCGGTGAGACACAAGCTGACAGGCTGGCATTACAGGCGCGCATCCAGCGGCTGACCGCTCAACTCAACGATGCCTCAACCCTGACCCTGGCCCCGGAGATTGTTCAGCAGGCACCCGATATCGCCAATGGCGAGATGGAACTGTTCGCCAGCGTGAACAAGCGTATCCAGAGCGAGCTGGCCGGGCTTAATGAACAGCTGGTACAGAAGAAGCAGGAGTTGCTCGACTTCCAGGGCAAGGCCAGCCAGTACCGGCGTAGCCTGGGGCTGCAGCAGCAGGAGGTCAGCATGTCTGAACCTCTGGTGGCAAAAGGGGCTATCTCAAAAGTAGAAGTGCTCCGTCTGCGTCGGGGTGTGGTGGAAACTCAGGGGCAACTGGACTCTGTGACCCTTGCCATTCCCCGGGCGGAAGCGGCCATCAAGGAGATTGAGAGCAAGGTCAGTGAAACGCGGGGGCGTTACCGCAGCGAGGCGCTGGGGCAGCTTAACGAGGCGCGAACCGATCTCAGTAAAATAGAGGCCTCCGGCAAAGCGATCACCGACCGGGTGAACCGTACGCTGGTCACCTCGCCGGTTCGCGGCGTCGTGCAGCAGCTGCTGGTCAACACCATTGGCGGCGTGATCCAACCGGGTAATGACCTGGTGGAGATTGTTCCGCTGGACGACAAACTGCTGGTGGAGGCCAAAATTCGGCCGCAGGACATCGCATTTTTGCGTCCGGGCCAGGAAGCGACGGTGAAATTTACTGCCTACGACTACACCATTTATGGCGGGCTGAAGGGCACGCTGGAGCAGATCAGCCCCGATACGGTGACCGACAAAGACGGGAAGAGTTTTTATATTATTCGTCTGCGTACCGACAAAAATCACCTTGGTACGGATGAGAAGCCGCTGTTGATTATTCCGGGGATGGTGGCTTCGGTGGATATCATTACCGGCAAGAAAACGGTGATGGCCTATCTGCTGAAACCGATCCTGCGCGCGAAAGCGGAGGCGTTCCGCGAGCGTTAAGCGGGGATACAGACCACCTCCCGGGGAGGTGGTCTGTAAGCATTACCACATCAGATCGTCAGGCACGACAAAATCGGCATAAGGATCGTCTTCGTCCTTCGCTTCCTGAGTCAGCTCGCTGCTCAACACGATATAGCTCGCATCACGCTGCATGATCTTATTTGCCACTACCGCCGGGATAATGGCGTATTCGCTTTCGCGGCCCGCTTCGGCAACCAGACGCGCAATGGCGAGACGGCCATTGATCAGCTGCGCTTGCGTGGTTTTATCGACATAGATTTTTTTGATGAGGTTATTGTCGGTGAAGTTAAAACCGATATCGCCTCTTGCCACCACGACCCGGTTCATCTCAATTAACTGCTTGATCTGTGCCTTGTACTCTTTTGCAAGAGTCGCTTGCTTCTGCTGCTCGCTTAACTCTTTATCGCGTTCAATTTGCGCCTGTTTATTCACTTCAACGGCTTCGCGTGCTTCACGCGCCTGTACGCGGGATTTTTTGGCGGTGCGCTGCACTTTCGCCATTTTTTTGCTGCTGACTAAGCCAGCTTTAAGCATCTGCTCTTGTAGTGTGAGTTTGGTCATGGTCGTTTCTGAAGTCTGTCATAAGATTTACAGATTATACCCTGAAGCGTTGGCGACGTGCCAGGTGATGGACGCCCAGGGCACAGTACTCAGGAAAGCGGTAAATCCGTGGCGTCTTTCACCTGCGCGAAACCGGCAGCAAGCAGCCCCAGGGTAACATCATGAATGGCCTTTGCGCTGAGTTGATGGTCTTCCAGGGCAAAACTTATCACCGAATCTTTTAGCACCGTCATCTTTAACCCCAGATCGGCACCCATTCTGACGGTTGAGTTGACACAGAATCCTGCCACGGCACCGATAACGACCACCTCTGAAATACCTGCCTCCTGAAGATAAGCCAGTAATCCCGTTGAGCTGAATGCGGAGGAGGTGTGTTTGATAAATACCGGTTCGTCAGCGCGTTCATTAAAGGATTCAAGGGGCTGGCTTGACGGCGAGCTGTGATGAAGAGGAGAACCCTGAGCAGGCGTCTGGTGGCGAACATGGATGACCGGGTTACCTGCTGCTCTGAATTTCTCAATTACGGCGGTCATATTTTCAATGCTCGCCTGAGGGAAGTATTCAACGCCTTGTTGGATTCTTTCTGCTACGAAATTCTGCATGTCGATGATAAGGAGCGCTTTTGACATAGTACTTTCCTTTAACAGCATAAGTGACAGGATTACTTGTCTTTTTCAGACAACATCCTAACTCAACTTATCCGGAACGACGTAGAGAGCACCCTACTAAATTTGGTTAAGTTCTAAATAAATCATCAACCAATCCAGATTTTGGCCGATAACATCTTCAGAAAAACCTGAACGGGTGCATGGGAATGTTAAGCCTGAATACCAATTTAACTGCATTAACGATCCAGGGGAAATCCTCACAAAATACGTCTGCTCTGGCGCAGGCCATCCGCAATCTCTCTTCAGGCGTCCGTATCAACAGCGCTAAGGACAATGCGGCTGGTCAGGCAGTGGCTAACCGGATGACCAGCGAACAGAATGCGCTGCAACAGACTCAGCGTAACGCCGGGGATGGTTTGTCGTTGGTGCAGACTGCCGAAGGAGCAATGAGTGAAATTAATAACAGACTACAGCGCATTCGGGAACTCACCGTTAAAGGGCTAAGTGAAACCAATAACCTGGTTGATGCGGATGCTATTCAGGCCGAAATTAATTTAAACCTGAAAGAAATCGATCGGCTGAATACGTCCGTCGACTTTAACGGTATTAACCTGTTGGACGGCAGTGCGGGCACGGTCGGTTTTCAGGTCGGCTCCCGTGATAATGAAAAAATTTTCCTCGATTTATCAAAAAACTTCAGTGTGGAAAATATTGGACTGAAAGATTTGGTTATTCGGGGGATAAGCGGGTCGGTATCTGATATCAACAAGGTTATGGGCGCTGCTAATAATATTGATCTTACTAGCGGCAATGTGAGCGTAACCTGGTCTCCTACCGGTACCTTTACTTTGCCACAACTGATGCGCAACGGCACGAACGGCCAGACGTATATTCAAGATACGGGAAGCGACGGCAAGCCTGTTTATTATCGGGCCACATATGGCGCAACCTGGGATACCGCTAGCGGAACCGGCAGTGTGAGCGTTAGCGCGACCACTGGAACGCCGCTTTACAGCAGTGTCACCCAGCTAAATAGCCGGGCGATAACTTCTGTGAACTATCTCGATACCAACGGTGGAGCATTAAGTAACAGCCCCGTGCCGTCACTACGAGAATCAAACGGCCAGTATTATATTGAGCAAGATGACTTCTATTATCCTGCCACCCTGACGTATGGGTCATCCGGTGCCGTTACCGCGCAAATGACCAGCACCAGTGGGCTACTGGATACGAGTTTTGCCGTTATTCCTGCAGTGGCAACGTCTACACTCAATATTGATACCACCTCCGCCGCGCTGACATTTAAAGATGCCAGTAATAATCCGTTCTCCGGCGCTAACTCCAGGTTGCTGAAATCGGGTAGCCAGTACATTCTGGAAGTAGATGATGGCAGCGGTAATTTTAGCTATTACAATGCCTCGGTGACTGCGACGACTGATGGCACGACCAACTCCCTTGTCGTCACGGCGAATAACGCCACCAGCCTGAATAATTTCTCTGCCGTTACCCATGTGAATGGAACATCAACCGTCACGATGGATCCCTCGAAAGTCAATGTGCGTTATACCGATGCTGAGGGCAATGTATCGAATGATGTGTTGCGTAAGGATTCAGACGGCAATTACTACATGGATGTGGTGAAGGGCACAGATACAAAAAGAGTCACCCTGGTTGTGCCCGATAATAATATCAGCCAGATCATGCTAAAAACGCAGAATGGCGTGGGCGATCTCCTGCTCTATTATAACGCTTCTTTTGGCGCGTCTACGGATGCTGCAACCAACTATACGACCCTGAATATTTCTGAAGTCGGTAATGAAATAAGGCTGAAAAAACCTGAGAATCCACTGGCGGCAATCGACAATGCTATCAAGCAGGTCGATACTAGTCGCAGTACGCTGGGTGCCATCGCCAACCGTCTGGAGTCAATGCAAAATCAACAGGCGACTATGTCAGTCGCAGTCAATGCTTCCCGCTCACGTATTGAAGATGCTGACTACGCCCTCGAAATGTCGAATATGGTCCGGGCGCAGATATTCCAGGAATCACTTGGCTCAATGTTGTCGAAAGCTAATCAAATGCCACAGATAGTGTTGTCATTACTGAATGGTGCTATCAAATAAGATCATCAGAGATGAATTGGAGTTCCAGAATGCCGGAACCCCATCGTCTTACCGAATCACATTACCATGCTGTACGCAGCGACCATCGTTGCAGTTAACGGCATCCACTCTGGCGGCACGGTGATTTCTGGCCTGAGCGGTAACCGTCGCTGCTGCCACCGGATGTGCGGAGTTTGCCACTACCGCAGCGCGCTCAACCGGGTGAAAAATAACGCCAGCAAGCGCAGAGCAAGGGGCGAGTAATGCCATCACAATGAGGATTCGTTTCATTCCATATCTCCGTTATTTTTTAAGAAGTGAATTCGTGCTAACGGCGGCAGAGTACAGTACAGCGATACGGGACGTTGTGTGTATGGGTGCTATTGGCAGGGAAGTGGCAGAGGGCGTGGCAGGTGGGCAAATGTCCCCTGCAGACTTCGAATATGTATGGTTTATATGTTGATAGTTAAGGTTTATTTGTTGTTAATAAAGTTAAGGGGCCCCCAATAAGGCCCCCAAAAGTTATTTTGACAGAATTCATTGAATAATAACTAACCGTCTTTGGTTCGATTCCGCTTAATAGATATCGTACTCGAAAACTTCATCTTACCATATCTCAATGAGATCCTCGTAAAAGACCTATTGCCTGTCTTGCCCTCAGAATATCGACAGCCCGAAGGTAAGGGGATTGTTCCTGCCAGCGAAATCCCTTCCTGTCGATACGGACCAGTTCGTATTTTTCCACCAGAAAATTCACGGCATCTGACAGGGTGATACCGGCATCGATATGTTGCTGTATAACAACTTCATCGCTGAATGGGGTGTCGTTTATTGTCAGACCGTAGTGCTGTTCCAGCAAACGCGCCAGTAACATTTGCCAGACAGCCACGGGTGACAGGCAGGGCTTCGCTGCCCGCTGAGTTGTTGCAGGTAAAGTTTTCATGTTTGCTCTCGTGAAGGTAATTAACGCTGAGTGGGATAAATGGCGATGTATACGTAGCCGCAACTGCCAAGGGTGTCGGCTTCACAGGTAAAACCGTTGTGGTACAGGATGACGCAGTGGGCATGTTGGGGGCTGAGTTCACCGGTGGTCAGCATCGATTCCATCTGGCGGATAAAGTGTGGGAATGTGTCATCCAGCTTCCGGCATTCGGCGTCACTGAACATACCGGTGATGCTGGCCCGGTCAGCCAGGTAGTGCAGCCGGTTGCCCTCCTGTACCTGACGGGCTCCCAGGCGCGGCGTGATAGCCCGCTGCAGGCCCCAGATGATGTGGGTCATGGGGGCTCTCCTTTTATTGTAAGTTCAGGGTAACACTCATCAGGCAGGCATAAGGCCCGTTGCGGTCCTGGCGGCGTTCGGCGTATACCGCGAGGACTCCGGTGATATCCGGAACGTCCCTGCCGGTGTAATGACAGACGCTGCCGTGCCACTGATATTTTCCGCTGCTGTAGCGAAAGATCCGGGACTCAGGATGCTGGCGGTATATCGTCATTGCCCGGCGTTTACTGATAATTTTCATGTCATACCTCACAACAGACCGTGTTCTGCGAACGAATAGATTTGCCTGCCGCCAACAATCAGGTGGTCAGGGACGCGGATATCCACCAGCTGAAGCACCTGCACCAGTCGCTGCGTGAGGGCTTTGTCAGCCTGGCTGGGTGTTGTCTCACCGGAAGGATGGTTATGCGCCAGTATCACCGCCGCCGCGTTGAAACGCAGAGCACGTTTGACCACTTCCCGGGGATGGACTTCAGTGCGGTTAATCGTGCCGGTGAAGAGCGTTTCATGGGCAATCAACTGATTCTGGTTGTCCAGATACAGCACCCGGAACGCTTCCCGCTCAAGTGCGGCCATATGCAGTCGCAGCCATTCACGGACAGCATGGGTGGAGGTGAAGGCCACGCCGGGCTCATGCAGGTGTCGGTCCAGAGCCCTGAGCGCCCGCTGGATGAGACGCCGGTCGTGTGGCGTCATCTCGCCGGGTAAAAAGGAAAGCTGTTTCATTCGTTGTTCCTCCGGTCAGTCGATGATACGCAGAATGGCGTGGGCTTCAGGATGCTGCAGGGCGTAGTCCCGCAGGCGGTAGAAGTGTGCGGTCATTGCATCGCATTCGGTGCGACAGGCATGGTGGCTGTATTCAATCAGGCAGACCGCGATACCGGCGGCTTCTGCACTCATATCTGCATCGTTGCCATTCAGACAGTTAAACAGATGCCATTTATCGTCACTGTCATACTCGGGGGCCATAAATGCCCCGCCGTTGCTCAGGGTGTGGAACGACCAGATACCACCGCCGTAGGTCGTACAGAAGCGGTCCATCCAGGCGAAGATATGCGGCTCCAAGGTTAGCCACTGCGGTATGCTGCCGAAGTGTTGCGGCCAGAAATCGATACGCTGTTCATCGGGGACTGGCGTGACGGTCAGTTCAAATTCGGGTTGGTTAGCGGGTGCGAGGTCGTACTGCGTCTGCGTTGTCATGGATATGTCTCCGTCAATAAAAAACGCCAGCGGCGAGGGCTGGCGTATGGGGTTAACAAAGCGTGTTCGGGAAGGTGAGATGTCGCGGGTAAATGCTTCGGGGTCAGCGGGTAACGGTGTCTTTGTGGATGCCATACTGCCGGATGTAGCCGTTAAGACCTTCACCGGCATCCGGTTCAAAGTTCCATGCCCGCCAGACCGTCCGGCCTTCGGTGTCGCGAACCACCAGGCGGAAGTGACTGCCCTGGTCGTCTTCAATGGTGATATTACGGTACAGACGGATAAGGGTTTCGGCCTGCTGACGTGAGAACGAACCGGGAGGCAGGGTTAACGATTCAGTCATGGTGACTCCGGATAGTCAGCGTGTCAGGACGCTAGGTGCAGCATATTCTCCGCCATGACCCAGAGCGCCCGGTTGAGCTTCACGTCCCCGTCAATCCCCTTTACCGCACGGGTATGAGCTCGCTTGCCTTTGGTCGTTCTGCCCGGCAGACCGCCCTTAATCAGATTCTCCTGAATGCGCTGGTAGGTGGTCCACAGGTCGTTACTCTCATCCTGCCAGCGGCGTGGGGAAAGTATCTGTGATTCCGTCACCGGCTGGTGGTCTTCGCCAAAGCGGTACGTGAGCGCCGCTTTGGCCAGTGCCTGCTGTGCTGGTGGCGGTAACAAAAGCGATTGCATGGCATCGCGCTTCTCCTCCACACGGTCGAATATCCCCAGTACTTCGTAAGCCCCTTCAATGACTTTCTCCACCACATTGCCTTTATGTGGCACACGTACCTCATCAAAACTCTCACCGCAAATCAGCCCGTTCTGGCAGACTGCACGAAACAGCCCCGGCAGCATCTGGTATGAGCTGGAGCCGTCATGACTGTTAAGCAGGATGATTTCAGGGACCTGTTTGCCAGTGATCTGGCCTTCGCGACGCAGGCGCAGCATGTGTTTGGTGTGCTCTCGCTTGCTCTGGTCCCGAACCCGGGTCTGGCAGGCAAAAAATGGCTGGAAGCCTTCGCGCTGAAGATTATCGAGAAGGGTAATGGTCGGAATACAGGTATAACGATCACTTCGGGACTCATGCTTGTCTTCGCTGAACACACTCGGTACATAATGCATTAACTCCTCACGGGTTAACGGACGGTCACGGCGAATAAGATTTACCGCACCAAAGCGGCTGGCTAATCGGGTCATGGCGAGACTCCTGTGAGAAAAAAACAAACGAAAACGGCCTGCTCAACTGAGCAGGCCGTGGTAGGGGGTTAAACAGCAAAGTGTGCGGAAGGGGGAATACCCGTCGTTGAGTTTGTCGCGGGAGGCTCAAGCCCGGATACCCAGTATGCTCATGGCGACCATAAATCCGATGAACCAGCCAATAAACTGGGGCAATACCGCCCAGAGCAGACGGGCCTGAATGACGGCACCGTACTTCCGTAAACCGCATCCGGCATGATCCATTTTCGGATGAGATTACCCAGCCAGACGCCCAGGCCCGGCAGGACACACAGCAGCACGGCGGCCCATGCTGAATACCCGAACCCGACAATACGGGTATCAACAACCGTGATAATCAGCCCCACTAGGGTTGACAGGCTGAGACAAAGGCTCAAAGGCATAGCAGCCCTCCTTAAACATGGCAATTTCCATAAACTCAGTGAGTTAGTTTGTTCTGTCGTAAAACAGCCCGTCGTTCCGGTTGCGAAACATCATGCCTTGGCAGGTATAGGGCATGTCCAACTGGACATATTTTCGGGTGACCATACTCTGATACGTGCAGATTTTCTGTGCCCCGCCCGCGGCGCTGTTCTCCGTTCTGACCAGACGGAATGCCTCGTAATCACTGTATCCAGCCTGGGCTACGGTGGGGATAAAAAGACTGACACTGCTGAGGGCCAGGGCGCTGGCAATCATGCGACGATAACGCGGATGCATACGGTGTTTCCTTATTAAGTAGGTAATAGACAACAATGAAAGGGATGGCCTGATGGTCACCCCGTCGTGTTAGTTGCAGCAGGGCTCTTCTCCTCTGTTAAAGGCGGCGCAGAATGGGATGCAGCCATCACGTCGTGCATGACCGGGAAATGAGGCAGCGCCCGGATGAAGGCCACCTGACGGGTGAGTTGACATACCGTATCACGACGCTCGAAGCCCTCACTCAGGACGGTGATGGCGGTGATCCCGGACAGCGGCAGAACAACGATCCTTCCGTGCTGCTCACCGACCAGATACCACGCCCCCTCAAGGTAAATAAGCCGGTACGGTGCCAGGTGTTCAGCCCGCACACCGTCAGCCAGTACCCGGATGCACTGCTGCTGAATGATGGCATCGACCAGTCGGGAAAAGAGACCGGGGCGGACGGGGGCGCTTTTGGCGTCCTCCTGCCAGACCAGACAGGGTGAGATATCCTCACTGTCCGTTAGCGTGTTTACCAAGCGAAGGTCCGTTTCTGGAAACACCTGCTGAAGCCCAACATTGCGCATAAAGCACAGGGTTCCCGGGGCACGCTGTGCCATACCGGGATCTGACAACAATCGGCAGTGCCCATGACGGTACTCAAGGTTCAGATATATCAGCCGCTCACGAAAATCGCGGCGCAGGGTGCGTACCGAGACACCAAACTCGACTGCCAGTGTCTTCACGCTCAGTGTTTCGCCTGCCAGCAGACGACTGATAATGAGAGACAGTCTGACCGCCAGTCGGTCATAGCGGTGCTCAGTCTGTGACATGGCATGTTCTCCATCGTGATGAACGTATTGAAAAAGATGTGATTACTGTAAACAGGGGGAGGGTCAGGGTATGGACAGGGCGAAAAATATTTTTATCACCCGTCAGTATCGTACGGGCTGCGGCACTGACTGTATTCAGTCTGTTTTTTAACCGGATACACCACACCTAAAATGGACAGGATGTGTCCGGCAAACGGAGAGCGAATGCAAGGTGCACACAGAGTGGTGCATTTGCTCACGGGATAACGGCATTTCAGCCGTCAGAAGAAAAACCGCCAGACACTGCGGGCAACAGAGACCACCGCACTAATCACGGTACTGACCACCGCATTCACTGCGGAGGGAAGGGATAGCTCCGACAGGGTGTGTGTCATCACGTCGCTGACCGTATCGCCAAAATCCTGTTGCGCCTGCGCCTCAATTTTTTGCGTGCGGTATTGTGGTCTGATGACCGAACTGACGGCACTGCTGGCGCGGGCAGGCAGTGAGCGAAACAGCACCTCCACCAGCTCAGGCAGATGCCAGCCAGTGGCTGCTGATACGGTGATCACCGGGAGTGCCGGGTGGTTGAATAACGAGCACACCGCGCGCTGCTTTTCCTCCAGGTGTTTTAACTGTTGCTCTGAAGGTTGATTAAGAAAGCCGCTCCATTCACGGGAAGGCTCGATTTTATCGGCTTGGGTCAGGACAAACAGCACCTTATCCCTCCCAGCACTGCCTGGTGACAGCATCCGAAAGTAAAAATCACAGTCGGGGGTCAGTGCCCGGTCATCGGCTTTAATCAGCCAGAGCACCAGGTCCAGCTCCGGCCAGATACGCTGATACAGTGCCTGATACTCTTCATCCCGCTCCGGGCTTTCGCCCACCCCGGGCAGATCAACCAGCGTCACCTGGCGTTCACCTGCCTGCAGCGTAAAACGCTGTGGCTCACGGGTACACGCAGTGGTATGACTGACGGCCGAGACCGTGCTGCGAAACAGTGCGTTACACAGACTGGATTTACCGGCACCGGTTTTACCCAAAATGCCAATCACCGGCTGGTAGCAGATAGTTTCGTTAAGGCGTTTCATGACTTCTACGGCAACATTTTTTGGCAGTAAATAAAGTGGAGAGTACATTTTCTTTAATTCATCATTGTGTCTCATCATTTCCTAATTCCTCTGATGGTTAAGCAAACTTGCTTGGTTCAGGAGCATGATATATATTTGAAGTAAATTTAAATTTTTCATGAGGAAGTATGAAAGGGAATAAACAATCAAAACCTAAAGATGAGATAATTGAATTTATCAGAAAGCATAAGAAAATATATGCAAACTTCACATCCTCCTTCACAAAAGAGGATTTAGTAAATGCATTTTATTGCAGGAAGTTGTTTTTTGATTGTGAAAGTGCAGTCAGGAGTGCGGAGAAAAACATTTTTGATTTTGACGGTAAAAAAACCTCAGATAATAAAAAACGAATAATGAGAAATAAATTCATGAATAACTCTGACCACAGAGATACGCTTGAGACATTGTCGGCACGCATTGAAAACTTGGAAATTTTAAAGTATACAACCAATGATCTTATTTCTTTTAGGCCAACCACCAGACAGGTAGTAAAGAAGTTGACGTTTCTTGATGTTTTTAATGCATCGAAAAGTGCACATAACACTACATCCGAGCTCTTTAGTTTTTTCAATCATTGCAACAAATATATTGATTTCACCCCTGACGATTTCCCATATAGCAGAAGCGTTAACCCTGAAATGATGGAAGAAATAAAAAAAGCCAATAATTCAATTATTAGAGCTATCCCAGAAAACTATCCTTATGCAGATGATACTGTCGCCCTATCTAACTTGTGGCTTAGTATAGATCTTCGTTATTCTGATGAGATCATTGTCAATCAACTGAAAGAGATAATTGAAATTGAAAGAAAAAAATACCCACACGCTGTACAAAATAATATAGATAAAATATTAGCAATTGAAAACATTAAGAGAAAGTTAAATGCGCTGGATGTTTTTATTATAATTGATGCTATTATACTCAGCGCAAACAAAAATGAAATACTCACAAATACTGAAATAAATAATGCACTTGAGTCACAAGATAACGACACTCGCAATGTAAAAAACGCAATAGATTATTTCATGGACATACTTAACGGTAATCTTGATGATAATAATATCGCACCTTACCAAGATAGTTTTTAACGTATCCACCGTGGGTAGCCTTCATCAGAGATATAAGAAGGTTTAACTGTAAAAAACTTAGCATATACAGTTAATATTGTCTCTTTAGTTGATGCCAGGTCAGCACTAGATATTGAGAAATATTTCTTACAGTACCGTCGTGATATGGCAAGCACAGAAAACAGTGCGCGTACTCTTCTCATTGTTGTTTTCCCATTGTCCATCGCCCTCACAAAATCTTTAAATTTAGACAAAAAACAATCAGGATCTCCTCGCAGATATGCATGAAAAAAAGCAAGTGAAATCATATCAAGATAACATGGAAAAAAAGTAACTGTTCTCCCTCTAAATTTTATTGTTTTATTTCTTAGAAGTTTATCAACAAATTTAAGACAGTAAAGATAATCTTTTAGTTCTAAACGCTTGCATTCTTTTTTTAATAACTCAAAAATAATAACCTGATTAAATGTATCTGCGACGTCTAGGTTTCTTTTTTGACCGTTTTTTAGTCTTGGCAATTTTCCTATTTTATAAAACATCGCATTTATCTCATCCTCTGAATAATTTTTAGTGATGGCGTTAACAAGACTACACCGAATATCTTTTCTTTTTTTGTTTGCACTTTTACCATTAAACTCTTGAAATGCATTATTTTCAGGAATTTTATCTTTGTTCATTTTATTTATAAATGAAGGGGCAATCATGATATTTCCCACCACATTCATCCCACCTTTGGAATTCGGATATTTATGGCTTAAGTCAATCTTAATAAAAGGAATCAGTTTATGTTCGTTTTTTTTATGTTTAGATAATATTTTCCTCCCCAGGAAATGGCTACATGCGAACTGCAACCGAGATTTAAATTTATATAAATTAATTATTTCTGCCATATCCTCTAAGCTGTTAATTGAGTTCAATTGCAATGGGTTGTTTTTAATAAAACACTCTACGTTTAGCCAGTAAGAATGATGGTAAACTTCTATTTTTTCAGCCTCCTTAAGGATTCGCATACCGATCCCTTTGCATTTGTTGGAACAATATTTATTGTTTCTGGTTTCAGAAAAGTCAGCACCACAAACTTTACAACGAATTTCTTTCTTTACGTTTCTTCTATGACTCAGCTCCTTTCGTTTATTAAAATGAATATAACAAAGTCTGACCTTGTGCTCGTAACTGACAGGATCTATATTTAAATTGCATCCTTTTCTGCAACATATTGCCATCGTACCCCCTTCATATTCACATCACACGACTTTCCAGCCATTCGCTTATGTCACACAACCTCCAGCGAGAGCTTCTGCCAAGTTTTATTGGCTTCATAAATTTTCCATCCTGGATTTGCTTATAAATCCATTTATCAGTGACTTTCAGCGTTGCTGTTATCCACTTCATATCGACAAGTTGCATATCATTCGTTTCAATTCTTTCCACACCATGCTCCCTACACGTTGACCTTTTGTCAGATATTGGCCCCGCCAAACCAGAAAGTGCAGACAAAAGATCGACGCCTGAATTGTCTTGACAATTTAACGTGAACATGAATTAGAGGCGAAAGGTGGCTGGCTATGTAGTCTTTGTAAGATGATCTGACAAAATGGCCTAAATTGATCATGCAAAAACACCAAATAGAAGGCTTTCTGTAAGCAAAGCGACATGCCACAAGCGGCTTTGTTATAAGGAGGTTGCTAGTGTTTTAATCTTAATTAATGGACAATATTAAATTATAAATCTATTAAACAAATATTCAGTAGATTATTAAATAAAACGTGGTTCACATGCACGAAAGAATACTCAGTCAAAAGTAGAACCAC
This sequence comes from Leclercia sp. LSNIH3, assembly GCF_002935105.1. Lineage (NCBI taxonomy): Bacteria > Pseudomonadati > Pseudomonadota > Gammaproteobacteria > Enterobacterales > Enterobacteriaceae > Leclercia > Leclercia sp. LSNIH3. The sequence goes on from NZ_CP026387.1 coordinate 3,839,450, forward strand.
CTCGACAACGATTGCTTGGATAAAGTTATCAACCACATTGAAGATCCGGAAACGTCTGTCGCAGACCAGCGCATCATGCATAAAGTCTATCGACCAGCTTTGACAGCGACAACTTCATCTGTAAAGACTGTGGCAACACGTTGAAGTTGACGACTAGCCAGAAGGGGTTCCGCCAGTTTGAGCATACCTTGCATGACAACATCGCCATTGCAAGAGCGGTTCACTGTCCATGGCTGCCCCGCGAGCGTATACGCACGCTGCAACATCCCACAGTGACGAGAAACTGGGATTGCGGTGTATTAATCAACGGGGAGCAGGTCAGTCTGTTAAACCCGTGGCGATTCACAGGTCAGGGCTATTACAATTACACCGTCTGACATACTCAAGGTGTCGTTCTCTCTACTATTTCTTGCGTTATTGCATCATATCGATAGTTGACAATATCACCTGTAATAAGCATTTGTATTGCCTGCTTTATGCATTCTAGGGGAGCAATAAACCACTCTCTCGGGGTATGAATAATTCCTTTATGATCAGTCAATTGTACATCCAAACAGGAATGTCCAAAAAATGTGTGTAGCAACCCTTCAAACTTATGTGTTCTCATGTTGTAGCACTCAAACTCAGACACTAACTGAACTGATGCCATTAAATAAGTTGGTTCCTTTTCCGCATTAGCAATACGCTGCATTACAGGAGTGGTGGAATAACCAATCTTGTATAAATTATTCACACTACTAATCTCTGGTTCATTACTTAGAGATTTGAGAATATAAATGTAGCCTGACTTTTTATCGTCACGAGTGATGTTCAGCAATTCATCCAACTCTTTATCACTTTTAGCTAAGATACGACGACCTGTTTCATCTTTATACAACTCAGTAGCTAGTGAACGCAGCAGCATGTCTGATTCTGTACCGTTCTCAAAAACTAGATGCAATCGAGCGTTTATCTTACCATTCTTCCTCTGCCTCTCTTCCATATCAGAGACATAGCAAGTTACCCCGTGAAGAATGAAGAACATACCCTTTTTAATTTGCTGCTCACCTGTGAATTGAACAGCCTCCATTTCACCAGTCTTAAGGTCAGCATGACATTGCCGAAACAGAGGCTCATATTCATCGAAGTTGGCACACTTCTTACGCTTGGCAACATGATGAGGCATTCCCAAGGTCTTCTTAACGTGTTTTAAATTGAAGATGCTGTCATCTGGCAAATCCAATATCCCTAACATGTCATCGGCAAGTATCGCTTCAATAGAAGACAGCTTAGGTTCTTCAAATCGTGGCAAAAGTCCATGAATATCGTATTGTTCCAACGCACGACAATGTAGTTCGTTACTGCGGATAGATTCTAGGCTTTTGCTGCGCATCAGCTCAATCGGATTGCTACGATTAGCTTGCGGCTCTCTCCCATGCTTATCAAAAAATTCATTAATTTGCTTAAACTTAGCAATTAAGTGGTCATCGGCTGTTTGTGCCGATGATTTAGGCTTTTTTTTCAATAGGCCTTGTGTATCAGAAGCTAGAATCTCGTTTAACCAATCTTCCATTTACATAGCCTCTTTTTGAGTATTTGCTGCCTGCTCCTGTGCAAGACGACGCAGATAAATAATACACTGAGCCAACTCACGCTCACGCCCATTACGAGAATTGAGGTCTGGAGTTCGATTGTTATCTTTTACAAACTTTTGAACTTTCGGCCACAACGCAATGGCCTCCTCTTTAGACATTTGCATACGAGTCGATTCAATAGAATCTTGAATCAACCTAAGTGTGTCAGTGTTAATCGCTTTTGACAGTATCTCAAACGCTCTCTGGAACGGGTTTACTTGGTCGATAAGGTCAATATGTAGCTCATCAATATTGATGAACTTATCTGCCATACGAACAAACTTCTTGCCCCCCTCTTCTTTAATTTCAGAGGTTGAGATCGCTGAGTCCACAACAACTCGCTGACGAATTTCCTCAATCTCACCTTTAGAAAGGTCTGGATACTTTTTCTCAATAAGCTTAGGGATCAATATTTTATTAATAACTTCAGGATCATGACCTGCTGCTGAGGCTTTCACGATATTGTCATCTTGAAGAATAGAAGCTTTTAAATCATCAAGGTCTGTTTCTAATATTTGCTTTGTACGTTTGGTACTTGGCTCTTTTAAACCACCAATACTTATCACTCCTGGCGGCGTTGGTTCCTTATCTGCTGGATCTTTTGCTTTAAACTTAAAGTTTGGTGCCAGCACTTGTTCCATAAGAAGAGAACAAGTGATTGCCTTGAGCATGTTATTCACGGCATAGTTAACTTGATCACTTGAAGCATCAGGCTCCGCAATTAAGTTAGTAAACTGAGCGTGAGTCTTATTGTAACTATCACGAGTACAACGACCGATAATCTGTACGATTTCCGTCAAAGAGTTGCGATATCCAACAGTTAATGCATACTCGCAAAAACTCCAGTCAAAACCCTCTTTCGCCATTCCTAGCGCAATAATGATATCAATATCATCTTCATGCTTTATGTCACGTAAAAACGCTTGGGTTTTTTCTCTGTCCTTTTCATCCCATACAAGGTCGGCAACTTTTATAATTTTTCCATCTTCTTTACGCTTGATATGAATGATACCAGTCTCAGGATCAGTGAATTCATGTTCACCAATGATGTCTAGGATAGCTGCAACCTGTTCATATTTGTCATCTTTTCCTGACTCTGCAGAGTTTACGTTGGGGATATGGACAATCGTTTTCTTATCAGTATCTAGCACCTCTTCAATTGCAGTGAGGTAATGACCTTTATAGAAGTGGTAACCGATACCCAAAGACTTAAGGTGCTGATAGCCGTTCAGTTGCTCGTAATAGTTAAAAGAGACCTTATCAAACTTCATCTCATCTTCTGGTGTCAGGATTGATACACTATCGCCACGGAAGTAAGAACCTGTCATCGCAACGATGTGTGCGGTACTGTTTTCAATGAGCGCACGCAACACATCACCCAACACGTTGTCACCATTAGCAGAAACATGATGGAACTCATCGATTGCCAATAAGATATTGTCAAAAGCGGAGTCTTCTAACTCTTGATATGCAAAGCGCAAGGTAGCGTGAGTACAGATTAAAATACGCTCATCACTATCTAAAAACTCTTTAAAGGTTTTAACTTTGCTTTGATTGCTGGCAGACGTACAAAGATTGTAATGCGGATTGATGTTCCAATCCGCAAAGAAACCAAATTTAGTTAGCTCAGTGTATCCAAATGAGCCACCGATAGAGCGTTCGGGAACGGCAACAATCACCTTATCGAGGCCTTGATTGTGAAGCTTATCCAAACCAATGAACATTAAGGCACGAGATTTACCAGAGGCAGGTGGAGCCTTAATCAATAGGTATTGGCTTGCGCGTTGCTCAAAAGCGCGAGCCTGCATGGCTCGCATTCCCTTATCATTGGTATTGGTACTTTCGCCAGTCTGGGCGTAAGTGACATGGACTAAGTCAGGCATTTTTTCCCCCTGTCATTTCTTGATGAAGGGCAAACAGAGCTTTTAATCTATCATCATCCGATTCAAAACATTTGTTGAAGCAAGCCTTTTCAACAACTTGATCTAAGTGATAATGAGCGCTACGTAATTCACTAGGCATAGTGTCAGGATCATATAAATATTCAATGCATTGATCCGGGAAGGCTTCTCTCGCTTCAAGTACTGCGATAGATGCTTCCTCAATTGCATTTATTGATTCTTGATTTAATTTAGGTACAGGGAATGTGTTGTAACATACTTCCGCTGAATAGCGAATCCTTGTCTCTAATTGCCCACCAACAGAACGAACCCATAGAATATGTAACCCAGAGGAAATTAGACCAAACACATATAAATCAGCATCAAAGATTGCATTTGCTGAATTAGTAATAACTGTTCCTTCTGGCATAAACCCTATTGGTATATATTCTCTTCGTTCCGAAGTCGTAGATGGGATAATTATTGATGGCTTAGTTATGCACGTTCTTTGTGCGAACTTATGCGGTATTTTAGAATATTGATTAGTCGTTTTTGCCTCGGAGTTAATACGAAAATTATATACAGCCTCTATGCGAGAACGTATTTCTGGAATAGCGTTCGCGAGTGTTAGATCATGATCCTCTATCCACAATGCCCATCTAGGATTTCCTTTTATGAACTCTTGAGTACCATATAACTTTTTAAAAAGAGGAGATGCCTCAGGGTGATTAGAAATTAAACGATCCCTTTCCTGACTCGTTAAAATAAGATTTCCACCATCTCTAGCCATATTTCCAATTATCATTTTTGGCAAGCCGCTAAGAACTGATTTTTGCCTTCCAACAAAGTAAGATGGCCCATCATAAACGTAAGGAGAGATATTGTTTACTATTTTCCTTAAATTTTCTCGGCCTGAGAAAATAACTTTTTTATTAGGCGATTTATTAGCAACGCCTAAGATTACACATGTTACTCCAGCATTTGACTTTGCATTATTTTTCCATTTAAAGCTTTCATATGCAAATATAATTTCTTGTCCACGCTTAAATATTCTTGACCACAAGTAAGAAACTTGCTCACCTTGACAGATAGAGTTAGTAGATACAAACGCATAAAATGCTTTTTTATTCGTGATATATTTTGAAGCCAGTAAGAACCAACATGTTACATAGTCGGAATCCTTATAATCAACATGCCCATTAAATGCTGCACAAACATCTTTCTTTTGCTATTGTGATTGGTTTCTGGCTCCAAGGTATGGCGGATTACCAAACAAGTAAACCTCGTCTTCCTCCTGTGACGGGCAAACCAATTCCCAATCAATACGAGTCGCATTACCCGCTACAATTCGACCACTTTGCTTCAATGGAAGTGTTGGTACCGTATAGCCAAATTCAGTTTCAAACACCATATTCATTTGGTGCTCGACTAACCAAAGCGAAAGGATTGCTATCTCATGTGCGAAGTCATCAAGCTCGATACCATAAAACTGGTCTAGGCGGATAGCAGAATGAGACTCATCAAATAACCCAGTCATTCCTGAGTCAGACATCCCCTCTAGCTCACGAATACGTTTTAGGATCTCAATCTCTAATTCACGAATTTCTTTGTACGTAATAATCAAAAAATTGCCTGAACCACATGCAGGGTCAAAGAACTTAATGCGGCTTAGACGAACCTGAAGCTTCTTCAGTTTGTTGATATTGTCATTACACTTATCAAACTCTTCATAAAGATCATTCAAGAACAGTGGCTCAATCACTTTCATGATGTTTGATACCGAGGTGTAGTGCATCCCCATTTTGCTTCGTGTTTCAGGATCGGCTACACCTTGAATCATCGAACCAAAAATATCAGGGTTGATATCTGCCCAATCTAACTGACCAGAATCAAGCAACATACGCCGAGCTTTGGCATCGAATGATGGCACTCTAATCTGGCGCTTGAATAACCCACCATTGACGTAAGGAAAATCATTAAGATACTTTGGTAAATCATTACGCTGATGCGCTGGCGTATTCAATACGTAAAACAAACGTTCAAACACGCCTTGTAGATCGATTCCATCTTCTTGGGTATGTTGATTCAGAAGGTTTGCGAATTGGTTCTTAGAGAAGATTTTTGTGTCTTCTGCAAAGAAACAGAAAAGTAGGCGGTTGAGGAATACTACCAAATCATGCAACTGTTCTTTCGTGGCATTCGCTGGATAGTTGGTTGCTTTGATATGGTCAAAGAAATCCGCCATCTTCTCAGCCGCTTTGACATCCGCCGGGTTTTCACCGCGATAAACCATTTTCTCCATACCCGACCACGGTAAGAAGAAATCAAAATGTTTCGGTAGCTGACCAAGCTCGATATCAAGCGTGTCTTGAGTCTTTGTATCAATAGCAATAAGCTGAGAGAAGTCAGTGATAACAACAAAACGAATCTTGTTGGTAGCAACCGTTTTGCTGTTTTTGAGAGCATCTATTTCGGCGAACAAGTTTGACGTACATGGTTTAAAGTAGAGGTGGCGCTTTAAGATCACCTCACCAGCGTCCTTAGCTAGGTTACGCTCACCAGACTTAACACGGTTGACTACCGACTTACGATGCCCGTATGCCAGCAACAGTTCGTAGACAAAATCATCTTTCGAAATTTTTTGGCTTGATACTTGTTTCACCAAACTCTTGACATTTTCTTCTATTTGTACGCTATTCATGTGTTTTACGACCTAAATTGCATTGGTTGAATTTTAATATGCACAGTCCATTCAAGCTATTCTTTAACTTGAATTGTAATTTTTGTAGTGGTCAACTAAAACTGTACCTCCTTATGCAGGGCAATGCACCCTCTCCATCGCACTCAATAACTATCTTCTTTCTCCGGCAGAACGCTCACGGTCAATTTTTGTCACCGGTGCATTTGAAGTGGTTTACTGAATTTGGCCACCTGAACAGAGGTGATATGCTCACCTCAGAACAACACAGGTGCTCCAATGAAAAGAAGAAATTTCAGTCCTGAATTCAAACGCGAATCCGCTCAACTGGTACTTGACCAGAACTACACCGTTGCAGACGCAGCCAGCGCTATGGATGTCGGCCTTTCCACAATGACGCGATGGGTGAAGCAGTTGCGTGATGAGCGACAGGGAAAAACACCAAAAGCCTCCCCCATTACCCCGGAACAAATTGAAATCCGTGAGCTCAGGAAAAAACTACAACGTATTGAAATGGAAAATGAAATATTAAAAAAGGCTACCGCGCTCTTGATGTCAGACTCCCTGAACAGTTCTCGATAATCGGGAAACTCAGGGCGCGTTATCCTGTAGCCACTCTCTGCCATGTGTTCGGGGTTCATCGTAGCAGCTACAAATACTGGAAAAACCGTCCTGAAAAACCAGACGGCAGACGAACAGTATTACGAAGCCAGGTGCTTGAGTTGCATAGCATCAGCCACGGTTCGGCCGGGGCCAGGAGCATCGCCACCATGGCGACCCAGAGAGGCTATCAGATGGGGCGCTGGCTTGCTGGCAGGCTCATGAAAGAACTGGGACTGGTCAGTTGCCAGCAACCCACTCACCGCTATAAACGTGGCGGTCATGAGCACGTTGCTATCCCAAATCATCTTGAGCGACAGTTCGCCGTAACAGAGCCAAACCAGGTGTGGTGCGGTGATGTGACCTATAGTGTGCCCGGAGTTCAGGGCGGGCATGGATGCTTAAATGAACCGCGAGTCTGTCTGGAATATTGAACCGGTAACTCACGATGAGAAACCCAACAATCCCACCGGGTGTGACGGTGGAGAACCTGAGCGGCAGTGACCTGCGGCATGCCCGCAGGGTGATGTAACCCGCTGACAACGGGGATTGAGGCGAGATCACTAAGCCGAGATGATCCTCAAGGTTAAGTACTGAAAGGCTGAAGAACATGAACCCGTTAATCCGCCTCTGTGGGTTGAAAACGTCACCACGGCCTACGTGATCTGACAGGCCGTGCAGGAGGAACTGGCAGTGATACGTAAGCACTGCCGGTCGAAGGTGTTTTGACATGTATGCGAAACACCGGGGCAGCAGCGTCTATCACGCTTGCGTTGCTGACTTCTGCCAACTTGCGGCAAGCAAGGATAAAGAGTGCGACGGGCAGCCTCCTCAGTATGCCTGAGTCCAGGCAGGTAAACCGGGGAAGGTCAGCGACGGATGTTAAGGGGGCATGGCTCCGATGACGCGCTGGCTGGCGGAGCTTCCGTAGTAGTCCGCGATGGGGAAAGCCCATTACATGGCGAAGGGAAGCAGTTTGAATGTGTTTGCGACGTGAATTAACTGACCTAACGAGGTGAAGACCTTTGATAATCAGCGAAATGCAACGCAAGCTTGCCACATGGGCAGCCACCGATCCGTCCCTACGGATTCAACGGCTGCTGCGTCTGATAACACAACCAGAATGGCTGGCTGAAGCGGCGCGGATCACGCTTTCATCAAAGGGGGCCCATACCCCCGGCGTTGATGGCGTGAACAAAACAATGCTACAGGCCAGACTGGCTGTTGAGCTGCAAATCCTCAGGGATGAATTACTCTCAGGCCACTACCAGCCCTTGCCCGCCAGACGGGTTTACATCCCTAAAAGCAACGGCAAACTGCGACCACTGGGTATCCCCGCGTTGCGGGATCGTATTGTTCAGCGGGCCATGCTGATGGCGATGGAGCCGATATGGGAGAGTGATTTTCATACGCTCTCATATGGCTTCCGGCCTGAGCGCAGTGTCCACCACGCGATCCGCACGGTGAAATTACAGCTCACAGACTGTGGTGAAACCCGGGGACGCTGGGTGATTGAAGGCGACCTGTCCAGTTACTTCGACACCGTACATCATCGACTGCTGATGAAGGCTGTACGCCGCAGGATCAGTGACGCACGTTTCATGACTCTGCTGTGGAAAACCATCAAGGCGGGACATATCGATGTCGGTCTCTTTCGGGCGGCCAGTGAAGGTGTACCACAGGGCGGTGTTATATCGCCGCTATTATCGAACATCATGCTGAATGAGTTCGATCAATACCTGCATGAGCGCTACCTGAGCGGGAAAGCCAGAAAAGATCGGTGGTACTGGAATAACAGTATCCAACGGGGCCGAAGTACGGCGGTCAGAGAAAACTGGCAGTGGAAACCCGCGGTGGCGTACTGCCGCTATGCCGATGATTTTGTCCTCATCGTCAAAGGCACCAAAGCACAGGCGGAAGCCATCAGGGAGGAGTGTCGGGGTGTGCTCGAAGGCAGTCTGAAACTCAGGCTGAACATGGATAAGACTAAAATCACCCATGTTAATGACGGCTTTATCTTTCTGGGGCACAGGATCATTCGCAAACGCAGTCGTTATGGCGAGATGCGAGTGGTCTCAACGATCCCGCAGGAGAAAGCCAGAAACTTCGCCGCATCGCTGACAGCACTGTTATCAGGCAACTACAGTGAAAGCAAAGTCGATATGGCTGAACAACTCAACCGAAAACTGAAAGGCTGGGCCATGTTCTATCAGTTCGTTGATTTTAAGGCCAAAGTCTTCAGTTATATCGACCGTGTCGTGTTCTGGAAGCTGGCTCACTGGCTGGCCCGCAAATACCGTACAGGTATCGCTTCCCTGATGAGGTGGTGGTGTAAATCACCGAAACCGGGTCAGAGCAAAACGTGGGTTTTATTTGGTAAAACCAATCACGGCAAGCTCAGCGGCGAAATACTGTACCGGTTGGTGGGGCAAGGCAAGAAGCTGTTCCGCTGGCGGCTACCCGAAGGTAATCCCTATCTGAGGACGGAGACCAGAAACACGTATACATCGCGCTTTACAGAAGTGGCAATGGCGTTCGCCAGCATTTAAATGGAGAGCCGGATGCGCTGAAAGGTGCACGTCCGGTTCGGGGAGGAGAGGCAGGGAAATAGTCCGACTACGCCCTGCCTCTTACTCTACTCTGGACAGGTAAGCGCTGGGCGTACCTTGCCGTTGTTCTCGACCTGTTCGCAAGGAAACCAGTGGGCTGGGCAATGTCGTTCTCACCAGACAGCAGACTCACCATGAAAGCGCTGGAAATGGCATGGGAAACGCGCGGCAAGCCAGCCGGAGTGATGTTCCACAGCGATCAGGGCAGTCATTATACGAGCAGGCAGTATCGGCAGTTGCTGTGGCGATATCGGATCAAGCAGAGTATGAGCCGGCGTGGAAACTGCTGGGATAATAGCCCAATGGAACGCTTCTTCCGGAGCCTGAAGAATGAGTGGGTACCGGTGACGGGTTACATAAACTTCAGCGATGCAGCTCACGCAATAACGGACTATATCGTTGGATATTACAGCACGCTCAGGCCGCATGAATATAACGGTGGCTTACCCCCAAACGAATCGGAAAGCCGATACTGGAAAAACTCTAACGTGGTGGCCAGTTTTAGTTGACCACTTCAATTGAGTTGATGTTCTTTCTGAATCGCCACAGGTTTAACAGACACCTCAGAGTCATTTAAGATGACTTAAAGAGAGGTGCCCATGAGCGGTAAGCGTTATCCCGAAGAGTTTAAAATTGAAGCAGTCAAACAGGTTGTTGATCGCGGTTATTCTGTTGCCAGCGTTGCAACACGTCTCGATATCACCACCCACAGCCTTTACTCCTGGATAAAGAAGTACGGTCCGGATTCTTCCACTCATAAAGAACAGTCAGATGCTCAGGCCGAGATCCGCCGTCTCCAGAAAGAGCTGAAGCGGGTTACCGACGAACGGGACATATTAAAAAAAGCCGCGGCGTACTTCGCAAAGCTGTCCGACTGAGGTACGCCTTTATCCGTGACAACACCTGTTGCTGGCCTGTTCGCCTGCTCTGTCGGGTGCTGGATGTTCATCCCAGTGGTTTTTACGCCTGGCTTCAGCAGCCGCATTCACAACGCCATCAGGCAGACCTGAGACTGACAGGACAGATTAAACAGTTCTGGCTGGAATCGGGATGCGTCTATGGTTATCGCAAAATCCATCTGGATCTGCGGGACAGCGGGCAACAGTGCGGAGTGAACAGAGTCTGGCGACTGATGAAACGTGTCGGCATAAAGGCTCAGGTCGGATACCGGAGCCCGCGGGCTCGTAAAGGCGAGGCCAGTATCGTGTCGCCCAACAGGCTTCAGCGACAGTTCAATCCGGATGCTCCGGATGAACGTTGGGTAACGGACATAACCTACATCAGGACCCACGAAGGCTGGCTGTATCTTGCCGTGGTTGTTGATCTGTTCTCACGCAAAATTATCGGCTGGTCCATGCAATCCCGGATGACAAAAGACATTGTCCTGAACGCACTGCTGATGGCTGTGACCTGCCCCCAGGATTAGATACAACCTTCAGTTAGTAATGTCGGTTGGTTTTTCTTCATATTTCCCGTTTCGCCAGTCCGCTGCAAATTCAGCCGGAGTCTGGTAGTTCAGCGATGAATGTGGACGACACTCGTTATAATCCTGCCGCCAGTCATTAATCGTTTTCCTGGCGTGAACGATATCGCTGAACCCGTGCTCATTGAGGCACTCATCCCTGAATCGTCCGTTAAAACTTTCAATAAATCCGTTCTGTGTTGGCTTGCCCGGCTGGATAAGCCGCAGCTCCACCCCATGCTCATAAGCCCACTGGTCAAGTGCTCTGCAGGTAAACTCCGGCCCCTGGTCAGTTCTTATCGTCGCCGGATAGCCGCGAAACAGTGCAATGCTGTCCAGAATTCGCGTGACCTGAACGCCTGAAATCCCGAAGGCGGTGGTAATTGTCAGACACTCCTTCGTGAAGTCATCCACGCAGGTCAGGCACTTGATCCTGCGACCGGTGGCCAGCGCGTCCATGACAAAATCCATCGACCAGGTCAGGTTGGGCGCCTCCGGGCGGAGCAGCGGCAGACGTTCTGTTGCCAGCCCTTTACGACGTCGTCTGCGTTTTACGCCCAGCCCGTTAAGGTGGTAAAGACGGTACACGCGCTTGTGATTAACATGAAGGCCTTCACGGCGCAGTAACTGCCAGATGCGTCGGTAGCCAAAACGCCTGCGCTCCAGTGCCAGCTCAGTGATGCGCCCTGATAAATGCGCATCAGCCGCCGGACGCTGAGCATCATAGCGGCAGGTCGACAGGGACAAACCTGTAAGCCTGCAGGCACGACGTTGCGACAGACCGGTCGCATCACACATCAACACCACGACTTCCCGCTTCTGGTCTGTCGTCAGTACTTTCGCCCCAGAGCCACCTGAAGTGCCTCCTTATCCAGCATGGCTTCGGCAAGCAGCTTCTTGAGTCTGGCGTTCTCTTCCTCAAGCGACTTCAGGCGCTTAACCTCGGGCACCTCCATACCGCCATACTTCTTACGCCAGGTGTAAAAGGTGGCGTCGGAAATGGCGTGCCTGCGGCAGAGCTCACGGGCAGAAACCCCGGCTTCGGCCTCGCGGAGGATACTGATGATCTGTTCATCGGAAAAACGCTTCTTCATGGGGATGTCCTCATGTGGCTTATGAAGACATTACTAACATCGCGGTGTATTAATTAACGGGGAGCAGGTCAGCTGTATGGCGGCGTAATCCCCAAAAACAGGTGCTGGTTCATTCGGATCAGGGCAGTCAGTACACAAGCCATGAATGGCAGTCGTTCCTGAAATCACACGGCCTTGAGGGCAGCATGAGCCGTCGCGGTAACTGCCATGATAATGCGGTTGCAGAAAGCTTTTTCCAGTTGTTGAAACGCGAACGGATAAAGAAAAAGATCTACGGAACGCGGGAAGAAGCCCGCAGCGATATTTTTGATTACATCGAAATGTTTTATAACAGTAAGCGTCGGCATGGTTCCAGCGATCAGATGTCACCGACAGAATATGAAAACCAGTATTATCAACGGCTCGGAAGTGTCTAAATTATCCGTGGCGATTCATTCAGGCACAAAAAAAGACGTCCATTGACGTCTATTGATGTTCCGATGGTGCCGAAGGCCGAACTCGAATCGGCTCTTCATTAACTAACTCTGGCAACGTTTCCATCCAATCGCAATCCATCCAAATAGTCCCCATACCACTGCATCATCTCTTTCCTCCCTTCAAGATACTGCGCATGGTTATAGGTCCCGCGAATCGCGTTCTTGTCCACATGCGCGAGCTGGGTCTCAATCCAAGCAGTGTTGAATCCTTCCTCATGCAAGATTGTGCTCATGGTGTGACGAAAACCATGTCCGGTTGCTCTCTTATCGTAACCAATCCTTTTAATAACCATATTGATGCTGGCTTCGCTCATTGGTTTGTTAACATCGTTTCGACCTGCAAAGATAAACTGGTAAGTACCGGTCAATTGCTTTAGTTGCCGAAGTGCTGCTAAGGATTGAGCAGAAAGGGGGACTATGTGGGGTCGCCTCATCTTCATTCTACTTTTCGGTATTTCCCAGATATGGTTTTCGAAGTCGATTTCACTCCATTCTGCCATACGTAATTCGACGGTTCGTAAGCCCGTAAGCATGAGTAGTCGGGTCGCCAGAAGCGTTACTAGACTGCCGGTGTATTGTGAAAGCTTTTGTAAAAACTCGGGTAGCTCAGCAGCAGTAAGAAAGGGATAATGTTGTTTCTCGTACCCCTGTAAAGCACTACCAAGATCAGCCGCAGGGTTGTACTCGGCTCGGCCAGTAACAATAGCGTAACGGAACACTTCGCTACAACGTTGGCGCACTTTACTGGCAAGCTCCGGTGCACCTCGCTTTTCCATACGCTGCAATACAGACAGAAGCTCCAGTGGCTTTATCTCATTAACCGGCTGCGATCCAACAAAGGGAAATACATTGTTTTTGAAGGCCCGGTTAACATAGTCAGCGTAGTTTTTTGACCAGCCAGAAACTTTTGCGTTGTACCACTCAACCGCTATCGCTTCAAAAGTATTCGTAACCGATAGTTTTTGGGCAAGTAGTTCGGCTTTTTTAACTTCACCGGGATCTTTATCATTTGCCAATGTTTTTCTCGCTTCATCGCGCTTAGTGCGGGCTTCCGCAAGTGAGATGTCAGGATAGGTTCCGAACGAGAGTTTTTTCTCTTTACCGGCAAATCGATACTTCATTCGCCAGTACTTTGAACCGTTAGTATTGACCATGAGATAGAGCCCTCCGCCATCAGCGAGTTTATAGGCTTTATCTCTGGGCTTTGCAGTCTCGACCTGACGAGCATTCAGTGGCATTTGGGGGCCTCATTTTCCGTTGAACAGGATAAGCCCCCACTTAGGCCCCCAAACGATTATTGTTTCACGTAGATATGGGTAGACTTCAGTTGACGTCGCATAGCCTGAGAAGAGGAGTTATGGCTGATTATAAAAGGTTTTTATTGAATTCGGTAGACATCAGGAGAGTTATATCTGGTGTCCCCTGCAGGAATCGAACCTGCAACTAGCCCTTAGGAGGGGCTCGTTATATCCATTTAACTAAGGGGACGAAGCGGCACGATTATAACGCCATTTATCCAGGGCGTTAAGCTCGCCACCGCCTGACTGCTTAAAGTGTCGCCATTCACGCCGATTTTTTATCTTCTTCCGCCTCTTCCTGCCGGGCCTGCTCCCTGGCTTTGATTTCGGCTTTGCGTTTGTTCGACATATCGTTACGGATTTGCGCATGGCTTAGCAGGGCAAAAATAAAGGTGCCGCCGCAGATATTGCCTGCCAGGGTAGGGATGGCGAAGGGCCAGAAAAACTCGCTCCAGTGGATGGTGCCGTTAAAGACCAGATATAAAATTTCCACCGTACCCACCACGATATGGGTGGTATCGGCCAGGGCGATCAGCCAGGTCATCAGAATGATAACCACGATTTTGGCCGAACCGGCAGCCGGGAACATCCACACCATGGTGGCAACGATCCAGCCGGAGATAATGGCATTAGAGAACATTTCGACCGGGCTGTTTTCCATCACCCCGGTGCCGATTTTCACAAACGCGTCGCGGGTGGCCTCGTCAAATATCGGCATATATTCAAACGTCCAGGCCGCGACACCGGTGCCGATAATATTACCGAGCAACACCACGCTCCACAGGCGCATCAGCAGACCGAAATTACCCCAGGTCGGGCTTTGCATGATCGGCAGCACCGCGGTGACGGTATTCTCGGTAAACAGCTGCTGACGCGCCATGATCACGATAATAAAGCCAAAGGTATAGCCCAGATTCTCCAGCACCATCCCGCCGGGGATGCCTTCAAACTGTACGTGAAAAATACCCTTTGCCAGAAAAGAGGCGCTCATTGATAACCCGGCGGCGATAGCCGACCACAGCAGGGCCATGGCATCACGTTCCAGCTCTTTTTCACCATCCTGGCGAATATGCTCGTGGATGGCCATGGCGCGGGAGGGGAGTTGGTCTTCATCGACCTCAATCTCCTTTCCCCGGCGCTTCTCCTCACTTTCCACTTCCAGTTCTTCGGTATGCTGATCTATTTTCTCTTCTTTGAGTTCGTCCATTATGGTGCTCCTGATGTGGCTGATACCTTTAAGCGTAGCGGTTTTTGTCTCAACGCCTGTGGGTAAGCTCTTAAATTCCTGTTATGGCAATAAACGCGATACATCCCCGGCAAAGGCCGTATAAAATTGCCAGCCTAACGAAAACGTAAAGCCAGGCTATTCTGAGATCATAAAAAGGGTGTTTTGTTGCCCCGATTTGTGGTCGTAGACATCAGTAAGCGTGCTGATACAATCACTTGCACATTTACAGACGGAGCGCGAAAGCGCCAGTACGGATGGCTTTTGGTGATAGCCATACTTAACAGGGAGAAAGATATGAAACTTCGGCTGTCGGTGGTTGCGCTGGGCACCACGTTGCTGATGGGCTGCGCCAGTTCTGGCGAGCAGCAGGGGCGCTCCGATCCTCTGGAAGGATTTAACCGCACCATGTACAACTTCAACTATAACGTGCTGGATCCGTATGTGGTACGTCCGGTTGCGGTGGCGTGGCGTGATTATGTTCCGCAACCTGCCCGTAACGGCCTGAGCAACTTCACCAGCAACCTTGAAGAGCCAGCCGTGATGGCGAACTACTTCCTGCAGGGCAATCCCTATCAAGGCATGGTTCACTTCACGCGCTTCTTCCTGAACACCCTGTTAGGGATGGGCGGCTTTATTGACGTTGCCGGCATGGCGAATCCGAAGCTGCAACGTGAGCAACCCCACCGTTTCGGGAGTACCCTGGGTCATTACAATGTGGGTTACGGCCCGTATGTTCATTTGCCGTTCTACGGTAGCTTCACCCTGCGTGAAGATGGGGGTGATGCGGTCGATACCCTCTATCCGGTGCTGTCGTGGCTCACCTGGCCGCTGTCGGTGGGTAAGTGGACGCTGGAAGGGGTAGAAACGCGTGCACAGCTGCTGGATTCAGACGGCCTGCTGCGTCAGTCCTCCGATCCGTACCTTATGGTGCGTGAAGCGTATTTCCAGAACCATGACTTCATTGCTAACGGTGGCAAGCTGAAACCGGAAGACAACCCGAACGCGAAAGCGATCGAGAACGAACTCTCCGAGATTGATGCGGAATAAAAAAGAAAAGGTGAGCACGATGCTCACCTTTTTTTATCACTACGTGATTAGAACGCGTAGTTGAAGTTCATGCCATACAGCCAGGCTTTACCTTCAGAAGAGAACTCATATGGGCCTTCCTGGAAGGTCACTTTCTGACCATGCATATACGAGACACCCGCATCAATTGAGGCGTCTTTGTTGAATGCATAGGTCGCACCGGCGCTCAGCCAGAAGCGATCCTGGTCCGGAATAGAGATAGAACGTTTGTCTGCCGGAACCGGGCTGTCATCGAAGGCAATACCGGTACGGAACGTCCAGTTATCATCCATATAGTAGGTGGTACCCAGCGCGATGCGGTAAGCGTCACGGAAGCTTTCGTCTTTATAGAAAAGCGTATCACCGCCGCTGTTAGTGGCTTTCAGCTCCTGGAACTGGCTCCAACTGGTATAGGTCAGGCTATAGTGGACGGCCCATTGCGGCGCGACTCTGTTGTAGCCGGACAGTTCCCACATCTCAGGTAAATTCAGGGTCAGAGAACCGCCAGTGGTACGGCCATCCGTCCCCATTGGCAGACCAAAGTTGCCCAGAATCTGGTTGTAGGCGGAAGGCAGGCTGCTCTTATAGTCGCCATCGAAATCGATTTTTACTTCAGAACGGTAGGTCAAGCCATACCGGTTGTTTTTATCGATTTCATACAGAATACCGGCGTTCCAGCCAAAGCCCCATTCATCACCCTTCAGGTAGGCAATCTGGGTGTCTCCCGGGATCCCCGCGACCTGTCGCGCCAGAGCTGGAGGCAATCTGCCGGAGCCTGCGACGATGCGGCCCAGGTCACCCGCGTAGCGCTCAATTTTCGCTTTCGCATAGACAGCATCAAAGCCGGCACCGAAACTCCAGTGGTTATCCAGGCGATAAGCACCGCTCAGGTTCAGGTTGAGGGTTTCCAGGTCGGTTGTACCGCCGTAGGCCCCTGCTGCGTAGTTGTTATTAAACTCGGTCGCCAGTCCGTAGTTAGAGGTAACGGATGCGCCCCAGCCAAATTGTTCATTGATTGGCGCGACAAAGTGCAGGTTTGGAACCCATGCCGTTGGCGCGATGTTATCTGAGTTCAGGCTTGCACCCGTTGGGGAACGCCCGGTGATATCCACACCCGGGTCAACGAAGATGGCACCCGCGGAGAAGGTTGGACGATCAAACATCATGATCAGGGCAGGGTTACGGCTCGCGTTCCCTGCGTCATCAGCGATAGCACCTTCCCCGGAATAGGCACGGCCCAGGCCTGAGGAAGAAAACTCGTTTAACTGAAAGCCCGCTGACCAGGCGGAGGTGGAGACGATTGCCACTGCGATTGCGAGCGCAGTTTTTTTAAACAGGGTTTTCTGGCTCATGACCATAACCTCATTGAGTTATTTTTATTCAATATTTGTTACATAGAGTAACAGGAGCGCGAAGTGTAGGGTCTGTCGTAACACTTAGAAATCAGACCAGTGGCGAGAGTATAGGTCTGACCAGATAGAATGTTGCAAGTCTGTTTATTAATATTTACCGATATGTTTTTCGAAACGGGATCTGGTTGGCAAAATTGTGACCAGGTTGCTTCCTCCTAATGGGTGATTTTTGTTTTAGATCATTTTTACGTGTGATATTGCTCACTTACCCGTTTTTACGCCATTAACAACTGGAGCCACCCCCGGGCGGGGCGTAAAATATCAGCATTGTGTCTATTCGCGCCCTGCGCGACTACAGAGGAAATCTACTATGAGTAAATGCAGTGCTGATGAAACCCCGGTTTGCTGCTGTATGGATGTCGGTACCATCGTGGATAACACGGATTGCACCGCCTCTTACAGCCGTGAATTTGCCAGCCGTGCCGAAGCCGAAGAGACGCTGGCTGCGCTGACTGCCAAAGCCCGCGGCGTTGAGTCTGAACCTTGCGACATTTCTTCCACCTTCACCGAAGTGGACGGCGGGGTACGCCTGGATATCGACTTCGTGTTCAGCTGCGAAGCTGAGTCCCTGATTTTCCAGCTCGGTCTGCGTTAATTTCCCTTCAACGCCTCCTCTCCCGGAGGCGTTTCGTTTGCGCTCTGTGGCTTCGCTCGCAATTTTTCTTCTCCCCGATTGGCTAATGTAAAAATTTGATTAAGACTGTTATCAGGTCAGACCACTTTGCGCATTTGTTATTCACAGGGGAGCGTTATGAGTCAGGCATTACCGCTAGTCACCCGTCAGGGTGATCGCATTGCCATTGTCAGTGGATTACGTACGCCATTTGCCCGTCAGGCGACGGCTTTTCATGGCATACCCGCAGTCGATCTGGGAAAAATGGTAGTGGGGGAGTTGCTGGCTCGCAGCGAAATACCTCCTGAGGTGATTGAGCAGCTGGTTTTTGGCCAGGTGGTACAAATGCCGGAAGCGCCCAATATCGCCCGTGAAATCGTGTTGGGCACCGGGATGAATGTCCACACCGATGCCTACAGCGTCAGCCGCGCCTGTGCGACCAGCTTTCAGGCGGTGGCGAACGTCGCAGAAAGCCTGATGACGGGCACCATACGCGCCGGGATCGCCGGCGGCGCTGATTCGTCATCCGTTCTGCCCATTGGCGTCAGCAAAAAGCTCGCCCGCGTGCTGGTAGACGTCAACAAGGCCCGTACCACCGGGCAGCGTTTATCCCTTTTCTCGCGCCTGCGTCTGCGCGATCTGCTTCCCGTCCCGCCTGCCGTCGCGGAGTACTCAACCGGCCTGCGGATGGGTGATACCGCTGAACAGATGGCGAAGACCTATGGCATCACCCGCGAACAGCAGGATGCACTGGCGCATCGCTCGCATCAACGCGCCGCCCAGGCCTGGGCGGAAGGCAAGCTGACTGGAGAGGTGATGACCGCTTACACCCCGCCGTACCGCGAGCCATTAAGCGAAGACAATAATATCCGTGGCACCTCGACGCTGGCGGATTACGCCAAACTGCGTCCGGCATTCGACCGTAAGCACGGCACCGTAACCGCCGCCAACAGCACGCCGTTAACCGATGGTGCGGCGGCGGTGATCCTGATGACCGAATCGCGCGCCAGAGAGCTGGGCTTGATCCCGCTCGGCTATTTGCGCAGCTATGCCTTTACCGCCATTGATGTCTGGCAGGACATGCTGCTGGGGCCAGCCTGGTCTACGCCGCTGGCGCTGGAGCGTGCCGGACTGACGATGAACGACCTGACGCTTATCGACATGCACGAAGCTTTTGCCGCCCAGACTCTGGCTAACCTGCAACTGCTGGCCAGCGAACGCTTTGCCCGGGATGTGTTAGGCCGCACTCACGCAACAGGCGAGGTGGATGAAAACAAATTTAACGTGCTGGGTGGCTCTATTGCCTATGGCCACCCCTTCGCGGCAACCGGCGCGCGGATGATCACCCAGACGCTGCATGAGTTGCGCCGTCGCGGCGGCGGGTTTGGCCTGGTCACAGCCTGCGCGGCGGGTGGTCTGGGTGCCGCAATGGTTCTGGAGGCAGAATAATGGAGATGACAACGGCATTTACCCTGAATGTGCGGCTGGACAACGTGGCGGTGGTGACCATCGATGCACCAGACGAAAAGATGAATACCCTGAAAGCAGAGTTTGGCAGCCAGGTCCGTGCGATCCTGAAGCAGGTACGTGAAAACAAAACGCTTCGCGGGCTGGTGTTTATCTCGGCCAAACCGGACAACTTCATTGCCGGGGCCGATATCAACATGATTGCCCGCGCGAGCAGCGCGCAGGAAGCGGAGGCGCTGGCCCGTCAGGGACAGCAAATCATGGCCGAAATTCATGCCCTGCCGATCCCGGTGATTGCGGCGATCCACGGCGCTTGTCTTGGCGGGGGGCTGGAACTTGCCCTGGCCTGCCACGGGCGAATTTGTACTGACGACGCTAAAACGGTGCTGGGCCTGCCGGAAGTGCAGCTCGGCTTACTGCCCGGCTCGGGCGGCACCCAACGTCTACCGCGGCTGGTAGGTGTCAGCACCGCGCTGGAGATGATCCTTACCGGCAAACAGCTGCGCCCACGTCAGGCCCTGAAGGTCGGGCTGGTGGATGAGGTGGTTCCGCACGCCATCCTGCTGGAGGCTGCGGTGGCGTTAGCCCTGAAAGATAAACCGGTCGATCGTCGCTTACCGGTGCGCGAGCGTGTGCTGGCAGGCCCGCTGGGACGCACGGTGCTGTTTAAAATGGTGGCGAACAAAACGGAACAAAAAACGCAGGGTAATTACCCGGCGGCAAAACGCATTCTCGAGGTTATCCTTACCGGCCTGACGCAGGGCAGCAGCAGTGGCTATGCGGCTGAGGCCAAAGCCTTTGGCGAGCTGGCAATGACCCCGCAGTCACAGGCGCTGCGCAGCCTCTTTTTTGCCAGCACTGAGGTGAAAAAAGATCCCGGTAGCGAGGCAGAGCCAGCACCACTTGACGCTATCGGTGTGCTGGGTGGCGGACTGATGGGGGGCGGTATCGCCTTCGTCAGCGCCAGCAAAGGCAAATTACCGGTGCGAATCAAAGACATCAATCCGAAAGGCATCAACCACGCCCTGCAGTACAGCTGGCAGCTGCTTGATAAGAAGGTCAAACGCCGCCATATCAAAGCCAGTGAGCGCGATCGCGAACTGGCGCTGATCTCCGGTACGACGGATTACAGCGGATTCCGCCATCGCGACGTGGTAATTGAGGCGGTATTTGAAGATCTGGCCCTGAAACAGCAGATGGTGGCCGAGGTTGAAGCGCACTGCGCGCCACACACCATCTTTGCTTCCAACACCTCATCGTTACCGATTGGCGATATTGCAGCGCAGGCTGCGCGTCCCGAACAGGTGATCGGGCTGCATTTCTTTAGCCCGGTAGAAAAAATGCCGCTGGTGGAGGTCATTCCTCACGCCAGTACCAGCCCGCAAACCGTTGCCACCATTGTAAAGCTGGCAAAAATGCAGGGTAAAACGCCGGTAGTGGTGGCTGATAAGGCCGGGTTCTATGTTAACCGCATTCTGGCACCTTATATCAATGAAGCGATGCGCCTGCTGACCGAAGGGGAAAAGGTGGATCACATTGATAATGCGCTGGTGAAATTTGGTTTCCCCGTTGGGCCAATCCAACTTTTGGATGAGGTGGGAATCGATACCGGCACTAAAATTATACCTGTGCTGGAAAGTGCTTACGGGGAACGATTTAGCGCGCCTGCAAATATTGTTTCTGCAATTTTGAATGACGATCGCAAAGGCAGAAAAAATGGACGCGGTTTCTATCTTTACGATGCGAAAGGGCGTAAAAGCAAGAAGCAAGTAGACCCGGCGATTTATGGGCTTATTAAACCTACTGGCGAAGGCAAACTGTCCGCGACGCAGTGCGCAGAGCGCTGCGTCATGATGATGCTCAACGAGGCGGCGCGCTGCTTTGATGAGCGTGTAATCAGAAACGCTCGCGACGGCGATATTGGCGCAGTGTTTGGCATAGGTTTTCCACCTTTCCTGGGTGGCCCGTTCCGCTATATGGATAGCGTGGGCGCGGGTGAAGTTGTTGCGATTTTACAACGACTGGCTGTGCAAAATGGGCCACGGTTCACACCGTGTGACACATTATTGCAAATGGCGGATCAGGGGCTGCGATTTTGGCCAGCAAAAGAAACTGACCCTGTAAATTAAGGTCAAATAAGAGTAAATCCGCCGTTGAATGGGTAGGCGCTGTCTAAGTTGTAAACAGACATTGACTATACTTACGCCGTTGAGGTAAAAAACAGCGTTTCATTCAACGGATGGATCAGGCACAATGCCCGGCCATCGGGTTTTCTACCTCGTGATATGTTCACGCGGGGTGTTAACACCGGTGATCCTGGTCAACAAAAGCGGTGCAATATGCAAGTTTTTATCATGCGTCACGGTGACGCGGCACTCGATGCTGCCAGTGACTCTGTTCGTCCTCTGACGCCTTGCGGCTGTGACGAGTCCCGTCAAATGGCAACCTGGCTGAAAGGGCAAAAAGTGGATATTGAACGTGTCCTCGTCAGCCCGTTCCTGCGTGCTGAACAGACACTGGAAGTGGTAGGGGAGTGTATGAATCTGCCTGCCGGTGTCGATGTCCTGCCAGAGCTTACCCCTTGTGGCGATGTGGGTATGGTCAGCGCCTATCTTCAGGTGCTGAGCAATGAAGGTGTCGCCTCTGCGCTGGTGATTTCCCATCTACCGTTAGTGGGCTACCTGGTGTCTGAACTCTGCCCGGGCGAAACGCCGCCGATGTTCAGTACGTCTGCCATTGCCAACGTCACCCTCGATGAAAAGGGTGTCGGCGTGTTCAACTGGCAAATGAGCCCCTGCAATCTGAAGATGGCGAAAGCAATCTGACGTAAACCCCATCCAGGCGGGTAGCCTCAGCCACCCGCCTGCCTGTCAGGGCAGCTCAGGTGGTTGCCACTCTTCCACTTCAATCAGCACCAGTAATGCGGCATCACCGCCGTACTCTTTGGGTGCCTGATGAAAAGCCATCACGTGCGGGTGTTGAGCAAGCCACAACGGGGTTTGCTGCTTAAGAATGTGCTTTCCGTGGCCGTGCATCACACAGGCGCAAAAGACATGTTCCCGGCGGCAGGCGGCAATCAGCGCGCCCAGTTCCTGTTTGGCCTGCATCTGGGTTAACCCGTGCAGATCGAGAAACAGCTCCGGCGAATAATCCCCACGACGCAATTTTTTCAGCTCGAAATGGCTCACATCCGAACGCACATACTTCACTGCGCCCTCGGTGTTGAGCAGCGGCTGAAACTCATCGGAAAAATAGTGGCTGGCGTCGGCCTGCTCCTGGATCAACCGTTTTACCGGCACTTCGCTCACTTTTTTGCGTAACGGAGGGTGGACGATGGTGTCCTGTTTGATTTTACGCGTGCCGGTCATCAGCTGACGAAACAGCGTTTGATCCTCCTCGCTCAGGGATGTTTTCTTTTTCATGGGTCCGTCTCATCTCTTATTTCCGACAGTGTACCTGACTCGCCGCGCGGCAAAACGCATTTTTTACCCCCAAGCCGTTAGCGACAGTGCTGATTTATCGCCGTCTTCGTGGCACACTAGCCGCCGAAAATTTAGCGAGCATGCCCTGGAGAACATAGTGGATAAAATTTTTGTCGATGAAGCGGTGAATGAGCTGCAAACCATTCAGGACATGTTGCGTTGGGCGGTCAGCCGTTTCAGCGCGGCCAATATCTGGTACGGTCACGGTACCGACAACCCGTGGGATGAGGCGGTGCAGCTAGTGCTGCCGTCTCTCTATCTGCCTCTGGATATCCCGGAAGATATGCGTTCGGCGCGCCTGACGTCCAGCGAGAAACACCGCATCGTTGAACGTGTGATCCGTCGCGTTAACGAACGTATCCCGGTGGCTTACCTCACCAATAAAGCCTGGTTCTGCGGGCATGAGTTCTTTGTCGATGAACGCGTGCTGGTGCCGCGCTCGCCGATCGGTGAGCTTATCAATAACCAGTTCGCCGGTCTGATTGATCATCAGCCGGAGCACATTCTGGATATGTGTACTGGCAGCGCCTGCATCGCCATTGCCTGCGCCTACGCCTTCCCGGAAGCGGAAGTGGATGCCGTGGATATTTCCCCTGATGCGCTGGCAGTAGCGGAGCACAATATTGAAGAGCACGGTCTGATCCATCACGTCACGCCGATCCGTTCCGATCTGTTCCGCGACCTGCCGAAAGTGCAGTACGACCTGATTGTGACCAATCCGCCATACGTTGACGCAGAAGATATGTCCGACCTGCCGAACGAATATCGCCATGAACCTGAACTCGGTCTGGCGTCCGGCTCTGATGGTCTGAAGCTGACCCGCCGTATCCTCGCCTGCGCGCCGGATTATCTGACTGATGACGGCATTCTCATTTGTGAAGTGGGTAACAGCATGGTACATCTGATGGAGCAATACCCGGATGTGCCGTTCACCTGGCTCGAGTTCGACAACGGTGGCGACGGCGTCTTCATGCTGACCAAAGCGCAGCTTCTCGCCGCGCGTGAATACTTCAGCATCTATAAAGATTAATCCAACGGGCTTCGGCCCGTTTCACATTGCGCAAACACAGAAAGCTCAACACAGAACAACGAAAACGGAGCCGTGATGGCAGGAAACAGTATTGGACAATTATTTCGCGTGACCACCTTTGGTGAGTCGCATGGTCTGGCGCTGGGTTGCATCGTTGATGGCGTACCGCCAGGCATCGAACTGACCGAAGCCGATTTACAACACGATCTCGACAGACGTCGCCCAGGGACATCGCGCTATACCACCCAACGCCGCGAGCCGGATCAAGTCAAAATCCTGTCAGGCGTCTTTGAAGGACGCACCACCGGCACCAGCATTGGTCTGCTGATTGAGAACACTGATCAACGCTCGCAGGACTACGGCGCCATCAAGGACGTGTTCCGTCCGGGGCACGCGGATTACACCTACGAGCAAAAATACGGTTTTCGTGACTACCGCGGCGGCGGACGCTCCTCCGCCCGCGAAACCGCCATGCGTGTCGCCGCTGGCGCAATTGCCAAAAAATATCTGGCGCAGAAGTTTGGCATCGTTATTCGCGGCTGTCTGAGCCAGATGGGTGACATTCCGCTGGCGATTAACGACTGGGATCAGGTTGAACAGAACCCGTTCTTCTGCGCAGATGCGTCGAAGCTGGAAGCGCTGGACGAACTGATGCGTGGCCTGAAGAAAGAGGGCGATTCCATCGGGGCTAAAGTCACGGTCGTGGCCGATGGCGTGCCGCCAGGCTGGGGTGAGCCGGTCTTCGACCGCCTGGATGCTGACATCGCCCATGCAATGATGAGCATCAACGCGGTAAAAGGCGTCGAAATTGGCGACGGTTTTGGCGTTGTGGCGCTACGGGGCAGCGAGAACCGCGACGAAATAACAAAAGACGGCTTCCAGAGCAACCACGCGGGCGGCGTGCTCGGCGGCATCAGCAGCGGGCAGCAAATTGTCGCCCACATCGCGCTGAAACCGACCTCCAGCATTACCGTGCCGGGGCGCACCCTTAACCGCGCGGGCGAAGAAGTCGAGATGATCACCAAAGGGCGTCACGATCCTTGCGTTGGGATCCGCGCGGTGCCGATCGCAGAAGCGATGCTGGCGATCGTGCTGATGGATCACTTCCTGCGTCAGCGCGCGCAGAATGCGGATGTGACGACTCCTCTTCCACGCTGGTAACCATGAAAAAAACCGCAATTGCTCTGCTGGCGCTGCTTGCCAGCGGCGCCTCGCTGGCGGCAACGCCATGGCAGAAAATCACCCACCCGATAGCGGGGAGCGCCCAGTCGATTGGCGCGTTTTCCAATGGCTGTATCGTCGGTGCCCAGGCGCTGCCGCTGCAATCCGACACCTTTCAGGTGATGCGTACCGATCAGCGCCGTTACTTTGGCCACCCGGATCTGGTGCTGTTTATTCAGCGGCTGGGTAATCAGGTGCATAACCTGGGGCTAGGCACAATGCTGATTGGCGATATGGGGATGCCTGCCGGAGGACGTTTCAACGGCGGTCATGCCAGCCATCAGACCGGGCTGGATGTGGATATCTTCCTCCAGCTGCCGAAAACGCGCTGGTCATCTTCCCAGCTGCTGAAGCCACAGGCGCTCGATCTCGTCGCCAGCGACGGTAAGCGTGTGGTGCCGTCGCGCTGGTCGCAGGAGGTCTCCAGCATGATTAAGCTGGCGGCGGAAGATAACGACGTGACGCGCATTTTCGTCAACCCGGCCATCAAGCAGCAGCTCTGCCAGGATGCCGGAACCGACCGCGACTGGCTGCGTAAAGTGCGACCGTGGTTCCAGCACCGCGCGCATATGCACGTGCGCCTGCGTTGCCCGGCGAACAGCCTCGAGTGTGAAGACCAACCGTTACCGCCGCCAGGCGATGGCTGCGGCGCGGAATTACAAAGCTGGTTTGAGCCAGCGAAACCTGGAACCACCAAGCCTGAGAAGAAGACACCGCCTCCGTTGCCGCCTTCCTGCCAGGCGCTACTGGATGAGCATGCCCTGTGATGGACCAATTTATAGAGTTGTTTATGGTGTCGCCGCTGCTGCTGGCGGGGCTGTTTTTTATCGCCATGCTGGCCGGATTTATTGACGCCCTGGCCGGCGGCGGCGGGCTGCTGACCGTTCCGGCCCTGCTGGCGGCGGGGATGAGCCCGGCGCAGGCGCTGGCAACCAACAAGCTGCAAGCCTGCGGCGGCTCCTTATCCGCGTCGATCTATTTTATCCGCCGCAAAGTGGTGAGCCTTGCCGATCAGAAGCTTAATATCCTGATGACCTTTATCGGGTCCACCAGTGGTGCGCTGCTGGTTCAGCACGTGCAGTCCGACGTGTTGCGCCAGATTTTGCCGATCCTCGTGATTTGTATTGGTCTCTACTTTTTGCTGATGCCAAAACTCGGGGAGGAGGACCGGCAGCGTCGTCTGCACGGATTGCCGTTTGCCCTGATCGCCGGGGGCTGCGTCGGCTTCTATGACGGCTTTTTCGGCCCCGGCGCCGGGTCGTTTTACGCTCTGGCCTTTGTAACGCTGGCCGGTTTTAATCTTGCCAAATCCACCGCGCACGCCAAGGTGCTGAACGCCACTTCTAACCTGGGTGGCCTGCTGCTGTTTATCATCGGCGGGAAGGTGATCTGGGCAACCGGCTTTGTGATGATGGTCGGACAGTTTCTGGGCGCACGGGTTGGATCGCGCCTGGTATTAAGCAAAGGGCAACAGCTCATCCGTCCGATGATTGTCATTGTCTCGGCCGTCATGAGTGCCAAACTTCTTTATGACAGCCACGGACAGGAGATCCTCCACTGGTTGGGGATGAACTAATGAACAGTACGCATAAATATGAACAGCTGATTGAGATTTTCGACAGCTGCTTCGCCGATGATTTTAATACCCGTCTGATTAAAGGCGACGACGAACCGATCTATCTTCCAGCAGATGCCGAGCTTCCGTATCACCGTATCGTGTTCGCACATGGCTTTTATGCCAGCGGTTTGCATGAAATATCGCACTGGTGTATTGCAGGAAAAGCACGTCGCGAGCTGGTGGACTTTGGCTACTGGTACTGCCCGGACGGACGTGACGCCGCAACCCAGGGGCAGTTTGAAGATGTCGAAGTGAAACCCCAGGCGCTGGAGTGGTTGTTCTGCGTGGCGGCAGGATTCCCGTTCAACGTCAGCTGTGACAACCTCGAAGGCGACTTCGAGCCAGACCGTATTGTCTTCCAGCGCCGCGTTCACGCGCAGGTGATGGACTACCTTGAGAAAGGCATCCCGGAACGTCCGGCGCGCTTGATCAAGGCTTTACAGAATTATTACCACACGCCGGAGATCACGGCGGAATGCTTCCCGTGGCCGGAAGATCTTTAATAGAGGAAAGAAGATGATCGCAGAGTTTGAATCACGCATTCTGGCGTTAATTGATGACATGGTAGAACACGCCAGTGACGATGAGCTGTTCGCCAGCGGTTATCTGCGTGGGCACCTGACGCTGGCTGTTGCCGAGCTGGAAGCCGGGGATGACCATTCACCCGCAGCGGTACACGCTGAAGTGGCCCGCAGCCTGGAAAAAGCCATTCTGGCAGGCGAACTCTCCCCACGCGACCAGTCGCTTGTGCTGGGAATGTGGGAAACCCTGTTTCAGAAAGCCAGCCTGACGTCATAAGTTAGCGTCAGGAGAGGTAGCCGGGCAAGCGAAAGCGCCGCCCGGCGCGCGAATGGCTCCACAGCCAGACGCCCGGTGGCGCCACGTTTGCCGGGCTTAGGATTTCACCCTTTTCCCCTTCAGCAACTTCCGCACCCATAATCGATTCGGATTCAGCGCTGCCAGCGTCGCGGCATCCAGCGGGATCGGCTCGTGGCTCATTTGCGCGGCAAGGATTTCAGCCGTCAGCGGGGCTGTACAAAGCCCGCGTGAACCCAGTCCGCCAAGCATAAACAGATTACGGTGCTCCGGGGCACTCACCGCCTTATCTTTATTGGCGGCTAAATCCTGATACGCCGACAGGGTAGCGTCATAGTCCGGCACTGTCCCGGTCATCGGCAGGTGGTCGCGAGTGGCGCAGCGAATGCCGTTGCGCGCCTCTCCGGCGCTGACATCCACCTCACGCGCCCATGCTGCCTGGGGGAAGCAGTCGAGCAGCCGCTGGCGATTATGCTGCTGATCCTCGTCGCTATACTGCGGCTCCGTCTGCCCACGATGGTAACTTGCGCCGATACAGTGCTGCCCGTTAGCCGGGTTTTGCGGAGTCAGATATCCGTCGTAGCAGAGGACCTGACGCAGTAGGCTCAAATGCGGCGCCGCCGGGATATGGCTCACCTGACCGCCTACCGGATAGACCGGCAACTGTGCGGTCTGGCTGAACTCGCTAATGCCATGCCCGTTCGCCAGCACCACGCTGCCGTGCTGCGCGGGCTCACCGTCGTCAAACTGCAGCGACCAGTGCGCCCCGGTCTGCGCCAGCGACGTCACCTTGCGGCCATATTGCACCTGCAGGCCGAGCGTTTGTGCCAGGGTGATGACCGCCGCGGTAAGCTGTGCCGGGCATAGCCAGCCGCCGAGCGGATACTGGATCCCGCCGCAGCCGGTCGGTACGCCGATACTCTCTTCTACCTGTTCGGCGTTAACCGCAACGGCGATCTGCTCGGGCAGGCCCAGGGCGAGCATGTGGTTAATTTTCTGCTGACTCTTTTCATCCCAGCCAAGCTGAGTCACGCCGCACCAGTCATGATCAAACGCGACCGGCAGAGCATCGTATAAACGACGAGCAAAGGTAAACGCCGTCGGGAAAAACTGGCTCAGCGCCGCGTCGTGGGCGCTCAGCAAAGGATAAAGCGCCCCCTGGCGATTGCCGGAAGCCCCCGTTGCCGGAGCCTCATCGGCGCAGTAGAGCGTCACCTGCCAGCCACGGCGTAGCAGCGCCAGCGACAGCAGGGCGCTGGCAATCCCGCCGCCAACCACAGCGGTTTCCCGCCCATCGCTGGCGGTGCGGGCAAACCACGGCGTGCGGGCAGGGGAAGGGTGATTTTGCTCCATCACCCCAATGAGCATTTCGCGCTTGCGGCCAAAGCCTTTGGTTTTTTGCACGGTGAAGCCCGCATCCTGCAGACCACGGCGCACAAACCCGGCACAGGTAAAAGTGGCGAGCGTCGCCCCAGGGCGCGCCAGGCGGGCCATCGCGGCAAACAGCTGCGGACTCCACATATCCGGGTTTTTGGACGGCGCAAACCCGTCGAGGAACCAGGCATCAACCTGCTGGTTGAGAGAATCATCGAGCTTGTCAGTCAGTTCGTTGATATCACCGAGCCAGATATCGAGGGTCACTCGCCCGCCGTCCAGCAGAAGACGATGGCAGCCCGCGATAGGCAGTGGCCACTGGGCCTGAAGCTGCTCTGCCCAGGGCACTAATTCAGGCCAGTGCTGATGCGCCAGACGCAAATCTTCGGCGGACAGCGGAAATTTCTCAAAACTGATGAAATGTAACCTTTGCAGCGTAGCGTCAGGGTGAGCGGCGCGGAAGCGATCGAAGGCTTGCCAGAGAGTGAGAAAATTCAACCCGGTGCCAAATCCGCTCTCCGCCACCACAAACAGACTGCGGGGATGATGAGGAAAACGGGAATTCAGCTGGTTTCCGTCGAGGAAAACATAACGTGTCTCCTCCAGTCCGTTATCATTAGAGAAGTAGACATCATCAAAATCTCGGGAAACAGGTGTACCCTCAGCGTTGAATTCGAGGTTGGCAGGTTGTATGGCGTTTTGTTTCACGTAAGTTACTCGTCTGACAGGCTGTGCCGCGATCTTAACGATGTGCGTCTGTCGGTGCAAATTTCCGCAGAAATTGGCTGATCGGACTTGTTCGGCGTACAAGTGTACGCTATTGTGCGACTCGAAACTTAAAATAGTGCGACTTACAGAGGTATTGAATGAAACGTGCAGTGATTACTGGCTTGGGCATCGTTTCCAGCATCGGTAATAACCAGCAGGAAGTCCTGGCATCTCTGCGTGAAGGACGCTCCGGGATCACCTTCTCTGAAGAGTTTAAAGATTCTGGCATGCGTAGCCACGTATGGGGTAATGTCAAACTGGACACCACGGGCATGATCGATCGCAAAGTGGTCCGTTTCATGAACGATGCCTCTATCTACGCCTACCTCTCCATGCAGGAAGCGATTGCTGATGCAGGCCTGAGCGAAGAGGTTTATCAGAACAATCCACGTGTGGGCCTGATTGCTGGCTCCGGTGGCTCATCAAAAGCTCAGGTCTTCGGTGCCGACGCCATGCGTAGCCCGCGCGGCCTGAAAGCGGTGGGTCCATACGTTGTGACCAAGGCGATGGGTTCAGCGGTTTCCGCCTGCCTCGCAACGCCGTTCAAAATTCATGGCGTAAACTACTCCATCAGCTCTGCTTGTGCCACCTCTGCACACTGTATCGGTAACGCGGTAGAGCAGATCCAACTGGGCAAACAGGACATTGTCTTTGCTGGCGGCGGCGAAGAGCTGGGCTGGGAAATGGCCTGTGAGTTCGACGCGATGGGCGCACTGTCTACCAAATACAACGAAACCCCAGAAAAAGCCTCCCGTACCTATGATGCAAGCCGTGACGGCTTCGTTATCGCAGGCGGCGGCGGTATGGTTGTGGTTGAAGAGCTGGAACACGCTCTGGCCCGTGGCGCACACATCTACGCTGAGATCGTTGGCTACGGTGCAACTTCCGATGGCGCTGACATGGTTGCCCCGTCAGGTGAAGGCGCAGTGCGCTGCATGAAGATGGCGATGCACGGTCTGGATACCCCAATCGACTATCTGAACTCCCACGGCACCTCTACGCCGGTAGGCGACGTAAAAGAGCTGGGTGCAATCCGCGAAGTGTTCGGCGACAACAGCCCGGCCATCTCCGCGACCAAAGCCATGACCGGTCACTCTCTGGGCGCCGCTGGCGTGCAGGAAGCCATTTACTCTCTGCTGATGCTGGAACACGGCTTCATCGCCCCAAGCATCAACGTGGAAGAGCTGGACGAGCAAGCTGCTGGCCTGAATATCGTTACCGCGACCACCGAGCGTGAGCTGAACACCGTGATGTCCAACAGCTTCGGTTTCGGCGGCACCAACGCCACACTGGTCATGCGTAAGCTGAAAGCATAAGCGTTTGAATGTATAGTAGAAGGGAGCCTCTGGCTCCCTTTTTTTATGCCTGAACATGGAGTTATGCATGACGGCCATCACCTCAGATAAAAACGCCTCCTCCGGGAATACCTCGCTGTTCCGTATCGCCTTTGCGGTATTTCTGACCTATATGACCGTTGGTCTGCCGTTGCCGGTGATCCCGCTGTTTGTTCACCAGGAGCTGGGCTATGGCAATACCATGGTTGGTATCGCCGTGGGCATTCAGTTTTTAGCGACGGTATTAACCCGCGGCTATGCCGGGCGTCTGGCGGATCAGCACGGGGCAAAACGCTCGGCGCTGCAGGGCATGTTCGCTTGCGGGCTGGCGGGCGGCGCATGGCTACTGGCCGCGCTGCTGCCGGTAGAGGCTGCGTATAAATTCGCGCTGCTGGTGGTGGGGCGCTTGATTCTCGGTTTTGGAGAAAGTCAGCTGTTGACCGGCACCCTGACCTGGGGAATGGGGCTGGTAGGGCCTGCACGTTCCGGCAAAGTCATGTCCTGGAACGGGATGGCCATCTATGGTGCGCTGGCCGCTGGCGCACCGCTGGGTCTGTTAATTAATAGCCAGTTTGGTTTTGCGGCCCTGGCCGCTACCACGATGGTATTGCCGCTGCTGGCATGGGCGTTTAACGGTTCAGTACGTAAAGTGCCGGCTCATAAAGGTGAGCGTCCTTCCCTGTGGAGCGTCGTGGGGCAAATCTGGCAGCCAGGTCTGGGCCTGGCATTGCAGGGGGTAGGCTTTGCGGTGATCGGGACTTTCGTCTCGCTGTACTTTATGAGCCGTGGCTGGGCGATGGCAGGTTTTACGCTTACCGCCTTTGGCGGCGCGTTTGTCCTGATGCGGGTGTTGTTCGGCTGGATGCCGGATCGTTATGGTGGAGTGAAGGTGGCAGTGGCGTCGCTGGTGATTGAAACCATTGGCCTGGTGCTGCTCTGGCAGGCACCAACCGCGCCGGTGGCACTGCTTGGCGCGGCCCTGACCGGCTGCGGCTGCTCGCTGATCTTCCCGGCATTGGGTGTCGAAGTCGTGAAGCGTGTTGCCCCACAGGTGCGCGGCACGGCACTCGGCGGCTATGCGGCGTTTCAGGATATCTCATACGGCGTGACCGGGCCGCTGGCGGGGTTGTTAGCCACGTCGTTTGGCTATCCGTCGGTATTTCTGGCCGGGGCGGTGTCGGCGGTGGTGGGGATTGTGGTGACGCTGGTGGCGTTTCGTAAGGCGTAACAGCTTGCTGCCCGGTAGCGTAGCGCCACCGGGCGATAACATCACATCACCAGCAAGAAAATCGCCAGCGCAATAATCAACGCAATAAACATCAACCCAGGACGGGCGGAAAGGGTTTTAAAGGTTTCCACGACCGGGGCAAACAGCGGACTGTAGATCGGCTGGATATTGCGCACTTCAATCGTGCCATTTTCACGCTCGGTACGGCGGGTAAAGATCACGTTCAGCAGCTCCTGAACCTGGGCGGTCGTCAGCACCGTCTGCGGCGTCGCCTGCCAGTTCTGCTGAGCATAGTCCTGAATGTTGTTCCACTCCTGGGGTTCCAGCGGCTGTTTCAGCGCCGCCTGCAGAGTATGCAGCGTTGGCGCGCTTTGGGTGCTCAGTGTCTGGCGCGCCTGCAGCCAGGTGGCAAGATGAGTAAACTGTCTGGCCGGTATTAACTCACCCACTTTCACTCCCGACAACTCCAGCATCGACTGCCAGATCAGCTTGGTCGGCTCGCCCGTGGCAGCGGCAAGCCGGGTGACCATCTGCTTGAGCGTATTATGTTCGGCAGGCAGCAACGGGCGTTCGGTAGCCGGACGTTGCTGCGGCTGCGGAATGGTGAGCTGGTTATTTTGCAGCAGCGTCAGCACCGTTTTGAGCTGGTCAGGCGTCAGCTGGTGGAGCGCCGTGTGACCATACTGCTGGCGAATAAAATCGCTGACCGCCTGGCGGTTATTCCCCTGGCTTAACAGCTCCGTCAGCTGCGAGACCCTCTGCCGGGTAGTGTGGTTTTGCTGAGCGGTGTCCAGGCGCTGGTTCAGGTTTTGCTCTGCAGCAGGGAAGTGGCGCGACAGCATAGGGGCATCACTCTTCAGGCCCAGATCGTGTTTGACCCCGGCCCACACTTCCGCATTCTGCTGCGACGTCAGGGCAATCAGCCGGGTAATCAGGCGCTCCAGAACGGTGCGCTGCTGTGTGGAGAGGGGCTGTTCGCCTGCGACATGAGACGGACGCGGGCCGTCACCCGGAGGTTGCGGCGGCGTACCTGAAATGGGCTGCATCGTTAAAAAAATCCTTAAAGTCGTTACTCAGCGTAAACCAGGTTACGTATATGCCTGGCGGCCAGATTATGGCACACTTGACCGGTTAACTTCCTCTCAAACAGGTACTCAGACGTGAAAATCCTCGTTGATGAAAATATGCCTTACGCCCGCGAGCTTTTTAGCCGCCTGGGTGAGGTTAAGGCCGTTCCCGGACGCCCGATCCCGGTCGCAGAGCTGGACGATGCCGACGCCCTGATGGTGCGCTCGGTGACCAAAGTGAATGAGGCGCTGTTATCTGGCAAAGCGGTGAAGTTTGTCGGGACGGCAACCGCGGGAACCGATCATGTGGATGACGCGTGGCTGAAGCAGGCGGGGATCGGTTTTTCCGCCGCGCCGGGCTGTAATGCCATTGCGGTCGTGGAGTATGTTTTCTCTTCCCTGCTGATGCTGGCCGAGCGTGACGGGTTTAGCCTGGCCGATCGTACCGTCGGCATTGTCGGGGTTGGTAACGTCGGCAGCCGCCTGCAAAAACGCCTTGAGGCGTTAGGCATCCGCACGCTGCTGTGCGATCCTCCCCGCGCCGACCGTGGCGATGAGGGCGATTTCCACAGCCTGGACGAGCTGGTGGCCGAATGTGACGTGCTTACCTTCCATACGCCGCTGTTTAAAGATGGGCCTTATAAATCCCTGCACCTGGCCGATGAGGCGCTCATCAGCCGCCTGAAGCCGGGCACCATTCTGATCAACGCCTGTCGTGGTCCGGTGGTAGATAACGCGGCGCTGCTCAAGCGTCTGGACGCCGGTCAGGCGCTTAGCGTAGTGCTGGACGTCTGGGAGCCGGAGCCGGATCTCAACGTGGATCTGCTGAACAAAGTGGATATTGGCACCGCGCACATTGCGGGCTACACCCTGGAAGGCAAAGCGCGCGGCACCACCCAGGTGTTTGAAGCCTACAGTACCTTTATTGGTAAATCGCAGCAGGTGGCGCTGGATACTCTGCTTCCGCCGCCGGAGTTTGGCCGTATTACTCTGCATGGCCCGCTGGATCAGGCAACGCTGAAAAGGCTGGTGCATTTAGTGTATGATGTGCGCCGCGATGACGCGCTGCTGCGAAAAGTGGCGGGTATGCCGGGTGAATTCGACAAGCTGCGCAAGCACTATGTGGAGCGCCGCGAATGGTCTTCCCTCTATGTGATGTGTGATGACGCTGCGGCGGCATCACTGCTGCATAAGCTGGGGTTCAACGCCACTCATCATCCGGTTCGTTAATGTCTTCTTAATGCTCCCTGGCGGATAACCCGCCGGGGACGCTTTTTTATTTCTGGAGTAAACCACCATGTCTGAAGGCTGGAACATTGCCATACTGGGCGCTACGGGCGCCGTGGGTGAAGCCCTGCTCGAAACCCTTGCCGAGCGTCAGTTCCCGGTGGGGGAGATCTTTGCCCTGGCGCGCAATGAAAGCGCTGGTGAACATCTGCGTTATGAGGGCAAATCGGTACGCGTTCAGGATGCGGCTGAATTTGACTGGACCCAGGCGCAGCTGGCCTTTTTCGTTGCCGGGGCTGAAGCTTCCGCAACCTATATCGAAGAAGCCACCAACGCCGGCTGTCTGGTGATTGATTCAAGCGGCCTGTTCGCCCTTGAGCCGGATGTGCCGCTCGTGGTGCCGGACGTAAACCCGTTCGTGCTGGCCGACTACCGTAACCGTAATATCATCGCCGTACCGGACAGCCTTACCAGCCAGTTGCTCACTGCCCTGAAACCTCTGATCGACGATGGCGGCTTATCCCGTATCAACGTCACCAGCCTGTTGTCGGCCTCTGCTCACGGCAAAAAAGCGGTAGACGCGCTGGCCGGGCAGAGCGCGAAGCTGCTGAACGGGATTCCGGTGGACGATGAGGATTTCTTTGGTCGTCAGCTGGCCTTCAACATGCTGCCGCTGCTGCCGGATCGCGAAGGTAGCGTGCGTGAAGAGCGCCGACTCGTCGATGAGGTACGTAAGATCCTGCAGGACGACGGGCTGATGATCTCCGCCAACTGCGTGCAGTCGCCAGTGTTTTACGGCCATGCCCAGATGGTGGGCTTCGAAGCCATGCGTCCGCTGGCAGCGGAAGAGGCGCGTGACGCTTTTGCCCGCGGTGAGGATATCGAACTGTCCGAAGAGAGCGCGTTCCCGACTCAGGTCGGCGATGCAACGGGTAATGCCCGCCTCTCCGTCGGTTGTGTCCGCAACGACTACGGCATGCCGGAGCAGATCCAGTTCTGGTCAGTGGCCGACAACGTTCGTTTCGGTGGCGCGCTGATGGCGGTGA
Organism: Leclercia sp. LSNIH3; assembly: GCF_002935105.1. NCBI lineage: Bacteria > Pseudomonadati > Pseudomonadota > Gammaproteobacteria > Enterobacterales > Enterobacteriaceae > Leclercia > Leclercia sp. LSNIH3. The sequence continues at coordinate 3,875,176 of NZ_CP026387.1, forward strand.
AAGTTGCCGAAAAACTGGTGCAGGAGTATCTGTACTGATGTCAGAAGTGGAACAAAAGCCGGTCCATAAAATTGCCCTCGGGATTGAGTACGATGGCAGTAAATATTATGGCTGGCAGCGTCAGAACGAGGTGCGCAGCGTCCAGGAGAAACTGGAGAAAGCGCTCTCTCAGGTGGCAAATGAACCTGTAAATGTCCTGTGCGCGGGGCGTACCGACGCGGGTGTCCACGGCACGGGGCAGGTGGTGCATTTTGAAACCACCGCGGTGCGCAAAGACGCGGCCTGGACGCTGGGGGTAAATGCGAATTTGCCTGGAGACATCGCGGTTCGTTGGGTCAAAACTGTGCCGGACGATTTTCACGCGCGTTTCAGCGCAACTGCGCGTCGCTACCGTTACATCATCTACAATCAGCGTCTGCGTCCGGCGGTGTTAGGCCAGGGCGTAACGCATTTTTATGAGCCGCTGGATGCCGATCGCATGCACCGCGCGGCACAGGCACTGATTGGCGAAAACGACTTTACCTCGTTTCGCGCGGTACAGTGCCAGTCGCGTACGCCGTGGCGCAACGTGATGCACATTCACGTCAGCCGGTATGGCGCGTATGTCGTGGTCGATATCAAAGCCAATGCCTTTGTACATCATATGGTGCGGAATATTGTTGGCAGCCTGATGGAAGTGGGCGCCGGACACCAGCCGGAGAGCTGGATTGCAGAGTTGCTGGCAGCGAAGGACCGAACCCTGGCAGCAGCAACGGCGAAAGCGGAAGGACTCTATCTGGTCTCGGTTGATTACCCGGATCGTTTTGACCTTCCAAAACCGCCAATGGGCCCGCTGTTTTTAGCGGACTAATAGCTGTGCAATAAAGGTTTAGACAATATGGATTTTATTCGCTTTCTGATTGATTTCATTCTGCATATTGATGTTCACCTGGCAGAGCTGGTCGCTGATTATGGCGTCTGGGTGTATGCCATTCTGTTCCTGATCCTGTTTTGTGAAACCGGGCTGGTGGTGACGCCGTTCTTACCGGGCGATTCGCTGCTGTTCGTGGCGGGGGCGCTGGCCTCTCTGGAAACCAACGACATCAACGTTCACCTGATGGTGGTTCTGATGCTTATCGCCGCGATCCTTGGCGATGCGGTGAACTACACTATAGGTCGTTTGTTTGGCGAGCGGTTGTTCAGTAACCCGGACTCGAAGATCTTCCGTCGCAGCTATCTCGATAAAACTCATGCGTTTTATGAGAAACACGGCGGTAAAACGATTATTCTTGCGCGCTTTGTGCCCATCGTCAGGACCTTTGCCCCCTTTGTTGCGGGAATGGGTCATATGTCGTACCGTCACTTCGCGCTGTATAACGTCACTGGCGCGCTGTTATGGGTGCTCAGCTTTACCTACGCAGGCTATTTCTTCGGTACCATTCCTATGATTCAGGAAAATCTCAAGCTCCTGATTGTAGGGATTATTGTGGTCTCCATTCTGCCGGGCGTGATCGAAATTATTCGTCACCGGCGCGCGGCGGCAAAACAAGCGAAATAAAAGCACAACTGCGGTTCGACCACTTTTTTATCCAAAGTTTCGGGCTGTTATGTTTTAATGTGCAACATTCATGGTCTGTCGGGGGCAAAAATGGCATTATGCGCCCCTTACAGCAAACCTGGTTCAGGCAGAAAGGTTATCAATGAGCTGGATTGAACGAATTAAAAGTAACATCACCCCAACCCGCAAAGCGAGTATTCCTGAAGGGGTGTGGACCAAATGTGACAGCTGTGGCCAGGTCCTGTACCGCGCCGAGCTGGAGCGTAATCTGGAAGTTTGTCCTAAGTGCGATCATCACATGCGTATGTCGGCGCGTAACCGCCTGCATAGCCTGCTGGATGAAGGTTCTCTGGTTGAACTGGGCAGCGAGCTTGAGCCGAAAGATGTGCTGAAGTTCCGCGACTCCAAAAAATACAAAGACCGTCTGGCCTCTGCGCAGAAAGAGACCGGCGAGAAAGACGCCCTGGTCGTGATGAAAGGCACCCTGCACGAGATGCCGGTTGTGGCGGCAGCGTTTGAGTTCTCCTTCATGGGCGGCTCAATGGGTTCCGTGGTTGGCGCGCGCTTCGTGCGTGCGGTAGAGCAGGCGCTGGAAGACAACTGTCCGCTGATCTGCTTCTCCGCCTCCGGTGGTGCCCGTATGCAGGAAGCGCTGATGTCGCTGATGCAGATGGCAAAAACCTCCGCCGCGCTGGCGAAAATGCAGGAACGCGGTCTGCCGTACATCTCCGTACTGACCGACCCGACCATGGGTGGTGTATCGGCGAGCTTCGCGATGCTGGGCGACCTGAACGTTGCTGAGCCGAAAGCGTTGATCGGCTTTGCTGGCCCGCGCGTTATCGAACAAACGGTACGTGAGAAACTGCCGCCGGGCTTCCAGCGCAGTGAATTCCTTATCGAGAAAGGCGCTATCGACATGATCGTTCGCCGCCCGGAGATGCGCCTGAAACTGGCCAGCATCCTGGCGAAGCTGATGAATCTGCCGTCGCCGAGCCCGGATGAACCGCGCGAAGGCGTGGTAGTACCGGATCAGGAACCCGAGGCCTGATAACTCAAAAGGGCAGGGCCAGTGGCGCTGCCCTTTTGCTTTCTAACCGTAACTGAAAAGCGCGCAACATGGAAAATATCACTCTTCCCCAAGCCACGTCGCCTCTGGCCGCGTGGCTTTCTTATCTGGAAAACCTGCACAGTAAAGCCATCGACATGGGACTTGAGCGCGTCAGCCAGGTAGCGGCGCGCCTTGATGTTCTGAAACCGGCTCCTTTTGTTTTTACCGTCGCGGGCACCAACGGCAAAGGCACCACCTGCCGCACGCTGGAATCCATGCTGATGGCAGCGGGCTACAAAGTGGGCGTCTACAGCTCGCCGCATCTGGTGCGCTATACCGAGCGCGTTCGAGTGCAGAACGCAGAGTTAGCCGAATCGGCGCATACTGCCGCGTTCGCAGAAATTGAAGCCGCGCGCGGTGATATCTCTCTGACCTATTTTGAATATGGCACGCTGTCGGCGCTGTGGCTGTTTAAGCAGGCGCAGCTGGACGTGGTGATCCTCGAAGTCGGGTTAGGTGGGCGTCTGGACGCCACTAACATTGTGGATCCAGACGTGGCGGTGGTCACCAGCATCGCGCTGGATCATACCGACTGGCTGGGGCCAGATCGGGAAAGCATTGGCCGTGAAAAAGCCGGTATATTCCGGGCCGGTAAACCAGCCATTGTCGGTGAACCCGATATGCCGCACACCATCGCTGACGTGGCGCAGGAGAAGGGCGCCCTGTTGCAGCGTCGCGACGTGGACTGGCGCTACAGCGTGACAGAGAGTGGCTGGCGCTTTGAAGACGCCAAAGGCGCGCTGGAGAACTTACCGTTGCCGCAGGTGCCGCAGCCGAATGCCGCCACGGCGCTGGCCGCATTGCGCGCCAGCGGTTTGACTGTTAACGAGCAGGCTATTCGCGACGGCATTCAGCAGGCGATTCTGGCCGGACGTTTCCAGATCGTCAGCGAATCACCGCGTCTGATTCTGGATGTCGCCCATAACCCCCATGCGGCTGCCTATCTCGCCGGACGTCTCAAATCATTGCCAAAAACCGGGCGCGTGCTGGCGGTTATCGGTATGCTTCATGATAAAGATATTGGCGGCACGCTGGCCTGCATGGAGAGTGTGGTCGATAGCTGGTATTGTGCACCTCTTGAAGGTCCGCGTGGGGCTACGGCCGAACAGCTGATGCAACACCTCGGCCAGGGCCAGACCTTTGCCAGCGTGGAACTGGCGTGGCGCGCGGCAATGGCGGACGCCAGACCAGAAGATACCGTGCTGGTGTGTGGATCCTTCCACACGGTGGCACATGTCATGGACGTAATGGATGCGGGGAGAACCGGTGGCAAGTAAGTTTCAGAACCGTTTAGCAGGCACCATTGTGCTGGTGGCGCTGGGGGTCATTATTCTCCCGGGGCTGCTTGATGGACAGAAAAAACATTATCAGGATGAGTTTGCGGCGATCCCGCTGGTGCCGAAACCTGGCGACCGGGATGAGCCGGATATGCTGCCAGCGGCGACACAGGCGTTACCTGCTCAGCCGCCGGAAGGCGCGGCTGAAGAGGTGCAGGCGGGCGATGCCGCGGCACCATCCTTAGATCCGTCGCGTCTGGCGTCCGGTAACAATAACGAACTGGATCCCGTTCCGGCGCCGGTCGAGCAATATGCGCCAAAGCCGGTGCAAAAACCGAAACCGGTTGAGAAGCCGCAGCCAAAACCTCAGCGCGATAACACCAGCCAGCAGCTGGCGGCGGCGACGGAAACCCCACCGGCCAAACCGGCGGCAGAAGAGAAACCGGCGCCAACCGGTAAAGCCTATGTCGTGCAGCTCGGCGCATTGAAAAATGCCGACAAGGTTAACGAGGTGGTGGCTAAACTCCGTGGCGCGGGGTACCGCGTTTACACTTCACCTACGACGCCGGTACAGGGTAAAATTACCCGTATTCTCGTCGGCCCGGATGCATCTAAAGATAAGCTGAAAGGATCGCTTGGAGAGCTGAACCAACTCTCCGGCCTGAGCGGCGTGGTGATGAACTACAACGTTAATTAATGTAGGTTTTTTTCCCCTGCCACTGCTGTTTTTCTTTAAAGGAGAGTGCCGGAGGAGGGGAGGGCAGGCGTCCGAAGAGACGCAACGGCCAGTGGCGTTGATTATTTTTTCAGCGCCTTTTTTATTTACGCGTGGGAAGGAAATCCCTACGCAAACGTTTTCTTTTTCTGTTAGAATTCGCCCCGAACTGGATGACAGGGCGTTTAATCGTGGGACGTATATGGTCTGGATTGATTACGCCATCATTGCGGTGATAGGTTTTTCCTGTCTGGTTAGCCTGATCCGTGGCTTTGTTCGTGAAGCGTTATCGCTGGTAACCTGGGGCTGTGCCTTCTTTGTTGCCAGTCATTACTACACTTACCTGTCTGTCTGGTTCACGGGCTTTGAAGATGAACTGGTTCGAAATGGGATTGCTATCGCGGTGCTGTTTATCGCGACGCTGATTGTCGGCGCCATTGTTAACTACGTGATCGGCCAACTGGTTGAAAAAACCGGTTTGTCAGGAACGGACAGGGTGCTCGGGATCTGTTTCGGTGCATTGCGAGGCGTGTTGATTGTCGCCGCGATACTGTTCTTCCTTGATACCTTTACCGGGTTCTCAAAAAGTGAAGACTGGCAGAAATCGCAGCTGATCCCGCAGTTCAGCTTCATCATCAGATGGTTCTTCGACTATCTGCAAAGCTCGTCGAGTTTTTTGCCCAGGGCATAAACCCTGAGATGTGGCTTAACGAGGAAATGACGAATGTGCGGTATTGTCGGTATCGCCGGTTTCATGCCGGTAAACCAGTCTATTTATGACGCATTATCGGTGCTTCAGCACCGTGGGCAGGATGCCGCGGGTATCATCACCATTGATGCACACAACTGCTTCCGTTTACGTAAGGCTAACGGCCTGGTAAACGATGTGTTTGAAGCCCGCCATATGCAGCGTCTGCAGGGTAATATGGGTATTGGTCACGTTCGTTACCCTACCGCAGGCAGTTCCAGCGCCTCTGAAGCGCAGCCTTTCTACGTTAACTCTCCGTATGGCATCACGCTTGCCCACAACGGCAACCTGACCAATGCCCACGAGCTGCGTAAAAAGCTGTTTGAAGAGAAGCGTCGCCACATTAACACCACTTCAGATTCTGAAATTCTGCTTAACGTCTTTGCCAGCGAACTGGATAACTTCCGTCACTATCCGCTGGAAGCCGACAACATTTTTGCTGCCGTGGCGGCCACTAACCGTCTGATTCGCGGTGCCTATGCCTGCGTAGCGATGATTATCGGCCACGGTATGGTCGCGTTCCGCGATCCGAACGGTATTCGCCCGCTGGTGCTGGGTAAACGCGATATTGGCGATGGCCGTACCGAGTATATGGTTGCCTCCGAAAGCGTGGCGCTGGATACCCTGGGCTTTGAGTTCCTGCGTGACGTTGCCCCAGGTGAAGCGGTCTATATTACCGAAAAAGGCCAGCTGTTCACCCGCCAGTGCGCGGAAAACCCGGTCAGCAACCCGTGCCTGTTCGAGTACGTCTACTTTGCCCGTCCAGACTCCTTCATCGACAAGATCTCCGTCTATAGCGCCCGTGTGAACATGGGAACCAAGCTCGGCGAGAAGATTGCTCGCGAGTGGGAAGACCTGGATATCGACGTGGTTATCCCTATCCCGGAAACCTCCTGCGATATCGCGCTGGAGATGGCGCGTATCCTGGGTAAACCGTATCGCCAGGGCTTTGTGAAAAACCGCTATGTTGGCCGCACCTTTATTATGCCAGGCCAGCATCTGCGCCGGAAATCAGTACGCCGTAAGCTGAACGCCAACCGCGCTGAGTTCCGCGACAAGAACGTTCTGCTGGTGGATGACTCCATCGTGCGTGGCACCACTTCAGAGCAGATTATTGAGATGGCCCGTGAAGCGGGTGCGAAGAAGGTTTATCTGGCTTCTGCGGCACCGGAAATTCGCTTCCCGAACGTGTACGGCATTGACATGCCAACGGCCAACGAGCTGATTGCTCACGGTCGCGAAGTGGACGAGATCCGCCAGATCATCGGTGCCGATGGCCTGATTTTCCAGGATCTCAACGATCTGATCGACGCGGTGCGCGCCGAGAACCCGGATATCCAGCAGTTTGAGTGTTCGGTGTTTAACGGCATCTACGTTACCAAAGACGTGGACCAGCAGTATCTCGACTACCTCGACTCTCTGCGTAACGACGATGCGAAAGCCGTGCAAATGGCAAACGATCTCGAAAGCTTAGAGATGCACAACGAAGGTTAATCGTAATCACAGGCGAGGGCGTCTGCCCTCGCTTGCAACTCCCGCCAAAATCCTGCACAGTCAGCCCAGTTACAGTAAGGGCGATAATCATGAAACGATTGATAGTAGGGATCTCAGGGGCCAGCGGCGCGATTTACGGTGTCCGTTTGCTGCAGGTATTACGCGACGTCGCAGACGTTGAAACCCATCTGGTGATGAGCCAGGCCGCGCGTCAGACTCTCTCTCTCGAAACCGACTATTCCCTGCGTGACGTTCAGGCATTAGCCGACGTGGTGCATGATGCGCGCGATATCGCCGCCAGCATCTCCTCCGGCTCGTTTAAGACCACGGGCATGGTGATCCTGCCTTGTTCCATCAAAACCCTCTCCGGCATCGTCAACAGCTACACCGATACCCTGGTGACCCGCGCCGCTGACGTGGTGCTGAAAGAGCGCCGCCCGCTGGTACTCTGCGTACGCGAAACCCCGCTCCATCTGGGCCATCTGCGGCTGATGACTCAGGCGGCCGAACTGGGGGCGGTGATCATGCCGCCGGTTCCGGCGTTTTATCACCGTCCGCAAAGCCTGGATGAGATCATAAATCAAACGGTGAACCGGGTGATTGACCAGTTCGACATTGAACTGCCGGACGATCTCTTTACCCGCTGGCAGGGCGTCTGACGGGAAAGATGACCTGCCGTGGGGCAGGTCAGCGCAACGTGCCCTGTTTCAGGGCAATTCTGCAACCGCGATCATATCCTCAACATTTAATTCCTTTTTTCCTTTCTTCCCACTGCGGTTCGTTTGGCAGACCTGCTATCTTTCACCATTAAGGCAATCTTGCAACCTTTCGTTAACAAATTTAACGCCGTAGTTTTGCGCCAGACGCAATCTGGCATAAGACCTGCAAGAGATCGCCTGCAACAACACACAACATCATCTATTACATAATAAAATCACGACACTTGAGGGTAATGTATGAAGAAGACGGTTCTGGCTCTGTCTTTGCTGGTGGGATTAAGCGCAGCGGCAAGCAGCTATGCGGCGCTCCCACAGACCGTACGTATCGGTACTGACGCGACCTATGCGCCGTTCTCATCGAAAGATGCGAAGGGCGACTTTGTTGGGTTTGATATCGACCTGGGGAATGAGATGTGCAAACGCATGTCCGTGAAATGCACCTGGGTGGGCAGTGACTTTGATGCGCTGATCCCATCGCTGAAAGCCAAGAAAATCGACGCGATTATCTCTTCGCTCTCTATCACTGAGAAACGCCAGCAGGAGATCGCTTTCTCTGAAAAACTGTACGCAGCCGACTCACGCCTGATTGCGGCGAAAGGCTCCCCTGTTCAGCCCACCATCGATTCCCTGAAAGGTAAGCACGTTGGCGTCCTGCAAGGCTCCACGCAGGAAGGCTTTGCCAATGCCAACTGGCGTGAAAAGGGCGTTGATGTCGTGGCTTACCAGAACCAGGATCTGATCTATTCCGACCTGGCCGCAGGGCGTCTGGATGCCGCTTTCCAGGATGAAGTCGCAGCAAGCGAAGGCTTCCTGAAACAACCGGCAGGGAAAGAGTTTGCTTTTGCTGGCCCGTCGGTTAAAGACAAAAAGTACTTTGGTGACGGTACCGGGATCGGCCTGCGTAAAGACGATACCGAGCTGAAAGCGGCCTTTGATAAAGCCTTTACCGAACTGCGTAAAGACGGCACCTACGACAAACTGGCGAAGAAATACTTCGACTTCAATGTCTACGGCGACTAACCGTTACTGACGGGTGCGCACCACAATGGCTCACCGTTATGGTGCGTAGCGGCAATTGCGAACCATCGCGGTGCAGCCACTGTGCCGGGCTGGTTATAAAGTGAATAGTTAAGCACTCGCAATGCACTTTTTCGCGCGTGCGGGGCATAATCTTTTGCCTTGCCGCGGCGATTAATGGCACATTAAGAGCAGCCCGTCGGCGTTAAAATCCCGTAAGAAGACAGTCTGTTGAGGATAGATATGAAAAAACTGGTGTTGTCACTTTCTCTGGCTCTGGCCTTTTCCAGCGCCACTGCGGCGTTCGCAGCAATTCCGCAAAAAGTTCGTATTGGTACTGACCCGACTTATGCCCCCTTTGAATCGAAGAATGCGCAGGGTGAACTGGTAGGATTTGATATCGATTTGGCGAAAGAACTGTGCAAACGTATCAAAACAGAGTGTACCTTCGTTGAAAACCCACTGGATGCGCTGATCCCTTCGTTGAAAGCGAAAAAAATCGACGCCATTATGTCGTCTCTCTCCATCACCGAAAAACGCCAGCAGGAGATTGCCTTCACCGACAAGCTTTATGCAGCGGATTCCCGTCTGGTGGTGGCAAATTCTTCTGATATCCAGCCAACCCTGGAATCGCTGAAAGGTAAGCGCGTGGGCGTGCTGCAGGGCACTACCCAGGAGACTTTCGGTAACGAACACTGGGCACCGAAAGGGATTGAAATCGTCTCTTATCAGGGCCAGGAAAATATTTATGCTGACCTGACCGCGGGCCGTATCGATGCCGCCTTCCAGGACGAAGTCGCTGCCAGCGAAGGCTTCCTGAAGCAGCCGGTAGGGAAAGATTACAAGTTCGGCGGTCCGTCTATTAAGGACGAGAAACTCTTCGGCGTGGGCACCGGTATGGGGCTGCGTAAAGAGGACAACGAACTGCGCGAAGCGCTGAACAAAGCCTTTGCCGAGATGCGTGCGGACGGTACTTACGAAAAACTGGCGAAGAAATACTTCGACTTTGATGTCTACGGTGGCTAAACCCCCCACTCAATAACGTGCGGCCCCTCCTGTTACGGGAGGGGAAAAGACACGGCGTCACCACTCACGACACGACAGGGCAGGCGGTATGCTGTACGGATTTTCTGGCGTAATTTTACAAGGCGCACTCGTCACCCTTGAACTGGCTCTCAGTTCGGTGGTGCTGGCGGTGTTAATAGGCCTGGTGGGCGCGGGCGCGAAGCTTTCGACCAATCGGGCACTGGTTCTGCTGTTTGAAGGCTATACCACCCTGATCCGTGGTGTGCCTGACCTGGTGCTGATGCTGCTGATTTTCTACGGTCTGCAAATCGCTCTCAACGGCATTACGGATGCCATCGGTATGGCGCAGATTGATATCGATCCTATGGTGGCCGGTATCATTACCCTGGGCTTTATCTACGGGGCCTACTTTACTGAAACCTTCCGCGGAGCCTATCTCGCAGTGCCGAAAGGGCATATCGAAGCGGCCACTGCATTCGGTTTTACCTCCTCTCAAACCTTCCGCCGTATTATGTTTCCGGCCATGATGCGCTTTGCGCTGCCGGGCATCGGCAACAACTGGCAGGTTATCCTCAAGGCAACGGCGCTGGTCTCGTTACTGGGGCTGGAAGATGTGGTGAAAGCCACGCAGCTCGCGGGCAAAAGCACCTGGGAACCGTTCTACTTCGCCATCGTGTGCGGGCTGATTTATCTGGTGTTTACCACCGTTTCCAATGGTGTGCTGCTGCTGCTCGAGCGTCGCTACTCCGTGGGTGTGAAGAGGGCTGACCTGTGATCGAGATTATTCAGGAATACTGGAAATCACTGCTGTGGACCGACGGATACCGCTTTACCGGTGTGGCGATCACCCTCTGGCTGCTGATTGCGTCTGTGGTGATGGGTGGCATTCTGGCGATATTCCTTGCCATTGGCCGCGTGTCGAATAACAAATACATTCGCTTCCCTATCTGGCTGTTTACCTACATTTTCCGCGGTACGCCGCTCTATGTGCAGCTGCTGGTCTTCTACTCCGGGATGTATACCCTGGAGATCGTGAAGGGCACAGAGATGCTGAACGCGTTCTTCCGTAGCGGGCTGAATTGTACCGTGCTGGCATTGACGCTGAATACCTGTGCCTACACCACCGAAATCTTCGCCGGGGCGATTCGTTCCGTTCCCTATGGCGAGATTGAGGCGGCGCGGGCCTACGGTTTTTCCTCTGTGAAGCTCTACCGCTGCATTATTCTGCCGTCGGCGCTGCGCATTGCGCTGCCTGCCTACAGCAACGAAGTGATTTTAATGCTGCACTCAACCGCGCTGGCGTTTACCGCCACCGTACCGGATCTGCTGAAGATTGCCCGTGACATTAACTCGGCAACCTATCAGCCGTTTACTGCCTTCGGGATCGCGGCTGTGCTCTATTTAATCATTTCTTACGTCCTGATTAGCCTGTTCCGCAAAGCGGAAAAACGCTGGTTGCAGCACATAAAACCTTCTTCGACGCACTGAGAATTAAGATGGCTGAGAACAAATTAAACGTTATCGATTTGCACAAACGCTACGGCGAACATGAAGTGCTGAAAGGGGTGTCGCTGCAGGCAAATGCGGGCGATGTGATCAGTATTATCGGCTCATCAGGGTCGGGTAAAAGTACCTTCCTGCGCTGCATCAACTTCCTCGAAAAACCGAGTGCCGGCAAGATTGTGGTCAGCGGCGAGAACATTAATCTGGTGCAGGACAAAGATGGTCAGCTGAAGGTGGCGGATAAACACCAGCTGCGGATGTTGCGTACCCGCCTGACAATGGTGTTCCAGCACTTCAACCTCTGGAGCCATATGACGGTGCTGGAGAACGTGATGGAAGCGCCGGTGCAGGTGCTGGGCTTAAGCAAGCAGGAAGCCCGCGCCCGTGCGGAAAAATACCTGGCGAAGGTGGGCATCGACGCGCGTCAGCAGATTAAATACCCGGTGCATCTGTCCGGTGGTCAGCAGCAGCGTGTCTCTATCGCCCGTGCGCTGGCGATGGAGCCGGAAGTGCTGCTGTTCGACGAACCGACCTCAGCGCTCGATCCTGAACTGGTGGGTGAAGTGCTGCGTATTATGCAGCAGCTGGCCGAAGAGGGAAAAACGATGGTGGTGGTAACTCACGAGATGGGCTTCGCCCGTAACGTCTCCAACCACGTGATTTTCCTGCATCAGGGCATAATCGAAGAGCAGGGGCACCCGGATGAAGTGCTGGCGAATCCGAAGAGCCCACGTCTGCAGCAGTTCCTGAAAGGATCCTTGAAGTAGATGAGATGTTCGCCCCCTTCCTTTGGAAGAGGGCATCAGGCCGCACGACTGCTGTAAACGCCCGGTGGCGCTACGCTTACCGGGCCTACGGTTTTGGTTGGTCGGGCAAACACAGTCCCGTCCGGCACTCAGGCCACACCACTCTCCAGCCGGTACACCCAGTCGTCGTAGCGCACACCGTTAATCTCATACGCCTTTTCGAGTATCTGGGTGCGCACAAAACCTGCTTTTTCTAATACCCGGACCGAACCGCCGTTGTCCGCCAGCACATACGCATTAACCGCCTTTACCCCCACCCGAATAAACGCATATTCACAGACGGCGCGCAGCGCCTCGCTGGCAATCCCCCGACCCTGCGCGGCGGGGATCACCGTGTAACCGATATCGGCTTCTTCAGGATACGTATTGCTAATTTGCAGCCCAATATCCCCCAGCGGGGTGTCATCATCGTGAGTGCGAATAACAAAGGTATGCGGAGCAGTCAGGCGGATGGCAAACAGGCGTCGGGTCTCTTTTTCCGGCGCGATAGCGGCCATATAACGCATGATCTCGGGCGATTCGCGTAGCGTACGGAAAAAGGGCCAGTCAGATGGCTCAAAGGGGGAAAGTGTTAGCCTGGAAGTGGTGATCGTTGCCATTGTTACGCCTGAACCTGAGATCGGGCATAACAATGTAGCACAGCCGATCGGGCAGATTTAACCTACCACATCTCCCAGGGCCTCTTCTAAATCGTACCACCTGAAGGCAAACCCGGCGGCCTCAAGGCGCTTCGGCAGCGCGCGCTGACCGCCCAGCACCAGCACTGAGGATTCTCCCATCAGCATGCGGACAGCGGTAGCCGGTGCGCGAATGACAGCAGGGCGATGCACTGCATGCCCCAGAGCATGGGCGAACTGCTCGTTACGAACCGGGTAGGGGGAGACCATATTGAACGGGCCGCGCAGATCGTTATCCAGCAGCCAGAGAATGCCGTTTACCATATCGTCGATATGGATCCACGCCAGATACTGACGGCCAGTGCCGATCGGCCCGCCCAGTCCCAGCTTAAATACCGGCAGCATCTTCGCCAGAATCCCGCCTTTCGGCGCCAGCACCACGCCAGTGCGTAGTAGGCAGACGCGAGTATGATCGCTTTGTGCCCCGCAGGCGATCTGCTCCCAGCGGGCACACAGTTTATGGGTAAATTCGTTGTGCGGCGGCTCCTCTTCAGTGACCACCACTTCGCCTAAATCGCCGTAATACCCTGTTGCTGAACCGGAGATAAATACCGACGGCGGGTTGTCGCTGGCCTTGAACATATCCACCAGCCGCTGGGTAATGTTCCAGCGGCTGTTGCACAGCCGCTGCTTCTGATCTTCAGTCCAGCGTTTGTCGGCGATGGGTTCCCCCGCCAGATTGATGACGGCGTCAAACCCATTAAGATCCTGATGCTCGGTTAGCCCTTTCCAGATAGTGATGCCGGAGCCGAGTGCCTGACGCGCTTTCTCGGGACTGCGCGTCACCACCGTTATCTCATGGCCCAGCGTCTGTAAGCGGGGGATGAGATGCCGGCCAATCAGGCCAGTACCGCCGGTTACCAGGATCTTCATACAACCTCCAGGGTTGCGCCTAGCGTTGCCAGCTTAACGTCATTGAGACGGAGTCGGCATAGCGCAGCGCGTGAAGTTTATCGATTTCTACTTCAGCATAGGTGACCCAGTGATGTTCGCGTGCGATATCCAGCACATCCTGAGTTAATTTTTCCAGCAAAGAGAATCGGTTACTCTCGACGTGCTGAATAATGCTTTTAGTGACGGTGCGATAGTTAAGTGCGTCATTGATATCTTCACTGTCCCGGGCTTTATCGGCCGGGTAGTGGATCACCACATTAACCACGATATCCTGACGGTTAGCGCGCTCCTCCTCTTTGATACCGATATAGGTGCGCAGGCGTAAATTTTTAATACGAATAATCGCGTCGTTCTGGGACATTGCAGGCTTCCTCCGTGTCATTATCGGCACCATAATACATGAGGAAAGCGTTTATATCTGCTGTGCTTTTTGCATGGCGCGTTCGGTTGCCGGTCGGGTACGGATGCGCTCAAACCAGTTATTCACCGCTGGCCACGACGCCAGGTCTACGCGATGGCTTTCTCGGGTATTGACCCACGGCCAGCAGGCGATATCTGCGATGCTGTAATGATCGCCTCCCAGCCACGGTGATTTTTCCAGACGTTTATTCAGAACGTTATAGAGCCGTTGCGTCTCCATCTGGAAACGTTCGATAGCGTAGGGGATCGGCTGCGGCGCAACGTGGTTAAAGTGGGCGTTCTGACCGACCATCGGCCCCAGCCCGCCCACCTGCCAGAAGAGCCACTGCAGGGTGACGTGGCGTTCCCGTAATTCACCGCTCAGCAATTTACCGGTTTTTTCCGCCAGATAGAGCAGGATCTCACCGGACTCAAACAGGCTCAGCGGTGCACCGCCATCGTCAGGATCATGATCGACGATGGCCGGAATTTTATTGTTAGGCGAAATGGCAAGAAATTCAGGGCGGAACTGCTCACCTTTGCTGATATCAACCGGCAGGATGCGGTAATCCAGCTGGGCCTCCTCCATAAAAAGCGTGATTTTATGCCCGTTGGGGGTCGGGGCGTAGTAAAGGTCAATCATCGCAACTCCTGTCATAACGATTATCGCGGCATAGGATCGAGTATAGGCGGTGATGATAAATCGTGAGTTTTCATCAAGTGACAGCCGGAGCAGGAGGTTATATTTTGGATATCAACCATCACCCGAAGCGTTACGAGGACCTTATGAGCCAACCTGCAATTACCTTGTGGTCAGATGCCGATTATTACTCCCCTTATGTCATGAGCGTGTATGTCGCGCTGGCCGAGAAAGGTTTGCCCTTTACCCTGAAAACCGTTGACCTCAGCCGGGGTGAAAACCGCCAGCCGCATTGGCGGGGCTATGCCCTGACCCGTCGCGTGCCGGTGCTGGAGAATGACGGCTTTGAATTGAGCGAATCTTCTGCCATAACTGAATATCTGGAGGAGCATTTTGCACCGCCGGAGTGGGAGCGGATCTACCCCCTGGACCTGCAAAAACGCGCCCGTGCACGACAAATCCAGGCGTGGCTGCGCAGCGATCTGATGCCGATCCGCGAGGAACGCTCTACCGACGTGGTATTTGGTGGAGTGAAAAAACCGGCCCTGAGTGAAACCGCACAGCGGGCAGCCAACCAGCTTTATGATATCGCCGCTTCCCTGCTTGCCCACGGCCAGCAAAACCTGTTCGGCGAGTGGTGTATCGCAGATGCGGATTTGGCTCTGATGCTCAACCGTCTGGTGCTCAATGGTGATGACGTGCCGCAGCAGCTGGTGGATTACGCTAACTTCCAGTGGCAGCGGGCTTCCGTACAGCGCTACGTGGCGTTGTCGGCGAAGCGGGCGGGCTGATATTCCGGTATGATGGGGCAGCTTTTCGACATAAGGAAACTCTGATGAAGTTGATGTTTGCCTCGGACATCCACGGCTCGCTGCCGGCGACCGAACGGGTGCTTTCGCTGTTCAACCAGAGCGGGGCGCAATGGCTGGTGATCCTCGGGGATGTGCTGAACCATGGCCCACGCAATCCGCTGCCCGAAGGCTATGCGCCTGCTGAGGTCGCTGGGCGGCTCAACGCTTACGCGTCGCGGATTATCGCCGTTCGCGGCAACTGCGACAGCGAAGTTGACCAGATGCTGCTGAACTTTCCCATTACCGCGCCCTGGCAGCAAATCCTGCTGGAGAATAGCCGCCTGTTTGTTACCCACGGTCATCTTTTTGGCCCGGATAATCTGCCCACGCTGAATGCTGGCGATGTGCTGGTTTACGGCCATACTCATATTCCGGTCGCCGGGAAACAGGGCGACCTTATACATTTCAATCCTGGCTCGGTCAGCCTGCCCAAAGGCGGCTTTCCCCCCAGCTACGGCATGCTGGAAGGAAACCATTTGTGCGTTATGACGCTGAATGACGGCCAGGTTATTGCGCAGTCAGAGATTAATCCGTAATTTACTCCTCAACAGTAAAACGCGCCGCGAGAGCGCTTTAAAGAGAAGGTTTCCGATGGTGGAGCACAGTCATTTGGCAAGTACGGAATGGGTGGATATTGTCAACGAAGACAATGAGGTAATTGCACAGGCGAGCCGCGAGCAGATGCGGGCGCAGCGTCTGCGTCATCGCGCGACCTATATCGTGGTGCATGATGGGATGGGCAATATTCTGGTTCAGCGCCGTACCGAAACGAAAGACTTCATGCCCGGGATGCTTGATGCTACCGCCGGTGGTGTGGTGCAGGCCGATGAACAGTTACTCGATTCTGCCCGCCGCGAAGCGGAAGAGGAGCTGGGGATTGCTGGCGTACCGTTCGCCGAACATGGGCAGTTCTATTTCGAAGATGACCACTGTCGCGTCTGGGGAGGCCTTTTCAGCTGCGTCTCCCACGGCCCGTTTGCGCTGCAGGAAGAAGAGGTGAGTGAAGTCTGCTGGATGACCCCGGCTGAAATCACCGCCCGTTGTGATGACTTCACACCCGATTCGCTGAAAGCGCTGGCCCTGTGGATGAGCCGCAACGCCAGCAACGAGCCGGTTAAGCACGAAGAAGCGTAATCGCGACCATAAAAAAAGGCGACCATCAGGTCGCCTTTTTGCGTTTAGATACTGCTTACTGCTGGGAAGACTGGATCGCGGTCAGGGCGATGGTGTAGACGATATCGTCTACCAGCGCGCCACGAGACAGGTCGTTCACCGGCTTGCGCATACCCTGCAGCATCGGCCCGATGGAGATCAGGTCGGCTGAACGCTGTACCGCTTTATAGGTGGTGTTACCGGTGTTCAGATCCGGGAAGATGAACACGGTAGCACGACCCGCAACTGGCGAGTTAGGCGCTTTGGATTTCGCTACGTCAGCCATAACCGCGGCGTCATACTGCAGCGGGCCATCGATAACCAGATCCGGGCGTTTTTCCTGTGCAATACGGGTCGCTTCACGCACTTTCTCAACGTCGCTACCTGCACCAGAAGTACCGGTGGAGTAGGAGAGCATTGCAACGCGCGGTTCGATACCGAAGGCAATCGCGGAGTCCGCAGACTGGATGGCGATCTCGGCCAGCTGTTCAGCGGTCGGATCCGGGTTGATCGCGCAGTCACCGTACACGTATACCTGTTCCGGCAGCAGCATGAAGAACACAGAAGAGACCAGCGAGCTGCCTGGGGCTGTTTTGATCAGCTGCAGCGGTGGACGGATGGTGTTCGCAGTCGTGTGAACAGCACCGGAAACCAGACCGTCAACTTCGTCCTGCTCCAGCATCAGCGTACCGAGCACCACGTTGTCTTCCAGCTGTTCGCGGGCAACGGCTTCAGTCATGCCCTTGCTCTTACGCAGCTCGACCAGACGGGCAACGTAGCTTTCGCGCACCACTTCCGGGTCAACGATTTCAATACCAGAACCCAGCTCTACGCCCTGAGAAGCGGCAACACGGGTGATCTCATCCGGGTTACCCAGCAGCACACAGGTCGCGATACCGCGCTCGGCACAGATGGCAGCAGCTTTAACGGTACGCGGTTCGTCGCCTTCTGGCAGAACAACACGTTTGCCCGCTTTACGCGCCAGCTCGGTGAGCTGATAACGGAAGGCTGGTGGAGAGAGGCGACGGCTGCGCTCGGAGGTAGCAGTCAGGGATTCAATCCAGTCAGCATTGATGCAACCGGCAACGTATTCCTGCACTTTCTCGATGCGCTGATGGTCATCAACCGGCACTTCCAGGTTGAAGCTCTGCAGGCTCAGAGAGGTCTGCCAGGTGTTGGTGTTAACCATGAAGACCGGCAGGCCGGTAGCAAAGGCGCGTTCGCACAGCTTGCTGACGCGTGGGTCCATTTCATAGGCACCGGTCAGCAGGATCGCACCGATTTCCACGCCGTTCATCGCCGCGAGGCAGGCTGCAACCAGCACGTCAGGACGGTCTGCGGAGGTCACCAGCAGAGAACCTGCACGGAAGTGCTCCAGCATGTGCGGAATGCTACGCGCACAGAAGGTCACGGACTTCACGCGACGGGTGTTGATATCGCCTTCGTTGACGATGGTCGCATTCAGGTGGCGCGCCATGTCGATCGCACGGGTCGCGATCAGGTCGAAGCTCCAGGTCACCGCGCCCAGCACTGGCAGAGAACTGTATTCCTGCAGCTTAGCGGGATCAATTTTCACGATCTGCGCTTTGGACGAGTCGTCGAAAATTTCAGACAGGTCAGGGCGGGTACGGCCTTGCTCATCCACCGGGGCGTTCAGTTTGTTCACGATCACGCCGGTGATGTTGCTGTTTTTCGCGCCGCCGAAGCTGCTGCGGGTCAGCTCAATACGCTCTTTCAGCTGTTCCGGGGTATCAGTTCCCTGGGACATTACGAACACGATTTCTGCGTTCAGCGTTTTGGCAATTTCGAAGTTCAGGGACTGGGCAAACTGATGCTTGCGCGTCGGAACCAGGCCTTCAACCAGCACGACTTCCGCATCCTGTGCGTTAGCGTGATAGTTAGCGATGATCTCTTCCATCAGCACGTCTTTCTGGTTGCTGGAAAGCAGAGACTCAACGTGGCTCATCTTCAGCGGTTCAGCGGCAGGCAGATTAGAGTTCGCACGAACGATAGTGGTGGTCTGGTCTGGCGCATCGCCACCAGCACGTGGTTGAGCGATAGGCTTGAACACGCTCAGGCGAACGCCTTTACGTTCCATCGCACGGATCACACCGAGGCTGACGCTGGTCAAGCCTACGCTGGTTCCGGTCGGGATCAGCATAATAGTACGGGACACGATTTATCCTCTTTCGTTACCGCCGAAAACGGGCGGGCTACAAAACAGCACCGCCAGCATTGCTGGCGGTGTGGAATCAGGCAGTCAGACGGCTCGCGTCTTGCGCGATGACCAGCTCTTCATTGGTTGGGATAACCATTGCCAGAGTGGTGCCTTCTTTGTTGATGAAGCCAGACTTACCAAAGCGCGCAGCCAGGTTACGGTCATGGTCAACTTCAAAGCCCAGCACGCCCAGTTTGCCCAGGGACAGCTCGCGCACCATTGCCGCGTTCTCACCGATACCACCGGTGAAGACCACGCCGTCCAGACGACCGTCCATCAGCGCAGTGTAAGAACCGATGTATTTCGCCAGACGGTGGCAGTAAACGTCCATTGCACGTTTAGCGTCTTCTTTCTCTGCGTAGTTGTCTTCAACGTAACGGCAGTCGCTGGTGACTTCGGTCAGACCCAGCAGGCCAGACTCTTTGGTCAGCATTTTGTTGATATCTTCAACGCTCATGCCCAGGGTATCGTGCAGGTGGAAGATGATCGCCGGGTCGATATCACCGGAGCGAGTACCCATCACCAGACCTTCCAGCGGGGTCAGACCCATAGAGGTATCAACGCATTTGCCGTTACGGATAGCAGAAACGGAACCGCCATTGCCCAGGTGGCAAGTGATGATGTTCACTTCTTCTACCGGCTTGTTCAGCATTTTCGCGGCTTCTTGCGTCACGTAGAAGTGGCTGGTGCCGTGCGCGCCATAGCGGCGAACGCCGTGCTCTTTATACAGTTTGTACGGCAGGGCGTAGAGGTAAGACTCTTCCGGCATGGTCTGGTGGAACGCGGTATCAAACACGGCCACGTTTTTGTCTTTCAGATGCGGGAAGGCTTTCAGCGCTTCAGTGATACCGATCAGGTGAGCCGGGTTATGCAGCGGTGCAAAAGAAGCGGAGTCTTTAATGCCCTGAATAACAGAGTCATCGATGATCACAGACTTGGTGTACTTCTCGCCACCATGAACGATACGGTGACCGATAGCGGTCAGCTGAGCGGACAGTTCTGGTTTTTGTGCCAGAATAGTGTTAACGATAAAGTTCAGCGCTTCGCTGTGAGCGGCGCCTGCACCTAAAGCCGCTTCCTGTTTGCTGCCGTCCATTTTCCACTTAAGACGTGCTTCAGGAAGATGGAAACATTCGGCCAAACCAGAAAGGTACTCTTCACCGTTGATCGCATCGATGATAGCGAATTTAAGTGAGGAGCTACCGCAGTTCAGAACCAGTACTAACTTACTCGACATGGAAGTACCTATTATTGATACGTGGCTAAAAAAACGTCAGTGAGTCAAGGATCGTAGCGCAAGATATCGCTGACATTTATGATTAACATCATGCCCGAAGTACATTTTGGCATGACGAAAAGAATACATATGATTTTATGCCATTTTGCGCATTTTTCCGGCAATGGCATAATGTGCGATAATTTGACGAGTGAACATTCCTCGTCTAAGGCCTTTGCAGGCCGGCACAGGATACCCGATACTGGGTAGCCCTGACAAAAGTTTTTGAACGTTGTCATGACCAGTTGTGGTTTTGCACGAATATTTTAATTTTTATATGTGAAGTTGAGGTAAGCCATGTCGACACCTGTGAACCCTTCCGTGAGCTTTTTTAGCCTGTTTCGCCGGGGACAGCATTACTCTAAGACGTGGCCACTGGAAAAGCGCCTCGCGCCCGTCTTTATTGAAAACCGGGTGATTCGCGCCACCCGTCACGCTATCCGGCTGATGCCGCCCATCGCGGTCTTCACCCTGTGCTGGCAGATTGCGCTGGGTGGGCAACTTGGCCCAGCGGTGGCCACCGCCCTGTTTGCCCTGAGCCTGCCGATGCAGGGATTGTGGTGGTTGGGCAAGCGTTCGGTCACCCCGTTGCCACCGTCGGTGCTGTCCTGGTTCTATGAGGTCCGCGGTAAGTTGCAGGATGCCGGTCAGGCGCTGGCGCCGGTCGAGGGTAAACCCGACTATCAGGCGCTGGCAGATACCCTGAAGCGGGCATTTAAGCAACTTGATAAAACATTCCTCGATGACTTGTGATTGATCATCGAAACGATGAATAAAAGAAGGCACAGTAACCCAACGTTACCGTGTCTTTTTTTTTACGCTGCCATGTGCAACAGGAGTCGAAGATGGAAATGACCCACGCTCAACGTCTGATTTTGTCTAATCAGTACAAAATGATGACGATGCTTGATCCCGACAACGCAGAGCGCTATCGCCGCTTGCAGACTATCGTCGAACGTGGTTTCGGTTTACAGATGCGCGAGCTGGATCGCGAGTTTGGCGAACTTAAGGAAGAGACCTGTCGTACCGTTATCGACATCATGGAGATGTACCACGCCCTGCATGTTTCATGGACCAACCTGAAGGATGCACAGACCATTGACGAGCGTCGTGTTACCTTCCTGGGCTATGATGCGGCCACTGAATCCCGTTACCTGAGCTATGTTCGCTTTATGGTCAATGTGGAAGGGCGCTATACCCATTTCGATGCCGGTACTCATGGCTTTAATGCCCAGACCCCAATGTGGGACAAATACCAACGTATGCTCAGCGTGTGGCACGCCTGCCCGCGTCAGTACCATCTGAGCAGCAATGAGATTCAACAAATTATTAACGCCTGACGGAGGTTGATGTGCAGTGTAAAGGTTTTCTGTTTGATCTGGACGGTACGCTGGTAGATTCGTTACCGGTGGTGGAGCGCTCCTGGTGTCGCTGGGCCGACAGGCATGGCATTGACCATCAGGCGGTGCTGAATTTTATCCATGGCAAACAGGCCATAACCTCTTTACGGCACTTTCTCCAGGGAAGAAGCGAAGCAGATATCCAGGCGGAGTTTACCTGGCTTGAGCAGGTTGAGGCCACCGATACTGACGGCATCACCGCCTTGCCGGGGGCGCTTGAGTTGCTCCAGCATCTGAATGAAGCGGGGATCCCGTGGGCTATCGTCACTTCCGGCTCTGTTCCTGTGGCTCATGCGCGCCATAAAGCGGCAGGATTGCCAGTACCGGAGGTGTTTATCACCGCCGAGCAGGTGACGCGCGGCAAGCCGGAACCCGATGCCTTTTTACTCGGCGCGAAGCGACTGGGGCTGGCACCGGAAGAGTGCGTGGTGGTGGAAGATGCTGCCGCTGGTGTGCTGGCGGGCCTAAACGCAGGCTGTCACGTCATCGCTGTGAAGGTTCCCGCCGATTCGCCACGTCTGGACGAAGCGGACCTGGTACTTACCACGCTGGAGGCCGTAGACGTCAACCGCACTGCCGACGGGAATGTAACAGTCTCCCGAAAAATGTAATCCCATGATATAGCCCCACATTGTTGGGGCTTTTTTATGGCACTATCGGCCTCACTCTCTTCTGACAAGGATCTGTTTTGAACGGTGAACTTATTTGGGTCTTAAGCCTGCTCCTTATCGCGATTATTCTTTTTGCGACGGGCAAAGTCCGTATGGATGCCGTGGCTCTGCTGGTGATCGTGGCCTTTGTCCTCAGCGGCACCTTAACCCTCCCGGAAGCCTTTTCAGGCTTTAGCGATCCCAACGTTATTTTGATTGCCGCCCTGTTTATCATCGGTGATGGCCTGGTACGTACCGGCGTGGCTACCAGCATGGGCTCCTGGCTGGTGAGCGTGGCGGGCAACAGCGAAACCAAAATGCTGATCTTTTTGATGCTGACCGTCGCCGGTCTTGGCGCGTTTATGAGTTCCACCGGGGTCGTGGCCATCTTTATTCCGGTGGTGCTGAGCGTCTCTATGCGCATGCAGGTTTCGCCATCGCGCCTGATGATGCCCCTCAGCTTCGCCGGGCTTATCAGCGGCATGATGACGCTGGTGGCCACGCCGCCGAACCTGGTGGTCAACAGCGAACTGCTGCGTGAAGGGCTGGAGGGCTTCAGCTTCTTTAGCGTGACGCCGCTGGGGCTGGTGATCCTCGTGCTGGGCATTATCTATATGCTGCTTACCCGTTTTGCCCTCAAGAGCGACAAGCAGGATAAACCCCGCGAGGGCTGGAAACACCGCACCTTCCGCGATCTGATTAAAGAGTATCGCCTGACGGGACGCGCCCGCCGTCTGGCGATCCGCCCCGGCTCGCCGCTGATTGGTCAGCGCCTGGATGATTTGAAACTCCGTGAACGTTACGGTGCTAACGTCATCGGGGTAGAGCGCTGGCGTCGTTTTCGCCGTGTCATTGTGAACGTTAATGGTGTATCGGAGTTTCGCGCCCGGGACGTGTTGCTGATTGATATGTCTTCGGCAGACATCGATCTGCGCGAGTTTTGTAGCGAGCAGTTACTGGAGCCGATGGTGCTGCGCGGGGAGTATTTCTCCGATCAGGCGCTGGACGTGGGGATGGCGGAGGTATCGCTGATCCCCGAGTCGGAGCTGCTCGGCAAAACCGTCCGCGAAATAGGTTTCCGCACCCGTTATGGTCTGAACGTGGTGGGGTTAAAACGCGATGGCGTGGCGATGGACGGCTCGGTGGTGGATGAACCTCTTGAATTGGGGGATATCTTCCTTGTAGTGGGCAACTGGAAGCTGATCACCCAACTGGGCCAGAGAGGCCGGGACTTTGTGGTGATGAACTTACCCGTTGAGGTGAGCGATGCGTCTCCCGCCCACAGCCAGGCGCCGCATGCCATTTTCTGTCTGGTGCTGATGGTCGCGCTGATGTTGACCGACGAAATCCCGAACCCGATCGCGGCCATTATTGCCTGTCTGCTGATGGGGAAATTCCGCTGCATCGACGCTGAAAGCGCTTACAAAGCGATCCACTGGCCGAGCATCATTCTGATTGTCGGCATGATGCCTTTCGCGTTGGCACTGCAAAAAACCGGCGGCGTCGATTTGGTGGTGAAGGGATTGATGGAACTGGGGGGCGGTTATGGCCCTTACATGATGTTGATGTGCCTGTTTATCATGTGCGCCACCATCGGGTTGTTTATCTCCAACACCGCGACTGCGGTATTGATGGCACCTATAGCGTTGGCAATGGCGAAATCGATGGGGGTATCGCCTTATCCGTTCGCGATGATGGTGGCGATGGCCGCCTCAGCCGCCTTTATGACCCCGGTCTCTTCACCGGTTAATACGCTGGTGCTGGGGCCAGGCAAATACACCTTTAATGACTTCGTGAAACTCGGCGTACCCTTTACCGTCCTGGTGATGGTGGTGTGCGTCGTGATGATCCCGATGCTGTTTCCGTTCTGACAATTCGCCGGGTAAGGCTGCGCCTTACCCGGCAAAACACTATAAAGGTGAATCCTGGCTGATCTCATCCAGGGACAACTGGAAGCTCGGGACGAAGACCTCCATAAAGTAGTCCATCTCCTCGCTGCGACGCGCCTCGAGGGTCTTTTCCAGCCGGGTTTTTGCCAGTAAAAACTCGTGATTCCCGGCAGACAGCTCTTCCAGACATTTCAGGTAGGCGCAGAGCGCGTCAGCCTGCTTCACAATCGACCGCTCCTCTTCGCTATAGCTCTGCTCATCAACCAGCGGTTCAAAGATATCCCGCAGCTCATCCGGCACCATATCGACCAGTTTCTGCTGGGCGATTTTCTCAATCGCTTTGTACTCCTGGGCGATTTGCGAATTAAAGTACTTCACCGGGGTCGGCAGATCGCCCGTCAGCACCTCGGAGGCATCATGGTACATCGCCAGCAGGGCGATACGTTCGGCATTCACCTGACCATTGAACTTGCGGTTCTTGATGGCCGCCAGCGCGTGGGCAACCATAGCGACCTGCAGGCTGTGTTCGGAGACGTTTTCGGTGCGCACATTACGCATCAGCGGCCAGCGGTTGATCAGTTTCAGGCGGGAAAGATGGGCGAAAAAATGACTCTGACTCATAAGTTACCTTTGGTCTTGCACAGCGACAGATTTCATTGTGAGGGGAGGGGCGGTGAGATGCAAATCGGGCTGCCAGTGGCAGCCCGAGGGTTATGTTTACTGATGGTATCCGCCGAGGAAACGCCCGAAGCGGCTGATGGCCATCTCCAGCTCATCCTCCCGCGGTAGCGTAACGATACGCACATGATCCGGCCACGGCCAGTTAAACGCCGTCCCCTGAACCAGCAACACTTTCTCCTGCAACAGGAAGTCGAGCACCATCTTTTGGTCGTCAAAGATATTAAAGCGTTTGATGTCAATTTTCGGGAACATATAGAGCGCGCCGTTTGGCTTCACGCAGGAGACGCCCGGAATATCGTTAATCAGCTCCCATGCGCGTTGACGCTGCTCATACAAACGCCCGCCAGGCACGATAAATTCACTGATACTCTGATAGCCCCCCAGTGCCGTCTGGATAGCGTGCTGTGCCGGTACGTTGGCGCACAGGCGCATGGAGGCCAGCATTTCCAGACCTTCGATATAGCCTTTGGCGTGTTTTTTCGGCCCGTTCAGCACCATCCAGCCCTGACGGAAACCGGCGACGCGGTAGGTTTTCGACAGGCCGTTAAAGGTGACGGTCAACAGATCTGGTGCCAGCGCGGCAATAGAATGGTGCTGCGCCGCGTCGTAGAGAATTTTGTCGTAGATCTCGTCTGCGAAGATGATCAGGTTATGCTGGCGGGCCAGCTCAACAATCTCCAGCAGCAACTCTTTAGAGTAAACGGCACCGGTCGGGTTGTTCGGGTTAATGATGACGATCCCGCGGGTGCGCGGCGTAATTTTGGCGCGAATATCATCCAGATCCGGGAACCAGTCAGCGGACTCATCACACAGGTAGTGCACAGCTTTACCGCTGGAGAGCGATACCGCCGCCGTCCAGAGCGGGTAATCCGGAGCCGGAACAAGCATTTCGTCACCGCTGTTCAGCAGGGCCTGCATCGCCTGGACGATCAGTTCCGAAACACCGTTACCGATATAGATATCTTCTACGGTCACATCGCGCATGCCCTGCGCCTGATAGTGCTGCATGATGGCTTTACGCGCTGAGTAGAGACCTTTGGAGTCGCTGTAGCCTTGCGCTGTCGGCAGGTTGCGGATCACATCAACCAGAATTTCATCCGGTGCATCAAAACCAAATGGCGCCGGGTTGCCTATATTGAGCTTAAGTACTTTATTACCTTCTTCTTCGAGACGTTTTGCCTCTTTAAGAACCGGGCCACGAATGTCGTAACAAACGTTATCTAACTTGCTGGATTTTTCGATGGGTGACATGAATCTTTAACCTTTTCGCTGTGATTGCGACTTCCTGCCGTGGAAGCCAGCACGAAACAATGTACTCCTCGCTTGGCCAATTTTGAAGCGTCGGCAGAAGAAGATTTTGTTCATCTCTCAAAAGCGATATCGACATTTTTAACTGTTTTTGAAGCAATGATGTATTTTATAATCCACATTTTTCTTGTTATTTGGTTATTTATTTTGGTTGTTGCATATTAAAATGGATTTTACGCTGCAAAAAAGACGATTATTGAGAGGTTCAGGGTAGCAGTGCTACAGTTTCCTTAAGCAACATTTCGTAAAAGCTGAATGAAATGCACTAGCATTTACTTCACGGCGTCTTTATATAAAGGTTGCCCATGTGAAATTAATGTTAAGTATTATTAATCATTAAGTCCTGGGCGAATTATTAGTTATTTCCAAATAAAGACAAAATCACAACTTTCGTTAATATAAATAAAATTAGTTTAGCGAGTTATCAACCAGGTTAAATCACTGGAAGCGCAATAAGGCTTATAAATAAAAAGGTTTTAGGGTAAGATGTCACCGGGTTTAGCGAGTAAAGATAACAGGCCACAGCAGGTCTTGTTGGCTGAACCTTTGAAAGTTTGTTGTAATTGTTTGAATTATCTCTGCCTTGAGAAGTTAAGTAACACCATTGCTGCTTAACCTCTACTGCGATAAAGTTGACGTCGGAAAGGCATTGTCTTTAACGGAATTTACATCAACCGACAAACTTCTATTTATCTCAATCGTTTTTGAGAATAAAAATATCGTCAGATAAGTTGTTTCTGACCACTGATATACCCAGCACAATTACATTACGCAGGCACTCTGCC
This sequence comes from Leclercia sp. LSNIH3, assembly GCF_002935105.1. Lineage (NCBI taxonomy): Bacteria > Pseudomonadati > Pseudomonadota > Gammaproteobacteria > Enterobacterales > Enterobacteriaceae > Leclercia > Leclercia sp. LSNIH3. The sequence continues at coordinate 3,901,946 of NZ_CP026387.1, forward strand.
AGACCGGGACGTCAGAGGATTTTTTTCAGAAGGAACTGTATTACTTTTACGCACACAGCTTAAACCCGGGGCAGCTCCGTACGAGCAACCTGTAAGTGAAAAGATATGATTAATGCAAATCGTCCGATACTGAATCTCGACCTCGATCTGCTGAGAACCTTTGTGGCGGTCGCCGATCTGAACACCTTTGCTGCTGCCGCGGCCGCAGTTTGCCGCACGCAATCTGCGGTCAGCCAACAAATGCAACGCCTGGAGCAACTGGTGGGTAAAGAGCTTTTTGCCCGTCATGGTCGCAATAAGCTGTTAACGGAACACGGTATTCAGCTGCTGGGTTATGCCAGAAAAATTTTACGCTTCAACGATGAAGCGTGTACATCTTTAATGTTTAGTAATCTGCAGGGCGTCTTAACCTTAGGCGCATCTGATGAGTCGGCCGATACCATTCTGCCGTTCCTGCTCAACCGAATTAGTTCGGTTTATCCGAAGCTTGCGCTGGACGTCAGAGTTAAACGCAATGCCTTTATGGTTGATATGTTGCAGGAGCAGGAGGTCGATCTGGTGGTGACAACCCACCGCACCGGCCAGTTTGAGAGTCTGACGCTGCGGACTTCGCCAACCCACTGGTACTGTGCCGCGGAGTTTTCTCTGCAGCGCGGCGAGCCCGTTCCTCTGGTGCTGCTGGACGATCCTAGTCCGTTCCGCGACATCGTGCTGGCAACGCTCAATGCTGCCAACGTGCCATGGCGACTCGCCTATGTGGCCTCCACCTTGCCTGCGGTTCGCGCAGCGGTGAAAGCGGGGCTGGGCGTCACGGCACGTCCGGTTGAGATGATGAGCCCGGATTTACGGGTGCTAGGCAAAGCGGATGGGCTGCCTGCGCTGCCGGATACGGAGTATATGCTGTGCCACAACCCGCTCAGCAAAAACGAACTGGCGCAGACTATTTTCAATGCCATGGAAAATTACGATAACCCCTGGCAGTACAATAATGTTACTCCGGAAGGGGGGGATGACTCCCTGGTGATTGAGCGCGATTTCGAGTAAACGAACTTCCCATGCTTTGTTAACATTTTGTTCCCGGAAAAAGAACCACTCAGGCTGATAACCCGCAGAGTGGTTCTTTTTTTGCATCTGCTTCCGTACACATTAGCGTTATCATTTGACAATTGTCTTCTTTATCAAATTGATAATAGTCGATGGTGCCCTGCCTGAACCGCTCACCCGCTTCTCTCCAAAGTCAATGGGCATGTTAAAAAAGCAGCTAAGATGTTGCTGTTTTTTTGATTGAATTAACAAAAGCGTGTCACAGATCAAGAAAATACTCCTCTTTGGGGGGAGGAATCGGTAGCAAATCCTGTCAAAATAGGCAGGTAATCTTTGTGTTAGATCACTACGGACACGATTCAACACCCCAACGCCGGAACGCGCCTCACACGTTTTGAGGGTAAAGGGCATTAAATGTTAATGAAGTTCGAACAATGTAATCTAATGTGAAGAAACTTTTGTTAAAGTTGACAAAAGGTTATAGAAAGGAGTAAAAAACCACATCATTTTGCTGTCTATGTCTCATTTTTCGACAGTTAGTGTAAGGTTATTTGTTCCTCCCCATGAATCGATGTGATGCCCATCTGCCAGAAAGAGCAGGATTTTAGGTATCACTTTTGATGAGTAAGCAATGAGTATGTCAACATCCACAGAAGTCATCGCTCATCACTGGGCATTCGCAATCTTTCTTATCGTAGCCATTGGCCTGTGCTGCCTGATGCTTGTCGGCGGCTGGTTCCTCGGCGGTCGCGCCCGGGCAAGGCACAAAAACACGCCATTTGAATCGGGTATCGATTCGGTAGGTACTGCGCGTTTACGTTTGTCCGCCAAGTTCTATCTGGTGGCCATGTTCTTCGTCATTTTTGACGTGGAAGCGCTTTACCTGTTCGCATGGTCAACCTCCATTCGTGAGAGTGGTTGGGTCGGCTTTGTCGAGGCCGCAATTTTCATTTTAGTGTTACTGGCCGGTCTGGTTTATCTGGTGCGTATTGGCGCGCTGGACTGGACACCTGCGCGTTCACGCCGTGAACGTATCAACCCGGAAAACAGTATCTCTAATCGTCAGCAGTAACAGCGAGGCAATAAGATGGATTATACGCTCACCCGCATAGATCCTAACGGTGAGAATGACCGTTACCCCCTGCAAAAACAGGAGATCGTAACCGACCCCCTGGAGCAAGAAGTCAATAAAAGCGTGTACATGGGCAAGCTCGAAAATGCCATGCACGATATGGTCAACTGGGGTCGTAAAAACTCCATCTGGCCTTACAACTTTGGCCTTTCTTGCTGCTACGTTGAAATGGTGACGTCATTCACTGCGGTGCATGACGTTGCGCGTTTTGGTGCAGAAGTACTCCGTGCCTCTCCGCGTCAGGCTGACCTGATGGTGGTGGCAGGAACCTGCTTTACCAAAATGGCGCCGGTCATTCAGCGTCTGTATGACCAGATGCTCGAGCCAAAATGGGTTATCTCCATGGGTGCTTGTGCAAACTCTGGCGGTATGTACGACATTTACTCTGTCGTGCAAGGCGTAGATAAGTTCATCCCGGTGGACGTTTACATCCCGGGCTGCCCACCGCGTCCAGAAGCCTATATGCAGGCGCTGATGCTGTTGCAGGAGTCGATTGGCAAAGAACGCCGTCCGCTCTCCTGGGTCGTGGGCGACCAGGGTGTATACCGCGCTAACATGCAGTCCGAGCGCGAGCGTAAACGCGGCGAACGTATTGCAGTGACCAATCTGCGTACACCAGACGAAATTTAATTTGCGCCTGTGGGCATGGAGATAACCTTCGCATATCACTATTCAAATAGCGCGAAGCCACGCCCGACAGTCACCACGGACCTTTTGCAATGGTGAACACTATGACCGACTTAACCGCGCAAGACGCCGCCTGGCAAACACGGGATCATCTGGATGACCCGGTCATCGGCGAACTGCGCAACCGTTTTGGGCCGGATGCCTTTACTGTTCAGGCCACCCGCACCGGGGTACCCGTTGTTTGGGTGAAGCGTGAACAGTTACTGGAAGTGGTTGATTTCCTCAAGAAACTGCCTAAACCGTACGTTATGCTGTTTGACTTACACGGCATGGACGAACGTCTGCGTACTCACCGCCAGGGTTTACCCGCGGCGGATTTTTCCGTTTTCTACCACCTGATCTCAATAGACCGCAACACGGATATCATGCTCAAGGTGGCATTGTCTGAAAACGACATGCATCTGCCGACCATCACAAAACTTTTCCCGAACGCCAACTGGTATGAGCGTGAAACCTGGGAAATGTTCGGCATGACCTTCGACGGCCACCCGCACCTGACGCGCATCATGATGCCGCCAACCTGGACGGGTCACCCGCTGCGTAAAGACTATCCGGCGCGCGCCACCGAATTCGACCCGTTTGAGCTGACCAAAGCCAAACAGGATCTGGAGATGGAAGCGCTGACTTTCAAGCCGGAAGACTGGGGCATGAAGCGCGGTACCGACAATGAGGACTTCATGTTCCTCAACCTCGGTCCAAACCACCCGTCTGCGCACGGTGCGTTCCGTATTATTCTTCAGCTTGATGGCGAAGAGATTGTCGACTGCGTGCCTGATATCGGTTACCACCACCGTGGTGCTGAGAAGATGGGCGAGCGTCAATCCTGGCACAGCTACATTCCGTATACCGACCGTATCGAGTACCTCGGCGGCTGCGTAAACGAAATGCCTTACGTGCTGGCCGTTGAGAAACTGGCAGGGATCACCACCCCGGATCGCGTTAACGTGATTCGCGTGATGCTGTCAGAACTGTTCCGTATTAACAGCCACCTGCTGTACATCTCCACGTTCATTCAGGACGTCGGCGCAATGACCCCGGTCTTCTTCGCCTTTACCGATCGTCAGAAAATCTACGATCTGGTAGAAGCGATTACCGGTTTCCGTATGCACCCGGCCTGGTTCCGTATCGGCGGTGTAGCACACGATCTGCCGCGCGGCTGGGATCGTCTGCTGCGTGAATTCCTCGACTGGATGCCGAAACGTCTGGCGTCGTATGAGAAAGCCGCACTGCGTAACACCATTCTGATTGGTCGTTCGAAGGGCGTTGCTGCCTACGGCGCGAAAGAGGCGCTGGAGTGGGGTACAACAGGTGCAGGTCTGCGTGCCACCGGTATTGATTTCGACGTGCGTAAAGCCCGTCCTTACTCTGGCTACGAGAACTTCGACTTTGAAGTCCCGGTTGGCGGCGGTGTTTCCGACTGCTACACCCGTGTGATGCTGAAAGTGGAAGAGCTGCGCCAGAGCCTGCGCATTCTTGAGCAGTGCCTCAACAACATGCCGGAAGGCCCGTTCAAGGCGGATCACCCGCTGACCACGCCGCCACCGAAAGAGCGCACGCTGCAGCATATCGAAACCCTGATCACGCACTTCCTGCAGGTTTCCTGGGGTCCGGTCATGCCGGCGCAAGAATCCTTCCAGATGATCGAAGCGACCAAGGGTATCAACAGTTACTACCTGACCAGCGACGGCAGCACCATGAGCTACCGTACCCGTGTGCGTACGCCAAGCTTCGCGCACCTGCAGCAGATCCCGGCCGCCATTCGCGGCAGTCTGGTCTCCGACCTGATTGTGTATCTGGGTAGTATCGATTTTGTTATGTCAGATGTGGACCGCTAATTATGCACGAGAATCAACAACCACAAACCGAGGCTTTTGAGCTGAGTGAAGCAGAGCGTGCCGCCATTGAGCACGAGATGCACCACTACGAAGACCCGCGTGCGGCGTCCATTGAAGCGCTGAAAATCGTACAGAAACAGCGTGGTTGGGTGCCGGATGGCGCGATCTATGAGATCGCAAAAGTACTGGGGATCCCGGCAAGCGACGTAGAAGGCGTAGCCACCTTCTATAGCCAGATCTTCCGACAGCCAGTTGGCCGCCATGTGATCCGCTATTGTGACAGCGTTGTTTGTCACATCACCGGTTATCAGGGCATTCAGGCCGCTATCGAGAAAAAGCTCGATATCAAGCCGGGGCAGACCACATTTGATGGTCGCTTTACGCTGCTGCCAACCTGCTGCCTGGGTAACTGCGACAAGGGGCCGACCATGATGATTGATGAGGATACTCACAGCCATCTGACGCCGGAAGCCATTCCTGACCTGCTGGAGCAGTACAAATGAAAACTGTAATTCGTACTGCTGAGACTCATCCGCTGACCTGGCGTCTGCGCGATGACAAACAGCCGGTATGGCTTGAAGAATACCAAAGCAAAAACGGTTACGCCGGGGCGCGCAAAGCCCTGGGCGGTATGGCGCCTGATGAGATCGTCAATGCAGTAAAAGACGCTGGCCTGAAAGGGCGCGGCGGCGCAGGCTTTTCCACCGGTCTGAAGTGGAGCCTGATGCCGAAAGACGAATCCATGAACATCCGTTACCTGCTGTGTAACGCCGATGAGATGGAGCCAGGGACTTATAAAGACCGTCTGCTGATGGAGCAGCTGCCGCACCTGCTGGTGGAAGGCATGCTGATCTCCGCGTTCGCATTGAAAGCCTACCGCGGCTACATCTTCCTGCGCGGTGAGTACATCGAAGCGGCAGAGAACCTGCGTCGCGCGATCGCTGAAGCCACCGAAGCGGGCCTGCTGGGCAAAAACATTCTCGGCACCGGTTTTGACTTTGAGCTGTTCGTGCACACCGGGGCAGGGCGTTATATCTGTGGTGAAGAGACCGCACTGATTAACTCCCTTGAAGGCCGCCGTGCTAACCCACGTTCCAAGCCACCGTTCCCGGCAAGCTCCGGCGTGTGGGGTAAACCGACCTGTGTAAACAACGTCGAAACCCTGTGCAACGTCCCGGCTATCCTTGCTAATGGCGTGGAGTGGTATCAGGGCATCTCTTCAAGTAAAGATGCCGGTACCAAGCTGATGGGCTTCTCCGGTCGCGTGAAGAATCCGGGCGTCTGGGAACTGCCGTTTGGCACCACCGCACGTGAAATTCTTGAAGACTACGCCGGCGGCATGCGTGATGGCCTGAAATTCAAAGCCTGGCAGCCAGGTGGGGCAGGAACAGACTTCCTGACCGAAGCCCACCTTGACCTGCCGATGGAATTCGAAAGCATTGGTAAAGCAGGCAGCCGTCTGGGTACGGCGCTGGCGATGGCCGTCGACCACGAGATCGGCATGGTATCGCTGGTGCGTAACCTGGAAGAGTTCTTCGCCCGTGAGTCCTGCGGCTGGTGTACCCCGTGCCGTGATGGTCTGCCGTGGAGCGTTAAGATCCTGCGTGCTATCGAGCGTGGCGAAGGCCAGCCTGGTGATATCGAGACACTTGAGCAACTGTGTCGATTCCTGGGTCCAGGTAAAACCTTCTGTGCGCATGCGCCAGGTGCGGTTGAACCCCTGCAGAGCGCGATTAAATATTTCCGCGACGAATTCGAAGCAGGCATCAAGCAGCCGTTCAGCAATACCCATTCAATCAATGGTATTCAGCCGAACCTGCTGAAAGCGCGCTGGTAATTCCCTCTCAAGCCGGCTCTCTCCCTCAAGGGAGAGGGAGAAAACCGGGCTATATCCTCTCCTTCAGGGAGAGGGGTAGGGTGAGGGTGATAAGAAGAATTTTGATTAACGCTCGGTTTATACCGAGCCAACTGGAAGCATGCTAATGGCTACGATTCATGTAGACGGCAAAGAATACGAGGTCAATGGCGCGGACAACCTGCTGGAAGCTTGTCTGTCCCTCGGCCTTGATATTCCGTATTTTTGCTGGCATCCGGCGCTGGGGAGCGTCGGTGCTTGCCGCCAGTGTGCGGTGAAGCAATATCAAAACGCGGAAGACACGCGTGGTCGCCTGGTGATGTCCTGTATGACGCCAGCCGCCGAAGGTACCTTTATTTCTATCGACGACGCGGAAGCCAAACAGTTCCGCGAAAGCGTGGTGGAGTGGTTGATGACCAACCACCCGCACGATTGTCCGGTGTGTGAAGAGGGCGGTAACTGCCACCTTCAGGATATGACCGTGATGACCGGGCACAGCTTCCGTCGTTACCGTTTCACCAAACGTACCCACCGCAACCAGGATCTGGGGCCGTTCATCTCTCACGAAATGAACCGCTGCATCGCCTGCTACCGCTGCGTGCGTTACTACAAAGACTACGCAGACGGCGAAGATCTGGGCGTGTATGGCGCACACGACAACGTCTACTTTGGTCGCCCGAAAGACGGCGTACTGGAGAGCGAATTCTCCGGTAACCTGGTCGAAATCTGTCCGACCGGCGTCTTCACGGATAAAACGCACTCCGAGCGTTACAACCGTAAGTGGGACATGCAGTTTGCGCCGAGCATCTGCCAGCAGTGCTCCCTCGGCTGTAACACCAGCCCGGGTGAACGTTACGGTGAACTGCGTCGTATCGAAAACCGCTACAACGGTACCGTTAACCACTACTTCCTCTGCGACCGTGGTCGTTTCGGCTATGGCTATGTGAACCTGAAAGACCGTCCGCGTCAGCCGGTTCAGCGCCGTGGCGATGACGTGATCACGCTGAACGCCGAACAGGCGATGCAGGGCGCGGCAGATATTCTGCGCCAGTCGAAGAAAGTGATCGGTATCGGCTCCCCGCGCGCCAGCATCGAAAGCAACTTCGCGCTGCGTGAACTGGTAGGCGCGGAAAACTTTTACACCGGTATCGCTAAGGGCGAGCAGGAACGTCTGCAACTGGTGCTAAAAGTGCTGCGTGAAGGCGGTATTCATACCCCTGCGCTGCGCGAAATCGAATCTTATGATGCGGTTCTGGTATTGGGTGAAGATTTAACCCAGACCGGTGCGCGCGCTGCCCTGGCGGTTCGTCAGGCGGTGAAGGGTAAAGCACGTGAAATGGCAGCGGCCCAGAAAGTGGCTGACTGGCAGATCGCGGCGATCCTCAACATCGGTCAGCGCGCCAAGCATCCGCTGTTTGTCACTAACGTCGACAACACCCGTCTGGACGACATCGCGGCCTGGACCTACCGTGCCCCGGTTGAAGATCAGGCGCGTCTTGGCTTTGCTATCGCTCACGCGCTGGACAACAGCGCCCCGGCCGTTGAAGGCCTGGATCGCGATCTGCAGAACAAGGTTGACGTGATTGTGCAGGCGTTGGCCGGTGCGAAAAAGCCCCTGATTATTTCCGGTACTAACGCCGGTAGCACAGAGATCATTGAAGCGGCGGCCAACGTGGCTAAAGCCCTGAAAGGTCGCGGTGCTGACGTTGGCGTGACCATGATCGCCCGTGCGGTAAACAGCATCGGTCTGGGCATGATCGGCGGCGGCTCGCTGGAAGAGGCGTTAAGCGAACTGGAATCCGGTGCTGCAGACGCTGTCGTGGTGCTGGAAAACGATCTCCATCGTCATGCTTCTGCTGCCCGCGTGGACGCTGCCCTGTCTAAAGCGCCGCTGGTGATGGTTATCGACCATCAGCGCACGGCGATCATGGACAAAGCGCATCTGGTGCTCTCTGCAGCAAGCTTCGCAGAAAGCGACGGTACCGTTGTGAACAACGAAGGCCGTGCCCAGCGCTTCTTCCAGGTTTATGACCCGGCGTACTACGACAACAGCATTGTAATGCTGGAAAGCTGGCGCTGGCTGCACTCCCTGCACAGCACCGTGCTGAGCCGTGAAGTGGACTGGACCCAGCTCGACCACGTGATCGACGCTGCCGTGGCACAACTGCCGCAGCTGGCTGGCATTAAAGATGCGGCGCCGGAAGCGAGTTTCCGTATTCGCGGCCAGAAACTGGCGCGTGAACCGCACCGCTACAGCGGCCGTACCGCCATGCGCGCCAATATCAGCGTGCACGAACCGCGTCAGCCGCAGGATAAAGACACCATGTTCGCCTTCTCAATGGAAGGGAACAACCAGCCGTCTGCTCCGCGTTCGCAGATCCCGTTCGCATGGGCGCCAGGCTGGAACTCACCACAGGCATGGAACAAGTTCCAGGCTGAAGTGGGCGGTTCTCTGCGTCACGGCGATCCGGGCGTGCGCCTGATTGAAGCCTCCGAAACCGGTCTGGCGTTCTTCTCCACCGTTCCGGCAAGCTTCCAGGCGGAAGAGGGTAACTGGCGTATTGCGCCGTACTACCATCTGTTCGGTAGCGACGAATTGTCTCAGCGTTCCCCGGTCTTCCAGACCCGTATGCCGCAGCCGTACATCAAGCTCAACCCGGCAGATGCCGCGAAGCTTGGCGTGAACGCAGGCGCTAACATCAGCTTTAGCTACGAAGGCCAGACAATCAGCCTGCCGCTGATTATCTCTGAAGGTCTGACAGCAGGGCAGGTGGGTCTGCCAATGGGTATGCCTGGCATCGCGCCAGTGCTGGCGGGCGCGCGTCTTGATAACCTGCAGGAGGCAAAAGCATGAGTTGGTTAACGCCTGATCTTATCGACATCCTGCTGAACATCCTGAAAGCGGTTGTTATTCTGCTGGTGGTCGTCACCTGCGGCGCGTTCATGAGCTTCGGTGAACGTCGTCTGCTCGGTCTGTTCCAGAACCGTTACGGACCGAACCGCGTGGGCTGGGGTGGTTCACTCCAGCTGGTCGCGGACATGATCAAGATGTTCTTTAAAGAGGACTGGGTTCCGCGCTTCTCGGATCGCGTGATCTTTACTCTGGCACCAATGATCGCCTTTACCTCGCTGCTGCTGGCGTTTGCTATCGTTCCGGTTAGCCCGACATGGGTTGTGGCGGATCTGAACATCGGGATCCTGTTCTTCCTGATGATGGCAGGCCTTGCGGTCTACGCGGTGCTGTTCGCCGGCTGGTCCAGTAACAACAAATACTCCCTGCTGGGTGCGATGCGTGCGTCTGCGCAGACCCTGAGCTACGAAGTGTTCCTGGGTCTTTCCCTGATGGGTGTGGTGGCGCAGGCCGGTTCATTCAACATGACCGACATCGTCAACAACCAGGCTGATATCTGGAACGTGATCCCGCAGTTCTTTGGGTTTGTTACCTTTGCTATCGCGGGCGTGGCGGTGTGTCACCGTCACCCGTTTGACCAGCCAGAAGCCGAACAGGAACTGGCCGACGGTTACCACATTGAATATTCCGGTATGAAGTTCGGTCTGTTCTTCGTGGGCGAGTACATCGGTATCGTCACCATTTCCGCGTTGATGGTAACGCTGTTCTTTGGTGGCTGGCATGGCCCGTTCTTACCGCCGTTCATCTGGTTCGCGCTGAAAACCGCGTTCTTCATGATGATGTTCATTTTGATTCGCGCAGCGTTACCGCGTCCGCGTTATGACCAGGTAATGTCCTTCGGCTGGAAAGTGTGCCTGCCGCTGACGCTCGTCAACTTGTTGGTAACGGCGGCTGTCATTCTCTGGCAGCAGCCATAAGGGGCTTTAGACCATGACCTTGAAAGAATTATTGGTAGGTTTCGGCACCCAGGTACGCAGTATCTGGATGATCGGCCTGCACGCGTTTGCCAAACGCGAAACCCGGATGTACCCGGAAGAGCCGGTATATCTGCCGCCGCGCTACCGTGGCCGTATCGTGCTGACGCGCGATCCAGACGGCTCAGAGCGCTGCGTTGCCTGTAACCTGTGTGCGGTAGCTTGTCCGGTAGGCTGTATCTCTCTGCAAAAAGCCGAGACGGTAGACGGTCGCTGGTACCCGGAATTCTTCCGCATCAACTTCTCACGCTGCATCTTCTGCGGTCTGTGCGAAGAAGCGTGCCCGACCACGGCGATTCAGTTGACCCCGGACTTCGAGCTGGGCGAATACAAGCGTCAGGACCTGGTGTACGAAAAAGAGGATCTGCTGATTTCCGGTCCGGGCAAATACCCGGAATATAACTTCTACCGGATGGCGGGTATGGCAATCGACGGCAAAGATAAGGGCGAAGCAGAGAACGAAGCCAAGCCTATCGACGTCAAGAGCCTGTTACCGTAAGGAGAGGGGCAATGGAATTCGCTTTTTATATCTGTGGCCTGATCGCCATCCTGGCTACGCTGCGAGTGATTACGCACACCAACCCGGTGCATGCGCTGCTCTATTTAATCATTTCGCTGCTGGCCATTTCCGGGGTGTTCTTTGCGCTGGGCGCACACTTTGCGGGTGCGCTTGAGATCATCGTTTACGCCGGTGCCATTATGGTTCTGTTCGTCTTCGTGGTGATGATGCTGAACCTGGGCGGCTCGGAAATCGAACAGGAACGTCAGTGGCTGAAACCGCAGGTGTGGATTGGTCCGGCAATTCTGTCGGCCATCATGCTGGCGGTGATCGTCTACGCCATTCTGGGTGTCAACGACCAGGGTATCGACGGTACGCCAATCAGCGCCAAAGCAGTGGGTATCACCCTGTTTGGGCCATACGTACTGGCGGTTGAACTGGCCTCGATGCTGCTGCTGGCAGGTCTGGTTGTCGCGTTCCACGTGGGCCGCGAAGAGCGTAGTGGTGAAGTGCTGAGCAACCGCAAGGACGACAGCGCGAAAAGAAAAACGGAGGAACGCGCATGATTCCTTTACAACATGGACTGATCCTCGCAGCGATTTTATTCGTGCTGGGCTTAACCGGTCTGGTTATCCGCCGCAATCTGCTGTTTATGCTGATTGGCCTGGAGATCATGATCAACGCTGCCGCGCTGGCCTTCGTGGTCGCCGGGAGCTACTGGGGCCAGACCGATGGTCAGGTGATGTACATTCTCGCCATCAGCCTTGCGGCTGCCGAAGCGAGTATTGGCCTGGCGCTGTTACTGCAGCTCCACCGTCGCCGCCAGAACCTGAACATCGATTCAGTAAGTGAGTTGCGTGGATGAACATGCTTGCCTTAACCATTATTTTTCCGCTGATTGGCTTCCTGCTGCTGGCATTTTCTCGCGGCCGCTGGTCTGAGAATCTGTCTGCTACCGTTGGCATTGGCTCTATTGGTCTGGCTGCGCTGGTTACAGCGTATGCGGGTATCGACTTCTTCAGTAACGGACGTCAGCCTTACAGCGTGCCGCTGTGGACCTGGATGTCGGTCGGTGATTTCAACATCGGTTTCAACCTGGTGCTGGATGGTCTCTCCCTGACCATGCTCTCCGTGGTGACCGGCGTGGGCTTCCTGATCCACATGTTCGCCTCCTGGTATATGCGCGGTGAAGAGGGTTACTCCCGCTTCTTCGCCTACACCAACCTGTTTATCGCCAGCATGGTCGTTCTGGTGCTGGCCGATAACCTGCTGCTGATGTATCTCGGCTGGGAAGGCGTGGGTCTCTGCTCTTACCTGCTGATCGGTTTCTACTACACCGATCCGAAGAATGGCGCAGCAGCCATGAAAGCGTTCGTCGTGACCCGTGTGGGTGACGTCTTCCTCGCCTTCGCGCTGTTCATTCTCTACAACGAACTGGGCACGCTGAACTTCCGCGAAATGGTGGAACTGGCGCCAGCGCACTTCGAAGCAGGCAACAACATGCTGTGGTGGGCAACGCTGATGCTGCTGGGTGGTGCTGTGGGTAAATCCGCACAGCTGCCTCTGCAAACATGGCTGGCCGACGCGATGGCGGGTCCAACTCCTGTCTCCGCGCTGATCCACGCCGCGACCATGGTTACTGCCGGTGTTTACCTGATTGCACGTACCCACGGTCTGTTCCTGATGACCCCGGAAATCCTGCACCTGGTCGGTATCGTCGGTGCAGTGACGCTGGTGCTGGCAGGCTTTGCCGCGCTGGTGCAAACCGACATCAAACGCGTTCTCGCTTACTCCACTATGAGCCAGATTGGCTACATGTTCCTGGCGCTGGGCGTACAGGCGTGGGATGCGGCGATTTTCCATCTGATGACGCACGCGTTCTTTAAAGCGCTGCTGTTCCTCTCGTCCGGTTCGGTGATCCTTGCCTGCCACCACGAGCAGAACATCTTCAAGATGGGCGGTCTGCGCAAATCCATTCCGCTGGTTTACGTCTGCTTCCTGGTGGGTGGCGCGGCGCTGGCGGCACTGCCGCTGATCACCGCGGGCTTCTTCAGTAAGGACGAAATCCTTGCGGGCGCCATGGCAAATGGTCATATCAATCTGATGGTTGCGGGTCTGGTCGGTGCATTCATGACCTCTCTGTATACCTTCCGTATGATTTTCATCGTCTTCCACGGTAAAGAACAAATTCACGCTCACGCAGGGAAGGGGATCACCCACCACCTGCCGCTGATTGTGCTGCTGGTGCTGTCCACCTTCGTTGGCGCGATGATTGTGCCACCGCTGCAGGGCGTACTGCCGGACACCACCGAGCTTGAGCACGGTCGCGTTCTGACGCTTGAAATCACCTCCGGTGTGGTCGCTATCGCGGGCATCCTGATTGCTGCATGGCTGTGGCTGGGCAAACGTACGCTGGTGACTGCCGTTGCCAACAGTGCGCCGGGCCGTCTGCTGGGCACCTGGTGGTACAACGCGTGGGGCTTCGACTGGCTGTACGACATGATCTTCGTGAAACCATTCCTCGGCATTGCGTGGCTGATTAAACGCGATCCGCTGAACTCACTGATGAACACTCCGGCGATCCTCTCCCGCTTTGCAGGTAAAGGCCTGCTGTTCAGCGAGAACGGGTATCTGCGCTGGTATGTGGCGTCCATGAGCATCGGTGCGGTTGTGGTGCTGGCGCTGCTGATGGTGTTGCGTTGATCGTTAAGTGAATTTATTCGAATTCGTTGAAAATCAGGCCCCTGCTGGGGGCCTTAAAAAGGAATGCAAATCGCCATGTTACTACCCTGGCTAATATTAATTCCCTTCATCGGCGGCTTCCTGTGCTGGCAGACCGAACGCTTTGGCGTGAAGATGCCGCGCTGGATTGCGCTGATCACCATGGGATTGACGCTTGCGCTTGGCCTGCAACTCTGGTTGCAAGGCGGCTATTCTCTGACCCAGTCTGCGGGTATTCCGCAGTGGCAGTCTGAATTCATTCTGCCGTGGATCCCGCGCTTCGGTATTACCATTCACCTGGCGATTGATGGTCTGTCGCTGCTGATGGTCGTGCTGACCGGTCTGCTCGGCGTTCTGGCGGTACTGTGCTCCTGGCGAGAAATCGAAAAATACCAGGGCTTCTTCCACCTGAACCTGATGTGGATCCTGGGCGGCGTTATCGGCGTGTTCCTTGCCATCGACATGTTCCTGTTCTTCTTCTTCTGGGAAATGATGCTGGTGCCGATGTACTTCCTGATCGCGCTGTGGGGCCATAAGGCGTCCGACGGTAAAACGCGTATCACGGCGGCAACCAAGTTCTTCATCTACACCCAGGCGAGTGGTCTGGTGATGTTGATTGCCATCCTGGCGCTGGTGTTCGTGCATTACAACGCGACCGGTGTCTGGACCTTCAACTATCAGGACCTGCTGAAGACCCCGATGTCACACGGTGTTGAATACCTGCTGATGCTGGGCTTCTTTATCGCGTTTGCGGTGAAAATGCCGGTGGTTCCACTGCACGGCTGGCTGCCGGATGCGCACTCCCAGGCACCAACGGCGGGTTCCGTTGACCTGGCGGGCATCTTGCTGAAAACCGCGGCCTACGGTCTGCTGCGTTTCGCTCTGCCGCTGTTCCCGAACGCCTCCGCAGAGTTCGCGCCAATTGCCATGTGGCTCGGCGTGATCGGTATCTTCTACGGCGCGTGGATGGCCTTCACGCAGTACGACATCAAACGTCTGATCGCCTATACCTCCGTTTCCCACATGGGCTTCGTGCTGATTGCTATCTACACCGGCAGCCAGCTGGCGTACCAGGGCGCGGTGATCCAGATGATTGCGCACGGTCTGTCCGCAGCCGGCCTCTTCATCCTGTGCGGCCAGCTTTACGAACGTCTGCACACCCGTGACATGCGTCAGATGGGCGGTCTGTGGGGCAAAATGAAATGGCTGCCAGCGATGTCGATGTTCTTCGCTGTTGCCACCCTCGGGATGCCGGGTACCGGTAACTTTGTCGGCGAATTCATGATCCTGTTCGGCAGCTTCAAAGTGGTGCCGATGATCACCGTGATTTCGACCTTCGGTCTGGTGTTCGCTTCGGTTTACTCACTGGCGATGCTGCACCGCGCTTACTTCGGTAAAGCGAAGAGTGAAATCGCTGCCAAAGAGCTGCCGGGGATGTCGCTGCGCGAGCTGTTCATCATCCTGCTGCTGGTCGTACTGCTGGTGCTGCTGGGCTTCTATCCGCAGCCGATTCTGGATACCTCGCACTCCGCGATGGGCAACATCCAGCAGTGGTTTGTTAATTCTGCTTCTACTACAAGGCCGTAAATCGCCATGACAATAACTCCACAACAACTGATTGCGCTGCTACCGCTGCTGATCGTCGGATTGACGGTGGTGGTTGTGATGCTCTCCATTGCGTGGCGACGCAATCACTTCCTGAATGCCACCCTGGCGGTTCTGGGTCTGAACGCTGCGTTAGTCTCCCTCTGGTTTGTTGGCCAGGCGGGTGCGATGGATGTCACGCCGCTGATGCGCGTTGACGGCTTCGCCATGCTGTACACCGGGCTGGTGCTGTTAGCCAGCCTGGCAACCTGTACCTTTGCTTATCCGTGGCTGGAAGGCTACAACGACAACAGAGAAGAGTTTTACCTGCTGGTTCTGATTGCCGCCCTGGGTGGTATTCTGCTGGCGAATGCAAATCATCTGGCGGCGCTGTTCCTCGGTATTGAGCTGATCTCTCTGCCGCTGTTCGGCCTGATTGGTTATGCCTTCCGTCAGAAGCGCTCTCTGGAAGCGAGTATCAAGTATACGATCCTGTCTGCTGCTGCTTCGTCCTTCCTGCTGTTCGGTATTGCGCTGATCTATGCTCAGTCCGGTAACCTCTCCTTCGAAGCGCTCGGCAAGAGCCTCGGCGACGGCATGCTGCATGAGCCGCTGCTGCTGGCAGGTCTGGGCATGATGATTGTGGGCCTCGGCTTTAAACTCTCTCTGGTGCCGTTCCACCTGTGGACGCCAGACGTTTACCAGGGTGCTCCGGCACCGGTCTCCACCTTCCTGGCGACAGCGAGCAAAATCGCTATCTTCGGTGTGGTGATGCGCCTGTTCCTGTACGCACCGGTAGGCGAGAGCGAAGCGGTTCGTGTGGTTCTGGGTATCATTGCCTTCGTCTCCATCATCTTCGGTAACCTGATGGCGCTGAGCCAGACCAACATCAAGCGTCTGCTCGGTTACTCCTCCATCTCGCACCTGGGCTATCTGATGGTGGCGCTGATTGCGCTGCAGAGCGGCCAGATGTCCATGGAGACCGTAGGTGTCTACCTGGCCGGTTACCTGTTCAGCAGCCTCGGCGCGTTCGGCGTGGTAAGCCTAATGTCCAGCCCGTACCGTGGCCCGGACGCAGATTCACTGTTCTCCTACCGTGGTCTGTTCTGGCACCGTCCGATCCTGTCCGCGGTGATGACCGTGATGATGCTCTCTCTGGCGGGTATCCCGATGACGCTGGGCTTTATCGGTAAGTTCTACGTGCTGGCAGTGGGTGTGCAGGCGGGTCTGTGGTGGCTGACAGCGGGTGTAGTTATCGGCTCCGCGATTGGTCTCTACTACTATCTGCGCGTGGCCGTGAGCCTGTACCTGAGCGCGCCTCAGCAACTCAACCGCGATGCGCCAGGCAACTGGCAGTACAGCGCCGGGGGTATTGTGGTGCTGATCTCGGCCCTGCTGGTACTGATCTTCGGTATCTATCCGCAGCCGCTGATCACTATCGTGCAGCACGCGATGCCGCTGATGTAAGCAAGGTAAAAACAAAAACCCGCCTCGGCGGGTTTTTTTATGGTCTTCTCCCTCTCCTTGTGGGAGAGGGCTGGGGTGAGGGCAACAGCCCGCACTGAACGAAAACCCGCCTCGGCGGGTTTTTTTTATGGTCTTCTCCCTCTCCTTGTGGGAGGGGGCCGGGTGAGGGCAACAGCCCGCACTGAACGAAAACCCACCTCGGCGGGTTTTTTTATGGTCTTCTCCCTCTCCTTGTGGGAGAGGGCTGGGGTGAGGGCACCAGCCCGCACTGAACGAAAAAACCCGCCTCAGCGGGTTTTTTTATGCTTGCTGTTTGCTGCCTCTGCCCGTGCAAGCGACGCACTGCCGGGCAAAAAAACGCAAATCAGGCCAACTGCTTACGACTAATCAACGGTCCATCAATCTTCTTCGTCGAGCGCTCCAGCACCTCTTCAATCACCGACGACAGCTCATTCAGCTCGAACTTCGCCACGTAGCCATCGGCTTTCACCTTGCGGATATGGTCTTCGTTGGCGTTGCCGGAAAGGGAAGAGTGGATCACCACTGGAATGTCCTTCAGGATGGCGTCGGTTTTGATTTTGCGCGTCAGGGTAAAGCCGTCCATCTCCGGCATCTCGAGGTCGGTCAGGACCAGAGCGATCTTATCGGTGATCGGTACGCCTTCTGCCTGCGCCTGCGCTGCCAGCACGCCAATTTTCTCCCACGCCTCTTTGCCGGTGATATGCATCAGCGCCGGGATCGCCATCGCCTGCAGCCCTTTTTCCAGCATCGAACGCGCCACTTTGGAGTCTTCCGCCACAATCGCCACGGCACCCGGCTTGATATTGAATTGGGTGGTTTTCAGGTCGGTCGTGTGCAGGTCATGATTGGCCGGGGTGATGTCATACAGGATCTGCTCAACGTCCAGTACCATCGCCAGATCGTTGGTATCCGTCTTCTCGTCCAGGCAGGCAATACTGGTGATATAGCGTCCGCTGACGGCGGTTTCAGCCGCATGCACCTGCTTCCAGTCCAGTCGCATAATGTTTTCGACCGACTCGACGGCAAAAGCCTGCACGCTGCGGGCATACTCGGTGATCAGCAGAATGTTAAGACCTGTCGCCGGTTTGCAGCCGGCCACTGCGGCCAGGTCGATAACCGGGATCACCTGGTCACGAATATTGACCATCCCCATCAGGGGTGACTTCATGCCCGCCGGTTTGGTGAACGCTGGCATGGGCACAATCTCGCGAAGCTTAAAGACGTTGATGCCAAACAGCTCAGATTTATTTTCGTTCATCGATGTGCCGAGACGGAACAGCAACAGCTCAAAACGGTTCGACAGAGTAAGATTTGCCCTGTCATCAATGTCTTTCTGGAAATTATCCATTCTACCCTCGAGTGAAAAATACCTGCCTGTTAAGGGTTATCGGCAGACCCGGGGAAAAATAGAGCGTTAAACGCGCACCACGGCAAAATCTTCTGCCAGCTCGCTGTCGGCAAACAGGTCGCGGCACTCGGCCAGCAGCATGGCGCAGCCCCCGGCGTCATAGCGCGAGCTGACGTGGGTAATCACCAGTTTTTTCACCTGCGCTTCGCGGGCAAGCATGGCGGCCTGACGCGTTGAACTGTGGCCGCGGCTGTTAGCTTTCTCCTCCATCGCCGATTCCAGGGTGGCTTCATGCACCAGCAGATCGACGCCCCTGGCCAGCGCGAGGGCGTTCTCACAGGGGGCGGTATCCCCGAAGATAGCCAGTTTCTTGCCCGGGCGGGGCGGGGAGAGATAGTCTGCGCCATCGATCGTCCGGCCATCGTCTAGCGTGATGCGTTCACCGCGCTTGAGTTGCTGGAACAGGGGGCCGAAGGGCACTCCGGCGGCAATCAGCGCCGCGCCATCCAGGGCGCCGGGTTTATCCTGCTCTTCAATGCGATAGCCGTAACACTCCACGGGATGATTCAGCGCGGCCGCGGTCACGGTCCAGGCATCATCGCTGAACACCACTCCTGCGCTTATCTCGACAATCTCGAGCGGATAATCGGTCCAGGAGCCGCTGATGCGCAGGCTGGTTTCGACAAATTCACGGATCCCGGGCGGGCCGTAAATGGTCAGCGGGTGGAGATTGCCCGCCATCGAGCGACTGCACAGCAGCCCCGGTAGACCAAAAAGGTGATCGCCATGCAGGTGGGTAATGAAGATTTTATCCAGCTTGCCGGGATGGCTTGCGGTCTGGAGCAGCTGATGCTGCGTGCCTTCCCCACAGTCAAACATCCACAAGCCACCGCGGGTCGGGTGCTGTAAATCCAGCAAAATTGAGGTGACGTTGCGCGTCCGGGTCGGCACGCCAGCAGATGTTCCTAAAAAAAGCAGCTCCATAATGCACTCAGCCTCTGTGCCAGGGACGAAAAGTCATTAGTATAACGGCTACCGACACGATAAGGAGACCCCCATGATCCAGTGGCAAGATCTGCACCATAGCGAGCTGACCGTTCCCGTGCTTTACGCGCTACTCAAGCTTCGCTGCGAAGTCTTTGTAGTGGAACAAACCTGCCCTTACCAGGATATCGATGGCGACGATCTGGTGGGGGAGAACCGGCACATCCTCGGCTGGAAAGATAACCAACTGGTGGCGTATGCGAGGATTCTGAAAAGCGACGACGATTTTTCTCCCGTTGTGATTGGCCGGGTGATTATCAGCCAGCAGGCGCGGGGCGAAAAGCTCGGATATGCGCTGATGGAGCACACCCTGCATTCCTGTGAAAAACAGTGGCCGAACAAAGCGTTATATCTTGGCGCGCAGGCCCATTTGCAGGCGTTTTATGCCCGTTTTGGCTTTGTGCCCGTGACGGACATTTACGATGAAGATGGCATTCCGCATATCGGGATGGCGAAAGAGGCAGAACAAGCGTAGCAGGCAGAATCGGCAAGGATTGTCTATAGTTAGCGAACTGATGCAACTACAAGGAGAAAACTATGTCCTTCCAATCTTCGGAATCGCACGTTGATGATGATCTGACGCTGTTAAGTGAAACGCTGGAAGAAGTCCTTCGTTCTTCAGGCGATCCGGCCGATCAAAAGTACATTGAGCTAAAGGCGCGTGCTGAACAGGCACTGCATGATGTGAAAACGCGCGTAAGCCATGCGTCGGACACTTACTATTATCGGGCGAAAAAAGCGGTCTATCGTGCGGACGATTATGTCCGTGAAAAACCGTGGCAGGGTATCGGAGTAGGCGCCGCCGCCGGTCTGGTGCTCGGTCTGCTGCTCGCCCGCCGTTAATTCTACACTCACGCTTCTCCCTGCCAAATCGTGGGTACTGCTTTTTCCAGCCAGTACCCCGTATAATGTAAGGTCTTTGAGCTGGGAGAAGTTCGCGTGCACTCGATTTCCACCGCGCTGGCAGGCCTTTGCCACCAGTTAGCAGACGATATTCCTGATGTACCTGGCCTGCATCACCTCGATGTTTCCTTTGCGCTCAACGATGCGTTTGACCCGCTCGCCTGGCTGAATGCCCAGCACTGTTTTCCTCAGTTCTACTGGCAGCAGCGTAACGGTGATGAAGAGTACGCCGCGCTGGGGGCCACAAAACACTTCGCCTCTCTCTCTGATGCCCGTCATTTTTTGCACTGTTATCCGCAATGTCCTGACGTTCGGGTGGTGGGGGTTAACGCCTTCGATCCGCACCAGGGCAATCTGTTCCTGCCGCGTCTGCTGTGGCAGCGCAGCGGCGGAACCGCGACGCTGCGGTTGATACTTTGCAGCGCAACCTCGCTGAAAAACGATGCGCAACACGCGCACGAATTCCTGCGTTCCCTCAGGGACAGCCAGCCCATTAAGGCGCTTAACCAGCCGGTGGTGAGCGAAACCCACCGGCCTGAGAAATCCGGCTGGCTGGCGTTAATCACCCGCGCAACCGACGCCATTGCCCGCGGGGAGTTCGATAAAGTAGTGTTGGCCCGGGCAACGGATCTGCACTTCAACCTGCCGGTCAACCCTGTCGCTCTGATAGCCGCCAGCCGTCGGGTGAATTTCCAGTGCTACCACTTTCTGATGCGCCCTGATGCTACCCGGGCCTTTCTCGGTTCGTCGCCGGAACGGCTGTGGCGGCGGCGTGGAACCCTGCTGCGTACCGAGGCGTTGGCCGGTACGGTCGCCAGTCACCCGGATGATGCCCAGGCCGCCCGCATGGGGGACTGGCTGATGCATGACGATAAAAACCAGCGTGAAAATATGCTGGTGGTCGAGGACATCTGTCAGCGCCTGCAACGTGATGGCGGCGTGCTTGACGTGCTGCCGCCGCAAATTGTGCGCTTGCGTAAGGTGCAGCATTTACGCCGCTGCATCTGGACTGCATTGCAACAGCCGGACGATGAACAGTGCCTGATGCGGCTGCAACCTACCGCCGCCGTCGCCGGTCTGCCGCGCCAAAATGCGTGGGATTTTATCGCCCGCAATGAACCCTTCGATCGGGAGTGGTATGCCGGGTCCGCTGGCTATCTGTCGTTAGCGCAAAGCGAGTTCTGCGTGGCATTGCGTTCGGCCAGAGTGCAGGAGACCTGCGTGCGCTTGTACGCCGGGGCGGGGATCGTCAGCGGTTCCGACCCTGAACAGGAGTGGCAGGAGATTGAAAATAAAGCTGCCGGACTGCGTTCTCTCCTCCTAAAGGATTAATACTGAGTCGTACTTACCCGATTCATATCAAAATTACATCTTTTCCTATTATTTATACTTAGTCGCAATATTGATACCGGACAATTCCATGTCAGTGAGTTCCTTTAACCGGCGCTGGGCGGCGGTGATCCTTGAAGCCCTGACCCGCCATGGCGTCAGGCACATTTGCATCGCACCCGGCTCGCGTTCAACGCCGTTGACCCTGGCTGCCGCAGAGAACCGTGCTTTTATTCATCACACCCATTTTGATGAACGCGGTCTTGGGCATCTGGCGCTGGGGCTGGCCAAAGCCAGTAATACCCCGGTGGCGGTTATTGTAACTTCCGGTACCGCGGTGGCTAACCTCTATCCGGCTCTGATTGAAGCCGGTCTGACCGGCGAAAAGCTGGTGCTGCTAACGGCGGATCGCCCCCCGGAGCTGATCGACTGTGGCGCAAACCAGGCCATTCGTCAGCCGGGTCTCTTCGCCTCACATCCCTCGGAAACGCTATCCCTGCCGCGTCCGACCCGGGATATTCCCGCCCGCTGGCTGGTCTCCACAGTGGATAACGCCATGGGCGCATTGCGCGCGGGGGCGCTGCACATTAACTGTCCGTTTGCCGAGCCGCTGTATGGCGAAATGGATGATACCGATCTTGCCTGGCACCAGGCGCTGGGTGACTGGTGGCAGAGCGATAAACCCTGGCTGCGCGCCCCCGCAGCGCTTTCAAGCCCTGAACAGCGCGACTGGTTCTTCTGGCGGCAAAAACGCGGCGTGGTGCTGGCGGGCAGAATGAGCGCGGCGGAAGGAAAAAAGGTGGCAGAGTGGGCGCAAACCCTGGGCTGGCCGCTGATTGGCGACGTACTCTCCCAGACCGGGCAGCCGCTGCCGTGTGCGGATCTGTGGCTGGGCAATGCGAAGGCCGTTACCGAACTGGAGCAGGCGCAGATTGTGGTCCAGCTGGGCGGCAGTCTGACGGGGAAACGGCTGCTGCAGTGGCAGGCAACCTGCACGCCGGAAGAGTACTGGCTGGTCGATCCGCGGGAAGGGCGGCTGGATCCGGCGCACCATTGCGGTCGTCGGCTGGTCTCGAATGTCGCCGACTGGCTGGAACTGCATCCGGCGGAAAAACGCGGCCCCTGGGCCACGGCGATCCCGGAACTCTCCCGCCAGGCCTGGCAGCTGACAGCGCAACACAGCGAGGCGTTTGGCGAGGCGCAGCTGGCGCACCGTATTCGCCACTATCTGCCCGAGCAGGGGCAGCTGTTTGTCGGCAACAGCCTGGTGGTGCGTCTGATTGATGCCTTTTCCCGCCTGCCGGCAGGCTATCCGGTGTTCAGTAACCGTGGCGCCAGCGGCATTGACGGGCTGATCTCCACCGCAGCCGGGGTCCAGCGTGCCAACGCACGCCCGACGCTGGCGATTGTTGGCGATCTGTCGGCGTTGTACGACCTGAACGCGCTGGCCTTGTTACGTCAGGCTTCGGCGCCCTTTGTACTGCTGGTGATCAACAATAACGGCGGGCAGATTTTCTCCCTGCTGCCGACGCCGCAGAGTGAGCGTGAGCGCTTCTATCTGATGCCGCAAAACGTGCAGTTTGAACACGCGGCAGCCATGTTCAGCCTCCGCTATCAGCGCCCTACAAGCTGGGGGGAGCTGGAGAGCGCCCTGAATACGGCGTGGAGCAAACCTCGCGCCACGCTTATCGAAGTGGTGGTTAACGACAGCGATGGCGCGCAGATGCTGCAAAACCTGCTGGCGCAGGTAAGCCATCTATGATCCTGCAAGGCACGCACTGCACCGACGCGGCAGGAAAACCCTGGCTGGTTTTCCTGCACGGCTTTTCCGGCGATCGCCTTGAATGGCAGTTGCCCGAAGCGTGCCTGGAGGATTACCCCCGCTTATATCTTGATTTGCCGGGACACGGCGAATCGGCGCACGTTGCGGTGCACGATTTCAGCGACATGCATACATTGCTGAATCGCACTCTTCTTAGTTACAACATACTAACGTACTGGCTGGTGGGGTACTCCCTTGGCGGCCGCATTGCGATGTATCACGCCTGCCAGCGCCCTGATGGGCTACAGGGATTGATTGTTGAAGGGGCGCATCCGGGGTTGCGTGATGATGACGAACGGGCAAGACGTCGCGCCTCTGATGCCCAATGGGCTGCGCGTTTTCGCCATGAACCCTTAGAGGCGGTGTTTGCAGACTGGTATCAACAGCCGGTCTTTGCCTCATTAACTGACGCGCAGCGTGGGGCGCTCGTAGCCCTGCGCAGCCGTAACAACGGCGCGACCCTGGCCGCCATGTTGCAGGCGACATCCCTGGCTGAACAACCCGATTTAAGGGCTGCGCTCGCTGAGTGCGCAGTTCCCTTTTTCTATCTGTATGGCGAGCGGGACGACAAGTTCAGGGCGATTGCCCGGGAGCTTCCCGCAATCGGCCATCAAATTTCCCATGCCGGACATAACGCCCATCGGGAAAATCCCGTTGCGGTGGCCGAGCGTCTGGCTCAGATACTCCGTTTATCCATAAAGGACACTCTATGATCTACCCTGATGAAAACATGCTCTACGCACCGGTGGAATGGCAGGACTGCTCCGAAGGTTACACCGACATTCGTTACCATAAATCGGCAGACGGGATCGCCAAAATCACCATCAACCGTCCCGAGGTGCGTAACGCGTTTCGTCCGGTCACCGTTAAAGAGATGATCCAGGCGCTGGCAGATGCCCGTTACGACGACAATATCGGCGTGATTGTCCTTACCGGGGAAGGCGAAAAAGCGTTCTGTTCCGGCGGCGATCAGAAAGTGCGCGGCGATTACGGCGGATACCAGGATGACTCTGGCGTGCACCACCTGAACGTGCTCGACTTCCAGCGCCAGATCCGCACCTGTCCAAAACCGGTTGTTGCGATGGTGGCTGGCTACTCCATCGGTGGCGGTCACGTGCTGCACATGATGTGCGACCTGACAATCGCGGCAGAAAATGCCATCTTCGGCCAGACCGGCCCGAAAGTCGGCTCCTTCGACGGCGGCTGGGGTGCCTCCTACATGGCCCGTATCGTGGGTCAGAAAAAAGCACGCGAGATCTGGTTCCTGTGCCGTCAGTACAATGCCCAGGAAGCGCTGGACATGGGGCTGGTTAACACCGTGGTGCCGATTGCCGATCTGGAAAAAGAGACCGTGCGCTGGTGTCGTGAAATGCTGCAAAACAGCCCGATGGCGCTACGCTGCCTGAAGGCGGCACTGAACGCCGACTGCGATGGTCAGGCCGGGCTGCAGGAGCTGGCGGGCAATGCCACCATGCTGTTCTACATGACCGAAGAGGGTCAGGAAGGGCGTAACGCGTTCAACGAGAAGCGCCAGCCGGACTTCAGCAAATACAAACGGAATCCGTAATGCGCAGCGTACAGATCTACCGCTGGCAGGTACCGATGGACGCGGGTGTGGTTCTGCGCGAACGGCGGTTAAAAACGCGCGACGGTCTGTTCGTTCATCTACAGCAGGGCGATCGGCAAGGGTGGGGCGAAATCTCCCCCCTGCCGGGCTTCAGCCGCGAGTCGCTGGAGGAGGCAGAAGCCTCGCTGCGGGCCTGGTGTCTGGCCTGGCGCGACGGCGCAGATCCGCAGTTGCCCGGTCTGCCTGCGGTGGATTTTGGCATCAGCTGTGCGCTGGCCGAACTGGACGGTACGCTGCCGCAGAAAGCCGATTATCGCGCAGCCCCGCTCTGTACCGGGGATCCTGACGAACTCTTTGCCGTGCTCGCCGCCATGCCGGGCGAAAAAGTGGCGAAGATCAAAGTGGGGCTGTACGAAGCGGTGCGCGACGGCATGGTGGCGAATCTGCTGCTGGAGGCCATCCCGGATCTGCGTCTGCGCCTTGATGCCAACCGTGCCTGGACTCCATTGAAAGCGCAGCAGTTTGCGAAGTACGTTAACCCGGCGTATCGGGATCGTATCGCCTTTCTGGAGGAACCCTGTAAAACGCGCGCGGACTCGCTGGCGTTTGCCCGGGAGACAGGGATTGCCATCGCCTGGGATGAAAGCCTGCGCGAGGATGATTTTGCGTTTGTCGCCGAGCCGGGTGTCAGCGCCGTGGTGATCAAACCGACCCTGACCGGCAGCCTGGAGAAAGTGCGCCAGCAGGTCTCTGCGGCACAGGCGGCAGGCCTGACGGCGGTGATAAGCTCCTCCATTGAATCCAGTCTTGGGCTGACGCAGCTGGCCCGTATCGCAGCCTGGCTGACGCCAGACACTGTCCCGGGCCTGGACACGCTAAACCTGATGCAAGCTCAGCTTATCCGCTCATGGCCTGACAGTACGCTGCCGCAACTCGACGTCGAGGCGCTGGAGCCGCTGCTATGAGTTTTTCCGACTGGCCATGGCGGCACTGGTGCGCGCGGCAGGCTGATAAACCTGCGCTACGCCTGAACGAAGAGACGCTCACCTGGCAACAGCTGTGCGATCGTGTAGATCGCCTGGCGACGGGTTTTCATCGTCAGGGCGTACAGGAAGGTGACGGCGTGATGCTGCTCGCCCACAATCATCCGCACACCCTGCTGGCGTGGCTGGCGCTGCTTCAGTGCGGGGCGCGCATTCTGCCCGTTAACCCTCAGCTGCCGCGTCCGCTGCTGGATGTCTTATTGCCGCAAATGACATTGCGTTTTGCGCTGGTGTTAACCGGCGTGTTCGATGGGCTGCCTGGACTGGCTTTACGCGATGACAAGGGGCACTACAGCGTTGCATGGCAACCAGAACGTCTGGCCTCCATGACGCTTACCTCCGGCTCGACCGGTTTACCCAAAGCGGCGGTGCATACCTGTTCGGCCCACCTTGCCAGCGCGCAGGGCGTTCTGGCCCTCATGCCGTTTAACGGCGACGATGACTGGCTGCTTTCGCTGCCGCTTTTTCATGTCTCCGGGCAGGGCATTTTATGGCGCTGGCTGCATGCGGGCGCGCGCCTGACCGTGCGTGAGAAACAGCCGCTGGAGCAGGCATTGCAGGGCTGTACTCACGCCTCGCTGGTACCAACTCAGCTGTGGCGCCTGATCAATGGAGAGCATCGCGTCGCCCTGAAAGCCGTCCTTCTCGGCGGGGCGGCCATTCCTGTGGCGCTGACGGAGAAGGCACGCGAGCAGGGCATTCGGACCTTCTGCGGTTACGGTCTGACTGAATTTGCCTCCACCGTCTGCGCCAAAGAGGCGGACGGGGAACCGGATGTCGGTGTCCCTTTGCCGGGGCGAGAGATACAGGTCGTCGAGGGGGAAGTCTGGATCAAGGCACGCAGCATGGCTGCGGGTTACTGGCGAGACGGCGCATTGCTCCCGCTGACCAATGCGCAGGGCTGGTTCGCCACCAGCGATCGCGGTGCGTTGTGCGACGGTCGGCTGACTATCCTGGGTCGGATGGATAATCTCTTTTTCAGCGGCGGGGAGGGGATCCAGCCGGAAGAGCTGGAGCGGGTGATCGGCACCCATCCTCAGGTAAACCAGGTGTATGTGGTTCCCTTCGATGATGTCGAGTTTGGTCAACGGCCGGTGGCGGTCGTCGAGTGCGAAGCGGGAACAGATATCGCCCAGCTACCCCACTGGGTGAGCGATAAGCTGGCGCGCTTTCAGCAGCCGGTGCACTGGCTCATGCTCCCGGCTGAACTGAAAAATGGCGGAATTAAAATTGCCCGCCGCGCCCTGCAACAGTGGGTTCATCAGTCGTTACGAGGTTGAATTGCAACTCTTCCCGGTGATCGGCTGCGGGTAAAGGGCAGGGCGCAGGCATTCATCCTGCGATAAAAACGGGAGCCCAGGCTCCCGTTTCGTTTTCAACGTCGCTGCCATTCAACGCATCCGTGCCGTTAAACTGACGTCGCTGGCATCCTCAGGGTAACGCTTTTTCCGAATTTAACATTGTTAAAACCTGTAAGTATCAACTCGTTACAATCTAATTTTTTTATTATCTCGCCTCAGCGTTGATCGCAGGCCGACTCACGTTAAAATCTCGCGGTTTTGAATAATTCTAATCACATTGCGCGGGATCACGACAATGAAAAAAGTGGCATTACTGGGCTTAGGCCTGATGTTTGCGTCAGCAGCGGCAAACGCAATCTCTTTTAACGGCTCGGCGGGTAAGGACTATACCCACCTGGGCTTTGGCCTTGGCACCGAGACGTCCGGTCTGGCGATGACCGGTGGCTGGACCCATAACGACGATGATGGCGATGCCGCCAGTCTCGGTCTCGGTCTGAACGTTCCTCTCGGTCCATTCCTGGCCACCGTCGGCGGAAAAGGGATCTACACCAACCCAAACAACGGCGACGAAGGTTACGCCGCGGCGGTGGGCGGCGGTCTGCAGTGGAAGATTGGCGACAGCTTCGGCCTGTTTGGCGAGTACTATTACTCTCCAGACTCGCTCTCCAGCGGCATCAACAGCTATAAAGAAGCCAACGCCGGTGCGCGCTGGACCATCATGCGTCCAATCACCATTGAAGCCGGTTATCGTTATCTGAACCTGGCCGGTAAAGACGGCAATCGCGATAACGCCCTGGCCGATGGCCCATATGTTGGCGTGAGCGCGGGCTTCTAATCTATTTCGGCGCAGTGCTCTGCTGCGCCAGTTTCTCTTTTCACCCATCACCATTGCGCTATAGTGTTTTGACCATAGAAGTGGGAGAACACAATGATTAACGTGGAAATGTTATCCACTGGCGACGAAGTGCTGCATGGGCAAATTATTGATACCAATGCGGCCTGGCTTGCCGATTTATTCTTTGAGCAGGGATTACCACTCACGCGCCGCAATACGGTGGGCGACAATCTTGAGTCACTGGTGAACATTCTGCGCGAGCGCAGCGAACAGGCTGACGTGCTGATTGTGAATGGCGGACTCGGCCCGACCAGCGACGATCTCAGCGCTCTGGCCGCCGCGACAGCGAAAGGCGAAGGGCTGGTGATGCATGAAGAGTGGCTGGCACAGATGGAGCGCTTTTTCTCCGATCGTGGCCGCGTCATGGCCCCGAGCAACCGCAAACAGGCTGAGATCCCCGCCAGTGCCGAACTGGTTGATAACCCGGTTGGCACCGCCTGCGGGTTTGCCATTCAACTCAACCGCTGCCTGATGTTCTTCACGCCGGGCGTGCCGTCTGAATTCAAAGTGATGGTTGAGCAGCAGATCCTGCCGCGCCTTCGTCAGCGTTTTACCCTGCCGGAGCCGCCGTTGTGTCTGCGCCTGACCACTTTTGGCCGCTCTGAAAGCGATCTGGCCCAGAGTCTGGATCACCTGCAACTCCCGCCGGGCGTGTCGATGGGCTATCGCTCCTCGATGCCGATTATCGAACTTAAGCTCACCGGCCCGGCAACAGAGAAAGCCGCCATGCTGGCGCTGTGGCCGGAAGTGCAGCGTGTCGCGGGTGAAAGCCTGATTTTTGAGGGGACCGAAGGGCTGCCAGCGCAGATCGCCCGTGAGTTGCAGTCCCGCCAGTTGAGCGTGACCCTGAGCGAGCAGTTTACCGGTGGATTGCTGGCATTACAGCTTTCACGCGCCAGCGCGCCGCTGCTGGCCAGTGAAGTGGTGCCGTTCCAGCAGGAAACCCTGGCGCAGACCGCTCGCTGGGCATCAGAACGCAGAGTGAAACATTTTGCCGGACTGGCGCTGGCTATCGGTGGCGTGGATGACGAGCACCTTAACTTTGCGCTGGCGACGCCGGAAGGCACACACGCGCTGCGGGTGAAAATGAGTGTCACCCGTCACAGTGTGGCGGTGCGTCAGGAGGTGTGCGCCATGATGGCGCTCAACATGCTGCGCCGCTGGCTGAACGGGAAAGAGGTCGCCAGCGAACACGGCTGGATCAACGTTGTTGAGTCGGTGTTTGTCGAGTGATGAATCTGCCGGGGCGGACACCCCGGCAACCTCTAGCCCAGCGCCTTTGCCAGTAAGGTAATGGGATGCTCGCAACGTTTGCGGGTGGACATTTCAATCTGCCATTTGCAGGTTTCGCAGTCCGTCACCACGATATCTGCGCCGCTCTCTTCAATCTGACGGAACAGCGGCGCGCCAATCGCCTGCGAGGTGGGGTAGTTTTCTCGCTTAAACCCGTAGGTGCCCGCGATGCCGCAGCAGCGCGAATCCAGCACCGTCAACGTCAGCCCCGGTATCAGCCGTAGCAATTCCAGCGTATACAGCGACCAGCCCATTTTTTCCATATGACAGGGCGTGTGATAAACCACGTTCAATGGCAATGGTTTCAGTGGCAGGGTCTGTCCACTGTCCAGCTTGCGCCACAGGAAGCGAGTCGCCAGTTCAATATGGTCGCGCAGGTCGGTGTTCTCCACATCCAGAAGATGCGGATATTCATCCCGCAGCGTGAAGGTGCAGGTAGACGACGTGGCGAGCACCGGGATCCCTTTTCCGACAATGGCTTCGCGCAAGGCGGCGACATTGCTGATCGCCTGCTTGCGCACTTTATCCGTGAAGCCGTTGGCAATCAGCGGCACACCGCAGCACTTCTCTTTATTCAGTAGCTGTACGCCAGTGCCCATCGCATTCAGGACGTTGAGCAGATCTTTTCCCAACTGAGGGTGATTGTAATTCACGTAGCAGCCGTGGAAGAAAGCCACCTGATCGCTAAACTGCGCCTGTTCCGCCGCCACTGATTTGTACCAGCCGCGAAACGTCCCCTGGGAATATTTCGGCAGACTGCGACGGTGGTCGATTTTCAGGGTGGCATCCAGCAGCTGGCGTACCGGTTTCAGCGAGGTCGCAGCGTTCACCAGCGGAGCGAACGGCGTTGAAACAGTGCCCATAAGGTCGGTATGGCTGAGGATGGCATCACGCAACGTCGGTTTTTGGGTGCTATAACGCGCGCGGGCACGCTGAATGATATCGCCGATTTTGACATCTGACGGGCAAGCCACTTCGCAGCGCTTGCAGTTGATGCAGTATTTCAGTGCTTCATCGAACAGCGCGCCGTCCTTCAGGCGCAGGCGCTCCCCGTCTGGACCGGCCTGCTTCGGCCCCGGGTATTGCGGGTTTACGCCGCTGACCGGGCAGACCGTGGTGCAGACCGTGCATTTAATGCAGCTTTCAAAGCGGGTGTCGTTCATTGTTCGGCCTCCATGCTGTGGATAATCTGCCCGGCGACATGCAGTGCCGTTATCGCGCATACGCCGCCGCCGCAACCCTGGGCAATGGGATCGTAGCCGCCCAGAATCGAGCCGATGGCGTAGAGATTTTCAACGGGTGTACCGGAGAGTTGAGGACGCAGACGTTCATCGACGATCACCCCGAACTGTTGCCAGGGCTGCGGCGTGAAGAAATCACTCTGGTACCAGTCTGCACGCGAGGCGCTTTGACGAACATCCAGCCCGAGGATGGCCTCGCGGATGCCGTCCCGGCTGCTCAACAAGCCGTTGCTGAAGAAACTGCCGCTGGCGAGCACCGTATGGCGGGCGCGCAACGGAATATCGCCGTGGTTACGGGTCCAGATTTCGCTTACCGCGCCCTGCGCCAGCGTGATTTTTTTGACCTCGTCGCCTGCCATCCATACGCCACCCTGGGCAATAAATTGCCGCTGGAGCTGGTTATGCAGACGAATGCCCGGCACCGAAGGGGGAAGCGTCGGCAGTAAACCCAAAGAGCAGGGCAAGCGATCGGACAGCCAGTGCCAGAGGCGATTGTCCGTTAAGCCGAAACAGGCCGGCATAAACAGAGCATCGCAGGTTTCGCCGAGCGGCCGGAGTGCCTCATACAGTTGCGGCCATTTATCTTCATGATCCAGCAGGCGGGCAATATTCACCGCACGAAACTCGCTGGGGTTGTCACGCAGTACGTCGAGTTCAGGAAGGTCGATCTCAGCGGCATCGACGTTAATCCCCCGCTGGCTCAGCGAGGCGGCGGCCAGGTGCGGCTGGAAATCAAGAAAACCGCTGATCCCGACCACCAG
Organism: Leclercia sp. LSNIH3; assembly: GCF_002935105.1. Taxonomy (NCBI): domain Bacteria; kingdom Pseudomonadati; phylum Pseudomonadota; class Gammaproteobacteria; order Enterobacterales; family Enterobacteriaceae; genus Leclercia; species Leclercia sp. LSNIH3. Next base: position 3,933,223 of record NZ_CP026387.1, read on the forward strand.
CACACGCTTCGCGTCGAAGGGGGCGACGGGAACCTCTTCCGGGCTGAGCCAGGCAGATCGCAGGGTGCCAAGTGGGGTCACACGCTGATGATTTTGCTGCGCGTTGCCCTGTAAGCCCGCGCCGCTGCGTGCCAGCAGCGTTTCCGCTTCCCTGGCGTAGCGTATAACGTTTTCGACGCCCGTAAGGCGGTACGGGTGCGCTGGAGGCAAATCGTCAAAGGCCATCGGCCCTAACAGATCCAGCGAGCCGGACGAGAAATGCAGCGCGCTCTGGCCCCGGGTAACGATGGCGCAGCGAAGCCCGTGCGTCGTGAGTTTGATGCCGCAGAGCAAACCCGCAAGGCAACCGCCGACAATCAGGGTATCAAATTTCATCCTGCGACTCCTTCTCCAGACCACAAAGCCCCTGGTAGACCCAGCGGGTAAACTCGCTTTCACGCAGGGCATCGCCCCAGGCGACAGGCTGAATGCCTTTCCAGCGCTCGTTTAAAAATTCACTCAACTGCGTCAGTGACTGGCTTGAGGTAGTGACATGAAAGCGCTGTAACAGCCCTGCTGCCCGGCAGGCGCACAGTTCACCCTGACAGGTTCCCATGCCGACGCGGGTACGGCGGCGCAAGTCCAGCAGATTGTTCACCGTCAGGTTCTCCACGGCGTATTGAACCTCCCCGGCGGTCACCGCCTCACACTCGCACACCAGGCTGCGGCTAAGCCGCCCTCCGCCAATCCATGCGGGTGTTCTGTCACCGTGACGATAGAGGGCAGAGCCGCGCAGCGGGGCGGGGAGCGAGATGATTTTTTGCAGGGTTTTTTCGGTTGCTTCACGCGAGCCGGGCAGAGGCTTTTCCGCCGTGACGCACGTTTTGGTGTTGCCCAGTTTCCGGCACACGGCATCGGTGGTCCATTGCGCCATCAGGCGATAGGTCATCAGCTTGCCGCCGGTAATGGTGATAAAGCCCTCCATCCCGTCACGTTCGGCGTGATCGAGCAGCACAATGCCGCGGCTAACGTTACGTCCACTCGGATCGTCATCGCTGGCCACCAGCGGGCGAACGCCGGCATACGCCCGCAGAATACGGGTTTGTGCCATGACAGGTGCCAGTTTTTCACCTTCACGCAGCAGGATATCCACCTCGTCAGCCGTCACCCGGTTGGCGTCAATTTCGCTGTAGTCAACGTGGGTTGAGGTGGTGCCAATCAATGAAATGGTATCCCCCGGCACCAGGATATCGGCATCAGAGGGTTTACGGCAGCGGTTAATGACGTGGTTGTTGATGCGGTGATCGAGGATCAGCAGGGAACCTTTTGCCGGAAACATACGAACGGAGAGGTCGGCATATTCCGCGATGCGCTGACCCCAGATCCCCGCCGCGTTCACCACGACGGCGGCAAACAGGTCGCTGTGCTCTTTGTATTGCGTATCAAATACCCGCACGCCGCGAACGGTGTTGCCTTCGCGGATTAGCCCGGTGACCTCATGCCCGGTCAGGATACGCGCGCCGTGCTCGCGGGCGTCCAGCATATTGGCGGCCGTCAGCCGGAAGGGATCCACCGTGCCGTCCGGGACCGTAACTGCGCCGATCAGGGCAGGGTTTACGGCGGGTTCTATACGGCGGGCCTGCGCAGGGTCAATCGCTTCAGCAGCGATCCCGGCTGCGGTACAGGCGGAAATAAAGGTTTGTTGAAACGAAAGATCATCTTCAGGCAGCGTGATAAACAGACCATTGGTTGGTTCAACGCAGTGACGGGCGATGCGCCTGAGGATCTGGTTTTCAGCAATACACTCCCGTGCGGATTCCGCATCCGTGACCGCATAGCGCGCGCCGCTGTGGAGCAGGCCGTGATTACGCCCGGTTGCCCCTGTCGCGATATCATGGCGTTCAAGAAGTGTAACGCTTAAGCCCCGCAGCGCACAGTCCCGGGCAATCCCCGCCCCGGTTGCGCCACCGCCGATGATTATCACATCGCTGTAACGAGGATCCTGAAGTGTCATCGTCTTTCCTCTGTGTTCGTTTTTCTATCATTTAGCCACATGAAAGTTGTGGTTTGTTTGATTTCGAACATAAACGCGCCTGATACGAAAATGAAACGCCATTCCATGCGTCTTTATGCGCATTCTGTCATATTTCTGTAACAATCTGTGCGTTGATTCACAGTAACAATCGCTGTGATTTCTTAACATCCCCGCCTCTGGAATCAGGTGCGAGCCACCTGCTCACTTTCTCTAAGGCCACGGAGGCTGTCATGCTCAGTATCTTTAAACCTGCGCCGCATCAGGCGCGTCTGCCAGAGGCAGAAATAGATCCGCTTTATCGCCGCCTGCGCTGGCAAATCTTCCTGGGGATTTTCTTCGGGTATGCGGCTTATTACCTGGTGCGTAAGAACTTTGCGCTTGCCATGCCCTATCTGGTGGAGCAGGGCTTTTCGCGCGGCGATCTGGGGTTCGCGTTGTCCGGGATCTCAATCGCTTACGGTTTTTCCAAGTTCATCATGGGGTCAGTGTCGGATCGTTCGAATCCGCGCGTGTTCCTGCCTGCCGGGCTGATTCTGGCGGCAGCGGTGATGCTCTTTATGGGCTTCGTTCCCTGGGCGACCTCCAGTATTGCGGTCATGTTTGTGCTGCTGTTCCTCTGCGGCTGGTTCCAGGGGATGGGCTGGCCGCCGTGTGGACGCACCATGGTGCACTGGTGGTCGCAGAAAGAGCGTGGCGGCATCGTGTCGGTGTGGAACTGCGCGCATAACGTCGGCGGCGGTATTCCACCTCTGCTGTTCCTGCTCGGTATGGCCTGGTTCAACGACTGGAAAGCGGCGCTCTATATGCCCGCCTTTGGCGCCATCGTGGTGGCGATTATCGCTTTTGCCCTGATGCGTGATACGCCGCAGTCCTGTGGCCTGCCGCCGATCGAAGAGTACAAAAACGACTATCCCGATGATTACAGCGAGCAGCACGAAGAAGAGCTGTCGGCAAAACAGATCTTCATGAAATATGTGCTGCCAAACAAACTGCTGTGGTACATCGCGGTGGCAAACGTGTTTGTTTATCTGCTGCGCTACGGCATTCTGGACTGGTCGCCAACCTATCTGAAAGAGGTGAAGCACTTCGCGCTGGATAAATCTTCCTGGGCCTACTTCCTGTATGAGTATGCGGGGATCCCGGGCACGCTTCTATGCGGCTGGATGTCGGACAAAGTCTTCCGGGGCAACCGTGGTGCGACAGGCGTCTTCTTTATGACTCTGGTGACCATTGCGACCATCGTTTACTGGCTCAACCCGCCGGGTAATCCATCCGTAGACATGGCGTGCATGATCGTCATCGGCTTCCTGATCTATGGCCCGGTAATGCTGATTGGCCTGCACGCCCTGGAGTTGGCACCGAAAAAAGCGGCAGGGACAGCGGCGGGCTTTACCGGTCTGTTTGGTTATCTGGGCGGTTCGGTCGCGGCCAGCGCCATTGTTGGCTATACCGTTGACTTCTTCGGCTGGGACGGCGGGTTTATGGTGATGATTGGCGGGAGCGTCCTGGCGGTACTGCTGCTGATTGTGGTCATGATCGGGGAAAAACGTCACCACGCTGAAGTGCTGGCACGTCGTCAATAAGGAGAGGGGCTTTGAAACTGACTCAATTAGCGACTGGCCTGCTGCTGGCGGGGCTGATGACCGGCTCCGCGCTGGCGGCCGATAAAATTGTTATCGCCCACCGTGGCGCGAGCGGTTATTTGCCGGAGCACACGCTTCCGGCAAAAGCGATGGCCTATGCACAGGGCGCGGACTATCTGGAGCAGGATCTGGTGATGACGAAGGACGACCAACTGGTTGTCCTGCATGATCATTATCTGGATCGCGTGACGGATGTGGCGGAACGTTTCCCGGACCGCGCCCGTAAAGATGGCCGTTATTACGCCATCGACTTTACGCTGGCAGAAATCCGCTCGCTGAAATTTACCGAAGGCTTTGAGATCGAAAACGGCAAGAAGGTGCAGGTCTATCCGGGGCGCTTCCCGATGGGCAAATCTGACTTCCGCATTCACACTTTCGAAGAGGAAATAGAGTTTGTTCAGGGGCTGAACCACTCCACCGGTAAAAACATCGGTATCTACCCGGAAATCAAAGCGCCGTGGTTCCACCATCAGGAAGGCAAAGATATTGCGGCGAAAACGCTGGCAGTGCTAAAGGAGTATGGCTACACCCGCAAAGAGGACAAGGTGTATCTCCAGTGTTTTGATGCCGCTGAACTGAAACGCATCAAAACCGAGCTGGAGCCGAAGATGGGGATGGACCTCAATCTGGTGCAACTGATTGCCTACACCGACTGGAATGAAACCCAGGAGAAACAGCCTGACGGCAAGTGGATCAACTACAGCTACGACTGGATGTTTAAACCGGGAGCAATGCAGCAAATTGCGCAGTACGCCGATGGTATTGGGCCGGATTACCACATGCTGGTGGCGGACGGCTCAACGCCGGGTCACGTTAAGCTGACGGCGATGGTAAAAGACGCCCATGCCAGCAAGCTGCAGGTGCACCCGTACACGGTGCGTGCAGACCAGTTGCCGGACTATGCGACGGACGTGAATCAGCTTTACGACGTGCTGTATAACCAGGCGGGTGTGGACGGGCTGTTTACGGACTTCCCGGATAAGGCGGTCGAGTTTATTCAGCGGAAGTAGATTTGGTTGGTCGGGTAAGACGAAGACATCACCTTAACCCTCTCCCACGGGAGAGGGGATAAGGGCGCTTACATTTCGATTTCGATATCCCCTTTTGCCCGGCAGCAGCAAGGCAAAATTTCCCCTTCGTTAATGAAGGCCAGCGGCTCGGTGATCCAGTCGACCTGGCCTATCACCAGACGGCAGCGGCAGGAGCCGCAGTAACCTTCACGGCACTGGTATTCAACTTCAATCTGGTGAGATTCCAGCGCAACGAGCAGGGAAGGGTGCTCTTCCTGGCACAGGAGCTCTGTGCCAGAAAGACGAAGCGTCACGCGGCTCATCAGAGCTGGAAATCGCTCAAATCGTCAGTGTTGACTTCGGAGTCAATCTGACCGACGAGGTAGGAACTTACTTCCACTTCCTGCGGCGCCACCTGCACGTTATCGGAAACCAGCCAGGTGTTGATCCACGGGATCGGGTTGGAGCGGGTCTGGAACGGCAGATCGAGACCAACCGCCTGCATACGGATGTTGGTGATGTACTCCACGTACTGGCAGAGAATATCTTTGTTCAGGCCGATCATGGAGCCGCCCTGGAACAGGTATTCCGCCCACTCTTTCTCCTGCTGCGCCGCCTGAACAAACAGGTCGTAACTTTCCTGTTTGCACTCTTCTGCAATTTCGGCCATCTCGGGATCGTCCACGCCGCTGCGCAGCAGGTTCAGCATATGCTGGGTGCCGGTCAGGTGCAGGGCTTCATCGCGGGCGATCAGGCGGATGATTTTGGCGTTGCCTTCCATCAACTCGCGTTCTGCGAAGGCGAAGGAGCAGGCAAAACTGACGTAGAAGCGGATCGCTTCCAGCGCGTTCACGCTCATCAGGCACAGGTAGAGCTTTTTCTTCAGCTCACGCAGGTTCACGGTCACGGTTTTGCCGTTCACGGTGTGCGTGCCTTCACCCAGCAGATGCCAGTAGCTGGTCATCTCGATCAGGTCGTCATAGAAGTGAGAAATGCCTTCGGCGCGCTTCAGGATCTGATCGTTGGTGACGATATCATCGAACACAATCGCCGGATCGTTGACGATGTTACGAATGATATGGGTATAAGAGCGGGAGTGGATCGTCTCGGAGAACGCCCAGGTCTCAACCCAGGTTTCCAGCTCCGGGATAGAGATCAGCGGCAGCAGCGCCACGTTCGGGCTACGGCCCTGGATGGAGTCCAGCAGCGTCTGATACTTCAGGTTGCTAAGGAAGATGTGCTTTTCGTGTTCCGGCAGAGCCTGGAAATCGATACGGTCGCGGGAAACGTCAACCTCTTCCGGGCGCCAGAAGAAGGAGAGTTGCTTTTCAATCAGCTTTTCGAAGATGTCATATTTTTGCTGATCGTAGCGTGCCACGTTGACCGGCTGGCCGAAGAACATCGGCTCTTTGAGCTGGTCGTTTTTCGTCTGTGAAAAGGTGGTGTATGCCATGAGTGTGTCCTGTTGAGATTGTACTGCCCGGCGGGCCGGGCCTACAAAAACGTAGGCCGGGTAAGCGTTACGCTACCCGGCAAAATTACTTAGATCTTACATGCGCCGCTTTCGCAGCCATCATCCTGAATGGACGGGACCAGATCGTCCTGCGCATCTTCCGCACCGTCACGGGTGTTTTGATAGTACAGGGTTTTCACGCCAAATTTATAGGCGGTAAGCAGGTCTTTCAGCAGCTGCTGCATCGGTACTTTCCCTGACGGGAAGCGTGACGGATCGTAGTTGGTGTTCGCAGAGATCGACTGGTCGATAAACTTCTGCATGATGCCCACCAGTTGCAGGTAGCCGTCGTTGTTTGGCATTTCCCACAGCAGCTCGTAGTTGTTTTTCAGCAGCTCGTAGTCTGGCACCACCTGGCGCAGGATCCCGTCTTTCGACGCTTTGATGCTCACGTGACCGCGCGGCGGCTCGATGCCGTTGGTGGCGTTGGAGATCTGCGAGGAGGTCTCGGACGGCATCAGGGCAGAGAGCGTAGAGTTACGCAGGCCGTGGGTTTTAATCGACTCGCGCAGGCCTTCCCAGTCGAGGTGCAGCGGCTCGCTGACGATCCCGTCCAGATCTTTCTTGTAGGTATCGATCGGCAGAATGCCTTTGGCGTAGGTGGTTTCGTTGAACCACGGGCAGGCGCCTTGTTCGATGGCCAGTTCGTTAGAGGCTTTCAGCAGGTAGTACTGAATGGCTTCGAAGGTCTGGTGCGTCAGGTTATTGGCGCTGCCGTCGGAGTAACGTTTGCCGTTTTTCGCCAGCCAGTAAGCGTAGTTGATCACGCCAATACCGAGAGTACGACGACCCATTGCACCGCGTTTTGCCGCCGGGATTGGGTAATCCTGGTAGTCCAGCAGGGCATCCAGCGCGCGAACCGCCAGCACTGCCAGCTCTTCCAGCTCGTCCAGGCTATTAATCGCACCCAGGTTGAACGCAGAGAGCGTACACAGGGCGATCTCGCCGTTTTCGTCGTTCACATCTTCCAGCGGTTTGGTCGGCAGGGCGATCTCCAGGCACAGGTTAGACTGGCGCACTGGTGCAACGACCGGATCGAACGGGCTGTGGGTGTTGCAGTGGTCAACGTTCTGGATGTAGATACGGCCCGTGGAAGCACGTTCCTGCATCATCAGGGAGAACAGTTCAACCGCTTTCACACGCTGCTTACGGATGCTGTCGTCGTTTTCATACTGAACGTACAGGCGCTCGAACTCATCCTGATCGGCAAAGAAGGCGTCGTACAGGCCCGGGACGTCGGATGGGCTGAACAGGGTGATGTCGCCGCCTTTCAGCAGACGGGTGTACATCAGCTTGTTGATCTGAACGCCGTAATCCATGTGACGTACGCGGTTACCTTCCACGCCACGGTTGTTTTTCAGTACCAGCAGGCTTTCGACTTCCAGATGCCACATCGGGTAGAACAGGGTGGCTGCGCCACCGCGTACGCCGCCCTGAGAGCAGGATTTCACCGCAGTCTGGAAGTGTTTGTAGAACGGAATACAGCCGGTGTGGAACGCTTCACCGCCGCGAATTGGGCTGCCCAGCGCACGGATGCGACCGGCGTTAATACCGATACCGGCGCGTTGGGAAACGTATTTCACAATGGCGCTGGAGGTGGCGTTAATGGAGTCCAGGCTATCGCCACACTCGATCAGTACGCAGGAGCTGAACTGACGGGTAGGGGTGCGCACGCCGGACATGATCGGCGTCGGCAGAGAAATCTTGAAGGTGGAAACCGCATCGTAGAAACGCTTCACGTATTCCAGACGGGTAGCACGCGGATAGTTAGAGAACAGGCAGGCGGCCACCAGAATGTAGAGGAACTGGGCGCTCTCGTAGATTTCGCCGGTCACACGGTTCTGGACCAGGTATTTCCCTTCCAGCTGCTTCACCGCGGCGTAGGAGAAGTTCATATCACGCCAGTGATCGATAAACCCGTCCATCTGCTTGAACTCTTCTTCCGTGTAGTCTTCCAGCAGATGCGTGTCGTATTTGCCCAGCTCTACCATCTTCACCACATGATCGAACAACGCTGGCGGCTCAAACTGGCCGTAGGCTTTTTTACGCAGGTGGAAAATGGCCAGACGGGCTGCGAGGTACTGATAATCCGGTGCTTCACGGGAGATCAGATCCGCCGCGGCTTTGATAATGGTTTCGTGGATATCAGACGTTTTGATGCCGTCATAGAACTGGATATGGGAGCGCAGTTCCACCTGAGAAATGGATACGTTATTCAGTCCTTCTGCTGCCCAGTCGAGAACACGATGGATTTTGTCCAGATTGATACGCTCGGTAGCACCGTCGCGCTTTGTCACCAGCAGACTCTGATTCATGTGGGTTTTTACCTGTCCGTGAAAAAAGAAAATATCCCCCGCTTATCCACAGACCTCTGTGGATAAATACTACATATAGGGGTTTTACGATAAGGATAACGCAAGATGGTGAGTATTCTAGTAAGGATTCTTTTCAGTACAAGAGTTGATTTTGAGGTTAAATTGAGGTTGTGAAAGAGTAAAAAAGCGTAAGTCCTCGTACCGTAAGGCCTGGACGTGATGTCAATAATGTAGAAAAAAAAATGAAAAATTGATCGACTGCTGATTTCTTCAACGGGTGGTCAAAAATGCGCAACAAACTGCTGCGCATTCTTAGAAAAAGAGTAGATAACCTTAGTCTTTTTTGGCGGTGGTATGGAGCATGTAGTTAACGTCCACGCCTGGCGCCAGTTTGAACTTGTCGGTCAGAGGATTGTAGTGCAGACCGGTCATGTGCTGCTCTTTCAGGGAGGTGCCATCGACCCAGCTCAGTAACTCTGCCGGTTTGATGAATTTTTTCACATCGTGGGTGCCTTTAGGCACCATCCGCAGCACGTATTCTGCGCCGACCACGGCCATCAGCCACGCCTTGCCGTTGCGGTTGATGGTGGAGAAGAACACCTGGCCGCCCGGTTTTACCAGCGCCGCACAGGCTTTTACCACCGATTGCGGGTCGGGAACGTGCTCCAGCATCTCCATGCAGGTGACGACGTCATACTGTTGGGCAAACTTCGCGGCGTGTTCCTCAACCGTTTCCTGCACGTACTCCACCTGAATACCGCTTTCCAGCGCATGCAGTCGCGCCACCTGTAGCGGCTCGAAGCCCATATCCAGCCCGGTCACGGTAGCGCCTTCGCGCGCCATACTCTCTGCCAGGATACCGCCGCCGCAGCCTACATCGAGCACCTTTTTACCGAACAGGCCGCCGGAGCGTTCCGCGATATAGCCCAGACGCAGGGGGTTAATGCGGTGCAGGGGTTTAAACTCACCTTCAAGATCCCACCAGCGCGAGGCGACGGCTTCGAATTTGGCGATCTCTTCATGGTCAACGTTGGGAGCCACCGGGGATTTTTCCGCATTCATGGACGCTTTTACTCCGTAATTTAAAGACGAGGAAGTATATCAGGATAACAAAGCAAATTAGTTTAAACCTAAGCGGGTGTGTTATAATTTCCGACCTTTGAATCCGGGATACAGTAGAGGGATAGCGGTTAGATGAGCGACCTTGCGAGAGAAATTACACCGGTTAACATCGAGGAAGAGCTGAAGAGCTCCTATCTGGATTATGCGATGTCGGTCATTGTTGGCCGTGCGCTGCCGGATGTCCGCGATGGACTTAAGCCGGTACACCGTCGCGTACTATACGCCATGAACGTATTGGGCAATGACTGGAATAAAGCCTACAAAAAATCTGCCCGTGTCGTTGGTGACGTAATCGGTAAATATCACCCGCATGGTGATACCGCCGTGTACGACACCATCGTCCGTATGGCGCAGCCATTCTCCTTGCGTTACATGCTGGTAGATGGTCAGGGTAACTTTGGTTCGGTCGATGGTGACTCCGCGGCGGCGATGCGTTATACGGAAATCCGTATGTCGAAAATCGCCCACGAGCTGATGGCCGACCTGGAAAAAGAGACCGTTGATTTCGTCGATAACTACGACGGCACCGAGCGCATTCCCGATGTGATGCCAACCAAGATCCCTAACCTGCTGGTAAACGGTGCGTCCGGTATCGCAGTAGGTATGGCGACTAACATTCCGCCGCACAACATCACGGAAGTGATCAACGGTTGCCTGGCCTATATCGACGATGAAGACATCAGCATTGAAGGGCTGATGGAACACATCCCCGGCCCGGACTTCCCGACCGCCGCCATCATTAATGGCCGTCGCGGCATTGAAGAAGCGTACCGTACCGGTCGCGGCAAGATCTATATTCGTGCCCGCGCAGAAGTCGAAGCCGACGCCAAAACCGGCCGTGAGACCATCATCGTCCACGAAATACCGTATCAGGTGAACAAAGCGCGCCTGATCGAGAAGATTGCCGAGCTGGTTAAAGAGAAACGCATTGAAGGTATCAGCGCGCTGCGTGATGAGTCTGACAAAGACGGCATGCGTATCGTGATTGAAATCAAACGTGACGCGGTAGGGGAAGTGGTACTGAACAACCTCTACTCCCTGACTCAGCTTCAGGTCTCCTTCGGGATCAACATGGTTGCGCTGCACCATGGTCAGCCGAAGATCATGAACCTGAAAGACATTCTGAGCGCGTTCGTGCGTCACCGCCGTGAAGTGGTGACTCGCCGTACCATTTTCGAACTGCGTAAAGCCCGCGATCGTGCGCACATCCTTGAAGCGCTGGCCGTTGCGCTGGCGAACATCGATCCGATCATCGAGCTGATTCGCCGTGCGCCAACCCCTGCGGAAGCGAAAGCGGCGTTAGTGGCTCAGCCTTGGGCGCTGGGTAATGTCTCAGCAATGCTGGAACGTGCGGGCGATGACGCTGCGCGTCCAGAGTGGCTGGAACCCGAGTTCGGCGTGCGTGATGGCCAGTACTATCTGACCGAGCAGCAGGCTCAGGCGATTCTGGATCTGCGTCTGCAGAAACTGACCGGCCTTGAGCACGAAAAATTGCTCGACGAGTACAAAGAGCTGCTGGAACAGATTGCCGAGCTGCTGCATATCCTCGGCAGCGCCGATCGTCTGATGGAAGTGATCCGCGAAGAGCTGGCGCTGGTTCGCGATCAGTTCGGCGATGAGCGTCGCACTGAAATCACGGCCAATACCGCTGATATCAACATCGAAGACCTGATCAACCAGGAAGACGTTGTTGTGACCCTGTCTCACCAGGGCTACGTGAAGTACCAGCCGTTAACCGACTACGAAGCACAGCGTCGTGGCGGTAAGGGCAAGTCAGCGGCACGTATTAAAGAAGAAGACTTTATCGACCGCCTGCTGGTGGCAAACACCCACGACACCATCCTCTGCTTCTCAAGCCGTGGCCGTCTGTACTGGATGAAGGTCTATCAGCTGCCGGAAGCGAGCCGTGGCGCACGTGGACGTCCAATCGTCAACCTGCTGCCGCTGGAGCAGAACGAGCGTATCACCGCCATTCTGCCGGTTCGCGAGTACGCAGAAGGCGTGAACGTCTTTATGGCAACCGCCAGCGGTACGGTGAAGAAGACCGCCCTGACCGAGTTCAGCCGTCCACGTTCTGCCGGTATTATCGCCGTCAACCTGAACGAAGGCGACGAACTGATTGGTGTGGATCTGACCTCCGGTTCCGACGAAGTGATGCTGTTCTCTGCCGCCGGTAAAGTGGTGCGCTTCAAAGAGAGCGCAGTGCGCGCCATGGGTCGTACTGCGACCGGTGTTCGCGGCATCAAACTGGCGGGCGAAGACAGCGTTGTCTCCCTGATTGTTCCGCGTGGCGAAGGCGCAATCCTGACCGTCACGCAGAACGGCTACGGTAAACGTACCGCCCAGGACGAGTATCCAACCAAGTCCCGCGGCACCCAGGGCGTTATCTCGATCAAAGTGACCGAGCGTAACGGCTCAGTGGTTGGCGCGGTTCAGGTTGATGATACCGACCAGATCATGATGATCACCGATGCCGGTACGCTGGTGCGTACTCGCGTGTCCGAGATCAGCGTGGTAGGCCGTAATACCCAGGGCGTGATCCTCATCCGTACCGCGGAAGATGAGAACGTGGTGGGTCTGCAGCGCGTCGCTGAGCCAGTGGATGACGAAGAGCTCGACTCCATCGACGGCAGCGTAGCAGAAGGTGACGATGAGATCGCACCGGAAGCGGATACTGACGACGATGCAGCGGATGACGCTGAAGAGTAATGTCTCCTGACGATAAAGGGCCGGTCTCCGGCCCTTTTCTTTTGCCGGTACACGCAATTGCAGACAACCGAACATTGCGACTATGCGCGTTTACCGCTACCTTAAAGCCCATTCCTTTTGACCCTGATGGCGGAGCCTCGCCCCCTTGAAATACCTCGTCTCCTTTCGAACCACGCTGAAAGTTTCTCGCTATCTGTTCCGGGCGCTGGCGCTCCTGATTTGGGTGTTGATCGCCCTGTTTTCGGTGTTTTACATCGTCAATGCGCTGCACCAGAAGGAGTCGGAGATCCGCCAGGAGTTCAACCTTAGCTACGAACAGTCCCAGCGCTACATTCAGCGCACCGCAGACGTCATGAAGGAACTCAAGTACATCGCGGAGAACCGGCTGACGGCAGAAAACGGCGTACTGGCCACCCGCGGACGCGACAGTAAAACCGAGGTGCCCAACTTTGAGCCGCTGTTCCCCGATTCTGACTGTTCTGTTATGGGGCCGGCATGGCGGGGTTCGCTGGCGTCACTGGCCTGGTTTATGCGCTACTGGCGCGATAACTTCTCGGCAGCGTACGATCTGAACCGGGTCTTTCTGATTGGCAGCGAAAATCTCTGTATGGCCAATTTTGGCCTGCGTGACGTGCCGGTCGATCGCGAAAACGCCCTGAAAAGCCTACGCGAACGGATCACCAAATACCGCAACGCACCGCAGGATGAGCGCGGCAACAACCTGTTCTGGATTGGCCAGGGGCCGCGTCCAGGGGTAGGGTACTTCTATGCCATGACGCCGGTCTATCTGGCGAACCGCCTGCAGGCGATGCTCGGTACTGAACAGACTATCCGCATGGAGAACTTTTTCACTCCCGGCAATCTGCCGATGGGCGTAACCATTCTCGATGAAAATGGCCACAGCCTTATCTCGCTGGCGGGGCCAGAAACACGTCTCAAGGTTGACCCTCGCTGGATGCAGGAGCGTTCATGGTTTGGCTATACCTCCGGTTTCCGCGATCTGGTGCTGAAAAAGAGCCTGCCGCCATCGTCCCTGAGCATCGTCTATTCCGTTCCGGTGGATCTGGTCCTGGAACGTATCCGCATGCTGATCCTCAACTCGGTGCTACTCAACGTGCTGGTGGGGATTGCGCTGTTTACCCTGGCGCGGATGTACGAGCGCAAAATATTTATCCCGGCGGAGATCGATGCTCAGCGCCTCGAGGAGCATGAGCAGTTCAACCGCAAGATTGTCGCCTCTGCGCCGGTGGGGATCTGTATTCTGCGCACCCTGGATGGGACTAACATCCTCAGTAACGAGCTGGCGCATAACTATCTCAATATGCTGACCCACGAGGATCGGCAGCGGCTGACGCAGATTATCTGCGGACAGCAGGTCAACTTTGTCGACGTGCTCACCAGCAACAACACCAATTTGCAGATTAGCTTTGTGCACTCGCGCTATCGCAACGAGAACGTCGCCATCTGCGTGCTGGTGGATGTCTCCGCACGCGTCAAAATGGAAGAGTCGTTGCAGGACATGGCCCAGTCGGCTGAACAGGCCAGCCAGTCCAAATCGATGTTCCTTGCGACGGTCAGCCACGAGTTGCGCACCCCGCTGTACGGTATTATTGGTAACCTCGATCTGCTGCAGACCAAAGAGCTGCCCCGGGGCGTAGACCGTCTGGTGACGGCGATGAATAACTCCTCCAGCCTGCTATTGAAAATCATCAGCGATATTCTCGACTTCTCCAAAATTGAGTCCGAGCAGCTGAAAATTGAGCCGCGCGAATTCTCACCGCGCGAGGTGATGAACCATATCAGCGCCAACTACCTGCCGCTGGTGGTACGTAAGCAGTTGGGACTGTACTGCTTTATTGAGCCGGACGTGCCGGTATCGCTGCAGGGCGATCCGATGCGCCTGCAGCAGGTGATCTCCAACCTGCTCAGCAACGCCATTAAATTTACCGACATGGGCTGCATTGTGATGCATGTCTCCAGGGCAGGGGACTATCTGAGCATTCGCGTGCGCGACACCGGGGTCGGTATTCCGGCCAAAGAGGTGGTCAAACTCTTCGATCCGTTCTTCCAGGTGGGGACCGGGGTTCAGCGCAATTTCCAGGGCACCGGTCTGGGGCTGGCGATCTGTGAAAAACTGATCAGCATGATGGATGGCGATATCTCGGTGGATACCGAACCCGGTATGGGTAGCCAGTTCACCATTCGCATTCCGCTGTATGCCGCGCAGTCTCCGGCCAACGTGCTGGTAGAGGGATTAAGTGATAAACGCTGTTGGTTAGCGGTCAATAATGCCTCGCTGTATGCCTATCTGGAATCCCTGCTGACGACACACGGTATTCGCGTGGCACGCTACACAGGCCAAACGCCGGACGCAGAAGACATGCTCATCACCGACGATGAACTGACGCAGCCGTGGCAGGGTAAAGCGGCAGTGATCTTCTGCCGTCGCCATATTGGCATTGCCCAGGAGCGTGCCCACGGTGAATGGGTAAACAGCGTGGCCTCGCCGCACGAACTGATTACGCTGCTGGCGCGGATCTACCGTGTGGAGATGGAGACAGCCGACGGCACGACGGCGCTACCGTCACCGGAATCGGTGCAGTCGATGAATGAAGACATGATGATCCTGGTGGTGGATGACCATCCGATTAACCGCCGCCTGCTGGCTGACCAGCTTGGCTCGCTGGGCTATCAGTGCAAGACCGCGAACGATGGTGTGGATGCGCTGAATGTGCTGAGTAAAAACCATATCGACATCGTCCTGAGCGACGTGAACATGCCGAACATGGATGGCTATCGCCTGACCCAACGCATTCGCCAGCTGGGGCTGACGCTGCCGGTGGTGGGCGTCACCGCTAACGCCCTGGCGGAAGAGAAACAGCGCTGTCTGGAGTCGGGGATGGACAGCTGTCTTTCCAAGCCGGTAACGCTGGACGTGCTGAAACAGACGCTGTCGGTGTACGCGGAGCGGGTGAGGAAAACGCGAGTATAAAAAAAGCCCACTTGTGGTAATGCCAGGCAGTTAAGCCCGGCGGATTGTTCCGTTCACCTCATGTTCAGCAGAACATGGCATTACATAACCCGTGAACGTGACAAGGGGGGCCGCCGGGCCCCCCTTGTCAATCCACGCGGCCCCGCAATGAAACCGGTGCTTCGCACTGCGCTCATCTCCCGACCGGCTGCCTGCGGTCGGCTCAACTCGACATCCTGTCTCGATTCGCCTCTGGCCGCCATCCCTGGCGTCCAGCCCTTGTCATCCAGTCTCCGTTTCGCCGGTTTCAGCGGGGAATCAACACCCGTGCCACATTCAGGCGACTGAGAAGCGTGAGGGTGGGGGAATCCGGCTGAAACCGCCGAAGCGTTGACCGCAGGACGAGAGGGCATAGCCTGCCGGGAGCAGGGATAGCCAGGGAGTGGGAGGCGGCGAGCCCCCTGGCACGTTCACCGCAGCGGAGGGGGCATAAAGCAGAGGTGCTTTAGTGAACGTAACCCCTCCACTTCAGTCATTTAGGACTACCGAATCGTTTAACTGACTGGCATTACCCACTTGTGGGCTTTTTTATTGCCCACTTATGCTTCGCTTACGCGGGCCTGCCGGGTGCTCTTTCTTCCTGGAAATAGAGGGCTGGGGTGGGGTGAACATCCCGCAACTACCTGAAAGCGGGGCATAAAAAAAGGCAACTTACGTTGCCTTTTTACGTTGACCTGCCGGTTACTCTTTATCTGCCGGACTCAGAGTCACGGAGGAGAGATAGTTCAACAGGGCGATATCGTTTTCCACGCCCAGTTTCATCATTGCAGATTTCTTCTGGCTACTGATGGTCTTGATGCTGCGGTTCAGTTTCTTGGCAATTTCGGTAACCAGGAAACCTTCTGCGAACAGACGCAACACTTCGCTCTCTTTCGGTGACAGACGTTTGTCGCCGTAACCGCCAGCGCTGATTTTTTCCAGCAGGCGGGAGACGCTTTCCGGGGTAAATTTCTTCCCTTTCTGCAGCGCGGCCAGCGCTTTTGGCAGATCGGTAGGTGCGCCCTGTTTCAGGACAATCCCTTCGATATCGAGATCCAGCACGGCGCTTAAAATGGCCGGGTTGTTGTTCATGGTCAGCACGATGATCGAAATGCTTGGGAAGTGACGCTTGATGTATTTGATCAGCGTGATCCCGTCACCGTATTTATCTCCAGGCATGGAAAGGTCGGTGATGAGCACGTGCGCATCAAGTTTCGGGAGGTTATTAATCAGTGCTGTGGAATCTTCAAATTCGCCGACTACATTCACCCACTCGATCTGTTCAAGTGATTTGCGAATACCGAACAGTACAATCGGATGGTCATCGGCAATAATTACGTTCATATTGTTCATGTATAAGGCTACCTTGCTACAGCAAGCTTTTGACATAGTCGTCAATGTCGCTGATGTATTTTTCTATGCTGGCGGCATCTTTCTCGCGAATAAGATGTTCCAGCGTTTCACATAATTGCTTGCCTGGAACCAGATTAAGCATGGCAAACACCCCTTTGAGCCGGTGTGCTGTCTGAGCCAGCGCCGCAAAGTCGTTCGCGGCGGATTCAGTATACAACCTCTTAACATCATCTGGTACTGTGTCTACGAAGAGAGAATAATAGCCGCTAGCCTGCAATTCGGCATTTTCATTGCCGCCCAGTGGGGATTCCGGGATCGTTTCTTGCGCCAGTTGCTCCTCTATAAGTTGTAGTACAGCTTCCTGCATGGCATTGCTCATATTAAAGTTGACGCGCACCTGGCCGGGGCCAATTTTTCGCACGCCTGGCTCATCATCGCTTAAAAGCAAGCCCGAGGCAGTAAGATTAGACGGATTATCTGTTAAAAAGAGATCATATTCTTGACTTGCCAGTCTTTCATCCGGGGAAATACAGGTCGCTCCCCAGTTTTCCAGCTGACGCACCACGATATTGCGGATCTCATTGGAGGTGACGTCTACCATGATCACCACCTCATCCAGCAGACGTTCATCCTCTTCCGCATCCTGCGGTGTAGCAGGCATCTTCACGTGCAGTGAATAACGGGTGCCCAACGATTCACGGGCTTTGATATTCAGATGACCACCGAGCTTACGCGCCAGCTGATCGCAGAGCCAGAAGGTGAGGGCGTTAGCTTTGCCGTAGTTGTCACCCTGGGTATCGTTCAGGAACGGGAAGTGCAGATTATCGATTTCGCTGGCAGTGACCCCTTCGCCGGTATCGAGGATACGGAAAGTGAGGCGGTCCTCGGCCGATTCATCGCTGCTCACTTCAAGGGTGATTTTGCCGATCTGGGTGGTCGTGACGGCGTACTGGATCAGCATCAGCAGAATGCGACGCAGCGCGTCACGGTCGCCGTGGCGTTCATCGTTGGCCCGCAGCGGGTTGTTGATCAGTAGCTGCAGCCCTTTACGCTTGATCACCGGCAGCACTTCCGGGACCACTTCATCGATTAGGTCCTGAATCGAGAACAGGGTTGCGTTGCTCTTCCAGCTGTCATTTTCCAGCATATTGGCGAGCTGGATCTCATCCACCAACCGAACCAGCGTATCGGCATGGCTCGACAGTTGCAGGCTTTCCGGGCTGGTTAACTGGGCCGCTTCGCTGGCCAGTGCCTTCAGCGGCAGTTTGAAGGCATCGCCGATATTTTGCATAAATGCCGCCCGGCCCTGCTGGTTCTTCTCGTACAGCCTCTGTGCCTGCTTGAGCTTTTTATTGACCAGCACCTCGCGATCCTGATCGCGAATGATAAAGATCTGCGTGCGTGACGCCACCTGGCTGCGGAACTGGCGGATTTCGTACAGCTCATTATTGACGGTCGCCTGAATCACGCCCTGATGCTGATCGGCCATGCTGGTAATGTTTTGCAGATTCAGGTGCGGCAGCAGGTGATCGGCAATTTTATTGCTGATTATCGTGCGGTTGGCCTCCTGGTCATGTACCAGCAGCCCGAGCGGCAGCACCGAGACAATCTCTTCATTCAGGGCGCGCAGAACGCGCAGCTCATTGCTGGTGCCAGCGGCGACGGGAACATCGCTCTGGCGACCCGGCTGCGAGCGGAAGGTGCTGTAACCAAACAGCGCCAGGGCCAGCAGACCGATATTAAGCAGCAGCGGCAACAGAATATTTTGCAGGGTATCCAGCAGCAGCGTACCGAAAGGCACCTGCCAGACCAGACGCATGCCGGTGGTGTTCAGCGAGGAGGCAATCTCGATTTTCGAGCCATTAAAGGAGATAGAGACGCTATCCGGGCTTTCTTTGTCCGTCGGCGCGCGCAAGTTTTGCGCTGCGGTGTCCTGCTCCAGACGGAAGCTTTCGAGCGGCATATCCGGGGGGATCAGATCGTTAATCGGCAGATCGAAGGCCACCACCGTCGCCAGATGGCCCGGCTGATTAAAGGTGGTGCGCAGGGTAAAGTAGTGGCCATTTTGCCAGGCCAGCCGGCGCAGGGAAGAGAAGCTTTCGCGCTCGTCCAGGGCATTGGCCTGCTGCAGCATCTCTGCGCGCCGGGAGTCGACTACCGTGCCGACCGAGGACTCTTTAAAACCGGAAGAGAGATCTTTCAACGGCAGGGTGGAGATCAGGATCATGCTGTTGTCCTGACCGTTGAGGTAGTACATCGACCAGGGAATCGTCTCCGCGCCCCACAGCGTATCGAGATAGGTCGACATGCGTTGGGTCATCTCCAGCGTGGCGCTGTCGTGGGAGCCAAAGATCAGGGCTTCGGTTTTGCGCCGCGCTTTCTCCAAATAGTAGACATCCTGCTTCAGGCGCGTCTCCTGCAATCCATCTGCGGATGAGGTGGTTGGCGTGGCTGCGATGTTGTCGTAAATCTGCCAGGTTGCGTAACGCCAGGTGTCGATGCGTTTATGCAGCGCGTGGGTGATATCGACAATCTGATAACTTCTGTCTTTTAACCAGGTATTCACCGCGCTCTGCACCATTACGCCCATGGTCACTAACAGCACAACGATCAATAGAAGAAAGAAACGGGTAATGCTGCCCGGAAGCAGGGAGAATTTGTTCGCGGCTGTGGTATCAGACTGACTCATGGATGTGTTTAACCTGTTATGGCTGCGCTTCAGGCGAGTAGGGCAGTATAAAGCGTAATAATCGAATTTCCAGCCTCACGCCACCTTAGAGGCTGACTTTTTCGCTTCGCTGTGCGAGGAAGGCGGGGTGAGTTAAATCTGTACGGTCAGACTGATATTGTACAAATAAGGGACAATACGGGAAAAAAATCGCACGAATTAACAAGAAATTAAATTACCCGTCCATTTTTTGCGTCTAAAAATAGCGCGCAATGATTTAATTAATAGTCGTTATAGTTTCGGGTGGGTAGCACAAATAATTCAGATTTGCGTAAAGAAAGGTAAAAAAAAACCGAATGCAGTGCATTCGGTTCAATTCTGGATAAACAGACATTCAAATTTGAATGACGGTAATAAATAAAGTTAATGATGATAGCGAGAGATATTTTAGTAGCGAGGCGTCATTTTGTTTTGTCAATCAGTGCTATAATTTATTTTTTCTTAACTCGTTGATTTGTATGCTTAATTTTAACTTTTTGATTTTTGGTGCTTTATTTTTTGGCTTTATGTGCGCCCAAAAAGTTCCCTTGTTTTTACAAATTGAAACATCTATACGGCAATATGAAACATCTTAAAAGTTTTCGTATCATATTCTTATTGGATTATTCTGTATTTTTGAGGAGAATGAGATTGCCGACTGGTTAAGAGGGTTAATCAGTAAGCAGTGGTAATAAAAGACATATAACAGAGGGTTAAAATAATGAAAGTTAAAGTACTGTCCCTCCTGGTGCCAGCACTGCTGGTAGCAGGCGCAGCGAATGCGGCTGAAATTTATAACAAAGACGGCAACAAATTAGATCTCTACGGCAAAGTAGATGGTCTGCACTATTTCTCTGATGACGACGGCGCTGATGGCGATCAGACCTACATGCGTCTCGGCTTCAAAGGCGAAACTCAGGTTAACGACCAGATCACTGGCTACGGTCAGTGGGAATACCAGATTCAGGGCAACACCACCGAGAGCGACAACCAGTCCTGGACACGTGTGGCCTTCGCTGGTCTGAAGTTCGCTGAAGCAGGTTCTTTCGACTACGGTCGTAACTACGGCGTCATCTACGACGTCACCTCCTGGACCGACGTACTGCCAGAATTTGGCGGCGACACCTACGGTTCCGATAACTTCCTGCAATCCCGTGGTAACGGCGTTGCAACCTACCGTAACCAGGACTTCTTCGGTCTGGTTGATGGCCTGAACTTTGCTCTGCAGTACCAGGGTAAAAACGGCAGCGTCAGCGGTGAAAACGACACCGGTCGTAGCCTGCTGAAACAGAACGGCGACGGCTTCGGCGGCTCCCTGACCTATGACCTGGGCGAAGGCTTCAGCGTAGGCGCGGCAGCAGCATCCTCCAAACGTACCGCAGATCAGAACGGCCCGCGCGTTTACGGCCGTGGCGACCATGCTGAAGTGTACAGCGGTGGCCTGAAATACGACGCGAACAACCTGTATCTGGCAGCGCAGTACACCCAGACTTACAACGCGACCCGTTTCGGTGACTCTCAGTCCGGCGGCACTAACGCTGTTTATGGCTTCGCTAACAAAGCACAGAACTTCGAAGTGGTAGCACAGTACCAGTTCGACTTCGGTCTGCGTCCATCCGTGGCTTACCTGCAGTCCAAAGGTAAGGACATCGAAGGTAATGGCGACCAGGATCTGCTGAAATATGTTGATGTTGGCGCGACTTACTACTTCAACAAAAACATGTCCACCTATGTTGATTACAAAATCAACCTGCTGGATGAAAATGCCTTCACCGACCGTGCCGGCATCAGCACTGATGACATCGTAGCGCTGGGTCTGGTTTACCAGTTCTAAGTCTTACGTACTATTGCAAAAGGGGCCAAATGGCCCCTTTTTTTGGCCTGACTATCAGGCCCTTACAAAGCGTGTTTTTTAGTGTACTCTTGCCGGTCTCAGGCTTGAGGATAATAACGAATGGAAATTACTTTTCTGCGCGCCGGTTTTCTGGCGACGCTCTTAATGCTGTCTGCATGTGATGATCCCACTCCTCCGGCTAAGGCCGACACCGCCGCTGCGACGGTGCTGGAAGGGAAAACCATGGGCACCTTCTGGCGCGTTAGCGTCATTGATCTCTCTGCTGACCGGGCTGAAGAGCTGCGCGGGAAGATCCAGTCCCAGCTGGATGGCGACGACCAGCTGATGTCCACCTATAAAAACGACTCTGCCCTGATGCGCTTTAACCAGTCCCAAAGCACTTCTCCCTGGCCGGTGAGCGAAGCGATGGCGGATATTGTCACCGAGTCGCTGCGGGTGGGGTACAAAACCAACGGTGCGATGGATATCACCGTCGGCCCGCTGGTGAATCTGTGGGGCTTTGGCCCGAACAAGCAGCCGGTGAAAACCCCTGACCAGGCGCAGATTGACGATGCCCGGGCGCAAACGGGCCTGCAACATCTGACGGTCATTAATCAGGCCGGCAAGCAATACCTCGAAAAAGACATCCCCGATCTCTATGTCGATCTCTCGACGGTAGGGGAGGGGTATGCCGCCGATCACCTGGCCCGGCTGATGGCCGAGGAGGGGATCCCGCGCTATCTGGTGTCGGTGGGTGGCGCGCTGGTCAGCCGCGGCATGAATGCCAGCGATAAGCCCTGGCGCGTGGCGATCCAGAAACCCACCGATCAGCAAAATGCGGTCCAGGCCATTGTCGATATCAACGGCCACGGCATCAGCACCTCCGGGAGCTACCGCAACTATTATGAGCTGGACGGTAAACGTATTTCCCATGTGATCGATCCCCAGACCGGCCGCCCGATTACGCATAATCTGGTGTCGGTGACGGTGATTGCCCCCACGGCGCTGGAAGCCGATGCCTGGGATACCGGCCTGATGGTGCTGGGCACAGAAAAAGCCAAAGAGATTGTGCGTGAACAAGGGCTGGCGGTTTATATGATCACCCGCGAAGGGGAAGGGTTCAAAACCTGGATGTCCCCGCAGTTCGCCAGCTTCCTCGTCAACGGCGCGAATTAAAAAGCAAGGTTGCGGGTTTTTGTCGGGTGGCGTTCAGGCAGGCTAGGCGTATGCTTAGATAAGGAGCCGATCATGAAAAAGCCGAACCTGATGAATGACGATCAACGCTGGCTGGCGGTGCTGGCCCGCGATGGCAATGCCGATGGTCAGTTTGTGTTTGCCGTACAGACTACCGGCATCTTCTGCCGTCCCTCCTGCCGCGCGCGCCACGCCCTGCGTGAAAACGTTCGCTTTTACGCCAATGCCGGTCAGGCAGCGCAGGCGGGATTTCGTCCCTGCAAACGCTGCCGCCCGGATCAACAGGATCCGCAGGCGCAGCGGGTCGCCACCATCGAAAAAGCCTGCCGGTTACTGGAGCAGGAGCAGCCTCTGACCCTTGGGACGCTGGCGCAAGAGGTGGGGATGAGTCCGTATCACCTTCACCGACTTTTCAAAGCGTTTACCGGCATGACGCCGAAAGCCTGGCAGCAGGCGGCCCGGGCGAAACGGCTGCGTCACGCGCTGGCGCAGGGCGATAAAATTACCGATTCGGTGCTGGCTGCGGGGTTCCCGGACAGCAGCAGCTATTATCGCAAGGCAGATGCCACCCTTGGAATGACCGCGAAGCAGTACCGCAACGGCGGGGACGATACCACCGTACGCTATGCCCTGAGTCACTGCACGCTGGGGCGGTGTCTGGTGGCTGAGAGCGTGCGGGGTGTCTGCGCCATTTTACCCGGGGATGATGACAGCGCCCTGATCGCCGAACTTGAAACACTCTTTCCCCACGCCCGGCGAGAACAGGCCGATGCCGCCTTCGCCGCGCGCGTTGCCCAGGTGATCGCCAGCGTGGATAACCACGATGTCGCTCTCGCCCTGCCGCTGGATATTCGCGGCACCGCCTTCCAGCGTCAGGTCTGGCAGGCGTTGCGCGCCATTCCCGTGGGCGAAACCGCAAGCTATCAGCAGGTGGCCAACGCCATTGGCCATCCCGGCGCGGTGCGGGCAGTGGCCCGGGCCTGCGCCGCTAATACGCTGGCGATTGTCATCCCCTGCCACCGGGTGATTCGTCGCGACGGCGGGCTGTCGGGCTACCGCTGGGGCACGGTCCGCAAGGCGGCGCTGCTGCGTCGCGAAGCCAACAAAGAGGAGGTGTGATGCTGGATCTTTTTGCTGATGCTGAACCCTGGCAGGAGCCGCTGGCGCCCGGGGCAGTGATCCTGCGCCGTTTTGCCCAGGCGCGGGCCAGCGCCTTAATGCAGGGGATCGAACAGGTCGCCAGCGCGTCGCCGTTTCGGCAGATGGTGACCCCCGGGGGATACACGATGTCGGTGGCGATGACCAACTGCGGCGGACTGGGCTGGACCACTAACACGCGCGGCTACCTCTATTCACCCGTCGATCCGCTGACCGACGCGCATTGGCCGCCGATGCCGGACGTTTTTGCCGCTCTGTGCCATGATGCGGCCTGCGCGGCCGGTTATCCTGACTTTCAGCCGGACGCCTGTCTTATCAACCGCTACGCCGTCGGGGCTAAACTCTCTCTGCATCAGGATAAGGACGAGGCAGACCTGCGGGCGCCGATTGTTTCGGTATCGCTCGGCCTGCCCGCGGTCTTCCAGTTCGGCGGATTACGTCGCAACGATCCGCTTCAACGCCTGCTGCTGGAGCACGGTGATGTGGTGGTGTGGGGTGGGCCTTCCCGCCTGTTTTATCATGGCATTCAGCCGCTTAAGCCGGGGGTGCATCCCCTCACGGGCGACTGTCGCTACAACCTCACCTTCCGGCAAGCGGCGAATAACGAATAAAAATAAGAATTATTCTTGATGTAAGTGGCGGGCAGTTTACACTGCTGGCTGATTTTTCTTGTCTGGATTGCTCTGTATGGAACTCCTGTTACTGGTCTGGCGTCAATACCGCTGGCCGTTTATCGCGGTGATGGCATTGAGCCTGCTCAGCGCCGCGTTGGGTATTGGGCTTATCGCCTTCATTAACCTGCGTTTAATTGAAACGGTGGACACCACCCTGATGGTGCTGCCGGAATTTCTCGGGCTGCTGGTGCTGCTGATGGCCGTCACTCTGGGTTCGCAGCTGGCGCTCACCACTCTCGGCCACCACTTTGTTTACCGCCTGCGCAGCGAGTTTATCAAGCGTATTCTGGATACCCAGGTTGAACGTGTCGAGCAACTAGGCAGCGCCTCACTGCTGGCCGGGTTGACCAGCGATGTGCGTTCAATCACCATCGCTTTTGTGCGTCTGCCGGAGCTGGTGCAGGGGATTATCCTGACCTTCGGCTCGGCGGCCTATCTGGCCTGGCTCTCCACCAAAATGCTGGCAATCACCGCTCTGTGGATTGTGATCACCATCTGGGGCGGCTACATGCTGGTGTCGCGGGTCTATAAGCACATGGCGGTGTTGCGTGAAACCGAAGATAAGCTCTATAACGACTATCAGACGGTGCTGGAAGGGCGCAAAGAGCTGACCCTCAATCGCGAGCGCGCCGAGCATATCTTTAATAATCTCTATATCCCGGATGCCCGCGAATATCGCCACCACATTGTGCGCGCCGATACCTTCCACCTCAGCGCGGTTAACTGGTCAAATATCATGATGCTGGGCGCGATTGGCCTGGTCTTCTGGATGGCTAACAGCCTCGGCTGGGCAGATACCAATGTCGCTGCCACCTACTCGCTGACGCTGCTGTTCCTGCGCACCCCGCTGCTCTCAGCCGTCGGCGCGCTGCCGACCCTGCTCAGCGCTCAGGTGGCCTTTAACAAGCTGCGCAAGTTCTCTCTCGCGCCCTATAAAGCCGAATTCCCACGTCCGCAGGCCTTCCCGGACTGGCAGACTCTGGAGCTGCGAAACGTTACCTTCCAGTATCAGGACAATGCCTTTTCCGTCGGGCCGGTGAACTTAACCCTCAACCGCGGCGAGCTGCTGTTCCTGATTGGCGGCAACGGCAGCGGTAAATCGACGCTGGCGATGCTGCTGACCGGCCTGTATCAGCCGCAGTCGGGGGAGATCCTGCTGGACGGTAAACCGCTCAGCGCCGAAAAACCGGAAGATTACCGCAAGCTGTTTTCCGCCGTGTTCACCGACGTGTGGTTGTTCGATCAACTGCTTGGCCCGGAAGGCAAACAGGCCGATCCGGCGCTGGTGGAGAAGTGGCTGGCGCACCTGCAAATGTCGCACAAGCTGGAGTTGCAGGATGGCAAGATCCTCAACCTCAAGCTGTCGAAAGGGCAGAAGAAGCGCGTGGCATTGCTGCTGGCGCTGGCGGAAGAGCGCGACATCATTCTGCTGGATGAGTGGGCTGCCGATCAGGACCCGCATTTCCGCCGCGAGTTTTACCAGGTACTGCTGCCGCTGATGCAGCAGATGGGCAAAACTATCTTCGCGATCAGCCATGACGATCACTACTTTATTCATGCCGACCGCCTGCTGGAGATGCGCAGCGGCCAGCTGAGTGAGTTGACTGGCGCCGAGCGCGATGCCGCCTCGCGTGATGCGGTGGCCCGTACCGCCTGAGTGTCAATGTGCCGGGTGGTGGCTTCACCTCACCCGGCCTGCGTTTTATCAGCCCGGGCAGGCGCAACGCCGCCGGGCCATTCCCCCTCATGACTGCTGCTTTTTTATTCTTTCCTCTCATCCGTTTATTAAAAATTACAAAAGCCCGCGCTATGCTTAATGCCAACTCATTTAATGGATTTATGATTAATGTCTGCATTAAGCAAAAACAGCGCACGGCTGCGCGATGAAGAGCGTGCGCGCCTGATCTGGCTGATGACCACCGACAAAGCGCTCACGTCCACTCTGCTGGGTAAACTGACCCTGGCTGAGCAATATGACGTCGGCACATTAGCCGACGATATTGCTGAGGTAGGGGCGTTGGTAGCGCATTTACCGCCACCGGATCTGGCTGACACCCTCGAAGCATTACCTTCGGAAGAGCGCCATGCCTTGTGGCGGCTGGTGCAGGATCACGAGCGCGGGCAGGTCCTGGTAGAAGCCTCGGAGAACGTCTGGGAAGATCTTATCGATGAGATGAGCGACCATGCGATCCTTGATGCCCTGCGCACCCTGGATATCGACGATCAGATTTACCTCGTTCAGCATCTGCCGCGTAACCTGACCGGACGCCTGCTGGTGTCGCTGCCACCGCAGGAACGCGCCCGCGTGCACCAGGTCCTGCACTATGAGCAGGACCGCGTCGGGGCGATCATGGAGTTCAGCGTCATCACGGTGCGCCCGGATGTGACCCTGGGCACGGTACAGCGCTACCTGCGTCGGCTCGGCAAAATGCCGAAAAACACCGATAAACTTTTTGTCACTTCCCGGGATAAAACCCTGCTCGGCGAGCTGGCGCTACAGACCATTCTGCTTAACAGCGCCCAGAGCAAAGTCAGCGAGGTGATGGACACCCAGCCGATGCTCTTCTCCCCGGAAGATGACGCCGAGAAAGCGGCCCGTACCTTTGAGCGCGACAACCTGCTCAGCGCCGCGGTAGTAGACGCGGTGGGTAAGCTGATGGGGCGACTGACCATCGATGAGATCGTGGATGTGGTCTATAAAGAGACCGATAACGATATGCGTGCCCTCGGGGGCCTTAGCGCGGAAGAGGATGTTTATGCCCCGGTAAGCAAGGCGGTGAAAACCCGCTGGGCCTGGCTGGCGATCAACCTCTGCACCGCCTTTATCGCCTCGCGGGTGATCGACGGGTTTGAACATACCATTTCGCAGCTGGTGGCGTTGGCCTCGTTGATGCCTATTGTGGCAGGCATTGGCGGCAATACCGGTAACCAGAGTATCACCATGATTGTGCGCGCCCTGGCGCTACAGCACATTCAGCCCGGCAACTTTACCTTCCTGATCCTGCGTGAGCTTGGCGTGGCGCTGATTAACGGTCTGGTGTGGGGCGGCATTATGGGGGGCGTCACCTGGTGGCTGTACGACGATATGGCGCTGGGTGGGGTAATGACCCTGGCAATGGTGCTGAACCTGCTGGTGGCGGCGTTGATGGGGGTCATCATTCCAATGGTGATGACCCGCCTCGGGCGCGACCCCGCAGTGGGGTCGAGCGTAATGATCACCGCCATTACCGATACCGGCGGGTTCTTTATTTTTCTTGGGCTGGCGACGCTGTTTCTGCTGTAGCAGCGCTGTGGCGGCGCAGACGGGCAGGGAGGATCGCCATGAGGATAATCCCGCCCAGCACGCCAATGGCCAGATTGCCGGTTGAGACGGTGGCCGCGACGGTCACCAGCATCACCAGGGTTTCCGCAACGGGGGCACCTTTCACCGTGGCAGGGCGAATGCTCTGCCAGTTAAAGGTTTTGATGGCGACAATGGCCATGATCCCCGCCAGCACCGCCATCGGAATTTTTGCCATCACTTCGCTCAGGGCGGTGACCAACAGCAGCAACACCAGCCCGGCCGCCAGGGTGGAGACGCGGCTGCGACCTTTACCCATTTCGACGTTAACGATGGTCTGACCGATCATCGCGCACCCGGCGATCCCGCCAAAGAAGCCCGCCAGGATATTGGCTACGCCCAGCCCTACGCTCTCGCGTCGCTTGCTGGACGGCGTGGCCGTCAGTTCATCCACCAGTTTTGCCGTCAGCAGCGACTCCATCAGGCCGACGAAGGCAATGCTCAGCGCGCAGGGCCAGATAATGCTCAGGGTTTGCAGGTTGAGGGGCACCAGCATCTGAGTGATACCCGGCAGGCCGCCGCCGATAGATCCTTCGTCGCCCACGGTTGGCAGCAGCTGGCCGCTGGTGACGGTGTAAAGCGTCAGGACCACAATGGCGATCAGCGGGGAAGGGATACTTTTAATGTAGCGGGGTGCCCACAGCACAATCAGCAGCGTCAGAACAAAGAGACCGACAATCAACGGACTTCTGCTCCAGAAATGGGGCACCTGGGCAAAGAAGATTAAAATCCCCAGCGCGTTCACAAACCCGGTCATCACCGACTGGGGAATAAAGCGCATCAGGCGCGCCATTCCCAGCGCGCCGAACAGGATCTGGATCAGGCCCGCCAGCAGTACCGCCGGCAGAATATACTGCGCGCCATGCTGATGCACCATCGCCCCAATCACCAGCGCCACCGAGCCTGCGGCAGCGGTCACCATCGCCGGACGTCCACCTATCACCGACAGCGACAGACAGAGCACCACCGAGGCGAACAGGCTCACTTTCGGATCGACACCCGCCACTACCGAGAAGGAGATCACCTCGGGGATTAATGCCAGCGCGGTGATCACACCGGCCAGGGTTTCGCGCATTAACAGCGACGGGGAACGCAGGACCGATAAGGTCCGGGGAGAGGCATGGGTATGAGACATAGTTTTTCGCAAGTTAGTGGCGGTTGGCTGGATCTGTGCGGTCGATCACAAAGGGCTGCATAGTAGCGGGAAAATGCGCATCTTTCCAGCGCAGCAGCGCCTTGACCCTACAAACATAGCGACATTGATTATCATAATTACAATAATTATTTAACCTTTAAACAATATTTAAATGTTGCTACCGTGGCGCCGCACTCGACTTCATCTGCATAAATAGCGAACAATACGCTTATTACGAAGGCATTAATTATGAAAAAAATGACTGCCCTGTTGCTGGCTGCGGCGGCAAGCTTTAGCGCTGCTCCGATGGCGGCGAAGGCTCAGGCATCGCAGGACCAGGAAACGGACGTTCTGTTAATTGGCGGCGGGATCATGAGCGCCACGCTGGGAACCTATCTGCAGGAGCTTCAGCCGGACTGGTCAATGACCATGGTTGAACGTCTGGACGGCGTAGCCCAGGAAAGCTCCAACGGCTGGAATAACGCCGGTACGGGCCACTCGGCTTTAATGGAGCTGAACTACACCCCGCAGAAAAAAGACGGCTCTATCAGCATTGAGAAAGCCGTGGAGATCAACGAAGCGTTCCAGATCTCCCGTCAGTTCTGGTCTCACCAGGTTAACAGCGGCGTAATGCATGATCCGCACAGCTTTATTAACACTGTGCCGCACATGAGTTTTGTCTGGGGTAACGATAACGTTAACTTCCTGCGCGGCCGTTATGCTGCCCTGCAGCAAAGCACGCTGTTCCGTGGGATGAAATACTCCGAAGATCACGCTCAGATCAAGGAGTGGGCGCCACTGGTGATGGAAGGGCGCGACCCGAACCAGAAAGTGGCCGCGACCCGTACCGAAATCGGTACCGACGTTAACTACGGTGAAATTACCCGTCAGCTGGTGGGTTCTCTGCAGAAAAAAGAGAACTTCACTCTGTCGCTGAACAGCGAAGTGCGTGGCTTTAAGCGTAACGCAGACAACACCTGGAGCGTGACCGTTGCCGATCTCAAGCACAATGAAGAAGAGCACGTCATCAAGGCGAAGTTCGTCTTTATTGGTGCCGGCGGCGCGGCGCTGAAGCTGCTGCAGGAGACCGGTATCCCGGAAGCGGAAAACTACGCGGGCTTCCCGGTTGGGGGTCAGTTCCTGGTGTCTGAAAACCCGGACGTGGTGAACCGTCATCTGGCGAAGGTATATGGTCAGGCTTCCGTGGGCGCACCGCCGATGTCAGTGCCGCATATCGACACCCGTATTCTCGACGGTAAGCGCGTGGTGCTGTTCGGGCCGTTTGCGACCTTCTCGACCAAGTTCCTGAAGAACGGTTCGCTGTGGGATCTGCTGAGTTCTACCACCACCTCGAACGTGGGGCCAATGGTTGATGTCGGTCTGGATAACTTCGATCTGGTGAAATACCTGATTAGCCAGGTGATGCTCTCCGATGACGATCGCTTTGAAGCGCTGAAAGAGTACTACCCGGACGCGAAGCAAGCGGACTGGCGTCTGTGGCAGGCGGGTCAGCGCGTGCAGATCATCAAGCGTGACGAGGAGAAAGGCGGCGTGCTGCGTCTGGGCACCGAAGTGGTTAGCGATAAAGAAGGCACCGTAGCCGCGCTGCTGGGTGCATCTCCGGGCGCATCCACTGCCGCGCCGATCATGCTGCATCTGATGGAAAAAGTGTTCAAAGACAAAGTCGCCAGCCCGGAGTGGCAGGCGAAGCTGAAAACGATCATTCCATCTTACGGTACGGCGCTGAACGGCAACATCGATGCTACCGAGCAGGAGCTGGAGTACACCAGCCGCGTTCTGCAGCTGAAGTATGAAAAGCCGCAGGCCCCGGATGCGGCGCCTCAGGCTCAGCCGCAGGCGACCTCTAAGCCGGAAAGCAAACCGGTCGCGGATATCGCGCTCTGATGTAAAAAAAGCCGGGTTAATATAACCCGGCTTTTTTATTAACGCGCGACGGCGTTTTCGATCTTCTCATCTGCCTGCCAGACGCGGTATTTCACCTCGATGTTGTCCGGCGTATAGATCACAATCGGCAGCTTGCTGTTGTAGCGCAGCAGACTGTGCTCACCCAGATTCGCAGTCACAAATTTAGCGGTTTTCTTCCCTTCCGGGCAGGCCATCATCGTGGAGACCGGCGAGGTGACCTTATCAAAGACGTAATAGTCGTAGCCCCAGCCTTCCAGCGTCTTGCTGGTTAACTGGCCGCCCAGACGATGCAGGTTGCAGTCCACGTCCAGCGTCTGGCCGATCAGCAGTTCTACTTTGTAATTCGCTTCATCTTTCTGGGCGGGCAGGTCGATAACCTGGCGCTTCATCCCGTGCTCCGCCTGCGGATACGGGGCCGTTTTCTCAAGGGGTTGAGCGGCAGGGGCGGCATAGGCACTGGCGCAGGCCAACGCCAGAAGGGCGACGATGCTTTTAGGTGCGTTTTTCACAGTCATTCCTTTTTATGTCAAACGGTTCCTGCTTACACTATCATAAGTGGTGTTTTTTGCCTTTATTTTATTTTTATCTGGTTTATATCACTAACAATTTGCCTTTGTTGTGGTTTTAAATTCTGGATTGGTGCGACAGGCACGATCGTGGTAGGGTGAGCGGCAATCATTGTTATTCATCTGTGAAGGAAGAGACGCATGGTACGCCAAAAACTTAACACCCCAGCGGGGAAAAAATTTCTGCTGGCACTGCTGACGGTGTTTCTCATCGCGGTAATGGGGGTAGGCCGTGTAACGATCATCGGTGTGGTTGAGCAGTACAACATTCCGCTGACGTCGTGGACCACCAGCATGTACGTTCTGCAATCGGCAATGGTGTTAGTTTACAGCACGGTCTTTACCGTTCTGCTGGCCATCCCGCTGGGGATCTTTTTCCTCGGTGGTAGCGATAAGCACTAAGCTTTCGCGCTTCGCTTTTACGATATTGATTCACATTCCCTTCTGCTACTTTTTCGGGTTAAATGACGGTTTTCCCGGTAGCAGGAGCGGAGCATGGCCTCCCGGTTTTCCACGCTGAGCCAGATCCCCAAAGGGGTCTGGATCGTTGGCGGCGTCAGCATGTTGATGGACATCTCCTCGGAGATCATCCATAGCTTATTGCCGCTGTTTATGGTGACCACGCTGGGGGCCAGCGTCATCTTCATTGGCCTGATCGAAGGGCTGGCGGAAGCCACGGCGCTGATTATCAAGGTTTTCTCCGGTGCCATCAGCGACTATCTGGGGAAACGCAAAGGGCTGGCGCTGCTGGGCTACGGGCTGGGGGCGGCCAGCAAGCCGCTGTTCGCGCTCGCCTCCTCGTCGGGGATGATCCTCGGGGCACGGTTAATTGACCGGGTAGGGAAGGGGATCCGCGGCGCACCGCGTGATGCGCTGGTGGCCGACGTAACGCCACCCGAACTACGGGGTGCCGCCTACGGGCTGCGTCAGTCGATGGACACCCTCGGCGCGTTTCTTGGCCCGCTGCTGGCGGTCGGCATGATGCTGTTGTGGCATAACGATTTCCGCACCATTTTCTGGATCGCCGTGATTCCTGGCGTACTTGCCGTCGCGCTACTCTTTTTTGGCCTGCATGAACCCGCTTCTCCTGTCGCCCACAAACGCACCAATCCGATTAAAAAAGAGAACCTGAAACGCCTCGGTGCCAGCTGCTGGTGGGTGGTCGGCCTGGGGGCAGTCTTTACCCTGGCCCGCTTCAGCGAGGCATTTCTGGTGCTGCGCGCCCAGCAATCCGGTATCCCGCTGGCGTTGATCCCGCTGGTGATGGTCGCCATGAACCTGCTGTACGCCTTTTCAGCCTATCCCTTCGGTAAACTCTCCGATGCCATGAGCCATACCCGCCTGCTGCAAGGGGGGCTGGTGGTATTGATCGCGGCAGATATCGTGCTGGCCTTGAGCACCCACTGGGTGGGGATCATCGTCGGCGTGGCGCTGTGGGGCATTCATATGGGAATGACGCAGGGGCTGCTGACGGCGATGATTGCGAAAACAGCTCCCGCCGACCTGCGCGGAACCGCCTTTGGCCTGTTCAGTATGGTGAGCGGTGTGGCGCTGCTGATTGCCAGCCTCGGAGCGGGCATCATCTGGGAAACGTGGGGCGCGGAATATACTTTCTATACGGGGGCCGTTATCTGCCTGATAACCCTGGGGTATCTGCTTAAGCGTCCGGCAGCGTTGTAAAGCACGTTACAGCGGAAAATCATTCCGTAAATCATTCGGAGAGTGAACGCCGTTTTGTTACCAATGTGGGCCTTTCTATCAGGAGATCTCTATGAAAAGGACCACAGTTTATACCGCGCTGGCATCCGCCCTTTTGCTGCCATCGCTTTATGCACATGCCGCCCCGCAGGCGCACGTTGTCTGCGGGTATAACCACACCCTGGGCGATGATGCCATCATGATGTTCGGCAAAGCCAACCAGGCGATGTGGCATGACTTTTTTGGCAATACCCGCACGGATGCCCATTCCACCTCTTCGTCGCTGCGTAAGCAACCGGACACCACCTGCGATAACAAAGCCGACAGCTCCGCCTACTGGGTACCGTCGCTGCGCCTGCCGGATGGGACGGTGGTGAAGCCCGCCTACCAGAAAACCTACTATCAGGCTTCGCAGGTCGATCAGTACCCACTCAGCCCGTTTCCGGCCGGGCTGGCGTTGCTGGCGGGCGATCACCGCGGCACTAAACCCAACTCCCGGATCACCTTTTTATGCGCCAACGGCAAAGGCTACACCAATAAAGTCGGTGAAGTCTGTGGCCTGAGAAAAGCCAAAGATGCGGTGCAGTTCAACATCGGCATTCAGTTCCCTAACTGCTGGGATGGCATTAACCTCAAGCCGCACCACGGGATGGCTAACGCCGCCTACGATGTGAAAGGGGATTGTCCTTCCGGCTTCCCGGTGAAGATCCCGACGGTAAACATGAACGTGGCCTGGGTGCTGCACGGCATCACCTCTCTGGATACGGCGAAAGCGCAACTGTCGCTCGATCCCACCATGAATGGCGATGCGCGCGAGGAGCACTGGGGTAGCCTCTATACCGCCCATGCCGACTTTATGAACGGCTGGACCGAAGAGGGCGCCCGCTTTATGACGGAGATGTGCATGAATCAGGGCATGGATTGCGGCACCAACGTGCCTTACGGCTATTCGAAGGCGCTGGCAAACGTCCGGGTGAGCAGCGAGACGGCGAGCGCCCCGGCGCAGACCTTATTAGTCCAGGATAACTGGCAAAACGGGGGGCGTACCCACAATAGCGAGACCCTGAGCCTGGTTAAATTCACGATCCCACCGCTGCCGACAGGCCAGGATCCCTCTCTCTTCAAGTACAAAATTCGTATCTATGGCGGGAAAGTCGAAGCCAACGGCGCGGATCAAATCTTCTTCTACCCGGCCAGCAACGACTGGGATCCGGCTACCGTCAGCTGGAAACAACGGCCTGCCTGCAACTACAGCTCCGATGCAAAACTGTATCTCAACAACAAGCGTGAGTACCGGATGGTGGATGTCGACAAGGCGGTGCGTAAAGCGCTGGCCGCAGGAAAGACGGAAATCTCCTGGTACATCGGGGGCGACCGACAGGGCAACCACTACGAGTTCAGCCCGGCGGATTCGAAAGAGAGCCTGATGCTGATATTGACAGGGTATAAAAAGACGCCGGAAATTTAAGCGCGCATTGAAGTGTTATCTCTGAAGCCAGGCATAAAAAAACCAACCGTAAAAGGTTGGTTTTTTTGGGATTTTTGGTCGGCACGAGAGGATTTGAACCTCCGACCCCCGACACCCCATGACGGTGCGCTACCAGGCTGCGCTACGTGCCGACGCATGAGAATTTATACTACCCATTTCCGCGCTTAATGCAAGGCCAGTCCAGGCTAACTGATTAATTTTAAATCAGTTAGCAATGAACCGTTTTTCATCCGTCAGCACCTGGAGCAGCAGGCTGAGCTGCGGCGTCTGATCGTTGAGTTTCTCACCCTGCAGGTTGTACGTCTTGTAGCTGCCGTTACTGTTCAGTACCAGCGTCAGGGCTGGCGTCGTGACGGCCAGCGTATTGTTGCTGGCAGCGGTCACCCAGTTATGGCGACGTGTGGCGCTGAACAGATCCTGACCCTGGGAATACTCATTGGCTGGCGTGCTGACGTGGAGCAGGCGTTGCATCAGGGTGGTCATCACATCTTTATGATCGGTCAGCATGTTAATGCGCTGCGAGGGCGTCCCCGGCCAGTGGATAACCAGCGGAACGTGCAGGCGAGGGCGCGACCAGTCAACATCCGTGCGCTCGTTACCCAGCGGCACACCGTGACCTGCGGTGATCACCACTACCGTGTTCTCCAGCTTGCCGGATTCACGCAGGGCGTTCAGTACCCGGGCGATCTGGGCATCCACATCGCCTGCTGCCTGAGCGTAGCGGCGGGCAAAGGTTTTCTGGTTGCTGTTATCCAGCGTGGTGCCGTTGAGGGCAACCCAGGAGAACCAGCGGTTATCGTCCTGCGCATAGCGGTTCAGCCAGCTGATCCACTGCCCGGCGGTCTGGGCGTCGGACTGACTCTGGGTGGCCGGCAGCGAGAAATCGGATAACAGTGCCTGACGGTATAGCGGGCTGCTGAAACCATCTGACGAGAAGAGCCCCAGCTGGTAACCCTGCTGGTTCAGGCCGGTGATAAGCGCCGCAGGAATACGCGACGACAGTACGCCGTCCATATAGCTCGGCGAAATGCCGTAGAACAGCCCGAAGATCCCGGTATCGGTGGCGTTACCGGAGCTCATATGCTGGGTAAAGTTAATGTTCTTATCGGCAAACTCCGCCAGCGCTGGCATCTGCTTCTCAAAGCGCGAGTAGTTCAGCCCGTCAACGGTGATCAGCAGGACGTTCTGACCCTGGCCCATGTCACGGTAGCGCAGATCGCTGAGCGGATACTGTACCGATACCGCTTCGGGATCGCCTTGCTCGATCAGGCGGCGCTGATACTCCTGCGCATCAAGCAGGCCGTGTTTCTCGAGGAAGCGGCGGGCCGTCATCGGATAGGAGAGCGGCAGGTTCGCGCGCTGCATGGTCACTGGGCGGTAGAAGTTGGCGTCAGCCCAGATATACATGAAATGCGAGCCGATAAAGGCCACGAAGAAGAGGGCGGCAACCGGTTTGGCGTAGCGACGACGACGCGTCAGGCTGCGCAGCTTTTGCCAGCTCCAGGTGGCAAACAGCATCTCAATCAGCAAAATAATCGGCACGCTGATAAACATCAGCTGCCAGTCACGTGCCGTTTCGTTCTGGTCGGGGTTAATCACCAGTTCCCAGACGACAGGATTAAGATGCAGGTGAAAACGGGTAAAGACTTCGCTGTCGATCAGTAACAGCGTCATGCCCACCGTGGCGAGAATGGCGGAGATAAACCGCATCAGCCGCTGCGACATGACGACAAACGTCAGCGGGAACAGGATCAGCAGATAAGTGGCGAATACCAGGAAGCTGAAATGGCCAATGACGCTCATCCAGGAGTAGATACGCCCGGCAAGCGTTGTCGGCCAGTCGGCGACAAACAGGTAACGACTGCCAAGCACCATCGCCAACAGAATGTTGAACAGGGCAAACCAGTGCCCCCAGCTAACCATCTGGGAGACTTTTTCACGGTAGCGCTGACGATTCGTCACCATAAACTGTCGTTCGTTTCCCTTAGTGTGCCTGGTCGTCGTTAACCGAGGACTGTAAGGCCTGAGCGAAAGATTTTGCGATTGCCTGGCGCTGGGCCGGCGCAACGCTGGTATTGATAAGGTTAGTCACCATATTTCCCAGAACCATCAGGGAAAGGTCGGTGGGTGCCTTATGTTTTTCCAGTACGTTGAGCAGCTCACTGAGCATTTGTTCAACGTGTTCATCACTATAGCGGGAGAGTTGTGGCATAAATCGAAATCTGTTTGTGAAGGAAAGGGCAACATATTACCGTAGCAACAGCTTTTTTTCCCCTTTTTTATCTTCGGTTGCATACATGTCTGGCGGGTGGTTGAATACGGCCCGGTCTAAAAGGAGAGTTTATCATGAGTCTGGATATCAACCAGATTGCCCTGCACCAGCTTATCAAGCGTGATGAGCAAACCCTTGAGCTGGTGCTGCGCGATTCGTTACTGGAGCCTACGCCTACCGCTGTTGACATGATCGCGGAGCTGCACCGGGTTTACAGCGCTAAAAACAAAGCCTATGGCCTGTTCAGTGAAGAGAGTGAACTGGCGCAGGCGCTGCGCCTGCAACGTCAGGG
Organism: Leclercia sp. LSNIH3; assembly: GCF_002935105.1. NCBI lineage: Bacteria > Pseudomonadati > Pseudomonadota > Gammaproteobacteria > Enterobacterales > Enterobacteriaceae > Leclercia > Leclercia sp. LSNIH3. Next base: position 3,970,197 of record NZ_CP026387.1, read on the forward strand.
CGACGAGGATTTCCTCGCCTTCAGCCGGGCCGCCACCGGCCGCCTGCGCGATGAGCTGGCAAAGTACCCATTTGCCGATGGCGGGATCGTCCTGTTCTGCCATTATCGTTACCTGGCGGTGGAGTATCTGCTGGTGGCGGTGCTGAACAACTTAAGCAGCATGCGCGTTAATGAGCAGCTGGATATCAGCTCCACCCACTATCTGGACATCAACCACGCGGATATCGTGGCGCGTATCGATTTGACGGAATGGGAAACCAATCCGGAATCGACCCGCTATCTGACCTTCCTGAAAGGGCGGGTAGGGCGCAAGGTGGCCGACTTCTTTATGGATTTCCTCGGTGCCAGCGAAGGGTTGAACGCCAAGGCGCAGAACAAAGGCCTGCTGCAGGCGGTAGATGATTTCACCGCAGAAGCCGAGCTGGATAAAGCGGAACGCCAGAACGTGCGTCAGCAGGTTTATGCTTACTGTAACGAGCAGCTGCAGGCGGGAGAAGAGATCGCCCTGGAGTCGCTGTCAAAAGAGTTAGCGGGCGTCAGCGAAGTGAGTTTCCAGGAATTTACGGCTGAGAAAGGCTATGAGCTGGAAGAGAGCTTCCCGGCGGATCGCAGCACGCTGCGTCAGCTCACCAAGTTTGCCGGTAGCGGCGGTGGGTTAACCATTAACTTTGATGCCATGCTGCTCGGCGAGCGCATTTTCTGGGATCCGGCGACCGACACGCTGACCATTAAAGGCACTCCGCCAAACCTGCGCGACCAGCTGCAGCGTCGCACCTCCGGCGGTAAATAACGGACATAAAAAAACCCCGCAATGCGGGGTTTTTTCTCAACCTGTAAGCGATTACGCGCGAACGAAGTCGATGTGAGCCAGTTTTGGCTTGAACGGGTGACGCTGAACAGCCTGAACCTTCACTTTTTCTTCTTTACCGTCAACAACCAGGGTCAGAACTTCGCCATAGAAACCAGGCTTGTCCTGCAGGTTCCACACTTTGTCGTGGTCCAGTTCGATTGCGATTGGCGCAGCTTCGCCGCCATAGATGATGGCAGGGAATTTGTTTGCTACACGCAGGCGGCGGCTCGCACCCTTGCCCTGCTCTTTACGTACTTCTACATTGATAGTTAACATTGATTTCTCTCTGTACATATTATTCCTGCTACAGGCGACCCAGCAGCAGGTAAGTGTTCTGCCTCACGGATGTGAAGCGGGCGGCATTTTATACTCAAATGGCCTGCACATCAATGAAAAGTCCCTTTATCCACGCAATTCGTTAGCCCGGCGATAGCGGCCTTCATAATCAAAAACCTTTTCGCGTACCTGCCAGAACTGGCCTTTTTTCCGCGCTACCACGAAGTCAGGGTGGCGCAGCAACGGCTGCTGATGAACGATATCGGCCGCGGTGATCCAGCGCAGCGGCACGCCGGGCGTGCGGGTATGCGGACGGATAAACAGCTGCTCAAAGGCGGTACGCTGGGCGGGCGTCTGCAGACGGAAGCGCTCACTGACATCGGTGCCATCTTCGTCGTAATAGGTAATTTTCAGCCATTCGCCTTTCTCGTCCGCGCCATGAGCCAGCACCATCCCGCTGCAGCGCAGCACCAGCGCGTCTTTCAGCTTGAGGGCCGCTTTCAACATATCGTCGGGATCGACCAACACCGCATCGCAGGCGCGACAGCGACGGGCGGCAATGTCGTTTTCAGCATTGCACTGCGGGCAGTTTTTGAAGCGGAAACGGTAGTCACACTGTTCCCGATGGCCGTCGTCATCTTCAAACCAGCCCTGACAACGTCGGCCAAAGTGCTCAATCAGCGTGCCGTCGGCGGTCGTTTTGCCCCAGAAGGTGTTGGCAAATCCGCAGCCGGGACAAAACACCTGCACGGGTACGTTGTCACTTTTTCCTTTTGGCGCACCCACTTCCGGGGCGTACAGGTCGTGTGGGTTGCCAGCGTAATCCAGAATCAGGCAATCGGTTTTATCGGGGGCTAAACGCAGGCCGCGGCCGACAATCTGTTGGTAAAGGCTGACGGATTCGGTGGGGCGCAGAATAGCAATCAGATCGACGTGTGGGGCATCAAACCCGGTCGTGAGCACTGACACGTTGACCAGATAGCGGAACTGCTGTGCCTTAAACGCCTCAATCAGCTGGTCGCGTTCGTTGCCCGGCGTCTCGCCGGTGATAAGCCGGGCCTCGCTGGCGGGCAGCAGGCCGGTGATTTCCCGGGCGTGTTCCACGGTGGCGGCAAAGATCATCACCCCTTTGCGATCGGCGGCAAACTCCACAATCTGGCTGATGATGTGGGGGGTAATACGATCCTGCTTTTTCAGCTCGCGGTTAAGATCCGCTTCGCTGAACAGGCCGTTACTCTGCACCTGCAACCGGCTGAAATCGTACTGCACCACCGGCATATCCAGCCGCTCTGGCGGCGTCAGGTAACCGTGTTTAATCATGTAGCGCAGCGGCAGCTCGTAAATACAGTCGCGAAACAATGCCTTTTCATCGCCACGTACCATGCCGTGATAATGAAAGCGGTAGATCCAGCCTTTTCCGAGGCGGAACGGGGTGGCGGTCAGCCCCAGCAGACGGATGTGCGGATTCACGCTCTTCAGATGGGTCAGGATCTGCTGATACTGACTGTCGTTGTCATCGCTAATGCGATGGCACTCATCCACGATCAGCAGCGAGAACTCGCTCTGAAACTTGTCCAGATTGCGCGCTACCGACTGCACGCTGCCAAACACCACTTTGCCGTGGCTCTCTTTACGCTGTAATCCGGCAGCAAAAATATCAGCCTCCAGGCCCAGCGCCAGGTACTTGGCGTGGTTTTGCGCCACCAGTTCTTTGACGTGCGCCAGCACCAGCACGCGACCGCGTGCAAGGCGCGCCAGCTCGGCGATCACCAGGCTTTTGCCCGCCCCCGTGGGCAGGACGATGGCGGCCGGTTCTTTATGCTGACGAAAGTGGGCGAGGGTGGCGTCCACGGCTTCCTGTTGATAGGGGCGAAGTGTAAAGGTCATGGTTACTCAGCTTTGTTATCCCGCATATAGTATGCCACGAAACTTTTTCCCTTGAGTGGCGCGGATAGCCCGTTATACTGGGCTGTTGTTAACTGCTTCTTTTCCGGGCGCCTCGTCCGGCTCCTGGCACCTTTAAGGCTAAAATTATTTCATGCGACTTGATAAGTTTATCGCTCAGCAACTCGGCGTAAGCCGCGCTATTGCTGCGCGTCTGATTCGCGGCAGCCACGTTACTGTGGATGACGATATTGTGCGAGACAGCGCGTTCAAACTCCAGCCCGAGCATCAGGTGGAATATGACGGCAATTCGCTGACCCAGCAGAACGGCCCGCGTTACTTCATGCTCAATAAGCCGCAAGGCTATGTCTGCTCGACTGACGATCCCGATCACCCGACCGTGCTCTATTTCCTCGACGAGCCAGTGGCGCACAAACTGCACGCCGCCGGGCGTCTGGATATCGACACTACTGGCCTGGTGCTGATGACCGATGACGGTCAGTGGTCGCATCGTATTACTTCCCCGCGCCACCATTGTGAGAAGACCTACCTGGTGACGCTGGAATCCCCGGTGAGCGACAGCACGGCAGAACAATTTGCCCACGGCGTTCAGCTGCACAATGAAAAAGATCTGACTAAGCCCGCCGTGCTGGAAGTGATCACCCCCACCGAAGTGCGTCTGACCATCAGCGAAGGGCGCTACCATCAGGTAAAACGCATGTTTGCTGCCGTGGGTAACCACGTTGTGGGTCTGCATCGCGAACGGATTGGGGCGATCGCCCTTGACCCGGATCTTGAGCCAGGCGAATACCGCCCGTTGACGGAAGAAGAAATTGCCAGCGTTGGCCTCTCTTCACGCTAATTTCAGGAGCTAACTGTGACCACCAGGCCACACTCGTCGTTCAGCATTGTCTTTATCCTTGGTCTGCTGGCTATGCTGATGCCGCTCTCCATCGACATGTATCTGCCTGCGCTGCCGGTGATCGCTGAGCAATTTGGCGTGCCGGCGGGTAGCGCGCAAATGACCCTCAGCACCTATATTCTCGGCTTTGCCCTCGGCCAGCTACTGTACGGCCCCATGGCCGACAGCCTGGGCCGCAAACCGGTGGTGCTGGGCGGGACGCTGGTGTTTGCTGGTGCGGCGGCGGCCTGTGCGATGGCGCAGTCCATCGATCACCTGATTGTGATGCGTTTCTTCCACGGCCTGGCGGCAGCGGCCGCAAGCGTGGTCATCAATGCCCTGATGCGCGATATCTACCCCAAAGAAGAGTTCTCCCGCATGATGTCCTTCGTCATGCTGGTCACCACCGTTGCGCCGCTGGTGGCGCCGATGGTCGGGGGGGCAGTGCTGGTGTGGTTCAGCTGGCACGCGATTTTCTGGCTTCTGGCGCTGGCGGCCCTGCTGGCCTCGGCGATGATCTTCTTCTTTATAAAGGAAACCCTGCCTGCGGAGCATCGGCAGAAGTTTCATATCCGTACCACCCTTGGCAACTTTGCCTCACTGTTTCGCCATAAGCGCGTGCTGAGCTATATGCTGGCCAGCGGCTTCAGCTTTGCCGGGATGTTCTCATTCCTCAGCGCCGGGCCGTTTGTCTACATTGAACTCAACCACGTCTCCCCGCAGCATTTCGGCTACTACTTCGCGCTGAACGTGGTCTTCATCTTTGTGCTGACTATGATCAACAGCCGCTTCGTCCGTCGGGTGGGGGCGCTGAACATGTTCCGCATTGGTCTGTGGATCCAGTTCGTCATGGCGGTGTGGATGGTGGTGACGGCCTTCTTTGATGTGGGCTTCTGGACGCTGGTGATAGGGATTGCGGCCTTTGTGGGCTGTATTTCGATAGTGTCGTCCAACGCGATGGCGGTGATCCTTGATGAGTTCCCGCATATGGCCGGGACGGCCTCTTCACTGGCAGGCACCTTCCGCTTCGGGATTGGCGCCATTGTCGGGGCGTTGCTCTCCCTGGCGACCTTTACCACCGCCTGGCCGATGCTCTGGTCAATTGCCTTGTGCGCGACCTGCTCGATCCTTTTCTGCCTCTACGCCAGCCGGCCACGAAAAGCAGTAAAATAGTGCAGAAAGAAGGGTCCCGACGGGGCCCTTTTTTGATGTTGGTCAAGCAAAGCACGTTTCACCGCTCCCCTGTTTGTTTCTTTTATGTAAAATCTATTTGTGTAAATAGTCACAGCCTTGTAGTTAAAAAGGTTGTGTTAGATCACAGAAACGGGTACATATAGCGCCGCTATCAACCTGAAACACTGTCAAAAAGCCCTGATAAATTAGACGCCAACCCCCGTGGAAACGGGTGTAAGCGTTTTCTTATTAAAAACAGAGCAGGTAAGTGTTGATGTGTTACTATAAATGTAAATAGATTGTGAAGTATATTTTGCTTCCGGGGAACAAACGTGAATACATTACAGCTCTCCATTGTGCATCGCTTGCCGCAGAGCTATCGCTGGTCGGCGGGTTTTGCAGGTTCCAAAGTTGAACCGATTCCGCAAAGCGGAGCAAACAGTGATAACTGTTTGGTGGCGCTTAAGCTGCTAAGCCCGGAAGAGGGCAACGCATGGCCGGTAATGGAAAAGCTGAGCCAGGCGCTGACGGACATTGAGCTTTACAGCTCGGTACTGGAGTGCGAAGGCGAGCCGTGCCTGTTCGTGAAAAGCCAGGACGAGTTCGCGGCCACTTGCCGCCTGAAAAACTTCGGGGTGGCGATTGCCGAATCCGTAGCAGGTCAGGATCCTGTCTGAGCGTCAGCGTAACGCTAATAGCTGACGCGTGTACTCCTGCGTCGGCGCGGCAAACACGCGCTGACACTCCCCTTGCTCGACCACCTCTCCCTGACGTAACACAATCACCTGGTGACACAGCGCGCGTACCACCTGCAGGTCGTGGCTGATAAAGATATAGGCCAGCCGGTGTTTCTCCTGCAGATCTTTCAGCAGCGCCAGGATCTGCGCCTGTACGGTTTTATCCAGCGATGAGGTGGGTTCATCCAGAATAATCAGCTCCGGGCGCAGGATCAGCGCGCGAGCAATGGCGATCCTCTGACGCTGGCCGCCGGAAAAGGCGGCAGGATAACGATGCCGGGTCTGCGGATCCAGCCCCACTTCGCCCATCACCCGAATGACCTCCTCCTCCCGCGCCTGCATGCTTAGCGTGGGCTGATGCACCCGCAGACCTTCTTCGATAATTTGCTGCACGTTAAGACGTGGATTCAGGGAGGAGTTTGGATCCTGAAACACCACCTGCATCCGGTGGCGGACGGGCAACATCTGACGGCGATCCCAGCGATGCAGCGGCTGACCATCAAACACAATCTCCCCTCTGGAGGCGATCAGGCGCAGCAGCGCCAGCCCGGTAGTGCTTTTACCGGAGCCGGACTCGCCTACCAGCCCCAGGGTTTCACCGGGGCGCAGGTTAAAGCTGACGTTTTTTAGCACCTGCTTGTTATCCACCACCCGACGCAGGAGGCCTTTGCGCACCGGAAAAGCCACCGAGAGATCTTTCACGCTCAGCAGCGGTTGTGCCGCGTCCGGCAGCGGGACGGGATCGCCAGTTGGCTCGCTGTTGAGCAGCCGCTGGGTGTAAGGGTGCTCAGGCGCGGCAAGCAGCGTCGCGGCCCGGTTCTGCTCCACGCAGCAGCCGTTTTGCATCACCGCGACCCGGTCGGCCAGCTTTCTCACGATGCTGAGGTTGTGGGTGATAAACAGCAGGCTCATGTTCAGCTCGTCACGCAGCTCGCGTAACAGCTGAAGGATCTGCGCCTGTACCGTGACGTCCAGCGCGGTAGTCGGTTCATCGGCAATCAGCAGCTCCGGGCGGGTCAGCAGTGCCATGGCGATCATCACCCGCTGGCGTTCACCGCCGGAAAGTTGATGAGGAAAATCGGCCAGCCGTTTTGCGGCATTGCGGATCCCGGTGCGTTCGAGACAGTCGAGCATCTCTCCGCGTGCCGCCTCTTTGCGCATGCCGCGGTGCAGGGAGAGCACTTCATAGAGCTGTTTTTCGAGGGTGTGCAGCGGGTTCAGCGACACCATCGGCTCCTGGAAAATCATGGCGATCTTGTTGCCCCGCACCCCGCGCAGGGTGCGCTCGTCGGCATGCAGCAGCGACTGCCCATGAAACAGGATATCGCCCTGCGGATAGACTACCGGTGGGGCGGGGAGCAGGCGCAGGACGGAGAGCGCGGTAACGCTCTTCCCGGAGCCAGATTCCCCCACCAGCGCCAGCGTTTCCCCGGCATCTATGTGCAGGGAGACATCATTGACCACGGTACGCAGCTCGCCCTGCTGGCGAAATGCGATGGAGAGGGCGTCAATGTGAAGGAGAGGCTGGGTCATCTTAAACCGCCTTATTCGGGTCAAAGGCATCGCGCACCGCTTCGCCAATAAAAATCAGCAACGAGAGCAGCACGGCAACGGAGAGAAAAGCGGCGATGCCGAGCCACGGCGCCTGCAAGTTGTTTTTCCCCTGTAACAGCAGCTCGCCCAGCGACGGCGAACCCAGCGGCAGGCCGAAGCCAAGAAAATCGAGCGAGGTAAGGGTCGTGATGGAGCTGCACAGGATAAACGGCAGGAAGGTCAGGGTCGCCACCATGGCGTTCGGCAGCATATGACGGAAAATGATCCCGCGATCGCTGACCCCCAGCGCCTGGGCGGCGCGAATGTAGTCAAAGTTACGGGTGCGCAGGAACTCCGCCCGCACCACCCCCACCAGCGCCATCCAGCCAAAGAGCACCGTGATGGCCAGCAGCCACCAGAAGTTAGGCTGTACCACGCTTGAAAGCAGAATAATCAGGAACAGCGTCGGCATCCCGGACCAGACCTCGATAAACCGCTGGCCCCAGAGGTCGATTTTACCGCCGTAATAGCCCTGGATCGCTCCGGCCAGCACGCCCATCACGCTGGAAAACAGGGTCAGCATCAGGCCAAACAGAATGGAGATCCGCGTGCCGTAGAGAATGCGCGCCAGCACATCCCCGCCGTTGGCGTCGGTGCCCAGCCAGTTTTGTGCCGAAGGCGGGGACGGGAAAGGCGTGGTGGTGGCAAAGTTAATGCTGGTGGCACCAAAGCGGACCGGGGCCCACAGCACCCAGCCGTGCTCGTTGAGCTGCGCCTGTAACCAGGGATCCTGATAATCCGCTGCGGTGGCAAAGGGGCCGCCAAAGTCGCTTTCGCTGTACTCTTTGATCACCGGGACGTACCAGCGATCGTTAAAGTGCACCAGCAGGGGTTTATCGTTAGCAACCAGCTCCGAGCACAGGCTCAGGGCGAAAAACAGGGCGAAAATCCACAGCGACCAGTAGCCGCGGCGATTGTGACGAAACCTGGCCCAGCGGGCCTGATTGATGGGGCTTAAGCGCGGCATCAGCGACCCTCAAAATCAATACGCGGATCGACCAGCGTATAGCAGATATCGCTGAGGATATTCAGCAGCAGGCCAATCAGGGTGAAAATATAGAGCGTGCCAAACATCACCGGGTAATCCCGCGAGACGGTGGCCTCGTAACCGAGCAACCCCAGCCCGTTAAGGGAGAACATCACCTCAATTAACAGGGAGCCGGTAAAGAACATGCTGATAAAGGTGGCGGGAAAACCGGCGATCACCAGAAGCATGGCGTTGCGAAAAATGTGTTTCCACAGAATGCCCCGCTCGCTGACCCCTTTGGCGCGGGCGGTCACCACGTACTGCTTGCGGATCTCATCAAGGAAGGCGTTTTTGGTCAACATGGTCAGGGCCGCAAACCCGCCGATCACCGTCGCCAGCACCGGCAGGGTAATGTGCCACAGGTAGTCGGTAATTTTCTCGTACCACGGCAGGCTGCTGAAATCGGTCGAGACCAGCCCGCGCAGCGGGAAGAGGTCGAAGTAACTCCCCCCGGCAAAAAAGACAATCAGCAGAACGGCAAACAGAAACGCCGGTATCGCATAGCCAATAATAATGAAGGTACTGCTCCAGATATCGAACCGGCTGCCGTTATCCATCGCTTTACGGATGCCGAGCGGGATCGAGACCAGATAGATAATCAGGGTGCCCCACAGGCCCAGGGTGATGGAAACCGGCAGGCTCTCTTTAATCAGATGCAGCACCGAGGCGCTACGGAACAGGCTGTCGCCAAAATCAAAGCGCAGATAGTCCCCGATCATTTTGAAGTAACGCTCATGGATCGGTTTATCAAAGCCGTACCGCTGGGTGATCTCGGCGATCACCTCGGGATCCAGACCCCGTCCACCGCGATAGTGGCTCTCGTTGATATTGCCCACCCCGGTGCGGGCGTGGCTGGCGCGCATGCCTTCATCGCCCCCGCCGGGCATCGCCCCGCTGTTACCGAATTCGATGGCGGCAATCGCTTGATCCACCGGGCCACCCGGGGCGATCTGCACGATAAAAAAGTTGATGGTGATAATCGCCCACAGGGTGGGGATCACCAGCAGTAAACGACGAAGTAAATAAGCGCCCATTGCGTATCCTTAACGCCGCTCGGCGGGTAATTGCGCCGCTTTGTTAACGTCATACCACCAGTTTTCGAACCCGAGGGAGTAGACCGGGCGTTGGGCCGGAAGACCAAATTTATCCCAGCGGGCCACCCGATCCTGGCCCATAAACCACATTGGCAGCATGTAATAGTTCCAGGTCAGGACCCGATCCAGCGCGCGCCCGAGGGGCAGCAGCTTCTCTTTATCGCCCTGCGCGGCAACGATTTGCGCAATCAGGGCGTCGATGGCCGGGTTTTTTACTCCCGGTGAATTATAGGTTGAGTCAATGTACTGGGAAGCCCAGGAGATCTGCAGGTCCGAGCTCGGCCACGGCATGGCCCGCCACAGGCGCGGCATCATATCGTAATCGCGGTTGCGCATCCGGTTGGTAATTTGCGAGTTATCCACCTGGCGAATGTTCATGGTAATGCCCAGCCGTTCAAGGTTGTGCTGGAACGGCAGCACCCACTGATTATTCCCCCCGGAGGGCAACAGCAGTTCAAAACTGAGCGGTTTGCCGGTTTGCGTGTTAACCCGCTGCTTATTTTTGATTGTCCACCCGGCCTCGTCCAGTAGCTGGCTGGCTTTCAGCAGGTTGTTACGATCGTAGCCATCGCCTTTAGAGACCGGCGGCTGAAAGACGGTAGTAAACACCTCGGCGGGGAGGGCGCTCTTCAGCGGGGCGAGGAGCGTCAGCTCCGCGGCATCCGGGTAGCCCTTGGCCGCATACTCTGTATTCTGGAAATAGCTGTTAACCCGACTGTAGGCGCCGTAGAACAGCGCCTTGTTCATCCACTCAAAATCAAAGGCGAGGGTAATGGCCTGGCGGACCCGGCGATCGCTGAATACCGGGCGCTGAATATTAAAGGCCAGCCAGCGCGTGTCCTGAGCGGAATCATTTTTAAGCGCCTCTTTCACGATAAAGCCGCGGTCAAAGTTTTTCCCGATGTAGCGCGTGGCCCAGTTTTTGGCGCTGCTCTCTACCCGCATATCAAACGCGCCCGCTTTGAACGCCTCAAAGGCCACGTTGTCGTCCAGATAGTAGTCGTAGCGCAGGGTATCGAAATTCCAGCGACCCCGGTTCACCGGCAGGTTGGCCGCCCAGTAATCCTTCACCCGGGAGTAGATAAGATATTGCCCCATACGCCAGCTTGTAATGCGGTATGGCCCGCCCGCCAGCGGTGGGGTGGAGAGAGGATCGCTGAGCTTATGATCTTTCCAGAACTTTTCAGGCATGACCGGCAGGGTAAGCAGGCTCAGCATGTCCTCTTTGTTAGGGTTGGCGAGCGTGATGCGTACCGTCAGCGGGGCGATGGCCGTCACCGTAGCCCCTTTATAGACCAGCCGGAACTGTGGCACCCCTTCGGTCATAAACTTATGGAAGGTAAAAGCCACGTCGCTGGCCTTCACCGGTGTGCCGTCATGAAAGCGCGCCAGTGGATTGAGGGTCAACTCCATCCAGGCAAAATCATCGGCGTAGCGGGCCTGCTCGGCCACCAGCGGATAATAGCTGCCTGGCTCATCATCAGACGTCGTAAAAAGGGTGTCGTAGAGGGCGTCGGTACGCTCGGCCGCCACGCCGCGCAGGGCATAGCGGTTGAAGTTATCGAAGGTGCCGTTGGCGGCAAGGGTAAGATTGCCCCCTTTTGGCGCGGCAGGGTTAACGTAATCGTAGTGATCGAAATTGATGGCATATTTCGGCTCGCCAATCACCGCGAACGCGTAGCTCTCTTTAATGGTTTGCGCCTGGCTGAGTCCACTCATCATCGCCATCAGCAGCACTATTATGCGCACAATCATTCCGCGACATTTTCCTCTTGCAGTCTGGCCGGGCAGGATACCTGAATAATAAGTGACGTAGCGGTGGTTGGGAAATTATTCGCTGTCGGGGTGAACGTCAGGCTGCCAGACCAGCAGCTGCTCCAGGCGCATCGGGCGGCTGATCCAGTAGCCTTGCAACATATTGACGCCGTGATCGCGCAGCCACTTCGCCTGCTCGGGCGTCTCGACACCTTCGGCAATGGTCACCATATTCAGCCGCCGGGCGAGCGTCAGCACGGTATCCAGCACCGGGGAGGTCACGGTCTCCAGGCCGATGGCGTTGACAAAGCCGCGGTCGATTTTCAGATAGTCCATGGTAAAACGCTCAAGGTAGATGAGGGCGCTGTGCCCGGTACCAAAATCATCCACCGCGATTTCAAACCCTTCCAGATGCAGCCATTCAAAGAGCTTTGTGGCTTCCCGCTGATTCAGCATATCGCGCTCGGTAATTTCGAGCACAATCTGGAAATGATCCGGCGGCAGCGAGGCGGCGAATTTACGCATATCTTCCTTGAAGCTGTCGGCGTGCAGGTGGCCCGGGGAGAGATTAATGCCCAGCTTGGAACCCGGCGGAAGGCGTTTTTTCAGCGTCGGGGCGTCGCGCAGGATCAGGTCAAAGAGATGCAGCGTCAGTGGCACAATCAACTTCTGTGCTTCCGCAAAGCCAATAAAGGCATCCGGCGGGATCTCCCCGGCACCGGGATGGTGCCAGCGCATCAATACCTCCACGCCGCCCATCTGCAGATTGTTCGCGTCCACGACCGGCTGATAGACCACGTGAAACTGGTTCTGCTTAATCGCGGTGAGGATCTCTTTTCGCGGATTGGCGTGGTTCATCAGCCCATAGAAACAGAGCACCCCGATGCTGGAGCCGCACATCAGACCAAACAGCAGGGCAAAATAGAGATCGGCCATCGTCCAGGTATCGGCATACAGATTAATGGTCAGCGGCAGTCCTTCAATCCGGCTGGAGCGCACGGGGTGTTTATCCAGATCCGAAATGTGAATCAGCCGGTTTGAATAAGTCGAAAAAGAGGTATCGCCGATAATAAGGGCAATACCGGCAAATTCATCCTGGCGGGCGGTATATAACAGGTAGGGAGTCAGGTTGAGATTAATAGAAGTAAATACGCCGCCACTGTCCAGCAGCGGGTTTCGGTGCCACAACACAATGGCCGGTTTTTTCGGCATCATCGGCGTACCGGGCAGCAGAGCCATATCAACATCTTTATTCACGTCGATATTCGGCACCAGTTCGCTGAGGGGGACATTCAACGGCCCGGTTGCTGACGAGCAGAAGGCAATTTTATCTTTTACCAGCAGGAAGGCACGGACGTTAAGGCTGAATGCAGCGCGGGAGGTCAATTCGGCGCTGACCTCGTGGCACTGGCTTAAGGTCAGTGGCTGCAATCTATCGATGGAGATGCGCAGCTCTTTAAAATAATCTGCCATGTAGTCATGGAGGTCGGTAATCAGGTTATCGTATTTCACATCCCGTTTGTGATAACTGAAAAAAAACTGCATACCGCCACAGAGCAGGGCGACAATAAGTCCGGCAAGCACGCTGAGCATCAGCACTTTTCGTCGGGTTGATAAATGGCGGGTAAACATAAATGTAATCGGATCCTGATATGCCGCCCGCGTTATCATGACGGCTAAACTCACGTTACTACCAGACTATAGCCTGGAACGACCAGCCCTGAATGTGTTGTTGAGTTATAAAAAAAAAGCACTGCCGTAGCAGTGCTTTTTTAGCATGCTGTCAGTCAAGGGAAACGGACAGCACTGGCGGTTAACTGCGAGTTAATACACGGCGCGCTTCATTGTAGCGCTTCTTCCAGTAGGGCTCGTTCATACTGGAGATCGTCACACCACTGCTGGTGGACGCGTGAACAAACTGGTCGTTACCAATATAGATGCCGACATGACGGCCGGTTGAACCCGCTCGGAACAGCACTAAATCGCCGGTGCGTAAGCTGCTACGCGAGATCGATTTGCCCATTTCCTGTTGTTCATAGGTTGAACGCGGAAGTTCTAAACCAAACTGTTCGCGGAAAGTACGTTGTACGAAGCCGGAACAATCAATCCCTTTACGTGTATCGCCGCCAAGGCGATAGCGCACGCCTTTCCAGCTAGCATACTGGTCCATTAATCGGGATTTGATATCCAGATTGCTGACCATTTTTTCAAATTCATCCTGAGAGGCTTGCAGTGAAGAGGCGTCTTCTGACCCCACAACACGCGTCTCAGGATGCATATTCTTTGCGGTATTCGATGCGCTACAAGCTGAAAGCAGAACCGCTACTGCAATCGCCGGGATCACCCGTGAGAAGTATCTCAAGATCGGTTGAGATTTGACCATGTTGTTTATTATCCCTTGAAGTCCTTAACGACAAATATCGTTATAAAAAATGCCAAGCGAGACGAGACTAAATACCTGCGCACTATCAGACAATTCTTTATGGTCAAATCTGTGGCGAATCGCACAAATTTATTTACAACGATAATAATTGTAGCGCTGAGGTAAAACGAGTTTGAGAGTACCCGATCGACACGGTCATTGCGAGCAAAAATTGCCAAATTTTTATAAGAAAATGTGATACCAAAAGTTTGCTGCCGGGAGAGCAAAATTGCGGGTTAATTTAGGTTAAGGAATAACCAAACTGTTAATTTCTAACGTGATTATTATGACAGGAAAATGACAGGCTGGGGCAGTGCAAGCAAATAATACATGAGGGATCTGCATTGATCCCTCATTGATACTGTTAATTTCGGTTAGTAACTTGTTTTAAAAATGTTGAATCAGCCAGGCAGGTAGCGATCAAAGAATGCTATTAAACGGTCGCTCAGTGGGGTCATCAGACACCATGGAAGCCCAATCAACGCCACTGAAAGAGAACCGACGGCAATATCGCTGAACCAGTGCGCGCCAATCATTACCCGTGGAAAAGAGAAAACCATAAAAATAATGAGGGCTAATGCGAAAGTCTTATGACCAAAATAACGCCACATAAAAGCGGTGAAAATAAGCAGCATCATCCCGTGATCGCCCGGGAAACTGTCCTTCGAGGCATCTTTTGTCGAAATATGCAGTAATTCACTGACGCGGTAGATATCCGGGAAAAATAGCGTCGGACTTGAGCGTTTCACCGGAATCAGAGCCTGCGCCAGCTGGTTCAGAACCACGGCAGTCAGCAGCATCACCAGGCCAATCATTAGAATGCGCCGACGCCCGGCCGCACTCTCGTTACGCCAGAAGGTCAGCATCAGGTAGCCCATCGCCAACAGGGAACAGACGTCAAAGGCCCGATTATTGGTGATCGCCACCAGCCACAGGAAGGGGCGACTCTCTGCCAGTTTCTGGTTAAAGAAGTGGAATATTCCGCTGTCCAGCGGGAACCAGAAACCGTGGTTGACCGGCAGATACCAGGATAAAAAGAGGCCCAGGCCAGCAAGGTTAAGCAATAAAACAGGTAATAGTCGGGTTTTCATCATTAAGCCGTAAGCAGTTAAAACAGGGCAACGTTAGTTGCCCGAACTTAAACGAAGCTTCAACAAGCTGGACTGTAAGGCGTTCCAGTCGGTGTTAACCGCACTAATTAACTCTATTCGGCTGTCCGGTGGCATTACACCCTGCGTTTCGATGTGAAAATCGGCACCCTGGCGATTGACCTGTAACAGCCCCTCGGGAATACGCATAACACCTTTCACGCGTTCAACCGGTGCCAGTCGCACCCACTCCAGTAAACCGATGGTGTCGAAGCAGGTATCCGCATCGAACACCCAACCACAGGCCTGGTGACCCTGGCCGCTGTTCAGGCTGCGACGCCAACGCTGGTGAGCAGGCAGACTCAGCGCGGCCAGACCCTGTTTTTCGCCGTGACTGTGGGCATGGGCGGCGCTGGCAGGTAACGCTTTCAGATTACGGCGCGGCAGATCGAGCAGGGCCCCATCGATATTTCCCTGCGTGGTACAGGAGAGCTGACGTTCGCCGCCGAAGTGCTGCCACCAGATATCCAGCGCGGCGCGGCTTTCTGCGGTGGCGCGATCCTCTTTATTGGCAATGATGATATCGGCGGCGGCGAGCTGGTCGCGGAAGTTTTCGTTCTGGACATATTTTTCGTCCAGCAGCTGACGCGGGTCGAGCAGGCACAGGGTGGCGCGCAAATCGATCCAGGGTTCATAGACCGGGGCGGTCAGCAGGTCTAGGATCTGCTTCGGGTGGCCCAGCCCGGTGGGTTCAATCAGCAGCCGGTCGGGCTTGCCCTGACGCAGCAGGGTGTTAAGCCCCACCTGCATCGGCAGACCGTTCACGCAGCACATGCATCCCCCCGGGATCTCTTTTACCAGTGCCCCGTTATCGGCCAGCAGTGCGCCATCAATGCCGATCTCGCCAAATTCATTGACCAGCACGGCCCATTTTTCAGCAGGATCTTTGTTCGCCAGCAGGTGCAGTATTGATGTGGTTTTCCCGCTGCCGAGAAAGCCCGTAATGAGGTTGGTTTTAGTCACAGGTGCTCCAGGGGTGATAAATGTAATGCTATAACAATTATCAATAATCCTGGCGCAAAAGAACACCCCTGAGAAGGGGGGAGGGCGAACGGGAGGCTTCCCGCTCGCCTTAAGCGCACCAGAGGTTAAATCTGGAGCGTATCGATAATGGCCTGGCGCGCGCCCGACTGGCTAATGCGCTGGTAAGCCCGGGTGATGGCCTCTACAAACTGCGGATCCTGCGGCAGGTCGGTGCCGAAAATTTCAGTGAGCGCCAGCAGGGCGGTAACGCGCTCCTCTTCGCTGCTGGTCTCTACAATGGCGCGGATCTTATCGCTCAGCGGATCGCGTACATCAATGGCGTGGCCTGCATCGTCCACGCCGCTGACGTAGCGCATCCAGCCCGCGACGCCGAGGGCCAGCAGCGGCCAGGCGGTGTCGCGCTGGCGGTGGAGGCGAATACTCTCCAGCATCCTTTGAGGCAGTTTCTGGCTGCCGTCCATGGCAATCTGCCAGGTGCGGTGCTTCAGCGCCGGGTTGGCGAAGCGGTCAATCAGGCTGTCGGCGTAGGCGGTCAGATCCACCCCGGTGATGCGCAGCGTCGGTGCCTGCTCCTCAAGCATCAGGCGACGGGCGGCGTCACGCAGCGCGCTGTCGGCCATGCAGTCGTTAATATGGGCGAAACCGGCCAGATAACCGAGGTAGGCCAGGAAGGAATGGCTGCCGTTAAGCATACGCAGCTTCATCTGCTCCCACGGCAGGACGTCCTGCACCATCTGCACGCCCGCCACTTCCCACTCCGGGCGACCGGCGACGAAGTTATCCTCGATCACCCACTGGATAAAAGGCTCACTGCTGATGGCGCAGGGATCGTCAACTCCCACTTCACGGGCGATCTCTGCAAGGGAATCATCGGTGGCGGCGGGGACAATCCTGTCCACCATGGTGCCCGGGAAGCTGACGTTATCGGCGATCCACTCAGCCAGCTCCGGGGAACGCTTGTGGGCCATGCCCAGCACCGCGTTTTTCACCACATGGCCGTTATCGGGGATGTTATCGCAGGAGAGTACGCTGAACGGCGACAGACCCCGCTCGCGACGGCGATGCAGGGCTTCGACGAGGATCCCCGGCGCGGAGTGCGGCGCATCGGGATGCTCCAGATCGTGCATGATGCGTTCATTGCGGGTATCCAGCTTGCCGGTGGCCGGATCGATGCAGTAGCCCTTTTCGGTAATGGTCAGGGAGACGATTGCTACCTGTGGCTCGCAAAATTTCTCAATAATGGCGGCCAGCGAATCAAGCCTGGCGTTCAGGCATTCATGAACTGCCCCGACGATAATTGGCTGATTACCCTCAGCCCCTTTTTCCAGCACCGTAAACAGATGATCCTGTGCGCGCAGCTGGCTCATCAGCGTATCGCCGCTAAACAGGCTAATCTCACATATCCCCCAGTCACCGCCTCTGGCGTTCAGCACCCGATCGGTCAGGAGCGCCTGATGCGCACGATGAAAGGCACCAAAGCCGAAATGGACGATACGGGAGCGTAATGCCTGACGATCGTACTGCGGCTGTAACACGTGAGCGGGTAGCGCGGTGGAGGCAATTGTCTTCATGAAATACACACCTGATTAACCATTAATTAACAATGCCAGTGTAAAGTTATATGACAACAAATTGAATTGGTGAGCCGTAAATATCCGGGAACTGTGAGATGGATCAATCAATATAGCGAGACGCATTGACCTGCCTGATCATGCATGTATGGTAGTCGTCATTAAGATAGATAATATTGGTATAACAACTTTAGAGGGTGAATCAATGGAACAAACCTGGCGTTGGTACGGGCCGAAAGATCCGGTTTCTCTTGATGATGTGCGTCAGGCTGGCGCAACGGGCGTCGTCACCGCACTGCACCATATTCCCAATGGCCAGGTGTGGCCGGTGGAGGAGATCAAACAGCGTCAGGCGCTGCTGGCCGAGAAAGGGCTAACCTGGTCGGTGGTGGAAAGTATTCCGGTTCACGAAGAGATCAAAACCCACTCCGGCAACTACCAGACCTGGATTGCGAACTACCAGCAGAGCATCCGCAACCTGGCGGCCTGCGGTATTGATACCGTGTGCTACAACTTTATGCCTATCCTCGACTGGACCCGTACCGACCTGGAATATGAAATGCCGGACGGCTCAAAAGCGCTGCGTTTTGACCAGATCGCCTTTGCCGCGTTCGAATTGCACATCCTGAAGCGCGAAGGCGCGGCGGCAGATTACACCGCGGCAGAGCAGCAGCAGGCGCAGGTGTGGTTCGACACCGCCAGCGAAGCCGATATTGAAAAGCTAACCCGCAACATTATCGCCGGCCTGCCGGGGGCGGAAGAGGGCTACACCCTCGACCAGTTCCGCGCGCGTCTGGCTGAGTATGGCAACATCGACAAAGCGCAGCTGCGGGAAAACATGGCGGTCTTCCTGCGGGCCATCGTGCCGGTGGCGGAAGAGGCGGGCGTGCGTCTTGCGGTCCACCCGGACGATCCGCCGCGACCTATCCTCGGCCTGCCGCGTATTGTATCCACCATTGAAGATATGCAGTGGCTGAAAGAGACGGTCGATAGCATCAACAACGGCTTTACCATGTGCACGGGTTCATACGGCGTTCGGGCCGATAACGACCTGGTGCAGATGATTGAGACCTTCGGCGACCGCATTCACTTTACCCACCTGCGGGCAACCTGTCGGGAAGATAACCCGAAAACCTTCCACGAAGCGGCGCATCTTGGCGGCGACGTGAACATGGTGGCGGTCGTCGATGCAATTCTGGGTGAAGAACAGCGTCGTAAGCGGGCAGGCGATTTGCGTCCGATTCCGTTCCGCCCGGATCACGGGCACCAGATGCTGGATGATCTGCGTAAGAAAACCAATCCGGGGTATTCCGCGATTGGGCGTCTGAAAGGGATGGCGGAAGTGCGCGGCGTGGAGCTGGCCCTGAAGATGACCAAATATCCTGAGCTGCTGTAACAGCTATTGCCCGGTGGCGTTATGCTGACCGGGCCGACAAAAAAACCGGCCATTGAGCCGGTTTTTTTATGCGTGCTTTTGCAGGCCGGGTAAGGCGAAGCCGCTACCCAGCAAAACAGCGCGCAGGATCAGTCAGCACGACCCATATAGCGTTTTTCTTCGATATGGATGCGGATTTTCTCGCCTGCGGAGAGGTATTCCGGCACCTGCACGACCAGACCGGTAGTCAGGGTCGCAGGTTTGTTACGCGCGGAGGCGGAAGCACCTTTAATGCCCGGGGCCGTTTCCACGATCTCCAGATCGACAGTCTGCGGCAGCTCCAGCGCCAGCAGGACGCCATCCCAGGTCAGAACCTGCATATCCGGCATCCCGCCTTCCGGGATAAACAGCAGCTCTTCTTCAATCTGATCTTTGGTGAAGATGTACGGGGTGTAGTCTTCTTTATCCATAAATACGTATTCGTTGCCGTCAACGTAGGAGAAATCGACATAACGACGGGTCAGGGTAACGGTATCCACGATATCGTCGCCTTTGAAACGCTCTTCAACTTTCAGACCGGTACGCACATCAGCAAAACGCATTTTGTACAGCGTTGCTGCGCCACGGGCGCTGGGTGCCTGAATATCGATGTCTTTCACAATCAGCAGCTTGCCGTTGTAATTCAGCACCATACCTTTCTTAATTTCATTCGCTCTTGGCATTGCAGTAATCCTGTTCACGGGAAGGTCAAAAATATCGCGTCAAAGTACTCGCGCGCGGCATTTCAGGCAAGTGGATTTCGTGGCTTTTGCTATCAATACGCAAAAGGTGTTACTGTGCGCGTCACGCCCGCGGGAGCGGCTTTCTTTCAGGTAACGTACGTATATGGATTGCCGTTCGGACTGCGGAGCATGTTGCACCGCGCCCTCCATCTCCAGCCCCATCCCCGGGATGCCCAACGGCAAGCCTGCCAATACCCCCTGCGTACAGCTTGACGCGCAACAGCGCTGCAAAATCTTTGGCTCGCCGCTGCGGCCCAAAGTGTGCGCCAGCCTGCAGCCGTCGCTCGAAATGTGCAGCACCTCGCGTACCCAGGCCATGACCTGGCTGCTTGACCTCGAGACGCTCACCGCGCCTTAAATATCCTTAATGCGCGTCAGGCAGAGCGTCGTCAGGATGCACATCCCCAGTGCAATCCAGAACACGGCGTGATAGCTCCAGATTTCGGCGACGACCCCGGCCATGGAGCCGGCGATAATCCAGCCCACGCGGGTGGTATTGGTGTATAGCGTGGTCGCGGCACCCGCCTGTCCCGGCATCAGATCCTGGAAGTAGAGCATGCCGATCCCGGCGAGAATGCCGATATAGATCGCGTTCAGCAGCTGTAATCCCAGCAGCAGCGCGGGAGAATGGGCGGTCAGCATCCCGACGTAAAACAGGAGTCCGGCGACGGCAGCAATGCGCATCAGGAAGCGTTTCCCGAAGCGTTTTGCATAGTAACCGGCAATCAGCATGGTCGGGATCTCCAGCCCGGCCGCTGTCCCCATCATCACCCCCGCCAGTTTCTCGGACAGATGCAGCTCATTAATAATGAACAGCGGCATATTGATGATGTACAGGCTGTTGGTGCCCCACATTAACGTGCAGATGGTAAACAGCAGCAGGGCGTCACGACGGTTGCGGCGCGGTGATTCCAGCACCCCGGTCGCCAGCTTCGGCTCTTTGCGCATCGTCGGCAGGAAAAACCAGACCATCGCCCCACAGACCACAAACGCCACCGCGGCGCTGAGATACATTGCCGGAAAACCAAACCCCATCGCCAGGGCGTAAGCCAGCGGCGGCCCGACGACCCATGCGAGTGACACCTGAGCGCGCAGGATCGAGCTGAACATCACCGCTTCGCGGCCGGTATGGTCTGCGTGTTCGCGGGCTAAGGCAAAGAGCTGCGGGTTGGCGGTGGAGCCAAAGCTACTAAGAAACACGCCGACAAACAGCAACACGAAATAGTTACGGTTCCAGGCGAACAGCAGGCAGGCAAACACGCCCATCAGGCAGCAAAAAACGATCAGGGACTTGCGGTCACCTTTCTTATCCGAACGCCCGGCCAGAAACTGGCTGACCAGAATGCCGATGATGGCGCTGCCGGTAAAGAAGAAGCCAACCATGGCTGGACGGGCATGAACCTCGTTCGTGAGGAACAGACTCAGCGTAGGAGTTTGTAACGCACCGGCGATACCGGTGAGGAAGGCAACAATCAAAAACGCCGATGAGGTCAAATCAAATGACTTCCGGGGGACGGCGGCGGGGGTCGTGTGCATGTTTCTGTATCAGTGATATGAAGAAAGGCGGAGTTTACGCCGCTTGTCAGAAAATAGACAGAAAACCGGATCATTCATCCTACGAAAAATCAAAATCCCCTTTCAAAAGGTTTTCCGCTTTTGCTGAAGTTGCTGAAACAGAGCGGTGGATTTCAAAACAGATTTGTAAAAATGCGCTGCCTGCCAACAAAACGTGCTGCACATCTAATTTTTGTATGCTGAATTGTAACTTTACTTGCAAGCTTTTGTAGAAAGAGCAAGACTTCTTGAAACGTTTCAGCGCTATCCGGTATCTGTTTGCCAACCCAAATAGCGTATTTTTTCTTATCTAAGCTGAATCGATTCAATTTCAGCAGGAGTGGAGAATCATGTTCCAGTTATCCGTGCAGGACATCCATCCGGGCGAGCAGGCCGGATCAAAAGAAGAGGCTATCCGGCAGATCGCCGCAGCGCTGGTGCAGGCAGGCAATGTCGGCAATGGCTATGTTGACGGCATGCTCGCTCGCGAACAGCAAACCTCAACCTTCCTTGGCAATGGCATCGCCATTCCGCATGGCACCACCGATACCCGTGACCAGGTACTGAAAACCGGCGTTCAGGTTTATCAGTTCCCGCAGGGCGTGCTTTGGGGTGAAGGCCAGGTAGCCTATGTCGCCATTGGTATCGCCGCCAGCAGCGACGAACACCTCGGCCTGCTGCGTCAGCTGACGCACGTGCTGAGCGATGACGCGGTGGCTGAACAACTCAAATCCGCGACCACCGCCGAAGAGCTGCGTGCCTTGCTGATGGGTGAAAAGCAGAGCGAAGCCCTGAAACTGGATAACGACATGCTGACCCTGGACGTGGTGGCTTCCGATCTGGTGACCCTGCAGGCGCTCAACGCCGGTCGCCTGAAAGAAGCGGGTGCTGTCGATACCACTTTTGTTGCCCATGCGATTAACGACAAACCGCTGAACCTCGGTCAGGGCGTCTGGCTGAACGACTGTGCTGAAGGCAACCTGCGCAGCGCTATCGCCGTCAGCCGTGCGGCTACCGCGTTTGATACCGCCGGAGACACCACCGCCATGCTGGTGACTGTTTCCATGGCCGATGAACAGCCGGTAGAGGTGCTGAAGCGCCTGAGCGACCTGCTGCTGAACAAAAAAGCTGAACAACTGCTGAAAGCCGATGCCGCTACCTTGCTGGCGCTGCTGACCAGCGATGATGTGAATACCGATGAGCTGCTGAGCGCTGAATTTGTGGTACGTAACGAACATGGTCTGCATGCCCGTCCGGGCACCATGCTGGTGAATACCATTAAGCAGTTCAACAGCGACGTTACCGTCACCAACCTCGACGGCAGCGGTAAACCGGCCAACGGTCGCAGCCTGATGAAAGTGGTTGCGCTGGGCGTGAAGAAAGGCCATCGCCTGCGTTTCACCGCGCAGGGTGCGGATGCTGAACAGGCGCTGAAAGCGATTGGCGATGCCATCGCGGCCGGTCTGGGGGAGGGCGCATAATGAGCAGACGTGTTGCCACTATTACGCTGAACCCGGCTTACGACCTCGTGGGCTTTTGCCCGGAAATCGAACGCGGCGAAGTTAACCTCGTGCGTACCACTGGCCTGCACGCGGCAGGTAAAGGGATTAACGTTGCAAAAGTGCTGAAGGATCTCGGGATTGACGTCACCGTCGGCGGCTTCCTTGGCAAAGATAACCAGGATGGTTTCCAGCAGCTGTTCAGCGAGCTGGGGATCGCCAACCGTTTTCAGGTGGTGCAGGGCCGTACCCGCATCAACGTGAAATTGACCGAAAAAGATGGCGAAGTGACCGACCTGAACTTCTCCGGTTTTGAAGTCACCCAGGCCGACTGGGAGCGTTTTGTGAATGACTCCCTGACCTGGCTTGGTCAGTTCGACATGGTCTGCGTCAGCGGCAGCCTGCCGTCCGGCGTCAGCCCGGAAGCCTTTACCGACTGGATGACGCGCCTGCGTAGCCAGTGCCCATGCATCATCTTTGACAGCAGCCGCGATGCGCTGGTGGCGGGTCTGAAAGCAGCGCCGTGGTTGGTGAAACCTAATCGTCGCGAACTTGAGATCTGGGCTGGCCGTAAGCTGCCAGACTTAAAAGATGTGATTGACGCCGCCCATGCTTTACGTGAGCAGGGTATCGCGCATGTGGTGATCTCTCTGGGCGCAGAGGGCGCGCTGTGGGTTAACGCGTCCGGCGAATGGATCGCCAAACCGCCATCGATGGAAGTGGTCAGTACCGTGGGAGCAGGTGATTCGATGGTCGGCGGGTTGATCTATGGCCTGCTGATGCGCGAATCGAGTGAACACACATTACGTCTTGCCACCGCCGTTGCTGCCCTGGCTGTCAGCCAGAGCAATGTCGGGATTACCGATCGTACCCAGTTAGCCGCGATGATGGCGCGCGTTGACTTGAAACCCTTTAACTGACAGCAGGAGAGGCATAATGAAAACGCTGCTGATTATTGACTCTGCACTCGGACAGGCGCGCGCTTATATGGCGAAAACCTTGCTGGGTTCAGCGGGGCATAAAGCACACCTTGATTTTATCGATAACCCGGGCGATGCCGAACTGGTCATTGTACTGGGCGACACGATCCCGGCCGACAGTTCACTGAACGGCAAAAAAGTGTGGCTGGGCGATATCAATCGCGCAGTCGCCCACCCGGAACTGTTCCTGAGCGAAGCGAAAGGCCATGCGGCGCTGTACACCGCACCTGTCGCGGCGGAACCGGCAACGGCTGTGACCAGCGGTCCGAAACGCGTGGTGGCGGTCACTGCCTGCCCAACTGGCGTAGCGCACACCTTTATGGCCGCAGAAGCCATTGAAACCGAAGCCAAAAAACGCGGCTGGTGGGTAAAAGTTGAAACCCGCGGTTCAGTGGGCGCAGGCAATGCTATCACCCCGGAAGAGGTGGCGGCAGCGGACCTTGTGATCGTGGCGGCGGATATCGAAGTGGATCTGGCGAAGTTTGCCGGTAAACCGATGTATCGCACCTCAACCGGTCTGGCGCTGAAGAAAACGGCCCAGGAACTGGATAAAGCGCAGGCAGAAGCGAAACTGTTCCAGCCTGCGGGTAATACCGCGTCTTCGGCTTCCGAAGGCAAGAAAGAGTCTGCCGGTGCCTATCGTCACCTGCTGACAGGCGTCTCCTACATGCTGCCGATGGTTGTGGCGGGTGGTCTCTGTATCGCGCTCTCCTTCGCCTTTGGTATCGAGGCGTTCAAAGAGCCAAACACCCTGGCAGCGGCATTAATGCAGATTGGTGGAGGCTCGGCGTTCGCGCTGATGGTGCCTGTGCTGGCAGGTTACATTGCGTTCTCCATCGCTGACCGTCCAGGTCTGACCCCGGGTTTGATCGGCGGTATGCTGGCGGTGAGCACCGGTTCTGGCTTTATCGGCGGGATCATCGCCGGCTTCCTCGCAGGCTATGTGGCGAAGCTGATTAGTTCGAAGCTGAAACTGCCGCAAAGCATGGAAGCCCTGAAACCGATCCTGATCATTCCGCTGTTCTCCAGCCTGATTGTTGGTCTGGCCATGATCTACCTGATCGGTAAACCGGTTGCGGGTATCCTCGAAGGCCTGACCCACTGGCTGCAAACCATGGGTACCGCCAACGCGGTCCTGCTGGGTGCAATCCTCGGGGCGATGATGTGTACCGATATGGGTGGTCCGGTGAACAAAGCAGCCTACGCGTTCGGTGTTGGCCTGCTGAGTACCCAGACTTATGCACCGATGGCAGCCATCATGGCTGCGGGCATGGTGCCACCGCTGGCGCTGGGCCTGGCGACCCTCGTTGCCCGTCGTAAATTCGACAAGGCGCAGCAGGAAGGGGGTAAAGCGGCGCTGGTTCTCGGCCTGTGCTTCATCACCGAAGGGGCTATCCCGTTTGCGGCTCGTGACCCGATGCGCGTTCTGCCGTGCTGTATCGTCGGCGGTGCCGTGACCGGTGCCATCTCCATGGCGGTTGGCGCAAAACTGATGGCGCCGCACGGCGGTCTGTTTGTTCTGCTGATCCCGGGTGCGATTACCCCGGTGCTGGGTTACCTGCTTGCAATTATCGCCGGTACGCTGGTGGCAGGTCTCTCTTACGCGGTGCTGAAACGCCCGGAAGCTGAGGTAGTTGCTGCGAAAGCCGCATAAGCATTCTTCATTCAAAAAGGGCAGAGGCGACTCTGCCCTTTTTTTTGCATTTAAACGTGCAACGAATCAAACGCTTTTGTCGAACAGAAGGGGGCAGGGCGGGTAGCGACACTACCGCGGCAGGTGACGGGCGATGTTCCGCGCCACGCCACCCGCTGCGTGCTGAATAGCTCCCGGATGAGATGAAGATTCAGGGAAGCGAATGTCGGCCATACCTCGCTTATCCATATGGATGGCACGAGCACGACACAATCATCCTGTTCGGTGAGGATACAACCCTTGTCTGTGATTGCCCCTTTGCGCATTCACTCCATGAGGTGTGCAGCAATGCGCGAACGGCTGAGATCAAGGGTCTTGTCAGGCTGTTGAATAAAAGGGGTGCGCCGCAGGATCGGCGTTTCCCTTTCGTTCATCCTTATGCGGTGGCCTCGGTGTACTGTTGTGCTTTCAACCAGGCGATCTCTTCTGCCCAGATATCCGGATTGATGGTTTCCAGCACCATCGGAATGCCGTCGAAACGCGGGTCCTGCATGATAAAGCGGAACGCATCGTGGCCGATGTTGCCTTCACCCAGGCTGTGGTGGCGGTCAACGCGGCTGCCAAAGGCGCTTTTCGCATCGTTGAGGTGCATTCCGCGCAGATACTCAAAGCCAACAATCCGTTCGAATTCCGCGAAGGTCTTTGTACATTCTTCCATGCTGCGCAGATCGTAACCGGCGGCAAAGGCATGGCAGGTATCAATACAGACGCCAACGCGGGTTTTATCTTCCACACCGTCAATAATGGCCGCCAGATGTTCAAAGCGGAAACCGAGGTTGCTGCCCTGTCCGGCGGTATTTTCAATCACCGCCGTTACCCCTTGCGTCTTGTCCAGCACGATATTGATCGACTCGGCGATCCGCGCCAGGCAGGCGTCTTCATCAATTTGCGTCAGATGGCTGCCCGGGTGGAAGTTCAACAGCGTCAGACCGAGCTGCTCGCAGCGCTGCATCTCATCGAGAAAAGCCTCACGTGACTTCTCCAGCGCCTCCTGAACCGGGTGGCCGAGGTTAATCAGGTAGCTGTCGTGCGGCAGGATCTGGCCGGAAGTGAAATGGTATTTTTCGCAGGCCGCTTTGAACTCATCAATTACCTGAGTGGTTAAGGGGGCGGCACGCCACTGGCGCTGGTTTTTGGTGAACAGGGCGAAGGCGGTCGCCTCAATTTCGGCGGCACGAATGGCGGCATTCGCCAGGCCGCCAGCAGCACTGACGTGTGCTCCAACATATTTCATACAGGGACTCCTGTTAACCCACAAACGCTTATGATAGCGGGTTAACAGGAGAAGGATGAAGTGGTTTATGCCAGCAGGCTATGAACCGCCAGGTTAATGGCTCCCCCGCCTACAATCAGCCAGACGAAGAGCAGCAGTGCCATCAGCAGCGGTTTAGCCCCGGCTTTTTTCAGGGCGCTGACGTGGGTGGTTAAGCCCAGCGCCGCCATCGCCATGGCCAGCAGCACCGTATCCAGCGTCACCAGCATATCCACCACGGCTTTTGGCAACAGATGGAACGAGTTAAACACCGCCACCACAATAAACAGGATCGCAAACCACGGAATGGTGATTTTGCTCTTCTCGCCGCTGCCTGCCGGGGCAAGGTGTTTTACCCTTGCCGCCAGGATCAGCAGGAAGGGGGCCAGCATCATCACCCGCAGCATTTTGGCGATCACCGCCGCATTTTCCGCTTCCGGGTTGATGGCGTGACCGGCTGCTACCACCTGGGCCACTTCGTGCATCGTCGAGCCGATGTAAATCCCGTAGGTTTCCGGGCTAAACCAGTGCGCCACCAGCGGATACATCGCCGGATAGAGGAAGATCGCCAGCGTACCGAAGATCACCACTGTCGCGACGGCAACCGTCACCTTACTGGACTCGGCCTTCACCACCGGCTCGGTCGCCAGCACTGCCGCGGCACCGCAAATGCTGCTCCCGGCACCAATCAACCAGCTGGTCTGTTTGTCCAGTCCGAACACTTTCTGGCCAATAACGCAGGCCAGTGTAAATGTGCTGGTCAGGGTTAATACGTCGATGACAATCCCGCTGACGCCAACATCGGCAATCTGCGCGAAGGTCAGGCGAAAACCATAAAGGATGATCCCGAGGCGCAGCAGGTGCTGTTTGGCGAAGATCACGCCGCCATCACACGGCTTGTAAATCTGCGGATAGACCGTATTGCCGATGACCATCCCCAGCAGGATGGCCAGCGTCAGGGCGCTGAATCCCGCCCCTGCAACCGCCGGAATACTGCCGCCCCATAACGCAACGCCGGTGACCAGCGCGCTCAGC
This sequence comes from Leclercia sp. LSNIH3, assembly GCF_002935105.1. NCBI lineage: Bacteria > Pseudomonadati > Pseudomonadota > Gammaproteobacteria > Enterobacterales > Enterobacteriaceae > Leclercia > Leclercia sp. LSNIH3. Next base: position 3,997,782 of record NZ_CP026387.1, read on the forward strand.
GCTAAGCCCGGAATGTAGTGCCACACTGTACGATGATGTTCCAGAGTGAGTGTTGTCATAACCTTCTCCTTTTCTCTGGCTAAAGATTACGGCGCGCTGGTTTAAAAATAAAATTGATTATATATTTATAATTAATCTTTATAAGTGGTAAGCAGGACGCTTATCTTATCGGACGACAACTATGCACATTACGTTACGCCAGCTTGAGGTCTTTGCTGAGGTGCTGAAAAGTGGCTCGACCACGCAGGCCTCGCAGATGCTGGCGCTGTCGCAGTCTGCGGTCAGCGCCGCCCTGACCGATCTTGAAGGCCAGCTGGGGGTTCAGCTCTTTGACAGGGTAGGGAAGCGGCTGGTGGTCAACGAACACGGGCGCTTGCTCTATCCCCGCGCATTGGCCCTGCTGGAGCAGACCATCGAGATCGAACAGCTGTTTCGTGAAGATAATGGCGCCATTCGCGTCTTTGCCAGCAGCACCATCGGCAACTATATTCTGCCGGAGGTGATTGCCCGCTACCGCCGTGATTTCCCGGGGTTACCGCTGGAGATGAGCGTCGGCAATAGCCAGGATGTGATCAACGCCGTGATCGATTTTCGGGTTGATATCGGCCTTATCGAAGGCCCGTGCCACAACGCCGACATCATTGCCGACCCCTGGCTGGAGGATGAGCTGGTGGTCTTCGCCTCGCCGGCCTCTTCTTTATTACAGCAGGAGGTGACGCTGGAACGGCTGGCGCAGGCGCCGTGGATTTTACGCGAGCAGGGATCCGGCACGCGGGAGATCGTCGATTATCTGCTGCTGTCGCATCTGCCGCAGTTTCATATGGGTATGGAGCTGGGCAATTCAGAGGCGATTAAACATGCGGTGCGCCACGGCCTCGGCATCAGCTGCCTGTCGCGTCGGGTGATTGCCGAACAACTGGAGAGCGGCACGCTGGTGGAGATCCCCGTTCCGCTGCCGAACAAGCTGGTGCGTACCCTGTGGCGTATCCATCATCGCCAGAAACACCTCTCGAACTCCCTGCAGCGTTTTCTGCGTTACTGTGAAATGTAAGCCCGCCCGGCGGCGTTCTGCCCGCCGGGATCGCGTCCTCGCACCGATTTAATTCTCTGCTTTACTTATAATCCTGGCCCGGTCATGAAGCTCTCTTATAACAGGGCATTTGTGCCGGAAGCGCTGGCGATCGTCTGCTACAATCGCGCCTCATTTTTTGAATGGACAGCATTTTCATATGGTTTCCGAAACTAAAACCACAGAAGCGCCCGCGCTACGTCGCGAACTCAAGGCGCGTCACCTGACGATGATTGCCATTGGCGGTTCTATCGGTACAGGTCTTTTTGTCGCCTCTGGGGCGACCATTTCTGCAGCGGGTCCTGGCGGTGCGCTCTTTTCTTATATCCTGATCGGTTTGATGGTCTATTTCCTGATGACCAGCCTGGGCGAACTGGCGGCGTACATGCCGGTATCCGGTTCTTTTTCTACCTATGGTCAGAAATATGTGGAAGAGGGCTTTGGCTTCGCGCTGGGCTGGAACTACTGGTACAACTGGGCGGTGACTATCGCCGTGGATCTGGTGGCATCGCAGCTGGTGATGACCTGGTGGTTCCCCGATACGCCGGGCTGGATCTGGAGCGCTATCTTCCTGGGGCTGATCTTCCTGCTTAACTACATCTCCGTGCGCGGTTTTGGCGAAGCGGAATACTGGTTCTCGCTGATCAAAGTCGCCACAGTGATCATCTTTATCGCCGTGGGTGTGGCGATGATTGTCGGCATCTTCAAAGGCACTGAACCTGCGGGCTGGAGCAACTGGACCCTTGACGATGCGCCTTTTGCCGGGGGCTTCTCGGCGATGATTGGCGTGGCGATGATCGTTGGCTTCTCCTTCCAGGGGACTGAACTTATCGGCATTGCCGCCGGTGAATCCGAGAACCCGGAGAAGAACATTCCGCGCGCGGTGCGGCAGGTCTTCTGGCGTATCCTGCTGTTCTATGTGTTCGCAATCCTGATTATTAGCCTGATCATTCCGTATACCGATCCAAGCCTGCTGCGTAACGACGTGAAAGATATCAGCGTCAGTCCGTTTACGCTGGTGTTCCAGCATGCCGGTCTGCTCTCTGCGGCGGCGGTGATGAATGCGGTGATCCTGACGGCGGTACTGTCGGCGGGTAACTCCGGGATGTATGCCTCTACCCGTATGCTCTACTCCCTGGCCTGTGATGGCAAAGCGCCGCGTATTTTCGCTAAGCTGTCTAAAGGCGGCGTGCCGCGTAATGCGCTGTATGCCACCACCGTGATTGCCTGCCTCTGTTTCCTGACCTCAATGTTTGGTAACCAGACGGTCTACCTGTGGCTGTTGAATACCTCGGGGATGACGGGCTTTATCGCCTGGCTGGGTATCGCTATCAGCCACTACCGTTTCCGTCGCGGCTATGTGAAGCAGGGCTACGACATTAACAACCTGCCGTACCGCTCCGGGTTCTTCCCGCTGGGTCCGATCTTTGCCTTTGTACTGTGTCTGATCATTACCCTGGGCCAGAACTACGAAGCCTTCCTGGCCGACACCATCGACTGGGGCGGCGTGGCAGCCACCTATATTGGTATCCCACTGTTCTTGATCATCTGGTTCGGCTACAAGCTGACGAAGGGATCGAAGTTTGTCAGCTATAGCGAAATGGAATTCCCGAATAGCTTCAAAAAATAACCGCAACGCCTCTCTTTAACCCGCTCACTCGAGCGGGTTTTTTTTATCTCCATACTATGCAGTCTTGACATAACTTTTAACAATTGAATTGATAATGGTTATCGTTTGCTTTATCATTAGCATAGTAATCAAAAGGATGAAGGAGTCAGCATCGTCGCCCTGGTCAGGGGAAGATGCTGTGCCCACACCTGCAAAAAAATTACCCGGCTGACCCGCCAGAGAAGCGGGCGGTACGCAATGCAATGTGAGCAGTACATATTTGATTTTGCTGTGTTTACCTCATGGAGATATGGAATGTTTAGGTTGAATCCCTTCGTTCGGGGAGGGCTGTGCGCGTCTGCTCTGTCCCTGGCCCTGCCGGTTGTTGCGGCGGAATCTGGCGACACTATGGTGGTGACTGCCTCGGCCAACGAGCAAAACCTGAAAGATGCCCCGGCCAGTATCAGCGTCATCACTCAGCAGGATCTGCAACGTAAGCCGGTGCAGAACCTGAAAGATGTGTTAAAAGAGGTTCCGGGCGTGCAATTAACTGACGAAGGGGACAACCGTAAGGGCGTCAGTATCCGCGGTCTGGACAGCAGCTATACCTTGATCCTGGTTGACGGTAAACGCGTCAACTCCCGCAATGCCGTATTCCGTCATAACGATTTCGACCTCAACTGGGTACCGGTTGACGCCATCGAACGTATCGAAGTGGTGCGCGGGCCGATGTCCTCCCTGTACGGCTCTGATGCCCTGGGCGGCGTGGTCAACATCATTACCAAAAAGATCGGCCAGAAATGGACCGGTACCCTCACCGCCGACTCCACGATTCAGGAACACCGCGATCGCGGCGACACCTATGGTGGCCAGTTCTATACCAGCGGCCCGCTGGTGGATGGCGTCCTCGGTCTGAAAGCCTTTGGTAGCCTGTCAAAACGCGATAAAGACGATCCGCAGACCTCGACAACCAGCGCCTCCGGGGAAACTCCGCGTATCGAAGGCTTCACCAGCCGCGATGCCAACGTGGAATTTGCCTGGACCCCGAACGAGAACCACGATTTCACCGCTGGCTACGGTTTTGACCGTCAGGACCGTGATTCCGACTCGCTGGATCAGAACCGTCTTGAGCGCCAGAACTACTCCCTGAGCCACAATGGCCGCTGGGGAATGGGCAATAGCGAATTGAAATTCTACGGCGAAAAGGTTGATAACAAGAACCCGGGCAATGCCAACCCTATCACCTCCGAAAGCAACTCTGTTGACGGTAAATACGTCCTGCCGCTGGGAGAGATTAACCAGCTGCTCACCTTCGGGGGAGAATGGCGTCACGACAAGCTGAAGGATCCGGTTAACATTACCGGCGGTAGCAGCAGTAGCACCTCGGCCAGCCAGTATGCGCTCTTTATTGAAGATGAATGGCGTATCTTCGAGCCGCTGGCGCTGACCACCGGCGTGCGTATGGATGACCACGAAACCTACGGCGATCACTGGAGTCCGCGTGCTTATCTGGTCTACAACGCGACCGATACCCTGACAGTAAAAGGCGGCTGGGCGACAGCATTCAAAGCGCCTTCGCTGCTGCAGCTGAGCCCAGACTGGACCACCGGCTCCTGCCGTGGGGCCTGTGAAATTGTCGGTAGCCCGGATCTGAAGCCGGAAACCAGCGAAAGCTTCGAGCTGGGTCTTTACTACAGCGGGGAAGAGGGCTGGTTAGAAGGCGTGCAGGGCAGCATTACTGCCTTCCAGAACGATGTGGACGATCGTATCAGCATCCTCCGTACGGCCAACGTCAACCAGGCGCAGGGTTACCCGAACTATGTCGGACTGAATGCCGACGGTGAGCCGATTTTCCGTTATTACAACGTCAATAAGGCGCGGATCCGCGGCCTGGAAACGGAAGTGAAATTCCCGATCGCCGAAGACTGGCGCATGACGCTGAATTACACCTATAACGACGGACGTGATATCAGCAACGGCGGCAACAAGCCGCTCTCGGAACTGCCGTTCCATACCGCAAACGGCACGCTTGACTGGCAGGCAACGCAGGCGTGGTCCTTCTACGTGCAGGGCAATTATACGGGTGAGAAACGCACTGTTACCGATGGCGAAGCAACGCCGGGTGGCTACGTGGTGTGGAACACCGGTGGCGCATGGCAGGCAACTAAAAACGTCAAGCTGCGTGCAGGTGTCATGAACCTGCTGGATAAAGATCTCAGCCGCGACGACTACAGCTACACCGAAGAAGGACGCCGTTACTTTATGGCGGTGGATTACCAGTTCTGATCGTGAATGCGCCGGGCGGCGCTGCGCTTGCCCGGCCTGTGACAGACCCCTCTCCCTGCGGAAGAGGGGCGAGTGAGGACGTGAAGTCTGCCCTTACTTTAACAACTGCTGCGCATGGAAGCGCAGATGATCTTCTATAAAGGACGCAATGAAGTAATAGCTGTGATCGTAGCCTGGCTGGATGCGTAACGTCAGCGGCCAGGCCTTCTGGCGCGCAGCTTCCGCCAGCACTGCTGGCTGTAACTGGCTCGCCAGGAACTGATCGGCATCACCCTGATCGATAAGCGTCGGGATCGCCTGTTCCGGCTGGCTGGCCAGCATCAACGCACAGCTATCCCACTCCTGCCAGGTTTCTGGATTCTCGCCCAGATAATGGGTGAAGGCTTTTTGCCCCCACGGCACCTGGCATGGGTTCACGATAGGCGCAAACGCCGACACGCTGACGTATTTGCCCGGATTTTTCAGTGCCATCACCAGCGCACCGTGGCCACCCATCGAATGGCCGCTGATGGCACAGCGATCGGCGACCGCAAACTCCGCCTGGATGAGCGCAGGCAGCTCATCGCGCAGATAATCGTACATCCGGTAATGACGCGCCCAGGGCTGCTGGGTGGCATTCAGGTAGAACCCGGCGCCTTTGCCCAGATCGTAACCGGCATCGTCTGCCACATCGTCACCGCGCGGGCTGGTGTCGGGCATCACCAGCGCGATCCCCAGCTCCGCCGCAACCCGCTGGGCGCCCGCTTTGGTGGTAAAGTTTTCATCGTTGCAGGTCAGGCCGGAAAGCCAGTACAGCACCGGCGGTTTTGCCGCACGCGTAGCCGGAGGCAGAAAAATGCTGAACGTCATCGCGCAGTTCAGCACCGTGGAGTCATGACGCCAGCGCTGCTGTCGACCTTCAAAACAGTAGTGCTCTTCGAGCAGTTCCATGCAAGGCTCCTTCAGGAAGGTGTTTCGATAGATAGACCTCATAATACAGTTAATTCAATAACGCGTGAGTAACTTTCACTTCCGCATTAACGACATATACTGCATCATGAATTTACGAAACTTTAACAACTGGAGTGGTCATGGCGCTGCGTATCGCGCTCAGCGGTTTTGTGGTTCTGGTGGTGGCGATGGGAATAGGGCGCTTTGCCTTTACACCACAAGTGCCGCTGATGATTGCGGCAGGGCAACTGACCCTGACCAGCGCCGGACTGGTGGCGGCGATGAACTACCTCGGCTATCTGGTGGGGGCGTGGGATGCCATGCGCGCGCACCGGTTTGTCGAAGGCCGCCTGTGGCTGGGCATCGTTGGCGCAGTGATGCTAACCCTGCTTTCGGCCATTGCGGATAACGCCGTCGTTCACGGACTGCTGCGGTTTGTGATTGGCTGCATGAGCGGCTGGTCGATGGTGCTGATCGCTGCCTGGACCAACGAACGGCTGGCCCATTTCGGTAAGCCAGGTCTCAGTGCCGCAGTCTTTGCGGGGCCGGGGGCGGGCATTACGCTTAGCGGCTTGCTGGCGGTGTGGATCCAGGCGCAGGGCTTATCGGCGAGCGCCGCATGGCAAATCTACGGCGTACTGGCGCTGGTACTGATCGCGCTGGTGGCCCGCTATCTGCCGCGTGCCGGGCAATTGCATCGCCCCGGCACGACGCCGGAGCCGTTGACGCTGACCCGCGATCTACGTCGTCTGGTGTGGAGCTACAGTCTCGCCGGGTTTGGTTACATCCTCCCGGCGACGTTTTTGTCCCAGATGGCGGCGCTGCGTTTCCCTGGCAGCGCGTTCGCCCAGTTTGTCTGGCCAGTTTTCGGCGTAGCCTCGGTGCTGGGCATTGCCCTGAGTATCGCGCTGCGCCATGTCTCCACGACCCATCGCCGACTGGCGCTGGTGTTATGGCTGCAGGCGGTGGGCGTGATTGCCGCCTGGCTGCTGCCGGGAATGGCCGGTCTGGTGACCGGTGCATTGCTGGTGGGCGGCGGATTTTTATGTGCGGTACAGCTTTCGCTGCTTTACGGGCGTGAGCTGGCACCGAATCATACGCGTTACATGGCCGGATTACTCACCACCGGCTATGCGGTTGGGCAGCTTGTTGGCCCGATGACCTCGGCGCTGTCGAGCTGGCTTACCCACCAACTGGAGCCTGCGCTGGGCCTGGCGGGCATCGCGCTTTTCATGGCGGGCGGGCTGGTCTGGCAGCGTCAGGTTGAAAGGTAACGGCAATTGCAATAATTATCGCGGTGAATACTGGATTATGCTCGCCGCCTCGCGCACAATGACGGCACATTTTGCCCCATGTAGGGCAGAAGCGCGCCACACCTGCAGGAGAAAAGAATGTCATCAATGAGTAAAGAAGCAGCCCTCGTCCATGAAGCGCTGGTTGCGCACGGCCTTGAAACCCCGCTGCGCCCGCCGGTTCAGGATCTGGACAACGAAACGCGTAAACGTCTTATTTCCGGGCATATGACCGAAATCATGCAGCTGCTGAATCTCGATCTCAGCGATGACAGTCTGATGGAAACCCCGCGTCGCATCGCCAAAATGTATGTCGATGAGATTTTCTCCGGGCTGGATTACGCTAATTTCCCGAAAATCACCGTCATTGAAAACAAAATGAAGGTGGATGAGATGGTGACGGTGCGTGATATCACCCTGACCAGCACCTGTGAACATCACTTTGTGACCATCGACGGCAAAGCGACCGTAGCCTATATTCCAAAAGACTCGGTTATTGGCCTGTCGAAGATTAACCGCATCGTGCAGTTCTTTGCCCAGCGTCCGCAGGTGCAGGAGCGTTTAACCCAGCAGATCCTCATCGCGTTGCAAACGCTGCTGGGGACCAATAACGTGGCGGTTTCCATTGACGCGGTGCATTACTGCGTGAAAGCGCGCGGTATTCGTGATGCCACCAGCGCCACCACGACCACCTCGCTGGGCGGCCTGTTTAAATCAAGCCAGAACACCCGTCAGGAGTTCCTGCGCGCCGTGCGTCACCACAACTGATCATCAGGGCAGGGTACATGGAAAGAAATGTCACGCTGGATTTCGTTCGTGGCGTCGCTATTCTGGGTATTCTGCTGCTCAATATAAGCGGCTTCGGTCTGCCGAAAGCCGCTTATCTTAATCCCGCCTGGTATGGCGATATTACTCTCAGCGACGCCTGGACATGGGCGGTGCTGGATCTCTTTGCCCAGGTCAAATTCCTCACTCTGTTTGCCTTGTTGTTTGGGGCAGGCCTCCAGCTGCTGCTAAAACGCGGTAAACGCTGGATCCAGGCGCGTCTTTCACTGCTGGTCCTCCTCGGGTTTATTCATGGCCTCCTGTTCTGGGACGGCGATATTCTGTTGGCCTACGGGCTGGTGGGACTGATCTGCTGGCGTATCATCCGCGATGCGCACGATATAAAAAACCTGTTCAACACCGGCGTAGTGCTCTTCCTCATTGGCGTCGCTATCCTGCTGCTGCTGGGGGTTATCTCCGGCGGCTCCACCAATCGTTCCTGGGTACCGGATGCGGCCAATTTGCAGTATGAGCAGTACTGGAAGCTGGGTGGCGGCATGGAGGCCATCAGCAATCGGGCCGATATGATTGGCAACAGCCTGCTGGCGCTTGGGGCGCAATACGGCTGGCAGCTGGCGGGGATGATGCTGATTGGCGCGGCGCTGATGCGAACCGGCTGGCTGAAAGGCGAGTTTAGCCTCGGTCATTACCGGCGAACCGGGATGTGGCTGGTGCTGGTCGGTCTGGCGATCAATCTCCCGGCGGTGATCGCCCAGTGGTATGTCAACTGGGACTATCGCTGGTGCGCGTTTCTGTTACAGGCACCGCGTGAGATTAGCGCGCCCTTCCAGACGATAGGCTATGCTGCGCTGATCTATGGCTTCTGGCCGCAGCTCTGCCGTTTCCGGCTGGTGATGGCCGTGGCCTGCGTAGGCCGCATGGCGCTCAGTAACTACCTTTTACAGACGCTGATCTGCACCACCTTGTTCTATCGCCTCGGCCTGTTTATGCATTTTGATCGCCTGCAACTGATGGGCTTCGTGCTACCTGTCTGGCTGGTGAATATCCTGTTCTCCGTTTTCTGGCTGCGTTATTTCCGTCAGGGACCGATGGAGTGGGTATGGCGGCAATTGACCGCACGTGCTGCAGGGGTTTCACCGGGTAATACATCCGGATAACGATCTGGATCACAATCATTAACAAAACGGATGTAACCGTTTTCATCCTTGTGAGCTTCTTCACGTAGTCCTTCCTTTCTCACTGCCAGAATAGGCACCTTGCTAAACACAGGGGGTGTCTGTGAGTTGCTGCAATCTAAATAAGGATGGTGAATATGATCACCATTCGTGACGTCGCGCGTCAGGCGGGCGTTTCTGTCGCCACCGTTTCCCGTGTGCTCAACAACAGCGCGCTGGTTAGCTCTGAAACGCGCGAGTGCGTGATGAAAGCCGTCACGGCGCTGGGCTACCGTCCCAATGCGAACGCGCAGGCGCTGGCAACCCAGGTCAGCGATACCATCGGCGTGGTAGTGATGGATGTATCGGATGCCTTCTTTGGCGCGCTGGTAAAAGCCGTGGACATGGTTGCCCAGGAGCACCAGAAAAACGTGCTCATCGGCAATAGCTATCACGAGGCAGAAAAAGAGCGTAACGCCATTGAGGTGTTGATTCGTCAGCGCTGTAACGCCCTGATCGTCCACTCAAAAGCCTTGAGCGATGAGGAGCTGTCTGCGCTGATGGAGCAGATCCCCGGCATGGTGTTGATCAACCGCATTGTGCCTGGCTATGCCCACCGCTGCGTCTGCCTTGATAACGTCAGCGGCGCGATGATGGCGACGCGAATGCTGGTGAATAACGGCCATCAGCGCATCGGCTATCTTGCATCAAGCCACCGCATTGAGGATGACGAAATGCGGCGTGAAGGCTGGCAGAAAGCGTTGCTGGAGCAGGGCATTATCGCTTCGGATAGCTGGATCGGCACCGGCGCGCCGGATATGCAGGGCGGGGAAGCGGCCATGGTGGAGCTACTCGGGCGCAACCTGCAGCTGACCGCGGTCTTTGCCTACAACGACAGCATGGCTGCAGGGGCGCTAACGGCACTGAAGGACAACGGTATTGCGGTGCCACAGCATCTGTCATTGATTGGTTTCGATGATATTCCGATTGCCCGTTACACAGACCCACAGCTGACGACGGTGCGCTATCCGATTGCCTCTATGGCGCGGCTGGCCACGGAGCTGGCGTTACAGGGGGCTGCGGGAAAGCTGGATCTTGCTGCAACTCACTGTTTCATGCCGACTTTAGTGCGTCGTCACTCCGTTGCTCTACGGCAAATTGTGGTGCCGATCACTAACTCATAATTCGTCGTGATGTAACCGTTTTCAATTTGTGAGTAAATTCACAGTAAGTTAACAAGGCGCTGACTATGATGTCAGCGTTTTAGTGACTGAAACGCTATGTAACGGTGAATAATCACTTTCACTATAGCCACGGCACGTTAAACATCCAAAAAAACGCATTCTGGAGCGTTACCGACCAAGGAAGATAGAAATTTTATAAGTGGACTTCGGCCGGCATTAACGTTTCATTAACATTGCCCGCCGATCGTTATTCACACGAACTACCCTGCATAAAAACCGGAGATATCATGAATAAGAAGGTGTTGACTCTGTCTGCTGTTATGGCAAGTATGCTTTTTGGTGCAACCGCGCACGCTGCAGATAGCCGTATTGGTGTGACTATCTATAAATACGACGACAACTTTATGTCTGTTGTGCGTAAAGCCATTGAGAAAGAAGGTCAATCAGCGCCAGACGTGCAGCTGCTGATGAATGACTCCCAGAATGACCAGTCAAAACAGAACGACCAGATTGACGTACTGCTGGCAAAAGGCGTGAAAGCTCTGGCAATCAACCTGGTTGACCCGGCGGCAGCAGGCACCGTTATTGAGAAAGCACGTGGCCAGAATGTGCCAGTGGTCTTCTTCAACAAAGAACCTTCCCGTAAAGCGCTGGATAGCTACGATAAAGCCTTCTACGTGGGCACCGACTCCAAAGAATCCGGCATCATTCAGGGCGACCTCATTGCTAAACACTGGGCGGCTAACCCGAACTGGGATCTGAACAAAGATGGTCAGATTCAGTTTGTTCTGCTGAAAGGCGAGCCAGGCCACCCGGATGCTGAAGCACGTACCACTTACGTGATCAAAGAGCTGAACGACAAAGGCCTGAAAACCCAGCAGCTGGCATTAGATACGGCTATGTGGGACACCGCTCAGGCGAAAGACAAAATGGACGCCTGGCTGTCCGGCCCGAACGCTAACAAAATCGAAGTGGTTATCGCCAACAACGATGCGATGGCAATGGGTGCAGTAGAAGCCCTGAAAGCACACAACAAATCCTCTATTCCGGTCTTTGGTGTGGATGCCCTGCCTGAAGCAATGGCTCTGGTAAAATCTGGCGCAATGGCCGGTACCGTGCTGAACGATGCTAACAACCAGGCGAAAGCTACCTTCGATCTGGCGAAAAACCTGGCAGACGGCAAAGGCGCTGCTGACGGCACCAACTGGAAAATCGACAACAAAGTTGTTCGCGTACCGTACGTTGGCGTAGATCAGGAAAACCTGGCCCAATTCACCGGTAAATAAGTTATAGCATTCTACTGGGCGCAGTTTCTGCGCCCTTTTATCACGCGACGCGAGGCCGAGAAGGTATAATTATGGTCAGCACAACGACTCAGTCGTCCGGTGAATACTTGTTGGAAATGAGCGGTATCAACAAGTCTTTTCCCGGGGTTAAAGCACTGGATAATGTTAATTTAAAAGTACGGCCTCACTCTATTCACGCCTTAATGGGTGAAAACGGTGCGGGTAAATCAACATTATTGAAATGCTTATTTGGGATCTATCAAAAAGATTCTGGCAGCATTCTTTTTCAGGGGAAAGAGATCGATTTCCATTCCGCCAAAGAAGCACTGGAAAATGGTATTTCGATGGTTCACCAGGAACTTAACCTGGTACTTCAGCGTTCTGTCATGGACAATATGTGGCTGGGTCGTTATCCGACCAAAGGCGTATTTGTCGATCAGGACAAAATGTATCGTGACACCAAAGCGATTTTTGATGAACTGGATATTGATATCGATCCGCGTGCGCGCGTCGGTACGTTATCCGTTTCTCAGATGCAGATGATTGAAATTGCCAAGGCTTTCTCCTATAACGCCAAAATCGTTATTATGGATGAGCCTACTTCGTCGTTAACGGAGAAAGAGGTGAACCACCTGTTCACCATTATCCGTAAGCTGAAGGAGCGCGGTTGCGGCATCGTCTATATCTCCCACAAAATGGAAGAGATCTTCCAGTTGTGCGATGAAATTACAGTGCTGCGCGATGGCCAGTGGATCGCCACCCAGCCGCTGGAAGGGCTGGACATGGACAAGATCATCGCCATGATGGTGGGTCGTTCCCTGAACCAGCGCTTCCCGACCAAAGAGAACAAGCCGGGCGAAGTGATTCTGGAAGTGCGTAACCTGACGTCGCTGCGTCAGCCTTCTATTCGCGATATCTCCTTCGATCTGCATAAAGGAGAGATCCTCGGGATTGCCGGGCTGGTGGGCGCCAAGCGTACCGATATCGTGGAAACCCTGTTCGGTATTCGCGAGAAATCCGGCGGGACCATTACCCTGCACGGCAAAAAAATCAATAACCACAATGCCAACGAAGCCATTAACCACGGCTTTGCGCTGGTGACGGAAGAGCGTCGCTCAACCGGTATTTACGCCTATCTGGATATTAACTTTAACTCGTTAATTTCTAATATTCATAACTACAAAAACAAAATCGGTCTGTTGGATAATTCCCGCATGAAGAGTGATACCCAGTGGGTAATTGACTCGATGCGTGTAAAAACCCCAGGACACCGCACGCAAATTGGCTCGCTCTCCGGTGGTAACCAGCAGAAGGTTATTATTGGACGCTGGTTGTTAACTCAGCCTGAAATTCTGATGCTGGATGAACCCACCCGTGGTATCGACGTGGGGGCAAAATTTGAAATTTATCAGTTAATAGCTGAGTTAGCCAAGAAAGATAAAGGGATTATTATTATTTCGTCCGAAATGCCGGAATTGTTAGGGATCACAGATCGTATTCTGGTTATGAGCAATGGTCTCGTTGCCGGAATTGTAGAAACCAAAACGACAACGCAAAACGAAATTTTGCGTCTTGCGTCTTTGCACCTTTAAGATTAGGGGCTTCTCATGAGTGCGTTAAATAAGAAAAGTTTTCTTACTTATCTGAAAGAAGGCGGTATTTACGTTGTTCTTTTAGTCTTGCTGGCCATTATTATTTTCCAGGATCCGACATTCTTAAGTCTCCTGAACTTAAGTAACATTCTGACTCAGTCTTCCGTACGTATTATTATCGCGCTGGGCGTGGCGGGTCTGATCGTCACCCAGGGTACTGACCTGTCAGCCGGTCGTCAGGTCGGCCTGGCGGCGGTTGTCGCGGCCACGCTCCTGCAGTCGATGGAAAACGCCAACAAGGTGTTCCCGGAAATGGCGACCATGCCGATTTTCCTGGTGATCCTGATTGTCTGCGCTATCGGTGCGATCATTGGTCTGATTAACGGCATCATCATTGCTTACCTGAACGTAACGCCGTTCATCACTACCCTGGGTACGATGATTATCGTTTACGGTATCAACTCTCTGTACTACGACTTCGTAGGCGCATCGCCAATCTCCGGTTTCGACAGCGGCTTCTCCACCTTTGCGCAGGGCTTTATCGCGCTGGGCACATTCCGCCTGTCTTACATCACCTTCTACGCCCTGATTGCGGTGGCCTTTGTCTGGGTGCTGTGGAACAAAACCCGCTTCGGTAAGAACATCTTCGCAATCGGTGGTAACCCGGAAGCGGCGAAAGTCTCTGGCGTTAACGTGGCGCTGAACCTGCTGGTCATCTATGCCCTGTCCGGTGTGTTCTATGCGTTCGGTGGTTTGCTGGAAGCAGGCCGTATCGGCTCTGCCACCAACAACCTCGGCTTTATGTATGAGCTGGATGCGATTGCTGCCTGCGTCGTGGGTGGTGTGTCGTTCAGTGGTGGTGTGGGTACGGTGCTGGGCGTGGTAACCGGTGTAATCATCTTCACCGTTATCAACTACGGTCTGACCTATATCGGCGTGAACCCTTACTGGCAGTACATTATTAAGGGTGCCATCATCATCTTCGCCGTTGCGCTGGACTCTCTGAAGTACGCGCGTAAGAAGTAAGATATCAATGCATAAAAAAACCCGCTTAATGCGGGTTTTTTTATGCCCGGGTCATTTCCCCTGGCGGCGCTGCGTTGGCGTGGCTCTAGGGCAGTGCGGGCTTCTTCTTCTGCATGTCCAGCAGTTGCTCTGGCGTAACCGCCGGATAACCCTGGGCATCTTCCGGCACTTCCGGCATCGCCGGGATTGGCACCAGCGGGCCTAAGAAACGCGGTTCACGTTTAAAGACATAGAGATCGGCCAGTGCACCCAGACGGGCACCAAATTCACGCACCCGCACGGTGAGCATGTCTTTGGGGGAGGGGACGGCATAGCACTGCGCCTGAATGCCCATATGCAGAGCAATAAAGAGCGCGCGCTCGCAGTGGAAGCGCTGGGTGATGATGATAAAGTCGTTGGTATCAAACACCTTGCGGGTGCGAACAATGGAATCCAGGGTTCTGAAGCCGGCGTAGTCGAGCACGATATCCGCCGGATCAACGCCTGCGGCAATCAGATCCTTACGCATGGTGACCGGCTCATTATAGCTCTGCTGCGCGTTGTCACCGCTCAGCAGCAGGTAGTTGACCTTGCCGCTGTTGTAGGCATTGAGCGCCCCCTGAATACGGTAACGGTAATACTGGTTAATCACCCCGGTGCGGTAGTACTTGGCGGTACCGAGTACCACGCCGACCTGGCGGTAGGGCAGATCCTGAAGGTCATCAAAGATATAAGGCGCCGTTTTCCAGCTCATCCAGCGGTCGAGGCCCAGCGCAGTCAGCAGCACAATGGCGATCAGGGCAACCAGGCTGTAAAACACGCGCTTTAACATACAGATGACTCTTACCAAAGGTGAAATTTCACTCAGGCTACTTTACCCGTCTGGTAAGCGCAAGAAACGGCGGTTTAATTGAAGGGATTTTCATCAATTGTGCGGGCATTGCTGCCCGCATCAACGACTTAAGCCAGAAGCACGCGGTCGATGCTGGTGCAACCCAGCGCGCGCAACGTGGCCGCGGTGGCGTCCCACTGGATCAGCGGAGCATCGGGTTTTTCTGCCAGAATGGCGCGCTGAATGTCCGGGTAGTCGTAGCCGTTGAGGCTGAGCAGGTTCAGCGCGCCCTGCAGCGGCGGCAACGTTGGGTTAAAGGCGGCGTTCTCGGCATAGCTGCCGGTGAAGATGCGCCCATCCCCACACTCCAGCGCCACGCCGCTCGGGGCCTGGCTATAAGGGGCGTGTGACTTGTTGGCGGCGAGGATAGCGGCCTGGGCCAGCGCATCGCCGCTCAGGGTGTAGCCATGATCCTGTTCATCCATCAGCAGGGATTTAATGTCCAGATCCTTCGGGCCGAAAGCGTCCGGCAGGTAGTCGGCCAGAGTATGCGGGGCGCGGCCCGGCAGGTTGATGCGCAGTTGCAAACCGCTGTTAAGCTCGTTCATAAACTGACGGCAGTGGCCACACGGCGTGTAGTTCACGGTAATGGCTTGCAGGGATTTTTCACCGCGCAGCCAGGCATGGCTGATTGCGCTCTGTTCCGCATGCACGGTCTGCTGCATGGTCGCCCCGATAAACTCCATATTGCCACCGAAGTACCAGGTGCCGCTCACGCCGCGCGCAATGGCACCGACGTTGAAATGGGACAGGTCGGCGCGGGCGCAGGCTGCCGCCAGTGGCAGAAGCGCAAAGGCCAGCGCGTCATCATCCAGATCCGTGGCACGTTTCAGGGCGGTGACCTGTTCAGCCGTCAGCAGGGCGGGGAAATGTGCATCCGCCAGAACCGGGGCCAGGGCTGACTGCAAATTCTCTGCAAGCTGAGTGAAAGCTGAGTGAAAACGTGGATGCATGGCGTTGCCTCATAAAGGTTAATGGATCGGTAGTGTACGGAGCCACAAGGGCTTTATATGTGACCCAGATCTCATTATGTGTGCAACTTATGAAACTCAAATGAAAAATGCGCGACGCGTCGCAAATTTTAGCCCATGACCGCCAAAATAATCGGGAAGAGGAACGGCGCAATCAGCGAGGTCATGATCCCGCAGATCACCAGCGCCAGGGAGCTGAAGGCCCCTTCCTGATAATCCAGCTCCGCGCAACGGGCGGTACCGAGGGCGTGCGAGGCGGTGCCCATCGCCAGACCACGGGCCGATTTAGTACGAATGCGCATGGCATTCAGCAGCGTATGGCCCAAAACCGCCCCGAGAATACCGACATAGATGACGCACACAGCGCTGATCGCCGGGATGCCGCCGAGACTGCCGCCTACCGCCATCGCAATCGGGGTAGTTACCGATTTCGGTAAAATAGAGGCCGCAATTTCCGGGGTTGCCCCCATCAGCAGCGCCACCGAGGTGCCGGTAATCATCGCTACCAGGCTGCCAACCAGACAGATAGTGATGATCGACTTCCAGCGGGCGCGGATCTGGTGCAGCTGTTCGTACAGCGGAAACGCTAGCGCCACCACCGCAGGTTGCAGCAGATCGTTAAGCACCTTGCTGCCCTGGAAATAGTTCGCGTAGGGGATGCCGGTCAATAGCAGGAAAGGAATAATCACCACCATCGCCACCAGCAAGGGGTTAAGCAGCGGGAACTTCAGACGCACTGCCAGCTTGCGGGCGGCGAAGAAGACCGCCACGGTGAGCGGCAGGGACCACCAGATATTGGCCATCATTTTTTCTGTCCTTTTTGCCCAACCACGTTACGTTCCCCATGCGCCAGATGCGTACTCCAGCTGACCACTAAGAAGACCACCAGCGTACTGATAGTGCAGGAAACAAATATCGGGCCAAACTGCGCGCTCAGCAGGTCGTAGTACTGCATGACACCCACGCCAATGGGCACGAACAGCAGCGCCATATAGCGGATCAGCACCGAGCAGCCGGGCTTAACCCATTGTGGCGGGAGGATTTGCAGCGCGAGCAGCACAAACAGGATCAGCATGCCAATAATGCTGCCGGGAATAGTAATTGGCAGCAGAGAGGCGAGGAATATTCCCGCATACAGGCAGGCATAAATCAGGATGAACGCGCGCAGGTACTGCCAGACAACTATCAGTGATTTATTCATGGTGAAAGCCCTTGATGAAACGCATTCATCATACAATTAAAACCCTAAACGTGCTACGGATCACATCATGACTTTTGAGCATACCAGACATTACTTATTGGAACGTTGGGCATTTCCCCAAACCAGAAGTGACAATGCCGCGCCCCTGATATACGATTTATATATGAATCATAATGGAACATATATATGGGCATCGTAAAAATCTCCGATCTTCTGCATGACGACATTCGTGATGCCAGCAAAGCCATGTCGCGTTCGGTCAACGCGCAGGCGGAATACTGGATCCGCCTCGGCATGATGAGCGAACTCTATCCTGACCTTAACCATCAGCAAATAAAGATGATGATGCTGAAATCTGGCTCCGACCGTTTACTGGAGGTGATCAATGCCATCAATTCTCATTAAGAGTGCCGATGAGTTGGCCCGTCAGCGTCACGCGGGTGAACTGCTGGCGTCCGTGTTCACCATGCTGGATGAGTTTATCAAGCCTGGCGTATCAACCATGGAGATCAACAATCGTGCGGAGGCATTTATTGTGGATCAGCTTCAGTCCCGCCCCGCCAGTAAAGGGCAGTATGGCTACCCGTACGTGCTGAACACCTCGGTGAACGACGTAGTCTGCCACGGGATCCCGAAAGAGTCGGAGCACCTAAAGTCAGGCTCTATTGTCAACGTCGATATCACCCTCGAAAACGCGGGCATGATCGCCGACTCCAGTAAAATGTATCTCATTGGTGAGGTTTCCCCGCTGGCGCGCAGGTTAGTGAAAACGACCCAGGAGGGGATGTGGAAGGGGATTAAGGCGGTGAAACCGGGCGCGACCCTGGGCGATATTGGCCACGCGATCCAGTCATACGTTGAAAGCCATGGCTACAGCGTGGTGCGGGAGTATTGCGGGCACGGCATTGGCAAAGAGATGCACGAAGAGCCGCAGATCCTGCACTACGGCAAACCCGGTGAAGGCCCTGTCTTACAGGAGGGGATGGTCTTTACCATCGAACCGATGATCAATCAGGGCGACAGCCGGATCAAAACGAAGAAAGACGGCTGGACAGTGGTGACCCGTGACAAAAAGCTCTCTGCACAGTGGGAACACACCATCGCCGTGACCGCAGACGGTTTTGAGGTGCTGACGCTGCGCCCTGACGAAACCATCCCCGATTAAGGCCCAAACCCTACACGCATCGCTTTCCTGACGCTTCCCACCTTTCGCGGGAGCGGCTACTATAGCGCGTCTTTTTTTACGGGTACTGATATGCGTGTATTGCTGGCACCGATGGAAGGTGTGCTCGATTCGCTGGTGCGTGAGCTGCTGACCGACGTTAACGATTATGATCACTGCATCACCGAGTTTCTGCGGGTGGTGGATATGTTGTTGCCGGTAAAATCGTTTTACAGACTCTGCCCGGAGCTGCATCACCAGAGCCGCACCCCCTCCGGCACCCGGGTGCGGATCCAGCTGCTGGGACAATATCCCGAATGGCTGGCGGAAAATGCCGCCCGCGCCGTCGAGCTGGGTTCCTGGGGCGTGGACCTGAACTGCGGCTGTCCATCGAAAATGGTCAACGGCAGCGGCGGCGGCGCCACGCTGCTTAAAGATCCTGAGCTGATCTACCGCGGCGCGAAAGCGATGCGCGAGGCGGTGCCATCTCACCTGCCGGTTACGGTGAAAGTCCGTCTGGGCTGGGACAGCGGCGACAGGCAGTTTGAAATTGCCGATGCGGTGCAGCAGGCGGGGGCCAGCGAGCTGGTGGTTCATGGCCGCACCAAAGAAGATGGTTACAAAGCCGAGCGCATTAACTGGCAGGCTATCGGCGAGATCCGCAAACGGCTGACCATACCGGTGGTTGCTAACGGCGAAATCTGGGATCGCGAAAGCGCACTGGCCTGTATGGCGGCGACCGGCTGCGATTCAATCATGATTGGGCGCGGGGCGCTCAACGTGCCTAACCTCAGCCGGGTGATTAAATACAACGAGCCGCGTATGCCCTGGCCAGAGGTGGTGACGCTGCTGAAGAAATACACCCGCCTCGAAAAGCAGGGCGACACCGGGCTGTACCACGTCGCGCGTATCAAGCAGTGGCTGAGTTATCTGCGTAAAGAGTACGACGAGGCCCTGGAACTGTTTCAGGAGATCCGCGCCCTGCAATCCTCCGCGGAGATCGCCCGGGTTATCCAGTCCAAATAAGCCGGGTTCGATCTGCGTCACATTTTTTAGCGGGGCGCATTGAGGCGAAGCGCGAAACTGGTAAAGTGCGTTAACTGGATTGTTACTGCTGCGGCAGGCAAAACCTGATTTTCTGGCATCTGCCGGAGGTCAGGTTTTTTTGTTTCTGGGTCATGGAATGAAAATTGCCAAAATACTGAATAACAATGTGGTGGTAGTTCTGGATGAACAGGGGCGCGAACAGGTCGTGATGGGCCGCGGGCTGGCCTTTCAAAAGCACCCTGGCGACGTGATCCCGAAAGAGAACATTGAGAAAGTGTTTGCCCTGCAAAGCGACGAGCTGGTGCATCGGCTGGGAGAGTTACTCAGCCAGATCCCGCTGGAGGTGATGACCACCTGCGATCGCATTATCGGGCTGGCAGCACAGCGGCTGGGCAAACTGCAGGAGAGCTTGTACATCACCTTAACCGACCACTGCTATTTTGCGATTGAGCGGCAGAAGAAGGGGCTGGCGATCAAAAATGTGCTCCTGTGGGACATTAAGCGGCTCTACCCACGCGAGTTTGAGCTGGGCCAGCAGGCCCGGGCCATTATCGCCACACGGCTGGGCGTGGCGCTGGAGGAAGATGAAGCCGGGTTTATCGCACTGCATCTGGTCACGGCCCAGTTGCACAGCGAGATGCCGGAGGTGATGCACGTCACCCGGGTGATGCAGGAGATCCTGCAGCTGGTGAAATACACCTTACAGCTGGAGTATGACGAAGAGTCGCTAAGCTATCAGCGCTTCGTCACCCATCTGAAGTTTTTCGCCCAGCGGATGCTGACCCGTACCGTGGTTGCGGATGACGATGCCTCGCTGCATTCGGCGGTAAAAGACAACTACGCGAAGGCGTGGGTATGCGCCGAGAAGATTGCCCGGCATTTGCAAAAGAGTTATCAGCGCGAGCTGACTACCGAAGAGATTATGTTTCTCACCATTCATATTGAGCGCGTGAGAAAAGAGGGGCGCTAAGCCCCCACGACAAACGGATTGTTACTGCACTGTGCAGGCAAAACCTGAGCGCGGCTCCCGAAAGGGCGTCGTTCTCGGGTTTTTTTATTTTTAGGACTCAGTCAAACCCTGCCTGCGGGCAGCGAAGAAGGATACAGAGATGGAATATCAAGCACTGGCGAAGGATATTCTCGGCCACGTTGGCGGCAAAGAGAACATTGTCAGCCTGGTTCATTGCGCTACCCGGCTACGTTTCAAACTGAAAGATTCTCAACGTGCGGATGCTGAAGGGCTGAAGAACAATCCCGGGGTCATCATGGTGGTCGAAAGCGGCGGCCAGTTCCAGGTGGTAATTGGCAACCACGTTCACGACGTCTGGCAGGCGGTCTGTCAGGAGGCCGGGCTGGCGGATGACGCAGGACCCGCCGCAGAGGAGAAAGGCGAAAAAACCAGCCTCGGCGGCCACCTTATCGATATTGTCTCCGGCATCTTTACCCCCTTTATCGGCGTCCTCGCCGCCTCGGGGATCCTGAAGGGGATACTGGCGCTGGCCGTGGTGTGCGGCTGGCTGACCACCGACAGCGGCACGTACAAAATCTGGTTTGCCAGCAGTGACGCGTTGTTCTTCTTCTTCCCGCTGGTGCTGGGCTACACCGCCGGGAAAAAGTTTGGCGGCAACCCGTTTATCACCATGGTGATTGGCGGGGCGCTGGTGCATCCGACCATGATTCAGGCCTTTGAGGCCAGTCAGCAGGCGGGCGCGGCGGCCAATGCCTTCCTCTCTATTCCGGTGACCTGGTTTAACTACAGTACATCAGTCATTCCGATCATCCTCGCCGCCTGGGTTAGCTGCTGGCTGGAAAAGCAGGGCAGCAAACGCCTGCCGTCGGCGATGAAAAATTTCTTTACCCCGCTGATCTGCCTCGGCGTCACGGTTCCGCTGACCTTTCTGGTGATCGGCCCGGTAGCCACCTGGCTCAGCCAGATGCTGGCGAACGGCTATCAGTGGATCTACGTGCTTGCTCCCTGGCTGGCGGGAGCGGCGATGGGCGCGGTATGGCAGGTGTGCGTTATCTTTGGCCTGCACTGGGGGCTGGTGCCGCTGATGATCAACAACCTTGCCGTGCTGGGTCATGACTCCATGCTGCCGATGCTGCTGCCAGCGGTATATGGCCAGGTGGGGGCGGCGTTAGGCGTCTTCCTGCGCAGCCGCGATGCACGGCAGAAGATGCTGGCGGGTTCTTCAGTGACGGCCGGGATCTTTGGCGTCACCGAACCGGCGGTGTATGGCGTGAACCTGCCTTTACGTCGTCCCTTTATCTTTGGCTGCGTGGCCGGGGCGGTGGGCGGCGCGATTGTCGGTTTCTTCGACACCCATGTTTACTCATTTGGCTTCGGCAACATCTTCACCATCGCGCAGATGATCCCGCCGGGTGGGGTGGATGCCACGCTGTGGGGCGGGATTGCAGGCATGCTGGTGGCGCTGGTGCTGAGTTGTGTCCTGACGATGATGGCCGGGATGCCGGGTCGTGAGACAGAAACGGCACCGGTGGCCGTTACTCTCGATGAAAACACTGTTCTGTCACCGATGCGTGGCACGGTGCTGGCGCTGGACCAGGTGCCGGACGCCACCTTTGCCAGCGGCCTGCTTGGTCAGGGCGCGGCTATCGTGCCTGCCGATAACAAAGTGATTGCCCCCTTCGCCGGGGAAGTCGCCTCGCTATTTGCCACCAAACATGCCATCGGCCTGCTGAGCGACAGCGGCATCGAAGTGCTGATCCACGTCGGAATCGACACCGTGAAGCTCGACGGCAAGCCGTTTACCGCCCACGTGAAGGTGGGGGACAAAATACAGCCGGGCGATCTGCTGCTGGAGTTCGACCGTCAGGCCATTCTTGATGCCGGATACGATCTGGCGACCCCGATTATTATCAGCAACAGTGACGACTACCGTGATGTCGCGACCGTGGCGGCAACCGCCGTCCAGGCCGGCGCACCGTTACTTTGCGTCAGCCATCAGTAACAGGAGAACCGAATGAAAACTTTCCCGAATGATTTTTTATGGGGCGGCGCGGTTGCCGCGAATCAGGTCGAAGGGGCTTACCTGGAGGATGGCAAAGGGTTGTCCACCTCTGACGTCCAGCCGCAGGGGGTGTTTGGCCCGGTCGTGGAGCGGGTGGCTGGCGACAGCGGCATTAAAGACGTGGCGATCGATTTCTATCACCGCTACCCGGAAGATATCAAACTGTTCGCCGAAATGGGCTTCAACTGCCTGCGCGTCTCCATTGCCTGGACACGTATCTTCCCGAACGGCGATGAGCAGCAGCCGAACGAGGCCGGACTGGCCTTTTACGACAAGCTGTTTGACGAGCTGGCGGCGCATAACATCACCCCGCTGGTGACGCTCTCACATTACGAGATGCCGTGGGGGCTGGTGAAACAGTACGGCGGCTGGGGCAACCGTCAGGTGATCGGTTTCTTCGAACACTATGCCCGCACCGTCTTCACCCGCTATCAGCATAAGGTCAAGCTGTGGCTCACCTTTAACGAGATCAACATGTCCTTGCACGCGCCGATGACCGGTGTCGGTCTGCCGGAGACCAGCAGCAAGGCGGAGGTTTATCAGGCGATCCACCATCAGCTGGTGGCGAGCGCGCTGGCGGTAAAAGCCTGCCACGAGATTATCCCGGACGCGAAAATCGGCAACATGCTGCTGGGCGGCCTGGTCTATCCGCTGACCTGCAAGCCAGACGACGTGCTGGAAGCCTTGCAGGAGAACCGCGCCTGGCAGTTCTTCGGGGATGTGCAGTGCCGCGGGGCGTACCCGGGCTATATGCTGCGCTTCTTCCGCGATAACGGCATTACCCTTGAGATCACCGAGGCCGATCGCGAGGCGCTGAAATCGACTATCGACTTTATCTCCTTCAGCTACTACATGACCGGCTGTGTCACCACCGATGACGAGCTGAACCAGCAGGCGCGCGGCAACATCCTGAGCATGGTGCCGAACCCGCATCTGGCCAGCTCGGAGTGGGGCTGGCAGATCGACCCGGTTGGCCTGCGCACCTTACTGAACGTGCTTTGGGATCGCTATCAGAAGCCGCTGTTCATTGTTGAGAACGGTCTGGGCGCGAAGGACAAGCCGGACGCTGACGGCATGGTGCAGGACGATTACCGTATCAGCTACCTCAACGACCATCTGGTGCAGGTGCGCGAGGCGATTGAGGACGGCGTAGAGGTGATGGGCTACACCAGCTGGGGGCCGATCGATCTGGTGAGCGCCTCCAGAGCGGAGCTTTCCAAACGCTACGGTTTTATCTACGTCGATCGTGACGACAGCGGGGCAGGCACGCTGGCGCGCAGCCGCAAGAAGAGTTTTTACTGGTATCAGGAAGTGATTGCGACCCACGGCGCTTCGCTGAAAGGCTAAGGATCGCCAGAGCACCCGGCAGCGCGCCGGGTGTTTTTTCTGAATATATCCAGGTATGACAAAGTGTGGATTGCCACCGATTCCTAAAAAAACGAAGCGCTGTGAGCGTATGTTGCAGCCTTCTTTTTTTATGTGAATAACCTGATGAAACGTTCACGTTTTTACGGCTTCTGCCTGCCTCTCTCCTTGTTACTTGTTGCCTGTGCCCCTCACCACGATACGACTGCATCGCTTAAACAGCAGGTCCCCGCCGCGACAATTGCCTCCAGGCTGGCCGCCGGTCAATGGCCAAAAAATACGTGGTGGGAAGAATTCCACGATCCGCAGCTCACTGCCCTGATTGTCAAAGCGCAGACCGACGCGCCAGATATGCAAATTGCCCGTCAGCGCATTGCCCTTGCCGAAGCCCAGGCCAAAATGGCGATGGCCGCAGAAGGGCCGGACGTTGATTTTTCTGCCGATGTCGAACGGCAAAAAATGTCAGCAGAGGGGCTGATGGGGCCTTTCGCGATCACCGACCCTGCGGCTGGCACCACCGGCCCCTGGTACACTAACGGCACCCTGGGTTTAACCGCTGGCTGGGATCTGGATCTGTGGGGCAAAAACCGCGCCCAGGTGGAGGCCCGCATCGGGAAAGTCAACGCACAACGGGCAGAGCTGCAACAGACCCGCCAGCTGCTTGCTACCAGCGTGGCGCGCCTCTACTGGGAGTGGCAGACCCAGGCTGCGACCGGGCAGCTGCTAACTGCCATCAAACAGGAGCAGCAAAATATCATCAGTACCGACCGGGAGCTGTATCAGCAGGGGATTACCTCATCCGTGGAAGGGGTGGAAACCGACATCAATGCCAGTAAAACCGAAGAGCGGCTGGCGGAAGTAAACGGCAACATGAAAGCCATTGAGGCGCGTCTGCAGGCCCTGACCAACACCGCGTCGATAACCCTCACTCCGCACGCCTTACCCACCGTCGAGACAAAATTGCCTTCCTCGCTGGGCTACTCACTGCTGGCCCGACGCCCCGATCTGCAGGAGGCCCACTGGTATATCGAAGCTTCCCTACGGGACGTGGATGCCGCAAAAGCCGCGTTTTATCCCGATATCAACCTGATGGCGTTCCTGCAACAGGATGCGCTGCACTTAAGCGATCTGTTCCGCTCCTCGGCGCAGCAGATGGGGGTTACCGCCGGTCTGACCCTGCCGATTTTTGACAGTGGACGCCTGAATGCAAACCTCGATATCGCCCAGGCGCAAAGCAACCTGTCGGTAGCGAATTACAACAAGGCGGTGGTGGAAGCGGTGAATCAGGTGGCCCGTACCGCAAGCGAAGTCGAAACTTTAATGGCAAAAAATCAGCATCAACAGAAAATTGAAGCCGATGCCGAGCGGGTGGTGGCCCTGGCGCAGGCGCGCTACAGGGCGGGGATTGTCGCCGGTTCACGCGTCAGCGAAGCCAGACTACCCGCCCTCAAGGAACAACTCGCCGGGCTGACGCTACAGGGGCAGTACATCGATGCCACTCTCCAGCTTACCTCCGCACTGGGCGGCGGCTATCAGCATGGGTAGAAAGTGAGAAGTATCTATACTTATCTCTTTGTATTCTTTTTCGGAGGTGAGTATGGGTTCAAACAATCGTGTGGCTATTGTGACGGCATCGGATTCCGGGATCGGCAAAACCACGGCGCTGATGCTGGCGGAGCGTGGATTTGATATTG
The DNA here is from genome assembly GCF_002935105.1 of Leclercia sp. LSNIH3. NCBI lineage: Bacteria > Pseudomonadati > Pseudomonadota > Gammaproteobacteria > Enterobacterales > Enterobacteriaceae > Leclercia > Leclercia sp. LSNIH3. Next base: position 4,023,339 of record NZ_CP026387.1, read on the forward strand.
GCGTCACCTGGCACTCGGATGAAGAAGGGGCATTGAAAACCTGTCGTGAAATTGAGGCGCGCGGGCAACGGGCAGAGGCCATTCATCTGGATCTCAGCCAGCTACCGGACGGCGCAAAGGCGATCGAGACGCTGATTTCCCGCTTTGGCCGCATCGACGTGCTGGTTAACAACGCCGGGGCGATGACCAAAGCCGCGTTTCTCGACATGGAATATGACCAGTGGCGGTCCATTTTTAAGGTCGATGTGGATGGCGCGTTTCTCTGCTCGCAGATTGCCGCCCGGCAGATGGTGAAGCAGGGGGAGGGCGGGCGTATCGTCAATATCACCTCGGTGCATGAGCATACCCCGCTGCCGGAAGCCAGCGCCTATACCTCGGCCAAACATGCCCTCGGTGGCCTGACCAAGTCGATGGCGATGGAGCTGGTGCAGCACAATATTCTGGTCAATGCCGTCGCGCCCGGGGCCATCGCCACGCCGATGAACGATATGGACGACAGCGAAGTGAAGCCGGGTTCTATGCCGAATATCCCGCTGGCACGGCCGGGGCATACGAAAGAGATCGCAAGCCTCGTGGCCTGGCTGTGTGATACGGATGCCAGCTACGCCACCGGACAGTCGTTTATCGTCGATGGTGGCTTTATGCTGGGCAATCCGCAGTTTAAACCGGCAGAGTAAATCAGCTGCGGTCCCGGCGTTTCAGCCACCAGCGTACCGCGACGACCAGCACCAGCACCAGGATCAGCCAGAACCAGTGGCGCAGGTGCTGGTTTACCGAGTGCAGCCACGGCTCCAGCACTTCGCCACCGACGTAGCCTAAGGTGGTGAAGATCAGCGCCCAGACGATAGCCCCCACAATATTCAGCGGCAGGAAAATTTTGGGCGGCAGACGGCTGGCGCCGATTAACAACGGCCCGATGATGCGAAATCCGTACATAAAGCGGGTGCCGATGACGAACAGGTAGGGATGGCGCTGGATCAGCCGCTGTGCGCGGTCGATTTTTTTCTGGTGCCGGGAAAAACGGCGCAGGATCGCCGGACCAAACCGCACCCCGACTAAATAGAGCAGCTGGTCACCGATCATCCCGCCCAGCGCGACTGCCGCCACGACCAGCGGGAAACGTAACAATCCCTGATGCGCCGCCACGCCACCCAGCAGGGTGATGGTTTCGCCTTCCGCTATGCTGCCCACAACCAACGCGGCATAGCCATACTGTGCAATGAGAGTATTAATATCCATACGATAAGCGTAGCGCAGGAAACGCTAGTTGCTGAACAGATACCCCACAACCATCATAATGATGGCCATCGCCGCGGCAAAAGCGGGCCAGGTCATAAAGGCATGTTCCGTCAGGGCCTCTTCTTTTTTGATATCGGCCAGACGCGCCAGGGCATGCTGGCTGTCAGAGGCCATAATTTCTTCAAACTGTTTTTCATAACCCTGCTCAAGCAACAACCTGGCTCCCTGCACGTTGGACTTCTCAAGGGCCGAGAGGGTATTTCCTTTTTTAAAAAAGATGAATTCCGGCATGAAAGAGGCCTTTTTGTAACTACCTGTTTAGTAGGCATTAACATATCAGAACGCCCCGCAATTTGCTGCATTATTGCGCTGTACAAAAAATAATCTCAGGCCTGCGTTATACTTGAGTTATCGCTAGCGGGCCGACAACAAGGGGGCGTTATGAACCATGTCTGGGGACTCTTTTCCCATCCCGATCGTGAAATGCACGTCATAAGAAGCGAAAACGAAACGGTCAGTCATCACTACACCCACCATGTGCTGCTGATGGCCGCGGTGCCGGTCATTTGCGCCTTTATTGGCACCACGCAAATTGGCTGGGATTTTGACGACGGCAACATTGTAAAACTCTCCTGGACCACCGGCCTGGCGCTGGCGGTGGTGTTTTATGCCCTGATGCTGGCGGGTGTCGCAGTGATGGGGCGAGTGATTTACTGGATGGCGCGTAATTATCCGCAGCGCCCTTCGCTGACGCACTGTATGGTGTTTGCCGGGTACGTGGCAACGCCGCTGTTTCTGAGCGGGATTGTGGCGCTCTATCCTTTAGTCTGGCTGTGCGCCCTGGTGGGGACGCTGGCGCTGTTTTACACCGGATATCTGCTCTATATCGGTATTCCTACCTTCCTGAATATCAACAAAGAAGAGGGCCGTAGCTTCTCTGGTTCAACGCTCGCCATTGGCGTCCTGTTGCTGGAAGTGCTGCTGGCGCTGACAGTTATTCTTTGGGGCTATGGTTATCGTCTCTTCTGAGGCTCCTGCATTGCTGGTGTAATTGCCAGCAATGCAGCATCTGTTCACGATTAACTGCTGGCAGCAAGGCATCTGGACGGCTATGATGCCTTAGCCAGCCCGCGTTCGCGCTATGACCCGGGCGGTGTACGTTATTACGTGCATGAATAATTATCAGAAATCTCACCATGCTGAAATTCCGCGTTTCTTTACTGAGTCTGGCACTGTTGCTGACTGTGCCAGTGGCGACCACGGCGATCGCTAAACCTGCCGCTGTGGCTACTGCCACCCAGCCGGAGATTGCCTCCGGTAGCGCCATGATCGTCGATTTGAATACCAACAAAGTGATCTATTCCAGCCACCCCAATCTGGTGCGCCCGATCGCTTCGATTACCAAATTAATGACCGCGATGGTGGTGCTGGATGCACGACTGCCGCTGGATGAAAAACTGCGCGTCGATATCAGCCACACGCCAGAGATGAAAGGGATCTACTCCCGCGTACGCCTGAACAGCGAAATCAGCCGTAAAAACATGCTGCTGCTGGCGCTGATGTCCTCGGAAAACCGCGCCGCGGCAAGCCTCGCGCACCACTATCCGGGTGGCTATGATGCGTTTATCCGGGCGATGAACGCGAAAGCGAAGGCACTGGGGATGGTTCAGACGCACTTTGTGGAGCCGACCGGTCTGTCGATTCATAATGTCTCGACGGCACAGGATCTGACGAGACTGCTGATTGCCACTAAGCAGTACCCACTGCTTGGCCAGCTCAGCACCACTCGCGAAGAGATGGCGACCTTCTCGAACCCGGCCTATACCCTGCCGTTTCGTAACACCAACCATTTGGTCTACCGCGATAACTGGAATATCCAGCTGACTAAAACCGGCTTTACTAACGCCGCGGGCCACTGTCTGGTCATGCGTACGGTCTTTAATGGCAAGCCGGTGGCGCTGGTGGTCATGGACGCCTTTGGCAAATATACCCACTTTGCCGACGCCAGCCGCCTGCGTACCTGGATTGAAACCGGGAAGGTGCAGCCAGTACCGGCTGCGGCGCTGAGTTATAAAAAGCAGAAAGCGGCGCAGATGGCGACGGCACAAAACGATTGAGTCGTTTGTCATCGCCGGGTGACGTGATACCGGCCTACGGTTTGTAGGCCGGGAATAATGTGTATTACTCCGGCAGCGTCCAGTCCCCCTCGTTGAGGGACGTTGCAAAATTAGCGTATCGCGCCAGTCGCCTTTTTTATAACCCACACTTCTGAGCTGTCCCGCCACTTCGAATCCGTGTTTTTTGTGCAGGCGTAACGAACCGGCATTGTTTGGTCCATCTCCGACGATAGCGATCATCTGTCGCCACGGTCCCTCTTCGCTACGGGCAATCAGGGCGCTTAACAGCGCGCTGCCAAAGCCGCGTCCGGGCGTGCTGGCCTCGACGTAAATCGACTCTTCAATGGTGTAACGGTATCCGGTGCGCGCTCGATAGTGCGTGGCGTAACAGAAGCCCACCACAATTCCCCGATAGAGCGCCACCAGCCAGGGCAATCCCTGGCTGGTCACCGTATTTATACGCTGGCGCATTTCGTCTACGGTAGGGGGAACCTCTTCAAAGGACGCGCGCCCGTGAAGGACATGCCAGGCGTAGATGGCGGCAATGGCATGCGCGTCCTCCGCCTCGGCATCGCGAACCTGAACATCAGTTTCGGAAAAAGTTTCAATAGCCGACATAGCTGTCCGCTCCTCGCAAAAAAGCCAGAGAAAGTTTTCTCTGGCGACCCGGGGTTACTCTAGTACGATTCCTGAGGGCTTAACAGCAGGTCCAGTGGGCTAACTGGTTTGATCAGTGGGTTGCGGGCTATGACCCGCTGCTTCAGGCTGTTCCTTCCAGTTTTTATGCTTGGTTGTTTTTCCAATGCCCGGGTTCATGCTATTTGTCGGGTCGTTTTCGCGATAAAACTGCTTTAATGCGGCCGGCGCTTCGTAAATGTGACCCACATTGTGTTCCGCGGGATATTGCGCCCCGCGCGCCCGCAGTAACTCCAGCATCTGTGCCTTCAGGGCATGGGCATCGACCCCTTTTTTGACGATGTAATCCTGATGGAAGACATAGCACATAAAGTGACCGTAATAGAGCTTATGCACCAGCTGGCTGTCGATCTCCGGCGGCAGCGTCTCAAACCAGTCGGTATCGTTGCGGCGCAGGGCAATATCCAGCGCCAGAATATCTTCCACTTCGTCGGCATGTACGGCCTGGTAGCGGATCGCGGCCCCGGCGGCGGCAAACCGGTGTAAAAAGGCTTTGCTGCCCTCTTCAGGCGTACAAGCGAAGAAGTCGCCTTCGGCGGTTTTAAAGAACTCGGCCAGCCAGCTTTGTGCTTCGGCAATCCCATCGCCTGCCATCTTCAACAGCAGGTGATGCTCGTACTTATCTCGCCAGCTTTTCATCCGCGGCGGCAGGTGCGCCGGGAAGGCGTTGCCAATCTTTTGCATAAAGCGGTCGGTAAAGTGGGGCTTAAACAGCGACACCTTCTCCAGCATCGCATCGGTGCGCCCCTTCATGGTGAAGAAGAAGGGCATCTTGTCGGTGCCGAGCTTGTCGATCATCAGGAAGGTATCTTTACCGTAGCGTTCGGCAATGTCGTAAATATCCCGGTGCATATACTCCCCGGCGACTGGCAGGTGGGTGAACTCCCCGAGAATATGACGACGAATGGTGGTCAGCACTTCCGGCTGGTTGGTGCCAATGTAAAACACCTGCTGCCGCTTCTCGGCCGGGAAGGTATCCAGCCGCACGGCAAAGACCGCCAGCTTGCCCGCACAGCCGGAGGACTCAAACAGGCGATCCGGGTCAGCGTTATAGCGGGCGGGGGTATCGGCATCGATTTCGCGCACCCGGGTGATGTAGTCATGATCGTGGGCGTGACGCCCGTCATGCAGCACATCGCTGTCCTTAACGCGATCGTCATCCAGCTTGCTGAGGATCTGCTCCGGCGTGACGCCCAGATCGATGCCCAGGTGGTTCACCAGGGTCAGTTTGCCCTGCTCGTCGATACGCGCAAACAGCGACATTTCGGTGTAGGCCGGGCCGCGCTGCACCAGCGAGCCACCGGAGTTATTGCAGATCCCGCCAATCACCGACGCGCCAATACAGGATGAGCCAATCACCGAGTGCGGCTCCCGGCCCAGCGGCTTCAGCGCTTTTTCCAGGGAGTAGAGCGTGGTCCCCGGATAGGCCAGCACCTGCTCGCCTTTATCCAGCAGATGCAACTTGTCGAGGCGCAGGGTGCTGATAATCACAATCTCGCGGTCGTAATCGTTGCCGTTCGGCGTGGAGCCTTCGGTCAGGCCGGTATTGGCCGCCTGCATCAGAATAATTTTGTCTGCCGCCACGCAGGCGCTGAGCACCCGCCACAGTTCCAGCAGCGTGCCCGGGAAAACCACCGCCAGCGCGTCCCCTTGACCGGAGCGAAAACCCTTGCGGTAGCGCGCGGTTTTCGCGGCGTCGGTCAGCAGGTGGGCTGACCCCACCAGTCGCGTCAGTTCATTAATAAAGTCGGTGTTATCGTGCGGTTGTTCAAAAGACATCATCCACCCCTTGTGGTCAGTCGAATACGTCGTCCAAAATCATAGCGCGATTAATGTTTAAGCGAACCAGTATTCACCAGAAAAATCAGAGAATAAACCCTGCAAGGTTCACAGGGTTTATGGCACACTGCGCTTTTCGTACGGTCTGGCCGCGACTATCCGGCGGTTATTGATGAGAGAGTAAACGAGATGAAATGGCTCTGTTCTGTAGGTGTGGCAGTAAGTCTGGCGCTACAGCCCGCGCTGGCTGATGACCTGTTTGGTAATCATCCGCTGACGCCGGAAGCCCGCGACGCTTTTGTCACCGATCTGCTCACAAAGATGTCGGTTGATGAGAAAATCGGCCAGCTGCGTCTGATTAGCGTCGGGCCGGATAATCCGAAAGAAGCCATTCGCGAAATGATCAAAAACGGGCAGGTTGGGGCAATTTTTAACACCGTTACCCGCCAGGATATCCGCGCGATGCAGGATCAGGTGATGGAACTCAGCCACCTGAAAATCCCGTTATTCTTCGCCTATGACGTGGTTCACGGCCAGCGTACCGTCTTCCCCATCAGTCTCGGCCTGGCCTCCTCCTTTAACCTTGAGGCGGTGAAAACCGTCGGCCGCGTTTCAGCCTATGAAGCCGCAGACGACGGTCTGAACATGACCTGGGCACCGATGGTTGACGTCTCCCGCGATCCACGCTGGGGCCGCGGCTCGGAAGGCTTTGGGGAAGATACCTATTTAACCTCCATAATGGGTAAAACCATGGTGGAAGCGATGCAGGGTAAAAGCCCGGCGGATCGCTACTCGGTGATGACCAGCGTCAAGCACTTCGCCGCCTATGGCGCAGTGGAGGGCGGGAAAGAGTACAACACCGTCGACATGAGTCCTCAGCGTCTGTTTAACGACTATATGCCGCCGTACAAAGCCGGTCTCGATGCCGGGAGCGGCGCGGTGATGGTGGCCCTCAACTCGCTGAACGGCACGCCAGCCACGTCCGACAGCTGGCTGCTGAAAGATGTCCTGCGCGACCAGTGGGGCTTTAAAGGCATCACCGTGTCCGATCACGGGGCGATCAAGGAGCTGATTAAGCATGGCACCGCGGCCGATCCTGAAGATGCGGTGCGGGTGGCACTGAAGTCCGGCATCAACATGAGCATGAGCGACGAGTACTACAGCAAATACCTGCCGGGTCTGGTGAAAAGCGGCAAAGTCACCATGGCAGAGCTGGACGACGCCACGCGCCACGTGCTTAACGTGAAATATGACATGGGGCTGTTCAACGATCCGTACAGCCATCTGGGGCCAAAAGAGTCCGACCCGTCAGACACCAACGCCGAAAGCCGTTTACATCGTAAGGAAGCGCGCGACGTAGCGCGCGAAAGCCTGGTGCTGCTGAAAAACCGTCTGGAAACGCTGCCGCTGGCGAAATCCGGCACCGTGGCAGTAGTAGGGCCGCTGGCTGACAGCAAGCGCGACGTGATGGGCAGCTGGTCTGCGGCGGGCGTGGCCGATCAGTCAGTGACCGTGCTGACCGGCATTAAAGATGCGCTGGGCGACAAGGGCAAGGTAATTTACGCCAAAGGTGCCAACGTCACCGGCGATAACGACATCGTTACCTTCCTCAACCAGTATGAAGAGGCGGTGAAGGTCGATCCGCGTCCGGCGCAGGAGATGATCGACGAGGCCGTTAACGCCGCGAAGCAGTCCGACGTGGTGGTGGCCGTGGTCGGTGAAGCCCAGGGTATGGCGCATGAAGCCTCAAGCCGCACCGATATCACCCTTCCTCAGAGCCAGAAGGCGCTGATTGCCGCGCTGAAAGCCACCGGTAAACCGCTGGTGCTGGTGCTGATGAACGGTCGCCCGCTGGCGCTGGTTGATGAGAACCAGCAGGCTGACGCGATTCTGGAAACCTGGTTTGCCGGTACCGAGGGCGGTAACGCCATTGCCGACGTGCTGTTTGGCGATTACAACCCGTCGGGCAAACTGCCGATGTCCTTCCCGCGTTCCGTCGGCCAGATCCCGGTGTACTACAGCCACCTGAATACCGGCCGTCCGTACAACGCGGATAAACCGAACAAGTACACCTCGCGCTATTTCGACGAAGCTAACGGCCCGCTCTATCCGTTTGGCTACGGCCTGAGCTACACCACCTTCACCGTTTCTGAGGTGAAAATGTCGGCTCCGACCATGAAAGCGGACGGTAACGTCACTGCCAGCGTCGACGTGACCAACAGCGGCAAACGCGAAGGGGATACGGTGATCCAGATGTACGTCCAGGATGTTACCGCCTCCATGAGCCGTCCGGTGAAACAGCTGCGTGGCTTCGAAAAGGTGCACCTGAAACCGGGCGAAACCAAAACCGTCAGCTTCCCGATTGACGTGGATGCGCTCAAGTTCTGGAATCAGCAGATGAAATACGACGCCGAGCCAGGCAAATACAACGTCTTTATCGGCGTCGATTCTGCCCGGGTTAACAAGGGCGAGTTCGAGCTGCTGTAAACCTTGCCATCCGGCAATACCCAGGCGGGGCCGCCTCACATCATTGGCGAGAGGCCCCAAAATTTTCCTCCCTTCATCCTGTAAGCCGGTTAATCCTCGTTTTTGGCTCCCTCTTTTCGCAATAGATTGTGAAGGTTTTCACAGTTCAGTTCTGGCTACCGCCGCAAAACATGCACTTCATCAAAAGCGCTTTCTGACACCGCACTCGGGTTCATCCTTCGCTCAACCTCCGCAAAAAGCGCGCGCAAACCGGGCGATAAAACCGCGTGTCATGCCTCTCCCTTAACCGCTGACAGCGAGCAATATGTCGCGCGAGTCAGGCGATTTCGAGCCCGACCGCTGCGGTCTTACTGCCATTATCGTCTCGTTCATGGTCGGGCTGTTGTTCGTCTGCTTTGTCATCCGGGAGCGCTCGCTGTTCGCTGTTTCGCCGCCTGCGTGCTCACTGTTACGTTAAAACTGCCGGACCAGGGATAAAACGGCGCTTATCGACTACGCTTTTCTCACAAGCCACTGAAAACGGCGGCAAAAACATGAGGAAAGTGGAATGACTATCTTAAAGGGGATTATTGGCTCAACGGCATTACTGGCGGCGTTGAGCCTGCCTTTACAGGCAGCAGAGCCGGTAAAAGTCGGGTCAAAAATTGATACGGAAGGCGCGCTGCTCGGCAACATCATCCTGCAGGTGCTGGAGAGCCACGGCGTAAAAACCGTCAATAAAGTGCAGCTGGGCACCACCCCGGTGGTGCGCGGCGCGATCACCTCCGGTGAGCTGGATATCTACCCGGAATACACCGGCAACGGCGCCTTTTTCTTCAAAGATGAAAACGACCCGGCGTGGAAAAACGCTAAGGCCGGGTATGAGAAAGTGAAAAAGCTCGATGCCGAACAGAACAAGCTGATGTGGCTTACCCCGGCCCCGGCCAACAACACCTGGACCATCGCGGTACGCAAGGACCTGGCGGAGAAAGGCAAGCTCACCTCGCTTGAGGATCTCAGCCGCTACCTGAAAAAGAAGGGCGATTTCAAACTCGCCGCCTCGGCAGAATTTATCGAGCGCCCGGATGCCCTGCCAGCGTTTGAAAAAGCCTATGAGTTCAAGCTCGATCAGAGCCAGCTCCTGTCGCTGGCAGGCGGTGATACCGCCGTGACCATCAAAGCGGCGGCCCAGCAAACCTCGGGCGTGAACGCGGCGATGGCCTACGGCACTGACGGCCCGGTGGCGGCGCTGGGTCTGCAAACCCTTACCGATCCGAAAGGCGTTCAGCCTATTTATGCTCCAACGCCGGTCGTACGCGAAGCGGTGCTGAAGGCCTACCCGGAGCTGGACACCTGGCTGAAGCCGGTCTTTGAAACGCTGGATGAGAAAACCCTGCAACAGCTGAACGCCAGCATTGCAGTGGAAGGGCTGGATGCCAAAAAAGTGGCGGCAGATTATCTGAAGCAGAAAGGGCTGGTGAAGTAGCCCCAGGACAGTTCGGTGCCGATACGATGTCATAACCGCGTCCTGCTGCTGTTGGCTGTTATAGCCCTGGCCGCAGCCGCGTTACCTTTTGTCAATTTCGCCCCTAACCGGCTGGTGTCCGGGGAGGGGCGTGCCCTCTGGCAGGTGTGGTCATTTTCCCCTGCGTTACTGCTGTTACCGCTGGGCCTGCTGCTGGCGTTGACCCTCGCCCGCGGACGATGGGCGTTAGCGACGACCCTGGTGGTGTGCGAGCTGCTGTTTGCCGCGCTGGTCTGGAGCGCCGGGCTGGCGGCTTCTCACCTCGCCACCAGCGAAAGCCCGCTGGCGCGTACCGCGGTCGGGAGCGGCCTGTGGCTGTGGCTGGCGCTCTGCCTGTTGGCCTGCAGCGATGCCATTCGGCGGCTCAGCGCGCAGCCGCTCTGGCGCTGGCTGCTGCAGGCGCAAATCTGGATCCTGCCGCTGCTGCTGTTATTCAGCGGTGAACTCCACTCGCTGTCCCTGCTGAAAGAGTATACCAACCGCGAAGATACCTTTAACGCCGCCCTCGCGCAGCATCTGACCTTACTGCTGGGCACCCTGTTGCCGGCGCTGCTGATCGGCGTCCCGCTGGGGATCCTCTGTTATCGCCGCCCGACGTATCAGGGGCCCGTGTTTGCCGTCCTGAGCGTGATTCAGACCGTGCCCTCCGTGGCGCTGTTCGGCCTGCTGATTGCCCCGCTGGCCGGGCTGACCCGCGCCTGGCCGTGGCTGTCGTCGCTGGGAATTGCCGGAACCGGTATGACTCCCGCGCTTATCGCGCTGGTGCTGTATGCGCTGCTGCCCCTGGCGCGCGGCGTGCTGGCGGGGCTAAGCCAGGTCCCTGCCGAGGTGCTGGAGAGCGCCGACGCCATGGGCATGAATACCCGCCAGCGCTTCTGGCAGATCCAGCTCCCTCTGGCGCTGCCGGTACTGTTGCGCGGCCTGCGGGTGGTGGCAGTACAGACGGTGGGAATGGCGGTAATTGCGGCGTTAATTGGTGCCGGCGGATTCGGGGCGCTGGTGTTCCAGGGGCTGCTGAGCAGCGCGCTGGATCTGGTACTGCTGGGCGTGATCCCGACGATCGCGCTGGCAGTGGTGGTGGATGCGCTCTTTGCCCTGTGGATCGCCCTGCTGCGAAGGAGAACCGATGATTGAATTTCATGATGTAAATAAAACGTTTGCCGGGGAGCCAGCGGTCAGCGATCTGAACCTGACCTTTGCCGAAGGGGCTTTTTCGGTGCTGATTGGCACCTCGGGGTCGGGCAAATCGACCACTCTGAAGATGATCAACCGGCTGGTAGAACACGACAGCGGCCTGATCCGCTTTGCCGGAGAGGAGATCCGCAGCCTGCCGGTGCTGGAGCTGCGGCGGCGGATGGGCTATGCCATCCAGTCCATTGGCCTGTTCCCGCACTGGACGGTGGCCCGCAACATCGCCACTGTGCCGCAGCTGCAAAAATGGTCCCGGCAAAAAATTAACGATCGGGTGGATGAGCTGATGGCGCTGCTGGGGCTGGAGCCGGTACTGCGCGAGCGCTACCCGCATCAACTTTCCGGCGGGCAGCAGCAGCGGGTGGGCGTGGCGCGCGCGCTGGCGGCCAACCCTGAGGTATTGCTGATGGATGAACCTTTTGGCGCCCTCGACCCGGTGACCCGTAGCGCTCTGCAAGCGGAGATGACCCGTATCCACCGCATCCTCGGCCGCACCATTATTCTGGTCACTCACGACATCGACGAGGCACTTCGGCTGGCCGACCATCTGGTCTTGATGGATAACGGCAGAGTCGTGCAGCAAGGAACGCCGCTGACGCTGCTGACTAAGCCCGCGAATGGGTTCGTGCGGGAGTTTTTTGGCCGCAGCGAGCTGGGCGTACGTCTGCTGTCGCTGCGCACGGTGGGCGAGTCGATGCGCCGGGACATTACGCCGGGCGAGGCCAGCCCGCTGCGCGCCTCCATGAGCCTGCGGGATGCGCTCTCGGCGTTTGTCAGCAGCGGCAGTGAACGCCTGCCGGTGGTGGACGACCAGGACAGGCCGTGCGGTACGCTCTGGTTTCGCGACCTGCTCACCCCGGAGGCGGTAAATGACGTGGTTACGTGAGCCGCTCCTGTGGCTGGTGTTGCTTTTTGTGGCGCTGCTGATGGCGATGCCTTACAGCGCGCCGCTGTTCAGCGCGTTGTTCCCAGAGCTGCCGCGCCCGGTCTATCAGCAGGAAAGTTTCGTTAGCCTGACGCTGGCCCACTTCTGGCTGGTAGGGATCTCAAGCCTGGTGGCGATTGTGCTGGGGGCCGGGGCCGGGATCGCCGTTACGCGCCCGGCGGGGCGTGAGTTTCGCCCGCTGGTCGAGACCATCGCCGCGGTCGGGCAGACCTTTCCGCCGGTGGCGGTGCTGGCGATTGCGGTGCCGGTGATGGGATTTGGGCAACAACCCGCGATTATCGCGCTGATCCTCTATGGGGTACTGCCGATTTTGCAGGCAACGCTGGCGGGGCTGGCGTCCGTGCCCGCAGCGGCCATCAGTGTGGCAGAAGGGATGGGCATGAGCGGCTGGCAGCGTCTGCGCAACGTTGAGTTGCCGCTTGCTGCGCCGGTCATGCTGGCCGGGATCCGCACGTCGGTGATTATTAATATCGGTACCGCGGCTATTGCCTCTACGGTAGGGGCAAATACGCTGGGGACGCCGATCATCATCGGCTTAAGCGGGTTTAATACGGCCTATATTATCCAGGGGGCGTTACTGGTGGCGCTGGCGGCGATTGTGGTGGATCGCACCTTTGAGCGCCTGGCTAAGCGCCTCAGCCGACACCGCCACGGACAATAAATGAATACCCTGCCAGCATCACGCCGCCAATACCGCTGATGGCCATGAGTAAGAACAGGGTGATAACCGCGACTTTGGTTGCCTTCATAATGTGCTCCTGATGTTAACAGAGCGATTATACGGTGAAGCATGGCTGTTAATGAACCATTAATTGCCTTTCAGCGGGAACACGGGGTAACCATGCGCCTGCCACTGGGTAAGCTGCTGCTTCTGCGCTGCGGTCGGGGATTCGCCGCACCAGACCAGCAGCGTCTGCCCGTCGAACAGTTCGGGGCGCAGCTGCACCAGCGAGTGGGCCAGCACGTCGACGCGCCAGCCCTCCTGCGCGGCAATCCACGCTTCCAGCCACAGTCGGGTGGTGTCCTGCACGTTCCAGCCAACAACCAGCGCATCCTTGCTGTTCTTCTTACGCGCGGTGGCCAGACAAATGCAGATGTAATTGATTAGCACCCCGTCGAGGGCGCTCAGCAGCGCCTGCAACGTAGGCTGCTGCGACTGCAACCTTCGGCGTAACGGGACAAACAGGTGCGAAATTAAGGTTTGTGCAGGGTATTCGCTGCCGCGATCCTTGAGCCATACGCGCAGGCGATGCAGATGGCCGGACTGCAGGTAACGCAGCAGTACCTCCTGTTGTTCGCGCCAGATATCCTGCTCCTCCTGGCCTTCCGGGCTGAGTAGCGTTTTGACCTTGCCAACCTGAACGCCGTTATCGATCCATCCTTTTATCTCCCGGATGCGGTCGATATCCGCATCGGTGAACAGCCGGTGTCCGCCGTCGGTTCGCTGTGGTTTGAGTAATCCGTAACGTCGTTGCCATGCGCGTAACGTTACAGGGTTGATATCACACAGGAGTGCCACTTCCCCAATCGTGTAGAGCGCCATGTTTTCCCCCGGCTTGCACATACCCAGATTAACTGTAGACGCAGAATGCCGAACCAGGAAGGATCCCTCTTTTTTTGCCCGGCGAAGGTGAATTTAAGACTATGTTGGGTTAAAGGTGTGATGCCTGACACGAAAACACATTTTTATCTTCAGGCTGCCAGGAAAGTTAATGCGCTTCGGTGTATGTTACGCGGTTTTACTGTGTGTGGTTTGTGGGCATGTACGAATTTAATCTGGTGTTGCTGCTGCTTCAGCAGATGTGTGTGTTTCTGGTCATCGCCTGGTTGATGAGTAAAACGCGCCTGTTTATCCCCCTAATGCAGGTCACGGTTCGCCTGCCGCACAAGCTGCTCTGCTACGTCACCTTCTCTATCTTCTGCATTCTTGGCACCTATCTCGGCCTGCATATTGAAGACTCCATTGCCAACACCCGTGCGATTGGCGCGGTGATGGGCGGGCTGCTCGGCGGCCCGGTGGTCGGCGGGCTGGTAGGCCTGACCGGGGGGCTGCACCGCTACTCAATGGGCGGGATGACGGCGCTGAGCTGTATGATCTCAACCATCGTTGAAGGGTTGCTTGGCGGCCTGATCCACAGCGTGATGGTGCGGCGCGGTCGCCCGGATAAGGTCTTCAGCCCGCTCACCGCAGGCATGGTAACTCTGGTGGCCGAGCTGGTGCAGATGATGATCATTTTGCTGATTGCGCGTCCGTTCGAGGATGCCCTGCATCTGGTCAGCAGCATTGCCGCGCCGATGATGGTCACCAACACCCTGGGTGCTGCGCTGTTTATGCGTATCCTGCTCGACAAGCGGGCCATGTTTGAAAAGTATACCTCCGCCTTTTCCGCTACCGCGCTGAAGGTGGCGGCCTCGACGGAGGGGATCCTGCGTCAGGGCTTTAACGAAGAGAACAGTATGAAGGTGGCCCAGGTGCTGCATCAGGAGCTGGATATCAGCGCCGTCGCCATTACCGATCGCGAAAAGCTGTTGGCCTTTACCGGCACCGGGGACGATCATCACCAGCCCGGCAGACCGATTTCCTCTGCCTATACGCTGCGCGCGATTGAGACCGGAGAGGTCGTCTACGCCGACGGTAACGAAGTGCCGTACCGCTGCTCGCTGCATCCACAGTGCAAGTTGGGTTCGACGCTGGTGATCCCGCTGCGCGGTGAAAATCAGCGGGTGATGGGCACCATCAAACTGTATGAAGCGAAAAACCGTTTGTTCAGCTCCATCAACCGCACTCTGGGGGAGGGGATAGCCCAGCTGCTGTCGGCGCAGATCCTTGCTGGTCAGTACGAGCGGCAGAAGGCGCTGCTCACCCAGTCGGAGATCAAGCTCCTGCATGCGCAGGTTAACCCGCATTTTCTGTTTAACGCGCTGAACACCCTGAAGGCGGTGATCCGCCGTGACAGCGAGCAGGCGACGCAACTGGTGCAGTTTCTCTCGACCTTTTTTCGCAAAAACCTGAAGCGGCCGTCGGAAATCGTCACCCTTGCCGATGAGATTGAGCATGTGAATGCCTATCTGCAAATTGAGCAGGCGCGTTTTCAGTCGCGCCTGCAGGTGTCGCTTTCGGTGCCGGAGGAACTGGCCTGGCAGCAGCTTCCGGCCTTCACCTTACAGCCGATTGTGGAAAATGCGATTAAGCACGGCACCTCGCAGCTGCTGGGCACCGGCGAAATCGCCATTACCGCCAGCCGCTTTAACCGCTATCTGGTGCTGGATATCGAAGACAACGCCGGACTCTATACCGCGACCAACGAGGGCGGCGGCCTGGGGATGGGGCTGGTGGATAAACGCCTGCGCGCCCATTTTGGCGAGGATTGCGGCATCACCGTTGTCTGCGAGCCGGACTGCTTTACCCGCATAACCTTAAGATTGCCTCTGGAGGAACACGCATGTTGAATGTGCTGATTGTCGATGATGAACCTCTGGCACGGGAAAACCTGCGGTTTTTGCTGCAGGAGCAGAGTGATATTGAAATTGTTGGCGAGTGCGCGAATGCCATCGAGGCCATCGGGGCAGTGCACAAGCTGCGCCCCGACGTGCTATTTCTGGATATCCAGATGCCGCGCATCAGCGGCCTGGAGATGGTGGGCATGCTCGATCCTGAACATCGCCCCTACATCGTGTTTCTCACCGCCTTTGATGAGTACGCGGTCAAAGCCTTTGAAGAGCACGCGTTCGACTATCTGCTAAAACCCATTGAAGAGCAGCGGCTGGAAAAGACCCTCAACCGCCTGCGCCATGACCGCAACGTGCAGGACGTATCGCTGCTGGCGGAACATCAGCAGCCGCTGAAATTTATCCCCTGTACCGGCCACAGCCGCATCTATCTGTTGCAGATGGATGACGTGGCCTTTGTCAGCAGCCGGATGAGCGGGGTGTTTGTCACCAGCGGTGAAGGCAAAGAGGGCTTTACCGAGCTGACGCTACGCACCCTGGAGAGCCGCACGCCGCTGCTGCGCTGCCATCGTCAGTACCTGGTCAACATGGCGCACCTGAAAGAGATCCGTCTGGAGGAGAACGGCCAGGCGGAGCTGGTGCTGCGGGCCGGGCAGACGGTGCCGGTCAGCCGTCGCTATCTGAAAAGTTTGAAAGAGGCGATAGGGTTGTAAAACTGCTACACTGCGCGCCATTGCATCATCGACACTCGAAGGCTCTATGCTCAGTAATGATATTCTTCGTAGCCTGCGCTACACCTTGAAAGCCAATAATAACGACATGGTGCGCATTCTTGCGCTTGCCGATATGGAATCCACCTCTGCCGGATTCGACACCTGGATGACCAAAGAGGATGAAGAGGGTTTTGTTCGCTGCCCGGACATCATCCTGTCAGGTTTCCTGAACGGTCTTATTTATGACAAGCGCGGCAAAGATGAGTCTGCGCCTGAGCTGGCGCTCGAGCGTCGGGTCAACAACAACACGGTGCTGAAAAAGCTGCGTATCGCTTTTTCGCTGAAGACCGACGATATTCTGGCGATCATGACCGAGCAGAAATATCGCGTGTCGATGCCGGAGATCACCGCCATGATGCGCGCGCCGGATCATAAAAACTACCGCGAGTGCGGAGATCAGTTTCTGCGTAATTTCCTGCGTGGGCTGACGCATCGGGTGCACCACCCGAAACCGTGATGATTGCCAGGGGGGGCGGCTTTACGTCTCGCCCCGATCCTCTTCCACAGGGAGGGGAGAGCAGCGGGTAGTAAAAGGTATAAAAAAAAGCCGGAGAGTATCTCCGGCTTTTTTGTTATTTCACCTGATGACCAGGCAGCGCACCGCTATCCGGGCTTAACAGGAAGATATCCTTCCCGCCAGGGCCTGCGGCCATCACCATCCCTTCTGAGATGCCGAAGCGCATTTTGCGCGGGGCAAGGTTCGCCACCATCACCGTATGGCGACCAATCAGCGCCTGCGGGTCTGGATAAGCAGAACGAATACCGGAGAAGACGTTGCGCTTCTCGCCACCCAGATCCAGGGTCAGGCGCAGCAGTTTGTCGGAGCCTTCAACAAATTCCGCGTTTTCAATCAGCGCCACGCGCAGATCAACTTTGGCGAAATCATCAAACGTAATGGTCTCCTGAATCGGATCGTCTGCCAGCGGGCCGGTAACCGGCGCGGCTGCGGCTTTCACCTCTTCTTTCGACGCTTCAACCAGGGCTTCAACCTGTTTCATCTCGATACGGTTGTACAGCGCTTTGAACGCGTTCAGCTTGTGGCCGAGCAGCGGCTGGTTAATGCTGTCCCAGCTCAGTTCGGTGTTCAGGAACGCTTCGGTACGCGCGGCCAACTGCGGCAGCACAGGCTTCAGATAGGACATCAGCACGCGGAACAGGTTGATACCCATAGAGCAGATTGCCTGCAGGTCGGCATCGCGGCCTTCCTGTTTTGCCACTACCCACGGAGCCTGCTCGTCAACGTAACGGTTAGCCAGATCGGCCAGGGCCATGATCTCACGCACTGCTTTACCGAACTCGCGGCTTTCCCAGGCTTCGCCAATCACGGTAGCCGCGTCGGTGAAGGTTTTGTAGAGCGCCGGATCCGCCAGTTCAGCCGCCATCACGCCGTCAAAACGTTTGGCAATGAAACCGGCGTTACGGGAGGCCAGGTTGACCACCTTGTTAACGATGTCGGCGTTCACGCGCTGAACGAAATCTTCCAGGTTCAGGTCGATATCGTCGATACGGGAAGAGAGCTTCGCCGCGTAGTAGTAGCGCAGGCTGTCGGCGTCAAAATGGTTCAACCAGGTGCTGGCCTTAATGAAAGTCCCGCGCGATTTGGACATCTTCGCGCCATTCACCGTGACATAGCCGTGAACGAACAGGTTGGTCGGCTTGCGGAAGCCGCTGCCTTCCAGCATGGCTGGCCAGAACAGGCTGTGGAAGTAAACAATGTCCTTGCCGATGAAGTGGTACAGCTCGGCGTCGGAATCTTTTTTCCAGTACTCCTCGAAGCTGGTGGTGTCGCCGCGCTTATCGCACAGGTTCTTGAAGGAACCCATGTAGCCGATTGGCGCATCCAGCCAGACGTAGAAGTATTTGCCCGGTGCGTTCGGGATTTCGAAGCCGAAATACGGCGCATCGCGGGAGATATCCCACTGCTGCAGGCCGGACTCAAACCACTCCTGCATTTTGTTCGCCACCTGCTCCTGCAGTGCGCCGCTGCGGGTCCATGCCTGCAGCATTTCGCTGAAGGATGGCAGGTCGAAGAAGAAGTGTTCGGAATCACGCATCACCGGCGTGGCACCGGATACCACGGATTTCGGCTCAATCAGTTCGGTCGGGCTGTAGGTTGCACCGCACACTTCGCAGTTATCGCCATACTGATCCGGGGATTTACATTTCGGGCAGGTGCCTTTCACAAAACGGTCCGGCAGGAACATGCCTTTTTCCGGATCGTAGAGCTGAGAAATGGTGCGGTTTTTAATAAAACCGTTCTCTTTCAGACGGGTGTAGATCAGCTCCGACAGCTCACGGTTCTCGTCGCTGTGCGTGGAGTGATAGTTGTCGTAGCTGATGTCGAAGCCAGCAAAATCCGTCTGATGCTCCTGACTCATTTCAGTAATCATCTGTTCCGGGCTGATCCCGAGCTGCTGTGCTTTCAGCATGATCGGCGTGCCGTGTGCATCGTCTGCACAGATGAAGTTAACCTGATGGCCGCGCATTCGTTGGTAACGGACCCAGACATCAGCCTGGATATGCTCCAGCATGTGGCCGAGGTGGATTGAGCCGTTAGCGTACGGCAGAGCGCACGTCACCAGAATTTTTTTCGCGACTTGAGTCATAGTGGACATTACTTCTTTGGTAGTGAAAAGGGTTTTGATAGTACCAAAAGGGGCATTATTAAGTAAGCACAAACCACGGCCTTTCAGGTAAACTTGTTCAACAAAGCTCTTATCCACAATAACAAAAGGAGTCGGGATGAGTTCTCAATCCCAGGCCAAATCACCGGAAGCCTTGCGCGCAATGGTCGCCGGGACGCTGGCTAACTTTCAGCACCCCACCCTGAAGCACAATCTCACCGCGCTCAAGGCGTTGCATCACGTGGCGTGGCTGGATGATACCCTGCATGTTGAGCTGCAGATGCCGTTCGTCTGGACGCACGCGTTTGAGACGCTGAAAGAGCAAACCAGCGCTGAGTTGCTGCGGATCACCGGGGCGAAAGCGATTGACTGGAAATTGACCCATAATATCGCCACCCTCAAGCGGGTAAAAAACCATCCGGGCATTAACGGCGTGAAGAACATTATCGCCATCAGCTCCGGCAAGGGTGGGGTGGGGAAATCCTCCACCGCCGTGAACCTGGCGCTGGCGCTGGCCGCCGAAGGGGCGAAAGTGGGTATCCTGGATGCCGACATCTACGGCCCGTCGATCCCCAACATGCTGGGCGCGGAAAACCAGCGTCCGACCTCGCCGGATGGCACTCATATGGCGCCGATCATGGCCTATGGTCTGGCGACTAACTCGATTGGTTATCTGGTCACCGATGACAACGCCATGGTGTGGCGCGGGCCGATGGCCAGCAAAGCGCTGATGCAGATGTTGCAGGAGACTCTGTGGCCGGATCTCGATTATCTGGTGCTGGATATGCCGCCGGGCACCGGTGACATTCAGCTAACGCTGGCGCAGAACATCCCGGTTACCGGGGCGGTAGTGGTGACCACACCACAGGATATCGCGCTGATCGACGCCAAAAAAGGCATTGTGATGTTCGAGAAGGTTGAAGTACCGGTGCTGGGCGTGGTCGAAAATATGAGCATGCACATCTGCAGCAACTGCGGCCATCATGAGGCGATCTTTGGCGCAGGCGGGGCAGAGAAGCTGGCGGTGCAGTATCACACCCAATTGCTGGGCCAGATGCCGCTGCATATTACGCTGCGTGAGGATCTCGACAGCGGGAAGCCAACCGTGGTTAACCGTCCTGACAGTGAGTTTACTGAGATGTATCGCCAGCTGGCGGATCGCGTCGCGGCCCAGCTCTACTGGCAGGGGGAAGTGATCCCGGCCGACATCGCCTTCCGTGCCGTGTAGTTGTTTTACCGGGGCTGCCTGATGCGCCTGTCCTGACCCTTTCTTCCGGGAGAGGGCGCAAAGACAAAAACGGTCACCTCAGGGTGACCGTTTTGCTTTTATCTTGCCACCCGGCAAAAGCATTATTTAACGGTGATAGAAGATATCGCCGTTATACGCTTTGTAGATCTTACCGTCGGTATCACCCACCAGCACATAGTTCTCGCCCATGTAGGTCCAGTGTGTGCCAGCTTGCGGTTCAGGCAGGTTGCGCAGTTTGTACTGCTTGATGGTGTACTCAGGTGTCAGATATTGCGCCGGGGCGAAATCACCAATCTTGAATTTCGTAAAATCGGCTACAAACTCCTGTTCCTCATAGGCCTGGATGCCAGAGGGTGCCGCTGCGGCTTGCGGGGCAGCAAACGCCGCGCTCGCCAGTGACATCAATACGCCCAGAAGTAGAATTTTACCTTTAGTCATTTTTTCTCCAGATTAACCGTGGCCATTACTCTTGGTCTGCTGTTTCGTGACCGAGCAACAGATAGTCTATTTTATGTTTTGCCGGCTGGCTGGGTGTGTAAAAAATGTAACAAATCAACACATCCTGACGGTAGGTATTTCGCTTTTTAATTATCGATGTTGTGAATGCTTTATTATTTAGTGATTAATTAATTCTATTATTTCGTTGATGAAATCCGAAATGAACACCCGGAGACTTAATAGTTATTACATGAGTATGTTATGTTCATTGCGGGATGCTTATGATGTGTTTTAATTAACTGAAAAAAACTCTGGCTTTTATTTATCCGAAAAAACAACCTGGCAGCATGTATCCGGGTTGTTGTTTTCTATTTCAACACTCCTTGTAACTCTCTGATTATAATTGATGTTTTAATTATGCTTATGTGGCGATTTTAACGAGAGCTATAGGGGAGCTAATGAGTTTTTATCGACAATAATAGAGTGCCATTTATTAATGACAACAACATTTCGCGCCGGTGCAGGATTGTTTACCGCCCTTTTATTAGCAGGCTGCACAATTACACCCGGTCAACATATAAATACTTCAGAAAAAAATAACGTTGCTGTTGCCGACGATTCGCTTGATTTAAACAAAAAAGTGGATGTCTGGCCATTAACGCCCTCCGTCATTGAACAACTGCGGGGAAATGGTGAGAAATCTCAGGCAAATCCTACTCTGGATGAGCAGTTAAAGAACTGGGAATACCGGATTGGCCCCGGGGACGTGCTGATGATCACCGTCTGGGATCATCCCGAACTCACCACCCCGGCCGGGCAGTATCGCAGCGCCAGCGACACCGGTAACTGGGTCGGTGCCGATGGCACAATCTTTTATCCCTACGTTGGTCAACTCAACGTTGCGGGTAAAACCATTGCCCAGGTGCGCAATGAGATCACCGCCAGGCTGGACAGGGTGATTGAAAGCCCGCAGGTCGATGTCAGTATCGCGGCGTTCCGTTCGCAAAAAGCCTATATCACTGGCGAAGTGGTTAAATCTGGGCAACAGCCCATTACCAATATTCCATTGACCATTATGGATGCTATCAATGCGGCGGGGGGGCTGTCGGCTAATGCTGACTGGCGCAACGTGGTGCTCACCCATGAGGGCAAAGATACGCCGATCTCGCTGTATGCCCTGATGCAGCATGGCGACCTGACGCAAAACCGCCTGCTCTGGCCGGGCGATATCCTGTTTATCCCACGCAATGACGCCCTGAAAGTCTTTGTCATGGGCGAGGTCGTTAAACAGAGCACCCTCAAGATGGATCGCAGCGGTATGACGCTGGCAGAAGCCTTAGCCAACGCCGGTGGTCTGAATCAGGAGAAGGCTGATGCTACCGGTATCTTCGTGATCCGCTCCACTACCGGGAAAAGCCCGGACGGCAAAATTGCGCGCATCTGGCAGCTGAATGCCCGCGACGCGTCAGCCATGGTGCTCGGCACAGAATTTCAGCTCCAGCCCTACGATATCGTCTACGTGACCACGGCACCGGTCTCACGCTGGAACCGGGTTCTGTCGCAGTTGGTGCCTACCATCAATGGCGTGCATGACCTGACGGAAACCGTGCGTTTTATCAGATCGTGGCCTGAATAATGATCCAATCGATTCTGGTGGTGTGTACAGGAAACATTTGCCGCTCCCCGCTTGGGGAACGGCTCCTACAACAACATTTGCCTGCATTGTCCATCGCTTCTGCAGGTACGTGCGGCCTGGCGGGACATCCGGCAGATCGCCGTGCCCGGCAAATTGCGGCCATGCATGGCCTGTCGTTGGCCGATCACGTTGCACGCCCACTGACGGCGGCAATGATGCGGGAATACGATTTGATCCTCGCCATGGAGCCAGGACAGATTAACCGGATCTCGCTCATGGCGCCGGAGGTGCGGGGTAAAGCCTTGCTGTTCGGCCAGTGGCTAAGGGTCCAGGAAATTCCCGATCCGTACGGTAAAAGCATTGAAGCGTTTGACTATGTTTTTCGCCTGCTTGGCGAAGCAAGCCAGGAATGGACCAACCGACTTACAGGAAAGGGATTACGTACATGTCGTCGAAAACCGTAAATGCGCAGGGTTATGTTGCAGATAATCATGAGCTGGATCTGACGCGTCTTCTCGGAGAGTTAATCGATCATCGCGTGTGTATTTTTAGCTGTACGCTGCTTTTTGCGTTGTGTGGCTTGGTATACGCGCTTTTTGCATCGCCGGTATATATCGCGGACGCGATGGTACAAATAGAAGAGAAGCAACAAAACAGCCTGCTTAAATCGTTAGACCAACTCTCACCTGCTTATTCGCCGGATTCATCCGCCGAACTTCAGTTGTTGCGCTCCCGCATGATCCTCGGCGGAACCGTGCGAGCGTTGCGCTTATACGATCAAATTACACCCATCCGCTTTCCCCTGATTGGCGAGGGTTGGGCCAGGCTCACCGGCCAGCAGCCCGCTATCCTGAGACTCGATACACTGACACTGCCACCCGCGCAGGGGAAAGCGATGTCACTCACCATTACTGCTCTAAACAATGGAAAGTATCTGCTGGAAGGGGCCGGGAATAGCGTTGAGGGTACGGTCGGTAAGCTGGTACAACACGCGGGGATGACCATTAAGGTCCGGGAGTTGTCAGCGCCTGCCGGAACACGTTTCCGGGTGAAGCAGGCTACGCAGCTTGAGGCAATCAATGCCCTTAGCCAACAGCTTAACGTAACGGAACAGAGCAAAGAGAGCGGGATCCTCACGTTGAGCCTGACAGGTGCCGATCCGGTGCTGATTGCCAGAACGCTGAACCACATTACCCAGAGCTACCTGCAACAAAACATTGCCCGGCAGGCAGCGCAGGATTCGCAAAGTCTGGCCTTTTTACAACGGCAAATGCCGCTGGTGCGCAGCGAACTGGAGCAGGCTGAAGAACGGCTCAACACCTATCGTAAACAACGCGATTCGGTGGATTTATCGCTGGAAGCCAAAGCGGTGCTGGAGCAGATCGTCAACGTTGATAATCAGTTGAATGAGTTGACCTTCCGGGAGGCGGAAGTGTCGCAGCTCTATAAGAAAGATCACCCGACCTACCGGGCCTTGAGGGAAAAGCGTCAGACGTTAGAGAAGGAACGGAAACGTCTGAACGATCGCGTCAGTGCGATGCCGACGACACAGCAGGAAGTGCTCCGCCTTAGTCTCGATGTGGACACCGGTCGTGCAGTTTATCTCCAGCTGCTTACTCGCCAGCAGGAGCTTAATATCTCCCAGTCGAGCGCCATTGGCAACGTGCGAATTATTGACCCGGCGGTGACGCAACCGGCTCCAATAAAACCGCGTAAGTCGATGATAATTCTGTTACTCACCCTGACAGGATTTTTTATCTCTACGGGACTGGTGCTGGCAAGAGCGGCCCTGAATCGCGGCATTACCAGCCCGGAGCAGCTCGAAAGCGAGGGGATAAACGTCTATGCCACCTTGCCGCATTCCGAATGGCTAAGCAACAAAACCTCCTTGGGCGGTAAGTCTTTCTTACGCTATTACATCCGGCATAAAACCACGAGAGTGCCTTTTTTGCCGGTGGTCAGGCCGATGGACATTTTTGTTGAAGCCGTACGTGGATTACGCACCAGCCTGCATTTTGCGATGATGGATGCGGAAAACAACATCCTGATGTTTAGTGGGCCGAGCCAGGATTGCGGTAAAACGCTGGTCAGTACCTCGCTGGCGGCATTGGTCGCACAGATAGATCAACGGGTGCTGTTTATCGATGCGGATATGCGCAAAGGTTACGTGCACAAGATTTTCGCGCTCAGTAATGAGAAAGGGTTATCGAATGTGCTGTCAGGCAAAGTGGCCTTTGATGATGCCGTGCAAACCTATACCAGCGGCAACTTCGATGTGGTGACCTGTGGACAATATCCGCCAAATCCGTCGGAGCTGTTAATGCACGGACGTTTTCGTGAATTCATGGCATGGGCAAGCGAGCGTTACGACATGGTCATCGTCGATACCCCACCCATTCTGGCGGTGACGGATGCGGCAGTGGTGGGGAGTGTTGCTGCTTCTACGTTGCTGGTGGCGCGTAACAACATAACGACCGTGAAGGAGATCCAGGTCAGCTACGGGCGTTTACAGCAGATGGGCGTCAAAATTAAAGGCGCGATTCTGAATGACGTGGTGAAATCGTCCGTCAGCTATTACAGCACAGCCTATGACGCCTACGGTTACGCCTCTGCGCAAAACGAGAATAAAGAGAAAAAACCCTGTTAAAGGGGAAGGGGAATAAACCCGGCGGCAGAGCGCTGCCGGGTTGAATAACTTACTTCGCCAGCAGCTCGTGCGCCGTGCGTTCGACCAGTGACAGCAGGACTTTAACATCCTCCAGCGTCACGATTGGGTTCAGCAGGGTCAGCTTCAGGCAGGTGACACCGTTATGCTCAGTCACACCGACGTTGGCACGGCCAGATTCCAGCAGCGCATCACCGATTCTCTGGTTGAGCAGCGCGATGGCCGCATCGTCCAGGTTCAGTTCAGGGCGGAAGCGGAACAGCACGCTCGCCAGCTGTGGTGGCATCACCAGTTCCAGCAGTGGCTGTTCGGTGACATACGCGGCAACCTGCTGCGCCATGGTCACACCGTGATCGATGATCTCCGCGTATTTCTTCTGGCCCAGCGCTTCCAGGCTCATCCACAGCTTCAGCGCGTCAAAGCGACGGGTGGTCTGCAGCGATTTGGACACCAGGTTAGGTACGCCAGCCTCTTCGTCAAACTCAGAGTTCAGGTAAGCCGCCTGATAGCGCATCAGCTCATAGTGACGCGCTTCTTTCAGCAGGAATGCACCGCAGCTGATGGTCTGGAAGAACTGCTTGTGGAAGTCCAGGGTAACGGAATCCACCAGCTCGATACCGTCGAGGTAATCGCGATACTTCTCAGACATCAGCAGTGCGCCGCCCCAGGCCGCATCCACGTGAACCCAGATATTCTGCTTCGCCGCCAGTTCCGCAATCGCCCGCAGCGGATCAATAGCGCCCGCGTCGGTGGTTCCTGCGGTGGCAACGATCGCCAGAATCTGTTCACCGTTGGCATTGCACTGCGCGATTTTCGCAGCCAGATCGGTCAGATCCATGCGCGAACATTCGTCAGTTTTCACCTGGATAACAGACTGATAGCCGAGGCCCATCAGCGCCATATTCTTCTGTACGGAGAAGTGCGCGCTGTCGGAGCACAGCACCCGGATCTTACGCAGATCGCCCACCAGCCCATCCTGCTGGACGGAGTGGCCCTGACGCGCAAAGAAAGCATCGCGCGCCAGCATCAGACCCATCATGTTGCTCTGGGTGCCGCCGCTGGTGAAGACACCGGCGTCGCCTGGCTGGTACCCCAGACGGGTACGCAGCCACTCGATCAGTTTTATCTCGATAATGGTCGCAGACGGGCTTTGATCCCAGGAGTCCATGCTCTGGTTAGTGGCGTTGATCATCACTTCCGCCGCCTGGCTTACCACCAGGCTTGGGCAGTGGAGGTGCGCCACACACTGCGGATGGTGCACCGCCAGGCTGTCCTTCAGGAAATATTCAACGGCACGCTCGATGGCGGTCTCGTTGCCCAACCCTTCCGGGCTGAAATCCAGGTTGATACGTTCGCGCAATTCGGCGACCGTTTTACCCTGGTACATTTCCGGCTGTTTCAGCCACTGCATAACCGCCTGAGTGCTCTGCTCGATCGCCTGCTGATAGGCTTCGATGCTTTGCGCCGACGACGACAAAATCGGGTTTAAATCTGACATTGTATCCATTGTCTCCGGTTAGACTGGGCGAACGCCCGCAGCAAGCAGTGCCTGCTCAAATTTGTCCAGGAACACGTTCAGCTCCTGATCGCTGATCAGCAGGGAAGGCAGCAGGCGCACAACGTTACCGTTACGGCCGCCACGCTCCAGAATCAGACCGGCTTCGAAGCATTTTTTCTGGATCAGCGCAGACAGCTCGCCGTCGCCCGGGAAGCAGCCCATATGGTCGGCAGCTTCGTGCGGTTTAACAATCTCGATGCCGATCATCATGCCCAGACCGCGCACGTGACCAATTACCGGATAACGTTTCTGCAGCTCAACCAGCTTCGCTTTCAGCCACTCGCCCTGGGCGGCAACTTTATCAGCGATGTTCTGCTCGTTAAGGATCTGCAGGGTGGTGAGGCCAGTAGCCATCGCCAGCTGGTTGCCACGGAATGTGCCGGTATGGTGACCCGGAGACCAGGCATCGAACTGCTTTTTGATACCGAGCACGGCCAGCGGCAGACCGCCACCGACAGCTTTGGACATTACAATGATGTCTGGCTGGATACCTGCGTGTTCGAAGGCGAAGAATTTACCGGTACGGGCAAAGCCTGCCTGCACTTCGTCGAGGATCAGCAGGATGCCATGTTCTTCGGTCACTTTACGGATGCGCTGCAGCCACTCAACCGGCGCCGGGTTCACGCCGCCTTCGCCCTGTACGGCTTCCAGAATCACGGCAGCCGGTTTACGCACGCCGCTCTCGACGTCGTTGATCAGGTTTTCGAAGTAGTAGGTCAGGGCTTTCACGCCCGCTTCGCCGCCGATACCCAGCGGGCAGCGGTACTGGTGCGGATATGGCATGAACTGCACTTCTGGCATCATGCCGTCAACGGCTTCTTTCGGCGACAGGTTGCCGGTCACGGACAGTGCGCCGTGAGTCATGCCGTGATAAGCACCGGAGAAGCTGATAATGCCGCTACGGCCAGTGACTTTTTTCGCCAGCTTCAGTGCGGCTTCAACGGCGTCTGCGCCGGATGGGCCGGTAAACTGCAGGCAGTACTCTTTACCCTGACCTGGCAGCATAGAGAGCAGGTATTCTGAGAACGCGTCTTTCAACGGCGTGGTCAGATCCAGGGTATGTAACGGCAAGCCGCTGGTAATGACACTTTGGATGCTTTTCAGCACATCAGGATGGTTATGACCCAGCGCCAGCGTTCCCGCTCCGGCCAGGCAATCAAGATACTCTTTGTTATCCGCATCGGTGATCCACACCCCATTCGCCTTAGTAATGGCTAAAGGAAGCTTGCGCGGATAACTCCTGACATTGGATTCCATGTCGGCCTGACGGGCCAGATAGGTTTCGTTGGTTTTGAAAGAAGAGGCATTCAAAGTATCAATACGGACTTTATCCGTCATCATATCACTCCTACAACCGCAGCTCAGCACGTGGCCACGATTGAATAATTAATTAAGAAAATGAGAAGGGCATCAAAAATCGCGGCCAATATAGAGCCTTTTTGCGCAAGGCTCAATGGTTAATTGTTTATCGTTTTGTTACGCGCGTTGAATCAACGCGCGTAAGCCGTAACCCCGCATGGCGACTGATGTTTCCTGGGGGGCACGCCGGGGAAAAAAGTGGGGTATTTTAGAATGCTTTAGGACTACTTTGGACAACGTTCAGAATTCCATGATCGCGACCATGGGTTCTATTCCATGACGCATCGGTGACGCCGTCCTCATCGAGGGTAATCGACAGGATATAACCGGCACCGCGAATTTCGTAGAAGTTAGCATTTAAACGCTTCACGCTGGCTTTTTTGCCGTTGATGGTGGCCTGGGTAAAACCATTATTGATGGTGGCTTTGATGCCATTGGCGCTAAAAGAGGCTTCCCGCAACGGGTCGGCAACATGAGCCGCCTGCGCATGTTGTACGGCATTATGGGCATTCTCTAAAGCCTGTTTTTCAGCGGCGGCATTGATTGCGGCCTGACGGTTCTGGTCTGCGATATAGCACGCATCCCGGCTGACGCCTTTTGCTTCACACTGCGCTAACCGCTGCTCTTCAGAGACGCAACCCGCAAGAAGCGCAGCGACCATACCCACCAACAAAATCTTTTTCATACATTAACCTTTAGTAAAATAAGGAAATATTCCTTGCCTAATCATTAAGTTAGCCATTTTTCTGTGCGTAGCCATGCTTATGTCGTTTCTATAAAAGAAACTATATGTGGCGGAGGATGACTATCGCGGAACATGAAGTTTTGCTAGTTGATAGAGATCACATTTAGCACGAATAGCTAAAAAGATGAGAGCAATCCTGGTGAAGACAAGGAGCACCTGAATGGCTCTTGCTATTGGCAGACGCATCCTCTACGCTGCCATCGTTATATTTTATTATGTAATTTGACTCGGGGTGCCCTTCTTTGTGAAGGCTGAGAAATACCCGTACCACCTGATCTGGATAATGCCAGCGTAGGGAAGTCAGATGCCCTCCGGGCTATCGCTTCTTCGCGCAAGGCAGGAGCGATACCATGCAGCCTGACCTGCTCAATTTACACGCCTTACACCATTTCCGAACCCGCTCTCCGCTGACCCACTGCATGACCAATGACGTGGTGCAGACCTTTACCGCCAACGTGTTATTGGCTCTCGGTGCCTCACCGGCGATGGTGATTGAAGCCGAAGAGGCCGAACAGTTTTCCGCGATTGCCGATGCGCTGCTGATCAACGTGGGTACCCTGACCGCACCGCGTGCCCAGGCGATGCGCCGGGCGATTGAAAGTGCAGTGGCGGCAGGCAAGCCCTGGACGCTCGATCCGGTGGCCGTTGGCGCGCTGACGTACCGGACCCGTTTTTGCCAGCAAATCCTCGCCCTGAAACCGGCCGCCATTCGCGGCAATGCCTCTGAAATCCTCGCCCTCGCCGGGATGAGCGCAGGCGGGCGTGGGGTGGATACCACTGATACGGCCGCCAGTGCCTTGCCAGCAGCCCAGGCGCTGGCGCGGCAAACCAACGCGATTGTGGCGGTGACCGGCGAGGTCGATTACGTGACCGACGGGCTGCGTACCCAGACCCTCACTGGCGGCGATCTGCTGATGACCCGGGTGGTGGGGACCGGCTGCGCCTTGTCAGCGGTGGTGGCGGCCAGCTGTTCACTGCCGGGCGACCGGCTGGATAACATCGCCGCCGCCTGTGGCTGGATGAAACGGGCCGGTACGCTTGCTGCCGCGCACAGCAAAGGGCCGGGCAGTTTTGCCCCGGCTTTTCTTGATGCCCTGTGGGAACTGGGAGCGCAACGATGAAACGGATTAATGCGCTCACTATTGCCGGCACTGACCCAAGCGGCGGCGCCGGGATCCAGGCCGACCTGAAAACTTTCTCGGCGCTCGGGGCCTATGGTTGCTCGGTGATCACCGCCCTGGTGGCACAGAACACCCGTGGGGTGCAGTCGGTCTATCGTATCGAACCTGATTTCGTGGCGGCACAGCTGGAGTCGGTGTTCTGCGATGTGCGCATCGACACCACCAAGATCGGCATGCTGGCCGAAACGGATATCGTCGAGGCCGTAGCAGAGCAGCTGCTGCGACATCAGGTAAAAAACGTGGTGCTGGACACGGTGATGCTGGCGAAAAGCGGCGATCCGCTGCTGTCTCCCTCCGCCGTTGACACGCTGCGTAAAAAGTTACTGCCGCAGGTGGCGCTGATCACGCCCAACTTGCCCGAAGCGGCGGCGCTGCTGGATGCGCCTCATGCCCGCAGCGAGCAGGAGATGAAAGCGCAGGGCCAGGCATTGCTGGCGATGGGGTGCGAGGCGGTGCTGATGAAGGGCGGTCATCTGGACGATGCCGAAAGCCCCGACTGGCTGTTTACCCGTGATGGCGCCATGCGCTTTACCGCCCCGCGTGTCAAAACGAAAAATACCCATGGCACGGGCTGTACGCTCTCTGCTGCCCTGGCGGCGCTGCGCCCACGGCACCAAAGCTGGGCAGAGACGGTGCAGGAGGCGAAAATCTGGCTCTCCCGTGCGCTGGCACAAGCTGACACTCTGGAGGTCGGGCATGGTGCAGGCCCGGTGCATCATTTTCATGCATGGTGGTAGACGGCTGGTAATTTGACGACCCGCAGACCAGGCTTAAAGGGCTTACAATCCTGTGAGCCTGGATAAAACATGCCGACGCGCCGTCGGCACTGACGGGAGGAAAACCATGACTGATATTACGCAATTGCTTGGCAAAGATGCCGACAGCCTGTTACAGCATCGTTGTATGACCATTCCAGCCGACCAACTTTATCTTCCTGGCCACGATTACGTTGACCGCGTAATGGTGGACAACAACCGCCCACCGGCGGTGCTGCGCAATATGCAGACGCTGTATAACACCGGGCGTCTGGGCGGAACCGGCTATCTGTCGATCCTGCCGGTGGATCAGGGTGTGGAACACTCTGCGGGCGCATCCTTCGCCGCCAACCCGCTCTATTTTGATCCGAAGAACATCGTGGAACTGGCGATCGAGGCGGGCTGTAACTGCGTGGCTTCTACTTACGGCGTGCTGGCGTCGGTCTCCCGCCGTTACGCGCACCGTATTCCGTTCCTGGTGAAACTGAATCACAACGAAACCCTGAGC
The DNA here is from genome assembly GCF_002935105.1 of Leclercia sp. LSNIH3. NCBI lineage: Bacteria > Pseudomonadati > Pseudomonadota > Gammaproteobacteria > Enterobacterales > Enterobacteriaceae > Leclercia > Leclercia sp. LSNIH3. The sequence goes on from NZ_CP026387.1 coordinate 4,054,239, forward strand.
TACCCCACCGAATATGACCAGACCCTCTATGCCAGCGTTGAGCAGGCCTTCAATTTGGGTGCAGTCGCGGTAGGTGCCACCATCTATTTCGGCTCTGAGCAGTCGCGCCGCCAGATTGAAGAGATCTCGGCTGCCTTCGAGCGTGCCCATGAGCTGGGGATGGTAACCGTGCTGTGGGCCTATCTGCGTAACCCGGCCTTCAATAAAGACGGAACGGATTACCATGTTTCCGCCGATTTAACCGGCCAGGCTAACCATCTGGCGGCGACCATCGGAGCAGATATCGTCAAACAGAAAATGGCCGAAAACAATGGCGGCTACAAAGCGGTCAAATTTGGCTATACCGACGACCGCGTGTACAGCAAACTGACCAGCGATAACCCTATCGACCTGGTGCGCTACCAGCTGGCGAACTGCTATATGGGCCGCGCGGGGCTTATCAACTCCGGCGGTGCGTCAGGGGGAGAAACCGACCTCACCGATGCGGTGCGTACGGCGGTGATCAATAAACGTGCCGGTGGCATGGGGCTGATCCTCGGACGCAAGGCGTTTAAAAAATCGATGGCCGACGGCGTGAAGCTGATTAACGCCGTGCAGGATGTCTATCTGGATAAGAAAATTACCATCGCCTGAGCAGGCGGCCCGCCTCTTTATCAAGCGGGCCGTTTAAATCATATTACGCCGATCGGGGTTTTTTCCGGCGCAACCGCGAGGTTAAACCCCGGCTACTCGACGCGAATAAAGGCGCAAATCACAAAGGCCAGCAGGTAAAGCGCCGTGTAGGCGATGACCACGCCAAGGGTGCTGAAGTAGGGAAGCAGCACCACCGCAATGGCCGGGGCGAGGAAGTTCGACAGCCCGGCCGACAGGTTATAGACCGAAATCGCCGCTCCGGTGTGCTGAGGTTCCAGCGCGGGGAAGACCGCCGCCATAGGAACGAATGCTGCCACAAAAATGCCCAGCGCAATGGCCGGCACCAGCGCCATGGCAAAGTTATGGCCAAAGTGGAGCGGCATATAATAAAACGCCAGGCTTGATGCCGCCATGCCCAGACAGCCAAACCAGCGAACCACCTTCATCCAGCCTAATTTTTCAGCCACGATCCCCCAGAAAACGTTGGAGAAGATGGTGGTAAAGAAGAAGACCGCCCACACCTGCAGCCACTCGGAGGTGGTAAACCCCAGCTCGTCGACAAACATCATCGGCATGATCACCGCAAAGCCAAACAGCGACAGGGTGTTAATAATGCGCACAATGCCGGAGAGAAAAATATTGCGGTTGGTGTAAATAAGGGTCACCGCCCGGCCAAGTTCGGCAAATTTATCCCGGGTGGAGAGATGATGCATGCGATCGGGGACTTTAACCTGGCGCAAAGAAACCATAGCAATGATCCCACCGGCCAGACAAAATACCAGTGCCAGCCACAGCGTACCCATCTCGCCAATATAGGGGATGGTGAAGCTGGGAATATAACTTCCCGCCACGCCGATACCGACAGAATATACCGCCCAATACCATCCCAGCGCCGAGCTGGTATTTTCCCCACGTACGTTGTGAATAATGATCACGATAAATGAATAGAGGAATAATGGATAAGCGAGGCCGCGAATGCCGTAAAAGAGCAGCATTAGCGCATAGTTTGACTGCCCGAGACCGAAGACCAGGAACAACACATGGAATATGCACCACAGCACAAAGCCAATCAGCATGGTTTTTTGCGGGGTAATGATCTCCGCCACTACGCCTGAAACCCACGCCGAGAGGGCTGCTGCCAGGCCATAGAGGGTGAAGGCCATCGAGGCCTGCGCCGGGGTAAAGCCCAGCGATTTGATGTAGTGCGATAAAAACGCCAGCTCAAACCCATCGCCGGTCATAAAGATGGCGATAGCCAGATATCCCCACAGTAAATTGAGCGGTAATCCAAGCCAGTTTTTTTGAGATAATGCCATATTAACCTCGTTTGTAGCGTACAGGTGGTTACACTCCGAAATGAATTCGGAGTGTGTTTTTTTATTATTAACGTTACTTTTTCCCGGCAATAAAATAGCGCCGGGTGGTTACTCTTTTATCAATTTGGCGGTGTGCTGGAGCTGTTTATAAATGTCATAGCGACGCTGGTGAAGAGCCTGCCAGGCGTCGTCTGGCGAATAATAGCGATCGACATGGGTAAACTGTTTCATAGCGTCGGTTACGGAGGGGGCAATATTCCCCGCAACGGCGCCAAGAATTGCGGAACCCAACAGCACCGGCTCGCTGCACTGGGTGGTTAAAATCGGCATTCCGCAGGCGTCGGCCAGAATCTGCCGCACCAGGGGATGCTGACCCGCACCGCCGCTGATGGCGATATTGCGCGTGTTGACCCCGCAGGCGCGCTGGGCATCGAGGATTTGCCGCAGTCCGTAGCCGATGCCGCACAACCCGGCCATATACAGCGCCAGCAGGTTATCCAGATCGCGCTCCATGCCCAGCCCGCAGATAATGGCCCGGGCATGCGGATCGGCAAAGGGGGCGCGGTTGCCTAAAAATTCCGGCACTACGTGCAGGCCTGCCGCGAGCGCAACGGCCTCCGATGGCTGGGCGCACCGCTGCATCACCCTGTCGGCAAGCCAGACTGGTAGCGGTTGCCCGGCGGCTTGCGCCAGCAGGCGAGCCTCTTCAGCGGCCGGGTGAAACGCCAGCAGCTGATCGATAGCAGCCCCGGCGGCGCTCTGTCCGCCCTCGCTGAGCCATAGCCCAGGCACCATCGCACTGTAGTAAGGCCCCCAGACGCCCGGCACAAAGGCCGGTTCGGCTGTAGAGGTCATGGTGCAAGACGAGGTGCCGAAGACATAGGCCAGGTTGCTTAGCGCTCCCTCTTCAACGCCCACGGTGCCTATCCCGCCCGCGTGCGCGTCGATCAACCCCACCGCCACCGGCGTACCGACAGGTAAGCCCATCTCACGCGCGGCCTGCTCCGTCAGGCCGCTGGCGCAAGGGGTTCCCGGTGCCAGGATCCGTTGGCCGATGCGGGCGAAGTTTTCATCCGCCAGCTCTGAAAGCCCAATGGTGCGAAAATAGTCCGGGTCCCAGCGATTTTCATGCGCAAGCCAGGTCCATTTGCAGGTCACCGTGCAGATGGAGCGCGCCAGATCGCCGGTAGCGCGCCAGGTCAGGAAATCGGCTAAATCAAAAAACTGGCCCGCGCGGTCAAAGATCTCCCGGCGATGCTCCTTCAGCCACAGGAGCTTTGGCGTCTCCATTTCCGGCGAAATTTTGCCGCCAACATAGTTCAGCACCGGATGGTGGGTCGCGTTAATGCGTTCAGCCTGCGCCGTCGCGCGGTGATCCATCCACACGATGACGTTATGCTCAGCGTCCCCTTCTGCGCTCACTGGCAGCGGGGCGCCATCTTTATCCAGTACCACCAGCGAGCAGGTGGCATCAAAGCCTATCCCGGCCACGCTCTGAGGCGCGACGCCAGCGCTGTCGAGCGCGTCGGCAATACAGCGGCAGACGGCCTGCCAGATTTGCTCGCTCGACTGCTCCACTCGCTGCCCGCTGCGGCGAACGGTGGTGATTTTATGCGTGGCGTGCGACAACAGTTGGCCGCTCAGATCGAAGACGCCCGCGCGAACGCTGCCGGAGCCGACGTCCACGCCGATAACGGTTTGCTTTACGTTATTCATGGCGGTCTACCTTATAAATCGACGCTGTTAGGCAGGATAACCAGATCGCGCACGGTGACGTTTTTCGACCGGGTCACCATGAACAGCACCGACTCCGCAACCTCAATGGGCTGCATCAGGCTGCCGTTGGCCAGGGCTTCATCCATTTTTGCCTGTGGCCAGTCGTCCAGCAGGGCGGTGACAACCGGGCCGGGCAGAACGGCGCCCACGCGTACGCCATGCTCAGCCACCTGACGGCGGGTAGTGTGCACGAACGCCTGAACCGCAAATTTAGAAGCAGTGTAAATAGGCTCCCAGATCACCGGCACCACGCCAGCGATGGAGCTGGTAAAGATGATATCGCCCGATTTTTGCGCAATCATGTGCGGCAGTACGGCGCGCACGCAGCGGAACGCGGCGTTGATGTTGAGATTTAACACCCGATCCCACACGTCCGGATCCCCTTCGGCGACCGGGCCACCGATGTAGGCGCCGGCATTGGCATGGAATATATCCAGCCTTCCGGCCAGCCCAATAATCTCGACGAGCATGTTGTCTACCTGCTCTGGCTTAAAGAGATCGATCTGCAGGGCGTAGGCGTTGCTCCCCAGTTCCGCGACGATCTGCTTCAGCTTTTCACCTTCGCGATCGATAAGCACCACTTTGGCGCCAGCGGCCAGCAACGTTCGGGCGCACTCCAGGCCAATACCGGAGGCGGCTCCGGTGATAGCGGCCACTTTGCCATTCAGGGAAGTATTCATGGAGGGGACGGAGTGATTCATTTTATAATCCTTTTTAACATGAGTATTTTTAATGAGCGCAGCTCTCACTGAATTCGGATTTTTTCTGGTAGGTGAAGCAAGTTGCTCAATCGATGAAGCAGATCTAGCATTTGCTCGATTAGCCAGCAAGTGACATTCAAAATGAAGAGGCGAATTTGTGACGCGCGTTGAGAAAACGAAGAAAACGACCATCTACGATCTGGCGGAATTAACGGGCGTTTCCGCCAGCGCGGTGAGCGCGATTTTGAATGGCAACTGGAAGAAACGCCGCATCAGCGCAAAGCTTGCCGAAAAGGTGACGCGCATTGCTGAAGAGCAGGGCTATGCCATCAACCGTCAGGCCAGCCTGTTGCGCAGCAAGAAGTCGAACGTCATCGGGATGATTGTGCCCAAATATGATAACCGTTACTTTGGCTCCATCGCCGAGCGGTTCGAAGAAATGGCCCGTGCCCGTGGCCTGCTGCCCATCATCACCTGCACCCGCCGCCAGCCTGAATTAGAGATCGAAGCGGCCCGGGCCATGCTCTCCTGGCAGGTGGACTGGGTGATCGCCACGGGCGCGACGCATCCTGACAAAATTGCCGAAATGTGCCATCAGGCGGGGGTGCCCACCCTCAATCTCGATCTGCCGGGCACGCTGGCGCCGTCGGTCATCTCGGACAACTATGCGGGGGCGAAGGCGCTTACCGAAAGGATCCTCGCCACCAGTCTGAAGCGTTTTGGCTCGCTGGCCCCGCTGACTTTTGTCGGCGGGCGTATGACCGATAACAACACAGCCGAACGCCTGCGGGGGTTTATTGATGCCCACACCGAGGCAGGCTTAACCGTTCCCAACGCGCAGCAGCTGGTGACCGGGTACTCCTCGTCGCGGGTAGAAGGGTTGTTAAAATCGGTGTTTCACTCGCCGGAGGTGCGGCTGCAGGGGCTGTTCGTCAACTCAACGATCTCCCTTGAGGGGGTAGTGCGCTGGCTGGCGCAGAGCGGCCAAACGGGCTCGCGCCAGCCGCCGATGGGGTGTTTCGACTGGGATCCCTTTGTCTCTCTCCTTGGGCACGATATCGACATGGTGCGTCAGGACGTGCCGGCAATGCTCGATAAGGTGTTTGAGATCGTCGACTCCGGCGATACCTCGATACGCCGTATCGAGATCGCGCCGGAACTGGTCGGCAGCATGAATGTCGCGGAAGACTAGCGGGTTAACAGCCAGCGGGCGGTATGTTCATCGGTCACCAGGCCGTTGATCCATTTGCCTTTTAAGGCTGCCAGTATTGCCGGACGCTTGTCTTCGCCACAGGCCGCCGCAATGCGTGGGCAAGGGTTTTGCCGAATATCGTAGCTGGTGATCAGGCCGTTTATCAGGGTTTCGACGACCTGGCCTTCAGCGTCAATGAAGCGGCCAAGAATTTCACCCACCCCGCCGTGGGCGGTTAATTCATCGAGCTGCGCCCGATCGATAAAACCGTCTTTGAAGATCGGGCTTTGTACGCCCAGGGCGCCGATGCCGACAAAGATCACGTCGGCTTCCTGCGCCACCGTCGAGACGTTGTGAAAAAGTCGCGTGCCGCACCACAGCTTATGCTCTTCGCGCGATTGCGCGTAGCGAGGGGCGGGCCACTGATAATATTTGCCCTGGATTTTACTCGCCAGCAGTAATGGCACATCGTCGTAGTAGTTACACTGACCGTGCTCGTTCATGGCGCTTATCAGCGCCACGCACCGGCTGTTCGGGCTATCGAAATCAATCCGTTTGATGGTCTTTTTTAGCGTCAGACCGGAGCCAATCCCCACCACCCGTGGCGTTTCGCCCTGTAAGTAGCGGGCCATCAGCTGATAACAGCCAAAGGTCACCGCATCCAGCATGCTCTCGCTGGTATAGACGGGCACGATGGTGCAGTCGCTTAGCTGGTACTTCTCCTGCAACAGCTGGGCATAGTTAAGGCAATGAGCGACAGGATGGTGTAGCCCAATAGAGACAATGCCTTCCTCTTTGGCGGCGGCAATCAGACGCTGCACAACTGGCCTTGAAGTTCCAAGCTGACTGGCAATTTCGCTCTGGTTCAGCCCGGTGACGTAGTACATCCATGCGGCTCTGACCTTTTGATCCAGCCTGATGTCATCTTCTTTGCTCACGCTTTCCTGCCTCGATAATGGGGCCAAATGCCTGGCCGATAAGCCGTTATTCTGGCGGCAGCTCAGTAAGGAGGCAAGTGATTTGCTCGCTATTGGTCATTTGTAATTTATTTGGTCATTTGCTCTTTTGTGATCTAACGCTCTTACTTTACACAAATGATTAACTACAGTGCGTACATAACCTCACAGGAGAGCAGAACAATGCACGAGCAAAATACCTGGCTTCACATCGGATTAGGATCGTTCCACCGTGCGCATCAGGCGTGGTATCTACATCGCCTGATTGCCGCAGGGGATACCCGCTGGCATATCGCGGCGGGGAATATTCGCAATGATGCTGAGAACGTCGTTCAGGCGCTGATGGCCCAGAAAGGGCGCTATGTGCTGGAGACCGTCAGCCCAGCGGGCGAGCGCGAATATGAAGAGATCACCTCGCTGCAAAAACTGATTCCATGGCAGGCGGATCTACAGCCGCTGATTGCCGAAGGCGCCAGGCCGCAAACGAAAGTGATCGCCTTTACCGTGACGGAAGGGGGGTACTATCTGAACACAAGCCATAAGCTGGACGTGAAAAATCCGGATTTGGCAGGCGACCTGCAGGGAGCGAGCAATACCATCTATGGCGTGATCGCCCGCATTCTTGAAGCCCGTATGGCCAACGGCGCCGGGCCGTTAACCTTGCTGAACTGTGATAACGTCCGCCATAACGGCGAGCGTTTCCACGATGGCCTTGTTGAATTTTTACACCTCACCCACCGTCAGACGGTGATCGACTGGCTGCACGTTAACGCGACCTGCCCGAATACCATGGTCGACCGCATTACGCCGCGCCCGGCAGCCGATCTTCCGGCGCGGATCAAAGCGCAAACCGGCATTGACGATCGCGCGCCGGTGATGGGCGAAACCTTCATTCAGTGGGTGATTGAGGACAACTTCCGCGACGCGCGTCCGGCGCTGGAGACCGTCGGCGTGGAGCTGGTGGCGTCGGTCATTCCGTATGAAGAGGCGAAGATCCGCATTCTTAACGCCTCGCACAGCTGTATCGCCTGGGCGGGAACGCTCATCGGCCAGCGCTATATCCATGAAAGCACCCTGACCGATTTCATCTACCGGATAGCCGATCGCTACGTGACGGAAGATGTCATCCCGAGCCTTGGCGATAACGGCATCGATTTACCCCTCTATCGCGATGTGGTGCTTAAACGCTTTACCAACCCCTACATTCAGGATACCAACCAGCGCGTGGCGGCGGACGGGTTCTCCAAGATCCCGGCCATGATCGCCCCGACCCTGCGGGAATGTTATCAGCGCGGCGCCCGCCCTGAGGCCACCGCCATGCTGCCGGCGCTGTTCTTTGTCTTTATGCAGCAGTGGCATCTCGGCAAACTGCCGTATGTGTACCAGGACGGCATCCTGGACGCGGCCGCGGTGCACGCCATGTTTGACGCAGCCGATCCCGTTGCGGTGTATGCCGGGGATAAAGCCCTGTTTGGCGATCTGAGCGAGCGGGCGGATTTTGTTGCGCTCCTGCGCGAGAAGATCGCCACCGTTAATACACTGATCGGTTAAGGGGGCGCTATGTATCTTGGCATCGATCTGGGCACCTCAGAAGTGAAGGCGCTGGTCATTAATGAATATAACGACATTGTCGCCAGCCACAGCGCGCCGCTGACTATTCAGCGGCCACATCCCCACTGGTCGGAACAATCCCCGGCGTCCTGGTGGGAGGCAACGGAATACCTGATGACGACCCTGCGCGAGAAATGCGGGGACCACTGGCAGGCCATTAAGGCTATTGGCCTCTCCGGGCAGATGCATGGCGCGGTCCTCCTGGATGAAAAGGGCGAAATCCTGCGCCCGGCTATCCTGTGGAATGACACCCGCAGCGCGCAGGAGTGTGCCGAGCTGGAAGAGCTCGCCCCCGAGCTGCATCAGGTGGCCGGCAATCTGGCGATGCCGGGGTTTACCGCCCCGAAACTGCTGTGGGTGCGTCGACATGAGCCGCAAATCTTCGCGCGCATTGCCAGCGTACTGCTGCCGAAAGATTATCTGCGCTTCAAAATGACCGGCAAAAAAATCTCCGATATGTCTGATGCGGCGGGCACCCTCTGGCTGGACGTCGGTAAGCGTGACTGGTCCGATGCGCTGCTGCAAAAATGCGGCTTAACCCGCGAAAACATGCCCTCCCTGGTGGAAGGGTGCGAGGTGTCGGCCACTCTCGAGCCAGGCCTCGCGCAACGCTGGGGTTTGCACTCCTCGGTGATGGTGGCCGGGGGCGGGGGTGATAACGCCGTCAGCGCCATCGGTGTGGGGGCGGTGTCGCCGGGTGATGCGTTTATTTCGCTGGGCACCTCGGGGGTGCTGTTTGTGGTGACAGACGCCTACCGTCCTGCGCCGCAGTCAGCCGTGCATGCGTTTTGCCACGTGCTGCCTAATCGGTGGCATCAGATGAGCGTCATGCTCAGTGCGGCCAGTTGCCTGCAGTGGTTTTGTCGTCTGGTCGGCACCACCGAGGCCACCCTGCTTGACGAAATAGCCCAACTCTCGGACGCTGAAAAAGCCGCTGCGCCGCTGTTCCTGCCCTATCTGTCCGGGGAACGAACCCCGCACAACGACCCCGACGCCCGGGGAATGTTCTGGGGGCTGACCCATGCCAGCCAGCGGGCCACCATGGGGTACGCCGTGCTGGAGGGCGTCAGCTTCGGCATCGCCGACGGGCTGCGCGTCCTGCAGGAGAGCGGCACCCGGACAGAGCAGTGTTCGCTGGTGGGCGGCGGGGCCAGAAGTCCGTTCTGGGCCCAGCTGCTGGCGGATATTCTGGATCTGCCCGTCATCACCCACAAAGGCGGTGAGACGGGCGGGGCGCTGGGTGCCGCACGACTGGCATGCCTTGCCGCCGGTAAATCGCTGGCCGCGGTGTGCGAAAAACCGGAAGTCCATAAAATCTGGCGCAGCGATCCGCAGCGACACGCCGCCCTGATGCAGCGCTATCAACAATTCATGGCCCTCTATCAAAACGACCTGAACTATCGAACTCATTAATTTTAATAAAAAACGCCCTCTGGCAATACTGCCAGAGCGGCGCCCTGTACCTACAAAAGAGGTCAATATGTCGTTAAACACGAAACAATGGCTGGGGTTACCGCTGAGCCTGGTCTGGGGATATATCGCCATTGCCGTCTTTATGACCGGGGATGGTTTTGAACTGGCGTTTCTTTCCCACTACATTAAATCGCTCGGGTTTACCCCGGCGCAGGCCTCGATGGCCTTCACCCTCTATGGCCTGGCCGCCGCGCTGTCGGCATGGGTCTCGGGCGTAGTGGCAGAGATCATTACCCCGCAAAAAACCATGCTGATTGGCTTTGTGCTGTGGTGTATTTTTCACGTGCTGTTTATGGTCTTTGGCCTGGGCCATACCAACTACGCGCTGATTTTACTGTTCTACGGCCTGCGCGGTTTGGCCTATCCGCTGTTCCTCTACGCCTTTATCGTTGCCATCGTCCATAACGTGCGTAGCGACAGCACCAGCGCGGCGCTGGGCTGGTTCTGGGCGGTTTACTCTATCGGCATCGGGGTTTTCGGAAGCTACATTCCCAGCTTCACCATCCCGCATATCGGGGAAATGGGTACGTTGTGGCTGTCGCTGCTTTTCTGCGCCATTGGCGGCATTATCGCCCTGGTCTCCCTGCGTAACATCAAGACTCCCCGGCATATGCAAAACCTTACCACCCGGGAAAAGTTCAGCGAGTTGGGGCGCGCCGCTACTCTGCTTTACACCAACCGCAGCATCCTGCTCTCCAGCATTGTGCGCATTATTAACACCCTGTCGCTGTTTGGCTTTGCGGTGATCATGCCGATGATGTTTGTCGACGAGCTGGGGTTTACCACCTCCGAGTGGCTGCAGGTGTGGGCGGTCTTCTTCTTTACCACCATCTTTTCCAACGTTTTCTGGGGCGTACTGGCCGAGAAAATGGGCTGGATGAAGGTGGTGCGCTGGTTTGGCTGTCTGGGCATGGCGGCATCAAGCCTGGCGTTTTATTATATGCCGCTCCACTTTGGCCATAACTTTGCCATGGCGCTGGTGCCGGCCATTGCGCTGGGCATTTTTGTGGCGGCGTTCGTCCCTATGGCCGCGGTCTTCCCGGCGCTGGAGCCGCAGCACAAGGGGGCGGCTATTTCGGTCTATAACCTGTCGGCCGGGCTGTCGAACTTCCTCGCTCCGGCGATCGCCGTGGTGCTGCTTCCCTACTTCAGCACTATTGGCGTGGTCATCGCCTACACGCTGCTCTATCTGTTGGCCTTCGTACTCTGTCCGTTCATTCGCGTTGAGCAGCCGGGATTTGCTTCGCAGCGCACGGCTGAAAGCAGGGTGGCGGACCTCTCTTAACAGGCACATTACCGGTTCCTGATGGCTGGAAACCGCTGAATAACCTACCAAACTGTGAGCGCAGATCCCCCGGGGATGTCACCGGTCTTATGCGTCCTGCTCTGCGCTTACACCCCTTCCGATCCAGCTCACACTTCGTTGCGCTTTTGTGAAAAGTGTCACTTCCTCCCGTGCATATGCCCAATAAATGGGCAGCGCTTAGCGGAATTTGTCTAAGGCAGTGGATGAATTTTGCGCTTACAGTTAGTTTCGAAACAGCTTTTCAAATTGCTAAAGGCACTGAACCTACGTTGTTTTAAGGACTCATAATGAAAATCGAATCTGTAAACGTCACCGTCTTTCAGTATCCCACGCGTCGGGTTTCCGATACTGCCGGGCATTCCCATCCGGGACCAGAAAGCCTGGCAAAAATGGCGATGCTAACCATTACCGCAGACGATGGCACCAAAGGGTATTCATTTGCACCGCCGGAAGTGGTGCGCCCTTTTGTGGTCAACACCTTCTTTCGTAAAGTGATGATCGGCCAGGACGCGTTTAATCGCGAGAAGATCTGGCAGGAGTTGGCACACTGGCAGCGCGGCAGCGCCCACCAGCTGACCGAACGTGCGCTGGGGTTTGTTGAGCAGGCGCTGTGGGATCTGATTGGCCGTAAACTCAACATGCCGGTGTGGAAGCTGCTCGGCGGCTACCGCGATAAAGTTCCGGCTTATGGCAGCACCATGTGTGGCGATGATCTGCCCGGCGGTCTCTCCACGCCGGAAGAGTACGCCGGCTTTGCCGAAAAACTGGTGGCCCGCGGTTACAAAGCGATCAAGCTGCACACCTGGATGCCGCCCGTCTCCTTTGCCCCTAATCCAAAGATGGATGTCAAAGCCTGTGCCGCGGTGCGTGAAGCGGTCGGCCCGGACATCGACCTGATGATCGACGGCTACCACTGGTACAGCCGCGCTGAAGCGCTCTACATCGGCAAAGAGCTGGAAAAACTCAACTTCGCGTGGTTTGAAGAGCCGATGGAAGAGGAGAGCATGTCCTCTTATGCCTGGCTGGCGGAAAACCTCTCCATTCCGATCATCGGGCCAGAAAGCCTGGGCGGTAAACACCACAGCCGCGCCGACTGGGTGAAAGCCGGGGCCTGCGACATCCTGCGTGCCGGTGCCAATGGCGTCGGTGGTATCTCGCCAACCCTGAAAGTGGCCAACCTCGCAGAATCGTTCGGCATGGACTGCGAAGTCCACGGCAACGGCGCGGCAAGCCTGGCCGTCATTGGCGCGATCAAAAACTGCCGCTGGTACGAGCGCGGCCTGCTGCATCCGTTCCTTGATTATGATGAACCGGCAGCGTATCTGCACAGCCTGATCGACCCAATGGACGATGAGGGCATGGTCAGCCTGCCAACTCGCCCGGGACTCGGCGAAGACATCAATTTTGCGTATATCGAAGCCAATACCGTCAGCCACGACTGATAAATAAAACTTCTACCCTACAAACGGTATACACAGATGAAGAAAAACTCCCTCACCGGGGCGTGTTTACTCGCGCTCTCGCTGATGATGGGGAGCGGGGCGGCGTACGCAAAAACGCCGCCCGATCAGCTCATCATTGGCATGAACATGAACAACCTGCTGACCCTCGATCCGGCCGCGATGACCGGTAACGAAGTGGTCGGCATTGTGGTCAATCTTTACGATTCACTGGTGGAACTGGATCCCAATACCCTCACCAACGTTAAACCGGCGCTGGCGAAATCCTGGGACATTTCACCGGACGGCAAAACCCTGACCTTCCACCTGCGCGACAACGTGACCTTCCACTCCGGCAATCCGCTCACCGCCGAGGATGTGGTGTGGTCGATGCGCCGCCTGCTGCACCTGAACCTGGCCCAGGCGTCAGTGTGGAAATCTTACGGCTTTTCCAAAAAGAATATTGACCAGCAGATTAAAGCCCTGGATGACTACACCGTGCAGCTCACCCTGCCAAAGGCCAACGATCCGCAGCTGGTGATCTACTCCCTCGGCGCGCTGGGCAACCTCGGCGTGCTGGACCGCAAAACGGTGCTGAGCCATGAGGTGAACAGCGATTGGGGCAACCGCTGGCTGACCACCAACGAAGCCGGTTCCGGGCCGTTTATGCTCGAGACCTGGCAGGCAAAAGACGTGCTGCGCATGCAGCGCAACCCCAACTACTGGCGTGAAGAGCCGAAGATGAACCGCGTCGTGTTGCGCCATTTCCAGGAGTCGCAGACGCTGCGCCTGATGGTGGAGAAGGGCGATCTGGATATCGCCAGCAACATGGCGGTGGCCGACATCAACGCCCTGCGTAAGGATCCGCAGCTGACGGTGGAAGCCGTGCAGAAGGGCACAGTCTACTACGTGGCGATGAGCATGAAGGAGGCGCATTTCGCCAACCCGAAAGTGCGCGAAGCGGTGCGCTACCTGATTGATTATCAGGGGATCAACAAGGCGCTGATGCCGGGCTACGGCGTGCTGCACCAGCGGCCAATCAAGGCGGGTATGCCGTCCACCTTGCCGGATCCCGGTTATAAGCTGGATATCCCGCGTGCCAAAAAACTGCTGGCGGAAGCAGGTTATCCGGACGGTTTCGACACCACTTTGCGGGTGCTGGCGGATCAGCCGTTCCTCAATATCGCCATCGCGGTGCAATCCACCCTGATGCAGGCGGGCATTAACGCCAAAATCATCACTGGCACCGGAAACCAGATCTACGGTGCGATGCGCGAGCGTAAGTTTGACATGCTGGTCGGGCGCGGCGGCAGCGGCGTGGAGCCGCATCCACACTCCAGCCTGCGCGCGCTGGTCTATAACCCGGACAACAGCGACGAAGCCCGGCTGACCAACTTCCAGGGCTGGCGTACCAGTTTCTACGACAAGCCGCTGAACGAGATGATCGACAAAGCCCTGCTGGAGCGCGATCCGCAGAAACAAGTGGCGGATTATCAGCAAATTCAGGTGCGTTATGACCAGCTGATCCCGGCTCTGCTGCCGCTGTCGCAGATGGTCGATTCGGTAGTGGTGCGTAACGAAGTCAAAAACTTCCAGTCGCACCCGTCAGCGACCACCTTCCTGCGGGAAGTGTACAAAACCGGAGGTGAAAAATGAGCGTTGCGATCCTTGCGCCTGGCTCCCGCACCCGCCGTTTTTCAAAACGGTTAACCCAGGTGCTGGTGACCCTGTTCGGTCTGCTGGTGCTGACGTTCTTTATTGGCCGCGTGATGCCGGTGGATCCGGTGCTGGCGATTGTCGGACCGGATGCCGACCACAGCACCTACCAACAGGTCTATCACCAGCTGGGTTTTGATCAGTCGTTGCTGACGCAGTTCGGTATCTACCTTGGCAACCTGCTGCAGGGGGATTTTGGGAATGCCCTGCTGACAGGTAAACCGGTTCTGGATGACATTCTGCGTGTCTTCCCGGCGACGCTGGAGCTGGCGACGATGGCGATTATTGTCGGGGCCGGTTTAGGCATTCCGCTGGGGGTCCTGGCCGCCGCGCGACGCAACAGCGTCTCGGATTACGTGGTGCGCATCATCAGCCTCGCCGGGTATTCCACGCCAATCTTCTGGGTCGGGATGATGGGCCTGCTGCTGTTCTACGCCTGGCTTGGCTGGGTGGGCGGCGCCGGACGGCTGGATCTGGGCCTGGATGGCCTGGTGCCACGCCGCACCGGGTTAATGACCGTCGATGCCCTGCTGGCAGGCAACAGCACGGTGTTCTGGAACGCCATCAACCACCTGGTCCTGCCCGCCTCGCTGCTGGGGTTCCACTCGCTGGCCTACATCAGCCGCATGACCCGCAGCTTTATGCTGGCCCAGCTGTCGCAGGAGTTCATCATCACCGCCCGGGTGAAAGGTTTAACCGAGCGGCAGGTGATCTGGAACCACGCGTTTCGCAATATCCTGGTGCAGCTGCTTACCGTGGTCGCGCTGGCCTATGGCTCGCTGCTTGAAGGGGCGGTACTGATTGAAACCGTCTTCTCCTGGCCGGGTTTTGGCTCCTATCTCACCGGTAGCCTGCTGCTGGGGGACATGAACGCGGTGATGGGCTGCGTGCTGCTGGTGGGGATCATCTTTGTGATGCTCAACCTGCTCTCCGACATGCTGTATCAACTCTTTGACCCGAGGACGAAATCATGACCGTTTCTCTGGATACACCTCTGCAACCTGTCCGCAGCGAAGGGCGCCAGCGTCTGACGCGGATGGCCCGCCGTACCTTCGGGTTTGTCGGGCAGATGGCGCGCAACCCGCTGACGGCCATCGGTGGCGGCATCATCCTGCTGCTGTTGATCGTGGCAGCCTTCGCACCGTGGATCGCGCCCTACAACCCACTGGTGCAGGATCTGAATAACGCCCTGGTGGCACCGAATGCACAGCACTGGTTCGGCACAGACGAGTTTGGTCGGGATATCTTCAGCCGTCTGGTCTACGGCTCGCGCATCACGCTCTATATTGTGCTGCTGGTGTCGGTCACCGTCGGGCCGCTGGGGCTGCTGTTGGGCGTGACCGCCGGGTACTTTGGCGGCAAAGTCGATGCGGTGTTGATGCGCGTTACCGATATCTTTATCTCTTTCCCGAGCCTGGTGCTGGCGCTGGCGTTTGTCGCGGCGCTCGGTCCGGGGCTGGAACACGTGGTCATTGCCATTACGATTACCGCCTGGCCGCCGATCGCCCGTCTGGCCCGCGCCGAAACCCTCTCGCTGCGTCAGGCCGACTTTATCTCTGCCGTACGTTTACAGGGCGCGTCTCCGGTGCGGGTGCTGTGGCGGCATATCGTTCCCCTGTGCCTGCCATCAGTGATTATCCGTATCACCATGAACATGGCCGGTATCATCCTGACCGCCGCCGGTCTCGGCTTCCTCGGCCTCGGCGCGCAGCCGCCGGAGCCGGAGTGGGGAGCGATGATCTCCAGCGGGCGTACCTACATGATGGAGTGCTGGTGGGTGGTCACTATTCCGGGGCTGGCAATCCTGATCAACAGCCTGGCGTTTAACTTTTTAGGAGATGGCTTACGTGACATCCTCGATCCTCGCAGCAACTGATGCGCCACTGCTGGACGTGCGTGACCTGCACGTTGACTTTATCAACGGACGCGCGGTCACCAACGCGGTGCGCGGCGTCTCCTTTCAACTCGGGCGAGAGAAGCTGGCGATTGTCGGCGAGTCGGGTTCCGGGAAATCCACCGTCGGGCGGGCGCTGCTGCGCCTGCACCCGGCAAAGGCGCAGATCAGCGCCACCCGGATGCAGTTTGGCGATGTGGACTTACGCACCGTCAGCGAGGCGCAGATGCGCGGCATTCGCGGCAAGCGTATTTCGATGATCATGCAGGACCCGAAATACTCCCTCAACCCGGTGGTGTGCGTCGGGGATCAGATTGCTGAGGCCTGGCTGACCCACCATCCGGGGCGCAAGGCGGAGGCGAAAGCCAAAGTGCTTGAGATGCTGGACGTAGTGCGCATTCGCCAGCCGGAGCGGGTGTATCAGCTCTATCCGCACGAGATCTCCGGCGGGCAGGGGCAGCGCATCATGATTGCCATGATGCTGATCACTGACCCCGAACTGGTGATCGCCGATGAACCGACCTCGGCGCTGGACGTTTCGGTGCGGCTGCAGGTGCTGGGATTACTTGACGATTTGGTCCAGTCCCGTGGGCTGGGGCTGATCTTTATCAGCCACGATATTAACCTGGTGCGCAGCTTCTGCGATCGGGTGCTGGTGATGTATGCCGGACGGGTGGTGGAGTCGATTGCCGCCTGTGACCTGCATAATGCGAAGCACCCCTATACCCAGGGGCTTATCAATGCCCTGCCAGAGATGAACCACCGCCGTCCGGTGCTGCCGGTGTTGCAGCGCCAGGCCAGCTGGTTGACGGAATAAGGAGCGAAGATGATCGAGGTAAAAAACCTGAATCTGGCGTTCGGCGAAGGCGAGAAACGCAGCCAGGTCCTGTATGACGTCAACATTAACGTCCAGCCGGGGGAGATTTACGGCCTGGTGGGGGAGTCCGGTTCGGGCAAAACCACAGTGCTGAAGTGCCTGGCCGGGTTGTTCACCCACTGGGACGGGGCGCTGGCGATTAACGGCCAGCCGCTGGGGCGACGCATCAGTCCCCAGCGCTGTCGGCTGGTGCAGATGGTGTTTCAGGACCCCTATGGTTCGCTGCACCCCCGCCACACCATCGGCGATATTCTGGAAGAGCCGCTGCAAATTCACGGCATCAACGATCGGGAGCGGCGCATCCACGCTCTGCTGGATAAAGTGGGCCTCAACCGCGCCTTCCGTGACCGTTATCCGCATCAGCTCTCCGGCGGTCAGCGCCAGCGTGTGGCGATTGCCCGGGCGCTGATTCTGGAGCCACAGGTGCTGCTGCTTGACGAGCCGACCTCGGCGCTGGATGTGTCGGTGCAGGCGGAGATCTTAAACCTGCTGGCAGAACTGCAACGCGAGTCGAACCTCACCTACCTGATGGTGACGCACGATCTCGGGGTGATCGCCCATCTCTGCCAGAAGGTGGCGGTGATGCAGTACGGGAAAATCCTCGAAACCCTGACGGTAGATGATCTGGTGGCGGGGCAGGCGCAAACGGATTACACCCGGATGCTGGTGAACGCCAGCCAGCAGTACTCCCGCGAGATGGCCCGGGAGGTGGCGGTCTACTAATGCCGGATGGTGCTGCGCTTACCTGGCCTACAAAAAACGTAGGCCCGGGCAGGCGCAGCGCTGCCGGGCAGACCCTCAGCGCAGAAGCGGACAATCCGGCGGCAACCGACACTGGAGCGTGCCGGGCAAGAGCGTGATGCGGAAATGGTCGCCGCTAAGTGGTTCGCCATCCAGGTTAAAGGTCATGCCGTGCGGGGCGACGATCTCAAACCAGGCTGACTGACCGTCAATGACGTTCGGACTTTCTTCCGGGTTGGTCAGCGTCGTCAACAGCGACGGGAGCAGTTCGTTGGCAGAAAAAATGCGCAGCTGTAGCTGTCCATCGTTAATCAATGCATCCGGGCAGAGCTGCTGCCCGCCTCCCGCCTGACGGCCGTTACCGATACCGATCACCAGCGCATCCCCTTGCCAGCGAAAATTCTCGCCGCGAATTTCACAGCTGTCGGGCTTGAGTAAATCCATCCGCGCCAGTCCGTGAAGCAGATATGAGACGCCGCCCAGCGCGGCTTTCATTTTTTCCGGGGTTTCACTGGTAATACGCGTGCCAAACCCGCCGGTGGCCATATTGATAAAGCAGGTTTCATCATTCACCCGGGCAATATCTACCGCCGTGGCTTTACCCGCAATCGCCAGCTGCAATGCTTTATCGAGGCTGTCGGGGATCCCGGCGCTGGTGGCAAAATCGTTGGCGGTGCCGAGCGGCAAAATGCCCAGCGCGGGACGCTGCGCCTCTGGCAGGGCAATTAGCGCCGTCGCCACTTCATTGATTGTGCCATCGCCACCGCCTGCAATGACAGTTTCCACCGCGAGATCGCAGGCTTCCTGTATATAACGTGCTGCATCACCTTTCTCCCATGTCACGCGGACATGGATCACCACGCCTTCTTCCCGAAGAAGCGTTACGGCTTCGCGCAACAGTTCGTTGCCTGAGCCCTTGCCGTTCAGAATTAATAAACTTGCCGGATAGGTCGCCATCCACATTGCTCCTGTGCTGATCTTTCAAAAGTGTATCGCAGCGCGGAGAAAAGCGGGTAAGAAGAGGACGAAAGGATAAAAATTAAATGAGTGGCGAGCCAAAACGTGCGCCACTCGGACCACCTCGTTTATGACGCTATAGCACCATAAGGGCACAAAGCGAACACACAATCCTGGCGATGTTCGCAGCGGGTGAGCAAGGTGCCGTTATTGCCCGGGCACGTCGAGTTCGCCAGAAATGATGACCAAAAGGGCGGGGTATAAGGAAACGCTCGCAGGATGTGTAACTGTCTGAGCCTGCCATCCACAGCGATTCCGAAAGGGCTGGTCACCAGAACCGAGCCGGGGCTGATAAAGTAATCGCCTTTATACCAGATTATCAGCCTGAGATTTTTAACTGTAAGAACATGAATGAAAATTGTTCCGGTACGCGGGCACACCATCCTCTCTTCAACCACCCAGTACATGTATTTCTCCTTATCCTTAAGTGAAATTCCATTCATACAGAGAATAACATCGTACAGGTGCTTGAAAAGCCTGACTTTACGAAATTCATAAATTCCGGTATTTCTCATTGAAAATAAAGATAAATTTACGTTAGGGAAACTTATGGATGGGGCAGAAAAGCAGGGGCGAAGGCGGAAGAAGGGCGTTTTACAGACAAAAAAATTAGCCTGCGTAAGGGAGATTACTCAGGCTAAGGAGGTGGTTCCTGGTACAGCTAGCATTTATGGGTTATGTTTTTCAGCGTTATCAATAATAACCGTAAAAAACGCAGCGGTATGTGATCGGATTCTAAGAATCATCCCATACCAAAAATAACACAATTGACTAGCCAGCATGCGGGTTACGGGTGTTTTCCCCGGTGAAATTACGCATCAGCAGGGCATAATCCAGCGAAATATCTTCCGGCACAGGCAGCCAGACGGTATGACCATCACCCGGTGCGACTGATACGGCTTCACCTTTACCATTCTGCATATGTTCGAGAGTGAAATTCACGTTGCCCTGTGGGGTCATCAACTCCAGGCTGTTACCCACAAGGAATTTGTTTTTCACCGCAACCGCTGCCAGTGGACCTTTGCGCTCGCCGGTGAACTCCCCGACAAACTGCTGGCGCTCGGAAAGCGAGTGGCCATATTCATAGTTCTGGTAATCGTCATGGGTATGACGACGCAGGAAGCCTTCGGTGTAGCCGCGGTGTGCCAGCCCTTCCAGTGTTTCCAGCAGGGTCGGGTCGAACGGTTTACCCGCCGCTGCGTCGTCGATCGCCTTGCGGTAGACCTGGGCGGTACGCGCGCAGTAGTAATAGGATTTGGTGCGGCCTTCGATCTTCAGCGAGTGCACGCCCATCTGGGTCAGGCGCTCAACGTGGGCGATGGCACGCAGATCTTTGGAGTTCATGATGTAGGTGCCGTGCTCATCTTCGAACGCGGTCATGTATTCGCCCGGACGCTGGGCCTCTTCAATCATAAACACGCTGTCGGTTGGCGCACCCAGACCTAATGTTGGCTCAATGGTCTGCACCGGGATCGGCTCGTGCTTATGCACGATATTGCCCACCTCATCCTGTTTACCTTCCTGGACTTTATATTCCCAGCGGCAGGCGTTGGTGCAGGTCCCCTGGTTCGGGTCACGTTTGTTGATGTAGCCAGAGAGCAGGCAGCGGCCAGAATAAGCCATGCACAGTGCCCCGTGGACGAAAATCTCAAGCTCCATTTCCGGCACTTGGCTGCGGATCTCTTCGATCTCTTCCAGCGACAGCTCGCGGGACAGAATCACGCGGGTCAGCCCCATCTGCTGCCAGAATTTCACTGTTGCCCAGTTAACGGCATTGGCCTGCACCGAGAGGTGAATGTCCATCTCCGGGAAGTTTTCCCGTACCAGCATGATTAAACCCGGGTCCGACATAATCAAGGCATCAGGCCCCATCTCCACCACCGGTTTCAGGTCGCGGATAAAGGTTTTCAGCTTGGCGTTATGCGGGGCGATATTCACCACCACGTAGAATTTTTTCCCCTGCGCGTGGGCTTCGTTGATGCCGAGCTGCAGATTCTCGTGGTTGAATTCGTTATTACGCACGCGCAGTGAGTAACGCGGCTGGCCCGCATAGACGGCATCGGCGCCATAGGCGAAAGCGTAACGCATATTTTTCAGCGTTCCCGCCGGGGAGAGGAGTTCCGGTTTAAACATGTTTGTTCTCGTTCTGATGACAGGTCAGATGCGCACACCAGGTGGGCGCCGGGAGGAGATCCCATACATTAAGGGCGGGCATTGTAACGCTGCGGGGCAGGGAGGTAAACCGTTATCCCGACAGCCGTTAAGGTTCTGGCTTCAGAATTTTCTCATCATTCTGGCGAATGATTCTTAGGCACATCGCCTCCTTTCTCATATATCGCTCAGGCCAGGATACCTATGATATCGCCAGGAAAAGCCGTTCTGGCCCCCAGGGATGATAACCGCGCAGGCTGCGCACAAAAATTATGATCACAGCTAATTACCCACAGGAGGTGGCCTTCTTTGGGTTGAATTTTGAGGACAATGTTTTATGTATGCTTCACGTAGGGTAGCGAATCGTTACGATCCCTTTTCCCGTCTGCTGCACTGGGTGATGGCGGCAGTGATTATTTATGCCATGTGCATGGGGTATATACTTCACGCGCTGGAAGGGACGCGCTGGTTCCATTTTTTCTCGGTGCTAAACATGTCGCTCGGGACAATGGCGACCCCCATTATGCTGGTGCGCTTTATCTGGCGCTTCTTTCGCCCGTCAGTGCCCTACCCGGATAGCGTGGCTGGACGTAAAAAACAGCTGGTGGTCTTTCTGCATGAAATCTTTTACCTGACCATCATGCTGGTGCTGGTAAGCGGGTTTTTAATGCTGCATAAGGATTATCAGTTCTTTGGTTTAATGCACGTTTCCCGGCCCGTTAACGTTGACGTGATTAACGATTTCTTCTTCAAAATTCATCGGGTGAGCTGCATTACACTTGGCGTGATTTTGTTCATGCACGTGGCGGCAGTGATTCGATATACCCTTCAAGGCCAGGGGGAAATTTTGCGGCGTATGTTGTAGAGCGATGTAGAGCAGCAGTGCTACGGGTTTGGATAAAAAAACGCCGACGGCAGGACAGTACAGTCGGCGTTTAATTCAGCGGGGCGCTCAGAGGTCGTCCTGGGTGTGATCGACAATAATTTCCAGCGTTTTACGGATGATATCGGCTTTGACGACGTCGTGAGTGGACTCAATCTGCTTAATCAGTCGTAAAATAATCGCTTTATTGGTCACCGGTTCCTTCGCAGCATGAATAGCGCCCATCACAGATTCAAGCAGCGCCCACTCTTCGGCTAACAAACCGCCCGCGCTGCGGAAATAGTTGGATAACGCAGCATTAGGCAGTTCTTCGTACAAGTCTGGATTCTGGAGCATAGCCTGGCTCATAGTGTCACACCGGTTAAGTTAATAAATTAATAATACAGTCAGTGTTTTTTGCTGTTGGCGTGCTGGCTATTGCCAAACAGAGGATAAACATTGCTGTTGTTTCGACCATCCGTGTCCCAATCCTGCTGTTCATTCATTGGCTTGCGTTGGGCACCACCTTTACCATCGTTGGAAATTTCCAGGATGATTTGGGAAAGCACGTTCCGACGCTGGCCGTCTCGCTCTGCCGATAACATCTGTTGCAGCCTCTGTAGCAAGAGTTTCATGCTGATGGGGCCGTTATCCTTAAGCAAAGAAAGAGTGGCTTCGCCAATAAGTTCATCAGTTAATCGTTCATGGTCACTTCTGTTCATAACTACGTCTCTGTTGCCACACTTACCTGTTAGAGGAATTGCGGCCTTAAGTCAGTCTGTCGTGACAGTATAAAAAAACTGTCCTGGAGAAAAAACCGACTTGAAAACAATTCAATTAGCGGCTGTGGGCTTACATATCTTAACGTTCAAAAAGCAGGCCAATCAGCGTTTGGTAACGGCTCTCCTCTTCCTGATCGGTTGCCTGTTCCATCCGGTAAAGCAGTCGGGTGCAGATGGCTTTCCGGTTGAGGATTTTTCCTTCCCTCAGTAGCTCCACAACGATTTGTCCCAGCGTCTCCTGCTGAGAAGGCTGGTTAGCTTTATTAAAGTACTGGGTAATGGCATTGGCTGTATTCGGTGCAAACCCGTTCTCGCGCATATGTCACTCCTGAAATCCGCAGAGCTAAAATGGTTAATATCTTGTTAACTGGTGAATACTGTACATACTAATTGTACAAGTTAACAAATATATTTTGATCATTACGTGCTAAACTATATATATCAAAGATTTAATTATAAAAAATTCGGTGAAAAAGGAAGAAAATATTGTACATTCCTGGCGTTTTTAACCGTTATTGTCGGAATACAGAAAGGGCGAGAAAACCCCCGTGTGGGTTAACAAGACGTAACGCCAACCATCTGATACTGTGAACATTCATTCACCTCCGCTATTGGAAACTTATGCTCACTACCATCATTTACCGTAGTCACTTTCGTGATCACGTACCGGTTACTGTGCTGGAAGACATGGTTGTTGCAGCAAACAAAAAAAACAGCGAAGCCGGGGTCAGCGGCATTCTTCTGTTTAACGGAAAGCTCTTTTTCCAGTTGCTTGAAGGACCCGAGGAAAACGTAAGAGCGATTTACCGCGCTATCTGCGAAGACCCGCGTCATCACAACGTGGTGGAACTGCTATGTGACTATTCCCCCGCGCGGCGTTTCGGGAAGTGCGGTATGGAACTCTTTGATTTACGACGATACGATCGCGAAGAGGTGCTGCAAAACGTGCTGGATAAAGGCACGACCAAGTACCAGTTGACCTACAACGACAGGTCGTTGCAGTTCTTCAGAACCTTCGTCGAAGAGAGTGAAAAAGAGAACTATTTTGAGCTGCCTTCGGGGGATCACTGGGACTTTATTGCTGATACCGGCGCCCCCAGCGTTCGTGCGCTGTCGCGGCGCTACAGCGAGGTGTGCAACTTTGCTTTTCAGCCGATTATCGATCCGCTGGCACGGGAAATCGTCTCACTGGAGGCCCTTATCCGTACCCCGGATGGCGGGGTATCCCGGCACTGGTTTGAGGGGTTAGTGGGAGATGAACTCTACGAAGCCGATCTCAAAAGCAAGAGCGTCGCCTTTGCGATGGCCAGCGCGCTGGGGCTGGGAGAGCAGAGCCTCTCTGTTAACCTGCTTCCGATGACGCTGGTCAACGTGCCTGATGCGGTGAGCTATCTGATTCAGGAGATAGAGGCCAACGGGCTGGTGCCCGAGCAGATCGTGGTGGAATTTACGGAGAACGAAGTCATCTCCCGTCTCGATGAATTCACCGGTGCGGTGCGTGAGTTAAAGGCTGCGGGGATCGGCGTGACCATCGACCACTTTGGTGGCGGTTTTGCCGGTCTGTTGCTGTTGGCACAGTTCCAGCCAGACCGGATTAAGATTAACCGTGACCTGATCCGCGACGTACACAAGAGCGGTCCACGTCAGGCCATCGTGCTGGCAATCATCAAATGTTGTACAGCTTTGGAAATTCTGATCTCTGCGGTCGGTGTCGAGCAACCGGAAGAGTGGATGTGGCTCGAATCGGCAGGTATTTCTCACTTCCAGGGACACCTGTTTGCCCACCCTGAACTGGCCGGTATCCCGCCTGTGGCGTGGCCTGAGCTAAAAGAAATTTTCTGAAACTGATCCACACCGGGCAGTGATACAATTCTGTTGTACAATATAACAAGTTGTACACCCCGGTGAGATTCGTTACTTTGGTTAACGAATCTATTGGTCAGACAGGGAGAATCGATGGCCTTTTACAGTATTGGCGATGTAGCAGAACGCTGCGGCATAAATCCCGTTACGCTACGTGCATGGCAGCGTCGGTACGGGTTGCTAAAACCGCAGCGTAGTGAAGGCGGACATCGACAATTTGACGACGACGACATCCTGCGTATCGAGGAGATCAAACGCTGGATTGAGCGTGGCGTGCCGGTCGGTAAGGTCAAAGCCCTGCTAGATCAGGACAAAGTCCCTGAGCCAGGAGACTGGCGTACCTTGCAGGAAGAGATGATGGGCATGTTGCGTCAGGTCAGCCCGGGTAAGTCCCGCGCGCAGATTGTCGCATTCTGCCAGCACCACGCTGTCGAGGTCCTGATTGACCATGTTTTTATTCCCGTCCGGGAAAACCTCAGTCTCGATCAAAATACCGCAAGTATCATGTGCAGCCTGCTGGACGGCATTCTGATCGAGCAGGCAGTCACCAGCCTGAGCGAGTCACGCAGCAAAGCGGGCCGGGATGCATTATTGATTGGCTGGAGCGTGGAGGACCGTACCCGTCTGTGGCTGGAGGCGTGGCGTCTTTCGCAGCGTGGCTGGCGCATTAACGTGTTTGCTGAACCGCTGGAGTTACCCCATCCCGAGTTCTTCCCCGGCCAGCACATCCTTGTCTGGGCAGGCCCGGTGTTATCGCCGCAACAGCGTCTGCAGCTTGAGCACTGGCAAAAGCAGGGTTACAGCATTACCGCCCACGGGCTGGCCGAGGCGGCCTGAGCATATCACCCGCCGTAGCGGGTCATTTTATTTCCTGTCACGCGCCGATCCGGCACGCATCCGCTTCCCAGCGATATCCCACACCGTAAACTGCGCGAATAAACGACTGCTCTGCATCAAGGGATTCCAGCTTGCGCCGCAAGTTTTTGATGTGGCTGTCGATAGTACGATCGGTCACCACCCGGTAGTCATCATACAGATGGTTCAGCAGTTGCTCGCGAGAGAAAACCTTGCCCGGCTCGTGCGACAGGGTTTTCAGCAGGCGAAACTCGGCGGGGGTCAGATCCAACAGCTTGTTGCGCCAGCTTGCCTGAAAACGGCCTTCATCGATGATTAACGGACTTTCGGCATCCAGCGCCTGTAGATCACGCTGCGGTTTGCAGCGGCGCAGAATGGTTTTTACCCGGGCCACCACTTCGCGCGGGCTGTAGGGTTTGCAGATGTAATCATCGGCGCCGATCTCCAGTCCCAACAGTCGGTCAATCTCTTCGATTTTGGCGGTCACCATGACAATCGGCACTTCGGAGAAGCGGCGGATTTCGCGACACAGGGTCAGACCATCGGTGCCGGGCAGCATGAGATCGAGCAGGATCAGGTCCGGCGGGGTCTGGCGCACATACGGCAGAACCTGGTCGCCGTGGCTGATAAGCGACGGGGCATAACTTGCCGCCCGCAGATAGTCGATTAATAACTGCCCAAGCTTAGGCTCATCCTCCACGATCAGGATGCGGGGGGTATTTTCGTCAATGGGTAACTCAGTCATACTTCTCTCGATAAATCGCGTTCCAGCGGTAGCTCTACTGTAATGCTAACCCCGCCAAAAGGCGAATGGGCGGCGCGGAGGGTGCCCCCGTGAGCTTCGACGATGTTAACGCAGATCGCCAGCCCCAGCCCCGATCCGCCGCTGGCGCGGTTGCGGGAGCCTTCGGTGCGATAAAAACGCTCAAACAGTCGGTGAAGCTGATCGTCAGAGACGCCGGGTGCGGTGTCGGCAAAGGTCAGTGCAAAGCGGTGATCTTCGCATTTACCGGAAATACGCAGCGCGCCCCCCGCGTCGGTATAGCGCAGGCTGTTTTCCAGCAGGTTGTTGAAAAGCTGCATCAGCCGGTCGCGATCGCCAAACACCACCGCGTTGTCCGGCAGCGACAGCTCAATGCGAAGGTCACGACTGGCAAAGCGTTCGCGGAAAACGCCGCTGGCCATTTCCAGAATGTTAATCACATCGACAGGCGCTTTCTGATAGGCCAGCGCCCCTTCGTCGGACATCGACAGCTGATGGAGATCCTCCACCAGCTTGGTCAGCGTCCCCACTTCCGCCTGCAGGGAGGTGACGGACTCCGGGGTGAACTTGCGTACCCCGTCCTGGATCGCCTCCAGCTCGCCGCGCAGCACCGCCAGCGGGGTGCGCAGTTCGTGGGAGATATCGGCCATAAAATCCCGCCGCATCTGCTGGTTCTTCTCAAGCGTGCTGGCGAGCTGGTTAAAGTCCTGCGCCAGCTTGCCCAGTTCGTCCTGGCTGCGGGTATCCACGCGCGTGGTAAAATCGCCTGCCGCCAGTTGATGCGTCCCTTCCACCAGCCGTTTGACCGGGGCCAGCAGGCCACGCGCCAGCGGGAAGGTCGCCAGCGCCGCCAGCAGGGTGGAGAGGGCGACAATCAGCCAACTGGTCTGGCGCTGTTGGCGGTCGAAGTTGATGTCGGTATTGCGCGTCAGCCGCTCGACCGGGGAGGCGATCACCCAGCCGACGGCAGCGCCGTTGACGGTAATGGCCCGCTTCGTGCCGTCCGGCGGCACCGGAGCACGCGGCCCCACCAGCACCCGCATATCCTGGTCGATCACCCAGAACTGGGTGCGCCAGCCGTGGGGCGGCATGCCGGGGCCGGGACGATCGTCGTCAGTGTCGTGCTCCAGCGAGCGCAGGATCTGGAAAATAAACCGGTCATTATTGCGTAAAAAACGCCAGTTGCCGTGCAGGGCGTATTGCTCGGCCAGCGCATCGCTTAAGCCCTGTAACCGCTGTTCGTTACCGTGTTTGATGTAGTCGATAAAGCCACGCTCAAAGCTCACCCGCACTGCCCAGTGCATGGTGATCAGCAGTACGATACAGGTGGCAAAGATGGCCAGAAACAGCTTACCGGTAATGCCGGGCCGCCAGAACTTCATGGTTCACTCCTTTTGCGCCGCCTGATGACGACATTCTTACTGGTATCATCCGGGACCCGGGCGAAAATAATGGCCGGCAGGGCGATAATCACCGCCATGCTCAGGTAGGTGTAGAGGAAGACCTGATGGACCACCGGGCTGTCAGCCGTCAGGTGATGCTGGCCGTACATGCCCAACAGCAACCCGGCGATGGTCACGCCGACGCTCATTGACAGTTGCATAATCATCGACAGCAGGCTGTTGCCGCTGCTCGCCTGCTCATCGGGCAGATCTTTCAGCGTCAGGGTATTCATGGAGGAGAAGCGGATGGAATTGATCATCCCCTGGCAGAACAGTACCAGCGGCAGAACGTAGTACCAGCCCAGCAGCGCCACGGCCATAAACAGCAGGCTCACCAGCGCCAGCCCCAGCGTGGAGGCCACCAGCACCCGACGATAGCCAAAATAGTTCACCACCTGGACCACAATGCGCTTCATCCCCATGCTGCCGAGCACCATCGGGATCATCATCAGACCGGCGTGGAACGGCGAAAAGCCGAGGCCAATCTGCAAAAAGACCGGGGTCATAAACGGCAGCATCCCGCTGCCGATGCGCCCGGCAAAGCTGCCGAGCAGCCCCAGACGGTAGGTGGTATTTTGAAACAGCGTCAGGCTGAACAGGGCGCGGTCGTTGCCTCTGGCGTGCCACAGATACCACAGAATAGAAACCACCCCGATGGCGACCAGCCCGACCAGCGATAACGTGGAGATCCCCAGCCCTTTTTGCCCGTCCAGCGCCAGGGTCAGGGTCGCCATTCCCGCCGCCAGCAGGAAAAAGCCCACCAGATCGAAGCGCCGGGTCTGCATTTTGTAGTTCGGCATCAGCCAGAGGGTGGCAATCGCCCCGATAATGCCCACCGGCAGGTTAATCAGGAAGATCCAGTGCCAGGAGGCGTACTCCACCAGCATTCCGCCGAGCGCCGGGCCAAGTAGCGGCCCGACCTGGCCGGGCAGGGTGACGAAGGTCATCGCCGCCATGTACTGCGCGCGCGGGACAATCTTCATCACCGTCAGCCTGCCGACCGGCACCATCATTGCCCCGCCGACGCCCTGCAACACCCGGGATAGCACCAGTTCGTTCAGCGTCTCTGCCCGGGCACAGAAGAGCGACCCGGCGGTAAACAGCACGATGGCGGTACAAAAGATATTACGCACCCCCACTTTATCCGCCAGCCAGCCGCTGGCGGGCAGCATGACAGCCACCGTCAGCACATAGGCGACGATCACCATATGCATATGCAGCGGACTCTCCCCCAGGCTTTGCGCCATCGAGGGGAGGGCAGTATTAACAATGGTCGTATCCAGGGCCTGCATAAAAAAGCCGAAGGCGACGATCCATAACTGCCAGCGAACGTTAGCGGGGAGATCAGTCATCAGCCGGTTACCGTCTCTTTCTGTTTACGTGAAAAACGCACCCGTAAGCGGTCAAAGAACAGATAGACCACCGGAGTGGTGTAGAGCGTCAGCAGCTGGCTCATCACCAGCCCACCGACAATGGTAATGCCCAGAGGCTGACGCAGCTCTGCGCCATCACCGCTGGAGATCACCAGCGGCAGCGCGCCAAACAGCGCCGCCAGGGTGGTCATCATGATCGGCCGAAAACGCAGCAGGCAGGCCTGGAAGATCGCCTCCTGCGGGGTCATATTGCCGTTGCGCTGTGCCTCCAGCGC
Source organism: Leclercia sp. LSNIH3 (assembly GCF_002935105.1). Lineage (NCBI taxonomy): Bacteria > Pseudomonadati > Pseudomonadota > Gammaproteobacteria > Enterobacterales > Enterobacteriaceae > Leclercia > Leclercia sp. LSNIH3. Next base: position 4,083,253 of record NZ_CP026387.1, read on the forward strand.
AAAGTCGACCATCATAATGGCGTTCTTCTTCACGATCCCGATTAACAGCATAATGCCAATCAACGCAATCAGGCTGAACGGCGCGCCAAACAGCTCCAGCGCCAGCAACGCCCCTACGCCCGCCGAGGGCAGGGTGGAGAGAATGGTCAGCGGATGGACGTAGCTCTCGTACAGAACCCCGAGCACGATATAGACCGTGGCAATCGCCGCCAGAATCAATATCACCTGCGAGTTCATCGTCTCCTGGAAGACCTGAGCCGTACCGGCAAAGCTGCCGCGCACCGTTGACGGCACGCCAAGCTGGGTCATGGCACGGTTGATGGCCTCGCTGGCTTCAGAGAGGGATTTGCCAGTCGGCAGGTTAAACGATACGGTCGATGCCGCCGACAGCCCCTGATGATTCACCGACAGCGGCGCGTTAGCGGGTTGCCAGTGGGCAAAGTACGACAGCGGGATCGCCTTGCCGTCGTTATTAATCACGAACATTTTATCCAGCGCACTGATGTCCTGGGTATAGCGCGGATCGACCTCCATGACCACTTTGTACTGGTTCATCGGCTGATAGATGGTCGAGATCTGGCGCTGGCCGAAGGCGTTATTCAGCAGACTGTTGGCGGCGCTCACATCAATGCCCAGCCGTGACATGGTTTCGCGATCGTAGGTCAGCGCCATCTCCGCGCCGTTATCCTGTTGGTCGGAGTTAACGTCTGCCAGCTCCGGCAGTGCCGCCAGCGCTTTACGGATTTTAGGCTCCCACTCTCTGAGTGCGGCAAGATCGTCCGACAGCAGGGTGTACTGGTAGCTGGCGTTCGACTGACGGCCACCGACGCGGATATCCTGCACCGCCACCAGGAACATGTTCGCCCCCGGCTCTTTGGCTAACTTCACCCTGAGGCGGTCGATCACCTGCTGGGCGGTTTCGTTACGCTGGTCGCGCGACTTGAGAGTGATAAACATCATTCCGCTGTTGACCCGCGAGCCGCCGGTAAAGCCGGTGACGTTATCCACGGCCTTGTCTTCGCGGATGATCTTCATGAAATCCTGCAACTTACCGCGCATGGCCTGGAAGGAGATGCTCTGATCGGCCTGTATCCCCCCCATCAATACCCCGGTGTCCTGCTCCGGGAAAAAGGTTTTGGGGATGGTGATGTACATCCAGACGTTAAGTGCGATGGTGCCAATTAACACCAGCCCGACGATCCGGGTGTGGTTCAGCACCCATTTCAGCGATTTACCGTAGCTCGTCTGTAACGCCATCAGCATCCGGCCAAAGCCTTTTTTGCGCGGCTGCGACTGGGGCGGGCTGCGCTTGAGCATCCAGCCGCACATCATCGGGGTAAGGGTTAACGACACCAGCAGAGAAATACCGATCGCCACCGACAGCGTGACCGCAAACTCCCGCAACAGACGCCCTGGCAGCCCGTCCATCAGCAGCAGCGGCAGGAACACCGCCACCAGCGACAGGCTCATGGAGAGCACCGTAAAGCCTACCTCCCGGCTGCCCTGCAATGCCGCCTGGAGAGGTTTCATTCCCGCTTCGAGGTGGCGGGAGATGTTCTCCAGCACCACGATGGCGTCATCTACTACAAAGCCGGTGGCGATAGTCAGCGCCATCAGCGACAGGTTGTTGAGGCTAAAACCGCACAGGTACATGGCGGCGAAGGTCCCAATCAACGATACCGGCACGGCGACGGCCGGGATTAGCGTTGCGCGGCCCGAGCGCAGGAACAGGAACACCACCAGGATCACCAGCGCCACCGAGATGATCAGCGACTGTTCCACCTCTTCCAGCGAGGCGCGAATGGTCGGGGAGCGATCCTGGGCAATCTGCAGATCGATGGCCGCCGGAATGGTCTCCTGCAACTCCGGCAGGCGGGCGCGGATGCTGTTGACCGTCTCGATAATGTTGGCTTCCGGCAGCTTGCGGATCATCAGCAAAATCGCGGGTTTGGCATTGGTCATCCCGGCGTTGCGCACGTCCTGCACCGAGTCCGTGACGCTCGCCACATCGCTTAAGCGCACGGCTGCGCCGTTGTTGTAATGGATGATCAGCGGCTGATATTCCGCCGCGGTTTTCAGCTCATCGTTGGTCTGGATCTGCCAGCGGTGGCTGTCATCCTCCACCGAACCCTGCGGTTTACGCACGTTGGCATTGCTGATGGCGCTGCGCACGTCATCCAGCGAGACGCCCTGGTTAAACAGCGCCTGCGGGTTCAACCCCACGCGCACCGCGGGCAGGGAGCTACCGCCGACATCCACATCCCCCACGCCGTCGATCTGGGCGATGGTCTGCGCCAGCTGGGTGGAGGCGAAGTCGTACAGCTGCCCCTGGGAGTAGGTGTCCGAGGTGAGCGTCAGGATCATAATGGGCGCATCGGACGGGTTGGCTTTGCGGTAGGTTGGCCGACTCGGCATCCCGCTCGGGAGGAGGCTTTGCGCAGCGTTGATCGCCGCCTGCACGTCGCGCGCCGCGCCGTTGATGTCGCGATTAAAGTTAAACTCCAGAATGATGCGCGTGCTGCCGAGGGAGCTGCTCGACGTCATCTCGTTCACCCCGGCAATGCGCCCGAGCGAACGCTCCAGCGGCGTGGCTACCGACGAGGCCATGGTTTCCGGCGAGGCACCCGGCAGCGACGCGCTGACCATGATCACCGGGAAATCCACCTGCGGCAGCGGAGCCACCGGCAGCAGCCGGAAGCCCAGCACGCCGCACAGGGTGATGGCGAGGGAGATTAAAATCGTCGCCACCGGGCGGTAAATGAAGAGGGCGAAAAACTTCACTTACGCCTCCTCTTCTTCACGTTTCGGGAAGCGGCTTTTGCTCCACAGCGCCAGGCGGTCAAACAGCAGGTAGATCACCGGGGTGGTAAAGAGGGTCAACACCTGGCTCACCAGCAGACCGCCGACCATGGCAATGCCTAACGGACGGCGCAGCTCGGCCCCGACCCCGGTACTGAGCATCAGCGGCAGGGCACCGAGCAGCGCGGCGAGGGTGGTCATCAGGATCGGGCGGAAACGCAGCAGGCAGGCCTGGTAGATGGCCTCCCGGGGCGGCATACCCTGCTCGCGCTCGGCGGCGAGGGCAAAGTCGATCATCATGATGGCGTTCTTCTTGACGATACCGATCAGCAGGATGATGCCGATAATCGCAATCACGTCCAGCTCGCTGCCCGCCAGCATCAATGCCAGCAGGGCACCCACGCCTGCGGTCGGCAGGGTAGAGAGAATGGTGATCGGGTGGATAAAGCTCTCGTACAGCACCCCCAGCACGATGTACATCGCCACCACCGCGGCAACAATCAGCCAGACAGTGCTACCCAGTGCCGCCTGGAAGGCGAGCGTACTGCCCTGGAATTTGGTCTGGATGTCCGTCGGGAAGCTAAGGTTTTTCTCTGCATCGGTAATCGCCTGCACCGCTTCGCCCAGCGAGTAATCATCCGGGACGTTGAACGAAATGGTGGTGGACGGGAACTGATCCAGATGGTTTACCGCCAGCGGCGTATAGCGCTCCTCAACTTTGGCAATGGCGCTCAGGGGCACAATGCCGCCGCCGCTGCTGGTCAGGCGCACGGAATCAAGGGCCGCCAGGCCTGGCGTCTGCCGCGTATCGTGCTCCAGCACCACCCGGTACTGGTTGGCCTGGGTGTAGATGGTGGAGATCAGGCGCTGGCCGAAGGCGTTGTACAGCGCGTTGTCCACATCCGCCATGGAGATCCCCAGACGGCTGGCGCTGTCGCGATCGACGTTGATGTACGCCGCCAGCCCTTTGTCCTGCCAGTCGCTGCTGACATCCGCAAGCTGCGGCAGCTGCTTAAGTTCATCCACCAGCTGCGGTACCCAGGTACTGAGGGCATCCAGGCTGGTGGCCTGCAAGGTGAACTGATACTGGGTGCGGCTCACCGTGGTGTCGATGGTCAGATCCTGCGTAGGCTGCAGATACAACGTCACACCCGGGACTTTGGCCACCGCATGCTGGAGTCGTTCGATGACCTTGTTAACCCGATCGTCGCGATCGTCCAGCGGCTTGAGGTTGATCTGCAGGCGGGCGCTATTCAGCGACGGGTTGGTGCCATCCACGCCGACAAACGACGTCAGGCTCTCCACCGCCGGATCCTTCATGATAACGTCCGATACCGCCTGCTGGCGCTGCGCCATGCTGGCAAAGGACACCGACTGCGGCGCCTGCAGGGTACCCTGGATAATGCCGTTATCCTGGATTGGGAAGAAGCCTTTTGGGATCATTACCCACAGCAGCACGCTCAGGGCCAGGGTGCCCAGCGCCACACCGAGGGTGGCCCAGGGGTGGTTCAGCACTTTTGTCAGCATACGGCCATAGGCGGCAATAATCCGCTCGAACATGCGTTCCGAGGCGCGGGAAAAACGGTTCTGCTTGCGCAGGGATTCATGACTCAGCATGCGCGCGCACATCATTGGCGTGAGGGTCAAGGACACCACCGCCGAGATCAAAATGGCCACCGCCAGGGTGACGGCAAACTCACGGAACAGTCGCCCGACGATATCCCCCATAAACAGCAGCGGGATCAGCACCGCAATCAGCGAGAAGGTGAGGGAGATAATGGTGAAGCCGATCTCGCCCGCGCCTTTCAACGCCGCCGCCAGCGGCTTTTCCCCTTTTTCGATATAGCGGGAGATGTTTTCGATCACCACGATGGCGTCATCCACCACAAAGCCGGTGGCGATGGTCAGGGCCATCAGCGTCAGGTTGTTGATCGAGAAGTCGAGGAATACCATCACCGCGAAGGTGCCCACCAGCGAGAGCGGCACCGCCACGGCGGGAATAATGGTCGCCGGAACGTTGCGCAGGAACAGGTAGATGATCATTACCACCAGCGCAATCGCCAGCATCAGCTCAAACTGGGTATCGCTAACCGAGGCGCGGATGTTGGTGGTGCGATCCGACAGCACCTTGACGCTGACCGATTTCGGCAGGCTGTCGATAAGCGTTGGCAGCATGGCGCGAATGCTGTCGGCGGTATCAATGATATTCGCCCCCGGCTGGCGCTGCACGTTCATCACGATCGCCTGCTGCTTGTTGGCCCACGCCCCGAGCCAGCTGTTTTCTGCCCCTTGCTCGACGGTAGCGACATCCCCTAAGCGGATCGCCGCCCCGTTCTGGTACGCGACAATCAGCTGACGATATTCGTCGGCAGACTGCATCTGATCGTTAGCGGACAGCGTCACCGCCCGGGTAGGGCCATCGAGCGAGCCCTTTGCCGAATTAACGTTGGCGTTACTGATGGCGGTACGGATGGTTTCGCTGGTCAGCCCGAGGGAGGCGATCGCCTGGGCATTAAGTTTGACGCGCACCGCCGGACGCTGGCCGCCGGAAAGCGTGACCAGCCCGACGCCGGAAACCTGAGAAATCTTCTGCGCCACGCGGGTTTCCACCATGTCTTCGACCTGGGTCATCGGCATGGCGGAGGAGGTGACGGCAAGGGTCATGATCGGCGGATCCGCCGGGTTCACTTTGCTGTAGACCGGCGGGTTAGGCAGGTCGGAGGGCAGCAGGTTGGTGGCGGCATTGATCGCAGCCTGCACTTCCTGCTCGGCAACATCCAGCGACAGGCTGAGCTGGAACTGCAACGTCACCACCGACGCGCCGCCGGCGCTTTGGGAGGACATCTGCTTCAGGCCCGACATCTGGCCAAACTGGCGCTCCAGCGGAGCGGTAATGGCCGAGGTCATCACATCCGGGCTGGCGCCAGGGTAGAGCGTGACGACCTGAATGGTGGGGTAATCCACTTCCGGCAGGGCGGATACGGGCAGGAAGCGGTAGCCGATGATCCCCGCCAGCAGGATCGCCACCATCAGCAGCGTCGTGGCGACAGGGCGCAGGATAAACAGACGTGACGGCCCGCCTGTAGAACTCGGGGGCATCACCTGCATCAGGAGGTCGCTCCCTGTGGTTTATGTTCACGTTTTGCCGGCTGGGCAGCGGTGTCGCTGTGGGCTTCCACCACTTCCACTTTTGCTCCTTCGGTCAGACGGTCGATGCCGTCGGTTACCACGCGATCGCCTGCCGACAGTCCGGCGGCGATCACCACGCTCTGGCTGTCCTGAATGCCCGCTTTAACCAGGTGCTTGCTGACTTTGTTGTCGCTGTTCAGCACCCAGACGAAGTTGCCTTCGTTGCCCATCTGCAGCGCAGCCGTCGGGATCACCACGGCGTTCTCTTCGGTGGCGACCAGCATCCGGGCGTTGACAAACTGGTTCGGGAACAGGGCATCGTCCTGATTGTTGAAGCGCGCTTTCAGCTTGATGGTGCCGGTGGTGGTGTCGATCTGGTTGTCGAGGCTCAGCAGGGTGCCGTCGCTCAGCTTCTGCTTGTTGGCCCGATCCCAGGCCTCCACGGTTAAGGCCTTACCGGCTTTCTGCGCCTGGATCACGGTGGCGATATCGCTCTCCGGCAGGGTGAATACCAGGTCGATAGGGTGGGTCTGAGTAAGCACCACGATCCCGGTGGTATCCCCACTGGAGATCTGATTGCCGATATCCACCTGCTTTAACCCCACGCGCCCGTCGATAGGGGCGGTGATGCGGCTCCAGTCGAGCTGCAGCTGGGCGCTGGCAACGGCGGCCTGATCCGCTTTAATGGTGCCCAGGCTTTCACTCACCAGTGCCTGTTGGGCATCCAGCTCCTGACGGGAGACGAGATTGGTTTTCACCAGTTGCTGATAGCGGGCCAGATCGCGGCGGGCATTGGCGAGGGTGGCGGTGTCTTTCGCCAGCTGTCCCTGCGCCTGGGCCAGCGCTACCTTGAACTGGCTGGGGTCGATTTCAGCCAGCAGATCGCCAGCTTTCACCTGCTGTCCTTCCTGGAAGTGCAGGGCGATCAGCTGCCCGTCGACGCGGCTGCGCACGGTAACGGTGTTGGCTGCGGTAATGGTGCCCAGCCCGGAGAGGTAGCGCGGCACGGATTTACTTTCTGCGGTCGCGGCCTGCACCGGGGCCAGCGCCCCGCCGCGCATTCCGTGGCGTCCACCGCCTGTTGGGCGCTGCGCCTGGCTGGACGCACCGGCAGGGGCCGAAGACTGTTGATGCCAGTACCACGCGGCGGCAAGGGCCACCACAATGATGCCAGCGGCGATTACCCAGCGGGATTTATTGCGGCCTTTCATCGTTATACGTACTCATCCTGAAACTGTGCAGAAAATAATACTAGTTTAGTGAGGCAATGAAGCAGAAAAATGGAGGAAATATGGAAGACTGTCTGGAATTGTCTGAATGGTACCGGTCTGGATGCCGGATCGTTGCTGCGCGCTTGCTACAGCAGCAGGCCGGGCAAGCGAAGCGCCGCCCGGCCTGTCAAGACTAGCTGAAAACGACCTGTGCCCAGCGAGCTAAACCTGCCGTCACCGAGCCAAAGTCATCGCCGCCAGCAATAGGGATGCCCGGCAGCTGCTGCGCCAGCGCTTTTTTGATCAGCGGTGAGCGGGCGCTACCGCCGGTCAGGTAGATCACGTCCGGCTTTTCGTTGCCGTTATCCAGCGCCAGTTGCACCTGCTCAAGGATGCGCTGCAAGGGCTGCGACAGCGCCGCTTCCAGCCCCTGCTGGCTGATAGCGGTCGCCAGCTCCTCGCTGATAAACGGCAGCGTCACGGCGTGCTCAGCGGCCCCGGAGAGGGCAATTTTGCTCTCTTCCGCGCTGCGCACCATCCGATAGCTCAGGCGCTGACGCCACACTTTATGAAGCAGCGCTACTTTCTCGCCGTCCTGGGCATCGCGCACCAGATCGTTAAGAAAACGCCCGTTGGCGACGCTGTAGAAATCGCTTTGCGCCGGTACATCGTTGATCGCCACGGCGTTCCACCACGGCAGTATTGGCAGGGCGGTGCCTTTCGCGGTTTGTCCACCCATGCCCAGCAGGGGCATCAGGCTTCTGAAGGCCAGGGCGATGTCCAGGTCGTTACCGCCGATACGGCAGCCGCTGTGCCCCAGCAGGCTGGTTTCGCGATCGCGACGCTCATGCCATTGTGGCCCCATCAGCAGCAGCGAGCAGTCAGTGGTCCCGCCACCGATATCCACGACCAGCACCCGTTTTTCACTGTTCAGGGTCGCTTCAAAATCCAGCCCGGCGGCAACCGGCTCGTACTGGAACACCACGTCACGGAACCCGGCACGCTGTGCGGCGCGCTCAAGGATCCCCTGTGCCTGCTGGTTCGCTTCATCGCCCCCCAGCCCCTGGAAGTTGATCGGACGGCCAATCACCGCCTGGGTGATCTCCTCCGTCAGCTGGGACTGCGCCTGCTGGCGAATATGCAGCATCATGGCGCAGACCAAATCTTCAAACAGCGCCACCTGCTGCGGTTTCAGACCGCTGGCACCGAGGAAGGATTTCGGTGACTTAACGAAGTAGACCTCTTCGGGATCCTCAATGTAGTGACCCAGCGACGACAGGCCAAACTGCACGCTGCCCGGGGTAACGTCGATATCTTCGTCGCGGTTAAAATTGACCGCGCGGCGCAGCAGCGCCTGGGTTTCCGTGCCGGTGGCCGGAACCTGATGATGGCGGTATAGCCACTCGCTCACCGCTTCGCGCGTCGGTGCGCAGAGCATCGACGGCAGCAGCGTGCTGTTATTTTCCATTTTCAGCAGCTGCGGCTGCCCGTTTTGCATTACTGCTACTGAGCAGTTGGCGGTGCCATAGTCAAATCCGATAAACACGTCAGCGTCCCCATGCCATTGAGAAGGGGCGAGACTTTAGCGAAATGTCAGGCTGGCGACAACTGGAATATGAAAGCAAGGCGCAACCCCTCAACTCCGTTTATGCTGTGACAGGACAAAAAAAGGAGCAACGATGTTTACTCTGACCTGGCAGCCGCCCTACGACTGGCAATGGATGTTGAAATTTCTTGGCGACCGTGCGGTGGCCGGGATTGAAATCGTGACCCCCACCGACTACACCCGCAGCTTTGCCTGCCAGGGCTATCGGGGACTCATTCACGTCACGCCGCAGCCGCAGGCGGGCACGCTGCAGGTGGTGCTCAGCGACGGGCTGTTGCCGATTGCCGATCTCTGCCTGGCGCGCATCACCCGCCTGTTCGATCTGCACTGCGATCCACAGCAGATAGCCACAGCGCTCGGCACTCTTGGGGCCGCGCGGCCGGGCCTGCGTCTGCCGGGATCGGTTGATACCTGGGAGCAGGGCGTCCGTGCCATTCTCGGGCAACTGGTCAGCGTGGCGATGGCGGCAAAGCTGACGGGCAAGCTGGTGGCGCTCTGCGGCGAACCGCTGCCTGAAGCACCGGGCTATCGCTGTTTCCCGGAGCCTGCCGCGGTGGCGGGTGCCGATCCGCTGGCGCTGAAAGCGCTGGGTATGCCGCTGAAACGCGCAGAATCCCTGATTCATCTGGCGCAGTCGGTGGTGGCGGGGGATTTCCCGTCGGAGACACCGGTTGATATCGACAGCGCGATAAAAGCGTTGCAGACCCGGCCGGGTATTGGTCGCTGGACGGCGAACTACTTTGCCCTGCGCGGCTGGCAGGCAAAAGATGTCTTTCTGGCGGATGATTATCTGATTAAGCAGCGTTTTGCCGGGATGACCCCGGCGCAAATCCGTCGCTATGCTGAACGCTGGCAGCCGTGGCGCTCGTACGCCCTGCTGCACATCTGGTACACCGACGGCTGGACGCCGTCAGTTGATGGCGAAATAACTGGTATTTAGCAGGAGTTCCAGCGGCTGCGGCTCACCGATGGTGTTGCCGAAGATATAGTCGATGCCAATGCCGGAGAGCGTATCCATCATGATCGGCTGATTGCTCGGTCCGGCAATGGTCTTGATGCCCAGGCGGCGGGCATGGCCCTGGATGATGGTCACCAGCATCTCATCCATCAGGTTGGCGTGGACGTTAACCACCAGATCGGGATCGAGGAGCAGATAATCGGCCATCTGCGCGCTCAGGTGGTTGAACACCTCCATATCGCGGCCCACATGGCTCAGGATAATGCGGCACCCGGCCTGACGCAGTTTGTCCAGATTGTTGCGGGTGTGCTCATCCTCCAGCGCCAGCACGCTAACGTTCACCACCAGATGCAGCAGACGCGGCTGCAGTGGACTGGCGCGCAGCATCTCCAGCAGTTCATCCACCAGCGTGGCGCTGGCAAGGCCGGCGGTTGACAGCGGCAGGGCGACCCCGGTGCCTTTGCTGGTCAATGGCGTGGCGAAATTGCGGAAAAATTCCTGCAGGATGCGTCTGTCGAGGGCGTGAATCAGTTCAGGCTCTGCCAGCCCCGCCCGGAAGGCCTGCTCCTCCAGCATCTCGCCGTCGTTGGTCCACAGACGCAGGGCCAGCATCCAGAAGGTGCTGCTTTCCGGTATCCGCGGCGAGGCGACGCTACGGGCGATCATCAACAGATGATTGTCTTTGATCATGTGCCACTGCTCGTCGAGAGAGATGGTACCTGCTTCGAGCGTCCGTTCCTGTTGCGGTTCATACACCGTCACCACGCCACGACCGTTGTTTTTGGAGGAGTAGCAGGCGATATCGGCCTGGGACATGACTTCTGAGGCCTGGTTGTTGCGCTCGTCGATCTGGGTGATCCCGGCGCTGGCGCCAATCCGGTGCAGGCGACCTTCCCACATAAAGTGATAATCGTTGATTGCGTCAATGATGCGACCGGCAATGTAGCGCGCGCTTTCGGTGTTGCAGTCTGGCAGCAGCAGGCCGAACTCATCCCCGCCGAGACGCGCCAGCATGTCGGTGGAGCGCAGCATGCTGAGCATCAGCGACGACAGTTCCCGCAGCAGCGCATCCCCCGCCGCGTGGCCTGCGGTGTCGTTGACTGCCTTAAAGCGGTCCAGATCGATAAATACCAGGGCGTGACGCTGACGGGTATCCTGCACGGTGAGCAGCATCCGCTTGAGACAGGCCTCAAAGCTGACGCGGTTCGCAAGGTGGGTTAAGGCATCGTGAGAGGCGTTGTAGCTCAGCTCGCGCAACATTTTGCGCGATTCGGTGACGTCCTGAATGACCAGTACCGAGCCAATGTTTTGCCCGTCGAGAGTGCTCAGCGGCGTAATGCTGTAGTGGATATCGTAGCTGCCACCGTTGCGGCTGTGCAGCACCACATCCTGTTCGATGTCGCTGCGGGACATATCGCCGCTGTGAATGTTCTCCATCAGCGGGCCATTATCCCCGAAGGTGATATGCAGCACCGAGAGGATCGGTTGCGACAGCGCATCCTGCTGCAGCCAGCCGCTCATCTTCTCCGCTACCGGGTTCATAAAGGTGACGTTCATGTTTACGTCGGTACAGAGTACCGCTTCACCGATGGAGTCGAGGGTAATATGCAGACGCTCTTTTTCCTGGAACAGCGCCTCATTCAGCTCCTTGACCTCGGTCATGTCCATATTAATGCCGAGCAGCCGTTCCACTTCACCCTGTTTATTCAGCACCCGGTTCGCCAGGGCGCGGATATGGCGAATGCCGTCTTTCACCCGGATACGAAACTCCAGTTTAAACGGGATGCGGGCTGCCAGCGAATCGCGCACCACCTGTTCAGCCAGGGCGCGATCTTCCGGCAACATGCATTCGTGCCACAGCTGCCAGGTAGGTTTAACGTGGGCTGGCACTTCATACAGCTCGAACATGCGTTTGTCCCAGCTGATGACGTTAGGTTTGACGTCCCACTCCCAGATACCGATGCCGCCTGCTTCGTTAGCCAGGGTAATACGCTCCATCAGGCGCTTATTAACCCATTCGGTATGCTTGAGATCGTTAATGTCTTCGATCTGGGCGATATAGTAGAGCGGCGTACCATCAGCATGACGCACCAGCGACACCGCCAGCAGCGCCCACACCACCTCGCCATTACGGGTGTAGTAGCGTTTTTCCAGCGAGTAGCTGTTGATTTCGCCTTTTAACAGCTGGTCCAGCTGCGCCAGATCGCTTTCCAGATCTTCCGGCCAGGTTAATTGCTGGAAGTTAAGGGAACGCAGCTCTGCCTGGGTGTAGCCGAGGAACTGACACAGCGCCTTGTTGGCCTGCAGCCACTGTCCGTCGGTGCTGACCAGCGCCATGCCGATAACGGAATACTCCATTGCATTACGGAAACGCTCTTCACTCTCGGTAATATGCTTACGCTCTGCGCGAAACGCGTACATCACCATGGTCATGATGTTGGCGGGCAACAGCATCATCAGGAATGGCAGCCAGGGGGCATTGACCATCACGCTGGCGTTCTGCGTGACCAGCGGAGTGGGGTTTTTGGCAATCATCAACGACACCATCATCACTGTAACGAGGAAGACCAGGAAGGCTTCCAGGCGCGGCAGACGCACGGCACTCCACATCAGCAGAACGATAATTGCCGTAAACGGCCACGGCAGAAAATGCAGGGAAATCCAACTCAGTAGCAGCGTGACCGCCATGGTCAGCAGCGTTTCGAACAACAGGCGGGGATTACGGTGACGCAAAAGATAGTGCGGTTTGAACAGCAGGCCTAAAGGCACCAGCGCCAGCGAGCCGATGGACTCCGACAGCACCCAGACCAGAAAACTGCGCAGCGGCTCGTCGCTCGGCACCAGCAGATAAATCATCACGCCGCCCAGCAGGGGAGGGATCACCGCGCTGCCAATGGCCAGACGGATCCAGTCCCCCAGATCCTGCAGCGGATTGTAGCTGGGCAGCAGTTTTCGCAGCAGCAAGGCCCCGACAAAGGCCTCAAGGACGTTGATGCCGGCGTACCAGAAGTTGATCGACGCCCACGAGAAAATCAGCCAGGAGGATAAGATGTTACCGAGGGTGCAGGCGAGGGCGATCCCAGGCCACATCTTCCCGGCGTGGCGGTAAAACGCCACCATCATAATGGAGGTCGGGAACCATAAAGGTGCCAGAAATGTTCCGAAACGCGTTAATTCAAGCGAGAAAAGGGTGAAAATGAAGGTAACCAGACCAAGACTGACAAGCCGTAGTAGAGGATGTGGCGTAGTTACCAAAACGCGCTGGTATTTTTTTTTCATTACCGCTTTATCCGAAGACGCCATGCCGCCAGGAGCCAACCCCGGACGAGTTCATTTCTAATTTGAACCATGCTAGTACAAACAATTTACAATTAATATGGTATGCGCTCATAAATTGACATCACAGTGTTATTAAATACTTATCCTGCAAAAAATTCATCTTTAGCGCTGGAAAAGTAAGCAGTTAAATTTATGTCAGGGCGATCAGTATGGTCTTTGAACGCGTCTCGCATAACATTTCTATTCGACTGGTATCAGGCCCGTTAAATCCCTATAATTGCCGCGTTTGACGCTCAGGCGTCGTCCTTCCTTACATCCAGGTTACTCAGGTCGCAAAAATTTATGACTGATAAGTCTCATCAGTGCGTCATTATAGGCATCGCCGGCGCATCGGCTTCAGGTAAAAGTCTCATTGCCAGTACGCTTTACCGTGAATTACGTGAACAGGTCGGTGATGAGCACATCGGTGTCATTCCAGAAGACAGTTACTACAAAGATCAAAGCCATCTGTCGATGGAAGAACGTGTTAAGACCAATTACGACCATCCGAGCGCGATGGATCACAGCCTGTTATTCCAACACCTCCAGGCCCTGAAGAACGGCACCGCCATTGAGCTGCCGGTGTATAGCTATGTTGAACACACCCGTCTGCAGGAAACCGTTCGCATTGCTCCGAAGAAGGTCATCATCCTCGAAGGGATCCTGTTGCTGACCGACGCCCGTCTGCGTGAATCGATGAACTTCTCGATTTTTGTCGATACGCCGCTGGATATCTGCCTGATGCGCCGCATCAAACGCGACGTGAACGAACGTGGCCGCTCCATGGATTCGGTGATGGCGCAGTACCAGAAAACGGTACGCCCAATGTTCCTGCAGTTCATTGAGCCTTCCAAACAGTATGCCGATATCATCGTGCCGCGCGGGGGTAAAAACCGCATTGCCATTGATATTCTGAAAGCGAAAATTAGCCAGTTTTTTGAATAACACACGCGAATTGTGTACCGTTCAAAGATAATCGGGTTCACCCTCCGGCTTTATTGGCCTGAGGGTGCGATGCACGAAAGGAGAAAGTGGCATGCGTCTTTGTGACCGAGATATTGAAGCCTGGCTGGACGAAGGCCGTCTGACCATCACCCCGCGCCCGCCCGTTGAGCGGATTAACGGCGTTACTGTTGATGTGCGTCTGGGTAATAAGTTTCGTACCTTTAGCGGTCATACCGCGCCATTTATCGACCTGAGCGGGCCGAAAGATGAAGTCAGCGCGGCGCTCGATCGGGTGATGAGCGATGAGATCGTGCTGGCCGACGGCGAAGCGTTTTACCTGCACCCGGGTGAACTGGCGCTGGCGGTCACATTTGAGTCGATTACTCTGCCTGCGGATCTGGTGGGCTGGCTCGACGGGCGCTCCTCTCTGGCGCGTCTGGGGCTGATGGTGCACGTGACCGCGCACCGTATCGATCCAGGCTGGTCCGGGCGAATCGTTCTGGAGTTTTTCAACGCGGGTAAACTGCCGCTGGCGCTGCGCCCGGGTATGATGATCGGCGCGTTGAGTTTTGAGCCGTTAACCGGCCCGGCGGCACGTCCGTATAACGCCCGTCAGGACGCAAAATATCGCGACCAGCAGGGTGCGGTCGCGAGCCGTATTGATAAAGATTGAGCTTAAATCCGGTCCATTGAGGAAGCCATGAGAAGAGTTCTTACAACGCTGATGATTTTGCTGGTGGTGCTGGTTGCGGGCCTGTCAGCGTTGGTTCTGCTGGTCAATCCCAATGACTTTCGCACCTACATGGTGCGTCAGGTCGAGGCCCGTAGCGGTTACACGCTGAAGCTGGAAGGGCCACTGCGCTGGCACGTCTGGCCGCAGCTCAGCATCCTGTCCGGGCGCATGTCGCTTACCGCACCGGGGGCCTCTGTGCCGCTGGTTGCCGCCGACAATATGCGCCTTGACGTGGCGCTGATGCCGCTGTTTTCACATCAGCTGCAGGTTAATCAGGTGATGCTCAAAGGGGCAGTCATCCAACTGACCCCGCAGTCAGAAGCGGTGCGTAACGCCGATGCGCCGGTCGCCCCGCGTGAAAACACCCTCCCGGACAAAGCGGAAGATACCGGCTGGTCATTCGATATTGGTCGGCTGAAGGTGGCTGACAGCCTGCTGGTGTTCCAGCACGAGGGTGATGAGCAGGTCACGGTACGCAATATCAACCTGCAGATGGAGCAGGATGAACATCACAAAGGTAAGATCGACTTTAGCGGCCGCGTTAACCGCAATCAGCGCGATCTGACCCTCTCCCTCGCCGCACAGGTGAATGCCTCTGACTATCCGCACCTGTTGAGCGCCGACATCCAGCAGCTAAGCTGGCAACTGACCGGCGTCGATCTGCCTTCTCAGGGCATTAGCGGGCAGGGCACCCTGCAGGCGCAGTGGCGTGAAGAGCAGAAACAGCTCGAACTCAACCAACTTAATTTACAGGCCAATGACAGCACGCTGACCGGCCAGGCTAGCGTGATCCTTGGCAACGAACCGCAGTGGAACATGAACCTGCAGTTCGACAAGCTTAATCTGGAAAACCTGCTCCCGGCACAGGCCGCCCCAGCCGCCAGGGGCGAGGTGGTACAGCAGCAGGGTCAAGCCCAGGCTAAACCCCAGCGGCCAGTGATCGCCTCCAGTCTGGAGCAGCCCGATTACAACGGCCTGCGCGGCTTTAGCGCCGATATTCTGCTGAAAGCCAACAACGTACACTGGCGGGGTATGGACTTCACTCAGGTCACCAGCCAGATGACCAACAAAAATGGCCTTCTGACCATCGCTGAGCTGAGCGGTAAGATGGGGGAGGGGCATCTCTCTTTACCCGGCACGCTCGATGTACGTAAAGCTGTCGCCCGGTCTTCTTTCCAGCCGCGTCTGGACAACATTGAGATCGGCACCATTCTGAAGGCCTTTAACTACCCGATTTCGCTGACCGGCAGCCTGACCATGGCAGGTGATTTCTCGGGCAGCAAGATTGATGCCGATGCCTTCCGTCAGTACTGGCGGGGCCAGGCCCATCTGGAAATGCGTAACACCCGCATGGAAGGGCTTAACTTCCAGCAACTGGTGCAGCAGGCGGTAGAGCGCAGCAGCAACGTGAAGGTGAAAGAGAACGTTGATAACGCGACCCGTCTGGACAGCTTTGTCACCGACCTGAGCCTCGACGGGGGCCAGGTGACGCTGGATGATATGCAGGGCGCATCACCGATGCTGATGCTTGAAGGGAACGGCACGTTGGATTTGATCAAAGAAACGGCTGATACCCGCTTCAAAATCCGCGTGCTGGAGGGCTGGCTCGGTGAAAGCCGACTGATCGATTTCCTGAAAACAACGCCGATCCCGCTTAACGTCTACGGTAACTGGCAGGCGCTGAACTATAGCCTGCAGGTGGATCAGCTGCTGCGTAAACATCTACAGGACGAAGCGAAACGTCGTCTGAGCGGTTGGGCGGACAAGAATAAAGATTCGCAGAACGGTAAAGATGTGAAGAAGTTGCTGGAAAAGCTTCAGTAGTATTTCCCCTCACCCCGCCCTCTCCCCATGGGGAGAGGGAGAAAAGCCGATCGCGCTCAGTCTATAAGACCGCACCAGGCTGTTCCTTCTCCCCCAGAGGAAAGGGAGAAAAGACGATCGCATTCAGTCTATAAGACCGCACCAAACTGTTCCTTCCCTCCAGCGGAGAAAGTGAAAAGCCGATCGCGTTCAGTTTATAAGACCGCACCAGGCTGTTTCTTCTCTCCCAGGGGAAAGGGAGAAAAGCCGATCGCGTTCAGTCTATAAGACCGCCCCAGGCTGTTCCCTCTCCCCCATGAGGAGAGAGCGCTCAGTCTATAAGCCCCCCAGACTGTTCCTTCTTCCCCAAGGAAGAGGAAGAAATGAAAATAGAGTTCAGTCCATAAGACCGCACCAGACTGTTCCTTTTCCCCCAGTGGAGAGAAAGAAATGAAGATAGAGTTCAGTCTATAAGACCGCACCAGACTGTCCCCTCTCCCCTTGGGGGAGAGGGTTAGGGTGAGGAAGAGGGGGAGGGGCGAAGTTCCATCACACCTCGTAATCCACATCATCCTGCGACATCAGCGGAATCAACTGCACCTTCTGCACCCGGTGGTTTTCTACCTCCAGGGTTTTCAGCGCATAATCCCCGACCTGTACCTCTTCGCCCGGCTGCGGGATCCGTTGCAGGTACTCCATCAACAGCCCGGCAATGGTGTGATATTCGCGCTTATCGTCCAGCGGTAGCGGAACATATTGCACAAGATCTTCCAGCGGCATATGGCCGTTGGCGGTCCAGCTGCCGTCGGCATTCTTCTGAATATCGTGCCGGGCGTCGATCTCTTCCACCTCGTTCGGCAGGTTACCGGCGATGGTCTCCATCACGTCGCTGAGCGTCACGATCCCCTCCACAGAACCAAACTCATCCACCACAAAGGCAAAATGGGTACGCGCATTGCGGAACTGTTCCAGCGCCTGCAACAGCGGTAGCACTTCCGGGAACACCAGCGGCTGGCGGATCAGCACCCGCAGGTTGAGCGGCTCGCCACGTAGCTGCTGATTGAGCAGGTCGATAACGTGCACCACGCCCAGCAACTCCTCCTCCTGCTCGCCGCCGGTGACCACGATGCGGGTGTGCTGGTTTTTATCCAGCAGCGCACGGATGGTGCTCTCCGGCGTGTTCAGGTCGATATGTTCAATATCGTGGCGCGAGGTCATGATGCTGCTGACGGAACGCTGGTTAAGGTGCAGCACCCGCTCAATCATCCGTCGCTCCTGCGGGGCAAAGATCGGACTGTCGTCGTGGTCAGCAAGCAGCGAGGCGGCCTGCGCATCCAGTTCGGCATCCTCTTTTTTACCGCTCAGCAGGCGAATAACCGTGTCGGCGGTGCGCTGGCGCAGCGTTTGGTTGGCGGAGAGGAAACGGCGGCGGTTGAAAATCGCCAGCTGGTTCAGGGCCTCGATAATGACAGAGAAGCCAATCGCGGCGTAGAGATACCCTTTTGGAATATGGAAGCCAAACCCGTCGGCCACCAGGCTGAAGCCGATCATCAGCAGGAAGCTCAGGCATAAAATGACAATCGTCGGGTGGTCGTTAACAAAGCGCGTGAGTGCCTTGCTGGCCATGACCATCAGCGCAATGGCGATAATCACCGCGGCCATCATCACACCCAGGTGATCGACCATCCCCACGGCGGTAATGACCGAATCCAGTGAGAAAACGGCGTCCAGCACCACGATTTGTGCCACCACGGCCCAGAACTTGGCGCCGCGCCTCTGGGTGGGGTTCTCGCTATCCTTGCCTTCCAGCCTTTCGTTGAGTTCCACGGTGGCTTTGAAAATCAGGAAGAAGCCACCAAACAGCATGATCAGGTCGCGGGCGCTGAAGCCAAAACCGTGGACGGTAAACAGCGGGCGGGTGAGGGTCACCAGCCAGGAGATAGAGGCCAACAGCAGCAGGCGCATCACCATCGCCATTAACAGGCCGGTAATGCGGGCGCGGTCGCGCTGAGCTGGGGGCAATTTTTCGGCGAGAATAGCAATAAAGACCAGGTTGTCGATACCGAGCACAAGTTCCAGCACCACAAGGGTGACCAGCCCGGCCCATATTGATGGATCTGCTATCCATTCCATAGTGTGCGTAATACCTTTCGTTATATGACAATTGTCACATTTCGATCATGGATACTTCGCCTGAAAAATGCAATGCCAGCCGGGCATTTATCTGCACAGATTTTCCTGAATCCGCCGGAAATAAACCTTGCACATAGTGGGTTAATATTGCGATTAGTCTGGATTAACGAAAAATAAGAAATATCGCAGGCTAATGATTGTTGTTTAATAAAGTCAATATAAAGCTATTCCTAAAAACGCAGAAATGTCGGCGTTAATACTAATCTTAAAAGCCACGCCTTCGTTGATGTTTCCTTGCCTGCTATTCAGTTAGCTGCAACAATTCTTTCAGCATTAAATGGCGCTGTCTTTTTGATGCTATTTCTGTGTCGGTTTAATGACGTGAAAAACTTATATCGGGTTCGGAATTATCCTGCCTTTTATATTTTCCGTTATGCAACATCAAAGAGGGTGTTTACTCATAACTTACTGTTTAAACAGTAGATTGGTAACTGAAAGCCAAGGGCGGTAGCGTGCCTGAAAGCGTGTTAATCAGCCTCGATTATTCTGTCAATAGTCTGAATGCAAATAAGCCTCTTTTAGGACTGATGCCAGTTATATTTCACTTTTAATGACTGCATGCTAAAAGTAATACGCCTCCGCGCTTATTTAAATGCACAGGATAATTACTCTTCCATAGTGATAAATAATCAATGATGAAATCCAAAATGAAATTGATGCCATTATTGGTGTCTGTGACCTTGATGAGTGGTTGTACGGTCTTTCCCGGCAGCAATATGTCATCATCGGGCAAGGATGTGATTAAACAGCAGGATGCTGATTTTGATATCAACCGCATGGTGAATGTTTATCCAATGACCCCGCAGCTGGTTGAACAATTACGCCCTCGCCCGGTTGTAGCGCGACCTAACGACAGCCTCGACCAGGAGATCGCCAACTACCAGTACCGCGTGGGGCCTGGGGATGTCATCAACGTCACCGTCTGGGATCACCCGGAGCTGACCACCCCGGCGGGGCAGTATCGTAGCTCCAGCGATACCGGCAACTGGGTTCAGGCAGATGGCACCATGTTTTATCCCTATGTCGGCAAAATCCGTGTTGTCGGTAAAACGCTTTCCCAGATCCGTAGTGATATTACCGGCCGTTTAGCGCAGTACATCGCTGACCCGCAGGTGGACGTTAATATCGCCGCATTCCGTTCGCAGAAAGTCTATGTCTCCGGCCAGGTCAATAAATCCGGCCAGCAGCCAATCACCAACGTGCCGCTGACGGTGCTTGACGCCATCAACGCCGCGGGCGGGCTGACCGATGGCGCCGACTGGCGCAATGCGGTGCTGACCCATAAAGGCAAAGAGGAGCGTATCTCCCTGCAGGCGCTGATGCAGAACGGCGATCTGAGCCAGAACCGTCTGCTCTATCCGAGTGACATCCTGTATGTTCCGCGTAATGACGATCTGAAAGTTTTCGTGATGGGTGAAGTGAAGAAACAGAGCACCCTCAAGATGGACTTCAGCGGTATGACCCTGACCGAAGCGCTGGGCAACGCAGAAGGGCTGGATATGAGCACCTCCGACGCCAGCGGTATCTTCGTGATCCGTCCGATTACAGGAAACAGTGCGAAGGGCAAGATTGCCAACGTCTACCAGCTGGATATGTCTGATGCCACTTCGCTGGTGATGGCAACCGGCTTCCGCCTCCAGCCGTATGACGTGGTGTACGTCACCACCGCGCCGATAACGCGCTGGAACCGTGTGATGAACCAGCTGATGCCGACCATCAACAATATCCATACCATGACCGACACGGTACATCAGTACCACAACTGGTGATAACGATGTTTAACAAAATTCTGGTGGTTTGTGTGGGGAACATCTGCCGTTCCCCTACCGCTGAGCGGCTTTTGAAGCAGTACCAGCCACAGCTGACCGTCGCGTCAGCCGGGCTGGGCGCGCTGGTGGGTAAAGGGGCCGATGCACGGGCAAGTCAGGTTGCGGCAGAGCATCAGCTTTCGCTCGACGGGCATTGTGCCCGTCAGGTGTCAGCCAGCCTGTGCCGCGACTATGACCTGATCCTGGCCATGGAAAAACGCCACATCCACGCCCTGTGCGATATCGCACCGGAGATGCGTGGCAAGGTGATGTTGTTTGGACACTGGGATAACGAGCGTGAGATCCCCGATCCGTATCGCAAAAGTCATGAAGCGTTTGAGGCGGTTTACACCTTACTCGACCAGTCTGCCCGCCAGTGGGCACAGGCACTGAACGTTCAGCAGGGATAATAATGACAGCAAACGTAAAACCTTCTTCCACCCCGAGTGCGGGCAGTGATGAAATTGATATTGGTCGCCTGATCGGCACCGTGGTAGAGGCGCGCTGGTGGGTGCTGGGTATCACCGCAGTGTTTGCCGTGGCGGCAGTGATTTACACCCTCTTCGCCACCCCAATCTACAGCGCCGACGCGCTGGTGCAAATTGAGCAGAATAGCGGCAGTTCTCTGGTGCAGGACATCGGTTCGGCGCTGGCGAACAAGCCGCCCGCCTCGCAGGCGGAAATCGAGTTGATTCAGTCCCGCCTGGTGCTGGGTAAAACCGTGGACGATCTCGATCTCGACATCGGCGTCAGCAAAAACACCTTCCCGGTGTTTGGCGCGGGCTGGGATCGGTTGATGGGCCGGCAAAACGACACCGTAAAAGTAACCACCTTTACGCTGCCCGCCGGGGGGGCCAGCCAGGTCTTTACCCTCGAGGTGCTGGATAAAAACCAGTATCAGCTCACCAGCGACGCCGGGTTTAGCGCCCGCGGCAAGGTGGGGGAGATGCTGGAGAAAGACGGCGTGAGCATGATGGTCAGCGACATTCGTGCCCAGCCCGGCAGCGAGTTCACCGTCAGCAAATTCTCGATGCTGGGGATGATTAACAACCTGCAGGGCAACCTGACGGTCACCGAAACCGGGAAAGATACCGGGGTGCTGAGTCTGACCTTTACCGGGGAAGATAAGGACAAGATCCGCGACATTCTCAATAGCATCACCCGCAACTACCAGGCGCAGAACGTGAAGCGCAAGTCGGAAGAGGCGTCCAAAAGTCTCGAGTTCCTGGCGAAACAGCTCCCGGAAGTGCGCGGTCATCTGGACGAAGCCGAGAACAAGCTCAACGCCTTCCGTCAGGATAAAGATTCTGTCGATCTGCCGCTTGAGGCGAAGTCGGTGCTGGATTCGATGGTCAATATCGATGCCCAGCTTAACGAGCTGACCTTTAAAGAGGCGGAAATTTCCAAGCTCTACACCAAACGCCACCCTGCCTACCGCACGCTGCTGGAAAAACGCCAGACGCTGGAAGAGGAAAAAGCCAAGCTCAATGGCCGCGTCACCGCGATGCCAAAAACCCAGCAGGAGATCCTGCGTCTGACCCGCGACGTGGAGTCTGGTCAGCAGGTCTATATGCAGCTGTTGAACAAACAGCAGGAGCTGAAGATCACCGAAGCGAGCACCGTTGGCGACGTGCGGATTGTCGATCCGGCCATCACCCAGCCTGGCGTGCTGAAGCCGAAGAAGGCACTGATTATTCTCGGCAGCATTATTCTTGGCCTGATGCTCTCTATCGTTGGTGTGCTGCTGCGCTCCCTGTTTAACCGGGGAATCGAAAGCCCGCAGGTGCTGGAAGAGCACGGCATCAACGTCTACGCCAGCATCCCGCTGTCGGAATGGCAGAAGTCGCGTGACAGCGTCAAAACCACCAACGGGGTTAAACGCTACAAACAGAGCCAGCTGCTGGCCGTGGGCAACCCAACGGATCTGGCCATCGAAGCCATTCGCAGTCTGCGCACCAGCCTGCACTTCGCCATGATGCAGGCCAGCAACAACGTCCTGATGCTCACCGGGGTCAGCCCGTCCATCGGTAAAACCTTCGTCTGCGCCAACCTGGCGGCGGTGGTCAGCCAGACCAACAAGCGCGTCCTGCTGATCGACTGCGACATGCGTAAGGGCTACACCCACGAGCTGCTGGGCACCAATAACGTGAACGGTCTGTCGGACATCCTGCTGGGCAAGGGCGATATCAACCAGTGCGCGAAACCGACCTCCGTCCCTAACTTTGACCTGGTCTCGCGTGGTCAGGTGCCACCGAACCCGTCAGAACTGCTGATGAGCGAGCGATTCACCCAACTGGTGAAATGGGCCAGCGAGAATTATGACCTGGTGCTGATCGATACCCCGCCAATCCTGGCCGTCACCGATGCGGCGATTGTCGGTCGCCACGCGGGCACCACCCTGATGGTGGCGCGTTATGCGGTGAACACCCTGAAAGAGGTGGAAACCAGCCTCAGCCGCTTCGAGCAGAACGGCATTCCGGTGAAAGGGGTGATCCTCAACTCCATCTTTCGTCGCGCTACCGGGTATCAGGATTACGGGTATTACGAGTACGAATACAAGTCGGACAGTAAGTAATGAGCCATTCGGGGAATACCATGACAACACGCCCTTTGATTTCTATTTATATGCCGACATGGAACCGTCAGCAGTTGGCGATCCGTGCGATAAAGTCGGTATTGCGCCAGGACTATGACCACTGGGAGCTGATCATCGTTGATGACTGCTCCTCCTCCTGGGAACAACTGCAGCAGTTTGTCACCGACCTCAACGATCCGCGGGTGGTCTACACCCACAATGCCATTAACTCAGGCGCCTGTGCGGTACGTAACCAGGCGATCATGCAGGCCAACGGCCAGTACCTGACCGGCATTGACGACGATGATGAGTGGACGCCGAACCGGCTCTCGACCTTCCTGGCGCACCAGCATCATCTGGTCACCCATGCGTTTCTGTATGCCAACGACTACGTTTGCGAGGGGGAGGTCTATTCCCAGCCCGCCAGTCTGCCGCTGTATCCGAAATCGCCTTACTCGCGTCACCTGTTCTACAAACGCAATATCATCGGTAATCAGGTCTTTACCTGGGCATGGCGCTTCAAGGAGTGCCTGTTCGATACCGAACTGAAGGCCGCCCAGGACTACGACATCTTCCTGCGAATGGTGGTGGAGTATGGCGAGCCGTGGAAGGTGGACGAGGCGACGCAGATCCTGCACATCAATCACGGCGAGATGCAGATCACCTCGTCGCCGAAAAAGTTCTCCGGTTACTTCCACTTCTACCGCAAGCACCGGGACAAGTTCGATCGCGCCAGCCGCAAATATCAGCTGTTTACCCTGTATCAGATCCGCAATAAGCGCATGAACTGGCGCACGCTGCTGACGCTGATCTCGGTGCGTAACGGCAAGCGTCTGGCTGATGGGCTGCGGGGGAAATAATGGTGCTGGAAGATTGTCGCGCAAACAGCTGGAGCCTGCGCCCTTGCTGCATGGTGCTGGCCTATCGGGTGGCCCATTTTTGCTCCGTCTGGCGTAAAAAGAACGTCCTCAACAACCTGTGGGCCGCGCCGGTGCTGGTGCTCTACCGCATCATCACCGAGTGCTTCTTCGGCTACGAAATCCAGGCCGCGGCCACCATCGGGCGTCGCTTTACCATTCACCATGGTTATGCCGTGGTGATCAATAAGTTCGTGGTGGCCGGGGATGATTTTACCATTCGTCACGGCGTGACCCTCGGCAACCGCGGCCCGGACAGCCTGGCCTGCCCGGTGATTGGCAATAACGTTGAGCTGGGTGCCAACGTGGTGATGATTGGTGATATCACCGTGGGCAATAACGTCACCATCGGGGCCGGGAGCGTGGTGCTCGACAGCATCCCCGACAACGCGCTGGTGGTGGGTGAGAAGGCCCGGGTGAAGGTGATCAAATGAATATTCTGCAATTTAACGTACGCCTCGCCGAGGGCGGGGCGGCAGGGGTGGCGCTGGATCTGCACCAGCGCGCGCTGGAAAAAGGCCTTCAGTCGCGCTTTATCTACGGCTACGGCAAGGGCGGCAAGAAAAGCGTCAGCCACGATCGCTACCCACAGGTGGTGAAGCACACCCCGCGGCTGACCTCAGTGGCGAATATCGCGCTGTTCCGCCTGTTTAACCGCGATCTGTTCGGCAACCTTAATAGCCTGTATCGCACCGTGACCCGCACGTCTGGCCCGGTGGTGTTGCATTTCCACGTCCTGCACAGCTACTGGTTGAAGCTGGAAGAAGTGGTGGCCTTCTGTGAAAAGGTGAAGGCGCATAAACCGGATACCACGTTCGTCTGGACGCTGCACGATCACTGGAGCGTGACCGGCCGCTGCGCCTTTACTGACGGCTGCGAAGGCTGGAAAAACCACTGCCAGAAGTGCCCGACCCTCGGCAACTATCCCCCGGTGAAGGTGGATCGCGCCCACCAGCTGGTGGACGGAAAACGCCAGCTGTTCCGCGACATGCTGGCGCTCGGCTGCCAGTTTATCTCTCCCAGCCAGCATGTGGCTGAGGCCTTTAACAGCCTGTATGGGGCAGGGCGCTGCCGGATTATCAACAACGGTATTGATGTGGCGACGGAAGCCATTCTGGCGGAACTGACGCCGGTCGCGGTGACGCCAGGCAAACCGAAAATCGCAGTGGTGGCGCACGACCTGCGCTACGACGGCAAAACCAACCAGCAGCTGGTGCGTCAGATCATGGCGCTCGGCGATAAAGTGGAACTGCACACCTTCGGTAAGTTCTCGCCGTTCGACGGTGCGAACGTGATTAACCACGGTTTCGAAACCGACAAGCGCAAGCTGATGAGCGCCCTGAACGGTATGGATGCGCTGGTGTTCAGCTCCCGCGTGGATAACTATCCGCTGATTTTGTGCGAAGCGCTCTCCATCGGGGTGCCGGTGATCGCGACCCATAGCGATGCTGCACGGGAAGTGCTGGAGAAATCCGGCGGCAGGACGTTCAGTGAAAACGAGGTGCTGCCGCTGGTACAGCTGTCGAAGGCGGAGATCGCCCAGGCTGTTTTTGGCACCGACCTGGAATCGTTCCGCACCCGCAGCCGCCAGGCCTACAGTGGACAACAGATGCTGGAGGAGTATGTCTCGTTCTATCAGAATCTGTAGCTATCTGCTGCTGCCGCTGATCTACCTGCTGGTCAACGTCAAAATTGCCCAGCTGGGTGAAAGCTTCCCCATCACCATTGTGACCTTTTTACCGGTGCTGCTGTTGCTCTTCGTCGAGAAGATTAGCGTCAAGAAGCTGTTGATTGCGCTGGGGCTGGGGGCCGGGCTGACCCTCTTTAACTACATCTTTGGTCAATCGCTGGACGCCAGCAAATATGTCACCTCCACCATGCTGTTTGTCTATATCGTGATCATTATCGGTATGGTGTGGAGTATTCGCTTTAAAACCATCTCGCCGCACAATTATCGGAAGATCCTCAGGTTCTTTTATCTTGTCATTGGCATCATTGTGATTTTAGCCGCAATGGAGATGGCGCAAATTATTTTGACGGGCGGCAGTAGCCTGATGGAAATAATTTCGAGATATCTTATTTACAGTAATAGCTATGTACTGAATTTCATTAAATTTGGCGGCAAGCGTACTACCGCGCTCTATTTCGAACCGGCATTCTTTGCTCTGGCGTTAATCTCAATTTGGCTCAGCATCAAACAGTTTGGTATCAAAACGCCCAAGAGCGATGCTATGATTCTTGCAGGAATTGTTCTTTCAGGCTCGTTCTCCGGGGTAATGACCTTTATCCTGTTTTACCTTCTGGAGTGGGCATTTCAGTATCTGAATAAAGAGGCAATCAAGAAAAAGTTACCCTTGGCGATCATTTCGCTGTCGGTGTTTTTGGTCGGGGTGGTATTCGCCTTCCCGTATATTTCCGAACGTCTGGGTGATTTGGGTACCGAAGGGTCGTCATCCTATTACCGTATTATCGGTCCGCTGGTGATGGTGGGGTACTCTTTAACCCATATTGATGGCGTAGTCAGATTTGGCTCACTTTATGAATATGTCGCATCATTCGGAATCTTTAACGGTGCGGACGTCGGAAAAACCATAGACAATGGCTTGTATCTGCTGATTATTTATTTCTCATGGTTCGCAGTGTTATTAACGGCGTGGTATCTGTTCAAAGTTTTCAAAATGACGATCAACGCCTTTGGTGATAATCAGAATTTTCGCGTACAGCTTTATCTTTTTACGCCGGTGTCGCTGTTTTTTACCGGGTCAATATTTAGCCCGGAATACGCATTCTTAATTGTTTGCCCGTTTATTTTGCGCAAGGCGCTTAATATTACGCGTTCATAACGAGGTGGTTTATGTTACTCAGCGTTATTACTGTTGCCTTCCGTAACCTTGACGGCGTGGTAAAAACCTGGCGTTCGCTGCGCAACCTGGCGCGCGATCCCAGCCTCAGCTTTGAATGGATTGTGGTAGATGGCGGCTCGAACGATGGCACGGCAGAATTTCTTGAAAAACTGAACGGTGAGTTCAACTTACGTTACGTCAGCGAGAAGGATCGCGGTATCTACGATGCCATGAATAAAGGCATCGACATGGCCCAGGGGCGTTACGCTATCTTTCTCAACTCCGGTGATATTTTTCATGAAGACGTGGCGCAGTTTGTGCGCCAGCTCGCCAGAGTGCAGGGTAATGCCATGATCCTTGGCGACGCGTTACTCGATTTTGGTGACGGAAATAAAGTGCGCCGGGCGGCAAAACCGGGCTGGTATATTTATCACAGCCTGCCGGCCAGCCACCAGGCGATTTTCTTCCCCGTAAGTGGATTAAAAACGTACCCGTACGAACTGCAATATCGCGTCTCGTCCGATTACGCCCTGACCGCCAGAATGTACAAAGCCGGTTATCCTTTTAAACGTCTGCCCGGGCTGGTCTCTGAATTCTCGATGGGCGGCGTGTCAACCTCGAATAATCTTGAATTATGCCAGGATGCCAAAAAAGTGCAGCGCGAGATATTGCGCATGCCGGGCGTATTCGCGGAATTGTCTTATTTATTACGTCTGAAAACGACGGGTAAAACGAAAGCCTTATATAACAAAGCCTGAATATAAGGAAACACAATGCAGGAATTAAGCGGCTTCTCTGTGCCTAAAGGATTTCGAGGCGCAGGCGGTATTAAAGTGCAGTTATGGTGGGCGGTGCAGGCAACCTTATTTGCCTGGTCACCACAAATTATGTACCGCTGGCGTGCCTTTTTATTACGGCTGTTCGGCGCAAAAATCGGAAAAAACGCAGTCATTCGTCCGTCGGTAAAAATTACCTACCCATGGAAATTAACCTTAGGGGATAACGCCTGGGTGGGAGACGATGCGGTGTTATATACGCTGGGTGATATTACGATTGGCGCCAATTCTGTGGTGTCACAAAAGTGTTATTTGTGTACCGGCAGTCACGATTATATGAGTCAACATTTTGATATTAATGCGCAGCCCATCACCCTGGGTGAGAAATGCTGGCTGGCGACCGACGTTTTTGTCGCGCCTGGCGTTTCCATTGGCGATGGCACCGTTGTTGGTGCGCGCAGCAGTGTTTTTAAATCGCTTCCGGCAAATAAGCTTTGCCGTGGCAATCCCGCAGTGGTGATACGCGAACGCGTTGAAACTGAATAACTTCTGATAAGTCTGGAGAAAATAAACATGTCTAAAGTCGCTCTCATCACCGGCGTTACCGGACAGGATGGTTCTTATCTGGCAGAACTTCTGCTGGAAAAAGGCTACGAAGTGCACGGAATCAAACGTCGTGCCTCCTCGTTTAACACCGAGCGCGTGGATCATATCTATCAGGATCCTCATGCCGCTAACCCGAAATTCCACCTGCACTACGGTGACCTGACCGATAGCTCTAACCTGACCCGTATCCTGCAGGAAGTGCAGCCGGATGAGGTCTATAACCTGGGCGCGATGAGCCACGTAGCGGTCTCCTTCGAATCCCCGGAATACACTGCCGACGTGGATGCAATGGGTACCCTGCGTCTGCTGGAAGCTATACGCTTCCTCGGTCTGGAGAAGAAGACCCGTTTCTACCAGGCATCCACCTCCGAACTGTATGGCCTGGTGCAGGAAATTCCGCAGAAAGAGACCACGCCGTTCTATCCGCGTTCGCCGTATGCGGTCGCTAAAATGTACGCCTACTGGATCACCGTGAACTACCGTGAGTCCTACGGCATCTACGCGTGCAACGGTATTCTGTTCAACCACGAATCCCCACGCCGCGGCGAAACCTTCGTTACCCGTAAGATCACCCGCGCTATCGCCAACATTGCTCAGGGTCTGGAATCCTGCCTGCACCTCGGCAACATGGACTCCCTGCGTGACTGGGGCCATGCCAAAGACTACGTGAAAATGCAGTGGATGATGCTGCAGCAGGAAAAACCAGAAGACTTCGTTATCGCCACCGGCGTGCAGTATTCCGTGCGTCAGTTCGTTGAGATGGCGGCCGCCCAGCTGGGTATCAAGCTGCGCTTTGAAGGCACCGGCGTAGATGAGAAAGGCATCGTTGTTTCTGTCACCGGCCATGACGCACCGGGCGTGAAACCAGGTGATGTGATTGTCCAGGTTGACCCGCGTTACTTCCGTCCTGCTGAAGTGGAAACCCTGCTGGGCGACCCAAGCAAAGCGCACGAAAAACTGGGCTGGAAGCCGGAAATCACCCTGCAGGAGATGGTGTCCGAGATGGTTGCCCACGATCTTGAAGCGGCGAAGAAACACTCCCTGCTCAAGTCCCATGGCTACGAGGTTGCCATCGCGCTGGAGTCCTGAGTATGAGCAAACAACGAATCTTTGTTGCCGGTCATCGCGGAATGGTGGGTTCCGCGATTGTTCGCCAGCTGGAACAGCGGGGCGACGTCGAGCTGGTGCTGCGCACCCGTGATGAACTGAATCTGCTGGATCCCGTTGCGGTGCAGGCATTTTTTGCCGACCAGCGCATCGACCAGGTTTATCTGGCGGCGGCAAAAGTGGGCGGCATCGTCGCCAACAACACCTATCCGGCGGATTTTATCTACGAAAACATGATGATCGAGAGCAACATCATTCACGCTGCGCATTTGCATAACGTGAATAAGCTGCTGTTCCTCGGATCCTCCTGTATCTACCCGAAGATGGCGAAACAGCCGATTGCCGAGAGCGAACTGCTGCAGGGTACGCTGGAAGCGACCAACGAGCCGTACGCCATCGCCAAGATTGCCGGGATCAAGCTGTGCGAGTCCTATAACCGTCAGCATGGCCGCGACTATCGCTCGGTGATGCCGACCAACCTGTACGGGCCGAACGATAACTTCCACCCGAGCAACTCCCATGTGATCCCGGCGCTGCTGCGTCGTTTTCACGAGGCAACCGCGAACAACGCACCGGAAGTGGTGGTGTGGGGCAGCGGCACGCCAATGCGTGAATTCCTGCATGTGGATGATATGGCTGCTGCCAGCATTCACGTCATGGAACTGGCCCGCGAGGTGTGGCAGGAAAATACCGAGCCGATGCTGTCGCACATCAACGTCGGTACCGGGGTGGATTGCACCATCCGCGAGCTGGCAGAGACTATTGCTCAGGTGGTGGGATACAAGGGCCGCGTCGCCTTCGATGCCAGCAAACCTGACGGCACACCGCGCAAGCTGTTGGATGTGACCCGTCTGCATCAGCTGGGCTGGTTCCACGAGGTGAACCTGGCGCAGGGGCTGGCCAGTACCTACCAGTGGTTCCTGGAAAACCAGCAGCGCTTCCGGGGGTAGATATGTTTTTAAGTCAGGAAGATTTTGCCACTGTGGTGCGTTCCACTCCGCTTATCTCCATCGATCTGATTGTGGAGAACGAGCGGGGCGAGTTTCTGCTCGGGCAACGCACCAACCGTCCGGCGCAGGGCTACTGGTTCGTGCCGGGTGGACGAGTGCAGAAAGACGAGACGCTGGAAAATGCCTTTGCACGTCTGACGCAAGCGGAGCTGGGGCTGCGCCTGCCAATGACGGCGGGGCAGTTCTACGGCGTCTGGCAGCACTTCTATGACGACAACTTTTCCGGCACCGATTTCACCACCCACTACGTGGTGCTCGGATATCGCCTGCAAGTGAATGAGGCAGACCTGCGTCTGCCTGATGCTCAGCATGACGACTATCGCTGGCTCAAGCCGGATGCCCTGCTGGCAAGCGATAACGTGCATGACAACAGCCGGGCCTACTTCCTGGCGGATCGTCAGGCCGGGGTGCCGGGATGTTACACGAAATCATTCAGCCTGAATCAAGGCGGCAAGTCTGGGAATCCCCAGGAGCTTGCTGAAGCAAGTGACTGGGGTGAGCAGACGCAGCCAACGCAGAGTCAGGTTGAAGGATAAAGTGTATGAAAATCCTTGTGTACGGAATTAACTACTCTCCCGAACTGACCGGTATCGGCAAATACACCGGCGAGATGGTGGAGTGGATGGCCCGCCAGGGTCATGAGGTGCGGGTCATTACGGCCCCGCCTTACTACCCGGAATGGCAGGTAGGTAAGCACTACTCCAGCTGGCGCTACCGCCGCGAAGAGGGGGCCGCCACCGTCTGGCGCTGCCCGCTGTATGTGCCGAAGCAGCCATCGACCTTAAAGCGTTTGATTCACCTGGGCAGCTTTGCCCTGAGCAGTTTCTTCCCGCTGATGGCGCAACGTCGCTGGAAGCCGGATCGCATTATTGGCGTGGTGCCCACCCTGTTTTGCACCCCAGGCATGCGCCTGCTGGGCAAACTCTCTGGCGCCCGCACGCTGTTACACATTCAGGATTATGAAGTGGACGCCATGCTCGGCCTGGGTATGGCGGGCAAAGGCAAGGGCGGCAAAGTCGCCAGACTGGCCAGCGCGTTTGAGCGCAGCGGCCTGCACAACGTCGATTACGTCTCGACTATCTCGCGCTCGATGATGAACAAAGCGCAGGAGAAGGGCGTGGCAGCGAAAAAGGTGATCTTCTTCCCCAACTGGTCGGAAGTGGCGCGTTTTCGCGACGTAGCGCCTGCCGACGTGGCGGCGCTGCGTGCGCAGCTGGGTCTGGCCGAGGCACACAAGATCGTTCTCTATTCCGGCAACATCGGTGAGAAGCAGGGGCTGGAGAACGTGATCGATGCCGCTGCTGCGCTCAGCGATAAGCCCTGGCAGTTTGTGATTGTCGGGCAGGGCGGCGGTAAAGCGCGGCTGGAGAAAATGGCCCGCG
The DNA here is from genome assembly GCF_002935105.1 of Leclercia sp. LSNIH3. Taxonomy (NCBI): domain Bacteria; kingdom Pseudomonadati; phylum Pseudomonadota; class Gammaproteobacteria; order Enterobacterales; family Enterobacteriaceae; genus Leclercia; species Leclercia sp. LSNIH3. Next base: position 4,114,972 of record NZ_CP026387.1, read on the forward strand.
AGCGCGGCCTGCAGAATATTCAGTTCTTCCCGCTGCAATCTTACGACGCCCTACCGGCGCTGCTGAAAATGGCTGACTGCCATCTGGTGGTGCAAAAGCGCGGCGCGGCGGATGCGGTTCTGCCCTCCAAGCTGACCAATATTCTGGCGGTGGGCGGCAACGCGGTGATCACCGCCGAAGCCCACACCGAGCTGGGCCAGCTGTGTACCAGCCTGCCGGGGATCGCCGTGTGCGTTGAACCCGAGTCAGTACCCGCGCTGGTAGCCGGGATCGAACAGGCGCTGACGATGCCCAAAGAGAACACGGTAGCCCGTGACTATGCCGAACGCACGATCGAGAAAGAGAACGTGCTGAGCCAGTTTATTGCAGATATTCGGGGATAAATCATGAGTAAAAATACGTTGTACCCGGTGGTGATGGCAGGTGGCTCTGGCAGCCGGTTGTGGCCGCTCTCCCGCGTGCTCTATCCAAAACAGTTCCTCTGCCTGAAAGGGGAACTCACCATGCTGCAGACGACGGTGAACCGTCTTAATGGCGTGATGTGTGAAAGCCCGGTGGTGATCTGTAACGAACAGCACCGTTTCATTGTCGCCGAGCAGCTGCGTCAGCTGAACAAACTGACCGAAAATATCATTCTGGAGCCTGCCGGCCGTAACACCGCCCCGGCCATCGCCCTGGCAGCCCTGGCCGCCCAGCGCAGCAGCCCGGATTGCGATCCGCTGATGCTGGTGCTGGCCGCCGACCACGTGATTCAGCAGGAAGATGCCTTCCGCGACGCCGTGCGTTCAGCCATTCCGTATGCCGAGAGCGGCAAGCTGGTGACCTTCGGCATCGTGCCGGATCTGCCGGAAACCGGCTATGGCTATATTCGCCGTGGCAACGTCACCCCAGGCGAGGGCGAGAGCCTGGCCTTTGACGTGGCGCAGTTTGTCGAAAAACCCAATCTGGAAACCGCGCAGGCCTACGTCGCCAGCGGTGAGTACTACTGGAACAGCGGCATGTTCCTGTTCCGCGCCGGCCGTTATCTGGAAGAGCTGGAGAAATACCGCCCGGACATCCTTAACGCGTGCCAGCAGGCAATGGCGACCGTTGACCCGGATCTGGATTTTATTCGCGTCGATGAAGCGGCGTTCCTCGCCTGCCCGGAAGAGTCAGTGGATTACGCGGTAATGGAGCGTACTGCCGATGCGGTCGTCGTCCCAATGGATGCTGGCTGGAGCGACGTCGGCTCCTGGTCTTCACTGTGGGAGATCAGCGCCCAGACCCCGGAAGGCAACGTCCATCACGGGGACGTGATCAGCCATAAAACCGAGAACAGCTACGTCTATGCCGAATCCGGGCTGGTGACCACCGTCGGGGTGAAGGATCTGGTGGTGGTACAGACCAAAGACGCGGTGCTGATTGCCGATCGCAACGCGGTGCAGGACGTTAAAAAAGTGGTGGAACAGATTAAGGCCGATGGCCGCCATGAGCACCACATTCACCGTGAAGTTTATCGCCCGTGGGGCAAATACGACTCTATCGACGAGGGCGATCGCTACCAGGTCAAACGCATCACCGTTAAACCGGGCGAGGGGCTGTCGGTGCAGATGCATCATCACCGTGCCGAGCACTGGGTGGTGGTAGCGGGCACGGCCAAAGTCACCATCGACGACGTGGTGACGCTGCTGGGTGAAAACGAATCGATCTACATCCCGCTGGGGGCGACCCACTGCCTGGAAAACCCGGGAAAAATCCCGCTCGATCTGATTGAAGTGCGCTCCGGCTCGTACCTGGAAGAGGACGATATTGTCCGCTTTGAGGACAGGTACGGCAGGGTTTAGCACTCACGCATTTTGCCCGGTGGCGCTGCGCTTACCGGGCCAATGAAAACAAAAAATTTAATTGGCCCTGTCCGGGTCGGGCCAACTGTTGCCTGAATAAGGGGTAATGATGCAAAAATTAACCTGTTTTAAAGCCTACGATATTCGCGGCAAGCTCGGTGAAGAGCTGAATGAGGACATTGCCTGGCGCATTGGCCGCGCGTACGGCGAATATTTAAAGCCGAAAACCATTGTGCTGGGCGGCGACGTGCGTCTGACCAGCGAATCCCTGAAACTGGCCCTGGCAAAAGGGTTGCAGGATGCGGGCGTCGACGTGCTGGATATCGGTTTATCCGGCACCGAAGAGATCTACTTCGCCACCTTCCATTTAGGTGTTGATGGCGGGATCGAAGTGACCGCCAGCCATAACCAAATGGACTACAACGGTATGAAGCTGGTGCGCGAGGGCGCCCGCCCAATCAGTGGCGATACCGGCCTGCGCGACGTTCAGCGTCTGGCGGAAGCCAACGATTTCCCGCCGGTGAACGAAGCCAAACGCGGCAGCTATAAAAAAATCGATCTGCGTGACGCCTATATCGACCACCTGCTGGGCTACATCAACCTGGCGAACCTCAAGCCGCTGAAGCTGGTTATCAACTCCGGCAACGGTGCGGCTGGTCCGGTAGTCGATGCCCTTGAAGCCCGCTTTAAAGCGCTTAACGTGCCGGTGACCTTCGTTAAAGTCCATAACACCCCGGACGGTAGTTTCCCGAATGGCATTCCCAATCCGCTGCTGCCGGAGTGCCGCGCCGATACCCGCAACGCCGTGATTGAGCATGGCGCAGACATGGGCATTGCCTTTGACGGCGATTTCGACCGCTGCTTCCTGTTCGATGAAAAAGGGCAGTTTATCGAGGGCTATTACATTGTCGGCCTGCTGGCAGAAGCCTTCCTCGAGAAAAACCCTGGCTCGCGCATCATTCACGACCCGCGTCTCTCCTGGAACACGGTGGATGTGGTCGCTGCGGCGGGCGGTACGCCGGTGATGTCGAAAACCGGGCATGCGTTTATCAAAGAGCGGATGCGCGAAGAAGATGCCATTTACGGCGGCGAGATGAGTGCTCATCACTACTTCCGTGATTTTGCCTACTGCGACAGCGGGATGATCCCGTGGCTGCTGGTTACCGAACTGCTGTGCCTGAAGGGACAGTCGTTGGGCGAGCTGGTCCGCGACCGCATGGCGGCGTTCCCGGCGAGCGGAGAGATCAACAGCACCCTCGCCGCGCCTGCCGAGGCGATTGCCCGCGTGGAGAACCACTTTGCCCTGCACGCGCTGGAAATTGACCGCACCGACGGCATCAGCATGACCTTCCCCCAGTGGCGCTTCAATTTACGCTCGTCAAACACCGAGCCGGTGGTGCGCCTGAACGTGGAATCCCGCGCCGATGCGGCGCTGATGGCAGCGCGAACGCAGGACATTATGGCGCTGTTGAATCAGTAATCCTTGCCCCTCTCCCGACGGGGGAGGGGACCCTGAAACAGGAACAACGATGACAAATCTAAAAAAGCGCGAGCGAGCCAAAACGAATGCATCGTTAATCTCTATGGTGCAGCGTTTTTCTGATATCACCATCATGTTCGGTGGCTTGTGGATGGTGTGTAAACTCAGCGGGCTGCCCTTCCTCTATATGCATCTGCTGATGGCGCTGATCGCGCTGGTGGTTTTCCAGATGATCGGCGGGATGACCGACTTCTACCGCTCATGGCGTGGCGTTAAGATCGCCACCGAACTCCTGCTGCTGTTGCAGAACTGGACCTTGAGTCTGGTCTTCAGCTTCGGGCTGGTGGCCTTCAACAACGACTTTGATAATCGTTTTGCCACCTATTTTGCCTGGTATCTGCTCACCAGCGTGGGGATGGTGGTCTGCCGATCGCTGATCCGCTACGGTGCCGGCTGGCTGCGTAACCGCGGCTACAACACCCGCCGGGTGGCGGTTGCCGGGAGTATGCCCGCAGGGCTGGCGCTGCTTGACGGCTTCCGAAAAGAGCCGTGGCTGGGGTTCGATGTGGTCGGTGTTTATCATGACGCGCAGCCCGGCGGCGTGTCGGCTGACTGGGCCGGTAACTATTCCCAGCTGGTTGACGATGCTAAAGCCGGCAAGATCCACAACGTCTACATCGCCATGCCGATGAGTGACGAGGCCAGAATCAAAACCCTGATGCGCAAACTGGCGGACACCACCTGCTCGGTGATCCTGATCCCCGATGTCTTCACCTTTAACATCCTGCATTCTCGCATTGAAGAGGTGAATGGTGTGCCGGTGGTGCCGCTGTATGACACGCCACTCTCGGGGCTTAACCGGGTACTGAAGCGCGTGGAGGATATCGTCCTCTCATCCCTGATCCTGCTGCTGATCTCCCCGGTGCTCTGCGCCATCGCGCTGGCGGTGAAGATCACCTCCCCGGGGCCGGTTATTTTTCGCCAGACCCGCTACGGCATGGACGGTAAGCCCATTATGGTGTGGAAATTCCGCTCCATGAAGGTGATGGAGAACGACCAGGTGGTGACCCAGGCGACGCAAAACGATCCGCGCGTCACCCGCGTCGGTAATTTCCTGCGCCGCACCTCGCTGGACGAATTGCCGCAGTTTATCAACGTCCTGACCGGCGGCATGTCGATTGTCGGCCCGCGCCCGCATGCGGTGGCCCATAACGAGCAGTATCGCGCCCTGATTGAAGGCTACATGCTGCGCCACAAAGTGAAACCGGGCATCACCGGCTGGGCGCAGATCAACGGCTGGCGCGGTGAGACCGACACCCTTGAGAAGATGGAAAAACGCGTTGAGTTCGACCTGGAGTACATCCGCGAGTGGAGTCTCTGGTTCGATATCAAAATCGTTTTTCTCACCGTCTTTAAGGGCTTTGTGAACAAAGCGGCGTATTAACATGAGCTTACGTGAAAAAACCCTCAGCGGGGCAAAGTGGTCGGCTATCGCCACAGTGATCATCATCGGCCTCGGGCTGGTGCAGATGACAGTGCTGGCGCGCATCATTGATAACCACCAGTTTGGCCTGTTGACCGTCTCGCTGGTGATCATCGCCCTGGCTGATACGCTCTCGGACTTCGGTATCGCCAACTCGATCATCCAGCGTAAGGAGATCAGCCAGCTGGAGTTAACCACGCTCTACTGGCTGAACGTCGGCCTCGGTGCGCTGGTGTTCGTGGCGCTGTTTCTGCTCAGTGATGTTATTGCTGACGCGCTGAATAACCCGGAGCTGGCCCCGCTGATGCGCGCCCTGTCGTTTGCTTTTGTGGTCATCCCCCACGGGCAGCAGTTCCGCGCTCTGATGCAAAAGGAGCTGGAGTTCAGCAAAATCGGCATGATTGAAACCAGCGCGGTGCTGGCCGGGTTTACCTTTACCGTGGTCAGCGCCCACTTCTGGCCGCTGGCGATGACGGCCATCCTTGGCTATCTGGTGAACTCTGCCGTACGCACGCTGCTGTTCGGCTACTTTGGCCGCAAGATTTACCGTCCGGGTTTTCACTTCTCCCTCTCTTCGGTGTCGTCCAACCTGCGCTTCGGTGCCTGGCTGACCGCCGACAGCATCATCAACTATGTGAACACCAACCTCTCGACGCTGGTGCTGGCGCGTATCCTCGGTGCCAGCGTGGCGGGTGGCTATAACCTGGCCTACAACGTGGCGGTGGTGCCGCCGATGAAACTTAACCCGATCATCACCCGCGTGCTGTTCCCGGCGTTCGCCAAAATTCAGGACGATACCGACAAGCTGCGGATCAACTTCTACAAGCTGCTGTCGGTGGTGGGGATCATTAACTTCCCGACGCTGCTGGGGCTGATGGTGGTCTCCGGCAATATGGTGCCGCTGGTGTTCGGTGAAAAATGGATCAGTATTGTGCCGATCCTGCAATTGCTGTGCGTGGTGGGCCTGCTGCGCTCCGTCGGCAACCCGATCGGTTCGCTGCTGATGGCGAAAGCCCGCGTCGATATCAGCTTCAAATTCAACGTGTTTAAAACATTTCTGTTTATTCCGGCGATCGTCATCGGCGGCCATCTGGCGGGCGCGATGGGGGTGACGCTGGGCTTCCTGCTGGTGCAAATCATCAACACCGTGCTGAGCTACTTCGTGATGATTAAGCCGGTGCTGGGTTCCAGCTATCGGCAGTACATCCTGAGCCTGTGGCTGCCATTTTACCTGTCGCTGCCGACGCTGGCGGTGAGCTATGGCCTGGGCATCGCCCTCAACGGGCATCTGCCTCTTGCCGCGCTGCTGGCGGTGCAGGTGGCTGCGGGTGCCGTGGCCTTTGCCGTGATGATTGTGCTGTCGCGTAATGCGCTGGTGGTAGAGATTAAGCGTCAGTTCTGCCGCAACGAAAAGATTAAAACGCTGCTTCGCGCAGGCTAATTTTAAGAGGTCATTATGAAATTACTGATTCTGGGCAACCATACCTGTGGTAACCGTGGTGACAGCGCCATTTTGCGCGGCCTGCTGGATGCCATTTACACCCTGTCGCCTGAGACCGAAGTCGATGTGATGAGCCGTTACCCGGTCAGCTCCTCCTGGCTGCTGAACCGCCCGGTAATGGGCGATCCGCTCTACAGCCAGATGAAACAGCACAACAATGCCGCAGGCCTCATGGGCCGGGTAAAGAAGGTGCTGCGCCGCCGCTATCAACACCAGGTGCTGCTGTCGCGTGTCACCGACACCGGTAAGCTGCGCAATATCGCCATCGCCCAGGGTTTTACCGATTTTGTTCGTCTGCTCTCCGGTTACGACGCCATCATCCAGGTGGGCGGTTCCTTCTTTGTTGACCTCTACGGCGTGCCGCAGTTCGAGCACGCGCTCTGTACCTTCATGGCGAAAAAGCCGCTGTTTATGGTCGGCCACAGCGTCGGGCCATTCCAGGATCCACAGTTCAACCAGCTGGCAAACTATGTGTTTGGCCACTGCGATGCCCTGATCCTGCGCGAGTCGGTGAGCCTGAATCTGATGCAGCGCAGCGAGATAGACACCCGCAAAGTGGAGCAGGGCGTCGATACCGCCTGGCTGGTGGATCACCAGGAGGCGAACTTTACCCCCAGCTACGCCGTACAGCACTGGCTGAACGTGGTCGGGCAGCAAAAAACGGTTGCCATCACCCTGCGCGAACTGGCCCCGTTCGACAAACGGCTGGGTACCACCCAGGCGGCCTATGAGAAGGCCTTTGCCGAGGTGGTCAACCGGGTGCTGGACAGCGGCTACCAGGTGCTGGCGCTCTCCACCTGCACCGGGATCGACAGCTACAACAAAGATGACCGCATGGTGGCGCTGAATCTGCGCCAGTACGTCAGCGATCCGTCGCGCTACCACGTGGTAATGGACGAACTCAACGACCTCGAAATGGGCAAACTGCTGGGAGCCTGCGATCTGACCGTGGGTACGCGTTTGCATTCGGCGATCATCTCAATGAACTTTGGTACGCCAGCCATCGCCATTAACTATGAACACAAGTCTGCCGGGATCATGCAGCAGCTGGGCATGCCGGAGATGGCGGTGGATATTCGCCATCTGCTGGATGGCTCCCTGGGGGCGATGGTGGGTGACACCCTCGGCCAGTTGCCGGCCATCAACGACCGCCTGGCGGTGGCGGTCAAAGCTGAACGTGAAAACGGCATCAGAATGGTGAAATCGGTGCTGGATCGGGTCGGGGAGGGCAAATGAAGGTTGGTTTCTTCTTACTGAAATTTCCGCTCTCGTCCGAAACCTTTGTGCTGAACCAGATCACCGCGTTTATTGATATGGGTTATGACGTGGAGATTGTCGCCCTGCAAAAGGGCGACACGCAAAATACCCACGCGGCATGGACGCAGTACGACCTGGCCAGCAAAACCCGCTGGCTGCAGGATGAACCGCAGGGCAAGCTCGCGAAGCTGGGCTACCGCGCCCGCCAGACCCTGCGTGGGCTGCATCGCCCGGGCACGTGGAAAGCGCTGAACGTTTCCCGCTATGGCGCTGAGTCGCGCAACCTGATCCTTTCCGCCATCTGCGGCCAGACGGTACGCCCCTGGCGCGCGGATGTGTTTATCGCCCATTTTGGCCCTGCGGGCGTGACGGCAGCCAAGCTGCGTGAGCTGGGGGTCATTGACGGAAAGATTGCCACCGTTTTCCACGGGATCGACATCTCCAGCCGGGAGGTGTTAGCGCACTATACCCCGGAGTATCAACGCCTGTTCCAGCGCGGCGATATGATGCTGCCAATAAGCGATCTCTGGGCCGGACGGCTCAAAAGTATGGGTTGCCCGGCCGAGAAGATCACCGTCTCGCGCATGGGCGTGGATATGCAACGCTTTACCCAACGGCCGGTGAAGACCCCGGGAAGCCCGCTACAGATCATCTCTGTGGCGCGCCTGACCGAGAAAAAAGGGCTTCACGTGGCGATTGAGGCCTGCCGGCAGCTGAAAGCGCGTGGGGTTGCTTTTCACTATCGCATTCTCGGCATCGGCCCCTGGGAGCGCCGCCTGCGCACCCTGATCGGACAGTACGAGCTGGAAGACTATGTTGAGATGCCGGGGTTTAAACCCAGCCATGAAGTCAAAGCCATGCTCGATGCCGCCGATGTCTTCTTATTGCCGTCAGTCACCGGTACCGATGGCGATATGGAAGGGATCCCGGTGGCGCTGATGGAGGCGATGGCGGTGGGGATCCCCGTTGTCTCCACCGTGCACAGCGGCATTCCCGAACTGATCGAACCCGGCCACTCCGGCTGGCTGGTGGAAGAAAACAATCCGGCGGCGCTTGCCGGGCAACTGGAGCGCTTTGCCGCGCTTGCCGACCACGAACTTTCGCCCGTGCTGCACAACGCGCGCCGGAAAGTAGAGACCGATTTCAATCAACACCTGATTAACCGGCAGTTAGCCACTCTGCTTCAGACGCTTTAAAAAGGGAGGCTATATGCCGAAAGAGATGACGCGACGCGCGTTTGTCACCACCTGTTCTGTACTGGCCGCCGCACCGCTAATAGGGGTGCGGGCCGCATCGAACAACGCCACGGTGGATATCAGTCGCTATAACCATCGTGACTGGATCGCGGCGTTCAAAAAGGCCTTTACCGAAGGCGACACGGTGGTGGTACCCGCCGGGCTTACCTGCGACAACATCAACACCGCCATTTTTATCCCCGAGGGCAAAACCCTGCGCATCCGCGGCGCGCTGACCGGCAACGGACGCGGGCGGCTGGTGTTGCAGGATGGCAGTAAGGTGATTGGCGAAGGAGAGGGGCGCAGCGAAAACATTACCCTCGACGTCCGCGGTTCCGACTGTGTGATCCAGGGGCTGGCGATGAGCGGTTATGGTCCGGTGACCCAGATCTATATCGGCGGCAAAAAACCGAGAGTAATGCGCAATCTGGTGATCGACAACCTGCGGGTCACTAAAGCCAACTATGCGATCCTGCGTCAGGGTTTCCATAACCAGGTGGATGGCGCACGGATCACTAACTGTCACTTCAGCTATCTGCAGGGCGATGCCATTGAGTGGAACGTGGCAATCAACGACCAGAACATCCTAATCTCCGACCACGTTATCGACCATATCGACTGCACCAACGGTAAAATTAACTGGGGCATCGGCATCGGGCTGGCCGGCAGTACCTATGATAATGCCTACCCGGAAGACCAGGCGGTGAAGAACTTTGTGGTGGCCAATATCACCGGCAGCAACTGCCGCCAGTTAGTGCACGTTGAGAATGGCAAACACTTTATTATCCGTAATGTTAAAGCCAAAAATATCACCCCGGATTTCAGCAAAAAAGCGGGCATTGATAACGCCACGGTAGCGATATATGGCTGTGATAATTTTGTCATCGATAATGTTGAAATGACCGGCAGCGCAGGCATGTTAATTGGGTACGGTGTGATTAAAGGCAATTATTTGTCGATACCGCAGAATTTTCGCCTCAACAATATTCATCTCGACAACCAGAAACTTGCGCGAAAGCTGCGCGGAATACAGATCTCCTCCGGCAATGCGACCTCATTCGTGGCCATCACCAATATCGAGATGAAGCGTGCCACGCTTGAGTTACATAATAAACCGCAGCATCTTTTTATGCGTAATATCAAAGTGATGCAGGATTCCAGTGTCGGGCCTGCCCTGAAGCTGAACTTTGATCTGCGCAAAGATGTGCGCGGGAAATTTATGGCTCGCAAAGAGACGTTGCTGTCGCTGGCCAACATTAACGCGATTAATGAAAAGGGCCAAAGCTCGGTGGATATTGACCGCGTCGATCACCATACCATTAACACGGAACGGCTGAATTTTAGTCTGCCAAAGCGCTAGAAATTAACCAGACGGCATTTTGCGAAGATTCCTGGAATTGAAGCGCGCGGATTCGGATTGCAACTACTGGAATTTAGACGATAGTTGCGTAACATCGTCATCAGATTTGTAGCAATCCGTGCTGGCGAAACCATGCTAAAGAGCTATAATTCGGCAACCATTTTAAGGTGGAAGAAATATGATTAATTTGAAAGCGGTTATTCCGGTAGCTGGTCTGGGCATGCATATGCTCCCGGCCACAAAAGCCATTCCTAAAGAGATGCTGCCGATCGTTGACAAGCCGATGATCCAATACATCGTCGACGAGATTGTTGCTGCAGGGATCAAAGAAATCGTTCTGGTGACCCATTCTTCAAAGAATGCGGTAGAAAACCACTTCGACACCTCCTACGAACTCGAAGCCCTTCTGGAGCAGCGCGTTAAGCGTCAGCTGCTGGCAGAAGTGCAGTCCATCTGCCCGCCAGGTGTGACTATTATGAACGTTCGCCAGGCACAACCGCTGGGGCTTGGTCACTCAATCCTGTGCGCGCGTCCTGTGGTCGGCGATAACCCGTTTGTGGTCGTATTGCCGGACATCATTCTGGACAACGCCTCTGCCGACCCGCTGCGCTACAACCTTGTTGCTATGGTGGCGCGTTTCAACGAGACCGGCCGTAGCCAGGTGCTGGCGAAGCGTATGAAGGGCGATCTGTCCGAATACTCTGTCATTCAGACCAAAGAGCCGCTGGATTCAGAAGGTAAAGTCAGCCGTATCGTTGAGTTTATCGAGAAACCGGATCAGCCGCAGACGCTCGACTCCGATCTGATGGCCGTTGGCCGCTATGTGCTCAACGCTGAAATTTGGGCTGAGCTGGAGCGTACCGAGCCAGGTGCATGGGATCGTATTCAGCTGACGGATGCTATCGCGGAACTGGCGAAGAAGCAGTCTGTCGATGCGATGCTGATGACCGGTGACAGCTACGACTGCGGTAAAAAAATGGGATACATGCAAGCCTTTGTTCAGTATGGTCTTCGTAACCTGAAAGAAGGGCAAAAGTTCCGGGAAAGCATGAAGAAACTACTAACCAAAGACTAACGATTGGTTTGTCGTTGACTAAACGGCAGTGGATCATTCCAGGCTTTTATAAGCCATGTGAATGACACTGCCGTTTTCTTTTTAAATATTTTCTTAATTTTCAGTGGCTTAATCGATGTTTTTTTGTATGGCTGGCTTGCTTTTTTCCCTTGTTTCTACACGCATTTAAGACGACAATTATTAATTGACTTAAACGCTACCCTGTCACGATTTGCCGGGGAGAAGCGATTACATACCTCTCAATATGATCACGTTCAGTGCACTGGTAGCTGTTAAGCCAGGGGCGGTAGCGTGTCTGATTTCTGAATATTCGCTTTAAGGCATTGTCAGAAATCCATTATCCCAATGTAAACATTTAACGGAAAATAACGCGTGAAAATTCTTGTTACTGGTGGTGCCGGTTTCATCGGCTCTGCGGTTGTACGACATATTATTCAAAACACCCAGGATTCGGTGGTTAATGTCGATAAATTGACCTACGCCGGTAACCTGGAATCTCTGGCTGAGGTGAGCAACAGCCCGCGTTACGCTTTTGAGCATGCCGATATTTGCGACAAAGCGGCAATGGACCGTATCTTTGCCGAGCATAAACCTGACGCGGTGATGCATCTGGCAGCCGAGAGTCACGTTGACCGTTCGATTACCGGCCCGGCTGCGTTTATCGAGACCAATATCGTTGGGACTTACGTGCTGCTGGAAGCGGGCCGAGCGTACTGGTCAACGCTGGACGATCAGGCGAAAAAAGCGTTCCGTTTCCATCATATTTCCACCGACGAAGTTTACGGCGATCTGCCGCACCCGGACGAACATCCTGCGTCTACCGAGCTGCCGCTGTTTACCGAGACCACGGCGTATGCGCCAAGCAGTCCCTATTCAGCCTCGAAGGCGTCCAGCGATCACCTCGTGCGCGCATGGTTGCGTACCTACGGCTTCCCGACCATCGTCACCAACTGCTCAAATAACTACGGGCCTTATCACTTCCCGGAAAAACTGATCCCGCTGGTGATCCTGAACGCCCTGGACGGAAAAGCGCTGCCGATTTACGGCAAGGGCGATCAGATCCGCGACTGGCTCTATGTCGAAGATCACGCCCGTGCGCTCTATACGGTAGTGACCCAGGGTAAACCAGGCGAAACCTACAACATCGGCGGTCATAACGAAAAACAAAACCTGGATGTTGTGCATACTATTTGCGATCTGCTTGATGAAATCGTGCCGAAAGACGGCTCTTATCGCGATCAAATTACCTATGTTACTGACCGCCCCGGCCATGATCGCCGTTATGCCATCGATGCGGATAAGATTAGCCAGACATTGGGCTGGAAACCGCAGGAAACTTTTGAGAGCGGGATCCGTAAAACGGTGGAGTGGTATCTGGCCAACACCCAGTGGGTCGAGAACGTCAAAAGCGGCAACTATCAATCCTGGATTGAACAGAACTACGGGGAACGTCAGTAATGAATATCCTTTTGTTCGGCAAAACAGGGCAGGTGGGTTGGGAGCTGCAACGCTCGCTTGCTCCCCTTGGTAACCTGATTGCCGTTGATGTTCACTCCAGCGAATATTGCGGTGATTTCAGCAATCCAGAAGGCGTAGCGGAAACCGTGCGCCGCATTAAGCCAGATGTGATTGTGAATGCGGCGGCGCATACTGCCGTAGATAAAGCCGAATCAGAAGCAGAATTCGCCCAGTTGCTGAATGCCACAAGCGTTGAAGCCATCGCTAAAGAGGCGGCTAAAATCGGTGCCTGGGTTGTACACTATTCTACCGATTACGTTTTCCCGGGTAACGGCGAAGAACCGTGGCGAGAAACGGATGCGACTGCACCGCTGAATGTGTATGGCGAAACCAAGCTGGCGGGCGAAAAGGCTTTGCAGGCACACTGTGCTCGCCACTTAATTTTCCGTACCAGCTGGGTTTATGCCGGTAAGGGAAATAACTTTGCGAAAACCATGCTGCGTTTTGCAAAAGAGCGGACAGAGATGTCGGTCATCAACGATCAGTTTGGCGCACCAACAGGCGCTGAGCTGCTGGCAGACTGCACGGCGCATGCGATCCGCGTGGCGCTGAAGCAACCTGATGTTGCAGGGCTTTATCATCTGGTTGCGAGTGGGGTGACTACCTGGCACGACTATGCCGCACTGGTGTTCGACGAGGCGCGTAAGGCTGGTATTGAACTGGCGATTACTACGCTCAACGCCGTTCCTACCAGTGCTTATCCTACTCCGGCACGCCGCCCGAATAACTCCCGTCTGAACACAGATAAATTCCAGCAAAACTTTGATCTCGTATTACCTGCGTGGGAAACCGGGGTAAAGCGTATGCTGGCAGAATTGTTTACGACTACTGCGGTCTGACCTTACATTAAATGCCCGTTTACGGGCATTTTGCACATAAAGAGATGATGAAATGAAAACGCGTAAAGGGATTATTTTAGCCGGTGGTTCAGGAACTCGTCTGTACCCGGTCACTATGGCTGTCAGCAAACAACTGCTACCGATCTATGACAAGCCGATGATCTATTACCCGCTGACTACGCTGATGCTGGCGGGGATTCGCGACATTCTGATTATCAGTACCCCGCAGGATACGCCACGCTTTGAACAGCTACTTGGTGATGGCAGTCAATGGGGCCTTAACCTGCAGTATAAAGTCCAGCCAAGCCCGGACGGCCTGGCGCAGGCATTTATCCTGGGCGAAGAATTCATCGGCGATGACGATTGTGCGCTGGTGCTGGGCGACAACATCTTCTATGGTCATGACCTGCCGAAGTTGATGGACTCCGCGGTGAGTAAAGAAAGCGGTGCTACCGTCTTTGCTTATCATGTTAACGATCCTGAGCGCTATGGTGTCGTGGAGTTTGATAAAGACGGTACGGCTGTCAGCCTCGAAGAAAAACCGGTTGAGCCAAAAAGCAATTACGCCGTAACCGGACTCTATTTCTATGACAATAGCGTTGTTGAGATGGCGAAAAGCCTTAAGCCCTCTGCGCGCGGTGAACTGGAAATCACAGATATTAACCGGATCTATATGGAGCAGGGGCGTCTGTCCGTTGCCATGATGGGCCGCGGTTTTGCCTGGCTGGATACCGGTACACATCAGAGTCTGATTGAAGCGAGTAACTTCATTGCGACCATTGAAGAGCGCCAGGGATTGAAGGTGGCCTGCCCGGAAGAGATTGCTTATCGAAAAGGGTTTATTGATGCGGAGCAGGTTAGAAAGCTTGCTGGCCCGTTATCAGAAAATGACTATGGGCGTTATTTGCTTAAAATGGTTAATAATCCTCACTAATTCGTAATACTTCTAAATCTTATTTTTTGGATTGAAAATATTCTTTAACAAGCATGCGCTAATTCTTAATGTTGTAGTTATATATGAGTTGTTCTAATGACGTTATTAAAAAATAGCCTTTGGAATATTGGTGGGTACGTTATACCTGCCATAGTTACAGTTCCTGCATTAGGCATAATGGGTAGAATTCTTGGTGCCGAACTCTTCGGCGTATTTACATTGGCTTTAGCTGTCGTAGGCTACGCAAGTATTTTTGATGCAGGGTTAACTCGTGCGGTAATTAGAGAGATATCTATTTTTAGAGATGACCAAAAAGAAAAACTAAGAATTGTAGCAACTGCCACAGTGTTGATATTGATTTTAGGTATGGTAGCAGGATGTTTATTGTTAATATTTAGTAACGCGATAACGACGCTTTTGAAAATCAGTAGTGGGCTTCATCATGAAGTCAGCATAGCATTAAAAATACTTTCCTTGTCTATACCTCTCTTTTTAATAACGCAGGTATGGCTTTCAATTTTAGAAGGAATGGAAAGATTCGGTGTTCTTAATATATATAAATCAATTACCGGAACTCTTCTTTCTTTGCTTCCCGCTGTTTTTATTTTAATACAACCCAGTTTAGAGTTTGCAATAATGGGGCTGGTTGTAGCCCGTTTTCTATGCTTCGTAATAGCATTTATACTTTGCCGAACTATTATTATAGATGCAGGACTCCTGTTGCATAGGAAGACAGTTAAAAGATTATTTATGTTTGGTGGTTGGATTACGGTAAGTAATATTGTCAGCCCTATTATGGCATATTTTGACCGATTTATTGTTTCAAATCAACTGGGAGCTCAGGTTGTTGCGTTTTACACTGCTCCATCCGAAATTATCGCTCGATTAAGTATTATACCCGGTGCATTTGCTCGGGCATTATTTCCAAGATTAAGCTATGCAACCAATGCAGAAGAAAGAAGAAAAACGAAAATTTTTATCTCTCTTATTCTTTTAGTTATATGTATTCCTGCAATTATCATCGGTTCGTTTTTTACAAATAGTATTATGACGATATGGATGGGACCCTCTTTTGCTGGCACTCCAGGCATTGTACTGACAATATTATTGATTGGGTTTTTATTCAACTCTCTCGCTCAGGTTCCGTTCGCTAGTATTCAGTCTCGTGGCCATGCAAAAGTTACAGCGATGGTGCATTTAGCTGAACTCTTTCCATATCTGTTTCTGCTTTTCTTCTTGATCAATAATTATGGCATTATCGGTGCTGCATTTGCATGGTCGATTCGCATGTTTGTAGACTATATATTATTAGCAATATTGGATAGAAAGTTTTCAGCATAATATTCTTTTATAACAGCATTGATGTAGTTAAAATGAGCAATATATAATCTATATATTGCTCATTACAACGTTAATTCTTTTTGCAATTAGTCTAACATTACACATTTTCAAAATAGGTTACATCGTCGTTATCTCCTCATATCTATTTTGTTGCTGATATTTATAACCTTAGCTCAGTCATGTTCGTTAATGTGAATGTTATGGTACGAACAAATGCCTTTATAATGTTACAGCCTTTTAACAAGTCTAGGGTTTTTATGGGATTATTTTAGAGGCATTGATGGACGGGTTGTTTGATGCAGAGTTTATTGATTTGCAATTCGCGGAAGCATCGTTGTTAGATTAATATATGCAGTTCTTTCCATAAACAGCGTAACATTATTTTTTGCTGAAACACTTATTACTAGTTTATCTGGCAACCTCAAATTCATATTAAGCATATTAATTTTATGGCGATCAACAATAAAGTGCAAAATAAAACTGTTGCAATTTTAATGGCTACCTATAATGGTGGTAAACATATTGAAAATCAAATTTTATCACTGCAACAGCAAACCTATAAAAACTGGGAGCTACATATTCAGGATGATGGCTCTTCAGATGATACATTAAATATCATACAAAAACTTAAGTCTTATGATGAGCGCATTAACATTGTTGATAATAATAAAAAAAGCCAAGGTGCCGGAAAGAATTTCCTTTCACTTGTAAAGAATGTTTCTACTGATTATGCGATATTTTGCGACCAAGATGATATCTGGTTAGAGAATAAATTGAGTAGTATGGTGGAGTATGCTGAAGAAAAAGATCTCGCTAATAGCAGCCAGCCTTCAATTGTATATGCAGATGGATATGCCTTTGATAATGAAACGGGACAGATCGATTTCAATGGCATATCGCATAACCATGCTGACAGGCTAAAGGACTTCTTGTTCTTTAACGGTGGTTATCAGGGATGCTCAATCATGTTCAACAAAGCCATGATAGATATGATTTCTGATTATCGCGGTTATGTACATCTACATGATGATATTGTCAGCCTAATTGCTCATTCAATGGGGAATGTTTACTTCTTACCAAAAAAACTAATGTTATATCGTCAGCACGTTGATGCCGTAACTGGACACAAAAGCTTTAATAATAACTTATTTTCAAAATTTAGATCCCCTATAAATTACTTACTTTCAAAAGAACATTTTTTAGTTAAAGAATCATTTTATAAAATTTATAGCGATAAGCTCTCTGATTCAGTTAAAAATGATTTTGAAACTTTTTTTAAATTCTGCCACGCAACTAGTAAATTTACACAACTTACTATTCTAATAAATCATGATTATCGATTAAATAACAGCCGATTGAAACTGTTTTTAAAATTCTTGCTTAGAAGGACTTTTGACAAATGATATCCGTTTTAACACCGACGTATAATCGAGCTTATACCCTTACAAGATTATATGATTCGTTACTAAAACAAGTCACAAAAGAATTTGAATGGGTTGTTATTGATGATGGCAGTGAAGATGAGACAGATAAATTAATTGCGGGTTTTCAGGAACAAAACCTTGTTAATATCATTTATGTCAAACAAAAAAATATGGGTAAGCCTCAAGCTCTTAATTCTGGGGTGAAACATTGCTCCGGAAACTATATTTTAATTGTTGATAGCGATGATGCGCTGACAGAGGATGCAATTTATAGTCTTAACGAAAGCATAAAAATTGCTGACCAGGATAATAAAGAAATATCAGGCGTGTGTTTTCGTAGAGCCTATTTCAATAATGAAATTATTGGTAATCACTTTAACGACACTAAAAACAGTACATGTTATCTACATTCAACAGATGCAGGGCACTATTTTAATGGTGATTTAGCATATTGTTTTAAGAAGACTATGATGTTGGCTCACCCTTTCCCCTATTTCCTTGGCGAAAAATTTGTCCCCGAGTTATTTATATGGAATAAAATA
The DNA here is from genome assembly GCF_002935105.1 of Leclercia sp. LSNIH3. NCBI lineage: Bacteria > Pseudomonadati > Pseudomonadota > Gammaproteobacteria > Enterobacterales > Enterobacteriaceae > Leclercia > Leclercia sp. LSNIH3. The sequence continues at coordinate 4,132,784 of NZ_CP026387.1, forward strand.
TCAGATCAAGCACCAGTGAAATTTCATAAGTCGAAAGCAATTTATTTATCTGAATATTTAGATGATGGGCTGTCAAAAAACTTTCATTTGCAACTCAAAGCAAACCCTAAAGGCTTTGGTTTATATTATAAAGATCAGTTTAATCGTGAAGTCAAGATAATAAAAAAGATTAAAATGCTAGTGCGTTACTTTCAATGTAGAATATATGAGTTTATCAAATGAAAATATTGTTTGTTATTACCGGGCTGGGTCTTGGTGGAGCGGAAAAACAAGTTTGTCTATTAGCTGATAAACTTACGGCTTGCCATCATGAAGTGAAAATAATATCCCTTACTAGTGCTTCCAATAATAAAGTCTTGCCAAATAATAGTAATATTGAAGTTATTAGTATAGATATGAAGAAAAGTGTCTGGGGTCTATTCAAAGGTGTTATGACTGTCAGGAAAATAATAAGATCTTTTTTGCCTGACATCGTCCATGGTCACATGTTTCATGCAAATATAATAAGTCGTTTAGCTACAATAGGAAAACAAAAACAAATTGGAGTAATTTCAACAGCGCATAATAAAAATGAAGGTGGTTCGTTAAGAATGCTCGCATATCGTCTAACAGACTGGTTATGTGATAAATGTACAAACGTAAGTAAAGAGGCTTTAGAAGAATTTATTCGTTTGAGAGCGTTTCGTTCAGAAAAATCCATGACGATGTATAATGGTATTGATGTGGAAAAGTTTAGATTTAATTCCACACTAAGAGAAAATATCAGAGATGGGTTAAATATTAAAGAAAATGAAGTTTTGATGCTTGCAGTTGGACGACTGACTGAGGCAAAAGATTATCCAAACTTACTGAATGCTCTGGTTTTATTGCCGTCTCATTTTAAATTGGCTATTTTGGGAGATGGACATTTACATGCCTATATTAGTAGAATGATTACAGAGTTAAACCTTGAAACTCGGGTAACCTTACTGGGTACAAGGGATGACGTAGCTCCTTATTATTCTGCATGCGATATTTTTGTCCTTGCTTCTCGGTGGGAAGGATTTGGTCTTGTTGTCGCTGAAGCGATGTCCTGTGAACGTCTTGTTGTTGGGACTGATTCAGGTGGCGTAAGAGAAGTAATTGGAGATGGTAATTTTTTAGTACCAATCTCTGATGCAACTCGACTAGCTGATAAAATAAAAAGTCTAATGCTTGAAAGCCCTGAAAATAAGAAAAAGATTGCCTCTCGCAATCGTCAATATATAGTGAATAACTTTTCAATTGAATCTGTCATTACCCAATGGCAAGATGTTTATCAGTCTTATCGGGAGACTAAGTGAAAATTTTACTCATTGGTAATCAGGCCAGCACTATACTTCTTTTTAGAAAAAAACTGATTGAAAAGCTTGTGGCAAAAAAAGTCACTGTTCATACGCTTACCATGGATCATGATGCTGAAAAGTTTAACCAGATCGCACAATTAGGCGCAATCCCCGATCAATACCACTTTTCTCGCTCAGGTATGAATCCATTGTCCGATTTAAAAAACACTGTAGCGTTGTCAAAAAAAATAAAAAATATTAAGCCTGATGTTGTTTTTTGTTTCTTTCCTAAGCCAGTGATTTTTGGAACGCTTGCTGCGAGAATGGCAGGTATCAAACGTATCTATAACTTGCTTGAAGGTCTCGGTTTTTGTTATACCGCACATTTAAGTAAAGATACCGTTAAGAAAAAAATATTAAAAACAATACAGACATATCTTTATAAACTGACTTTACCACGTGCAAAAAAAGTTCTGTTTCTCAATCCTGACGATTATAAAGACCTGATAGTTGATAACCATATTACCCTTATTGATTCCGAAGTTATTGGGGGAATTGGTGTAGATCTCCATGATTATCCTTATTCAGAGCCTCCAACTAAGAAAATACATTTCGGAATGGTTTCTCGCCTGTTAGTTGAAAAAGGCGTAAGAGAATTTGTCGAAGCAGCAAAACTAGTTAAATCAAAATATCCCGATGTTCAATTCAGCATTGCTGGCGCGATAGATGATAATCCTGGCGGGATTACTCGTGAGCAGTTAAATGTGTGGAAAAAAGAAGGGTACGTTGATTTTTTAGGACAAATTTCAGACGTTAAAAATTATTTGTGCGAACTTAGCGTCTTTGTTTTACCTTCTTATCGTGAAGGTATTCCTCGCAGTACCCAAGAAGCGATGTCAATTGGGAGAGCTATCATTACCACTGATGTTCCGGGTTGCCGTGAAACAATTAATCACCGCATAAATGGCTTTATGGTTCCACCCTGGAATGCTGAAGTGCTTGCTGACGCTATGATCTCATTGATTAATAACCCTGAGCAGATCGTGTCAATGGGAATCGAAAGTCGCCGGATAGCTGAGGGAAAGTTTGATGAAGATGTTGCAACAGATAAACTAATAAATATTCTGTTGGATCAAAAGTAAAATGTCCCGCAATACTAATCGATGCAATAACAGCAACTTTAGTTAAGCATGAGCACTTCATTTATTAATGGATAATTACTAACTTAATAATTAAGATTAGGAAAATTATGGCTATACTTATCACAGGTGGAGTTGGCTACATTGGTTCACATACTGTACTCACTTTACTAGAAAAAGGTGAGTCGGTTGTAATCGTTGATGATCTATCTAACTCGTCTCTAGAGTCGTTAGAAAGGGTAAAACGACTCACAGGTGTTGAGCCTTTATTTTATCAGGGAAGTATTTTAGATCGATCATTACTTCGTCAAATCTTTACTGAAAATTCTATCTCCGATGTAATTCATTTTGCCGGTTTAAAATCAGTAGGGGAATCAGTAGCGCAACCGCTCAGTTATTATGAAGTCAACGTAACTGGCAGCCTTTGTTTACTGGATGAAATGCTTAAAGCTAGTGTTCATAATTTTATATTTAGTTCTTCTGCAACCGTTTATGGCGAACCAGAAACTATTCCATTGACTGAAGATTGCTTAGTTGGTGGAACAACTAACCCTTACGGTACCTCGAAACTCATGGTTGAGAAAATGCTTGCTGATATTTCAGTCGCCTATCCAACCTTAAATACAACGATTCTGCGGTATTTTAATCCAGTTGGGGCGCATCCGTCCGGTGAAATAGGTGAGGATCCTAACGGGATCCCAAACAATCTTATGCCCTATATCTGCCAGGTCGCAATTGGTAAACGCGACCATTTATCTGTCTTCGGAAGTGACTATCCGACAAAAGACGGAACAGGCGTACGTGATTTTATTCATGTCATGGATCTTGCTGAAGGGCACGTTGCAGCATTAAAGCAAAGACACGATGGCTCTAACCTTAGGATTTATAATCTGGGAACAGGGAAAGGCTATTCCGTTCTCGAACTTCTGGACGCTTTCAAACGCGTGACAACTTTAGACGTGCCTTACGTATTAACTACCAGACGTTCAGGCGATATAGCAGAGTGTTGGTCAGATCCGGCTAAAGCACGTAAGGAACTAGGTTGGGAAGCTAAACACGATTTAGATGATATGGTACGGGATGCATGGAACTGGCAGCAAAAGAATCCGAATGGTTATAAAAGTAACTGATAATAAAAGAGCATCTTACGCCACCAGTAAATATTACTGGATTTCTGCATCCTGAGTTAACATAAGTCCAACATTGAACTGCGTGATGATTCGCAGATACCACACCTGACAGGAGTATGTAATGTCCAAACAACAGATCGGCGTCGTCGGTATGGCAGTGATGGGGCGCAACCTGGCGCTGAACATCGAAAGCCGTGGTTATACCGTCTCCGTTTTCAACCGCTCCCGTGATAAAACTGAAGAAGTGATTGCCGAGAACCCAGGCAAAAAACTCGTTCCTTTCTATACGGTGCAGGAGTTCGTTGAATCCCTGGAAACCCCTCGTCGCATCCTGTTAATGGTGAAAGCAGGCGCTGGCACCGATGCGGCCATCGACTCCCTGAAACCGTACCTGGAAAAAGGCGACATCATCATTGATGGCGGTAACACCTTCTTCCACGACACCATTCGTCGTAACCGTGAACTGTCAGCTGAAGGCTTCAACTTCATCGGTACCGGTGTTTCCGGCGGTGAAGAGGGCGCACTGAAGGGTCCATCTATCATGCCTGGCGGCCAGAAAGACGCCTATGAGCTGGTTGCGCCAATCCTGACCAAGATTGCTGCCGTTGCTGAAGACGGTGAACCGTGTGTGACCTATATCGGTCCAGACGGTGCGGGTCACTATGTGAAGATGGTTCACAACGGTATTGAATACGGTGATATGCAGCTGATCGCTGAAGCCTACTCACTGCTGAAAGGCGGCCTGAACCTTACTAACGACGAACTGGCGCAGACCTTTACCGACTGGAATAACGGTGAGCTGAGCAGCTACCTGATCGACATCACCAAAGACATCTTCACCAAGAAAGATGAAGAAGGTAAATACCTGGTCGATGTGATTCTGGATGAAGCGGCGAATAAAGGTACTGGTAAATGGACCAGCCAAAGCTCCCTGGATCTGGGCGAGCCACTGTCACTGATCACCGAATCGGTCTTCGCGCGTTACATCTCTTCTCTGAAAGAGCAGCGTGTTGCGGCATCTAAAGTGCTCACCGGTCCACAAACACAGCTGGCTGGCGATAAAGCAGAATTTATCGAAAAAGTCCGTCGCGCTCTGTACCTGGGTAAAATCGTCTCTTACGCGCAGGGCTTCTCTCAGCTGCGTGCCGCCTCTGATGAGAACAACTGGGATCTGAACTACGGTGAAATCGCGAAGATCTTCCGTGCCGGTTGCATCATTCGTGCTCAGTTCCTGCAGAAAATTACCGATGCATACGCTGAAAACGCGGGCATCGCTAACCTGCTGCTGGCCCCATACTTCAAGCAGATTGCTGATGATTACCAGCAAGCGCTGCGTGACGTCGTGGCTTACGCAGTACAGAACGGCATTCCTGTGCCAACCTTCTCTGCTGCAGTCGCTTATTACGACAGCTACCGTGCTGCCGTTCTGCCTGCGAACCTGATTCAGGCGCAGCGCGACTACTTCGGCGCGCACACCTATAAACGTACCGATAAAGAAGGTGTTTTCCACACCGAGTGGCTGGATTAATCTGATTTAACTCAGTCATGTAGCGAGACCCGGTGAATGTCACCGGGTTTTTTTTATTTGTAATATCCCCGTGTTGCCTAACCCTGGTCATCGGGGCAGCGTTAATGCAGCATAAAACACTACAATTGTTCCTTTCTGCAGCCGGCCATTCGCCTTGACATCAACTCAGCATACGGGGTAAAAACCCCAAAAGTTGCTTATAGCGGTGGGGCGGTTGTCGCTCCCGACACTTAACTTAAAGACGTTAATTCAATGAAAATAACAATCTCAGGAACAGGTTATGTGGGTCTCTCTAACGGGATCCTGATTGCGCAGCACCATGAAGTGGTGGCCCTGGATATCGTGCAGGCCAAAGTAGATATGTTGAACCAGAAGATCTCGCCCATCGTGGATAAAGAGATCCAGGATTATCTGACGAATAAGCCATTGAATTTCCGTGCGACCACTGACAAAGTTGACGCCTACACCGGGGCGGATTTTGTCATCATTGCCACGCCAACCGACTACGATCCAAAAACGAACTATTTCAACACGTCGAGCGTAGAAGCGGTGATTAAGGATGTGACGGCGATTAACCCGAATGCCGTGATGATCATCAAATCAACCATTCCTGTCGGCTTTACCCAATCGATCAAAGAAGAGCTGGGTATCGATAATGTCATTTTCTCACCTGAGTTCCTGCGTGAGGGCAGGGCATTGTACGATAACCTGCACCCGTCTCGTATCGTCATTGGTGAGCGCTCCGAGCGTGCGGAACGTTTTGCTGCCCTGCTGCAGGAAGGCGCCATTAAAAAAGACATCAATGTTCTTTATACCGACGCCACAGAAGCAGAAGCCATCAAACTCTTTGCCAATACCTATCTGGCCATGCGTGTTGCCTATTTTAACGAGCTGGACAGCTACGCAGAGAGCCTGGGCTTGAATACCCGCCAGATCATTGAAGGCGTCTGCCTCGACCCGCGTATCGGTAACCACTACAACAACCCTTCCTTCGGTTACGGTGGCTACTGTCTGCCAAAAGATACCAAGCAGCTGCTGGCTAACTACCAGTCCGTACCGAACAACTTAATCTCTGCGATTGTAGATGCTAACCGCACGCGTAAAGACTTCATCTCTGATTCCATTCTGGCGCGCCACCCTAAAGTTGTGGGCGTGTACCGTCTGATTATGAAGAGCGGTTCGGATAACTTCCGTGCCTCCTCCATTCAGGGGATTATGAAGCGTATTAAGGCAAAAGGCGTTCAGGTCATCATTTATGAGCCGGTGATGAAGGAAGACGAATTCTTCCATTCCCGGGTGGTCCGCGACCTGGATGCCTTCAAGAAAGAGGCCGATGTGATTATCTCTAACCGAATGGCGGAAGAACTCTCCGACGTGGCGGATAAGGTCTATACCCGCGATCTGTTTGGTAACGACTGACTTTATCAACAGCAGAAAAAAGCCCGGCAATTATGCCGGGCTTTTTTTTAAACCTTATAAAACTCGCGATACCAGTCAACGAAGTTCTTAACGCCTTCTTTCACCGAGGTCTGCGGTTTAAAGCCGATAACCTCATACAGCGCCGTGGTATCTGCGCTGGTTTCCAGCACATCACCGGGCTGGATCGGCATCATGTTTTTGTCAGCTTCAATGCCTAACGCCTCTTCCAGCGCCGTGATGTAGTCCATCAGTTCAACAGGGGAGCTATTCCCGATGTTATAGACACGATAAGGTGCGGAGCTGGTCGCAGGGGAGCCAGACTCCACCGTCCAGTTACTGTCCGCCTGGGGAATAACGTCCTGCAAACGAACAATCGCTTCAGCAATGTCATCGATATAGGTGAAGTCACGCTTCATCTTGCCGAAGTTATAGACGTCGATACTTTTGCCTTCCACCATGGCTTTGGTGAATTTAAACAACGCCATGTCAGGACGCCCCCACGGGCCGTAAACAGTAAAGAAGCGCAGGCCAGTCGTCGGCAGACCATACAGGTGGGAGTAGGTATGTGACATCAGCTCGTTGGCTTTTTTGGTCGCGGCGTACAGCGAAACCGGGTGATCCACGGAGTCATCCGTTGAGAACGGGATCTTACGGTTCAGACCGTACACGGAACTGGAGGAGGCATAAAGCAGATGCTGCACCTTATTATGACGGCAGCCTTCCAGTACGTTCAGATGCCCCACCAGGTTGGCTTCTGCATAAGCATGTGGGTTATCCAGGGAGTAGCGCACGCCAGCCTGGGCGGCGAGATGGATCACCCGATCGAATTTTTCAGTAGCGAAAAGGGCCGCCATACCCTCGCGGTCGGCCAGTTCAAGCTTATGGAAGCTAAAATTCGCGGAGGTGAGCAGATCAAGACGCGCCTGCTTCAGGTTCACATCGTAATAGTCATTAAGGTTGTCGATACCCACAACCTGATGTCCGGCATCCAAGAGCCGCTTGCTGACATGAGCGCCGATAAAGCCTGCAGCGCCAGTGACCAGAAATTTCATAACTGTCCTCATCTGTTACGTATCATGTCCGGTGCGTTAAGTACCGGATTTGGGGTATGATAACGCGATGCGCAGGGTATCCAAACATCATATTTTCGATATGCCTAATCGGATTCCTATAGAAAATCCGAAAACAATCGATAAACTATATCTGAAACTTTATAATTTGCGCTTTTTCGCCTTCTAAGGATTATATGACGCACAACAACAATAACGCGGTCATGCGAAGCAATGACCCTGAACAGATTGATTTGATTAATCTATTGGTACAGCTGTGGCGTGGAAAATGGGTGATTACTGCATTTGTCGCTATTGCACTGATTCTTGCTGGGCTTTACCTGGTTTTCGCTAAAGAGAAGTGGACATCCACCGCTATCATTACCCAGCCGGATGCTGCTCAAATAGGCAGTTACAGCAACGCACTTAATATTCTTTATGGTACTAATGCACCAAAATTAACGGATATCCAGGAGAGCGTGATTACCCGCTATAACGCCTCTTTCTCTGCATTATCTCAGACCCTGGAAAACAAGGTCGAGCCGGAAAAACTCGTTATTGAACAATCGGTGAAAGGTCAGCCTTTACCGTTAAGCATCAGCTACGTAAATAGTTCGGCTGAGGCAGCGCAAAAGAAGGTGGCAGAGTACATTCAGCAGGTTGATGAGCAAATTCAAAAAGAGCTGGTCGTTGATCTTAATGACAACCTTAAGCAGCAGGTCGCAACCCTTGAGGACGTATTAGGTAACCAGGAGACGATCGCTCAGGAGCAAAAAGATGTGCGAATCAAGCAAATCACAGAAGCCCTGAAGTATGCTGAAGCGGCCAACATTACCACCCCAAAAATCCAGCAGACTCAGGACGTTACGCAAGAAACGATGTTCCTGTTAGGGACTGAAGCGCTGCAATCCATGATTGCCCATGAATCTTCACGTCCACTGACGCTGTCCGACAGCTATTATCAGAACAAACAGAAACTGCTCGATATTCAAAAACTGAAAATCGATCCGACAACCATCCATGCCTATCGCTATGTCATGAAGCCGGACCTGCCGATTCGTCGTGACAGTCCTAAACGTTCGTTGGTACTGGTTCTGGCGGTACTGCTGGGCGGGATTGTCGGTTCCGGCATTGTGTTAGGACGTAACGCCCTACGCAACTACCAGAGCAGGGCTTAAAAGCTGAAAAAAAACCGGGTTTCCCCGGTTTTTTTATTTGTGCCGTTGACGGAGATTCTCAATCACGGTGGTCAAATCTAAGTCCTGATCCTGTAGCAGCACCAACAGGTGATACATCAGGTCGGAGGCTTCATTCGTCAGTTCGGCCCGGTCGTTCACGGTGGCGGCCAGGGCTGTCTCTACGCCTTCTTCTCCCACTTTCTGCGCAATGCGCTTGGTGCCGCTGGCATAGAGCTTCGCGGTATAGGAACTTTGCGGATCGGCAGTTTTGCGCTCAGCTAACAGTTGTTCCAGCTGGTACAGGAAAAGCCACTGGTGGCTGGCGTCGCCAAAGCAGCTGCTGGTGCCCAGGTGACAGGTGGGGCCGATGGGATTGACCAGTACCAGCAGGGTATCGTTATCGCAGTCCGGGGTGATGCTGACCACATTCAGAAAATGGCCGGACGTTTCACCTTTGGTCCACAGACGCTGTTTAGTGCGTGAGAAGAAGGTCACTTTGCCGCTATCGATGGTCTTCGCCAGGGCATCCTGATTCATATAACCCAGCATCAGCACTTCACCGGATACCGCGTGCTGCACCACGACTGGCATCAAACCGTCCGTTTTTTCCCAGTCCAGCTGCGCACGTTGTTGCTCTGTTAACATACCCTGATCTCCACGCCCTGATTTGCCAGGAACGTTTTTAACTCACCAATATTAATAATCTGCTTGTGGAACACCGAGGCTGCCAGCGCGCCATCTACGTCGGCATCGCGGAAGGCTTCAAGGAAATGTTCCATGGTGCCCGCACCACCCGAGGCAATCAGCGGTACATGGCATACTTCGCGTACTTTCTTTAACTGCGCCAGGTCGTAGCCGTTACGAACCCCGTCCTGGTTCATCATATTCAGGACGATCTCGCCCGCGCCGCGCTTCTGTACTTCCTGCACCCAGTCCAGTGTCTCCCACTGGGTGACACGGGTACGGCTCTCATCGCCGGTATACTGGTTGACGTGGTATTTGCCGGTGGCCTCGTCAAACCAGGTATCGATCCCGACCACGATGCACTGCACGCCAAAGCGATCGGCCAGACGGGTAATCAGCTCCGGCTCAGCCAGGGCAGGGGAGTTAATGGAAATTTTGTCGGCGCCGAAGGTGAGGATTTTTGCCGCGTCGTCAGCCGATTTGATCCCGCCCGCCACGCAGAACGGAATATCAATCACTTCCGCCACGCGCGCAACCCAGCTTTTATCCACCACGCGACCATCGCTGGAGGCGGTGATATCGTAAAAGACCAGCTCATCGGCACCTTCTTCCGCATAGCGTTTTGCCAGGGGAACGATGTCGCCGATAATCTCATGATTGCGGAACTGCACGCCTTTAACGACCTGGCCATCACGCACGTCGAGACAAGGAATTATCCGTTTTGCCAGCATTGAATCGCCTCCTTCACAGTAAATTTTTCTTCCAGCAGGGCGCGTCCAACGATGATCCCACGTACCCCGGTCCCGCGCAGGGCGGCGATATCATTTAAATCACCAATACCGCCGGATGACTGGAACGCCACCTGCGGATAACGGGCGCAGACCTCTTCGTAAAGCGACACGTTAGAACCGGCCAGCGTGCCGTCACGGGAGATATCGGTGCAAAGAACATGTTTCAGGCCCACTGGCAGATAGCGATCGACCAGCGCTTCCAGCGTCACGCCGGAGTTTTCCTGCCAGCCGCTGACCGCAACCTGCTTGTTTCCCTGTTCGTCGATACGGACGTCCAGCGCCAGCACCAGCGCGTCAGCGCCAAAGCGGCGGAACCAGCCTTGTACCGTCTCGGGATCTTTTACCGCGGTAGAACCCACCACTACGCGCGCCACGCCCGCTTCCAACAGTGCGGCTACGTCCTCTTCAGTGCGCACGCCGCCGCCAACCTGCACCGGGACGTTAACGCCCGCGACCAGTGTTTTCAGCAGCGGGATTTGGCGTTTGGCCGGATCTTTCGCGCCGGTCAGGTCAACCAGATGCAGCACTTCTGCACCCTGCGCAGCATAGTCCTGCAGGCGTGGCAGCGGATCGTTGCCATAGTCGCGTTGCTGGCCATAATCGCCCTGGTGCAGACGGACAACCGTGCCGTCGATTAAATCTAAAGCGGGAATAATCATCACATCTCCAGGAAGTTTTTCAGCAACTGCGCGCCAGCGGCCCCGGAACGCTCCGGGTGGAACTGCACGCCGTAGAAATTGTCTTTCTGCACGGCGGCGGTGAAGGCTTCGCCATACTGGCACTGGGCGATGGTATTGGCGTTCACCGGCATCGCGTAGCTGTGCACAAAATAAAAATATGCCCCGTCCTCGATACCGCGGAACAGTCGGTCACCCGCTTTCGGGTAGACGCGGTTCCAGCCCATATGCGGCAGCGGCAGGCCGTGGTCGGTCATTTTCGGCACATCCTCATCGATAATGCCCAGCAGATCCACACCGTTGGACTCTTCGCTGCGACGTCCCAGCAACTGCATTCCCAGACAGATGCCCAGCACCGGCTGGGTACAGGCTTTAATCAGCTCAACCAGCTCGCGCTGGTGGATCTGATCCATCGCCGCCTGTGCCGTACCGACGCCAGGTAAAAAGAGTTTACTCGCATGCAGCACGACATCCGGGTCGCGGCTGACCAGCGGATCGTAGCCGTGGCGCGCAATCGCGGATTTCACTGAGTTGAGGTTGGCGCAGCCGGTATCGAGGATCACCACGTTCATTACAGCACTCCTTTCGACGACGGCAGGGTATCGCCTTCCACGCGAATGGCCTGGCGCAAGGTGCGGCCAAAGGCCTTAAACAGGCTCTCCACGCGATGGTGATCGTTCTTACCTTTAGTTTTCAGGTGCAGCGTCAGGCCCATGGTGTAGGAGAGGGAGCGGAAAAAGTGCTCAACCATCTCGGTGCTCAGATCGCCCACGCGCTGATAGGTAAAGTCGGCTTTATATTCCAGATGCGGACGGCCGGAGATATCGAGCGCACAGCGGGCCAGGCACTCATCCATCGGCAGCACAAAGCCAAAACGGTTGATTCCGCGCTTGTCGCCCAGGGCCAGCTTCAGAGCCTCGCCAAGCGCCAGGCCGGTATCTTCCACGGTGTGGTGATCGTCAATGTAGAGATCGCCTTTAACGCCGATCTCCATGCGGAAGCCGCCATGGGTGGCGATCTGATCCAGCATATGATCGAAGAAGCCCACACCGGTGTGGATCTTGCTGCTGCCTTCGCGATCCAGCCAGACCTTGACGTCGATCTGCGTCTCTTTAGTATTGCGCTCCACGTGCGAGTAGCGGTCACGTTTGGTCAGCTGTTCGCCAATCATCGCCCAGTTCAGGGTCTCGCGCTGATAGCGCAGGCCAGTAATGCCCATGTTGGTCGCCAGCTCAATGTCCGTCGCACGATCGCCAATCACATAGCTGTTGGCTTTATCCAGCGCCGTGTCGGCCAGATACTGCGCTACCAGTTGCACTTTCGGCTTGCGGCAATCACAGTTGTCGGCAGGCAAGTGCGGGCAAATCAAGACCTCATCAAATACCACGCCCTGAGAGGTGAGGATCTGCATCATCAGATCGTGCGGGCCGTCGAAATCAGCCTGCGGGAAGCTATCCGTGCCGAGGCCGTCCTGATTGGTGATCATCACCAGCTTATAACCGGCCTTTTGCAGCTTAAGCAGCACCGGAATGACATCGGCTTCAAAAGCCAGCTTGTCGAAACGATCGACCTGATAGTCACTGGGTGGTTCCGAAATGATAGTGCCGTCACGATCGATAAAGAGGTACTTCTGGCTCATACTTTCTCCGCATTCAGGGCGTCGATAACGCGCTGGCTCTCTTCACGGGTACCCACGGTAATGCGTAAGCAGCCACTCAAAGAGGGTTGTTTGTTCTGGTCTCGTAAGATAATGCCCTGATCCCACAAAGATTTAAATACTGCACTTGAGGCGCTAAAACGCGCCAGAATATAGTTGGTTTCCGAATCGAAAACCTGCTCTACGCAAGGGATGGTTTTCAGCTGGCTGACGAGATACGCACGCTCGTCGATGATCTGCGCCACGCGACTCCGCATGGCCGTGATGCCGTCTGCCGACAGCGCCTGGGCGGCGATATCCGCGACCGGCGTTGAAAGCGGATAAGGGGCAATCACTTTCATCAGCAGGTCGATCACCTCTTTATTGGCCAGCGTAAAACCGCAGCGCAGCCCGGCCAGGGCGAAGGCTTTTGAAAGCGTACGCAGGATCACCAGGTGCGGATACTCCGCCAGCCACCCTGCGAGGGTCGCCTGCGGGCAGAACTCGATATAGGCTTCATCGGCCACCACCAGGGCTTTACCGCGGGTCATTTCCAGCAGAGTGCGGATATCCTCCGGGTTAATCAGCTGGCCGGTAGGGTTGTTCGGGCTGCAGACAAACACCACCTTTACACCATCAAGATTGTCGGCAATGCCCTGCAAATCCAGCAGCCAGTTTTCCAGAGTAGGCACTTTACGCAGCTCAACGTTAAAGGTTTCGCTGCTGACGCTGTACATCCCGTAGGTCGGTGGACAGTAGAGTACTGCGTCTTTACCCGGCTCGCAGAAGGCGCGGATCAGCAGTTCAATGCCTTCATCAGCGCCGCGGCTGACCAGCACCTGCTCAGGTTGTACACCGGCATAGGCCGCATAGTTTTCAATGACCGCTTTCGGCTGACATTCCGGGTAGCGGTTCAGCGTCTGCTGGCTCAACGCGAAATGAACGGCGGTAGGGAATTCATTCGCGTTCAGCCACACATCGCCGTTACCACCCAGGCGGCGGGCAGACTGATAGGGGGTCAGGGCGCGAACGTTCTCGCGGGCTAACTCTTCAATACTCATGCTTGCTCCTTCAGGGCGGCAACGCGCAGCGTTACGGCATTTTTGTGGGCAGTCAGCCGTTCGGCTGCGGCCAGCGTTTCAATCGTTGCGGCAAGAGAGGCGAAGCCCTCACGGGAAAGCTCCTGCACGGTCATGCGCTTCTGGAAATCCGCCAGCCCCAGACTGGAACAGGTAGAGGTATAACCGTAGGTCGGCAGCACATGGTTAGTGCCGGAGGCGTAATCACCTGCGGATTCCGGTGACCAGTCGCCAAGGAACACCGAACCGGCGCTGGTGATACTGTCGACCAGCTCACGGGCGTTGCGGGTTTGAATGATCAGGTGCTCCGGGCCATAGAGATTGGAAATGGCGATACACTGCGCCAAATCCCGGGCGACGATCAGACGGCTGGCAGAGAGCGCCTGGCGAGCAGTATCGGCACGCGGCAGATCGGCAAGCTGACGCTCGACCGCTTCACCCACCCGTTTTGCCATACCGGCATCAGGCGTCAGCAGGATCACCTGCGAATCCGGGCCGTGTTCTGCCTGGGAAAGCAGGTCCGAGGCCACGAAATCCGGCGTCGCGCCGCTGTCGGCAATGACCAGCACTTCAGAGGGGCCAGCCGGCATATCGATAGCCGCACCGTCCAGCCGCTGGCTGACCTGACGTTTCGCTTCGGTCACAAAGGCGTTACCCGGACCAAAGATTTTATCCACTTTAGCGATGGACTCCGTACCCAGCGCCAGGGCGGCAATGGCCTGTGCCCCGCCGACTTTGAAAATCTCCTGAACGCCGCAGAGTTGCGCCGCATAGAGGATCTCATCGGCAATCGGCGGTGGAGAGCAGAGCACCACCTTGCGACATCCGGCGATACGCGCCGGGGTGGCAAGCATCAGCACCGTAGAGAACAGCGGTGCGGAACCGCCTGGAATATATAAACCCACCGAGTCAACCGGACGGGTCACCTGCTGGCATCGCACACCCGGCAGGGTTTCCACATCCACAACGGGCAGGGCTTGCGCGCGGTGGAAGGTGTCGATGTTGTTGACCGCCACCGCCATCGCCTGCTTAATGTCATCGCCCAGGCGGTTACAGGCGTCCGTGATTTCCTGCTCGCTCACCTTCAGCGCACCGACTTCGGTTTTGTCGAATTTGGCGCTGTATTCCCGCAGGGCATCGTCGCCACGGGCTTTCACATTGTCCAGAATCTCAGCCACGGTACGGGTAATGCTTTCGGACGCAGAGATAGCCGGGCGCATCAGCAGGTCGCGCTGTTGTTTCGCGCTACAGGTGTTCCAGTCGATAACGGTGTTAAAGGTCATGGTGGTTACTCCATCATCTTCTCAATTGGCAACACCAGAATCGAACTGGCACCCAGCGCTTTCAGTTTTTCCATGGTTTCCCAGAACAGGGTTTCGCTGCTGACCATATGCATCGCCACGCGCTGCTGATCCCCCGCCAGCGGCAGAATGGTTGGACGCTCGGCACCTGGCAGCAGGGCAATAACCTCATCCAGACGCTCAGTCGGCGCATGCATCATGATGTATTTCGATTCGCGGGCCTGGATCACCCCCTGAATACGGGTCAACAGACGGTCAATCAGCTGCTGCTTGGCTTCCGGCATCTCGCCGTCGCGCTGGATCAGGCAGGCTTTAGAGCGGTAGATCACCTCAACTTCGCGCAGGCCGTTGGCTTCCAGGGTCGCGCCGGTGGAGACCAGATCGCAGATTGCGTCAGCCAGACCGGCGCGCGGTGCCACTTCGACAGAGCCGTTGAGCAGGCAGGATTTAAACTGGACCCCTTTCTGATCGAGATAACGCTTCAGCAGGTGAGGGTAGGAGGTGGCGATACGCTTGCCATTCAGTGCAGCCGGGCCGTCCCATGCTTCGTCAGCAGGGGTTGCCAGCGACAGGCGGCAACCACCAAAATCGAGACGGCGCAGCGTAAAGTAGCGTGGGTCTTCGCCCTGTGCGCGGCGGGTGAGGAGTTCTTCTTCCAGCACGTTCTCGCCAATGATGCCCAGATCCACCACGCCGTCCATTACCAGCCCCGGAATGTCATCGTCACGCACGCGCAGAATATCAATCGGCATATTCTCTGCCAGCGCAATCAGGCGCTGAGTGTGCAGGTTGATTTTGATGCCGCAGCGCGCCAGCAGTTCGCGTGAATCGTCGCTAAGACGACCTGATTTCTGCATAGCTATGCGTAAACGTGAATTATCTAACATTGTCGGTTCCTCATGATCCTGTTGTAACTTGCCTGAACACGGTCCAAAAAAAAGGCCCCGGAAGGCGATCTTCCGGGGGCTTTTTCTTGCGTTCATGCACCGCTGGAAGATCTAACTGTCTTCCAGCACACATCGCCTGAAAGACTAGTCAGGATGATGGTGATGATGGTGGTGTTTAAATTGAACGCGTGTCATAAAATTCTCGATGAATGCTTATTCATGTGATGTTGTTTAACCTAAACCACTTACGCTACATAAAGCAAGGGCTTTTTTTAATCATTAAACGATTTCATATTGGTGCTATCAATTGTCAGTTGCGCATGGCTGGCGTAGCCTTAAAGCAGAGGCGTAAACGTCAGGAGAAAACGCATGAAAAAGGTCGCAATTGTCGGTCTGGGATGGCTTGGAATGCCGCTGGCCATGTCGTTGCTGTCACGGGGCTGGCAGGTCACCGGCAGTAAAACTACCGTGGATGGGGTCGAGGCGGCGCGGATGTGCGGCATCGAGAGCGTTGAATTGCGCCTGGAGCCAGAGTTAGTGTGTGACACCGACGATCTGGATACGCTAATGAGTGATGTGGATGCGCTGGTGATTACCCTGCCGGCACGCCGCACCGGGCCGGGTGAGAATTATTATCTGCAGGCCGTACAGGAAATTGTCGACAGTGCCCTCGCGTACCATATTCCCCGCATTATTTTCACCAGCTCCACCTCGGTATATGGCGATGTGGACGGCACCGTGAAAGAGAATATGCCGCGCCAGCCGGTGACGGCAAGCGGGCGGGTTTTAAAAGAGCTGGAAGACTGGCTGCACAATTTACCGGGTACCCAGGTAGATATATTACGGCTGGCGGGGCTGGTGGGGCCGGGGCGCCATCCTGGTCGCTTTTTTGCCGGAAAATCAGCGCCTGACGGCCAACATGGCGTCAATCTGGTGCATCTTGAAGATGTGATCGGCGCAATTACCCTGCTATTACAGGCTCCAAAGGGCGGGCACATCTATAATATATGTGCGCCCTCTCATCCAACACGCAGTACATTTTATCCGGTGATGTCGCGTCAGCTTGGCCTGGCGCCGCCGCACTTCCACGATGCCCCGGGAGAGGGGAAGGGCAAATTGATTGATGGGAACCGCATCTGTCATGAACTGGGATTTGAGTATCTCTTTCCCGATCCGCTGGTTATGCCTATGGAGTAATGCCGCTGGCGGAGCGTAAGCGCACCACAAGGGGGTGAGCATGAAACCGCTGCTGGATGTCCTTATTATCCTTGATGCACTGGAAAAAGAGGGGAGCTTTGCTGCGGCCTCGGCAAAGCTCTTTAAAACTCCTTCGGCACTCAGCTACACCGTTCATAAGCTCGAAAGCGATCTTAATATTCAGATCCTTGACCGTTCCGGCCACCGGGCGCGCTTTACCCGCACCGGACAAATGCTGCTGGAAAAAGGGCGTGAGGTACTGCATACGGTACGTGAGCTGGAAAAGCAGGCCGTCAAACTGCATCAGGGCTGGGAAAACGAACTGATTATTGGGGTCGATGATACATTCCCCTTTTCCCTGCTTGCACCGCTCATCGAAGCCTTTTACGAACGACACAGCGTTACCCGCCTGAAGTTTATCAATGGCGTGCTGGCTGGCTCCTGGGAGTCGCTGGTGCAGGGGCGAGCGGATATTGTCGTCGGCGCGCTGCTTGAGCCGCCGCAATTAAGTGATTTTGGCTTTGCCTGTCTCGGGCACCTGGAACAGGTGTTCGTCATTGCACCACACCATCCCCTGGCCCAGGAGCCAGAGCCGGTTAACCGGCGAGTGATCAAAAATTATCGCGCCATCGTGGTGGGTGACATTTCATTACCAAGCTGTGCGGCCTCTTCGCAGTTACTGGACGATCAGGAAGCCATCACGGTATTTGATTTTAAAACCAAGCTGGAGCTGCAAATTAGCGGCTTAGGCTGCGGTTATCTGCCACGTTATTTAGCCCAGCGCTATATTGAAAGCGGAGCGCTAATAGAGAAACAGGTTATCGCGCAATCCAGTTATGATTCCGTATGGATAGGCTGGAATGAGCAGACAGCCGGGCTTGCCAGTGCATGGTGGCGACAAGAAATTTTAGCAAATAGTGCTATTGCTGCCGTTTATGCGCAGGGTGCGGCTGAAAAATCAGGTGAATAATAAAAAATTTAACTTTAGGATGCCTTCCGATCTCTTGCATTTTAACTATCATTTAGGGAAAATGCGCCGCAGCAAACATGGAATAATCGACGATATAAAAGGCGTCGATTATTTTTTTTTGCATGTAAGAAAACCATTAAATCCAAGAGGCCGGGCTTCGTACCGGATAGATATTTACTAAAATCCGACAGTTGTTGTCGCTGAGGAAGAAAGAAATGGGGCAATTTTTCGCTTACGTGGCGGTATTCACCGTAAAGGAGAATAACTATGTCGCTTAACGCAACTCCAAAAACCTCTCGCGTGGAATTACGTAAAACGCTTACGTTAATTCCGGTTGTTATGATGGGCCTTGCCTATATGCAGCCGATGACGCTGTTCGATACGTTTGGTATCGTTTCAGGCCTCACTGACGGTCACGTTGCAACGGCGTATGCCTTTGCGCTGATCGCGATCCTCTTTACCGCGCTGAGCTACGGCAAGCTGGTTCGCCGCTTCCCGTCCGCAGGCTCTGCGTACACCTATGCTCAGAAATCCATTAGCCCGGCTGTCGGCTTTATGGTGGGCTGGTCATCTCTGCTGGACTACCTGTTCATGCCGATGATCAACATTCTGCTGGCAAAAATTTATTTTGAAGCGCTGGTGCCTTCCGTACCGTCGTGGATCTTCGTTGTAGCGCTGGTGGCCTTTATGACCATCTCTAACCTGCGCAGCATCAAGACCGTTGCCAACTTCAACACCCTGATTGTTATCCTGCAGATGGGTATTGTGGCGGTTATCGTTGGTCTGATCATCTACGGCGTTTCTCACGGTGAAGGCGCAGGTACGCTGACCAGCACCCGTCCGTTCTGGTCTGAAGGCGCACATGTGGTGCCGATGATCACCGGTGCGACGATCCTGTGCTTCTCGTTCCTCGGCTTCGACGGTATCTCTTCTCTGTCAGAAGAGACCAAAGACGCTGAGCGTGTGATTCCGCGCGCGATCTTCCTGACGGCATTAATTGGCGGCATCATCTTTATCGGTGCCTCTTACTTCCTGCAGCTGTACTTCCCGGATATCTCTCGCTTCAAAGATCCGGATGCATCGCAGCCAGAAATCATGCTGTATGTTGCCGGTAAAACATTCCAGTGGGGCGTGCTGATCTTCTCCAGCGTTACCGTTCTGGCATCCGGTATGGCAGCGCACGCGGGTGTTTCCCGTCTGATGTATGTGATGGGCCGTGATGGCGTGTTCCCGACTCGCTTCTTCGGTTATGTCCATCCAAAATGGCGTACCCCGGCGTGGAACGTGCTGCTGGTCGGTGCGATTGCGCTGCTGGCCATCAACTTTGACCTGGTTACCGCGACGGCGCTGATTAACTTCGGTGCGCTGGTTGCCTTTACCTTTGTTAACCTCTCCGTGATCTCTCAGTTCTGGATCCGTGAGAAGCGCAACAAAACGCTGAAAGACCACTTCAACTACCTGGTTCTGCCGGTATGTGGTGCGCTGACTGTCGGTGCGCTGTGGATCAACCTGGAAGAAAGCTCTATGGTTCTGGGTCTGATCTGGGGTGGTATTGGCCTGATTTACCTGGCTTGCGTAACCAAAAGCTTCCGCAACCCGGTTCCTCAGTACGAAGACGTTGCGTAACAATACTCAGGCCCGGCACCTATAGCGCCGCCGGGCAAAGAAAAAAAGCCGGAGACATCGCCTCCGGCTTTTTTGTTTTCTCAGGTCACACAATTTCCTGCGCATATTGATACAGCGCTTTCAACAGCATTTGCTTCTCAGCATTGCCTTCATACTCGCCGTAAAGCATCTCAAGCTCCTGCGCGTAAGCCTGCAGATATTCCGGGGTAAACACATTGCGGCGATGCTGCAACCAACGCTCCTGCTCGGCCTCATCCAGCGTGCCGGGGAAATTACGCGCCCGGTAGTTAAAGATAAGTTTGTTAATACGTTGATCGGCAAAGGTGATATCCAGCGCGGGCAGATTACGGGGATCGGTCTTTAGAACGATATTCATGGCAGAGCGGTCAGCGTCGCTGAAAAAGCCGTTGTAGAGTTGGGCATCAACGTTATCTGACGGAACGAACGGCTCCGCTTCAGCAAAAATCGCCACCACTTTTTCCCGTACCTGCGGGTTCTCCCGCAGCCGTTTCAGGTTATCCAGACAGTGCTGACGGTCAATCCCCAGCCGTTCGGCATCTTCCGGGCGCAGGGTATTGGCAGGGGCCAGCACCGGACACTTATTGATATGCACCAGCTTCACCGGCACGGCAGCAGCGTCGCCCAGCGCCTCTTTCGGGGTGTACAGCCGTTCGCGAAGGGCATCGCTCTCCAGCGTCAGCAATGGCGTAATATCCCCCGCCAAATCCACCATAATGACTGCATTACGGTTTTCCGGGTGCCAGGCCAGCGGAGCTACCCAACTGGTATTTCCGCGCCAGGCACCAAACATCCCGGAGATATGCATCAGTGGCTTCATCTGCGGCACGTCAATCAGGGTGGTCAGTTTTTGTTTACTGCGATGGCTGAGCAGGTACTCAAACAGCTTCGGCTGCCGGGTCTTCACCAGCTTCGCCATAGCGATAGTGGCGTAGACATCCGCCATCGCGTCATGGGCATTACTGTGTTCAATGCCGTTTGCGCGGGTCAGATGTTCAAGACGGAAGCTGGGCAGCCCATCTTCATTGTCGGGCCAGACGATCCCCTCCGGGCGCAGGGCATAGCAGGCGCGCATAACGTCCAGCAGATCCCAGCGCGAATTCTTGTTTTGCCAGCTCCAGGCATAGGGATCGTAGAAGTTGCGGTAAAAAATATGCCGGGTCACTTCGTCATCGAAGCGCACGTTGTTGTAGCCCACCACGCAGGTGTTGGGCACGGTAAACAGGTCATGAATGCGACGGGCGAACTCTGCTTCATTCACCCCTTTTTCACGGGCTTCCTGCGGGGTGATGCCGGTGACCATCACTGCGCCGGGCTGAGGCAAATAGTCATCGGCGGGTTTGCACCAGAATACCTCCGGCTCACCGATGATATTGAAATCAGCATCGGTGCGTATCGCGGCAAACTGGGCAGGGCGATCCAGCGAGGGGCTGGTGCCAAAGGTTTCGTAATCGTGGAATAAAAATGTAGGCAGCGCGACGGAGTCAGACACCAGTAATACCATCCTGTTTATGAGTGACCCCCTTATGGTAAACCATCCAGCCTGGCACGCCGAAGGAAAAGCACCCTAAGCCTGCAAATTTGCGAGACACCGTCCGGGAAAAACGTGCGTGCTGTCACAATTTTTTGCAATTATTCCAGGTATCAAGCGGAAAACTTCCGTAAAAAGGTCAACGATTTTAAATGACTGAGGATATACCGTTGAAACGCCGTCTGTTTATTGCTGTTTCTTTACTCACTTTGAGCATTTCTTCCGCGCTGGCTGCCGACCCGATTAATTATGCGCCGCAGCCGCCAGCTATCCAGGCCGGTTCCTGGGTACTGATGGATTATACGACGGGGCAGATTTTAACGGCGGGCAACGAACATCAGCAGCGCAATCCAGCCAGCCTCACCAAGTTGATGACCGGCTACGTGGTGGATCGCGCTATCGACAGCCATCGCATCACCCCGGACGATATGGTCACGGTCGGTCAGGATGCCTGGGCCAAGGGGAATCCGGTTTTTGACGGCTCCTCGCTGATGTTCCTGAAGGCGGGCGAGCAGGTTTCGGTGCGTGACCTTAGCCGCGGCCTGATTGTCGATTCCGGCAACGACGCCTGTGTGGCGCTGGCCGATTATGTGGCGGGCGGGCAGCCGCAGTTCGTGAACATGATGAATGATTACGTTAAAAAGCTGAATTTGCGCGATACCCATTTTGAAACCGTGCACGGTCTGGATGCGCCGGGCCAGCACAGTTCGGCGTACGACCTGGCGGTACTCTCCCGGGCCATCATCCACGGAGAGCCAGCGTTCTATCACATGTACAGCGAGAAAAGCCTGACGTGGAACGGCATCACCCAGCAGAACCGTAACGGCCTGCTGTGGGATAAGTCGCTTAACGTCGATGGCCTGAAAACCGGTCACACTTCCGGCGCTGGTTTCAACCTGATTGCCTCTGCTGTGGACGGTCAGCGTCGCCTGATTGCCGTCATTATGGGGGCTGAAAGTCCGAAAGGGCGCGAGGATCAAGCGCGCAAGCTTCTGCACTGGGGACAGCAAAACTTCGATACCGTGCAGATCCTGCGTAACGGTAAGCAGGTAGGCATCGAGCGGATCTGGTACGGCAATAAAGAACAGATTTCGCTGGGAACCGACCAGGACTTCTGGCTGGCCCTGCCGAAGGCAGAGTTGCCGAATATTAAAGCCAAATATGTGCTGGATAAAAAAGAGCTGGAAGCGCCGATTGCCGCGCATCAACGGGTTGGTGAGATCGAACTCTACGATCGCGATAAAGTGGTCGCCCACTGGCCGCTGGTGACGCTGGAAAGCGTAGGGAAAGGCGGGATGTTTTCACGTCTGAGCGACTATCTTCACCATAAAGCCTGACGGCTGAAGGAGCAGGCTGGCGACTGTGCGAGACTGCTCGCATAATGAACAGGTCATTATTGTTAAACCGCTTTTCTCTGCATTACAGTGTATGTATATACAGTAACCAATCGGAGGCAGCATGGACTACAGCATCAAGCACCAGAATAAACGCAAAATCGCCGGTTTTCATATGGTTGGCCCCTGGGAGCAAACGGTAAAGCAGGGTTTTGAGCAACTGGTGATGTGGGTCGATGGCCGACAGATTCAGCCGCTGGAGTGGGTGGCGGTTTATTATGATAATCCTGATGAAGTGCCAGCCGAAAAGTTACGCTGCGGCACGGTTGTCACCGTGCCGGACGATTTCGTTATCCCCGCTAACAGCGAAGGGGTGATCCTTACCGAAGTGGCAGAAGGCGAGTACGCGGTTGCCAGCGCCCGCGTTGAGAACCATGACTTCGCCACCCCGTGGAACCTTCTTTTTGATAGCCTGCTTGAAGATGTCGATTACCAGATAGCGCCGAAACCCTGCTTTGAACGTTACCTGAATGACGGTAATGCCGATGGCTACTGGGATATCGAAATGTTTATTCCGGTACAACACCGGGTCGCATAACCCCGCACATATTCCCACTGTTTACAGGGTTTTTCTGCCGGGTTATCACCGCTCCGGCAGAAAACACAGTACAATCAGGATTTGCCGTAATGCTGGAGAGCGTGTGCGTCCCGACAAATCTCTAACGCCTTTTGAAATCAGACTGTATCGCCATTACCGCATCGTACACGGCTGCCGTATCGCGCTGGCGTTTATCCTCACCTTTTTACTGGTGCGTCTGCTGGACGTGCCGGAAGGGACCTGGCCGCTGATTACCCTGGTGGTAATCATGGGGCCCATCTCCTTCTGGGGTAACGTGGTGCCACGCGCGTTTGAGCGTATTGGCGGCACCATTCTTGGCTCGGCGCTGGGGCTGATTGCCCTGAAGCTGGAGCTTTTCTCCCTGCCGCTGATGCTACTGTGGTGCGCGGCAGCGATGTTCCTTTGCGGCTGGCTGGCGCTCGGCAAGCGGCCTTATCAGGCGCTGCTTATTGGTATCACCCTTGCGGTGGTGATCGGCGCGCCAACCGGGGATATGCATACCGCATTGTGGCGAAGCGGCGACGTGATCCTCGGCTCCCTGTTAGCGATGTTGTTTACCGGGATCTGGCCGCAGCGGGCGTTCCTGCACTGGCGTATCCAGATGGCGAACTACGTCACCGCTTTTAACCGGGTTTATCAGGCGGGCTTTTCTCCCAACCTGGTTGAACGCCCGCGTCTGGAAAAACATCTGCAAACCATCCTCAATGACGTGGTAAAAATGCGCGGCCTGATCACGCCAGCCAGCAAAGAGACCCATATCCAGAAATCTATCTTCGAAGCCATCCAGACCGTCAGCCGCAACCTGGTCTGTATGCTGGAGCTGCAAATCAACGCCCATTGGGCGTCACGTGCCAGTCATTTTGTGATGCTGAATGCCCGGACTTTAAAAGAGACGCAGCAGATGACGCAGCAGACGCTGCTCACCATCGCCCATGCGCTCTACGAAGGCAATCCGCAGCCCATTCTGGCCAATACCGAGCGGCTGAACGAAATTGCTGCCGAGCTGCGCCAGCTGATCAACGATCGGTCCAGTGAAAACGTGGCAGAAACGCCCATTCACGGCTATGTATGGTTGAGCATGGAACTTGCGCGCCAGCTCGAGCTGCTGTCGCATCTTATCTGTCGGGCATTGCGCAAATAAAAAGCGGCCATGCGCGGTTGTGATGCCTGCTGCTTCGATTCAGCAGAAATTGAGGTTATGATAGGGACAAAGGAAAAATTATTGTCATCAGCAATCGCTGTCAGTAATGTTAACGGCATCGCGGTTGTTTAAACGAATCCGAATCTCACATTATCAGGGGTGTAAAAATGGAAACTACCAAGCCTTCGTTCCAGGATGTTCTGGAATTCGTCCGCCTGTTCCGTCGCAAGAACAAACTGCAACGTGAAATCCAGGACGTTGAGAAAAAGATCCGTGACAACCAGAAGCGTGTCCTGCTGCTGGACAACCTGAGCGACTACATCAAGCCAGGCATGAGCGTTGAAGCCATCCAGGGCATCATCGCCAGCATGAAAAGCGATTACGAAGACCGCGTGGATGACTACATCATCAAGAATGCTGAAATCTCTAAAGAACGTCGTGAAATCTCGAAAAAGCTGAAAGTTATGGGCGAGATGAAACACGTTGAGACCAAAGGCGAATAAGCGCCGCTGAACAGGCTAAGCCCTCCGACTTGTCGGGGGGCTTTTTTTTGGCTCTGGTTTACCGAACCCGGAAAAGCAAAAAGCCTGCTCGAAAGCAGGCTTCTTAAATGTGGCTCCTCTGACTGGACTCGAACCAGTGACATACGGATTAACAGTCCGCCGTTCTACCGACTGAACTACAGAGGAATCGTTGTGGAGCGTTATCTTAACGGCGAAAAAACTTTTGTCAAACCTGATCTTACCTGATTTAGATCAACTGCTGATTCTGTCGTCAGTTTGACGTTATTACCAACAAATTTTTGTGGGAAATACTTTGCAGGATCTGCTTTTCTCCCTCATCATTTGAAATGGAGTTTCAACTTTTCTCGCTAAGGTCCATTTTGAACGTCACCTCCGCTTTACGCCAGGCCGTGATGCGCACGCCCTGGTATACCAAACGTAAGAGCTACAAGGTTCTCTTCTGGCGCGAAATCACCCCCCTTGCCGTGCCTATCTTTCTGGAAAACACCTGCGTCCTGCTGATGGGCGTGCTCAGCACCTTCCTGGTCAGCTGGCTCGGCAAAGAGGCGATGGCAGGCGTCGGGCTGGCCGACAGCTTTAATATGGTGATTATTTCGTTCTTTGCGGCGATCGATCTTGGTACCACGGTGGTGGTGGCCTTTAGTCTGGGGAAACGCGATCCCCGTCGTGCGCGGGCGGCCGCCAGGCAGTCGCTGGTGATCATGACGTTGTTTTCCATTGTGCTGGCGGCGGTGATCCACTATTTCGGTGAAGAGATTATTAATGTGGTGGCTGGCGAGGCGACCGGTGAGGTGAAAGCCCTGGCGCTGTCCTATCTCGAAATGACGGTGCTCAGCTATCCGGCCGCAGCGATTGCGCTGATTGGCAGCGGGGCGTTGCGCGGGGCAGGGAACACCAAAATTCCGCTGCTGATTAACGGCGGGATGAACATCCTGAATATTATGATCAGCAGCGTGCTGATTTACGGCCTCTTTTCCTGGGACGGGCTGGGCTTTATCGGAGCAGGGCTCGGGCTGACGATCTCGCGCTATATCGGCGCCGTTGCCATCATCGTGGTGCTGGCCGTCGGTTTTAACCCGTCCCTGCGTATCAGTATCAAGAGCTATTTCAAGCCGCTTAATTTCGCTATTATCTGGGAAGTGATGGGTATTGGCGTGCCTGCCAGCATTGAATCCGTGCTGTTCAACGGCGGTAAGCTGCTGACCCAGATGTTTGTTGCCGGGATGGGCACCGATGTCATTGCCGGTAACTTTATCGCCTTTTCCATTGCGGCACTGATCAACCTGCCGGGTAACGCCCTCGGTTCCGCGTCCACCATTATTACCGGCAAACGACTCGGTAAAGGGCAAATCGGCCAGGCGGAGCGTCAGCTGCGCCATGTCTTCTGGCTCTCGACGATCGGCCTGACCGCCATTGCCTGGGGAACCGCGCCGTTCGCAGGCCTGCTGGCGTCTTTCTATACCCGCGAGCAGGACGTTAAGGACGTGGTGGTGATCCTCATCTGGCTGAACGCCGCCTTTATGCCGATCTGGGCCGCTTCGTGGGTATTACCTGCCGGGCTGAAAGGGGCGCGCGATGCGCGCTTCGCGATGTGGGTGTCAATGCTCGGGATGTGGGGTTGTCGCGTTGTGGCAGGTTATACGTTGGGGATCATGCTGGGTATGGGCGTGGTCGGGGTCTGGCTGGGGATGTTCCTCGACTGGGCGGTACGCGGCGCGCTCTTCTACTGGCGAATGATCAGCGGTCGCTGGCTGTGGAAATACCCACGGCCACAGCGTGACAATGTGGCGCCCATTGCCTCAGAACGGGTGGCAAATGTGCAAAGTGGGGAATAAATCGGCAAACGATACAAAATATGCATTCTGCCTTTGACAACGCCAGGTGGCATCGCTAATATTCGCCCCGTTCACACGATTCCTCTGTAGTTCAGTCGGTAGAACGGCGGACTGTTAATCCGTATGTCACTGGTTCGAGTCCAGTCAGAGGAGCCAAATTTGAAAAGCCTGCTTAAGGAAACTTAAGCAGGCTTTTTGCTTTTCTGCCCAGGTCAACAAAGAAACGGCAACCCGAAGGTTACCGTTTTTAGTGTCTGTATCTATCTCTGCGGTGAGGGCATCAGGCCGCACGCTCTTTATGCTCGCGCACCGGCGCCGTCGCTGCCAGTAGCCACTGACGCGCGTCGCTATCAACGTGTGGCGAGAGCACCTCCCGTACCTGCTGGTGATACGCATCCAGCCACTGGATCTCTTTTTCACTCAGCAGATGCCACTCAACCTGGCTCAGGTCGATTGGTGCCAGCGTGAGCGACGCAAAGCGGCAGAAGCCCGGCAGACTTTCCACAACCTCCACCTGATTTTCAATCCGGATCCCATACTCATCGGCCAGATAATAGCCCGGCTCGATGGTGATAATATTGCCCGCGACCAGCGGCCAAGGGTTGACCTTCTTCGCGATACGCTGCGGATTCTCATGGATCAGCAGCTGGTGGCCCACACCGTGTCCGGTGCCGTGATCAAAATCCAGCCCCAGCTCCCACAGCCCACGCCGCGCAAAAGCATCAATCTGATGCCCGCAGGTACCGGAAGGGAATTGCAGGGTGATAAGCGATAAAAAGCCTTTCAGCACCGCGGTGTAGTGCAGACGACACTGGTCGCTCAGAGAGCCAAAGGCAAGCGTGCGCGTGGCATCGGTCGTGCCGTTATGGTACTGCCCGCCGGAATCGTTCAGATAAAAATGGTTGCGGGTAATGGCCGCATTGGTCTGCTCGCAGGCGTGGTAATGGCACATCGCCGCATTGCTGGCCGAGGCGGAAATAGTGGCAAAACTCTGCTCGATAAAGCCCGGTCTCTGCTGGCGGAACACCAGCTGCTGCGCCTGTGCTTCCAGCTCCGTAAGCGGATTGCCTGCGGCCTCGCGGCGGGGCACCTCGTGCGCCAGCCAGGCAAGGAAGTTGACCCACGCCACGCCATCCTGTTGGTGACTGTCGCGGTAGCCTGCCAGCTCGGTAGGATTTTTATGCGCTTTCATAGCCGTGATTGGGTCGGCGTGCCAGACGATCTCCCCCTGCGGCTCCACGGCAAAACGCAGGGCGACAGGTGCCGAATCGGCATCCACCATCACGCGTTTCCCGGCGCACAGCTGCTGGCTGCGCGGGAGAAAATCGGCTTCTGGTGCCAGCGTCAGACTTTCCAGCAGGGAGGCGGAAAGCCCGTGTGTTTTTCCGGGGACCACAAACCACGCCACCACGCCTTCGCGGCTCAGCAGAGCAAACGAGTTCGGCACCGGGCTCATGGGAATATCGCTTCCGCGCACGTTAAGCAGCCAGGCAATGTTATCCGGCTGGGTGATGGCGAGATAATCGGCATTGCGCTCAGCCAGAATAGCGGCGACGCGCTTGCGCTTATCGGCGCTGCTCTCGCCGCTGATGTTGACCGGCATCTCCCGGATCGCACCAACGGGCGGTGCCGGGCGATCATGCCACAGGCTATCGAACGGTGAATCGTTCAGAGCGACAAGCTCACAATGGCTGGCGTTCAGGGCCTCGTACTGGCCGTTGGTCATCAACAACGCTTCAAAGGCAATTTTCGAACCCGCTTCGACATGCTGATCCAGCCAGGCTGCCAGCGGATCGTTGTGCAGATGCAGGATCTCAATCTCAGCCAGATCAACCTGTTCACGGGCCTGCACCTGGTAGCGCCCGTCGACAAACAGCAGGGCGCGATCGCGCAGGATCAGGGCGTGCCCCGCCGAGCCGTCAAAGCCGGTCAGCCAGGCGAGAACATCGTCATGTGGGTGGCAATATTCGCTCTGAAAGGCATCGGTCCGCGGGACGATAATGCCATCCAGCGCCTGGGTTTCCAGCCACTGGCGCAGGGCAGAGAGCGGTGATGTGGTTTGCATAACTTTCCTTTTTTATGATTAGCGGAACGGCGGCTCGTTAAAGGTACGCAGTTTGCGCGAATGTAGCTTATCGCCCTCGGCACGCAGCAGGTCGATGGCGCGAATACCAATCTGCAGATGCTCAGAGATCGCTCCCTCGTAAAAACGGTTCGCCTGGCCGGGCAGTTTAATTTCGCCGTGCAGCGGCTTATCGGAGACGCACAGCAGGGTGCCGTAAGGTACACGGAAGCGATAACCCTGAGCGGCGATGGTGGCGCTCTCCATATCGATGGCGACCGCGCGGCTTAAGTTAAAGCGCAGCGCCGAGGCCGAGTAGCGCAGCTCCCAGTTACGATCGTCGGTGGTCACCACTGTCCCGGTACGTAGACGCTGCTTAACCTCTTCGCCCGGCATCCCGCTCACCTCTTTCGTAGCGTCGTACAGCGCCCGCTGCACTTCGGCAATGCTCGGGATCGGAATATCCGGTGGCAGCACCGCATCCAGAACGTGATCGTCGCGCAGGTAGGCGTGGGCCAGCACGTAATCGCCAATCAGCTGGCTTTCACGCAGTCCGCCGCAGTGGCCAATCATCAGCCAGACATCCGGGCGCAGCACCGCCAGGTGATCGCAGATGGTTTTGGCGTTTGACGGGCCAACGCCAATATTAATCAGGGTAATGCCCTGACCATCGGCAGTTACCAGGTGCCAGGCTGGCATCTGATGCTTTTTCCAGGCCAGATCGGAGATGGCCTGCTCGGGGGCTTCGGTTTCGGCGGTGATCCAGATCCCACCGGCGCAGGAGAGGGCGATGTACGGGCTGTCGGGATCGAGGATCTGACTGCAACCCCAGCGCACAAACTCATCCACATAGCGGGTGTAGTTGGTGAACAGCACAAACGGCTGGAAATGTTCGGCTGGCGTACCGGTGTAGTGACGCAGGCGTGCCAGCGAGAAATCAACGCGGCGGGCGTCAAAATGCGACAGCGGGGAAAACTCTGCCGGATGGTAGATCCCGTCGGCGGTTTCATCCCCAATCTGCGACAGCTCGGTGGTCGGGAAGTGGCGCGTCAGGCCAGCGCTCATGGAGCGGTCCAGCGTCAGTTCGGAACCATCAATCACATACGGATAGGGGATCTCATGGCGCGATGGCTCGACGGTGATGTGGGCACCGTAATCCTGATACAGCAGCGTTAGCTGTTCTTCCAGATACGGGCGAAACAGCGTCGGGCGGGTGATGGTGGTGGAGTAGCAGCCAGCGTGGGTAAAGCGTGCATAGGCGCGGGTCTTTGGCGTATTGGTGGCGCTACCATCCCAGGTCACTGAAAGTGAAGGATAAACAAAGAGGCCATTCATTCTGGCCTCTGTATCAGGGAGCGTTCCGTCTTTTATATAGTCGCTGATGGCGCTGCGCAGAGCGTTGACCGCCTGGTCGTACAGCGCATCCAGCGTTTCCAGTGCCTGAGCCGGGGTCAGGCTGGCGCCTTTATTATTCATCTCTGTCTCCTTGTTCCACAGGTGTACGGCGTTCACCGATAGTATGTCACCTGGATGTGAAACAAAAGTGAGATCAGGACGCGGTCGGTTTCATCAGCAGAGCCGTGGCGGCAGAGAGCAAACAACCAGCCAGCAGGTAGATCGCCACGCTATGCCAGTCGCCGTCGGAGAAGGTCACCAGCGCGGCGGCGATAAAGGGCGTAAACCCGCCGCCGACCACGCTCGCCACCTGATAGCCAACGCCCGCGCCGCTGTAGCGGTAGCTCGCGCCAAACATACTGGTGAACATCGGCTGCTGCACGCACACCACCATGTCATGGGCGATATTTGCCAGCAAAATAGCGAATACCACAATCCAGAATACCGACTGGGCCTCAAGCGCCATAAAGAACGGGAAGGTGCTTATGGCCCCCGTTAACGCCCCGGTGATATAGACCCGGCGGCGGCCAAAGCGATCTGCCAGCCAGGCAAAGCAGGGGATGGTCAGGCAGCTGATACCGCCCACCAGCAGGCCAATATTGAGAAACAGCTCGCGGGGCAGGCCGAGATTCTGGGTGGAATAGCTAAGGGCAAAAGCCGTGACGATATACATCGTCAGCAGCTCGCACAGGCGCAGGCCGATGATTTTCAAAAAAGCGCCCGGGTGGCGGATCAACGCCTCCATGACCGGCAGGCGACGCTTCTCTGCGGGTTGCTGACGCTGTTGCTCGAATTCGGCAGACTCGTCCATCCCTTTACGTACCCACAGGGCCGCCAGCACCAACACGATGCTGAACAGGAACGGGATCCGCCAGCCCCAGCTCAGGAACTGCTCGTCAGTCGTGAGCGAGCTGATGAGCGAGACCAGCCCGGTGGAGAGCAGCAGGCCCACGCCATACCCCACCTGTACGCCGCTGCTGTAAAAAGCCTTTTTTCGCGCCGGGGCGCTTTCCACCGACAGTAGCGCCGCGCCGCCCCATTCGCCGCCAACGGCAAAGCCCTGAACGGCACGCAGGGTAACCAGCAGAACCGGCGCCCACCAGCCTATCGCGGCAAACGAGGGCAGGATACCAATCAGCGCGGTGGCGATGCCCATCATCCACACTGTCAGCATTAACATCCGCTTGCGGCCCAGCTTGTCACCAAAGTGGCCGAAGATCACCCCGCCGAGCGGACGGAACAGAAAGCCGACGCCAAAGGTGGCAAAGGCGGCGAGCGTGCCCATCGCCGGGCTAATCTGCGGAAAAAATTCGCGGTTAAAGACCAGCGCGGCGGTAATGCCGTACAGCAAAAAATCGTACCAGTCGACTACCGCGCCGGCAAAACTGCCGAGGGCCGCGCGGCGCGCGCGATTGAGCGATGGTGTTGTTGCCCCATCGGGGGACGGGGATGCGAGGGTGGTATCCATAGTGGTCCTGTCTGACGTTATTTTCTTATAGGTATAGGGAGAAGATCACTCACATTGCGGTCGCATAAAAACAGCGACGGGTATGAGACTACCCCGACAGCGAACAGCTGAAAACGTTTTTATCCCGGCGTGAGCTAAACGGGTGATATTTATCGACATCATGGTCTGATATCTGGCGATAAACGCAGCAACAAGACTATGCTTGTCTGATACGTGGAGCGACAGAGGAAGGGAATGATGCGTCGTAGTACTTTTTTGGGCTGTTTTGCCGCATTACTGGTCAGTCAGAGTGCGCTGGCGGTGAGCTATCCGTTGCCGCCTGAAGGGAGTCGTCTGGTAGGAAGCCCACGGATGATCACCGTTCCGGCTGACAACCGTTTACCGCTCGAGGCCTTTGCGGCGCAGTATGGGCAGGGATTGAGCAATATGCTGGAGGCCAACCCGGGAGCCGATCCGTTTTTACCGAAATCCGGCTCGCAGCTGGTGGTACCCCAGCAAATCATCTTACCGCCAACGGTGCGGGAGGGGATTGTGGTCAATGTGGCGGAAATGCGCCTGTACTACTATCCCAAAGACGGAAATACCGTTGAGATCTTCCCTATCGGCATTGGTGAAGCCGGGCGGGAAACACCGCGTAACTGGGTAACGGCCGTTGAGCGCAAGAAGGATGGGCCAACCTGGTCGCCAACCCCCAACACCCGTCGCGCCTATGCCAAAGAGGGCAAAACCTTGCCCGCCTTTGTTCCTGCCGGCCCGGATAACCCGATGGGGTTGTATGCGCTGTATATCGGCAGGCTATACGCCATTCATGGCACCAATGCGAATTTTGGCATCGGGCTGCGCGTGAGCCAGGGCTGTATTCGTCTGCGTAACGATGACATTAAGTATCTGTTCGATAATGTCCCGGTCGGGACGCGCGTGCAGCTGATCGATCAGCCGGTGAAAGTCACCACCGAGCCGGACGGCAGCCGCTGGGTAGAGGTCCACGAACCGCTGTCTCGTAATCGCGCGGAGTTTGAATCCACAAACAGAGTGCCGCTGCCGATAACGCCAGGTTTACGCGCCCAGCTCAACGGTGGGGATGTGGATGCTGTACGGGTGAGCGGGGCGCTGGAGCAGCGGTCAGGAATGCCGGTGAACGTCAGCTTCGGAGGACAGAATACGCCGCTGGTAATGACCTCCAGCCCGTAAGCTGAACCCGGAAAGCAAAAAGCCCGCTTAAGTTTCCTTAAGCGGGCTTTTCAAATTTGGCTCCTCTGACTGGACTCGAACCAGTGACATACGGATTAACAGTCCGCCGTTCTACCGACTGAACTACAGAGGAATCGTGTGAACGGGGCGAATATTAGCGGCGTCGCCTGTACTTGTCAAAGGGTGATCCCGCCTGTTGAGATCGTTTGCTGACAAAATCAGCAAAGTGATGTTTTCCCCAGCGGATTGCACGTTTTTGGTGCGCACATACCCCGAATGGGGCAGATCATAAACCGCTGTTTCAGGTTTAAAAGTGCAGGCAGCGATTAGATTTCCTTATTTTCCGCCGCTTAGCGGACATATCCGACCTCTTCACAAAATTGGCAAGCATCTTGCAAAACCCTCATTACATTCGCGCCGGAACCGGCAACGCATTTCGTACAGGGGGCAAAATGAACTTAAGACGACTGAAATACTTCGTAAAAATCGTCGATATCGGTAGCCTGACCCAGGCCGCTGAGGTGCTGCACATCGCACAGCCGGCACTGAGCCAGCAGGTGGCCACTCTGGAAGGTGAGCTGGATCAGCAGCTGCTGATCCGCACGAAACGCGGCGTCACCCCTACCGAAGCAGGCAAGATCCTCTATACCCACGCACGTACCATTCTGCGCCAGTGCGAGCAGGCACAGCTGGCGGTGGGTAATGTCGGGCAGACGTTGAGCGGGCAGGTGTCGATCGGGCTGGCACCGGGCACGGCGGCTTCGTCAGTCACCATGCCGCTGCTGCAGGCGGTACGCGCAGAGCTGCCGGAGGTGCTGGTCTATCTTCACGAGAACAGCGGTTCAGCGCTGAACGATAAATTACTCGGCGGGCAACTGGATATGGCGGTGCTCTACGATCGCTCCCCCGTGGCGGGGATCACCAGCCAGCCGCTGCTGAAAGAAGATCTCTTCCTGGTTGGAACGCGGGACTGCCCGGGGCAGAGCGTAGATCTAACCGCGGTGGCCGAGATGAATCTCTTCTTGCCCCGGGATTACAGCGCCGTGCGTTTGCGCGTTGATGAAGCCTTCTCTCTGCGCCGCCTGACGGCCAAAATCATTGGCGAGATCGACTCCATCTCTACCCTGACCGCCGCTATTGCCAGTGGTATGGGTGTGACCGTCTTGCCGGAATCGGCAGCCCGTTCGCTCTCCAGTGCAGCCAACGGCTGGATGGCGCGGATTGCCTCGCCATCGATGAGCCTGCCGCTGTCGCTCAACGTCTCGGCGCGTGGCTCGCTGACGCCGCAGGCGCAGGCAGTGAAAGAGATCCTGATGTCGCTGGTAAGCCGTCCGTCACTGGAGAACCGCGAGTTGCAGTTGGTCAGCTGATATTCCATTAAGGTATAAGTTGCGGGTTTTTATTATTTGTTCTCACGGCGAGCACGCTTTAACAATAGCGATATGTCAGATGCGCCGGAGTGAACCGTGAATTTCCAGCAACTTAAAATTATCCGTGAGGCGGCCCGTCGGGATTACAACCTGACCGAGGTCGCCAACATGCTCTATACCTCCCAGTCGGGAGTCAGCCGTCATATCCGCGAGCTGGAGGAGGAGCTGGGCATTGAAATTTTCATCCGTCGCGGCAAACGCTTGCTGGGAATGACCGAGCCTGGCAAGGCCCTGTTGACCATCGCTGAACGTATTCTTAATGAAGCCAGTAACGTGCGTCGGCTGGCCGATCTTTTTACCAACGATGCCTCCGGCGTATTGACCATCGCCACCACGCACACTCAGGCTCGCTACAGCCTGCCGCCGGTGATTAAGGCGTTCCGTGAGTTGTTCCCCGACGTGCGTCTGGAGCTGATCCAGGGCACGCCACAGGAGATAGACGTTTTGCTGCAAAACGGCGGGGCGGATATCGGCATCGCCAGCGAACGTCTAAGCAATGACCCGCTGCTGGCCGCCTTTCCGTGGTTTCGCTGGCATCACAGTCTGCTGCTGCCGGTCGACCATCCGCTGACACAAGTTTCGCCGCTCACCCTGGAGGCTATCGCTAAATGGCCGTTAATTACCTATCGGCAGGGCATTACCGGGCGTTCACGTATCGATGAAGCCTTCAACCGCAAAGGCCTGACGCCGGATGTGGTGCTCAGCGCCCAGGATTCCGACGTGATCCGCACCTACGTCGAACTGGGGCTGGGCATTGGTCTGGTGGCCGAACAGTCCGGCGAAGAGCGTGAGCAGGGCAGTCTGGTGCGTCTCGATACCCGCCACCTGTTTGATGCCAACACCGTCTGGCTCGGGCTTAAGCGCGGCCAGCTGCAGCGCAACTATGTCTGGCGCTTTATCGAACTCTGCAACGCCGGACTCTCGGTGGATGAGATCAAACGCCAGGTCATGGAGCCGGAAGAGGCGGCGATCGACTATCAGATATAATCCACCGATCCCGCAAAACGGCGACCCATTGTGGTTTCGGTCACTACCGGCACGTTCGCCTGCACCGCTGGTTTTACCGTGTTCCCGTCTGAAGCGGGATCAAAAACCGCGAGCCTGATTCGCAGCGCTCGGCCCCGGACGATAGATGTGTCCGCGCGCCATGGCATAAAGCGGGGGCGAATATCGGATTGCATTATCAATGAGGGGCTGGCGAGACGTTGAACTCTGCTGCCATAAGGTGGTGAGGAACTAAAGTGAGAAATGTGGAAAAGCAAAAAGCCCGCTTAAGTTTCCTTAAGCGGGCTTCTTAAATATGGCTCCTCTGACTGGACTCGAACCAGTGACATACGGATTAACAGTCCGCCGTTCTACCGACTGAACTACAGAGGAATCGTTTGAACGAGGCGCATGTTAATGGCCTCGCCATTTTGTGTCAACACTAAATTCAACGCGCTGATTCAATTGATTAATTAAGCTTCAGAGTGCTGGTTTAGTGTACTTTCGCGGAGGGATCCCCGGTCTGGCCGTCATTTTCACGTAACCGTTGTAAAGGGTCCTGCTGGTAAAACTGGCAGAAACGCTGCCACAGCGCCGGGAAGCGAGGGGCGAAAAGCTCGGGCGCGCTGAAGAAATATTCCGATAACACGGCGAAGCATTCAGCAGGGTCGGTGGCAGCATAGGCATCAATGCTGGCTGCGCTTTCGCCCACCAGATCGATTTCATCCTGAATATTGTTCATCGCGGCGTGCAGATCGTGTTCCCAGCCTGCCACCTCACGCAGCGGGATAAAGGGAACGCCGCTGGCGCGATCGCCATTACGGGTGTCCAGCTTATGCGCCACTTCATGAATGATGAGATTGAAACCGGATGCGTCGAACGAGTCCTGAATGTCCAGCCAGTTGAGGATAATCGGCCCTTGCTGCCAGCTTTGGCCGGATTGCACCATTCGCTGAGTGTGCACCAGCCCGATATCGTCCTCCCATTCATCGTCTACAACAAACGGCGCCGGGTAGATCAGCACTTCATGGAAGCCGTCCAGCCACTCAATACCCAGTTCCAGCACCGGCAGGCAAAAGAGCAGGGCGATGCGGGTGCTCTTGCGATCGTCGAGTTCAAATCCCTGTAGCGGGACCAGCCGTTTTTGCTGTAAGAATCGTATCGCAAGCTGTACCAGACGTGATTTATCCTCATCCGATAAAGTGGACAGGACAGGGATCGCCAGCGCCTCTTCCCACGGCAGCGCCGCGCTTCGGGCAGATTCATTCGACTTCCAGGGCCACTTAATCATCGCTTTGCTCGCAAACTCGTCACTTGAACAAAATTGAACGGTTATGGTCTGTTAAAATGCCAAATTCCCCGGCATGATGGCAACCATCAAAACGGAGAGATGCCGGAGCGGCTGAACGGACCGGTCTCGAAAACCGGAGTAGGGGCAACTCTACCGGGGGTTCAAATCCCCCTCTCTCCGCCACTTTATCTCTTCAGTCACGCTTTCCGCTAGCTTTCTCGTCAGACATCCTGTGCGCCGGGTACATTATCATCCCATTTACGGGAAGTAACAGACCTTTACCGCTGCAAAACAATATATGTGAGCTAAATCAGGATGTTTACCCGAATCGGTTGTATTACGGGCGTTACTCCTGATGGCAATATTGCCTGAGCAGGGCAACCTGCTCGGCACGCAGACGATAGCGATACACGGGTCGTCCGGTTGCACCATAGTGAATACTGGTGTGCAAAATGTTGACCTGGGCCAGCCAAATCAGATATTTGCGACAAGAGACGCGCGAGATATTGACCGCATGTGCCAGATCATCGGTGGAAAACTCGATACCCGGATGGGCATCAATCCACAGGCACAGCGTGCGCAGCGTCTGTGGAGTGAGTCCTTTCGGCAGGCGCCGACTGTCTGCCAGTCCTGGCGCACCGCCGCGCATCAGCCGATCGACATCCGCCTGGTCATGATACTGATGCGACGCCATCAGGGCTTTTTTCTCGCGCCAGCCGTTCAGGGCCTCTTCGAAGCGCGGGAACTGGAACGGTTTGATCAGGTAGTCCACCACCCCGTAGTGCATGGCAGTCTGAATGGTTGCGGCATCGGACGCCGAGGTGATCATGATGACATCGGTGTTACGCCCGGATGCGCGGATAACCGGCAGCAGGCTCAGGCCGTTTTCACGCTGCATATAGACATCCAGCAGAATCAGGTCCACCTGCCTGGCGGGCGCGTTCAGCACCGCCCCGGCCTCAGCCAGGGTGGTGGCCAAGCCGCAGCAGCAAAAACCGTTCACCCGGTTAACGTACTGACAATTAAGATCGGCCACCATGGCATCATCATCGACAATCAAAACATGTATCACGCGCTTTTCCTTTCACTGTCCCAGGGGAGCTGAACAAAAAACTGGGTAAACACGCCCGGCTCAGATTCAACGGCGATCTCCCCGCCCAGGTTTTCAATCTGTTGACGGGCGAGATAAAGCCCCACGCCCCGGTTTTCCCCTTTGGTGGAAAACCCTTTGCTAAAAATGTCCTGCAGATGCTCGGGGGCAATGCCCGGACCATCGTCACTGACTTCCGCGCTGAGCCAGCCCCGCTGATAGTGGAGTAGCAGGCCGATCTCCCCTTCAGGCTGTGCATCCAGCGCATTCTCGATCAAGTTGCCAAGCACGGTGATAAGCCCCGCGACCTGTTGTTCATTCGGGTTGTCCGGCACCTGACTGGCGTCGGAAAGCGTCAGGCTGAATCCCCGCTCTCTGGCGCGGTTGATCTTGCCCAGCAGAAAGCCCGCCACCACTGGGGATTTCACGTTGCGCTGCAGTGTGCCGACATCGTTCTGCCAGGCATTGGCCGTCAGCAGGACATACTCTTCCAGTTTGGCATAGTGCTTCATATGCAGCAGGCCAAGGATCACATGCAGCTTGTTCATAAACTCGTGGGAGTGGCTGCGCAGTACATCCAGATAGCTCACCATTCCGTCCAGCCGCTGTAGCAGCTGGCTGATCTCGGTCTTATCGCGAAAGGTAGTAATAGCGCCCATCAGCTGAGTATTACTTTTGACGGGCAGGGTGTTGCAGAGCAATAGCCGACCGTGGCAGTTGATCTCCTGATCCTGACGCGGCAGCCCGGTTTGCAATACCTCACGCAGGTTCGCCAGCAGTGGTGTCTCGTGCAGGGCATGGCCGCTGGTACTGGTATTCAAAATCTGCCGGGCGGCATGGTTTATTATCGTCACATGCCCCTGCTGATCCACTGCGATTACCCCTTCGCGCAGGGATTGCAGCATGGCCTGGCGCTGCTCCAGCAGAGCTGATATCTGATACGGCTCCAGGCCAAACAGCACCCGTTTGAGCATCCGCACCAGCCCCCAGGCACCAAGCGCACCGAGCAGGGCACTGAACAGAACCAGCCAGATGGCGTCCCAGCGGTTGCGGGCGATCTGCTGCTCCACTTTATCCAGGGAGATCCCTACCGCTACCACCCCAATCTGCTGACGCTGAGCGTTATAGACCGGCGTAAACACGCGCAGTGCCTCGCCCAGCACACCGTGGTTGATGGCGACATTCTCTTTATCCTCCAGCGCAGGCCGGAGATCGTCGCCAATAAAGGCTTTGCCGAGCAGGGCGCCGTTGGGATGTGAATAACGGCGCCCGTGCATGTCGGTGACGACGGCGAACAGCAGGTTATTGCGCTGCATGACCGTCCGGGCGACAGGCTGAATGATGTTGCTGTCCGGTGGCAAGGCTAAGCCCTGGATCACCGCCGGGCTATCGGCCAGGGTTCTGGCCACCGCGAGGGCAGTATCCCGCACACCATCCCGCGTGGCCCGGGTAATTTGCGCAAAATAGAGGACAAAAATCACCAGCAAGATCGCGCCCGTCACGCTGTAGACCATCAGCGTGACCAGGGTATTCAGTTTCATTGGGCGCGTGTGCGTGGGGGGAAGGGGCGGCAAATCGCGCATTGAAACTCCAGGACATGCGGAAAAGCAGGCATTATCGCTGATGGCGTTAATTTGTTAAAGCTATGTAAAGCTGGTGGCGGCAGAAAGCAAAAAGCCCGCTTCGCAGCGGGCTTGAAAGAGGTGTAACAGGCAATCAGAACTGGTAAACGATACCCATTGCAAACTGGTCGTCAGCAGGCATGCCAGTAATAGCCGCGTCGTCTTCATCCAGCAGGTTGAACTTGTACGCGGTATAAACGTTCATGTTCTTGTTAAAGTAGTACCAGGTACCCAGTTCAACATAGTTGACCAGATCGGCATCTACGCCGCGTTGGCCGTTACGCGCACCCAGGTCCTTGCCTTTGGAGTAAACATAACCCAGAGAAGGACGCAGGCCGAAATCAAACTGATACTGCACCACGGCTTCAACGTTCTGCGTTTTGTTGGCAAAACCGTTATCATTAACCCAGGTCATGTTACGGGTTTCACCGTACATGACGGCAGCGTAAAGGTTGTTGGCGTCATATTTTGCCGCCAGAGACCAGACTTCAGCGGTATCGCCATAGCCGTCAACAGACTGGTTGTCAGTACGATCGGACTTGCCGTACACACCAACGAAGCCGAAGCCATCGACGTTATAGGCGAGGGAGGTGCTGTAACCATCACCGTTGCCTTTTTTAGCCTGGCTGTCGTGGTTTTTGCCCTGGTACTGCAACGCAAAATCCAGCCCGTCAACCATGCCAAAGAAGTCGGCGTTGCGATAAGTCGCCACACCGGTGGTACGGCCGGTCATAAAGTTATCGGTATGAACCCAGGAATCGCCACCCCATTCCACCAGCATATCGGTGTACGCGCCCGCGTCATACGCCACGCCGTAGTTACGGCCATAGTCAAATGAACCGTAGTTACCGAACTTCAGGCCCGCGAACGCCAGACGGGTGTCTTCATTCTGTTGGCCTTCCGGCGCGCTGGCGCCCAGGTTGAACTCAAGCTGGCCGTAACCGGTCAGTTCGTTGTTGATTTGTGTTTCGCCTTTAAAGCCGAAACGGGCGTAGGAGTCATCAAAGTTTTCGCTATTGCTATCATCAGTGTTGTTCCAGACGCGCTTTCCGACCATCTTTCCGTACAGGTCGAGTTTATTGCTGTCCTTGTTATAGATTTCCGCGGCATTGACTGTGCCAGCGCTTAATAAAACAGGAACGAGGACTGCCAGAACTTTTCTTTTCATTATATATTCCCTTTAATGTATTTTCTTAATGAATATACGTAACCCTTTCCAGGGCACGGGGTAATACTATTTCAGGGTGGGATTTTACTCTTTAAAAATAAATGTAACTAAATCCTTTAGATTATTTCAAAATATTAATATAGATTTCATTATATTTTATTTCTATGGGTTTTTTGATGGTATATTTCTGGTGTATTGATTTTCATATCAGTTGGTTATGGCTTGAATTGGTTTGATTTATTGCGTGTATGCTTTGGGCGGGGAAGACAGGTAATAAAAAAGCCCGATAATAATATCGGGCGAAAAATGAAGGCGATAATGAAGATTTTCTGAGGATGTAACGCTAAAAATGCTTTAACGCTCTCATCATTGCACAGTTGCGCGTTTAAACAAATATCCTTTCCCGGATAAAAATGCGCGATAAATCCATTTATTTCTGCCTTCTCACTCAAGATATTTTTCAGGCTCATAAATATGAGCGAATAATAAATATGGTCTATCTTTAGTGGCGAAAGCTCAACCTGACGCAGGTCATCGGCGGAAAAACTGCGCCGGGGGAGTGCGTTTAATTGAAAAATGTGATTTATTGCCGGGGTCAGATTGGCGATGTGAATGCGGCGAACCCCTGCCGCGAAAAGGAAAAAGGACTACATGGAACAGAAACACGATCGCAGCCTGGGAGGCAAACTGGCTTTGTGGGTATTTTACGCCTTTTGCGGCTATTTCATCTGGGCGATGGCACGCTATTTTTGGATCGTCAGTAAAGTCACCTCGGGACCGGGGCCGCTGATTGAGGGCGATCTCGGCTCGACGTCGGGTAAATGGCTGAGTGCCCTGTTCGGTTTTCTGCTGTTAAGCGCGGTGGGGGCGATCCTCGGCGCCATTGCCTGGTACACCCGGCCACGTGATGTGTCAGAGGAGTAAATAATTGCTATTGTACGGTTTTTCACAGTAGGGACAGCACTATGGAACTCGTGCAATGGCAGGAACGTTTTGAACGCTGGCTGAAGGCGCATCATGCCACCGATGATACCGCTCATGATATTTCTCATTTTCGTCGTGTCTGGCACACCTCACAACGGCTGATGAAAGATCAGGGTGGCGATGCGCTGGTCATCCTGACGGCCTGTTATTTTCACGATATTGTCAGCCTGCCGAAAAATCATCCACAGCGGGGCCGCTCCTCGCAGTTGGCCTCCGCAAAAGCGATAGCCATTCTGCGGGAAGCGTTTGCCGACTTTCCCGCCCATCACTATGCCGCCATCCAGCATGCCATCGAGGCGCACAGCTTCAGCGCGGGCATTACGCCGCTTACCGTTGAAGCGAAAATTGTGCAGGATGCCGACCGGCTGGAGGCCCTCGGGGCGATTGGCCTGGCGCGCGTCTTTGCCGTGTCCGGCGCGCTGGGGGTGCCGCTCTTCGACCCGGAGGACCCTTTTGCCGATGTGCGTGAGCTGAACGACCGGGCCTATGCGCTGGACCATTTCCAGACCAAACTGCTCCGCCTGCCCGAAACCATGCAGACCGACGCCGGTCGGCAGCTTGCGCGACAGAGTGCCGATGTTCTGATCCAGTTTATGGCCCGGCTCAGTGCAGAGCTACGCGGTGATTACGACGGCATCGACACCGCCGTCCTACAGCGTTTCCGCGACAGTCTGTAATGTCTTTCTGTGTTACTCTCTCTTCAGTCTCATTTGGCCCGGTTAAATCTATGCAGGAAAATGTATCAGTGATGGAGTCCGCGCTTGAGCTGGCAAAGAAATCAACGGCGTCAGTCCAGGCGTTATTGAGCCAGCTGCTGGAAATTTATGATGCCAGAACGCTGGCGCATCTTCTGAATGCTCAGGGTGATAGCCACTGGAGCCCGGCGATCCTCAAGCGACTGGTCACCAGCGAGCGGGCAGGCCATCGCCTCAGCGACGGTGAATATGGCATGCTGCAAAACCTGCTGCCGCGCCCTCCGGCCTGTCATCCTCACTATGCGTTCCGCTTTGTCGATCTGTTCGCCGGGATTGGCGGCATCCGCCATGGCTTTGAGGCGATTGGCGGCCAGTGCGTGTTCACCAGCGAGTGGAATAAACACGCGGTGCGCACCTACAAAGCCAACTGGTATTGTGATCCCGACGCGCACCAGTTCAACGATGACATCCGCGAAGTGACGCTCAGCCACCAGAGCGGCGTGACCGACGACGAGGCGGCGCAGCACATCCGTAACGCCATTCCGGCGCATGACGTGTTGCTGGCGGGGTTCCCCTGTCAGCCGTTTTCCCTGGCGGGCGTATCAAAGAAAAACGCCCTTGGCCGCGCGCACGGTTTTGCCTGCGACACACAGGGAACGCTGTTCTTCGACGTGGCGCGTATTATTGACGCCCGCCGTCCGGCGATCTTCGTGCTGGAAAACGTTAAAAACCTGAAGAGCCATGATGGGGGCAAAACATTCCGCATCATCATGCAGACCCTGGACGACCTGGGGTATGACGTGGCAGATGCCGCGGAGAGCGGGCCTGACGATCCGAAGATCATTGATGGCAAACACTTCCTGCCCCAGCATCGCGAGCGCATTGTGCTGGTGGGTTTTCGTCGCGATCTCAACCTGGGGGGCAACTTCACGCTGCGCGATCTCCCGGGACTGTGGCCGACACGCCGACCCACGATTGCCGATCTGCTGGAGCCGGTGGTGGACGCAAAATTTATTCTTACCCCGGTGCTGTGGAAATACCTGTATCGCTATGCGCAGAAGCATCAGGCGAAGGGCAACGGGTTTGGTTTCGGGATGGTCGATCCCACTAATCCCCATAGCATCGCCCGCACCCTGTCGGCGCGCTATTATAAAGACGGGGCTGAGATCCTCATTGACCGGGGCTGGGACAAAGCACTCGGCGAGCGTGATTTTGACGATCCAGAGAACCAGCGCCACCGTCCTCGCCGCCTGACGCCGCGCGAGTGCGCCCGCCTGATGGGGTTTGAAACCCCGCAGGGCTACCACTTCCGTATCCCGGTGTCTGACACCCAGGCTTACCGCCAGTTTGGTAACTCGGTGGTGGTTCCGGCGTTTGCCGCCGTCGCCCGGCTGCTGGAGTCCCGTATTTTGCAGGCGGTAGCGCTACGCAAAGCCGGAGTAGTTGATGGCGGACGTACATAATAAGGCCACCCGCAGTAAAAACATGCGCGCCATCGGCACGCGGGATACGGCCATTGAAAAACGGCTGGCTGGCCTGCTGACGCATATCGGTTTTGAGTTTCGCGTGCAGGATGCCAGCCTGGCCGGGCGGCCTGATTTCGTGATTGATAGCGACCAGTGCGTGATCTTTACCCATGGCTGCTTCTGGCATCGCCACGACTGCTATCTGTTTAAAGTCCCGGCGACCCGCACCGATTTCTGGCTGGAAAAGATTGGCAAAAATGTCATTCGCGACAACCGCGATATTGCCCTGCTACAGCAGCAGGGCTGGCGGGTGCTGGTGGTGTGGGAGTGCGCGCTGCGCGGCAGGTTGAAGCTGGATGATACCGCGCTGACGGAGCGGCTGGAGGAGTGGATCTGCGGCGGTGGAGAGACCGCCCAGATCGACACCCAGGGCATTCGCCCGCTTAAGGTTTCTCCGCCTGACACGGCGTAACCACCGGTTTGGCCGGGAACAGGTACTTGCCTAACGTCACCAGCACCACCGCCATAATAATGATCCCCAGCGCCATCCACTCTACCGCAGAGAGCGATTCCCCGCCGAGACCCGTCCCCAAAAGAACAGCCACCACCGGGTTGACGTACGCATAGCTGGTGGCGACCGCCGGAGAGACATTGCGGATCAGGAACATATAGGCATTAATCGCAATCACAGAGCCGAAAATAATCAGATAACCCACCGCCAGGAAGCCTGAGGTGTCGGGCAGGGCGGTCAGCTTCTCCCCTGAGAGCATCGATGCCGCCAGCAACACGATCCCGGCAGTGACCATCTCAATGGCACCGGCCATCATCCCTGAAGGGAGTTCAATGCGTGAGCCGTACACGGACCCAAATGCCCAGCTCATCGACCCCATCAGGATCAGCAGCGCCCCCCACGGATTCCCGCTCAGATTACCGCCGCTGTTGAGCAGAATAATGCCCGCCATCCCGATGGCGATCCCCAGCCACTCCAGCTTGCGCGTTTTAATGCCAAACAGGCGGCTGAAGCAGAGGGTAAACAAAGGAACTGTCGCCACCACTACCGCCGCAATCCCGGAGGGGACATTCTGGTGTTCCGCAACGGTGACAAAGCCATTTCCGACCGCCAGCAACAGGATGCCAATCAGGGCGGCGTTAAGAAGCGGGCGCAGCGGCGGCAGCCTGTGGCCGCGCAGGAATAAAAACGCCAGCAGCAGCACCCCCGCAGAAAGGAAACGCACCCCCGCCATCATCAGAGGTGGCCAGCTCTCCACGCCGATACGGATCACAAAGTAGGTGGATCCCCAGATGATATAGAGCGCAAACAGCGCGCCTGCTAATGGTAAAACTTGCCTGAAACGCATACTCCCTCACGGCGTAATAAAAAGGACGCATATAGTTAACGTGAAAACTATCATGCTGGCGAGTCCTTTAATTGTGTGTCAGTTGTGAATTATTTGTTGACATAAACGGGATAGTTTCGGGGTTGCGGGTTTTACTCCATACTGTTCAGGTTATTAACAAAAAAGAAGGAACGTAATTTTGGCGGGAAGTAGC
The DNA here is from genome assembly GCF_002935105.1 of Leclercia sp. LSNIH3. Lineage (NCBI taxonomy): Bacteria > Pseudomonadati > Pseudomonadota > Gammaproteobacteria > Enterobacterales > Enterobacteriaceae > Leclercia > Leclercia sp. LSNIH3. The sequence continues at coordinate 4,177,778 of NZ_CP026387.1, forward strand.
TTATTAACACTGCTGGATGATATCGCCACGCTGCTGGACGATATTTCGATGATGGGAAAACTGGCAGCGAAAAAGACCGCGGGCGTGCTGGGCGACGATCTCTCTCTCAATGCGCAACAGGTCACCGGGGTACGCGCCAATCGGGAGCTGCCCGTGGTCTGGGCTGTCGCAAAGGGGTCCTTACTCAATAAAGTGATCCTCGTGCCGCTGGCACTGCTGATCAGCGCCTTTATCCCGTGGGCCATTACCCCATTGCTGATGATTGGCGGGGCGTTTCTCTGTTTTGAAGGGGCAGAGAAAATATTGCACACGCTTGAATCGCGTAAAGAGAAAGACAAGGAAAGCCCGGCGGCGCGACAACAGCGGCTGGAAGCGCTGGCAGCACAGGATCCTGTTACCTTTGAGCGGGATAAAATTAAGGGCGCAATCCGCACCGACTTTATTCTTTCGGCTGAGATCGTGGCCATCACCCTGGGCATCGTGGCGGATGCGCCGCTGTTGAACCAGGTGCTGGTGCTCTCCGGAATCGCCATTGTGGTCACCATTGGGGTCTACGGCATTGTAGGGATCATCGTTAAGCTCGATGATATGGGCTACTGGCTGAGTGATAAAACCAGCGCGCTGGCGAAGATGACCGGTAAAGCCCTGCTGGTGGTTGCCCCCTGGCTGATGAAATCCCTGTCGGTGATCGGCACTCTGGCCATGTTCCTCGTCGGTGGCGGAATTGTGGTGCATGGCATTGCGCCGCTGCATCATGCCATTGAGCACTTCGCGCAGGCACAAGGTGCTGTTATTGCAGCCACTTTACCCACCTTACTGAATCTGGTGATCGGTCTGATCATCGGCCTGATTGTGGTGGCGATAGTAAAACTCGTGGAAAAAATGCGAGGTCGCTCACATTAATAACTTCTGGCTATACCAGGCATAACTGCTATTCCTCGACTAAATTGATACAGTTTCACACTGATAAAGGAGGCGGTTATGGTCTTTCTGGTCAGCGATGAAGTTAAGCCTAAAAACGGCGGTCCACGTATGGTCGTAACCGGCTATGCAAGCGGAATGGTGGAGTGTCGCTGGTACGACGGTTACGGCATCAAGCAGGAAGCGTTTCGTGAAGAGGAGCTTCAGCATGGTGATGGCATCCGGCGGCAGGACAAGGCTTAAGTCACGCTACGCCCGGCATTGCCGGGCGTTTTTGTACGCTATAATCGCTAACAGGCAGTAATATTTGCCCATGCGGATAGCGCAAGTGGCTTTCAGGGAGTCTGTGTGCAGCCCGACGATATTGTAAGAAAAGAGCTTTCTTCGGCACGTCATCGTTTTCATCCGAGCCGGGTTGTTAATATTTGTTTTATTACTGTCCTCATCTTCTCCACGTTACTGACCTGGCGCGAAGCTGTGGTGCTGGAAGACGCCTACTCCGCCACGCAACACACGCATCTGGAGAACGTGGTCAACTCACTGGATCGCCAGCTACAGTTCAGCGTCGAAAAGCTGCTCTTCTTCCGTAACGGGATGCAGGATGCCCTAGAGACGCCGCTGGCCTCTAGCGTGCTCCACGATACCGTTTCCCGCATTAGCGACCTGCGGACAAAAGCCTCCTGGCAACTGACCTTTGACGAGCGGCGCACCTTAACCCTGCATGGCGTTTCGGATGCCTTTGTCCAGCAAACAAACAGTCTGATCCGCGAAGATGAACGGCTCGAAAAGGAGATGAGCGCCGCCTTCGAAATGGGCTATTTGCTGCGCATCAACTCCCCGGCGGCGCATGCCAGGCGCGTCGTTTACGTCTCACGGGCGGGGTTTTACGTCTCAACCGATCCCCATGACGCGGAGCGGGACATTATCGGCCGCTACTATCAACTGGTGACCAGCCCGTGGTTTACCGGGCAGTCACAGCGTGATAACCGTGACCGCAGCGTCCGCTGGTTTACGCATTCTGTTCTGTCTGATTATCAAAACGAGCAAATCGTCACGGTCAGCGTGCCGGTCGATTACCAGCGTTACTGGTACGGCGTGCTGGCGATTGATTTTACCCTTCAGGGGATGAAGAAGCTGCTGCAGGACGCGGTCGACGGTAATGGTGAAGGCGAGTTCCAGCTCTACGACGAGAGCTTTACGCTGCTCGCCACCTCGGAGAGTGTCGTCAGTCACGCCAACCGTTTTGACGAGCGGGAACGGGCGCAAATTGCCGGTGCGATGGAAAAGGATAAAGAAGGGGAGCTACGGCTGGGGAGTCGGTATGTTAACTGGCAGCATCTGGACCACTTTAACGGCGTTCTGCTGCGCATCCACACCCTCAGGGAAGGGGCGCAAGGCGATTTTGGCAGTATTACGATTGCCCTGACGCTACTGTGGCTGCTGTTCACCGGCATGCTGGTGGTCTCGTGGTTTGTCATCCGCCGGATGGTCAGCAACATGTACCGGCTGCAGCACTCGCTCCAGTGGCAGGCGTGGCACGACCCTCTGACGCGGATCAATAACCGCGGGGCGCTGTTTGAACGGGCGAAAGTGCTGGCGAAACGATGCGAACAGCAGCAGCAGCCTTACTCGGTGATGCAGATGGATCTCGACCATTTTAAACATATCAATGACCGCTACGGCCACCAGGCGGGTGATAAGGTGCTCACCCATGCGGCCAGGTTAATCACCAGCACGATACGGAAAGTCGACGTCGCCGGGCGCGTGGGCGGCGAAGAGTTTTGTGTCGTCCTGCCGGGGGCCGGCCCAGAGGAGGCGATGCAGATTGCTGAGCGGATCCGCCTGCGCATCAACGATCGCGAAATCCTGGTGAAAAAGAGCCAGACGGCACGCATCAGCGTGTCGATTGGCGTGAGCAGCGCTCAGGAAAGCAATAATTATGACTTTGAACAGTTGCAGTCCATCGCTGATGCCCGTCTCTACCAGGCGAAGCAGCGAGGACGCAATCAGGTGGTCGGTCAGGACGATACGAAGTGATCCAACCCTTCACGCCAGCCCGCAGGGCCGGGCTGTTGGGTGTGGTAAACCCGTTCCGGGTCGTCGTTTTTCAACTGGATGCCCTGGCGGTTAATGCCTTTAATCACCACCGCCAGGTCAACGCTGTCCAGCAGCGGCGCATCGTTTGGCCCGTCACCCAGCCCTAAGGTGGTGGGCAACATGCCGTCGCGCTGCAGGTACTGCTCGTTGAGCCAACTGACGGCCTGGTCCTTGCCGCCCCGGGCATCGAGGATATGCCAGAAACGCGCCCCCTGAACAAACTTCAGCCCCAGCGTCTCCAGTGCGGTTTCAAACGCCGCCATTTGTTCGTCGCTGTCGCGCCAGATGAGCGTAACCGAGGCTTCATGCAGCCGCGCCAGCGCCGCGCGTTCACGGCTCAGCCCCGTCCACTCGCTGAGCACCTTGTCATCAACATCATCGAAGGTGGTGAACTTGTACCCCGCGTCGGAGCGTAGCTGATTAATGACCTGGACGATATCGGCATGGGGAACGCCGTTGATAAGCCGCGGGGAGTTGGGATGATCGTTCCAGCGTACATCCAGTTGGACCACGGCGCCGTTTTCAGCGATGAAAGGCAGGCCATCCAGCCCGAGATCGCTCTGAATCTGCAGCATTTCCGCCGCGGTTTTGCTGCTGCAAAGAATAACCGGGATTTGGTGGTCCTGTAACCTCTCCAGCCAGCCAGCGGCGGGCTGCCAGTCGTAGGTATGAATATCCAGCAGCGTACCATCCAGATCGCTATAGATGAGCAGCGGGTCCTTAAGTGAAGGCATAGCATCTCCCCTGACAGATGAAGGTCGCGGATAAGAATTATCTTAAAAAAACAGGCCGGTAAAAATGGTGATTATGGAACCGATCCCGTTCAAGCCGCATCCGGTGCCCGTTGGCAACCATAAGTAGCATTTTAATTTCGCGTGGCAACTATAAATATGAAGAATATTTCCTTGTCATGCAAAAAAATTGCAGATAAGGTTGCACGCGACATCAGATTTCCTGATGTAACGAATTTACAAGTGCTTCTTGCATAAGCAAGCTTGATCCCGGTCACCCCATGACCGGGATTTTTTTCGTCTTAGCGATTCACTTCCGTCACGCTAAAATCATGGATATCGAGTTCAAAGGCCTCAGCCAGCTCGCGCCAGGTGTGATAGTCCCTGTCGTTAACTCTTACCCGGGTGGGGTCGTCCTCAATTCGTTTTACCTCGCTCTCGCTGATTTCGTTGATTGCGGCGAGCAGGGCATCGACGTCAACATTCACTTCCCGTTTTGCCGTTTCGCTGTACTCTTTTACGGTCTTCATCACGCACTCCTGATTACACGGTGTCCACCCGTAAGTATAGACCCGTCATACTTACAGGATGCCTGTGCGTCGGCTTGACTGATGGTCTTGCCCCTGTAGGGCCAGCACCAGTGTCCTCACTCACTCCCTTCCGTAAGCTCCTGGGGAGTCGCGGCATCGCCGCGTTACCTCGCCCCATTTGGGCCAGCAAAAGCGCCGTGCAAAAGGGCTAAGCGTTTTGTCAGATAGCTTGAGGGGATAGACCGTTGATAAAAGCGTCAGTCGCGCGGCAACACGCTGCCAGTTTTCCTGTTTTGTTCTACACTGGCTCAAAAACCAGAGGAGGATTTTATGAAGGTCAACGATCGGGTTACAGTCAAAACGGATGGCGGGGCGCGCCGCCCGGGTGTTGTACTGGCGGTTGAGCCATTTAATGAAGGCACGATGTATCTGGTTTCGCTGGAAGATTACCCGCTTGGGATCTGGTTCTTTAACGAGTTAGGTCACCCTGACGGCATTTTTGTCGAAAGCGAGGAGTAACATGCATGTCGGGTAGCGCGGGCTGGCCCGACCCGAACAGAACAAGGAAAAATCTCTGGCATAGCCAGAGATCGGGCAACAAATGAAAAGGGAAGGGAGCGATTAACGCAGGTTAACGAAAATTCCGTTGGTCACATTGTCTGTCAGTCGCACAACATGATAGATCACTTGCTTATTATGCGTTTTTATCTTCCTTTTAATATTTCCTTTATGTGACGACACAGTCTTGGCTTTGATATTCATCTGGTCAGAAATCTGAATCGTTCCCTGTCCTGCCATCCACATTCGCAGCATACTGGATTCAGTTCGGCTTAATGATAAAGTCGGAAATTTAATTTCTGCTACATTTTTTATTTCTTTGCTTAAATAATCCCCCACCAGGTCATCCAGTGACTCGGGCTTAATGGATTTGGAACTAATCAGAAGATTCTGACGGACCCGTAAATATTCGTCAAAATGTAGATTAGCAATCGCCATAAATACAATAAACAGGGTGCCGGGATGTTGATTAATGATCTGCTTTATTTGCTGACTGTTGGCAGGATCATGTATGAAACAGTCCTCATTAATAAACACCACACCTGGCGTTAAGGTCTCACATGCGGCGGCAAGTTCGTCAACGTTATGTACGTCGTTGATGTCTTTTTTCTTTACCCCTCTGCTTGCCAGATACCCGGTTAACCCTAGCCGGGTGTAACTGCATAAATCCATAATGATCGTTGACATGGCATACCCTCACTCAATGCATAACGATAATTTACCATCTGCCTGAGAGCTCTATAACAGCCATACGGGATGGAAAAACAAAATTACCTGTGAGCATTACAAGGACTTTCAGGCGAACTCACTATCCCGTAAAGTTACGTATAATTTGCCAGGAAACTTCTTAAAGTAAAGTAAATGTTTAATATTGTGAGATGGATAAAAACATTCAGGCCGCGCCAGATATATCCTGGTAGATGTTCCGCAGTTCTTATTTTAGGAATATCCTCAGAAAGACAATATAGAACACAAGGGTTATTATTTCGTTGAAAGCTCGCGCACGATATTGCTCAGCAGATTAAATACCTCGCTGAATAAGTGCTCGCAGAAGGGGGCAATAAGGGGCATTAACAGGGAAATAAGCAACATGCCCACGGTAAGGGTGATCGGAAAGCCAATAACAAACACCGAGAGCTGGGGTGCCATACGGTTCAGTAAACCCAGCGCCAGGTTGACGGTAAGCAGCAGGGTGATAAGCGGCAGTGCCAGCATCAGGCCGCTGATGAAAATCAGACCAGCCGCGCGGGTCAGGGCCATAAAGGCATTGCTGTTCACCGCATCACCGCCAATCGGCAGGGTGTGGAAGGTGTCCACCAGCATCGAAATCAGCCACAGATGACCATCAAAAGCCATAAACAGCAGCATCGCCAGCAGGTCGATAATTCGGGCGATGATGGGCATGTTCAGGCGACTACCCGGGTCGAAGAAGGTGGCGAACGACAGACCCATCTGTAAACCAATCAGCTCCCCCGCCATACGGACGGCGGCAAAGGCGAACTGCATGGTAAAGCCGATAGCCACGCCAATCAGGATCTGCTGAAGCCCCACCCACAGCGCCGGAGCCGAGAAAATCGGCACATTGACCGGTGGCAGCGTCGGGGCAACGATAATCGTGATCAGTATGGCGAGGCCAATTTTCACCCGCTTGGGGATCGATCGCTCGCTGAGGATCGGCGCGGTGGAGATCAACGCCAGAATGCGCAGCAGGGGCCAGAAGTAGAGGCCGAGCCACTCAAGCCATTGATCGCTGGTGAAATGGATCATGGCCCGGCTTAGCCGATGATGTACGGCAGGTTGGTAAACAGATTACGCATGTAATCCAGCAGCAGGTTCAGCATCCACGGCCCGGCAATAATGATCGCCACGAACACCGCGATAATTTTCGGGATAAATGACAGGGTCATTTCGTTAATCTGGGTCGCAGCCTGCAAAATACTGATAATCAGACCGGTGATCAGGGCTACCAGCAGCAGGGGAGCGGCAACGGAGATCGCGACTTTCATCGCCTCCGTGCCCATCATCATGACCGATTCTGGCGTCATTGCGCGCTCCTCAACTGTAGAAACTTTGCGCCAGCGAACCGACCAGCAGTTGCCAGCCATCCACCAGGACAAACAGCATCAGCTTGAAGGGCAGGGCAATGGTCGCCGGAGGCACCATCATCATCCCCAGCGCCATCAGCACGCTGGCGATCACCAGGTCGATAATCAGGAACGGAATGAAGATCGTAAAACCAATCTGGAAGGCGGTTTTCAGATCGCTGGTAACGTAGGCAGGCAGCAGAATGCGCATCGGCACCGCTTCCGGCCCTTGGATCGGCCCGGCGTTGGCCAGACGGGCAAACAGCGCTAGGTCGGCTTCGCGGGTCTGACGCAGCATAAATTCGCGCAGCGGTTGCGCCCCTTTCTCCAGCGCCACCTGCATTGAGATCTTGTCTTCACTGAACGGTTGATAGGCATCGACATAAATCTTGTCGATCACCGGCGACATAATGAAGAAGGTCAGAAACAGGGACAGACCGAGCAGAACCTGGTTCGGCGGCGCAGAAGGAGTACCCAGGGCGTTACGCAGCAGACCAAAGACGATGATAATGCGGGTGAAGCTGGTCATCATCAGCAGGATCGCCGGGATAAAGGTCAGCGAGGTGATAAATACCAGCGTCTGTACCGGCAGGGTCCAGCTCTGGCCACCCCCGGCCATTGGGGTGGAGATCAGGCCTGGCAGCTGGGCGTACACGGCGGGAGCAAACAGGCCAAGGCCTGCAAGCGTAAGGGACAACAAAGGACGCATCACGATCTCCCGGAACGCTTAAGCAAACTCTTCATCACGGACTGAAAATCCGGTGGAACCTCTGCACGACTCTCTTCAGAGACCGGCGTAGGCGGCAATGTATGCAGGAGTGAAATTTGCGAGGCGGTCACACCCAGCACCAGCCGGGCGTCTTCCACTTCCACGATCACCACGCGTTCGCGTGGCCCCAACGAGGTGCTGGCCGCGAGCTTCAACCCGCGTCCTCCTGCGGTTTTACCCGCCAGACCGACACGTTTTGCCAGCCAGGCGACAATCAAAATAAAGGCAATAATCCCCAGCAGCGCACCGCTGACCTGCAGCAGCGGCGAACCGGGCACTGCAGAGGGTTGAGAGACAGTGGCCTGGGTTTTCATCTTTAACGGCTCAGACGACGCATACGTTCGGACGGCGTAATAATGTCGGTGATACGCACGCCGTACTTATCGGCGACAACCACGACTTCACCCTGGGCAATCAGGTAACCGTTGATCAGAATATCCAGCGGCTCCCCGGCCAGGCCATCCAGCGCCACCACGGAACCCTGCGTCAGGCGCAGCAGCTCTTTGATGGTCATCCGGGTACGGCCCAGTTCCACGGTCAGCTTGACCGGGATATCCATAATCAGATCGATATCCTGCAGCGTACCGCTGACGTCACCGCCGCCCAGCTGCTGGAACACCGCATCGGCCACGCTTTTGCTGGCGGGTGCTTTTTGCTCGTTTAACGCCTCAGCCCACAGATCGTCCAGTGCTCCGTTGTTGTCATCGGACGGATTGTTCATATCACTCATTTGGGCTGTTCCTCATTCAGAGAATTCAAAATCGGGTTAATCAGGTGCTCAACGCGTAACGCGTATTGATTGTTTACGGTGCCATACTGGCTGGTCAGCACAGGCACGCCATCCACGTGGGCGATGATGCGGTCGGGTTTTTCGATCGGCAGCACATCACCGGGTTTTAATTTCAAAATCTGCGACAACCGCAGCGGGACATCGGCAAAGTTCGCTACCAGTTCCAGCTGGGAGTGCTGAACCTGACGCACCAGGTTCTCGCGCCAGTTCTGATCTTCATGGCGGGAGTTTTCCAGCGGTGGGTTCACCAGCACTTCGCGCAGCGGTTCAATCATGCTGAACGGCAGGCAGATGTTGAACTCACCGGTCAGGTTGCCGATCTCCACGTGGAACGGGGTGTTAACCACGATATCGTTTGGTGAAGTGGTGATGTTGGTGAACTTCACCTGCATCTCGGAACGGACATACTCCACTTCCAGCGGGTGAATCGCTTTCCACGCGTCGCTATAGCCTTCAAGCGCCAGCTTCAGCATGCGGTTGATGACGCGTTGTTCGGTATGGGTAAACTCGCGGCCTTCCACTTTCGTGGGGAAACGTCCGTCGCCGCCGAAGAGGTTATCCACGGCGATAAAGACCAGGCTTGGCGAGAAGACAAACAGGCCCGTGCCGCGCAGCGGTTTCAGATGGATCAGGTTGAGGTTCGTCGGCACCGGCAGGTTACGGGCGAACTCATGATACGGCTGAATGCGGATCGCACCGACGGTAATATCCGGGCTACGACGCAGCAGGTTGAACAGCCCCATACGGAACTGACGGGCAAAACGTTCGTTGATGATCTCCAGCGCCTGTAGACGCTCGCGCACCACGCGACGCTGGGTATTGGGATCGTAGGGGCGAATGTCGCTGTCGCCAGCCGCACCCGGTTTTGGATCGTCGGTTTTATCGCTGTCGCCGTTCAGCAGCGCATCGATTTCCGCCTGAGAAAGAATACTGTCGCCCATGTCGTTACCGCAGAATGAAAGCTGTATACAGAACGTCAGTGACTTCCTGCTTAGGTTGACCGCTAATCAGAGGCGCGGCCAGCGTTTGCTTAATGTCTGCCACCAGTGTTTGTTTACCTTCATCGGTAGACAACTGTGCGGCATCCTGGCGCGAGAACAGCAGCAGCAGACGGCTGCGCACTTCCGGCAGGTATTCACTCAGACGGGTACGGGTAGCATCGTCTTTCAGACGCAGCGTAATGCCCACGTAAAACACGTGCTCAGCATCGCCCAGGTTAACGGTAAAAGTATCCAGCGCGAAAAAGACCGGGGCCGGCGGCGGCGGTAGCTCCGCTTTGGCTGCGGCTGACGGTGCTTTATTCATGCGCCAGTAGCTGTAACCTGCGGTAGCGCAGGCAGCGAGCGTAATTAACACCAGAAGCGGGATCCAGATGGAACGCTTACTTTTCTTGGTGATGGCGGAGTCAGTCATCTGATTCGTGCTTCCTGTTTCGGGACTGCTAATGGGGTGATTATCCCGTGTCCTCTCGCCGTCAAAGAGTCGAAAAGAGGGGGATAATCACGCTACCTCTGGCGTTTAGGTTTAGGCGAAGATATCGACAGCGTTGTTTCCACGTGCCGCGGACTGCAGGGAGGCAGGCACCGCAAGCAGCTCATCGTTCTCTTCATCGAATCCACCCGTGTTGCCGGAGCGGGCAGTCTGCTGCTGATGCTGAGAAGAAGCCTGCTGTTGGCTATTGAAATTTTCACTGCTGATGTTGCTTTGCGTCAGCTCAATGCCGTTTTCTGCGAGCTGGGTACGCAGCACCGGCAGTGCCGCTTCCAGCGCTGCACGAACGTGGCTATGGCCAGAGACCATCTGCAGCTGCGCCTGGTTATCATCCAGCTTAAGCGTAATTTGTACCTGGCCCAGATCTTCAGGGTGCAGACGCAGCTCGGCGCTCTGCTGGCCCTGACGGGTAAACAGCGTGATGTGCTGGCTGACGGTCTGCTGCCATTCATTGCTGCCCAACTGGGCGCTGACCACCGGCGCGGCAGCAAAGGTCGGCTGCACCGTAGACGGGGTGCTGACAATCGGCCCCATAGTGGCGGTTGGCCCGGTCGGGGACGGCGTGCTCTCTGCCGCCTGCTTTGGCGTCGTCGCGGCAACGGCTGGCGTCAGTTGGGTGTCGGAAGCCATCCCCGCGTTTTTATCCTGAACGACGGCTTTGGCGCTACGCAGGGCATCGGTATCCAGTACAGGCTGGCGGCCACGATCGCTGGTCAGGGAGACGTCAGCGTCAATGGCGCCGGTGCTCACCGGCTGGGGTGCGGCGGCAGTGACGGTCTGCTGATGGGGCAGCATCGCCATCAGGGCGCTTAACCCTGCCAGCTCTTCATCGCTAAGCTCGGTTTTGCTGTCGGCCTCTTTGGCTGCCTGGGTCAGGCTCTTCAGCACGTCGCCTTTAACAGCAGGCAGCAGCCCGGAGGTCAGGCCAGGCTGTGTGGTGCTTTCTTCGGTAACGGTGAGATCCTGATGCGCCAGCAGTTCGGCCAGTTTCCCGGCATCGGTGTCTGCATCAATATCGGTAGCATCGGCTTTCAGCGCCACGCTGGCCCGCTTACCGCCCGCGGTTTGCAGGTCGTTCAGCGTCAGCCCGGCCTCTTTCCCCTGGCCTTTAACGTCGCTTAACGCGCCCGCCAGCAGGGCAAGAAAGTCCTGCGCGCCGTCGGCCGCTTTTCCGCCCCGAACGCCAGCCGTAAGGTCGGTGTCGCTCGAAAGCAGTTGTTGAAGGGTGATCATTCCGGTGTCCTCATTGTTGCGCGCTGGGCAAACTCATCCATTTTTTTCTGATCGAGACGGTTTTCCGCCAGGGTTGCGGCGGCAAGCTGGCGATCCTGCAAGGTTTGCCACGCCTGTAAACGCTGTTTCTTCTCTCGCCAGAAGTTCAGGGCCCGGTCAACCTTCTCGGTCCACTGAAGCACCTGCTGGCGATGCTGTTCTATTGCTTTCTCCAGCGTCTGGATGAACTGTTGATAGTTGATCCAGCGCTGGCTGCCGATGCCCTGTGCCATATCCGTGTTGAGGTTGGTGCGATACTCATGCTGGTAGTCGATCAACATTTTCAGCTGTTCTTCTGCCTGCTGACATCCGCGGCGCATCGCGCCAAGCTGCTGTGCGGCATTATCAACATCTTTCTCGGCCAGATCTTTCAGCGTGGTTAACGCGCCGTGTTGTGCCATGACATTCGCCCTCTATTCGGTTACACCTGCGGGAAAATCATCTCCAGAGCCTGGATAGAGCTTTCCCAGTCGGCTTTTTCAAAAATACCCTGTTGCAGATACGCTTCCAGATGCGGCCACAGGGCGATCGCCTTGTCGAGCATGGGGTCGCTGCCTTTGGCATAGGCCCCGACGCTCACCAGATCGCGGTTGCGCTGGAAGCTGGAGAGTAACTGCTTGAAGTTACGCACGCGGGCGTAATGCTTCTCGGTAATCAGTGCCGTCATTGCACGGCTGATCGAGGCTTCGATATCGATCGCCGGATAGTGACCCGCTTCGGCCAGGCGGCGCGACAGAACGATATGGCCGTCGAGGATCGCTCGCGCCGAGTCGGCAATCGGATCCTGCTGGTCATCGCCTTCGGTCAGCACCGTATAAAACGCGGTGATGGAGCCCCCGCCGCTGATGCCATTACCGGCGCGTTCAACCAGTGCCGGTAACTTCGCAAATACCGAAGGCGGATAGCCTTTGGTGGCCGGCGGCTCGCCGATCGCCAGGGCGATTTCTCGCTGCGCCATGGCGTAACGGGTCAGGGAGTCCATGATCAACAGGACATGCTTACCCCGATCGCGGAAATCTTCCGCGATGCGCGTGGCGTAGGCGGCACCCTGCATACGCAGCAGAGGGGATACATCCGCCGGGGCGGCAATCACCACCGACCGGGCACGCCCTTCGGGACCAAGGATGTTCTCGATAAAATCTTTTACTTCACGGCCACGCTCGCCAATCAGCCCCACCACAATGACGTCGGCCTGGGTGTAGCGAGCCATCATTCCGAGCAGGACCGATTTCCCGACGCCGGAGCCAGCAAACAGACCCATACGCTGGCCGCGACCCACGGTCAGCAGGGCGTTGATCGGGCGTACACCGGTATCCAGCACATGCTCGATCGGCGTTCGTTGTAGCGGGTTAAAGGGTTGGGTAATCAGCGCCCCGGTTTCGGTGGTATCGGGGGAGGGCAGGCCATCCAACGGTTTACCGCCACCGTCCAGCACCCGTCCGAGCAGCGCCGGGCCGAGGGGCAACTGCTTGCCGCTGTGCAGTCCGTCGGCAGAGAAATTTTTCGCGTAGACGCGTGCGCCGGGCAGGACGCCTTCGACCTCTTCCAGCGGCATCAGGAACAGACGCTGGCCGTTAAAGCCAACCACTTCGCTCTCGACTTCGTGGATCTCGTTCCCGTCCTGGCGTTCGATAATGCAGGTGGCCCCCAGCGGCAGTTGCAGACCGGTCGCCTCCAGCACCAGACCGGTGGCACGGGTTAAGCGCCCGTAGCGGCGAAGCGCGGGCAGTTGCGCCATTTTGGTTTCAAAATTGTCGAGCGTGTTGAGCCAGCGGGTCAGGCGTGCGGTCATCAGATGACTCCCGGTGCTGCCAGACGGCACAGTTCCTGCCAGCGGGTTGCCACGCTGGCATCCAGATCGCCTTCATCGGCAGAGACTTTGCAGCCGCCGTGATGCAGGGTCGGATCGCCACGCAGACGCCACCCGTGCAGGCTCAGGGTCGCGCCGAGCATCTCTTCCACCCGCTGCAAATCGTCCGGGTGAACGCGCAACTGCGGTTTGCCGCTGAACAGCGGCTCCTGCTGCAACAGACCCTGGATCTGCTTAATCAGCGAGCTATTATCCACCGGCGGGGTATGACCAATCACCTGACGTGCCGCCTCGAGCGCCATCTGCATCAGGCGAGAGGCGATAACGCTGTCCAGTGCGTCCAGCGTATTCTGGAATTCGCTGACCAGCTGCTGCATCCGGGCATGGATCGGCGCCTGCTGTGTCCGCGCCTGCTCTAAGCCTTGTGCCAGCCCCTGGGCTAACCCTTCCTGATAGCCCTGTTCCTGGCCTTTTTGCCGCCCTTCGTTCATGCCGGCGGCGTAGCCCTGATCGTGTGCCTGAAGCTGGATCTTCGCCAGCTGCTGCGCGCGCTGCTCTTCTTCGCTCAGTTCAGGCTCTTCGTCATCCTCATCTGCCTCGGCAAGTGTCGGGGTCGCAGGCACAAACTCCGCGCGAGGAGGGGAGAGATCGTCCGGTGTCCAGATCTTCCACGGCAGTTCATCAGACATAGGTATCCTCGCCGCTGCCTACCACCATCTCGCCGGTTTCGGCCAGACGACGCACAATAAGGAGGATGGCTTTCTGTTCGTTCTCCACCTGAGACAGACGCACCGGGCCACGGTTGGCAAGGTCGTCGCGCAGGATATCCGCCGCACGCTGGGACATGTTGCGCAGGAACTTCTCGCGCAGCGGCTGTTCGGCGCCTTTGAGGGCGATAAGCAGCGATTCGGAGTCCACTTCCTGCAGCAGGCGCTGGATACTGCGGTCGTCCACGTCCACCAGGTTTTCGAACAGGAACATCTCGTCGATGATTTTCTGCGCCAGTTCGCCGTCGAATTCGCGCACAGCGGTAATAACCGCCTCTTCCTGCTGCGTTTTCATCAGGTTGATAATTTCTGCCGCGGTTCTCACGCCGCCCATTTTGCTGCGTTTGAGGTTCTGGCCGTCGAGCAGGCCATTCAGCACTTCGGTCAGTTCCGCCAGCGCCGCTGGCTGAACGCCGCCGAAGGTGGCGATACGCAGCATGACATCATGACGCAGACGTTCGTCGAACAGCGCCAGAATATCCGCCGCCTGGCCACGTTTGAGGTGGACCAGGATGGTGGCGATGATCTGCGGATGCTCGTCGCGAATAAGGTCGGCAGCGGTTTGCGGCTCCATAAAGTTGAGCGTTTCGATGCCGCTGGCGGTATCGCGGGTTTCGAGAATATCCTCCAGCAGGCTGGCAGCGCGCTCTTCGCCGAGCGCTTTGACCAGCACTGAACGCAGGTATTCGTTGGCGTTGACGTTGAGCGCCGCAAACTGTTCGGCTTCCTGTTCAAACTCGGCCAGCACGTCGGTCAGCTGTTTGTTGGAGATCTGACGCACGTTGGCCATCGCCGCACTGAGAACCTGCACTTCGCGCTGGGAGAGGTGTTTGAACACCTCTGCCGCCCGGTCCTCGCCAATGGTCATCAGCAGGATGACGCTTTTATCCGTTCCGGTAAGGTTACTCATTTTCTGTACTCATCCACTGGCGAATGACCAGCGCCACGACGCGCGGATCGTTATCTGACATTTCGCGAATACGCTGGCTCATGACCTCAGCGCCCATGCGCTGGTTAGCACGGCGTTGCTGCATTTGTTCGTCTTTGCTGAGACGCACTTCCACGGCTTCATGGGTCTCTTCGCGCAGCAGGCTTTGCTCTTTCAGCGCTTTGGCCTCTTCGGCACGGCGAACCAGTTGTGGGCGTACTGCTTTACGCCACAGCAGCCAGGCAACAATCACCACCAGTAACCAGCGTCCGATTTCAATCAGCAGATCCATAAAGGCCTGCTTCTGCCAGAACGGCAGCTCACCGCTGGTATCGTCCACGGCGCTGAACGGTGAGTTCACGACGTTGAGGGTATCGCCACGCTTCTCGGAATAACCCATGGCTTCACGGGTCAGGTCTTCGATCTGCTTCATCTGCTCGGCGGTCAGCGGCAGGGGCTTACCGTCCGGCAGGGTTTTGTAGTTGACGACCACCGCCACGGAGAGACGCTGCACGTCACCGGTGTTCATTTTGGTGTGGCGAATGGTGCGATCGACTTCGTAGTTAGTGGTTTCGTTACGGCTGCTGGTGCGCGGGCCTGAGTTGGCTGCAGTGGTCGTTTGCTGCTGCTGGGCACCCTGCTGACCGTTCTGCTGGTTTTGCGCCGGGGTGGTGATTGGCGCGGTATTGGCAGGGGCTGGCTGGTTGGAGAGCGCACCCGGCACACCGCCAGGGTTAGGGCCACCGACCTGCAAGTTTTCATTTACCTGACGCGAGCGCATCACGGCCTGGGCAGCATCGCCGTTTGGACGATACTGCTCTTCGGTCTGCTCTTTATCCGCAAAATCGATCTGCGCGGTGACCTGGGCATGGACGTTGCTGGTGCCGACGATTGGACCAAGAATGGCTTCGATGCGGCTCTGAACGCGATTTTCCACGTCGGTGGCATACTTCAGCTGCGCATCATTCAGATCGCGAGCGCTGGTATTGGATTTGGTTAACAGGCGACCCATCTGGTCCACCAGGGTCACGTTACCCGGCGGTAAACCGGCCACGGCACTGGAGACCAGATGGACCACGGCGCTGATCTGCCCTTCATCCAGCGCACGGCCGGGTTGCAGATTAACGGTGACGGACGCCGACGGCGCTTTCTGTTCACGGACAAACAGCGTTGGTTTTGGCATGGCCAGGTGCACGCGAGCGCTTTTCAGCGGGCCGAGGGTTTCGATGGTGCGGGCCAGCTCGCCTTCCAGCGCGCGCTGGTAGTTAACCTGCTCGCTGAACTGGCTAATGCCGAATTTTTCCTGATCCAGGAGTTCAAAGCCCACCGCGCCGCCTTTCGGCAGACCTTGCTGGGCAAGTCGTAAGCGGAGTTCATGCACTTTATCGGCAGGGACTTCCAGCGCGCCACCATTATCCGAGAAACGGTAGGGGACGTTCATCTGGGTTAACTGGGTGACGATAGCACCGCCATCCTGGTCCGAGAGGTTGCTGAAAAGGGTGCGGTAGTCTGGCTGTTTGGCCCATAAGACCATAGCGACAACGATAGCGATAGCGGCAGCACCTGCCACGATCAACGGCACTTTAGGGTTCGCGCGCAGGCGGCTCATCCATTCGAGAGATTTAGTTTGAGGGCTGGATGTTGCTGTCGCACTCATAGCGCACCTCGTGACTCATCGTGGATTTCATTATTCGTGTGGAGAAACAAAACAGGCTCCCGGGTCGGCAAACACAACAAAAATTCCATAATCATGGCTGTGCCATTATTTGATGAAACGGGAATTTCTATTCGTCAAATAACCTGGTTTTTTCACGCTATTTAGCGCCTTTATCTTATTGACAGGCTGGTACTCTTGAGCGCGTAAAAATCCATCAGGGGAAAGTCATGGCAATACAGGGGATTGAAAGCGTCATTAGCCAGTTGCAGGCAACGGCAATGACCGCCCGTCATCAGAACGTGGCTGACGTGCAGTCAACCGTCAGCTTCGCGGGCCAGCTGCATGCGGCACTGGACCGGATCAGCGATACCCAAACCGCCGCACGCGTACAGGGCGAAAAATTCACCATGGGTGTGCCGGGCATTGGTCTGAATGATGTGATGACCGATTTGCAAAAAGCATCAGTGTCGATGCAGATGGGTATCCAGGTACGTAATAAACTGATGCAGGCGTATCAGGATGTGATGAGTATGCAGGTTTAGGTTCCCTAACCTACTGTAATTAATCCGCTTTATACATCAGATCCCATTGCGTGGGGCACTGATGGGGCAAAGTCGGCTAATTTCTGGTTCAGCATGATCACCTGGTCCTGGTTTTTTTCGGCCATCCAGGAACCGTATACGCGATATACCGTCTGGGGCCTGACTATAAAGTCGGGGTTGGCCCCAGCTGTTAATGACCAGCATGCGTAAGTGTGAAGGGACTGATATGCTTTGCGGTAACGAATCCCGTCGTGCCGCATTGCGCCTTCCCAGATCTGGTTCACAGATCCTATCGCGTAATCATGCTCTGCCCGGCCATTGCGCGTAATTTCCGCCTGATTCTTCAGCACGTCTATTGCTGGCTGGGTCAGGTGAATTACTCGATTCGTCCCTGCATCTATTTCCGGTAACGTGAACTCCTTTGTCAGCGTATGATTGCGGCGAATGGCCATGGTACCAGTCTTGTGGCTGTTATGTGGGTATGCACGCAGCGGAATCAGCCGGAGCAGGGCTGTATAGCTATGACATCAATGTCAGTGGCATTGTCGGTGAGGTGTATGGTCAGTATGCGCACCTCTCTCGCGTCCTGAGCATTGGAAACAAAATCAGAATCTCAGAGCGAACAGCATTCTCTGTCCCGTTCAGGGCATTATTGATATTGCTCCTGCCAACGCGGCAATCACTATAAACGCGAATTTAAATGGCAGAGCCTTCTCGACCAATATCTTTGACTGCCGTTATGCAATTTATGGTGATACAAACACTGCTATAGTTAAGGTAAGAAAACCTGTATGGGAAAACACCAATATCATCGGCATCAAACATGCGGTTACAAGGGGGGCATTGAACCTTTGCAAAATGAATTCCACACTGGTCAATAATTCAAAAATTGATTTCAGGTTGTCCTTAGAAGATCTGAGTATGTTCTCTGTGCTGTATTTCCCATCAACATGTATCGTCACCTGGTCCGTGATATTGATTTCACCGGATGAATGACCGACACAGTTGTATTAGCAAACTGACGCGAATATTTATGTTGAATAACCAGAAAGTATAACCTTTACGAGTTACTCCAATACAGGCTCTGTCGGGTTATCTTATATTGGTTCAACTTATGCTTGATTTACAAATGCCAGGCCATTGTCAACAGGCTGCACAACAGACTATCAATTATTTTCTTCCTGGACCACAGAGCCAAATGTTCATCTGATCGGGATAAAATTCAATGAAGCAGGAGCGATTAGGCTAATATTGTAAGAGAGCTGTAAAATAAAGCCGCCTGAAAAGGCGGCTTGTACATTTAATTAATATTTTACAGCGCTACACTGGAGTGGCATTTGCACCCATATTTTTTGGTGCATGGTTTTTAATTCTCCTTGTGAAGTACCGGAAAACTATAAACATGCAGATTAACATCTTAAGGTTACCTGAGAGATTTGTCAGGATGGTTTCGCTAAGGAACTCAGTAAGGAGACTAACACTCAGAACAGAATAAAAGGCGAGCATAAGAAGATTGCCAGACTTTGCTGAGCAGTAAATACAGGAAATCAAGACCCCGTATACCATGGCCCCCAAAGCAATGCCGTAGTAGCCCATATCGCTGTAAAACGGCTGTAACACGGTGTAGACATTGGTAGGCGTAGGTATATATACATAATCAAGTATTGTTTTTACTGGCTCATTAGCTGAAATACCAGCCTTAAATGCTATTGCATGTATAAACCTAAATGTATAGTCACCTGCCCAGTTTACGTTAGAATCAATCAATGTTCCGAAGGCAATTATTGGGGAGTAGATATATGTGCCGAGAACATATGCTACAGATGCTGAGTCATTTTCTGACAGGCGATAGAAATGCATCACAAGTATAAGTGCCAAAAGAACAGGCGCGAAAATAGCGAGTTTCTTTTTATTGATTCCATGCTTCATTTCATAAATTGTAAGGAAGACAAGGATTGGAGTTATTACAGCAAATTTACCCATCGTTCCCAGAGCAAACAGCAGAAGCCATGCGGAAATTGTAACCTTTTCTATCATTCTGGATTTATAGATGCATATAGACGCAAACATCGACATTATTATCGGATAGAAAACAGGCATAAATGTGAATGTAGGATATTCATAATTTTCTTCAATGTTTGCCAGTCTAAGGTTAAGAAGGAAGTTAACCGGGCCGCCAGTTCCTACCTTGTAAATCTCGTACGCGGTAATGACACATACCGGGATGACAAAAATCGAGTAACGGGCGCACATTCTTGATGAATCTTTGACCTCATAAAGAATGGACTTTTTCTTTTGTGATATCTCGAACACAAAATATGTAAAACCTGTAATTAATATCCATATCAGCAGGCAGTAAAAAGTTTCCTCTTTAAATTCATTGAATTGGTCGTAAGATAAATACCCTACCGCACTCATGATCATCCACGATGAGAGTGTCAGGATTAATGGAGAGGTAATTGCGCTTTTCATATACTTTAACGCAAGGAAAAATAAAGAAAAGCAAATCGCAAATATTATAATTAAGTATATCATCTTCCAATCCCGCCACCATTAATTACTTGTTTTATGAAACAGCATCCAACCGTGACAATAAATTTAAACGAATAAAAACCAACATATTCCGAAAGACGCAAATATTAGCATGCGTTGCAGTATTGATCGACACATAAAAAGCATGCTGTATGCATATACAGTTTTTCTTCAGGAGGTGTTAGCTATGGCACGCTACGACGATAAGATAAACGCGCTCAACAGGTCGATCACCCACGAGCCGTCTGGCCGTAAGGTCGTCCGGACCAGCGTATTTGTTCGCAACCTTGCCCATCTTAACCACGCCCTGTCACTTGACGAGGCTAACCGATGGATAACATTCCGGGACGCATTGACGGAAGAGGGCGACGATCAGTTGTGGTCCCAGTCAATCCGAACGGAGGGTTGTGATATGGGTTTCCCTTGACCGGCGACAGACTACGTTGAGCGCAGGCTCTGTCCTGAAAGCATCTGCGGTATTGGCATCGACAACCGCATCCTGAAAACATCATCGGGTTCGCGGTTATCGAGCCTGTCACCAGGTTGTCACAGGAGCGGGTTCATTGATTTTGTCGGGTGGGCGTACCCAATTTGCAAGAGTCAGGGGTTGAGCGTTAATCACGGATGATGGAGAAGCGATCGAGGGCGCTGTAGCGAAAGAGGTCGAAATTAGGGGACTGATGACGTTCTTCATCAACAGCGCGAGCGAGGATGACAGGGGGGATGATGGGCCATGGGGCCTAAATGGAGCATATTTTGATGCCCGTGATCATGTGAACTTAGGGGGATGATGTTTCTTACGGCGGCAATCGGCTGATGTTTAATCCGCTGTTGGCCGATTTTTACTGCCTAGGAAAATTGCACAGTCATATTAAGAGTATGCAGGTTTAGTTCTTCTGATGCTGGCCACCGGACCGCTTAGATGCCACACTATTTTTTTCGACATATACTCGTCATACTTCAGGGTGTCTACGCGTTGACTTGCCTCGGCCGTTGGCCTCGCCTCTTTGGGGCCAAGGCAAGCGCTGTGCAAAACGGTTAACCGTTTTGTCATGCAACTCGAATTATTTAGGGTAAAGACGGAACAATGATGAAAAAAATAGCAATTATCGCGGGTCTGTTGGCATTAACCGGATGTGTGCAAGTCGACAGATACCAGGATGTGGTCAAGCATCCCGCTCCGGCTGAACTGGCCGGGTACTGGCAGTCGAAAGGGCCGCAAAGCAAAATGGTCAGCCCGGAAGCGATCGCCTCGCTGGTAGTGACGCAAGAGGGGGATACCCTCGACTGCCGCCAGTGGCAGCGCGTGATTGCGGTAAAAGGAAAGATCATGCTGCGTTCGGATGATTTTTATAACGTGACCAGCAAACTGGATATCTACCCGCTGGATCGTGAAGGCAGCGCCATTGAATATGATGGGATGATCCTGCATCGCGTCGATCGCCCGACCGTCGAGTGCGCGACGTACCTCAGCAAAAATCCGCTCGACAGTAAGCTTCCGTAAGAGATCGGGTGGCCGGGCAAGCGTAGCGCTGCCCGGTTTCTCACTTTTTACAACGCATCCTCTATGACCCACACGCTGACGCTGCCGCCGTTGCAGGTAAACACCCCGGTGCCGGTTTCATCGGTCGTGACGGTTTCTTCCCGATTGCCGAGAAAATCTTTCCAGTTTCTGTTGCCGTAGTTCTCGCCCAGCGTAATTGTCTTTTCGCCCTCGTCGCCGTTAGAGAGCACCACCACGCAGCCCGGATCTTCTTCGGTGCCGCTGCGGCTGAAGGCAATGCAGTTAGGGTGATCGAACCACAGAGTCTGCACGCCGTGGGCAAACCGCTGACGGGCGAGGATCAGCTGGTCGAGCTGCTCAATCACCGGCATGTCGATATGGTACATCTCACCGTCGCCGCCGGTGTCATCATAGCTGGCACCGTACAGATCGGGATAGAAGACGCTCGGCACACCATTCTCACGCAGTAAAATCAAGGCGTAAGCCAGCGGTTTGAACCAGGCCTCGACCGGCGCCTCCAGCGCCTGTAATGGCTGGGTGTCGTGGTTAGCCACCAGCGTTACCGCATGGAAGGGATCGGCCTCTACCAGCGTGCCGGTAAAGATCTGGCTCATGTCGTAATCACGCCCCTGCAAAGAGGCTTCGTGAAACTTCATGTGCAGCGGGGCGTCGAACAGCATGGTTTTCCCGTCCACCTGATCAATGTACTGCTGCAGTTTATCGACATCCGGCGACCAGTATTCCGCCACGATAAACAGCGGCTTCGGTGCCACTTCCTGTACGTGCTCGATCCACTCTTTATAGAACCATGCCGGAATATGTTTTACCGCATCCAGACGGAAGCCGTCACACTGGGTCTGCTCCATCACCCAGCGCGCCCAGTATTTGATCTCCTCCGTCACCGCACGGTTACGAAAATCGATATTCTCGCCCATCAGGTAATCAAAGTTCCCCATCTCGTTATCGACCTGATCGTTCCAGCCTTCGCCGGTGTAGTCGTTAACGATCTTGAAGAT
This sequence comes from Leclercia sp. LSNIH3, assembly GCF_002935105.1. Taxonomy (NCBI): domain Bacteria; kingdom Pseudomonadati; phylum Pseudomonadota; class Gammaproteobacteria; order Enterobacterales; family Enterobacteriaceae; genus Leclercia; species Leclercia sp. LSNIH3. Next base: position 4,199,777 of record NZ_CP026387.1, read on the forward strand.
GCCATCTTCAGTAGGGTTTTCGATGTGATCGATGCCGCTGAAACATTTGTAATCCCAGACAAACGCCGAGTACTGTCCGTTTCGAACCGGGAAGGTGTAGCGGGTCCAGGCTTCACATTCGATGATCTCATCGTCGATCTGATTGCGATCGTCCGCATTCACCCGCTGGACGCGGATTGCCTCTTTCTCATCGGCACCCATTTTGTGGTTGACCACTACGTCCATGAGCACCGCAATGTTGTTGCGTTTTAACGCCCCGATAGCGGACAGCAACTGGTCTTTATCACCGTATTTGGTGGGGACGGATCCTTTTTGATCGAACTCACCGAGATCGAAGAGATCGTAGCAGTCGTAACCGACGGAGTACCCACCGGATGCGCCTTTATAGGCTGGGGGCAGCCAGACCATGTTGATGCCGATGTCGTTTAAATCGTCAGCGCGCTCGGCCACTTCAGGCCAGAGTTGACTGCCGTCAGGGTAATACCAGTGGAAGAACTGCAAGAGGGTGGGGTTTTTCATCTTCCTTGCTCCAGAAGCCGTTTCGGCGGACCTCTGGAGTATGGATGATTTGAATCATAACGGGAGGTCGCGGGTTAAATTTTCCGGATAAAGAATATTGCCTGACAGTTTGCCATAAGTAGAAGTTACCGATTGTTGTTTACCGGTCTGGGTGATCAACTGGCGCAGCTCATTCATTCTGTCCGTCAACAACGCTTTCAGCTCCGTTTCATTCTGCAGCACTTTTTCCAGCAGAAAGCGTGCCTGCTCAATTTGCGCAGGAGGGCAGGCTGAGATGGCGTTTTGTCCGATACTTTCGACTAACTTAACGTACTCCGTCTCTTTTTCAACCAGCTCATCCCACTGGCCGGAATGAGCGAGTTTCAGCATGGCAATACTCAGGGCATGCAGAGCATGCCAGTTGTTAAGAGCAGTGCTAGGGTTGTTCATCAAAATTATCCTGAAATGGAGGCAGCATTGGGGCCGATTTGTTTCCACGCATCCGCAATGTTAGTCAGTAAACCTTCAACCTCGACGATCGCCTCGACATCATTTCGTAGATTCGCCTGCAATAAACGGCGAACCATATAGTCATAAAGCGCGGCAAGATTTCCCGGTAAGTCACTGTCGACTTCCATGTTCAGGCCAGCCTTTAATCCATTGTCAATAATGTTGATGGCTTTCGACAGAGCCTCGCCTTTCTCGGGCATCTGACCAGCCTCAAGGAACAGGCGAGCCCGGACAAGGGCGCTATGCGCCCCATCAAACAACATGACGATTAATTGATGTGGACTGGCGTTCATTACCGCACTTTCCACCCCTATCTGCTGATAGGACTGAACACCAGAGGTGTTATACATATTTACTCCTAAAATGATTACTAACTTTGTGAAAACTGTTGAGTAAGATAATTAGCTGTACTTGTCATCTTTGTTACAAGCACATCCAGACTGGTAAACTGCGCTTTGTAACGCGCCATAGTGGCTTCAATCGACGCATCCATGGCGTCATAACGGGCGCTAAGGTTTTTAAGCGTTTTGTTTATACCGTCTTTTGCGTTCTGGATAACCCCTGAGCTGCCAGTGGCTGTGCTCAGCATCGAATCCAGAGTTTTACTCATCTGAGTGGCAAGGCCGGTTGTTTTACCATCGCCAATAAAATATTGCTGTACAGCATCCGGATTGTCAGTGAGAGCTTTATTCAACTTAGTGGTGTCAACTTTCAAATTACCCAGAGTTCCGTCTGATCCTCTGACGGGATCCTGAGTAATTCCAAGCTGCGCCATAATCTGTACTGAACCTTCCTGAATATTGGTCAACAGGCTACGTAATTGAGATTGAACGCTCCGTACGTTGGCGTCACCTACAAGGGCACCATTACTGGTAGACTGACCATCTGTGCCTGCATCCACAGCGACATACTTTGTGAGGCTGTTGATTGTTGACTGCAGGGAATTGTAAGCAGTTACCCAATCTGAGACCGCTTTCTGATTAGCATCTGTTGCACGGGCGACTTCCAGTGTTTCGTCAGCTTTACTTTCGGCTTTGAGGGTGAAAGTCACTCCAGGTAAGGCGTCAGAGATAGTATTTGACTGACGCTCAATCTCAATGTCATTGACTACAACGACAGCGTTTTGGGCTACTGTATTGACAGAAAGTTGGCCTGTCTTCGTTTTAGAGTCATAGCCAATTGCTGCTTGTAATTTTGCATCCCCAGCCACTTCGATCGTCATTTCACCATCAGTACCGGTGGTTTTAGATGTGAGCATCAGGCGATAGTCACCCTCTTTGGCTTTGATAACGCTAGCTGTTACATTACCGTTCGCTTTATTAATTGCATTAGCTATGCCAGTTAACGACGTATCACTATCAGACAATTCAACCTTTAAGGGTGTTTTGGTTCCCGGTTGAGTAATCGTAATTGTACGTGTTGTCCCGGTTGTATTACCCAGCACTTCAGTGTTCGTCGCATATGAGCCAGTTGAAAGTGCTTGCGCTTTCGCGAGTTTATTAACGTTAACAACAAAAGAACCGGTAGAGGCTGCTGAGGTTGTTGTGGCCGCGAAAGCAGTGTTCGTGCTACTTACTGACGTTGAGTTCCATGTTGCCGTTTTACCCAATGCTGCTGTTGCAGTCTGAAGAGTTGTCATGGCGCTCTGCAGCTTGCCGTAAGCACTCAATTGTGCGTTATACGTCGATTGCTGGGTGGTTATGGTCGTCAGCTTGGTCTTTTCAGCCGCTTCTAACTGATTATATAAATCCCCGAGTCCTGCAGAACCTATCCCGAGATTACTGATAGTTGCCATGCATATTTTCCTTAAAAGACGAAGTAGTTCAGAACTCGTTATCGGCGTCTTGGGGGAAAAGTTTACGACCTTGAAAAAAAAATAATCTATGAATAAGCCACCACCGAATAGGGTATATAGAGGGATTGCTCCAAGTAGTGAAGATCCCCCTAAGAAGAAAAACGCTGGTTGAAAGAGCGAAAACATAAGGGTGAGTTTGCGTTAGGAGTGATTTATTCAAAAAGGCTAAAGGTTATTTATTTAATAAAAATCATTATTTATCAATGCATTGAAATTTTTTAAAAATTGATTCTAAAGTCTTTTGGCGACCCGTCGATAACCTTGTTGACGGTGAGAGACGCTGTGAGTGTTAGGCACCGGACCTAAAACCCAATTTTGAAGGAAAGAAAATTATGGCAGTTATCAATACTAACCTGTTGTCCTTGACTACTCAGAACAACCTGAACAAATCTCAGTCATCACTGGGCACTGCTATTGAGCGTCTGTCCTCCGGCCTGCGTATCAACAGCGCTAAAGACGATGCAGCGGGTCAGGCGATTTCTAACCGCTTCACCTCTAACATCAAAGGCCTGACTCAGGCTTCCCGTAATGCGAACGACGGTATCTCTATTGCTCAGACTGCTGAAGGCTCTCTGAACGAAATCAACAACAACCTGCAGCGTATTCGTGAACTGTCTGTTCAGGCTCAGAACGGCACCAACTCTGGTTCAGATATTGACTCTATCCAGTCTGAAGTTAACCAGCGTCTGGACGAAATTAACCGTGTTGCTAGCCAGAGCCAGTTTAACGGTATCAAAATCTTGGCAAGTACTGGCTCTGCCACTACTATCTCTATTCAGGTCGGTGCTAATGATACTCAGAAAATCGATATCAGCATCAAGGGCAATAGCAGCTGGAACAAGTTTGATTCCACAGGCGTTACTGGTACTACTGCTGGTCTGGCTACCGGCGAAACTCGTGCTGAGAAAGCTAAAGGCTTCGACGTGCTGGCAACTGACGTTCTGGCTTCAATCGATGATGCTCTTAAAGCAGTTGATACTCAGCGTTCGGATTTAGGTGCGATTCAAAACCGTTTCGAATCTACCATCTCTAACCTGAGCAACACCATCACCAACCTGTCTGCTGCACAGTCTCGTATTCAGGATGCTGACTACGCGACCGAAGTTTCTAACATGAGCCGTGCACAGATTCTGCAACAAGCAGGTACTTCTGTACTGTCTCAGGCAAATCAGGTTCCACAGGGCGTGCTGTCTCTGCTGCGTTAATAATTCAGTTATTAGCAATGGTAAAAACCAACCTTTCAGGTTGGTTTTTTTTGCCCTAAAACCTGGAGTTATAAGATAGGCTGAATTACCCCTATTAATGGTGTCTACTCCTTGAATGAGTCGTTGAGCGCGCTGGTAGCATTACTAAAATAATTTTTTTAGTGAAGGATAGCGCAGTGTTCTCTTTAGATTTACCGCACAGTTTTGATTTTGCCACTCCCGGTTCCGGTATTCCTAAGTCAACCTCGGTGCGTTCTTATTTTTCTCCCGCTCATATGCGTGCCAGTGCCTGGCTTTATGGTGTTCAAGGCGCGGAAACATCACAAGCACGTATTCTCGATCTTGGCTGCAGTGATGCCTCTCATCTGCTGCCGTATGCGTTGGCTTTTCCGCAGGCACAGATTACCGGGATAGATCTCTCGCCAGAAAAAATCGAAGAAGGAAGGCAACAGAGCGCATTAGCAGGGATTATTAACATCCACCTTTATTGTACCGATCTCGCGACCTTGATTAACGGCCTGGAAGGGGAATTTGATTACATCATTATCCATGGCATTTTTTCCTATGTAGATAACGAGACTAGGGAAGCATTGCTCTCTTTTTGCCGTGAGCATTTGGCGAAGAATGGCATTATAGCAATAGAGTGGCTTACTCAGCCGGGTACCGGTCTGGATCACGTCATTCAGGATGCTATTGCCTACCATACTCGTAATGCAGAAAGCGAGGAAGTTCGCCTTGCCAGTGCCAGAGCAGCACTGACTTGGCTCTCTTTAGGTATGAGTAAACATCCCGCGAGAGAAGCCTTACAGCATCAGATAGTAGCTGCGGAAGCTATGGATGATGAGATGTTTAGTCTTCGCTACCTGCAGAGCATGAGTAATGCTAATTATCTGGTAGAGTTTAATGAAAGTCTGAGTAATGCGGCATTGCATTATGTCGGCGATATTCAACCGTGGACCGAGTGCCCGGAACACTATGCTGGTCAGGTAGCCGAGCTAAACATGACGGTGAATCCGGATCAGGATAAATTACACATTCAGCAGTACCTTGATTTTTCCGTTTATCGTTCTTCACGGTTTAGTCTTTTGTCTGCATTAGCTGATGGAGACGATATAGTTGCTTTGCCAGATTTTGCCCGTTTAAAGGATCTTCATTGGGCAGGCAGTTATCGTCGTGATAAAAATAATAAAGGGCTGATATTCAATCGACTGCGTAGCGCCAGTGACGAATCTATCAGCACAGATGACACTATTACTCTTTCAATTCTCGATGTGCTGGGTGAAGCCTGGCCCATGTCAATGTGTTTTGAACAGATCGTTTTTAACACACGCGCACCCGATGAGGACATCATTGAGCATGAAGCTAAAGTTCTTCAGTCACTGAGCGCACTTTTCTTGCAAGGGCTAACAGGCCTGCATTACCTGCGTGAGGTTTCAGTTTACAATACGGCAACACATTCGCAGCTGACTTCTATTTTTGGTCCTGCCATTCATCAACTGAAAGGTGGCTTTAACTTATGGCATGAACCTGTCGAGTTGACGCTGCAGGAACAGTTAGTACTTGAAAAAGAAAGTCTGGCATTTGCCGATCCGCAAATAGTTGATGCTCTCATCCGTAAAGGTGTAGTAACGGGAGACGCAACAAGTTGGAGAAAGCACTATCAGACGACAATTTGTAGTGCGAATCTGCATTCGATGCATGATTCTGTTTTGCCGTTACTTCTATTCTCAGCATCACCACAACAAGGTGGTTATAATATCCCGCGTACAAAATCGTTATTACCCGTACATAAACTAGCGGCTCAAAATATAAAGCCTGTTGGACAAAAACATATCGATTTTTTGTACGGCTTGATTTCAAAAGGTGAATTCGAGCAAGCCACTAGCGTCGCGCTTAAACTTGTTGAAAAGATGCCCGAAAACCCAAACGCCTGGATGGAATTGTCGCGAATCTACATTCTCACTAATCAACATATAAAAGCCGTTAGTGCTATCAACCGAACCTTAGGGATGATGCCACTGAACTGGGATATTTATTTCGAGCTCGTAATTGCGTTATGGCACCTCGAACAGACCTGGTTGGCGGGGCGTATAACAAAAGCAATACTGCGTGCTCAGCCGTATCACGCCCTGGCCTGGGATGCGCTTGGTCGTTTGTACACGGACTTTAATGCCTTTCCTGCTGCGGAATATTGCTATAACCAGGCACTAAGTATTATACCTAAAAACAGTGGGTTGCATTGCAATATCGCTGTATTAGTGGCGGACCAATTCCGTATGGAAGAAGCCGTGATGCATCTACGTAAAGCGATTAAATTAAAACCAGATGAGTTGAATTACTACACTCATCTACTTTTCGGTTTGTCACATGTGAGTTCTATTACCCCTAAAGAACTTTATGAAGAACATCGAGTCTATGGGCGGTTGGTAGAAAAATGGGTAAAAAACCAGCAAGTCACTTTTACACACGTTGCTAACAAAGATCCGAATCGCAATTTACGTATTGGTTTTGTGTCCGGAGATCTCTACAGCCATCCTGTATCATCTTTTTTGAAACCATTTTGGACAAACATAAATCGTGAACGGAATGAATTATATGTTTATCATACTTCACCAAAGTATGATGGTGTCAGCGAATATTATAAATCCAGCGCTACCTGTTGGCGGGATGTGGCAACGGCGAGCCAACTCGAACTAGCTCGTATTATCCACAAGGATGAAATTGATATCCTCATCGACCTTTCGGGACATACTGGTTACAACCGGCTGTTAACCTTTGCACTTAAGCCTGCGCCTTTAGCAATTAGCTGGATTGGTTATCCCGGAACGACTGGATTAACGGCCATAGATTACCGCATTTGCGGAACATGGATGGCAGAACCGGGGGAGTTAGACGCTCAGTTTAGTGAAAAATTAATCTATATGCCGATGCCTGTCCAATATGAACCTCCGTCGGAATCTCCAGCTATTAATCCACTACCGGCTTTAAATTCTGATGTGTTTACCTTCGGTAGCTTGAACCGACCTAAAAAGATAAACGACAGTGTCATTGCACTATGGGCAAAAATACTTGTTGCTGCGCCAAACTCACGAATGATCATTGGCTATATGTCGTCGGAAGAAGTTTCAGAAAGTTTGAGGCAAAAATTGGAGTTATATGGGGTTAAACCACATCAATTAATCTTCCGTTTAAAAACAGATTTTGCGGAATATTTGAAGATGCATCAAGAGATTGATTTACTACTTGATACATTCCCCTACAACGGAGGAACAACCAGTAATAATGCAATCTGGATGGGGGTTCCAACAATAACTATTAGTGGTAATACCATGGCCGGTCGGCACGGAAATGAAATACTGAAAGCTTTTGGGCAAGAACAATTTTTGGTGAACAGTCAGCAAGAGTATTTTGAAAAAGCAGTTGCTTGGATGGATAAAAAGGAAGAGCTAAATACTATTCGTTTATCCATGCGTGACCGTTTCGCCGACATGGCAATCCATGGGACGGCCTCTTCGACTGCTTTTGAAAATCTGTTGCGGACGATATGGCAAAATCACTGTGCAGGTAAATCCCCTGTAAGTTTTACTGTGGAAAGTTGAGGTCTGAGATGTCTGATAATATCTATGTGACAAGCCCTTTATTACCACCACTCGATGAGTTTATTCCTTATCTTGAGGAAATATGGCAAAGTAAGCATTTAACAAATGCAGGACCTTTTCATCAAAAACTTGAAGAGTCGCTAGCGAAGTATCTTGGGGTGCCTTATCTTTCGCTTTTTTCCAACGGAACAATTGCGCTGTTAACTGCGCTTCAGGCATTAAGAATAAGAGGCGAAGTCATTACCACACCTTATTCTTTTGTTGCGACGGCTCATACTATTCTTTGGAATTCGCTTACGCCAGTGTTTGTCGATATAGATCCATTGACATGCAATATGGATCCAAAAAAAATAGAAGCGGCAATCACTCCCGAAACTACGGCAATTCTTCCGGTACATTGTTATGGTATCCCATGCAATGTAACTGAAATTCAAAAAATCGCCGATATGTATGATTTGCGAGTTATTTACGATGCTGCACACGCTTTTGGTGTTAAAGAAAATGGAGAGAGTATTTTAAAGCATGGTGATCTATCAATACTTAGCTTCCATGCGACAAAAGTCTTTAATACTATTGAAGGCGGGGCCATTATTTGCAAAGATGCTAAGATGAAAAAACGCATTGATGACCTGAAAAACTTTGGTTTCGCTAATGAAACAACTGTTGTTGCAACGGGTATTAATGGCAAAATGAATGAAATACAAGCAGCTTTCGGCATGCTGCAGCTGAAGCATATTGACACAGCCTTACTCGCACGTAAGGCTATCTATAATTACTATGTTGAAAAGCTGTCTAAAATTTCCGGCATAAGAATTCTTAAGGCTCCATCGGGCGTTGAGTGGAATTATGCATATATGCCTATATTTATAGAGTCTGAGCATGGGGTTACACGTGATGAACTCTATGATCATCTCAAAGAGCAGCAGATATATAGCCGACGCTATTTTTATCCATTAATTTCACAATTCCCGATGTATAAAGGACTACCTAGTGCACAACCTGGTCAGCTGCCTTTTGCAGAAGATATATCATCTTCGGTATTATGTTTGCCTATATATCCGACGCTCACATTTGATGAAGTTGATAGGCTTATTACAACTATTAGCCAAGTGGCACCATGGGATGTTAAGCATAATACCCATTTAGCTATGGACTTGACTTTTTAGGTTTTGACATGAAAAGAGTGATTACCTTTGGTACTTATGATGTTTTCCATATTGGACATGTCAATATTTTACAGCGCGCCTCTGCTCTTGGTGATTATTTAATTGTAGGGGTTTCATCTGACGCTCTAAATTTTAAAAAAAACAACGCTACCCGATCTATAAAGAGAATGATAGGGTTCATATTATTTCTTCTTTGAAATGTGTTGGCGAAGTTTTTGTTGAGGAATCGCTAGAAAAAAAATTAGAATACATAAATGAAAAAAAAGCCGATTTATTAGTTATGGGCGATGACTGGACGGGTAAATTCGATTGGTTACGACCATGGTGTGAGGTGCTTTATTTGCCGAGAACGCCTTCTATTTCCACAACGGAACTTATTGAAATTGCACGTGTAAGATAAACAACCCCCATCCAGCGGATGGGGGTTGTTTTATACTAAGCTCTCTTTGTTAGAAATATATTTCTGAAGCAGTGTGGACATTTTTTCAAACGCTGAGGTAATCAGGGATTCACATCCAGGATACAAAAAGTTTTGAACATGTGGATGCGCTCCCGCGGCCCTGCCGATTCCGAGTTTGCTATAATCAATTGAAAAATTCCCATTTTTATGATTTATGTATTCTAACAGATTAAACTGATTTGCCCCATCAGCCTGCCATGCATACATCTTATATTGATTATTTACAAAGACTAAATGGAACAATTCAGATGTTATTGCATACCCTTTTTTTAAAGGATTACCAGAACTTTCACTTTTCTGTGCTGCAAAAAGATTCCGGCTATAGGCATATTCTCGTTTCGCATTCAATGCAGAGTAATTGTCTGCATCGGAATGTTCATCAGCCCTTAAACCAATAAGTTCAAGCGCGGTACTCCTGAGATCTACCATGCTAACAAGATGATTTATGTCACGTCCTCTATAGCGACTGTCATAAATAAATGCTGGGGTATGAACAAGAGATGTATAAGGTTCGATACCATGTGCAAAACCACCGTTAATACCATGATTCCAGAAGTCATCGCCATGATCACCAAATACAACTATCGTTGTATTTTCCATCTGTTTATGCTTCATAAGCAGACGAATAATATCTCCAACAGTATTATCCATGCTTTCATAGCCACGTTGCCAGCGAGTAAATGTATTATCTGCAGATGCTTTATAACTATCTTGATAACAAAGATGGCTGCTTAAGTTCCATACATATAACGCAAAAGGTTCAGAGTGATGACTGATTAAGCTTTCGGCCTTTTCTAACATTTGAGTTGGGGTCTCAAACCAGCTAAAGCAATCAGTTTCACTCCAGATTGTATCGAAACTTGCATAGTTTTTTGGAAAACCAACACCCGCGGTACAATAACCCGCTTTGCTTAGTTGATCATACAATGAAGGGTTCTTGCGACGAGCGGAAAGACCAACTTCAAAATTCACGTTATGTTCGAGCACGTTGTCATCACCGTGCAACAGATCACTTACCGCCATGAAGGAAGAGGTCGCTGATGAGATGAAATTATTCAGACGTAAGGAATGGGGCGTAATGCTGTTCAAACAAGGAAACCACTGACGGTGACTGAATATTGCTTGATTAAGACTTTCAAGATGAATAAAAATGAGGTTTTTTTTCATGATTAATCCTTCATTAGTAAATCTAGCATGCTGATATCAAAAGTATAAATACCTTTCGCTAGCTGAACTTCCTGACGCTCCTTAAAACTATCATCAATAAAAATGGCATCAGGATGCGTGATATAAGAAGATTTACATTCTGCGTGAGTAAGGTGGATTATTTTTTCAAATAAAGAAGCAATACGCCATTTTTTTAGAGCCGAGTTTAAATTTCCAGCGTGACGACTGATGAGATAGCAGGATATACCTTCATTGATACACTGATATAAAAATCGAATTAAAGGAAGGCATAATTTCTCATTAATAACCAGTGTGTCATCATAATCCACATAAACATGACCAAAAGTAATGTTACAACGATAACTGTTGGTCAATGCTCTTGATATACGATTAGTGATAGGTAACACACTCATTTTTACAGGAATGTTCTGTTGTTCATAAAGGGAAAGCATAGGGAAATTAATACCACGCACGCGATTAACAGCCATCGTACCAGCTATGCGAGGAGCAACTTCCAACAAAGTTAATGTTCCATCAACTGACGCTTTAACTTGAAAAAACCACGCACCTCTGAGCTGCAAGCGCTCACAGATAGACTGAGCCATCTCTTTGATGCCTGCCAGCTCAACGGTTATTGATGCCATTGAAATACCCGCGCGGATGCGCTCACGAGTTCGTGCCTGGCAAAAAAGTAATCCATCTTCGTAACTGCTAAAACAATCAACTGTATATTCATTGCCGGGAAGATATTCTGATATGATTAGCCCATCATTGTCCAGCAGACAGACCTCTAATGCTTTTCTGTCTTTAATTTTTATAGCCCCTTGCGCTCCCTGACCTTTATCAGGCTTGGCAAATACTGGCCAATCTACAATGTCATTAATATTGTTATAGCAGCGAGGTACAGGAATAATATCAGCCAGCGCCGCATACGTTTTGCTCTTATAGCGAGTTATCTCACATGTTTCAGCACTTGATGAGACGATTTTTGCTGGAATTTCAGATTGATACTTTGTGTATGTCAGTAAAACATCGTCATGAGCAGGAAAAATAAAATGAATTTCATTTATATGAATAAAATCCTGTAAAGCGGCTAGCCAATTGCTATCTTCAATGCTCGGTAGGATATGGTATTGTTCATCTACATATCTTGCGTGATTATCATAGTCAGCTCCTGCTAAGAAAATTTTGACTGATTTTTCAAAGCGTAATGATAGCCATATTTCACGGCCAATTTCAGTACCCGCAGGGGAAATTAAAACATTTAACATATTCGATCAGGCCGGATGGGTTGTTTACTTTTAACAGTATGTCGTTACCCTTAGTGTACAACACTCTAAATAACCCCCCATTCCCCCCGCTATTCACACGATTAAAACCCCTCCAGAAACGGATAATCATGCCGATAACTCAACTAACGCAGGGCTGTTTATCGTGAATTCACTCTATACCGCTGAAGGTGTAATGGATAAACACTCGCTGTGGCAGCGTTATGTTCCGCTGGTGCGACATGAAGCATTGCGGCTTCAGGTGCGGCTACCGGCGAGTGTGGAACTGGACGATCTGCTACAAGCGGGCGGTATCGGGTTATTGAACGCAGTTGACCGATACGACGCTCTGCAAGGAACGGCATTTACGACTTACGCAGTACAGCGTATTCGTGGTGCGATGCTCGACGAACTGCGCAGCCGGGATTGGGTGCCGCGCAGCGTTCGACGCAATGCACGCGAAGTGGCGCAAGCAATGGGGCAGCTGGAGCAAGAACTTGGACGCAACGCGACGGAAACCGAAGTTTCGGAGCGTCTGGGGATTTCTACGGCTGACTATCGCCAGATGTTGCTCGATACCAACAATAGCCAACTCTTCTCTTATGACGAGTGGCGCGAAGAGCATGGCGATAGCATTGAACTGGTGACGGACGATCATCAGCAGGAAAACCCGTTGCACCAGTTAATGGAAGGCAATGTTCGCCAGCGCGTGATGGAAGCGATTGAAGCTTTACCGGAACGCGAGCAGCTGGTGCTGACCCTTTATTACCAGGAGGAGCTTAATCTCAAAGAGATTGGTGCCGTACTGGAAGTAGGGGAGTCGCGGGTAAGCCAGCTGCACAGCCAGGCCATTAAACGCTTACGTACCAAACTGGGTAAGTTATAGGTGATTCCAATCACCCGTTAAGTGCCGCACAACGTATTGACAACCAGGAGTTATCATGACGGTGCAGCAATCTAAAAGACGGCCATTAAGCCGCTACCTGAAAGACTTTAAACACAGCCAGACGCATTGCGCCCATTGCCATAAGCTGCTCGATCGCATCACGCTGGTTCGTCGCGGCGAAATCGTCAATAAAATCGCGATTTCCCGCCTCGATACGCTGCTGGATGAGGCCGGATGGCAGCTGGAGCAACAGGAGTGGGTGGCGTTGTGTCGTTTCTGTGGCGATCTGCACTGCAAGGAGCAGAGCGACTTTTTCGATATCATCGGCTTTAAGCAATTCCTGTTTGAGCAAACAGAGATGAGCCATGGCACGGTGCGCGAATATGTTGTGCGTCTGCGTCGCCTGGGCCAGCATTTGACCACGCAGCGTATTTCCCCTGAGTTACTGACCAACGGCTATCTGGATGAAAAACTTGAGCCATGGCTGCCTGCGACCAGCACCAACAACTACCGGATTGCGCTGCGCAAATATGCGCAATTTAAAACGCAAATGCCGGTGACGCCGAAGCAGAAAGTCCACCGCGAAACAACTTCTGATATATATTAAAAATGAATAACATGTAGCGCAGTCGTGTTTGACCTTAAGGCCAAACACCCTACACTACACTCAAAATTCCAATGATATCGGGGTACGTATGAAATTTGCACTTCTGGGTCGTCAGGCGCTGATGGGTGTAATGGCCGTTGCGCTGGTTGCCGGTATGAGCGTGAAAACGTTCGCGGCAGAAGGTCTGTTGAATAAAGTGAAAGAGCGCGGCACGCTGCTGGTTGGGCTGGAAGGCACGTATCCTCCGTTCAGCTTCCAGGGTGATGACGGCAAACTGACCGGGTTTGAAGTGGAGTTTGCCGAAGCGCTGGCGAAACACCTCGGCGTAAAAGCCTCGCTGAAACCGACCAAATGGGACGGTATTCTGGCCTCGCTGGACTCCAAACGCATTGATGTGGTGATTAACCAGGTCACCATCTCTGACGAACGTAAGAAAAAATATGACTTCTCCACCCCGTATACCGTTTCCGGTATCCAGGCGCTGGTGAAAAAAGGGAACGAAGGCTCGATTAAATCTGCCGCGGACCTGAAAGGTAAAAAAGTCGGTGTGGGTCTGGGGACTAACTACGAAGAGTGGCTGCGCCAGAACGTGCAGGGCGTGGACATCCGTACCTATGATGATGACCCGACCAAATATCAGGATCTGCGCGTAGGCCGTATCGACGCCATTCTGGTTGACCGTCTGGCAGCGCTGGACCTGGTGAAGAAGACCAAAGACACCCTGGCGGTTGCCGGTGATGCCTTCTCCCGTCAGGAAGCGGGCGTTGCAATCCGCAAAGACAACGACGATCTGGTGAAAGCCGTCGACGAGGCCATTGCCGAGATGCAGAAAGATGGCAGCCTGAAGGCGCTCTCCGAGAAATGGTTCGGGGCAGACGTCACAAAGTAAGCAGTTGAATGCAAAAAAAGGCGCTTATCAAAGCGCCTTTTTTATTTCCTCGCCAGCAACGTGCATAATAAAAAAAGACTGACTTAGACAGGGTTACGGAGGTTTCATGTCATTACAGAATCTAACGCGTTTTCCGCGCCTCGAATTTATTGGCGCGCCGACGCCACTGGAGTATTTGCCGCGCTTATCGGACTACCTCGGGCGCGACATCCTTATCAAACGTGATGACGTGACGCCCATGGCGATGGGCGGCAACAAACTGCGCAAGCTGGAGTTCCTCGCGGCAGATGCCCTGCGTGAAGGGGCCGATACGCTGATTACCGCAGGGGCGATCCAGTCCAACCACGTGCGCCAGACCGCCGCCGTTGCGGCAAAGCTGGGCCTGCACTGCATCGCCTTGCTGGAAAACCCGATTGGCACCCAGGCAGAAAACTACCTCAGCAACGGCAACCGTCTGCTGCTGGATCTGTTTAATGTGCAGATCGAAATGTGCGATGAGCTGGTCGACCCTACGGCGCAGTTGCAAGAGCTGGCCACCCGTGTCGAAGCCCAGGGCTTCCGACCCTATGTGATCCCGGTAGGTGGCTCGAACGCGCTGGGTGCGCTGGGTTACGTCGAAAGCGCGCTGGAGATCGCCCAGCAGTGCGAAGGGGCCGTGGGTATCTCCTCGGTGGTGGTCGCTTCCGGTAGCGCAGGCACCCATGCCGGGCTGGCAGTAGGGCTGGAGCAGCTTATGCCGGACGTCGAGCTGATTGGTGTTACCGTGTCGCGCAGCGTTGCTGACCAGAAACCGAAAGTGGTCACGCTGCAGCAGGCGGTGGCGCAGCAACTCGAGGTGAGCGCCAGCGCCGATATCATCTTGTGGGATGACTATTTCGCGCCGGGCTACGGCACGCCGAATGATGAAGGTACGGAAGCCGTCAAGCTGCTGGCGCGTCTGGAAGGGATCCTGCTGGATCCGGTCTATACCGGCAAAGCGATGGCTGGCCTCATCGACGGTATCAGCCAGAAGCGTTTCAAGGACGAAGGGCCGATTCTGTTTGTTCATACTGGCGGGGCGCCCGCTCTCTTTGCCTACCATCCTCACGTTTAAATCACAGGCAGAAAAATCATAATGCAAGAAAGTATTCAACTGGTGATTGATTCGCTGCCATACCTGCTGAAAGGTGCGGTGTTTACGCTGCAACTGAGTATCGGCGGGATGTTCTTTGGCCTGCTGCTGGGCTTTATTCTGGCGTTGATGCGCATGTCGTCGGTGCTGCCGGTGCGCTGGCTGGCGCGTTGTTATATTTCCATTTTTCGCGGCACGCCGCTCATTGCCCAGCTGTTTATGATCTATTACGGTCTGCCGCAGTTTGGTATCGAACTTGATCCGATCCCGGCGGCGATGATTGGCCTGTCGCTCAACACTGCGGCCTATACCTCGGAAACCCTGCGCGCGGCGATCTCCTCCATTGAAAAAGGGCAGTGGGAGGCCGCAGCCAGTATTGGTATGACTCCGTGGCAAACCTTGCGCCGGGCGATCCTGCCTCAGGCCGCACGCGTAGCCCTGCCGCCGCTGAGCAACAGCTTTATTAGCCTGGTGAAAGATACTTCTCTGGCGGCCACCATTCAGGTGCCGGAACTGTTCCGGCAGGCGCAGCTGATTACCTCGCGCACGCTGGAGGTCTTCACCATGTACCTGGCCGCCTCGCTGATCTACTGGGTAATGGCGACGGTACTGTCGGCGCTGCAAAACTATTTTGAAAATCAGCTTAACCGCCAGGAGCGTGATCCGAAATGAGTGCTATCGACGTTAAAAACCTGGTGAAGAAGTTTCATGGTCAGACGGTGCTGCATGGCATTGACCTGGAAGTGCAGGAAGGCGAAGTGGTGGCGATCATCGGGCCGAGCGGGTCCGGTAAAACCACGCTGCTGCGCAGTATTAATCTGCTGGAGCATCCAGAAGGCGGCACTATTCGCGTGGGTGAGATCACCATTGATACCGGCAAATCGCTGAGTCAGCAAAAAGGGTTAATTCGCCGTCTGCGTCAGCATGTCGGCTTCGTCTTCCAGAGCTTTAATTTGTTTCCCCATCGCACGGTGCTGGAAAACATTATTGAAGGGCCGGTCATTGTCAAAGGCGAGCCGAAGGATGAAGCCACCGCCCGCGCCCGTGAACTGTTGGCGAAAGTGGGGCTTTCCGGCAAAGAGAGCAGCTATCCGCGTCGTCTTTCCGGTGGGCAGCAGCAGCGTGTGGCCATTGCCCGCGCGCTGGCCATGCGTCCTGACGTGATTCTGTTTGATGAACCGACGTCTGCGCTGGATCCCGAGCTGGTGGGGGAGGTGCTGAATACCATTCGTCAGCTGGCCCAGGAAAAGCGCACGCTGGTGATCGTTACCCATGAGATGAGTTTTGCCCGCGATGTCGCAGACAGGGCTATTTTCATGGATCAGGGACGCATCGTTGAGCAGGGGCCGGCTAAATCGTTGTTTGCCGATCCTCAGCAGCCCCGGACCCGGCAATTCCTCGAAAAATTTCTGATGCAGTAGCATATTTGTTCTTAATTGCTCCGGTAATAATCGCCGGAGCAATATATTCACCCTTCATATGAATGCCCCCCTGATTTTATCTCGTCATAACCGCTCTAAGTGCATAAAATGTGTAGATAATTATCGTTGGGTCGATATTTTATACATATAAATAAGATTTATGTGTTAGTTTAAGATTTCATAATAATGATTATCTTTTACAGGGGCTTAATTCAGTCAGTATGAAGGATTTAGATTTTTTCACATGGCGACGGGAATGCTTCCTCCGTTTTCAGGGGATGACTTCTGCCGATGAAGTTTATCCCGAACTACAACGACAAACACAGAATCTGGGATACGATTTCTTTTCACTCTGCGTTCGTCATCCGGTGCCTTTCACGCGGCCTAAAGTCTCGGTGCATTCAACCTATCCGCAACAGTGGATGGCGCAGTATCACGCAGAAAATTATTTTGTCATTGACCCGGTACTGAAACATCAGAAAAATATGCAGAAGAAATTCAATGCGCCGAACAAGACGCAGATCGCGTGCTATGCCGCAGCGACGGGGATTATCTGACTACACTTCTGTTCTGCGTTGCAGGCGATTAAACGGCTGAAGGCACTGCGTTCAGCCGTTTTTGTTTTATTGACGGTAAGCTTGTTTGATCTGCTTAACGGTGCTGGAAAACACGTCGGCCTGAGCCTGGTCTTCCATCTGCGCAATCTGGCGTTCCATCTTAAGGATCACACGACCGGCATCTGCCTGGCCCATCGCCTGTAGCATCAGGGTCAGCAGGGATTTCAAACAGGAGACTTCCTGTGCCAGTTCTTGATTATTCTCCGCAGTGGCAAAATCAGGTGTGCTCATTTATTTTCCTCATGATAAAAACAGCGCTTTTGCGCATAGGCCAAAGTTATGGCGGCGGAGTATATCACAAGCCGTCAGGAAAAACGCAGTGCTTGTTTTTTGTACTTTCCCGTTTTGTTTATTCAAATGAACAGGCCATTAACGCTGAGTTTTCTAAGGCTTTAGTACAGGTTAATTGTTTAACCGGAGTAGAAAAGAGGTTAATTATTGTTACAAAATTATAAGGTGTATTTTAATAGCATTAATGCAGCGCTTAAGATTTGTATGTTTTTGAAAACATTCGGCCAGAGAAAGCGGCCAGGGAGCATTCCGCAAGGAGGCTGTTTCCAGTTGATGTACAAGTTAATTTCCAAAAAAGGAACAATATCGACGGTATGCCTTTTTTAGCGTTTTCAGTTTCGGATAAAAACCGTTAATATATACCGAAATAACTGTCTGTTGCCGTTATCCCTATTCTGGAGAATTTCCTTTGATCAACGTCCTTCTTGTTGATGACCACGAACTGGTGCGCGCAGGGATACGACGCATTCTTGAAGATATTAAAGGTATTAAAGTTGCTGGTGAGGCCTGCTGCGGTGAAGACGCCGTAAAATGGTGCCGGTCGAATACCGCTGATGTTGTTCTGATGGACATGAACATGCCTGGTATTGGTGGCCTGGAAGCAACGCGTAAAATTGCGCGTACCTGGGTTGATACCAAAGTGATCATGCTGACCGTGCACACGGAAAATCCTCTTCCTGCAAAAGTCATGCAGGCGGGTGCTGCCGGCTATTTAAGCAAAGGCGCGGCTCCCCAGGAGATGGTCAATGCGATCCGCTCCGTGTATGCCGGGCAGCGTTATATCGCTTCCGATATTGCGCAGCAGATGGCACTCAGCCAGATTGAGCCAGAAAAGACCGAATCACCGTTTGCGAGTTTGTCTGAGCGCGAATTGCAGATTATGCTGATGATTACCAAAGGCCAGAAGGTGAATGAGATCTCTGAGCAGCTTAATCTCAGCCCTAAAACGGTGAACAGCTACCGCTACCGTATGTTCAGTAAACTGAACATCCATGGCGACGTTGAACTCACTCACCTGGCCATCCGTCATGGTCTGTGCAATGCCGAGACCCTAATTAGTCAGTGAGTGATGTGTTTGAATCCAGTGCTTTCCTGAAAACCGTTACCAGCCAGCCTGGCGTCTACCGGATGTATGACGCTGGCGGTACGGTTATCTATGTCGGAAAAGCGAAAGATCTCAAAAAGCGACTTTCGAGCTATTTCCGCAGCAATCTTGCTTCCCGCAAAACAGAGGCGCTGGTCGCCCAGATCCAGCAGATCGATGTCACTGTGACCCACACAGAGACCGAAGCGCTGTTGCTGGAGCATAACTACATCAAGCTGTATCAGCCGCGTTACAACGTGCTGCTGCGCGATGACAAATCCTATCCGTTTATTTTTCTCAGCAGCGATGCTCACCCGCGTCTGGCGACGCACCGTGGTGCTAAGCATGCAAAAGGCGAGTATTTCGGTCCGTTCCCTAACGGCTATGCCGTGCGGGAAACGCTGGCCCTGCTGCAAAAGATCTTCCCGATTCGCCAGTGCGAAAATAGCGTCTATCGCAACCGCTCCCGTCCTTGTCTACAGTACCAAATTGGTCGCTGTCTTGGCCCCTGCGTAGAAGGGCTGGTCAGCGAAGAGGAGTATGCGCAGCAGGTGGAATATGTGCGCCTGTTCCTCGCAGGTAAAGACGATCAGGTCCTGACCCAGCTGATTGCCCGCATGGAGAAGGCCAGCCAGGCGCTGAACTTCGAAGAGGCGGCGCGGATCCGCGATCAGATCCAGGCCGTACGTCGGGTGACGGAAAAACAGTTTGTTTCCAATAATGGCGATGACCTGGACGTGATTGGCGTGTCGTTTGATGCGGGCATGGCCTGCGTGCATGTGCTGTTTATCCGCCAGGGCAAGGTGCTCGGCAGCCGCAGTTACTTCCCAAAAGTGCCGGGCGGCACCGAGTTGGGGGAAGTGGTGGAGACATTTGTCGGCCAGTTCTATCTGCAGGGTAGCCAGATGCGAACCCTGCCATCGGAAATATTGCTCGATTTTAATCTGAGCGATAAAACGTTGCTGGCCGATTCGCTGTCGGAGCTGGCGGGGCGTCGGGTGAACGTTCAGACCAAACCGCGCGGCGATCGTGCCCGTTACCTGAAGCTGGCGCGCACCAACGCGGCGACGGCCCTGAGTACTAAACTGTCGCAGCAGTCGACCATTCATCAGCGCCTTGCCGCGCTGGCGACGACGCTGCAACTGCCTGAAGTGAAGCGGATGGAGTGTTTCGACATCAGCCACACGATGGGGGAACAGACCGTTGCCTCCTGCGTGGTCTTTGATGCCAACGGGCCGCTGCGTGCGGAATATCGCCGCTACAACATCACCGACATCACCCCCGGCGATGATTACGCCGCCATGAACCAGGTCTTACGCCGTCGCTACGGTAAAGCTATCGAAGAGAGTAAAATCCCTGACGTTATTGTCATTGACGGCGGCAAAGGGCAGCTCGGCCAGGCAAAAGCGGTATTTGCCGAACTGGACGTTCCCTGGGATAAGCACCATCCTCTGTTGTTGGGTGTAGCGAAAGGTACCGATCGTAAAGCCGGGCTGGAGACGCTATTCCTTGAGCCAGAAGGGGAAGGCTTTAGCCTGCCGCCCGATTCACCCGCGCTGCATGTGATTCAGCATATTCGCGACGAATCGCACGATCACGCTATCAGCGGCCATCGTAAAAAACGGGCAAAAGTTAAAAATACCAGTTCGCTGGAAACGATCGAAGGGGTCGGGCCAAAACGTCGCCAGATGCTGCTGAAATACATGGGCGGTTTGCAAGGACTCCTCAACGCCAGCGTGGAGGAAATTGCAAAAGTGCCAGGTATTTCGCAAGGGCTGGCAGAAAAGATCTACTACTCGTTGAAACATTGAAGGCTCTGTAGCAACATAGGGCTAATAATTACTGACAACAAACAGTTACCGTCACTATGCGATTAAACATCCCTACGTTGTTAACGCTTTTCCGCGTCGTCCTTATCCCTTTCTTTGTGTTGGCGTTTTACTTGCCCTTCGTCTGGGCACCTTTCGCGTGTGCGCTGATCTTTTTTGTTGCGGCTGTGACCGACTGGTTTGACGGTTATCTGGCGCGTCGCTGGAACCAGAGCACCCGTTTTGGCGCTTTCCTCGATCCGGTAGCAGACAAGGTAATGGTCGCTATCGCCATGGTGCTGGTGGTGGAACACTACCACAGCTGGTGGGTGACACTGCCGGCCGCCACCATGATCGCCCGTGAAATTATTATTTCCGCCCTGCGTGAGTGGATGGCCGAACTGGGTAAACGCAGCAGCGTGGCGGTCTCCTGGATTGGCAAGGTAAAAACCACCGCGCAGATGGCCGCGCTGGTGTGGATGCTGTGGCGTCCGAACGAGTGGGTAGAGTGGGCCGGTATTGGCCTGTTTATGGTTGCTGCAGTGCTGACGCTCTGGTCAATGTTGCAATATTTGAACGCGGCTCGCGGCGATTTGCTTGATCAGTGATCGTTTCGCCGTAATTTTCAGCAAACGATCCTGAGTTAAGAAAAATAACGTTGACTCAAAGCGTCAGGTAAGTAGAATGCAACGCATCGAACGACGGCACGGTTCGTTAGTCGATAGCAAAATCAAGTGATTAGCACAATGGCTTGATGATTGCGGGAATAGCTCAGTTGGTAGAGCACGACCTTGCCAAGGTCGGGGTCGCGAGTTCGAGTCTCGTTTCCCGCTCCAAATTTAAGACAGTCGCACTAGCGGGTGTCAGTCGAAAGACAAAAGATTTAAGGCGCGTTAGCAAAGCGGTTATGTAGCGGATTGCAAATCCGTCTAGTCCGGTTCGACTCCGGAACGCGCCTCCACTTTCTTCCCGAGGCCGGATGGTGGAATCGGTAGACACAAGGGATTTAAAATCCCTCGGCGTTCGCGCTGTGTGGGTTCAAGTCCCACTCCGGCTACCATGGGAAAGCAAAGAATAATCAAAGCAATAAGCAGTGTCGTGAAACCACCGAAAGGTGGTTTTTTTGTGCCTGAAATTCATGACGTGTTACTGCCTGGTTTTTCGCTAAGGGCTGTCCTTCCCGTCATTCCTCTCGTTATTTGCGTCACCATAAAACACCGCCAGCCACACCGTCGGCTCTTCAGGATCCGTCCACTCCACACGATGCCGGCATTGCGCGGGAATATTCACCGCATCCCCCGCATGCAGTACCCGGACTTCATCTTCCGCTTCGAATTTCACCCCCGCCGAGCCACGCAGCACTACCACCCATTCGTTTTCCACCTGGCAGTACCAGAACCCCGGCGGGCTGGCCTGGCCGGTGGAGAGAATACGCTCAATTTTAATCCCCGGCCCACTGAGCAACTGATCAACGATTTCAGCATCCAGGCGTACACCCGCCAGGGAAAGGTTGGAAAAAAGGTTTAACGCCATCTGACTGCCTCCGCTGACCATCAGGATCTGTTGAACAGGTGGGAGAGATTAGCCCCTTTGAGGAAAATAAACGCCAGCAACAGACCGCCCCACAACGCCATGGTGATATAACTGCTCACCCCGAGAATATTTAGACCACTCTCCAGCATCTGCAAAAGTATCAGCGCCATCACCATACCAAAGACTTTACCAAAGCCGCCGTCCGGGTTTACCCCACCCAGCACCGCCGCCAGAATCGACACCAGCAGATAAGATTCCCCATAAGAGGCTTTGGCGGAGTTCAGCTTGGACATCATCAGCAGCGCGGCAATCACGCATAATACCGATGAGAGAATATAGACCCAGATAAGAGTCCTACGGGTGTTGATGCCGGAGTAGTGGGTCGCCTGTTCGTTAGAGCCAATCAGGTAAATGGTGCGCCCGAAGGCCGATTTTTCGAGGATCACCCACAGCACCGCCACCACCGCCAGAAACACCAGTAACGGCAGGGGGACGCCGAGGATATTGGTGCTGTTAATCACCAGAATGGTGTCCGGGAAGTTGGAGATCGACGAGCCTTTGGAGATCAGAATATTAATCCCCTTCAGCAGTGTCATGATCCCGAGCGTGGCTAAAATGGGGGAGACCCGCACCACGGCAATCAAAAATCCAATGACCGACCCTATCACGATGGCCATGGCTAACCCGGCGGCCAGCACCAGCAGCATGGTGCTGATGCCTGGAGGATAGTGCGTGGCAACCCAGGCCATCACCAGCCCGCAGGCGTTCATGGTGGCGATGATCGACAGGTTGATCCCGCCGGTGAGAATGGTGACCGCCATGGCCAGCGCCAGCACGCCGAGGATGGGCATCTGCGAGGCAATGGACTGGAAGTTGGCTGAAGACCAAAAAACAGAGGGGATGAGAAAGCTAAACGCGATCACGACGACGGCGATTAACAGACTCAGGTAAATCTCAACACGATCCTGGGTTTTTCTGGCGTTCATGCTAATGCTCCCTGACCTTTGCGTTGACTCCATGCCGTCATACTGATGCTGGTGACGATCACCACGCCGGTAACGACCGTATGCCAGTAAGAGGAGATCCCTAACAGATTGAGACCATTTTGTATCATGGCCAGTAAGATGACCCCCAGCAGAGTGCCCAGTAAGGTGCCGCGCCCGCCGACAATACTGGTTCCGCCTAATACGACCGCCGCAAGCACCGTTAGCTCATAACCCAGCAGGGAGTCGGGGGCGACGGTTAATACGGTTGCAGACTGAACCACGCCGGCCACACCGGACATCAGACCCATATAACCATAGACAAACAGCTGCATTTTAAAAATGCCGAATCCCATGCGGGAGGCCGCTTCGCGGTTACCGCCCATGGCGTAAATCATGCGGCCAATGCTGGTTTTGTTCATGATAAAACCGGTTAACGTAACGACCACCAGCAGGGTGATGATCGGCAGGCTCAAACCATAGTCATAACCATCCGCGGCCGTGAAGCTAAACAGCATCACCCCCTGTTCAAACCACTCTGGATAGCTATACAGCCAGACCCCTTTGGTCAGGTAGAGCAGCAGCCCGTAAAAAATATTCAGAGTTGAAATGGTAATGATGATAGAGGGGACTTTTAGCCGGTTAACCAGCGTGGCATTGACCAATCCGAGCAATAAACCCAGCCCGCCGGAGAGCGCAAACGCCAGGGCAAAATTGCCGCTGGTGCCCTGAATCAGGGTGACCATAACGTACT
Organism: Leclercia sp. LSNIH3; assembly: GCF_002935105.1. Taxonomy (NCBI): domain Bacteria; kingdom Pseudomonadati; phylum Pseudomonadota; class Gammaproteobacteria; order Enterobacterales; family Enterobacteriaceae; genus Leclercia; species Leclercia sp. LSNIH3. The sequence goes on from NZ_CP026387.1 coordinate 4,223,489, forward strand.
GGGAGATGATGGTCATGGCCGGGAACGAGATATCGATCCCCCCGGAGATCAGCACGATAAACAGGCCGCAGGCCAGGATAGTTAACATGGCGTAGTTGTTGATCAGGTCGTAGATATTGCCGAGGGTCATAAAATCGGCGCTGGCAAACGACAGATAGCCGCCAATCACAATGATGGTCAGCCCGAGGAACAGCTCATGGGTTTTCAGCCCGATTTTATTAACCATTGACCACCTCCGCCAGCGCGGCTTCTGTGGTCTTTTCCGGGAGGATCTCCGCGACAATCTCGCCCTTGCGCATCACTAAAATTCGATGGCTGTTAAAGAACGCCTCGTCGATCTCATCGGTGATCATCAGCACAGCGATCCCTTTGCGTGACAGGGCAGAGATGATCTGGTAGATCCCCGCCTTATTGGCGATATCGACGCCGACGGTAGGAGAGTCGAGGATCAGCACTTTAGGATTGATGGCCAGCCATTTGGCAATTGCCACGCGCTGGGCATTGCCGCCGGACAGGGTATTGACGGGCAGATTCACGCTGCCAATTTTTATGCTGAGCTGCTCGACCAGCTCCGTGACGACGCGGTCCGATTTTGCCGTGTCCAGCAGCCGAAAGGGCGTTTTCAGCCGCCGCAGCACGGTAGAGATGATATTGTCGTTAATCGACTGATCCATCACCAGCCCAGTGCTCATCCGATCTTCAGAGACATAGCCTATCCCGGCTTTTATAGCGTCCCGGTTGCTGGCGAACTGAACCGCCTTGCCCTCAAGTAATATCTCGCCGGAATCAGGTTTGGTCAGCCCGAACAGGCTCAGGCATAGCTCCGTGCGTCCGGCACCCAGCAGTCCGGTAATGGCCAGGATCTCCCCCTGATGGATTTGAAAAGAGATGTCCTTATATTGCTGCTTTTTAGTCAGGTTTTTTACCCTGAGTGCCACCTCGCCAATTTTCTCAATCGGCGGCAGGACAGCATAAGAGAACTCTTTGCCGGTCATCAGGAACGCGAGTTTTTTATTCGTAATCTCGCTGGCGGGGTAAGTGCCGATCAGGTTACCGTTTTTGAGTACGCTGATACGGTCGGAGATCTCCAGCACTTCATCCAGTCGGTGGCTGACAAAAACGACGCAGATATTTCTTTTTTTCAGATCGCCGATAACCCGCAGTAGTCCCTTGACCTCCTGCATGGTCAGCGAGGCGGTTGGCTCATCCATAATGATGAGCTTTGCTTCCTGCGCCAGCGCCCGGCAGATGGCGACAATCTGACGCTGGGCGATGGGCAGGGATTCAACGGTTGCATCCAGATCCAGTCTGGCCTCAATACTTTTCACCGTCAGCTCTGCGATGCGGCGAATCTCCCGCTTGTTGACCAGCAGATTATGGTGGTGCTGGTGGATACCGATATTTTCCGCGACGGTTAAATTGGGGAATAAGGAGAGATCCTGATAAATAACCTGAACCCCGGCTTTAACGGAGTCGATGGGCGAAAGGTGGGAGTAGGGCTTCCCCGCAATGGTGATCTCAAATCCGGGATCGGGTTTATAGACACCGGAGATGATTTTAATCAGCGTCGATTTACCGCAGCCGTTCTGCCCGGCCAGACAGTGAACTTCCCCGGGAAACAGCGTCAGGCTGATGTTATCCAGGGCTTTCACACCGTAAAACGTTTTGCTGATCTTACCCAGTGAAATAAACGGCTCCATGACTACCTCTCAGGGGCTGAGACAACATGCCCCTGGTGTGATGTACGCAACAGGGGCATGCAGGGTGAACGGATTAATACAGGCTATCGATATTCTCTTTCGTCACGCGCAAAACTTTGTGGAATTTGATGATCCGTTTTTCGGTATCTACGTCAGCTTTACCGAGGCTTGGGATCTCCAGACCCTGAGCGATCTCTTCCCCTTTCAGAACCTTGTCGGCAATGGCCGTGATGGCATAACCCGCCGAGGCCGGATCGTAGGTGATGCCCATAGCGATATCGCCGCTTTTAATCAGCGAGGCAGCCTGGGATGGGATCATCATGCCGTAGACAAACACTTTGCCTTTCGCCCGTTTCTCTTTGACCGCGCGGCCCGCGCCGATAGGCCCCTGAGAACCAAATGAGACAATCCCTTTCATGTCTGGATGGGCTTTCATCAGGTCAATGGTGGTGCGGCGGGCGTCGTCGATATTCTCGGCTACCGGCATCCGGTTGGTCACTTCGTGCATCTCCGGATAGTGCTCTTTCTGGTATTTCACGAATAAATCAGCCCACAGGTTATGCTGCGGCACGGTCAGGCTGCCGACATAAATGACATACCCGCCTTTACCGCCCATCGCTTTCGCCATCTCTTCGACGTTATCGGCGGCAAATTTCTGGTTATCGATGATTTCCACGTCCCAGTTGGCGCTGGGTTGTCCCGGTGATTCATTGGTTAATACCACGATGCCCGCCTCACGCGCCTTTTTAAATACCGGCTCGAGAACATCGGCGTCATTGGGGACGATACCGATCGCGGAAACTTTTTTCGCAATTAAGTCCTCAATGATTTTAACCTGCTGCGGCGCATCGGTACTGGACGGCCCAACCTGAGAGGCCTTAATGCCGAGATCGCTGCCCGCTTTAGTCACGCCTTCACCCATGCGATTAAACCAGGGCATGCCATCGATCTTTGAAATATTGACCACTTCAATTTCTTTCGCCATCGCAGCGGTGGAGAAAATCATCAGCCCGAGCAAACTCGCGGAGAATAATTTTGTTAAGCCTGTTTTACTCATCTCATACCTCTGTAGGGTGACAAAAAATTAAAGGGAAGGGTGGATGTGTTGTTTTGAGATAGCGGTAAACATTTTTAATATTAGGTGAGAATAATCATTCCCTCATGCCAGAAAACCCTGAGCGTGCAAGGGGAGTATATATTTTTTTATATTCTTTCCTTAATGAGTAAACAGTAGGGTTTTCATATTTATAATGTTATGGAACTACCGGCTCTTGGCATGGACTATTATGCCAATACTCTATTTTGAGATTGTTATCACAATTATACGGCGGTGAATAAAATAAACGGCATCCACGACCCTGCTCCCTTGAGAGAGAGGGCTGGGGTGCGGGCAGGTTGCACACGCTTTAGCCAACCCTGACAGCCCAGCCCTGCAAATGTTGCGGTTATTCTGGATTTTTTGCCCTCATGCCTGTACAACCCTGCCAGAATGCCGCCTAATAACGGCGCTAACTCTTTCATTCACAGTTAACAGGTCTGTTATTGATGAATAAACGCCATCTATCCGCGTCAGTCCCTGTCTGCTGTGACACTCTTCTGTGGTGTCGGCCCTTGCCGTCGCCCAACTCATTTTCAAGGGACAGATAGTCATGCAGCGTCGCCAATTTCTTAAAACCAGCGTTCTTCTTTCTGCCGCAGGTATCGTCGGCCCGGCCGTCGCCAGCCAGACGGTACAAAACAGCGCTCCGCTCGCCGCACCGGTGATGCGCCGTCGTTTTGTCCTGTCGCAAACCTATAAACTGGCGCCGCCGCAAGGCTCCAGCGGCGTGGTCAAGCTCTGGATCCCGTTACCGGAAGATACGGCTTTTCAGCAGATGACGGGCCTGTCGTTCAGCGGTAACTACCAGCAGGCGTACATCACCACCAACAACGCCTACGGGGCAAAAACGCTGTTCGCGACCTGGCCGAAATCCGACGGCGATCTGCTGCTGCAGCTCGATCTGGAGATCGAAACGGCAGACTGGGAGCCGCTGAAACATGATGATCTGAAAAACTGGCAGGCACCGGAGCAGATTGTCTATCCTCTGGCCGTCAAACCGTACCTGCTGCCGACAACGCACACCCCGGTTGATGGCCTGGTGCGCGAAACGGCGCAAAAAATCACTGCGGGTGAAACCGATCCGCTGAAGAAAGCGCGCCTGATCTACGAGTGGGTGAGCAGCCATATGGAGCGCGATAACGACGTGATCGGCTGTGGCACCGGCGATGTGGCGACCATTCTGCAAAGCGGCAAGCTCAGCGGCAAATGCACCGATATCAGCTCGGTGTTTGTCGCCCTGGCGCGAGCCAGCGGCATCCCGGCACGGGAACTGTTCGGTATTCGTCTGGGCCGCGCCAACAAACTGGAGCATTACTCCGCCAGCGCCTTCGGCAAGGCCGACAGCGCAGGTGTGTCTGACGTCAGCGGCGGGCAACACTGCCGGGCAGAGTTCTATCTGGCGGGCTACGGCTGGCTGCCGTGCGATCCGGCCGACGTCACCAAAATGCGTCTGGCAGAGAAAAAAGCTCATCAGGATCCCGATGTACAGGCGGTGAATACCTACCTGTTTGGCAACTGGGAGATGAACTGGGTGGGCTTCAACTACGGGCGCGATTTTGAGCTATACCCGGCGACGGAGCAGGGGGCGGTGAATAATTTTGGCTACCCGTATGCCGAAGTGGACGGCGACCCGCTCAATTTTTACGATCCAAAGGTGTTCACTTACCACTATGTCTCAACAGAACAACGCTAAAGGGGCGGGGCTGACCCTGCTGACGGCGGCCGCAGCGGCCGTCACCGCCGGGCTGTGCTGCGTCGGGCCGCTGCTCTATCTGCTGTTTGGTATCTCGGCTGCCGGTTTTGCCGGGCTGAGCCAGCTTGAATTCCTGCGGGTGCCGATGATCCTGCTCTCGTCAGGGCTGATGCTGCGGGTGTTCTGGCGGCTCTATTTTTCAACGCGCCCGTGGTGTACCGGGCGGATGACGCTGGGGCACATGCGTTTGCTGTTCTGGCTCTCACTGCCGGTACTGTTGCTGGTGCTGTTCTACCCCACGGTGGTGGCCTGGTATTTTGAGGTGATGGAATGAAACGACTGCTGATAACCGCGAGCCTGTTACTGCCGCTATGCGCGCAGGCCGCGAATGAAAAAGTGGTGCTGGATGTACAGGGCATGACCTGCTCGCTGTGCGTGATTTCGGTTAACCAGGCTCTGCGTGAAACGGAAGGGGTGGTTAAAGCAAAAGCGTCGTTAAAGACACGACAAACCGACGTTATTGTCCCGGAAGGTTTCCCGACCGAGACGTTATTACAGGCGGTGGCTAAAACGGGCTATTCGGCAACAGTGAACCGTATCGAAAAACCGTAAAAATAATAATAAAGCATGATGGCTTAATTATTATTTCTGGCGTCGCGTCTCTCTCACCGTGTGGGAAAGACGCGCTACCACAAAATTATTAATAAATTATTATGATATTGCTTCAGTTTAATCAATATTACATGACAAAACGTTGATTTTCCCGCCTGCGCGCCCTATCTTTTGATAAGTTCCACCCTGTAACGTTCTCTTTTTATCCCTGTATCGCCTTTCCCGGCGGTTTGTTGATCCCTGGTGTCCGCATTTTGCTGCGGCTTATTGTGGATTATGATAAATATGAATATAACCGCGAGTAAATATACCCTCTGGATCCGCGATATTACCCTTAATCCATGGGTGGCATTTTATTTCCTTCAGTCGGTGCTGATTAATTACTCGTTTGGATATTCATTTAGCCTGCTCTATTCGGTGGCATTCAGCTGCGTATTGTATGTCCTCTGGCGCTTTGCCCCCCGGGTGCAAAAAGGGTTTATTTTTCTCTGCAGCCTGCTGGCGGCCATCTACTTCCCCTTTCAGCAGGCCTATGGCGCACCGAATTTCAATACCCTGCTGGCGCTACACTCCACCAACTTCAAGGAATCTGTCGAGATCCTGACGATATTCCCGTGGCACAGCTATCTGGTTTCTCTGGTCATTCTGGCGTTAGGCGGGGTGGCGCTGAGACGCAAAATTGGGCCAAAACAGCCCTGGCGCCGTCTCGACATACTCTGTCTGGCCTTCAGCGTGGCCTGTTTCTTTATGACTCCGGTGAAAAACCTGGTTCACTGGAACAGCTTCACGCTGCTGGACGTGGGCTATCCGGTGTTCCGCTTCGTGAAGGACGTGGTGATCAATAACCAGGAGGTGGTCCAGGAGAAGGCCCACATGCTGGAGTTGGCTAAAATGAAGGACAGCTGGACCGTGCTGGGGGTGAAGCCCCGCTATCACAACTACGTGGTGGTGATCGGTGAAAGCGCGCGGCGGGACGCCTTAGGGGCCTTTGGCGGGCAGTGGAACAATACGCCTTTCGCCAGCGCCGTTAATGGCACGCTGTTTACAGATTTTGTCTCCTCCAGCGCGTCCACCCAAACCTCGCTGGGCCTCTCCCTTAGCCGGGTGAGCGGGGATCGCCCGGAATATCAGAATAACTTCGTTACCCTGGCGAAGCGCGCCGGGTTCCACACCTGGTGGTTCTCCAATCAGGGGCAAATTGGTGAAAACGATACCGCCATCGCCAGCGTTGCGAAGCGCGCCGATGACGTCCAGTTTTTGCGTAAAGGGTATTACGAAGATGAAAATAACCCGCGGGATGAAGCCCTGCTGCAGATGACGGAGCAGGTCTTGTCGGCCCCGCGTACCGAACCGCGGCTGATCGTCCTGCATCTGATGGGGTCACACCCGCAGGCCTGTGAGCGCACCCAGGGGAAATACGTCGAGTTTGTGCAATCGAAAGAGACCTCCTGCTACATCTACAGCATGACCCAGACCGATAGCCTGTTAAAACAGCTCTATCAGCAGCTCAGGAACACCGGCGACAGCTTTTCGATGGTCTATTTTTCTGACCATGGCCTGACCTATAAAGCCCGTCTGACCGGGGGACAATATATGGCCCATGGCGATGCCTTCCAGCAAAACTATCAGGTGCCCTTTATGATCATGTCGAGCGACGACAAAGCGCATCGCCTGATCAAAGCCCGACGGTCTGCCAATGATTTCCTCGATTTCTTCTCCGTCTGGACCGGGATCAAGACCAAAGAGCTTAACCCAACATACCCCTTTGTCTCGGAACAGGCGGCGGCTGCCCCCTGGGTGATGAACTTTAAGCTCGAAAAGGTGAATTACGCCCAGCTTCCTGACGATCTTCACCCGTAACGCCAGTCAGGGTCTCCTGACTGGCGGGAAGCGCCCGGCTACACGCCCCCCAGATAGGCTTTTCTGACCTCCTGATTGCCAAGCAGCTCCTCGCCGCTGCCGCTCAGGCGGATCTGACCATTGACCATCACATACCCGCGATCGGAAAGCTTCAGCGCATGGTGCGCGTTCTGCTCCACGAGGAAAATCGTCATCCCGTTGCGCGCCAGCTCGCGCAGGGTCTGGAAGATCTGCTTCACCACAATGGGCGCTAATCCCAGGCTCGGCTCATCCAGCAGCAACAGTTTGGGCCGACTCATCAAGGCCCGGGCGATGGCCAACATCTGTTGCTCGCCGCCGGACATGGTCATCGCCCGCTGTTTGCGCCGCTCTTTCAGGCGGGGAAAGAGGTCAAACATGCTGTGCAGATCCTCTGCGGCATACTGGTTGCCGATGGGGATCGTGCCCATAAGCAGGTTCTCTTCCACGGTCATATCAGGAAAGATACGCCGTCCTTCCGGGGCCTGGGCAATGCCGCCCGAGGCGACGTAGTGGGTCGATTTATGGCTAATGTCTTCGCCGCAAAACAGGATTTGGCCGTTGCGCACCCGCGGCTGGCCGAAAATCGACATCAGCAGGGTCGATTTCCCCGCCCCGTTAGCGCCGATCAGCGCCACGGTTTCACCGGGGTTCACCTGCAATGACACCTGCTTCAGCGCCTGGATCACGCCGTAATAGACATCCACCTGACGAAACTCCAGCATTGCCTCACTCATACAGTGACCTCGCTCTCATCGGTGCCCAGATAGGCGGCAATGACTTTTTCATCGTGCTGGATCTCCGCCGGTTTACCCTGGGCAATCACATCCCCGTGGTCGAGCACGATGATGTGATCCGATATCTCCATCACCATCCCCATATCGTGTTCGATCAGCAGGACGGTAATGTCGTGATGGTCGCGCAGGAAACGGATGATGTTACTCAGCGTGTGGGTTTCTACCGGGTTAAGCCCGGCGGCCGGTTCGTCAAGACAGATCATCTCCGGCCCGGTACACATGGCCCGGGCGATTTCGAGCCGACGCTGCTGGCCGTAAGACATCTCACCCGCCAGGCGGTTGGCGCAATCCACCAGATCCACCACCTCCAGCCAGTAAAAGGCCCGGTCGAGCGCATCGCTTTCTGCCCGCCGGTAAGCAGGGGTGTTAAGCACGCCCGCCAGCAGGTTGCGGTTCACCCGCATGTGCTGTGCTACGAGTAAATTCTCCACCACCGACATCTCACGAAACAGGCGAATGTTCTGGAAGGTGCGGGCCAGCCCGGCGCGGTTGACCAGATGGGTGCCACCAAACATCTTGTAGAACAAACGCTGGCCAAACTGCGCCGGGTTGATCCAGTCCCCCGGCTGGAATTTCTGCCCGAGGATCTGGATGACGTTGGTGGTTTTACTCCGGGTGTTGAACAGAATATTGCCCCCGGAGGCTTTATAAAATCCGGTCAGGCAGTTGAATACCGTGGTTTTTCCCGCGCCGTTCGGCCCGATAAGGGCGGTGATAGAGCCGCGCTGCACCTCGAGATTAACGTCGTTTAACGCCCTGATGCCGCCAAAATGCATCATCAGATGTTCAACGCTTAAGATGGTCCCGTTCATGGCGCCACTCCTTTGCGTACCGCAAAGCCGCTGCGGTTGATGCGGATCAGCCCGCGCGGTCGCCAGATCATCATCACCACCATTAAGACGCCAAACAGCAGTACCCGGTACTCTGCGAAGGTGCGCAGCAGTTCGGGTGTGACAGTGAGCACAAAGGCCGCCAGCACTACCCCGAGGGTAGACCCCATCCCGCCTAACACCACAATGGCGAGGATCAGGGCCGACTCAAAGAAGGTAAAGGAGGTGGGGTTAACAAACCCCTGATAGGTGGCGAAGAACACCCCGGCAATCCCCGCGGTCGAGGCCCCGAGGGTAAAGGCCGACAGCTTGACCAGCACATGGTTGAGGCCCATGGAGCGACAGGCGATTTCGTCCTCGCGCAGCGCCTCCCAGGCGCGGCCAATTGGCATCCGCGTCAGACGGTGCTTGATGTACAGCACCAGCAGCACCACCAGCAGCAGAACGACATAGATGAAGATGAACTTCAGATTCGGGTTAAAGGTCAGGTTGAAGAACTCGTGGAACGGCACGCCGCCCTCTTTGGCTCGCCGCCCAAATTCCAGCCCGAAAAACGTCGGCGGCGGGGCGGAGATACCGTTCGGCCCGCCGGTAAAGGTCAGCCAGTTGTTCAGCACCAGGCGAATGATCTCCCCGAAGCCGAGGGTCACAATCGCCAGATAGTCACCGTGCATGCGCAGCACCGGGAAGCCAAGCACCGCCCCGGCCGCGGCGGCCATCAGCGCCGCCAGCGGCAGCATGGTCCAGAAGCCAAGCCCCAGATATTGATACCCCAGCGCCAGGCCGTAGGCACCGATGGCGTAAAAGGCGACATAGCCGAGGTCCAGCAGCCCCGCAAGCCCGACCACAATGTTCAGCCCGAGGCCGAGCAGGACGTAGATCAGGCCGAGGATCGCCACCGTCAGCACGTACTTGGTGGCGACGAACGGAAAACAGATTGCCAGGGTGATAATCAGCGGCAGGATCCAGCGCATCCGACTTTTGTATTCCGGCGGACGGACGTAAACCCCCGCGTTATCGTTGTCGAAGCGGGCCATCACGCGGCGGCCCGGGGCGGTAGATAAAAAGGCGCTCAGTAAAAAACGCCCCGTCATCACCGTGGCGATGATCCACGCCAGCCGACGCCCTTCGAAGTTAAAGCTGTAGCCATCCAGGACCACGCCTGCCACCGGACCAAAAATGATCAACGCCACCATGCCTGCAAAAATGGCGTCGAGAAGGCAGCGTTTAAGCGAAAAACCGTCCTGGGAAACGGTGTGTGAAACGATTTGTGCAGTCATCTTTTTTCCTCACACCTTGGCCACGACAGGGCGGCCAAGCAGTCCCTGCGGACGGAAAATCAGGATCACCACCAGCAAGCCAAAGGAGAACACATCTTTGTAGTCGGAGTTCACCATGCCGGAGAATTGCGCCTCGGCGATACCGAGGATCAGGCCGCCCAGCATCGCGCCGGGCAGGGAGCCGATCCCCCCGAGGACGGCGGCGGTGAAGGCTTTAATCCCGATGATAAACCCGGCGTAAAAATCGAAAGTGCCGTAGTTCATGGTGATCAGCACCCCTGCCAGCCCGGCCATCGCCGCGCCAATCACGAACACCAGGGAGATGATCCGGTCGGTATTAATCCCCAGAATCGACGCCATTTTGCGATCCTGCTGCACGGCGCGGCACATCCGTCCAAGTCGGGTATTGCTGATGATCCAGGTGAGCAACAGCATCCCGGTGAACGAGGCGATCAGGATAAAGACTTTGGTGTAGGTGATCTGAACAAAGCCTTCACCAATATGGAATCGCAGCACGCCGTCGAGCATGGTAGGCACGCCCTGCTGGCGCGGCCCCTGACTGATTTGGGCGTAATTTTGCAGGATCAGCGACATGCCGATGGCTGAGATCAGCGGTGCCAGGCGCGTGGAGTTACGCAGCGGTTTATAGGCGATGCGCTCGATGGTCCAGCCGTACACCCCCGTCACCACGATGGTGAAGACCAGCGTGCCGAGGATCAGCAGCGGAAAAGATTCCAGCCCGAAGAAGGAGAGGAGCGCCAGGCCGATAGCGCAGAGATAGGCGGAGATCATATACACTTCGCCGTGGGCGAAGTTAATCATGCCGATAATGCCGTAAACCATGGTATAGCCGATGGCTATCAATCCGTAGACCGACCCCAGCGTTAAGCCATTTATTAACTGCTGCAGAAAGAAAGTTTCCATCATCGCGCGCTCGTGTTTTAGGCCGCTGGCGCGGCCCGCTGGTTTTAGTGCGTCGGTATGTCGCCATACCGACGTTGAGCGTGATTCCGTCCCGTTACTGCACTTCCTTATATTTACCCTTGTCGTCCCACTCATACACCACGTAGTCAGAGACTTTCAGGTCGCCTTTATTGTCCCAGGATTTTTTGCCCATAACGGTATCCACCGCATTGGCTTTCAGCCATTCGCTGGCCTTAGCCGGATCGGCACCGCCCGCGCCTTTAAATGCCGCAGCAATGGCCTGAATGGAGGCGTAGGCGTAGAGGGTGTAGCCTTCCGGCTCAAATTTACTGGCGCGGAATTTGTCGATGACCGCTTTGCCTTCCGGGATCAGGCGAGGGTCTTTACCGAAGGTCATATAGATGCCGTTGGTGTATTGCGCACCCCCGGCGGCAGTGACCATCTCTTCGTTGACGATGCAGTCCCCGGAGAAGAATTTCGCCTGCACGCCCTGCTCACGCATCTGGCGCACCAGCGGGCCGGCTTCGGGGTGACAGCCGCCGAAGAAGACCACGTCCGGCTTCTGGGCACCGATTTTGGTCACGAGCGCGTTAAAGTCTTTCTCCCCACGCGACAGGCCTTCGTACATCACATCCTTCACGCCGCGTTTCGCCAGGGCGGCTTTGGTGGCATCGGCCAGCCCTTGGCCGTAGGTGTCTTTATCGTGAATGATCACCACCCGTTTGGCTTTCAGCTTATCAATAATGAAATCGCTGGCGACCTGACCCTGCTGGTCATCGCGACCGCACATGCGGAACATATCGCTCATGCCGCGCTCGGTGATCTGCGGGTTGGTGGAGCCGGGGGTGATCGCCAGTACGCCCGCGTCGTTATAGACTTCGGAGGCCGGCATGGTAGAGGAGGAGCAGAAGTGGCCGACCACGGCTTTGACCTTATCCTGGTCAACCAGACGGTTCGCGACCGAGACGGCCTGTTTCGGTTCACAGGCGTCATCGCCCTGCACCAGTTTGATCTTCTCGCCATTAATGCCGCCCGCGGCGTTAATGTCTTCCGCGGCCTGCGTCGCGCCGTGCCAGTATTGATCCCCGTAGGTTGCGTTCGGCCCGGTGAAGGGGCCCGCCACGCCAATCACGATATCAGCCTGGGCGGAAAACGCCGTCACCAGACACCCTGCCAGCACAAGAGAGAGAGGACTTCTGATCAATTTCAGCGACATTATTATGTACCTTTTCTGAGTGGTTTTTTGCACGAACCCTGTGTAGTCGAACGCCGGAGGCGTACCCAATCCAAAACGTATTACACAAAACGGACGACATACCGCAGAAACAGGCGAGATTGCCTGAGGATGATGATCCTCAGTACAACAGTAAGCAAAATGGTTGCCAGAACGGCAGCGTATTGCCTGTGTTTCGACAATTTTCAGTATAGAGCGCCGTTTTAAGCCACCCGGCACCATGCAATGAAATTACAGCGGGGATCACATCTCATTAACAACAAAGCACATAAGTTGTGCAGCGGTCACGATTTGGACAGATTTGCACCAATAAAGCGCCGGGGATAAGCAGGGGAAGGGCACCGTTTAGCGGGGTTTCTGTGTTACCCTGCACGCAATTCTATTCTGCAGGAGATTTACCCATGACCGAAGGCCCGTTAAACGAAACCGAAATGGAATGGCTGGAAGAGACCTTAATGACCTACGGTCATGACGGCGAGTCCATTATGGACGTCTCCGAACTCGACGGAATGATGACCGCGGTGCTGTCCGGCCCGGTGGTGGTGGAGCCGGATCGCTGGCTGGTGGCGGTCTGGGGCGGCGAGAAAAACATTCCGCGCTGGAAGAACGATCGCGAGATGAACCGCTTTATCGATCTCTGCTTCAAGCATCTGAACGATATCGCCGAGCGCCTGAGCGATTACCCGGATCAGTTTGAACCGATGTTCGGCATGAACGACGTCGACGGTGAAACCTATACCGTGGTGGAAGAGTGGTGCTTCGGCTATATGCGCGGCGTGGCCTTGACCGACTGGTCATCCCTGCCGGAATCGCTGCGTGCCGATCTGGATCTTATTGCCCTGCACGGTTCTGAAGAGAACTTTGAGCGCCTGGATACCTTCAGCGAAGAGGAGTTCCAGCAGAGCATTGAGAATATTCGTCCGGCGGCATTGCGCCTCTATAACTACTGGATTGCCAACCCGCAAGCGACTGTCACCCAGCAGCCGGTGATCAACGGTACCAAAGTCGGTCGTAACGATCCGTGCCCGTGCGGCAGCGGTAAAAAATTCAAGAACTGCTGTCTGCATTAATCATACCTGGCGGCGCTGCGCTTGCACGGACCTGCGATAGGCCGGGTAAGCACAGCGCCACCCGGCATTACTGCGTTTATTATCCCACTTCCGGCAGCAGCCCCGCCGCAATCCCGAACTGCACCAGAATTATCGCTACCCCGCAGGCGAAGACCAGGCACAGCGCCGGTTTGCCGCCAGGTACCCGGTAGTCGCCGGTGGCATGGTGCTTACGGCTCTGCCAGACCAGCAGCGACGGCAGCAGCAGCGCCAGCACCGCCAGCGCCACACCCGCATACCCTAGCGCCATCACAAACCCGCGCGGATAGAACAGAGCGAAAGCCAGCGGCGGCAGGAAGGTGATCGCCCCGGTCTGTAAACGCCCGCTAACAGTGCGGCTGCGCTGGAACAGGTCGGCAAGGTAATCAAACAGGCCCAGCGCCACGCCAAGGAACGACGTCGCCAGAGCAAGATCCGCAAACAGATGCACCGCCAGCTCCACATGCGGCGAGGCAACCACTTCCCGCAGGGCCTGCAACAGTCCGTTCAGACCGGTATGGCTGGCCAGCATCCCCATAAAGGTGGACGAGTTGATGCTGCCCAGGGTCACCATCTGCCAGAAGATGTACGCCACCAGCGGGATGGCGCTGCCGGTGATGAAGATCCAGCGCAGCTTGCGCACGTTGCCATTCATATAGCTGACAATACTCGGCACGCTACCGTGGAAGCCAAACGAGGTAAAAATGACCGGAATAGCCGACAGCGCCAGCCCTTTCTCCAGCGGCAGGGTCAGTAAGTTGACCTTATGAATGTGCGGCGCCAGCAGCACCAGCATCACCACCAGGAAGAGGATTTTTGCCGAGAACAGGAAACGGTTGAACAGATCCACCAGTGAGGTGCCCACGCATATCACGCCCCCGCCGATCAGGGTAAAGAAGATCACCCCGGTGGTCGGTGAAATATCCGCGTTAAACCAGTCGTTAATGCTGGAGGCGATAAGCTCGCCCGCGCCGCTGATATAGGCCGCAGTCAGGGCATACATCAGGAACATCATGCTGAATCCGGTAATCCACTGGCCGAAGCGGCCCAGATAGCGCCCGGCCAAAGTTCCCAGCCCGGTATCGGCGGGAACGTGCTGATACACTTCAAGCAGCAGCAGGGCGGTGTAACACATCAGCGCCCAGAGCACGCCTAACAATACCAGCGTCACGCCAAACCCGACGCCCGCTGCGGCCAGCGGCATCGCCAGCATTCCTGCGCCAATCGTCGTTCCGGCGACGATAAAAATACTTCCCAGCGTTCTGTTCTTCACGTTTTCCTCTACGGCCTTGCACTATCGCGACAAAATCTGCCGCGCAGCGTAAGGGAAAAATGCAGCGTCGTCAAACCGGCGTTACAACAGCTGTAAATCCATCTTTACGGAAATCAGAAGCAGCGATGGCCTGGTCGTATGCCCATGAAAGTGGGGGTATTCGCCTACTACATAAGGGCAATGTTTTCGTTCGATAATCAGGCGTAACGTAAACGTTTCTTATAAATAATCAAAAAAAGTGAGTTGGCGATGACCGGCGAAAACCCCTTTTGTGCAACATGGAGTCGCTCAGGCAATTTATTGTGTCATGGACACTGGATCATCACCTGGCAGGGGCAGGCCGTAACCTTGCCGGAGGCGCGGCAGGAAAAGGATATGGGGACCTGGGCGATTTACTCGATTATTGATCCCGAGGATGAAACCTTTGCCCAGGGCTTACCGGAAGACGACTGGATTATCGACAACGTCGACTGGCTGACCGATCTCTTTTTCGATCACGCTATCCCGCTGGAAACCGACAGCTATCGCCAGTTTTATCAGGCAGTCAATAAACAGGACTGGCGCTGCACCAGCTGTGCGGGCTGCATGTAAACCTGCGCCAGCGCAAGGCGGGCAGGGGAGCAAAGGGGTAGGCTGCGCCTTTTATTCTGGAGGCTTTATGACATCCATTCACGGGCACGACGTGCTGACGATGATGATTGATTCCGGTGAAGAGTACACCGAAGAGAGTCTGGTGGCGGCCATCACCGCGCGGTTTGGTGAGGCGGCGCGTTTTCACACCTGTTCGGCGTCGGACATGACGGCGGCAGAGCTGGTGGCATTTCTGGCCGCACGCGGGAAATTTATTCCGTCAGCGGCAGGGTTTTCAACGCACGAAAGTAAAATTTGTCGCCATTAACAATAACGCGGCGCCAGAAGGCGCCGCTATGATATTAATTTTGTGCATCGAGCGTAGACAGCTCTTTATCAATAAAGTACAACCCTTCACCTGATTTCCCGGCCAGCGACAATTTATCGAGAACAGATTTAAACAGCTTCTCTTCTTCGTGCTGTTCTGCCACATACCATTGCAGGAAATTAAAGGTGCCGTAATCCTGGCTGGTCATGGCCGCATGAACCAGTTCGTTAATTTTCTGGGTGATCAGCTGCTCGTGCTCGTAGGTGGCGCGGAACAATTCGTCCAGCGATGCGTACTCTGCAAAGGGCGATGCCACCGGGGTAATGCGCGGCAGGCTGCCGGTATCGGTAAGATAATCAAAGAGACGCTGCATGTGGGTCATCTCTTCCTGCGCGTGACGGCGCATAAATGCCGCTGCGCCTTCAAAACTGTGATAGCTACACCAGGCGCTCATCTGTTGATAGAGCAGGGAGGAATAAAGTTCCAGATTCATTTGCTCATTGAGCTTGTCGATCATTTCGGTTTTAAGCATGGTGTAGCTCCGTTTTATTATTCACTGGCCAACGAGAGCGACACTATAATTTGTTATTTATATATTTGCAAAAAGTAAAATTATTATTTAATTAATCACAATACGAATGGGAATAAAACGCATTGCGGGTAATTCAACATTATTAATGAGAATTATTCTGTTTCGTGTTTAAACATATTATTGCCAGCGGGATCGCTGGCAACGGAATTAATAATAGGTGGTAACGATGGGCCGGGGGGCATAGCCATGACACTGATATTGAATGGTCATGGTTTCATTAAGGCACAGCGAGCCGCTGCTGAGGCTACAGGTTTTGACTGGCTGGCCGTAAGCCATGGCCGTGCTGTATCCCATCGCCTGGCATTCACGGGTCGCCGTGCCGCTGGTGACGTAATCGTCATAGCGGGCGTTCTGCAACATGGCCTGATCGTAATTGAGCATGACGACGCCTGAGGTGACATCGACGCTGCTGACCTCTGCTTGCCGGGTAACGCTACAGCCCGCCAGCAACAGGAGCAGGCCGCCAGTGCATAATCTCTTCATAGAACACTCTGAATGCGTTGAAATAATCTATACTACCGCCAGACGTGTGCCGCAATGCCAGGATTAAACGCCTGTTCTGCCCCTTCTCTTTGCCACGACCCCCGGCTCTTTCAATTCTATGCCATCCGCCCATCGGTCGGTGGTTAAAACGCTTCTGAGCACAAAATTGTGAGCGCATCTTTGTTTTTTGAAACTATTTTTCACTTAATTTGAAAGTGTGTTTGCTTAGTAGTAAGGTTGGACAGGTAAGCTATTCACAGCGGGGTGCCCCGCATCGCATTCAGGAGACGAAGAATGAAAATTGCATTGATGATGGAAAACAGCCAGGCGCCAAAAAACGCCATCATCCTCAAGGAATTGAACGCCGTTGCTGAAGAGAAAGGTTTCCCGGTCTACAACGTTGGGATGAGCGACGAAAACGATCACCACCTGACCTACATCCATCTGGGGATCATGGCGAGCATTCTGCTGAACTCGAAAGCGGTTGATTTCGTTGTGACCGGTTGCGGCACAGGCCAGGGCGCGCTGATGTCCCTGAACATCCACCCGGGCGTGGTGTGTGGCTACTGCATCGATCCAGCGGATGCCTTCCTGTTCGCCCAGATCAACAACGGTAACGCGCTGTCCCTGCCATTCGCCAAAGGCTTCGGCTGGGGCGCAGAGCTGAACGTTCGCTTCATCTTTGAAAAAGCCTTCACTGGCCGTAACGGCGAAGGTTATCCGCCAGAGCGTAAAGAGCCTCAGGTTCGCAACGCCGGTATTCTGAATCAAGTGAAAGCCGCGGTTGTTAAAGAGAACTATCTCGATACCCTGCGCGCTATCGATCCAGAGCTGGTCAAAACGGCAGTAACCGGCCAGCGTTTCCAGCAGTGCTTCTTCGAGAACTGCCAGGATAAAGAGATCGAAGCCTTTGTCCGCGGTATTATTGGCTAAGTTGCCAACGCCAGGAAAAGCCAGCTTACGCTGGCTTTTTTTATGCCCGTTTGCTGGATACCGCACTGCCGGCATCTTTCACCAGCCGCAGGGTATCGAACATCCCCAGCAGACAGACCAGCGCAATCGCCACAAAGGCCAGCCGGAAACTGATCCCCGGTAGCGCTTCCAGCCCCAGCATCTCGCTGCACAGTTCGCCAATACGGATCCCGATAGCACCAAGGGTGATCCCCAGCCCCACTGCCAGCTGGGTGGCAGTAGAGAATAGAGTGTTGGCATAGCTCATCTGCGGGGAAGGGACGTCGGCAAAGGCGAGGGTGCTGATGGCGGTAAACTGTATGGAACGAAACACGCCGCCCAGATAGAGCACCAGCATAATGACCCACACCGGGGTCTGCGGCGTCAGGAACGCACAGGCCAGCAGAGCCAGCACGTTCAGCGCGCCGTTGATCAGCAGCAGTTTTTTAAACCCCAGCCCACGCAGCAGAGGGGTGGTCGCCGGTTTAATGGTCAGGTTGCCAACAAACACCGCCAGCACCAGCAAACCGGAGTGGAACGCATCCATGCCGAATCCCACCTGGAACAGCAGCGGCAGCAAAAAAGGGACGGCGCTGATTGAGGCGCGAAACAGCGAGCCGCCGTACATGGTCACGCGAAAGGTGGGCACCTGGAGGGCATCGAGGCGGATCATCGGCCACCGGGCGCGCCTGAAATGCCGCAGCGCATAGATCAATGTGACCACGCCCGTCGCCACCAGAGCAAGGGTCAGCGTGGTATTCACCTGCTGCGCCCCCATCATCTCCATGGCACAAACCAGGCTGACCATTGCCACCGAGGTGGCGATAAAGCCCGGGGTATCGAACGGACGGCGGGTCTCTTCACTGATATCGGGGATAATGCGCAGCGCCAGCACGATGGCAATCAGCCCCAGCGGCACGTTAATAAAGAAGATCCAGCGCCAGTTGGCATAGCTGGTGATAAACCCGCCCAGCGGCGGGCCGATAATGGGAGCCACCAGCGCGGGCCAGGTCAAAGTGGCGATGGCAGTGATCAGCAGATGCTTCGGGGTGGTGCGTAGCACCGCCAGTCGGCCAACCGGCACCATCAGCGCGCCCCCCATTCCCTGCAACACGCGCATGGCGACGAACTGATCGACGCTGGTGGCGAGGCCGCACAGCACCGAGGCGAGGGTGAATATCGCCAGCGCCAGGGTAAAGACTTTGCGCGCGCCAAACCGGTCGGCGATCCAGCCGCTGGCCGGGATCAACACCGCCAGGGTGATGAGATATGCGCTAATCCCGATATTGAGATCCACCGCCTGCACGCCAAAGCTTTTCGCCATATCGGGCAGCGCGGTGGCGATCACCGTGCCATCGAGAAACTCCATAAAGAACGCGCCCGCGACTAACAGCGCAGCGGGGGAGATCCCGCTGGCCGCTTTACCGGAGATGTTTTCGGTCATTTTTCCTCTGCCACTTCAAAATTTTTTTAAAAATTTACAGGAACAAGCACGCTGCTAATTGCCTGATTTGATTTTATTTTTAACAGGAACGTTGTTTTATTTTAAATAAACTGCCGTGATGAATATCACAAAATCATTGATTTTTGTGATGGCGGTCATATTATAGGCACATCAACGATAACACCTGCATAACAAAGAGCCGGAGTAAAACAATGAAATTGCGCAAAATCCTGAAAAGCATGTTCGAATCCTACTGCAAGACCTTCAAGGACGTACCGCCAGGCGCGATGTTCTGATAAAAAAACCTGCTTCGGCAGGTTTTTTTATGCCTGCAGGCCGCATCAGGGCGGGCGTTTTGCTACTATGGCGGCCTTTCAAACAGGAGAAGCCTATGTCTCAAAACCTGAGTGCCGACCAGGAACTGATCTCTGACGTTGTTGCGTGTCAGCTGGTTATCAAACAAATCCTTGATGTGATTGAAATCCTCGCCCCGGCTGAGGTGCGCGAGAAGATGTCAAGCCAGCTCAAAAATATCGATTTCGCCAGCAATCCCGCGTCAGCCGACCCTGTCACGCTACGCGCCATCCAGAAAGCCATTGCGCTGATTGAACTGAAGTTCACGCCGCAGGGCGAGTCTCACTAAAATAAACCGACGTTTTGAATTTAGAAATGGTTTTGTGAGAATAATGTGAACGGGCGACCCAGGGTCGCCCGGAATGCAGGTTACATGAAGGTTTGCACCAGCAAATAGCTCACCGCACAGGCACAGCTTACTCCGATAAGACCGGGCATAATAAAGCTGTGGTTGATGATAAACCTGCCAATGCGCGTGGTGCCCGAGCGGTCAAAGCCAATGCAGGCGAGGTCGCTGGGGTAGGTCGGCAGAACAAAATAGCCATACGACGCCGGGAAGAAGGCAATCAGCATCTTCGGATCAACCCCCAGCATTAACCCCATCGGCGCGACCGCCGTCAACGCTGCCGCCTGGCTATTAACCAGTTTCGAGACCAGGAACAGCACGATAGCGTAGGTCCAGGGATGGCTTTTCACCACGCCCTCGAGGGCCATCTTCAGTTCATCCAGATGCGCCTGGAAAAAGGTATCGCTCATCCATGCCACGCCAAACACCGAGAAAATCGCCACCATCCCGGCCTTAAACACCGCGCCGTTTGAAATCGCGGCGGCATTCACTTTGCACACCATTAACATCACGGCCCCGGCGATCAGCATCATCATCTGGATCACCAGGTTCATCGACAGCGCCGTCAGCTTGCCTTTCACCTCAAAGGCCGGACGCAGCTCGGGCAGGGCACCCAGCAGTACCACCACGGCAATCCCGGCGAAGAAGATCCAGGTTGACCAGTAGGCCTGCTTCGGGAAACGCTGATTCATTAAGGTGTCGGTGCTGCCATAAATGAATTTCCGCTGTTCAGGATCTTTTAGCCTGGCCTGAAACGCCTCATCGTCGGCCAGATCCTTGCCGCGGCGTAAACTCCAGAGGGCGGCAATGGCTACGCCCGCCAGCGAGGCCGGGACTGAAATCGCGAGGATCTGCAAAATGCCAAACGCCTGACCGACGCCGTGTTGCGCAGCAAGAATTGACACCAGAGAGACGACGGCAACCGACACCGGAGAGGCGGTGATGGCCATCTGCGAAGCAATGGAGGCCACTGCCATCGGGCGCTCGGGGCGGATGCCTTTTTTCAGCGCAATATCGGCAATGATGGGGAACATGGTATAGACCACATGGCCTGTGCCGCACAGAAAGGTCAGCATCCAGGTGGTGAAAGGGGCGAGCAGGGTGATATGTTGCGGATGTCGCCGCAGCAGCCGTTCGGCAAGCTGCATCATCACGTTCAGTCCCCCGGCGCTCTGGAGCGTGGCGGCGCAGCCAATGACGGCAAGGATCGTCAGCATGACGTCCACCGGGGGTTTACCGGGCTGGAGCCCAAAGACAAAAGTGAGAATAAACAGGCCGATGCCGCTGATCAGGCCCAGTCCCATCCCCCCGAACCGGGTGCCGATTAACAGGCACACAATAATGACAATAAATTCAACGGTAATCATGCGTATCCCTCGTCTGTGAAAATGAAATTTTTGCAAATCATTACACGGAGTAGGGTTATTGGGTGGGAGCCAGATCGGATTTGTTAAAGATTAATAAAAGCAAGGAGTTGGTTACAAGCCTGTAACAACATTACCCGGCACAGGCCGGGTAAGTGACGTAAAGCAGAGGATCAGTGGTGCTGAGAGTGAACGATGTTGAGCAGGTGACGATCGGTCTGTTCCAGACCCAAACCGGTGCGATGCGCCTGGCGAATTTCATCCAGAACGGTTTTCAGTAATACCCCATCGTGCTGCTGTTCTTTTTCAATATCGTGCAGGAAGTTGAGCGTGGAGATGTCCTGCATTTTACGCGCTTCATCCGTTAATTGATTCAGCGTCAGGCAGCGTTGTTCATACTCCTCAAGCGAGCGCTGGAAAACCGCTTCCAGGCAGTTACAGTCTTCATCAGTCATCTCCACCGGCTTAAGTACCGGCATGGCGCCAGACGCTTTCAGAAAATCGAAAACGCGCATCATCTGGGTGACGTTGCTCTGTGCCTGGGTGCGCAGAAAGGTCGCGGAACCGGTTAGCTGATGTTCTGAGCACCACTCGCTGAGGTGCAAAGAGAGATTTGACGCCTGGAACTCAAGGTTCATTTGCGTGTTGAGCTTGTTAATCATGTCCGAGATAGCCATATCCATTCCCTTTTCTTCGTTTATGCAACCTAAAAAATAATCATCATTAACGATAGTTCACTACAGAATAAAAGCATTCTGTTTTCCCTGTTTGTGAGCCCATATTCATTGCAGGCATCGGGTAAAAATAATAATAACAGCGAACTGTTTATAAGAAAATCCTTATGAATATATTCTTACTAAAGCTTACTCACCACGAGAAAGTAAAAGAAATGAAGCATCTGGCGTGACCGAAGCGAAGGTAAGCAATAGCTAACCCTATGTTATACATGTTTTTGTATAAAATTAAAGCGTTTTGATGAAGGGGAGTATTTCATGTTTTTTAGCGTTGCGATGATATATGCGCATAGCAAGATAATGGATAATTATTCCTGCCAGATGGAATAAAGATAATTCTTATAATTAATCAATTTTTACACCCGACGAAACTTGCGCCGGATCATTTTTGCCCAAAATAGTGCGATTTGTGATCCCGCAGGGAGTTTGCCGTCCTCCACTCTGTGAAAATGAAACATTGTTTTATCTTTTATCTCATGGAGTTCTTTATGGCAAACGTGGCGGTGCTGTTGGCACCCGGATTTGAAGAGGCAGAAGCGATCATCACTATCGATATCCTGCGCCGTCTCAATATTCATGTCGAAACCCTGGCCTGCGCCGATTCGCGTGCGGTGGTGAGCTACCACAATATCCCGATGGTCGCAGACCATACCCTGAGCGACAAAATCGAGACGTACTACGACGCCGTGGTATTACCGGGCGGCCCGCAGGGCAGCGTCAACCTGGCGGCCAGCGCGGAAGTGCTGCGTTTTGTCGCCGCGCATGACGAAGCGGGCAAGATCATCGCGCCCATCTGTTCTGCCGCTGCGCGCGTGCTGGGCGGGAACGGCTTACTCAAAGGCCGTCGCTACGTCTGTTCGGGCGATCTTTGGCAGCCGATCCAGGATGGCGTGTATGTCGATGCCCCGGTGGTGGAAGATGGCAACCTCATCAGCGGCAAAGGTCTGGGCCATGCCTTCGACTTTGCGCTGACCCTCTCGGCGCGGCTGTTGGGCGATGACGCACCGGTTCGCGACCACGCCGAACACATCTACTATCCCTGGTAATATGGTCGGGCGCGCCTGCGCCCGGCTCACAAGGATATCTTAGCTGATCTTATGGACTAATCTGCTTTCCCTCTTTCTAATTGTCTGACAAATCCCGCTCTATTTATGTCATTTTTCGCTGAATGTATGTACGCAATTACTGTAATTCTGCGGTGTGATGGCGCTCTCTTATGGATGATTAATTTCCCGCTAAAACTATCTCAAGCAAATGCGCTTTAAACACGGTTGGCGCTAATGCCTTGTTTTAAGTCCGATTAAATAGAATTGAGATGTTGTTTCCCCTACAAATTAGAACGCTAAAGCTGGAGTTAACCATGCACAAATTTACTAAAGCGCTGGCGGCCATCGGTCTGGCTGCCGTTATGTCACAATCCGCTATGGCTGAGAACTTAAAGCTCGGTTTTCTGGTGAAACAGCCGGAAGAGCCGTGGTTCCAGACGGAGTGGAAATTCGCTGACAAAGCCGGGAAAGATTTGGGCTTCGAAGTGATCAAAATTGCCGTGCCGGACGGTGAAAAAACGCTTAACGCTATCGACAGCCTGGCGGCCAGCGGCGCGAAAGGGTTTGTTATCTGTACGCCCGATCCGAAGCTCGGCTCCGCCATCGTGGCGAAAGCGCGTGGTTATGACATGAAAGTCATCGCGGTGGACGATCAGTTCGTTAACGCCAAAGGCAAGCCAATGGATACCGTGCCGCTGGTGATGATGGCCGCGACCAAAATCGGTGAGCGCCAGGGTCAGGAGCTGTACAAAGAGATGCAAAAACGCGGCTGGGATGTGAAAGACACCGCCGTGATGGCCATTACTGCTGATGAGCTCGATACCGCGCGCCGTCGTACCTCCGGCTCGATGGATGCCCTGAAAGCGGCCGGCTTCCCGGAAAAACAGATCTACAAAGTGCCAACCAAATCTAACGACATCCCGGGTGCCTTCGATGCGGCCAACTCCATGCTGGTTCAGCACTCTGAAGTGAAACACTGGCTGGTGGTCGGGATGAACGACAACACCGTGCTCGGCGGCGTGCGCGCCACCGAAGGCCAGGGCTTTAAAGCGGCAGACGTGATCGGTATCGGCATCAACGGCGTGGACGCGGTGAGCGAACTCTCTAAAGCACAGGCGACCGGCTTCTACGGCTCCCTGCTGCCAAGCCCGGACGTACACGGCTACAAATCCAGCGAAATGCTCTACAACTGGGTGACCAAAGGCGAAGAGCCAGCGAAATTCACTGAAGTGACCGACGTGGTGCTGATCACCCGCGACAACTTCAAAGCTGAGCTGGAGAAAAAAGGACTGGGCGGTAAGTAATTTACTGTGATTGCGCCCCCCGGCAGTCGCGGGGGGCCAGACGTTCACTACTCGATCCTCGGAGACGTTATGCAACAGTCTGAACCGTATCTCTCATTTCGCGGCATCGGCAAAACCTTTCCCGGTGTCAACGCGCTGACCGACATCAGCTTTGACTGCTACCCGGGTCAGGTTCATGCCCTGATGGGGGAGAACGGCGCCGGAAAATCCACGCTGCTGAAGATCCTCAGCGGTAACTATGCCCCCACGACGGGCACCCTGGCGCTACAGGGCCGGGAAGTCGCGTTTGCCGACACCACCGCCGCGCTGAACGCGGGCGTCGCCATCATCTACCAGGAACTGCACCTGGTCCCGGAGATGACGGTGGCGGAAAACATCTATCTTGGGCAGCTTCCGCATAAGGGCGGGTTTGTGAACCGTTCGCTGCTCAACTATGAAGCCGGTCTGCAGCTGAAACATCTCGGGCTGGATATTGACCCGCAGACCCCGCTGAAATACCTCTCCATCGGCCAGTGGCAGATGGTAGAGATTGCCAAAGCGCTGGCGCGTAATGCCAAAGTCATTGCCTTTGATGAACCAACCAGCTCGCTGTCGGCGCGCGAAATCGAAAACCTGTTCCGGGTGATCCGCGAGCTGCGTAAAGAGGGGCGCATCATTCTGTATGTGTCACACCGTATGGAAGAGATCTTCGCCCTCAGCGATGCCATTACCGTATTTAAAGATGGCCGTTATGTTCGCACCTTCACCGATATGCAGCAGGTCAACCACGACCAGCTGGTGCAGGCGATGGTAGGCCGCGAGCTGGGCGATATCTACCACTGGGAACCGCGTCAGTATGGTGGCGAGCTGCTGCGTCTGGAAGAGGTGAAAGCCCCTGGCGTACGCACGCCTATCAGCCTTACCGTGCGCAGCGGTGAAATCGTCGGTCTGTTCGGGCTGGTGGGGGCAGGGCGCAGCGAGCTGATGAAAGGGCTGTTTGGCGGCACCCGCATTACCGGCGGCCAGGTGTTTATCGACGGGCAACCGGTCAATATTCAAAAACCGGCGCACGCCATTCGCGCGGGGATGATGCTCTGCCCGGAAGACCGTAAAGCCGAAGGGATCATCCCGGTGCACTCGGTGCGGGACAACATCAATATCTCGGCGCGGCGCAAGACCATCCGTGCGGGGTGTCTGATTAACGATACGTGGGAGGTCAACAATGCCGATCACCACATTCGTTCGCTCAACATCAAAACGCCGGGCGCTGAGCAGCTGATCATGAACCTCTCCGGCGGGAACCAGCAGAAGGCAATCCTGGGTCGCTGGCTGTCGGAAGAGATGAAGGTGATCCTGCTGGATGAACCGACCCGCGGTATCGACGTGGGGGCAAAGCACGAAATTTATAACGTGATTTACGCACTGGCAAAACGTGGCGTGGCGGTGCTCTTCGCCTCCAGCGATCTGCCGGAAGTGCTGGGTGTGGCCGACCGCATCGTGGTGATGCGTGAAGGAGCCATTGCCGGTGAATTGCTTCATGAACAGGCGAATGAACAACAGGCGTTAAGCCTCGCCATGCCTAAAGTCAGCCAGGCTGTCGCCTGAGCAAGGAGAATAAGATGTCCTCTGTCACTACAACCAGAGCGCCGAAAACGGCCTTCAGCTTTGGGCGGATCTGGGATCAATACGGCATGCTGGTGGTCTTCGCCGTGCTGTTCCTCGGCTGCGCCATCTTTGTACCTAACTTTGCCACCTTCATTAATATGAAGGGGCTGGGCCTGGCTATCTCGATGTCCGGGATGGTCGCCTGCGGGATGCTGTTCTGTCTGGCGTCCGGCGACTTCGACCTGTCGGTGGCCTCGGTCATCGCCTGTGCCGGGGTCACCACGGCGGTGGTCATTAATATGACCGAAAGCCTGTGGATTGGCGTGGCGGCCGGGTTGCTGCTCGGTGTGCTGAGCGGGCTGGTCAACGGCTTCGTGATTGCGCGGCTGAAAATCAACGCCCTGATCACCACCCTCGCCACCATGCAGATTGTACGCGGGCTGGCCTATATCATCTCTGACGGTAAAGCGGTAGGGATTGAAGACGAGCGCTTCTTCACCCTCGGCTATGCAAACTGGCTCGGTCTGCCAGCACCTATCTGGCTGACGGTGGGCTGTCTGATTATTTTTGGCTTCCTGCTGAACAGAACCACCTTTGGCCGTAACACGCTGGCGATTGGCGGTAATGAAGAGGCAGCGCGTCTGGCGGGTGTGCCGGTGGTACGCACCAAAATCATTATCTTCGTGCTCTCTGGCCTGGTGTCGGCGGCGGCGGGGATTATTCTGGCCTCGCGTATGACCAGCGGCCAGCCGATGACCTCCATCGGTTATGAGCTGATTGTTATCTCTGCCTGCGTTTTGGGTGGGGTATCGCTGAAAGGCGGCATCGGAAAAATCTCATATGTGGTGGCAGGTATCCTGATCCTGGGCACGGTTGAGAACGCGATGAACCTGCTGAACATCTCGCCGTTCTCGCAGTATGTGGTACGTGGCCTGATCCTGCTTGCAGCGGTGATCTTCGACCGTTACAAACAAAAAGCGAAGCGTACTGTTTAAGGTTTTTCCTGCCTTCCGCGACTTAACTTTTAAGTGTAGTCGCGACCTTCACCCCCTTTCCAGCCGCAGCGGGAAGGGGGATGTCAAATGGCGAGCGCCGTCACACTGTCTATACTTACATGGCTACTGAGATGTTAACAGTTTTTCATCTCGCCAACTGTAAGGAGGATCAGGGTGGCCGATACGTTAACTTCACCGCCATTACTTGCTGAAAACTATGCGTACTTTTTTGACCTCGACGGGACACTGGCAACCATCAAGCCGCATCCTGATGAGGTAGAAGTTCCCGCAGAGGTGTTACAGGCGCTGAAGAAGCTTGCAGATATGAATCAGGGAGCACTGGCATTGATTTCAGGGCGTTCAATGGCCGAGCTGGATCAGCTCGCCGAACCCTACCGTTTCCCGCTTGCCGGTGTACACGGAGCGGAGCGCCGCGACATCCATGGTCATTCGCAATCCGTTTCCCTTCCCCCGGATCTGGTCCAGACGCTGCATGCGCAGCTGACGACGGCGCTTTTATGGCTGCCTGGCACCGAACTTGAAGCCAAAGGTATGGCCTTTGCGATCCACTATCGCCGGGCGCCCGAGTATCAGCAGGAAGTCCTTAACCTGGCGGAGCAGATAGTGCGTGACAATCCGCAACTGTCACTGCAGCCGGGTAAATGTGTTGTTGAAATTAAGCCGAGGGGCATCCACAAGGGCGAAGCTATCTCTGCCTTTATGCATGAAGCGCCTTTCCTCGGCAGAACGCCGGTGTTCTTTGGCGATGACCTGACCGATGAGCATGGCTTTGAAGTGGTTAATCAGCTTAAAGGGGTATCAGTGAAAGTCGGCGCGGGTGAGACCAAAGCCAGCTGGCGGCTGGCAACGGTATCCGACGTCTGGCAATGGGTAATAAAAGCCGCTAATCATCAACAAGAAAAAGAAATAGCGCAAATTAACAGGAGAAAACCTTATGGGTCGCTTGATCGTAGTTTCTAACCGCATCGCTCCCCCGGACGACAAAAAAGCCAGCGCAGGTGGCCTGGCTGTAGGGGTGCTGGGGGCGTTAAAAAATACGGGTGGACTCTGGTTTGGCTGGAGTGGAGAGATTGGAAACGAGGATAAACCGCTAAAAAAGGTGACACGCGGGAACATCACCTGGGCCTCGTTTAATCTCAGTGAACAGGATTATGATGAGTATTACTGCCAGTTCTCCAATGCCGTACTCTGGCCAGCCTTCCACTATCGCCTCGACCTGGTGAAGTTTAAGCGTGAGGCCTGGGAAGGGTACTCGCGGGTCAACAGCCTGCTGGCCGACAAACTGCAGCCGTTAGTGCAGGAGGACGATGTCGTATGGATCCACGATTACCACCTGTTGCCGTTTGCCAGCGAGCTGCGCAAACGCGGCGTCAACAACCGCATCGGTTTCTTCCTGCATATCCCGTTCCCGACGCCTGAAATTTTCAACGCGCTGCCGCCAGGGGACGAGCTGCTCGAAGATCTCTGTGATTATGATCTGCTGGGCTTCCAGACCGAAAACGACCGTCTGGCCTTCCTTGAAAGCGTGGCCAGCAAAACGCGGCTGACGGCCCATGACGATGACTCTCACTCTGCATGGGGCAAGCGCTTCCGCACCGAGGTCTATCCGATTGGTATTGAGCCGGACGAGATTGCCGGGCAGGCATCCGGGCCGCTGCCGCCTAAGCTTGCGCAGCTTAAAGAAGAGCTGAAGAACGTAAAAAACATCTTTTCCGTAGAGCGTCTCGATTATTCAAAAGGGTTGCCGGAACGCTTCCTGGCGTACGAGACCCTGCTGGAAAAATATCCCGAGCACCACGGTAAGATCCGCTATACCCAGATCGCGCCAACCTCACGTGGTGAGGTGCAGGCCTATCAAGATATTCGTCACCAGCTGGAAACCGAAGCCGGGCGCATTAATGGCCGTTACGGTCAGTTAGGTTGGACGCCGCTGTTCTACCTCAACCAGCACTTTGAACGCAAAATCCTGATGAAAGTGTTCCGTTATGCGGATGTCGGGCTGGTCACGCCGCTGCGTGACGGCATGAACCTGGTGGCGAAAGAGTACGTTGCCGCACAGGATCCGGCTGACCCTGGCGTGCTGGTGCTGTCGCAGTTTGCCGGTGCCGCTAATGAGCTGACCTCAGCGCTGATCGTCAATCCATACGATAGGGATGACGTGGCTAACGCCTTGCACCGGGCGCTGAATATGCCGCTCACGGAGCGTATCTCACGCCATGCGGATATGATGAAAGTCATCCGCGAGAACGATATTGACCACTGGCAGGCGCGCTTTATTGAAGACCTGAACCATATCACGCCACGCAGTGTGGAGAGCAACCTGCAAAAAAAGGTCGCAACTTTCCCTAAACTTGCCTGAATATAATTTCACTCAGCGCATTACGCTGCGCTGAGTGAAATTAACAGCACATCTACTTTACTGTTGCTAACAATTGTTTTAGCGGAACAGGCTGTCCGAGAGAAAAAACTGTGGTTATGGTTTCCGCAAATCACCAGATCCACATTCTGTTTGTGACATATATCAAGTATCCTCGCGCTTAATTCGCCGGACGCGCAAAGTGTTTGTGCGATGGGATATTCTGCCCGAGCGATAAGTTCATCCAGAAATTGTTGGGTTTCCTCCTGAATCACATCACGAATATCTTCCAGCATTGGCGCAGCCAGTTGATTGTACATTTCAGGGTCAGCAGACAGCGTGACGAGAGTAATGCGTGCCTGAGTCGGTCGGGCGATGGCAACCGCTTTGGCGACCAGTTGATGGCTTTCGGGAGAAACAGAAACAGAAACAAGGATATGGGAGTAACTCATGGTACCCTCCGAACGTATCTGTACATTAGCTTTTCCTCAGCATTAGCGCGATTTTTTAGCACGCGCAAGGGGGGAAGATGACATTCATGTGATGCTTATCATAATTATTCATTAAATATTCTTATGTAATGAATCGCGCTAAACCCGCATAAGGTGAGTGAAAGCGCTATCTTAACGGAAATCATACAAATATATCCCCCTCAAAAACAAGGGTTTTTACCCCTTCGCAACAATTACCCCGCCGAAAACGTAAGAAAATACTTACGTATTGGCCTTGATAATATTCTTTGTTTTTCAATGATTTATTTGGGTGTTTCTATCTTAGATATGTTGAGTGTTTTTGAAATTTGTAACTTGTCAACCCCCGGCAAGTAACGTGCCGGGTTAGTTCATACTTGTGCATGATTATTCGGCAATACAGAATATATCTGAGTGTTATTTGTTCATTAAATGGACAATTTAGAAGTGATACTGATGGATTTTTGGTTCAAATTCACCTAAATTATGTGATCTTGATCACATTTATTTTAAATTTCAGGCGAGGCCACATTGTATGTCCTACAGCGGACGGGTAGAGTTGCACCGAATTAGGAAAAATCTTAGTTAATTGTAAAAAGTGATAACTGTCAGGAAGCAATTATTGTTTTTCATTACGTGATTCTTCAATACAGAACTTAATTCAACTATGCGTTTAAGCCTTTTCTTCTTTTTTTTTACCGGGGTTTTCCCGGCGACATCACGGGGTGCGGTCTACCGCACAAGAATATAGTGTTATTCGGGAAGGGATAAATGAACACATCCGAATTGCTAAAACACATTTATGACATCAACCTGTCATATTTATTGCTTGCACAACGTTTGATTAGCCAGGACAAAGCCTCTGCGATGTTTCGTCTGGGTATTCATGAAGAGATGGCGACAACACTTGGCGCGTTAACGCTGCCGCAGATGGTTAAGCTGGCTGAAACTAACCAGTTAGTCTGTCAGTTCCGTTTCGATAATCACCAGACCGTGACCCAACTGACGCAGGAGTCCCGCGTGGACGATCTGCAGCAGGTTCACACCGGTATTTTGCTTTCCACCCGTTTGCTTAACGACATCAGTCAGCCTGATGACGCAGCCCGTAAGAAAAGAGCCTGAATGAGTGAGAAGAGCATTGTTCAGGAAGCGCGTGACATTCAACTGGCCATGGAACTGATTACGCTTGGTGCTCGTTTGCAGATGCTTGAAAGCGAGACACAGCTGAGCCGTGGTCGTCTTATCAAACTGTATAAAGAATTACGCGGTAGCCCGCCGCCAAAAGGCATGCTGCCGTTTTCCACTGACTGGTTTATGACGTGGGAGCAGAATATTCATGCTTCCATGTTCTGTAATGCCTGGCAGTACCTGCTCAAAACCGGCTTATGCAGCGGTGTTGATGCAGTGATTAAAGCGTACAAACTTTATCTCGAGCAGTGCCCGCAGCCTGAAGAGGGACCTTTGCTGGCATTGACCCGGGTATGGACGCTGGTGCGTTTTGTTGAGAGCGGATTGCTTGAGTTGTCCCGTTGCAACTCCTGCGGCGGTAACTTTATCACCCACGCTCATCAGCCGGCCGGCAGCTTTGCCTGCAGTTTGTGCCAACCACCATCTCGCGCGGTAAAAAGACGTAAACTTTCCCGGGATGTTGCCGATAGTAATCCACAACTGCTGGATGAACAGATCGAACAGGCTGTTTAACCCGAACGTACGGGCAAGACTCCAGCAGCGGTAAGCAATTACCGCTGCTTTTTTTTGCCCCGCGGTCAGGTAAACCCTCGACCTGTGTCTCCTGGCTAAAGTCACTAGCGGAAGGATGATGTCGTGCTTATCGTATTAGGTTACCTGGTAGTTCTCGGTACAGTTTTCGGCGGTTACATGATGACCGGCGGGCACCTTGGGGCACTCTATCAACCGGCCGAGCTGGTTATAATCGGCGGTGCAGGGGTGGGTGCATTTATCGTTGGCAACAACGGCAAGGCGATCAAGGGAACGTTAAAAGCGTTGCCGTTACTGTTCCGTCGTTCGAAATACACCAAAAGTATGTATATGGACCTGCTGGCGCTGCTCTATCGCCTGATGGCCAAGTCGCGTCAACAGGGGATGTTCTCCCTGGAACGCGATATTGAAAATCCGAAAGAGAGCGAGATCTTCGCCAGCTATCCGCGGATCCTTGCGGATTCGATGATGCTCGAATTTATCGTCGACTATCTGCGTCTGATCATCAGCGGCAACATGAACACCTTCGAAATCGAAGCGCTGATGGACGAAGAGATCGAAACCCACGAAAACGAAGCGGAAGTCCCGGCGAACAGCCTGGCGATGGTCGGGGACTCCTTGCCCGCTTTCGGTATCGTGGCGGCGGTGATGGGGGTAGTACACGCGCTGGCCTCTGCGGATCGTCCGGCGGCTGAGCTGGGGGCGCTGATTGCCCACGCCATGGTGGGGACCTTCCTCGGGATCCTGCTGGCGTATGGTTTTATCTCTCCGCTGGCGACCGTTTTACGTCAGAAGAGTGCTGAAACCACCAAAATGATGCAGTGCGTCAAAATCACGCTGCTCTCCAACCTGAACGGTTATGCCCCGCCAATCGCGGTAGAGTTTGGCCGTAAGACCCTGTACTCCAGCGAGCGTCCGTCGTTTATCGAACTCGAAGAGCACGTGCGCGCGGTGAAGAACCCAAACCAGCAGACGAGCACTGAGGACGCATGAAAAATCAGGCCCATCCCATCGTCATAGTCAAAAAGCGCAAGCACAAAGGCCACGGGGGTCATCATGGTGGCTCCTGGAAAATAGCCTATGCGGACTTTATGACCGCGATGATGGCATTCTTCCTGGTGATGTGGCTGATCTCTATCTCCAGCCCGAAAGAGCTGATTCAGATAGCTGAATATTTCCGTACTCCGCTGGCGACCGCCGTTTCGACCGGGCCGCGAATCTCCAACAGCGACAGCCCGATCCCGGGCGGTGGGGATGATTACACCCAGAAGCAGGGTGAAGTGAAGCGCGAGCCGAACATTGACGAGCTCAAAAAGCGCATGGAACAGGCGCGCCTGAAGAAACTGCGCGGCGATCTGGATCAGCTGATCGAAGCGGATCCGAAGCTGCGCGCCCTGCGTCCACACCTGAAGATCGATCTTGTTCAGGAGGGTCTGCGCATTCAGATTATCGACAGCCAGAACCGTCCTATGTTTAAAACCGGCAGCGCCGACGTGGAACCCTATATGCGCGATATTCTGCGCGGGATTGCCCCGGTGCTGAACGGGATCCCCAACCGAATCAGTCTTTCCGGTCACACCGATGACTTCCCTTACGCCGGTGGCGAAAAAGGGTACAGCAACTGGGAGCTTTCTGCGGATCGTGCTAACGCATCCCGTCGTGAGCTGGTGATCGGTGGGCTGGACGATGGCAAGGTGCTGCGGGTGGTGGGCATGGCTGCAACCATGCGCATGACCGACCGCGGACCGGATGATGCCATCAACCGTCGTATTAGTCTTTTAGTGCTCAACAAGCAGGCGGAGCAGGCCATCCTGCACGAAAACGCCGAAAGCCAGAATGAGTCACTGGATGATTTAAAACAGCCAGGCCCTGTGCCGTCGGCTGCCGTTCCAACATCGCCACCAGCCAATCCGAGGTGATAGCGTGAGCATGGATATTAGCGATTTTTACCAGACGTTTTTTGATGAAGCCGACGAACTGTTGGCGGATATGGAGCAACACCTGCTGGACCTGGTGCCTGAGGCACCGGATTCAGAGCAGCTCAACGCCATATTTCGTGCTGCCCACTCCATAAAAGGGGGCGCCGGTACGTTTGGCTTTACCATTCTGCAGGAGACGACCCATCTGATGGAGAACCTGCTGGATGAGGCCCGACGCGGTGAGATGCAGCTCAATACCGACATTATTAACCTGTTTTTGGAAACGAAAGATATTATGCAGGAACAGCTCGATGCCTATAAAAGCTCGCAAGAGCCGGATGCAGCCAGCTTCGAATATATCTGCCAGGCTTTGCGTCAGCTCGCGCTGGAAGCCAAAGGTGAAACGGCAGCCGTTGCCGTCAGCCCGGCGAAACTGAGCGTCGTGGACGCCGCTCCGGCGGCGGCACCGGCCGCTGACGACCGCGTGCGCGTGGTGCTGTCTGGCCTGAAAGAGAGTGAAGTGAATCTGCTGGAAGAGGAACTGAGCAATCTTGCCACGCTGAGTAACGTCGTGAAAGGTCAGGGCACACTGGCAGCTACCCTCGACGGCGGCATCAGCAAAGATGACGTGGTCGCCGTGCTCTGTTTCGTGATTGAACCTGAACAGATCGACTTTGAAGCGGTGACGGATGCACCGGCTGCGGAAGTGGCGGAAGTGGTTGAAGCCGCGCCTGCCGTACCTGCAGTGGCACCTGCTGCGCCAGCGCTGAAGGCGGTTCCGGGCGAAACGGCTGCGCCAAATCGCGCCGAGCGCGAAAAACCGGCTGCCCGCTCCAGTGAATCAACCAGTATCCGTGTGGCCGTTGAGAAGGTGGATCAACTGATTAACCTGGTCGGCGAACTGGTGATCACCCAGTCGATGCTGGCCCAGCGTTCTAACGAACTGGATCCGGTAAACCACGGGGATCTGATCACCAGCATGGGCCAGCTGCAGCGCAACGCCCGTGACCTGCAGGAATCGGTGATGTCCATCCGTATGATGCCGATGGAGTACGTCTTCAGCCGCTTCCCGCGCCTGGTGCGCGACCTGGCGGGCAAGCTCAATAAGCAAATTGAACTGACGCTGATGGGCAGCTCCACCGAGCTGGATAAGAGCCTGATTGAACGCATTATCGACCCCTTAACGCACCTGGTACGAAACAGCCTCGACCACGGGATCGAGCTGCCGGAAAACCGCGTGGCCGCAGGGAAATCCCCGGTCGGGAACCTGATCCTGTCTGCGGAACACCAGGGCGGGAACATCTGTATCGAAGTGACCGACGATGGCGCAGGCCTGAACCGTGAGCGCATCCTGGCGAAAGCCATCTCCCAGGGGATGGCGGTCAACGAAAACATGACCGACGAAGAAGTGGGCATGCTGATCTTTGCGCCGGGCTTCTCCACTGCCGAGCAGGTGACGGATGTCTCCGGGCGTGGCGTGGGCATGGACGTGGTAAAACGTAACATCCAGGAGATGGGCGGCCACGTTGAGATCAAGTCGAAGCAGGGTTCCGGTACCACTATCCGTATCCTGCTGCCGCTGACGCTGGCGATCCTCGACGGTATGTCGGTCAAAGTGGCGGACGAAGTATTTATTCTGCCGCTGAACGCGGTCATGGAATCACTCCAGCCGCGTGAAGAAGATTTGCATCCGCTGGCGGGCGGTGAGCGCGTACTGGAAGTGCGCGGTGAATACCTGCCGATGGTGGAGCTGTGGAAAGTGTTCGACGTGGACGGCGCTAAAACCGAAGCCACGCAAGGGATTGTGGTGATCCTGCAAAGCGCAGGCCGCCGCTATGCCCTGTTGGTCGATCAACTGATTGGTCAGCATCAGGTGGTAGTGAAGAACCTTGAGAGCAACTACCGTAAAATACCTGGCATTTCAGCCGCCACCATCCTGGGTGATGGTAGCGTGGCGCTGATCGTCGATGTTTCGGCGCTTCAGGGATTAAATCGTGAACAACGTATGGCGCACACAGCCGCCTGATTCAGTTAAGAAGGTAAAAAAATGACCGGTATGAGTAATGTAACCAAGCTGGCCGGCGAGCCATCAGGGCAGGAATTCCTGGTTTTCACTTTAGGTGACGAAGAATACGGTATCGATATTCTGAAAGTGCAGGAAATCCGTGGCTATGATCAGGTGACCCGCATCGCCAACACGCCAGATTTCATCAAAGGCGTGACCAACCTGCGTGGCGTGATCGTTCCTATCGTTGACCTGCGCGTGAAGTTCAGCCAGGGCGATGTTGAGTATGATGACAACACCGTGGTGATCGTGCTCAATCTGGGCCAGCGCGTGGTGGGGATTGTGGTTGATGGGGTGTCTGATGTGCTCTCCCTGACCGCCGAGCAGATCCGCCCGGCACCGGAATTTGCTGTCACCTTGTCCACCGAATACCTGACCGGTCTGGGCGCGCTCGGTGACCGTATGCTGATTCTGGTGAACATCGAGAAGCTGCTGAACAGCGACGAGATGGCGCTGCTGGATGTGGCGGCAAGTCACGTAGCGTAATGAGGCTGGCCGCCAGGCTAATCTTTTAATACATATGGCTGTAGTGGAATTGTTCCGTTCACTACAGCTTTTTTGCTTTATGAAAGCCCCGCTGCGGTGAACGTGTTAAGGGGGCTACCGCCGCCCCCTTAACAATCCCGGCTCCCGGCAAAGAAAATCGCCGCTTCGCGATGCCTTCGGCTTATTCCCTTCGGCTATCGGGTCGGGCGTGATCCTACATCCCTGTAGGTCACGCCCTCTCGGCGCATCCCTGCGCCTCGCCCCGGCCTGCGGTCAACGCCTCAGCGATTTTCAGCCGGACTTTCGCTCACTCAACCTTCTCTGCGGTTTGAATGTGGCACAGGGGTTGAGTCCCCGCTGAAATCGGCGAACCGGAGACCGGATGACAAGGGCTGGACGCCAGGGATGGCGGCCAGAGGCGAATCGAGACAGGATGTCGAGTTGAGCCGACCGCAGGCAGCAGGTCGGGAGGTGAGCGTAGTGCGAAGCACCGATTTCGTCGCGGGGCCGCGGGGATTGATAAGGGGGCCGCGGTGGCCCCCTTATCACGTTCACAGGTTCCATTCATTTCATATTCTGCTGGACATAAAGTGAACGGAACAATTTCACAACATCTCAATAAGAAATCAGCCTTCCTGGCTAACCAGCTCAACCTCATCCTCCAGCAGCCCCTCATTCTGTGCCAGCATCGCTGTCGCCACGCCATTCCCCAGCACGTTAATCGCGGAACGTCCCATATCCAGGAAGTGATCGATCCCCATCAGCAGCAAAATCCCCGCCACCGGAATATGGAAACTCGGGATGGTGGCAGCCAGCACCACCAGCGCCGAGCGCGGCACCCCGGCAATGCCTTTCGAGGCCAGCATCAGGGTTAACATCAATACCGTAATTTCCGAAAACGACAGCTGAATATTGTACGCCTGGGCGATAAACATCGAGGCAAACGAGCAGTAGACCATCGACCCCACGAGGTTAAACGAATACCCAATCGGCAGCACAAAGGAGACGATATTGCGCGAACAGCCAAAGCGGGTCAGCTGCTCTAGCGTTTTCGGGTAGGCCGCTTCGGAGCTGCTGGTGGTAAAGGCCACCAGCACCGGATCTTTCAGCATGCTCACCAGGCGGAAGATGTCGTTTTTTAGCACCATATAACCCACCGCCACCAGCACCAGACAGGTGAGGACGATCGCCAGATAGTAGCCGCCAATAAACGAGGCATAGTTGAGCAAAATCCCCAGCCCCTCAGTGGCGATCACCGAGGAGATCGCGGCGTAGATTGCCAGCGGTGCAACGTACATTACGTAACCGGTGACTTTCAGCATAATGTGGGAAACCACGTCCAGCGCCGCGACCAGCGGGGCGTTAAATTTCTCCCCCAGCGATGCGCCGCCAATGCCAAAGAACATCGAGAACACCACGATCTGCAGGATCTCGTTATTGGCCATTGCCCCGGCAATGCTGGTAGGGATGGTATGGGAAAGAAAGCCTTTCAACGACATTCCGCCGGTCGCCAGTCCGGTCTCCACCGTGCCGGCCGGAACGGCCAGATTCAGGCCACTGCCCGGGTGGAGCAAGGTCACGATAAACAGTCCGACCAGGATGGAGAGTACCGACGAGCTGATAAACCAGACCATTGCTTTACCGCCCACACGGCCAATGGTCGCGGTCTCGCCCAGCCGCATGATCCCCACCGTCAGGGTGCTGAACACCAGCGGCGCAATGACCATCTTAATCAGGCGTAAGAAGATATCGGTCAGGAGAGTGATGTTGTCTGACCAGGCTGCTATCACGTCAGATGACGCATATTCATGAATGACTGCCCCGGACAGAATGCCCGCCAGCATAAAGACCACGATAAAAATCGTGAGTCGGTTTGCGCTTGCCACCAAAGTACCTCATTAACTGAAAGGGGAAATTAATCAGCTGATCTGTCTCATTTTTTATTATTCAGCGGATGAATGATTCATTACCTAAATTGAAGTAAATAAGCGTGCTTTTCAATATTTTTTTAATATTTATTAAATTAGTTAATAAATGACCGACGATATATTGCGATGCAGATCACATTTTAAGCAATATATCCTCCCGCTATGCTTACGCCATAGCGGATGTCATTTCTTATCCTTATGTTTTAATTCGTAAAAATGTGTCAATAATGCAAAGGTATGGGGCAGCGGGTGAAAAGTGGTTGAGAACGAAACCTTAAACTAAATTTCACAATAACCACCCGGACAACAGCATGAAGGGTGCTAACAGACTGAGTGTTATCAAAAAATGATAACCTTACGTGACATTTTCTGGAGGGTGGAAAATGAACAAAAAAATCCTGATGCTGTTTACCGGTAGCGTTTTTGCAATGGCAGCCAGCAACAGTCAGGCCGTCACCAGCAGTGGCACCATTGGCGCGACGCTGACACTGACCAACGGTTGCCTGATTAACGGCTCGCCGACGCAGGATGGCATTAACTTCGGTACGCTCGATTTCGGTACCCATCCGGCGACCTTCTCCACGCTGACCACCCAGCTTACCGGGGCCAGCGGCGGCAACACCTTCACGATTCAATGCACCACCGCCAGCTACACCGTGGCGATCACCGGCAATACCAACTCCACGGCCCCCGGCACGGTAGTGGGTACACCGGGTACGCCTGCGCGCTATCTGGTGAACACCGCCAATACCGGCCAGGGCGTCGCCTACAGCCTGTTCAGCGACGGCGGGTTTAACAACATCATCGCCAATAACGCCCCACTGCCGGTGACCTCCACCGCCGGGGGAGTTGACAGCTATACGCTGTACGGCCGCATCACCGGCGGGGGCAATAGCGTCACCGTGGTGCCCGGCACTTACACCGACACTATCAACGTCAGCGTCACCTACTAGCGTCAGCACGTTTAGATAAGCGTGGAAAAACAATCGCTCCGACATACGGGAGAGGGCAAACTGCGCGCTTTTTTTGTCCTGAGCATGTTGCTGCTTGTGGCAGGAAACGGCGAGGCGGTGACGACGCAATCCTTTCAGGTGAGTGCCACGATCACCCCCGGCTGCTCCGTCGCCACAGGCAGCGGTGGCCTTCTGG
This sequence comes from Leclercia sp. LSNIH3, assembly GCF_002935105.1. Lineage (NCBI taxonomy): Bacteria > Pseudomonadati > Pseudomonadota > Gammaproteobacteria > Enterobacterales > Enterobacteriaceae > Leclercia > Leclercia sp. LSNIH3. Next base: position 4,262,105 of record NZ_CP026387.1, read on the forward strand.
GCACCCTTAACTTTGGCACCCACAGCGGGGTGGAACGGGGATCGGTGAACACCAGCTTTGTGCCGAACGGTTCACTCTCCATCGCCTGTACGCCTGGCGTGGCGTTAAGCATGAGTATCGACGGCGGTCAGCACTACACCTCGGTGCGCAATATGCAGCGGTCCGGGGGGACCAGTCTGGTGCCGTACCGCCTGTACAGCAGCAGCTCTCTGGCGGCCAACAGTGAGATCGGCGTTAACCAGGCGGTGTCTGTGGCCTACACCAACAGCAATAACATTGCGCTACCGCTCTTTGGTGTGGCGCTTCTGACCGGGTTCAGCCCGGCCGGAAATTATTCCGATCAACTCACCGTGACCCTGTCGTGGTGATAAAGGGAGAAGGACGATGAAGGCATTTTCGGGATATCGCAGGCTTTGTCTGCTGATGGCACTGGGCGCGACGCTCAACACCGCCCACGGGGCCGCCACTATTCTGCTGTGGCCCATCGACCCCTGGCTGGCGGCGGATACCAAAGCCACGGAGCTGTGGGTGCAGAATCAGGGCAACAGCGCCACCACCATGCAGGTACGCATTGTGCGCTGGCGGCAGGAGAACGGCCTTGAACGCTATACCGCCCAGCAGGATGTTGTCGCCAGCCCGCCGATTGTCACCATTGCGAAGGGCAGCAAGCAGTTAATCCGCCTGATCAAACAGAGTGAGGTGCCGGTCGGGGTAGAGCAGGCCTACCGCATTATCGTGGACGAGATCCCTCAGCCGCAGGATAAAGAGACCCCGCAGATGGGGTTGAAACTGCAAATGCGCTACTCCATTCCGCTGTTTGTCTACGGACAGGGGATTGCCACCATCAAGGACGGCGCACACCATGCCCTGGTCGAGACGCGGGATCTGAACTGGCGGGTGATCCGCGAGAACGGCCAGGCGGCGATCCAGGTGCGGAATCAGGGCAATGTGCATGTCCGCCTGAGTCAGGTTTCGCTGCAACAGGGGGGGCAGAATCGCACCTTAGCCGACGGCCTGCTGGGTTATGTGCTGCCGGGCAGCGCCCGCAGCTGGCCACTGCCGTCAGGGATGGACCACCCGAGCCAGATGCGTGCACAGATTAATGCCCGGGATACCCAATGGCAGTCGGCCCCCGTCAACTGAAGCCATCGATGCTTATCCTGCTCTGCGTCAGCTCCGCAAGCTGGGCCGATCCCGGTGACGATATGCTGCCTCCACCGCCGGTGCCGCAGTCGGTAAATGACGAGGCGGTGTTCCAGCTGGCGCTTATCGTCAACCACTACGACACCGGGCTGGTGGTGCCCGTCACCCGGCGGCAGGCGGAGTATCTGGTTGCCAGCGCCGATCTGCGCCGCGCCGGGCTGCCCGCCGAGCCGGGCTGCCCGCCGAGCACGTGCCACCGGGGGAGGTAAACGTCAGCCGTCTGAAGGACGTGCGTGCCGAGTACGACAGCACCGGGCAACGGTTGCTGCTCAACGTTCCCCGGGAGTGGGTCAGCGCGCGCGTGACCCCCTTCAGCGGGCAGATGGCGCGCAGCACCCCCCATTTTGGTAAGGGGGCGCTGCTCAACTACGACTTCTATACCAACCACACTGAACACAGCGGCGGCCAGGCCTCCCTCTGGCATGAATTACGCTATTTTGACGACCGGGGATCGTTATCCTCCACCGGTTACGTGCGAAAGAACTTGTCCGGCGGCAGCGGGCAGCAGGAGGGGTACGTGCGCTACGACACCACCCTGATGATCACCGATGAAGAGGATGCCACCACCTGGACCGCCGGGGATGTGATCAGCGATGCCCTGAGCTGGAGCAGTAGCGTGCGCATGGGCGGCATCAGCTATGGCCGCGATTTCTCCCTGCGCCCCGACCTTGTTACCTGGCCCTTACCGGAGTTCTCCGGCGAGGCGGCAGTGCCCACGTCGGTGGATCTGTTCGTGAACGGCTATCGCGCAGGCTCCACCCGTTTGCAGCCCGGACCTTTCACCCTCACCAATTTGCCTTACATTAACGGCGCCGGGGATGCGGTGCTGGTCACCACCGATGCGCTGGGGCGTCAGGTGAGCACCACTATGCCGTTCTACGTCACCAGCGATCTGCTCCGGCAGGGGCTAAGCGACGGGGCCATGACCCTCGGCAGCCTGCGCCGCAATTACGGTATCGAGAATTTTGACTACGGCCCGGCGGCGGGCAGCGGCTCGTATCGTTACGGCCTCACCGACTGGCTGACGCTGGAAGGGCACGTCGAAGGGGCGGAGAAGCTGGCGCTGGGCGGAGCCGGGACCATCGTCAAACTGGGGCGTCTCGGGGTAGTGAACAGCGCCTGGACCCAGAGTAAAATGCGCGGCGATACCGGCGGACAGCTCAACTGGGGTTACCAGTATAGTACCAACGCCTTCAGTATCGCCACCCAGCACAGCCGTCGCGATCGTGGCTTCGGCAATCTCGCGCTCTACGATCAACCCACCATCTATGATGAATACAACCAGCCCATTGCCAGCCTGAGCCGCAATACGGATCAGTATTCCCTGACCTTTAACCTTGGCGATTTTGGCAACGTTGGCGCGGCGTGGATCGGCGTGCAGAGTTTCGACGATCAGAAAACCGAGCTGCTGAACCTCTCCTGGAGCCGTAACCTGTGGGGCAGCAGCAGTATTTACCTCGCCGCCAGCCGTGACCAGCAGCAGGGCGACTGGACGGTCGCCCTGTCGCTGCAGATCCCGCTGGGCGAACGCGACAGCGCCGCCATCACCCTCGAAAATACACCGGATGCGGGCAGCACCCAGCGGCTTAACTATAACCACTCGATGCCCACCGACGGCGGCTTTAGCTGGAACATGGCGTGGGCGCGCCAGTCGCAGGCCAGCAACTATCAGCAGGCCACGCTGGGCTGGCGTAATAACAATATCGAAGTGCAGGGCGGCGGCTACGGCGAACGCGACATGATGACCTGGTGGGGCGAGGCGATGGGTGCGCTGGTGCTGATGGACGGCGAGCTGTTTGCCGCCAACAAAATCAACGACGCCTTCGTGGTGGTCAGCACTGACGGTCAGCCGGACGTGCCGGTCAGCTATGAGAATCAGCCGGTGGGCAAAACCAACCGCAACGGTTATCTGCTGATCAGCGGCGTATCGGCCTATTACCCGGCCAGCTACAGCATTAACACCCTCAACTTACCCGCCGACACCCGCCTGAAAGAGACTGAACGCCGTATCGCCCTGCGGCGTAATAGCGGTTATCTGGTTGATTTCCCCATGGAGCAGGAGCGGGTTGCCAGCGTGATCCTGCACGACGGGGCAGGGGAGGCGATCCCCCTTGGTAGTCAGGTGCGACGCCAGGGCAGGGAGCCGGTGGTGGTGGGCTATGACGGGCTTGCCTGGCTGGAAGATCTGGCAGACGTCAACCCGCTGGAGGTCATCACCCCGGCGGGCAAAAGCTGCCATGTTACCCTGAGCCTGACGGCGAACCCGGAGCATAAGCTGCAAACCTACGGCCCTCTGACCTGCCGGGTGGAACCATGAAACGCCTGCTGCTGGTGATGATACTGTTGCTGTTCTCCGCCACCAGTTGGGGAGCGTGCCGGGTCAGTACCGTCAATGCCAGCTTTGGCAGCGTCACCTCCTTTGCCCTGAGCGGCAGCAACGAAGTGGCCACCACCGGTACGCTGGTGGTGAACTGCGATACGGTGCTTAATTTACTGACCAACGATACGGTGACGCTCAACTACACCGGGGCCACCGTTAGCGCCAGCAGCCGCGCAACCATGAAGCGCACCGATAATGCTACCATCACCGATGTGATCCCCACCCGCCTCTGCGGACTAAATACCTGCAACGCCACCAACGAAGTGCAGATCGGCAAAGCCTATACCTGGAGCGGGTCGTCGCTGCTGGGGCTGCTCGGTTCCAGGCAGTACAACATCCCGCTCTATTTTCGCACCGTCGCCGGGCAGAATGTCAGCGCCGGGCCGTATCAGGTGACCCTCAATTTCAACGTGAGTTACAGCGTCTGCGCGCTGGGGGCGCTGGGACTCTGTACCTCCGCGCAAACCGGCACCACGCCAGTCAGCATTACCCTCAACATGACGGTCACTAACGACTGCAGCGCCATGACCACCCCGAACGTTAACTTCAACAGCGCGCCGCTGGTGCAAAACTTCCCGACGATCTCCCAGGCTATCTCGGTCACCTGCACCAAGGGCAGCGTCTATACCATCGGCATCAATAACGGTGCCAACGCCAGCAATAACGTGCGCCAGATGGCCAGCGGCAATAACCGCATGAGCTATGAGATTTATAAAGAAGCGACAGCCAATCGCTGGGGCAGCAGCGGCAGCGAACGCTGGTCCAGCGGCGCCTCTTCGCAGGTGAGCACCGACGGGCTGTTACGCAGCTATAACTACACCGCCCGCGTGCTGACGAATCAGGCCACCCCGCCCGCCGGTAACTACAGCGACACTCTGGTCGTCGACGTCGCGTTCTGACCCGCGCTTTTCCCTTTCGCAAATGTAAAGTTCCCGCCAGTTGTGCCGATAACACCGAGAACAAATTCATAAGAAGGTGTTGTATGTTGAACCGTATGCGCGTTGTCACAATGCTGATGTTAGTGCTGGTTGTCTTCGCACTGCTGCAGCTTATTTCCGGCAGTCTCTTTTTCTCATCCATTAAGGCTAACCAGGACAGTTTTGCGGTTTCTAACGAATTTCGTGTTCAACAGAGTGAAATCACCTCCACCTGGGATTACCTGCTGCAAACGCGCATCAACCTGAGCCGCGCCTCCGCGCGCATGGCGACCGATCCCACGCACCAGCAACCGGAGCTGATCAACAATGCCCGTACGACGCTGGCGGAAGCAGACAAACACTTCAACGCATACCGCGCCATCGCACCACAGCCTTCGATGGAGCAGGTCAGCCAGACCATCAATGACAAATACCAGGACTACGCCGCGGCCCTGACGGAGCTTATTCAGTTCCTTGAGAGCGGCAATATGGACGCCTATTTCGCCCAGGCCACCCAGTCAAAGCAGAACGCGCTGGGCACCGCCCTGCGGGATTATGTCGCTGCGTCTGACGCGCGTAACCAGGAGGCGTACAACGCCAGCGTGAAAGATTACACCTTTGCCAAATGGCAGATGGGGATCCTGGCCCTGGCGCTGGCCATCGTGCTGGTGGGTGTCTGGTACGGCATTCGTCATACCCTGCTTAACCCGTTAAACCGCGTTATCGACCACATTCGCCAGATTGCCAGCGGCGATCTCACCCATACCCTGGCCATCGCCGGGCGCAGTGAAATTACCCAACTGGCGGTCACCGTTGACCATATGCAGCGCTCCCTGAGCGAAACGGTGGCTAACGTACGCCAGGGTTCGGATGCCATCTACACCGGCACCAGCGAAATCGCGATGGGCAACAACGATCTCTCCTCCCGTACCGAGCAGCAGGCGTCGGCGCTGGAAGAGACGGCGGCCAGCATGGAGCAGTTAACGGCCACCGTGAAGCAGAACGCCGACAACGCCCGTCAGGCGTCACAGCTGGCAAACAGCGCCTCGGAGACCGCACAGCGCGGCGGCAAGGTGGTGGATGGGGTGGTGAAAACTATGCACGACATCGCCGGAAGCTCGAAGAAGATCGCTGACATCATCAGCGTGATCGACGGCATCGCCTTCCAGACCAACATCCTGGCGCTGAACGCCGCGGTAGAAGCCGCGCGTGCGGGTGAGCAGGGTCGCGGTTTTGCGGTGGTCGCCGGTGAAGTACGTAACCTCGCCAGCCGCAGCGCCAATGCGGCCAAAGAGATCAAAGCCCTGATTGAAGATTCTGTCGCGCGCGTGGACACCGGCTCGACGCTGGTGGAAAGTGCGGGAGAAACCATGAATGACATCGTCAACGCGGTAACGCGCGTCACCGACATCATGGGTGAAATCGCCTCGGCCTCTGATGAGCAGAGTCGTGGTATCGACCAGGTGGCCCTGGCGGTATCGGAAATGGATCGTGTCACACAACAAAACGCCGCGCTGGTTCAGGAGTCCGCAGCCGCTGCGGCACAACTGGAAGAGCAGGCGAGCCGTCTGAAGATGGCCGTTTCGGCGTTTCGTCTTACTTCTGCACCTGGAAACACGGTGTCATCGCGTGCCAGCCATCAACCGGCCGCGCCGGTCAATGCACCGGCCCAGGTACGCGCGCTGACCACCGGAAAAGATGAGAACTGGGAAACATTTTGATCGAACGTTAATTCGCGGCTGCTGGCCGCTAAATGGGAGCGTGGATGTTAAATCGTATTCGTATCTCGACCACCCTGTTTTTGATTTTGATTGTCTGTGGGGTGTTGCAGGTTGGCAGTAATGGCTTGTCGTTTTGGGCTTTTCGCGATGGTTATCAGAATTTGCAGGAGATGCAGGGCAGCAATCAGCAGCGCGCGCTACTTACCCAGAGCCGCGCCGTTCTGCTCCAGGCCAGTACGGCGCTGAATAAAGCGGGCACATTGACCGCGCTGAGTTATCCGCCTGATGACATTAAGGCGCTAATGACCACCGCGCGCAGCAGCCTGAAACAGGCTGAGGGCATGTTCAAAACCTTTAACGACCAGGCGGCGATCAGCGCGAAAGACGGCGAACTGAAAAAAGCGATGCAGGCGGCCTTTAACCAGTGGTACAGCGATCTGGATCATCAGGCTACCTGGCTGGAAAACAACCAGCTGTCGGACTTCCTCACCGCGCCGGTGCAGGAATCGCAGGCGGCGTTTGATGCCAGCACCGAGGCCTGGCAGCAGGAGATTAACCAGTTTGTGCAGGCGGCGGGGAACGACAGTCGCACCAGCTATCACATGTCGGGCGTGATCTTCGCCACCATGATTGTGCTGACCGCGATACTGACCAGCGCCGCGCTGTTATGGTCTCGCCGGATGATTGTGCAGCCGCTGGCGATCATCAGCAGCCATTTCGACAGCATTGCGAAGGGCGATCTGGCGCGGCCGGTGGCGGTGTACGGCAAAAATGAAATATCGGCTATTTTCGCCAGCCTGAAAGCAATGCAAGGCTCGCTGCGGGAAACGGTCTCCGAGGTGCGTCAGGGCAGCTATGCCATGCACACCGGGATCTCCGAAATTGCCGAAGGCAATAACGATCTCTCGTCGCGCACCGAACAGCAGGCGGCATCGCTGGCGCAAACGGCAGCCAGCATGGAACAGCTAACGGCCACCGTCGGGCAGAACGCCGACAATGCCCGTCAGGCTTCCGGTCTGGCGAAGAGCGCGGCGCAGACGGCGAAGAAGGGCGGTGAGCAGGCCTCTCGCGTGGCGAACACCATGAATGAGATCGCCACCAGCTCCCAGAAGATTGGCGACATTATTAGCGTCATCGACGGCATCGCGTTCCAGACCAATATTCTGGCGCTGAACGCCGCGGTGGAAGCCGCCCGCGCGGGCGAGCAGGGACGCGGTTTTGCGGTGGTGGCAGGGGAAGTGCGTAACCTGGCAAGCCGCAGCGCCAACGCGGCGAAAGAGATTAAGGGGCTGATTGAAGAGTCTGTCTCACGCGTGCAGCAAGGGTCGGAGCTGGTGGATACCGCAGCGAAAACCATGACCGAGATTGTCAGCTCGGTGACGCAGGTTAACGACATCATGGGGGAAATCGCCTCGGCATCCGATGAACAGCGTCGCGGCATTGAGCAGGTCGCGTTGGCCGTCAGCCAGATGGATCAGGTGACGCAGCAGAACGCGGCGCTGGTAGAAGAAGCCGCGGCCGCCACCGACCAGTTAGCCGGTCAGGCGGATCATCTGACCTCGCTGGTAGCAGTATTTAATGTGAATGAACGTGTTGAAACAGTTACAGAAGTCGGGCGGTCTCAAGCCGTACCAGTCGGAACCTGAACGTGATTAAGTAAGAAGGCGCTATGACATCACCACTGCCCTCAGGGCAATCGTCATTACTGTTACAGATGACACAGCGCCTCGCGCTGTCCGATGCGCATTTTCGTCGGATATGTCAGTTAATCTACCAGCGCGCGGGGATCGTGCTTGCCGATCACAAGCGGGACATGGTCTACAACCGTCTTGTGCGTCGCTTGCGAACGCTCGAGCTGGATGATTTTGGTCGCTACCTCGGCATGCTGGAAGCGAACCCGAACAGCGCGGAGTGGCAGGCGTTTATCAACTCCCTGACCACTAACCTGACTGCCTTTTTCCGGGAAGCACACCACTTCCCGGTGCTGGCGGAACATGCGCGTCGCCGCAGCGGCGAGTATCGCGTATGGAGTGCGGCGGCCTCGACCGGCGAGGAGCCTTACTCTCTCGCCATCACCCTGGCCGATACCCTGGGGACCGCGCCGGGCCGCTGGAAGGTCTTCGCCAGCGATATTGATACCGAAGTGCTGCAAAAAGCGCAGAGCGGTATCTATCGCCAGGACGAGCTGAAAACCCTGTCGCCGCAGCAGCTTCAGCGCTATTTCATGCGCGGCACTGGCCCGCATGAGGGGCTGGTACGGGTGCGCAGTGAACTGGCGAATGCGGTGGAGTTCTCCATGGTCAATCTGCTGGAGAAGCAGTACAACGTGGCGGGGCCCTTTGACGCCATTTTCTGCCGTAATGTGATGATCTATTTCGACAAAACGACGCAGCAGGAGATCCTGCGCCGCTTTGTACCGTTGCTCAAGCCGGACGGATTACTGTTTGCCGGGCACTCGGAGAATTTCAGCAATCTCGTGCGCGAATTCAGCCTGCGTGGGCAGACGGTATATGCGCTGAGTAAGGATAAAGCATGAGTAAAATCAGGGTCTTGTCAGTTGATGATTCGGCGTTAATGCGCCAGATCATGACGGAGATTATCAACAGTCACAGCGACATGGAGATGGTGGCGACGGCCCCCGATCCGCTGGTAGCCCGGGATTTAATCAAAAAATATAACCCCGACGTGCTGACCCTGGATGTCGAAATGCCGCGTATGGACGGCATCGACTTCCTTGAGAAGTTAATGCGTCTGCGGCCGATGCCGGTGGTGATGGTCTCTTCACTGACCGGCAAAGGTTCCGAGATCACCCTGCGGGCGCTGGAGCTGGGGGCGGTGGATTTCGTCACCAAACCGCAGCTCGGCATTCGTGAAGGGATGTTGGCGTACAGCGAGATGATCGCGGAGAAAATCCGTACCGCCGCGCGGGCGCGGGTAGCGACGCACAAGCCGATGGCCGCGCCTGCCACCCTGAAAGCAGGCCCGCTGTTAAGCTCGGAAAAACTGCTGGTTATTGGGGCATCGACCGGGGGAACAGAGGCAATTCGGCATGTACTCCAGCCATTGCCGCTCTCAAGCCCAGGTATTCTGATTACCCAGCACATGCCGCCAGGCTTTACCCGTTCGTTTGCGGAGCGTCTGAACAAGCTGTGTCAGATCAGCGTGAAAGAGGCGGAAGATGGCGAGCGCGTTCTGCCGGGGCATGCCTACATTGCACCGGGCGACAAGCATATGGAGCTGGCGCGCAGCGGCGCGAACTATCAAATCAAAATTCATGACGGGCCGCCGGTTAACCGGCACCGTCCGTCGGTGGATGTGCTGTTTCATTCGGTGGCGAAACATGCGGGGCGCAACGCCGTTGGGGTGATCCTGACGGGGATGGGCAACGACGGCGCCGCCGGAATGCTTGCGATGCACCAGGCTGGCGCCTGGACCATCGCGCAGAATGAAGCAAGTTGTGTAGTGTTCGGCATGCCGCGCGAGGCCATCAATATGGGTGGCGTCAGCGAAGTGGTCGATCTTAGTCAGGTTAGTCAGCAGATGCTGGCAAAAATCAGTGCCGGACAGGCAATACGTATTTAACGAGGAGTGTAGTTTTATGGCGGACAAAGAGCTCAAGTTTTTGGTTGTGGATGACTTTTCCACCATGCGTCGCATCGTGCGCAACCTGCTGAAAGAGCTGGGTTTTAATAATGTTGAAGAAGCGGAAGACGGTGTTGATGCACTGAACAAACTGAATGCCGGTGGCTTTGGTTTTGTCATTTCTGACTGGAACATGCCAAACATGGATGGTCTGGAACTGCTGAAAACCATTCGTGCGAATGCTGCGATGGCCTCTATGCCTGTGCTGATGGTAACGGCCGAAGCGAAGAAAGAGAACATTATTGCTGCGGCACAGGCTGGCGCAAGCGGGTATGTGGTGAAGCCATTCACCGCTGCAACTTTGGAAGAAAAACTCGGTAAGATCTTCGAGAAACTCGGCATGTGAGGTACGGGAGATGATGCAGCCTTCGATTAAACCCACGGATGAGCATTCACCCGGTGACATAATTGCCCGGATCGGTAGCCTGACGCGCATGCTGCGCGACAGCCTGCGTGAGCTGGGACTGGATCAGGCGATTGCGGAAGCCGCGGAAGCGATCCCCGATGCCCGTGACCGTCTTGACTATGTTGTGCAAATGACTGCCCAGGCGGCAGAGCGTGCGCTGAACAGTGTTGAAGCGTCGCAGCCGCATCAGGATGAGATGGAAAAGGGCGCGAAAGCGCTGACCAAACGCTGGGACGAGTGGTTCGAAAATCCAATCGAACTGTCCGACGCCCGCGAACTGGTCACCGATACTCGCCAGTACCTGGGTGACGTGCCGGGCCATACCAGCTTCACTAACGCGCAGCTGCTGGACATCATGATGGCGCAGGATTTCCAGGATCTGACCGGTCAGGTGATCAAGCGCATGATGGATGTGATCCAGGAGATTGAGCGTCAGCTGTTGATGGTGCTGCTGGAGAACATGCCGGAACCTTCCGCACGTCCGCAGCGCGAGAACGAAAGCCTGCTGAATGGCCCGCAGCTCGACACCACCAAAGCTGGTGTTGTGGCGAGCCAGGATCAGGTCGACGACCTGCTGGACAGCTTAGGCTTCTAGCCCACAGAGAATGTGCGCAAAGCGGGCATTGCCCGGCACAAATGCCACCTGCAAAGGTGGCATTTTTTCGTCCTCTCACTGATTCGTGGCACGCCTTCGATTGCCCCGGTCACACCTGAATGGCCTAAATCGGCCCTTTTAACGTCCTTAATTAACCCATTGGTCGCGCGCGGCTTTGGCATCATATCGTCCAGACCTCTACCTGCGAGATGCTTGCCGTGGCAGAAGATAGCGACGACAAAACAGAAGCCCCCACACCCCACCGACTTGATAAAGCGCGTGAGGAAGGGCAGATACCCCGATCCAAGGAACTCACCTCCCTGCTGATTTTATTAGTGGGCGTGTGCATTATCTGGATTGGTGGGGAGTCCCTTGCCCGCAGACTGGCCGGTATGCTTTCGGCCGGGTTGCGCTTCGATCACAGCATGGTTAACGACCCGAACCTGATCCTCAGCCAGATTATCCTGCTGATTAAAAGCGCGATGGTCGCGCTGCTGCCGCTGATCACCGGAGTGGTGCTGGTGGCGCTGGTGTCGCCGGTGATGCTGGGCGGGCTAGTGTTTAGCGGAAAATCGCTGCAGTTTAAATTTTCCAAACTCAACCCGCTGCCCGGCATCGCGCGGATGTTCTCCGCCCAGACCGCCGCTGAGCTGCTGAAAGCGTTGATGAAAGCCACGCTGATGGGTAGCGTGGCCGGCTTTTTTATCTGGCATAACTGGCCGGAGATGATGCGCCTGATCAGCGAATCGCCTTTTACCGCGATGCGCAACGCGCTCAACCTGGTGGGGTTATGTTCGCTGCTGGTGGTTCTGGCGATTATCCCTATGGTGGGTTTTGACGTCTTCTTCCAGATTTACAGCCACATTAAAAAACTGCGCATGTCCCGTCAGGATATCCGCGATGAATACAAGCAGATGGAAGGTGACCCGCACGTCAAAGGCCGTATTCGCCAGATGCAGCGTGCCGCCGCCCGTCGCCGGATGATGGAAGATGTGCCGAAAGCGGATGTCATCGTCACCAACCCGACCCACTACTCCGTTGCGCTGCAGTATGACGAAAACAAAATGAGCGCGCCGAAGGTCGTGGCGAAAGGGGCAGGGCTGATTGCGCTGCGGATCCGCGAAATAGGTGATGAAAACCGTATTCCGATGCTGGAAGCCCCGCCGCTGGCGCGTGCGCTTTATCGCCATGCGGAAATTGGACAACAAATCCCAGGCCAGCTGTATGCCGCAGTGGCGGAAGTGCTGGCATGGGTGTGGCAGTTGAAACGCTGGCGTCTGGCCGGTGGTCAACGGCCTGTGAAACCTGAGAATCTCCCGGTGCCTGCAGCGCTGGATTTTATGAACGAGAAGGACTCTGATGGCTAATCTGGTGGCAATGTTGCGCCTCCCCGGCAACCTGAAATCGACTCAATGGCAGATCCTTGCCGGGCCGATCCTCATCCTGCTAATTCTGTCGATGATGGTCTTGCCGCTTCCGGCATTCATCCTCGACCTGCTTTTCACCTTCAACATTGCGCTCTCAATCATGGTGCTGCTGGTGGCGATGTTCACCCAGCGTACCCTGGATTTCGCCGCATTCCCGACCATTCTGCTGTTCACCACGCTGTTGCGCCTGGCGCTGAACGTGGCCTCCACCCGTATCATCCTGATGGACGGGCATACCGGCGGTGCGGCGGCAGGTAAGGTGGTCGAGGCCTTCGGCCACTTCCTGGTGGGCGGTAACTTCGCCATCGGTATCGTGGTGTTTGTCATCCTCGTGATCATCAACTTTATGGTTATCACCAAAGGTGCGGGACGTATCGCGGAAGTGGGCGCACGTTTCGTACTGGACGGGATGCCGGGCAAACAGATGGCAATTGACGCCGACCTGAACGCCGGGCTGATTGGCGAAGATGAAGCGAAAAAACGCCGTGCCGACGTAACCCAGGAGGCCGACTTCTACGGCTCGATGGATGGTGCGAGTAAGTTCGTTCGCGGGGATGCCATCGCCGGTATTCTGATCATGGTGATCAACGTGGTGGGCGGCCTGCTGGTTGGGGTTCTGCAACACGGAATGGACATGGGCCATGCGGCAGAAAGCTATACGCTGCTGACCATCGGTGACGGCCTGGTCGCCCAGATCCCGGCGCTGGTGATCTCCACCGCGGCCGGTGTGATCGTCACCCGCGTCGCCACCGACCAGGACGTCGGCGAGCAGATGGTGACCCAGCTGTTCAGCAACCCGAACGTGCTGATGCTGTCGGCGGCGGTACTGGGGCTGCTGGGCCTGGTGCCAGGCATGCCGAACTTCGTCTTCCTGCTCTTCACCGGTGCGCTGCTGGGCCTGGCCTGGTGGCTGCGCGGGCGCGAGACCAAACCGAAGGCCGAGCCTGCGCCGATTAAAATGCCGGAAAACACCCAGGCGGTGGAAGCCACGTGGAACGACGTCCAGCTTGAAGATTCACTGGGGATGGAAGTGGGCTATCGCTTGATCCCGATGGTTGATTCCCAACAGGACGGCGAACTGCTGGGGCGTATCCGCAGTATCCGTAAAAAATTCGCCCAGGACATGGGCTTCCTGCCACCGGTGGTGCATATCCGCGACAATATGGATCTGCCGCCTGCACGCTACCGCATCCTGATGAAAGGGGTGGAGATCGGCAGCGGCGACGCCTATCCGGGGCGCTGGCTGGCAATTAACCCGGGCACGGCGGCGGGCACGCTGCCGGGGGAACAAACTATCGACCCGGCCTTTGGTCTGGCGGCAATCTGGATCGAAAGCGCCCTGAAAGAGCAGGCGCAGATCCAGGGCTATACCGTGGTGGAAGCCAGTACCGTGGTCGCCACCCATCTCAACCACATTATTAGCCAGCATTCTGCGGAGCTGTTTGGTCGCCAGGAAGCACAGCAGCTGTTGGATCGCGTGACCCAGGAGATGCCGAAGCTGACCGAAGACCTGGTGCCTGGCGTGCTGACCCTGACCACGCTGCACAAGGTGCTGCAAAACCTGCTCGACGAGAAAGTGCCGATCCGCGATATGCGTACCATTCTGGAAACCCTGGCCGAACATGCGCCGTTGCAAAACGATCCGCACGAGCTGACGGCAGTGGTGCGCGTGGCGCTGGGCCGCGCCATCACCCAGCAGTGGTTCCCGGGCACCGGCGAAGTGCAGGTGATTGGGTTAGACACGCCGCTTGAGCGTCTGCTGCTGCAGGCGTTGCAGGGCGGTGGCGGGCTGGAGCCGGGGCTGGCGGATCGTCTGCTGGCGCAAACCCAGGAGGCGTTGCAGCGTCAGGAGATGCTGGGCGCGCCGCCGGTGCTGCTGGTCAATCACGCCCTGCGTCCGCTGCTGTCGCGCTTCCTGCGCCGTAGCCTGACGCAGCTGGTGGTCCTGTCGAACATGGAGCTGTCGGACAATCGCCACATCCGCATGACCGCCAGCATTGGAGGTCAATGATGCGTAAACTCTTGTGGTTACTGGCGCTGCCAATGGTGGCGCAGGCGGCAGGCGAGGGGGCGTGGCAGGACAGCAGTATCGGCCTGACCCTCAATAACCGCGGCGTGGCAGCCTCGTCGCGCCCGCTCTCTGCGAAGCAACCGGTGTCGGGTTTGATGACGCTGGTGGCCTGGCGCTATGAGCTGAACGGCCCGATCCCGGCTGGCCTGCGGGTGCGGTTATGCTCCCAGGCGCGCTGCACCGAACTGGACGGTGCCAGCGGCACCACCCATGCCTTTAACAGCGTACCCGCGGCTGAGCCGCTGCGCTTTATCTGGGAAGTGCCCGGCGGCGGTCGCCTGATCCCCGCCCTGAAGGTGCAACGTAACGAAGTGATCGTCAACTACCGCTAAATGCCCGCTTTTTCGCCGGTTATCAGGCCATTCTGATGACTGGCTCTCATTATTGACCTCGCCTTTTGAAGCAAAAGAAACACTGTTTTATAAAAGAGTGACGCGCGTAGTAAATCTCTTTGCATTTTTGCCAGTTGCCGGATAGCGGTGGCAGAAACAGAAAGGTATCCGCGTAGGGATACTTTTACTGTAACCCTGTAGACACTCCCGTTCCCTCCGGGTTAACCGGGAGTCATCTGAAACTTACAGGGTCGACGGTAATGAAAACACGTAAAATTGGACTTGCAAACTATCTGGCCTACGGATCGGGCGATTTTCTCGGAGCGGGAACCACAGCGTTAACCGCTGCCTGGTTGCTCTATTTCTATACCACTTTCTGCGGCCTTACGCCGATTGAGGCCACCTTCATCTTTGCTGCCGCAAGGGTGCTCGATGCCGTCGTCAGTCCGCTGATGGGCTTCCTGACCGATAACTTTGGTACCACCTGGCTTGGCAAACGCTTTGGCCGCCGTAAGTTCTTTATCCTGCTCGGTATCCCGTGCGTCTTCAGCTACTCGCTGATGTGGGTCGGGGATATGGGCTTCTGGTACTACCTGCTGACCTATCTGGTCTTTGATATTGTTTACACCATGATCCTGGTACCGTACGAAACGCTGGTGCCGGAAATGACCGATGATTTCAAACAGAAAACTAAGTTCTCCGGCGCGCGTATCTCTATGGCGCAGATGTCGGCCATTCTGGCGTCGTTCCTGCCGGGCATTCTGTTAACCCATTTTGGCAAAGACAATGCCATCTCCTTCTTCTATGCCAGCCTGGTGTTCTCGGTGCTGTGCGCCCTGATGCTCACCTTCGTCTGGTTCTTTACCTGGGAACGCCCGCGTGAAGAGTGGAGCGAAGCCGCGCTGCGTGCAGAAGAAGAGAAGAAAAAACTGACCCTCGGTCAGAGCCTGAACCGTCTGTTCGTTGAGTTAAGTTCCACCCTGCGGATCAAAATTTTCCGTCAGCATCTGGGCATGTACCTCGGGGGTTATATCGCGCAGGACGTGTTTAACGCCGTCTTTACCTACTACGTGGTCTTTGTGCTGATGCAGGAAGCGTCAATGGCCTCGAACCTGCTGGGCACGATGGCCATCTTCCAGTTCCTCGCCGTGATCGCCATGATCCCACTGTGCATCCGCTTTGGCCCGGCCCCGTCCTACCGCATGGTGGTGGTGCTGTTTGGTCTGGCGTCGCTCTCCTACGCAGGGCTTTATTATGCCGGTATGAGCGATATCTACGCGCTGCTGTTGCTGGTGTCTGCTCTGGCAGGTCTGGGTCGCGGTGGCATCAACTATGTACCCTGGAATACCTACACCTACATTGCTGACGTGGATGAAGTGATCACCGGTCAACGTCGCGAAGGCATCTTTGCAGGCATCATGACCTTAACCCGCAAAGCGTCGCAGGCGGGGGCCATCATGCTTGTAGGTATCGTCATGCAGATGTCCGGCTTTGTCAGCGGGCAGAAGGTACAGCCTGAAGAGGTAAGCCACACCATCCTGATGATCCTGAGCGTGGGCACCATTCTGGTCCTGTGCTGCGGCTTCCTGGTGTCACTGCGCTTTAAGCTGAACTTACAAACGCACAGCACGCTGCGTGAAGAGACCGCCAAAATGCGTGAGTCTGGCCGTGCAATGCCGGAGACCGCTACACCGCAGGCGCGCGCTACGGTCGAAATGCTGGCCGGTATGCCGTACGACTGCCTGTGGGGTAACAACAACATCGGCTATCTGAATCGCAATAAACCCGCTGCACCGTCCCTGAAAGAACGTGCTCCACTGAATTCGACATACAACAGAGGTTAAGATTATGAAGGTTTGGCCTGTCAAACATAGCCCGTTACTGCGTCAGCCCGAGCGTTTTATCGCCAGGGATGAACTGAAAGCGCTGATCCAGAAAGTGACGCATAACCTGGTGAACATTCACGATAAAACCGGCGAGTTTTTACTGCGGCTGGACGACGGGCGCGTAATCGACACCAAAGGCTGGGCGGGCTGGGAGTGGACGCATGGGGTCGGTCTCTACGGTATCTGGCAGTATTACTGCCAGACCGGGGATGAAGGCATGCGCGATATCATCGACAGCTGGTTTGCCGACCGCTTCGCCGAAGGGGCCACGACCAAAAACGTCAACACCATGTCGCCGTTTTTGACCCTTGCGTATCGCTATGAAGAGACGCGCAACCCGGCATGGCTGCCGTGGCTGGAGAGCTGGGCAGAGTGGGCGATGAACGACATGCCGCGCACCGATCACGGCGGTATGCAGCACATCACCCTGGCAGAAGAGAACCATCAGCAGATGTGGGATGACACCCTGATGATGACCGTCCTGCCGCTGGCGAAGATTGGCAAACTGCTTAATAAACCGGAATACGTGGAAGAGGCGGTCTATCAGTTCCTGCTGCATGTGCAAAACCTGATGGATCGGGAGACCGGGCTATGGTTCCACGGCTGGAACTACGACGGTCAGCACAACTTTGCCAATGCCCGCTGGGCACGCGGCAACAGCTGGCTGACCATCGTGATACCCGACTTCCTGGAGCTGGTGGATCTGCCGGAGAACAACGCCGTGCGCCGTTATCTGGTGCAGGTGCTGAATGCGCAGATCGCCGCCCTGGCGAAATGTCAGGATGAGAGCGGCCTGTGGCATACGCTGCTTGATGATCCAAACTCCTATCTGGAGGCCTCGGCGACGGCGGGGTTCAGCTACGGGATCCTGAAAGCGGTGCGTAAGCGTTATGTGGCGGCGGAATACGCCATAGTTGCCGAGAAAGCCATTCGCGGGATTGTGAAGAACATCTCCCCGGACGGCGAACTGCTGCAAACCTCGTTTGGAACCGGGATGGGCAGCGATCTGGAGTTCTATCGCCAGATCCCGCTAACCTCCATGCCGTACGGCCAGGCGATGGCGATCCTCTGTTTAACGGAATATCTCCGCAAGTACTTCTGATAATAAAAAACCCGGCAGATGCCGGGTTTTTTATTCGTTCTGTAGCCCTGATGGCGTTTCGCTACCGGGGCTAGCCAATCATCACACCTGATTACATACGTTCTACGGTTTCGATACCCAGGGTATCCAGACCCAGCTTCAGGGTCTTCGCCGTCAGCTGCGCCAGCTTCAGGCGGCTGTTGCGCACGGCTTCACTCTCAGCAGAGAGAATAGGGCAGTGTTCGTAGAAGCCAGAGAACAGACCCGCCAGATCGTACAGGTAGGCACACATCACATGCGGCGTACCGTCGCGGGCGACCACGGCCAGCGTCTCTTCGAACTGCAGCAGGCGCGCCGCCAGCTGTGCTTCGCGATCTTCGCTGATGGTCACCTGCGCCTGGGCCAGCACGCTTTCGTCAATGTCGGCTTTACGGAAGACGGACAGCACACGGGTATAGGCATACTGCATATACGGGGCGGTGTTGCCTTCGAAGGCCAGCATGTTATCCCAGTCGAACACGTAATCGGTGGTACGGTTCTTGGAGAGATCCGCATACTTCACCGCACCGATACCGACGGCGTTAGCCAGTTTTTCCAGCTCGTCAGCAGGCATGTCCGGGTTTTTCTCGGCCACCAGACGACGGGCACGCTCCAGCGCCTCGTCCAGCAGATCTGCCAGCTTAACGGTGCCGCCCGCACGGGTTTTGAACGGCTTGCCGTCTTTGCCCAGCATCATGCCGAACATGTGGTGTTCCAGCGGCACGGAATCCGGTACATAGCCTGCTTTACGCACGATGGTCCACGCCTGCATCAGGTGCTGGTGCTGACGGGAGTCGATGTAATAGAGGACGCGATCCGCATGCAGCGTCTCGTAACGATACTTGGCGCAGGCGATATCGGTCGTGGTATAGAGGTAGCCGCCATCCTTTTTCTGGATGATGACGCCCATCGGTTCGCCTTCTTTGTTTTTATACTCGTCAAGGAAGACCACCGTTGCGCCTTCGCTCTCGACCGCCAGCCCTTTGGCCTTCAGGTCGGCCACGATCCCGGCCAGCATCGGGTTGTACAGGCTCTCGCCCATCACATCCTTACGGGTCAGGGTGACATTCAGGCGATCGTAGGTGAGCTGGTTCTGGGACATGGTGATGTCTACCAGCTGACGCCACATCTGACGGAAATACTCGTCGCCGCCCTGCAGTTTCACCACGTAGCTACGTGCGCGCTCGGCAAAGGCTTCGTCTTCGTCATAGTGCTTTTTCGCGTCGCGGTAGAAGCCTTCGAGGTCGGCCAGCGCCATTTCACCCGCGTTATCCTGCTGCTGTTTTTCCAGCCAGGCGATCAGCATGCCGAACTGGGTACCCCAGTCACCGACGTGGTTCGCGCGGATCACGTTATGACCGAGGAACTCAAGGGTGCGCACCGAGGCGTCGCCGATAATGGTGGAGCGCAGGTGACCAACGTGCATCTCTTTCGCCACGTTAGGGGCGGAGTAGTCAACGACGATGGTTTGCGCTGGTGGCTGCGCCACGCCCAGACGGTCGGATTTCAGGGCTGCATCAACATGCTGCGCCAGGAAAGCAGGGTCGAGGAAGATATTGATAAAGCCCGGCCCGGCGATTTCGGTTTTGCTGGCGATACCCTGGAGATCCAGATGCGTCAGGACCTGCTCTGCGAGTTGTCGCGGCGCCATGCCCAGTTTTTTAGCTACTGCCATCACGCCATTGGCCTGATAGTCGCCAAACTGTACTTTCGCTGACTGACGAACCTGCGGTTCACAGTCTGCAGGTGCGCCTGCAGCAATCAGTGCCTGACTGACTTTTTCTGAGAGAAGAGCCTGAATATTCACCGGGATACCTTACATTTTTGACGCGGGCCATCATGCTGCCGCGCCCGTTAAAGAATTTAGGCCGGGAGTATACTGCAATTGCCCGTTGCCGTCAGCACTGGCTCAAATCAGCGGTTGGTCGCCGGGCTGCAACAGAGTAAATTAACGCTTTTGCATGACGATAAGAGTAGGAATGATGGCGAACTGGCAATCTGTTGACGAGCTGCAGGATATTGCAGCTGATTTACCGCGTTTCACCCAGGCTTTTACAGCACTTACCGGGCGCCTGGGGCTGGATATTGCCCCGCTCGCAGCAGACCATATCTCTCTGCGCTGCCACCAGAATGCCACCGCCGAACGCTGGCGACGCGGATTTGAGCAGTGCGGCGAGCTGCTCTCGGGAAACATCATCAATGGCCGCCCGATCTGCCTGTTTAAGTTGCATGAGCCGGTGTGCGTTGCTCACTGGCGCTTTACGGTCGTTGAACTGCCGTGGCCGGGTGAGAAACGCTATCCCCTCGAAGGCTGGGAGCACATCGAAATCGTGCTGCCTGGCGACCCCGATACCCTGAATGCCCGTGCCCTGGCGCTGCTGTCTGACCACGGACTGAGCCAGCCGGGGATCTTTGTCAAAACCAGTTCACCAAAAGGGGAGCGCGAACGTCTGCCGAACCCGACGCTGGCGGTCACCGATGGCAGCGTGACGGTGAAGTTTCACCCATGGACCATCGAAGAGATTGTCGCCAGCGAAGAATAATGCATAAGACTTTGTGAGCTGACGCCGTGTCGCAGATAAGGCGGCATGGCATGATGCAAAACCCAACTCATCGTAAGGAGGTTTCGTGGCATTGCTGGAGATTTGTTGTTACAGCATGGAGTGTGCCCTGACCGCGCAGCAGCAGGGTGCCGATCGTATTGAACTTTGTGCGGCCCCGAAAGAGGGCGGGCTGACCCCCTCGTATGGTGTGCTGAAATCGGTGCGTCAGGCGGTAAGTATCCCGGTGCATCCGATCATTCGCCCCCGCGGCGGGGACTTTTGCTACAGCCTGGGCGAGTTTGACGCCATGCTGGACGATATCGCCCTTGTGAAGCAACTGGGTTTCCCGGGGCTGGTAACCGGCCTGCTGAATGAGGATGGCCATATCGATATGCCGCGCATGCTCCAGATTATGGCCGCCGCGCAGGGGATGGCGGTAACTTTTCATCGCGCCTTCGATATGTGCGTAAATCCGCAGCAAGCCTTTGAAAACCTCGCGGAACTGGGGGTTGCACGGGTGCTCACCTCCGGCCAGCAGCCCTCTGCCGAAAAAGGTATTTCATTAATTAAGGAACTAAAAGGGCGATCAGGTGTTCCAATAATAATGGCAGGTGCTGGCGTTCGCGCCGCTAACCTGGAAACGTTTTTACAGGCAGGGGTAGAAGAGCTTCACAGCTCGGCAGGCAAATGGTTGCCGTCACCCATGCGCTATCGCAACACAGGCTTGTCGATGTCGACGGATGCCGAAGCGGATGAATATTCCCGCTATGGCGTCGATGGCGAGTCGGTTGCAGAGATGAAGGCGATAATCGAAAGGTTTCGCCGCTGAAACAGTTTTTACCGCGCATCATGTCGCCCAATATGATGCTTGTTTGTACCAGGCCCCTGCAATTTCAACAGGGGTCTTTTTTTGTCCATTTTATCCTTCCTGTTTCAAGCCACGCCGCTGCAACCTGAAATAGTCGGGATAAAACGCGCCCGATTAAGGCCGGGTCAGGCGAAGCCGCCACCCGGCAAAACACTAGGGTTTAGTGGCAATCAATACCGCACGGATCGGCGCCGGATAACCTTCAATGGTTTTTGTCCGATCGTCAGGATCGAGGAATTCGGCCAGCGACTCGGTGGTCATCCACTCGGTGCGGCGCTGCTCTTCGGTGGTGGTGACGCAAACATCTGCAATGCGGATATCAACAAAACCGCACTTCGCCAGCCAGTTTTTCAGCGCCAGCGCTGATGGGATAAAATAGACGTTACGCATCTGCGCATAACGGTCGCCCGGCACCAGCACCGCATTCTCATCGCCCTCAATCACCAGCGTTTCCAGCACCAGTTCGCCGCCACTGACCAGCTGATCTTTCAGCTGCCACAGGTGTTCCAGCGGGGAACGGCGATGATAGAGCACGCCCATTGAGAAGACAGTATCAAATGCCGCCAGAGCCGGAAGCTGCTCGATGCCCAACGGCAGCAGGTGCGCGCGCTGGTCGTTGCCCAGCAGTTTGCGCACGGCTTCGAATTGACAGAGGAACAACTGCATTGGGTCAATACCGACCGCCAGATGGGCGCCTGCGCCGATCATGCGCCACAAGTGATACCCGCTGCCGCAGCCCACGTCCAGAATGGTACGCCCGGTTAAATCGGACAGGTGCGGTAACACGCGGTCCCATTTCCAGTCTGAATGCCATTCAGTGTCGATATGCATGCCATACAGGGAGAACGGCCCCTTACGCCATGGCATCAGATTGCGCATCAGCTTGTCGAGGCGCAGCATCTGGCCTTCGCTCAGCGGCGTTTCGCTTTCAGCGGTGACGCTGTGCAGCAGATCCAGCTTATAAGGGGTCATCTCCGGCAGAAACTCGACCGCGTTACTCCACTGCTTAAACTGGCCGTGCAGCGATTCGCGCTGCCAGGCGGCGATCTGCCCAGGCAGGGTTTCCAGCCAGTGCGACAGGTGATTTTTAGCAATCAGCTGATAAAAGTTACCGAAATCAATCATGCCTCACCGCCTTTAAGCGCCACCAGAGAGCCAAAGTTAAAGCACTGGAACCACAGCTCGCTGTGGGCGAACCCGGCCTTATGCAGGCGGGCCTTGTGCGTTTCAACCGAGTCGGTCAGCATCACGTTCTCCAGCATGCTGCGCTTCTGGCTGATCTCCAGCTCGCTGTAGCCGTTGGCCCGTTTGAAATCGTGGTGCATGTTGAACAGCAGTTCGCCGACGGTGGCATCTTCGAAGCTGAATTTCTCAGACAGCACCAGCGCGCCGCCAGGGTTCAGCCCCTGATAAATTTTGTCCAGCAACAGCTGGCGATCGTCCGGCTCCAAAAATTGCAGGGTAAAATTCAGCACCACCATCGAGGCGTTTTTAATCTCAATATGGCGGATATCGCCTTCGACCACCTCGACCGGAGTCGGCGCTTTCCAGGCGTCGATATGGCGACGGCAACGTTCTACCATTGCCGGTGAGTTATCGACAGCGATGATATTACAGCCGTCGTGCTTGATGTTACGACGAACCGACAGCGTGGCCGCGCCCAGTGAACATCCCAGATCGTAGACCTGTGTGCCGGGCTGAACAAAACGTTCCGCCAGCATGCCGATCATGGAGATGATATTGGAGTAGCCGGGAACCGAGCGCTGGATCATATCCGGGAAGACTTCCGCTACCCGTTCATCGAAGGTCCAGTCGCCCAGACTGGCGATAGGCGCAGAAAAAAGCGTGTCGCGATCTGACATAACGTAAAAATCCGGGAAAAATAAAGGGGCGTATTGTGCGCTAATGCAATGAGAAAACCAACTCCCACGGCATATACCACAGGTTAGCCAGCACCATTAGCACAAGCGAACACCAGGTGGCGCTCATACCGGAGCGGCGCCAGCGGAACAGCCGCTGATGCAGGCCATAATAGTGCATCAGGCGTCCGGCAATCAGCAGCAGGCCGCAGACATGCACCATCCAGGTCTCGGCGCCGTTCATTTCCATAAACAACAGCAGGATCAAGGCAGCCGGGATGTACTCCACCGCATTGCCATGAATGCGGATCGCGGTTTGCAGCTCCGAAAACCCACCGTCGCCATAAGAGACGCGGTATAACATCCGCAGGCGCGCAACGTCGAACGAAAACTTAATTAACAGTAACGCACCCAGCACCGCATACAGCGCGCAAACCATACAAACTCCCTGTTTTTTGGCAGATGGCACTTCATATGATAGGGGCTGGGATCAGAAAAGAGAAGATTGCTGCGGAATGGTGGGGGCATCGCCTATCGACGGAGCCACGTCCCGCAAGGCTTGCCAGAGAGCATCGACCAGTTCAGGTGCCTGGGCAATATCAGGCGTATGTAAAAAAAGATACGGCGTGGCGGTCTGTTCCCACTTCGCCAGGGTCTGCAACCAGACGGCAAACAGCGCCTGGTTTTGTGGCATATTGTCGCTGCCGATAAAACGCACCATCGGGTTGCTGGCGGTCATCACCGCATGCACCGGCACTTTCGGTTTTTTGCGCTGGGCGTCGATGATGGCTTCGTTGTGCGGCACGGCGGCATGTACCGGACGGCTGTCAAGGATGGTTCGATTGACGCCGCGCTCGTGCAGACCGCGATTGAGCGCTTGCTCTGCCTCGCCTTTCATGAAGAACTCAGGATGACGAACTTCAACCCCGTAGGTAAATTCCCGGGGCAGGCCATCGAGGAACTGCCATAATGCAGGCAGATCGCGGGGGCCAAAGGTGGCGGGGAGCTGCACCCAGTACTGGCCGATGCGGTTCGCCAGCGGTGACAGCCGGGAGAAAAACTCCTCGGTCAAATCGTCGCAATTACGCAGCGCGGCCTGATGGGAGATGGTGGCCGGGAATTTAAAGCAAAAACGAAAATCGTCGCGGGTTTGCTCCCGCCAGCGCGCCACCACCTCGGCCTTTGGCAGGGCGTACAGCGTGGTGTTGCCCTCCACACAGTTAAAGTGGCGGGCGTACTCTTCAAGACCGTTAATGCCCAGCCGCACCCACTTCGGGTGCGACCATTGGGGTAAACCCAGATAGATCATAGCGCGTTGATAATCTCTTCAGTGCTGCGCACACGGGCGATGCGCGGGAAGATATGGGTCATGCTGGCCTGATGCTGCTCGGTGGTGGCCGTGCTGCATGCATCTTCGGCGATCACCAGATTAAAGCCCATCTCCCAGGCGTTGCGCGCGGTAGATTCCACGCCAATATTGGTGGCGATCCCGCAGAGAATTATAGTCTCGATGCCGCGACGACGCAGCTGCAGCTCAAGATCGGTGCCGTAGAAAGCGCCCCACTGGCGTTTGGTCACTTCAATATCGCTCTCCTGCTTGCCAAGTGACAGCGGGTAGTCCCACCAGTTGTCCGGCAGGGCATGGGCCGCCCCCTGGGCATCGACAGGCTGTTTCAGCGCTTCGGCGAAGTCAGCAGACCAGCCGACACGGACCAACACCACCGGCGAACCGTTGGCGCGGCATTTTTCTGCCAGGCGGGCGCTGCGGCTGACCACGTCCTGGGCGGTATGCGGGCCACCGGCAAAGGGCAGGATCCCTTCCTGTAAATCGATGACGACCAGGGCAGTTTTAGCAGCGTCGAATGTCAACATGGTTTTTCCTGTTAAATAGTTAGTGTTGCTAATACCTTACGCTGCCATGGCGTGTTCCGGGCCTGATATTTTTGTTAATTTTTGTGAGAATATGCAAGATGCGAGCAGCAATCGCGCGTCTGGTGTGCTTCTCTCTTATCGTCTGGCGGAATTTCCAGTATAATAGCCGCCTTTTTTCATCCAGTTTGACATACAGAAAGCTGCGACCTTGTAGCCTGCGGCTAAGTTAAGGGATATCTCATGCGTACAGAATATTGCGGGCAGCTGCGTCAGTCCCACGTCGGACAGCAGGTGACCCTGTGTGGTTGGGTCAACCGTCGTCGTGATCTTGGCAGCCTTATCTTTATCGATATGCGCGACCGTGAAGGCATCGTGCAGGTGTTTTTCGATCCAGATCGTGCCGACGCGTTAAAGCTGGCCTCCGAGCTGCGTAATGAGTTCTGCATCCAGGTGACCGGCACCGTGCGTGCGCGTGACGAAAAGAACATCAACAGCGACATGGCGACCGGCGAAATCGAAGTGCTGGCGACCGATCTGACCATTATTAACCGTTCAGAATCACTGCCGCTGGACTTCAACCACGTCAATACCGAAGAAGCGCGTCTGAAATATCGCTACCTCGACCTGCGTCGCCCGGAAATGGCCGAGCGCCTGAAAACCCGTGCGAAAATCACCAGCCTGGTGCGCCGCTTTATGGACGATCACGGTTTCCTCGATATCGAAACCCCGATGCTGACCAAAGCGACCCCGGAAGGCGCACGTGACTACCTCGTGCCGTCCCGTGTACATAAAGGTAAATTCTACGCGCTGCCACAGTCTCCTCAGCTGTTCAAACAGCTGCTGATGATGTCCGGTTTCGATCGTTATTATCAGATCGTGAAATGCTTCCGTGACGAAGACCTGCGTGCTGACCGTCAGCCTGAATTCACCCAGATCGACGTCGAGACCTCCTTCATGACCGCCGAGCAGGTGCGTGAAGTGATGGAAGCGCTGGTGCGCAGCCTGTGGCAGGACGTGAAGGGCGTGGATCTGGGCGATTTCCCAATCATGACCTTCGCCGAAGCGGAACGTCGTTACGGCTCCGACAAACCAGACCTGCGTAACCCGATGGAGCTGGTGGACGTTGCTGACCTGCTAAAAGACGTTGAGTTTGCCGTCTTCTCCGGCCCGGCTAACGATGCGAAAGGCCGCGTGGCTGCTCTGCGCGTACCGGGTGGCGCAAGCTTAAGCCGTAAGCAAATCGACGACTACGGCAACTTCATCAAGATTTATGGCGCGAAAGGCCTGGCTTATATCAAAGTCACCGAACGTGCAAAAGGCATCGAAGGCATCACCAGCCCGGTTGCCAAATTCCTCAACGCTGACATCGTGGAATCCATTCTGGCGCGTACTGAAGCCCAGGACGGGGACATGATCTTCTTCGGCGCAGACAATAAGAAAGTGGTAGCGGATTCAATGGGTGCCCTGCGTCTGAAGCTGGGTAAAGACCTGAGCCTGACCGACGAAGCCAAATGGGCGCCGCTGTGGGTAATCGACTTCCCAATGTTTGAAGACGACGGCGAAGGCGGTCTGACCGCGATGCACCACCCGTTCACCTCTCCGAAAGAGATGACCGCGGCAGAGTTGAAGGCCGCCCCGGAAGATGCAGTGGCAAACGCCTACGACATGGTGATCAACGGCTACGAAGTCGGCGGCGGTTCCGTGCGTATTCACAGCGGCGACATGCAGCAGACCGTATTCGGCATTCTGGGCATCAACGAACAGGAACAGCGCGAGAAGTTTGGCTTCCTGCTGGACGCCCTGAAGTACGGCACACCGCCGCACGCAGGCCTGGCGTTTGGTCTGGATCGTCTCACCATGCTGCTGACCGGCACCGACAACATCCGTGATGTTATCGCCTTCCCGAAAACCACCGCTGCGGCCTGTCTGATGACCGAAGCGCCAAGCTTTGCTAACCCAACCTCACTGACCGAGTTGGGTATCGAA
Organism: Leclercia sp. LSNIH3; assembly: GCF_002935105.1. Taxonomy (NCBI): domain Bacteria; kingdom Pseudomonadati; phylum Pseudomonadota; class Gammaproteobacteria; order Enterobacterales; family Enterobacteriaceae; genus Leclercia; species Leclercia sp. LSNIH3. The sequence goes on from NZ_CP026387.1 coordinate 4,288,933, forward strand.
GTGGTGAAAAAGGAAGAGAAAAACTGATATGACATATAAGCTTCCCGTTTCTGTCTTAGTTGTCATTTATGCCCAGGACACGAAGCGGGTGCTGATGTTGCAGCGGCGCGACGATCCCGCGTTCTGGCAGTCGGTAACCGGCAGTCTGGAAGAAGGTGAAACCGCGCTGCAGGCCGCCGCGCGCGAAGTAAAGGAAGAGGTCGCCATTGATGTTGCTCGCGAGCAACTGACCCTGACGGACTGTCAGCGCACGGTGGATTTTGAAATTTTTAGCCATTTACGCCATCGCTATGCGCCGGGGACCGAACGCAATACAGAATCCTGGTTCTGCCTTGCGCTTCCCCACGAGCGGGAGATCGTGTTCACCGAACACCTGACTTACCGCTGGGTTAATGCGGTCGAGGCCGCAGGCTTAACCAAGTCGTGGAGCAACCGGCAGGCGATTGAAGAATTTGTAATCAATGTTAATTAATTTCCAGGCATTTCAGTGACCAGGAAGACGGCAAGGCCGAGCATCGCCAGTCGCTTACGTGGGTAAGTGACGGGTGTAAGCGGGCGTAGCCAACGCAACTGGTGGCTGAACGGCGCAGGATAATTTTTGAGGAACTTTTTATGGCAGGTCATAGTAAGTGGGCCAACACCAAACACCGCAAAGCGGCACAGGATGCCAAGCGCGGTAAGATCTTTACCAAAATCATTCGCGAACTGGTGACTGCAGCCCGTCTGGGCGGCGGCGACGCCGGTTCTAACCCGCGTCTGCGCGCAGCGATCGATAAAGCGCTGAGCAACAACATGACCCGTGACACGCTGAACCGTGCTATCGCCCGTGGTGTAGGCGGCGACGATGACACCAACATGGAAACCATCATTTATGAAGGTTACGGTCCAGGCGGCACGGCGGTCATGATTGAGTGCCTGTCCGACAACCGTAACCGTACCGTTGCTGAAGTGCGTCACGCCTTCACCAAAACCGGTGGCAACCTGGGCACCGACGGTTCCGTAGCTTACCTGTTCAGCAAAAAAGGCGTGATCTCCTTCGAGAAAGGCGACGAAGATGTGATCATGGAAGCCGCGCTGGAAGCCGGTGCTGAAGACGTGGTGACCTACGACGACGGCGCGATTGATGTTTATACCGCATGGGAAGAGATGGGCGCGGTGCGTGATGCGCTGGAAGCGGCGGGCCTGAAAGCCGACGCGGCTGAAGTTACCATGATCCCGTCCACCAAAGCGGACATGGATGCGGAAACCGCACCAAAACTGCTGCGTCTGATCGACATGCTCGAAGATTGCGACGACGTGCAGGAAGTTTACCACAACGGTGAAATCTCCGACGAGGTTGCGGCAACGCTGTAATGGCTGAGCCTAAACCGACAACCGGAGAGGCGTGATGGCGATCATTCTCGGCATTGACCCCGGCTCACGCATCACCGGTTATGGCGTCATCCGCCAGGTCGGGCGTCAGTTAACCTACCTGGGCAGCGGATGTATCCGCACTAAAGTGGACGATCTGCCGTCGCGCCTGAAGCTTATCTATGCAGGCGTGACGGAGATCGTCACTCAGTTCCAGCCGGATTTTTTCGCCATCGAACAGGTGTTTATGGCGAAAAATGCCGACTCGGCGCTGAAGCTCGGTCAGGCCCGCGGCGTGGCGATTGTCGCGGCGATGAATCAGGACCTGCCCGTGTTCGAATACGCTGCGCGACAGGTCAAGCAAACCGTGGTGGGCAATGGCGGGGCAGATAAAAGCCAGGTGCAACATATGGTGCGCACATTGCTGAAACTGCCGGCCAATCCGCAGGCGGATGCCGCCGATGCGTTGGCCATCGCGATAACCCATTGCCACGTCACCCAGAACGCGATGCAAATAAGCGAATCGCGGCTCAATCTGGCCCGAGGCCGATTGCGTTAAATGAAAAATCAGGCTGGATGTTTATCCAGCCTTTTTTTATGATGGCAGCGGTAAATTTTAGTTCTTAACGCAGGAGCGTCACGTGATAGGCAGACTCAGAGGCATCATCCTCGAAAAACAACCCCCGATAGTGCTGCTTGAGACCGGAGGCGTGGGCTACGAAGTCCATATGCCAATGACCTGTTTCTACGAACTGCCGGAAGTGGGTAAAGAGGCAATAATTTTTACCCACTTTATCGTGCGTGAAGATGCTCAGCTGCTGTTTGGCTTCAATGACAAGCAGGAACGTACCCTGTTTAAAGAGCTGATTAAGACCAACGGCGTCGGCCCGAAACTGGCCCTGGCGATCCTGTCCGGGATGTCGGCGCAGCAGTTCGTGAATGCTGTTGAGCGTGAAGAGCTGGCGGCCCTGGTGAAACTTCCTGGCATCGGCAAGAAAACGGCAGAACGCCTGATTGTCGAAATGAAAGACCGCTTCAAAGGTCTGCATGGCGATCTGTTTACGCCAGCAGCCGATCTGGTGCTGACATCCCCTGCGGGTCCGTCTGACGATGATGCGGAGCAGGAAGCGGTTGCCGCGCTGGTGGCGCTGGGCTATAAACCTCAGGAAGCGAGCCGGATGGTCAGCAAAATTGCTAAACCGGACGCCACCAGTGAAACCCTGATTCGTGAAGCGCTGCGCGCGGCGTTGTGAGGTAAAGGATGATTGAAGCAGACCGTCTGGTCTCGGCAGGCAATGTTCAGGCAGAAGATCTGGTGGACCGTGCGATCCGCCCGAAGCTGCTTGATGAGTATATTGGCCAGCCGCAGGTGCGCTCGCAAATGGAGATCTTTATCCAGGCAGCAAAATTACGCGGCGATGCCCTCGATCATCTGCTGATTTTTGGCCCGCCAGGATTGGGGAAAACCACGCTCGCCAACATCGTTGCCAACGAAATGGGGGTCAATCTGCGCACGACCTCCGGCCCGGTGCTGGAGAAGGCAGGCGATCTGGCAGCGATGCTGACGAACCTTGAACCTCACGATGTGCTGTTTATCGATGAGATCCACCGCCTGTCACCGGTGGTGGAAGAGGTGCTTTATCCGGCGATGGAAGACTACCAGCTGGATATCATGATTGGCGAAGGCCCGGCGGCGCGCTCGATTAAAATCGATCTGCCACCTTTCACCCTGATTGGCGCCACCACCCGCGCAGGCTCGTTAACCTCGCCGCTGCGCGACCGTTTCGGCATCGTACAGCGACTGGAGTTTTATCAGGTGCCCGATCTCCAGCACATTGTCAGCCGCAGCGCGCGCTACATGGGGCTGGAGATGAGCGAAGAGGGGGCTTTTGAAGTGGCGAAGCGTTCCCGCGGAACACCGCGTATCGCCAACCGTCTGCTGCGCAGGGTGCGTGATTTTGCCGAAGTGAAGCACGACGGCTCCATTTCGCTGGAGATCGCCGCCCAGGCACTGGATATGTTGAACGTGGATGCCGAAGGGTTTGATTACATGGACCGCAAGTTGCTGTTGGCGGTGCTGGACAAATTCTTTGGTGGGCCGGTCGGGCTGGATAACCTGGCGGCCGCCATCGGTGAAGAGCGGGAAACCATTGAAGATGTGCTTGAGCCATACCTGATCCAGCAGGGCTTTTTGCAGCGTACACCGCGCGGGCGCATGGCAACGGTGCGAGCCTGGGATCACTTTGGCATTACGCCACCGGCGATGCCATAACCCCGATGGAAAAGGCCGGATGGCGACAGCGCCCTATCCGGCTTAGAGCAATTGCAGGCCCGGTAAGCGAAGCGCCACCGGGCATCACATCAGCTGGCAGGTTTCTTCATCATACTGAAGATAAACAGCGTTGCCGCACACAGTACCACTGACGGCCCGGCGGGCGTGTCGTAAAACGCCGAGAAAGTTAACCCACCGGTCACGGCAATCATCCCCACCCCTACTGCAACACCGGCCATCTGCTCCGGCGTGCGGGCAAAACGGCGCGCGGTCGCGGCGGGAATAATCAGCAGTGAAGTGATGATCAGCGCCCCGACAAACTTCATCGCCACGCCAATGGTCAGCGCGGTCACCAGCATCAGCAGTAACTTCACGCGTTGTAACTTCACGCCGTCAACAAAGGCCAAATCCGGGCTGATAGTCATTGCCAGCAGGCTGCGCCACTGCCACAGCAGGATAGCCAGCACGATCACCACCCCGATGGCGATGGCGATTAGATCGTCCGGCGTGACCGCCAGCAGATCGCCAAAAAGATAGGCCATCAGATCCACGCGAATATTGGACATCAGGCTGACCACCACCAGACCCAGCGACAGGGCGCTGTGCGCCATAATCCCGAGCAGCGTATCCACTGCCAGATGAGGGCGCTTTTCCAGCCACACCAGACCGGCGGCCAGCAGCAGCGTGACCGCAATCACCGCATAGAACGGATTCACATCCAGTAGTAAGCCAAATGCCACCCCCAACAGGGAGGCGTGGGCGAGGGTATCGCCAAAATAAGACATCCGGCGCCAGACGACAAACGAGCCGAGAGGACCCGCCGCGCAGGCGAGCATCATCCCGGCCAGCCAGCCGGGCAATAAAAGTTCAATCATGAGTTACCGTTTCCCCGGCGCAGGACAATGCGTCCCTGCAAATCATGGCGGTGGTTGTGATGGTGGCGATAAATGCCCAGCTGTTCGGCGCCGCGAGGGCCAAACATCGAGATAAACTCAGGGTGCATGGAGACCACTTCCGGTGTGCCAGAGCAGCAGATGTGATGGTTCAGACAGAGCACTTCGTCCGTTTTCGCCATCACCAGATGCAAGTCGTGCGAGACCATCAGCACGGCGCAGTCCAGCTCTTTACGCAGCTGATCGATCAGGTCATACAGCGCCACCTGACCGTTGACGTCTACACCCTGCGTCGGTTCGTCGAGCACCAGCAGCTGCGGCTTGTTCAACAGCGCGCGAGCCAGCAGCACGCGCTGGGTTTCGCCGCCGGAGAGCTTTTGCAGGGGCGCATCGATCAGATGCCCGGCCTGCACCCGTTTGAGCGCCGGCAAAATGTCCTCTTTACGCGTGTCGGGGCGCAGACGCAGGAAACGGCTTACCGTCAGCGGCAAAGTTGCGTCCAGATGCAGCTTTTGCGGCACGTAACCGATGCGCAGTTGCCGGTCACGCTTGATAAGGCCGCTGTCGGGTGCTACCAGGCCCAGCACCACGCGTACCAGCGTCGATTTACCTGCGCCATTAGGACCCAGCAGCGTCAAAATTTTGCCAGGCTTCAAATCCAGCGAAACGTCAGAGAGGACGCGGCGCTGACCGAATGAAACCGAAATGTTTTCGAGAGATACCAGATTCGTCATATCAATTTTATGCTTGCAGAAGTCAACGAATGTTATAATATCACATTTCGCCCACTCATTACGATGAATAGTCGCATTATGTTACAGAAAAATACGCTTCTTTTCGCAGCATTATCCGCTGCCCTTTGGGGTTCAACAGCACAAGATGTTAACGCCGCTGTTGTCGCTTCGCTTAAACCGCTCGGGTTTATCGCTTCCGCTATCGCAGATGGCGTGACGGAAACCCAGGTGCTCCTGCCTGATGGCGCCTCTGAGCACGATTATTCCCTGCGCCCTTCGGACGTAAAACGCTTACAAAACGCAGACTTAGTGGTCTGGATTGGCCCAGAGATGGAAGCCTTCATGCAAAAGTCGGCAAATCAGTTGCCAGAGGCTAAAAAGGTTACCATTGCTAATCTATCTGGTGTGAAACCGCTTCTCATGAAAGGGTCTGAGGATGACGATCATGACCACGATCACGGTACAGCGGAAGGGGAAAAAGGTGACGAACATCACCATCATGGTGACTACAACATGCACCTTTGGCTGTCCCCAGAAATAGCACGGCTTTCGGCGGTTGCAATCCATGAAAAATTAGTGGAACTTATGCCGCAAAGTCGAGCCAAACTTGACGCCAACCTGAAGGATTTTGAGGCACAACTTGCCGCAACCGACAAGCAGGTGGGTACCGAGCTCGCACCATTGAAAGGTAAAGGATATTTCGTTTTTCATGACGCCTACGGGTACTACGAAAAACACTACGGTCTCACGCCGCTTGGCCATTTCACCGTCAATCCAGAAATTCAACCCGGTGCGCAGCGTTTACATGAAATCAGAACACAGTTGGTTGAGCAAAAAGCGTCCTGCGTTTTTGCTGAGCCACAGTTCAGGCCAGCGGTCGTTGAAGCCGTGGCAAGGGGTACGTCCGTGCGTATGGGCACCCTTGACCCACTTGGTACCTCTATCCAGTTGAGCAAAGCGAGCTATTCGCAGTTTCTCAGCCAACTGGCGAACCAGTATGCGAGCTGCCTGAAAGGAGATTAACGAGGAAGTGAATACGTGCAACAGATAGCCCGCTCTGTCGCCCTGGCATTTAATAATCTGCCCCGGCCCCACCGCGTCATGCTGGGGTCGCTTACTGTTCTCACCTTAGCGGTCGCCGTCTGGCGGCCCTATGTTTACCACCCTAATTCCGCGCCAGTTATTAAAACTATCGAACTGGAAAAAAGTGAAATCCGCTCGCTGTTACCCGAAGCCAGTGAACCTATCGATCAGGCTCCACAGGAAGAAGAAGCTATTCCGCAGGATGAGCTTGACGATAAAACGGAAGCTGAAGTGGGCGTGCATGAATATGTCGTCTCCACTGGGGATACACTAAGCAGCATTCTGAATCAGTACGGCATTGAAATGGGCGAAATCAGCCAGCTTGCCGCGTCCGATAAAGAGCTGCGTAACCTGAAAATCGGCCAACAGATCTCCTGGACCCTGACAGACAGCGGCGATTTACAGCGTCTGACCTGGGAAGTGTCCCGTCGCGAAACCCGCACCTACGATCGTGCTGAAAACGGTTTCAAGATGACCAGCGAAATGCAGCAGGGCGACTGGGTTAATAGCGCTATCAAAGGTACGTTAAGTGGCGGCAGTTTTGTTGCCAGCGCCCGTGAAGCCGGGCTGACCAGCGGCGAAATCAGTTCGGTGATCAAAGCCATGCAGTGGCAAATGGACTTCCGGAAGCTGAAAAAAGGCGATGCCTTCTCGGTGCTGATGTCCCGCGAGATGCTGGACGGCAAGCGTGAGCAGAGCCAACTGCTGGGTGTACGTTTACGCTCCAGCGGGAAAGATTACTACGCCATCCGCGCTGAAGATGGCAAATTCTACGATCGCAACGGCACGGGGCTGGCGAAAGGTTTCTTACGCTTCCCGACCTCGAAACAATTCCGTGTCTCGTCGAACTTTAACCCGCGCCGTCTGAACCCGGTGACCGGCCGCGTCGCCCCGCACCGTGGTGTGGATTTCGCCATGCCGCAGGGAACCCCTGTTCTGGCCGTGGGTGATGGCGAAGTGGTGATGGCCAAACGCAGCGGTGCGGCGGGCTATTACGTAGCCGTGCGCCACGGGCGAACCTACACCACCCGCTATATGCACCTGCGTAAGCTGCTGGTGAAGCCGGGCCAGAAGGTGAAACGTGGCGACCGTATTGCGCTGTCAGGCAATACCGGCCGTTCTACCGGCCCGCATCTGCACTATGAAGTGTGGATCAACCAGCAGGCGGTCAACCCGTTAACGGCGAAATTGCCGCGTACCGAAGGGCTGACCGGCAAAGACCGCAGCGATTATCTGGCGCAGGTCAAAGAGGTTATTCCGCAGCTCAGTATTGATTAATTCTGCAGCGTCAGAAGCCGGTGCGTTACTGCACCGGCTTTTTCTTTTGTGCCTTGCGCATGGCCTCGCTAAACTAACGCATTACTCTTTTAAGCATCACCCGCCCTGGAAAAAGCATGGAAACCCAAAAAAACAACAGTGAGTACATTCCTGAATTCGAAAAGTCCTTTCGTCATCCGCGCTTCTGGGGCGCCTGGCTGGGTGTGTATGCCTTTGCAGGCCTGGCGATGCTGCCTGCGTCCGTGCGCGATCCGCTGTTGGGCAAAGTAGGGCGTCTGGCGGGCAAGCTGGGTAAAAGCGCCCGTCGTCGCGCGCAGATAAACCTTTTCTATTGCTTCCCGGAAAAGAGCGAGGCGGAGCGTGAAGCGATCATTGATGAGATGTTCACAACCGCGCCGCAGGCGATGGCGATGATGGGCGAGCTGGCGTTACGCGGGCCGGAAAGGGTCGCCAGCCGCGTTGACTGGAAAGGGCTGGAGATCATCGAGGAGATGCGTCGCAATGACGAGAAGGTGATCTTCCTGGTGCCGCATGGCTGGGGCGTGGATATTCCGGCGATGCTGATGGCCTCGCAGGGGCAGAAAATGGCGGCCATGTTCCACAATCAGGGGAACAAGGTTTTCGACTATGTGTGGAATACGGTGCGTCGCCGCTTTGGCGGCCGCCTGCATGCCCGTAACGACGGCATCAAACCTTTTATTAAATCTGTACGACAGGGCTATTGGGGCTACTATCTGCCAGACCAGGATCACGGGGCGGAACACAGCGAATTTGTTGATTTCTTTGCCACCTATAAAGCGACGCTGCCCGCCATTGGCCGGTTGATGAAGGTATGTCAGGCGCGAGTGATCCCGTTATTCCCGATTTACGACGGCAAAACCCATCGCCTGACGATTGAAGTACGCCCGCCGATGGACGATCTCCTTACCGCCGACGACAACACCATTGCGCGCCGCATGAATGAAGAGGTGGAGATTCTGGTGGGGCCGCATGCGGAGCAGTACACCTGGATCCTGAAGCTGCTTAAGACGCGCAGGCCGGGCGAGAAAGAACCGTACAAGCGTAAAGAGTTGTATCCTAAAAAATAAAAAATCCCCCGGTTTCGGGGGATTTTTTTATGGCAAGCTATGTGCGCGCTTATGGAAAGCCGCGCAAAGGGCTTATTCGACGGTCATCACGCGGGTGGTGTTGGTGGAGCCGATGGTGCTCATCACATCGCCCTGGGTCACGATGACGATATCACCGGAAACCAGATAACCTTTGTCGCGCAGCAGATTCACTGCGTCGTTCGCCGCAGCCACGCCGTCGTTGTTGCTGTCGAAGAACACCGGCGTCACGCCACGATACAGCGCGGTCAGGTTCAGGGTGCGCTCATGACGGGACATAGCGAAGATCGGCAGACCGGAGCTGATGCGCGAGGTCATCAGTGCGGTGCGGCCGGATTCGGTCATGGTGATGATTGCCGTCACGCCCTTCAGGTGGTTTGCGGCATACATCGCAGACATCGCAATGGCTTCTTCCACGTTGTCGAACTGAATGTCCAGACGGTGCTTGGAGACGTTGATGCTTGGGATCTTCTCTGCACCCAGGCAGACGCGCGCCATCGCGGCCACGGTTTCTGCAGGATACTGGCCCGCAGCGGTTTCGGCTGACAGCATTACCGCATCGGTACCGTCGAGCACGGCGTTCGCCACGTCCATTACTTCCGCACGGGTCGGCATTGGGTTAGTGATCATCGACTCCATCATCTGGGTCGCAGTGATCACGGAACGGTTAAGCTGACGGGCACGGCGGATCAGCGCCTTCTGGATCCCGACCAGTTCCGGGTCGCCAATCTCAACGCCCAGGTCACCACGCGCCACCATCACCACGTCAGAGGCAAGGATGATGTCATCCATCGCGTCCTGGCTACACACCGCTTCAGCACGTTCCACTTTCGCGACGATTTTGGCATCGCAACCTGCATCACGTGCCAGACGGCGAGCGTAGTTCAGATCTTCGCCGCAGCGCGGGAAGGAGACAGCCAGGTAGTCAACGCCAATCTCAGCTGCGGTGAGGATGTCGGCCTTGTCTTTTTCGGTCAGGGCTTCGGCAGAGAGACCGCCGCCCAGTTTGTTAATGCCTTTATTGTTGGAGAGCGGGCCGCCAACGGTCACTTCGGTGAAGACCTTCATGCCCTGAACTTCCAGCACTTTCAGCTGAACGCGACCGTCGTCGAGCAGCAGGATATCGCCCGGAACCACGTCAGCAGGCAGGCCTTTATAGTCGATGCCGACTTTCTCTTTATCGCCTTCGCCTTTGCTCAGGTTAGCGTCGAGCAGGAATTTATCACCGATATTGAGGAAAACTTTGCCTTCTTTGAAGGTCGATACGCGGATTTTAGGACCCTGAAGGTCACCGAGGATAGCGACATGACGTCCCAGTTTTGCCGCAATCTCACGGACCTTATCTGCACGTAATTTATGATCTTCCGGTGTCCCGTGAGAAAAGTTCATACGTACCACGTTGGCACCTGCCGCGATGATTTTCTCGAGGTTATTATCGCGATCGGTAGCCGGGCCTAAGGTGGTAACGATCTTGGTTCTGCGAAGCCTTCTGGACATGTAATACTCCGTTGTCTGAAACAACCTGGTGTTGCGTGAACGATGATTCGGCACGTTGTCCGCCGTAATACCAACAAGAAACTTACCGAATGCCGAAAAAAGTAACAACTTTATCAGTGACGATCAGGGAACTTCACCCTTAATCAACAACGCTTTATCAAAACGCGATTCCTTGAGCGCTTCTTTGACACGCTTCAAGTTATCTCTGAATTTTGCCCCACGGCGTAGGGTAAAGCCGGTGGCCAGCACGTCGATGACGGTTAACTGCGCCAGGCGCGACACCATCGGCATGTAAATATCGGTGTCTTCCGGCACATCGAGCGTGATCGCCAGCGTCGCTTCACGCGCCAGCGGCGTACCGGTGGTGGTGAGGGCAATTACCATGGCATCGTTTTCACGCGCCAGCTGGGCCAACTCCACCAGACTCTTGGTGCGCCCAGTATGCGATATCAACACCACCACGTCATCTTCGTTACAATTCATACAACTCATGCGTTGCAGCACGATGTCGTCGGAATAAATAACCGGGACATTAAAACGAAAAAATTTATTCATTGCATCATGTGCGACGGCGGCTGACGATCCGAGACCAAAGAAAGCAATCTTTTTGGCCTGGGTCAGCAAGTCAACCGCCCGGTTAACCGAACTCATATCCAGGGACTGACGCACCTGGTCCAGCGTCGCCATCGCCGATTCGAAAATTTTGCCGGTGTAGGCCTCTACGCTGTCGTCTTCATCGACATTGCGGTTTACATAGGGAGTGCCGTTAGCCAGACTTTGCGCCAGATGGAGTTTAAAATCCGGGTAGCCACGCGTCTCCATGCTGCGGCAGAAGCGGTTAACGGTTGGTTCGCTGACCCCCGACTCCTGAGCCAGAGTGGCGATGCTGGAATGAATGGCCTGCGCGGGGGCGGCGAGAATTACTTCAGCCACTTTTCGCTCGGATTTGCTAAGGTGTTCCAGTTGAAACTGGATTTTTTCTAGCATGTTCATTATTAACACGGCGCTCATCGGTGGAAACGATTTCATTAATGGGTGAAATCGCGATTCGAATTAGCAAGAATATACGCCTGTGATATGCCAAAAAGGGCAAACCCGGAAAAAATGTTGTTGTTTTTTTTCATTACTTGATCGCGGTCGGATTTTAGCAACAACCTGATAGCGCAAAATTTCACCCATTTGCCCGTTATTACCCTTCGCTGTATCAGCGTCTGGCGAAATTTCGCGGTATCGCACGCGAGGATAAGTGCAAATGGTTTCGGGAATGACATAAAAGCAGTAGAGTGCATGTAATAAAATTACAACGATATTCTGGCAAAAGCACCAGGGTATCCAACTGAGGAGAATGACATGGCGGTAACGCAAACAGCCCAGGCATGTGACCTGGTCATTTTCGGCGCGAAAGGCGATCTTGCACGCCGTAAATTGCTGCCTTCCCTGTACCAACTGGAAAAAGCGGGTCAAATCCACCCGGAGACACGTATCCTGGGCGTGGGCCGTGCCGACTGGGATAAAGACGCCTATACAAAGGTAGTGCGCGAAGCGCTGGAAACTTTCATGAAAGAGAAGATCGATGAAAGTTTGTGGGATACGCTGAGCGGACGTCTCGATTTTTGCAACCTCGACGTTAACGACACCTCAGCCTTTGCCGATCTGAGCGCCATGCTCGATCAGGAAAAGCGCGTCACCATCAACTATTTTGCGATGCCGCCAAGCACCTTTGGCGCTATCTGCAAAGGGCTGGGCGAAGCAAAACTGAACGCCAAGCCAGCACGCGTAGTAATGGAAAAACCGCTGGGCACGTCGCTGGCAACCTCCCGCGAAATCAACGACCAGGTCGGTGAATATTTCGAAGAGTGCCAGGTCTACCGTATCGACCACTACCTCGGTAAAGAGACGGTGCTGAACCTGCTGGCGCTGCGTTTCGCCAACTCCCTGTTCGTCAACAACTGGGATAACCGCACCATCGACCACGTAGAGATCACCGTGGCGGAAGAGGTGGGGATTGAAGGGCGCTGGGGTTACTTCGACCAGGCTGGTCAGATGCGCGACATGATCCAAAACCACCTGCTGCAAATCCTCTGCATGATTGCCATGGCGCCGCCATCAGATCTCACCGCGGACAGCATTCGCGATGAGAAGGTGAAAGTGCTGAAGTCCCTGCGCCGCATCGATCGCTCCAACGTGCGTGAAAAAACCGTGCGCGGTCAGTACACCGCCGGTTTTGCCCAGGGTAAAAAAGTGCCGGGCTATCTGGAAGAAGAGGGTGCGAATAAAACCAGCAGCACCGAAACCTTCGTCGCCATCCGCGTGGATATCGATAACTGGCGTTGGGCGGGTGTGCCGTTCTACCTGCGCACTGGTAAGCGTCTGCCAGCCAAATGCTCTGAAGTGGTCGTCTACTTCAAAAACCCGGAACTGAACCTGTTCAAAGAGTCATGGCAGGAGCTGCCGCAGAACAAGCTGACCATCCGTCTGCAGCCGGACGAAGGTGTGGATATTCAGGTGCTGAACAAGGTTCCTGGCCTGGATCACAAACACAACCTGCAAACAACCAAGCTGGATCTGAGCTACTCCGAAACCTTCAACCAGACGCATCTGGCGGATGCGTACGAACGTCTGCTGCTGGAGACCATGCGTGGGATCCAGGCTCTGTTTGTGCGCCGTGACGAAGTCGAAGAGGCGTGGAAATGGGTCGACTCCATCACCGAAGCCTGGGCAGCGGATCAGGATGCGCCAAAACCGTATCAGGCGGGGACCTGGGGGCCGGTTGCCTCTGTGGCAATGATTACCCGCGACGGTCGTTCCTGGAACGAGTTTGAGTAACGTGACCGTTAATCCTTAGGGGTTATTTTACCGGTAACATGATCTGGCTCAGGCCAACGCACATTATTTAATCATTTAAGCTCCGTGTGGATTTCCACCCGGAGCTTTTTTTATTACACTGCCGGAAGCGATTTTGCCCCACAGCTCCGGCTATCAAGCGTTTCAGCGATGTTATAGGCTCGAACACTTTGTTAATTCCAGAGCGCGGACAGATAAATGACAGGAGCTTCTATGAATTCAATTTTGTTACGGGTAACACAGCGCATTGTTGAACGCTCGAAAAAGACCCGCTCAGCCTACCTCGCGCGCATTCAGCAGGCGAAGAGCGACAAGGTCCATCGTTCGCAACTGGCATGCGGTAACCTGGCGCACGGCTTTGCCGCCTGCCAGCCAGAAGATAAAGCCTCCCTGAAAAGCATGCTGCGTAACAATATCGGCATCATTACCTCCTATAACGACATGCTTTCCGCGCACCAGCCGTATGAGACTTACCCGGACATTATTCGAAAAGCGCTGCACCAGGCAAATGCGGTGGGCCAGGTCGCAGGCGGGGTGCCAGCCATGTGTGACGGTGTCACCCAGGGGCAGGACGGGATGGAGCTTTCGCTGCTGAGCCGGGAAGTGATCGCCATGTCTGCCGCGGTAGGCCTGTCGCATAACATGTTCGACGGCGCGCTGTACCTCGGCGTGTGCGACAAGATCGTCCCGGGTCTGGCGATGGCGGCGCTGTCGTTTGGTCATCTTCCTGCGCTTTTCGTGCCGTCAGGCCCGATGGCCAGCGGTCTGGCAAACAAAGAAAAAGTACGCATTCGCCAGCTGTATGCCGAAGGCAAAGTGGATCGCATGGCGCTGCTGGAGTCAGAAGCCGCGTCCTACCACGCGCCGGGCACCTGCACGTTTTACGGTACTGCCAACACCAACCAGATGGTGGTGGAGTTTATGGGGATGCAACTGCCTGGCTCGTCGTTTGTCCACCCGGATGCACCGCTGCGCGAAGCTCTGACTGCCGCCGCGGCGCGTCAGGTGACCCGCCTGACCGGTAACGGCAACGAGTGGATGCCGCTCGGTAAAATGGTTGATGAAAAAGTGGTGGTGAACGGTATCGTGGCCCTGCTGGCGACCGGCGGCTCCACTAACCACACCATGCACATGGTGGCGATGGCGCGTGCGGCGGGGATCCTGATCAACTGGGACGATTTCTCTGACCTCTCCGAAGTGGTACCGCTGCTGACCCGTCTCTACCCGAATGGCCCGGCGGATATTAACCACTTCCAGGCAGCGGGTGGCGTACCTGTGCTGATGCGCGAGCTAATGAAAGGTGGACTGCTGCATGAGGACGTCAACACGGTGGCCGGTTTCGGCCTGCAGCGTTATACCCTGGAGCCGTGGCTGAACGAGGGCGAGTTGGCCTGGCGTGAAGGGGCACAGGCCTCGCTGGATGACAGCGTGATCGCCACCTTCGACAAGCCGTTCTCCCACCATGGCGGCACCAAAGTGCTGAACGGCAATCTGGGTCGGGCAGTCATGAAAACCTCTGCGGTGCCGGTGGAAAATCAGATTATCGAAGCTCCGGCAGTGGTGTTCGAAAGCCAGCATGACGTGCTGCCAGCATTTGAAGCAGGTCTGCTGGATAAAGATTGCGTGGTCGTAGTCCGTCATCAGGGACCAAAAGCGAACGGCATGCCAGAATTACATAAACTAATGCCGCCACTTGGTGTATTATTGGACCGCTGTTTCAAAATTGCGTTAGTAACCGATGGACGCCTCTCCGGCGCATCAGGTAAAGTGCCTTCTGCTATCCATGTCACCCCGGAAGCTTACGACGGTGGCTTGCTGGCAAAAGTCTACGATGGCGACATCATCCGCGTTAATGGTCAGACCGGCGAGTTGACCTTACTGGTGGATGAGGCGGTACTTGCCGCACGTAAGCCACATATTCCTGACCTGAGCGCATCGCGCGTGGGCACGGGGCGCGAAATGTTCAGTGCGCTGCGCGAGAACCTCTCGGGCGCAGAGCAGGGCGCGACCTGTATTACGTTTTAAGACGACAAGAATTATCGATCTGGCGAGAGAAAAACTCTGATGAAAAACTGGAATACAAGTGCAGAAGCAATCCTGAAAACTGGCCCGGTAGTGCCGGTGATCGTGGTTAATAAGCTGGAACATGCTGTGCCAATGGCGAAAGCGCTGGTTGCCGGTGGCGTTCGCGTCCTGGAAGTCACCCTGCGTACCGCCTGTGCAATGGATGCAATTCGCGCCATCGCCAAAGAAGTGCCGGAAGCTATCATCGGTGCGGGTACCGTGCTGAACCCACAGCAGCTGGCTGAAGTTACCGAAGCCGGTGCGCAGTTCGCCATCAGCCCGGGCCTGACTGAGCCTCTGCTGAAAGCGGCAACCGAAGGCTCCATTCCATTGATCCCGGGTATCAGCACCGTTTCTGAGCTGATGCTGGGTCTGGACTACGGTCTGAAAGAGTTCAAATTCTTCCCGGCGGAAGCCAACGGCGGCACCAAAGCGCTGCAGGCAATCGCAGGTCCATTCGCCAACGTCCGTTTCTGCCCGACTGGCGGCATCTCTCCGGCGAACTACCGTGACTACCTGGCGCTGAAAAGCGTGCTGTGTATCGGTGGTTCCTGGCTGGTGCCGGCGGATGCGCTGGAAGCGGGTGACTGGGATCGCATCACTAAGCTGGCGCGCGAAGCGGTAGAAGGCGCGCAGCAGTAAGGTTTTGCTTTGCCGGATGGCGGCTTTGCCTTACCCGGCCTGCAAGTTCAATACCTTGCAGGCCAACGCAAGCGAAGCGTCGCCAGGCAATGCCAACAAAAACGGGCCATTCGGCCCGTTTTTTTATCCTGCTACCTGGACACTCGCGGCGGCCTGTTTCGCCCGCTCAACCGCCTCTTCCACGCTTTCACCCGTCGCCAGCGCCACGCCCAGACGGCGCGAACCTTCGATTTCTGGTTTACCGAACAGACGCAGCTGCAAGCCCGCGCCCACTGCGGCATCGACGTTATCAAAGGTGACGTTCTGGCTGGTCAGCTGCGGCAGCATCACCGCCGACGCTGCCGGGCCATACTGTCGCACGCCGCTGACCGGCAAGCCCAGGAAGGCGCGAACGTGCAGCGCAAACTCGGAGAGATCCTGAGAGATCAGGGTCACCATGCCGGTATCGTGTGGACGCGGGGAGACTTCGCTGAAGATCACGTCATCGCCACAGACAAACAGCTCGACGCCAAACAGCCCATGACCACCCAGAGCCAGGACCACTTTGCGGGAGATCTCCTCGGCGCGCGCGCGGGCCAGCTGGCTCATCTGCTGCGGCTGCCAGGACTCACGGTAGTCGCCATCTTCCTGACGGTGACCAATAGGATCGCAGAAATGTACGCCATCGACGGCGCTGACGGTCAGCAGGGTGATCTCAAAATCAAACTGCACCACGCCTTCAACGATCACCCGCCCGGCACCAGCGCGGCCACCTTGCTGGGCGTAATCCCAGGCGTGATCCAGCTGCTCGGCGCTGCGGACAAAGCTCTGCCCTTTGCCGGAAGAACTCATCACCGGCTTAATGATGCACGGGTAACCAATCTCGTTCACCGCCTGCAAAAAATCGCTTTTGCTGTCGGCGAAGCGATAGCGGGAGGTGGGCAGGGACAGCTCTTCTGCGGCCAGGCGGCGAATGCCTTCCCGGTTCATGGTCAGCTTCGCGGCGCGGGCGCAAGGCACCACGCGCTGGCCTTCGGCCTCGAGCGCCAGCAGGGTGTCGGTGGCGATGGCTTCGATTTCCGGCACCACAAAGTGCGGTTGTTCTGCGGCAATCACGGCGCGCAGGGCATCGCCATCCAGCATGTTGATGACGTGCGAGCGGTGCGCAACGTGCATGGCCGGTGCATCGGCATAGCGATCGACGGCAATAACTTCAATCCCTAACCGCTGGCACTCGATGGCCACCTCTTTGCCCAGTTCACCGGAGCCGAGCAACATCACGCGCGTCGCTGCTGGTCGCAGCGCTGTTCCTAAACGAGTCATAATCATCCCCCTGAGAAAGTTGCGCGCAGTATAAACGAAAACGTTTGCGTCTGTCTTGCTTCGCAGAAATCCGCTGTCTGGACAGGTGGTTATTTGCATCATGGCCGTTTTCGACCATGCTTTTGGGGAAGCCAATACAGGAGAGCATGATGAACAAAACAGGGGCAGTGATGGCGCTGGCGCTTATGGCCGCCAGCCTGACGGCGCAGGCCGCAAACGAGAAAAAGGTGAAATTTCCGGCCTGTGAAGGGCTGGATGCTAAAGGGATTGCCGCCAGCGTGAAGCGGGACTATCTGCAAAACCGCATCGTGCGCTGGGCAGACGATCAAAAGACGCTGGGAATGGCGGATCCGGTGGCGTGGATCAACCCGAAGGAGGTGAGAGGGGAAAAAGATCAGTGGACTGTTCCGCTGACGGTACGCGGTAAAAACACCGATATCCATTATCAGGTGAAAATTGATTGTAAAGCGGGCAGTGCCCAATACCTCTCACCCAAAAAGTGAATTTTCGCTTCTTTTGTTGCCGCAGACATTTCCTGACATCCCCTCGCTTACGCTGTGAAATTCATGCACCGTTAAGTGAGGGAAATCATGTCAAACTGGTTGAATCAATTACAGTCGCTGCTTGGGCAGAAAACGGGGGCCTCCTCGGGTGAAGGGCTGAGCAAAATGCTGGCACCAGGCGCACTTGGTGGCCTGGCCGGGCTGCTGGTGGCGAATAAATCTTCGCGAAAGCTGCTGGCAAAATATGGCACCGGCGCTCTGCTGGCGGGGGGCGGTGCCATTGCTGGCAGCGTGCTGTGGAACAAGTATAAGGACAAGGTACGCAACGCCCATCAGGATGAACCGCAGTTTGGTCAGCAGGCCTCACCGCTTGATGTGCGCAGTGAAAGGCTGATCCTGGCGCTGGTCTTTGCGGCGAAGAGTGACGGCCATATTGATGATCAAGAGCGTGCCGCCATCGAGCAACAGCTCCGTGAAGCGGGCGTGGAGGAGCAGGGCAGGGCGCTGGTGGCACAGGCCATTGAGCAGCCACTTGATCCACAGCGTCTGGCGCAGGGGATCAAAAATGAAGAGGAAGCGCTGGAGCTCTATTTCCTGAGCTGTGCCGCGATTGATATCGATCACTTTATGGAGCGCAGCTATCTGAATGCGCTGGGTGATGCGCTGAAGATCCCGACGGAGGTTCGCGAGGGGATTGAGCAGGATATTCGCCAACAAAAACAGGCGTTCCCCGGCTAACTTTTTACGTCCGGGTATCCCGTTTCGCTTGCATCGTGCGCATGTTTTGCCAACCTTATAGGGTGTAAATCGTAAAAGAATCATATTGACATGCCACCTAAAGCCCAACGCATACCGCATGCTCTCACCGCACACGGTGATACGCGTATCGACAACTATTACTGGTTGCGCGACGATACCCGCTCACAGCCGGAGGTGCTGGACTACCTCCACGATGAAAATGACTATGGCCATCGGGTCATGTCGACGCAGCAGGCGTTACAGGATCGCCTGCTTAACGAAATGGTGGAACGCGTCCCGCAGCGTGATGTCTCGGCGCCCTGGAGTCGAAACGGCTATCGATACCGGCACATCTATGAGCCAGGGAACGAATACGCCATCTATCAGCGGCAGTCGGTACTCTGCGCCGAGTGGGAAGAGTGGGAAACGCTGCTGGATGCCAACCAGCGGGCCTCGCACAGCGAGTTTTATACCCTGGGCGGGATGGCCGTGTCGCCGGATAACGCCATTATGGCGCTGGCGGAAGATTACCTCTCGCGGCGTCAGTATGGCCTGCGATTCCGCAACCTGGAGTCCGGGAACTGGTATCCCGAGATGCTCGATAACGTCTCCCCCGATTTTATCTGGGCCAACGACTCAGAGACGGTCTACTACATTAAGAAGCATGCCACCACGCTGCACCCCTTTCAGGTCTGGCGGCATACGGTAGGCACTGCGTCCACCAGTGACGAGCTGGTCTATGAGGAGAAAGACGAAACCTTTTACGTCAGCCTGCATAAGACCACCTCAAAACACTACGTGATTATTTTCCTCGCCAGCGCCACCACGACCGAGGTGCTGCTACTGGATGCCGAGCTGCCGGACGCCCAGCCGCTGTGCTTTATGCCGCGCCGTAAGGATCATGAATACAGCCTCGATCACTTCCAGCACACCTTCTATTTGCGCTCCAACCGGGAAGGCAAAAACTTTGGCCTCTACAAAACCAAAGTGCGTGATGAACGCAAATGGGAAGTGCTGATCCCGCCACGCGATCAGGTGATGCTTGAAGGCTTTACCCTGTTTACCGACTGGCTGGTGGTGGAAGAGCGCCAGCGCGGGCTGACCAGTCTGCGCCAGATCAATCGCAAAACCCGGGAGGTCATCGGGATTGCCTTCGACGATCCCGCCTACGTGACCTGGATTGGGTATAATCCCGAGCCGGAAACGTCGCGGCTGCGCTACGGCTACTCCTCCATGACCACCCCGGACACCCTGTTTGAGCTGGATATGGATACCGGGCAGCGCAAGGTGCTGAAGCAGGCCGAGGTTAAAGGCTTTGACGCTGACCTCTATCGCAGTGAACACGTCTGGATCGTGGCCCGCGACGGCACCGAAGTGCCGGTCTCGCTGGTCTACCATAAGCACCATTTTCGCAAGGGCAAAAACCCTATCCTTATCTACGGCTACGGCTCGTATGGCTCCAGCATTGACGCCGATTTCAGCAGCAGCCGCCTGAGCCTGCTTGATCGGGGCTTTGTCTTCGCGATTGCCCATATCCGTGGCGGCGGGGAGCTGGGGCAGAAATGGTATGAAGACGGCAAGTTCCTGAAAAAGAAAAATACCTTCAATGACTACCTGGATGTCTGTGACGGGCTGCTCGAGCTGGGTTATGGCGATCGCAAACAGTGCTTCGCGATGGGGGGCAGCGCGGGGGGCATGCTAATGGGCACCGTCATTAATGAGCGTCCGGGGCTGTTTAAAGGCGTGGTGGCGCAGGTGCCGTTTGTCGATGTGCTGACCACGATGCTGGATGAAACCATCCCGCTGACCATCGGCGAATATGAGGAGTGGGGTAACCCTCAGGATGCGACCTACTACCGCTACATGAAATCCTACAGCCCCTACGATAACGTTGAGGCGAAGGCCTATCCGCACATGCTGGTGACCACCGGTTTGCATGACTCCCAGGTGCAGTACTGGGAGCCTGCGAAGTGGGTGGCGAAATTGCGTGAATTGAAGACCGACGATAATTTACTGCTGCTTTGCACCGACATGGATGCCGGACACGGCGGCAAATCTGGTCGCTTCAAATCCTATGAAGGGGTGGCGCTGGAGTATGCCTTTATCGTCGGCCTTGCGCAGGAGACGTTAACAAGCCGGTCGGGAGAGGCGGATCAGGATCCGCCCAGATAGTGCTTCAGCGTCAGACGTAGCTCAGGACTCATTCTGTCGAGGTTGTTATACAGCCAGCGCAGATAGCCCGGATCTTTGTCCGCCACTTCCGCCACCGCCTTCCCGCGGTATTTACCGAAGGTAAAGGTGGTCAGCAGCGCCGGGCGTCCGGTGATGTCGGCCATTTCGTCCGGGGTCCAGCCGGTGGTATTCATAATATCGATCAGCAATGCGGCGGTAATGTAGCAGTCGTACAGGGCGCGGTGATGATGTAGTCCTTCTGGCGTTCTGACGCTGAGTTTGCGCGACTTATAGAGCGCCATATTGCTGTATTTAATGCCCGGCCATAAACGCCGGGCCAGTTTCATGGTGCAGATCCATTCCCCCGGCATTTCGGGCAGAACGCGGCGATCGAAGCTGGCGTTATGGGCCACATACCACGGACTGCCGTGGTAGTGGGGGATCACCTCTTCAATCCAGGGTTTGTCGGCTACCATTGCCTCGGTGATGCGGTGAATAGCCATCGCCTGCGGGCTAATGGGGCGATCCGGGCGCACCAGATGGCTGCATGGATTGACGATCTGCCCGTTCACAACATCGACAGACGCCACTTCCACAATCCCTCCCTGCAGATCGCAGGTTTCGGTGTCGATGACACGTAGCATGGCTCTCTCCTGGCCGTAAAAGGTTTAGCGTAATGGAATGATCTCACCTTGCCAACTCTGCTCAACATAGCGGCCTGTTAATAATACCTCGCCGCGATCGGCGCGAAGAATTAACTGCCCGCGGGCATCCCACAGGGCGCTGCCGCCGTCGTGGTTTGCCACCAGCACCGCAATGGCATAGCGGTGGGCAAAACGCTGCAATCGGGCAAAAGTGGCAGGCCGCTCAGCTTCACTCAGCGCCATACTGCGGGTAAGCAGCGTGGCGTTGGGGGCGATCCCGGGCTGGTCGGCGTGAGTATCCACCAGGGTCAGGCCGCTGTGTCGGCTCTCCAGACAGGCACCCGCGCCATGCGGATAGACAATGGCCTGAGGCTGGTCCGGGCTAAACCACGCCAGTCCACGCTGGCGCTGGCCGTTTTCGTCTACCGTGATCCCGGCAATAACCGAGAGGTTACACACCTGCGCGGCCTCATGCAGAGGTGCGAGCTGCTGATGAGTGGGTGGGGCAGGGAGATGGCTGTCTGGTAAGACCGGGCCGGTTAACGAGAGTTCCGGGAAGAGCAACAAATTGCACTGCTGGCGTGCGGCGGCGGCGATAAAACGCAGATGGTGTGTAATGTGGTCATCCACGTAATGATGGGTCGGCTGGTACTGAGCAGCCGCAATATTCCAGTGAGACATCGTGATTTCCTTATGCACGGAGTCGCAGAGATTCATAAAGCCCCTGAATGAATCAGGGCTTTTTATCCTGCCATAATCTGTGTAAGGAAATGTATCACCGGGTAAGGTTATTTAACTTTCGGCTCCCACGGCAGGCGTGAGAGGGTGACAGAGGTCAAGCGGTGAGCAATCAGACGCTGGCGGAACCAGTCGCGCAGGTGCGCCGGTTGTTCACGCTCTACCACCTCAGCGATAACGGGCATGTTATAGCGCTCTTTGAATGCCACGCCCGCCGCGGCCAAATCCACATTCACTTTGTCCATCTCCTCCTGGGGGAGGGTGGCGAGATTAATTTTCATAACCGTCTCCTTCATTTGCGGGCAAAGTTACCCAAACGGCGGCGTGTTGACAAGTCCGGGCAGGATGATCCTCGACTGGATCATTATACAGAGTTATTCTCTGACAATCAGGCATAACAAAAAGGAATGTATGTGATGGCGATGCGCCTTTCCCGTGCTGTCTGCACGCTGACTCTGTTACTGACTACGCTGACGACTCCGGTTGCCTTTGCCCATGCGCATTTGAAGCATCAGTATCCCGCGGCCGATGCTGCTGTTGACGCGGCACCCCAGGCATTAACGCTTAACTTCTCCGAGGGGATCGAGCCGCGGTTTAGCGGCGTTTCCGTCAAGGATGCTAATCAGCAGCCCGTTGAAACCGGCGCGGTCAAACGCAATGAAAAAGACCCGACGCAGCTGATCGTGCCGATGGCATCTTCGCTGAAGGCAGGCACTTACCAGGTGGACTGGCACGTGGTCTCCGTAGACGGTCACAAAACCCAGGGTAGCTACCGTTTTAGCGTGAAGTAACATGCTGGCGTTTTGCTACGTTACGCTGCGATTTATTCATTTTTCTGCCCTGATGGTGCTGTTTGGTAGCGCCCTGTACAGCGCCTGGCTGGCGCCTGCCTCCCTGCGGCGTTTGCTGAAGCGGCGTTTTCGCCGTCGGCAAAAAACGATCGCGCTCATCAGTCTGCTGTCGGCGCTGATAATGCTTGCGCTCCAGGGGGGGGTGATGGGCAGTGGCTGGCAGGATGTGATCAGTCCGCCAACCTGGCAAGCGGTGCTGACCACCCAGTTCGGTCGGGTCTGGCTATGGCAGATGATGCTGGCCTTCGTGACCCTCTGGATTGCCTGGCTGGAGCCACGTAAAGCCGCGCCCCTGCTCCTGCTGTTTACCGCCGCGCAGTTTATTCTGCTGGCGGGAACCGGGCATGCGGCGATGCATGACGGTATTCTTGGCAGGGTGCAGCGCAGCAATCATGCCCTGCATCTGCTGTGTGCCGCTGTCTGGCTGGGTGGCTTATTGCCGCTGCTGTTTTGCCTGCGTCTGTCGCACGGGCGCTGGCGGGAGGCCGCGATCCACACCATGATGCGCTTCTCGCGCTACGGTCATCTGGCTGTAGCCGGGGTCATGCTCACCGGGGCGATCAATACCTTGTTGATCCAGGGCTGGGTCGTACCGTGGCACTCGGGCTGGGGGCGAATGCTGTTGTTGAAATGTGCGCTGGTGGCAATGATGGTGGTAATTGCCCTGGTGAATCGGTATGTTCTGGTGCCGCGATTTCGTTCTGGCGACGGACGCGAGCAACGCTATTTTATCAGGATGACGCAGACTGAGGTTGTGCTGGGGGCGCTGGTTCTGGCGGCAGTCAGCCTGTTCGCGACCTGGGAACCCTTCTGACGAGGTGGAACACAATGAAAAAAACCGTACTTTCTCTCTTACTGCTGGCCTGTTCCGGCACGGCGCTGGCGGCACCGCAGGTGATCACCGTGAGCCGGTTTGAGGTGGGTAAAGACAAATGGGCGTTTAACCGGGAAGAGGTGATGCTCACCTGCCGTCCGGGTCATGCGCTATATGCCATCAACCCGAGCACGCTGGTGCAATATCCTCTGAACGACGTGGCGCAGCAGCAGGTGGACAGCGGTAAGAGCAACGGCCAGCCGATCGCCATTATCCAGGTTGACGACCCGAAAAATCCAGGGCAGAAGATGAGCCTGGCACCCTTTATCGAGCGCGCAAATACGCTCTGCTAGTTTCCCGCTTCCAATAAAAAAAACCGCAGGCTTCTCTTCGGAAGCATTGCGGTTTTTGTGTTTAAGGACAGGCTAACGCTTTTTTTCAGGCCACTTTTGTTGTGGACTGGAAAACCTGGCGTCGTCATCTATTCTTAAAGTGCAAGGCGACTTAGCCTGCATTAATGCCAACTTTTAGCGCACGGCTCTCTCCCAAGAGCCATTTCCCTGGACCGAATACAGGAATCGTATTCGGTCTCTTTTTATCTGTTGAAAGTAAACGCCTTTTCCCTTTGCGAACTTTAACAGATGGGCAACATTCTCTGTTCTTCGTTAAACCATACCACACTACGCCCGAGGGAAGTCCAGCGCTTTTTAGCGCTTGTGTTAAATTTTTGCCTGTTACCGATGAAAGCAGAGATTAGCGGCAAAAATAGGCGTCGATGGCATGTTCAATCTCATCCAGCAGCTGGAAGCGGCGGCGATATTCGGCGCGTTTTTTACTCGCAATGCTCTCCAGCGATTTACGTTCCATGCCAAATGGCAGGGCCCAGCGGAAGGCATTGTCGGGTTTTCCACCCAGTGAGGCCCAGAACTCGTCATAGCTGGCGTGGAGATGGCGACCTTTACTCAAACGATAACGCAGGGCGCGAAAAACATGGCCCTCGTCGCTGACGCCATAAAGGGCGCTGATACCAGACTGCTTCGCCAGATTGAAAACGGCTTCCAGAAGAATACGCTTAGGGAACAGGCCGTAACAGGCACGGGTGGCGTTTTTGATCGTCTCCCGTCCGACATCTCGCCGTGGCCCCTGCAGGCCACCAATGACCAGCACGCTGCGGTCGTTTTCCCGGATGACGCTGAAGGTCAGACTCGCCAGCAGAGTGTTATCCCCGGCACGTAACCAGAGCGTGGTTTCGCCCTCGCGTTCAGCCTTAACCGCAGAGGTAGCATAGATCGTATAGCTCGCCTCATCTTTGGTCGCAAACTGCAGCAGGGGAAGCGGCGACGGGCTGGTAAAGAGGTGGGCAAGGCCATTGTCCGCCAGCGCATCAATCCAGGCATAGTGATGCAGGATCGCCTCCGCGCGCTCACTGGCGGTCATTCCGCGGGTCAGGTACTGGCGCTGGGTTTTCACCGGCAGCGTCGGCTGCGCCTTCAGCAAGGTAGAAAAATCATCGCGCCGGGAGATCGTCTCCAGCATACGGGTGGTCGAGGACCAGAAAAGCAGGGTGCGCAGGAAGAATTTCAACCGGTAATCGCGTTTCTGCCACAGCGGCCCGGGCGTCAGATCGCCTTTCGCCAGGGCGAGAATAACGGAAGAACGGTGGGCGTATGACACCTCAACGGGCAGGATGGTATTAGACACGATAAAGACCTCTTTGTAATTCTGCGATTATCTTAAAGGTCATCGGATAATGATTTAACCGTTGCTAAACCTTTATTTCCGCTTCGTTTAATATCGATTGAGGTTATTCAAGAGGACGGCCTTCGCACTTTCTGAGTGGTCCATTCCGCACGGGCTATACTGATCCTGAGGAGGCGCTATGTATCTAAAACTTGATGGTCACAACTGGCGACACGTCTGGGTAGTAAGCGATCTTCACGGGTGTTATCAAATGCTTATGGATGAAATAAAGCAGCGACAGCTTAATCCGTATGAGGATTTGCTTATTTGTGTCGGCGACTTGATCGATCGCGGGCCAGACAGCGTGAAATGCATGCAGTTATTAAATGAAAAATGGTTCTATGCCGTACGCGGCAATCATGAGCAGATGGCGTTGGATGCCCTGCATAATAAGAGCTTTGGGCTGTGGTTAATGAATGGCGGCGTCTGGTTTGCCGAATTAAAGGGCGAGGAACAACAGCAGGCTCTCGAGCTGTTCAGGCAATGTGAAAGGCTGCCGTGGATTATTGAGATCACCTGCGCCAACGGTGTGAATGTGATTGCTCATGCCGATTACCCATCATCGCAGTATGAATGGGATAAACCGGTCCCGAAGCAGCAGATTCTGTGGGACAGGGAGCGCCTGCGGGAGTTAATGAGCGGTCAGGAGAAGGGGATCGCCGGAGCCGATCACTTCTGGTTTGGTCATACGCCGCTAGGGAAGCGGTTTGATTGCCAGAATCTGCACTATATTGACACCGGAGCGGTGTTTGGTGGGACGTTGACGCTGGCACAGCTACAGTGATTAAAGGTCGGCATACTCCTGGGCCGGGCGCCAGAAGCCGTCGATGAACTCTTCAACCGGATAGCACCCGCCGTGGCGGATCCGCTGATCGTCCATCGATGCCTCGCACTGGATTTCGGTGCGATAAACATCCACTACCAGGTCTTCGCAACCCGCATCCAGATAACAAATAAACAACACCAGTGCGTACATCATGCCCCTCAGCAATCACTATCGTATTAATATTGTAGGGGATGATTAGGGAAGGGGGAAATAGAGGGACAAATAACCCGCCTGCGGGCGGGTTCTCTCTGAATCATGCAAGGCGCATGATCCAGGCATCGGAACCTTGATCGTAATGCTCACGGTACAGGACAGAGTGTTCGCCATCGAGGAGAGCCGGGACGCTGGTGTCTGCATCCCAGGCATCGAGCTGCATACACAGATCGGGGTCAGACTTGCACGGAATGGTTAACGTTCGTTCGCCCTGCGTATCGCCGTTTAACTCGGCATCATCGATTTCGAATGCGCCAATGCGCACATTGGTTTTCGTCATAATGCTCTCCATTAACTCGCTGTGTTCTGGTACGACCAGTATAGTCGCCCACTTTTCAGCCTGGTCAATGAAGAGCAAAAGCGCCAGTAAAAAAGTGCGTTTTTTAACTCGCGTCGACGTTACCGGTAAACAAGCGACCATCGCGAACCAGCTCGCGCGGGTAGCTATTTTTCAGGCGTGAACCCACTTTTTTCGCAAGCCCAATAGGGAAACCTTGATACGTCACCACCGCATCATCCCCGGCAGGACTCGTCTGGGGATAGACATCACGGCCGCGGTACCACTCCTCCGCTTCCTGCTGGGTTAAGGCAAACGTGTTGTCCTGACCAGCCAGCGCGATCACCGCTTCATGCTGCCAGCGGTAACCTTTGTTATGAGTTTCGGCCAGACGGATGCCGACACGAGAGAAGCGCACTTTACCGATTAACGGTTCTATTTCCGTCGGGAACAACCACACCTCTTTATCGCGCTGCCACAGGCGCAGGTGATCTTCCCATTGCAGGCCCGCCAGATTTGCCGCAGCGGTAATCTGCGCGGCTTCGCGGGTTTTAAGCGGCGTGAAGGGGAAATTACCCACCTTGAATGTCGGCGCCGGGAGCGACTCGATAGCGGAGGTTTTGCGCAGCCGCGCCACGAAGAAACCTTCGCAGTCGTAGATATGCGGGAAGACGTGCAGGAACCCTTCTGGGGTCACGCATTCACTGGCGCTGGGGAACAGATCGTTCAGCGGCAGGAACTCCACGGCGTCGGGATATTGCGCTTGTAACCACAGGCAGACGGCTTCGTTCTCGTCGCGGTTCAGGGTGCAAGTGGAGTACACGAGGGTGCCGCCGGGGCGCAGGGCATGGAAAGCACTGTCGATTAGCTCACGCTGAGTGGCTGCAATCTCCAGATTGCTGGCGACGGACCAGTTCTTCAACGCGTCGGGATCTTTGCGCACCACTCCTTCGCCGGAGCAGGGGGCATCCAACAGGATCGCATCAAAGGCTTCCGGCAGGGCGGCTCCAAACACGCGGCCATCAAAATGGGTTAAAGCAACGTTGCTGATCCCGCAGCGGCTGATGTTGGCATGCAGCACTTTGACGCGGCTGGCGGAAAATTCATTGGCGAGGATCGCGCCCTGATTATTCATCCGCGCGGCGATTTGAGTGGTTTTGGACCCGGGGGCTGCTGCAACGTCCATCACGCGGTCAGGCGTATTGCCGTCGGCAAACAGCGCGGCAACCGGCAGCATGGAGCTGGCTTCCTGAATGTAAAACAGCCCACTCAGGTGCTCGGCGGTGCTGCCCAGCGGCAGCGCTTCTCCGTCGTCACGTTCGATCCAGAACCCCTCTTCGCACCACGGAACCGGGGTGAGTTGCCAGCCGTAGGGGGCAACAAGCGTGAGGAAATCCGCGACGCTGATTTTCAGGGTATTGACGCGCAGGCTGCGGCGCAGCGGGCGCTGACAAGCCGCGATAAAAGCATCGAGAGCGAGAGGGTCAGGCAGAGCCTGGCGCATTTGCGCCAGAAATTCATCTGGCAGATAGACGGGACGTTGAGACACGAGCGCACCACAGGGAGTAAAAAGAGGCGCGCAGTGTATCACAAAGGCTCCGGTGCGTTGACACCGGAGCGCAGGCATTAACGTGGCAGGGCGGTGCCCCATGTGCGCCACTCTTTCGGCTCGCTCTCCTGTAACAGGAAGTGCTTGCCGGGCTGAGATTTTGGCGCCAGCGGCGTACCCGGCGGCGTCGCGAAGGCGATCCCACCACGGATAAACTGATTGAAGGTCCCGGTTTTCACTACGCCGCCGGTCAGGCCGAAATCGAGCGAGTAACCGGAGGCCAGCCAGAAGACGGAGTTATTACGCACCAGATGCTGATAACGATCGCTGATGCGCAGGGCCACCATCACCCGGTCAGAGAGCGTCCCGAGCGACAGGCCGGTCACCGTACCCACTTCCATCCCGCGGAACAGTACCGGCGTACCGATATCAAGCGATGCCGCATCCGGCACCTCCACCACAATGCTCAGGCCATTGAGATAGCGCGAATCGGTGATGGTCGCTTCCTGCAGCTCAAAGTCGCGTCGCGGTTTGCCCTGGCCTGGTTCGACGTTGATATAAGGCTGGAGGATGGTATCCAGATGTTCCACCCCCGCGGCAGAAATCTGCGGCGTGATCACCGAGAAACGCGTTCCGGTGCGGGCGAAGTTGTCGACATATTCCGGGTACAGCACCGCCGTAGCCTGCACTTCATTGCGGGCGGTAATCAGCTTCAGGCTCTGGACCTGACCAATATCAATCCCCAGATAGCGCACCGGCATCCCTTCTGCGAGCTTGCCTGCATCAAAGGCGTGAAGGGTGATCTGACTACCGACCGCGCGGGCGGCGGTTTCAGACGGATAGAGGATCCGCTTATCACCTTTACGCTGGCTGGCGCTGGCGCCGCTCAGGTTGTCAAAGCTGATGGCACCGCGCAGTGCACGAGAGAGCGGAGAAGCCTGCACCGTCAGTCCGCTGCCGTTAAGCTGCACTTTGGCCCCGCCTTCAGCCCAGAACACGCTGTTGCTGGTGAGCAATTTGCGATATTCCGGTTTGATATGCAGTTCGATGTCAAAGGCATTTGCACGTGGGCGCACAAGGATCACTTCACCCACTTCGAATTTGCGATACAGCACGACCGAACCCGCCTGCACGTCCGGCAGGGTATCGGCCACCAGCGTGAGGGTGGTGGTTGGCAGATCGCTCAGGCTGTTTTCCAGCGCTTTATCGAGGTTGGCAAACAGCGGGTAACTGTCGCGCATAGCGCCTTTCTCGCCCGGCAGGATACGGATCCCGCCGCTGATCCACTCGCTGGCGCTGGCCGCCAGAAACTCAACGCCGTCCAGCCCGACTTTGACATCCACCCGGCTGTTGACCACGAATTTGCTGTCGCCATGCACCAGCTCGCGGTACTGCGGATCAATCGCCACCTCAAAGGTGACCCCTTTGCTGGATAATGACCGCTCAAGCACTTGCCCAATCTGCACGCCGTGCAGAATCAGCGGCTGACCCGCGTCGATACCGTAGCTCTCCGGCGCGCTGAGTTTCACAGTCAGGACACCGGGTTTTTGTAACAATGCCTTATCGGCCGGGGCGATAGTAAACTGGTTAGTCGGCTCGCCGCCGCCGGGGATCAGCTCAAAAGTGCTGCCGGTGAGCAGGCTGCTGATGCTGGGGTTACTGAGCGACAGTTTAGGGCTACGCATTTCAATACGCGTATTTTTCCGCAGCAGATCGACCACGCTGGGGTCAACGGTCATTTCACCGGTGACCAGACCGCCAGGATTTAGCGTCATTTTGGTGAGCTGCCCAACCTGTAACCCCTGATACATCAGCGGCGTGGAGTCCTCCTTCAGGCCATCCGCAGAAGGGAGGGTCAGCTTCACAATCACGCCGCGCTGGCTGTGGGCCAGATCTTTGTACAAGCCGAAATCATCTTCCTGGGTGGCAGGCGCAGAACCCTCCGGCGAATCAAAGGCGATGGCACCGTTCACCAGCGCCGCCAGACTTTCCAGCTTCACTTTGGCCCCACTCAGGCTGAGATCGGCATCGACGCCAGAAACGTTCCAGAAACGGCTGCCTTTTTTCACCAGGGAGGTGAAGCGCCGTTCGATCAGCACGTCGATGGTCACCCCTTGCTTATTCGGGGTAATGGCGTAGTCATAGACGCGACCAACGGGGATCTTGCGGAAATAGACTACCGATCCGCTGTTCAGTGAACCGAGGTCCGGCGCGTGCAGATGAATCATTAGATCGCCGTTATTGAGCCGGTATTTCGGCTGCGTATCCAGGGCGGTAAAGTGATCTTTTGGCTCACCTTTGCCCGGCATCATGCCGATGTAGTTACCGCCCACCAGCGCATCCAGCCCGGAGACCCCTGCCAGCGAGGCTTTCGGCGTCACCAGCCAGAACTGCGTCTCTTCCCGTAGGGCGTCCTTCATATCGGACTTGATGCTGGCGCGAACCTTAATTTTATTCAGGTTCTTGTCGAGCGAGATATCCTGGACAGTGCCCACCTCAACGCCCTGGAAGCGTACGGGTGTACGACCCGCAACGATGCCATCGGCGCTCTGGAAATCAATGGTAATGGTACTGCCGCGATCTTCGTAACTGGTCCAGATCAACCAGCCGGCGATCATCAGTGCAATAACCGGCAGTAACCAGAAAGGCGAAATACGACGTTTTGTTTTAACTCGCGCTTCAGTCGGCGAAGCTGGCGTTTCCTGACTCATGTGCATCCCAAAGTAAGCGGCTATCCAGCCATTCGACTGCAAGAATAGTCAATATCACCGCAGTGCCAAAATAGAACGCTGCGGGTCCCATAGTAAAAGCAAGGAGCTGATCGCGATTGATCAGCGACATCATCAACGCAATGACAAACAAATCCAGCATTGACCAGCGGCCAATCCAGGTCACAAAACGCAACAGCAGTATGCGGGTTTTCAGCCCCTGTTCACACTTAAAATGAATACTGATGAGCAGGGTAAACATCACAATGACTTTGGTAAAGGGCACCAGAATACTGGCGATGAACACGATGGCCGCGACGGCAATATTGCTCTGCGCCAGCGAAATAATGCCCGACATAATGGTATCTTCCTGCCGCGCTCCGTTGACGTAAATCACCGAGATAGGCAGCAGGTTGGCGGGTAACAGTAGCACCAGCGAGGCAATCAGCGCCGCCCAGCATTTTTGCAGGCTATTGTGGCGGCGCAGGCGCAGCGGAATATGGCAGCGAGGGCAACGGCCGCGCGCGTCGGGTAATCCGGTATAGTGACAGCCCAGACAGACTCGCAAATCGGTGTTGTAGCGGGTGGCGGGGCGCTGGGGATAAAACCGCTCCCAGAGCTGCTCCACATTCAGATGGATCATCGTAAGAATGCTCAGGATCACCAGCGCGATAAAAGCGAACAGGCCGCTACCGGGCTGTAGCCAGGCGTAATCCTGTACCTTAATAGAGGCCACGACGATCCCCACGAGATAGATATCCAGCATCACCCACTCTTTAAGTCTCTCGAGCATCAGGAGCACCGGGCGCAGGTTCATTCCCAGAATATTGCCAAACCACAGATAGGCGATGGCGGCTACCAGCACCACCGGCGCGCCGACGGTACAGAACAACACCATCGAGGCGGTGAGGGGGTCCCCCTGACGGGTCATCTGCCAGATCCCCTGCAGCAGGTTAGCGTCGATACGCACGCCTAACAGGTGCAAACTGAGCAGCGGTTCGCTCCAGGCAAAAGGCATCAGCAGCATCATGGTGACGGCCATCGCGGCCAGTCGCGTCAGGGACCAGTCACGGCCATCGCGAATTTTTGCGTTACATCGCGGGCAGAAAGCACTTTGGTGTGATTTCATCTTTGGCAACGTAAAAAGCGTATCGCATTGTGGACAACGCTGATAATGTGCACGAGGAAGCGCATCGCCGACCGCATGCACAGTAATCTTTTTCGCCGTTGATATTTTTGGTGTTTTAAGAGCCATCGGTCGCGCTAAAAAAGGATAGTTAATAGTTATCTTAACTCATGAATGGATTCATCTTGAGCATGGGCGTAAATAAAGCTTATTTTAATAGGCTATGCTGTAATTTTGTAAGACAACCAAGTGATTGAATAATGAGCAAAACAGAATTCTACGCGGATTTGAACCGTGATTTTCAGGCATTGATGGCAGGTGAAACCAGTTTTTTAGCCACCCTGGCGAATACCAGCGCGTTGCTTTTCGAACGTCTGTCTGAGGTGAACTGGGCCGGTTTCTATCTGCTTGAAGGCGAGACGCTGGTACTGGGGCCCTTCCAGGGCAAACTGGCCTGCGTACGTATTCCGGTTGGGCGCGGCGTGTGTGGTACCGCAGTAGCGCAAGACCAGGTGCAGCGTGTTGATGACGTCCACGCATTCGATGGGCATATTGCCTGCGACAGCGCCAGCAATGCTGAAATCGTCCTTCCTCTGAAAGTGAATAATCAGATTATTGGTGTACTGGATATCGACAGCACGGTCTTTAATCGCTTTACCCGCGAGGATGAGCAGGGGCTGCGCGAGCTGGTGGCGAACCTTGAAAACGTTCTCGCCGCGACCGATTATCATAAATTCTTTGCGAGCGTCGCAGGATAATCAACGGATAACGTAGCATTTACCGATGGCGTCATTATAATGACGCCTGTTCATGCCTGCGGCTTGTCGGCAACGTCCGTTGTAATCAGGAAATTTCATGGAAAATCAACCTAAGTTGAATAGCAGTAAAGAAGTTATCGCGTTTTTGGCCGAACGTTTTCCTCAATGTTTTAGTGCCGAAGGCGAAGCTCGTCCCCTGAAAATTGGTATTTTTCAGGATCTGGTAGAGCGTGTTGAAGGTGAGATGAACCTCAGCAAAACCCAACTCCGCTCCGCCTTACGTCTTTATACTTCGAGCTGGCGTTACCTGTACGGTATCAAAGCGGGCGCGACGCGTGTTGATCTCGACGGCAACCCTTGCGGTGTGCTGGATGAGCAGCATGTAGAGCACGCTCGTAAGCAGCTCGAAGAAGCCAAAGCGCGTGTTCAGGCTCAGCGTGCTGAACAGCAGGCGAAGAAACGCGAAGCGGCTGCGGCCAATGGCCAGGAAGAAACGCCTCGTCGTGAACGCAAGCCACGTCCTGCACCGCGTCGCAAAGAAAACACCGAGCGTAAGCCACGTGCTGAGCAACCGGCGGCAAAAGCCCCGCGTGCGCCTCGTGAAGAGCCGCGCCATACTCCGGTTTCTGACATCAACGTCCTGAACGTGGGTCAGTCTCTGAAAGTAAAAGCGGGCAACAATGCTATGGATGCCACCGTACTGGAAATCACCAAAGATGGCGTTCGTGTACAGCTGACTTCTGGTCTGTCAATGATTGTACGCGCAGAACACTTGTTGTTCTAAAACGGAGGCCAAGCCCGGCATGAACACATTTTTTAAGCTCACCGCGCTGGCTGGCCTGTTTGCGATAACAGGCCACGCCTTCGCTGTGGACGAGATTACGCGTGTCGATCAAATTCCGGTTCTGAAGGAAGAGACTCAGCACGCAACGGTCAGTGAGCGCGTGACATCGCGCTTCACCCGTTCGCACTATCGTCAGTTCGACCTCGACCAGGCTTTTTCGAAAAAAATTTTCGACCGCTATCTGAACCTGCTGGACTACAGTCATAACGTCCTGCTGGCAAGCGATGTCGAACAATTTGCCAAAAAGCAGTCTGAGGTAGGCGACGAGTTACGCAGCGGCAAGCTCGACCTGTTCTACGACCTGTATAACCTGTCGCAGAAACGCCGTTTCGAGCGCTATCAATATGCGCTTAAGGTGCTTGAACGTCCGATGGACTTCACGGGTAACGACACCTTTAATCTTGACCGCAGTAAGTCGCCGTGGCCGAAAGATGAAGCCGAGCTGAACGCGCTGTGGGACAGCAAAGTGAAGTACGATGAGCTGAGCCTCAAACTCACCGGTAAAGATGAGAAAGAGATCCGCGAAACGCTGACCCGCCGCTATAAATTTGCCATTCGTCGTCTGGCGCAGACCAACAGTGAAGATGTGTTCTCGCTGGCGATGACGGCCTTCGCGCACGAAATCGATCCGCACACCAACTATCTCTCTCCGCGCAACACCGAGCAGTTCAACACCGAAATGAGTCTCTCCCTTGAAGGGATTGGCGCGGTGCTGCAGATGGATGACGATTACACGGTGATCAACTCCATGGTTGCGGGCGGCCCGGCGGCCAAAAGCAAGGCGATTAGCGTAGGCGATCGCATTGTGGGTGTCGGCCAGGTTGGCCAGAACATGGTGGATGTAATTGGCTGGCGCCTGGATGATGTGGTAGCCCTGATCAAAGGGCCGAAAGGCAGCAAGGTCCGTCTGGAAATTCTGCCTGCCGGTAAAGGCACCAAGACCCGTATCGTTACCCTGACTCGCGAACGTATCCGTCTGGAAGATCGCGCGGTGAAAATGTCGGTGAAAACCGTGGGTAAAGACAAGGTCGGCGTGCTGGATATTCCTGGTTTCTACGTAGGCCTGACGGACGACGTCAAGGTTCAACTGCAGAAGCTTGAAAAACAAAACGTGAAGAGCGTGATCATCGATCTGCGCACCAACGGCGGCGGCGCCCTGACCGAAGCGGTTTCGCTGTCGGGCCTGTTTATTCCGTCCGGTCCGGTGGTACAGGTACGTGATAACAACGGTAAAGTGCGTGAAGACGCCGACACCGATGGCGTTGTTTACTACAAAGGCCCGCTGGTGGTCCTGGTCGATCGCTTTAGTGCATCGGCATCGGAAATCTTTGCCGCCGCGATGCAGGATTACAACCGCGCATTGATTGTTGGCGAACCGACCTTCGGGAAGGGCACGGTACAGCAGTATCGTTCCCTGAACCGCATTTACGATCAGATGCTGCGCCCGGAATGGCCAGCGCTTGGCTCGGTACAGTACACCATTCAGAAGTTCTATCGTGTGAATGGCGGCAGTACCCAGCGTAAAGGCGTAACCCCGGACATCATCATGCCGACCGGCACCGAAGAGACCGAAACCGGTGAGAAGTTCGAAGATAACGCGTTGCCGTGGGATAGCGTTGATGCTGCCACCTACGTGAAGTCGGGCGATATCACTCAGTTTGGTCCGGCGCTGTTGAAACAACATGACGAGCGCATCGCCAAGGATCCTGAATTCCAGTACATCGTGAAGGATATTGCCCGTTTCAATGCCCTGAAAGCGAAACGCAATATTGTCTCTCTGAACTACGCTCAGCGTCTGAAAGAGAACGAAGAGGATGATGCAACACGTCTGGCGCGTATCAACGACCGCTTTAAACGTGAAGGTAAGCCACTCCTCAAGAAACTGGATGATCTGCCGAAGGATTATCAGGAGCCAGATCCGTATCTTGATGAGACGGTGAAGATCGCCATTGACCTGGCGAAACTGGAAAAAGACCAACCTGCCGGGAACCCCGCTCCGGCAAAATAATCCCTCAACAGGCACAAGAAATTGTGCCTGTTTTTTTGTTAACCTCCTCCTGCCGTCAGCCAGTCATTTCATTATGTAAAGTTGTGTCTTTCTGGTGACTTACATCGCTGCAATCCTTGAAAATATGCGGAATACCCATACGATGTGGGTAATCGCATAGTGCGTTTTGTTAAACTGAGGTTAAAAGAATATTATGATGCGAATCGCGCTCTTCCTGCTCACCAACCTTGCGGTCATGGTGGTCTTCGGGCTGGTACTTAGCCTGACAGGAATTCAGTCGAGCAGCGTTCAGGGCTTGTTAATTATGGCGCTGCTGTTTGGTTTTGGTGGCTCCTTTGTCTCGCTGCTGATGTCCAAATGGATGGCGCTCAAGTCCGTGGGCGGCGAGGTTATTGAGCAACCGCGTAACGATATGGAACGCTGGCTGATGAATACCGTCGCCAATCAGGCCCGTCAGGCGGGGATTGCCATGCCGCAGGTCGCGATCTATCACGCGCCGGATATCAACGCCTTTGCTACCGGTGCGCGTCGTGACTCGTCGCTGGTTGCGGTGAGTACCGGCCTGTTGCAGAACATGAGCCGTGACGAAGCCGAGGCGGTAATTGCCCATGAGATCAGCCACATTGCCAACGGCGATATGGTGACCATGACCCTGGTTCAGGGTGTGGTGAACACCTTCGTTATCTTTATCTCACGCATTATCGCGCAGATTGCCGCAGGCTTTATGGGCGGGGATCGTGAGGAAGGCGAATCCAGTAACGGTAACCCGCTGATCTACTTTGCGGTCTCAATGGTACTGGAACTGGTGTTTGGTATCCTGGCGAGCATTATCACCATGTGGTTCTCCCGTCATCGTGAGTTCCATGCGGATGCTGGCTCTGCCAAACTGGTGGGCCGCGAGAAGATGATTGCTGCCCTGCAGCGTCTGAAAACCAGCTACGAACCGCAGGAAGCCTCCAGCATGATGGCGTTCTGCATCAACGGTAAATCGAAATCGCTGAGTGAGCTGTTCATGTCTCACCCACCGCTGGATAAGCGTATTGAAGCGCTGCGTAGCGGCGAGTACCTGAAATAACGGCTTTGGCTTGTGAATGAAAAAGCGCGTCCACGGACGCGCTTTTTTTATGCCTGCGGCCGTGGTTGCGTCACCCGCAGCCCGCTGATGATGGCAGCAGCGGCGGCCAGCGTGCCGGCGGTCAGCAGCGCCAGGTGCGTGCCGTTTTGCCCGGCCAGGTTGAACAGTAAGGCCACCAGCGCCGCGCCGGTGCTTTGTCCCAGCAGGCGCGCCGTACCCAGCATCCCGCTGGCTCCGCCGCTGCGATGAGGCGGGGCGGCAGTAATAATCGTATGGTTGTTCGGAGACTGGAACAGACCAAAGCCCGCCCCGCACAAGATCATTCGCCAGATGATATCCAGATCGTGCGGAGCCGCCGGGAGCAGGGCGAGGGCGAACAGACCCGCCGCCATCACTACCATCCCCAGCGCACCCAGCAATCCCGCGTGAACCCGTTCAATCAGATAACCAGCCAGCGGCGCCATTACCATGGTCGCCAGCGGCCAGGGCGTTAACAGGAGACCGGTTTCCACTTCAGAGCGGCCAATAACGCTCTGCAGGAAAAAGGGCAGCGAGACCAGGGCCAGCATCTGCGCGCAGAAAGAGCATATCGAGGTGCCAATGGAGAGGGAGAAGAGGGGAATGCGCAGCAGATCCACCGGCAGCAACGGTACCGGTAGCGCCAGCTGACGACGCACGAAGAAGAAGCCCACCACCAGCAGCGCCACGACCTCGCCCGCGATCAACGGCAGCGACTGCCCCTGGGCGAAACCGCTCAGAGCGGTGATCAGCAGACCAAAGGTGAGGGCGTTCATTACCGCGCTTGGCAGATCGAATTTAGGCATGCTGCTTTTCGGGCCGTTGGCGGGTAAGTAACGCAGGGCGAACACAAGCGCCACGATACCCAACGGAACGTTGATTAAGAACAGCCACTGCCAGGAAGCCACCGACAGGATCGCTGCGGCGATTGTCGGGCCAGCCGCCGATGATACCGCGACTATAAAGGAGTTGATGCCCATTCCCCGGCCCAGATGCCGCTGCGGATAGATAAGCCGGATCAGCGCGGTATTAACGCTCATCAGCGCCGCGCCGCCAAACCCCTGGATGATGCGCGCCAGCGTCAGGGTGTGCAAGGTGTCGGAAAGGGCGCAGAACAGCGAGGTCAGGGTAAAGACCACCAGTCCGCACTGATACACTCTGCGGTAGCCAAACATGTCGCCCAGAAACGAGAACGACAGTAGGGAGATGACAATAGCTATCTGGTAGGCGTTGACGATCCAGATCGAACTGGCAGGCGAGGCATTCAGGTCGCTGGCGATGGTCGGCAGAGCGACGTTCGCGATCGCGCCATCCAGCACGGCCATGGAAATACCGATGATAATGGTCGCAATTGCACCATAGCGCTGCGGTAACGGCAGCCCATCTTTGGGGGTAAGTGTCATGAGAATGAATGAGCAATACAGGTTATTATTAACAGGGTAACGATATTATCACTGTTATTTCGGTTATATGTCGCAGATTTGTAACCAGGTAAGCCAGGATTGATTGCAGCAATGCCACTGCGAATTTATAATAAAAACCGGTTCTAAATTTTATAAAACACTTGCGTTGAGGTGATTAATGGCAATCGCGGATTTGGATAAACAGCCAGATTCTGTTTCTTCTGTGTTAAAGGTGTTCGGCATCTTGCAGGCGCTTGGCGAAGAGCGCGAAATTGGTATTACTGAGCTGTCCCAGCGTGTGATGATGTCAAAAAGCACCGTTTACCGCTTTTTGCAGACCATGAAATCACTGGGTTATGTTGCACAGGAAGGCGAGTCTGAAAAATACTCCCTGACCCTGAAGCTATTCGAACTGGGCGCACGCGCGCTGCAGAACGTCGATCTTATCCGTAGCGCTGATATTCAGATGCGTGAACTCTCTCGTCTGACGAAAGAGACGGTGCACCTCGGTGCGCTGGACGAAGACAGCATTGTCTACATCCATAAGATCGACTCCATGTATAACCTGCGCATGTATTCACGCATTGGTCGCCGCAATCCGCTCTACAGTACCGCTATCGGTAAAGTTCTGCTGGCCTGGCGCGACCGTGAAGAAGTGAAGCAGATCCTCGAGAACGTCGAGTATAAACGCAGCACTGAACGCACCATCACCACTACCGATGAGCTGTTAGAGGTGCTGGATAAGGTGCGTGAGCAGGGTTATGGCGAAGATAACCAGGAGCAGGAAGAGGGCTTACGCTGCATCGGCGTGCCGGTATTCGACCGCTTCGGTGTGGTGATTGCTGGCCTGAGCATCTCCTTCCCGACGCTGCGTTTCTCTGAAGAGCATCTGCACGAATATGTGGAAATGCTGCACACGGCGGCGCGGAAAATTTCTGAGCAGATGGGTTATAACGACTATCCGTTCTGAGTTTTCCGGTAAAAAAACGCTGCCCTTGGGCAGCGTTTTTTATGTGCGGAATTAGCCGTTATCGACCACTATCTCGCTCTTTCGCAGCAATGGGCAGCGAGTGAGGCCGATAATGCCGCTGTCAGAATGAATGTATTGTGCTGTACTGAATCCGCGTGCGGTAAGGTACTTGCACTGGATACCCAGTCCGCCCGCATTTTCTTTACTGCCCATCAGCACGCCATAACCCGCCAGCAGTAAACCCGTCCAGATCAGGGCTATAACGATCAGTGTACGAATAAAAAAGCGCATTATTGCCTCATTTTTTTAATGACTGCCCCATAGCGTAACCGATACATTTGCGTTAACAAGCCTATGATTCCGAAAGGCTCGTCTTCACGGTACAGTTAGGCATGGTTTAAGTTGCGCATGATAACCTGGCATCAGGCAGTTATGGACGGAGAGTGGAGTGAAAAAAATACGCTGGGTGATTCTGGTGCTGGTATTGCTGGCCTGTGTGTTGCTCTGGACGCAGACCATCAATGTGATGTGTGACCAGGACGTACAGTTTTTTAGCGGTATTTGTTCTGTGAATAAGTTTATTCCGTGGTAACGGGCATTTTTCTCGCAAATGATTTCCTTCCTGAACGCGAGTGGTAATATGAGCGTTTTTATTGGGGGGTGAAATGGGTGAGTTAGTGAATTCCGGGATGCTGAGTGTGGCATCTCTGGCGATCTCGGTGCTATTGCTGGTGGTGGGGCTGGTGTTGTGGTTTTTTATCAACCGTGCAAGCTCCCGTACCAATGAGCAAATTGAACTGCTTGAAACGCTGGTCGATTTGCAGAAACGACAGAACGCGCTGCTGCGCCGCCTGTGCGAAGCCAATGAACCGGAAGAGAAAGTAGCACCAAAAGCGGCAGAAGAGACGGCTAATAGCCAGGACGATGACTTTATTCGTCTGGTAGCTGAACGCTAACCAGTCAGGGGAGGTGAGTATGGCCTGGAGCAATCCCTGGTATAACGCCTCCCTCGCGCATCATACCCCGCAGGGTTTTCGCAATGTTGATGGCGCTGAGCACCAGCCTGGCGATGTCGAACGCTGGCAGAAAGAGCGAAAAGCCGCCCGCCTGCCAAAGCCGCCCGAACAGGGCTATGAGCATTTTATCCGCCAGTGGTGGCAACCTGTCACCCTGAATACCCATGAAGAGGACGGCGTCTGGTGGCTGGGACATGCCAGCTTGCTGCTACGCCTGAACGGGAAATACATTCTCACCGATCCGGTCTTTTCCCGCCGCGCTTCCCCGGTCCCCTTTGCCGGACCTGCCAGAAAAACGCCATCGGTGATGAGCGTTGCGGCGCTCCCACCGCTGGATGCGCTGGTGATTTCCCATAACCATTATGATCATCTTGACGCCGCTACGGTACGCCAGTTGGTGCGACGTTTTCCGCAGCTCACCTTTTTTGTGCCATTAGGCCTGGGAGAATGGTGTCGTCGTCGTGGGGCAAAACAGGTTGTCGAGCTGGACTGGTGGCAAAGCTATGTCTTCGAAGGAATGGTGTTCACCGCCGTTCCGGCGCAGCACTGGAGCATGCGAACCCTGTGGGATCGCAACCGCTCGCTCTGGTGTGGGTGGGTCTTTGAAGGGCAAAACCAGCGCTTCTGGTTCAGCGGCGATACGGGTTACACCCCGGATCTGCTGACTATCCCCCAGCGGCTGGGAAAACTGGATACCATCGCGATACCCATTGGTGCCTATGCACCACGCTGGTTCATGTCGATTCATCATATGGATCCGCAGGCAGCGGTGGCGCTCTGGCAACAGCTGGGCATGCCGCGGGCGATCCCCATCCACTGGGGCGTGTTTGAGCTGACGGATGAGTCACTGGATGAACCGGTCAGAGAGCTGTCTCAGACCCTGAGGGCGTTGTCGCTGCCGGACGATAACTTTCAGCCCTTGCGCATTGGTCAATATTTATCCATATAAACTATTACGAGTTCAGATAGTACTTATTCCGTATTAAACCGACGCGGATCATATTTTAATTTAATCGAAACGTTTTGATTGCCTTTTTTTGAGGCAGGTTCATAAAAATATCATTATTTTGGTGCATAGCGACGAACAACGTTGCGATGTATATAAGTTAAACAAGCGAAGCGCCCAGGGCTGTTTTAAGCAAGGAAACAAATCTCTGCCGTTGCGATTAAAACAGCATAACTTCTTACCAATTGTTCTAACGGAAATAACCCTGTCACGAAATCAGCTTCGCTTGCTGGACGATCTGAAGTTATTGGTCTAAGGTAAAAAAGTCTTTGATAACAGCGTCTCCCCTGACGGTTACTGATCGCGCAACAAACAGGCTCTGTATACACGTAAGTGCATTACTGTGCAGATTGTGGCAAATCAGTCCCCCAATTTGTGCGGCTGATCGAGACACGTTTAAAAATGGCTTGCCATTATTTAAGTTGTATGTGATAACACGGTTTGGGTCAAACGAGGTACAGTTCTGTTTATGTGTGGCATTTTCAGTAAAGAAGTCCTGAGTAAACACGTTGTCGTTGAATACCGCTTCTCTGCCGAACCTTATATTAGTGCCACATGCAGTAATGTCTCAGTTTTATCTCAGTGAATGCCCACGGGCTAAGAAAACATTCAAAGGAATTTTGCAAATGGCAAAGATTAAAGGTC
Organism: Leclercia sp. LSNIH3; assembly: GCF_002935105.1. Lineage (NCBI taxonomy): Bacteria > Pseudomonadati > Pseudomonadota > Gammaproteobacteria > Enterobacterales > Enterobacteriaceae > Leclercia > Leclercia sp. LSNIH3. Next base: position 4,330,640 of record NZ_CP026387.1, read on the forward strand.
AAGTTAAGTGGTTCAACGAGTCTAAAGGTTTTGGTTTCATTACTCCTGCTGACGGTAGCAAAGATGTGTTCGTACACTTCTCTGCAATCCAGGGTAACGGCTTCAAAACTCTGGCTGAAGGCCAGAACGTTGAGTTCGAAATTCAGGACGGCCAGAAAGGTCCGGCTGCTGTTAACGTAACCGCTATCTGATCGAACCCCTGCCTTGTCTGAAGCGTTTCGACGTTTCAGTTGCAGAGATAAAGCCTCGCTTGTGCGGGGCTTTTTAATGCAATTTTTTCAAAGTGTTACCACCTGCGTCTCTGTTTGCAGTTTGTTGCAAAGCTGCGAGAGTATTAGCATTGTTTTCCCCATCAGGACGCAAATTTGCCGTTAAATCAGGGCGTTGTTATTCAGCCCTGGAGTTCTGGTGAAAAAGAAACCCGTCAATCCCGCAGCAAACTTCACCCCGTTACGTTTTGCCCTTCTGTGTGTCGCCATTTTTGGCAGCCTGGTTTTCCTGCTCGGGCGCGTCGCCTGGCTGCAGATTGTGAAACCGGATCCCCTCGTTAAGCAGGAGGATATGCGCTCCCTGCGGGAAGTCGCGATTAACGCTCCGAGAGGAATGATAGTCGACAGGGCGGGGCGGCCGTTGGCAGTGAGCGTGCCGGTGCAGGCGGTGTGGGCCGATCCAAAAACGGTGCTGGCGAAAGGTGGGGTCGGATTTGATAATCGCTGGCAGGCGTTAGCCAGTGCGCTGCATTTGTCCCTTCCCAACCTTGCCGCACGAATCAACAGCAATCCGCAGGGGCGTTTTATCTATCTGGCTCGCCAGGTGGATCCTGCCCAGGCCCAGTGGATCGATAAGCTCCATCTGCCGGGTATCAGCCTGCGCGATGAGTCCCGGCGCTTCTACCCGGCCGGGCACGTGGCGGCCAACCTTATCGGCTTTACCAATATCGACGGGCAGGGTATTGAAGGAATAGAGAAAAGCTTTAATGCGCAGTTGACCGGTAAGCCCGGTCTGCGACGCGTCCGCGAAGATCGCTACGGTCATGTGATTGAGAATATTACCGAAGTTCCGCCCGTACCGGCCCATAATATTCAGTTGAGTATTGACGAGCGGCTGCAAACTATCACCGAAGACGCGCTGGACAATGCCGTGGCGTGGAACAAAGCGGAATCGGGCGCGGCGGTGCTGATCAATATCCAGACCGGGGAGATCCTCGCTATGGCCAACTTCCCGGATTTCAATCCCAATAACCGTGACGGTGCCACGCTGAATGATTTTCGTAATCGCGCCATCAGCGACACCTTTGAACCTGGCTCCACCGTCAAGCCACTGGTACTGATGACCGCGTTACAGCAAGGGCTGGTGCAGCCAGACAGTGTTATCGACACCCATCCCTACACTCTGGCCGGACACCGCATTCGCGACGTCGGTTACTACCCGGAACTGACGCTAACCGGCATCCTGCAAAAATCGAGCGATACCGGCGTGTCCCGCCTCTCACTGGCAATGCCGATCCAGCGTCTGCTGGACACCTATCATGGGTTTGGTTTTGGTCGCTCTACCGGCCTGGGATTAACAGGGGAGAGCAGCGGCCTGCTGCCTGAGCGTAAATTCTGGAGCCAGCTCGATCGCGCTACCTTTGCGTTTGGCTATGGCCTGATGGTAACTCCGCTTCAGCTGGCGCATGTCTATGCCACCATTGGCGGCAATGGCCTGGAACGTCCACTCTCCATTACTCGTATTGATCCGCCGGTGATCGGCACGCAGGTGATGCCAGCATCTATTGTGCAGGAGGTGGAGCACATGATGGAGAGCGTGGCCTTGCCTGGCGGCGGCGGGGTTAAGGCAGCAGTGCGTGATTACCGCGTAGCGGTGAAAACCGGCACCGCGAAGAAAATCGATGACCGCGGCAACTATGTTGATAAATATGTGGCCTATACCGCCGGTGTTGCACCAGCCAGCCGGCCTGTCTTCGCCCTGGCGGTGGTCATTAACGATCCACAAAACGGCGCCTATTACGGCGGGGCGGTCTCCGCACCCGTGTTCAGCCAGATTATGGGTGACGTGCTGCGCATCGAAAACATCAAACCTGATGGATTACCGGCCGATTCCAGCCATCTCATCGTAATGCGTTAAGCAAGGCGTTTTACAGCGGGGCGATTAGCGGTACACTTTCGCCCTTTATGATTGCCCGGAGTTCCCATGACATTCTGCTGTCCTCTTTGCCACGCGCCGCTGGCGCATACGGATAAAAGTTACGCCTGCCCACAAGGGCATCGGTACGATATGGCGAAAGAGGGCTATGTCAATCTGCTGCCGGTACAGCATAAGCGTTCGCGCGATCCGGGCGACAGCGCAGAGATGATGCAGGCGCGCAGAGCCTTTCTCGATGCGGGTCATTATCAGCCTTTGCGCGACGAAGTTGCCGGGAAGCTGGCGGCGTTATTACCTGCAGGGGCGACATCAATTCTCGATATTGGCTGTGGGGAAGGGTATTACACCGCCGCCTTTGCCGACACCGCCCGGGAAAAAGGCGCGTCGACCTTCGGGCTGGATGTCTCAAAATCCGCCATCCGCGCTGCAGCCAAACGCTATTCGCAGGCCACCTTTTGCGTGGCATCCAGCCACCGTCTGCCGTTTGAACAGAGCAGTATGGATGCGGTGATCCGTATCTACGCCCCCTGCAAAGGCGAAGAGTTAGCCCGGGTAGTGAAAGAGGGGGGCTGGGTGATCACCGTTACGCCAGGTCCACGTCACCTGATGGAGCTGAAAGGGCTGATTTACAATGAGGTTCTGCTGCATGCGCCGCACTCGGAGCAACTGGCAGGCTTTGTACTTCGTGATGAGCAATCGCTGGCTTATAACATGTCCCTGAGCGGAACTGAGGCAGTGGCGCTGTTACAGATGACGCCGTTCGCGTGGCGGGCAAAACCAGAAGTGTGGGAGACGCTGGCAAAACAGGAACTTTTCAGCTGCCAGACAGATTTTAGCATCCACTGCTGGCAGCGCGTCGGTTAACCGGCGAAGTGGCTCCACATAATCTGCACGCCAATACCGATTAACACGATACCGCCGAGGATCTCGGCGCGTTTGCCTAACAGCGGGCCGATAAACCGGCCGACCATCATTCCCAGGGTGGACATGATTAAGGTCGCGCAGCCAATTGCCAGCGCGGTGGCAATGATGTTCACCTGCAGGAACGCCAGCCCGACGCCTACCGCCATTGCATCAAGGCTGGTGGCGATCGCCGTGGTGACCAGCAGCCAGAAGCCGTGACGCTGAACCGGCTCGTCGTCACCGATATCATTGCGAATACCTTCGATAACCATACGTCCGCCGAGGAAGGTCAGCAGGATAAAGGCGATCCAGTGGTTCCATTCCAGCACGAACTGGCTGGCAAGCATCCCCAGACCCCAGCCGATCAGCGGCGTCAGGGTTTCGATAGCGCCAAAGATAAGGCCGGTACGCAGGGCTTCAGAGAATTTGGGTTTGTGGAGCGTGGCGCCTTTCCCCATGGAGGCGGCAAAAGCATCCATAGACATACCAAAGGCCAGAAGAAGTGTTGCAGAGAGGTTCATCAGCGCGTCCAGACCGGGAATATCCATATGACACATCACTGCCCCCAGTAAACAGCAGTTGATGCGTCTATGGTCTCGCCTGATCCCTCTGCCTGACGCAGAAACAATCCGTACGTGCCACGTTTTGCAACGAGTATGTTGACACGTACATTTCCGGCATACCGGAAATCGGCTACTCCCCAACGACGGGCGCAACCTTAACATATTTTGAGAAGTTAAAACAACAACCGGAAAGTATTATTCGTTCTATTCGATGATAACGATTTTCATTTGGATGTGGATGTGAAAATAACGTTAAGAATATGGCGTGTATTCACAAAAGAAATATAGCTTTGGCTATAAGGCAGGGTAAAACCCACATCCAAATATAGCCAAGGCTATTATTTTAACTCATTGAGTTTTAACGAGTAAGTGATATATCTTCTCGAGATCGTCGATATTCTTTACCCGGATAAGCAGGCGTCGCTGCTCTAATTGCATCACCAGTACGCCGTCTTCTGATAAATTCATCTCTTTAATGCGGTTATATTCTATCCAGACATTGGCGAAAAAGAACCCAGCAGGTTTGAAGATTATTTTCGGCACCCGCATCCAGAACAGATAAAAGGCCATTAATGCCAGTGCACATAATAACCATGTGGTTAATAAAGCACCCTGGCTCATCACGTTGTTATAAATCAGGATCATCAGCAGGCCAGCAAAGATGACACCATCAACGCGGCCGCGACGCAGCAGGGGGATTGTGAGCAAGGTCGTACCGTTGCGGCGGGGCATGATCAATTCGTCGTAAATGGCATACGCCAGAAGGGCAGCAATAAAGACAACCAGTACGATGTCCGTGACCGTCATTCATCCTCCAGATAAAAAAACGGGGGCATACTTGCCCCCGGTGTATTCAGCAAAAACTTACAGACCCAGCAGACCGATAGCGTAACCCACGATACCGATAACGAAGAAGCCGACGATGATCCACAGCGCATTCACCTTCTTGCGCAGCAGCCACATACAGGCGAAGGTCAACAGCAGCGGCACCAGGCCCGGCATCAGTTGGTCAAGGATGGTTTGTACCGTGGTCACGCGCGTCTGGCCATCCTGGCCGGTGATGGTGGACACCACCAGCGGAATATTGACGTGCGTCCACTTGTTCACCAACGCTCCCATGACAAACAGGCCGAGGATTGACGCCCCCTCGGTCAGTTTTTGCAGGAAGCCGCCGCCCATATCCTGAACGATATCCACGCCCTTACGGTAGCCGTACGCCACGCCGTAGTAACGGGTCGCCAGACGTACCACGTTGAACAGGATAAAGAACAGCAGAGGACCAAGCAGGCTACCGCTCATGGCAATACCCGCACCCAGCGCTGCAAAGACCGGACGTACAGTCCCCCAGAAGATCGGGTCACCAACGCCTGCCAGCGGCCCCATCAAACCCACTTTGATACCGTTGATGGCACCATCGTCGATCTCGGCGCCGTTCGCACGCTGCTCTTCCATCGCCAGCGTTACGCCCAGTACCGGGGCCGCGACGTAAGGGTGGGTGTTGAAGAATTCCAGGTGACGCTTAATCGCCTGACGACGCGCGTCGTTGTTTTCCGGGTACAGACGTTTGATCGCCGGCACCATCGAGAAGCAGAAGCCCAGCGCCTGCATACGTTCGAAGTTCCATGAACCCTGGAACAGGTTTGAACGGATGAACACGCCACGAATATCCCCTGGAGTCAGTTTTTTCTGAGGGGTAGTTTTAGTCATATCAACCATGTCGCTCACCTGCTAGTCCAGTTCGTTATCGAGATCGTTATTACCAGCAACCTGTGCACCACCGGCTACGCGGTTATATTTCGGGCTGAGCTGGATGTAGAGGATAGCCATTACCGCACCAATCACGCCCAGTGCAACCAGGTTGAAGTTGGTAAATGCCGCGGTAACAAAGCCGAGGTAGAAGAACGGCATCAGGTAGCCTGCGCGCATCATGTTGATGACCATCGCATAACCCACCACCACGATCATGCCACCCGCAATGTTCAGACCGCCGGTAACCACCTCTGGAATAGCGTTCAGCATGCTCTGCACTTCACTGGTGCCGACAGAGATCGCCACGATGACCGCCGGGATAGCAATACGCATCGCCTGCAGGAACAGGGACGAGACGTGGATCCAGGAGAGCGCCGTCAGGTTGCCATTCTCCGCTGCCTTGTCAGCCGCATGCTGGAACGCAACGGTGATGGTACGCACGATGATGGTCAGAACCTGACCTGCAGCTGCCAGTGGAATAGCCAGCGCGATACCGGCACCGATGTTTTGATGGCCGGCAATAACCAGAACGGTAGAGATGATGGAGGCAAGCGCCGCATCCGGGGCCACGGCGGCACCGATGTTCATCCAGCCGAGGGCGATCATTTCCAGGGTACCACCGATGATGATACCGGTTTTCATATCCCCGAGAACGGCACCGATTAACGTACAGGCAACCAGCGGACGGTGAAACTGAAATTCATCAAGTACGGATTCCATACCCGCTATACAAGCGACGACGAACACCAGCACAATCTGAAGAGTGGTAATCTCCATTGTACTTCTCCTATGACATAAGCTTTATGTGAAAATCAGCGCAGGGTTATTTCCCGACTTTGCCGATCAAATCCATCATTTTCAGTTTCTGATCGGTGGAAACTTTACGAGCCTCAAGCTCAATACCGCGGGCATTGAGTTTTTTAAAGGCTTCGATATCTTTCTCATCGACTGAAATCGCATTGTTCACCTGGGTTTTACCCTGACGGAACGCCATACCACCAATGTTGACGGACGTAATGTTCACGCCGCCTTCGACAACGCGTTCAACGTCTGTCGGATTGGTAAACAGCAGCATGATGCGTTCACCCGCATATTTCGGGTTGTTATAAACGCGGATCATTTTGGCAACGTCCACCACGTGGGCGGTCACGCCCGGCGGCGCTACCTGGGTGAGGAGAGTTTTACGGACCGTATCGGCGGCCACTTCATCGCTGACCACGATGATGCGCTGCACGTTGGTCTCTTTGGTCCAGCGGGTCGCAACCTGACCATGAATCAAACGGTCGTCGATACGTGCCAGGCCAATCTGCATGTAATCGTTCGGACCCATCGGCTTTTGCGAGGCGGCGGGTTTCGCAGCCGCTGCGGCGGCAACGGGTGCGGCTTTTACGACCTCAACCGGTTTCGCTTTCAGCGCTTTCACGCCTTCGCGACCGGTTTCGACCGCCAGCGCAACCAGCTCGTCAAAGGTTGGGTTATCGTCGCGTGCCATCAGGGTTTCAACCAGCATCGGAATATTGACCCCGGCGACCACCTCATACTGCTCTTTATCGACCACAATGCGGCTGGCGGCGTTAAACGGGCTGCCTCCCCATGTGTCAACAAGGAACAATACGCCGCTGCTGGTATCCAGTCTGGACAGTTGAGCCGTGTATTTTTCTATCAATGTCTCGGCGTTTTCACCGGGAACGAAATCGATCCAGCCGACGTTTTCCTGTTCGCCTAAAAGCATTTCTGCGGTTTTAAGTAACTGCTCTGCAGCCCAACCATGTGTGCCTATAACAATAGCAATAGTCACTTGCTACCTCCTTTTATTATCGTTAATGCCCCGCACGAGTGAGGCATTAGTGATCATCTTCGAAAGAACGAATCGATTCAGATAAGGGTCAGAGTTCAATGAACTAAGACTTACGCGATTTATTTTAGACAGTGAAAAAATAATTTATGTGATGAAGATCCGTAATTTAGCCTAAGCCAACCAGATATTTCTGTGATCGAAATAAGCACGGAAACATCTGTTTGCAAAGGAAAGTAAATCTTTGCCACAAAGCCCAGGTCTCTGATATGTTTAGCTTCCGTTTACTTGTCAGGAGTATTGGGCAGTAGCCCACTGTATGGACCGTCACCGACGCCAGTCACACATCCGGCCAACTCTGGCCAGCCTTACCGGCTATTCACGCCACTCACTGTTTACGCCTTTTACCGTTTCGCCCGAATCTGTCGTGGCGCCGTTTTGCCATTCCTTTAGCAGGAGCTTGTCATGGAATTCTTAATGGACCCGCAAATCTGGGTAGGATTGCTCACGCTGGTTGTGCTTGAGATCGTTCTCGGCATTGATAACCTGGTGTTTATTGCTATCCTTGCCGATAAACTTCCGCCTAAACAACGAGATAAAGCACGCTTAATCGGCCTGTCACTGGCGCTGATCATGCGTCTTGCGCTGCTGTCGGTCATCTCCTGGATGGTGACGCTGACGCAACCGCTGTTCACCGCATTCGATTTCACCTTCTCAGGGCGTGACCTGATCATGCTGCTGGGGGGGATATTCCTGCTCTTCAAAGCCACAACCGAGCTTCATGAACGGCTGGAAAACCGCCAGCATGACGACGGACACGGTAAAGGCTACGCCAGCTTCTGGGTGGTGGTACTGCAAATTGTGGTGCTGGATGCCGTCTTCTCCCTCGACGCGGTAATTACCGCTGTCGGTATGGTGAACCATCTGCCGGTGATGATGGCTGCCGTGATCATTGCGATGGCGGTGATGTTGCTCGCCTCGAAGCCGTTGACACGATTCGTCAACCAGCATCCGACCGTGGTGGTGCTCTGTCTGAGCTTCCTGCTGATGATTGGTCTGAGCCTGGTGGCAGAAGGTTTCGGCTTCCATATTCCGAAAGGCTATCTGTACGCCGCAATTGGTTTCTCCATCATTATAGAGATGTTTAACCAGATTGCCCGTCGCAACTTTATTCGCCAGCAGTCAAACCAGCCGCTGCGTGCCCGTACCGCTGATGCGATCCTGCGTCTGATGGGAGGCCGCCGTGAAGCCAAAGCTCAGCAGGACAGCGATAACCATGTTCCGGTGCCGGTCCCGGAAGGCGCCTTTGTGGAAGAAGAGCGTTATATGATCAACGGCGTTCTGTCGCTGGCCTCGCGCTCCCTGCGCGGGATCATGACCCCGCGTGGCGAGATCAGCTGGGTTGACGCCAGCCTGAGCGTGGAAGAAATCCGCCAGCAGCTGCTCTCCTCCCCGCATAGCCTGTTCCCGGTGTGTCGCGGTGAGCTGGATGAGATCATTGGTGTTGTGCGCGCCAAAGAGATGCTGGTGGCGCTGGAAGAGGGGGCAAACGTTGAAGCCATTGCCGCCGCGTCGCCTGCCATCGTGGTGCCTGAAACCCTCGACCCGATCAACCTGCTTGGCGTACTGCGCCGTGCCCGGGGTAGCTTTGTTATCGTGACCAACGAGTTTGGCGTGGTACAGGGTCTGGTTACGCCGCTGGACGTACTGGAAGCGATTGCCGGTGAGTTCCCGGATGCTGACGAAACGCCAGAAATCATCAATGACGGTGATGGCTGGCTGGTCAAAGGCACCACCGACCTGCATGCTCTGCAACATACGCTGGGTCTGGAACATCTGACCAACCACGATGAGGATATTGCGACGGTGGCCGGTCTGGTGATTGCCGTTAACGGTCAGATCCCGCGTACAGGTGATGTTCTTGAATTACCGCCGCTGAAGATAACAATCGTGACCGCCAATGATTACCGCGTTGACCTGGTGCGCATTGTTAAAGAGCAATCTGCCCACGACGAAGAAGAGTAATCAGGGTAATAGCGGCATCATCGTCCCGTTATGCGTGGCTGGCGGAGGTGAACTCTCCGCCAGCCACTGCGGGAAATCCCGCAGTGGCATTGGCCGCGCATACAGGAACCCCTGCAAAAACTCCACGCCGTGCAGGCGAAGATGGCTGGCCTGGTCGCAGGTCTCCACCCCCTCCGCCACCAGCTCAATGTTCAGGCGTTGAGCGAGGGCAATAATAATATCCGTCACCGTCGAATTAACGGCATCGGTGCCAATAGCGGCGGTGAAGGATTTATCAATTTTTAGCACCTCAGGATTGAGTTTTTCCAGCCACGAGAGCGAGCTGTTGCCGGTGCCGAAATCATCGATCGCCAGCTTGACCCCTTTCTGATGCAGTGCCTCCACAATGTTGTAATCCATCTCCAGCAGGGTATCGCGCTCGGTAAGTTCAATCACCAGTTGCTGTGCTGGCTGGGCGCTGAACCAGACGTGGTTCAGGTCGTGGAGAAGCACCCCGTCGCGAAAATGGCTGGCCGCCACGTTAATGCCAATATGAAAACCCGACACGGTGGGGAATATCGGCAGATGGTTGACGGTTTCAATCAGCACGTAGCGGGTGAGGGGGACAATCAGGTTATGCTCCTCTGCCAGCGGAATAAAGATATCCGGGGAAATCCACCCCTGCCGCGGATTATTCCAGCGAAGAAGAATTTCCACCCCGACACAATCTTGCTTTTGGGCATCGATCAGCGGCTGGCAAAACAGCTCGAACTCACCGGTCGCCAGCCCGTAATTGATCTCTCGCGTAAAACTCATGCGGCTGGCAGTGGCGAGCCAGGCGATATACCCCACCAGCATGGTGAGTATCACCGCCAGCGGCAGCTGTGAGGGCAGGCTTCTCAGCGCCAGGTCCGTCGGGCCGGGGCCGTTCACGGTAATGGTGAAAGGGAAATTGCCTGAGGCCTGCTGATACACCGTCTGGTCGCTGTCAAACACCAGCGCATCCGAGAGCTGGCGGTCATGATTCAGATGCTTTCCGCCCACGCTGAGGTTGACGTCATTGATGATCGGCAGCTCTGGCTCCAGCAGCAGTCGGGCAATAAGCTCGATATTGACAATTTCCATGACCCCATCGTCACCTTCGCCGGGCACCGGATACCACTGAATAAGCACCGGGCTGCCTTGCAGCAGGGCCTCATCGGTAGTGAGAAACAGTAAAGGCTGGGAGGCGGGCAGTTGGGGTTGGAACTGGCTGATAGGAATATCGCGTTCGCCGAACATGCTGGAGCAGTAGAGAATGCCGTCTTTGATCAGGCCAATCGAGCGCACGGTTTGCAGGGAGGCGGCCTGTTTACGCAGTAAGAAATTGACCTCCATGCAGGGCAGGCCGATCAGCGGTTGCACCACGTCGCGCCCGGTCTCCAGAGGCTGCAGGATCTTATCCAGCGTCTCAACCGCGTGCGACACGAAGGCGGCAGTAGATTGCTGATTTAAATTGCGCTGCGAAATAAAGCCAATAATTAGCGTGCAAACGAGGGTAGTAAGTGACAACACCAGGCAGACGATAATCCGTTTGCGGCGATAATTGGTAATTATCCTGTGAGCTGTTTGCATGCCACGGCCACCCGAAAAGCCACTGGCGTGAATGCCCGTGGCAACTCAGGTAGTGTAGTGGGCATTATTTCAGGTAACGAGAAAAGTTCATGAAATTCGCCCATCCGTATCAGATGGGCGAAAAGGGTATGAAAGACAATAGTTGCAGGGACGTCGTCAGAGGATTAGTCGCACTGCACCTTGATCGCCAGCCCGCCGCGAGAGGTTTCGCGGTATTTGGCGTTCATGTCTTTGCCGGTTTCATACATGGTTTCGATCACCTTATCCAGCGAGACGCGCGGTTCGCTGGTGCGGCGCATGGCCATGCGTGAGGCGTTGATGGCTTTCACCGAGGCAATGGCGTTACGTTCGATGCAAGGCACCTGCACCTGACCGGCAACCGGGTCGCAGGTCAGACCGAGGTTATGCTCCATGCCGATCTCTGCGGCGACGCACACCTGTTCCGGGCTGGCGCCCAGCAGCTCAGCCAGACCGGCCGCCGCCATCGAACAGGCCACGCCAACTTCACCCTGACAGCCCACTTCGGCGCCGGAAATAGAGGCGTTCATCTTATACAGCGCACCCACCGCGCCCGCGGCGAGGAAGTAGCGGATGTAGATGTCCGGGCTAACCGATTCGATAAAGTGATCGTAGTAGGCCAGTACCGCCGGAACGATACCGCAGGCACCGTTGGTCGGTGCCGTCACGACACGTCCGCCCGCAGCGTTCTCTTCGTTCACCGCCAGGGCAAACATGTTGACCCAGTCGATCACATTCATCGGATCGTTGGAATACTTATCGGTGGTGACCAGCATCCGGCGCAGGGCAGAGGCACGACGCGGTACACGCAGCGGGCCAGGCAGTACGCCTTCGGTGTTGATGCCGCGATCGATACAGGCACGCATGGTCTGCCAGACGTTAGCAAAATAGTCTTCAATCTCTTTCTTGCTGTGCAGCGCCAGTTCGTTCTGCATCACCATGCCAGAGAGGGACAGGCCGGTCTCTTTGCAGTAATCCAGCATCTCTTTTGCTGACGAGAACGGGTAAGGCACGTTCACGTCGCCCGCAGTGTCTTTACCGAAATGCTCTTCGTCGACAATAAAGCCGCCGCCGATGGAGTAATAGGTTTTGCTGTAGACCACTTTATCGCCGTTAAAGGCGTGGATCTGCATCCCGTTTTCATGCAACGAGAGGTTGTCGCTGCGAAAACGCATGCCGTCGTCCTGCGGGAAATCCACTTCCTGCCGGCCATTGGCCAGCAGCAGACGACCGCGCGTTTCCACGTCGCGGATAAACGCCGGAATGGCGTCAATATCTACGGTGTCCGGCATATTTCCGGCCAGACCCATAATAATGGCGATATCGGTGTGGTGGCCTTTACCCGTTAATGACAGTGAACCGTAAACGTCCACAGCCACACGAGTAATGCTGTCCAGTAATCCTTTTTCGACCAGGTCATCGACGAACTGTTTACCGGCCTTCATTGGCCCGACAGTGTGGGAAGAAGAGGGACCAATCCCCACTTTGAACATGTCGAATATACTAATCACTTTAACACTCCTGACAGGGTTACCAGTTTTCCAGTAACGATGTAATAACTTCGCATAGTGTAAGAGGGAAGCCCGTCGTCAGCTTAACTATTCACATGAATTAAACTAATGGCTAAGACGGGATTAACTAATAGCGGGAGGCGGATCGCAAAGGAGTAAAAAAGAGCCGAATGTAAAGTATAGTCAAGGTTTCAGGCCGATCTGTAGCGCCAGCTCGCGAATAATTCCCGCGGTCATGCCCCAGACAAAATAATGCTGATACCACGAGAGCCACACCCGATGATCGTGACCACGGCGTTGAATATCCAGGGGATGATAACGACCCAAACGCAGGGCTTCCGCCAATGGCATTTCGAAAACCGACTCCACTTCGTCAACGCTGGCATGGTAGTGCAAATTTGGTGGGATAATCCCGACAACCGGCGTCACCTGAAAACCGGTCACGCTGTCCACCGGTGGCAGGACACCAATCACCTCGACTTTATGCGGCGGGATCGCCACCTCTTCTTGCGCCTCGCGCAACGCTGCGGCAATCAACGACGCGTCGGTGCTATCCACCGCGCCGCCAGGAAACGCCACCTGACCGGCATGTTTACGCATCTGCGAGGAACGACGGGTCAGCAGCAGACCCGGTTGCTCCCGACGCACCACCGGGATTAACACCGCCGCTTGGCGCTGATTCAATGAGGTGCTGTTCACCTGCGGGCGCAAAAGCTGAAAACGCGATAAAAAGTTGTCGAGGGTCAGGTCGCGGGTATCCACCAGTTAGCTCTCCAGTTGTTGCAGAATACGATTCACTTTATCAAAGGTTTCCTGATATTCCGCCGCCGCCTGGCTGTCAGCCACCAGACCGCCGCCTGCGGAACAGTAGATCTGTCCGGCCACCGCCGTCAGGGTGCGAATAGTAATGCTGGTGTCCATCCCGCCGCACAGGCTGAGATAGCCGATACTGCCGCACCAGGCGTTTCGGCGATGTGGCTCCAGCTCGTCGATAATTTCCATCGCCCGCACTTTAGGCGCGCCGGTGATCGACCCGCCGGGGAAGGCGGCACGCAGCAGATCGCACGCGGTCTGCGCAGGCGGCAGCCGGGCAGTAATGGTGCTGACCAGATGATGCACGGCAGGGAAGGGCTCCACCACGAACAGCTCCGGCACCCGCACGCTTCCTGGCTCCGCCACCCGGCCAATGTCGTTGCGCATCAGATCGACGATCATCAGGTTCTCGGCGCGATCTTTCGGCGAGGCGGCGAGCTTTTCTGCCTGCTGGCGATCGGCATCTGCCTCCGCCAGCCGCGGCAGGGTGCCTTTGATCGGCCGGGTCTGGATGACGCCCTCCGCCAGATGGATAAAACGCTCTGGCGAAAGACTTAAAATGGCACCCTCTTCAAGGCGTAAAAAGGCGCTGAATGGGGCGCGGTTGCTGGCATTCAGCCGGGTAAAGGCCTGCCACTCGTCACCCTCATAGCTGGCCTGAAAACGCTGGGCCAAATTCACCTGATAGCAGTCGCCGCTGTGCAAAAACGCCTGTACGCGATCGAATTTTTCCCGGTATTCCGCCGCCGTCATATTGGCTTCCCAGCCGGAGGTGAGCCGGAACGCGGGCACCGTGGCGGGGGCGCGTTGTGATTCCAGCCACGCCAGCCTGGCTCCGGCATCGCCATGGCACACCAGTGAGACGCTTTGCTGTTGATGATCGACCACGATCGCCCAGTCGTACAGGCCGACAGCCATGTCTGCCAGGGTGATATCGCGCTCGGCCCGTTCCGGCAGCTTTTCAAAGCGGCGGCCAAGGTCGTAGCCAAACAACCCCAGCGCGCCACCCTGGAAGGGCAGGGCCGGATTCGGCGTGCAGGGCAGGCCCATCTCATCAAGCGCCTGCTGGAGCAAACTCAACGGGCAGGCGTCCGAGTGAACGCCGTCAATCAGGGTATCCGCGCCATGGGTCACCAGCGTCGTGCGCGGGTCGGCCACCAGAATGTCAAAGCGACTGTAAGGATGATCCGCATGGCCGGAGTGCAGCAGCATTGCCCAGGGGAGATGGCTTATTGGCGCGAACCAGAATTCTGCGGCGTCCGTGCGCCAGGGTAATGTCAAAACAGTGGGGGATAACGGGTTCATGGGTGGTAGACTACCGGGCAGCGTGAAATAATTAGCGCTGATAATTTAGCAGGAGTTGACGATGTTTGCAGGTTTACCTTCACTGAGCCACGACCAGCAGCAAAAGGCCGTCGAGCGTATTCAGGAGCTGATGTCCCAGGGGATGAGCAGCGGACAGGCGATTTCTCAGGTAGCACAGGAGCTGCGCGCCACCCATACTGGCGAACGGATCGTGGCGCGCTTTGAAGATGAGGATGAAGAAGAGTAACGCGCTTACACCGCGGCGATAATCTTAATCTCAACCTTATACTGCGGTTTCATCAGCGTCGCCTGTACCGTGCAGCGTACAGGCGCGTGACCGGCCACCACCCACTCATCCCAGGCTTTGTTCATTGCCGCAAAATCGTCTTTGCTGGCAAGGAAAATGGTCGCATCCAGAATGCGGGACTTGTCGCTGCCCTGTTTTTCCAGCACCGCGTCGATCTGCGCCAGGGTATTGGCGGTCTGCTCATAGGCCTCAGCATCGAGATTCGCCGGTACGCCGGTGTAGTACAGGGTCTGGTTGTGGATCACAACATCTGACCAGCGGGCTTCGGCATCAATGCGCACAATTGTCATACAGGTTTCCTTATGAATGTCTGTTTCAGCAGGCAAGACTGCCATATTGTTTTGCCTGCGTCACTCTCGACTGGCGTCAGGACGAGCGGCCTGACATAATCCCCTGTGCAAAAATACAGGGGGCAGAGTGGCAGACGATTTCGCAGCAGACGGACAATTAGCAAAGGCAATTCCCGGTTTTAAGCCGCGCGAGCCGCAGCGTCAGATGGCGCACGCGGTCGCCGATGCCATCGACAGCGCCCAGCCGCTGGTGGTAGAAGCAGGAACCGGCACCGGTAAAACCTATGCCTATCTCGCGCCCGCGCTGCGCGCCAAAAAGAAAGTGATCATCTCCACCGGCTCAAAAGCGTTGCAGGATCAGCTTTACAGTCGCGATCTGCCCACCGTGGCCAAAGCCCTCAAATACAAAGGCCGCCTGGCCTTGCTGAAAGGGCGCTCTAACTACCTCTGTATTGAACGTCTCGAACAACAGGCGCTGGCGGGAGGCGATCTGCCGGTGCAGACTCTCAGTGATGTGATCATTCTGCGCAGCTGGGTCAACCAGACCCTCGACGGGGACATCAGCACCTGCGCCAATGTGGCGGAAGATTCTGCCGTCTGGCCGCTGGTCACCAGCACCAATGATAACTGTCTCGGCAGCGACTGCCCGTTATATAAAGACTGTTTCGTGGTCAAAGCACGTAAAACGGCGATGGATGCCGACGTGGTAGTGGTCAACCATCATCTGTTCCTCGCAGATATGGTGGTGAAGGAGGGCGGCTTTGGCGAGCTGATCCCCGAGGCCGACGTATTGATTTTCGATGAAGCCCATCAGCTCCCCGATATCGCCAGCCAGTATTTCGGCCAGTCCCTCTCCAGCCGCCAGTTGCTGGACCTGGCGAAAGATTTCACCATCGCCTACCGCACTGAACTGAAAGATACCCAGCAACTGCAGAAGTGCGGCGACCGCCTGGCGCAAAGCACGCAGGATTTCCGCATGCAGCTGGGCGATCCAGGCTATCGCGGCAATCTGCGCGAAGTGCTGGCCGATCAGCATATCCAGCGTGCGCTGCTGCTGCTCGACGATGCGCTGGAGCTTTGTTACGACGTGGCGAAGCTCTCTCTCGGCCGTTCGGCGCTGCTGGATGCCGCCTTCGAGCGCGCCACGCTGTACCGTGCCCGCCTGAAGCGGCTGAAAGAGTTTAACCAGCCAGGCTATAGCTACTGGTATGAATGCAATTCACGCCATTTTACCCTTGCCCTGACGCCGCTCACGGTGGCTGATAAGTTCCAGGAAGTGATGGCCCAGAAACCGGGCAGCTGGATCTTTACCTCCGCCACGCTGTCGGTCAACGACGATCTGCACCACTTCACCGAACGTCTCGGCATCACAGAAGCGAAATCCCTGCTCCTGCCCAGCCCCTTTGATTACGCCACCCAGGCGCTGCTCTGCGTGCCGCGTAATTTGCCGCTGCCTAATCAGCCCGGCGCTGCCCGCCATCTGGCGGCCATGCTCAAACCGATGATCGAGGCCAATAACGGCCGCTGCTTTATGCTCTGTACCTCGCACGCCATGATGCGTGACCTGGCGGAGCAGTTCCGGGCCACCATGACCCTGCCGGTGCTGTTGCAGGGTGAAACCAGCAAAGGGCAGCTGTTGCAACAGTTTGTCACGGCAGGCAACGCCCTGCTGGTGGCGACCAGCAGCTTCTGGGAAGGGGTGGACGTGCGCGGCGACGCCCTGTCGCTGGTGATCATCGACAAACTGCCCTTTACCTCGCCGGACGATCCACTGCTGAAGGCGCGCATGGAAGATTGCCGCCTGCGCGGTGGCGATCCCTTTGACGAGGTGCAGCTCCCGGACGCGGTTATCACCCTTAAGCAGGGAGTGGGGCGTCTGATCCGCGACGTGGACGATCGCGGGGTACTGGTGATCTGCGATAACCGGCTGGTGATGCGCCCGTACGGGGCTACTTTTATCGCCAGCCTGCCGCCGGCACCGCGTACCCGGGATATCGATCGCGCGGTGCGCTTCCTGGCGGCGTCTGAGGCGGAGTAATTTACTGACGGGTGTGTTAAAATGCGCGCCTTTTTGTGACTGACCCTTGCGAGAGCGCGACAACACATGCGAATTCTGGCTATTGATACCGCCACAGAGGCCTGCTCTGTTGCCCTGTGGAACGACGGTAAACTCTGTGCTCATTTCGAAGAGTGCCCCCGGGAACATACCCAACGTATCCTGCCTTTGGTGAAGATGATCCTCGCCGAAGGCAACACCTCCCTGAATAATCTCGATGCCCTGGCCTATGGCCGTGGCCCCGGCAGTTTTACCGGCGTGCGCATCGGTATTGGCATTGCCCAGGGGCTGGCGCTGGGTGCCGAACTGCCGATGATCGGCGTCTCGACGCTCGCCACTATGGCCGAGGGCGCCTGGCGTAACACCGGGGCGACCCGCGTGCTGGCCGCCATCGACGCCCGAATGGGCGAAGTCTACTGGGCAGAGTACACCCGCGATGAGCAGGGTGTATGGCACGGTGAAGAGAGCGAAGCTGTACTTACGCCGGAAGCGGCGGGCGAGCGCATGAAGCAGCTTTCCGGCGAGTGGGCAACCGTCGGAACCGGCTGGCCAGCGTGGCCGGAGATGGCAAAAGAGAGCGGCCTGACGCTGGTGGATGGCAAGGTGCTGCTGCCTGCCGCGGAAGATATGCTGCCCATCGCCCGTCAGCTGCTGGCTGCAGGCAATACTGTGGCGGTCGAGAAGGCCGAACCGGTTTATTTGCGAAACACCGTAGCGTGGAAGAAACTTCCAGGCCGGGAGTGAATCTCAGTATCAGAGCCTGAGAAAAAGGAGTCGCATCATGGCGGTTCAAAAATATGTAGTTCGTCTGCTGACCGTCGGGGCGCTGGCCCTGGCATTAACAGGATGTGTCTCTGTCCCTGATGCGATCAAGGGCAGCAGCCCTACGCCGCAGCAGGATCTGGTCCGGGTAATGAATGCCCCAGAACTGTATGTCGGCCAGGAAGCACGCTTCGGCGGCAAAGTGGTGGAGGTCTTCAACCAGCAGGGGAAAACCCGTCTGGAAATCGCCACCGTTCCGCTGGACAGCGGTGCGCGGCCGATTCTGGGTGACGCCTCGCGCGGACGCATCTATGCCGATGTGAATGGTTTCCTCGACCCGGTGGACTTCCGTGGTCAACTGATCACCGTGGTCGGTACGATCGCCGGCGCGGAGCAGGGCAAAATTGGCAACACGCCGTACAAATTTATGGTCCTGCAGACCAACGGCTATAAACGCTGGCGAGTGGTGCAGCAGGTGATGATGCCACCGCCGGTCGATCCCTGGTACTGGGGACCGCATCCCTGGCGGTATGGCTATGGTTACGGTGGCTGGCCAGCTTACGGCCCCGGACCCGCTCAGGTTCGGACAGTAGTAACAGAGTAAGTGACTGTTATTATTGAATAAGAAACAGCGGCCAGGCCGCTGTTTCGTTTTTTCCACGGTTATAACAAAAATAAATAGTGACGCGCTTCGCAACCTTAAATCCGGACAATTAATAAACTGGTACGCTGAGTTAATATTATGTTAACGACTTGTTTATTAACCGGGGCTGTGATGACGACGAACACGCATTTCAGAGGTGATGTAGTGAAGAAGGTTTGGCTTAACCGTTATCCTGCGGATGTGCCTGCAGAGATAAATCCTGACCGTTATCAATCCCTGGTTGAACTGTTTGAACATTCCGTCACGCGCTACGCCGATCAGCCTGCGTTTGTGAACATGGGCGAGGTGATGACCTTC
Organism: Leclercia sp. LSNIH3; assembly: GCF_002935105.1. Taxonomy (NCBI): domain Bacteria; kingdom Pseudomonadati; phylum Pseudomonadota; class Gammaproteobacteria; order Enterobacterales; family Enterobacteriaceae; genus Leclercia; species Leclercia sp. LSNIH3. Next base: position 4,349,436 of record NZ_CP026387.1, read on the forward strand.
CGTAAGCTGGAAGAGCGCAGCCGGGCATTTGCAGCCTACCTGCAACAGGGCTTAGGCCTGAAAAAAGGCGATCGGGTAGCATTGATGATGCCTAACCTGCTGCAGTATCCGGTGGCACTGTTTGGCATCCTGCGCGCCGGGATGATCGTGGTTAACGTTAACCCGCTCTACACCCCGCGTGAGCTGGAGCACCAGCTGAACGACAGCGGCGCGGCGGCGATTGTGATTGTCTCAAACTTCGCGCACACCCTGGAAAAAGTGGTCGATAAGACGCAGGTCAAACACGTTATTCTCACCCGGATGGGCGATCAGCTCTCAACCGCAAAAGGGACGCTGGTTAACTTCGTCGTTAAGTACGTTAAACGTCTGGTGCCAAAATATCACCTGCCAGACGCCATCTCCTTCCGCCGGGCGCTGCACAACGGCTACCGGATGCAGTACGTGAAACCGGAAGTGGTGTCCCAGGATCTGGCCTTCCTGCAGTACACCGGCGGCACCACCGGGGTTGCGAAAGGGGCGATGCTCACCCACCGCAACATGCTGGCGAACCTCGAGCAGGTGAACGCCACCTACGGCCCGCTGCTGCATCGCGGCAAAGAGCTGGTGATCACCGCGCTGCCGCTCTATCACATCTTCGCGCTGACCATGAACTGCCTGCTGTTTATCGAGCTGGGTGGGCAGAACGTCCTGATCACCAACCCGCGCGACATTCCGGGCCTGGTGAAAGAGCTGGCGAAATATCCGTTTACCGCCATGACGGGGGTAAACACGCTGTTCAACGCCCTGTTGAACAACAAAGAGTTCCAGCAGCTTGATTTCTCGACTCTGCATCTGTCGGCGGGCGGCGGGATGCCAGTGCAACAGGCGGTGGCGGAACGCTGGGTGAAGCTCACCGGCCAGTATCTGCTGGAGGGCTATGGCCTGACCGAGTGCGCCCCTCTGGTGAGCGTGAACCCGCACGATATCGATTACCACAGTGGCAGCATTGGCCTGCCGGTGCCCTCCACTGAAGCCAAACTGGTGGATGACGAGGATAACGAAGTGCCGCATGGCGAACCGGGCGAGCTGTGCGTGAAAGGGCCGCAGGTGATGCTGGGCTACTGGCAGCGCCCGGACGCCACCGATGAAATCATTAAGGACGGCTGGCTGCACACCGGGGATATCGCAGTGATGGACGACGAAGGCTTCCTGCGAATCGTCGATCGTAAGAAAGACATGATCCTCGTCTCCGGGTTTAACGTCTATCCGAACGAGATCGAAGATGTGGTGATGCAGCACAACGGTGTGCTGGAAGTGGCCGCAGTGGGCGTTCCGGCGGGCAGCAGCGGTGAAACGGTGAAAATCTTTGTGGTGAAAAAAGATCCTGACCTCAGCGAAGAGGCGCTGATCACCTTCTGCCGTCGCCAGCTGACCGGCTACAAAGTGCCGAAACTGGTGGAGTTTCGCGATGAACTGCCAAAATCGAACGTCGGGAAGATATTACGACGAGAATTACGTGACGAAGCACGCGCCAAAGTAGACAATAAAGCCTGAGCTTCGTGTTAGTCACCCCAAGACGCTGGCCATGCCAGCGTTTTTTTATGGGCGCAAACCAAAGAGAATATGATTTGAATTACCAGATGATCACTACCAACGACGAGCTGGCTTCGCTGTGCGATGTCACCCGTGACGCCCCCGCCATCGCGCTGGATACCGAGTTTGTGCGTACCCGCACCTATTATCCGCAACTGGGTCTGATCCAGATGTATGACGGTAAACATGTGTCGCTTATCGACCCGCTGGGGATCACCGACTGGGCGCCAATGCGCGAGTTGTTGCTGAATACCGCCATCACCAAATACCTGCATGCCGGCAGTGAAGATCTGGAAGTTTTCCTCAATACCTTCGGCATTATGCCGGAACCGCTGATCGACACCCAGATCCTTGCCGCCTTTGCCGGGCGCCCGCTCTCCTGGGGTTTTGCCGCCATGGTGGAAGAGTATACCGGGCTGGTTATCGACAAGAGCGAATCCCGCACCGACTGGCTGGCGCGCCCGCTGACGGAACGCCAGCTGGATTACGCGGCGGCGGATGTGTTTTACCTGCTGCCGATTGCCGGTCAGTTGATGAAAGAGGCTGAAGCCTCCGGCTGGCTGCCTGCCGCCCTGAATGAGTGTCGGATGACGCAGCTGCGTCGTCAGGAGACCACCGATCCAAAAGAGGCCTGGCGCGATATCAACAACGCCTGGCAGCTGCGCACCCGCCAGCTCGCCTGTCTGCAACTACTGGCCGACTGGCGTCTGCGCAAGGCGCGGGAGCGTGATCTGGCGGTGAACTTTGTGGTGCGTGAAGAGCATCTGTGGGCGGTGGCGCGGTATATGCCGGGCAGTCTGGGCGAGCTGGACAGCATCGGGCTTTCCGGTTCGGAGATCCGCTTCCACGGCAAAACCCTGCTGGCGTTGGTAGCGAAAGCGCAGGCATTGCCGGATGAGGCGCTGCCGGAGCCGCTGTTGAACCTGATGGATATGCCGGGCTATCGCAAAGCGTTCAAGGCGATTAAAGCCCTGGTTCAGGAAGTGGCAGCGGAGAGCAAAGTGAGTGCTGAGCTGCTGGCCTCACGCCGTCAGATTAACCAGCTGTTGAACGCGCACTGGAAGCTGAAACCGCAGAACGGTACGCCTGAATTGATGGCAGGCTGGCGTGGGGAACTGATGGCCGCTCGCCTGAACGCCTTGCTGGAAGAGTATCCGCAATAATTGCGGTCTGTAACCCCCGGCGGCGCCAGGCTTGCCGGGGTTACAAACGCTGGGCCGGGCAAGCAACGTGCCGCCCGGCAATGCGCTCAATTATGAACGCGACTCTTCCGCTTCCGGCAGGGTCACGTTTAGCTCCAGAATCGAGATATCCCCGTCCTTTTGCTCCAGCTGCACGGTGACCATTTCCGGATCAATCTGCACATACTTACAGATCACTTCCAGAATATCTTTGCGCAGCTGCGGCAGGTAATGCGGTTCCGCGTCGCTGCGGCGGCGTTCTGCCACGATGATCTGCAGACGCTCTTTTGCGATGTTAGCGGTGCTTTTTTTCCGCGAGAGAAAAAAGTCCAGTAATGCCATAACTTATCCTCCGAACAGGCGTTTGAGGAAACCTTTCTTCTCTTCTTCGATGAAGCGGAAAGGACGTTCTTCTCCGAGCAGACGATCTACCGTATCCGCATACGCTTTACCGGCGTCTGCGTTAGCATCGAGGATAACCGGCTCACCCTGGTTAGACGCGCGCAACACGGATTGATCTTCCGGGATGACGCCAACCAGTTTAATGCGCAGGATCTCCAGCACGTCTTCCATACTCAGCATATCACCTTTATTGACACGACCCGGATTATAACGGGTCAGCAGCAGGTGCTCTTTAATCGGTTCTTCGCCATTTTCCGCACGGCGGGATTTCGAGGCGAGGATCCCTAAAATACGGTCGGAGTCACGTACGGACGACACTTCCGGGTTGGTGGTGATGATCGCTTCGTCGGCGAAGTAGAGCGCCATCAGCGCACCCGTTTCGATGCCTGCGGGTGAGTCACAGACCACGAAATCGAAGTCCATTTTTTTCAGCTCATCGAGCACCTTTTCCACGCCTTCACGGGTCAGCGCATCCTTGTCGCGCGTCTGCGAAGCGGGAAGAATATAGAGGTTGTCGGTACGTTTATCTTTAATCATTGCCTGATTCAGCGTGGCGTCACCCTGAATCACGTTCACAAAATCGTACACCACGCGGCGTTCACAACCCATAATCAGGTCAAGGTTACGCAGGCCGATATCGAAATCGATAACGACGGTTTTCTTTCCCTTCTGGGCCAAACCAGTAGCGATGGCCGCGCTGGAGGTGGTCTTGCCAACGCCTCCTTTACCCGAAGTAACAACAATAATGCGTGCCATAGAAATTCCTTGTTAAAAAGGGATCAATTCAACGGTTGAACGGTCAAAGCGTTGTCTGCCAGCCGCAGACGTGCCGCTTTGCCAGAAAATTCGGCCGGGATGTTATCACTCAGCCAGTAAACCCCTGCGATGGAGACCAGCTCCGCCTCCAGGTGGGTACAAAAAATTTGCGCATCGCGATCGCCGCTGGCACCCGCCAGCGCACGGCCTCGCATTGAGCCATAAATATGGATATTGCCATCCGCGATCAGCTCCGCCCCAGCGCTGACGTGGTTGGTCACAATCAGGTCACAGTTTGGCGCATAAATACGCTGACCGGAACGCACGGGCAGATCAATCAATCGCGTTTTTGTGACAGGAGTAACAGGGAGTTCTGGTGGAGCAGGGGGTTCGGCGCGCGGGGCTTTGTCTTTGCCTTCGTTCAGCAACGGAAGACCCGCACGATCGATTTCGGCTTTCAGTTCAGCGTCTTTGCAGCCGCTGATGCCCACAATTCGCAGGCCGGTAGCGGAGACCGCCTGTTGCAAATGGTGCCAGTTTACCGGCGCCTCAAGGCTGCTGACGTTGATGACCACCGGCGCATGGGTAAGAAATGCGGGCGCCTGCGCAATTTTGTCTTCTAACGCCTGACGAATAACCTCGGGTTTTGCTTCATGCAAATGAACCACTGATAAGGTGAAGCTACTGCCTTTAAGCTCGATGGGCGTGTTTGACATCCTGGCCTTACTCAATTTGCTTTTACCACGACCTGTGCGCCGTGATATTCCGAAGAGTATCAGGCATGTTATAGTCACAATTATATTGAGGCAAGTCACCCTCCCGCTTAATTCAGAGTAAATATATGTTTTGTGTGATCTACAGAAGTACCCAGCGCGACCAGACCTACCTGTATGTCGAAAAAAAGGACGATTTTTCCCGTGTGCCTGAAGCACTGATGAAAAGCTTCGGTAAGCCGCAGCTCGTAATGCTGATGCCGCTCGACGGGCGCAAGCAGCTGAGTAACGCCGATCTGGAAAAAGTAAAAACCGCGTTGACGGAACAGGGCTATTATTTACAACTTCCTCCGCCACAAGAGAATTTACTGAAACAGCATCTTGAGGCGCAGGGGAAAAAATAGTTTAGGAGTTTTCTGTCAGCGTCACATTCACCGTTCAGGGGACGTTTATGTATCAACATCATAACTGGCAAGGAGCCTTACTGGATTATCCGGTAAGTAAAGTCGTCTGCGTAGGAAGTAATTACGCAAAGCATATTCAGGAGATGGGAAGTGCGGTTCCAGAAGAGCCAGTGCTGTTCATTAAACCGGAAACGGCGCTCTGTGATATTCGCCAGCCGCTGGCATTACCGCAGGGGCTTGGCTCGGTTCATCACGAAGTGGAGCTGGCGGTGCTGATTGGCGCCACGCTGCGTCAGGCCTCTGAAGATCATGTGCAGAAGGCGATTGCCGGTTATGGTGTGGCGCTGGATCTGACCCTGCGCGACGTGCAGGGCAAAATGAAGAAAGCGGGCCAGCCGTGGGAAAAAGCCAAGGGCTTTGATAATTCCTGCCCAATCTCCGGGTTCGTACCGGCATCGGAATTCCAGGACGATCCCCAGAACACCGCCCTGAGCCTGAAGGTAAACGGCGAGGTACGCCAGCAGGGGTCGACCGCCGACATGATCCACAAGATTGTGCCGCTGATTGCCTATATGAGCCGTTATTTCACCCTTAAACCGGGCGATGTGATCCTCACCGGCACCCCGGAAGGGGTTGGCCCACTCGCCAGTGGCGATGAGCTGGAAGTAGCCGTTAACGGCCTGTCCCTGAAAACCCGCGTGCTGTAATCCCCGCTTGCCGCCCCTTTTGGGCGGCAAAACTTGCATCAAGGTGCCAGACTGGTTATAAGGTGCGCTTTATTTTGACGTGTGGACATCCTTATGAGCGAAACTCCTTTCTGGCAAAGCAAAACTCTCGACAACATGACCGACGCCGAGTGGGAATCGCTGTGTGACGGCTGCGGGCAGTGCTGCCTGCATAAGCTTATGGATGAAGACTCGGACGAAATTTATTTCACTAACGTCGCCTGCAATCAGCTGAACATCAAAACCTGCCAGTGCCGTAACTACGAGCGCCGTTTTGAGTTAGAGCCGGACTGCATCAAGCTGACCCGCGACAACCTGCCCACCTTCGAATGGTTGCCGCCGACCTGCGCTTATCGCCTGCTGGCGGAAGGCAAGGATCTGCCGAAGTGGCACCCCTTGCTGGCCGGTTCAAAAGCGGCGATGCACGGCGAGCGAATCTCAGTGCGCCACATTGCGGTGAAAGAGTCAGAGGTGCGGGACTGGGAAGACCATATTTTGAATCATCCCAACCGCGCATAATAAAAAACCCGCCGAGGCGGGTTTTTTATTGTCGGACATTAACGTCCAAAAAGATCGCGTTTTTTCGGTTTGAACGGCTGGGCAATCAGCACCAGCAGCGCCACAACCAGGAAAGCGGCGAAAATGCCAACCAGCCACTGCGGCATCTCGAGAGTCAGAAACTCCCACTGACGCACGGAACAGTCACCGCTTGCCACGAAGACCTGCGGCAGCCACTTGTCCAGCGGCAGCCAGCTCGGGAAGCTGGCGGCAAAATCACAGGTCTGGAACGGCGACGGATGCAGCTGGATCATGGTGTGTTCCCAGGCCAACTGAAGGCCTTTTCCGGCGCTGTAGAGCCAGATAGCAATCGCACCGTAGCGCAGCGGGCTTTTTGGAGCAATGGCACCGACCAGGCCCGCGCCCATCACGCCAAACAGCGCGCAGCGTTCGTAGATGCACAGCACGCAGGGCTTCAGCAACATCACATGCTGGAACCATAATGCCACCATTTCTAACGCGAAGGCGGTCAGGGCCAACAGCAACCATGCGCCGCGTCCACGCGAGCACTGGTTTAAAAATTTCAACATAATCATTTCCCTGGAGCAGGTATAGAAAGCGCAGTGTAAACGAAAACAATTCGCGCGCCAGCCTCAGCGCGCAAAATATAACGTAATCGGATATTTATCATTCGAAAGTGCAGCCGGGCCATATACGACCCGGCTGACTCTCTTAATGCGCCGTCAGTATACCCGTCTGCAACATCCATTGGGTAAATGGAATAAGGGTAATTTTGACGCACAACAAGCCGACGGTGGTTAATACCACCGTATAGGGCAGCGCCATCCATACCATCCGGCCATAAGAGAGCCTGATTAAAGGAGCCAGCGCCGAGGTGAGCAGGAACAGGAACGCCGCCTGGCCGTTTGGCGTGGCGACGGAAGGCAGGTTGGTGCCGGTATTGATCGCCACCGCCAGCATTTCAAACTGCTGCTGGTTGATTGCGCCGCTCTGCAGTGCGGTTTTGGCCTCATTGATATAGACCGAACCGACAAACACGTTATCAGAGATGGCTGACAGCAGGCCGTTAAACAGATAGAACAGCGTCAGCTGGGCATCCGGCTCGGCCTGTAGCACGTAGCGAATGATCGGCGCAAACAGCTGCTGATCGACAATCACTGCCACCACCGCGAAAAAGACCGTCAGCAGGGCGGTAAAGGGCAGCGCTTCGGTAAAGGCTTTGCCAATCGCGTGCTCATCCGTCACGCCGGTAAAAGAGGTCGCCAGGATAATGACCGACAGGCCAATCAAGCCCACCTCCGCCAGATGAAACGCCAGGGCGATAATCAGCCAGACGCCAATAATGGCCTGAAAGATCATAGCCAGTTTTTGCTGACGGGTACGCTTGCTGCGGCTCTCTTCATCAAAACGTTGTAACACCTCACGTACCGGGGTCGGCAGCAGGGTGCCGTAACCAAACCATTTAAACTTCTCTATCAACCAGCAGGTGAACAGGCCGCACACCAGCACCGGCACGCTGACCGGCGCCACATGCAGGAAAAAGTCGGTGAAATTCCAGCCGACGGCTTTGGCGATGATCAGGTTTTGCGGCTCCCCGACCATGGTCATCACCCCGCCCAGCGCGGTGCCCACGCCTGCGTGCATCATCAGGCTGCACAGAAACGCACGGAACTGTTCCAGCACTTCGCGCTGCCGGGCATCGACCTGGCTGTCATCCTGCAAATTATCTTTGGGCTGCGCGGAGGCCACCCGATGATAGATCCCGTAAAAGCCCACGGCGACGCTGATCACCACCGCCACCACGGTCAGGGCATCAAGGAAGGCCGACAAAAAGGCGGCGGCTACGCAGAAGGACAGCGACAGCATTGTCTTGGAGGGAATACTCAGCAGCAGGCGGGTAAAGATAAACAGCAGCAGCTGCTTCATAAAGTAGATCCCGGCCACCATAAACATCAGCAGCAGGAGCACTTCCAGATTTGACGCCAGCTCTTCCTTCACGTGTTCCGCGCTGGTCATGCCGATCACCACCGCCTCGAAGGCCAGCAGGCCACCCGGCAGCAGGGGATAACATTTCAGCGCCATCGCCAGGGTAAAGATAAACTCCCCAACCAGCAACCAGCCGGCAACGAAGGGATCGACAACAAAGATAAAGGGGTTAAGAACCAGAAAAACAACCAGGGTCACTTTATACCAGTCGGGGGACTGGCCTAAAAAATTGCGCCACAGTGCGCGGCTATAAGACATTTCCACAACAGATTTCCTTGCCCATCACATAATTACATCCTAAGTATACGCAAACCGCGCCGGGCAGGGGGGCGGAGGCCCGACTTTTAAATGATAAAAATAAAACAGCGATCCCTTTTTTCTCGCCTCGCTGCGCTATCTGCCTCTGTCTGCCTCTGGTATGATGAGTGAAATTTGTAAAAAGCAGTTAATGGAAAATTCACTATGGTCATAAAGGCGCAAAGCCCGGCGGGTTTCGCGGAAGAGTACATTATCGAAAGCATCTGGAATAACCGTTTCCCGCCAGGCTCGATACTTCCTGCAGAACGCGAACTCTCTGAACTGATTGGCGTCACACGTACCACCTTACGTGAAGTGTTGCAGCGACTGGCCCGCGATGGCTGGCTGACGATCCAACACGGCAAACCGACCAAAGTGAATAACTTCTGGGAAACGTCGGGTCTGAATATTCTTGAAACGCTGGCGCGTCTCGACCACGAGAGCGTACCGCAGCTCATCGATAACCTGCTCTCCGTGCGCACCAACATTGCCACCATCTTTATCCGTACGGCGTTTCGCCAGCACCCGGATAAGGCACTGGAGGTACTGGCCCGCGCCACGGCGGTGGAAGATCACGCTGATGCCTTTGCGCTGCTGGATTACAATGTCTTCCGCGGTCTGGCGTTTGCCTCGGGTAATCCGATCTACGGCCTGATCCTCAACGGCATGAAAGGGCTTTATACCCGCATCGGCCGTCATTACTTTGCCAATCCGGAAGCCCGCAGCCTGGCGCTCGGTTTCTATCACAAGCTCAGTGAACTCTGCTCAGAAGGCCAGCACGATCAGGTGTACGACACCGTGCGTCGCTATGGTCGTGAGAGCGGTGAGATCTGGCATCGGATGCAGAAATCCCTGCCGGGCGACCTGGTGATTCAGGGGCGCTAAATAAAAAACCTCTCGTTTGAGAGGTTTTTTTTCGGCTAAACCCGGCGTAGCCCGGCAACAAACCGCCCGGGTTACAACATATTGCCTTTCACCGGGCACCGTTCCAGCAGCTCCACGCTGCCGTCTTCATTCTGCTGCTCCAGCATAATGTCAAAGCCCCACAGACGATGCACATGCTTCAGCACTTCCTTACGCCCTTTATCCAGCGGCGCGCGGTTATGCGGGATATAGCGCAGCGTCAGGGAGCGATCCCCGCGCAGATCCACATTCCAGACCTGAATATTCGGCTCCAGATTGCTCAAGTTGTATTGCGCCGAGAGGCGGGAGCGGATCTCACGATACCCCTCTTCATTGTGGATCGCCGAAATCTCGAGATAGTTGTTGTGATCGTCATCCAGCACTGTAAACAGGCGGAAGTCACGCATCACCTTCGGCGACAGGAACTGGCTGATAAAGCTCTCGTCCTTGAAGTCGCGCATGGCAAAATGCAGCGTTTCCAGCCAGTCGGAACCGGCGATATCCGGGAACCAGTATTTATCCTCTTCCGTAGGATTCTGGCAGATACGCTTGATGTCCTGGAACATGGCAAAGCCCAGCGCATACGGATTAATCCCGCTGTACCACGGGCTGTTGTAAGGCGGCTGGAACACAACGTTGGTGTGGCTGTGCAGGAACTCCAGCATAAAGCGTTCGGTGACTTTACCTTCGTCATACAGGTGGTTGAGGATGGTGTAGTGCCAGAACGTCGCCCAGCCTTCGTTCATCACCTGGGTCTGTTTTTGCGGATAAAAATACTGGCTCACCTTGCGCACGATACGCAGGATCTCACGCTGCCACGGCTCCAGCAGCGGGGCGTTTTTCTCCATAAAGTAGAGCAGGTTCTCCTGCGGCTCGGAAGGATAACGGCGAGCTTCGACCACCATTTTTTCTTCTTCGCGTTTCGGCAGGGTACGCCACAGCGTATTCACCTGGCTTTGCAGATACTCTTCCCGGCTTTTCTGCCGCGCTTTCTCCTCCTGCAGGGAGATTTTCTGCGGACGTTTGTAGCGATCCACGCCGTAGTTCATCAACGCATGGCAGGAGTCGAGCAGCTTCTCGACCTCCTCCACCCCATAGCGCTCTTCGCACTGGGTGATGTAGTTACGGGCAAAGATCAGATAATCGACAATCGAACTGGCATCGGTCCAGCTGCGGAACAGGTAGTTATTTTTGAAGAAGGAGTTATGGCCGTAGCAGGCGTGCGCCATCACCAGTGCCTGCATGGTAATGGTGTTCTCTTCCATCAGGTAGGCGATGCAGGGGTTCGAGTTGATGACGATTTCGTAGGCTAGCCCCTGCTGACCATGCTTATAGAGCCGTTCGGTTTCGATGAACTTCTTACCAAACGACCAGTGGGTATAGTTAATGGGCATCCCGACGCTGGAGTAAGCGTCCATCATCTGTTCAGACGTAATCACTTCGATTTGATGGGGATAGGCATCCAGACGGTAGAGTTTCGCCACCCGGTCAATTTCTGCCAGGTAGGTATCAAGCAGCTCGAATGTCCAGTCGGGTCCATCGCTCAGACGTGTGGTGTCCTTATTCATGGAATCAATAGTAGCCATTAGCGCGCCCTCATTGTTGGTAGCTCTCTCTGTCTGGAGAACCTCTTTTCAAGCATAGAACACGCCATTCAAAAGCGTGCTGGCACGCTATTTTTTTCTTTGCGATTTCCCGTTTTTCCTGTGACAGAAAAGGGGTGTCCGGCAGCACAATATGCTGGTTAAAAATGCCGCGCAGCAGGAGATGCCAAAACCGCGCTACCCGCGTCAGCAGGGGAAGGTGTGAGATGTGTCACCATAAAAAAGGCCTATGTTGAATAATATTTTCGGCTGGGTTATCAATATGTAATCAGAAGATTGTTCTTTTGCTTATAAATGGAGTGGCTATGCGTGTTGTCATACTGGGAAGTGGCGTCGTTGGCGTAACCAGCGCCTGGTACCTGAGTCAGGCCGGGCACGATGTAACTGTGATCGATCGTGAGCCGGGTCCGGCACTGGAGACCAGCGCCGCTAATGCCGGGCAAATTTCTCCGGGTTACGCGGCACCCTGGGCGGCGCCGGGTGTGCCGCTGAAGGCGATTAAATGGATGTTCCAGCGCCATGCACCGCTGGCGATCAGTCTCGACGGCACGCAATTCCAGCTCAAGTGGATGTGGCAGATGCTGCGCAACTGCGACACCTCGCACTACATGGAAAACAAAGGGCGGATGGTACGCCTGGCGGAGTACAGCCGCGACTGCCTGAAAGCGCTGCGTGCCACGACCGGTATTCAGTATGAGGGCCGCCAGGGGGGCACCCTGCAACTGTTCCGTACCGCCCAGCAGTATGAAAACGCCACCCGCGATATCGCCGTCCTTGAGGATGCCGGAGTACCGTATCAGCTGCTGGAAGCCAGCCAGCTGGCGCAGGTTGAACCGGCGCTGGCTGAGGTGGCACACAAGCTGACCGGCGGTCTGCGTCTGCCGAATGACGAAACCGGCGACTGCCAGCTATTTACCCAGAATCTGGCGCTGATGGCCGAGCAGGCAGGGGTCAAATTCCGCTATAACACCTCCGTGGATAAGCTTCTGTACGAAGGGGACAATATTTACGGCGTGCTGTGCGGCGACGAGGTGGTGAAAGCCGACGCCTACGTAATGGCCTTTGGCTCTTACTCTACCGCCATGCTGAAGGGCATTGTGGATATTCCGGTCTACCCGCTGAAGGGATATTCGCTGACTATCCCGGTGAAAGAGGACAGGGGGGCGCCGGTTTCAACTATTCTTGATGAAACATACAAAATCGCGATCACCCGTTTTGACAACCGGATCCGCGTGGGAGGAATGGCGGAAATCGTCGGCTTTAACACCGAGTTACTGCAACCGCGTCGGGAAACGCTGGAGATGGTCGTTGGCGACCTGTTCCCGCGGGGCGGCTTTATCGAACAGGCGACCTTCTGGACCGGGCTGCGCCCGATGACCCCGGACGGCACCCCTGTTGTGGGTCGCACGCCCTTCAAGAACCTGTGGCTCAACACCGGGCACGGTACGCTGGGCTGGACGATGGCCTGCGGTTCAGGGCAGTTACTCAGTGATTTGATCTCCGGGCGCACACCCGCTATTCCGTTTGATGATTTAAGCGTCGCGCGCTACCGTCCGGGGTTCACTCCGTCACGTCCACAGCATTTACACGGCGCGCATAACTAACAAGGAGTCGTCATGTCCCGTCCTGTTGTGGCTCAGCTGGATCTTCAGGCCCTGAAGGATAACCTGCACATTGTCCGGCGCGCCGCGCCCGCTTCACGAGTCTGGGCGGTGGTCAAAGCCAATGCTTATGGCCACGGTCTGGATCGCATCTGGAGCGCGTTAAGCGCGGCCGATGGCTTTGCGATGCTCAATCTGGAAGAGGCGATCCTGCTGCGCGAGCGCGGCTGGAAAGGGCCGATCCTGATGCTCGAAGGCTTTTTCAACAGCGATGAACTGCCGCTGTTTGATAAATACCGTCTGACCACCAGCGTGCACAGCAACTGGCAGGTTAAGGCGTTGCAGAATGCGAAGCTGCACGCCCCGCTCGATATCTACCTGAAAGTGAACAGCGGCATGAACCGTCTCGGTTTTCAGCCGGATCGGGTTCACAGCGTCTGGCAGCAGCTGCGGGCGCTGAAGAACGTCGGCGGCATGACGCTGATGGCCCATTTTGCCGATGCGGAAAAGCCGGAAGGCATTGTTGAGCCGATGAGGCATATTGAGCAGGCGGCGGAAGGGCTGGACTGCCCGCGTTCGCTCTCTAACTCGGCGGCGACCCTCTGGCACCCGGAAGCGCATTTCGACTGGGTACGGCCGGGGATCATTCTTTACGGCGCGTCACCGTCCGGGCAGTGGCAGGATATCGCCAACAGCGGCCTGAAGCCGGTGATGACCCTGCGCAGTGAAATCATTGGCGTTCAGACCCTGAAAGCGGGGGATACCGTGGGCTACGGCAGCCGCTATCGCGCCTCGGGCGAGCAGCGGATCGGTATTGTCGCCGGGGGGTATGCCGACGGCTATCCACGCATTGCCCCGTCCGGCACGCCAGTATGGGTAGACGGCGTACGTACCGGCACGGTCGGCACGGTATCAATGGATATGCTGGCCATCGACCTTACGCCATGCCCGCACGCGGGGATCGGTACGCCGGTTGAGCTGTGGGGGAATGAAGTGAAAGTAGACGATGTTGCTGCCGCGGCGGGTACCATCGGCTACGAGTTGTTAACCGCATTAGCCCCGAGGGTGCCGGTCGTTACGCTCTGAAGGGTTTTCCCCTCTCCCTTGGGAGAGGGGAAAAAAGCTACTCCTCGGCATCCTCCGCCACGCGTACGCCCACTTTGCGCACCGTGTTATCTTCTTTCTCTGCCACCGTCCAGATCATCCCGGCAAATTCCACCTGGTCACCCACTACCGGCGCGGCACCCAGCAGCTTCTGGACGATCTCGCCGAGCGTCTGCTGGTTATCGCGATACTCCAGCCCTTCCTCCAGGCCGTAGATCAACGCCACGTCGGCAAATTTGGCGCTGGCTTCGAGAATAAAATCACCAAAGAAGCGCTGATCCAGCGCCACCGGCGGCGACTGGCTGAACAGCTTGCCGAGGGCAGGGAGGTCATGCTCGCGGCCAATCACGCAGAGAATATCCCCTTCACGCAGCCGGGTGCTCCCGGTTGGGTGCAGCAGGGCGTTATCGCGGAACAGGGCAGCAATGCGCGTTTCGGCGGGCATATGCAGATCCCGCAGCGAGGCACCCACGCACCACTTGTCGGCGCTGAGTTGATAGACGAACTGCTCCCACGGATTTTCCGGGTGGAGGTCCAGCCCTACGCGGGAGACCGGCCAACCCACCGGGGGAATGACGACCCTGGCTTTTTTCGCTGCCCACGACAGGGACGTACCCTGGAACAGCAGCGACACCAGTACCACGAAGAAGGCCACGTTAAAGAACAAACGGGCATTGTCCAGCCCGGCCATCATCGGGAAGACCGCCAGGATGATCGGCACCGCGCCGCGCAGGCCAACCCAACTGATAAACACCCGCTCGCGCAGGTTAAATCCCTTGAACGGTAGCAGCCCGACAAACACCGACAGCGGACGGGCAAAGAAGATCATCCATATCGACAGCAGCAGGGCCGGAACAGCAATCGGCAGCAGGTCCGACGGCGTAACCAGCAGCCCCAGCACCAGGAACATACCGATCTGCGCCAGCCAGGCGAGGCCATCGAAGTTTTGCAGAATGGCATAACGGTTGCGGATCGGGCGATTCCCCAGCAGGAAGCCGCACAGGTAGACCGCCAGAATGCCGCTGCCGTCCATTGCTGTGGTGAGGGCGAAAATCAAAATCCCGCCGCTCAGCGCCAGCAGCGGGTAAAGCCCGCCCGGTAACGCGATGCGGTTGATCATCTGTTGCAGCAGATAACCGCCAGCCAGGCCAATGATGATCCCCAGGCCAAACTGCTGAATGATGTGCCAGGCAAACATCCAGCTCAGGCTGGTCTCATGCTGCTGAATCATCTCAATCAGGGTAATGGTAAGAAACACGGCCATCGGGTCGTTACTGCCGGATTCGATCTCAAGCGTGGAGCCGACACGCTCGTTCAGTCCTTTGCCGCCCAGCAGCGAGAAGACCGCCGCCGCATCGGTCGAGCCGACAATGGCGCCAATCAGCAGCCCTTCCATGATATCCAGATGAAACAGCCACGCGGCCATCATCCCGGTCAGACCGGAGGTGATCAGTACCCCGACCGTTGACAGCGACAGGGCCGGGCCCAGCGCCACGCGAAACGAGCTGGCCTGGGTACGCATCCCGCCGTCCAGCAGGATCACCGCCAGCGCGAGGTTACTGATCATGTAAGCAAACGGGTAGTTGTCGAAGGGAATGCCTCCGACGCCATCAACGCCCGCCAGCATGCCGATGGCGAGGAAAATGACCAGAATGGGGATGCCGAGACGGGAAGAAAACGAACTCAATAAAATACTACAGGTTACAAGAACTGAACCCAGGATAAAAAGACTGATTATTGCTGCGGCATCCAATGTGTGCGTACTCCCTGCGTGACGCGATGACTGTTATTAAAACCCTAACATATTAATGCCGCTTATAACGCGCTAATCCGGCGCTTAAGCGGCTTTTTTTATGCTTTCATCACCGGATGCCCGCTCAGGGTTAAACAGGTCTTACCTGCGGCGTGAACAAGCGAAGCCTGCGCGCCGAGCGGCAGGGTGACGGTCTTTTGTTCATGGCCAAAATCGA
Organism: Leclercia sp. LSNIH3; assembly: GCF_002935105.1. Classification (NCBI taxonomy): domain Bacteria; kingdom Pseudomonadati; phylum Pseudomonadota; class Gammaproteobacteria; order Enterobacterales; family Enterobacteriaceae; genus Leclercia; species Leclercia sp. LSNIH3. The sequence continues at coordinate 4,365,173 of NZ_CP026387.1, forward strand.
GTCCACTGATAATCGGCACTGATACCCTGGAGCGCAGGTAATCGATCATAGTCGCCAGATCGTATCCGGCATCGTAATCATTGGCGGTCGCCCCGCTAAAACTGCCGAGCACGATCGCCTGCTGGCGGTCAAGAATGCCCGCATGGTGCAGTTGCAACAGCATGCGTTCAACGCGGAACGGGTGCTCATTGATGTCTTCCAGCACCAGAATGCCGTTCTCAATGGCGGGCAGCCAGGGGGTGCCGATCAACGACACAACCATCGCCAGATTGCCGCCCCACAGCTGGCCTGTGCGTTCACACGCCGGGCCGTCCCCCTGCCACTCAACGGAATAGGTGCTGTTTTGCAGCGCGCGCCAGAAATGCTCCAGGGTAAAGGCATTCAGCTCGGGCGCGCCGAAATTACCCGCCAGCATCGGGCCGCTAAAGGTGATGACGTTATGTAACGCCAGCAGGCCGAGCTGGATAACCGTGAAGTCGCTATGGCCACAAATCAGCAGCGGGTCCTGCTGCTGGCGTTCGGCCAGCCCCTGCCAGTCGATCTGCTCCAGCAGGCGGCTGGCACCGTATCCGCCGCGCACCGCCAGGACAATCTGGTTGGCACCTTCCAGGCGGGTAAGGGCGTTGATGTCGTTCAGTCGCTGCGTCTCGGTTCCGGCAAATCGCTGCTGGCGGCGGGGTATAATTGTCTGATTTTGCACCTGATGCCCGTCGTCCAGTAAACGTGCAACGCCCCGTTGGGCCGCTTCCTGATTAATGCAGTAACCTGATGGTGCGATGAGATGAACCTGAGACATGGCATTTCCTTGCTGACTTATAAATCTAAATGTATATATCATGCCGCCTGAGCGCATCCTTCATCAAGCGGAGGATAGGGTAATAGCGATGAATGACCATAAGGACAGATGACGTGAAATTAAGATGGTTTGCTTTTTTGATTGTGTTGCTTGCTGGATGCAGTTCGAAGCAGGATTACCAGAAACCGGAATGGAACCCGGAAGTCCCGGTGAAACGGGCGATGCAGTGGATGCCGATCAGCGAAAAAGCCGGTGAAGCCTGGGGCGTCAGCCCGCGTCTGGTGACCGCCATCATTGCGGTGGAGTCGGGTGGGAATCCGAATCTGGTCAGTAAATCGAACGCGGTGGGCCTGATGCAGCTGAAAGCTTCCACCGCGGGACGGGAGGTCTACCGGCATATGGGCTGGAGCGGCCAGCCGTCCACCAGTGAGCTGAAGAACCCGGAGCGCAATATCTCGATGGGCACCGCCTACCTGAGCATTCTGGAGCATGGGATCCTGAAGGGAATTGAAGATCCAGAGGTGATGCAGTATGCGCTGGTGGTCTCCTACGTTAACGGGGCAGGCGCGCTGCTACGCACCTTCTCCTCCGATCGCAAAAAGGCGATTGCCGAGATTAACGATATGGACAAAGACGAGTTCTTTGATCACGTCGTCAACAATCACCCGGCCCCGCAGGCACCGCGCTACATCTGGAAAGTCCAGAAGGCGATGGACGCCATGTAATCCGTTATCGGGCAGCCACGCGCTGCCCGGTCGCGTTTAACGCACCTTGTTGGCGCGCTCCCGCGCTTCACGCTCCAGCGAGTAGATAATTCGCTGCAGTTCACGCTCCGGGCCTGGCCCGACATTGAGAAAACGGAAGCTCAGACGCGGCGTGGTAATGGTTTCGTTTTTGCTGTCCACCACCTTACGTTCGCTCACCGTGATCAGCTGCGCATCAAAGAAGAAGCGACCCCAGCCGCCCATATCCAGTTCGATCTGCGAGAAACGCATCCCCTCGACCAGCGCGTCTGGCTTCGCACTGTCCATTAAGGCGCCCATGCCGCCGAGGGAGAGATCGTGCAGACGGAAACGAAGCACGCTTTTGTCCGGCATTTTAGCTTTGCAGAAGTAGGCCGGATGCAGCGGGGCATTGATACGGAAAAACTCCCGTCGCTGAATACACCACACCGATGCGGGCAGCGAGGTGATAAAGGCGGGCAGCCCTTGCCAGGTTCCCTGTTCCAGTTGCGGCAGGTCGAACTCCACTTTCGCCCCTTGGGTGTCGGCGGCTACGGTAATGATGCCTGCGCGCAGTACCGAGCGGTTCTCGTACTCCTGACTGCCTAAATCCATCACCAGTCGCTCCGGCGTTGCATCCAGAATTTTGCTGATGAACTGGTTGTTCCCCCAACTGATGCGCACCGGCGTGTCTTGTTTTTGTAGATCGCGTAATACCCCTAGTACAGCCAGCGGATTAGTTTTCAGGAACTGCTCACTGTAATTACTCACGCCCCAGGGCTCCTTGATAGATGACAATCTGTGGATGCGTTATCGGCACTTGTCCGCGGAACTTAATACAAACCAGGAAATATTTTTTCGTCAGAGCCGTAATTAAGTCAGTGTACTCAAAATGGTTTTCTGGCTATTGCCTATACTTAATTGACCTGCGCGGGCGGGTGTTCTGCGCAAGCTTAACTCTGCAAGAGGGCATCACTATGGGTATTATCGCCTGGATTATATTTGGTCTGATTGCTGGTGTTATCGCAAAATTCATCATGCCGGGACGGGATGGTGGTGGTTTTATTGTGACCTGTATCCTTGGGGTCGTAGGTGCGGTTGTCGGCGGCTGGCTGGCAACGATGTTTGGCATCGGCGGCACTGTATCCGGGTTTAACCTGCAAAGTTTCCTGGTCGCCGTGGTGGGCGCTATTCTCGTGCTGCTTATCTACAGAATGGTACGACGCGCCTGACCTACGTAAAACGGCTCTTAACTAAGAGCCGTTTTTTTTGGTGTCCCCCGTAATAATGCCGGGTAGCGGCTATGCCTTACCCGGCCTACGCATCACCTCGCCTTACTGCCCGACACTTTTCTGCGTTTCTGCCGAATCATCATTCGCAGCTGGCTGTGAGCTGGCGTTGCCGCTGGTCGCCGGTGGCGTGGTGACTGACGGCTGATTGCTCGTGGCCGGTGGCGTGTTTGACGACGGCTGATCGGTTGTCGTTGGCGACGTTGTTGACGACGGTTGATCGGTCGTGGTCGATGGCGACGTTGTTGACGATGGTTGATCGGTCGTGATCGATGGCGACGTTGTTGACGACGGTTGATCGGTTGTGGCCGGAGGCGTCGTTACCGAAGGCTGATCGCTTGTGGTCGATGGCGTTGTTGCCGCCGGTTGGTCAGTTGTGGTTGGCGCGCTATTCGCCGCCGGTTGATTACCGGTAGCCGCTGGGGCTGTGGTCGCTGGCTCATCATTCGCCGCAGGCTGTGTGGCTGGCAGCTTGTCGCAAGGGTTAGCCTGCGGACAAACCATATCCAGCATCTTCAGCGTCACGCCGTTAGTCCAGCCAAAGCCGTCCTGCAGCGGATATTCGCCACCGCCGCCACCCGTGCCGGTAGTGGAAACATCATATTTCTCCACCAGCTTCTGCTCACGATCGTAGGTATGCTGTACGTTGGTGAGGAAGCGCCAGGTGACGTCCATCGCCACTTTTTTATGCCCGTAGTTCTGCAAGCCTTCGGTGGCCACCCACTGCAACGGTGCCCAGCCGTTTGGCGCATCCCACTGCTGGCCGCTATTCACTGTCGTCGTGGAAATCCCCCCGGCTTTGATCAACTGGGCCTCGGCCGCCGCAGCCGTTTTATCTGCCCGCTCCTGGGAAGCCGCCTTCACATAGAGCGGGAACAGCGCCGCAGCGGTCAGCTGATTACGCACCTGTTTGGTTTTCAGATCGTAATCCGCATACCAGCCCTCTTTTTCATTCCACAGATAGCGCTCCATCGCCTTCTGGCGATCGGACGCCAGACCCTCGTAGCGGCTGGCGGCAGCGCTATCGCCGCCATCCTGACTGGCCTTCGCCAGCAGTTTTTCCATCTTGAACATCAGGGCGTTCAAATCCACCGGCACGATGCTGGTAGTGCGGATCGTCCCCAGTTGCTGCGGATCGTCCATCCAGCGGGAGCTAAAGTCCCAGCCAGAGGCGGCAGCGGAGCGCAGATCGCGGTAGATCTCGGTCGCCGGGCGGCTGGGGTATTTTTTCGCGGTGTTGATGTCATCCAGCCAGGATTCCGGGCGTGGCGTATCGCGATTGTCCCAGTAGCGGTTAAGCACGGCACCATCGTCCAGCTTGACTACCCGCTGGCTGGACTGACCCGGCTGGAGGGCATCCACCCCTTCCATCCAGTAGGCGTACTCTTTTTCCATCTGAGGACGGTATTTTTTCAGCGCCTGGCTGTCGTGCGTCGCCAGCAGTTCCACCATCAGGGAGAAGAACGGCGGCTGGGAGCGGCTCAGATAGTAGCTGCGGTTCCCGTTGGGAATATGGCCCCAGCTGTCCAGCTCATAGGCAAAGTTATCGACCATGCTGGCGACCTTATCCCAGTGTCCACTCTCCGCCAGACCCAGCATGGTGAAGTAGCTGTCCCAGTAATAGATCTCCCGGAAACGTCCCCCCGGCACCACGTAAGGTTTAGGCAGCGGCAGCAGCGAATCCCACTTCCCGGCGCTGGAGGTGGTGCGCGTCAGCACCGGCCACAGGCCGTCGATATGCGCGCGCAGGCTCTGCCCGGCAGGCGGAACGTATTTTTCCTTTTCGGCTGGCAGGGTAAAGTTCACGTCGACAAAATGACGCAGGTCGAAGCCGGACTGTTTTCGCTGCATGTGGTAATCAGCGAGGATCGTCTGGGGATCGTTTTTCGGCACCGCATCGGCAAAGGTTTTCTGGTCAGGGAAGAGTTTCGCGGTTTGCACATCATTAAACAGGGGGCCAAACAGGATGTCAGGAGGTTGTTTCATGCTGCCGGATGAGTCGTCCGCATAGCTCACGGCGGTGATGCCAAGCAGGATACCGCCAATCGCCAGCCGCAGGGTTGCGTGCCGTTGAGGTTTGATCATGGTTATTCTCCTTATATAGGCTGAACAGCGTGGCCGTTGTCATCAATCACCTGAAAACCTTAGACGAATCTCAGACAGTTCGCGTGTTGGATGTATCATTTTGCGTAAATACAGATTAATTACCGTTGCGTCTGAGAAGACCTTAAAATTGCGCGTAAATATATAATCGCCTTGCTGGGTTTTGCGGAAGAATATCCACTCACCGTAGGGCTTACATTAAGTAAAAATAATAATTTCATAGTATGAAAAATAATTGCGCCGCGCCCTGTGGTAATGGCCAATAGCGCGGCACTCTACATTCGCCGTGCGAAGGGTAACGGCGAGGGGCAGGGCATGTCGGCCATCGAGAGGGTAGAACTAAAAAACAAACCGGCATGCGGTGCGTGACGGCAAGTTTTTTTTCGCAACCTGCATTGGTGTGTCTCCACTGTTTTTAACTTTATGATGCTGAAGGCGACGCTATTCCCGGCAGGGTGTTGGCCGCTGTTAAATATCACCCTGCAAGTATTAGGCAGTGACCGCATGCCGTGCAGACTATTTTCCGGTTATTCACGTTCCTGCCTGCACCGTTTTATTTCTTACGCCGCTGACATTTAAATTTTCCTGTCTCCATACGCAGAGAGGGAATAGCCGCTACGTTAGACGCGTCGGCGTTAACTATTATTTTGACCGAATGCCAGCCAGAGTGCCTTTACGGCCTGGCTGGCTTTCCACACCTGCACTACCTTCATAACTTAATGAGATAAAAGGGAGTGCCAATGAAATCATTACCTCTGACTATTCCAGCCCTGGTTTTACTGGTCGGCTGCGGGGCGAACAACTCTCCGCCGCAGGCACCCATCCCCGGTGAAAGCACCTCCGCCAAAATGCGTACTCTGGAAACGGGCGCCCAGGTTATCCAGTCCCGCCCGCCGGTGGAGGCGATCAGCGCCTATCTGGACGGCTTTCATTTTTACAGCGGGGATAAAAACGGGCAGATGGAGGCCCATCACTACGTGACGGTGCTCAATGAGGACGTCATGCAGGCGGTCATCTATGACGGCAATACCAAAGATGCCCGGCTGATGGGCGTCGAGTACATCATCAGTGAACGCCTGTTTAATACCCTGCCGCCGGAGGAGAAAAAGCTCTGGCACAGCCACCAGTATGAAGTGAAATCGGGCAGCCTTGTGGCCCCCGGCCTGCCTGCGGTGGCTGACAAGGCGCTGATGAGCAAAATCGTCAACACCTACGGCAAAACCTGGCACACCTGGCATACGGATCGCGACAAAACCCTGCCGCTCGGCATCCCGGCCCTGATGATGGGCTTTACCGGGGAAGGACAACTCGACCCGGCGCTGCTGGCGGATCGCGACCGGCGTCTCGGGATAGACACCCAGGAGATTAAACGCCAGCGCGCCGATATCGTGGCTCGCCCGGTGGCAAGCGGTGCTAACGCCTGGGAGCGCGGCGAGGTCATTCAGCTTAAGCGCGTGCAGGGGAGCGGTGAGCACGGCCATGGCGACACCACGCATTTTGGCACGTCTGAGCAGAGCCAGCAGGCGCCATCACGTTGATGAGGAGGCGATATGAAGATTCATCACCTTAACTGCGGGTGTATGTGCCCGCTGGGCGGCGCATTTTACGACGGTTTTAGCAAGGGGCTGCATGCGCACCTGGTCTGCCACTGCCTGTTGATTGAAACCGATCGCGACGGGCTGGTGCTGGTGGATACCGGCTTCGGACTGGGCGACGTGCGCGAGCCATCCCGGCTGCCGGGCTTTTTCCGGGTGCTGAATAACATCCAGCGCCGCGAGTCGCTCACGGCACGCGCCCGGGTCGAGGCGCTGGGTTTTAGCGTGGCTGACGTCCGTCACATCATTCTGACGCACCTGGATTTCGATCATGCGGGCGGGCTGACGGATTTCCCCCACGCTCGCATTCACCTCATGCAGCAGGAGATCGACACGGCGCAACAGCGCCACAGCTGGCTGCAGCGGGAGCGCTATCGCCCGGGGCAGTGGGGCGGCATCTCCGGCTGGGAGGGCTATCAGGCTCAGGGCGAGCGCTGGTTCGGCTTCGACGCGGTGACGGCACTACGCGGGCTGCCGCCGGAGATTTTACTGGTGCCGCTTGCCGGGCACACACCGGGCCACGCGGGGATTGCCATCAGCCAGCCCCAGGGGTGGCTACTGCACGGCGGCGACGCCTGGTTTTACCGGGATGAGATGCGCCAGCCGCAGCGCCACTGTACCCCCGGACTGCGCTTTTATCAGTGGATGATGGCGATGGACAATGAGGCCAGGCGGCGGAACCAGCAGCGGCTGCGCGAGCTTTCCTGCGCCCACGATCATGACATCACTTTTTTCTGTAGCCATGATGCGCGGGAACTTGAGAGCCTGGCGGCGCAGCCAAAACCGGACTGAATACCGGAACTTAGGCGTGGCCTGCTTTGCGAAGAAGACGCTTAAAAATTATACTGGATATTTGAACAGGTATTTGTATACTATTAGAGCAAATTACCCGAATAATGTATGAGTGAGGGGTGAAACCTATGGTAATTCCTGTTGAAAATTTCCAGTCCCATGATCAGCTTGCCACCATCAGCAGCCGTGAAATCGCCAGGCTGACCGGCATTACCCATGCCGAGGTGAAGCGCATGGTGACGAGTCTGGAAACAGCGCAGCGTCTTTCGCAGCCGGTAACGGCCAGTCTGTACGAGCGCGAAGGTGAAACGCGGCAGGAGTTTTTGCTGAACAAACGAGACTCCCTGCTGACCGTTTCGCGCATCTCCCCGGGCTTTACGGCGGCCATGCTGGATCGCTGGCAGGAGCGTGAACGAAACGCCAATATCCCGGACTTCACTAATCCGGCGGCGGCGGCACGCGCCTGGGCCGAGCAGTATGAAAAATGCCATCGTGCCGAGGAGCAGCTTGCCCTTTGGGCGCCAAAGGCGGCGTTTTTTGACCAGTTCGTCAGGGTCAAGGAGTCAATGGGTTTTCGTCAGCTCTGTAAAATGCTCAAGGCTAAAGAGCCGCAGTTCCGCGAGTTCCTGCTGGAGCGCAATATCATGCAACGCGTCGGCGGCAATCTGGTTCCGCCGCAACACCATATCGACGCGGGCTATTTTACGCTGCACAGCGGCGTGGGCGAAAACCAGCACACCTGGTCTCAGGCGCGCTTTACCGCTCGCGGCGTGAAGTGGGTGGCCGATCTCTGGTCCAGACACCTCTCCACGCTGGCCATTGAGCTGCCCCGCGAGGAGCGCAGCGAAGGGAAAATGTCGCAGCAGAGCTGGCTGTAATCTCTGAAGTGAACCGGTCAAATCGCCTCTGGGGTCTGACTGGTTTCGCGTAACGCTCCTGGCGACTGGCCGACAATACGCTTAAATGCCCGGCTGAAGGCCGCCAACGATCCGTACCCCAGACGTAAGGCCACGGTCTCAATCGCCTGGTTCTCCTGGCCGATATACTGGATAGCCAGCCGCATCCGCAGCTCGGTCAGGTATTTCGCCGGGGTGGTACCGGTCGCCGAAAGAAAACGCTCGGCAAACACCGACCGGGAGGTGCCTGCCTCCTTGGCCAGCGTCGCCACGCTCCAGTTGACCCCCGGTTGCTGGTGCATGGCGTAGATCGCCCGACTGAGGCGCGGATCGTGCAGCACCTGGATCCAGCCGGTGGCTTTTCCACATCCAGCCTCGACCCAGCCGCGGACAATCAGCGCTGCCACGACGTCTGCCAGACGGGCGAGGATCCCGGCAAACCCCACCTGACGGGCCATCGACTCGCGCTCCATCGCCTCCAGCAGGGGATGGATCTCCGGCCAGGTGGTCATCAGGCGACTCACCATCATTACCTCCGGCATCGCTTTAATCAGCGGCTGCATCCCCCCGAGATCGAAATCCATACACCCGCTGAATATCACCACGTTTTCACTGTCCGGGCACGGCTCGCAATGGATATCGCATACGCTGTTGCAGATCGCCTCGCTGGGAAATGCCGAGACTGGCGTTACCGCCGCATCATCCCCTGAGAGCAGGGCGTGTGCATCGCCGTTGGGGATAAACACCGCATCGCCGCTGTTCAGCGCGAAACGCGCCCCGCTGTGCATCCGCAATACCGCCGGACCGCGGCTGATAAAGTGAAACTGGGCTTTCCCCGGGGCCGCGCCGAAGGCCACACCGAAGGGCGTGCTGGCCTCTATCCGACGGTATTTCACTCCTGACAGACGCATTCCGCGCAGCAGTTCACTGATCAGATCAGGCGACTTAATCGTCATTTCTCTCTTCCCGGACGAATAATCAATAAGTGGAGATTATATGTCATAGATCGTCCGTGGTGAACTCCCTATGCTTTGCGACATACATCACATTTTTATAACCGGAGAGTAACAGATGCATTCATCCATCGTCGCAAACGAGGCCAGCGCACCGGCCAGACCCGCCTGGCGTGCGGTCTGGTCGCTGGGGCTGGGTGTCTTTGGCCTGATCATCGCCGAGTTCCTGCCTGCCAGCCTGCTCACGCCGATGGCGGCCAGCCTCGGCGTCAGCGAGGGCGTAGCCGGGCAATCGGTGACCGCTACCGCACTGGTGGCGCTGGTCACCGGCCTGCTGGTCACCTCTGCCACCAAAAGCATCGACCGCCGCTGGGTGCTGATGTTTTTTTCGGTGCTGCAAATCATCTCCAGCCTGATGGTCGCCTTCGCGCCGTCCCTGCATGTCCTGCTGATGGGGCGCTTGCTGCTGGGCGTGGCCATTGGCGGCTTCTGGGCGATGTCCACCGCTACCGCGATGCGGCTGGTTCCCGCCAGCGATGTGCCGAAGGCGCTGGCGATCATCTTCTCAGGCGTCTCGATTGCCACCGTGGTGGCCGCGCCGCTGGGGAGCTATCTCGGCAGCCTGATCGGCTGGCGCAACGTCTTTATCCTCTGCGTGGTGCCCAGCGCGCTGGCGCTGCTGTGGCAGCTGTGGGTACTGCCGTCCATGCGCCCGGAGAACAGCGGCAACCTGAGCACCCTGCTGCGGGTGCTGCGTCGTCCGGGAATGATTGGCGGCCTGCTGGCGACCATTCTTATCTTCAGCGGTCATTTCGCCTTCTTTACCTATCTGCGTCCGTTCCTTGAGACGGTAGGACAGGCCAGCGTTGAAACCATTTCGCTGATCCTGCTGGGCTTTGGCGTGGCGAACTTCGTCGGGACCTCCATTGCCGGGCATCTGCTGGCGCGCAACCTGCGTCTTACGCTGGCGCTGGTGCCGTTTGCGATGGGGATCCTCGCCTTGCTGATGGTGACCTTCGGTCATCTGGCGCTGGTTGACGGCCTGCTGGTGAGCCTGTGGGGCTTTGCCTTCGGTCTGGTGCCGGTGGGCTGGTCCACCTGGCTGGCGACGACAGTGACGGACGAGGCCGAAAGCGCAGGCGGCCTGATGGTCGCTTCGATCCAGCTGGCGATAAGCGCCGGTGCGGCAGGGGGCGGGGCGGTCTTTGATCTCAACGGCGCCAGCGGGGTATTTACCGCCAGCGGCGTGCTGCTGCTGGCAGCGATGGTGATGGTGTTTGCCGGAGTAAAGGTGAAGCCGGTAGCGGCAGAGTAATGCAACGCTGAACACCGTCCTCTCTCAGAGGAGAGGACGGTGTAAATCATCAGGCCTGTTGCGCGGTTTTTTTCATCGGAATGAGTGAAATAACGAACGCGCCCAGCACCAGGAACCCGGCCACCATAAAGATCCCGGCGTTGAAGTTGCCGGTGAGGTCTTTCATCATCCCCATCAGCAGCGGCCCCAGCGCGGCACCGGTCATCCCGGTGGCGTTAATCACCGCGATACCCAGCGCACGGGCGCGGAGTGAAATAGCGCGGTCCGGTGTGGTCCAGAAGATCACCATGGCGGCAAAGGCACCTGACGAGGCCATGACGATCCCCATGAACTGCAGCATCGGATCGCCGCTAGTGGCGGTCAGGATCCAGCCTGCGGCGGCAAACAGATACGGCAGCAGGGTGTGGACTTTACGCTCGTTACGCTTGTCGGAACGCTTACTCCACCAGATCATCGCCACAATGGTACAAACTTGTGGGATGGCGCTCAGGATCCCGATGGTGACGTTACTGCTCTCCTGGCTGATGCTGCGCAGGATCAACGGCGTCCAGACGCTGAGGGCGCTCAGGGTGTTGGTCAGGCAGAAGTAGGCGAGGGTGTAGAGCATGATGGTTGGGGTAAAGAGTTCCCGCATCAGGCTGCCTTGCTTCGGTGCCAGCGCGGCCTGCTCTCGCTGTTTGGTGCTCAGGGCGTTGAGGCGATCCGCCTCCAGCATCTCCTTCAGACAGGCCTTGTCGTCGCTGGTCAGCCAGCGGGCTTTATCCGGGCTGTCGTCCAGCCAGAACCACACCACCAGGCCGAGGATCACTGACGGGAAGCCTTCCAGCAGGAACAGCCACTGCCAGCCCTTCAGATTCATCACGCCATCGAGGTTAAGAATATACCCCGAGGCCACGGAACCCAGCGCCATCGTGACCGGCATCGCAATCATAAACAGGGCGTTGGCGCGGGCGCGGTAGTGCGCCGGGAACCAGAAGGTTAAATAGAGCAGCAGGCCCGGCAGGAAGCCCGCTTCGGCGATCCCCACCAGCATGCGCAGCACATACAGGCTGTTAGGGCCGGTGGCGAACATGGTGGCGGTAGACGCAATCCCCCACACCACCATCAGGATGGCGATCCAGCGACGGGCACCCACCCTGCTGAGCATCATATTGCTGGGGATCCCGCAGATAACATACATCACGTAAAACAGGGTCGTGGCCAGACCAAACATGGTGCTGGTGAGGCCCAGATCTTTGCCCATCGTCAACCCGGCAAAGCCGATGTTGATCCGATCCAGATACGAGAAGACGAACAGAATGAATAAAAACGTGATCAGCCTGCGGAATAACTTTTTGATCACCCGCTGCTGACGCGGGTCGAGCGTGACGTCTGCAGGCGCAGGAGGAGCCAGCACGTCAGTGCGTGTCTGTTCCATCGATGGACTGTCGTTCATGAAATGCTCCACAATGCGTTAATCGGTAATAACAACCCAGGACGTGTTATGCCAGGGCATTACCTCAGCCCACCCAACGTCAACACGTGCGCTAACGTATAGGAAAGCGCACATATGGACGTCAATGTTATGTTTAAAAAATGATACGCATTTGTTAATCACGTAGCGTTTTTGAATCATAATGCGATATCGATCGGCTTTCGTGGCGCGCAGGTAATAAGAGAAGCCCTTGCCGGGTGTGAAGAGGCTATAGCGGGCGGGCAATAGCGGGTATAATTGCGATCATTGCATCACTTCTGGAACGTCATTTCATGAGTCAAACCACTACATCGTCAGACAGCGGGGCCACGTTTCACCGCGAAGAGTTCCCGTTCTACTGGATCGTTAATGTCTATGCGCGCTATACGCAAGTTATGGAAATTACGCTAAAAAAGGCGCAGCTCGATGTTTCCCGCTTTCGGGTGCTGATGATTACCGGGCAGTACGGTAAAGCCAGCATCTCGCAAATCTCTGAATATGCGATGGCCAAAATGCCCACCGTCACCAAAATTGTCGGTCGTCTGCGTGATGACGGCCTGGTGACCACCGCCAGTAGCGTACAGGATGCGAGGGTAACCGAGGTGATGCTGACCGATGCCGGACGTGAAAAAGTGGCCGAAGCGCACCGTCTTGTCAGCAAGGTTTTCGAGAAGGGTTTCAAGGGCATGACCGCCGCCCAGATGGAAAAAATGAACCTCTCCCTGGCAAAGGTACTGGATAACCTTAACGAGCTTTGAGGGTGCCGCAGAGAGAATTGCGGTTTTGTGACAGCCTTAAAAATTCCAGATAATGCAATGTAAAACAACAGGTTAATTTAGAGCCGCGCCGATCTTCAGCGCGGCTTTATTTTCATTTCCACGCCCGCTTTATTGTTATTTATCATCACCATACCCCCCATTTCCACAAGTGTTATAAAAATGTTTCCATGTTATTTTTACGTAAAATTAACGTGAAATATTACTTGAATATTCATCTAAATCTTCCATGATTGACCTGAGTTCACGTGGGTTGAATCGCAGCGAAGACTGCCCCGCCCAAATATGATTCATTTTTTCTGGTTAAGGTGCGAATTATGCAGCCGGTTACTGAGAGCAATGGTTATGTAGAACGATTTACCCTGGGCGAGGGCGACCTCTGCTTCGCGGTTAAAGACACCCTCGACATCGCAGGCTTCCCGACCCGCGCAGGCTGCCCGGCCCTGGCCGCAAACCCGCCTGCCGAACAGCATGCGGGGGTGGTAAAAACGCTACTCGGGCAGGGCTGCATCCTGACCGGAAAGACCACCCTGCACGAACTGGCGTTTGGCGTTACCGGGATAAACCCCTGGAGCGGCACGCCGGTGAACCCCCATTTTCCTGAGCTGATCCCCGGTGGCTCCTCCAGCGGCTCGGCTGCGGTGGTGGCCTCGGGCGAGGTGGATTTCGCCCTCGGCACCGACACCGGCGGCTCGGTGCGGATGCCCGCCGCCTGCTGCGGGATCCTCGGTTTAAAACCGACGTACGGCACGCTGAGCCGTGCAGGCGTCATGCCCGCTCACAGCTCGCTGGACTGCGTGGGCATCTTCGCCCGCCATACCGACGTCCTGCGCCAGGTGCTGGCCCGTCTTGCCCTTCCGGTGAATGCACCGCTGGCAACACTGCCTGCCGTCGGCTTTATCCTGACAGCCACCCTTGAAATTGACACCCTGCTGTTAAACGCCCTGGCGCAACGGGGCCTCTGTCCGCAGCAGGTTGAACTGCCCCTGTTGGGCGATGCCCATCGCGCCGGGCTGACGGTCATCAGCCATGAAAACTGGCAGGCGTTTAGCCCGTTACTGCGCAACGCAAGCATTTCCGCCGACGTGGCCGCCCGCATTCGCGCAGGGGAAAGCATTGATGCCGATGCCCTGCACGCCGCAGAGGCCATCCGCCAGAGATTTACCGCCCAGGCGGATGCTCAGCTGGCGAAAACCCCGCTGCTCGCGCTGGCAACCCTGCCGGAGCTGCCACCGACTCTGGAAGAGGCGAAGGACCCGCTCAGCGTGGTGAACCTGACCCGGCTGGTGCGCCCATTTAACCTTAGCGGCCACCCGGCGCTGACCCTGCCGATGGGTGAGCTTCAGGGGCGTCCGGTGGCGCTCCAGCTGGTTGCCGCCAAAGGGCAGGAGGGCCTGCTAATCCAGGCCGCCGAATGGCTGGCTGAACGACGACGCCGCTAACCATCCCGTTTTGCCGAATACCGTTTTCACAATAACTCAGTGAGTACCACTCATTGCGGCAACGCTCGTCTTTTTGCGGGCCGCACACTCTTTTCGGGAGGAAGCTATGTCAGCCGTTCATGTTCGTGAGGAACTCGTTCCACTGCTGAAGGATGTTGCGGCCCGCAGCGCCGATTTCGAGCAACAGCGCCATATCTCTGACGACATCATCGCCCGGTTTAAGCAGATTGGCGTCTACCGGGCGCTCGTCCCCAAAGCCTACGGTGGCGAGGAGTGCTCCCCGGCGCAGTTCTGCGAGCTTATCGAGCAGATCGCGACCGCCGATGGCTCCGCAGGCTGGGTGGCCAGCTTTGGTATGAGCCCTTTTTACCTCGGCGCGCTGCCGCCGGACACCCTGAAAGCACTTTACCGCGACGGCCCGGACGTGGTGTTTGCTGGCGGTATCTTCCCGCCGCAGAAAGCGGTGCTGGCCGACGGCGGCTATCGCGTCAGTGGCCGTTGGGGGTTTGCCAGCGGCAGCATGGGTGCCTCGGTGTTTGGCGTCGGCATCCTGCCGGAAAGCGGCGAACCCCTGCCGCGGATGGCGGTCCTGCCGCGCGACAGCGTGCAGATCGACCCGGTATGGAACACCGTAGGCCTGGCCGGAACCGGCAGCCACGATCTGGTGGTCAACGATGCGTTTGTGCCGCAGGAGTGGACCTTCGTGCGCGGCGGTGCCCTTAACCTCGACGGCGCGCTCTATCGCTATCCGGTGCTCTCTCTTGCTACCCAGGTGCTCTCGGTGGTGGCGCTCGGCGTGGCCCGCGCCGCGCTCAACGAAATTTACACCATTGCCCATCGCCAGCAGTCCGTCACGGGTGCCCCGCGGCTGGCCGACCGCCCGCAGGCGCAGATGCAGATTGCCCGCTGCGAAGCGGATTTGCGCTCCGCCCGGGCCTGGTTCTACGACGCCATCGACGATGTCTGGCAGTGCATTCTTGCCGGGGATGAACCCGCCTGCGAGCAGATCAACGCCCTGCGATTGTCCTCCACCCACGTTACCCGCGTGGCCGCCGAAGTCACCCGTCAGGCGCTGGCGCTGAACGGCATGGGTGGCATCACCATGACAAGCCCCCTGCAACGTTACGTGCGCGACACCCTGGTGATCACCCAGCACGCCTTTATGGGCGACCTCTCTTATCTCAACGCCGGTACGGTCTACTTCGGTGGCCAGCCTCTGCCGGGTTATTTGTAATTTTGACCAAAGGAGCAACAGATGAGCCAGACAACAACCTTACGCGTGCTGTTTTGCATCGGCGTGAACCAGAACTTCTTTGATGCCACCCCGGCAGAAGCCAAACAGGTGTGGGGCGCTTTCGGCGTGATGATGAAAGGTATCGACGAAACCCAGGGCATCCGCGTGATCGGCAACATGGACGACGACCGTCTGATGGTCGGCCCCTCCACCGCCTCGCCGTGGACCACCTACGTGCTGGCCGATGCCGACAATCTCGACAGCGTGGTGGCTGCCTGCAACCTGTTCCGCACCACCCCGGTGGGCGACGGCGAGAGCAAGCTGTGGAAGTACTGCAAAATCGAAGCCCGCGTGGGCCGTGAACTGATTATTCAGTAATGGAGCAGATGATGAACCCACAGGATGCGCTGCGTTTACAGCAGCTTGAGGATCAGCAGGCCGCCCGGATCTGTATCAGCAACTACATGCATTTGTGCGATCGGCTGGACAGCATGGAGCGGGTACAGGCCATCGGCGCGCTGTTCAGTGCAGACGCCTGCTGGGAAGGGGTGGGTGAGCCTTACGCCACCCGGCTGGGCAAGCATCAGGGGCGCGAGGCGATTATGGCGATGATGGCGAGCTATGTCCGCCAGCCTGCGCACTTCGCCCTGAATGCCCACTTTTTGTGTTCCGAAGCGCTGTATCAGGATGCCGACGGCGAGCTTCATGGCCGCTGGATGATGCTGCAAACCTCCGCGTTCAATGCCGGAGGCGCACACCTGAATGCCGCAGAGATTGAGATTGTTTTCCGTCGCGAGGCGGGTGAGATGACCATCCACCATTTCACTACCCGCAACCTGTTCAGCAGGCCGGTGAGCCACTGGCATGCGGCGGATGCGTTACCGGTACCTGACAAAAATTAGAACCTCGACGACGAGCAGGAGAAAGATTATGCAGTGTGACCACATCATCAATGTCAAAAATATCGATACCACGGCGCAGCCCGCACCGGGCCGCGAAGAGATTGCCGCCCTGGTACAACCCGATCGCGTCCACACCTCGCTCTACACCTCTGAGGAACTGTTCCAGCTGGAGCTGGATCGTATTTTCACGAAGACCTGGGTCTGGGTTGCGCACGTTAGCGAAATCCCGGAAACCGGCAGCTTCAAAACCACCGAGATCGGCACCCAGCCGGTGATCGTGGTGCGCGACCGCAAGGGCACCATTCACACCCTGCTGAACCGCTGCCGCCACCGCGCCGCTACCGTCTGCGAACACCGCACCGGCAAAACCAACAGCTTCGTCTGCCCGTATCACGGCTGGGGCTACGCCCTCGATGGGAGCCTGCGCGGCGTGCCGCACCCGGAAAGCTATGCCGACCAGCTGGAGAAAAACGAACTGGGGCTGGTGTCGCTGCGCACCGAGCAGTACGCGGGCATGGTCTTCGCCACCTTTAATGAGCAGATCGAACCGCTGGAGGATTTCCTCGGTGCGGCGAAAAAATGGATGGATCTGTTTATGAAGCAAGGGGCGGGCTACCCGATCAAAACCGGGCCTGCGCACCGCTTCCGCTTCCCCGGCAACTGGAAAATCCAGCTCGAGAACACCACGGACGGCTACCACTTCCCGGTGGTGCATCGCTCCTTCCTGAGTTCGGTAGATAAGCAGACTGAAGAGATGCTGAACTTCGTCGACGGCAGCGGCTACGTCGAAGATCTCGGCAACGGCCACAGCGTGATGGTGATGATCCCCGAGCTGGTGGATCTGGAGGCCAACCTCGATGCGCCGATCCCGGAACGCTTTATCGGGCTGGCTGACGAGCTGCGCAAAGAGCACGACGAAGCGCAAGTGCGTCGCATCGTGCGGGCGGTGGGCGGCTCCGGTTTCAACCTCAACTTGTTCCCGAACATTGCCTGCTCCATGGCCTTCTTCCGGGTGTTGCAGCCGGTGTCGGTGATGGAAACCGAAATTCACCACGCGGTGATCACCATGGACGGCGGGCCAGAGATTGCCAACCAGGCGCGTCTGCGTCTGCACGAACACTTCCAGGGGCCGATGGGCTTTGGCACCCCGGATGACTCCGAAGCCTGGGAACGCGTTCAGCGCGGGGCCACCGCAGGGGATGACCTGTGGATCATGCTCAACCGCGGCCTGGCCGGGGAATACCGCACCGATGACGGTCTGCGCAGCGACGTCAGCGCCGAAACCGGCATGCGTGCGGCCTACCAGCAGTGGAAAAAATTGATGACGGAGAGCGAAAAATGATGACCCCCGATTCTGTCCTGTTTGCGGCCATGTCCGTAATCAACCTGGAAGGCGATCTGCTTGACCAGGGCGAGTTCAATGCCTGGCTGGATCTGTGGCAGCACGACGGCCTGTACGTGGTGCCCATCGACCCGAATGAGCAGGATTTCAAAAACACCCTCAACTACGCCTGCGACGATCACCACATGCGCGTGCGCCGGGTGAAGCGTCTGTACAGCGGGGAGTCGATCTCCACCACGCCGCGCGCCAGAACGCTGCGCACCCTGTCGCGCTTCCGTCTGCTGGAATCCCGCGAGGATCTGATTGTGGTGCGGGGGGCGCAATCCCTGTGGGAACACCGCAAAGGGCACAGCCGCCACTACGCCGCGGATATCACCTGGCACCTGTTGCCCAAAGACGGCAGGTTGCTGATTGCCCAGAAAGTGATCCGGCTGGTCAACAGCGACGATGTGCTGCACAGCATCGGTTACATCCTCTGAGGAGCCATTCATGACGCAAACCGTATTAGTGACCGGCGCAGCCGCCGGTCTGGGCAATGTCATTGCCACCAGCCTGCTGAAGCAGGGCTACCAGGTGGTGCTGACCGATGTCGATGCCACCCGAGCCCACGAAGCCGCGGCGCGCCTTGATGGCGGTCAGGACAGGGTGCTGGCGCTGGGGCTGGATATTTGCCAGCCGCAGGATTTCGCGGACGCACTGGACGCGACCATTACCCGCTTCGGCAGTCTGGACGTGCTGGTAAACAACGCCGCGCTGACCCTCGCTACCCCGGTAATGGAGATCGCCGTGGAGGAGTTCGACCGGGTGATTGCCACCAACCTGCGCGGCACCTTTGTCGGCTGCCAGACCATGGGGCGTTACTTCGCCACACGCGGCTACGGCCGCATCATCAACCTGGCGTCACTGGCGGGGCAGAACGGCGGCACGGCCTCCGGTGCCCACTATGCGGCCTCGAAGGGCGGCATCCTGACCCTGACCAAAATCTTTGCCCGTGAGCTGAGCAAATCCGGCGTGACGGTCAATGCCATTGCGCCGGGGCCGCTGGATCTGCCGATGGTTCACGCCCTGGTGCCGGAAGAGAAGATGGCCGGGCTGTTGCAGATGATCCCGGTGGGCACATTAGGTGAAGCAGAGTTTGT
The DNA here is from genome assembly GCF_002935105.1 of Leclercia sp. LSNIH3. Taxonomy (NCBI): domain Bacteria; kingdom Pseudomonadati; phylum Pseudomonadota; class Gammaproteobacteria; order Enterobacterales; family Enterobacteriaceae; genus Leclercia; species Leclercia sp. LSNIH3. The sequence goes on from NZ_CP026387.1 coordinate 4,383,922, forward strand.
CGCCCAGGCCGTGGCCTTGCTGGCGTCACCGCAGGCGTCGTTTGTCACCGGGGCGACCTGGGACATCAACGGCGGTCTGTTTATGCGTTAAGGAGTCAACATGCTGACATTACAGGTTATCAGGCGGGAGTTGCAGGGCGAGGTGGTCCTGCTGACGCTGGCGCATGCCGACGGTATCGACCTCCCGGCCTTCCGCGCGGGGGCGCATATCGACCTGCATCTGGCAGAAGACCTGGTGCGTCCGTATTCCCTGTGCGGCGACCCGCAGAATCGCCAGCACTACCAGCTCGGCATTCTGAAAGAGAGCCAGTCCCAGGGAGGCTCGCGGGCAGTCCATGCCCTGCGCGAAGGGGATCGGATTCAGGTCAGCGACCCGCGCAACCTGTTTGCGCTGGACGAAACCGCCAGCCACAGCCTGCTGATTGGCGGCGGGATTGGTATCACCCCGATGCTGGCAATGGCGGCGGAACTGCATGCCGCCGGGCGTTCGTTCAGCCTGCACTACTGCGCCCGTTCCCGCGCCCAGGCCGCCTTTATTGCGCAGCTGGAGCAGGCGGCCTGGGCCGACCGCGTGCATCTGCACTTTAGCGATACCCAACGGCTGAACCTGGCGGCGGTACTGAGTGACGTGCCGGCCAATACCCACGTCTACACCTGCGGCCCGACGCGCCTGATGGATGCCGTCACCGACGTGGCATTGGGGCAGGGTTACCGCCCGGAGCAGGTGCACCAGGAGTGCTTCAGCGCCGAAGTGGACACCGGCGGCGCGGCCTTCGAGGTTTTCGCTGCAACCAGCGGGATCACCGTGCAGGTGTTGCAGAACCAGAGCATCGTCGAGGCGCTGGCGCTTGCCGGGCTGAAGGTGTGCGTCTCCTGCAAACAGGGGATCTGCGGCAGCTGCCTGACCGACGTGCTGGAAGGCGAGCCGGATCATCGCGACCACTACCTGACCGATGAAGAGAAAGCCGACGGCGACCAGATTTTGTTGTGTTGTTCCCGGGCGAAAAGTGCCCGTTTAGTCATCGATTTGTGAGGAAGAACTTATGACACTGCAAACCGAATTTCGGAATGCCATGGCGCAACTGGGGAGTGCGGTCTCTGTGATCACCACCGACGGCCCCGCGGGTAAATTTGGCTTTACCGCCTCTGCCGTGTGCAGCGTCACGGACGCGCCGCCGACCCTGCTGGTCTGCATGAACCGCAACTCCTTTGCCAATGCACACTTCAAACAGAACGGGGCGCTGTGCGTCAACGTCCTCTCCAGCGACCACCAGGATCTCTCCGGGGTGTTCGCTAACGCCAGCCTGCGCTCCGAGCAGCGCTTTGAGTACGATTCCTGGCAGGTGATGGCCAGCGGTGCACCGGTGCTCAGCTCGGCTGTCGCCAGCTTCGACTGCGTGATCGACACCTGCCATGAGGTGGGCAGCCACACCGTTTTCTACTGCCAGGTGCAGGCGATCCGCATTAGCGAAGCCCCGCGCGGGCTGGTCTATTTCAACCGTCGCTACCATGCCGTCGGGCATGACGTGGAAGCGTAAAACCAGACAATAAGGGGAACGCTGATGAGCAATGTCGTGACTGAAACAACCGCCGCGCCGGTGGCTGCCTCGCAGGATGCAAAGCAACTGCGCAAGCTGGTCATCGCCTCGGTGCTGGGGAATGCCCTGGAGTGGTATGACTTCTTCTTGTACGGCACCGCGGCGGCGCTGGTCTTCGGCCCGCTGTTCTTCCCGGTGGGCGGCGACCCGATGCAGGGCACGTTGCTGGCGTTTTCCGGTTTTGCGGTGGGCTTCCTCGCCCGTCCGCTGGGGGGCATCGTCTTCGGGCATATCGGGGATCGCTATAGCCGCAAGATGACGCTGATCATGACCCTGACCCTGATGGGGGCCACCACCTTTATCATCGGCCTGCTGCCGGTCTACGCCCAGATTGGTATCTGGGCGCCAGTCTCGCTGATCACTCTGCGCTTTTTGCAGGGCGTGGCGTCCGGCGGGGAGTGGGGCGGTGGGGTGCTCATGTTGAGCGAGAACGCCCCGTTGTCGCGTCGCGGCTACTTTACCGCCTGGAGCCAGATGGGCGTGTCCGGTGGGTTTGTCCTCTCGGCCTTCGCCTTTTACCTGGTGCAGAAGCTGCCGGAAGAGGATCTGATGAGCTGGGGCTGGCGCGTGCCTTTCCTGCTCAGCATCCTGATCTTCCTGGTCGGGGTCTATATCCGCAAAAACATCCGCGAGAGCAAGGCCTTCAGCCAGGCGAAGCCGGAAACAAAGCACGAGAAGATCCCGCTGATGGTCCTGATCCGCGAGCATCCGAAGGCGCTGTTGCAAGCCATCGCCCTGCGTCTGCCGGAGAATGGCGCGTCCTATATCTTCTTCACCTTCTCGGTGGTCTACGCGAAACACATCGGCATTAGCACCGGGGAGATCATCAGCGCCGTGACCCTGGCGATGCTGGTGGAGTTCTTCTCGATCCTGTTCTGGGGTGCGCTCTCGGATCGCATCGGCCTGAAGCCGGTCTACTACATCGGCGTAATTGGCCTGCTGGTGATGGCGTTCCCGTTCTTCTGGCTGCTCTCCACCGGTGACTACGGCTGGATCATGCTGGCGATGTTCCTCGGCCTGCCGTTCTGCCACGGGGCGATGATCGGCACCCAGCCCTGCATCATGAGCGACCTGTTCCCGGTGCGCGTGCGCTATTCCGGCCTGGCGCTGGGGCATGAAGTTGGCTCGATCTTCTCCGGTGGCCTGGGGCCAATGCTGGCGGTGGCACTGCTGATGCACTTCGACGCCTCGTGGCCGGTCTCGCTTCTGTTGATGGGTTATGCGCTGCTGGCATGGATTGCGTTACGCAGTCTGCCCGCCACGACTAAAAATAACGAGGTAAGCAAATGATTGATAAACGGATTGCCGCCACCGATGGCGCGGTGGCCGACATCTTCGACGGTGCCGTGGTGATGGTGGGCGGTTTTGGCGCAGCCGGACAGCCTGCTGAACTGCTGGATGCCCTGATCCACCGCAAGCCGCGGGAGCTGACGCTTATCAGCAATAACGCCGGGAACGGTGACTACGGCCTGGCGGCACTGCTGAAGGCCGGTTGCGTGAAAAAAGTGATCTGCTCTTTCCCGCGCCAGACCGACTCCTGGGTCTTTGACGATCTGTACCGTCGCGGTGAAGTGGCGCTGGAACTGGTGCCGCAGGGCAACCTCGCGGCGCGCATTCAGGCGGGCGGCAGCGGCCTGGGGGCGATCTTCACCCCCACCGGGTATGGCACTGAACTGGCCGCAGGCAAGGAGACCCGCCATATCGACGGCAAAGATTATGTTCTTGAGTACCCGCTGAAAGCCGATTTCGCCCTGATCAAAGCCCTGAAAGCCGATCGCTGGGGCAACCTGGTGTATGACAAAACCGGGCGCAACTTCGGGCCGATTATGGCCGCGGCGGCCAGCTGCACTATTGCCCAGGTGAGCGAGATTGTCGCCCTCGGCGAACTCGACCCGGAAGCGGTGGTGACGCCGGGCATTTTTGTTCAGCGCGTGGTGTCGGTGGCGACGGCCCGCCTGCCGCAGACGGCATAAGGAGATCCCGTGAATAAACTGACTCATCAACAGCTGGCGGAACGCATTGCCCGCGACATCCCGGAAGGGGCGTATGTGAATCTCGGCATTGGCCTGCCAACCCGCATTGCCAACTTTCTGCCCGCCGATCGCGAGATTTTCCTCCACAGCGAAAATGGCATTCTCGGCATGGGGCCTGCGCCGGAGCCGGGCTGCGAAGATCCCGAGCTGATTAACGCCGGAAAACAGCCGGTAACGCTCCTGCAGGGCGGCTGCTATTTCCACCACGGCGACTCCTTCACCATGATGCGCGGCGGTCATCTGGATATCTGCGTGCTGGGCGCTTATCAGGTTTCCCGGCACGGCGACCTTGCGAACTGGAGTACCGGCGAGCCGTCCTCCATTCCTGCGGTTGGCGGGGCGATGGATCTGGCGATTGGCGCGAAGCGCGTGTATGTGATGACCGAACATCTGACCCGCCAGGGCGAGTGCAAAATCGTCAACACCTGCACCTACCCGCTGACCGGCATGGCCTGTATCGACCGCATCTATACCGATATGGCGGTGATGGATATCACCCCGGAGGGCATCGTGGTGCGCGAACTCTTTGGCGATGTGACCGAAGAGTATCTCCGGTCCATCACCCCGGTGGCGCTGACGTTTGCCCTGAACGCCCAAACCGAGGAGGCGTGAATGGATCTGGACTATCGCCTCGATGGGCCGCAGGAGGCACCGGTGCTGGTGCTCTCTAATTCGCTGGGCACGACCTGCCAGATGTGGCAGCCGCAGATGGCCGCGTTGACGGAACATTTCCGCGTGCTGCGCTACAACACCCGCGGGCACGGATGCTCTCCGTTACCGGAAAGCGGTATCAGCCTGGCAACGCTGGGGCAGGACGTGATTGCCCTGCTGGATCACCTGGATATTGAGCGCGCCTTTTTCTGCGGCATCTCTCTCGGTGGGATGACCGGAATGTGGCTCAACCGCCACGCGGCATCGCGTTTCTCGCGCATCGTGGTGGCGAATACCGCAGCGAAGATCGGCGAGGCCAAAGGCTGGTTGCAGCGTGCGGCCACGGTGCGTCAGCAGGGCATGGCTCCGGTCGCCAGCACGGCGGCGGATCGCTGGTTTACCCCGGCATACCGCGAGCAGCACCCCGGCACAGTCCAGCGGCTGATCGACGATCTCGCCCACACCCCGGCCGAAGGCTATGCCGCCTGCTGCGAAGCGCTGGCCGCGGCGGATCTGCGTCCTGACGTGGCGGCCATGCTGCGCCCGATGCTGGTGATTGCCGGCGAGGACGATCCGGTCACCACCGTGCAGGACGCCATGTGGCTCGCCGCCCAGGCGAAGCAGACCGAATGGGTCGCTTTACCCGCCTCGCACCTGTCGAACGTGGCCAGCCCGGACGCTTTTAACCATCACGTCGTGACTTTTTTAACCGCAGGAGCTGTACATGACTATCACCATTGAATCCCTGGCCTGCTGGCTGGTGGATATCCCCACCATTCGCCCGCACCGGCTGTCGATGGCGACCATGGGTTGCCAGACGCTGACCATCGTCCGCATGCAGTGCGCCAATGGGATCACCGGCTGGGGTGAAGCGACAACGATTGGCGGCCTGAGCTACGGGGCAGAAAGCCCGGAAGCGATCAAATCCGCGATTGAAACCTATCTGGCTCCGCTGCTGTGCGGCCAGTCGTTCCAGGGCGTCGCCGACCTGGCGCAGAAGATGAACGCCAGCGTGAAGGGCAACACCTTCGCCAAATCTGCCCTCGAAACCGCCTTCCTCGATGCCCAGGGCAAAGCGCTGGGGCTGCCGGTCAGCGCGCTACTGGGCGGGGCGCTCACTCAGCGCCTGCCGGTGCTGTGGACCCTGGCGAGCGGCGACACCCAAAAAGATATTGAAGAGGGTAAACGTCTACTGGCGGAAGGGCGCCACGACACCTTCAAGCTGAAAATCGGCGCGCGTGGGCTGGATTTGGACGTTCGTCATGCGCTGGCGATCAAAGCCGCGCTGGGGGATGAGGTCAGCGTGCGGGTGGACGTCAACCAGGCGTGGGATCTCACCACCGCCATCAAAGGGATGACGCAGTTGCAGGCGGGCGGGATCGACCTGGTGGAACAGCCGATCCCGCTGTGGGATCGGCAAGGGTTAATCACCCTCAGCCAGCGTTTTACGGTGCCGATTCTGGCCGACGAAGCGGTGGCGACCAGCCATGACGGCTATGCCCTGGCGAGCGGCGGTTTTACCGGCGTCTATGCCCTGAAGATTGCCAAAGCGGGCGGCCCGGCTCAGGTCCTGAAGCTGGCGCACGTGGCGCAGGCGGCTGGCGTGGCCTTGTACGGCGGCACCATGCTGGAAGGCACGCTGGGCACCGTGGCCTCGTTGCACGCCTGGTCGACGGTAAAAATGCAGTGGGGCACCGAGATGTTCGGCCCGCTGCTGCTGAAGGATGACATCGTGGTACGTCCCCTGGATTTCAGCCAGGGAGAGGTGACGTTACCGCAGGGGCCTGGATTAGGCATCGACATAGACGAAGACAAGCTGCGTCATTACGCACGCCAATAAAAGGAAAACGCGATGCTTTTTAAAGTGGAAATGACGGTCAACATTCCGTCATCGCTGCCGTCGGCAGAAGTGGAAGCGATCAAAGCGAAAGAGAAAGCCTACTCCCAGCGTTTACAGCGCGAAGGTAAATGGCCGCACATCTGGCGTGTGGTCGGGCAGTACGCCAACGTCAGCATCTTTGACGTGGCAGACAACCAGGAGCTGCACGACATCCTGACCGCGCTGCCGCTCTACCCGTGGATGGCAATCAGCGTGCAGCCCCTGTGCGCGCACCCGTCATCCATTCACAACGAATAATCGTCATCGACATAACTACAACAAACTGAACCCTACAAAGAGGAACATGCAATGTCTGTGAATCCTGTACATCAAACCGAACTGGAATCCTTACTGGCGATCAGCAGCGGCTTAAATTCCACTGGCGGCAACGATCGTCTGAAAAACATCATGCACCAGTTGTTGAGCGACCTGTGCAAGACCATCAGGCAGTTCGACGTGACCGATGAAGAGTTCTGGGTGGCGGTGAACTACCTCAACGAGCTGGGCGGACGCCAGGAAGCGGCGCTGCTGGCGGCCGGTCTGGGCCTGGAGCACTATCTGGATATGCGTGCCGACGAGAAAGAGGCCGCATCCGGCCACGAGGTGGGCACCCCGCGCACCATCGAAGGGCCGCTGTATGTGGCGAATGCCCCCCTGAGCGAGGGTTTTGCCCGCATGGACGACGGCAAAGAGCAGGCCGAAACCATGTGGCTGCAGGGTCAGGTGACCGATCTGCACGGTAAGCCGGTGGCCGGGGCGATTGTTGATATCTGGCACGCCAACACTCTCGGCGGCTACTCGTTCTTCGATCAGTCCCAGAGCGAATACAACCTGCGCCGCCGCGTCCGTACCGGCGACGATGGTCGCTACGCCGTGCGCAGCATCGTACCCTGTGGCTACGGCTGCCCGCCGGATGGCCCAACCCAGAAACTGCTGACCGCCATGGGTCGCCACGGCAACCGCCCGGCACACGTACACTTCTTTGTGTCGGCGCCGGGGTATAAACACCTGACCACGCAGATCAACCTGAACGGCGATGAATATCTGTGGGATGACTTTGCGTTCGCGACGAGGGCGGAGCTGATTGCGGATCCGGTGAAGGTGACAGATCCGGCTGTGGCGCAGTCGCGCGATCTGAGTGGGGAGCATACGGAGGTGAACTTTAATTTTACGCTGGTGGAAGCGACAGACGGTGGGGAAGAGGAGAGAGGGAAGCGGGCGCGTGTTAAGGAGTGATTGCTGAGGATTGAAAGGGCCGGGGCCGCATAGCGGCCCCGGTTTTGTTATTTTGGGACGGACATTGCGCGCGCAGAAGCTGAGTGCGTGAAAGCGTCTTACCGGGAGCGCCCGCTGTGTCCTCACATCGACGCCGCGGCAAACATCCCCGGCGTCGTCCCAAAATGGGCGCGAAACTGTTTGATCAAATGGCTCTGGTCAAAGAAGCCGATATCGCTGGCAACCTGCGCGGCACCCATCCCTTTTGCCAACAGCCCTTTAGCGCGCATCAGACGGATTTGCGTCAGGTACTGATGCACCGACAGGCCGGTCATCTTCTGGAAGGTGCGCATAAAATAGAATTCACTTAGCCCCGCGACCTGGGCAATCTCTTTAACCGTCAGGGGCTGCGCGTAGGCTGAGTGCAAAAACGCGATCGCTTTGCGAATATCAGCCCGCAAAACGCTCAGGCGCGACCCTTTGACGGTGCGCTCCCCGTAATGCCCTACCAGTACATTGAGGATCTGATACATCACGCACTCTTTTTCCAGCGGGTCAGGACTCTGTTTCATCACGCTGGCGGCATGGAGCATACGGCGGGCCATCAGCGGATCGTGGCGGATCCCTTGCAGGCCAAAATTCACGTCGCCCTTGCCGCTGAGCACCGTTTGCGCCACCTCGTTGATCAGCTTTTCGCCCGGGTAGAACGCGCAGTAATCCCAGCCTTCGTCACGCTGCACTGCCTCGCCGGTATGCACCTCGCCCGGGGCGATAATCATCACCGAACCCGCCGCGGCAATGCCGTTTTGTCGGCATACCCGGGTGCGCTGCGCACCGCGGGCAAAGGCAGCGATCACAAACTCATCATGAAAATGGGGTGGGTAGCTGTGCTCATAGCAGGTGGCTTGCAGGATCTCCATGCCGCCGTGCAGCTGACTGTCGCGCCACAGGCTGATCTCATCGCGTTTTTGTTGCCCCACGTTCGCGCCTCCTACAACCTGAGTAAATTTCACTGCTGAGCAGGATTTTACTATAGCGATTGTTGATGATTCTTAAGATAGTTATTGAACTAAGTAATATAAGGGAAGAGATAATGTTAACGAAGTTAAATACCGGGCATCCCGCGTCTGCCACGGGGGAGTTTCGGGCCGGTATTGCCGCCTGTATTCCGACCATTGCCGGTTACTGGAGCATAGGCTTTGCCGCCGGGGCGATTGGCACGCTATCCGGCTTTACGACGGGACAAATTGCCCTGCTGGCGAGCGCGCTCTATGCAGGCTCGGCGCAGTTTCTGTTTTACTCCCTGTGGGCGGCGGGGGCCGAAATGGCGTCCGTGGTGCTGAGCGTGCTGCTGGTGAACCTGCGTTATCTGCTGATGAGTTCATCGATGAGCGTCTTTTTTCGCGACTACACGACCCTGCAAAAAGTGGTGAGTGGGCTGCTGCTGACGGATGAAACCTTTGGCGTGGCGGTGCAGCGCGCCAGTCCGCAGGGCAAAATCAGCTATAGCTGGATGCTGGGTCTGAACATTACCGCCTGGCTGAACTGGATCATCGCCTGTGTCACCGGAGCCTGGCTGGCCACCACACTGCCGGCATCGCTGATGGAGGGGCTGGGCTTCAGCCTGGTGTCGATGTTTATTGGCCTGATCCTGATGATGTGGTTCGCCAGCCGCAGAAAGGTACTGGAAAGCATCAATATCGCTGTTGCGGTGGTCATTACCTTGTTAACTGCCGGGAGTGGTTCCCTCAGTCTGGTGGTGATTGTGGCCGCGTCCCTTGCTGCCACGCTGGCAACGCTACTGTTACGCACCCGGAAAGGAAAATAAGATGGAACGCCATATTCTTCTGACTATTCTTGCCTCTGCGTTGGTCACTGCGCTGATGCGTACCGTACCGGTGTTACTGTTATCGCGCTTTCGTCTGCCGGAGGTGATGCTGCAATGGCTGAGCTTTATCCCCACCGCCATCATGGCCGCGCTGGTCGCTGCCGAACTGCTGAGCAAGCCCGCAATGACGAATTCCGGGGTTAGCATCTCGCTGCTGGCTGCGGCCTTTGCCACGCTGGTGGGCATTCTTACCCGCGGGTTATTCGCTACGGTGATTGCGGGTGTGGTGGCGTTCTGCGCGGCGGGGTATTTCCTGGCGCAATAGTCTATAAAGCGTAAGGTCTGCGCGGCGTCTTATCGGAGGGCCTACGGGGCGTCGCGCGTCTTTGGCCTACATATTGGGCTGGCTGATGGTACAGTGAATACAGGCCGTCAATAACCAGGAGAAATGCACATGAACGAACATCCGCTTTGCCAGATCATCAAGTCGTGTGACAGGGCGATCTCAGCTAAAGATTTTGACTCGCTGATGGAGTACTACGCTGAAGACGCCGCGCTGGTCGTGAAGCCCGGCATGATCGTGAAAGGTAAGAACAATATCCGCAACGCCTTTGTTTCTATCGCTGATTATTTTCAGGATCAGCTTATCGTGAAACAGGGCGATATCCAGGTCATTGAAGGCGGGGGAGATGCGCTGGTGATCATGGAAACCCATCTTTTTTTCCCGGATGAACAGGGCGGCACGACAGAAATTACCCGCCGTGCAACCTATGTCTTCCGCCTGGAAAACGACCGCTGGCTGTGCACCATTGATAACTCTTATGGGACATCTGTCCTGGACGCTGAGTCTGCCTGAAGCACTTTTATTTGCTGACTGGCGTGACCAGTCCGATGCTGACGATCCCTTTGTCCCAGATAATCTGGTGCAGAGAGGTCTGAATGATGCTGGTAATAGGTTTTGGCGTGAGTAGCGCCCAGCAGATGCCGCCAGGTTTACGAACCGAGCGATAGGTCACTCCGGTCTCCCCCGCGACGCGCAGCCGAGCACCAAACTGCTGTGGCTCGCGGTAGTCGGTGGGATGATACCAGGGGTGTGAATCCGGCAGGCCGGTGATATCGGCAAACGCACAGCCCTCCAGTTCGGTCTCCAGGCAGCGGTATTCGAAGCGTTCGAACTTCAGATCCGGCACGTTATGCCAGTAAAGATGGCAGTGGTAGACAATTTCGGCCAGCGCCGTCTCTTTGCTGTCTCCGAGGTAGTAAACGCCATAATCGCCGTTCGAAAAGCGGCTACCGTCCGGGTTAACGTGGGTAAAGGCGGCCATTGCATAGTGCGCCCCGCGGATCCCCAGCACCCACTCTTTACGCGGGAGCAGAGCGAGATTGCCCACCTCCTGGGACAGGCGCGGATTGGTGAGCTTCTGGATCTCATACAACACATCGAATGCCTCGGGCGTGGCGACGTCTTCGAAGACATAGATGGCAGGATACTTGGTATGCAGCAGCCGGTAGCCCTTGAGGGGAACAACCGCGGTACGGGGGATCTCGGGATGGATCATCCGGCGAGGCCTCCGCGCAGCACGTCCACCCGTTTCGCCACTTCGTGCAGGTTGCCGAACTCACCGTCCTCAATCAGGGATAATGGCGTTGCCCCATTGAAGTAAGCATTGTGGTTTTCCATGGTCATGAATCCGTAGACGTTCTCCGGGTTACTGAACACAATGCGCAGTGCCGAATGCATATTCAGCAGGTAGCTGATTCGGGTTAACTGGTCGTGAGTCAGCGAGGCTGTCTTCGTCTCTTTCTGTCGGTATTTGTAGAGCGCCGCTCTGGAGAGCTGCAGAATATTCTGCTGCTGCTCTGTCGAGCAGCCCCATTTTTCCAGAATATTCATTGCGGCTCTGATGGCGATCAGATCGCGATCGCCGCGGGCTTCAGAGTCCAGGTTCAGGTGCTTCGTCATGGGATGCTCCCTCAGCGCAGAGTGATTGATATAGTCTTAGCATGAACTAAATATACCAATATGTCTACGTGAAGACACCTTTGCTCCGGGCGACGATCGTGACGTTTTATAAAGGGCGAATCTCCTTTGAACGCAGGGTGATCTGCACCGGCACCGATTTATACGACGGGGTACCGCTCTCTTTATCCAGATAGTTCAGCGGAACCAGCACGTTAGCCTCCGGGTAATAGGCGGCCACCGTACCGGGCGCAATGTTGTACGCCACAACGGTGATGTCGTCGAGGCGCTGCTGACTGTCGGGGAGGGCGGTGGTGATATCCACCCGGTCGCCATGCTCAAGCCCCTGCTGCTGCATATCCTCTTCGTTCATAAACAGCACGTCGCGACGACCGAAAACCCCGCGATAGCGATCGTCGAGGGCGTAGATAGTGGTGTTGTACTGGTCGTGGCTGCGCAGAGTCACCAGACGCAGCACGTTCTCACCTTCCCCCTCGCTGTTTTCAGTTACGCCGTCAAACAGGGAGAACATCGCTTTGCCGGTTGCCGTCGGCCAGACGCGCTCGGTAGGGGGCAGTGGCATACGGAATCCGCCGGGCACCCGGATGCGGGCGTTAAAGTTCTCAAAGCCGGGAAGGGTCTGTTCAATTCGGTCGCGGATGTGGTCGTAATCGGCGACCAGCTCCAGCCAGTCGGTTTTGCTGTTTGTCAGGGTGGCGTGGGCGATCCCGGCGACAATGGCCGGTTCCGAGCGCAGGAAAGGGGAGGCCGGTTTCAGCTTCCCGCTGGAGGCATGCACCATCGACATGGAATCTTCTACGGTGATCGACTGTTGGCCGCTGCGCTGCATATCCAGTTCGGTGCGCCCCAGGCAGGGCAGCAGATACGTCTCTTTGCCCACCAGCAGGTGGGTGCGGTTCAGTTTGGTCGCCACATGCACGCTGAGATCCAGCGTTTTCAGCGCCGGGAAAGCCTTGTCGTGATCCGGCATCGCCACGGCAAAATTGCCCCCCAGGCAGAGCAGCGCTTTTGCCTGGCCGTCGATCATCGCCTGCGCGGCCTGCACCGCGTCGTGACCGTGCGCAGCTGGCGGGGTAAAGCCAAACACCGTGCCCAGCCGATCAAGGAAGGCGGCTGAGGGTTTTTCAGTGATCCCCACCGTGCGGTTGCCCTGCACGTTGGAGTGGCCGCGCAACGGGCAGATGCCCGCGCCGGGCTTACCGATATTGCCACGCAGCAACAGCAGGTCGGCAATCAGGCGCACGTTGGCGGTACCTTTGTTGTGTTGGGTGATCCCCATACCGTAGGTAATGATGGTGGCGCAGGAAGCGGCGTAGATCTGCGCCACGTTCTCCAGGTCGGCGCGGCTCAGGCCGGACTCGCGTTCTATGGCCTCCCAGGGGGTGGCGGCGATATCGGCGGCAAACGCCGTAAACCCCTGAGTCTGGGTGGCGATAAAGTCATGATCCAGCGCGTCCAGGACCAGAAGATGTTTTGCAATTCCTTTTAACGCGGCGGCGTCCCCTCCGGCTTTGACCTGGTAATAGGTTGAGGCGATGTCGGTCGCGCTGTAGGTCGCCATCTCTTTGACGCTTTGCGGATCGGCAAAACGCTCCAGCGCCGTTTCGCGCAGCGGATTGAAGACGATAATCGGTACCCCCCGGCGGGCAAGTTCGTGCAGCGTGCCCATCATCCGCGGGTGGTTGGTGCCCGGATTATGCCCGATGGAGATCACCAGTTCGGTGTGGTCAAAATCCTCCAGCGAGACGGTGCCTTTCCCTATCCCGATAGAGCGGGGCAGGCCGACGCTGGTGGCCTGATGGCACATGTTGGAGCAGTCGGGGAAATTATTGGTGCCCAGTTCGCGGGCGAACAGCTGATACAGGAACGCCGCTTCGTTCGAGGCGCGCCCGGAGGTGTAAAACTCCACCTGATCCGGCGAAAGATCGCGCAGCACTTCCCCTATACGGGCAAAGGCGTCGTCCCACTCTACCGGGCGAAAGGTGTCGCTTCGGGGATCGTACTTCATGGGATGGGTCAGACGGCCATAGCCCTCCAGCTCAAAATCGGTTTTCGCCCACAGGTCACTGACGGTGTGCGCCGCGAAAAAGTCGGGCGTGACGCGCTTCGTGGTCGCTTCCCACGTCACCGCTTTGGCCCCGTTCTCGCAAAACTGGAAGGTGGATTTGTGTTCTTTATCCGGCCAGGCGCAGCCCGGGCAGTCAAAGCCGTCGGGCTGGTTGGTGCGCAGCAACGTGGCGGGGGCGTCAAAGGCATCCATCTGCGTACGCACGGCGATTGCCGTCGCCTTTAAGGCTCCCCAGCCGCCCGCGGGACCGGCGTAATGGCGGATCCCGGGAACATTTCGTCTGTTGTTATTCATTTTTACTCCTGTCGGGTATCTCATTATGGCGGCGAATGTCGGCCAGCAGCAGCGAGGCCTCCTCTGAGTGTGGCATAACCGCCCCCGGCGTCTCTCCCTGCCACCAGATCCCGCTGGCCGGAGAGTAATGATTTCCGGCGAGTTGCCAGCCCCCCTTCAGTACAAAGGCGATGCCTTCCGCGCCGGGTTGCTGAGCGGTTGTGGCAATTGTCACCTCCGCGGAAGCCCGGCTGCGCTGGGTCATAACGTTAAAGTCCATGCCTGGCCCGCTGACGCCCTCGGTGGCAAGACGCCACTCTCCCGGAAATGCCCAGGGAACGCCTGGCTCAAGGCGGTGAAGCAGATCGTCACCGCGCAGCCACAGCCCGGCATCGCCGAGCAACATGATTACCCGATCGACGCCAGGAAAGAGGGAGAAAGGACCATCCTGGGCAAGCGTGGCAATGCTGGCCCGCCACAGAAAGGGGGCATCCGCAGAGGGAATGCTGACGATCTCCCGGGTTTCACCCGCCCCGTTTTTCCACGGGGTGACCGGCAGGGAAGCGAGCGTGAAGGGCGTAATCATATCCGTTTCACCCTGATATTGGGGGTTAATGATCTATCTTCGCTACAGATAATTTTCAAAACAATTACAAATTATTCACAGTTCAGTTCACAAATCCATCATCAGATTCGTGTGGGCAGATGTCAATGGTTGTATATACATGATCTGTCATGTGGCGTTGCCCTGACGCATGCTGGGTGTCTGGCGGTCATTAATCATCCATTCAGAGAGAAAACTATGTCGTCTTTTTCGTCTTCAGAAGAGCAGTCTAAGAAAAACGGGACGCGGTTATCGGAAACGCGCTCCATTGATTACATCCCGGATAATGAACGCCACGGTCATCCCTTCAGTCAGTTTACGCTGTGGTTTGGCGGTAACCTGCAGATTACGGCCATTGTGACCGGGGCGCTGGCGGTGGTGCTGGGCGGCGATGTGGTGTGGTCTATTATTGGCCTGCTGGTGGGACAGATACTCGGCGCGGTGGTGATGTCGTTCCATGCCCTGCAGGGGCCACGTCTGGGCCTGCCGCAGATGATCATCAGCCGCGCGCAGTTTGGCGTCCTGGGCGCGGTGATCCCGCTGGTGCTGGTATGCGTGATGTACGTTGGCTTCTCAGCCAGCGGCACGGTGCTGGCCGGACAGGCGATGGCGAAATTACTCTCGGTGTCGAACGTCGCGGGGATGATCCTGTTCAGCGCGATTATTATCGTGATTGCGGTGCTGGGATATCGCGTGATCCACAAGCTCGGCAAAGTGGCGAGCGTGGTAGGGGTGCTGGCGTTTGTCTATCTGTTTATCGCGCTGCTGATGTCCAGCGACCTGGGGGCGATTGCGCAGAATAATCACTTCTCGATGCCGATGTTCTTGCTGGCGGTGTCGCTCTCTTCTTCATGGCAGATCGCCTTTTGCCCCTATGTGTCGGACTACTCACGCTATCTGCCGCGCAACGTCTCGGGCGTGAAAACCTTCTTCTCGGTCTTTAGCGGTACGGTGCTGGGCACCCAGGCGTCGATGACGCTGGGAGTGATCACCGCGGCGATTGCCGGGAGCGCTTTTAAGGGACATGAGGTGAGCTATATCGTCGGGTTGGGTAAAAGTGAAGCAATGGCGATGGTGATCTACTTTGCCATCTGCTTCGGCAAAATCACCTTTACTACCCTGAACGCCTACGGCAGCTTTATGTCACTGACGACCATCGTGTCCGGTTTTCGCAACCAGACCACGTTGAGCCAGAGAAGCCGGGTGATCTTTGTGGTGCTGATGGTGACCATCTCCTGCGTGATTGCACTGCTCAGTGAACCCGCATTCCTGAAACACTTCACCCATTTCCTGCTGTTACTGCTGGCGTTCTTTGTACCCTGGAGTGCCATCAGCCTGACCGACTACTTCATTATTTCCCGTAAAGCGGTAGATATTCCGGCGCTGTTCGATCCCCGCCAACGTTATGGATACTGGAATATGTTTGGTATCAGCGTGTATGCCGTGGGCGTACTGATCCAGTTGCCATTTATCGAGAACCCGCTCTACCACGGTTCGCTGACCTGGATTTTTGCCGACAACGATGTGTCGTGGATCATCGGCTGGTTCTGCACGGCGGCGCTGTACTATGCCTTCAGACGTTTTGATCGCCGGGTGTTGCCGGAACAGACCATCTATCCGGCAACAGGCAGGTAAGGGTGGAGGGCCGACCCGGGGCGTTATGCGGCGTTAAACGCAAAACCTTCGTCGGCCCATCCGGTCAGACCCCCAATCATGATCTTCACCGGGCGGCCCAGTTGTGCCAGCTTCAGCGCCGCGCGATCGGCGCCGTTGCAGTGCGGCCCAGCGCAATAGACCACAAACAGGGTATCGGCTGGCCATTCCGCCATGCTTTGCGCGGTCATATCACGATGTCGCAGATGCAGCGCCCCCGGAATATGACGGCGAGCAAACGCCTCCGGAGTACCCACCACATGCAGCAATACAAAATCGACATCACCCTCTTTGAGCGCGGTATGGACATCATCGCAATCCGTTTCCACACTCAGTCGTTGTAAAAAATGCTTCGCCGCGTTTTCTGCTGACGCAGCAGGGTAATCAGTTACATAGCTCATCATGTCCTCCTGAGTTGAGCCATCACTTTACGATTGCCGCGCTGTTTTGACAGCAGGCAGAAATGCCATATACCATCAGGATCCTGACAAAAATACCCTGAGTGCGGTAATGAACAATCCTCTGGTTGTGGCTCTGGCCTATGACGGCTTATGCACGTTTGAATTCGGCATTGCCGTGGAAATTTTCGGCCTTGCACGCCCTGAAATGGGGGATAACTGGTATCGCTTTGCAGTGGCGGGGGTCGAACCGGGGGCATTGCGCGCCACGGGCGGCATCCGGCTGGTGGTTGACGGCGGGCTGGAGCTGCTGGCGGAAGCCGGGACCATTATCGTCCCCGGCTGGCGGGGCGCGGATGTCCCGGTCCCCGCCGCACTGTGCGAGCAGTTGGTTGCCGCCCATGCGCGTGGGGCGCGGATCCTCTCTATCTGCTCTGGCGTCTTTGTGCTGGCCGCCGCAGGGTTGCTCAACAACCGGCAGGCCACGACCCACTGGCGGTACACTGACGTGCTGCAACAGCGTTATCCTGCCATTCAGGTGACGCCGGATGTGTTGTATATCGATAACGGTGATGTGCTCACCTCGGCCGGAAGCGCGGCGGGGATCGACCTGTGCCTGCACCTGGTGCGACGGGATTATGGTAGCGTAGCGGCCAACCAGGTGGCGCGTCGGCTGGTCGTGTCCCCGCATCGCGATGGGGGTCAGGCCCAGTTTATCCAGCAGGCAGTGCCCGTCGCCTACGAAGGCCATCGGCTTGGCGCGCTGTTTGATTATTTGCTTGAAAACCTTGCCGCCCCGCACAGCGTTGATTCACTGGCGAAGTTTGTCGGGATGAGTCCACGCACTTTTCTGCGCCGTTTTGCAGCGACGACCGGTAAAACCCCTGCCCAGTGGTTGTTGAAGGCCCGCCTGAGTCGCAGCCAGGATCTGCTGGAGAACAGCCAGCTGTCGCTGGAGCGCATTGCGGAGGAAGTAGGATTTGGCAGCGTGGCGACGATGCGTCATCACTTCAGAAATCAGCTATCGACCACGCCTGCGGCGTACCGGAGGGGGTTTTCTCAGCCAGCGCGGAGAGTCATTAAGGCTGAGTAGCCCGCTCGCGCGGCTTTTTTATCTCTGTCAGTTCGTCGCAATCGAATCACGTAAAATAAATTCAGCGGGCAAAATGCTGCTGTCAGGTATGCTTTCCGGAGTCGCCGCGAGCACTCTGGCCACCGCTTCTTTACCCTGGGCGTCTAAATCGAGGCGCACAGTGGTAAGGGAAGGGATGAAAAAGGCGCTTTCGTAACTGTCATCGTAGCCGATAATGGAAACCTGATGGGGTACCTCTATCTGCGCCTTATTGAGCGCACTCAAAGCGCCCAGCGCCATCTGGTCGTTACCCACCAGCAGAGCGCTGAATTCGATCTCATTTTCGATAAGCTGCCGCGCGCCATCGTGGCCGCTTTGAGCATCCCAGGTACCAAAAATAACGGCTGCGGGCGTTTTGCCAAATGTCGCCAGGCTGCTTATCCAGTTTTCCAGACGCAGCTTTGCCGAGACAGAGTGCTGAGGACCCGGCATCAGTACGATGCTGTTATGCCCCAGTTCGCATAAGCGTTTAACGCTCTCCCGGGTACCGTTTGCCGGATCAAAGATGACATGAAACACACCGCTGTCCGGGGCAACGTCGAGAAAAAGACAGGTGACGTCGTTATTCTGTTCAGCCAGCTTTCTGGCAGGAGGGGTTTCCAGCGGGACGTTAATCAGGATTTTTTCAATAAACTGGGATTTAAAATCGTTAATCGATTGCTGTATGGCCGTAGGGTCAGCTTCATCAATCATCGAAATCAGGACCTGGTAACCCGCCTCACGGGCGTGCTTTTTCACGGAGGCGGCGATTTGCGACGGCGCATGCAGTGCGAGGGAGGTGGTCACTAACCCCAGCGTCTGGGTGCGTTTACCGACCAGCTGTTGCGCCAGACGGTTAGGAACGTAGCGCAAATCTTCAATCGCCTGCTCGACACGAAGACGCGTTTTTTCGGCAACGTTCACCGATTTATTGAGTACCCGGGAAACGGTCTGGTAGGAGACACCGGCCTGACGCGCCACATCTTCCAGGGTCGCATTTCTGTTCTTGTTCACCCTCAATCCTTTCTTTTTGCGTGGCTGAAAAAACGCCTGTCATCGGTGGCGTGAGCGAAATTATATCAAAATGTCATACCTTCACATGGCGAAATTTGGCGATCTTGCTCACCTTTTTCTGCTTTTAAAATTACGTTCTGTGATGTTGATTGCACTTTTCATCAAGGAGAGTTGTTCGCGTCTTTTGTCAGGTATTGTATGTAACACGTTGATGTGAACGTCATACATTTTCACATCATCAGCAATCGGGTGCATATCGTCCCAGGCATGATCCAAAAGAACGCGACTCACTGAGCCCTCAGTGAAGCACCGACCCTGTTCCTTCTTGAGGAAGAAAAATATGGTTACCGGTAAAAGGAACTATGTCCTTTTAAGCATTTTCGATTTTCTCTATCTGTTTGCCTGGTCGTCGACGATGGCTTTTTTTGTCATCTGGACGACTCAGCATTTAGGCATTAGCGCCACCCAAACGGGGTGGTTGTATGCAATAAATGCCTTTATTGCGCTGACCATGCAGCCATTTTTTGGCTTTATATCAGATAAATTTGGCACAAAAAAATCGCTGATTTTTTTTATTATTGCTTTGCTGCTGCCGGTCGGGCCGTTTTTTATCTATATTTATGCGCCCCTGCTCGTCAGCTCCTTCTGGTTGGGCGCGATTCTGGGCGGCATTTATCTTGGGGTTATTTTTAACTCCGGGTGTGGAGTCATTGACTCGTATATTGACAAAATATCCCGCCGCTACGCTTTCGAATATGGACGTGTGAGAATGTGGGGCTCTTTGGGATGGGCGGCTGCGGCCTATATTGTCGGGCGTAATATTAACGATAATCCCAATCTCTCTTTCTGGCTGGCCAGTATTGCCATTGTCTTAGCGGCTGTCTGCTTTATGCTGACGAAAATCACAGTCACACTGGAAGAAGAGAAGATGACCTCGTCATTGAAAGCGGGGCATGTTTTTGAATTAATGAAAGACAAGCAGTTCTGGATGCTGATTATTTTTACGCTGTTTGTTACCCAAATCTATGATACCTACGACCAACAGTTTGCGCAGTACTTCTCTTTACAGTTCCCGAGCGTTGACGAAGGGAATAAATGGTACGGCACTCTGGCATCCATTCAGGTGTGTGGCGAAACTTTATTCCTTGGGCTGATGCCGTGGTTTGTCAATCGCGTCGGGGCGAAATGGGCGCTGGTCATAGCCGGGACGATCATGTCGGTGCGTATTCTGGGATCTGCGGTTCCGCTGGGTCCGGTATGGATTGCGGCAGTGAAGATGATGCACGCCATTGAAAAACCCTTAATCCTGATCTCCGTCTTTAAGTTTATTGCCCAGAATTTTGACCATAAATTGTCATCCACAATCTATTTACTGGTGCTGTTTGCAGCATCCATTGCGACGACAGTCTATTCCCCGGTGGTGGGGCATTTATACGACACCATTGGGTTTGCTAATACCTATATCATTCTTGGCGCTGTTTCAGGGCTGTTTACGCTGTTCTCGGTATTTTCGCTCAGGAGCAGAAAAGGAAAAGCCGTTGATCTTTCTCAGGAGAGAGCGTCCTTAGCATAAGGAAGAAAAATATGAGCAAATTATTTACGGACCTCAATTTATTGCACGGTGCCGATTATAATCCGGACCAGTGGCTCAGTCAGCCCGATATTCTTGAGAAGGATATCGCGATGATGAAAGAGACAAAATGCAACGTGATGTCGGTAGGGATATTTAGCTGGTCTAAACTTGAACCCGCAGAAGGTGAATATCAGTTTGGCTGGCTGGATAGCGTTCTGGATACCCTCTACGCCAGTGGGATTTATGTCTTCCTGGCGACACCGAGCGGTGCAAGACCGGCCTGGGTTTCAGAAAAATACCCAGAGGTATTACGGACCAATAAAGATTTGACGAAAAATCTGCATGGGGAGCGACATAATCACTGTGTTTCATCTCCTGAATATTTACGACTGACCGGAAATATTAATAAGCAACTGGCGAAACGTTATGCGCATCACCCGGCAGTGTTGGCCTGGCATATTTCAAACGAGTATGGCGGTGACTGCCACTGTGATATTTGCCAGCAGGCATTCCGCGACTGGCTGAAACAGAAGTATCAGACGTTAGAGAACCTGAATCAGCGCTGGTGGGGTGCATTCTGGAGCCACGAATATTCGAGCTGGAGCCAGATTCATTCGCCGGGGCCACTGGGTGAACAGTCGGTCCATGGACTGAATATCGACTGGCGACGCTTTATGAGTGAGCAGGTTGCGCTGTTTTGCCGTCATGAAATTCAGACGGTGAAAGCCTTCAATCCCACTATGCCTGCCACCACTAATTTTCACGGTGTATTTAATGATTACGATTACTGGCGCCTGGCGCAGGAGGTCGATTTCATCTCATGGGACAGCTATCCGGAGTGGCATAAAACTCAACAACAGGAAAATATCGCCTCTTACACGGCCTTCACGTTTGATCTGATGCGAAGCCTGAAGCCCGGATTGCCGTTTCTGTTGATGGAGTCCACTCCCGGGACCACCAACTGGCAGGCAGTCAGCAAACTCAAAAGACCGGGGATGCATCTGCTGTCGGCAATGCAGGCGATTGCCCACGGTTCTGACTCGGTACAATATTTTCAGTGGCGTAAAAGCCGGGGTTCGGTCGAAAAATTACACGGTGCGGTGGTAGATCACGTCGGCCATCTCAATACCCGCGTCGGGCGAGATATCAAGCAGGTTGGCGCTGCGCTTGAGAAACTGGCACCGGTAGCAGGCGGGGATTATCGGGCTGAGGTGGCGATGGTCTATGACTGGGATAATCGCTGGGCGGTCAACGACGCCGCCGGGCCACGTAACTGTGGTATCCACTTTGAAGAGACGGTGCAGCAGCACTACCAGGCGCTGTGGCAGCAGAGTATCCCGGTGGATATTGTTTGCCAACAGTCCGACCTCAGCGCATACCGGGTAATCGTCGCCCCGATGCTCTATATGGTGAATGAAGCCTTTGCCGAACGCGTTAATCAGTTCGTGGCGGCTGGCGGGGTGTTTATTGCGACCTACTGGACAGGTATCGTTAATACGGATGATCTGTGCTTCACAACTGGTTTCCCGGGGCCTTTACGCGACGTATTGGGTATCTGGTCGGAAGAGATCGACGGTCTGTATGACGGCGAAACGAATCAAATCAGCATGACGTCATCAACCTGGCACAGTCCGGGACGCGAGTATGAATGTCGGGAGCTTTGCGATCTTATTCATGCGGAAACGGCAGAAGTCCTGGGCGTCTACCAACAGGATTTTTACGCGGGCCGGCCAGCAGTAACCCGTAACACCTGGGGAAATGGGCAGGCGTATTACCTTGCAGCAAGAACCGATGGGGATTTTCTGCACGATTTTTACCGGATGGTTGCTGATGAAAATAGCATTACCGCCTCTACATCGATGCCCCTGCCAAAAGGTGTGGTTGCAACGGCAAGGCAGAGCGAAGGGCAGGCATATATCTTTGTACAGAACTATGGCAAACAAGCCGTCACGCTTGATTTGGCAGAAGAAAGCCGGACGCTGAAACCCTTACTCAATGGCGATGTGCTGCAGGGGGATCACTATCCGCTGCCTGCATTTGGCGCAGAAGTGTTTTTAGCAGAAAAGGAATAAGGGGCTTTCCTTTTATCAAAAAAAATCCACGCATCGGCGTGGATTTTTTTCAGGTAGCTAAACCTTAAACGTTGAACAGGAAGTTCATTACATCGCCATCTTTAACGATGTAATCTTTCCCTTCTGCACGCATCTTGCCCGCTTCTTTCGCGCCTTGCTCACCTTTGTAGGTGATGAAGTCTTCAAACGCGATAGTCTGCGCACGAATAAAGCCTTTCTCGAAATCGGTGTGGATTTTACCCGCTGCCTGTGGAGCGGTTGCGCCTACAGGGATAGTCCAGGCACGCACTTCTTTCACGCCAGCGGTGAAGTAGGTTTGCAGGTTCAGCAGTTCATAACCGGCGCGGATCACGCGGTTCAGACCTGGCTCTTCCAGGCCCAGCTCGGCCATGAACTCTTCACGGTCGGCATCGTCCAGCTCGGCGATATCGGATTCTACCGCGGCACAGACCGCTACCACCACAGAGCCTTCGGCTGCCGCGATTTCGCGCACTTTGTCGAGGTATGGGTTGTTTTCAAAACCGTCTTCGTTGACGTTAGCAATGTACATGGTTGGCTTCAGGGTCAGGAAGCTCAGGTATTTGATCGCCGCTTTGTCTTCTTCCGTCAGGTTTTTCAGCGCGCGCAGCATGCCGGCGTTTTCCAGCTGTGGCAGGCATTTTTCCAGCGCGGCCTGTTCTGCTTTCGCGTCTTTGTCGCCACCTTTGGCTTTCTTCTGCACGCGATGCAGGGCGCGCTCGCACGTGTCGAGGTCAGACAGGGCCAGTTCGGTGTTGATGACTTCGATATCGTCAGCTGGATCCACTTTGTTGTTCACGTGGATGATATTGTCGTTTTCAAAGCAACGGACAACGTGGCCAATGGCTTCGGTTTCACGGATGTTGGTCAGGAACTGGTTGCCCAGGCCTTCGCCTTTGGACGCGCCTTTCACCAGGCCTGCAATGTCCACGAACTCCATGGTGGTTGGCAGAATACGCTGCGGCTTAACGATCTCCGCGAGCTGGTCCAGACGCGGATCGGGCATTGGCACGACACCGGTGTTTGGCTCGATGGTGCAGAACGGGAAGTTAGCCGCTTCGATGCCCGCTTTAGTCAGCGCGTTAAACAGGGTGGATTTGCCAACGTTAGGCAGACCAACGATACCGCATTTGAATCCCATTTCTGAATCACCTTAATGTCTTGATATTCAACACGTTAACATTAACGAGTCGAAGAAAAGTAAATAACTACGCCTATTATACACGTAACCCGCAGCGTGCGGGGCAAAAAAGGCGCCGCGCCCCGGTTATTGCGCTTTAAAAGCGTGCAAACGGTTGGTGGCTTTGGTTAAGCCATCCTGCAGCCAGATTTCGGTGCAACGCGCCGCTTCGTCTACCGCTTCGTCGATCAGTTTCTGTTCGGAAACCGGAGGCTTACCGAGTACAAAGCCAACAACTTTGTTTTTATCGCCCGGATGACCAATACCGATGCGCAAACGGTGAAAATTAGGGTTATTGCCCAGTTTGCTGATGATGTCTTTTAGACCGTTATGCCCACCGTGACCGCCGCCGAGTTTGAATTTTGCGACACCCGGAGGAAGATCCAGTTCGTCATGCGCAACCAGGATCTCATCCGGGTTGATACGGTAGAAGGTCGCCAGCGCGGCCACGGCTTTGCCGCTTAAATTCATAAACGTGGTCGGCACCAGCAGACGCACATCCGCTCCGGCCAGGTTTACGCGAGAGGTATACCCGAAGAATTTCGCTTCTTCGCGCAGGGGAGCGCGCAACCGTTCGGCCAGCAGATCAACATACCAGGCGCCCGCGTTGTGGCGGGTAGCCGCATATTCCGCGCCGGGGTTGGCCAGGCCGACAATCAGTTTAATCGTCACGTTTTTGTTCCTGAAAGTGCTAAGTCTGGCGCGTAGTGTACTGTCTGCCGCGTCGCTTGACAAAATTCTGCACGCCGTTACGTAGAACCTGAATAGTACCCGGTTTGAACAATTAGAATTTCATGCAACTCAAGGGTTTATTTGTAAAGTTTTGTTGCCCGGATGTGCGTAAATGTGATCCCTCACGCAATCAGGCCCAGGGGTGGTGTCTATACTTTACACACAAGGATTAGGGAGATTATTCCCCTGCAACCCAAAGCTACGGAGGTGACACATGAAACGCAGAAACGCTTCGTTACTCGGTAACGTGCTAATGGGGTTGGGATTGATGGTTATGGTGGTTGGCGTCGGGTATTCCATTTTAAACCAGCTGCCGCAACTTGACCTGCCGCAATACTTTGCGCATGGCGCGGTCCTGAGCATCTTCCTGGGTGCCGTATTGTGGCTGGCGGGTGCTCGCGTCAGCGGTCACGAGCAGGTTTGCGACAAATACTGGTGGGTGCGCCACTACGACAAGCGCTGCCGTCGCGATCAGCATAAGCACAGCTAAAGTGCTCACCAATGAACACCGAAACGGCTCCTTCTGGAGTCGTTTTTTTTGCATCACGTATTGACCCTCACGTAACGTAAGGCCCCAGAGTGACGCCACTGGTATAAGAAGGAGCCGTTATGTTAATTCAGGTCGGAGAACTGGCAAAACGTGCCGGGATCACCGTGCGCACCTTGCACCACTATGAGCAAACAGGATTGTTGCTGCCTTCTGCCAGAAGCGCGGCAGGGTACCGGCTCTATAATCTGGCCGATGTTCAACGCCTGCATATGATTCAGGCGCTGGCAAAGGCAGGGCTGGAACTTGCTGAAATCCGGGATTTTCTGGAAAAAGATTCCCTCACGTTATCGGAACTGCTCGACGCGCAAATCCGTCTGCTGGATAAGCAGGTGCGCAGCATTACCACGCTACGCGACAGGCTTGTTGATTTACGCACCGGGCTTGATACCCGTGAGGATCTCGATCTGGAGTCCTGGCTACAGACTCTGGAGTTAATGAACATGTACGATCGCTGGTTTAGTAAAGAAGAGTTACAGCAGTTGCCCTTTGCAATGCACAAAGAGGCATTGGCAGAGATCTGGGCCGCTCTGGTAGTGGAGGTGAAAACCCTGCTGAAGAACAATGTTGAGGTCTCTGATCCCAGGGCGCAGGATCTGGCCACGCGCTGGATGGTGCGCCTTGAGCAGGACACGGCGGGCAAACCGGCGTTTCTGACCCGTCTCAACGAGATGCACAACGTCGAGGCGCAGATGCGCGAGCAAACGGGTATCACGACAGAGATAATGGATTACATAACCCAGGCATTTGCGGAATCAAAACTCGCCATCTGGCAAAACTACCTCTCACCGGAGGAGATGGCGTTTACCCGGGCGCACTATTTTGATCGCATGATGGAGTGGCCACCGCTGGTGGCGAAGCTGCACCGGGCCGAGTCAGAAGCGCTGGAACCCGCCTCTGACGCCGCGCAACAGCTGGCCGAGAACTGGCTGGAACTGTTCCAGTCTTATGCGGGAACCAACCCCGTGACGCAGCAGAAATTTCGTCAGGCGATGCAGCAGGAGCCGCATCTGATGAAAGGGACCTGGATGACGCCTGCTGTCCTTGCATGGCTCCAGCAGGCGATAAGTATCATGATGCAGCGGCGGATGTCACAAATCCGCTAACGCGGCCTCGCGGTTCGGATAGAAGGCCAGACGACCGGCAATAGGTTGCACTCCTGCGCGCGCCATGGTGCGCAGGGGCTGGAACTCGAGATTACTCACCCGCAGTTCACAGCCTTCCGGCAGGCGTTGCACAAAGCGCTGGAAGGCGTCCAGCCCGCCCGCATCCAGCACCGGCACTGCATCCCATTTCAGCACCACAATCCGCTTACCCGTAATGCGCGACTCCAGATCGCTGAACAGGCCTTCGGCGGCGGCAAAGAACAGGGGGCCGATCACCCGCAGCACCAGCACATCGTCCGGAACCGTGACGTTAACCGCTGCCAGACGGGTCATGCGGGCGATACGGCGCATAAACAGCAGCGAGGCCAGCACAATCCCGACGCTTATCGCGATCACCATGTCAAACAACACGGTCAGCGACATGCAGATCAGCATCACGATGATGTCGTCCTTCGGTGCGCGGCGCAGCAGGTTCACCACTTTGTGCGCCTCACTCATGTTCCACGCCACCATCAGCAGCAGGGCCGCCATGGCCGACAGCGGTAACCATGAGAGCAGGGGAGCCAGCACCAGCAGGGCGAGGATCACCAGTACCGAGTGGATCACCGCCGAGACCGGGGAGGTTGCCCCGGCGCGTACGTTCGCCGCCGAGCGGGCAATGGCTGCGGTCGCCGTGATCCCGCCGAAGAACGGCGCGATAATATTCCCCAGCCCCTGACCGACCAGCTCGCTGTTGGCTTTGTGTTTGGTGCCGGTCATGCCGTCCAGCACCACCGCGCAGAGCAACGACTCAATCGCCCCCAGCATTGCCATTGAAAAGGCGGCGGGCAGAAGGGCGCGCAGGGAATCCCAGCTTAAGGTGAAGCTGGATCCGGGCAGATTCCAGGGCAGTACCAGCTGCGGCAGAAGCTGCGGGATACCGTTCCCCTGGGAACCATCCGCCAGGACATAGTGGAATTGCGAGCCGATAGTGGCCACGTGGCCGCCCAGCAGGTTCACCACGCCCATCACCGCACAGCCCAGCAGCAGAGCAGGCAGATGGCCGGGCAGGCGAATGCCCAGGCGCGGCCAGAGGATCAGTGTCCCCAGCGTCACCACGCCAATCGCCGCATCGCCCAGGTTTGTCGTCGGCAGCGCCATCGCCAGCGCACCCACTTTTTGCAGGTAGTGCTCTGGCACATGGGCCATCTGCAGGCCGAGGAAATCCTTAATCTGCATGGTGCCGATGGTGATGCCGATCCCGGAGGTAAAGCCCAGGGTCACGGAAAGCGGAATGTACTCAATCAGCCTGCCAAAGCGCGCCAGGCCGAACAGAATCAAAAATACCCCGGACATCAGGGTCGCCACCAGCAGCCCGGCGAGGCCGAACTGCTGGGATACCGGATAGAGGATCACCACAAAGGCTGCGGTCGGCCCGGAGACGCTGAAACGCGACCCTCCGGTCAGGGCAATCACAATCCCGGCGACGGCTGCCGTATACAGGCCGTACTGCGGTGCCACGCCGCTGCCAATCGCCAGCGCCATTGCCAACGGAATGGCAATGATACCGACGGTGATCCCGGCGATAAGGTCACGGGTAAAGCGTGACAGGGTGTATTTCTCTTTCCAGCAGGCGTCGATGAGGGCGCGGAAGGGAAGAACATGAGAGGAAGCGTTTTTCACAATCATTATCCAGTTGCGCATCATCTGTCATATCAATGGCAGGTGAAGGAGGCATTAATCATACAAATGAATACCACAGACAAAAAAACCCGCCGTAGCGGGTTTTCAGACTGCGTCCGATTAGTGTTCGAACATTGCAGAGATCGATTCTTCGTTGCTGATACGACGAATCGCTTCGGCCAGCATCCCGGACAGGGTCAAAGTACGCACGTTTGGCAGCGCTTTGATTTCGTCGCTCAGCGGGATGGTGTCACACACCACAACTTCATCAATGACGGAGTTGCGCAGGTTGTTCACGGCATTGCCGGAGAAGATCGGGTGAGTCGCGTAAGCGAATACGCGTTTTGCACCACGCTCTTTCAGCGCTTCGGCGGCTTTGCACAGAGTGCCGCCGGTGTCGATCATGTCGTCAACCAGCACGCAGTCACGGCCAGCGACGTCACCGATGATGTGCATCACCTGAGAAACGTTAGCGCGTGGACGACGTTTGTCGATGATCGCCATGTCGGTATCGTTGAGCAGTTTAGCGATAGCACGTGCGCGAACCACGCCGCCGATGTCCGGGGAAACCACAATCGGGTTGTCCAGGTTCAGCTGCAGCATATCTTCCAGCAGGATTGGGCTACCAAATACGTTATCAACCGGAACGTCGAAGAAGCCCTGGATCTGCTCGGCATGCAGGTCAACCGTCAGAACGCGGTCAACGCCAACACTGGAGAGGAAATCAGCGACAACTTTAGCGGTAATAGGTACACGTGCGGAACGGACGCGGCGGTCCTGACGGGCATAACCAAAGTAAGGAATAACAGCAGTGATACGGCCAGCGGAAGCACGGCGCAGGGCATCGACCATAACAACCAATTCCATCAGGTTGTCGTTCGTTGGAGCACAGGTGGACTGGATGATGAAAATATCACCACCGCGTACATTTTCGTTAATTTGTACGCTGACTTCGCCATCGCTAAAGCGACCTACGGCGGCGTCGCCAAGAGAAGTGTACAGGCGGTTGGCAATACGTTGTGCTAGTTCCGGGGTGGCGTTACCAGCAAAAAGCTTCATATCAGGCACGAGAAGAACCTCAGGCATGCGTCCAGTGGTGGATAGTTCGCCGTAAACTGTGCGGGCCAGGCGAATGCTATCCAGGCGGTGTATTAAAGAGCGCGATGCAACGTCTGGAACAGGGTGACGTTGTCACCGAAACTCAGGTTGCGCCAGAATGGCCTGCTGCAGCGGGGAGACATTCATACCACGCGCTACGAAACCATGCAGCCACTCTGGAGCCAGCTCGAGCACCTGACGTGCAGCGGATTCCGTATCAAATTCAGCAAAGACACAGGCCCCTGTGCCAGTCAGGCGCGACGGCGCGTATTCTAACAGCCAGGAAAGCGCTTCATCAACCTCGCGAAAACGTTTTCTTGCGATATCCTCGCAATCGTTGCTGAATTCACAGTTTAATAACGTTTCTATTGACCTTATTGGGGTATCGCGCGGAAGGTCTGGATCTTTAAAGATAACCGGGGTCGGAATGCTCACGTCGGGGTGGGCCACCAGGTACCATTTTTCTGCGGGTTCTGCCGGAGAGAGGATCTCGCCCACGCCTTCAGCAAAGGCCGCGTGTCCGCGAACAAACACCGGCACGTCGGCACCGAGTGTTAGCCCGAGCGCGGCCAGTTCATCCACCGACAGGCCACAGCCCCACAGGTGGTTGAGCACCACCAGCACGGTAGCGGCGTTAGAGGATCCACCGCCGAGTCCGCCGCCCATCGGCAGGCGTTTATCGACGCTGATATCCGCACCGCTGCCCGCGGGCAGACGACCGGACTCTTGCCCGGCGCGCATCAGCAGGCGGGCGGCGCGCACGATCAGGTTATCTTCGTCGGCCACGCCGTCCACCGGGGTCAACAGGCGGATCTGCCCGTCCTGACGCAGTTCGATGGAAATGGTGTCGCCGTAGTCTACAAACTGAAACAGCGTCTGTAGGGTGTGATACCCGTCAGCACGCTGTCCGGTAATGTATAAAAAAAGGTTCAGTTTTGCGGGCGAAGGCCAGTGGGTCATCATTTGACAATCCAGTTATCCATCTTCAGCTTGATGCGCTGGCTGCCCTCGGTCAGCTCCAGACTGGACGGCAGGGCCGGTTTGCTGTTGCTGTCGTAACCGCCGTACACCACTTTCCAGCTTTTACCGTTCTGGCTGTAGTTCACTTCGCTCAGGCGATACTGGTCATCGAGTTTATAGTCGGTGGCGTCGCCCGGCAGGCCGAGGATCCACTGGCGCAGGCTGGTAATAGGAATAGGCATCCCGGTCAGCTTGCCGATCATCTCTTCGGCATCGGTACCGGTATATTTCTGCCCTTTATTGTCGGTGACCTGTGCGCTGCCCGGCTGGGCAATCAGCTCCATTTCGGTGCTGCCCAGCGGGTTCAGCAGCAGCAGGCGATAGCGATCCTGGCCGGTCTGCTGCCAGAAGAAACGGGCATACACTTTCTGCTGATCCGACAGATAAGCAAAGGCGCCGCGGGTTTGATACTGGTTTAACGCACGCACCGCTTGCTGGTGCTGGCGCCACTGTGGCGAATCCGGGCTTTTGCCCGGTCCTTTAGGCGGTGTAATGGAACATGCGGTCAGCACCAGCGCGGCCAGGGGCAGCAGGCGAATCAGTCTGGTCATAATGATGACAAATCCTTGAGATACGTGGCAGTTATAGTTCTTAATGCTAGCGCCCGTATGCCGCAGCGTCTACGCTCAAGTTATCCTAAATCATAGAATTAACCTTCATACTTCATGTTGCAGATGCGTTGGCGGCATAACGAACTTTTTTGGTGAATATGAACTGATAACCTATTACTCCGAAAGGGGGCAGTCTCTTTTATTGATCTCGCGCATCCTGTATGATGCGGCCTGCTAACCTTATTAACGCTGGTACTACTCCCGCTCATATGACCCTTTTAGCACTCGGTATTAATCACAAAACAGCCCCGGTTTCACTGCGAGAACGTGTGACGTTTGCGCCGGATACGCTCGACCAGGCGCTGGAAAGTCTGCTTGCCCAGCCGATGGTGCAGGGGGGCGTGGTGTTGTCAACGTGCAACCGTACTGAGCTTTATCTCAGCGTTGAAGAGCAGGACAACCTGCACGAAGCGCTGATTCGCTGGTTATGCGAGTACCACAATCTGAACGAAGAAGAGCTGCGCAACAGCCTCTACTGGCATCAGGATAACGATGCGGTCAGCCATTTGATGCGCGTGGCCAGCGGTCTTGACTCGCTGGTACTGGGCGAGCCGCAGATCCTCGGGCAGGTTAAAAAAGCTTTTGCCGATTCGCAGAAAGGCCACCTCAAGGCCAGCGAGCTGGAACGCATGTTCCAGAAATCCTTCTCTGTCGCCAAGCGAGTGCGAACCGAAACCGACATTGGCGCCAGTGCCGTTTCGGTTGCTTTCGCTGCCTGTACCCTGGCGCGACAAATTTTCGAATCCCTCTCCACGGTCTCTGTGTTGCTGGTGGGCGCGGGCGAAACCATCGAGCTGGTCGCACGCCATCTGCGCGAGCACAAAGTGAAGAAGATGATTATCGCCAACCGTACCCGCGAACGCGCCCAGACGCTGGCGGATGAAGTCGGTGCGGAGGTGATCGCCCTGAGCGACATCGACGCCCGTCTGCACGAGGCGGATATCATTATCAGTTCCACTGCCAGCCCGCTGCCGATCATCGGTAAAGGCATGGTGGAGCGCGCCCTGAAATCCCGCCGTAATCAGCCGATGCTGCTGGTAGACATTGCCGTTCCGCGCGATGTCGAGCCTGACGTCGGCAAACTGGCGAACGCCTATCTGTACAGCGTGGACGATCTGCAGAGCATCATTTCGCACAACCTTGCCCAGCGTAAAGCGGCAGCGGTGCAGGCCGAGACCATTGTTGAGCAGGAAACCAGCGAATTTATGGCCTGGCTGCGCGCGCAAAGCGTCAGCGAGACCATTCGCGAGTACCGCGGTCAGGCGGAACAGGTCCGTAATGAATTGACTGCCAAAGCGATGGCGGCCCTCGAACAGGGCGGCGATCCGCAGGTCATCATGCAGGAACTGGCATGGAAACTGACCAATCGCCTGATCCATGCCCCAACCAAATCACTTCAACAGGCCGCCCGTAACGGGGACGACGAACGCCTGAACATTCTGCGCGACAGCCTCGGGCTGGAATAGCGCGCCATACCCATTTTATTATTATAAGGTGCACTTACGCCTATGAAGCCCTCTATCGTCGCCAAACTGGAAGCATTGCACGAGCGCCATGAAGAAGTTCAGGCGCTGCTCGGCGATGCCGCAACCATTGCCGACCAGGAACGTTTTCGCGCCCTGTCGCGCGAGTATGCTCAATTAAGCGATGTTTCACGCTGCTTTACCGACTGGCAACAGGTTCAGGAAGATATCGAAACCGCGCAGATGATGCTCGATGACCCGGAAATGCGTGAGATGGCGCAGGAAGAGTTGCAGGAAGCCAAAGTTCGCGCGGAAGAGATGGAGCAACAGCTGCAGGTGCTGCTGCTGCCGAAAGACCCGGACGATGAGCGCAACGCCTTTGTCGAAGTCCGCGCCGGAACCGGCGGGGATGAGGCGGCCCTGTTTGCCGGCGATCTGTTCCGCATGTACAGCCGCTATGCCGAATCCCGCCGCTGGCGCGTGGAGATCATGAGCGCCAACGAAGGCGAGCACGGCGGTTATAAAGAAGTGATCGCCAAAATCAGCGGCGAGGGTGTGTACGGTCGCCTGAAGTTTGAATCCGGCGGCCATCGTGTGCAGCGCGTACCGGCCACCGAATCCCAGGGCCGTATCCACACGTCCGCCTGCACCGTGGCGGTGATGCCTGAGTTGCCGGAAGCCGAGCTGCCGGACATCAACCCGGCGGATCTGCGTATCGATACCTTCCGATCTTCCGGCGCGGGCGGTCAGCACGTCAACACCACCGATTCCGCGATCCGTATTACCCACCTGCCAACCGGCATTGTGGTGGAGTGTCAGGACGAACGTTCCCAGCACAAAAACAAAGCCAAAGCGCTGTCGGTGCTGGGCGCGCGTATTCACGCAGCAGAAATGGCAAAACGCCAGCAGGCCGAAGCGTCGACCCGTCGCAACCTGCTGGGCAGCGGCGATCGCAGCGATCGCAACCGCACCTACAACTTCCCGCAGGGCCGCGTGACCGACCACCGTATCAACCTGACCCTCTACCGTCTGGATGAGACCATGGAAGGCAAGCTGGATTCACTGATTGAACCTATCGTGCAGGAGTACCAGGCCGATCAGCTGGCGGCGCTGGCAGAGCAGGATTAATGGATTTTCAGCACTGGCTACAGCAGGCGGTAAGCGAGCTGGCGGGAGGCGAAAGCCCCCGTCGCGACGCGGAGATCCTGCTCGGGCATGTGACCGGGAAAGCACGGACTTACATTCTCGCCTTTGGCGAAACAGAGCTAACCGCCGACCAGCAAGCCCGGCTTGAACCGCTCCTGGCCCGTCGTAAAACCGGCGAGCCGGTGGCACACCTGGTGGGGGAGCGTGAGTTCTGGTCGCTGCCGCTATATGTCTCTGCAGCCACCCTGATCCCCCGTCCCGACACCGAGTGTCTGGTGGAACAGGCGCTGGCGAGATTGCCCGCTGCGCCTGCGCGCATTCTTGATTTAGGCACCGGCACCGGGGCCATTGCCCTGGCGCTGGCCAGTGAACGCCCGGACTGTCAGGTCACTGCGGTAGATGTCATGCCCGATGCGGTGGCGTTGGCCCAACGCAATCTTGAGCGCCTGGCGTTGCCAAATGTGACGGTGCTGCACAGCAGCTGGTTCACCGCGCTTGCCGACCGGCAGTTTGAAATGATCGTCAGTAACCCGCCCTATATTGATGAAGCGGATCCCCATCTCGCCGAAGGGGATGTGCGTTTCGAGCCGCTCAGCGCGCTGGTTGCCGCCGATCAGGGGCTGGCCGATCTCAGCTATATCATTACTCAGTCTCGTCACCATCTGGTTTGCGGCGGCTGGCTGCTGCTGGAGCACGGCTGGACCCAGGGCGAAGCCGTGCGTACGCTCTTTTTGCAGGCAGGTTTTGACCAGGTTGAAACCTGTCGTGATTATGGCGGGAATGAGCGCCTGACCGCAGGCAAGCTGCCATGAATAGCTTCTCTGTGCTGATCGCCTTGCATTTGGCCGCCGTCACCCTGACCATCAGTTTTTTCGCGCTGCGTTACTGGTGGCGTTACAGCAATAATCAGCTGATCAACGCCCGCTGGGTGCGGGTACTGCCGCACTGCATCGATACCGTTCTCTTTGTGTCGGGGGCAGGATTAATGTGGGTGACGGGTTATCTGCCATTTACTGATAACGGTACATGGCTGACTGAAAAGCTGTTTGGCGTTATCATCTACATCGTTTTGGGTTTTATTGCGCTGGGGCGTCATCGTCCGCGCAGCCAGCAGGTGGGGTTTATCGCCTTTCTGCTGGGGCTGGTGGTGCTGTACATCATCATTAAACTCGCCACCACAAGAATACCGTTACTGGGGTAAGTCATGGAGTCCTTGGCCGATTTCGAATTTAACAAAGTGCCGTTGTGCGATGGAATGATCAAAGTATCAGAGATGATCCGCGATGATTTTATTTCACAATACGTCTACGACGAGCTGGAGAATCTGGTGAGTCTGGCGCGTGAAGAGATTAATCAGGCGCGCCCGCAGGACTGGCAACTGGAGAAACTGATTGAGCTGTTCTACGGCGAATGGGGCTTTTGCGATACGCGTGGCGTGTATCGGCTCTCCGATGCGCTGTGGCTCGATCAGGTACTGAAAAACCGTCAGGGTAGCGCTGTCTCCCTGGGGGCCATTTTATTATGGGTGGCGCACCGCCTGGATATCCCGCTGGTGCCGGTCATCTTCCCGACGCAGATGCTGCTGCGCGCCGAGTGGCTTGATGGTGAAATGTGGTTAATCAACCCGTTCAATGGCGACACCCTCGACGATCACACGCTGGATGTCTGGCTGAAGGGCAACATCAGCCCAATGGCAGAGCTGTACAACGAAGATCTGGACGAAGCGGATAACGCTGAAGTGGTGCGCAAGCTGCTGGACACCTTAAAGTCGGCGCTGATGGAAGAGCGGCAGATGGAGCTGGCGCTGCGTGCCAGCGAGGTGCTGCTGCAGTTTAACCCGGAAGATCCGTATGAGATCCGCGACCGCGGTCTGATCTACGTCCAGCTTGAGTGTGACCACGTTGCGCTGACTGATTTGAGTTATTTCGTTGAGCAGTGCCCGGA
The DNA here is from genome assembly GCF_002935105.1 of Leclercia sp. LSNIH3. Lineage (NCBI taxonomy): Bacteria > Pseudomonadati > Pseudomonadota > Gammaproteobacteria > Enterobacterales > Enterobacteriaceae > Leclercia > Leclercia sp. LSNIH3. The sequence continues at coordinate 4,418,400 of NZ_CP026387.1, forward strand.
AGATCCTATCAGCGAGATGATTCGCGCGCAGATTAATTCCATCGCGCATAAACAGATTACACTGCATTAATCTTAATTCCGATTCACCCCTGAATAAGGCGATCCTATGAAACAAAAAGTGGTTAGCATTGGCGATATCAACGTGGCGAACGACCTGCCGTTCGTGCTGTTCGGCGGCATGAACGTTCTGGAATCCCGCGATCTCGCGATGCGTATCTGCGAACACTACGTGACCGTGACCCAGAAGCTGGGCATTCCGTATGTGTTTAAGGCCTCTTTTGACAAAGCCAACCGCTCCTCTATTCGCTCTTACCGTGGCCCAGGCCTGGAAGAGGGGATGAAGATTTTCCAGGAGCTGAAGCAGACCTTTGGCGTGAAAGTGATCACCGACGTCCATGAAGCAAGCCAGGCGCAGCCTGTAGCCGACGTTGTCGATGTGATTCAGCTGCCAGCCTTCCTTGCGCGTCAGACCGACCTGGTTGAAGCGATGGCGAAAACCGGTGCAGTGATCAACGTAAAAAAACCGCAGTTCGTTAGCCCGGGCCAGATGGGGAACATCGTCGATAAGTTTATCGAAGGCGGTAACGACCAGGTGATCCTGTGCGACCGTGGTGCCAACTTCGGTTATGACAACCTGGTTGTGGATATGCTGGGCTTCAGCGTGATGAAGAACGTTTCTAACCAGTCGCCAGTGATCTTCGACGTAACGCACGCTCTGCAGTGCCGCGACCCGTTTGGCGCAGCCTCCGGCGGCCGTCGTGGTCAGGTGACTGAACTGGCGCGCGCCGGTATGGCTACCGGCCTGGCGGGGCTGTTTATCGAAGCCCACCCGGATCCAGCCAACGCAAAATGCGATGGCCCGTCTGCGCTGCCGCTGGATAAACTGGAACCGTTCCTGAAACAAATCAAAGCCATTGACGACCTGGTTAAGAGCTTTGATGAGCTGGATACCAGCAACTAATTAAGAACCACCCCATAAAAGCAAAACGGCAACCTGAGGTTGCCGTTTTTTTTGTGTTCTTCCTCACCCTGCGGGAGAGGAGAGACTGGAAGCATCAGGCAAATATCGTCATCAAATAGGCCGCAAATAGTGCCATATGCGCAGCGCCGTTAAGCACATTGGTGCGCCCGGTTGAAAACGAAATCTGGCACAGCAGCAGCGACGCCACCATCACAATCATCTCCGGTGCCCCCAGGCTGAACTGCAGTTCATTGCCGGTGAGGAAGGCGATCAGCGTCACTACCGGAACGGTCAAAGAGATGGTCGCCAGCACCGAACCAAAGAACAGGTTCATTGCGCGCTGCACCTGATTGTTCAGCACAGCACGCAGCGCGCCCAGACCTTCAGGAGACAGGATTAACAGAGCCACCAGGAAACCGGTAAAGGCCACCGGCGCGTTCAGTTCGGTCAGCAGCGTTTCCAGCGGGGCCGCATTCATCTTGGTCACCGCAATCACCGCAATCAGATGCACGATCAGCCAGAGGGTATGCCAGAGGTTGCTGTGCGCGGACGGCTTGCCGTGATGCGGGTCATCGTCGTCGCCCTCATCTTCATGCTCATACACAAACAGGCTCTGGTGCGTTTTAGTCTGAATAAGCAGAAACACGCCATACATGGCCGCTGAGATCAGCGCTACCAGCAGAGCCTGGCCGGTGGAGAAGTTAGCGCCCGGCAGCGCCATCGGGAACACCAGCACGATAATCGCCAGCGGGAAGAGGGCGATGAGATACTGCTTAATACCAAACAGGTTCACGTACTGGGTAGCAAATTTGCGCCCGCCCAGCAGCAGTGAGAAGCCGACCAGTCCCCCGGTGACAATCATAATGATGGAGTAGAGCGTATCACGCATCAGGGTAGGTGCCGCATCGCCGGTGGCCATCAGGGCAGAAATGAGGCTTACTTCGAGAATAACGACGGAAAGACTTAAAATCAGCGAGCCGTAAGGCTCTCCCAGGCGGTGAGCCAGCACGTCGGCATGACGGACAACGCTGAAGGCGCTGCTCAGAATACCAACAAGTGCAAGGATATTAATGCCGATGACCACTGGCAGCGACTGACTACTTCCCCAGAAGAGCAGCACGGCCAGTGCCAGCACCGGGAAAATGAGAGACGTCTCCTTGTGACGGGTTTTCACCGTCTCGTGTGCGGTTGTCATGTGATTCTCCAGAGTTGCAGGTGCTTGTCATTATAGATAGAAAAAGAGGGCGTTAAATTAACAGATTACCGTTAAATTCTGGTTATCTTTTACCTGATTTTACGGTATTGATAAAATATTGCCTGAAAACCTCATAATAGCTGTTTATTGTTAAATATATTCTTAATAACAGTCAATTAAGAAAAATAGTTACACGATTATCAAATCGACTGGAAGCCTCTGGCATTGTCGACCACACTTATTAATTGATTAAAAAGAGGGGTTTGCTATGCCATATAAATCGAAAAGCGATTTACCAGATAACGTCCAGCATGTTCTGCCAGCCCATGCACAGGAAATTTATAAAGAAGCGTTCAACAGCGCCTGGGATCAATACAAGGATAAAGAAGATCGCCGGGGCGATGCCAGCCGGGAAGAGACCGCCCACCGCGTGGCCTGGGCGGCCGTGAAGAACGACTACGAAAAGGGCGACGATGATAAGTGGCACCCTAAGAAATAGCCTGTTTACACTGGGCTGTGTTTAAAAATTTGCACGCTGCGCGTTAGCTTTTAAGGCGGTTGCGCTGGAGTTGTATTGCACCCGGCGAGTTTATTGCATATCGTCACGTTACTGCTTTCTAATTGAGCAGTAAAAGGACCTGGAAGGTTCATAAAAGTGTGCGCAAGGAAGCAGGCAGTGGCGGAGGTGCAATATGTTAACGCGTGATTTTCTTATGAAGGCCGACTGTAAAACGGCCTTCGGTGCGATTGAAGAATCGCTTCTGTGGTCAGCCGAGCAGCGTGCGGCGTCGCTGGCTGCAACCCTTGCCTGTCGCCCGGACAACGGTCCGGTGTGGCTCTTTGGCTATGGCTCGCTGATGTGGAACCCGGCGCTGGAGTTTGTCGAATCGGCAACCGGCACCCTGCCGGGCTGGCACCGCGCGTTCTGTCTGCGCCTGACCGCCGGTCGCGGTAGCGCCTGCCAGCCTGGACGTATGCTTGCACTGAAAGAGGGCGGACGCACCACGGGCGTGGCCTATCGCCTGCCAGATGCAACCCTGGAAGAGGAGTTGTCCCTGCTGTGGAAGCGCGAGATGATCACCGGCTGCTATATGCCGAGCTGGTGCAAGCTGGAACTTGATGACGGACGCACCGTCAATGCGCTGGTATTCATTATGGATCCGCGCCATCCGCTGTTTGAAGCCGACACCCGTGCGCAGGTCATCGCACCACTGATTGCTGCGGCCAGCGGCCCGCTTGGGACTAACGCCCAATACCTGTTCTCGCTCGATCAGGAGCTGACGCGACTGGGCATGCGGGATGATTGTCTGAATGAGCTGGTATCGCGTGTGCGGGCCTTGCTGGACGGCGCCCAGCCTGACAGCCCGCTGACGCCAGGCTTTGCCTGAAAAAACGCCCGGTAGCTTTCCAGCATACCGGGCGATCTCGCCTCAGGCGGCAACGTAGCTAATGGAGTGCTCAAGCGACTGGCTGTGGCTGTCGATGAGCACCTCCCAGATGCCGGTATAAGGCACCGTGAGCCAGGCGCTATCCCGGTTCTGCACGCTTAGAATATCTGCCTGCGTTTTGCGTGGGGCTTTGTTACTCATCAGATGAATATGACAACGCTCTGAGCAACGTACCACCACCGTATCCCCACCAAACAACTTCAGACTTGCTTTTACCAATGCCATTTTTTTTACCCCTGTATGGAAACAACGCTCTCCTTGCGGTTAATCCTGAGCGTGATGTTGTTCACAATTCACTCATGGCATAACACCAAAGGGGAAGGTCAGGGGTGCTGATTTTGATCAAAAAATGGCATAACCCTTAAACAAAAATGACAATATGCCTGAAAGCGTTCAGCGAGCATCGCTTTACACCGCCTTCAGGCATCGGGTTAACATTAAATGCGGAAATGTCCGGCGGTTTCAGCCAGCTCGCCTGCCTGACCCTGCAGGGCGCTGGCCGCGGCGGCCGACTGCACCACCAGTTCGGCGTTCTGCTGCACCATGCTGTCGAGATGCGTTACCGCCCGGTTGATCTCCTGAATACCTTTCATCTGCTCGCTGGTGGCGACGGTGATCTCTCGCATGATGCCCGACATACTGCCGATGCTGGTGACAATCTCATCCATGCTCTGTCCGGCCAGGTGTACAAAGCGCGAACCGGTCGCCACGCTGTCGGTAGTGGAATCAATCAGGCTTTTAATCTCTTTGGCCGCCTGGGCGCTGCGGCTGGCAAGATTACGTACTTCCCCTGCGACAACCGCAAAACCACGACCCTGTTCACCTGCCCGCGCGGCTTCAACCGAGGCGTTCAGTGCCAGAATATTGGTCTGGAAGGCGATGCCGTCAATCACGCTGGTGATGTCGCCAATTTTGGTGGATGCGGCTTCGATGGACTGCATGGTGGTGATCGCCTGGGAGACGACGCTGCCGCCACGGGTGGCTGCCTCGGAGGCTTTGCCTGCCTGCGCATTGGCAATGGCGGCCGATTCGGTTGACTGGGCGACAGAGGCGGTGATCTGCTCTACAGCGCTGGCGGTTTCGCGCAGGCTGGAGGCGGCCCGCTCGGTGCGGCCAGAGAGATCCTGGTTACCGGCGGCGATCTCCTGAGCGGCGTTTTTCACCGAGGCGCTGGCATCGCGCAGCTGCACCATCACCACCGCGAGCTTGTCACTGAAGGCGTTAAAGGCATGGGCAATCTGCGCCACCTCATCCTCACCTTTCTCCGGCAGACGCTGGGAAAGATCGTTAGTGCCGTTAGCGATGGCATGCATCGCATCGCGAATATCCGACAGGCGTTTCAGCAGGCGGGCAATCACGAAATGAACCACAACGGCACTGAGCAGAACCAGGATCACCAGCGACAGGGAAGAGGCTTTCAGCAGGGTGCGCATCCCGGAGGTCGCATCATCACTGTCAAGGGCGACCACCAGTTGCCACTGGGTCCCGGCTATCGGGGTGGCGGCAAAGGTTTTCGCCGCGTCGTTAAACTGACCTTCGGCGCGCTTTCCGCTTTTCAGGACATTCAGGTCAACGCCGCGGATGACATCGGCAAAGGGTTTCAGGGTCAGGGCAGGATCGTTGGCGGCGATCACTGTGCCGTCGCTGTCTATCAGCAACCCGCTACTGGCCGGCGTTGGATGAATGCCGCGCACGTTGGCAATCACGCTGTCCATCGCCACGTCTCCCGCCAGGACTGCTTTCAGCTCGCCGTTCTCTTTCACCGGGACCGCAAAGGTGACCACCAGCTTTTTGGTTCCGGTATCAACATAAGGGGCGGTAACAATCGCGCGATCCTCGTTTACCGCCTGCTGATACCACGGACGCACCGTGGGATCGTAGTCGGCGGGCACGCCGTCAGGATTGGAGAACTTCGCGGTTTTGCTGGCATAGCCAACATAGACGTTGATAAACCCGCCCGCATGCGCCAGCTGTTTAAACATCGGCACCGGATCGTCGCTCAGGGCTACGCCTTGCAGGGAGTTAATAATGGTGGTTTTGCTGCTAACCCAGTCGGCTATCGCCAGGCTGTGGCTGGCGCTGGTGCTGGCCAGCATGTCGCGTTGCGACTGTTGATTATCCTGACGCGTGACCTGGAAATTAATCACGGTGTTCAAAATGAGCGCGGCGATAAGACATCCGACCGTCGCCGCAATAATACGAGCGCGAATTGACCTGAACATAATTGTTATACCTGCTGTGTTGTTGTAAGAAGCCTATCGGCATCGGGCAGGCAAACTTGATGCTGGAACCGCGCTCATAAGAAAATAATATTTCAGTTAAATCATTATTAGAAAGTTAATAGTTTATCCGCGGATAACGTCCACTGCGCCAGCTCCACCAGGGTGCCGATTTCCACCCCGTCAATCAGCGGCAGGGCGCTAATGCCGCGGCCGTCGGTGCAGGTCTTGCACAGCTTTACCGGCACGTTTTGCGCAGTGAGGATCTCCAGCATCTGCTGGATGTTGTAGCCCTCGGCAGGCTTCTGGCCGCGCAGCCCGGCGGTGACCGCATCGGACATTAAAAACAGGCGCAGATCCAGCTCGCTCTCCTGCTCGCGTAGAGCAATTGCCAGCCGCAGGCTGTTGAACAGGGACTCACTGCCATAGGCCGCGCCATTGGCGACGATCACGATCTTCTGCATCTTGACTCCTGAAAATTAAAAAGGCATGAAAATTGCTTCTCTCTGTCAAACACTGACCCGGAGAGTAAGCATGACGATTATCACCGGCGCCACCGCATGGTTTCAGCACGCCAGACTGATGCGTAAACAGCAGCTGTGCAAACTGGCCCAGTTAGGCCAGCTTGTTAGCCGGATCAGCCATCTTGCACACATGCTACAGTGCGAGCGCGGGGCTTCCAATATCTGGCTCTGCTCACAGGGCACGCTGTATGCCCTGGAGTGTAAAGCCAGCCGCGCACTGGTGGACGATCATCTTAAGGCGCTGCTCCAGGCCCTCGGTACGCCGTTGATGGCCAGCGGCGCCCTCAGCGAGCGGGTCGCAAACGCCCTGCAAAGCCTGGAGCAACTTCCTGCGCTGCGCGAGGCCATTACCGCCTGTGCGCTGCCCGCCGATGTCGCGATGGAGCGCTACAGCCGCACGCTGCGCAACCTGCTCAGTATCGTGCCGCAACTTAACGACAGCATTGACGATCCGCAAATCGCCGGCAGGTTTGTCGCGCTTTACAGCCTGATGCAGGGCAAAGAGCTGGTCGGACAGGAGCGGGCGCTGGGGGCGATAGGCTTCACCCAGGGCTATTTCAGCGATGAGATGCGCCAGACCCTGGTGGACCGCATCGACGGGCAGCAGGCCTGCTTCGACGTTTTTCTCTCCCTGACGCCCGCCAGCCTGCATGACCACTTCACCCTCAGCGTGCCGGGCGCCGAAACTGAACAGCTGCGACGACTGGCCTGCACCCGGCAGCCTGCGGCGGATAAGGGCGTGCTGGCGCTGCACTGGTTTTCGCTCCAGACCGAGCGCCTCGAACACCTGCGCACTCTCGAAGAGATGCAGATTGCCGATCTGATGCTGGCGGTGGAGACGCTGATTGGCCGGGCCGACGACGACCTGCCGGAGGAGCCGTCAACGGAAGAGCCGCTGGCCCTCTATCCGCAAAAGCCGCTCCTGCCGCTGGTGCGCCAGCAGGCGCGGGAGATCGAACAGCTCTCCCGCCAGCTGGCCTCAATGCGCGACACCCTGGAGGAGCGCAAGGTGATCGATAAAGCCAAAAGCGTGCTAATGACCCATCAGCAGATGAGCGAGGAGCAGGCCTGGTGCCAGCTGCGCAAGATGGCGATGGATAAGAACCAGAGAATGGTGGATATCGCCCGGGCGCTACTCACGGTGAAGGCGCTCTGGCAGCAGTAGATGCACTCCCGATGGGCAACCTTTGCATGATTGAGGTGCGCTGCCAGCGCCCGCTATTAAAAAATGCCCGTCTGGCAAGGAGTTAAAAGCTGGCATCCCCTTTGCATTAGATAATTAACAATTTGAGACCACGCGCCAACGGCGGTGCGACGGTCTTCAGGATAAAGGCGTCCTGCAGTGCTTCGGCACTGCCGGGCGCTTTTTTTTGGCTTTTTTTCAGGAGTGAGCATGGTGGAATGGACAAGGCGGCGTTTTTTACAGGCCAGTGCACTGGCAGGCGGGGCGCTGATGTTACCGGGCGTCATGCAGGCCGCATGGGCCGCAGGCTCCGATAAACCGGAACTCGATACGGTGCGGGTGGGTTTCATCCCGCTCACTGACTGCGCGCCGCTGGCGATCGCGGCATATAAAGGTTTCGATAAAAAATATGGCTTCACCCTGGTGCCCACCAAAGAGGCCAGCTGGGCAGCGGTTCGCGACAAGCTGGTGGCCGGGGAGCTGGATGCCGCGCACATTCTCTATGGTCTGCTGTACGGCCTGGAGCTGGGGATCGCCGGTAAACCTAAGCCTATGGCTAACCTGATGACCCTTAACCAGAACGGGCAGGCGATCACCCTGTCGAGCGATCTGGCGCAGCAGGGCGTGCGCGACGGCGAGGGGCTGAAGAGGCTCATCGGCCAACAGGCACCGGGCACGTACACCTTTGCCCATACCTTTCCCACCGGCACCCATGCCATGTGGCTCTACTACTGGCTGGCCAGCGCGGGCATTAACCCCTTTGACGACGTGCGCACCGTAGTGGTGCCGCCGCCGCAGATGGTGATGAACATGCGCATCGGCAATATGGTCGGCTTCTGCGTCGGCGAACCGTGGAACGCCCGCGCTATTAACGATCGCATTGGTTTTACCGCTGCCACCTCCCAGTCCATCTGGCCGGAACACCCGGAAAAAATCCTGGGCACCCGTCGGGAGTGGGTAGAGAGCTATCCCCATACCGCCCGAGCGCTGGTCAGCGCCCTGATGGAGGCGCAGCGCTGGATCGATGCTTCGCCACAGAACAAGCAGGAGACCGCCCAACTGCTGGCCCGCCGCGCCTGGCTCAACACCAAAGAGCAGTACCTCACCGGCCGCATGCTGGGGGAGTACGACAATGGCGTAGGTCAGCGCTGGCAGGATGCCCATCCGATCCGCTTCTTTGAGGATGGGGCGGTCAGCTACCCGTGGCACTCCGACGGGATGTGGTTCTTAACCCAGTTCCGCCGCTGGGGGCTGCTGAAAACCGACCCGGACTACGCCGCCATCGCCCGGCGCATCAACCGCACCGACGTCTGGCAGGACGCTGCCAGCGCGGTGGGAGGCATTCGCGCACCTTCGTCGCCGCTGCGTAGCAGCACCCTGATGGACGGCACCGTCTGGAACGGCACCGATCCGCAGGGGTACGCCAACCGTTTTGCTATTCACCGTACAGGGGCTTGATATGAAAAACGTAAACACCAAAGCGGCACCCGCTGCGCCGGTCAGCGGGGAAGTGATCGCGCTGCCGCCGGTGCAGGTGCGCCGCCGCACTCCCGCTTTTGCCCGCCGGATGAACGACCTGCTGCAACGCCTTATCCCGGCGCTGCTCGGCCTCGGGCTGCTGGTCATCGCCTGGCAACTGGCGGCCATCAACAGCAAAGGCTTCCCGACGCCGCTCAGCACGCTGGATTCGGCCATCACCCTGTTTGCCGATCCGTTCTACCGCGACGGGCCGAACGACATGGGGGTGGGCTGGAACGTACTGGCCTCGCTGCAGCGTGTCGCGATGGGCTTTGGCCTGGCGGCGCTGGTCGGGATCCCGCTGGGCTTTATGATTGGCCGCTTTACCTTTCTGGCGCGCATGTTTAACCCGCTGATTGCCCTGTTGCGCCCGGTCAGCCCGCTGGCCTGGCTGCCGATTGGCCTGCTGCTGTTCCAGAAAGCCGAACCCGCCTCCAGCTGGACCATTTTTATCTGCTCAATCTGGCCGATGGTCATTAACACCGCCGAAGGGGTACGCCGTATTCCCGAGGATTACCTCAACGTGGCGCGGGTGTTACAGCTCTCTGAGTGGACGGTGATGCGCCGCATTCTGTTTCCTGCCGTGCTGCCCGCGGTATTGACCGGGGTGCGCCTCTCTATCGGCATCGCCTGGCTGGTGATTGTCGCCGCCGAGATGCTTACCGGGGGGCTGGGGATCGGCTTCTGGATCTGGAATGAGTGGAACAACCTCAACGTCGAAAACATTCTCATCGCCATCGTCATTATCGGCGTGGTGGGTTTGCTGCTGGAGCAGGGGCTGATGCTCATCGCCCGTCGTTTCAGCTGGCAGGAAAAATAAGGAGTGCACATGAAACCATTAATTCAGGTCCAGGCCGTCAGCCAGCGTTTTTCCACGGCCAGCGGCGAGTTTCTGGCACTGCAGAACGTCTCTTTTGATATCCACGAGGGGGAGACCGTCAGTTTGATCGGCCATTCCGGCTGCGGCAAATCGACACTGCTGAACCTCATCGCCGGTATCACCCTGCCCAGCGAAGGCGGGCTGATCTGCGATAACCGCGAGATCGCAGGCCCGGGGCCGGAGCGGGCGGTGGTGTTCCAGAACCACTCCCTGCTGCCGTGGCTGACCTGCTTCGACAACGTGGCGCTGGCGGTGGATCAGGTGTTCCGCCGCAGCATGAGCAAGGCCGAGCGTCGGGAGTGGATTGAACACAACCTCGATCGGGTGCAGATGGGGCATGCCATCCACAAGCGTCCGGGAGAGATCTCCGGCGGCATGAAGCAGCGGGTCGGCATTGCCCGCGCCCTGGCGATGAAGCCGAAAGTGTTGCTGATGGATGAGCCGTTCGGTGCCCTCGACGCCCTGACCCGCGCCCATCTGCAGGATTCGGTGATGAAAATTCAGCAGGAGCTAAACACCACCATCGTGCTGATTACCCACGACGTTGACGAGGCGGTACTGCTCTCGGATCGGGTATTGATGATGACCAACGGCCCGGCGGCAACGGTAGGGGAGATATTGCGCGTCGACCTGCCGCGCCCGCGTAACCGGGTGCAGCTGGCGGAGGAGAGCCGCTATCACCATATGCGCCAGCAGATCCTCCATTTCCTCTACGAAAAACAGCCGAAAGCGGCCTGAGGAGCACCACCATGCGCCTGGTCATCATTGGAAACGGGTTGGCGGCAACGCGGCTGATTGAGTCGCTGACTGACCGCGCGCCCGGTCGCTACGCGATCACCGTCATCGGTGACGAACAGATGCCAGCCTACAACCGTATACAGCTGTCGCCAGTGCTGGGAGGCGAGAAAGAGGCTGCCGCCATCCGGCTGCACGATGAGGCCTGGTATCAGCAGCGCGGCGTTACGGTGCTGAGCGGGGAGCGGGTCCTGGCGGTGGAGTGCGCGGCGCGGATGCTGCGTACCGATAAACGGCTGATGGGGTGGGATGAGCTGGTGTTCGCCACCGGGTCGCAGCCCTTTGTACCGCCGATACCTGGCAGTGGTCTGCCGCACGTCTTTACCTTCCGCACCCTCGACGACGTGAACGCCATTCTGACGACACCCGGCCCGGCGGTGGTGCTGGGGGGCGGGGTGCTCGGGGTGGAAGCGGCCGCGGCGTTACAACGTCACGGTGACAACGTCACTTTGGTTCATCGTGGTCCGTGGCTGATGGAGCAGCAGCTGGATCAGCAGGCCGGGCTGCTGCTGGAGCAGGCGCTTGCAGAGCGGGGCATCGGCTGTGAATTGAATAGCGGCCTGACGGCGATTGCTGCCGACAGCGTCACCCTCAGTGACGGGCGCACCTTAGCGGCCACGCGGGTGGTGCTGGCGACCGGCGTGACCCCCAACATTGCCCTGGCCCAGGCCAGCGGGGTGCCGTGCGGGCGCGGTATCCTGGTGGATGACCAGATGCGCAGCACGCTAAGCGGCATCAGCGCCATCGGCGAGTGCTGCGAAATAGACGGGCAAACCTGGGGGCTGGTGGCTCCGTGTCTCGCCCAGGCCGGGATCCTCGCCGCGCGTCTGGCCGGAGAGAGTGTGACGCCCTTTACCCCGATGCAAACCGGCATGCGCCTGAAAGTGACCGGGGTTGAGCTGTTCAGTGTGGGAGAAATCACTGCCCGGGAAAATGATGCGGTGTGGACCAGCTGGGATCCGCTGACCCACCACTACCGCCGCTTACTGGTTCGCAACGGCACGCTGGCAGGCGTGCTGCTGATGGGGGAGTGTCGCAGTGCGGCCACCCTTACCGAATTACTGGCTACGTCAGAACCCGCTCAGGCGGACTGGCTGTTCGATCGATTCACTACGCAGCCGCAGGTTGCAGGACAAAACGCGATGACAAAACCTACTCTGATTGTGGTTGGGCACGGTATGGTCGGCCACCATTTTCTTGAAGACTGCGTGAACCGCGGTTTGCATCAGCAATACCAGATTGTGGTCTTCGGTGAAGAGCGCTACGCCGCCTATGACCGCGTTCATCTGTCGGAATACTTCGCCGGACGCAGCGCCGACTCACTGTCGATGGTGGCCGGCGACTTCTTTGCCGACAACGGCATTGAGCTGCGCCTGTCGCAGCAGATTGTCGCCATCGATCGCGACGCCCGGGTGGTACGCACCGCTGGCGGGCATGAAACCCACTGGGACAAACTGGTGCTGGCCACCGGCTCTTATCCGTTTGTGCCGCCGGTGCCGGGGCGCGAGCTGCCGGGCTGCTTTGTCTACCGCACCCTTGACGATCTGGATAACATCGCTGCGCACGCCAAAGGCTCACGTACCGGGGTGGTGATCGGCGGCGGGCTGCTGGGGCTGGAGGCAGCCAACGCCCTGAAACAGCTTGGGCTGGAGACCCACGTGGTGGAGTTCGCCCCGAACCTGATGGCGGTGCAGCTCGATAACGACGGCGCTGCCATGCTGCGGCGCAAAATCGAAGCCCTCGGCGTGGGGGTACATATCAGCAAAGCCACCACGGAGATCGCTGATACCGGGGCGGGCAAGGTGCTGCGTTTTGCCGATGGCAGCGAGCTGGCCACCGACATGGTGGTCTTTTCTGCCGGGATCCGCCCGCAGGACGCGCTGGCCCGGGGCTGCGGTCTGGTGCTGGGTGAGCGCGGCGGGATCGCCATCGACAACCACTGTCGCACCTCCGATGAGGACATTTTCGCCATCGGCGAGTGCGCCCTGTGGGAAGGGAAAATCTACGGCCTGGTGGCACCAGGCTATCAAATGGCCCGGGTAGCCTCGGCCACCCTGGCCGGAGAGGCGAATGCCTTCACCGGGGCAGACATGAGCACCAAACTCAAGTTGCTGGGGGTGGACGTGGCCTCGTTCGGCGATGCCCACGCCCGCACGCCGGGGGCGCAAAGCTACCAGTGGACCCACGGCCCGCAGCAGATCTACAAAAAGATCGTGGTCAGCGCCGACAGCAAAACCCTGCTCGGCGGGGTGCTGGTGGGGGATGCCAGTGAATACGCGACCCTGGTGCAGATGATGCTTAACGATATCCCCCTGCCGAAGGATCCCGAGAACCTGATCCTGCCCGCAGTGGCAGGCAGTGCGCCGAAAGCGCTGGGGGTCGCGGCCCTGCCGGAGAGCGCGCAGATCTGCTCCTGCCATAACGTCAGCAAAGGCGATATCTGCCAGGCGGTAAGCAATGGCGCGACCGACATTGGGGCGGTAAAACAGTGCACCAAAGCGGCCACCGGCTGCGGCGGATGCAGCGCACTGGTGAAACAGGTGATGGAATTCCAGCTGGCAGCCCAGGGCGTGGAGGTGAAAAAGGACATCTGCGAGCACTTCGCGTACTCGCGTCAGGAGATTTACCACCTGGTGCGCGTCAACCGCATCCATACCTTTGAACAGCTCATCAGCCGCTACGGGCAGGGCCACGGGTGCGAAATCTGTAAGCCGCTGGTGGGATCGGTACTGGCCTCCTGCTGGAATGAATACCTGCTGAAACCGGCCCATCTGCCGCTGCAGGACACCAATGACCGCTATTTTGCCAACATCCAGAAAGACGGTACTTACTCCATCGTGCCGCGCATGGCCGCCGGGGAAGTGACTGCCGACGGGCTGATCGCCATCGGCCAGATCGCCAAACGTTATCAGCTCTACAGCAAAATCACCGGCGGGCAGCGTATCGACCTGTTTGGTGCCCGGCTGGAGCAACTCCCGGAGATCTGGCAGCAACTGATCGATGCCGGGTTTGAAACCGGGCATGCCTATGGCAAATCCCTGCGCACGGTGAAATCCTGCGTCGGTTCCACCTGGTGCCGCTACGGCGTGCAGGACTCCACCGGGCTGGCGGTGATCCTCGAGAACCGCTACAAGGGGCTGCGCGCGCCGCACAAAATCAAAATGGCGGTGTCGGGCTGTACCCGTGAGTGTGCCGAAGCCCAGAGTAAGGACGTGGGGGTGATCGCCACGGATAAGGGCTGGAACCTGTACCTGTGCGGTAATGGCGGCATGAAGCCGCGCCACGCGGATCTGTTTGCCAGCGATCTCGATGACGCCACGCTCCTGCGCTATGTCGATCGCTTCCTGATGTTTTACATCCGCACCGCCGATCGCCTGCAGCGCACCAGCACCTGGCGGGATAACCTCGAAGGCGGGCTGGAGTACCTCCGCGAAGTGATCATTGACGACAGCCTCGGCATTGCCGACGAGCTGGAGCAGGAGATGCAGCGCGTGGTGGATACATATCAGTGCGAATGGCAGACCACCTTACAGGATCCTGGCCGTCTGGCGCAGTTCCGTACCCTCGAGGCTGCCCCGGTGGCAACAAAACGCTGGCAGGCGGTCTGCACCCTCGACGAGATCCCCCAAGAGGCCGGAATTGGCGCTCGTCTGGGTGGGCAGCACATCGCACTGTTCCGCTTTGGTAAGGCGGTTTATGCGCTGGAAGACAGGGAGCCGGGCGGCAGCGTCAGCGTACTCTCCCGCGGCATTCTCGGCGATGCTGGCGGTGAGCCTGTGGTGATCTCCCCGCTGTACAAAACACGCATCCGCCTGCGCGACGGACGGCAGGTCGATACCGGCGAAGTGGCGGTACGCGCCTGGCCAGTGAAAGTTGACGGTGACCGGGTGCTGGTGGGAAGCGAAGAGCTGGTGATGCGTGCGGAGGCCTCATGAGTGAAACGCAAACTACCTGTCCCTACTGTGGCGTAGGCTGCGGGGTGATCGCCCGCGTCGAAAACGGCGAGGTAAGCGTGCGCGGCGACGACCGCCACCCGGCCAACTTCGGAAGACTGTGCGTCAAAGGCTCGGCGTTAGGAGAGACAACGGGCTTAGCGGGCCGACTGCTGCACCCGGAGGTGGACGACCAGCCGGTGAGCTGGGAACAGGCGCTGGATACCGCCAGCGCCCGCCTGCGGGCGATCATCGACACCTACGGCCCCCAGGCGGTGGCGTTCTATGCCTCCGGCCAGCTGCTGACCGAGGATTACTACGCCGCCAACAAGCTGATGAAAGGCTTTATCGGCGCGGCGAACATCGACACCAACTCCCGGCTCTGCATGTCCTCGGCGGTGGTGGGCTACAAGCGCGCCTTCGGGGAGGATATTGTCCCGTGCAGCTACGAGGATCTTGAGCAGACCGACCTGGTGGTATTGGTCGGCTCTAACGCCGCCTGGACCCACCCGGTGCTTTATCAGCGGCTGGTGCAGGCGCGGGCGAATAACCCGGCGATGAAGGTGGTGGTGATCGACCCGCGGCGCACCGCGACCTGCGAGATTGCCGACCTGCATCTGACCCTGGCACCGGGCAGTGATGCCGGGCTGTTTGTCGGCTTGCTGAACGCTATCGAGCCGGGGCAGGGCAGCGACTGGTCGATTGAGCGGGTCGCGGCGTTTTGCGGGCTGTCGTCTGACGACGTCGCCACGTTTTACGCCTGGTTTATCGCTGCCTCGCGGGCAGTGACGCTCTATACCATGGGGATCAACCAGTCCACCAGCGGCAGTGACAAGTGCAATGCGATTATTAATGTCCATCTGGCGAGCGGCAAAATCGGCCGCCCCGGCTGCGGACCCTTTTCGCTGACCGGTCAGCCCAATGCGATGGGCGGGCGCGAGGTGGGTGGGCTGGCCAACCAACTGGCGGCGCACATGCACTTTACCCCGGACGATCTGAGCCGGGTGGCGCGTTTCTGGGGAACTGAACGGCTGGCGCAAACGCCCGGATTAATGGCGGTGGAACTGTTCGAGGCCATTGCCCGCGGAGAGGTGAAAGCGGTATGGATCATGGGCACAAACCCGGCGGTGTCGCTCCCGGACAGCCATGCGGTCTGTCAGGCGCTGGCGGCCTGCCCGCTGGTGATGGTTTCGGAAGTGATGCGCGACACCGACACCAGCCGCTTCGCCCACATCCGCTTTCCGGCGCTCGGTTGGGGAGAGAAGGAGGGGACGGTAACCAACTCCGAACGCCGTATTTCCCGCCAGCGGGCCTTTTTACCCGCCCCCGGCGAGGCAAAGCCCGACTGGTGGATCATCGCCCGCATTGCACAACGGCTGGGCCACGGCGCGGCCTTTGCCTGGGATCATCCCCACGCCATTTTTAGCGAGCACGCCGCGCTGACGGCCTTTGAGAACCACGGCGATCGGCAGCTGAACCTGGCGGCGCTGGCGCAGCTCACCCGCGCAGAGTGGGATGCCCTGGCGCCCTGGCAGTGGCCGATTGATCGCGAGGCGTTAAGCCACGCCCGCCGGGTGCAGGTCACCCCGCAGCCGCACGGCGCGACGCCAAATCTGCTTTATCCCCTGATGCTCAACAGCGGGCGTCTCCGCGACCAGTGGCACACCATGACCCGCACCGGCTATGTGCCGCGCCTGATGCAGCACCTCGCTGAGCCGACGGTGGATATCTCCCCGCAGGACGCCGCACGGCTGGGGGTGCAGGAGGGGCAGTTGACGCGCATCAGCGCCCCGCGCGGCTTGATGGTGGCTCGCGCGAAGATCAATCCCGGCCAGCGGGACGGGGAGCTGTTTGTTCCGATGCACTGGAACAGCTGTTTCTCCCGTCAGGGCAAGGTGAATGCGCTGGTGGAGGGGCGCTGCGATCCGCATTCCGGTCAGCCGGAGAGCAAGCAAACCGCAGTGCGGCTTATGCCGTGGCAACCTGCCTGGCAGGGGGAGCTTTACAGCCGGGAAGAACTGACGCTGCCGACCTGGGTCCACTGGTGGCGCAAGGCGACGGCCGGTGTATCACGCATGACTCTGGCGGCAGATAAGCCGCTGCTGGAATGGCTGATGGCGCACTGCACCGGGCAGGGCTGGCAGCTGCAAATCGCACAAACCGGCGAGCGAAGCAGCGTGCTGGCCTGGCATGACGGGGCACTGATGTTAGGATTCTGGCAAGGCACCGGGTTGCCGGTGCTGGCGTATACCTTTATCGAAGAGGCTTTTCGTACCGCGCCGGTGCAGCTGGCTGAACGTCACGCCCTGCTGAACGGGCAACAGCCCGGTGAGCACGTCGAGCCTGGACGCATTATCTGTAGCTGTTTCAGCGTTGGAGAAAACGCTATCCGCGAAGCGATGGCGGGAGGATGCGACTCGGCGGCGGCGCTGGGGGCGAAACTTCGCTGCGGCACCAACTGCGGCTCCTGCGTGCCGGAGCTGAAAGCGATGCTTTCTGTACGGGTGTAACTAACTGATGCGCTACGCTTATCTGGCCAGCAGGGCGCACAGGCCGGGTAGGTGTAGCGTCATTCGACACTTATCGCCTGAACCCTTTCAGGTTATTCCTGAAATTTCCCTTATGGCTGAAAATTTTCCCCAATCGCGCTAAGGTGTTTACTCTATTTTTTATTAACACAGGTGCCCTTTCCCGACGGTGATGGTTGTTTCCCCCCGCATTCGTTCGCTGTGCTTTCTCCTCTGTTATGTCGGAGCCGTTCAGGCTGCCCCGAATTCCTTTGTTCATCAGGCGCAAAACCCCTTTGATAATAACGGCGACAGCCTGCCGGATCTGGGTATGGCGACCCCCACCGGGGAAGCGGAAAAGCACCTGGCGGAAATGGCGAAAGCCTTCGGTGAGGCCAGCATGACCGACAATGGCCTCACCACCGAAGAGCAGGCCCGGCAGTTTGCCCTCGGGCAGGTGCGGGATGCGGTCAGTCAGGAGGTCAACCAGCACATCGAGTCGTGGCTCTCTCCCTGGGGAAACGCCAGTGTGGATCTGCTGGTGAACGACGAAGGGCGTTTCACCGGCAGCAAGGGCAGCTGGTTCATCCCCTGGCAGGATAACAACCACTATCTGACCTGGAGCCAGCTGGGTCTCACCCAACAGGAAGACGGCCTGGTGAGCAACGCGGGCATCGGCCAGCGCTGGGTGGCGGGCAAATGGCTGCTGGGTTACAACACCTTTTACGACAACCTGCTGGATGAGAACCTGCAACGCGCCGGGCTGGGTGCCGAAGCCTGGGGCGAATACCTGCGGCTGTCGGCCAACTACTATCAGCCCTTCGCCAGCTGGCGTGACAGCTCGGCGGTAGAGGAGCAGCGCATGGCGCGCGGCTACGACATTACCGCCAAAGCCTGGCTGCCGTTCTATCATCACCTCAATACCAGCGTCAGCTTTGAACAATACTACGGCGACAATGTCGATCTGTTTCATACCGGCACCGGCTATCGTAATCCGCTGGCGGTTAATCTGGGGCTGGATTATACCCCGGTGCCGCTGGTGACCCTGTCCGCCGCACACAAGCAGGGGGAGAGCGGGGTGAGTCAGAACAATCTCGGCCTGAAGCTCAACTATCGCTTTGGCGTGCCGCTGAAAAAACAACTCTCTGCCAGCGAAGTGATCGACAGCCGCTCGCTGCGGGGCAGCCGCTACGATCCGCCGGAACGCGAGAATCTGCCGGTGCTGGAGTTCCGGCAGCGTAAAACCTTGTCGGTGTGGCTGGCGACGCCACCATGGGATCTGAAACCGGGTGAAACGGTGGTGCTGAAACTGGATATTCGCAGCCGTCATGGGGTGCGTACCCTGAACTGGCAGGGGGACACGCAGGCGCTGAGCCTGACCTCACCGGCGAAGGCTAATGACAGCGAGGGCTGGAGCATTATTCTGCCAGCGTGGGATAACCGCGAGGGGGCGACTAATCGCTGGCGGTTGTCAGTGGTGGTGGAAGATAAAGCCGGGCAGCGTGTCTCTTCCAATGAGATCACGCTGGCTCTGACGCAGCCGCTACTGGCCCTGCCAGAAGCGGATCCGCGCTGGGCGCTGCTGCCGGACGAGTAAACTCAGAAAATGCGTTCCTGATGCACCCACACCGCAGCTTCGACCCGTGATTTAAGCTTCATCTTTTTCAACATATGCTTCACATGCACCTTGACCGTGCTTTCGGTGATATCAAGTCGGCGGGCGATCATCTTGTTCGGCAGGCCCTGGGCAATCAGCTTAAGGATATCGCGCTCGCGCGGGGTGAGCTGGCTCACGTCGCGGTCGGAGGTGGCGCGGTTAGCGCGCAGGCTGGCCGCCAGCACCGGGGTCAGGGCTTCGCTCAGCACCATGTCACCCGCCGCCGCCTGTTGCAGGGATTTCAGCAGATCTTCCGGCTCCATGTCTTTCAACAGGTACCCATCGGCGCCGCGTTTCAGGGCAGTGACCACGTCCTCTTCATGATTGGAGACGCTGAACACCACCACGCGCCCGGAGAGCGATTTCTCGCGCAGTTTATCGAGCGTTTCCAGGCCGTTCATACCGGGCATATTCAGGTCAAGCAGGATCAAATCAGGATCGAGCGCTTCGGCCAGTTCAATGCCCTGTTCGCCGTTACTGGCTTCGCCCACGACGGTGATATCCGAGGCCATGCTGATAAGTTGTTTTACGCCGGTGCGCAGCATCGGATGGTCGTCGATTAGCAGGATTGTGGCTGGCTCCTGATTAGACATGGTGTTCTCCTTGGGCAGTGAAAAGAGGCTTTTCGGGAATAAAGGTGACAATAACGTCCGTTCCGCCAGACTCGCCGGGACGGACCTGACAATCTCCACGCAGACTCTGCGCGCGGTCACGCATAATAATCAGACCGTAGTGGTTACTTCGTTCGGCGTTGGCCGGTAACCCGCGGCCGTTGTCACGTACCACCAGTTTGACCTGGTTGTCGTGTTGACTGACGGTGAGCGAAACCACCGTCGCCCCGGCGTGTTTTAGCGCATTGCTTAACGCTTCCCGGGCGATCTGCAGCAGATGAATGGCCTGGTGAGAAGGCACAAAACGGGGCGGTAACTGGTAATCCAGCGACACGGTAAAGCCGAGTCGGGCGCTGAACTCCTGACAGCTGGCCTCCAGCGCCGGACGAAGGCCGGGTTCTGTCAGCTGCAGGCGGAAGGTGGTCAGCAGTTCACGCAACTGCACCCAGGAGGTGTTCAGCTCGTTGCGGATCTGGCTCAGCAGTTGTTTGCTACTCTCGGGCAGGTCGGTATCCTGCATCTGCAGGCAGCTGACCTGCATCTTCATGCAGGAGAGCGACTGGGCGATGGAGTCATGCAGCTCGCGGGCGATGGTGGCGCGCTCTTCCATGACAATCAGCTGCTGCTGTTTTTCCTGGTGGCGGTCGAGCGCCAGCGTGGCGGTCAATTGCTCTACGAGGGTATCCACCAGTTGCTGCTGATCGTGGCTAAGATGGCGTCCGGCGGGGAGGGTCGCCAGTAAAATACCGTACTGCGTCAGGTTATCGGCCAGGCGCCATTTCAGGGTTGTTCCGCTGGTGGTCAGCGGCGGCAGGCCGCGCGGGCAGAGACGGCAGCCAATCTCATCGCAACTGGCGTCGGACTGACAGGTAAACTCCTGGTGATTTTTTTCATCTTCACTGTCATACACCCGGAGCTCAATATCGTGCAGTTGGGTCAGATTCTGTAGCCCATTTAGCACCGGCGAGAGGCGCTCGCACAGCGGTACCTGGGAGTGCAGTCGGCGGTTGGCCTGCCAGAGGAAAGAGAGGATCTCGTTCTTCTGCTCCAGCCCCGCGGTTTTTTCCCGCACCCGCTGCTCCAGCACTGCATAGCTTTCGGCCAGCTCGCCAGACATGGTGTTCAGTGCGTCGCCGAGCATAGCCATCTCATTGCGCCCGTTGATGTGGGTGCGTTGGGTAAAATCGCGCTGGGTAACGGCGCGGGCTACCGCCAGCAACTGCCGCCAGGGGTGCAGCAGCCTGGCACGTAGCCAGAGGATGGTAAACACCAGCAGCAGCGCCATAAACAGCACCATCAGCCGTTGCATCAGCACCACCCGTTCAATGCGTTGTTCGGTATTGCTGTCGAAGGCGGAGACCAGGTTATCGATGCGACTGACAAAAGCCGCGACGTCACTGGCGACCGCGTCAGGCTGTTGCGCCTGCTGAAGCCCCGGTGCCAGCTGATTTTGCCAGTAATCCTGCAGGGCTTTCAGCTGCGCCTGTTGATTATCGCGTTGTGCTGCGCTTTCCAGTGCCGGGCTGAACGCCGTTGCGTTCATCTCTGTAAGAAGGCCCTGATCTTTGGCTTCCAGCGGGATCGCCGCCAGCAGACGATAGCTCTGCATGCGCAGCGAACCGGCTTTGTTGATGGCGTGCGCGCTGCCCTGCACGCCCTGGACCAGCCAGCCGGAAATTGCCATCCCCGTCACCCCAATTGCGGTGGACAGCATGACAATCAACACCAGTTGGTTAACCAGCGTTAGCGGTGAAAAGCAGCGTTTAAACATAGGGCAGTCTGGCTCCTGACAATGCCTGAATCCGGCAAGCGGCCTATTCTCAGGCATCCCCTGGAGTATACCCATACCCCAAAAGGATTACCCACTAATTGCCATTTGTCGGACGAATGGAAGGAGGGGGGTAGTCGGGAGTAGCAGCGCCGTGAAAAACCACACCTTTTTTAGCGGAATACGCTACTCACCAGGGAGTATAGCGACTTTTTGGCGCAGAATCTGCCCGCCTTCCCCTTGATTTACATCAACTTCCTGTCTGCTTAAAACCCTGATCTTTGTAGCATCTTTTAAGAATCAGAGGTGTCTATGAGTCACTCAACTACCCCCGAAAGGGATTCTGGCCCGGTTATTACGGAGTGGCGCCCGGAAGATCCGGCGTTCTGGCAACAGCGCGGCCAACGTATAGCCAGTCGTAATCTATGGATTTCGGTTCCCTGTCTGCTGCTGGCGTTCTGCGTCTGGATGTTGTTTAGTGCCGTCGCGGTTAACCTGCCAAAAGTGGGGTTCAAATTTACCACCGACCAGCTGTTTATGTTAACGGCGCTACCGGCGCTCTCCGGTGCGTTGCTGCGTGTGCCTTATGCCTTTATGGTGCCGCTTTTCGGCGGTCGCCGCTGGACTGCCTTCAGTACCGGGATCATGATTATTCCGTGCGTATGGCTGGGCTTTGCGGTACAGGATACCTCTACTCCCTTCAGCACCTTTGTGATTATCTCCCTGCTGTGCGGCTTTGCAGGCGCTAACTTTGCCTCCAGCATGGCGAACATCAGCTTCTTCTTCCCGAAACAGAAACAGGGTGGGGCGCTGGGCATCAACGGCGGCCTGGGCAATATGGGCGTGAGCGTGATGCAGTTGATTGCGCCACTGGCGATCTCCGTCTCTATCTTTGCAGCCTTTGGCGGCGCGGGCGTTGAGCAGGACGATGGCTCGTACCTGTTCCTGCAAAATGCGGCGTGGATCTGGGTGCCGTTCCTGGTGGTATTTACTCTGGCGGCCTGGTTCGGTATGAACGATCTGGCGGCGTCTAAAGCCTCGTTGAGCGAACAGCTGCCGGTGCTGAAGCGCGCCCATCTGTGGATCATGGCGTTGCTTTATCTGGCGACGTTCGGCTCCTTTATCGGCTTCTCTGCCGGGTTTGCAATGCTGTCGAAAACCCAGTTCCCGGACGTGCAGATCCTGCACTATGCCTTCTTCGGCCCGTTCATTGGCGCACTGGCGCGCTCCACCGGGGGGATGATTTCTGACCGTCTGGGCGGCACCCGCGTGACACTGGTGAACTTTGTGGTGATGGCGATCTTCTGTGCCCTGCTGTTTATGACCCTGCCGGTTAACGGCGTGGGCGGTAACTTTGGTGCCTTCTTCGCGGTGTTCATGGTCCTGTTCCTGACCGCCGGACTGGGTAGTGCCTCGACCTTCCAGATGATTTCCGTCATCTTCCGTAAGCTGACGATGGATCGCGTAAAAGCGCAGGGCGGCAACGAACAGCAGGCGATGCGTGAAGCGGCCACCGACACCGCAGCCGCGCTGGGCTTTATCTCTGCGATTGGCGCAATCGGTGGGTTCTTTATCCCTAAAGCCTTTGGCATCTCTCTGGATCTGACCGGTTCACCGGCGGGCGCCATGAAAGTGTTCCTCGTTTTCTATATCGTCTGCGTGTTTGTCACCTGGCTGGTATACGGACGCAATTCTAATAAAAAGTAAGTAAGTTGATTATCCGTTTGCGCGGCCTGGTGCCGCGCTTTTTTTAGATTGTATTTAGTTACAACATACTGATGGTGGTTACCGCATCTATCGTGGTCGCCACTGTGATCGCCATCGCTGAACAGGATGTTCTACCCCTTAATACCACCGCGCCTGTCTGCTTCACGCTCTTTTGTAGGATAAATAAAAAATAACGATATATAACAGATGGTTGCGATGAATATGCTTGTACCGCTTTAGAGGTAGATAAGGATTAGCCTCCTTTTACATCCCCCGTTCCACTTGATCGTTATCAATTCCCACAATCTTTCATAGCGTTACCTTCGCTGCAAATCAGCAATGTCGATTTAGAGAGCCACAGGCTCCACACAGGAGATACCCGATGAGCAAATTTTTGGACCGGTTTCGCTACTTCAAACAGAAGGGCGAGACTTTTGCCGATGGGCACGGCCAGGTTCTGGAAACCAACCGGGACTGGGAAGACGGTTACCGTCAGCGCTGGCAGCATGACAAAGTTGTCCGTTCCACCCACGGCGTAAACTGCACCGGCTCATGCAGCTGGAAGATTTTCGTGAAAAACGGTCTGGTGACCTGGGAAATGCAGCAGACTGACTACCCGCGCACCCGCCCGGATATGCCGAACCATGAACCGCGCGGCTGCCCGCGTGGCGCCAGCTACTCCTGGTATCTCTACAGCGCCAACCGTCTGAAATATCCGCTGATGCGTAAACGCCTGATGAAAATGTGGCGTGAAGCGAAAGTGCAGCACAGCGATCCGGTTGATGCCTGGGCATCCATTATCGAAGACGCCGACAAAGCGAAAAGCTTCAAGCAGGCTCGCGGTCGTGGCGGCTTTGTACGCTCCTCCTGGCAGGAAGTGAATGAGCTGATTGCTGCCTCTAACGTCTATACCGTCAAAACCTACGGCCCGGACCGTGTCGCGGGCTTCTCGCCAATCCCGGCGATGTCGATGGTCTCCTATGCTTCTGGCGCGCGTTACCTGTCCTTGATCGGCGGCACCTGCCTGAGCTTCTACGACTGGTATTGCGATCTGCCGCCAGCGTCTCCGCAGACCTGGGGTGAGCAGACCGATGTGCCTGAATCTGCTGACTGGTACAACTCCAGCTACATCATCGCCTGGGGTTCTAACGTTCCACAGACCCGTACCCCGGACGCCCACTTCTTTACCGAAGTGCGATACAAAGGCACCAAAACCGTTGCCGTGACCCCGGACTACGCTGAAATCGCCAAACTGTGCGACCTGTGGCTGGCACCGAAGCAGGGTACAGATGCCGCGATGGCGCTGGCGATGGGCCACGTAATGCTGCGTGAATTCCACCTCGATAAGCCAAGCCAGTACTTCACTGATTACGTGCGCAAATATACCGACATGCCGATGCTGGTCATGCTGGAAGAGCGCGACGGTTACTACGCCGCTGGCCGTATGCTGCGTGCCGCCGACCTGGTGGATGCGCTGGGCCAGGAAAACAACCCGGAATGGAAAACCGTTGCCTGTAACAGCAACGGCGAGCTGGTGGCGCCTAACGGTTCTATCGGTTTCCGCTGGGGTGAAAAAGGTAAATGGAACCTTGAACAGCGTGATGGTACGACAGGCGTTGAGACCGAACTGCGCCTGAGCATGCTGGGCAGCCAGGATGAGATCGCCGATGTTGGCTTCCCTTATTTTGGCGGTGAAGGCTCTGAGCACTTCAACAAGGTCCAACTGCAAAACGTCCTGATGCACAAACTGCCGGCAAAACGCCTGCAGCTGGCGGATGGTTCCACCGCGCTGGTGACGACCGTTTACGACCTGACTTTGGCCAACTACGGCCTGGAGCGCGGTCTGAACGATGAAAACTGTGCGACGCACTATGACGACGTGAAAGCCTACACCCCGGCCTGGGCAGAGCAGATCACCGGCGTACCGCGGGCGCAGATCATCCGCACCGCACGTGAGTTTGCCGATAACGCGGATAAAACCCACGGTCGCTCGATGATCATCGTGGGTGCCGGTCTGAACCACTGGTATCACCTCGATATGAACTATCGTGGGCTGATCAACATGCTGATCTTCTGCGGCTGCGTCGGTCAGAGCGGCGGCGGCTGGGCGCACTATGTCGGCCAGGAAAAACTGCGTCCCCAGACTGGCTGGCAGCCGCTGGCGTTTGCCCTTGACTGGCAGCGTCCGGCGCGTCACATGAACAGCACCTCCTACTTCTATAACCACTCCAGCCAGTGGCGTTACGAGACGGTCACCGCGCAGGAGTTGCTGTCGCCGATGGCAGATAAATCCCGCTACAGCGGCCACCTGATCGACTTCAACGTGCGTGCAGAGCGCATGGGCTGGCTACCGTCTGCACCACAGCTGGGAACCAACCCGCTGCGCATCGCGGAAGAGGCGAAGAAAGCAGGCATGACGCCGGTTGATTACACCGTCAAATCCCTGAAAGAAGGCTCGATTCGTTTCGCGGCGGAACAGCCGGAAAACGGTAAAAACCACCCGCGTAACCTCTTCATCTGGCGTTCCAACCTGCTCGGCTCGTCCGGTAAAGGCCACGAGTACATGCTCAAGTATCTGCTGGGCACTGAAAACGGTATCCAGGGTAAAGATCTCGGCAAGCAGGGCGGCGTGAAGCCAGAAGAGGTGGAGTGGAAAGATAACGGTCTGGACGGCAAGCTGGATCTGGTGGTGACCCTGGACTTCCGTCTGTCCAGCACCTGCCTGTACTCCGATATCGTGCTGCCTACCGCCACCTGGTATGAAAAAGACGACATGAATACCTCGGATATGCATCCGTTTATTCATCCGCTCTCAGCCGCCGTTGACCCGGCCTGGGAATCCAAAAGCGACTGGGATATCTACAAAGATATCGCGAAGAAATTCTCCGAAGTCTGTGTAGGACATCTGGGCAAAGAGACCGACGTGGTGACGCTGCCAATCCAGCACGACTCCGCCGCTGAACTGGCCCAGCCGCTGGACGTGAAGGACTGGAAAAAAGGCGAATGCGACCTGATTCCGGGCGTGACCGCACCGCACATCATCCCGGTTGAACGCGACTATCCGGCAACCTATGAGCGCTTTACCTCTATCGGCCCGCTGATGGAGAAGATCGGTAACGGTGGTAAAGGCATTGCCTGGAACACCCAGAGCGAAATGGATCTGCTGCGTAAGCTCAATTACACCAAAGCAGACGGCCCGGCCAAAGGCCAGCCAATGCTGAACACGGCGATTGATGCGGCAGAGATGATCCTTACCCTGGCACCGGAAACCAACGGTCAGGTGTCGGTGAAAGCCTGGGCGGCGCTGAGTGAATTTACCGGTCGTGACCATACGCATCTGGCACTGAATAAAGAAGACGAGAAGATCCGCTTCCGCGATATTCAGGCCCAGCCGCGCAAAATTATCTCCAGCCCGACCTGGTCAGGACTTGAAGATGAACATGTGTCTTACAACGCCGGCTACACCAACGTTCATGAGCTGATCCCATGGCGTACCCTGACTGGCCGTCAGTCCCTGTATCAGGATCATCAGTGGATGCGTGATTTCGGTGAAAGCCTGCTGGTTTATCGTCCACCTATCGATACCCGTTCGGTGAAAGCTGTGATGGGCAAGAAATCTAACGGTAACCCGGAGAAGGCGCTGAACTTCCTGACGCCGCACCAGAAGTGGGGTATTCACTCGACCTACAGCGACAACCTGCTGATGCTGACCCTGTCGCGCGGCGGTCCGATTGTCTGGATGAGCGAAGCGGATGCTAAAGATCTGGGGATTGAAGATAACGACTGGATCGAAGTGTTCAACAGCAACGGGGCACTCACCGCCCGTGCAGTAGTGAGCCAGCGTGTGCCTGCCGGGATGACCATGATGTACCACGCGCAGGAACGTATCGTGAACCTGCCAGGTTCAGAAATCACCGAGCAGCGCGGCGGGATCCACAACTCCGTGACCCGTATTACGCCGAAACCGACCCACATGATTGGCGGCTATGCGCAGCTGGCCTACGGCTTTAACTACTACGGCACCGTAGGATCGAACCGCGATGAGTTCGTGGTGGTACGTAAGATGAAGAATATTAACTGGTTAGACGGCGAAGGTAATGACCAGATACAGGAGAGCGTAAAATGAAAATTCGTTCACAAGTCGGCATGGTGCTGAATCTGGATAAATGCATCGGCTGTCACACCTGCTCAGTCACCTGTAAAAACGTCTGGACCAGCCGCGAAGGTATGGAATACGCCTGGTTCAATAACGTGGAAAGCAAGCCGGGTACCGGCTTCCCCACCGACTGGGAAAACCAGGAGAAGTGGAAGGGCGGCTGGATCCGTAAAATCAACGGTAAACTGCAGCCACGTATGGGTAACCGCGCGCTGCTGCTGGGTAAAATCTTCGCTAACCCGCATCTGCCGGGCATCGATGATTACTACGAGCCGTTTGATTTTGATTATCAGAACCTGCATAACGCGCCGGAAAGCAAACACCAGCCGATCGCCCGCCCACGCTCGCTGATCACCGGCCAGCGCATGGACAAGATCACCAGCGGGCCAAACTGGGAAGAGATTCTGGGGGGCGAGTTCGAAAAACGCGCCAAAGACCAGAACTTCGAAAACATGCAGAAGGCGATGTACGGTCAGTTCGAAAACACCTTCATGATGTATCTGCCGCGCCTGTGCGAACACTGCCTTAACCCGGCCTGTGTTGCTACCTGCCCGAGCGGCGCCATCTATAAGCGTGAAGAAGACGGCATCGTACTGATCGACCAGGATAAGTGCCGCGGCTGGCGTATGTGCATCACCGGCTGCCCGTACAAAAAAATCTACTTCAATTGGAAGAGCGGTAAGTCCGAGAAGTGCATCTTCTGCTATCCGCGTATCGAAGCCGGGATGCCAACCGTCTGCTCCGAAAGTTGCGTAGGGCGTATCCGCTACCTGGGTGTGCTGCTGTATGACGCAGACGCCATTGAGAACGCGGCAAGCACCGAGCATGAGAAAGATCTCTATCAGCGTCAGCTGGACGTGTTCCTCGATCCGAACGATCCGAAAGTGATCGCTCAGGCGCTGGCAGACGGCATTCCGCAGAGCGTAATCGACGCGGCGCAGCAGTCTCCGGTGTACAAAATGGCGATGGACTGGAAGCTGGCCCTGCCGCTGCACCCGGAATACCGTACCCTGCCAATGGTCTGGTACGTGCCGCCGCTGTCACCGATTCAGTCTGCGGCGGATGCGGGCGAGCTGGGTAGCAACGGTATTCTGCCGGATGTCGAAAGCCTGCGTATCCCGGTGCAGTATCTGGCGAACCTGCTGACCGCAGGTGACACCCAGCCGGTCCTTCTGGCCCTGAAACGTATGCTGGCGATGCGCCACTTCAAACGTGCGGAGACCGTTGACGGCGTCATCGATACCCGCGCGCTGGAAGAGGTGGGCTTAAGCGAAGCGCAGGCCCAGGAGATGTATCGTTATCTGGCCATTGCTAACTACGAAGATCGTTTCGTGGTGCCAAGCAGCCATCGTGAGCTGGCCCGTGAAGCCTTCCCGGAAAAAAGCGGGTGCGGCTTTACCTTCGGCGACGGTTGCCACGGTTCAGACAACAAATTCAACCTGTTTAACAGCCGCCGCATTGATGCGATGGATGTGACCAGCAAAACGGAGCCGCACCAATGATTGAACTCGTCATTGTTTCGCGTCTGCTCGAGTACCCGGATGCTGCGCTTGCGCAGCATCAACAGGAGCTCTTCGATGCACTCGCGTCATCGGAAAACCTGGAGAAAGAGGATGCCCAGACCCTGGGCGTTTTCCTGCGCGATCTGTTGGCGCGCGATCTGCTGGATGCCCAGTCTGACTACAGCCAGCTGTTTGACCGCGGCCGCGCCACCTCGCTGCTGCTGTTTGAACACGTTCACGGCGAATCCCGCGATCGCGGTCAGGCGATGGTCGATCTGATGTCACAGTATGAGCAGCATGGTATGCAGCTCGACAGCCGCGAGCTGCCCGATCACCTGCCGCTGTACCTTGAGTATCTGGCGCAACTGCCGAAAGAGGAGGCGCTCGGCGGATTGCAGGATATCGCGCCAATCCTGGCGTTGCTGGGAGCGCGTCTGCAACAGCGTGAAAGCCGCTACGCAGTGCTGTTCGATCTGCTGGTGAAGCTGGCAAACGCCTCGGTCGACAGTGAAAAAGTGGCGGAGAAAATCGCGGATGAAGCCCGGGATGATACTCCCCAGGCGCTGGATGCCGTCTGGGAAGAGGAGCAGGTGAAGTTCTTTGCTGACCAGAGCTGCGGCGAGTCGGAAATCTCTGCTCACCAGCGTCGTTTTGCCGGTGCCGTTGCCCCGCAATATTTGAATATCTCTAACGGAGGACAGCAATAATGCACTTCCTGAATATGTTCTTCTTCGATATCTATCCGTACATTGCGGGTTCGGTATTTCTGATTGGTAGCTGGCTGCGTTACGACTACGGTCAGTACACCTGGCGTGCCGCCTCCAGCCAGATGCTGGATCGCAAAGGGATGAACATGGCATCGAACCTGTTCCACATCGGGATCCTGGGTATCTTTGCCGGTCACTTCCTCGGGATGCTGACGCCACACTGGATGTATGAATCCTTCCTGCCGATGGACGTAAAACAGAAGATGGCGATGATTGCCGGGGGCGCCTGCGGCGTGATGACCCTGGTGGGTGGCCTGATGCTGCTGAAGCGTCGTCTGTTCAGCCCGCGTGTGCGGGCCACCACCACCGGGGCAGACATTCTGATCCTCTCCCTGCTGATGGTGCAGTGCGCGCTGGGCTTGCTGACCATTCCATTCTCTGCGCAACACATGGATGGCAGCGAAATGCTGAAGCTGGTGGGTTGGGCGCAATCCGTGGTGACATTCCACGGCGGTGCGTCTGAGCATCTGGACGGTGTGGCCTTCATCTTCCGTGTACACCTGGTGCTGGGTATGACGCTGTTCCTGCTGTTCCCGTTCTCCCGTCTGGTGCACATCTGGAGCGCGCCGGTGGAGTACCTGACGCGCAGATATCAGATCGTGCGTGCCCGTCGCTAATCCGCTGTTTTAATCTGAACCCCGCTCTGGCGGGGTTTTTTTTCGCCCCAGCCGAGATTATTTCCCGCTGCCGCCAGCAGAATTAACGCCCCGCCAGCTAACTGGGTGACGCTCAGCGCGTGGTTAAACACCAGATTATCGACAATCAGCGCGACAACCGGATAGATAAACGACAGCGATCCGATAATGGGGGTAGGGAGCTTCTGAATGGCGCTATAAAGCAGTTGGTACATGACCCCGGTGTGGACAATGCCCAGCGTCAATAAAATCCCCCACGGGAAATCGGTCGAGAAGGCTGGCATCTGCGCCAGCGGCAGGAGCATCACCACGCCAGTCAGGACCTGAATAAAGGCAATGTGCTGTGGCGCGATGGTCTTTAATTTTCGGGTGATAATGGCGGTGAGGGCGTAAAAGAAGGCTGCGGCCAGCGCCAGGCCGATACCTGCCAGCCATCCGGCTTCATGTCCGCCAGTCAGTTCGCTGGAGAGCAGAATAACGACGCCGCCAAAGGCGAGAAGTAACCAGCCCCATTTCACCAGGCTCACCCGTTCACCCAGCAACATGCCCATCAGTACCAGCATAAAGGGCTGGGTGTTATAGACCACCGTAGACAGACCGATTGAGATACGTTCGAAGGCGGCAAACAGCAGCAGCCAGTTAACCACCAGCGCGACGCCGCCGAGAACAGCGAGACCCAGTGTGACTTTAGTTAACGGGCTAAAAGGGTGCTTACTGAATCTAATAAAGAGAAACAGCGCAATGGCGCCGATGAGACAGCGCCAGAACACCACTTCTGTTACCGGCAAGCCTGAAAGCAAAACAAACGCGCCGATGGAACCGGAGATAAGCATCGCCAGGCTCATTTGCCAGACGCCCTGTTGAATTTCACGCATCGTACACCTCCTGATTAATGCTTTTATTGTTGAAAAAAAGCGTGCGGTTTAACAGCGCTGAATTAAGGTGGTAAGAGTGATTTGCTTTTATAAATTAGGTGAATGTTATGGATTACCTTATCGATGAGATCGACCGCCAGATTCTGGCCTGCCTTGTGGAGGACGCGCGGATGTCGCTGAAGGTGCTGAGCGGGCGGGTTGGGCTGACTTCACCCAGTACGGCAGAGCGGCTTAAAAGGCTGGAAGAGCGGGGCGTCATCCAGGGATATGGCGCCCGGGTGAACCTGGCGGCGTTAGGGTATACCCTGCAGGCGATGGTGCGCGTGCGGCCGTTGCCGGGGTTATTACATAAGGTAGATAACTATATCCAGGCGATGCCGGAGTGCATAGAAAGTGACAAAGTGACCGGCGAGGACTGTTTTGTCATCAGACTGGTGGTGCGCTCAATAGAGCAGCTGGATTCATTGCTGGATGGACTGGCAGAACATGCCCAGTGTAATACCTCGATTGTTAAGAGTTCCCCGGTCTCGCGTCGGCTGCCGCCGTTGTAGGGATTTACCTGGGGTGCAGCTATCATGCCGGGTGACGGCGTTGCCTGACGTGGCAAGCGACCAGGGTGCGATTATTTTGTAACTGTTGTGAGGTGGAGCGAATATGGAGTTTAAAGCAATCTGAAAGTGATGGTGGTGGGGAAGGATAATTCGTCGCTTTGCTCCTCACCCTTCGGGCTGTTGCCTGCGGCAACGCTTTCTCGCTACGCTCGAATCGAACCTTAGTCGAAGCTTCTCATCCTTCCCTGCATCGGAAGATGTATGAGGCATGGTACGAACAGGAAATCTTGATTAATCTGGAAGTGATGGTGGTGGGGGAAGGATAATTCGTCGCTTTGCTCCTCACCCTTCGGGTCGTTGCCTGCGGCAACGCTTTCTCGCTACGCTCGAATCGAACCTTAGTCGAAGCTTCTCATCCTTCCCTGCATTGGAGGATGTATGAGGCATGGTGCGAACAGGAAATCTTGATTAATCTGGAAGTGATGGTGGTGGGGGAAGGATAATTCGTCGCGTCGCTCCTCACCCTTCGGGTCGTTGCCTGCGGCAACGCTTTCTCTCTACGCTCGAATCGAACCTTAGTCGAAGCTTCTCATCCTTCCCTGCATCGGAAGAGTATGAGGCATGGTGCGAAAAGAGAGTTTAAAGCAATCTGAAAGTGATGGTGGTGGGGGAAGGATTCGAACCTTCGAAGTCGATGACGGCAGATTTACAGTCTGCTCCCTTTGGCCGCTCGGGAACCCCACCAGGGGTAATTCATATTTTGAGGTATTACTGGAGATGGTGGTGGGGGAAGGATTATTCGTCACTTCGTTCCTCACCCTTCGGGCCGTTGCCTTTGGCAACGTTGTCTCGCTTACGCTCGACTCGAACCTTAATCGAAGGTTCTCACCCTTCCCGATAAGTGCAAACTTTGCTACATCTCATCGGTGTTACCACATCGCTGTGGTGAATAATGGTGGTGGGGGAAGGATTCGAACCTTCGAAGTCGATGACGGCAGATTTACAGTCTGCTCCCTTTGGCCGCTCGGGAACCCCACCACGGGGTAATGCTTTTACTGGCCTGCTTCCTTGCGGGAAGCGGGGCGCATCATATCAAATGACACGCCCCTGTAAAGACTTCCTTTGCTAAATTGAATCGTTTGCCTGCTTTTTACGCACAAAGACGTAAAGCTAATCAATTCATTTTATAAAGGATTAAAGAATAATCGTTCTGTTACCGTAGACAAAGACACGCTGCGCCAGCACCTGATACAGCGCACGGCTTAAGACATTTTTTTCAACGTCGCGTCCGGCACGCATCATATCTTCTGCCGTGTAGGTGTGATCGACATGAATCACGTCCTGCATGATGATTGGACCTTCATCCAGGTTGTCATTCACGTAGTGGGCCGTAGCGCCGATGATCTTCACGCCGCGCTCGTAAGCCTGGTGATAAGGGCGCGCGCCGATGAAAGCCGGCAGGAACGAGTGGTGAATATTGATGATCTTGTTTGGGAACCGGGCCACGAAGGATGGCGTCAGGACACGCATGTATTTCGCCAGCACCACGTAATCCGGGTTATGCGCTTCGATGGCCTGCGCCATTAAATTGTCATGCTCTTCGCGGGTATGCCCTTCGTGGCTGACCAGCTCAAACGGAATATCAAAGCGCTCGACCAGGGTGCGCAGCGTCTCATGATTGCCGATGACCGCGGCGATCTCCACATCCAGACCGCCATAGTTAGCTTTCATCAGCAGATCGCCAAGGCAGTGCGCCTCTTTGGTGACCAGGATTACCACCCGGCGACGACCGGCTGGGGTCAGCTCGCGCACAGATCCTTCTGGCAGCGCGCCGTCCAGATCGGCCAGTAGCGTCGCGTCGTTGAAAATGCCTTCCAGCTCGGTACGCATAAAGAAGCGACCGGTACGGTGATCAACAAACTCGTTGTTCTGCACGATGTTCAGTTCATGCTTATAGCAAATATTGGTAATACGGGCGATCAGCCCTTTCTGGTCGGGACAAATGGTGCGCAGCACTTTGCGTTGTGTTGATTGCATTGCCGGAAAATCCTTTGCGTGTTTGCTGAAAAGGTGTCGTCAGGCCTTATTGCCCGCAACACTTTTTAAATTTTTTAC
Organism: Leclercia sp. LSNIH3; assembly: GCF_002935105.1. Taxonomy (NCBI): domain Bacteria; kingdom Pseudomonadati; phylum Pseudomonadota; class Gammaproteobacteria; order Enterobacterales; family Enterobacteriaceae; genus Leclercia; species Leclercia sp. LSNIH3. The sequence goes on from NZ_CP026387.1 coordinate 4,451,906, forward strand.
CCGAACCACAGGGGCAGGGGTCATTACGACCGAACTGTGGACGCGTACCGTCAATATAGTACCACCGTCCACCCTCCTTTAAGAAACGTGAGCGTTCGATGATGGCACCTGCCTTACCATGCTCGGTAAAACGGGCAACAAAACTGACGAACCCTTCGTTCTCATCCTTACCCGTTGCCGTTTCGTATTGAGTCAGGCCGGACCACTGCGTATTCGCAAAGCCGGACTCGATCTCCTGACGAAAATCAGTAGCATGGCAGGAGGGATGCCAGGTCTTAACCAGGTAGTCTGCGTCCCGCATCACAAAAGCGGCATAACGGGACCGCATAAGTGAGGCCGGGTCCGGTGCAACCTGTTCTCCAGTAAGATATCGCTGGCAACATAGGCTATACTCCAGAGCGCTACCGCAGGGACAGAGTTGTGACACAATGCTCTTCCTGAAATTAAAAATGAATGGCGCGTAACGCCAGGGTAGCACTATGTTAACTGAGCGGTTGCAATGACGCTATGCCAGGAATCCAGGGGACATTAAACAGGGCTAATGAGAAAAGTAAAAATCGGACTGGCGTTGGGCTCAGGAGCAGCCCGGGGCTGGTCGCATATTGGTGTGATCAATGCCTTACAACGTTTAGGTATCGAAATAGATCTTGTCGCAGGCTGCTCAATAGGTTCTCTGGTAGGGGCCGCCTATTCGTGTGGCAAACTCCCCGAGCTGGAAACCTGGGTACGATCCTTTAGCTACTGGGACGTCCTTCGCCTGATGGACCTCTCCTGGCAACGTGGCGGATTATTACGCGGTGAACGCGTCTTTAACCGTTTTCGCCAGGTAATGCCGCTGACCGAATTCTCCAGCTGCCTGATGCCTTTCGGTGCGGTCGCAACCAACCTCAGCACCGGCCGGGAGATCTGGTTCACCGAAGGCGATATTCACCTTGCCGTTCGCGCTTCCTGTAGTATGCCGGGTCTGATGGCGCCGGTTCCGCACAATGGCTACTGGCTGGTGGACGGCGGTGTTGTAAATCCTGTGCCCATTTCTCTGACCCGCGCCATGGGGGCCGATATCGTGATTGCGGTCGATCTCCAGCATGATGCGCATCTGATGCAGCAGGACCTGATGCCGGTAAATACCCAAACGGATGACGGCGCACTCGACGCTCTCGCGTGGCATGAGCGTTTACGTGGTCGCCTGAGCAAGGGAGCGACACGTAAACGGGTCGCAGCACCTACCGCGATGGAAATTATGACGACATCGATTCAGGTGCTGGAAAATCGCCTGAAACGCAATCGAATGGCGGGTGACCCGCCAGATATATTGATTCAACCTTTTTGTCCACAAATTGCAACGCTCGATTTCCATCGTGCTGAGGCGGCAATAGCCGCTGGTGCGCAGGCAGTCGAAAAGAAAATGGATGAATTATTACCTTTGGTGCGGGCTTCTGCCTGAGCACGCTTTTTTTGATTACTTCAGCAAAATCTGACAGGCGATAGTACCGATAGCATGCCACTATTGATCTATTGTCAGCGCCGGGAGAAACCATGACACAGCCATTAGCCGGGAAACAAATTCTTATAGTTGAAGACGAGCCTGTTTTCCGCTCACTACTGGATTCGTGGCTTTCATCACTGGGAGCAACTACAGCACTCGCAGGGGATGGAGTCGACGCTCTGGAAAAAATGGCAGGGCTTAAGCCCGATCTAATGATTTGCGATATCGCTATGCCGCGTATGAACGGCCTGAAGCTGGTGGAGCATGTCCGTAATACGGGAAACCAGATCCCAATCCTCGTCATTTCTGCGACCGAAAATATGGCGGACATCGCGAAAGCGTTGCGTCTGGGCGTGCAGGATGTCCTGCTCAAGCCGGTGAAGGATCTTAACCGCCTGCGTGAAACTGTTCTCGCGTGCCTGTACCCCAATATGTTTAATTCGCGGGTAGAAGAAGAAGAGCGACTTTTTCAGGACTGGGATGCACTGGTTAATAACCCAACGGCGGCGGCAAAGCTTTTACAGGAGCTGCAACCGCCGGTGCAACAGAACATCTCCGGGTGCAAAGTTAATTACCGTCAGCTGATGGCCGCCGATCAACCGGGCCTGGTGCTGGATATCGCCCCACTCTCAGATAACGACCTGGCGTTTTATTGTCTGGACGTTACCCGCGCGGGGGATAATGGCGTGCTGGCGGCATTATTATTACGCGCCCTGTTTAATGGCTTGCTCCAGGAACAACTTTCTCATCAGGGACAACGCCTGCCAGAGTTAGGGAGTTTACTTAAACAGGTAAACCAACTGCTGCGTCAGGCAAGTTTGCCCGGGCAATTTCCGTTACTGGTTGGTTATTACCACAGCGGCCTGAAAAATTTGATTTTGGTCTCTGCCGGACTGAATGCCACGCTTAATACTGGCGAACATCATATTCAGGTGAGTAACGGCGTTCCGTTAGGAACGTTAGGCAATACGTATCTCAACCAAATAAGCCACCGCTGCACCTCATGGCAATGCCAAATTTGGGGGACGGGAGGGCGGTTGCGCTTAATGTTGTCCACGGAATAATCAGTTGCGATTTAAACGGTAGATAGCTTTACCGCCGTTTCAGCGGCAATGCTACTATCGGTGTACGTTTTCTTCGTATTTATCCTAATTAAGCGGTAGCGCGTCCTTTTCAGACCCGGACCTCAACTTCTGGCTGATATACTGAACGCGTTATTAATGCAGACTAAAGTTCAAAACATGAACAGTACAGGAGAGTTTCAATGGCTGCCGTAAATTCGAAAGTGACAAAGGCCGTTATCCCGGTTGCCGGGTTGGGGACCAGGATGTTGCCAGCAACGAAGGCAATTCCAAAAGAGATGCTGCCACTCGTTGATAAGCCATTAATCCAGTATGTGGTCAACGAATGTATTGCCGCTGGCATTACTGAAATTGTGCTGGTAACGCATTCATCCAAAAACTCTATCGAAAACCATTTCGATACCAGTTTTGAACTCGAAGCCATGCTGGAAAAACGTGTTAAGCGTCAGCTTCTGCAAGAAGTACAGTCTATTTGCCCACCGCACGTCACTATTATGCAGGTTCGTCAGGGTCTGGCAAAAGGTCTTGGCCATGCAGTGCTGTGTGCCCATCCGGTTGTTGGTAACGAGCCAGTGGCGGTTATTTTACCGGACGTTATTCTCGACGAATTCGAATCCGATTTGTCCCAGGATAACCTGGCAGAAATGATTAAACGTTTCGACGAAACGGGCAGTAGCCAGATCATGGTTGAGCCGGTTGAAGATGTGACCGCTTACGGCGTGGTTGATTGCAAAGGCGTGGACATGAAGCCGGGCGACAGCGTGCCAATGGTAGGCGTAGTTGAGAAGCCAAAAGCCGATGTAGCGCCGTCTAATCTCGCTGTAGTAGGGCGTTATGTCCTGAGTGCAGAGATTTGGCCACTGCTGGCGAAAACACCTCCAGGTGCTGGCGATGAAATTCAGCTGACCGATGGCATCGACATGCTGATCGAGAAAGAGACCGTTGAAGCCTACCATATGAAAGGTAAGAGCCATGACTGCGGTAATAAACTCGGTTATATGCAGGCCTTTGTTGAATATGGTATTCGCCACCAGTCTCTGGGTGAGGAATTTAAAGGCTGGCTGCAAGAGACGCTGGGCATTAAAAACTAACCAGGCGCTGATGCGCTAAGCAAAAAACCGGTGATAGCCTGGCTACACCGGTTTTTTTATGCGGCTTTCCAGCCTTAACGTGCGGGAAGAAGCTTATAGAAAGGCTTAACGCTTATATGACAGCATGTAACGGAATTTCACACCGTATAAAATACAGGCATAAAAAATCCCGCATTAAGCGGGATTTTTCGGACAACTGGCTGAATTAATCCTTAATCAGGAAGTCGTCCAGTTGTTTGCCTTGCTCGTCCATGGCTTTTTTGATAACCGCTGGAGTACGGCCCTGGCCGGTCCAGGTTTTAGATTCGCCATTCTCATCGATGTAGCTATATTTAGCCGGACGTGCAGCGCGTTTAGCTTTGGTGCCTGTTTTAGCGGCAGCCATGCTGTTCAGCAATTCGTTTGGATCAATACCATCAGCAATCAGCATTTCACGATATTGCTGCAGTTTACGTGTACGTTCTTCGATTTCAGCTGCTGCGGCGTTTTCTTCTTCACGACGCTCATTAACAACAACTTCTAATTTTTCCAGCATTTCTTCCAGCGTTTCCAGAGTACATTCTCTCGCCTGGGCACGAAGAGTACGGATGTTGTTCAGAATTTTAAGTGCTTCGCTCATTGTAGTAATCTCAAACTTATAATGTGGGGGGTTTGTTGAAGTAATAATAGAGGCATAAATTCATATATGCAATAGGCCAGAATGTAAGGAATTCAAAAAACACCTAATATTTGTCTCTATTATTAATACCGCTAACTTAAATTCTAAGGGTGAAATGAGGACCACGTTATCAAAAGATGCGTTGTAAACCTGACGGTGAACTCTTTTTTGAGGGGCAATTTTGTTCGCGATTATTCTTACTCCGGATAAATATCAACCTTTTGTATTAGTGTTGAAAAGACAACTGCTCGCTGAAATTGCTAATTATTCCTGCTTCATTTTTGGCCCGGTCACGCCATTAAAATAATAGGATTTTCCTGAACTTACCGTTTTTAATACTGTACTTCAATTCATGCTCTTACACTCTCTTCACACCGCCTGGTGTATATCCTGCACGTGATAAAAATGCGTCACATCGCCCGCAAAGCGCGCTACAGCACGGAAGACCAGACAAAATATGGTACAATCGCGCATCGGTAATAATACACAATGATTAGGGTTTAACGGCCAATGGCACAACTGTATTTCTACTACTCAGCAATGAACGCAGGTAAGTCGACCGCATTACTGCAATCCTCGTACAATTACCAGGAGCGCGGTATGCAGACCCTGGTTTACACCGCAGAGATAGATGACCGTTTTGGTAGCGGAAAGGTTAGCTCGCGAATTGGTCTCTCCTCACCGGCCAAGCTATATAACCCGCAAACCAATCTGCTGGAAGAGATCCGCGCAGAGGTTGCCAGACAGCCTGTACATTGTGTTCTGGTGGATGAGAGTCAGTTTTTAACCCGTCAGCAGGTTCATGAGTTATCAGAAGTGGTGGACGAGCTGGATATTCCGGTGCTTTGTTACGGCCTGCGTACTGATTTTCGTGGCGAACTCTTTATTGGCAGCCAGTATTTACTGGCCTGGTCAGATAAACTGGTTGAATTGAAAACCATCTGTTTCTGCGGCCGTAAAGCGAGTATGGTGCTGCGCCTGGATCAGGCTGGTAAACCTTATGCAGAAGGCGAACAGGTGGTGATTGGCGGTAATGAACGCTATGTCTCCGTGTGTCGTAAGCATTATAAAGAGGCGCTGGTTGTAGGCTCCCTGACGGCCATTCAGGATGCCTGCCGTCGTTAACCCCGCTATTTCTGCGCCCTCTGTTCTTTCCTGAATAACAGACATAAAAAAACCCGCCAAGGCGGGTTTTTTATTTAGCGATTAATTAAGCGCTTTTCTTCGCTTTCTTATCCGCTTTAACTGACGCGACTACTGCAGGTTGTGCCGCTGGTGCAGCTACGCCTTCAGAGTATTCACGGCCGTAGTAGGTATCCAGCAGGATCTGTTTCAGCTCGGCGATCAGTGGGTAGCGCGGGTTCGCACCAGTACACTGGTCATCAAATGCATCTTCAGACAGCTTGTCTACGTGTGCCAGGAAGTCAGCTTCCTGAACACCAGCTTCGCGAATAGACTTAGGAATACCCAGTTCAGCTTTGATGCTATCCAGCCAGCCCAGCAGCTTCTCGATCTTCGCCGCAGTGCGGTCACCAGGTGCGCTCAGGCCCAGGTGATCAGCGATTTCTGCATAGCGACGACGAGCCTGTGGACGGTCATACTGGCTGAATGCAGTCTGCTTGGTCGGGTTGTCGTTAGCGTTATAACGGATAACGTTAGAGATAAGCAGGGCGTTCGCCAGACCGTGAGGAATGTGGAACTGAGAACCCAGCTTGTGCGCCATGGAGTGACACACACCCAGGAAGGCGTTAGCAAACGCGATACCGGCGATGGTAGCAGCACTGTGCACTCGCTCACGGGCAACCGGGTTCTTAGAGCCTTCGTTATAAGACGCTGGCAGGTTCTCTTTCAGCAGCTTAAGTGCCTGCAGAGCCTGGCCGTCAGAGAACTCAGACGCCAGAACAGAAACGTAAGCTTCCAGGGCGTGAGTTACCGCATCCAGACCACCGAATGCGCAGAGTGATTTCGGCATGTCCATGACCAGGTTGGCATCAACAATCGCCATATCTGGGGTCAGGGCATAGTCTGCCAGTGGGTATTTCTGACCGGTTGCATCGTCGGTTACAACCGCAAACGGCGTTACTTCAGAACCGGTACCGGATGTGGTGGTGACGGCGATCATTTTCGCTTTCACGCCCATTTTCGGGAACTTGTAGATACGTTTACGGATATCCATAAAGCGCAGCGCCAGTTCTTCGAAGTGCGTTTCTGGATGCTCGTACATAACCCACATGATTTTGGCTGCATCCATTGGGGAGCCGCCGCCCAGCGCGATGATCACGTCTGGTTTGAAGGAGTTCGCCAGCTCTGCGCCTTTGCGTACAACAGAAAGGGTTGGGTCAGCTTCAACTTCGAAGAACACTTCAGTTTCCACGCCCGCGGCTTTCAGAACAGAGGTGATCTGGTCTGCGTAGCCGTTGTTGAACAGGAAACGGTCAGTGACGATGAGCGCACGTTTGTGGCCATCAGTAATCACTTCATCCAGCGCGATTGGCAGAGAGCCACGACGGAAGTAGATAGATTTCGGAAGTTTATGCCACAACATGTTTTCAGCTCGCTTAGCAACGGTTTTCTTGTTGATCAGGTGCTTAGGACCAACGTTTTCAGAGATGGAGTTACCACCCCATGAACCACAACCCAGAGTCAGGGAAGGCGCGAGTTTAAAGTTATACAGATCACCGATACCACCCTGAGAAGCAGGGGTGTTGATCAGGATACGTGCAGTTTTCATCATCTGGCCGAAGTGCGCCACACGCTCAGGCTGGTTATCCTGGTCAGTGTACAGGCAGGAGGTATGACCGATACCACCCATGGCGACCAGTTTCTCCGCTTTAACAACGGCGTCGTCGAAATCTTTGGCGCGGTACATTGCCAGCGTTGGTGACAGTTTTTCGTGAGCAAACGGCTCGCTCTCGTCAACCACAGACACTTCGCCGATCAGGATCTTGGTGCTAGCCGGAACGGTGAAGCCTGCCAGTTCAGCAATTTTGTAAGCTGGCTGACCAACGATGGCGGCGTTCAGTGCGCCATTTTTCAGAATGATGTCCTGAACGGCTTTGAGTTCCTGGCCCTGCAGCATGTAGCCGCCGTGGCTGGCGAAACGTTCGCGGACCGCATCGTATACCGAGTCCACAACCACAACGGACTGCTCTGAAGCACAGATAACGCCGTTATCGAAGGTTTTAGACATCAGTACGGATGCCACAGCACGTTTGATATCGGCAGTTTCGTCGATAACTACTGGGGTGTTACCTGCACCTACGCCGATAGCCGGTTTACCGGAGCTATAAGCAGCTTTAACCATGCCTGGACCACCTGTCGCAAGGATCAGGTTAATGTCAGGATGGTGCATCAGTGCGTTAGACAGCTCCACAGAAGGTTGATCGATCCAGCCGATCAGGTCCTTTGGTGCGCCTGCAGCGATCGCGGCTTGCAGAACGATATCGGCCGCTTTATTGGTCGCATCTTTAGCACGTGGATGTGGAGAGAAAATGATTGCGTTACGCGTCTTCAGGCTGATGAGCGATTTGAAGATAGCAGTAGAAGTTGGGTTGGTTGTTGGAACGATACCGCAGATGATGCCGATTGGCTCAGCGATAGTGATAGTACCGAAAGTGTCATCTTCAGACAGGACGCCACAAGTCTTCTCATCTTTATAGGCGTTGTAGATATACTCTGAAGCAAAGTGGTTTTTAATCACTTTATCTTCAACGATACCCATACCGGATTCGGCAACGGCTAATTTAGCGAGAGGAATTCGAGCATCTGCAGCAGCCAGAGCGGCGGCGCGGAAGATTTTATCAACCTGTTCTTGGGTGAAATTGGCATATTCACGCTGGGCTTTTTTTACGCGCTCTACAAGTGCGTTAAGTTCAGCGACATTAGTAACAGCCATAATGCTCTCCTGATAATGTTAAACTCTTTTAGTAAATCAGCTGCTCGACACGGAAACAGTATAGTCAGCGCCTCTGTCACTTGCTTAACTTACATAAAAACAAGGTGTTAACGTTTTTATCTTACCCCTGATTTACTAAAAGAGCCTCCCATCAGTAGCCTACGTTCAGATACTGAATCTCCGTGGTGGCGTCATCAAGATTACTCACTTCTGAGTACGGAAAACATGATCTGTATCAATTTATCCATAAGCTGATACCTTTCAGCAGGGGTATTTTGGGGCATTGCCAAAGATGTTAAATAATTGCAAAAGCAATTGAACTACAGGTATGCATTTAGTACACAAATATTTTACAGCGTCAAATCACTATAATTTGCAATATTGTCGTGAAGTACATGCATAAAAAGCGTATCTTCTGCGCGGTTATTGGCGTTGCCATAACGTTGTCTTGAGTCTTGCTTATCAGCGGAGCTAACTGTGAGCCTATCGCTCTTTGATTTACCAACCTATTTCAAGTTTTTTATCGGGCTTTTCGCGCTGGTCAATCCGGTGGGCATCATTCCCGTCTTTATTAGCATGACCAGCTATCAAACCGCGCTGGCCAGGAATAAGACCAACCTGACGGCAAACCTGTCGGTGGCGATCATCCTGCTGACCTCTCTCTATCTTGGCGACTCTATATTGCAGATTTTTGGCATCTCTATTGATTCGTTCCGTATTGCCGGGGGGATCCTGGTGGTGACAATCGCGATGTCGATGATTAGCGGCAAGCTGGGAGAGGATAAACAAAACAAGCAAGAAAAATCAGAGACCGCTATTCGTGAAAGTATCGGTGTGGTGCCGCTGGCCTTGCCTTTAATGGCGGGGCCGGGTGCCATCAGTTCCACTATCGTCTGGGGAACGCGCTACCATAACCTGATGCACCTTATTGGCTTCTCGATTGCCATTGCGCTGTTTGCGTTCTGCTGTTGGGGCGTATTCCGTATTGCCCCCTGGCTGGTACGACTGCTTGGCCAGACCGGCATTAACGTGATCACCCGTATTATGGGGCTGCTGCTGATGGCGCTGGGGATTGAATTTATTGTTACCGGGCTGAAATCAATTTTCCCCGGGTTATTGAATTAACATTTTCAAACGAAAGAGCGGCGCCAGAGGGCGCCGTTTTTTTGTCAATATTAGCAAATCATATAATGAAAGTTGAAAAACGCGTTAACTATAATAAATTTTGCTAATAATTTTGTTTTGTTAACTATCAACGACTTGCCAACCCTACCTGTATCGCGCTGTACACAATCCACGCAATATCACTGTTATTTTACTCACACGATACTCTGGGGCTTGCTGCGAGATAACTGAGATGATATTAGTAATTTGGTAAATGATTTAGATGAATGTGCTAAATAATAGACAGTTGTTAATTTTTTGTACAAACAACGCTTCGTCTTCAGCACAGCGACGCCATCGTCGAGTAAACCTTCTACATCCCATTGAATAGTGAAGCTTTTTTCCGCTTTCGATGCGCGGCAGGGTAGCCCACCGAGTAACGGTATCTCCCGTAAAAGAGAATTGGTTAACAAATTTGCAAAATGTATTGGCACCCGAGAAAACCATTTGATACTTTCCGGCCTTATATTTTTCGCAGAAATCTATTAGATGAGAATCTTTTTCATTAACGGTTCTGATCTAAAAGAATTAAGACAGGCTTCGACAGGGGAAGTCTGTTAAGAATCGACGCAAGGCGGCCAGACGAGCCGTTAGTAATAGTAAAGTCGGTGATAGCGAGAAGTAAAAACGCCTGACAGCAGCATAAACTCCTACGTTGTCAGGGAACCCCAAAAAGGGGAATTAAACAGGCTGGTAAAAACCAGTAATTATAAAGAGTGGAGTATCAACACAATGTCCATCATCACAAAAAAAAGTCTGGTCGCGGCGGGAATTCTAACTGCGCTAATCGCGGGCAACGTTGCAATGGCTGCTGACGTACCTGCTGGGGTTCAACTGGCGGAGAAGCAAACGCTGGTGCGTAACAACGGTGCTGAGGTTCAGTCTCTGGATCCGCACAAAATTGAAGGTGTACCGGAGTCTAACGTTAACCGCGACCTGTTCGAAGGTCTGCTGGTTACTGACGTAGACGGCCACCCGGTTGCCGGGGTTGCCGAAAAATGGGAAAACAAAGATTTTAAAGTCTGGACCTTCCACCTGCGTAAAGACGCAAAATGGTCTGATGGTTCCCCGGTTACCGCACAAGATTTCGTTTATAGCTGGCAGCGCCTGGCGGATCCAAACACCGCCTCTCCGTACGCGAGCTATCTGCAGTATGGCCACATCGCCAATATCGATGACATCATCACCGGCAAAAAACCGATTACCGACCTCGGCGTAAAAGCGATCGATGACAATACCTTCGAAGTCACCCTGAGCGAGCCAGTACCTTATTTCTACAAACTGTTGGTACACCCGTCCGTTTCCCCGGTGCCTAAAGCCGCGGTTGAAAAATTCGGTGAGAAGTGGACCCAGCCTGCCAATATCGTTACTAACGGCGCCTATAAGCTGAAAGCCTGGGTTGTTAACGAACGTATCGATCTGGAGCGTAACACCAACTACTGGGATAACGCGAAGACCGTTATCAACCAGGTTACCTACCTGCCAATCTCGTCTGAAGTGACTGACGTTAACCGCTACCGCAGCGGCGAAATCGACATGACCTATAACAACATGCCGATCGAACTGTTCCAGAAACTGAAAAAAGAGATCCCGGCTGAAGTACACGTTGACCCGTATCTGTGTACTTATTACTATGAAATCAACAACCAGAAAGCGCCATTCACCGACGTTCGCGTGCGTACCGCACTGAAGCTGGCACTGGATCGCGATATCATCGTGAACAAAGTGAAAAACCAGGGCGACCTGCCAGCCTATAGCTACACCCCACCGTACACCGATGGTGCAAAACTCACTCAGCCAGAGTGGTTCGGCTGGTCACAGGAAAAACGTAACGAAGAAGCGAAGAAACTGCTGGCCGAAGCCGGTTATACCGCTGACAAGCCGTTGACCTTTAGCCTGCTGTATAACACCTCCGATCTGCATAAAAAACTGGCTATCGCCGTCTCCTCCATCTGGAAGAAAAACCTGGGTGCGAACGTGAAGCTGGAAAACCAGGAGTGGAAAACCTTCCTGGACAGCCGTCATCAGGGCACCTTTGATGTGGCGCGTGCAGGCTGGTGTGCGGACTATAACGAACCGACCTCCTTCCTGAATACCATGCTGAGCGACAGCTCGAACAACACTGCACACTATAAGAGCGCAGAGTTCGATAAGCTGATCGGCGATACCCTGAAAGTCACGGACGAAGCGCAGCGCGCTGAGCTGTATTCGAAAGCTGAACAGCAGCTCGATAAAGACTCTGCAATCGTCCCGGTCTACTACTACGTGAACGCCCGTCTGGTGAAACCGTGGGTGGGTGGTTATACCGGTAAAGACCCGATGGATAATATCTACGTCAAAAACTTGTATATTATCAAGCATTAATGGCAATGAGTGGGGCGGGCGATGCTCGCCCCACGGTGTCTACTCATCGTAATACTATATAGGCACACGCCAGAAGGTACGGGCAATGTTGAAATTTATCCTACGTCGCTGTCTTGAAGCGATCCCAACGCTTTTTATTCTTATAACGATCTCGTTCTTTATGATGCGTCTCGCGCCGGGCAGTCCATTTACCGGTGAACGTACGCTGCCGCCAGAAGTGATGGCGAATATTGAAGCGAAATATCATTTAAACGATCCGATCTCCACCCAGTATTTCAATTATCTGAAGCAGCTGGCGCATGGCGATTTTGGACCGTCATTTAAATATAAAGATTATTCCGTAAACGATTTGGTGGCTTCCAGCTTCCCCGTTTCGGCTAAATTAGGCGCCGCGGCATTTTTACTGGCCGTTATTCTTGGCGTTACGGCGGGCGTCATTGCCGCGCTGAATCAAAATACCAAATGGGATTATGCCGTTATGGGGGTGGCAATGACCGGTGTCGTCATACCGAGTTTTGTCGTCGCGCCCTTACTGGTGATGATATTTGCCATCACCCTGAAATGGCTGCCCGGCGGTGGCTGGAACGGTGGGGCACTGCAGTACATGATCCTGCCGATGGTGGCCTTATCACTGGCCTATATCGCCAGCATCGCGCGTATCACCCGTGGTTCGATGATTGAAGTCCTGCACTCTAACTTCATTCGTACCGCGCGCGCAAAAGGGCTGCCGATGCGTCGGATTATTTTCCGTCATGCATTAAAACCTGCGTTATTGCCGGTTCTCTCTTATTTAGGCCCGGCGTTCGTCGGTATCATTACCGGTTCAATGGTTATCGAAACCATTTATGGTCTGCCAGGTATCGGTCAGCTGTTTGTTAACGGTGCCCTGAACCGCGACTACTCACTGGTACTGAGTCTGACCATTCTCGTCGGTGCGCTGACCATTTTCTTTAACGCGATTGTTGACGTGCTGTATGCCGTTATCGATCCGAAAATCCGCTACTGACACTGGAGCTCGCCATGATGTTAAGTAAGAAAAACAGCGAGGCGCTGGAAAACTTCAGTGAAAAACTGGAAGTCGAAGGACGCAGTCTCTGGCAGGATGCCCGCCGTCGCTTTATGCACAACCGTGCGGCGGTTGCCAGCCTGATTGTGCTGGTGATTATCGCTCTGTTCGTGACCTTTGCACCTATGCTGTCGCAGTTCACCTACTTCGATACCGACTGGGGCATGATGTCCAGCGCGCCGGATAGCGAATCGGGTCACTATTTCGGTACCGACTCCTCCGGGCGTGACCTGCTGGTCCGTGTGGCCATCGGTGGACGTATCTCATTGATGGTGGGGATCGCCGCAGCCTTCGTGGCAGTGATTCTGGGTACGCTGTACGGATCGCTCTCAGGCTATCTCGGCGGTAAAGTGGACTCAGTGATGATGCGTATCCTTGAGATCCTCAACTCCTTCCCGTTCATGTTCTTCGTGATCCTGCTGGTGACCTTCTTCGGTCAGAATATCCTGCTGATCTTCGTTGCCATCGGCATGGTCTCCTGGCTGGATATGGCGCGTATCGTGCGTGGTCAGACCCTGAGCCTGAAGCGCAAAGAGTTTATCGAAGCAGCGCAGGTGGGTGGGGTCTCTACCGGCAATATCGTGGTGCGTCATATCGTGCCGAACGTACTGGGTGTGGTGGTGGTCTATGCCTCCCTGCTGGTGCCAAGTATGATCCTGTTTGAATCCTTCCTCAGCTTCCTCGGTCTGGGTACCCAGGAGCCACTGAGTAGCTGGGGTGCGCTGCTGAGCGATGGCGCGAACTCAATGGAAGTTTCACCGTGGCTGCTGCTGTTCCCGGCAGGTTTCCTGGTCGTGACACTGTTTTGTTTCAACTTTATCGGCGATGGCCTGCGTGATGCCCTCGACCCGAAAGACCGTTAAGGAGCGCCGCCATGACCATTATTGAAACGGCATCTGCGCCACAAATGCATCAGCAGGGCAATGCTCTGCTGGATGTGAAAGATCTGCGCGTCACCTTTAAAACGCCGGATGGCGATGTGACCGCCGTAAACGATCTCAACTTCAGTCTGCGGGCCGGTGAAACGCTGGGTATCGTGGGTGAGTCCGGTTCCGGTAAATCCCAGACCGCTTTTGCGCTGATGGGCCTGCTGGCGCAAAATGGCGTCATCGGAGGGTCTGCCACCTTTAACGGCAAACAGATCCTTAACCTGCCGGAAAACGAGCTGAACAAGCTGCGTGCCGAGCAGATCTCGATGATTTTCCAGGATCCGATGACCTCCCTGAACCCGTACATGCGCGTCGGCGAGCAGCTGATGGAAGTCCTGATGCTGCATAAGGGGTTGAGCAAAGCCGAAGCCTTTGAAGAGTCGGTCAAAATGCTCGATGCGGTGAAAATGCCAGAAGCGCGTAAGCGTATGCGCATGTTCCCGCATGAGTTCTCTGGCGGTATGCGCCAGCGCGTTATGATCGCCATGGCGCTGCTGTGCAGACCAAAACTGCTGATAGCCGATGAGCCAACCACCGCGCTGGACGTTACCGTTCAGGCGCAAATCATGACCCTGTTGAACGAGCTGAAGCGCGAGTTCAATACGGCGATCATTATGATTACCCACGATTTGGGCGTAGTGGCCGGCATCTGCGATAAAGTGCTGGTAATGTATGCTGGCCGCACCATGGAGTACGGAAAAGCGCGGGATGTGTTCTACCACCCGGCGCACCCGTACTCTATCGGCCTGCTGAATGCCGTACCGCGTCTTGATGCGGAAGGCGAGTCGCTGCTGACTATTCCGGGCAACCCGCCAAACCTGCTGCGTCTGCCAAAAGGCTGTCCGTTCCAGCCGCGTTGTCCACACGCGATGGAGATCTGCAACAGCGCGCCACCGCTGGAAGAGTTTGCCCCAGGCCGTCTGCGTGCCTGCTTTAAGCCGTACGAGGAGCTGGTATGACTGTCATTGACGAAAAACGTAACGTCCTGCTCGAAATCGCGGATCTGAAAGTCCACTTTGACATTAAAGATGGCAAGCAGTGGTTCTGGCAGCCGGCAAAAACCCTGAAAGCCGTGGATGGCGTAACCCTGCGTCTGTACGAAGGGGAGACGCTCGGCGTGGTGGGCGAGTCGGGCTGCGGTAAATCCACCTTTGCCCGTGCGATTATCGGGCTGGTCAAAGCCACAGACGGCAAAGTGGCCTGGCTGGGTAAAGATCTGTTGGGGATGAAGCCTGACGAGTGGCGCGACGTGCGCAGCGACATTCAGATGATTTTCCAGGATCCGCTGGCCTCCCTGAACCCGCGCATGACCATTGGCGAAATCATCGCCGAGCCGCTGCGCACCTATCATCCGAAAATGCCGCGTACCGAAGTGCGCGATCGCGTGAAGGCGATGATGATGAAAGTGGGGCTGCTGCCAAACCTCATCAACCGTTACCCGCACGAGTTCTCAGGCGGCCAGTGCCAGCGTATCGGGATTGCCCGCGCGCTGATCCTCGAGCCAAAACTGATTATCTGTGATGAACCGGTCTCGGCGCTGGACGTATCTATCCAGGCGCAGGTGGTTAACCTGCTGCAAAAACTGCAGCGTGAGATGGGGCTGTCGTTGATCTTTATCGCTCACGATCTGGCGGTGGTGAAGCACATCTCCGATCGCGTGCTGGTGATGTATCTCGGCCATGCGGTAGAGCTGGGCACCTATGATGAGGTGTACCACAACCCACTGCACCCTTATACCAAAGCCTTGATGTCTGCGGTGCCGGTCCCGGATCCCGATCTGGAGAAGAATAAAACTATTCAGCTTCTGGAAGGGGAACTGCCGTCGCCGATCAATCCGCCGTCCGGCTGCGTATTCCGTACCCGTTGCCCGATGGCCGGCCCGGAATGCGCGAAAACCCGTCCGGTACTGGAAGGCAGCTTCCGCCATGCGGTCTCCTGTCTGAAGGTCGACCCGCTCTGAGTGGTTAACATGTAATAAAAAAGGCTGCATTCGCAGCCTTTTTTATTCGCGGCAGATGTTATTCCCGCCAAAGAATGTGGCACAGCTTGTGGTCTTTCTCGCGACACAGCAGGACGCGGGCAAAGATGTCGTTAATCTCACCGCCGTCGGTATCGGCCAGACCAATGACGACTTCAGCGAAGAAGTCAGGGTTCAGGTCATAATCCACATGCTCAGCCCAGTCTTCAGACGGGTCGAACAGCTCGGCACCGCCGCGCTCCTCAAACTGCAGATTAAAGAGAATGACATCTGCCGGGTCGAGATTATCGACGGCCAGTTCAAGAAAGATATCGTAAGCCTGCTCGAGCGTTTCGTCTTCGGTCAGGCGATTGTTCAGATCCATTTCCATGATGACTACCTGTTAAACATCGTTGGTTGGGCACGTTTTACAGCAACGGACTAAAGAAGTAAAACAGTCGTTCGGTAATTCGCTGCCACAGCGGCCTTTTCACCCACAAACGCGCGTCCAGCAGGCGCGAGCGCGAGATATAGTCATCCTGTACCGCGGCTAAATCCCCGCCAAATCCGGCGTCATCGATGACCAGGGTGATCTCAAAATTGAGCCACAGACTGCGCATATCGAGGTTAACCGTCCCCACAAGACTGAGTTCGCCATCCACCAGCACGCTTTTGGTGTGCAGCAGCCCACCTTCAAACTGATAGATCTTTACCCCGGCGGCCAGCAGCTCGCTGAAGAAGGCCCGGCTGGCCCAGCCTACCAGCACCGAATCGTTTTTGCGCGGCAGAATAATGCTGACATCAACCCCGCGCTGGGCGGCGGTACAGATGGCGTGCAGCAGATCGTCGCTCGGCACAAAGTAGGGGGTGGTCATGATCAGGTATTCACGGGCGGAATAGGCCGCAGTGAGCAGCGCCTGGTGGATAAGGTCTTCCGGGAAACCGGGGCCGGAGGCAATGGTGTGAATCGTATGCCCGCTGGCTTGCTCAAACGGCATGATATTGGCATCAGGCGGCGGGGGCAGAATGCGTTTACCGGTTTCGATCTCCCAGTCGCAGGAGTAGACCACGCCCATCGCGGTCGCGACCGGGCCTTCCATACGGGCCATCAGATCGACCCACTGGCCCACGCCAGCGTCCTGTTTAAAGAAGCGCGGATCCACCATGTTCATGCTGCCGGTATAGGCGATGTAGTTGTCGATTAGTACCATTTTGCGGTGCTGGCGCAGATCCATCCTGCGCAGGAACACACGCAGCAGATTCACTTTTAAGGCTTCGACCACCTCCACCCCGGCGTTGCGCATCATCGACGCCCAGTTGCTGCGGAAAAAGGTCACGCTACCGGCGGAGTCGAGCATCAGACGGCAGTGAATGCCCCGGCGCGCGGCGGCCATCAGAGACTCAGCAACCTGATCGGCCATGCCGCCCGGCTGCCAGATGTAAAACACCATCTCGATGTTATGGCGCGCTAGCTGAATGTCGCGGATCAGCGCATTCATCACGTCATCGGAGGTGGTCATCAGCTGAAGTTGATTGCCTTTCACCCCGGCAATACCCTGGCGGCGCTCGCAGAGCTGAAACAGGGAGGCGGCGACGTCGCTGTTCTCTTCGGCAAAGATATGTTTGCAGGATTTGAGATCGTTGAGCCATTTTGCGGTGGAGGGCCACATGGCGCGGGCGCGCTCCGCCCGGCGTTTACCGAGATGAAGCTCACCAAAGGAGAGATACGCAATAATACCCACAAGCGGCAGGATAAAAATGATCAACAGCCATGCCATGGCGGAGGGAACGGCTCGGCGCTTCATCAGGATGCGTAATGTTACACCTGCGATGAGCAGCCAGTATCCCAGAATGAGCAGCCAACTCACCACGGTGTAGAAGGTTGTCATAATAAAAAATCCTTTTGAAAGCGTATTGTTAAGAGTTTACGCGTCAGGATATTTCTGGCAAATAAAAACGCCAGATAAAAGCACTGGTTTGCCGCAGGCAAGGGTCTATAATGAGCGCTCTGTTTTAGTAAGAGTTGTTAACATGAAGCGCAGTAGAACAGAAGTAGGGCGCTGGCGCATGTTGCGACAGACAGGTCGTCGCAAAGCGCGTTGGCTGGAAGCACAATCCCGCCGTAATATGCGTATCCACGCCATCAGAAAATGCAGTATGAACCGTCATCGCAATGCGTTACTGTTCGCCGTTCAGGATTACTGAATGACACAAGGGCACCCTCAGAGGTGCCCGATGTTTTTTATTTATTCGCTGTTTCGAAAAGGAGGATGAAATGTTTGCGGATTTCGGTGTGCTTAATTTTTGGACCTACGTTGTCGGGGCCATTTTCATTGTTCTGGTTCCAGGGCCGAATACGCTGTTTGTCTTAAAAACCGGTATTGGTCATGGCGTGAAGAAGGGCTATCTGGCGGCCAGCGGCGTGTTTATTGGTGATGCGGTGCTGATGTTTCTTGCGTGGGCAGGTGTGGCGGCGCTTATTCAGACTACCCCTGTGCTGTTCAATATTGTCCGCTATCTTGGGGCGTTCTATTTATTATGGTTGGGCGGCAAGATGCTCTGGTCGGTTATCAAACATAAACAACAAGGCGAAGCGGGCGGTATCGAGCCGGCAAAAACCATTATGAAACGCTCGCTGGTGCTGAGTATGACCAACCCGAAAGCGATCCTGTTTTATGTTTCGTTCTTTGTGCAGTTTATTGACGTTCAGGCTAATAACACCGGCGTGGCGTTTATGATCCTCGCGGTCACGCTGGAGATCATCAGCTTTATCTATATGAGCTTCCTGATTTTCTCCGGGGCGTTTGTCACCCGCTACCTCAAGACAAAAAAGAAACTGGCGAAGCTGGGGAATGGATTGATAGGTTTGTTATTTGTCGGGTTCGCGGCGCGGCTGGCATCGCTGCACTAACAAAAAAGGCTCCTTGTAAGGAGCCTTTTTTTATCCTAGAAAACTTTTTTAAAGGGCTTCACCACGACGTTATCATACACGCCAGCTGCCACGTACGGATCGTCCTGCGCCCAGGCCTGTGCCGCTTCCAGCGATTCGAACTCGGCAATCACCGTCGAGCCGGTAAAGCCTGCCGCACCCGGATCGTTGCTGTCGACGGCAGGCATTGGCCCGGCGGTCAGCAATCTGCCTTCGTCATGCAGCAGTTGTAAGCGCGCCAGATGGGCAGGACGCACGGAGAGGCGTTTTTCCAGAGAATCAGCAACATCTGCAGCAAAAATCACATAAAGCACGGCAAAGCTCCTTAGCCAATAAAAGTAGGAATTACGTTATGTGAAAGTGCAGGGGACTGCAATGCAAAGATAGCGACATTGTTAAAACCCTGCTCACTACGTGCCTTTTTTCGCCTGTTGGACGGTTAATTCGGGCGAAGTGTAACTGCCTTATTGAATATGATTGCTATTTGCATTTAAAATCAGGGCCTGGCTTTTTAACTGAAACGATTATGACTTCAATGACCCTTGAACTCCCTCGCCGCTTTCCCTGGCCGACGCTGTTGTCTGTCGGAATTCATGGAGCCGTCGTGGCGGGTCTGCTTTACACATCGGTACATCAGGTTATTGAAATGCCAGCGCCCGCGCAGCCGATTTCTGTGACCATGGTAACGCCTGCAGAGCTGGAGCCTGTACAGGTTGCGCCACCACCAGAACCAGAGCCTGTTGCAGAACCCGAGCCGGAACCGGAACCAGAAATCGTTCCTGAACCCCCTAAAGAAGCGCCTGTGGTGATCCATAAACCGGAGCCGAAGCCTAAGCCAAAACCGAAGCCGAAACCAAAACCAAAACCGGAGAAAAAAGTGGAAGAGCGTCCGAAGCGTCAAGAGCGTCCGGTCGAGCCTCGCACCACCCAGCCGGTTGAGAGAGCGGCCCCGGCTCGCCCGGTGATGAACTCGTCCCCGGCCACCGCGAAGCCCGTTGTGACGGCCCCTTCCGGCCCACGTGCGCTGAGCCGTAACCAGCCGGTCTACCCGGCGCGTGCGCAGGCTTTACGCATCGAAGGGCGTGTTCGCGTGAAGTTTGACGTGACCGCAGACGGACGGGTGGATAATGTCGAAATCCTTTCCGCGCAGCCATCGAATATGTTTGAGCGGGACGTGAAAACCGCAATGCGCAAATGGCGTTACGAACCCGGTAAGCCAGGCCGCGGGCTGATCGTGAATATCGTCTTCCGCCTCAACGGCGGGGCACAGATGGAATAAAATAAAAAAGCCTCCAGATGGAGGCTTTTTTTCGGCCTGAATGTCAGGCCTGAGGCAATGGACGTGGTTTCCCGTCGTTATCCACCGCGACATAGATAAACAGCGCTTCGGTCGCTTTGTAACGCTGGCCGATAGGCTCAGAGGAGACCTTTTTTACCCACACTTCGATGTTGATCGACACCGAGGTATTCCCACGCTTTACGCATCGCGCGTAGCAGCACACCACGTCCCCAACCGCGACAGGGCGCAGAAAAGTCATGCCGTCGACCCGGACCGTCACCACGCGGCCCTGAGCAATTTCTTTGGCGAGGATGGCCCCACCCATATCCATTTGCGACATCAGCCAGCCGCCAAAAATGTCACCGTTCGCATTGGTATCGGCAGGCATTGCCAGCGTACGTAAGACCAGTTCGCCCTGCGGGGCGTCTTGTGTTGTCATTATTTTCTCAGCTTATAACGAAGTGGCCAGCGCGGGATGTGCGCTGGCCGGTGGATCAATGCTTATCGTCTTGCGGCATATGGCGGTAGATATAGACACCGCTCAGGAGGGTAAAGATCAGCGTTAACGCGGTCAGACCAAACACTTTGAAGTTGACCCAGATATTCTGCGGCAGCCAGAAGGCGATATAGATATTCGCCAGGCCACAGAGAATAAAGAACACCGCCCAGGCGATATTCAGACGCGACCAAACGCTCTGCGGCAGGGCCAGCTCTTTACCCAGCATGCGCTGAATAAGGGGCTTTTTCATGACCCACTGGCTGAACAGCAGGGCACCGGCAAACAGCACGTAGATGACGGTCACTTTCCATTTGATGAACTCATCGTTGTGGAAGAAGACGGTCAACCCGCCAAAAAAGGCCACCAGCACGAAGGTGATTAAGGCCATCTTTTCGACCTTGCGGTAGCGCACCCAGCTGTAGATCAGCACCACTGCGGTGGCAACGATCAGGGCGGTGGTTGCCGCGTAGATGTCATACAGCTTGTAGAAGGCAAAAAAGACAACCAGGGGTAAAAAATCAAGAAACTGCTTCATTCTTCGATTCCATCATCTGCGATGGCCCGGGCGTGGCGCCGGAGCCATCAGAAAAATTACTGGCGAATTAAGGTATACAGGCGGAACAAATAGACCAGTAATACCGCTGAGATCAGATTGCTGACCGTGTTGGCTACCACGGCACCGACGTTCGGGGTCAGCACGGACAGGTTCGGGGCAAACAGCAGCAGCAAGGTCTTAGCCAGCAGCCAGCTCATCACCGCCGGGGCAACCAGACGCATATTAGACCATGCCAGTCGGATGCTGCTACGCATGGCGACAAAAATGCCCATTCGGTCCTGCACCACCATAATCGGCGCGAAGGCGAGCACAATCGCTAACAGCACGCCCGGCACCACAACCAGCATAATCCCCAATTGCACCAGCATGGTGGTCAAAAAGATCAGGATAAACAGTTTCGGCAGCAGCGGCGCGCTGGCACCAATCGCCCGCAGGGCGCTGACGCGATGCCCGGCAGACACCAGCTGGATCATTAACAGTACGCCACCTGCCAGAATGGCATTGCCGATCAATCCTGAGAAGGTGGTGGCCGCAGAGGCACGCAACAGGATCTGCTGTTGCTCTGGGGTCATATTTTGCACCATCTCAAACAGCCCGACGCTGCTGGCGATCTGATCGCCTTGACTCAGGCTGGCAATTTGCTCCTCACTCGGCGAAAAGGCATGACCAAGTACCACCGTGATTAATGCGCATAACAAGGCGATCAGTAAAAAGGTAATGAACTGATTGCGGAAGAAATTCCCCGTGTCACGGTAGACAGACTTCGCCGTGATAGACATGCACTCTCCTTGAGTATTGCAGGTGTTAATTAGCGGGCAATTGTACCCTGGATAACTGCCCGGTGGCAGTATCAAGGGTTGTATGGAAAAGCATATCTTTGTAAAGCGCCCGTAATGCGTCGCTGGAATTTTGCGCGTGTGTTTTCCCGCTGCGTTTTATTTGTCCAAAGCGCGAAATTGATCCAGACACCGACTACCAATTTTTGCCTACGGTTAAAAAAATTAATTTAGATCAATGAATGTTAAATTGCTGAATTTAATGTGATCCCGGCGAGATCACTTATTAATCATTTGTAGGTATATTCCGTTCTCGAATAAAACCATAACGAGGGAGTGGATATGAAAAAAGCAGTGATAGCAGCGCTGATTCTGGGTACGTTTTCCGGCGGAGCCGTTGCACACGAAGCCGGTGAGTTCTTTTTCCGCCTGGGATCTGCCACGGTACGTCCTACGGAAGGCTCGGATAATGTTCTGGGCCTGGGCGGATTCAACGTCAGTAACAATACCCAGGCCGGAATGACCTTTACCTGGATGGCCACCGACAACGTTGGCGTTGAATTGCTGGCAGCCACGCCGTTTCGTCACAAGGTCGGGACTGGCCCAACCGGGGACATCGCCACGGTTCATCATCTGCCGCCCACGTTGATGGCCCAGTGGTATTTCGGTGACGCCAGCAGCAAAGTGCGCCCCTATGTGGGGGCCGGGGTCAACTACACCACCTTCTTTGACGAAAAGTTTAACGACACCGGTAAAGCCGCGGGCCTTTCCGATCTGAGTCTGAAAGATTCATGGGGCATGGCGGGGCAGGCGGGCCTGGATTATCTCATCAACCGCGACTGGTTGGTTAACATGTCGGTCTGGTACATGGATATCGACACCGAAGTGCGCTTTAAGGCGGGGGATCAGCAGCAAAATATCAATACCCGTCTGGATCCGTGGGTGTTTATGTTCTCGGCGGGATATCGCTTCTGACGTAAAAAAGGCCCCGAAGGGCCTTTTTTATTTATCTACGACCCAGCAACAGGCCGAGGACAATACCTACTGCGCCTGCGGCAATCAGGCCGGTAAGGGGATTATTTTTCACTGCATCGGTAACATCAGTCACTACGTCACTTGCCTGCGCGGCATATTTGCGCCCGGCACCTTTTAACTGATGTTTTGGCGAATCAACAAATTCACCAAACTGCTGCTGCGCAGCACCAGCCGCCTCATCCAGCTTGTTCTTCGCTTTTTCACCAGCATATTGTGCATCATTATCAAGATTTTGGTCTGACATAACGTTCTCCTTTTGTAGTCAATGTTAAGCATAGACTCAATGGGGATATCCTGAAGAAAATGAGATTAATACTTAAGACCCTACGGTATCAGTCAAATCTAAATAGGCGGGTATTAGCGGGGGGATAAAAAAGGGTGGCCTGTCGCCACCCTGTCGTTATTTCTGGATGAGATAGCGGATCGTCGGTCCATCCTGTTGAATATCCAGCACGGTGTAGCCATGATTTTTGGCATCCAGCGGGATATTGTTGATGGATTGGGGACAGTCGCTCACCACCTCAAGGATCTCACCTTTTTTCAGCTGCGGCATCGCTTCAAGGGTCGCGACAGCCGGATAGGGGCAAGGCTCACCCACCATATCGAGGCGGTAGTCAGGAACGATCTCTTTCATGCGGCATCCTCACGAAGTTCAGTTTTCACGGCAGCACGACGGAAGAAGCGTTTCTCCTGCGCCAGCACCAGTAAAAAGGCGATCAACAACAAAAGATAGGTCACCAGCAGTCCGCCCAGCGGACCAAAGGTGTTCAGAAGATTGACTTTGTCCCAGTTGGTAGCCAGTGCAGGCGCGAAATCATCCCAGTAGAAGGCCAGCAGGGTGGAACCAATCACGTTACCCAGGCCCACCCACCAGTAGTGCACCTGGCCTTCCACCGCGCGGTACATCCAGCCCGTTTCGCAGCCGCCTGCCAACACAATCCCAAAGCCAAACAGCAGCCCGCCGATAATGGCGTTTGGACCTGCCCACATGATTTTGGGCGCCACGCCCAGCTGAACGTAGCTGAAAATACCGATGGCGCTCACTGCCATTCCGGCGATGATGGCTTTGGCCATCATGGTGCGCCCGGTGATCCACATGTCGCGAAACGCCGAGGTAAAGCAGATCTGCGCCCGCTCGATCAGCAGGCCAAAGCCGACGCCGAACAGCATTGCCAGGCCAAGTTTAGGCTGATTCAGCGCGGTACAGAGCGCCCAGGCCAGCATCCCGAAGAACACCAGCATTCCCAGACGAAAGCGGCGACGCGCCTGATCCGGCTTCTGGGTCAACGGCGAAGCGGCACTCACTTTTTGTATTTTGACCGGAATACGGAACAGCTGCAGTAGCGTGAAGCGTGCGCCAAAGTATGAGCCGACGGCGGTGGCCAGAGCAAAGAACCAGGCGTGCAGAGAGAACTGGGGGATCCCGGTAAAGAAGGCGGCCAGGTTACACCCCATCGCCAGACGCGCGCCAAATCCGGCAATAATGCCGCCAACAACCGCCTGGGCAATGCGGATCCGGCTGTGCGGCATACGCAGTTTAACGTTGTTGGCCCACAGCGCGGCGGCGAAACAGCCCCCGAACATGCCGATGATCATCATGCCGTCGATACGGGTGAGCGGGGTGCCTTCAAGGTGGATCAGTTTAAAGTAGCCCCACTCTTCGGTATGAACACCTGCCAGTTGCAGTAACTGTCCGCCCCAGCGGGTGAATTCGCCGGTAACGGCCCAGAAGGTACCGGTGATGCCAAAGTAGTAGGTGGAGAGGATGCCTGCCGCAATGACCGCAGGAACGGGGGACCAGAACTTAATTAAATAAGTCTGTTTAAAGTGTTGCCATGACATAGTTAAGCCTCTGAACTCAGAAGGTTTAAGGAGGAAGCCTTATTAGAGGAGGGGATAATACGCCGGGAAACATATTTGAAAAGGGTTAAATGCAGGAAAGCACGACAGGATCAATTTATGCAGAACGCCGTCTGGCAAAACCAGACGGCGGTTCGGTTATTGTGGACGGGTCGCCCCTTTCATGGCGCTGGCGAAGTTTTTCAGCTCGCTCAGCATTTTCTCAGGTGTATTGACGTTGTTTTCGATGATTTTAACGATTGCCGAACCGGAAATGGCACCCGCCGCGCCGGCACCCAGCGCCGCAGAGACCTGCTCAGGGGCCGAGATACCAAAGCCTTGCAGCGGCGGAGCAGCGTTGTACTCTGCCAGTTTTTCCACCAGATGATGCAGGGGCAGGGCCGCTTTGTTCTCTGCACCTGTTACCCCGGCACGGGACAGCAGATAGGTATACCCGCGGCCGTGAGAGGCGATCTGGCGCAACAGTTCATCGTCGGCGTTCGGCGGACAGATAAAGATCGGCGCGACGTTATGACGCATCGCCGCCTGACGGAACGGGGCTGACTCCTCTACCGGCACATCTGCCACCAGCACCGAATCGACCCCCACGCGCGCGCATTCGGCGTAGAACTCGTCGATGCCGCGGTTGAAGACCAGGTTGGCGTACATCAGCAGGCCGATGGGGATAGTCGGGTATTTCTGGCGAATGGTTGCCAGCATCTCAAAGCACTGGGACGGGGTCACGCCTGCCGCAAAGGCGCGCAGGGTCGCGGCCTGGATAGTCGGGCCGTCAGCCAGCGGATCGGAGAAGGGAATGCCCAGCTCCAGCGCATCGGCACCCGCTTCAATCAGCGTGTCGATGATTTTCAGCGACTGCTCAGGAGACGGATCTCCCAGTGTGACGAAGGGAACAAAGGCGCCTTCCTTGCGGGCTTTCAGCTCAGCAAACACGTTATCGTAACGTTCCATCAAATTTCCCCTCGTGCTTTCAGAATATCGTGAACGGTGAAGATGTCTTTATCACCGCGGCCGGAAAGGTTCACCACCAGCAGCTGCTCTTTTTCCGGGTTGTCTTTAATCATTTTCAGGGCATGGGCCAGCGCGTGAGAAGACTCCAGCGCCGGGATGATCCCCTCTTTGCGACACAGGGTCTTAAACGCGTCCAGCGCCTCATCATCGGTAATCGACACGTACTCGGCGCGACCGATACTATTCAGGTGCGCGTGCTGCGGCCCAACGGACGGGAAATCCAGCCCGGCAGAAATGGAGTAAGACTCTTCGATCTGCCCTTCGTCGGTCTGCATCATCGGCGCTTTCATACCGAAGTAGATGCCAACGCGACCATGCTTCAGCGGCGCACCGTGTTCACCGGTCTCAATCCCGTGACCTGCTGGTTCAACGCCAATCAGCCCCACGCGGGCGTCATCAATAAAATCAGCAAACATGCCGATGGCGTTGGATCCACCGCCCACGCAGGCGATCACCGCATCCGGCAGACGCCCCTCTTTTTCGAGGATCTGCGCTTTGGTCTCTTCGCCAATCATGCGCTGGAATTCACGCACGATGGTCGGGAACGGGTGCGGGCCAGCCGCGGTGCCCAGCATATAGTGGGCATTTTCATAGTTGCCGGACCAGTCGCGCAGCGCCTCGTTACAGGCATCTTTCAGGGTGGCCGAGCCGCTGTGCACCGGGATCACTTCCGCGCCCATCAGACGCATACGGAAGACGTTCGGTGACTGACGCTCAACGTCTTTTGCCCCCATATAGATGCGGCATTTCAGGCCGAGCAGGGCGCTGGCCAGCGCCGAGGCCACGCCGTGCTGACCGGCGCCGGTTTCGGCAATGATTTCGGTTTTACCCATCCGTTTTGCCAGCAACGCCTGACCCAGCACCTGGTTGGTCTTATGCGCGCCGCCGTGGAGCAGATCTTCACGCTTCAGGTACAGCGTGGTGTTCGTGCCCTCGGTCAGGTTGCGGCATTTGGTCAGCGCCGTTGGACGACCGGCATAGTTTTTCAGCAGGTCGGTAAATTCAGCCTGGAAGAGCGGATCTTTTTGCGCGCTTACGAACGCCTCTTCCAGCTGGCGCAGGGCGGGCATGAGGATCTGCGGCACATACATGCCACCGAATTCGCCAAAGTAAGGGTTTAATAATGTGGTCATCTTCTCTTCCTTAATATGCACGCAGCGTTTTGAACACCGAAGCCAGTTTGCTGGCATCTTTTATGCCCGGCTGCGACTCAACGCCTGAATTGAAATCGAGACCTGCGCAGCCCGCTTTAGCGGCTTCAACGCAGTTGTCCGGGCTTAAACCTCCGGCAAGCAGGACGTTATCCAGCTTCTCACCGTCAAGTAGCGACCAGTCAAAGCGCTGCCCGGTTCCGCCCTGGCCGTTATCCAGAATATATTTATCGATATGCTGCAGCGTGCGCGGCGGCAGGACCTCGGCCACGCTCAGCGCTTTCCAGATTTGCACCTGGGGTTCCAGCACTGCGCGCAAGGCATTGATATAGTCCTGATCCTCGCTGCCATGCAGCTGTACGGCAGCGAGAGAGAGTGCCCCGGCAGTGGCCGCCACTTTTTCGATGGCGGCATTGCGGAACACGCCCACGTACTGCAGTGGGGCGGCGGCGATCACGTCGCGCGCCTGGGTCTCGCTGACGTTACGCGGGGAGGACTCGACAAAAATCAGCCCGCCGTAAATCGCGCCTGCTTCATATGCCGCGGCGGCATCCTGGGGACGCGTCAGGCCGCACACTTTATTCTCACCGAGCAGAACGCGACGTACCGCCGCGCTAAGGTCTGCCTGCTCCATCATGGCAGAGCCAATCAGGAAGCCATTAGCGAAGTGACTCAGCTCGCGAACCTGGGCATAACTGTTAATGCCGGACTCGCTGATCACCGTCACGCCTGCCCCCAGACGCGGCGCCAACTGGCGGGTGCGGTTAAGGTCGATAGAGAGATCGCGCAGGTCGCGGTTATTAATGCCCACCACTTTTGCCTCCAGAGCGATGGCGCGCTCCAGCTCCTCTTCGTTGCTCACCTCGGTCAGCACGCCCATGTTCAGGCTGTGGGCGACGGCAGCGAGCTGGCGGTACTGTTCATCATCCAGCACCGAGAGCATCAGCAGGCAGGCATCGGCCTGATAAAAGCGCGCCAGCCAGATTTGATACGGATCGATAATAAAGTCTTTGCACAAAATCGGCTGTGGGGCGATCCCGCTGACGATCGGCAGGAAATCAAAACTGCCCTGGAAATATTTCTCATCGGTCAGCACCGAAATGGCCGAAGCGTGGTGCTTATAAATGGCGGCAATCTGTGCCGGATCGAAATCATCGCGGATCACCCCTTTCGACGGGGAGGCCTTTTTGCACTCCAGGATAAACGCGGTGCGCGCGCCCCGCAGGGCGTCATAAAAACGACGGCTGCTCGGTACCACCTCATTCTGGAAGCTGGCGAGCGGTTGCTGCTGTTTACGCGCTTCAACCCAGATGGCCTTATCGGCAACGATTTTCGCTAATACGGTCTGCATTGTTTACCCTCTTGCCGCAAGTGCGGTCACTCGGTCGTAGGCTGCGCCAGAGCGCAACACGGCCATCACTTTTTGCACATTAATCTGGAGATCTTCTTCGCCGTGCAGACGCATCAGCATGGCGACATTGGCGGCAACAGCGGCCTCATGCGCTGGCTCACCTTTACCTTGTAACAGGCGCGTCAGAATGTCACGGTTTTCTTCCGGGGTGCCGCCTGCCAGCTGCGCCTGGTGATAGGGCGTTAGGCCAAAGTCTGCCGCTTCAAGCTGATAGCTTTTGATTTCGCCGTTATTCAGTTCGGCCACCAGGGTTGGCGCATGCAGGGAAACTTCGTCCATCCCACCGCTGTGCACTACCGCGGCACGCTGATATCCGAGTACGCGCAGGGTTTCGGCAATCGGCAGCACCAGCTCCGGGCTGTAGACGCCAATCAGCGCCAGCGGCGGATGCGCCGGGTTGATCAGCGGCCCGAGTACGTTAAACAGGGTGCGGGTTTTTAGCTGCTGACGCACCGGCATCGCATGGCGGAACCCGGTATGGTATTTCGGCGCGAACAGAAAGCAGACGCCCAGTTCGTCCAGCGCGTCGCGGGATCTCTCTGCATTCATATCCAGATTGATACCGAAGGCGGCCAGCAGATCCGAGGAGCCGGAACGGCTGGAGACGCTGCGGTTGCCGTGTTTCGCCACCTTCAGCCCACAGGCCGCCGCCACAAAGGCGCTTGCGGTGGAGATGTTGATACTGTTGCTGCCGTCGCCACCGGTCCCGACGATATCTGCGAACAGGTAATCAGGACGTGGGAACGGAGCGGCGTTTTCCAGCAGGGCGGTGGCAGCACCGGCGATCTCCTGCGGCTGCTCGCCACGCACTTTCATGCTTACCAGCGCGGCGGCCAACTGCTCGGGTTTCAGCTCGCCGCGTACCACGGCGGAGAACAGCTGATGGCTCTCCTGCTGGCTCAGGGTCTGCGCCTGATAGAGTTTTTCCAGAATCGGCTGAAGGCTGTTGGTCTGCTCCAGCTTCTGCAGCGCCCAGTTGAGTGTTTGCTCCAGCAGACGCGCACCCTGAGAGGTCAGAATGGATTCCGGGTGGAACTGCATGCCGCAAACCCGGTCAGCATCGTGACGCACCGCCATCACCATCCCGTTGTAATGGGCGTTAATGGTCAGCCCCGCCGGGATATCGCTGCCCACCAGCGAGTGATAGCGCGCCACCGGCAGCGGGTTCATCAGACCGGCAAACATGGCCTGGCCGTCATGCTCAATGCTGGAGGCTTTCCCGTGCAGGATCTCGCCGGCCTGGCCGACGTAACCACCGTAGGCCTCGACAATCGCCTGGTGGCCCAGACAGATGCCAATGATGGGCAGCTTGCCGCGCATGCGGGTTAACAGCTCCGGCATACAGCCCGCCTCGCTTGGCGCGCCTGGCCCCGGGGAGAGCATCAGCACCGGGTTTTGCATGGTCGCCAGGCGGTCGATTAAGGTCTGGGCCGGGACATGGTTACGGTAAATCACCACGTTGTGACCGTTAGCACGCAGCTGATCCGCCAGGTTGTAGGTAAATGAGTCGATATTATCGAGCAGCAGAATGTCAGCCATCAGAAAATCTCCTGTGCGTGATGGGCAGTCGCAATTGCGCGTAGTACCGCGCGGGCCTTATTGCGGGTTTCGTCAGCTTCAGACTGCGGAACAGAGTCGAGCACGATGCCTGCGCCCGCCTGGACGGTGGCAATGCCCTCTTCGACGTAGGCCGAGCGGATCACAATGCAGGTATCGAGATCGCCGTGGGCGGTGAAATAGCCCACCGCACCACCGTAGCTGCCGCGACGGCGGCCTTCGGCCTGGGCGATAAGCTGCATGGCGCGTACTTTCGGCGCGCCGCTCAGGGTGCCCATGTTCATGCAGGCGCGGTAGGCGTGCAGCACATCCAGATCCTGACGCAGCTCGCCCACCACGCGGGAGACCAGGTGCATCACGAAGGAGTAGCGGTCCACTTTAGTTAAATCGGCTACGTAACGGCTGCCCGGCGTACAGATGCGCGCCAGGTCGTTGCGTGCCAGATCCACCAGCATCAGGTGTTCGGACATCTCTTTCTGGTCGGTGCGCATCTCCAGCTCAATCCGGCTGTCCAGATCGCGGTCCAGAGAACCGTCTGCACGGCGGCCGCGCGGGCGGGTACCAGCGATCGGGTAGATTTCAATCTGGCGGCTGGTGGCGTCGTACTTCAGGGAGCTTTCCGGCGAGGCGCCGAACAGCGTAAAATCGTTATCCTGCATAAAGAACATGTACGGGCTGGGGTTGCTTTTCTTCAGCACGTCGTAGGCCGCCAGCGGAGACGGGCAGGGCAGGGAGAAACGACGGGATGGCACCACCTGGAAAATCTCGCCCGCACGAATGGCTTTTTGCATCTGGCGAACCACCACGCCGTACTCGTCGTCCGTCTGACTGACATCGCAACGCATCTGTTCCACGCGCTGCACCGGCAGCTCCGGTGGCGCTTCATTCATCTGCTCCTGCAGCTGGGCAATGCGCTGCTCCAGACGCTGTTTCTCAGCCAGTAACGGCGTAAACAGGCTGGCCTGAATGCGGGTGTATTTTTTCTGGTGGTCGATCACCAGTAAGGTTTCTGCCAGGTAGAAGCAGTAGTCCGGGCAGCGGTTACCTTGTTCAAGCTCAGGCAGCTCTTCGAAACCGGCCACCAGGTCATAGGCAAACAGCCCGCCGAAGAACATTGCTTCGCGTTCATGTTCCGGCACATTCACCAGGTTCTGCAACAGGCGGAAGGCGTCAAAGACCGACAGCGAGCAGAGGCGGGCATCTTCGTCCAGCAACTGGCTGACCGGCGGGAAATGCAGGATCCGCATATCCGGGCGATGCTCATTCTCAATGCCTGCAGGCAGCACGTCATCCAGCAAACAGAGCAGCACTGCGCCGTTTTCGGACAGTGCTTTCAGGGTAACGGTGTCGCCCAGGGCGGTGATGCGCAGGGCGCTATCCACCAGCAGCAGGCTTTTCAGGTCATCCTTACTGTCGATATCCGCAGACTCCAGCAGCAGCGTGGCAGGGCGCGCGCCGCAGACCTGATGGAACAGAGCGGTAGGGTTGTGGCGATAAGCCGCCTCACGGGTCAGCAGTTCGAGGTTCGGTTTGGCTGTTTGCATTTTTTGTTCTCTTTATTCTGTTCAAAAAAAAGCCCGCTCAGTGGCGGGCCAGGTATCTGTTTGCACATTGCAGACGTACGACACTGCCCGAATTTCAGGAAGTGCGCCACCAGCCATGCAGAGTGAAATGTGCGGTCATTTTCAGATACCTCGTTGAGTGAACTTACGTACTAGTTAACTAGTTCGATGGTGTAATGTCAACCCCCCGATTTCAGAATTTCACCACATACCGTTATTATGGCGGCGCAGATATTGAAGAAGAGTGACGGGAGCCGCTTTGAGCGACACGAATTACGCAGTGATTTACGATTTACATAGCCATACTCAGGCCTCCGACGGCCTGCTTACGCCCGAAGAACTTGTCCATCGCGCCCATGAGATGCGCGTGGGCACGCTGGCGATCACCGATCACGATACCACCGAGGCCATTGCAGCCGCGCGGGCAGAAATTGCCCGCACTGAATTGCCGCTTACGCTGATAACGGGCGTGGAAATTTCCACCGTCTGGGAAAATCATGAGATCCATATCGTCGGGTTGAACATCGATATTGAGAACCCTGCCATGCGTACGTTGCTGGACGAGCAGAAGGCGCGTCGCGTGCTGCGGGCCGAACTGATCGCCGAACGGCTGGACAAAGCCCATATCCCCGGTGCCTGGGAAGGGGCACTCCGCCTGGCAAAAGGCGGCGCGGTAACCCGGGCGCACTTTGCCCGTTTTCTGGTTGAGGCCGGAAAGGCGAATAACATTGCGGATGTGTTTAAAAAATACCTCGCACGGGGGAAAACCGGATACGTTCCTCCCCAGTGGTGTACAATAGAACAAGCTATTGATGTCATTCATCATTCTGGCGGCAAGGCGGTGCTGGCCCATCCCGGTCGGTATAACCTCTCCGCCAAATGGCTGAAACGTCTGCTGGCATACTTTGCCGAACACGGCGGAGACGCGATGGAAGTTGCGCAGTGTCAGCAGGCGCCCAACGAGCGCAGTCAACTGGCTGAGTATGCCCGCCAGTACGGCCTCCTTGGCTCCCAGGGCTCTGATTTCCATCAGCCTTGTCCCTGGATCGAGCTGGGACGCAAGCTGTGGTTACCCGCCGGCGTCGAGCCAGTGTGGCAGCTCTGGGAACAGCCAACGCCAATTGAAGAGAGGGAAGTATGAGTCAATTTTTTTATATCCATCCTGACAATCCGCAGCCGCGTTTGATTAATCAGGCCGTGGAGATCGTGCGTAAGGGCGGGGTGATCGTCTATCCAACCGATTCGGGCTACGCGCTGGGCTGTAAGATTGAAGATAAAAGCGCGATGGAGCGCATTTGCCGGATCCGCCACCTCCCGAACGGGCATAACTTCACCCTGATGTGTCGCGATCTCTCTGAGCTGTCTACCTACTCTTACGTCGATAACGTGGCGTTTCGGTTGATCAAAAATAACACCCCGGGTAACTACACCTTTATCCTGAAGGGAACCAAAGAGGTGCCGCGCCGCCTGCTGCAGGAAAAACGCAAAACCATCGGGATGCGAGTGCCCTCTAATCCGATTGCGCAGGCGCTGCTCGAAACGCTGGGTGAGCCGATGCTCTCCACATCCCTGATGCTACCGGGTAGCGACTTTACCGAGTCTGACCCGGATGAGATCAAAGACCGTCTGGAAAAACAGGTGGATTTAGTGATTCACGGCGGCTACCTTGGCCAACAGCCGACCACGGTCGTCGATTTAACCGAAGATGCCCCGGTCGTGCTGCGCGAAGGGGTAGGTGACGTAAAACCTTTCCTGTAATTTCTATTTTAATGGGCCATCTCATTAGCGTTTTTTCCTCGCTATAATGGCCCATTACTCACCTCTCCGCTTATTTACGTCTTCCTTTACTTGTTCTTATTATTATCTGAAAATCTTTCTGTGCACGGAATAGTCTTGCCCATGCCTGAATATGTAGATATATGATAAGCGAATACCATTTTTAGATATGGAAATGTCGATGGCGTTACATGGAAAGTTGATTCTGAACGGGGCAGATTATGTACCTTTTAATCTGTATGGCGTGGGTGTGTTTATGGCGCATTCAGGGTTGGGTACCTACCGGAACAATATTAATTGTGCTGCTATTGCAAAATCAGGGCCGATCCCTCCCGGAAAATATTGGATCGTAGATCGCAAAGAAGGTAACTACTTTTCTCAGAAATTAACGGAAACACACGATGAGGCTAATAGATTCTTTGGTCGACGCGCTTTTGGTAAATCGGACTGGTTTGCCTTATGGCGCGATGATTGGGGAATCGATGATGACACCTGGATAGAAGGGGTTCAACGCGGTAACTTCCGGTTGCATCCTGGTACGGTATCAAAAGGTTGCATAACCATCGCCAATAATTCTGATTTTGCGATGATCCGCAATGCGCTTATGAATACCTCACTTATGCAGGTTCCCTGTATGCGGTCGTTGATGGCGCGAGGGTGGGTGGAGGTAGTCGATGGTGGCTATACTAAAAATTCTTGCACGTAAAATAAGTAAGTTGATTTATTTCATTATGTTGCTGATGTTTTTAGGAAAAACTTTTCCAGAAGCAGAGTTATATATTGGTGAAGATTTTGCAACAAAATGGGCGCTTATTGTCTATGGAGATGAAAGCGCCGATTCCATGTATGAAGCTTTTACCGATATAGATTTTTCAATAATGCTATCAATAGCTATCCCTTTATACATTTTAACAATGAAGTTAATCAAAAAATTAAGGAAAAAATAAAATGCCTATCCCTCCGTATATGTGGCTGAAAGACGATGGCGGTGCAGATATTAAAGGCTCCGTAGATGTCAAAGATCGTGAAGGCAGCATAGAGATAATCAGGTTAAGCCACGGCATTAATCTGCCAGTAGACAGTGCCAATGGGAAAATCACCGGAACCCGCCAGCACTCATCCATGATGATTGAAAAGGAAGTGGATAGCTCAACGCCCTATCTGTATAAAGCAGCCGCTACAGGCCAGACGTTAAAAAGCGCGGAAATCAAGTTTTACCATATCAACGACGCCGGGCAGGAAGTCTGCTATTACACGGTGTTTATGGAAAACGTGAAGATCACCGGGGTAAATTGCGCTGTGCCGAACGTTAAACTCACGGGCAACGACAAAATGAACCATGTAGAAAGCGTCAGCATTCAGTATGAAAAAATCACCTGGCGCATAGTGGATGGCAACATTCAGCACACAGATGCCTGGAATGAGCGCCCTACGGCATAACCATAATCCGACAGCCCATCTGTACGAGAGGGCCAATCCGTTGGGTTTACTTCAGGTTAACAGTGCCAGAACGCCGCCGCGCAAAACTTGTTGAATCATTTAGTCTAAAATTCATGTAATATGTGCGGCCATGAATCACTGGGTGCGACACCTTGTCCGCCATTTTGTGTGCTATGAAATAGTTGCAGATCAGTGAGTTAATGTTTTTTAAACTTAACTCATTGTTTTTGAAAGTATCCCAGACGCCTGTGAAGGCGACACCTGAAGGAAGCTCAATGAGCGAGAAATTACAGAAAGTGCTGGCCCGCGCCGGCCACGGTTCACGCCGTGAAATCGAAACCATTATCGAAGCAGGTCGTGTCAGTGTGGACGGTAAAATCGCCACCCTGGGCGATCGTGTGGAAATCGTACCAGGCCTGAAAATTCGTATCGATGGCCATCTTATCTCGGTAAAAGAGTCTGCCGAGCAAATCTGCCGCGTGCTGGCGTACTACAAGCCGGAAGGCGAGCTTTGCACCCGCAACGATCCTGAAGGCCGTCCTACCGTGTTTGACCGCCTGCCAAAACTGCGCGGTGCGCGCTGGATCGCTGTAGGTCGCCTGGACGTGAACACCTGCGGGCTGCTGCTGTTCACCACCGACGGTGAGCTGGCAAACCGTCTGATGCACCCAAGCCGTGAAGTGGAGCGTGAGTACGCGGTTCGCGTGTTTGGTGAAGTTGACGACAGCAAAATCCGCGACCTGTCCCGGGGCGTACAGCTTGAAGATGGCCCGGCCGCCTTCAAGACCATCAAATTTACCGGTGGGGAAGGTATTAACCAGTGGTACAACGTCACCCTGACCGAAGGTCGTAACCGCGAAGTACGTCGTTTGTGGGAAGCCGTTGGTGTGCAGGTGAGCCGCCTGATCCGCGTGCGTTACGGTGACATTCTGCTGCCGAAAGGGCTGCCGCGTGGCGGCTATACCGAGCTGGATTTAACCCAGACCAACTACCTGCGTGAGCTGGTGCAGCTGACCCCGGAAACCACCTCTAAAGTGGCGGTGGAAAAAGATCGTCGTCGCATGAAAGCGAATCAGATCCGCCGGGCAGTCAAACGTCACAGCCAGGTCAGCAGCAATCGCCGCTCTGGCAGCCGTAACAACAACGGCTAAAAAAACAAAACCCGGCATTGCCGGGTTTTTTCTTAATAGTCGATACCGATTTGCGCTTTCACGCCAGCATCGAAGGCATGTTTGACCGGGCGTAGTTCGCTGACCGTGTCCGCCATCTCCAGAATATCCCGATGACAGCCGCGCCCGGTGACAATCACCGTCTGGTGCGCCGGACGGTTGTTCAGCGCGTCCAGCACCTCCTGCAAAGGCAGATAGTCGTAAGCCACCATATAAGTGATTTCATCCAGAAGCACCATGTTCAGCGTGGGATCGGCCAGCATACGCTTTGCCTTCTCCCAGACGGCCAGACAGGCAGCGGTGTCGGTATCGCGGTTTTGGGTATCCCAGGTAAAGCCGGTTGCCATCACCTGAAACTCAACGCCGTGAGGCTCAAGCAGATTACGCTCGCCGTTTGGCCACTCTCCCTTGATAAACTGGATCACGCCTACCTTTTGCCCGTGACCGACGGCGCGGGTCGCCGTACCGAAGGCGGCAGTGGTTTTGCCTTTGCCGTTGCCGGTGAAGACGATAATAATTCCGCGCTCATCCTGCGCGGCGGCAACACGGGCATCGACCTGCTCTTTCAGGCGCTGCTGGCGCTGCTGATGACGTTCATCACTCATTGCGAAATTCCTGGTTTACGGCCGGGTTGGGCATCGAAGGTCATGCCGGTTTTACGGCGGCTGTCATCTCCCATCAGCCATAGATAGAGCGGCATGATGTCGGCGGGCGTTTTCAGTTTAAGCGGATCTTCGCTCGGGAACGCGCTTGCGCGCATGCTGGTGCGGGTGCCGCCGGGATTGATACAGTTTACGCGCAGGTGGCGGCTCTGATACTCCTCCGCCAGCACCTGCATCATCCCTTCAGTGGCAAATTTCGAGGCGGCATAAGCGCCCCAGTTGGCCCGTCCCTGGCGTCCGACGCTGGACGAAGTAAACACCAGCGAGCCAGAATCAGATTGCAGTAATAAAGGAAGCAGCGCCTGGGTGAGGAAAAAAGTGCCATTGACGTTCACTTGCATCACCTGCTGCCAGATCTCCGGGGTTTGCTCCTCCATCGGGCGCACCTCGCCCAGGAAACCGGCATTGTGCAACACCCCGTCCAGACGCGGGTAATCCTCGGCAATGCGCCGGGCAAGCTGCTGACACGTCTCTGGCGTGCAGGTTAACAGGTCGAGAGTATATTCATGTGTCGGCGCGCCGCCCTCGCTGGCGATTGTCCTGGCGACGTCACGCAGTTTTTCTTCATTACGCCCCAACAGGATAACGCGCGCGCCATGGCGGGCGTAGGTCAGCGCCGCCTCACGGCCAATACCGTCGCTGGCACCCGTGACCAGGATAATATGGTTTTGCAGTAGATCTTTCTTGGGTTGATAGTGCAAGGTCACTCCTCTGGCTCGCGCTGTCGCGGCCCATGCTATGCGGTCTCTTTTCGGCTTTATGCCCGAAAGCGACCAGGATTTCAATCAGTCATCCGGAGAGTTCACTGTGAAATTAACAATTTGCAAATGTTTTTCCGTGAAATTCCCATTCCTGAAGACGCCTCGCAAGGATATCGTCAGATGAGAGACGCCTGGTGAAGGCTGTTGTACACTGGGTGTGAAAACAAGTGGTTAAACCAAGGTGGACGCGTGGAATTACTTTCTGAATACGGTTTATTTTTGGCCAAAATTGCAACAGTGGTGATGGCCATTGCGGTGATCGCAGTTCTGATTGTCAACCTGACGCAGCGCAAACGTCAGCGCGGCGAGTTGCGGATTACCCGGCTGAGCGAGCAGTACACAGAGATGCAGGAAGAGATGTCGGTGGCGTTGCTTGACGCGCATCAGCAAAAGCTGTGGCACAAAGCGCAGAAGAAAAAGCACAAGCTTGACGCGAAAGCCGCAAAGCAGAAAGCAAAGCTTGAGCAGCGCCCGGAAGCGGCAAAACCGCGGGTCTATGTGCTCGATTTTAAAGGCAGCATGGATGCGCATGAGGTTTCATCCCTGCGCGAAGAGATCACCGCCGTGCTGGCGGTGGCCAGAGCCGAAGATCAGGTTGTGCTGCGTCTTGAAAGTCCGGGCGGGGTGGTTCATGGTTACGGTCTGGCCTCATCG
Source organism: Leclercia sp. LSNIH3 (assembly GCF_002935105.1). Classification (NCBI taxonomy): domain Bacteria; kingdom Pseudomonadati; phylum Pseudomonadota; class Gammaproteobacteria; order Enterobacterales; family Enterobacteriaceae; genus Leclercia; species Leclercia sp. LSNIH3. The sequence continues at coordinate 4,489,683 of NZ_CP026387.1, forward strand.
CAGCTGCAACGCCTGCGTGACAAGCAGATCCCACTGACGGTAGCGGTAGATAAGGTCGCTGCCAGCGGTGGCTACATGATGGCCTGCGTGGCCGACAAAATTGTCGCCGCACCTTTCTCTATTATTGGTTCGATTGGCGTAGTAGCGCAGATCCCTAACTTCAATCGTTTCCTGAAGAACAAAGATATTGACGTCGAGTTGCACACCGCAGGTCAGTACAAGCGCACCCTGACCCTGCTCGGCGAAAATACTGAAGAGGGGCGTCAGAAGTTCCGCGAAGATCTTAATGACACCCATCAGCTGTTCAAAAGCTTTGTGCAGCAGATGCGTCCAACCCTGGATATCGACCAGGTCGCCACGGGCGAGCACTGGTACGGCACCCAGGCGCTGGAGAAAGGGCTGGTGGATCAGGTGGGAACCAGTGACGATCTGCTGCTGGGGCTGATGGAGGGCCGTGAGCTGGTCGGCGTGCGCTATACGCGACGCAAAAAGCTAATGGATCGCTTTACCAACAGCGCTGCAGAGAGTGCGGACCGTCTTCTGCTACGCTGGCTCCAGCGTGGACAAAAACCCCTGCTGTAAATAAAAACGCGAGGCCAGTGCCTCGCGTTTTGCATCAGTCGACCAGGTGATACTTTTCCGAGAGCGCGTGGGCCAGGTATTTAAACATGTTAAATACCGCCGTGCTGCGTGGGGTGGGTAACCCCTGCTCATCGAGAAAGTACTCGCCGCTGAATACCAGCACGCCGTTGCGCTGTTCCACCCCAGTGGCTTCGGTTCCTGCCAGGGTGTCTTCATGTTCCCGAATAAGTTTATTGGCTTCGGCAAGCAAGGTTACGCGGTCGATGGGTTGGGTTGTTTGCTGCATTATCCCCTCCTTAAACAGTGGTATTAGTCTACGCCGCCGCGGTCTCAGGAGCAAATTTTCCCCATTTTTCGGCATGCAGGGCAAGACGGACAGCGCTGGCGTGATTTGCTTTTGCATGCTAATAAAGTTGCGTAACGGATTTTATCAGGTAGAGTGTGCGCTTTCGTCATTCTGGCAATAGATTTGCTTGACATTCGACCTAAATCTCGTCGTGCAGTCACACCGGAGCGAGAAAAAGCCCGTAAACTCAACTACCTGGCTGAGGTCGTTTTTAGCGACTTGCCCGAAAAGGGGTTGATAACCACTGATGGCGTCGTTATATAGATGACTCGTCGCCAGTGGAAGGTGAACTCACGCGACGTATTCCTGGAAGAAACAAATTAGGTAAAGGTGAATATGGGTAAAGCTCTCGTTATCGTTGAGTCCCCGGCAAAAGCCAAAACGATCAATAAGTATCTGGGTAGTGACTACGTGGTTAAGTCCAGCGTCGGTCATATCCGCGATCTGCCGACCAGTGGCTCAGCCAAGAAGAGCGCCGACTCTACCTCCACCAAAGGGGCCAAAAAGCCTAAAAAGGATGAACGTAGCGCGCTCGTTAATCGTATGGGAGTTAACCCATGGGATAACTGGCAGGCACAGTACGAAGTGCTGCCGGGTAAAGAGAAAGTCGTCTCCGAGCTGAAACAGCTGGCGGAAAAAGCCGACCACATCTATCTCGCAACCGACCTTGACCGCGAAGGGGAGGCCATTGCATGGCACCTGCGGGAAGTGATCGGGGGAGATGACACCCGCTACAGCCGCGTGGTGTTCAACGAAATTACTAAAAACGCGATCCGTCAGGCATTTGAAAAGCCGGGCGAGCTGAATATCGACCGCGTTAACGCCCAGCAGGCGCGCCGCTTTATGGACCGCGTCGTGGGTTACATGGTCTCTCCACTGCTGTGGAAAAAGATTGCCCGTGGTCTGTCAGCAGGCCGCGTACAGTCCGTTGCCGTACGTCTGGTGGTCGAACGTGAACGCGAAATCAAAGCGTTTGTGCCGGAAGAGTTCTGGGAAATTGACGCCAGCGTGACCACGCCGGGCGGCGATACCTTGCCGTTGGAAGTGTCGCACCAGAACGATAAGCCGTTCCGCCCTGAAAACCGCGAACAGACAATGGCCGCGGTGGCGCTGCTGGAGAAAGCCCGCTATCAGGTCCTGGATCGTGAAGACAAACCGACCAGCAGCAAGCCGGGCGCGCCTTTTATTACCTCCACGCTGCAACAGGCGGCAAGTACCCGTCTGGGTTACGGCGTGAAGAAAACCATGATGATGGCTCAGCGTCTGTATGAAGCTGGTCACATTACTTATATGCGTACTGACTCTACCAACCTGAGCCAGGACGCCGTCAACATGGTGCGTGGTTACATTGGCGATAACTTCGGCAAAAAATATCTGCCGGAGAGCGCCAACCAGTACAACAGCAAAGAGAACTCGCAGGAAGCGCACGAAGCGATTCGTCCTTCCGATGTTGCTGTGCTGGCCGAATCCCTGAAAGATATGGAAGCCGATGCGCAGAAGCTGTATCAGCTGATCTGGCGCCAGTTTGTCGCCTGTCAGATGACGCCAGCGCAGTACGACTCCACCACGCTCACCGTCGGTGCGGGCGATTTCCGCCTGAAAGCGCGTGGTCGTATTCTGCGTTTCGATGGCTGGACGAAGGTGATGCCTGCGCTGCGTAAGGGCGATGAAGATAAAACGCTGCCAGCGGTCAACGCAGGGGATGAACTCTCCCTGATTGAGTTGACCCCGGCTCAGCACTTCACCAAGCCACCGGCACGCTTCAGCGAAGCTTCGTTGGTGAAAGAGCTGGAAAAACGCGGTATCGGTCGCCCGTCTACCTATGCGTCGATCATTTCGACCATTCAGGATCGCGGCTATGTGCGTACGGAAAACCGTCGTTTCTATGCCGAGAAAATGGGTGAAATTGTCACCGATCGTCTGGAAGCTAACTTCCGCGATCTGATGAACTACGATTTTACCGCGCAGATGGAAAACAGCCTTGACCAGGTGGCTAACCACGAAGCCGAGTGGAAGAAGGTGCTCGATAGTTTCTTCGGCGACTTCACCGACCAGCTGGAAAAAGCAGAGAAAGACCCTGAAGAGGGTGGTATGCAGCCGAACCAGATGGTGCTGACCAGCATCGACTGTCCGACCTGCGGCCGCAAGATGGGGATCCGTACTGCGACCACTGGCGTGTTCCTCGGCTGCTCAGGCTATGCCTTATCACCGAAAGAGCGCTGCAAAACCACCATCAACCTGGTGCCGGAAAACGAAGTCCTGAACGTGCTGGAAGGCGACGACGCGGAAACAAACGCATTACGTGCCAAGCGCCGCTGTAACAAGTGCGGCACCGCGATGGACAGCTACCTGATCGATCCGAAACGTAAGTTGCACGTCTGCGGTAACAACCCGACCTGTGACGGCTACGAGATTGAAGAGGGCGAATTCCGCATTAAGGGCTATGACGGTCCGATCGTGGAGTGTGAAAAATGTGGCTCTGAAATGCACCTGAAGATGGGGCGTTTTGGTAAATACATGGCCTGCACCAACGACGAGTGTAAAAACACACGTAAGATCCTGCGTAACGGTGAAGTGGCACCGCCGAAGGAAGATCCGGTTCCATTGCCGGAGCTGCCTTGCGAGAAGTCCGATGCCTATTTCGTCCTGCGTGACGGCGCGGCGGGTGTCTTCCTGGCAGCTAACACCTTCCCGAAATCACGTGAGACCCGTGCGCCGCTGGTGGAAGAACTGTACCGCTTCCGCGATCGCCTGGCCGAAAAGCTGCGCTATCTCGCCGATGCGCCGCAGCAGGATCCTGAAGGCAATAAGACGGTCGTGCGTTTTAGCCGTAAAACCAAGCAGCAGTACGTTGCTGCTGAAAAAGACGGTAAAGCGACCGGCTGGTCAGCATTTTATGTTGACGGAAAATGGGTTGAAGGTAAGAAATAATCCTTAATTACCGTAACTTACCTGTAAAAGGGCCGGACATCCGGCCCTTTTTTATTGCCTGTTTATTATTTTTTGTTACGGGCTATACAGCAAAGATATAAATGATATAGTGGTTATAGTTAATCCTTTTCTTATTATCAAATCGTCTTAAGCGATTGCCCGTGTGCGCTCAATCGGATGGTCCGGCATGAAACTACAGCAGCTTCGCTATATCGTTGAGGTGGTCAACCACAACCTTAACGTCTCTTCCACTGCAGAAGGTCTTTATACCTCGCAACCCGGCATCAGTAAGCAGGTGCGTATGCTTGAAGATGAGCTGGGGATCCAGATTTTCGCCCGTAGCGGCAAACACCTCACTCAGGTTACCCCTGCGGGGCAAGAGATTATCCGTATCGCTCGCGAAGTGCTGTCGAAGGTCGATGCCATCAAATCGGTGGCAGGCGAGCACACCTGGCCTGATAAAGGTTCCCTGTATATCGCCACCACCCACACGCAGGCGCGCTACGCACTGCCTGGCGTGATCAAAGGCTTTATTGAGCGTTATCCTCGCGTTTCGTTGCATATGCATCAGGGCTCACCGACGCAGATTGCTGAGGCAGTATCCAAAGGCAATGCGGATTTTGCAATCGCCACCGAGGCGCTGCATCTTTATGACGATCTGGTCATGCTGCCTTGCTATCACTGGAACCGCTCGATTGTGGTGACCCCGGAACATCCTCTGGCGGCTAAAACATCGGTTTCTATTGAAGAGCTTGCCCAGTATCCGCTGGTGACCTACACCTTTGGCTTTACTGGCCGCTCTGAACTGGACACGGCCTTTAATCGCGCAGGCCTGACGCCGCGGATCGTCTTCACCGCCACCGATGCCGACGTGATTAAAACCTATGTGCGACTGGGGCTGGGGGTAGGGGTCATTGCCAGCATGGCGGTAGATCCGGTTGCCGATCCCGATTTAGTACGTCTGGATACCCAGGGGGTGTTCGGCCATAGCACCACGAAAATCGGCTTCCGCCGTAGCACCTTCCTGCGTAGCTATATGTATGATTTCATTCAGCGATTCGCGCCGCATTTAACCCGTGATGTCGTGGATACGGCAGTTGCCCTGCGTTCTAATGAAGACATCGAAGCGATGTTTAAAGATATTAAGCTGCCAGAAAAATAATCCCCTCCGGTATCTTTCCTGCGGGAAAGATACCGTTATTCCCGCCCTCATCTGTATTAAAGCCCGCTTTCCGCTGTTTGATCATCAGATTAGCCAGAGCGTTATGACGCCTTTTGCCCGACCCGCTTACAAAAAGACAACAAAAATAGAAAATAAATAGCCGCTACGCAAACACCTCGTTTCATTTATATATTTCCGCTCAAAAGATTAGATATTTCACGGTACAGAGTTCGTAAATTCGCTGGATTTTCAACTAAAGTTTCTTTAGGATTTATCTCAACCATGATTACTTATACCAATTGTTTGGTATCTAAATGATAAGTGATATCGATTGTATGAGGTTAGCAATGCCGTCAGGACGTCACGAGCCGCAACGGGACCCAGGACTTAAGCGTAAAGCCTGGCTGGCGGTGTTTCTCGGTTCCACCCTGTTTTGGGTCGTGGTGGCATTACTGGTCTGGAAATATTGGGGTTAAAGATGACGGTACAGGGGCGTAGTGAAGCAGTGAAACCTATGTGTCAGCAACGTGACACTCGCCGCAAAGTCCGTAAAGCCGTGACAGATCACATTCCGGCTTCCTGGACGCTGTCGCCGCAACAGCAAGCTTTCATTGATTCGTTCGCAGAAGACGATACCAAAAAACAATAATTCTGCCGCTCAGGCATAGCGCGTTAATAATCCAGTGCGCTTTTGTACTCTTAAATAAATACACATTAGCAATACCGAACTGAGCCAGACTCAGCCGTAAACAAATAAATAAAGACAGGTGTCACAATCATGAACAATATATCTGGAGCCAAATACTGGTCGTGGATCGCCGCGTTTTCCCTGTCGATTCTCTTCTGGTGCCAGCTGATCTGGCTCACCCTACACTGAAATAAAAGCCTCGCTTAAGCGGGGCTTTTTGTTTTTCCCCCTTCCATAAGTCTGCAAATTTGTCCATTTGGGTTGTTATCAAATCGTTACGGTGACGATGTGTTATCTTTAATTACGGCCCTGATAAAGGTCAGGGCATCGCAATCCCGGTAATTAAGGAGGAGCTTATGTCGTTAACCTTACGCGAAGCCAGTAAGGACACATTGCAGGCCGAGAACAAAACTTATCACTACTACAGCCTGCCGCTGGCCGCCAGGGAACTCGGGGACATCGCACGTTTACCCAAGTCGCTTAAAGTATTACTGGAAAACCTCCTGCGCTGGCAGGATGACGTCTCTGTCACCGCGGAGGATATTCACGCGCTCGCCGGGTGGCTGCAAAATGCCCATGCCGACCGGGAGATAGCCTATCGTCCGGCCAGGGTCCTGATGCAGGACTTTACTGGCGTTCCGGCAGTGGTCGATCTGGCCGCGATGCGTGAAGCGGTTAAACGTCTTGGCGGCGATACTGCCAAAGTGAACCCGCTTTCTCCTGTGGACCTTGTCATCGACCACTCGGTCACCGTGGACCACTTTGGCGATGATGAAGCGTTTGAAGAGAACGTGCGCCTGGAGATGGAGCGTAACCACGAGCGTTACGTGTTTCTGAAGTGGGGCCAGCAGGCCTTCAGCCGCTTTAGCGTTGTCCCGCCCGGCACCGGTATCTGCCACCAGGTCAATCTCGAATACCTTGGCAAAGCGGTGTGGAGCGAACTGCAGGATAAAGAGTGGGTGGCCTACCCGGATACGCTGGTCGGCACCGACTCGCACACCACCATGATCAACGGCCTTGGCGTACTGGGCTGGGGGGTAGGGGGTATCGAAGCCGAGGCCGCCATGCTCGGTCAGCCGGTTTCCATGCTGATCCCTGACGTAGTCGGCTTTAAGCTGACCGGTAAACTGCGTGAAGGCATTACCGCCACCGATCTGGTGCTCACTGTTACCCAGATGCTGCGTAAGCACGGGGTAGTGGGCAAATTCGTTGAATTCTATGGTGACGGGCTGGACACCTTGCCGCTGGCAGACCGGGCCACCATTGCTAACATGGCGCCAGAATACGGCGCGACCTGTGGCTTCTTCCCAATCGACGGTGTGACGCTGGAGTATATGCGCCTCTCCGGGCGCAGCAGCGAGCAGGTTGCGCTGGTTGAAGCCTATGCCAAAGCGCAAGGGATGTGGCGTAACACGGGTGATGAACCTGTGTTCACCAGCACCCTGGCGCTGGATATGGGCGAAGTGGAAGCCAGTCTCGCCGGGCCGAAACGGCCGCAGGATCGCGTGGCGCTGGCCGATGTGCCGAAGGCGTTTGCCGCCAGCACAGAGCTTGAGGTCAATACCGCGCAAAAGGATAGCCGCCCCATTGATTACGTAATGAACGGCCATCAGTACCAGCTCCCGGATGGTGCGGTGGCGATCGCGGCCATTACCTCCTGCACCAACACCTCGAACCCCAGCGTGTTGATGGCGGCCGGACTGCTGGCGAAAAAAGCCGTTACCCTTGGGCTGAAACGCCAGCCGTGGGTAAAAGCCTCGCTGGCCCCTGGCTCTAAAGTAGTGTCCGATTATCTGGCCCAGGCCCGGTTAACGCCGTATCTGGATGAGCTTGGCTTTAACCTGGTGGGTTATGGGTGTACCACCTGTATTGGTAACTCGGGGCCGCTGCCGGAGCCAATCGAAACGGCCATCAAGCAGGGCGATCTGACTGTAGGGGCAGTCCTGTCCGGCAACCGAAACTTCGAAGGTCGTATTCATCCGCTGATCAAAACCAACTGGCTGGCGTCACCACCGCTGGTGGTGGCCTACGCCCTGGCTGGCAATATGAACATCAACCTGGCGACCGACCCACTGGGACACGATCGCAAAGGGGATCCGGTTTATCTGAAAGATATCTGGCCCTCGGCGCAGGAGATTGCCCTGGCGGTGGAAAAAGTCTCTACCGATATGTTCCGCAAAGAGTATGCCGAGGTGTTTGAGGGCACGCCAGAGTGGAAAACCATTGAAGTGGCGCGCTCGGATACCTACAGCTGGCAGGATGATTCTACCTACATCCGTCTGTCGCCTTTCTTCGACGAAATGCTGGCGGAACCTAAGCCGCTGGAAGATATTCACGGCGCTCGCGTGCTGGCCATCCTTGGCGATTCGGTGACGACCGACCATATCTCCCCGGCGGGGAGCATTAAAGCGGATAGCCCGGCAGGACGGTATCTGCAGAGTCGTGGCGTTGAGAGACGTGACTTCAACTCCTACGGATCTCGTCGCGGTAACCATGAGGTGATGATGCGCGGCACCTTCGCCAATATTCGTATCCGCAACGAAATGGTCCCTGGCGTAGAAGGGGGGATGACCCGCCATCTGCCGGGCAGCGAAGTGATCTCGATTTACGATGCCGCCATGAAGTATCAGCAGGAAGGCACGCCGCTGGCGGTAATTGCCGGGAAAGAGTACGGTTCCGGCTCCAGTCGCGACTGGGCAGCAAAAGGGCCTCGACTGCTGGGCGTACGCGTGGTGATCGCCGAGTCCTTTGAACGTATCCACCGTTCAAACCTTATCGGGATGGGGATTTTACCGCTGGAGTTCCCGCAAGGGACATCGCGTAAAACACTGGGGCTGACGGGGGAAGAGCGGATCGATATCGCGGATCTGCAAAATCTGACGCCAGGCGCCACCGTGCCGGTCAAACTGACCCGGGCAGATGGGCAGACGGAGATGCTGGACTGTCGCTGCCGAATTGATACCGCGACAGAGCTAACCTACTACCAGAACGACGGCATTTTGCACTATGTGATTCGTAATATGCTGAAGTAAAGCGCGTTAATCAGCCCGGCACACAGGGTGTTGCCGGGCTGTTATTGTTACTCGCTAAGCAGGTGCCCGAGCTTCGCCGCTTTGGTATCCAGATAATGTTCGTTGTTCGGGTTACGGCCCACGATCAGCGGCACACGTTCCACGATGTTGATCCCGGCTTCGGTGAGGATCTCGACTTTACGCGGATTATTAGTCAGCAGACGCACTTCATCCACGCCCAGCAGCTTGAACATATCGGCGCACAGGGTGAAATCACGCTCGTCGGCTGCAAAACCTAACTGGTGGTTGGCTTCTACGGTGTCGTACCCTTGATCCTGCAGGGCATAGGCGCGGATCTTATTCAGCAGGCCGATATTACGACCTTCCTGGCGGTGATACAGCAGGATGCCGCGGCCTTCTTCCGCGATATGCGACAGGGCGGCTTCCAGTTGAAAACCACAATCGCAGCGCAGGCTAAACAGGGCATCACCCGTCAAACACTCGGAATGAACACGAGCAAGTACCGGCGTCTGCCCGGAGGTATCTCCGTACACTAACGCAACGTGATCCTGCCCGGTTGCCAGTTCTTCAAAACCCACCATCAGGAAATCGCCCCATGGGGTTGGCAGATTGGCTTCTGCCACACGTTTAAGCTGCATGTGATTCTCCAGAAAATGCTGACACGCCTTGTGTCTGTTGCCTGTTTGGCTGTCGGTATTGACTTATTTTGCCACAAGCTGCGCGGGTTCACCTAATCACCGCCAGCTTAACGAACGTTAAACGCACAATCCGACATTTTTACGCAGCCGTAATTTTTCGGTTATGATTGTGGGGCTTACCGAAAAAAGGAGATGACATGCTTTCTATTGCCCGCCGTACGGCGGTTGGCGCAGGGATATTACTCATTATGCCTGTGGCTGTATGGATATCAGGCTGGCAGTGGGAGCCTGGCACAAATAGCGCCTGGCTGAAGGCATTGTTCTGGATCACGGAAACGGTCACCCAACCCTGGGGCATTATTACGCATGCGCTCTTGTGCGGTTGGTTTTTATGGTGCCTGCGTTTCCGCCTGCGGCCCGCCATCATGCTCTTTGCCATTCTCGCTGGCGTGATTCTGGTCGGCCAAGGACTCAAATCCTGGGTGAAAGATCGGGTGCAGGAGCCGCGTCCATTTGTCGTCTGGCTGGAAAAAACTCACCATGTGCCGGTCGACGACTTCTACAATTTAAAGCGTAAAGAACGCGGTGAGCTGGTGAAAGAACAGCTTACTGAACAGCAGGCTGTCCCGACATTCTTACGTAAGCACTGGCAAAAAGAGACTGGCTTTGCCTTTCCGTCCGGGCACACGATGTTTGCCGCAAGCTGGGCATTGTTGGGGGTAGGGCTGCTGTGGCCGCGTCGGCGCACATTAACCATCGCGTTTCTGCTGGTGTGGGCGACGGGAGTCATGGGGAGCCGCCTGCTGCTCGGCATGCACTGGCCGCGGGACCTGGTGGTAGCCACTCTGATGTCATGGCTACTCATCACCTGCGCCACCTGGCTTGCTCAGCGCGTCTGCGGCCCACTCACGCCGCCGGTAGAAGAGAAGCGGGAAATAGCCGACAGAGACCAGGAAAGCTGACAGCGGTTGAAATTCTCATATTTAGTCGCACATCTAACCGTGGCGCGATGCTTTTTCCGTTTCGCGCCCGTCCTGAAAATGGTAGTTTATAAGGCTGGCTACGCTATGTTGAACACTCTTTATTCGCTCAAACCACATAACGGGAAGTAATGTGAAATATTTACTCATTTTCTTACTGGTGCTGGCGATTTTTGTCATTTCCGTCACATTGGGTGCGCAAAACGATCAACAGGTAACGTTTAATTATCTGCTGGCGCAAGGCGAATATCGGATTTCCAGCCTGCTTGCGGTACTTTTTGCGGCAGGGTTTGCAATCGGCTGGCTTATTTGCGGCCTGTTCTGGCTAAAAGTGCGAGTATCGCTGGCGCGTGCCGAACGTAAAATTAAACGTCTTGAATACCAAATTGCGCCCCCGACCGACGTTCCGGTAAGTTCAGGTGTGCCGGTAGCGAAGGAATAATCGAAGATGCTGGAGTTGTTATTTCTGCTTTTGCCTGTAGCCGCAGCCTATGGCTGGTATATGGGCCGCAGAAGTGCGCAACAAACAAAACAGGATGAAGCTAACCGCCTTTCACGCGATTATGTCGCCGGGGTTAACTTCCTTCTGAGCAACCAACAGGATAAAGCGGTAGACCTGTTCCTCGAGATGTTGAAAGAGGATACCGGGACCGTTGAGGCCCATCTTACTCTCGGTAATCTGTTCCGCTCCCGCGGCGAAGTTGACCGCGCCATCCGCATCCACCAGACCTTAATGGAAAGCGCCTCTTTAACCTATGAGCAGCGTCTGCTGGCTGTACAGCAACTTGGTCGCGACTACATGGCGGCAGGGTTGTACGATCGCGCCGAAGAGATGTTCAACCAGCTGGTGGACGAAACCGATTTCCGTATCAGCGCCCTGCAACAGCTTCTCCAGATTTATCAGGCTACCAGCGAATGGCAGAAAGCGATCGATGTTGCGGAACGCCTGGTGAAGCTGGGTAAAGACAAACAGCGTGTTGAAATCGCCCATTTCTATTGCGAGCTGGCTCTGCAGCAGATGGGCAATGAAGACATGGATAAAGCCATGGCGCTCCTCAGGAAGGGCGCAGCCGCCGATCGCAGCAGCGCGCGCGTCTCCATCATGATGGGCCGCGTTTACATGGCAAAAGGCGATTATCAGAAGGCGGTAGAGAGTCTGCTGCGGGTGATCGATCAGGATAAAGAGCTGGTCAGCGAAACCCTCGAGATGCTGCAAACCTGCTATCAGCAACTGGGTATGGTTGAAGAGTGGGTAGCCTTCCTGCGCCGCTGCGTGGAAGAGAATACCGGCGCTTATGCGGAGCTAATGCTGGCGGATGTCGTCCAGGATCACGAAGGCACTGACACGGCGCAGGTCTATATTACACGGCAGCTTCAGCGCCATCCCACCATGCGCGTCTTCCATAAGCTGATGGATTATCACCTGAACGATGCGGAGGAGGGGCGCGCTAAAGAGAGCCTGATGGTGCTGCGCGACATGGTTGGCGAACAGATCCGCAGTAAGCCGCGCTATCGCTGCCAGAAGTGTGGTTTCACCGCCTATACGCTCTACTGGCACTGCCCGTCGTGCCGCGCCTGGTCCACCATTAAGCCGATTCGCGGCCTGGATGGGCAGTAATTTTTAAAAAAAAGCTATTTTAGTTACAACATACTTATAGGTGTTTTTCGTTCTGGCCGGTGCGCGCTGTGGCCTGGCAGGAATGGAAATGGAACCTGTTAATTTCAGCGATGCACAGGTAGAATGCACGCCGTTTAACATTCCCGCGCCGATGCGGCGCCCATCGACGAGAAGGTCCGGTCATGACGTCTGTAGCTCCCTCTTCTTCCCGCGTAGTTACTGAATCTCCTGTTGTTGTCGCCCTGGATTATAACAATCGCGATAACGCGCTTGCGTTCGTTGATCGTATTGATCCACGCGACTGCCGCCTGAAAATCGGCAAAGAGATGTTCACGCTGTTTGGTCCGCAAATCGTGCGTGATATGCAGCAGCGCGGCTTTGATGTCTTTCTGGATCTGAAATTCCACGATATTCCTAACACGACGGCCCATGCGGTCGCGGCGGCAGCCGAGCTGGGAGTGTGGATGGTGAACGTTCATGCCTCCGGTGGGGCAAGAATGATGACTGCAGCCCGTGAAGCCTTGCTGCCGTTTGGTAAAGACGCGCCATTACTGATTGCTGTCACCGTGCTGACCAGCATGGAAGCCAGCGACCTGCTGGATCTGGGGGTGACACTGTCACCCGCCGAGCATGCTGAGCGTCTGGCACGCCTGACCTACAACTGCGGACTTGATGGCGTGGTTTGCTCTGCCCAGGAAGCGGTGCGCTTTAAAAACGCTATCGGTCAGGACTTTAAGCTGGTCACGCCAGGTATTCGTCCTCAGGGTAGCGATGCCGGCGATCAGCGCCGCATTATGACCCCGGAGCAGGCGCTGGCGGCGGGCGTGGACTATATGGTTATTGGTCGTCCGGTGACCCAGTCTGCGGATCCGGCGCAAACCCTGAAAGCCATCAACGCATCACTTCACAAGGGGGCGTAATGCGCGATACCAACAGTCGCCTGGTCTATTCGACCGATGCCGGGCGCATTGATGAACCAAAAGCGGTTGCTGAGCGCCCGAAAGGCGACGGCATTGTACGCATTCAACGCCAGACCAGCGGGCGTAAAGGGAAGGGCGTATGCCTGGTGACCGGCATTGATGCCGATGATGCTACCCTCGCATCGATTGCCGCAGAGCTGAAAAAAAAGTGCGGCTGCGGCGGGTCAGTTAAGGATGGCGTAATTGAAATCCAGGGCGATAAGCGGGATCTCATTAAATCCCTGCTGGAAGCGAAAGGAATGAAAGTGAAATTAGCGGGCGGCTGACGCTAAACAATAAAATAAGCCACGGCCGGAGCCGTGGCTTAATATTCTTATATTTTTATAAGACTATAAATAACAATGTCTTATAATTGACTGCGATGGCAATCGGTATTACTTTACTTACTTACCTCGTGACCGATAATCCCACCCACCGCGGCACCACCTAAGGTACCCAGGGCGCTACCATCAGTTAAGACAGAACCACCGATTGCGCCAGCACCAGCACCAATCGCTGTGTTACGACTTTGTTTGCTCATGCCAGAGCATGCGCTCAGTGATAACGCCAGCGTGACAGCCAGCATAGCAGCGGATAATTTTTTGCTGTTAATTGACATAACTCATTCTCCTGAAATAGTGATCCATGGAAATGATTCTGCCTAAATAAGTGTAAAACTATTTAGCCCGTTTTCCATGAAACTGTTCGCGCAGGCGTTACGAAATCACGCAGGTGATAGTTACTTCCTGTTATATCGCTAACATTAATTTTACGTCTTTATCACTGATCCAACAGGTAAATAGTCTTAAAGGATGGTTCAGAATAATCTCAGAGCGAAAGGGCAGTAACACGCCCGACGAACCGGGCGCAGGGAGGGAGATCAGGCAGGTTTTTTAACGATGTCGACGATCAGTCCGTCATGCTGCAATTTCTCACTGTGGACCGCTTTAATGCCCTCGTCGGTAATTACCCGGCTAAAGCGGGAGGCAGGCCCCATAGTGTAGGGATGCACTGCGCCGAACTTGGTGCTGTCGGTCAGCACAATCGTTTCGCCACCTTTCTCAAGCACCGCGTTCACCACATCCGAGCGCATCATGTCACGCCCGGTAAAGCCGGTCTCCGGCTGCCAGCCATCAATGCCGATAAAGGCCTTGCTGAAATGAACCTGTTGAACATACTGGCGCGTAAGCGGACCCACCATGCTTTCGCTTTTTTTCTGATAAATGCCGCCCAACAAAATGACTTCACTGCGCGTCTCTTTCAGAAGATGAGCAATGTAGCTGCTCACCGTCACGATGGTGACTTCCTCTTTCTGCTCGGCCAGGGTACGTGCGAGCAGAGCGTTACAGCTGCCGTTCTCGATAAACACCGTTTCGCCGTTATTCACCAGGGAAGCGGCAAACTCCGCCAACTCACGTTTCAGGGCGTAGTTGTTCATCATGCGCGTTTCGACATCTTCGCTGTCCAGCGGCACGGCATAGCCATGCGCGCGGCGCAGATAACTCATTTTTTCCAGAAGATTGAGGTCCTGGCGGATAGTGACTTCAGACACGCCAGTGCTTTTAGCCAGATCAACGACGCTTACACGTCCTGTGTCGATCACCATCTGTAATATTATTTGTTGTCGGGAATTCATAGTATCCAAATTAAAACGGCGCAGCCGTTAGTTGAAAACTGACATAACTACGTGAGCTGCTGAGGTCTTTAAACTTCCCACGGCGATTGAGGCGGGACTTCATCGGTATCTTTCTGCGCACCCGCCTGAGCCAGTAATTCTGATTTTAATATTTCGAGATTACGCAGAGCAGAGTTCACATCACCTGCAACCAGAATATCCAGTACAGTATCAATACGTTGGGCAACTTTCAGTGCATCGATATCAGACATAACCTCATCCCTAAATGAAAAGTGAATAAATTCAATGATGCAGAAATTGAAGGCAAAAGAGAAGGGAAAAAATGTGCAAACGAAAGTCCATTAATGGTAGTGATATTTTGATACTTCTTTATACAGGGGAGTTAGGTAGTGGATTAGTCTAATTCTGCGCGCAAGGCGCTTTTTTCTATGAGGAATTAGACTATGACAATTATCAATCAGGCTACCTGTAAACTGTTTACTGATTCTGCACGATTCACCCAGCTCGCAGGTTACTACGAAGAGGAAAGACGTACTGTGTGGATGATGCTGCGAGCACAGCCACGCCCTTGCTTCAATCATGCTTTGATTGAGGAGATCATGAACCTGTCCTGGCTGGTCAGGCAGTCCGGGTTTGACGTTGATTTTTGGGTGACCGGATCGCTGGTGCCGGATATGTACAATACCGGCGGTGATTTACGCTTCTTTGTTGACTGCATTGAGAATGGCCGTCGCGAAGCGCTACGGGCGTATGCCCGCGCCTGTGTGGACTGTGTTCATGCTGCGTCGCGAGGCTTCGATACCGGGGCGATCACCCTGTCGATGGTAGAAGGCAGTGCGCTTGGCGGTGGATTCGAAGCCGCGCTGGCGCACCACTTTTTACTGGCGCAGCGGGACGCGCGCTTAGGCTTCCCGGAGATCGCCTTTAATCTTTTCCCAGGCATGGGAGGCTACTCGCTGGTGGCGCGCCGTTCCGGCATGAAACTGGCCGAGGAGCTGATCTACAAAGGGGAGTCACACACGGCGGAATGGTATGAGCAGCAGGGGCTGGTGGATGTTCTGTTCGAACCCGGTCAGGGCTATGTGGCGACACGTACCTTTATCGACACGTTACAGCCTAAAATGAACGGTGTCAGAGCCATGCTGCGCGCCCGTCAGCGGGTCATGCAGTTGCCACGCAGTGAGTTAATGGACATCACGGAAGACTGGGTAGAGGCTGCATTCTGCCTGCAGCCGAAAGACGTGGCCTATATGCAGCGGCTGGTTCAGCTCCAGGACCGCCACACCGCATCAGGCCTGCGTAAAGCCAGCTAACGCGCATTGCGTGACTGATAACGTTTAAACCATCGCTCGAATGCGACAACGGGCATGGGCTTAGCAAAAAGAAAACCCTGTCGTTCGTTGACGCCATTCTTCGTCAGAAAGGCGTCTTCTTTAGCACTCTCTACCCCTTCCGCTATGACCTGCAAATTCAGCGCCTGGGCGACGGCAACAATCGCGCGCACCAGCGACTGCGAAACCGACTGCTTATGAATATCACGTACAAACGCCTGATCGAGCTTTATGGCATCGATGGGGAAGCGGGCCAGTTGCGACAGCGAGGAGTAACCGGTGCCAAAATCATCGAGATGGATCTGCGCCCCCAGCTTGCTGAACTGCTGAATTACCGATAGCGCCAGCTCTTCGTTCTCAATCAGGCAGCTTTCCGTCAGCTCCACATCAATCGGGCAGTACTCAAAATTAAGGTCCTTCAGGGCCTGTTTCAAATCGCTGAAGATGGTCTGATCGGCCAGCGGCGGGCCGAGACGTTAACGGCGACCCGCAGGTTAATACCTTTATCGCGCCATTTAGCGACCTGGCGCACCACATCAAGCATGACCCAGCGGCCCAGCGGCACGATAAGCCCGGACTCTTCGGCATAGGAGATAAATTCGAGCGGCGGGATAAGCCCGCGCTCCGGCGACTGCCAGCGAACCAGCGCTTCAAGGGTCTTGACCTCGCCGCGCCAGGTGATTTTTGGCTGATAGTGGATCACCAACTGGTCGTTATCCAGCGCCTTGCGCAGGTTGGTGTCCAGCCACAGGTATTCAAAAACACGCTGATTCATTTCTGGCGAAAAGACGCAGAACGTACCGCGCCCGTTCTCTTTGGCGGTGTACATGGCGGTATCGGCATTGCGGATCACGCTTTCACGATCGGTCCCGTGCTGCGGGGCGAGAGAAATACCCAGCGAACAGCCGGTATAGACTTCGATTAAACCAATGCGGAAGGGCTGGCGCAGGCGTGTCAGGATCCGCGAGGCCATAGCCTCCAGCGCGCCCTGCGAGGTATTCGTCGCCAGCACGATGAACTCATCGCCGCCCAGACGAGCCAGAAGCTGGCCCTCTTCCAGACAGCTGAGGATCGCCAGCGCCACGGCCTGTAAAAGCTGATCGCCAAACATATGTCCGTAGGCGTCATTAACTTTTTTGAAATTATCGAGGTCAAGGTAGACCACACCCACCTGGCCCTCGCCACGCGTGTCGATCGCAGCACTGATCAGATCGTGTATGGCATTGCGGTTTGGCAGGCCGGTGATGGTATCGG
Organism: Leclercia sp. LSNIH3; assembly: GCF_002935105.1. Lineage (NCBI taxonomy): Bacteria > Pseudomonadati > Pseudomonadota > Gammaproteobacteria > Enterobacterales > Enterobacteriaceae > Leclercia > Leclercia sp. LSNIH3. The sequence goes on from NZ_CP026387.1 coordinate 4,506,840, forward strand.
TATTGGCGAGCACCCGGAGTCGCTCCTGGGCGCGGCGCTCTTCAGTAATATCCGTCCCGGAACAGATAAGGAAAATTTCATTTTTGCCGCTGCCACTGTGCACAAATTTATTGCGAAACAAGAACAGGCGCTGCCCTTTGCGCGTTTTGATCCAGCGTTCCACTTCATAGGAGCTACCGTCACGAAAAAAACCGCTGATATTACGGCGGGATGCGGCGGCTTCGCTACGGCTCATGAACAATTTGAAGACGTTCTGGCCGATAACTTCATGCTCTTTCATCCCGGTATACTCTTCGCTCAGACGATTAAAGCGCTGAATATTGCCGTGCCGGTCAAGGATGACAATGACTGAATTGGCTTCGGAAACCACCTGTTCAGCAAAAGATAAACCTTGCGCCAGGTCGCGGGCAACAGAAGGGGTGTCGTGCCAGGCAGAGGCGGTGCCGGCCCACTCTTTTTTAGTAATCTTGCGGCCCACCAGATGCACAGGTACTTCGGAGCCGTACAGGGAGAGCGTCATGGTAATGCTGGAGGTAATCACCGTCATCTGGCGAATATGATTTGCCTGTTCGTCGGTCAGGGCGACTACTTGCGTCGTATCTGCGCTTTCACTGGCCGCAAGATGAAGCGCATTGCTGTCTGCCGTTAACCGCCACCAGGGACTGTGGGTGCCCATGTAACGAAACAGCAAATTTTGCTCCACATCGTCAATCATGCTCTCTCCCAGGCGCACTCAATTGCACACAATGTGCATTTTCAGTCGGTTTAATCACGTTAAAACGGCGCTGATTCAAGGCTAAACTTATTGTTTTTTCCCAGTATTCTTATATTAGAACGAGAATGGCGAAAAAGGATACAGGCGAATGAATATTCTGAGAACACAAAATGGCGTGAACCCGCCCGTCGCAAATAATTGTGATCGCTTTTGGCAAATTTGGCAGGAAAAGATAAGTAAAAGTGATGAGTATCAGGTTTTAGAGGTAATAAAAAAGTCGGACCACCCGGTGGGGTGAGTCCGACTTTTTCGCAGCGAACTATCAGACCGCAGGGCGGGCGATAACGCTGCGTGTTTCCATGCGGACTTCAGCGATAGTAACGTCGATAACCTCGGTCACCTTATAAGCCACTTCGCCTTTAATCTGAACAGTGCCGTTCTCCTGGCTGCAGACCAGTTCATCACGCACGGCGTGCAGGAACGGTGCCGGAATAAATGCCACGGCGCCGTTATCCACCAGACGAACGCGCATGCCGCCACGGCTGATATCGATGATTTCAGCCGCAAAACGGGTGTCAGTCCCGGCTTTGTCTTTCAGGAATCGAGCATACAGCCAGTCACCCACATCGCGCTCCGCCATACGGTTAAGACGACGACGCTCTGCCATCTGCACGGTGGTCTCGTCCTGCGGACGGGCGATGGTTTCACCTTTGATGATAGCCTTAAGCAGGCGGTGGTTGACCATATCGCCATACTTACGGATCGGTGATGTCCAGGTTGCATAAGCTTCCAGACCCAGACCAAAGTGCGGGCCAGGTTCGGTGCTGATCTCCGCGAAAGACTGGAAACGGCGAATGCGGCTGTCGAGGAAGCCAGATGGCTGTGCATCCAGCTCACGACGCAGCTTGCAGAAGCCGTTCAGCGTCAGCACTTCCTGCGGATCGACATGCACGTCGTGGGCCTTCAGCAGGGCAGCCAGCGCTTCGCTGTTTGCCGGATCAAAGCCGGTGTGCACGTTATAAATACCGAAACCTAGCTGGTCGCGCAGCACGCGGGCTGCACAGATGTTGGCCGCAATCATTGACTCTTCGACGATGCGGTTAGCAATGCGACGCGGCTCAGCAACGATATTCAGCACTTCGCCTTTTTCACCGAGGATAAAGCGGTAGTCAGGGCGATCCTTGAACACCAGCGCATGGGTCTTACGCCACTCGCTGCGGCTCAGGCAGACGCGCTGCAACAGACGAATCTGTTCGGCAATGGCGTCGTTGGCAGGCTGCCAGCTACCGCTGTTTTCCAGCCAGTCAGAGACTTCGTCGTACACCAGCTTGGCTTTCGACTCGATGGTTGCGGCAAAGAACTCAATGTTCTCTTCGATAGTGCCATCGCTGGCGATGGTCATACGACAGGCGAGAACCGGACGCACGGCGTTGGCACGCAGGGAGCATAAGTCGTCAGACAGTTCGCGCGGCAGCATCGGGATGTTAAAGCCCGGCAGGTAGTTGGTGAAGGCGCGGATTTTAGCCGCCTCATCCAGCGGGGTGCCTTCCGCAATCCAGGCCGTCGGATCGGCAATCGCCACGGTTAACAGCAGTTTGCCGTCAGCCTGCTCTTCCACATACAGCGCATCGTCCATATCTTCGGTGCTGGCGCTGTCGATGGTGACAAAATTGAGCGCAGTGAGATCGCGACGCGTCAGACCTTCGTCCAGCATCTCCGTCGCCGCGCCTTCAGGCGCTTCTTTTTCCAGGTTATGGCGTGCAAGCGTAACCCACCATGGCACGAAATGATCGTCGCCAAACGTAATAAACTGGGTCAGTTCAGCATAAAAACCGCGGTCGCCCTTCAGAGGGTGACGGCGCATTTCAGCCACGGCCCAGTCACCGTCTTTGAAATCATGCGCGACACCGCGCTCGGCGCGGCAAGGGATGGCGTCTTTCAGCAGGGGATGGTCCGGGATGATGGACAGACGGTCATCTTTACGCAGTACCTTACCGACAAAACGGGTCAGGAAGGGTTCGATCAACTCTTCAGGCTCGGCGGATTCACGATCCTTTTCGCTATGGATCACAGCGGTAATACGATCGCCGTGCATCACTTTCTTCATCTGCGGAGGCGGAATGAAGTAGCTTTTCTGCGCATCGACTTCAAGGAAGCCAAAGCCTTTTTCCGTGGCTTTTACCACCCCTTCAGCACGTGGCGTCTGGGAATGCAGTTGCTGTTTAAGCTGCGCTAGCAGCGGGTTGTCCTGGAGCATAGTGATCTATTTTCGTAGCCATTGAGCGGCTGACAGTTTTACGCGAATCTCACTGCTACAGCAAGCGCTCTTTAGGTAATTAGTATGGTTATTCGCCTCTGCCAATGGCGATCTTCAGACGGTTCAACCAGCCGCAAAAAGCGCTCCAGGTCAGCAGGTTGATAGCCTGAGCCGGGGAAAGCCCCTCATCCGTTAACGGGGTAAATTGCGCAGCGCTGAACTGATCCGGCGAGCGCGCCAGCTGCTCTATCGCGCGTCTCACTGGCTCATCCAGGGCAGGAGATGTCTGTGCGGCATGGATCCCGCTGACCAGAATTTCACCTGTGTAATCGAGGATCGCCGGTTCATGACACAGCACCGGCGTGAGCTGCCGCAACAGCGGCTCAGCCTGCCAGCGCTCAAGCGACGCCAGTTGTTGTGCACTGGCATTGCATTGCTCAACGCCCGGGACAACTGGCTCCCAGGTGTCCATGTTCAGCACATTATCGTCTATCAGAGCGTGCGGCGGGATGTGGTGCCCGGGCAGCCAGCGAACAGGATGCCCAAGAAGGGCCTGGAAGACCGCCACGACCCGCGCCTGAAAGCCAACAAAGCCGATAATCTGATTGATGGTCACAATGTCGTAGACCGTCAGACCCACGTCGTCCAGCTCCTGCTGTGCCTTGCTGTCGATCACATCGGGTGAGCTGGCAAGCTGGCGGGCATACTGGGTGATTTGGGCGAGGCGGCGATTACTTTCACGGGAGGAGTCAGGACCGGGGAGGGGGGCAAGTAGCGCGGCGTAGTGATTACAGAGCCGCTGCACGCCGCACACCTGCGCCACGGTCAGGGCCGTGCTGAACCGGTCATACGCGCTGAACGTGCGCAGGCGATTTACCGGCACGGCACGGGGGAAAAAGAGGTCGCACAGCGCCCTGGCCGGGGTTAACCAGCGCTCATAGGCTGCCAGCAGCGAGGCCGGTAAGGCGAGGTTCAACAAAAAACGATCCGCCACCTGTGCGGCTTCGGGAACCAAAGGCAGGACTTCCGTCGGGCTGCTACTGGACTGGGTCTCGTGATACCAGTGGCCTTTGCCAGAAATACGGCGTTGTTCCATGTGCATTCCTTGATCTCAACATAGCGATCAATATCCTGGCGTAAGGCGGATAAGCGGAAAAATATTGTTAGGTGATAACAAATAGCGGAACGGAATAACGAGGGGAAAAACAGCGGGAGAAACCCGACAGACAGGTGCTGCCGGGCACACCTTCCCGCCGGAGCGGGAAGGGCACGAACTTATTTGATTTCCAGCTCGTTCATTGCAGCGATGTTGAAACCGCCGTCAACGTGAACCACTTCGCCAGAGATGCCAGCAGAGAGGTCAGAGCACAGGAAGGCTGCGGAGTTACCCACGTCTTCGATGGTAACGGTGCGACGGATTGGGGTAACGGCTTCGCAATGCGCCAGCATTTTACGGAAGTCTTTGATGCCGGAAGCGGCGAGAGTACGGATTGGACCCGCAGAGATACCGTTGACGCGCACGCCTTCAGGACCCATAGCGTTCGCCATGTAGCGCACGTTTGCTTCCAGAGAAGCTTTCGCCAGGCCCATCACGTTGTAGTTCGGGATGGCGCGCTCAGCACCCAGGTAGGACAGGGTGAGCAGAGCAGAACCTGGGTTCAGCATGCTGCGGCAGGCTTTCGCCATCGCCACAAAGCTGTAGGAGCTGATGTCGTGGGCAATTTTGAAGCCTTCACGGGTGACCGCGTTCACGTAGTCGCCATCCAGCTGATCGCCTGGTGCGAAACCGATGGAGTGAACGAAACCGTCAAATTTCGGCCAGGTTTTTGCCAGCTCAGCGAACATGCCGTCGATGCTTTCATCTTGCGCAACGTCGCATTCCAGAATGATGCTGGAATCCAGCTGCGCGGCAAACTCTTCTACGCGGCCTTTCAGCTTGTCGTTCTGGTAGGTGAATGCCAGCTCAGCGCCTTCGCGATGCATAGCCTGTGCGATGCCGTATGCGATGGACAGTTTGCTGGCAACGCCAGTCACCAGAATGCGCTTACCGGAAAGAAAACCCATAGCTCTAATCCTTATATTCATTGTTGTGGCGGCTGTCATCTGTTTGGACAACCGTCGTTAAAACGCGGCGATAATAGCATGTGTCGCGTACAGTGTTAATCCGACCACTCCATACGGGGCAGGTCAGCGGTCTTTTCGCCATGCATCGGCGGTTAAGGCTTCGCCAAAATGCCCGGCAATTAAACGTTTTGTCAGGTCGTGAAGCGGCGAGGCCAACACCGATGCGGTACTGCCGCGCTCCACTACCGAGCCTTCATGCATCACCATCACCTGATCGCTGATGTGCTTCATCATCCCCAGATGCTGGGTCACGTAGATATACGAGATACCCTGTTTCTCCTGCAACTCCAGCATCAGATTGATTAACTGTGAACGCATCGACATATCCAGCGAGGCCAGCGCTTCGTCAGCGATGATGACTTTTGGCCGCAGGATCAGCGCGCGGGCAAGGCCGAGACGCTGCTTTTGGCCGGGTGCCAGCATATGCGGATAATAGCTGACATGATCCGGCAGTAGCCCAACCATCCGCAGGGTCTCAATAATCTGCTTACGGCGCGCTTCAAACTCCAGATCGGTATTCAGACGCAGTGGAAAATCGAGGATCTGCGAGATACGCTGGCGCGGGTTCAGCGAGGTCGAGGGATCCTGAAAAATCATGCGGATCCGCTGACTGCGGAACGAGTAATCACCAAATTTCAGCAGATGGTCGTCAATCAGTACATCGCCATCAGAAGGTTCGATCATACCGGCCAGCATTTTTGCCAGCGTTGATTTCCCCGAACCGTTTTCGCCGATGATCGCCAGGGTCTGCTTTTCCCGCAGGGTAAAGCTCAGCGGCTTTACCGCTTCGACGGTCTGGCGGTGGAACAAACCGGTGCGATAGCGAAAGGTCTTACTCAGGTTGCGCACTTCCAACAAGGTTTCGACCATGTCACTCTTTCTCCATGTTCAGCGGGAAATGGCAGGCAAAGAGGTGGTTCCTCGGCCCGGCAAGGCGCGGGGTTTCAATGCATTTACGCTGCGCATAGGGGCAACGCGGCCCCAGACGGCAGCCAATCGGCAGATGCTCAAGAAGCGGGATCGCCCCCGGCAAGGTGTTGAGGCGGCTTTTATGCGGCATGGCGCTGCCAAAATCGGGGATCGCCCGGATCAGCGCTTGGGTGTAGGGGTGATGTGGCATGGTAATCAGATCTTCGCTGCCGGCGGTTTCCACGGTCTGTCCGCAGTACATCACGTCAATTTTATCTGCCCATTTGCTCAGCATCTGCAGGTCATGACTGATCAGCAGAATAGTGGTGTTGTTGTTCTGGTTCAGCCGCGTGAGCAGGCGGAAAATTTGCGCCTGGGTGGTGGGTTCCATCGCATTGGTTGGTTCGTCGGCAATCAGCAGGCGTGGCTGGTTGGCCAGCGCAATGGCGATCATCACTTTCTGACACTCGCCGTCGGTCAGCTCATACGGGAAGCTGCGCATGGCGTCTTTGTGATCCTTAATGCCCACCCGGTGCAATAGCTCGATGGTCCGGCGTTTGCGCCAGCCAAAACGCTGCCACCAGCGGCCTTTATAGGTCCAGCCGGGAATGTTCTGCATCAGCTGCTTACCAACACGTTCGGACGGATCGAGGCAGGACTGCGGCTCCTGAAAAATCATCGACACGTTGTGGCCCACCAGCTTACGTCGCTCGCGGGCGGAGAGGCGCAGCAGGTCAATATCATCAAAACGCATCCGGTCGGCGGTGACGCGCCAGTTATCTTTCGCCACGCCGCATATGGCTTTGGCAATTAAGCTTTTGCCCGAGCCAGATTCGCCCACCAGTCCGCGGATCTCGCCTTCGCTCAGGGTAATGCTGACGCGGTCAACCGCTTTCACCCAGCCTTCGCTGGTTTTTATTTCAATCGTCAGATTACGAATGTCCAGTAATGGCATTATTCCACCCCCGCCACAATGGCGCGACGAATGCCGTCGCCAAGCAGGTTCACCAGTAACACACTTATCATGATCGCCGCGCCCGGCAGCATCACCGTCCACGGCGCCACGTAGATCAATTCCAGCGCGTCGCCCAGCATTGCCCCCCATTCCGGGGAGGGGAGTTGCGCGCCCAGGTCGAGAAAACCGAGCGCAGCGATATCGAGGATCGCCATCGACAGGGCGCGGGTGATCTCGGTCACCATCCCAGAGGCGATATTAGGCAGCACCGCGAACCACAGAATATTTAAGGTAGTGGCGCCATCCAGACGGGCGGCAACCACGTACTCTTTTTCCAGCTCATCGTGAACCAGGCTATAGACCGAGCGCACCATGCGCGGCAGCAGCGCCAGCCACACCGCAAACATAGCGTGGGTCAGGTGCGGGCCGGAGAACGCCACCACGATGATCGCCAGCAGCAGCGACGGAATCGACAGCAGGGTGTCGAGAATGTGGTTTGTCACTGCCGAGCGCAGGCCGTGGGTTGACCCGGCGACAATGCCCAGCACCAGCCCACACAGGGTGGCCGCCAGGGTGACCACAAACGCGCCGCCGACCGTGGGTGCTGCGCCGCTCAGCAGACGACTTAAGACATCGCGCCCGAGATCGTCGGTACCGAGGAAGAACGAGACTTCGCCGTAGCGTGACCAGGAGGGCGGTAACAGCTGATAGCCGAGGAACTGCTGGTCGATACCGTAGGGCGCAAACCAGGATCCCAGGACGCAGAGCAGCGCCAGGCCGCCGCAGCCGTACAGGCCGATCATCGCCGTGGTATCGCCATAAAAGTTACGCCACACGGTGCGCAACGCCCCGGGCGTGCGCTTTTCACTGTATACGCTATCGTAAGGCATACCATTCCTTATGTTTCAGCGGGTTAGCCATAGCGCCCAAAATATCGGATATCACGTTAACAATAATCACCAGCGCGCCAATCACCATCACGCCTGCGGAGATCGCGGCGTAATCCTGCTGGCGGATGGCGTTAATCAGCCAGCGCCCCAGGCCCGGCCAGCTAAAGACCATCTCGGTGATCATCGCCAGGGTCAGCATGGTAGAAAATTGCAGGCCTAGCCGCGGGATCACCGGCGGCAGGGCGTTATGCAGAACATGGCGACGTAAAATCGTCAGCCGCGACAGCCCGCGCGTAGCTGCGGCTTTGACATAGTTCTTATCAAACACCTCGATGGTGCTGATGCGCATCAACCGGATCACCTCGGTGGTCGGCGCAACGGCCAGCGCCAGCACCGGCAGCACCATATGGCGCACGGCGCTGATAATCATCTCATGCCGCCAGACCGAATCTGAGAGCCAGGCGTCAATAATGGCGAAACCGGTCACCGTCTTCACCTCATACAACAGGTCAAAACGCCCGGACACCGGCAGCCAGCCCAGCGTCAGTGAGAAAAAGAGCGTCAATAGCAGCGCCAGCCAGAATACTGGTACCGAAAAGCCGAGCAGGGCTATGGCGCTGATGAATTTATCCTGCCATTTGTTGCGGGTGATCCCGGCGAGCATCCCCACCGGGATGCCTACTACCAGCGCAAAACCGAACGCCAGAATGCACAGCTCCATCGTGGCGGGGAACACCTCTTTCAGCTGTTCAGCGATGGGCTGGCCGTTAATGCTGGAGACGCCAAAGTCAAAGTGCAGCACCCCTTCAAACCAGAACCACCACGCATTCCACAGGGAGGCGCCCTGTAGCGGCGCATGCGGCGTGAAATAGCTCAGACTGAAGCCGACAAAGGTCAGGAAGAAGAGAGTGATGAGCAGCAACAGCAGCCGACGTAAGGTAAAAATAATCACGGTTTTTTCACCTCTTCTTGCTTCTCACGAGAGACACCGGCAAAGGACGCGTTGCCAAACGGGCTAAGCACCAGCCCTTTAATATCGTAACGGTACGCCTGCAGACGCAGAGAGGAGGCCAGCGGCAGCACCGGCAACTCTTGGGCCAGAATCGTTTGTGCCTCATCGTAGGCATCGATGCGCGACGCCAGCTGCTGAGTTGACAGCGCTTTGCGCAGAATGTCATCAAATTCGCGGTGGCACCAGTGGGCATAGTTGGTCTGCGAATCGATCGCTGCACAGCTCAGCAGTGGCCGGAAGAAGCTGTCCGGGTCGTTACTGTCGGTTGCCCAGCCTGCCAGGGTTAAATCATGGTTCATATCCATCAGGCGCGCCTCCTGAAAACGGCCTTCCACCGGAACGATCACCACCGTGACCCCCACCTGAGCGAGGTCGGCTTGCAGCAGCTCAGCGGTCTTAAGCGGGCTGGGGTTCCAGGCTTGAGAACTGGTAGGGACCCACAATTGCAGGGTGAGATTATCCGCCCCTAGCGCTTTAAGCTGTTCGCGGGCTTTATCCGGGTTGTATTCGGTAATTTTAGCCTCGCTATCGTAAGCCCACGAGGCGCGGGGCAGGATTGAGGCGGCCGTTTCTGCTGTACCGTAATAGATGGACTGCATCAAACGCTGGTTATTGATCGCCAGCGCCAGAGCGTGGCGCACTGCCGGGTTATTAAGTGGCGGCTTATTGGTATTAAACGCCAGATAGGCGATGTTCATGCCCGGGCGCAGGGTCAGGCGCAGACGCGGATCGTCACGCAGGATGGTCAGCTGGCTGGCGGCCGGCCAGGCCAGCACATCGCACTCACCGGTGAGCAGCTTCGATAATCGGCCCGTGCCGCCGGAACCTAAATCCACCACGACCTGTGGCATCAGCGGTTTGCCGCGCCAGAATTTGTCATGGCGTTGCAGACGCACATATTGCCCGGCGCGATACTCTGCAACCTGGAACGGACCTGTGCCCACCGGCTGGCGGTCCATCAGCTCCTGTTTATCCTGCAGGGTCAGTTGGGTGGCGTATTCAGCGGACATCACCGAGGCGTAGTGCGTTGCAAGATGCCACAGGAAGGAGGCATCCGGGCGCGCGAGGGTAAACTCCACCGTGCGGTTGTCCAGCTTGCGCACGTTTTTCACCGTATCGGCAAACTGCAGGCTGTCGAAATAGGGGAAGCTGCCGCCGTTAACGTAGTGCCACTCATCGTCGCGGTTAAAAATGCGCTGGAAGGTGAAGACCACATCATCCGCATTGAGTTTACGGGTAGGTTTAAACCATGACGTGGACTGGAAGCTCACATCGTCGCGCAGACGGAAACGGTAGGTGGCGCCGTTGTCTAAGACTTCCCAGCTTTCGGCCAGCTCTGGCACCAGGCGGTACGTATAAGGATCTACATCCAGCAGGCGGTCGTACAGCTGTGCGGCGAGGGTATCAACAATCAGGCCGCTGCTCGCTTTTTGCGGGTTGAAGGTGTTGACCTGCCCACTGACGCAGTAGACAAAGCCGCTGTCGCGAATATCAGCGCCATCCACAGACGTGGGGGCAGCAAAAGCCTGGCTACATAACAGGCCGAGCGCAATCAGGGACGAGAAAACCAGACGCATAATTTTTAAGGTTTTTAGTGACGATCTGCAAAGTGTATCGCACTTACACCTGCTTCGTAAAAATGTCTGCGGATAAGTGCTGATATTGTCAGCGCATTTGATGCTTTTTGAGCAATGCCCTTAGCTGGTGGTAGGTCAGCCCCAGCAGTTCAGCCGCGCGTTTCTGATTGTATTTTGCCTCCCGCAGACTCTGCTCCAGCAGTTGCTTCTCCTGCGCCTGCTGGAACTGGCGTAAATCCAGCGGCAGGACCGGCGACGCCGCGGAATGGGGCTTATCGGCGGGAGAGGGGGTGGAACGACTGAACGGATCGATCACAATCTCATCCAGCTCGGTTTCGCTGCTGCCGTGGCGATAGACGGAACGCTCAACCACATTTTTCAGTTCACGGATATTCCCCGGCCAGCGGTAGTCGAGCAGCGTGTCACGGGCGCGCTGACTGAAGCCGGGAAACAGAGGAAGACCCAGCTCGCGGCACATCTGAATGGCAAACTGCCCGGCCAGGAGCATGATATCGCTGCGGCGCTCGCGCAGCGGTGGCAGATTGACGACATCAAAGGCCAGCCGATCCAGCAGGTCGGCGCGAAACCGCTCCTGCTCGACCATCTCCGGCAGGTTGGCGTTGGTGGCGCAGACCAGACGAACATTGACCTGCAACGGCTGACTGCCGCCCACGCGCTCCAGCTCGCCGTATTCAATCACGCGCAGCAGTTTTTCCTGCACCAGCATCGGGGCGGTGGCCAGCTCATCGAGGAACAGCGTACCGCCATCGGCGCGCTCGAAACGTCCGGGGTGACGACGCTGCGCCCCGGTAAAGGCTCCCGCCTCATGACCGAACAGTTCGGTATCAAGCAGGTTTTCGTTCAGTGCGGCGCAGTTCAGGGAGATAAAGGGGCCATCCCAGCGCCCGGATAAGTAATGCAGACGGTTGGCAATCAGCTCTTTCCCGGTGCCGCGCTCCCCGATGATCAATACCGGTTTATTCAGCGGTGCCAGGCGGGAAACCTGCTCCAGGACTTCAAGAAAGCTGTTCGCTTCCCCTAATAAGGTATCTTTAAATTCAGACATGATGAAATTAACCATTTAGTGGTGTGATTCACTAAGCGAGAGTAGAGTGGAACGGGTGAAAAAGCAATCACCTCTCATAAAATCAATAAGATAAAAAACTGGCACGGGATTTGTATTAGCTATGCAGCAGGGCTTAGCCCGATAACAGAAATGTGAGGATTCAATTATGGGTATTTTTTCTCGTTTTGCAGACATCGTGAACGCCAACATCAACTCGCTGCTGGAAAAAGCGGAAGATCCACAGAAGCTGGTGCGCCTGATGATTCAGGAGATGGAAGATACGCTGGTGGAAGTACGTTCAAACTCCGCCCGTGCGCTGGCAGAGAAGAAGCAACTTTCTCGCCGCATTGAACAAGCGACTGCCCAACAGAGCGAATGGCAGGAAAAAGCCGAACTGGCGCTGCGTAAAGATAAAGACGATCTGGCCCGTTCCGCGCTGATCGAAAAACAGAAGCTGACTGACATCGTCGCGACGCTGGAGCAGGAAGTTACGCTGGTAGATGACACGCTCACCCGCATGAAAAAAGAGATTGCGGAGCTGGAGAACAAACTGAGCGAAACCCGCGCCCGCCAGCAGGCTCTGGCGCTGCGTCACCAGGCAGCCAGCTCTTCACGCGATGTGCGCCGTCAATTGGACAGCGGCAAGATCGATGAAGCCATGGCCCGTTTCGAGTCATTTGAGCGTCGTATCGATCAGATGGAAGCCGAAGCCGAAAGCCACAGCTTTGGCAAACAGAAGACGCTGGATCAGCAGTTTGCCGATCTGAAAGCGGATGATGAAATCAGCGAGCAACTGGCCGCGCTGAAGGCCAGAATGAAACAAGACAATCAATAATAATACCTGCGGCGCCAGCTGGCGCCGCCACTCATCGTAAGACAAGGAGTAGACATGAGCGCGCTTTTTCTTGCCATTCCGCTAACCATTTTTGTGCTGTTTGTACTGCCGATCTGGTTATGGCTGCATTACAGCAACCGTTCTTCCCGGGGCGAGCTGTCGCAAGGCGAACAGCAGCGTCTGGCGCAACTGACCCAGGAGGCGAATAAAATGCGTGAACGTATTCAGGCGCTGGAAGCGATCCTGGATGCGGAACATCCGAACTGGAGGGATCGCTAATGGCCGGACTGAATCTGAATAAAAAATTGTGGCGTATCCCCCAGCAGGGGATGGTACGCGGCGTCTGCGCCGGCCTGGCGCACTACCTCGACGTGCCGGTAAAGCTGGTACGCGTGATGACGGTGCTCTCCATTTTCTTTGGTCTGGCGTTTATTACCCTGGTGGCCTACATCATTTTATCTTTCGTGCTGGACCCTATGCCTGACAGCGCGATGAGCGATGAGAATGCCCCAACCAGCAGTGAACTGCTGGACGCGGTGGATGCCCAACTGTCGGCAGGCGAGCAACGCCTGCGTGAGATGGAGCGGTATGTCACCTCTGACACTTTCTCGCTGCGAAGCCGTTTTCGTCAGCTTTAACTGAGAGAACTCATATGAATCAACGCTGGCAACAGGCCGGACAGCAGGTTAAGCCGGGCCTGAAATTCGCAGGGAAGCTGGTTTTACTGACTGCACTACGTTACGGCCCGGCAGGCGTCGCGGGCTGGGCCATTAAGTCTGTTGCGCGTAAGCCGGTAAGAATGTTTCTGGCTGTGGCGCTGGAGCCCATGCTGAAGAAGCTGGCAAACCGCGTTTCCCGTCGTTACTTCTCCTGATCTCCCTATTACCTGAGCCCTTTCCTTTATATGGAGAGGGCAGGTAGCATTTCTCTGATTTCCTGCTTTCTTTGCGGCAGTTCACAATAATGCGCTGAGCTGCTTTGCGAATCCCTTTTTCTCCTTGCTTGTCCGTTGACAGATATTTTTCATGGGAGTAGATTGCCCTCCGTGGGACCGCTACCATGGAAAACAATGTGAACGCTAAAATTAAGAGTTTAATAAACTTTGTTTACGGAGAGTCTTTTTCTGAGGCGCATTTAAAGATGCTGCTTGAGAAAATTGACAACGCTGGGTCTGTAATTACGGGAAAGCGTAAAGCAGGCTGGGATGAAAAAGATATTGTCCTGATTACTTATGCCGATCAGTTCTCTGCGCCAGGGGAGAAAGCTCTTCCGGTTTTTACCCGATTTTATAATGAGTGGCTCTCTCGCTCATTTTCTCATGTCCATCTTCTGCCTTTTTACCCCTGGTCTTCTGACGATGGTTTTTCCGTCATCGATTATCATGAAGTTGCACCTGAAACGGGTTCGTGGTGTGATGTCGCGGAATTAAAAAAGTCAGCCAGCTTGATGTTTGACTTCGTTTGCAATCATATGTCGGCGAAAAGTAAATGGTTTGAAAATTATATTAACCAGATGCCGGGGTATGAAGATTTCTTTATTTCCGTCGATCCCGAAACCGATTTGTCCGCAGTGACGCGGCCCCGGGCTTTACCCCTTCTGACACCTTTCACGCTCCATGATGGCAGTGTCCGCCATCTCTGGACCACCTTCAGCGAAGACCAGATCGATCTCAATTTCGCCTCTCCTGAAGTGCTGATTGCGATGGTGGATGTGCTGCTGCATTACCTTATGGAAGGGGCTCGTTATATCCGCCTGGATGCCGTCGGCTTTATGTGGAAAATCCCTGGAACAAACTGCATTCATCTTGAACAAACGCATCGCCTTATTCAGCTTTTCCGCGCCATCACGGACAGAGTGGCTCCAGGTACGGTGCTGATTACGGAGACAAACGTTCCGCATAAAGACAACATCTCTTACTTTGGTGATGGTGAAAATGAAGCGCAGATGGTTTATCAGTTCTCTCTGCCTCCGCTTGTGCTGCACGCCGTCCATTGTCAGGATGTCCGGGCGCTCTGTCAGTGGGCGTCATCGCTGAAGCTGCCTTCCATGAAAACCACCTGGTTTAACTTCCTGGCTTCGCATGACGGCATCGGCCTTAATCCTTTACGCGGAATTTTACCGGAGTCGGAAATCCTCTCGCTGGTAGAGAAATTGCAACAAGAAGGGGCGCTGGTTAACTGGAAAAATAATCCTGATGGCACCCGAAGCCCCTATGAAATCAATGTTACCTATCTCGATGCGTTAAGTGCGAAGGAGAGTGAGGATAATGAGCGCATTGCCCGATTTATTCTGGCTCATGCTGTTCTGTTAAGTTTCCCGGGCGTGCCTGCAGTGTATATCCAAAGTATCCTGGGTTCCCGTAACGATTATGACGGGGTAGAGCGGCTGGGGTATAACCGCGCCATTAACCGGAAAAAATACCGCGCCGGGGAAATAGATGCCGAACTTGAGGATAACAAGAGCCTTCGCCATAGCATTTACCATCGACTGACACAATTGATTGCGGTGCGTCGGACAGAAAAAGCCTTCCATCCAGACAGTCAGACGATTTTCGAGACGTCAGGCGCGCATGTTTTCAAAATTATTCGTACTGCGGATAATGGCGAGCGCATTACTGCATTATTTAATTTCAGCAATTACCAGCAAAATATTCATTCAGATATTGAAACCGGAAGGGAGTTAATCGCCGGAGAGGATATTCGTAGTACGACTCTGTCCCTAAATCCATGGCAGGTCATGTGGATTAAAGAAAACTAAAAAGGACCTAAAAAATGAAAATGCCCAGAATTGTGCTGATATCAGCACTGGTTTCGTGCGCCCTGTTATCAGGTTGCAAGGAAGACCAACAGTCTAACGTCACCATTGAGTTTATGCACTCGTCTGTCGAACAGGAGCGACAGGCGGTTATTACAAAACTGATTGAGAAATTCGAGAAAGAGAATCCGACCATCAAGGTGAAACAGGTGCCGGTGGAAGAGGATGCCTATAACACCAAGGTGATTACGCTGGCCCGTACCGGCGCCCTGCCTGAAGTAATCGAAGTCAGCCACGATTACGCCAAAGTCATGGATAAAGAGCAACTGCTGGATCGTGCTGCTATTAGCGAAGCCATTAATGCTGTGGGCGAAAACACCTTCTACGACGGGATCCTGCGCGTCGTTCGCACTGAAGATGGCGAAGCCTGGACGGGTGTGCCGATCAGCGCCTGGCTTTCCGGCGTCTGGTACCACAAGGACGTACTTGCGGCAGCGGGTCTTGAAGAGCCGAAAAACTGGGAACAGCTGCTGAAAACCAGCCAGATGTTGAACAATCCGGCCAGTAAACATTACGGCATTGCCCTGCCTACTGCTGAAAGCGTGATGACTGAGCAAGCGTTCTCGCAGTTTGCTCTGTCGGGTGGTGCAAACGTGTTCAATGCCAAAGGTGATGTCGAAATTAACACGCCGGAAATGGCCAAAGCGCTGGCGTTTTATAAAGAGCTGGCGGCGACCACCATGCCGGGATCGAACGATGTTATGGAGATCAAAGACGCCTTTATGAATGGCTCTGCGCCAATGGCCGTCTACTCCACCTACATCCTGCCGGCTGTCTTCAAAGACGGAAATCCCGCCAATCTGGGATTCGTCGTCCCGACTGAAACCTCCTCTGCGGTCTACGGCATGGTCACTTCGCTGACCATCACTACCGGTCAAACCGAAGAAGAAACCAAAGCGGCAGAGAAATTTGTTACCTGGATGGAACAGGCTCAAACCGCCACCGACTGGGTCATGATGTCCCCGGGCGCGGCATTGCCGGTGAACAAGCTGGTGGTCGGCACCGAAACCTGGAAAAACAACGAGGTGATCAAGGCCTTTGGGCAACTGCCTTATGAGCTGATCGCGCAGTTCCCGAATGTGCAGGTGTTTGGCGCAGTGGGAGATAAAAATTTCACCCGCATGGGCGACGTGACGGGTTCCGGCATCATCAGTTCCATGGTGCATAACGTGACGGTGGGGCAACAGGATCTCAGCGCAACGTTAAGCAATAGCCAGACGCGACTGACTGACCTGATTTCACAACGATAGGAGCGCACTGCGGAAGGGAATTATGAAGACGTTGTTTTCTGGTCGATCAGATATGCCTTTCGCCATGCTGCTGTTGGCCCCCAGCCTGATTTTGCTGGGGGGCCTTGTGGCCTGGCCGATGATTTCCAACATTGAAATCAGTTTTTTACGCTTGCCCTTAAACCCGCGAGTCAGTGCGGTGTTTGTCGGGTTCGATAACTACATCCGTATTTTGAGTGACGCGGCGTTCTGGCATTCGCTGTGGATGACCTTCTGGTATACGGCGCTGGTGGTCATAGGTAGCACCGGGTTAGGGCTGGCCGTTGCCATCTTCTTTAATCGGGAGTTTCGCCTGCGCAAAACGGCGCGTTCTCTGGTGATCCTCTCTTACGTTACACCGTCGATCTCGCTTGTGTTTGCCTGGAAGTACATGTTCAACAATGGCTATGGGATTGTGAACTATCTGGGCGTGGATCTGCTGCATCTGTATGACCAGGCGCCGCTGTGGTTCGACAACCCAGGCAGCAGTTTTGTCCTGGTGGTGCTGTTCGCCATCTGGCGCTACTTCCCGTACGCGTTTATCTCGTTCCTCGCAATATTGCAGACCATTGATAAGTCGCTGTACGAAGCGGCTGAAATGGACGGCGCGAATGCATGGCAGCGTTTTCGCATCGTCACATTGCCCGCGATTATGCCGGTGCTGGCCACGGTTATCACACTGCGAACCATCTGGATGTTCTACATGTTTGCGGATGTGTATCTGCTCACCACCAAGGTCGATATCCTGGGCGTCTATCTCTACAAGACCGCCTTTGCATTCAATGATCTGGGTAAAGCCGCCGCAATTTCTGTCGTGTTGTTCGTGATCATCTTCACCGTCATTCTGCTCACCAGAAAAAGGGTAAACCTCAATGGCAACAAATAAACGCATCCTGGGCCGGATTGGTTTCTACCTGGGGCTGGCGGTATTTCTGATTATCACGCTGTTCCCGTTCTTCGTGATGCTGATGACCTCGTTCAAGAGCGCGAAAGAGGCGATATCGCTCCATCCGACCATTCTGCCGCAGGCGTGGACGCTACAGCATTATGTCGACATCTTTAATCCGCTGATCTTCCCGTTTGTGGATTACTTTCGGAACAGCATGGTGGTGTCGTTAACCTCGTCGGTCATTGCCGTTTTCCTCGGCACGCTGGGCGCTTACGCACTCTCCAAACTGCGTTTTAAAGGGCGCGCGACGATCAACGCGAGCTTTTACACCGTCTACATGTTCTCCGGGATTTTGTTGGTGGTACCGCTGTTCAAAATCATTACCGCATTAGGCATTTATGACACCGAACTGGCGCTCATCATCACCATGGTGACCCAGACCTTACCGACGGCGGTATTTATGCTGCGCAGCTATTTCGACACCATCCCGGACGAAATAGAAGAAGCCGCGATGATGGATGGCCTGAACCGCCTGCAAATCATCTTCCGCATCACAGTGCCGCTGGCGATTTCCGGGCTGGTGTCGGTCTTTGTCTACTGCTTTATGGTGGCGTGGAACGACTATCTGTTTGCCTCCATTTTCCTGTCCAGCGCCAGCAACTTCACCTTGCCTGTCGGGCTGAACACCCTCTTCAGTACGCCGGATTACATCTGGGGTCGCATGATGGCGGCATCGCTGGTGACGGCACTGCCGGTGGTCATCATGTACGCGCTGTCTGAACGTTTTATTAAAAGTGGTTTGACCGCCGGTGGCGTTAAGGGCTAAGGCGGCCGATTTTAACAAGGAGTGAATCATGAAGAAGTTAGTTGCGATCGCGCCGCGCGTGGCGGCGCTGGTGGACTATGAAGATCGTCCTGTGGCGGCACATGAAGTCAAAATTCGCGTCCGTTTCGGCGCGCCGAAACACGGCACCGAAGTGGTGGATTTTCGTGCGGCGAGTCCCTTTATCGACGAAGAGTTTAACGCGGAATGGCAGATGTTTACCCCGCGTGAAGAGGGCGCAGCCCGCGGGATCGAGTTCGGCAAGTTCCAGTTAGGCAATATGGTCGTGGGCGACATCATTGAATGCGGCGAGGATGTGACGGAGTACCAGATCGGCGACAGCGTCTGCTGCTACGGTCCGCTGCAGGAGACGGTGATCGTCAATGCCGTAGACAACTACAAATTGCGCAAAATGCCGCAGGGCGCCTCCTGGAAAAACGCCGTTTGCTACGATCCGGCGCAGTTCGCCATGAGCGGTGTACGCGATGCCAACGTCCGTGTGGGCGACTTTGTCGTTGTGGTCGGTCTGGGTGCCATCGGACAGATTGCTATTCAGCTGGCAAAAAAAGCCGGGGCGTCAGTCGTCATCGGTGTCGATCCTATCGAACATCGTTGTGAGATCGCACGCCGTCATGGCGCGGATCACTGTCTGAACCCAATCGGTACTGATGTTGGCCTGGAAATCAAAAAACTGACCGGTAAGCAGGGCGCGGACGTGATCATTGAGACCAGCGGTTTTGCGGATGCGTTGCAGTCTGCGCTGCGCGGACTCGCCTACGGCGGAACGATCTCCTACGTTGCGTTCGCTAAGCCGTTTGCCGCGGGTTTCAACCTCGGTCGCGAAGCGCATTTCAACAACGCAAAGATTGTCTTCTCCCGCGCCTGCAGTGAGCCCAACCCGGATTACCCGCGCTGGAGCCGTAAGCGTATCGAAGAGACCTGCTGGGAATTGCTGATGAACGGCTATCTGAATTGTGAAGATCTGATCGACCCGGTCGTGACTTTCACCACCAGCCCGGAAAGCTATATGAAGTATGTCGATCAGCACCCGGAACTCAGTATCAAAATGGGCGTCACTTTTTAAGCTAAGGACAGCAAATAATGAAGATCGCAACACAAAACCAGGCCTTTTTCCCGACCAACATTATGGAGAAATTTCAGTTCATCAAAGCGATGGGTTTTGATGGCTACGAAATTGACGGCAAACTGCTGGTCGATAACCTCGATGAAGTGAAAGCCGCAATCAAAGCCACGGGTCTGCCGGTGACGACGGCCTGCGGCGGCTACGACGGCTGGATTGGTGACTTCATTGAAGAGCGTCGTCTCAACGGGTTACAGCAGATTGAACGCATTCTTGAAGCGCTCGCTGACGTGGGCGGGAAGGGCATTATCGTTCCGGCGGCCTGGGGGATGTTTACCTTCCGCCTGCCACCGATGACTTCACCGCGCAGCCTCGACGGCGATCGCAAAGCGGTAAACGCTTCCCTGCGCTGGCTGGACGAGGTGGCTGCACGCACCGGGACCACCGTCTACCTGGAGCCGCTAAACCGCTATCAGGACCACATGATCAACACCCTGGCCGATGCCCGTCGCTACATCGAAGAGAATGCCCTGAAGCACGTGCAGATCATCGGCGATTTCTATCATATGAACATTGAAGAAGATTCGCTAACCGATGCGCTGCACCACAACCGCGATCTGCTGGGGCATGTGCATATCGCGGATAACCATCGCTATCAGCCGGGAAGCGGCAGCCTGGATTTTGCCCGCCTGTTCGATCAGCTGCGTGCCGATAACTACCAGGGTTATGTGGTGTATGAGTGCCGTGTTCGTGCCGACGATCCTGCTAAGGCTTATCAGGATTCCCTCACTTATTTGCGTGAATGCTAAGGATGACGAGCGTGATGAGTGCTTCAACACCTTCGCCCCTGCGCGTCGCCATCATTGGTGCCGGGCAGGTCGCGGATAAAGTGCATGCCTCGTATTACGCCACGCGCAGCGATGTTCAGATGGTGGCTGTCATGGACAGCCACCTGGAGCAGGCACAGGCGTTCGCGGAACGCCATGCTATCCCTGCGGCATGGCAGGACGCGCAAGAGATGCTACAGGCGGTTAAACCGGATGTGGTGAGCGTTTGTTCCCCCAACCGCTTTCATTTTGAGCATGTCATGATGGCGCTGAATGCCGGGTGTCATGTGATGTGTGAAAAACCACCCGCCATGACGCCACAAGAGGCCGATGAAATGCGCGTCGCGGCCCGCCGGGCGGGCAAAGTGCTGGCGTATGATTTTCACCATCGTTTTGCACTCGATACGCAACTGCTGCGTGAGGCGGTGCTGAGCGGGACATTCGGTGAAATTTACTTTACCACGGCGCAGGCGCTGCGCCGCTGCGGTGTACCCGGATGGGGCGTTTTTACCAACAAATCGCTGCAGGGGGGCGGCCCCCTGATTGATATCGGTATTCATATGCTGGATGCCGCGATGTATGTGCTGGGTTTCCCGCAGGTAAAACGCGTCACGGCGCACAGCTTTCAGAAGCTGGGCACCCATAAAAACAGCGGCCAGTTCGGCGCGTGGGATCCTGCGCAGTTTACCGTTGAGGATGCCCTGTTTGGCACGATCGAATTCTGCAACGGCGGCATCCTGCGTCTGGATACCTCCTTTGCTTTGAATATTCGCGAGCAGTCGATCATGAATGTCGCCTTCTGCGGTGAGAAGGCAGGTGCAACGCTGTTCCCGGCCCATATCTACCAGGACGACGCCGGTGTGTTACAGACCCTTACCCAGCGTGAAGAGGCTGACGATCAGCGGCATTTACGCAGCATGGATGCCTTTGTTCGTCACGTGCTGGGGGAGCCGGTCATGATCGCCGATGCGGAGCAAGGGCTGGTGATCCAGCAATTAGTTGCCGCACTGTATGAATCCGCCGAAAAAGGGGAAAGCGTGACGTTATGCTGAACCTGTCTGTATTAACCGATCCGGGCTTCTGCCCGCACAGCCTGAATAAATACGCGTCCATCATGGCCTGCGGTAACGGCTATATGGGCATTCGCGCCACGCATGAGGAAGATTACACCCGGCAAACCAGAGGGATGTACCTTGCTGGCCTCTACCATCGCGCGGGTCGTAACGAGACCAACGAACTGATTAATCTCCCGGATGTTATCGGTTTTGATATCGAGCTGGATGGCAAGGACTTCAGCCTGTTATCCGGTGAGATCATGAGCTGGCAACGCGAGCTGGCTTTTGCCAACGGCGAGCTGCGTCGCAGCGTCGTCTGGCGCTCGCCTGAAGGAAAAGACTACCGGCTGGAAAGCCGCCGTTTTGTTGCGCTGGATCCTCTGCCGTTAGTGGCAATGCAACTCGCCATCACGCCACTGGATGCCTCCGCGCAGGTGGGTTTGAAAACCGGCATCGACGCCACCCAAACCAACAGCGGCAGGCAGCATCTGGATGAGATGTCGGTGAGGGTATTTGACCAGCACTACATGCAGGGGATTTACGAAACACAGGACCATGCATCTGATGTGGTGATCTCCGCGTTCTGTCGCCTTTCAGCAGACAGCGACAGTTGCTTCACCGCCAAAAACCGCCGCGTCCAGGTTCACCATGCGCTGAAGGTTCCCCGCGGGGAGACCGTCACGCTCGAGAAACTGGTGTGGGTGGCTCACCGTAGCGACAGAGCACTCTCCGTGGAAACCTTCGCCCGTCATGCGCTGGCCGAACTTAAAGCCTGTGCCACCAGCGGTTACGCCTCTTTGCTGGCACGTTCAGCCTGCGCCTGGGAGAAGGTCTGGCGCGATTGCCGGGTGGAGGTGGCATCCACGGAACATCAGGACCAGATGGCGCTGGATTACGCGGTCTGGCATTTGACAGCCATGACGCCTTCCCATGACGAACGATGCAGCATCGCGGCCAAAGGGTTGACCGGTGAGGGCTATAAAGGCCACGTCTTCTGGGATACCGAAATATTCCTTCTGCCTTTCCATCTGTTCAACCGTCCGCAGATAGCACGCAGTCTGCTGCGTTACCGCTGGCTGAACCTCCCGGGCGCACGCGCGAAGGCCCGTCGTAACGGCTGGCCTGGCGCGCTGTTCCCCTGGGAAAGCGCAGCAAGCGGGGAGGAAGAGACGCCAGAGTTCGCGGCGATCAATATTCGCACGGGGGTACGCCAGAAGGTGGCCTCCGCGCTGGCCGAACATCACATCGTGGCAGATATTGCCTGGGCCGTCGTCGCTTACTGGCAGGCGACGCAGGATGACGCCTTTATGCGTAATGAAGGGGTGACGCTGCTGATGGAAACCGCGTCGTTCTGGATGGGGCGGGCCACCGACGTCAAAGGGCGTCTCGAAATCCATGACGTGATTGGGCCGGATGAATACACGGAACACGTGAACAACAACGCTTATACCAACTACCTGGCCTGGCATAACGTCGCCAGCGCTTGCCGGTTTATGTCGATGTTTAACCGTGAGGATGTGCGCTTTACGGAAAAGGCCGCCGATTTTCTGACGCGCTTATGGCTACCGGAAGCCAATGCCGACGGTGTAATCCCACAGGATGATACCTTTATGGCAAAACCGGCTATCGACCTGAGCCGCTACAAAGCGCAGGCGGGGAAACAGACCATCCTGCTGGACTATTCACGCGCTGAAGTGAACGAGATGCAGATCCTTAAGCAGGCGGATGTGGTCATGCTCAACTACCTGTTGCCGGAACGCTTTACCTCACAACAGTGTGCCGCCAATCTGGCGTTTTACGAGTCGCGCACCATCCACGACTCGTCGCTCAGTAAAACCATCCACGGGATTGTCACCGCGCGTTGCGGGGATACGGAAGGGGCTTACGCCTTCTGGCGTGACGGTGTTGCTATCGATCTGGGTGACGATCCGCACAGTAGCGATGACGGTATTCATGCCGCCGCGACCGGTGCTATCTGGTCTGGCGTCGTTCAGGGATTTGCGGGTGTACAGATTGTGGACGGGGAACTGCATCTGGCGCCGAAACTTCCTGCCCACTGGCAAAAACTCATTTTCCCGTTGCGCTGGCGGAACGCAAACATGCGCTTCACCGTTGAAAATGAGGCGTTAACGGTTGAGACCTCGGCACCTGTCACTTTAACGCTATGGGGCAAAAACCTTAGCGTAACGGGGGCGCAGGCTTTTGCTTACGAGGACTTTATGACGTCTGTTACTGGGACCGCTACCACGGAGGGAAATCATGATGCTTAAGGCGGTGATATTCGATCTGGATGGCGTGATTACCGACACTGCGCACCTCCACTTTCTGGCCTGGCGTACCGTGGCGCAGGAGATTGGCATATCCATTGACGAAACCTTCAATGAAGAGCTCAAGGGAATTAGCCGCATGGACTCTCTGCAGCGGATCCTGCGCTATGGCGGGAAAGAGGGGGTGTTTAACGAACAGCAACGCCTGGCGCTGGCGGCTAAAAAAAACGATCTCTATGTCCGGTCGTTGGCCTCGCTGACGCAGGACTCGCTGCTGCCGGGGATCCGCGAGGTGCTTGCCGGGATCCGGGCGGCGAATGTCAAAACGGGCCTCGCCTCCGTGTCTCTGAATGCCCCGGGAATATTGCAGGCGCTGGGTATAGACCATGCGTTTGATTTTTGCGCCGATGCTTCCCGCATTGCCCGTTCCAAACCGGACCCGGAGATTTTCCTTGCCGCCTGTGCGGGACTGAATGTCTCTCCCCGGGAGGCCATCGGTATTGAAGATGCTGCCGCAGGTATTCAGGCAATCAACGCGGCAGGGATGTTGTCGGTGGGGATTGGGCCTGGCCTCGATGAGGCGGGACTACAACTTCATTCAACGCGGGAACTGACCTGGAAATGCCTGACAGATTTCTGGGCCTCCCGGACGGTACTGATAAGGAACTAACAATGGCTCAACTCTCCTTGAAACACATTCAGAAAATCTATGACAACCACGTTCACGTGGTGAAGGATTTCAACCTCGAAATTGAGGACAAAGAGTTTATTGTCTTCGTCGGACCTTCAGGATGCGGCAAATCGACGACGCTGCGCATGATTGCCGGGCTGGAGGAGATCAGCGCTGGCGAGCTGGTGATCGACGGCGTGTGCATGAACGATGTTCCGGCTAAATCCCGTGATATCGCCATGGTTTTCCAGAACTATGCGCTCTATCCGCATATGACGGTCTACGACAACATGGCGTTTGGCCTGAAGATGCAAAAAATCGCGCCAGCGGTGATCGAGGAGCGGGTTAACTGGGCAGCCCAAATCCTGGGCTTACGCGACTACCTCAAGCGCAAGCCTGGGGCCTTGTCCGGTGGCCAGCGTCAGCGTGTGGCGTTAGGCCGGGCGATCGTCCGGGAAGCCGGGGTGTTCCTGATGGATGAACCGCTCTCAAACCTCGACGCCAAGCTTCGTGTACAGATGCGCGCTGAAATCAGCAAGCTACACCAGAAGCTTAACACCACCATGATTTACGTCACCCACGATCAGACGGAAGCCATGACCATGGCGACCCGTATTGTGATCCTGAAGGACGGTATCATTCAGCAGGTTGGGGCGCCAAAGCAGGTGTATAACGAGCCGGCCAATATGTTCGTGGCTGGCTTTATCGGCTCCCCCGCGATGAATTTCATTCGCGGTGCGATAGACGATGGTTATTTCGTGACCGAAACATTACGTATGGCTATACCGGAGGACAAGCTTGCGGCTCTGAATACGGGAGGTTATCAGCGTAAAGCCGTGGTATTTGGCATCCGGCCGGAAGATATTGTTACCCCTCAAAGCGGACATGAAAGCATTAACGCCAAAGTCAGCGTAGCTGAACTGACCGGGGCTGAGTTTATGCTTTATGCCAGCGTCGGCGGGCATGAGCTGGTTGTCCGCGCTGGTGCGGCGAATGACTATGCGGCAGGAGATAATATTGGTATCCAGTTCGATATGAATAAGTGCCATTTCTTTGACGCTGAGACTGAAATGGCTATTCGATAATAAGCGTGTTGGCCGGAAATGCGAATTTCCGGTTTTTTTATCTGTTAATAATGAGGGAATATTTTAATGAGTACTCTACTAAAAAGTGCTGCGCTTGTTCTCTGCGCAGGGGTTAGCTGCGCACAAGCAACCGAAACGGCGAAACAGTGGGAATTTAATATCGGGGCCATGTACGAAATTGAAAACGTCGAAGGCCAGGGCGAAGATAAAGATGGGTTATATGAACCATCCGTATGGTTTAATGCAACCTGGGATGCATGGACGTTCTCTCTTGCCATGTATCAGGAGGGCACGGTTGAGTATAGTAGCATGACCCGCGGCAGTTATTTTGATCGTCCAGAATTCGAATTGCGCTATCGTTTTATTGGTACCGATGATTTGACGCTCGGCCTGACCGGCGGTTTTCGTAATTATGGCTACCACTTTAAAGATGAGCACGGCGCTAAAGACGGCAGCGCGAATATGCAGCGCTATAAAATCCAGCCTGACTGGGATGTTAAATTAACCGATGACTGGCGTTTTAGCGGCTGGTTAGCCATGTATCAGTTTGCTAACGATCTTGAAAAAACAGGCTATGCTGACAGCCGTGTTGAAACGGAAACCGGCTTTACCTGGACCATTAACAATATTTTCTCCGCGAAAATAAATTATTATTTAGAACGCGGATTTAATATGGATGGTTCGCGTAATAACGGTGAATTTGCTACCCAGGAGATTCGCGCCTATCTGCCTGTTTCAATGGGGCAAACCACGTTAACGCCTTATACTCGCCTGGGTCTGGACCGCTGGTCGAACTGGGACTGGCAGGACGATCCTTCCCGTGAAGGGCATGATTTTAACCGGCTGGGTCTGTTGTATGCCTATGATTTCAACAATGGTTTATCCATGACGCTGGAATATGCCTATGAGTGGCAAAACCACGATGAAGGCAAGAACGATCGTTTCCACTACGCCGGTGTTGGCGTAAATTACGCGTTCTGACAGGCTGCTTACCAGGGGCTACGGCCCCTGGTTTTAACGAACGGAGTCAGCAAATGAAAAGTGGGTTTCAACCAACACTTTATGGGAGGCGGGTTTACCTGCAATACGGTTGAACAGCAGATTGCAACTCTCTTCACCCAGTCTGCGGGTTGGGATATCAAACCCCCCGGGAGCAGGTGTCAAAATGAGAGAGAGCATGGGATCACTGTAACCCGCCACTGCAACCTGTTCCGGGAGGGCCACATTTAACGCCTCCGCTGCACGATAAAGACTGAGCAACTTCATGCTGTCGGTGGCAAATACCGCATCCGGTGGCGTAGCTGATGAAAGTAATTCCTGGGCGGCCGACAGGGCACTCTCGTGAGTATATCCCCCATCAACGATCCACGCCGGGTTAATAGCAATATGATTTTTTTCCAGGCTGGCTTTATAACCTGCCAGGCGATCAATGGAAACGTGGTAATCAAGCGGCGCGTGCAGGCAGGCTATTTTGCGTCGGCCGGCCTTAATAAAGGCCTCTGTCAAGGTGGCACTGTCGTGAAAATTATCGGTATCGACAGAGTAGATATTTTGAAATTCACCCACGACTTTACCGATTACCACCACCGGTACGCCATACGCGTCCAGCGTTGAGAAAAAGGATTCATTTGCCGGAGAGCTTAGCATGATGATCCCTTTAATCATTTTTTGTTTTATTTTGTTCACGCACTTCAACAGATCGTCTTCACTGCTTTTGGACGTTTGCAAAATGACGTCAAACCCTTCCTCTTCTGCTTTTGCCGTAATGGCATGAAGGACATCTGAGAAAAAAGGATTGCCTGCAGTCGTTTTCGTTGAGCGGGTCGAAATAACCATGATGGCGTCAAAGCCAGAAGAGGTGAGGGCGCGGGCAACCTTATTAGGCTGATAATTTAATTCTTCAATCGCCTTCAACACTTTTTCCCTGGCTTCAGGGGAAATATTTGTTTGCTTATTCAGTACCCGGGACACGGTTGATTTCGAAACGCCAGCAACTCGCGCAATATCATAAATGGTGGGTGACATACACCTTACTCGCTCCGATAGACGGCAATGCGGGTCATCTTACTGGAGAAAAAACGGCAATAGCAATAATTATGAATTGATAATCAACGATCTGCCCCAATTTACTGTATTCTGAAGCAAGTTATTCCATACTGGCAGGCAATGAAGGACCGAGATGAAGCGATTTAAAAGTGAACTCAATTCTCTGATCAATCGTGGGGTTGACCGTCATTTGCGCCTCGCGGTCACCGGCCTGAGCCGCAGCGGTAAAACGGCTTTTATTACGGCGATGGTCAATCAGCTCCTTAACCTGCATGCCGGGGCGCGTTTACCCTTGCTGAGCGCCGTGCGTGAAGAGCGTCTTCTTGGCGTGAAGCGTGTGCCGCAGCGTGATTTTGGCATACCCCGGTTTACTTACGATGAAGGGTTGGCCCAGCTGTATGGCTCTCCGCCCACCTGGCCAACGCCGACCCGTGGCGTGAGCGAAATCCGCCTGGCGCTGCGCTATCGTTCGAACGATTCGCTGCTGCGTCACTTTACAGAGACCTCCACCCTCTATCTGGAGATTGTCGATTATCCTGGCGAATGGCTGCTCGATCTGCCGATGCTGACGCAGGATTACCTGAGCTGGTCGCGGCAGATGACCGGTTTATTACAGGGACAACGCGCGGCCTGGTCAGCCCGCTGGCGTGCCCTGTGTGAGGGACTGGATCCACTGGCACCTGCCGACGAAAACCGGCTGGCGGCCATCTCGGAAGCCTGGACCGATTACCTGCATCAATGCAAGAAAGAGGGGCTGCACTTTATCCAGCCGGGCCGCTTTGTGCTGCCGGGGGATATGGCAGGCGCCCCGGCGCTGCAATTCTTCCCATGGCCGGACGTGGACGCCTTCGGTGAATCGAAGCTCGCCCAGGCGGATAAACAGACAAACGTCGGGATGCTGCGCGAGCGTTTCAACTATTACTGTGAAAAAGTGGTGAAAGGGTTCTACACCAACCATTTTTTACGCTTCGACCGCCAGATTGTGCTGGTGGATTGCCTGCAGCCGCTCAACAGCGGGCCGCAGGCCTTCAACGATATGCGCCTTGCGCTCACCCAGCTGATGCAAAGTTTCCACTATGGACAGCGCACGCTGTTCCGCCGCCTGTTCTCGCCAGTCATCGACAAGCTGCTGTTTGCCGCCACCAAGGCGGACCACGTTACGGTGGATCAGCATGCCAATATGGTATCGCTGTTACAGCAACTGGTGCAGGATGCATGGCAAAACGCGGCGTTTGAGGGCATCAGCATGGATTGTCTGGGACTGGCCTCGGTGCAGGCTACCCAGAGCGGATTGATTGACGTCAATGGCGACAAGATCCCGGCGCTGCGCGGTCATCGTCTGAGTGATGGTGCGCCGTTAACAGTCTATCCCGGCGAGGTGCCTGCCCGGCTGCCCGGCCAGGCGTTCTGGGAAAAGCAGGGCTTCCAGTTCGAAGCCTTTCGCCCGCAGGTTATGACGGTCGATCAGCCGCTACCGCACATTCGCCTCGATGCCGCGCTGGAGTTTTTAATTGGAGATAAATTGCGATGACCGAACCCTTAAAACCGCGTATGGATTTTAGCGGTACGCTGGAGCAGGAACAGCAGGAGGCCTTCAAGGCCGCCCAAACCTTCAATACGACTCAGGCAGAACAGTTTTCCCCGGTCGTTTCCGATATGCTCCCCGCCGAAGAGGGGCAAGCTGAAGCCGTGGTCGAAGCGGCGCTGCGTCCTAAACGCAGCCTGTGGCGCAGAATGGTGAGCGCCGGGCTGGTGGTTGCCGGTGTAACAGTCGTCGGGCAGGGCGTGCAGTGGGCGATGAATGCCTGGCAAACCCAGGATTGGGTGGCGCTGGGCGGTTGTGCGGCCGGGGCATTGATCGTCGGGGCAGGCGTAGGCTCCATCGCTACCGAGTGGCGCCGCTTATGGCGACTGCGCCAGCGCGCGCACGAACGTGATGAAGCCCGTGATTTGATGCAGAGCCACGGCACCGGCCACGGACGGGTGTTTTGCGAAAAACTGGCGAAACAGGCCGGGCTGGATCAGTCTCATCCGGCACTGCAACGCTGGTATGCCGCTATTCATGAAACGCAGAATGACCGGGAAGTGGTCTCGCTGTATGCCCATCTGGTCCAGCCGGTGCTGGACAGCCAGGCGCGGCGGGAGATTAGCCGCTCGGCGGCTGAGTCGACCCTGATGATTGCCGTCAGCCCGCTGGCGCTGGTGGACATGGCCTTTATCGCCTGGCGCAACCTGCGTCTCATCAATCGTATCGCCGCCCTGTACGGCATTGAGTTGGGCTATTACAGCCGTCTGCGTCTGTTTCGCCTCGTGCTGCTGAATATGGCCTTTGCCGGAGCCAGTGAGGTGGTACGTGAAGTAGGCATGGACTGGATGTCGCAGGATCTGGCCGCACGTCTCTCGGCCCGCGCTGCCCAGGGAATTGGCGCAGGATTGCTGACTGCAAGACTTGGGATCAAAGCGATGGAGTTGTGCCGTCCTCTGCCGTGGACAGCGGAGGATAAACCACGCCTGGGCGATTTCCGCCGGGAATTGATTGGTCAGCTGAAAGAAACCCTCAACAAAAAACCGCAGTAGTTACATCTTCTCGCACAATATTCCGTCATGAGGTTCACAAGCTGTCAATATTTGTTGACAGCTATCTTCCCGATTACCGATATCTGGCTTATCATTTCAGGGTTACTGGCTTATAGAGTGATTTTCCCATGCGTCTGGAAGTATTTTGTAAGGACCGTCTCGGCCTGACTCGCGAGTTACTTGATCTCCTTGTTTTGCGTAGCATTGATCTGCGTGGCATCGAGATCGACCCAATCGGGAAGATTTACCTGAACTTTGCCGAAATTGCATTCGATACCTTCAGCAGCTTAATGGCTGAAATTCGCCGTATCGCTGGCGTTACGGATGTGCGCACCGTACCCTGGATGCCCTCCGAGCGTGAACATCTGGCCCTCAGCGCGCTGCTGGAAGCGATGCCGGAGCCGTTCTTATCATTGGATTTGAAAGGCAAAATCGACCGGGCTAACCTGGCGAGTTGCCAGCTGTTTGCCCAGGAGCAGGACAAGCTCAGCAGCCACAATGCCGCCCAGCTGATCCCCGGCTTTAACTTCCAGCGCTGGCTGGAGAGCAACCCGCGATCCACCCACAGCGAGCATGTGATCATCAACGGGCAGAACTTCCTGATGGAGATCACCCCGGTCTATCTGCAGGGCGACAACGACGACCGCACCCTGACCGGCTCAGTGATCATGCTGCGCTCGACGGTTCGCATGGGGCGTCAGCTGCAAAACCTGTCCAGCCAGGATGTCAGCGCCTTCAGCCAGATCATCGCCGTCAGCCCGAAAATGCGCCACGTGGTGGAGCAGGCGCGGAAGCTGGCGAATCTGACGGCACCTTTGCTCATCACCGGAGAAACCGGCACCGGCAAGGATCTACTGGCTCATGCGGTGCATCAGGCAGGCCCGCGCGCGGGCAAACCCTATCTGGCGCTGAACTGTGCTTCCATCCCGGAAGATGCTGTTGAAAGCGAGCTGTTCGGCCACGCCCCGGAAGGCAAAAAAGGCTTCTTTGAACAGGCCAACGGCGGCTCGGTGCTGCTGGATGAAATTGGCGAAATGTCGCCGCGGATGCAGGCCAAACTGCTGCGTTTCCTTAACGACGGCACATTCCGCCGGGTGGGGGAAGATCATGAGGTGCATGTGGATGTGCGTGTGATCTGTGCCACTCAGAAGAACCTGGTTGAGCTGGTGCAGAAGGGCGTCTTCCGTGAAGATCTCTATTATCGCCTTAACGTACTGACGTTGAATATCCCGCCGCTGCGCGATTGCCCGCAGGACATCATGCCGCTGACCGAGCTGTTTGTGGCGCGCTTTGCCGATGAACAAGGCATCCCGCGACCAAAGTTTTCAGCCGATCTCAACACCGTTCTTACCCGCTACGGCTGGCCGGGCAATATTCGACAGCTGAAAAATGCGATCTATCGCGCGCTGACCCAGCTTGAAGGCTATGAGCTGCGGCCGCAGGACATTTTGCTGCCGGATTATGACGCCGGTACGGTGGCGGTGGGCGAAGAGGCGATGGAAGGATCGCTGGATGACATTACCAGCCGTTTTGAACGTTCGGTATTGACGCAGCTGTATCGTAACTACCCTAGTACGCGTAAGCTGGCGAAACGGTTGGGCGTTTCGCATACCGCCATTGCCAATAAACTGCGTGAGTACGGTCTGAGCCAGAAGAAAGGCGACGAGTAAAAACAAAAAAGCCTCCGCAGGGAGGCTTTCTTTTTGGTCTTACGCTTTCAGCGCTTCCAGCGCAGCAGCATAGTCCGGCTCGGTGGTGATTTCATTCACCAGGTGACTGAACACGACAGTGTCGTTTTCGTCGATTACCACAACCGCGCGAGCAGCCAGGCCTTTCAGGGCGCCTTCAGCGATGCCCACACCGTACTGCTCCAGGAATTCCGGGTTGCGCAGGGTGGAAAGGGTAATAACGTTGCTCAGGCCTTCTGCACCGCAGAAACGGGACTGGGCGAACGGCAGGTCAGCGGAAATGCACAGCACAACAGTGTTGTCCATCTCAGTCGCCAGCTGGTTGAATTTACGCACAGATGCGGCACACACGCCGGTATCGATGCTTGGGAAAATGTTCAGCACTTTACGCTTGCCGGCGAACTGGCTCAGCACGACGTCAGACAGATCTTTTGCCACGAGCGTAAACGCCTGCGCTTTGCTGCCAGTCTGAGGAATGGATCCTGCAACAGAAACCGGGTTGCCCTGGAAATGAACGAGTTGTGACATAGTTATCTTCCTGTTTACATATAGTTAACGTCGCCGTTAGTGTATGTCATCAGCCAATATCACAGCAAACCCTATTTACGCGAAGCCGCTATACAGGAGTGAGTGATGAGAACTCTCAAGGTTTATGAAGAAGCCTGGCCATTGCATACGCCGTTTGTCATCTCCCGGGGAGCCCGGAGCGAGGCCTGCGTGGTGGTAGTCGAAATAGAGGAAGAGGGTGTCAAAGGGGTGGGGGAGTGTACGCCTTATCCGCGATATGGTGAAAGCATCGCCTCGGTGATGGCGCAGATCATGGCCCTGGCACCAGAACTGGAGCGCGGGCTTAGCCGTGAAGCCCTGCAAACCCTGTTACCACCGGGCGCGGCACGCAATGCCGTTGACTGCGCCCTCTGGGATTTAGCCGCGCGCCAGCAGGGCATCTCGCTGGCGACCCTGGCCGGAGTCACATTACCGCAAACGGTAGTGACCGCGCAGACGGTGGTGATCGGCGAACCCGCGCAAATGGCCGCCAGCGCCAAAGCCCTGTATGCTGCCGGGGCGCGGCTGCTGAAAGTGAAGCTGGACGATCGTCTGATCAGCGAGCGCATGGTCGCCATTCGCGCTGCTGTACCCCAGGCCACGCTGATCGTCGATGCCAACGAATCCTGGCACGGCGAAGGGCTTGCTGCACGCTGTCAGCTGCTGGCAGATCTGGATGTCGCCATGCTTGAGCAACCCCTGCCTGCGGGTGACGATGCGGCGCTGGCGAATTTTATTCATCCGCTCCCCATCTGCGCCGACGAGAGCTGTCATACGCGCGAAAGTCTGTCCGCCCTGAAAGGGCGCTACGAGATGGTGAATCTTAAGCTGGATAAAACTGGCGGAATCACCGAAGCGCTGGCGCTGGCCGCCGAAGCGCGGGAGAACGGTTTTGCACTGATGCTCGGCTGTATGCTCTGCACCTCGCGTGCCATTAATGCGGCTTTGCCGCTGGCGGGCGAGGTACAGTTTGCCGATCTGGATGGCCCGACCTGGCTGGCGGTGGACGTTTCACCGGCGCTGCATTACACCACCGGCGTGGTTCATCTCTGAGGCTCCCAGCGCAGCAGATCGGTCATTGCTCTCAGGTACTTCTCGCTGGCCTCGTCGGACGAGATCGGCGGGAATTCGGCGGTGATACAGTGCAGGCTTAAATCAGCGCACCAGCTGCCGAACGACCCCGGTGTTTCATAACCGACGCTGGTAACCAGCGGTAGCGAAAACGCATCCGCCAGCCAGCGCCCCAGTGCGCTGTGGGCTGGATCTTCAATGCAGGCCAGTGGATCGTGAAACGACACCACCCAGGCAGGATGCAGTTTGTGGATCAGGTGGCATAGCGCCTCCGTTTCCGGCTCCGAGCCGGGTTTTTCACCGGTCAATAACACCACATCCCTGTCCTGGGCCGCACTGTTCCAGCGGTAGACCGTCTCACCTTCCCGCCAGTTTGCCGCCGGGAAGTTTCGGTTTAAATCCACGCCACGGGCATTGGCGCGCAGCCCCAGCTGACAGCCGTCCGGGTTGACGGTGAGCACGACATGGTGGCGACGCAGCTCAGGCGCCAGCGTGCGCAGGGCGCAGGAGAGGGTCACGATCGAGGAGTTTTCATCCCCGTGCGTTCCGGCAATGATCAGGCCGCTGTTACGATCGGCCTGCGGCGCAGGGAACCAGATCAAGGGCGCGCCAAGGAATGAACGGCCATAATGTTCAGTTCCGGGCGGGAAAGCGCCACGTTCCGTTCTGGGGCGAGTGAGGGACATAGACGTTCCTGAATCAGAGTTATACTACTGGCAGTGTTGTGCAAAATA
This sequence comes from Leclercia sp. LSNIH3, assembly GCF_002935105.1. Lineage (NCBI taxonomy): Bacteria > Pseudomonadati > Pseudomonadota > Gammaproteobacteria > Enterobacterales > Enterobacteriaceae > Leclercia > Leclercia sp. LSNIH3. The sequence continues at coordinate 4,540,621 of NZ_CP026387.1, forward strand.
CGCGGTTTATCAAATAGTTTCAGCGTCGGGGCAAAATCGGCAGATATCAACTTTCCGACGGAAGTTGTTTGCATTTCCCTGTTCCGAAACAAATAATTACGCATCTGCTTGTTACCCATCATTTCAAAGGGGATCTCATGAAGCATCCGGTTTCGTTGATTTGTTCTGCCCTGTGGTTGTGTGGCCTCTCTTCTTATTCGTTTGCTGCGGATGTTCCCTCCGGGACGACACTGGCGCCAAAGCAGGAGCTGGTGCGTCATATTAAAGATGAACCCGCCTCGCTGGATCCTGCCAAAGCGGTGGGGCTGCCTGAGATTCAGGTGATCCGCGATCTATTCGAAGGCCTGGTCAATCAGAATGAAAAGGGCGAACTGGTGCCGGGGGTGGCCACAAGCTGGCAGAGTAATGATAACCGCGCCTGGACCTTTACCCTGCGCGAGAACGCCAGATGGTCTGACGGTACGCCTGTCACCGCACAGGATTTCGTTTATAGCTGGCAGCGCCTGGTGGATCCGCAAACCACGTCCCCCTTCGCCTGGTTTGCAGCGCTGGCCGGGATTAGTAATGCGCAGGCTATCATCGACGGCAAGGCCACGCCGGACAAACTGGGCGTGACCGCAGTGGATAACAGAACCCTGCGCGTTCAGCTGGATAAACCGCTGCCGTGGTTTGCCAACCTGACGGCGAGCTTCGCCTTTTATCCCGTCCAAAAAGCTAACGTGGAGAGCGGCGCGGAGTGGACCCGTCCCGGTGCGCTGGTGGGTAATGGCGCATACATCCTGAAAGACCGGGTGGTTAACGAGAAACTGGTCGTCGAGCGCAACAGCCATTACTGGGATAATGACAAAACGGTGTTGCAGAAAGTGACCTTTATCCCGATCAACCAGGAGTCGTCCGCCACCAAGCGCTATCTGGCGAACGATATCGACATCACCGAGTCATTCCCGAAAAACCTCTACCAGAAGCTGTTGAAAGACATTCATGGGCAGGTTTACACCCCGCCGCAGCTGGGCACCTATTATTATGCCTTTAACACCCAGAAAGGCCCGACGGCGGATGCCCGGGTGCGTCTGGCGCTAAGCATGACCATCGATCGGCGGATTATGGCCGAGAAAGTGCTGGGTACCGGCGAAAAACCGGCATGGCACTTCACCCCGGACGTGACCGCAGGTTTTACCCCTGAGCCATCGCCTTTTGAGCAGATGAGCCAGGAAGAGATGAACGCGCAGGCCAAAACGCTGTTGCAGGCGGCGGGTTACAATGCCCAGAAGCCGCTCAAGCTAACGCTGCTGTATAACACCTCGGAAAACCACCAGAAGATCGCCATCGCGGTAGCATCGATGTGGAAAAAGAACCTGGGTGTCGATGTTAAGCTGCAAAATCAGGAGTGGAAAACCTATATCGACAGCCGCAATACCGGCAATTTCGATGTGATCCGCGCCTCATGGGTGGGGGATTATAACGAGCCGTCAACCTTCCTTTCGCTGCTGACCTCCACGCATACCGGCAACATCTCGCGCTTCAACGATCCGGCGTATGACAAGGTAATGAATCAGGCGTCGCTGGAGACCACCGTCAAGGCCCGTAATGCAGATTACAATACAGCGGAGAAAATCCTCGCGGAGAAAGCACCCATTGCGCCGATCTACCAGTACACCAATGGGCGTCTAATCAAGCCCTGGGTGAAAGGGTATCCCATCAACAACCCGGAAGACGTGGCGTACAGCCGGACGATGTATATCGAGAAGCATTGATGGGCAGGATCGCCTTTTAGACTAAAGTGACCTCTGCTAAAAACGAAACTGGCGCGATTCTTCGCGCCAGTTTCTCTTTCAGTCGCTGAAAAGGACCTGCAGGCCTATCTTGCCAGGCAACATCCGCAGGACGCTGTTCGGCTGACTGACTTTATCAGCAGACTCACTGGACATGGAAGAAAAGAAGAACTGTCGCTGGCAGGCGTCGAAGGTACAGCGTTCCTTCTGCCAGACCAGTATCCGGCTCCCCAATGGTGGAGCCGGGAAAAAGAACTAGCGAGACGCTAACAGCGGTGCGTAATCCATGTTTTGCAAATCCTCCAGCAGGCCGGGGCCAGTGGGGTGCCAGCAGAGTTGCCGGCGGGTCCAGTCAGATGACGCGCGCAGATCCATGGCGGCAAACAGCGCAAACCAGCCAAAATGTGCATCGGCCTCAGCCGCAGAGAGCGAGATCTGAGGCAGACCGAGCTTATCGGCGACCACCTGCGCAATCTTCCGTGTGGCAATGCCTTCTTCCGCGACGGCATGGTAGCGCCTGCCGCGTTCGCCCTGTTCCAGCACCTGCACATACAATCGGGCGACATCGCTGACGTGTGCCGCCGACCAACAATTATTGCCTTCACCAATACAGGCGACGGCACCTTTTTCAATAGCGTGATGAATGTAGTGTGTGATTAGCCCCTGGCGGGTAGTGTCATGCACCTGCGGCAGACGCACCACCCGCACATCCACGCCCTGCGCCAGTAGCGCATCGCCTGCCACTTCAGAGGCCACGCGAGGATTATGGTTATCAGGTTTAAATTGATCTTCACGAGCCAGCGCTGTGGAGCCGTCATTGCCCATACCCGTGCCGGAGGTGATTATCAGCGGACGTTCGCTCCCCTCCAGCGCCTGGCCCAGCGCATGAATAACCCGCCGGTCTTGTTCACAGTTCTCGACGAAACGGTGAAAGTCATGGTCAAACGCGGTATGGATCACCGCATCGGCGCGCTGCGCGGCGGCGGCCAGGGTTTCAGGCTCCTCCAGCGTACCGCGATGGACGTCGGCCCCCGCGGCCTTAAGTGCCTGCGCGCTGCTTTCCGAGCGGGCGAGGCCCGTCACCTGATGGCCGGCTGTCACCAGTTCAGCCAGAATCCGCGAACCGATAAACCCGCTCGCACCCGTCAAAAATACTTGCATAATCCACCTCCAGATTGGGTTGCCATCCAGAGTAGCGCTATAGTGAAACGGTAAAAGTAGGGACCTTATCAGGGTATAAATCTTAACAGGATAACGATGATGCCGATGACAATGCAGTCGCTGGGCGATTTTCTGCGGACGCGACGCTTGCGCCTTGATCCGACAGCGTTTGGTTTTATCGGCGGCAGACGGCGTACGCCGGGGTTGCGCCGTGAAGAGGTAGCGCAGCTTGCCCATATCAGTCCCACCTGGTACACCTGGCTTGAACAGGGACGCGGCGGTGCGCCGTCGCGTGAGGTGCTCAACCGTATCGCCAGCGGGCTGCGCCTGACGGGGCCCGAGCGCGAGCATCTGTTTATTCTGGCATTCGGTCATCCGCCAGAAACGCATTTCACGCTCTCCACGGATATCACGCCGCGTCTGCAACGGGTGCTGGAGGCGTTCGGCGTTCCGGCGCTGGTCAAAACTATCACCTGGGATGTCATCGCCTGGAACCGCTCCGCCGCCTGCGTGTTGACCGACTATGGGCAGCTACCGTATTCACAGCGTAACGTGCTGCGTCGGCTGTTTCTCGACCCGCAGGTACGTGAAATGCAGGCCGACTGGCAGACGGTGGCCCGACTGGTGGTGAATGCCTTTCGTGCCGACGTGGCGCGGGCAGGGGAATCGGCAGAAACGGCGAGCCTGATTGGCGAGCTTTGCAGTCGGAGTCCCGAATTTGACCTCCTGTGGCGCAGCAACGATGTCGCCAGCCACGGCGAGGGTATAAAGCGCATTTATCACCCACAGGTGGGGGCGATAGACCTGGAGTTTTCAACCTTCATGGTAGAGGGGCGGCCAGATCTGGCGATGTTAATTTTTAACCCGGCAAATGACGAAAGCCGCCATAAAATTGACAAGCAGGTAAAACAATCCCTGTCTTATGGCGGCGCGTCAGACCGCCATAATGCCGCCGTCCACGAATAGCGCTTCACATGCAGCGAATCGACGCTCGTCAGAGGCCAGGAACAGCACCGCTGTAGCCACTTCATCCACCCCACCGAGCCGTCCGAGCGACGCCGTATTTTTAACCCCTCTCGATACCGTCATTGGCATGCAGATAAGATTGCATGGCAGGGGGTGAAGAACACCCCCGGCGATAACTGGTTCTCCCTAATCCCGTGATCTTTTAGCTCGGTAGTTCAGGAGCGGGCAAACGAGCGGATGGCGGCTTTACTGGCCGCTGTGTGGAGCGCGCGGTTACTCGCCTTTGCTGAAGAAAGTCGGGCAGAGGATCATGATGGCGATCCGTTCAGCGCCATCCAATCGGAATGTGCCATACCTTCGCCCGTGCGCGGGTAAGGAGCTCAGCACCCGCGGCCCGCATGAAACATGAAGCGCAGAATTGGGCGAGTCGATAGCGCTCATCATCGAAGTAATGACGCCGCGATGCGCGTGGGTAAAGATGAGGGGTTCCTGTAGCCACTGTATTAATGCGGCGGTGATAGGGTCAATCGCGCCCTTGTACGATGCAGACATCAGCGGTGGTATTATGGTGAATGGCGTTGCGCCCGGTAGCCCTGGTCTGCCAGATGATATCGGCCCGAAAATCGCCTTTAAGACTAAGATAGTCACGGCTAAATCAATTTATAGAGAAAATGATAATGCATGATAGCGTGGGTTATCATGTCTGCACAGGTATCAATACATTTCATCCATTTCCATTGAAGTAAGAGAATCTAAATATAATATTTTATTCCCAAATAGGATTGGCTTCATTTTATTTGGGTGCGAATGATCATGATGGTGAATATATTCCGACTGTTTAATAAGGTTTACCGCCAGTTATTAGTGGTAATATTTAAAACAATGTCTACTTTTGGACTATGAGTGAGTTGATTCATTGTAATTACTTGTTCTAATATCACCTGCGCAAAAATGAAGTTTTACTTAATAACTATTCCTTAAGGAAAAGGGACTGCTATGGCTGATACATTTCAGAATGAAGTGCCCAAGGCACGTATAAATCTCAAGTTGGCTCTCCATACGGGGGGCGCGCAAAAGAAAGTTGAGCTACCGCTTAAGCTCCTGACCGTTGGTGATTTTAGTAATGGCAAAGAAAACAGGCCGTTATCTGAGCGTAAAAAGGTTAACCTCAATAAAAATAACTTCGACAGTGTACTTTCAGAATTTAACCCGGAAATTAACCTGGCCGTGCAGAACACCCTGGCTGGCGAGGGGGCAGAAGAAAATATCCGCCTACATTTTTCCAGTATGAAAGATTTCGAACCCGAACAGGTTGCCCGTCAAATTCCTCAGCTTCGCGCGATGCTGGCAATGCGCAATTTATTACGCGATTTGAAATCCAATCTTCTTGATAACGCCACTTTCAGAAAAGAGCTTGAGAAAATCCTTAAGGATCCGGCGCTGTCTCAGGAATTACGTGACGAAATGAGTGCGCTTGCCCCGAAATAATATTTGGGCATCTCTTTTAATGGATTAACCGGGAATATGCTGATGTCTGTAAATACTGAAACTGGCTCTGCTCAGGGGCAAACCACCGTACTGGAAAAAGAGGGCGTTTACGCCTCCTTGTTTGAAAAAATCAACCTCACCCCGGCATCGAGCCTCGGGGATATTAATGCGTTTCTGGATGATGCTGCGCTCGCTGATGCTTCTGCAGGTGAACGCCTGACAGCCGCGATGCAGGTGTTTATGGACTGTATCCGTAAATCCGGTCAGCCAGTGGAAAAACTCGACAAAACGCTGATTGATCACCACATCGCGGAGCTGGATTATCAAATCAGCCGCCAGCTGGATGCGGTGATGCACCATCAGGAATTTCAGAAGGTGGAGTCCCTGTGGCGCGGCCTGAAACAGCTGGTCGACAACACTGACTACCGTCAGAACGTCAAAACAGAAATTCTGGATGTGTCGAAAGACGATCTGCGTCAGGACTTTGAAGATGCGCCGGAGCTTATCCAGAGCGGTCTTTACTGGCACACCTACACCGCCGAGTACGACACCCCTGGCGGCGAACCGATCGGCTCGGTCATCTCCTCCTACGAATTTGACGCCAGCCCGCAGGACGTTGCGCTGCTGCGTAATATCTCCAAAGTGTCTGCCGCCGCGCATATGCCGTTTATCGGCTCCGTCGGCCCGAAATTCTTCCTGAAAGAGTCGATGGAAGAAGTGGCTGCCATTAAAGATATCGGCAACTATTTCGACCGTGCCGAGTACATCAAATGGAAATCCTTCCGCGATACCGACGACTCCCGCTATATCGGGCTGGTGATGCCGCGCGTGCTGGGACGCCTGCCTTATGGCCCGGATACCGTGCCGGTGCGTAGTTTTAACTATGTTGAACAGGTAAAAGGGCCGGATCACGAGAAATACCTGTGGACCAGCGCATCATTTGCCTTCGCCTCTAACATGGTTAAGAGCTTCATCAACAATGGCTGGTGCGTGCAGATCCGTGGCCCGCAGGCCGGTGGTGCAGTGAAAGACCTGCCGATCCATCTGTACGATCTGGGTACCGGCAACCAGGTGAAGATCCCTTCTGAAGTGATGATCCCGGAAACCCGCGAGTTTGAATTTGCTAATCTCGGCTTCATTCCGCTGTCGTACTACAAAAACCGCGATTACGCCTGCTTCTTCTCAGCCAACTCAACCCAGAAACCAGCGCTGTACGACACCGCCGATGCGACCGCCAACAGCCGTATCAACGCGCGCCTGCCGTACATCTTCCTGCTGTCGCGTATTGCGCACTACCTGAAGCTTATCCAGCGCGAGAACATCGGTACGACGAAGGACCGCCGCATGCTGGAGCTGGAGCTGAACACCTGGGTGAAAGGGCTGGTGACGGAAATGACCGATCCGGGCGACGAACTGCAGGCGTCACACCCGCTGCGCGATGCGAAGGTAGTGGTAGAAGACATCGAGGACAATCCTGGCTTCTTCCGCGTGCGTCTGTATGCCGTGCCCCACTTCCAGGTGGAAGGGATGGACGTGAACCTGTCGCTGGTCAGCCAGATGCCGAAAGCGAAAGCATAAGGCAGGAGCAGGGATGAAAATCTTTCGCCCGTTATGGGAAGACGGGGCCTTTCTGGCCCCGCAGCAGTTCCAGCAGCAGTCACGTTGGGATGCACACGTTGCGGATACCGTTGCGCGGATGATGTTGGCGCACCCTTGGGGTGTGCTGTGTGCGGAGTTTGATGACAGCGCGCTCACACTCGCAAGGCTTAATGCCGTCCGTATGGCGGTACGCTTTGCGGATGGCACGCTGATAGATACAGACCTGGCGGATAACCTGCCGCCGGTCTGTGATTTATCCGCGACAGGGCTGGAGAGTGTTGAGGTGCTGCTGTGCCTGCCGCTGCTTAGTGCGAATGGCGGTAATCTGGACGACGGGTGCGACAGTGCCCGTCCACGTCGCTGGCAGTCAGAGCGAGTGACAGTCCAGGAGCTGGCTGGCCATGAGCGCAGCGATCTGGCAGTACTGCGTCATGCGCTGACGCTGCGTCTCTCCACCCAGGAAAATGCAGCCTATCTGACCTGTCCGGTGGCCAGAGTCACCCGTAATGTGCAGGGGCTGTGGAGCCTGGACAGAGATTTCATTCCTCCAATGCTTTCGCTGTCGGCAAGTCCTGCGCTGGTCAGCGAACTGGGTGAACTCTTGCACCGCCTGCAGGCCCGCCGCAAGCGTCTGATGGCGATGAGACGGGAAAGTAATAAACGGATGGCGGACTTCGCAGTGGCGGATGTCTCCCTGTTCTGGCTGCTGAATGCGCTCAACAGTGCGGAGCCGGTGCTGACGGAGCTGCACCAGACACCATCCCGCCATCCCGAGTTGCTGTACCGTGAACTGGCAAGGCTTGCCGGTAGTCTGCTGACCTTTTCTCTCGAACATAACGCCGACGATATCCCGCTCTACCGGCACGATACCCCGGAAGATGTATTTCCGCCGCTGTTTACCCTGCTGGATCGTCTGCTGGAAGCTAGCCTGCCGTCCCGCGTTGTTGCCATTTCGCTCGAACAGGGCGAGGACAGAGAAATCTGGCGCGGCAGACTGCACGACGCGAGGCTGCGTGAAGGGGCAGACTTCTATCTCTCGGTGCGCTCCTCCATGCCAAACCACGAACTGCAGACGCGCTTCCCTCAGCTGTGCAAGGCGGGTAGCCATGACGACGTATCTGAAGTCGTTAACATTGCACTGAGTGGGATGGTGATTAAACCCCTGAGCCACGTCCCGGCAGCCATCCCGGTGCGTCTGGAAAACCAGTATTTTGCGCTCGATCTTTCTACTGCGGCGGCCCGCGCGATGCTGGATGCCGGAAACTGTACCTTCTATACGCCGGAGTCGCTCGGTGACGTGAAGCTGGAACTGTTTGCGGTGCTGCGCTCATGAACATGATGAATCTGGATTTGATCAATAAAACGTTTTATCCGGGCTGGCTGATGGTCAGCCAGTTGCGCAGCGGGCAGGAGATTCAGGACGGTGATGCGCTTTACCGTCGCGCCTGCCGCTGGGTCGCGGAGGCCCGCGAGGCTTTAACGGACGGGGGATACAGTGCTGGCTCTTGCGATCGCATGCTTTACGCTTATTGCGCCCTGCTGGATGAGAGCGTGCTGAACCGCGACAGACAGGACGATGGTTACCGTAAGTGGCGCAAGGATCCGTTACAGGCGCGGTTCTTCAGCACCCTGAATGCAGGGGAAGAGCTGTGGGAGCTTATCCGCACCGTTCTGCGTGAACCCGCGCCAGATAACGCGGTGCTGACCTGCCTGTACCGGACCCTGCAATTGGGCTTTGTCGGCCAGTACCGTGATCAGGACGACGAACGGCGGGAGGACGTGGTGCGTGCACTCAGCGAACGCGTGCCGCCTTTTGCGCTGACTGAGGACGCACCGGTAGTTGTGCGGGCATCGCGCCTGCGCAGCGGACGACGGCTGTACTGGCTGGGTTGGGCTGCAGGTATCGTGGTGCTTGCCGCGCTGTGGCTTATCTTCTCATCATCCCTGGCTCAGATGGTGGCCCGGATTGCAGGGCAGGGCTAGCGAATGCGTGAACTCTCCCGTGGTTTGCTCACGGCGTTAGCCCTTCTTCTGGCGCTGTGGTTGGTGCTGGGATTCTGGCCACTTTCGACCAGCAGTCGACTCGCGTTGAGCCTGTGTATTCTGCTGGCGGGCGTTGTGGCTTTCTGGCGTCAGTGGCGGCTGCATCTGCAGTGCCGGGCCATCAGTGAAACGATAACGGAGCACAGCCTGCCGCCGGAAGATTTTCAGGGTGCGGTGGTGCTGGTATGCGGCGATACCACCTCCTTGTTTTCCGGTAACACGGTCTGGCGTGAAACTTGCCACGGCTGGTATCTGCAGGTACAGAGTGCTGAGGCATTGCCGCTGCTGGCGCAGCATCTGGCTGCTGTTCGTCCGGCGCTAGTGTCACAGGTTTCGGTAATGCTGGCGATGACACCGGAACAGCACATTTCAGAAGAAACGTGTGCGCAGGCGCTTCGCCACTGGCGACGCAGTATCGTCCAGTGCCGAACCTGGCTAAACGGCCTGCCGCCTATCTGGGGTGTGGTCTGGGTGTCACCGCCTGTTCAGCATTCGGATGAGGTGCTGTGGTTTACCGTCACGCCTGACCTGCCTGGCATACGTGCTCGCCAGAACGGCCAGGTTGCCCTGCCGGTAACTGGCTGGCAGCAGGAAGCTGTGGGGGATGACGTCCGTCTGGCTAATGCGCTATGGCTCGACAGCGTGCTCAGGTTGAGCAACACGCTTCTCTTTCGGCCGCTTCGCACGCGTCAGGAGGAACTCCCCGCCTGCAATCTCTGTGCTGTTGGCATCTGTCTGACTCCTGTAGCCGGGGTATCGGAAAACCTCTGGTCGCGTCAGATAGCAGGAACAACCACATTACCTCCGTCATGTGGCGCAGCGGATGACTTGTTACCGTTGCCTGATGTGTTACTGGCGTCGTTGCCACGCCATCACGGCGTGAGCCGTCGGATGCAGGATACCCGGCTGGCCGGTGCTATCTGTTTTGTTTTTCTCGCGCTGGCAATGCTGGCCTCCTTTATTAATAACCAGCGCCTGGTACGCAGCGTGGGTGACCACCTTGCCGTCTATCACCGTCTCAGCGGCACGCCGCCCGCACCGAAACTGCAGGCTCAGCAGCGCCTGCGTGCGGATAGCCGTCTTTTGGACAACTGGTTACGTCGCGGCGAACCGCAGCGTTACGGGCTGGGTTTGTATCAGGGGATGCGGCTGATCCCCCCAGTTGAAGCGGCCATTAGTGACTGGGCACCGCCACTGCCACCGCGTCCGGTAATTAAGAAAGTCGTGCAGGGCCCGCAGACCGTCCGCCTCGACAGCATGTCGCTGTTCGACACAGGCAAATGGGCGCTGAAACCTGGCTCGACAAAACTGCTGGTGAACTCGCTGGTGGATATAAAGGCGAAGCCCGGCTGGCTGATTGTGGTGGCTGGTCATACCGACAGCACCGGCGATGACAAATCCAACCAGGTACTGTCCCTGAAACGCGCTGAGTCTGTCCGGGACTGGATGCGCGATACCGGTGACGTACCGGAAAGCTGTTTTGCAGTACAGGGCTATGGTGAAAGCCGCCCGGTCGCAACAAATGAGACAACGGAAGGCCGGGCGCTTAACCGCCGTGTCGAAATCAGTCTGGTGCCACAGGCAAATGCCTGCCAGTTACCGGGCAACCCCCCCGCGTCATCTCAGGATGATGACGTATCAAAACTTAAAATGGAGTAATTAACATGGCAATTCCTGTCTATCTGTGGCTGAAAGACGACGGCGGTGCGGACATTAAAGGTTCCGTGGACGTTAAAGACCGTGAAGGCAGCATCGAAGTTGTTGCACAGGAGCATAACCTGTACATCCCGACCGACAATAACACCGGCAAGTTGACCGGCACGCGTATCCATACGCCATTCCTCTTTACCAAAGAAATCGACTCCTCCAGCCCGTACCTTTACAAGGCAGTGACCACTGGTCAGACCCTGAAATCGGCCGAATTCAGGTGGTACAGAATCAACGACGCCGGCCAGGAAGTGGAGTATTTCAACACGAAGCTTGAGAACGTGAAGCTGGTGAAGGTGAATCCGAAGATGCACGACATCAAGGATCCGGCTTTCGAGAAGCACAACCATCTGGAGCAGATTGAGCTGCGCTACGAGAAAATCACCTGGACCTATAAAGACGGCAACATCATTCATTCCGATTCCTGGAACGAACGTACCACTGCGTAATGACCCGGGCAGACGGTTTTCCGTCTGCTTTTTTTGCTGAGCGCCTGCCTCGCGGACGCTCAGCAAAAACACACACAATCCGCCTGCCTGACCTGATGCGCTTTGGTAAGTAAACAGCGAGGGGCGGTAGCGTGCCCGGACCTGATAAAGAGAGAATCTCATGGAAAATCCAGCCGTTCTGTTACGTCGTCTCAACCCTTACTGCGCCCGCGCGATGGAAGGCGCCGCCTCCCTGTGTCAGACCCGCGCGCATGCGGAAATTCTGCCCGAGCACTGGCTGCTGAAATTGCTGGAACAGGGCGAGGGGGACATCACGGTGATTGCCCGCCGCTACGAGTGGGATATGGATGCGGTATGGCAGGGTTTGCTGGCCTTTCTGGATAAACTCCCGCGTTCGGTGCGCAGCCGTCCGCAGCTCTCGGACAGTCTGCAGACACTGATGCAGAACGCTTGGCTGCATGCCTCGCTGGCGGGTGAAACGCAGATCCGCAGCGTTCATCTGCTGATGGCTGTGGTGGAAAAGCCGTCGCTGGTTCGCTGCGACGGCCTGTGGCCGCTGACCACCACCGGACAAAGTCAGCTCGAGCGCCTGCGTGGGTTGCTGGATGCGCAGTCTGACGAGCGCGAAGAAGTACAGCAGGAAGCGGCGCTGAGCAACAGTGATGACGTGGCGTTTGTGGGGCGTCCGGTCAATGCGGAAATAAAAGAAGGAGAGCTCAGCCCGGCGCTGCAGAACGCCCTGGACAAGTTTACCCTCGACATCACCGCCCGCGCCCGCGAAGGCAAAATCGACCCGGTGTTCGGCCGCGACAATGAAATCCGCCAGATGGTGGATATTCTCTCCCGTCGCCGCAAGAACAACCCGATTCTGGTGGGCGAGCCGGGGGTGGGCAAGACCGCACTGGTGGAAGGCCTGGCGCTGCGCATCAGTGAGGGCAACGTGCCGGACGCGCTGAAGCCTGTCTCCGTGCGCACCCTCGACCTCGGCCTGCTGCAGGCGGGCGCGGGCGTGAAGGGCGAGTTCGAGCAGCGCCTGAAAAACATCATTGAGGCGGTGCAGCAGTCGCCGCTGCCGGTGCTGCTGTTTATCGACGAAGCCCACACCATCATCGGGGCAGGTAATCAGGCGGGCGGCGCGGACGCAGCCAACCTGCTCAAGCCCGCCCTGGCGCGCGGGGAACTCAGAACCATTGCCGCCACCACCTGGAGCGAATTCAAGCAGTACTTCGAGCGCGACGCCGCGCTGGAGCGGCGCTTCCAGATGGTAAAAGTCGACGAGCCGGACGACGACACCGCCTGCCTGATGCTGCGCGGCCTGAAGTCCCGCTACGCCGAACACCACGGGGTGCATATCACCGATGAAGCGGTAAAAGCTGCTGTCGCCCTTTCAAGACGCTACCTGACGGGCCGCCAGCTGCCGGACAAGGCGGTGGACCTGCTGGATACCGCCTCTGCGCGCGTGCGCATGAGCCTCGACACCGTGCCCGAGCCGCTGACCCACATGAAGGCGCAGCTCACCGCGCTGGATATGGAAAAGCAGGCGCTGATGGAGGATATCGCGGTAGGAAGTTCCTCCCACGGCGAGCGCCTGGCGGCGATTGAGCAGGAGGAGATCCGCATCATCCTCGAACTCGACGCGCTGGAAACCCGGTACGGCGAGGAGATGAAAATCACGGAAGACTTGCTGGCCTGCCGCCAGGACATCTCCCGCCAGGCAGAAATCGCGGCGTTGCAGGAACAGCTCAGCGCCGTGCACCAGGGCAATCCGCTGCTGGGGCTGGATGTGGACACCCGCACCGTGGCGACGGTGATCGCCGACTGGACCGGCGTGCCGCTCTCCTCATTAATGAAGGATGAGCAGACGGAGCTGCTGAGCCTGGAAAATAATCTGGCGAAACGCGTGGTGGGCCAGGACGCGGCGCTGAACGCCATTGCGCAGCGCCTGCGCGCCGCCAAAACCGGCCTCGCGCCGGAGAACGGCCCGCAGGGCGTGTTCCTGCTGGTCGGCACCAGCGGCACCGGCAAAACCGAGACCGCGCTGGCGCTGGCGGACGAGCTGTTCGGCGGCGAAAAATCCCTGATTACCATCAACCTCTCCGAGTACCAGGAGCCGCACACGGTTTCCCAGCTCAAGGGCTCGCCTCCGGGCTACGTGGGCTACGGTCAGGGCGGTATCCTTACCGAGGCGGTGCGCAAGCGCCCGTACAGCGTGGTGCTGCTCGATGAAGTTGAAAAAGCGCACCGGGACGTGATGAACCTGTTCTACCAGGTGTTTGACCGCGGGTTTATGCGCGACGGCGAGGGGCGCGAAATCGACTTCCGCAACACGGTGATCCTGATGACCTCGAACCTCGGCAGCGATCACCTGATGCTGCTTTTACAGGAACAGCCGGACGCCACCGACGGCGATCTGCACGAATTACTGCGCCCGATCCTGCGGGAACACTTCCAGCCCGCGCTGCTGGCGCGCTTCCAGACGGTGATTTACCGCCCGCTGGGCCAGGCGGCGATGCGTACCATTGTTGGCATGAAGCTGAACCAGGTGAGCAAACGCCTGGCGCGCCACTATGGCATGAAAACCGTGATTGCCGACAGCCTGATGGACGCGCTGACGGACGCCTGCCTGCTGCCGGATACCGGGGCGCGCAACATCGACAGCCTGCTGAACCAGCAGATTTTGCCGGTGCTGAGCCAGCAGCTGCTGACGCACATGGCGGCGGGGCAGAAGCCACAGTGCCTGACGCTGGGCTGGGATGAAGATGGGGGGATTGTCATAGAGTTACGGCAGGCAGGCGAATAATGACCATCCACGATAAAGAAAAGGACAAAGAAAAAAAGGATAAGAAAGAAGGAACGCTGCGGTTACTGACTTCAGGAGAGATCGCGCTAGCGAAGTCTGTATTCAGATCAACGATCCCTTATCATAAAGTTTGGATCCATTTTGACAGTTATCTTCCTTTTGGGTTGCAGGATCAATATACGGCGATAGCTCCGAATGGAGAAATTTATTTCCGCGAGCACTACCGGGAAGATTATTCACACACTGTTCCTTTCTATCAGCATATGTTTATCCATGAAATGGCACATGTCTGGCAGCGAGAAAAGGGATTGAATGTCATCGGGCGGGGCCTGGTCAGTTGGGCAGTAAGTTACCACTATGTACTGGATAGCCCTTATTTGAGTGAATACCCTATGGAGCAGCAGGCACAAATTATCGCTGACCATTTTATTCTGAATGCTGAAGGATACACAAAATGGTGTGATCTCAGAGATCAGGATGTCATTACGCTTGATGGGAATATCAGCGAGCCGATTATCCGGCAACTGTATCAAAATACGTTGCGGGGGTTTCCATGGTAAAAATTGGCCGGCAACATCATTTTTCAGCATTTCTTTTTTTATTCTCCCTCCCTTTACTGACGGGATGTCCTGGGGATCGATGGCGATTCGACGAAGAAACAACAGTCAGCATTATGGGGGGGAATATCTGTTTTGCTGTGCCGGATGCAGAAGACTACCAACCGGTCAATATTGCAATTAATCCAAGAGGGACTCTGCCGAGCCAGGAGAATATTATCTTTCGCCCGGCTCTAAGAATAGAAAATAGCTATCTGTGTCTCCCCCCATCTTTTTATCTTTTTCCGGATAAGGGGCAATATATAATCAGCTATGTCCTGCGTTCAAAACGTCATGAGGACACGCCGCGCAGAATGGTCGCCGGGATAGAAATTCATAACAAATGTATTTTCGCTATTCCGCTTACTGACATGGAAGCGGTGAGGCCTTATGGAGAGTTGAGCAACAATAATGCTCAGGATGATCAGCGCAGGCATTATGGTTCCTGCGAACCCCCTTTTAAATCTGTTCATGGAATGAATAATAATGAATCTGACTGATGCGCTGCAGAGCGTTTTATCTGCATCAGGAACACTGAATCGCTACCGGCTTGATATTCCCTCTTGTTCGTCGCCCCTGGACGTTGAAGAGTTCAGTGGAACTGAAAGCATGAGCCGGATGTACAGTTACGACATTATTTTTACCAGTACAAACAAATATCTTGATGCCAGCCAGTTGCTGCGTAAGCCGGCCACTCTGACAATGGGCGGCGGTTTACTTGAGACTCTGACGGAGCAGAAAAAAGTACACGGTGTTATTACTGATTTCCGAAGATTGTCCGGCTCTGCAGACCAGACGCTATACCGTATCACGCTAAAACCTTTTCTCTCCCTGTTGGACAAGCAGCATCGCTCCCACCGTTTTTTCGTCAATAAATCGGTGCCGGAGGTGGTGGAGCAGGTGTTGCAGGAGCACGGCCTGCACGATTGGGAGTACGAGTTTAACCTGAAGCAGAGCTACCCGAAGCGCGAGCAGATAAACCAGTACCAGGAGAGCGACCTGGCCTTTATTCAGCGCCTGCTGGCGGAAGTGGGGATATTCTACTTCTTCACTTTACAGGAAGATGCCCAGACGGAAGTGGTGCACTTTGCCGACGCGCAGCGGGCGCTAATTTTCGGCAAGCGACTTCCGGTGAACAGCCCGTCCGGGATGAGCGACAGCGGCGCGGAATCGGTGTGGGGGCTTAACGTCGCCCACAACGTGGTGGAAGCGAACGTCACGGCGAAAGATTACAACCACCGTGACGCGCAAAGCGTGCTCCAGTCCGCCCCGGCCGATATGACGCGGGGCGACGGCGAGGGGATGACCTATGGCGAGGTGTATCACTACCGGCTGCGCCACCTTGAGCGCGGCGACAAGTTTGAGCCGCAGGCAGAAACGGCCAACTTTTATGCCCGCCTCGACCATGAACGTTTTCTGGCGGAGCAGGTTCGCATCACCGGTAAAAGCACGGATGTAATGCTTGCCCCGGCTCAGGTACTGACCATCACCGACAGCCTGCCACCGACGCTGCCAGAAATACTCCAGGAGCCGTTATTGCTTACCGCCGTCGGGTTCACTGCCAGCCGTAAGGACGCACTCCAGGTAACCCTACTGGCGGTTCCCTACAGCGAGACGCTGTGCTGGCGTCCGCCACTACTGCCGCGCCCGAAGGTGACCGGCACCATGACTGCGCGGGTCACCAGCGCAAAGGCGAATGATATCTATGCATGGCAGGACGCATCCGGTCTCTATCGGGTGAAATTTGACGCCGACCGGGATGACAAGTCCCAGGGCCAGGAAAGCATGCCGGTGCGCCTGGCCAAACCTTACGGCGGTGACGTGTACGGCTTCCACTTCCCGTTAATTCAAGGGACAGAAGTAGCGATTGCCTTCCATGAAGGCGATCCGGATCGTCCGTATATCGCCCATGCCCTACACGACTCCCGCCATGTGGACCATGTGACTGAGAAAAACAGTACCCGCAACGTGATCCGCACGCCGACGAACAACAAGCTGCGGATGGAAGACAAGCGGGGCGAGGAGCACATCAAGCTCAGTACCGAGTATGGTGGCAAGACGCAGCTGAATCTGGGACATAACGTGGATGCCGGGCAGAAACCGCGGGGGGAAGGATTTGAGCTGAGAACTGACTCGTGGGGAGTTATCCGTGGTGGAAAGGGTGTTTTTATCAGTGGTGATGTGCAGCCAAATGCACAAGGTGAAACCCTTGATATGGCCGCCGCTGTTGCACAATTACAAAGTGCGTTAGAACTAGTTACTGCGCTGGCTCAAAGTGTCGCGGTGTCTGGGGCTCTTAATGCGGACCGTTCATCACAACATCAACTCAACCAGGCTCTGAACCAGTTAAAAGAGGCGGGGATTCTGGCATCAGCACCAGCAGGAATTGCATTAACAACGCCCAAAAATATCCAGTTGTCGTCCGGGCATACATTGACGGCTACAGCAGGCGAAAATATAGATATGAGTATTTTCAAAAGGCTAACCGTCGCGGCAGGCGAGGCGATAAGTTTATTTGCTCAGAAAATGGGTGTAAAGCTATTTGCTGCCAGAGGCATTGTAGACATACAAGCACAAACAGATGCGATACGTATTCAGTCTGATAAATCTATGAATCTTAATAGCATTAATGATGAAATAGTATTGAATGCTGCGCAGGGAATAACCCTGACCAGTACTGGGGGGGCATATATAAAAATTAAAAATGGCTCTGTTGAAATTGGTGCGCCCGGAAAAATTGATCTAAAAAGCGCCAGCATATTATGGGGGGGAGCATCTTCACTTGAAAAAAACCTTCAACCTATGGTGGTTGAGGATCCTCAATTTAAATACCCTATGAATGAACGATTCCAGATTTTAGATAAAAATACAAACCAACCAAAAGCGTTTATATCCTATCGCATAGAAACTAGTGAAGGCACAACCCTTCGTGGTATGACTGACGAAAATGGTTACACACAATGCCATTATGGATTTGATTCTAAATCTATTAAATTGTTTTTTGAATAAATAAGGACGTTTTACTATGAATGAGCAGGAAGCTCCAGTTGCCGAAGGTACGTTAAATAAAAAAGAAGAGAGTGCTGTTGTAGCACATCACGAATCAACATTGATTTATTTTAGTGCTGAAAAAGAAGACCTCATCCTTCTTAATGAAAAAATTGCATTTGATCTGGAGCAACATGCCAAAAAGCTAATGATATTGGTGGATGAAGTTCATAAAGCAAAAGAGATATATTCATCGGCAATTGAAGCTTATGGGAAAATTATGTCTCATCCTGACAGAGTTGCTGAACTTCCTCAGCTTGAAGCTAATATATCAGAAGCGGAAAAAAAGTTAGCAGATAAGAAAGAAGATTTACAAAAAGAGCTAGGAGATTTTGAATCAGAAGGTACTGGTTACAAAGATATTGTCGAGCTGATACCGATAAAAACAAAAAAACAACAAGGAGCCCGTCAGGGTATCGGGAGTCGTTATGTATATGTAAAAAAATCTTACATTGACAATTTGGGTACTGGAAATATACACCGGGTCAGTATACGCGGGCGTGACCGTGCTTCTGCGAAAGAAAGCATATTTAATCGTGATCAGAATGGAAATATAAAAAGTATAAATACACAAAAAATAAAAGAACAGTTAAGGAAAATTGAAGCTGAAAATAAAGGGGTTGTTTTATTTGAAGTCAAAGATATTGGTAAGATAGATAAGACATTATGTGAATGGGCTGATTCCTGGAACAATAGTTTGCTAATGGAAAAGGAAATCGGTCAGAGCATTGATGTATCCCTTGGCGCACAATTTTTGCGTTTTACATCTAATACTGGCGCATCAGGAGAATGGGATCCCTATAACGGAAAACTAACAATTAAAGGTGAGCATAGCACAGTTCTGTCAGTTGCATCAGGAACGGCCAGTGCAAAATTTTTTATGCCGGATCGTATTGGTTGGGCTTTGAAGATGTTGCCTCCTCCCGGAAAGACTAAAGTTCTCAATATGGGCATGTGGCGAATGTATCTGGAGACATCTCTTATCGGTTTTGCGGGGGCATCACTACAGGTTGAGGCACAAGTCCAGGTAACAACCATTGGCGCAAAACAGGTAATTATAGGGGATCGTGAAGGGCGCCTGCCTCGTTTCAGTAATCGACATTCTTCTACAGGCGCCGCGTTTCATCGAGCCAGAGAAAAAAACGAAGAAGGTGCATCTGCCAGTGCTGAAATATTTGCCGGGGCCCGTGCAGAATTTAAAATGAAAGGTGGGGTTCAGTGGTTGCAGCCTGTAGAGCTAACGGTCCATCAGGGAAAAACAGGAGATGACGCCAAAGAGGCCGCCGAATTTGTTGACTTTTGTTCCATTACAGAAGCGATAGTCGGAATGGTGGGATTTGGTGCTGGTGGTAAATTTCAGTGTGACTTTATCAATGGACGCTTCTGTTTCAGCATTGCCGCTAGCCTGTGTTTAGGCGCAGGTGCCAAAGGTTCTTTTGAAGCAGAAGTTGACTACGATAAACTTTCCGATTTTGGGTCCTGGTTGGTTTACCAGCTATATGGCCTTGATTATTCTTTTTTTGAGGTGATTTCAGAACGTGCATTTGAGGCTTTTACAAAGATAAGTGTTTTATATTTAACCGAGGTAAAAGATAAACTCGAGGCAGAATTGAAAACTTTTCAAGCGGATGTGGATAACATTAAATTGGAGTTCGCTGAATTTGTCACTTCGTTCGAAAAAGGTATGGTTGAATCGAAAAAAAGGAACGAAATTGCTAATCGTATTTTATCTAATCCTAAGTATTTATTAAAAATAACCCCTGAGGCTAAGGGTATCTTAATTTATTTACTCACGCGTCATGGCTTTAACGATCACAGGGATTTAGATAATCGGGTTATGCTTGATATTTATCATGATCGTAAAGAGGCTATATTAACCATCCTGGATAGCATCCAAACTCAACGTGAATGGTTTCAGGTTTTTAGCCATTGTAACGTAGACGGGAGTGATTTAGCTTCAGGTAATGCTGCATTAAGATACATGGTTGCTCAAAGGAAAATAAATGAGCTAAAAGAGTTTTTGCAGGAGGGAGTCAACAAGGATAAAGAAATGGATAAAATATACAAAAGGTTAAAGATGAGACCTTCCTGGGGCTATGCGCTTGCCATGAATAATACTGCATTTTATAAGTTATACAGGATGAATAATCTTTTTTATCCTAAATCCATGATATTTAGCCCTGTAAGCGACAGTAACGTTATTGAAATTTAAAAAGGTATATATGAAAGATGCAATAAGAGCAGGTTTAATGTTGCTGGCAGTTTTGCCGCTGATTTCATGCGACCAGCAGAAACAGGCGGCAAAAGTTCCGGAGAAGCCTGGCGCAGAACTCTCAAGTTTTATCGCTGAGATCAAAGAAAATCTTGTCTATGTTAAAGGCGGTGAATTTCTGATGGGTGATTATGGTGAGCAATACGGACCGGAACATTTACCCTATGACGCCAGACAGCACAGTAAACCGTTACATAAAGTCGAACTAACAGGCTATTCGATAGGTAAATTTAAAACAAGCAACAAAGAATATCAGTTCTATCTGGCCTATAACAATTTACCCGGAAGAGATATTAATTTGAGTTCCGGAATCAGAAAACTCTGGCGGGAAGTGAATATGACGCCTGAAACACCGGCGCATGTTGACTGGTTTGAAGCGGAAAATTATTGCCGCTGGCTGGCGACCATTACAAAATTACCTTTTTCGTTACCTACAGAAGCACAGTGGGAATATGCTGCGCGTAGCAGGGGGAAGTTTGTTATTGTTCCCACTAACGATGGCACTATACGTATTGAACAAGGTGATAAAAGTAATGTGGCCTGGGAGAGCGATAGCAAAGAGTATGCAAAAAAAATGGGTACGTCACTGGGTGTATTTTCTCCGTTGCCCGGTAATCTTTATCCGCCAAATCCTTTAGGTATTTACGACATGGCCGGTAATGGCTGGGAATGGATAAAGGACTGGTACGATCCTGATTATTATAAATACTCACCGGTAAAAGATCCGCAGGGGCCGGAAAAACCCATGTTTAAAGACAGTCGGGGTAATTATACCAGAGTGATACGTTCTCAGGATTATTCCGGGCCAAGGCGTGGCGCAACTATTTTCCGTTTTTTTTCAGATCCTGCCAACAAGGGATATCTTCCCACCAACAAGACGGTACGTTGCGTGGTAAACAGCGCAGATCCGATTAAATAACGATGCGGATAGCAGCTTAATGAAGTAAGGAAACTGAAATGAGTGCTTTTTACAGAGCTGGATTAATTCTGATAACTGTTTTGCCACTGGTCTCCTGCGACCAGCAGAAACAGGTGGCAAAAGTTCCGGAGAAGCCAGGGGCAGAACTCTCAAGTTTTATCGCTGAGATCAAAGAAAATCTTGTCTATGTTGAAGGCGGTGAATTTCTGATGGGTGATTATGGCGAGCAATACGGACCGGAACATTTACCTTATGACGCCAGACAGCACAGTAAACCGTTACATAAAGTCGAACTAACAGGCTATTCGATAGGTAAATTTAAAACAAGCAACAAAGAATATCAGTTCTGTCTGGCCTATAACAATTTACCCGGAAGAGACGTTGATTTGAGATTCCGAAACGGACAACGCTGGCACGAGAAAAATATGACGCCTGAGACACCGGCGCATGTTGACTGGTTTGAGGCGGAAAAATATTGTCAATGGCTGGCTGTCATTACTGAATTGCCTTTCTCTTTACCTACCGAAGCACAATGGGAATATGCAGCACGTAGTCGCGGAAGGTTTGTTATTGTTCCTACCGATGATGGAACTATACAGATAAAAGAACGTAAGGGCATCAATATCACCACTTCGGATGATCGTGAAATTTTCGCCCGGGAGCAAGGCACTCGTTTAGGTATATTGTCTCCAATGCCACGAGATGCAAGGCCGCCAAATCCTTTAGGCATTTACGACATGGCCGGTAATGGCTGGGAGTGGATAAAGGACTGGTACGATCCTGATTATTATAAAGACTCACCGGTAAAAGATCCGCAGGGGCCGGAAAAACCCGTCTTTAAAGATATTTACGGAAATTATACAAAAGTAATCCGCTCACAGGATTTTTCCGGGCCAAGGCGTGGCGCAACTATTTTTCGTTTTGACTCAGATCCAGCTAACGAGGGAGAGGTAATGCTGCCAACTTACTGATTTAGTGTATGATGGTGATTTTGAGGTGCTCCAGTGGCTTCCATTTCCATCAGATGTCCTTCCTGCTCCGCTACTGAAGGCGTGGTGCGTAACGGCAAAAGCACTGCCGGACATCAGCGCTATCTCTGCTCTCATTGCCGTAAAACATGGCAACTACAGTTCACTTACACCGCCTCTCAGCCCGGTACGCACCAGAAAATCATTGATATGGCCATGAATGGCGTCGGATGTCGCGCCAGTGCACGCATTATGGGCGTTGGCCTCAACACGGTTTTACGTCACTTAAAAAACTCAGGCCGCAGTCGGTAACCTCGCGCATACAACCGGGCAGTGATGTGATTGTCTGCGCTGAAATGGACGAACAGTGGGGCTACGTCGGTGCTAAATCACGTCAGCGCTGGCTGTTTTACGCGTATGACAGGATACGGAGGACGGTTGTGGCGCACGTCTTCGGTGAACGCACTCTGGCCACACTGGAGCGTCTTCTGAGCCTGCTGTCGGCCTTTGAGGTCGTGGTATGGATGACGGATGGCTGGCCGCTGTATGAATCACGCCTGAAGGGAAAGCTGCACGTTATCAGCAAGCGTTACACTCAGCGCATTGAGCGACATAACCTGAATCTGAGACAACATCTGGCAAGGCTGGGACGGAAGTCACTGTCGTTCTCAAAATCGGTGGAGCTGCATGACAAGGTCATCGGGCATTATCTGAACATAAAACACTATCAGTAAGTTGGAGTCATTACCTAATTCGTGCCTGTTAATATAAAAAAAATTCCAGAAGAAAAACCCTTGCCTGTTGCTCCAAATAAATTACGTTGGCTCTTTGCGATTGTTCTGTGTGTAATTGCTGGCGTGGTTGTAGTTCCGACTCTGTGGCCTAAATATCTTCCTACACGTTCTGAATGGTTCTGGTTTTGTACGTTGATGTTGCCTTTATCCATTGGGGTTACAGGATACATCATACGGTTACGCCGCTATGAGAATAAACGCGATAGCGTGCTCTGTTGGAACCGTCTATATCAAAAACAGTATGAAGCGCAAATTTCACTGGGTCAGAAGGCTGTGGGTATGCTGGGAATGAGTTACGTCACGCCAGTTGCCAACAATAAACTTGCTGTAGCGCTTTTACGAGGAGGACGTGGGCTTCAGACGCACTATTTGCCAGAAATTCAGTCTACGATAACAACTGCATCTCTTCCTCTATTACCTAAAGAAGATTACCTGACTCGACTGGAATCAATATTAACAACTGTTATCGGGCAATTGCATAGTGAGTTGATTCAGTTTACCGGAAAATTATTTGTTCGTATTCATCATGATGGCGTGTTGGACAGTGAACAAATTCTCGCCGTCTGGCAGAAGGTTTTTCCCGCTTCATGTCCCGTCACTGATATCAATGTCAGTACTGACAACAATGGGTTGATGTGGATCGATGAATGGCTGGACAGACAGGATGATGCGCTTGTCCTTTCTGTTGAAAGTAATTTATTTCTTCAAGCACGCGATCAGCAGGCAGAATCTGTATCAGCTTTGTTGCTGGCCTCTTCGGCATGGCTGACGCGCTATCGTGTAATGCCGCAAACGTGGATACATCGTCCGGTTAGGATCTCCACTCCGGAAGAGGACGTGGCAGAAGTAGCCCTTTGGGGAAAAATAACTCCAGCGGTACCCTGGTTCTTCTGGCGGGCTCAGGTAAAAAGTAGCGTACTTGCTGAGGCTCTCATTGCAATGGATAAATCGGCACTCCTGTCTGAAAAAAAAGGAGAAATGGTACTGGAGGATACTTTTGGCAGACCGGGGGCAGCAGTGGGGAATATCACATTAATTTGCGCCTGTGAACACGCTGTCGCATCGGGGCTGGCTCAATGGCTGATAACTAGCGCTAAAAGCACGCAAATGGCGATTATCCGTCCGGCTTAATATCATGCAAGGATTGTGATGTGGAAAAGAAAAAGCGGCTCAGTACATGGTTAATTATCCTTCTGATTTCGATCATCGGTGGATTTCTTATATGGACTGAAAATCCTGTCGTTCATCTTCTTACTACAGAGAAAAAACTGATTGTATCTCTGGCTGTAGCTGGGGTTTGCTTATTTATTTTGCTCTGTGACGATCTATTTGTCCGATTATGGCAGTGGCTCATCTCGCAGAGCTTTATCCAGCAGCTTCGGAAATTATCAGATAAAAGTCATCATCGGGAGGAAATATTATTTATTGACAGAAAAAAGCATTGTGAGGTGTTCAAGAGTATTCACCTGTATCTTCATCATACTTATGGCCGCACCTGGTCCCGCAAGCTCCGCATCCTGCTCGTAACCGGCAGCGTCACCGATGCCGAACAGCTCGCCCCGAAACTCACGCAGGAACTCTGGCAGGAAGACAAGGGCACGCTGCTGCTGTGGGGAGGAGACCTGAATACCCCGGCAGACACCGACTGGCTGGCCGCGCTGCGTAAACTGCGCCGCTGCCCGGTCGACGGGATCGTGTGGGTCACATCACAGCTGGACTCACCGACTGAGAATGCCACGCCGGTACTCACTCCAGATGCGATGGACACGCTTGCCGCATCGCTCAGTGCGCGCTATACCGCTCTCGGCTGGAAACTGCCGCTGTACGTCTGGTCGCTGCACTCCCGCACCGGGCAACAGGCCGGTCGGGTCACCCAGCCCGTTGGCTGTCTGCTGCCGCCCGACTGTCGTGCTGAAGGGCTGAGCAGCCAGCTTGCCACCCTAACGCCAGGACTTGTCACGCAGGGCATTCAGCAGATATGCGCGAAAGTGCAGCACAACTTTCTGTTGGGCCTGGCCGATCAGCTCTCACGCGTGCCGGAAACGGTGACAGAGCCGCTGTCGATCCTACTTAATCCGTACCGTCCGCTTCCGCTGGCGGGCGTGGTGTTCAGCCCGCCGTCAGTGGGAGCCGCACGCAGCGTGAAACACCACTGGGGTAAGGATAACCGCTGGGACATTATTACTGATTCGGTGCAGTCGCTCCCGGCGGGTCTGCGCCCGCGTAAGCCCGGCATCACCGCCCGGCAGGTACTCGCAGGGGCCGTGATTCTTGTGATGGCCGGATGGGCTATAACCATGGCGGCCTCCTTTACCGTCAACCGCAGCTTGGTGGCGAGGGCACAGGAGCAGGTCCAACTGGTTTCCGCGGAGAAGCAATCCCTGGCGACACGTCTGTATGCGCTCTCAGAGTTGCAGAAAACCCTTTCCCGCCTTCAGTACCGTGCTGATCGCGGCGCACCCTGGTATACGCGCGGCGGCCTCAGCCAGAACGATGCCCTGATGGCGGCGCTCTTTCCGCGCTATGCCGAAAATGCGATACCGCTGCTGCGCGATGCGGCTGCGGTTCATCTTCAGCAGCAGTTGAATGCCTATGTACAACTGCCACCGGACAGTCCGCTGCGGGAGAAAATGACCCGAACGGCCTGGGAACAGCTGAAGCTATACCTGATGCTTGCGCGTCCGGAGCGGATGGATGCGGCCTGGTTCTCCGGGGCGTTGATGCAGAACTGGCCCCAGCGTCCAGGAGTGAAGGATGGTGTCTGGCAGGGTACCGGTGCCTCGCTGCTGCGGTTTTACGGGGCTAATCTGCCAGCCCATCCGGCGTGGCGCCTGCATTCTGATGACGGGCTGGTAAGCCAGGTGCGCACGCTGCTGGTCCGCCAGATGGGGATGCGCAACAGCGAATCCACGCTGTATCAGAAAATGCTGGCACAAGTAGCGAACCAGTATGCCGACTTGCATCTGTCGGATATGACCGGCGATACGGATGTGTCGCGCCTGTTCACCACCAATGAAGTGGTGCCGGGAATGTTCACCCGTCAGGCGTGGGAGCAGGCCGTTCAGCCCGCCATTGAAAAAGTGGTTGCGGAGCGCCGTGATGAGATGGACTGGGTGCTGAGCGACAGCAGGCAGCCAGCTGCGCAGCAGACCTCTCCGGAGGCGCTAAAGGCCCGCCTGACAGAGCGCTACTTTGCTGATTTCGGCGGTGTCTGGCTCGACTTCCTCAACAGCCTGCGGCTCCAGCCCGCGGCCACGCTGTCGGACGCCATTGACCAGCTTACCCTGATGGCCGATGTGCGCCAGTCACCGTTAGTGGCACTGATGAACACGGTAAGCGTGCAGGGGCGCACCGGACAGACTGGCGAGGCCCTTTCCGACTCGCTGGTGAAATCGGCGAAGAACCTGTTTAACCGTGATGAGCAGGCCGCTATAGACCAGCAGGTCGGCGCACACGGCCCACTGGATGCAACCTTTGGTCCGGTACTGGCGCTGATGGGCAGTCAGACGAAAGGGGCCGGGAATACTGACCTAAGCTTCCAGACTTTCCTGACCCGTATCACCCAGGTGCGCCTGCGCCTTCAGCAGGTCACAAATGCCACCGACCCGCAGGCGATGACTCAGGCGCTGGCGCAGACGGTTTTCCAGGGTAAAGCGGTGGACTTAACCGAAACCCGGGATTATGGCAGCCTGGTGGCGGCAGGCTTGGGGCAGGAGTGGAGTGGATTCGGGCAGACGGTGTTTGTCCGCCCGATGGAGCAGGCCTGGCAGCAAGTGCTCGCGCCCGCAGCTGAAAGCCTTAACGCCCAGTGGCGCAGCGCGGTGGTGGACGACTGGAATACTGCCTTTGGCGGACGCTATCCATTTAAGGATGTCAGCAGCGAAGTCTCGTTGCCGCTACTGGCGAAATACCTGAACGGCGATTCCGGGCGCATCGCCCGCTTTTTACAGACCCGGCTCAACGGTGTGCTCCATAAGGAAGGGAGCCGCTGGACGGCGGATAGCATCAATGCGCAGGGTCTGACCTTTGACCCGGCATTTCTTAAGGCGATAAACACCCTGAGTCATATCTCGGACGTGGTGTTTACCAATGGTGAGGCAGGGCTGCACTTTGAGCTGCGCCCGGGCACGGCGGATGGCGTGATGCAGACGGACCTTGTTATAGACAGCCAGAAGCTGGTCTACATGAACCAGATGCCTGCCTGGAAGCGCTTCAGCTGGCCGGCGGACACCGAAGCACCGGGGGCGGCCCTGAGCTGGATAAGTACGCAGGCTGGCACCCGGCAGTACGCGGATATGTCAGGGGCGTGGGGTTGGATTCGGCTGCTGGACAAGGCCACGGTCAGCGCGTATGCCGGGGCGGGCAGCAGCTGGAGCCTGAACTGGAAAGCGCCGGACGGCAGAGCGTTGAACTATACGTTGCGCACGGAGGCCGGAGAAGGCCCGCTGGCGCTGCTAAAGCTGCGTAATTTTACGCTGCCAGAGGCCATTTTTACTGTTACAAACCCGATGGAAGATGTGACGGTATTTTCTGATGACAATGATATCGCAAAGGAGGACTGGTAATGGCATCCATTACAACCCTGATGGCGGCCTGCCAGCTGGAGAAAGATACGATGGCGGCGCAGGTGCAGTCCCGGCTTGCTCTGTGGAACAACTGGCTGCTGCCCGTCTCTGACGACAACTCCACGGGCGATGACCCCGGCTATGACGACGATTTTCAGCTGATGCGCGAAGAGGTGGGTAAGCTCTCCGGCATGGACACGGAGCTTATTTGCCAGCTTGCTGAAAAGCTGCTGATCACGGCCACAAAGGATATCCGCGTGGCCACGTATTACGTCTGGGCGCGGCTGCACCGTGACGGCGAGGCGGGACTGGCTGACGGACTGGAGCTGCTTGCCGCCCTGATGAAGCGGTATGGCGCACAGCTTCACCCGCAGCGGGAGCGCAGCCGAAAAGCGGCGCTGGAATGGCTGGGGAGCAGCCGGATGCTGGACAGCCTTTCTCTGTATCCTGAGGTAATAAAGCGCGAAGCTGAACGCACCGCCGGTGCGTTGTGGCTGCTGGAACAGTGTTCCGTACAAACTGATGAAGTAGAACGCCCGCAGTACGGCGCGCTCTATGGCGCGCTGGAAAGCCGCCTGCAGAAATCCGGCGGCATGGACGCGGTCGTACCGCAAAACGTCAGCGGGAGTCACCACGTCACACCGTCATCCGACAGCGTACCGTCACTGACGGGAATTGCATCAGGCCAGGAGCTACTGTCGCAGGCGCGCATTCTGGCGGAGTACCTGCGAAGCCAGCCGGCTGGCTGGCTCTCTGCCCACCGGCTTATAAAGAACCTGCGTCACGACACCCTGCACCAGTTACCGCCCCTCTCATCTGACGGTAAAACCCGCATTGAGCCGCCAAAGCCGGACCAGCGTGCACAGCTGAAACGGCTGTACCTGCAGCAGAGCTGGCGCGAGCTAATGGAGGAGGCGGACAGCCTGCTATCGCGCGGGGCGAACCATCTGTGGCTGGACGTGCAGTGGTACCTGCATCAGGCGCTGGAGAAATCTGGGCAGGAAGCGGAAGCCGCGCTAATCCAGTCTGACCTGAAGGGGCTGCTGTCCCGCCTGCCGGGGCTGGAGACGCTGGCGTTTAACGACGGCACGCCGTTCGCCGATGAGGTGACCCTGAACTGGATAAGACAGCAGGTAACGGATGATCCGTCGGGCTGGCAGGAGAATCACGTGGCCATAGCTCCGGCAGGGGAAGACATCCTGCAACTTGAGCCGGAAGCGCTAACGCTTGCCGACAGCGAAGGGACGGAGGCAGCGCTGGCCTGGCTGCAAAACCGCCCTGGCATGACCACCTCACGCGAACGCTGGCTACTGCGCCTGCTGATGGCGCGCATTGCCGAACAGACTGGCAAAAACGAGCTGGCACTGCATCTGCTGGCTGAACTGGACATTCATTCGACAACCCTTACGCTCACCCACTGGGAGCCTGAACTGCTGTTTGAGGTAAAGGCCAGGCGGCTAAAATTGCTGCGCACAAAAGCTGCACGCAGTGAAACCGACAAAGCTCGCCTTCAACCAGAAATGGATCACCTGCTGGCCGGGATGATTGCCATCGATCCCGGCAGGGCCGCCGTGCTCTGTAGCTGACCCTTATTCTGCAAGACCCAGGAAACTCAATGGACGATTTAACCCTGCGCTATTTCGACGCCGAAATGCGCTACCTGCGTGAAGCGGCAAAAGAATTTGCACAAACTCACCCCGACCGGGCGGCGATGCTCGACCTCGACAAGGCGGGCACGCCCGACCCGTACGTGGAGCGCCTGTTTGAAGGCTTCGCGTTTTCCGTTGGCCGCCTGCGCGAAAAGATTGATGACGATCTGCCGGAGCTGACGGAAGGGCTGGTTAGCATGCTGTGGCCGCATTATTTACGCACCATCCCATCGCTGTCGGTGGTGGCGCTGACGCCGGACCTGCCAGCCATGAAAATGGCCGAAGTTATCCCCGCCGGGCTGGAAATCAGTTCCCGTCCTGTGGGGCCGAAGAACACCGTCTGCCGCTACCGCACCACCCGGGACGTGACGCTGAACCCGGTTGCGGTATCGGCTGTCACCATGACCGCGGAACCGGACGGACGCTCAGTCCTGCGCGTCCGCTTTTCCTGTAGCGGTCAGGCAGACTGGCAGCAGACAGACCTGACGCGGCTGCCGATTTATCTGGGAGAAGATGCCGTAACAGGCAGCGCCCTGCACCTGTGGCTGACGAAGCGCCTGGTGGCACTGTACATCCGGCTGCCGGGACAGGATGACCGTATAAAGCTGGACGGTTATTTTTCGCCGGGTGGATTCGGAGAACAAGACCGTTTGTGGCCTAAAGGCGATAGCGCGTTCAGCGGCTGGCAGTTGCTGCTGGAGTATTTTTCCTTCCGCGAGAAGTTTATGTTCGTGCACCTCAACGGGCTGGAAAACATGACGCTTCCGACGGGTATCACCCATTTTGACATCGAAGTGGTGTTCAGCCAGATGTGGCAGAGTGATTTGCCGGTGACGGACAGCGCCCTGCGTCTGCATTGCGTACCGGTGATTAACCTTTTCACCCTGGAAGCTGACCCGCTGACCATCAGCGGACTGGAAAGCGAATATTTACTGCGACCAAAACGGCTTCAGGACGGACACACGGAAATTTATTCCGTCGACAGCGTAACCGGCTCCGGGCGAACCGGTGATGCGCGTTACGTGCCGTTTACCAGCTTCCGTCACCGGGGCGGGATGATGCGCCGCCACGCACCGGAGCGCTATTACCATACCCGCGTGAAGCGGGGCGTTACCGGTATGCACGACACCTGGCTTGTTCTCGGTGGACAGCAGTGGGAGGCTGACCGGCTGCTGACTCGGGAGACTGTATCGCTGCGTATCACCGGGACCAATGGTCAGCTGCCGCGCCGTGCACTGCAGAGTACGCTGCTGGACCGCTGCGAACAGATAAGCGAAACGCCGTTCACGGTACGTAATCTGTGCAAACCGACGTTGCCCGCCTATCCGCCGACAGAAGACCGCTTCCACTGGCGGGTGATGAGCCATCTGGGAACCCGTTTTCTCAATATGATGAGTAGCGCAGAGGTGCTGCGCGGCACGCTGTCGCTTTACAACTGGCTCGATGATGAACTCAACAACCGTCGTCTGGATGCCATTCTGGACGTCAGGCACCACCGGATCCAGCGCTTTGAAGATGGCTTCCTGCTGCGCGGCCTGGACGTAGAGGTCACGCTCGACAGCAACGGTTTTACCGGCGAAGGGGATGTGCATCTGTTTGGCGAAATGCTCAACCGCTTTTTCGCGCTGTATGCCGACATGAATCAGTTTAACCAGCTCACGCTTATTGTTCAGCCAGAAGGGAAGTGTATCCGGTGGAAAGAGAAGCACAGTCCGCGCCTGCCCGGATGATGTCGCAGTTACGGCAGCAACTGCCGTATATGAATTTTTATCGCTTCTGCCAACTGCTTGAGCAGATCGATCCGGTTGCGCCGGTGCCGGGCAGTGGCTGGCAGGTGCGTCAGGAGCCGATCCGGTTTCGGCCTCACCCGGGGATGGGTTTCCCGTCCAGTGAAATTCGGGGAATGGAAGACCCTGAGCCGGAACATTCGCATCTCCCGCCGACAGTGCGCGTCAATTTTATGGGGCTGTACGGCGTGGAGTCGCCGCTGCCGACGCACTATATCGACGATATCGCCCAACGGCGGGAAGGGTATG
This sequence comes from Leclercia sp. LSNIH3, assembly GCF_002935105.1. NCBI lineage: Bacteria > Pseudomonadati > Pseudomonadota > Gammaproteobacteria > Enterobacterales > Enterobacteriaceae > Leclercia > Leclercia sp. LSNIH3. Next base: position 4,571,453 of record NZ_CP026387.1, read on the forward strand.
AAGCTGCACGCGATTTTCTGGACATCTTCAACCACCGATTGATTACCCAGTATTACCGTATCTGGCGCAAATATTCGTATCCGGCGACTTATGAGGCGGGAGGCGCGGATAACACCTCACAGTATCTGCTGGGGCTGGCTGGGTTGGGGATTCGGGGATGTGCGGCAACGGCAGGTACGCCGCTGTCACGCTTTCTGGCGCTGCTACCTGCGCTACTGCTGCCGGGGAGGACAGCGGAAGGAACGGTCTCGCTGGTAACGTTGCTTGCACCCGATACCGGTGCAGCGGTGTATCACCATGACCGCTGCCGGGTTCCGCTGAAGCAGCAGGTTACCATGAGTGCCCGGCAGCCCGTCAGCCTGAAACATCGTCCTGTAATGGGCAATTATGGGACGGATGTAAACGGTCAGATTCTGTTGCGGCTGACAACCAACAATCCCGATGAAGTACGCGGTTGGCTACCAGGGGGCGAACTGCATCAGGACCTGATGGCGCTGCTGCACGTCTATCTGGGATCACACCTGGATGTGCGACTGCAGCTGTGCGTGGCACGGCATTTACTGCCGGATGCACGACTGGCATGCAGCGTAGATGCTCCCCGGGTGGGGCGTACCGCAGTGTTGCGACCATTGGTTCCGCAGCAGAACAGGGATGACATGATAACCATTAACCTGGGGCGATATCAGTGCGTCCGGGAAAACATTCACCGAAGGGAGAGCGATGAAGATGGCGATTACCGCGGGTAACACCTCCGCCACGCTGCTGGCATTGTGCCTGGCGGCAACATTAACCGGCTGTGGGCTGACGCAGAAGATATCCGATGGCACGGTTGCGGCGACCAAATCCATTTTTTACAAACAGGTAAAAACCCTGCATATGGATATCCGCGCACGGGAAGGTGTGAATAACAACGCAAAAGGGGCGTCGCTGGCGACAGTAGTACGTATTTACCAGCTGAAAGACCGCAAGGCCTTCGACAGCACCGATTATCCGTCGCTATTTGCCATGGACAGCCAGGCCATTAAAGCAGATTTAGTGGCAGAAAAAGATATCCGCCTGCGCCCGGGAGAATCTTTCTCGCTGGATATGCCAATGGAGGAGGCGGCGCAGTTTGTGGCGGTGGCCGGTATGTTTATGGCACCCGATCAGGAAAACAATACCTGGCGTCTGGTCATCACCCGCGATGAACTGGATCCGGACACACCACGTATTATTGAAGCCAGCAATAACAGTTTGACCCTGCAACCGCTGAAGGATGACTGAGATGCCGCGCCCGTCGTTATACGAAACCCTGTTCGGCAATTTTGCAGGCGGCCTCGATCTGCATCAGGTCAATGAAGAAAATCAGGCAATCCTCTCCGTGCTGGACAATATGCAGCGTATTATCAACTGCCGCGCCGGGACGCTGGCGCATTTGCCGGACTACGGTCTGCCGGATATGACGAAAATTCTTCAGGGGATGCCCGGAACTGCGCACCAGCTGATATCCACCCTATCGGCGGTGTTGCTGAAATACGAGCCACGCCTGCGCAAAATCACGGTCGTGATGCTCGAGCAGACCCGGCCTGGCGAATTGCGCTACGCCATTGATGCCGAGCTGAAAGGCGTCGGGCTGGTGCGTTACGGCACCGAGTTTATGCCGGAGGGCAAAATCCTAATCCGTCATATGAAACAGCAGCAGTACCTGGATGTCCGCGCCGCAATTTAGCGATTTTTCTGACAGAAACTACCATGACAACATCCCCTGAACGCTACCTCAAAACCGGTGGCGATCCACGCGCGGTTGCGGATTACGCCGCCCTGCGCGATGAAATGAGTAAACTGACCCATCCGGCTCGCCCGGATGTGGACTGGCCGTATGCCGAAAAACTCTGCCTGTCGCTGTTTGAACAGAACGGCGTGGAGCTGCAGACCGCCGCCTGGTATACGCTTGTCCGCACACAACGTGCCGGAATGTACGGATTGAATGAAGGGCTGGCGATACTGGCAGCATTGGTCTCCCGGCAGTGGGAAAACCTCTGGCCGCGGCCAGTAAATGCGCGGATGGAAATCCTGCGCAGCCTGAGTAAACGCCTTCAACAGGTGATGCGCACGCTGCCTCTGACACGCAGTGATCAGAGCCAGCTCTACCAGGTGGAAGCGCACCTGAAAGCACTGGAAAAGGTATTACAGCGCCTGGAGTTGAAGCATGTCAGTCAACTGGACGCGCTGCTAACGCAAGTGCACAACGCGGCGGTGCGACTGGAAAACAGCGCCCATGAGACAGTTGAAACGGAGGAGACTGTTATCCCGGATACTGCCATCGACCCGCCGGAAAGAACAAAATGGGTGTATGTCGCGCAACGCGATATCGACGCTGTGTCAGCACCATCGCAGCCCACAAAACCCTGGATGTCTTTTGCCGCCGGGATGCTGACCATGCTGGTGGTGCCAGGTGCAGCGGTCTGGGGATGGCAGGCAATGCACCAGCCGGATCCGGTTCAGGCGCAATTTACCGCCTCGCTGGCACCGTTATCCGTTGCGCTTTCCCCGGCGCAGTTGCAGGCAATGCAGAATAACCCTCTCTCAGCGGAAACAGGTCTCAGCCAGACGGCACAGCAGTTAGCGCGGCTGGCTCAACTGAAACCCGATTGGGTCGTAAGCTATGGCGGGCAACTGGTGCAACAGGCGTTAACTCTGTGGCCGGAACAGGCAAAACCGCTGGCGCTACAGTGGCAGCAGCAGATTGCGGCACAGGCACTACCTTCAGAAAATCTTAGCGGCTGGTATCAGGGGATGACGCGGCTGCAACAGTTAGCGAACGAGCTTAATGCGCTTGATGAAAAGCGCGGCAAGTATATGACAGTCAGTGAACTGAAATCGCAGGTATTTACCATCATGCAGTCATTTAATCGCGCTATTCCAGTGGAAGAACAACCCCGCCAGCTGTCCGCAGTAAATGATGAGCAGCCCCGGCCAGTAGCACAGCAGAATCTGGCGGAGCTGCATCTGCAACAGCTTATCGCTCGCTATGCGCTTCTGAAGCAAAAAGCACTTGATTGAATATGATGCATTTTCGCGCCCAGAGTAAGTGGTCAGGGAAAAGGCGAGAGCGAAAAGAAAAAGAAGAAAAGGGTGGCTAAACGCGTGGTGCGCTAAAGCCTGGTGAACAAATTAATACGGTAACTCATGGAGTCAGAGTGTCAGCCAAAGATCGTTTTTTTAAAAAAGTGCAGCGCAATAATAGTATTGTAACATTTGGCCAAAAATCGGCTGAAGCAGAAATTAGGGAGTTCACCTCAAGAATGGATGACCTTGCGGATCAGATTAGCCAGTGGTTCGCAGGCACTGCCATTGGCGTCACGTTATCGACAAAATATCTCCATGATTTGAGTACGGTTGGCTATAGCCTCAGCAGCGGCATATGCCGTTATGATATCACTACCATACACTTACAGAACGGTGATCGCTTTGTGCGCATTATCCCTGAACAGCTCTGTAAGGGCGCGGAATTAGGCTTTGTAATAATGCACGTCGATGCGCCCGGTATCCATCAGGTATTTTATTTGAGTATGGCGCCTGAAGCGGGCTGGTTTATCCGAGGCGAGCATCAGAGCGCAAAGGATAACGCAATCATGACGGAGGATCGTTTTTTCAGGGCTGTAGACAGGCTGGCCTGAAACCGACGAGCCTGTCCCGGGTTTCACTATCGATTTACCTCTGCAACAGCTCGGCAAATTTCGCCAGCCACTGCGGATGCGCGGGCCAGGCGGGGGCGGTGACCAGATTGTCATCAACGTACGCTTCATCGATGCCAATGTCAGCGTAATACCCGCCGCTAAGTCGCACTTCCGGCGCACAGGCAGGATAGGCGCTACAGGTTCGTCCTTTCAGCACATCCGCAGCGGCCAGGAGTTGCGCGCCGTGGCAGACCGCGGCAATAGGTTTGCGTGCCTGATCAAAAGCCCGCACCAGTTCGAGGACTTTTTCATTCAGGCGCAGATATTCAGGTGCTCGTCCACCGGGGATGAGCAGGGCGTCATAATCCTCTTCTTGCGCCGCAGCAAAATCGGCATTAAGAACAAAGCGGTGGCCGGGTTTTTCACTGTAAGTCTGGGCGCCGTCAAAATCATGGATCGCCGTCATGATAAAGTCGCCTTTGGCTTTGTCAGGACAGACGGCGTCAACCTGATGACCAATCATCTGCAGTGCCTGAAACGGCACCATGGTTTCGTAATCCTCCGCGTAATCTCCGACCAGCATCAAAATTTTCTTGCTCATCTTAACCACTCCTCAAGGAATAAATGGAATGACAGATGGCGGCATCACGCCGCCAGCACTTTATTACGACCATCATTCTTGGCGCGATACAGCGCATCGTCCACGCGCTTAAAGAGATCGTCAATACTCTCATCCGGGTTATGCCGGGCTACCCCAATGCTAACGGTGAAGCGGGGAAGGCCCGGGATAGCAATGCGGGCAATTGTCACGCGCAGGGTTTCAGCGATCTGCATCGCGGCGTCCAGTGACGTGCGCGGCAGCAGCAGCACAAACTCCTCACCGCCCCAGCGGAAAACGTAATCGTCTTTACGACAACAGATTTCCAGCGTGCGCGAAAGAGCAATCAACACCTCGTCGCCTTTTTGGTGCCCAAACATGTCATTGATGCGCTTAAAGTGGTCCGTATCCACCAGCAGAAGGCTGAACTCCTGCTGGGCCGGAAGGTGGTTCGGTGAGGTGTGATCGGTGAGATGATAAAACTGGCGGCGATTGAGCAGGCCGGTTAACGAATCGCGTAGCGCGGCGTGTTCAAGCTCCTGCTCAAGCCGTTTTTGCTCGGTAATATCATGAATGATGCAGAGCATCAGTTTATCACCGTAGATTTCAATGGGGCCGGCATAGGTCTGTACGTGTCGGGTGGTGCCGTCCGCGAGGCGATGGATAAAGTTAAGCGGCTTATGCCCCCCAGGCAGACGCGCGATCTCGGTCATCACCGGCAACACGTTGCGCCCGAGCGTATTGATCTCCCAGGTGTGCTTGCTGCACATCTCCTCATGGGTATAGCCATAAAAATTGATCGCCGCGAGATTGGCATCGACCAGCAGGCCGTCCCGGGCAGGATCGATTAACAGCATTGGCGCACTGTTGGTCTGGAAAAACCGGGCATAGAAGCCCTGTTTTTTGCGCTGATAGGTGCCCGAACTGGTGGCTTTAAGCCCCTGTACCGGCTGGCGGGCAATACCCTCAAAAATAATCACCTCGCCGCAGGTATCAAAAACAGCCAGCGAGAGCCGACAGCTGAGGCTGGTCTGCTGGTGATTAACCAGCACGCTCCAGATTTCGATGATCTCTTGTTGGGTTTTTAAATCGGGCACATACATCGCAAGCGTCGCCTGCGCATGTGCCGAGCAGACGCCTTTGCGCAGACTGTCCAGCGTCGCGTCCTGCATAATCTTTTTTGCTGCCGTATTGGCGAACAGGAGATCCTCCGTAACCGGTGATACGACCCATATGGGCGTTTTAAGCATATCCAGTGCAGCAAACCCTGTAGAAGACATAGCTCAGTCTCATTTATCAGAAAGTTAAATGTCTGAGATCCACGGCGGAGCGGCACGCGTGGGCTTCTTTGAAACATACTCTACTTCATACCGTCAGGCAGGATTTTTTTGTGATATTCGTATGAAATTCGTATTAATTTTACCAACTGGAATAGTTTTATTAATCGCTTCTGTGACAGCGGTAATAAATAAATTTTCTCATCTGGTTGCTGAGAAAAAGCGCCGTGTTATGCAAAAATATTTCTAGTATCGGATTAACGTTGAGAAAACATTAACTCTTTTTTCATTAAAACCATAAAAACTAATGTGCGTTTAAAAGGTTTAAGCCCGGCTAATCAATACTGCTTCAGAGTGATCGTGCAGCTTAACTATCACATATTCCAGAACAACAATAATTCATTGCATAGAGAGCTTAACATTGCGTTTATTGGGCTTTAATGCGAATACTTGGCCATTCATAGGTGTTTAATGTCACTTTAAGTTAAATTGTTGGCCATTTAAGGTTAATGAATAGTCTTGATGAAATGAGGGTGAAAAATAAAAAGCAGAGTGTTATATATTCCATATCGTCTGAAAATTCCGTCGTGGTATATATTATGCTCAGAAACATTAGCGTAAGAACGTTTATTCTTTCTTATCTGGCGGTTGTGCTTCTTTTAATTGATGGACTGGTCTTTTTTTTAGCGCCGCAAACATCTCTGTTAATTTCACTTAATCTTTTGTTTGTCGTCGCGTTTGTGTTTCTGCGGGTTTACATGACCCTGTATCTTGTGGTGCCCATCAATACGGTGAAAAGAAGTATTGAAGAGGTGGTGGCCGGCAATCTGGGCGTCACCATCCCCGAATTTGGTGATAATTGTGCTGGCCGACTGATTCCGGGGATCAACACGTTGTCGCACAACATCGCCACCCTGGTGCGTGAGATCCGCTCCTCCTCCGCCACCGCAATGCGTCTTTCTGAACAATTGGCCGCCCGCAGTTCGGCGCTGGCGGCGAAAACTGAGCTGCAGTCAGCATCGCTGATCCAGACCTCTGCCAGTATGGAGCAGATGGCCGCCACCACGAAAAATACCGCTGATAACACTCGCCTCGCCAATGAGAAGGCAAATGTGGCAACTCAACAGGCAAAAAAAGGCGGCGAGCTGATGGGGCAGGTTGCTAGGCTTTGTACGAAAAGTATTGCCGCATGCAACGTAGGCTGCAGGCCAAGGTGACCATGGCTGCAAAGCTCTTGGCCAGCTTGTCATAGCGATTGCCGATCCTGCGATTTTCTTTCAGCCAGCCAAACATCCGCTCAATGATGTTCCGTTGCCGGTATTTGGGCCGGTCAAACAGTCGGGGCAAGCCAGGTCGAGGTTTGCGCGGCATAGCGCGCAATGGGATTACCGGCTGCATTCGGTAACGGTCGCAGTACTGGCGCAGGTGCTCGGCATCGTATCCCTTGTCAGCCAGCAACCACCGGCTACGTTTACGCGGTCGTCCTGGCTTGCCAGCAATTCTTACAGCATCCAGCAGCGGCTGAGCGTGGGAGACATCACTGGCTTGTCCTGGTGAAAGCCTGAAATGCAATGGCACGCCATTGGCATCGCACACCATGTGAATCTTGGTGGTCAGACCGCCTCGACTGCGCCCCAAGGCATGGTCTAACGGTTCTTCAGGCCCCCCTTTTTCCCGGCGCCTGAAGAGGCTCGGGTTGCTCGTACTGCGGTGGAGTCGATCATCCAGGTGTCCAAGTCGATCAGTCCTTCCCGGTTCAGCCGAATATGCAGACGCTCCAGTACTCGCTCGAATGTGCCGTCGTCGCGCCAGTCACGAAAACGCTGATACACCGTTGACCAAGGCCCAAAGCGTTCAGGCAGGTCGCGCCAGGGAGCGCCCGAGCACAGGATCCACAGAATTCCGTGGAGAACCTGACGATCATTGTTGCGAGGACGGCCCATTTTCTGTTCTGGAGAAACCAAATCCTTGATCAGCTCCCATGACGCATCAGAAAGTTCGTAACGCCTTGCCATACGGGCCTCCAACCGGTCATGGCGGCAATTTTAGCCACAACGACTTTTCGTACAAAACCTAACAATATGCTTTCCATTACCGAATGCGCCCAGCAGATGACCGAAATCATCACCATGATCGACGGTATCGCGTTCCAGACCAATATTCTGGCACTCAATGCGGCGGTCGAAGCGGCCCGGGCAGGTGACCATGGTAAAGGCTTCTCTGTCGTGGCCGGGGAGGTGCGCAGCCTGGCGCATCGCAGCGCCGAGGCGGCAAAAAGCATTAAATCCCTTATCGCCGTGACCAGTAGCAACGTCAGTCAGGGCGCAATGGTAGTGGCCGAAGCTGAAAAGAACATGCACGAGATCGTCAGCGGTTCCGGGCAGGTCAGTAAGCTGATGGATGAGATTTCTACCTCGACGTATGAACAGGAAAAAGGCATCGCGCAAATCACCCAGGCGTTGACCGATCTGGAAAACGTGACCCAGAGTAACGTGGGGATGGTGGAAGAGCTGTCTGGCTCTTCAGCGGTGTTGAAAAATCAGGTGGATGAGTTGCAGGCCCGCACGCGAAACTTCCATCTGGAACCGGCATCCTCTGCGCCGTTGTTCGACGTGCAACTCAGCCCGGCGCGTACCTGACAGCGCATCCGAGATAACAGCCTGGTTCGCCAGGCTTTTTTGTGAGCCAGCCAGGGTTCAGGAATAGTCTCTTTTATGAATAAATTCAGCGCGATGGCCCGGTAAATGGTTGCTTAACCTGCCAGGGTGACTAGACTGACAGCAAAGAACAGCTACTGGCGGAGGCGCTGTGGAAGGCATAAAAGGATCGGAAGTTAACGTTCCTGACGCAGTTTTTGCGTGGTTACTTGATGGCAAGGGCGGGGCGAGGCCCCTCACGAACAACGATACTATCGATCAGCAACATCCTTGCTGGCTACACCTGAATTATACCCAGCCGGAGAGCGCTCACTGGCTGGCCTCAACCCCCTTATTGCCTAACAACGTGCGCGACGCGCTGGCCGGGGAAAGCCTGCGCCCGCGCGTGACCCGCATGGGCGAGGGGACGCTCATTACCCTGCGTTGCATTAATGGCAGCACCGATGAGCGGCCGGATCAGCTGGTGGCGATGCGCCTCTACATGGATGAACGGCTGATTGTCTCAACCCGCCAACGAAAAGTGCTGGCGCTGGACGATGTTGTCGGGGATTTAAAAGAGGGCACAGGCCCGGAAGACTGCGGTAGCTGGCTGGTGGATGTCTGCGACGCACTCACCGACCATGCCAGCGAGTTTATCGAAGAGCTGCACGATAAGATTATCGATCTCGAAGATAACCTGATCGATCAGGTTATTCCACCTCGCGGATTTCTGGCGCTGCTGCGTAAGCAGCTGATCGTGATGCGCCGCTACATGGCCCCGCAGCGCGATGTCTATGCCCGGCTGGCGAGTGAACGTTTCCCCTGGATGAATGACGATCAGCGCCGCAGAATGCAGGATATTGCCGACCGACTCGGGCGTGGCCTGGATGAAATTGACGCCTGTATTGCCCGTACGGCGATCATGACCGATGAAATCGCCCAGGTCATGCAGGAGTCGCTCTCCCGCAGAACCTACACCATGTCGCTGATGGCGATGGTGTTTCTGCCCAGCACCTTTTTAACCGGGCTGTTTGGCGTCAACCTGGGTGGTATCCCCGGCGGGGAGTTCCGCTTTGGTTTTTCGCTGTTCTGTATCATGTTAGTGATTTTAATTGGCGGTGTTGCGTGGTGGTTACATCGTAGTAAATGGTTGTAAATTTACACTATTTTGAGGTTTCTAGAGACCTGAAACGCTATTTTAATTGAGCGAAGTCAATAAACTGATTACCAATAAGGTGCAATATTCCTTCCGCAGGTGAATGCAACGTCAAGCGATGGGCGTTGCGCTCCATATTGTCTTACTTCCTTTTTTGAATTACTGCATAGCAAAATTGATTCGTACGACGCCGACTTAAATAAGTCGGCTTTTTTTTGCCTGCTACCCAGCAGCGACTACCCTAAAAGAGACAACCCGTTCTTCTGGAGGGTAATATGACCATGCTCTTAACACTGCTGCTGCAAACACGGCAATCGGACCCGGTACCTACCGATCCGGTGCCCGTACCCGAGCCGATCCCACGCCCACAGCCGATGCCGGACCCGCCGCCGGATGAAGTCCCGATTAAAATGTCGCATCAGAGGCAGAGATCTGCGAGGATACGCGCCTGCTGACTGTGTGACTTTTACCGCGAGAATAACTGTGACTGCTTTTTCAACGCTGAACGTACTGCCTGCCGCCCAACTCGATAATCTCAACGAGTTGGGTTACCTGACGATGACCCCCGTACAAGCTGCCGCCCTGCCAGCGATCCTGGAAGGACGTGATGTTCGTGTGCAGGCGAAAACCGGCAGTGGCAAAACGGCGACTTTTGGTCTTGGGCTGTTACAGCATATTGATGCCAGCCTTTATAAGACGCAGTCGCTGGTGCTTTGCCCGACGCGCGAGCTGGCGGACCAGGTCGCGGCTGAGTTACGTCGTCTGGCACGTTTTCTGCCAAACACCAAAATTTTAACTTTGTGCGGCGGCCAGCCGTTCGGCGCCCAGCGTGATTCCTTGCAGCATGCGCCGCATATCATCGTTGCCACGCCGGGTCGTTTGCTCGATCACCTGCAAAAGGGGACGGTCTCTCTCGACGCGCTGCAGACCCTGGTGCTGGACGAAGCTGACCGGATGCTGGACATGGGCTTTAGCGAGGCCATCGATGAGGTGACCCGTTTTGCCCCGCCATCGCGTCAAACCATGCTCTTCTCTGCTACCTGGCCAGAGGCGATTGCCGCCATTAGCGGCCGTGTGCAGCAAAACCCGATCGCCATCGAAATTGATACTGTTGACGCACTGCCCGCGATCGAACAGCAGTTCTTCGATACCACCCAACGGGGCAAAATCCCGCTACTGCAAAAGCTGCTTAGCGTGCACCAGCCCGCTTCCTGCGTGGTGTTCTGTAACACCAAAAAAGATTGTCAGGCCGTGTGCGATGCCCTGACCGAAGCCGGTCAGAGCGCGCTGTCGCTGCATGGCGACCTCGAACAGCGCGATCGCGATCAAACCCTGGTGCGTTTCGCTAACGGCAGTGCTCGCGTGCTGGTTGCGACCGACGTCGCCGCTCGCGGCCTGGACATCAAATCCCTGGAGCTGGTGGTGAACTACGAGCTGGCGTGGGATCCAGAAGTTCACGTCCACCGTATCGGCCGTACGGCCCGTGCTGGTAACAGCGGTCTGGCCATCAGCTTCTGCGCACCGGAAGAGGCGCAGCGCGCTAACATTCTGGCGGAAATGCTGCAAATCAAACTGAACTGGGTGGATGCTCCGGCAAATGTCAGCATCGTGCCGCTGGCTGCCGAGATGGCCACGCTCTGTATCGACGGCGGGAAAAAAGCCAAAATGCGTCCCGGTGATGTATTAGGTGCGCTGACGGGCGATATCGGGCTGGACGGTGCTGATATTGGTAAAATCGCGGTGCATCCGGCGCATGTGTATGTGGCGGTGCGTCAGTCGGTGGCGCATAAAGCCTGGAAGCAGCTGCAAAACGGCAAGATCAAGGGCAAAAACTGCAAGGTTCGTCTGCTGAAATAAGCAGGCGGGGGAGAGCGTCTCAGCGCTGTGCTGAGACGCTTAACAATCACTTCACTTCAATCACGTTCAGACGCATCTCATCCAGCTGAGTGTCATCTTCTTCGGGCTGCCAGCCTGCTGGCTGCATCGGGATCTCTTCGCGATCAAATGCCAGATCGCCGCCGTTCACCACTTCTGAACCGTGCTTAATACCTTTGAAATCAAACAGGTTGATATCGCTCAGGTGCGAAGGCACCACGTTCTGCATCGCGCTGAACATGGTCTCGATGCGGCCCGGGTAGCGTTTATCCCAGTCACGCAACATATCGCCAATCACCTGACGCTGCAGGTTCGGCTGGGAGCCGCACAGGTTGCACGGAATGATCGGGAAGGCTTTCGCCTCGGAGAAACGCTCGATATCCTTTTCGCGGCAGTAGGCGAGGGGACGGATCACAATGTGCTTCCCGTCGTCGCTCATCAGCTTCGGTGGCATGCCTTTCATTTTGCCGCCGTAGAACATATTCAGGAACAGCGTCTGTAAGATGTCATCGCGGTGGTGACCAAGCGCAATCTTGGTCGCGCCCAGCTCGGTGGCCGTGCGATAGAGAATGCCCCGACGCAGACGAGAGCAGAGCGAGCAGGTGGTTTTACCTTCCGGGATCTTCTCTTTAACAATGCCGTAGGTGTTCTCTTCGACAATTTTGTACTCAACGCCCAGCTTCTCGAGGTATTCCGGCAGGATATGCGCCGGGAAGCCCGGCTGCTTCTGATCGAGGTTGACGGCCACTAACGAAAAATTGACCGGTGCGCTTTGCTGAAGATTGCGCAGGATTTCAAGCAGGGTGTAGCTGTCTTTGCCGCCAGACAGGCAGACCATGATGCGGTCGCCTTCTTCAATCATGTTGAAATCCGCAATGGCTTCACCGACGTTGCGGCGCAGACGCTTTTGCAGTTTGTTGAGGTTGTACTGGTCTTTCTTAGTAATTTCTTGATTTTGCGACATTTAATAGTGGCTCAATTCGTTTATGGCTAAAGCCGCCCAGGCGGCCCACCGTTACGATGGGGGGCAGCAGGTCAACATGAAAAAGTATGGCGTGTATGGTACGGATTACGGCAGTGAATGTCAGCACGTTTTACAGCAAACGCCCGGGCAAGTACGCATCGTCTTTCATTCCATGGGTTTTTTACCCTTTGCCGCCTGGCTGTGTTTTCGCAACACACGCTATAGTTGTAGTCCATCCACGAAAACGGGAGGTAGTCATGCTGTATGTTGAAAAAGATGACCCACGCGAGGCCCCGGAGTCGGGCGATAAAAAGCCCCAACCCGTCAAAAAATAGCTGACCGCGAGTCATGCCCACGCCACCGGCCTTCGCTGGTGGCTTTTTATTGCCTGCACCCCGGCCGTTTCACCATAACGGCGACTCAGTAAGTAGTGCTGTATCGACCTGGTTCACTCACTAAAAAGGCGCATAGGTTGTTGAAGAACAATTCTGTACGCTAGAGACGAGACAGGTACTGAAGACGATGGTCAGCAAAAACACGACTGATACGATGAGGTGCTAACGATGGGTAAACAGTGGCAATTACTGGTAAGTCTTTTTGTTTTGATAGCAGTGTTTTCATCCGCAAAGGCAAATACCACGGCGATGGGGCTGACATTAGGTAAAACCACGCTACAGCAGTTTATCAAAGCCTATCCTACCGCCCAGCACGAGGGGCGCAGTAAGTGGAGTGACGGCGATATTTTTTCTATTCCGAATAACGAGCTGGGATTAGAGGGCGCAAAAAATAACGCGGTTATCTTCAATACGGCGGGCAGGATCACCGCCATTATGCTTGAGCTGGATAAAACCCGCTTTGATGAGGTCGAGAGTATGCTGGAGCATAAATATGTCGCGGTGAAAAAACAGATCTCTTTCGCCGGGGACAAATACGCCAAATACCAGAATGAAAATGACTTAATTGAGCTTGATGCCCCGTATTTAGCCCCTGTTATGAAACTCACCTATTCAGAGCAACTCTTTCAGGAAGCCTGGCTGAAAAAGAGCGCGGAGGAATTTAGCCGCCGTTGATAACAGCGCTACAAGAGAGGCTGGCTTACACTTAGCCGGTACGCGGCGTTTTGCCGCCCGTGTAAGTCATGCTTATCGGAGAAGGAGTCTGTTATGGCGAACAAGGTTTCTGCGCAGTGTCACTGCGGCGCGGTCAGGTTTACCGTTGAACTCTCGGACGGGTTCAACACCATCCGGCGCTGCAACTGCTCGTTCTGCCGAATGCGCGGGGCGATCGCGGTCTCCGCGCCGTTATCCGGGATCAACATTATTCAGGGCGAATCACTGTTGACCGAATACCGTTTCAACACTCAGGCAGCCGTACACTATTTTTGTTCGGTCTGCGGGATTTACACCTTCCACCAGCGGCGTTCAAATCCTGAGCAGTATGGCGTCAACGTCGCCTGTATTGAAGGCGTTTCGCCGTTTGATTTCCCGGAGGTGCTGGTGATGGAGGGACGTCATCATCCCAATGATGGTGGTGGGGGCGTGGCCGGCGTGCTGAGTTATCGCGAGACTGAACGCTAGCGCAGCCATTTATCAGGACAGGGAATGGGCACAGAGGATGTGCGTTCAGGTAATTTTTTTCGCTTTAAATTTGCCTTTCACCACCCCGTCATAGAAACGCCCCTTGGACACTACGTTCAGAAAATCGTTAAAAATCCGCACTGGCACAGACTGATATTGCCAGGTGCTATGATCCCGAAAACGGACTTCCAGTGTTTCGTTGCATTTATCATAGGCAATTGAGGCGATACGCGAAGATTTAACAGCATGATGATTCACAATAGCGATTCCTCTACAGCCGGGCAGACATGAGATTTATCTTGTCTCAGATGGTCAGGGCGGCGCAACTAAAAGTGTGCAAAAGAGGCGAGAGTAATGAGCGAATATCTGAACGGATACAAAAAGAGAGATAAGAATATAAAATGTTAGCCCGCGTCGTAACGCGGGCTATTTTCATCAGAACTGATAAACCAGACCGACAGCCACGATGTCATCGGTGCCGATGCCATTGTCTTTGTAGAACTGATCGTCTTCGTCCAGCAGGTTAATTTTATAATCAACGTAGGTGGACATATTTTTGTTGAAGTAGTAAGTCGCTCCCACTTCAGCATATTTAACCAGATCCTTATCATCCTGACCGTTGCCCAGGTCTTTACCTTTAGATTGCAGGTAAGAGACCACCGGGCGCAGACCTGAATCAAACTGGTACTGAGCCGTCATTTCAACGTTTTGGGTTTTGTTCGCCACCGCATAATCATGGTCGCCGTATGGGGTCATGTTACGGGTTTCGGAGTACATGGCCGCCAGGTAAATGTTGTTGGCGTCATATTTAAGACCGGTGGTCCAGTCGTCTGCTTTGTCGCCGCCTGCGCTGGTTTCGTTAATCTGCGCGTTAGTACGGTCAGAAGAAGCGTAGGCGGCGGCTGCGCTGATGCCCATACCAAAGTCGTAAGACGTGGAGATGCCGAAGCCGTCGCCGTTCTCATGACGCACGTCACGGCCGTTATTGGTGCCTTCGTTACCGTTACCGCTGCCTTCGTTGTTACCCTGATACTGCAGGGCGAAGTTCAGGCCTTCGACCATGCCAAAGAAATCAGCGTTGCGGTAGGTCGCCACACCGTTCGCACGGCCGGTCATAAAGTTATCCGCTTTGCTGTAAGAGTCACCGCCGAATTCTGGCAGCATATCGGTCCAGCCTTCCACGTCGTACAGAACGCCGTAGTTACGGCCATAATCGAAGGAGCCGTACTGGTTAAATTTCAGACCGGCAAACGCCAGACGTGTCCAGGACTGATTGTCAGAACCTTCGGTGTTGTTAGCCTGGATGTTATATTCCCACTGGCCGTAACCGGTGAGCATATCGTTAATTTGGGTTTCGCCTTTAAAGCCGAGACGGACATAAGTCTGGTCGCCGTCAGCACCGCTGTCGTCGGAGAAATAGTGCAGACCGTCAACTTTACCGTAGAGATCTAATTTGTTGCCGTCTTTATTATAAATTTCAGCGGCATGTGCTGCGCCTGCCATTAAAAGCGCAGGGATCATCAGAGCCAGTACTTTTCTTTGCATTGTGACTATTCCTTATGCTGTTTTTATATTTAATATTTTTAAACTTTCCGTGGAACTTTCTGCTTTGGAAAGTGGTCACATGCTAAATCACTCTTCCTTCCAGAGATAAAACATAATTGTTACCAATTAAGTGGAATCTCAAGTATTTACTGCCAGTGAAACAGTCATAAGTTCAGTGAATGAATTAATCAAAAGTATATAAAACAAAAATTACTCATTTGCCGATAAACTCAGTAAACTCAGGCCTGTTATATGCCTGCAGTATTTTTATCCATTTATTTAATAAATACGTTCAGATTCACATCTGTTATTTATTGCTAAACAGGATCGCCCGCCAGTACATTACTGGCGGGTTTTTTTATAGCCAATAAAAAGCCCGGACATGCCGGGCTGTAATAGGTTATTCGCTGGCCGTTTTTTCGGCTTTTCCGGCTAACTGCGCCAGGAAGTCGTAGCGTTTTTGCAGATCGGCCGCAGCATCTTTCCACAGCTGCTCGGCCACTTCAGGCTGTTGGGCGTTGAGGCGGCGGAAGCGTTGCTCCTGCATCAACGTTTCTGCCAGCGCATCTGACGGTGGTCGGGAGTCCAGCGCCAGCGGCAGTTTACCCTCATCGGCACGACGCGGGTCGAAGCGGTACAGCGGCCAGAAGCCGGTGGCCGTCAGCTGGCGCATCTGATCGTGACTCAGCGCCAGATCGTAGCCATGCTCCTCGCAAGGGCTGTAGGCGATAATCAGCGATGGGCCAGGATAAGCTTCTGCCTCCTGAATCGCTTTCACGGTCTGGTTGAGCTGCGCCCCTAGCGAGATCTGCGCCACATACACATGACCGTACATCATCATGCTGACGCCCAAATCTTTGCGCGCCTTACGTTTACCGTGCTCGCCAAATTTGGTTACCGCCCCCAGCGGAGTGGCTTTTGACGCCTGGCCGCCGGTGTTGGAGTAACACTGGGTATCCAGCACCAGAATATTGACGTTCTCGGTCAGGCTGAGAACATGATCCAGCCCGCCAAAGCCAATGTCATAGGCCCAGCCGTCACCGCCAATCAACCAGATCGATTTCTCGACCAGAGCATCGGCATCGGTTAACAGCTGTTCTGCCCCTTCCACACCCGTCAGATGCTGGCGCAGTTCCGCCACCTGCTGGCGACGTACGTCAGGTGTCGCCTCGCTGTGCAGGGCGCTATTCAGCTCAGCCGGGATCCGGTCGGCAAACTGTTCCAGCAGTCGCATCACGCGCACACGGTGCTGATCGACCGTCAGGCGGAAGCCCAGACCAAACTCGGCGTTATCTTCAAACAGCGAGTTCGCCCATGCTGGCCCGCGGCCATTGGCATCGGTGGTGTAAGGTGTGGATGGCAGGTTGCCGCCATAGATCGACGAACAGCCAGTGGCGTTAGCGATCAGCATCCGGTCGCCATACAGCTGGGTCAGCAGCTTGATATATGGCGTTTCGCCGCAGCCGGAACAGGCGCCAGAGTATTCGAACAACGGGGTGATCAGCTGCGAGGTACGGATATCAATACGCTCGAGGCTGTTGCGATCGATTTCCGGCAGGTCGAGGAAGAAGTCGTAATTCACTTTCTCCTCTTCCACATGCTCAAGGCGCGACATCATATTGATGGCCTTGATCTCCGGGTTCTGGCGATCTTTCGCCGGGCAGACTTCAACGCACAGATTACATCCGGTGCAATCTTCCGGGGCCACCTGCAGGACATATTTCTGGCCGCGCATGTCCCGGGATTTTACGTCCAGCGAGTGCAGGCTGGCCGGGGCATGCTCCATCGCTTCAGGAGAGACCACTTTAGCGCGGATCGCCGAGTGCGGGCAGGCCGCCACGCAGTGGTTACACTGGGTACACAGCTCCTCTTTCCAGATCGGGATCGCTTCAGCGATATTGCGTTTTTCCCAGCGAGTGGTACCCATAGGCCAGGTACCGTCCGGCGGCAGGGCAGAGACAGGCAGGGCATCACCCAGGCCCGCCAGCATCGCAGCGGTAACGGTTTTGACAAAGTCCGGGGCAGCGTCGGAGACCACCGGTGGGCGGTTCGGGCTGTGGGCATCAACCGGCTGCAACGGCACCTCCGCCAGCGATTCCCGCGCCAGCGCCAGCGCCTGCCAGTTGCGCTCCACCAGCTCCTGGCCTTTGCTGTTATAGCTTTTGGCGATCGCCCCCTGGAGTTCCATCAGGGCGCTGTCACCCGGCAGGATTTTCGTCAGGTGGAAAAACGCCATCTGCATGACGGTGTTGATACGCGCCGCTAGGCCACATTCGCGGGCAATTTTCGCCGCATTAACGATATAGAATTTCGCCTTTTTCTGGTTCAGCACCGCCTGCACTTCCTGCGGCAGCCGCCCCCAGACTTCATCGACGCTGTACGGGGTGTTAAGCAGGAAAATGCCCCCCGGCTTCAGGCGCTCGGCCATCTGGTATTTGTCGATAAACTGCAGCTGGTGGCAACCGACGAAATCGGCCTGCGACACCAGGTACGCTGAGCGGATCGGTTGCTCGCTGACACGCAGGTGAGAGACCGTCAGACCACCGGCTTTCTTCGAGTCATAGACGAAATAGCCCTGGGCATACCACGGGGTTGAATTACCGATAATCTTGATGTTGTTCTTGGTGGCCGACACGCTGCCGTCGCTGCCCAGACCATAAAACAGCGCCTCCAGTTTCGCGGTGGATGGCAGGGTATTTTCCGGCAGCGTCAGGGACAGATTGGTCACATCGTCATAGATGCCAACGGTGAAGCGCGGCTTCGGCTTCCCGGCGCTCAGTTCGTTGAAGATGGCCAGCACGCACTCCGGGCCAAACTCTTTTGACGACAGGCCATAACGCCCGCCAATGACCCGCGGCAGCGTCTCGCGCTCGCCGTTGTTAAAGGCTTCGGCCAGGGCGGTCATCACATCCAGATAAAGCGGCTCGGCATGCGCGCCCGGCTCTTTGGTACGATCCAGCACCGCTACCGTCCGCGCACTCTCTGGCAATACCGCCAGCAGGTGTTTCGCGGAGAACGGGCGATAGAGGCGGACTTTCAGCACACCCACTTTTTCGCCCCGGCTCAGCAGTTCATCTACCACCTCTTCACAGGTGCCAATCGCGGAACCCATGATCACAATCACGCGCTCCGCCTGCGGATGGCCATAATACTCGAACGGTTTGTACTCGCGTCCGGTAGCGGCGGCAAAATCGGCCATCGCCTGATCCACATGGTCATAAACCGCGTTGTACCACGGGTTAGTGGCCTCGCGGGACTGGAAATAGGTATCGGGGTTGGCGGAGGTGCCGCGGATCACCGGATGCTCCGGGTTCAGCGCGCGGGCGCGGTGGGCGTCAATCTCGGCCTGCGGGAGCAAATTGCGGATGGTGTCATCGGAAATCGACACAATCTTGTTGATTTCGTGGGAGGTGCGGAACCCATCGAAGAAGTGAATAAAGGGCACCCGGCTTTTCAGCGTCGCCATGTGGGAGATGAGGGCGAAATCCTGCGCCTCTTGCACGCTGCCGGAACAGAGCAGGGCGCAGCCGGTCTGGCGCACGGCCATCACGTCAGAGTGATCGCCAAAAATTGACAGCGCGTGGGTGGCGATGGTGCGCGCCGCGACGTGGAGGACGAAGGGCGTGAGCTGTCCTGCCAGCTTGTACAGCGTCGGGATCATCAGCAGCAGCCCCTGCGATGACGTAAAGGAGGTGGACAGCGCCCCGGTCTGCAGCGCGCCGTGGACGGTAGCAATCGCTCCGGCTTCAGACTGCATTTCGACCACGCGAGGGACATCTCCCCAGACGTTCTTCAGCCCATTCCCGGCCCAGGCATCGGCCTGTTCAGCCATCGTTGAGCTGGGCGTAATGGGATAGATGGCGATCACTTCACTGGTGCGAAACGCGACGGACGCAACTGCGCCATTCCCGTCAATAGTTTGCATATGACACCCTTACATTGCGCAAAAAAAGAGGGACCCGTGACACATCGGCGAGTCCTGTAATTATCTTTTTATTTTAGCAAAGGCCCGCTGAAACGATTTTCGCTTTTGTGTCCTGCTTATTAATGCCATCAATGGTTTGATCAAACTTTTGCCTGAAACTGGTCTGCAATTTCGTTGACAGCGCAGAAAACCGCGCTTCGGCTCTCGACGGCAGGGCGTGGGGTGCCTATTATGCATAGGTTTTGCAATTCAACATGGGGAGAGATTATGCGCGCAGCATTTTGGGTAGGGTGTGCCGCTTTGTTACTGTCGGCCTGCAGCAATGAACCTGTTCAGCAGGCCACCGCCGCGCACGTGGCGCCGGGTCTGAAGGCGGCAATGTCCAGTTCCGGGCAGGCAAATTGCGCTATGGTTGGCGGGGCGCTGTCCGTTGCGCGTCAGCTGGATGGTTCGGCCATCGGCATGTGTGCGCTGCCTAACGGCAAACGCTGCAGTGAACAGTCGCTTGCCGTAGGATCCTGCGGGTCTTACTGATTACTCTGCGCGTTTAAAGACCAGCGTCGTCTCTGCCGTAGCCAGGGTTAACACGTCTTCCGTCAGATCGACCTGGGTGCCGTTGCGTAGCATCGTGCCGATCGCGTGGTCCAGGTCATTGAGCTGCGGCTCGGCGCACAGTTTGCGCGTCATGGCGAGCGCTTTCACCTTCAGCTCGCCGTCCGACAGCTTGCCCTGGCCGCTGAAGCGGTTACACATCACACCTGATACTGCCAGGTCTTCACCAAAGGCGATTTCCGGCGGCGTAGTGGTCGGGTTGATGGCGGTGCCGTCAATGCTTTGCAGCACAAAGCGGTGCTGCTGAAGCTGTTCTTCCTGCACGGAGGCTTTTCCTGGATTGACACAGCCTGCCAGCGCCATGCTCAGGAGTGTTACTGCGACGAGCGTTTTCATGGTTCATCTCAATATATTCACTTCATAAATAGCTAATGCATAGTGTATTGCGCTGGCGGGGATTGTCTTGCGGGATAATCTGAAAACCGGGTGGGATGCTTATCCCTCTCCCCAGGGGGAGAGGGTTAAGGTAAGGGGGAACATACGGCTAAAGTATGGGCTCCGTTCCCCTGGCGTTTATGCGTTTATAGCGCGTTCGGACTTGCTTCACCTTTCTCCAGCTGGCTCAGGTTGCCCAGCGTGGTTTCCGAAATGCTGATCAGCGCCTCGGCGGTCAAAAATGCCTGATGCCCGGTAAACAATACGTTGTGGCAGGCCGAGAGGCGACGGAACACGTCATCCTGAATCACGTCGTTAGACTTATCTTCAAAGAACAGATCGCGTTCGTTCTCGTAGACGTCCATCCCAAGCGCGCCGATTTTTTGCGTTTTCAGTGCTTCAATGGCGGCCTGAGAGTCCACCAGGCCACCGCGGCTGGTGTTGATGATCATCACGCCATCTTTCATCTGGTCAAATGCGCTCTGGTTCAGCAGATGGTAATTGTCTGCGGTAAGCGGGCAGTGCAGAGAGATAACGTCTGACTCGGCATACAGCGTCGGCAGGTCCACATACTCCACGCCCATCTCCAGTGCGGCAGCGCTCGGATAGGGGTCAAACGCCAGCAGACGCATACCAAAGCCTTTCAGGATCCGCAGCGCCGCGACCCCAATTTTACCGGTGCCGATCACCCCGGCGGTTTTACCGTACATGGTGAAACCGGTTAGGCCTTCCAGCGAGAAGTTCGCATCACGGGTACGTTGATAAGCGCGATGAATACGGCGGTTCAAGGACATCATCATGCCAATAGCATGTTCCGCCACCGCTTCCGGTGAGTAGGCCGGAACGCGTACTACCTGCAGACCCAGCTCT
Source organism: Leclercia sp. LSNIH3 (assembly GCF_002935105.1). NCBI lineage: Bacteria > Pseudomonadati > Pseudomonadota > Gammaproteobacteria > Enterobacterales > Enterobacteriaceae > Leclercia > Leclercia sp. LSNIH3. The sequence continues at coordinate 4,592,522 of NZ_CP026387.1, forward strand.
TTAGCCGCGTCGAGATCGACATTGTTAAAGCCCGCGCAGCGCAGCGCGATATACTTCACGCCCTGTTTTTTTAACTCTTCCAGCACTGGACGACTGCCGTCATCGTTAACAAAAATACAGACCGCATCGAACCCATGCGCGGTTTTCGCTGTTTTTTCGTTAAGCAGAAAGTCGAAAAATTCAAGTTCGAATCCATATCCCTCGTTAACATGTTGCAGATACTTTTTGTCGTACTGCTTTGTGCTATATACCGCGAGTTTCATAAGACTTTCTCCAGTGGTTTTGGAACTACGTTACCATGATTAAAATAATCATACAAATTTTAAAATATTATTGAATTCAATAAGTTCTGATAATAATTTTACAACATCCCGACACAATAACCCTATGTTCTTTAACCTGACGCGCTTTTTTGTGTAGCGCCACTCCGCTGCCTGCCGGTGAGAGGGGGAGAGCAGGCCCGGCATGATCAAATAATCCTCTTCAAAACAAGGCGATAAACAGAATTTCCTGCCGCCCCGCTCGAAATAACTATAAGCGTAACTTATAGTTTTAGGGTGGCGACTTGCTGCATCTAACCTCGGAGTTTTCAAAATGAAATCCACCGTCCAACATGTCTCTAAAGAACAACCTAAGCAGCCGCAAAAGAATCAAGATGAGCAGACCAAACAGAAACCGGGTAAATCGAAATAACCTCTCATAACAGCGTTTGACGGAGGCTTTATGGCTGATCGTCCAGATTATATTGATCCTGTTCCTGATGATGAACCGCTTCCTGGCAGTAGCGATCCGCTTCCTGGTGAAGATGATCCCCTGACTGATGATGACATCCCTGATGTCAATGACCCGCTGGATCCTGATGACCCTGACGTGATCAGAAAATAGCGTGAGAAAGCCTTTTCTAAACCGCCTCCGGGCGGTTTTTTTGTGGTCCTGAACCGGCAGGCGCAAAGCGTAAAAACGCTCACATTCAGGGTGATCGCATCTATCCTTAAACAGGCCTTCGCTTCACCTGCCTGACGAAACATGCCACACTATTCGGTACTGTCGGCTAATTTTTTCGCTAAATCAGGATATTAACTGCCCATGAGGGGTAAATACAAAGCCGCGATCGCACTGCTGCTGCTGATCATTCTTTTACCGTTGACGCTGCTGCTGACCCTTGCGCAGTGGGTTCCCACGCTTGCTGGCATCTGGCTGCCTGCCGGCACCCGGATCGCGTTTGAAAAAAGCCCACGCCTGACCCGCAACGCCCTGGTGATTGCCGATCTGCGCTACCTGGTCGAAGACTGCGAAATCGCCCGCATTGAAAACGCCACCCTCAGCCACCCGAGTCGCTGGAAAATCGACATCGCCGCGCTGGATCTCAACAGCGCATGCCTGAGTAAAATCCCTGCGAGCGAGTCCACGCCAACCGCACCAAAAACCCTGGCTGAATGGCAGTCGCTGCTGCCCAATACCTGGCTGACCATCGACCGCCTGACGCTTTCCCCCTGGCAGCAGTGGCAGGGAAAATTAACCGCCTCGCTGACGCCGTCGCGACAGGACATTACTTACCACGGGGATCAGTTCAGCCTGCGCGGCACCCTCCGGGGACGTTCCCTGACCGTCAGCGACGTCACGCTGCATCTGCCCGACAACCCACAGCCGGTGACGCTGGTAGGGGAATTTACCCTGCCGCTGGTGCCGGACGGCCTGCCGGTGCAAGGGCATGCGGAAACGACCTTCTCGGTGCCGCAGCTTACGTCGCTGGTGGATGCCGATCTGGCGTGGCAGGACAATCAGGGCCAGCTGGTGATGGTTGAGCGGGAGAGCGGCGAGCCGTTGTTAGATCTTCCCTGGCAGATCACCCCTGACCAGCTGACCATCAGCGACGGACGCTGGCGCTGGGACCAGGCCGGTATTCCCCTGAGCGGCCGCCTGGGGCTGAAGATCGACAACTGGCAACAGGGCACGGAGAACGCCGTCGTCAGTGGGCGAATGAACGTTCTGACCCAGGGCGATGCCGGGAAAGGCAACGCGGTACTCACCTTTGGCCCCGGCAAGCTGAGCATGGACAACAGCGCCATGCCGCTGCAGCTCACCGGCGTTGCCAAGCAGAACGATCTCATTTTCTATGTTGGATTGCCCGCTATGCTGACCGGGAGTCTGGCCGAGCCACGGCTGGCCTTTGCACCAGGGGCGCTGCTGCGCTCCCGGGGCCGAATCATCGACTCCCTCAATATTGACGAGGTGCGCTGGCCGCTGGCCGGGGTGGTGCTGACCCGTAAGGGTATTGATGGTCGCCTGCAGGCCATTCTTCGCGCCCATGAACGGGAGATGGGGGATTTCACCCTGCATCTTGACGGCCGGGCCAGTGACTTCCTGCCGGACAGCGGGTTATGGCAGTGGCGCTACTGGGGAGAGGGCAACTTCACCCCAATGCAGGCCCGCTGGGACGTGGCAGGGAGAGGGGAGTGGCGTGACAGCGTGATTGAGCTTAGCGAACTCTCAACCGGGTTTGACCAACTGAAGTACGGCACCCTGCACGCCAGCGCACCGCGTATGGTGCTGGAAAGCCCGATCCGCTGGCAGCGCGATCCCGCCCGGCCACACTTTAGCGGCGCATTATCCTTTGAGGCCGGGGAAACCACCTTCACCGGCGGCAGCGTACTGCCCCCCTCGACGGTCAAATTCAGTGTTGATGGCAGCGATCCGACCCTGTTCCGGTTTAAAGGCACCCTTAATGCCGAAGCGATTGGCCCGGTGCAGTTGAACGGACGCTGGGATGGGGAGCGGCTGCGTGGCCAGGCCTGGTGGCCGAAGCAGTCCCTGACCGTGTTCCAGCCGCTGATCCCGCCGGACTGGAAAATGACCCTCCGCGAAGGGGATCTGTATGCTCAGGTCGCCTTCTCCGCAGCGGCCGACCAGGGCTTTGAGGCCGGTGGGCATGGCGTGGTAAAAAGTGGCAGCGTCTGGATGCCGGACAACAAAATCAATGGTATTGATTTCGTCTTACCGTTCCGCTTCAGCCAGGGCACCTGGTCGCTGGGCACCCATGGCCCGGTGACGCTGCGCATCGGCGAAGTGATCAATCAATTTACGGCCCGCAACATCACCGCCGACCTGCAGGGCGACTACCCCTGGAGCGAGGCGAATCCGCTGCTGCTCACCGACGTGAGCGTGGATCTGCTGGGCGGCAAAGTGACCATGCAGCAGCTGCGCATGCCGCAGCACGATGCGGCGCTGCTGCGGGTGAATAACATCTCCTCCAGCGAGCTGATCAGCGCAATTAATCCGAAACAGTTCGCTATGTCCGGGCCGTTCAGCGGGGCGCTGCCGTTCTGGCTGGACAACAATAAATGGATCATCAAAGATGGCTGGCTGACGAATTCAGGGCCGATGACCCTGCGTCTCGACAAAGACACGGCCGATGCGCTGGTCGAAGATAACAGTGCGGCAGGGGCGATTAACTGGCTTCGCTATATGGAAATTTCGCAGTCGTGGACGAAACTCAATTTAGATAACCTGGGTGAATTAACCCTGGCGTCGACACTCCGCGGCGCCAGCCGCGTCGAGGGCCAGACTCAGGCCGTCAACCTCAACTATACCCATCAGGAGAACCTGTTTACCCTCTGGCGCAGCCTGCGTTTTGGCGACAATCTGCAGACCTGGCTGGAGCAACACGCAGCATTACCGGATAACCGCTGCCCGACAGGCAAGGAATGTAAGGAACAACCATGAAAAAGCTGGCCGGTGGGTTCACCGCGATTGTGATCCTGACGCTTACAGGCTGTACGCCGAGGATCGAAGTGGCGGCGTCGAAAGAGCCGATCACCATCAACATGAACGTCAAAATTGAACATGAAATCCATATCAAAGTGGATAAAGACGTAGAGACGCTGCTGAAATCACGCAGCGATTTGTTCTGAGGCTGCCATGAGAAAACTTATCCCGCTGATGATATTGACGCTGGGGCTGTGCGCACCCGCGCTGGCGTTGACCCTCAACGAGGCCCGCAGTGCCGGTCGGGTCGGTGAAACCCTGAGCGGTTATATTGCGCCGCGCAGTCATGATCGCGAAACCCTGGCGCTGGTGGAGCAGATCAATAAAGCCCGCACCGACAGCTATCAGCAGCTTGCCGACAGCAATAACATTCCGGTGGATGAAGTGGCAAAAATGGCCGGGACAAAGCTGGTGGCGCGCGCTAACCCCGGCGAATATGTCCAGGGGATCAACGGCAAGTGGATGCAGAAATGATCAGCGGTGGCGTTTACGGTATTCGCCCGGCGAAACCCCAAAACGCTGCTTAAAAGCCGTGGAGAAGTGACTGTGATCGGTAAATCCCCAGCTGTAACCAATGCCCGCCAGCTTTTCGTCGTCGCGGGTGCTGCGCAGCATCTGCGCACAGAGATCCAGACGACGATTTTTGATGTACTGCGCCACCACCAGCCCCTTCTCGGCAAACATCCGGTACAGACTCCGCACTGACATGCCACACTCCGAGGCGATCCACTCCGGGCGCAGGTGTTCGGCCTGAATATGATCGTCAATCAGGGTCAGCACGTTAGTGAACTGACGCGCCTTGCGCGGCTGTACGCTTTCCCGCTGCTGCAACACCGGGCGCAACAGGCAGACCATCGCCTCCAGCGCGGCTTCGCTTTCGGTTTCGCTTAATGCCGGGTTGTTCATGCTGTCCTGCAGCAGACGGTAGCTGAGCTGGACGGTAGGCAGGCTGTGGGAGAGTTTCTGCGCGCAGCTGACTTCCTGAAAACGAAAGTGTTGCTCAAGGATCTGACGCGGCAGCAGGAGCGAGATCTGACGTGATTTTTCCGGCCAGTAGATCGAGCAGGGGCGGGAGGCGTCAATCAGCGTGATGTCCCCCGCGTTCAGCACAATCTGCCGGTCGTCCTGCTCCAGCCCCGCTTCGCCTTCCAGCTGAAACACGGTATAGAACCAGGCATCGTTGCTGTTTTTGATCTCCTGACGGGTGCGAAACAGGTTCACGCCGCCCGCGGTAACGGTGCTGAGTTTCAGGTTGCCGGTCCAGGTCGCGTCCAGCTCGCCATAAAATTCGCCGGTCATGGGCCGGGCGGCAAAACTGCCGCAAACCTGGTTAATCTGCGCCAGCCACCGCTGGTATTTGTCCTGTTCATTTGCACGCATGTCATACCCGCTACGTCGTCAATGTTTAAACATTGTTGCATTTATGTTTCGAATTACCCGTGACATGGGGCGAAATATAGGCAAGAACTGCGCTGCACGACAGAGCGAAACGGCGGTATTGTCGCGTTTTGCGGTGCCTGTCACAGCCGACAAAGCGAATGTCACAGAGATAAAAGCGCAATCTGCAAAGCCATCTTAGACTGCGTTGACACCCTGCGAATAATAAGGAATCGCTATGTCTGATACACAGGTCGCCGTACTGCACAGCGTGCAGCAATTTCTGGATCGCCAGCATGGCCTCTGGATTGAAGGACGCCAGTCCGCCTCCGACAGCGAGAAGCGTCTGGAGATTTTTAACCCGGCCACTGGCCAGGTGATTGCCTCGACGGCCGATGCCAGCGCGCAGGATGTGGATCGCGCGGTGATGTCCGGCTGGCGCGCCTTTGTCGCCCGCAGCTGGTCGGGCAAACTGCCTGCGGAACGTGAACGTATTCTGCTGCGTTTTGCCGATCTGGTGGAGCAGCACACCGAAGAACTGGCCCAGCTCGAAACGCTGGAGCAGGGTAAATCCATTAACATCTCCCGCGCCTTTGAAGTGGGCTGCACCCTTAACTGGATGCGCTACACCGCCGGGCTGACGACGAAAATTTCGGGCAAGACGCTGGATCTTTCCATTCCGATGCCGCAGGGCGCCCGCTATCAGGCGTGGACCCGTAAAGAGCCTATTGGCGTGGTGGCCGGGATCGTGCCGTGGAACTTCCCGCTGCTGATCGGCATGTGGAAAGTAATGCCCGCCCTGGCGGCAGGCTGTTCTATCGTTATCAAACCTTCTGAAACCACGCCACTGACCCTGCTGCGCGTGGCGGAACTGGCAAGTGAGGCCGGGATCCCGGACGGTGTCTTTAACGTGGTGACCGGCAGCGGTGCCGTGTGTGGTGCCGCCCTGACCAACCATCCGCATATCGCTAAAGTGAGCTTTACCGGCTCGACCGCCACTGGCAAACAGATTGCACGCGCGGCGGCCGATCGGCTGATGGGCGTGACTCTGGAACTGGGGGGTAAAAACCCGGCTATCGTTCTGAAAGACGCCGATCCATCGTGGGTTGTTGAAGGACTGATGACCGGCAGCTTCCTGAACCAGGGCCAGGTCTGTGCGGCAAGCTCGCGGATTTATATCGAAGCCCCGTTGTTTGATACTGTGGTCAGTGGTTTTGAGCAGGCGGTGAAATCCCTGAGCGTCGGCCCGGGCATGTCCCAGGAGGCGCACATTAACCCGCTGGTGTCCCGCGCCCACTGTGACAAAGTGCAGACCTTCCTCGACGAGGCGCAGTCACGTCAGGCTGAGCTTATCACCGGTAATCAAGGCCCGAACGGCGAGGGTTACTACTTTTCGCCAACGCTGGTAGTCAACCCGGATGCCAGTCTGCGCCTGACCCGCGAAGAGGTGTTTGGTCCAGTGGTGAACCTGGTGCGCGTCGCCGACGGTGAAGAGGCGCTGCGCCTGGCGAACGACACCGAATACGGCCTGACCGCCAGCGTCTGGACGCAAAACATCAGCCAGGCCCTGGAGTACACCGATCGCCTGCAGGCCGGCACCGTGTGGGTCAACAGCCATACCCTGATCGACGCCAACCTGCCGTTCGGCGGCATGAAGCAGTCCGGCACCGGCCGCGATTTCGGCCCGGACTGGCTGGATGGCTGGTGTGAAACCAAGTCGGTATGCGTGCGGTATTAGGTAAAAGCAAAACGGTCACCGAGGTGACCGTTTTTAGTTTTTGCACTCTCTGCCCATGGGAGAAGACCGGGGCGAGGGTATCAGGCCGCAGCGATTTCCCCTCACCCTAACCCTCTCCCCAAAGGGGAGAGGGGACAGACCGTGCGCGGTGTGGTTTTCTCCCTCTCCTTGTGGAAGAGGGAACAGACCGTGCGCGGTGTGGTTTTCTCCCTCTCCTTGTAGAAGAGGGAACAGACCGTGCGCGGTGTGGTTTTCTCCCTCTCCTTGTGGAAGAGGGAACAGACTGTGTGCGGTGTGGTTTTCTCCCTCTCCTTGTGGAAGAGGGGACAGATTGTGCGCGGTGTGGTTTTCTCCCTCTCCTTGTGGAAGAGGGAACAGACCGTGTGCGGTGTGGTTTTCTCCCTCTCCTTGTGGAAGAGGGGACAGATTGTGCGCGGTGTGGTTTTCTCCCTCTCCTTGTGGAAGAGGGAACAGACTGTGCGCGGTGTGGTTTGCACCCTCTCCCTGTGGGAGAGGGCCGGGGTGAGGGCATCAGGCCGCACAATGCCCGTTGTTAGCCGCCACCCGACAATGCAAACCGCACAGGCACAAATAAGCCGGGCATCTGCCCTGATGCCAGACAGTTAAACGCTTCGGTATTTCTCAATGACTGAAGTGGAAGAGTTCCATTCACTAAAATACCTCTGCTTTATGCCCCTTCCGCTGCGGTCAACGCTTCGGCGATTTTCAGCCGGACTCTTCCCCCTCATGCTTCTCAGTCGCCTGAATGTGGCACCGGTGTTGAGTCCCCGCTGAAACCGGCGAACCGGAGACCGGATGACAAGAGCTGGACGCCAGGGATGGCGGCCAGAGGCGAATCGAGACAGGATGTCGAGTTGAGCCGACCGCAGGCAGCCGGTCGGGAGGTGAGCGCAGTGCGAAGCACCGGTTTCATTGCGGGGCCGCGGGGATTGACAAGGGGGGCCCGGCGGCCCCCCTTGTCACGTTCACGGGTTGTGTAATGCCATGTTCTGCTGAACCTGAGGTGAACGGAACAATCCGCCGGGCTTAACTGACTGGCATTAAGGTAATCTGCCGGGCTTAACTGACTGGCATCAGGGTAATCTGCCCGGCGTTTTAACGCTTACTGCGCCTCTTTCTTCTTACCCAACGACGGCGTTTCATCGAAGAAGTTCCAGGGTTTAAGCAGGGTATGCACCCACTCGGTCGGCATGATTGGCCACTCCTCCGCACGGGCCACGTGCGTAGTCCCCGTGGTCATCCACACGACGTCATCCTGGTTATCCAGCGATTCATTATCCTTGCTGAACTGGCCCAGCCCCTTATCCTGGGCGGAGCGGTTCGGGAATTTGCCTTCCGGGTACATCTCGTTTGGATGGTAGCGGGTCACCCACAGCTGTTTATCCATAAAGCTCAGGCGATGATAGATCCACTCGTCCGGGGCAAATTTGGCGCCGGTCGCCACCGGGTGCGTACCGCCTGCATAAGGGATGATCTGGTAGGAGACTGGGTTGCCCATGCGGTTCTCTTTGCTGGTGTTGCTCAGCAGACGAATGGTGCCCGGGTCAAATTTCTGCGCGGCCTGCTGCTCAGAATCAATGTTGTACTGGTTGATCTGCAGGGTACTGGTCCGCGGGCCGCCTGCGGTATTCGGCTTCACTTCCGGGTCCATCGCCACCAGGCTGTTGTTGGTGCCATCCACGTCCAGATCCAGACGGAAGTTATAAATATGCTGGTGGGTCGTGCCGACGATGTTGTGGTCAATCAGCGTGCCGTATTTTGTATCGTCTTTCGCGCTCGGGTCGTGCATGGTTTTCGCCATCACACCTTTCACCGCTTCGATACCGGTCGCCCCGGCATCAATGCCGATGGTGCCGTTTTCGTGGAACACCCAGTCGAAGATGTAGTCGTAGTTCCCTACGGTACTGATCCAGCGCACCACCAGCTCCCGACGCTCGGTGCTGACGTTCGGCTGATTCATCTCCTGGTGTTTATACTCCGGCCCGGCGTAGCGTTCGAAGATTGCGATGGCTCGCGGGATCTCCATAGGCGCACCGGTGTAGTCCGGGATGGTCTGATTCAGCAGCACGGCGTTGGATGGCACATCTTTGCCGCGCACCAGCGGTGAAGTAAGGGTCCCCATGCCGTAGTCGCCAGAGTCAAGATAGGCCTTGAAGTACCAGCCCACGTCCGGGTCACCGTAAGGAACGATCATTCCTCCCAGCGATCCCTCGTACATCACCTGACGTTTTTTACCGTTATCGTTGAAGGTGACGGTGGAGATAACAGGCCCGACGCGTGAGTCGAGGCTCAGGTGGAAGTCCCAGTTTTGCCAGTGGATCATATTGCCGGTGATGGTGTAGTTCTTGCCTTCCGGCTCCGTAATATCCAGTGGCTTATGGGCGACCGGTTCGCGGTCGCGGCCATCATAAGGACGCGATTGCATCGGCACCGGAACGATCGCACCTTCTTCGATTTTGACGATTTTCTTCTCGATCAGGTCAACCACCGCCACCAGGTTTTCAATCGGGTGCGCCCAGTAGTTACCGTCCCCGGTATCCAGATAGCTCACCACTTTCAGCAGGCGATCTTCCTGTTTCAGGCCATCTTTGCCGTCAAAGTAGCCGACCGTCAGCGGGGTGGTCATCACTTTGCTCGGGTCATTGATACCGCGTTTTTTCAACGCGTCGGCATACTCCTGGCTGCCGGTGACGATCTTCTGCACCGCCATAAAGTCATCCAGCAGCACCATGCCGTGGGCATCTTTGATCGGCTCCCAGTGCAGGATCTTCTTATCCTGCAAATCCACCAGCGCTTCGATAACAAATTTACCGTCCAGCATGGTGATATTCGCCTGACGCGGCGCATCCACCGCCGTGCCATTCAGCACAAAATCCCACACTTTGGCTTTTTGCGGCTCAGCCAGCGCAATCTGGGTAAAGCGGGTATTCGGTTTAAAGTCCGGCGAGGCTTTCACAATCTCGACGGCCTGTTTAATTTCATCTGCGGATAGCGCATTCAGGGGATGCGGAGTCTTTTCCACCTGGAAGGTCTGGTCGAGGCCGGACTGAAACACATCGTTAACAAAGGTATCGGAGATCCAGGCCTTGTTATCTTTTATCACTACCGGCACCTGCAAGGTCAGCGGTTTGCCGTTGACGATGGCAGTGGTCGCGCCCGGCTTCACTTTGATGAAGGCCCCATCTTTGCTGATGGTGTAGATCTGGGCGTAGTCGTCCCATTTCACATCAGCACCAAACTCGGTCAGGGTTTTATCCAGCTCGACAATATGCGCTGCGCTTCCGTGCGCCAGCGCCTGGCCTGAAAAGAGACAAGCAACGGCCAACGCCAGCACCGTTTTACGTGGTGAAAAGAGTAAGGAGCTTCCCATGATTAACCTCTGTTGTATGTGTTGTTATCCACTCGGGACCGCTGTTCTGCGCGCGGTTTATTCATTGCCAACATAGCAACAACGCTGTGCGTACCGTTTGCCTGCATTTGCCAGATGTTTTGTCAGATGTGCCAGAAGCCGGGTAACGTGCGCGACGTTACCCGGAGGGAGAGGGATCAGGCGTCAAAATCCCCGTGTTGACGTGAGACGAGGGTCAGGATGGAGTAGAGGGCCACCGGCTGCTGATGCTGGTTGAAGATCTCCACCGCCCATTCGACCACACCGGTCGGTTTCTCTTCCGCCGTGCGCTGTTTCTTCAGCGTCTTGCGCTTACAGGTCAAACGCACCTGAATGGTATCGCCCGGTTTGACCGGCTCAATAAAGCGCAGGTTCTCCATGCCGTAATTGGCAATCACCGGCCCGACGCCCGCATCGACGAACAGCCCGGCCGCAGCGGAAATAAGGAAGTAACCGTGCACCACGCGCTCGCCAAAAATTGACTCCGCTGCGCCAATCTTGTCCATATGGGCGTAGAAATGATCCCCGCTCAGACAGGCAAAGTTAACGATATCGGTCTCGGTCAGGGTGCGGCGCGGCGTCAACAGGCTGTCGCCCGGCTGTAACTCTTCAAAGTATTTGCGGAACGGATGGACGCGGTCCTCCTGTACCTGAGCGCCACGCACCCACTGCTGGCTGATGGCGGCCAGCATGCTCGGGCTGCCCTGGATCGCGGTGCGTTGCAGATAGTGTTTCACCGCCCGCAGGCCGCCCAGCTCTTCGCCGCCCCCTGCGCGGCCCGGGCCACCGTGGACCAGTTGCGGCAGTGGGGAGCCGTGACCGGTAGACTCTTTGGCAGACTCTTCGTTAAGGATCTGAATACGGCCATGCGCGCGTGCGGCCCCGGCGATAAACTGACGCGCCAGGCGCAGATCGGCCGTCACCAGCGTCCCGGCGAGGCTACCTTCCCCGGCACGGGCGAGGGCCATCGCATGATCGCGGCTCTGATACGGCATCAGGGTGGCGACCGGGCCAAAGGCTTCGGTGGCATGCACGGCCGGGGTTTCATCCGGCTGCGGGCAGAACAGCAGCGTCGGCGGGAAGAACGCCCCGGCGGCATTCAGGTCAGCTTTACCGCCGAGACGGATCTGGCAACCCGCCGTGACTAAGGCATCCACTTTCTCCTGCACGTCAGCACGTTGTTCAGCATTGACCAGCGACCCCATTTTGATGCCTTCCTGAGCCGGATCGCCATATGCCACTTTTTCCAGTCGGGCGATGAGCGCCTGGCTGACAGCCTCCACCTGCGCCTGCGGCACAATAATCCGGCGGATAGCGGTACATTTCTGTCCGGCTTTGGCCGTCATCTCACGCACCACTTCGCGGATAAACAGGGCAAATTCTGGCTGCTCTGGCGTCACGTCATCACCCAGCACGCAGCAGTTCAGGGAGTCGGCTTCCATGGTAAAGGGAATCGATTTTGCCACGATGTTCGGGTGGACGCGTAGCATCTGGCCGGTAACGGCGGAACCGGTGAAGGTCACCACGTCCTGATGATCCAGTTGGTAGAGCAGATCGCCCGCGCCGCCGCAGATGAGGCTGATCGCACCCTCAGGCACCAGGCCGCTGTCGACAATCGCTTTGACCATGGCCTGTGTCACCTGCGCGGTGGCCGTCGCCGGTTTAATGATCGCGGGCATCCCGGCAAGCCAGGTGGGCGCCAGTTTTTCCAGCATCCCCCAGCAGGGGAAGTTGAAGGCGTTGATGTGCACGGCCACGCCGGATTTAGAGGTCAGGACGTGACGCGCAGCAAAGCCGCCTTCTTTTGACAGCGGGATCAGTTCATCTTCCGGCCACAGGGTGTCGTCCGGCAGTTCGCGGCTGCCGAGGCTGGCGAAGGTGAATAACGTGCCGATCCCCCCTTCGATATCGACCCAACTGTCGGCGCGGGTCGCCCCCGTTTGCGCGGACAGGGCATAAAACACCTCTTTCTGGCTCAACAGATGTTTTGCTACCGCCTTCAACATGGCGGCACGTTCGATAAAGGTCATGGCATGAAGCGATTCGCCGCCTTTCTCAATGGCGTAACGACGCGCGGCGGCCATATCCAGCCCTTCGCTGGTGACCTGCCAGAGGGCTTCGCCGCTAATGGCGTGCTGAATCGTGCGCTCACGGCCCCGGCCAGACTGCCAGGTGCCGGACAAAAAGCTGGCTAACTGCTGCATTTTTCTCTCCAGGTGGTTCGTGATATCGCTATAGATAGTTTGATTATGAATCATAAAATGCAAGTGATGTTTTAATGATTTGTTAACATTGTGATCTTGTCTGACTATTCCTGCCCCGAGCTTCCCGCTATCAACGGCGGCTTAGCAAAAGGCTTGCGAGCCACATCACAAAATAAACAAACACTCCTTGGGGTTATATTTAACCTTTGTGTAACTTTTAAGAAACGAAGTGATTCATGATCGAATGATATTTGCTTGTTAAACGAATCATAAGGGTAATGACGTGACCGAAGAACAACGCTTTGAACAGCGAATCGCGCAAGAGACGGCCATCGAGCCGCAGGACTGGATGCCTGACGCGTATCGCAAGACGCTGATCCGCCAGATTGGTCAGCATGCCCACTCTGAAATTGTCGGCATGCTGCCGGAAGGAAACTGGATCACGCGCGCCCCGACGCTGCGCCGCAAGGCCATTCTGCTGGCGAAAGTGCAGGATGAAGCCGGGCACGGTCTCTACCTCTACAGCGCAGCGGAAACGCTGGGCTGTGCCCGGGAAGACATCTACCAGAAGATGCTCGACGGCAAGATGAAATACTCCTCCATCTTCAACTACCCGACCCTGAGCTGGGCCGATATCGGCGTAATTGGCTGGCTGGTGGATGGCGCGGCCATCGTTAACCAGGTGGCGTTGTGCCGTACCTCCTACGGCCCTTATGCCAGGGCGATGGTGAAAATCTGTAAAGAAGAGAGCTTCCACCAGCGTCAGGGCTTTGAAGCCTGCATGGCCCTGGCGCAGGGCAGTGAAGCCCAGCGTCAGATGTTGCAGGACGCCATCAACCGCTTCTGGTGGCCAGCACTGATGATGTTTGGCCCAAACGACGACAACTCGCCGAACAGCGCCCGCAGCCTGGCCTGGAAAATCAAACGTTTCGGCAATGACGAACTGCGTCAGCGTTTTGTGGACAACACCGTACCGCAGGTAGAGATGCTGGGGATGACCGTCCCGGATGCCGATTTGCACTTTGATGCCGAAAGCGGTCACTACCGTTTTGGCGAGATCGACTGGCAGGAGTTTGATGAGGTGATCAACGGACGCGGTGTCTGCAATCACGAACGCCTGGCCGCCAAGAATAAAGCCTGGGAAGAGGGGACGTGGGTGCGCGAAGCCGCCCTGGCGCACGCAGAAAAACAACACGCCCGCAAAGTCGCGTAAGGGGAATCAAGATGAGCAAAACCTACTGGCCGTTATATGAAGTGTTCGTCCGCAGCAAACAGGGTTTATCCCACCGTCACGTGGGCAGCCTGCACGCCGCCGACGATCGCATGGCGCTGGAAAACGCGCGGGATGCATACACCCGCCGCAGCGAAGGCTGCTCCATCTGGGTAGTGAAGGCGAGCGAAATCGTGGCCTCGCAGCCGGAAGAGCGCGGTGAGTTTTTCGACCCGGCGGAAAGCAAGGTTTACCGCCATCCCACTTTCTACACCATCCCTGATGGCATCGAGCACATGTGAGGTCCGGGATGAAAACGTTAACGCATTATGTTCTGCGCCTGGGTGATAACGGCCTGGTGCTCTCCCAGCGTCTGGGGGCCTGGTGTGGCCACGCCCCGGAGCTGGAGATCGACCTCGCGCTGGCTAACATCGGCCTCGACCTGCTGGGCCAGGCGCGCAACTTCTTAACCTATGCCGCCGAACTGGAAGGCGAGGGCGACGAAGATACGCTGGCCTTCCAGCGTGATGAACGTCAGTTCAGCAACCTGCTGCTGGTGGAGCAGCCGAACGGCAACTTCGCCGACACCATTGCCCGTCAGTACTTTATCGACGCCTGGCATGTGGCGCTGTTTACCCGTCTGACCCAGAGCCAGGATCGGCAGCTGGCCGCCATCGCCGCCAAATCCATTAAAGAAGCACGCTATCACCTGCGCTTCAGTCGCGGCTGGCTGGAACGTCTGGGTAACGGGACCGCGCTCTCCACGCAAAAAATGCAGCAGGCGGTTAACGACCTGTGGCGCTTCACTGCCGAACTGTTCGAAGCCGATGAGATTGACCTGGCGCTGGTGGCCGAGGGTATCGCCGTGGATCCACGAAGCCTGCGTGCCGAGTGGGAAGCCGAAGTCTTTGCCGGGCTGAGCGAGGCAACGCTGAGCGTGCCGGACGAGTCGGCCTACCGCAGCGGCGGTCGTAAAGGGCTGCACACCGAACATCTGGGGCCGATGCTGGCAGAGATGCAGTATCTGCAGCGCGTCTACCCCGGCCAGCAGTGGTAACGCAGGAGATCGCCATGCAACGTTTTGCTGACCTCGCCCCGGCCGCCGTCCCGCAGATCTGGTCTTTGTTAAGCCAGATCCCGGACCCGGAGATCCCGGTGTTGACCATTACCGATTTAGGGATGGTGCGCAGCGTGACCCCACAGGGTGAAGGCTGGGCGATCGGCTTCACGCCGACCTATTCCGGCTGCCCGGCCACCGACCATCTGATGGGGGCGATCCGCGACACGCTGACAGCGCATGGTTATGCACCGGTTCACATTGCCATTCAGCTGGATCCGGCGTGGACCACCGACTGGATGACGCCGGACGCCCGTGAGCGTCTGCGCCAGTACGGCATCAGCCCACCAGCCGGACACAGTTGCCATGCGCATCTGCCTGCCGGGGTGACCTGTCCACGCTGTGCCAGCACCCACACCACTTTGATCAGTGAATTTGGTTCCACGGCCTGTAAAGCGCTTTATCGCTGCGACAGCTGCCGCGAACCCTTCGATTATTTCAAATGTATTTGAGGTCGCCATGACAACGTTTCATTCCTTAACGGTGGCAAAAGTAGAACCCGAAACCCGCGATGCGGTGACCATCACCTTCGCGGTTCCCCAGACGTTGCAGGAGGCGTATCGCTTCCGTCCGGGCCAGCATCTGACGCTGAAAGCCCATCTGGCAGGCGAAGAGCTGCGCCGCTGCTACTCCATCTGCCGCAGCGTGCAGCCGGGCGAGATCAGCGTGGCGGTTAAGGCCATCGACGGCGGGCGCTTCTCGCGCTATGCCCGGGATGAGATCAAACAGGGAATGGCGCTGGATGTGATGGTACCGCAGGGCCATTTTGGCTATCAGCCGCTGGCCGAGCGGGAAGGCTGCTATCTGGCGATTGCCGCCGGTTCCGGCATTACCCCGATGCTGGCCATCATCTCCAGCACCCTGAAAACCGAACCGCACAGCCAGTTCACCCTGATTTACGGCAACCGCAGCAGCCAGAGCATGATGTTCCGCCAGGCGCTGGCCGATCTCAAGGATAGCTATCCGACCCGCCTGCAGGTGGTCAACATCTTTAGTCAGGAGACGCTGGACAGCGAGCTGCTGCACGGGCGTATCGACGGCGAAAAACTGCAGGCCCTGGCAAAACACCTCATCGACTTTAGCCAGTTTGACGAAGCCTTTATCTGCGGCCCGGCGGCGATGATGGATGAAGCCGAACTGACGCTGAAAGCGCTGGGGATGCCGGAAAAATCGCTGCACCTTGAACGTTTTAACACCCCAGGCACCACGGTGAAACGTGCCCACGCCGTCCAGGCCGAGGGGCAGAAAGTGACGGTGCGCCAGGACGGACGCGACCGCCAAATCACCCTCACCGCCGATGACGAAAGCATTCTCGACGCCGCGCTGCGTCAGGGGGCCGATCTGCCTTACGCCTGTAAAGGCGGGGTTTGCGCCACCTGCAAATGCAAAGTGGTGCGCGGCAAAGTGGACATGGCCACCAACTACAGCCTGGAGCCGGACGAACTGGCGGCAGGTTACGTCCTGAGCTGCCAGGCGCTGCCGCTGACCCACGACGTGGTGGTGGACTTTGATGCGAAGGGGATGGCATGAGCGACCTGATTGTCACCCGCCATGGCCGGGTGCTGCACCTGACCCTGAATCGCCCGGCGGCCCGTAATGCGCTGAATAACGCCCTGTTGAGCGAGCTGGCCGCCACCCTGGAAGCCGCTGCCTCTGACAGCGAGATTTCAGTGTGCGTGATTGCCGGTAACGAACGTTTCTTTGCCGCCGGGGCCGATCTCAATGAGATGGCCGAAAAAGATCTGGCCGCCACCCTCAACGACATTCGCCCCCAGCTGTGGGCGCGGATCAATGCCTTCAACAAACCGCTGATAGCCGCGGTTAATGGTTACGCGCTGGGTGCCGGGTGCGAGCTGGCGCTGCTGTGCGATCTGGTCATCGCCGGAGAAAACGCCCGCTTCGGTCTGCCGGAGATCACCTTAGGCATTATGCCGGGGGCAGGCGGCACGCAACGGCTGATCCGCAGCGTCGGGAAATCCCTTAGCAGCAAAATGGTGTTGACCGGCGAAAGCATCACCGCCCGTCAGGCACTGGCGGCAGGGCTGGTGAGCGACGTTTATCCCGAAGCCTTAACCCTGGAATATGCTCTGCAGCAGGCGGCACTGATGGCACGCCATTCGCCGCTGGCTTTGCAGGCGGCGAAGCAGGCGCTGCGTCAGTCCCAGGAAGTGGCCCTGCAAGCCGGGCTGGCGCAGGAACGCCAGCTCTTTACGCTACTGGCCGCCACCGACGATCGCCGGGAAGGGATCGATGCCTTCCTGCAAAAACGCACCCCCGATTTTAAAGGACGCTAACCATGGATTTCATTCTGAGTCATGTTGAGCAGGGCGTGATGACCCTCACCCTGAACCGCCCGGAGCGACTCAACAGCTTTAACGAGGAGATGCACCTGCAGCTGGCCGAGTGCCTGAAGCAGGCCGAGCGCGATGACCGCGTGCGTTGCCTGCTGGTGACCGGAGCCGGACGCGGTTTTTGCGCCGGGCAGGATCTTAACGACCGTAACGTGGACCCGAACAGCCCTGCGCCCGATCTCGGGATGTCGGTGGAGAAATTCTACAACCCGCTGGTGCGCCGTCTGGCAAAACTGCCTAAGCCGGTGATCTGTGCGGTGAACGGCGTGGCTGCCGGAGCCGGTGCCACGCTGGCGCTGGGCTGCGACATCGTGATTGCCGCGCGTTCGGTTAACTTTGTGATGGCTTTCAGCAAGCTGGGGCTGGTGCCGGATTCCGGTGGCACCTGGCTGCTGCCGCGTCTCACGGGCCGCGCCCGGGCGATGGGGCTGGCTCTGCTCGGGGAGAAGATCAGCGCTGAGCAGGCCCATGCCTGGGGGATGATCTGGCAGGTGGTGGATGATGCCGAACTGACCGACACCGCACGTCAGCTGGCGGTGCATCTGGCTTCGCAGCCTACCTTTGGCTTAGGGCTGATCAAGCAGGCCATTAACGCTGCTGAAACCAACACCCTTGATGCGCAGCTGGATCTGGAGCGCGACTATCAGCGCCTGGCCGGGCGCAGCGCCGACTACCGCGAAGGGGTCAGCGCTTTCCTTAACAAACGCGCGCCGCAGTTTACGGGGAAATAAGATGACGATTCATACCGTAGCGGTGATTGGTAGCGGCATCATGGGCGCAGGGATCGCTGAAGTGGCAGCCAGCCACGGGCATCCGGTGCTGGTGTATGACATCAATGCCGACGCCATCTCCCGCGCCATCGACGGGATCCGCACCCGTCTGGAATCCCGTGTGGCGCGGGGCAAGTTGAGTGCCGAGGCGTGCGAGCTGACGCTCCAGCGCCTGGTCCCGGTGACCGACATTCAGGCGCTGGCGAGGGCCGATCTGGTCATCGAAGCCGCGTCTGAGCAGATGGCGGTCAAAAAAGCGTTGTTTGCCCAACTGGCAGAGATCTGCCCGGCCAAAACCCTGCTGACCAGCAACACCTCGTCAATTTCGATTACCGCGATTGCCGCGGACCTGAGCCACCCCGAACGTGTGGCCGGGCTGCACTTTTTTAACCCGGCACCGGTGATGAAGCTGGTGGAAGTGGTGAACGGGCTGGCGACCTCGGAAGAGGTGGTTGAGCAACTGAGCGCGCTGGCGGTGAAATGGGGTAAACAGCCGGTGCGCTGCCAGTCCACGCCGGGCTTTATCGTTAACCGCGTGGCGCGTCCGTACTACGCCGAGGCCTGGCGCGCGCTCGAAGAGCAGGTTGCCGCCCCGGAAACGATCGATGCCGCGCTGCGTGAAGGTGCGGGCTTCCCGATGGGGCCGCTGGAGCTGACCGACATGATCGGCCAGGACGTGAACTTCGCCGTCACCTGTTCAGTATTCAACGCCTTCTGGCAGGAGCGCCGTTTCCTGCCGTCACTGGTACAGCAGGAGCTGGTGCTGGCCGGGCGCTTCGGCAAAAAGAGCGGCCAGGGGGTCTACAACTGGCGCAGCGACAGGCCTGCGGCAAGCTGGCTGGAGACCGTCAGCGACGCGGACAGCGCCATAAGCGTGCAGAGAAGAAGTGACGGTGTCACCGAAATAGATGGCCTGCTGCTGATTGAGACCCAGGGCGAAACCGCCCAGGCACTGGCGAACCGTTACGGTCAGCCCGTGGTGGTGTGCGATCGTCAGGAAGGGGATGTCGCGGTGATCGCCGTTGCCGCCAGCAACCCGGCCTCTGCCAACCGCAAAGCGGTGTGGCATCTGCAGCAGCAGGGCAAGCGCGTGTTGCAGGTAGCCGATTATCCCGGCCTGCTGATCTGGCGCACGGTGGCGATGATCGTCAATGAAGCGCTCGACGCCCTGCAAAAAGGGGTCGCCAGCGAACAGGATATCGATACCGCTATGCGCCTCGGGGTGAACTATCCGCGCGGCCCGCTGGCCTGGGGAGAACAGCTTGGCTGGCAGCGTCTGCTACGCCTTCTGGAAAACCTGCAACGTCACTACGGTGAAGAGCGTTACCGTCCGTCGTCCCTGCTGCGCCAGCGCGCGCTTCTGGAGAGTAGCTATGAGTCATAACGCCTGGCGCAACGCCCGCGCCATGTATGAAAACGATGCCTGCGCCCAGGCCTATGGCATCGACATTATTGAGATGGATGAGGGCGTCGCAGTCCTGACCATGACCGTCACGCCACAGATGCTTAACGGCCATAAGAGCTGCCACGGCGGCCAGCTCTTTACCCTCGCGGATACCGCCTTCGCCTACGCCTGCAACAGCCAGGGGCTGGCTGCGGTGGCCTCGGGCTGCACCATCGATTTTGTTCGCCCGGCCTTTGCCCAGGAAAAACTCACTGCCACCGCGCAGGTGCGTCATCAGGGGAAACAGACCGGCGTGTATGACATCGAAATTGTTAACCAAGAGCACAAAACCGTTGCCCTGTTCCGTGGGAAATCCCACCGCATCGGCGGCACTATTACAGGAGAAGCATGATGCGTGACGCCTTTATTTGTGACGGGATCCGTACCCCCATTGGCCGTTATGCCGGGGCATTGTCTGGCGTGCGCGCAGACGATCTGGGCGCGATCCCCCTGCGCGAGCTACTGCTGCGTAATCCGGGTCTGGATGCGGAACGTATTGATGACGTGATTTTTGGCTGCGCGAACCAGGCGGGGGAAGACAACCGCAACGTGGCGCGGATGTCCCTCCTGTTAGCCGGGCTGCCGCAGACCGTTTCCGGCACCACCCTGAACCGCCTCTGCGGTTCCGGTCTGGATGCGCTGGGCTTTGCCGCCCGCGCTATCCGCGCCGGTGATGGCGACCTGATGATCGCCGGTGGCGTGGAGTCCATGTCCCGCGCGCCTTTCGTGATGGGCAAGGCCACCAGCGCCTTCCAGCGCCAGAATGAAATTTTCGATACCACCATTGGCTGGCGTTTTGTGAACCCGCTCATGGCGCAGCAATTTGGTACTGACAGCATGCCGGAAACGGCAGAGAATGTAGCAGAATTGTTACGGATTTCCCGTGAAGACCAGGATGCCTTCGCGTTCCGCAGCCAACAGCGCACCGCCCGGGCGCAGGCCAACGGCATCCTGGCTCAGGAGATCGTGCCAGTCATGGTTAAAGGCAAAAAAGGGGCCGTTACCGAAGTGGTGCATGACGAACACCTGCGCCCGGACACCACTCTGGAGATGCTGGCCGGGCTGAAAGCCCCGTTCCGCGCCAATGGTGTAGTGACCGCAGGCAATGCCTCTGGTGTAAACGACGGTGCCGCGGCGCTGATTATCGCCAGTGAAGAGATGGCGGCGGCGCAGGGGTTAACCCCGCGTACCCGCATTGTGGCGATGGCGACCGCCGGTGTCGAGCCGCGTCTGATGGGACTTGGTCCCGTCCCGGCAACCCGCCGCGTGCTGGAGCGCGCTGGCCTGAGCATCACTGATATGGACGTTATCGAACTGAACGAAGCCTTTGCTTCGCAGGCGCTGGGCGTGCTGCGCGAGCTGGGGCTGCCGGACGATGCTCCGCATGTTAACCCCAACGGTGGCGCTATTGCCCTGGGCCACCCGCTGGGCATGAGCGGGGCGCGTCTGGCGCTGGCCGCCAGCAACGAGCTGCATCGTCGTAAAGGGCGTTATGCGCTCTGTACGATGTGCATTGGTGTCGGTCAGGGCATTGCCATGATCCTTGAGCGTGTCTGAACAATTATAAAAATGTGAGTACCCTACAATGACAATCACAATGACAACGAAGCTTGATTCGATCGAAACCGCGTCCCTGGATGAACTGCAGGCCCTGCAAACTCAGCGCATGAAGTGGACGCTAGAACACGCCTACAACAACGTGCCGATGTACAAGCGCAAGTTTGATGCTGCGGGCGTACATCCTGACGATTTCAAAGAGTTAGCGGATATCCGCAAGTTCCCGTGCACCACCAAACAGGATCTGCGCGACAACTATCCATTTGATACCTTCGCGGTGCCGATGGAACAGGTGGTGCGTATTCACGCCTCCTCGGGTACCACCGGCAAACCGACCGTGGTCGGCTACACGCAAAACGACATTGATAACTGGGCCAACATTGTGGCGCGCTCCCTGCGTGCCGCCGGTGGCAGTGCGAAAGACAAAATTCACGTGGCCTACGGCTATGGCCTGTTCACTGGCGGGCTGGGCGCACACTACGGTGCCGAGCGTTTAGGCGCGACGGTGATCCCCATGTCCGGCGGCCAGACCGAGAAACAGGCCCAGCTGATCCGCGATTTCCAGCCGGACATGATCATGGTGACGCCATCCTACTGCCTTAACCTGATCGAAGAGCTTGAGCGCCAGATGGGTGGCGATGCCAGCCAATGCTCCCTGCGCGTCGGTGTTTTTGGGGCTGAACCCTGGACCCTGGCGATGCGCCGCGAAATCGAGAAACGTCTCGGCATTACCGCCCTGGACATTTACGGCCTGTCCGAAGTGATGGGTCCGGGCGTGGCGATGGAGTGTATCGAAACCGCCGACGGGCCGACTATCTGGGAAGATCACTTCTACCCGGAGATCGTCAACCCGAACGACGGCACGCCGCTGGCGGATGGCGAGCAGGGCGAACTGCTCTTCACCACCCTGACCAAAGAGGCGCTGCCGGTGATCCGCTACCGCACCCGCGACCTGACCCGCCTGCTGCCGGGCACCGCCCGCACCATGCGCCGGATGGATCGCATCAGCGGTCGCAGCGACGACATGCTGATCATCCGCGGCGTGAACGTCTTCCCCTCCCAACTGGAAGAGGAGATCGTCAAGTTTGAGCACCTGTCGCCGCACTACCAGCTGGAGGTGAATCGTCGGGGCCATCTTGATTCGCTTTCGGTCAAAGTGGAGCTGAAACAGAGCAGCTTAACCCTGACCCACGAACAGCGTTGTCATGTATGCCATGAGCTGCGCCACCGCATCAAATCGATGGTGGGGATCTCCACCGACGTCACCATTGTGAACTGCGGCAGTATCCCGCGTTCCGAAGGCAAAGCCTGCCGCGTCTTCGACCTGCGTAAGGTCGCCGCCAACGGCTAACCCCGGCCTGCTGACCCTCTCCGTATTGGGGAGGGTCACGCGTCTGGTGCTATGCTATGATTCATCCGACAAAATAATCACAACAGAATGAATCACATGAGTAAACTCGACGCCTTTATTCAGCACGCGGTCAGCTCCGTTCCCGTCAGCGGCACGTCGTTGATCTCCTCCTTATACGGCGATGCGTTGTCCCATCGCGGCGGCGAAGTCTGGCTGGGTAGCCTGGCGGCACTGCTGGAAGGGATGGGCTTTGGCGAACGCTTTGTACGTACCGCGCTGTTCCGCCTGAACAAAGAGGGCTGGCTGGATGTGGTTCGCATCGGCAGACGCAGCTTTTACCGACTGAGTGATAAAGGGTTGCGCTTAACCCGGCGGGCTGAGGCAAAAATTTACCGCGCGGAGCTGCCAGCCTGGGACGGAAAATGGTTGTTGTTGCTCTCCGAAGGGATGGATAAAGCCACGCTGGCGGATGTGAAAAAGCAGCTGATCTGGCAAGGTTTCGGTACGCTTGCCCCCAGCCTGATGGCCTCCCCGTCGCAACAGCTGGCGGATGTCCAGACCCTGCTGCACGAAGCGGGCGTGGCCGAGAACGTGATCTGCTTTGAGGCGCATTCGCCGCTGGCGCTCTCCCGCGCCGCGCTGCGCTCCCGGGTTGAAGAGTGCTGGCAGCTTAGCGAGCAGAACCTGATGTACGAAACCTTTATCGACTCGTTCCGACCGCTCCTTCCGCTGTTGCGCGAGGCCACCCCGGCAGAGCTGACGCCGGAACGCTGCTTCCAGATCCAGCTGCTGTTGATCCATTTTTATCGCCGGGTGGTGCTCAAGGATCCGCTCCTGCCGGAAGAGTTACTCCCGTCGCACTGGGCAGGCCAGACGGCCCGCCAGCTGTGCATCAACATTTATCAGCGCGTCGCGCCAGGTGCGCTGGCGTTTGTCAGTGAGAAAGGGGAGACCTCCGTCGGCGAACTGCCGTCGCCGGGTTCTTCCTATTGGCAACGCTTCGGCGGCCTGACGCCTGCGTAAAGGAGGTAATGTGCCTGTATATCAAATCGATGGTATGACCCCGGTTGTTCCGCAAGAGAGTTATGTGCACCCGACAGCGGTGCTGATTGGCGATGTGATCCTCGGCAAGGGGGTCTACGTCGGCCCCAACGCCAGCCTGCGCGGTGATTTTGGCCGTATCGTGGTGAAAGACGGGGCCAACATCCAGGATAACTGCATCATGCACGGTTTCCCCGAGCAGGACACGGTCGTGGAAGAAGAGGGCCATATTGGTCATGGCGCTATCCTTCACGGCTGCGTCATCCGCCGGAATGCGCTGGTGGGAATGAATGCGGTGATCATGGACGGGGCGGTAATTGGCGAGAACAGCATTGTCGGCGCGGCCGCGTTTGTTAAAGCGAAAGCGGAAATGCCTGCTGACCATCTGATCCTGGGCAGCCCGGCGAAAGCGATTCGGGCGCTGAGCGAGCAGGAGATGGAATGGAAGAAGCAGGGCACCCGTGAGTATCAAACCCTGGTGGAACGCTGCAAACAGACGATGCATCAGGTGGAGCCGCTACATGAGGTGGAGCCGGATCGTAAGCGGCTGGTGTTTGACGAAAACCTGCGACCAAAATCGTCCAGCTGAGCGGCAACCCCCTGAACAAACGGGATCGGGATCACGTAATTATCTGTTTTCATGATATTAAACAAGAAAGTCTAACAGTGCGTAATTAGGGTGTTGACTCTGCATCTATAATGAGTAAATTAGAACTCAGCACCACAGCGAAATAAAGGTTTCACGGTGCGGTAATATAGCAGTAACGAGATGCGATAAAGGCCACGAAGTAGTGTAGTTTGGGTCCTGGTAAATAAGTGAATACCAGTTAGAACATGCTTTCAGGCCATGCAGTAAATAAGTACGATCGCATAGTGGGGAAGTACACGCGATGATGTAAGGCCTTGTTTCAAAGAGTAATGGCCGCGATTAGGGGACGTAAGTATGGCGTCAAGAATATCGCGAGGCAATTAAGGCAACGCATCAAAAGTATATATCGCGTGGGTGATGTACACGACAGGAAATGATGTTATTTCACATACTTATCAGAGGAGGTAGCGTTAACTGGTTTAAACGGTAATCCTGTGAGAATACGTACATCTTTGAAGTTGTAGTGTGTAATTAAGTTGATGAATGTTAATTATTAATTTGTTCGTAACCTGAAGGCCCTGGCAATTATTTGCTGGGGCCTTTTCATTTGCTGTAGCTTTTATCCCACGTTCCGCTTTTGACGCCAGCAGGCGTCTCGTCAACTCGCTGGCGATACCAGAAGGTGTGAACCCTCTCAGACAAGAGGGTTTGCCACACGATGACGCTTTACTCCCCCGTAGACGGCGGCTCTACAGGCTCTTCGCGCCGGTTTTTACCCACCGTCTTGCCCGCTTTATCTTCAATGCGATACTCAATGGTCACAGGCTTACTGCGGGTCGGCGTGACGTTAATCTCTTTTATCTTGTTGCCCGAGTCGGGCGGCAGAGTCATGACCGTCTCACCTTCAGCAAGACGTTGTCCACTTTGCCTCACCTGCCACGTAAGACGGCAATCCTCGCAGGCAGACCAGGTATCGTTGATTGCCCACAGGCGTACCGTCGCCTCGCTTCCCTGACGCCAGACGGCGGTCACGGGTTCAATCGAGGGCAGGATCGGTTGATAGGCTTGTTGCAGCGCGTAATAGCCCGCTTTCGGTTTGCGCAGGTAATCCACAACGCCCCAGTTGATCGAGGGCCAGGTCTCGACAAACATAAAGTGGAAGAGGGCGGTCACGGGCTGATAACGCTGCCGACGATAACTCTCCGCCGCCATAGCCACCAGCTCCGCCTGATACGCCTGGGTGTTATCAATCATCTCCTGAATGTTCTTCCCGCGCGGGATGTTGGCGAACTTAAAGGTCTGGAACGGCTGAAAATTATGGTACTTCCAGAGCGTCCAGCCAGGATCGTCTGCCGCTGTACTCTTCGGCCACATAAGGTGGGCAGGCACAATGGTTTTCAGGGTTGAGAGGCGCGGCAGGGCCTGGGCGCCAAACTCGGTGATGATCCCGGTTTTGGCGGGGGCGAGCAGATCGCGCATGGTGCCGAAATACCACCCTGCCCAGTAGTGCTCCTCCACGGCAGAAAAACGATGCACGATGCGGGAGGTGTCTTCAGCCAGGGTATCACCTACCCGTTTTGTCAGAGACTGGTTTAAGGTTTTATTCCAGTCGGGGAAGCGTTTTTCCATCCACGGCGAGTTCCATGGCGGCTCGTTGTGCCCGCCCCAGACGATAATGGCCGGGGAATTACCGAACTGTTCAACCATGTCGCGGGTCTGACGCACCGCGTTGTCAGCAAATGCAACGCTGTTATCGTAGCCCCACTGGAGGGGGACATCCTGCCAGATCATCAGCCCCATCTCGTCGGCCACCTCATAAAGCGCGCGGCCTGCCACATGCCCGTGAACCCGGATCGCGTTGGCGTTCATCTTCTCCACGAGCGCGAAATCCTGACGATATTTATTCCGCGTCATAGTGCCGAGCCAGGGGGAACCGATGTAGTTGCTGCCTTTAATAAACAGTCGTCTGTCATTGATTCGCCAGCCCTTGTTATCCGGCTGTTCCTCCAGTTTGCGCAGACCCGTCCGGGTGACGGCGGTGTCCATTACCCCCTGGTCATCCACCAGGGTGGCGCGGATCCGGTACAGGTTCGGCTTGCCATAGCCTGCCGGCCACCAGAGCCTGGCACCTTTCATCGGCAGCGTGACGCTCAGGGTCTGGACCTGACCATCCGACTTTGTCAGGTTTACCGGAAAGTCCTGCTGAATACGCTGGCCGTTAAAATTATCCGGCGCAGCCGACAGGCGCAGGGTCACTGGCCCGTGCGTCTGCGCCCGGTAGCGAATGTCGGCACGCAACACCGGGTTTTCCAGCCCCTCGCGCCAGTCCGGGCGGAGGATCACGTCGTCGATGGTGACGCCGCGGCTCAGATGCAGTTTCACCGGTGCCCAGATCCCGCCGGAGTTAGCATCCTGACCCTGCTCAGACCAGGCACCACCGGGGCGGGTGTCGTGTTGGTTAAGAATCCCTTTGAACAGCGTTTTGTGCAGCGGCCAGATTGTTTTGGGATCTTCCCGGGGGCTGTCTACCCGAACGGCGAGCCGATTGTGGCGGCGCAGCGTCTCAGTGACATCCACAGAGAATCGCTGGAAATAGCCCTCGTGACGGGCGAGATTTTTGCCGTTAAGCGTCACCCCGGCAAAATAGTCCACGCCATCAAATACCAGGGTAGCCATGGTATCCGGGGCACGTTCGGGCAGCGTAAATTCGTGCCGGTACCACAGCGCACCCTGATGATCGTATCCGGCGCTGTACCAGTTGGCAGGTACCCGAAGCGTACGCCAGCCCTGGTCAGAAGCGCTGGCCCCGTTAAAGGCGGTATCGTTGGCGTCATGTACCCGCCACATCCCCGCCAGAGACCAGGTGACCGGCTGGCTCGCCAGCGCCAGCGGCGTGCTGAACATCAGCAGCAGACCAAGTTTAGAGATCATGCTTTACCTCCTGCGCTCTGTGGCGCAGCCACGCGACGCTGCGCCCGGCCTCAGCGGTCAGCTCCCGGCGCAGCAGGCTAAGTCTGGTCTGGTCCAGGGACACCGCCTGGCTCTCAAGCTCCTCGAGCAGCCCGGTAAGGCCGGTAAAACCAAGGGTGACGGCTTCGCCGCGAAGCCGGTGCGCCGCCCGGCGCAGAGCCTCACGATCGTCATTATCGATAGCCTGGACGATGGCGGCTATCGCCTCGTCGAGTCCTTCGCCGAACAGTTCCAATAGCTCCTGAACAAGGCTGGGATCGTCGGCGCACTGTTTCAACAGACGCGCTTCGTCTGGCATGCCCTGGTCTTGTGGCTGGCCGACGCGGGCTATTTCATCCTGCAGCGCCTCCTGGCTCACCGGCTTGGCGATATAGCCGTCGAAACCCATCGCCAGGCAGCGCTCCTTATCGCCCTGCATGGCGTGAGCCGTCATGGCAATGGCGGGCTGGTGGCTAAGGCCACGCGCTACCGTCTCTTCCCGCAGCAGGCGAATGGCGGTTTCACCGTCCATCTCCGGCATTTGCAGGTCGATAAGCAGCACGTCCCAGGTCTGCTCGCGCCAGCGCGCCAGCGCCTCACGGCCATTATTTACCACTTCGCACTGGTGACCGAGCCGCTCCAGCAGGCGTCTGGCGACTTTCTGGTTCACCAGGTTATCTTCGGCCAGCAGAATGTGCAGTTCGGCCTGTGCGCGGGTGGGAGCAGCCACCGGGACAGGGGTCGGATCCGCAAGGGGGGCAGGTGCAAGGACACGGGTAATGGTCTGGTAGAGTTCGCGCTGGGCAACCGGTTTGTGAAGATAGTGCGCGATACCTATGCGTTTAAGCATGTTGGCATCAAAATGACGGCTCATTGAACTCAACATAATGATATGACTCTGACTGGCCTGCGGCAGAACCGAAAGTTCAAGGGCCAGCGAAACGCCGTCCATGTCCGGCATTTGTGCATCCAGCAGGATCAGCGGCCAGTGGGCACCTTCGGCGACCCGCCGTAACGCCTCCCCGGCGTTGTTCACACAGGTTGGCGTCAGGCCCATCTGGCGAAGCATGGTATCAAGCAGGCGCAGGTTAGTACTGTTGTCATCCACGACCAACACCCGTTCGCCGTTGAAGCGAGCCATGGGAGTGCCCGTTGCTGACGCTGTTTGCGGGTTCTCCAGCGGCAGGGTGAAGGCAAACTCGCTGCCTGCTCCGGGTTCGCTCTGCACCGTCAGCTCTCCGCCCATCAGGCTGACCAGCCGGGCCGAGATGGTTAGCCCCAGGCCGGTACCGCCATAGCGGCGGGTGGTGGAGCTGTCGGCCTGGCTGAAGGCCTCGAAGATGGCCTTTTGCTTCTCAGGCGGGATCCCGATACCACTGTCGCGAATGCGAAAACGCCACTCCCCCTCGGCGTTGCCGGGTTCAATCGCCAACAGGACCTCGCCCTGATGGGTAAACTTCAGGGCGTTGCCCAGCAGGTTGGTGAGGATTTGACGTAGCCGGGGGCCATCCACAATGAGCACCTCCGGCACCGCGGGCGAGATATCCACCAGCAGCTCGATGCCTTTTTCGCTGGCGGCAGGCATGTGCGGGCGGATCAGCGACTGAACGAAGGGGCGGATCTCCAGCGGCTCTTCGTCCACCGACATCTTGCCCGATTCAATGCGGGAAAAGTCGAGAATGTCATTGATAATATGCAGCAGCGACTGGGCAGAGCTCATCACCAGAGAGAGGTATTCCCGCTGCTCCGGGTTGAGCTGGGTGTCCAGACAGAGCTGGGTCATGCCCAGAATACCGTTCATCGGGGTGCGGATCTCATGGCTCATGTTGGCGAGGAAGGCGCTTTTCGCCTCGTTTGCCTCGCGGGCCACTTTTGCCGCCTCAATCGCCAGCAGCTCGGCCTCCTTGCGGCGGGTAATATCCTGTAGGGTGCCGATCACCCGTTCAGCCTGCTGCTGAATAGTGAGGGTCACTACCTGGCCGGAGATCAACATCCAGCGCCAGCCCTGAGTCGGGTGCTGGACGCGGATCTCACACTCAAACACCGGCATATGGTCTTGCTTAGAGGCGATCATTGCCTGGCGCAGGGTGGTGCGATCCGCCTCGTGGACGAGGTTAAGCAAAAAGCGCAGCGGATAGTGCAACTGCACCCGCGACTGACCGACCATGGCCAGCAGCGTATCGTTCACCTGCAGGCTGTCGTGAGAGACCTGCCAGTCCCAGATGCCGATCTGGATCGACTCCGCGGTCAATAAAAAATCGTCATGCAGCTGGTGGCGTGAGCGCTGCGCCTCATCAAGCTCGGTAATGTCCGTATGCAGGCTGGCAATGCCGCCGTCCGCCAGCCGCTGATGCTGCACGTAGAGCCGCCGTTTGCCCGAATGCCATACTTCACGATGGCTCGCCTGACGGCAGTTGCGGATAATCGCCTCGCGCAGCGTCTGGCGGCGGCCGGGGTCGATGTTATAGCCAGCATCAATAAATTTCTCCGCCAGGCTCTCCAGCGTTGCGCCAACAGTCAGCCAGGGAGCGATCACCGGATAGAAGCGCGTCATCTGGTCATTCCAGGCCAGCAGGCACTCGGCCGGATCGTAGATCATCACGCCCATGGGCAGCGCGTTGAGGTCGAAATTGGATGTGGATTGCATAGCTAATCGCCTCCGGGCTGATAGTGCAGCTCCGCCTGGCGACGCAAATACTCCAGACCGGGCGCGATTGCCATCGCCCAGGCGGTAATGATCTCCTCATCACAGAGAGGATCGCAGGCGCGCACGGTGTTAAGCATCGCCTCCCGCCACATGGCGAAGAATCGCGGCGGCAGACGCAGGCCTTCATCGCTCTGCTCCCGTGCCAGGCGCTCAAGAAAGTCCGGCACGAACAGCACGCCATCAACGGCGAGCATGGCGAAAAAGCTCTTGAAGATCATCTGCTGGCCTTCTTTACCCGGACGCCGGGCGAAATGCTGCTCTGTTTCGGGGGACATATGGCTAAAGGTGTCCCAGAAGATATCGAAAAAGCGCTTTTTGTCGTGCTCGGGTATCACCCGGTTCAGGCTTGCCTCGAAGAGATCGCGATAAAATTTCATGGTGCGGTCCTCACGGCTTTTTCGCCCGGCAGACAGAGACCGGGTGGGTTGAATTGATCCGTCGTGCGGCGGGAGAAATAGCTGTTGTCATCCGCCAGACCGTTTTCAAACAACGGCCCGGCGTTGTGTTTGTACAGCAGGGCTTCCAGCACCATGGCATTCGTAGAGAGGGTCAGGGTCGGGTTGATGTCCCCGGTCGCCTCCACGCGCCCCTCAAACCAGCCCTGTTCAGGGTTGTTAAGATGCGTGGTCACCGCCATCAGAGCGTCGGTGTACTCGGTCTCCCACAGCGTCCAGAGCACAAAGACCGCTTTGGTGGTGACCTGAGCCAGCCGGGGATAATACCTGCCGTCGTCTCCCAGGGTGTTCCACGCATAACCGTTACCCCACACGGTGTCTTCGACGTGCCAGGGAGCCTGGGCGAGATAGAAGTCGGCGCGTGCGGTAAGCACTTTGTCACGCTCCCAGCGCGTTTTCTGGCTAAGCCATACCCCTTCGGCCCGCTCGCGCAGCGTCTTTTGCACATCAGAGGGCACGCCGGGCGGTTGCCAGCCGAACTCCAGCCCCGGCAGCATGGCGGGCAGGGTGCTTAGCAGCGAAGGCTGCCAGGTCGTGCGCGGGTCGCGGGCGTCAACGGCCAGGCTGCGCTGATAGATAATGACGTTGCGGGAAGGGGGGATAAGCGCTTTACCCACCGGAAAACCCCACAGGTGAAAGGCCGTGGCGGCGTATTCGCTCTCACCCAGCCGCAGCTCGTCGCGCACGACCGTCTGGCCGTCCTGCAGCGAGGCGGATCGCAGCTCCCCCTCGTTATCCATCACCGGACAGAAATTCCAGCGCAGGATAATTTTATCCAGGTACTCACGATACTGGGGGGCACGCTCGGCGGTGAGGCGCAGGGCCAGCATCAACCGCGCCATATCTTTTGCTGACCAGCCGCTTTTCACCGGTTTGCCGCTGAAGTCGATGGGGGTTGCCGTCCGGCTGGAGTAAAGCCGCCCCGGGGTACGGGTATCGGTGAGCGTCAGGCGATTCAGGGTGCCGAGCAGGCGCGTCAGCCGGGCGTCAAACTCGGCTTCTTTGACCAGATCCAGCTCCCGGGCGGCGAGCAGGGCAATCAGGGTATCGCCCATCTGCCACAGGGTGACGCGCGGCTGCTTGTCGCTGCCGTTGACCAGCCCGGTCTGCGGCTGGGTGTTATTCTCGAAATAGCGCCAGGCGATGCGCGCCCACTCTTGCTCCTGCGGCGACAGACTGCTTATGCGCGCGGTGGAGTGCCAGCCGCCTTTGGTCAGCCAGCGCCACCCGGCACCTTCCCGACTGAACAGGGCGAAGGCGATAAGCAGAACGAGAGCGGCGACGGCCAGCCAGCGAGCTAGGGTTTTAAGCATTGCGCGGTCACCGGCGGGAGTTTAACGGGTTCATCCGCGTTGCAGGTGGCGCACTGGCAGGCCTGACAGGCCGGTCTGGTGCGCTGCGTGGTCCCGGTCTGTTCACACCAGGTTTTGACGGCTGGCGTGCTGTTCAGGAAAGGACGGTTGCGCGGGGTGTTATTCGGCTCAAAGAGATCCACCAGCTTTTTGTCCCACAGGGAGGGGGCGAAATCGCGGTTTTTGGGATTGTCGGTGTTGAAGCGCAGCAATTTGCCCTCTTTTTTGAACAACAGCGCTTCCAGCATGATGCCGTTGTTATTGGCCGTGAACTCCTTGATCGGGCCGTCGCCGTTTTCGTACAGGCCCTCGTAATAGCCTTTCCCTTCCTCATTGGCGTTTTCGATGGTGTCCAGCAGGCGATCGGTATAAGGCGAATCCCAGAGAACCCACATGCCCAGGGCGGCTTTCAGCGATACGGCGGCGGTATTCGGAACGAACTGACCTTTGTCGGTAATGGTGTTCCAGTTAAAACCGTCGCTGAAGACGGTGTCATAAACGAAGTAGGGGGATTTATCGAGCTGGTGCTCAGAGCGGGCGGTTAGTATACCGGTGATGGCGTAGCGGTTCTCCTGGGCCTGGTATACCCGGTCGGCGAAGTTTTTCATCCACGGATGGGAGTAATCGCGCGGGCTGTTATTGCGGTCTGTCGGATTATCAAATCCAAACTCCATGCCGTACAGGACGTAAGATTCGCTCACCACATAGTTATGCTGACTGGTTTGACGCGGATCGCGGGAATCATAGGGCACCATCACGCAGTAAATTTCCGCCAGTTCATAGGGCTGGGGACGGCTGGACTGACAGGTACTGAACCCCCACAGGGCAAAGCCCGCCGCGCCGTACTCCTCATACCCCAGACGCCCCTCCTGCACATATTTCGGCTGGCCGTTTTCCAGATAGGCACCGTACAAGGTGCCGCAGGGATCCACCGCGTGGCTAAAATCCCATCCCAACACCACGTTATCGATGCTGTTGCTGTACTCGGGATAGCGCTCTTTTATCACCTTCAGCCAGACCAGCATCCTGCCGATGTCCAGCGCCGAAAACCCAATCTCGCCGGGCTTGTTCTGGTAGTTCACCTTCTGCCCTGAAATGGTGTTATAGGCCTTGTTGGGCAGCTCGTTGCGAAAGAGATCCAGCTTGTTCAGCGTGGCGAGTAACTTCAGCATCCTGCGGTCAAATTCGGCTTTATCAATAATCCCCAGCTCCCGCGCTGCCGTCATGGCGGCCATGTAAGAGGCGCTGTCCCACATGGTGGTGGAGGGGTATTTATTTACCGCGTTGACCAGCCCGGTGGTGGGCTGAAAGTTCGAGGCGAAATATTGCCAGGCATTTTTGGCAATCGCCATCTCTCTCGGGGTGAGTTCGCCGCTGCGAGGCTCGTACTCAGAAGCCGGCAGCCCGGTCGCGGCTTCAGCCGCCGCGAGCGAAAGCCAGATCGCCATGAGCCCGGCCAGAAGAGGAAAGTAGAGTAAAGATTTCAGCTTCATGGCGTAGCTCCTGCTGAAGAAGTGGGTGGTGTTATTGGCCCAAGACAGGCCAGACAGAGCATCTGGCCCCGGGCGATATAGGCCAGGCTTTCGAGAACAACGGCATTGGTATCGGCGTCAACGACGTCGTTGACGCTGCTGTCAGGGTTAAGCCCACGCTGCCAGCCCTTGCCGGGCACCTGCAGCTTCTGGACCTGCTGGCGCAGCGCTTCGCTCCAGCCGTTGCGGAACAGGGCATACCAGGCAAAGGCGGTGCGGGTGGAGGTGATCGCTAATTGCTCCGGGGGGGCATCGTGCAGGGCGCTATTTTGCAGCGGCTGACGGTCAGGCAGATCGTTCACGTAATCGGGCGCAGGCTCGGCGTAGTCGGTGCTGATGGGGGGCTTACTGATCCGAAGGCCGTGCCGACGCTGCTGGATCTGCATAATGCGCCAGGCGATCTCCGCGCTCTGGGCATCAAAGCCCAGCTCAAGGCCGGTTAAGAGATAGGGAAGGCTAATCAGCGAGGGTTGTCGCCCCCAGGGCGTACGCAGTCCCTCGTCAGGCACCATGATGCCGTCGATATCGATCATCTGTTGCCCTTCCGGCGGGTTGGTGACTGCCAGGCCCGCCGCGCTGTCGATCAGCCGAAGCGTGTGGCTGGCATACAGGCGATAGCCGAAGCTGTTGCGCGGTTCATCCACGGCCAGCGCCCAGTGGTGAAGCGGGGCTGCGGCCTGGGTGGCGGTGTTATTGGCGACCAGGGCGCCCACCTTCCACTGGTTAAAGAGATCGCGCACCCCGGCGGCATGCTGAGGGTATCGCCACAGCAAGGTTTGCAGGGCGTTAAGCAGGCGACCCATCCCGATAGCGGAGGAGTCCGCTTTACCCAGAATTTCCAGGGAATCCGCGTGGTAATAGGCGGCGGGCAGCCCCTCGGCATTGAGCGGTAGCCGCCCCAGAGTAAAGAGCGCCGCGGTGATCCGCTCGTCAAATTCGTCGGTTGTCAGAATGGTGAGCTGTTTTGCCGCCACCAGGGCAAACAGATAGCTTCCGGTACTCCACAGACTGAGCCAGGGTTCGCCGTCGTGTGCATTCGCCAGCCCGTTCGGCTGGGTATTGTTGACATAATACTGCCAGGCCACCCGCGCCCAGATCGCCTCGTCAAAGGTCAGCTCGCGCGAAGTAGGCAGGGGCGGAAAATCCTGACTTAACGTCATGCCCGCGCTGCTCTCAATACGCGTGGGCATCTGCTTCTCGACCCAGACGACAATGGCGAAACCCAGCAGAAAACCGATCAAAATGGTGAGATAGCTGCGGGCAGACAGCAGCGCGTCGCGTTTGCTCATTGGCTCGCCTCCTCGTCGGCTGGCGTCCACATGGCGGCGAGGATCAGGGGCAGCATGGCGGCGATATTCACCGCCCCCCAGAAGATATTGATCACGTAGCCGGAAGGGTCGTCAACCTGGCCACGCGCCACCTGAATCCCACCCCAAATAAGCCCCGCCAGGGTAAGCACGACGATGGCGATCTGCGGTTTAACAAGATAGAGAAACCGGCCCGTCTGGCGCTCTTTCGGGGTCACGTGAAATTTGATCTGTTCCCCGCGCAGAACGGTATCCAGCGCCCGCAGGTTCATGGAGAAGAAGGAGAGGTAAGAAGCCCTGCCGTCCCAGGCCGAAATCCCCCAGGTACCGAACATAAAGGCCAGCTCGGACATAATAAAAAAGGGCAAAAAATGCAGGTAAAACGGCTCAGACCAGGCCGACACCGGGGGGATGCCGGTGAACAGATAGATAATGGGCGAAATCAGGAAAATGGTATTCCATACGCAGGCCATGTAAGACCAGAAGGTGGTGGCGTACATCAACGTCTGCGGCAAAGAGAGCTTAAAGCGGCGGCGGCTGAAAATATTGTCGTGGAACAGAATATCCAGCGACCCTGCGGCATATTTAAAACGCTGGATCATCCACGTCAGCATATCCTGCGGGGAGAGCATTTTAGATTCGATACGCGGGTGCATCACCGAGCGCCAGCGGCGTGCGGCGTCCCCGTGCAGCAGGATGGAGGTATAAATATCTTCGGAGACGTGAAACTTATAGGGGGTCAATTCGGTGTCGAAGGCCACATGGGGACGCATGGCGTCCTGTAGCGTTTCACGCATCGCGGGATCGCGGATGTCCCGGGTATGGCGGTCGATCTCCTCTTCAACGGTCCAGACGTAGCTGCGCAGGGCCGCCTGCATCACCGCCTCGCGCCGGTGAATGGAGGCCGCGCCGCAGCAGAAGGCGGCGTTAGCCCAGTTGCGGCGACGTAAGATCACGTCATAGAACATGCGCGGATCGTTGAAAAAGGGGTCACGCCCGACGGTAACCGGCCCGATGAACTTCTGGGCCAGCCAGCCCAGCCCGTATCCCGCTTTGCCCACCTTGTGGCCGAGCCAGCGCGGCAAACTTTCCCCTTCCGGCAGGTCGAAAAACCACTGAGGAGTCTGAACCCAGGCCACGTCCGGGTCACGGAAATAGCCCAGCGTGTGGCTGAGCAGCGTGGGGAAGACGCGGGTATCGGCATCGCAGATTACCAGAAAGTCGCCGTCGGTCTGCTCGAGTCCGTTACGCAGGTTGCCAGCCTTGAAGCCAATGTTAGTCTGACGGGTAATGTAATTGGCGCCTTCTTCCTCGCACACGGCTTTCATCTCCGGGCGGCGGCCGTCATCCAGCACATGCACCTTAAAATCCAGCGGCCCGGGGTAGACCACTTTCATGGCGTCGCGAATGGAGAGCCTGACCAACTCCACGTCTTCTGAATAGGTGGCGATAAAGAGATCGACCTTTATCGGTCTCGACGCTTCCGCATCCTCCGGTCGCAGACAGTCGTTAATTTCGCCCGGAGGCGGGTTTTGCGGCGGATCTTCTTCCTTCCACAGATTGATGGTAAACAGCACCGTGCCGATCCAGGCCAGGGTTTCCGCCAGCACCAGCGGAATGGCATACCAGAGTGCGTCGGTATTTAACGAAGCGGTCCAGCGCCAGTAAATATAATTGGCCCCAAGAATCAGTGCGGCAACCGCTAATACCTGCCAGGTCATCATTACCCAGCGCGGTGTCTTTAGCGGTTCAGGCGGCTTGCGATGTTCAAAACGGGAAAAATAAAAATCCATAGCGAAGGATATCCTGATTCCACGATGACGATTAATTAAAGGCCTGCTACCGACGATCAGAGCGCCACGTAAAATAACGTCCACAAAAACAAAATTTAAGGTAAGTGTAGAACGCGGGAAAAATTATTCCAGCAGGGGAAATTGCAACAGTTTAGGGTGGCTTAAATGAAGGTTAATTATTAATAAGCTTTATTCAGCGCGCCGCAATAATTGCCAGATGAATACATTTACGCTATCTAAATAATTGGCACGACGCTTTTTCAGGATCATGAACAGGACTCCCTATGAGCCAGATTGCGCCTGCGTTAGCGCAGAATAAAGGCATATTATCAATGACATGGCGTTATTCTCTGGCAGGGAATCGCGATCTGCGTATTGATTTTATGCGTGGCATTGCGCTGGTGATGATGGTGGTCGCGCATACGGAAGTGATGTCGATATTTAATATATTTACCTGGGAACGTTTTGGCCTGACGACCGGCGCGGATGGCTTTGTTATTCTTTCCGGATTTATGCTAGGCATGTTAAATCGCGCCAGATTACAGAAAGCGGTCTTACTCACTATTTCCTGGGGGCTTTATCTCAGAGCATGGAAAATATACCGGGTTAATATTATTATCATTGTATCCTTTCTGTTATTAGGGTATTTGCCCTTTATTGATGTTTTTGAAGTGACCCATTTTACCGATCGTTTTTCAGGTACCAGTTGGTCGCTCTATCCGGTTACGCCGCAAATAAAAGAGACCTGGTTTAACATTATTCTGTACCTGCAAATTGGTCCCCATCAGACACAAATCCTCGGCCTCTATATTTTTCTTCTGCTGTTAAGCCCTCTGTTTTTAGGGATGCTGCAAAGGGGACACGTCTACTGGCTGCTGAGTCTTTCACTGCTGGTTTATGGTTGCTGGCAGCGTTGGCCGGTGCGGGTCACGCCCTCTGAGTTCGAATTCGCGTTCCCGCTGTTGGCCTGGCAATTTATTTTTGTGCTGGGCATGGCGAGCGGCTGGTACAAAGAGGAACTCATCTCCTTCGCCCGCACCTCTCAGGGCAAAGTGGTGGTGGTGGCGCTGGTGATCGTTGCGCTCGTCCTTGGTTTTGTCGCCCAGAACCATACCAACCCCTTTATGCCGCCCGCGCTCCTGATGCACGTTATCCCGCCGGCGGAGTTTAATGCCTTTTACCACACCTGGGCGGCGAAGAACGGTCTCGGGCCGATACGCGTGCTTAACGATATCTGCCTGATGGTGACGGTCTATCTGCTGCTGACATGGTGCTGGCAGCCCCTGTTCCGGCTGGCAGGCTGGTTTCTGATCCCGCTCGGCCAGCGCTCACTTTATACCTTTATTTTGCATGTTTACGTCGTGCTCGCGGTAAGCCAGTTCGTGACCTTCGATCTCTGGCGTCAGGACTGGATGGTGAACACCCTCGTTCACGCGACAGCACTGGGCGTACTGTGGTTACTGGCGAAATATAACGTCGCCGCACGCTGGATACCTAACTAAGGAAGGGCAAATGCGGGAGAAATATTTACTGGCCTGCGTGCTGTTATGCGCCGCTGCGGGGGCACAGGCCGCTCAGAAAGAGGGTGAGGAGCCGCTGCGCGACAAGAACGGCGAGCCGGTGCAGGCAGGGGTTTTCACCAGCCGCTGGGGACGGCTTTTCTCCGGTAATGACGATGTGTTTTCCGGTGCCCTGAGCTTTAGCTCAGGTTTAAAAGAGCAGTGGATGTCCATCCCCAACAGCTCTGACAGCGCAGAGCAAAAGCGCAAATATAACCAGACGCTGAACCTCAGCCTGCAATATTCCCCCTACAGCTACTGGTTTGCCAATGTGACATCGCGTCTGCCAGTCACCGATACCAGTCGCTATACGGCCGATTTCCGCTACAGCTTTGGCTACGATGACTGGCACGCCAACACCCTGAGTCTGGTTTACAGTAACTACGGCGATAACCGTTTCTGGACGTCCGGGAACCAGCGCCACACCTACTTTGAACAGGGAGCCGTGACCCTGGCCTATAAGTTCTCGCTGCCGAAGCCCCTGGAAAACAGCCTGCTGATTAATAAAGGTGATTCCATCATCTGCCAGGTGGGCTACAGCTGGGTGCCGCGTTATTACGATCTGGAGAGCAACGATATCCGCAGCAATAAGAATGTGATGCTGGGCGGGTGTGGGTACACCTTTAAGCAACATTTCTTTGTGCGCGCCACGGCCTTCTGGTACCCGGACAGCAGCCAGCAGCAGCCCTGGAATGGCGACTACAGCTACAGCTTTGGCTACGCAGGGTATACGCCCGGCTCCTTCTCCGTTCAGTATGCCAATTACTCTGGCACCCGTTATCCCGGCCACGAGAGCGGCAACGGCAAGTTTCGTGAAGGCACGGTCAGCCTTGTCTGGTTCTTACCGCTTTAGGGGGGCGCTATGTCAGCACAGCACGTCCTGATTGTTGAAGATTCGCCGGTCTACCGTCGTTTGCTTGCGCGGATGCTCGCCCAGTGGGGCTATACCGTCAGCGAGGCGGAAAACGGCATCGCCGCGCTGGATATCCTGGCAAACCAGCCGGTCAGTCTGGTGATCAGTGACTGGGAGATGCCGGAGATGGACGGCCTTAGCCTGTGCCGGGAAATTCGCAGCCGTCAGTTTGGGCACTATGTTTACGTTATTCTGCTGACCGCCCGCGAAGCGCCGGACGATTTAACGCTGGGGTTTGACGCCGGGGCGGATGATTTTCTCAGTAAGCCCGTGGAGCAGAGCGAGCTGCGGGCGCGGCTGCACGCGGGGGCGCGAGTGCTATCCCTGGAGTCCACTCTCGCCGCGCGCAACGCACGTCTGAGTGAGGCCCTGCGCCAGATTGAACAGGATCTGGAGGTCGCCGCGCGTATTCAGCAGTCAGTCTTGCCTGCACACCAGCAGCGTCACCAGGACTACTTCTCCGACTGGATCTTTCTGCCGTCGGCCTGGGTTTCCGGCGATATTTTTAACGTCTTCCCGCTGGATAACCATCTGGGGTTCTACTGCGTGGATGTCTCCGGCCACGGCGTCGGCGCGGCGATGATGTCCCTCGCTGTGGCCCGCCAGTTTTTGCACGGCAGGGCGGTGGAGCGTTTTTTGTTTACCGCTGACAACGAGGTGGCATCTCCCGCCGAAGTGGTGCGGATCCTCAACGGTCGTTTTTGCAGCGACGAGGTGGAGATCGTGAGCTATTTCACCATGATTTACGGTGTTATCGATCTCGCGACGGGCGAGGGCAGGCTGTGCCAGGCCGGTCATCCCACTCCCTTTATCGTCACGCCGGAGGGCGAGGCGAGGACAGTCGGCAACGGCGGCGCGCCGGTGGGGCTGATGCCGGATCTCTGCTGGACAGATGTTCACTTCTCGCTGGCGGCCGGTGAGCGGCTCTGCCTGTTCAGCGATGGTATTACCGAATGCGAAAACCTCGTCGGTGAACAATTTGGTCAGATGCGGCTCCAGGCGTCGCTACAGGCGGGCGTGGGCCTCACGCTGAACGAACTCCTGCCGCAGTTTGCCCGGCACCTTGTTCACTGGCGCAGTGGGGATAATAAAGAACCGCTGGCGATGGCTGATGATGTCTCACTTTTAGTGATTGAGCGTACAGGAGAAGAACCATGAATATTGATACAGAGCGGCAGCCCAACGTGAACATTATGACCCCCGCAGTGCGCAGGCTGGATGCCTCGGTGGCAGCGGTTTTTAAGGAGGCCATCATCCGCGAGACAGGCGAGGATCGCAAAGCCCTGATTCTCGACTTCAGTAAAATTGATTTTATCGACAGTAGCGGGCTGGGAATGCTGGTGTCTCTGCTGAAAATGATGAACGGTAAAGGCGACATGGTGCTGTGCGCCCTGAACCCGGGGATCCGCAATATGTTTACCCTGACCCGGATGGACCGAATTTTCCGCATCTGCCCGGATCGTGCCGCGGCGCTTGCGCAGCTGAATCCGTGATATGTCCGTGGCTAACGATATCGCGCTACCGGCCGCGTTAACCTCGCTCTCGCCGCTGGCGGAGTGGCTGGCACACCAGCTTGCTTCGCTGCCTGTCGATGAGGGATGGTGCTTTGCGCTCGATCTCGCCGCCTGTGAGACGGCGACCAATATTATTCGCTATGCGCTGCACGAGGATGCGCGCAGCCTTTTCAGGGTGGAATTTATCACCACCGACGTGGGCGTGCGCCTGCGGTTTACCGACGCGGGCGCGATCTTTCCTTCAGAGCGCCTGGCTACGGCACGTAAAGAGACGTTTGATGATGACGCGCTGCTGGCGGAAAGCGGGCGTGGGCTGAAGCTGATCCTGCTGTCGGTAGACAGGTTTGATGTTGAATGCCGGGACGGGAAGAATATTGCTACCCTGGAAAAAGGGTGGCCAGAGCTGAAAAACAAAAACCCTCCCACCGGGCGGTGAGAGGGCGAAATCTTATGCCGCTACCAGGCTGTCGATGGCAGCTTTCGCATCGTTCTGCGCTTTGGTCGCCACTTCCGGGCCGTAAGCGATACCTTCAGCAAACACAAAGTTCACGTCGGTGATGCCGATAAAGCCCAGGAACACGGACAGGTACGGAGCAATCAGGTCGGTTGGGGTATCTTTGTGAATACCGCCACGGCTTGTCAGCACGATCGCACGTTTACCGGTGACCAGACCTTCAGGGCCTTTTTCGGTGTAACGGAAGGTTACGCCAGCGCGCGCCACCAGGTCGAAGTAGTTTTTCAGCTGCGTCGGGATGTTGAAGTTATACATCGGGGCGTTAATCACGATCACGTCGTGCGCCTGCAGCTCGGCAATCAGCTCATCAGACAGTGCCAGCGCTTCCTGCTGACGTGGAGTCAGTGGCGCATCGCTCGGACGCAGGGCACCAACCAGTTCACCATCCAGTACCGGGATTGGCTGAGCGGCCAGATCGCGGACGGTGATTTCGTCACCGCTGTGCTGTTCACGCCACTGTTCAACGAAATAATCAGACAGCTGACCAGACTGAGAGTACCCTGCCAGAATACTGGATTTAAGAACTAATACTTTGCTCATGGGTGATTCCTTTGTTGTATTTGATGAGGGGGCTTGCCCCGTTGCTTGTTGACACTCTATTCACAATCCTGTCGCAGGGATAGCGCAATATATCGAAGCCTATGTTCGAATTTTTTGAATAAGGCGCAAAAACCGGCGATGTGGTACTCTATAGCAATCATTAAAAAGAGATTTTATCCGGCAGTGCACTGCCCGTTAACGCTATGACAGAACAACAGAAATTAACCTTTCCGATGCTGATGCAACAGCTGGATGCGCTGATGTTACGTGACAAACAGCGGTTTGCCCGCCGTCTGCACGGGGTTAAGAAGGTTAAAAATCCTGATGCACAACAGGCCATCTACCAGGAGATGGCAAAAGAGATCGAACAGGCGGCGGGTAAAGTCGTGCTGCGCGAAGCGGCGCGTCCGGCGATCACCTACCCGGAAAACCTGCCCGTCAGCCAGAAGAAACAGGAAATTCTTGAAGCCGTACGCGACCACCAGGTGGTGATTGTGGCGGGGGAGACCGGGTCGGGTAAAACCACCCAGCTGCCAAAAATTTGTATGGAGCTGGGACGCGGGCTAAAAGGCCTGATTGGCCATACCCAGCCGCGTCGTCTGGCGGCGCGAACGGTGGCAAACCGCATTGCTGAAGAGCTGCAAACCGAGCCGGGCGGCTGCATCGGCTACAAGGTGCGTTTCAGCGATCACGTCAGCGACAACACCATGGTCAAGCTGATGACCGACGGGATCCTGCTGGCC
Organism: Leclercia sp. LSNIH3; assembly: GCF_002935105.1. Lineage (NCBI taxonomy): Bacteria > Pseudomonadati > Pseudomonadota > Gammaproteobacteria > Enterobacterales > Enterobacteriaceae > Leclercia > Leclercia sp. LSNIH3. The sequence goes on from NZ_CP026387.1 coordinate 4,634,323, forward strand.
GAGATCCAGCAGGATCGGCTATTGATGCAGTACGACACCATCATCATCGATGAAGCGCACGAGCGCAGCCTGAATATCGACTTCCTGCTCGGGTATCTGCGGGAGTTGCTGCCGCGTCGCCCGGATCTGAAAGTCATCATCACCTCGGCCACCATCGACCCGGAACGTTTTTCGCGCCACTTTAATAATGCCCCAATTATTGAGGTTTCAGGCCGCACGTACCCGGTAGAAGTACGCTACCGTCCGATGGTCGAAGACGCCGACGACACCGAGCGCGATCAGCTGCAGGCCATTTTTGATGCCGTGGACGAGCTGGGCAACGAAAGCCCGGGCGATATTCTGATCTTTATGAGCGGCGAGCGCGAAATCCGTGATACCGCCGACGCGCTGAGCAAGCGCGACCTGCGCCACACCGAAATTTTGCCGCTGTATGCGCGTCTGTCCAACAGCGAGCAAAACCGCGTCTTCCAGTCCCACAGCGGCCGCCGCATCGTGCTGGCAACCAACGTGGCGGAAACCTCCCTCACCGTGCCGGGTATTAAATATGTGATTGACCCCGGCACGGCGCGTATCAGCCGATACAGCTACCGCACCAAGGTGCAGCGTCTGCCGATTGAGCCGGTGTCACAGGCCTCGGCCAACCAGCGTAAAGGTCGCTGCGGGCGTGTTTCGGAAGGGATCTGTATTCGTCTCTATTCAGAAGACGATTTCCTGTCGCGCCCGGAATTTACCGATCCCGAAATTCTGCGTACCAACCTGGCGTCGGTCATTCTGCAGATGACCGCCCTCGGGTTGGGTGATATCGCCGCCTTCCCGTTCGTCGAAGCGCCGGATAAACGTAATATTCAGGACGGTGTGCGCCTGCTGGAAGAGCTGGGGGCGATCACGACCAACGAACAGGCCACGGCCTACAAACTGACGCCGCAGGGCCGTCAGCTCAGCCAACTGCCGGTGGATCCGCGTCTGGCGCGAATGGTGCTGGAGGCGCAAAAACACGGCTGCGTGCGTGAGGCGATGATCATCACCTCGGCGCTCTCCATTCAGGATCCGCGTGAGCGTCCGATGGACAAACAGCAGGCCTCCGACGAAAAACATCGCCGTTTCCACGATAAAGAGTCCGATTTCCTCGCCTTTGTAAACCTGTGGAACTATATCGGCGAACAGCAGAAAGCGCTGTCGTCGAACCAGTTCCGTCGCCAGTGTAAGCTGGATTTCCTTAATTACCTGCGGGTGCGCGAGTGGCAGGATATTTACACCCAGCTGCGTCAGGTGGTGAAGGAGCTGGGCATTCCGGTGAACAGCGAACCGGCAGAGTACCGCGAAATTCACATCGCGCTGTTGACCGGTCTGCTGTCGCATATCGGGATGAAAGATGCCGATAAACAGGAATTTACCGGCGCGCGTAACGCCCGTTTCTCCATCTTCCCAGGTTCCGGGCTGTTCAAAAAGCCGCCGAAGTGGACGATGGTTGCCGAGCTGGTGGAGACCAGCCGCCTGTGGGGCCGCATTGCCGCACGTATCGACCCGGAATGGGTGGAGCCGGTGGCGCAGCATCTGCTGAAACGTTCGTACAGCGAACCGCACTGGGAGCGGGCGCAGGGCGCGGTAATGGCGACCGAAAAGGTCACCGTTTACGGCCTGCCGGTGGTGGCCGCGCGTAAGGTCAACTACAGCCAGATCGATCCGGCCCTCAGCCGTGAGCTGTTTATCCGTCACGCGCTGGTGGAAGGCGACTGGCAGACCCGTCACGCCTTCTTCCGGGAGAACCTGAAGCTGCGCAGCGAAGTGGAAGAGCTGGAGCACAAAACCCGTCGGCGCGACATCCTGGTGGATGACGAAACGCTGTTTGAATTTTACGACCAGCGCATCAGCCATGATGTGGTGTCGGCCCGCCATTTCGACAGCTGGTGGAAAAAGGTCAGCCGTGAAACCCCGGATCTGCTCAACTTTGAAAAGAGCATGTTGATCAAAGAGGGGGCGGAGCAGGTCAGCAAGCTCGATTACCCGAACTTCTGGCATCAGGGCAACCTCAAGCTGCGCCTGAGCTACCAGTTTGAGCCGGGCACCGATGCCGACGGCGTGACCGTCCATATCCCGCTGCCGCTGCTCAACCAGGTGGAAGAAAGCGGGTTTGAGTGGCAAATCCCCGGCCTGCGCCGCGAGCTGGTTATCGCCCTGATTAAATCACTGCCGAAGCCGGTACGCCGCAACTTTGTCCCTGCGCCGAACTACGCCGAGGCGTTTTTAGGTCGCGCGACGCCGCTGGAGCTGCCGCTGCTGGATTCGCTGGAGCGCGAGCTGCGCCGGATGACCGGTGTCACCATAGACCGTGAAGACTGGCACTGGGATCAGGTGCCCGATCACCTGAAAATCAGCTTCCGGGTGGTGGACGAGAAGAACAAAAAGCTGCAGGAAGGCCGTTCCCTTACCGAACTGAAAGATGCCCTGAAAGGGAAAGTGCAGGAGACCTTATCTGCCGTGGCCGACGATGGTATCGAGCAGAGCGGGCTGCATATCTGGAGCTTCGGTCAACTGCCGGAAAGCTACGAGCAGAAGCGCGGCAACTACAAGGTGAAAGCCTGGCCGGCGCTGGTGGACGAGCGCGACAGCGTGTCAATCAAGCTGTTTGATAATCCGCAGGAGCAGCAGCAGGCGATGTGGCGCGGGCTGCGCCGCTTGCTGCTGTTGAACATCCCGTCACCGATCAAGTATCTGCACGAGAAGTTGCCGAACAAAGCCAAGCTGGGGCTGTACTTTAACCCGTACGGCAAGGTGCTGGATCTGATCGACGACTGCATCTCCTGCGGCGTGGATCAGCTGATCAACGCCGCGGGTGGCCCGGTGTGGACAGAAGAGGGCTTTGCGAAGCTGCACGAAAAAGTGCGCGCCGAGCTTAACGAGACGGTGGTGAACATTGCGAAACAGGTCGAGCAGATCCTCACCGCGGTGTTCAATATCAACAAACGCCTCAAAGGGCGGGTGGATATGACCATGGCGCTGGGGCTGTCGGACGTGAAGGCCCAGATGGCCGGGCTGGTCTATCGCGGGTTTGTCACCGGGAACGGCTACAAGCGTCTGGGGGATACGCTGCGCTACTTGCAGGCGATTGAAAAACGTCTCGAGAAGATGGCCATCGATCCGCACCGTGACCGGGCGCAGATGCTGAAGGTGGAAGCGGTGCAGCAGCGCTGGCAGCAGTGGCTGAATAAGCTGCCACCTGCCCGCCGCGATGACGAAGATGTCCAGGAGATCCGCTGGATGATCGAAGAGCTGCGCGTCAGCTTCTTCGCGCAGCAGCTGGGGACACCATACCCGATCTCCGACAAGCGTATCTTGCAGGCGATGGAGCAGATTTCGGCGTAGCGTGCGGTATGTTCCCCTCACCCCAGCCCTCTCCCCAAAGGGGCGAGGGAGAACACCGGACCGCAGGTCGGGCAAGCATAGCAAAGGGGCGAGGGAGAACACCGGACCGCAGGTCGGGCAAGCATACCAAAGGGGTGAGGGAGAACACCGGACCCTGGGTCAGGCAAGCGTACCAAAGGGGCGAGGGAGAATACCGGACTGTAGGTCGGGTAAGCATACCAAAGGGGCGAGGGAGAACACCGGACTGTAGGTCGGGTAAGCATAGAGAACACCGGACAGCAGGTCGGGCAAGCATACCAAAGGGGCGAGGGAGAACACCGGACCCTGGGTCGGGCAAGCATATCAAAGGGGCGAGGGAGAACACCGGACCCTGAGTCGGGCAAGCATATCAAAGGGGCGAGGGAGAACACCGGACCCTGGGTCGGGCAAGCGTAGCGCCGCCCGACGGGGTTTAACCGTTCACCATCGCCAGCGTAAATCCATCCCACCCCTTTATGCCCACCGTCTGCAACGCCGTCGCGGTCAGGCGCGGGTTATCCCCGATCATCTCGATAAACCGTCGCACGCCGTGTACGCGAGCATCGTCGCTCTGGCCGTTAATCACTTCCCCGTCACGCACCACGTTATCGCCGATGATAAGCGTCCCGGGGCGGGAGTAGTGCAGCGCCCACTCCAGATAGCCCGGGTTATTGGGTTTGTCGGCGTCAATAAAGATCAGATCAAAAGGCGGCGTGTCGCCGAAATGTTCAAGGGAGAGCAGCGCCGGGCCTTCGATTAGCTCGATGCGCTGATCCAGACCCGCCAGATGGATGTTCTGGCGCGCCACCTTAGCATGTACCGGATCGGCCTCAAGGGTGATCAGCTTTCCGTCCGGCGGCAGGGCGCGCGCCATCCAGATGCTGCTGTAGGCCCCCAGGGTGCCAATTTCCAGAATGCGCCGGGCCTGAGTCATACGCACAAAGAGCGCCAGCAGCTGGCCCTGATTGGCGGCGACATCGTGGGCCGGTAAACCGGCGCGCTGGTTATTTTCCAGCACCTGCTGGAGCACCTCATCCTGCGGAATAAGCTCGGAAATCATGTAATTATCTACGGCAGACCACTGTTGTTGCATAGATTGACCCCTTAGTGAGAGCGTTACCCGGCGGCGTTACGCTTGCGCGGGCCTACGAATGTTTTCTCCCTCTCCCTGTGAGAGAGGGCCGGGGTGAGGACATCAGGCCGCACATCGCCCGGCGTTTACGATGCCGACCATCCTCCGCCCAGCGCTTTATACAAATCGATCTGCGCCAGCAGCAGATTGTTTTTCGCCTGCACCACACTGGTCTGCACCGAGAACAGCGTGCGCTGGGCGTCCAGCACGTCCAGATAGGACGAATAACCGTTGTTATAGCGGTTCTGCGCGATACGCAGTGTTTCCTGCGCGACCTCCTGCTGGGCCGCTAACTCGGTCAACTGCTCGCCGTAACGGGTGATGGCGTCGAGACTGTCGTTCACCTCTTTAAAGGCGTTGCGCACGGTTTTTTCATAACTGTAAAGCGCCTGGTTACGCTGCGACTGGCCGATATCAACCTGGGCATTCAGCGCCTGGCGGTTCAGCAGCGGGGCCAGAATACTGCCGCCGATGCTCCATAGCTCCAGCGGGTTGTCCAGCAGGCCGGGCAGGGTGCGATCCTGGATCGATCCGGTCGCGGTCAGGTTGATCGACGGCAGCAGGCTGGCGCGCGCGGACGCGAGCGAGGCATCGGCCGCTATCAGTTGGCGTTCCGCCTGCACGATATCCGGGCGGCGATTCAGGAGCGACGAAGGCAGCTGCGACGGCAGGCGCAGCGGTGTCAGGGTGTCGAAATCCGCATTGCGGGCAATCGCGCCCGGGTTACCCCCCAGCAGCAGGGTTAATGCATTCTCCTGGCGGGCAATCTGATTCTGCACCTGCGGGATCTGCGCCCGCGTCGAGCGCAGCTCGGAGTCGGACTGCATCAGCTCCAGGCGCGAACTGTAGCCGGTCTGATACTGCCGTTGCGCCAGTTTAAACGCCTCTTCCCGCGCCTTCAGCGTCGATTGCGTGACCCTGAGTTGCTCGTCCAGCGCCAGCAGGGTGACGTAACCTGAAGCCACCGAGGAGGCCACCGTCAGATCCGCTGCGGCTGCGGCGGCTTTTTGCGCTTCGAGTGTCGCCTCTGCGGCATCGGCGGTGCGGCGATTGACGCCCCAGAGATCTACATCATAGCTGGCCGTCAGGCTGCCTTTGTACAGCGCGCCGTAGACGGGTAAACCGGTGGCGGCAGACTGGGACCGGGTGCGACCGGCATTCAAACCGGCATCCAGGGTCGGAAACAGGCTGCCCTCGCTGGCATATACCCGCGCCTGATATTCGTTGATTCGCTCCCGGGCAATGAGCACGTCGCTATTGTTGCGCAGGGCCTGGTCCACGTAGGCGTTAAGCTGGCTGTCATGAAAATTGCGCCACCACATCTGCTCTGCCGGGCTGGCGGGGCCGGTGCTGGCGCGCCACTGGGCGGGGATCTGGAGGGTGGGCTTCGCCGGCGCGACATCCACCGACTGGCAGGCGCTCAGGGCGGCGGTTATCAGCAGGGCGGTAAGCGGGCGGCGTATCATTCTGCCTCCCGGGTATCAATAGTCACCTGTACCGACATCCCCGGGCGCAGCCGCGCCGCCTCTTCGGCGTTTCCGAGCACCTCGATGCGCACCGGAATACGCTGGGCGATCTTGACGAAGTTGCCCGTGGCGTTATCCGGGGTAATGGCGCTGAACTCCACCCCGGTGGCCGGGGAAATGCTCTGCACCCGGCCCTCATAGGCTTTGTCGTTCAGGGCGTCGACGGTGAATTTCACCGGCTGGCCGACGCGCAGGTTCGCCAGCTGGGTCTCTTTAATATTGGCGATCACCCAGTGCTGCGGGGGCACCAGGGTGGTGAGGTGGGTTCCGGCCGTCACATACGCGCCCAAGCGCACGGTGACCTGTCCAAGTTGTCCATCGCGCGGGGCGACGATGCGGGTGTTTTGCAGATCGATCTGCGCCAGTTCGAGAGCCGCCCTGGCATTTTCGACATCGGCCTCCAATGCGGCGCGATTGACGATAGCGGTTTGCAGATCCTGGCGCGACATCTCCAGCGTGGCTTTTGCCTGGTCGATATTGGCGCTGCCCTGGGCGGCGCTCGCCAGGGCGGCATCCCGCTCACGGATCGACAGCGAGCCGTCGGCGGTCAGATCCTTCACGCGCTTCAGGTCGGCCTGGGTTTTCTGGCTCTGCGCGCGGGCGTTTTTCAGCGCCGCCTCGTTACGCTGGATCACCGCTTCGGCGCTTTTACGTTGTTGCAGGTTGTTGTTGAGGGTGGCAATTTTCATCGCCAGCTGCGCCTCGGCCTGGTGCACCCGCTGGCGGTAGATACGATCGTCTATCTGCAACAGCAGGTCGCCTTTCTTCACCTGTTCAAAATCCTGCACCTTGACCTCGGTGATATAGCCGTTCACCTGCGGGCTGATAAAGGTGGTCTGGCCGCGCACGTAGGCGTTATCGGTGAACTGGACGTGGCGGGTAAAGGGCGGTAGCTGCCAGGCATAGAGGATCACCAGCACGCCAACGATGCCGATCGCGGCGGCGGCGAACACTGACACCACGCGCAGATTATTACGGGTATTGGCCTGCTCTTTAGCGGCATCCTGCTGACTCATAACTTCTCCAGAAACATCATTTATTTTTATCCATTACTGACTGCCCGTGGCCTTTTTCAGCGCCAGACGGGCAGTGATGCGCAGGCGCAGCAAGCGCCATAAAATCCAGACCAGCGTGGCGGTGGCAATGCCTGCCGTCAGAAGATAAGTATCGTTGTAAGCCAGAATATTTGCCTGCAGCGTGCTGGCGTTCTGCAGCTGGAGCGCTGACTGGACGCTCACCAGGGCGCTGTCGTTAATCTGGCTCTGGAACATCTGGCTGTAGATCTGCAACCGTTCAGTCACCAGCGGATTGAGGCTGGTGAGCTGCTCGGCCAGCAGGCCGGAGTGATACTTCTCGCGCCACGTCTGAAAGGTGCCCAGAATGGCGGAACCCAGCAGGCCGCCGATGTTCTGGCTCATACCGAACAGCACCGAAAAGCTGACCAGGTTACGGGGATCGGCAATGACCCCGCCAATCCCCGCCAGCATCGCCGGGGCAAGGAAGAAGGCGCTGCCAAACCCGAGCAGGAACTGGCTCAGCATCAGCTGATCCGGGCGGGTGAGGCTGGTGGACTGGCTGTCGAGCAGCGAGGCGATAATCATCAGCACCAGCGAGGTGATAATCGGCCAGGCAAGTTTAGTGGGTTTGATGGTCAGGCAGCTCGCGGCAATGCCGCAGACGATCCCGGCAAAAATCGACCATGCCAGATGGGTCATCTGTTCGTTTTGCAGGCCAACATACTGTAGCCAACCGATCACCCCGGTATTCTGCTCCGCCAGCACGATGCGGATCAGCAGCATGATCAGCCCCAGGCGTAGGATGCTGCCACTGGAGAGCCAGCGGGTGTTCAGCAGCGGGTTGCTGCGGTTATGCTCGAAGACAATCGCGGAGACAATCAGCACCAGCGACCCCGCCAGCGCCCAGCCGATCCACGGCGCTTCAAACCACCAGTCAACCCGCCCGAGCGACAGCACTGCGCACAGCAGGGCCATCCCCGGGGCCAGCAGGATAAAGGTGATGAAATCTTTCTTCTCGAACACTTTGCGCCGATCGCCGGGAGGCAGCTTAAGGGCAATGACGCAGCCCAACGAAATCAGCGCCAGTCCTAACTCAAAGAGGTACAGCCCGCGCCATTCGTCCAGCTGCAGCAGCTCGGTGGAGAACAGCCGCGCAATGGGGATCGCCAGCGACGAGCCAGTGATGCCGATAGTCAGCGCTTTCAGGCGGTGTTTCGCCGGCCAGGCCTGGATCTGATAGTAGATCCCCAGCGAACTGAGGGCCGCAGCCACCATGCCGTGGGCGGCGCGCACCATCAGGGCCGAGCTGAGATCGTTAACGAACAGGTGAAAGAAGGTCACCAGGACATACAGTACCAGGAAGCCTTCGGTGAAGGCGCGCAGGCCAAACTGCTGGCGAAACTTTACCAGCAGCAGGTTTATCGACACGTTGGTCATGACGTACACCGCGGGCAGCCAGGCGATTTCGGTGGACCAGGCTGCAAAGGTACCCTGTAAATTTTGCAGGTTGGCGGCGACCATCGCATTGCCCAGCGCCCCGGTCAGACACACCAGCAAACCCACCACCCCGTAGGCAATGCGTTTCGGGGTGCTGTGCACCGGCGTGGACGGGGAGCCCAACAGCATCGGCTTTTCGTGAGGCTGCCACTCGCGAGGAGCATAGGGGTCGCGTTGGGGCAGTCGCATAGCGGTTATTACCTATTGAATTAGTGAATAGTTAGAGGGCTAATGATTCTACGTCTGACGCAAAGTCTGTTTCAAGTGAATATGATAATAGCGGGTTAAGCAAATGTGAGGGATAAGTATGATGGCGGCCAGCGACGCTGGCCGCCTGGGGATCACAGTTCGTTGGTTTGTGCGTTGATGGCCGGGGCGGCGTGTTTTACCCGGCTGGCGAAGAAGATGGCAATCAGGGAGATAGTCACCGTCACCGCCAGATACCAGGCCACCGGTACCCAGTCGCCGTTATATTTTGCCAGCAGGCCGGTGGCAATCAGCGGCGCGGTGCCGCCCGCCAGTGCAGCACCCAGCTGATAGCCGAGAGTGATGCCGGTATAGCGCACATTGGCGGTGAAAATTTCTGAACAGAGCGTGCCGAGCACCGCGGTTACCGGTGCCCACAGCACGCCGAAAGCGATGACCGTCGCCAGTACGATCCCCCAGGTCGTGCCGGTGTTGAGCAGCATAAACCAGGGAACGATAAACAGGCCGAGGGTAAATACGCTGACGGCATACATGCGCTGACGACCAACCTTATCTGACAGCAGCCCCATCAATGGGATCATGATGGTCGCCACCAGCGCCCCGAGGGTCACGGCCTCCAGCGCCTGCGATTTTTGATAGCTGAGCGTAGTGGTGGCATAGCTGACCACAAAGGTGGAAAAAATGTAGAACGGCGCGGTCTCAACCACTTTCAGCCCGGCCGCGATCAGTACTTCTCGCCAGTGGTATTTAAGGGTGTCGCGCAGCGGAGCTTTGGCCACCTTGCCGGAGGATTTGACCTTTTTAAACTCGGGCGTTTCGTCGATATCCTTGCGGATCCACAGGCCCAGCAGCACCAGCACCGAGCTTAAAAGGAACGGAATACGCCAGCCCCATGAGAGAAAATCCTCTTCACTGAACATCGTCATCAGCGAGACGATAAAGGTCGCCATCAGCATGCCAATAGTCACCCCCGCCTGCGGGATGCTGCCGAAGAAGCCTTTGCGCTTCTCGGGGGCATACTCATAGGCCAGCAGCAGGGCACCGCCCCATTCGCCACCGATCCCCATCCCTTGAATAATACGCATCAGGATCAGCAGGGCGGGCGCCCAGAGGCCAATCTGCTCATAGGTCGGTAACAGCCCAATCATGACGGTTGCCCCCCCCATCAGCGACAGGGTTAATACCAATGTTTTTTTGCGCCCGATCCGATCTCCGATGTGGGCGAAGATCACGCCCCCAATGGGTCGGATAAAGAAGGTCAACGAGAACGAGAGATAGGATAAAATCAGGCCGATGACCGGGTCGACCATCGGAAAGAAGATCTTGTTGAACACCAACGCGGCGGCCGTGCCGTAGAGAAAATAGTTAAACCATTCAATAGCACTGCCCGTCAGGCTGGCGACCAGCACCTTTTTGTTTTTGCGTAAAACTGCGGTACTGCTTTCGTGTTGTTGTGTCATACCCGTGATCCCGCTTAGTGGAGGATGAATCGGGTGACACCCGGCGCGCTTCGGGTGCAACCGATAAAGGAAAAAGGTTGTCGAATTGTTAAGCAACTTAGGGAGGGCTGTTACGTTTGGCAAGCGAGAGGGGGCTAAAACTGGTCAGATCACGGTGAAATAAGCAGCAATCGATGCTTTTAATAGCAGTTATTCTGGCGCTTAATTTTTTTAATGTCGCAAGATACAGCATATAATGCAGGTGCAACCGACTGATTTTTAGACTTTTCTGGTTATTTCAGTTTAATGACTATCCTTATAAGGTAACTGCCGATTTCGCTTTCAGAGGGATCCTCTGTTAAGTCACGGCCCGCGCGTTACCCTTAACGTAATTGCTGGAAGGAGGTAACGATGAGTCTCACAATCTTCCCGTCTCTGCCGGATAAAACGCTGGCTGCGGTCAATACAGTCGGCGCCTGGCTCGCTGAAGATAACTTGCCCTATAATCCGCCCGCGCTGCTGCCGGATTTGGTGGTGCTGGCCGGTAATGCGGTGATCCCCTCCATTGATGCGGCCTGCCGTCTGGCGTCTGAGCTTGGCATTCCTTTGCTGATCAGCGGCGGCATTGGCCATTCGACCACCTTCTTATACGCTGCCATTGCGCGTCATCCGCGTTACAACAGAATACGAACCACCGGCAAAGCCGAAGCCACCATCCTGGCGGAGATTGCCCGGGCGTTCTGGCAGATTCCACCGGAACACCTGCTGGTGGAAGATCAGTCCACCAACTGTGGTGAAAATGCCCGGTTCAGCGCCGCGGCCATCACCCATCATCAGCTGCGGGTGAAACGCGGGATTGTGGTACAGGATCCGACCATGCAGCGTCGCACGATGGCTACCTTTGCCCGGGTCTGGCGTGATAAGCCCGATGCCCCGGAGTGGACCAGCCATCCCGGCATTGTGCCGCACCTGCAAAACAGCGAGGACGGGCTGGTGTTCCGCGGCGGCGGTGAAGGATTGTGGCCCGTCGAGCGCTATCTGTCGTTGGTACTGGGCGAGCTTCCACGCCTGCGCGATGACATTAATGGCTATGGTCCGCTTGGGCGTGATTTTATCGTTCATGTCGATATTCCTGTTGAGGTGGAGACCGCCTGGCAGATCCTGCGTAACGATGTCATCCTCACCGAGGCGCTGGCCAGCCGCTCTCTGTTGTAATGCATTGCCCGTTTGCGATGACTTTCCCGCAAACGGGCAATCTTTGTTGTCAGGTTGTAATTATTTCCGCCTGCTGACCCGTTTCTTTTATGAGATATCTCACAAAAACAGCGCGATAGGCTGGGATTGCGGATCGGGAACTGTAGTTTTTAACAATAATTTTACTTGTTAAAAACAGTGCAATTACAGGAGCAGGTTATGACAGTACCCGTACAACATCCTATGTATATTGATGGACAGTTTGTTGCCTGGCAGGGTGAAGCCTGGATTGATGTGATCAACCCGGCCACCGAAGAGGTCATTTCCCGTATTCCCGACGGCAGTGCCGACGATGCCCGCAAGGCCATCGACGCCGCCGAGCGCGCTCAGGCCGACTGGGAGGCACTGCCTGCCATCCAGCGCGCGGGTTGGCTGCGTAAAATTGCGGCGGGTATCCGCGAACGCGCCAGCGAAATCAGCGCCCTGATCGTGGCTGAAGGTGGCAAGATCCAGCAGCTCGCGGAGGTGGAAGTGGCTTTCACCGCCGATTATCTCGACTATATGGCCGAGTGGGCACGCCGCTACGAAGGCGAAATTATCCAGAGCGATCGCCCGGGCGAAAACATTCTGCTGTTCAAACGCGCCCTCGGCGTGACCACTGGCATTCTGCCGTGGAACTTCCCGTTCTTCCTCATTGCCCGCAAGCTGGGTCCGGCGCTGCTGACCGGTAACACCATCGTCATTAAACCGAGCGAATTCACGCCGAACAACGCCATTGCCTTTGCCAAAATCGTTGACGAGATTGGCCTGCCGAAGGGAGTCTTCAACCTGGTGCTGGGGCGCGGCGAAACTGTAGGCCAGGAGCTGGCGGGCAACCCGAAAGTGGCACTGGTCAGCATGACCGGCAGCGTGGGGGCGGGGGAGAAGATCATGGCCGCCGCCGCGAAGAACATTACCAAAGTGTGCCTGGAGCTGGGCGGTAAAGCCCCGGCCATCGTCATGGACGATGCGGATCTGGAGTTGGCGGTAAAAGCGATTGTTGACTCCCGCGTGATTAACACCGGGCAGGTCTGTAACTGCGCCGAGCGTGTGTATGTGCAGAAGGGCATTTACGATCGCTTTGTGAACCGTATGGGCGAAGCGATGAAAGCGGTGCAGTTTGGCAATCCGGCCGAGCGCAATGATATTGCCATGGGGCCGCTGATCAACGCTGCGGCGCTGGAGCGCGTGGAGCAGAAAGTGGCACTTGCCGTGCAGCAAGGGGCAAAAGTGGTCCTCGGTGGTAAAGCGGTGGAGGGGAAAGGGTATTTCTATCCGCCAACGCTGCTGCTGGATGTCCGCCAGGATATGACCATCATGCACGAAGAGACCTTCGGGCCGGTTCTGCCGGTGGTGGTATTCGAGACGCTGGAAGAGGCATTGAAAATGGCCAACGACAGTGACTACGGTTTAACCTCTTCTCTCTATACGCAAGATCTAAATGTGGCGATGAAAGCCATCAAAGGGCTGAAGTTCGGCGAAACCTATATTAACCGCGAGAACTTTGAAGCGATGCAGGGCTTCCATGCGGGCTGGCGTAAATCCGGGATCGGTGGGGCGGACGGCAAACACGGTCTGCATGAATATTTGCAAACGCAGGTGGTCTATTTGCAGTCATAAAACAAAAACAACCGGGCCAGTTATTGGCCCGGTATAATTAGATCATGACGATTAGAGGTAAACCAGCGTCATGGTTGACTGACCTTCGAAAGGCGTGTCGTCGGTGATAGCCAGAGTTTTCGTTTTCTGAATAACCAGGTTGGTCACGAAATTAAAGGTAGCGGCGGTGATGGCAAGAGGTTCTTTTGTGCCGGTGGTTGCAAATGAAGTGGTAGTAACAGTATCGCTACGAGGAACGGAGCCTTTTACCCAATGGCCGTCAGTCCAGTCGTTGTTTTGAACAATAGGGTCTACAGTATTGCCATCGGCGACGACATCCGTCATCCACATACTGTAGTTACCGATATTTACCCCGCCCGCGGTTTTGCCCACGCCATAGGTATAATAGGCGTCTGTCACGTTAGTGGTGGTATTAACATCTACAGGTAAACGTGCATTGCTGTCGCCATGGTTATCGGTAATGGTGAAACCGACTTTGGTTGCAGCTGTACAGGTAATGCTTACCGGGAGCTGTTTTTGGCCGAGAACGTTGTTTTTATCTGCATCTAATCCGCCGAGATGAATAGTGCCGTAATCAAATACATTACCCTGACTCAATTCAACTGAGCAGGCGGAGTTAGTTAATACGCCTTTTACTTTCAGAACCGCAGTTTCAGCGGCAAAAGCAGAGGTGGTGCAGAGCGCGATAGCCGTAGCCAGAATGACTTTTTTCATCCATGAACCTTTTGTATTTAAGTGGACGGTGAGATTCGAGTAAGGATATTCATATACGGGTCCTTACTCACCGGCTCAATATAATACGTATTTTGGCTTTGCGGTATATTTACAAAAAAAGAATGGATATTGTAGGAGAAATTATGATTCCGCCGGCATCTAAATTAAGCCTTGATTATTTATATCATGAATAATTATAGGTTCGCAGACATATTTGCAGTCATAAAAAATCGCACCGGCCGAGAAAGTGTCCGGTGCGTATAGAACATGACGGTTAGAGATAAACCAGCGTCATGGTTGCCTGACCGTCGAGCGGCGTGTCGTCGGTGATAGCCAGAGTATTCGTACCCTGAATGACCAGATTGGTCACGAAATTAAAAGTAGCGTTGGTCAGTGCAACAGGTTCTTTTGTCCCTGTGGTTGCAAATGAACTGGTAGCAAACGCATCACTGCGAGGAACGGAGCCTTTTACCCAATGACCGTCAGTCCAGTCCTGGTTTTGAACAATAGGATCTACACTATTGCCATCAGCTGTGACATCCGTCATCCACATGCTGTAGTTACCGATATTTACCCCGCCCGTGGTTTTGCCCACGCCATAGGTATAATATTTTTCTGTCACGTTAGAGGTGGTGTTAACGTCTACAGGTAACTGTGCATTGCTGTCGCTACGGTTATCGGTAATGGTGAAACCGACTTTGGTTGCAGCTGTACAGGTAATGCTTACCGGAATCTGTTTTTGGCCGATAGTATTGTTGCCGGTAGCGGATAAACTACCGAGACGAATATTACCGTAATCAATCACACCACCCTGACCCAATTCAGCCGAGCAGGCTGAGTTAGTTAATGTACCTTGTACCTTCAACACAGCAGTTTCACCGGCAAAAGCAGAAGTGGTGCAGAGCGCGATAGCCGTAGCCAGAATAACTTTTTTCATTTTTAAATCCTTCCGTGATTTATTTAATTGCATTAAACGGCAAAGCAATTCCGTTAATGGGAGTGTTTGCCGGGTTGGATGCATAATAGTTATTTTTCTGGCTGAGATATAATTATAAAAAATGAATGGCTCATTTAGAATAATTATAGATATCGCTGGATATAAAGATTAAATGAATATTTTTACTCAAAAAAGGGTTTGTATTTTTATAGGCCGGGTAAAGCGTCGCCGCTACCCGGCAATACACCGGTAAAACAGGCTCACACCTTTGTCGCAATCCAGTTCATCATCAATTCCGGCCAGACGGCCACCGGTAATCCCTGGGCATCGCGAATACCAAAGCCGTGCTTTCCTCGCTCGAACAGGTGCATCTCAACGGGCACCCCCAGGCGGCGCAGGGCGCTGAACATCGCCAGGCTGTTCTCGACTTTTACCGCCGGATCGTCTGCGGCATGCAGCAGGAAGGTCGGCGGGGCGTCGCGGGTTACACGTTCCTCCAGCGAATAGCGGCAGATCTCCTCTTCTGACGGCTTATCCCCCATCAGCTCATGGCGCGAGCCAGCGTGGTGATGCTCGTCACGCATGGTGATCACCGGATAGACCAGCGCCATAAAGGCCGGACGGGCAGGGAGCGCGTCAATAGCGTCCAACGGGGCATAGACCGCTTCATCATGTCGGGTGCCGAGGCTTGCCGCCACGTGTCCGCCTGCGGAGAAGCCCAGCACCCCAATGCGGGCCGGATCCAGCTTCCACTCTGTGGCACTGGCGCGGATCATGCGCATTGCGCGCTGAACATCAGCCAGCGGCGCGTCGGCTCCCTCTTCATGACCATCCCCCGGCATGCGGTAGGTCATCACAAACAGGGTATAGCCGCGGGCATTAAAGAACGAGGCCAGTGCGCTGCCCTCTTTATCCAGCACCACGCGGCGATAAGAGCCGCCCGGCGTGACCAGAATGCCCACCCCATTAGGTCGGCTGGGGGCATAAACGGTGATCGCGGGTGCGCGAACACCGGTGACGGCGCGATCGTAGTCAGAGGTGCCGGTATGGCGGGGTTCAGGGGTGAAAACGGCATCGCTGGTGCGTGCGCCCGGGGCTTCATTATCGGGCCAGATGGTAAAGGTGGCCGAACGGCCAACGGCGTGCGCCATATTTTGTTCGAGTGTGTCGCGGCTGAGTGCTTCCATGATAACGCTCCCTCTCTGGAAAGCGTTTGTTATACCAGCGTTAACGAAAGCAAAACCAGCAACGCCTCACAGGTTGCGGACAGCAGGGCTGTCCGCGGTGTGATTACAGGGCGGCGAACTTATCTAAAGTACGCACCAGCTGAGTGACAAAACCGTACTCGTTATCGTACCAGGCCACGGTTTTCACCAGTTGGACGTCGCCCGCGTCGGTGACTTCTGTCTGGGTGGCATCAAAGACGGAACCAAAGTGCGAGCCGATGATATCCGACGAGACAATCTCTTCATCGGTATAGCCAAATGACTCGTTGCCCTCGGTGGCCTTTTTCAGCGCCTGATGGATCTCATCCACGCTCACTTTTTTCTCCAGAATCGAGACCAGCTCGGTCACGGAGCCGGTTTTGACCGGCACACGCTGGGCATGGCCCTTCAGCTTGCCGCTTAGTTCGGGGATCACCAGCCCGATAGCCTTGGCTGCGCCGGTGGTGTGCGGGATGATGTTTTCCGCTGCGGCGCGTGAGGCGCGCAGATCTTTGCCGCGCGGGCCATCTACCAGCGCCTGGGTGCCGGTGTAGGCGTGGATGGTGGTCATGGTGCCCGCCCGGATGCCAAAGGCATCGTGCAGCACCTTCGCCAGCGGCGCCAGGCAGTTAGTGGTGCAGGAGGCCACGGAAATAATGGTGTCACTGGCTTCGATGGTGTCGTCATTGACGTTAAAGACGATGGTTTTCATCTCGCCAGCAGGGGCGGAGATGAGCACTTTTTTCGCCCCGGCGTCCAGATGCGCCTGCGACTTCTCCTGAGAGGTGTAGAACCCGGTGCACTCCACCACCAGATCCACCCCGGCGGCTTTCCACGGGATCTGTTTTGCCTCTTTTTCGGCGTAGACCGAAATGGATTTTCCATCGACGATCAGCGAATCTTCCGTAAAGTCCACGCTCCAGGGGAAGGGGCCATAGTTGGAGTCATGTTTTAACAGGTAGGCCAGCACTTTCGGTGACGTTAAATCGTTAATTGCCACCACGCTGTTACTGTCCTGGGTTTCCAGCAACCGACGAAGCACCAGTCGGCCAATACGACCAAATCCGTTAATGCCAATCTTACTCATGATGTTCTCCTGTGTGGTATACGGGACGTTAAACTCATCCAGGATTAGACCATGCAGCCCAGCGAGGCAATTGAAGATGGCTCATCTGCACGGAAGTTTTTGAAAAGTCGGGAACAAAATTTAATGAATTTTTAACTGAAGCTGGTTATTTTACCTTTTTATTCGTCTTCTATTCAGGAAAGACTATGCGCAATAAATACACCGGCCTGCAAATTACTATTCACTGGCTGGTTTTTCTGCTGGTGATCGTGGCCTACTGTGCCATGGAGTTTCGCGGCTTTTTCCCCCGCAGCGACCGCCCGCTGATCAACATGATCCATGTCTCCTGCGGTATTTCTATTCTGGTGTTGATGGTGGCGCGTCTGCTGGTGCGCCTTAAGTATCCTGCGCCGCCCATCGTGCCTAAGCCAAAACCGATGTATATCGGGTTATCCCATTTAGGTCACCTTGCTATCTATCTGCTGTTTATTGCCCTGCCGCTGATTGGCCTGGTGATGATGTATAACCGGGGCAGCACCTGGTTTGCCTTTGGCCTGGGGATGCCGCACGCCGCCGAGTCGAATTTTGACCTGGTGGACACGCTGAAAGCCTGGCACGTCACCCTGGCGAACCTCGGTTACTTTATCATCGGTATTCATGCTTTTGCCGCGCTGCTTCATCACTACTTCTGGAAGGACAACACGCTGCTGCGCATGATGCCGAAAAAGCGTTAAGGGCTGCCTGTGTCCCCTCAACGGCGTAAGGTGCTGTTAGCCACCGGCCTTGGCCATTTTGTCGAATGGTTCGATTTTGGGCTTTACGGTACGCTGGCAACCATCATCGGGATGCACTTTTTTCATACTGACAACCCGGCCTCGGCGCTGCTCGCATCCTTCGCGGTCTTTGCCGCCGGGTTTATGATACGCCCGCTCGGCGGGCTGTGGTTTGGCTCTCTCGGCGACAGGATCGGCCGACGCAAGGTGCTCTCCACCGTGATCCTGTGGACCTCCGGCGCGACCTTTATTATCGGGCTGCTGCCCACCTATTCGCAGGTCGGGCTTCTCGCCACCGTTATGCTGGTGCTGGTGCGGATGATCCAGGGGTTTGCCGCCGGGGGCGAAAGCCCTGGTGCCACCACCTTTCTGGCCGAATATGCGCCCGCCGCGCGCCGGGGCTACTTCACCTGCTGGATAGATAGCTTCGGCTTTATGGCCTTTGTTGCCGGGTCGGGTCTGGTACTGCTGTTGACCGCATGGTTGGGAGAGACGGCCATGAACGACTGGGGCTGGCGCATTCCGTTTCTGCTGGCCGGTCCGCTGGGCTGGATTGGCCTCTATCTGCGAAACCATCTTCAGGACTCCCCCGAATTTCAGGCGCTGCTGAACAGCCGTCAAACGGAAGCTGCGCCACTGCGCCGGGTCGTCATTACTAGCAGGCGGGCGCTGGGCTTCTGCATCGGGTTTGTGGTGATCAAGGCGGTGATGCACTGGATGCTGCAAGCCTTCATTCCAGCCTACCTGGTGACGACGTTGCACTATCCGGCGCTGGATGCCTATACCATTACCACCCTCGGGCTGCTGTTCGTCGCCGTGCTGGTGCCTTTTATGGGCTATCTGTCGGACCGTATTGGCCGTAAGCCACTCATGCTGGCAGGCTGTCTCGGGTTGATCCTTTTCGCCTGGCCAGCCATGAAGCTACTGACAAGCGGGGAGGTATTCTCTGCGATGCTGGGGCTGGGGCTGCTGGGGTTATGCATTGCCGCCTTTGACGGGGCCAGCAACGCGGCGATGGCGGAGCTGTTTCCCACCCGCATCCGCTTTGGCGGCGTGGCGATTGCCTATAACCTTGCGGTAGCGTTCTTTGGCGGCGTGACGCCCTGGTCGCTGGCCTGGCTACTGACCGTCACCGGCAATCCACTTTCCCCGGCGCTGTACGTAATGATGGCGGCGCTGGTGACCCTCCTGACGGTGCTGCGGGCCAGAGAGACCGCAGGGCAGCGGCTGCGGACATAAAAAAGCCCGGCGGGGAAGGCCGGGCGAACAACAAACCACAACACATTTTACATCACTTAACCGCTGCTTACTTTAGGTCGCGACGCGCCATGGCATTGACCAGGTACGACTGACGCTGACTGAGCCTCACCTCACTGCTGGTGTCATTATTTCTGCTGAGCTGGAGTGCCGGGCCGCTATCCGGTGAACGGGTACGCTCTGCATCCGCCGGAATAATCCAGCCAACATCATCACTGGTGCGATGATTATTACGTGCGTTACGCACTCTTCTTCTCAAATGCAGCATATAACCTCCGTATAATTCATCGAACTACCCCGTTAATGATGCGGTATTTTTACCGCCCTCGCTGTCTCAACTTTATTGTCTGACAAAAGAAGCCAGACAGAGAATATATTATGAAAATTACTCCGCCGGTTTGCGACCGCCGCCCCGGCTATTTTGTCCGCCTTTTTTTCCGGCTTCAGAGGCACGTTGCGGGTCATTTTTAAAATTCCCGCCGCTGCTCTGTCCACCTTTGCGGCCCGCCTGGGATGCACGTTCCCGGTCTTCTGCGAAATTGCCGGAACCGCCTCGATGTTTAGTCATAACATGTCTCCAGTGTTTCGTTAAAAATATTCATTGAGAGGAAATTAACCTCTTCAAATATGTGCATAAATAAATGTAGACAGAACGGCAAAAAGTTCAATAAGCCATTTGGCGACTTTCTGTCTCCTGTCTGATTTAATTTTAGGCATTTGCGGTGGTTAAGGAGAATATATCCGCGCTAATAAATAAGTTAGCAAAAGTTACATGCGGTTCGAGTAAATTTAGCGGCAATTTTTACTGTGATGAAGATCGATAAAAATAACCCTTTTGCGCAAGATTAAGACAACTCTTAATAAGCTAGCCCGCCGGGAACCCGCCTAACGGCTCTGCTCCAGTTCTATCGCCGCTCTGACCTGCTCTAACGCCTGGCGTAATGTTTCCATCGTCACCGACCCGAGGGCGATGCGGATCGCCTGCGGCACCGTACCGGAGGTCGAGAACGGCTCGGCGGTCGAAACGGAGATGTGGTTATCCATCAGCGCTTTCACCACCCGATCGGCTCTGGCGTCGTCCACCAGCGGCAGCCACGCAAAATACGAATCGGGATGGGTGATGCAGGGCAGATCCCCCAGCACCGCTTTCAGGATGGCCTGCCGTTGCCGGGCGTCGCGTCTTTTCAGCGTTTCAAACCGGGCCACGGTGCCGTCCTGGATCCAGTGACACACCATGGCGGTCATGACCGACGGGGTATTCCAGGTGGTGGCCCGGATAGCCCGCTCCAGCGCCGGGCGCAGATCGGGTGGGCAGATCACTGCACCGACCCGCAGACCGGTTGCGACATTTTTGGAAAAGCCGGTGACATATACCGTTCGTTCCGGGGCGAAGCTGGCGACGGGCGGCGGAGGGCGGCGGATCAGCCAGCCGTAAGCTGTGTCTTCGATGATCAGCAGATCGTGCTGGCGGGCAATGTCCGCCAGCGTCCTGCGCTGCTCGCGGCTCAGCACCCAGCCCAACGGGTTATGCAGGGTCGGCATGGTGTACACCGCCCGCACGTGGCGTCTCTGGCAGAGCTGGCGTAACGCCGCCAGATCCGGGCCATTTTCCGTGCAGGGAATGGCGAGCAGCTCCAGATGATATAGCGCCGCCAGCGCCTTAAAGCCCGGGTAGGTGAGGGCGTCTACTGCCACCACGTCGCCGGGCCGGAGCAGACCCATCACCGTTATGGTCAGGCCATGCTGGGCACCGTTTACGATCAGCACGTTGTCCCCGGTGGGTTGAAAATGCGCCCCCGCGAGGTGCGCGGCGATAATCTCCCGCTCGGTCTGCCTGCCGGCATGGGGCTGATAGCGCAGGTGCGATTCGATATCGCCCCCGGAGGCGACCTGCCTGAGCGCCTCCCGCAGCAGCTCCCCCTGGCCCGGCAGGGCGGGATAGTTGAAGTTCAGATCCAGTACATCGGTGGCGACCGCATGCTGATCGATCCCCTGGCCCGACGGCAACAGGATCTCCCTGACGAAGGTTCCGCGTCCTGTTTCGCCGCTGACCAACCCCATCTTCTCCAGTTCGGCATAGACCCGCGTCGCGGTGGCAAGAGAGATATGTTCCCGGGCGGCGAGCGTACGGTGGGTGGGCAGACGCGTGCCTGCCGGGATCTGTGCGGAGCGAATCAACCCGGCGTAGCGATCCACGATCCCTTTGTAGCGCGCTTTCATCAAATGTATCCATGACAATAATTTGATTGTATTGAATGGGCGAGATTACCATCCGCTCAACAGAGGCTCAAGATGGGAACGGTAATGGGTGTTGTGACAGATAAAACCTCGCTTTCAGGCTGGCTCAATGGCCTGCTGGGGGTCGTGATTTTCAGCGGTTCTTTGCCCGCTACGCGCCTTGCGGTGCAGGATTTTGATCCCTTTTTCCTGACCTTTGCCCGGGCTTCCCTGGCCGGGGTGCTGGCACTCATCCTGATCCTCGGGTTACGGGAAAAACGCCCGCCAGCGGCCCGGATCGTGCCGCTGATGATGGTCTCGCTGGGCGTGGTGATCGGCTTTCCGCTCTTCACCGCCCTGGCATTGCAGCATGTCACCGCCGCCCACTCCATTGTGTTTCTCGGATTACTGCCGCTGATGACCGCCATTTTCGCGGTGCTGCGGGGCAAGGAACGTCCTGCCCGGGCTTTCTGGTTCTTCTCGGTGCTGGGCAGCCTGCTGGTGGCGGGGTTTGCTTTTTCGCAAGATGCCTCTCTTTCCCTGACGGGCGATCTGCTGATGCTCGCGGCGGTGATCGTCTGCGGCCTGGGCTATGCCGAAGGGGCCGCGCTCACCCGCGAGTCAGGCGGCTGGCAGGTGATCAGTTGGGCGCTGATCCTTGCGCTGCCTTTTATGGTGGTGGCCTCCGTGCTGATGATGCCTGTATCCTTCAGGGGCATTGGTTTTCCGGCCTGGGCCGCGCTCGGCTATGTGTCGATCTTCAGCATGCTGATCGGGTTTATCTTCTGGTACAAAGGGCTGGCGCGGGGCGGGATCGCCGCCGTCGGGCAGTTGCAACTGCTGCAGCCGTTTCTGGGGCTGGGACTGTCCGCCACGCTGCTGCATGAGCGGGTCAGTCCACTTATGATGTTTATCACTTTGGGTGTCATTCTGTGTGTTATTGCTTCGCGGAAATATGCCCGCTGAATGTTAAAAGGGAACCAAAATGTTTAACGGTCTGAGTGCATTTCCCCTGACGCCCCTGGTGCAGGGTGAACCTGATGAGAAAGCCTTTGGTGCGTTGATTGAGACGCTGGTGGCGGCAGGCGTGAATTCTGTCGGGGCGCTGGGTTCCACGGGGAGCTATGCCTATCTCACCCGGGAGCAGCGTTTTGCCGTCACAAAGCTGGCGGTGAGTGCCGCCGCGGGTGTGCCGGTGATGACCAGTATCGGCAGCGTCAACGCTGAGATGATCCTGCGGCTGGCTGAAGATGCGCAGAACGCTGGGGTGAAGGGGCTTCTGCTGGCGCCGCTTTCCTATCAAAAACTGACGGCGGATGAAGTTTTTCGCCTGTACGAGCGCGTCGCAGGGGAAATCTCTGTCCCGCTCTGTATCTACGATAACCCGGCGACCAGCGGATTTGAATTCACCGATGAACTGCTGGTGGCGTTGTCGTTTCTGCGCAACATGGGTTCTATCAAACTTGGCGATCTGCCGGCCGATCTGGCTGGGGCGTCAGCCCGTGTGGCGAAGCTGAAAAGCCAGGTTGCGGAGGGCGTTACGATTGGCATCAGTGGGGATGCGCAGTCTGCGATGGGGTTGCTGGCGGGGTGTGACGTCTGGTACTCCGTGCTCGGTGGGCTGTTCCCGCACGACACCCTGCGCCTTGCTCAGGCGGCCCTGCGGGGAGACGCTGACGAAACCCGGCAGCTCAACAGCGCGCTGGAGCCGCTATGGGTCTTCTTCCGTCGTCACGGCAGCCTGCGAACCATCGCGACGGTGGCGGAGCTGACGGGAAGGGTCGCCGCGCCTTGCCTGCCTTTCCCGTTACAAACGCTGGCAGGGGACGAGCGCGATGCTCTGCAGGCGACGCTGGCGCAACTGCCTTTACGGGCTGAGGGTTAATCACGTCTGGACGGGCTGTTCAGTTCCTCCTCACGCCAGCCCTTTTTCTTGAGAGAGGGCGTTGTTCACGCAACGCCCTGAAATATTTACAAAATAAATAATCTTAAACACATTAATCACTTATAAGCGAAGCGGTTACGCAATAAACAGCCGCTATCGCCCCGTGACTTGCCTGCGCTCCTCGCTAATACTACTGTATATAAAAACAGTATTCGAGGAACGAATCATGGTGTTTTACCAACTTGCAGCGCTGCGCGAGGTGATCGCGCTACCCCTTTTTGGCGAGGTCGTGCAGTGCGGCTTCCCCAGCCCGGCCCAGGACTACGTGGAACAACGTATCGACCTGAACAAATTGCTGATCCAGCACCCCAGCTCAACGTATTTCGTGAAAGCGGCCGGGGATTCGATGATTGATGCCGGGATTGGCGACGGCGATCTGCTGATCGTTGACAGCGCCAGAACGGCGCAACACGGAGATATTGTGATTGCGGCAGTGGAGGGCGAATTTACGGTAAAGCGCCTTCAGCTCAGACCCCGGGTGCAGCTTAATCCGATGAACAGCGCCTATTCGCCCATCCTCGTGAACAGCGAAGATTCACTCGATATCTTTGGCGTGGTGACCTATATCGTCAAATCGGCGGATTAACCGGCATACACCGGCGCTCGCTGACCGCAGATGGCTAATACTGGAGCCCTCATCCACCGATGCCCGGATGAGGGCAGGCAAGCCATTGCAATGGCCAATCCAGCAGGTTTAACGGTTATCCGACATACTGATCATGTTCCCGGCCATGTTATTGCAGGAGACCATCATCAGCGGCTTCCTCTCTGTGGCGGTAATGCTGGCAACATTACTGCTCTTCAGCTTTCACGAACCTGCGCATGCCGCGGACAAGATCGCTGTGGCCGCCGCTTTTTTGCAAAGTTCCACCCCCTCCGATCCCCTTGCGAACGCCCTGCAACGTTTTGCCCGGATCGCGTCTTATCAGGTGATGGTGCGTTCCGTCTCTTCGCAGGATGAAACCAAAGTCATTCGCTATAGCTACCGTAAACCGGGTTATGTACGGATGGATTTTTCCACGCCCCATGCCGGGGCAGTGCTCATCTATAACCCTTCGAATGGCAAAGTAACGCTGTGGCCCTTCGGCGCGGGAACATTTCCGGTGCTGAAACTGTCGCCCACGGATTCACTGATAACGGATGAAAATGGTCACCGGGTGGATCAATCCGACATTGGCGTGTTGCTGAATAACATTCGTCGTCTGCAACAGGGGGGCGCAACCCGGCTTCCGGGTGAAGAGATGATCGCCGGGAAACCAGCGGTGCATCTGTCGGTGGTTGGCGCGGAAGGCAAGAGCGTCGCTGCGGTGCATCGCTATGAGGTTTGGTTCGATAAGCAATCCGGCTTGCCCACTAAAGTGGTTAGCTACGGGCTGGATGGCAAATTACTGGAAACCGTGATGATGGAGGCCATGTCTATCAACGTGCGTTTCCCTGCTGATTTTTTCGCACCCTGACGGAGACGAGCGCTATGGCTGACTATCAATTTTCCACCGTCTGGCGGGTTGAAGCGTCTGTCCAGGAAGTCTGGGAGATCCTCTCTCATCCTGATTTGTGGCCCGAATGGTGGGGAAGCCTGGTGCAGATTATCGAGTTAAGAAAAGGGGATGGGCGGGGGATTGGCGCCCTGCATCGTTATACCTGGAAGGGCGCACTCCCGTATCACATCACCTTTGATATTCATGTATTAACGATTCAACCTTTATGCCTGTTGGAAGGAGAAGCCAGCGGCGAGGTGGAAGGGCGGGGCGTGTGGTCTTTGTCCGCTCATGGTCGGGAGACGCTCGTCCGGTATGACTGGGATATCCGCACCAATACCCGCTGGATGAACCTCCTTGCGCCGCTGGCAGGCCCCGTTTTTCGCTGGAACCACCACAGGGTGATGCGCGACGGCGCAAAAGGGTTAGCCCGGCGATTAGGCAGGCGTGTCGAGGTGCATGTAGGGTAAAGCCCTGGGGCGATGGCTTTCAAAATCAACCCTGGCGACTGCGCGGTAAAGACGGACAGTGACGGCAAACTGTCGGGCGCTCGCCTTTGGCGCAATGTTGCGGTCAGGTGGCCGCCCGGCGCATGTTCCCGGCGGCCCCTTGATTTCTCTCTGAATTCATTGATACTGTATATATATACAGTTAAATGGATTTGATACTATGCCGTTCATCCCCATGCGCTTCACCGCGCCTGCTAAAGGGCGTAAATAACCATGTTTGCGCTTGTAGACGTGAATAGCTTCTATGCTTCCTGCGAAACCGTGTTTCGCCCGGACCTGAAGGGGCGCCCGGTAGTGGTGCTGTCGAATAACGATGGCTGCGTCATTGCCCGCAGCGCTGAAGCGAAAGGGCTGGTGACCATGGGGGCACCATATTTCAAGCAGAAAGATATTTTTCGCCACCACGGTATTGTGACCTTCAGCAGTAACTACGAACTCTACGCCGATATGAGCCACCGGGTAATGACCACCCTGGAGGAGCTAACCCCGCGGGTCGAGATCTACTCCATTGATGAGGCCTTTTGCGATCTCACCGGGGTCAGCAATTGTCTTAACCTCGAGGCCTTTGGCCGTGAAATCCGCCAGACGCTGCTGCAACGTACGCACCTGACCGTCGGGGTCGGCATTGCCCCCACCAAAACCCTCGCCAAATTAGCGAATTTCGCGGCAAAAAAATGGCAGCGGCAGACCGGCGGCGTGCTCGATTTATCCAGCGTCGAGCGGCAGCGTAAACTGATGGCAGCACTGCCCGTGGAAGAGGTGTGGGGCGTTGGGCGGCGGATAAGTAAAAAGCTCAATGCCATGGGAATCAACACCGCGCTGGATCTGGCAGATACCCACATTGCCGTTATCCGCAAACATTTCAGCGTGGTGCTGGAGCGCACCGTCCGGGAGCTGCGCGGCGAATCCTGCCTCGGGTTTGAAGAGTTTCCCGCGCACAAGCAGGAGATAATTTGCTCCCGCTCGTTCGGTGAGCGGGTCAGTGACTACGAGGCGATGCGCCAGGCCATCTGCAGCTATGCCGCCCGCGCGGCGGAGAAAATGCGCGCCGAGCACCAGTACTGCCGATTTATCTCCGTCTTCGTGAAGACCTCGCCGTTTGCGCTGAATGAGCCTTACTATGGCAATAGCGCTTCCGTTAAGTTGCTGACGCCCACCGAAGACAGCCGGGATATTATTAACGCGGCGACACGCTGTCTGGACGCCATCTGGAGAGAAGGGCTACGTTATCAAAAAGCCGGGGTCATGCTGGGGGATTTTTTTAGCTCCGGCGTCGCGCAGCTCAATTTGTTTGATGAAAACCCTCCCCGGCGCAACAGCGCAGAATTAATGGCCGTCATCGACGACCTTAATAAAAAAGGGCGCGGAACGCTCTGGTTTGCGGGGCAGGGCATCGCACAGCAATGGCAAATGAAAAGAGAGATGCTATCGCCGCGCTATACAACGCGCTTTTCTGATTTACTGCGGGTGAGATAAATCTATATTCCGGAAATAGCCTGGGGATAAAAATAGCGGTGAAAAGGACGTTTTTTTAAACGATATATCCCCGTTTGATGACATATTCCTGTATGGTGGTGTTTCTACTCACCTGCCCGGAGGGGCTATTCCCAACCTAAAATTTGAGTGCCCGGTTTGCACAAGTAAGCGATTTCGTTTTACCACGTTCAGCCCAACGCAAACCCACCCTCATGGTGCTGTTTGTTCCGTCTGCGGAACCCGACTCACTACCCACTCATGCGTGCCACTCCCAAAAAGGAGACGCTGGCCAAAACAGGTTGTATAAGTGTAAAGGGGGGGCCTGCTTTTGGCCTCCTTGTTTATTTTGCCGCTTCGCTTACTTCCGCTTTTATATTTATTGGGTATTAGCAAATGCCAGAAAATAATAGCGGTCAGTACCATCGCCCTTATTTTTACGTCTCGCTGACTTTATTGATAAGTTCTGCACGTTGATTTTTCACATTGCCCACCGCCCGGGTAACGGCATGCCAGTGAAACTGGTCTGCGGGTACGGCACCCGTCTGGGCGATCGCTTCTGCTTCTTGTCCACTTACCGTCTCGCGCAGCCATTCCCGTGCCGCCTGTGGCGTTAACACCAGCGGGCGCCGATCGTGAATATCCACCAGACCTTTATCCGCCGCAGCGGTCACAATCAGGAACCCCTCAGCCTCATCACCACGTTCAAATGGCGTGCTGCCAATAGCGGCCATAAAAATGGGTTGTCCGTCTGCGCGATAGATAAAGTAAGGCTGCTTTTTATCCCCTTCCTTTTTCCACTCGAACCAGCCGTCGGCAAAGACAATCGCCCGGCCATGATGCCACAGCGGTTTGAACATCCGGCTGGTGGCGGCGGTCTCCTGACGGGCATTGATCAGCGGCGACTTATCCCACCAGCCAGGGGCGTAGCCCCAGAATACCGGGTCGAGATGCAACAGATCGTCGCGCTCGCTGAGCAATAACACTTTGGTGCCGGGCGCGACGTTATAGCGCCCGATCGGTTCCGGGTCGTAGGGAATATCGCAATCCGCTTCATCGGCGAGAAAGGCAAGGTACTCTTGCCGGGTCTGGGCCTGGGCAAAACGTCCACACATAGTTACCTCCAGGGGTTTACTTAAGTATAGGATACGAGGCATAGCGGAAGGAGAAGGGCGTGCCTTCGGCCGGGTTTGATTCGTGAGGGAAGGTATGACAGGAAAAATAATACTCACCATGCTGGCGTTCGCCGCCAACTCTGTCCTGTGCAGAGTGGCGCTGACCGGCAGGCATATCGATCCGGCGACCTTCAGCGATGTGCGGATCATCAGCGGCGCGCTGTTCCTGGTTATGCTGATGAGCCTCAGAAAAAAGCCTGACTCAAAAATACACTATGACTGGCGGAGCGGCCTGGCGCTGGCGCTCTATGTGCTGGCGATGTCCTGGTCCTATCTGCAGATCGATACCGGAACGGGGGCGCTGTTACTGTTCGGAACGGTTCAGACGGCCATGGTCATCTATGGCTGGCGACAGGGAGAAAAAATCGGTGTGCTGAAGGGGGCGGGACTGCTGCTGGCGGTGGCAGGAACAGTGCTGCTACTGCTACCCGGCGCGCATGCCCCGGAACCGACCAGCGCGTTGATGATGATTGGCTCCGGGCTGGCCTGGGCCTACTACTCGGTGAAAGGCAAAAGCATGCCGGAGGCTATACCCGCGACGACGGGTAATTTTATTCTGGCCGTTCCCTTCACCCTGATCCTCTCGTTTTTGCCCGCCGCGGAAAGATTTGCCAGTGCACAGGGGATGTTATTAGCCAGCCTGTCGGGGGCGGTGGCCTCAGGCGCGGCTTATGCCCTGTGGTACACCTTGCTGCCGAGGATGAAAGCCATGACAGCAAGCACGGTGCAACTGAGCGTGCCTTGCCTTGCCACCCTGGGAGGCGTGGTGCTGCTTGGCGAAACACTCAGCCTGCGCATGCTGCTGTCGATGTGTGCCGTGCTGCTCGGCATCACGATGGTTATCCGGGCGGGCCGCGCCTGAGTCGAACCGGTGACGTTATTTTGCTTTCCGTTGATGCTCGCTGATGGCCTGCGCCGCACAAATCAGCGCGAGATGGCTCAGGCCCTGGGGCATGTTTCCGACCCACTCGCCGGTTCGGGTATCAAACATTTCATTGAAGGTTTCAACATTGCCGCGGTGGCACAGGGTCTTCAGAATTTCATCCATGCTCTCTGCGGCCCTCTCCGGCTCGCCCATCGAGGCCCAGGCTTCTGCCAGCCAGAATGAACAGGCGATGAAGGTGCTCTCCTCCTGCTCAACGCCGCTGTAACGGTAGACCATCGCGCTGTTATGGCCCAGCTCGCGGTGGATAGCCTGATAGGTCAGCTTCATGCGTTTCGGATCCACTTTCATACCGTAACGAGAAACCAGGGCCAGCGAGGCGTCCAGCTGACCACCATCTCCCTCATAAAAACAGTAGGACTGATGGGTTTCCGACCAGCAGTGCTCTTCAACCCAGTCGCGGATCCGGTCCCGCTCGCGCGCCCAGCGTGCCTTCCAGGTCGGTTCGATATGACTGGCGTCCGCCAACACTACCGCGCAGTCCAGTGCCAGCCAGCAGGACATTTTGGAATGCGTGTAATGTTGTTCTTCCGGCAATTCCCAGATCCCCGAGTCTTTCATGCGCCAACGGTCTGCACACTGATTGGCAAGGTGCCCAAGGAAGCGCGAAGTGCCCGTATCCAGAATATGACCCGCTTCGACAAAGAGTTTTGCCACGCCAAGCATATCGGCATACATGCTCAACTGGCGCTGATTGCGGGCGTTATTGCCGATGCGTACCGGCTGTGAATCCCGGTAGCCCTGGAGTTCCGCATACTGCTCCTCCGGGACCAGTTCGCCTTCAAGGGTGTAGCAGGCCTGCATATCCGGGCCATGTTTAATAATGGTTTTCGACAGCCAGGAAAACGCCGCTTTACACTCTTCGAGGGTGCCCAAAAAGGTAAAGGCTTTGATAATCAGGCAGGCATCTCTCACCCAGGCAAAGCGATAGTCGTAGTTTTTCTTGCCGCCGATCCCTTCCGGAAGAGAGGTGGTGGCCGCCGCCGCCAGCGCGCCGGTTGGCGAATACCAGAGGAACTTCAGCGCCAGCGCGGAACGAATCACGTGATCTTTATAGAGGCCATCATATTTGAGCCCCTTCACCCAGCCTTGCCAGGCGGTGTGGCTGGTTTCAATGCGGTTATCAATGGTTTCAATGTCCGGTACGGCCAGAGGTTCGCTCTGGGTCACGAGCAGCGCCACCACTTCCCGGCTGCCCTTCTTCAGGGTGATCTCCGCTTCGATCTCTTCGTCATCGGCACGGGTGATTACAACGTTTTCGCTGGTGTGCAGCATCGCCATCAGATCGCCGATATGATAAACGCTGCCCTTGAAGGTATCTGACCGCCAGGGCGAGCGGGTTTCAATCATGGTGCCGAACCGCAAATGGAGCCGGAAAGGCACGGTGCCGCGAACGCCTTCCAGCCGTCGCGCCAGTTCACTCCAGGGCAGGCGTCCCGCCAGGGTGCTGTTAATCGATTCGGTTAACAGCACCGTGCCGTCATCTGTCTCAAAGCGGGTTTCCAGAATGTTGCTGTCCTCGCGGTAGGCGCGCGAGACGGTATAGTCGACGGCGGGTGTCAGGCTGAAAAAACCACCGATCTTCGGATCTAGCAGCCGATCAAATAGGGGCGGGGAGTCGAGATTGGGCGCGCTCCACCAGTCGATGGAACCATCCGGGGCAATGAGTGCAACGGAACGGCCCTCACCGATCGCCGCATAATCTCCCAGACCAATGAACCCTTCCTCGCGTAAAGGCATCGTGTATTTAGCATTTTTCAAATGAGTCCTCCCTTTAGTCTGGCGCAGCAGGCCGCGTTAACATCACGTTGTGGTCGTGCACATAAAGCCTGGCATAACGTGACGGATATCGCGCTTTCAGGAGGCGTATTTGAGAATTCATCCCGCTAACAGGCGGGGGGGGCTGGCAGGGGAGAGAGTGAGGAAGACAGCATATACCCTGGGCCTGGCTGTACTGTGCCAGAAGCGATCCTTCGCGCTATTCGCGCCATGCTGCCTGCCGATGGTGCGGGTTACAAAGGCTTGCGACCCGCAAACAACCTGTTTACTTGTCTGTTTACATCTTCATCTGCTCAGCAGACTTCAGATGCTGCTCAACGACCGGGGTATGCGCGTCGGCCAGAGCCTTCACATCAGGATCTTTGATGTTTTTGGCGTCACTTTGCAGTTTAGACAGGACCATCTTGTGATCTTTGGTACCGGCGTTTTCCATATACATTTTGTCAAATGCGTCGCCGCTCTCTTTTTCCAGCTTGTCGGCCATGGCCTTGTGTTGCGCGTCTGGTTCAGTTGGCAGCGTCACGTCCTTCTGCTTAGCGACCGTCTGGACTTTGGTCAGGGCATCGCCGTGATCATCGACCATCTTTTGCGCAAAGGCTTTGACATCACTGCTTTCGGCCTTGTTCAGCGCGATTTTGGCAGCGGCAATTTCATTGATATTGGCCTGGGCCATGTCCTTTAACGCTTTTTCGTCGCCGGAGCTGAGCTTCGCCATCGATCCGGTCGAACTGGTCTGGGCTGACGTATCACTCTGCGCGGCGCTGGTGCTCTGGGCTTGCACAGCGGCAGTGCTGAACATCGCTGCGACTGCTGATGCAATCAGCACGACTTTCAAGTTGTTACGCTTTTGCATGTTGTTCTCCTGATGGTCATGGGTAGGGTTGGTGCCAGGTCATTAACCGTGCATATCCTTCTGACTAAATTACAACTGCACTGGTCAGTATAGTGGAACGACAGGTTACGACAGCAGATTAAGCTATTGTCCTAAAGGAAGGGCGGCAGGAAATGGCGGAAGTAAGAAGGGGCGAGTGGATTTTGAACGCCTGAAGATATCTACGTACGGCGTGCCTGACGCCTTGCAATTGCCTTCCCCTATACGCCTCTCCCCAAAACATCCCCGCATCCCGCTCTGCGTCGGGTTTTTGCATGACGTAAATGGGAATTGTAAAGATTCCCATTTTCTTTGTAAGGTTGTTTGAGTTTAACCTCTTTTATGCCTAAACTTATTTTACACCGAAAAATTAAAAAACGCGTATATGTGCCGTATGGAATGCCGGCATAACAACACAACAGCAATGAAAGAGGGGTTTATGGAGTGGAAAATAGTCGAGATTGTTGCCAGCCCTGACTCGGGGACGATTTTTGGTAAAGTAGAAACACCCTATGGGCTGAATTATATCTTGTGGTTCAAGGGGAATTATTACGTGCGGCCAGGGGAAATCGTCACGATGACTGAAACAGGCATGCTGATTAATCATCGCCGACAACGCGTCTGGATAGCACAGGCAATGCCTTACTCATCAATACGTTGGTTAGGTTTTCGGATGAAAAATGAGTGTCCTGGAAACCGCCATGATGGGAGCCAGAGATGCGATCGTGAATTACCGTGCCAGTTTAAACATTGTCCCTTCGGGCTCACGCACTCTCCGCCAGAAAGTTATTACACATCAGAAATTAACTTTCATGAACAAAAATTCTATTAACTACAGACCCGCGGCACAGCATCAGGGGTCATTTGATACTGGCGCGCCATGTCCATCATGGGTGGTCGTCCGCCCATGGCAAGTATTCATGATCACATTTGACCAGCATGAGGCGTTCCGCCTCTCGCGCCAGACAGACCGTGCCAGCATAAGCGCCTGTAGCCTGTCATAAAGAAGCAGGTCTGCTATTGCGTTAATTTTTGCCTGTAAAGCTTCAGAAAATACTCCCGCGGAATGACTGCCCCTTTCCATTTAATGCCTCTGATTATGAGGCGAAAGACGACTCAACGACCCAGCCAAAAAATATCTTCTATACTTTCTTACGTTTAATGCATGTTGCAGCTGTGAATTGTCTCAGGCTGGCTATCTGTCCGCGCTTGCTGGACGCGCATAAACGCCATTCTGATGGCTTTTTCATTTTTCATTTTTTGATAGGGGACTTCCTGGTATGTTGCATTCTCATCCCTCACGGGCTGGCACGCTATTGCTGCTGCTGGCTGCGGTGATTGGCTTCGCGGTAGCGTTATACGCCTGGCTGACGCCGCTTACGGGTGTCACGGGTACCATTGGTGCGTTGGGCGTTGCCATTGCCTGCGCGGTACTGGCGATACTGACCTTTATGCTTCGTGCCGCATCTGGCCGTGGCGCGCGCATCTTCTTAATTATTGTCACCCTTGTGGCACTGGCGGGTATTGGTTTTGCAGCCGTGCTGCTGCACCAGTACATCATTACTGCAGCCATGGTGGTCGGCCTGATTGGTCTGATTATGCTGAGCAGCAATTCCGTTCACCACAATCCCCGCGTCAGAGCCTGAGGAGCCCCACCCGTGCATAACGATAAACACAACCCATTAATGAAAGTCAGCCTGACGGCACTGGCATTGCTGGTCACTCCGCTTACCCTGCAGGCGCAGGATAAAGCCGCGGAGGCCTCTCAGGGGACGCAGGAAGAACTCAATGTGGATGCGGCCAATCATCAGGCGCCGGGCACCACAAAAACCACGGATGAAGCCTCTACCGGCAACGGCAGCGGCCAGAAAGTTGCATCTGCCAGCCAGCCGGCGACGCCGCGGGTGCCTTCTGCTGCCACCTGGGACAGCTTCCACGGACAGCTTAACGCACAGAAATACAGCCCGCTGAAGCAGATCACCGCCGAGAACGTGGGCAAATTAAAAAAAGTCTGGGAGTTTCACACGGGTGATGTCTCGGATGGTAAAGGCGACACCCCGGCAACCGTCTGGTCCGCGACGCCGATTTTTGCTAACGAGACGATTTATATCGGCACGCCTTTCGATCGCCTGATTGCGCTGGATCCGGGAACGGGTAAAGAGAAGTGGCACTATGACACGAAATCTTCGCGAAAAGCCCTCACGCAGCCAGTCCTGAAAAACCGCGGCGTCTCCTACTGGCAGGCAAAAAATCCGGTGGCCGGAGAAGCCTGTCAGAAAATCGTTTATATGGGCACCGTTGATGGCAAGCTCTATGCGCTGGATGCCGATTCAGGAAAGCCATGTGGCAACTTTGCGGACAAGGGCGTCCTGGATATCAATCAGTGGAACACGCTTAACGCCAAATATCCGCTGTCCATTCTTCAGCCGCCAACGGTAGTCGGGAACCATCTGCTGGTGGGCTGGGCCGGTAAGGACTGGGCCTATGCTGAAGCGCCTCCGGGCACCGTATTTTCCATCAATGCACAGACCGGCGAGCGTGAATGGGCTTTCGAAGCGATCCCAGCTGACATCCGCAAACGCACCGGGACGGCCAACGTCTGGACGCATATGTCTGCCGACGAGGCGAATGGCCTGGTCTATCTGCCGGTCTCATCGCCATCTCCGAACTACTGGGGCGGCAATCGTGTAGAGGAGATCCCGCTTGGCACCTCGACAACGGCGCTGGATATCAATACCGGTAAAGTGGTCTGGTCTCGCCAGTGGGTGCATCACGACGTGTGGGATTACGATATCAACTCCGCCCCAACGCTGATGGATATCACCGTAAACGGCAAACAGATCCCGGCCCTGATTCAGGCCACCAAGCAGGGCTTCCTGTTTGTGGTCAACCGCCTGACGGGGGAAGACGTCTGGCCTATCGAAGAGCGTCCGGTACCGCAGGGTGACGGTTCGGTGCAGGGGGAAGTGCTTTCGCCAACCCAGCCATTCCCGACCAAACCCGCGCCGCTGCTCGATCAGTCGAAAAAACCAGAGATCTGGAAGCTGGCCGATATGGTCGGTGCCGGGCAGTGTTCCCGCCTGTGGGATAACCTGACCTATGAGGGAATGTACACGCCGCCGACCACCAAAGGCGAGGGTGCGCTGACCTACCCGGACAGCGCCGGTGGCGTGCAGTGGGGCGGTGTAGCCTTTGATCCCAATAAACAGATCGCTATCGTCAACACCTCGCATATCGTGCAGTACGTGAAGCTCTACAGCCGTGAAGATTACGATAAAGCCGATAAAAGCGCTGGCAACGAGAGCGGCTTTGCGCCTCAGGAAGGTGCGCCTTACGGCCTGCGCCTGATGGTTGCCAATAACTGGCTGGGTATGCCGTGCTGGAAGCCGCCGTTTGGTGAAATCGTGGCGCTGGATATGCATACGGGAGATGTGAAGTGGCGTCGTCCGGTTGGCGCATCGCAGCAGTACGGCTTCTTTATGCCGGAAAGCTGGGGTTCACCGACAATTGGTGGTCCGGCTGTGACGGCGGGCGGTGTGATCTTTATCGGTGCCTCCATGGATGCCAAAGTGCGCGCCTATTCCGTAGAGACTGGTGAAGAGCTTTGGTCCGATCAGGCTGAAGCCCCTGCGGTAGCGAATCCGTCGGTCTATGAATACAAAGGCCGCCAGTATGTCGCGTTCGTCGCGGGGGGGAACACTATCCTCAAGGATCAGGTGGGTGATCAGGTTGTGGTGTATGCGCTCCCTGAATAACCGATGATATAAAACACCTGCGTTACCGGATAAGGCGGTGAGCAGGTAAAAAGTGCAAAACAGCAGCTGATACAGCTGCTGTTTTGCTATAGGTTAACGCGGTTTATTTACAGGCCACCAGATCGGCCATTTGCTTAGCATCAGGCAAGCCGATGATTTGTTGCAGGGTGCGCGCTTTATTCAGGTAATAAATAGCAGGTGTACCGCTGGCACCTAATTGCTCCATAAGCTGCTGATTGTGCTGTATCTGCTTAAAGACGTCAGGCGGGGTGTTGCCTTTCAGCGCCGGTTTGATTTTTCCATCGCTACTCTCAAGGTCATACCACACTTTAGCCGGATCCTTCGCAGCGAGGACTGCCGCCGCATACTGCGCGCTGTCCGGGCGGATCACGCCAACCAGCAAGGTTTTGGTGCTGATGCTTTTATCTTTGATAAAAGGCTGAGCCTGGTGCCAGAACTTATTGCAGTAAGGGCAGAAGGGATCGGCAAAGACAACCACCTGACATTTCGCCTCTGCGCTGCCTTCTGTAATTCCCGGCGCAGCGGTAAGCTGCTTCCACATCTCGCGGCCTGCGGGAATATAAATCTCGTCATTAATGGTCTTCTCGCTGAGGTTATTTCCCTGCGCATCATACATATAGCCTGAGATAACATGCTTTTTGTCCGGGGTGAGATAAAGCGTTACGCCCATGTCTTGATATTTACCCAGCCATCCTTCCACACCGCCGGGGGCGCTGAACGGCTTAATGATTTCAATGCCCTGTTTCTCCATTTGTTTAACCGGTTCGGGCAGGTCAGCGGTCTGCGCCTGCGTGGTGGCGCTCATCAGCAGCGTTAACAGTGACAGTATCTTCTTCATTATTTTTCCTCAGTGAAATCAGGCGACGGGGAGGCATTCGCCTTCGTCAGTGTGGTTAGCAGCGCATCTTTGCTCAGAAGAGAGGGCAGAACATGCCCCTGCGGCAGTGAAGGGCCAAATATAGCGTTAAAAGGAATACCGCTGGCACCGTAGCGGCGCAGGAACTGTTCGATTTCAGCAGATGGCTGACTCCAGTTTCCCTGCAATAGCACAACGTCGTCGCGGTTTAAGGCGGCAATCACCTCAGGGCGATGAAGGACCAGGACCTCATTAACCCGGCAGTTCAGACACCAGTCGGCGGTAATATCAACCAGCACGCGTTTTTTCGCATCCAGCGCCTCGCTTAATGCCGCTTCACTGAGCGGCTGCCAGTTGAGGGGAGAGTCGTCCTTCCCCTGGGGCTGGGGAGCCAGGAAAGCATACAACCCGGCACCAAACAGCACGCCAAACGCCAGGCTGCGCAGGTTTTCCTGATGGTCAGGCATGGCTTTCGCGCAGCGGTACAGGAAAAACGCCACCATCAGACCCCCGCCAATAAGCACATAGCGGGCACCCCACGCGTTTACCAGCAGCGACATCAGCCAGAGACAGGAACCCAGCATAAGGAGCACCAGCACCAGACGCAGTTTTCCCATCCAGGGGCCGGGCTTCGGCAGCCAGCGTGCCACGCCGGGAAC
Organism: Leclercia sp. LSNIH3; assembly: GCF_002935105.1. NCBI lineage: Bacteria > Pseudomonadati > Pseudomonadota > Gammaproteobacteria > Enterobacterales > Enterobacteriaceae > Leclercia > Leclercia sp. LSNIH3. Next base: position 4,671,007 of record NZ_CP026387.1, read on the forward strand.
GAGGCTTATCGCCAGCCAGGGAAGGCTCATCCCGACACCCAGGACTAAAAAGATGAGCCACAGCTGATGGACGGGTGCCGCAAGCGCGAACGTCACGGCCGTGCCGAGGAAGGGTGCCGTGCAGGGTGTGGCAAGCAGGGTGGCAAATGCGCCTTCAAGAAAACTCCCGCCGATGCCGTTGCCACCGGCGGTTGCCAGCCGGGTGGACAAGCCGGAAGGCAGTCGGATCTCAAACAGGCCCGCCAGGCTGAAACAAAAAATCCACGTCACCACAACCATGGCGGCAATGAACCAGGGGTTCTGGAACTGAAAGCCCCAGCCAATCCAGGCGCCGGACAGACGCAGCCCGGTAACGACCGCCGCCAGCACCAGAAACGAGAATACTATCCCGGCCGCTGTTGCCAGAAAACGCAGCCGCGTCTGACGGCGGGTGCTCTCTGCCAGTGTCATCAGCGAAGCGAGTTTGATCCCGAGAACCGGCAGAACACAGGGCATCAGGTTAAGAACAAGACCACCCGCTAACGCCACGGCCAGGATCTGCCATAGCGCCGTGGACGGGGTGATATCGACCGTGAGTTGCTGGCTCTGCGCGCCATTGCTGACCAGCAGAGAGAGCTGTTGCAACCAGGAGGCATCCAGCGGTTTTCCCTGCGTATCACTGACGCTAAACCGGGCGGTCAGCGTGTCACCGCGGATCTCCGCCTGCGGTGGCGACAGAGTCGCTCCCGTAGGGTTGTCAGTAAAAAGATCCGGCCGGGACCAGCCCTCCGGGGAGGTCAGTTTCAGGGTCAGCGTGTCATCGTCAGCGGTAACGGATTGAACCGCCACAGTGCCGCTTTCCGGGGGAACAGCGCGCATCGCGTTCTCCCAGTCGTCGGCAAAGTGGGCTGACGGACCGGATGCCAGGTTGATATCCAGCGGGAAAGTATTGACCACGCAGAGATTGCTGCACAGCGAAAGCGTCAGATTCCCGCGCAGTCGTTGCAGTTCCTGGGTGGTGACTTCCAGCGGAAACACCACGCGTTGGTCATAACCGACTGAGGTGAAACCCGCGGAATCAAACCGGACGGGGCGGGGCCAGTGCCACTGCGTTTCTGCCTGCGACGCCCAGGCGATCGCGGGCCGGAATCCGCCGTCACCGGGGGTTCGCCAGTAAGTTTTCCACCCTTCATCAGGGGTGACGTCAAGCAGCAGGCGAACTTTCCCGTTCGCAGGCGTATCGTGCCAGACATGAACCTGAGCATGGGAATTGTCAGGCTTCATCGGCCAGCCCGGTACCGCAGCTGAGGCCGCAGACAGGCTGAATAACAGGAACCACAGGCTCCTGAAAAAGGCTTTCATATATTTTCTCCGTGAAAAATTAACTAAACAGGAACGTCCGGTTCAGTCATTCACGGAAAACGCAGTTTTTGAGGTGTATTCGAAGGAGCGGAGGACGAAAGAGGATCACCGGTCTCGGCAGAACGCTGATTTTGAGCAGCACCGCCAGCACCAGCACCAACAGACCAGTGAAAAGCAGAAGGTTATCAAAGTGGAGAGGCTGGGCGGCCAGAAGCGAGTGGGCGCTTAACTCGCAAGGGGATATCCCCGGCGATGCTTGCTCCTGCGTGCTGTTTTCAACAGTCAGGGAGAGCGCGGCGGCTTTAACCTGCATGTTATGCAGGATACTGGCCCGCTGGGTCAGACAAACCAGCATGACAAGACCGGCAACGAATAGCAGCGCCAAAGCGCTCAGTTGCCTGTTCTTATGGTGAGTCGAACCCGTCAGGATAGTCATGGGCAATGAGGATAGTGAGCGACCCGGCTCCGGGCAAGCGGCAATTTGTAAAGTAATGCCAACCAGAGCAGTTCGCCAGGTCGGTTTCCTCCCTCACTCAGGGCCTCTTTCACCCGCAGAAGGGCGGAATAAAAAGCCGCTCATTATTACTCGAGGTGATTCAGTAAACCTAACGGGTGGCGCGGCACTCATTCTCTTAACCTGGAATGGCCCTTCTGATCTTTGACAGCGTGGCCGCCCTTGAAGGCCGCGTTGTGTCAGGGGGGTAAACAAAGAGGTTGAAACGAAACCGTTTCGTGATAAATCTGGAAAGATAATATGACGAAAAGGAAGAAGAAAATGAAGATCAGACTTGCGGTACCTGAAGAGGCAGAGGAATGCTGGAATATCAGAAATCTTTCTATCCGGGAGGGGTGTAAACCCAGTTATAGCGCCAGGGTGCTTGAGGCCTGGACGCCTGACGCTATGCCTGAACATTACAGGGAGGTGATAAAGGAAAATCCTTTCTTTGTTGTCGAAAAACCGGGTGTCGGATTGGTCGCTACGGGATATCTGGATCTGGCCGCTGCAAGCGTAGAGGCGATTTTTACATTGCCGGACTATTTTGGTAAGGGTTTGGCCAGCCTGATTATTGAAACGATTAAAGACGAGGCAATGAAACGAGGACTGAAACAGTTAACCCTGTCCGCAACCCCTAACGCAAAAACCTTTTATGAAAAGCACGGCTTTGTGTTTATCAAAGAAAGTACCTCGCCATCAAGACTTGCCCAAACAGATTTACGCTGCATGAATATGTCCATCCAACTCTGAACGCGCGTTTTCTACTTAGAACAGTTCGCCAACGGGTATACGGCAGTTCCGGACCTTGTAGATAATCCTGAGCTGCCTGTAATCCGGGTATGCAATTTGCGCTTGTCGCTCATAACCGATTAGATAACGACGTCGGTCTGCTGAGTGCCATCAGCGGGTGGCCGATCCAATGAAGAGAATCAGCGCAAGGCTTTTGAAAAACAGGCGGCTTCTGGCCTGCCTGTGTAGGGGCCGTAATTCTCGATGCGGCGATAACCCTGTTTCTCATAGAAATTTACCGCCCGATGGTTGATGCATCGGGTTTCCAGTCTGAGTTGGCTATATCCCCTCTCTTTTGCAGAGGTTTCCAGAAAAGCGAGTAATGCTCCACCAATCCCCGGCACACTTCGGTCTGAAAACATTCTTTTAAGCTCGGCGATATTTTGCGTCAAAGGGCGTATCGCACCGCAGCCTATGGCTTCGCCATGGCTATTCTTTGCCAATACCCATAACGCGTTGGCATTATTCATTGCTTCAACGTTGAAATTGCTTTTGCCATTATCACCGGTAATCGCGGCAAGTTCTGCTGACAGCGTTTCAATTAAACGCTGGGATTCTGAAGAGAAGGGATCGGCTATTTCGACGGTTATCATGGTCATATCCTGCGAGGTGAGTTCGCCCAGCATAATGTATCCTGCTGGCTCAGACAAAAGGATATACCTCATCAGATGCGATTCTCGCCTTAACAAATTATCACTGAAAAAGTTATCGAATGGCCTAAAATACCTGGCTGACATGTAAGTCATAGCCCGTGTTCCTGTTAACGCCATAAGGTCAGTCATGACATTAATGAGTCTGCCAGATATTTATCGTGCAACAAATGCAAATACCCTCGCCATGTGGGAGGAAAATGCAGGGATCGGCAACGTCAGAAAAGAAAACTACTACGATCCGGTAAAGTTCGCACTTGCGACAGGTCTACAACCGCCCATATCCGCTCCTGTATCACGTCTCCTTGATGAACTGAAAAAACTCACAGGGGATGATCCCCTTGCCGATACCCTGCCAGCACAGGGCTTCCATTTCACCTTCCTGCCCCTGACGCAGCCACTGTATAAGGTTGACGAGCCGTTGCCTGCGAAAGTCGAGCAATTGCGCACGATCTGGGCTGAATATCAGGCGAAAAAGATTGTCATCAGAAAACTTCGCTTAGTGGCTTTACCCAGCCAGTTGTTGCTGGCGGGTATTCCAGATGAGCCGGCGATAGCCATGCGCCAGTCCTTCAGCGAGAAGATTCTGGCGTCGTCCTGGAAAAATGAATTGCTGGTGCGTCATGCCAATAGTCCATTACCTGCACCGTTCTGGCACAGTACGCTTCTGCGTTACAACGCCGATTTTTTACCGACAGAAGTGCGTCGGTTTTTCTTAGAACGTCAGGGTATTGATTTCGGGGATGTTGCCGGGGAATTAACGTTAGCGAAAATTAACTACAACTGGACGAAATGTTATTCGCCAGCGCGTTAATTCAGGGGATGCCCGCTTCGTGACAGAAGCGGACATCCCACGTCCAGTTAATAGTCAATTCCACACAGCCCGCTACGCCTGCCACGTACGGTGCGTCATTGTGTGTCTTAAATTAACGGCCACAGCAGCGCGGACAGAGTTGCCAGCCCTCCCAGCACCACCAGAAATACCGTCACGCCACGCAGTTGCGCCAGCGCAGCGCGGGTATAAATCAGGTACGCGGGGATCAGGAACAGGATCACCGCGATCAGTGGTCCGCAAAAGGTTTCAATCAGGTTAATGACGTCCGGGTTTGCGTAAACGATGCCAAAGGTCAGCAGGAAAAGCACCAGCGAGGCCACGCGCTTGCTGGTGGCGGCCTTTTTACCCGATACGCTGGCCGCCAACTGACCGAACGTCTCCGCAACCGAAAGACCGACCCCCAGGAAGGATTTGGTCATGCCGATGATGGCGATGAACGGGGCCAGGTAATAAATCAGGCTGAAATCGCCGTTTCCCTTCATGACAGACAGCACGTTCAGGTTCTGCGCCTTCGCCTGCACAAAGCTGTCGTGGGGGATGCTCAGCACGCAACTCAGCACAAAGAAGATGATGCTGGTGAAGATAGCCACATAGGCCACGCGGATCACGAACAAGGCCTTGCTTTCGCCCTCGGCTCTCTTCTCACGGTAGTAAGAGGTAAGGGGGGATACCATTGGCGCACAGCAGAACGAGAAGGTGATCAGCGGCAGCGTCAGCCAGATGCCCTTCATTGTTGTAGAAAGCGGGGTGCTCTTCACCTCAGTAATCGCACTGGTAAAATTCGACAGATGCCAGTCCGGAATGAGTGAAATGCCGATCAGCAGCACAGACGCAGCGAACGGCAGCGCCAGCGCACTCATGGTGGCCACCACCTTGTCGCGTCCCTTGCTCAGCACTACATAAAGCGCGGCCACCACAATAAACGACAGGGGGCCACGGCTGATGCCGGTGATGTGCAGGTGTTCTGTCAGGAAATTATCCATCGCGTTAACCAGCGCGACTCCGTACACCAGGGTTACCGGGAAAAAGGTGACGCAGTAGAACAGGGTCATCAGCTTTTCGCCGCGTCCGCTGAAGAAAGAGCCGAAGATCGGCAGCGTACCCGTTGCTGTCTCTTCCTCCCGCATGTACACCCGGCACAGGAGCAGATGCGGCAGCAGGGACAATGGCAGGCCCAGCAGCAGCATGATCAGAAAGATGACCGGGCCACGGGTGCCGATTTCAACGGGGAGAAACAGCGTTCCCGCCCCAACCGCCGTGCCATACAGGCCCAGCGCCCAGATATTGTCCTGCCAGCGCCAGCTGTGGCGCGTTGTGATGTTGCCAGTGGTGATTGAAGCTGTATTCATAGTGGTTTACCGCGTGTTGTTAATGGGAGGCTACGACGACTTTGTTTGAGGCTTTGTCTTTTAGCAGTAGTAGCGCCGCCAGCGCGGTCGGCAGTACCCAGCCCAGCGAGACGCTGGTGAGCGGGAGTTTATCCAGGAGAGTGACAGAGAAGCCCAGGGGTTTCAGTACCGCGGTGTAGGTGCTGAATACAATACTCACCCATACCGGCAGGGCGATCGCATGCGTCGGCCAGCGCAGGATAGACAGCAGAATCAGCGTGGTGCAAGCCGGGCAGATAACGGACAGGGCTGGAACGGAAACCCCGATCAGGCGGGTCAGGCCAATGTTGGCAATCAGGAACGACGCAGCAACCACTAAAGGCAGCAGGATCCTGTAACTGATGCCGGACATCTGGCTGAACAGGGTCGCCGTGGCCGAGGTCAGGCCGACCGCCGTGACGGTACAGGCCAGATAAATCAGCACGGCCATGAAGAGGGTCCCGGCCATACCCATGTTTTCAACAATGAAGGCCCGCAGGATCTGCGCCCCGTTCTGGAAATCACCGGTCTGACCGAAGCCCGCGCCGATCTTCATCAGGCACAGGTAGATGGCCACCAGCCCGATACCGGCAAAGAGCACGGAGGTTTTGGCGTAGTGCTTGATCTGCTCGCGGTCAGTCACGCCTTTACCTTTCATGCTGTTGATGACGATCATGCCGAAGGTCAGGGCGGAGAGCGTGTCCATGGTCAGATAACCGTTCATAAAGCCGTCAGAGAAGGTTTTCAGGGACTCGCCAGCGGTGGCAGCCACCAGCGGCGCAACCTGTGAACGGATGGCGTAAAACGCCAGGCACAGCAGACACAGGAGCTTAAGCGGGGCCAGCACATAGCCGATGGTTTTCAGCAGGCGGCCCGGGTAGAGGCCAAGAACCCACACGACCGCAAAGAAGATGCCGCTGTAGATGCTCAGGTGCAGCGGAGTATCGTCCAGGAAGTTCACCACGCCCATTTCATAGGAGACCGTCGCGGTGCGGGGGCTGGCGAAGAACACGCCGAGGAATAAATAAAAACTGGATGCCAGCACCGCGCCCCAGAATTTACCCATTGGCGCACAAACGGCCAGCGGATCACCTTTCTTTTCGCCGAGCACAATAACGGCCAGCATCGGCAAAACAACGCCCGAAATATTGAACCCGATCGAAGAAATTAAATAATATTCGCCAGTCATCTTGCCAACGATGGGTGGATAGATGATGTTACCTGCACCGAGGAACAGTGCCAGAGTCATGAAGCCCAGAGCTATCACGTCGCGGGTGGGAAGAATTTGCTTTCGCATACCGTGAACCTTGTCAGTATGCCTGTGTGCAATTATCGTTATTTATAGATGTTGCTTTAACAGGCGGTTAATAAGGAAAGGCATTTGTTAAATTAATAAACAAATAACGCCTGACTTTCCCTGCCTGCACGCTTGTTAATTAAGAAATAAATACCTTACTAATTAATTACCACAAGCAATCAGTTTACTGAAGGTTCGACTTATTCGATGATTTTATAGCGTTATTCAATGCCCATGCTTATACATTATTAAAAAACCATACTTAAAACATTTCTATAACCCCGGTGTATCAATTAGTCCCGGTATATCGCGTTTAATTTATTCAACCTGACATCAACGGCGCGCTTGCTGGAACCCATGGTTGCCATAGAGGTGAGGGATTGTCGAACCAGACATCATGCTTTCAGGGCATTAAACTCCGGTTCGCACAGACCAGGACGGGTTATCGCTGTTGTAGCCAGTTCTTAATGCCGTCGGATGCAGAGTTAACTGCGCCAGCGAGATAGCCTGAAAACTGGGGTGACCATTCACTGGCAATGCCGGTTATTTTTTCTGCCCACGCGTCGTGAGCAGGGATTTGCTCAGGCAGCGCGTGTCCCACTTCCTGAAGCAGATCATATTCTGTGGCCGTAAACGGGTCGGCTGCCCAGTCTTTCAGAAACTCCGCTTCAGGTTCGGCTGCATCAGGACCAAACAGGCGCGCAAGCTGTTCCCGACAAAACTGCTTCAGCAGGTCTTCGCTGACCGTCCATCTCGATTTAGCCGGTACGCCGATAAAGCCAAAGAGTACCGTTTTTCCTGAGTCAGGCTCGGAGACATCGTGAATTTCGACCATCGGGCCTGTCTGACTGCTGGCATCGCCGGAAAGCCGCTGTGCTTGCAAAAAATCGGTGTTGTAAACCGCGACATACTTCGCATGGGGGGCCATCCATGTCGGCATTTTTCGCCAGTGTGAAAGCAGCGCCTCAGGCAGCGCCGGGCTAAACGTAATGTTTCCAGCCAGTGCAGGCGGCAGGGCGAGAAAAATATGCTCGCCGGTATACAGGGTTTCTTCACCCGCCTCTGTCTGCGCCAGGACCTGCATGCCCTCTCCGGTGCGAATAATGGATTTCACGTGCTGATCCAGCTTAATTCTGTTCGCCGGAACCCGATGCCTGAGTGCTGTCGTCAGGGCCTGCATTCCTCCTTTCAGCCTGAATGATGGCGGTGAGGTTTCATATGCCGGATAACGTTGCGCAGGGGTATCGGGATGACGCTCATATAACATATCGCCCGGTCGCCCCTGTGGGATGACGGTCAGTCCCAGTTGCCCGATTAACTGCGCGAATTCAGGCTGGAGCTGCGGCCAGAACCAGGCTGCACCCATATCCACATGCAGCCCTGCAACGTCGGGGGACAGCACGCGGCCGCCCGTCCTGTCCCGCGCTTCCAGAATCACATACTCCACGCCTGCTTTTTCAAGCAGCGTGGCGGCATACAGTCCGCTGAGGCCTGCCCCAATGATAATAACGCTGCCTGTCATCATGCTGCTCCGGTGAGGGTGGTCGGGCTGAGGTGCCCGGTTTTCAGATAAAAAAGTGCGCCACTGGCGGTGGCTGTCAGGGCGGGCATGTCGCCCGGAGGAAACCGTAGCCAGCTTCCTGTCTCGTAGCGACCTTCCGGTGCGCTGAGCTCTCCTTCAATCAGCAGCAGTTCGGCACCGCCAGCAAGCGGTGCACAGAAGATGCGCTCGCGCGGTGCCAGCTTCTGCAGCACCACTGTTTCCCGTGAGTCCGAGAACAGCGGGCAAATTTTTCGTTGCGGGTGGCCGTGCCAGTTTTTGTCGTCTTTTGTATTGATTCTGACGGGCTGGCGTTCGTCGTCAGCCATCTGGCGCAGCTTGACGAAAATCGTCGTGCCGTCGCGGCTGGAAGGTTGATGGGACGAGCCGTCCGGGCTGCGCAAATACCAGCCAGCAGGGTAATCCACCCCGTTTTCAGTAAACGTCCCGCTCAGGACCAAAATTTCTTCGCCACCGGGGTGGCTGTGCTCAGGAAACACCGATGCCGGCGCATAGCGCACAAGGCTGGTTGCACGGGCCTGCTCCCGACCTATCCGGTCGAGCATGACGCGTTCCACCCCCGGCTGCGGGGAAGATACCCAGCGATAGTCATCCGGCGTGATGATGGCTCGCTGCGAAAAATCAGCATTCAGTAACATCATAGTCAGTCGTTAAACGGTACCTTTGCAGGTACCGTTGTCAGGGTTATTTATTCGGCAGGTTATCGTAAACATCCAGAGCACGCGCGGTATACGTCAGCGCGGCACCGGTGTTCAGGTTAATGGCAACGGCAAGCGCCTCGGCGATCTCTTCCCGCGTGGCGCCGTGCTTAACCGCAGCGTCCACATGCACAGCCAGACAACCGTCGCAGCGGGTGGTGACGGCCACGGCCAGCGCGATCAGCTCATGCGTTTTAGGATCGAGGTGCTTATTTTCAGACGCGCCTTTATCCATCTGCTGAAAGCCTTTCATAAATTCAGGCTGCAGTTTGGCAAATTTGCCGATGGTGGCGAGCAGGCCGCTGCGATATTCATTCCAGTTTAAAAACATTGAGAACTCCGGTGTTTATTTATTTTAGAAAAAATTAATTACATGACGTCGTAAATGCGCACGTCTGGGGCGCTATTCAGATAAGGTTTCAGCCCTGCAACCACATCCTGGGTAAAAAGCGGGCTGTTAAGATAGGCCTGCGCCTGGGCGACGGTTTTGAAGCCGTGCAGTACCTGCACGTCTTGATCGCGGATAAGCAGTTCTTTCGAAGTGGCACCGTCGATAGTGGTCAGAAACGGGGTTTTGTACTTCTGGTAGATTCCCGCTGCTGCCGCACGGTTTTCATTGCTGATATCAAGGGTGATTTGCAGATAAGCCATCTTTTTCTCCTTCGCTCAGGTTAAGGCAATGCCGTCGGGGCCACTGCCGTTCGTTGAGGGGGATTATCAGAAAGCTCACGAGCGTCAACAAATCAGATAATCTTGCGAAGCAGAGAAGAAATTCTATGTCGCCGGGTTTTGCGGTCAGGGAAGCATCATGCCTGCGAAGAAGAAAAGATGAGGCATAATGCCTGCGGCGCGGTATCACGCCTTTTCAGAATTAACGTCCTGCACAAGCCAGTCGTGAAACACTTTAACTTCATGACGCAGAGCGTTCTGCCGTGGGGTCACAAGGTAGTAAGACCAGGTCAGCGGCCAGCGATGATCGGAATGCAGCTGGACCAACTGACCGGTTTCAATCAACTGTTTGACCAGTGCGTAACGGACAATGGCCACCCCCCGACCACTGAGGGCTGAAAGAATGACGGCGGAGGTGGAGTTAATATGCAGGCCACTTTCCTGCGCTTCAGGCGCACCAACCGCGCTCAGGACATCGTCCCAGGACGGAAAATTCGCGCCAGGATGCGGTGTGTCATCGTGGATCAATTTTTGGGTGGCAAGCCACTCAGCGCAGGTGATTTTCTCTGCCGGTACCAGCTGCGGGCTGCAGACCAGTACCGCCTCCTCATCCATCAGCCAGCTTTTGTACACACCGGGCCAGTCTCCCTGGCCGCAGCGGATACCGATATCCGCCTCGCCGTGCGACACGTCCATCAGCTTCTCCGTCACGTTAAGACGCAGGTCGATTGTTTCATGGGTTTCTGAGAAGCGGTTCAGGCGTTCCATCAGCCAGTTCATGACCAGAACCTGTGAGGCGGTGACGACCACGACGGATCGCGCCCGTCGGCCGCGCAGTTTATTTAACCCGGTTTCCAGTTTATCCAGCCCCTGAGTGATGTCCTGCAGAGCCTCCTGCGCCTCATCCACCAGGGTCAGGCGCTCCTTCCCTGAACGTGTACGGTGGAGCAGGGGATGGCCCACCCAGTCCTCCAGTGAGCGGACAAGCTGGCCCACGGCGGCTGGCGTGACGCCCAGCTCCTGGGCCGCGCCAGTAAAGCTGCCGTGCCGGGCAGTGGCTTCAAAGGCATGCAGCCATTTCAGTCGGTTAAGCGATCGCATTGCAGGTATCCTGATTGAGTTTTTTTCAGTATACCTGAGCGAGAAAGATTTTCTTTCCTGTGTCGCAATTTCTTCTCAGTCGTCAGCCTGGCTTCCGGATGGCATTCTGGTTTCACACGATGAGGAGCAGGGCTTTTCATCAATGACAACCAGATGATTTTAAAGAGGTTAGCGATGAACGCATCTTTTGCCGGTAAAAAACTGTTAGTGGTCGGTGGTACAAGCGGTATGGGCTTCGAAACGGCGAAGCTGGTTCTGAAAAACGGTGGCAGCGTTGTGCTTGTTGGCAATCGCCAGGACAAAGCCGAGCAGGCTCGCCAGGCGCTGGCTGCAGACGGTCAGGTTTCTATCATCGTTGCCGACCTGATGACAGAAGAAGGGATGCAGCACGTGGTGGACACCATCAACGCTGAACATAAAGATATCAGCCTGCTGGTCAATGCGGCTGGCGTGTTCTTCCCGAAACCGTTCACCGAACACGAGATGTCTGATTACGACATGTACATGAACATCAACCGCGCGACCTTCTTCATTACCCGCGACGTGGTGCGCAACATGGTTGAAGGCGGCATCAAAGGCTCTATCGTCAATATCGGCTCCATGTGGGCGCAGCAGGCCATTGGTGCCACACCGTCTTCTGCCTACTCCATGGCGAAAGCCGGTCTGCATGCACTGACCAAAAACCTGGCGATTGAGCTGGGCGAAAAAGGGATCCGCGTGAATGCCGTTTCTCCGGCCGTTGTTCACACGCCGATTTACGAAGGCTTCATTCCGAAAGACGACGTGAAGGACGTGATGAACAGCTTCGACAGCTTCCACCCGATTGGCCGCGTGGGTACCCCTGTCGATATCGCGGAGACCGTTGCCTTCCTGCTTTCTGACAAGACTGGCTGGGTCACCGGTGCCATCTGGGATATTGATGGCGGCGTGATGGCTGGCCGTAACGCCTGATGACTCTGCCGCACGCGGGCGACCGAGTGCGGCACTGGAGTATTTATGCAAATCCAGACCGCAAACTATGACCTTGTCACCACATGGCAGGGGGGTATGGCCAGCCGCACGCGTTGCCAGTCTATGACGGGTGACAAGCGCCAAAGCCACGTTATCGATTCAGATGAGCCTGTCGCGCTGGGTGGCGAAGGGCGGGCACCCGGTCCTCAGGATCTGCTGCTGGCAGCTTTTAACGCCTGCATGACGGCCGCCTTTGTTCAGGAAGCCATTGGTGCGGGCATCACATTGACCCATCTTGATATTGAGACTCGCGGTGAGCTTCCGACGGGAATATCCCGGCACTGTGAAAAAAACACAGATACCTCTGCTGGCAGGCTGCAGTATGTCATTCACGTCAGCGGGGAAGGGACGGCCCATCAGTTCGAATGCGTCCATCAGCGGGTCATTAACGCCTCCCTTAACCGGTGGTTACTGGCTCAGAACATGACGATAGAGGGTGATTTAATTCTTATCTGATGCGGTCCGGATACCCTGTTTAACCTGGAGAAAACACCATGACCACACCACGAGTAACCCCCTGGCAGGATGGTGAGCCTTTCGATGCGGATCTGCTTAACGCGATGAAAGCCCGACGTCCCGGTGGGGAACTGATTGGCATTGACCGCATATTGCTTAAAAGCTTTCCGCTGGCCACAGGCTGGAACGAACTGATGGTCCGGGTTCGTCAGCAATTTTCCCTCAGCCTTGAATACCGGGAACTGATCATGTTGCGTGTTGCCTCACTCAACAAAGCAGAATTTGAATGGAACGTGCATTACCCTGCTTATCTGGATGCAGGTGGAACGGCTGAAAAAGCGGCTGCGCTTGAGCCTGTCTCAGTGTCATCCCTGTTTAATGAAACCGAAACCCTGCTCATCCGGCTTACCGACCAGTCAACGCACGGAGTGGTCGTGGATGCAGACATCATCGACGAACTGAAACGCCGGCTTGGTGAAAAAGAGACCGTGGAAGCTGTCGCGACCGTTGCGGCCTATAACATGGTGTCGCGTTTCCTTGTCGCCCTTGCCATCTGATAATCCCCCTTTTTACCGGTGCAATTTATGAATAAAAAATATCGCGCTATGCAGATCGTTGCCCCCGGTGTGCTGGAAATGACAGAGCGACCGATACCCGCTCCCGGCCCGGATGAGGTGCTTATCAAAATTGAAGCATGCGGAGTATGCGGTGCCGATCTCCGGGACGCGGAAAAAGCGCCGCAGGAGGGCCAGCCCGGGCGTATCCCGGGACATGAAATCGTTGGATACATTGCGCGCAAAGGCGACAGGGTGCCCGATATCTGGCAAACCGGCCAGCGAGTCGGGGTCGGGCGTCTGGGCGGTTACTGTCAGCACTGCAACCCCTGTCGCAGCGGGCTTTTTCATCTTTGCGAAAACCAGCTGACGCCAGGTCTCAGCTGCGATGGCGGCTATGCCGAGTACGTTGTCATGCGTTATACCGCGCTGATCGCTATTCCCGCAGAACTCTCTACCGTGCATGCCGCTCCGATCCTCTGCGCCGGTACGGCTACCTTTAACGCGCTGCGTCATTCCGGCGCCAGGGCAGGCGACAGAGTCGCTGTTCTCGGGATGGGGGGACTGGGCCACATGGCCGTTCAGTACGCCCGTAAAATGGGTTTTGAGGTAACGGCGGTGGCGCGTGGCCATGAAAAAGAACGTGCGGCCTTTCAGCTGGGCGCGCATCACTACATCGATGCGCTCAGTGAAGACGCATCAGCGCGCCTGAAAGCTGACGGCGGGGTGAATTTTATTCTGGCCACGGCTTCGGATTCAGAAACGGTCTCAGGCCTGCTGCCTGCTCTGGCCCCCCAGGGGAAAGCGATCCTGTTGGGGACCGGACGAACGCCCCTGCAGATTATGCCGGGCATGATGATTGGCGCGGAACGCGCGCTGTCAGGTTCCTTCGTCAGCACACCCGCTCAAACCGAACGTGCGCTGCGTTTCAGCCACCTCTTTCAGACGTTGCCCGTCACAGAACAACTGCCGCTTGAGCAGGCCAATGAGGCGCTCAACAGGCTGAAGATGGGTCAGGCGCGTTACCGGATGGTGCTCACAATGAATCAGGATAATTAATCCCATGTCCACAGAACCGTTCCTGCCTGTTGCAGACCAGAACAATAATATCATTCGCCTCTCGACCGCCCAGGCTCTCGCCGGTGCTAACTCGGTGGTTTTTTATGCCACGGGGGCCATTGTGGGTAACGCTATCGCGCCCAGTAGTTCTCTGGCTACGCTGCCCATCACCATGTTTGTTCTGGGCATGGCGGCCTGCATCCTGCCGTTAGGTTCACTGGCGCGAAAAAATGGCCGTAAGGCTGCCTTTATGGTCGGCACCGGGGCGGGGGTGATTACCGGGCTGATCGCTGCCCTGGCCGTCCTGATTGGCTCATTCATCCTCTTCTGCGTTGCCGCCTTTATCGGGGGGGCATATGCAGCCGTGGCGCTCAGCTTTCGTTTCGCCGCCACCGATGGTGTGACACCGGAACGACGGGCACGGGCGTTGTCGCTGGTGATGGGAGGAGGGGTGATCGCCGGTGTGGTGGGGCCCATGCTGGTTTCCGCAACAATGCATCTCTGGCCACCTCACACCTTTGCCGTCACCTTTCTTGCCCAGGCGTTCGTGGCCGTCATCTCGGCGTTTATCCTCAACGGCGTAAAAACAGCCGAACCTGCCAGTGCAGCCAGAGCGGGTGGGCGGCCTTTGCGCGAAATAGTGCGTCAGCCGGGCTTTGCCAGAACCGTATTTAGCGGCGCGGTCACCTATATGGTGATGAACTTCCTGATGACGGCTGCACCGCTGTCGATGCACATGCACGGCATTTCTCAGCAGGCGTCCAATCTGGGGATTCAGTGGCACGTTATTGCCATGTACGGCCCGGGATTTTTCACCGGCAAGTTAATCAGCCGTTTTGGTGCCATGCGTATCGCCGCGACGGGTCTGCTTATCACAGCATGCTCTGTCCTGGCTGGTCTCGGCGGAACCGATATTTTCCATTACTGGCTGTCGTTGATTTTACTGGGCCTTGGCTGGAATTTTGGCTTCACTGGCGCATCGGCGAAAATCATTGAATATCACCGTCCTGAAGAGAAAACCCAGGTCCAGTCCCTGAACGACTTTGTGGTGTTTGGGGTGATGATCGTCGGGTCATTTTCTTCAGGTGCGCTGCTCAATTTCTATGGCTGGAACGCCGTCTTGTGGGGTTCACTTGTGCCTGTGGGTCTTGCATTTATAGGTATCGTGAAAGAACGGCAGGCAAAAGTCAGCATAACGTAACGTCCTGAGGAGGGGGCTGTCTGAATCAGCCCCCTGGTGATATGAAAGGTATCCCGGGCCCAATATTGGCAATCCTGATTTTGGGCATAACGGTTGATAGCCAGCTAACCCGCATGATGACGCAGGTCTGCGTCTGGCACAGAGTGGATAGGGTGATAAATGACAGAAGATCAAACCCCGGACTGTTATCTCCTCTTAGACGACCTCAACCACTTCAAATTCTTCTGCGATCAGTTCCATATCTTCAGAAAAATGCCCTTCGCGGGTGAAAAACCGCTGATGTTCTCTCTGCCAGTATTCAAGGCTTAAATCGCCTTCACCTTCTTTACGGGCAAACGCCTCCGTAACATCACAAAAACGCACCAGACGCATTGAAACCAGTCTGATTACGCAGACCGGGAGACCCTGGCCATCAAGGATGATGTTATAGCTCCCAATCTTCGGGGCAGACTCTTCCTGCTGGTAAGAGGTGAGCGATCCGCAGGAGGCCGTTTTGATCCCTTTTTTAATCAGGTTCGCAAGCTCGCTAGCCAGTGCCGGGCTGTCACCCACTTGCCAGGCGTCTGCGCCTGGATATTTTATTTTTAACTCTTCAACCGCAGCCATTATTAGTACGTTTCCATTAATCTTTAAATATCAATCATTTTGGCATAAATTGCAGGTTATTACATACACATCTAAACTGCATATTCATATTTACTCATGGCAGATAAGCTCCTGATTAACGTGACCAATCTGCATCAGATAAATCAAAACAGCGCTGCTGGTGGGTTGGTAGACTCAACGCGGCAAGCTGACCCGGCCAGGGCGTTGAGTTAACAAAAGGAAGTAAACATGGAAATAACGATAGAACTCTGTCCTAAAGATGAATGGGATTCCATGGTGGAAATTTTTACCGAAATGGAAGAACACTATTATGGTAAGGGAATCATTCAGGAACCGCTGTTGAAGGATTACCTACAACATAAATTGTTCAGCCAGCTTTCCAGTACCCTGGTGGTCAGGGCTCGCTGTGGCGCTCATATTGTTGGGCTGGCCTGCTGTAGCATTCTCTATCCTTCTCCTCGATACAGTGGTCAGCTTCACATCAAAGAGTTGTATGTCTCCCAAAGAGAGAGAAGTAGGGGTACAGGTAAATCCATAATGCGCTTTATTGCGAAACTCGCTCTTGAGCAGGGATGTTATAACCTCAGCTGGAACGCCGAGAAATCAAACCATCGAGCAAACCATTTTTATCAGTCTTTAGGAGGAAGGATAAATGACAGCATGGTGAATTATTCCCTTTATGGTGATCGCCTGAGCGACCTGGCTTTCGATGATTCGGCAGAACAGCATCACGCTGCCAGTTAAGCTATGCGTTGATGATTCCGCTTGCCGGTAAGCTGTAGGGAACTTGAAGCATGTTAATGCAGGGTCTGCTTTGTGCCAGAAGCGGACATTAAGAAGTCTACCTGGGCCGTACTCCCGGTCAGATGGGGGGCTGTACATATTACCATCGACGTCCATCACTCGGGCCTTAAGACACTCGGCGATTTCTAACATCTTTCTATATAGCTGCGTGTCTGGCCATTTGGTGTAAATATTGCCGTCACTCCAGTCAATCCATGTCTCTTTATACGAGGAAGGCCCCGACCAAAAAGTATGATAATCGCCATTTCTGGTTTCCCTTGTTAAGTCGCTGTCGCTATCAATAAAGGCAAGCCACTCCTCAGTAATTTTCAAACATTTTTCGCTTATCAGCTTTAATAATGAGCCAAAACAGAGACCTTTTTCTAAGAGAAGCATTTCAGGCCAGGGCATATTGATACACTCACTTTTGGCTCATAGCGTATGCTGGCCTTTAATTGTCCGCCTCCTCAAAGGCGGACTTTGCTGACAAGATGCCATGTTACTTCCAGCAGCGCTCTGCATTACTGCCTGATTTTAAGGCAGAGAGGTTTCGTGAAGATGCCGCCAGATTGCATGACTGTCATCCCTCATTTCAAACACAGCAGTTGAAAAACGGCGCGTTGCTTTCTCCCCTGGTAATTGCTGTATTTCTTTATAGGTGACTGTAGCTCCCCTTTCATTTTCAGCGATAACCTGCATATCAATGATTTCAATATTCAGTCCCTGGCGGGCACCCCGCTGAGTAGAGAAAAAAGCTTTTAATGCGGCAAAATCGAGCAAGACTCCACCCGGTGTCACCATCGAGAATGTCAGGCTGAAGCGTAACAGTAATTTGTCACAGATATCAGCATGCGCATTAGCATCGCCTAACCAATCCTGGATCAATACGTGGGTATCCAGCACTTCTTTGAAATAACGATTCATTGCTGCTCCTGATTAACGAAATAAAGTACGCGATGATTGTTGAGCCGATAACAGCACAGCAGGGGAATAACGGCGCTGCATGCTGCTAATCCAAAGGTAAGATGATAAGCCCCTTCTGTGGGCAGGCCGGTATTGGCGATAAGATTAAACAGAAGGTTAAGCAGGGTAACGCCCAGGCAGAAGCTGAGCTGGCGATTGATATTCCACAACGCGCTGGCATCAGCGAGCTCGCGATCTGCTATCTGGATGAAGGCGGAACTTTGCGCTGTGCTGCTGCACAGGCTGCTGCCAAAACCCATCAGCGTGAACGCTATGACACAAACGGTCACATCCAGAGTGTGGCCCGTCAGAACCAGTAGAGCCATACCGAAAGCGTTAACCAGACAACCCGTGATAAACAGGGGGCGAGGTCCCCATATGTTGAACTTTTTCCCTGTCATGCCGATCGCTGCAAACGAAGCCAGTGACCATGGCAGCATCATCGCGCCAACAACGCTGGCACGCATGCCGAGCTGATTCTGCAGATAGAGCATGCAGAGCATATTCACACCGGTAAATACGCCTGGTACAAACTGATAAATAAGCATGGCGGTATGCAAAAGCGGATCTCTGATCAGGTGCAAATTGAGTAAGGGTTTGCTTTTTTTCAGGGCCTGCCACGCATAGCCCGCCAGACAAAACAGGCCGGCAGCCAGTATCAAGGCGCCATGAAAATGATGATTGGGTTCACCCAGATATGTCAGCCCAAGGAGTATCAGGGTTAACGCTGCGCAGCCACTCAGCAAACCCACCAGATCTAACCGCTCGCGCGATCCCTCCCGGGCCTCAGTTTTGAGCCAGACCCAGGCCAGTATCAGGGCGACAACGGCTAACGGCAGGCTTGCCAGAAATACCCAGCGCCAACTGAGGTTGTCGACCAGAACCCCTCCTGCTAACGGTGACAGTGCCGGAGCCAGCAGGGCAATCAGCATCACAACTGAAGAGAGCTTTGCACGCTCATGACTCTGATAGAGTGCATAGGTCATTGCCTGACCGACAGGGATGAGTAATCCGCCACCAAAACCCTGTATCCAGCGCCATGCAATCAGTTGTGAAATTGATGATGACGCCCCAACACCACAGGTGCCAGCAATGAAAATAATCAGGGAAAACAGGAAAAGACGTTTAGCACCAGCGCGTCTTGCCAGCCAGCTGCTAAGGGGGATAACCAGTGTCAGGCCTAAGATGTAACCATTACTTATCCAGGCTACCTCGCTGACGGAGGCATCAAAACGTCGCGCAATATCGGGATATGCAACGTTGGCGATAAACATATTGACTAGATCAATAAAAAATCCCAGCAGATAGAGGGTGGTAACGCGTGCACGATAATTCATTCTGTTCTCAAACAAGTACATCATCAGGCGCGCAGTATAAGCGCTGCGGAAATCGGGATAAATTTCCTCTCTGTTGTTACACTGTCAAAAAAATTTTGACAGTAGTTATCTCGGCGAGCACAAAAAAATGATTAATATGCAACGCGCTGCAATCTTTGTTGCGGTGGTTGAGGCGGGGAGTTTCACCGACGCAGCCCAGACGCTGGGTCTGACTAAAGCGGTCGTCAGCGCCAGTATCAAAGTGCTGGAGAAAGAGTTGGGCGTTTCATTACTGTCGAGAAGCACCAGGCACGTTTCAACTACGGATACCGGTGAACGATTTTACCAGCACTGTCTGCGCCTTCTTCAGGAAGCCGAACGTGTTCTGGACGACATTCGTAGCGATCACTCTGGATTAAGCGGTTCACTCAGAATTACCACAACAGCAGAATATGGCGTGCGCGTGGTTGTCCCGGCACTGGCGGCCTTCCGCGCTCGCCATCCGCAGTTACGTATACAGCATGTTTCATCATCGCAAAATGACGATCTCATTTCCGGCCGTTTTGATGTCGCGATACGGCTGGGTCATCTTGCTGACTCCAGCCACCACGCCCGTCTTATTGATCGATTCGATATTTATCCGGTCGCTTCCCCTGACTATCTGAATACGTTGGGAGAGCAGGTTGTCGTGGAACTGGCACAGCTTGCTAAGGCGAACTGGATTGCTCACAGCCGTTTATCCACGCCATTAAGCTGGCAGGTAACTACACCAGAGAAAGAAAAGGTGATTTTCAGTGCCGATAGCCCCGCAATGATAATGGCCGATAGCGCCTCCTCATTACTGGCTTTTACTCTGCAAGGCGCTGGCGTTGCGATTTTGCCCGACTGGCTGGTAAAAGATGAGGTAGCCAAAGGAAATTTGATTCGCTTACTGCCAGACCATCATTTTCCCCGACAAGGCATTTACGCGCTTTACCCTCATACACGCCATGTGCCAAAAAAAGTGAGGGCATTTATTGATTTTCTGCAAAACAGAATCGAGAACATGGATGCACGCGATATACCTGCATAAACCTGTGAAACAGTTCGGGTTTAGTAATGGACCAGATATGTCATGCATGAAAAAGGAGGGGCCTGTAATGGGTCGCCTTGTTTCAGGATGACAGTAATAACGTATCGTCCGCTTTGTGCCAGAAGCGGACCTTTATTTGTAAAAGAACTGAGTTAACTTTGACAAGCCTGCTCTTATCAAGCTGAATCAGGTGATGGGCCACGTTCCAGGAACGTAGAAAGCGCGATATAGCTGCGCACAGAGCGTACGCCCTCAAGGCTCTGAATCTCCATCAGGAAATTCTCCAGTGATTCGGTATCGGCGGCCCGCACTTTGATAAAGACGCAGCCGTCACCGGCGACGGTATGTAATTCTTCCACTTCCTTGCGGTTAGTGAACTGCAAAAGGGCCCGTGTCGCATGATAGCTGCTGGTATCGATAACAAGGAACGTTAAAAGAGTCCGTCCCAGTTTGCAGCCATCCAGTACCGCCACAGTACCCTTGATAACCCCATCACGCTTCAGTCGCTTTACGCGATCGTGAACAGCGGGGGCCGATAAATTCACAATCTCGCTCAACTCCGTGTAGCTACGGCCTGCGTCCTCCGCTAAGGCACCTAATATTTTTCGGTCAATGGCGTCCAGCTCCGCTGGTTTATGCCTTGTCTGCCGAATACCATCTTTTTCTTTATAAAATGCGCTCATAAGGGTTCTCATTCTGAATGAAAATATGAATATACTTTATTTAACCTAATATTATTAAGCTACAAAACAGATAATGGAGTTGCAATGCCTATCGCACTTTTCGCCCTTGCTGTCGGAGCATTCGGTATCGGTCTGACTGAATTTGTCATTGCCGGAATTCTCCCGCAAATTGCCTCAGAACTTAGTGTCAGTATTCCCAAAGCAGGAATGATGGCGACCTCCTATGCGCTTGGCGTCTTTGTTGGCGCACCGCTGTTAACCGTGCTGGGCGCAAGAGTTCCTCGTAAGGCTATGCTAATCGCGTTAGCGGGAATTTTTACTCTGGGCAATGTTATTACTGCACTCGCGCCGACGATGGCGGTAGCGGTTGTGGGTCGTATTATCACCTCCTTTAATCACGGAGCGTTTTTCGGTATAGGCTCAATAATTGCTGCATCGCTGGTCGCGCCCGGTCGTCAGGCAAGTGCCATCGCCTTTATGTTTTCGGGGCTGACATTAGCCAATCTTCTCGGCGTGCCTGCCGGGACGTGGCTTGCTCAGACATTTAGCTGGAGACTGGTATTCTGGGTGATTGCTGGTATCGGTCTGCTAACAATGGCAAGCGTAGCCATACTGGTTCCACACATTGCAAAAGGTAAGACTATTGCTTTACGTAACGAGCTTAGGGCTTTTGTTGATCCGCAGGTGCTGCTGGTCATGGGGATTACGATTTTCGGCCCGGCTGCCTTTTTCACTTCTATCACCTATATTGCCCCAATGATGGTTCAGGAGGCCGGTTTCTCCGAAGGCGGCGTGGCGGGGTTAATGGTGTTGTTTGGTCTCGGGCTTGCCGTTGGCAACTGGGTTGGCGGACGATTTGCCGATCGCTCCCTGTTTGGCACGCTTTTCGTCACCCTCGCGGCTCAGGGCCTGGTACTGCTGGTATTTTGGATGGGAGTGGAAAATCAGTGGATTGCCGGAATGTCAGTATTCCTGATGGCGGCATTCGGCTTTGCGACAGTCTCGCCTATTCAGAAGTTGGTGATGGAACGGGCAAGCCAGGCGGGTGCCCCCACGATGGCTGCATCGGTCAATATTGGCATGTTTAATCTGGGAAATGCGCTGGGAGCATGGGCTGGCGGGGTAACCATTGCCGCAGGATTTGGTCTGGCCTCACCTAACTGGGCGGGCGCTATTCTGTCCTTTATTGCTCTGGGCTTAGCTTATCTTGCCTGGCTCACTGCTCGTAAAGGATATGTATTAAATGCTGGTTCTTACTGATTAATTAATCAAAGATTATTGCTTATCTTTATAAACAACATGTTTTGCGGACATCTGTTTAAGCTGGTAGATGTCCGCTATTCGCTCATCGCGGACCTTCAGCGCCCCCGTCCACTAAAAACCCGGTGCAAGCGAACAATAAAGTGGGCGAGACAATAAAAAATACTGCTCGCCCTGAAATAGTCTTTTCCAGACGGTACATTCGCGTCAGAGTTTAAATGTCCCTTCCATCGTAATGACACTTTTACCCCCTACGTTGATCACCGGGGTGTCTGAGGTACCATCGTAACGGGTATACAGAGAGCTGGCCCGCCCCATATCAACCCCCTGTCTTATATGCAATGAAAGCTGCTTTTTATCCTTGAGGGTTGCCAGCAATGCCGTAACTGCTGCGGTTGCACTACCTGTGGCCGGATCCTCAGTCATACGGGGAGTAAACATGCGGGCCTGAAGATCGCATTGCGTCTCAGGATCTGATTCATCGATATAAGCGTAAATAGAGACCGCACCATCAAGCGGTAAAATATGGCGAAAACCTTGTAAATTCGGCACGCATCGGCGCAACGCGTCTCGTGAGGCGAGATTGACGATCAGAAACGGCAAACCCACCGAGGCGACAAGCGGAACATGGGTTGTGGTACAAATATCCTCTGGGGCTAAAGACAGGCAGGCGGCGACGTTTTCCGGGCTGACTTCAGAGCGACAGGATAATGCCTCTGGAACAAGCAGTTCAGCGCCAGTAATCACGCCGTGATCTTTAAGTATTTTTACGGGTACGAGCCCGGCAATTTCTTCAAACAGCATGGTTTCAGGGAAGGGCGCGCCCTCCAGTGCGGCATAATATGCCAGCACGTAGGCTGTGCCGACATTAGGATGTCCGGCAAACGGGATTTCGCGGGAAGGGGTAAAAATCCTGACCTGCGCTGTATTAGCCGGGTCGGCTGGGGGAAGAACGAATGTTGTTTCACTGTAACCAAACTCGACGGCAATCCGTTGCATTTGTTCGGTGCTCATTCCCTCAGCATCTAATACCACGGCGACAGGGTTACCAAGAAAGGGGGTATCAGTAAAAACATCTGCGATGACATAACGTCTTTTCATTATCAGTCCTGGAGTGAAATAGGCAGGTAGCGCAGTAATCCGCATTATTAGCATGGCTAAGATGCGAGAATGCATAACAAAAATTCAGATTAACGACTCTCAACTTCCGAAACCAGTCGCTGTGCAATTTCAGTGTATCAGTCTGATGCAGATGTATTTTTCCCGTAAAATTATCAGAGAAGGGGCAGCCTGCGCATTATTCTGCTTATCTTCTTTTAGACTCATTTCATATAGTGAAAATGTCGACACGCAATGAATGTTTGCTTTTCGCGATGAGCGGCACGGCAGTTTCATATAGCTTAAAAAACAGACGTAACGTCGATATAAACTTAAGTGCGAAGACCCGCGCACTATTGCAGCGGATTTAATCTGACTCTTAATAAGGAGCCGGGGGAGGGGCGCGGCAAGTGCAGCGTGGCTATCGGGAAAGAGATCCTGATGTCGGTTTCAGACAAAAGTAAACGCCAAAAAATAGCGTGAAAGGAGAGGCCGGGGGCGCTTCGCTTGCCCGGCCTGACAGATTATCGGGTGCTCAGTTCTCTGCGGATAATCTCCGCCCCGGCGCTTAAGGCATTTAGCTTGCCGTTGGCAACCTGACGGGATAATGGCGCCATTCCACAGTTGGTCGAAGGGTAGAGCTTGTCGGCATCCACGAACTGCAGCGCTTTGCGAAGCGTACTGGCAACCTCTTCTGGCGTCTCGATGGCATGGGTTGCCACGTCAATGGCACCCACCATCACCTTTTTACCGCGGATCAGTTCGAGCAGATCCATGGGTACGCGCGAGTTATGACACTCAAGCGAGATGATGTCGATATTAGAGGTTTGCAGTTTCGGAAACGCCTCTTCATATTGCCGCCACTCTGACCCCAGCGTCTTTTTCCAGTCGGTATTGGCTTTGATGCCATAGCCATAGCAAATGTGTACCGCCGTTTCGCATTTCAGCCCTTCGATGGCTCTCTCTAACGCGGCGATGCCCCAGTCATTCACTTCATCGAAGAACACATTAAAGGCAGGCTCATCGAACTGGATAATATCCACACCCGCGGCCTCTAACTCTTTGGCTTCCTGGTTGAGGATCTTTGCGAACTCCCACGCCAGTTTTTCGCGGCTTTTATAGTGGTTGTCATAGAGAGTGTCGATCATGGTCATTGGGCCAGGCAGCGCCCATTTAATGGGCTGCGTGGTGAGCTGACGTAAGTATTTGGCATCATCAACAAACACCGGCTTCTGGCGGGCCACGGCACCCACGACGGTCGGCACGCTCGCATCATAGCGATTACGGATTTTAACGACTTCGCGCTTCTCAAAATCGACGCCACTGAGGTGCTCAATGAAGGTGGTGACGAAATGCTGGCGCGTTTGCTCACCATCGCTGACGATATCAATGCCAGCCCGCAGCTGATCGTCCAGGGATAAACGCAACGCATCCTGCTTACCGGCAATTAATTC
Organism: Leclercia sp. LSNIH3; assembly: GCF_002935105.1. Taxonomy (NCBI): domain Bacteria; kingdom Pseudomonadati; phylum Pseudomonadota; class Gammaproteobacteria; order Enterobacterales; family Enterobacteriaceae; genus Leclercia; species Leclercia sp. LSNIH3. The sequence goes on from NZ_CP026387.1 coordinate 4,695,327, forward strand.
CTCATTTTCCAGCTTCCAGGGGGACCAGAGGGTCTCCGGTTGGGCAAGCCAGGACGGTTTAGGCAAGCTGCCAGCAGTGGACGTGGGGAGCAATGTTTTCATAACAGGTGACCTTATTGTTTTAATTAATCAAAGCGCGTACTGAGCAGACCATTGCTCAAGAATATTTTTGTACGGTTTAATGAAGTGTTCCTCAGTAAACTTTCCCTGCTCAATCGCTAACTGGCTACGCTCTTCGCGATCGTAAACAATTTTGGTTAAGGAGTGGTCCTGGTTCGTCAGGCTGGGCTGGTAGTATTGCCCGGCGACCGAGTTAGCGTTGTAGATCTCAGGACGATAAATTTTCTGGAACGTCTCCATGGTGCTGATGGTGCCGATCAACTCAATAAAGGTGTAGTCACTCAGTAAATCGCCGGTGAAATAAAACGCCAGCGGCGCGGCACTGTGTGGCGGCATAAAATAGCGAACCTGCAGACCCATTTTTTTGAAGTAGGCTTCCGTCAACGACGAACCCTGTTGCTGGTATTCAATGCCTAATACCGGATGTTCATTCCCGATGCGTTGATAGACATTTTTATTGGATACGCTAAGGCAAATGACCGGCGGCTTGTTAAAGTTCTGCTGGTACGCGGGTGAGTTGACAAAATGCTTAAAGATATTGCCGTGTAACGCGCCAAAATCATGCGGAATGCTGAACGCGTCCTGCTGTTTATTATGATCCGGCAGTAAGACACTGAAATCATAATCCCGCACATAGGAAGAGAAATTATTCCCGACAATGCCTTCAACACGCTCGTGCGTTTTTTTATCAAGAATGTTGGTTTTTAATATTTCAATGGCCGGGAAGGTGAAGCGATCCGCTTCCGTGTCAATATTCATCTCCACAGAGATAATATCCAGCTCAACAGCATAACGATCGGCTTTTGGATTGTCCCAGTGAGCTAACGCATTGAATCGGTTGTCGATCATCACTAACGTATTACGCAGGTTCTGCTGGCGGTTGTCGCCTCTGGCCAGGTTCGCAAAGTTGGTGGTAATACGGGTGTTTTCGGAGGGGTTATAATTTTCATCGAAACGACTGTGCTTAATCGTAAAGGTGAAGTCTTTATTGATCGTCATCTCACTTCCTCGGCTCTGGCATAAAAAGTGATGTTCGTTGTTGTCACGAATTTCACTTTTTATGTTGCTAATACGTTAATGCATCTTTTATGCCAGAGCCTCTGTACGAGGGAAAGCGACTAAATTTCACTACAACATGAGCCATCTTCATGATCGAAGAACCGATCAGTCTGTTTTCTCCGAACGCTGCTCCAGATCCAGCGCGCTGGCGCTGGCAGGATCGAATAGTGAAAGACTTTCAATTTGATCCAACATAATCACCTTGCGGAAGGCCATCGCGCTACGGGGCTGGGAATCAAGCGTGATGTCGTGGTCGGCATACCACTTGCTGTAATTATGCTCAATGCACAGATTAAGCGTCGTACCGTCGCGATAGCCGCTGAGCATCGGGATCAACACGATATTGGCGGTTTTTTCATATTCCAGGGTCGCGGTATGGATCATGCCGACATAAATGCGTCGCGACTTCAGGGTCACCAGCGCCAGCTCGCCTTCCTCCATGCACTGATAGAGCAACTGTTCGATACCGCTGGATTGCGACAGACGCTTATAGAGCTGTTTACGGCCCTCACCGTCCAGCCTGGCGCTGCCTGCCCAGTTAGAACGATAGAGACAAAACAGAATGGCAAAGGCCAGCATCACCACCACCGGCGCCTGGATACCCAGAAAGCTCCAGTTCATAAAATCCACTTGCCAGTTAGCGTTGGCCTGCGGGATCAAGTGGAACGTATTGGCAGCATAAGAGCACCCGAGGAGCAGCAGCCAGAGCAGGCCGGTGGCGATCACCCCCTGCAGTACGAAGATACAGCCGTACAGCGCAACCAGAAAATAGACATCCCAGCCGAAGGAACGCTTAATTTTAAAGCGGGTGGAGAGGTCGCGACTGGTGTACCAGTAGCCACACACCATCAGCACCATGAATATCGCCGTTCCCATATCAGGCCCTCTTCAGCGCGTTAACATGGCGCAGGAAGTCCTCTCGCACCTCTTTGCTTTTGTAGTTGACCGAGGCGTTGCCGTCCTGATCGATAATAATACGGTCGCCGTCCTCGACGGCCTCAATAATTTCCTGCTGACTCATTACCTGCAGCAGCGACTCCGGGCTGGAGAAAATCGACGTAATCAGACGTCTCATCGCATGGCATCCTTATAAACAAAAAGGTTAAGTCTGACCGATCCCCGTGGGGGCTGCCTTAAGGTTATGCTGAAAATCCTCTCTCTTACGGCCAAGCCCGAATAAATCACCCTTCAGGTCATCATGGCGCATGAAACCCACCATAATTAGTAGGGTTAAACCACGCCAGGTGAAAATCATGAAAGTCACAATCGATGAATTCAAAACGCACTTCCAGGGGGAAGTGCTTCTGCCGGACGATGCCGGCTACGACGACGTGCGCCAGATCTGGAATGCCATGATCGACCGCAAACCCGGGGTCATTGCCCGCTGCAGATCCACAGAGGATGTCATTCGCGCCATCCAGTTTGGCCGCACGCAACATCTCCTGATTTCCATCCGAGGGGGTGGACACAACATCGCAGGCAATGCCGTGTGCGACGACGGCCTGATGATCGACCTCTCGCTGATGAAGGACGTGCAAGTGGACCCGACAACCCGTACGGCCAGCGTTGGACCAGGCTGCACCCTGGGCGAGGTTGATCGGGTGGTGCAGGCTCATGGCCTTGCCACGCCGCTGGGTATCAATTCGACCACCGGGGTGGCGGGCCTGACGCTGGGCGGCGGGTTCGGCTGGTTGAGCCGTAAGTACGGCATGACCATCGACAATCTGCTCTCGGCCGAAGTGATTACGGCGGACGGCCAACAACTCAACGCCAGCGAATCAGAAAACGCGGATCTCTTTTGGGGCCTGCGGGGTGGGGGAGGCAACTTCGGCGTGGTGACGCGCTTTGACTTCCAGCTCCATCCCGTTGGACCGGATGTGCTGAGTGGGCTAATTGTCTTTCCCTTTGATGAGGCGAAACAGGTGATTTCGCAGTTTGCCCGCTTCACCTGTACGATGCCGGAAGAACTCAACGTGTGGATGGTCACGCGCAAAGCACCGCCGCTGCCTTTCCTGCCCGACACGTTTCACGGCAAAGAGATGGTAGCGCTTGCCCTGTGCTATGTGGGCCATCCTGAAATGGGGGAGCAACTTATCGATCCGCTGCGCGGGTTCGGCACGGTGATTGGCGAACACGTTGGCGTGCAGCCTTATGTCGCCTGGCAGCAGGCATTCGATCCCCTGCTGGCGAAAGGGGCGCGTAATTACTGGAAGTCGCATAACTTCGTGCACATCAGCGACGGCGTAATCGATGCCATTGTCGAATACGCGGCCAGACTGCCGTCACCGCATTGCGAGATCTTCATCGGAACGATTGGCGGCCAGACGACCCGCACTATGCCCGAGGCCATGGCCTACTCCAGCCGGGACGCGAACTACGTGCTTAACGTGCACGGCCGCTGGGAAACCGCCGCCGAGGATGAGCATTGCATCGCCTGGGCACGGGAATTTTTTGCGAAATCCCAGCCGTTTGCCAGCAGCGGGGCCTACATCAACTTTCTCACCCAGGAGGAGACCGACCGTATCGCCTTCGCGTACGGCGCCACCTGGAACCGGCTGGTGGAGCTGAAGAGCAAGTACGACCCGACAAATTTGTTCAGGATGAATCAGAATATCAGGCCGGTATAAGGCAAAGAATTGCGCCTGACAACCGTATACAGTCATAGACTGCGGTGGCTGGATGTCAGGCGTAATTAGGCAGAGTTTTTAAAACTGAAGTTCAGGACGCGTTGGAAGGTTTATTTTGAGGCAAGGTTCCCGGTTTTATGGGTAATACTTAAATTTGACTCATAAAAACCTGGATAAAATATTTTTGTAAATCTTAAAATATATTCTCATTTTAAGTTGTTGTTTATTTTGAGTTTTTTAAAAAATCCACATAGAGCGCTATTTAAAAGCGTACAAAGTTGTACAACTGGTGTGTACAACTATCGCAAATTGGTATATTTTTTTTGCATATGTTTAAAACTCTCACCATCAGCACGGAGCATCTATGCGAGGTTACAGTTCGCGCCAAAGTTCAGCCCAGGCAATCACGGCCTACTTTAATAAAGCCCATATGCGTAGTCAGCAGGAGACGCTGGGTTTAATCGTAGGGGAGATTCTGAATGAAGGACGTAATCTGAGCCGACTGGCTATCTGTACCAAATTATTACGGCGCGTGGAACAGACGGAAGATGAAGCAGAAATAGCGCACTATAATGCGCTAATCAGTCTTTTTTTTGAGCGATAACACGTAACGTGCTGCTTTAGCTCAATAGCAATGTGAGAAAAGTTATGCATAGAACGAGATTTGAAAAACTAAAAGACGATCTTATTGGTGAGGCTGTTTTATTAATTTTAAAAGACAACGGTCCAATAAATTTTAAGTCTCTGGCCATTAAATTGAAGAAAATGGCCAGTACAGAACGTGATACTGAAAGACGTAGCGCCTTATCGGCGGCAGTCGCAGAGGTGGACCAAAAGGTCAAGTCCAGCGAAAGCATGCATTCTGACGTCATAAAAAAGAGTTTTATCAGTAACATGCAGTATCTGGCGGTGAATCCTAAACAGCATTAATACGATAAAAAACACTAATCTTTGAGTGAATGATATGAAAACCAATATTTCTCAGCACACACAGCATTTCAATGCACTCCAGGATCAGGCGCTGGCATCGTACTTCAGTTCAGCTGGCGGTGCCTTATCCGTTGAGTCTGCCGTCTTAGGTTCAGCAATAAGATGTATTATTCTCAGTGGAGATAACCTGACCAATAAACAAATTATTCTCCAGTTAATTTACGCGCTTGAACAAACGACGGATCAAGAGGCTGCCGATGTAATCCGAAATACGCTTGAAATTGTTGTCGGTTTTACGCGGGATGATATTTAAGCATTAATGTTCGCGCAAACTGCCCTTAACAAGGGCAGTGACCTCTCCTGAAGTGTCTTCCAGTCTGCCCCTCCAGTCACAACGCCAATAACAACCTTAGTCACAACCCCACAAACATTGTCGTTTACAGACCTCTGCAAAATAAAATAGTATACCCCCCTACAGTATCCAGGAGCCTCTTCTATGCCACATTCACCTGAAGATAAAAAACGTGTCCTGACGCGCGTGCGCCGCATTCGCGGGCAGGTCGATGCCCTGGAGCGGGCGCTCGAATCCGGCGAACCCTGCCTTGCCATCCTCCAGCAAATCGCTGCAGTGCGCGGGGCGGCAAACGGGTTAATGGGCGAGATGGTTGAAATTCACCTCAAAGATGAGCTGGTGACGGGCGAGACTACCGCCGATCAGCGGGCCGTCAGAATGGCAGAAGTCGGTCATTTGCTGCGCTCTTATCTAAAATAAAAACCTGACATCACTAAAAGGAAAGCAAGATGAAATCACGTGCTGCTGTTGCATTTGGCCCAGGCCAGCCGCTGAAAATCGTTGAAATTGATGTGGCACCGCCAAAGAAAGGCGAAGTACTGGTCAAAATCACCCACACCGGCGTGTGCCACACCGATGCGTTTACCCTGTCGGGTGATGATCCGGAAGGCGTTTTCCCGGCGGTGCTCGGCCATGAAGGCGGCGGCGTGGTGGTGGAAGTGGGCGAGGGCGTTACCAGCCTGCAGCCGGGCGACCACGTCATCCCGCTGTACACCGCAGAGTGTCGCGAGTGTAAGTTCTGTAAATCCGGCAAAACCAACCTCTGCCAGGCGGTTCGCGCCACCCAGGGTAAAGGCCTGATGCCGGACGGCACCACCCGTTTCTCCTACAACGGCGAGCCGATCTATCACTACATGGGCACCAGCACCTTCAGCGAATACACCGTCTGCGCCGAAATCTCGCTGGCAAAAGTGAACCCACAGGCACCGCTGGATAAGGTCTGTCTGCTGGGTTGCGGCGTCACAACCGGCATTGGCGCAGTCCACAACACCGCTAAAGTCAAAGAGGGCGATACCGTTGCGGTATTCGGTCTGGGTGGCATCGGTCTGGCGGTTATCCAGGGTGCGGTTCAGGCGAAAGCCGGACGTATTCTGGCGGTGGACACCAACCCGGAAAAATTCAAACTGGCGGGTGAAATGGGCGCGACCGATTTCATCAACCCGAACGACTACGACAAGCCGGTGCAGGAGGTGATTGTTGAACTCACCGACGGTGGCGTCGATTTCAGCTTTGAGTGCATTGGTAACGTCAACGTGATGCGCGCAGCGCTGGAGTGCTGCCACAAGGGTTGGGGCGAAAGCGTGATCATCGGCGTGGCCGGGGCCGGGCAGGAGATCAAGACCCGTCCGTTCCAGCTGGTTACCGGTCGCGTCTGGCGTGGCTCCGCTTTTGGCGGCGTCAAAGGCCGCACCCAACTGCCGGGCATGGTAGAAGATGCGATGGCGGGTAAAATTCAGCTCGATCCATTCATCACCCACCGTCTGCCGCTGGACCAGATCAACGAAGCATTCGATCTGATGCACGAAGGTAAATCCATCCGTACCGTTATCCATTTCGGCGATAACTGATCAAATCTTTCTCCCGCTGCGCCTTCAGGGGCAGCGGGACGACATTTCTTTAAAAATCATTGCGAAAGTGTGACCAGTGTTGCGATTTTAGCCGTAATTAAATTCAGTGCAGTGCCGATGACTACTTTACAGGCGTGTTTCCACGCATCTTACCTATGAGAGAGTCAACGGCTATGGACAAAACAACAACAGTTCGGGCGCAACATAAGCTGGGCTTCCTGCATCACATCAGGCTGCTTCCACTTTTCTCCTCGATTTTGGGTGGCATTATTTTGCTGTTTGCCCTGAGTGCCGGGCTGGCAGGCTATTTTTTACTGCAGGCCGATAACGATCTGCGGGATGTAACTGCTGAAATTCAGGTGCGTACCGGGTTATCAAACAGCTCTAACCACCTGCGCACGGCGCGTATCAATATGATCCATGCGGGTGCGGCCAGCCGTATTGCGGAAATGGATGCGATGAAAGAGAACATCGCGGAAGCAGAGAAACGTATTACACAATCTCAGGCGGGCTTTGCCGCTTATATGGATCGTGGTGTGCGCACCCCGGCGGATGAAGCGCTGGATGGCGAACTGAAAACGAGCTACCAGGCCTATATTGATGGCATGAAGCCGATGCTGAAATATGCCAAAAACGGCATGTTTGAAGCCATTATCAACCATGAAAATGAGTCGGCGCGTCCGCTGGATGATGCCTATAACGTGGTTCTGCTCAAGGCGATCAAGATCCGTACCGACCGTGCCAATATGCTGACCGAACAGGCGCATACCCGCACCCAAATGGGGCTGATGTTCATGGTCGGTGCCTTTGGTCTGGCACTGGTGCTGACGGTAATCACCTTTGTTGTGCTGCGTCGCACGGTGATTAACCCGCTGCAACGCGCAGCGAATCGCATTGCGCATATCGCCAAAGGCGATCTGACTCTGGCCGAGGATCAGACCGGACGCAGTGAAATTGGCCGTCTGACCCACGACCTGCAAACCATGCAGCGTTCGCTGGTGGGGACCGTAGGCACTGTGCGTCAGGGCGCGGAAGAGATCTATCGCGGGACCAGCGAAATCTCTGCGGGTAACACCGATCTCTCATCACGTACTGAACAGCAGGCCGCTGCCATCGAGCAGACCGCAGCCAGCATGGAACAGCTCACCGCGACGGTGAAGCAGAACGCCGATAACGCGCATCATGCCAGCAAACTGGCGGAAGATGCTTCCGGTAAAGCCAGCCGCGGCGGCCAGATGGTGTCCGGTGTGGTGAAAACCATGGGGAATATCTCCAGCAGCTCGAAGAAAATCTCTGAGATCACCGCGGTGATCAACAGCATCGCCTTCCAGACCAACATCCTGGCGCTGAACGCCGCGGTAGAAGCGGCCCGTGCCGGTGAGCAGGGACGCGGGTTTGCCGTGGTCGCCAGCGAAGTGCGTACGCTGGCCAGCCGCAGTGCCAATGCTGCGAAAGAGATTGAGGGGCTGATCAGCGAATCGGTGTCGCTCATTGACCAGGGATCGGGTGAAGTGGTCGCCGCAGGCAACACCATGAGCGAGATCGTGGAAGCGGTTAAACGTGTTACCGACATCATGCTGGAAATCGCGGCCGCCTCCGACGAGCAGAGCCGGGGTATTGAGCAGGTCAGCCAGGCGATCTCGGAGATGGATAAAGTCACCCAGCAGAACGCCTCGCTGGTGGAAGAGGCCTCTGCCGCAGCAGCCTCGCTGGAAGATCAGGCTGCCCGCCTGACCGAAGCGGTCGGCACCTTCCGTCTGCACGGGATGACCCAGACTCGCAGCAACAACAAAGCCGCACCGGTGACCGCTGCCGCGCCGCTGCGCCCGGCCGTTGCCGATGGGGATAACTGGGAAACCTTCTGATATTGTCATCTGTTGCCGGATAGCCTCTTCCGGCAAAAGGGTTCATGTTCCGACATGAACCCTTTTTTTATTCCCCGCTATGATGGTTGTAGGGGCTGAAGAGGAACAGGGCGATGAAACAATTTACGCAGGTGGTTTGCGCCGCATGGCTACTGGCCGGGTGTGCATCCGGCGGCAGCGTGGGTATAGGCGGTGTGGGGATCGGTGGGGGCAGTGGCGGCAGCGGCGTGGGCGTCGGATTATCGTTTCCGGTAGGCGGCAGCACTTCGGTAGCAGATAACAGCCAGGCGGACTGCGACGGGGACGTTTATCGGGTAGAGCCTCGCTATCCTGAACAGGCTGCGGCGCAGAACTTTTCCGGTCGGGTCACCGTATCCTTTAACGTTAAGCTGAACGGGCGTGCCGCAGACTACGAGGCGGCGGGGGATAAGCCTTTCTTCGAAGAGACGAAGCGGGCGGTGATGCGCAGCTGCTGGCCTGCGGGCGTCAGGCAGAATCTGGTTGCCAGTTACCAGAACGGCAAGACCGCAACCTGGCTTGAGAACGCGCTTTCCAGTCAGCCATGAACATAAAAAAACCGGCCACATCAGTGGCCGGTTCGGTGGTTACTGCTTATCAGGCAAGGCGTACGCGATGATGTAATCCCCGCGATCCGGTGACTGACGTGCGCCACCCGCATTGATGATAATGTACTGCTTCCCTGACTTCGGTGACACGTAGGTCATCGGCCCGGACTGGCTGCCCACCGGCAGGCGGTCTTTCCAGATCTCTTTCCCGTTAGCGGTATCGAACGCGCGCAGGTAGAAATCCTGAGTGCCGGCGAAGAACAGCAGGCCGGACTGCGTGGAGAGCGACGCCCCCAGCGTTGGCATCCCAATCGGGATAGGCATATGCATGCGGATCCCCAGCGGGCCGGTGTCTTCTACGGTTCCCACCGGGACCTGCCACACCAGCTTGCCGGATTTCAGATCCACGGCAGACATGGTGCCAAACGGCGGTTTCTGGCAGGGAATACCCAGCGGCGACAGGAAACGTTCGCGCATCGCACCAAACGGCGTACCGTCCATCGGCACAATCCCCATCTCAATCCCGCTGGCGTTTTTCGCGACATTCGCGCGCGGCACCATGTAGTTAGCCAGTCCCAGACGCATATCGTTGACGAACATCAGGCTGTTGTTCGGATCCACCGACACGCTGCCCCAGTTCATGCCGCCCAGCGAACCTGGGAACTGCAGGGAACGGTCCAGACCTGGCGGGGTGTAGACGCCCTGATGGCGCATCTCTTTAAACTGGATGCGGCACAGCAGCAGGTCAACCGGCGTGGCGCCCCACATATCCGACTCGTGCAGAGTCTGGTTGCCAATCATCGGCATACCGACCGAGTACGGCTGGGTAGGGGAGTAACGCTCGCCCTCGACATTCCCGGCAGGCACCGGACGCTCTTCCACCTTCGCAACCGGCTCGCCGGTTTCGCGGTTGAGCATAAAGATCATGCCCTGCTTGCTGGTCTGTACCAGCACCGGGGTTGTACCGCCTTTATCATCCGGCAGATCGTAGAGCAGCGGCTGGGAAGGCAGGTCAAAGTCCCACAGATCGTGGTGGGTGGTCTGGAAATGCCAGCGAACCTGACCGGTCGCAGCATCTACCGCGACAATCGAGGAGCTGTATTTATCGTCCAGCTCGGTACGCTTGCCCGCGTAGAAGTCTGGCGTGGCGTTACCGGTCGGGAGGTAAATCAGGTTCAGCTTTGCGTCATACGACATGGCTGACCAGACGTTTGGCGTCCCGCGGGTATAGGTCTGTCCCTCTGGCGGAAGGCCGGTCAGGTTCGGATTGCCCGGATCCCAGGCCCAGGCCAGTTTACCGGTATGGACGTCATAAGCACGCACCACGCCCGGCGGTTCGCCAGTGGAAAAGTTATCCGCCACGCGGCCGCCCACCACTACCACATTGCCTGCCACCAGCGGGGTGGAGGTTTGCTGATAGTAGCCGGGTTTGATTTCACCCATGCCCACGCCAAGGTCAACCACGCCGTGGTCGCCAAAGTCTTCACACAGCTGGCCGTTGTCGGCGTTAAGCGCAATCAGACGGGCATCGGTGGTCGGCAGGAACAGACGGCGCGCGCAGGCGGCAGGCTGCGTTGCGGTTGGTGACGTTGTCACGCTTTGGTTATCTTCGAAATAACCCAGCCCACGGCAGCGCTGCCAGTTTGGCGCGGTGGCTTTCGAATCGTAGCGCCACTTCTCTTTACCGGAGTCCACGTCCAGAGCCAGCACTTTGCTGTAAGGGGTGCAGACAAACAGCGTGTCGCCAATCTGCAGCGGGGTGTTCTGGTCTTCCGCGCCGGAGCCGTTGCTCTGCGGGATATCGCCGGTATGGGCAACCCAGGCCACTTTAAGCTCGTTAACGTTCTGCTTGTTAATCTGATCGAGGGCAGCGAAACGGTCGCCGTGGGTAGTGTTACCCCAGTGCGCCCAGTTTTTCTGTTGTTGGCCTTCCGCCACCGGTTTAACCGGTACAGGTTCGTTAGCCTCGACTAAAGTTTGCGGTTTGAACATCCAGCCGAAGCTCACCAGCATCATCACCGCCAGCACGGCGGCAATGCCGAACGCCGGGGCTTTGTTGACCGGCTGACCTGCGCCACGCAGGTATGGCCAGACGATGGCAGCGAGGAAGGCCAGCACCGCAAAGGTAAACAGGCGCGAGAACAGCGGCCAGAAATCCCAGCCAGCGTCGCTCACGGCCCAGATCACGGAGGCGATAAACGCCACCGCATAGAGGATGATGCCGCTGGTGCGGCCGCGCGCAATGAGGAACGCGGCGATCAGCATTACCACGCCCATGATCAGGAAGTACCAACTTCCCCCCACGGTGACGAGCTTAAAGCCCAGCCCACCGACAGCCAGCCCGATGAGTGCCATCAGACCGACCAGCAGCCACTGCAGGATCCGGGGGAACCCACGTAGCGAATTACCTAAAGCCATTTCTGTCTCCTGAAATAATCTTGTCTTCACTGGCCGGGCAGCAATCATCCCGAACCAAATGGGTAACAGAAGAAAAGATCCTTGATGAAAAAGTCGGACGTGACGCCGTTATAGCGCCAAAGAAATCACCGCTGCGTTATTTGAATGAACCATTTGGTGAAATCGGCGGGTATGATAAATCTGTTAAATTGTTTAGCGCAATTGTTAATGAATGATTTCGCATTATTTGAGTAATGGAAACAAAAAGCCCGTCATCAAGACGGGCAGAGAGGAAGTGTGATCACACCGGCATGGATTTACGTATCGCGCTGAGCAGCGTCTGGGTGGCGGTGGAGAGCGGGGCTTCCACGCGGGTTAATACCCCAATGGGTTCGCCAGGGCTGGAGGTCGTGACCGGCAGGGCCACCAGCGTGCCCTGACGCAGATCTTCTTTCACCGCGCCGGAAGGCACGAACCAGACATAGTCATAATCGACCGTAAGCTGGCGCGACAGGGAGGCCGACAGGGTTTCGATACAGCCCGACGGCAGTTTACACCCCTGGGTTTGCAGCAGCATTTCCGCGTTCTGGCGCGGAACAGTGCCTTTCGGCGACACCACCACCGGCCACTCCATTACCCGGCTGAGGGTCACGGTATCATTGAGGATTGGATGACGCGGGCGCACCACCAGCTTCAGGGACTCCAGGAAGAGTAGCTCATAATTGAGGCCGCTCATCAGCTCCGGGTCAGACATTCTGCCGAACCCCAGATCCAGCTCCCCGGATTTCAGCCCCGCCAGCAGCATGGTGTTATTCATGGTTGCCACCTGCAACGTGATGTTGCGCTGCTGCTTATGGAACTGACCGATAACCGCAGGCAGAATGCCCAGCGCCGCAGTAGGGAGCGCACCAATGCGTACCACATCGCCCGGCACGTCGTTGCGCCGGGTCAGCGACTGGCCCGCCGTGTTCAGTGCATCAAGTACTTTTACCGCGTGAGTGAGAAACTGCTCGCCTACCAGAGTGAGTTGCGCCCCCAGCCGCCCACGTTCGAACAGCCGCGTGCCGGTGAGCTGCTCCAGCTCGTTCAACGTTTTTGAGAGCGCAGGCTGGCTCAGGTTAAGAGTTTCAGCCGCGCGCCCCAGCGTTCCCTGTTGAGCGACGGCCACAAAAGTGTGCAGATGGCGCAGACGAATGCGCTGACTAAACAAACCATTTTTTTCCATAGGCGATGTTAAAAACAGTGATAGCGGAGTGACAAGTGAAGTTGTTTAATTTTGATAACCTGCTAGCAAAATATTATTAACATCCAATCTAATTGAGTAACAAGCAGTTTTTGGCAATGCCCGAAAAAGGGGGGCAGGGACCGGAATCGGTTCACTTCACGGCGCGTCAGAAAACGAGCACCTCTCCACCTGGATCACAAATCGTAAATTCTTCCAAACAGCCTCAATGGCCTTCTCTACACTCCAGGTAATATTCACTGGAGGCATTAAATCATGGCGAACAACATCACGGCTGATGATATTCGGGAGAACTTTTCACAGGCGATGTCAGCAATGTATCAGCAGGAAGTTCCGCAATACGGAACGCTGCTGGAGCTGGTCGCAGATGTGAATCTGGCGGTACTGGAAAATAACCCGAAACTGCATGAACAACTGGCCAACGCGGATGAACTGGCTCGCCTCAACCTCGAACGCCACGGCGCGATCCGTGTCGGCACGGCCCAGGAGCTGGCCACCCTGCGGCGGATGTTCGCCATTATGGGGATGTTCCCGGTCAGCTATTACGATCTCTCTCAGGCTGGCGTGCCGGTTCACTCAACCGCGTTTCGTCCGGTTGACGATGCCGCCCTGTGCCGCAATCCCTTTCGGATTTTCACCTCGCTGCTGCGCCTGGATCTGATTGATAACATCCCTCTGCGCGAAAAGGCGGCGGCAATCCTCGCCCGCCGTACGATTTTCACCCCCCGCTGTCTGGAGCTTATTGCCCTGCATGAAGCCGAAGGGGCATTCACCCCGGCGCAGGCCGAGGAGTTTGTCCAGGAGGCGCTGGAGACCTTCCGCTGGCATCGTCATGCCACAGTGGACCATGAAACCTACCAGGCGCTGCACAACGAACATCGGCTGATTGCCGACGTGGTCTGCTTCCCTGGCTGTCACATCAATCACCTGACGCCGCGTACGCTGGATATTGACCGCGTGCAGGCCCTGATGCCGGAGTACGGTATTGAGCCGAAGATGCTGATTGAAGGGCCACCGCGCCGGGAGATGCCGCTCCTGCTGCGCCAGACCAGCTTTAAAGCGCTGGAAGAGCCGATTCTGTTTGCGGGGGAACACCGTGGCACCCATACCGCACGCTTTGGCGAGATTGAACAGCGCGGAGTGGCGTTAACGCCGAAAGGCCGCGAGCTGTACGATCGCCTGCTGGCCGAGTCCGGCACCGGTAAGGACAACCTGACCCACCAGCTGCATCTGCAGGAAGTCTTCCAGGCCTTTCCCGACAGCGATATTTTCTTACGCCGTCAGGGGCTGGCGTGGTTCCGCTACCGCCTGACCCCGGCCGGAGAATCGCACCGTCACTCCTTTGGCCCCGGCGACGATCCGCAGCCGCTGATTGAGCGCGGCTGGGTGGTGGCGCAGCCCATCACCTATGAAGACTTCCTTCCGGTGAGCGCCGCCGGGATCTTCCAGTCGAACCTTGGCAATGAAACCCAGGCTCGTACCCACGGCAATGCAAGCCGCGATGCCTTTGAAGAGGCGCTGGGATGTCCGGTGCTGGATGAGTTCACCCTCTACCGGGAGGCGGAAGAACGCAGCAAGCGGCGTTGCGGTTTGCTCTGAAAACGGTACTCTGCGGGGATGTACTATTAACCTAAGGTCAGTATGGAAAACGCCTCATCCCCGATAATTACCACGCGCCAGGGGGCGCTCTGCGGCATCACGGAGGGCGATGTGCAGGTCTGGCGCGCCATTCCCTACGCAGCGCCCCCGGTGGGCGCACTGCGCTGGCGTTCACCGCAGCCGGTTGAGAACTGGCAGGGCGTGTTACAGGCGACCGCCTTTTCGCCGTCGAGCTGGCAGAGCAGCGAGTATTGCCAGCAACTGGGCGGCGGCGATCCGGGGCGTTTCTCGGAAGATTGCCTGTATCTGAACGTCTGGTCCCCGGTTCAGCGCCCGGAACCCCTGCCGGTGATGGTCTGGCTGCATGGCGGCGGCTTTACCATCGGCGCGGGTGGATTACCGCCCTATGACGGCAAAGCGCTGGCGCAGCGCGGCGTGATTGTGGTGACGCTGAACTACCGGCTGGGCCATCTGGGCTTTTTTGCCCATCCGGCACTGGAAGGGGAAGAGGATCGGGTGGTGCATAACTTTGCTCTGCTGGATCAGATCGCCGCCCTGGCGTGGGTGCGGGACAACATCGCGCAGTTTGGTGGCGACCCGCAGAACATCACCCTGTTTGGTGAATCCGCCGGCGCGCGCAGCGTGCTGTCATTGCTGGCCTCGCCGCTGGCAAAGGGGCTGTTTCATAAGGCGATTATCCAGAGCGGTTACACCCTGCCGGATACCCCCCGGGAGCAGGCGCTCAAAAAAGGAGAGGCGCTGGCGGCGCATTTTGGACTGCAAAACGCTACCGTAGAGCAGTTACGGGCGATCCCGCCAGAGGCGCTCTGGCCGCTGACGGCCCCGCTGAACGTCGCGCCTGCGCCGATTGTCGGAGATTGCGTCCTGCCGGAGCCGATGCTGGAGACCTTTTTTGCCGCACGCCACCATCCAATGCCCATCATGGTTGGTTCGAACAGCGATGAAGCCAGCGTGATGGCGGTGTTCGGTATCGATCTCGCGGGGCAGATCCAGAAGCTACGCCGGGAGCGACGGCTGGGGCTGGGGTTGATCAAGCTGCTCTATCCGGGGGTTAAGGACGACACCGAGTTAGGGCGTCAGGTGTGCCGCGATATGGCTTTCACCACGTTGGGGTTTGTGGTGATGCAGGCCCAGCAACGGGTAGGGCAGCCGTGCTGGCGCTACTGGTTTGACTACGTGGCCGAAGCGGAGCACGCCACCTACGTCAACGGGGCGTGGCATGGCAACGAGGTGCCGTATGTGTTTAATACGCTCACTCTGGCCGAGCCTGCCCGACGCTACGTGAATGACAATGACCTGGCATTTTCCGCGCAGGTTGCCGATTACTGGGTTAACTTCGCCCGTTATGCCAGCCAGCAGTGCGATACGTTGAATGGCCCGACGCGCTGGCCTGCCTGTCATCACAGGCGGGACGTATTATTGCGCATTGGACTGAATAAACATGCGGGATTTAAGCTTGAAAACCGCTTTATGCGCGCCCGCATGGCGCTGTTTAAACGGGTGATGAAGCACCACGTCAGCCTGGATTGAGCAGGCACTCGCGAAAGGCGGCCAGCCCGGCCGCTTTGCCACGCGACTCCCGCAACACCAGCCGGTAGCTGGCGCCGGTCCTCACGCTGGTGGCATAAGGCCGCACCAGCCGCCCGGCGCGGATATCTTCTGCCACCAGCGTCTCGTCTGCGATGGCGACGCCCAGCCCCTGAATGGCAGCGGTGATCGCCAGATCCATGGTGTCGAAGTGTTGATTTTTGTGCATGACAGGCGGCTGCGCGGTCTGTTTTTCCAGCCACAGCGACCAGTCCGTTTTATCCCGCGTCGGATGCAGGAAGGTCAGCGACTCTACCGCCGAACCCTGGCGCAGGGGGCTTACCACCGGGGTTAAGGCCTCTTCGAAAAGCAGATCTCCGGCGCTGAGCTGGGTGCCAAACACAATGGCGGCATCATAGGATTCGGTTTTGAAATTGACGCTGTGCTCGTTGGTGGTGGTCAGGGCGATCTGCAGTTCGGGCTGCTCGCGTTCCACCTGCAGCAGTCGCGGCACCAGCCAGCGCATGGCGCAGGTCGGTACTTTAAGGCGGACCACGGTTTGCTGGGCGCGGGCCTGGTCTGCCACTGTCAGAAAATGTTCATACGAGGCGCGCAGATCCGGCAGCAGGGCGCTGCCCTGAGAGGAGAGGCGCAGCCCGCGGGCGTGACGCTCAAACAACGGAAAGCCGAACCAGCTTTCGAGGGCGGCGATTTTGCGGCTTACCGCACCCTGGGTCAGGCACAGCTCTTTTGCGGCATGAGTCAGATTCAGATGCCGCGCGGTAACGATAAAGGCCTCAACGGCAGTAAGCGGGAACGAACGACGCGACACAGAACCTCCAGGTATGATTTTTTGTCATGGCTATTATGACAACAATTCGATTGTCGCCACAATGGCGTTCGGGTTGAATAGTTATGCACTCTCTACCAGAGGAATTCAGGATGACACTGCGTACTCCGATACAACTCCGCTCCAAACTACCGGACGTTGGCACCACAATTTTTACCGTTATCGGTCAGCTCTCTGCTGAACACAATGCCATCAACCTTTCCCAGGGTGCGCCGAACTTTGAGTGCGATCCGGCGCTCATCGCGGGGGTACACCGGGCGATGCAGGCGGGCCATAACCAGTACGCGTCGATGACCGGGCTGGCACCACTAAAAGCGCGTATCGCCGATAAAATCGCCTCGCTGTATGGCACCCGCTACGATGCCGCCAGCGAAGTGCTGATCACCGCCAGCGCCAGCGAAGGGCTGTACTCCGCCATCAGCGGGCTGGTCCATCCTGGCGACGAGGTGATCTACTTTGAACCCTCGTTCGACAGCTACGCGCCAATTGTGCGTCTGCAGGGCGCAACGCCGGTCGCCATCAAGCTGACGGTGCCGGATTTCGCGGTGAACTGGGATGAAGTCCGCGCCGCCATAACCTCGCGCACGCGGATGATCATAATCAATACGCCGCATAACCCGAGCGGGCAGGTTTTCTCTGCCGACGATCTGGCACAGCTCGCGGCCATCACCCGTAATACCGATATCATTATTCTCTCTGACGAAGTATACGAGCACGTGGTGTTTGACGATGTGCCGCACCACGGCATGGCCACCCATCCCGGGCTGGCGGAGCGCAGCGTGATCGTCTCGTCGTTTGGCAAAACGTTTCACGTCACCGGCTGGCGCGTCGGCTACTGCGTTGCCCCGGCAGAACTGATGGAAGAGATCTGCAAAATTCATCAGTTTTTGATGTTTTCTGCCGATACACCTATGCAGTACGCCTTTGCCGAGCATATGGCCGATCCGCAAACCTGGCTGTCGCTGGCGGCGTTTTACCAGCGCAAACGCGATCTGCTGGTCAACCTGCTGGCAGATTCACCGTTCCGTCTGCTGCCAAGCGCCGGCTCGTTCTTCCTGTTGGCAGATTACAGCCACTTCAGCGACGAGCAGGACAGCGAGATGGTGAAACGGCTGATCGTTGACTACGGCGTTGCCACTATCCCGTTATCGGCGTTTTATACCGACGGGACAGATAACAAATTAATCCGTCTCTCTTTTGCTAAAGATGAGGCGACATTACGGGCAGGTGCGCAGGCCCTGTGTCGGGTAAAACCACGCTAAGGAGTTCAGTTATGAAATTAAAAGCCTTCGTTGTCGGCCTGGGATTGCTGTGTTCGTTTTCTTCCTTCGCGGCAACAGAATTACGTTACGGCGTAGAAGCGGAGTATCCCCCTTTTGAGAGCCGTAATGCCTCAGGTGAGCTGGAAGGGTTTGATATTGAGCTGGGTAACGCCATTTGCGCTGCCGCCGCATTGAAATGCAGCTGGGTGGAGACCTCGTTTGACGCGCTGATCCCGGGGCTGGTGGCGAAAAAATTCGACGCCATCAACTCGGCGATGAACATCACCGATCAGCGCCGCCAGAGCATCGACTTTACCCAGCCGATCTACCGTATTCCATCGCAGCTGGTGGGCAAAACCGGCAGTGCGGTCGACGCTACGCCGGAAGGGCTGAAAGGCAAGACCATTGGCGTGTTACAGGGATCCATTCAGGAGACTTACGCCAAGGAGCATTGGGAAAAGCAGGGTGTGACCGTGGTGTCGTATAAAGATCAGAATATGGCCTGGGGCGACCTGCTGAACGGGCGCATCGACGCCTCGCTGGTGATGTCTGCCGCCGGACAGGCTGGCTTCCTTAGCAAGCCGCAGGGGAAAGGCTTTGGCTTTATCGGCAAGCCCGTATCGGATGACACTATTCTCGGCAGCGGGATTGGCTATGGCCTGCGTAAGGGCGATGAGGCCACCAAAAAGCAGCTTGATGCCGCCATTGATAAAGTTCGCGCTGACGGCACGATCGATAAACTGGCGAAGAAGTACTTCCCGGGGATCGATGTCAGCGTAAAATAACAACAATTACCCTTTTAGCCCCTGCCGTTGATGTCCGGCAGGGGCTTTTTTATACCCGCCATACTTCAGGGGGTGTGCAACGCGAATTAATGGGGGTATATACGTTTCTTTACCGCCGATTCGGGCAATTCTCCTCGACAGAAAAATCTTTCTCACTTTGCGCAGTTTCTCGCCTGTCAATAATTGGATTCTTAAGCGTTTTTGTTTAGGCTGTGGCCTCTTAATGATGTTCTTTCTTGCCGTTGTTTCGCCCTGAGCGGAACCCACTACCCCACGACCATAAGGACGTTTTCCCAGGCATGAATCGCAGACGTTTTTTACAAGGCTCCCTGGCCGTTGCCGCACTGAGCGGGACTACCGGACTCGCCGCGCTCTTTTCCCGGGCAGCCAATGCGGCCGAATCGGATATTGCGGACGGTACGAGCCGTCGTTTCGACTTTTCCGTGCTGCAATCCATGGCGCACGACCTGGCGCAAACTCCCTGGGGCGGGGCCCCGCGTCCGCTGCCGGATACGCTGGCGACGCTGACGCCGCAGGCCTATAACAGCATTCAGTACGATGCGAAGCAGTCGCTGTGGAACAACATCGAAAACCGCCAGCTTGACGTGCAGTTCTTCCACGTCGGGATGGGCTTCCGCCGCCGGGTGCGCATGTTCTCGCTGGACAGCCAGACTTCGCAGGCGCGTGAAATTCACTTCCGTCCGGAGCTGTTCAACTACCATGACGCGGGCGTCGATACAAAACAGCTGGAAGGTCAGAGCGATTTAGGCTTTGCCGGTTTCCGCGCCTTTAAATCCCCGGAGCTGGCGCGCCGCGATATTGTCTCCTTCCTCGGTGCCAGCTACTTCCGCGCGGTGGATGATACTTACCAGTACGGGCTATCCGCGCGCGGCCTGGCGCTGAACACCTATGCCGATAGCCAGGAAGAGTTCCCGGACTTCACCTCCTTCTGGTTTGAAACCGTCAAACCGGGCGCAACCACCTTTACGGTCTACACCCTGCTGGACAGCCCGAGCATCACCGGTGCCTATAAATTCGTGATCCATTGCGAGAAGACCCAGGTGATCATGGATGTCGAAAACCATCTGTATGCCCGTAAGGACATCCAGCAGTTGGGTATTTCGCCGATGACCAGCATGTTTGCCTGCGGCAATAACGAGCGCCGCATGTGCGACACCATTCACCCGCAGATCCACGACTCCGATCGTCTGGCGATGTGGCGCGGCAATGGCGAGTGGATCTGTCGCCCGCTGAATAATCCGCAAAAACTGCAGTTCAATGCCTACACCGACAAGAACCCGAAAGGGTTTGGTCTGCTGCAACTCGATCGCGACTTTACGCACTATCAGGACATTATGGGCTGGTACAACAAACGCCCAAGCCTGTGGGTCGAGCCGCGTAACCAGTGGGGCAATGGCACCGTGGCGCTGATGGAGATCCCGACCACCGGTGAGACCCTGGATAACGTGGTCTGCTTCTGGCAGCCGGAAAAACCGGTGAAGGCGGGCGATAAGCTGGACTTCCAGTATCGTCTTTACTGGAGCGCCAAACCTCCGGTGCGTTCGCCGCTGGCAAACGTGCTGGCGACCCGCACCGGCATGGGCGGTTTTCCGGAAGGCTGGGCACCGGGCGAGCACTACCCGAAAGTCTGGGCGCGTCGTTTTGCGGTCGATTTTGTCGGCGGCGATCTGAAAGCCGCCGCGCCGAAAGGGATCGAACCGGTTATCACTCTTTCCAGTGGCGAAGCGAAGCAGATTGAGATCCTCTACGTGGAACCGTTCGACGGCTATCGCATCTTGTTTGACTGGTATCCTACCAGCGATGCCACCGATACCGTGGATATGCGGATGTTCCTGCGCTGCCAGGGCGAAGCGATCAGCGAAACCTGGCTGTATCACTACTTCCCACCGGCCTCTGATAAACGTCAGTACGTTGATGACCGCGTCATGCGTTAAGGCATAATGGACTGCCCCCTCTCCCTTAATGAAAGGGCTGGGGTGAGGGGGAGTATGCCGTACCGGGATCACACCACAAAAAGAGAGAGACCGATCGATGACCACAACAACCGAAGAGATCATCCCCGTCGACGAGCGGATCGAACTGCGGGCGACGGACGAGCGTTACACCACCGAGCTGCACAATCTGGTGGTCAAAAATCGGGCGTGGTTGCAGGACTCTCTCAACTGGCCGCAGTTTGTCGGCACCGAAGACGATACCCGGCAGAACATAATGAGCAACCAGATGCTGCATCAGCGCGGTTACGCCAAAATGTTCCTTATCTTCAGTGATAACGCGCTGGTAGGGGTGCTGTCGTTCAACGCCATCGAACCACTGAATAAAACGGGTTATATCGGCTACTGGCTGGATGAAGGGCATCAGGGGCAGGGGATTTTATCCCGCGCGCTGGAAGCCTTTATCCGCCACTATGCCGGACGCGGCGAAATTCGCCGCTTCGTCATTAAGTGTCGCGTGGACAATGCCGCCAGTAATCAGGTGGCGCGGCGTAACGGCTTCGTGCTGGAAGGGTGTCTCAAAGAGGCCGAGTTCCTGAACGGACGCTATGATGACCAGAATATCTACGCCCGGATCTGCACCTCATAATGCGCCCAGCAACGGCGTGCGGGTAATGTGCTGCGCGCCGTTAATCATCTTCGCGCCGCGCAGATGAATAGCATCGCCTTCCGACGCCTCGATCACCGCGTCGTCGGTAATTTCAATATGATGCTCGATCAGCACTTCACCGCGAATGCGCGCTCGCCCCTGAATCACCACTTTATCGTCAATCAGAATCGGCCCGCCGCGTAGCCAGGCTTCGCCGCCAATCAGGACGTGATGTTTGATCACGCAGTTGCCCTCGACCAGCGCATTCTCTGCCACCTGGGAGCTGTAGCGCAGGGTGGGGATAGCATCCTCTTCCAGCCCGGCGAGCAGCCGGGCGTTGCCATAGACTTTGGCGCAGTCGCACACCCAGACGTTGTTCACCTCGTTGCCTTCCAGTAACGCATTCTCAAACACCTCGGCGCGATGCTCGACAAAAGCGTAGCTGACAATGGCGTTGCCGTAGATCTGCGCCTGATGCACCACCCGCGACTGGCTGACGGTGGCCTCGCCGAAAATGCGCAAGATCTGATTCGGGTCCGGGGTCAGTCCTTTGGCGGCAATCACCAGGCTGTTATGCAGGATGCGGGCATTATCGAACAGATGACATTCGCCGCGCACCACCGACGATTGAACGGTGACGTTGTCACTTATGCGCGCGCCCTGGCTGATCTGCGCCCCATCGACCCAGACGTTATCGCCAATTGAAGCCTGATGGCTGATGACGCACGGCTGGGTGATGCGTGCATTGCCGCTGACCTGCGCCCCGGCAAACACCACACTGTTTTCATCGTAGATCCAGCAATCATCCTCCTGCGACAGTGCCGATTCGTCATCGATCCAGCCGCCACGGGTGCCGCTCTTCACATCACTGAAATCACGTTCGGCGATAATCTGGCGCACCTTTACCGCTGTTTTCGTGTCACCGTCCTGCCAGTGGTGCAAACGGCTTTCATCGCTAAGTCGATATTTTTTCATCACTCTGCCCGCAGTTGTCTTCTTCACTAAACGTAGCAAACTTTAGCGTGATCGAAACAGTGGCATCTGAAATTGAAAGTCCTTAAACTAGCATTTCAAATATAATTTATAGATTAAAATATATGTACAAAACGCCATCCACTGAACGCGTTCTTAATTTGCCCGCAGGCTACTACGGCATGGTCCTGGGGACCATTGGTATGGGCTTTGCCTGGCGTTACGCCAGCACGATCTGGCCGGTGACCCGCTGGCCGGGTGAGATCCTGGTGACGCTGGCAATGGTGATCTGGGGATTACTGACCTTCGCCTTTATTACCCGCGCGGTGCGCTTTCCGCGCAGCGTGCTGGCGGAGATGCGCCATCCGGTGATGAGCAGTTTTGTCAGCCTGTTTCCCGCCACCACGATGCTGGTGGCGATTGGCTTCGTGCCCTGGTATCGCCCGCTGGCGCTGGTTCTGTTCAGCGTCGGTGTAGTGGTGCAGCTGGGCTATGCGGCTTGGCAGTCTGCCGGGCTGTGGCGCGGCAAGCACCCGGAGGAGGCAACCACGCCGGGCCTTTATCTGCCGACGGTAGCGAATAACTTTATTAGTGCCATGGCCTGCGGCGCGCTCGGGTTTCACGATGCCGGGCTGGTGTTTCTCGGCGCGGGGGTGTTCTCCTGGCTGAGCCTGGAGCCGGTGATTTTGCAGCGCCTGCGCAGCGCGGGAGAACTGCCTGCGGCTATGCGCACCTCCCTTGGGATTCAGCTCGCTCCCGCGCTGGTGGCCTGTAGCGCATGGTTGAGCGTCAATGGCGGCCAGGCTGACACCTTCGCCAAAATGCTGTTCGGCTACGGCCTGCTGCAACTGCTCTTTACCCTGCGCCTGATGCCCTGGTATCTGTCGCAGCCGTTTAATGCCTCGTTCTGGAGCTTTTCGTTCGGCGTCTCGGCGCTGGCCACCACCGGTCTGCATCTGGGGCAGAGCAGCACGTCCGGTTTTTTCCACGCCATCGCCATCCCGCTGTTTATTTTTACCAATGCCATCATTGCACTATTACTGGTGCGCACGTTTATCCTGTTGATGCAGGGGAAATTGTTGGTCCGTGCAGACAAAGCAACGCTTATGCAAGCTGAGGAAAGAGAATGACTGTGTTTGATGAGAACTACTTTACCGAAAAATATGGCATGACCCGCACCCACTCCGAAGTGGTGTACAGCGCAGGAATTGTTAAACCGGGCAAAACCCTGGATCTCGGCTGCGGCAACGGGCGCAACAGCCTCTATCTGGCGGCGAATGGCTTTGATGTCACCGCGTGGGATAAGAATGCGGCAAGCATCGATAACATTGAGAGTATCAAGGCGAAAGAGGGGATCACCAACCTTCAAACGGCGATTCAGGATCTCAACACCCTGCGCTTTGACGGCGAATACGATTTTATCCTGTCCACCGTGGTGCTGATGTTCCTCCAGGCAGAGACCATTCCTGGCCTGATCGACAACATGCAGCGCTGCACCAAACCGGGCGGCTACAACCTGATTGTCGCGGCGATGGATACGGAAGATTATCCCTGCAACGTCGGCTTCCCGTTTGCATTTAAAACCGGGGAACTGAGCGGTTACTACGCGGGCTGGGAACAGCTGAATTACAACGAGGACGTCGGTGAGTTACACCGCACCGACGCCCAGGGCAACCGCATTAAACTGCGTTTTGCTACGCTGCTGGCGCGGAAACCGGCTTAACCCTGCTTGCTCCCTCTCTCTGTGAGAGAGAGGGGGTTTTAGATTTTTTCACAATAAAATCTTTAAAATCATTATGTTACACGCCACATGTAACGGTCGGTTTTTTAAAGTTCAAGTTTAAGTTCAATAAACAAAACAACCAAAATGATTTGGTTTCAAAGTATATACCGGCTTTAAAAGATTCCTCTCACGATTCAATGAAAGGTAAAGATTCTCTAAGAATCAGTGACATTCTGCATCACGTAGCTGGTTTCCCTGCCGATCCACAATATCCAAATGAAAAAGTAGCTGGTGGATTATTCTCTCAGGATAAAACAACCACGCTGGAAATGATCAAGAAAACCCCACTTGCATATCAGCCTGGTACCACACACATTTAAAGTGATGTTGATTATATGATCCTTGGATTTATCATTGAGTCAGTCACTGGGATGGTGCTTGATAAATATGTGGAAAAAATAATATTTATGAACCACTTGGTCTTAAACATACGGTCTTTAATCCTTTGGTTAAAGGGTTCAAACAACAGCAGATCGCGGCGACATAACTGAACGGTAATACGCATGACGGTGTGATCAGTTTCCCTAACATTCGTACAACTACGATTTGGGGGCAAGTTCATGATGAAAGGCCTGGTATTCGATGGGAAGGGTGTCTGGTCACGCAGGGCTGTTTTCTAACACCAGTGATATGGCTGTACTGATGCAGGTTATGCTCAATGGGGGCGGTTATGGGAAGGTTAAGCTGTTCGATAAGCAGACCATCAAGGGGTTTACTGAAAGTTCAGCAGAGGATGCTACATTCGGCCTGGGCTGGCGTGTGAACGGCAACGCTTCAATGACTCCTACATTCGGGGTATTAGCCAGTAAAGAGACTCATAGACACACTGGATGGAAAGGAACGCTGACGGCTATCGATCCTGTTAGTCACATGGCTATCTTTATTCTTGGCAACAGGCCGCATTCCCCTATAGTTGACCCGAGAACCAATCCAAATGTGTTTATCAGTGCACTATTACCCGCAGCGAAATACGGCTGGATTGTTGATCGATATACGGGGCATTGAAGTAAAATAGTTAAGGGACTCGTAAGAGTCCCTTTTTTTATGCTACTACTCTTTCATTCCAGGTATCTTTAAACATTATGTTCCCATCACAATATTTCCATTCGATAGATTCATAACGAATTTCAACTTCCTCCATATGTCTACCTGCAAATCCTAAAGGAAATAAAACCGGAGATATTCTTGTTATTTTCACATTTTCCAGTTTTATATTAAAATATTCTACCTCTATTCCTGCCTCATTAATTCTATACATTTTTATTATAGCTTCTTTAAATATCCTGCCTTTGCATACCCCCCTAAATAAATAGGGGGTGAGACGGTCTATTTCTTTTTCAAATTTAATCGGAACATGCAGGCGTGTTCCTGTAAGTTTTCCAGTGTTATGATCTGTAGGAATCCAAACAGAATGATTGAAAGATTTAAGTTCTGTGGAGCCCAATCGTGTAGGCATTAAACATTCACCGATTAAAGGTGAATTATTTTCATCTGTAAGCCAAAGATGTGCTGGGATAGACATTTACTTTTTTCTCTCATAAAAAAATGATAAATATAGTACAATAATAATTATAATCCCGACTACACAAATTGTAATGGCTGTGTTATCAATATACTTTACAGGTATATATGATAATAAAATTATAACTAAAATTGTTAAGTATGTTTTTAATTGAAGCGCTAAATCATCAAAGATAAGCCTAAATATTTGCTTTAATATCTTACTCATAGCCAGCCATTCGTTTTAATGCATCAATTATTTCAACATTCGATGCTGTACTTATATTTAAATAACCAACGTCTAATACTAATGGCTCTATTATAAAGTACATCATTTCAAGGTTTTGCGCGTAAAGAGCGTCATAGAACTGTGGTAGAAAATATTTTAAATTGTTTGCACTATCAGCAGCATGTTGAACCGTACCGTATGAGCTTAATGCTATCAGGCCCCCTGATGACAGACCTCCAATTTTTTTCATCATTGCACTTTGTATAACTCCATTGATTTTACTGCCGTAGCAAATATATTTAACAACAGAATAGACTAGTGCAAACCTTGAAGCTTGCATAATTGAATAGTGTGACGTAGGCGGCACAACTTTTCTAAGAATAGTAGTTTTTTCATCTTCATCTTTATTCATTAGCAATATTTGAACATAAATTAATATCATCCTAAAAATTATATCTCTATGCTCAACAAGTTCATACAAACCCAGTAGAAAGCGTTTATCCTCATTTTTAAGCTGTTTGCAAACATCTTTATAATTTTCTGTAAAGCATGAAGTGTAATAAAGCGCTCTTGTTGCACCATCACCTAGATTATTTAGATAATCGATAAACCCATCTTTTACACCAGCCATAGCCTTACCTAATCTCACGGCTAATTCTTTATCGGTCCCAATTTTTTTAATAATATCTTCACTGTAATACATAATATTTTCCTGTAATTGGATGCGTTGATCATCTTATACGTTTTGCTTTGTTCAAAGTGATCGCGCTCTCAATTCCTGGAAATATTTAAAAAAAAGCCACCTTAATATTAACTAGATAGATAGGTGGCTTTAAACAATAAAGCTGGTGAATATTATATATAATTAATTGTTGTCCATTATTTCTTTCAGCTTATTTTCCCATTTCAAAAATGCTTCCAGCTTTTCCTCGTTATAATCATATCTGTCATAGTGGACAGATGACACGTCATGTAAAGCATGGTGCTTAATTCTGTCACGAATTTCTTTTGTTATTTTCAATTGTCCGCCCAGTGTTTTAAAGGTGCGGCGAAAATCTTGGAATAAATGAATTAGCACCCTTTTTCTCACAAAAGCGCTTAATATTATCCGAAAGTAAATTGCTATGCATAAATTTTCTAGGGGCAACGGAATCTTCATCCAGCTTACAAGTAGCTACTTTTTTTCCCATTTGGATAGTTTTTCCTCATAATTCCGGTTAGGGAACAAATACTCATAGTTTGGATATCGTGAAATCATCAGGTCTATTAATTATTTTGCTGTTTCGCAAAGAATAAAGTGATACCATTTTTTTGTTTTTGATATTGATGGTGGCACAGAAAGGATTCAGTTTTTCTTATCATAGTATTTCTTTGGTAGGGCCATAATCTCATAAGGACGCTGACCGCCACAAAAAAAGATTAGCTGAATAAGTACAGCAACGTCAGCATTAAAGAAATGTTCGTTAGTTGTTCTGAGTAGCAGGGCCAGTTCATCGAAACTCAGGAAACGTTCACCAATATATTGTTCTTCCTCGCTAACCATGAGTACTGGTAATGCAGAGACAGGCTTAAACGGAATATCAAACACAATATCAGGCTTATCCATCAGCGGTGACTTGTCGCACTTAACGCCGAATGCGAAAAGAGTATGCATATATGAACGGATCTGGTTAACCCAGGCTCGCTTTGGTGTGTGTTGATAAACGTAATTGAGTACTGCCCTTACATCATTTGAAGTGATTTTTTTCGCAATTGTTGTTTACGGCAGCAGACCGCTTGCTGCGATTGTTGAGCGCAGAGTTTTATAATGGTGGTATGTGCGTTTACCAGAAGCAATAAAATCGGTTTTGTGACCCTCAAACAGTTCTGCAAGCGTACCGCTTGTTTTAGTAACTTTGAGCACATCCGAACATGAAGAAAGGCTTTCGAACTTCTCAAGTGCGCTACTGATAGACATTACCGCGTATTCACCTGGCGTCTGAAATTTTGTAGTTTTCCCCTACATAATGGCGATAGACGAATGTTTTACGTCCAGATGGATAGACGCGCACCCCGACCCGTCCTGTGCCTCGTTCGCCGCTTGCATGATAAGCTATGTAAGCGGCAGCTTTAGGGGACAAATTCTCAATTGCTTTCGTAGTAAAGTTGATTTTCATTATTCATTTCCTTTGCATAATGAGCGCATACTTATTCGCAGTTCAAGTTCAAAAACTAGTTCAAAAAACTGTTTCTTAAACTATAGCGTAATGAGCAAAACTAACTCATGCAAGGGCTAAAAACAAAATGAACCCAACAACTTATTACTTAAATTACCCCTGTCTTTGTTCAATTGTTTTGATATTCCCCCCTGTGGGAGAGGGGGGGGGTGAGGGCACCCGGCCGCACCGAACAAGGCGAATCCGCCATCCGACTTAACGGGCCGCCAGCAAACAGAGCTGCAGCGCCGTATTGTACGAAGCCTCGAACGATTTCAGCGGTAAAAACTCAAACTTCGAGTGGAAGTTATGAGCGCCAGTGAAGAAGTTCGGGGTCAACAGTCCTTTCGCCGAGAGCGCCGCGCCGTCGGTGCCGCCGCGCATCGGGGTCGGTTTTGGCGTAATGCCTAAACTTTCCATCGCCTCGAACATCAGGTCGATAGCGCGACGATCTTCTCCCACCGCGTTGCTGATGTTGCTGTAGGTATCTTCGATATGCCAGCTTACCTTCGCCGTAGGGTGCTGGGCGGCGATCTTCTCCGCGACCTCGCCAATTTGCGCCTTGCGGGCGGCAAAGCTGTCACGATCAAAGTCACGAATATTGGCCTTCAGCACCGCCTCGTTTTGCCCGGCCTGGATGCCGTTAAACCAGATGTAGCCTTCGCGGCCTTCGGTATGCTCCGGGGTTTGCAGGCGATCGAAGTGGCTGATGTAGTCGGTCGCCATCAGCAGCGGGTTTACCAGAACCCCTTTTGCCGACATCGGGTGCGCCGTCACGCCGGTAAAGCGAATTTCCGCCGCCGCCGCGTTGAAGTTCTCGTAAACAATCTCCCCCAGCTCGCAGCAGTCGATGGTCCAGGCAAAATCGACGTCAAAACGGGCCAGATCCAGGGCCTTCGCGCCACACAGACCGATCTCTTCGTCCGGCACAAACGCCACCACGATATCACCATGCTGATGCTCTGCGGTGAGGTTCTCAAGCAACGTCATCACCACGGTCACCGCCGATTTGTTATCGGCACCCAGCACGCTGGTGCCGTCGCTGAAGATGATCTCTTCGCCAGGGTAGGCCAGAATTTCCGGGTGCTCGCTGACCCGCAGCCAGATATCTTTTTCGGCGTTGAGGCAGAGATCATCTCCCGTAAAGGTGAGGATTTGCGGATAAATATCCGGTGACAATCCGACGTCGACGGTATCGATATGGGTGATAAAACCGATCCTCGGCGCACCGGGGACATTCCCCTTTTTGACCGCAGTGACGGTGGCAAATTCGTCGATCACAATATCGTCCAGACCCAGCGTTTGCAGCTCCATGGCCAGCGCCCGGGCCATCTCGTGTTGACCGGGTGTGGAGGGCAAGGTTTTCACCTTCGGATCGCTCTGGCTGGTGATGGCCAGGTAGCGGAAGAAGCGTTGGGTTAATTGTCTGGCGAGTGCTGAAGCCATGGTGGATCCTTCTTTATTTGAGTTATCAGGTGTTTGCAAAATCACTTTAATGTTATTTATGGTTTGGCACGACAAAAATTCATTAGCCGTCAAATTAAAAGACAGGAAAACGCGATGAAAAGCAACCTCACAACGTTGGCTCTGACCGTAGCCGCGCTGACGGTCAGTTCCACCGTTGCCGCGAAAACGCTGGTCTATTGTTCGGAAGGATCGCCGGAGAACTTTAACCCGCAACTCTATACCTCGGGCACCAGCGTGGATGCCAGCGCCGTACCGATTTATAACCGGCTGGTGGATTTTACCCCGGGCACGACCGACCTGGTGCCGAGCCTGGCCGAAAGCTGGGACGTCAGCGAGGATGGTAAGGTCTATACCTTCCATCTGCGCAAGGGGGTCAAGTTCCAGAGCAACAAACTCTTCACGCCAACGCGAGACTTTAACGCCGACGATGTGATCTTCTCGTTTATGCGCCAGAAAGACGCCAACCATCCGTATCACAACGTCTCAAACGGCAACTACTCCAATTTTGAGAGCCTCGAGTTCGGCAAGTTGATCACGGCTATTGATAAAGTGGACGACCATACGGTGCGCTTCACCCTGGCTCACCCGGAAGCGCCGTTCGTTGCCGACCTGGGCTGGTATTTCGCATCGATCCTGTCAGCAGAATATGCCGACGCGATGCTGAAAGCCGGTACCCCGGAGAAGGTCGATATGGAGCCGATCGGCACCGGGCCGTTCAAACTGGCGAAGTATCAGAAGGACTCGCGCATCCTCTATACCGCCTTCCCGGAATACTGGCAGGGCAAAGCGAAGCTGGATCGGCTGGTGTTCACCATCGTCCCGGATGCCTCGGTGCGTCTCGCCAAGCTGGAGAAAAACGAGTGCCAGGTGATGCCGTTCCCAAACCCCGCCGATCTGCCGCGGATGAAGGAAAACAAAGACATCAACCTGATGAGCAAAGCGGGGCTGAATACCGGTTTCCTGGCGTTTAATACGCAAAAAGCGCCGCTGGATAATGTCAAAGTGCGCCAGGCGCTGGCGATGGCGATTAACAAACCGGCCATTATTGATGCTGTCTTCCAGGGCACGGGTACCGCCGCCAAAAACCTGCTGCCGCCGGGTGTCTGGAGCGCAGACAGCAACCTGAAGGACTACGATTACGATCCTGATAAAGCCAAAGCCTTGCTGAAAGAGGCCGGATTTGCCAACGGGATGACCATCGACCTGTGGGCCATGCCGGTGCAGCGGCCCTATAACCCCAATGCCAAACGGATGGCCGAAATGATCCAGGCCGATTGGGCAAAAATTGGCGTGAAGACCAAAGTCGTCACCTACGAGTGGGGGGAATATCTCAAACGGGTGAAGGGCGGTGAGCATCAGGCGGCGCTGATGGGCTGGACGACGGCAACGGGCGACCCGGATAACTTCTTTGGCCCGCTCTTTACCTGTACGTCGGCCAATGGGGGATCGAATTCCGCGAAATGGTGTTATCAACCATTCGACAAAATTATTGCTGAAGCTAAATCTATTACCGATCACGATAAACGCGTGGCGTTATATCAGCAGGCACAGCAAATGATGCACGATCAAATGCCTGCGGTGATGATCGCGCACTCCACAATATTCGAGCCGGTGCGTAAAGAGGTAACGGGTTACGAAATAGATCCCTTCGGTAAACACTTATTCTGGCAGGTGGATATAAAATAAGCGTTTGATTCTGCCCGCCATTTTGGCGGGCAATTTTTTTTTCTCTTTGCGACAATTTCATCATTTTTAGTCACTTTTTTTTCAGCCAACTTTTGCTATAACTTCAATTGCATATTTGCACTTCACATGGAAACACCCATCATGCGTACTAATACTTTATTTAAAGTTGCCGCGCTTTCCGGTCTGTTGCTTCTCGCGGGCTGCGCGTCAAAAGTGGCTGCGCCTGATCAATATTCAGGCTTTTTAAAAGACTACTCCGGGCTACAAGAAACGACGTCTGCATCAGGTAAACCCACGCTGCGTTGGGTTGACCCGTCTTATAACGAAGCAAACTACGACAGCATTATCTGGAACAATATCACGTATTATCCCGCGCCAAAGCCAACCACCCAGATCGGTCAACGCACTCTGGATGAATTGTTAAACTACACCAACACCAAAATGAAAACCGCTATCGGCCAGCGTAAGCCGATTGTGACAACGCCTGGTCAACGCAGCCTGATTTTCCGTGGCGCGATCACCGGTGTGAGTTCGCAGAAAGAAGGCCTGCAATTCTATGAAGTGGTTCCTGTTGCGCTGGTCGTGGCAGGCACGCAGATGGCAACCGGGCACCGAACCATGGATACCCACCTCTTCTTTGAAGGCGAGCTGATCGACGCTAAGACCAATAAGCCAGTCATTAAAGTGGTACGTAAGGGTGAAGGTAAAGAGCTGAGTAACGAAACTACGCCAATGACCTTCGCTACCCTGAAGCAGGTTGTTGATGATATGGCGGCCGATGCCACCATGTTTGATGTTCATAAAACCGCAGCAAAATAATATCGGGACCGGCCTGTATTCCACAGGCCGATTTTTTTTATGCCGTGCGCAGCCGTCTAAACCAGTTTTCCGGGCGGGCGAACATCACCAGATTCCCGGTTAATATCAGCAGCAGCCCCGCAATTCCATTACTGTGCCACACGTACCCCTCGTACACCGTCGAGAATGAGAGCGCCACCAGCGGGAACAGCAGGGTGCTATACGCCGCTTTGCCCGCGCCGATACGCCCGACAAGCGTGAAGTAAGCACCAAAGGCAATCACCGAGCCAAACAGTGCCAGATAGAGCAGGGCGCCCATGTAGCTCACCGACCAGACCGGCGTAAAGTCATCTCCGCGGATCAGCGCAATTGCCCCCATCACCAGGGTGCCGTAGAGCATTGCCCAGGCATTGGTGGTCATGGTTTCCAGCCCGTTACGCTGGTGGCGCAGGCTGATCATATTCCCCAGCGAGAAGCCGTAAGTACCCAGCGCTGAGAGGGCAATGCCGAACAGCAGGCTGGTGCTCCAGCCGCTGGCTAACAGGTCGTTCCAGAACAGGGTAATAATACCGAGTAGCCCCAGCGCAGCCGCCAGATAAAAGCGCGCAGGAGGACGCTGGCCAAAGAAGAGGAAGCTATTCAGGGCGTTATACAGCACCGCCATCGAAAAAATTACCGATTCGAGGCCGGTGTTGATATGGGCCGCCGCAGTATAGAAGCACCAGAAGTTAAAGCAGAAGACGCAGCAGCCTTGCAGGATGCAAAACAGATGGTCGCGAAAGGCCAACGGGCGCAAGCGGCGCAGGATCAGCAGCACCGTCATGATGGCGGCGGTGGCGACGGCAAAGCGCCAGAAAATCGAGACCGGCGCAGGCACCGGCCCCTGTTGGAGGAAGATGGCAATCCATGTGGTTCCCCAGATCACCACCACCAGCGCATACAGTAATGCATTCATCGTTTTTTCTCTTATCAGCAAAGTCTGGGGGTAGTATGGCGTCAGGAAGAGTGGCCTTCTTTCACAGACTTGCGGCAGACTTGCATATTCTTGCGCTTTTTTCCCGTCGGAGAGGCGACAGGGCTGGTACTGAATGGCAGATCTTTTTAGACTTATTAATTCTTATTCATCAGGGTGTGAGTCGTTATGGCTGAGATGTACGGTGCCTTTGAAAATCTGCGCAAACATAAAGCGGTGCTGCACAATGCCGTGGCGCTGAATTCGGGGATCCAGCTGGCGGCCTGGTCAAATAAACGCGACACCATTACGCAATATTGCGATCACCATACCCTGAGCCTCTACATTGCCGACGGCTATGAGAGCTATCACAAAACCTCTGCGGGCTGGAAAAACGGCGGCGGCCCGGACCGTTTCTGCCTGATGCCTAAAGAGAGCGAGTCCACCTGGGATATCCGCGACGACCTGTCGTTTATCCACCTCTACTGTACCGATGCGCACCTGCGTCACGTCGGCGAGCAGATCTGGGACAAAAGCCCGTACAGCTTTACCCTGGACGAAAACCTGTTTGGTGACGATGCCAGCATTACCGCCCTGTACCGCCATTTTATCCTCGGCTGCGACTGGCAGCAGTCGGCCAACCAGCTGACGCTGAGCACCGCTTCGACGCTGCTTCTGACTCATCTGGTGCAGCATTACAGCAACGTGCAGTGGACGCTGCCAACGGTAACGGGCGGCCTGTCGCCGTTCGTGCTGCGTAACGTGCTGGGGTTTATTGAGGAGAATCTGGCCCAGCCGTTAACGCTGGCGGATCTGGCGGCGCAGGCAAGCCTGAGCGAGTTTCATTTTGCCCGCATGTTCCGTCAGTCGATGCAGATGGCCCCGCATCAGTACGTGATGCAGCGCCGGATGGAGAGGGCTAAAAGTCTGGTGCGGCATACCGGCAAGCCGTTGACCGAAATCGCCCTGGCCTGCGGATTCAGCTCCGCCAGCCATTTCAGTAACCGCTTTCGCGCCGCCACCGGGCTGACGCCGTCTCAGCTACGCGCGTCGGGTGCGTGACAGCAGGGCGTAACAAACACCGCCCGCCACTAATCCCCAGAACGCCGAACCGATCCCGGCAAGCGTAGCCCCGCTGGCGGTAAGTAAAAACGTCACAATCGCAGCATCGCGTTCGGCCTCATTGTGCAGTGCCTGATGCAGGCTGCCACCGATGGTGCCCAGTAACGCCAGCCCTGCTAAAGTCTGGATCCAGCTTAACGGCAGGGCCGCCATCAACCCGCTGATGGAGCCGCCGAAAATGCCTGCCAACAGATAAAAAACGCCTGCCGCCGCCGCAGCCAGCCAGCGTTTACTGGCATCCGGGTGCGCATCCGGGCTTTGACAGATGGCTGCCGTGATCGCCGCGATGCAGATCGAATAGACCCCAAACGGCGATAACAGCAGCGCCAGCCCGCCGGTGAAGACAATCAGCGGCGAGACGGCCACAGGATAACCGGAGGCCTTAAGGGTGGCGAACCCCGGAGCATTCTGCGAGGCCATGGTCACCAGGAAGAAGGGCAGACCGATACTCACCAGCGTCGTGAGCGTGAAGGTCGGGGCGATAAATTCCGGCATCACTACGGCGAGGGTTAACTTTTCCGTGACAACGTCACCTTTTAGTGCTGCCACCGCACCGCCCACCAGCAGGGTTGCAACGATGGCATACCGCGGCGCGAAGGCTTTGGTCAACAGCCATGCCAGTAGCATACTTCCGCACAGCAGCAGATGCCCCTCCAGATTGCTAAACGCCTGCAAGCCGAAGCGTAACAGAACGCCCGCAAGCATCGCCGCCGCCAGCGAATGGGGAATGATCTTCATCAGCCGGGCAAACAGGCCACTCACGCCGCAGATCAGAATCAGGGCATTGGCAAAGATAAAGATGCCGATGGTTTCGGACAACGTGACCCCCTGCAAGCTGGTGGCCAGAAGGGCGGCGCCGGGCGTTGACCAGGCGGTAAGTACCGGCGCTTTATACCACCACGACAGCGCCAGGGTGCTGATCCCCATGCCGATCCCGAGCGAGGTCATCCAGCCTGCAATCTGTGGTGCCGTCGCACCTGCCGCCGACGCGGCCTGCCATATGATGGCAGCGGAGCTGGCATAGCCCACCATTACGGCAACGAAACCTGAAAGCAGAGTGGGAAAAGCGATCGTGGAGGGACGCATGGGAACTCCGTTGTGCGTTATAACAGCCGAAAATGTATCACTGTGCGCTATAGCATACAAGTGGTACACTCGCGGCAACGGGAGGGACCATGGACATCACACAACATCTTGCCATCACACTGAAAACGCTGCGTCAGGCACGCGGCTGGAGTTTGTCGAAGCTGGCAGAGGAGACCGGGGTATCGAAAGCGATGCTCGGCCAGGTGGAACGTAATGAATCCAGCCCGACAGTGTCGACGCTGTGGAAAATCGCCACCGGGCTAAACGTGCCATTCTCCACCTTTATCACCCCTGATGCCGAGAACCCGCCGGTTTTTGACCCGCAGCAGCAGGCGATGGTGGTTAAACCCCTGTTCCCCTGGGATGAGGCACTTAAGTACGACCACTTTTCGATTACCCTCGCACCGGGCGCACTCAGTGAATCCACGCCACACGAAACCGGCGTGATTGAGCATGTGGTGGTGATCAGCGGCGAACTGGAGATGCAGATCGACGGTACCTGGCAGACGCTTTTCCCTGATACCGGCCTGCGTTTTGCCGGGGATAAACCCCACGCCTACCGCAACAGCAGCGGCCAGCCGGTGCACTTTCACTCGCTTATCCATTATCCCCGCTAAAGGCGCGCAAAACAGTTCCGTTAGCCCATACTTCTGACTACAATAGCCGCCATTTTGACCATAACGGATAACGACGAAGTATGCGCCTGCCATCCCATCATCTTGAACTCTTAAGCCCGGCTCGTGACGCCGCCATTGCCCGTGAAGCGATCCTTCATGGTGCCGACGCGGTCTATATCGGCGGCCCTGGTTTTGGCGCCCGCCATAATGCCAGCAACAGCCTGCGCGATATCGCTGAACTGGTGCCATTCGCCCACCGTTTCGGGGCGAAGGTGTTTGTGACCCTGAACACCATTCTTCATGATGATGAACTGGAGCCTGCGCAGCGTCTGATCACTGACCTGTATCAGACCGGCGTCGATGCGCTGATCGTGCAGGATATGGGTGTGCTTGAGATGGATATCCCACCGATTGAGCTGCACGCCAGTACCCAGTGCGATATCCGCAGCGTGGAGAAAGCGAAGTTCCTCTCGGATGCCGGTTTCACCCAGATCGTGCTGGCGCGCGAGCTGAATCTCAACCAGATCCGCGACATTCGGCAGGCCACCGATGCCACCATCGAATTCTTTATCCACGGTGCCCTGTGCGTGGCCTATTCCGGCCAGTGCAATATCTCTCATGCTCAGACCGGGCGCAGTGCCAACCGCGGCGACTGCTCACAGGCCTGCCGTCTGCCATATACGCTGAAAGACGATCAGGGGCGGGTGGTCGCTTTCGAAAAACACCTTCTGTCGATGAAAGACAACGACCAGACGGCCAACCTGGGGGCACTGATCGACGCGGGCGTGCAATCCTTCAAAATTGAAGGACGTTACAAAGACATGAGCTACGTGAAGAACATCACCGCCCATTACCGTCAGATGCTCGATGCCATCATCGAGGATCGCGGCGGTCTGGCGCGTAGCTCTGCCGGCCGCACCGAGCACTTCTTTATTCCCTCCACCGACAAGACTTTCCATCGCGGCAGCACTGACTACTTCGTGAATGCGCGTAAAGACGACATTGGCGCGTTCGACTCACCGAAATTTATCGGCCTGCCGGTGGGCGAGGTGCTGAAGGTGGCGAAAGATTACCTCGATGTTGAAGTGACCGAACCGCTGGCGAATGGCGATGGCCTGAATGTGATGATCAAACGTGAAGTGGTGGGATTCCGCGCCAATACGGTAGAGAAAACCGCTGAAAACCGTTATCGCGTCTGGCCGAACGAAATGCCGGCCGACCTGTATAAAGCGCGTCCGCATGCCGCGCTGAACCGCAACCTCGACCATAACTGGCAGCAGGCGCTGCTGAAAACCTCCAGCGAACGCCGTATCGCGGTGGATATCGAGCTGGGTGGCTGGGAAGAGCAGCTGATCCTCACCATGACCAGCGAAGATGGCACCAGCGTGACTCACACTCTGGACGGGCAATTTGAGGTGGCGAACAACGCCGAAAAAGCGCTCAACAACCTCAAGGACGGCATCGCCAAACTGGGCCAGACCATCTATTACGCCCGGGATATTCAGGTCAACCTGCCTGGCGCGCTGTTTGTGCCGAACAGTCTGTTGAACCAGTTCCGTCGTGAAACCGCCGACATGCTCGACGAAGCCCGTCTGGCGAATTACCCGCGCGGCAGCCGCAAAGCAGTCTCTGTACCGCCGCCGGTCTACCCGGATACGCATCTCTCGTTCCTGGCGAACGTCTACAACCACAAGGCGAGGGCGTTTTATCAGCGCTATGGCGTTGAGCTGATCGATGCTGCTTATGAAGCACACGAAGAGAAGGGCGACGTACCGGTGATGATCACCAAGCACTGCCTGCGCTTCGCCTTTAACCTCTGTCCGAAGCAGGCCAAAGGCAGCATCAAGAGCTGGAAGGCCACGCCGATGCAACTGGTGAACGGCGATGAGGTGTTAACCCTGAAATTTGATTGTCGTCCGTGCGAAATGCACGTAATCGGCAAGATGAAAAACCACATCCTCAAAATGCCACAGCCGGGCAGCATTGTGGCCTCCGTCAGCCCTGACGATCTGCTGAAAACGCTGCCGAAGCGCAAAAGCAGCTAATTAACGCAAGTGAGTATCTGGTTTGCGCGACTTCTGCCAGTAATGATGTTCGCGCAAGCCTTCTGCTGACTCTTCCGCCACGGCGCGCAGTTCATCGCTGTCCGCCTCATGGCGCAGCTGATGATCCACGTTCTTCACCCAATAAAACTCATGTCCTTTGTGTCCCGCCATCAACTGACCGGAAAACAGCGCGCAGGTCAGCATCACCATCGATAACGTTTTTGTAAACATTCTGCCACCACCCGGTTACGTTGAGGGAACATCATGCCGATAGTTCAGTGAGGTTATCATTAGGATCTTCAAAGGCACGAAAAGGTTTTGTCAGATTTTGTTGGTGAGTGGGGCAGCGGACTGTCTTCTCTCCTCTGTGAGGAGAGGGCCAGGGTGAGGGGACATCATGCCGATAGTTCAGCGATGTTAATACCAGCCCCTTCAGAGGCGCGAAAAGGTTGTTTCAGCATTTGCCGGTGAATAGCGTACCGGACTGTTCCCTCTCCCCTGTGAGGAGAGGGCCAGGGTAAGGGGACATCATGC
The DNA here is from genome assembly GCF_002935105.1 of Leclercia sp. LSNIH3. NCBI lineage: Bacteria > Pseudomonadati > Pseudomonadota > Gammaproteobacteria > Enterobacterales > Enterobacteriaceae > Leclercia > Leclercia sp. LSNIH3. Next base: position 4,733,685 of record NZ_CP026387.1, read on the forward strand.
CGATAGCTCAGCGATGTTAATACCAGCCCCTTCAAAGGCGCGAAAAGGTTTTCTCAGCATTTGCCGGTGAATAGCGCACCGGACTGTTCCCTCTCCCCTATGGGGAGAGGGTTAGGGTGAGGGGACATCATGCCGATAGCTCAGTGATGTAAATACCAGGCCCTTCAAAGGTGCGAAAAGGTTGTTTCAGATTTTGCCGGTGAATAGCGCACCGGACTGTTCCCTCTCCCCTGTGGGGAGAGGGTTAGGGTTAGGGGACATCATGCCGATAGCTCAGCGATGTTAATACCAGCCCCTTCAAAGGTGCGAAAAGGTTTTCTCAGCATTTGCCGGTGAATAGCGCACCGGACTGTTCCCTCTCCCCTGTGGGGAGAGGGTTAGGGTGAGGGGACATCATGCCGATAGCTCAGCGATGTAAATACCAGGCCCTTCAAAGGTGCGAAAAGGTTGTTTCAGATTTTGCCGGTGAATAGCGCACCGGACTGTTCCCTCTCCCCTATGGGGAGAGGGTTAGGGTGAGGGGAAACAGGCGGCTCATACTGTGATTCTGCTGCCCTTATCAATGCGACTTGAACCCCGCCGCGGTCATCAGCACACGGAAGAACATCCCCACCAGCGCCAGCGCCAGGACGCTGCCGCCCCAGATAATCACCATCCACATCAGACGTTTCCAGACAGGTTGATTCATCAGTGATAGCCCTCCCCAGGCTGGACTTTGCCGCGAAACACGTAATAGCTCCAGAAAGTGTAGACAAGGATGATCGGGATAATGAATAACGCCCCCACTAACATAAAGCCCTGGCTCTGTGCTGGCGCGGCGGCCTGCCACAGGGTAATCGACGGCGGAATGATATGCGGCCAGATGCTGATCCCAAGCCCGCTAAAGCCGAGGAAGATTAGCCCGAGGGTCAACATAAAGGGCAGATGGTGGCTGTGCGGGTTATTCAGGCTGCGCCACTGCCACAGGCCCAACACGACCACCAGCACCGGAACCGGCAGCAGGAAGAACAGGTTCGGCAGGCTGAACCAGCGGTCGGCAATAGCGGGTTGTGAAAGCGGGGTCCAGATGCTGATGACCGCAATAATGCCCAGCAGGGCCAGCAGCAGACGTTTTGACACCTGACGCATCCGCCCCTGCAACGGGTTTTCACTTTTCATCACCAGCCAGGTGGCACCTAAAAAGGCATAGGCCACCACCAGCCCCAGGCCGCAGAACAGGTTGAAGGGGGTAAACCAGTCGAACGGGCCACCGGCGAAGGCGCGGCCGCTGACCGCAAAGCCGTTGATCACCGCGCCCACCACCATGCCCTGAGTAAAGGTGGCCAGCACCGACCCACCGATAAAGGCCTTATCCCAGAAGGGGCGATGCACGGGCGTTGCTTTGAAGCGGAACTCAAACGCCACGCCGCGGAAAATCAGGCCGATCAGCATTAACGTCAAGGGAATGGTCAGGGCATCGATGATCACCGCATAGGCCAGTGGAAAGGCACCAAACAGCGCCGCGCCCCCCAGCACCAGCCAGGTTTCATTGCCGTCCCAAACCGGGGCGACGCTGTTGACCATAACATCCCGGTCGTCGGCATCCTGGATGGCAGGAAACAGAATGCCAATGCCCAAATCAAACCCGTCCATCACGATATACATCAGGGTAGCGAAGACGATAATTACAAACCAGATCAGGGAAAGATCGATACCCATTATGGTGTCTCCTTGGTAGTAAATTCAGTGCTCGCTGCCGAGAGCGGGCGTGCCGGACGGCCATCGTGTTCGGTCGGGAAAGACTCTTCTTCCTGCGGCCCCTTTTTAATCAGGCGCACCATATAGCTGTAACCGACGCCAAACACCGAGGTGTAGACCACAATAAAGGCCAGCAGGCTGACGCTCATGTGCAGATCGCCATGCGCCGACACCGCATCTTTGGTTCTTTGTAGCCCGTACACCACCCACGGCTGGCGGCCCACTTCGGTGGTGATCCACCCGGCGAGAATGGCAATCAAGCCCGATGGCCCCATCAGCAGGGCAAACCACAGGAATGGCCGGGAGTGATAGAGCCGCTGCTTATAGCGCAGCCACAGGGCAACGGCGCCCAGCAACAGCATCAACATCCCCAGCCCGGCCATAATGCGGAACGACCAGAAGACGATGGTGGCGTTAGGACGGTCCTCTTTCGGAAACTCCTTCAGCGCAGGCACTTGCTTATCAAGACTGTGGGTGAGGATCAGGCTGCCGAGCGCCGGGATCTCCAGCCCGTAGCGGGTGCGCTCCTGCTCCATATCCGGCCAGCCAAACAGCAGCAGTGGGGTCGGCTCGCCGGGCGGGTTCTCCCAGTGGCCTTCGATGGCGGCAATTTTGGCAGGTTGATGTTTCAGGGTGTTCAGGCCGTGCATATCCCCGACCATCGCCTGAATGGGGGCCACGATCAGCGTCATCCACAGTGCCATGGAGAACATACGACGAATGGCGGCGGTATTATTTCCGCGCAGCAGGTGCCACGCTGCCGAGGCCGCGACAAAGAGCGCGCTGCTGAGAAACGCGGCGATGGACATATGCAGCAGGCGATACGGGAAGGAGGGATTGAATACCACCGCAAACCAGTCCACCGGCACCACCTGGCCATTAACGATCTCAAAGCCCTGCGGGGTCTGCATCCAGCTGTTGGAGGCGAGGATCCAGAAGGTCGAGATAATGGTGCCCAACGCCACCATGCAGGTGGCAAAGAAGTGCAGTCCCGGCCCGACTTTATTCCAGCCGAACAGCATCACGCCGAGAAAACCGGCTTCGAGGAAGAAGGCGGTCAACACTTCGTAGGTCAGCAGCGGGCCGGTAATGCTGCCGGCAAACTGTGAAAAACCGCTCCAGTTGGTGCCGAACTGGTAGGCCATTACCAGCCCCGAGACCACGCCCATGCCAAAGTTGACGGCGAAAATCTTCGACCAGAAATGGTACAGCGAGCGCCAGACGGGGTTTTTGCTTTTCAGCCATAACCCCTCCAGCACGGCCAGATAGCTGGCGAGGCCAATGGTGATCGCCGGGAAAATAATGTGGAAGGAGACAGTAAAAGCAAACTGGATCCTCGCCAGATGAAACGCATCTAAACCAAACATGCACAACCTCAAGGTCAATCGGTCTGGCTGTTATGGTAAAGGGAAGGGAAACTGAGTATCAGAGACAGAAAAGGGGAATTTATGTATAACAGTTTAAAGAAAACGGCGAATTAACCGGGTGTGTTATAGTTAGTCTGCACATGCCCGACGTCGCTGTACTTGTATGAGCCTACGGGTCAGGCACTCACAGGCCGGGTAAGGCGGTAGCCACTACCCGGCTAAATGTCTGGCGGCGGGCCTGGGGTCAGGCCCTGCGCACGCCTGTTTATTCGTCGCGCCAGCCCATGGCCGGTGCTACATGCTTCAGAATCGACTCAATCACATGCACGTTATAGTCCACGCCCAGCTGGTTCGGCACGGTCAGTAACAACGTATCCGCTTCGGCGATCGCTTCGTCCTGTTTCAGCTGGGCAATCAGCTTGTCAGGCTCGGCAGCATAGCTGCGTCCGAAAATGGCGCGGGTTTTCTCATCCAGGTAACCGACGCTGTCGCTTTCGTTACGGCTGGAGCCGAAATACATCCGATCGCGGTCGTCCATCAGGGCAAAAATGCTGCGGCTGACCGAGACGCGCGGCGTGCGGGTATGTCCCGCTTCGGCCCAGGCGTCGCGGTAGGCGCGGATCTGTTTCGCCTGCTGGATGTGGAACGGCTCGCCGGTTTCGTCGTCCTTCAGGGTGGAGCTTTGCAGGTTCATCCCGAGCTTTGCGGCCCATACCGCGGTGGCGTTCGAACCTGCCCCCCACCAGATCCTGTCCCGCAGCCCTTCGGAATGCGGCTCCACACGCAGCAGCCCCGGTGGGTTAGGGAACATCGGTTGCGGATTGGGTTTGGCAAAACCTTCGCCGCGCAGGGTCTCTAACAGCACTTCGGTATGGCGGCGCGCCATATCAGATTCGTTTTCACCTTCGCCCGGCACGTAACCAAAGTAGCGCCAGCCGTCGATCACCTGCTCAGGGGAGCCGCGGCTGATGCCCAGCTGTAGACGTCCCCCGGCGATCAGATCGGCTGAACCGGCATCTTCTGCCATGTAGAGCGGATTTTCATAGCGCATATCAATAACGCCAGTACCGATCTCAATCCGGCGGGTTTTCGCGCCAATCGCGGCCAACAGCGGGAAGGGGGAGGCCAGCTGGCGGGCAAAATGGTGCACGCGGAAGTAAGCGCCATCCGCGCCCAGCTCTTCGGCGGCAACCGCCAGATCGATGGATTGCAGCAGGGCGTCGGATGCGGTGCGGGTCCCGGACTGCGGCGATGGCGTCCAGTGACCAAATGACAAAAATCCGATCTTTTTCATGGCGGGAATTCCTGGGTTCGAAGAAAGACAATGATCTCTACTTTACGGATTACCGGTTGAGAAGAAATGCCGTTTATTTCACAGAAGCTGTCAAAAAATTTGAATGAATACAGAGAGTCGCGTAACGGAAAGAATATTAACGTGAAAACCGCTTGCATCCTGTACGAAGCCGTGCGTTAATGATCTATCGGTTTGAATCCAAAAAATATCCGTCGCAGTTTCTTAAAGCATTCTCATCACGTTGTGCCTCTCCGCAGCCTCTCTTGGGTTTTTTCTTTACGCTCTGAACGTTCTGATTAGTTTTGTCTCAGACCATTATTGCCTTCAAAGGCCCATTAGTATTTAACGTTTTTACGTTCTGGAGATTTACATGAGTTCTAATATTCATTTTCGTTGCCCATGCTGTCATGGTTCGCAGTTCCGTACTTCCGCATTTGACGTGTCTGAAAAAAATCCGCACGGTGCGAAATGCATTTTCTGCAAATCATCCATGATCACGCTCGATCATTTAGCCGCCTCACGCCATGCGCGCCGGGTGCCGTTTGAGCTTCGTAAGTAAGTCAGTCGGGCGCCGTCACGCCTGCTGAAATTCACACCTCTATCTATAACAGTTTATTAATCCTGCCTTTTTTCTCCTGCTGATATACTATGTGATGCAGCAAGGAGAACCCGATGAAAAAATACCAGCGCCTGGCGCAGCAAATCATTTCGCAGATCGAGCTTGGTGTCTGGCAGCCCGGCGATAAACTGCCTTCCCTGCGTGAGCAGGTGACCAGCAGCGGAATGAGCTTTATGACCGTCGGTCATGCGTACCAGATGCTGGAAAGCCAGGGCCGCATTGTGGCGCGTCCGCAGTCAGGCTACTACGTGGCGGCCCGTCCAACCGGGCAACAACCCATGCCGCCCGCGCAGGTGATGCGCGATGAAGCCGTGGACATCAACACCTATATCTTTGATGTTCTGCAGGCCAGCCGCGATCCCTCGGTCGTGCCCTTTGCCTCAGCCTTTCCCGATCCCCGTCTCTTTCCCTTACAACAGTTAAACCGCTCTCTGGCGAACGTCAGTAAAACCGCGACCGCCATGAGCGTGATTGAGAACCTGCCGCCGGGCAACGTCGATCTGCGTCACGCCATTGCCCGCCGCTATGCCCAGCAGGGGATGAATATCTCCCCGGATGAAATTGTGATTACCGCCGGTGCCCTCGAAGCGCTGAACCTCAGCCTGCAGGCAGTGACCGAACCGGGTGACTGGGTGATCGTTGAGAACCCCTGTTTCTATGGCGCACTACAGGCGCTGGAGAGGCTGAAGCTGAAAGCGCTGTCAGTGGCAACCGACGTGCGCGAGGGGATCGATCTCAACGCGCTGGCGCAGGCGCTGAACGACTACCCGGTAAAAGCCTGCTGGCTGATGACGAACGGACAAAACCCGCTGGGCTTTACCCTCAGCGCCGACAAAAAAGCGCAGCTTATCGCCTTGCTTGCCGAACATAACGTCACCCTGATCGAGGACGATGTCTATAGCGAGCTTTACTACGGACGCGAAAAGCCGCTCCCGGCGAAAGCCTGGGATCGCAGCGACATGACGCTACACTGCTCGTCATTCTCCAAATGCCTGGTGGCCGGGTTTCGCATTGGCTGGGTGGCCGCCGGGAAACATGCCCGCCGCATTCAGCAGCTCCAGCTGATGAGCACCTTATCCACCAGCTCCCCGATGCAGCTGGCGCTGGTGGACTATCTCGCCACCAAACGCTATGACGCCCACCTGAGACGCTTGCGCCGCACGCTGGCCGAACGTAAACAGCTGGCGTGGCAGGCGCTGCTGCGCCATCTGCCCGCCGAAGTGAAAATCCATCACAGCGACAGCGGCTACTTCTTATGGCTGGAACTGCCCGCGCCGCTGGATGCCGGAGAGCTTAGCGCCCGCGCGCTGGGGCATCACATCAGCATTGCCCCGGGCAAGATGTTTTCCACCTCCGATACCTGGACGCCGTTTTTCCGCTTTAATACCTCCTGGGCCTGGGGAGAGCGGGAGGAGCAGGCGGTGATCCAGTTAGCACACATAATTCGCGGGATGTTAAAAACGCAAAAATAGTATTTTCTCGCTATTGATTATCGCCGCAGAATAATTGTTTCTTATCCTGTTAATAACGCCGCAATTAATTTGCGGCGTTTTTTTATTGTCGCCCATAGGAAATATGCATATTGCCCGCAACGGCTAACCCCTTGTCTATAATCCAGTTACCGGGGAATGCGCCCCCGGTCACAACCTGGTGAAATTTCTACAGCCCGCCGGGTGGGCGGCAATGGCGCGGTCTACGTTTAATTAAGGAGATATTCTTATCGGCACGGCTGCCTTCTGAATTCATTACGACAGGAGTAATAGGTATGAGCAAAAAATTTGCCCGTAGCAGCCTGTGCGCGCTCGGTATGACTGTTTTGACTGCGCAGGCGGCAGAGCCTCCAAAAGCGATCGGTCAGGGCGAAGGGCGACTGGATATCATTGCCTGGCCGGGCTATATCGAACGTGGCGAGACCGACAAAGCCTACGACTGGGTGACCGCGTTTGAAAAAGAGACCGGCTGTAAGGTCAACGTCAAAACCGCAGCCACCTCTGATGAGATGGTCAGCCTGATGGCGAAGGGCGGATATGACCTGGTCACTGCCTCCGGCGATGCCTCTCTGCGCCTGATCATGGGTAAACGCGTTCAGCCGATTAACCCTGACTTAATCCCCAACTGGAAAACCCTCGACCCGCGGATCGTTAAGGGAGAGTGGTTTAACGTCGACGGCAAAGCCTACGGCACGCCTTATCAGTGGGGGCCCAACCTGCTGATGTACAACACCAAAACCTTCCCGACCCCGCCGGATACCTGGGGCGTGGTGTTCAAGCAACAAACCCTCCCGGACGGTAAATCCAACAAAGGGCGGGTCCAGGCCTACGATGGCCCGATCTATGTCGCCGATGCGGCGCTGTACGTCAAAGCCACGCAGCCGGAACTGGGGATCACCGACCCCTATCAGCTGACGGAAGAGCAGTACGCGGCGGTGGTCAAAGTGTTGAAAGACCAGCATCCGCTTATCCATCGCTACTGGCATGACACCACCGTCCAGATGAGTGATTTCAAAAACGAAGGGGTGGTTGCCTCCAGCGCCTGGCCGTACCAGGCCAACGCCCTGAAAGGCGAGAATCAGCCGATTGGCACCGTCTTCCCGAAAGAGGGTGTGACGGGCTGGGCCGATACCACCATGCTGCACGCCGATGCCAAACACCCGATGTGTGCCTACAAGTGGATGAACTGGTCGCTGACGCCAAAAGTGCAGGGCGATCTGGCAGGCTGGTTCGGATCGCTGCCGGTGGTGGCGGAAGGCTGTAAAGCCAGCACCCTGCTGGGGGATAAAGGCTGCGAAACCAACGGCTATAACTACTTCGACAAGATCATGTTCTGGAAAACGCCTGTCGCCAACGGCGGCAAATTTGTGCCTTACAGCCGCTGGGTTCAGGACTACATTGCCATCATGGGTGGTCGTTAAGCGCCAGGGAGCGGATTATGACGTACGCAGTAGAGTTTAATGATGTCTCACGCCTGTATGGCGACGTGCGTGCGGTGGACGGGGTAACGATCCGGATTCGTGACGGCGAGTTTTTCTCGATGCTGGGGCCTTCCGGCTCCGGCAAAACCACCTGCCTGCGCCTGATTGCGGGCTTTGAACAGCTCAGCGGTGGTTCCATCGCTATCTTTGGCAAAGATGCCAGCGAACTCCCGCCTTGGGAGCGCGACGTCAACACCGTCTTTCAGGACTACGCGCTCTTTCCCCACATGACAATCCTCGAAAACGTCGCCTATGGGTTGATGGTAAAAGGGATCAACAAAACCACCCGTCAGGCCCAGGCGCGGGAAGCCCTGGAGAAGGTCGGCTTAAGTTTCGCGGAAACCCGCAAACCCTCGCAGCTGTCGGGCGGCCAGCGTCAACGGGTTGCGATAGCCCGGGCGCTGGTCAATCAACCCCGGGTTCTGCTGCTGGATGAACCCCTCGGGGCGCTGGACCTGAAATTGCGCGAGCAGATGCAGTTTGAACTGAAAAAATTGCAGCAGGAGCTGGGCATCACCTTTATTTTCGTGACCCACGACCAGGGCGAAGCCCTGTCGATGTCGGATCGGGTGGCGGTGTTCAATAATGGCCGTATCGAGCAGGTGGATACCCCGCACGAACTCTATCTCCGCCCGCGCACGCCGTTCGTGGCCAGCTTCGTTGGCACGTCGAACGTCTTCACCGATGCCCTGGCGCAACGTGTCTGCGGCCTGTCGGGAAGCTACTCCCTGCGCCCGGAACATATTCGCCTCGATGGGGAAGGTGAGATTCAGGTTCAGGGCCGGGTGCAGGCCGTACAGTTCCAGGGGGCGGCCACCCGTTTCGAGCTACGCCTTGCCGAAGGCGAAAAACTGCTGGTAAGTCAGGCGAACCTGGCCGGAACCACGCCGGGGACGGGGTTGGAACCAGGGCAGATGGTCACCGCCTCGTGGGCGCGCGACGCCATGGTGCCGCTGCATGAGGAGGGGTGAAATGGACATGAGCGTTTCGCCTCCGCCGGCCTCGCACGGTCTTTCAGGGCGTCTGTCGGCGCTGTTCTGGCGCAGACCGGCGCTGGGGCTGTTCTTACTCCTGCTCGGCCCGTTGATGTGGTTTGGCATTGTCTATCTAGGGTCATTGTTTGCCCTGCTGTGGCAGGGGTTCTACACCTTCGATGACTTCACCATGTCGGTAACGCCTGACCTGACTTTCGCCAACATCCGCGCGCTCTTTAACCCGGCCAACTACGACATCATTCTCCGCACCCTGACGATGGCGATTGCCGTCACCCTTTGCTGCGCGATTCTGGCGTTTCCCATGGCCTGGTATATGGCGCGTTACACCCGCGGCAAGTGGAAAGCCTTTTTCTATATCGCGGTGATGCTGCCGATGTGGGCCAGCTATATCGTTAAAGCCTACGCCTGGACGCTGCTGCTGGCGAAAGACGGCGTGGCGCAGTGGTTTCTGAGCCATATGGGGCTGGAGCCGCTGCTGACCTCGCTGTTGACGGTGCCGGGAATCGGGGGCAGTACGCTTTCGACCTCCGGGCTGGGGCGGTTCCTGGTGTTCGTCTATATCTGGCTGCCGTTTATGATCCTGCCGGTGCAGGCGGCACTTGAACGTCTGCCCGCCTCAATGCTGCAAGCCTCTGCCGATCTCGGGGCCAGACCCCGTCAGACCTTCCGCTATGTCGTCCTGCCGCTGGCGATCCCGGGCATTGCCGCCGGGTCGATCTTCACCTTTTCGCTGACGCTGGGCGATTTTATCGTGCCGCAGCTCGTCGGCCCGCCGGGATACTTTATTGGGCAGATGGTTTACTCCCAGCAGGGGGCGATCGGCAATATGCCGATGGCAGCCGCCTTTACGCTGGTGCCGATTGTTCTCATTACTGTCTATCTGGCGTTCGTGAAGCGCCTGGGAGCGTTTGATGCACTCTGAACGCGCACCGTTGTTTCTGAAAATCGCCACCTGGGGCGGGGTGATCTTCCTGCACTTCCCGCTGCTGATTATTGCCATCTATGCTTTTAATACTGAGGATGCGGCGTTCAGTTTTCCGCCGCAGGGGCTGACGCTGAAGTGGTTTAGCGCGGCGGCAGGGCGCAGCGACATTATCGAATCGGTCATCTTGTCACTGAAAATCGCAGCCCTCTCAACGGTGATTGCTCTGGTGCTGGGCACCCTGGCGGCAGCGGCATTATGGCGGCGGGAATTTTTTGGTAAGAACGCGGTATCGCTGATGCTGATCCTGCCGATTGCGCTGCCGGGGATCATCACCGGTCTGGCGCTGCTGACGGCGTTCAAAACCATCAATCTGGAGCCAGGTTTCTTCACCATCATTCTCGGTCACGCCACGTTCTGCGTGGTGGTGGTGTTCAATAATGTGATTGCCCGTTTCCGGCGTACCTCGTGGAGCCTGATCGAGGCGTCAATGGATTTGGGCGCTAACGGCTGGCAAACCTTCCGCTATGTGGTGCTGCCCAATCTGGGGTCGGCGCTGCTGGCGGGGGGAATGCTGGCGTTCGCCCTGTCGTTTGACGAGATCATCGTCACGACCTTTACCGCCGGACATGAGCGCACCTTGCCGCTGTGGCTGTTAAACCAGCTCGGCCGCCCGCGCGATGTGCCGGTGACTAACGTGGTGGCCCTGCTGGTCATGCTGGTGACCGCCATTCCCATTCTGGGGGCCTGGTGGCTAACCCGCGACGGCGAAGATGTTGCCGGAAGCGGGAAATAACGTTGATTCAAACAGGACAATACTATGCAAACGCAACTGCTGATTAATGGTGAACTGGTCAACGGCGAAGGGGAAAAGCAGCCGGTCTATAACCCTGCCACTGGCGAGGTGCTGCTGGAGATCGCAGAAGCCTCAGCCGCCCAGGTGGATGCTGCCGTACAGGCCGCCGACCGGGCCTTCGCCAGCTGGGGGCGCACCACGCCAAAAAGCCGCGCCGAGTGCCTGCTCAGGCTGGCGGATACCATTGAGGCCAATGCCGACACCCTGGCGCGGCTGGAGTCGCAAAACTGCGGCAAACCCCTGCACTGCGTACTGGGGGATGAAATTCCGGCCATAGCCGACGTGTTTCGCTTCTTTGCTGGCGCGGCGCGTACCCTGAACGGTTCGGCGGCGGGGGAATATCTGGAGGGACACACCTCGTTGATCCGTCGCGACCCGGTGGGCGTTGTCGCGTCGATTGCCCCCTGGAACTATCCGCTGATGATGGCGGCATGGAAGCTGGCCCCGGCACTGGCCGCCGGGAACTGCGTGGTGCTTAAACCCTCTGAGATCACGCCGCTCACCGCCCTGAAACTGGCTGAACTGGCAAAAACCATCTTCCCGGCCGGGGTACTTAATGTGCTGTTCGGGCGGGGCAAAACCGTGGGTGACCCGCTGACCGGGCATGAAAAAGTGCGGATGGTATCGCTTACCGGCTCTATCGCCACGGGGGAGCACATCATTGGACATACCGCCTCGTCCATCAAGCGCACCCACATGGAGCTGGGCGGTAAAGCGCCGGTGATCGTCTTTGATGACGCGGATCTCGACGCGGTGGTGGAGGGGGTACGCACCTTTGGCTTCTACAACGCCGGGCAGGACTGTACCGCCGCCTGTCGTATCTACGCGCAAAAGGGCATTTATCCGGCGCTGGTGGAGAAACTGGGTGCCGCGGTCGCCAGCCTGAAAATCGGCGCCCCGGATGACGAAAGCACCGAGCTTGGCCCGCTAAGTTCGCAGGCGCATCTCGACCGGGTATGCAAAGCCGTGGATGAGGCCAAAGCCCTCGGGCATGTGCAGGTCATCACCGGCGGCAGCAAGCACGACGGCAAAGGCTACTGGTTCCAGCCGACCCTGTTGGCAGGCGCGAAACAGGAAGATGCCATTGTCCAGCGGGAAGTGTTTGGCCCGGTAGTGAGTGTGACGGAATTCGACGATGAGGAGCAGGTTCTGGCCTGGGCCAACGCGTCGCAATACGGCCTGGCCTCCTCGGTGTGGACTCAGGACGTGGGCCGCGCACACCGCATCAGCGCGCACCTGCAGTATGGCTGCACCTGGGTGAATACCCACTTTATGCTGGTCAGCGAAATGCCCCATGGCGGGATGAAAATGTCGGGCTACGGCAAGGATATGTCGGTGTATGGCCTGGAGGATTACACCGTAGTCAGGCATGTAATGATTAAACATTAATGACTTATCACCGCCGGCAGAGAGAAATCTCACCGGCGGTGATAAATATTCTTTTTGTGAATATATTAAATATTTAACATTCTTCTTCCCGCAAGAATATATCGTCAGCTTTTTTCACCTGTCGCCCTAAATTAAATCGCCTGGCCGCCGATACCGAAGTAAATCCATAATAAAATCGCCCTGACCATGCTTGCAATTAATCATAACGAGATTGCCGGGCTCTCACTTAAGTCCCGGAATGCTAACAGTACTTTACTGGCCCAGACGATTGAACGGCTCTCATCCGGCTTGCGTATCAACAGCGCGAAGGATGATGCCGCCGGGCAGGCCATTGGCAACCGGATGTTCGCCAACATCAATGCGGACAAGGCGATCTCACGTGGGCTGGATGACGCGATAAGCCTGGCGCAGACGGCAGAAGGGAGCCTGAGCGACGTCAGCGCGATGCTGATCAAAGCCAAAAGCCTGGCCATTCAGGCGGCAAACGGCACCTTATCGCAGTCCGACCGGGACAGTATCAACCAGGAGTATCAGCAGATACTGGGAACAATTACCCAAATCTCCGAGCAAACCGAGATCTTCGGGCAATATCCGCTGGCGACCGATAAGCCTGTATTACCGCCGCAATTAATTGGCGATGTTATGCCGCTGGATCGTAAATTCCCGGTAGCGGGCACCGATTATTCTTTCAGTTCCGGTGTTATTCCGCTGGCCTATATTCCGGCCGGGTCGACCAATATCACTATTAACATTGATTCGCTGGGTCTGGATGACGATCTGCAGATATTTACCCGGGATGGTAAACATCTCGCGGGCACGCCATTAAACGGCCCGGATGCGGATTATACCTGGGTGAGCCGCGGCATCACCGATGGCGCGAAAGCGACCGCCTCGGTGCTGACGGCCAAAAACGGTTTCAGCAGCGGGGCGGTCTATGATGACTCGCAGCTTATTGACGGCGGTCCCAGCTGGAGTTACAGCGGTGAAACGCTTAACTATAACGGGATGAACATCTCCTATAGCGGGGATGGCGATCGCTATGAAGATAAGGCGTCCGGGGCCTGGAACGACGGTGCCAACGGTTCGAACCGCCTTGAACGCATCACGCTGGATACCGTGACGGAAGATTTGCTGGTGATGGTGGTGGGCAGCGGTTCTTTTACCAGCAACATCACCTGGGGAAATTTGCCGACACCGTCGATTACGCCTACCGTGCCGCCAAAACAGAGCCGCCCTATAGAAGTGGCGACCAGCGCCAATTTCGGTGAAGCCATGCAGTCCACCACCATTGAGCCGACGCCAACGGATCTGAAGACGCTGCAACTGGAAAGCACTGATATGATCACCGAGGCGGGGGCCAAAAAGTGTATGGGGTTACTGGATGCCGCGCTGGAAAAGGTGAGCGGCTATCGCGCGCAGTATGGCGCGGTGATCAACCGGTTCGAATCCAGCAAGGCCGTGCTGTCCCAGCAGAACATCTCCCTGCAAGCGGCCCGCAGCCGGATACAGGATGCCGACTACGCCGCCGAGGCCAGCCAACTGGCCCGGGCGCAGATTCTGGATCAAAGCCAGAATGCGGCCCTGAAAATGGCCAATCAGGTGCCGCAGACGGTGTTGGAACTGCTGAAAGGGTAACGGGGGCAGCTACCAGCCGCAGACCTCGTGCTCATTTTCAGTGTCGTAAGCGCGCACGGTATTCACCAGGTCTTTGACCACCTGCGCGGCTACGTCCGGGATCATCAGCTCCATCGGGGCGTCCGTCTCGTAATCCACCGACACACCGTTGCTATTGTTAGTGACGGTGACGGTATAAGTTGCCTTGCCCATGAAGTTACTCCTTCTCTGTTTACGACTTTCTTAAAACGTCGGGTTCAACGAAAAAGTCGATATTGAAATAGGTATCGTCGGTCATCACTTCGATGTGGTGCCAGCGTTCAGGTGGAAATACGCCAAAATGCCCGGCCTCAATGACCAGGACGCTGTCCGGTTCAGGCGAGGTTTCGTCGGCATAGCCGAGGTATCGCACCGCGCCCTGCATCACGCTGAGACGCGGATAGACGCCGGGTTGGGTGCCGGTATCCAGATGGCGTTTGAAAATTCCCGCAGGCGCGGTGTCTTTGTTCCAGAAGGGCGTTGAGCGGGTGTGAATACAACTTTTCGGAATAGGCAGCATAATGTTCTCCCTGTAAAACCTGGGACTATTACAGCACTAAAGGACAATGCAGATTTGGCAGAATGTGCATTTAAAATGCACTTTAAAGTGGTACTCCCGAAGCAGGCTATACTTACTTATTCCGAAGGTCACAAAGGAGAGTCTGATGTTACACGTTGATAAAGACAAATCCCGTAAAGTGCCCGACTCGGGTAATAAAAAGCCTCAGCCGGTGAAGAAGTAGTCCCGGGATCCAGGGCCGCATAATGCGGCCCTTTTTGTTTGTAGGGGAAGGCAGTTCGGGTTAAAAGATGTAGCAAAAGCTACTCTTTTGTTAGTAACCCTAAAATCAATGTGGCTAATTTGTAACGAAAAACTTGATCTGTCTCAACATTTGCCGCATATTGCGCGCGGTTATTGCACAGCAGACAAGGTGAATGAGATGACGTTGTATCAAAAAATGTTAATGTTTTATGCCGTCATGGCGGCCATCAGTGCCCTTATCACCTGGTTTCTCTCCAAAGATCGCAAACGCATCCGCTTTCTGAGCGCCTTCCTGGTGGGGTCTACCTGGCCGATGAGTTTTCCGGTTGCACTGCTGATTTCCCTTTTCTGAATGCTGCTCCGGTGCGGCTTTTTGCCGAATGCGGGGCAGGTGCCTTATCTGGCCTACAACATCTGGCGATAGCATCCTTCGGTGATGAACTGTATAAATAATCAGTCATCAGAAAAGGAGTGCTTATGAACAGCTTCTATTCCCACCAGGCCCGTTGCACGGTGCGCTGGCAGGAACTGCCCGGACACGGCGAACCGCTGGTTTTTATTCATGGTCTCGGCTGTGCTTCTTCTTACGAATATCCTCGTATCGTCTGCGATCCTCAGTTCGGTTCCCGCCGGGCCATTCTTATCGATCTTCCTGGCAGTGGTTACAGCGATAAACCTGAAACATTCAGCTATCAGACCTCGGCGCAGGCGAAGGTGGTCATCGAGCTGCTCGATCATTTAGCGATAACGTCATTCTGGCTGTATGGGCACAGCATGGGCGGCAGCATCGCAATCGAAGCGGCAGAGCTGGCCGATAGCCGCCTGCTGGGTCTGATTGTTTCCGAACCCAATTTCCACGGTGGCGGTGGCACCTTTAGTCGGGGCATTGCCGCCCGAACGGAAGAGGATTTTGTGCGTAACGGTTATCAGGCCATGCTGGAGGCTGAAACCTCACCCTGGAAAGGATGCTTGCAAAGCACTGCCCCCTGGGCAGTGTGGCGCGGTGCAGCCAGTCTGGTCGAAGGGGTACACCCCAGCTGGAGCGCACGTTATCTAACGTTACCTTGCCCGGTATGGCTGATTTTTGGCGAACTTTCGCTGCCCGATCCCGACGTAGACGAGATGCGTCAGCAGGGTGTTGAGGTAAAAATCATCCGCGATGCAGGCCATTCGATGTCCTGGGAGAATCCGTCGGCGCTGGCGAAGGTGTTATCTGATTGCCTGTCAGAGAGAAACGACCCGCATTGATACGGGCCGGTATTCCAGGCCTGATAAGCGTAGCGCCATCAGGCCTCAGTATCAGGCGAGCAAGCTCTGCAACGCCTGGCGATCCGCCATCGTTATATCGTGGGGATGCTGATACCCGATGTTCTCAATCGCCTGGGTATACAACGCCACCAGCCAGTCATAGACATAAGCGGTCGCGGCATGCACCGGCTGCTCTCCCAGACGGGTTAAGCGGGGTGCGCTGCTGTTGACCGTTGGTGTCACAAATACCGGCTGCCCCTTGCGGATGCGGCTGGCTGGACGATCAGAAGCAGGCGTCTGGGCATAGCCAACCCACCCGACGAAATTCCCCAGCGCGGCATGCAGCTGCGCGGCGCTGCTTTTATCGGTATCGACAATTTTCTTCAGCTGGGCGAGCAGGTTCAGACGATAGCTGGCGATCACCAGGACATCGCTAATCTGTTGCAGCACCGCGTTATCCAGGCCGAGACGGCTGGCGACAGCCTCATCCCGGCTCCACTGACGCAGGTGATTCACCCAGACGTGATGGGCGAGCCGCGCTTTGTCGGTCGGCTGCCATATCTCATCCGTTTCCTGAGCGCTGTCAGCAAACAGGTCGATGGCATCGGTAAACAGGCCATTGACCTGCTCTTCCCGCGGCTGCTGTACGGCGAGCAGCGTTTCAAACGCGCGCAGCGGTGGGAGTAACCCTTCCAGCAGCTCCCCGTGGCGGGCAGCGCTTCCTTGCAGGGTACGCACCATGGCTTCGGCGGCGCTGCGCTGCGCGGCAGGCTCCTGGGTCAACGGCGTCAGATATCCCTGCATAAGCTGATGCAGCTCCCGCTGTTGGCGCTGGCGCAGCGCCAACAGGCGCTTCTGGCGCTGGGAGGGTAAGGTCGCCTGAGACAGCCACTCGATCACTCGCTGCATGCTGCTGCTGTCCAGCGCCTGCAGGGTGCCCCAGTGCTGACCGGGTTTGCCGAGCAGCTGTTGCGTCGCTTCGTCGAGGTTAGTGCGGCGGGTAAAGCGCGTATCCTGCGGCGTAATCGCCCACACCAGCCCTGGCAGGGCTGCATCGTCTCCCGGTTGGGTCGCTTTCACCCAGTTCAGCAGCGTTTTAGCAGTTTTTGCCGTCTGGCTGTGATGGGCGGTGGCGTTGCAGATCACCAGCACATCCGGCTGCAGATGCTGGCGATAGTGTTCCAGCAACCACGCCTGCTTCGCCTGAGCCAGCGGCTGATCGGGCTGGGCCGAGGGGGCGGGAATATCAATGATATCCACGCCTGACAACGCGCTGTTTTCGACGGGCAGGATCAGCTCCCGGGTCAGCAGGGCCAGCACATCCAGCGGAATGCTGATGGCGTTAAGCAACTCGCCGTTGTGCAGGGGATGCAGCACCGCCTGTTGCACGTCCGACAGGGCGATATCCCCCCGGGTGAGGAAACCTTCGGTCGGCAGGCCAAAATTGTCCACCAGCAGACTCAGCGGCGCAGCCAGCACCTGTGCATGACTGGTCTGGTGCAGAATATGCGCCAGCTTCAGCCACTGCTGGGTCAGCTCCTGCTGTTCGCCCCACAGCAGCGACCAGACGCTGGCGCGGGTGCTCAGATCCAGCGACGGCAGCAGCAGGGCAAACTGGTGCCACAGAGCATCGTCCATCTGCCGGGACGCGGCGGGCACCGTATCACGCCAGTAGTCGGCGATAGTCCCAACGTCGGCGGCGGTGATCCCCGGTACGCTCTGGGGTTGACGCAGGGCGCGCCACTTCTCCAGTCGCGCTTCGATCACGGTCTTGTCCACCGCGGGCAGCGTGGCGCGGGCAAGGAATACCTGCACCAGTTCCGCCTCGGTAAGCAGGCTCAGGCGCAGCGGAAAGGCGTCGTCAACCACCTCTGCCGCCGTCGGGCTGAAGCGCAGCGCCATGTTGGTCAGGGCATGGCCCGGGTTGATATGCGAAAAGTAGTCAAAGGTGCGCTGGCCGATAATCACGTTCATGCGCTGATTATCGCTACCGCACAGCGTCGTGAGCAGGTGGGCTTTCGCTGCCTGGGAGTGACCATACAATCCGATGGTGCTCCCGGTGGTCAGCGCCCGCGCAATCGCGTGCTCCCGCGCGTTGGCCACTGCCAGGCTCGCCAGCAGGGCATCGGCGTCGTTATCGAGGATTGGGGCATGCTGGCGCGTTGTGTTGATCCACCCGATTAACGCCTGAGTTGTGGTCGTCGTGGCTGTCATTTCAGGTATACGCTCCCGCTGTCGATCCAGTAATGGCTCCCGCTGTGTCTGCGGTCGGCCAGGGTATTCAGTTTAAAGGTCAGGGCATCAGGCGGCACCGGCGTACCGTCCTGCAGCCAGGCATCGCTCAGCTCAAAGGCTTC
Source organism: Leclercia sp. LSNIH3 (assembly GCF_002935105.1). Taxonomy (NCBI): domain Bacteria; kingdom Pseudomonadati; phylum Pseudomonadota; class Gammaproteobacteria; order Enterobacterales; family Enterobacteriaceae; genus Leclercia; species Leclercia sp. LSNIH3. The sequence goes on from NZ_CP026387.1 coordinate 4,751,856, forward strand.
CGGGCCTTCGTGTCGGGTGCCGCCGCGCAGCTGCAGGCGCACGTTCAGCACGCCGTCTCCGGCGATGGATTTTGCCAGTTCCGCCGAGTTAATGCTCAGCGTATAGAGCGGGGTGGCCGGCCAGCGGGCGTTTGCCAGCTGGCGGAACCCGAGGGTCACGTTGCCGCGCAGCGGGAAGTGCAGGCGGGTATCCAGCTTCGCTCCCGGCTTGTCGAGATCAATATCCTGATACCAGACGTTCTCGTCGCGCAGGGTGTTAATGGTGTTATCCAGCACGCCTAAGTAGCGCACGGTCGAGTACGCGCCGATATCCGCCGCCTTAAAGTTAAAACGCGGCAGGCGCAGATCCAGCGCCAGGCTACAGAGCATCGCCCCGACAGCCGCAGTGGATTTCGGGTTGCCGATGCGCCCCTGCTGGCTGAACGGGTACCACTCATGCACCCGGTACTTATCCAGCCACACTATCCGGCTGACAGGCACCGGCTGCAGATGGCGGATCAGCGCCTGTACCCCTGGCAGACAGCCAGGACGCCCGGTGATCAGCAGAATATCGCAGGCGTAATGGGAGATGGCTTCTGCCACGGCGTGCAGCGGCGCGGCCAGGGTAAAGTGCCCGGCCAGCATCGCATCCTGCATCTCGCGGAAGTTGACGTGCAGCGGCACGGCGAACAGGTCGAACGGCTCAGCGCCAGCAGGCAGGGCGTGTTCGATGGCCTGCTGCAGATAGTTCATCACGTTGCGCGTGGGCTTGCGGGTCAGCAGATCGCCAAAGGTGGCGTGCAGCCCGTCGAGCGGATCGTCGATATCGCTGGCTTCCCAGGCAGCGAGGATCGCATGTCCAATCGGCATAAACAGCTGCAACGCCGTCTGCTGGCGCAGCACTGCCTGGGTGTCGATGCGCCCCGAATCGCCAAACAGCGAGGCCATCAGCAACGAGGCATCAGCAATGCCGGATTTTTGCAGCTGCGTTTGCAGGGCAGGCAATACGTAACGCTGGATCACATCCAGCAGGGTGTCATCGCCCGCCACCTTAAAGCCTTCGCGGAACAGCAGCTGCGGCGTGATTTTGACGTTACTGCCAGAACCGTCGTCGAGCTGGTAGTGGGTGATCGCCATATCGGTCGTCCCGCCGCCGATATCAATCGAGGCCACGCGCAGGGCGCGACCCGGCGCACAGCCTGGCTCTGGTTCGCGATCCGGGCGGGCCACGGCCGCGAAGAAGTCTTCGGTCTGGCCGTTGTAATGGGAAATGGCTTCGTTATAGAGCCAGACCAGTTGGCCGCAGCTGGCTTCGTCCCACTCCATCTGGATCTCCGGCACCGGAACCACGCTCTTCTCCTGCTGCTTACGGCTGGAGAAATCGTCATCCTGCGGGTGCCAGCCCATCGCTTTCCAGACGATGGCAATCGCCTCGAACATGCGGCGGCGGAAGATTTCACGCTCCTGCTTCGGCATGGCCGAGGGCAGGGTGAGGATCAGGGTGCGCAGCTGACGCGGCGAGGCCGGGAAGCCCAGACGCAGACGGGTAGCCACGCTGTTGATCTGCCCCAGCGCCTGCGCCAGCAGTTCGCACAGCATATGGGTCATCAGAGTGCTGCGGCTGTACTGCGGCGAAAAGACGGGCAGACGCTCATCCTGTGGCAGAGTGAACAGCGGCTGGCCATCATCGTTCATCAGGTTCATCAGCGGGAAGGCGGTCGCCAGCGGTTCGCGCTGGGTTTTGCTGTTCATTTGGCTGAAGCGCCAGTCCTGCACCACCGGGGTTTCATCCCACAGGTAGCGGCGCGGGCTGGAGATGCCGCTGTTGCCTTCCGTGCCCAGACGCTGGGTCGCCAGCTTCCGCGCTTCGTCGCCGACGCGCACGATAGAAGGCCAGACAAAGGCATCTTCGCGGCCGCTCTCCACCGAGAAGTGCTGCTTGCCGAAGCGGGCTTCGGAAAACTCCAGACGGCTGGTAAACAGCGGTTCGTTAAGGAACTGCGGCTCGCTCAGGGAGCGCACCTGCAGCTCGGCGGTCTGACGCAGACCGTCGTTGGCGTCGCCGTGATCTTCGATGATCACGCCGCAGGTATGGGTATTACCCACATCCAGAATCAGATCTACCGGAATAGCCGGGGTGCTGAGGGTATGGGTAACGAATTTCACTTCCGGCACCGTGAGCTGTTCGCCCAGCATGGCCAGGATGTTCAGCCAGTGCGCCTGATACTCAAAGTTACGCATCGCCAGCTGTAGCTCGCGTTCGGCGCGGTTCTCCACACCGGTGGCGTACTGGGTAAAGGCTTCACGCAGCCAGCCGTCAATCCAGGTTTGATCGAGGAAGTTCGCCACCTCATCATCGCGCCAGGCAAGTGCAAAGCGAGTGCCATTGAGAATGTCGTTCTCCACCGGCGACAGGGCGCTGGTGGCGTGCGCGGCAATCTGGCTGTCCAGCGCCAGGGTCACACGGTGGCTGTTCCCGGCGTTGTCCGGGGTATCGAGCTTGCGCACCTGCACCCGTGCCCAGTTATCCGGGCCATCAACAAAGGTGCGTGGCGGGTTAAAGCGGAAAAACGGCAGCGGCAGCCAGACGCCATCCAGCACCGCCAGCGACTGCTGGAGCAGGATAGTGCTTTCGGGTTTAACCACTTCCGGTTGTCCACCGCCTGTGGCAGGCAGGGTGTAGCGGCCATTCACCAGATCGAAATCCAGGCGCAGCAGAGGGCCGTTGGCCGTTTTACGCACGAAGCGTCCACTCTGGGCGGAGTCTTGCGGCGTCAGGCCAAAATCAAGAAACTGCACGCCACTGTTCGCAATCAGCGTGACGCTCTGTTTGTAGTCGCAAAGATTTACCAGCATAGGATCACGCACCTGCCTTCCTGAATGTCAATGGAACCACGGTTTTTGCGTCGTAGCGCGCGCTGCATTCCGCCACATCATTCGTACCGGCTTTACAGGTAATTTCCGGCATCGGATAGCGGGAGCCATCGGTGCAGCGGGCATTGCCACGGGTTTTAATCAGCAGCTCACCGTTGCTGTGCAGCCCGGAGAAGACCTCCACGCGGCAGACGATGTTGTCACCGTGAACGACGCGGGCCGTCCCTTTATTGTTTTGAATCTGATAGCGCAGTGACGGTGGCTTGCCGGTGATCGGGTCAGTCACATCCAGCATTACCCGCCAGCTGCCGTTAAGAAAACGGGTCGAGCCGGATTTCACCTGACTGGCCTCCATTACCATCGCCTCTCTCGGGATCGCGGTAATCACCACCGGCTCAGCCGCGACTGGGGTCGGATCTTTTGCTGCGACCACTTCCGCCTGATGCAGGGGTAAATTCAGCGGCAGAGGTTCAACGGCGGCGACCGGTTCAGGCTCGATGGCCACCGGGGCGGCCGCCACGGTTTTAACCGGCTCTGGGGCGGGTGCGTGCTTCGGCCACATCAATGGGGCGGCAACGGCGGCCATCACCACGGCGGCGACCGGCAGGGACCACAGCGGAACGCGGCGTTTTTTGGTCGCTACGGCCACCGGGGTCGGTTCCGGCTCTGGCGCTGGCTCGCGAGGGGTCATCACCGGGGCGGGATGCGCCTCGTAGAGATCGTCGGCGGTGATATGGACCTTCGCCGGGGCGGCAACCAGCGGTTCATCGGCTTTTTCAAAGACGAGGGCCGGTTCCGGCTCGGGTTCTGGCTCCTCAACCGGGGCAGGCATTGGGACCGGCAGCAGGGAGGCGCGCAGGCAGTCGAGAACATCCTCGCGCGCATTTTCATTGAGGTTTACAAAACCCCAGAAGGTGATCACCGGTTTGCCATCCACCAGGAACAGGAAGTTTTCCCCCGGGAACTGAAACGCTTTTGACAGCAGGGAACCAAACAGTTGCTGGGCGGTTTTTGGCGACTGGAGCGATTTTTTGCTCAGGGACTCGACGCTGGACAGGGTACTTTCCAGCAGGCGCAGCGCCCGGAAGCGCGCATCTTCGTCGGCGGCTTTCCAGCTGATAACGGTGCCTTCCGTGGGCGAATACCAGTCAACCCGGTCGCCTTCATCATTGACCTGCGGGATCGCCAGGGTTTCGACGATCGACTGCTGTTTGCGCAGGCGCAGGGCCTCACGGATTTGCAATGCTGATTCAAATACGGCCTGTCCGCCGCCGCCAACGGCCTGAAAATCATCAAGATTGCCGCTGCGTAAAAGGGTTTTTGCCACGATTTGGTCCCATAGACTTTTTCACGCGTCTACTTTACGAAATCTGAGGGCAAGCAAACGGCAGAAGAGACGGCAAAAGGGGCGATTTCTTACAGCATTGAGGCCGCGGAAAGTGCTTGACGTTGAATGTACCTTAAGGCAAATCACTGTTTCGCTGCTGGTGAGAAAATCAGCGGAAATAACTGCTTTAGAATAACCTGATAGTGTTTCGTTATTTGCCAGGGAACAGTGGCTGTGCTGTTATTACCATTCCATATAATAAAACCAAACAGGTAATAACTATGTCCACAGGGAAAACTCTCCTCGCGCTGGCATTAAGCGCGCTGTTGCCGGCAGGTGCCGCATGGGCGGCCAATAACGACGCCATTATCTACTGCTCAGAGGCCTCGCCTGAGTCGTTTAACCCGCAGATTGCCAGCTCCGGCCCTACCTTTGTCGCCAGCTCGCAGGTGCTCTATAACCGCCTGATTAATTTTGATCCGGTGAAAAATACGCCGGTGCCTTCTCTGGCGGAATCCTGGACCATCTCACCGGATGGCAAAACCTATACCTTTACCCTGCGCAAAGGGGTGAAGTTCAACAGCAATAAATTCTTTAAACCGACCCGCGACTTCAATGCCGATGACGTTATTTTCTCGGTGCTGCGTCAGAAAGACCCTAATCATCCGTATCACAAGGTGTCACAGGGCAACTACGAATACTTCAATGACGTCGGCCTGGATAAACTGATCCAGGAGGTGAAGAAGGTGGATGACACCCACGTCCAGTTTGTGCTGAGTGAACCGAATGCCGCGTTCCTTGCCGACTGGGGGATGGACTTCGCCTCGATCCTGTCCGCGGAATATGCCGACGCGATGATGAAGAAAGGCACCCCGGAGAATGTCGATACCTGGCCGATCGGTACCGGCCCTTACGTGCTTCAGCAGTATAAAACTGACTCGCTGATCCGTTATCTGGCTAACCCGAACTACTGGGATGGCGCGGTGCCAACCAAACATCTGATCTTCTCCATCACGCCTAACGTCGAAACCCGTCTGGCGAAGCTGCAGACCAACGAGTGCCAGATCATTCCTGCGCCATCGCCGGTGCAGTTTGATGTGATCAAGAAAAATAAAGATCTGACCCTGCACTCGGTGGATGCGCTGAACGTTGGCTATCTGGCGTTTAACACCGAGAAAAAGCCGTTTGATAACGTACTGGTGCGCCAGGCGCTGAACTACGCCACCGACAAAAACGCCATTATCAATGCGGTATTCCTTGGTTCCGGTACGGTCGCGAAATCGCCGATCCCGCCGAATATGATGGGCTTTAATAAAGATTTAAAAGACTACGGTTACGATCCTGAAAAAGCGAAAGCGCTGCTGAAACAGGCCGGGCTGGAGCAGGGGGCGGAAGTGACGCTCTGGTCAATGCCGGTGCAACGTCCGTACAACCCGAACTCACGCCGCATTGCCGAGATGATCCAGAACGACTGGGCGAAGGTGGGCATCAAAGCGAAAATCGTTTCGTATGAATGGGGCGAATATCTCTCCGGGATGCGTAAAGGCGAGCACGACAGCGCGCTGTTTGGCTGGATGTCGGATAACGGCGACCCGGATAACTTTGCCGATGTGCTGCTGGGCTGCGACAGTATTAAAACCGGCTCCAATGCCGCACGCTGGTGCGACAAGGGCTATGATGACCTGGTGAAAAAAGCGAAGCTCACCAGCGATCCGGCAGACCGTGCGAAGCTTTACAGCCAGGCACAGGAGATCTTCTACCAGCAGGCCCCGTGGATTGCGCTGGCTAACGGCAAAACCTTCTATGCTACCCGCAGCAACGTCAGCGGATATAGCGTGAGCCTGATGGGAAGCGATTTCTCGAAGGCGAAATTAAACTGAGTGGAGTGCGGATTTAACCCTTCACTCTGACCCTCTTCCCCTCGGGGAGAGGGCATGAATCCCAGGCCCGGCCAGCGTAACCCGCCGGGCCAACAACTAAGGAGTGACAATGTCACATTTAGAGGACGTCATTGCCCGCGTGGATGCGGCGGTAGCCGAAAGCGTGATCGTGCATATGAACGAACTGCTGATCGAATTAAGCGAAGACAACGAACTCAGCCGTGAAGATCGCTATGTTCAGCAGCAGCGTCTGCGCACGACCATCGCCCATCACGGCAAACACTATAAAGAGGAGCAGGAAGCCCGTCAGGAGAGCCTGACCAAAGGCGGGGTGATCCTCTGACGTCAGAACTGGCGCCGTGCAACTAGCCAGGCGCCAATCACCAGCAATACTGCGCCACACACCGGGCCAATCAGCGCCCTCAGCGGCACGCCCTGGCTGCGCACCACGTCCATTACCAGACCGCCAATCAACTGGCTGGCGACCAGCACGGCAATGGTCGTGGCCGCCCCGACATACTGATACCCGCTGATACTGGCAAAAACGAAAAACGATCCCAGCAGGCCGGGAATTAAGGTCCACCAGCGCACCGTATGCACCAGCTCGCTGAACCCGGCAACACCGTTTTTAATCAGCAGGATCGACACAAAGAGCACAATCCCCACCAACGAGTTGAGCAGCATGGCGATAAGAATGGTGCTTGAGGTCTGGGTGATGCGCACCATCAGCGTGTTCTGTACTACCAGGCCTATGCCTGCCGCCACCAGAAACACCAGCGTCAGGGACTGATTCATCCGATGGCGTCCGGGTCGGTGCGATCGTCCAGCTGCAGCTGCATAAAGGTCAGGTCGAGCCAGCGGCCAAACTTGGTGCCTACCTGCGGCATCTGGCCGGTGGTCACAAACCCCAGGGTCTCATGCAGATGAATGGAGGCGCTGTTCTGCGCTTCAATGCCCGCCACCATCACGTGTTTGCCGATGCGACGCGCCTCTGCGATCAAGGCCTTCATTAGCGCGCGGCCAATGCCTTTGCTCTGATGACCGGGGTGAACGTATACCGAGTGCTCAACGGTATGACGGAAGCCATCAAATGCGCGCCAGTCACCGAATGAGGCATAGCCCGTCACCACCTCGTTCTCCACGCTCACCAGCACCGGATAGCCGGCCAGCTGACGCGCTTCAAACCATGCAATACGGTTATCGGTATCGACCGTGGCATCGTTCCAGATCGCGGCGGTGTGCAAAACCGCATGGTTGTAGATTTCACCGATGGCGGCGCAATCCTCTTTGCAGGCGTGACGAATAATCATGGAGATCCTCTGGGTGGGTGTGTTCACTATAGTGGTACATAACGTCACAATATTACACAGGTTGGCTGACTTATCGCTACGCTATAAGTCATATCTTTTTGTTATGAAAAAAGCACCTTGTAATCCATTACTTACACTATAGTATTACGCGATGAATACTATGCCAGACAATATCAATGAACGGATCAGCGCCCGCATCCGACTGGAACGCGAATCCCGCGGCTGGTCGCTGAGCGAGCTGGCGGAACGCGCCGGTGTCTCCCGGGCGATGATCCATAAAATTGAACGCTCAGGGAGCAGCCCGACGGCCACGATGCTGGCCCGGCTCTCCGGCGCGTTTGGCATCAGCATGTCTACGCTTATTGCCCGTGCGGAACTGCAGGAAGGTAAGCTGTTGCGTTTTGCCAACCAACCGGTCTGGCGCGACCCGCAAACGCACTATCTGCGGCGTCACGTCTCACCGCGCAGCGATCTCCCTATCGACCTGGTGCAGGTTGAACTTCCTGCTGGCAGCGATGTGCCCATGCCTGCCTCTTCTTATGCCCTTGCTCGCCAGCTGATCTGGCTGCAGTCGGGCGAACTGGTCTTTCAGGAAGGCGATACCCGCCACGAAATGCGTGCCGGGGACTGCCTGGAACTGGGGCCGCCGAACGATTGCCGTTTTATCAATGAAAGCCCTGAACCCTGCGTGTATCTGGTCGTGCGGCTCAATCAATCCGGCTCATAATGCAAAGGCAGGCAGAGGGATCTACAGCTAGTCTCTAAGGACATTTGTGTAAAATGGAGTGAGTTATGAGTCAGCCTTCTGTATCAAACCGTCGTTGGGTTCTCGCCTCGCGTCCACAGGGCGCCCCGGTTGCCGACAATTTCCGTCTGGAAGAACAACCTGTGCCTGCGCTTGCTGACGGGCAGATCCTGCTTCGTACCATCTGGTTGTCGCTGGACCCTTATATGCGTGGCCGCATGAGCGATGCGCCGTCCTACTCGCCACCGGTTGAGATTGGCGCGGTGATGGTGGGCGGCACGGTCAGCCGCGTCGAGCAGTCGAACCACCCGGACTACACCGCCGGTGAATGGGTACTCGGCTACAGCGGCTGGCAGGAGTATGACGTCTCCGACGGCAGCGGGTTGGTCAAGCTGGGTGATAACCCGCAGCACCCCTCCTGGGCGTTAGGCGTGCTGGGCATGCCGGGCTTTACGGCCTACATGGGTCTGCTGGATATTGGCCAGCCAAAAGAGGGCGAAACACTGGTGGTGGCTGCCGCGACCGGTCCGGTGGGCGCAACTGTCGGGCAGATTGGCAAGCTGAAAGGCTGCCGGGTCGTGGGTGTTGCTGGTGGGGCGGAGAAATGCCGCCACGCAACCGAGGTGCTGGGCTTTGACCAGTGTATCGACCACCATGCCGACGATTTCGCCGACCAGCTGGCGCAGGCCTGCCAGGACGGGATCGACGTCTATTACGAAAACGTCGGCGGGAAGGTGTTCGACGCCGTGCTGCCGCTGTTAAACACCGGCGCGCGCGTTCCGGTGTGCGGTCTGGTGAGTGGATATAACGCGACCGATTTGCCGGAAGGCCCGGACAGACTGCCCTTGCTGATGGGGACGATACTGAAAAAACGTATTCGTATGCAGGGCTTTATCATCAACCAGGACTATGGACATCGCATTGAAGAGTTCCAAAAGGAGATGGGCCGCTGGGTTAACGAAGGCAAAATCCACTATCGGGAGCAAGTGGTTGATGGGCTTGACAATGCACCAGAATCGCTAATCGGCCTGCTGGAAGGTAAGAATTTCGGCAAAGTCGTGATACGCGTCGCGAAGGATAACGAATAGTACTTGTAAGGGCGGGTAAAACCGCCCTTAAGGGCTATGCAAAAATCCGAATAACGTCTTTAATAATACATGTCTACAATAACTCATCCGCAAAAAAGACGGATGAGATACCTAAAGAAATTTATTAATTTTAGTTCTGTTTTTATGCGGTCAAGAATACCAGGCATGCAGATACAGGATATATCATCACGCGTCGCTTCACGCCTTTTGCCCATTGGGAAAAGGCGTTTTGCATCTGTTACAGGAATTGAACATGCTTGATTTGGATAATATAGAAAAAGCGCAGCGCATGAGTCTGACGACTCAGGTTGAAGTGGCGCTTAAAGGGGCGTTAATTGCCGGTTCACTCAGGCCAGGGTCACGTCTTGTGACGAAAGAGATTGCCGATAAATTAGGCACCAGTATCACTCCGGTTCGTGAAGCATTACTGCGGTTGGTCTCCGCAGGCGTCTTACACGCTGCACCGGCTCAGGCTTTTCTGGTGCCAGAAGTGACTCAGGTGGGGTATGACGAAGTCAACAGGATCCGTCGGGAGCTGGAGATGATGGCGGTTGCCGCAGCCTGCGAACGCATGACGGACAGCAAGCTTGATGAGCTTCGTAAACTTAGTGAGGCGTTTCACGACGCCATGAGCAGCAACGATGTGGAGAAATCCCTGGAGGCAAACCGTATCTTCCGCTTTACCCTGTACAAGCAGGCAGAAATGCCTACCCTGTGCGCGCTGATCGAACAGCTGTGGATGCGGATCGGACCCTGCTTTAATTACTTTCACGATCAGGACATCGACCTGCCCGCTGCCAGCTATCGCTACGATGAATTACTCGACGCGCTGGAAAAACGTGATGTGGAACGGTGCCGCGCGGCTGTCGCCGACGTCGTGGACAAAGCGAACAGCCTGATCATGCAGCAATATTTAGCGTAATACGCAACCGTCCGCGAAACGCTCTTTTTTAATATTACCGCTTCGCTTGTTTATTCCCGGCAGACGATCGCCTGCCGGGAAAATTAATTACTCAAAGCGGTAAGAGATTGCCAAACCGACGCCATAATTACGTCCTGGCGCTGGCTCGTAATAACGTCCGTTAGACTCATTAACGATGACCGAACCGATATATTCTTTATCGAACAGATTATCCACGCGGCCAAAGACGTCCATTCCCCAGTTACCCACATTCAGCTTATAACCGGTGTTCAGCCCTACGACGGTATAAGAGGGCGCTTTGGCGGTGTTTTCGTCATCGGCCTCGATATCGCTCATGTAACGCACATCCGATCCGGCATACCAGCCCTCTTCAGGCTGCCAGCCAAAGGAAGCATAGCCCATATTGCGCGCAATGCCCGGCATCCGGTTGCCCTCACAGTCTGCAGCACCGCACACGTTGCTGCGGTAGGTCGCATCCAGCCAGGTCCAGGCCATTTTCAGCTTCCAGTTTTCGGCAAACTGCTGGTCAAGAGAGAGTTCCATTCCCTGGCGACGGGTTTTACCGGCGTTTTTGTAGCTGGTGCGCCCGCCTGAACTGGCGTCGACAACGATCTCATCGTCAGTGTCGGTGCGGAACAGCGCTGCAGTGAACAGGCCATTGCCGATCCGCGTTTTGCTTCCCACCTCATAAGTATTGTTGGTGGATGGCTTCAGGCCGAAGTTCAGGCCGCTCTGGTTGTCGGAACGGTAGGAGAGTTCGTTGATGGTCGGGGTTTCAAAACCGCGGCCAGCAGCGGCATAGACGTTCCAGGCATCGGTGACGCGATATTTCAGCGCGCCTGCCGGGAGCCACTTGTGGTAGCTGGCCTCACCGCTGTCATCCCCGTTGGCTCCTTGCACATAGTGATCGTTTGAGTCGAACCACACGGAGCTGTAGCGTATGCCCGCGTCGAGGGAGAGCTTTTGCGTCAGCTGCCAGTTCGTTTGCAGGTAGGGATCGACGTTCCACATGAGGTTGCGCTCATCGCGGCGTTTCGCCCCTTTGACGCCATAGTCCGGCGCGCCGTTGTTCATCACGAAGTTTTCATACCCGCGACGATTTTCGCTCAGGTTTTCGTAGTTCAGGCCGGTGGTGAACGTCATCGGCACCAGCAACTCCCCACGGTGGGTCCAGCGGGTGTCAATCCCCTGATAGTGGCGCTGCATGTCGATCACGCCGCCAGCATGGGTTGGCCGCAGCTGCGGCTGGTAGGGGATTGACTGGTACTGGGTCATCTCACGTTCGCCCGCGTAGGCCATCACGCTGAGGTCGTCCTGCGCGCTCAGCTGACGCTCATAGCGCAGGCCCGCCTGGGTCTGCTTGATAGTTTTGCGGGTGTTGTACTGATCCCCGCGCGGGGACTGGCGTGGGTTATCCCGCCACTCCTGATAGTCCAGTCCGCCGGGATCGTTGGCTTTCATATCGACGCTGTTAAAGATCAGGCTCAGCTTGCTGGCGTCGTCGATGCGCACGCCCAGTTTGGCATTGGCGAGATTTTTACGCGCTCCGCTGTGATCGCGATAGCCGTGGGTGGTGAAGCGGGTGGTGGAGACGGTGTAGTCCACATCCCCGGGCTGGGTGCCGTCGCCCATCGCGCCGGTGGCCTTCATGCCGTAGCGCCAGCTACCGTAACTGCCGTAATAGCTGCTGGCCTCCACGGTGGTGGGCTGACGTCCGGTTTCGGTGGTCATATTAATCACGCCGCCCGAGGCGTTGCCGTACAGAGCGGAAAACGGCCCGCGCAGGACTTCCACGCTTTCGATGCTGTTGAGATCGATATTCGAGGTTTGCCCCTGACCGTCCGGCATGGTGGCCGGAATACCGTCCACATAAAGACGAATGCCGCGCACCCCGAAGGTGGAGCGGGCGCCGAAACCGCGGGTGGAGAGCTGGAGATCCTGAGCGTAGTTCTGGCGGTTCTGGATCTGTAGTCCTGGCACGCTGCCGAGTGATTCGGAGAGGTTAATGCGCGGGGTGGCCTGGCGTATATCATCGCCATTCACCACGCTCACCGCAGCAGGGGTATCCAGCTCAGAGAGCGTTTGCGGCGACGCGCTGACGATCATGGTTTGCTCTTCTGCCGCCATAGCGGCGACGGGAGAAAAAATAACGGGAACCAACAACAGAGGAAGTGAAACCTTACGGGCAGAAATGATTTTCATGAATACAACCGGTTAAGGAAAGAACGAACCAAATGGAACATGTGCCTGTATGGTAAATCTTTTGTAAATATATTGAAAACCATAACAGCACATAGCGTTAAGCAAAGTGTAGGTTAAATCAGCGGATAGGCCTGTGACGATCAAGAATTACTCCACATTGCGATAAATAATGATTACTATTCTCATCCATAATCAGGCGAAGCGATGACTTTGTCGGCCGGAAGCGATGTCAGCGATACCATTTACGTTAAAAGGGAGTTGTTATGAATTTACGTCACCTGTGCTCGCCGCGTCTGCGTGGCTCACTGTTATTAGGTTCGCTGCTGATTGCCGGGACCTTTAATGTTCATGCCGCCGAAGAGATGCTGCGTAAAGCGGTTGGTAAAGGCGCGTATGAGATGGCCGTCAGCCAGCAGGAGAACGCGCTGTGGGTCGCCACCACGCAGAGCCGCAAAACCGACAAGGGTGGGGTGGTTTACCGTCTCGATCCGCTGACGCTGGAAGTGACACAGGCCATTCATAGCGATCTGAAACCTTTTGGCGCGACCATCAACAACGCCACCCAGACGCTGTGGTTCGGTAACACTACCAACAGTGCCGTAACGGCGATTGACGCGAAAACCGGTGACGTGAAGGGCCGTCTGGTGCTCGACGAGCGTAAGCGCAGCGAAACCGTTAAACCGCTGCAGCCGCGTGAGCTGGTGGCAGATGACACCACCAATACCGTCTATATCACCGGCATCGGTAAAGAGAGCGTGATCTGGGCAGTGGACGGCGAAACGCTGAAGCTGAAAGAGACCATTACCGGCACCGGCAAGTTCAGCACCGGCCTGGCGCTGGATGCGCAGGCTAAGCGCCTGTACACCACCAACGGTGACGGCGAGCTGCTAACCATCGACACCGCGACCCACAAAATCATCGCGCGCAAAAAACTGCAGGACGACGGGAAAGAGCACTTCTACCTGAACCTGAGCCTCGACGTGAAAGGCCAGCGCGCCTTCATTACCGACTCTAAGCAGCCGGAAGCGCTGGTGATCTCCCTGAAAGACGGCAGCATCATCAGCAAAGTGTCCGCCCCGGAATCCCTGGCGGTGCTGTTTAACCCGGCGCGCGATGAAGCCTACGTCACCCACCGTGAAGCGGGCAAGGTGAGCGTGATTGATGCGAAAACCTATAAAGTGACCAAAACCCTCGATACCCCGACCTTCCCGAACAGCCTGGCGCTCTCCGCCGACGGTAAAACCCTGTTCGTTACGGTGAAGCAGAAATCTTCCCGCCAGCAGGAAGCCACCCAGCCGGATGACGTGATCCGTATCGCGCTGTAAGGCCTGTTTTCCCTCTCCCGTTGGGAGAGGGATCCCCCCCAAAAATTGGCACGATCGGCTGCCTCTCCTGATACTGGCACAGTCGGCTCCCTCTCCTGATATTGGCACGGTCGGCACCCTCTGCTGATACTGGCACGGTCGGCTGCCTCTCCTGATACTGGCACGGTCGGCTGCCTTTCCTGATACTGGTACAGTCGGCTCTCTCTCCTGATACTGGCACAGTCGGCTGCCTCTCCTGATACTGGCACGGTCAGCTCCCTCTCCCCTTTGGGGAGAGGGTTGGGGTGAGGGGGAACATGCGGCTCAGGTGGTGGTTCCGTTCACCTTAGGTTTTGCACTTCTCTGCCAGCCGCGTCACCCGTGAACGTGTGAAGGGGGCTCGCCGCCGCCCCCTTCACAATCCCGGCTCCCGGCCAGGAAAATCGCCGCTTCGCGGTGCACTCAGCTTATTCCTCCAGGCTTTCGGGTCGGGCACCAGCCTGCATCCCTGCAGGCTATGCCCTCTCGGCGCGTCCCTGCGCCTCGCCCCGGCCTTACGGAAACGCTTCGTCGATTTTCAGCCGGACAGGGGAGTCGCTGTAAGTCTTTTAAAATACTGTGATGATTTTATTGCTTTGAGGGCAGTAAAATTACTGGGGATCTTTCAGCCCGGTGGGTTAGGGAGAGAGCCAGGACCGCCTGCCGCCGGGCAAAGAGTGCCGATATACACTCATGTTATTGCGAACGCTGGCACAGGCCGCTTGCCAGCTCCGTGAACACCGCAATGATCGCCGGTAGCGCCTTCTGCGGGTCCGGGCTGGCTGCTATCCAAAGCGCGGCATTCATGGCGGCGCTGTTTAACATATAGGCCGCGGCGTCAGCGTCCACGGTTTTGATCACGCCGCGTTCGAGCAGTTGGGTGAGGGTCTGGCGGGTGGATTCAAGGCAGCTCAACTGCCCCGGCCATTGGGCGGGATTGCCCAGAAACGCCGGACCATCAAGCAGAACGATTCGTCGCACTTCAGGGTCGAGCGCCATTTTGATATAGGCGACGCCTTCCGCTAACAGTTTCTCCCAGTCATCTCCCGCATCAACGGCCTCAGCCTTCGCCTGTTGCGCCATTTCACCGTCCATCTGGGCTACAACGGCGGCGAGAAGCCCCTTTTTATCGCCAAAATTGTGGTAGAGCGCTCCGCGGGTAAGGCCCACGCTGGCGGTGAGTTCATCCATGGATGCCGCGGCAAAGCCCTTCTCGGCAAAGGCTTTTCGCGCTGCCATAAGCAGTTTTGCGCGGTTCTCTTCCATCGTTTCGCTGCGGCGTTTAACAACCATAGGTTCTCCATCTTCATTTGACATACGCGGCGTATGTGTGATTAATTTGACATACGCCGCGTATATTAAAGCATTCGTATGCGCTGCGCTTTACGTTTTTCACCCTTGATAATGTACAGGATACCTTATGATCCAGCGCGAACCGGTTTTCCCCGCCAACCGACATGCTCTTTATGAAGAACACGGTTATTCTGCCGCCATCCGTTCCGGCGATTTACTGTTTGTGTCCGGCCAGGTGGGCAGCCGCGCCGATGGCACGCCGGAGCCGGACTTTGCCGCTCAGGTGCAACTTGCGTTCGATAACCTGAAAGCGACGCTGGCCGCGGCGGGGTGTACGTTTGATGATCTGATCGATGTCACCACCTTCCATACCGATCCGCAAAATCAGTTTGCAACCATCATGCAGGTCAAACAGGCCATTTTTCCCCATCCGCCATACCCGAACTGGACAGCCGTGGGCGTAACCTGGCTGGCTGGATTTGATTTCGAAATTAAGGTGATTGCCCGGGTTCCTGCGCAGGCCCGTTAGGGCCGGGCAAGCGCAGCGCCGTCGGGAAAAAGGGGGGGAGCACATATAAAAAACGGTCACCTGAGTGACCGTTTTGCTTTTTATCTGGACGTCTCTTCCACCAGCGGACTGTCACGATTTTCATCGTCCGGGTGTTTCGGCGCGGTGCTGTGGATCTCATGCACGCGCTTACGCACGCCAAACCAGCCAGCCACCAGCAGTACGGCCAGCAGAGGGATAGTGGCGATGGTATAGGTGCCGTTCGGGTAGTCGAACGCCATCAGAACCAGGACGCTGAACAGGAACAGCAGGGTCAGCCAGGAGGTCACTGGGGCGCCCGGCATTTTGAAGCTCACTTCCGCCGCGGTGCCTGCTTTAATCGCTTTGCGCAGACGCATCTGGCACACCACGATAAAGGCCCAGGAGGCAATGATGCCCAGTGCCGCCACGTTCAGTACGATCTCAAATACCTGCGATGGCACCAGATAGTTCAGGAACACGCCAAAGACGTAGACCACCAGGGTCGCCAGAATGCCCGCGTACGGCACCTGCTGCTTGCTCATCTTCGACATAAACTTCGGCGCAGAGCCACCCATGGACATGGAGCGCAGGATACGGCCAGTGGAGTACAGGCCGGAGTTCAGGCTGGAGAGCGCCGCGGTCAGGACCACGATGTTCATGATGCTGCCTACGTAAGGCACGCCGAGCTTCGAGAAGAAGGTGACGAACGGGCTTTGTCCCGCCTGATAGGCGTTCCACGGCAGGAGCAGCACCAGCAGCACGACGGAGCCGACATAGAACAGGCCGATACGCCAGATCACGCTGTTGATCGCTTTTGGCACCATGTTCTCTGGATCTTTACATTCGCCCGCCGCCGTACCCACCAGCTCGATGGAGGCAAAGGCGAACACCACGCCCTGGACCAATACCAGCGCTGGCAACAGGCCGTGCGGGAAGAAACCGCCGTTATCGGTGATCAGGTGGAAGCCGGTCATGTTGCCGTCGAGCGGTTTGCCGCTACCGAGGAATACCGTACCGACGACCAGGAAGATGACAATCGCCAGCACCTTAACCAGTGCAAACCAGAACTCCATCTCGGCGAACCACTTCACGCCGATCATGTTCATGGTGCCGACAATCGCCAGCGCGCCAAGGGCAAACACCCACTGCGGCACATCGCCAAACGCGCCCCAGTAGTGCATGTACAGCGCTACCGCGGTGATATCCACGATCCCGGTCATTGCCCAGTTGACGAAGTACATCCAGCCCGCAACATAGGCCGCTTTTTCACCGAGGAACTCACGGGCGTAGGAGACGAAGCTGCCGCTGGAGGGACGGTGTAACACCAGTTCGCCCAGGGCACGCAGGATAAAGAAGGAGAAGATACCGCACACCAGATAGACCAGTGCGAGGGCCGGGCCAGCCATTTGCAGACGGGCGCCTGCACCTAAAAACAGCCCCGTACCGATAGCGCCGCCGATGGCGATCATCTGCACCTGACGGTTGCCCATCGCCTTGTGGTAGCCCTCTTCGTGGGCATTCAGCCAGCGACGTTTCGCAGCGTGATGATCGGCTGCGCTTTTATTGCTTGTTTTCATTGAGTTACCTGTTTACCTGTCAAAATCACTCTCATGATGTCCGTACCCGGCGGTCGCAATACAAACGATTGCTCATGCACGGAAATGCGCTGCCTTTCCAGTCATTCTGCGTATGGATAAGGCAAAAACATGGCGAAGCATCCTACCTGCAATTAATGATCGACGCAAAAAATAACGGAGTGAAAGTGATATGTATCGAACTAAATTTTTCGCCGCCACTATTTATGAATCCTGCTCATAACCACAAGCATTTGTCGGCTGTAGTACGCATAAATAAATGTGCCTACAGTAGAGACGATCAGACAACGACCCTTGAGGTGAAAAATGCAACAACGACAAC
The DNA here is from genome assembly GCF_002935105.1 of Leclercia sp. LSNIH3. NCBI lineage: Bacteria > Pseudomonadati > Pseudomonadota > Gammaproteobacteria > Enterobacterales > Enterobacteriaceae > Leclercia > Leclercia sp. LSNIH3. Next base: position 4,769,265 of record NZ_CP026387.1, read on the forward strand.
TGGGTAAAAATGGCTTAACGGTCTCAGCGCTTGGCTTCGGCTGCATGGGACTGAGCCACGGCTACGGTCCGGCCACGGATAAACAGCAGGCCATCGCCCTGATTCGTGCCGCGGTGGATAAAGGCGTGACCTTCTTTGATACCGCCGAGATCTATGGCCCGTATCTCAACGAGGATGTCGTGGGGGAAGCCCTGGCCCCGGTGCGTGACCAGGTAGTGATTGCGACGAAGTTCGGGTTTGATTGCGAACAGCCCGGCCAGGTGCTTAACAGCCGGCCAGAACATATTCGCGCAGCGGTGGAAGGCTCGTTAAAACGACTGAAAACGGACGTTATCGATCTCTATTACCAGCATCGGGTCGATCCTGATGTGCCGATTGAAGAGGTGGCGGGCACCATTGCCGATCTGATTGCCGAAGGCAAAGTGAAGCACTTTGGCCTGTCGGAAGCCGGTGTAGAAACCATCCGCCGCGCCCACGCGATCTATCCGGTGAGCGCTTTGCAAAGTGAATATTCCCTGTGGTGGCGCGAGCCGGAGCAGGCCATTCTGCCGCTGCTGCAAGAGTTGAGTATCGGCTTCGTGCCGTTCAGCCCGCTCGGGAAAGGTTTTTTGACCGGGACGATTAACGCTGGCACGACCTTTGACAGCAGTGATTTTCGTAACCAGGTGCCGCGCTTTAGTGAAGCCGCGCGTCAAGCCAACCAGCAGTTGGTAGAGGTGGTGCAGCAGCTGGCAGCAGAGCAGGGCGCGACGCCTGCGCAAGTGGCCCTCGCATGGCTGCTGGCGAAAGCGCCATGGATTGTGCCGATCCCCGGCACCACAAAAATGCACCGACTGGAAGAGAACCTCGGCGCGGCAGGCGTGACGTTGTCACCGGAAGCGCTGAACCACATCAACCAGACGCTGGCGAACATTGACGTGGTAGGCGATCGTTATCCGCAACATTTGCAGGCCCGGGTCGGGAAATAAACTACGTTTGACGTAACGCGTCGACCAGCAGGGAAAAGGCAGTGGTGTGCTGGCGGCGGCTGGGGTAGTAAAGACGGTAGCCATCAAACGCCGGGCAGTATGCTTCCAGCACCCGCACCAGTCGGCCCTGGCTGATAGCGTCCTGGACCGTATCTTCCGGGACATAAGCCAGACCCAGACCTGCCTCAGCGGCATCCAGGCGCTGAGGCAGGTTATTCAGGGTTAACTGGCCGTCCACCCGCACGCGGATCTCCCGCCCCTCACGGGTGAACTCCCAGGCATACAGACCCCCGCGCGTGGGCAGACGCATATTAATGCAGCGATGATCGGCCAGTTGCTCGGGGGTTTGCGGCTCTCCGTGCCGGGCGAAATAACCAGGGGAGCCGACAACGGCCATCCGCATGTCCGGGGCAATCCGCACCGCAATCATATCCTTCGCCACCTGTTCGCCCAGGCGCACTCCGGCATCGAAACGCCCGTCGACGATGTCCGTCAGACCGTTATCCACCGTCACTTCCACATTGATATCCGGGTACTGAAGCATAAAGGGTTTCAACACCGGCCACAGGACCGCAGTCATGGCGTGCTCTCCGGCAGTAATACGGATATTGCCTGCCGGTTGGTCGCGCATGTCGCGCAGGGCGGTTAGCTCCTGTTCAATCTCCAGCAGGTGCGGGCTGAGGCGCGTAAACAGCTGTTCGCCCGCTTCGGTGGGCACCACGCTGCGGGTGGTCCGGGTCAGCAGGCGCATATCAAGACGTGCTTCAAGGTTACGCATGGCGTGGCTGAGGGCAGACTGCGACACGCCCAGTTGGGCCGCTGCGCGGGTGAAACTGCGCTCCCGGGCGACCACCATAAATGACAGCAGGTCGTTAAAATTATCCTTAAGCATCGCGGCGCTCCCGATATATGAATCTGGCTCATGGTTCCTTTCTGATTATGCAGTCTAATCCTCGCCCCGGTCTTGGGCTACTGTTAAGTCCACAGCAAACGAGGAGGTAGCATGAAAATTATCCGCAGTGGTTCATTACCCTCAGTCCGTGGCCCCGAGGCCTGGTTTACCGGCACCGTGCGCATCGACACGCCATTTCAGGCCACCGAGCCGGCGAAAGTGGGCGGGGCGACCGTTACCTTTGAGCCGGGGGCGCGTACCGCATGGCATACCCACCCGCTGGGACAAACGTTGATCGTCACCCAGGGGCGCGGCTGGCTGCAGGAGTGGGGCAAAGAGGCAGAAGCGCTCAATCAGGGCGATATCGCGTGGATCCCCCCGGGCGTCAAACACTGGCACGGTGCCTGCGCGCAAACCGCGATGACCCACATCGCTATCGCGGAAGCGGTGGACGGCAGCCCGGTGGCGTGGCTGGAGAAGGTCACTGACGACCAGTATCCGCAGCCGTAAACCAGCGCTTTTTAAGCAGGTGGATCAGCGACACGTCTGTGGGGTGAACCACCGCATGCAGCGCCCGGGTATAGTCCAGCACCAGCCCGGGCGTCCAGGCCATGTTGGTGGCGCGCTTACGCAGCTGCGCGGCAATCCATAACTCAGGGATAAACAGCAGCCGCATAAAGCCGCCCCGGGAGCAGCGCTCTTTCAGCGCACCGTCCAGAGCGGCTTCCAGGGCGTAGGCCACGCTGCTGGAACAGTTGCGCCAGGTCAGGTTGTAGGTTTCGGTTTGTCGGTATTGCGTCCAGAAGCTGGTCAATGAGGCCGCATTGAAGGTGGAGAAGTGGATTTTGCGGTCGGACTCGCACCACATATTGGCTTCAAAGCGGTAGTCCGGTTGATACTTGCCCGCCACCGTATTGGCTTCCACCGCCTTCAGCAGGTTAAAAAACTCCGACGGCGAACGGTCGATCTCGGCCGCCGGGTAGAGGCTGATATAGAGCGTCGGCGGGACTTCCAGCGCCGCATGACCGGTGGAGATCACCCCGTTAGCATCGACCGCAGCGATGTAGCGGTTGATCACCGGGCGCGGGAGCGTCTGTTGTTTAGCGGACCCTTCCGGGGTCCAGACGTGGACGATCAGTTGATCCCCTGGCGTGCGCTGTACATCCTGCGGCAGGGCCTCACGCGGGCCGATCATCAGGGTCTGCGGGGCGAGAATATCGAACACCGAGCGGCCGTGGCGGATCTGGCGCATCCGTAAGGAGAGGATCACGGAATGCACTCCGCCGGTGAGCATCACCATACCGATAAACTGCGACACGGTGCCGTCATGTTCTGTCGGAAAAGGCAGGAACAGGAAAATGGCAAACAGGATTTGCAACACCCCGGACAGCAGGGCGCGACGCCAGTGGGTGAAGCGTACCACCACCGCAGAGGCGATGGTAAACAGGCCGGTAATGAAATACGCAATGCCAAACACGATGGCCAGCACCAGGGTACCGTCATGGCGACCCGATAAAATCAGAATGGCGATCAGCAGAAATACGCCGCCCTTAAAGTAAAAAATCCCCCGCTGAGTGCCTTTGGCCGCGGAGCCGAGCGCCAGCGACACCAGGCTGTCGAGCAGCAAAAACAGACCAAAAACGTGCAGGGGGAAGTGCAGCCCGCCCTGCAAACCATCAAGAAAAATGGCCAGCCCCAGCCCGCCCCAGAGCAACCCTGCCACCATAAAAAAGGGGGCCGCTTTGCGGACAAATGTCGCCCCGGCGAGTAAAAAAGCGATCTGCAGCATGGTTAACCTTCCTCCTGCGGCGCTGGGTTAAACAGGCTTCCCTTGTCTTCAGTCCAGAAGGCGACAATCGCCGGGCGATCTTTGTCGGTCATCATCAGCATATTTCGCTCTGTTAAGGTGATGGGCGAATGACCGGGAATCGCCAGCGTAAAATGAAACGTCTCAGCGACAGGCTGGCCATTCGCGACCGCCTGCCAGCGCGCGGCCATCCGGGCCTGCTGTTGCGCATCGGGTAGGCACGCCAGTAGCGCGTCCCGGCTGTTAACCGGGGCTAAGGCGGCAGTAAGGGAAGGGTCCGCATCGGGATCCCAGGCGAGGCGGCCCGTTTCGGGATCAAGGGAGTACGCCATCGTCCGGGTTTGACGCATCGCGGTGCTCTGCGTTTTCTGGGCGCGAATAAACACCAGCAGCAGGGCGGCGGCAGAAAGATAAGACTGCGCCAGCAAAACCGACTCTTCCGCTGCCAGCCGGGCAAAATAGAAGGGGCCGGTTTCGCGCCAGGAGGCATAGAGCACCACCGCGCTAAAAAGAATAAACGTCAGTGAGGCCAGGCGATTACTGCAGATAACGGTGGCGGCCGTCAGCAGAACCAACGGCAGGCAGGCCAAAGCGTAGATCAGGGCGATGTTGTCGCTGCGGTCAGGCACATCGCTGAAGATCCACAGGGTCGCCAGCAACACGGCGAACACCAGACAAACACCGGGTAACGATGCTTGCCGCATCTCTTTATTCGTCGGTGACAGCAGGCCCATCAGCGGCGGGGTGACAAACAGCGTGCCAGTGACGTTGGCGCTCCAGGCGATCCACAGCCACTGCATTTGCCAGTTCCCGGCCAGCAGGGAAAGCCAGCCTACGCCCGCGAGTGCGGCCAGGGCGCTGATAACAATCGTGGAGATCACCCAGGTGACGATGTGGTGCAGCCGATCGTAGCCGCGGGAAAACCGCTGCACGCACCAGGCGATGCCCAGGTGGCTGGTCAGGGAAAACAGCGCCAGCACCAGCGAGACGTGAAACGTATGGTGAAAGGTCAGCCCCAGTATCAGGCGGGCGAGGAACAGGGTGAGCAACAGCGCGAGCCACTGCTTTCGCGCGGTGATCAGGAAGGCGGCGACGGCCACGCCCGACGGCAACCAGATAAAGGCCACCCGGCTTTCCGGGCCGTCAAGGTTTAACGAGATCCAGCCCAGCAGATAATAGAGTGCGCCCCAGGCGAGTAACGAGACAGCTAAGGTCTTCTTATCTGCTTTCATCCAGGCCTCCCGGCAGCGACTATCGCTTTAAAAAGATATGACCTTTTCGCCGGGTTAGCCATTTTTGCTGCGGCGTTAGCCGCCGAACACCGCAATCGCCTGTTGCAGGCGGGTGGTGCGCTGGGTGAGATGATTTGCCGCCTGGGTGACGTGCTCCACCATCCCGGCGTTGTTATGGGTCATCACCCCGATACGTGAAATCGACTCGTTAATCAGGGACAGCGCCTGAGTCTGTTCCTGGGTCGCGTGGCCGATCTCCTTAATCAGAGCCGACATATTCAGCACATTACCCATCATGGCGGTCAACTGGGTTTCGGTCTGCTCGACCATGTTTACCCCGGCGTTAACGCTGGCGACGTTTTTCTCGATAAGTGACGCGATCTCCTTTGCCGCAGAGGCAGAGTGTTGGGCCAGATTACGCACCTCGGCGGCGACCACGGCAAAACCGCGTCCTGCCTCTCCGGCACGGGCGGCTTCCACCGCGGCGTTCAGGGCCAGAATATTGGTCTGGAAGGCGATACGATCGATCACGGCGATGATATCGACAATCTGGCCGTTATCCCGTGACACCGACTGCATCACGTCGATGGTCTGCTTCAACACCGCTTCGCCGCGGTAGGCGCTGGCGCTGGTCTGGTCGGCCATCGTGATCGCCTCTTCCGCCGTCTGGGCGGTCTGTTTGACCGCGCTGGCAATTTCTTCCACCGCTGCGGCCGTCTGCTGCAGATCTCCAGAAGTCTCTTCCGAGCGGGTCTGCAGGGCATCACCTTCTTTGGCGACCTGCTGGCTAATCTCGCGGATGCCGCTGATTTGCGTCCCGACATCATCCACCAGCGAGTTGAGGTTTAAGCCGGACTGATTGACCAGCCGCATCATCAAGCCAATCTCATCGACCCGATCGAAATGGGTATAGTCGGTTTTGCGGCCCGAGACCACGCGCTGCATCTGTTTGACGATGGTTGTTACCGGTCGGCATATCTGGGCATTAAGAAATAACGCCTGCAAAATAAACAGCAGCGCCAGGCCACCAGCCTGTATTACCCCGCCCGGAAGTAATAAAGGAAGCGCCAGGGCGAGCAGGGCGGTAATACCAACGGAGTAATTAACCCGCTTCGCGGTGCTGAGCCGTTTGAATATTGAAAGAAAAGAGAGTATTCCCCGACGCACCAGCACGCCTTTATAAAAACGATGGCCTTTTATTTCGTTATTTCGCACCCGCTGATAAAGCGCCTCACTGGCATCAATTTCGTGGCGCTCGGGAATATTACGCACCGAAATATAGCCAGTGAGCGTATCGTTCTGGTAGACCGGCGTAACGTTGGCCCGCACCCAGTAGTGATCGCAGTTGCGACGGCGATTTTTAACCAGCCCGGTCCAGCTCTCGCCCTGTTGCAGGGTATACCACATATCGCCAAAGGCTTCCGCGGGCATATCAGGATGGCGAATCACATTATGCGGTTCACCGATAAGGTGTTCTTCTTTATAACCACTGGCATCAATAAAGGCAGAGTTGGCGTAAGTAATATGACTCTGAATAGTGGTGGTCGACATTAGCGTCGAACCTTCGTTAAGCAAATACTCGTTTTGTGTAACGTGATTGTTACGCCTCATGAATAACTCCATGGTGATGTCTGAGTAAAAGAGAAGCCGCCCGAAAAAGAGTCAGGCAAGGTTAAGGTTTTATTCTTTAATATTACGGCTGGCGTATTCTCCACAATCTTCAATGAATTAGAAAGCGCCGGAATTAACTATTTTTTCGTATTAACCTGTGCTTATGTAATCAAATTGCAATGCGCGTGGGATAAAAAACAGCGCGGGCGGGAATTAATGTGACTTAAGGTAAATATTAAGGAAATAATGAATCCGTGGCAAAAACCAGACTGCCGATATCGTGTTTCATTAACATTCATAAAACATTATGATTGTTGGCCCGGTTTTTCCGTCTCAGCAGGAAATGTGATGAAAATCAATATTGTTGGCACCAGCGGCAGCGGTAAGAGTACGCTGGCCCGCAGAATGGCCGCCGAACTGGCGCTCCCTTATATCGAAATGGACACCCTGTACTGGCTGCCTGACTGGCAGGGCACACCGGATCACCTCCTGTTCGCCAGGCTCGAAACAGTGCTCAACGCCAGCCCTGGCTGGGTGCTGGATGGCAACTACAACCGCACCCGTCCGGTAAAATGGCGCAACGTCGATCTGGTGGTGTGGGTGGATTACGGCTTTGTCCGTACCCTGCGCCAGGCGGTGACGCGGGCGGCAAAACGCGCCTGGACCCAACAGGAGCTATGGCCCGGCACCGGCAACCGGGAAAGTTTTCGGCGCTCCTTTTTCAGCCGCGAGTCGATCCTGCTGTGGACGATGAAAACCTGGCGCAGCAATCGCGCACGTTATGAAGCGGACATGCAAAACCCCGCCTTTGCCCATATTCGCTTCGTACGTATCACTACCCGTCATCAGGCTGACGCGCTGATCGCAGAGCTTCGTGCCTCGCGCTAACCTGGCGCCTTATATCTGAAATCCGGCAAACCAAATGTAAATTAATTGTTTCTCAGCGGTGAAATCGCCCCTTAATAATGGCGACATGTTTAGTCAAACGAGATTGCAACATGTCATGGCGAATCAGCATCCTGGATAAAAGTCCTGTCGCAGAAAACGAAACGGCCGCCGATGCGTTAGCACGCACGCTGAGCCTGGCGCAGCAGGCAGAAACCCTGGGGTATCACCGTTTCTGGATTGCCGAACACCACAACACCCCGCAACTGGCCAGCCCGTCGCCCGAACTGCTGATCGCCTGGATCCTCGGGCAGACCAAACGCATTCGCGTCGGCTCCGGTGGGGTAATGCTGCAACACTACAGCCCCTACAAAGTCGCCGAAAACTTCAACCTGCTGGCCGCCATTGCCCCCGGTCGTGTGGACCTGGGCGTCGGTAAAGCGCCGGGCGGTCTGCCGCTTTCAACCCGGGCGCTTCAAATCGGCCTCAGCCAGCAGGAGAAGGGCGATTTTGCCGCCCAACTGGCGCAGCTGAAGGGCTGGATCACCCCGGGCTCACCAGACGAGGACGTTCGCGCCACGCCGTTACCGCAGGTGGCGGCGGCTGGCTTCCTGCTGGGTGCCAGCGCGGAGAGCGCGCGCCTTGCTGCCAGCCTCGACTGGGACTTCGTTTTCGCCGCTCATCTGAATGGCGATCCTGAACTGCTGCGGGACGTGATCGGCACCTGGCGCGAGCATAGCCTCAGAGAGGTGATTATCGCGGTGCAGGCCATCGTCGCCCCGACCCAGGCGCAGGCCGAGGCGCTGGCGAAATCTGTCGAAGTGTGGGGCGTAGAATTGACCAATGGCCAGCGCGTGACGGTCGCCAGCGAAGAGCAGGCTTACGCCTTTGCCCGTCAGGCAGGCAGCGAGCCGCTACGCATCGCCCGCCGCGCCCAGTCTCTGCTGGTGGGCACCGCGGAGTCGGTGCTCGGGCAACTGGAGGCGCTGCATCAGCAGTGGGGCATTGATGAGTTCATCATTGATACCCCGGTGGCTGACGGGGCTGCCCGGGTGCAATCTCTGCGCCTGCTGGCCCAGGCCCGGGAATCGCGGGAGGTGGCGGTATGAGCCTCGAACAACAGCTGATCGCCTGGCGTCGCGAGCTGCACCAGAACCCTGAACTCTCCGGCGAAGAGGTGCAAACCACCGCCCGCCTGCGCCAGTGGCTGGGGGAGGCCGGGATCACCGTCCTGCCTTATGACCTGGCAACAGGGGTGGTTGCGGAAGTGGGCAAGGGCGAAAAACAGATTGCCCTGCGCGCCGATATCGACGCCCTGCCGATTGAGGAGCGCAGCGGCGTGGCCTTTACCTCTCAACGTCCTGGCGTGATGCATGCCTGCGGCCATGACATCCATACCAGCGTGATCCTCGGCGCGGCCTTAACGCTTAAAGCGCGGGAGACCTCACTTAATGGCCGGGTGCGGATCCTGTTCCAGCCTGCGGAAGAGAACTTCTGCGGTGCCAAAAGCCTGGTGCGCGCCGGGGCTTTGCGCGACGTTAGCGCCATCTTCGGCATGCATAACGAACCCGGTCTGCCGGTTGGCAGTTTCGCCACACGCGGCGGCCCTTTTTACGCCAACGTCGATCGCTTCGTGTTCCGCATTACCGGCAAAGGGGCGCATGCCGCCCGTCCACATGAAGGCAACGACGCCATTCTGCTCGCCAGCCAGCTGGTGACCGCCCTGCAAAGCGTTGCCAGCCGCAACGTCAACACCCTCGACTCGGTGGTGCTGAGCGTGACGCGCATTACCGGCGGCAATACCTGGAACGTGTTGCCTGAGAGCGTCGAGCTGGAGGGCACCTTGCGCACGCATCGCACACAAGTGCAGCAAAACGTGAAGGCCCGGGTGGCTGAAATCGCCGCCGGGTTTGCCAGCGCCTTCAACGCGCAAATTGATATCACCTGGTATGCCGGACCCACAGCGCTGGTCAACGACGCCAACTGGGCGGAATTTGCCACCTCGGTGGCCAGCGAGAGCGGCTATGAAACCCGGCAGGCCGAGCTGCACATGGGTGGGGAGGATTTTGCCGTCTATTTGCAGCAGATCCCCGGGGCCTTCGTCAGCATCGGCAGCGCCAGCCAGTATGGTTTGCATCATCCGGCCTTTAACCCGGACGAGGCATTAATTGCACCCGCCGCGCGCTATTTCGCCCGACTTGCGGAAAAAGCACTGAATCAACTTTAAGGGTAAGGAGTGAATATGTCCGCAACACGACAGCTGCGACTGGGCACGATATTGCATGGCGCCTCCGGGAACATGTCGGCCTGGCGTCATCCGGCGGCACCTGCCGATGCCAGCATCAATTTCAATTTTGTTAAAGAGACGGCCCTGAAGGCCGAAGCGGGGAAGCTCGACTTTATCTTTGTCGCCGATGGCCTCTACATCAACGAAAAGTCGATCCCGCATTTTCTCAACCGCTTTGAGCCGCTGACCGTGCTGTCGGCGCTGGCGACCGTCACCTCACGGCTGGGGCTGGTGGGAACGCTGTCCACCTCATACAGCGAGCCGTTTACCGTGGCGCGCCAGTTTGCCAGCCTCGATCACCTGAGCAATGGCCGGGCGGGCTGGAACGTGGTGACCTCGCCGCTGGAAGGATCGGCAAAGAACTTCTCCCGCGACACGCACCCGGAGCATGCCCTGCGTTACCGCATCGCCGATGAATATCTCGACGTGGTGAAAGGGCTGTGGGACTCCTGGGAGGGCGATGCCTTTGTGCGCAACAAAGAGACCGGGCAGTTCTTCGATCCGCAAAAGCTGCACACCCTCGATCATCATGGCGATTTCTTTAAGGTGGCCGGGCCGCTGAATATCGGCCGCACGCCGCAGGGCAGACCGATTGTCTTCCAGGCCGGTGCCTCGGACGACGGCAAAAAGCTGGCGGCAAAACATGCCGACGCCATCTTTACCCATCATGACACCTACGAAGAAGCCCAGGCGTTCTGGCACGACGTGAAAAGCCAGCTGAAACAGCATGGGCGAAGCAATGATGAGCTGCACATCTTCCAGGGGGTGAGCGTGATCGTCGGGAAGGACGCCGACGACGTGGAGCAGCAGTACCAGACCACGGCGGCGCTGGTCTCCATCAACGATGCCCTGAACTATCTCGGCCGCTATTTTGAGCACCACGACTTCAGCCAGTACCCGCTGGATGAACCCTTCCCGGACATTGGCGACCTGGGGAAAAACAGCTTCCGCAGCACCACCGATGAGATCAAGCGCAACGCCCGGGAGCGCAACTTAACCCTGCGCCAAGTGGCGCTGGAAGCCGCCTCGCCGCGCCCACGTTTTTCCGGCACCCCGGAACAGGTGGCTGACGGCCTGCAGCAGTGGTTTGAAGGCTATGCCGCGGATGGTTTCATCATCCAGGGCGGTACCCCGGATACCTTCCCGCGTTTCGTTGACCAGGTGGTACCGCTGTTGCAGGCGCGCGGTCTGTTCCGCACCGAATACCCCGGCACCACGCTGCGTGAGAGCCTGGGATTAGAGCAACCCGCCAATCAGTTCACACAACAATAAGAGAACCTGCCATGCAAAAATCATCGCTTATTCTAGCGCTCGCGCTGGCCTTTACCCCAGCCGTCTGGGCAGAGAACGTCAATATTAACGGCACCGGGGTCAGCCTTGAGGCTAACAAAACGCCGATCAACACCGCCAAAAACCCGCAGGCCATCGCCCAGCTGCCCGCCAGCTTTAAGCCGGTGGTGCCGGGGAAATTCACCGTGGCGATTGCCGGGTTGAGCCAGCCGCCGCTGACGGTGTTTGCCGATGACAACAAAACCCTGATCGGCAGCGAGGCTGACATTGCCCGTCTGGTGGCGGATAGCCTCGGGCTGGAGCTGAACGTGGTGCCCACCTCCTGGGAGGACTGGCCGCTGGGGGTGACCTCCGGGAAATATGACGCGGCGATCAGCAACATCACCGTGACCAAAGAGCGTAAAGAGAAGTTCGATTTCGCCACCTACCGTAAGGATTCGCTGGGCTTCTACGTGAAATCCTCCAGCCCGATCAAGAAACTGGAGACGGCGGAAGACATCGCCGGGCTGCGCATTATCGTGGGTTCCGGCACCAACCAGGAGGCGATACTACTGGCGTGGGATGCGGAAAACCGGAAGAAGGGGCTGAAGCCCTTCACCCCGATCTACACCAAAGACGATGCCGCCCAGACCCTGGCGCTACAGTCCGGTCGGGCTGACGCCTACTTTGGTCCGAATGTGATAGGCGCATGGAAAGCGGCCCTCAACGGCAAAACGAAGCTGGTGGGCAGCGTTGACGGCGGCTGGCCGAAAGCGGCGCACATCGCCGTGACCCTGAAGAAAGGCAGCGGCCTGGCGGAGCCGGTGCAGACCGCCCTCAACGGCGTAATCAAGAACGGCGACTACGACAAGGTGCTGAACCGCTGGGGTGAAGGCGTGGAGCGTATCCCGAGTTCCGAAGTTAACCCGGCTGGCCTTGGCGACTAAGGAGAACCTATGCGCGACCTTTTTCGTGATGTTTCGCCGGAAGACGCCGATCTTC